>NZ_CP154353.1:0-4634956 GCF_041937165.1 Enterobacter adelaidei | reverse complement strand
GGCGGACTCCACTCGAACAATAAAAGAAAACTATTGAATATTCATGATTGTTGGCGCACATCGACATGACCCTGTGCATAGGGGGATGTGCGAATTGCTATCTGCAATTTAATCCTGACCAGGATCCTGGGATCCCGATCGGGACCGCGGATCATAGCCTAAACTGAGCCAGAGATCTTCTGTTTCTCACAGATTCTTCCCGATTTATCCACAGGACGATCCGAAACCGGGTAAGTGTAAACGATCCTGGCACAAGTGCCCCACGATTTAGCCCGCATATTGGAAAAATTAATGAGCACAGACAATTTATTGCTTAAATGATCTAACGAAGATCCGGGACGATCCTTGCGCTTTGTCGACGAGCCCGTATAATCCTCGACCCGGCGCGTGATGCTCATCTTCCTGCGTCGTCCGTTGCTCATTTTCCACGCGAAAACGTGCGGAAATACGCGGGAAATAAGGAAAGAGAATTGACTCCGGAGTGTACAATTATTACAATCCGGCCTCTTTAATCACCCACGCTGAGGCGTTAGTCGTTCGAAATTCGTTCGGGTATACGCAAAAGTCAGTGAATTTATTCAAGTTTAGGTAGAAATCGCCATGAAACGCACTTTTCAACCGTCTGTACTGAAGCGCAACCGTTCTCACGGCTTCCGTGCTCGTATGGCTACTAAAAATGGTCGTCAGGTTCTGGCACGTCGTCGTGCTAAAGGCCGCGCTCGTCTGACCGTTTCCAAGTAATAAAGCTAACCCCTGAGTGGTTAAGCTAGCATTTCCCAGGGAGTTACGTTTGTTAACTCCCGCTCATTTCACTTTCGTCTTCCAGCAGCCACAACGGGCTGGCACGCCGCAAATCACCATCCTCGGCCGCCAAAATTCGCTGGGGCATCCCCGCATCGGTCTCACAGTCGCCAAGAAAAATGTTAAGCGAGCGCATGAACGCAATCGGATTAAACGTCTGACGCGTGAAAGCTTCCGTTTACGTCAGCACGAACTGCCTTCGATGGATTTCGTGGTGGTGGCTAAAAAGGGGGTTGCCGACCTCGATAACCGTGCTCTCTCGGAAGCGTTGGAAAAATTATGGCGCCGCCACTGTCGCCTGGCTCACGGGTCCTGATAGCCCTCATTCGGGTCTATCAACGCCTGATTAGTCCGCTACTCGGGCCACATTGCCGTTTCACACCAACGTGCTCAAGCTACGGAATTGAGGCATTGCGCAGGTTTGGAGTGATAAAAGGCAGTTGGTTGACGGTGAAACGCGTATTAAAATGCCACCCTTTACACCCCGGTGGAGACGACCCCGTCCCTCCAGGACCCTTTGATACCAGAGAACACTAACGATGGATTCGCAACGCAATCTTCTTATCATCGCTTTGTTGTTCGTGTCTTTCATGATCTGGCAGGCATGGGAGCAGGATAAAAATCCTCAACCCCAGCAGCAGACCACGCAGACCACGACCACCGCAGCGGGTAGCGCCGCCGACCAGGGCGTACCGGCCAGTGGCCAGGGGAAACAGATTACGGTTAAGACCGATGTGCTTGAGCTGACTATTAACACCCGTGGTGGTGATGTTGAGCAGGCGCTGCTGTTGACCTACCCGAAAGAGCTGAAGTCTAACGAACCGTTCCAGTTACTGGAAACCACGCCTGAGTTTATCTACCAGGCGCAGAGCGGCCTGACCGGTCGTGATGGCCCGGATAACCCGGCTAACGGTGCGCGTCCACTGTATAACGTCGAGAACGACACCTTTGTACTGGCTGATGGTCAGAACGAACTCGTTATCCCGATGACGTATACCGACGCTGCAGGCAACACCTTCACTAAAACCTTCACCCTGAAACGCGGTGAGTATGCGGTGAACGTGGGCTACACCGTACAGAACGCCAGTGCGAAACCACTGGAACTGTCGACCTTTGGCCAGCTGAAGCAGTCCATCAATCTGCCGTCTCACCGTGACACCGGAAGCAGCAACTTTGCGCTGCATACCTTCCGTGGCGCGGCGTACTCCACGCCTGACGCGAAGTATGAGAAATACAAATTCGACACCATTGCCGATAACGAAAACCTGAACGTCAGCGCTAAAGGCGGTTGGGTGGCAATGCTGCAGCAGTATTTCGCCACTGCATGGGTGCCTAATAACGACGGTACCAACAACTTCTACACCGCGAACCTGGGTAACGGTCTTGCAGCCATCGGCTACAAATCTCAGCCAGTTCTGGTTCAGCCGGGTCAAACCGGTAAAATGGCAAGCACCCTGTGGGTCGGCCCGGAAATCCAGGACAAAATGGCCGCCGTTGCGCCACACCTGGACCTGACCGTAGATTACGGTTGGTTGTGGTTCATCTCCCAGCCGCTGTTTAAGCTGCTGAAGTTCATCCACAGCTTCCTGGGTAACTGGGGCTTCTCCATCATCGTTATCACCTTCATCGTTCGTGGCATCATGTACCCGCTGACTAAAGCGCAGTACACCTCCATGGCGAAGATGCGCATGCTGCAGCCGAAGATTCAGGCCATGCGTGAGCGTCTGGGCGATGACAAACAGCGTCAGAGCCAGGAGATGATGGCCCTGTATAAAGCAGAGAAAGTAAACCCACTGGGTGGTTGCTTCCCACTGCTGATTCAGATGCCAATCTTCCTTGCGCTGTACTACATGCTGATGGGTTCCGTTGAGCTGCGCCATGCGCCGTTCGCGCTGTGGATCCATGACCTGTCTGCACAGGACCCGTACTACATCCTGCCGATCCTGATGGGCGTGACGATGTTCTTCATCCAGAAGATGTCGCCGACCACGGTAACCGACCCGATGCAGCAGAAGATCATGACCTTTATGCCGGTCATCTTCACCGTGTTCTTCCTGTGGTTCCCGTCAGGTCTGGTGCTGTACTATATCGTCAGCAACCTGGTGACCATCATCCAGCAGCAGCTGATTTACCGTGGTCTGGAAAAACGTGGCCTGCATAGCCGCGAAAAGAAAAAGTCCTGATTCGGTAAGTTAACGCTAAAATAAGGGCGGTCGATTGACCGCCTTTTTTATTTGTATTGAACGAGACCAACCATGAGCCATAACGACACTATCGTCGCCCAGGCAACCCCACCGGGACGCGGTGGTGTAGGCATTCTGCGTATCTCCGGCCTGAAGGCGCGCGAGGTCGCCGAAGCGGTACTGGGTAAACTGCCAAAACCCCGCTACGCTGATTACCTGCCGTTTAAAGATACCGACGGCACGCCGCTGGACCAGGGCATTGCGCTGTGGTTTCCTGGCCCAAACTCTTTTACCGGTGAAGACGTGCTGGAACTACAGGGTCACGGTGGCCCGGTTATCCTCGATTTGCTGTTAAAACGCATTCTGACCCTGCCTGGCCTGCGTATCGCAAAACCGGGTGAGTTTTCCGAGCGCGCGTTCCTGAACGACAAGCTCGACCTGGCGCAAGCCGAGGCAATTGCTGACCTGATCGACGCCAGTTCTGAACAGGCAGCCCGCTCCGCCCTGAACTCGCTGCAAGGGGCATTCTCCGCGCGCGTGAATCACCTTGTGGAAGCACTTACTCACCTCAGGATCTACGTCGAAGCCGCTATCGACTTCCCTGACGAAGAGATCGACTTCCTCTCTGACGGTAAAATCGAAGCCCAGCTCAACCAAGTGATGGCCGACCTCGACGCAGTGCGCGCCGAAGCGCGCCAGGGTAGCCTGCTGCGGGAAGGGATGAAGGTGGTGATCGCCGGGCGTCCTAATGCCGGGAAATCGAGCCTTTTGAACGCTCTGGCGGGCCGTGAAGCGGCGATCGTGACCGACATTGCCGGCACCACCCGCGACGTACTGCGCGAGCATATCCATATCGACGGTATGCCGCTGCATATCATTGATACCGCCGGTCTGCGCGATGCCAGCGACGAAGTCGAGCGCATCGGTATCGAACGCGCCTGGCAGGAGATCGAGCAGGCCGACCGCGTGCTGTTTATGGTGGATGGCACAACCACCGACGCTGTAGACCCGGCTGAGATCTGGCCAGACTTTATTGCCCGTCTGCCGGCGAAGCTGCCTATCACCGTGGTGCGAAATAAAGCAGACGTGACTGGCGAAACGCTGGGCATCAGCGATGTGAATGGTCACTCACTGATCCGCCTGTCGGCGCGTACCGGTGAAGGCGTTGACGACCTGCGTAACCATCTCAAGCAGAGCATGGGCTTTGACACCAGCATGGAAGGTGGCTTCCTGGCGCGTCGTCGTCACCTGCAGGCGCTGGAAGAGGCGGCACGCCATCTTGACCAGGGCAAAGCGCAGCTGATTGGTGCGTGGGCGGGTGAACTGCTGGCGGAAGAGCTGCGTCTGGCACAGCAGAATCTGAGTGAGATCACCGGGGAGTTTACGTCGGACGATCTGCTGGGAAGGATCTTCTCAAGCTTCTGTATTGGTAAGTAACACCCACGAAAACATGGTGATTTCCTTCCAGGAAATCACCTTTGTCCAAATGGCAACTCGCCTAATCCCTTCTCACCCCCTATCCTGCATGCCTGCATCTATGGGGGTTTTATGGCGCGTTTTCTGTTTTGTAGTTTCGCATTAGTTCTGCTTTATCCGTCTGGCATTGATATGTATCTGGTGGGATTACCGCACATCGCCCGCGATCTGGGTGCCAGTGAAGCTCAGCTGCACATCGCGTTTTCGGCCTACCTCGCGGGAATGGCGTCATCAATGGTGTTTGCCGGGAAGGTCGCAGATAAGGCTGGTCGTCAGCCCGTCGCCATAACGGGAGCCATCATCTTTGCGTTGGCTTCCGTGCTCTGTTCACTGGCGCAGGATAGTGCCCTGTTCCTGGCAGGCCGTTTTATCCAGGGCATCGGGGCGGGCGGCTGCTACGTGGTGGCTTTCGCAATTTTACGCGACACATTAAGCGCCCAACGCCGCGCCAAAGTGCTCTCTATGCTCAACGGCATCACCTGTATTATTCCGGTGTTGGCTCCGGTTGTTGGTTATCTGATCATGTTGAAATTCCCGTGGCAGAGCCTTTTCTGGACGATGGCAGCAATGGGGGGCTGGTCTTTGTGTTGTCCATTTCCGTGCTAAGAGAAACTCACCCAGGTTCGCAAAGTACGGCACACTCAGCAACGATTCACCCAGCAGAGAAGCTGCTTAACCGCTTTTTCCTCAGTCGTCTGGCCGTAACCACGTTAAGCGTGGCGGTGATCCTGACCTATGTAAACGTTTCCCCGGTTTTACTGATGGAGACCATGGGCTTCGATCGGGGTGAGTATTCAACAGTGATGGCATTAACCGCGATGGTCAGTATGGCCGTCTCGTTTTCCACCCCCTTTGCGCTAAATATTTTCAGCCAGCGCACGTTGATGCTGACCTCACAGGTGTTATTTCTTGCAGCAGGCGTGATTCTGGCAACCACCAGCTCACATGTGGTGATGCTGGTAGGCATTACCCTCATTTGCGCCGGATTCTCGGTTGGCTTTGGCGTGGCGATGAGCCAGGCGCTCGGCCCGTTCTCACTACGGGCAGGCGTGGCCAGCTCCGTGCTGGGTATCGCTCAGGTCTGTGGCTCGTCCCTGTGGATTTGGCTGGCAGCGGTAATCGGACTTAATGCGCTCAATATGCTGATCGGGATTCTGATTGGCTGTAGCATGGTCTGTATTACCTTACTTATGCTCATACAGCCCGCGGCAAATTATGAAGAAGCCCATCAGCAGTCTCGATCTTAACCTGTTGCTGTGCCTGCAGCTGTTGCTGCAGGAGCGCAGCGTCACCAAAGCGGCGAAGCGGATGAACGTGACGCCGTCTGCGGTGAGTAAATCACTGGCCAAGCTGCGCGACTGGTTCGACGACCCGCTGTTTGTCAAAACACCGTTAGGGTTACTGCCGACGCCACTGACGGTAAGCCTGGAGCAGGATCTGGCAGACTGGATGCAAATCGGCAACCAGATCCTCGATAAATTCCACCATGACGCGCCAGGCGGGCTGACGTTCGTGCTGGCCGCCGAAACGCCGTTGATGCTGATCCGCTTTAACGCCCTGCTGGAGCAGGTGAACCAGCGCTATCCGCAGGCTACGGTGAAGATACGTCACTGGGATTACGACTCTCTGGACGCCATTACGCGTGGGGAAGTGGATCTTGGTTTCACCGGTCGCGAAACACATCCACGTTCCCGCGAACTGCTGAAGCTGTTGCCGTGGTTTATCGACTACGAAATCCTGTTTAGTGACCGTCCGTGCGTCTATCTGCGTGAGGATCACCCGGCACTTCAGGAAGAGTGGAACCTGGAGACCTTCCTGCGCTACCCGCATATCAGTATCTTCTGGGAGCGCAGCGACACCTGGGCGCTTGATGAGGTGCTAAAGGAGATGGGACGTGAGCGTAATATCGCCATGTGCCTGCCGGGTTTCGAACAGGCGATGTTTATGGCGGCGCAGCCCGGCCATAATTATATCGCTACGGCTCCCCACTACTGCCACCACTACAATGAACTCCACCAGCGGAAGCTGATCGCGCTTCCTATTCCGATTGACGAAGCGCAGGCTGAAAAGTTGACCGTCCCCTTCACCCTGATCTGGCATAAACGGAACAGCCATAATCCGAAAATTCTCTGGTTGAGAGAGACTATTAAGGCGTTGTACGGTGGCAGCGATCCAATTTTTACCTAAGAAAATGTAAAGTTCGGTCCTCAGGCTTCTCTTACTCCCATTTACTGATTAAAACAGGAGTGAAGTTAAGCGATAATCATGTAACCGTTTAACCGATTACGACCATTATCAAGGAGCGAAAAATGGCAACGCACTTTGCAAGAGGGATACTTACAGAAGGACGCCTCGTATCGGCACGAATTTCTTCAGCCTGTCACAGTGAAGCACGCAAACTCCCGGAACACCGCAGGACGCGTTTTTTAGCGTCCAGAGCGCTTCTCGCAGAGCTGTTGTTTATGTTGTACGGCACCAGTGAACTGCCGGATATCATCACCCAACCTGAAGGCCGCCCGGTTTTTGCTAACCCGGATCTCCCCCGTTTTTCCATTGCCTATACGGGCAATATCATTGGGGTAGCACTCACCACCGAAGGGAATTGTGGGCTGGATATGGAACTTCAGCGCGCAACCCGGGGCATCCACGGCGCGAACCCACACGATGATTACCCGCTCTCCAGCAATGAAAAGCTGTGGGTGCGTAACCAGAACGATCCCAACGAGGCCAGAGCTCAGCTCATCACCCTACGCCAGAGCATTCGAAAGCTCTGTGGATGCGCCTCAGACGACGCCAGTATGCTGCAGCTGCTGCCAGGTTCCGGACGTCTTCGAGCCACCCAAGCTACGCTGGTAGAAGCGCTCAGTGACGCAGAGGATGTCCTCATTTGGTCCATTGCGGTTACC
Organism: Enterobacter adelaidei; assembly: GCF_041937165.1. Taxonomy (NCBI): domain Bacteria; kingdom Pseudomonadati; phylum Pseudomonadota; class Gammaproteobacteria; order Enterobacterales; family Enterobacteriaceae; genus Enterobacter; species Enterobacter adelaidei. The sequence continues at coordinate 4,627,590 of NZ_CP154353.1, read as the reverse complement.
CCCGCTATCGAACGCATGAAAATCTGGGAATTTGACAGTCAACAGGGATGGCGTAGCCTTCCTGATGTGCCCGAACGCGCCAACGAGCCCGCCGCACGCCTGATGCGTTTAACCAGTTTACCGGCAGAAAAAGCATACACTCTTAGCTGATCCATTCAGGGTCATCATGATGAAACAGGAGTAATCATGTCTGATACGTTAAAAGTCGTTACGTTACTGGGAAGCCTGCGCAAAGGTTCATTTAATGGGATGGTTGCCCGCACGCTGCCACAGCTGGCACCGGCAGGTATGGAGATTAGTGCCCTTCCATCTATTGGTGACATCCCGCTCTATGATGCAGATGTCCAGCAGGAAGAAGGGTTCCCGCAGAGCGTTGAGGCGCTGGCGGCGCAAATCCGTCAGGCCGATGGTGTGGTTATTGTCACACCAGAGTATAACTACTCCGTCCCTGGCGGTCTGAAAAACGCCATTGACTGGTTATCCCGCCTCCCTGAGCAGCCTCTTTCAGGTAAACCCGTGCTGATCCAGACCAGTTCTATGGGTGCCATTGGCGGCGCGCGCTGCCAGTATCACCTGCGCCAGATTCTGGTGTTCCTGGATGCGATGGTGATGAACAAGCCGGAGTTTATGGGCGGAGTCATTCAGAACAAGGTCGACCCGCAGACGGGTGAAGTGGTGGATCAGAGCACGCGTGACCATCTGTCTGGTCAGCTGACTGCGTTTGGCGATTATATTAAGCGGGTGAAGGCTTAAGCTTATTGCGGCCTGATGCCCTCACCCTAGCCCTCTCCCACAGGGAGAGGGTACAAATATGTTTATTTGGCGTCAATAAACACAATCTTCAGCACAAACAGCAGCGCGACAACGATGACGCATGGGCTGAGGTCGCGGAAGCGACCCGTACCGATCTTCATTACGCAGTAAGAGATAAAGCCCAGCGCGATACCTTCGGTAATCGAGAAGCTGAACGGCATCATCACGGCGGTAATAAACGCTGGCACCGCTTCGGTTAAGTCATCCCACTTCACGCGTGACAGGCTGGAGGTCATCAGCACACCTACGTAGATCAGCGCGCCGGCTGCCGCATACGGTGGAACCATTCCCGCCAGCGGCGAAAGGAAGATCACCAGCAGGAACAGGATACCCACCACGACCGCCGTCAGACCAGTACGGCCTCCCACAGAAACACCGGAAGAGGATTCAATATAAGCGGTAACAGAAGAGGTACCGATAAAGGAGCCCGCAACAGACGAGATGCTGTCAACGAACAGCGCCTGCTTCATGCGTGGGAACTTCCCTTTCTCATCGGCCAGACCTGCTTTGTCGGTCACGCCAATCAGGGTACCGGAGGAGTCGAACAGGTTGACCAGCATAAAGGAGAAAATTACGCCCGCCAGACCCAGGTTCAGGGAACCCGCCAAATCAACATGACCAATAACGGTGGAAACACTCGGTGGCGCAGAAACGATACCGTTGTAGTGAACGTCACCCAGCAGCCAGCCCAGCAGCGTGGTCACCACGATGGATACCAGCACCGCCGCATGAATATTGCGGGAAGCCAGGATCGCGATGATAAAGAAGCCCAGCACGCCCAGCAGCACGTTGTGAGAGGTCAGGTGACCGATGCTTACCAGCGTATCCGGGTTAGCCACGATAACGCCGGCGTTTTTCAGCCCCATCATACCGATGAACAGACCAATACCGCTGGTAATGCCCACGCGCAGGCTCACAGGAATGTTGGCAATCATCCAGTAACGTACGCGGAAAATAGTGAGCAACAGCAGACCAATAGCGCCCCAGAAGATAGCGCCCATGCCCACTTGCCACGGCAGGCCCATCGCCTGAACGACCACGAACGCAAAGAATGCGTTCAGACCCATCGCCGGTGCCAGTGCAACCGGCAGGTTAGCGAACACGCCCATCAGGATGCTGCCAAGAGCCGCGATCAGACAGGTGGTCACGAAGACGGCGCTGGTATCCATGCCAGCAACGCCCAGAATTTGTGGGTTAACAAAAACGATATAGACCATCGTCAGGAAGGTGGTGAAACCGGCGATCACTTCGGTGCGTGCCGTTGTGCCGTGCTCGCGCAGTTTAAACACGCGCTCAAGCAGACCCTGACCAGATGCCTGGGTAGTGTGTTGTTGACTCATCATCAATTTCCGAACAAGGAGGGAAAATTCGTCGCTATCCTATACCAAAATGCGACAATAAGGGCGGTTGTAGGGTACTTTTTTTCATTGAATTTGCTTATACGGCAACGATTGCGTGTCGTAAAACCACATCACGTAAACGTTAAACTTGTTAAAAGGGAAAGACATGTCCGGAATTGAGGCGGTATTTTTCGACTGCGACGGTACGCTTGTCGACAGTGAGGTCATTTGTTCCCGTGCGTATGTCGCCATGTTCCAGGAATTTGGTATTACGCTCGATCTCGAAGAGGTGTTCAAACGCTTTAAGGGCGTAAAACTGTACGAGATTATCGACATCATTAACGACGAGCACGGTGTGGATCTGGCAAAAGGGGATCTCGAGCCGGTTTACCGCGCCGAGGTCGCACGCCTGTTTGATTCCGAACTGGAGGTCATCGCCGGGGCGAATACGCTTCTGGATGCGATGACGGTGCCAATCTGTGTGGTCTCTAATGGTCCGGTCAGCAAAATGCAGCACTCGCTGGGGAAACTGGAGATGTTGCATCATTTCCCGGAAAAACTGTTCAGCGGCTACGATATTCAACGCTGGAAGCCCGATCCGGCGCTGATGTTCCATGCGGCCAACGCAATGAACGTTAACGTAGAAAACTGCATTCTGGTGGATGACTCGTCTGCGGGCGCGCAGTCAGGGATTGATGCGGGAATGGAAGTGTTTTACTTCTGCGCCGATCCGCACAACAAACCGATCGATCATCCAAAAGTGACGACCTTTACCGATCTGGCGCAGTTGCCAGTACTGTGGAAGGCGCGTGGGTGGGATATTACGCGTTAAGTTAACGTAGGGCGGGTAAGCGCTAGCGCCACCCGCCTCAGGTATTACTCTTTCGGATCTTTACCCGCCAGCAGCTTATCCAGTTCATCGCCGCCCACGTGACGGAAGTCCTGACCCTTCACGAAGTAGAAGATGTATTCGCAAATATTCTGGCAGCGGTCACCGATACGCTCAATGGAGCGCGCGCAGAACAGGGCAGTCAGTACGCTTGGGATCGTACGTGAATCTTCCATCATGTAGGTCATCAGCTGACGCACGATGCCTTCGTATTCCTGGTCGACTTTCTTGTCTTCACGGTAAATACGTACTGCTTCGTCCAGATCCATACGCGCAAAGGCATCCAGCACGTCATGCAGCATCTGCACGGTGTGGCGACCCAGCGACTCCAGGCTCACCAGCAGTGGCTGGTGCTGCTGAGAGAATTTCTCCAGCGCGGTGCGGCAGATTTTATCCGCCACGTCTCCAATACGTTCCAGCTCGGCGATGGTTTTGATAATCGCCATCACCAGGCGCAGGTCGCTCGCTGTTGGCTGACGCTTGGCGATAATTCGAACGCAAGCTTCATCAATAGCGACTTCCATCATGTTGACGTTTTTGTCGCCTTCAATGACGCGCTTCGCCAGCTCGCTGTCCTGGTTGTGCATTGCCGTGATCGCATCGGAAAGCTGCTGCTCAACCATGCCACCCATGGTCATGACCTGCGTGCGAATGCTTTCCAGCTCTGCGTTGAACTGGCCTGAAATGTGTTTATTAAGATTAAGGTTGTCCATGGTTCACTCCAAATCAACCGTAGCGGCCAGTAATATAATCTTCAGTTTGCTTTTTAGCGGGTCTGGTGAACAGCGCATCCGTATCGCTGAACTCAATCAACTCGCCCAGGTACATAAACGCCGTGTAATCGGAACAACGTGCAGCCTGCTGCATGTTGTGGGTCACGATAACCACGGTGTAATCCTGCTTCAGTTCGGTGATCAGCTCTTCAATACGACCGGTTGAGATTGGGTCCAGCGCAGAACACGGTTCATCCAGCAGCAACACTTCCGGGCGAATGGCGATACCGCGCGCAATGCACAGACGCTGCTGCTGACCACCGGAGAGAGAGTACCCGCTCTGGTGCAACTTATCTTTGGTTTCGTTCCATAATGCGGCCTTGGTCAAAGCCCACTGCACACGCTCGTCCATATCGGCACGAGAGAGCTTTTCAAACAGGCGAACACCAAACGCAATGTTGTCATAAATGGACATCGGGAACGGCGTGGGTTTCTGGAACACCATCCCCACTTTGGCACGCAGCAGGGCGATATCCTGAGCCTGGGTCAGAATGTTTTCGCCGTCCAGGATGATTTCACCTTCAGCGCGCTGCTCCGGATAGAGCGAATACATCTTGTTAAAGGTACGCAGCAGCGTGGATTTACCACAGCCAGACGGACCGATGAATGCCGTAACCTGGTTCTTCGCGATATCCAGGTTGATATTCTTCAGGGCATGGAATTTGCCGTAGTAGAAGTTCAAATCACGAACCTGAATCTTACCCGGGGCAGTATCAACCATACTCATTGACTCATTTCCTCATTCGGCGCCGCGAGCTGCCGCGCCGTAAAAAATTAACCGTGTTTCTTCTTCGCGAAAATGACGCGCGCCAGAATGTTCAGCAACAGTACGCAAAGGGTAATGATCAGCACCCCGGCCCAGGCCAGCTGCTGCCATTCCGCGAATGGGCTCATCGCAAATTTAAAGATCGTCACCGGCAGGTTAGCGATCGGCTGCATCATGTCCGTGCTCCAGAACTGGTTGGAGAGAGAGGTAAACAGCAGCGGAGCCGTTTCACCCGCAATACGCGCAACCGCCAGCAGAATACCGGTCATGATCCCGGACACAGACGCTTTCAGCGTAATCGCAGAGATCATCTTCCATTTCGGCGTGCCCAGTGCATAAGCCGCTTCACGCAGGCTGTCCGGCACCAGTTTCAGCATGTTCTCGGTAGTACGAATGACGATAGGCACCTGCAGCAGCGCCAGCGCAATCACACCCGCCCAGCCGGAGAAGTGTTCCATCTGTGCCACCACGACGGTGTAAACAAACAGACCCACCACGATAGACGGGGCTGAAAGCAGGATGTCATTGATGAAGCGAATAACTTCCGCGAGCCAGGATTTACGGCCATATTCCGCCAGGTAGATCCCCGCCATAATGCCCAGCGGCGTACCAAATACCGTTGCCCACAGGATCAGCAACCCGCTGCCCGCCAGGGCATTCGCCAGACCACCACCCGCCGTATTTGGCGGTGGCGTCATTTCGGTAAATAGCGCCAGCGACATCCCGTCAATCCCGCGCACAACCGTCGAGAAGAGGATCCAGACCAGCCAGAACAGGCCAAATGCCATGGTTCCCATTGAGAGCGTCAGCGCGATACGGTTTTTAAAACGGCGTCGGGCCTGCATTTTGCGGCGGGATTCCGCCAGTTCAGCGGTAGCTTGCATTTCGAGAGTTGCCATTAGCGTGCCCCCTCATTTTTAGCGAGGCGCATAATCATCAGCTTGGAGATCGCCAGAACAATGAAGGTGATCACGAACAGAATCAGACCCAGCTCCATCAACGCCGCGACGTGCAGACCGGATTCCGCCTCAGCAAATTCATTCGCCAGTGCAGAGGTAATACTGTTACCCGGCATGAAGAGTGATGCGCTGTCGAGCTGGTAGGTGTTACCGATGATAAAGGTCACCGCCATGGTCTCACCCAGCGCACGTCCCAGACCCAGCATCACGCCGCCAATCACCCCATTTTTGGTGAACGGAAGGACAATGCGCCAGATAACTTCCCAGGTGGTACAGCCGATACCGTAGGCCGACTCTTTCATCATCACCGGCGTTTGTTCGAAGACATCGCGCATGACCGCCGCAATGTACGGAATAATCATGATGGCGAGGATCACACCAGCCGCCAGAATACCGATACCGAAAGCAGGGCCAGAGAACAGGGCACCCACAAACGGGATGGCAGAAAGTACATTACCCACGGGTTCCTGGAAGTACGTTGCGAACAGCGGCGCAAAGATAAACAGGCCCCACATGCCGTAAACGATACTCGGAATGGCCGCCAGCAGCTCGATGGCAATACCCAGTGGGCGACGCAGCCAGCCCGGTGCCAGTTCCGTCAGGAACAGGGCAATACCAAAACTGACGGGAACCGCGATTAGCAGGGCGATGAACGAGGTCACCAGCGTGCCGTAAATCGGCACCAGCGCACCGTAGATATCGTTCGGCGCGTCCCACTCTTTGGTCCACAGGAAGGAGAAACCGAATTTCTGGATGCTCGGCCAGGAGGAGAAAATCAGAGACACGATAATGCCGCCCAGCAGCAATAGCACAATCAGCGCAGCCAGTTTTACCAGCGCGCTGAAAATCATGTCACCTTTTTTACCCGGAGGGTTAAATGCAGGCTTGGTTGCAGCCATAAATCACTCTTCTGTTAAACGCGTTTACGAAATCGGCGGGTAAGCGCAAGCGCCACCCGCCATTTTCGTCAGAATGCTAAATTAATACAATGCTTTACCGCTGCTGTCTTTTACGTTGGTTTTCCATGCAGCACGAATCTGCTCAACCACGTTTTCTGGCAGGGTAGCGTAATCCAGTGCATTAGCCTGTTTGCCGCCGTTTTTGTACGCCCAGTCGAAGAACTTCAGCACTTCGGCGCCCTGCTCAGGTTTCTTCTGCTCTTTGTGAACCAGGATGAAGGTGGTAGAGGTGATTGGCCATGCACCTTCGCCTTTCTGGTTAGTCAGATCCTGAGCGAAAGATTTGCTCCAGTCAGCGCCTTTTGCCGCGTTGGCAAAGTTCTCTTCGGTCGGGCTGACAGGTTTACCATCAGCAGAAACCAGTTTGGTGTAGGACAGATTGTTCTGTTTAGCGTAGGCGTATTCTACGTAACCGATAGAGCCCGGCAGACGCTGTACGAAAGCGGCGATGCCGTCGTTGCCTTTACCACCCAGACCGGTTGGCCAGTTAACGGTAGAGCCAGAACCGACTTTAGATTTCCACTCTTCGTTCACTTTCGCCAGATAGCTGGTGAACACGAAAGAGGTACCAGAACCATCAGCGCGGCGAACCACAGCGATGTTCTGAGATGGCAGTTTCAGGCCAGGGTTGAGTTTGGCAATCGCCTCGTCATCCCATTTTTTGATTTTACCCAGGTAGATGTCACCCAGGGTTTTGCCGTCCAGCACCAGTTCACCAGACTTCACGCCCGGCAGGTTGATGGCCAGAACCACACCGCCGATCACGGTCGGGAACTGGAACAGACCTTCCTGAGCCAGTTTGTCATCAGACAGCGGAGCGTCTGATGCGCCGAAATCAACGGTATTAGCGGTAATTTGTTTAACGCCACCGGAGGAGCCGATACCCTGATAGTTAACCTTGTTACCGGTTTCTTTCTGGTAGGTATCCGCCCATTTGGCATACACCGGCGCAGGGAAGGTTGCACCAGCGCCAGTCAGGCTTGCTTCTGCAAATACAGAGAACGCGCTCAGAGATAAGGTCGCGGCGACAACAGTTGCGACAGTGGTACGCATAACTTTCATAATGTCTCCTGCAAGATTTTCGTAAATCGTTGTTTAGTGGCTACGATGAGCAAAATAGGACAAACAGGTGACAGATAAATGTACGAATTATGACAGTTTTATGACAATGGAAATTTCACTTAAAAACCAGCAGAAGAAAGCTTAATTTTCATCGTGTTAGCCACTTTTATGACAAGACGTTTTCAGAAATATTTTCTTTATGTGACACTGAAAAAAGTAGCTGAAGATGACAGATTGTCATAAATAAAAACGCAAAAGAGTTGATTAAAAACAAGCCAGGCGGGATAGAAAAGCTCCACCCGAAGGTGGAGCCTGAAGGGATTATTCTACGGTGACAGACTTCGCCAGGTTACGCGGCTGGTCAACGTCGGTGCCTTTGATCAGCGCAACATGATAAGCCAGCAACTGCAGCGGAACGGTGTAGAAGATCGGCGCAATCACCTCTTCCACATGCGGCATCTCGATGATGTGCATGTTGTCATTGCTGACAAAACCGGCATCTTTGTCGGCGAAGACGTACAGAACACCACCGCGGGCGCGCACTTCTTCAATGTTAGATTTCAGTTTTTCCAGCAGTTCGTTGTTAGGAGCCACAACGATGACCGGCATATCGGCGTCAATCAGCGCCAGTGGGCCGTGTTTCAGCTCGCCTGCCGCATAGGCTTCCGCGTGAATGTAGGAGATCTCTTTCAGCTTCAGCGCGCCTTCCAGCGCAATCGGATACTGATCGCCACGGCCAAGGAACAGCGCGTGGTGTTTGTCAGAGAAATCTTCCGCCAGCGCTTCAATGCGTTTGTCCTGAGACAGCATCTGCTCAATGCGGCTCGGCAGTGCCTGCAGGCCATGAACGATGTCATGCTCAACAGAGGCATCTTCGCCTTTCAGACGCGCCAGTTTCGCCACCAGCATCAACAGAACGGTCAGTTGAGTGGTAAACGCTTTAGTGGAGGCCACGCCAATTTCGGTACCCGCTTTGGTCATCAGCGCCAGATCGGATTCACGCACCAGCGATGAGCCAGGGACGTTACAGATGGCCAGAGAGCCAAGGTAGCCCAGCTCTTTAGACAAACGCAGCGCCGCCAGCGTATCCGCCGTTTCACCAGACTGGGAAAGGGTGATCATCAGGCTGTTACGACGCACAGCGGATTTGCGATAGCGGAATTCAGACGCGATTTCCACATCGCACGGCACGCCCGCCAGGGATTCAAACCAGTAGCGAGAAACCATACCGGAGTTGTAGGAGGTACCGCAGGCCACGATCTGAATATGCTCAACCTTGCTGAGCAGTTCGTTCGCGTTTGCACCCAACTCGCTCAGATCCACCTCACCGTGGCTGATGCGCCCGGTAAGAGTGTTTTTGATGGCGTTTGGCTGCTCGTAAATCTCTTTCTGCATGTAGTGACGGTAAGCGCCTTTGTCGCCCGCGTCGTACTGCAGGTTAGATTCGATCTCCTGGCGTTTCACCTGCTCGCCTTTGGTATCGAATACGGTCACGCTGCGACGAGTCACTTCCGCAATATCACCCTCTTCCAGGAAGATAAAGCGACGGGTAACTGGCAGGAGCGCAAGCTGGTCAGAGGCGATAAAGTTTTCACCCATGCCCAGACCGATAACCATCGGGCTACCGGAACGTGCGGCCAGCAGCGTGGACGGATCGCGTGAGTCCATGATCACCGTGCCGTATGCACCGCGCAGCTGAGGGATAGCACGCAGAACTGCGTCACGCAGTGTACCGCCCTGCTCCAGCTCCCAGTGCACCAGGTGAGCAATCACTTCGGTGTCAGTTTCAGAGACGAAGGTATAGCCGCGCGCTTTCAGTTCTTCGCGCAGCGGTTCGTGGTTTTCGATAATGCCGTTGTGCACGACCACGATGTGTTCAGACACATGCGGGTGCGCGTTGCCTTCAGACGGTTCGCCGTGCGTCGCCCAGCGGGTGTGCGCAATACCGGTACCACCATGCAGCGGATGTTCTTCCGCAGCCTGGGCCAGCATCTGCACTTTACCGAGACGACGCAGACGGGTCATATGACCTTCTGCATCGACCACGGCCAGACCAGCAGAGTCATAGCCACGGTATTCCAGACGACGTAAACCTTCGAGAAGGATTTCAGCAATATCACGCTGCGCAACTGCGCCAACAATTCCACACATAGTTTTAGATTCCGAATTTAGGCATAACGCCTGCGTTGTCGCTGACCTGTATTTGCCCTTTCCGGGCGCCCCGAGCCTTGTAGAGAGTGGGGTTATTTTTATGGGTACTGCTTGTGGGGGGAGGATTATGTTATCCCCTCACCCCGGCCCTCTCCCCAAAGGGGCGAGGGTAAATCTGTTACTTTTTCTTCACCGGGCGTTTCCAGCCCTGCTTGTGCACCTGTGGCACACGACTTAATACCAGCTCGTTATCGGCGATATCGCGCGTAACGGTTGTCCCGGCGGCAATCGTTACCCCGTTGCCCACGGTAACCGGTGCCACCAGCTGTGTATCGGAACCGACAAACACATCATCACCGATAATGGTTTTAAACTTGTTGGCACCGTCATAGTTGCAGGTGATTGTGCCTGCACCAATATTGACGTTATCGCCAATTTCCGCATCGCCCAGATAGGTCAAATGACCGGCTTTAGAGCCTTTACCCAGACGCGCTTTTTTCATCTCAACGAAGTTGCCCACGTGAGCCCCTTCCATCAGCTCAGCGCCCGGGCGCAGACGCGCAAACGGTCCAATGGTGCACGCCGCTTCAAGATGCGCATCTTCCACCACGCTGTAAGGGCTGATTTCGCAATCGTCACCGATGACGCTGTTTTTGATCACGCAGCCAGCGCCAATTTTGACGCGATTGCCCAGAGTGACTTTGCCTTCAAAGATAACGTTAGTATCAATTTCAACGTCACGACCGTGAGACAGGGAACCACGCAGATCGAAACGCGCCGGATCGCGCAGCATCACGCCTGCCAGCAGCAGTTTTTCGGCCTGTTCAGACTGATAAACTCGCTCCAGACGGGAAAGCTGAAGGCGGTTATTCACCCCTTCGGTTTCGCTAATGCGTGCCGGATGTACCGCCGCAATCTCACGTCCTTCCTGATATGCCATCGCAATGATGTCGGTGATGTAGTATTCACCCTGCGCATTGTTGTTGTTGAGCTTCGACAACCAGCGCTTCATATCCGCGCCATTGGCAATCAGGATACCGGTGTTGATCTCCTGAATCTGGCGCTGTTCGTCGCTGGCGTCTTTATGTTCAACAATCCCCGTTACGTTGCCGTTTTCACGGGTGATGCGGCCATAACCGGTTGGATCATCCAGCACGACGGTTAACAAACCGATGCCGCCCTGCGGTTTGGCTTCACGCAGGCGAGTTAGTGTTTCAACGGAGATCAGCGGAACATCGCCGTAGAGCATCAGAATATCTTCGTCATCGGCAAAGAACGGTGCTGCCTGCTGCATCGCGTGACCTGTACCCAGTTGCTCAGCCTGAAGCACCCAGTTGAGCTTGTCATCGCTCAGCGTCTTTTTAAGCAGATCGCCACCGTGGCCGTAGACCAGATGAACCTGACGGGCACCCAGTTCATTTGCTGCATCAATGACATGCTGCACCATCGGCTTTCCTGCCAGCGTGTGAAGCACTTTAGGCAGATCGGAATACATGCGGGTACCTTTGCCAGCGGCAAGGATCACCACGCTCATCGCACTGTTTGACATACGCATCCTGACGGTAGTTTGAGTGAGAAGTAAAAACGTTTGATGCCTAAAATTCTACATCTTTTTCATCATGAATTAAGGCCGAAAAAAAAAGCCAGCCTGGAACCCAGACTGGCTTTTGTGCTTTTCAAGCCGGTGTTACATCGCTTTTTTGGTCAACTCGATAACGCGCAGTTTCGCGATCGCTTTGGCCAGCTCCGCAGACGCCTGAGCGTAATCCACGTCACCATGAGAGCTGCTAATGTGCTCTTCAGCCTTACGCTTCGATTCCAGGGCTCGCGCTTCGTCGAGATCCTGGCCACGAATAGCGGTATCGGCCAGAACGGTCACACTGCCAGGCTGCACTTCAAGAATGCCGCCGGACAGATAGATAAACTCTTCGTGACCGAACTGTTTAACGATGCGGATCATACCAGGCTTAATGGCGGTGAGCAGCGGTGCGTGACCCGGGAAAATACCCAGCTCACCTTCACTACCCGTTACCTGGATTTTCTCGACCAGACCAGAGAACATTTGTTGCTCTGCGCTGACGACGTCCAGGTGGTAAGTCATTGCCATATCACCCTCCGATTAAGGCGTTAAAGTTTTTTGGCTTTTTCCACTGCTTCTTCGATGGAACCAACCATGTAGAACGCCTGCTCTGGCAGGTGATCGTATTCGCCTTCCATGATGCCTTTAAAGCCACGGATGGTGTCTTTCAGGGAAACGTATTTACCTGGAGAACCGGTGAATACTTCCGCAACGAAGAACGGCTGGGACAGGAAGCGCTGGATCTTACGCGCACGTGCTACCACCAGTTTGTCTTCTTCAGACAGTTCATCCATACCCAGGATGGCGATGATGTCTTTCAGTTCCTGGTAACGTTGCAGCAGGGACTGTACGCCACGCGCGGTGTCGTAGTGTTCCTGACCAACAACCAGTGGATCCAGCTGACGGCTGGTGGAGTCCAGCGGGTCAACGGCTGGGTAGATACCCAGAGACGCGATCTGACGGCTCAGTACCACGGTTGCATCAAGGTGCGCAAAGGTGGTTGCTGGTGATGGGTCAGTCAAGTCATCCGCAGGTACGTATACCGCCTGAACGGAGGTGATAGAACCGGTTTTGGTAGAGGTGATACGTTCCTGAAGAACACCCATCTCTTCCGCCAGAGTCGGCTGATAACCTACCGCTGAAGGCATACGACCCAGCAGTGCAGATACTTCCGTACCGGCCAGGGTGTAACGGTAGATGTTATCGACAAACAGCAGAACATCACGGCCTTCGTCACGGAATTTCTCAGCCATAGTCAGACCGGTCAGCGCAACGCGCAGACGGTTTCCTGGTGGCTCGTTCATCTGGCCGTAAACCAGGGATACTTTGTCCAGAACGTTGGAGTCGGTCATTTCGTGGTAGAAGTCGTTACCTTCACGAGTACGTTCACCTACGCCCGCAAATACGGAGTAACCGGAGTGCTCGATCGCGATGTTACGGATCAGCTCCATCATGTTTACGGTTTTACCTACACCCGCACCACCGAACAGACCAACTTTACCGCCCTTCGCAAATGGACACATCAGGTCGATAACTTTGATGCCGGTTTCCAGCAGTTCCTGAGAGCTGGACAGCTCTTCGTAGGAAGGTGCCGCGCGGTGGATAGCCCAACGCTCTTCTTCACCGATGTCGCCTTTCATGTCGATTGGTTGACCCAATACGTTCATGATACGACCCAGAGTTGCTTTACCTACCGGGACTTCGATCGGATGCTCAAGGTCTTTAACTTCCAGACCACGACGCAGACCGTCGGAAGAACCCATCGCGATGGTACGCACGATACCGCCGCCGAGCTGCTGCTGAACTTCCAGCACCAGGCTCTCGTTACCATTCTGTACCTCAAGCGCGTCGTACACGCGTGGTACGGCGTCCTGAGGGAACTCGACGTCCACCACGGCGCCGATTACCTGGACAATCTTTCCAGTAGCCATCTTGAATCCTCTACGTAATTCGTAAACCTGGTTAAACCGCGGCGGCCCCCGAGACGATCTCGGTGAGTTCCTGAGTAATGCTGGCCTGACGAGCTTTGTTGTAAACCAACTGCAGCTCTTTAATCAGGCTGCCGCCATTATCGGTCGCGGCTTTCATCGCCACCATTCGTGCGGCCTGCTCGCTGGCCAGGTTTTCTACAACGCCCTGATAAACCTGAGATTCAACGTAACGACGCAGCAGGGTATCCAGCAGCGGTTTCGGATCGGGTTCATACAGGTAATCCCAGGCTTTGTGCTTCAGCTCATCATCTTCTGATGCCGGTAAAGGCAGCATCTGAGTGAGCGTTGGAACCTGAGACATGGTGTTAATGAATTTGTTGCTGACAACGTACAGTCTGTCCAGACGGCCTTCATCATAAGCCTGCAACATCACTTTAACCGGGCCGATCAGTTCGGACAGGGACGGGTTATCACCCATACCGGTCACCTGAGCGACAATATTGCCACCAACGGAGTTAAAGAAAGAGACGCCTTTAGAGCCGATCATTGCGATATCGCACTGAACGCCTTTTTCAGACCATGCTTTCATATCCGCCAGCAGTTTTTTGAACAGGTTAATGTTCAAGCCGCCACACAGACCACGGTCGGTCGACACCACCAGGTAGCCCACGCGCTTAACGTCGCGTTCTTCCAGGTAAGGGTGCTTATATTCCAGATTACCGTTTGCAAGGTGACCAATCACTTTGCGCATGGTTTCTGCATAAGGACGGCTGGCCGCCATGCGATCCTGCGATTTACGCATTTTGGAAGCGGCGACCATCTCCATCGCTTTAGTGATCTTTTGCGTGTTCTGGACGCTTGCGATCTTACTACGTATCTCTTTTGCGCCGGCCATGAGCTTCTCCTCAATGCCAGGCGGCTTGTCCTGAGACAAGCCGCCGGACGATTACCAGGATTGGGTTGCTTTGAAGGAATCGAGGATAGCTTTCAGCTTGCCTTCGATTTCGTCGTTATAGCCACCGGTCTGGTTGATCTCTTGCATCAGCGGAGCGTGATCACGGTCGACGTAAGCCAGCAGAGCGGCTTCGAAGCTACCGATTTTCGCCAGTTCCACATCTTCGAGGTAACCGCGTTCAGCCGCGAACAGTACCAGGCCCTGCTGAGCAACAGACATTGGTGCGTACTGTTTCTGCTTCAGCAGCTCGGTCACTTTCTGACCGTGGCTCAGCTGTTTACGGGTTGCTTCGTCCAGATCGGATGCGAACTGAGAGAACGCAGCCAGTTCACGATACTGTGCCAGCGCGGTACGGATACCACCGGACAGTTTCTTGATGATCTTGGTCTGAGCAGCACCACCAACACGGGATACGGAGATACCCGGGTTAACCGCCGGACGAATACCGGAGTTAAACAGGTTGGTTTCCAGGAAGATCTGACCATCGGTAATGGAAATTACGTTGGTCGGAACGAACGCAGAAACGTCACCCGCCTGGGTTTCAATGATCGGCAGTGCGGTCAGAGAGCCCGTTTTACCCTTCACTTCACCTTTGGTGAAGTTCTCGACGTATTCCGCGTTAACGCGGGAAGCACGCTCCAGCAGACGAGAGTGGAGGTAGAATACGTCGCCAGGGAACGCTTCACGTCCAGGTGGACGACGGAGCAGCAGGGAAACCTGACGATAAGCAACAGCCTGTTTAGACAGGTCATCGTATACGATCAGTGCATCTTCACCGCGGTCACGGAAGTATTCGCCCATTGCGCAACCCGCGTATGGCGCCAGGTATTGCAGTGCAGCAGATTCGGAAGCAGTTGCAACAACAACAATGGTGTTAGCCAGTGCGCCGTGCTCTTCCAGTTTACGAACCACGTTAGAAATGGTGGACGCTTTCTGGCCGATAGCCACGTACACGCATTTGATGCCGGAATCACGCTGGTTGATGATGGCGTCGATAGCCATCGCGGTTTTACCGGTCTGACGGTCACCGATGATCAGTTCACGCTGACCACGACCGATTGGGATCATGGCATCAACGGACTTATAACCTGTCTGAACAGGCTGATCTACGGACTGACGATCGATAACGCCTGGTGCGATAACTTCGATTGGGGAGAAGCCATCGTGCTCAACCGGACCTTTACCGTCGATTGGCGCACCCAGGGTGTTAACTACGCGACCCAGCAGGCCACGGCCAACCGGCACTTCCAGAATACGGCCAGTACACTTAACCTTCATGCCTTCGGCGAGGTCAGCGTATGGACCCATCACAACTGCACCTACGGAGTCGCGCTCCAGGTTCAGTGCGATAGCGTAACGGTTACCCGGCAGGGAAATCATCTCACCCTGCATACAATCGGCCAGGCCGTGAATGCGGATAACACCGTCACTTACAGAAACAATAGTACCTTCATTGTGAGCTTCGCTCACAACATTGAACTGAGCAATGCGCTGCTTGATCAGTTCGCTGATTTCGGTGGAATTCAGTTGCATGCTCCAGTCCCCTTAAGACTGCAAGACGTCTGCAAGGCGCTCAAGACGGCCGCGTACGCTGCCATCAATGACCATATCACCCGAACGGATGATTACGCCTGCCATTACAGACTTATCGATTTTGCAATTCAGCTTAACTTTGCGTGACAGACGTTTTTCCATCGCGGCGGTAATTTTCGCAAGCTGTTCATTACTCAGTTCAGTCGCAGAAGTTACTTCAACTTCAGCAGTAGCTTCACTAAGGGCACGTAAGTGCTCAAACTGCTCGAGAACATCCGGGAGCACACGGAGACGACCATTTTCTGCCATTACCTTAATCAGGTTCTGGCCGTTGGCATCCAGTTGCTCTCCGCACACGGCGATAAACGACGCGGCGAGAGTTTCAGGTGCTAACGCACCGGAAAGCAACTCGGCCATTTGTTCGTTTTTCGTCACCTCAGCGGCAAACGCCAGCATATTCTGCCAGCGATCGACATTTTGGTGTTCGATAGCAAAGTCAAAAGCTGCTTTGGCGTAGGGGCGAGCTACCGTAACAAATTCAGACATCAGCCCCTCCCTCCTTACAGTTCAGCGACAAGTTTGTCCACGATGTCGCTGTTAGCAGCTTCATCCACGGAACGTTCGATGATCTTCTCGGCGCCAGCAACAGCCAGAATCGCAACCTGCTTACGCAGTTCTTCACGAGCACGTTTACGCTCAGCTTCAATTTCAGCCTGAGCCTGTGTCACGATCTTAGTACGTTCCTGTTCTGCTTCAGCTTTGGCTTCGTCCAGGATCTGCGAACGGCGTTTGTTAGCCTGTTCGATGATAACCTGAGCTTCCGCTTTCGCTTTTTTCAGCTGGTCTGTCGCGTTGGCCTGTGCAAGGTCCAAATCTTTCTTAGCGCGTTCTGCAGAAGCCAGACCGTCAGCAATTTCTTTCTGACGTTTTTCGATGGCAGCCATTAATGGCGGCCATACATACTTCATGCAGAACCAGACAAAGAGAATAAACGCGATGGCCTGGCCGAGGATTGTTGCGTTCATGTTCACAGCACAATACCTCTTTAATTTCTGTGGCTTAGGGTTTTAAAACAACTACTACGCGACAGCAAACATCACGTACAGACCCAGACCTACAGCGATCATTGGGATAGCATCCACCAGACCCATAACGATAAAGAACTGAGTACGCAGCAGAGGAATCAGATCAGGTTGACGCGCAGCGCCTTCCAGGAATTTGCCCCCGAGGATGCCGATACCGATCGCAGCACCGATAGCCGCCAGACCCATCATCACAGCGGCAGCCATGTACAGCAGATCCATATTCAGGTTTTCCATGACAGTCTCCAGTTTGTTTCAATTAAAACGTAGTAGTGTTGGTAAAAAATCAGTGCTCTTCAGACGCCATCGACAGATAGACGATCGTCAGAACCATGAAGATAAAGGCTTGCAGCGTAATGATCAGGATGTGGAAAATGGCCCATGGCACATTAAGAATCCACTGTGACCACCACGGCAGAAGACCCGCGATCAGAATGAAAATCAGCTCACCCGCATACATGTTGCCGAACAGTCGCAGACCCAGTGATACAGGTTTGGACAGCAGGCTAACGCCTTCCAGGATCAGGTTGACCGGAATAAACGCCCAGTGGTTGAACGGCTGCAAGGTAAGCTCTTTCACAAAGCCGCTTACGCCTTTCATTTTGATGCTGTAGAAAAGAATCAGGATAAACACGCCCAGCGCCATCGACAGGGTGATGTTCACGTCTGCGGACGGAACCACGCGCAGTGCAGGCAGGCCGAAGATGTGCTCGCCGATAAACGGCAGCAGATCGATAGGCAGCAGGTCCATCAGGTTCATCAGGAAGACCCAAACGAACACGGTCAGGGCCAGCGGAGCAATCAGCTTGCTCTTGCCATGGTACATGTCTTTGACGCTGCCATGGACGAAGCCGATGATCATTTCGATGAACGTCTGGAATTTCCCTGGAACACCGCTGGTCGCTCTTTTAGCAACACCGCGGAACATGGCCAGGAACAGAAGACCCAAAACCACCGAGAAGAACATGGAGTCGATGTTGATCGTCCAGAAGGTGGCCGGGGGGTTATGTGGATCCACCAGCGAGAATGTACGCAGGTCCAGCTGAAGGTTATTCAGATGGTGACCTATGTAATCCTGCGGCGTCATATTTTCTGAAGCCATGATGCCTTTTACCCTTTGTTATTGATTACAGCTGGAGCCAGAACTTGTACCACCAGCACCAAAACCCACGTAGCTATCAGCGGCATGAAGACCACTTTCAAAACCGCCAGCGCCATCACCAGTAGAGCAAAGGTCAGCAACACCTTACACACTTCGCCGAGGGCGAAGGACCAGGCCACGCGGCCTTTGGCGGGTGTATGCGCCTGATGACGCCAGGCAAAAATCATAAACAACACGTTTGGCAGTACAACCGCCAAACCCCCGCACACGGCGGAGATGCCCCAGAAGGGGTCTTTGAGGCTAAACAGCAGTCCACTTGCTATCACAGCCAGAAACTGAATGAACAGAAGCTTACGAGCAACGTTTCTACTCAAGAGCGACACAGACATCACGTTTTTACTCCTGCTCCCTTCGAGGTATGCCGCGTGTCGTATAAAACGTCCTTTAAGGCTCAGAGTCAAGCATCAAAAAGCGGTCAAATTATACGGTGCGCACCCGTGATTTCAAACATTAAGTAGCGAAAAGGTGAATAAATGTTTAAATATTTTTCCCCACCGCTATTTTTTAACTTTCTCAGAAAGCATCGACCTTCGACCAAAAGTGCAAACAGCGCGAAAACGTTGACAACAAAGCGTGCACGAGATCACAAAACACACATTTGCGATAAGGTTGTATTAATCAAAGACGCAAATCGCTTAAATATATCTTTATGAAATCAAACACAAAATGTCGTAACTATTTTCAAAACAGCCCCGTACACAATAAAAACCTTTCATTGACATTCTTAATAAATAATTAACATTGCGTTCTGGTTTCTGCCTTCCATTTTTAGCAGACTTATATTTTCGCCATTGACTATCTTCATAGTGAAGAATAACTGTCAAGTTAAACGTAAGAAAAACCTTAGTGAAAAAGAGGTTAAAAGCTGTCTGGTAAAACCCAAGTAGTTGTGCTGTTTTTTAACATGGTAAGAACAGCACAAATTCCACATTTTTTATTAATTTTTTAAAAATTGTTTGGCTTAATTATCACCAGGTGACGTTCCCCATCGAGTTGAGGAACATTTAATTTCTCGATGCATTCAACAGCAAAACCATCCGGAAGCTGTTCAATCTCATCACCAGGCAACTGCCCTTTCAGCGCATAAAAACGGCCATTATCTGCAGGCAAGTGCTTACACCAGCTCACCATATCATTGAGCGAAGCAAACGCGCGGCTGATAACACCATCAAACGGTGGCTCCGCCGGGAACTCCTCTACCCTGCTCTGCACGGGCGTGATGTTCTCAAGCTTCAGCTCATGCTGTACCTGACGTAAAAAGCGTACGCGCTTGCCAAGGCTGTCCAGCAACGTGAACTGGCTCTCAGGACGAACAATCGACAGCGGAACGCCCGGTAGACCAGGGCCTGTCCCCACATCAATAAAGCGTTCACCTTTCAGATAAGGCGCAACCACAATGCTATCGAGAATATGGCGTACCAGCATCTCGTTGGGGTCTCGTACTGAGGTTAGGTTGTACGCTTTATTCCATTTGTTCAGCATATCGACGTAGGCCACCAGCTGATTTTTCTGGTGATCGGTGAGCGAAATACCTGCCTGATCCAGCAGACGAGAGAGTTTGTTGAGCACGGTGAATACCTGTTGAGAAACTTAAGTGACGGGTGGCGCTTCGCTTACCCGCCCTATGGAATTCTGTAGGCCCGGTAAGCGCAGCGCCACCGGGCAATGTTCAGAGCATTACGCGCTGCGGCGCAGCATGCCCTGTTTTTTTAACCACACCAGCAGAATCGAAATCGCGGCCGGAGTAACGCCCGATATGCGGGATGCCTGGCCAATCGACACAGGTTTATGATCGTTCAGCTTGGCGATCACTTCGTTGGAAAGACCAGTGACCTGACGATAGTCCAGCATCTCCGGCAGCAGCGTGTTTTCGTTGCGCTGCTGTTTTTCAATCTCATCCTGCTGGCGCGCGATATAACCTTCGTATTTAACCTGGATTTCAACCTGCTCTGCCGCTTCAGCGTCTTCCAGGCCCGGTGCGAACGCGGTCAGTTTGACCAGGTTCTCATAGGTGACTTCAGGGCGACGCAGCAAATCTTCGCCGCTGGCTTCGCGCGACAGCGGTGCAGTCAAGTGAGCGTTCACTTCGGCTGCAGTTTCCGCCTGCGGATTCACCCAGGTGGTTTTCAGCCGCTGACGTTCCTGTTCAATACGCTCCAGCTTCTCGTTGAAACGCGCCCAGCGTTCGTCATCTACCAGACCCAGCTCGCGACCCATTTCGGTCAGACGCAGGTCGGCGTTGTCTTCGCGCAACATCAGGCGGTATTCCGCGCGCGAGGTAAACATACGGTACGGTTCTTTTGTGCCCAGCGTGCAGAGATCGTCGACCAGCACACCCAGATACGCCTGAGAACGGCCTGGTGCCCAGCCTTCTTTCTCAGCAGAGAAGCGCGCAGCGTTCAGACCGGCAAGCAGACCCTGTGCAGCCGCTTCTTCGTAGCCGGTGGTGCCGTTAATCTGCCCTGCGAAGAACAGACCGTGGATGAATTTACTTTCCAGGGTTGGCTTCAGGTCACGAGGATCGAAGAAATCGTACTCAATAGCGTAGCCAGGACGAACGATTTTCGCATTCTCCATCCCCTGCATTGAGCGAACAATTTGCATCTGCACATCGAACGGCAGGCTGGTGGAGATGCCATTCGGGTAAATTTCGTTTGAGGTCAGTCCTTCCGGCTCCAGGAAGATCTGATGCTGGTTGCGATCGGCAAAACGCATCACTTTGTCTTCGATCGACGGGCAGTAGCGTGGGCCGATCCCTTCAATCACGCCTGCGTACATTGGGCTGCGATCGAGGTTATTGCGGATCACGTCATGGGTTTTCTCGTTGGTATGCGTGATGTAGCACGGTACCTGCTGCGGATGTTGCGCCGCATTGCCCATGAACGAAAACACGGGCATTGGGTTATCACCGTGCTGTTGCGCCAGCACGCTGAAATCAATGGTGCGCGCATCAATACGTGGAGGTGTGCCTGTTTTCAGGCGGCTGACGCGTAGCGGCAGTTCACGCAGACGGCGAGACAGTGGAATCGACGGCGGATCGCCAGCACGGCCACCGCTGTAGTTATCCAGACCGATATGAATTTTACCGTCCAGGAATGTGCCCACGGTCAGCACCACAGCTTTCGCGCGGAACTTGAGGCCCATCTGGGTTACGGCACCCACGACACGATCATTCTCAACGATAAGATCTTCAACCGCCTGCTGGAAGATCATCAGGTTTGGCTGATTCTCCAGTGCAGTACGTACCGCCTGACGGTAAAGCACGCGGTCAGCCTGGGCACGGGTTGCTCGTACCGCAGGGCCTTTACTCGCGTTTAGTATCCTAAACTGAATGCCAGCATGATCGATCGCTTTCGCCATCAGGCCGCCAAGTGCATCCACTTCTTTTACCAGGTGTCCTTTCCCAATGCCGCCAATCGCCGGGTTACAGGACATCTGTCCAAGCGTGTCGATATTGTGTGTCAAAAGCAGGGTCTGCTGACCCATTCGCGCTGCGGCCATTGCGGCCTCAGTGCCTGCATGACCCCCGCCAATGATAATGACGTCAAAAGGATCCTGATAAAACATGGTGGTCTGCCTCGCGTAAAGCGGTATGAAAATGGATTGAAGCCCGGGCCGTGGATTCTACTCAACTTTAGTCTTTCGAGAAAGCATTGGGATCCTGGGCTATTAAAAAGAAGATCTTTTTATTTAGAGATCTGTTCTATTGTGATCTCTTATTAGGATCGCCGACCTTTGTGGATAAGTCCGATCCGGCAAATAAGATCATGCGGTTAGGAAGGATCGTTTGCTGTGAATGATCGGTGATCCTGGACCGTATAAGCTGGGATCAGATCGCCACTTTATGCACAGGTCAAAAACCATACCAGAGTTGTTATTTGGATAACTACGGCTTAATACGAGCTTTTAACCAGAGTTATCCACATCTGTTCGCGCGATCTTTAATCGTTTTTGAGTAAATTTTTCCATTCTGCCAGCCAGATCTCGGCTGGATCTTCCGGAATGTCATGATCGAGGATGTTGATCTTCAGCGTTTCACCCAGCTGTTTTGCACCACAGGTGGTAACAGCGGCCTCAACTTTCTCTATTGCGCCACAGAAGGTGTCATATTCACGACTTCCGATACCTACCGCACCAAAACGGACGTTGGACAGGTCTGGTTGTTGTTCCTGCAGTTCGTCATATAAAGGTTGCAGGTTATCCGGCAGGTCGCCTGCGCCATGTGTGGAGGTGATCAGCAGCCAGATCCCATCAGTCGGGAGATCTTCAAGCAGCGGTCCGTGCAGTGTCTCTGTGGAAAAACCTGCTTCTTCCAGCTTCTCAGCCAGATGTTCCGCAACGTATTCCGCACCGCCCAGGGTGCTGCCACTGATAAGAGTAATGTCAGCCATTGATCGCTCGCTCAGATAAAGAGGCGGCCATTGTACGCTGTGAACGAGCTGGGATCTACCTGTGGAAAATGTGGGAATGAATTTGACCGATCACGGGCGGATGGTACGCATGATCGGGTTTTGCAGAGAGATCAGGGTCTCAGTGGACTGAATTTCATCGATTGTTTGGATCTTGTTGATAAGTACCTGCTGGAGGGCGTCTATGGATCGACACATAACTTTTATAAAGATGCTGTAATGCCCGGTGGTGTAATAGGCTTCTGTGACTTCATCGAGTGCGTTCAGCTTTGCCAGGGCAGAAGGGTAGTCTTTTGCGCTTTTAAGAATGATGCCGATAAAGCAGCAAACGTCATAACCCAGCTGTTTGGGGCTGACGTCAATGCGTGCGCCGGTAATGATCCCCGCCTGCTTCATCTTCTCTACGCGAACATGGATTGTTCCCGGGCTGACACCAAACTGTTTTGCCAGTTCGGCGTAGGCGGTACGGGCATTAGCCATTAAGGCCTCCAGGATGCCGCGGTCGAGATTGTCGATCTGATAATTTTCCATAGCTTTTTCTTATGAAGATTAATGAATCACTCTATTCTAGCGGTTTATTTTATCGAATCAAAAGTGAAGGAGGCTTTTTGTTGATTGGTTATTGAATAAGGTGCCATTTCTGTTGCTTAATCAATAGCAACAGGACGCAGGAGTATAAATAATGAAAACCGCTTATATCGCAAAACAACGCCAGATCAGTTTCGTAAAATCCCATTTTTCACGCCAGCTGGAAGATAAACTTGGACTGATTGAAGTCCAGGCTCCCATTCTGAGCCGCGTGGGTGACGGGACGCAAGATAACTTATCTGGAAGCGAAAAAGCGGTGCAGGTGAAAGTGAAAACACTGCCAGATGCCCAGTTCGAAGTGGTTCACTCCCTTGCGAAATGGAAGCGTCAAACCCTGGGACAACACGACTTCAGCGCGGGCGAAGGGCTTTACACGCACATGAAAGCCCTTCGCCCCGATGAAGACCGCCTTACTCCAATTCACTCTGTCTACGTTGATCAGTGGGACTGGGAGCGCGTAATGGGTGATGGCGAGCGCCATGTCGGTACGCTGAAATCCACCGTTGAGGCGATCTACGCCGGGATCAAAGCGACCGAAGCGGCTGTAAGCAAAGAGTTTGGTCTGGCACCGTTCCTGCCGGATACGATCCACTTTGTGCACAGCCAGGAGCTGCTGAGCCGTTTCCCGGATCTGGATGCTAAAGGCCGTGAACGCGCAATCGCCAAAGAATTAGGTGCTGTGTTTCTGATGGGGATCGGCGGCAAACTGTCTGACGGCAAACGCCACGACGTTCGTGCGCCGGATTATGATGACTGGAGCACACGCGGTGAGAGCGAATACGCGGGTCTGAATGGCGATATCCTGGTCTGGAACCCGGTGCTGGAAGATGCGTTTGAGCTTTCTTCTATGGGGATCCGCGTGGATGCTGATGCGCTGAAGCGTCAGCTGGCCGTTACTGGCGACGAAGATCGTCTCAAATTAGAGTGGCACCAGTCGCTGCTACGCGGGGAAATGCCGCAGACCATCGGTGGCGGTATCGGCCAGTCCCGTCTGACCATGTTACTGCTTCAGTTGCCACATATCGGTCAGGTTCAGTGTGGCGTCTGGCCGCAGCAAGTACGCGAAAGCGTTGGCTCCCTTCTGTGATTAACGCCGCCAGCGTCTGAGCAGGCGGCTACGCAACCCGGTATCGAAGCGCCAGATATGATCGAAGATGCGCATGATGCCGGGTTTTCCATGGGCGGACATCGCCACCGCGTGGAAACGGTGCTGATGCACCCGCTGTAACTCCTTCACTTTATTCACCACATCATCCGGCAGACGCTGGGCAATAAAATCGGAAATTACCACCGCGTCAGCGTCGTACCAGTCGCCGCCCTGCATTCTCTCCACAATGCTACGAAAACAGCTGGCTAAATCCGTGCCGCCGCGAAAACGCTGGCTTAAAAAGCGGATCGCCTGTTCGATACCCTGCTGGTTCGTCAGCTCATAACCCACCACCTCGCTGGAGAAGAGCATGATGAAGCAGCGACGGCGATCGGCAAGCGCCACGCGCATCAAGGCCAGACAGAACGCCTTTGCACATTGCTCATTAAACCCGCCCATCGATCCGGACGTATCCACGCAAACAATAAAAGGTCCGCGCGGCTGCTCATCAAAATCCTGGTGGACGACTGGCCTCTGGCTGAGCTTCTCGCGCCAGGCTTCGCCGTGTAGCCGGTAAGTAAGAAGCTGCTTTTCCACCAGCCGACGGTAAAACTCATACTCTAGTTCAGTCATTCCCAGCGTGCTGAGTTCGGTGGGCAGCAGGCGCAAAATATCATCGCTTTGCTGAAGCCCGTCGACCTGCTCGGGAACGGTTGCCGGTTCGCGTACCAGGGTGCGGAAGGTTTCCATCGGGGCATCTTTCTTTGGGACTGACTTTGCCTCCCTTGAACGGCCCAGCTGTTCTGCGAGTTTCATCAGCTCGGGCTGCTGCGCCAGAAAATCGCCGTACTTAACGATCAGCTGATAATCCCCGCGCCGAAGCTGACCGGCGCTCATATCCCAGAGACGCCCGGCGGCGTTTTCATTTTCCACCAGTACCTGCTCGAGCTGACCGCTTAAGGTCATGCGTTCCTGAACTTCACTGAGCAGTTGTTCACGCTCCTCATCCAGCAGTTGCTGGTTCAATGTTGTGGCCTGAACGACAAGGCTGAGGCGCCAGCGCTGTAAAAAGAGAGTGTGCAACGCGGGCGTGAAGGTGGCGTTATCCGTGACCAGCGCCCGGGCCTGGCTGGCAAACGGGGAGTGGACGTTGTCGAGCAATGTCAGGGTTTGCGGAAGCTGAACGATAAACTGTGGCGTTGAGAGCCGCTGGCACTGCTGATAACAGGCCACCTCTTCCGTTAACTCAGGGGGGAGCTCGGTCTCTTTGAACCGCTGACGCAAGCTTTCACGCCAGCGTGGGAGATCGTCCGTCATCGCTTTTTTAAGCTTCGGAAATTTTTCAAAGAATGCGGCCAGCTGCGGCGACGCCAGAAGGGTAATGACCACCTCTTCGATCAACCCTTCTTCGCTGACGGCCAGCATGATGTTAAGCGTATCCAGCGTTAGCATTGACGCGCCTGTTTAATCTGTGTGCTCACATCCTGCAGGCTGGCTTCAATGCGACCTAACCAGTCGCTATGTATAAAGAGGCATTTTTGCTGCTCGCTAAAGCGGGTGTGTTGCTGGTGCCATTCGGTATCCAGCGCTTCCAGCTGCTGCTTAATCTCTTCAGGAACGCTGTCAGAGGCGGTGCCAGGCAGTGCAAGACGCGATCCCTGCAGGCTCACATCGCGGATCACCAGATGCTGGCTACTGTCCACTTCCATATTTAGCGGCTGCGCGAAACCGATGCCGTTGAGTTTTCCGCGGATTTCTCCACCTTTATCCAGCCATTGCGATAGCGGCTCGCGCTCAATCGTAACGTGTACAACCTGCATATCATGGAGCTTTAGCGGTTGCTGGAGCAGCAGGGTAAGCGTCGAGCTGGTCAGCTCGGCGGGTAATTCGTAGTGAGGTTTGCGGGCGAACATTCCACCCAGCCGGTTCACTTTCAGCGCCGTTTTATCACTTTGTTGCTGCTGTAACTGGATGCGTCGTTGGGCAATAGCACCAAGCTGGTTGAGCATCGCCTGTTGTCCCCAGGCGTGTCCGGTCATCAATATTTCAAGCTGTTGCTGCATCAGGTTCATGCCTTCTGCGTCGTGCCAGAGGCAATCTTTCAGCAGGATCAGATCGATTGGCGCAACGGCATCACGGCCGCTGAACAGGGCACTGGCCTGCAGCAGGCGGATTGCTTTTTTCCAGCGACGATCGGAGACATAGGGCGCTGAAGGGAGTAAATCGAGCTGCTGGCGCAGCATGAAGATCAGCTCGAAGACGGCATCTGGCAGTTTGATTTTGCCGATCTCCTGCTGCCACAGCTGATATTCCTCATCGGTAACCTGAAGCGAAGCAGAGACCGGGTTTTCATTCTCATCCTGCTGGCTCACCAGCATAGAGCGGAAGTTGGATTTATCCTGCACTTTGTCCAGCCACAGGCGGATCAACATGCGGTCATACAGCGCTTCCAGACTGCTGTCGGCTTCGGGTAGTTCGTTGGAGGCGGCCACCAGCAGGCGCATCGGGATTTTCTCTTCACTGGCGCCGTTGCGGAACCGACGTTCGTTTATCGCCGTGAGCAGGGTGTTCAGAATAGCCGGGCCTGCTTTCCAGATTTCATCGAGAAAAACAATTTCCGCTTCCGGAAGATAACCCTCCGTCAAGCGCTGATAACGTCCCTCATCTTTCAGCGCCTGAATGGACAGCGGGCCGAAAACTTCTTCCGGAGTGGAAAAGCGGGTCATCAGGTATTCAAACGCGCGGGCGTTCTGAAAGGCAAATTTCAGTCGGCGGGCAATCAGGCTTTTGGCGATGCCCGGTGGACCCAGCAGAAATACGCTTTCGCCGCTCAACGCCGCCAGTAAACAGAGGCGGATGGCGTGGCTACGCTCGAAAAGGCCTTTCTCCAGCGCGCTGCTGAGGCGGGAAATTCTTTCTGCTAATAAATGTGAGTGAGCCATAATAGTTTTGCATCCTTTCGCCGTCGTGGCGGCCAATTGAAGCGAGTATAGACGTTTCAGTCAGGGCTGGTAATAGACTGAAGTGCGGCGCAATTTTCTTTGCGCTACATTAATGCGGTTGCATTTAGGGGTACGATTTTGCAACGAATCAGGCATACTGTGCGCTTTTTGTGGACCAAGGGACCAGGAACACATTTGTTATTTAAACGAAAAGACTAGTCTATGAGCACTGACAATAAGCAATCATTACCCGCAATTACGCTTGCGGCGATCGGGGTTGTCTACGGTGATATCGGCACCAGCCCGCTTTATACGCTTCGAGAATGTCTGTCCGGCCAGTTTGGCTTTGGTGTTGAACGCGATGCCGTATTTGGCTTCCTGTCCCTCATCTTCTGGCTGCTGATCCTGGTAGTTTCTGTTAAATATCTCTCCTTTGTTATGCGCGCTGATAACGCAGGCGAAGGCGGTATCCTGACCCTGATGTCCCTTGCCGGGCGTAACACGTCAGCCAGAATGACGTCGGTGCTGGTCATCATCGGCCTGATTGGCGGCAGTTTCTTCTATGGGGAAGTCGTCATCACGCCTGCTATCTCAGTGCTTTCGGCGATAGAGGGGCTGGAGATTATTGCCCCGCAGCTTGATTCCTGGGTTGTTCCTCTGGCCATTATTGTCCTGACGCTGCTGTTTATGATCCAGAAGCACGGTACCGGGCTGGTGGGGAAACTGTTCGCGCCAATTATGCTGGCCTGGTTCCTGATCCTGGCGGCGCTTGGTTTACGCAGCATTATTGCTAACCCGGAAGTGCTGCAAGCGCTAAACCCCTACTGGGCCGTGAATTTCTTCCTCGAATACAAAGTGGTTTCCTTCGTGGCGCTGGGGGCGGTTGTGCTCTCCATCACCGGCGTTGAAGCGCTGTATGCTGACATGGGGCACTTCGGGAAACTGCCTATCCGCGTGGCCTGGTTTATTGTGGTACTGCCGTCTCTGGTGCTGAACTACTTCGGCCAGGGCGCGCTGTTGCTCAAAAATCCGGAAGCGATAAAGAACCCATTCTTCCTGCTGGCCCCTGACTGGGCACTGGTACCGATGCTGATTCTGGCGACGCTGGCGACCGTCATTGCCTCTCAGGCGGTGATTTCAGGCGTGTTTTCTCTGACGCGCCAGGCCGTGCGTCTGGGGTATCTCTCACCTATGCGCATCATCCATACCTCAGAGATGGAGTCGGGCCAGATCTACATTCCGTTCGTTAACTGGCTGCTCTATTTCGCTGTGGTGATCGTCATCGTCAGCTTCGAGCATTCCAGCAACCTGGCGGCGGCGTACGGTATTGCGGTCACCGGTACCATGGTGCTGACGTCGATCCTCTCCACAACGGTCGCGTACCGAAACTGGCACTGGAATAAATTCCTCGTGGCGATGATTCTGGTGGGCTTCCTGTGTATCGACGTGCCGCTGTTCTCCGCGAACCTCGACAAGATTGTTTCCGGTGGCTGGCTACCGCTGACGCTGGGTCTGGTGATGTTTATTGTCATGACCACATGGAAAAGCGAGCGCTTCCGTCTGCTGCGTCGTATGCACGAACACGGGAATTCTCTGGAGGCGATGATTGCGTCGCTGGAGAAATCCCCGCCAGTGCGTGTACCGGGAACTGCGGTGTACATGTCTCGTGCCTTGAACGTGATCCCGTTTGCGTTGATGCATAATCTTAAGCACAACAAGGTATTGCACGAGCGTGTGATTCTGCTGACGTTGCGCACCGAAGATGCACCGTATGTTCACAATGTGCGTCGTGTTCAGATTGAGCAATTGTCGCCTACCTTCTGGCGCGTGGTGGCAAGCTACGGCTGGCGTGAAACGCCAAACGTGGAAGAGGTCTTCCACCGCTGCGGCCTGGAAGGGCTGAGCTGCCGGATGATGGAGACGTCATTCTTCATGTCACACGAGTCACTGATTATTGGCAAGCGTCCGTGGTATCTGCGCCTGCGCGGCAAGTTGTACCTTATCCTGCAACGTAACGCCCTGCGTGCGCCTGACCAGTTTGAGATCCCGCCTAACCGAGTGATTGAGCTGGGTACACAGGTCGAGATTTAAGCCTGCATTAAATGCCGGGTGGCGCAGCGCTTACCCGGCTTACAACCCCCCCTGCCTACCCTCCATAATTGTCTCTACATTTCACTTAGCGAAACGTTTCGACGTCGATCACAAATCTGTTACGTCATGGTGGTTTTCTGAACACCGTTGAGACTAAACTGATTTTAGCGAAACGTTTCGCTAGTGGAGCAAGAAAATGAAGAAAGGCACTGTACTCAACTCAGAAATCTCGTCGGTTATTTCCCGTCTTGGGCATACCGATACGCTGGTGGTTTGCGATGCAGGCTTACCGGTTCCGCGTAGCACAACCCGTATTGATATGGCGTTAACGCAGGGTGTTCCTTCGTTTATGCAGGTACTGGAAGTCGTGACGGCGGAGATGCAGGTTGAGGCGGCCATTCTCGCGGCGGAAATCAAACAACATAATCCGCAACTCCACGAAACGTTGCTCAGCCATATTGAGCAACTGCAACAACACCAGGGAAACACCATAGAAATTCGTTACACAACGCACGAGCAGTTCAAACAACAAACCGCAGACAGTCAGGCGGTGATTCGCAGCGGGGAGTGTTCCCCGTATGCGAATATCATTCTCTGTGCTGGCGTCACCTTCTGAGGCCATCATGGACGCATTACTGCAACTCAAAGGGATCGATAAGTCGTTCCCGGGCGTAAAAGCCCTCTCCGGTGCGGCGCTGAACGTCTACCCCGGGCGCGTGATGGCGCTGGTGGGCGAAAACGGCGCTGGCAAATCCACCATGATGAAAGTGCTGACCGGGATCTACCAACGTGATGCCGGTTCACTCGTCTGGCTGGGTAAAGAGACCACCTTCAATGGCCCGAAATCCTCTCAGGAAGCGGGTATCGGTATTATTCACCAGGAGCTGAACCTGATCCCGCAGCTTACCATTGCGGAGAACATCTTCCTGGGCCGCGAGTTCGTAAACCGGTTCGGTAAAATCGACTGGAAAACCATGTATGCCGAAGCGGATAAACTGCTGGCGAAGCTGAACCTGCGCTTTAAGAGCGACCGACTGGTGGGTGAACTTTCCATTGGCGATCAGCAGATGGTGGAAATCGCGAAAGTGCTGAGTTTTGAGTCGAAGGTCATCATTATGGATGAACCGACTGATGCCCTGACCGATACCGAAACCGAATCCCTGTTCCGCGTTATCCGCGAGCTGAAATTTCAGGGGCGCGGGATTGTCTATATCTCTCACCGCATGAAAGAGATCTTCGAAATCTGCGATGACGTCACCGTTTTCCGCGACGGACAGTTTATTGCCGAACGTGAAGTCGCCACGCTGACCGAAGATACGCTCATCGAAATGATGGTGGGACGTAAGCTCGAAGATCAATACCCGCATCTGGATAAAGCGCCGGGTGAGATCCGCCTGAAGGTGGACAACCTCTGCGGTCCAGGTGTGAACGATGTGACCTTTACCCTGCGTCAGGGGGAAATCCTCGGTGTGGCGGGCCTGATGGGCGCTGGGCGTACCGAGCTGATGAAAGTGTTGTACGGCGCACTGCCGCGCACCAGCGGTTATGTCACCCTCGACGGTCATGAAGTGGTTACCCGCTCTCCGCAAGATGGTCTGGCGAATGGCATTGTCTATATTTCTGAAGACCGTAAGCGCGATGGCTTAGTGCTGGGCATGTCGGTGAAAGAGAACATGTCGCTTACCGCACTGCGCTATTTCAGTCACAGCGGCGGTACGCTGAAACACAAAGACGAACAGCAGGCGGTCAGCGATTTTATCCGTCTGTTTAACGTCAAAACACCGTCGATGGAGCAGGCAATTGGCCTGTTGTCCGGTGGTAATCAGCAGAAAGTGGCGATTGCGCGTGGTCTGATGACGCGCCCGAAAGTGCTGATCCTCGATGAACCCACTCGCGGTGTAGACGTCGGCGCGAAGAAAGAGATCTATCAGCTGATTAACCAGTTCAAGGCCGACGGTCTGAGCATCATTCTGGTCTCTTCCGAGATGCCAGAAGTATTAGGCATGAGCGATCGCATTATCGTCATGCATGAAGGGCATCTCGGCGGTGAATTCACTCGCGAGCAGGCCACCCAGGAAGTTCTGATGGCTGCCGCTGTGGGCAAGCTTAATCGCGTGAATCAGGAGTAAGAAGATGACTACCCAGGCTGTTTCTGGTCGCCGTTATTTCACAAAGGCATGGCTGATGGAGCAAAAATCACTGATTGCCCTGCTGGTGCTGATCGCGATTGTGTCGACCATGAGTCCGAACTTTTTTACCGTTAATAACCTGTTCAATATCCTTCAGCAGACTTCTGTAAACGCCATTATGGCGGTCGGGATGACGCTGGTGATTTTGACCTCAGGGATCGATCTGTCCGTCGGTTCTCTGCTGGCGCTCACCGGTGCGATCGCCGCTTCCCTTGTCGGTGTAGAAGTTAACGCGCTGGTGGCCGTGGCTGCTGCGCTGGCCGCTGGGGCGGCAATCGGTGCTGTGACCGGCGTGATTGTGGCGAAAGGCCGCGTTCAGGCGTTCATCGCGACGCTGGTGATGATGCTGCTGCTGCGCGGTGTGACCATGGTTTACACCAACGGCAGCCCGGTTAACACCGGCTTTACCGATAACGCCGATCTGTTTGGCTGGTTCGGTATCGGCCGCCCGCTGGGTGTCCCGACCCCGGTCTGGATCATGGCTATCGTCTTCCTGGCGGCGTGGTACATGCTGCACCACACCCGCCTGGGTCGTTATATCTATGCACTGGGCGGTAACGAAGCGGCAACGCGTCTGTCCGGTATCAGCGTCAATAAAGTTAAAATTATCGTTTATTCCCTGTGCGGCCTGCTGGCTTCTCTGGCAGGCATCATCGAAGTGGCGCGCCTCTCCTCCGCGCAGCCAACGGCGGGCACGGGTTATGAGCTGGATGCCATTGCGGCAGTGGTTCTGGGCGGTACGAGTCTTGCGGGTGGTAAAGGTCGCATTGTTGGGACATTGATCGGCGCACTGATTCTCGGTTTCCTGAATAATGGTTTGAATTTGTTAGGTGTTTCCTCCTATTACCAGATGATCGTTAAGGCAGTGGTGATTTTGCTGGCGGTACTGGTAGACAACAAAAAACAGTAACTGACGACACTACAGGACATCTTAGATATGAACATGAAAAAACTGGCTACCCTGGTTTCTGCTGTCGCGCTGAGCGCAACCGTAAGTGCAAACGCTATGGCGAAAGACACCATCGCGCTGGTTATCTCCACGCTGAACAACCCGTTCTTCGTCTCTCTGAAGGATGGCGCGCAGAAAGAAGCGGACAAACTGGGCTACAACCTGGTGGTGCTGGATTCCCAGAACAACCCGGCGAAAGAGCTGGCTAACGTTCAGGACTTAACCGTTCGTGGTACCAAAATTCTGCTGATCAACCCAACTGATTCTGATGCCGTAGGTAACGCCGTTAAAATGGCAAACCAGGCGAAGATCCCGGTGATCACCCTGGACCGTCAGGCCTCTAAAGGTGACGTGGTCAGCCACATTGCGTCTGATAACGTGCTGGGCGGTAAAATCGCGGGTGATTACATCGCGAAGAAAGCAGGTGAAGGCGCGAAAGTTATCGAATTGCAGGGTATCGCGGGTACCTCTGCTGCCCGTGAACGTGGCGAAGGCTTCCAGCAGGCCGTTGCTGCACACAAATTTAACGTCCTGGCCAGCCAGCCTGCCGATTTCGACCGTACTAAAGGTCTGAACGTGATGCAGAACCTGCTGACCGCACATCCTGACGTGCAGGCAGTATTCGCGCAGAACGACGAAATGGCACTGGGCGCGCTGCGAGCCCTGCAGACTGCAGGTAAATCAGATGTGATGGTTGTCGGATTTGACGGTACGCCGGATGGTGAAAAAGCAGTAAATGATGGCAAACTGGCTGCGACCATCGCTCAGCTGCCGGAGCAGATTGGCGCGACTGGCGTTGAAACTGCCGACAAAGTGCTGAAGGGCGAAAAAGTTCAGGGCAAATACCCTGTTGACCTGAAACTGGTCATCAAGCAGTAAAAGGCGAATCAGGCAGCCGCTGGCTGCCTGAGGGACACCAATAAAGAAAAGTGTGGCATACGCCACCGGGTAACACCGGTGGCGCTCTCAGATGGACAACCCAACCATGAAAACCGCAGGCAACCTCGTCGTCCTTGGCAGTATCAATGCCGATCACATTCTTAACCTTGAATCATTCCCAACACCGGGCGAAACGGTCACGGGTAACCAGTATCAGGTGGCATTTGGCGGTAAAGGTGCAAACCAGGCCGTCGCCGCCGGTCGCAGTGGGGCGAAAATTGCGTTTATCGCCTGCACGGGTGATGACGATACCGGTGAGCGCGTACGCAAACAGCTGGCGAGCGACAATATCGATATCGCACCGGTCAGCGTGGTTGCAGGGGAATCTACCGGCGTGGCGCTGATTTTCGTCAACGCAGAAGGTGAGAATGTCATCGGTATTCATGCTGGTGCCAACGCTGCTCTGACAACGGATCGCGTAGAAGCGCAACGTGAGATCATTGCGAATGCCGAAGCGTTGCTGATGCAACTGGAGTCACCGGTTGAAAGCGTGCTGGCCGCCGCCAAAATTGCGCATGAAAATCATACCACTGTCGTACTTAATCCCGCTCCTGCCCGTGTATTATCAGACGAGCTGCTGGCGCTGGTGGACATCATTACGCCAAACGAAACCGAAGCGGAAAAGCTGACGGGCATTCGTGTCGAAAATGATGACGATGCCGCGCTAGCTGCACGTGCATTGCATGATAAAGGCATCGGTACCGTGATTATCACCCTTGGTAGCCGTGGGGTGTGGGCAAGCGTCAATGGCGAAGGCCGTCGAGTGCCGGGCTTTAAGGTGAAAGCGATTGACACCATCGCTGCGGGAGACACCTTCAATGGTGCGCTGGTGACCGCGCTACTGGAAGGCAAGCGAATGGATGATGCGATCCGTTTTGCACATGCTGCTGCCGCGATTGCCGTGACGCGCAAAGGGGCCCAACCCTCCGTTCCGTGGCGTAAAGAGATCGATGAATTCTTAAGTCAGCAGGGGTAACGCTTGGCAACAATGAAAGATGTCGCCCGCATGGCGGGTGTTTCTACCTCGACGGTCTCTCACGTTATAAACAACGATCGCTTCGTCAGCGAGGCGATTCGGGAGAAAGTCGAAGCTGCGGTAAAAGAACTCAACTATGCGCCATCTGCGCTGGCGCGTAGTCTTAAGCTCAACCAGACGCGCACTATTGGTATGCTGATTACGGCCAGTACCAACCCTTTCTATTCTGAGCTTGTGCGAGGTGTAGAGCGTAGTTGCTTCGAGCGTGGCTACAGCCTGGTGCTGTGCAATACCGAAGGTGACGAGCAGAGAATGAACCGCAACCTGGAGACGCTGATGCAAAAACGCGTCGACGGGCTACTGCTGCTCTGTACCGAAACACACCAGCCCTCGAAAGAGATTATCCAGCGTTATCCCTCTATTCCCACGGTGATGATGGACTGGGCACCGTTCGACGGTACCAGCGATCTGATTCAGGATAACTCCCTGCTGGGGGGCGACATGGCCACCCAGTATCTGATCGATAAAGGTTACACCCGCATTGCCTGTATTACCGGTCCGCTGGATAAAACCCCGGCGCGTTTGCGTCTGGAAGGGTATCTCTCTGCTATGGCCCGGGCGGGGCTTTCTGTGCCCGAAGGCTACCGTATTACCGGTGATTTTGAGTTTCACGGTGGCTTTGAAGCGATGCAGACCTTGCTGGCGCAGCCGCAGCGTCCGCAGGCCGTCTTTATCGGTAACGATGCCATGGCATTTGGCGCCTATCAGGCGTTATATCAGGCAGGCTTGCACGTTCCGGATGATATGGCGGTAATTGGTTACGATGATATCGAACTGGCTAGCTACATGACCCCACCGCTGACCACGATTCATCAGCCGAAGGATGAACTGGGCGAGCTGGCCATCGATGTGTTGATCCACCGTATGGCGCAGCCCACGCTGCAACAGCAACGCCTGCAGCTTACTCCTGTTCTGATGGAACGCGGTTCGGTTTAGACTTTGCTTTATGGCGTTCTTTGATCAGGTTGCGTCCATCTTTCGGTTTTAACAGCATAAAGACCAGCGCCGAAACCACGGTGAGCGCACCCATGGTGATAAAGGTATAGTGGAACTGCTCAACGGTATTCGCGCTGTCAAAACCCTCATAAAACCGCAGCACCGCTGCACTCACGGCAACCCCTAAACTGATCGACAGCTGTTGCGTCACCGCCAGCACGCTGTTGCCGCTGCTGGCGTTCTCGTCCGTCAGGTCTGCCAGCGTGATGGTATTCATCGACGTAAACTGCGTTGACATCGCCATGCCCAGCACAAATAACGGCAGGATCAACATCCATACGGGAAGGGCGGCGGATTGCAAAGAGAACTGCGCAATCATCAGACCGATAAAGACCGTTACGCCAACCAGCGTCTTACGATAGCCAAACCAGCGCAGCACTTGTGTAACCGTTGATTTTGCCAGAATCGAGCCCATTGCCGTGGGCGCCATCATGCAGCCAGCAATCAGTGCCGGGTAGCCGAAACCGACCTGCAGCATCAATGGCATCAGAAACGGTACGCAACCCGTCCCCAGACGTGACGCAATGTTGCCTGCAATCCCTACGGAAAACGTTCGGGTGTTAAAGAGTCCGAGTGAGATTAACGGTGTCGGGTGACGGTGCGCGTGACGTATATAAAGAAGGAACAGCAGAATACCGCTGAGGATGACGGAGAGGGCAATCCATGTTGCTACGATCTTCTCACCAAACAGTTCCATCCCGCTTGAGAAGAGCACCAGGCTCAGGCCAAACAGGAAAAAGCCTCCCATGTCGAAGCTGCGTCTTGGCGTGGTGAAGTTCGGCATATATTTGCGGGCATACAGCAGCCCGGCAACGCCAATAGGAATATTAATCAGGAAGATCCAGTGCCAGCTTGCCCAGGTGACAAACACACCACCAAGTACCGGGCCAAGTATCGGACCAACCAGGCCTGGCATGGTGACGAAGTTGAGCACGGGAAGCAGTTCGCTTCGAGGATAGGCTCGCAGCAAGGCAAGGCGTGCCACGGGCATCATCATCGCTCCGCCAATACCTTGTAATACGCGGAAGATAACCAGCTCCGTTAAGGATGAGGAGAGCGCACAAGCCAGCGAGCCGAGCGTAAAGAGCGTCACGGCCAACATGAAAACTCTGCGGGTGCCGAAGCGGTCGGCCAGCCAGCCGCTGACCGGAATTAACATCGCGACCGTCAGGGTGTAGCTGATGATGGCGGACTGCATCGCCAGCGGGGAGCGGTTAAGGCTTTGCGCAATAGCGGGAAGCGCTGTGTTGAGGATGGTGGCATCCAGTGCCTGCATAAAAAACGCCATGGCTGCAATCCACGGCAATCCGGCCATGCTGCGCGCTTTTTTCTTTGTCATTTATTTACCTGCTGGTGGGTTGGCGCGGCCAGCAATGCCTGGCACGCACTCAGGGCTCGCTGCCCGTCGCTTTCCTGAATGGCATCGACTATCGCCTGATGCAAATCCAGTTTAACCACTTCGTCTTGTGTAATAGAGGTAAAGTAAGTGTGGTACACCGAATGAAATAAAGAAGCAAAAGAGGTGAGGAACGGATTGGCACTCATCATATAGATATGTTCATGCCAGGCCATATCGACCTCAACCCAGCGTTCCCGGTTGAAGTGCTTTTTCAGGAACACCATCTCTTCCATTAACGCGTTGAGCTGTGCTTTCTGTTCTGCCGTTCCAAGCGTGGCGGCAAGCAGGCACGCCTGTGGTTCAAGACTGCTGCGCATCACCAGAAAGTGATCGACAACCTGATGAAAGTTATCTTCCGTCATCCACCAGGAGAGCAGCTCCTGATCGAGAAAATTCCAGTTACTCTGTGGCATGACACGTGTGCCAATGCGGGGACGTGGAAGCACCATACCTTTTGCCGTTAGGGTTTTCACCGCTTCACGAACTGCTGTACGACTCACTCCAAACTGCTCACCCAGCTCCATTTCACCCGGCAGGATGCTGCCTGGGGCATATTTACCCGCTAAAATCCGCTGAGCCAGCTTCTCTGCCAGCACATACGACAGGTTTTTTTGGGCGGCCAGCTGTTGTGCGCTTAATGGCATCGCTTTTATTCCTTAAAGATTCATGCTGATAATTATGCCACCTCGAGTGTGATTGTGGTTGCAGATACATCAAATAGAACAATTTGTAGCTTGATTTCATCGCTGTTGGTGAAAAAAGACACGGATGAAAACTTTTTTTAAATTTCCTCTTGTCACGTCGGAATAACTCCCTATAATGCGCCTCCACTGACACGGAACAACGGCACACACGCCGCCGGGTCAGCAGAGAAAAGCAAAATAAACGCTTGACTCTGTAGCGGGAAAGCGTAATATGCACACCCCGCGCCGCAGCGAAAACGAAGCGGCACTGCTCTTTAACAATTTATCAGACAATCTGTGTGGGCACTCAAAGTGACATGGATTCTTAACGTCTTCGGACGAAAAATGAATACCAAGTCTCAACGAGTGAACACGTAATTCATTACGAAGTTCTTTTCTTTAGAAATAAAGAAACATTGAGCATCAAACTTTTAAATTGAAGAGTTTGATCATGGCTCAGATTGAACGCTGGCGGCAGGCCTAACACATGCAAGTCGAGCGGTAGCACAGAGAGCTTGCTCTCGGGTGACGAGCGGCGGACGGGTGAGTAATGTCTGGGAAACTGCCTGATGGAGGGGGATAACTACTGGAAACGGTAGCTAATACCGCATAACGTCGCAAGACCAAAGAGGGGGACCTTCGGGCCTCTTGCCATCAGATGTGCCCAGATGGGATTAGCTAGTAGGTGGGGTAACGGCTCACCTAGGCGACGATCCCTAGCTGGTCTGAGAGGATGACCAGCCACACTGGAACTGAGACACGGTCCAGACTCCTACGGGAGGCAGCAGTGGGGAATATTGCACAATGGGCGCAAGCCTGATGCAGCCATGCCGCGTGTATGAAGAAGGCCTTCGGGTTGTAAAGTACTTTCAGCGGGGAGGAAGGTGCTGAGGTTAATAACCTCAGCAATTGACGTTACCCGCAGAAGAAGCACCGGCTAACTCCGTGCCAGCAGCCGCGGTAATACGGAGGGTGCAAGCGTTAATCGGAATTACTGGGCGTAAAGCGCACGCAGGCGGTCTGTCAAGTCGGATGTGAAATCCCCGGGCTCAACCTGGGAACTGCATTCGAAACTGGCAGGCTAGAGTCTTGTAGAGGGGGGTAGAATTCCAGGTGTAGCGGTGAAATGCGTAGAGATCTGGAGGAATACCGGTGGCGAAGGCGGCCCCCTGGACAAAGACTGACGCTCAGGTGCGAAAGCGTGGGGAGCAAACAGGATTAGATACCCTGGTAGTCCACGCCGTAAACGATGTCGACTTGGAGGTTGTGCCCTTGAGGCGTGGCTTCCGGAGCTAACGCGTTAAGTCGACCGCCTGGGGAGTACGGCCGCAAGGTTAAAACTCAAATGAATTGACGGGGGCCCGCACAAGCGGTGGAGCATGTGGTTTAATTCGATGCAACGCGAAGAACCTTACCTACTCTTGACATCCAGAGAACTTTCCAGAGATGGATTGGTGCCTTCGGGAACTCTGAGACAGGTGCTGCATGGCTGTCGTCAGCTCGTGTTGTGAAATGTTGGGTTAAGTCCCGCAACGAGCGCAACCCTTATCCTTTGTTGCCAGCGGTCCGGCCGGGAACTCAAAGGAGACTGCCAGTGATAAACTGGAGGAAGGTGGGGATGACGTCAAGTCATCATGGCCCTTACGAGTAGGGCTACACACGTGCTACAATGGCGCATACAAAGAGAAGCGACCTCGCGAGAGCAAGCGGACCTCATAAAGTGCGTCGTAGTCCGGATTGGAGTCTGCAACTCGACTCCATGAAGTCGGAATCGCTAGTAATCGTAGATCAGAATGCTACGGTGAATACGTTCCCGGGCCTTGTACACACCGCCCGTCACACCATGGGAGTGGGTTGCAAAAGAAGTAGGTAGCTTAACCTTCGGGAGGGCGCTTACCACTTTGTGATTCATGACTGGGGTGAAGTCGTAACAAGGTAACCGTAGGGGAACCTGCGGTTGGATCACCTCCTTACCTTAAAGAACCTGCCTTTGTAGTGCTCACACAGATTGTCTGATGAAAAGTAAATAGCAAGGCGTCTTGCGATTGAGACTTATACGTCCCCTTCGTCTAGAGGCCCAGGACACCGCCCTTTCACGGCGGTAACAGGGGTTCGAATCCCCTAGGGGACGCCACTTGCTGGTTCGTGAGTGAAAGTCACCTGCCGTCATATCTCAAAACTGACTTACGAGTCATGTTTGAGATATTTGCTCTTTAAAAATCTGGATCAAGCTGAAAATTGAAACGACACATCTTAATGGTGTGTTCGAGTCTCTCAAATTTTCGCAAGTCGATGATGAATCGAAAGAAACATCTTCGGGTTGTGAGGTTAAGCGACTAAGCGTACACGGTGGATGCCCTGGCAGTCAGAGGCGATGAAGGACGTGCTAATCTGCGAAAAGCGCCGGCGAGGTGATATGAACCTTTGACCCGGCGATGTCCGAATGGGGAAACCCAGTGTGATTCGTCACACTATCGTTAACTGAATACATAGGTTAACGAGGCGAACCGGGGGAACTGAAACATCTAAGTACCCCGAGGAAAAGAAATCAACCGAGATTCCCCCAGTAGCGGCGAGCGAACGGGGAGCAGCCCAGAGTCTGAATCAGCTTGTGTGTTAGTGGAACGGTCTGGAAAGTCCGACGATACAGGGTGATAGTCCCGTACACGAAAATGCACAGGTTGTGAACTCGAAGAGTAGGGCGGGACACGTGGTATCCTGTCTGAATATGGGGGGACCATCCTCCAAGGCTAAATACTCCTGACTGACCGATAGTGAACCAGTACCGTGAGGGAAAGGCGAAAAGAACCCCGGCGAGGGGAGTGAAAAAGAACCTGAAACCGTGTACGTACAAGCAGTGGGAGCACCTTCGGGTGTGACTGCGTACCTTTTGTATAATGGGTCAGCGACTTATATTCTGTAGCAAGGTTAACCGTATAGGGGAGCCGAAGGGAAACCGAGTCTTAACTGGGCGTTAAGTTGCAGGGTATAGACCCGAAACCCGGTGATCTAGCCATGGGCAGGTTGAAGGTTGGGTAACACTAACTGGAGGACCGAACCGACTAATGTTGAAAAATTAGCGGATGACTTGTGGCTGGGGGTGAAAGGCCAATCAAACCGGGAGATAGCTGGTTCTCCCCGAAAGCTATTTAGGTAGCGC
This sequence comes from Enterobacter adelaidei, assembly GCF_041937165.1. Lineage (NCBI taxonomy): Bacteria > Pseudomonadati > Pseudomonadota > Gammaproteobacteria > Enterobacterales > Enterobacteriaceae > Enterobacter > Enterobacter adelaidei. The sequence goes on along the minus strand of NZ_CP154353.1, from coordinate 4,587,168 downwards.
CTCGTGAACTCATCTTCGGGGGTAGAGCACTGTTTCGGCTAGGGGGCCATCCCGGCTTACCAACCCGATGCAAACTACGAATACCGAAGAATGTTATCACGGGAGACACACGGCGGGTGCTAACGTCCGTCGTGAAGAGGGAAACAACCCAGACCGCCAGCTAAGGTCCCAAAGTCATGGTTAAGTGGGAAACGATGTGGGAAGGCACAGACAGCCAGGATGTTGGCTTAGAAGCAGCCATCATTTAAAGAAAGCGTAATAGCTCACTGGTCGAGTCGGCCTGCGCGGAAGATGTAACGGGGCTAAACCATGCACCGAAGCTGCGGCAGCGACACTATGTGTTGTTGGGTAGGGGAGCGTTCTGTAAGCCGTTGAAGGTGTCCTGTGAGGGGTGCTGGAGGTATCAGAAGTGCGAATGCTGACATAAGTAACGATAATGCGGGTGAAAAGCCCGCACGCCGGAAGACCAAGGGTTCCTGTCCAACGTTAATCGGGGCAGGGTGAGTCGACCCCTAAGGCGAGGCCGAAAGGCGTAGTCGATGGGAAACAGGTTAATATTCCTGTACTTGGTGTTACTGCGAAGGGGGGACGGAGAAGGCTATGTTAGCCGGGCGACGGTTGTCCCGGTTTAAGCATGTAGGCGGAGGTTCCAGGTAAATCCGGTACCTTATTAACGCTGAGGTGTGATGACGAGGCACTACGGTGCTGAAGTAACAAATGCCCTGCTTCCAGGAAAAGCCTCTAAGCATCAGGTAACATCAAATCGTACCCCAAACCGACACAGGTGGTCAGGTAGAGAATACCAAGGCGCTTGAGAGAACTCGGGTGAAGGAACTAGGCAAAATGGTGCCGTAACTTCGGGAGAAGGCACGCTGATATGTAGGTGAAGCCCCTGCGGGTGGAGCTGAAATCAGTCGAAGATACCAGCTGGCTGCAACTGTTTATTAAAAACACAGCACTGTGCAAACACGAAAGTGGACGTATACGGTGTGACGCCTGCCCGGTGCCGGAAGGTTAATTGATGGGGTTAGCGGCAACGCGAAGCTCTTGATCGAAGCCCCGGTAAACGGCGGCCGTAACTATAACGGTCCTAAGGTAGCGAAATTCCTTGTCGGGTAAGTTCCGACCTGCACGAATGGCGTAATGATGGCCAGGCTGTCTCCACCCGAGACTCAGTGAAATTGAACTCGCTGTGAAGATGCAGTGTACCCGCGGCAAGACGGAAAGACCCCGTGAACCTTTACTATAGCTTGACACTGAACACTGGTCCTTGATGTGTAGGATAGGTGGGAGGCTTTGAAGCGTGGACGCCAGTCTGCGTGGAGCCGACCTTGAAATACCACCCTTTAATGGCTGGTGTTCTAACGTAGACCCGTAATCCGGGTTGCGGACAGTGTCTGGTGGGTAGTTTGACTGGGGCGGTCTCCTCCCAAAGAGTAACGGAGGAGCACGAAGGTTAGCTAATCCTGGTCGGACATCAGGAGGTTAGTGCAATGGCATAAGCTAGCTTGACTGCGAGAGTGACGGCTCGAGCAGGTGCGAAAGCAGGTCATAGTGATCCGGTGGTTCTGAATGGAAGGGCCATCGCTCAACGGATAAAAGGTACTCCGGGGATAACAGGCTGATACCGCCCAAGAGTTCATATCGACGGCGGTGTTTGGCACCTCGATGTCGGCTCATCACATCCTGGGGCTGAAGTAGGTCCCAAGGGTATGGCTGTTCGCCATTTAAAGTGGTACGCGAGCTGGGTTTAGAACGTCGTGAGACAGTTCGGTCCCTATCTGCCGTGGGCGCTGGAGAATTGAGGGGGGCTGCTCCTAGTACGAGAGGACCGGAGTGGACGCATCACTGGTGTTCGGGTTGTCATGCCAATGGCATTGCCCGGTAGCTAAATGCGGAAGAGATAAGTGCTGAAAGCATCTAAGCACGAAACTTGCCCCGAGATGAGTTCTCCCTGACCCTTTAAGGGTCCTGAAGGAACGTTGAAGACTACGACGTTGATAGGTCGGGTGTGTAAGCGCAGCGATGCGTTGAGCTAACCGATACTAATGAACCGTGAGGCTTAACCTTACAACGCCGAAGCTGTTTCGGCGAAGAGACAGACAATCAAATTTCAGCTCTGATACAGATTAACAGAATTTGCCTGGCGGCTTTAGCGCGGTGGTCCCACCTGACCCCATGCCGAACTCAGAAGTGAAACGCCGTAGCGCCGATGGTAGTGTGGGGTCTCCCCATGTGAGAGTAGGGAACTGCCAGGCATCAAACAAGTGAAGAGGCCATCCGGAAGGATGGCCTTTTTGCGTTTATATGCAAAAAAACAGGCGAAGTGCAGCCCGGCAAGTCGTCAGATCGCACTCCACTCCACAATAAACTCCGCAATCCTATCCACGTCATTTAAATCGAGCACCGGAACCTCAAGCGGCAACACAATATCACTGGCTACGGCAATCACATGCTCATCAAGCGTTAACTCGCTGACATCATGCCCGGCATCGCTTCGGAACAGCAGGATCTTAGGCACGGCCTCATGCTTAAAACCCTCAACCAGCACCAGATCCAGCGTGGAATGATCCATTCGACTGACCAGGTAAGCGAGATCCAGCGGTGCCTCATCTGGTGTTTCTGTCATCAGCGCCCAGCGCTGACTACTTGCTACCATCGTTTGCGCTGCACCCGCTTTACGCAACTCATAGCTGTCTTTGCCTGGTTTATCGACATCCGTATTATGGTGGGTATGCTTGATCAATCCTGGGCGTATACCTCTGACACAAAGGGCAGGTATGAGTTTTTTCAACAGCGTGGTTTTCCCGGTCCCACTCCAGGCGGAAATGGCCAGAACAGGTATCATCATTTCTCCTGCATCATCTGCAAATCTTCAGTTGTATTCACGTTCACAAACGCAGACTTCATATCACTGAAATCAATGGAATGGCCGCCAGACTGACGCATAAAGACCATCACCCTACGCTCTCCCGCCATCAGGTACTCCTGAAGAGCAGGTACTAATGATCTGTGCATCAACGCGATAGCAGGATGATCACGCTCACCGTCATGTACCCAGACCACGGGGGCTGCACCACGAAGTCGCACCAGACGCTCGACAAGACAGGACGGAATCAACGGGGTATCGCAAGGACAGAAAATAAACTACTCTCCGGGCGACTGCTGCATAACCGAAAGCATACCAGCCAGCGGTCCTGGGTAATTTGCCTGGTTATCCTGATAAACGGCGTAGCCGCTGCGCTGGTATGTCTCAATATGCCTGTTAGCACTGATGACCATTGTCGTCACCTGGCCTTTAAGCGCATCAGCGACACATTGCCACAAGGGTTTACCGTTCAAAAGCTGAAGCCCCTTATCTTTTCCCCCCATTCGCGTCGCTCTGCCACCCGCCAGAACGACCCCAGTGATTTCCTGGTTAAGATTCACGAATATCGCCTCTTTTATTGTGGGATTGACCCTGCTAACGTGTCACTCTAAATGAAAGGAGCACCACCATGAAATGTAAACGTCTTAATGAAGTCATTGAACTCCTCCAGCCAGCCTGGCAAAAAGAGCCAGAGCTGAATCTGATGCAATTTTTACAGAAACTGGCGAAAGAGTCAGGTTTTGACGGCGAACTGGCAGACCTTTCTGATGATATCCTGATCTACCATCTTAAAATGCGTGACTCAGCTAAAGATGCTGTTATTCCTGGTATTCAGAAAGATTATGAGGAAGATTTTAAAACCGCATTACTGCGCGCCAGAGGCGTAATTAAAGAGTAAAAGCTTGTAAGCGGCGGCACCGAAATCGCCACAAGATGATATCCTGAATCATTCGTATAATTTCCGGATGATCGGATGAACGACCAGGCTTTTACTTTCCAGACATTACACCCGGATACCATTATGGATGCCCTGTTTGAACAGGGTATCCGGGTGGATTCCGGGCTAACGCCGTTAAATAGCTACGAAAACCGCGTTTATCAATTTCAGGATGAGGAGCGTCAGCGCTTCGTCGTGAAGTTCTATCGCCCTAAACGTTGGTCAGCAGAACAAATTCAGGAAGAGCATCAATTTGCTCATGATCTGCTGGATGACGATGTACCTGTTGCCGCCCCGCTAAAATTCAATAACCAAACGCTCCTTATGCACGAAGGGTTCTACTACGCTGTCTTCCCAAGCCTGGGGGGTCGCCAGTTTGAAGCGGATAATATTGATCAAATGGAGTGGGTGGCCCGCTATCTGGGACGTATACATCAGACGGGACGTAAAAAATCCTTTATTGCTCGTCCGATTATCGGCATTCAGGAATACCTTCTTGAACCTCGCGAAGTATTCGAAACCTCTGCGCTGATCCCCACAGCGCTAAAGGATAGTTTCCTCAGCGCCACCGATAAACTTATTGGGGCAGTTAAAGCCATCTGGCGCGATGATATTTCCGTCCTGCGTTTGCATGGTGATTGTCACGCAGGAAATATTCTCTGGCGTGATGGCCCGCTGTTTGTCGATCTCGATGATGCGCGTATGGGGCCAGCGGTTCAGGACCTGTGGATGCTGCTCAATGGCGACAAAGCCGAGCAACGCATGCAGCTTGAAACCATTATTGAAGCTTATGAAGAATTTAGCCCGTTTAATTCAGATGAAATTGTCTTGATTGAACCTTTACGCGCGATGCGTTTTGTTTATTATCTCGCATGGTTAATCAGGCGTTGGGATGATCCCGCGTTTCCTAGAAATTTCCCGTGGCTTACCGGAGAGGATTACTGGCGCAGCCAGATATCTACATTTACTGAGCAGGTTAAGGTTCTTCAGGAGCCCCCTCTGCAATTAACGCCGATGTATTAATTGGACACACCCAGGAGAGAGTTAATCATGAAAAAAATTTGGCTGGCGCTGGCAGGTATGATTCTGGCATTTAGCGCTTCTGCTGCGCAGTTTACCGATGGCAAACAGTACATCACGCTGGACAAGCCTGTTGCTGGCGAGCCACAGGTTCTGGAGTTCTTCTCGTTCTATTGTCCACACTGCTATCAGTTCGAGCAGGTCTTGCATGTTTCCGATAACGTGAAGAAAAAGCTGCCAGAAGGCACCAAAATGACCAAGTACCACGTTGAGTTCCTGGGGCCATTGGGTAAAGACCTGACTCAGGCGTGGGCAGTTGCTATCGCGCTGGGCGTGGAAGATAAGATCACTTCCCCAATGTTTGAAGGCGTACAGAAAACCCAGACCGTTCAGACCACTGCGGATATCCGTAAAGTATTCGTTGATGCGGGTGTGAAAGGTGAAGACTATGACGCGGCATGGAACAGCTTTGTCGTGAAATCTCTGGTGGCCCAGCAGGAAAAAGCTGCTGCCGACCTGCAGCTTCAGGGTGTTCCGGCGATGTTTGTTAATGGCAAGTATCAGCTGAATATGCAGGGCATGGACACCAGCAGCATGGATATCTTCGTACAGCAGTACGCAGATACTGTGAAATACCTGGTTGAGAAGAAGTAAGATTGTTGATGTAAAAACGCCGGTCACTGACCGGCGTTTTTGTATGAAGATTTAATGTTGTCTATCTGTTCGTCTTTCTCTTTCCAGAGAGTATTAAGCCATAACTGGAAACGACGTTTAAAATTCTTATCGTTAACGTAGTCACCGTGTAATTCGGCCTCGATCGGTACCAGATCAACACGCACAACAATGCGCGTCAGCTTGCCGCTGAGCATATCGAAGAACGGCGTTTTATCGTTTTCCGGGTAGCAGAGGGTGACGTTAAGTAATTTATCGAACTGAGCACCCAGCACGTTAAGCGCCATCGCAATACCTGCGGCTTTTGGCGGCAGCAGGTTCTGAAAAGGAGAACGTGTTTGTTGACGCTTCTCTTCAGTAAACCTGGAGCCTTCAACAAAGTTCACGATGGTTGTTGGGTGCGCGCGAAACTTTTCACAGGAACGGCGCGTGGTCTCCACGTCCTTACCGCGATGTTCCGGATGACGGATCAAATAGCTGCGCGAGTAGCGTTTCATAAACGGCATATCAAGCGCCCAGCAGGCCAGACCGATGAAAGGAACCCAGGCGAGCTGCTGTTTCAGGAAGTATTTGTTCATCGGGATGTGCTTACGGAAAAGCACACATAACACCACGATGTCAGCCCAACTGTGGTGATTGCAAATTAGCAGGTACCAGTTCTTTTTGTTGAGGCTCTCTAGCCCTTCAACATCCCACTTCAGTTGCGGATTCAGGTACAACAGGATCGCCAGCCCTTCACACCAGCAATACATCATGAAATTACAAAATGTGGACACGGCTCGCCACACCACAGGCACAGGCAGCAACAGTTTAATCATTCCTGCGACAATGATCGGCACAGAACAGGCGATAGTCACCAGAATCGTTAAAATAATGCTTAACAGTAATGTTATTGCAGCGAGCAATCTCGACATGGTTAGCTTTTTCAAATAGTTAGCTGTAATTGAGCGACCGGCTATTCGGCGCTGGGCGCTGATTTTACCAGAAAACAGATGAAGTAATGGCGCTTTCACACGGAGAGTTGGTGGCTTTTTCCCAACTGCAGAAGATTTCGCTACGCTTCTGCACGAATCAGGGCTTATATCCACATAGACTAAATTGTCATCAGTGGGTAATACAGATGAGATCTAACAAAATAACATTATGATAATTAAGATCTAAATTATATCTCGTATGTATTTTTTGCGTCTGTTATTCATATGAAGTGAAAATATACACAAACTTATCCACAGTTTGTTTTTTGCGAGAGATCTTCACGATCGTAAAATCTTTTCCTGTATCTGGCGCTAATAACTGATGTTTTCATCCTTCTGTGGCATCCTTTAGCCATAAATTGATTAAAGGCACGGACATTATGGTTCAGATCCCAGAAAACCCTCTTATTCTCGTCGACGGCTCTTCTTACCTGTATCGGGCGTATCATGCGTTTCCTCCTCTGACCAATAGCGCAGGGGAACCTACCGGCGCGATGTACGGCGTGCTTAACATGCTGCGTAGCCTGATACTCCAGTATCAGCCAACCCATGCGGCGGTGGTCTTTGATGCCAAAGGCAAAACCTTCCGCGACGAGTTGTTTGAGCATTACAAATCTCACCGTCCGCCAATGCCTGACGATCTGCGTGCGCAGATTGAACCGCTGCACGCCATGGTGAAAGCGATGGGCCTGCCGCTGCTGGCGGTCTCTGGTGTTGAAGCCGATGACGTCATCGGCACGCTGGCGCGTGAAGCTGAAAAAATGGGCCGTCCGGTGCTGATCAGCACCGGTGATAAAGATATGGCGCAGCTGGTAACGCCAGGTATCACCCTGATTAACACCATGACCAACACCATTCTGGGGCCTGAAGAGGTTGTCACAAAATATGGCGTACCGCCTGAGCTGATTATCGACTTCCTCGCGTTGATGGGCGACTCGTCGGATAACATCCCAGGAGTCCCTGGTGTCGGTGAAAAAACGGCACAGGCGCTGCTTCAGGGGCTGGGCGGGCTGGATACGCTGTACGCGGAATCGGATAAAATCGCCGGGCTCTCCTTCCGTGGTGCAAAAACCATGGCCGGAAAACTTCAAGATAACAAAGAGGTGGCTTACCTCTCTTATAAGCTGGCAACGATTAAAACCGATGTCGAACTGGAACTGGGTTGTGAGCAACTGGAAGTGCAGCAGCCTTCTGCTGACGATCTGCTGAACTTGTTTAAGCAATACGAATTCAAGCGCTGGATCACCGACGTCGAAAGCGGCAAGTGGTTACAGGCAAAAGGGGCTAAGCCAGCAGCAAAACCGAAAGAGACGATAGTGGTTGATGCTGAAGAACAAGCCGAAGAAGAAGCCGTAACCTTGTCCTTCGACAACTACGAAACGATTCTTGAAGAGTCGCAGCTGATCGCCTGGATTGAGAAACTGAAAAAAGCGCCGGTCTTTGCCTTTGACACGGAAACCGACAGCCTCGACAACATCTCTGCCAATATGGTGGGCCTGTCATTTGCCACTGAACCGGGGATGGCGGCTTATGTCCCTGTTGCACACGATTACCTGGATGCGCCGGCGCAGATCTCCCGTGAACGCGTGCTTGAGCTGCTGAAGCCGATTCTGGAAGACGACAAGGCGCTCAAAGTCGGACAAAACCTGAAGTACGATCGCGGTATTCTGCAAAACTACGATATTGAGCTGCGCGGTATTGCATTCGACACCATGCTGGAATCCTACATTCTGGACAGTGTTGCAGGTCGCCATGATATGGATTCCTTATCAGACCGTTGGCTGAAACATAAAACCATCACTTTCGAAGAGATTGCCGGTAAAGGGAAAAATCAACTTACCTTCAACCAGATTGCACTCGAAGAGGCGGGTCGCTATGCGGCGGAAGACGCGGATGTCACCCTGCAATTGCACCTGAAGATGTGGCCAAAACTTCAGAAAGAAGCAGAGCCGCTGAACGTATTCCAGCATATTGAGATGCCACTGGTGCCTGTGCTTTCACGTATTGAGCGCAATGGCGTTAAAATCGATCCAACCGTATTGCATAACCACTCCGGGGAGCTCGCGCAGCGTCTGACCGAGCTTGAGCAAAAAGCGCATGAGCTTGCTGGAGAACCGTTTAACCTCTCGTCGCCGAAACAGCTACAAACCATCCTGTTTGAAAAGCAAGGCATCAAGCCGCTGAAGAAAACGCCTGGTGGTGCGCCGTCGACGTCTGAAGAGGTGCTTGAAGAGCTGGCACTGGATTACCCCCTGCCAAAAGTGATTCTGGAGTATCGGGGTCTCGCGAAGCTGAAGTCCACTTACACTGATAAGCTCCCGCTGATGATCAACCCGAAAACAGGCCGTGTGCATACGTCGTATCATCAGGCTGTGGCGGCGACGGGTCGACTCTCTTCAACCGATCCAAACCTGCAGAACATTCCGGTACGTAATGAAGAAGGCCGCCGAATCCGTCAGGCTTTTATTGCTCCAGATGACTACCTGATCGTCTCTGCTGACTACTCGCAAATTGAGCTACGTATTATGGCGCATCTGTCCCGCGACAAAGGCTTGCTAACCGCTTTTGCCGAAGGGAAGGATATCCACCGTGCAACCGCGGCGGAAGTCTTCGGTTTGCCGCTGGATAGCGTAACCAACGAACAGCGCCGTAGCGCCAAAGCGATCAACTTTGGTTTGATCTACGGTATGAGCGCATTTGGTCTGTCACGCCAGCTCAACATTCCACGCAAAGAGTCGCAGAAGTATATGGATCTCTACTTCGAGCGTTATCCGGGCGTGCTGGAATATATGGAACGTACCCGCGCACAGGCGAAAGAGAAAGGTTACGTTGAAACTCTGGATGGCCGCCGTCTCTACTTACCGGACATCAAATCCAGCAATGCCGCGCGCCGCGCGGGTGCAGAACGTGCGGCAATCAACGCCCCTATGCAAGGTACCGCGGCGGACATCATTAAGCGTGCGATGATCGCCGTTGATGCCTGGCTGGAAAAAGAGAAGCCCCGCGTGAAAATGATCATGCAGGTTCACGATGAACTGGTATTCGAAGTGCACAAAGACGACCTCGACGCCGTATCGAAGAAGATCCACGAACTGATGGAAAGCAGCATGACACTTGACGTGCCGTTGCTGGTGGAAGTCGGAAGTGGTGAAAATTGGGATCAGGCTCACTAAAGGTTCTGCGAATAACGCGCTTTTTATGTAAGTTAGCAACATAACAAAGTGCGTTTTGTGACGATCATTAGAATTCCCTATGTAAATAATGAAAAAAAACTACAAAAAGTGCTTTTTCTGCAGCAGAAAAAGGGGTAGAGTTATCGGCGTAGGGTACAGAGGTAAGATGTTCTATCTTTCAGACCTTTTACTTCACGTAATCGGATTTGGCTGAATATTTTAGCCGCCCCAGTCAGTAATGACTGGGGCGTTTTTTATTGCGGCAAAGAAAAAATCAGGCAAAAAAACGCGGACATCGCCGCGCTCGGTATTACTCTTCTTCCGCTTCCGTCGCGGGTTCCTGCTTGCTAAACCAGGTGTCGAGCTTCTGACGCAGTTTGTCCACGCCCTGCTTTTTCAGCGAGGAGAACGGCTCAACCTGCACATCGCCGTTGAAAGCCAGCACCGCTTCGCGAACCATATTCACCTGCGCTTTGCGCGCACCGCTTGCCAGCTTATCGGCTTTCGTCAGCAGTACCAGTACGGCAATATCGCTTGCTACAGCCCAGTCGATCATCTGCTGATCCAGATCTTTCAGGGGGTGACGGATATCCATCAGCACCACCAGGCCTTTCAGGCACATGCGTTTTTCCAGGTATTCACCCAGCGCACGCTGCCACTTGATTTTCATCTCTTCGGGGACCTGAGCGTAACCGTAGCCCGGTAAGTCGACCAGGCGTTTGCCCTCTGCGACTTCAAACAGGTTAATCAACTGGGTACGGCCAGGTGTTTTTGAGGTACGCGCCAGGCTTTTCTGATTTGTCAGCGTGTTCAGGGCGCTGGATTTCCCCGCATTGGAGCGGCCAGCAAATGCCACTTCAATACCGGTATCAGAAGGAAGGTGGCGAATATCGGGCGCACTGGTGACAAAATGCGTCTGTTGGTAGTTCCAGGTAGTCACGTGGTCGTCTCCAAAATCGTAATCTGAAGGGGATTATACCCGAATGCAGGCAAAAGGCTTTTCTGATTGCATAGGTCTGTAGGTGAAAGCCCCGGCCGTTGTGAGAGATCGGCTAATCATGCTTTGGGATATTTCAGAGAAATCGCAGGCGTCAAAAAAGCCAAACTGTTTTAAATCATTAGCTTATTTCCAGGTAATTATCTGAAAATCCCTTTTTGTACCGTTTCGTTGCTTGTTAGTTTAACGGAACAAGGTAAAGTGTGCGTCAGGGCGAGGAAGCCAACAGGATATCGACTTAAGGATTAGGGTCAGGAGCGCCAGGAGGCGAAGACGCAGGATTGTCAGGATGACCAGCGCCTGGAGGCGTTTTAACAGGAAATGGAACCGTATCACGGACGGTATAAGCCAAGGGATAAACAGGGTTTGTTGTTGGCAAACATGGAATGTCTGACCCGCTAAGGGTTGTGAGTCAGGAAAAAAGGCGACAGATTGCTCTGTCGCCTTTTTTCTTTGCTTGCTTTCTGCTAGATTTCGCCGCAATTCTATACTGAAGAAAACGACTTAAAGATAAAACATCATGAAAAAACCAACCTCCGCTGCGGGTGCTAAACGCCCTGCAAAAGCACGCCGCAAAACGCGCGAAGAACTGAACCAGGAAGCGCGCGACCGTAAACGCGACAAAAAGCATCGCGGTCATGCTGCGGGTAGCCGTGCAAACGGTGGTGGTACTGCGGGCGCTTCTGCAAAAGGTAAGCAGCAGAAAGATCCTCGTATCGGCAGTAAAACTCCCATTCCACTGGGCGTGACAGACACCCCGGTCACTAAGCAGCACAAACCAAAGAGCGAGAAACCTATGCTTTCACCGCAGGCTGAGCTGGATATGCTGGAGAACGATGAGCGCCTGGACGCGCTGCTGGAACGTCTTGAAGAGGGTGAAACCCTGACTGCTGAAGAGCAGTCATGGGTGGATGCCAAACTGGATCGCATTGATGAACTGATGCAGAAGCTGGGCCTGTCATACGACGATGACGAAGATGAAGAAGACGAGAAACAGGAAGATATGATGCGTCTTCTGAAGGGCGGAAACTAACATTTGCACCCGGCAGGCACGATAGTCCTGCTTATAACCCTTCCGATTATATGTTATCTGGTGTGGTTATTCGTTAAACTACGGCGGTTGTCGCGGCGACAGAAGTGGCTGCGCACCCGAATGATGGCCCGCAACGGGGCCAGGTCGGGCCGCCGTGTACGAACGCGACACCAACGGAAGGAGTGAGCATGTCTGTACCAACTATCGACTGGGATTTGGCCCTAATCCAGAAATATAACTATTCCGGGCCGCGTTATACGTCATACCCCACCGCGCTGGAGTTCTCCGATGCCTTCGGAGAGCGTGATTTCCAGCAGGCTGTCGCGCGCTATCCTGAGCGTCCGTTGTCGCTTTACGTCCATATTCCGTTCTGCCACAAGCTTTGCTACTTCTGCGGCTGCAATAAAATTGTGACCCGCCAGCAGCATAAAGCTGATCAGTATCTTGACGCGCTCGAACAAGAAATTGTCCATCGTGCACCGCTTTTTGCTGGCCGTCACGTTAGCCAGCTTCACTGGGGCGGCGGCACGCCAACCTATCTTAATAAAGCGCAAATTAGCCGCCTGATGAACCTGCTGCGCGGCAATTTCAGTTTTAACGCCGACGCTGAAATCTCGATCGAAGTCGATCCGCGTGAAATTGAGCTGGATGTACTGGATCACTTACGCGCTGAAGGTTTTAACCGCCTGAGTATGGGCGTGCAAGATTTCAATAAAGAAGTACAGCGTCTGGTGAACCGTGAGCAGGACGAAGAGTTTATCTTCGCCTTGCTCAATCACGCGCGTGAGATTGGTTTCACCTCGACCAACATTGATCTGATTTACGGCCTGCCAAAGCAGACGCCGGAAAGTTTTGCCTTCACGCTGAAACGTGTGGCCGAACTCAGCCCGGACCGTCTGAGTGTCTTTAACTATGCGCATCTGCCGACGCTGTTTGCTGCCCAGCGCAAAATTAAAGATGCCGATCTCCCTTCTGCCCAACAGAAGCTGGATATTTTACAAGAAACTATTACTTCGCTGACCGAAACCGGTTATCAGTTCATTGGCATGGATCACTTTGCCCGTCCGGACGACGAACTGGCGATTGCTCAGCGCGAAGGGGTCCTGCACCGCAATTTCCAGGGCTACACGACCCAGGGCGATACCGATTTGCTGGGGATGGGCGTCTCTGCCATTAGCATGATTGGCGACTGCTATGCACAAAACCAGAAAGAGCTGAAGGCGTACTACCAGCAGGTTGATGACACCGGCAACGCGCTGTGGCGCGGCATTGCGTTAACGCGCGACGACTGTATTCGCCGTGATGTCATTAAGGCGCTTATCTGCAACTTCCGTCTCGATTTCAGCGACGTGGAAGCGCAGTGGGAGCTGAACTTCAGCGATTATTTTGCGGAAAACCTGAAGCTGATTGCCCCGCTGGCGAAAGATGGGCTGGTGGATGTATCGGAGAGTATGATTGAGGTCACGCCGAAAGGGCGTCTGTTGATCCGTAATATTTGCATGTGCTTTGACGCGTATCTGCGTCAGAAAGCGCGTATGCAGCAGTTCTCGCGAGTGATTTAAGGCGCATAGCCAAAAGTACGAAACGTAGGCCGGGTAAGGCGAAGCTGCCACCCGGCTTTTACGTTCAAACCCGCTAGCTAAACAGCCCAACCAGCGCCGCGCACAGCACCGCCGCAACGGCTGTTTGCGGTGTATGGCTTTCGGCTGCACCGCTAGAGAGCAAATTCACTAATGATTCCAGCATGATGGTCTCCCCAATTTCCGGGCACGATCATACAAAACTCATCGAAACAGTAAAGCGCAAAATAACGGCAATTTGCGCTCAATTAATAACCTTTACACAAGAGCGGATATTACTCCATTCCCAGCTCTTTCAGCTTGCGCGTCAGGGTATTACGTCCCCATCCCAACAGGCGAGCGGCTTCCTGCTTATGCCCTTGTGTATGGCGGAGCGCAGTGGTCAATAACGTACGTTCCATCTCTGGCTGAGCCTCTGAGAGTAAGTTTTGATGACCGGAACGCAGTGCGCGGTCGGCCCACTGCGCCAGCAGCGTCGCCCAGCTGTCCGGCAGTGCGTGCCCGGTACTGCTCTCTGGTGCGGTTGCTTCAAACAGCTCGGCCGGTAAATCCTGAATCAGCACTTCCTGCCCGGCAGCCATCACGGTTAACCAGCGGCAGGTGTTTTCCAGCTGGCGCACGTTACCTGGCCACGCGAGACGCGTGAGGGCTGCGTCGGTTTCTGGATGAAGCTGCTTTGCTTCCACACCCAGTTCCCGAGCTGCCACCTGCAGGAAGTGACGTGCCAGGCGAGGAATATCTTCCCGGCGTTCACGCAGCGGTGGCAAATGGACGCGAATGACGTTCAGGCGATGGAATAAGTCCTCACGGAATTTTCCTTCCTGCACGCGTTGCTCCAGGTTCTGGTGAGTCGCGGCGATAATGCGCACGTCCACCTTCACCGGCGCATAGCCACCCACGCGATAAAACTGCCCGTCGGCCAGTACGCGCAGCAGGCGGGTCTGGACATCCAGCGGCATATCGCCGATCTCATCCAGGAACAGTGTTCCACCGTCAGCTTGTTCAAAGCGCCCCTGACGAATTGTGTTCGCGCCGGTAAATGCCCCTTTTTCGTGGCCGAACAGTTCGGATTCAATCAAATCCTTCGGGATTGCTGCCATATTCAGGGCGATAAACGGGGCTTTTGCCCGCGGGCTGTGGCGATGTAATGCATGCGCCACGAGCTCTTTACCGGTTCCCGATTCGCCGTTAATTAATACGCTGATGGACGAGCGGGACAAACGGCCAATAATACGAAACACATCCTGCATCGCCGGCGCTTCGCCGATAATGTCAGTTGTTGGCCCAAAATCGGGTGTGTGGCGAGGCTGTTGCTGTTCCTGATAGTGGCTAATCGCACGCTCAACCAGCGCTACCGCTTCGTCGATATCAAACGGTTTTGGCAGGTAATCGAACGCCCCTTGCTGATAGGCGCTCACTGCGGCATCAAGATCGGAGTGCGCCGTCATTATGATGACCGGAAGCATAGGGTGGCGTTGTTTGATCTGTTTTAAAAGCGCCAGCCCGTCCATTCCCGGCATGCGAATATCTGAGAGCAGAACATCGGGCGTTTTGGTGGTGAGTGCGTCGAGCACTTCGCTGCCGCTCTCAAACGTCGTGCAGCTTAATCCTGCCCCTGTGAGCGCGCGTTCAAGCACCCAACGGATGGAGCTATCGTCATCGACTACCCAGACTATCCCTCGTTGCATAAACGTCACCTTTATTTTTTAATCGGCAGGAAAACCGAAAACTCGGTGTGTCCCGGCCAACTGTTAAATTCAATTTTTCCAGAGTGTTGATCGATCAAACTGCGTGCAATGGATAAGCCCAGGCCAGTCCCGCCTTCGCGACCACTTACCATCGGGTAGAACAGGGTGTCCTGTAGATGCGATGGAATACCAGGTCCGTTATCCTCAACGTCGATTCGTGCTGCCAGTCGATAGCGTACGCCGTGTAACGTGAGCTGGAAGGCGGTGCGGGTACGTAAAATAATCTCTCCCCCTTCAGGCCCCAGAGCCTGCAGGGCATTGCGTACGATATTCAACAGTACCTGCTCAATCTGATCCGGGTCATGTGCCAGTTCTGGCAGGCTTGGGTCGTAATCACGCACCAGCGTGACGTTTTCTGGTAATTCCATCGAAACCAGTTTCACCACCCGCTCAGCCACTTTATGAATACTTTCTGATACGTGCATACCCGGTTGCTGTGGCCCGAGAAGACGGTCAACCAGATTGCGCAGGCGGTCTGCCTGTTCGATGATGACGTTGGTGTACTCCGCCAGCGCGGGGTCGGGCAACGCCTTTGTCAGGAGTTGTGCTGCGCCGCGTAACCCACCCAGCGGGTTTTTGATTTCATGCGCCAGACCTCGCACCAGGTCGCGGGCGGCAATTTGCTGGGCATGCTGAAGCTGCTCCTGGCTCAGTCGGCGCTGATTATCCATTGGCGCCATTTCCAGCAGGATCAGTCCTTCAGGAAGGCGTTGGGCAGTCAGTGACAGAATATGCGAGCGCCCGTCGATAACCAGCGTGACTTCGTTATCCGTGAATCCTTGACCGGCCTGCAAACTTTCCTGCATCAGGCCAATATTCAGCGAAAAATAACTCAGTAATTCCGGAAGCGGGGTGCCAAACAGTTTACGTGCGCTTTGGGCGAGCAGCTGCTGTGCCGCCGGGTTGGCATAATGTACGGCCAGCTCGTCGTCGACCAGCAAGATACTGTTAATCAAAGAATTGAGGATCTGCCCAGCATCGGGCAGCGTGCCAGTTGCCATTCAGCAGTCTCCTGGAGTTGTTTGCACTAATTTAGTGCAGTATAGCTTTTTCGTCGTAAAAAGCGCGCGAGATCAGGTTGTTGGTGGAGAAAAAAGCCCATCCGGAGATGGGCTAAAAGTTTCCACGGCAACTACCCCCGGCGTTTGTGACGCCGGGTAAAACAACTTAATTAAACGCTGTAGTACAGCTCGAACTCTACCGGATGCGGAGTCATACGCACGCGGTCGTTCTCTTCAGTACGCAGGGCGATGTAAGCATCGATAGCGTCGTCAGTGAATACGCCACCTGCAGTCAGGAACTCGCGGTCTGCGTCCAGCGCCTGCAGGGCTTCTTCCAGAGAACCAGCAACCTGTGGGATCTCTTTCGCTTCTTCTGGCGGCAGGTCGTACAGGTTTTTGTCCATTGCTTCGCCTGGGTGGATCTTGTTCTTGATACCATCCAGACCAGCCATCAGCAGTGCTGCGAAGCACAGGTATGGGTTAGCCGCTGGGTCCGGGAAGCGCACTTCGATACGACGCGCTTTAGGAGAAGCAACAACCGGGATACGGATAGAAGCAGAACGGTTACGCGCAGAGTAGGCCAGCATTACTGGTGCTTCGTAGCCCGGGACCAGACGCTTGTAGGAGTTAGTGGTTGGGTTAGCCAGGGCGTTGATCGCTTTAGCGTGTTTGATTACGCCGCCGATGTAATACAGCGCCTGCTCAGACAGACCAGCATATTTGTCACCAGAGAACAGGTTGGTACCATTCTTGGACAGAGACATGTGGCAGTGCATACCGGAACCGTTGTCGCCAAACATAGGTTTTGGCATGAAGGTAGCGGTTTTACCGAAACGGTGCGCAACGTTGTGCACAACGTATTTGTAGATCTGAATTTCGTCTGCTTTTTTGGTCATGGTGTTGAAGCGGGTAGCCACTTCGTTCTGACCAGCAGTCGCCACTTCGTGGTGGTGAGCTTCAACTACCAGGCCCATCTCTTCCATCACCAGACACATGGTGGAACGAATGTCCTGTGCTGAGTCGACCGGAGGAACCGGGAAGTAACCGCCTTTAACGCCTGGACGGTGACCTTTGTTACCACCTTCGTATTTGGTGGAAGAGTTCCATGCGCCTTCGATATCGTCGATAGCAACGTGGGAACCAGAAATAGACGCACCGAAACGGATGTCGTCGAACAGGAAGAATTCTGGCTCTGGCCCGAACAGAACGGTGTCTGCGATGCCGGTAGAACGCAGGTACTCTTCAGCGCGTTTTGCGATAGAACGTGGGTCGCGGTCGTAGCCCTGCAGCGTGCCTGGCTCGAGGATGTCGCAACGGATGATCAGGGTTGGTTCTTCGAAGAACGGATCAATGACCGCAGTGGTCGCATCTGGCATCAGAACCATGTCGGATTCGTTAATGCCTTTCCAGCCACCAATGGAGGAGCCGTCAAACATTTTGCCTTCTTCGAAGAATTCGGCGTTTACCTGATGAGCAGGAATTGTGACGTGCTGTTCTTTACCTTTGGTATCGGTGAAGCGCAGATCAACAAACTTCACTTCATGTTCGTTCAGCATCGTCAAAACGTGTTCAGCGGACATACTTAACTCTCCAGATTGGTCATTGTCGTCGTGGTAACGAGGTCTTCAATTTCTGTTTGTACTGGCTGGTGCCATGTATTTTTTATAAAGCGAAATCTGTGCCAACTTTTAAAACACCCCAAAAAGGCGTTATCATGCGCACCATAGTGCAAAAGGGCTGCACCACAATGGATTTGTTGCACCAGTATAGTGCTTCAATGTGAACATTGAGCACCATATTGGTGCTATTTACGTTAAAGTGCCCTTTTACCGCTCCGTGAAAGCGATCACAAAGCATCTCTGCAATACTTGTTTGCGGGGGATGTTTGTGATCCTGTTTTGTAGTGCGATTAATCCGTGTACAATAACGCGCTATTTCTAAATGCCTGAGGCAAAGTTGTGATCGAAAATTTGCGTAACATCGCCATCATCGCGCACGTTGACCATGGTAAAACTACCCTGGTTGACAAGCTGCTGCAGCAATCCGGTACGTTTGATGCGCGTGCCGAAACCCAAGAACGCGTGATGGACTCCAACGATTTGGAGAAAGAGCGTGGGATTACCATCCTCGCGAAAAACACCGCGATTAAATGGAATGACTACCGTATCAACATCGTTGATACCCCAGGGCACGCCGACTTCGGTGGTGAAGTTGAACGTGTAATGTCCATGGTAGACTCCGTTCTGCTGGTCGTTGACGCAATGGATGGCCCAATGCCACAGACGCGCTTCGTGACCAAAAAAGCATTTGCCCATGGTCTGAAGCCAATCGTTGTTATCAACAAAGTTGACCGTCCTGGCGCGCGTCCTGACTGGGTTGTTGACCAGGTATTCGACCTGTTCGTTAACCTCGACGCGACCGACGAGCAGCTGGACTTCCCTATCGTTTACGCTTCTGCGCTGAACGGTATTGCGGGTCTGGATCACGAAGACATGGCTGAAGACATGACTCCGCTGTACCAGGCGATTGTTGACCGTGTTCCTGCGCCAAACGTCGATCTCGACGGCACCCTGCAGATGCAGATCTCTCAGCTCGACTACAACAACTATGTTGGTGTAATCGGCATTGGTCGTATCAAGCGCGGTAAAGTGAAGCCTAACCAGCAGGTCACTATCATTGATAGCGAAGGCAAAACCCGTAACGGTAAAGTCGGTAAAGTACTGACTCACCTGGGCCTTGAGCGTATCGAGAGCGACATCGCGGAAGCGGGCGACATCATCGCCATCACCGGTTTGGGTGAACTGAACATCTCCGACACCATCTGCGACCCGCAGAACGTCGAAGCGCTGCCAGCCCTGTCCGTTGATGAACCAACCGTATCCATGTTCTTCAACGTCAACACCTCTCCGTTCTGCGGTAAAGAAGGTAAATTTGTTACCTCTCGTCAGATCCTTGACCGCCTGAACAAAGAGCTGGTGCACAACGTTGCGCTGCGCGTTGAAGAAACCGAAGACGCTGATGCATTCCGCGTTTCAGGTCGTGGTGAGCTGCACCTGTCTGTTCTGATCGAAAACATGCGTCGTGAAGGTTTCGAAATGGCGGTTTCCCGTCCGAAAGTTATCTTCCGCGAAATCGATGGCCGTAAACAAGAGCCGTTCGAAAACGTGACGCTGGACGTTGAAGAGCAGCACCAGGGTTCTGTGATGCAGGCTCTGGGTGAGCGTAAAGGCGACCTGAAAAACATGAATCCAGATGGCAAAGGCCGCGTACGTCTTGACTACGTGATCCCAAGCCGTGGTCTGATCGGCTTCCGTTCTGAATTCATGACCATGACTTCCGGTACTGGTCTGCTGTACTCCACCTTCAGCCACTACGACGATGTTCGTCCGGGCGAAGTTGGCCAGCGTAACAACGGCGTGCTGATCTCCAACGGTCAGGGTAAAGCGGTTGCGTTTGCGCTGTTCGGTCTGCAGGATCGCGGTAAGCTGTTCCTGGGTCACGGTGCTGAAGTTTATGAAGGCCAGATCATCGGTATTCACAGTCGTTCTAACGACCTGACTGTAAACTGCCTGACCGGTAAGAAACTGACCAACATGCGTGCGTCCGGTACTGACGAAGCAACGGTTCTGGTTCCACCTATCAAAATGACTCTGGAGCAAGCTCTGGAATTCATCGATGACGACGAACTGGTAGAAGTGACTCCACAGTCAATTCGTATCCGTAAACGTCACCTGACCGAGAACGATCGTAAACGTGCTATGCGCGGTGCGAAAGAAGACTAATACGGTTATGCCGTAGGCCGGGTAAGCGTTCTCATTACCCGGAACGTAAAAAGCCGCTGAGCGTTCAGCGGCTTTTTATTTGATAATGATCAGACTTCCTTTATTACCCGGAATTGACATGTCCTGAGTCAATCTCTGTTCCGCGAAATTCAACAGATTAGGGTAGCTCTTCTCCATTAATCACGAACACCCGATCTGCCGATGAAATCGTGGTTTCGCGATGTGCGATAATGATCCTGGTAATATTCATCGCTTGTATAGACTGATTGACCTGGCTCTCACTGGTTTTATCCAGGTGGCTGGTCGCCTCGTCCATGAATAGAATACCCGGTTTGCGGTATAATGCCCTGGCAATATAAAGCCGCTGTTTTTGACCACCGGATAACCCTTCCCCGAGTTCACCAATCAGTGTCTCATAACCCATCGGTAATTTTAAAATGTCATTATGAATATGGCTGGCGATGGTGCATTCCACCATCCATTGCTCGTCAATGTCAGGCCGGAAACCGGCGATGTTTTCTTTGATTGAGCCCGAAAACAGCTTATCTTCCTGCATAATACAGGCAATGCGTTCAGCATAATGCTCAAAACCAAGTTGCTTAATATCAATGCCATTAATTCGGACACAGCCGTTCGCGGGTTCGAATAATCCGCATAACACTTTCATTAGGGTGCTTTTACCGGCACCCGACACGCCCGTAATAGCAATACTCTCTCCGGCATGAATGGTCAGATTCAGTTTACTGAAGATGGGGTCTGCATGGTTATCATAACGGTAGGCCAGATCCTGGGTTTCAAGCGTTAAGGCTCCCTGTGGTAAACGCAGCGGGCTGGTGGCCGTTAAAGACGTTGCTTCCTGTAGCGCAATATCGGCAACGCGTTCATTATGTAAGTTGATGATGTTCAGCTGAATGATAAAGTTGATGAGGGTATTTATTCGATCATAGAACTGGCTCCTGAAGGTGTTAAACGCGATAAACATGCCGATGGTTAAATGACTATCAATCATCAGTTTGCCGCTTACCCACAGGATAACAATTTGGTCGCAGGCGGCGATAAAAGATACAACGCCACCAAAGAAAAGATCCATTCGCGTCAAACGAATACCAGTATTGACCCTATCTGAAAAAAGGTTAAACCAATTATTGATTCTCAGGTCAGTCATCCCCTGAATCTTAATCGTCGCAATACCGTACAGGGTTTCCATAAAATAAGAATTAAGACGTGCCTCCTTGATTAATTCTTCTTCGGATAACTGGCGGTAGTATCGATAGGTTGCAAACCGAATGAAGGTATATATTGCGGTAAAAGAGACCACGATCATGCTGAGTTGCAGGTTGTATAAAAACATCATTATCAGCAAACCCATGAGCATTAGCGTATCAATAATGCTACCAGTCAAACCGGTGGTAAATGTGGCGCGTATAACATCAAGTTAGTGGAAACGAGACTGAATATCCCCCAGTTTGCGCCTTTCAAAATAGGTCGTCGGTAGCTTAATAAGGTGCGAAAAGAGGCTAAAGCTCCACTGGACGTCGATGAGTGTTCCCAGTATCAGCGTGGTCCAGGAGCGTATGACACTGACCGCCAAACGCAACAGAATCAGAATGAACAGCCCAAGACAGATGAGATTGAGTAAACCGTAATCTCCGGATGCAATGACATTATCCGTGACTAATTGTGTACCCACTGGCAACAGCAGGCTGATCAACTCAATCACCAGCGATAAGAAAAATATCTTTGTCAGTGATGCCGTCAGACCATTGATATTCTTTAATAACGTGGCGGTTTTTAACCTCTTTTGCTTCTTTTGACCTGAGAAGGCCGTTCCCGGCCATACCTCAAGCACGACACCGGTAAAATGCCTGGACAATTCGGGCATGCTAATTACCCGTCGTCCAAACGCAGGATCGTGGATCACCACGCTGTTCTTATCGACCTTAATCAGTACGACAAAATGGTTAAAATCCCAGTGCAAAATGCAGGGCTTACGCACATCACGTAATTCCTGAAGCTCCACGGACAATGCGCGTGACGACATCTCCAGTTCACTGGCAATTGCTTTTATCGCATTGAGGTTGACCCCACGCGATGACAAATTGAATTGTTGCCGGAGTTGTAGAAGGTCAACCTGCTTGCCATAAAAACTGCATATCATTGAAAGACAGGCTAGGCCACATTCGGATGCTTCAGTTTGAAAGACAACCGGGATGCGTTTAAATAACCTCAAATCAAGTTTGCGCATCAGCGTCTCAGGGGTATAAAAATTATTCATTTCCCGCATCCGTTACGCTCATTTTCATTTCGTAAAATGGCGATAATAACCATTCGTAGATACGTCTCTTTTCAAGGAAAAGAGAAATCTGCGCTTTTGCTCCCTGGCTCAGTGAGAGTTGCTTGCCATGAACCTGCACAGACTGTAGGTCAGGTTTGATCATGATTTTGTACCAGGATTTTTTATCGTCATAGAATTCGTGTGCAATGGTCTGCTTTGACAGGAGTTCAGGTTTCGATGCCGGAACCCTGGATATTGCTGATATTGATGCCCTGAACTGACCAAATTTCTCATAAGGAAAGGCGTCGTAACTGACATTAACGCGCTGGCCAATCGCAAGATAGGGGAGAACTTCATCCGGAACCCAGGTTTCGATATAGCATGGCGAATGTATATTCTGTTGAACACGCGCGAGTACATCGCCGGAGCCGATCATCTTACCTTGCGTCGTATTAATGGAGTCGATTAAGCCATCGGCTGTCGCCTCGATGACATAATTTCCTTCTGCTTCTGTGTTTAACTTTTCTTTTTCCAGCTCGTACTTTTGTTGCTCAATCTGATGCAGTTCCCGCTCAGCCTGCACAAGCAATTCAGATGAGGTGTTAAAACTGGCCTGATAATGTACTTTCTGAATTATCAGTGCGTTGAGCGTACGTTTTTTCGAAGAGATCAAATTTGCCATCATTACACTGATACTGTTTATCTGTAGCGTGATCTCCTTTTTTTGTTCTCATCAACCAGACCTGATTGCGTCGATACACCCGAATGAATGAGGAAGAGTGCGTCACCTTTTTTTATACGATCGCCTTCGCTAACAAAACTCTTCACTACCGTACCCTGCATTGATGCAGAGATATTCACTGCACCGGGGAAAGTCGTTATCTCACCGTGAACAATGACGCGCCGGGTATAGGAACCTTTGGCAATAAAAATAGAAATAGAGGCAATAAAAAACAGGCTGAGCAATACGATAAAAGCAAAAGTTATCCCTGGCAGAAGTACGGCCTTTCCTTCCCATCGGGTACTCTGATATTCAATAGCTTCCTTGCGAAACATATCTGGCCTCTTACGGCTATGAGTGATAACGATTCAGGAATTAATGTCTACCGTGATCATTATCCTGGCGGCCACCACCATTTTTCGAACCTCCATTACCTTTTGACGAACCACCGCTTTTACCACCAACGTTAACTGAGCAACCACCGCTAAAGGAGGTGCTTTCAGAGTGAGAACCATCCTTGTTGGTGGTACTGGTGTGGGAATAGCTGCCGTTACAACCAGCACTACCACCACCGAACATCCCACCAATCGCACTACCGATAGAACCCCACATTCCTGCACCGCTTACATTGCTTAATTCATTTTCATTGAGTTCACGCATTATTAATTTTCCTTGCAATAGTGAGCAAAAGGTATACCCATAATATCCATAGACTTTTTCCATACCATTTCACCATCCGTGAATGAAATGTTTTTTACGCCAAAACGCGTAAAATCCTTTTCGCTGTACGTCGACAGACCTGTGTCTGGATCACCAATATTTTCTTTTTGCCCGCAAAGTGGCATCATCCATGACACATTTATATCTTTGTAAAATGCTTTATCCGTTTTTCTTATTTCTGAGAAAATGCGATCTGTTATCGTTGTGTCTGTATTGATTTCACCGTTAACCGTGGTCGTTAACTTACTGTCATCAGAATTAGGTGAGCCATGGAAACCAATAATGGAACCATAATTGATGATTTTGTTTTTTGCCGCAGGGAAAAGATAGTTAGCACAGGAAGAAAGACATAATCGCCTGACCTCAATGTTAATTTCTTTGTTATGAATAATGCGTGCTATTTTTATTGCAGCTTCGACATCACCGCCACCACTGTTTATCGATATTGTTCTTACAGGAATAAGGTTTTTTTTGATAATTGAAGAAATTATTTTGTCATCATCTTTTGATATATTTCCGTCGATATATAACGTATCAAAAACGAGGTGGGTTGAAAGTTTTGGTTCAAGCCCTTGCCTCACAATAAGTTGGCTAGAGAGTTGATATAAAATATCTCTGCTGGCTTTTTTATATCGGTAGGCGTTGTATGAGTAAATAGCGAAAGTGCAGAGTATCGCTATTAAAACGGCACAGAGGATGTATCCCTTTTTAATCTTCACGAAAAGTGCTGCTCCATGTGTAAAGTAATGTAAACCTACCATTATAAAAAAGAAGATAAATGCAGTATTTGTATCTAAATGTAAATTTGAGTAAAGTGAATTTGTATCAATCTCGAGCAAAGCCGCGTGAAATGGGATTCCCGTGGAGTAAGTAGTGGTAATGTGGTGATGAAAAGAAACTGTACGGAAGCGTTTTTCTGTAGTGTTTTACAGATTGAATTGATACGAATACCTCTGCAAAAACGCACTTAAATAAAACTCGTCTCACTGACTATTGTCCCGAAACTCAATAGCATCTCCGAATGCTAAATTTTCGTTCTTTAGATCAATCCCCCTAAGCTGAATCTGGCGCATAGCCAAAGCTTATCTTTCCCGCTACAGTTACTTTTCCACGGCGAGCAGGAGATAAACATGCTTTATATCTTTGACTTAGGAAATGTAATCGTCGATATCGATTTTAATCGGGTGCTGGGCGCATGGAGCGATTTTAGCCGTGTCCCACTGGCGACATTGAAGCAGAGTTTCGTGATGAGCGAGACCTTCCATCAACACGAACGCGGCGAAATCAGCGATGAAGAGTTCGCCGAACGTTTCTGCCATGAGCTGGATCTGCCGTTAAGCTACGAGCAGTTTTCTCACGGCTGGCAGGCGGTATTTGTGGCGATACGTCCGGAAGTTACGAACATCATGCACAAACTGCGAGAGCAAGGACATCGTGTGGTGGTGTTGTCAAATACCAACCGTCTGCACACCACATTCTGGCCTGAGGAGTACCCTGAAGTTAAGGCAGCGGCAGATAAGATTTATCTTTCGCAGGAAATGGGGATGCGTAAACCTGAGGCACGAATTTATCAGGCTGTTCTTCAGGCAGAAGGATTTACCGCGGCCGATGCGGTCTTTTTCGACGACAACGCCGATAATATAGAGGGAGCTAACCAGTTGGGTATTACGTCAATTCTGGTGACCGGAAAAGAGACGATACCAAACTACTTTGCGAAGCAGTTATGCTAAAAACCGTTCATCAAAAAGCCACCCATCATACTCGCCCGCTGAGAGCCTGGCTAAAACTGCTCTGGCATCGCATTGATGAGGACAACATGACCACGCTGGCGGGTAATCTCGCGTACGTGTCGTTGCTCTCATTAGTGCCGCTGGTGGCGGTTATCTTTGCGCTTTTTTCCGCTTTTCCAATGTTTGCAGACGTTAGTTTGCAGCTTCGCCATTTTGTCTTCGCAAATTTTATTCCTGCAACCGGGGATGTCATCCAGAACTACATTGAGCAGTTCGTTGCTAACTCCAACAAGATGACGGCAGTGGGGGCATGCGGTCTTATCGTCACTGCGCTGCTGTTGATGTACGCCATTGATAACGCGCTGAACACCATCTGGCGGAGTAAAAAGGCACGACCGAAGGTGTACTCCTTTGCCGTTTACTGGATGATCCTGACGCTGGGTCCGTTGCTGGCCGGGGCGAGTCTGGCAATCAGCTCGTATCTTCTTTCATTACGCTGGGCGAGTGATTTAAACGGCGTTATTGATAATGTGCTTCGCATCTTCCCGCTTATCCTGTCGTGGCTCTCATTCTGGCTGCTCTATAGCGTCGTGCCGACCACGCGCGTGCCTAACCGTGATGCGGTCGTGGGGGCGCTAGTGGCGGCGTTGCTCTTTGAGCTCGGGAAGAAAGGGTTTGCCCTCTACATCACCATGTTTCCGTCCTATCAGCTGATTTACGGCGTGCTGGCGGTGATCCCGATTTTGTTTGTCTGGGTCTACTGGACCTGGTGTATCGTCTTGCTTGGTGCCGAAATAACTGTCACTCTCGGTGTCTATCGCGAACTCAAAAAAGCAGCAGCAGCTGAAAAACAACAAGAAGCAGACCAACCATGATTGCATTGATACAGCGCGTAACCCGTGCCAGCGTCACCGTGGAGGGAGAGGTGACGGGTGAAATTGGCCCAGGACTTTTGGTGTTGTTAGGTGTCGAAAAGGATGATGACGAACAAAAAGCCAACCGCTTGTGCGAGCGTGTGTTGGGCTACCGTATTTTCAGCGATGCGGAAGGTAAGATGAACCTTAACGTTCAGCAGGCGGGCGGCAGCGTGCTGGTGGTTTCCCAGTTCACGCTGGCGGCGGATACCGAGCGCGGCATGCGTCCGAGTTTTTCTAAAGGCGCCGCACCTGATCGTGCTGAAGAACTTTATGAGTATTTTGTTGAGCGCTGTCGCCAGCAGGAAATGAATACGCAAACCGGACGATTCGCTGCTGATATGCAGGTTTCGCTGGTGAACGATGGCCCCGTCACATTCTGGCTCCAGGTATGAGCCAACTGGCGGCGTGGCCGCGGGTAACAAGAGAGAGTACAGCTATGTATCACCTTCGAGTACCGCAAACGGAAGAAGAGTTAGAAGCCTATTACCAGTTCCGCTGGGAAATGCTGCGCAAGCCATTACATCAGCCAAAAGGGTCTGAACGCGACGCCTGGGACGCGATGGCCCACCATCAGATGGTGATGGATGAAGAGGGCAACCTCGTAGCCGTCGGGCGTTTGTATATCAACGCCGATAACGAAGCGTCTATTCGCTTTATGGCGGTTCATCCCTCCGTGCAGGACAAAGGCCTGGGGACGCTGATGGCGATGACCCTGGAATCTGTCGCCCGTCAGGAAGGCGTTAAGCGCGTCACCTGTAGTGCCCGCGAAGATGCCGTGGAGTTCTTCGCGAAACTTGGTTTTGTTAATCAGGGGGAAATCACGACCCCGCAAACCACACCGATTCGTCACTTTTTGATGATTAAACCTATCGCCACGCTGGATGATATTTTGCATCGCGCCGACTGGTGCGGGCAGCTACAGCAAGCCTGGTATCAGCACATTCCGCTGAGTGAAAAAATGGGTGTCCGTATTCAGCAGTACACAGGACAAAAATTTATCACCACCATGCCGGAGATCGGCAATCAAAACCCACACCACACCCTGTTTGCCGGAAGTCTGTTCTCGCTGGCTACGCTGACCGGCTGGGGGCTTATCTGGCTGATGCTGCGTGAGCGCCATCTGGGGGGGACGATCATTCTGGCCGACGCCCATATCCGCTATAGCGCACCGATCAGCGGTAAACCGAGCGCCGTGGCAGATCTGGGTTCACTGGGTGGCGACCTCGATCGCCTGGCCCGAGGTCGCAAAGCCCGCGTACAAATGCAGGTTGAACTGTTTGGTGACAAAACATCTGGCGCGGTGTTTGAAGGCACCTATATTGTTCTTCCGGCGAAGCCATTCGGCGCGTATGAAGAGGGTGGGAACGAAGAGGAATAATCCCTTCGTTGTTATTGCCTGGCTGAGCTAATTCGCCAGGCGATGTCTCGCATAACGTCTCGAGCTGACTGACTAACACCGCCAAGCTGAAAGAAGCCATGGATAACGCCCAGCCAGCGCTGAGCAGTACACTTCACACCCTGCTCAGTCAGATGCTGGAACAGCATTTCTCCCTCATCACATAGCGGATCGTATTCAGCGGTAACAATGTGCACAGGCGGAAGGCCGTGAAAATCATCGCGCCACAGTGGGCTGGCTTCCGGATGCTGAAGGTCAGTCTCTGCGAGATACATTTCATACCCGCTGAGCAGGGTATCGCGAGTGATAATATAATCCGTGCCATTCAGGGCATAACTTTCAAAGCTGGCTGTGGCATCAAGCATGGGATAGATCAGGATGAGCTGTGCTGGATTCCACAGGCCTTTATCTTTGAGCCGCAGTGATGTCACCAGCGCAAGATGTCCACCTGCACTGTCGCCGCAAAGGGTGATTCGGTTTTTATCTACACCCAGTTTGTCTGCATTCTGCCAGACAAGCTCTGCAGCGTGTTCTGCGTCGTCATGTGCTGCGGGGAATTGATGCTCGGGTGCCAGTCTGTACTGAACCGCAATCACCCGGCAGTTACCGTAAAATGCCAACTGGCGGAGCTGATTATCGTGCGTATCAAACCCACCGCTGATAAAGCACCCGCCGTGGTAGTAGATGGCTGCAGGCAATAATTCAGACGCATTGAGAGGTGAAAACACCCGGATGGTAAGTCCATCAAGGACAAGCGTCTCCACCTGAACGCGCGTTTCTATCTTCCCGGCAAGCCCCGTGCTGGCAACATACCCTGCTCGTCGTACCTCAATGGTCTGTCGACGCGACGATGGCCGACCTGCAGCGATAAATCCCTGAACCAGCTGCGCAATACCCTTTTCCAGTGCCATGAAAATGCCCTTTAACTGTATGGATATACAGCTTTATAGCCTGGTTTAATTCAAAAGAAAACAAGAATGTTGTCGAGGATAAAAATCTGGAAAGCGGTGTGTATTGCTGTCGAGCTGTAGGCCGGGCAAGCTGATGTCGCCCGGCACGGTTACGGGAGATTATTCCCCTTCACCCGGGAACAGGAACGGATTGATCGAGCTGCGGGCAAAGCCCTCCTGCTCCATCTTTGCGTCCAGAATCAGCGAGGCGAGATCGTCGGCTACCGCTTCGACTTTTGGGTCTTTTTCCTGATACAGAATCTTGAGGTAAGTCCCGCAGTCGCCGCAGCTTTCGGCTTTTACCGCTGCTTCTTCGTTTTCCAGCGACCAGTAGTTGAGATCGCGAGTCTGTTCACAGTTGCTGCACTTCACGCGCACTACATGCCATTCGGTTTCACACAGGTTGCAGTGCAGGTAGCGCAGCCCCTGAGTGGTACCAATCTGCACCATACTGGATACCGGCATAGAGCCGCATACCGGGCAAAACTGGCGTGCTTCACCATATTCTGCACGGGCTTTACCGGGGATCAGGCTCGCCATTTGCGCCCAGTAGAGCGACAGCGCAGCCCAGATAAACGGGGCTTTATCACTGCTGACCAGCGTAAAATCGGAAGCAAACAGCGCGCTCGCCATCTCTTCCAGCTCCTGATCGGAGGCTTTTTCCAGATTTTCGATAACGGCCAGCGCGGTGCCGCTCATCTCTGGCTTCAGCTCGGCAATCAGCGAATGCAGCAGCTTGTGCCAGTGTTTATCGCGCGGCAGCACGTGAATATCCAGCGGTGGTTTGCCTTGCTCACTGGCTTCTTTGATGCGCGCAGTCAGGTCCATTTGCAGAGGGTGGTCGTACAGCACCACTTCCTGCGCGTGGGCAATCAGCGCGGCGAAGCGCAGAAAATCGCCCAGCGGGTTGTTCTCTGCCAGCTCGCGCAGACGCTCTGCGCGGCGGTTGTAGAGGTTCTTGAGCCTGGGGAATAACAACGGCGGAATATATTCCGCCGTGCGTTTCTCGCTCGACCCCAGCTCATCTTGCGGGATTATGCGAATACTCATTCAGATGACTTTTCCTGTTTCTGGCGGACTTCACGGTACCAGCGCGGGTGATGTTTCTTTGCCCACGTACTGGTTACCCATCCTTCCACCATCGCGGTAATGGTGCCTTTCACCCAAAGGGCGGCGTAGATATGCACCATGATAACCACAATTAACGCCACTGCGGCAAATGAATGCAGCATCAGCGCGAATCGGATCACCGGGATTGAGAAAGCAGGCGCAAAGTACGGACGCCAGATGATCACGCCGCTCACCAGCAACAGGACCAGGAAGATAATCGCCGCCCAGAATACGCATTTCTGGCCGAAGTTATAGCGTCCGGTGTCACCTACTTCCTCGTTGACGACAATCTTACGAATATTCTTCGCCCAAAAGATATCATCCCGATTGATTAGGTTATGGTGCCAGTAGCGGAAGAACATGATGATGAACGACGCGAACATGATGACGCCAACAAACGGGTGCAGTATACGCGCCAGTTGTGGTGTCCCCATGATCTGCATCAGCCAGTTGAAGGACGGGAAGAAGAACCCCAGCCCGCTTATCGCCGCCAGCATGAAGCAGAAGGCGGTGACCCAATGGTTGATACGTTCCGGCGCGGTATAGCGCACGATGGTGTCACGTTTTCTCATTTGCGCACCTCGTCTTTCTCTTCATGCAGGTTGTCATCTTCCTCTTCCGCGCGGTTCGGGCCGACACCAACGTAGTGGAAAATGCTCGCTGCGAAGGTAGCAGCAAAACCAACCGCTGCCAGTGGTTTCCAGATGCCTTTCCAGAACTTCACGGTGGCGCTGATTTCCGGGTTTTCCGGCAGGCCGTGATACAGATTCGGCTTGTCGGCGTGGTGCAGCACATACATCACGTGCGTACCGCCAACCCCGGCCGGATCGTACAATCCTGCGTTGTCGTAACCACGGGTTTTCAGCTCGCCTACGCGCTCTGCCGCCAGCGTTTTCATATCCTCTTTCGAACCAAAGTGGATAGCACCGGTCGGGCAGGTCTTCACGCAAGCCGGTTCCTGGCCGACGTTTACACGGTCAACACACAGCGTACATTTGTAGACGCGGTTGTCTTCCGGGTTCAGGCGCGGCACGTTGAATGGACAGCCGGCAATGCAGTAGCCGCAGCCAATGCACTGCTCAGACTGGAAGTCGACGATACCATTGGCATACTGAATGATAGCCCCTTCTGACGGGCACGCCTTCAGGCAACCCGGATCCGCACAGTGCATACAGCCGTCTTTGCGGATAAGCCATTCCAGTTTGTCGTTCTGCTCCACTTCAGAGAAACGCATCACCGTCCAGGACTTGGCGGTCAGGTCCGCCGGGTTGTCATAGACCCCAACGTTGTGACCCACTTCGTCACGGATGTCGTTCCACTCTGAACAGGCCACCTGGCAGGCTTTACAGCCGATACAGGTGGTCACGTCGATAAGCTTCGCCACTTCCTGCTGGTGGTCCCGCGCCTGAGGCGCGGGCGTGAAACCGTTAGTCGCGGAACGACGGATAATGTCCTGAGATTGATAAGCCATAAGTCGTCTCCGTTACACCTTTTCCACGTTCACGAGGAAGGCCTTAAACTCCGGCGTCTGCGTGTTCGCATCGCCGACGAACGGCGTCAGGGTATTAGCAATAAACCCTTTCTTCGCCACGCCCTCATACCCCCAGTGAATAGGAATACCGATGGTATCCACCTGCTGACCGTGAACGTTCAGCGTGCGAATACGCTTGGTCACCACCGCCTTGGCTTTGATGTAGCCACGGTTAGAGGAGACCTTCACGGTATCGCCATGGGCAATGCCGAGCTTGTTCGCCAGCTTTTCACCGATCTCCACAAACTGTTCCGGCTGCGCGATGGCGTTAAGCAGCGCGTGCTTGGTCCAGTAGTGGAAGTGCTCAGTCAGACGGTAAGTGGTGCCCACGTACGGGAACTTGTCCTTTTTACCCAGCGCTTCGAAATCGCCCTTGAAGATACGGGCTGCCGGGTTAGAGACCACGTTCGGGTGCAGCGGGTTGGTGCCCAGCGGCGTCTCAAACGGCTCGTAGTGTTCCGGGAACGGCCCTTCCGCCATCTTATCAATAGCAAACAGACGTCCCATCCCTTCAGGCTGCATGATAAACGGCCCGACATCGCTGCCTGGTGCAGCAGTGCTGTAGTCCGGAATATCTACACCGCCCCATTTCGCACCGTCCCACTTCAGAAGCTGACGCTTCGGATCCCACGGGTTACCCTGCGGGTCAGCGGAGGCGCGGTTATAGAGAATGCGACGGTTCAGCGGCCATGCCCATGCCCAGCCCAGCGTATTGCCAAGACCTGACGGGTCGGCGTTATCGCGGTTGGCCATCTGGTTGCCTTTCGGCGTCCAGCTACCGGCAAAGATCCAGCAGCCGCTTGAGGTGGTGCCGTCATCACGCAGATGCGCGAAGGTGCTCAGCTGCTCGCCTTTCTTCGCCAGCACGGTACCGGTGGCTGGATCGATAACATCCGCCAGCGCTTTGCCATTGCTTTCCATGGCCACTTCTTCCGGCGCTGGGTTTTCCGGCGTCGAGTAGTTCCAGCTCATGTTCAGCACCGGTTCCGGGTTCGCGCCGCCTTCAGCCGCATACATCTTACGCAGGCGTAAGAAGATACCGGCCAGGATCTCGCCGTCGTTCATGGCGATGCCCGGGGCGTCCGCGCCTTTCCAGTGCCACTGCAGCCAGCGTCCGGAGTTGACGATAGAACCGTTCTCTTCCGCGAAGCAAGTCGATGGCAGACGGAACACTTCGGTCTGAATCTTCGAAGGATCGACATCGTTCGATTCACCGTGGTTCTGCCAGAAGGTCGAGGTCTCGGTATTGAGCGGGTCAATCGTCACCAGGAACTTCAGCTTCGACAGAGACTCAACAACCTTGTTCTTGTTCGGGAACGAGGCAACCGGGTTAAAGCCCTGGCACAGATAGCCGTTCACTTTGCCCTGGTGCATCATCTCGAAATACTGCAGAACGTCGTAACCTTTGTCCCACTTCGGCAGCCAGTCAAAGCCCCAGCTGTTTTCCGCCGTCGCTTTGTCGCCGAAGAACGCTTTCATCATGGAGACGAAGAACTTCGGATAGTTGCCCCAGTAGTTCACCTGGCCTTCAAGCAGCGGTTTAGGCGTGCTGGCCGTCAGGTAGGTTTGCAGGTCCGGCTGTTTCTCGCTTGGCAGACTCATATAGCCTGGCAGGCTTTGAGACAGGAGACCGAGGTCGGTCAGGCCCTGAATGTTGGAGTGACCGCGCAGGGCGTTCACGCCGCCGCCTGCCATCCCCATGTTGCCGAGCAGGAGCTGAACCATCGCCATGGTACGGATGTTCTGCGCACCGATGGAGTGCTGCGTCCATCCGAGGGCGTACAGGAACGATGCTGTTTTGTCTTTCGCGCTGGTTTCGGCGATAAGCTCGCACACCTTCAGGAAGTCCGCCTTCGGCGTACCACAGATGTTTTCGACAACGTCTGGCGTATAGCGGGAAACGTGTTCTTTCAGCAGGTTCCACACGCAGCGCGGATGTTGCAGGGTGGTATCGCGCTTCGCAAAGCCTTTCTCATCCAGCTCGTAGTTCCAGCTGGTTTTATCGTACTTGCGTTTTTCGGCGTCGTAACCGCTGAACAGGCCATCTTCGAAGTGGTAATCCTCACGCACGATCAGGCTGGCGTTGGTATAGGCTTCGGTGTATTCGCGGTTATATTTTTCGTTGGTCATCAGGTACAGCAATACGCCTGACAGGAAAGTGATGTCAGTACCTGAACGAATAGGGGTGTAGAAATCCGCCACTGACGCAGTACGCGTAAAGCGGGGATCGATCACAATCAGTTTCGCACCGTTGTGGATTTTGGCTTCCATCGCCCAGCGGAACCCGACAGGGTGCGCTTCAGCGGCGTTACCGCCCATCACCACAATGAGGTTGGCGTTCTTGATGTCGACCCAGTGGTTGGTCATCGCACCGCGACCAAATGTTGGAGCAAGACTTGCTACCGTTGGTCCGTGTCAGACACGCGCCTGGTTGTCGACCGCGAGCATACCGAGTGCACGCGTAAATTTCTGGGTTAAATAACCGGTTTCGTTGCTGGAAGCAGAGGCACACAGCATCCCGGTGGAGAGCCAGCGGTTGACCGTGACGCCGTCGGCGTTTTTCTCAACAAAGTTGGCATCGCGATCTTCTTTAATATGTTTTGCGATGCGGTCAAACGCTTCTTCCCAGCTAATTTGCTGCCATTTGTCGGAGCCAGGCGCACGATATTCAGGGAATTTGAGGCGGCTTTCGGAGTGGATAAAGTCCACCAGACCGGCCCCTTTCGGGCACAACGCGCCGCGGTTGACCGGATGATCCGGGTCACCTTCGATATGGAAAATAGACGCTTTGGCGTTTTTAGCACCGTCGCCGAGGCTATACATTAACAGCCCGCAACCGACAGAGCAGTACGTACAGGTATTACGGGTTTCACGGGTGCGCAGCAGCTTATACTGCCGCGTTTCCGCCAGCGCTACGCCGGGCGCAAAGCCCAGTGCCGCTGCCGTGGTGCCTGCCATACCGCCAGCGCAGATCTTAAAGAACTGCCTTCTGCTGACCTGCATGGGTCACTCCTTGTTTCGACATTGCTTACATATGGTGTTTTTAACTTCACGGTTTTCGGGAACCGCAAAGAGGAAATTTGGGTTAAACCCCCATTCCTCCGAGGGATATCATCAGGATACCACAATGTCGTTATCTGTGTTCCGGTATCGTTAACAAGAAGTGAACGGAATACTGAATTTAAGGTTGAAAGGTGAACAGTCTCACATCAGGTTTTGCCTGTAACCGTCAACGAGCGTCACAACATTCTGGAATGACCTTAAGGGAAATTCTGGATATCAACGATGGAATTTGTAAAAAGAAGTTAAAGTTTGAATATATAAATTACGGTGATAAGAGGTCTAACCAGATTGGTTTGTTCTTGAGTTATATATATTTATTTTTTATTTATTGGCGTTTATTCGTTTCCTGTTAACTTCAATAAATATGCCGCGTGAATGTTTGTCCGTATGTCATGAGAATTTCCTCAGGCTGTATTCCTAAAGAATACCTGGTGATATTGATCAGAATTATTTCAGATGATAATTTAAAAATGCAAAGTTTCTTTTTGTGTTTGTCATTTTTCTAACAATGATTAAACAATAATACGCAACCCAAGATATAAGGAAATAAAATGAACGCATCTTTTAAAAAAGGATTGCTTGCCTCCGTATTGGCTATTACTGCTACGTCTGCTTTGGCTGCAGGGAGCGTCGATATTAAAGTGGCGGGTAAAATTCAGCCTTCCTCCTGTACACCCTCTTTCCCAAGCGGCGGCGGCGTTGCGGATTTCGGCACAATCAAGGTTTCATCGTTAAATTCGACAAGTGCAACGACCTTACCCGATATTAAAACCGTGCCAGTGGCTATTACCTGTGAAGAAGCAACTCGCGTAGGGGTAACATTTACCGACACGCGTGCATCTTCATCTACAACCACAAATTATAATAAGGTCTTTGCCTCCACCGGATTTGGGTCTACGCCAGAGTTTTATTTTGGTTTAGGGATGTATAACGACAAGAAAATTGGTGTGTATGCATTGGGGATTGCAATGATTGGGGCAACCGATCAGGATGGTGGGATACTTGATCCCATCTTCTCTAATGATTCTGGTACGACCTGGACTGGACGTGGTCAGGAATATTTACAGATCAAGAATAACAATAGTGAAATCTATAGCTTTAGTGCGCACGGTGATGCATCACTGGCTCCTAAGCCAAGTTCAAAAATTAATTTTGATGTAGCCGTTTCCGCCATTATTAACCCAACCAACGACCTGAATGTAACGGATGAAGCTAGTCTGGATGGTTTAACCACCGTAGAGCTGGTTTACCTGTAATCACCCGCTGGTATTCCCCGTTATCACACGGGGAATATTGCTTAAAATATTAAAGGATTAATATTATGCTTCATCTGAAAAAGATGCTGGCAAGCGTATGCTTGCTCACGTCGTTTCACGCTCTCGCCGTCGGCATGGTTCCCGATACTTCCTTACTTTTGGTTAATGAAGACGAGCAAGGGAGCAGCATGGATGTCAAGAATACCGATGCTAATGCGCAGCTGCTCTATACCAAAATTATCGATCTGCCTGATGATTTGCAGCCCGGCCTGATAGTGACGCAGCCTGTCGTGCGCGTCGATGCGGGTAAAGTGCAGCGTGTACGATTTGTGCTTAAAAATAGTGGGGATAAACTCAACGTTGAACACTTAAAACGCGTTATCTTCAGGACAATCCCGCAACGTGAAAAGAACAAAGTTAAAGTGGTGTTCAGCCAAAACTTACCCGTTATTATCCGTCCCGCAGGACTTGCGGTTAATTATGAACCGTGGAAAGAACTTCAGTGGCATTATAAAAGCGGGAATCTGATTGTTGAGAATAAATCCCCCTATGTGGTTCGCCTGGAGCAAAAGGTTAATTCACTCCCCTCCGGTAATAGCTTCCAGCTACCAAAAACCTATATTCTACCTGGTCAATCTATTATTGCCACCCCAAAAGATAA
The DNA here is from genome assembly GCF_041937165.1 of Enterobacter adelaidei. Classification (NCBI taxonomy): domain Bacteria; kingdom Pseudomonadati; phylum Pseudomonadota; class Gammaproteobacteria; order Enterobacterales; family Enterobacteriaceae; genus Enterobacter; species Enterobacter adelaidei. The sequence goes on along the minus strand of NZ_CP154353.1, from coordinate 4,551,052 downwards.
GGTTTCTGGCACAGATAAACAGGTGAAGATTTTTCCCGCGACCCGTTTTGGATATAAAGCGGATGAATTTGTTGCGGATATAAAATAATAATAAGGAGAGACCGCATTGAAAAAGGCTGTCAATAAAGGATTATTTGTCTTTTGTCTGAGCGCAATTGCATTTAGCATTCGTGCTGAAATCGTCCCAACGTCATCACAACCAATCGAATTAGCACGTGCAATATTTGACACTGATGCATTGCGCTCAGATGGTCTCGATCCTGAAATAGCAAACTATTATGCTGAAGCACCTCGCTTTACGTCCGGCACGCATGACGTCACAGTTTTGATTAATGGGAAAAAGCAGGGTGTTTTTCCCGTTAAATTTAATGAGAAAGGAATGCCGTGTATTGATAAGGCGTTCTTAGAAAATGCAGGGTTATTTAAAAGTATCAAACGTGAAACCTGCCCATGGATCCAACAATATTGGGCGGGAGCCACGCTAGAAACCCAGCCGGATTCGGAGCAAATATCGTTGGTCGTTCCGCCTGAGGCGATCGATCTCGAAAGCGGAAGACAAGTGGCTGATGTGCGCGGCGGCGTTGCCGGAATGCTTAATTATTCCATGTTCGGCAGTCATTACGATTATTCCAGCGACAACTCCGATCGTTTTCAGTCTACGTTTGAACTGGGCTTTAACGCCGGTGACTGGATTGTGCGTAGTACGCAAATGGTCAGTGATGGCAGCGATCAAAAATTCAGTGCTGACTCGTTATACACATACGCCCAGAGAACCTTTACCGATTATGGGGTGATGGTTCAGGGCGGACAGATTAACATCGCAAACAGTCGCTTCAGTATTCCGACGATCTACGGTGTGCAGATGATGCCTGATAACGCGATGGCATCTCAAAACAACAGCGGCATTGAGGTCTCGGGGATTGCCCGAAACCCGCAGGCGCGCGTAGACATTCGCCAGAGCGGGCAGCTCATCTTCTCTACGCTGGTGCCGGCGGGGCCGTTCACCCTGAAAGATGTTCCCGTTGCTAACCTCAACTCAGATTTAAACGTCACGGTCACTGAAAGTGACGGGAGTGAAAATCGTTTCACCGTTGCGGCCAGTTCGTTTCGTAGCAATCATGTCGGCAGGGCTTCGGGCTTTTCTATTGCGATCGGTCGTGCCGAAAATATTGAAGACAGCCGGTTTGAGCAGCCCTGGATTTTCTCAATGTCTAATGGGTGGTCGATTAACAATCGCGTTAATGTCATGGCGGGTATGGTCTCGGCTGATAACCATTACTATGGCTTCTCGGGCAATATTGACACAGTGCCCTTTCAAAACTTCTACGCCTCAATGGGTTTCCTCGGGTCTATTGATAATCTTTCTCAAACTGATGGTACCAAAACGACGCTCGATCTGGGGTATTCACTGCCCTGGGGAATTGGCGTATCGCTGGGGGGGAGTTACGGCACGCCTGACTACCGCGAAATGCAGGAGCTTTACAGCAATGACGACGATTTCTCGACCACAAAATATGATACGAATGTCGGTGTAAGCTGGTCGAGTAACCTGTTGGGACGTTTCTCCTTGAGCTACTACCGCAATCAAACCTGGAACAGCGATTACGATAGCCGCAGCATCCTTTCGTCCTGGTCAAAATCCTTCCGCTATTTCAGCGTAAGTCTCAACTGGCAGTCTGATGTCAGCCATGATCGGGAGGGTGATAACGATATGTTCTATGTGAATGTGTCCGTCCCACTGGGCCGCTCCGGCGTAACAACTAACAGCTGGTATCGTGAGAATGAAGGCAGAGGATCTTACGGCACCCGGGCGATGGGCTCGCTCAACGCTGAAAATAGCTATACCGTCGGGGTATCGCAGGATCATGACGATAATGTTACTAGCTGGGACAGTTCTCTTAACAGTAACTTGCATTACACCACGCTTGCGCTTGCTGCCGGGGGAGATAGTGACAGTAATATGAGCTACTCCGCAGCACTGAGCGGCGGTATTGTTGCCCATAATGAAGGGATCACGTTCTCGCCTTATCAGGTGACGGATACCTATGCCATTACGAAGCTTGATAAGCCAGTCTCTGGCGTTGAAATTGGCACCCTTCGTGGCCCAGTCTGGACCGATAAATGGGGCCGTGCCGTAGTACCAGCGCTGGCACCTTTCCAGGAAACGTCTGTTGAGGTCAATACTCAAAGCTTGCCGGGCAATCTGGATGTGAATAATGGTCGTGCTGACTTTAAGGCGTCTCACGGGGCGGTGGTAAGTTGGCAATTCACCACGTTGAGCCAGCGTCGCGTCTTACTTGCCATCGCGCGTCCTGATGGTTCGATGCTGCCAAAAGGCACGTCAATCGTCGATCAGGCTGGGGAATACGTGACGTCGGCTCCGGAAGATGGGGTGATTTTCCTGAACGATATTTCCGCCAGTCAACCACTGTATGCCAGCATTGACGGCGGACGCTGCAAGCTCAGCTACACGCTGCCTGAAGCCGATCCACAGAAATTCTATGAAGAGATTAACGGAAAATGTCTCTAACCAAACAGGGAGTAAAGTTTAAATGAAATATTGTCATCTTTTGCTGCCTGTCATCCTGGTGGGTAGCGTATTCGGGAGCATACCTTGCGCGTCAGCGGATGATGGTGACTGCGATATCCTGTCGTCGACAAAGTTAGTGGATTATGGACGCTTTCGTCAGGGGGAAATGCGGCGCGTTAGCGCTGAGAGCGAAAGCAAAATTTATCGCGGCTATGCGTCTGTTAGCCGTGAAGTTCAGGTGTCGGTCATATGTCCTGATGATCGTAAAATCCGATTGTACGTGGATGGCCCGGTCAGACAGAGTAAGGTCTGGCAGTTTTCAGATAAGGGTGTCGCGGTCATTAAAGTCAGGAATGCGCGTGTCGACGGAACGTTAGTTCAACTGACCTCATCCCCGCGAGGAAATGGTCCCACACAGGGTGGGACATCTGAGGTAACGCTCTCGCCTGAAAGCGCTATTTCATTCGTGAACGGTCAGGAGGTTATCGGGAAGCAGTGGGTCGCGACCCTAATGATTACCACTTATCTCTCTGACAACGCCTTTAAAATCGGCAATTCGCAAGACCTGGAAGAGACGCTGACGGTCTCGTTTGATGCTGTTGCAACTCAATAATTAGCTGTGGGGCTGAAATGCCCCACTTTGATCTTACAAAATAAATGGAGGACAATAAGAGGGCTGAAACAGCAAAGGGCGATGCCCGTCCTGACGGGCGTGACGATGAGTGAAATGAGTAAGTCCCAACAGGTAATAGTTTTGTCTGATCCCAATACCCCGCTTCCTGACGGCATAGTCTCCCGTACCATCTGGACACCTAAAACGCTCCATTCTCCCGGGACCGATTTTCTGGCCGAGGAAGTTCCCGTTGCCCTGGTTTACAACGGTATTTCGCATGTGGTGATGATGGCCTCTCCGAAAGATCTCGAGCTTTTTGCCATTGGTTTTTCTCTTTCGGAGGGCATCATTGAGCACCCGCAGGAGATCTACGGCATGGATGTGGTTCAGGCCTGCAACGGCCTGGAAGTGCAAATTGAACTCTCGAGCCGCCGTTTTATGGGGCTGAAAGAGCGTCGACGTGCGCTAGCAGGACGCACCGGTTGCGGTGTCTGCGGCGTTGAGCAACTCAACGATATTGGTAAACCCGTTACGCCTCTGCCGTTTACTCAGACCTTTAATCTGGCGTATCTCGACCATGCGCTTGAACACCTCAACGACGTTCAGCCGATAGGTCAACTGAGCGGTTGTACACACGCCGCAGCCTGGGTGCTGCCATCAGGTGACATTGCCGGTGGGCATGAGGATGTGGGTCGCCACGTGGCGCTGGATAAGCTGCTCGGTCGCCGGGCGCGTGAAAATGACGTCTGGAAGCAGGGGGCGGCACTCGTTTCCAGCCGCGCCAGCTATGAGATGGTGCAGAAATCCGCGATGTGTGGCGTTGAAATTTTGTTTGCCGTGTCGGCGGCGACCACGCTGGCGGTGGAAGTGGCCGAGCGCTGTAACCTGACGCTGGTAGGGTTCTGCAAGCCGGGAAGGGCGACAATTTATACCCATTCTCAGCGCTTAATTGTTGATCAGTAATTTTGAATGATATTAGCAAATCCTTCCGCTTTTAGTTGTTGGTGATGAGGTCTAGTATTTATCTCATCAAGGCACAGCGCCTTATCTAAACAACTTAACGAAAGGGTTTATATCATGAAAAGCATCAAAACTTTTGTCGCTGTAATCGCTCTGGCTACTTCTTTCGGTTCTTTCGCAGCACAGACTGTGACCGCAACTGCCTCTACCATTGACGGCGCAGAAGCGAAAATCGCTGCACAGGCTCAGGAAGCAGGCGCGTCATCTTACAAAATTACCCAGGCATTCTCCGGTAACCGTGTACACATGACGGCTGAACTGAACAAATAATCTCGCTTTACCGTCGAAAGAGCGCCCCCGGGGCGCTTTTTTTATTGTATACCCGCCAGGCGCAGTAGCGCCGTTACCACCGCCGCCGCAACGATCACCACAATTAACGGCATCTTCCGCCAGGCCAGAAACACCGCAAACGCCACGCCCAGCACGCGCGCCATACCCGCAAAATGTTCCCCTTCATAAAAGGTTGTCGCCAGCGCCACGGAAAAGAGTAAAACCGTTGCCGCGTCAGAAAGCAGCGACTGTGAACGCTCCGACAGTGCCAGCCTGCTGCCGAGCTTTGCACCACCCAGACGCATCAGATACGTCCCTGCCGATAAGATGGCAATCCCCAGAATAAAGAATGTCATGTTTCCCATTATTTTTTCCTCGCCGCCAGGCCCAGTAAAGACAGCAGAACCGGCAAACCGACCGGAGCAAACGGTACGGCAGACAGTGACAACACTGCGCCGCTACAGGCACGGATCAGCGTGGTACGGTTTTTAAATGCGGGAACCACTAAGGCCAGTAATATGGCCGGGAACACCGCATCCAGCCCGATGGTTTCTGGATCTGGCAGAAGTTTACCGACCATGGCACCCAGCAGCGCTCCCAGCGGCCAGATAATCGCCACACCTAAACCACATAACCAGTAGGCAGCTTTACGCTGTTCGGGCGTTTTTTGCGACAGGCCAAACACCACGCTTTCATCGTTCATGATGTGACAGCCCAAAAAACTCAAACCACGTTTGCCGACCAGTTCACGCACCGTGACGCCAAACGGCACATGGCGGGCGTTCACCAGCAACCCGGCAGCCGCAGCCGCCAGAGGGTTACCCCCGCTCGCGACAATGCCGATAAACATAAATTCGGACGCGCCCGCGAGTACGGTAATGGAAAGCACAAACGGTACCCAAACAGGAAAACCGTAGGCTATCGCCAGCGAGCCGTATGACATCCCGACCACACCAACGGCGAGACAAACCAGGATGATTGCTTTTATCGTGTCGCCTTTCAGGCAAGAGAGATGATGCTTCATACAATTTTAGCCATATCGAACGTGTATCCATTATAATGAACGCAACAGAGTAGCTTTTCAAGACGAACGATTCGTTCGATTTAAAGAACAAGAGGCCGTTATATGACGCAGCCAATTAGCGTTATCGCCAAAAGTCTGGTGCGAGAACGCCAGCGAACCGGACTTTCACTGGCGGAAATTGCCCGCCGTGCCGGGATCGCTAAATCCACGCTGTCCCAGCTGGAGTCTGGCAATGGCAACCCTAGCCTGGAAACGCTGTGGTCGCTTTGCGTGGCGCTGGATATTCCTTTCGCCCGTTTACTGGAACCACAACAGCCGACCACGCAGGTGATTCGCCGCGGTGAAGGGACCAAAGTGGTTGCCGGACAGGCTAACTATGAAGCCATTTTACTGGCGGCGTGTCCACCGGGCGCGCGTCGCGATGTTTACCTTCTGATGACTCAACCGGGTGCAGACCGACTCTCTCAGCCGCATCCGCCGGGCTCGGTAGAGCATATTATCGTGACCCAGGGGCGGGCACTGGTCGGCCTGATTGACGCGGCGGAAGAGCTGAATGCGGGGGATTACATTTGCTATCCTGCCGATCGTCCGCACATCTTTAAAGCCCTGGAGCCAGACACGTATGCGCTGCTGGTGGCAGAACAAAACTAAACCGTCGGGTAATTTTGTGTTAACTCAATGATAAAAATAACAATTCCTCCATCTCTCAAAAGCAAATAACCTTATAAAAATTACGGCATTGATAATCATTTTCAATATCATTTAATTAACTATAATGAACCAACTGCTTACGCGGCATTAACAGCTGTGCCGCCCGACAATAATGGAGAGGATTATGAGTTATACACTGCCATCCCTGCCGTATGCCTACGACGCACTGGAACCGCATTTCGACAAGCAGACGATGGAAATCCATCACACTAAACACCACCAGACCTATGTGAACAACGCGAACGCCGCGCTGGAAAGCCTGCCTGAGTTCGCTAACCTGTCTGCTGAAGAGCTGATCACCAAACTGGACCAGCTGCCAGCGGACAAGAAAACCGTACTGCGTAACAACGCAGGTGGTCATGCTAACCACAGCCTGTTCTGGAAAGGCCTGAAAACCGGCACTACCCTGCAGGGTGACCTGAAAGCGGCGATCGAGCGCGACTTCGGTTCCGTTGACAACTTCAAAGCGGAATTCGAAAAAGCGGCTGCAACGCGTTTCGGTTCTGGCTGGGCGTGGCTGGTACTGAAAGGTGACAAACTGGCGGTCGTTTCCACGGCCAACCAGGATTCCCCGCTGATGGGTGAAGCCATTTCTGGCGCATCCGGTTTCCCAATCCTGGGTCTGGACGTGTGGGAACATGCTTACTACCTGAAATTCCAGAACCGTCGTCCGGACTACATCAAAGCGTTCTGGGACGTTGTTAACTGGGACGAAGCCGCTGCACGTTTTGCTGCTAAAAAATAATCCCTGATATCGGTATCACCGGTTAATTCATAAATGAAGCCTGGTTAATTCCCCCAGGCTTTTTTCATTTTTCCCTTCTCAGCGTATCAGATTATTTTTACTTAAATTCTAATTAAGAAAATATCAGCGTCTGAGGTTTATCTGCATGAATATAATTTGACCTGAAAAAATATTCTGGCTGACAGTTGCTAACGCTTTTGTTTCCACCCTTCTCAGGTCAATACCCATGCATGTTAATAAAAAGATAACGATATGTTTGCAGGTGTTCTTTTACCTGCACTTCACGTTTTGTAATGCATTCTTGTTCTCGTTTCCCGCGCATGCAGAATCAAACCGGAACGTAGAAATCAATACAAAAAGTGGTGAAAATAATACTGCAAAAGTAAAAAATACGCCTTCAGATACCCGCGATAGCGAGAAAGATATTGCCGGGATGCTTTCTGGTGCTGGCTCCTTATTAAGTCAGGATAATAAAAACGACGCTATTATAAACTCATTGATTAATAGCGGTTCAAGTAAAGCCACGAATGAAATTCAACAGTGGTTGCAACAATTTGGTACGGCCAGAGTGAATATTGGTCTTGATCAGAACTTTTCGCTGGAAAGTGCGAATCTGGATCTGCTGCTCCCGCTGTATGATGATAAAGGGGCTAATTTATTGTTCACGCAGCTGGGCGGGCGACGTGAGGACGATCGTAACATCGTCAATGCGGGCCTTGGCTATCGCTACTTTGCTGATAGCTGGATGTGGGGTGTTAACACCTTCTATGACCAGCAAATATCCGGCAATACGCACCAGCGAGTGGGTGTCGGTGGCGAACTGGGTTGGGACTATTTTAAGGTCAGTGCCAACGGTTATAAGCGCCTTTCAGGGTGGAAAACATCTTCAGCGCATCAGGATTACGAGGAGCGCGTAGCAGATGGCTATGATGTGCGTACGGAGGGATATTTACCCGTTTATCCTCAGCTCGGCGCAAAACTGGTCTGGGAACAATATTATGGTGACGATGTTGCATTGTTTGGTGACGACGATGATGATCGCCAAAAAAATCCTTATGCTGTTACTGCTGGAATTAACTTTACCCCATTCCCCCTTATTTCATTTGGACTTAACCAAAAAATGGGTAAGGGTGATCACAATGATACTCAGGTCGAATTTAATGTTAACTGGATGCCGGGTGTACCCATTGCAACACAGCTAGACTCCGAAAAAGTCAAAGAGCGTCGTACATTACTCGGCAGTCGAATGGATCTGGTTAATCGTAACAATAACATCGTGCTGGAATACCGTAAGCAGGATCTTATTTCGCTCTCGCTTCCTGAGCATATTGAAGGCGTTGAATCAAAAACAGTGCCTGTTACTGTGAACGTTAAGACAAAATACCCTGTCGATCGTATTGTCTGGCAAGACGATAATCTGGTTAAAAATGGCGGCAAAATTAGCGAGAAAAATGGAGCCTGGTTTGTTGTATTACCGCATTATGTGCAAAATGGCGCTGAGAAAAATAGTTATGTGGTCGCCGCAACGGCTTATGATAATCGAGGGAATAAATCTGATACCGCGCATATGACCGTGGCGGTGAATGGATTTGACGTCACTCAGGTCACTTCTGATACCACGTCCGAAAATACGCATTTGCCAGCCGATGGCGTGAGCACCACACAGGTGATGGTGACGATAACATCCGGTGGCGGGCAGAAAATTACGGGGCTTGCCAGTCATCTCAGCAGCCAGTTGATTCGTACATCGGCACGGAAAAAGACCGTGGGTGCAGGCCCGGTTAGCGAGAAAATGACAGCGTTCCAGGAACAGTCCGCGGGGGTATATGTCAGTACATTCACCAGTGGAACCGTGCCTGGGGATGTGACAGTCCAGCCGTTGTACGATACGACGAAGCTGAATAAAACCGTGGTTACGCTTGATGCAACAGACGCCTCTCAACACGTTGACCGCCTGGAGGCATCAAAAAATACGGCACTGGCGAACGGTCAGGATGCGATTACGCTGACGGCGCATGTGGTGAATGCGGGGAATGAGCCGGTACAAGGTGCACAGGTTAAATGGCTGGGGGATAACTCGCACGCGGTTTTCTCCGCCGCGCAAAGCACCAGCGATGCACAAGGCAATGCGACGGTACAAATCACCAGTCACGATGTACTCAGTCTGACGGTCAACGCACAGCTGGAAAATGGCGAATCGATGGCAGGTCCTGTGCTGCAATTTACCGCGGATGCCGATTCCGCCGTCGTGACGCATCTTGAAGCGGATAAGACCGTCGCCAAAGCGGATAATCAGGATACGATAACGCTTAACGCGGTGGTGACAGATGCCAGCCAGCACCCGCTGGTTAATCAGCCTGTGCAATGGGCGATAGACTCTGCAAATACGTCGGTACATCTCGCCGATAAACAGAGCAATACCAATGAACAAGGGGTGGCGACGATCTCGATCGCCTCGGCAAAAGCCGGGCAGGGCGTTGTTTCCGCCACTGCCGGTAATAGCGAGACCGTCACCTCTGAAAAACTCACCTTTGTTGCCGATAGCGAAAGCGCAACCCTTGGAACCATCACGGCCAGTAAAACCAGCGCGCTGGCGAACGGGCAGGATGCGATCTCCCTTGAAGTCAAAGTGGAAGATGCCAACAAGAATCCGGTGAAGGGTGCGACAGTCGACTGGTCTGCGGGCAGCGCCACCGCCAACTTATCCGGGACATCCACTGAAACTAACGCGCTCGGGATAGCGACCATTGAGGTTACTTCAGCAAACATTGAAACGCTTGACGTGACGGCGACGATGGGCTGGCAAACGCAGACATCTCCTGCACTTAACTTTACCGTGGATAGCACAACGGCAGTGGTGAAAACGCTGAATGTCGATAAATCTCAGGCGACAGCCAATAACAACGACCGTATTACGCTAACGGCGGAAGTCGTCGATGCTAGCGATCATCCGGTTCCTTCATCAGCGTTGCAGTGGTCCATTGTTCAGGGGCAAGGCACGTTGAGCGCAACACAGAATGCGACAAATGAATCAGGTAGGGGGGCCGTGACACTCACCGCCACGCAGCAAGGAACGGTTGTTGTCTCGGTGAATACGGCGACGGGAACAGCGGTGAATTCGCCTGAGTTGATGTTTATAGCCGATACGGCCACTGGCAAGGTTTCACAGGTGACCACGGATAAAACAACCGCGGTGGCTGACGGTAAAGACAAAGTGACTTACACCGCGACCGTGACGGATGCGAATGGCAATCCGCTACAGGGGATAGATGTAAACTGGAACGTCACGCCTTCTTCCGCGAAACCTTCCTCCACAACGTCCCGGACAGGCGTTGACGGTACGGCGTCAGTCAGTGTGACAACGCTGAAAGCTGGGGACGTCAGCCTTACCGCGCAGGCCGGAGCAGGAACCGCCTGGAATGCGCCGGTGGTGACATTCACTGCTGATAGTACGACAGCACAGATTGGCGATCTGTCGGCGAGCAAAGCGACCGCAGTGGCTAACGGCGTGGACAGTATTACGTTCACTGGCGTGGTAACGGATAAAAACGGAAACCCAGTAAGCGGCGAGGCGGCGGCCTGGTCGGTGGTGCCAGCGACAGGTGTGCTTTCCGCGACGACAAGTGAATCTGATGCCCAGGGAAATGTCTCAGTTACCCTGAAATCAGATCAGGTCGCGGACTATCGTGTGAAAGCGACTGTTAACGGGCATGAAGAGACATCTGACAGCGTGTCGTTTACCGCGGATACCACAACTGCCGCGATACGTACGCTGGTCGCGGATAGAACCAGCGAAATTGCTGCCGGTTCAGACACAGTCACCTTAACGGCAACGGTGCTGGATGACAGTAACCATCCGGTGCCTGGAGCCACCGTATCCTGGTCAAGCAACAATGCTGAGGGGGTGTTTAACGAAAGCAGTACAACGACGGACGCCGGGGGGATAACCTCTGTGACGTATAGCAGCATACTGGCGATGCCTACCGTTGTAACGGCAAAAAGCAGTCATAACAGCGAGAAAACGCTGGAATTAACCATCGTGCCAGACTTGCAAAGCGCAATTCCGGTATTTATTACGGCAAGTAAATACAGCGCGGTGGCGAATGGTGATGACAACATCACTTTAGCGGCAACGGTGAAAGACAAATACGGTAATGTGGTCACTCAGGGGAGCGTCGGCTGGCAAGTCACGCCTGCAGGTAATTATCAGTTATCTGCGACAGAACAACCGACGGATGACACGGGAAAATCCACGGTAACGCTGGCGAGTACCGATGTCGTGACCTGCCGGGCGGTGGCAACGTTTAATGGCTTCAGCAAAGCGTCGCAAACAATGCGTTTTGCACCGGATCAGGCAACAGAAAAAGTTACCCAGATTACGGCCAATAAAACGACGGGCGTCATTGCGGGTAAAGACATCGTCACGCTTCAGGCGACAGTGATGGATGAGTACGATCATCCGATTGATAATGCAGTCGTCCACTGGGGGACTGACAACGACACCGGTGTGTTCGCACCAGGTGACAGCAGTACGACAAACAGCGAAGGTGTTGCCGAAATATCGTTTACGGCGACAAAAGCGCAAGCCACGTTGGTCGGCGCCGGGATTAACCATTCTCAGCAGACAATGACGATAAATTATATCGGCAACGCCGATACCGCGACGTTGTCTGCCATCAAAGCTGATAAGTCGAAAGCCGTGGCGGATAACGCAGAGCGCGTAACCTGGTCGGCGACGGTGAAAGACGTCAATGGCAACCTTCTGCCAGGTGTAACGGTGAACTGGCGCAGTAACGATGCCGCCATGACGTTATCAGGCGACGATAGCGTGACGGATGCGAACGGTATTGCGACGGTCAGTGGCACGACGACAAAAGCGGGTGATGTTGTGTTGACGGCAACGCTGGCGGCAGGCGGTCAGTCGCTTACAGCAGCCAAAGTCAGTTTTATCGGCGATGCTAAAACGGCGGAACTGGTGTCGTTAAATGTGGATAAATCGGTCGTTCTCAGCAACGGCGTGGATGCGGCAACATATGCTGTTGAGGTAAAAGACGCTAATCAGAACCTTGTTCCGGATGCGTTGATAAACTGGCAAACCACGATGAACACGCTGTCTGCTGCCAGTACCAAAACGGATGCTTCGGGTGTCGCCACGGCCAAACTCTCAGGACATGATATTGGGATGGCAACGGTGACGGCTTCCATTAATAACTCGACGTTGTCTAACCCTAACGTGAAGTTTATTAATACCATTGAAGATACCTGGGTTATTAACTCAGATTCATCAAATTATTCGTCAGCAGTGATCAAGGGATTCCCGTCATTAGGTTTTGTTACGGTTGATCCAACAAATGGCCCGACTCAGCTGGAATGGGCACCAGGCGGATATTCTGACGTTTCTACACCGGTCATGTTGACCGACGGAAGTGGCCAACAGTATATGGTGAATTTGAAAGGATACAGAGAATCCGACTGTTCTCTGCGTCCGCTTAATGCGGCAGTGAGCTGTAGCACCAATGGTGGGATGCGTGCGAAATTCACTTATGCGCGTACAGATAACCCTGATTTACCCGCCGGACATTACACCGGGCTGGTTCACTTCCTGGGTAAAGACTGGCACACCAGCTATGCCTTTGAGTACAAGCTAACGCTGGATCTTACCGTGAACTAACCGCTAAAAAACTTGCGAAAGGAATAAGGAAAAGCGAGTCTGATGGCTCGCTTTTTTGTCTCTGCAAAAAGGAGCAGCAATGCATTACCCGGTGAATGTATTTACAGGCAAGGTCAGGGAGTACGACGGCAGCCGCCCGAGTGCTATCGCTAAGGTACAGGTTGACGGGGAGTTGACGTTAACCGAGGTTGGCCTGGCGGGTGACGAGCAGGCCGAAAAGAAGATCCACGGCGGACCCGAACGCGCGCTTTGCCACTATCCTCGCGAGCACTATCAGCACTGGAAAGCCGAATTTCCCGAGCAGGCAGACCTCTTTGTCGCCCCCGCTTTTGGCGAGAACCTCTCCACCGAAGGGCTGACTGAGAGAAATGTTTTTATCGGCGATATCTACCGCTGGGGCGACGCCCTGATTCAGGTGACGCAGCCGCGCTCACCGTGCTTCAAACTTAACTACCATTTTGGCATCAGCGATATGTCTGCCCAACTGCAAACGGCAGGCAAAACCGGCTGGCTATACCGCGTGGTGCTGGCCGGGCAAGTCTCTGCGGACGCGCCGCTGGAGCTGGCATCACGCCTGAGCGATGTCTCGGTATATGACGCCTGCGCGATAGCCTGGCATATGCCGTTTGATGACGACCAGTATCATCGCCTTCTGTCAGCGGCGGGGTTATCAACCAGCTGGACAAGAACGATGCAGAAGCGACGAATTAGCGGGAAGATCGAGGATAATTCGCGGCGGTTGTGGGGGAAATAGGGATTCCTGCAAAAACGACAGTACCTCAGGACCGCGCCTTTCTGGCGCTGTCCTCGCTAATCCTGAACTTGATACCTGGCCCACAAAAATAGCGTCAGCCTGCCGAAAAAACTTGAGAATTTTCTCCGCTCAAATATTGTGTCTTCAAATTGGTTTAAACCAGATGGCGAGACATGAAAGAAAAAAACTATGTTGACCTCCTGAGAGACCGCTTCGAAAGCTGGCTGGCGGCTAATGATTTTCCGCCGGGATCCAGACTTCCTTCCGAGCGCGAAATGTGCGAGTTGCTGGATGCGAAACGCATGACCTTAAGGCAGGTTTTAATTGAACTTGAGGTCGCGTCGCGTATTTTCCGCAAGAACCGCAGCGGGTGGTTCATCTCTCCCCGGCGATTCATCTACAACCCAAAATCGCTCTCCAGTTTTAACGCGGAGGCGCGTGCACAGGGACGAAAACCTTCCTGGGGTTATTTGACCAAAGATGTTGTTGATACCGTCCCTCGTCATATTGAGAAAGTTTTTTCGTCTTCCAGGGCTCCCTACCTGATTACCGGCTGGTGCGGACTGGACGATCATAAAGTTTTTTACCATGAGTCCTGGATTGATGCCGAAGCCGCCCCGGAGTTTATGGCGAAGCTGGAAAATCACGCTTTTTCTAAAGTCTGGGAAGAGCAGTTTGGGCTTGCCTTAACCATCAAAGAGATGATTTTCAAACCCGTCAATATGCCTGAGCTTGCCTGCAAAGAGTTGGGGGTAGCACCCAATACGTACGGTATTTTGGTCGAGAAGCATCGTGCCACCGCTGAAAAAAAAGTGGTTCAGGTTGATCTGGAGTACTGGAGACTTGAATCCGTCGAACTGGTTATTCGTGATGAGTGAGAAAAATTATGGAAAACGTTATCAGAGAAAAATTGGCTGAGCGTGCAAAAAATATTCGTCTTTATTTGCACGCCTATGCCTTTCATTTAAACATGCGCTACGAGAGAATTCTTCCTGAAGATTTACTGGATATTGCACATCAGCATCATTTATCGGGTGTGAAAGTACATGTTGAAGACGGTGAATCCTTTTCACTGAGAAATATGCGGCCAGAGCAGCTGGTCTCTTTTAAAAAGAAAGCCGAGCAATACGGGCTGGATATTCATATAGAGACCAGCGCATCAGATAAAAAGACCCTGGATGAGGCTATTGCTATTGCGCAGGCTACGGATGCGACCTCCGTCAGGTTTTATCCACGTTATGAAGGGCATTTAAATTCAGTACTGGAAAAAATCACGCAGGACATCGCTTATCTGGCGCAGTTTGATAATAGCGGTATCCAGTTTACGATTGAACAGCATGAAGATCTCAAAGGACATGAACTGGTTACGCTAGTAAAAAACAGTGGTATGAAAAACCTCTCAATACTCTTTGATTTTGGCAATATGATCAATGCTAATGAAGAGCCAATGGCTGCGCTACGGACAATGTCGCCTTACATCACTCAGGTGCATATCAAGGATGCCAAAGTGATAAAAGAGGGTAAAGGATGGGGGCATGAAGCCTGCCGTACAGGGTTGGGCGATCTCCCTGTAGAGCAGATGTTGCGTGAACTTTTACTGTTAGGTGACGACCAGCCCCAGGTCACTTCTTTTGGCCTGGAAGAGGAGGTTGATTATTACGCGCCCGCATTTCGTTTTGATGATGAAGGCGATAACCCATGGATACCATGGCGTGATGCAAGTTTTACGCCGCTTCCTGATAATGAACTGGTTGATGCTCGTCTGGCTCAGGAAAAAGAGCATGCTATTTCTCAAGTCGAGTTTATTCGTAACTTATGCGCTAAATTTATAAATATAAAACAACCTGCTTAATTAATTTAACAGTGTCTTACGGCTTCCTTTTTCAGGGATGGCCAAGATTCTTATATATTACAGAACGGTTTTCTCTCAAAATTTGCAGTGAGGGTGTCGAATATGTTCATGAATAAATGGGCTCGTCTGTGTTTTTTGGTATTAGGTGGTGGGACGATATTTAAGCTTTCCAGCATGAAGGATGTTTTTTATGTCCCAATGCAAAATGACTGGGGACTGACAAACACACAAATAGGGCTCAGTTTTACGGTATATACGATTGTGCAAACCACGGGGCTTTTCCTCTCTTTATATATTGCCGACCGCTATTCTAAGAAGATCCTTCTGCCCTTCGGGTTAATTGGTGTGGGGCTGTGCGGTCTCTATTTATCCACGCTGCCGTCTTTCACTGGCTATCTCATTTGCTTTGCGGCGATGGCCTTCTTTGCTGATGTCGTTTACTGGCCGGTGTTATTAAAAGCTGTACGCCTGTTAGGGACACAAGAAGAACAGGGGCGGTTGTTCGGGCTTCTGGAGGCTGGACGTGGTGTGGTGGACGTTATTGTGGCTTCTGGTGCGCTGTTCGTCTTTGTGCACTTTGGTGAAGGGAAAGCAGGGATGCAGGCTGGTTTGCTCTACTACACGTTCATCACCCTGATGGCCGGTGTTATCACCTACTTCATCGTTGATGATGACCATGTCAAAAACGCTAAAGGAAGCAGCGCAAACATTGAAACCCTGAAAGGTATTAAGCATGTTCTGACCTGCCCGAACGTCTGGTTAGCATCATTTGGCATCTTCTTTGTGTATGCGGCTTACTGCGGTTTAACCTATTTCATCCCGTTCCTGAAAGACATCTACATGCTTCCGGTTGCGCTGGTAGGGGCGTACGGGATCATTAACCAGTATGCCCTTAAAATGGTGGGTGGACCGGTGGGCGGTTTCCTGGCAGATAAAGTGGCCAGGTCTCCCACGGTCTACCTGAAATGGACGTTCTTGATTTCTGCCGTTGCGATGATGTTGTTTATGCAACTCCCTCATCAGTCGATGAACGTTTATATCGGGATGGTTGCAACGTTAGGGTTTGGCGCCATCATCTTCTCACAGCGCGCCATCTTCTTTGCACCGATGGATGAAATTGGAACCCCACGGCAGTATGCCGGTTCGGCAATGGCATTTGGTTGTATTATCGGCTATATGCCCGCGATGTTTGCGTACACACTCTACGGATGGATTCTGGATAACTTTAAAGGGATCACCGGATACAACTATGTGTTCAGCGTGATGATTGCCTTTAGTCTTTCAGGATTTATTTGCTCGACATTGCTGGTGAAGCGCATCAAAAAACAGAAAGTTATGTCGGTCAGTGAGGCGGCATAAGATCGTGAACAGCGTCCCCCGATGCAACATCGGGGGACGTGGGGTCAGGAACGTTTATACAGTGGCAGCCACAGCGTTAACCGTAATCCGCCCAGTGGGCTGTCGTCAGCTTTCACCCAACCGCGGTGCTGCTGCATGGCGGTTTCAACAATCGCCAGACCCAGCCCCGTACCGCCAGATTCGCGGTCACGCGCCTCGTCGGTACGGTAGAACGGTCGGAAAATCTGCTCGCGGTCTTCCGGACTCACGCCAGGACCGTCGTCGTCGACAATGACGGTGATCCCGTCTTTATCCACCGAGAACGCAACCTCAATCTTCGTATGCGAGTAGCGCAGGGCGTTACGTACGATGTTCTCCAGCGCGCTTTCCAGCGTGTTGGGGTTACCGTACAGCGGCCATGGCCCCGGCGGGAAGTTGACGGTAAACGACTTGCCCATCTGTTCTGCTTCAAAGGCCGCGTTATCCAGCACTTCATGCCACAGATGATTGGCTTTCACCGTTTCGCTGACCAGCGCGTTTTTCTGCTGATTGCGCGACATCACCAGCAGGTCGTTGATCATGCTGTCCAGACGATGCGCTTCCGTTTCAATACGTTCCAGCTCTTTGCTCTCTCCACTGCGACGACGCAGCAGGGCGGTGCCAAGCTGAAGCCGCGTGAGTGGGGTGCGCAGTTCGTGCGAGATATCCGAGAGCAGCCGTTGCTGAGCCGTCATCATGCGTTCAAGCGCGCTGACCATCTGGTTAAAACTGGCACCTGCGGCAAGGAACTCTTGTGGTCCGGATTCCAGCTCAGGATGCTGTCTCAGGTTGCCCTGCGCCACTTCGTCGGCGGCATTTTTTAACTTACGCGCCGGTTTTGCCAGACTCCACGCCAGCCATAGCAGCAGCGGCGAGCTAACCAACATGGTGACAATCAGCAGCAGGAGCGGACGGTCAAACAGCAGATTGATAAAATCAGACTGAGAACTGCTCGCCGGTCGAATCAGGTAGAGCTGATAATTATCCTCCCCGTCCCTGACAGAAAAAGGCCCCACCATCTCAACGCGGCCATATTTCTTCTTCTGGGGGTGATCGGCGTTATCTGCCTGACCGATAAAGTTACGGATAATCTGCATTTCATTGCGATCGGCACCAATCACACGTCCTTCACTGGTGACCAGCAGCAGGCGCTGCCCGGGTGGTGCCCACTTGTCGATAGCGCGAAACAGCCTGCGCCACCACATCAAATCGTTTGGCGGGTCATTTGCCAGCTCGGCTTCGACGTGCTGCTCGATCATCACGCCCTGACGTTGCTCGCTGTCGAGAAGCTCCGTCATCTGGCGTGAGTCGAGTTTTGGCAACATCAGTACGAGCATTAAAACAAGTGCCAGCGTCAGCCAGAAAATGGCGAAGATGCGGGCGGTTAAGCTTCCTATCATGAAGCGGAGACCATCAGATAACCGCGACCACGCAGGGTTTTAAACCATGGGTGACCGTCTTTACGCTCCGGCAGCTTACGGCGCAGGTTAGAGATGTGCATGTCGATGGCGCGGTCAAACGGCGTGAGACGCTTGCCCAGCACTTCCTGGCTCAGATGTTCACGCGATACCACCTGGCCGAGATGTTGCGCCAGCAGATAAAGCAGGGTGAACTCCGTGCCGGTCAATTCCAGCGCCTGGCCGTCGAAGCTGGCTTCCTGGCGGCCCGGGTTCAGGCTCAGGGAGTCCACTTCCAGCGTCGGTGAACTGTTGTCGGTATTCTGCTGCTGCTCGCTCCAGTGCGAACGACGCAGGATAGCGCGAATACGGGCGACCAGTTCACGGTCGTTGAACGGTTTCGGTAAATAGTCATCCGCACCCAGCTCAAGGCCAAGTACGCGGTCAAGTTCGCTGCCGCGTGCGGTCAGCATGATTACGGGTGTCTGGTGTGTCTGGCGAAGCTCTTTCAGCGTATCAATGCCGTTTTTCTTCGGCATCATGACGTCGAGCAAAAGTAAATCGATGCTGTCGTCAAGGAGACTCAGCGCCTGCTCGCCATCATGGGCAACCAGAACGTTGAAACCTTCCATGTCGAGCAACTCCTTTAAAAGGGATGTGAGCTCTCGGTCATCATCAACTAACAGGATTTTATTCATTGTTTAAATACCTCCGAGGCAGAAATTACGACATCAAGGCTGTCTAATCCATGACTTTACGTTGTTTTACACCCCCTGACGCATGTTTGCAGCCTGAATCGTAGACTGTCTCTCGTTGAATCGCGACACGAAAGATTTTGGGAGCAAGTGATGCGCAAAGTTACCGCTGCCGTCATGGCCTCAACGCTGGCGTTCAGTGCGTTTAGCCAGGCTGCTGTAGCTATCATCAGCGATAACGGTTCCTCACAAGAGGACACAACGCAGCACAGTAGCCAAAGCCATATGTTTGACGGCATAAGTTTAACCGAACATCAGCGTCAACAGATGCGAGATCTGATGCAGAGGGCAAGACATGACCAGCCCCCTGTTAATGTTAGCGAAATGGAGACAATGCATCGCCTTGTCACCGCAGAAAATTTTGACGAAAGCGCTGTACGCGCTCAGGCCGAGAAAATGGCACAGGAACAGGTTGCCCGCCAGGTAGAGATGGCGAAGGTCCGCAACCAAATGTTCCACCTGCTAACGCCCGAGCAGCAAGCGGTTTTGAACACCAAACATCAGCAGCGTATGGACCAGTTGCGTGAGGTTGCACGGATGCAGCGAAACTCGGAAACGACGTTTTTCAGTAGCAATAGCAGTACCCGTAGTAACCAGTAAACCCTGTTTTCCTTGCCATAGACACCATCCCTGTCTTCCCCCACATGATGTGGGGGTTTTTTTTGCCTTCATTCTAATTTGTTAACCGTTTATTCATCCTTTGACTCCTCACGCTTCCGTTATACTAGCGGCATGACATGACAGGAGTGTTTATGAATCAATCCTATGGAAGGCTGGTAAGCCGGGCTGCCATTGCGGCAACCGTCATGGCCTCTAGCCTGCTACTGATCAAAATCTTTGCCTGGTGGTATACCGGTTCGGTCAGTATTCTGGCGGCGCTGGTAGACTCATTGATGGATATTGCAGCCTCACTGACCAACCTGCTGGTAGTGCGTTACTCGCTGCAACCGGCGGATGAAGAGCACACGTTTGGGCACGGCAAGGCGGAGTCGCTGGCCGCGCTGGCGCAAAGTATGTTCATTTCCGGGTCTGCACTGTTCCTGTTTTTAACCGGCATTCAGCATCTCGTCTCGCCGACCCCGATGAACGATCCCGGCGTGGGCGTCGTTGTGACAGTCGTTGCACTTATATGCACACTTGTTCTGGTAACGTTCCAGCGCTGGGTCGTTCGCAAAACGCAAAGTCAGGCAGTACGGGCGGATATGCTTCATTATCAATCTGATGTTATGATGAATGGGGCTATTCTTATTGCGCTCGGTCTGGCCTGGTACGGCTGGCATCGGGCCGATGCGTTGTTCGCGTTAGGGATTGGTATCTATATTTTATATAGTGCCTTACGGATGGGGTATGAAGCGGTGCAATCGCTGCTTGATCGCGCTCTCCCGGACTCAGAACGTAATGAAATTTTTACTATTGTGACCTCCTGGCCTGGTGTCAGTGGTGCGCACGATCTTCGAACGCGGCAGTCAGGGCCGACCCGCTTTATTCAGATTCACATTGAAATGGAAGACAACCTGCCACTGGTTCAGGCTCACGTTATCGCTGAGCAGGTCGAGCAGGCGATTTTGCAGCGTTTTCCTGGTTCAGACGTCATTATTCACCAGGATCCCTGCTCGGTTGTACCTGGACATGTTGGGCTTTCGTAATTCGTTGTAAAAAAGTGAGCCAGGCCAGCATTTTGTGTATAAATTACCGCCATTTGGTCTGACCTGAATCAATTCAGCTGGAAGTGATTGATATACTATTTGCAGTATTCGTTGGTCGATAAGTTTCTTCCGGCAACAGATTTCAATTTTGCATTCCTAAGTTCAGAGGTAGTCATGATTAAGAAAATCGGTGTGTTGACAAGCGGCGGTGATGCGCCGGGCATGAACGCGGCAATTCGTGGGGTTGTCCGTGCAGCGCTGACGGAAGGTCTGGAAGTTTTTGGTATCTATGATGGTTACCTGGGTCTGTACGAAGACCGTATGGTTCAGCTCGACCGTTACAGCGTGTCTGACATGATCAACCGTGGCGGTACCTTCCTTGGGTCTGCACGCTTCCCGGAATTCCGTGATGAACACGTCCGTGAAGTGGCTATCGAGAACATGAAAAAACGTGGCCTGGATGCCCTGGTGGTTATCGGTGGTGACGGCTCTTATATGGGTGCAAAACGTCTGACTGAAATGGGCTTCCCGTGCATCGGTCTGCCAGGCACTATCGACAACGACATCAAAGGCACTGACTACACCATCGGTTACTTCACCGCGCTGGGTACCGTTGTGGAAGCGATTGACCGTCTGCGTGACACCTCTTCTTCTCACCAGCGTATCTCCATCGTTGAAGTGATGGGTCGTTACTGTGGTGACCTGACCCTGGCTGCCGCGATTGCGGGTGGTTGTGAGTTCGTGGTTGTGCCGGAAGTGGAATTCAGCCGTGAAGATCTGGTGGCTGAAATCAAAGCAGGTATCGCGAAAGGTAAAAAACACGCGATTGTTGCCATCACCGAGCACATCTGTGATGTTGACGAGCTGGCGAAGTACATCGAAACCGAAACCAAACGTGAAACCCGTGCAACCGTACTGGGACACATCCAGCGTGGCGGTTCCCCTGGACCGTACGACCGTATTCTGGCGTCCCGTATGGGGGCATACGCTATTGAACTGCTGCTGCAGGGTCACGGCGGCCGCTGCGTCGGTATTCAGAACGAGCAGCTGGTGCACCATGACATCATCGACGCCATTGAAAACATGAAACGTCCATTCAAAGGTGACTGGCTGGACTGCGCGAAAAAACTGTACTGATCCCTCAAGCCCTCTCCGTTGCGGAGAGGGCTTTTATTCCTCTACGTTATAGCCAATCTTTTTTTATTCTTTAATCATCGCATCTCTTTCTGGCACGCTGCATTCATCAAAACACTACACACGAGAGCTGGGCGATGAATAAATGGGGCGTGGGTTTAACATTATTGCTGGCATCGACCAGCGTTCTGGCTAAGGACATCCAGTTACTGAACGTGTCATACGACCCGACGCGTGAACTTTACGAGCAGTACAACAAAGCGTTTGCTGCACACTGGAAGCAGCAAACCGGTGACAACGTTGTGGTTCGTCAGTCTCACGGTGGTTCCGGCAAGCAGGCGACGTCTGTGATCAACGGTATTGAAGCCGATGTGGTCACTCTGGCACTGGCCTACGATGTCGACGCCATCGCCGAACGTGGTCGTATAGATAAAAACTGGATCAAACGCCTGCCGGATAACTCCGCGCCTTACACCTCGACCATTGTTTTCCTGGTGCGTAAAGGCAACCCAAAACAAATCCATGACTGGAATGATCTGATTAAACCCGGTGTGTCAGTCATCACGCCTAACCCAAAAAGCTCTGGCGGCGCTCGCTGGAACTACCTGGGGGCGTGGGGTTACGCGCTGCACCACAACAACGGTGACCAGGCCAAAGCTCAGGAATTCGTGAAAGCGCTGTATAAAAACGTTGAGGTACTGGACTCTGGCGCGCGTGGCGCAACCAACACTTTCGTCGAGCGTGGTATTGGTGACGTGCTGATCGCATGGGAAAACGAAGCCCTGCTGGCCACCAACGAACTGGGTAAAGACAAATTCGAGATTGTGACCCCAAGCGAATCTATCCTCGCGGAACCAACCGTTTCTGTGGTCGACAAAGTGGTAGAGAAGAAAGAGACCAAAGCAG
This sequence comes from Enterobacter adelaidei, assembly GCF_041937165.1. NCBI lineage: Bacteria > Pseudomonadati > Pseudomonadota > Gammaproteobacteria > Enterobacterales > Enterobacteriaceae > Enterobacter > Enterobacter adelaidei. The sequence goes on along the minus strand of NZ_CP154353.1, from coordinate 4,528,647 downwards.
TGGCGGAAGCCTACCTGAAGTATCTCTACTCGCCAGAAGGCCAGGAAATTGCGGCGAAAAACTTCTATCGCCCTCGTGACCCGGCGGTTGCGAAGAAATACGAGAATGTCTTCCCGAAACTGAAGCTCTTCACCATTGATGACGAGTTTGGTGGCTGGACCAAAGCCCAGAAAGATCACTTCTCTAACGGCGGTACCTTCGACCAGATCAGCAAACGCTAAGTATTTCGCAAAGAACGACACGGTGACCCGGTGTGAGAAATCCACCGGGTTTTTTATTTGGTCATCATTTTGCGTTACTCTTTCACTTCAAATGGATACGGGGAACGCGCTGTGAAAAAAATTATCTTATTAATCCTGATTGTCATCGCCCTTGCCGCAGGCGGCTGGTACTGGATGAAAGCGGGTAATCCGGATGCGCTGCGACATATCGTTCTCGACCAGTGTGTGCCGAATCAGATCCAGAACCGTAACCCGGCGCCGTGTGCGCAGGTGAAAACAGATGCAGGTTATGTGGTGTTTAAAGACCGCAATGGACCGCTGCAGTATCTGCTGATGCCAACCTACCGTATCAACGGCACAGAAAGTCCGCTTTTGACCGAGCCTCACACGCCGAACTTTTTCTGGCTGGCGTGGCAGTCACGCAGTTTTATGACGCTGAAACGGGGAACCGAGGTGCCTGACAGCGCCATTTCACTGACGATTAACTCCCCGACAGGCCGTACGCAGAACCATTTTCATATTCATATCTCCTGCCTGCGCCCGGATGTGCGCGAGAAGCTGAACGCGGCTCAGGGCGAAATTAGCACCCAGTGGCTGCCTCTTCCGGGTGGGCTGGAAGGGCATGAGTATCTTGCCCGTCGGGTAACGGAGAATGAGCTGGTGCAGCGCAGTCCGTTTATGATGTTGGCGGAAGAGCTGCCGGAAGCACGCGACCATATGGGACGCTTTGCGCTGGCGATGGCGCAGCAGTCAGATGGCTCTTTTGTTTTACTGGCAACGGAACGTAACCTGCTTACCCTTAATCGCGCATCGGCTGAGGAACTGCAGGATCATCAATGCACTATCCTGAATTGACCCCACTATAAATCGCGTTTACTCCGGCTGCCTGTCACCGTAGACTTGCTGAAAAAATCTACAGGAGACAGGTATGTCGCTCTGGTTAGCTCACCCTCTACTGCTGCCCTCACTGATCGTTGGCGTCACCATTGTGCTGTGGGCGACGTCGCTATTACCGGAATTTATCACCGCGCTGTTGTTCTTCACGGCCGCGATGACCGCCAGAATCGCCCCGCCGGAGGTGATTTTCGGTGGTTTTGCCTCGTCGGCGTTCTGGCTGGTGTTTAGCGGTTTTGTGCTCGGCGTGGCGATCCGTAAAACCGGCCTGGCGGACAGGGCTGCGCGTGCGCTGTCGGCAAAGCTCACCGACTCCTGGGTGTTGATGGTGGCGAGCGTGGTGCTGCTGAGCTATGCGCTGGCGTTTGTGATGCCGTCGAATATGGGACGTATTGCGCTCCTGATGCCTATCGTTGCTGCGATGGCGAAAAGGGCGAGTATCGCAGACGGTTCGCGGGCGTGGTTTGGCCTGGCGCTGGCTGTGGGGTTCGGTACATTCCAGCTCTCGGCAACTATTTTGCCTGCAAACGTTCCTAACCTGGTGATGAGCGGTGCGGCGGAAGGTTCGTACGGCATCCACCTGAGTTACGTCCCGTATCTGCTGCTGCACACCCCCGTGCTGGGTATTCTCAAAGGTCTGATTCTGATTGGCCTGATCTGCTGGCTCTTTCCCGGTAATCCAAAACCACCGAAGGATCTGGCACCGTCTGAACCGATGGGGCGGGATGAAAAGCGTCTCGCCTGGCTGCTGGCGGTGGTGCTGGGGATGTGGGTGACGGAGAGCTGGCACGGTGTGGGGCCCGCGTGGACGGGGCTTGCGGCCTCGGTCATCGTCATGCTACCGCGCATTGGTTTTATCACCGGAGAAGAGTTTTCTGCGGGGGTGAATATGCGTACCTGTATTTATGTTGCGGGCATTCTTGGTCTGGCGATTGTGGTGACGCAGACCGGGATTGGTGCAGCCGTAGGTGAAGCATTGCTGCGGATAATGCCGCTGGACGCTGATAACCCCTTCACCAGTTTCCTGGCGCTGACCGGTATTACCACCGCGCTCAACTTCATTATGACCGCCAACGGTGTTCCTGCGCTGTATACCACGCTGGCACAGAGTTTTTCCGACGCGACGGGTTTCCCGCTGCTGTCGGTGATCATGATCCAGGTGTTGGGTTATTCCACACCGCTGCTGCCGTATCAGGCGTCGCCAATTGTGGTCGCAATGGGGCTCGGGAAGGTGCCTGCAAAGGCGGGGATGGTGCTCTGTCTGGCGCTGGCGATAGCAACGTATCTGGTGCTGCTGCCGCTGGATTACTTGTGGTTTAGCGTATTGGGTCGTTTGTAGCGGAGTATGGCGGGTAAGCGCAAGCGCCACCCGCCACAACAGCATTACGCCTGTTTGGCCGCTTCTGCTGCTTTAACGATCACCGCGAAAGCGTCAGCCTTCAGGGATGCACCGCCAACCAGCGCGCCATCGATGTCTGGCTGGGTGAACAGCTCAGCAGCGTTGGATGCGTTTACGGAACCGCCGTACTGGATAATGACTTGTTCAGCCACTTTCGCGTCGGCTTTAGCAATGTGATCGCGGATGAACTTGTGAACTGCCTGAGCCTGCGCAGGGGTTGCTGATTTGCCGGTACCGATCGCCCAGACTGGCTCGTAAGCAATGACCGCGCCTTCGAATGCTGCTGCACCCTGAGTTTTCAGCACTGCGTCGATCTGGCGAGCACACACTTCTTCCGTTTTGCCTGCTTCGTTTTCAGCTTCGGTTTCACCGATGCACAGAACTGGGATCAGACCTTGCTCTTTCAGCACAGCGAATTTCTTCGCGATGAACTCGTCGGATTCTTTGTGATAGGTACGACGCTCAGAGTGGCCGATGATGATGTATTTCGCGCCGATATCTTTCAGCATTTCAGCGGAGGTTTCACCGGTGAATGCGCCAGACAGGTTAACGTCAACGTTCTGTGCACCCAGAATGATGTGGCTGCCGTCAGCGGCGTGTTTAGCCAGATCCAGGTACATATCCGGCGGAGCGATAGCAACCGCACAGCCCGTCACGCCAGCCAGCTCTTTACGCAGGTTCGCAACCAGTTCGTTTACCATGTGGCGGCTGCCGTTCAGTTTCCAGTTACCCATCACTAAAGGATGTCGCATTTCAATTCTCCACGCTAAATAAGCGAATTAAGGAATATGGCCACCCTGTCGGGCAGCATGGTCTGTGAATCAGTATAGAGATTTTCCCTCGAAAGGCTTTGCTTTTTGTCATTAATTCGCCCCTCCGAGAGTGTCAGATAGTGCCAGCTTAATCGGTTCAACTGCGAAGGTCAGTCCTTTTTCGCCGTTGTCTGCGACAACATAGCGAATCGCACCTTCGGTATCGGCGTAATAGCGCTTGTTTTTACCGGCGGCGAGGAGTTTTTGCAGCTTTTGCTGGCTTTGCTTTTTCGTCAGTGCCGGGGTAAAGGCCTGCAACACCGCGCTCATGTACTCAAGCGCCTTCGCCTTCGCAGCTTTCTGCTCTGGCCCCTGAATTGGCAGCCAGGTGATTTGCATGCTTTTGATTTTTAGCGTGCCGCGTTCCAGCGCCGTTGAGGCATACAAGTTCTCGTTAATCTTGCTTGCCGCACGGGTCAGCGTAGGGGTATCGCGAGAACCATCAATGGCGCGAAATTCATCCAGCGGCAGCGTTGGGTTGGCCTGATTGAAGGCTTCACGAAACTGGCTGATGGACTGATCGAAAGACGGGGAGCCCGCAAGCAGATACGGCGCCGTTGTCGGGGCGGTGGTTTCGGCTGCATGCAGGGGAAAGCCCGCGCTAAGCAGCGTTAAACACAGGAAAAGAGAACGCGCCGAAATTTTCATCAACATTGCCCCTGGCCGTAAGTGCTCATGATTAAAACGATATCTGGTCGGCTTGTCAAAAGGTCACAACTCCAGGGTAAAATGCGCGCTATACGATAATAAGGAACCTTACATGACCATACAGCAGTGGCTGTTTTCATTCAAAGGGCGTATTGGACGCCGTGATTTCTGGATCTGGATGGTGACGTGGGTCGTCGCCATGCTGGTTCTGTTTTTTGTTGCTTACAACGCGTGGCTGAGTACGCAAACGGCGGCCTTTGCGCTGGTCTGTCTGCTATGGCCAACAGCGGCCGTGGTGGTAAAACGTCTGCACGATCGCGGCCGTTCCGGGGCGTGGGCATTTCTGATTATTCTGGCGTGGATGCTGGTGGCAGGGAACTGGGCGATGCTTCCGTCCATTCTTCCCTGGGTCGTCGGCAGGCTGCTACCGTCAGTTATCTTCGTGATGATGATTGTCGATCTGGGCGCGTTTATTGGCACCCAGAGCGAAAACAAATACGGTAAAGACACCCTTGAGGTGAAGTACCGCTGATTACCAGTAGTGTTCGGCGGTCATATGGCCCGGCCGGCGGCGAAGATGTTTCGTCATCTGCCGGGTATCTTTCAGAAGCTGCTGCGTGTCGCGAACCATCTGCGGATTACCACACAGCATGACGTGGCTGGTTTCCGCCGTCATCGGCAAACCCACTGCCTTTTCCAGAATTCCACTTTCAATTAATGCCGGCACACGGCCCGTCAGCGCACCTTCTGCCGTTTCACGACTGACCACCGTTTGAATTTTGAGCTTACCGTCATACTTCTGTTCCAGATCGCGCATTTGCGGCAAATAGCTTAAGTCTGCAGCGTAGCGCGCGGCATGAACCAACACGATGTTTTTAAAGCGTTCAAGGTCTTTGCCATATTGCAAAATGGAGAGATACGGACCGATGGCCGTACCGGTTGCCAGCATCCATAGCGTGTCACAGTCAGGAATTTCGTCGAGCACAAAGAAGCCGGCAGCGTCACTCACAATTTGCACATCATCACCGGGCTTAAGAGCGGCGAGACGCGGGCTGAGTTTGCCGTCCGGAACGGTAACCAGATAGAACTCGAGATCCGGGTTATCTGGCGCGTTAACGTAAGAGTAAGCGCGCTGTACGCGTTCACCGTCGACATCCAGCCCCAGCTTCGCAAATTGCCCGGCCGTAAACGGGTGAACGGGAGCATGCAGGGTGAGACTAAATAGCGTATCGGTCCAGAACTGTATCTTTGTGACTTTACCTGTTACCCAGTCCGCCATGATCTTCTCCTGTGCTGTTTCTCTGGTCTATCTTCCTGTCTTGTCGTGAAGATTTCCAGCCCATTTGGGCCGGAAAGCTCTATCGATCAAACGGTTTTACAGAATGTGCGTCTGTACGTCCGGGTCTTTACGGTCGAGATAGTGGATAGACTGAATGCGACGAATGGTGCGTGATTTACCGCGGATCAGCAGCGTTTCAGTGGTTGCCATGTTGCCCTTACGGGTAATGCCGTCCAGCAGATCGCCTTTCGTGATGCCGGTTGCCGAGAAGATAACATTATCGCTGCGGGCCATTTCGTCCAGAGCGAGAACTTTATGAGCTTCGATGCCCATTGCTTCGCAGCGTGCCAGCTCCTCTTCGCCAATCCGACGGTTCTCTTCGCTGTCGCCTTTGACATCATGACGTGGCAGCAGGCGCGCCTGCATGTCGCCGTCCAGGGCGCGGATCACTGCTGCGGATACGACTCCTTCCGGCGCGCCACCGATGCCATAAAGCACATCGACTTCGCTGTCCGGCATACAGGTCAGAATCGAGGCCGCAACGTCACCATCCGGAATGGCAAACACGCGCACACCGAGTTTTTGCATCTGCGCAATCGTGGCATCGTGGCGCGGTTTCGCCAGAATGGTGACGGTCAGCTCGCTGAGCGGTTTACCCAATGCTTTGGCGATATTATGCAGGTTCTCTTCCAGCGGCAGGCTGAGGTCGATTGCGCCTTTGGCACCCGGGCCGACAATCAGTTTTTCCATGTACATATCTGGCGCATTGAGGAAGCAGCCTTTATCGCCCACTGCCAGCACCGCAAGGGCGTTGGCCTGACCCATCGCCGTCATGCGTGTGCCTTCGATCGGATCGACGGCGATATCCACCGCATCGCCTTTGCCGGTGCCGACTTTCTCACCAATATAGAGCATTGGCGCTTCGTCGATCTCGCCTTCGCCGATCACGATGGTGCCGTCGATGTTGACCTGGTTAAGGACGATGCGCATGGCATGGACAGCCGCACCGTCTGCGGTATTTTTGTCGCCACGACCCAGCCATTTATAGCCTGCGAGGGCGGCCGCTTCGGTGACGCGGGAAAACTCGATAGCAAGTTCACGTTTCATGAGGTACTCGTGCAATCAAAAGGAATTGCACGAAGTTTATCACAGAGTGGGGAGACGAGTTCCCTCTCCCCTGTGGGGAGAGGGTTAGGGTGAGGGGAATTACTCTTCGTGATCTTCCCATGCCAGGGCGCGTTTCACCGCTTTTTTCCAGCCGCTGTAGCGGAAGTTACGTTCGGTGGTTTCAATACCTGGGCGGAATTCGCGTTCGATCACAGCTTTCTCCTGCAGCTCGTCCAGGTTCTGCCAGAAACCTACTGCCAGACCGGCGAGGTATGCTGCACCCAGCGCCGTGACTTCACGCACTTCTGGGCGCTCAACGCGGGTGCCCAGAATGTCTGACTGGAACTGCATCAGGAAGTTGTTCGCAACCGCACCGCCGTCCACGCGCAGGGCGTGAAGACGAATGCCGGAGTCAGCCTGCATCGCTTCCAGCACGTCGCGCGTCTGGTAGGCGATGGATTCCAGCGTGGCGCGGATAATGTGGTTTGAGTTCACACCACGCGTCAGGCCGAAAATCGCGCCGCGTGCATACGGGTCCCAGTACGGTGCGCCCAGACCGGTGAATGCAGGCACCACGTACACGCCGTTGGTGTCTTTCACTTTGGTCGCGAAGTACTCGGAGTCGAACGCATCGCTGATCAGTTTCATCTCATCACGCAACCACTGAATAGACGCACCCGCCATGAACACTGCACCTTCCAGCGCGTAGTTCACTTCGCCGCGTGGGCCGCAGGCAATGGTGGTCAGCAGGCCGTTTTCTGATTTCACCGCTTTCTCGCCGGTGTTCATCAGCATGAAGCAGCCAGTGCCATAGGTGTTCTTCGCCATCCCTTCCTTGACGCACAGCTGGCCGAACAGCGCCGCCTGCTGGTCACCCGCGATACCGGCGATAGGAATACGCGTACCGCCTTTACCGCCGATGTTGGTCTGGCCGTATACCTCAGAAGACTTGCGTACTTCAGGCAGCATCGCGCGTGGGATATCCAGCGCGTCCAGCATCTTGTCATCCCACTCCAGGGTGTTGATGTTGAACAACATGGTACGTGAGGCGTTGGTATAGTCGGTGACGTGGACACGTCCCTGGGTCATCTTCCAGATAAGCCAGGTATCGACGGTACCGAACAGCAGCTCGCCACGTTTTGCACGCTCGCGCGACCCTTCCACGTGGTCGAGGATCCACTTCACCTTGGTACCGGAGAAATACGGGTCAACAACCAGACCGGTGGCGCTGCGCACATACTCTTCCATGCCATCGCGCTTCAGCTGTTCGCAGATTTCTGATGTGCGGCGGCACTGCCAGACGATGGCGTTGTAAATAGGTTTACCAGTTTCGCGCTCCCAGACAATCGTCGTTTCACGCTGGTTAGTAATACCAATCGCGGCAATCTCGTCGGAACTGATATCGGCTTTCGCCAGCACTTCGACCAGCGTGGAGCTTTGTGATGCCCAGATCTCCATCGGGTCGTGCTCTACCCAGCCTGGACGAGGATAAATTTGCTCAAATTCGCGCTGTGACACGCTGACGATGTTCGCGTCATGATCCATTACGACAGCGCGGGAGCTGGTAGTGCCCTGGTCGAGCGCAACGATATATTTTTTTTCGGTCATGGTATGTGTCCCGTAGTCAGATTACAGCGAAGCTTTTTGTTGTGCGGTAGAAGTCGTTTCCTTCTCCTCTTCCACACAGGTGTCGCACGGTAAGTGGCGACCAATTAATTTGCGGTAGCTAAATGCACCCAACGCAGCCCCGACAACCGGCGCAAACAGCGGAACCAGGAAGTAAGGAATGTCTTTACCACCGGTGAAGGCGACGTCGCCCCAGCCTGCGATAAAGGCGAACGCTTTTGGTCCGATATCACGTGCCGGGTTCATCGCAAACCCAGTCAGCGGGCCCATTGATGCGCCAATCACCGCAATCAGCAGGCCAATCAGCAGGGGTGCCAGCGGGCCGCGCGGAATGCCGTTTCCGTCGTCAGTCAGCGCCAGGATAACGCCCATCAGGATAGCGGTAATCACCATTTCAACTGCGAACGCCTGCACAAAATTGATATGCGGGTTAGGGTAGGTTGAGAAGATGCCTGCCAGGTCCAGACTTTCGACACTGCCGCGCACCATATGATGCGTCTGTTCGAAGTCGATGAAAAGATTGTAATAAAGCCCGTAAACTAACGCCGCTGCGCAAAACGCGCCGGCAAACTGAGAAAGAATGAATGGAACAACTTTGCGTCCTTCGAAGCACGCGAACAGCCACAGTGCGATAGTCACCGCCGGGTTAAGATGTGCACCAGAAACACCTGCAGTCAGGTAGATGGCCATCGCCACGCCCAGACCCCAGATAATACTGATTTCCCACTGACCAAAACTGGCACCCGCCACTTTCAGTGCAGCGACACAGCCCACTCCGAAGAATATCAACAACCCGGTACCAAGGAACTCGGCAATGCACTGGCCTTTTAAGGTTGATGTCTGACTCATAATCGGAATCCTGAAGAAATTGATGTTTATTGTTAGCATGGCCGCCCGTGACAGCCACGATGCCCTGTAGACATAGTGTTAATTTATCGTTAACGAGCAAAAACGAGAAATATCGAAATCAAAATGTGTGGTCTTCGTCATAAAATGAGCGTTTTCGCGCCATAAAGCACATTTTTGCATCAGTGGCGGAATGTGAGCTGAATCATTTCATTAACGAATGAGTTAACAATTTAGGGTGATATGACGCGAACGCACCAGGACCAGACCTAAAAGTGTTGCAAACCGCGATCTGCGCGGTGTGTCGCTGGACACAGAGCGCCGTGCTCCATACAATCGATGGTATATGTCGTGCGCGTTTACGTTAAAGCGTCGCCTTGCAATTCAGGAGAGGTAGCATCATGTCTTTAGAAGTGTTTGAGAAACTGGAATCGAAAGTACAGCAGGCGATTGACACCATCACCCTGCTGCAGATGGAAATTGAAGAGCTGAAAGAGAAGAACAACAGCCTGGCGCAGGAAGTTCAGAACGCTCAGCACGGCCGCGAAGAACTGGAGCGCGAAAACAACCAGCTGCGCGAACAGCAGAACGGTTGGCAGGATCGCCTGCAGGCGCTGCTGGGACGTATGGAAGAAGTCTGATTCCCATTGGAATGAACTGAACAGGCCGGGTAAGGCGATGCCGCTACCCGGCTTTTTTATGCCAATTATAAAAAAGGCCGCCAGAGGCGGCCTTAACGCTACTTGTCCTGCGCTGTCATAGCAAAAGCAACGAACACATTCGGTTCATCACTCTTTACAACGAGTACGCTGGCGACAATGAACGCGATACATAAATAGCGTTTCATTATTCGGTCCCTGCAGCTAACCGCTCCACCGTTCACCACCGGTGATAAGTCGGTGGACACAAGCCCGGTTAAAGGTTGCTTTACGGTTGTGAATACACCTTTCCCTGGACCGATGCCCATGTGCGAGATGGCGGAAAGGGACGGTGCATCATAATGAGCAACAGTAGCGTAGTTAAGGCCTTCAGAGGACATTAGGAATTTATAAAGGGTCGACGGGGGTTACCAGAGGAATGAACCAGGGTAAGATAAAAATCCTGGTTAAAGGTTGCAAGATAACCCAACGGACCGCGAATCCCGAGGGACAAAAAAACCGCCACATTGCTGTTGGCGGTTTTTTTATGGCCCACGCTTACGGTTTTATTACTCGATATCCAGCGGATCTTCGGAAAGGATTATGCCGGTGTTATCGGCGTACAGATGGTCACCGGAGAAGAAGGTCACGCCGCCGAAATTCACGCGCACGTCGCTTTCGCCAATGCCTTCACCCGCCGCACCGACCGGAATGGCGGCGATGGCCTGAATACCAATATCCAGATCTTCAAGATCGTCCACCTGGCGCACGGAACCGTAAACCACAATCCCTTCCCACTCGTTTTGCACGGCAAGGCGAGCCAGCTCAGCATCAATAAGCGCGCGACGCACGGAACCCCCGCCGTCAACTAACAGAACGCGGCCACGGCCATTCTGTTCGAGCAGATCGTACAGCAACCCGTTGTCCTCGAAACATTTCACCGTGACGATTTGTCCGCCAAACGACGACCGCCCACCAAAGTTGGAGAACAGCGGTTCAACGACGTTGACATCTTCCTGGTAGATGTCACAAAGCTCGGAGGTATCGTATTTCATAGGTTTAACGCTCAGTTGCTGCGAATGTGTTCAGTATATCGTGCGAAATGCGTTGTTGGCAAAATCATCAATTGTTAATTGATATTTGTCAGCTAACGAAGTGTCTGGCTTAAGACAATCCCGATGACGAACAACAGGTTAGTTAGGAGTGCGCCTTTTACCGTGCGTTCCAGCATCGGTGGCATGGCTGCAGGGCTCAGTTCGCGCATGACAAATCGCGCCTGCTTAATCAGCAGGGGTGCGGCAAGTACAAACAGCCAACCCCATACGCTGTGCAGCGAGATCAGGTTAAACAGTGCCAGGCAGACCAGCGCACCCATCAGCAGGCAGGCGTGGTAGCGGCGCGCGTTAACCGGACCCAGACGTACCGCCAGCGTGTTCTTACCGTTCTCACGATCGCTGTCGATATCGCGCAGGTTGTTGATGTTGAGCACCGCCGTTGCCAGCAGTCCGCAGGCGGTTGCAGGCAGGAACAGAGCAGGGATAAGGGTATGCGCCTGTAAGTACCAGCTTCCCATCACGCTCAGCCAGCCGAAGAACACCAGCACGGAAATATCACCCAGACCAATATAACCATAAGGACGCGTGCCGACGGTGTAGGTGATGGCCGCGACAATGGCCAATAAACCTAACACCAGGAAGCCAATAAAATCGCTGGTGGTTTTAGACGCCACCGTCACCAGTGCCAGACCCGATAAACAAATCAGCACCACGGTGATAATCAATGCGCGTTTCATCTGCGCCTGAGTAATCACCCCTTTCTGCATCCCGCGCAGTGGCCCGATACGGTCAGGTTTATCGCTGCCTTTTACCGCGTCACCGTAATCGTTGGCGAGATTGGAGAGAATTTGCAGCAGGCCGGCGGTAATCAATGCCAGTGCCGCGACCAACGGGTCAAAATAACCTTGCCACCAGGCAAGAGCCGTACCGACGACAATCGCAGCAAAGGCCAGAGGAAGTGTTTTAGGGCGCAGACTTTCGAGCCACGCCTGAGTACGGCTGATATCAGTCATAGTTATTTAGCCAATAAAAATGGGGGCATTAGCCCCCATTAAACGTGATGAGAATCCAGTAACCGCGATTATAGGATAAAACGGCTCAGATCTTCATCTGCCACTAACGCATCCAGATGTTTACTCACATATTCTGCGTCAATGGTGATGGTTTGACCGTTAAGGTCGCTCGCATCATAAGAGATATCTTCCACCAGGCGTTCCAGAACGGTATGGAGACGACGCGCACCGATGTTCTCGGTGGTTTCGTTCACCTGCCATGCGGCCTGGGCGATACGTTTGATACCATCTTGGGTGAACTCGAGGTTCACACCTTCGGTCGCCATCAGCGCTTTGTACTGTACGGTAGCAGAGGCATTTGGCTCGGTCAGGATACGTTCGAAATCTTCAGTGGTCAGCGCCTGCAGCTCAACGCGGATGGGCAGACGACCCTGCAGTTCCGGGATCAGGTCAGACGGGCTGGCAACCTGGAATGCACCGGAGGCGATAAACAGAATGTGGTCCGTTTTTACCATGCCGTGCTTAGTGGAAACGGTGCAGCCTTCGACCAGCGGCAGCAGGTCGCGCTGAACGCCTTCACGGGACACATCCGGGCCGGAGCTGTTGCCGCCACGTTTACAGATTTTATCGATTTCGTCGATAAACACGATACCGTGCTGCTCAACCGCTTCGATAGCATCCTGTTTCAGCTCTTCCGGGTTCACCAGTTTTGCCGCTTCTTCTTCGATAAGCAGCTTCATCGCGTCCTTGATTTTCAGCTTACGCGCTTTTTGCTTTTGGCCGCCCAGGTTCTGGAACATGGACTGCAGCTGGCTGGTCATCTCTTCCATGCCTGGAGGCGCCATGATTTCCACGCCCATCGGTGCGGCCGCGAGATCGATCTCAATCTCTTTATCATCCAGCTGGCCTTCACGCAGTTTTTTGCGGAACGCCTGACGTGCAGCTGAAGGTTCAGACTGTTGTTCAGCCTGGCCCCAGTTGTTTTTTGCCGGTGGGATCAGCACGTCGAGAATGCGCTCTTCGGCCATCTCTTCCGCGCGGTAGCGGTTTTTCTCAATCGCCTGAACGCGCACCATTTTGATAGCAGAATCGGTCAGATCGCGGATGATAGAATCCACTTCTTTACCGACATAACCTACTTCGGTGAACTTGGTGGCTTCAACTTTGATGAACGGTGCGTTAGCCAGCTTCGCCAGACGACGGGCGATCTCGGTTTTACCGACGCCGGTTGGGCCGATCATCAGAATGTTTTTCGGCGTCACTTCATGGCGCAGCTCTTCGTCAAGCTGCATACGACGCCAGCGGTTACGCAGGGCGATCGCCACGGAGCGCTTGGCGTTATCCTGGCCGATAATATGTTTGTTTAGTTCGCTAACAATTTCGCGTGGGGTCATTTCAGACATGGGAGATCCTTACGCTTTAGACGGTAATTCTTCGATGGTGTGGTTGTGGTTGGTATAAATGCAGATATCACCTGCAATATCCAACGCCTTCACCGCGATATCTCGCGCGTTCATGTCGGTATTTTCCAACAGCGCGCGGGCTGCAGCCTGGGCATAAGGGCCGCCAGAGCCGATGGCAATCAGGTCGTTTTCCGGCTGAATGACGTCACCGTTACCGGTGATAATCAGCGAAGCGGTTTCGTCGGCTACGGCCAGCAGCGCTTCGAGCTTGCGCAGCATGCGGTCGGTACGCCAGTCTTTCGCCAGCTCAACGGCGGCTTTCACCAGATGACCCTGGTGCATTTCCAGTTTGCGTTCAAACAGTTCAAACAGCGTGAAGGCATCAGCGGTGCCGCCAGCAAAACCGGCGATCACTTTGTCGTTATAGAGACGACGTACTTTCTTCACGTTGCCTTTCATGACGGTATTACCCAGTGTGGCCTGGCCATCACCGGCGATTACCACATGGCCGTTACGGCGTACACTTACTATTGTTGTCACGAGCAGACCCCCTGGTTACAGAATCGGGAAACAGAAGCCCTGAGCCTGTGCTCAGGGCTGAATAGAATGATAGATGGGGGGGAAATTGGGGGTTTCAACCCCCGGATGCGAGTCGAATACAGTTTGTGTGACCGGCGACTTTCAAACGTGAAATGGTGCCATCAGCATTTTCTTTGCCTTTCACCGGGCCAATCACCACGCGATTCCAGCCATTGTTGGTGGTAATACGTGAATCAAACCCTTCAAAGGCCAGCTGCGCGCGCACCGTTTCCGCCTGCTCTGCACCTTTAAACGAACCGCACTGAACCATCCAGCGGCGCTCGTCTTTTTTCTCTGCCGTCTGCTTCGGTGCCTCGGTCTCTTTAGTGATCGGCGCGGCCTGCTGCGTTTTCGGCTGCTGAGCGGTGGTATGCGCTGGCGTCTGCAAGAGATCCTGATACGGCTGAGCCGTTTGCTTCTGCGGCTGAGTCTTCGGCTGTTGCTGAACCGGCTGGGACTGCACCGTACGCGTCTGCTGCTGGTAAGGCTGTTCCGTTACCCGCGGCTGTGCTTTCGGCTGCTGCACCGGCTGGGTTTGCGCCCACTGTTGTTGCTGCTGTTGCTGTTGCTGAATTTGCTGTTGCGCCTGACGTCGCTGTAACGTTTGCTGACGCTGTGCCGGAGTCTGTTCATTCCACGGGACTTCATTCAGCTGCGTGGGTTGCTGGCGCATATCAGCCTGCATTTGTGCCAACAACTGACGCTGTTCATCCGTCAGCTGATTCGCATTCTGCACTTCTCCACCTGCGGAAGGCTCGGTTGGCGCACGTACGCCAGGCTGACGGCTTTCCAGCTCTTTGATATAGCGCCAGCGTTCTTCAGGCTTCGGAGGAAGACCATTTCCGGCCACTTTACTGGCCTGAAGCGCCTCAGACTCTTCTTTTTTATGGTGCGTAATAAAGTACAGTCCACCAATAAAGGCGACGACTACAGCCGCAGCAATAGCGACCATTGCTGGCGAGACAGCAGGCAGGTTACTCTGCTTTTTCCTTGAGCTACTCTTTTTGCGTCGCGAAGGTGCCGGCTGGCCGCGACGTACATAATCTCGTTGTGCCACTATCGTTTCGCTGTATTTATTCGTTCGTCAGTCCGCCATGTTACTTAAGCGGCGGGGCTTTGACCAGATAAGGGTATCCGAAAGACGTTTACTTTAAGTCAATGCCTGGGTAGTGCCGCGAACAATCAGTTCGCAGTCCAGCAACCGCGAGCCGCTGCTAACTGTTTGACCGTGAAGCTGATCCAGCAGAAGAAGCATCGCTTCGCGGCCGATTTGATAGCGCGGCTGAGCGACCGTTGAGAGCGGCGGATCGCAAAATTCTGAAAGCGAAATATTATCGAATCCGATGATCGATAAATCTTTCGGTATGCGCAGGCCACGACGTTTGGCATACGACAATGCGCCCAGCGCCATTACATCGCTGTGACAGAATACGGCGGTGGGCGGCTCAGGCAGGTCCAGAAGTTTTTCCAGCGCCTGTCCACCCGCAGCGAAGGTGAAGTCACCACGAGCAATATAGTGCGGATCGACAGTGACGCCGGTACGGCGCAGCGCCTGAACGTAGCCCTGTAAGCGGTAGTGACACAGCGGCATCTCTTCCGGTCCGGCAATGCAGCCAATACGTTTATGCCCCAGTTCCTGGAGATAGTTGACGGCGTTGAATGCGGCGGTGAGGTTATCGATATGGACCGTCGGCAGCTCCAGCTCTGGCGCAAACTCGTTGGCCATGACCATCGGCGGTAAATTACGCTGCTCTTCAATGCTGGCATCAAACGGCAGGCGAGAGCCAAGCAGCAACATACCGTCGATCTGCTTGGTGATAATGAGGTCGATAAAGGTTTTTTCCTGCTGGTTCTGGTGCGCACAGTCGCCAATCAGTACCAGATAACCCTGTTCAGCCGCTGTCACTTCAATACCGCGGATAATCTCGCTGAAAAAGGGATCGCAGATGTCCGGCACAATCACCAGGATGGTGCGCGACTCATTGCGCTTGACGTTACGGCCCATCGCCTGTGGAAAATAGCCCACTTCCAGCGCAGCCTGTTCAACCCTGTTACGGGTCGCCTGGGAGACTTTATCCGGATTCATTAATGCGCGGGATACCGTTGCCGTAGAGACCTGTGCTTTCTGGGCAACGTCTTTCATGGTCGCCGGTGCAACCTCTTTGCTGGACTTCAACGTCTTCTCCTCGCCTGAACACCGAACTTCTGACATCACCATTTTTACAGATAGTTAATGGAATCGGTTACAGAATTTTCATAAAAAGTGTGAGGAACGTTAAATTTTTCGATCCGTCTTCAGCCTTCGATGGGATCGACGTCCAGTACCCACTTCACTTTTCGCGCTTCCGGAAGGGTGTTAATCAGTACCAGCGCGCCGCTGACGATATGCTGGAGACGAATTCTCGAAGGGTGCTGGAGCAAAATTTGCCAGCGAAAACGTCCGCCGCGCTTTGGTGCCAGTGCCGGAACCGGGCCCAAAATCCACAGTTGGTTATCCACCAGTGGACTGGCCTGCAGGAGGTTTCTCAGCTGCTGCAGGAAAAGTGGGGCCTGCTGGTTGTTATGATCTTCTGCACGAACGATCACGTGGCTGGTCCACGGCGGTAGCTGCAGGGTCTGGCGTTCTGCCAGCGCCTGTTCGGCAAAGGCGTCATAGCCTTTGTGTAGCAGGGTCTGGAGTAACGGGTGTTCAGGGTGGTGCGTTTGCAGAACCACTTCGCCCTGTTTGCCCGCGCGTCCGGCACGACCGGCGACCTGGGTATAAAGCTGGGCAAAACGTTCCGCGGAACGGAAGTCTGCTGAGAAGAGTGCGCCGTCGACATCCAGCAGGGCAACCAGCGTTACATCCGGGAAATGGTGTCCTTTCGCCAGCATCTGGGTACCAATCAAAATGCGTGCACCGCCGCGATGCACTTCCGCCAGTTGTTGTTCCAGCGCACCTTTACGGCTGGTGGTATCCCGGTCGATGCGGGAGAGAGGAACGTCAGGGAAGAAGGGCGCAAGAGCCTGTTCCAGCTGTTCCGTCCCCAGACCCACCGGCACAATGTGCGTTGAACCACACGATGGGCACTGGCGCGGAACTGGGCGCTGACTGTCGCAGTGGTGGCAGCGCAAATGACGCTGGGCCTGATGGAAGGTGTAGTAATGATCGCAGCGCGGGCATTCGGCAATCCAGCCGCAGTCGTGGCACAGCAGAGCTGGCGCAAATCCGCGCCGGTTGAGAAACAGAATGACCTGGTTCCCGGCCTGCAAATGCTGGCGCATCCGGGTGATAAGCGCGGGTGCTAACCCCGCCTGAACCTGCTGTCCTTTCAGATCCAGTACGTGCTGAATGGCCGGGCGCGCATTTCCCGCGCGACGGGTCAGGCGCAGCATATGGTATTTACGCTGACGCACGTTGTGCAGCGTTTCGAGCGCCGGCGTGGCGGAGCCGAGAATAATAGGGATTTGCTCGCTGTGCGCGCGATAGACCGCCAGATCGCGGGCATGGTAGCGCCAGCCTTCCTGCTGTTTATAGGAGCTGTCGTGCTCTTCGTCGATCACGATAACGCCGAGATTTTTAAACGGCGTAAACAGCGACGAGCGGGTGCCGATCACAATCGCCGCTTCACCGTTTTTCGCTTTCAGCCAGGCGTTGAGGCGCTCGCTGTCGTTCAGGCCGGAGTGCAGCACCTCAACCGGCGCGTTAAAGCGCTCGCGGAATCGGGCGATGGTTTGCGGCGTCAGGCCAATTTCCGGCACCATCACCAGCGCCTGTTTACCCTGTGCGAGCACGTTTTCCAGCACGCTCAGGTAGACTTCGGTCTTGCCGGAACCGGTGACCCCCGCCAGCAGCCAGGCAGAGAAATGATCGGAGGCGCTATGAATCGCGCCGACGGCGGTGGCCTGCTCGGTATTCAGACGCAGTCTGTCGCCTGATACGGAAAAATTTGTTCGCCAGTCGTAAAGTGCAGGCGCTTCGCTGCCCAGTTCACTCAACCCTTTCTTTCTCAGGGCCTGTAGCGCCGTTTCGCTGATCTCAAGTTCGTCGACCTGATGACGCCAGATTTTCCCTTGGCGCAGCGCCGCCAGCGCCTGCTGCTGTTTCTGCGAGCGTTTGAGGCTGTTGATGTCGACAGCCTGACCTTCTTCGGTGGCAAACCAGTACCACATCGGCGCATGGCTGGCGCTCTTACCCTGACGCAGCATAATGGGCAGGGCGTGGAACAGGACGTCGCCGATGGGATGGTGGTAGTAATCCGCCGCCCACAGCAGAAGTCGCCAGGTGCTGCTGGAGTAAACCGGCTCACTGTCCAGCACCTCAACAACCGATTTCAGTTCATTAAGCGGTAACTCGCTCTTATCGCTGACCGAAACCACAATCCCCACGCGCTGCTGCTTGCCAAAGGGCACGGTCACGCGACAGCCCGCTTTGGCGCTCATGCTGTCAGGCAGCAGATAGTCAAAGGTGCGGGAAAGCGGAACGGGCAGGGCAACGTGAGCGACGGGCATCTAATCTTCCTGACTTGAAAAGTGGCGCGTTAGTATACACATTAGTAAAAGCGGCGTGCGGATCAGATTGCATACGTTGGTCAAATTCTGTATGATTCGCCGCCTTTGGTGTACTTTACGCCAAAGAACTTACAATCAACATCGCGTGGTGTCTGGCGTTAGGGCTGGAAGAGCGACGCGGCCTTAACTGAGGTTCTCCCATGAAAAAAGATATTCACCCGAAATACGAAATGATTACTGCAAACTGTTCTTGCGGTAACTCTATCCAGATCCGCTCTACCGTGGGTCACGATCTGAACCTGGACGTGTGCGGCAAATGCCACCCGTTCTACACTGGTAAGCAGCGTGATGTTGCAACCGGTGGCCGTGTTGACCGCTTCAACAAGCGTTTCAGCATCCCGGGCGCTAAATAAGTTTCCCGAAAAAAAGGCACCGCAAGGTGCCTTTTTTGTATCCGCTTTTCAGTATTCCCACGTCTCCGGGTCAATACCCAGTTCACGCATGATCACCTTCGCCTCTTCCGGGATTTCGTCGCTACGCTCTTTGCGCAGATCGTCATCGTTCGGCAACGGTTGACCGGTAAACGCATGCAGAAACGCTTCGCACAGCAGTTCGCTGTTGGTTGCGTGGCGCAGGTTGTTCACCTGACGACGCGTACGTTCATCGGTGAGGATCTTCAACACCTTCAGAGGAATGGAAACCGTAATTTTCTTTACTTGCTCACTCTTCTTACCGTGCTCAGCGTATGGGCTGATATATTCGCCGCTCCATTCAGCCATGAGATACCTTTAATCCTCTCAGTCATTTATCTAAGGGTGCAAAACCTGTAACTCTGGGTTTTGAACCGTAATCTTGCCTAGTTTACCGTAGAGACGATACCGTGGCACGGATATTGCCGCTGCAGCGTGCACTAAAGCATATAATTTTAACGGCTATTTGAGCATTGCTCAATCTATACGCAAAGAAGTTTAGATGTCCAGATGTATTGACGTCCATACATTCAGTGTTTACTCTGGTGCCTGACTTTTCACCTCATTCGCCAGGAAGCCTTCACCATGACGCGTAAACAGGCCACTATTGCAGTGCGTAGCGGATTAAATGATGACGAGCAGTACGGCTGCGTTGTCCCGCCGATTCATCTTTCCAGTACCTATAATTTCACCGGATTTAATGAACCCCGCGCGCATGATTACTCGCGTCGTGGCAACCCTACGCGTGACGTGACCCAGCGCGCGCTGGCTGAGCTGGAAGGTGGCGCAGGTGCAGTATTAACCAATACGGGTATGTCCGCCATTCACCTGGTGACCACGGTGTTCCTGAAACCGGGTGATCTGCTGGTTGCGCCGCACGACTGCTACGGCGGCAGCTATCGTCTGTTTGATAGTCTGGCAAAGCGCGGCTGTTATCGCGTGCTGTTTGTCGATCAAAACGACGAAAAGGCGTTGAAACAGGCGCTGGCAGAGAAACCGAAGCTGGTACTGGTGGAAAGTCCAAGCAACCCATTGTTGCGCGTTGTCGACATTGCGAAAATTTGTCAGCTCGCAAGGGATGCGGGAGCGATAAGTGTAGTGGATAATACGTTCCTCAGTCCGGCCCTTCAGAACCCATTAGCACTGGGTGCTGATCTGGTATTGCATTCATGCACTAAATATCTGAACGGCCATTCTGACGTGGTCGCGGGTGTGGTGATTGCAAAAGATCCCGAGGTTGTCACGGAACTGGCATGGTGGGCCAATAACATTGGCGTCACCGCGGGTGCCTTCGACAGCTACTTGCTGTTACGTGGCATTCGTACGCTGTCGCCGCGCATGGAAGTGGCGCAGCGCAATGCTCAGGCGATTGTCGATTTCCTGAAAACGCAGCCGCTGGTGAAGAAGCTCTATCACCCGTCGCTGCCGGAAAACCAGGGGCACGAGATCGCCGCGCGCCAGCAGAAGGGATTTGGCGCGATGTTAAGTTTTGAACTGGACGGTGACGAGCAAACGCTGCGTCGCTTCCTGAGCGGGCTGTCATTGTTTACGCTGGCGGAATCCTTAGGTGGGGTTGAAAGCTTAATCTCCCACGCCGCGACCATGACGCACGCAGGTATGGCACCTGAAGCACGTGCCGCCGCCGGTATTTCCGAGACGCTGCTGCGAATCTCAACCGGTATTGAAGATTCTGAAGATTTAATTGCCGATCTGGAAAATGGCTTCCGGGTCGCAGCCAAGGGGTAATCATGAGTGTGATAGCGCAGGCAGGGGCGAAGGGTCGTCAGCTGCACAAGTTTGGTGGTAGTAGTCTTGCTGATGTGAAATGTTATCTGCGTGTCGCAGGGATCATGACAGAGTATTCGCAGCCGGGGGACATGATGGTTGTCTCTGCGGCGGGCAGCACCACCAACCAGTTGATTAGCTGGCTGAAATTGAGCCAGACCGATCGCCTTTCTGCGCATCAGGTGCAACAGTCCTTACGTCGTTATCAGAGCGAGCTGATTGCCGGCCTGCTGCCTGCAGACGTAGCGGACGGGTTGATCAGTGCCTTCACCCATGACCTTGAGCGTCTGGCTGCCCTGCTGGACAGCGGCATTACCGAAGCGGTGTATGCCGAAGTGGTCGGCCACGGGGAAGTGTGGTCTGCGCGTCTGATGGCTGCCGTATTGCAACATCTTGGTGTTGAAGCCGCCTGGCTCGACGCGCGCGATTTCCTGCGCGCTGAGCGTGCTGCACAGCCGCAGGTCGACGAAGGATTGTCTTACCCGTTACTGCAACAGCTGCTGGTGCAACATCCAGGTAAACGCATTGTCGTCACCGGCTTTATCAGCCGCAGCAACGCGGGCGAAACGGTGCTGCTGGGGCGTAACGGCTCCGACTACTCTGCAACGCAAATCGGTGCTCTGGCGGGCGTGTCCCGCGTCACCATCTGGAGTGATGTGGCTGGTGTTTACAGCGCCGACCCGCGCAAAGTGAAAGATGCCTGTTTACTGCCACTGCTGCGTCTCGACGAAGCCAGCGAACTGGCACGTCTGGCGGCACCGGTACTGCACGCGCGCACGCTGCAGCCAGTCTCCGGCAGCGATATTGACCTGCAGCTACGCTGCAGTTACACCCCGGATCAGGGCTCCACGCGCATTGAGCGCGTGCTGGCTTCCGGTACCGGGGCGCGTATTGTTACCAGCCACGACGACATCTGCCTGATTGAGTTCCAGGTTCCGGCAGGACAGGATTTCAAACTGGCACATAAGGACATCGACCTGGTGTTAAAGCGTGCTCAGGTGCGTCCGCTGGCCGTTGGCGTGCATAACGACCGCCAGCTGCTGCAGTTCTGCTATACCGCTGAAGTGGCGGACAGCGCGCTGAAAATTCTGGATGAAGCAGGTCTGCCGGGTGAACTTCGCCTGCGTCAGGGGCTGGCGCTGGTGGCGATGGTGGGGGCGGGCGTCACCCGTAACCCTCTGCACTGCCACCGTTTCTGGCAGCAACTGAAGGGACAGCCGGTGGAGTTTACCTGGCAGTCCGAAGAGGGCATCAGCCTGGTCGCCGTGCTGCGTAAAGGGCCTACCGAGAGCCTGATTCAGGGTCTGCATACCTCTCTGTTCCGCGCGGAAAAACGCATTGGCCTGGTGCTGTTCGGTAAAGGCAACATCGGTTCCCGCTGGCTGGAGCTGTTTGCCCGCGAACAGGTCACTCTCTCTGCACGTACCGGGTTTGAATTTATTCTCGCTGGCGTGGTGGACAGCCGCCGCAGCCTGCTGAACTACGAAGGGCTGGACGCCAGCCGTGCGCTTGCCTTCTTTAATGATGAAGCCGTCGAGCAGGATGAAGAGTCGCTGTTCCTGTGGATGCGTGCGCACCCGTATGACGATCTGGTTGTGCTGGACGTCACCGCCAGCGAACAACTGGCCGATCAGTATCTTGATTTCGCCAGCCATGGGTTCCACGTCATTAGCGCCAATAAGCTGGCGGGGGCAAGCAGCACCGATAAATACCGTCAGATCCACGACGCGTTTGAAAAAACAGGTCGTCACTGGCTCTATAACGCCACCGTGGGAGCGGGCCTGCCGGTTAACCACACCGTGCGTGATCTGATTGAAAGCGGCGACAGTATTCTGGCGCTGAGCGGTATCTTCTCCGGCACGCTCTCCTGGTTGTTCCTGCAGTTTGACGGCACCGTACCGTTCACCGACCTGGTGGATCAGGCGTGGCAGCAGGGCTTAACCGAGCCCGATCCGCGCGTTGACCTCTCCGGTAAAGATGTAATGCGTAAGCTGGTGATCCTCGCGCGTGAAGCCGGTTACGACATCGAACCGGATTCCGTGCGCGTCGAATCACTGGTGACTGCTGGCTGTGAAGAAGGTTCTATAGACCATTTCTTTGAAAATGGCGAAGAGCTTAACGAGCAGATGGTACAGCGTCTGGAAGCGGCGAACGAGATGGGGCTGGTACTGCGCTATGTGGCGCGTTTTGAGGCCAACGGAAAAGCGCGTGTGGGTGTTGAGGCGGTGCGTCCTGAACATCCGCTGGCAGCACTTTTGCCGTGCGATAACGTCTTCGCGATCGAAAGCCGCTGGTATCGTGATAACCCACTGGTGATCCGCGGTCCGGGGGCGGGGCGCGATGTGACCGCCGGCGCGATCCAGTCCGACATCAACCGCCTGGCTAAGTTACTGTAACGCCTGAATTTCCCTCTCTCTCCGGGAGAGGGAATTACCCTCATCATGAATTTTCCTCATATTCCCTGAGCAAACCTCACCGTTATTGTTGATTATTTCTGTTGACGTCCCCCCGCTTTTCCGTCATTTTTACATCTGGACGTCTAAACGTATAGAAGTTCACAAAACAACACACAACGACACGCGATTGATAGAGGTACGGTATGAGCTTTTTTCACGCCAACCAGCGGGAAGCCCTGAATCAGAGCCTGGCCGAAGTAAACGGCCAGATTAACGTCTCTTTTGAATTTTTCCCGCCGCGCACCAGTGAAATGGAGCAAACCCTGTGGAGCTCTATCGATCGCCTGAGCAGCCTGAAACCGAAGTTTGTCTCCGTCACCTACGGTGCAAACTCCGGCGAGCGTGACCGTACGCACAGCATCATTAAAGGCATTAAAGATCGCACCGGTCTGGAAGCGGCCCCACATCTCACCTGTATTGACGCAACCCGTGATGAACTGCGTGCTATCGCCCAGGATTACTGGAACAACGGCATTCGTCATATTGTTGCCCTGCGCGGTGACCTGCCGCCGGGTAGCGGTAAGCCGGAAATGTATGCTGCCGACCTGGTCGCGCTGCTGAAAGACGTGGCCGATTTTGATATCTCCGTTGCCGCTTATCCTGAAGTTCACCCGGAAGCGAAAAGCGCCCAGGCCGATCTGCTTAACCTGAAGCGTAAAGTGGAAGCCGGTGCAAACCGCGCGATTACCCAGTTCTTCTTTGATGTGGAAAGCTACCTGCGCTTCCGTGACCGTTGTGTTTCCGCAGGCATCGACGTTGAAATCATCCCAGGTATTCTGCCGGTCTCTAACTTCAAACAGGCGAAGAAATTTGCTGACATGACGAATGTGCGCATTCCGCTTTGGATGTCTAAAATGTACGAAGGGCTGGACGATGACCCGGAAACACGCAAGCTGGTGGGCGCAAATATCGCGATGGACATGGTGAAGATTTTAAGTCGTGAAGGGGTGAAGGATTTCCACTTCTACACGCTGAACCGTGCGGAGATGAGTTACGCCATATGCCACACGCTCGGTGTTAGACCAGGCGTGTAACAAAAAAGCCCTCTTCGGAGGGTTTTTTGATTTATAAGGGTTTTATTTTCCTGTCATATCGGCAATTCTGCCAAAGACGTACAAAAGTCACAAATTTTCAAAGTGTAATTAAACGGAATTAACTATCGAATCTGTGGGTTATCCCAACTGTACCTTATCAATAAGGGCGTATATCGTAACGGTAACACTGTAAAAGGGAGCATAGCGATGAGCACGTCAGACGATACCAATAAAGTCGGCAAATGCCCGTTCCATCAGGGCGGTCACGATCAGAGCGCGGGGGCAGGTACCAGCAGCCGTGACTGGTGGCCAAAACAACTCCGTGTCGACCTTCTTAACCAACATTCCAACCGTTCGAACCCTTTGGGCGAAGACTTCGACTACCGCAAAGAATTCAGCAAACTTGATTACTCCGCGCTTAAAGGCGACCTCAAAGCACTTTTAACCGACTCTCAACCGTGGTGGCCAGCCGACTGGGGCAGCTATGCCGGTCTGTTTATTCGTATGGCCTGGCACGGTGCTGGCACCTATCGCTCCGTTGACGGGCGCGGTGGTGCAGGACGCGGTCAACAGCGCTTTGCGCCGCTGAACTCCTGGCCTGATAACGTCAGCCTGGATAAAGCACGTCGCCTGCTGTGGCCAATTAAGCAAAAATACGGGCAAAAAATCTCCTGGGCTGACCTGTTTATCCTCGCGGGTAACGTGGCGCTGGAAAACTCGGGCTTCCGCACCTTTGGTTTTGGTGCCGGGCGTGAAGACGTCTGGGAACCAGATATGGACGTTAACTGGGGCGATGAAACGACCTGGCTGAAGCACCGCGATCCGGAAGAACTGGCGAAGCGTCCACTGGCCGCAACCGAAATGGGCCTGATTTACGTTAACCCGGAAGGGCCAAATGCCAGCGGTGAACCGCTGTCAGCGGCAGCGGCGATTCGCGCCACCTTCGGTAACATGGGTATGAATGACGAAGAGACCGTCGCGTTGATTGCGGGGGGACATACTCTCGGTAAAACCCACGGCGCAGGAGAAGCGACCCATGTAGGTGCTGACCCGGAAGCCGCACCGATAGAGGCGCAGGGTCTTGGCTGGCACAGCACACACGGCTCTGGCGTTGGCGAAGATGCTATCACCTCTGGTCTGGAAGTCATCTGGTCACAGACCCCGACCCAGTGGAGTAACTATTTCTTCGAGAACCTGTTCAAATACGAGTGGGTGCAGACACGTAGCCCGGCTGGTGCCATTCAGTTTGAAGCCGTAAATGCGCCGGAGATTATGCCCGATCCGTTCGACCCGTCGAAAAAACGCAAACCAACCATGCTGGTCACCGACCTGACGCTGCGTTTTGACCCGGAATTCGAGAAAATTTCCCGTCGTTTCCTGAACGATCCGCAGGCCTTCAACGAAGCCTTCGCACGTGCATGGTTCAAACTGACCCACCGTGATATGGGGCCAAAAGCGCGGTACATTGGTCCAGAAGTGCCGAAAGAAGATCTGATTTGGCAGGATCCGCTGCCGCAGGCGGTGTTCAACCCTTCGAAAGAAGACATTGAGAGCCTGAAAGCGGAAATCGCGGCATCCGGACTTTCCATCAGCGAACTGGTTTCTGTTGCCTGGGCGTCTGCTTCAACCTTCCGCGGCGGCGATAAGCGTGGCGGTGCGAACGGTGCACGTCTGGCGCTTGCGCCTCAGCGTGACTGGGATGTGAATGCCGCAGCGGTTCGTGCACTTCCTGCTCTGGAAGCTATTCAGCGCACCACCAACAAAGCTTCCCTGGCAGATATCATCGTGCTGGCGGGTGTAGTGGGTGTTGAGCAGGCTGCGAAAGCGGCAGGCGTTTACGTCACCGTACCGTTCACGCCGGGCCGTGTGGATGCTCGTCAGGACCAAACGGATATCGAGATGTTTAACCTGCTCGAACCGATTGCCGATGGCTTCCGCAACTACCGTGCCCAGGTTAATGCCTCGACCACGGAATCACTCCTGATTGATAAGGCCCAACAGCTGACGCTGACCGCGCCTGAACTGACGGTGCTGGTGGGTGGCTTGCGTGCATTGGGTGCTAACTTCGATGGCAGCAAGAATGGCGTGTTCACCGACCGCGAGGGTGTGCTGAGTAATGACTTCTTCGTCAATCTGCTGGATATGAATACCCAGTGGAAAGCGACCGATGAGTCAAACGAACTCTTTGCCGGTAGCGATCGTGCCAGTGGTGAAGTGAAATATACCGCGACCCGCGCCGACCTGGTCTTCGGTTCCAACGCCGTCCTGCGCGCGCTGGCAGAAGTTTATGCCAGCAGCGATGCCAGCGAGAAGTTTGTCCGTGACTTCGTTGCCGCATGGGCGAAAGTGATGGATTTGGATCGTTTCGACCTGCAGTAATAAAAATCCCCGCTTCGGCGGGGATTTTTTTAACACCATGTGGGCTGCGACTATTCCCACTCCTGTAAGAACCGCTGTCCGTACTGATCGGCAACCAACAGTGCCGCGTAAACCTGGTCCGGCGACACGCCGCCCGGCATGTTATGAATGGTTTCGCCTTCCGCGCAGGAGGCTTCCGCAATCAGACGCATTTTAGCCGGGATATCCTCTTTGATGTTCAGCTGTGCCAGCGTGATGGGCAAACCGACGCTGTGACAAAGCGCCGCGACGGTCTCTATTTCTTCTACCGGGGCGTTTTCCAGTACCAGCTGCGTCAGCGTACCGAATGCGACTTTTTCACCATGATAGAAGTGATGTGCATCCGGCACTGCCGTCATGCCGTTGTGAATGGCGTGTGCTGCAGCCAGCCCGCCGCTTTCAAAACCGACGCCGCTGAGATACGTATTGGCTTCAATGATGCGTTCCAGCGCCGGTGTTACGACGTGCTGTTCCGCCGCCAGCATCGCTTTTTCACCCTCTTCAATCAGCGTGTTGTAGCACAGCTCGGCGAGCGCTAACGCAGCCTGCGTACATTTGCCCCCTGCCATGGTGGTTGCGCCACTGCGGGAACAGGCGCGTGCTTCAAACCAGGTGGCCAGTGCATCGCCAATCCCCGCAGCCAGCAGACGCGGCGGTGCTCCTGCAACCACATTGGTGTCGACGATAACCATGTTCGGGTTGTGCGGTAGCATCAGGTAGCGATCGAACTCGCCGTTGTCGGTGTAAATCACGGAAAGCGCGCTGCACGGCGCATCAGTGGAGGCGATAGTCGGGGCAATGGCGACCGGCACGTTCATAAAGTGGGCCAGCGCTTTGGCGGTATCCAGCGTTTTACCGCCGCCGATCCCCAGTACCGCCATGCAGTCGGCACTGTCTGCCCGTTTTTTCAGTCTATCGATTTCATTTTGCGAACATTCGCCGCCAAACGGTGCGATTTCAGCATGCAGTTCTGCGTTTTTAAAACTCCGGCGTAAAGTCTCTTCAGCAAAGCCCAGCACAAATTTATCGCCAACCACCAGCCAGCGCTGTGCAAGAGGCTTCAGATAGTCGCCGAGACGGGTAAGCACATTAGCGCCCTGGATGTATTTCCCCGGCGATTGAATGATACGGTCCATAACAGTTCTCCCTTAGAGGTTGAGGTTACCAAACGCGTTTTTCCAGTCTTGCTCGAACTTCTCTATGGCTGACTCTACCGCCGGGGTGCCGAGCATTTGTTGCGCTACATCTAAAGGAAGCGTGATTGCCTCACATCCGGCAAGCAGGCACTCCAGCGCCTGTCGCGGAGTTTTAAAGCTGGCGGCAAGTACCTTGCTCTCTGGCACATGCATTTCAAGCAGGGATTGCAGTTCTTGCACCATGCGAATACCGTCACCGCCCTGAGCGTCGACGCGGTTCACATACGGGGCCACATACTTTGCTCCTGCCAGTGCGGCGAGTAACCCCTGTGCTGCGCTGTATACGGCGGTACCCAGCGTGGTAATGCCCTCTTTTTTCAGAGCCTGAATCGCGATAAGCCCCTGAGCCGTCACCGGGATTTTGACCACGATGTCCGGTATGACATTACTCAGGCGTTTAGCCTCCGCCACCATGCCCTCTGCATCACGACTCATGGTTTGGGCAAACAACGTGCCGTCCGGACCGATGGCCTTTTGCAGGCGCGGCAGCACGTCCCAGATGGATTCACGGCTGGCAGCGATAATGCTTGGGTTAGTGGTCACGCCCGCAATGGGAAAAATGCGTGCAAGGCGTTCGACTTCCGCCACGTTGGCGGTATCCAGATACAGTTCCATCACTCTTCCTCGTATTAAAGTTCTAATTCGTGTTGCAGCAGAGAAGCAATAGCCTCCCCGGAGCTGGCGTTCACCAGCGCGTTGCGGAAATCTTCATGCATGATGCGACGTGCCAGGCGTGAGAAAATTCGCATGTGCTGGTCGCCTGCGGCGTGTTTGTTCAGCGTCAGCATGATGATGAATTGCGCTTCCTCATCTCCCCACATGACTGGGGCTTTCAGGCGTGCAACGCTGATGGTGGATTGCTCAATGTGCTCCGATTTGCTGTGTGGGATGGCAAAACTAAAACCCAGCCCGGTAGAAAATACGGCTTCGCGCGCCCACAGATCGGCTTCCAGCTTGCGCGGATAGCGGCAGCGCCCAGCGAGCAAAAGGTTATCGGTCATGCCTTTCATGACCTCTTCTTTGCTGTTCCAGTCGTTATCCAGAGAAATGCAGCGTGGCGTCACCAGCGGCGTATCCTGCTGATTCATGCGGAACTGGGCGAGCAGGTGTTCCACTTCAAGCGAGGTGCGACACGCCATGGCCTGGTTCAACAACTGGCGGCAGGCGCGGCTATCAAGCTGTGCCAGGCGCGCTTTGGTCGCCGGGATAGCAGGCGACCCCATACTGAGTTCGTCCAGGCCCAAACCTACCAGCAATGGCAACACAGAACCTTTTGCACCCAGCTCACCGCACAGGCCAATCCATTTTCCCTGGCGATGGACGGCCTGTACCGCGTAATCCAGTGCGCGCAGGAAAGCCGGGTTCAGGCTGTTGTAATGGCGCGTGACTTTGGCGTTGTCACGGTCGACGGCCAGGAGATACTGCGTCAGGTCATTGCTGCCGATACTAAAGAAATCAATTTCTTCGCAGCATTGATCGATGATGAACATCACCGAGGGCACTTCCAGCATGATGCCGAGCGGGATTTTTTCATCAAATGGAATATGTTCAGTACGAAGCTGCTGCTTCGCTTCGGCAAGCTTTTCTTTAACCCACAGGATCTCTTCCATGGAGGAGATCATCGGGATCATGATCTTCAGGTTGCCGTGAGCAGAGGCGCGCAGGATCGCCCGAAGCTGGGTGGTGAAAAGCGTTGCATACTCTTCGTAGATACGTACTGCGCGGTAGCCGAGGAAGGGGTTGTTTTCTGCCGGTATGTTCAGGTACTCCACCGGTTTATCGCCGCCGATATCCATAGTACGCACGATAATGCTGCGCTCATTTGCACTTTCAAGTGCCTGGCAGAAAATGTTGTACAGCTCGTTTTCACCGGGGGCGCTGGTGCGATCCATATACAGCATTTCGGTGCGGAACAGGCCAACGCCTTCGGCACCGTTACCAAATGCCGCCACGGCTTCCACTGCATGAGCGATGTTCGCGGCAATCTCAATGCGCAGGCCATCTGATGTTCTGGCTTCCCGATCAAGCCAGATGCGTTGCTGCTCGTGGATTGCCTGTTGTACTCGTGCTTCCTGCTGATAGTAGCGCACCACCGCATCACTGGCATTGACCACAACCGCGCCCGCATTGCCATCTACGAAGACAGGCTGGTTGCGCCATTGAAGAAGACCTTCGCTATCGACGCCGACCAGCGTGGGAATATTGAAGGAGCGCGCAAGAATAACGGTGTGCGAAGTGGTTCCGCCGCTCTTTAACAGCAGCCCTTTGAGTAATGTTTTATCCAGTTCCAGGAACTGACCGGGAGTGAGGTCGTCTGCAAGGCAGACGGTCGGCTGCGTCAACTGGCCTGGCGCCGGGAAGCGTTGTTCTCCATAAATGTGTTGTAAAAGTTGATAGCAGACATCGCGCACATCCAGTACCCGCTCCTGCAGGTAGCTGCTACTGGAACGAGAAAACGCATCACAGAAATGCTTTGCAGTAGCGATGATTGCTTGCGCGCAGCTCAGTCCCTGGCTCACGCCTGCAAGAAGATGCTGGCGCAGTGAGGTATCCGTCGCCAGCGATCGATGTGCATCGAGAATGGCGCTGGCGGTACTCTCGCTGTCCATCGCACGTAACTCAATGTTTTTCACCAGCAGGGTGAGACCGTTATCCAGCGCTGACTGCTCTTCTTCCACGTTTTTCGCGTCGGGTAAATCTGTTAATGCATTGAGATCCAGCGAGGTCAGCAAGGTCAACACGCCCTGGGCGCTACCGCTGCAAACGGGCAAGGCGCGAAACAGGGTGGGATTGAGGCGCGTGAGAGATTCTGGCAACGGATCAAGCTCGGTATTGAGAGCTTCCGCCAGCGGTGCGTCGCAGTGGGGAAACTCTTCCCGGAGCCATTGTTCCAGTTGTTGGTGGGCGCTCTGCTCATCTTCACCGTGGATCACCAGACGACAGGCGTCGCCTGCTAGCGTGTCGGTGCCAATAAGTGCCAGTGCGCTCTTGGCATTCCCTTTGCGGTCTGTGCGCAGGTTATGCCATTCGATTTGCGAGATAAACGTATTGCACAGTGCTTCTACATGACTTGCCGGACGCGCGTGAACCCCGTTGGGTAATTCACAGGTAAATTCCACTACCAGAGCCATACACACACTCCTCAAACCAATCATCATTAATTGGGGAACAGCATACGAGTGCGGTGATGACGCGCGCCATGTGACAAATCTGCCAAAAACTGGACAAATGTAATATCACTCGAAAAATGAGATTTGACTCACAGGTTGTGATGGTTTGTCTTACGCTTCCGTCTGTGCGAAATGTCGAGGCGGATCGCATTTTCATTTCGATATTACAAAAATCCAGTAAATGGCCTTTTTGTCTCCTGTCCGTCGACTTTCTGATTGCCTATTGTTTGCCACAACACCTTTAGGGTTTTAGGCCAGGAGCGACATATGAAAGAGTTGGTGCATATTCTCAAGAACACGCGGCAGCATCTGATGACAGGTGTGTCGCACATGATTCCGTTCGTGGTTGCAGGCGGAATTTTGCTGGCGGTTTCAGTCATGTTGTACGGCAAAGGCGCGGTACCGGATGCAGCAACCGATCCCAACCTGAAAAAGCTGTTCGATATCGGCGTGGCCGGGTTAACGCTGATGGTCCCCTTCCTCGCCGCCTATATTGGCTATTCCATTGCTGAGCGTGCCGCGCTGGCACCTTGCGCCATTGCGGCCTGGGTCGGTAATAGCTTCGGTGCGGGTTTCTTCGGCGCCATTATTGCCGGGATACTCGGTGGGATAGTCGTCTGGTATCTGAAGAAACTGCCGGTTCCGAAAGTGCTGCGCTCAGTCATGCCTATCTTCATCATCCCTATCATCGGCACTTTTCTTACCGCGGGCATCATGATGTGGGGCCTGGGTGAGCCTGTCGGGGCGTTGACCACGGGGTTAACTCAGTGGCTGCAAGGCATGCAGCAGGGCAGCATCGTTGTGCTGGCCGTCATCATGGGGCTGATGCTGGCCTTCGATATGGGGGGGCCAATTAACAAAGTGGCCTATGCCTTTATGTTGATTTGTGTTGCCCAGGGCGTCTACACCGTTGTGGCAATCGCAGCGGTGGGTATCTGTGTGCCTCCGCTGGGGTTAGGCCTGGCGACGCTCATTAATCGCAAGAATTTTACTGGTGAAGAGCGTGAAGCGGGTAAAGCGGCACTGGTGATGGGCTGCGTGGGGGTCACCGAAGGAGCGATTCCATTTGCTGCAGCCGATCCTCTGCGCGTGATTCCTTCCATCATGTTGGGCTCGGCGTGCGGTGCAGTGACGGCTGCCGTGATGGGCGCACAATGTTATGCCGGATGGGGCGGGCTTATCGTTCTCCCTGTGGTGGAGGGCAAACTGGGCTACATCGCGGCAGTAGCCGTGGGTGCGGTGGTTACCGCCATCAGCGTTAACGTGCTGAAAAGTATTGCCCGCAAGAATGCAAAACAGGTCGAAGAAAAAGAGGACGACCTGGATCTGGACTTCGAAATTAACTGAATGAGGAAGAGAACATGGCCCGAATTATCGCAGTAACGGCATGCCCGTCAGGCGTTGCGCATACCTATATGGCGGCTGAAGCGCTGGAAAGTGCCGCTAAAGTCAAAGGCTGGGAAGTGAAAGTTGAAACGCAGGGGTCGATAGGCCTTGAGAACGAACTGACGGCTGAGGATATCGCCGCAGCGGATATGGTGATCCTGACTAAAGATATCGGCATCAAATTCGAAGAGCGTTTTGCCGGGAAAACCATCGTGCGCGTCAACATAAGCGACGCGGTAAAGCGTGCTGACGCCATCATGAACAAAATTGATGCCCACCTGACACAAACCGCCTGATGTTCTCCCGCCCTTCGGGGCGGGCTCGTTTTTCCGTTACAGGAGTTACCTCATGACGAATCGTACCCAGCGTCTGAAAGACGCACTCTTTGCTAACCCGCGCGAAATCTCACTTGAGCGTGCTTTGCTCTATACCGCCAGTTATCAGCAGACGGAAGGCGAGCCGGTTATGCTCAGGCGCGCGAAAGCCACGGCGTACATTCTCGACCATGTGAACATCGCCATTCGTGATGAGGAACTGATTGCCGGAAACCGCACTGTTAAACCGCGCGCAGGAATTATGTCCCCTGAGATGGACCCGTACTGGCTGCTTAAGGAGTTGGATCAGTTTGCCACACGACCCCAGGATCGCTTCGACATTAGCGACGAGGATAAGCGGATCTACCGTGAAGTGCTGTATCCCTGGTGGGAAAAACGGTCGATGAAAGATTTCATCAACAGCCAGATGACGGATGAAGTGAAAGCCGCCGTGGGGACACAGATTTTTAGCGTCAATCAGACGGATAAAGGGCAGGGGCATATCATCATTGATTACCCACGCCTGCTGAATAATGGTCTGGGTGCGCTGGTAGAGGAAATGCGTGAACACTGCACCCGCGATACGGAGAACACCTTCTATGCTGCGGCGCTGATTCTGCTTGAAGCCTCGCAGCGCCACATTCTGCGCTATGCAGTGCTGGCTGAAGACGTCGCTGCCATCAGCCATGGCTCTCGACGCGAGGAATTACTCAAGATTGCGGAAAACTCTCGTCATAACGTTCAGCATAAACCGCAAACGTTCTGGCAGGCGTGTCAGTTATTCTGGTACATGAACGTTATTTTACAGTACGAATCTAACGCCAGCTCGCTCTCCATCGGGCGCTTTGATCAGTATATGTTGCCGTTTTATCAGGCTTCGCTCTCGCAAGGTGACGATCCTTCGTTTCTGAAAGAACTTCTGGAATCACTGTGGGTGAAGTGCAATGACGTGGTGTTATTACGTTCGACCAGCAGCGCACGTTATTTTGCCGGATTTCCGACGGGATATACTGCACTGCTGGGCGGCCTGACGGAGAGTGGTCGCAGTGCGGTGAATGTGCTTTCCTTCCTGTGCCTGGATGCCTACCAGAGCGTTCAGCTTCCGCAGCCCAACCTTGGCGTGCGAGTGAACGAACTTATTGACCGACCTTTCCTGCTCAAAACTGCAGAGACGATCCGCCTGGGAACCGGTATTCCGCAGATATTTAACGATGAAGTGGTGGTGCCAGTTTTCCTGAATCGTGGTGTGTCACTTGAAGATGCACGTGATTACGCTGTTGTCGGCTGCGTTGAACTATCCATTCCGGGTAAAACCTACGGCCTTCACGATATCGCGATGTTTAACCTGCTGAAAGTCATGGAAATCGCGATGCAGGAGAACGAAGGTAATGCGGATCTCAGTTATGAAGAGTTGCTGAGGCATATTCGCGCCAAAATTAATCACTACATTGCGCTGATGGTCGAGGGGAGCAATATCTGCGATATCGGCCACCGCGACTGGGCGCCCGTGCCGCTTCTCTCTTCGTTTATCAGTGATTGCCTGGTTACGGGGAGAGATATTACCGACGGCGGTGCACGCTATAACTTCTCTGGCGTGCAGGGGATAGGGATAGCGAATCTGAGTGACTCATTGCATGCTCTGAAAGGGCTGGTTTTTGAACAGCAACGCTTAAGTTTTGATGAGCTATTAGCCGTGTTAAAAGCCAATTTTGCCACCCCTGAAGGCGAGAAAGTGCGTGCAAGGCTGATCAACCGCTTCGAAAAATACGGCAATGATATTGATGATGTCGACAATATCAGCGCTGAATTGCTGCGCCATTACTGTAAAGAGGTCGAAAAATACCGCAACCCGCGTGGTGGGCAATTTACCCCCGGTTCATATACCGTGTCGGCACACGTACCGCTGGGCGCAGTCGTGGGTGCCACACCGGATGGTCGCCTGGCAGGTGAGCAGCTGGCAGACGGTGGGCTCTCTCCTATGCTCGGGCAAGATATGCAGGGCCCGACGGCGGTACTGAAATCGGTGAGTAAGCTGGATAACTATTTATTATCTAACGGTACACTTCTGAACGTTAAATTCACGCCTGCGACGCTGGAAGGCGATGCCGGGCTGCAAAAGCTGGCTGATTTTCTGCGCGCGTTCACCCAGCTTAAACTGCAACATATCCAGTTCAACGTCGTTAACGCGGACACGCTACGCGAAGCACAGCAGCGCCCACAGGATTTTGCCGGGTTGGTCGTCCGGGTTGCCGGATACAGCGCCTTCTTTGTTGAGTTATCGAAGGAGATCCAGGATGACATTATCCGTCGCACAGCACATCAGCTGTGACGAGGTTGAAACGCGCGCCAATGCGGCGCGTATTTTCAACATTCAGCGCTATTCGTTGAATGATGGGCGTGGCATTCGTACGGTAGTGTTTTTTAAAGGTTGTCCTCACCGCTGCCCCTGGTGTGCTAATCCTGAGTCGATCTCACCGAAAATCGAGACAGTGCGCCGCGTGAGCAAATGTTTGCACTGTAGCCCCTGTCTGCGGGATGCTAATGAGTGCCCTTCTGGCGCGTTCGAGCATATTGGAAGAGACGTTACGCTCGATGTGCTCGAACGTGAGGTAATGAAAGACGATGTGTTCTTCCGTTCTTCGGGTGGTGGCGTCACCCTCTCCGGAGGGGAAGTGTTGATGCAGGCACCTTTTGCGACACTGCTTTTGCAGAGGCTGCGTCGATATGGCGTGCATACAGCCATCGAAACGGCAGGAGATGCGCCTTTATCTCGCTTACTGCCACTGGCGCACCAGCGTGATGAAGTGCTGTTTGATTTGAAAATAATGGATACGGAGCAGGCGCGTTCAGTGGTAGCAATGAATCTGCCCAGAGTGCTCGATAATTTTATGCAACTGGTGGCTGACGGAGTAAATGTGATCCCTCGCGTACCGCTTATTCCGGGTTTTACGCTCAATGAAACGAACATGGCTCGCGTGCTGGCGTTTCTGTTACCTTCTGGAATACGGCAACTGCATTTACTGCCGTTCCATCAGTACGGGGAACCAAAGTATCGTCTCCTTGGTCAGGAGTGGGGGATGCGGCAAGTGGTTCCGCCAACAGAAAGTGAGGTTGCGGCGATGCGTCAAATGGCTGAGCGTGAAGGTTTCCATGTCACCGTAGGAGGTTAAGTATGGCAGTGATAACGGAACGTCATCTGGTGGCGGTGACCGCTTGTGTCAGTGGCGTTGCACATACCTATATGGCGGCGGAACGGCTTGAAAAACTCTGCCAGCACGAGAAGTGGAGCGTTCACATTGAGACGCAGGGAGCTCTGGGCGTTGAAAACGAGCTCACAGATGACGATATTCGTCGCGCCGATGTTGTTCTACTGATCGCGGATATCGAACTGGCTGGCAGTGAACGCTTCGAACATACCCGCTATGTGAAGTGCGGGATTAACGCTTTTTTACGTGACCCGCAAAGGGTGATGGGAGCGGTGCGTAAAATGTTTTCCGCACCGCAGCATACTCAGCTCATTCTGGACTAGCCACTTTCCCTGTTAGCTGGCTGTGATACTGGCGACGGTATTCTGACGGGGAACGCTCTGTGTTTTTACGGAACAACCGGCAGAAATAGTTACTGTCAACAAACCCGCAGGCATGTGCCACCTCTTTCACTTTTAAATCATACCCTTTCAGCAACTGACGCGCGTGTTCCAGCCGGGTATGCGTCAGGTATTCATTGAAACCCACTGCACCTGTTTTCTGGAAGAGATGCGACAGATAGTTGGGGGAGATATAAAACGCCTGCGCCACGGATTCACGGGTTAGCGGCGCGGCGTAGTGCTCGTCAATATAGACCCGAATCGCTTCAAACAGAGCCTGACTACGCGAGGCGGTTTGGATCTGGCTGCCCAGCAGGTCGACGCAGTGGCTAAGCAGGCTGGCGATAATCAGCCGCGCGGTTTGCTGCTCATGCGGCTGCATCTGCATTTCATGGAGCGTTTGCAGCAGGAATGAGCCAATACGAGGACCTCTGCGGGCAACATGCCGTTTTGCCAGGTTACGGACTTCAACGCCATCCCAGTGCAGGAGGCTAAAACCAAGTTGTTGTTTGCCAAACAGAATGCTCAACGTCGTTGCGGGCTTTTGCCATTGCGGATCATTCCAGCCGCCAGCAGGAACGTATAAAACATCACCCTGCTGTAAAACGGAAGCAGCCAGGTCTTTCACCGAACCTTCGAGCACGATCTCCAGACGAGGAAAATCGACCTGCAAGGCAAGTGCGGGAACGGAGGATGTTGAGTTTGCAAAATGCACCTGACGTAGCGGCAACGTGCCGTTTATCAGGTCAGCCAGGATGTGGGTGATATCGTGGTGCATGATGTGAATACCGAGGTATTGCCCGGCAAGCGCAGCGCTGCCGGGCATAAAGCATTAGCCGGTGTTACGCATACCTGCCGCAACGCCTGCAATCGTCACCATCAGCGCCTGTTCAACGCGTGGATCCGGCTCTTTACCTTCTTCTTCCGCCAGACGCGAACGGTGCAGCAGTTCTGCCTGCAGGACGTTCAACGGGTCGGTATAGATGTTACGTAGCTGAATAGACTCGGCAATCCACGGCAGGTCCGCCATCAGGTGTGAGTCGTTGGCGATATCCAGCACCACTTTGATGTCACCTTCCAGCAGTTCGCGCAGCTCTTTACCCAGTGCCCACAGCTCAGGTTTCACCAGGCGCTGATCGTAGTATTCCGCCAGCCACAGGTCAGCTTTCGAGAAGACCATCTCCAGCATACCCAGGCGGGTTGAGAAGAATGGCCAGTCGCGACACATAGCTTCCAGCTCGCTCTGTTTGCCATCTTCTACCACTTTCTGCAGCGCGGCACCGGCACCCAGCCAGGCTGGCAGCATCAAACGGTTCTGCGTCCAGGCGAAGATCCACGGGATAGCACGCAGGGATTCTACGCCACCGGTTGGGCGACGCTTCGCAGGACGTGAGCCCAGCGGCAGTTTACCCAGTTCCTGCTCAGGCGTCGCTGAACGGAAGTAAGGTACGAAGTCTTTGTTTTCACGCACGTAGCCGCGGTACAGATCGCAGGAGATATCTGACAGCTCGTCCATAATATGACACCAGGACGCTTTTGGCTCCGGCGGCGGTAGCAAGTTCGCTTCCAGAATAGCGCTGGTGTAAAGCGACAGGCTGCTGATAGTGACTTCTGGCAGACCGTACTTGAAGCGGATCATCTCGCCCTGTTCGGTCACGCGCAGGCCGCCTTTCAGACTTCCCGGCGGTTGTGACAGCAGTGCGGCATGAGCAGGTGCACCGCCACGGCCAATGGAACCGCCGCGTCCGTGGAACAGGGTCAGCTCAATACCGGCTTTCTCACAGGTTTTAATCAGTGCATCTTGCGCCTGGTACTGGGCCCAGGATGCTGCCATTACGCCCGCATCTTTTGCGGAGTCGGAATAGCCGATCATGACCATCTGTTTACCCTGAATAAAGCCACGATACCAGTCGATGTTCAGCAACTGGGTCATGACATCATTGGCATTGTTCAGGTCATCGAGGGTTTCAAACAGCGGCGCGACCGGCAGGGCGTAGTCGATACCGGCTTCTTTCAGCAGGAGATGAACGGCCAGCACGTCGGACGGCGTTTTTGCCATGGAGATCACATAGGCCGCCACCGATCCTTTCGGCGCATCAACGATCGCTTTACAGGTGTTGAGAACTTCGCGGGTGTCGTTGCTTGGCTCCCAGTTGCGAGGCAGCAGAGGACGTTTGGAGTTCAGTTCGCGGATCAGGAAGGCTTGCTTGTCGGCTTCGGACCAGCTTTCATAGTCGCCGATGCCGAGATAACGGGTCAGTTCGCCCAGAGCTTCGGTATGACGGGTGCTCTCCTGACGCACATCGATACGCACCAGCGGTACGCCAAAACACTTCACGCGGCGCAGGGTATCAAGCAACTCACCGTTCGCGATGATGCCCATCCCACAGGCCTGCAGAGATTTATAACAGGCGTACAGCGGGTCCCAGAGCTGTTCGTTCTGGCTCAGAAGACCTTCGGGTTTTGGCAGGCGCTGGCCTTTAAGTCGTGCTTCCAGCCAGGCCTGAGTAGCCATCAGCTGACTGCGCAGTTTTTTCATCAGGAAACGATACGGCTCGCTGGCACCTTCTTCACCAGCCAGCTCGCGCAGTTCCGGTGTTGCTTCAACCATCGACAGTTCGGAGATCAGCACCTGAATGTCTTTCAGGAACAGGTCGGTGGCCTTCCAGCGGCTCAGCAACAGGACATGACGGGTGATCTCTGCGGTCACGTTCGGGTTGCCGTCGCGGTCTCCGCCCATCCAGGAGGTGAAGCGCACTGGCACAAAATCCACCGGCAGGCGGTAACCCAGGTTCTCTTCCAGCTGTTCGTTCAGCTCGCGCAGGTAGTTAGGAACCCCTTCCCACAGGCTGTTTTCTACCACCGCAAAGCCCCATTTGGCTTCATCAACCGGGCTTGGGCGATGCTTACGAATTTCATCGGTGTGCCAGGATTGGGCAATCAGCTGGCGCAGGCGGCGCATCAGCTGGTTGCGCTCGTAGTCAGCGATGTCTTTGTTATCCAACTGCTTCAGGCAGTTGTTCACTTCCACCATTTTGTGGATCAGGGTACGACGGGTGATTTCGGTTGGGTGCGCGGTCAGTACCAGCTCCAGCGAAAGGGACTCCACCGCTTTTTTGATGGTGTCTTCGTTGAGGCCTGGCTGATCTTTAAGTTTACGAAGCGTACGGGCAATGACTTCCGGGTTGCTGGCAGCTTCGCCATTTGGCGAAATGCTGTGGTATTGCTCAGCGGTGTTTGCCAGGTTAAGGAACTGGCTGAATGCGCGTGCAACGGGTAACAGCTCATCGTTAGAGAGGTTCTGCAACGTGGTTAGCAGCTCCTGACGATTGGCCTCATTACCTGCACGAGAAGATTTCGATAGCTTGCGGATGGTTTCAACACGGTCGAGGATGTTCTCCCCCAACGCATCTTTGATGGTATCTCCAAGCACTTTGCCGAGCATACTGACATTACTACGCAACGCGGAATATTGTTCGTTCATAAAAACCCAGTCACCCCATCATTTTTGTTTATGCCCAGTCGAAAATCTTCTGGACATTATTTTGTCATCTCCCTTTATAAAGCCACGTAAAACCCCCGTCGTCAATTGCTGCGAAAACGGTTCAGCAAACGAATAAATGTGGGTAATTTACGAAATTTAATTCGCTTCGCGTCAGATAAGTGATGCTTATGGGAATGTGA
The DNA here is from genome assembly GCF_041937165.1 of Enterobacter adelaidei. Lineage (NCBI taxonomy): Bacteria > Pseudomonadati > Pseudomonadota > Gammaproteobacteria > Enterobacterales > Enterobacteriaceae > Enterobacter > Enterobacter adelaidei. Next base: position 4,489,158 of record NZ_CP154353.1, on the reverse strand, counting down.
CGGAGATCGCGGGATTTTCCCCTCCCTGAAGGGAGGGGGGAACGTCATTAATGCCAGCAGAAGTGATGCACAACCTGAGTAATCAGTTCGCGGGTTGGCTTGATAAAGCGAGTTTCCAGATACTCATCCGGCTGGTGGGCCTGGTTGATGGAGCCAGGGCCAAGGACCAGCGTCGGGCAGAGCGTTTGAATAAACGGCGCTTCGGTGCAGTAGTTCACCACATCGGTTTTCTCGCCGAGCAGTTTTTCCACCACGTCGACCAACTGGTGATCCGGCGGGCACTCATAGCCCGGAATTGGCGGATGAAGATCGGAAACCGTCAGACGACCAGGCCAGCGTTCACTCACCGGTGCCAAAGCTTCTGTCAGTAATCCGTTCAGATCGCTCAGCGTCATACCCGGCAGCGGGCGGATATCCATGTGCAGCTCGCAACAGGCGCAGATACGGTTGGAGGCATCGCCGCCGTGAAGGCTGCCGAGGTTCAGCGTCGGATAAGGAACGGTGAACGAATCATGGTGATAGCGCTCTTTCAGGGAATCACGCAGCTGCATGATGTGGCCGATGGCATCGTGCATCAGCTCAATGGCGTTCACCCCACGCGCGGGATCGCTGGAGTGGCCGGACTGGCCCAGCACACGTACTGCCGTCGAGATATGGCCTTTGTGCGCGCGAATCGGTTGCAGAGACGTTGGCTCGCCGATAATGGCGCAATCCGGGCGAATCGACGTGTTTTCAGAAAAGTAGCGAGCGCCCGCCATGCTGGTTTCTTCATCGGCGGTCGCCAGAATGTAGAGCGGTTTTTTCAGTTTCGTCACGTCGACGTCACGCAGCGCGTCGAGGATAAAGGCGAAGAATCCTTTCATGTCGGCGGTGCCCAGACCGTAGAGCTTGTTGTCATGTTCGGTCAGGGTGAACGGATCGCGCGTCCAGCGGCCGTCGTCAAACGGTACGGTGTCAGTATGACCGGCCAGCAGCAGGCCGCCCGCACCGGTTCCGGTGCTGGCGAGCAGGTTAAATTTGTGGCGGGTTCCGGGGACGGGCTGAACCTCAACGTTAAACCCAAGATCGCTAAACCAACCCGCCAGCAGATTGATTAAAGACTCATTGCTCTGATCCAGCGCTTCTTCGGTTGCACTGATGGACGGTGTGGCAATCAGGGCGCGGTAGATCTCGATAAATGGCGGTAAGTTCATTTTCATTGTTGACACACCTTAGGTCGTGATAGTATCAATATTCATGCAATAAATGTGAATAAAAATACATTAACGTTGAGCATAAAGGAACCCGATGTTGAATACGCTGATTGTAGGCGCTAGCGGTTATGCGGGCGCAGAGCTTGTAAGCTACGTGAATCGCCATCCACATATGACCATAACCGCTTTGACCGTGTCAGCGCAAAGCAATGATGCAGGAAAGTTAATTTCTGATTTGCATCCGCAACTTAAGGGCATTGTTGATCTGCCGTTGCAGCCAATGTCTGACATCAGTGAGTTCACCGAAGGCGTCGACGTGGTGTTTTTGGCCACTGCGCACGAAGTCAGCCACGACCTGGCACCGCAATTTCTGGCGGCCGGTTGTGTGGTGTTCGACCTCTCTGGCGCGTTCCGTGTTAACGATGGCGCGTTCTATGAAAAATATTACGGTTTTACCCATCAGCACCCGGATCTGCTTGAAAAAGCGGTGTATGGCCTGGCAGAGTGGAGCGCAGATAAACTGAAAGAAGCGGATCTGATTGCCGTACCGGGCTGCTATCCAACGGCGGCGCAGCTTTCTCTTAAGCCTTTGATCGACGCGGGCCTGCTGGATCTGAACCAGTGGCCGGTGATCAATGCCACCAGCGGCGTGAGCGGTGCAGGGCGCAAGGCCGCAATCTCCAACAGCTTCTGCGAAGTGAGCCTTCAGCCGTATGGCGTGTTTAATCACCGTCATCACCCTGAAATTACCACCCATCTGGGCGCGGAGGTGATTTTCACCCCGCACCTGGGCAGCTTCCCGCGTGGGATCCTCGAAACTATTACCTGCCGCCTGAAACCGGGCGTAACCAAAGAACAGGTGAACGAGGTCTTCACTCAGGCATACGCGGATAAACCGCTGGTGCGTTTGTACGATAAAGGCGTCCCGGCGCTGAAAAACGTGGTCGGTCTGCCGTTCTGCGATATCGGCTTTGCTGTGCAGGGCGAACACCTGATTGTGGTCGCCGCAGAAGATAACTTACTCAAAGGCGCTGCCGCTCAGGCCATGCAGTGCGCAAATATTCGTTTCGGCTTCCCTGAAACGCAGGCTCTTATTTAAGGTGTGATGATGAACCCATTAATTATCAAACTCGGTGGTGTACTGCTGGACAGCGAAGAAGCGCTGGAGCGTCTTTTTACCGCGCTGGTTAACTATCGCGAATCGCACCAACGTCCGCTGGTGATTGTTCACGGTGGCGGCTGCGTGGTGGATGAGCTGATGAAAGGGCTCAACCTGCCGGTGAAAAAGAAAAATGGTCTGCGCGTTACACCTGCCGATCAGATTGACATCATCACCGGTGCGCTGGCGGGGACGGCGAACAAAACGCTACTGGCATGGGCGAAGAAACACCATATTGCTTCCGTTGGCCTCTACCTGGGCGATGGCGATAGCGTAAAAGTGACTCAGCTCGACGAAGAACTCGGTCATGTTGGACTGGCGCAGCCAGGTTCGCCTAAGCTGATTAACACGTTGCTGGACGGTGGTTTCCTGCCGGTGGTCAGTTCTATCGGTGTCACCGAAGAGGGTGAGCTGATGAACGTGAATGCGGACCAGGCGGCAACGGCACTGGCGGCAACGCTGGGCGCAGACCTGATCCTGCTTTCCGACGTGAGCGGTATTCTGGACGGCAAAGGTCAGCGCATTGCGGAAATGACGGCGGCGAAAGCCGAGCAGCTGATTGCGCAGGGCATTATTACCGACGGTATGATCGTCAAAGTGAATGCCGCACTGGATGCTGCGCGCACGCTCGGTCGTCCGGTCGATATCGCCTCCTGGCGTCACGCGGAGCAACTCCCGGCGCTGTTTAACGGCACGCCGATTGGCACGCGTATTTTAGCGTAAGTTTTTATTGAATGACCGTAGGCCGGGTAAGCGTAGCGCCACCCGGCGGAACTAACGAATAAAGGAACGATGTTATGGCACTTTGGGGTGGGCGTTTTACACAGGCAGCGGATCAGCGGTTCAAACAGTTCAACGACTCTTTGCGCTTCGACTACCGCCTGGCCGAACAGGATATTGTCGGCTCTGTGGCCTGGTCCAAAGCGCTGGTGACAGTTGGCGTACTGACCGCAGAGGAACAGCAGCAGCTGGAAGAAGCGCTGAACAACCTGCTGGAAGAAGTGCGCCTGAACCCGGATCAAATTCTCCAGAGTGATGCCGAAGACATTCACAGCTGGGTAGAAGGCAAACTGATCGATAAAGTCGGTCAGTTGGGTAAGAAGCTGCACACTGGCCGTAGCCGTAACGACCAGGTCGCAACCGATCTGAAGCTGTGGTGTAAAGATACCGTTGGCGAACTGCTGGCCGCTAACCGTCAACTGCAGAGTGCGCTGGTGGAAACCGCTCAGAATAACCAGGACGCGGTCATGCCGGGTTACACCCATCTGCAGCGTGCGCAGCCAGTGACGTTTGCGCACTGGTGCCTGGCCTATGTCGAGATGCTGGCGCGTGATGAAAGCCGTCTGCAGGATACTCTGAAACGTCTGGACGTGAGTCCGCTGGGTAGCGGCGCGCTGGCCGGTACGGCGTATGAAATTGACCGTGAACAGCTGGCAGGCTGGTTGGGCTTTGCCTCTGCCACCCGTAACAGCCTGGACAGCGTGTCTGACCGTGACCACGTGCTGGAACTGCTCTCAAATGCTTCTATCGGCATGGTTCACCTGTCGCGTTTCGCAGAAGACCTGATCTTCTTCAACTCCGGTGAGGCCGGGTTTGTCGAGTTGTCTGACCGTGTGACTTCAGGTTCTTCCCTGATGCCGCAGAAGAAAAACCCGGATGCGCTGGAGCTTATCCGCGGCAAGTGTGGCCGCGTCCAGGGCGCGCTGACCGGCATGATGATGACCCTGAAAGGGCTGCCGCTGGCGTATAACAAAGATATGCAGGAAGACAAAGAAGGGCTGTTCGACGCGCTCGACACCTGGCTGGACTGTCTGCATATGGGCGCACTGGTGCTGGATGGTATTCAGGTGAAACGCCCGCGTTGCCAGGAAGCGGCGCAGCAGGGGTATGCAAACTCCACTGAGCTGGCGGATTACCTCGTTGCGAAAGGCGTACCGTTCCGTGAAGCGCACCATATTGTGGGCGAAGCGGTAGTGGAAGCGATTCGCCAGGGTAAACCGCTGGAAGATCTGGCGCTTGCCGAGCTGCAGAAGTTCAGTGCGGTTATCGGGGATGATGTTTATCCGATTCTGGCATTACAGTCTTGCCTGGATAAGCGTGCGGCGAAAGGCGGCGTGTCACCTAAGCAGGTCGCGCAGGCGATTGCGGATGCGAAAAACCGCTTAGTTTAAACTGTGCGGGCGGGTGCCCTCACCCCGGCCCTCTCCCACGGGGAGTGGGAGAAAAACGGAGCCTGGCTTAACGCCAGGCTTTTTTACGCAAAAAAAAAGCGGACCACGGGGTCCGCAAAAGTTCACGTTGGCTTTAGTTGTTCGAGTTTTGAGAGAAACTCGCTGACGGAGCGGGGTCGTTTTGGGTCAAACACGTGCCGCCTCGTCTATGTGGTGTATTATTCAACAGAATGCTTGATAGGGATAATCGTTCGTTGCTATGCTATCTATCGCCATGAACTATCGTGGCGACGGAGGATGAATAATGAATATTCGTGATCTTGAATACCTGGTAGCGTTAGCCGAGCACCGTCATTTTCGCCGCGCGGCAGATTCCTGCCACGTCAGCCAGCCTACACTGAGCGGTCAGATCCGCAAGCTGGAGGATGAGCTGGGTGTGATGCTGCTGGAGCGCACCAGTCGTAAGGTACTGTTCACCCAGGCAGGTCTTTTGCTGGTTGATCAGGCGCGCACCGTGCTGCGCGAGGTCAAAGTGCTCAAGGAAATGGCAAGCCAGCAGGGGGAAACGATGTCAGGCCCACTGCATATTGGCCTGATCCCAACCGTTGGCCCGTACCTGTTGCCGCACATCATTCCGATGCTGCACCAGACGTTCCCGAAACTTGAAATGTACCTGCATGAAGCGCAGACCCATCAGCTGCTGGCGCAGTTAGATAGCGGTAAGCTCGACTGTGCCATTCTGGCGCTGGTCAAAGAGAGCGAAGCCTTTATTGAGGTGCCGCTATTTGATGAGCCGATGATGCTGGCGATCTATCAAGATCACCCGTGGGCGAACCGCGATCGCGTGCCGATGGCCGATCTGGCCGGCGAGAAGCTGCTGATGCTGGAAGATGGCCACTGCCTGCGCGATCAGGCGATGGGTTTTTGCTTTGAAGCGGGTGCTGATGAAGATACCCATTTCCGCGCAACCAGCCTGGAAACGCTGCGTAATATGGTGGCTGCGGGAAGTGGTATTACACTGCTGCCTGCGCTGGCCGTACCTCGTGAACGCACGCGAGATGGCGTGGTGTACCTGCCGTGCATTAAGCCAGAGCCGCGCCGTACGATTGGCCTGGTTTATCGCCCTGGTTCGCCGCTGCGCAGCCGCTATGAGCAGCTGGCAGAGGCCATCCGGAGTTCAATGGATGGCCATTTTGACAGCGCGTTAAAACAGGCGGTTCAGACCGTTTAGTGCCGCTACCCGATAGGCTTCTGCCATGGTCGGGTAGTTAAAGGTGGTGTTAACGAAGTACTCGATGGTGTTACCACCCCCTTTTTGCTCCATTATCGCCTGGCCGATATGAATGATTTCCGCCGCGCGTTCACCAAAGCAGTGAATACCGAGGATCTCTTTGGTCTCGCGATGGAAAAGGATCTTCAGCGTTCCCACGCTCATCCCCACGATTTGCGCCCGCGCCAGATGTTTAAACTGGGCGCGACCCACCTCGTAAGGCACCTTCATTGACGTCAGCTGCTGCTCGGTTTTCCCGACAGAACTGATTTCCGGGATGGTATAGATGCCCGTCGGAATATCTTCGATCAGGTGCGCCGTCGCTTCGCCTTTTACCAGCGCCTGTGCGGCAATGCGTCCCTGGTCGTAAGCGGCTGAGGCCAGGCTTGGGTAGCCAATCACGTCGCCGACCGCGTAAACGTGCGGCAGGGCGGTCTGGTACATACTGTTGACCTTCAGCTGACCACGGCTGTCGGTTTCAAGCCCGATATTTTCCAGCTGCAGTGAATCGGTGTTGCCGGTACGACCGTTGGCGTACAGCAGGCAGTCTGCTTTCAGCTTCTTACCTGACTTCAGGTGCATGATCACCCCGTCGTCACAGCCCTCAATCTTCTCGTACTCTTCGTTGTGGCGAATCACCACGCCGCTGTTCCAGAAGTGGTAGGAGAGGGAGTCCGACATCTCCTGATCGAGGAATGCCAGGAGGCGGTCACGGGTGTTGATCAGGTCAACTTTGACGTCCATTCCACGGAAGATCGACGCATATTCGCAGCCAATCACCCCAGCGCCATAGATAATCACGTGGCGTGGTTCGTGGTGCAGGCTGAGGATGGAGTCACTGTCGTAGATGCGTGGGTGCGAGAAATCTACATCGGCCGGGTGGTACGGGCGTGAGCCGCAGGCAATAACGAATTTTTCAGCGGTGATGGTTTCAACCGAACCGTCGTGGCATTCGAGCGCCAGGGTGTGCTCATCAACAAAATGCGCGTTACCCTGCAAAATTTCACAGTGGTTACGCTCATAAAACCCCTGACGCATACGTGTCTGCTGGTTAATGACGGTATCCGCGTGATTCAGGATGTCGGCAAAGGATGAACGAAGAAGTCGGGAGTGGTCGCTGTAGAGAGGGTTCTGGTTAAATTCGATAATGCGGCTAACGGCGTGGCGGAGGGCTTTCGAAGGGATGGTGCCCCAGTGGGTGCAACCGCCGCCAACATTATGGTAGCGCTCAATGACCGCTACTCGGGCTCCCTGTTTCACCAGACCCATAGCAGCACCTTCGCCGCCGGGGCCGGAACCAATAACTATTGCGTCGTAATCGTAGGAATGTGGCATGGCAAGGCTTACCTGTTCTTATACATAAAAGCAACAGAATCATAACATCATTGCCAGAGTAACCCAATTATCGTTGTGCTTTTTTCGGGCAGTGAAGCACAAACCGCGCGTAAACAATCATTCACAAAGCCAGGCAAACAGATTAATTTTATTCTCTGGTATAGTGCCATCAGGCCTTTGGAAGGATTCAACTATCGTGATGGGCGTAAGAGCACAACAAAAAGAGAAAACCCGGCGTTCGCTGGTGGAAGCCGCATTCAGTCAACTGAGTGCCGAGCGTAGTTTTGCCAGTTTGAGCCTGCGTGAAGTTGCGCGCGAGGCCGGGATTGCGCCAACGTCCTTCTATCGTCACTTCCGTGATGTGGATGAACTGGGTCTGACCATGGTCGACGAAAGTGGTCTGATGCTGCGCCAGCTCATGCGCCAGGCGCGTCAGCGTATCGCAAAAGGCGGCAGCGTGATCCGCACCTCCGTGTCGACCTTTATGGAATTTATCGGCAATAACCCCAACGCGTTTCGTCTGCTTCTGCGCGAGCGTTCCGGAACCTCTGCGGCGTTTCGTGCTGCCGTCGCGCGTGAAATTCAGCATTTCATCGCGGAACTTGCCGACTATCTTGAACTCGAAAACCATATGCCGCGTGCGTTTACTGAAGCACAGGCTGAGGCGATGGTGACGATTGTTTTCAGCGCGGGTGCCGAAGCGCTGGATATCAGCATTGAACAACGCAAGCAGCTCGAAGAGCGACTGGTATTACAGCTTCGCATGATTTCTAAAGGTGCGTACTACTGGTATCGCCGTGAACAAGAGAAACTGGCACATCAAACCGAAGAGTGAAGGTGAGTAATGAAACAGTCAGGTCAGGATAAAGGGACGCTGTTGCTGGCATTGATCGCTGGCTTATCCATAAATGGTACGTTTGCCGCTATTTTTAGCTCAATCGTACCCTTTTCGATTTTCCCGCTAATTGCACTGGTGCTGACGGTTTACTGTCTGCATCAACGTTACCTGAACCGCACCATGCCGGTCGGGTTACCGGGGCTGGCTGCTGCCTGCTTTATTCTGGGTGTGTTGCTGTATAGCACGGTAGTGCGTGCCGAGTACCCGGATATCGGCTCTAACTTCTTCCCTGCGGTACTGTCTGTGGCGCTGGTGTTCTGGATTGGCTCGCGCATGCGTAGCCGTAAAAGCCAGTTACCAGAGTAATGAATTATGTGTTGGGCAGGTAAGCGAAGCGCCACCTGCCAAAAACGCCAGATAATTACTTCGCCGTGAGCAGTACACCGCACTCCATATGGTGCGTATACGGGAACTGATCGAACAGTGCCAGACGTTCAACGTTGTGCGTCTGGCTTAATGTTTCGAGGTTCTTGCACAGCGTCTCCGGATTACAGGAGATGTACAAAATACGCGGGTACGTCTGCACCATCTTCTCCGTTTCGCTGTCCAGGCCACTGCGCGGCGGATCGACAAAAATCGTCTCGCACTGGTAGCTCTTCAGATCGATCCCTTCCAGGCGGTTAAACTGACGTACGCCGTTCATGGCCTGCGTGAACTCTTCTGCGGCCATACGAACGATCTGCACGTTGTCGATATGATTAGCCGCGATGTTGTACTGTGCCGCAGCAACCGATGGTTTGGCGATTTCTGTGGCCAGCACGCGCTCGAAGTTACGCGCCAGCGCCAGCGAGAAGTTGCCGTTACCGCAGTACAGCTCAAGCAGATCGCCCGTCGACCCTTCCGTCGCCTTCAGCGCCCACTCCAGCATCTGCACGTTCATCGCGGCGTTCGGCTGGGTGAAGCTGTTCTCTACCTGACGATACACCATCTCTTTACCCGCCACCGGCAGACGCTCGTCGATGTAATCCTGATCCAGCATGATTTTGGTTTTGGTAGCACGGCCAATCAGATGAACATTGATGTTCTGCGCGCGCAGCGCATCGCGCAGGGCTTCTGCCTGCTCGCGCCACTCGTCATTCAGCGCTTTGTGATACAGCAGAGAGACAATCGCCTGGTTACTTTGGGTAGTCAGGTAGTCAATCTGGAACAGCTTATTGCGCAGCACTGGGTTGGTGCGCACACCGTCCATAATGAGGGTCATGAGCTGGTTAATCAGCTCGCTTGCCGCCGGAAAACTGTCTACGCGGATACGGGATTTTGTCTGCTGATCAAAAATGATGTGGTACAGGTCGTCACCGTCGTGCCAGATGCGGAACTCGGCGCGCATGCGGTAGTGGCTGACAGGAGAGCGGAACACCTCGGGAACGGGCGCGTTGAAAGGCGTCATCATACTTTGCAGGCGGACAACTTTCTCTGCCAGCTGCGCGTCGTACTGTTCTGTCGGGAGGTGTTCTGGGGTCATGATGCGTCCTGAGTGATAAAGAATTACGCGGGGATTGTAGGCATTGTTCAGGGGATGTCCAGATTTAATGGCCAATAGCTGTCTGGACATCTATACGTGTCTAATTGTAGCATTCTGTTTCCGGTCTCCTGAGAGTGAAAAGGGAATCCAGTGTAAATCTGGAGCTGACGCGCAGCGGTAAAGACTGGCGGGATGAGCGTTGTAGACACTGTGAAAATGGGAAGTCTTCATCCTTCTAAAGCCACCTAGCCCGAAGACCTGCCGGGATCACGTCGCATTTGGTTTCATCATCGCGTGCTATAGATGAATCCTGCGGCATCCTTCTTATATTGTGGATGCTTTAACAATGATTAAAAAAGTATCGCTGCTGACGGCGTTGTCCGTCACGGCATTTTCGGGCTGGGCGCAGGATAGCGCAGACTCGTTGGTGGTGACTGCAAACCGTTTTGAACAACCGGCAAAAACCGTTCTGGCTCCGACATCTGTTGTGACGCGTGAAGATATTGAACGCTGGCAGGCAAAGAGTGTGGTGGAAATCATGTCACGTCTGCCTGGCGTGGATATCGCGCAAAGCGGTGGAATGGGCTCGAACTCTTCGACTTTTATTCGCGGAACGGAATCTCGCCATGTGCTGGTGCTGATTGACGGTATTCCTTTGAATAACGCCGGGATCAGCAACGTTCCCGACCTGAGCCAGATCCCGACTTCCCTGATTCAGCGTATTGAATACATTCGTGGCCCACGTTCGGCCCTGTATGGTTCTGACGCGATTGGCGGTGTGATCAACATCATTACCGGACGCGATAAACCGGGCGCGGAAATTTCTGCAGGTGTGGGGTCTAAGGGTTACCAAACCTATGATGGCTCTTTCCAGCAGGTTCTTGATAAAACCAGGATCACGATGGCGGGTAACTATACCTATACCCGTGGTTTTGATATTGCAGCCCAGGACGCACCGCGTCAGCCTGACCGCGATGGCTTTATGAGCAAGTCACTGTACGGCTCTGTGGAACAGCAGATTACCGACAGCGTGAGCGGCTTCTTCCGTGGTTTTGGTTATGACAACCGCACTGCGTATGACGGTTACGATCACTATGACGCCAACTTTATGGTGGATGGGCGACCGGATACTCGCCAGCTCTACAGCCAGAACTGGGATACGGGACTACGTTACAACCAGGGGATTTTCCAGTCGCAACTGGTGGCAGGTTATGGGCGCAGTAAAGATCAGAACTATGACCCGAAGAAAGGGCGCTATGCTGATTCCGCAACGATGGATGATGTGAAGCAGTACACCACCCAGTGGCTCAATACTGTTGAAGTCGGTCATGGCAACATTGGTGCTGGTCTGGACTGGCAAAAGCAGAAGACGCAGGCCGGAACGGGCTACCTGGATAAAGGTTACGAGCAGCGTAATACCGGCGTGTTCGTTTCAGCGATGCAGCAGTTCAACAGCGTGACGCTGGAAGCGGCGGCGCGTAATGACGACAACTCCAACTTTGGTAACCATGGAACATGGCAAACCAGCGCAGCGTGGGAGTTTGTGGATGGTTATCGCGTGATAGCCTCCTACGGTACCGCATTTAAAGCGCCTACGATGAGTCAGATCCACAGTGCGAACTATGGTAATCCGGACCTTAAACCGGAAGAGAGTAAGCAGTGGGAAGGAGGTTTTGAAGGCCTGACGGGACCGGTTAACTGGCGTATTACAGGTTATCGTAATGATATTGATAATCTGATCAGCAGCGACCCGCATACGTACCGCTACTACAACGTTGATGAAGCGCGTATCAAAGGCGTGGAAGCCACGGCGCAGTTTGACACTGGCCCGGTAGGCCATCAGATTTCTTACGATTATGTTGACCCACGTAATGCGAAAACCAACGAAGTCCTGGCTCGCCGCTCTAAGCAGCAGGTTAAGTATCAGCTTGACTGGCAGGTCTGGGATCTCGACTGGAATCTGGCGTACCGTTATCTGGGAACTCGTTACGACGTTGCGATCGATCCGAATACCTATGCGTCAGAACGTGTGAAAATGGGTGGCGTAAGTTTGTGGGATATCGCAGTTTCATATCCTGTCACCTCTCACCTCACAGTTCGTGGTAAAATAGCCAATCTGTTCGATAAAGATTACGAGACAGTTTATGGCTATCAAACTGCAGGACGGGAATACACCTTGTCTGGCAGCTACACCTTCTGATCCGCGTCCCACTGTACTGGTGTTTGATTCCGGCGTTGGTGGGCTTTCGGTCTATGATGAGATTCGGCATCTCCTGCCGAATCTCCATTACATCTACGCTTTTGATAACGTCGCTTTTCCGTACGGGGAAAAAAGCGAAGAGTTTATTGTTGAGCGTGTGGTTGAAATTGTTACCGCGGTACAAAAGCGTTACCCCCTTGCGCTGGCGGTCATCGCCTGCAATACGGCGAGTACGGTTTCCCTTCCTGCCTTGCGTGAAAAATTCCAGTTCCCGGTTGTGGGCGTCGTTCCTGCAATAAAGCCAGCCGCGCGTCTGACGGCGAACGGTATCGTTGGTTTGCTGGCAACACGTGGCACCGTGAAGCGTCCTTATACGCGTGAACTGATCGACCGCTTTGCTAATGAATGCCAGATAGCAATGCTCGGATCGGCGGAGCTTGTCGAAATGGCTGAAGCGAAGTTGCATGGACACGCTGTTTCGCTGGAAGAGCTGCGCCGCATTTTGCGCCCGTGGTTGCGGATGCCGGAGCCACCAGACACCGTTGTTCTGGGATGTACCCATTTCCCTCTTTTACAGGAAGAGCTTCTGGCTGTTCTGCCAGAGGGGACACGTCTGGTGGATTCCGGTGCGGCCATTGCGCGTCGTACTGCCTGGCTGTTGGAACATGAAGCGCCAGATGCAAAATCTACCGATGCAAATATCGCTTTTTGTATGGCGATCACAAAAGAAACTGAACAACTTTTGCCCGTTTTACATCGTTACGGCTTTGAAACGCTCGAAAAACTGGCGTTGTAGCACGGTTTTGAGCAAAAAAGAGGCGGTTGAAAGTTTTTTTCAAAAGAGGGGTTGTCAACGTCTGAGAACTCCCTATAATGCGCCTCCACTGACACGGAACAACGGCTTACAAGCCGCCGGGTTAGCGGGGTTCAGAGATGAACACCAACAGAGAAAAGTGAAAATAATCGCTTGACTCTGAATGAGGAAAACGTAATATACGGGACCTCGCAACGGTGAGCTGAAAGCCGCGTTGCAACTGCTCTTTAACAATTTATCAGACAATCTGTGTGGGCACTCAAAGTGACATGGATTCTTAACGTCCTCGGACGATAAATGAATACCAAGTCTCAACGAGTGAACACGTAATTCATTACGAAGTTTAATTCATTGAGCATCAAACTTTTAAATTGAAGAGTTTGATCATGGCTCAGATTGAACGCTGGCGGCAGGCCTAACACATGCAAGTCGAGCGGTAGCACAGAGAGCTTGCTCTCGGGTGACGAGCGGCGGACGGGTGAGTAATGTCTGGGAAACTGCCTGATGGAGGGGGATAACTACTGGAAACGGTAGCTAATACCGCATAACGTCGCAAGACCAAAGAGGGGGACCTTCGGGCCTCTTGCCATCAGATGTGCCCAGATGGGATTAGCTAGTAGGTGGGGTAACGGCTCACCTAGGCGACGATCCCTAGCTGGTCTGAGAGGATGACCAGCCACACTGGAACTGAGACACGGTCCAGACTCCTACGGGAGGCAGCAGTGGGGAATATTGCACAATGGGCGCAAGCCTGATGCAGCCATGCCGCGTGTATGAAGAAGGCCTTCGGGTTGTAAAGTACTTTCAGCGGGGAGGAAGGTGCTGAGGTTAATAACCTCAGCAATTGACGTTACCCGCAGAAGAAGCACCGGCTAACTCCGTGCCAGCAGCCGCGGTAATACGGAGGGTGCAAGCGTTAATCGGAATTACTGGGCGTAAAGCGCACGCAGGCGGTCTGTCAAGTCGGATGTGAAATCCCCGGGCTCAACCTGGGAACTGCATTCGAAACTGGCAGGCTAGAGTCTTGTAGAGGGGGGTAGAATTCCAGGTGTAGCGGTGAAATGCGTAGAGATCTGGAGGAATACCGGTGGCGAAGGCGGCCCCCTGGACAAAGACTGACGCTCAGGTGCGAAAGCGTGGGGAGCAAACAGGATTAGATACCCTGGTAGTCCACGCCGTAAACGATGTCGATTTGGAGGTTGTTCCCTTGAGGAGTGGCTTCCGGAGCTAACGCGTTAAATCGACCGCCTGGGGAGTACGGCCGCAAGGTTAAAACTCAAATGAATTGACGGGGGCCCGCACAAGCGGTGGAGCATGTGGTTTAATTCGATGCAACGCGAAGAACCTTACCTACTCTTGACATCCAGAGAACTTTCCAGAGATGGATTGGTGCCTTCGGGAGCTCTGAGACAGGTGCTGCATGGCTGTCGTCAGCTCGTGTTGTGAAATGTTGGGTTAAGTCCCGCAACGAGCGCAACCCTTATCCTTTGTTGCCAGCGGTCCGGCCGGGAACTCAAAGGAGACTGCCAGTGATAAACTGGAGGAAGGTGGGGATGACGTCAAGTCATCATGGCCCTTACGAGTAGGGCTACACACGTGCTACAATGGCGCATACAAAGAGAAGCGACCTCGCGAGAGCAAGCGGACCTCATAAAGTGCGTCGTAGTCCGGATTGGAGTCTGCAACTCGACTCCATGAAGTCGGAATCGCTAGTAATCGTAGATCAGAATGCTACGGTGAATACGTTCCCGGGCCTTGTACACACCGCCCGTCACACCATGGGAGTGGGTTGCAAAAGAAGTAGGTAGCTTAACCTTCGGGAGGGCGCTTACCACTTTGTGATTCATGACTGGGGTGAAGTCGTAACAAGGTAACCGTAGGGGAACCTGCGGTTGGATCACCTCCTTACCTTAAAGAACCTGCCTTTGCAGTGCTCACACAGATTGTCTGATGAAAAACAGCAGTAAAAATCTCTGCAGGCTTGTAGCTCAGGTGGTTAGAGCGCACCCCTGATAAGGGTGAGGTCGGTGGTTCAAGTCCACTCAGGCCTACCAAACTCCTTTTAAAGGATGAGCGGTACAGAGATTGCAAACGATGGGGCTATAGCTCAGCTGGGAGAGCGCCTGCTTTGCACGCAGGAGGTCTGCGGTTCGATCCCGCATAGCTCCACCATCCTTTACTGCGAACCCAAGAAAACTTCAGAGTGAACCTGAAAAGGTGCACTGCGAAGTTTTGCTCTTTAAAAATCTGGATCAAGCTGAAAATTGAAACGACACACAGTTAATGTGTGTTCGAGTCTCTCAAATTTTCGCAAGTCGATGATGAATCGAAAGAAACATCTTCGGGTTGTGAGGTTAAGCGACTAAGCGTACACGGTGGATGCCCTGGCAGTCAGAGGCGATGAAGGACGTGCTAATCTGCGAAAAGCGCCGGCGAGGTGATATGAACCTTTGACCCGGCGATGTCCGAATGGGGAAACCCAGTGTGATTCGTCACACTATCGTTAACTGAATACATAGGTTAACGAGGCGAACCGGGGGAACTGAAACATCTAAGTACCCCGAGGAAAAGAAATCAACCGAGATTCCCCCAGTAGCGGCGAGCGAACGGGGAGCAGCCCAGAGTCTGAATCAGCTTGTGTGTTAGTGGAACGGTCTGGAAAGTCCGACGATACAGGGTGATAGTCCCGTACACGAAAATGCACAGGTTGTGAACTCGAAGAGTAGGGCGGGACACGTGGTATCCTGTCTGAATATGGGGGGACCATCCTCCAAGGCTAAATACTCCTGACTGACCGATAGTGAACCAGTACCGTGAGGGAAAGGCGAAAAGAACCCCGGCGAGGGGAGTGAAAAAGAACCTGAAACCGTGTACGTACAAGCAGTGGGAGCACCTTCGTGGTGTGACTGCGTACCTTTTGTATAATGGGTCAGCGACTTATATTCTGTAGCAAGGTTAACCGTATAGGGGAGCCGAAGGGAAACCGAGTCTTAACTGGGCGTTAAGTTGCAGGGTATAGACCCGAAACCCGGTGATCTAGCCATGGGCAGGTTGAAGGTTGGGTAACACTAACTGGAGGACCGAACCGACTAATGTTGAAAAATTAGCGGATGACTTGTGGCTGGGGGTGAAAGGCCAATCAAACCGGGAGATAGCTGGTTCTCCCCGAAAGCTATTTAGGTAGCGCCTCGTGAACTCATCTTCGGGGGTAGAGCACTGTTTCGGCTAGGGGGCCATCCCGGCTTACCAACCCGATGCAAACTACGAATACCGAAGAATGTTATCACGGGAGACACACGGCGGGTGCTAACGTCCGTCGTGAAGAGGGAAACAACCCAGACCGCCAGCTAAGGTCCCAAAGTCATGGTTAAGTGGGAAACGATGTGGGAAGGCACAGACAGCCAGGATGTTGGCTTAGAAGCAGCCATCATTTAAAGAAAGCGTAATAGCTCACTGGTCGAGTCGGCCTGCGCGGAAGATGTAACGGGGCTAAACCATGCACCGAAGCTGCGGCAGCGACACTATGTGTTGTTGGGTAGGGGAGCGTTCTGTAAGCCGTTGAAGGTGTCCTGTGAGGGGTGCTGGAGGTATCAGAAGTGCGAATGCTGACATAAGTAACGATAATGCGGGTGAAAAGCCCGCACGCCGGAAGACCAAGGGTTCCTGTCCAACGTTAATCGGGGCAGGGTGAGTCGACCCCTAAGGCGAGGCCGAAAGGCGTAGTCGATGGGAAACAGGTTAATATTCCTGTACTTGGTGTTACTGCGAAGGGGGGACGGAGAAGGCTATGTTAGCCGGGCGACGGTTGTCCCGGTTTAAGCATGTAGGCGGAGGTTCCAGGTAAATCCGGTACCTTATTAACGCTGAGGTGTGATGACGAGGCACTACGGTGCTGAAGTAACAAATGCCCTGCTTCCAGGAAAAGCCTCTAAGCATCAGGTAACATCAAATCGTACCCCAAACCGACACAGGTGGTCAGGTAGAGAATACCAAGGCGCTTGAGAGAACTCGGGTGAAGGAACTAGGCAAAATGGTGCCGTAACTTCGGGAGAAGGCACGCTGATATGTAGGTGAAGCCCCTGCGGGTGGAGCTGAAATCAGTCGAAGATACCAGCTGGCTGCAACTGTTTATTAAAAACACAGCACTGTGCAAACACGAAAGTGGACGTATACGGTGTGACGCCTGCCCGGTGCCGGAAGGTTAATTGATGGGGTTAGCGGCAACGCGAAGCTCTTGATCGAAGCCCCGGTAAACGGCGGCCGTAACTATAACGGTCCTAAGGTAGCGAAATTCCTTGTCGGGTAAGTTCCGACCTGCACGAATGGCGTAATGATGGCCAGGCTGTCTCCACCCGAGACTCAGTGAAATTGAACTCGCTGTGAAGATGCAGTGTACCCGCGGCAAGACGGAAAGACCCCGTGAACCTTTACTATAGCTTGACACTGAACACTGGTCCTTGATGTGTAGGATAGGTGGGAGGCTTTGAAGCGTGGACGCCAGTCTGCGTGGAGCCGACCTTGAAATACCACCCTTTAATGGCTGGTGTTCTAACGTAGACCCGTAATCCGGGTTGCGGACAGTGTCTGGTGGGTAGTTTGACTGGGGCGGTCTCCTCCCAAAGAGTAACGGAGGAGCACGAAGGTTAGCTAATCCTGGTCGGACATCAGGAGGTTAGTGCAATGGCATAAGCTAGCTTGACTGCGAGAGTGACGGCTCGAGCAGGTGCGAAAGCAGGTCATAGTGATCCGGTGGTTCTGAATGGAAGGGCCATCGCTCAACGGATAAAAGGTACTCCGGGGATAACAGGCTGATACCGCCCAAGAGTTCATATCGACGGCGGTGTTTGGCACCTCGATGTCGGCTCATCACATCCTGGGGCTGAAGTAGGTCCCAAGGGTATGGCTGTTCGCCATTTAAAGTGGTACGCGAGCTGGGTTTAGAACGTCGTGAGACAGTTCGGTCCCTATCTGCCGTGGGCGCTGGAGAATTGAGGGGGGCTGCTCCTAGTACGAGAGGACCGGAGTGGACGCATCACTGGTGTTCGGGTTGTCATGCCAATGGCATTGCCCGGTAGCTAAATGCGGAAGAGATAAGTGCTGAAAGCATCTAAGCACGAAACTTGCCCCGAGATGAGTTCTCCCTGACCCTTTAAGGGTCCTGAAGGAACGTTGAAGACTACGACGTTGATAGGTCGGGTGTGTAAGCGCAGCGATGCGTTGAGCTAACCGATACTAATGAACCGTGAGGCTTAACCTTACAACGCCGAAGCTGTTTCGGCGAAGAGACAGACAATCAAATTTCAGCTCTGATACAGATTAACAGAATTTGCCTGGCGGCTTTAGCGCGGTGGTCCCACCTGACCCCATGCCGAACTCAGAAGTGAAACGCCGTAGCGCCGATGGTAGTGTGGGGTCTCCCCATGTGAGAGTAGGGAACTGCCAGGCATCAAATTAAGTAGTAAGCCGGTGCATAAATCCGGTGGTTACAGCAGTCTTCGGTGGAGCGGTAGTTCAGTCGGTTAGAATACCTGCCTGTCACGCAGGGGGTCGCGGGTTCGAGTCCCGTCCGTTCCGCCACTTATTAAGACATTAAGCCTGCCTTATTGGCAGGCTTAATGGCAAAAAACTTTAGGGGCGTAGCTCAGTTGGTAGAGCACCGGTCTCCAAAACCGGGTGTCGCGAGTTCGAGTCTCTCCGCCCCTGCCATATATAATCCTTTGCTCCGGCAAAGGATTTTTTTTTGCCTGATACACTACAGAAAACTCTCTTCTTAATTTTCAGCCAGCATTCCTGCTGGCTGATGTATCAATCTATTACATTGATTTTTAATAGATCTTTTATCTGTGATTGTTTATCACTGTTTTGCAGCCAAATCGCATACAGCGGCCTGGTAAGCGTTGTGGAATCCAATACAGTGTGAAGCCCGGCTTTAGCATCAGCCCAGCGGACAGGTAACCAGGTGCAACCCTTCAGCAAGGAAAGTTGCTGGCAGGCGATCTCTGCAGAGCTGGTTGTTAACTGCGGAACATCATCAACTGCAATCAACCCCGTCTCGTGCTGCTGAAAATCAGGCCCCCACTCCAGTCGCAAATAGGTCAAGTCTGCCTTCATCATTGAAGGTTCAGAAGCATAAAGCGCCAGGCCAAACTGACCCACAATCTGGCTGCTAAATTCGTCCATCTTGGGGGCTTCGGTTGTGATCAGAAGATCAAGCTGGCGTTCATGAAGTTGCTTAACCAGCGACTGCCGTTGTGCAATCCTGGCTTCAAATTGCAAATGCCCATGAGAATGATATAGCCGGGTAAGCCATTGACTTAGCATGCATTCCCACAGTGAAGCACTGGCCCCTATTGAAAACTCATTATGCCTGGAAGTATGTGCAACCTCTTTGCGGGCAGCCTGCCAGGTATTCATCAGCGTTTCTGCGTACGGGAGCAGTTTCTCTCCGGCAGGGGTTAAACGTATGTTGTTGCGATGGCGGGTAAAAAGATTCACGCCCAGTTGGTTTTCCAGCTGTCGAATACGAAAACTGACTGCTGACTGCGTCAGGTAAAGGGCTTCAGCTGCTCGCCCAAAGTGGCGCGTTCTGCTCACTTCAAGGAAAGTTTTTAGCAATTCCGTATCCACATCTTTCTCCGCAAAATTATTTGTCGTTATGATTTAAATGTTTTGTTTTACACTCTGTCAAGCGTAACTAATACTCCGCGCCATAAATAGCTCGGCCAAAGAATTAGGAGCGTGTAGGATGGCGGAAAGCTTTACGACGACTAATCGTTTTTTCGACAATAAACATTATCCGCGCGGGTTCTCTCGTCACGGCGATTTCACCATCAAAGAAGCTCAACTGCTTGAGCGCCATGGTTATGCCTTTAACGAGCTGGATCTGGGTAAGCGTGAACCTGCAACTGAAGACGAAAAACAGTTTGTTTCTGTTTGTCGTGGCGAGCGTGAGCCGCAGTCTGAAGCGGAACGTGTATGGATCAAGTACATGGCGCGCATTAAGCGTCCAAAGCGCTTCCATACGCTGTCTGGCGGTAAGCCACAGATGGAAGGTGCAGAAGACTACACCGAGTCTGACGACTAATAAGAAAGGGGCTACGGCCCCTTTTTTACGCCAGTAACTTTTGCAGGTGCAAAAGCAGACGATCGATTGCACGATAGCTCAACGCTTCCTGCAGATGTTGTCTCTCAATTTCATTACACCTTTCCACATCGGCGATAGTTCGGGCGACTTTTAAGAGACGCTGCCACGCACGAATTGAGAGCCCAAATCGCGTCAATGTTTCTTCCAGCCAGTTTGCGTCCTCAGCCTTTAGCTGGCAAAACTGCCGAATCTCAGCATTATCCAGACGGGCATTCAGTTTATTTTGACGTATATACTGTCGGGCCTGAGCGGCGATAACCCGCTCGCGAACCTCTACCGTGCTCTCCCCTCTGACGCTACTCTGGCTGAGCAGGCCAGGAGGAGGCAAAGGGATCTCCAGGGATAAATCGAAACGATCCAGAAAAGGGCCAGAGAGTTTCCCCAGATATCGCAGCGTCTGCTCAGGCGTACAGCGATTATGATTACCCTGATAATGTCCTGACGGGCTGGGGTTCATTGCTGCAACCAGCTGGAACTGCGCGGGGTAGCTTATTTTGGCACGTGTACGGGAGATATGAATTTCACCCGATTCGATAGGCTCCCTCAGAGCATCCAGCACTCGCCTTTCAAACTCAGGCAGCTCATCAAGAAACAGAATGCCATTGTGGGCCAGTGAGATCTCTCCCGGCCCCGGTATAGAACCTCCCCCTACCATGGCTGTTAGTGAGGCACTGTGATGCGGAGAGCGGAAGGGGCGACGTCGCCACTGTTTTTGTAACGACACAGAACTCACCAGGCTAAATATCGCAGCGCTTTCAAGTGCCTCATGGTTATTGAGTGGGGGAAGCAGACCATTCAATCTGCTTGCCAGCATCGTTTTCCCCGTACCCGGCGGACCAATCAACAGCAGGTTATGCCCTCCGGCAGCGGTAATCTCCAGTGCCCGTTTCCCCTGCTCCTGACCGATAATATCGCTGAGATCGTCCAGGCTTTCAGGTAGGAGATCCCCTGTTTCTTCAGGCTCTGCTAACTCATGTCGCCCCTCAAGATATGCACAGACCTCCTGCAAGTGCCCTGCTATCAGGCATCCTTTTTCGGCTATTAGGCTCACCTCGGAACCATTTTCATTGGCAACAATGATTTGTCGACCAGCACGAATGGCTTCCAGTGCACCTGAGATTGCACCAGGAACGCCCCTCAATGCGCCTGTAAGCGCCAGTTCACCGATGAACTCATACGAGCCTAGCCTGGACGCATTAAGCTGTTCAGAGGCTGCGAGAAGCGCTATAGCGATAGGTAAATCATATCGTCCCCCTTCTTTGGGCAGGTCCGCAGGCGCCAGGTTGATAGTGATCTTTTTTGCGGGGAAGGTATAACCGCTATTGATGATTGCGCTGCGTACCCGATCTCTGGCTTCTTTCACCGTTGTTTCCGGCAAGCCGACGAGCGTTAATCCGGGAAGCCCATTGCTCAGATGGACCTCTACGGAAATCAGCGGTGCTTTGACTCCAATAGCCGCACGCGTATAAACAACTGACAGTGACATAAGCACCTCCTTGAGGGTCGACTATGCCAGTATCTCGATCACACCTTTAGTGTCAGTTCTGTGTTTTACGACGCTTGTTCCAGGCTTTTGGCGACAAAATGCAACCATTACTTCTTGGCGGAAGCCTTCTCGCAGAAAAAGAGCGGTTCGTTTTGATGACCTGAGTACGCTTGAAATTATGAAAAATATTCACACTCTGTTTTTCTCATATAAAACAATGATTTTTCGGAATATGATTTGTGTGCTAATCAAAATGGTCATAAATAAATCTTGTGTTTTATTTAAAAACTGTGATAACTCTTTAGGTATTCCTTCGAACAAGATGCAAAAAGAACTGAAAATGACAGCCCTTCTACGAGTGATTAGCCTGGTCGTGATTAGCGTGGTGGTGATTATTATCCCACCGTGCGGGGCTGCACTTGGACGAGGAAAGGCTTAGAAATCAAGCCTTAACGAACTAAGACCCCCGCACCGAAAGGTCCGGGGGTTTTTTTATGACTAAAAAACTTAAGCGAGGAGCAGAGAATGAACACTAGCACAAAATTCTGTTTCTCCCGATTTATGACGGGGAACTAACTATGAATGGGGCACAGTGGGTAGTACATGCGTTGCGCGCGCAGGGAGTCGAGACAGTATTCGGTTATCCGGGTGGCGCAATTATGCCGATTTACGATGCATTGTATGACGGCGGCGTGGAACACCTGTTGTGCCGACACGAGCAGGGCGCAGCAATGGCAGCCATTGGTTATGCGCGCGCTACCGGCAAAACTGGGGTTTGCATGGCAACCTCAGGACCGGGTGCAACCAACCTGATCACCGGTCTGGCTGATGCACTGCTCGACTCTGTTCCTGTCGTGGCAATCACTGGTCAAGTCGCTTCTCCGTTTATCGGTACCGATGCCTTCCAGGAAGTGGATGTACTTGGTTTATCGCTGGCTTGCACCAAACACAGTTTCCTCGTCCAGTCTCTGGAAGAGTTGCCGCGTGTGATGGCTGAAGCATTTGCTGTTGCCAGTTCTGGCCGTCCTGGCCCGGTTCTTGTGGATATCCCAAAAGATATCCAGGTGGCTCTCGGCGATCTGGAACCGCACTTCTCCACCGTTGAAAGCGACGATGTGTTTCCACATGAGGACGTTGCAGAGGCGCGCCAGATGCTGGCGCAGGCAAAACAGCCGATGCTGTACGTCGGCGGTGGCGTAGGCATGGCACAGGCCGTTCCAGCCCTGCGCGAATTTATCGCAACAACGCAGATGCCAGCGACCTGCACGCTGAAAGGTCTGGGCGCGGTAGATGCTGACTATCCGTACTACCTCGGTATGCTGGGGATGCACGGCACCAAAGCCGCAAACCTGGCGGTGCAGGAGTGCGATCTGCTCATCGCCGTAGGGGCACGTTTCGATGACCGCGTCACCGGCAAGCTGAACACCTTCGCGCCGAATGCCAAAGTTATCCATATGGATATCGACCCGGCGGAGATGAACAAGCTGCGTCAGGCGCATGTCGCCTTGCAGGGCGATCTCAATGCGCTGTTACCGGCATTACAGCAGCCGCTGAACATTAACGCATGGCGTCAGCACACCGCCGATATGCGCGCTGAGCATGCCTGGCGTTACGACCACCCCGGTGAGGCCATCTACGCACCGCTGCTGTTGAAACAGTTGTCCGATCGTAAACCCGCAGACAGCGTCGTTACCACCGACGTGGGCCAGCATCAGATGTGGTCAGCCCAGCACATGACCTACACTCGCCCGGAAAATTTCATCACTTCCAGCGGGTTAGGGACGATGGGCTTCGGTTTGCCAGCAGCAGTGGGCGCGCAGGTTGCCCGACCAAACGATACCGTTATCTGTATCTCCGGTGACGGCTCCTTCATGATGAATGTTCAGGAGCTGGGCACCGTGAAGCGTAAGCAGTTGCCGCTGAAAATCGTGTTACTCGATAACCAGCGTTTAGGGATGGTTCGTCAGTGGCAACAGTTGTTCTTCCAGGAGCGTTACAGCGAAACCACCCTGACCGATAACCCCGATTTCCTCACTCTGGCCAGCGCCTTTGGCATCCCTGGCCAGCACATTACCCGTAAAGACCAGGTTGAAGCGGCACTCGACACCATGCTGTCAAGCGAAGGGCCTTACCTGCTTCATGTCTCAATCGACGAGCTTGAGAATGTCTGGCCGTTGGTACCGCCAGGTGCCAGTAACTCACAAATGTTGGAGAAATTATCATGATGCAACATCAGGTTGCCGTGCAGGCTCGCTTCAACCCGGAAACATTAGAACGCGTTTTGCGCGTGGTCCGTCATCGTGGCTTTCAGATTTGCTCTATGAATATGGAGACGACCACCGATGCGCAAAACATCAGTATTGAATTAACCGTTGCCAGCCCGCGGCCGGTCGACTTACTGTTTAGTCAGTTATCAAAGCTGGTAGACGTTGCCCATGTTGCCATCTGCCAGAGCACAACCACATCACAACAAATCCGCGCTTGAGCGTGACAGGAAGAGAAAATGACGACAAAAAAAGCTGATTACATTTGGTTCAACGGTGAGATGGTTCGCTGGGAGGACGCGAAGGTCCACGTGATGTCCCACGCGCTGCACTACGGTACTTCAGTCTTTGAAGGGATCCGTTGCTACGATTCTCACAAAGGGCCAGTGGTGTTCCGTCATCGTGAACATATGCAGCGTCTGCATGACTCAGCCAAAATTTATCGTTTCCCGGTTTCTCAGAGCGTTGATGA
The DNA here is from genome assembly GCF_041937165.1 of Enterobacter adelaidei. Lineage (NCBI taxonomy): Bacteria > Pseudomonadati > Pseudomonadota > Gammaproteobacteria > Enterobacterales > Enterobacteriaceae > Enterobacter > Enterobacter adelaidei. The sequence goes on along the minus strand of NZ_CP154353.1, from coordinate 4,465,290 downwards.
GCTGATGGAAGCCTGCCGTGACGTGATCCGTAAAAACAACCTGACCAGCGCGTATATTCGTCCGCTGGTGTTTGTGGGTGATGTGGGCATGGGCGTTAACCCACCAGCAGGCTATACCACCGATGTGATCATTGCCGCGTTCCCATGGGGTGCTTACCTGGGAGCGGAAGCCCTGGAGCAGGGGATCGACGCAATGGTCTCTTCCTGGAACCGCGTGGCGCCAAACACCATCCCGACCGCGGCTAAAGCGGGTGGTAACTACCTCTCCTCACTGCTGGTCGGTAGCGAAGCGCGCCGTCACGGTTATCAGGAAGGTATTGCCCTCGACGTGAATGGCTACATCTCAGAAGGTGCGGGCGAAAACTTGTTTGAAGTAAAAGATGGCATTCTGTTCACGCCACCATTTACCTCGTCCGCGCTGCCGGGCATCACCCGTGACGCCATCATCAAGCTGGCGAAAGATCTGGGTATCGAAGTGCGCGAGCAGGTACTGTCCCGCGAATCTCTCTACCTGGCGGATGAAGTCTTTATGTCTGGTACTGCGGCTGAAATTACGCCGGTACGCAGCGTAGACGGTATTCAGGTGGGTGAAGGCCGCTGCGGCCCGGTCACCAAACGTATTCAGCAAGCCTTCTTTGGCCTCTTCACCGGTGAAACAGAAGATAAATACGGCTGGTTGGATCAGGTTAATCACTAAGCATAAATATGGGACGGCACGCACCGTCCCATTTAAATAGTCAGACGGGAGTAAATAAAGCATGCCTAAGTATCGTTCAGCCACCACCACCCACGGCCGTAACATGGCGGGTGCTCGCGCACTGTGGCGCGCCACCGGAATGACCGACGCCGATTTCGGCAAGCCAATTATCGCCGTGGTGAACTCCTTTACCCAGTTTGTGCCGGGTCACGTGCACCTGCGCGATCTCGGTAAACTGGTTGCCGAGCAAATCGAAGCCTCTGGCGGTGTGGCGAAAGAGTTCAACACCATTGCGGTGGATGACGGTATTGCGATGGGTCACGGGGGCATGCTCTATTCACTGCCATCTCGCGAACTGATCGCCGACTCAGTGGAATACATGGTTAACGCCCACTGCGCGGATGCAATGGTCTGTATCTCCAACTGCGACAAAATCACCCCAGGGATGCTGATGGCTTCCCTGCGTCTGAACATTCCGGTGATCTTCGTCTCCGGCGGTCCTATGGAAGCTGGAAAAACCAAGCTTTCCGACAAAATCATCAAGCTCGACCTGGTTGATGCGATGATTCAGGGTGCGGACCCGAAAGTCTCTGATGAGCAGAGTGAGCAGGTGGAACGCTCCGCGTGCCCGACCTGTGGCTCCTGTTCCGGGATGTTCACCGCCAACTCCATGAACTGCCTGACCGAAGCGCTCGGCCTGTCGCAGCCGGGTAACGGCTCGCTGCTGGCGACCCACGCCGATCGTAAACAGTTGTTCCTCAACGCCGGTAAACGCATTGTTGAGCTGACGAAACGCTACTACGAGCAGGACGACGCCAGCGCGCTGCCGCGCAATATCGCCAGCAAAGCGGCGTTCGAAAACGCTATGACGCTGGATATCGCCATGGGCGGTTCCACCAACACTGTGCTGCACCTGCTGGCCGCCGCGCAGGAAGCCGAAATCGACTTCACCATGAGCGACATCGACAAGCTGTCCCGCAAAGTGCCTCAGCTGTGTAAAGTCGCGCCGAGTACCCAGAAGTACCACATGGAAGACGTGCACCGTGCCGGTGGCGTAATCGGTATTTTGGGCGAGCTGGATCGCGCCGGGCTGCTGAACCGTGACGTGAAAAACGTGCTTGGCCTGTCGCTGCCGGAGTCGCTGGACCAGTACGACGTGATGCTGACCAAAGACGACGCGGTGAAAAAGATGTTCCGCGCGGGTCCAGCGGGTATTCGCACCACCCAGGCGTTCTCGCAGGACTGCCGCTGGGACACTCTGGATGACGATCGTGCCGAAGGCTGCATCCGCTCGCTGGAACACGCCTACAGCAAAGACGGTGGTCTGGCCGTGCTGTACGGTAACTTTGCGGAAAACGGCTGCATCGTGAAAACCGCAGGCGTGGACGACAGCATCCTGAAATTCACCGGCCCAGCAAAAGTGTATGAAAGCCAGGACGAGGCGGTAGAGGCGATTCTCGGTGGCAAAGTGGTGGAAGGTGATGTGGTGGTGATCCGCTACGAAGGTCCGAAAGGCGGGCCGGGTATGCAGGAGATGCTCTACCCAACCACCTTCCTGAAATCCATGGGACTCGGTAAGGCGTGTGCGCTGATCACTGATGGTCGATTCTCTGGCGGTACGTCCGGCTTGTCTATCGGCCACGTTTCCCCTGAAGCAGCGAGTGGCGGCAACATCGCCATTATCGAAGATGGCGACCTGATCGAAATCGATATTCCAAATCGCGGTATTCAGCTGAAGCTCAGCGACCAGGAAATTGCGGCTCGTCGTGAGGCGCAAGAAGCGCGAGGCGACAAAGCCTGGACGCCGAAAGATCGTCAGCGTGAAGTCTCCTTCGCCCTGCGTGCTTACGCGAGCCTTGCCACCAGTGCAGATAAAGGCGCGGTGCGCGATAAATCGAAACTTGGGGGCTAATGATGGCCGAATCACAACCCTTATCTGCCGCCCCTGAGGGGGCGGAATATTTAAGAGCGGTGCTACGCGCGCCGGTCTATGAAGCGGTGCAGGTCACCCCGCTGCAGAAAATGGAAAAACTCTCTTCGCGCCTTGATAACGTGATCCTGGTGAAGCGCGAAGACCGTCAGCCAGTACACAGTTTTAAGCTGCGCGGGGCCTACGCGATGATGGCCGGGTTAACCGACGAGCAAAAAGCACGCGGCGTAATTACCGCCTCTGCAGGTAACCACGCTCAGGGCGTCGCATTCTCCTCTGCTCGCTTAGGGTTGAAAGCGCTGATCGTGATGCCGGTCGCTACCGCAGACATCAAAGTCGATGCGGTGCGAGGTTTTGGCGGTGAAGTGCTGCTCCACGGGGCTAACTTCGACGAAGCCAAAGCCAAAGCGATTGAGCTGGCGCAGCAGCAGGGGTTTACCTGGGTACCGCCGTTCGATCACCCGATGGTGATTGCCGGGCAGGGCACGCTGGCGCTGGAGCTGCTGCAACAGGATGCCCATCTTGACCGCGTGTTTGTACCGGTCGGCGGCGGCGGGCTGGCGGCGGGCGTGGCGGTGCTGATCAAACAGCTGATGCCGCAGATCAAAGTCATTGCCGTTGAAGCGGAAGATTCTGCCTGCCTGAAAGCGGCGCTGGATGCCGGTCATCCGGTAGACCTGCCGCGCGTCGGGCTGTTTGCGGAAGGTGTGGCGGTTAAGCGCATCGGCGATGAGACCTTCCGCCTGTGCCAGGAGTATCTTGACGATATTGTCACGGTTGATAGCGACGCGATCTGCGCGGCGATGAAAGATCTGTTCGAGGATGTTCGCGCGGTGGCGGAACCGTCCGGCGCGCTGGCGCTGGCGGGGATGAAAAAATACATCGCGCAGCACAACATTCGCGGCGAACGCCTGGCGCATGTGCTCTCCGGTGCTAACGTTAATTTCCACGGTCTGCGCTATGTTTCAGAGCGCTGCGAGCTGGGTGAACAGCGGGAAGCACTGTTGGCAGTGACCATCCCGGAAGAGAAGGGCAGCTTCCTGAAATTCTGCCAGCTGCTCGGCGGCCGCTCAGTGACGGAATTTAACTACCGTTTTGCTGACGCCAAAGATGCGTGCATTTTTGTCGGTGTGCGCCTGAGTCGCGGTCTGGAAGAACGCAAAGAGATCCTCAACCTGCTGCACGAAGGTGGCTACAGCGTTGTTGACCTCTCTGATGATGAAATGGCGAAACTGCATGTGCGCTATATGGTTGGCGGACGTCCATCGAAACCGCTCAAGGAACGTCTGTTCAGCTTTGAGTTTCCGGAATCTCCGGGCGCACTGCTTAAGTTCCTGCATACGCTGGGTACGCACTGGAACATCTCTTTGTTCCACTACCGCAGCCACGGCACGGACTATGGTCGCGTGCTGGCAGCGTTTGAACTGGGCGAACATGAGCCTGATTTCGAAACGCGGCTGAACGAACTGGGCTATGACTGTCACGATGAGACGCATAACCCGGCGTTCAGGTTCTTCCTCGCGGGTTAATGGTTTGGCAGGATCTGCCAGAACGCATCAATAAGCGGCTCATGCAGCCGCTTTTTTTGTGCACACACACCAAGTTCAAACGGTGTTTTTTCGTCGCTGCGTTCCAGAATCATCACGCGGTTACGTACCGGCTCCGGGCTGTTTTCCAGCACCACTTCCGGCAGCAGCGCCACGCCGCAGCCGAGCGCCACCATTGAGACCATCGCCTCATGTCCACCGACTGTTGCGTAAATCGACGGATTGCTGATCTTCTGGCGGCGGAACCAGAGCTCAATACGGCGGCGTACCGGTCCCTGATCGGCCATGATAAACGGCACCGTTGACCAGTCCGGTTTCTCCACCGATACCTGATTACGCACCGGGCAGGGCAGTGCCGGGGCAATCAGCACTACCGCCAGGTTCTCCAGCATTGAAAATGCCACCGCACCCGGCAAGGTTTCGGGTTTCCCGGCAATGGCGAGATCCGCTTCGCCAGTCACCACTTTTTCCATTGCATCGGCGGCGTCGCCGGTGGTGAGCTTAATTTCAACCGACGGATGCGCCGCGCGGAAGCGGTCGAGAATGGGCGGCAGATGGCTATAGGCGGCGGTCACGGAGCAGAAAATATGCAGCTCGCCGGAAAGTGACGGCCCCTGCTGGTCAATCGAGTGCCGCAGCTGCTGGTACTGCAACAGCGTCTGCTGGGCAAAAATGCGCAGTTCTTCACCCGCTTCCGTGAGGGTAACGGTACGGTTATCACGCACAAACAGCGGCTGGCCGAGATCTTCCTCAAGGCGCTGGATTTGCCGCGAAAGCGTAGAGGGGCTGACGTGCATCGCCCGGGCGCTGCGGCCAAAGTGGCGGCTTTCCGCAAGATGCAGGAACATTTTCAGATCGCGTAAATCCACTGATGTCACTCCCCTTTTTTACATTGCAGATATTGCAACGTGACGTTGTGAATATATCAATTTCCGCAATGAATTTCCTGTTGTAATGTGGGTACATTCTCGCTGAACAGCGAACCGAACAATAAGACACACAACATCACGAGGTATCACCCATGGCTAACTACTTTAATACACTGAACTTGCGCCAGCAGCTGGCGCAGCTGGGCAAATGCCGCTTCATGGCGCGCGACGAATTTGCCGATGGCGCGAGCTACCTTCAGGGTAAAAAAGTGGTCATCGTCGGCTGTGGCGCACAGGGTCTGAACCAGGGCCTGAACATGCGTGACTCCGGTCTGGATATCTCCTACGCCCTGCGTAAAGAAGCGATTGCCGAGAAGCGTGCTTCCTGGCGTAAAGCGACCGAAAACGGCTTTAAAGTGGGTACCTACGAAGAGCTGATCCCGCAGGCGGATCTGGTGGTTAACCTGACGCCAGACAAACAGCACTCTGACGTTGTGCGTTCCGTACAGCCGCTGATGAAAGATGGCGCGGCGCTGGGTTATTCCCACGGTTTCAACATCGTTGAAGTGGGCGAGCAGATCCGTAAAGACATCACCGTTGTGATGGTGGCTCCGAAGTGCCCGGGTACGGAAGTCCGTGAAGAGTACAAACGTGGCTTCGGCGTGCCAACCCTGATCGCGGTTCACCCGGAAAACGATCCAAAAGGCGAAGGTATGGCGATTGCCAAAGCATGGGCTGCCGCAACCGGTGGTCACCGTGCGGGCGTGCTGGAATCTTCCTTCGTTGCAGAAGTGAAATCTGACCTGATGGGTGAGCAGACCATTCTGTGCGGCATGTTGCAGGCTGGCTCTCTGCTGTGCTTCGACAAGCTGGTGGAAGAGGGTACTGACCCTGCATACGCTGAAAAACTGATTCAATTCGGCTGGGAAACCATCACTGAAGCCCTGAAGCAGGGCGGTATTACGCTGATGATGGACCGTCTGTCTAACCCGGCGAAACTGCGTGCTTACGCATTGTCTGAACAGCTGAAAACCATCATGGCGCCGCTGTTCCAGAAACATATGGACGACATCATCTCCGGGGAGTTCTCTTCCGGCATGATGGCTGACTGGGCGAATGACGATAAGAAACTGCTGACCTGGCGTGAAGAGACCGGTAAAACCGCGTTTGAAACCGCGCCACAGTATGAAGGTAAAATCGGCGAGCAGGAGTACTTCGATAAAGGCGTACTGATGATTGCCATGGTGAAAGCAGGCGTTGAGCTGGCGTTCGAAACCATGGTGGATTCCGGCATCATCGAAGAGTCTGCGTACTACGAATCACTGCACGAGCTGCCGCTGATTGCGAACACCATCGCCCGTAAGCGTCTGTACGAAATGAACGTAGTGATCTCTGATACCGCTGAGTATGGTAACTACCTGTTCTCTTACGCTTGCGTACCGCTGCTGAAAGAGTTCATGACTACGCTGCAGACAGGCGATCTGGGTAAAGCGATTGCAGAAGGAGCCGTGGATAACGCGCAGCTGCGCGATGTAAACGAAGCGATTCGCAGCCATCAGATCGAGAAAGTGGGTCACAAACTGCGTGGCTACATGACCGATATGAAACGTATCGCGGTAGCGGGTTAACAACCTTGTCGGGTGGCGCTTCGCTTACCCGACTTACAAAACGCTAAGACGTAAGCCGGGTAAGGCGCAGCCGCTACCCGGCTTTTTATTTGCGATACAGAACCTTAATAATGTGATAACCGAACTGCGTGTGCAGCGGGCCGGTTGGCTCCAGTACCGGGCAAGAGAAGACCACTTTGTCGAACGCCGGAACCATCTGACCCTGACGGAATTCACCTAAGTCACCACCGCGTTTGCCTGATGGGCAGATGGAGTGCTTCTTCGCCAGCTTACCGAAGTCGGCACCGTTCTTAATTTGCTCCAGAAGATCCAGAGCCAGTTTCTCTTCTTTAACGAGGATGTGCACTGCTGCTGCTGTTTTTGCCATGATCGTGCCTTGAATTGGTTGAAATAAATCGGGGCGCAATATACCACGCGTCAGCGGCGATACAGCACCTTAATGATATGGTAGCCAAATTTGGTTTTTACCGGGCCGTAGGGCTTCAGGAGCGGGCAGCTAAAGACTGCCTGATCGAACGGGCCGACCATCGCACCTTGTTGAAATTCCCCGAGATCCCCGCCATTGCGTCCGGACGGACATTTAGAGTAGCGCTTTGCCAGATGATCAAAGCTGATGCCGCGCTCCAGCTTGGCAAGGATCTCCTGGGCCAGTTTCTCTTCTTTTACCAGAATATGCAGGGCTGCTGCGCTCTTTTTCATGGTTCTGCTCTACGGGTTAAACGCGATTTCTCCACTTTATCATTAGCCGGTAAATCTGCGCCCGGCTTTCTGCTACAATCCACACCCCGTTCGAAGATTGAGCAATATTCCCATGCGTTTAAACCCTGGACAACAACAAGCGGTCGAATTCGTTACTGGACCATGTCTGGTGCTGGCAGGGGCGGGTTCCGGTAAAACCCGCGTGATCACGAATAAAATCGCCCACTTAATTCGTGGGTGTGGCTATCAGGCACGCCACATTGCGGCGGTGACATTTACCAATAAAGCAGCGCGCGAGATGAAAGAGCGTGTTGGCCAGACGCTGGGGCGCAAAGAGGCGCGCGGGCTGATGATCTCCACCTTCCATACCCTGGGGCTGGATATCATTAAACGCGAATACGCCGCACTGGGGATGAAGTCTAACTTCTCTCTTTTCGATGACACTGACCAGGTGGCGTTGCTCAAAGAGCTCACCGAAGGCCTGATCGAAGACGACAAAGTTCTGCTGCAACAGCTGATCTCGACGATCTCAAACTGGAAAAACGATCTGATGACGCCTGCACAGGCGGCAGCGAGTGCGAAGGGCGAACGGGATCGGATCTTCGCGCACTGTTATGGTCTGTACGACGCGCATATGAAAGCGTGCAACGTATTGGATTTCGACGATCTGATCCTCCTGCCAACGCTGCTGCTTCAGCGTAATGAAGAGGTACGTGAACGCTGGCAGAACAAGATCCGCTACCTGCTGGTGGATGAATATCAGGATACCAACACCAGCCAGTACGAACTGGTGAAGCTGCTGGTGGGGCAGCGCGCGCGTTTCACCGTGGTGGGTGACGATGACCAGTCAATTTACTCCTGGCGCGGTGCGCGTCCACAAAACCTGGTGTTGTTAAGCAAAGATTTTCCTGCGTTGCAGGTGATTAAGCTGGAGCAAAACTACCGTTCTTCCGGGCGTATCCTCAAGTCGGCGAATATCCTGATCGCCAATAACCCGCATGTGTTTGAGAAGCGTCTGTTCTCCGAACTGGGTTACGGCACCGAGCTGAAAGTGCTCAGTGCCAATAATGAAGAGCATGAGGCTGAACGCGTTACCGGCGAGCTCATTGCCCACCACTTCGTGAATAAAACCGAGTACAAGGATTACGCCATCCTGTATCGCGGTAACCACCAGTCGCGCGTCTTTGAAAAGATGCTGATGCAAAACCGCATCCCCTACAAAATTTCGGGTGGTACGTCGTTCTTCTCGCGTCCTGAAATCAAGGATCTGCTGGCCTATCTGCGCGTGCTCACCAACCCGGATGATGACAGCGCGTTTCTGCGCATCGTGAACACCCCGAAACGTGAGATCGGCCCGGCGACACTACAAAAGCTTGGCGAATGGGCGATGACCCGCAACAAAAGCCTGTTTACCGCCAGCTTTGATATGGGGCTGAGTCAGACGCTGACCGGACGTGGTTACGATTCGTTAACCCGTTTCACCCACTGGCTGGGTGAAGTGCAGCGCCTTGCGGAACGTGAACCTGTCGCGGCAGTGCGCGATCTCATTCACGGTATTGATTACGAATCCTGGTTGTACGAAACCTCCGCCAGCCCGAAGGCGGCTGAGATGCGGATGAAAAACGTTAACCAGCTCTTCAGCTGGATGACCGAAATGCTGGAAGGCTCGGAGATAGATGAGCCAATGACCCTGACTCAGGTGGTCACCCGCTTTACCCTTCGCGACATGATGGAGCGTGGCGAGAGCGAGGAAGAGGCTGACCAGGTTCAGCTGATGACGTTACACGCGTCAAAAGGACTGGAGTTCCCGTATGTATATCTGGTCGGTATGGAAGAAGGTTTGCTGCCGCACCAGAGCAGCATTGATGAAGATAACGTCGACGAGGAACGCCGTCTGGCCTATGTCGGGATCACCCGTGCGCAGAAGGAGCTGACATTCACGCTGTGCAAAGAGCGCCGTCAGTATGGCGAACTGGTGCGTCCGGAACCGAGTCGTTTTCTGCTGGAGCTACCGCAGGACGATCTGATCTGGGAGCAGGAGCGCAAAGTGATTACGGCAGAAGAGCGGATGCACAAGGGGCAGGCTAACGTGGCGAACATTCGCGCGATGCTCGCGAAAGCCAAAGAGAAAGGATAATTATTCGAAGGCCGGGTATGGCGAAACCGCCACCCGGCAATGCTCAGGGTATTACTTCACTTCAAGAACCCAGTGTACATAACTCTGCCACTGGCACTCCTGTTCGATCATCTCTGCCCCAAGTGGATGATTATCAATCCAATTTTCCGGTAACGTCAGCGAAAGCTTCTCGCCATCAGCGACCAGATTGATGGCAGGTAGCAAATCATCGCGGCGGCGGCTGGCAAACAAAATCGCCAGACGTAGCAGTCGGCAAAGATGCTCGGCCACGCGTGGCGGTACGGCGTTTTGTTGATGTAAAGAGGAGAGGTCAACGGCGTTGGTCTGGTTCAGCAGCAGGGTTGCCAGCAACTTTTTCTGTGCAGGCGTGTAGCCCGGTAAATCGAGGTTACGTACCAGATAGGCCGCATGAACAGGGGCCTGTTTGAAATCAATGCTCAGCCCCACTTCATGTAGCGCGCAGGCGCTCAGCAATAAATCACGGCTCAAAGGGTCAAGATCCCAGCCGGTGGCAACCTGATCGGCGAAGCGTGATGCCAGTTGCGCCACACGACCCGCCTGGTCGATATCAACCAGAAAACGACGCTGCACGTTGCGCAGAGTACGGCTGCGAATGTCCTGATCAACCGACAGATGCAACATCCCATAGACCAGGCCTTCTCGCAGTGCGCCGCCAGCCAGCGTCATACACTGAATGTTTAGCTCGGTGAAAATCGCAATCAGAATGGCCAGCCCGCTCGGGAAAACCAGCGCACGTTCAAGCGTCAGGCCTTCAATTTCAAGCTCTTCCAGCCGCCCACACTGAATAGCGCGCTGTTTAAGCTGCTGGAGCTTGGCAAGCGTGATCCGCTCATCCATTCCCTGCGCCATCATGATTTCCTGCAAGGCCTGCACAGTGCCAGAAGCACCCACGCAGACTTTCCAGCCGTGATAACGAAGTTCATTCATGACCGGACGCAACACCTCGCGTGCGGCATTCTCCGCCTCGTCGAAGTTTTCTTTCCCCAGATTCCGGTCAGTGAAGTAGCGCTCAAGCCAGGTCACGCAGCCCATCGACAGGCTGAACAGTGACGTTGCTTGGGCGCCGGTGCCGGTCACGAGTTCGGTGCTGGCACCGCCGATATCCACGACCAGACGGCGATCGTCACCTCCTGTCGTATGGGCAACGCCCTGATAGATCAGGCGGGCTTCTTCTTCACCGCTGATAACCTGAACCGGACACCCCAGAATTTCCTGCGCTTTAGCAATAAAATCTACGGCGTTAACTGCCAGGCGGAGCGTCGCCGTGGCGACAACGGTAATTTGGGAATGCGGGATATCCTGCAGACGCTCAGCAAAGAGCCGCAGACACTGCCAGCCACGTTCCATGGCTTCATGGGATAGGTGGTTATCGCTGCTCAGGCCCGCCGCGAGGCGGACCTTGCGCTTAATACGCGTCAGCGTTTGTATGCTTCCCGCCACCTCGCGCACAACCAGCATATGAAAACTATTCGAACCGAGATCAATTGCCGCATAAAGCGAGGTGGAACTGAGCATATTTTCTTAACCTGAACGACGACGATTACGCGGTGCGCCAGAGCGACGCGGGCCATTGCCGGAGCGGGCGCGGGTAAGGCGCTTAGGCGGCGGCAGTTCGCTTAGCAGCGCTTCCGGATTGTATTTGCTCTGCGGAATAGAGTGACCGATGTAGGTCTCAATGGCTGGAAGATTCAGCGCATACTCTTCACACGCAAGGCTAATAGAGTGACCGCTTGCGCCCGCACGACCGGTACGACCGATACGGTGAACATAGTCTTCGCAGTCATCTGGCAGGTCATAGTTAAAGACGTGCGTCACGGCTGGAATGTGTAAACCACGTGCTGCCACGTCGGTTGCGACCAGAATATCGAGATCGCCACGGGTAAATTCTTCAAGAATACGCAGGCGTTTTTTCTGCGCCACATCGCCAGTCAGCAGGCCAACACGGTGACCGTCTGCAGCCAGATGACCCCAGATGTCTTCGCAGCGGTGTTTGGTGTTCGCGAAGATAATGGCGCGGTCTGGCCACTCTTCTTCGATCAGCGTTTGCAGCAGACGCATTTTCTCTTCATTGGATGGATAGAAGAGCTCTTCTTTAATACGGTGACCTGTTTTCTGCTCTGGCTCCACTTCCACGTATTCGGCGTTGTTCATCTGCTCGAACGCCAGCTCACGTACGCGATAAGAAAGGGTCGCGGAGAACAGCATGTTCAGACGCTGATTTGCCGGAGGCATGCGACGGAACAGCCAGCGGATGTCTTTAATGAAGCCCAGATCGTACATACGGTCAGCTTCATCCAGCACCACAACCTGGATGGCACCGAGGTTAATGTGGTTCTGTTTAGCGTAATCAATGAGGCGGCCCGTGGTACCGATCAGGATATCCACACCGCTTTCCAGCACTTTAAGCTGTTTATCGTAGCCGTCGCCGCCATAGGCCAGGCCAAGCTTCAGGCCGGTAGCCTGCGCCAGGGGCTCAGCGTCTGCATGGATCTGTACCGCCAGTTCTCGCGTTGGGGCCATAATTAGCGCACGCGGCTGGTTAACTTTGCGGTCTGCAATCGCTGGATGAGAAAGTAAATAATGAAACGTTGACGTTAAGAACGCCATCGTTTTGCCAGTACCGGTTTGCGCCTGCCCTGCAACATCGCGACCGGCCAGCGTTAGCGGCAGCGCGAGGGCCTGAATGGGCGTGCAGTTATGAAACCCTTTTTTTTCAAGGGCTTCCGTCACCTTTGGGTGCAGGGCGAAGTCGGAAAACTTCTGTTCTGTTAAATGTGTTTTGCTCATAGTGTGGTAGAATATCAGCTTACTATTGCTTTACGAAAGCGTATCCGGTGAAATAAAGTCAACCTTTAGTTGGTTAATGCGACATCAACACGTCGTTGGTGGAGACAAACCAACGTACCAGGCTTATTCCTGTGGAGTTATATATGAGCGATAAAATTATTCACCTGACTGACGACAGTTTTGACACGGACGTACTTAAGGCTGACGGGCTGATCCTCGTCGATTTCTGGGCTGAATGGTGTGGTCCTTGCAAAATGATCGCCCCGATTCTGGATGAGATCGCCGACGAATATCAGGGCAAACTGACCGTTGCCAAGCTGAACATCGACCAGAACCCGGGCACCGCACCAAAATACGGTATCCGTGGCATTCCGACCCTGCTGCTGTTCAAAAACGGCGAAGTGGCGGCGACCAAAGTGGGCGCGCTGTCCAAAGGTCAACTGAAAGAGTTCCTCGACGCTAACCTGGCGTAAGGTTTCTCCGCTGTGCGTTCAGAGCTCCCGGCTAAATGATGAGGAACTCTGGACGCCCGGCTGAAGTCGTGCTAAGTTAGCTATGACTTCGTTTTAAACATATCTTGTTGTTTGAATCTTGTTTTACCCGATACTTCCCGTTGTTGACTTATACAGTGCGTGAAGTGGCTAAATTCCGGGCTTGTCACTCAATCCGTCTTGTCGTTTCAGTTCTGCGTTCTTTCCCTGTGACCAGACAGCGAACAGACATGAGTTGATGGCCGCTAAACAGGCATGGATGACCCTGCCATACCATTCACAACATTAAGTTCGAGAATCACCCCGAGTTTAAGAACCCACACCATTATGAATCTTACCGAATTAAAGAATACGCCGGTTTCTGAGCTGATCACTCTCGGCGAAAATATGGGGCTGGAAAACCAGGCTCGTATGCGCAAGCAGGACATCATTTTCGCCATCCTGAAGCAGCACGCGAAGAGTGGCGAAGATATCTTTGGCGACGGTGTGCTGGAGATATTGCAAGACGGATTTGGTTTCCTCCGCTCTGCAGACAGCTCCTACCTCGCCGGCCCTGACGACATCTACGTATCCCCTAGCCAAATCCGCCGTTTCAACCTCCGCACTGGTGACACCATTTCAGGTAAGATTCGTCCTCCTAAAGAGGGTGAACGCTACTTTGCGCTGTTGAAAGTTAATGAAGTTAACTACGACAAACCAGAAAACTCACGTAACAAGATCCTCTTTGAGAACTTAACGCCGCTGCACGCGAATTCTCGCCTGCGCATGGAGCGTGGTAACGGTTCCACCGAAGACTTAACTGCGCGTGTTCTGGACCTGGCATCACCAATTGGTCGTGGTCAGCGTGGTCTGATTGTGGCACCGCCAAAAGCGGGTAAAACCATGCTGCTGCAGAACATCGCGCAGAGCATCGCCTATAACCACCCAGACTGTGTGCTGATGGTGCTGCTGATTGACGAACGTCCGGAAGAAGTAACGGAGATGCAGCGTCTGGTTAAAGGTGAAGTTGTGGCTTCTACCTTTGACGAACCTGCATCTCGTCACGTTCAGGTTGCGGAAATGGTTATCGAGAAGGCGAAACGCCTGGTTGAGCACAAGAAAGACGTGATCATCCTGCTCGACTCCATTACGCGTCTGGCCCGTGCGTACAACACCGTGGTTCCGGCTTCCGGTAAAGTATTGACCGGTGGTGTGGATGCCAACGCCCTGCATCGTCCGAAGCGTTTCTTCGGTGCTGCACGTAACGTGGAAGAGGGCGGCAGCCTGACCATCATCGCGACGGCGCTGATCGATACCGGCTCCAAAATGGACGAAGTTATCTACGAAGAGTTTAAAGGTACAGGCAACATGGAACTGCACCTCTCTCGTAAGATTGCAGAAAAACGCGTCTTCCCGGCTATCGATTACAACCGTTCCGGTACCCGTAAAGAAGAGCTGCTCACCACACAGGAAGAGCTGCAGAAAATGTGGATCCTGCGCAAAATCATCCATCCAATGGGTGAAATCGATGCAATGGAGTTCCTCATTAATAAACTGGCGATGACCAAAACCAACGACGATTTCTTCGACATGATGAAACGCTCGTAACGCAAATAAAGCCAGTGAACGCCACGTTTTTACGTGGCGTTTTTCTTTTATGGACTATACGCTAGTACCACCTACTCCCAATTTTGACGTGTAGGTGCAACAATAAGATAATTCGCACAGTAAAAACATTAATAGCTTGAATAATAAACAAATGGAACTGTAAGAGGTTTGCTTTATAACTTCAGGCTAAGCGCCTTGATGGTTATACTTCCTTGACTAACATTTGTTGAGAACATCCATTGTGAACCTACTTGATACGTTTACTGAACTAACCAGTATTTTCTTGTTTACCACCTGTTTTTTGTTTTTTGCGCGTAAGGTGGCGAAATATCTGGGATTAGTGGATAAACCCAACTTCCGTAAACGTCATCAAGGTATGATCCCCTTGGTCGGGGGTATCTCTGTTTTCGCGGGGATTGGCTTCACGTTTGCTATCGCAGATTACTATATCCCGCATGCCAGGTTGTATCTCTCTTGTGCCGCCGTCCTTGTAGTGATTGGTGCTCTTGATGATAGATACGACATTAGTGTCAAAATTCGCGCCTTCGTTCAGGCAGCGGTCGCGATTACAATGATGGTGTTCGCAAAATTGCACTTGAGTAGCCTGGGCTATATTTTTGGCTCATGGGAGATGGAGCTTGGTCCATTTGGCTATTTCTTGACCCTATTCGCAGTGTGGGTTGCGATCAACGCGTTTAATATGGTTGATGGTATTGATGGTTTGCTGGGAGGGTTGTCCTGCGTCTCATTTGCCGCAATCGGTTTCATTTTATGGTTCGATGGACAATATAGCCTCGCTATGTGGTGTTTTGCCATGATTGTGGCCATCTTGCCTTATATCTTGTTAAACCTTGGCGCACTGGGGCGACGCTATAAAGTTTTCATGGGGGATGCGGGCAGCACGCTTATCGGCTTTACTATCATTTGGATCTTACTGGAAACCACTCAGGGTGATGTTCATCCTATTAGTCCGGTAACGGCATTATGGATTATTGCTATCCCATTAATGGATATGGTTGCGATTATGTATCGCCGCCTGCGTAAAGGGATGAGTCCTTTCTCTGCTGACCGTCAACACATTCATCATTTGATCATGCGAGCCGGATTCACTTCCCGACAGGCATTTGTGCTTATTACTCTGGCGGCTGCTATTCTAGCAGGGATTGGCGTGACGGCGGAATATACACATTTTGTGCCTGAGTGGGCTATGTTGGTATTGTTCTTGCTAGCTTTTTCTTTCTACGGCTACTGCATTAAGCGCGCATGGAAAGTAGCGCGATTCATTAAACGTATTAAACGCAGGATGCGTCGTAACAATGACAAAAACACAACATTAACTAAGTAAAACCGGGACTATGATGACTCAACCGTTGGCGGGAGCGAAATCAGTGGTAACTGAGAATGAACTGGATATTCGGGGTTTGTTTCGCGTGTTATGGGCAGGCAAACTTTGGATTGCGGGGATCGCGCTGGTGTTCGCACTGTTAGCGCTGGCCTACACTTTCTTTGCAAAACAAGAGTGGAGCGCCACGGCAATTACAGACAGACCAACGGTTAACATGCTCGGCGGGTTTTATTCCCAGCAGCAGTTCTTGCGTAATCTGGATATCAAGGCGAATCTGGCGGCACCCGATCAGGCTTCCGTCATGGATGAGGCATACAAAGAGTTTGTGATGCAACTGGCCTCGTGGGATACACGCCGCGATTTCTGGAGTCAGACGGATTATTACAAGCAGCGTATGGTGGGCAACAGCAAAGCGGATGCCGCGTTTTTGGATGACCTGATAAACAACATCCAGTTCACGCCGGGTGATGCGCTGCGTAACGTTAATGACAGCGTCAAACTGGTTGCGGAAACGGCACCGGATGCTAATAACCTGTTGCGTCAGTATGTTGCTTTTGCCAGCCAGCGTGCTGCAAGCCATCTCAATGAAGAGCTTAAAGGTGCCTGGGCGGCCCGTACCATCCAGATGAAAGCCCAGGTAAAACGTCAGGAAGAGGTGGCACAAGCCATTTTCTCTCGCCGCGTACACAATATTGAGCAGGCGCTGAAAATTGCGGAGCAGCGTAATATTTCCCGCAGCGAAACGGATGTCCCGGCGGATGAACTGCCTGATTCTGAAATGTTCCTGCTTGGTCGCCCAATGTTGCAGGCTCGTCTGGAAAACCTCCAGGCCGTTGGCCCTGATTTTGACCTCGACTACGATCAAAACCGCGCGATGCTCACTACGCTGAATGTTGGTCCAACGCTGGACCCGCGTTTTCAGACCTATCGTTATTTGCGAACGCCTGAAGAACCTGTAAAACGCGATAGTCCGCGTCGTGCATTCCTGATGATTATGTGGGGGATTGTAGGAGCACTAACGGGCGCTGGCGTGGCGTTAACGCGTCGTCGCACAAACTAAGAACGCCGTCTACGATGAAGGCTAAGGCCTTCATCGTCTAATCGAAGAGAATCGATGTGAAAGTACTTACCGTATTTGGCACCAGGCCGGAGGCCATTAAGATGGCACCTCTGGTTCACGCGCTGGCCAATGATCCTGATATTGAAGCGAAAGTGTGCGTCACAGCCCAACACCGTGAGATGCTCGATCAGGTCTTAACGCTCTTTTCCATCGTCCCGGATTATGACCTCAATATTATGAAGCCGGGGCAAGGGTTGACCGAGATAACCTGCCGGATTCTGCAAGAGCTCAAGCCGATTCTGGAGTCATTCAAACCTGACGTTGTCCTGGTTCACGGTGACACCACCACCACCGTGGCGACAAGTCTGGCTGCGTTTTACCAGCGTATTCCCGTCGGTCATGTTGAGGCGGGTCTGCGTACCGGAAACCTATATTCCCCATGGCCGGAAGAGGCCAACCGCACGCTCACCGGTCATCTGGCCATGTACCACTTTGCGCCAACCGAAAACTCGCGTCAGAACTTGCTGCGTGAAAATATCGCTGATAACAAAATCTTTGTAACCGGCAATACGGTCATTGATGCGTTGATCTGGGTACGCGATCGCGTACTGGCAAACAGCGATCTGCAGAAGGACCTCGATGCCCGCTATCCGTTCCTGAATAATGGCAAGAAAACCATCCTGGTCACTGGGCACCGTCGAGAAAGCTTTGGCCGGGGCTTTGAGCAAATCTGTCATGCACTGGCTGAAATCGCCGCGCAGAACGACGATGTACAGATTGTTTATCCGGTGCATCTCAACCCAAATGTTAGCGAGCCCGTCAACCGCATCCTGGGTCATGTCGAAAATGTCCTTCTCATTGAACCTCAGGATTACATGCCGTTTGTCTGGTTGATGAATCATGCCTGGTTGATCCTCACCGATTCTGGTGGCATTCAGGAAGAAGCACCGTCCCTTGGCAAGCCCGTTCTGGTGATGCGTGAAACGACCGAGCGTCCGGAAGCCGTCAAAGCGGGAACGGTACGCCTGGTCGGCACCGACACACAGTTGATCGTCGAAGAGGTCACGCGCCTGCTGCACGACGATGAAGAGTATCAGGCGATGAGCCGGGCCCATAATCCGTACGGAGACGGGCAGGCTTGTGGTCGTATTTTGCATGCACTTAAACACAATCGGATATCGCTATGAGTTTTACTACCATCTCTGTCATTGGTCTTGGCTATATTGGCTTGCCTACTGCGGCAGCGTTTGCCTCCCGTCAAAAGCAGGTTGTCGGTGTGGATATCAACGCGCGTGCGGTAGAAACCATTAACCGTGGCGAAATTCATATTGTGGAGCCCGATCTTGATCGCGTGGTGAAAGAGGCGGTAGAGGGGGGCTTCCTGCGTGCCAGCACGACGCCTGTTGAAGCTGATGCGTACCTGATTGCTGTTCCAACGCCATTTAAAGGCGACCACGAGCCCGACATGGCCTTCGTCGAGTCGGCGGCGAAATCCATTGCTCCTGTGCTGAAGAAAGGGGCGCTGGTGATCCTGGAATCAACTTCTCCGGTTGGGGCAACCGAGCTGATGGCGCAGTGGCTGGCTGAAGCTCGTCCCGATCTCAGCTTCCCGCAGCAGGCGGGTGAGCAGGCCGATGTCAATATTGCCTACTGTCCGGAGCGCGTGCTGCCGGGGCAGGTCATGGTCGAACTGATTAAAAACGACCGCGTGATTGGCGGTATGACGCCAGTCTGTTCCGAACGTGCCAGCGCGCTGTACAAGATTTTCCTGGAAGGTGAGTGTGTGGTGACTAACTCCCGCACCGCCGAGATGTGCAAGCTGACGGAAAACAGCTTCCGTGACGTCAATATCGCGTTTGCGAATGAGTTGTCGCTGATCTGCGCCGATCAGGGGATTAACGTCTGGGAGTTAATCAGCCTGGCGAATCGCCATCCGCGCGTCAACATTCTGCAGCCAGGCCCTGGCGTGGGCGGTCACTGTATCGCCGTCGATCCGTGGTTTATCGTGGCGCAAAACCCGGCGCAGGCACGTCTGATTCGCACCGCGCGTGAAGTGAACGACAGCAAACCTCACTGGGTTCTCAATCAGGTTAAAACCACGGTAGCGGATTGTCTGGCAGAGAGCGGCAAGCGCGCCAGTGAACTGAAAATTGCCTGCTTTGGTCTGGCATTTAAACCGAACATTGATGATTTGCGTGAAAGCCCGGCAATGGAAATTGCTGAGATGATTGCCGGATGGCACAAGGGCGAAACGCTGGTGGTCGAACCGAATATTCATGAGCTTCCGGCAAAACTGGCGGGGCACTGTACGCTGACCGCGCTGGAGGATGCGCTGGCGACGGCGGATGTGCTGGTGCTGCTGGTGGATCATAAAGAATTTAAAGCAACGTCCGGCGCAGCTGTTCGTCAGCAGTATATTGTTGATACCAAAGGTGTCTGGCGTTGAGTAGCCTGAATGGGGTGCTTGAACCCCTGAACTGGGAGAGTACCTTTTTCGGTCTACCTTCGGCTATTGTGCGTCTGCGCGATAATGCGCCGGCACTGACGGAATCTGACTTTACTGCCTGGCAGAGGGTTCAGGCTAAGATCCCAGCAGACCGTACTGACCTGCTTGATGCGCTCCAGCAACACGGCTTTAAGCTGGTTGAATGTGAGGTCGATCTTTCTATAACGCTCACCCGGCATGATGCGTCAGGCGCGGAATTTGCAACCGAACAGGATATTCCCGTGCTGCGTCAGATGGCGGTTCGGGCGTTTGCTCAGAGCCGTTTTCGCACGCCCTGGTACGCGCCTGACGACAGCGGTCGTTTCTACGCGCAGTGGGTGGAGAATGCGGTCAAAGGCACCTTTGACCACGTCTGCCTGGTTTTTCGTGCTGGAGACGGTCAAATCCAGGGGTTCGTCTCTCTGCGTAAGCTCAACGAGCGTGAGGCGCGTATTGGCTTATTAGCCGGGCGTGGCATGGGTGAAAAACTCATGCAGGCGGCGCAGCACTGGGCGCAGGAGCAGCAGCTTGTGACGCTGCGAGTGGCGACCCAACTGGGCAATACCGCCGCGCTAAAACGTTATATTGCGAGTGGTGCCAACATCGACGCCACCGCCTACTGGTTATACAGGTGACAAGATGATTCCATTTAACGCACCACCCGTCGTCGGAACGGAACTCGACTATATGCAGTCTGCCATGGGCAGCGGCAAACTTTGTGGTGACGGCGGCTTTACCCGCCGCTGTCAGCAGTGGATGGAACAGCGTTTTCGCAGCGCCAAAGTGCTGCTGACCCCGTCCTGTACGGCATCGCTGGAAATGGCGGCGCTGCTGCTGGATATCCAGCCCGGCGATGAAGTGATCATGCCGAGCTATACCTTCGTTTCCACTGCGAACGCGTTTGTCCTGCGCGGGGCGAAAATCGTCTTTGTGGATATCCGCCCGGATACCATGAACATTGACGAGACGTTGATTGAAGCGGCTATCACCGACAAAACGCGCGCGATCGTGCCGGTTCACTACGCGGGAGTGGCCTGTGAAATGGACACCATCATGGCGCTCGCCAAAAAACATAATCTGTTCGTGGTGGAAGATGCCGCCCAGGGCGTGATGTCGACCTACAAGGGACGGGCGCTGGGCACGATCGGCCATATTGGCTGCTTTAGTTTCCACGAAACCAAAAACTACACCGCGGGTGGAGAAGGCGGTGCGACGCTGATTAACGACCGGGCGCTGGTGGAGCGTGCGGAAGTGATCCGCGAAAAAGGCACCAACCGTAGCCAGTTCTTCCGTGGCCAGGTCGACAAATATACCTGGCGCGATATTGGCTCAAGCTATCTGATGGCGGATCTGCAGGCGGCCTATCTGTGGGCGCAGCTTGAAGCGGCGGAACGCATCAACCTTCAGCGTCTCTCCCTGTGGCAAACCTATTACGATGCGCTTGAACCTCTGGCAAAAGCCGGGCGTATTGAGCTGCCGACCATCCCGGCAGATTGCGTCCACAACGCGCATATGTTCTACATCAAGCTACGCGATAACGACGATCGCAGCCAGCTTATTGCCTGGCTGAAAGAAGCCGAAATTATGGCGGTGTTCCACTACATTCCGCTGCACTCCAGCCCGGCGGGCGAGGAGTTTGGGGTATTCTCAGGTGAAGACCGTTACACTACCAAAGAAAGTGAGCGTCTGCTTCGCCTGCCACTGTTCTACAACCTCGCGCCGGTTAACCAGCGTACGGTGATTAATACCCTTCTGAGTTATTTCGGCTGATATGTCTCTGGCAAAAGCATCGGTGTGGACCGCCGCGTCCACGCTTGTAAAAATTGGCGCCGGGCTGCTGGTCGTCAAGCTGCTGGCCGTCTCATTTGGCCCCTCGGGTGTGGGGCTGGCGGGTAATTTCCGTCAGCTTGTTACCGTTCTTGGGGTGCTGGCCGGTGCCGGCATCTTTAACGGCGTGACCAAATACGTTGCGCAATATCACGATGATGCGGCTCAGCTTCGCAGGGTGGTGGGCACCTCCTCGGCGATGGTCACGGGGTTTTCAACCCTGATGGCGATTATCTTTCTGCTGGCGGCGGCGCCCATCAGCCAGGGGTTGTTCGGGCACACCCATTACCAGGGGCTGGTGCGTCTGGTTGCGCTGGTTCAGATGGGGATTGCCTGGGCTAACCTGCTGCTGGCGCTGATGAAAGGCTTTCGTGATGCTGCCGGGAATGCCCTTGCGCTAATTCTCGGGAGCGTCATCGGCGTTATTGCCTATTACTTCTGCTATCGCCTTGGAGGGTATGAAGGCGCACTGCTGGGGCTGGCGCTCGTCCCGGCGCTGGTTGTTGTTCCTGCCGCCTTTATGCTGATGCGTCGTGGCGTCATCCCTCTGAGCTACCTGAAACCTCAGTGGGACAAGATTCTTGCCAGCCAGCTGGGTAAATTTACCCTGATGGCGCTCATCACCTCCGTCACGCTACCCGTGGCCTACGTGATGATGCGAAACCTGCTGGCGGCGCATTATAGCTGGGATGAGGTCGGTATCTGGCAGGGCGTAAGTAGCATTTCCGACGCCTACCTCCAGTTTATAACGGCTTCCTTTAGCGTTTATTTACTGCCAACCTTATCGCGCCTGACGTCCAGACAGGATATTACCCGTGAGATTTTTCGATCTCTGCGCTTTGTGTTGCCGGCTGTTGCGGCTGCGAGTTTTACCGTCTGGTTATTGCGCGATGTTGCCATCTGGCTGCTTTTCTCGGCGAAGTTTACCGCCATGCGCGATCTCTTTGCCTGGCAGCTGGTGGGGGATGTACTGAAAGTGGGGGCTTACGTTTTTGGCTATCTGGTGATTGCGAAAGCCTCGCTGCGTTTGTATATCCTGGCGGAAATTAGCCAGTTTATGCTCCTGACGGCGTTCTCGCACTGGCTGATCCCCGCACACGGGGCGCTGGGAGCGGCTCAGGCCTACATGGCAACCTATATCGTTTATTTTGCTGCCTGTTGCGGCGTATTTTTACTTTGGCGTAAACGCGCATGACTGCACTGATTCACATCCTGGGATCGGATATCCCACACCATAACCAGACCGTATTGCGGTTCTTTAACGATGAGCTGGCATCGGACGATCCTGATGCGCGTGAGTTTATGGTTGCAGGTCAGGATAAGGGCCTGAGCGAGGCGTTTCCGGCGCTGAGGATCGCATTCTGGCCGGATAAGGCTACGCTGGCGAAGGCGGTCGTTGCCAAAGCCAAAGCGGATCGTGAGCAACGTTTCTTCTTTCACGGACAGTTTAATACCGGTCTGTGGCTGGCATTGTTAAGCGGCGGAATTAAACCCTCCCAGTGCAGCTGGCATATCTGGGGGGCCGATCTTTACGAGGTTTCCCGCGGCTGGAAATTCCGGCTTTTCTACCCGCTGCGTCGCATGGCGCAGGGACGCGTGGGCTGTGTTTTTGCCACCCGTGGCGATCTGAATTATTTTGCGAAACAGCATTCTGATGTGCGCGGCGAATTGCTCTATTTCCCGACCCGAATGAACCCGGCGCTGAACACTATGGGGACCGACACGCCACGGGAGGGGAAACTGACGATTCTGGTCGGTAACTCTGGCGATCGCAGCAACGAACATGCTGCCGCGCTCAGGGCTGTTCATCAGCAATTTGGCGATACCGTCAATGTGGTTGTCCCGATGGGTTACCCCCTCAACAACGACGCCTATATCGACGAGGTTCGCCAGCAGGGGCTGGCGTTATTCAGCGCCGGGAATTTGCAAATTCTCGATAATAAGCTGGAATTTGATGAGTACCTTGCGCTGCTGAGGAAATGCGATCTCGGGTATTTTATCTTTGCCCGCCAGCAGGGGATTGGCACACTGTGTCTACTGATTCAGGCCGGGATCCCCTGTGTACTTAATCGCGATAATCCGTTCTGGCAAGATATGGTCGAGCAGAATCTGCCGGTGCTGTTTACCACCGATGTGCTTAATGAAGAAGTTGTTCGGGAAGCACAGCGACAACTGGCGCTGGTGGATAAGAATTCCATCGACTTCTTTAGCCCGAATTACCTCTCGCCGTGGCACCGTGCGCTGCGTATCGCTGCAGGAGACAAAGCATGAGCCAGTTGCAATTCAGCGGTTTGCTGGTCGTTTGGCTCCTGAGCACGCTGTTTATCGCTACGCTCACCTGGTTTGAATTCCGCCGCGTGCGTTTCAACTTTAACGTGTTCTTCTCGTTACTGTTTTTGCTGACGTTCTTTTTTGGCTTCCCACTGACCAGCATTCTGGTCTTCCGCTTCGACGTGAGCGTCGCGCCACCAGAAATTTTGCTCCAGGCACTTCTGGCCGCAACCTGTTTCTATGCGGTTTACTACGTCACCTATAAAACGCGGCTGCGTTCGACGCAGGCAACCGCACCACGCCGGGCGCTTTTTACCATGAACAGGGTGGAGACCCACCTGACATGGGTGATGCTAATGACCATCGCCCTGGTCAGTGTCGGCATTTTCTTCATGCATAACGGCTTCCTGCTGTTTAAGCTCCACTCCTACAGCCAGATTTTTTCGGCCGAAGTCTCAGGCGTGGCGCTTAAGCGTTTCTTCTACTTCTTCATCCCGGCAATGCTGGTGATCTTCTTCCTGCGCCAGGACAGCAAAGCGTGGCTGTTCTTCCTGGTCAGCACCGTCGCGTTCGGCATTCTGACCTACATGATTGTGGGCGGTACGCGCGCGAACATCATTATCGCCTTCGCCATCTTCCTGTTTATCGGCATCATTCGCGGTTGGATCTCGCTGTGGATGCTGGTGGCGGCTGGGGTGTTTGGCATTGTGGGGATGTTCTGGCTGGCACTGAAGCGCTACGGAATGAATGTGGCGGGTGATGAAGCGTTTTACACGTTCCTCTATCTGACGCGTGATACCTTCTCGCCGTGGGAAAACCTGGCATTACTTCTGCAAAACTACGACAAGATTGATTTCCAGGGCCTGGCGCCAATCGTTCGCGACTTCTACGTCTTTATCCCTTCCTGGCTATGGCCGGAGCGTCCTGGCGTGGTGCTCAATACCGCGAACTATTTTACCTGGGAAGTACTGAACAACCATTCCGGACTGGCCATCTCGCCAACGCTGATTGGCTCTCTGGTCGTGATGGGTGGGGCGTGGTTCATTCTGCCCGGGGCCGTTGCCGTAGGGTTGATTATTAAGTGGTTCGACTGGCTTTACGTGCGTGGTAACGAAGAGACCAACCGCTATAAAGCGGCCATTTTGCACAGTTTCTGCTTTGGTGCCATTTTCAATATGATCGTTCTGGCGCGCGAAGGGCTGGACTCATTCGTTTCGCGCGTGGTGTTCTTCATGGTCATTTTCGGCGTCTGCCTGTTACTGGCCAAATTGTTGTACTGGCTGTTTGACAGTGCAGGGCTTGTGCACAAGCGCGAGCCGCAGGGCAGCACAACGCTGTCGCAAGTCTGAGTAAGGATAGTAATGACTGATAAAACGTCTGCACCGCGCTATGCGCTACGTGGTTTGCAGCTTATTGGCTGGCGCGACATGCAGCACGCACTGGATTTTCTTTTTGCCGACGGCCAAATGAAATCCGGGACGCTGGTGGCCATCAATGCGGAAAAAATGCTGGCAGTTGAGGATAATGCGGAAGTCAAAAGTCTGATTGAAGCTGCTGAGTTTAAATACGCGGACGGTATCAGCGTGGTTCGCTCAATCCGTAAAAAGTATCCTGACGCTAATGTTTCCCGCGTGGCGGGTGCCGATCTCTGGGAGCAGCTTATGGCCCGCGCAGGTGCGCAGGGCACGCCCGTGTTCCTGATTGGCGGGAAGCCGGAGATACTGGTCCAGACAGAGGAGAAACTGCGTCGTCAATGGAATGTTAATATTGTCGGCAGCCAGGATGGGTACTTCAAACCGGAAGATCGGCAGGCGCTGTTTGCGCGCGTTCGCGACAGCGGGGCGAAAATTGTCACCGTGGCGATGGGTTCCCCGCGCCAGGAGATCCTGATGCGTGACTGCCGTCTGGTCTGCCCGGATGCCCTGTACATGGGCGTCGGCGGCACGTACGACGTCTTTACTGGCCACGTTAAGCGTGCGCCCAAGGTCTGGCAAAATCTGGGCCTTGAGTGGCTGTACCGCCTGCTATCGCAACCGACGCGCATTAAACGACAGATTCGCCTGCTTCGCTACCTCGCCTGGCATTACACCGGGAAAATGTAATCAAAATGTAGCGCGATATGCTATTCGCGCTGCAACTCCCCTGCAAAACTGCTGATAATCTGTGCAATGCATTCATTTTTTTAATGCATCGTTTGCCATTTGGCAGATTTTAAGAAACCATTCGCTCCGTATTTTAGTACCCCTAAAAAACAATACCCGGTCTTAAGTCGGGAAACAGCAAACACAATCGAGGATCTATGGCAGAGAAAAAACCGGAGCTACAGCGTGGGCTGGAAGCTCGTCATATTGAACTGATAGCGCTGGGCGGCACTATCGGCGTCGGCCTGTTTATGGGCTCCGCAAGTACGCTCAAATGGGCAGGCCCTTCCGTATTACTGGCGTATATTATCGCCGGGCTGTTTGTTTTCTTCATTATGCGTTCGATGGGCGAAATGCTCTTCCTGGAGCCAGTGACCGGTTCTTTCGCCGTTTACGCGCATCGCTATATGAGCCCGTTCTTCGGCTACCTGACGGCCTGGTCATACTGGTTTATGTGGATGGCGGTGGGTATCTCAGAGATCACCGCGATAGGGGTCTACGTCCAGTTCTGGTTCCCGGACATGGTTCAGTGGATACCCGCGCTCATTGCCGTAGGGTTGGTGGCGCTGGCAAATCTGGCCGCCGTGCGCCTTTACGGTGAAATTGAGTTCTGGTTCGCAATGATTAAAGTCACCACGATTATCGTGATGATTGTCGTTGGCCTGGGCGTGATTTTCTTCGGCTTTGGCAACGGCGGACACGCTATCGGCTTTGGTAACCTGACTGAAAACGGCGGTTTCTTCGCTGGCGGCTGGAAGGGCTTCCTGACGGCGCTGTGTATCGTTGTGGCCTCGTATCAGGGCGTGGAGCTTATCGGTATTACCGCCGGTGAAGCGAAAAACCCGCAAGTCACGCTGCGTAGTGCGGTGGGTAAGGTGCTGTGGCGTATCCTGATTTTCTATGTGGGCGCGATCTTCGTCATCGTGACCATCTTCCCGTGGAACGAAATTGGCACGACCGGTAGCCCGTTTGTTTTAACCTTCGCGAAAATTGGCATCACGGCGGCGGCAGGTATCATCAACTTTGTGGTACTGACGGCGGCATTGTCAGGCTGTAACAGTGGAATGTACAGCTGTGGTCGTATGCTTTATGCACTCTCGAAGAATAACCAGCTGCCTGCGGCGATGAGTAAAGTCTCACGTGCTGGCGTTCCGGTTGCGGGCGTGGCGGTCTCCATTGCGATACTGCTGGTTGGCTCTTGTCTGAATTACATCATTCCTAACCCGCAGCGCGTATTTGTTTACGTCTATAGCGCCAGCGTGCTGCCAGGCATGGTGCCGTGGTTTGTTATTCTGATAAGCCAGCTGCGTTTCCGCCATGCGCATAAAAAGGCGATTGAAAGCCATCCGTTCCGCTCAATTCTGTTCCCGTATGCGAACTATTTAACGATGGCGTTCCTGGTTTGCGTATTAATTGGAATGTACTTTAATGAAGATACCCGCATGTCGCTGTTTGTCGGGGTGATCTTCCTGGCGGCAGTGACAGCTGCGTATAAGCTTTTTGGCCTGGGTAGCCGTGCCACCACGCAGAAAGTGGAGGAATAAGCGGCAAAATGTGCAAACCATAACCAAACGCGCATTTTTTTCAAAAAAGCACTAGACAGCGGGGACGGAGGTACGTAATATCCAGCCCCGCAACGGCGCTAAGCGCCCGTAGCTCAGCTGGATAGAGCGCTGCCCTCCGGAGGCAGAGGTCTCAGGTTCGAATCCTGTCGGGCGCACCATTTACCCGGTGCTGGAGCTGCGGTGGTCTGAGAAGTAGTCAGTACCGCGTGAGTTAAGAATACAGTGGTGGCTATAGCTCAGTTGGTAGAGCCCTGGATTGTGATTCCAGTTGTCGTGGGTTCGAATCCCATTAGCCACCCCATTATTGAAAGAGTTGTGAATTGCGAAGGTGGCGGAATTGGTAGACGCGCTAGCTTCAGGTGTTAGTGTCCTTAGGATGTGGGGGTTCGAGTCCCCCCCCTCGCACCACGACTTTTTAATTGAATTGAACTAAAAATTCAAAAAGCAGTACATCGGCGAGTAGCGCAGCTTGGTAGCGCAACTGGTTTGGGACCAGTGGGTCGGAGGTTCGAATCCTCTCTCGCCGACCAATTTTGAACCCCGCTTCGGCGGGGTTTTTTGTTTTCTGCGCCTTTTCATCCTTGTAGCAATCCCCCGACAGCACCTGTATTTATTGTCGCGATTTAGCGACATGCAATTCCCTGAAAAAGAAGAAAAAAATCCTTAGCTGATTTTACTGTCTCCTCCAGGAGACATATTGTTGTGTTTACCGGATTATTGTCGGGCTTCAGAGGGTGCTTACTAGCATAATTTCCTTTTATCTTAAAATGTTGCGCGGTGTAAAAGTTGGGAGTGTTATGTTGGCACGTTCCGTGCAATAATATGCGTGTAGATGCTCATTCCATCTCTTATGTTCGCCTTAGTGCCTCATAAACTCAGGAATGACGCAGAGCCATTTACGGTGCTTATCGTCCACTGACAGATGTCGCTTCGGCCTCATCAGACACCATGGACACAACGTTGAGTGAAGCACCAAATATGTTGTCTTACAGACCTGTTTTAACGCCTGCTTTTATAGCAGGCGTTTTTTTATGTCTTACTCCCGATAAAAGCACATGATCAGCGCAACGGTCAGCAGAGCCACTGACGAGACGGTATAGAGTGCCTGCACTGAGCCAAACCCGGTTGCCACCATCGCTGCGATGCCGGTGAAAAGAGAGGCGCTGAGCGTTTGCCAGCGCCAGGCTTTACCGCTGGCTGACGCGGTTTGCGTGTCATCAAAGCTACTGAGAACAGCAAACGTGCCGGCCGCAAAGAGAACATTCGAAGCCAGATGGGCGAGAAAGATCATCCCCAGCGCACAGGCCACCCATCCGGATAAAAACGGAAGCATGCCATAAGCGGCCAGAAAGATACCGAGACAAACGATGATTCGCGGTGTGCGGGCAGCAAAGCGCGCCAGGCTGTCTCTTTTTAGCAGCATGGGGCCGCAAAGTTGCCCCATACTCCTCGCGAGAAGCAGAGGCAGAGCAAGACCCGCCGCATTCTGAGGATGGATCTGTTGCGCGAGTGCCGGAAGGAGTGCCATCGCCGGTGAACCGACGGCTGCCAGCGCCGGGAGGATGAGCAGGCTGCGTTTTTGCCGACGGGTCAACGTCCGCCAGCGTAGCGCCGCAGGCGCTGTCTCTTCAACAGGGAACGGGAGTGATGGTGCTGAAAACTGGCGCTCAGCCAGCCATAGCATTAACAGTGACCCGAGAAAGCTGGCGGCATCAATAGCCAGCAGTGTAAACACGGATGTCCTCTGGAACAGCACTACGCCCAGTCCGGTTCCTAACAACACCTGAGAAGCAAAAATCACAGTTTCCAGACAGGTTGCCGCAGGTAACTCCGCTTCACTGAGACCGCGCTTAAAGAGCAACGTCAGCGCGGGCCAACTCATCCCGCTGAGCAGCGCTTCGGTGGATTGCACGGCGAGTAAAGCGGCAATGCTGTGATAACCCACGCCAAACAAGGGAAAAAGCAGGGCGAGCAAGCCCAGTCCTTCGGTCAGTATCAGCAGAGATATTGGAGAAAAGCTCGAGCACAGCTTTTCACCGATCAGGCTACCGACAAATCCTGGTACCGTAGCGAAAAGAAAAGCGAGGGTTAGCAGTGCTGGCGAGGCTGACCACGCTAACAGCAAACCGAAGACCACAACCTGGGTTAAACCATTTCCCAGCGAAGTAAAGATAAAAGCACAGGCAAGCAGGCGCAGCCAGCGGTGGCCGCGCAGCGCTTCAATAAGCGCATACAAAAGCGAGTTCATGAAGATTTCCTTTCAAAAACAATTTAGTCCACGCTGCAGAATGTGCGCGTGTGTGAAAAAGGTTAATGAAAAGACATCGTTACATTGGCGGGTGCGTTTGCAGATATGGGTACAAAGAATGTAGCAGGATATGGGCGATAAAAAAAGGAGGCCATTTGGCCTCCTGTTTATTTACTGCTGGGTACCGTTGTTTTGCAGCGTCAACAGCAACCCATCACGTCGCATGGCGGCTGCCTCTTCGGGCTTATGCTGTTTGTCCAGCGTATCGGCAAGCCATGCGTAGTCAAACGCATCCGGACGCTGTTTCAGTGCCGCGCGGAAGGCGAGGCTCGCTTCCTGCCATTCGCCATGTTTCATCAACGACTGACCCAGCGTGCTCCACAGCAGCGGACGGTCACCGACGGTTTTAATCTGCTGACGCAGCACTTTTTCAATTTGTTCTGGATTGTTGGTTTTCAGGCGTGGGATCACCATCACCAGCCGATCGTCATACTGGCGTTTGAGACCGTCGAGAAGGATCTCCTGCGCGGTGTCCTGATCGTCACATTCAATAAGATGTTCTGCCATTGCCACCTGCAGTGGGATCTGCTGACGCGTTTTCCGGCTCTGATTCTTCCACCAGGTTTTCAGACCGTCGCTGCCCAAATCGGCGCGAGCCTGATCCATCAGGCCAATCCATGCCAGGCGCTGAAGCTCATCACGATGTTCATCATCACCCACTTCGGCCTTCGCCATTGATGGAATGATGTCCAGCAGTGAACCCCATGCACCGGTCCGAATATACGCCTGCTCAGCCAGACGCAGAACTTCCGGGTGACGTGGCGCAATTTCCAGCAGGCGGTCGATACCGTGGCGTGCAGCGTGATTTTCATTGCGTGCCAGTTGCAGACGAACACGCGTAATTTCCACCGGAATCGGGTCGTTAGACGCCAGTTCAGACGCACGTTCCAGGTGTTGATTAGCGCGGACTTCGTCACCCCGCTGTTGCGCGGCTTCCGCGGCCAGCAAATAGTTCACTACTGGCTGTTCGGCATGATCGGCGTTTTTTGACATCAGCTTTTCAACCTGCTGATAGTCACCTTCCGCAAGTTTCAGCAGTGCCTGTTCGGTTTGCTTACGGGCGCGGCGGCGCTTACGACCCACGAACCAGCCACGCGTATGCGCGCCGGTGCGGAAAATACGGCGCAGGATCCACTCGACAGCAAACAGCACTACCACACCGAGGATCAGAATGATCGCCAGACCCGTTACGCTGGTTTCGATGTTGTAGTTATCTGTCTGGATCAGGACGTAACCCTGATGACCGGCAAGCATCGGACCCAACACGATCCCGGCGATCAGCAGGATGAAGAGTAAGAGGACTTTTAGCATCATTACTCTCCTTGCGGTGCGCTTTCAGGCGCGGGTGCAGGAGCTGGGGCGGCTCCGCCAGTTTGCTCAGCCGGAACACCTGGCTGTGCCAGCAAATTACGCACTCGCGTCTGCATCAGCTTCTCCAGAATCGGCTGGCTTTCCAGCTTATCTGGCACGTTCATGGTGATGTTCTGCTGGCTCAGTTTATCAATGTCTTCGAGGAAGGCGGTGGTGGTCGCATCATCGGTATTGTAGTAAGCGCGTACCCACGTAGAGACGTTATCCAGCGCCTGTTTGTAGGTCTCTTCCTGATGACGCGGCACGGCCTGGGCGGCAACCAGCAGGCGGGAACGAATGTTTTCGCGCAGATAAATATCCTGATTCGGCGCTAACAGCGGAACGGCGGTTTCGTCGCGACGGCGGATAGTGATAAAGCTGTCCATAAAGTTCTGCCAGCTTTTTTGCAGGTTCACACGCCATTCGCTCAGGGAGCTGGAAAGCTCGGTGCCGTCGGAATCCATCGGGGAGTCGTCGTCGTTGTTATCTGCCAGCTGCAGGTTATCAATCTGATTCGAAAGCTGGTTCACTTTGAGGATAATGCCATCGTAATCCACCTGTGAGACGGCAGAGAGGCTGGCGATGTCTTCGGTGATCGCGCGACGTGCGGTGATGAGGCTTGGATCGTTCATGTCCGCCAGGCTCGCATCGGCGCTTTTCAGCAGTGCGGCGGCAGTGGTGACATCCTGATCGCTCCAGAGCTTACGCCCGGCGAGCTTCACCAGGAAGTCAGCCTGGGAGAGCAGCCAGGTTTTAGCATCGGTGCCGGAGATCGTCGCCACTTTCTGCTGCACGTCGCCCAGCTGTTTGGTCAACTCTTCTTGTTTACTGTTCGCATCGGCCAGTGCGGTTGCCTGCTGTTTAATCACCGCTTCCAGTTCGGTTTTCTGTGTCTCTTGCGCTTTTTGCAGAGCCGTAAGCTGATTCACCAGTGCGTCGCTGGTGGCCGTCTGGTTAGCACTCTGTTGTTTCACCAAACCGTACAGGCCAACGCCGGCCGCCAGCGCAATAGTGATGGCAATCGCGCTCAGCGCGAGGCTTTTTTTGTTGCTGCCGTTTTTCTTCTCAGCGATGTTCTCTTTCGTCTCTGGCTGTGGCGTCGCGTCCACAGTCTCCCTGGTCTCTTCAACCACGGCGGAGGATTTATCGTGTTCCGTCATTATGGCTTCCCATTTGAGAGTTATTGTAATGCGCGCAGCAGCGCATCGTTGTCGGCGTTATCAGCGATCCGAATATCCTGCCAGCCCAGTTCCCGGGCCTTGTTCGCCAGACGCTCACTGACGACCAGAAGTCGACAGCGGAGTAACCAGTTTTCGCGATACCAAAGCGGTATCAGTGCCCAAAGCTGTTGTAACATTTCACCGCTGGTCACCACCAGCGTATTGATGCCTCGCGCGTGCCAGCGCATCGCCTCTTCCGCGCCATCGTAGGGTTTTGCACAGCGCTGATAACACTCAACGAACGTGACATCAGCTCCACGCTCCAGCAGCGTTTCACCCAACAGTTCACGTCCGCCGTTACCGCGTAAAATCAGCGCACGCTTGCCGGCAATAGTTTGTAATTCAGGTAATTGTAGCAAGACTTCGCTGATTTCCCGATCTAACGGGTAACGCACATTCGCACCGCTGATGGTATGTAAAGCCAGCGCCGTCGAGCGGCCAATCGCGAAATAGCGGGGGGCGGTTGGCCAGGTCAGACCTTGCTGTTGCAACTGTGCGTGGGCATATTCCACGGCATGTTGCGACAGCGCGAACAGCAGATCGCCTTCCTGAAGGGTATTCATCTGGTCGGCGAGCACAGACAGTTCCCGACCCGGGGAGAATTCAATAAGCGGAAAACTCCAGGCCACCTGCCCCAGTGCGCGCAGACGGCTCACTAATTGCTCTCCTGCGGGAGAAGGGCGGGTGACAAGAATACTCATGCAGGGGGTTCTCCATTATAAACGTCAGCCAGAATCTCGCGGGCGCCGTTATCCAGTAACTCTTCTGCCAGCGACACGCCAAGCTGCTCGGCATCCTGTGCTTTGCCGAGACGCTCACCGCGTACCATCTGCGAACCGTCCGGGGCGCCAACCAGTGCACGCAACCACAGCTCACCGTTAATTAATTCAGCATAGCTGCCAATCGGCACCTGGCATCCCCCTTCGAGGCGGGTATTCATCGCACGTTCGGCTTTTACGCGAATAGCGGTCTCGTCATGGTTCAGAGGGGCAAGGAGTGCGCGGGTTCGCGCATCGTCCAGACGGCACTCAATGCCGACCGCACCCTGACCCACGGCGGGCAGCGACAGCTCCGGTGGCAACGCCACACGAATGCGCGACTCCAGCCCCAGACGCTTCAGACCCGCCACCGCAAGAATAATGGCATCGTAATCGCCGTTATCCAGCTTGCTCAGACGCGTGCCGACGTTACCGCGCAGCGAGCGGATGATCAGGTCCGGACGACGCTCTGCCAACTGACACTGACGGCGTAAACTGGACGTGCCAACCACACTGCCCTCAGGCAGCGCATCAAGCGAGTCATAGTGGTTAGAGACAAACGCGTCACGCGGGTCTTCGCGCTCGCAGATTGTCACCAGACCCAGCCCTTCCGGAAACTCGACGGGCACGTCTTTCATCGAATGTACGGCAATATCAGCGCGGTTCTCAAGCAATGCCAGTTCCAGTTCTTTGACAAACAGGCCTTTGCCGCCCACTTTCGCCAGCGGCGTATCAAGGATCACGTCACCGCGCGTGACCATCGG
The DNA here is from genome assembly GCF_041937165.1 of Enterobacter adelaidei. Taxonomy (NCBI): domain Bacteria; kingdom Pseudomonadati; phylum Pseudomonadota; class Gammaproteobacteria; order Enterobacterales; family Enterobacteriaceae; genus Enterobacter; species Enterobacter adelaidei. The sequence continues at coordinate 4,431,803 of NZ_CP154353.1, read as the reverse complement.
CACCAGCTCGACGCGCAATCCAATGTGGCAGGCTTCAAGGCGCTGCTTCACATAATGTGCCTGCCAGAGCGCAAGAGGGCTTTGGCGTGTGGCAATTCTCAAAACATTGTCTAACATGCTTGTTACCGTCATTATCAATCGCTAACCATCCTAACATTGTTGACTCTGGGATGGCAGTTTTACGGTTGATGAAGAGTGAGAGGGACAAGGCGGCGTATTCGTCAGCCATAGCCGTATTCAGGAATTTACACGTACAGAACGGTGCTACACTTGTATGTAGCGCATCTTTCTTTACGGTCAATCGGCAAGGTGTTAAATTGATCACGTTTTAGACCATTTTTTCGTCGGTACCACCAAAAATGATAAGGGCGAAAAAGGGTAACGGTTATCTTTTTGAAATACTGCGGGTCCGCTGTTATTCGTGTTTTGAATAGTTTGCGACACCCGGAAACATCAGGCGATACGTCTTGTACCTCTATATTGAGACTCTGAAACAGAGACTGGATGCCATAAATCAACTGCGTGTGGATCGCGCGCTTGCTGCTATGGGCCCTGCTTTCCAGCAGGTATACAGTCTGCTGCCGACATTATTGCACTATCACCATCCGCTGATGCCGGGTTACCTCGACGGTAACGTTCCCCAGGGCATTTGCCTTTTCACGCCTGATGAAACCCAACAGCATTATCTGAATGAGCTGGAACTCTACCGTGGCATGCCGCCGCAGGAGTCCCCGAAAGGTGAACTGCCGATTACCGGCGTTTACTCTATGGGAAGTACCTCATCGGTAGGGCAAAGCTGTTCTTCTGACCTGGACATCTGGGTCTGCCATCAGTCCTGGCTCGATAACGAAGAGCGTCAGCTGCTGCAGCGTAAATGCAGCCTGCTGGAGAGCTGGGCTGCGTCGCTCGGCGTGGAAGTGAGTTTCTTCCTGATTGATGAAAACCGTTTCCGTCATAACGAAAGCGGCAGTCTGGGTGGTGAGGACTGCGGCTCGACCCAGCACATTTTGTTGCTGGATGAATTTTACCGTACTGCCGTTCGTCTGGCCGGTAAGCGTATTCTTTGGAATATGGTGCCGTGCGAAGAAGAAGAGCATTACGACGATTACGTCATGTCGCTGTATGCGCAGGGCGTGCTGACGCCAAACGAATGGCTGGACCTGGGCGGCCTGAGCTCTCTCTCGGCCGAAGAGTACTTTGGCGCGAGCCTCTGGCAGCTCTATAAGAGCATTGACTCCCCGTATAAAGCGGTGCTGAAAACGCTGCTGCTCGAAGCCTACTCCTGGGAATACCCTACGCCACGCCTGCTGGCGAAAGACATCAAACAGCGTCTGCACGATGGCGAGATTGTCTCCTTCGGGCTTGATGCCTACTGCATGATGCTCGAACGCGTCACCGAATACCTGAATGCCATTGAAGACACCACGCGTCTTGACCTGGTGCGTCGATGTTTCTATCTCAAAGTCTGTGAAAAATTGAGCCGCGAACGCGCCTGCGTTGGCTGGCGTCGTGAAGTAGTTAGTCAGTTAGTCAAAGAGTGGGGATGGGACGAAGAGCGTCTGTCCATGCTCGACAACCGCGCCAACTGGAAAATCGACCAGGTGCGTGAAGCACACAACGAACTGCTCGATGCGATGATGCAGAGCTACCGTAACCTGATCCGCTTTGCGCGCCGCAATAATCTCAGCGTCTCCGCCAGCCCGCAGGATATCGGGGTGTTGACCCGTAAACTGTACGCTGCGTTTGAAGCGCTGCCAGGTAAAGTCACGCTGGTTAACCCGCAGATTTCGCCTGACCTGTCTGAACCGAATCTGACGTTTATCTATGTGCCGCCGGGACGCGCGAATCGCACCGGGTGGTATCTGTACAACCGTGCGCCAAGCATGGATTCGATCATCAGCCATCAGCCGCTGGAGTATAACCGCTACCTGAACAAGCTGGTGGCCTGGGCCTGGTTTAACGGCCTGCTGACTTCACGTACCCGTTTGTTCATCAAGGGTAACGAGGTCGTCGACTTAGCCAAACTGCAGGAGATGGTAGCGGATGTGTCCCATCACTTCCCGCTGCGCCTGCCTGCGCCAACGCCAAAAGCGCTCTACAGCCCGTGTGAAATCCGCCATCTGGCGATTATCGTCAACCTGGAATACGACCCGACGGCGGCTTTCCGCAATCAGGTGGTTCATTTTGATTTCCGCAAGCTGGACGTCTTTAGCTTTGGCGAGCAGCAAAACTGCCTGGTGGGCAGCGTTGACTTGCTTTATCGCAACTCGTGGAACGAAGTGCGTACCCTGCATTTCAACGGCGAGCAGGCTATGATCGAAGCGCTGAAAACCATTCTCGGCAAGATGCACCAGGATGCCGCGCCGCCGGACAGCGTAGAAGTGTTCTGCTACAGCCAGCACCTGCGCGGGTTGATTCGTACTCGTGTGCAGCAACTGGTCTCTGAATGTATTGAACTGCGCCTCTCCAGTACTCGCCAGGAAACCGGGCGCTTTAAAGCGCTGCGCGTCTCCGGCCAGACCTGGGGCCTGTTCTTTGAACGTCTGAATGTGTCGGTACAGAAACTGGAAAACGCCATCGAATTTTATGGCGCAATTTCGCACAACAAGCTGCATGGCCTGTCCGTGCAGGTGGAAACCAACCACGTCAAACTGCCGCAGGTGGTGGATGGTTTTGCCAGCGAAGGGATTATTCAGTTCTTCTTTGAAGAGTCGGGCGACGATGCCGGTTTCAACATCTACATTCTGGATGAGACCAACCGCGCCGAGGTCTATCACCACTGTGAAGGCAGTAAAGAGGAGCTGGTGCGCGACGTCAGCCGCTTCTATTCCTCTTCACATGACCGCTTCACCTATGGCTCAAGCTTTATCAACTTCAACCTGCCGCAGTTCTACCAGATTGTGAACGTCGATGGCCGCGTGCAGGTGATCCCGTTCCGGACCCAGGCCGTCACGCCTGCGGTGCCTGCAAATCAGGACACCACGCCACTGTTGCAGCAGTATTTCTCCTGAGTCTTTTCGCCCGGTAAGCGTAAGCACCACCGGGCAACAAAACTACCTGAAACTCACGACCTCACCCGCCTGCGCGGTCGCCGCCTGCTCCAGCAGATCCCAGAACGTGATGCCGCTACGGTCACAAACCCATTCACCGTCTTTCAGGTCGAAATGGTAGCCACCCTGTTTGGCTGCCAGCCATACCTGGTGAAGCGGCTCCTGACGGTTAATAATAATTTTGCTGCCGTTTTCGAAGCTCAGGGTCAGGATACCGCCGTTGATTTCACAATCGATATCGCTGTCGCCGTCCCAGTCGTCAAGACGTTCTTCAATGGTCATCCACAGGTTGTCGGCAAGGCGATGGAATTCACTGTCGTTCATAGTTTTGTTCCTGTTTTTCGTGATGGCGGCAGTATAACGCTAAATAATTCCCGTTGCAGGAAAGCGGCAAACTCTTGCTTTTGTGTCTTCTCCTGCGATGATAGAACCAGATTTGAACTTACGGGCAATTTTATAATGAAAAACGCTTTTCGAACGCTTGCCGTTCTCATCACGCTGTTTAGCCTGACTGGCTGTGGACTGAAAGGACCACTGTATTTCCCGCCAGCGGATAAAACCGCACCGCCGCCGACGAAACCTGTGCAAAGCGGCATTGAGTCTTCTACGCCAGATACTAACGATCGTGGCGACAACGGTGGCCCGACTCAGGTTAATCTCTGACGACAACGTTCTGTACCCGCGCAATGGAGCAAATGATGCAGTTCTCTAAAATGCATGGCCTTGGCAACGATTTTATGGTCGTCGACGCGGTAACGCAGAATGTGTTTTTCTCCCCGGAACTGATCCGTCGCCTGGCGGATCGGCATCTGGGCGTGGGGTTCGATCAGCTGCTGGTTGTTGAGCCTCCGTACGATCCCGACCTCGATTTTCACTACCGTATTTTTAACGCGGACGGCAGTGAGGTTAACCAGTGCGGCAATGGCGCGCGCTGTTTTGCCCGCTTTGTTCGCCTGAAAGGGCTAACCAACAAACGTGATATCCGCGTCAGCACCGCCAATGGTCGCATGGTGCTCAGCGTGACTGATGACGAACTGGTTCGCGTTAACATGGGTGAACCTAACTTCGAGCCTTCGGCAGTACCGTTCCGCGCAAACAAAGCGGAAAAGACCTATATTATGCGTGCGGCCGAGCAGACAGTATTGTGCGGCGTCGTCTCGATGGGTAACCCACACTGCGTGATTCAGGTTGATGATGTGGAAACCGCCGCCGTCGAAACGCTCGGCCCGGTGCTGGAAAGCCACGAGCGTTTTCCGGAGCGCGCGAACATCGGTTTTATGCAGGTGGTGAAGCGTGAGCACATCCGTCTGCGGGTTTACGAGCGCGGCGCGGGCGAAACTCAGGCCTGCGGAAGCGGTGCCTGTGCTGCTGTGGCCGTTGGCATCTCGCAAGGGTTACTGGCAGAAGAAGTTCGCGTGGAGTTACCAGGTGGTCGGCTTGATATCGCCTGGAAAGGACCGGGTCATCCACTGTATATGACTGGCCCGGCGGCACATGTCTATGACGGGTTTATCCATCTATGAAACAACCAGGGGAAGAACTGCAGGAAACAGCGATGGAACTGGACGACAGAGCTGTTGTTGATTATCTGCTGCGCAATCCTGAGTTTTTTATTCGCAATGCACGCGTCGTCGAACAGATGCGCGTGCCGCATCCGGTTCGTGAGACCGTGTCGTTGGTCGAATGGCACATGGCACGCTCGCGCAACCACATCAATCAGCTCGAAGAGAACATGACGCTGCTGATGGAACAGGCCAGCACCAACGAAAGTCTGTTCTATCGTCTGCTGCATCTGCAGGCGCGTCTGGCGTCGGCGCACAGCCTTGAAGAGTTCCTGAGTCGCTTCCACCGCTGGGCGCGCGAGCTTGGGCTGGCGGGCGCAACGATTCGTCTTTTCCCTGACCGCTGGCGTATTGGTGCGCCGTCCGGTTTTACCCATCTGGCTCTCAGCCGTCAGGCGTTTGAGCCGCTGCGTATTCAGCGTCTGGGCCACGAACATCACTACCTGGGGCCGCTAAACGGACCTGAGCTGCTGGTGGTATTACCGGAAGCCAAAGCGATTGGCTCGGTGGCGATGTCGCTGATGGGGCGCGATGGAGATTTGGGCGTGATGTTATTTACCAGCCGCGATGCGCATCATTATGAGCAGGGGCAAGCTACGCACCTGTTACAAGAGATCGCTCTGATGCTGCCTGAGCTGCTGGAGCGCTGGATTGAGCGCGTATGACGGACGGACTGCTCACCACTGACGTCACGCGCTTTCTGCGCTATCTGGGCGTGGAGCGTCAGCTTAGCCCGATTACGCTACTGAACTATCAGCGTCAGCTTGATGCCATCATGCAGATTGCCGAAGAGATCGGTCTGAAAAGCTGGCAACAATGTGACGCTGCAACCGTGCGAGCCTTTGTGGTGCGTAGTCGCCGCAAGGGACTCGGCCCGGCGAGTCTGGCACTCAGGCTCTCTGCATTACGCAGTTTCTTCGACTGGCTTGTCAGCCAGGGTGGGTTAAAAGCCAACCCGGCAAAAGGAATTGCCACACCAAAAGCGCCGCGCCATTTACCTAAAAATATCGACGTTGACGATGTGAATCGCCTGCTGGATATTGATCTTAACGATCCGCTGGCCGTGCGTGACCGCGCAATGCTGGAGGTGATGTACGGCGCCGGTCTGCGTCTATCTGAGCTGGTCAATCTTGATTTAAAACATCTCGACCTGGACACCGGCGAAGTGTGGGTGATGGGTAAGGGCAGCAAAGAGCGCCGTCTGCCGATTGGCCGCAATGCGGTCTCCTGGATTGAGCACTGGCTGGATCTGCGCGGGCTGTTTGGCGCGGAAGAAGATGCGCTGTTTCTGTCGAAACTCGGTAAGCGGATCTCAGCGCGTAACGTGCAGAAGCGCTTTGCGGAGTGGGGCATTAAGCAGGGGTTGAACAGCCACGTTCACCCGCACAAGCTGCGTCACTCCTTTGCGACACACATGCTTGAGTCGAGCGGTGATCTGCGCGGCGTGCAGGAATTGCTCGGCCACGCGAATCTGTCGACCACTCAGATCTATACCCACTTAGACTTCCAACACCTTGCCTCGGTGTATGACGCGGCGCATCCACGCGCCAAACGGGGGAAATAATGCGTTTTTACCGCCCTCTCGGGCAGATCTCAGCTCTGACCTTTGACCTGGATGACACCCTTTATGACAACCGCGAGGTAATTCTGCGTACTGAGCAGGAGTCACTGGCGTTTGTGCAGAACTACCATCCGGCGTTGAAGACGATGCAGAACAAGGATTTCCAGAAGCTGCGTCAATCCCTGCGGGAGACCGAACCCGACATTTACCACGACGTGACCGAATGGCGTCGCCGTGCGGTAGAGCAAGCCATGCTCAACGTCGGCATGAGTGCGCGTGATGCCGCGATTGGCGCTGAAGCGTCGATGGAAAACTTTGCCAAATGGCGTAGCCGTATCGACGTGCCACAGGAAACCCACGACACGCTGGCTGCTCTGGCCGAAAAATGGCCGCTGGTGGCGATCACCAATGGTAATGCCCAGCCGGAGCTGTTTGGCCTTGGCGATTACTTCAAATTTGTGCTGCGTGCCGGCCCGCATGGGCGCTCCAAACCATTCAGCGATATGTATCATCTGGCGGCAGAAAAACTGAATCTGTCGCTGGGTGAAATTCTGCACGTAGGTGATGACCTGACCACTGACGTGGCCGGTGCAATCCGCTGCGGCATGCAGGCCTGCTGGATCAAGCCGGAAAACGCTGATCTGATGATCGCCTCCGATAGCCGTCTTCTGCCGCACGTGGAAATTTCGCGGTTGGCATCCCTCACGACGCTGATATAATCATCAATTGTTCTGTATAAATTAACAGGGTTTTGGCGAGTAGAAATATTCGCCTGCCCGACACGACGTGACGGTGCCAATGGACGTTTCTTACCTGCTCGACAGCCTTAATGACAAACAGCGTGAAGCCGTAGCGGCCTCGCGGACTAACCTGCTGGTGCTGGCTGGGGCGGGCAGTGGTAAGACGCGCGTGCTGGTTCACCGTATCGCCTGGTTACAGAGCGTGGAGAACTGTTCGCCATACTCCATCATGGCGGTAACCTTTACCAACAAGGCGGCGGCAGAGATGCGCCACCGTATCGCACAGCTGATGGGCACCAGCCAGGGCGGCATGTGGGTGGGGACTTTCCACGGCCTGGCGCACCGTCTGCTGCGCGCGCACCATATGGATGCCAACCTGCCGCAGGATTTCCAGATCCTCGACAGCGAAGATCAGCTCCGTTTGCTGAAGCGCCTGATCAAGGCGATGAACCTCGACGAGAAGCAGTGGCCGCCGCGTCAGGCGATGTGGTACATCAACGGTCAGAAAGACGAGGGGCTGCGCCCGCACCATATTCAGAGCTTCGGCAACCCGGTCGAGCAGACCTGGCAGAACGTCTACAAGGCCTATCAGGAAGCGTGCGATCGCGCAGGTCTGGTGGACTTCGCCGAGCTGCTGCTGCGCGCTCACGAGCTGTGGCTTAACAAACCACACATCCTGCAGCACTACCGTGAACGCTTTACCAATATCCTGGTGGACGAATTCCAGGATACCAACAACATCCAGTATGCGTGGATCCGCCTGCTGGCCGGTGATACGGGTAAGGTGATGATCGTTGGCGATGACGACCAGTCCATCTACGGCTGGCGTGGGGCGCAAGTGGAGAACATCCAGCGCTTCCTCAACGATTTCCCCGGTGCACAGACCATCCGTCTGGAACAGAACTACCGCTCAACCAGCAACATTCTGAGCGCGGCCAACGCCCTGATTGAAAACAACAACGGGCGTCTGGGTAAAAAGCTGTGGACCGATGGCGTCGACGGCGAACCGATTTCCATTTACTGCGCCTTCAACGAGCTCGACGAAGCCCGCTTCGTGGTGAATCGCATCAAAACCTGGCAGGACAACGGCGGTGCGCTGGAGCAGTGCGCTATTCTTTACCGCAGCAACGCCCAGTCGCGCGTGCTGGAAGAGGCGCTGCTGCAGGTGGGCATGCCGTACCGTATTTACGGCGGTATGCGATTCTTCGAACGCCAGGAGATCAAAGATGCGCTCTCGTATCTGCGCCTGATCGCGAACCGTAACGACGACGCGGCCTTTGAGCGTGTGGTGAATACGCCAACCCGTGGTATCGGTGACCGTACGCTGGACGTCGTACGTCAGGCCTCTCGCGATCGTCAGCTGACGCTGTGGCAGGCGTGCCGCGAGCTGCTGCAGGAAAAAGCGCTCGCCGGCCGTGCCGCCAGTGCGTTGCAGCGTTTCCTCGAACTGATTGATGCTCTGGCGCAGGAAACCGCCGATATGCCGCTGCACGTGCAGACCGACCGGGTGATTAAAGACTCCGGCCTGAGAACCATGTACGAGCAGGAAAAGGGCGAGAAGGGCCAGACCCGTATTGAGAACTTAGAGGAACTGGTCACGGCGACGCGCCAGTTCAGCTACAACGAAGAAGACGAAGACCTGATGCCGCTGCAGGCGTTCCTCTCCCACGCCGCGCTGGAAGCGGGCGAAGGGCAGGCGGATACCTGGCAGGATGCGGTTCAACTGATGACCCTGCACTCCGCCAAAGGTCTGGAATTCCCGCAGGTGTTTATCGTCGGTATGGAAGAGGGGATGTTCCCGAGCCAGATGTCGCTGGATGAAGGCGGCCGTCTGGAAGAGGAACGTCGTCTGGCCTATGTGGGCGTCACCCGTGCGATGCAAAAGCTGACGCTGACCTACGCCGAAACCCGACGTCTGTACGGTAAAGAGGTGTATCACCGTCCATCGCGCTTTATTGGCGAGTTGCCGGAAGAGTGTGTGGAAGAGGTGCGTCTGCGTGCGAGCATCAGCCGTCCGGTCAGCCATCAGCGTATGGGCTCGCCGATTGCGGAAACCGACACCGGCTACAAGCTGGGCCAGCGCGTGCGCCATTCGAAGTTTGGCGAAGGTACCATTGTGAATCTGGAAGGCAGCGGCGAGCATAGCCGCCTGCAGGTGGCGTTCCAGGGGCAGGGGATCAAATGGCTGGTGGCGGCCTATGCGAAGCTGGAAACAGTCTAACATTCAGAAAAATATAATTTTTTTGTAATAATCTGCTAGCCTTATACATTGGAGGTCAATTAATGCCCTTCAGCGTCCCGTTGCGTGTTGACGCCACAGTTATTGCTGGCGTAACATGCGCGCACGATTACGCTAAGAGGACATTCGCCTTGGACACACCCAGTAGATACTGGCTCAATTCCCTGTCATCCAGGAACAACTCCTAAGGCTATCTCCTCTTGCTGATGGCCTTAGTGGTTGTCAGCGACCTGTATTATTCCCGTCGCGCTGAGTCAGGCTGTTTAATGGTCTGAAACCCAATTTGTTTCTGTGTGCCCACCGAACTGTCCGATATTTTTTGCATTGGGAGTCCCGGTCATGTTGAGCGCATTTCAACTCGAAAATAACCGACTGACTCGGCTTGAAGCCGAAGAGTCACAGCCCCTCATTGATGCCGTATGGGTGGATCTGGTCGAGCCGGACGACGATGAACGCCTTCGCGTACAATCTGAGCTGGGACAAAGCCTGGCGACTCGCCCGGAACTGGAAGATATCGAAGCATCTGCGCGTTTTTTTGAAGATGAAGACGGTCTGCACATCCACTCCTTCTTCTTCTTTGAAGACGCCGAAGACCACGCGGGCAACTCCACCGTGGCATTTACCATCCGCGATGGTCGCTTGTTTACGCTGCGTGAACGCGAACTGCCTGCGTTTCGTCTCTATCGCATGCGCGCCCGTAGCCAGGCGATGGTGGACGGCAATGCCTATGAGCTGCTGCTTGACCTGTTCGAAACCAAAATTGAACAGCTGGCGGATGAGATTGAAAACATCTACAGCGATCTGGAAAAGCTGAGCCGCGTGATCATGGAAGGCCATCAGGGTGATGAGTACGACGAAGCACTCTCCACGCTGGCGGAGCTGGAAGATATCGGCTGGAAGGTGCGTTTGTGTTTGATGGATACCCAGCGTGCGCTGAACTTCCTGGTGCGTAAAGCGCGTCTGCCGGGTGGTCAGCTGGAGCAGGCGCGTGAGATTTTACGCGATATCGAATCCCTGCTGCCACACAACGAATCCCTGTTCCAGAAGGTGAACTTCCTGATGCAGGCGGCGATGGGCTTTATCAACATCGAGCAGAACCGCATTATCAAGATCTTCTCGGTGGTTTCCGTGGTGTTCCTGCCACCGACGCTGGTGGCGTCGAGCTACGGGATGAACTTTGAGTTTATGCCAGAGCTGAAGTGGAGTTTTGGTTACCCTGGCGCGATTATCTTTATGATCCTCGCCGGGCTGGCGCCGTATCTGTACTTTAAGCGTCGTAACTGGCTGTAAAAATCTGGCGGGTAGCGTTACGCTTACCCGCCCTACAAAACACCTACATTCCTCTGCGGGTCCTGCGCTGGGTATAAATGGCATCGGCAACGAAAATCGCCAGCGCCACCCAGATAAAGGCGAACGTCACCATCTTATCCGCACCCGGCACTTCGCCGTAAAACACCACTGCCAGCAGGAACATCAGCGTCGGGCCAATGTACTGGAAGAAGCCCAGCGTGGAGAGACGCAGGCGCGTTGCCGCTCCGGTAAAGCACAGCAATGGAATGGTGGTCACCACGCCTGCTGCCATCAGCATCAGGTTCAACGACCATGGGTTGCTACCCATGTGGCTGGTGGCGCTGTCAGCGATACCAAACAGGTAAATTGCCGCGACCGGCAGCAGCCACAGGGTTTCAAACAGCATCCCGGTTTGTGCTTCCACCGCGATTTTCTTACGCACCAGACCGTAGAACGCAAAGCTGAACGCCAGCCCCAGCGCGATGATCGGCAGTGAACCGAAGGTCCATAGCTGCACCAGTACGCCGCAGAATGCAAGGATCACCGCCAGCCACTGCATACGTCGGAAGCGTTCACCGAGGAAAATCATCCCCAGCACAATGTTCACCAGTGGGTTAATAAAGTAACCGAGGCTCGCTTCAAGCATATGGTGGTTATTCACGGCCCAGATAAACAGCAGCCAGTTACCGCCAATCAGCACCGCAGAGAGCGCCAGCAGGAAAATTTTCTTCGGTGTTTGCAGCAGCGTTTTGACACCCGACCACTGACGGCTGAGGCTCATCAGCGCGATCATAAAGAAGAACGACCAGATGACGCGGTGAGTGAGGATCTCATCAGCCGGAACGTAGGCAATAAGCTTGAAATACGCCGGGGCGATACCCCAAATAAAATAAGCGGCAAGAGCGAGTAAAACGCCCTGCCGCGTCTGTTTAGCATCCATCGGGAAAATCCGTTACAAAAAAGTGAATTAATTTTACCCGATTTTATCGTCTCAACCCACCATATAAGTGGCGGTTGCGCTGGCAATGTAAACCTGTTCTTCGTTATGTAATTCAACGCGCGCCACGGCAACTTTATTCCCCGCGCGCAGCAGGCTGCTGGTGCAGGTAAAACGATTTCCGCGCCCAGGACGAAGATAGTCGACACGTAAATCAATAGTGCCCATGCGCGACAGGCGCTGGCGCAGTTCATCTTCATTGATGGTGTCATGACGCGTCAGCGTACTGCCCACGCAGACCAGGCCTGCCGCCACGTCGAGCGCGGAGGCAATCACCCCGCCGTGCAAAATACTTTGTGCCCAGTTGCCCACCATCATCGGCTGGTTGTTGAAACTCAGCTGGGCAAAGTCTTTCTCGTAACGCTCCAGTTCCAGCCCCAGCGCACGGTTAAACGGCATATGGTAGACAAAAATCTCGCCCACGAGTTTTAAAACTTCTTCGGCGGTAAGCATGGCTGACATGAGACATCACATCCTTATTGTTAACGAAATGTTGATTTTATGCCGTGGCAATAAGGAATTCCACTTTCAGAAACGAGGATGCAGCAGTTGTCGCAGAAGTCTGTAGAATGTCCGCCACATAACTATTCAAGTCATCTTAATTTTTTGCAGGAGAACACCACCGATGCGGACGTATCTGGCCTGGTTACTGGTGGCAGTTGCGCTGCCCTTCACAGCAATTGCGCAGGAAGCGACGATTAAAGAGGTGCATGATCAACCTGCCGTTCACGGCAGCATTATCGCGAACCTTCTTCAGGAGCATGACAATCCGTTCACGCTCTATCCTTATGACACCAACTACGTGATTTACACTCAGACCAGCGATCTCAATAAAGAGGCGATAAGCTCCTATAACTGGGCTGATAATGCGCGTAAAGATGAAGTGAAGTATCAGCTCAGCCTCGCATTCCCGTTCTGGCGCGGCATTCTGGGGCCAAACTCGGTATTCGGCGCGTCTTATACGCAGAAATCCTGGTGGCAGTTATCTAACAGCGGGGAGTCATCGCCGTTCCGTGAAACTAACTATGAGCCGCAGCTGTTCCTTGGTTTTGCAACGGATTACGAGTTCGCCGGCTGGACGTTGCGTGACGTCGAGGTAGGTTTCAACCACGATTCAAACGGTCGTTCTGACCCAACGTCACGTAGCTGGAACCGCGCCTATACACGCCTGATGGCGCAGAATGGCAATTTGATGGTGGAAGTGAAGCCGTGGTACGTGGTGGGGAGCACCGATGACAACCCGGATATCACCAAATATATGGGCTACTATCAGCTCAAGATTGGTTATCAACTGGGTGATGCGGTACTGAGCGCCAAAGGTCAGTACAACTGGAATACCGGCTACGGCGGCGCAGAACTGGGCTTAAGCTACCCGATGACCAAACATGTGCGTATTTATACCCAGGTCTACAGCGGTTACGGCGAGTCGCTCATCGACTATAACTTCAACCAGACCCGCGTGGGTGTGGGCGTGATGCTGAACGATATTTTCTAGACTGCTCGAATGTTTTTGCGTTAAACGTTGAAGTTTCTCTCTCAGGCGCTGAAAATAGCGCCTGTTTCATTTCTGGCATATGGGGTTAATGTGGCGCAGGCGGAAGTATTGAATCAGGAGTCGCTGGCTAAACAGGTTTTGCATGAAACCTTTGGCTACCAGCAGTTCCGCCCTGGCCAGGAAACCATCATTGAAACCGTGCTGGAAGGTCGTGATTGCCTGGTGGTGATGCCGACCGGTGGCGGTAAATCACTCTGTTATCAGGTGCCCGCGCTGGTGCTTAACGGCCTGACGGTCGTGGTATCGCCACTTATTTCTCTGATGAAAGACCAGGTTGACCAGCTGCTTGCCAACGGCGTGGCGGCGGCCTGTCTTAACTCCACGCAGACCCGCGAGCAGCAGCAAGAGGTGATGGCCGGGTGCCGCACCGGGCAGATCCGCCTGCTGTATATCGCGCCGGAACGCCTGATGCTGGATAACTTCCTCGACCATCTCGCGCACTGGAATCCGGTGCTGCTGGCGGTAGATGAAGCACACTGTATTTCCCAGTGGGGACACGATTTCCGCCCGGAATACGCGGCCCTCGGCCAGCTCCGTCAGCGCTTCCCCGAGCTTCCGTTTATGGCGCTTACCGCCACGGCGGACGACACCACGCGGCTGGATATTGTCCGTCTGCTGGGGCTGAACGACCCGTTGATTCAGGTCAGCAGTTTCGATCGCCCGAATATCCGCTACATGCTGATGGAAAAATTCAAGCCGCTGGATCAGCTCTTGCGCTATGTGCAGGAGCAGCGCGGCAAGTCAGGCATTATTTACTGCAACAGCCGCGCAAAAGTGGAAGACACGGCTGCGCGTCTGCAAAACCGTGGCTTTAGCGCTGCGGCTTATCATGCCGGGTTAGAAAACCACATCCGCGCCGACGTGCAGGAGAAATTCCAGCGTGATGACCTGCAAATTGTGGTCGCGACGGTGGCATTTGGGATGGGGATTAATAAACCCAACGTGCGCTTTGTTGTGCACTTCGACATCCCGCGAAATATTGAATCCTACTATCAGGAAACCGGCCGCGCCGGGCGTGACGGCCTGCCTGCGGAAGCAATGCTGTTTTACGATCCGGCCGATATGGCATGGCTGCGCCGCTGTCTGGAAGAGAAACCGCAGGGACAGCTGCAGGATATCGAGCGCCATAAGCTCAACGCGATGGGGGCCTTTGCCGAAGCGCAAACCTGCCGCCGTCTGGTGCTGCTCAACTATTTTGGTGAAGGGCGTCAGGAGTCGTGCGGTAATTGCGATATCTGTCTTGATCCTCCTAAACAGTACGATGGTCTGATGGATGCGCGTAAGGCGCTCTCGACCATTTACCGTGTCAATCAACGCTTCGGCATGGGCTACGTGGTTGAAGTGCTGCGCGGCGCCAATAACCAGCGTATCCGCGACATGGGCCACGACAAGTTGCCAGTGTACGGTATTGGCAAAGACCAGAGCCACGAGCACTGGGTCAGTATTATTCGTCAGCTAATTCACCTTGGCTTTGCCACACAGAATATCGCCCAGCACTCCGCACTGCAGCTTACCGAAGCCGCGCGTCCGGTGCTGCGCGGTGATATCGAACTCAAGCTTGCCGTACCACGCGTCATCGCCCTCAAACCGCGCGTGATGCAGAAATCCTACGGTGGCAATTACGACCGTAAGCTGTTCGCCAAACTGCGCAAGCTGCGAAAAGCCATTGCCGATGAAGAGAATATCCCGCCTTATGTCGTCTTCAACGACGCGACGCTAATTGAGATGGCCGAACAGATGCCGCTGAGCGCCAGCGAAATGCTCAGCGTCAACGGTGTCGGCACGCGTAAGCTCGAACGTTTTGGCAAAGAGTTTATGGCGCTCATCCGTTCTCACGCCGACGGTGATGATGAGGAGTAGTCAGCCGGGCGAAAAAGTGCCAGGATGATGACTCACTGAATTATTTCCCCGCGAGCGAATTATGTTAATGCTATTTCTCACCGTGGCGTTAGTGCACATCGTTGCGCTGATGAGCCCGGGTCCTGACTTTTTCTTCGTATCACAAACGGCCGTCAGCCGCTCCCGCAAAGAGGCGATGATGGGGGTACTGGGTATCACCATGGGCGTGATGGTCTGGGCGGCGGTGGCACTGCTCGGTCTGAACCTGATCCTGGCAAAGATGGCCTGGCTGCATAACATCATTATGGTTGGCGGCGGGCTGTACCTGTGCTGGATGGGCTACCAGATGCTGCGCGGGGCGCTGAAGAAAGAAGAGAAAAAACCAGAAGAGCCAAAGGTTGAGCTGGCAACGGGCGGCCGCAGCTTTGTGAAGGGGCTGCTGACCAATCTGGCAAACCCAAAAGCGATTATCTATTTCGGCTCCGTGTTCTCGCTGTTTGTGGGTGATAGCGTTGGTGCGGGCGCACGCTGGGGTATTTTCCTGCTGATCGTCGTTGAGACGTTTGCGTGGTTCACCATTGTTGCAAGCCTGTTTGCCTTACCGGCGATGCGCCGTGGCTATCAGCGCATCGCGAAGTGGATCGACGGCTTTGCCGGCGCGCTGTTCGCCGGCTTTGGTATTCATCTCATCATTTCTCGCTAAGCGTGACGCGCTGATGCAAGCAACGCGCCCACCAGCATAAACAGCGAACCAAACACTTTATTCAGGGCCTTCATCTGTTTAGGCCCTTTAATCCACGCCGCAATTCGCTGTGCCAGCGTCGCATAACCAATCATCACGATGATATCGACGATAATGGTGGTCGCGCCCAGCACCACATACTGCATCACCTGTGGTTGATGTGGAGCGATAAACTGCGGGAACAGGGCAGCCAGGAAAACAATGCTTTTCGGGTTGGTCAGGTTTACAAATACTGCACGTTTGAACAGACGACCACGGGTTTGCGACTGGGCAAGCGTGTTGAGATTAATCGAACCTGCCGCGCGCCACTGCTGAATACCCAGCCAAATCAGGTACGCTGCACCGGCCCATTTCAGTACTTCGAACGCCAGCACAGAGCGGGAGAACAGCGTCCCCAGACCAATCCCGACCAGCACAATATGAATGCCCAGCCCGGTCTGCAAACCGGCAATCGACGCCGCCGCACCGCGATAGCCGTGGTTGATGGAGGTGGTCATTGTGTTAATAGCACCTGAGCCCGGTGAAAGGCTGAGGATAATGGATGTCAGCAGGTAGGCGAACCACCACTCGAAGGTCATTTGAAGCTCCCGAACCGTCTATTTTTATGCCACAATACGCTATTGTTGAGTCATTTTGTGACCTGCTACGAAAAAACGATATTCCTTGGCTTACGTGAGTGGAAACCCGATGTTTCAGCAGAAAAAGGACTGGGAAACACGAGAAAACGCATTTGCTGCTTTCTCTATGGGGCCGCTGACCGATTTCTGGCGGCAGCGTGAGGAAGATGAGTTTACGGGCGTCGGTGATATTCCGGTACGCTTCGTGCGTTTCCGCAATGTGAAGAACGATCGGGTGATCGTCGTCTGCCCTGGGCGCATTGAGAGCTACATCAAATACGCCGAGCTGGCTTATGATCTTGTCCATCTTGGCTTTGATGTGTTGATTATCGACCATCGCGGGCAAGGGCTTTCTGGTCGTCTGTTATCGGACACGCACCGCGGTCATGTGGATAACTTCAGCGATTATGTCGACGATCTTGCCGCGTTCTGGCAGCAGGAAGTTGAACCTGGTCCATGGCGTAAGCGCTATATTCTGGCGCACTCTATGGGTGGGGCAATCTCTACGCTATTTTTACAGCGCTATGAGCACCAGTGTGATGCCATTGCGCTCACCGCGCCGATGTATGGCATCGTCATGCGTTTTCCTGACTGGATGGTGCGCCATATTCTCGACTGGGCTGAGGGCCATCAGCGCATTCGTGAAGGCTATGCCATCGGGACGGGGCGCTGGCGTGCATTGCCGTTTGCGATGAACGTGTTAACCCACAGCAGACAGCGTTATCGTCGTAACCTGCGTTTTTATGCCGACGAACCGCGCCTGCGGGTTGGCGGTCCGACCTATCACTGGGTGCGGGAAGGTATTCTTGCCGGGGAACAGGTGCTTGCTGGCGCGGGTGATGATGACACGCCAACACTTCTGATTCAGGCTGAAGAAGAGCGTGTGGTGGATAACCGCATGCACGATCGTTTTTGTGAACTCCGCGCTGCCGCCGGTCACCCCTGTGAAGGGGGAAAACCGCTGGTCATCAACGGCGCGTACCATGAGATCCTTTTTGAAAAGGACGCTATGCGCTCAGTCGCGCTCAACGCTATTGTTGAATTTTTCAACAGGCATAACTGATTTTTTTATTGAGGTTAAATTTCCCTATGTACCAGGTTGTTGCATCTGATTTAGATGGCACGCTGCTTTCCCCCGACCATACCCTGTCGCCTTACGCGAAAGAGACCCTAAAGCTTCTGACTGCCCGTGGCGTGAACTTTGTATTTGCCACCGGCCGCCACCACGTAGACGTGGGGCAGATCCGCGATAATCTGGAAATCAAATCGTACATGATCACCTCTAACGGTGCGCGCGTACACGATACGGACGGCAACCTGATTTTCGCGCATAACCTTGACCGCGATATCGCCGCCGATCTGTTCGGCGTGGTGCACAATAACCCGGATATCGTGACTAACGTCTATCGTGATGATGAGTGGTTTATGAACCGCCACCGCCCTGACGAAATGCGTTTCTTCAAGGAAGCGGTATTCAACTATACCCTGTACGAGCCAGCCCTGCTTGAACCTGAAGGTATCAGCAAGGTGTTCTTCACCTGCGAAAGCCACGAAGAATTGCTGCCGCTGGAGCAGGCGATCAACGCTCGCTGGGGCGACCGTGTTAACGTGAGTTTCTCAACGCTGACCTGTCTGGAAGTGATGGCCGGGGGCGTATCCAAAGGCCACGCGCTGGAAGCGGTTGCGAAGCGTCTGGGCTTCGAGCTGAAAGACTGTATCGCCTTTGGTGACGGTATGAACGATGCCGAAATGCTTTCGATGGCAGGCAAGGGCTGCATTATGGAGAACGCGCACCAGCGTCTGAAAGACCTGCACCCGGAGCTGGAAGTGATCGGCACTAACGGTGACAACGCGGTACCGAAATATCTGCGCAAGCTGTTCCTTGAATAATCTTCATTTGGTTATTTATTGCTCAGTTGTCAACTAAAGAGTTCGCTACAATGTCTGTCCTTCTTTCTGAGAGACAAGCATTGTGGCGCTACTCATTATCACCACTATCCTGTGGGCCTTCTCCTTTAGCCTGATTGGCGAATATCTTGCTGGTTCGGTCGACAGTTATTTCTCGGTGCTGATGCGTGTTGGGTTGGCGGCGCTGGTATTCCTGCCGTTTCTGCGTACGCGCGGGCAATCGCTGAAAACCATTGTGCTGTATATGCTGGTGGGGGCGATGCAGCTCGGCATCATGTATCTGTTCAGCTTTCGGGCCTACGTCTACCTGTCTGTTTCGGAGTTTCTGCTTTTTACCGTACTCACGCCGCTCTATATCACGCTGATTTACGATCTGCTCAGCAAGCGCCGTTTACGCTGGGGATACCTGCTGAGCGCGGCACTGGCAGTTATTGGGGCGGCGATTATTCGCTATGACAAAGTCAGCGACCACTTCTGGACTGGGCTGATGTTCGTCCAGCTCGCCAACATCAGTTTCGCCATCGGTATGGTGGGTTACAAACGTCTGATGGAAACCCGTCCGATGCCGCAGCATAACGCGTTCGCCTGGTTCTATATGGGGGCCGCGATTGTCGCGGTAGCGGCGTGGTTCATGCTCGGTAACCCGCAAAAACTGCCGACCACTACGGTGCAATGGAGCGTTCTGGTCTGGCTGGGGGTGGTGGCCTCAGGGCTGGGATACTTCATGTGGAACTACGGCGCGACCCAGGTCGACGCCGGTACGCTGGGGATCATGAACAACGTGCATGTGCCCGCGGGTCTGCTGGTTAACCTTGCAATCTGGCAGCAGCAACCCCACTGGCCGAGTTTCCTTATTGGGGGAACGGTGATCCTGGCTTCACTGTGGGTCCATCGCCGCTGGGTCGCTCCGCGCTCCGCACAAACGGAAGATGGTCGCACGCGTGGTTCCGCGTTGAGCGAATAAACGCCTCCGTAATCGGCTGGCGCTGCTCGCCATCGCGCACGGCGGCGTACAGCCGGCTCCACAGTCCTTCGCCCAGGGTTTTGGTCACCACCAGGCCCTGGCGTTCAAAACTCTCTACCACCCAGTGCGGCAGTGCCGCGATACCCATTCTGGCCGCCACCATCTGAATCAACAGCAGAGTGTTATCCACGCTTTTCAGCTGCGGGCTAATGCCTGCCGGTTGCAGGAAGTGACGCCAGATATCCAGACGACTGCGCTGAACCGGGTAAATCAGCAGCGTTTCCGTCGCCAGGTCTTCCGGTGTGATGCGCGTTTTGGCCGCCAGCGGATGATCCGGCGCCAGCACCAGACGCACTTCATAATCAAACATTGGGGAGTAGTGCAGGCCGCTGCGCGGCAGAATATCAGAGGTCATGACCAGATCCAGCTCGCCCTGCTGGAGCGAGGGCTGCGGGTCAAACGTCACACCGGATGTAAAGTCCATCTCCACCTGCGGCCACTTCTGGCGGAAATTCTCAAGTGCGGGGGTCAACCACTGAATGCAGCTATGACATTCAATGGCGATACGCAGTTTGGTCTGTTGCGGCTCGTTACAGGACTGCAGGGCGCTGGCAATTTGCGGCAGCACCTGATTTGCCAGCTGCAGCAAAATCTCACCCTGAGGCGTAAAGCGTAGCGGCTGGCTCTTACGCACAAAAAGACGAAAGCCGAGGCGTTGTTCCAGATCGCTGAACTGGTGAGAAAGGGCGGACTGGGTCTGGTGCAGCGAGGCTGCCGCCGCCGCAAGAGAACCGCAGTTCCGCAACGCTTGTAGCGTTTTCAGGTGTTTTATCTCGATCATGAAAGTCCTTCACTTCGCCATGAACATTTTGCGCTTGAGGAATATACAGTAACCGCCAATTATGGATGTGTAAACATCTGGACGTCTAAATACCGAAAATTGACAAGGGGCATGACATGACAATCCGCAATCACACTCTCGGTTTCCCTCGCGTTGGCCTGCGTCGCGAGCTGAAAAAAGCGCAAGAAAGCTACTGGGCGGGTAGTACCACCCGTGAAGAACTGCTGGCCGTTGGACGCGAACTGCGTGCGCGTCACTGGGATCAGCAAAAACAGGCGGGCATTGACCTGCTGCCGGTGGGCGATTTTGCCTGGTACGACCATGTTCTGACGACAAGCCTGCTGCTTGGCAATGTGCCGGCTCGTCATCAGAACAAAGATGGATCGGTAGATATCGACACCCTGTTCCGCATCGGCCGTGGTCGCGCGCCAACAGGTGAGCCAGCGGCAGCGGCTGAAATGACCAAGTGGTTTAATACCAACTATCACTACATGGTGCCGGAGTTCGTTAAAGGTCAGCAGTTCAAACTGACCTGGACGCAATTACTGGATGAGGTGGACGAAGCGCTGGCGCTGGGTCACCAGGTGAAGCCTGTGCTGCTGGGGCCGGTTACGTACCTGTGGCTTGGCAAAGTGAAGGGTGAGCAGTTTGATCGCCTCAGCCTGCTGAACGACATTCTTCCGGTCTACAAACAGGTGCTGATTGAGCTGGGCAAACGCGGTATCCAGTGGGTGCAAATCGACGAACCTGCTCTGGTGCTCGAGTTGCCGCAGGAATGGCTCGATGCCTTCAAACCGGCGTATGACGCACTTGCCGGACAGGTGAAGTTGCTGCTGACTACCTATTTCGAAGGCGTGACGCCAAACCTGAAGACCATCACCGCGCTGCCAGTGCAGGGTCTGCACGTTGACTTTGTACACGGTAAAGATGATGTCGCGGAGCTGCACAAACGCCTGCCTGCGGACTGGCTGCTCTCGGCCGGTGTGGTGAATGGCCGTAACGTCTGGCGTGCCGATCTCACTGAGAAATACGCTCAGGTTAAAGACATCGTCGGCAAACGTGAGTTGTGGGTGGCATCGTCTTGTTCACTGTTGCACAGCCCAATCGATCTCAGCGCTGAAACCCGTCTGGACGCAGAAGTGAAGAGCTGGTTTGCCTTTGCCTTGCAGAAATGTGAGGAGCTGACGCTGCTGCGTGACGCATTGAACACGGGAGACACGGCAGCGATTATCGAATGGAGCGCACCGATCCAGGCCCGCCGCGACTCGGCTCGCGTACACAACCCGGCAGTCGAAAAACGTCTGGCAGCCATCACGGCTCAGGACAGTCAGCGCCAGAGCGCCTATGAAGTGCGCGCTGAAGCCCAGCGCGCTCGCTTTAATCTGCCTGCGTGGCCAACCACGACGATCGGTTCTTTCCCGCAGACTACCGAGATCCGCGGCCTGCGTCTGGACTTCAAAAAGGGCAATCTGGATGCGAATCATTACCGCACCGGTATCGCTGAACACATTAAACAGGCGATTATCGAGCAGGAACGTTTAGGTCTGGATGTGCTGGTGCACGGTGAAGCCGAGCGTAACGACATGGTGGAATACTTTGGTGAACACCTGGACGGTTTCGTGTTTACCCAAAATGGCTGGGTGCAGAGTTACGGTTCCCGCTGCGTGAAGCCGCCGGTGGTGATTGGTGATATCAGCCGTCCAGAAGCGATTACCGTTGAATGGGCGAAGTATGCCCAGTCTCTGACAGATAAACCGGTGAAAGGAATGCTCACGGGTCCGGTAACGATTCTCTGCTGGTCCTTCCCGCGTGAAGACGTGAGCCGCGAAACCATCGCCAAACAGATCGCGCTGGCACTGCGTGATGAAGTGGCGGATCTGGAAGCCGCAGGCATTGGCATTATTCAGATCGACGAACCGGCGCTGCGCGAAGGTCTGCCGCTGCGTCGTAGCGACTGGGATGCCTATCTGAAATGGGGCGTGGAGGCTTTCCGCATCAACGCCGCGGTCGCGAAGGATGACACCCAGATCCACACCCACATGTGTTACTGCGAATTTAACGACATCATGGATTCGATAGCCGCGCTGGATGCCGACGTGATCACCATCGAGACATCGCGTTCAGACATGGAACTGCTGGAGTCATTTGAAGAGTTCGACTACCCGAACGAAATAGGACCGGGGGTGTACGACATTCACTCTCCGAACGTGCCGAGCGTGGAGTGGATCGAAGCTCTGCTGAAAAAAGCGGCCCAGCGCATTCCGGCAGAGCGTCTGTGGGTGAACCCGGACTGCGGACTGAAAACCCGCGGCTGGCCGGAAACCCGCGCTGCACTGGCGAACATGGTGCAGGCGGCGCAGAATTTGCGTCAGGCGTAATAAGTTGTAGGCCCGGTAAGGCGTCATCGCCGCCGGGCTTTTTGCTTTTACCCTTTTTTACCGCCGTACTGGCTGAACCACGCCAGCATTCGCTGCCATCCGTCTTTTGCAGATTCCTCGTGATAACTCGGACGATAGTCGGCATTAAATGCATGCCCGGCATCCGGGTATACCACGATCTCCGCCTTCGCATTTGCCGCGCGGAGCGCATGGCGCATGGTTTCTACCGAATCCAGCGAAATACCGGTGTCCTGACCGCCGTAAAGCCCTAACACGGGGGCATTCAACTCGGTGGCGATATCAACCGGATGTTTCGGTGAATTCAGCGTTTTTTCACCCACCAGTTTGCCGTACCAGGCGACAGCGGCTTTGAGCTGCGGGTTATGGGCGGCATACAGCCAGCTGATACGCCCTCCCCAGCAGAAACCCGTCACCATCAGACGATGTGCATCACCGCCGTTACGTGCTGCCCAACTGGCAACGTGGTCGAGATCGGCCATGACCTGCGCGTCAGGGACTTTGCTGACCAGGTTGCTGAGCAATGTTGGAATATCGCTGTAGTCGTTCGGATCGCCCTGACGGAAGTAGAGCTCTGGCGCAACGGCCAGATACCCTTCCAGCGCCAGTCGGCGGCAGAGGTCGCGGATATGTTCGTGACCACCAAAAATTTCCTGAACCACAATGACGATGGGCAGCGGACCCTCTGCCGATTTTGGCCGCGCGTGGTAAGCCGGCATATTATCCCCCTGCGAGGGGATGGAGGTCTCACCCGCCGTTATGGCCTCTTCGGGCGTTGAAACGATGGTTGAAGCATGCGGGGCTGCAGCAGGTGCAAAACCGATTTTTTCAGTCATGGCATTCTCCGTACCAATGAGTTAGCGCAAAGGTAAATATAGACACCAGGTTAACAACCCACAGTGCCTTAAACGGTCTATCTTTTGTGCAGCACACCACGATATAACTTGTTAATGTGATGTAAATCACTTTTTCATGGAAATTTACTGCAATCATTTTCATTCATGGTGAAGTGCATCACGAAATTATGCGTATTGCTTCTGTAAAGTACCATTTTACTTCTTCTGACTAACCGACCCACAGAGGAGTCACCTATGTCTAAGTCTGATGTTTTTCATCTCGGCCTCACCAAAAACGATTTACAAGGGGCTACGCTCGCTATCGTCCCGGGTGATCCTGAGCGTGTGGAAAAGATCGCCGCGCTGATGGATAAGCCGGTTAAGCTGGCAGCCCATCGTGAATTCACCACCTGGCGTGCAGAGCTGGATGGCAAAGCCGTGATCGTGTGTTCTACCGGTATCGGTGGCCCGTCGACCTCCATTGCTGTTGAAGAGCTGGCGCAACTGGGCATTCGTACTTTCCTGCGTATCGGTACCACCGGCGCTATTCAGCCGCATATCAATGTCGGTGACGTGCTGGTCACCACCGCATCTGTGCGTCTGGACGGGGCAAGCCTGCACTTCGCGCCAATGGAATTCCCGGCAGTGGCAGACTTCGAATGTACCACTGCGCTGGTTGAAGCGGCGAAATCTGTGGGCGCGACCACGCACGTGGGTGTAACTGCCTCTTCCGATACTTTCTACCCAGGCCAGGAGCGCTATGACACCTTCTCTGGTCGCGTGGTGAGCCGTTTCAAAGGTTCTATGGAAGAGTGGCAGTCCATGGGCGTGATGAACTACGAAATGGAATCCGCCACGCTGCTGACCATGTGCGCAAGCCAGGGTCTGCGTGCCGGTATGGTGGCGGGCGTTATCGTCAACCGTACGCAGCAGGAGATCCCGAATGCCGAAACCATGAAGCAGACTGAAAGTCATGCTGTGAAAATCGTGGTTGAAGCGGCGCGTCGCCTGATCTAGTCCTCTCTTCTGCATACAATAAAAGGCCGACACGTTCGGCCTTTATTTTTTGCGTAGCGCCTCGCAGGAAAACCCTTTCAAACTGGACGTTTATACAGCACAATTCTATTTTGTGCGGGTAATACGTTGATGCAGGGGGCATTGTGGATATCTCGATCCTGATTTACGCGGTGATTGCGCTGGTGGGCTTAGGGATTGGCTGGCTCATTTCCAGCTACCAGCATGCACAGCAGAAGGCCGACCAACTGGCCGAGCGAGAAGAGATAGTCGCCGATTTAAGCGCGGCAAAACAGCAACTTGCTCTGAGCGAGCACTGGCGCGATGAGTGCGAGTTGCTCAACAACGAACTACGCAACCTGCGGGATATCAACACCTCGCTGGAAGCTGATCTCCGCGAAGTGACCACCCGTCTCGAATCCACCCAGCTGCATGCGGAAGACAAAATCCGCCAGATGATCAACAGCGAGCAACGCCTCAGCGAACAGTTTGAAAACCTCGCCAACCGCATTTTCGAGCACAGCAACCGCCGCGTTGATGAACAGAATCGCCAGAGCCTGAACAGCCTTCTGACGCCCCTGCGTGAACAGCTGGACGGTTTTCGTCGTCAGGTGCAGGACAGTTTTGGTCAGGAGGCTCGCGAGCGGCACACGCTGGCGCATGAGATTCGCAATCTTCAGCAACTGAATGCACAGATGGCACAGGAGGCGGTCAACCTGACTCGCGCGCTGAAAGGGGATAACAAAACCCAGGGAAACTGGGGGGAAGTGGTCCTGACCCGCGTGCTCGAGGCCTCAGGCCTGCGTGAAGGTTATGAGTATGAGACTCAGGTCAGCATCGAAAATGATGCTCGCTCGCGCATGCAGCCCGATGTCATAGTGCGTCTGCCTCAGGGCAAAGACGTTGTCATCGACGCCAAAATGACGCTGGTGGCATATGAGCGCTACTTTAATGCGGAAGATGATTACACCCGAGAGTCGGCATTGCAGGAGCATATTGCTTCCGTGCGTAACCATATCCGTCTGCTCGGCAGAAAAGACTACCAGCAACTGCCGGGCCTGCGCTCACTGGATTACGTGCTGATGTTCATTCCGGTTGAACCGGCCTTCCTGCTGGCACTCGACAGGCAGCCTGAACTGATCACCGAAGCGTTGAAAAATAACATTATGCTGGTCAGCCCGACCACGTTGCTGGTGGCCTTGCGAACCATTGCGAACCTGTGGCGCTATGAACACCAGAGCCGCAATGCGCAACAGATTGCCGATCGAGCCAGCAAGCTGTACGACAAAATGCGTCTGTTCGTGGACGATATGTCCTCGGTCGGGCAAAGCCTTGACCGCGCGCAGGATAACTACCGTCAGGCAATGAAAAAACTCTCCTCCGGACGTGGCAACTTACTGGCACAAGCTGAGGCATTCCGTAGTCTGGGCGTCGAAGTAAAACGCGAGATTAATCCGGAACTGGTTGAACAGGCCACGTCGCAGGACGAGGAGTTCCGCCTGCGTGAAGGCAGTGCTGAACAAATGACAAACAGTGAAGACAACGATTTAGCAGCGGAATTATCGCCAGATGAGCAGCCGACGCGTTTGTTTCGCGGTGGTTGAATCGTAGGGCAAACGCGTCCAATCTGGTACACTTCACAAACATTTTACTGATAAGCAGGCTCTGAGATGGTTGACGATTCACAAGACACGACGCACTTTGGTTTTCAGACTGTTGCCAAAGCGCAGAAAGCTGACATGGTGGCCCACGTATTTCACTCTGTGGCGGCGAAGTACGATGTGATGAATGACTTGATGTCATTCAGTATTCATCGCTTGTGGAAGCGCTTCACCATCGACTGCAGCGGTGTGCGTCGTGGACAAACGGTGCTTGATTTAGCTGGCGGTACGGGCGATTTAACCGCGAAATTCTCTCGCCTGGTAGGCGAAACTGGCCGTGTCGTTCTGGCAGATATTAATGATTCAATGCTGAAAATGGGACGCGAAAAGCTGCGTAACATCGGCGTGGTGGGGAATGTGGAATATGTGCAGGCGAACGCCGAAGCGCTGCCATTCCCGGACAACACTTTTGACTGCATTACCATCTCCTTCGGTCTGCGTAACGTCACTGATAAAGAGAAAGCGCTGCGTTCTATGTACCGCGTGCTGAAGCCGGGTGGACGTCTGCTGGTGCTTGAGTTCTCTAAACCGATTATTGAACCACTGAGCAAAGCTTACGACGCTTATTCATTCCACGTACTCCCTCGCATTGGTGAGCTGGTGGCAAACGACGCGGAAAGCTACCGTTATCTGGCTGAATCTATTCGTATGCACCCGGATCAGGACACATTAAAAGCCATGATGCAGGATGCGGAATTTGAGAATGTTGAATATTTCAACCTGACGGCGGGTGTCGTCGCGCTGCATCGCGGTTACAAATTCTGAGTGGAGGTGTCTTGTGCCCTTTAAACCCCTGGTCACTGCTGGCATCGAGAATGTACTGAATGCCTTTCTGTATCGCGCCCCGGCGCTGAAAGCTGCACGTCAGCGGCTTAACGGGAAGGTATTACGCATTGTTTTAAAAGAGTTCTCGACGCCGCTGGTGCTGGTTTTCAGCGAACGCCAGCTTGACGTTCTGGGTGAGTGGGAGGGTGAAGCCGACTGCTCTGTTATCACGCACATGAGCGTGTTGCCAAAATTACGCGACCGCCAGCAATTAACTGCACTGATCCGCAGCGGTGAGCTGGAAGTGGAAGGCGACATTCAGGTTGTACAGAATTTCGTTGCGCTCAGTGACCTTGCCGAGTTCGACCCCGCAGAGCTGCTTTCACCTTTTGTTGGTGACATTGCCGCCGAAGGGATCGGTAAAGCTATTCATGGTGGGGCGGCATTTTTGCGTAAAAACCTGCAACGGCAACAACGCTATGCGGCGGAAGTGCTGACGGAAGAGTGGCGTATGGCCCCTGGACCACTGGAAGTGGCGTGGTTTGCGGAAGAGACCGCTGCTGTTGAACGTGCGGTTGATGCGTTAACCAAACGGCTGGAAAAACTGGAGGGCAAATGACGCCTGGTGAAATTCGGCGCCTCTATTTCATTATTCGCATCTTTTTGAGCTACGGGCTCGACGAGCTTATCCCCAAAATGCGTATCACGCTGCCGCTTCGTATCTGGCGGCGGATGCTGTTCTGGATGCCTAATCGACATAAGGGACAGCCGCTGGGTGAACGTCTGCGTCTGGCGCTGCAGGAGCTCGGTCCGGTCTGGATTAAATTCGGTCAGATGCTTTCGACTCGCCGCGATCTCTTCCCGCCTCTGATTGCGGATGAGCTGGCGATGCTGCAGGATCGCGTTGCACCGTTTGACGGCGCACGCGCGAAAAAGCAGATCGAAGAGGCGATGGGCAACATTCCCGTCGAAACCTGGTTTGACGATTTCGACATCCAGCCTCTGGCGTCGGCCTCTATCGCACAAGTCCACACAGCACGTCTGAAAGAAAACGGTAAAGAAGTTGTCATTAAGGTTATTCGCCCGGACATCCTGCCGATCATCAAAGCGGACATGAAGCTGATTTACCGGTTGGCCCGTTGGGTGCCCCGTTTGCTGCCTGATGGACGTCGTCTGCGCCCGATGGAAGTGGTGCGGGAATATGAAAAAACTCTGATTGATGAGCTTAATCTGCTGCGTGAATCGGCAAACGCCATTCAGCTGCGTCGCAACTTTGAAAACAGCCCGATGCTCTACGTACCCGAAGTCTATTCTGACTACTGTAGCCAGAATATGATGGTGATGGAGCGTATTTACGGTATTCCCGTCTCGGATGTGACGGCCCTGGAGAAACAGGGAACGAACATGAAGTTGCTGGCCGAACGTGGCGTACAGGTCTTCTTTACCCAGGTGTTCCGCGATAGCTTCTTCCATGCGGACATGCACCCGGGCAATATCTTCGTGAGCTACGAACATCCTGAGAATCCGAAGTATATCGGTATCGACTGTGGGATTGTGGGGTCGTTGAACAAAGAAGATAAACGCTATCTTGCTGAGAATTTCATCGCTTTCTTCAACCGCGACTACCGTAAGGTGGCCGAGCTGCACGTCGATTCCGGATGGGTCCCGCCGGATACCAACGTCGAAGAGTTTGAGTTTGCCATTCGAACCGTCTGCGAACCGATTTTTGAAAAACCGCTGGCGGAAATTTCCTTCGGGCATGTGCTGTTAAACCTGTTCAACACGGCTCGCCGTTTTAATATGGAAGTTCAGCCACAGCTAGTTTTACTTCAGAAAACATTACTTTACGTTGAGGGTGTAGGCCGACAGCTCTATCCTCAGTTAGACTTGTGGAAGACTGCGAAACCTTTCCTTGAATCCTGGATTAAAGATCAGGTTGGCATTCCGGCGCTGGTGCGTTCACTGAAAGAGAAAGGCCCGTTCTGGATCGAAAAAATGCCTGAAATTCCTGAACTGGTTTACGACAGTTTGCGTCAGAGCAAGAACCTTCAGCACAGCATGGATAAAATCGCCCGCGAACTTCAGTCCAGCCGTGCTCGCCAGGGTCAGTCACGCTATCTTTTTGGGATTGGAGCAACGCTGCTGCTAAGTGGTACGCTGCTTCTGATCAACCGTCCGGACTGGCAGATGATGCCCGCCTGGTTGATGGCTGGCGGCGTGGTTGTCTGGCTCGTTGGCTGGAGAAAGACGCGCTGATTTTGCGTCGCTATCGACAGGTTGCATACGTATAATGCGACCTGACTAATTAATCATCTATCCCTGAGGAACATGTATGGGTGGTATCAGTATCTGGCAATTGTTGATCATTGCCGTCATCGTCGTGCTGCTGTTCGGCACCAAAAAGCTCGGTTCTATCGGTTCCGATCTGGGCGCGTCTATCAAAGGCTTCAAGAAAGCGATGAGCGATGATGAGAGCAAGCAGGATAAAACCAGCCAGGACGCTGACTTTACTGCTAAATCCATCTCCGACAAGCAAGACGAAACCAAAAAGGAAGACGCTAAACGCCACGATAAAGAGCAGGTGTAAGTCGTGTTCGACATTGGTTTTAGTGAGTTGCTGCTGGTCTTTGTGATTGGCCTGATCGTTTTGGGACCACAGCGTCTGCCGGTGGCGGTGAAAACTGTTGCGGGCTGGGTTCGTGCGCTGAGATCGCTGGCATCGACCGTTCAGAATGAGCTGGCACAGGAACTTAAGTTGCAGGAGTTTCAGGAAAGCCTGAAAAAGGTAGAGAAGGCGAGCATGGATAACCTGACGCCGGAACTGAAAGCTTCAATGGATGAGCTGCGCGAAGCGGCGGAATCAATGAAGCGCTCCTATAGCATTAACGATCCTGAAAAAGCGAGTGATGAAGCGAACACCATCCATAACCCGGTGGTGAAGGGCAGCGAGGAGCAGCGCGAGGGCGTAACGCCTGCCAGCGCTGAACATCAGGCTGTAGCGCCTGAACAAACGCCGCAGGAACCTGAACCGAAAAAACAGGCGCAGCCGGAAGAGCCAGCGGTAAAAACGGCTGAAGTTAAGCCCGTCGCGCCTGTTTCCGAATCATCCCCATCGTCGAGTGATAAAGCGTAAACATGGCAGTAGATGATACTCAACCGCTTATTACGCACCTTATAGAGCTGCGTAAGCGACTGTTAAACTGCATTATTGCAGTTTTACTCATATTCCTGTGTCTGGTCTACTTCGCAAATGACATCTATCAAGTGGTCTCTGCGCCGCTGATCAAGCAGATGCCGCTGGGGGCAACGATGATTGCAACAGATGTTGCATCACCGTTTTTCACCCCTATTAAGCTTACTTTCTGGGTATCGTTGATTGCGTCTGCGCCGATCATTCTTTACCAGGTGTGGGCGTTTGTGGCGCCGGCACTGTACAAACACGAACGCAAGCTGGTGATCCCGCTGCTGGTATCCAGCTCGCTGCTGTTCTATATCGGCATGGCGTTTGCCTATTTCGTTGTCTTCCCGCTGGCCTTTGGCTTCCTGACGCATACCGCGCCGGAAGGTGTCCAGGTGTCGACGGATATCGCTAGCTACCTCAGCTTTGTGATGGCACTGTTTATGGCCTTTGGCGTGGCATTCGAAGTGCCGGTGGCCATTGTGTTGCTTTGCTGGGTAGGGGTGACTACCCCTGATGATCTGCGTAAGAAGCGTCCGTATATCCTGGTCGGTGCATTTGTGGTTGGCATGCTGCTGACACCGCCGGATGTGTTCTCCCAGACGCTGCTGGCCATACCGATGTATTGCCTGTTCGAGGTCGGTGTCTTCTTCTCGCGTTTCTACGTGGGTAAAGGACGTCGAACGGATGACGAAGACGATACGTCAGACAAGACCACTGAAGAGTAAAATCAACCGCCCGTCAGGGCGGTTGTTATATGGAGATTCGCATGTTTGATATTGGACTCAACCTGACCAGCTCGCAGTTTGCGAAAGATCGTGATGAGGTCGTTGCACGTGCGTTTGCTGCCGGAGTGAAAGGACTGTTGCTGACAGGAACCAACTTGCATGAAAGCGAGCAGGCGCAGCTGTTGGCGCAACGCTACGAGCGCTGCTGGTCGACCGCTGGTGTACATCCTCATGACAGCAGCCAGTGGACTGCGGAAAGTGGCGATACCCTGTACAAGCTGGCGAAGATGCCAGAAGTGGTGGCGATCGGCGAATGCGGTCTCGATTTCAACCGTAACTTTTCCACGCCTGAAGAGCAGGAAAAAGCGTTCACGGCACAACTTGCGCTGGCAGCTGAGCTTGGAATGCCGGTGTTTATGCACTGCCGCGATGCTCATGAGCGTTTTCTTGCCCTTCTGAACCCGTGGCTGGATAAAATACCCGGTGCGGTGCTGCACTGTTTTACCGGTTCACGACAGGAGGCGCTGGATTGCCTGGAACGTGGGCTCTTTCTGGGGATCACTGGCTGGGTTTGTGATGAGCGCCGCGGGCTTGAGCTTCGCGAGCTGTTGCCGGTAATCCCGGCTGATCATTTGCTCCTGGAAACGGATGCGCCTTATCTGCTGCCGAGAGACATGCAACCCAAACCGACATCGCGGCGAAATGAACCTGCACATCTTGGGCACATCGTTGAAAGCGTGGCGAAATGGCGCGGAGAAGATCCCCACTGGCTTTCCGCGCAGACGGATGACAACGTGCGTCACCTGTTTGGGATCGATTTTTAAACTTTGCGGAAGTCGGTGTTTTTAACGCTTTGCAGAACCTGTTTGTTCAGCAGGTTGAGCAACAGCATGGAGCGTGCTTCGCCGTCCGGTTCAGCGAAAATCGCCTGCAACCCTTCGAAAGCACCTTCCGTGATGACGACGCAGTCCCCTGAGTAAGGAGTTTCCGGGTCGGTGATACCTTCGGGTTGTTGATAAACCGAAAGTTGATGGATCACCGTTGACGGAACCATCGCCGGGCTGGTACCAAAGCGTACAAAGTGGCTGACACCGCGTGTGGCGCTAATGGTCGTGGTGTGGATCACTTCCGGGTCGAACTCCACGAACAGATAGTTCGGAAATAAGGGTTCACTGACGGTTGTGCGCTTCCCGCGCTGCATTTTTTCAAGCGTGATCACGGGTGTCAGGCAATTTACAGACTGACGTTCAAGATGTTCCTGCGCGCGCTGAAGCTGCCCGCGTTTGCAATAAAGTAAATACCAGGCCTGCATAATCACTCTTTCCCTTAGTTCGGGGCGCAAGCATATCAAAACCCTGGCGGGATCGCTAAGTTGATTATAATGGGGGAAAATGGAACAGAACGCATAAGTTCACGCTAATTTAACAAAATTACAGCATCAAGCAGGCTTACGCCGTATAATGAAGCGCTTACAGAGAGGCCATGACTAACTGCATGAAATACCACGATCTCCGCGACTTCCTGACGCTGCTGGAAAAGCAGGGTGAACTCAAACGCATTACACTTCCTGTTGATCCTTATCTGGAGATGACAGAAATTGCTGACCGCACCCTGCGTGCCGGTGGCCCCGCATTACTGTTTGAAAATCCGAAAGGGTACGCCATGCCGGTGTTGTGCAACCTGTTTGGTACTCCACGTCGTGTTGCATTGGGGATGGGGCAGGAAGACGTTACGGCGCTGCGTGAAGTGGGTAAACTGCTGGCGTTTCTGAAAGAGCCAGAGCCGCCGAAAGGCTTCCGCGATCTGTTCGACAAACTGCCACAGTTTAAGCAAGTATTGAACATGCCAACTAAACGCCTGCGCGGCGCGCCGTGCCAGCAGAAAGTGCTGGAAGGCGATGCGGTTGATCTGACCAAAATCCCTATTATGCAGTGCTGGCCTGAAGATGCTGCTCCGCTGATCACCTGGGGGTTGACGGTTACGCGCGGCCCTCACAAAGAGCGGCAAAATCTCGGTATTTACCGTCAGCAATTAATTGGCAAGAATAAACTCATCATGCGCTGGCTGTCGCATCGCGGCGGCGCGCTGGATTTCCAGGAGTGGTGTGCTGAGCATCCGGGTGAACGTTTCCCTGTCTCTGTCGCGTTAGGTGCCGATCCGGCCACCATTCTGGGTGCGGTGACCCCCGTGCCGGATACACTCTCTGAATACGCGTTTGCAGGCCTGCTGCGCGGAACCAAAACCGAAGTCGTGAAGTGTATTTCTAACGATCTCGAAGTTCCGGCCAGTGCGGAAATTGTGCTGGAAGGTTACATTGAGCAGGGTGAAATGGCGCCAGAAGGCCCTTACGGCGACCATACCGGCTATTACAACGAAGTGGATAACTTCCCGGTGTTTACCGTTACGCACATTACACAGCGTGAAGATGCGATCTATCACTCCACCTATACCGGACGTCCACCGGACGAACCGGCGGTACTGGGAGTGGCGCTGAATGAAGTGTTTGTGCCGATCCTGCAAAAGCAGTTCCCGGAAATTGTTGATTTTTATCTGCCGCCTGAAGGATGCTCATATCGTATGGCGGTGGTCACGATGAAGAAACAGTATCCTGGTCACGCGAAACGCGTGATGATGGGCGTATGGTCTTTCCTGCGCCAGTTTATGTATACCAAGTTTGTTATTGTCTGCGATGATGATGTTAACGCCCGCGACTGGAATGACGTAATCTGGGCCATTACCACGCGAATGGACCCGGCGCGCGATACGGTGTTAGTCGAAAACACGCCGATAGATTACCTGGATTTTGCCTCGCCGGTTTCCGGTCTTGGCTCAAAAATGGGACTGGATGCCACCAATAAATGGCCTGGCGAAACCGATCGTGAATGGGGTCGCCCGATCAAAAAAGATCCTGCAGTGACCGCGCGAATTGACGCGATCTGGGACGAGCTGGCCATAATGAATAACGGTAAACCCTGAGCTTGACCGTTAAGCCCTATAGACTTCCCGACAGAGAGAGCGAATGACAACCTTAAGCTGTAAAGTGACCTCGGTAGATGCCATCACCGACACCGTATATCGCGTCCGTTTAGTGCCAGAAGCGCCATTCTCTTTCCGCGCGGGTCAGTACCTGATGGTCGTGATGGATGAGCGTGATAAGCGTCCTTTCTCTATGGCCTCAACGCCAGCGGAGCAGGAATTTATTGAGCTTCATATTGGTGCGTCAGAGCTTAACCTGTATGCGATGGCCGTCATGGACCGCATTCTTAAAGAGCGTGAGATTGTGGTCGACATTCCTCATGGTGATGCATGGCTGCGCGATGACGAAGACCGTCCGCTGATCCTGATCGCGGGCGGTACGGGCTTCTCTTATGTGCGCTCTATTCTGCTGACCGCACTGGCGCGTAACCCGGACCGTGACATCACCATTTACTGGGGTGGCCGTGAAGAGAAACATCTCTATGACCTGTCTGAACTGGAAGCGCTGAGCGTAACCCATCCTAACCTGCGCATAGAGCCGGTGGTTGAGCAGCCGGAAGAAGGCTGGCGTGGACGCAGCGGTACGGTACTGACGGCGGTGCTACAGGATCATGGCACACTGGCAGGGCACGATATCTATATCGCTGGCCGTTTTGAGATGGCGAAAATTGCCCGTGACTTGTTCTGTAACGAACGTGATGCGCGTGAAGACCGTCTCTTCGGCGATGCTTTTGCCTTCATCTAAATAAAAAACCCGCCCCTGACAGGCGGGAAGAACGGCAACTAAACTGTCTCTCTTCGCCAATGACGCCATAACTGCGTTGGCTGCGCTCGTTCACCCGAATCACTTACTTGAGTAAGCTCATCGGGATTCGCTCGCTTGCCGCCTTGTTCTGACGGCATTGGCTTTGAGATACTTTTCCTGATTTACACTCTCTCAAACACCGTCGCGATACCCTGACCCAGCCCGATACACATCGTTGCCAGGCCAAACTGGGCATCTTTGCGCTCCATCAGGTTAATCAGCGTGGTGCTGATGCGCGCTCCGGAGCAGCCCAGCGGGTGACCGAGGGCGATCGCACCGCCGTTGAGGTTAATCTTCTCGTCGATCTGATCCATGAGCCCCAGATCTTTAATGCACGGCAGGATCTGCGCGGCGAAGGCTTCGTTCATCTCAAACAGGTCGATATCACTGGCGGTTAATCCTGCTTTTTTCAGCGCTAGCTTCGAAGCTGGAACCGGGCCGTAACCCATGATGGAAGGATCGCAACCCACGACCGCCATTGAACGTACCCGGGCGCGAGGGGTTAAACCTAACTCGCGGGCACGGCTTTCGCTCATCACCAGCATTGCAGCAGCCCCGTCGGACAGCGCGGACGAAGTTCCTGCCGTTACTGTTCCTGTGACAGGATCAAATGCCGGACGCAGCGTGGAAAGAGCTTCGACCGTGGTTTCCGGGCGGATCACTTCGTCGTAGCTGAACTGCTTCAGAACGCCGTCTGCATCATGACCACCGGTTGGGATGATCTCATTCTTAAACGCACCGGACTGTGTCGCCGCCCATGCGCGAGCGTGAGAGCGTGCGGCAAAGGTATCCTGCATTTCACGGCTAATACCGTGCAGGCGGGAGAGCATCTCTGCGGTCAGGCCCATCATCCCCGCCGCTTTTGCTACGTTGCGGCTCATACCCGGGTGGAAATCGACCCCATGGCTCATCGGCACGTGCCCCATGTGCTCCACGCCGCCGACCAGGCAAGCCTGAGCATCACCGGTCATGATCATACGTGCTGCATCATGTAACGCCTGCATTGACGAACCGCAAAGACGGTTGACGGTGACCGCCGGAACAGAATGTGGGATCTCCGCCAGCAGCGAGGCGTTACGGGCGATGTTGAAGCCTTGCTCCAGGGTCTGCTGTACGCAGCCCCAGTAGATATCGTCGAGCGCGGTTGGGTCCAGCGCCGGGTTACGCGCCAGCAGGCTACGCATCAGGTGCGCGGAGAGGTCTTCCGCACGCACGTTACGGAACGCGCCGCCTTTTGAACGGCCCATCGGGGTGCGAATCGCATCAACAATGACAACCTTTTCCATTGTGACTCCTTAAGCCGTTTTCAGCTCGCCAACCGGACGGGCTGGCTCAACTGCTGGATAGTAGGGTTCGTTATGGCGCGCTTTGTTACGCAGACCTTCCGGCACTTCATACAATGGACCGAGGTGCTGATACTGCTGGGCCATATCGAGATAGCGGGCGCTGCCGAGCGTGTCCAGCCAGCGGAACGCACCGCCGTGGAACGGAGGGAAGCCCAGTCCGTACACCAGCGCCATGTCGGCTTCTGCCGGGCTGGCGATGATGCCTTCTTCCAGGCAACGCACCACTTCGTTGATCATCGGTATCATCATCCGGGCGATGATCTCATCGTCAGTGAAGTCACGCTTTGGCTGACTCACTTCGGCCAGCAGGCTGTCCACTGCGGCGTCTTCTTCTTTCTTCGGTTTGCCTTTGCTGTCTTCTTTATAGCGCCAGAAGCCCAGACCGTTTTTCTGACCGAAGCGGTTAGCGTCGAACAGCGCGTCAATCGCGTCGCGATAGTCTTTCTGCATGCGCTGCGGGAAGCCTGCCGCCATGACTGCCTGAGCGTGATGCGCGGTATCAATGCCGACTACATCCAGCAGATACGCTGGGCCCATCGGCCAGCCGAACTGTTTTTCCATCACTTTGTCGATTTTGCGGAAGTCGGCACCGTCGCGCAGCAGCTGGCTGAAACCGGCGAAGTAAGGGAACAGGACGCGGTTGACGAAGAAGCCCGGGCAGTCGTTAACGACGATTGGCGTTTTGCCCATCTTGCTTGCCCATGCCACCACTTTGGCGATGGTGTCGTCAGAGGTTTTTTCCCCACGGATCACTTCGACCAGCGGCATACGGTGTACCGGGTTGAAGAAGTGCATCCCGCAGAAGTTTTCCGGACGCTTCAGCACGCTTGCCAGTTCGCTGATAGGAATGGTAGAGGTGTTAGAGGCCAGCACGGTATCCAGGCGAACCTTGTCTTCCGTTTCCGCCAGCACCGCTTTTTTAACTTTCGGATTTTCAACGACGGCTTCGACTACCACGTCGACGCGATCAAAACCGCTGTATTCCAGCACGGGCTGAATGGTTGAGATCACGCCCGCGAGCTTCAGCCCGTCAATTTTTCCGCGTTCCAGCTGTTTATTCAGCAGCTTGGCCGCTTCGGTCATGCCCAGCGTCAGGGATTTCTCGCTGATGTCCTTCATTACCACCGGAACGCCTTTCCAGGCTGACTGATAAGCGATGCCGCCACCCATAATGCCGGCACCGAGTACCGCCGCATGTTTCGGCGTTTCCACATTTTTGGTGAGCTGTTTCGCTTTACCTTTCACGAACTGATCGTTGAGGAAGATGCCAACGAGCGCGCGGGCTTCATTGGTGTGCGCCAGCGGGACAAAGCTCTGGTTTTCCAGTTTCAGGGCTTCGTCGCGGCCAAAGCGGGCCGCCGCTTCAATGGTTTTTACCGCGGTGATGGGGGCCGGATAGTGTTTACCCGCCGTCTGCATCACCATGCCTTTGGCAATGGTGAAGCTCATCGCGGCTTCAATTTTGCTGAGTTTTAACGGCTCCAGCTTCGGCTGGCGTTTGGCTTTCCAGTCGAGATCGCCGTTAATCGCCTGACGCAGAATGGCCAGTGCGCCTTCAACAAGCTTCTCAGGTTTCACAACGCCGTCGACCAGACCGATTTTCTGCGCCTGGTCTGCGCCAACATCTTTGCCTGCGGCAATGATCTCAAGTGCACTGTCGGCACCCAGCATACGCGGCATACGCACTGAACCCCCAAAGCCCGGCATGATACCCAGCTTGGTTTCCGGCAGGCCGATGCGCAGGTCCGGCGTCGCCAGACGGTAATCAGTTGCTAATACGCATTCGCAGCCACCGCCCAGCGCGTAGCCATTAACGGCGGAAATGGTCGGGACAGGCAGATCTTCCAGACGATTAAAGACGCTGTTAGCAAAGTGCAGCCATTGGCTCAGCTGTTCCTCCGGGACCAGGAACAGAGAAAGGAATTCGGTGATATCGGCACCGACAATAAAGGCCGCTTTGTTCGAACGCAGCAGAAGCCCTTTTAATTCAGGTTGTTTTTCAAGTACATCCAGCGCCTGGCCAAGACTGGCCACCGTCGCGGTATCAAGCTTATTCACTGAGCCGGGGGCATCGAACACCAGTTCGGCAATGCCATCTTCCAGCCAGTTGAGGTACAGGGTGTCGCCTTTGTAGAGCATGTCAGTCTCCTGAATCCAGCAATTGGATCTGGTCATACCAGATGAATCGGAGTGTGGAATTTATGTTAATAAAATGCAAATTACTCATTAAGAAATTGCTGCATTGATCACGGTCGGTGTAAATCACGCAGCCGGAGTGAGGTGTGCTAAGATGCGATGACTTGAGGTCAATAAAACGAAAGGAAGAATGATGGACTCACTGGCTTCGCTTTATAAAAATCATATCGTTACCCTACAGGAACGTACCCGCGATGTACTGGCCCGCTTTAAGCTGGATGCGCTGTTAATCCACTCTGG
The DNA here is from genome assembly GCF_041937165.1 of Enterobacter adelaidei. Classification (NCBI taxonomy): domain Bacteria; kingdom Pseudomonadati; phylum Pseudomonadota; class Gammaproteobacteria; order Enterobacterales; family Enterobacteriaceae; genus Enterobacter; species Enterobacter adelaidei. Next base: position 4,393,757 of record NZ_CP154353.1, on the reverse strand, counting down.
CGAACTTTTGAATACTTTTCTGGATGACCATGCTTATCCGTTTAAGGTCAACCCGCAGTTTAAGGCCTGGGTGCCGGTAACCCAGGTTCCAAATTGCTGGCTGCTGGTGGATGGCGTGAATAAGCCAAAATTGTGGTTCTATCTGCCTGTCGATTACTGGCACAACGTGGAACCGCTGCCGACCAGCTTCTGGACGGAAGAAGTGGATATCATTGCATTACCAAAAGCCGATGGCATTGGCAGTCAACTGCCCGCCGCACGCGGCAACATCGCCTATATTGGCCCTGTTCCGGAGCGTGCATTGGGCCTGGATATTCCGGCTGACAAGCTTAACCCGAAAGGGGTGCTGGATTACCTGCATTACTATCGCGCATATAAAACCGACTACGAACTTTACTGCATGCGTGAAGCGCAAAAAACGGCAGTGAACGGCCACCGCGCCGCGCATGAAGCATTCCAGTCTGGTATGAGCGAGTTCGATATCAACCAGGCCTACCTGACCGCGACCGGGCACCGTGATACGGACGTGCCGTACAGCAACATCGTCGCGCTGAATGAACACGCTTCCGTGTTGCACTACACCAAACTCGATCACCATGTGCCGTCGGAGATGCGCAGCTTCCTGCTGGATGCGGGTGCGGAGTACAACGGTTATGCGGCTGACCTGACCCGTACATGGGCGGCAAACGCGGATACTGACTTTGCGCACCTGATCAAAGACGTCAATGACGAACAGCTGGCCCTTATCAGTACCATGAAAGCGGGAACCAGTTACGTGGATTACCACATCCAGTTCCATCAGCGCATCGCGAAGCTGTTGCGTAAGCACCAGATTGTGAAAGACATGAGCGAAGAGGCGATGGTCGAGAACGATCTGACCGGGCCATTCATGCCGCACGGGATCGGTCACCCGTTGGGTCTGCAGGTTCACGATGTTGCAGGTTTTATGCAGGATGATACCGGCACGCACCTGGCGGCACCGTCTAAATATCCTTACCTGCGCTGCACCCGCATTCTTGAACCACGCATGGTGCTGACGATTGAACCGGGGATCTACTTTATCGAATCGCTGTTAGCACCCTGGCGTGAAGGTCAGTTCAGCAAACACTTCAACTGGGAAAAAATTGAAGCGCTGAAACCGTTTGGTGGCATTCGTATTGAAGATAACGTGGTTGTTCACGAAAACGGTATCGAGAATATGACGCGAGATCTGAAGCTGGCCTGATGGAAAGCTGGCTGATACCGGCTGAACCGGTCACCTTTGTTGAGGAAATCAAGAAAAGCCGCTTTATTACGCTGCTGGCACATACCGATGGCGTAGAGGCGGCAAAGGCGTTTGTTGAATCTGTTCGGGCGGAGCATCCTGACGCACGTCACCACTGTGTGGCGTGGGTCGCGGGGCCTCCGGACGATTCGCAGCAGTTGGGCTTTTCCGACGACGGTGAACCGGCTGGCACAGCCGGAAAACCCATGCTTTCGCAGCTGATGGGCAGCGGTGTGGGTGAAATTACCGCCGTGGTGGTGCGCTACTACGGCGGGATCCTGTTAGGCACGGGTGGGCTGGTTAAAGCGTATGGCGGCGGAGTTCAGCAGGCACTGAATTTGCTGATAACTACCCGCAAAACACCACTCACAGAATATACTTTACTGTGCGATTACGGACAGTTATCCGGTATCGAAGCGTTGCTGAAGCAGTTTAACGGCGTTATCGCGCACAGTGAATATCAGGCAATGGTGCAATTACGCGTGGCGCTTCCTCAGGCGGAACTGGCTGCTTTTTCAGCAAAACTGGCTGATTTTAGTCGTGGTTCGTTGCAATTGCTGCCGATTGAAGAATAATCCCCACCTCACTTTTTTGAATACCAAAGGAAGCGGCAGAGATGCATTTTCGTGCCATAACCCGAATCGTTGGACTGCTGGTCATACTCTTTTCCGGGACGATGATTCTCCCTGGACTGGTGGCGCTTATCTACCGGGACGGCGCGGGGCGGGCATTTACCCAGACTTTCTTTGTTGCGCTGGCGATCGGCTCTCTGTTGTGGTGGCCTAACCGTCGTCAGAAGGGCGAGCTGAAATCACGCGAAGGATTTTTGATTGTCGTCCTGTTCTGGACGGTACTGGGAAGTGTCGGTTCTTTGCCCTTTATCTTCTCTGAACAACCGAATCTGAGCATCACGGACGCATTTTTTGAATCGTTCTCTGGTTTAACAACAACCGGAGCGACGACGCTGGTGGGACTGGATTCGTTACCGCACGCTATTCTCTTTTATCGCCAGATGCTGCAATGGTTCGGCGGTATGGGGATCATCGTCCTGGCGGTGGCTATCCTGCCTATACTGGGCGTCGGTGGGATGCAGCTCTATCGCGCCGAAATGCCCGGACCGCTGAAAGATAACAAGATGCGCCCGCGTATTGCCGAGACGGCGAAAACCCTGTGGCTGATTTATGTCCTGCTTACTGTGGCCTGTGCGCTGGCATTATGGTTTGCCGGGATGCCTGCATTTGATGCTATCGGACACAGCTTTGCGACGATTGCTATCGGCGGGTTTTCCACCCACGATGCCAGCGTGGGCTACTTTGACAGTCCTACGATTAACACCATCATTGCTATTTTCCTGCTGATTTCCGGCTGTAACTACGGTTTGCACTTCTCTTTACTCAGCGGGCGCAGCCTGAAAGTGTACTGGCGTGACCCCGAGTTCCGCATGTTCATTGGCGTTCAGCTTACGCTGGTTATCATCTGTACCCTGGTGCTGTGGTTCCATGATGTCTATAACTCCGCGTTGACCACGTTAAACCAGGCGTTTTTCCAGGTGGTGTCGATGGCGACGACGGCCGGATTCACCACGGACAGCATTGCACGCTGGCCGCTATTCTTGCCGGTGTTACTGTTATGCTCCGCCTTTATTGGCGGCTGCGCGGGATCCACGGGCGGTGGCCTGAAGGTGATTCGTATTCTTCTGCTGTTCAAGCAGGGCAACCGTGAGTTGAAGCGTCTGGTCCACCCGAACGCGGTCTACAGTATCAAACTGGGAAACCGGGCACTGCCGGAACGTATCCTCGAAGCGGTGTGGGGTTTCTTCTCGGCGTATGCGCTGGTCTTTATCGTCAGTATGCTGGCGATCATCGCGACGGGGGTGGATGATTTCTCTGCTTTTGCATCCGTCGTAGCAACATTAAATAACCTTGGGCCAGGCCTGGGGGTTGTGGCGGATAACTTTGCCAGCATGAACCCGGTCGCGAAATGGATCCTCATCGCCAATATGCTGTTTGGTCGTCTTGAGGTCTTTACGCTGCTGGTGCTGTTCACCCCAACGTTCTGGCGTGAATAAGGAGCCATTGATGAAAACACTTATTCTTTTCTCTACGCGAGACGGACAAACGCGTGAGATTGCCGCGTATCTGGCGTCGGAATTAAAAGAGCTGGGAATTTATTCTGATGTGGTGAACCTGAATCGTGTCGGACAGATTACCTGGCAGGATTACGATCGCGTGGTGATTGGCGCGTCAATTCGTTACGGTCATTTTCATCCGGCACTCGATCGCTTCGTGAAAAAGCACACCGCGGTGCTCAACAAATTGCCTGGCGCGTTCTACTCGGTCAATCTGGTTGCTCGTAAAGCAGAGAAGCGTACGCCGCAGACCAACAGCTACACGCGCAAGTTCTTGCTGAACTCTCCATGGCAGCCAGACCTTTGCGCCGTCTTTGCTGGTGCGCTGCGCTACCCTCGCTATCGCTGGTATGACCGCTTCATGATCCGCCTGATCATGAAGATGACCGGCGGCGAAACCGATACACGTAAAGAAGTGGTTTATACCGACTGGTCGCAGGTGGCCAGTTTTGCGCGGGAAATCGCGCATTTATCGGGCGATTCGCGGGTTAAATAAGCGTTGAGTCTGAAAAGTGAGCGAACGAAAAGTTTTTTTAAATTTCCTCTTGTCACGTCGGAATAACTCCCTATAATGCGCCTCCACTGACACGGAACAACGGCACGCACGCCGCCGGGTCAGCAGAGAAAAGCAAAATAAACGCTTGACTCTGTAGCGGGAAAGCGTAATATGCACACCCCGCGCCGCAGCGAAAACGAAGCGGCACTGCTCTTTAACAATTTATCAGACAATCTGTGTGGGCACTCAAAGTGACATGGATTCTTAACGTCCTCGGACGATAAATGAATACCAAGTCTCAACGAGTGAACACGTAATTCATTACGAAGTTTAATTCATTGAGCATCAAACTTTTAAATTGAAGAGTTTGATCATGGCTCAGATTGAACGCTGGCGGCAGGCCTAACACATGCAAGTCGAGCGGTAGCACAGAGAGCTTGCTCTCGGGTGACGAGCGGCGGACGGGTGAGTAATGTCTGGGAAACTGCCTGATGGAGGGGGATAACTACTGGAAACGGTAGCTAATACCGCATAACGTCGCAAGACCAAAGAGGGGGACCTTCGGGCCTCTTGCCATCAGATGTGCCCAGATGGGATTAGCTAGTAGGTGGGGTAACGGCTCACCTAGGCGACGATCCCTAGCTGGTCTGAGAGGATGACCAGCCACACTGGAACTGAGACACGGTCCAGACTCCTACGGGAGGCAGCAGTGGGGAATATTGCACAATGGGCGCAAGCCTGATGCAGCCATGCCGCGTGTATGAAGAAGGCCTTCGGGTTGTAAAGTACTTTCAGCGGGGAGGAAGGTGCTGAGGTTAATAACCTCAGCAATTGACGTTACCCGCAGAAGAAGCACCGGCTAACTCCGTGCCAGCAGCCGCGGTAATACGGAGGGTGCAAGCGTTAATCGGAATTACTGGGCGTAAAGCGCACGCAGGCGGTCTGTCAAGTCGGATGTGAAATCCCCGGGCTCAACCTGGGAACTGCATTCGAAACTGGCAGGCTAGAGTCTTGTAGAGGGGGGTAGAATTCCAGGTGTAGCGGTGAAATGCGTAGAGATCTGGAGGAATACCGGTGGCGAAGGCGGCCCCCTGGACAAAGACTGACGCTCAGGTGCGAAAGCGTGGGGAGCAAACAGGATTAGATACCCTGGTAGTCCACGCCGTAAACGATGTCGATTTGGAGGTTGTTCCCTTGAGGAGTGGCTTCCGGAGCTAACGCGTTAAATCGACCGCCTGGGGAGTACGGCCGCAAGGTTAAAACTCAAATGAATTGACGGGGGCCCGCACAAGCGGTGGAGCATGTGGTTTAATTCGATGCAACGCGAAGAACCTTACCTACTCTTGACATCCAGAGAACTTTCCAGAGATGGATTGGTGCCTTCGGGAGCTCTGAGACAGGTGCTGCATGGCTGTCGTCAGCTCGTGTTGTGAAATGTTGGGTTAAGTCCCGCAACGAGCGCAACCCTTATCCTTTGTTGCCAGCGGTCCGGCCGGGAACTCAAAGGAGACTGCCAGTGATAAACTGGAGGAAGGTGGGGATGACGTCAAGTCATCATGGCCCTTACGAGTAGGGCTACACACGTGCTACAATGGCGCATACAAAGAGAAGCGACCTCGCGAGAGCAAGCGGACCTCATAAAGTGCGTCGTAGTCCGGATTGGAGTCTGCAACTCGACTCCATGAAGTCGGAATCGCTAGTAATCGTAGATCAGAATGCTACGGTGAATACGTTCCCGGGCCTTGTACACACCGCCCGTCACACCATGGGAGTGGGTTGCAAAAGAAGTAGGTAGCTTAACCTTCGGGAGGGCGCTTACCACTTTGTGATTCATGACTGGGGTGAAGTCGTAACAAGGTAACCGTAGGGGAACCTGCGGTTGGATCACCTCCTTACCTTAAAGAACCTGCCTTTGCAGTGCTCACACAGATTGTCTGATGAAAAACAGCAGTAAAAATCTCTGCAGGCTTGTAGCTCAGGTGGTTAGAGCGCACCCCTGATAAGGGTGAGGTCGGTGGTTCAAGTCCACTCAGGCCTACCAAACTCCTTTTAAAGGATGAGCGGTACAGAGATTGCAAACGATGGGGCTATAGCTCAGCTGGGAGAGCGCCTGCTTTGCACGCAGGAGGTCTGCGGTTCGATCCCGCATAGCTCCACCATCCTTTACTGCGAACCCAAGAAAACTTCAGAGTGAACCTGAAAAGGTGCACTGCGAAGTTTTGCTCTTTAAAAATCTGGATCAAGCTGAAAATTGAAACGACACACAGTTAATGTGTGTTCGAGTCTCTCAAATTTTCGCAAGTCGATGATGAATCGAAAGAAACATCTTCGGGTTGTGAGGTTAAGCGACTAAGCGTACACGGTGGATGCCCTGGCAGTCAGAGGCGATGAAGGACGTGCTAATCTGCGAAAAGCGCCGGCGAGGTGATATGAACCTTTGACCCGGCGATGTCCGAATGGGGAAACCCAGTGTGATTCGTCACACTATCGTTAACTGAATACATAGGTTAACGAGGCGAACCGGGGGAACTGAAACATCTAAGTACCCCGAGGAAAAGAAATCAACCGAGATTCCCCCAGTAGCGGCGAGCGAACGGGGAGCAGCCCAGAGTCTGAATCAGCTTGTGTGTTAGTGGAACGGTCTGGAAAGTCCGACGATACAGGGTGATAGTCCCGTACACGAAAATGCACAGGTTGTGAACTCGAAGAGTAGGGCGGGACACGTGGTATCCTGTCTGAATATGGGGGGACCATCCTCCAAGGCTAAATACTCCTGACTGACCGATAGTGAACCAGTACCGTGAGGGAAAGGCGAAAAGAACCCCGGCGAGGGGAGTGAAAAAGAACCTGAAACCGTGTACGTACAAGCAGTGGGAGCACCTTCGTGGTGTGACTGCGTACCTTTTGTATAATGGGTCAGCGACTTATATTCTGTAGCAAGGTTAACCGTATAGGGGAGCCGAAGGGAAACCGAGTCTTAACTGGGCGTTAAGTTGCAGGGTATAGACCCGAAACCCGGTGATCTAGCCATGGGCAGGTTGAAGGTTGGGTAACACTAACTGGAGGACCGAACCGACTAATGTTGAAAAATTAGCGGATGACTTGTGGCTGGGGGTGAAAGGCCAATCAAACCGGGAGATAGCTGGTTCTCCCCGAAAGCTATTTAGGTAGCGCCTCGTGAACTCATCTTCGGGGGTAGAGCACTGTTTCGGCTAGGGGGCCATCCCGGCTTACCAACCCGATGCAAACTACGAATACCGAAGAATGTTATCACGGGAGACACACGGCGGGTGCTAACGTCCGTCGTGAAGAGGGAAACAACCCAGACCGCCAGCTAAGGTCCCAAAGTCATGGTTAAGTGGGAAACGATGTGGGAAGGCACAGACAGCCAGGATGTTGGCTTAGAAGCAGCCATCATTTAAAGAAAGCGTAATAGCTCACTGGTCGAGTCGGCCTGCGCGGAAGATGTAACGGGGCTAAACCATGCACCGAAGCTGCGGCAGCGACACTATGTGTTGTTGGGTAGGGGAGCGTTCTGTAAGCCGTTGAAGGTGTCCTGTGAGGGGTGCTGGAGGTATCAGAAGTGCGAATGCTGACATAAGTAACGATAATGCGGGTGAAAAGCCCGCACGCCGGAAGACCAAGGGTTCCTGTCCAACGTTAATCGGGGCAGGGTGAGTCGACCCCTAAGGCGAGGCCGAAAGGCGTAGTCGATGGGAAACAGGTTAATATTCCTGTACTTGGTGTTACTGCGAAGGGGGGACGGAGAAGGCTATGTTAGCCGGGCGACGGTTGTCCCGGTTTAAGCATGTAGGCGGAGGTTCCAGGTAAATCCGGTACCTTATTAACGCTGAGGTGTGATGACGAGGCACTACGGTGCTGAAGTAACAAATGCCCTGCTTCCAGGAAAAGCCTCTAAGCATCAGGTAACATCAAATCGTACCCCAAACCGACACAGGTGGTCAGGTAGAGAATACCAAGGCGCTTGAGAGAACTCGGGTGAAGGAACTAGGCAAAATGGTGCCGTAACTTCGGGAGAAGGCACGCTGATATGTAGGTGAAGCCCCTGCGGGTGGAGCTGAAATCAGTCGAAGATACCAGCTGGCTGCAACTGTTTATTAAAAACACAGCACTGTGCAAACACGAAAGTGGACGTATACGGTGTGACGCCTGCCCGGTGCCGGAAGGTTAATTGATGGGGTTAGCGGCAACGCGAAGCTCTTGATCGAAGCCCCGGTAAACGGCGGCCGTAACTATAACGGTCCTAAGGTAGCGAAATTCCTTGTCGGGTAAGTTCCGACCTGCACGAATGGCGTAATGATGGCCAGGCTGTCTCCACCCGAGACTCAGTGAAATTGAACTCGCTGTGAAGATGCAGTGTACCCGCGGCAAGACGGAAAGACCCCGTGAACCTTTACTATAGCTTGACACTGAACACTGGTCCTTGATGTGTAGGATAGGTGGGAGGCTTTGAAGCGTGGACGCCAGTCTGCGTGGAGCCGACCTTGAAATACCACCCTTTAATGGCTGGTGTTCTAACGTAGACCCGTAATCCGGGTTGCGGACAGTGTCTGGTGGGTAGTTTGACTGGGGCGGTCTCCTCCCAAAGAGTAACGGAGGAGCACGAAGGTTAGCTAATCCTGGTCGGACATCAGGAGGTTAGTGCAATGGCATAAGCTAGCTTGACTGCGAGAGTGACGGCTCGAGCAGGTGCGAAAGCAGGTCATAGTGATCCGGTGGTTCTGAATGGAAGGGCCATCGCTCAACGGATAAAAGGTACTCCGGGGATAACAGGCTGATACCGCCCAAGAGTTCATATCGACGGCGGTGTTTGGCACCTCGATGTCGGCTCATCACATCCTGGGGCTGAAGTAGGTCCCAAGGGTATGGCTGTTCGCCATTTAAAGTGGTACGCGAGCTGGGTTTAGAACGTCGTGAGACAGTTCGGTCCCTATCTGCCGTGGGCGCTGGAGAATTGAGGGGGGCTGCTCCTAGTACGAGAGGACCGGAGTGGACGCATCACTGGTGTTCGGGTTGTCATGCCAATGGCATTGCCCGGTAGCTAAATGCGGAAGAGATAAGTGCTGAAAGCATCTAAGCACGAAACTTGCCCCGAGATGAGTTCTCCCTGACCCTTTAAGGGTCCTGAAGGAACGTTGAAGACTACGACGTTGATAGGTCGGGTGTGTAAGCGCAGCGATGCGTTGAGCTAACCGATACTAATGAACCGTGAGGCTTAACCTTACAACGCCGAAGCTGTTTCGGCGAAGAGACAGACAATCAAATTTCAGCTCTGATACAGATTAACAGAATTTGCCTGGCGGCTTTAGCGCGGTGGTCCCACCTGACCCCATGCCGAACTCAGAAGTGAAACGCCGTAGCGCCGATGGTAGTGTGGGGTCTCCCCATGTGAGAGTAGGGAACTGCCAGGCATCAAACAAGTGAAGAGGCCATCCGGAAGGATGGCCTTTTTGCGTTTCTACGGCGCACAAACAAATCCCCCAACTCCTTGCTTATACGGTAAACTACCTCCGTTTTTGCATCAGGATAGCGTCTATGAACCACTCCCTTAAACCCTGGAATACCTTTGGCATTCAACGGAATGCTAAAAAAATTGTACGTGCCGATACTGCACAGCAATTGCTGAGTGCATGGCAAAGCGCAACAGAAAATAACGAACCCGTACTGATTCTGGGCGAAGGAAGTAATGTCCTGTTTCTCGACGATTTTGCCGGAACGGTGATCGTCAACCGCATCATGGGAATTGATGTGGAAGAGCGCGCTGATAGCTGGCATTTGCACGTAGGGGCCGGAGAAAATTGGCATCATCTGGTGCAATTTACCCTTGAGAAGGGGATGCCAGGCCTCGAAAATCTTGCACTGATCCCAGGTTGTGCCGGATCGTCACCCATTCAAAATATCGGTGCCTACGGCATCGAGCTAAAACACGTCTGCGAATATGTCGATTGTATTGAACTGGAGACCGGAACGGCTCAGCGCTTGACGGCCGAACAGTGCCGTTTTGGCTACCGCGACAGTATTTTCAAACATGAATACCAGGATCGCTATGTGATTGTGGCCGTTGGTCTGCGTCTGGCGAAAAACTGGAAACCTATCCTCACCTATGGTGATTTAACACGTCTTGACCCAGCCACTGCAACCGCACGTGAGGTGTTTGAGTCTGTTTGCCATATGCGAATGACCAAACTTCCCGATCCAAAAGTGAATGGAAATGCCGGGAGTTTCTTCAAAAACCCAGTCATTAGTGGTGAAAATGCAAAAGCATTTCTCGCTGGATGGCCTGCTGCACCACATTATCCGCAAGCTGATGGCAGCGTGAAGCTGGCAGCGGGCTGGCTCATCGATCAGTGCCAGTTAAAAGGTGCCACGAAGGGCGGGGCTGCAGTGCATCGCCAGCAGGCTCTGGTTCTGATCAACCAGGGCAATGCGACTGGCAGCGATGTTGTGCAGCTGGCACACCATGTCCGTCAGTGCGTGGGCGAAAAATTTAACGTCTGGCTGGAGCCAGAAGTCCGCTTCATTGGCCGCACTGGTGAAGTGAATGCCGTGGAGACCATCGCGTGAAGGATAATACCATCCCGTTAACACTGATTGGCATTCTTGCCGACGGTGAGTTTCATTCTGGCGAGCAGCTGGGTGAGCAACTCGGCATGAGCCGTGCCGCCATTAACAAGCACATCCAGACCCTCCGTGACTGGGGTGTGGATGTCTTCACGGTTCCCGGAAAAGGATATAGCCTGCCGGAGCCAATCCAATTGCTGAATGAAGAAGCGATCCGTAACCAGATTGGATATGGCAATGTTGCAGTGCTGCCAGTGATTGATTCGACGAACCAGTATCTGCTGGATCGTCTGCCTGAGCTGAAATCTGGAGATGCCTGTGTTGCGGAGTATCAGCAGGCCGGTCGTGGTCGTCGTGGCCGCAAATGGTTCTCGCCATTTGGCGCCAATCTCTATCTGTCCATGTACTGGCGTCTTGAGCAGGGGCCTGCTGCCGCTATTGGCCTGAGTCTGGTTATTGGCATTGTCATGGCAGAAGTTCTGCACGATCTGGGTGCTGATAAAGTACGCGTTAAATGGCCTAATGATCTGTATCTGAACGATCGTAAGCTTGCAGGTATCCTGGTCGAACTGACAGGAAAAACAGGCGATGCTGCGCAGATCGTTATTGGCGCAGGCCTCAACATGGTGATGCGCAATGTACAAAATGATGTGGTGAATCAGGCCTGGACTAATCTTCAGGAAGCGGGGATCGTCATCGATCGTAACACCCTCGCCGTGCGTATGATTAAGGAATTGCGCAGCTCACTCATCCTCTTTGAACAGGAGGGGCTGGCACCCTTCCTGTCTCGTTGGGAAAAGCTGGATAACTTTATCAACCGCCCGGTGAAATTACTGATTGGTGATAAAGAGATCTACGGAACATCCCGTGGCATTGACGCACAGGGGGCGTTGCTCCTGGAGCAGGATGGTGTGATCAAGCCGTGGGTGGGCGGTGAAATTTCACTGCGAAGTGCTGAACAACCGGAATGAGTTAATTATGCGAAAACCCGTCTGCGCTACGCTGGCTGTGATGATGAGTTTGCTCTTCTCTCCTCTCTCTCAGGCGGGTCAGGCCTGGGAAAGTTATAAGGCACGCTTTTTCAAACCGGAAGGCCGCATTGTCGATACCGGCAATGGTGACGTTTCGCATACGGAAGGCCAGGGTTTCGCCATGCTGATGGCGGTGGCCAACAACGATAAACCCACGTTCGATAAGCTCTGGCAATGGACAGACAGTCAGCTTAAAAACAAAGAGAACGGCCTGTTTTACTGGCGTTATAACCCCGCAGAATCCAACCCGGTCACCGACAAGAACAACGCCTCAGATGGCGATGTCCTGATTGCCTGGGCACTGTTAAAAGCCGACGCGCGCTGGCATGACAAACGCTACAGCGCTGCATCGGATGCAATTACAAAAGCACTGATCGAGCACAACGTGATCCGCTATGCGGGTTACCGGGTGATGCTACCCGGTGTCCAGGGGTTTAACCTTGATGGTGAAGTGGTACTGAACCCTTCCTATTTCGTGTTTCCGGCATGGCAGGCTTTTGCCGGGCGTAGTCATTTAGCGGTCTGGCGTGAATTGATTAAGGATGGAGAACGCCTGCTGGGGAAAATGGGCTCGGGTAAAGCGAATCTGCCCCCTGATTGGGTCTCTCTGGCGTCGGGTGGCAAGCTGGCTCCGGCCAAAGGTTGGGCACCGAGGATGAGCTACGATGCGATTCGTATTCCGCTGTATGTGGCCTGGGTTGATAAGCAAAGCCCACTGCTGACACCGTGGCGAGCCTGGTTCGGTCAATTTCCCCGGGAACAAACTCCCGCCTGGGTTAACGTCACTACTAACGAGTATGCACCCTACATGATGGAAGGGGGCCTGCTGGCAGTACGTGATTTAACTATGGGACAGTCTTCCACAGAACCCGAAATCACCTCAAAAGATGATTACTATTCAGCAAGCCTGAAAATGCTGGTGTGGATCGCCCAACAATAATCTGAGCATTCCCTCTCCCACAGGGAGAGGGAAACAATGCCATTTTACTGCGGATAAGGTACCCAATCACCGCCGTTCAGGCGAACGTAAGGTTTGTTCTGATACTGAATCACCACTGCGTTGGCGTTCTCAGAGACTTCTGCCGTTTGCGGTAGATTGCTGGTGAGCTGATCCCAGTTCACGTTATCTTCTACAAACAGCTTCCCGTCAACGGCACGGGCAACCAGTTCTGAGATAGCCAAATAGCTGGTCGGCTGGGTGATTTCAATCGGTGCGCCCTGATGGGGGGCTTTCATACCAAAGAACTTAATGCCAGCAGGCACATTGGTAATCGACGGGCTTGGGATATCACGCAGACCTGACACCTGCATCCTGTCGCCTTTCAGCGCGCCACCGTGTTCAGGTACCACAACCACCATCACTTTACGGCCTGATTTTTCCAGCTCCGTAAAGAATGCGTCCAGCTCGTCGAAGAGTTTCTGCGCACGCACCTTATAGTCTGCCGTTTTGCTCACGCCCGGGAAATGGTTACCGTCGTGAAGCGGCAGGGTGTTAAAGAATGTCGCACTGCGAGGATTATTATCCTTTTCGATGGTCTGCAGCCAGCGTTGCAGCACGGCGGTATCGTCATAAACAGGTGAACCGTCGAAGCCCAACAGAGAAACCGGCAGACCCGTTTGATCCATCAGCGGAGCCTGCATTCCTCCTTCCTGACGTACCTCTTTCAGGAAATCACCAAACACACCGTTATGACCCAGCATCAGATGCTGTGTAAAGCCCAGTTTTGCCAGGTTATCGAACAGATAGCACTGGTTTCCGGCCGGTTGATACAGGTTTTTATGTGATGGCTGGCCACAGCTTGCGCGCAGCAGACGAATTGCCGCCGGGCCGCTGTACGAGGTTGCAGAGTTGAAATCTTTAAACTGAATGTCGAAATGTGACCACAGCGGATGCGACATCAAACCTGCAGCATCCACATCTGCCCAGGAGAGTGAACAGATGTTGATCACCAGCAGTTCAAAGGGCTGAGCATCTGCCGGTAGCGCATCCGGGAACTTAGTCTGTCGCTTATCTTCCGCGGTATAGAAGCTGGAAAGCCAGGCATTCAGGTTAGTGGAGGTCGGCGGTGCGGTCTGGGTAGGGATATCCCCCACCACAGGCGTCTCGCTCGCCGTCGCGACGGTTGCCGCCGCACTGCCGCCGGTGGTGGTGACGGTTGTTGTCGGTTGACCCGCAGGCCACAGAGAAAAACCGGGGCCTGCAAGCGTCAGCACGTTAAGCCAGATCATAATGGCGACGACAAACACCGTGACGCGGATCCACTGTGACAGAAATAGCCATGCAACCAACAGCACAAAGACAGCACCAATCATCTGCCAGTTAATAAAGCGCTCGGTCAGGTCAAGGACATAGCTGGCGCTAAACCCGGCCACCTGCGATCCCTGGCTCATAATGCTGTCTGGCCCCGGTAGCCAGGTATCATGCCAGAACAGTGCAAAGCCGACAGGAATGGCCACCCAGTGGCGTAAGCGATGCAGCCTGATATTTGGCAGAGGCATCAGCAGGAAGGCCATAAACACCAGGTTGAGAAGAGGATGGAAATTCAGATAGCCTGCCCAAAGCAGACCAAACTTCACCAGAAAGTAGAAGTTCCAGCCAGAAAGGCCGCGCCAGTATTGCCACAGCGGCGAGGGTGACGAAGCGGTATAGGTAGAATTAGTCATGTTTTCGGTCTGCCTTGACGTGTGATGCCCGTGTCAGTGTTCCGGCTGGTTTTACATAGCGAGGTTTTACAAACAGTATTCTGGCCGTATCGCGGATACGACGCAGTGAATGGCGCGCGTAGTAGCCAAGCGGGAAAAAGATCAGCGCGCAGAATACGACCAGTTGAATGATATCGCTGATACTCATGATGGCGCGTTCTCCCCATTCTCAGTTAATAAGCGAAGGGGTTCCGGAACCCGACGCCAGACGTGTCCATCATGTCTGGCATTGAGAATCGGTTTAACCTCACTCTTGATAACGAGCGGTTTAACCCATTGTTCAGGCTTGAGGGCGCGCATCTGCACCAGTTCTGCACTGATAGAGTTATCTTCGAACCAGATCATACGGTTAGAGAAAATATCCCCGGTTGGCAGGGGGAAGATGTGGTTAAGCGCGGTATCGAGATCGTTTACCCGACAGAAGGATAAAAACAGTACCAGACGATTGTCGCCAATGGTCATGATGTCCCCAGTGCGGTTCGGGCGGCATAACGTGAGAGCCTGTTCAACGCGAATACCCGGTACAGGGCGCAGGGCAACCATGACCCCTTTTCCGTCTGCCGGAAGCAGCGTGTTGTTCATCATGTTGCTGACGGCGTCGCAGAAGGTATCCCATTTTTGGTATCCACGCAGTTTCATCGGCTGCGTCATTGAGAGCAATGTGGCTACATCTTCCGGGACATGGCGGCTGAACTGCTGGCCCTGAACGCTTTCGATAAGCGTCAGGCAGCGCGACAACGGCGCATTCCATGGAATGACCATATTTGCACCACAGCCCAAAAGCAGACGCTCATCGGTGGCGCGCAGGCTGGTATTGTTTTCACGCACGATTATTTTTAATGCGCTTCCGCGCTGGCGGCGTAAGGTGTGGATTTGCCTGGCCAGCGTCTCAATCTGGTTATTCTGCATCAACGAGAACACAATCGTTGCTGCCTGCGTTGTGCGGGCTTCATGAAAAAGCGCTTCGTTAGATTCAAACAGTGACCAGTTTTCTGACAGAGCAGGTGCTCCCTCTAAAACCGCAATATGGCTCAAAATACGTTTTTCATCACTACGTGGTTGCACCACGGTTTCTTCCTGCTTTGCCAGGAGCCACTTACCCTCGATATGTTTAAGGGTCAGCTGTTGTCTGGCGCTCACGCCTTTTTCATTACACCAGAATGCAATGTCGTAGAGATAGCTGCCCACCTGATCGCGCACACTTGCCAGACCGAACAGGGAACGATATTCACCCATTAAAAGTGAGAAGAGCTTGTCATTATTACTGCCAGGATTGATTATCAATAGCGTGCAATTTTGAAATTTTGTCCATTTATTGATTTTTTCCAGCCAGGCCAGCAGTTTTTCTGCGGGGATATTTTGCAGGACGTTATTTGCACATTTAAGAATCACTAAATGGTGATCCGGATCAATAGTGCACTGAACGTCGCGGGACAAAAAGTATAGACTATCGACTTCCGATGACATGGAAAATAATCGCACAGACTGCGGTCCGCGGTCACTTTCGAGTGAAATAATTTTCTTCGGGTCTTCGCCCATGCTAATGACGGCTACGCGGGAATCCTTATCCTGCGCGGCAATTGTCTGGTTTACCAGACTGATAGCATCTTCATTTCGGTCCGTATTAATCCACCAGACTCCTCCGACTGGCATGTGGCTCAATTCGTCCCATAATGACTGGATGCCAATAGAAAATATGGAGTCCACGGTGTCCCTCTTTTCGTCTAATTTATCTGTATCTCAGTTTACTAGCGAAAGCGTAGAAATAAACCTAACATTGAAATTAAAGAACATCAGATTTAGCATGTAAATGAAATTTGATAGGCAGGATGCCTCGCGACTTCTGAACATGCGATTTTACTCAAAGGGATGGAAGAGAATGGATAATAATGAACCCGGTACCCCAGTCGACTCAACCCTGGGTTACACATTCCAGAATGATTTTCTGGCGCTTACGCAGGCCTTTTCTTTACCTGAAATAGATTACACCGATATTTCCCAGCGGGAACAGTTGGCTGCGGCTATTAAACGTTGGCCGTTATTAGCTGAATTTGCCCATCAACAATAAGGGAGCCATTGATGGCCATACTCGGATTACAAGGCATCCGTGGCGGGGTGGGTACCACATCCGTGACTGCGGCGCTGGCGTGGTCATTACAGCTTTTAGGTGAGTCGGTGCTGGTTATTGATGCTTGCGCCGATAATTTGCTGCGTATGTCGTTTAACGTCGACTTTACACGTGAGGAGGGGTGGGCCCGCGCGCTGCTCGATGATAAAGACTGGCGGGATGCGGGTATGCGTTATACCTCCCAGCTTGATTTACTGCCTTTTGGTCAATTGACCACTGCGGAACGCGAAAATGAGGCAGCTTATCAGCGTCTTTTTTCGCAATTCACGCTTGCGCTGCAGAGCCTGAAAGAAAAAGGGCACTATAAATGGATCCTGCTGGATCTGCCGCATGGCTCCGGCACGCTGACCCGACAGCTTATCGCGCAGTGCGATCATGTCCTCTCGATCGTGAACGTCGATGCGAATTGCCATATCCGTTTGCATCAGCAAGGGCTGCCTCAGAATGGACATATTCTGATTAACGATTTACGCATTGGCAGCCAGATCCAGGACGATCTGTATCAGGTGTGGCTGCAAAGCCAGCGCCGCTTGCTTCCGATTGTCATCCATCGTGATGAGGGAATGGCAGAATGCCTCGCCTCTAAGCAACCGCTCGGGGAATACCGCAGCGATTCACTGGCGGCAGAAGAAATTCTGACACTGGCTAACTGGTGTCTGTTGAACTTCGCCAACGCGGCGGACCCTGCGGGGAATTCGGTATGAGTCGTCTCGCCAGCTGGTTACTCATCCCGCCGGTCAGTTCGCGTTTGAGCGAACATTACCGGCATTTTCGCCGGCATGGCGCTTCGTCATTTAGCGCGGCGCTCGGCTGTTTCTGGATGATTCTGGCCTGGATGTTCATTCCACTCGAACACCCGCGCTGGCAGCGCATACGTGCACGGCACAGTGAGTTATATCCGCATATTAACCCGGACCGGCCACGGCCTTTGGATCCGGCGCGATATCTTATTCAGGCCATCTGGCTGGTGGCAACGTCCCCCCGGTCGGAGAAAAAAGTGCCGCACTGGCGCAGCTTCTCTCGCGTTCAGCAGTTACGTGAGCGGTACCATCAGTGGCTGGATAGATTGCCCGATAGCGTTACCGATAAGACCAGCCATCTGGACAACCATAAAGAGCTCGGGCATCTTCACCCGGGCTTGCGGCGTTTTATTCTCGGCGTGATCGTCGTCTTCTCGCTCATCCTGGCGCTGGTCTGTATTACGCAACCCTTTAACCCGCTGGCACAGTTCACCTTCCTGATCCTGCTGTGGGGCGTGGCATTGCTGGTTCGCCGTATTCCGGGGCGTTTCTCAGCCCTGATGCTGATTGTATTGTCGTTGACCGTCTCCTGCCGTTACATCTGGTGGCGTTATACCTCAACGTTGAACTGGGACGATCCGGTCAGCCTGGTGTGCGGCCTGGTGCTGCTGTTTGCAGAAACCTACGCGTGGATTGTACTGGTGCTGGGCTATTTCCAGGTGATCTGGCCGCTCAACCGCCAGCCGGTTCCGCTGCCAAAAGATACCGCGCAGTGGCCGTCGGTTGATCTCTTTGTGCCCACCTACAACGAAGATCTGAGCGTGGTGAAAAACACCATTTATGCCGCGCTGGGTATCGACTGGCCAAAAGATAAACTCAAAGTCTGGATCCTCGATGACGGCAACCGTCCGGCGTTCCGCCAGTTTGCGGAAGAGGTGGGCGTAGAGTACATCGCCCGTCCAACTCACGAGCATGCTAAAGCCGGGAACATCAACAACGCGCTGAAGTATGCCACTGGCGAGTTTGTCTCGATCTTTGACTGCGACCACGTGCCGACGCGCTCGTTCCTGCAGATGACCATGGGCTGGTTCCTGAAAGAGAAAGAGCTGGCGATGATGCAGACGCCGCACCACTTCTTCTCGCCAGATCCGTTTGAACGTAACCTCGGCCGTTTCCGTAAAACCCCGAACGAAGGCACGCTGTTCTATGGCCTTGTACAGGATGGGAACGACATGTGGGATGCCACCTTCTTCTGCGGCTCCTGTGCGGTTATCCGCCGCAAACCGCTGGATGAAATTGGGGGTATTGCGGTTGAAACGGTCACCGAAGATGCGCATACCTCGCTGCGTCTGCATCGTCGTGGTTATACCTCTGCCTATATGCGTATTCCCCAGGCCGCCGGTCTGGCAACGGAGTCACTGTCGGCGCACATTGGCCAGCGTATTCGCTGGGCACGCGGCATGGTGCAGATTTTCCGTCTCGATAACCCCCTGATTGGGAAAGGGCTCAAGCTGGCGCAGCGTCTTTGCTACGTCAACGCCATGTTCCACTTCTTGTCCGGTATCCCGCGGCTGATTTTCCTGACTGCGCCACTGGCCTTTCTGCTTCTTCACGCTTATATCATCTACGCCCCGGCGCTGATGATTGCGCTGTTTGTTTTGCCGCACATGATCCACGCGAGCCTGACAAACTCGAAGATTCAGGGTAAATACCGCCATTCATTCTGGAGTGAAATCTACGAAACGGTGCTGGCCTGGTATATCGCCCCGCCAACGATGGTGGCGCTGATTAACCCGCACAAAGGTAAATTTAACGTCACCGCGAAGGGTGGTCTGGTGGAAGAGGAGTATGTCGACTGGGTGATCTCCCGTCCGTATATCTTCCTGGTTTTGCTGAACATCGTTGGCGTTATCGCGGGTATCTGGCGCTACTTCTATGGCCCGGAAAACGAGATCCTGACCGTGTTCGTGAGTATGGCATGGGTGTTCTATAACCTGATTATCCTCGGTGGCGCAGTTGCCGTGTCGGTAGAGAGCAAGCAGGTACGTCGTGCGCATCGTGTTGAAATCTGTATGCCTGCAGCGCTTGCCCGTGAAGATGGACATCTCTTCTCCTGTACCGTGCACGACTTCTCTGACGGTGGTCTTGGGATCAAAATCAACGGTCAGGCGAAAGTGCTGGAAGGGCAAAAAGTTAACCTGCTGCTTAAACGCGGCCAGCAGGAGTATGTCTTCCCGACGCAAGTTGTTCGTGTGGCCGGGGATGAAGTCGGTCTGCAGCTGATGCCGTTGACCAAAAAGCAGCATATTGATTTTGTGCAGTGTACGTTTGCCCGCGCGGATACGTGGGCTCTCTGGCAGGACAGCTTCCCGGAAGATAAACCTCTGGAAAGCCTGCTGGATATTCTGAAGCTGGGGTTCCGTGGCTATCGTCACCTTGCAGAATTTGCCCCGTCGTCGGTGAAAATAATTTTCCGGTCACTTACTTCGCTGGTTTCCTGGGTCGTGTCGTTCATTCCTCGTCGTCCTGAGCGGGATGAGGCGAAGCAGGCGGACCCGGTTATGGCTCAACAATGATGATAACGCGATGAAAACAAAACTTTCCTGGTTATGTGCAGTGGCAATGGGGATGAGTGCAATCCCCGCAACAATGGCTAATGCAGCACCTGATAACGCAGCGGCAACGCCTGCGCCAACGGTGCCTGTCGTCGCGCAAGCAACCGATGCGGTTGTCACTGCGGCACCCGGTCAAACAGAAAATATCACTCCTAACCAGCCAACGGAGGGGAACACCCTGCCGGCAGACAGCCAGGTCATCGGGCAGGTGATGCCGGGCGTTCGGGGAGCGAATGCGCCCGTTGTTGCGGACAATGCCCCGTCACGTGACGTGAAGCTGACCTTTGCGCAAATTGCGCCCCCTCCGGGAAGTATGGTGCTGCGCGGCATCAACCCTAACGGCGGTATTGAATTTGGTATGCGCAGCGATGAGGTCATCTCTAATGCGGTGCTGAACCTGGAATACACCCCATCGCCGTCGCTGTTGCCGGTGCAGTCTCAGCTGAAGGTTTACCTGAATGATGAGCTGATGGACGTTCTGCCCGTCACGAAAGAGCAATTGGGTAAAAAAACACAGGCTCAGGTGCCGATCAATCCGCTGTTTATCACCGACTTTAACCGTATCCGTCTGGAGTTTGTCGGTCATTACCGTGATGTCTGTGAAAACCCGGCCAGCAACACGCTGTGGATGGATGTGGGACGCAACTCCTCGCTGCAGATGACCTACCAGTCACTGGCGCTGAAAAACGATCTCTCAGCGTTCCCCATTCCATTCTTTGACCCGCGCGACAACCGTCCGCTAACCCTGCCGATGGTCTTCGCCTCGTCTCCGGATGTGACCGAGCAACTCGCGGCCACGATTGTGGCATCCTGGTTTGGTTCGCGTTCCGGCTGGCGCGGGCAGAGCTTCCCGGTGATGTACGATAAAATGCCGGACAGAAACGCCATCGTCTTTGCGACCAATGCCAAACGACCCGCTTTCCTGCGCGAGCATCCAGACGTCAAAGCGCCAACCATTGAAATGGTAAGCCACCCGGATAACCCGTACGTGAAGCTGCTGGTGGTCTTTGGTCGTGATGATAAAGATCTGGTACAGGCTGCAAAAGCGATTGCCCAGGGCAATGTCCTGTTCCGCGGTAACAGTGTTGTTGTGGATGAAGTTAAACCACTGCTGGCGCGTAAACCTTATGATGCGCCAAATTGGGTACGTACCGACCGCGCAGTGACATTTGGTGAGCTGAAAACGTATGAAGAGCAGTTGCAGGCGACCGGTCTTGAGCCTGCGCCAATTAGCCTGTCACTGAATCTGCCGCCGGATCTGTACCTGCTGCGTACCAACGGGATTGATATCAATCTGAACTACCGTTACACCGCGCCGGTAACGAAAGACAGCTCGCGCATGGACATCAGCCTGAACAACCAGTTCCTGCAATCTTTCAGCCTGCAAAGTACGCAGGATACAAACCGACTGATGCTTCGCCTGCCGGTGTTGCAGGGGCTGCTGGACGGTAAAACGGATGTCTCTATCCCGGCGCTGAAGCTGGGTGCGGTAAACCAGCTGCGCTTTGATTTCCAGTACATGAACCCGATGCCAGGCGGTTCGATAGATAACTGCGTGACCTTCCAGCCTGTACAGAACCACGTCGTGATTGGTGATGAGTCGACCATCGACTTCTCGAAGTATTATCACTTCCTGGCGATGCCGGATCTGCGTGCATTTGCTAATGCGGGCTTCCCGTTCAGCCGTATGGCCGATCTCTCTGAATCCATTGTCGTTATGCCAAAAGCGCCAAATGAAGGGCAGGTGACAACGCTGCTGGATACCATGGCGACCGTCGGCGCACAGACGGGCTTACCGGCAATTAACGTCACGTTGACTGATGATGGTAGCCAGATCCAAAACAAAGATGCTGACATCATGCTGATCGGTACCATCCCGGATAAGCTGAAGGATGACAAACGTATCGATCTGCTGGTGAAAGCGGCTCAGTCGTGGGTTAACACCCCGATGCGCCAGACCGAGTTCCCGAGCATCATGCCGGATGTTAACGATCGCCAGGCCAGCGTGCAGACGGCCGTAACGTCTCAGGGAGCCATGGCCGCAGTTGTGGGCTTCCAGTCACCTTACAACGAGCAGCGTAGCGTTGTGGCTCTCCTCGCGGACAGCCCGCGTGGGTATGAACTGCTCAATACCGCGATGAACGACAGCGGTAAACGTGCCGCGATGTTTGGTTCGGTATCGGTAATACGTGAGTCTGGCGTCAATAGCCTGCGCGTAGGTGATGTGTATTACGTCGGTCATCTGCCATGGTTCGAACGTCTGTGGTATGCGCTGGCTAACCATCCGGTTCTGCTCGCCATCCTGGCCGCGGTCAGTGTGGTTCTGCTGGCGTGGGTGCTGTGGCGTCTGCTGCGTATCATTAGCCGTCGTCGCCTGAACCCGGATGAGTAAGATGTGATGAAAGCCTTTCGCTGGTGTGCATTAGCAGCGTTGATGCTGGCGGCGCTTCCTCTTCGCGCCGCCTGTACCTGGCCTGCCTGGGAGCAGTTTAAAAAGGATTACATCAGTGAGGGCGGGCGTGTCATTGATCCCAGTGACACGCGCAAAATTACGACGTCGGAAGGGCAAAGCTACGCCTTGTTCTTTGCCCTGGCCGCTAACGATCGCAAAGCGTTTGACCTGTTGCTAACGTGGACGCGCGATAACCTTGCCAGTGGCACTCTCAATGACCACCTGCCGGCCTGGCTATGGGGGCAGAAAGACAAAGAAAACTGGGCCGTCATTGATACCAATTCCGCCTCAGATGCCGATGTCTGGATAGCATGGTCACTGCTCGAAGCGGGCCGGTTGTGGAAACATCCGGAGTATACCCGCACGGGTAAAGCACTACTTAAACGCATTGCCAGCGAGGAAGTGGTAAACGTGCCCGGTCTCGGCGCGATGTTGCTTCCCGGCAAAGTGGGTTTTGCCGAAGAGAAAAGCTGGCGCTTCAACCCCAGTTATTTACCTCCGCAGTTAGCGAGCTATTTCACGCGCTTCGGTGCTCCGTGGACGACCCTTCGTGAAACCAATCTCCGTTTGCTGCTGGAGAGTGCGCCGAAAGGTTTTTCGCCGGACTGGGTGCAGTATCAGAAAAACAAAGGCTGGCGGTTACAGCAGGATAAGACGCTGGTAGGAGGCTACGACGCTATTCGCGTCTACCTCTGGGTGGGGATGATGAGTGATAACGATCCCCAGAAGGCCCGGCTCCTGACGCGCTTCCAGCCAATGGCGGCAATGACAACGAAACACGGTGTGCCGCCGGAGAAAATGGATGTGGCGAGTGGAAAACGCACGGGTAAAGGCCCGGTCGGTTTCTCTGCCGCTATGCTACCTTTTTTACAACAGCGTGATGCCCAGGCGGTTCAGCGCCAGCGCGTTGCAGACCATTTTCCCGATAATAATGCCTATTACAGTTACGTACTGACCCTCTTTGGGCAAGGATGGGATCAGCATCGTTTTCGCTTCACCGCTAAAGGTGAATTAATACCGGATTGGGGCCAGGAATGCGCAAGTTCACAGTAAATCTACTCAGTTTATCGCTTGGCCTGGCATTGATGCCGTTGGCTCAGGCCGCTAACTCTCCGCAGCAGAGACAACTGCTGGAACAGGTTCGGCTGGGTGAATCGACTCAGCGTGAGGATTTGGTTCGACAGTCACTCTATCGCCTTGAGCTGATTGACCCGAACAACCCTGACGTCATCGCCGCACGCTTTCGTTACCTGCTTCGTCAGGGTGATACCGCTGGTGCGCAAAAAGAGCTTGATCGTCTGAAAGGGATCGCGCCGGGCTCCAGTGTTTATCAGTCATCACGTAATACGATGTTGCTCTCCACCCCTGATGGCCGCCAGCAGCTACAGCAGGCCAGATTGCTTGCTACGACGGGGCACACTCAGGAGGCGATTGCCGCCTATGACAAGCTGTTTGACGGCAACCCACCGAGTGGCGATCTGGCGACGGAATACTGGAATGTCGTGGCGAAAGATCCTGCCCGCCGCAATGCAGCGATTAACCAGCTCAAGAAAATAAATACCAGCAGCCCCGGAAATACGCAGCTGCAGGCGACGCTGTCTCAGCTTCTGTTCCAGAGCGGACGGCGCGATGAAGGCTTTGCGGTGTTGCAGGAAATGGCCAAATCCACCAATGGCCGCAATCAGGCGTCAGATTTGTGGTATGAGCAGATAAAAGGCCAGCCTGCCAGCAGCGCCAGTGTGAGCGCGTTGCAAAAATATCTGAGCGTGTTCAGCGACGGGGATAATGTCACGGCGGCACGCTCACAGCTTGAAGCACAACAAAAACAGCTTGCTGACCCGGCGTTCCGTGCGAAAGCGGAAGGGCTGGCCGCGGTGGATGCCGGACAGAGCGGTAAGGCGGTAGCTGAGCTGCAAAAAGCCGTCAGCGCCAACCATGCCGACAGTGAGGCGGTGGGGGCCCTGGGGCAGGCTTATTCCCAGAAAGGCGATCGCGCCCGCGCAGTGGCACAGTTTGAAAAGGCGATTGCCCTCGATCCGCAGAGTGATAACCGGGGTAAATGGGACAGTTTGCTGAAGGTCAACCGTTACTGGCTGCTGATCCAGCAGGGGGATGCGGCGCTGAAGGCGAATAACCCGGCGCAGGCAGAGCGTTACTATCAGCAGGCACGTAATATAGACAATACCGACAGTTATGCCGTGCTGGGGCTGGGAGATGCCGCAGCCGTGCGTAAAGATAACGACGCGGCAGAACGTTATTATCGCCAGGCGTTACGTATGGATAGCGGCAACAGCAATGCGGTTCGCGGACTGGCCAATATTTACCGCGCGCAGTCGCCGGAGAAAGCTTCGCAGTTTATCCAGTCGCTGTCTGCCAGCCAGCGCCGGAGCATTGATGATATTGAACGTAGTCTGACCAACCAGCAGCTTTCAGCCCAGGCAGAACAGCTGGAGAATCAGGGTAAATACGCTCAGGCAGCAGAAATTCAGCGCCGCCGTCTGGCACTCTCTCCTGGCGACGTGTGGATAACATACCGACTGTCGCGCGATCTCTACAGCGCGGGCCAGCGTAGCCAGGCGGATACCCTGATGCGTCAGCTTGCCAGCCAGAAACCGTCTGACCCGGATCAGGTGTATGCCAGCGGGCTGTATCTTTCCGGAAACGATCAGGACCGGGCTGCCCTGGCGCATCTGGACACGCTTCCGCGTAACCAGTGGAATAGCAACATTCAGGAACTGGCCGACCGCCTGCAAAGCAACCAGGTGCTGGAAACCGCCAACCGCCTGCGCGACAGCGGCAAAGAGAAAGAGGCAGAAAATCTCCTTCGCCAGCAACCGACCTCCACTCGAATTGACTTAACCCTGGCAGACTGGGCACAGCAGCGCGGCGATCTTAATGAGGCAAAAACGGCTTACAGTGCCGTGTTGCAGCGTGAGCCGCAGAACGAGGATGCGCTTCTCGGTCTGACTGAAATTTACAGTGCGCAAGGTGACAAGGATGCCGCGCGCGCCGAACTGGCAAAATTGCCAGCCGCACAAAATGGTCAGCCGTTATCGCTCAATATGCAACGCCGGATTGCGATGGCGCAGGCCGGTCTGGGCGATTCCGCTGCCGCAGAACAAACATTCAACAAAATCATCCCGCAGGCCAAATCGCAACCCGGTTCCATGGAAAACGCGCTGGTATTACGTGATGCTGCGCGTTTCCAGGCACAAAACGGCCAACCTCAGCAGGCGCTGGATACCTATAAAGATGCGATGGTCTCGTCTGGCATCACGACGACGCGCCCGACCGACAACGACAGCTTCACCCGTTTGACGCGTAATGACGAAAAAGATGACTGGCTGAAGCGCGGCGTGCGTAGTGACGCCGGTGATTTGTACCGTCAGCAGGACGTTAACGTCACGCTGCAACATGATTACTGGGGCTCCAGCGGTACGGGCGGTTATTCCGATCTGAAAGCGCACACCACCATGCTGCAGGTTGATGCCCCGCTCTCTGATGGGCGTATGTTCTTCCGCAGCGATCTGGTCAATATGGACGCCGGATCGTTTGAGACGAAGGACGGGAAGTACGATCCGACCTGGGGTACCTGTTCTGCAACACCGTGTAGTGGCAACACCCATCAGTCAGACAATGGCGCGAGCGTCGCCGTTGGCTGGCAGAATAAAACCTGGGCGATGGATATTGGTACCACGCCAATGGGCTTTGATGTCGTCGACGTGGTGGGCGGTGTCAGTTACAGCAGCGATCTGGGGCCTATCGGCTATACCGTTAACGCCCATCGCCGGCCAATTTCCAGCTCTCTGCTGGCCTTTGGTGGGCAAAAGGACACAAATACCGGCACCACGTGGGGTGGCGTACGCGCTACGGGTGGTGGTGTGAGTATCAGCTATGACAAAGGTGAGGCGAACGGCGTCTGGTCGAGCCTGAATGCGGAAACGCTGACGGGGAAAAATGTGGAAGATAACTGGCGCGTCCGCTGGATGACGGGTTACTACTACAAGCTGATTAATCAAAACAATGAGCGCCTGACGGTCGGTGTCTCCAACATGCTGTGGCACTACGATAAAGATCTGAGCGGATACTCTCTGGGTCAGGGCGGCTACTACAGCCCGCAGGAGTATGTCTCCTTCGCCTTGCCGGTGACCTGGCGTAAACGCACGGAAAACTGGTCCTGGGAGTTGGGTGGCTCGGTATCCTGGTCCCACTCAAAAACCAAAGACGGCATGCGTTATCCTATCCAGAGTCTCATCCCGGATAACCAGGTGGATGCCAATGGTGACCCGATGTATACCGATAAGCATAATCCCGAAACGGGCAGCAGCTCTTCGGGTACGGGTTATACCGCACGAGCCATTATCGAACGCCGGGTGACCTCCAACTGGTTTGTAGGCATGGGCGTGGATATTCAGCAAGCGAAAGACTATACCCCAAGCCATGCGTTGCTGTATGTACGCTACTCTGCTGCAGGCTGGCAGGGCGATATGGACTTACCGCCGCAGCCGCTTATCCCTTACGCGGACTGGTAATCGGATTTTCCTTAATCCATTTGTAAGTCTCTCTTAATAGCGTAGCAATCGGGTATACTCAGGCGCGCCAGGTTTACACCCTGGTGCGCCCTGCGCTTCGAGTTTTGTGGAGAGTCATTTTGCGTGTCAGCCGTTCTTTAACGATCAAACAGATGGCGATGGTGTCTGCCGTCACCATGCTGTTTGTCCTGCTCTTTTGCGTAATTTTGCTGTTTCATTCTGTACAGCAGAATCGCTATAACACGGCTTCGCAGTTAGAAAGTATCGCCCGCTCGGTGCGAGGCCCACTCTCCGCCTCTATTCTGAAAGGGGATATTCCCGAAGCGGAAACCATTCTGAAACGCATTCAGCCGGCCGGTATTGTGAGCCGGGCCGATGTTGTATTGCCCAACCAGTTCCAGGCGCTGCGGATGAGCTTTATCCCGGAACGCCCAGTCCCAATGATGGTGATGCGCCTGTTTGAACTACCGGTGCAGATTTCACTGCCGGTCTATTCGCTTGAGCGTCCTGCTAATCCGCAGCCGTTGGCCTATCTGGTCTTACAGGCGGACTCATACCGCATGTATAAGTTCGTCATGAGCTGGGTAGTTACGTTAGTGACCACTTGCTTACTTATGACGCTCATTCTGAGCGTCGCGCTGACCTGGTGTATCAACCGGCTGATCGTCCATCCGTTGCGCCATATTGCCCGGGAGCTGAACACGCTCTCTCCGCAGGACCAGATGGGTCATCAACTGAAAGTACCGCGTCTTCATCATGACGATGAAATTGGTATGCTGGTGCGCAGTTATAACCTCAATCAGCAGCGAATCCAGCGCCAACAGGATGAGTTAAGCAACAGCGCCACCCGCTTCCCGGTGTCCGAGCTTCCCAATAAAGCCTTTTTGATGGCGATGCTGGAGCAGACCGTTGCGCGTCAGCAAACCACGGCGCTGATGGTCGTCGCTTGCGAGACCCTGCAGGACACGGCTGGCGTGCTCAAGGAGAGCCAGCGCGAAATACTGCTCCTGACGCTGGTGGAAAAAGTGAAGTCTGTTATTGCTCCTCGCATGGTACTGACCCAGGTCAGCGGTTATGACCTGGTCATTATTGCCAACGGTGTGAAAGAGCCCTGGCATGCGATCACATTAGGTCAGCAAGTACTCACTGTCATTAATGAACGGTTGCCTGTTCAGGGTATCCAGCTTCGTCCAAGCGCCAGCATCGGCATCGCGATGTACTATGGCGACTTGACCGCAGAACAGCTATATCGTCGCGCGTTCTCGGCGGCGTTTACCGCCCGGCGCAAAGGGAAAAATCAGATCCAGTTCTTCGACCCGGAACAGATGGAAAAGGCGCAACAGCGCCTGACCGAAGAGAGCGACATTCTGACCGCGCTGGATAACCGCCAGTTTGCCCTCTGGTTACAGCCGCAGGTGAACTTGCTGACGGGAGAAGTGAAAAGCGCTGAGGCGTTACTGCGTGTGCAGCAGCCGGATGGCTCATGGGAGCTACCGGAGGGGCTGATTGAGCGGATCGAATCCTGTGGTCTGATGGTCACCGTCGGTTACTGGGTGCTTGAGGAGTCCTGCCGTCAGCTAGCTGCCTGGCAGGAGCGCGGGGTAACGCTGCCGCTGTCGGTCAATTTGTCAGCCCTGCAGCTTATGCACCCGACCATGGTTTCAGAGATGCTGGAGCTGATCCATCGTTACCGAATCAAGCCTGATACGTTAACCCTGGAAGTCACTGAGAGCCGACGCATTGACGACCCTAATGAGGCGGTCGCGATCCTGAAGCCGCTGCGCAATGCCGGCATTCGCATTGCGCTGGACGATTTTGGCATGGGATACGCCGGGCTACGCCAGCTTCAGCACATGAAGACCCTCCCGGTGGATGTGCTAAAAATTGACAAAGCGTTTGTCGACGGCCTGCCGGGCGACAGCAGCATGGTGCAGGCCATTATCCAGATGGCGCGCAGCCTGAATCTGCATCTTATTGCCGAAGGAATTGAAACCGAAGCGCAACGCGTCTGGCTGGCAGAGGCGGGCGTGGAGAGCGGACAAGGCTTCCTTTTTGCCCCTGCTGTTCCTTCGGATGTCTTTGAACAACGATACCTTTCTGGCCCTGACAATAACGCAAAAGTGTAATTTTGTTGCTGGCTTGTGCGAGTCAGCTCAAAGTTCTTAACATTTGTGTTTCAAATTTGAACTGAGTTTATTTCTGTCCTGTTATGTGGGTGTTATTTTAAAGCCGCAGGTTAACCATAACCTTACAAAGCCTGTGGTTTTTCTTCCCAAGGACACCTTATGAAAACCTCTCTCTTTAAAAGTCTTTATTTCCAGGTCCTGACAGCCATCGCCATCGGTATTCTGCTGGGTCACTATTACCCTGAACTGGGCGCACAAATGAAACCGCTTGGCGACGCGTTCGTTAAGCTCATCAAAATGGTCATCGCCCCGGTGATCTTCTGTACGGTAGTGACGGGCATCGCTGGCATGGAAAGCATGAAGGCGGTGGGGCGTACCGGCGCTGTGGCACTTCTGTATTTCGAGGTGGTCAGTACCCTCGCGCTGATTATCGGTCTTATTATTGTTAACGTGGTGCAGCCAGGCGCGGGAATGAACGTTGACCCCTCAACGCTGGATGCCAAAGCAGTCGCGGTTTATGCCGAGCAGGCGAAGGATCAGGGCGTCGTCGCCTTCCTGCTGGACGTAATACCTGGCAGCGTCATCGGCGCGTTCGCCAGCGGAAACATCCTGCAGGTGCTGCTGTTTGCGGTCATGTTTGGCTTCGCCCTGCACCGTCTTGGCAGCAAAGGTCAGCTTATTTTCAATGTGATTGAAAGCTTCTCGCAGGTGATCTTCGGCATCATCAATATGATCATGCGCCTGGCGCCGATTGGTGCTTTCGGTGCGATGGCCTTTACCATCGGTAAATATGGCGTCGGTACGCTGGTGCAGCTGGGTCAGCTGATTATCTGCTTCTATATCACCTGTATCCTTTTCGTGGTCGTGGTACTGGGTTCTATCGCTCGCGCGACAGGCTTCAGTATTTTCAAATTCATCCGCTACATCCGTGAAGAGCTGCTGATTGTTCTGGGGACTTCTTCTTCAGAATCGGCGCTGCCGCGTATGCTCGATAAGATGGAGAAACTGGGGTGCCGGAAATCGGTGGTCGGTCTGGTGATCCCGACGGGTTACTCCTTCAACCTTGATGGAACCTCGATATACCTGACGATGGCGGCTGTGTTTATCGCTCAGGCGACCAACAGTCACATGGATATTTTCCATCAGATTACCCTGCTGGTGGTGCTCCTGCTCTCTTCTAAAGGTGCGGCGGGCGTGACAGGCAGTGGCTTTATCGTGCTGGCGGCCACCATTTCCGCAGTGGGCCACCTGCCGGTGGCGGGTCTGGCATTGATTCTGGGTATTGACCGCTTCATGTCCGAGGCGCGTGCGTTAACCAACCTGGTGGGTAACGGCGTAGCCACGGTGGTCGTGGCGAAATGGGTGAAAGAGCTGGATCACAAAAAGCTCGACGACACTCTGAATAACCGTTCAACCGACAGCAAAAATCCTGGCTTAACCTCTTAAACTTGTCACAAATGCCCGTATTCCCTTGTCGGAATGCGGGCTCCTGCGCATAATAACTGTTCATACCTGTCATAATTCGACAAGATTTTTTTTGGGTATATTTCACTTCTGACCGTGACGTTTTGCCGAACGCGCGGTCTAATTGACGTATTTTCATCGTCATCTTTAAGAGTGAGGCGCGTCGCGAGGCACTCTTTTTTAACCAGGAATGTTGATCAGGGGTTCACATGCAGGGCACAAAAATTCGACTCTTAACCGGCGGTTTGCTGATGATGGCAGCAGCCAGTTATGTGCAGGCAGATGCGCTCCAGCCAGACCCGGCCTGGCAACAAGGGACATTAGCGAACGGTTTTCAGTGGCAGGTTTTAGCCACCCCACAACGTCCCAGCGACCGTATTGAAATCCGTCTGTCCGTCAATACCGGCTCTCTCGCGGAGAGCACCCAGCAAACTGGGTTTAGCCACTTTATTCCCCGGCTGGCGCTCACTCAGAGCGGCAGTCTGCAAGCGGTTCAGGTGCGTTCTCTTTGGCAACAGGCCATCGATCCGAAACGCCCACTTCCTCCGGCTGTTGTCTCGTATGACTACACCATGTTTAACCTGAGCCTGCCAAATAACCGCAACGATTTGCTCAAAGAAGCCCTGACGTATCTCTCCGATGCCTCTGGCAATCTGGCGATTACGCCGGATACCGTTAACTATGCCCTGAGCAACAGTGACATGGTGGCGACCTGGCCTGTGGATACCAAAGAGGGCTGGTGGCGTTATCGCCTGAAAGGCTCCACGTTGCTTGGGCATGATCCGGCCGAACCATTGAAACAACCGGTGGATGCTGAACAGGTAAAATCGTTCTACCAGAAATGGTATACCCCGGATGCGATGACGCTGATCGTAGTGGGTAACGTGGACAGCCGCGCGGTGGTTGAGCAGATCAACAAAGCGTTTGGTGATTTGAAAGGCAAACGTGAAACGCCAGCACCTGTCCCGACGCTCTCTCCACTGCGCACAGAACCCGTCAGCATTATGACGGACACCGTCCGTCAGGACCGACTTTCCGTCATGTGGGATAACGCCTGGCAGCCAATTCGTGAGTCCGCGGCGCTGTTGCGCTACTGGCGTGCCGATCTGGCGCGTGAAGCGTTGTTCTGGCACGTTCAGCAGACGCTCAGTAAGAACAGCGTGAAGAATATCGGTCTTGGTTTTGACTGTCGTGTGCTGTTCCAGCGTGCACAGTGTGCCATTAACGTTGAATCGCCGGGCGATAAGCTGAATGCGAATCTGGGTGTGGTTGCGAAAGAGCTGGCGAAAGTGCGCAAAGAGGGTCTCTCTGAAGACGAGTTCAATGCTCTCGTGGCGCAGAAAAAAATCGAGCTGCAGAAGCTGTTTGCAACCTACGCTCGCGCCGATACCGATATCCTGATCAGTCAGCGTATTCGCTCCCTGCAAAATCAGGTGGTGGATATTGCACCAGAACAGTACCAGAAACTTCGCCAGGATTTCCTTAACGGTCTGACCGTCGATATGTTAAATCAGGACTTGCGTCAGCAGCTGTCGCAGGAAATGGCGTTGGTCCTGCTGCAGCCAAAAGGCGAGCCGGAATATGACATGAAGGAACTTCAGACGACCTGGGATTCCATTATGGCTACCGCGCCGCAGCCGGTGCAGGCCACCACGACTGATGATTTACATCAGGATGCGACGGATATACCGCAGGGGCAGTAATTAATACGTTAACACACCCTCTCCCTGTGGAGAGGGTGTCAGCCCGCGCCTTACTTAAACAGGCATCGCCTCACGCGGAATAATCGCCCCGCGATACTGAATCACGGTGCTGGCCGTCAGATGCCCACGCTGTGCCGCCGCTTCCGGGCTTCCGCCCGTCAAACGTACCGCCAGATAGCCCGCGCTGAATGAGTCTCCCGCCGCCGTGGTATCAATCACTTTCTCTTTGGCAAGCTTCACCGCCGGGACGTCAATCACCGCTTCACCCGCAACTGCGACCAGGCATGAATCTGCGCCGCGCTTGATCACCACTTCGCTTACGCCAGCCGCCTGCGTGCGCGCAATCACGTCTTCTATCGGTTTCTCACCCCAGAGGGCGTCTTCATCGTCGAGCGTCAGGAACGCGATGTCGGTGCACTGCAGCATCTGCTGATAGACCTGCTGCGTCTCTTCGCGGCTGGCCCACAGGCGCGGACGGTAGTTGTTATCGAAAATGACCTTCCCGCCGTTGGCGCGGCATTCGCGCAGCAGCGAAAGCAGCTTTTCACGGCTGGTGGGGCTCAGGATCGCCAGGCTGATCCCGCTCAGATAGAGATAATCAAACGTGGCCAGTTTTTCACAGATGGCCGCGGCGGCATCGCTCTCAAGCCAGAATTTGGCCGCGGCTTCGTTACGCCAGTAATAGAACGTACGCTCGCCGGTGCTGTCGGTTTCGATGTAGTAGAGCCCCGGGAGGCGGTTCTCCATACGCTGGATCAGCGAGGTTTCAACGTGTTCACTCTGCCAGGCGTCCAGCATTTGCTGGCTGAAATTATCCGTGCCCAGTGCGGTGACGTAGTTCACGGCGAGTGCCTCAGGTGCAACCTGACGGGCAATATAAACGGACGTGTTTAACGTATCGCCACCAAATCCGCGGCTGACTTCCGCGCCTTTTTGTGACAGCTCAATCATGCATTCGCCAATCACGGCAATTTTTTTGGACATAGTCGTGAACCTGAACAGAGTAATTATCGGTAGTTTGCGCTGAGTGAATTAACTGGTCAACTATATTAAAACAACGTTCCATTATTTTGTTTGAGCCAGCGCGTGTTCCTGTTCATTTCTGTCATCTTAATTTCATTTTCCCCGTGAATTGAACATAAAGTTCTCAATTGTTGCGCCGATAATCCTGTGACGAGTCCAGAAAGGCTATCCCAACAACAGGACATCTGAAATGAAGTCAGAGCAGGTTATCCAGCGGCTGAGCACTACGCCTGAGGCAAGTATTGAGAACTTGCAGGAGCATCGCTACTGGCTGCAATGTGAGCGCGCGTACACCTATCAGCCGATCTACCGGACTGATGGTCGGCTGATGGCAATTGAAATTTTGACCGTCGTCACGCATCCATCAAACCCTTCTCAGCGTATCGCACCGGATCGCTATTTTGCCGAAGTTGCCGTTCGCCAGCGCCTGGATGTGCTGGAAGAACAGCTCCGTATGCTGGCAACGAAGCAGGCCTTTTTCGAGCAGAATGATATCCTCGCCTCGGTGAACGTTGATGGCCCAACTCTGCTGGCGTTGCGTCAGAATGCGAAATTGCAGGAATTGATCGCCACCCTGCCATGGATGCGCTTTGAGCTGGTCGAGCATGTCCGGCTGCCGCAGGACTCTTCGTTTGCTTCAATATGTGAGTATGGCCCGTTGTGGCTGGATGATTTTGGCACTGGCATGGCGAACTTCTCTGCCCTGAGTGAAGTGCATTATGACTACATTAAAGTGGCCCGCGAGCTGTTCATAATGCTGCGCCAGACCTCTGAAGGGCGGAATCTGTTTACGCTGTTATTACAGCTGATGAACCGCTATTGCCAGGGGGTGATTGTTGAAGGCGTGGAAACGCTGGAAGAGTGGCGTGATGTGCAAAACTCTCCTGCAGCGGCGGCGCAAGGCTATTTCCTCTCTCGCCCGGTCCCCATGGATCACCTCGATAACGTGATAACGACCCTCTGATAAGCCCGCTTCCCTTTGTCTGAACTATAGTTTTACAGGACAGGTCATCAGGAAAGGGGAAAACAATGACAAAAACAGCCAGGGTAATCTCCTGGGTAGCAGGGATTTTCTTGTTGTTGATCGTGGTTTTCGTCGTCATTGTTGCGACGTTTGACTGGAACCGTCTTAAGCCGACCATCAACCAGAAAGTCTCAACCGAGCTGAACCGCCCCTTCGCCATACGCGGTGATTTAGGGGTGGTTTGGGAACGTCAGAAAGAGGATACCGGCTGGCGAAGCTGGATCCCCTGGCCACATGTTCACGCCGACGACATCATCCTCGGCAACCCGCCAGATATCCCGGATGTCACCATGGTGCATCTGCCCCGCGTTGAAGCCACACTGGCCCCGTTAGCGCTATTGTCCAAAACGGTCTATCTGCCGTGGATCAAGCTTCAGCAGCCCGACGCGCGGCTGATTCGCCTCTCTGAAAAAAACAACAACTGGACGTTCAACCTTGCCAGCGACAGCGAAAAAGATCCGAATGCTCAGCCTTCTTCCTGGTCATTCCGTCTCGACAATATTCTTTTCGATCGCGGGCGGATCGCCATCGACGATAAGGTCAGCAGGGCGGAGGTGGAGATCCTGGTTGATCCGCTGGGCAAACCATTACCGTTTAGCGAAGTGACTGGCAGCAAAGCGAAAGGCGACAACGCCAACGTCGGTGATTACGTATTTGGCCTGACGGCAAAGGGACGCTACAACGATCAGCCTCTCAGCGGTAAAGGGAAAATAGGCGGCATGCTGGCGCTCAGGAGCGAAGGCACGCCGTTCCCGGTGCAGGCGGATTTCCGTTCCGGAAATACCCGTGTGGCGTTCGTGGGGACGGTCAACGATCCGATGAACATGGGGGGTGTCGATCTACAGCTGAAATTTGCCGGCGATTCGCTGGGCGAATTGTATCAGCTCACTGGCGTGCTACTGCCGGATACGCCTCCGTTTGAGACCGACGGCCATCTGGTGGCGAAAATCAATGCAGAAAAATCGTCGGTATTTGATTACCGGGGTTTCAACGGTCGTATTGGCGACAGTGATATCCACGGCTCACTGACTTACACCACCGGAAAACCGCGCCCGAAACTGGAAGGGGATGTTGAGTCCCGCCAGCTGCGTCTGGCCGACTTAGGCCCGCTGATAGGTATTGATTCCGGTAAAGGTACGAAGTCAAAAGAGGTGAAGAAAGACCTCCAGCCCGCGGGGAAAGTGCTGCCCTACGAACGCTTTGAGACCGACAAGTGGAATGCAATGGATGCGGATGTACGCTTCAAAGGCGGCAAAATTGAACACGGCAGCACGCTGCCGATCAGCAATCTTTCGACCCATATTCTCCTCCAGAATGCCGACCTGCGCCTGCAGCCGCTGAAGTTTGGCATGGCAGGCGGGACAATTTCCTCGAACATTCACCTGGAAGGCGATAAAAAGCCGATGCAGGGACGAGCCGATATTCAGGCCCGCAGGCTTAAGCTGAAAGCGCTGATGCCGAACGTGGAGTTAATGCAGAAAACCCTCGGCGAAATGAACGGTGATGCCGACATTCGCGGGGTAGGGAATTCCGTGGCGGCGCTGCTGGGAAGCAGTAATGGCAATCTGAAGCTTCTGATGAACGACGGGCTGGTGAGCCGCAACCTGATGGAGATCCTGGGATTGAACGTCGGTAACTACGTTATCGGGCAAATCTTCGGTGACGACGAGGTGCGGGTGAACTGCGCGGCGGCCAATCTGGATCTGGTTAACGGCGTGGCACGCCCGCAGATTTTTGCCTTCGACACGGAAAATGCAGTCATTAACGTGACCGGTACCGCCAGCATGGCCTCCGAGCAGCTTGATTTGACGATCGATCCGGAAAGTAAGGGGATTCGTATCATCACCCTGCGCTCGCCGCTTTATGTGCGCGGCACCTTCAAAAACCCCCAGGCGGGTGTGAAGCCAGGGCCGTTGATTGCGCGTGGTGCGGTGGCTGCAGCCCTCGCGACGCTGGTTACCCCGGCTGCAGCGCTGCTGGCGTTGATTTCGCCTTCAGAAGGCGAAGCGAATCAGTGCCGGACGATTTTGTCACAGATGAAGAAGTAAGGTGCGGCCTGTTATTGCCGGGTGGCGCTGCGCTTACCCGGCCTACATTTGAATCGTAGGCCGGGTAAGGCGTAGCCGCCACCCGGCATTAGCTTACAGAGCCTGGTGCTTCGTCTCGTGCGTCAGCAGCAGCGCAATCAGCGTCAGCGCTGCCATAGCTGCCAGATAGACACCGACATAGAACAGACCATAGTTTGCCTGTAACCAGGTCGCGATGTACGGCGCAACGGACGCGCCCAGAATGGAGGAGACGTTGTAAGAGAACGACGCGCCGGTATAACGCACTTCCGTCGGAAACAGCTCCGGCAGCAGCGCGCCCATCGGGCCGAAGGTCAGCCCCATCAGGCTCAGGCCAATCAGCAGGTAGGCCATCACCAGCGCCGGACTACCGGAACCCAGCAGCGGCGGGAAGACGAACAGCGCAAACAGAATGATCAGCGTGGTGATCACAATCATGCTTGCGCGGCGACCAAATTTATCCGCCAGCAGACCCGCAATCGGTACCATCACACCAAACCCAATCACCGCCATCATCAGCATCCACAGCACTTCGTTACGCGGCAGGCCCAGCCCAACCGGCGCGGCGGCGGTACTGAACGTCATGGAGTAAACGGTCATGATGTAGAACAGGGTATAAGTCGCCAGCATAATAAACGTGCCCAGCACGGTCACGCGGACGTGTTTGGTCAGCAGCGTGCCCAGCGGTACTTTCACCTGTTTTTTCTCGGCGGCAACTTTCGCGAAAACAGGGGTTTCATGCAAAGAAACGCGGACATACAGACCAATCAGCACCAGCACGGCAGAGAACACAAACGGGATACGCCAGCCCCAGCTCATGAACTGTTCATCTGTCAGCAGCCAGGAGAGCAGCAGGAACGTCCCGTTGGCAAAGAAGAAGCCAATGGGTGCGCCAAGCTGCGGGAATGAACCATACAGCGCACGCTTACGCGCCGGTGCGTTCTCGGTCGCCAGCAGCGCAGCGCCACCCCATTCACCCCCCAGCCCCAGACCCTGACCAAAACGCGCCAGCGCCAGCAGAACCGGGGCCAGAATGCCGATAGTTTCGTAAGTTGGCAGCAGACCGATGGCCACGGTGGAGATCCCCATCGTCAGCAATGAGGCCACCAGGGTGACTTTACGCCCAATGCGATCGCCAAAATGCCCAAACAGGGCAGAGCCAATCGGACGGGCTACAAACGCGATAGCAAAGGTAGCCAGAGATTGTAGCGTGGCTGCCGTCGGGTCTCCCTGCGGGAAGAAAATATGCGGGAAGACGATGACCGCAGCAGTGGCATAAATGTAAAAGTCGAAGAACTCGATGGCGGTGCCAATCAGCGATGCGACGACAACTTTATTGCGCGAATTTACCGGAACGTTTTCTGCACCAGAGTCGAGTGTTGTGGCTGTTGCTTGCATAATATTTTCTTATTTTTTGTCGAACGAAAGGCCATATTACGCACAGCAAAAGCGACATTTCAATCTGTAACAAAGCTGTTGGCTGGTGATAAAAGCAACAAAAAGCGGATAATTTTCAGACCAGCCAAAACACGTCTAT
Source organism: Enterobacter adelaidei (assembly GCF_041937165.1). Lineage (NCBI taxonomy): Bacteria > Pseudomonadati > Pseudomonadota > Gammaproteobacteria > Enterobacterales > Enterobacteriaceae > Enterobacter > Enterobacter adelaidei. The sequence goes on along the minus strand of NZ_CP154353.1, from coordinate 4,356,143 downwards.
GAAATGCTTCACAGATTTTAAATATCAGTCAATTAAACTGGTTTTCGGTTAAATAAAAGTTACGGACTGGATTTATATGCTGAAATGATGAATCGGGCTGAGATTTCAGCCCGGGAGAGGGATTACCGATGCGTTTTCCCCGGCATCCTTGGGTCATCTTTGTACTGGGCGGTGGCAATCCACGCTGCGCAGAACAGCGTCAGGCGGGCGAAGAAGTAGAAGAACGCCATCAACCCCAGTACTGAACCAAACGCCGCGCCAGAAGGGGATTTAACCAGCGCCGGCAGGGTCCAGGTCATCACAATTTTGATCACCTCAAAGCCTATCGCCGCAATCAATGTTCCACGGATCAGCGCCTTCTTGCGCGGACGATGACGCGGCAGGCGCCAGAAGATCCAGAAGAACAGCAGGTAGTTAGCGAAGATGGAAATCGCCAGACCAATGCCGCGCCAGGCGGGTTTCAGCCACTCGATATAATCGAGATAAAGCGCGGAGATAATCATCTGCTGCGCGGAGCCTGCAACAGAAGTAATCGAGAGCGTGACGATGAGTGCGACAAGCAGGCCAATCAGCGAAACAAAGTCACGAATATACTTAATCCAAATTTTTTCCTGATCCTGAGGCTTACGCTCCCACACCTCGCGCGACTGGGCGCGAATGGCCTCGCGCAGGTTGCCCATCCAGTTAACGCCGGAGTAAAGGGCAATCAGCAAACCGACGATGCCGACCGTGGTACGCTGTTGGACGGCGGTATTGATGGTGCTTTTGAGCGTGCTGGCAAGGGTCGGGTCGCTGACATTATTCAGGATCTTAGCGAAGATATCCTGAAGCAGCGTTGGGTGCGACGCGAGCACAAAACCGGCCGCCGCAAACGACACCATCAGGATCGGGATCATCGACAGGAAGGAAAAATAGGTGATGGCGGCACCAAACTGGTTTCCCATGCGGTCATTGAAGCGTTCGGCCGCACGTATCAGATGCGCCACCATGGGAAACTGCTGAATTCTTGCGGCGATACCGGTGACGGTTCCCAGCGCTTTGCTGGCGGAGCCTGGCGATTTGGCCTCTTCGGGCCCGGTTTCCATCTTTTTGATGGGATCATAATCTAACTGTTGGGTGGGTCGTTGCGGGTTGTTTTCCGGCGTCACGCTTCTTTTCCTTTTCGTTTGGCTGGATGTAATTGAATTATAGCTTGCGGCTAATCCACATAAGCTTTTGTAAGTTCGGTAAGCCACTCCATAAACAGATGTACCCGGCGGGAGAGGTTACGGCGATGGGGATAAATAAGAGAGACAGGCATCGGTTCGGCCTTGTATTGCGGGAGGATCTCAATCAGTTTCTTCGCGCGCAGTAAATCACGCACCCCAACCCGCGGAACCTGAATAATGCCCAACCCGGCGAGGCAGGCAGCCTGGTAAGTTTCCGTGCTATTGACGGTTAACACCCCGCCCGTTTTTATCCACTGCGTCGCACTGCCGCTATAAAACTCAAAGCCCTGCGGGCGGGTACCCAGCATGGCGGCATAATGAATGACGGCATGTGAGCCTAAATCGTCCAGCGTTTCCGGGTAGCCAAAACGCGCCAGATAATCCGGGCTGGCGCAGTTAATCACCGACAGTTTGCCCAGCGGACGCGCGATAAGCCCTGAATCCTTCAGTGTGCCGACGCGGACGACACAATCAAACCCTTCACGGATCACATCCACAAGACGATCGCTGCTGCTGAGTTCCAGTTCGATACCGGGATAGTGCTGCAGAAAAACAGGCAGTTTGGGGATGACTAAATTTCGCGCAACGGCGACGGGCATATCCACGCGTAACCGCCCGCTGATGCTGGAGGGGTCGTGCTGAAACATTCCGTCGAGTTCATCAAGGTTTGCCAGCAGATCTTTTGCCCGCTCGTAATAGACCATGCCGTCCTGCGTCAGGCTGACGCGACGCGTGGTGCGGTGCAACAGCTGGGTGCCAAGCCGGTTTTCCAGCGCCTGAATTTGCCGAGAAACGCTGCCTTTTGGCAGCGTTAATGTTTCTGCCGCGCGGGAAAAACTCTCCAGTTCCGCGACGCGGACAAACAACTGCATTGCGTGAATTTTATCCATAGACGAAGCTCATTGTTGTTGCGGTTGAAACAGTGAAGCGTTTTATCCCATCTTTATTGATTTTCTATCACCTAATAAGCTCTTTCTCAATCTCCATAACAGCCAAAACGAGGTTTATGATGACTGAACGTATCGCATTAGTGACGGGTGGTAGCCGTGGACTGGGTAAAAACGCGGCTTTAAAGCTGGCGGCAGAGGGGACGGGAATTATCCTGACATATCACCGCAGTGAGCAGGAAGCACAGGATGTTGTACGCGAAATTCAGGGAAAAGGTGTCAGAGCGGCAGCATTACAGCTCAACGTCGGGGATATCGCCAGTTTCGACCATTTTGCCCGGCAGCTTCAGGAAACCCTTAACACCGTCTGGCAGCGTGACACCTTTGATTGTTTATTAAACAATGCCGGAACGGGGTTATACGCGCCCTATACCGACACAACGGAAGCTCAGTTTGATGAGGCGTTAAACATCCATTTCAAAGGGCCGTTTTTCCTGACACAGCGCCTGCTGCCATTGCTTAATGACGGGGGACGGATCCTCAATGTTTCCAGTGGACTGGCTCGTTTTACTCAGCCAGGTTCAGGGACCTATGCTGCCATGAAAGGGGCGATGGAAGTGCTGACCCGTTATCAGGCGAAAGAGCTGGGCGCGCGCGGGATCACCGTCAACATCATTGCTCCCGGCGCGATAGAAACGGACTTTGGCGGTGGACGCGTGCGTGACAACGCGCAGTTGAATCAGATGCTGGCTTCACAGACCGCCCTGGGTCGGGTGGGGCTACCGGATGATATTGGCGATTCCATTGCGGCCCTGCTTAGCGATAAACTGGGCTGGATGAACGCACAACGTATTGAAGTATCAGGTGGAATGTTCCTGTGATGTCTATTCTTAAGGGGAAGGAACCTCTTAAGGAAATCCTCAACATTAATGTGTCCAAATACTGACAGATATAAAGAACACGGGGGGATTTGTAACGTCCCCATTCATTGAGTTTTTTCTTAAATAACGCCTCTGTAGAATCCCCCTTCGCTATTCTCAGAGGGGAAAAACGATGCGAGTGATCATGTTTGACAGGCAGTCAATATTTATTCATGGAGTGATACACAGTCTTCAGACGTTAATTCCAGAAATAAATATAACAGGAACCTGTCAGGCAGAAGATTTATGGGCTCAGGTATCAGCGTCACCGTCTGCTATCGTCATGATTGACGGAAATTTAATTCAGGATGACGAGATCGCGTGGCTGGAAGCGCTCATGACTCGCTTCCCGGCGATATCCGTGGTCATGGTGTTATCGAAAAAAGAGGCCCGATGGGTTGAGCAGTTGTTGCAGCGAAACGTCATGGCCATTATTCCCCGCAAGGCGAGCCCCGAACGGTTTTCCGCCGTGCTGGATTCGGTGTCAAGAGGGATGGTCTGTTTTCCCGGAGAGTGGGTTAAACAGCCGTCGTCATCTCAGGCCTTATTATCTCTGAGCGAACGCCAGCGTGAAGTTCTGAAATTGCTGGCCGCGGGGGAATCTAATAAAGAGATTGGACGCAATCTCAACATCAGTGCGGCCACGGTAAAAGCGCATCTGGAAGCGCTTTTCCGTCGGCTGGATGTTAAAAACAGAACGCAGGCAGCCATGTACTATACGCGGGCGACGGTCTGAAGAACCGCTTTCGGAAGCGAGGACATCTCACCGAAGCTGAATAGCATCAGCACCATTGCGTCATGCTGCTGTTGGGTTAATGGCTGTGCCATATTTTCCTGCAGCAGCCTCTCACATAGCTGAATGTCCTTATGAAGCAAATATTCTGCCTCAGAAGGGGTGATCAGACTGTTAAACGTTTCCCGATCGCGGATAACGTGGCCATAACCAATAACCCATAAACCGTTTTCGTCACGATATTTCGCCAGTGAAAGCCCCTGATGATTTTTTATTAACGCAATAGCGGCAGCCGATATTTTCAGTGCATGACCTTTCATATTTGTGTCCTCTTAATAGCGACACTGTAGAGGAATCAACGTCAGAGAAATATCCGCCAAATGGCTGTTGATCAGGCGTTATTGCTCAGGTATTCCTGCCTCAATAAACCGAACAACCAGTCATTATGCCAGCGCCCGGCAAGGTAATAGCTCTCGCGTAACTCACCTTCCAGACGAAAATGGGCTTTTTCCAGCAGGCGTCTTGAGGCGACATTCCCCGCAGTGACGGTAGCGGTCAGCCGGCGTATCCCTCCCTGATGAAAGGCATAGTCACAAAGTGCCTGCAGGGATTCGAAGCCGTAACCTTTCCCCTGCGCCGCGGGCGCAAAAAGAAAACCCACTTCAGCACAATCCTCTTCCCGATGAATATACCCGGTGACGCCCAGCGCCGTTCGGGTGGTGGCATCACGCACGACGAGACAAAGCCAGTGTGTGCTGCCAGGTGTCCATGGCGTCAGACGAGCGTCAAAAGCCTCGCGGATCTCTGCTACAGGGCGATCTTGCGCAACAAAGCGCATGACATCAGGATGTTGCTGTAATGCCAGAAAAAAGGGCCAGTCATGTTCCTGCAGGGGCGAGCAGCTAAGGCGTGGGGTGTTTAAAACAGGCATTCAGATTCTCCTGACACTTTTTAAATGATTTTAGGGTTGTCACTTTATTTCAATAGAAAGTCAGGTATGGTTAACCTCGTATAAATAAAAAGAAAAACGGCAGTTACGTGCCCATTCCGGATGTCTTCGTTGGCGCTTAAGGAAAACAATGGCTCTCAGTACATCACATCACGTTCGCGAACAGTTCGAACACTGTCTGGCGGTCATTCGCCAGGCGTCTGTGGAAATTTTGCTTCTTCTGAATGTACATGCTTCTGAGGGCAAAGATCCACGCTGGTTTCTTGAACAACTGGACAGCGCGCGATTAGCTCTGGGGGGCTGGGGAGCCGTTGCGAAGAAGCTCAATCTGAATGATGCCGAGATGTCGGAATTTACGCTGCAGCTGCGCCTGCTGCAGCAGCGCGTACCGCAGTATGAAAGCGGACAGGATGTGAGTGAAAACCAGCTGATTGCGGCAATGCGGTTTGTGACTGCACTGGAACACCTTCGTCTGCAGCAGCCGCTTCTGACCTACAGCACTGAACTGGCTCCGGGCAGTGAACTCCAGCAGCAACAGGCGCACAAACAGGTGCGTGCGATCGAGCTGATGTTAAAAGGGCTCATCCAGCAGGCCTGGCCCGATCAGGTGCGGTTGAATAACCATCTTAAGACGCTTTTTAACGCCGACCGGGTAAGACGCTGGTTGAAGCTTGGCGAGATTAACGATGTCCTGAGCGGCATGATGTTCAGTGAACTGGCGCAGATGCTGGTGGATAAAAAAGAGTTCAGCCGCTATTACGCTTCGCTATTCAGTGACCCGTCCATGCTGACGCTGCTGGTGGAACCGCGTAAAACGCTGCAAACCTTCCTCGATGACATTCGGCAAATCCGCAACAACATCACGGTTCAGAAAACATTAAGTTCGGCGCAAATTCAGCTGCTGGATAACTATTACACGCAGATCAGCCGACCGGTTCAGCGTGCGTTTGAAGAGGGGAGAACCCGCGTTAATCCGACGGGGTTAATGGCGGTAGATGCCAGCGAATTGCATACCTTCTGGGAAAAGGCGCAGAAAATGGATCGGGTCACTGGCGGTGATCTGTTTGAAGTTCGTGACACCATTGAAAAGCCGACCCAGCGCGCACCGCGCACCCCAGAACAACGCGAGCAGCTTATTTCCGGTGCGTTATGGGGGGCGGTTGGCGTCATGGTAATTGCAATCCTGGTGGGAGGCTTCTGGCTGGTGACCGGTAGCAAACCGCAGCCTGCGACTGCAAGTGCTGCTGAAGCGGCTCCTCCACAGGAAATGCGCGAGACGCCTTCCTCGCGCGAAACGCTGACGCGCATGGGCGTAACCTGGGACGAAAATAATTTCCGTTCGGCCATTAACCGCAACGATACCCGCGTGACCCAGCTGTTTTTGCAGGGCGGTATGGACTGGAAGCTGTCATGGACCGAAGAGGCGATGTCGGCAGGTTATGACGACGTGCTGGAGCTGATGTTACGCTACCGGCAGAACATGGTCGAAGAGAAGCCGTGCCGTCGCTTTATCAACACCCTCAGCCACGCCATGTCGAATGGCGAGCCTTTAACGTCAAAACGTAAAGAGTATCTGAAAGCATTCTGTACCGTGCCAGCCGTGGTGAAACGCCAGCAGCACGATCTCGATATGGCGACCCGTCGCGCGCAATCACAACCGGATGCCACCACGAAAAAATGGCAGTCCATCCAGACCGCCATTTATGAGGTGATTCGCTGATTAAGGTTCCCCATACAACCCAATCAGCCGTCGCACCACGCCGTTCGTCCAGCCAAAGCCATCCTGCAGGGGGTATTCACCACCGCCCCCTTCGCGTGGTGTACTGCTGGCGATGTGGTACTTCTCAATGAGCTTATGGTGGTGATTATAAAAATGGTTCACCGTCTGCAACCAGCTCCAGGCGATCTCATCCCCTAGCGAATCATTTCCGTACTGCTTGAACCCCTGAATTGCCATCCATTGCAGCGGGGCCCAGCCGTTGGGTTTATCCCACTGTTCACCGGTTTCATACTCGGTGGCGAGAATACCGCCAGGGGTCAGGAGCCGCGCTTTGACCGCATCAGACAGGCGTTCGGCCTGCTCATGGGTTGCCATACCCACATACAGAGGCACAATGCTGGCTGCTGAGAACAGCGCCTTTTCCTCGCGTCTCCAGTCATAATCGCGGAAACAGCCGCTCTCCTCATCCCATAGATAGCGGTTCACTGCCTCGCGGCGATCGCTGGCTTTCTGGCGGAACAGGTCGGCGGTTTCTTTATCTCCTTTCGATGCTGAGATATTGGCAATTGCACTTTCCAGCTTGAACAGGAAGGCGTTCAGATCGATGGGGATAAACTGCGTCGTGCGGATGCTGGCGAGCCGTGACGGATCGCGCAGCCAGCGGGAGGAATAATCCCAACCTGACGCCGCTCCCGCACGCAGATCGCGATACACCTCATTGGGCGGACGACCCGAGTGGCGGGCCGTTTCCACATCCTCAATCCATGATTCGTCACGCGGTGTGTCACGGTCGTCCCAGTAGCGGTTGAGCAGCGAACCGTCCGGCATACGTACCGCACTCCGATAGGCCTGATTAAGCAGCAATGACTCAGCGCCGTCCATCCAGAAGGCGTGCTCCATTTTGAGGTGTTCAAGGTAACGCTTCGCCCCGCGCACGCCGTCCTCCTCGAACAGCTCAACCATCAGGGCAAAAACGGGGGGCTGGGAGCGGCTGAGATAATAGGTGCGGTTGCCGTTCGGAATATGACCGTAGCGTTCGATTAGCCAGGCGAAGTTATCCGCCATACATTTCAGCAGATCGTTCCGGCCACTCTCGGCCAACCCCAGCATGGAGAAATAAGAGTCCCAGTAATAGGTCTCGCTGAATCGGCCGCCAGGTACGATATACGCTTGCGGCAGCGCCAGCAGGGATGACCAGGGAATATGATCCTGCGGCTCGCGCGTTAGCACTGGCCACAGGCTGTCGATGTGCTCTTTTAACGAAAGGCCGGGGTCGGAGACATATTCTGTGCTGTAAGTCTCAGGCAACCAGAAGTGGTTCTCCACAAACTGGCGCAGGTCGAAATCCCGGTGGCGTTTGACCTTGCGGTAGCGGATCAGAATATCCAGTGGGTCCATCTTCGGCGCGCAGTCGGGGAAGGTTTTGCTGTCTGCAAACAGCCGTGAAGACTGCACGTGTTCGAACAGTTCAAGATAGCGATCGGCGGGCGTCAGGGCATCAGAGGCGGGTAGCCCTTCGATCATCTCGGGCTCCGGCTCCGCTTCAATCATTTCATCCAGTTTCAACTCACAGGGATCGGTCTCGTAGCGCAGCTCTTCTTCAATCCCGAATTCGATGTTCTCGGTAGCCTGTGTCTTCTGGTTGAACATGGTGATAAGGACCTCCGGTTGTGTGTTCAAAGAGATTGTTCTTCCGGGTGTCTTTAAAGCGTAGACATTCGCTTCGGTAGATGGGGAGGAATATGTGCGCTAGATCACTATTTTCGGAGCATTCGTTTTGCAACGGTGTATGAATGTTAAAAAAAAGCCCCTCCGGAGAGGGGCTTCAGGATTATCGCATGGTAACGAACTCTTCCGCAGCCGTCGGGTGGATCGCCACGGTGTTGTCGAAGTCTTTCTTCGTTGCACCCATCTTCAGCGCCACCGCAAAGCCCTGCAGGATCTCATCCATGCCAAAGCCAATGCCGTGAATACCGACAATCTTCTCGTCTGGCCCAACGCACACCAGCTTCATACGGCACGGCTGACGGTGAGAGGTAACAGCGGTATACATCGCGGTAAACGCCGATTTATACACTTTCACCTGATCGTCGCCATACTGCTCGCGCGCCTGCGGCTCGGTTAAGCCGACGGTGCCGATTGGCGGGTGGCTGAAGACCACGGTCGGGATATTACTGTAGTCCAGATGCTCTTCCGGCTTGTTGTTAAACAGACGCTCGGAGAGACGGCGACCCGCTGCAACGGCAACCGGGGTCAGCTCAACCGCACCGGTGTTATCACCGACAGCATAAATGCCCGGTACGCTGGTGTTCTGGAACTTATCAACGACGATATAGCCTTTATCATTGGTTTTCACGCCCGTGACGGCCAGGTTGAAGTTATCGTTCGCTGGTTCACGGCCAATCGCCCAGATCAGGCAATCGACGGTCTGGCTGCGGCCATCTTCCAGCTCCAGGGTCAGGCTGCCGTCTGCATTTTTCACTACCGCTTTTGGTACGGCGTTGGTGTGCAGGGTTGGGCCTTCGGCGTTCATCACTTCTACCAGCGTGTCGACGATCAGCGGGTCAAAGCTACGCAGCGGTGCGTGTTTACGCACGAACAGATGCGCTTCGGCACCCAGACCATTAATCACGCCGGCAAGCTCAACCGCAATGTAACCCGCGCCCACCACGGCAACGCGTTTTGGCAGGGCTGGCAGTTCGAAGAAGCCGTCGGAGTCGATACCGTATTCCACACCCGGGATATTCGGGTGGCTCGGACGGCCGCCGGTGGCGATCAGGATGTGATCGGCAGTGATCGTCTCGCCGTTCACTTCGATCGTTTTCGCGTCCACAAAGCGGGCAAAACCACGGATCACGTCGACGTTATTTTTACCCAGTACGTTGTCGTACGAGGTGTGAATACGGTCGATGTAGGCGGTACGGCTGGCGATCAGTTTGTCCCAGTCGAAGTGGTTGATGGTGGTGTCAAAGCCGTAGTCCGGGCCATACATATGGATAGCTTCACGGATCTGCGCCGCATGCCACATCACTTTCTTCGGTACACAACCCACGTTCACGCAGGTGCCGCCAAGTTCTTTGGCTTCAATCAGCGCACATTTCTGGCCATACATGGCCGCACGGTTGATGGAGGCGATGCCGCCGCTGCCGCCGCCGATTGCGATGTAGTCATAATGCTTAGTCATAGATTTTATCCTTAATCGTGAATTGCCGCGATTGTATACCTGAAATCAATAGGTTCCACCGATGGCTGTGATTACTCAGGCACGATCCAACTGACGGTGGCGTGGCCTGTACCCGCTGGCACCAGCGTTTTGTGCAGCCACGGCAGCACGTTATTCATCTGCGCTTCGAGCTTCCACGGCGGGTTGATGACAATCATACCGGAGGCGGTCATGCCGCGCTGGTCGCTATCCGGGCGTACCGCCAGTTCAATCTGCAGAATTTTACGGATGCCGGTCGCTTCCAGGTCTTTGATCATGCGTTTGATTTGCGCGCGCAGCACTACCGGGTACCACAGAGCATAGGTACCGGTCGCAAAGCGCTTGTAACCTTCGTGGATGCCGGTCACCACCGCCTGATAGTCGGTTTTGATTTCGTACGGCGGGTCGATCAGCACCAGGCCGCGACGGGAAACCGGCGGCAATTTGGCTTTCAGCTGCTGATAGCCATCGGCTTTATCCACGCGAGCGCGGTTATCTTTCTGGAATTCAGCGCGCAACAGTGGGAAATCACTTGGGTGCAGCTCGGTCAACTGGATGCTGTCCTGTTCGCGCAACAGCTGACGGGCAATCAGCGGAGAACCTGGGTAGTAACGCAGCTGGCCGTTGCGGTTGAAATGGTTCACTACACCGATGTAGGGTTCCAGTTCTGCTGGCAGGTCATCCTGCTGCCAGATGCGTGCGATCCCTTCCAGATATTCACCGGTACGCTCGGCGTGTTCGCCGCTCAGCTGATAGCGCCCCGCGCCCGCGTGGGTGTCCAGATAGAGAAACGGCTTCTCTTTCTCTTTGAGTGATTCGATGATCAGACTCTGAACGGTGTGTTTGAGGACATCGGCGTGGTTGCCTGCGTGAAAGCTGTGGCGATAACTGAGCATGAGTAATGAAATTCCGCTGAAATGACGATTTGCCACAGTTTACAGCAGAACGGCACAGATTACCCGTCAGCCCGGTAAGCGCAGGCATTGAAATCCTCTACACTTAACCCCATTACTGGACCATATGCACAGCGCCGGATGCGCGCTTCATTCATCTTATTCAACAGGACAGCGTTTATGACCAATCCATTACTGACGCCTTTTTCGTTGCCACCATTTTCTAAAATCCTCCCTGAGCATGTGGTTCCAGCCGTTACGCAATCGCTGGACAACTGCCGCGCGGCGGTAGAAAGCGTGGTAGCGCAGGGCGCGCCGTACAGCTGGGAAAATCTGTGTCAGCCGCTGGCCGAAGTGGACGACGTGCTGGGACGTATCTTCTCACCGGTGAGCCATCTGAACTCGGTTAAAAACAGTCCGGAACTGCGTGAAGCCTACGAACAGACTCTGCCGCTGCTCTCTGAGTACAGCACCTGGGTCGGCCAGCACGAAGGGCTCTACAAAGCGTATCGCGACCTGCGCGACGGCGACTACTATGCTGAACTGAACACGGCGCAGAAAAAATCGGTCGATAACGCCCTGCGTGATTTTGAGCTGTCCGGGATTGGTCTGCCAAAAGAGAAGCAGACCCGCTACGGTGAAATTGCCGCGCGCCTGTCTGAACTGGGTAATCAGTACAGCAACAACGTGCTCGACGCCACCATGGGCTGGACGAAGCTGATTACCGACGAAGCGCAGTTGGCCGGGATGCCGGAAAGCGCGCTGGCGGCGGCAAAAGCGCAGGCCGAAGCGAAAGAGCAGGAAGGTTTCCTGTTAACCCTGGATATCCCGAGCTACCTGCCGGTGATGACCTACTGCGACAACCAGGCGTTGCGCGAAGAGATGTACCGCGCTTACAGCACCCGCGCCTCCGACCAGGGGCCGAATGCCGGTAAATGGGACAACAGCCCGGTGATGGCTGAAATTCTGGCTCTGCGTCACGAGCTGGCGCAACTGCTGGGCTTTGAAAACTATGCTGATAAATCCCTCGCTACCAAAATGGCGGAAAATCCACAGCAGGTACTCGATTTCCTGACCGACCTGGCCAAACGCGCCCGTCCTCAGGGTGAGAAAGAGCTGGCTCAGTTGCGTGCTTTCGCGAAGGCGGAGTTCGGCGTGGACGAGTTGCAGCCGTGGGACATCGCTTACTACAGCGAAAAACAGAAGCAGCACCTCTACAGCATCAGCGACGAGCAGTTGCGCCCGTACTTCCCGGAAAACAAAGCCGTTAACGGTCTGTTCGAAGTGGTTAAACGCATCTATGGCATCACCGCAAAAGAACGTACCGACATTGACGTCTGGCATCCGGACGTACGTTTCTTCGAGCTGTATGACGAGAAGAACGAGCTGCGTGGCAGTTTTTACCTCGATCTCTACGCGCGTGAGAACAAACGCGGCGGGGCGTGGATGGACGACTGCGTGGGCCAGATGCGTAAAGCCGACGGTTCTCTGCAGAAGCCGGTCGCTTATCTGACCTGTAACTTCAACCGTCCAGTGAATGGCAAACCTGCGCTGTTTACCCACGACGAAGTGATCACCCTGTTCCACGAGTTCGGCCACGGTCTGCACCATATGCTGACCCGCATCGAAACCGCTGGCGTGGCCGGGATCAGCGGTGTGCCGTGGGATGCGGTCGAACTGCCAAGCCAGTTTATGGAAAACTGGTGCTGGGAGCCGGACGCACTGGCGTTTATCTCTGGTCACTATGAGACCGGCGAACCGCTGCCGAAAGAACTGCTGGATAAAATGCTGGCAGCGAAAAATTACCAGGCGGCGATGTTTATCCTGCGTCAGCTGGAGTTCGGCCTGTTCGATTTCCGCCTGCACGCCGAGTTCAGCCCGGAGCAAGGGGCTAAAATCCTCGAGACCCTGGCTGAGATTAAAAAGCAGGTTGCCGTCATTCCTGGGCCAACCTGGGGCCGCTTCCCGCACGCGTTCAGCCACATCTTCGCAGGCGGCTACGCGGCAGGTTACTATAGCTACCTGTGGGCCGACGTGCTGGCGGCAGATGCCTTCTCTCGTTTCGAAGAGGAAGGGATTTTTAACCGCGAAACTGGCCAGTCGTTCCTCGATAACATCCTGACCCGCGGGGGTTCAGAAGAGCCGATGGAGCTGTTCAAACGCTTCCGTGGCCGCGAGCCGCAGCTGGATGCGATGCTGGAGCATTACGGGATCAAAGGCTGATTGCTACGTGAAGATCTGCTTAGTCGATGAAACAGGCGCCGGAGACGGCGCCTTATCTGTTCTGGCCGCCCGCTGGGGGCTGGAGCATGATGATGAAAACCTGATGGCGCTGGTGATGACGCCAGAGCATCTCGAATTACGTAAGCGCGACGAACCAAAACTCGGCGGTATTTTTGTCGACTTTGTTGGCGGTGCAATGGCACACCGACGTAAGTTTGGTGGCGGTCGTGGTGAAGCGGTTGCTAAAGCGGTCGGCATCAAGGGAAGCTATCTGCCGGATGTGGTGGATGCCACGGCGGGGTTAGGGCGTGATGCGTTTGTGCTGGCATCCGTGGGTTGTCATGTGCGGATGCTGGAACGGAATCCTGTGGTGGCCGCACTGCTCGACGACGGTCTGGTGCGTGGCTATGCAGATCCGGAAATCGGCCCGTGGTTGCAGGAGCGTTTGCAGCTGATCCACGCCTCCAGCCTGACGGCGCTGACCGATATTACCCCGCGCCCGCAGGTGGTCTATCTTGATCCGATGTTCCCGCATAAGCAGAAAAGTGCGCTGGTGAAGAAAGAGATGCGTGTGTTTCAGTCGCTGGTGGGACCGGACCTGGATGCAGATGGTTTGCTGGGGCCTGCTCGCCAGTTAGCGACGAAGCGTGTGGTAGTGAAACGCCCGGACTATGCGCCGCCGCTTGCGGACGTTGCGACGACCAATGCGGTGACCACCAAAGGGCACCGGTTTGATATTTATGCCGGTACGCCGGAATAAAAAAAGCCGGGTGGCGGCTTCGCCTTACCCGGCCTACGTCCTCGATCTATTCCCTCTCCCTGTGGGAGAGGGTTAGGCTGAGGGGAATTTAACGCACTTACTCGTCTTCTTCGTCACGCAGTGGAACAATCAGCATATCCACGTGAACGGTGTTAATCAGCTGGCGCGCTGAAGACATCAGCTTGCTCCAGAAGTCCTGATGGTGACCGCATACCACCAGATCCATATCGTATTTCTTAATTGCATCGACCAGCACCTGGCCCAGGTCGCCGCTACCGCTTAAGGTTTCGGTGATCGGATAACCTGCGTTAGTCGACAGTTCGCTCAGAGCATGGTGAGTCTCTTCGGAGATGCGTTTCTGCATATCGCCGAGATTGACGTCGATCAGACCGGTATAGAGGTCGGAGTAATTCACATCAACGTGAATCAGAGATACTTTCGCGTTGTAGGGACGTGCCATGGATACTGCTTTATCAACCAGTACTTTGCTCTCCGGGGAGAGGTCTACCGCGATGAGAATGTGTTTGTAAGCCATAGTGTTACTCCTTCCTTAAGTTATCGATGACTAATACGAGAATGCCGCCGTCTGATACTTTATTACGGCCCAGTTAAACATATTTTTCAAGCTTTGGTGTTGATAACGATTAACCTTGTGGCAAAAAAATTAACGGATCTCCTACACTATTTAATGAGCCGTTCGGATTTTAAAATGCGAACCGGATCGATTTTGGTCATTCTTTCACTGAACTGTCTGTCAGGGCATTGGGGTGCGGTAGCTCAGAAGCCTTGCTTCGTGGGCGGACGCCGGGGAGGATGTATGATTAGCACCGTCGCATTGTTTTGGGCGCTATGTGTGGTTTGCATAGTGAATATGGCGCGCTACTTCTCATCGTTACGTGCGCTGTTGGTGGTACTTCGTGGTTGCGATCCGTTGCTTTATCAGTATGTGGACGGTGGAGGTTTCTTCACCTCGCATGGACAGCCCAGCAAACAGATGCGTCTGGTGGGATACATCTACTACCAGCGCTACCGCGATCATCACGATGAAGAGTTTATCCGTCGTTGCGAGCGCCTGCGTCGTCAGTTCATTTTGACCAGCGCCTTATGTGGTCTGGTCGTGGTCAGTATGGTTGCATTGATGATTTGGCATTGAGCTTCACAGCAGGCGGGGTAAGCCCCGCCTGATTTCATCTGGTTCAGGGCGTAACTGAGAACCGGAGATTTGAGATATTGTCCTGAATTGAGATAACTTTCCCGCTATAGGTAATTTTCACTTCCCCGTTTGTATCCATACTGGCAGTGGTAATCGTGCCTGTACCTTCAATAACAGGATGCTTCATAGCAAGCTGATGGATAACGTCAGCATCATTCCCTGATATTTCCCCCGAGAGGTAGTAACGGTAGATTGTTGGCACGGTTGCGCCACCCTGATTGTTCACTGTCATATAGAGCCAGACGCTATCAGATAATTTATAAACGCGCTGTAGCTCATCGCTCTTTTGCTGACTGGGCTGGTGGTTTAGCCAGAGAAAACCAATGACCAGCGCCAGAAGCGAAACGGTAACAAGGCGATGAATCCATTTAATAGCCGTTTTGAATGGCATAGTCTATTCCTTCTCTGATATTGCGTTGGTCGGTTGGGTCGTCTCCGTAAGGCGGCTTTTCGTACCATTGTCCCCATTCAGGTTTTGAGGTGCCTGCACGGCCTTGAGCCCAGCCAGCTCCCATAAGAAGGATGTTTGCAGGGATACCCGCCGCAGTGCCAGCGGCTCCGAAGTTGAAATTACCAAATGCAGCAAAATAGGGATCGAATTTTTTATAATCCCAGGGACCGCCATTTCGAACTTTTTGGTAGAACCAATAATACGTTGAGGGGGTGGCCATATTACGCGACATACCGTGCAGACGTGCTTCACGCATGTTGTTCACTATAACAATTGAGCCGGGACCTGGAATAGGGACAGAAGCCATACATTCTCCTTTGTCTGGTTTTTTTCTGACCGCTATCATAGTTTTATCTTTGCAATTGGTTTGAGCAAAAAATGTTCAGGAAATCCTTATGGTTTTCAAACCTTTCAAGACAGTTATCTACGCATAAAAAAAGCGGGTCAGTTTCCTGACCCGCTTTTTTGTCGCCTTCAACTGATTAAATCAGCTTCAGCGAAATCCAGTACAGGCCACCAGACAACAGGATAGAGGCCGGAAGGGTGAATACCCAGGCCATCAGAATGTTGGTCACGGTTTTGCGCTGCAGACCGCCACCGTCAACAATCATGGTACCTGCCACCGATGAAGAAAGTACGTGAGTGGTAGACACTGGCATACCGGTATAGCTCGCCAGACCGATAGACACGGCCGCCGTCATCTGCGCGGACATACCCTGCGCATAGGTCATGCCTTTCTTACCGATCTTCTCGCCGATGGTGGTCGCCACACGACGCCAGCCAATCATCGTACCGATACCGAGCGCCAGCGCGACCGCCATGATGATCCAGATTGGCGCGTACTCGATGGTGTTGAGCATATCGCCTTTCAGTTTCTTCAGAAGACGCTGGTCATCAGCATTCACGTCAGGTAGCTTCGCCACTTTATCCGTCACATCAGAGATGCACAGCATAATGCGACGCAGCTGACCACGCTGTTCAACGGTCAGTTTGTCATAACTCTCGATAGTGCCCAGCATGCCTTTCGCACGTTCCAGCGCGTTAATCGCGTTTGCCGGATGGCAGTGGAACTCGCCTGGTACGGTGGTAGCGCCTGCTTCCGGAGAAGGAATCAACTGGTCAACGCCGGTCGCTTTCTTGAGAAGATCAGGATGCTGCTGGAAATAGATCTCGACGTTATTCACCGCATCACGGGTACGGGTGATTTCGTATCCGGAGGCATTCATGTTAACCACGAAACCTGCTGGCGCAACGCCAATCAGAACCAACATCACCAGACCAATGCCTTTCTGACCATCGTTCGCACCGTGTGAGAAAGCCACGCCGATTGCAGAAATGATCAGAGCGATACGTGTCCAGAATGGCGGTTTTTTCTTACCGTCTTTCTTCTCACGTTCTGCCGGAGTCAGGTGAATACGGGAGCGCTTTTTCGTGTTGCTCCAGTAACGACGCAGGATGAAAATTAATCCACCTGCAACCACCAGACCCACAATTGGGGAGACGATAAGCGAGGCAAAAATCCCCAGCACTTTCGGGATGTTTAACGCATCAACAACCGATGTACCGGTCATCAGGGCGTTAGTTAACCCGATACCGATAATCGCGCCGATGAGAGTGTGAGAACTGGATGCAGGCAGGCCGAAATACCAGGTACCGAGGTTCCAGATAATTGCAGCAAGCAGCATTGAGAACACCATAGCGAGGCCATGGCCAGAACTTACGTTAAGCAGCAGATCCGTTGGCAACATATGCACAATGGCATACGCAACGCTCAGTCCGCCCAGGAGGACACCAAAAAAGTTAAATACCGCCGCCATAACAACCGCCAGTTGCGATCGCATTGCGCGAGTGTAAATAACCGTTGCTACTGCGTTTGCAGTGTCGTGGAAGCCGTTGATCGCTTCGTAAAACAGTACAAAAACCAGAGCAAGCAATAATAAAAGCCCGGTATGTAAATCCAGGCCGGCAAACAAATGTAGCATAGGACGTTACGCCATTTTGAGGACATGAACGCGGCGCATTATCCAGGACAAATGCACGGCGGGCAAAGTGAAATATAGACTTTTTTTGACATACCACCTGATTTGGGAAAAGTGCCTGAAAGGATATTCTTTAAATTTCAATGAAATGGCTTTGTAATATCTTTTTACGCTGGTGTGACCACAGAGGAAACTTTACAATCCGCGGCAGTGAACAAAGAGGGTTTTGACGTGGAAAGGTTTGATGCCGTGGTCATTGGCGCCGGTGCGGCGGGTATGTTTTGTGCGGCGATGGCCGGACAAGCGGGTCGTCGCGTGCTGTTACTGGATAACGGTAAAAAACCAGGCCGTAAGATCCTGATGTCTGGCGGTGGGCGCTGCAACTTTACTAATCTGTATGTTGAACCCGCGGCCTATTTGAGCCAAAACCGTCATTTTTGCAAATCTGCGCTGGCGCGTTACACCCAGTGGGACTTTATCGACCTCGTGGGTAAACACGGTATTGCGTGGCATGAGAAGACGTTGGGTCAGCTGTTCTGCGACGATTCCGCGCAGCAGATTGTCGATATGCTGGTGGCCGAGTGCGAGAAGGGCGGTGTAACGATGCGCCTGCGCACGGAAGTGCTGGACGTTGCGCGTGATGAGCAAGGTTACACGCTGCAACTCAACGGTGAAACCGTCAGCACCGACAGCCTGGTGATCGCCAGCGGCGGTCTTTCGATGCCGGGACTGGGCGCCTCGCCGTTTGGCTACAAGATTGCCGAGCAGTTCGGCCTGAAGGTGCTGCCAACGCGTGCGGGCCTGGTGCCGTTTACGCTGCATAAACCACTGCTGGAACAGCTCCAGACGCTCTCCGGGGTATCTGTTCCGTCAGTGATTACCGCTGAAGACGGTACGGTGTTCCGCGAAAACCTGCTCTTCACTCACCGCGGCCTCTCCGGACCGGCGGTACTGCAGATCTCCAGCTACTGGCTGCCGGGGGAGTTTGTCACGGTTAACCTGCTTCCCGATTGCGATCTGGATGCCTTCCTCAACGAGCAGCGTGCGGCACACCCGAATCAGAGCCTGAAAAATACCCTGGCAATGCAGCTGCCGAAGCGTCTGGTGGAATGTTTGCAGGTGCTGGGGCAGATCCCGGATGTTTCGCTCAAGCAGCTTAACAGCCGCGAGCAGGAGACGCTGGTGGAGACGCTGACAAACTGGCGCGTGCAGCCAAACGGCACGGAAGGCTACCGCACCGCAGAAGTCACGCTGGGCGGGGTCGACACGAATGAACTCTCTTCCCGCTCCATGGAAGCGCGCAACGTGCCGGGGCTCTATTTTATTGGCGAAGTGATGGACGTCACAGGCTGGCTTGGCGGGTACAACTTCCAGTGGGCATGGGCAAGTGCCTGGGCATGTGCTCAGGCGCTGGCAGAGAAATAATCACGCCCCGCAATTATTGCACCAACTTTTTCTCTCCATTCAACTAAGCTTCGACCAGATGCCCCGCTGCGTTCGCGGGGCCATACTCTTTTTGGTCAGAGCACACGTCATGCAACTACTCAGTATTATTATTTTGCTTACCCTAACCGTGGTGATCCATTCACTGTGGATGTTTGGCGTTTTAAAATTCATTAAATTAGAAGTCGATTCTGCGGTACGTATTGTTTTACGTAATGTCGGCATCGTTATCTCCATGATTTTCGCCCATCTTCTTGAAGCCGGGCTATTTGCGGCGTTTTATTTCGTCATTGATGCATTTAATGACTGGAACACCAGTTTCTACTTTTCACTGGTCAGTTATGCCACTGTCGGGTACGGCGACGTCACGTTACCCGAGAATTGGCGGCTCATCGGCGGTGTGGAAGGGCTCGTGGGCGCGCTAATGGTGGGCTGGTCTGTGGCGGTTCTGGTGGCGGTACTGCAGCGTTTGCGTGGCATGAGCGCCTGAACGACGGGTGTGCTAAAGTAACGATCTTTTTCTGTTACTGGCTTATGTCAGTTTGTATGGTGTTGTGTATGTCTGCTGCTCATCTCGGTTTCCCGACGGAAACCGTTGTTGTCTTTGTTGTGATGGCCGTAGGGGCGATGTTTATCGACCTCTTTATGCACCGTCACGATAAACCGATCTCGCTCAAAAGTGCCGCCATGTGGTCCCTGTTCTGGGTCATGATGGCAATGGCGTTCGCCGGATTCCTGTATGTTCACCACGGCGCCGAGATGGCAAGTCTGTTCCTCACGGGTTACGCGCTTGAAGAGGTGCTTTCTGTCGATAACCTGTTTGTAATGATGGCCATTTTTGCCTGGTTTGGTGTGCCGGATAAGTATCGTCACCGCGTACTTTACTGGGGCGTGCTCGGCGCGATTGTATTCCGTGGCATCTTCGTGGCTATTGGGACAAGCCTGCTCAGTCTGGGGCCTTACGTCGAAGTGATTTTCGCGCTGGTCGTTGGCTGGACAGCGGTGATGATGCTCAAACGCAATGAAGAGAGTGACGAAGTGGAAGATTACTCTGGTCATCTCGCTTATCGCCTGGTGAAACGTTTCTATCCTGTCTGGCCGAAAATCAGCAGCAATGCCTTTATTCTGACCCAGAAAGAGGTCGATGCTGAGCTTGAAAAACCGGAAAACCAGGACGTGATGGTTGGACGCGTGAAGAAGGCGAAGCGCTACGCAACACCACTGCTGCTCTGCGTGGCGGTTGTGGAGCTTTCTGACGTGATGTTCGCGTTTGACTCGGTCCCGGCGATTATTGCCGTGAGTCGCGAACCGCTGATTATCTATAGCGCCATGATGTTCGCCATTCTCGGCCTGCGTACGCTCTATTTCGTACTGGAAGCGCTGAAACAGTATCTGGTGCACCTTGAGAAAGCCGTGGTGTTGTTACTGTTCTTCGTGGCCTTCAAGCTGGGTCTGAATGCAACCGACCACTTCTGGCATCATGGTTACAGCATTGGCGCGACGGCCAGCCTGTTTGTGGTATTAGGCGTGCTGGCGCTAGGCATTATTGCGAGTGTGATGTTTCCTGGAAAACGTGAGGCCTGATGCACCGCTTTTCACCCTCGCCCCGTGGGGTGAGGGTGAAAAGGCTATTTAATCGGTGAATTCCGACGCTTACGCGGGTGATGGAAATGCCGCCAGTGTGGATCCTGCGCGGCTGCCAGCAGTTCGTGATCGCCGCGAGTGTCTCCCCAGGCGCGCAGGTGATACGCGTTGAGATCGCCATACACCTTTTCCAGCCTTGCCACTTTCTGAGCACAGCGGCAGTTATTGCCCGTGATACGTCCTGTCAGTTTACCGTTTTTCACTTCCAGCTGTGTGCCAATCAGCTTAATGCCGAGTTTGTCAGCCCACGGCTGTAGCACCAGGGCAGGAGAAGCGGAACAGATTGTCACTTCCGCGCCGGAGTTCACCTCTGCAGCAACGGCCAGCACGCCAGCCGGACGCATCAGCTTATCCCAGTACTTTTCGCAAAAGGCTTCCGCCTGCTGGCGTAACCAGTGTTCATCCACGCCTGTCAGGAACGTTTTAATCAGCACTTCTTTCAGCTCATCGCGCGTCAGCTTGCGGCGCACGCAGTGGAGCGTTGGCAGCGCCATACGCACCAGGCGGCCCGCGAAGTAACGTTTACCAAAGGCAAAACGCAGGAAAGGGATAAAGCTGTCGTGGTGCGTTAATGTTCCATCAAAGTCAAAGACAGAGAGCACGTTGGATTTTGCCACCGTCTCGTCGGCAATCATATTGGTCATAAATACGTCTTAGCTGAAATACACATTCTGTTGATTAGTTTACCTGCTTTACCTGGACAGTCCTTACATCACAACCATTTTTTTATCGATCTTGCGATCTGAAAGTGAGTCCATTTTTGGCCTCGATAAAGATTGGTTAAAAAATACCCTGTCTATATTATCGCCGCATTGAAAGATTTTTCGGGGGAACATTGGCCCCCACAGGTAAGGAATAATTCACTCTCAGATCCTTTTTTGATATGACGTTCAGATCGCTTATTTCAATCCTCACGTTAAGTTTTGCTTCATTTTCCGCATTCAGTTTTGAGCTGCCTGCATCCATGATCTCGATGAACAGCGCATTTGCAGTATCGCCAGCGAAATCGGCTCTGTTTCACCACGAAACAGGCCCGCTACGCTCGCGCATCCTCGATCAATACCAGAAATGGAAGGGGACCCAGTATCAGTGGGGCGGAACCACGCATCGCGGGGTGGATTGCTCGGCACTGATGCAACATCTGTTCAGCGATGCGGTACACCTTAATTTACTGCGCACGACGAGCGAACAGATCCATCGCGGCGTGCAGGTGGCGCAATATCGCCTGAAGGCAGGAGACCTGGTGTTCTTCCAGACGGGACCGAACCGCAAGCACGTAGGCGTTTATATTGGCAATAGCCAGTTTATTCATGCTTCAAGTAGCCAGGGGGTAACGGTCTCAACCCTGACGGACGACTACTGGCAAGAGCACTACATTACTGCCCGTCGGGTCGCGGGCAGTGCAGCCTGACGATATCAAATGATGTCATCCACGACGCCGCCATCGACGCGCAATGCCGCGCCCGAGGTGGCGGAGGCCTGGGTCGAACAGACATAAATCACCATATTGGCCACCTCTTCAACCGTGGCCGCGCGCTGGATAACCGAGCTGGGACGGTTGGCCATCACAAACTCTTTCGCCAGCTGTTCCAGCGACTTACCGGTTTTTTCGATTTCATCCTTCATCATTTCGGCGAAACCATCAGACATCGTCGGTCCTGGCAACACGCTGTTGACCGTCACACCACTTCCCGCCACGAACTTCGCCAGGCCGCGTGCGAGCGAAAGCTGCGCCGTTTTGGTCACGCCGTAGTGGATCATATCCGCCGGGATATTGCAGGCCGACTCGGAGGAAATAAACACCACGCGTCCCCAGCCTTTCTGCACCATGCCCGGCAGCAAGGCGCGGGAGAGGCGTACGCCGGACATCACGTTGGTCTGCCAGTAACGCTCCCAGGTGTCATCGTCGGTGGCATAGAAATCCTGCGGTCCGTAAATTCCAGCGTTGTTAACCAGGATATCAACGTGGCCCGCGACCTTCACAAGCGACTCGACCCCTTCTGCCGTACTGAGATCGGCGATCGCGGCACGCACCTGCACGCCTGGCACTACCTGCTGAAGCTGTTGAATACCTTTATTCACCGATTCCGTGCTGCGGCCATTGACGATTACTTCCGCACCACTTTCCGCCAGACCTCTGGCAATAGCGAACCCGATCCCGCCGGTTGAGGCGGTCACCAGCGCCACTTTCCCCGCAAAGTCGATTTTCATCATCCACTCCTTATCGTTTTAACGTTCGGACCTTAAAGCGTAGCAGGTGGTGATGATGGCTCATGGCTAAAAAGGCGCACCAGCGTCTCAACCTGCTCATCAAGCGGGGTGAGGGAGCGTTTAACAATCAGGTGAAGCGGCGTTGCTCTGCGCGCGCCGTGGCTCAGCGGCAGACGTTTCAGTACACCTTGATCCAGCTGGGTCTGGATGCGTTCTTCTGGCAGCCAGCCGTAGCCAACCTGAGAGACAACGGCTTCAATGGCGGCATCAATGGTGGAAAACGTCCACGACTCGCCGGCAGCGCGTGCGGTAGTCTGGTTGTCCGCAATCTGGATGAGCGGCCACGGGCGCAGCATGTCATCGTTAAGCGGTACGTCGAGGGTGAAAAGGGGATGCTGATGATGCGCCACGGCGACAAAGTCGATATTCATCAGCCATTCGCCGAGCCCTGTCATGTCCTGGCGGCGCGTCAGAACCATGATATCGGCTTCGTCATTTATGGCATCGGCACGGGACGTTTCAAGCACTTCGGTGAGGCGTACGTGGGTTTGTGGATACTGCTGCTGGAACTGACGCAGAATGGCGAACAGGCGGCGACGCGGGAAAACCGTGTCTACGACCAGATCCAACCGTGTGCGCATCCCGTTGCGAAGGGTACCTGCGCGCGTCTCAACATACGAAAACGCTTTCAGCAACGGTTTCACCTGGTTGAGAAGAAGTTCTCCGGCTGGGGTTAGCACCGCTCGTCGTCCTTCCGGCGCCAGCAGCGCCACGCCCAGCCTCTCCTGCAACAACGCCAGGTTATAGCTGACGGAGGACTGGCTGCGATGGGTTTCTTCCGCTGCTTTGGCAAAGCTACCGGCCTCAACCACTTTCACCAGTAAAGACCATTGTTCCAGCGTCGTCTTGTGCATGACATATCTAAATTTTGGATGAGTTTGATTAAAACATAGCGTTATTCATCCATTTTTTGAAGGGGTACGATCGTCTCATCAAAACAAAGGAGACATCTTATGAACACCTTCGACAAACACGACTTAAGCGGCTTCGTTGGCAAACACCTTGTTTATACCTATGACAATGGCTGGAACTACGAGATTTACGTAAAAAATGAGACCACCCTTGATTACCGTATTCATAGCGGTCTTGTGGCAAACCGTTGGGTAAAAGATCAGCAGGCCTATATCGTACGGGTAGGGGAGAGTATCTATAAAATTTCCTGGACAGAGCCAACCGGGACGGATGTGAGCCTGATTGTAAACCTGGGCGATAAACTGTTTCACGGCACCATCTTCTTCCCGCGCTGGGTCATGAACAATCCGGAAAAAACCGTCTGCTTCCAGAACGATCATATTCCTCTTATGAATAGCTATCGCGATGCAGGTCCGGCCTATCCAACTGAAGTGATTGATGAGTTTGCTACGATCACCTTTGTACGCGATTGCGGTGCGGATAATGAAAGCGTTATTGCCTGCGCAGCCAGTGAATTACCAAATGATTTTCCTGCTAATCTTAACTAAGCGCGACAGTTGATTCCGCGACAATTCATATTAATAAAAAGTTCCCGGAGGACGGTCTATTTCCGCCGAAACCGCCGGGGTTTTAATTTTGGTTGAGTATTCATTTACTTTTCTTATAATCTCAATGTAAAAGAAATGAAATATTGTCGTAAGTGCTGTGAGGCTTCCCACAAAAACGTGAAAAATTTAACATAATAGCTATCTTGCTGTTGTAAAAAGACTTCTTGTCATTCTTAATGTGCTGTCCCCCTTCTGCTTCTCGCCTGTCTTAATTTTTTCCTAAGAAAACACCGCTACTTTGTTTCAGTTGATGGTTTGTTGACATAACTGTTATAGCGACTTAATTTTATTTGGTCTTTATTTAATAACCATCTTGCATGATCCCATTGAGCTGCCCATTACGACAGCGCAGTAAAAGATGACGCCTTTAATACAGCAAGGAAATTAATAATGAGTGATTTTCTGCCTTTTTCGCGACCGTCGATGGGCGCTGAGGAAATTGCGGCGCTTCAGGACGTTTTGATGTCGGGCTGGATCACCACGGGGCCTAAGAATCAGGAACTTGAAGAGGCATTCTGTCAACTTACCGGGAACCAGCATGCAATTGCCGTTTGTTCTGCAACAGCAGGAATGCATGTCACGCTGATGGCGCTGGATATTGGCCCGGGCGATGAAGTCATTACCCCCTCCCAGACCTGGGTCTCCACTCTGAATATGATCGTTTTACTGGGCGCAACGCCGGTAATGATTGATGTGGACAAAGATACCTTGATGGTGACACCCGAAGCGGTTGAAGCTGCCATCACCCCGCGTACCAAAGCGATTATCCCCGTTCATTATGCCGGCGCACCATGTGAAATCGACGCCATCCACGCCATTGGTGAACGCCACGGTATTCCGGTGATTGAAGATGCGGCGCATGCTGCCGGTACTTACTATAAAGACCGTCATGTCGGCTGGAAGGGAACGGCGATTTTCTCTTTCCACGCCATTAAAAATATGACCTGTGCAGAAGGCGGTCTCGTGGTGACGGATAACGCGCAACTTGCTGCGCGGATCCGCAGCCTGAAATTCCACGGCCTGGGTGTCGACGCGTATGACCGCCAGACGCACGGTCGTGCGCCGCAGGCAGAAGTGATTTCCCCGGGCTATAAATACAACCTGGCGGATATCAACGCCGCGCTGGCGCTGGTGCAGTTGGGCAAACTGAAAGAAGCCAACAAACGACGCCAGGAAATTGCTGAACGCTACCTGCGGGAGCTTGCCGATACGCCGTTCCAGCCGCTCACCATTCCGTCATGGCCGCATGTGCACGCCTGGCACCTGTTTATCATTCGCGTTGATGAAGCGCGCTGCGGGATTTCACGCGACAACCTGATGGCAGCGCTGAAAGAGAAAGGCATCGGTACTGGCCTGCACTTCCGCGCGGCGCATACGCAAAAATACTACCGCGAGCGTTTTCCTGATGTATCGCTCCCGAATTCAGAATGGAATAGCGCGCGTATTTGTTCTCTCCCTCTTTTCCCGGACATGACTCATGACGACACAACCCGCGTCATTACCGCGCTCCATCAGCTTGCAGGAAATTGATATGTTCAGTGCACCGCCTGTACAAAAAGTTTCTGTGGTGATCCCTGTTTATAACGAGCAGGAGAGCCTGCCTGAACTGATCCGCCGCACAACCGCCGCCTGCGACACCATGGGCAAAGCGTATGAAATTCTGCTGGTGGATGATGGCAGCAGTGATAATTCCGCTCTGATGCTGACCGAAGCCGCACAGGTAGAAGGCAGCCATGTTGTGGCCGTGTTGCTCAACCGTAATTACGGCCAGCACTCCGCCATTATGGCCGGGTTCAGCCACGTCACGGGCGATCTGATCATCACCCTGGACGCTGACCTGCAAAACCCGCCGGAAGAGATCCCGCGCCTGGTGGCGAAAGCCGATGAAGGCTATGACGTCGTCGGCACGGTGCGTCAAAACCGTCAGGACAGTATGTTCCGTAAGCTGGCCTCACGCACCATCAACCGCCTTATCCAGCGCACCACCGGTAAAGCGATGGGCGATTATGGCTGCATGCTGCGCGCCTACCGCCGCCATATTGTCGACGCCATGCTTCATTGCCATGAGCGCAGCACCTTTATTCCGATTCTCGCTAACACCTTTGCCCGCAAGGCCACGGAAATCCCGGTTATGCATGCCGAGCGCGAGCATGGGGAGTCGAAGTACAGCTTTATGCGCCTCATCAACCTGATGTACGACCTCATCACCTGCCTGACCACCACACCGCTGCGCCTGCTGAGCGTTTTCGGCAGCATCATCGCCGTGGCCGGGTTTGCGCTGTCCGTACTGTTGGTCGTGCTGCGCCTGGTCTTTGGCCCGCAGTGGGCGGCGGAAGGGGTCTTCATGCTCTTTGCCGTACTGTTTATGTTCATCGGCGCCCAGTTTGTCGGAATGGGCCTGCTGGGTGAATACATTGGCCGTATCTATAACGATGTTCGCGCACGTCCGCGCTACTTTATTCAACGTGTTGTCCGTCAGGAACACAAAGCATCTCAAGAGGAAATCCACCCATGAAAGCTGTTGTATTTGCCTATCACGATATGGGGTGCACGGGCACGCTGGCCCTGCTGGAAGCGGGCTACGACATTGCTGCAATCTTTACTCATCCGGACACGGCGGGAGAGAACAACTTTTTCGGCTCTGTAGCGCGTATCGCCGCTGAGCGTGGTATTCCGGTTTATGCACCGGACGATGTAAACCACCCGCTGTGGGTGGATCGCATCCGCGCGCTCGCGCCTGATGTTATCTTCTCGTTCTACTACCGTAACCTGATTTCCGACGAGATCTTAGGTCTGGCCGCCAAAGGGGCATTCAACCTTCACGGCTCCCTGCTGCCGGCCTACCGTGGCCGCGCGCCGCTGAACTGGGTACTGGTCAATGGTGAAACCGAAACCGGCGTGACCCTGCACCGTATGGTGCATCGTGCGGATGCGGGCGCTATCGTGGCACAGCAGAAAGTGGCTATTGATGCCGACGAGACGGCGCTGCAGCTGCATCAAAAGCTGAATGCAACCGCGCAGACGCTGCTGCGTGATGCACTGCCAGCGATCCTTGGCGGTACGTTCAGCGAGACTGCGCAGGATGAGAGCAAAGCGAGCACCTTTGGCCGCCGCGCACCGGAAGATGGTCGTCTGGACTGGAACAAACCCGCTCGCCAGCTGCACAACCTGGTGCGTGCGGTGACCGATCCATGGCCGGGCGCTTACAGTTTTGCGGGTGTCAGCAAATTTATCGTCTGGAAATCCCGCGTGCGCGACGACATTCCAGCGGCAAAACCGGGTACCGTTATCTCTGTCTCCCCGCTGATCGTGAGCTGTGGTGAGCAAGCTCTGGAGATCGTCACCGGACAAACCGATAACGGTCTGTATGTTCAGGGTACTCAGCTGGCACAGTCTTTAGGTCTGGTGACCGGGGCGCTGATCACCAGTGCGCCAGTTGTTGCCATCAAACGCCGCACTCGCGTGTTGATCCTCGGCGTGAACGGCTTTATCGGGAACCACCTGACCGAACGTCTGCTCAAAGACGATAACTACGAAATCTATGGTCTGGATATCGGCTCTGATGCGATCAGCCGTTTCCTTGATAACCCGCGTTTCCACTTCGTGGAAGGGGATATCAGCATCCATTCCGAATGGATCGAATATCACATTAAAAAATGCGACGTGGTGCTGCCGCTGGTTGCCATTGCTACGCCGATTGAGTACACCCGTAACCCGCTGCGCGTGTTCGAGCTGGACTTCGAAGAGAACCTGAAGATCATCCGCGATTGCGTAAAATACGACAAACGCATCATCTTCCCGTCCACCTCTGAAGTGTACGGCATGTGTACCGACAAAAACTTCGATGAAGACACCTCCAATCTGGTGGTCGGGCCGATCAACAAACAGCGCTGGATTTATTCCGTCTCCAAACAACTGCTGGACCGCGTGATTTGGGCCTACGGTGAGAAAGAAGGCCTGCGCTTTACCCTGTTCCGTCCGTTTAACTGGATGGGCCCACGTCTGGATAACCTGAACGCGGCGCGTATCGGTAGCTCACGTGCGATCACGCAGCTGATCCTGAACCTGGTTGAGGGCTCCCCAATCAAGCTTATCGAAGGCGGCAAACAGAAACGCTGCTTTACTGATATCAGCGATGGTATCGAAGCGCTGTTCCGCATCATCGAAAACAAAGATAACCGCTGCAACGGTGAGATCATCAACATCGGTAACCCGGACAACGAAGCGAGCATTCGTGAACTGGCAGAGATGTTGCTGGCAAGCTTTGAGCGCCATCCACTGCGCGATAAATTCCCGCCGTTTGCCGGTTTCCGTGAAGTGGAAAGCAGCAGCTACTACGGTAAAGGGTATCAGGACGTTGAGCACCGTAAGCCAAGCATTCGCAATGCGAAACGCTGCCTGAACTGGACGCCGACGGTGAAAATGGAGCTGACTATTGATGAGACGCTCGATTTCTTCCTGCGCACTGTGGAGCTGTCGGAACAGGACTCATGAAAAAAGTCGGTTTACGCATTGATGTCGACACCTTCAGGGGGACGCGTGACGGCGTACCCAAACTGCTGGAACTGCTGAGCAAGCACGATGTGCGTTCAAGCATTTTCTTCAGCGTGGGGCCTGACAACATGGGACGCCATTTATGGCGTCTGATTAAACCGGCGTTTCTGTTCAAAATGCTGCGCTCACGCGCAGCATCCCTCTATGGCTGGGATATTTTGCTGGCCGGGACCGCATGGCCCGGCAGGCGTATCGGCGCGGGTAATGAAGCGATTATCCGTGAAGCGACACGGCAACACGAGGTCGGCCTGCATGCCTGGGATCACCATGCCTGGCAAGCGTGGGCTGGCGTCTGGGACATATCGCGCCTGACCCGTGAAGTCGAGCGCGGTATGTTGGAGCTGGAGGCGATTACCTGCCAGCCTGTGCGCTGCTCCGCCGTGGCGGGATGGCGTGCGGACCAACGTGTTGTGAAAGCTAAAGAATCCTTCGCATTCCGCTACAACAGCGACTGTCGCGGGACCGGGCCATTTTTACCGCTGTTAGGGGAAAATCGCTACGGGACGGTGCAGATCCCGGTCACGCTTCCCACCTGGGATGAAGTGGTTGGCCGCGAGGTGAAGGCAGAGGATTTCAATCGCTACATTCTGGACCGCATGCATCGCGATACCGGTACGCCGGTGTATACCATCCACGCAGAAGTGGAAGGGATTGCGTATCAGCATGATTTCGATGAGCTGCTGACGATGGCTGCTCAGGAGGGGATTCAGTTCTGTCCCTTGAGTGAACTGCTGCCAGACGATCTCAGCGTCCTGCCCGTGGGCAAAATAGTACGTAATGAACTGGCTGGCCGGGAAGGCTGGCTTGGCTATCAACAAACCGTGAGTCCGGCCCCATGAAAACAGCCCGTTATGGCTTAGCGCTTCTCGCACTGTTTATCGTTTACTACCTCATCCCTGTCGATATCCGCCTGCTGTGGCAGCCTGATGAAACGCGCTATGCGGAAATTAGCCGCGAAATGCTGGCATCAGGAGACTGGGTTGTCCCGCATTTCCTGGGGCTGCGTTACTTTGAAAAACCGATTGCGGGCTACTGGATCAACAGTATCGGGCAACTGCTGTTTGGGGATACAAACCTTGCCGTGCGCGCCGGGGCCATATTCTCCACCGGGTTTGCGGCGCTGCTGGTTATCTGGATGGCCTGGCGTCTGTGGCGGGATAAACGCGTTGCCATATTCTCCGGCCTTATCTTCCTGACGTTGTTCCTGGTGTACGGCATCGGTACGTATGCCGTACTGGACCCCATCATCACCCTGTGGCTGGTGGCGGCGATGTGCAGCTTCTGGCTGGCTTCCCAGGCTGAAACGGTTGCCGGAAAAGCAGGGGGGTATGTGCTGCTTGGGCTGGCCTGCGGTATGGGGGTGATGACCAAAGGCTTCCTGGCGCTGGCAGTACCGGTGATTGGCGTGCTGCCGTGGGTTATCGCCCAAAAGCGCTGGAAAGAGGTGCTGATTTTTGGCTGGCTGGCAATCCTGAGCTGTGTGCTGATTGTCCTGCCCTGGGCACTGGCGATTGCTCATCGTGAGCCTGATTTCTGGCGTTACTTCTTCTGGGTTGAGCATATTCAGCGTTTTGCCCAGAGCGATGCCCAGCACAAAGCGCCATTCTGGTATTACCTGCCGTTCCTGGTCGCGGGTAGCCTGCCGTGGTTAGCGTTGCTGCCCGGCGCGTTCCGTCTTGGCTGGAATGACAGGCAAAACGCGGCTGGCGGGTTCTATCTGTTGGGCTGGGTGGTTATGCCGTTGCTGTTCTTCAGCATTGCCAAAGGCAAGCTGCCGACCTATATCCTGCCGTGCTTCGCCCCGCTGGCGATTCTGATGGCGCGCTATGCCTGCCTCGCGGCGGAAAAAGGTGCTCGCGTGCTGCGCATTAACGGGGGGATCAACCTGGCATTTGGCGCCATTGGCGTGG
This sequence comes from Enterobacter adelaidei, assembly GCF_041937165.1. NCBI lineage: Bacteria > Pseudomonadati > Pseudomonadota > Gammaproteobacteria > Enterobacterales > Enterobacteriaceae > Enterobacter > Enterobacter adelaidei. Next base: position 4,325,663 of record NZ_CP154353.1, on the reverse strand, counting down.
TGGCCGCTCTGGTCGTCTCGCCGTGGGGACTGTCTAAACACCCGGTCTGGACGTCGGTTGAGCTGTATAAAGTCTTCTGCGCGGTGGTCGCGTTCCTGATTTGGGCCGTGGTGGGCTGGTTTACGCTCAGGCAGAGTCAGCAGCGCTGGTGGTTAGCGGCGTTGTGTCCTGCCGGGCTGGCGTTGTTGATTGGTTTTGCCATTCCTAACCTGGTGGTGGATTCCAAACAGCCGCAGTCGCTGGTCGACACCGTGCGCGATCCGCTGCAGGACAGTCGGTTTGTGCTGGCCAATAACGTCGGTGTGGCCTCTGGCCTGGCGTGGGAGCTTAAGCGTAATGACATCATTCTGTTTGGTCAGAGTGGGGAACTGCGCTATGGCCTGGATTACCCTGATGTGAAAGACCGTTTTGTGGGTAAAGCTGATTTCGCAGAGTGGCTGGCGGAACATCGACAGCAGGGGCGCATATCGCTGGTGATTCTGCTGTCAAAAAGCGACGATCTTAAGCGGGCTAATTTGCCAGAACCGGACAGCGTGTATATCCAGGGTCGTCTGGCCTACCTTCAGTATCTACCGAAGTGATGACCTGGCTCTGGCTGATACTGGCAAGCTTGCTCAGCTGTGCGGGACAACTTTGCCAGAAACAAGCCACCCGTCCGGCGAAAGCCGGGCGGCGTGGTGTACATATCGCGCTGTGGCTTGGCCTGGCCCTGTTGGCATTGGGCTGCGGGATGCTGGTCTGGCTGGTGGTCTTACAACGTATGCCTGTGGGCATTGCTTACCCTATGTTAAGCCTCAATTTTGTCTGGGTGACGCTGGCGGCGAAGACCGTCTGGCGTGAGAACGTTGCTTCGCATCACTGGCTGGGTGTTGGGTTTATCATCATTGGCATTATTGTACTGGGAGGAAGCCTGTGAAAGGAACGTTCTGGGCCCTATGCAGCGTACTGTTAGTCAGCGCCGCGCAGCTCCTGCTGCGAAGCGCCATGCAGGCGCTTCCCCCCGTCAGTGATGTCCTGGCGTTAATTTCTGCCCTCTGGCATTTCTCATCCGGTACCGGTGCGCTGCTGCTGGGGTTAACGGGGTATGTAGCCTCTATGGGCTGCTGGTATCTGGCCTTGCATCGTATGGCGCTCAGCAAAGCGTATGCCTTGCTGAGCCTCAGTTATATCCTGGTGTGGGGCGCCGCAATCCTGTTGCCAGGCTGGGAGGAACGTTTCTCCTGGCACGGGCTGGTGGGGGTTGGGTTTATTATTCTGGGCGTGTTGACTATTTTCCGACCAGTGCGTCGTCAATCGAATGAATCCGCGCGGCAGTGAGTTCGTAGGGTGTTGCGGTGCAAACGGCAAGGCTGAGTAAACCGACCTGGCACTGGCTTGATGAATGGAGCGCGCGGGCTGAACTGTCAATGCTGACCATCTGCCAGGCATGACCGTCGCGTTGTTTAAGAATCGCCTTTTTTCGCGTCCAGATGCGCCAGAATGCAGTAAGCTGGCCTTCTGGCGTTTCCTTTTCCAGCTCATCATGCTCGGCATTGCTGAACACGGCATTGGCAAGCGTACGCCAGTTATCCTGCTGGCGAATGTGTTCCAGTGAACAGCCAACATCGCCTTCATCACTGATAATTAACGCAATATCGTCGCCCGAGTGGCTACTGCTGAACCACAGTGGATAGTCGCCAGCAAAAATGGCTTTCCCTTGTTCGCTGTAGATAATCTCCGGGAGTTGTTCTGGAGCCAACAGCCGAGAAAGCAACCCGTGATCGGCCAGCCAGCGAGCACGCTGAGCGCCTTCCGGTGCGTTTCGGGAGAGTGCTTCAGCCCAGCCGTTTGTGCTCAGCGAGGAAATTTTTCCCAGAAAAACCTGGTACATATAGCGTCTGGCCTTCAGTTAAAACGATGATAGCCGTAAAGTTGAGCGGCGAAACTATTACTATAATCCATTGCCCCCTTGAATTGCTAACCAGACAGGGATGCTCACCCTGGTAATCGGCTTTTCGGTCGCCCTGGCCCGAGCAGGATCGCCAGCTTGCTTCCGCCTTTGGTGGTTTCCATCCAGATCTTACACACGCTGGTTAGCGGGACCGACAGTAGCATCCCGACCGGGCCCAGCAGCCATCCCCAGATCAGTAACGATAAGAATACCACCAGCGTCGACATGCCCAGCCGGTGCCCCATCATGCGCGGTTCGAGAATATTCCCCAGCACCATATGCACGACGAGGAAAAGTGCCCCGACCAACATGCATTCATAGAAACCATTAAACAGGAATGCCTGAATCATCGGTGGTACGGCGGAGAGTACCGCGCCAATATTGGGCACATAGTTGAGCAAAAACGCCAGTACGCCCCACATCAACGCAAACTGCACGCCCATCAACATCAACCCCAGCCAGACAATCACGCCGGTCCAGACGCTCAACAGCGTTTTCAGCGCCAGATATTTGGAGACGCCCTTTAACGCGCGGTGTAATCCGGCGATGTGAATTTGTGGATTATTCAGCGCAAAGCGCAGCTTATAGGGGACGTGGCGCACTTCGAACAGCATAAACACCACCGTCATGACCAGCAGAAGAATACTGGCCATCGCGCCGGAAAGTCCCGTCATCAGGGTGGTGGCGTAGGTCATGACTTTCTCTGAATCCATCCGGCGCAGCATCCGCTCTGGCGAGATATGCAGATTAAGGAAAGGCACCATTTCCTGCAGCGCCACGATCTTCCGCGTCAGCGCTTTGTTGTACTGTGGCAACATCGTGGAGAATTCGCTCAGCGAAGCCGCCAGCACGCCGAAAAGCGCCGTCAGGGCAATTAGCATCACGATGACGACGATGGTGATGGCCACCGGGCGACTGACGCCCCGACGTAAAAACCAGCTCACCAGTGGATTAAGCACAATGGCAAAAAAGAGCGCCAGCAGGAGCTGCACAATAATGTCAGCCGCGGCATGGATACCCGCAAGGATAACCACCAGGCAGGCGAGTTTTAATAAGATGTGGAGCCCAGCTTTGTCGGACGGGTTAGCGATCATACGCGTTCCTTAAAATGATGACCCGGTAAGTTTAGTGTCCGCGGTTCGCTTCGTCTGGGGCTGTTAATCTGAAAGTCGGTGCTGATTTTCTTATTGTGTCGTGGTAATAGTGAAACACTGTTGTAAAAATCCAGGTAGAACCTCATGCCCGAACCTGCCGCTGAACCGGCGCTGAGCGGACTGCGCCTCAATCTGCGCATCGTCTCCGTTGTTATTTTCAATTTCGCCAGTTATCTGACCATTGGCCTGCCGCTGGCGGTTTTGCCTGGCTATGTCCATGACGTGATGGGCTTTAGCGCCTTCTGGGCGGGGCTGGTGATTAGCCTGCAGTATTTCGCCACGCTTCTGAGCCGTCCGCATGCCGGGCATTACGCGGACCTTTTCGGCCCAAAAAGCATCGTGGTTGTAGGGTTGTGCGGCTGCTTTCTGAGTGGCCTGAGCTATTTTCTGGCCGCCACCACCAGCCACTGGCCCCTGGTTAGCCTGGTACTGCTCTGCCTGGGTCGCGTGATCCTGGGTATCGGTCAAAGTCTGGCGGGAACCGGTTCGACACTGTGGGGCGTGGGGGTGGTAGGCGCGCCGCACATTGGTCGGGTGATTTCGTGGAATGGCATTGTCACCTACGGCGCAATGGCGCTGGGTGCGCCGCTTGGTGTGGCCTGTTATGCGTTTGGTGGTCTGTATGGGCTGGCGACTACCATTATGGCGGTTGCGGCTCTGGCGATCCTCTTTGCGCTGCCGCGCCCGAAAGTGAAGGCCAGCAAAGGCAAGCCACTGCCGTTTCGGGCGGTGCTCGGGCGCGTCTGGCCGTATGGTATGGCCCTGGCGCTGGCGACAACGGGGTTCGGTGTGATTGCGACCTTCATTACCCTTTTCTATGACGCCAAAGGGTGGGACGGCGCAGCTTTCGCGTTAACCCTGTTTAGCTGCGCGTTTGTTGGCGCGCGTTTGCTTTTCCCGAACGGTATCAACCGTCTGGGCGGGCTGAACGTGGCAATGATCTGCTTTGCGGTAGAGATAGTCGGGCTGCTGTTGACCGGCATAGCGATGGTGCCATGGGTCGCAAAAGTGGGCGTCTTCCTTGCGGGTGCAGGTTTTTCACTGGTCTTCCCGGCGCTGGGGGTGGTGGCGGTAAAAGCCGTGCCGCAGCAGAACCAGGGGGCGGCGCTGGCAACCTACACGGTATTTATGGATATGTCTTTGGGCATTACCGGCCCGCTGGCAGGGCTGGTGATGACCTGGGCAGGAGTACCGGTTATTTATCTTGCTGCGGCGGGTCTGGTGGTTATCGCCTTGATGCTGACATGGCGGCTAAAAAAATGGCCCCCGGTGCAGGCACCGGAGGCCACGTCATCCTCGTGAAGGATTACTGGATCACGAGGGTGTTAATGATGTTTTCAGCCGCAGTCTGCGCTTTCTGCTGATCGTCCGCTGGCAGGGTGATCTGCATAGTCAGCAGTTTGTTATCGACCTTACCCAGCACCACAGACGAGTACGCGGTCTGGCCTTTCGCGGAGATGATGCTGTCCAGCTGCTGCAGCGTGTGGCCTTTCAGTTCGATGGATTTATTGGTCACCACCTGCAGCTGCGGGTCGCGGCTGCGCTGCTGATCTTCCAGACGTTTTGACAGCACGCCCAGATCTTCGCTTGTGTCGTCACCCACAATCACAATGACGGCTTTCTGCCCGGTTGCGTCGGAATAAACGTGCATATTGTTCGCCTGAGTGCCCAGCTTACCGCTCTGGTCAGTCATATCGGCTGGCAGAGAGAAACTGAGTTTGCCATCCAGCAGATTCACCGGCTGACCGGTCGCATTGCTCTCTGCAGATGCACCCTGAGCAGGCGTTTTCGTGTCGCTGTTATCACAGGCAGCAAGACCCACAACCAGCAGGCCAATCCCGACATATTTAACCAGATTGCGCATTGACTTCTTCCTTTCGATAAACGGCCATAACGGCTCATTCGCTCATCTTATCACAACTGATAAAGCGAACCCTTAACCAGCCTGCAATGCCGTGATTTCAGATTTATCTGCCAGCCTTTTCAGCAGCATATTCAGCAGCACACCATACATTGGCAGGAAGAAGACAATACTGATGAGCACCTTGAAGCAGTAGTCCACCAGGGCGATCTCCATCCAGTGCTCGGCCATGAACGCATCCGGGCTGTGCCAGAAGGCGATGAAGAAGAAGGCCAGCGTATCGCTCACGTTACCGAACAGCGTCGAGGCGGTCGGGGCCATCCACCAGCGGTGATTCTGGCGCAGGCGGTTAAACACATGCACGTCGAGGATCTGCCCCAGCGCATAGGCCATAAAGCTTGCGGTGGCGATTCGGGCGACAAACAGGTTGAAGTGGGTTAGCGCCTCAAAACCCTGCCAACTGCCCATATAGAACAGGGACGAAATCACGTAAGACACGAACAGCGCCGGGAGCATGACCGCAAAAATAATGCGGCGAGCCAGCGGTGCGCCAAAAATTCGCACGGTCAAATCGGTGGCGAGGAAAATAAACGGAAAACTGAACGCCCCCCAGGTGGTATGAAAACCAAAAATGGAGATGGGAAGCTGTACCAGATAGTTGCTGGAGGTGATCACCAGCAAATGGAAAAACGAAAGCCAGAACAACGCTTTTACGCGCTGCGATTCAGAAAACTGCGTCATATTGTGACCTTTTTATACGTTGGGGTGAGGGAACCCAATAAAAACCGCAGCATGATACTGCTTTGGGCAGACATTGCAATGGTTAGTTTTTACGCAATCGTTAACCTGGTTTGCATTGATCGCTACGGGGCGTAAACTACAGCCGTTTTTACCTGACCGAGAAAATCATGACCGACCTGTTTTCCAGCCCGGACCACACTCTTGATGCCCAGGGCCTTCGCTGCCCGGAGCCGGTAATGATGGTGCGCAAAACCGTGCGTAACATGCAATCCGGCGAAACGCTGCTGATCATCGCCGACGACCCGGCGACCACCCGCGATATCCCCGGATTTTGTACCTTTATGGAGCATGAGCTGGTGGCTCAGCAGACTGAAGCGCTGCCGTACCGGTATTTGATTCGTAAAGGGTAGATGGGCAGCCCCTGCGGCCTGATGCCCTCACTCCGACCCTCTCCTTTCGGGAGAGGGAGAACGTCACCCCTTCATCCACGTCCGTATCCCGTCCAGGAACATCTGCGTCGCCATCATCACCAGAATCAGCCCCATCAGGCGCTCCAGCGCGTTGACCCCTTTTTCTCCCAGCAGGCGCAGGAACAGGGACGACTGCAGCAGGATGATAAATGTCCCGCCCCAGGCGATCAGTAAGGCAATCACCAGATGGCTCATCTGGTTCGGATACTGATGTGACAGCAGCATCAGCGTCGCCAGAATGGTCGGCCCGGCGACGAGAGGAATCGCCAGCGGCACAATAAATGGCTCTTCACCCGCAGGCAGGCCGCTGCTGCTGCCTTCCGCGCTCGGGAAAATCATCTTTATGGCAATCAGGAACAGGATAATCCCGCCGGAAATCGACACGGTTTCGGCACGCAGGTTCAGGAAGGCGAGGATTTTTTCGCCCGCAAACAGGAAGATAAACATCACCAGCAGCGCGATAAGCAGCTCGCGGACCATGATCGCCCGACGACGCTTTGGCTCGGTGTGCTTCAGCACCGACATGAAGATCGGCAGGTTTCCGAGTGGATCCATTATCAGGATCAATAAAACCGCCGCGGAAATGATTTCACTCATGTAAATTATCCCTGAAACTCTCTATGGTTATTATGATGATTAGCTCTTTTTCTGATTGCCGGGCAATCATCGATTAATTTCGCTTGCGACTTTGGCAGCATTTTGTAATGTGAAGCATATCCCAGTTCAATACTGGCTTGCACAAACAGCACACACCCTCTGCAGGAAAAAAATGCTATGAAAAACGTTGGTTTTATCGGCTGGCGCGGTATGGTCGGCTCTGTACTCATGCAACGCATGGTTGAAGAGCGCGATTTCGACGCTATCCGCCCGGTCTTCTTCTCCACTTCCCAGCTCGGCCAGGCTGCTCCGTCCTTTGGTGGTACCACAGGCACGTTGCAGGATGCTTACGATCTGGAAGCGCTGAAGGCACTCGACATTATTGTCACGTGCCAGGGCGGCGATTATACCAACGAAATCTATCCAAAGCTGCGTGAAAGCGGCTGGCAGGGCTACTGGATTGACGCGGCCTCTTCGCTTCGCATGAAAGACGATGCCATCATCATTCTTGACCCGGTTAACCAGGGCGTGATCACCGACGGCCTGAACAACGGCGTGAAAACCTTTGTTGGCGGTAACTGCACCGTCAGCCTGATGCTGATGTCTCTGGGCGGCCTGTTCGCGCAAGATCTGGTGGAGTGGGTCTCCGTGGCGACGTACCAGGCAGCTTCCGGCGGCGGTGCGCGTCATATGCGCGAGCTGCTGACCCAGATGGGCCAGTTGCACCACAGCGTCGCGACCGAGCTGGCAGACCCGGCGTCCGCGATTCTGGATATCGAGCGTAAAGTCACCCAGCTGACCCGCAGCGGCGAGCTGCCGGTGGATAACTTCGGCGTACCGCTGGCCGGTGGCCTGATCCCGTGGATCGACAAACAGCTGGATAACGGCCAGACCCGCGAAGAGTGGAAGGGCCAGGCCGAGACCAACAAAATCCTCAATACCGCGAATACCATTCCGGTAGACGGTCTGTGCGTGCGCATTGGCGCACTGCGCTGCCACAGCCAGGCCTTCACCATTAAACTGAAAAAAGATGTGTCTATTCCAACCGTGGAAGAGCTGCTGGCTGCACACAACCCGTGGGCGAAAGTGGTACCAAACGATCGCGATATCACCATGCGTGAACTGACCCCTGCAGCCGTGACCGGCACGCTGACCACGCCTGTTGGCCGTCTGCGTAAGCTGAACATGGGGCCGGAGTACCTCTCCGCGTTCACCGTTGGCGACCAGCTCTTATGGGGTGCCGCCGAGCCGCTGCGCCGCATGCTGCGCCAGCTGGCGTAATAATTTGTTAACGACCGGGGGTGATTTTCACCCCCTTTTTTTGCGTACTACATGGAGTAAAACGCGTATGTCTTATTTTTTATCAGGAGTCATTTAGAGCGTTGGCTATGCTTTAAGGAAGAGTCATTTCTTACCTGAGGTTAGGACGGGCTGTGAGGATGCTCGTTCAGGTCACATTAAAGTCGTCCCAGGCGCTAAAAAAGGACGACATAAAAAACAGGATGAATACCATGTCCGATCGTGTGGATAGAGACGTGATTAATGCGCTTATTGCGGGTCATTTTGCCGACCCCTTTTCCGTGCTGGGGATGCACCGTACAGAGGCCGGGCTGGAAGTCCGGGCGTTGTTACCGGATGCGACAGAAGTGTGGGTTATCGAACCCAAAACCGGCCGCAAAGTGGGCAATCTGGAATGCCTGGACTCGCGCGGTTTCTTCTCTGGCGTGATGCCCCGTCGTAAAAACCCTTTCCGTTATCAGCTCGCCGTCATCTGGCACGGCCAGCAAAATCTCATTGATGATCCCTACAGCTTTGGCCCTCTTTTGCAGGAGATGGACGCATGGCTGCTGTCTGAAGGAACCCATTTGCGGCCTTATGAAACGCTGGGTGCCCATGCAGACACGATGGATGGTATCACCGGCACGCGGTTTGCCGTGTGGGCACCCAACGCCCAACGCGTCTCCGTTGTCGGACAATTCAACTACTGGGACGGTCGTCGTCACCCGATGCGCCTGCGCCGGGAAACGGGGATCTGGGAACTGTTTATCCCAGGGGCACACAACGGACAGCTCTACAAATTCGAGATGATCGATGCCCACGGCAAGCTGCGCATTAAAGCCGACCCGTACGCCTTTGAAGCCCAGATGCGCCCGGATACGGCATCGCTGATTTGTGGCCTGCCAGAGAAGATCACTCAGACGGAAGAGCGCAAACAGGCCAACCGCTTCGATGCACCTATCTCCGTCTATGAAGTGCATCTTGGCTCCTGGCGCCGCCACACCGATAACAACTTCTGGCTCAGCTACCGGGAGCTTGCCGACCAGCTGGTGCCGTATGCCAAATGGATGGGCTTTACTCACCTTGAGCTGCTGCCGGTTAACGAACACCCGTTCGACGGTAGCTGGGGTTATCAGCCAACCGGGCTGTATGCGCCTACGCGCCGCTTCGGCACGCGCGATGACTTCCGCTATTTCATCCATGCCGCGCATGCCGCCGGGCTGAATGTGATCCTCGACTGGGTGCCAGGCCATTTCCCGTCGGATGACTTTGGCTTGTCAGAGTTTGATGGTACGAATCTGTACGAGCACAGTGACCCGCGAGAAGGTTATCACCAGGACTGGAATACGCTGATCTACAACTACGGTCGCCGTGAAGTCGCGAACTACCTGGTCGGAAATGCCCTGTACTGGATTGAGCGCTTTGGCATTGATGCTCTGCGTGTTGATGCGGTGGCTTCCATGATCTATCGCGACTACAGCCGCAAAGAGGGAGAGTGGATCCCGAACGAGTTTGGCGGCCGTGAAAACCTGGAAGCGATTGAGTTCCTGCGCAGCACCAACCGCATTATCGGTGAGCAGGTGGACGGCGCGGTCACAATGGCAGAAGAGTCGACCGACTTTGCGGGCGTCTCCCGTCCGCCGTCATTAGGTGGCCTGGGGTTCTGGTACAAGTGGAACCTGGGCTGGATGCATGACACGCTCGACTACATGAAGCTGGATCCGGTTCACCGCAAGTACCATCACAATAAGCTGACGTTCGGGATGCTCTACAATTACACCGAAAACTTCATGCTGCCGCTGTCGCACGATGAAGTGGTGCACGGCAAGAAATCCATTCTCGACCGCATGCCGGGCGATGCATGGCAGAAATTTGCCAACCTGCGCGCCTACTACGGCTGGATGTTTGCGTTCCCGGGCAAAAAACTGCTGTTTATGGGCAATGAGTTCGCTCAGGGACGCGAATGGAACCACGACGCCAGCCTCGACTGGCATCTGCTGGAAGGCGGTGACAACTGGCACCACGGCGTGCAGCGTCTGGTGCGTGATCTGAACCTGACCTATCGTCATCACAAAGCGCTGCATGAGCTCGACTTTGACCCGTACGGCTTTGAGTGGCTGGTGGTGGATGACCATGAGCGCTCGGTGTTTGTCTTTGTGCGGCGAGATAAAGCGGGTAACGAGATCATCGTCGCCAGCAACTTCACGCCTGTGCCGCGTCAACACTATCGCTTTGGCATTAATCAACCGGGTAAATGGCGCGAAATCCTGAATACCGACTCCATGCACTACCACGGCAGCAACACCGGCAATGGTGGTCTGGTGCAAAGCGATGCCATCGAAAGTCACGGGCGGCCAAACTCCCTGAGTCTCACGCTACCGCCGCTTGGCACTATCTGGCTGATGAGGGAGGGTGAATGACGCAGCTTACGGCAGGTCAACCCGAACCGCTCGGGGCGAGTTTTGACGGAAAGGGTGTGAATTTCACCCTCTTTTCTGCTCACGCTGAGCGGGTAGAACTGTGTGTTTTTGACGGTGAGGGTAACGAGCACCGTTACGATTTGCCGTCGCGCACGGGGGATACCTGGCACGGTTACCTGGCCGGAGGACGGCCAGGTATGCACTATGGTTTTCGCGTTCATGGTCCGTGGGAACCTGCGCAAGGGCACTGGTTTAACCCTGCAAAGCTGTTGATTGATCCGTGTGGGCACCGCGTGGACGGTGAGTTTAAAGACGACCCGATTTTCCATGTTGGTTATGGTGAGCCTGACCATCGCGACAGTGCCCATGTGGTGCCAAAAAGCGTGGTAGTGCACGATCTCTATGACTGGGAGGACGATGCGCCACCGGCCACGCCGTGGGGCAACACCGTCATTTACGAGGCCCATGTCAAAGGGCTGACGTATTTGCATCCGTCCATCCCCAAAGAGATGCGCGGCACCTACAAGGCGCTCGGGCATCCGACGATGATCGCCTACCTGAAACACCTCGGCATCACCGCTCTTGAACTGTTACCCGTTGCCCATTTTGCCAGCGAGCCGCGTCTGCAGCGGCTGGGGTTGAGCAACTACTGGGGCTACAACCCGCTGGCGATGTTCGCGCTCGAACCCCGCTATGCCGTCCATCCGGAAAAAGCGCGGGACGAGTTCCGCGATGCGGTGAAAGCGCTCCATGCCGCGGGAATTGAAGTCATTCTGGATGTGGTGTTGAACCACAGCGCAGAAAGCGATCTCGATGGTCCAACGCTCTCCATGCGCGGAATTGATAACCGTAGCTATTATTGGATCAGGCAGGATGGCGATTACGAGAACTGGACCGGCTGCGGTAACACGCTCAATCTCAGCCATCCGGCGGTCACGCATTTTGCTTATGAATGCCTGAAATACTGGGTGGAAACGTTCCACGTGGACGGTTTTCGTTTCGACCTGGCGCCCGTGATGGGACGCACGCCGGCGTTCAGCCAGCAGGCGCCGCTGTTTGAGGCGATAAAAAACTGCCCGGTGCTCTCGCAGGTGAAGCTCATCGCGGAGCCGTGGGACATCGGCGAAGGCGGTTATCAGGTCGGGAATTTCCCTCCGCTGTTTGCCGAGTGGAACGATCACTATCGCGATGCCGCGCGCCGCTTCTGGCTGGAGCGAAATCTCTCGCTGGGGGAATTTGCCGGGCGCTTTGCCGCGTCAAGCGATCTCTTTAAGCGCGACGGTAAACGACCGTCGGCAACCGTCAACCTGTTGACGGCGCACGACGGTTTTACGCTCAGGGACTGCGTTTGTTTCAATCAGAAACACAATGAGGCGAACGGCGAAGAGAATCGCGATGGCACTAACAATAACCATAGCTTCAATCATGGTATAGAAGGGTTAGGCGGAAGCCTTGACGTTATCGAGCGGCGGCGCGCCAGCGTTCATGCGCTGCTGACAACGCTTCTGTTGTCGCAGGGGACGCCGATGCTGCTGGCGGGCGATGAGCACGGCCACAGCCAGCACGGTAACAACAATGCGTATTGCCAGGACAACACCTTAACCTGGCTTGACTGGGGGGAGGCGAACAGCGGGCTGATCCATTTTACCGCTGCGCTGATCCACCTTCGCCAGCAAATCCCGGCCCTGACCACCGACCGCTGGTGGGAAGAGGGGGACGGAAACGTTCGCTGGTTGAATAAAGACGCGCAACCACTAAGCGCGCAAGAGTGGCAACACGGTGTACCACGGCTGCAAATCCTGCTTTCGGATAAATGGCTGGTTACGCTGAACGCGACGGATGATGTCGCAGAGATTGTTTTACCTGAAGGGGAATGGCGCGCCGTTCCCCCCTTTGCCGGAGCGGATAATCCGGTAGTAATGGCTGTCTGGCACGGGCCTGCGCACGGAGTGTGTGTATTCCAAAGATGATAAAAAAGGAGTTAGTCATGGTTAGATTAGAGAAGAACGATCCCTTAATGTTGGCACGCCAGCTACCATTAAAAACGGTTGCCCTGATACTCGCTGGTGGGCGTGGTACCCGTCTGAAAGATTTGACCATCAAACGCGCCAAGCCGGCTGTTCACTTTGGTGGTAAGTTCCGTATCATTGATTTCGCACTCTCCAATTGCCTCAACTCTGGCATCCGCCGCATTGGCGTCATTACGCAGTATCAATCACACACGCTGGTGCAGCATATCCAGCGCGGCTGGTTCTTCTTCAGCGAAGAGATGAATGAGTTTGTCGATCTCCTCCCGGCCCAGCAGCGCGTTCACGGCGAAAACTGGTACCGGGGCACGGCGGATGCGGTGACGCAAAACCTCGATATCATTCGTCGTTATAACGCGGAATACATCGTGATCCTCGCCGGGGATCATATTTACAAGCAAGACTACTCCCACATGCTCATCGACCATGTCGAAAAAGGGGCGCGTTGCACCGTGGCGTGTCTGCCGGTGCCCGTTGCTGAAGCGACGGCGTTTGGCGTAATGCACGTGGATGCGGACGACAAAATTATCGACTTCGTCGAAAAACCTGCAAACCCGCCGACCATGCCGGGAGATGATACGAAATCACTCGCCAGTATGGGGATCTATGTCTTTGATGCAGATTACCTTTATGAACTGCTCGAAGAAGACGACAAAGACGAAAACTCCAGCCATGACTTTGGCAAAGATATCATCCCGAAAATTACGCAAGCTGGCATGGCGTATGCACATCCCTTCCCGTTGTCCTGCGTGCAATCCGACCCAAATGCGGAACCTTACTGGCGCGATGTGGGAACGCTGGAGGCGTACTGGAAGGCGAACCTCGACCTGGCTTCGGTGACCCCTGAGCTGGATATGTACGATCAGAACTGGCCGATTCGTACTCATATGGAATCGCTGCCGCCAGCCAAATTCGTTCAGGACCGTTCGGGTAGCCACGGTATGACACTGAACTCGCTGGTTTCTGGCGGATGCATTATTTCAGGGTCGGTGGTGGTGCAGTCAGTGCTGTTCCCCCGCGTGCGGATAAATTCATTCTGTAATATTGATTCGGCAGTCTTATTGCCGGATGTCTGGGTAGGACGTTCGTGTCGCCTGCGTCGCTGCGTTATCGACCGCGCCTGTGTCATTCCTGAGGGGATGGTCATTGGTGAAAATGCGGAAGAAGACGCGCGTCGCTTCTACCGTTCGGAAGAGGGAATCGTGTTAGTAACACGGGAAATGTTGCGGAAGCTGCAGATCAAACAGGAGCGATGATGCAGGTTTTACACGTATGTTCTGAGATGTTTCCGTTGTTAAAAACGGGCGGCCTGGCGGATGTTCTTGGTGCATTACCGGCGGCGCAAATCGCCGGAGGGGTGGATACCCGAGTCCTGCTGCCCGCATTTCCGGATATCCGGCGTGGTATCCCTGATGCAAAAGTGGTGACGCGTCGTGAGACTTTTGCCGGGCGCATCACCCTGCTGTTTGGACATTACAACGGCGTTGGGATCTACCTGATTGACGCGCCGCACTTATACGACAGGCCCGGGAGTCCGTATCACGACACCAACCTGTTTGCTTACCCGGACAACGTGCTGCGCTTTGCGTTGCTCGGCTGGGTCGGTGCAGAAATGGCGACGGGGCTGGATCCGTTCTGGCGTCCGGATGTGGTGCACGCGCACGACTGGCACGCCGGGCTTGCCCCGGCGTATCTGGCCGCGCGCGGCCACCCGGCCAGGTCAGTCTTTACCGTGCATAACCTGGCATATCAGGGGATGTACTATGCCCATCACATGCATGAAATCGATCTGCCACTGTCGTTCTATAACATGCACGGGCTGGAGTTTAACGGGCAGATCTCGTTCCTGAAAGCCGGGCTTTACTATGCCGATCATATTACCGCCGTGAGCCCGACTTACGCCCGGGAAATTACCCAGCCGGAGTTTGGTTATGGCCTGGAAGGGCTACTGCGACAGCGGCATCGTGAAGGGCGCCTGTCGGGTATTCTGAACGGTGTGGATGAAAAGATCTGGAGCCCGGAAACCGATCTCCTGCTGGCGTCGCGCTATGGCCGTGATTCGGTCGAGGACAAAGCCGAAAACAAGCGCCAGCTGCAAATTGCCATGGGTCTGAAGGTGAACGACAAAGTACCGTTGTTCGCCGTGGTCAGCCGTCTGACCAGCCAGAAAGGGCTGGATCTGGTGCTGGAAGCGCTGCCTGGTTTACTGGAGCAGGGAGGGCAACTGGCGCTGCTTGGCGCGGGTGATCCGGTGCTGCAGGAGGGTTTTCTGGCTGCGGCGGCGGAACATCCCGGTCAGGTTGGGGTGCAGATTGGCTATCACGAGGCGTTTTCGCACCGCATTATGGGCGGCGCGGACGTCATCCTGGTGCCAAGCCGTTTCGAACCCTGCGGCCTGACGCAACTCTACGGCCTGAAATACGGCACGTTACCGCTGGTGCGTCGCACGGGTGGGCTGGCTGACACGGTTTCCGACAGCTCTCTGGAAAACCTGGCGGACGGTATCGCCAGCGGGTTTGTGTTTGAAGACAGTAATGCCTGGTCGTTGTTACGGGCGATTCGGCGTGCTTTCGTTTTATGGTCCCGGCCTTCCTTGTGGCGTTATGTTCAGCGCCAGGCGATGAGCATGGACTTTAGCTGGCACGTTGCGGCGCAGTCATACCGCGATCTTTATCAACGCTTGATGTAACAAGGCGGAGTCACTGATATGAATGCACCTTTTAGCTACTCTTCACCCACACTCAGCGTTGAGGCGTTAAAGCACTCTATCGCCTACAAGCTGATGTTTACCATCGGGAAAGATCCGGTCATCGCGAACAAACACGAGTGGCTGAACGCCACCCTGTTTGCCGTGCGTGACCGTTTAGTTGAACGCTGGCTGCGCTCCAACCGTGCCCAGCTCTCACAGGAAACGCGTCAGGTTTATTACCTGTCGATGGAATTTTTGATTGGCCGCACACTTTCCAATGCGCTGTTGTCGCTCGGTATTTATGACGACGTCAAAAACGCCCTGGAAGAGATGGGGTTAGATTTAGAAGAACTGATTGACGAAGAGAATGACCCGGGTCTCGGTAACGGCGGCCTGGGACGCCTTGCTGCCTGCTTCCTGGATTCGCTGGCGACGCTGGCGCTGCCGGGGCGTGGTTACGGTATTCGCTATGACTACGGCATGTTCAAACAGAACATTGTCGACGGACGTCAGAAAGAGTCGCCGGACTACTGGCTGGAGTATGGCAACCCGTGGGAGTTCAAGCGTCACAATACGCGTTACAAAGTGCGCTTCGGTGGACGTATCCAACAGGAAGGGAAAAAATCCCGCTGGGTGGAAACCGAAGAGATCCTGGCCGTGGCCTATGACCAGATCATCCCGGGCTACGACACTGACGCAACCAACACGCTGCGCCTGTGGAGCGCCCAGGCCAGTAGCGAAATTAACCTCGGTAAATTCAACCAGGGTGACTACTTCGCGGCGGTGGAAGATAAAAACCACTCCGAGAACGTGTCCCGTGTCCTTTACCCGGATGACTCAACCTACTCCGGGCGTGAGCTGCGCCTGCGCCAGGAGTATTTCCTGGTGTCCTCGACGATTCAGGATATCCTGAGCCGTCACTACCAGCTGCACAAAACCTACGCCAACCTGGCGGAGAAAACCGCGATTCACCTCAACGACACCCACCCGGTGCTCTCCATTCCTGAGCTGATGCGCCTGCTGATCGACGAACATAAGTTCAGCTGGGATGATGCGTTTGAAGTGACCTGTCAGGTGTTCTCATACACCAACCACACGCTGATGAGCGAAGCGCTGGAAACCTGGCCGGTGGATATGCTCGGCAAAATCCTGCCGCGCCATCTGCAGATCATCTTTGAGATTAACGATTACTTCCTCAAGACGTTGCAGGAGCAGTACCCGAACGATACCGGCCTGCTGAGTCGTACGTCGATCATTGATGAGTCGAACGGCCGCCGTGTGCGCATGGCCTGGCTGGCGGTGGTGATCAGCCACAAGGTTAACGGAGTGTCCGAGTTGCACTCAAACCTGATGGTACAGTCGCTGTTTGCTGACTTTGCGAAGATCTTCCCGACACGTTTTTGCAACGTGACCAACGGCGTGACGCCACGACGTTGGCTGGCGCTGGCCAATCAGCCGCTCTCTGAGGTGCTGGATGAGAATATCGGTCGCACCTGGCGTACCGATTTGAGCCAGCTGAGCGAGCTGGAACAGCACATTGATTTCCCGACGGTCAACAAAGCCGTGCGTGAAGCCAAGCTGCTGAACAAAAAGCGTTTGTCAGTATATCTTGCATTACACCTGAACGTAGTCGCCAACCCGAAAGCGCTGTTCGATGTGCAGATCAAGCGCATCCATGAGTACAAACGTCAGCTCATGAACGTGCTGCATGTGATCACCCATTACAACCGCATCAAGGCCGACCCTACGGCTGAGTGGGTGCCACGGGTGAAGATCTTTGCCGGCAAGGCAGCTTCCGCCTACTACATGGCCAAGCATATCATTCACCTCATCAATGATGTGGCGAAGGTGGTCAACCTGGATCCGGAAATTGGTGACAAGCTGAAGGTGGTTTTCATCCCGAACTACAGCGTCAGTCTGGCGCAGCTGATCATCCCGGCGGCGGATCTCTCTGAGCAGATTTCCACGGCAGGTACCGAAGCGTCCGGTACCAGTAACATGAAGTTTGCCCTTAACGGCGCGCTGACCATTGGTACGCTGGACGGGGCGAATGTCGAGATGCTGGAGCATGTCGGTGCAGATAACATCTTTATCTTCGGTAACACAACGGAAGAGGTCGAAGCGCTGCGTAAGCAGGGTTACTCGCCGCGTAAATATTACGAAGAGGATGAAGAGCTACGCCAGGTATTGACGCAAATCGCCACCGGCGTGTTTAGCCCTGACGAGCCTGGCCGCTATCGTGACCTGGTAGATTCGCTGATTAACTTTGGCGATCACTATCAGGTGCTGGCGGATTATCGCAGCTACGTGGATTGTCAGGATAAAGTGGACGAACTGTACCGGCAGCAGGAGAAATGGACCATTGCCGCGATGCACAACATCGCCAATATGGGGTATTTCTCGTCAGACAGGACCATCAAAGAGTATGCCGAGACGATCTGGCATATTGATCCGGTGAGGTTGTAAAAACAAAGCCGGGTGGCGGCTTCGCCTTACCCGGCCTACTTGATCCCGTAGGCCCGGTAAGCCGTAGCGCCACCGGGCATTTTTTCACATCAGGACGCCAGCGACAGCTCACGCTTCCCCGCATTTTGCAGTAACCACTGCGCCACGCGAGACTGCTGCTCGGCATCCAGCCACATCCCTTCTTTAGTACGACGCCAGATGGCGTCATCCAGGCGGCGCACCCACTCATGTTCAACCAGATAACGCAACTCGGCTTCATACAGTTCATGGCCGAAATGTTCGCCCAGATCGGCAATCTCTTTGGCTTCACCCAGGATCCACTCCGTGTTGCTACCGTAAGTACGGGCATAATGGCGTGCCATCCCTTCGGTGATGAACGGATAGCGGCGACGCAGCTTCGCGGCATAATCATCGCGGTTATCCCCGATATCTCCGCCAGGCAGCACGGCACCTTTGGTCCATGCCGGGCCAATGCCTTTATAATACGGCACCAGTTTTTCCAGCGCGTGCTCGGCCAGCTTACGATAAGTGGTGAGTTTGCCGCCAAACACCGACAGCAGCGGTGCCTGCCCATCTACGTCGTGAATATCAAGCGTATAGTCGCGGGTGATGGCCTGCGGTGAATCCGATTCGTCATCGCACAGCGGACGCACGCCGGAGTAAGTCCAGACCACATCATTACGAGACAGCTGTTTCTTAAAGTGCGCGTTGTACACTTTCAGCAGGTAGTTGACCTCGCTCTCGTCGATCTCAACGTTTTTCGGATCGCCTTTGTACTCCACGTCGGTGGTGCCAATAATCGAAAACTCGTCCATCCACGGGATCACAAACACGATGCGCTTATCTTCGTTCTGCAGAATATAAGCCTGCTTCTGGGTATGTACGCGCGGCACCACAATATGGCTGCCTTTGATCAGGCGAATACCGTATGGCGAAGGCAGGTGCATGCCTTCGTCAAAGAACTGTTTCACCCACGGACCGGTGGCGTTGACCAGGCCGCGTGCTTTCCAGCTGAATTTCTCGCCGGTATCGATGTCTTCCGCGTCGACAATCCACAGACCGTTTTCACGACGAGCAGAGGTCGCGCGGGTGCGGGTTTTCACCTCGCCGCCTTTCTTCACCACCATCTGTGCGTTCGCCAGAACCAGACGTGCATCGTCTACCCAGCAATCGGAATATTCGAATCCGCGCACGATTTCAGGTTTAAGGACCGATTCTGAACCAAAACGCAAACCGTTCGAACCCGGCAGACTGGTGCGTTTACCCAGGTGATCGTACATAAACAGACCGATTCGGATCATCCAGGCCGGACGCAGATGCGGGCGATGGGGCAGGCGGAAACGCATCGGAATCGCCAGATGCGGTGCCATTTTCAACAATACTTCACGTTCAGCCAGCGCTTCGCTGACCAGGCGGAATTCGTAGTGTTCCAGGTAGCGCAGGCCACCGTGAATCAGTTTGGAGCTGGCGGACGACGTCGCACAGGCGAGATCGTTAGCTTCCAGCATCAGTACGGATAATCCGCGTCCTGCGGCATCGACCGCAATACCGGCACCGTTGATGCCACCGCCTATCACAATCAGATCTTTGGTTTCCATAACACCCTCATGCACTTTCGTTAAAGCTCAGAAATGTTCGATATCGCTCATAATAGCAAAGGAACGCGCTTTTGGTAACATCAAAAAAACAATTTAGAGTGATATGGATAACATAATGGCGTTTACCCGCCGCCAGGACGTACACTACGGGGTAAAATAGTGCCGTTGACCAATGTAAAGAGAACACCATGGATCAGTTTGAATGTATTAACGTAGAAGAAGCCCATCAGAAGATGCACCAGGGAACGGCGGTGCTGGTGGACATCCGCGATCCGCAGAGTTTTGCGATGGGCCACACGCCGGGCGCGTTCCATCTTACCAACGACACGCTGGGCGCGTTTATGCGCGATAACGACTTCGACACACCGGTGATGGTCATGTGCTACCACGGCAACAGCAGTAAAGGTGCGGCGCAGTACCTGCTTCAGCAGGGTTATGATGCGGTATACAGCGTCGACGGCGGATTCGATGCATGGCATCGCCATTTCCCGGCAGAAGTTGAGTACGCGTTTGAGCGCTGATCCCGCTATACTGTCCCCTTTTGTGTGGAAATAAGCGACCGCTACCCATGTTGATGATCACCTCTTTTACCAACCCGCGTGTCGCCCAGGCGTTTGTCGACTACATGGCGACGCAGGGTGTTATTCTGACCATCCAGCAACATACTCAGACCGATGTCTGGCTGGCCGACGAGAGCCAGGCAGGGCGGGTAAACGAGGAGCTGGCGCGTTTTCTTGAGAACCCCGGCGACCCGCGCTATCTGGCTGCCAGCTGGCAATCTGGCCAGACGGGCAGTGGGTTGCATTATCGTCGTTTTCCTTTCTTTGCCACCGTGCGTGAACGTGCAGGGCCGTTTACGCTACTGCTGATGGCGGCCTGTATTGTCGTCTTTATCATTATGAACGTGGTAGGTGACCAGAGCGTGATGATCGCTCTGGCGTGGCCGTACGACCCCTCTCTGGAGTTTGATGTCTGGCGCTACTTTACCCACGCGCTGATGCACTTCTCGGTGATGCACATCCTCTTTAACCTGCTGTGGTGGTGGTATCTCGGCGGTATCGTTGAGAAGCGGCTCGGCAGCGGCAAGCTGATCGTTATCACCATTATTAGCGCCCTGCTGAGCGGCTATGTGCAGCATAAATTTAGCGGTCCGTGGTTCGGTGGGCTGTCTGGCGTGGTATACGCCCTGATGGGCTACGTCTGGCTTCGCGGGGAGCGCGACCCGGAAAGCGGCATCTATTTGCAACGCGGGCTCATAACCTTTGCGTTAATATGGCTAATTGCCGGATGGTTTGATCTGTTTGGTATGTCTATCGCCAATGGTGCACACGTCACTGGCCTGGTTGTCGGGTTGGCAATGGCCTTTGCCGATACGCTCCATGCGCGAAAACGAACATAATTCTCAGGGATAATTGATGAAACAAACACAACGTCATGACGCCATTATCGAACTGGTAAAAAAACAGGGATACGTCAGTACTGAAGAGTTGGTTGAGCAGTTTGCCGTCAGCCCGCAAACCATCCGTCGTGATCTGAACGATCTGGCCGATCAGAACCGTATTCTGCGCCACCACGGCGGGGCGGCGCTGCCGTCCAGCTCGGTCAACACCTCCTGGCACGATCGTAAAGCCACGCAGACGGCAGAGAAAGAACGCATTGCCCGTAAGGTCGCCAGCCAGATCCCGAACGGGGCGACGCTGTTTATTGATATCGGCACCACGCCGGAAGCGGTCGCCCATGCGCTGCTGGATCATGAGAACCTGCGCGTGGTCACCAACAACCTGAACGTCGCCAACACCCTGATGCAGAAAGACGATTTCCGCATTATTCTCGCGGGCGGCGAACTGCGAAGCCGCGACGGCGGGATTATCGGCGAAGCGACCCTCGACTTTATCTCTCAGTTCCGCCTCGATTTTGGCATTCTCGGGATCAGCGGCATCGACAGCGACGGCTCGCTGCTGGAGTTTGATTATCACGAGGTGCGTACTAAGCGCGCGATTATTGAAAACTCACGTCATGTGATGCTGGTGGTAGACCATTCGAAGTTTGGCCGTAATGCGATGGTAAACATGGGCAGCATCAGCATGGTGGATGCGGTGTATACAGACGTGATGCCGCCGGCGGGCGTCATGCAGGTGATTAAAGATAATAATTTGCAGCTGGAATTGTGCTAGGAATTGTGTCGGGTGGCGCTGCGCTTACCCGACCTACAAAACTCCGTATGCCCGTGCAAGCGTAGCGCCGCCGGGCAATGAATTACACTCCGTACCCCATCATCTTCAACAATCGCTGCGCATGCTGCACCGCATCCTGACGATGCGCCACGCCCAGCTTTTGATACAGGTTGCGGATATGCGTTTTGATGGTGGTCGCAGCAACCGCCAGTTCACCCGCAATTTGTTCATTGCTATAGCCGGAGTAGATCAGCCCCAGTACCTGCCATTCACGCTGGGTGAGCGGGCTGGTGCGGATAAGCTCCGGTACTTCCGGGTGGTTCAACAGACGTTCGACAAAGTTCTCATCGAAATGCGCAAACTTATGGCGATGGTGCTGGTTGATTTCGCGCAAAATACGTTGAGCGCGATGCTGATCGAGTTCCGGCAGCGTATTAAGCTGAATCAACTGACGCAGCTGCTGCGCCATCACTTCACCTTCAATCACAAAGTGGCTGATAAACCCGGTGCGGTTCGCGAGTTGCAGCGCTTCCAGCAGTACACGCTGAGCATCATTTTTACGACCCGCCTGCCAGTAGAGCTGGTTCAGCAGCAGCAGGTTGCGGTTCAGATCGCTCATCAGACGCAGGCCGCGCGCGTTCTCGTTCAGCTCTTCCAGCACAATCTCCGCGGGCTCTAATTCACCGAGCAGGATCTGCGCGCGGGCAATGTTGCGCCACTGGCTCTGCAGGAAGTGGTTGTTAGCAAATTCCGGTTTTGGCGTCTGACGCAGCCAGTTGGCGGCGGATTTTTTATCGCCTGTCATTTGCCAGTAAATCACCCGGACCTTATCGGCGTTCGATACCCAGTCGCTATGATACTGACCGTTGCCCAGCAGGTTTTCGAGACGGTTAAGATGATTACGGGCGTTATCGAGATCGCCGCGCGCCAGCGAGCACTGCACCAGCAGCGCCAGACACTGCAACTGTTGCTGTGGCTGGAAGCCAGAAAGCACGTCCACACCCTGGCGGGCGCAACTTTCAGCTTCATCCAGACGTGACCATGCCCACAGGAGCTGAGCGCGAATACGCAACAGGAACTCGTGCATCGGCAACTGTTCCAGATGCTGTTCCCGAATCAGCTGGAAGGCTTTTTCCTGATTTTCCCAGGCAGCCTGCAGGAACCCCTGAGCGAACAGAATTTCGCTTTGCTGGATCAGGCTCCACAATGCGTAGTGCCAGACATCATGGCGCCGTGCCATTTGTTCCGTTTGCTGCATCAGCGAAAGGGAGCGCGTCAGCTCGCCTTTGCAGTGCAGCACTTCACCGTGTACCGACGTGGCAACGATCCGGCTGTAGAAGTTGGCCAGCGGCAGTTCATCCAGTGCGACCATCGCCAGGCGCTCGGCTTCATCCGGGTCGCCGTCGTTAATCGCGACCTGGGCCCGCAGGGCGTTAAATTCACCGTGCAGGGGCGTGTCCATGTTGCTTTCCATCTCCTGCTCCGCACGTGCCAGCAGGGTATTCACTTCGCTATAGCGATGTTGGCTCTGCATCAGCCAGGCCTGCAGCAACACCAGACGCGGGTTCTCCAGTAGACTTTCCCACGGCAGCGCTTTGAGGGACTCTTCAAGCAACGTCAGTTCGCTGTGGTTGAACAAGCCCCACGCATGGTTGAGGAGAATATCACGCAGCATGTTGGCATCACCTGCGGCCAGCGCATGATGGATCGCCTCGCTCGGGAAGCCTTGTGCCATCCAGCTTTCGGCGGCAGCGCGATGAATTTCCGGCAGTTCAACCGCAAGCTCCCACTGGCAACGCTGGCGCAGGAAACTGCCAAACAGCGGATGGTAGCTGAACCATTCGCCGGGATCGTCCATACGCGTCAGGAACAGGCCCTGACGTTCAATTTCTTCAAGCTGTAGCTGGCCGTTTTCGCAGCCCGTCACGCGCACAATCAGCGCGTCGTTCATGGAACGCAGCAGGGAGCTTTTCAGCAGGAAGTTACGGGTAGACGGATCGACGCTGTCCAGCACCTCATCCACAAGATAATCAGAAAGATGGCTGGCATTGATCCCTGCCAGTCGACGCGCTGACTGATGCGCCGGGCTGTTGTTTTGCCGGGCAGAGAGGGCAATTAACTGCAGTGCAGTGGCCCAGCCTGCGACATCGTCACACATCCGGCTGCTTTCTGATGCCTCAATGGGGGAGGTCAGACGGCAGTCAAAGAACTGTTTCGCTTCCTGATGAGTAAAAGCCAGCTGCTGGCTGCCCACTTCCAGAAGTTGATCGCGCACGCGCAGGTTGGCAATACCCAACTGCGGCAGGTTTCGTGACAGTACCACCAGAGTCAGGTTTTCCGGTTGATGGCGCAGGAAGAAACGCATCGACTCATGAATTACCGGGTTAGTGATGAGATGGTAATCATCAATCACCACATACAGTGGGCGATGCCATTCGGCCAGTTCAATAAACAACTGAGAGAAAAGGGAGGACAGGCTGGCGTACTGGCGCTTTTGCACCATCACCTCACTGGCGACGCAGTGTCCATTGGTTGCCTGTTGAATAGCGGCAATCAAATAGCTGGCAAAATGCTCTTGCTGGTTATCGCCCTCATCAAGGGAGTACCAGCCAAGATCGCTCTTACCTGCTGCCCATTGAGAAATGAGCGTTGTTTTTCCATAACCTGCAGGGCTCGTAACCAGCGCCAGTCGGAAATTATGCGCGCCGGAAAGTTTAGCCAACAGGCGCTCGCGGACCACTGTATGGTCAAGGCGAACCGGGCGACTTAATTTAGACGGAATCAACATAGGTTTCACTTCACTGTGGGGAACGAGAGATTTTATTTTTTTTGCGCTTCGTAATTAATACGATATAAGGTCGGCCAGAAAGAGAACTATTGCAAGTTATGTCTGGATTTGGTGGCTCTGAATTTGCACTCTGTCACAAAACATTCAGACAGATGATGGAACTTTCTGGAATGGGCTTTAACACCGCGTCAATGCTGGCTTGTATGGTTCTGGTACGGCTGCGCTGAAACTGGTTTCAGAAAGGGATAGTGACGTCAAATGTAATAAAGTTCGGGTAAAATTATAAGTGATTAATAATCTCCTTAGTTATTACCCGATTGCAGAAATATTATTCTACGTAAGTAATCATTTCAGAGGGGTTTAATTAACCCCCGAAACTGCATTTCATTTCTTTGACATTCTCCCCGGTTACTTTTTTATCTTCAGGGCACACTCGAACTATGCTCTGAGAGTGGCCTCGATCACATTTTCATGCTCATCCCCGCTACTCATCCCTGTCTAATCCCCCACAGGAGGAGGAAGAGGTGAAATGAGCCAGGCACACTAGCGCCAACTTGTGTTTTCTTTCTAAAGGATGCCGATCCCCTATGTCACAGCCTACCTTCAACAAAGCTCAATTCCAGGCTGCCCTGACGCGTCAGTGGCAGCGTTTTGGCCTTCATGCGGCAAACGAAATGACGCCTCACCAGTGGTGGCAGGCGGTGAGTGGTGCGCTCGCGGAACAGCTGGATGCTCAGCCTTTGGCAAAGCCGGTGAAAAACCAGCGACACGTGAACTACATCTCGATGGAATTCCTGATTGGCCGTCTGACGGGCAACAACCTGCTGAACCTTGGCTGGTATCAGGACGTTGGTGATGTGCTCAAAGAGCATGACATTAATCTGACCGACCTGCTTGAAGAAGAGATTGACCCCGCGCTGGGTAACGGTGGACTGGGACGTCTGGCTGCCTGCTTCCTTGACTCCATGGCGACCGTTGGCCAGTCAGCAATTGGCTATGGTCTCAACTACCAGTACGGCCTGTTCCGTCAGTCATTTGCCGATGGTCATCAGATGGAAGCGCCGGACGACTGGCACCGCAATACTTACCCGTGGTTCCGCCACAACGCGCAGCTGGATGTGCAGGTCGGGATTGGCGGGAAAGTGACGAAGCAAGGTCTCTGGGAACCGGCATTCACCATTACTGGCGAAGCCTGGGACCTGCCGGTGCTGGGTTACCGTAACGGCGTGGCGCAGCCTCTGCGTCTGTGGCAGGCGAAGCACGCGCATCCGTTCAACCTGACCAAATTCAACGACGGCGATTTCCTGCGCGCTGAACAGCAAGGTATCGACGCCGAAAAACTGACAAAAGTCCTCTACCCGAACGACAACCATCTGGCGGGTAAAAAACTGCGTCTGATGCAGCAGTACTTCCAGTGTGCCTGTTCCGTGGCGGATATCCTGCGTCGTCATCATCTGGCAGGCCGCAAGCTGGCGCAGCTGCCTGATTTCGAAGTGATTCAGCTCAACGATACACACCCGACGATCGCAATCCCGGAACTGCTGCGCGTGCTGATCGACGAGCATCAGCTGAGCTGGGATGACGCATGGGCCATCACCAGCCGCACATTCGCTTACACCAACCACACCCTGATGCCAGAAGCGCTGGAGTGCTGGGACGAGAAGCTGGTGAAAGCCCTGCTGCCGCGTCATATGCAGATCATCAACAAGATTAACGACAGCTTTAAAGTGCTGGTGAAAAAGACCTGGCCTGGCGACAAAGAAGTCTGGGCGAAGCTGGCAGTGGTTCATGACAAACAGGTGCGCATGGCGAACATGTGCGTGGTAAGCGGCTTTGCCGTAAACGGTGTGGCAGCGCTGCACTCGGATCTGGTGGTAAAAGATCTGTTCCCGGAATATCACCAGCTGTGGCCGACTAAATTCCACAACGTGACCAACGGCATCACGCCGCGTCGCTGGATCAAGCAGTGCAACCCACTGCTGGCAGGGCTGCTGGACAAAACCCTGAAGAAAGAGTGGGCCAACGATCTGGACCAGCTCATCAACCTGGAAAAATACGCCGACGACGCGAAATTCCGCGAGCAGTACCGTGCGATCAAGCGGGAAAACAAAGTTCGCCTGGCAGCGTTTGTCAAAGCGCGTACCGGAATTGAGATCAACCCGAATGCCATTTTTGACATTCAGATCAAACGCCTGCACGAGTACAAACGTCAGCACCTGAATCTGCTGCACATTCTGGCGCTGTACAAAGAGATCCGCGAGAACCCACAGGCTGACCGCGTACCACGCGTGTTCCTGTTCGGTGCGAAAGCGGCGCCGGGCTACTACCTGGCGAAAAACATTATTCTGGCCATCAACAAGGTTGCTGAAGCTATAAACAACGACCCGAAAGTGGGCGACAAGCTTAAGGTCGTATTCCTGCCAGATTACTGCGTCTCGGCGGCTGAAATGCTGATCCCAGCGGCGGACATCTCTGAGCAGATTTCTACGGCGGGTAAAGAAGCATCCGGTACCGGCAACATGAAGCTGGCGCTTAACGGCGCGCTGACGGTTGGCACACTGGACGGTGCAAACGTTGAAATCGCAGAGAAAGTGGGTGAAGAGAATATCTTCATCTTCGGTCATACCGTGGAAGAGGTGAAAGCCATCAAGGCCAAAGGCTATGACCCGGTGAAATGGCGTAAGAAAGACAAAGTGCTTGATGCGGTGCTGAAGGAACTGGAAAGCGGTAAATACAGCGACGGCGACAAGCACGCGTTTGACCAGATGCTGCACAGCATGGACAAGCATGGCGGTGACCCGTATCTGGTGATGGCGGACTTCACAGCCTATGTCGACGCACAAAAACAGGTTGATGTTCTGTATCGCGACCAGGAAGCCTGGACCCGGGCGTGCATTCTGAATACCGCCCGCTGCGGTATGTTCAGCTCTGACCGCTCAATTCGTGATTATCAGGCCCGTATCTGGCAGGCAAAACGCTAAGGAAGCGCGATGGAGAGTAAACGTCTGGACAGTGCCGCACAGGCGGCGGGAATTAGCCTCAGTTACATCAATGCGCACGGCAAACCGCAGTCTATTGGTGCGGACACCAAAAGACGTTTGCTGGATGCCATGCACAAAACCGACGCGAAAGCGTCGGTTGCTCCGGTGCCGAATGTGAATGTTTTCACTTCAGGCAAAAAGATGTCGCTGGCGGTGGAGGGGCGCGGTGAATTTAGCTGGCTGCT
This sequence comes from Enterobacter adelaidei, assembly GCF_041937165.1. Classification (NCBI taxonomy): domain Bacteria; kingdom Pseudomonadati; phylum Pseudomonadota; class Gammaproteobacteria; order Enterobacterales; family Enterobacteriaceae; genus Enterobacter; species Enterobacter adelaidei. The sequence continues at coordinate 4,298,244 of NZ_CP154353.1, read as the reverse complement.
CACCACCGAAGAGGGGCATCAGCACAAAGGCCATGCCACCGGCGGCAAAATGCTAAACCTTCCGGCAAAACTGCCGGAGGGCTATCATACCTTAACGCTCACCCAGGACGACCAGCGATACCCTTGTCGGGTGATTGTGGCACCAAAACGTTGCTATGAACCGCAGGCGTTGCTTGAAGGTAAAAAGCTGTGGGGCGCCTGTGTGCAGCTCTATACGTTGCGTTCCGACAGCAACTGGGGCATCGGTGATTTTGGCGACCTGAAAAAAATGCTGGCATCGGTGGGGGAGCGCGGCGGCGCATTTATTGGTCTTAACCCTATTCACGCACTCTATCCGGCCAACCCGGAAAGTGCCAGCCCGTATAGCCCGTCGTCCCGTCGCTGGCTGAATGTCATCTATATCGACGTTAACGCGTTAGATGACTTCAAAAACAACAAAGAAGCGCAGGCATGGTGGAAGCTTCCGACCACCCAGCAGATGCTGAAGCAGGCTCGTGACGCAGAATGGGTTGATTACTCGACGGTTACCTCGCTGAAGATGGCGGCTTTACGCCTGGCGTGGAAAGGTTTTGCCCGGCGCGATGATGGGCAGATGGCGGCTTTTCGTCAGTTTGTTATCCAGGAGGGCGAAAGCCTTTACTGGCAGGCGGCATTTGATGCTTTACACGCGTATCAGGTGAAAGAGGATGAAATGCGCTGGGGCTGGCCGGTATGGCCGCAAGCGTATCAATCTGTTGATACCCCGGAAGTGAAAGCGTTCTGTAAGAAACATGCAGACGAGGTGGATTTCTACCTGTGGCTGCAGTGGCTGGCGTACAGCCAGTTTGCTGCCTGCTGGCAGGTAAGCCAGGGCTACAAGATGCCGATTGGCCTGTATCGTGACCTGGCCGTGGGTGTAGCTGAAGGCGGGGCGGAAACCTGGTGTGACCGTGAGCTTTACTGCCTGAAGGCCTCTGTGGGCGCACCGCCTGATATCCTTGGCCCGCTCGGTCAGAACTGGGGATTACCGCCGATGGATCCGCACGTGATGGCGGCGCGTGCTTACGAGCCGTTTATCGACCTGCTGCGCGCTAACATGCAGAACTGCGGGGCGTTGCGTATCGACCATGTGATGTCCGTGCTGCGTCTGTGGTGGATCCCATACGGTGAAACGGCGGATCACGGTGCGTATGTGCAGTATCCGGTTGACGATCTCCTGTCAATTCTGGCGCTGGAAAGTAAGCGCCATCAGTGCATGGTGATCGGTGAAGATCTGGGTACTGTGCCAGTGGAGATTGTCAGTAAACTGCGTGATAGCGGTGTGTATTCCTATAAAGTGCTCTATTTTGAAAACGACCATGAGAAAACCTTCCGCGCGCCGAAAGCGTACCCTGAACAGTCAATGGCAGTCGCGACGACGCATGATCTTCCTACGCTGCGTGGCTATTGGGAAAGCGGTGACCTGACGCTTGGCAAAACGCTGGGGCTGTATCCAGATGAAGAGGTATTACGCGGTCTGTATCAGGATCGTGAGCTGGCGAAACAGGGCTTGCTGGATGCGTTGCATAAGCATGGCTGTTTGCCGAAACGTGCCGGGCATAAAGCGTCGCTGATGGCGATGACCCCGACGCTCAACCGTGGCTTGCAGCGCTATATCGCTGACAGCAACAGCGCTCTGCTGGGTCTGCAGCCGGAAGACTGGATTGATATGGCCGGGCCGGTGAACATTCCGGGAACCAGCTATCAGTACAAGAACTGGCGTCGCAAGTTGTCCGTGAGCCTTGAGAAGATGTTTGCTGATGATGGGGTGAACAAGCTGATTAAGGATTTGGATAAGCGCAGACGAGCAGTAGTGAAGAAGAAATAAAAAAGAACCCGCCAGTTGGCGGGTTCTTTTTTTACATCAGATAACCATATTCAACAGCAGAACCCCGACCAGACCACACACTGAAATAATGGTTTCCAGCGCAGACCAGGACTTGATGGTTTCACCGATAGTCAGGTTGAAGTACTCCTTGAACAGCCAGAAGCCCGGATCGTTTACGTGAGAGAAAATCACGCTACCGGAACCGACTGCGATAACCATCAGCTCAGGGCTAACACCCGTCGTGGCAATCAGCGGCGCAACGATACCACCGGCGGTGATGGCGGCCACGGTCGCAGAACCGAGTGCAATACGCAGAACCGCGGCGATAGACCAGGCCATCAGGAGCGGTGACACGTTAGTTTCATGCATCATGGCCGCGATGTATTTATCCACGCCGCTGTCGACCAGTACCTGCTTGAACGCACCGCCACCGCCGATGATCAGGAGCATCATGGCAATGATTTTGATGGAGGAGGTCAGCGTGTCGTTGATCTGATCCATTGAACGACCACGGTTCAGACCAAAGGTGAACATCGCGATCAATACCGCAATCAGGGTTGCCATCACCGGGTCACCCAGGAACTCCGCAACGGACAGGAACGGGTGACCTTTCGGCAGGATCATCTCTGCCACGGCACGCATCGCCATCAGGATAACCGGCACCAGAGAGGTCCAGACGCTGACGCCAAAGCCAGGCATCTCTTCTTCGGTGAAGGTTTTTGCGCTGTACAGACCTTCCGGGATTGGCTTATCAATGCCTTTCAGGAAGCGGGCATACACCGGGCCTGCCAGGATCACTGTTGGGATAGCGAGAATTGTGCCGAACAGCAGCGTTTTACCCATATCGGCGTGGAAGATGGTCGCGATAGCGGTTGGACCCGGGTGCGGTGGCAGGAAGCCGTGTGTGACGGACAACGCCGCAGCCATTGGTACACCGACATACAGCAGAGGGATGTTTGCCGCCGCCGCAATGGTGAACACCAGTGGCAGCATCAGCACAAAGCCCACTTCATAGAACAGCGCGAAACCGACGGTAAAACCGGTTAAAACCACCGCCCACTGGATGTTCTTCTTACCAAATTTGGCAATGAGCGTGGTGGCAATACGTTGAGCACCACCGCAGTCCGCCAGCATTTTGCCGAGCATGGCACCGAAGCCCATGATCAACGCCAGGCTGCCGAGCGTCCCGCCGACACCGGCTTTAATGGAGCTGATGACTTTCACCAGCGGCATCCCTTGCATCAGACCGACTGCAAGTGCCACCAGAACCAGAGCGATAAATCCGTTCATTTTGAAACGGATCATCAAGAGCAGTAATAACATAACACCGATAGCAACGATGACTAATGGCATGATTTACCTGGCCTTTGAATTGTTATGGGTAACGTCATTGTTTCAACGACAAATTCCGATTGTCCCAACTGGGAACAGAGTGATTACGGCACTAGTACTGATACCTTGGAAACCAATAAGTTTAGTCGGCTGTTATGAGAGTGCTTAGTGCCCACGAGAATGATACGGGTAACATGATGTGATTGAGAATCACCCTGGGAGGCTAAATTTGAATTATGAGACGCAGGTCAACATATGGAGGGAATGAAGGGGGAGAAGCGAAGCCCGGTAAGCGCAGCGCCACCGGGCGATACAGACGGGCACTGAATCAGTAGTAAGAGTGCTCGCCGCGCTGGTGCTCGGTCAGATCACGCACGCCTTTCAGTTCCGGGAATTCGTTCAGCAGCTGCTTTTCGATCCCTTCTTTCAGGGTCACATCGACCATGGAACACCCGTTACAGCCGCCGCCAAACTGCAGAATGGCGAAGCCTTCGTCGGTGATTTCCATCAGGGAAACACGCCCACCGTGGCCTGCCAGCTGTGGGTTGATTTGGGACTGCAGAAGATACTCTACGCGCTCCATTAGCGGCGCATCGTCTGCCACTTTACGCATTTTCGCGTTCGGCGCTTTCAGAGTCAGCTGAGAACCCAGCTGGTCGGTGACGAAGTCGATCTCCGCATCTTCAAGATACGGTGCGCTCAGCTCATCAACGTAGGCGGTGAGCTGTTCAAATTTAAGGGCTGTGTCAGTTGCTTCTACCGCATCCGGCGGACAATAAGAGACACCACATTCTGCATTCGGAGTGCCTGGATTGATCACAAACACGCGGATCTGCGTCCCTTCTTCCTGATTTGCCAGCAGTTTGGCAAAGTGCGCTTGTGCAGAATCGGAAATACGGATCATAGCTTTGGCCTAATAGTTGACTAAATTACCTGGGTATAATCATACGCCCATTGAAGAAGGGCTACAAGGTACGGCACAGACACCATACCTGAACCGACGCGGCGCCGCTTCGCAAAAGCAGTCGGGAAAGTTCAGCAACGGTACTGCCTGTGGTGACGACATCATCCACAATCGCGATATGGAGGCCTTTGACCGCTAATTCAAGGCGAAAGGCATTTTTGAGGTTTCTTTTGCGAAGCCGGGCGTTGAGCTGATGCTGGATGGCGGTGGCATGGACACGCGTGAGCGCAGAGGCATCATACTCACAGCCGAGCCAGCGGGCGAGTGGGCGACAGAGCAGGTCACTCTGGTTGTAGCCGCGCCGCCAGTGTCGGCGTCGGTATAAGGGGACATTCACCACCCTGTCGATTTTCGGCAGGGTGCGGCTACGACGAGCCTGTAACACCGCCAGCAATAACAGGCGGGCGAGAGGTTGCGCCAGCGAACTCTGACCGGAAAACTTCAGGGCGTGAATGAGCCTGTTCAACGGTGGAACATAATCATCCACCGCCACCAGCGCGCTCCAGGGCGGGGATTTTTTCAGGCAGCGTCCGCAGGGTATATGTCGGCTCGTGGCCGGTAAACCACATTGTGGGCAGACCGTGAGACGTCCTTCCAGCGACCGCGTGCAGACGGAACAGATCCCCCACCCACTGAGTGTAAGTGGCATTTGGCATAGCCAGCACAAGCCAGGCACTGTTAGCATGTGCAACCTCCATGTGAAATAAAGAGAACAGTAACTGATGAAGACGCTGTGGTGGCAGACTGTAGGGACAGGAAATTGCCATCTTGTGCTGCTGCACGGATGGGGCCTGAATGCGGAAGTATGGAATTGCATAAACGAGGAATTGGCCTCGCATTTCACGCTGCATCTGGTGGATTTACCGGGTTTTGGTCGCAGCCGTGGTTTTGGCCCTATGTCGCTTGATGAGATGGCGCAGCAGGTTCTTGCCGCCGCGCCACAAAACGCTATCTGGCTGGGCTGGAGCCTGGGCGGGCTGGTAGCAAGCCAGATTGCGCTCTCCCGACCAGAACGCGTGAGCGCGCTGGTGACCGTGGCCTCGTCGCCATGCTTTAGTGCGCAAGCGTCGTGGCCGGGTATAAAACCGGATGTGCTGGCGGGCTTCCAGCAACAGCTGAGTGAAGATTTTCAGCGGACCGTTGAACGGTTCCTCGCATTGCAAACGATGGGGACCGAAACCGCACGTCAGGATGCGAGAGCATTGAAGCAGACCGTGCTTTCCCTGCCGATGCCGGACGTGGCGGTGCTTAACGGTGGTCTTGAGATCCTGAAAACGGTTGACCTGCGTGAACCGCTGTCTGCGCTGACGATGCCGCATCTGCGTATCTATGGCTACCTCGACGGACTGGTTCCACGGAAAGTGGTTCCATTGCTGGATTCGCTCTGGCCGGAAAGTGAATCGCAGATCATTGCCAAAGCGGCGCATGCCCCGTTTATCTCTCATCCGGCGGAGTTTTGCTCAGCGCTCATTGCGTTAAGTCAACGTTTAGACTGATTAATTTCTATCCAGCCTGGAAAAAGTCTTACACCGCAACCATACTCCAGATGTCGTTGCGGTGGTTCTGCCTACGACAATCAAAACAACAATCCTAAGGAGAGTCAGGCTATGAAACTTGTTACAGGTATTGTCACTTCTCTGGTTATTGGGTCACTTTCATTTGGCGTCTTTGCGGCAAAAGAGCTGGAAAAAGATAAAGTTGCCGGGATGAATCTGACCAAAATTGGTGAGATTTCTACGTCTGACACCACCGCGCCGATGGACGCTCGCAGAGAGTTGTCGAAAAAGGCGGATGAACTGGGCGGGACGTACTACGTGGTGACCAGTGCGAATAAAGATACAAAAAACGTGCGCGCAACGGCGGAAGTCTATAAGTAATACGATAAAGCCGGGCATCTCTGCCCGGCTTTATTAACGCAAGGCCCACCACTCCTTGAGGCAGGCTTTACCTTCCGGGCAGCTTTTACAACTGCCGGAGAGACAGCCGTCCGCGTCTTCCTGAATCCGCACGGCTTTCCCCATGGCTTCCAGCCTTTCCAGCATGGCATCGATCATCGGCTGCGGCGTATGCAGGCTGAGGCTCAGTTGTTTCGCCTCCATCCGCCCTTGTAATGCCAGCAGATCACGAACCTGAATCAACGATGCCATGGCTTACTCCTTAGTGACAGTCACCCGCCGGGCTGCTGCAACAAGTGGCGGCGGTTTTACGGTTTGCCAGCAGGTCGATATCGACGCGGCTTCGTGCCCGGCGTAGCAGACTGATAACTAACACGTTAAAGAGGACAACTGCCAGAATACAGACCAGGCTATAACGTGGGTGCTGGCTAAAGTTAACGGTCTGGTAAAAGAGCGTCGCCAGCGAGTAAGCAATGTTTAACCCCCACAGAATGGAGAATCCCATCCAGCCACGGCTGGACTCACGGGAAATCGCCCCCATCACGGAGATGCACGGAATATAGAGCAGGACAAAGATGAGGTAGCTGTAAGCTGCAGACTCGCTGCCAAACTTCTCACTCATCACGCCCATAGCCCCCGTCGCCATTTCACCGTCGCCTTTGCTGGCTTCAATAGGGTTTGCCAGCACGCTCAGGCTGAAGGTGTCTTTCAGGCTCTGCCAGGTTTCCTCTACTGCACCCAACAGTTCGTTACCGAGGTGAAACTCTGCCGGATTAAATTCCTGCTCCTGAATGTTCTCAGCGGTGTAAAGCGTGTTCAGGGTGCCGACAACCACTTCTTTTGCCATCGCACCCGTGAACAGGCCAACCGTCGCCTGCCAGTTATCCTCATGCACGCCAATCGGTTTGAAGACTGGCGTGATGACGCGGCTGACGGAGGCAAGAGCAGAATCGTTGATGTTATCTGCCGCCTGTCCGCTGAGGGTGAAGCTGTTCAACGCGCTCAGGAAAATGCTGACGATGACAATTACCTTACCGGCGCGCAGCACAAAGCCTTTCAGGCGCTGCCAGGTCTGGATCGCCAGGCTTTTTAGATGCGGCACGTGATACACCGGCAGCTCCATCACAAACGGCGACGCTTCACCGCGCATGATGGTGTGCTTCAGCATCAGACCGGTGAGGATCGCCATCACAATACCCAGCACATACAGCGAAAAGACCGCCAGCGCGCCCTGTTGGCCAAAGAAGGCTGCCGCAAAAACCGCAAAGATGGCCAGGCGCGCACCGCAGGACATAAACGGCGCCATCATGATGGTCATCAGACGTTCACGCGGCGCATCAAGGGTGCGCGCGCCCATCACCGACGGCACGTTACAGCCGAAGCCAACAATTAGCGGGACGAAGGATTTGCCCGGCAGACCAAGAGCCTGCATCAGACGGTCCATGACAAACGCCGCGCGCGCCATGTAACCGGAATCCTCCAGGAAGGAGAGGAACAGATACATCATGCCGATTTGCGGCACCAGTGGCAGAACGGTGTTGATACCGCCACCGATCCCCTGGGCCAGGAAAATGGTTAGCCATTCCGGGAAGTGCAGGGTGTAACCCACCCACTGAATACCGTGTACGAAGACCGCGACGGAGCCCGCATCGAAAATAGGCTGCAGCGCGCCACCGATGTTAATGGCAAGCAGGAACATTATGTACATCACCAGCAGGAAGATCGGCAAACCCAGGAAACGGTTAAGCACAATCTTGTCTACCGCAGCGGTAAAACGGCTCGGTTCCGCCGTAAGGGCGTTACTGACAACGTCGCAAATCGAGGCAATTGTCTGGTAACGTGCATCGGCGATGTGCAGGGCTGGGTCATCCAGCTCGTCGCTAAGACGGGCGATTGTGACATCCAGTTTATCTGCCGCATGCCCGGCGTATGCACGGCTGTAGATATCCCCTTCCAGCATCTGCAGGCCGAGCCACAGACGCTGTTTTGCGGGCATGCTTTTGTCCATTTCCTCTGCCAGCAGACCGGCTTCGTGCAGAAGTGGTTGCGCGTAATGCACCAGCTCAACGTCGCGATTCCCCGCATGACGGTCAATCGCCAACTTCAGGGCATCAATGCCGCGAGCACGCGTCGACACCAGCGGAACCACCGGGCAACCCAGGCGTGCGGAGAGGGCATCGACGTCGATACGCAGCTTTTGTTTCTCCGCAATGTCGAGCATGTTAAGCGCCACGATGCAGGGAATACCCAGTTCCAGCAGTTGCAGCGTCAGATAGAGGTTACGCTCAAGATTGGAAGCATCGACCACGTTGATCAGGAGATCCGCGTCGCCGCCAAGAATATAGTGGCAGGCAATTTGCTCATCGAGCGAGGTTTGCGACGAAATGGTGGTTAAGGAGTAGGTGCCGGGAAGGTCAACCAGCGTCACCTGGTTGTCTGTCGTCGTGAACTGGCCTTCTTTACGCTCAACCGTCACACCTGCCCAGTTACCCACGCGCTGACGCGCTCCGGTTAACTGGTTAAATAACGTGGTCTTGCCGGAATTTGGATTACCAATTAAGCCAATAGTTAATTTTTTCATTTTAGTAGACTCACTGAAACCGCTGGCTTGTTATTGAGATAAGGCTTCGACTTCTATTAATGCGAGGTCTTTCTTACGCAGCACCAAATTCACGCGGCGGGTTTCGATATGAACGGGATCACCTAACGGGGCAACGCGCACGACCTGGAAAGACGAGCCGGGTAGCATGCCCAGTGACAGCAGCTTTTGCCGATAGGCCGGGCTAATTTCACGGGTAAAACCGGTAATTTTCCATGCACTGTCTGGAGTGAATTGCATAATGCCTGATCCCACGAAGGTTAAATAATCTACTATGCGATGATAATGAGAATAGTTTGTATCAGCAATAATAAAACTGTGACGGAATGTTGTTTGCGGGATTAATTTACGGCCTGTTTGACCTTGCTCAATATTTGCTGAATATGCGGCGACGAGAGAAGCGGCCTATTTGTTAATGGCGTGCTAATTATTGGTTTAAATAAAGGAGTGAGAGAATATACCGTACTGCGCGATCCCCTCTCCCCTGTGGGGAGAGGGTGAGAGGTTAGCGTTTTTTACCCATCGCGGCCGCCAGCGCATCCATCATCGCGCTGTTGCCTGCAGGCTGAGTATCACGCCCACGCGGTTTCGCGGCTTTAGCGGCCGGGCGCTGCTGCTCGCGGCCACCACCATTGCCGCTACGGCGCGCGTTGGTTTCGCCGGGTTGTTCATCCAGACGCATGGTCAGGGCAATTCGTTTGCGCTGTAAATCCACTTCCAGCACTTTGACCTTCACGATATCGCCCGCTTTGACCACGGTGTGCGGGTCTTCAACGAACTTGTCGGCAAGGGATGAGATATGGACCAGGCCATCCTGATGCACGCCGATATCCACAAATGCGCCAAAGTTGGTGACGTTGGTCACCGCGCCTTCCAGCACCATGCCTGGCAGCAGGTCGTTCATGGTCTCGATGCCGTCGGCAAAGGTCGCGGTTTTGAACTCAGGACGTGGATCGCGGCCCGGTTTTTCCAGCTCTTTGATGATGTCAGTGACGGTTGGCACACCAAATTTATCGTCGGTGAAATCCGCGGCTTTCAGGTTGCGCAGCGCACTGTTATCACCCATCAGGTCTTTCAGTGCCTGTTGAGTGGCAGCCAGAATGCGTTCTACCACCGGGTACGCTTCCGGGTGAACGGTTGAGGCATCCAGCGGGTTATCACCGTGGTTGATGCGCAGGAAGCCCGCACACTGCTCAAAGGCTTTCGGTCCCAGACGGCTCACCTTCAGCAGTTGCTGACGGTTCTGGAACTGACCGTTCTCATCACGCCAGGCGACGATGTTCTGCGCCATCATGCGGGTTAAGCCTGCAACACGGGTCAACAGGGGAACTGAGGCGGTATTCAGGTCTACACCGACGGCGTTTACGCAGTCTTCCACCACCGCATCCAGCTTACGGGCGAGCTGAGTCTGGCTCACGTCGTGCTGATACTGGCCCACACCGATGGATTTCGGGTCAATCTTCACCAGTTCTGCCAGCGGATCCTGCAGACGACGAGCGATAGAGACCGCGCCGCGCAGAGAAACGTCCAGGTCCGGGAACTCCTGCGCCGCCAGTTCAGATGCGGAATAGACGGATGCCCCCGCTTCACTGACGATCACTTTCTGCGCCGTTACTTTCGGGAATTGTTTCTGCACGTCGAGGTAGAAACGTTCGGTTTCGCGGGACGCCGTACCGTTGCCGATAGCAACCAGCTCCACGTTGTATTTCTCGCACAGTGCCGCCACTGCGACAGCCGCTTTCGCTGCCTGGCCAGTGTGTGGATAGATGGTGTCGGTTGCCACCAGCTTACCGGTGCCGTCAACTACCGCCACTTTTACGCCCGTACGCAGACCCGGATCGAGCCCCATGGTGGCGCGAAGGCCCGCCGGGGCGGCCATCAGCAGGTCGTGCAGGTTGCGGGCAAACACATTGATCGCTTCATCTTCGGCGCGCTCGCGCACGGTGCCCATCAGCTCGGTTTCGAGGTGCATCAGCACTTTGATACGCCACGTCCAGCTCACCACGCCTTTACGCCAGCTGTCCGCCGGGGCGTTGTTCAGACGCAGGCCGAGGTGATCGATGATGATCTGCTCGCAGTGGCTCTCTTTCGGCGGCTCGTCAAATTGAGGGTCGGCATTCAGGGAAAGCTGCAGCACGCCTTCGTTGCGGCCGCGGAACATTGCCAGCGCACGGTGAGACGGGGTCGTTGAAATCGGTTCGTGGTGATCGAAGTAGTCGCGGAATTTCGCGCCTTCGTCCTCTTTACCCGCGACGACGGTCGAGACGATGTGGGCATTCTTCCACAGGTAATCACGTACTTTGGCGAGCAGGGCGGCGTCTTCGGCAAAGCGTTCCATCAGAATATAACGCGCGCCGTCGAGGGCGGCCTTGGTGTCCGCTACGCCTTTGTCAGCGTCGATGAATTTCGCCGCTTCGGTATCTGGATCGTGGGAAGGTTCGTTCCACAGCAGGTCGGCCAGCGGCTCAAGACCCGCTTCAATCGCAATCTGCCCGCGCGTGCGGCGCTTTGGTTTGTACGGCAGATAGAGGTCTTCGAGTTCGGTTTTGCTCAGGGTACCGTTAATAGCGTTTTCCAGCTCGCTGGTCAGTTTACCCTGTTCGCCGATGGATTTGAGGATCGCCTGGCGACGTTCTTCCAGTTCGCGCAGATAACCCAGACGGGTCTCCAGGTTACGCAGCTGTGTGTCATCCAGACCGCCGGTGACTTCCTTACGATAACGTGCAATAAACGGCACGGTGTTCCCTTCATCAAGCAGGCGAACGGCAGCTTCTACCTGTTCGGCTCTGGCCTGAAGTTCACCCGCAATAATGCGGCAGAGCGAATCTTTCATCATGGCTTTATCATCTTGTGGGTCAAAAATCAGGGGATAGTTATACGGGCTGACACGGCAAAATGCCAGCCGGGGAGGGCGCTCTCGGACTATTTTACGTACTCGATCTCATTGACGTACCAGCTGGCTTCACCGCCGGGTGTCTGAACGACGGCTAAATCGCCCACTTCCTTTTTCAACAGCGCACGGGCCATCGGGGAGTCGATGGAGATGTAATCCTTTCGACCAAAAATTTCATCGTAGCCGACGATGCGAAAACGCAGGGTATCGCCGTTATCGTTTTCAATCTCCACCCATGCGCCGAAGAACACTTTGCCTTCCTGCTGCGGGGAGTAATCGACAATTTTAAGGTTCTCAAGGCATTTCGTCAGATAGCGTACCCGACGGTCGATCTCACGCAGCCGCTTCTTGTTGTACTGATAATCAGCATTTTCGCTGCGATCGCCGAGGCTCGCAGCCCAGGTGACTTTTTTCGTCACTTCAGGACGCTCTTCGCGCCACAGGTAATCCATCTCTTTTTTGAGTTTTTCGTACCCTTCGCGGGTGATCAGGGGCGTTTTCATGGTAAAGCCTTTGCTGCCGGTTTTCTGTCTTGCGCACAATACGTACCGCACAGTGTAACAGACAGGATTAATAATGATTTATGTGATGAAATGAGCAGATAAGCTGCTGTTAAATATGCTTTGTAACAATTTCGACTAGAATTTATACCAGAATTAGCTGGTCGAACACGTGCACTTTTTTAGAATACGCTGTTACAAAGACTATCCGAACCTTTGGGAGTAAATACAATGCAAGAGAACTACAAAATTCTGGTCGTGGATGACGACATGCGCCTGCGTGCGCTGCTGGAACGTTATCTGACCGAGCAGGGCTTCCAGGTTCGTAGCGTCGCGAACGCTGAGCAGATGGATCGTCTGCTGACCCGTGAATCTTTCCACCTGATGGTGCTCGACCTGATGCTGCCTGGCGAAGACGGGCTCTCTATCTGTCGCCGTCTGCGTAGCCAGAGCAACCCGATGCCGATCATCATGGTGACGGCGAAGGGCGAGGAAGTTGATCGTATCGTGGGCCTCGAAATTGGTGCTGACGACTACATTCCAAAACCGTTTAACCCGCGTGAACTGCTGGCGCGTATTCGCGCTGTGCTGCGTCGTCAGGCGAACGAACTGCCTGGCGCACCGTCGCAGGAAGAGGCCGTCATTGCCTTCGGCAAGTTCAAACTGAACCTCGGCACGCGCGAGATGTTCCGTGAAGACGAACCTATGCCACTCACCAGCGGCGAGTTTGCCGTTCTCAAAGCACTGGTTAGCCACCCACGTGAGCCGCTGTCCCGTGACAAGCTGATGAACCTGGCGCGTGGCCGCGAATACTCCGCAATGGAACGCTCCATCGATGTGCAGATCTCTCGTCTGCGCCGCATGGTGGAAGAAGATCCGGCGCATCCTCGTTATATTCAGACCGTTTGGGGTCTGGGCTACGTGTTCGTTCCGGACGGTTCTAAAGCATGAGGCGAATGCGCTTCTCGCCGCGAAGCTCGTTTGCCCGCACCCTGTTACTGATCGTCACCCTGCTGTTCGTCAGCCTGGTGACGACCTATCTGGTGGTGCTGAACTTTGCGATCCTGCCGAGCCTCCAGCAGTTTAATAAGGTCCTGGCCTACGAAGTCCGTATGCTGATGACCGATAAACTGCAGCTGGAGGATGGCACGCAGCTGGTTGTCCCCCCTGCCTTCCGTCGTGAAATTTACCGTGAGCTGGGTATTTCTCTCTACTCAAACGAAGCGGCGGAAGACGCGGGCCTGCGCTGGGCTCAGCATTATGAATTCCTTAGCCAGCAGATGGCGCAGCAGCTCGGCGGCCCGACGGAAGTGCGCGTCGAGGTCAACAAAAGCTCGCCTGTTGTCTGGCTGAAAACCTGGCTGTCACCCAATATCTGGGTGCGCGTTCCGCTGACCGAAATCCATCAGGGCGACTTCTCACCGCTATTCCGCTACACCCTGGCGATTATGCTGCTGGCGATAGGCGGAGCCTGGCTGTTTATTCGTATACAGAACCGACCGCTGGTCGACCTGGAGCACGCTGCGCTGCAGGTCGGTAAAGGGATTATTCCTCCTCCATTGCGTGAGTATGGTGCCTCTGAGGTCCGTTCGGTGACGCGTGCGTTTAACCATATGGCGGCCGGTGTGAAACAACTGGCAGATGACCGTACGCTGCTGATGGCCGGTGTGAGCCATGACCTGCGCACGCCGCTAACGCGTATCCGTCTGGCGACGGAGATGATGGGGGAAGAGGACGGCTATCTTGCCGAGTCCATCAACAAGGACATCGAAGAGTGTAATGCCATCATTGAGCAGTTCATCGACTACCTGCGTACCGGCCAGGAGATGCCAATGGAGATGGCGGATCTGAACGCGGTGCTGGGCGAAGTGGTGGCGGCGGAAAGCGGCTACGAGCGCGAGATTGATACCGACCTTCAGGCGGGGGAGATCCAGGTCCGGATGCATCCGCTTTCTATCAAACGTGCGGTTGCCAACATGGTGGTCAATGCGGCGCGTTACGGCAATGGCTGGATTAAAGTCAGCAGCGGGTCTGAACTTAACCGCGCCTGGTTCCAGGTGGAAGACGATGGTCCGGGCATCAAGCCTGAGCAGCGTAAGCATCTGTTCCAGCCGTTTGTGCGTGGCGACAGCGCGCGCAGCACCAGCGGTACAGGTTTAGGTCTGGCGATTGTACAGCGTATCATCGATAACCATAACGGACTGCTGGAGATTGGTACCAGCGAGCGGGGCGGGTTGAGCATTCGCGCCTGGTTGCCGGTACCGGTGACGCGCGGGCAGGTGAAAGAGAGTTAACAAAAGGGTGCGGCCTGATGCCCTCACCCCGGCCCTCTCCCACGGGGAGAGGGAGAAAACATTAAAAAAGGCAACTTTCGTTGCCTTTTTGCTTTTACCTACAGCTTCGGTCCCGCGCTCACCAGCGCTTCACCCGCCGGGGTATCGGTGTACTTCTCGAAGTTCTCAATAAACAGCTTCGCCAGCGATTCCGCTTTCTCGCGCCACTGTTCCGGCGAACCGTAAGTGTTGCGGGGGTCGAGGATATGCGTATCCACACCCGGCAGCTCAGTTGGGATCGCCAGATCAAACATTGGCAGCGTGAAGGTTTCAGCGTTATCCAGAGAACCATCCAGAATGGCGTCGATAATGGCGCGCGTATCTTTGATGGAGATACGCTTGCCGGTCCCGTTCCAGCCCGTGTTCACCAGGTAAGCCTGCGCGCCGGAAGCCTGCATGCGTTTTACCAGCACTTCAGCGTACTGCGTCGGGTGCAGCGACAGGAATGCCGCGCCGAAGCAGGCTGAGAAGGTTGGAGTGGGTTCTGTCACGCCGCGCTCGGTACCCGCCAGCTTAGCGGTGAAACCAGAGAGGAAGTGGTACTGTGTCTGGCTGGCGGTCAGGCGAGACACCGGAGGCAGCACGCCGAACGCATCTGCCGTCAGGAAAATGACCTTCGTGGCATGACCCGCTTTTGACACCGGCTTCACGATATTGTCGATGTGGTAGATCGGGTAAGAGACGCGGGTGTTTTCCGTTTTCGACGCATCGTCGAAGTCGATGGAGCCATCGGCACGCACGGTGACGTTTTCCAGCAGCGCATCGCGACGAATAGCGTGGAAGATATCCGGCTCGGCCTCTTCAGACAGGCGAATGGTCTTCGCGTAGCAACCGCCTTCAAAGTTGAATACACCGTCGTCATCCCAGCCGTGTTCGTCATCGCCAATCAGACGACGTTTCGGATCGGTGGACAGGGTGGTTTTCCCGGTACCGGAAAGACCAAAGAACACTGCCACGTCGCCTTTTTCACCGACGTTAGCCGAGCAGTGCATGGAGGCGATGCCCCGCAGCGGCAGCAGGTAGTTCATGACGGAGAACATCCCTTTCTTCATTTCGCCGCCGTACCAGGTACCGCCGATCAGTTGGATACGCTCGGTCAGGTTGAAGGCAACAAAGTTTTCGGAGTTCAGACCCTGCTCTTTCCACTGTGGGTTAGTGCATTTCGCACCGTTCATCACGATGAAATCCGGGGTGAAATTCTTCAGCTCTTCGTCGGTTGGACGAATAAACATGTTTTTCACGAAATGCGCCTGCCAGGCCACTTCGGTAATAAAACGCACGGAGAGACGGGTGTCGGCGTTAGCGCCACAGAAAGCATCGACAATGAACAGACGCTTGCCGGAAAGTTGATGGGTGACGAGCCCTTTCAGATGCTGCCAGGTTTCCGGGGAGAGCGGTTTGTTATCGTTCTTCCCTTTGCCCTTGTCAGCCCACCACAGCGTATCGCGGGTGGTTTCGTCGCGGACGATATACTTATCTTTCGGCGAACGACCGGTAAAGATACCGGTATCGACGGCGATAGCACCAAGATTCGTCAACACACCGCGCTCGTATCCTTCCAGGGCTGGATTGAGCTCTTCCTGATACAGCGTATCGTAGTCGGGGTTGTAGACGATTTCCTGGACGTCGTTAATACCATAAGCCTTGAGATCTTGCGGGGTTAAACCAGTAACACGCATATCACTGCTCCTTAGCCAATATGTACTGCCTGAAATTGTAGGGTTTTTCTGAGGTTGTTAACCGCGACGGGGCTCATAGATTTACGCATCTGGACAAAACCCTTACTAACGGAAAACGCTGCGACTCCAGTCACAGGGCAGGCGGATTATCGCAGGAATCGCTTTTTGGTTGGGGAAAATGTTCCGAAAAGGTTAAAGGCTGGTGATATTATCGGAAGGAATGTGAATGTAATCGCATACACGTAAGAAAATTACGTAAGAGTTACATTATGAAAACGATTCAGCATGGGCGGGGATTTTCCCCCTCCCCCAAAGGGGAGAGGGGAAAGTATTAGTGAACCTGTGGGTCTGCCGGGGAGGCGTTATTGCGGATCTCAGCGATATCCATCGAATTGAACACATAGTGCGTACCGCAGTAGTCACAGTGCATATCAATTTCGCCGTCTTCCGCCATGATGCTGTCGATCTCTTCATCCGGCAGCGTCTTCAGTGCGCCGGCACAGCGTTCACGTGAACAGGTGCACTTAAACTCTACTGACTGCGGGTCGTAAACGGTCACTTCTTCTTCGTGATACAGACGCCACAGCACGTCGGTCGCCGACAGGTTGAACAGCTCTTCCGCTTTGATGGTTTCGGTCAGCGTCGCCAGGTGCTCGAAATCATTGGTCTGTGCGTCCTGCGCAGGCAGAACCTGCAGCAACATACCGCCCGCAGCAGGCTGGCCGTCCACTTCACCGGTGCGAATGAACAGGCGGGTTGGCAGCTGTTCAGAACGCATGAAGTAATCTTCCAGGCAGGCCGCCAGCGTATCGCCTTCCAGACCGACCACGCCCTGATAGCGTTCACCTTCCTCAGGGGAGATGGTGATCACCAGGTAGCCATTACCCACCAGCGTTTTCAAATCTGCATTTTCAGGTACATCGCCCTGAACGCGTGCCACGCCGCGCATCTGCTGCTGGTTATTGCCGTTGATCACCGCCAGCGTCATCGGGCCATCACCCTGTAATTGTACGGTGATATCACCCGCGAATTTCAGCGTCGCCGTCAGCAAGCTGGTGGCAACCAGCAGTTCGCCCAACAGGGTCTTCACCGGCAGCGGGTAGTTGTGGTTTTCCAGAATCTGTTTCCAGGTTTCGGATACGGTGACCAGCTCGCCGCGCACGGCGAATTGTTCAAACAGATAGCGGTGTAATTGGTCGTGTTGGGCCATTTTAGTCTCTCGTGCGGGTGAGGTTACTCAGTCTCACCGTGTTTAAATTTCATCAGATCGCGGCGCTCTTTTTTATCCGGCCGCCGGTCCGGGTGTGGCATAGTCAGCGCGTTCATTTTGCGCGCCAGCGCGGTTTTCTCTCGCTTTTCAATGCTTTCAGCCGTCTCTTCATAAAGCAGTACGGCTTCGGTCGCAGGCCGCCGTTGTTCGGTAATGGCTTTAATCACCACCGTTCGTTCATCGTTGCCCTGACGCAGCGTCAGGGTGGCATTCAACTCAACCAGCTTGCTCGGTTTGCTGCGCTGGCCGTTGTAATGCACTTTTCCGCCGTCAACCATCTCGCGGGCAAGGGCGCGTGTTTTATAAAAACGCGCTGCCCACAGCCATTTATCCAGTCTTACCCCATCAGAGGGTTTTTCTTTCATGGCGTCTCCTTCACGGTGAGTGAGGGGATCATCTGGCGGTAGTCGTTCAGCCCCGGATGGCGCAAATAGCTTTTTTCAGCCAGGCCAGAGTCAGGATTAGTGACCCCCAGACAATAGCGAATGCCAAAGGTGGCTGCGGAATCCAGAATGGGCTCGCTGTCGTCAATAAACAGCGTACGTTCAGGCTGCAAACCCGTCTCTTCCTTCACCGCGTGCCACAACCGCTGATCCTCTTTCGGATAACCAAATGTGTGGGTAGAAAGTAATAAATCAAGGTGTGAAGCCAGACCCGTATGTTCCAGCTTTACCGCCAGATTATGAGGATGCGCATTGGTCAGCAAAATACGGCGCTTGCCGCTGGCTTTCAGCGCATCCAGAAAAGGTACAGTATCTTCACGCAGCACGGCGCGTGGACCCTGAGCGGTAGTCATGGCACAAATATCCAGACCGAGGCGTTCGCTCCAGTAGTCAAGACAGTACCAGTTTAGCGTATGCTGCACCGCGCTATATTGCGAACGAATGAATGCCTGCGCTTCTGCCGGGGAGATCCCCTGCTGTTCGCCATAGGTTTCCGGAACCAGCTTTTGCCAGAAATAGTTATCAAAGGCGAGATCGAGCAGTGTGCCGTCCATATCCAGCAGAACGGTATCAACCTCCTGCCAGGCGATATCAAGATGCATAAGGGGTACTCCAGCCAGAAGAAACGTGCGCGACAGGGTAGCACATCTTGTCGCGCAAGGACGTTATCAGATCAGGCTCTCAGAGGAGGGGAGCAGCTTAGGATTGAGGCAATTTTCGTAATATTGCTGGATGTCAGCCAGCCGGGTGCGTGAGCGCTGGTAGCGACGCAGGGCCATAAAACCGTTCCAGAAGATGGAGAACAGCATGGCTAGCATCAGCAGCGAGGTACCAATGTAGCGCCACAAACCTGCGCTATCCGGCATCCGGTGCAGAACGATATGACGGGTACCGTTGGCATCAGTATAAATACTCGTGACGATCCCTTCGGCACTGAACGGCGTTTGCATCAGCATCTGCGCCAGGCGCTGAAATTGGCTCCACTGCTCTTGTGCCGGGTAATCATAAAGCGCAACCTGCGGATAAGGTTGATCGACCAGGTCGCTACCTTCATCACTGACAATGACAAAGCCACCCGGTGCCGGGCTGTTCAGCGCCTGAGCCGCACGGGTGGTTTCGCGCATCATGAACGGTGCCGTCGAAGTGGCCACCAGGTTGTCCAGCGATTCCGCGCTAACCGGACGCAGCAGCACGTTGACGCCATCCAGCCGACCCGCTTCGGCACGTTTCACCAGCGCGTCCCAGTCTTTACTGTTCCCCAGGTTTACCAGGGCGTTTTTGAGACGCACACACTCATCCTGCGAGGAGCATAAATCCTTCGTTTTTAGAACGATGTCGCCAAAATCATCCAGCAGAACCATGCCTGATTTCTGAATGGCTGAGCGCAGCGCAGGGCTGACGCGCGAATCATCATCCGGCTTCGGATGTAACTGGCGGTTGACCGTCTGAGTGAGGGCGGTAGCTTTATTCACCACTTCGGATTCCGGCAACGGCAGCGGCGGCGCGTCGTTCCAGATGATTTGCGAGCAATCGAACGGCATGAACGGTGAGTTCTGGCGCGTATTCCACGCCCCTGGGGTATGAATATTACACATCCCGGTTCCCTTCAGGCGCAGCGTGTCTCCTACGCGCACACCGGCTTCATCCAGTTTGTTGACGCTGGTCGCTTCGATGGTTTGCGCCCCTTTGATCCACGAAAGGGTGAATTTGATGGGCATATCCAGCGGCACGAAAAGCAGCAGCATGACAAAGACCAGCGCGGCGCCTCCGGCAATAACCGTGCTACGTAACCAGTGCTGGAGCGGGAAATTTTTCACTTCATCATGTAGAGATAAAAATCGGCCCTGACGCACAACGTGGCGGTCAAGGTAGATATCAATATCGGTTTTCTGTCCTAAATCCTGCGCAATCCATGGTTGCCAGTGGCGCGGGTAGATAAGGTCGATAATGCCGAGTGAGATATTGTTGAGATGCTCCTGATCGTTTTCACCAAACAGACCCCAGCGCTTCGGCGTACCGCGCAGGCAGTGGATCTCACGCAACGAGGTTTTTGCTGGTGGGGCAAAAAGCCCCCAAAGCCCGGCAGCCAACAGTAACACCGCTCCGCCAGCCAGCCAGGGCACAAACACATCCGGCGTCAGCAGACAGCAGAAAAAGAGCAGGAAAGCGGCAACGATCAGGATGGCTTCACGAATGCCATCCGGGCGGCTCAGGGCATATTCTTCATGCGTCTCCTGGCGGATATTCA
The DNA here is from genome assembly GCF_041937165.1 of Enterobacter adelaidei. Lineage (NCBI taxonomy): Bacteria > Pseudomonadati > Pseudomonadota > Gammaproteobacteria > Enterobacterales > Enterobacteriaceae > Enterobacter > Enterobacter adelaidei. Next base: position 4,278,242 of record NZ_CP154353.1, on the reverse strand, counting down.
GCAGTTCGATCTGCTCTGACTCTTCGCCACGGATGGAAGCCTGGGTTGAACTTGCACGCTCCAGCGCAAAGCGCGGTGCTTCCTGAAGGTATTCACTCAGCGTGTGACCGTTAAGCGAGATGACCAGAGGTAATGAATCGGTGTGGATCAGTTCAACGCTGTTTTCGTCAGTAATGTATTGCTCCCAGGATGGGGGCAGATGCACTTCGACAGAATCAAGGTAATAGCGCCATTTGTTGGGATCATCGGTGGTGATGCCATAGCGCGTGATGGAGCGCGTCAGGCACAGCACGGTATCACTTTGCGCATTAAGCTTAAGTGAGACTGGCGCAGTAGTGGCTCCCGTCGGCCCAGGGGTTAACTGAGAACGGTTCAGCGTTTCGAGATAGTTTTCAACTGCATCGCGCTCGTCCTGCGTGAGTTTACGCGTCGTTGCGCCAGCGAACGCATTTAAAAAAGGCAACCGGTAACGGCGTTGTATGCGACGCCTGTATACCCATCCTGCAAACAATGCGCCGGCCAGCATAGCAGCGAGAACAATCAAAATGGTGCTCATGCTTTCCCCATCTTACTTATCTTCTTACAGGTGTAGTCTGTAGCACCTTTAATATTGAATGAGAGTCTGTGGTTGGCTATCGGCAAGTATGGAGTCGAACTTGAGCATTCTGAAGCGCATCCCAGTGACCGATGATGATAGCAAAGCCTGTTATGGCGCGATATCAGCAAATTCCTGGAAACATTTCAACCTCTTGACATTTGTTTTGAATTGAGGATTGATCTTTATTACGTTGCATAAATGTAAATAAAGAACGATTGACATTGCCGAAACCGTGCGGCATATCGCACAATAAAGCCCGTTCTCACTGCTAAGACCCATCAAGATGAGCAAACCACTACAAAAACCCACCATTCTGAATGTTGAAACTGTCGCAAAATCGCGCCTGTTTAATGTCGAAAGCGTGGACCTGGAGTTCAGCAACGGTGTGCGTCGCGTTTATGAGCGTATGCGCCCCTCTGCGCGCGAAGCGGTGATGATTGTTCCTATTGTCGACGATCATCTGATTTTGATCCGCGAATACGCTGTGGGAACGGAGTCTTACGAGCTTGGGTTCTCGAAAGGGCTTATCGACCCGGGTGAAACTGTCTTTGAAGCGGCAAACCGCGAGCTAAAAGAAGAGGTGGGGTTTGGCGCGAATGAGCTGTCGTTCCTGAAAAAACTGAGCATGGCACCCTCTTATTTTTCCAGCAAAATGAATATCGTGGTAGCCGAAGATCTCTATCCAGAATCGCTGGAAGGAGACGAGCCGGAGCCGTTGCCGCAGGTTCGCTGGCCGCTAGCACACCTGATGGATTTGCTGGAAGACCCGGACTTTAACGAAGCGCGTAATGTGAGTGCACTGTTCCTGGTACGGGAGTGGTTGAAGGGGCAGGGGCGACTGTAGGCCACAAAAAAGCCGGGTGGCGGCTTCGCCTTACCCGGCCTGCGATGCTTTGCCCGATTTTTATCGGGCATTTTTATTTAGAACAGCTCGTGCGTTTCGCCGTTATCAATAATCTCAGTACCCACCTCATGCACCGCCTGTGTGGTTGGCTGCGTGCCCTCGATGAAATACTCTTCGCGACTATTCCCGCCGTTGGCGAGCTGGCCCGTACTGCGGTCGATATTGACTGTCACCACGCCTGGTGGTGGCGTCAGCGGCTGCTCTGGAACACCTTCAAGAACAGATTTCATATAGGCATCCCAGGCAGGTTGCGCACTTTTCGCACCACCTTCATAGCCGGAAATCTGATCTTTAATCGCACCAGATGCCGTTGTACGGCCTAAGTCGCGACGATGATCGTCGAAACCGATCCAGACTGAGGTCACCACACCCGGGCCGTAGCCGGAGAACCACGCATCTTTCGAGCTGTTGGTTGTCCCTGTCTTACCGCCGATGTCATGACGCTGCAAATCACGTCCTGCACGCCAGCCGGTACCTTGCCAGCCTGGTTCACCGAAGATGTTAGTGTTCAGCGCGCTTTTGATCAGGAATGACAGCGGCGTGTTGATCACATGCGGGGCATACTCCTGTGCACCTGTCTGCGCCACCAGCGCCTGGTTCGCCTGTTCCAGTTGCGGCTGTGGCACAACGCCATTCTGCTGCTCCTGAGACACGGCAACGTCTTCCATGTCCTTGTTCTCAAGCACGTCAGATTTCGGCGTATTGCCGTAAATGACCGGAATATCGCAGTCAGGACAGGCAATTTTCGGCTTCGCTTCAAACAGTACGCCGCCCTGATCGTTCTCGATTTTACTGATAAAATACGGATCAATCAGGAAGCCACCGTTGGCCATTACCGAGTATCCGCGTGCAACCTGAAGCGGCGTAAAGGAGGCTGAGCCTAACGCCAGCGATTCGGTGCGAACGATGTTCTGCGCCGGGAAACCGAAGCGTTGCAGATACTCGGCAGCATAGTCGACGCCCATGGCGCGCATGGCACGCACCATTACCACGTTTTTCGATTGTCCCAGACCCTGACGAAGACGAATAGGGCCGGCATATTCCGCCGGGGAGTTCTTCGGCTGCCAGTCGGAACCGGCACCGGCATCCCAGCGAGAGATGGGAACGTCGTTAAGGATGCTGGCAAGGGTCAGGCCCTTATCCATCGCGGCAGTGTAGAGGAACGGCTTGATATTGGAACCGACCTGACGCAGTGCCTGGGTAGCACGGTTAAATTTGCTCTGGTTAAAATCGAACCCACCGACCAGGGCCATTACAGCACCGTTCTGAGGATTAATGGAGACCAGAGCCGAGTTAACGTCCGGAACTTGCGCCAGCCACCAGGCCTCACCTACCTTGCGCACCCAGATTTGCTGTCCGGTTTGTACCGCATCGGTCACTTTACGCGGCGTTGCACCTTGCAGGGTATCTGAACGGTACGGACGCGCCCAACGGATGCCATCCATACGCAGGGACACTGAGGTTCCGTCCGCGAGCATTGCAACGGCTTCCTGAGGATCGGCTTGAGTGACCACGGCAGGAAGGAGCGGACCATAGGTTGGCAGTGCTTTCAGCGTACCGGTGATTTTTTTGCTGTCCCACGCGCTTTCGCCCACTTTCCAGAGCACGTTTGACGGGCCGCGATAGCCGTGACGCATATCGTAATCCATCACGTTATTACGCACCGCTTCCTGTGCTGCCTGCTGAACCTTGCGGGTAACAGTAGTGTAAACGCGATAACCATCTTCGTAGGCCTTATCACCATAACGATTCACCATCTCCTGGCGAACCATTTCGGTCAGATAAGGGGCAGAGAAGGCGATCTCAGGGGCGTGATAGTTGGCATCAATGACATCGTTGCGCGCCTGGTCGTACTCGCTCTGGCTGATATAGCCTTCGCTTAACATACGGGACAGAACGACGTTACGACGCGCGGTGGCGCGATCGAGCGAGTAGAGCGGGTTAAACGTAGAAGGCGCTTTCGGCAGACCCGCGATGGTTGCCATTTCGCTTAAGGTGAGTTGCTCAACTGGTTTACCGAAGTACACCTGTGCGGCAGCCCCCACACCATAGGCGCGGTACCCCAAATAGATTTTATTGAGGTACAGCTCAAGGATCTCGTCTTTGCTCAACAGCTGCTCGATACGGATCGCAAGGAAGACCTCTTTGATCTTACGGATCAGCGTCTTTTCCGGACTGAGGAAGAAGTTACGTGCCAGCTGTTGCGTAATGGTACTCGCCCCCTGAGAGGCATGACCGGAGAACAACGCAATGCTTGCGGCACGGAAAATTCCCACCGGATCGACACCATGGTGCTCGTAAAAACGGCTGTCCTCAGTGGCGATAAAGGCTTTCACCATAACAGGTGGAATTTGGTTTAAGGTCAGCGGAATACGGCGCTTCTCGCCATACTGCGCCATCAACTCGCCATCGGCGCTATAGACTTGCATCGGGATCTGGAGTCGCACATCGCGAAGCGTAGCGACATCAGGTAGCTGTGGCTCAATATATTTGTACAAACCGTAAATCGAGCCTGCTCCCAGCAGAATGCAACAGACTGCAAGGATGAATAAATACTTTACGAACTTCACCGGAGATTTCCCATTTGGTTTCACTTGGGCAGTTTCTAAACAATCGCGCGGTAGTATAAAGGCAAGCCTGATTCATTGATATAGCCGTCACGGTGACGGGCGATAAGGAGATCGTGAAGCATGGCTTTCAAAACATGGCAAACGGGCGTTCATATTCAACAGGATAGGGTGCTCATCGTCGCATTGGCCCGGGAGAGAACGGGCTGGTGCTTGCGTCGCTGGTGGGCAATCCCTCTGACCGAAAGCGTCATTCGGGAAGGTAAAATATGCCAGCCTGAACAGCTGGTTGACGCGTTGCGCGACTGGCGTAAGACGTTGCCACTCCAGCACCGTGTGTTCCTCTCTTTCCCGGCAGCACGCACCCTGCAACGCTCACTTCCCCGCCCGACCGTTGCGCTGCGCGACAGCGAGCAACTTTCATGGCTGGGCGCGGCACTCTCGCGCGAACTGGAGATGCCGGCAGAAACGCTCTGTTTCGATTACGTGCAGGACACGTTCAGCAACACATTTCATGTTACCGCCGCACAAAACAAAGAGGTTGAAACTCTCCTGGCGCTGGCGAAAACGCTTCGTTTGCGGCTGGTGACGATTACCCCGGATGCCAGCGCACTGGCGAACCTTCTTCCCGCAGTTGCCCCGGCGCATTGCGTCGCCTGGCGAGATGAACATCAGTGGCTTTGGGCTATGCGTCATCAGTGGGGACGCCGCTTTACCACAGAAGCTGCAAACGTGACGGAGCTGGCGGCGCTACTGGCCCTGAGTCCGGGCGATATCGCTCTGTTTGATAGCCGACGTGACCCATGGGAAACCCTGGAGCGCTGCCATGCCCCGCTACCGGAATGCGGTGCTGATTACACCGTCGCGCTGGCGTTGGCCATGAGCGAGGTCCCTGAGTGAACATGACGAACTTTATACCGTGGCGACAGCAACGGCGGGCGCGTTGTCTGCGTTTCTGGGGCGCGATGTTCGTCGGCGCATGGCTGGTGATGCTGATGGTCATTTTCTGCCTGAGGATAAACCACCTGGTGAGGCTGCACGCTCTGCGAGCTGAACTGGCGGGAATACAGTCCGTGCGTCACGCGCTTATGTCTCGCCAGACGCTGACCACAGAGGTGCCGATGCCTGCACTGAAACGTCAACGACACGCATGGCAACCGGTGCTGGAATCACTTGCCAGCGTCATTCCTTCGCAGGTCTGGCTGACTGAACTGCGTTACCAGCCTCCTGCTCTGATGCTTATCGGGTATGCCACTACCCTGCCAGCTCTTTCTGCGCTGCGTGATGTACCTGGACAACTCGACGGGTTCACGACAGGACCCGCAGGGGAGATCCGCCAGGATAGCCAGGGACACTGGATGTTCACATTTAATCTGAAAAGTGAGAGGTAACGTGTGGACACCCTGTTGGAACGCTGGTGCGAAAACCGTCCATCGCATCGGGTGCTTTGCTGGTGTCTGAGTATTCTCTTTGCCGGGCTGGCCGCATGGAGCATGTTGCTCCGCCCAGTAGACAGGCTGTGTGCTGAGCTCCAGCGGCAATTGATGCAGGATGCGGGGGCTAATGCATCGCTATGGCCCGTAGCCAGTAAGATACCTTTTAGCCCTGCCTCTCCGAAAGTGCAGGAGATGCAGCCCTTTTCACCGCTCGATTTTCAGGGGGACGGTATGAAATTGGTTCACTGGAAGCCGTCGCAAAGGGGAGGAGAACTGACGCTGGATGCTGAATGGCCGGCGATCCCGACCATTTTTTCCCTGCTGGCACAGCGGGATGTGCAGGTCGCGGCTTTCGCTATTGCGCCACAGGATGCGTTGTTACGCCTGCGGCTGGAGCTGGAGTCAGATCATGCGAAATAGTGTGCGTTGCTTGCTGGTTTGTTCGGTGCTGACATTGACCGGTATGCGCGATCCGTTTCGCCCGCCGGACGATCCTTGCAGTCGTGGTCAACTGGTGCAGTGGCACTACCGCGGTATGGTGGCGGGTCATGAAACGGTTGGCATCTTACAGGATGGGCAAAAGCGCTGGTATCGCCTGAAAACGCATCAGCGCTTCCCGGTGGGCTGGCAGGTAAAAGCCATCAATGAGTCAGCACTGGTTGTTGATGTGGGTGACACATGTGAACCTGGACAATGGACGTGGCAACGAGAAGGAACGATTAAAAATGAACTTAAGGATAATGCTGTTGCTGCTGGCGTTCTGCCAACCGCTGTGGGCCACCGTACCAAAACCCGTCACGCTGGTGGTGGATGATGTTCCTGTGGTTCAGGTGCTACAGGCACTGGTCGCGCAGGAGAACCGTAATCTGGTGGTATCACCGGATGTTAGCGGCTCGCTTTCACTTAACCTGACGCGCGTCCCCTGGCGACAAGCGCTACAGACGGTGGTCACCAGCGCCGGACTTGTTATACGGGAGGAGGGTGGCATTTTTTATGTCCATACTACGGCCTGGCAGCGCGAACAGCGGGAGCGTTCAGAGCAGGAGCGGACGCGCCGGCAGCTGGATGCCCCGCTGGTCTCACAAAGTCTCTCATTTTCTTACGCCGATGCCGGGGAGCTACAAAAAGCCGCCGAAAAACTCCTGAGCCCAAAGGGAAGTTTATCACTCGACAAGCGCACTAACCGCCTGTTGGTTCGGGATAATAAGACGGTGGTGGATACGCTGCAGCGCTGGGCCGCTCAGATGGATATTCCCGTCGAGCAGGTAGAGCTTGCGGCGCATATTGTGACCATCAATGAAAAAAGCCTGCGTGAGCTAGGGGTGAAGTGGAATCTCGCCGATGCCACCGACGCGGGCAAAGTTGGTCAGCTCACCACTCTTGGCAGCGATCTTTCCGTAGCAAGCGCCACCAGCCACGTGGGTTTTAATATCGGGCGAATTAATGGTCGGCTGCTGGATCTGGAGTTGTCAGCACTGGAGCAAAAACAGCAGGTTGATATCATCGCCAGCCCGCGACTGCTGGCTTCGCACATGCAACCGGCCAGCATCAAACAGGGGAGTGAGATCCCGTATCAGGTCTCAAGCGGTGAAAGCGGGGCGACCTCCGTTGAGTTTAAAGAGGCGGTATTAGGGATGGAGGTGACGCCCGTGGTATTGCCGGGGGGACGCGTGCGTCTGAAATTACACATCAGTGAAAATATGCCGGGGCAGGTGCTTCAGCAGGCTGACGGTGAAACGCTGGCGATCGACAAACAGGAGATCGAAACGCAGGTGGAGGTAAAAAGCGGAGAAACACTGGCGCTGGGTGGAATTTTTTCGCAGAAGAACAAAACCGGCAGCGACAGCGTGCCGGGGCTGGGGAAAATCCCCTGGCTTGGACAGCTTTTTCGTCATGATGGAAAAGACAACGAACGGCGTGAGTTAGTGGTGTTTATTACACCACGTCTGGTCGGTATTCACTGACGGGTAACGATCCCCGCAATGATTTTGCATTCAGTTTGTTGCAGATGTTTGACGTGGGGCATGAATTAGCATACAAGGAGTACCGATTTGAGTTGGACTTACGTCTTATTACCTTATGCGCCCGGCGCGGTGATTTAATCAGTTGCCAAACAAGCCGGAGTATTGAGATAATTTTTAGTCTGACTCTCGCTCTATTGCATATGAGGTTTCAGTTCATGTCCTGCTACGCTGGGTGTCTGCGAAGCGGGGATTACCATTAACGAATAGTCTTAGTAGTACCGATAAAATGGCAGAGAAACGCAATATCTTTCTGGTTGGGCCTATGGGTGCCGGCAAAAGCACTATTGGGCGTCAGTTAGCTCAACAACTCAATATGGAATTTTACGATTCTGATCAAGAGATTGAGAAACGAACCGGAGCTGATGTGGGCTGGGTTTTCGACGTAGAAGGCGAAGAAGGTTTCCGTGACCGAGAAGAAAAAGTGATCAACGAACTCACGGAAAAACAGGGCATTGTGCTGGCAACAGGCGGCGGCTCTGTAAAATCTCGCGAAACCCGCAACCGTCTCTCCGCCCGTGGCGTAGTGGTCTATCTTGAAACGACCATCGAGAAACAGCTGGCACGTACGCAGCGTGATAAAAAGCGCCCGCTGCTGCAGGTTGAAACGCCACCACGCGAAGTTCTGGAAGCGTTGGCCGATGAACGCAATCCGCTGTACGAAGAGATTGCTGATGTGACCATTCGTACTGACGATCAGAGCGCTAAAGTGGTTGCAAACCAGATTATTCATATGCTGGAAAGCAACTGATTCTGGCTTTATATACACTCGCCTGCGGGTAAAAGCATTAAAGGTGGATGTCGCGTCATGGAGAGGATTACAGTTACTCTCGGGGAACGTAGTTACCCTATCACCATCGCGGCTGGTTTGTTTAACGACCCAGCTTCCTTTTTACCACTGAAAGCGGGTGATCAGGCGATGCTGGTCACCAACGAGACGCTGGCTCCGCTTTATCTTGACCGTGTACGCCACCTGCTAGAGCAGGCGGGCGTAAAAGTCGACAGTGTCATTCTGCCCGATGGCGAGCAGTATAAAAGTCTGACGGTACTGGATACCGTCTTTACCGCATTGCTGCAAAAACCGCATGGTCGCGATACAACATTGCTTGCCCTGGGCGGCGGTGTTGTGGGCGATCTCACCGGCTTTGCGGCTGCAAGCTATCAACGTGGTGTCCGTTTTATTCAGATTCCGACTACGTTGCTGTCTCAGGTCGATTCTTCTGTTGGCGGCAAAACTGCGGTCAACCATCCGCTTGGCAAAAACATGATTGGCGCATTCTACCAGCCTGTATCGGTGGTGGTGGATCTCGACTGTCTGAAAACGCTGCCGAAGCGCGAGCTGGCTTCGGGTCTTGCTGAAGTGATCAAATACGGCATTATTCTGGATGGCGAGTTCTTTGACTGGCTTGAAGAGAATATGGATGCATTGCTGCGACTGGATGAGGCTAAACTGGCATATTGCATCCGTCGTTGTTGTGAGCTGAAAGCGGAAGTTGTCGCAGCAGACGAGCGTGAAACGGGCTTACGTGCTTTACTGAATCTTGGGCATACGTTTGGTCACGCGATTGAAGCCGAAATGGGTTACGGTAACTGGCTTCACGGTGAAGCGGTTGCTGCCGGAATGGTGATGGCTGCTCGCACCTCTGAACGTCTGGGGCAGTTTAAACCGGATGAAACGGCGCGCATCATCGCGCTGCTTGAGCGTGCAGGCTTGCCGGTGACTGGGCCGCAAGAGATGTCGGCACAAGCGTATTTACCCCACATGATGCGCGATAAAAAAGTATTGGCAGGTGAGATGCGTCTTGTACTCCCGCTTGCAATAGGGAAGAGTGAAGTGCGCGGCGGAGTGCCGCACGATGTCGTTCTTGGCGCTATCGCTGATTGTCAGCAGGCGTAACAACTAGAAAGGTCAGGCCACTGTTGCAGGTGGTCGTTTAGCTTCAGGTGAAATGCAAAGTCGTTGGCATAAGCCTTTGAGTGGGGTGTTAAATGGATGAATTCAAACCAGAAGACGAGCTGAAACCCGATCCCAGCGATCGTCGTACTGGTCGTTCTCGTCAATCTTCAGAACGTGATAACGAGCCGCAGATCAATTTTGACGATGTTGATCTGGATGCAGACGATCGTCGCCCCTCGCGCAGCCGCAACGCGCACGATGAGCGAGCAGAAGAGGATTATGAGTCCGAAGAAGATTCAATGGACGAAGAGCCTGTAGAGCGTCGCCCGCGTAAACGTAAGAAAGCCGCTGCACCAAAACCGGCTTCCCGCCAGTATCTTATGATGGGGCTTGGCGTGTTGGTACTTGTGCTGCTGATTGTCGGCATTGGTTCTGCACTTAAAGCACCATCAACGAACTCAACCGAGCAAACCGCTTCCGCTGAGAAGAGCATCAACCTCTCCGGTAACGATGCGGCTAATCAGGCAAATGGCGCGCAGCCTGCACCGGGTACTACCCCTGCAGAGCAGACCGCAGGAAACACCACAGCACCACAGGATGTTTCTCTGCCGCCCGTTTCCTCAAACCCAGCTCAGAGTCAGGCACCTGTTACGCCTGAAGGCCAGCAGCGTGTAGAAGTTCAGGGAGACCTGAATAATGCACTGACGCAGCCGCAAAACCAGCAGCAGATGGATAACGCCGTGGTTAACTCTACGCTGCCAACTGAACCTGCAACCGTTGCCCCGGTTCGCGGTGGTAACGCTCAGCCGCAAACTGCTGCGACCGAAACCAAGCCGCGCCAGACGCAGACTGCAACACGTCCTGAACGCAAGCAGGCGGTGATTGAGCCTAAACGCGAAACTAAACCTCAGGCAGTGGTGAAAGCGCCTGAAGTGAAAGCTGTTCCGGCGCAGCCGAAACATACTGAAACGGCTGCGGTGAGCGAGCCAGCAAAAGCGCCAGTTACACAGACTGCACCGAAAGCAACGGCGAGCACGACAGCACCGACGACGACAGCTGCACCTGCAGCGTCTGCTACAGCTTCCAGCACCGCAGCGGGCAAAACAGCAGGTAACGTAGGTTCGCTGAAATCTGCACCTTCCAGCAACTACACGCTGCAGCTGAGCAGTTCGTCTAACTATGACAACCTCAACAGTTGGGCGAAGAAATCCAATCTGAAAAACTACGTGGTTTATCAGACGACCCGTAACGGTCAGCCATGGTATGTGTTGGTCAGCGGCGTTTATACGTCTAAAGATGAAGCGAAGCGTGCCGTAGCGACGTTGCCTGCAGATGTTCAGGCGAAAAACCCGTGGGCGAAGCCGATTCATCAGGTTCAGGCCGATCTGAAGTAATGTTTAAAGCGCAGGATGCTGTCGGAGCTTTCTCCACAGCCGGAGAAGGTGTAATCAGTTAGTCAGCATGAAAAAAAATCGCGCTTTTCTGAAATGGGCAGGGGGGAAATACCCCCTGCTCGATGATATTAAAAAGCACCTGCCGAAAGGTGAGTGTCTTATCGAGCCCTTCGTGGGCGCGGGATCGGTGTTCCTGAACACCGATTTTTCTCGTTATATCCTGGCGGATATCAACAGCGACCTTATCAGCCTCTATAACATCGTCAAACTGCGTACCGATGAGTATGTCGCAGAGGCGCGTAAACTGTTTACGCCTGAGAACAATAACCCGGACATTTACTACCAGTTCCGCGCGGAGTTCAATCAGAGTGAGGATTCGTTCCGCCGGGCCTTGTTGTTCCTCTATCTTAACCGACATGGCTACAACGGCCTGTGTCGGTATAATCTTCGTGGTGAATTTAACGTGCCTTTTGGACGCTATAAGCGGCCGTATTTCCCACAGGACGAGCTGTATCACTTTGCTGAAAAAGCACAGAATGCTGAGTTTCACTGCCTCTCCTATGAAGAGTGTATGGAACTGGCAGGCGTAAATTCGGTGGTTTACTGTGACCCCCCTTACGCGCCGCTGTCTGCGACGGCGAATTTCACTGCCTATCACACCAACAGCTTCAGCCCTGCCGAGCAGGCGCGCCTGGCTGAGATGGCGGAAAAGCTGGTCAGCAAAAGAATTCCGGTGTTAATTTCGAATCACGACACGCCTGATACGCGCGAATGGTACAAAGCCGCGAAGCATTTTCAGGTTAAGGTGCGGCGTAGCATCAGCAGCAACGGCGGCACACGTAAAAAGGTGGACGAACTCCTGGCTCTTTATCGCCCCTGAGCCGTTTTGCCCGCCGGTAAACACATTTCAAGGAGAAGCGGATGAAACAGTTTTTGATTGCTCCCTCAATTCTGTCGGCCGATTTTGCCCGCCTGGGTGAAGACACTGCCAACGCACTGGCGGCAGGCGCGGATGTCGTCCATTTCGACGTGATGGATAACCACTACGTTCCTAACCTGACCATCGGTCCGATGGTGCTCAAGGCGCTGCGTAACTATGGCATTACCGCCCCGATCGACGTACACCTGATGGTGAAACCTGTTGACCGCATCGTGCCGGATTTTGCCGCAGCGGGAGCCAGCATCATCACCTTCCACCCGGAAGCCTCTGAACATGTGGATCGTACGTTGCAGCTGATCAAAGAGAACGGCTGTAAGGCGGGTCTGGTGTTTAACCCGGCAACGCCGCTGAGCTATCTTGATTATGTGATGGATAAGCTGGACGTAATTTTGCTGATGTCCGTTAACCCAGGCTTTGGCGGCCAGTCGTTCATTCCTCACACGCTGGATAAGCTGCGTGAAGTGCGTCGTCGTATTGATGAATCAGGCTACGACATTCGTCTGGAAGTGGATGGCGGTGTGAAAGTGAATAACATTGGTGAAATTGCGGCAGCGGGCGCGGATATGTTCGTTGCAGGTTCGGCAATTTTCGACCAACCGGATTACAAAAAAGTCATTGATGAAATGCGCCGTGAACTGGCGAAGGTAAGTCATGGATAAATTGCAGACAATTCGGGGTGTGGCATTCGACCTCGACGGCACGCTGGTCGACAGCGCGCCGGGCTTAACAAGCGCTGTTGACCAGGCGCTGTATGCGCTTGAACTCCCGGTTGCGGGTGAAGAGCGTGTGGTAACGTGGATCGGCAACGGTGCTGACGTGCTGATGGAGCGTGCGTTGACGTGGGCTCGCCAGGAGCGTGCGTCGCAGCGTTCGGCGCAGGGTAAACCGAGCGTCGATCATGCCGACATCCCGAAGGACGAGCAACTGCGTATTCTGCGCAAACTGTTCGATCGTTTCTATGAAGAGACTGTCGAGGAGGGGAGTTTCCTGTTCCCGGACGTCCTGGAAACGCTGAGCACACTGCATGCGAAAGGCATCCCGCTGGGGCTGGTAACCAATAAGCCAACGCCATTCGTTGCACCTCTGCTTGAAGCGCTGGATATCGCGAAGTATTTCACCGTCATTGTGGGCGGTGATGACGTACAAAACAAAAAGCCGCATCCGGAACCGCTTCTGCTGGTGGCAGGAAAATTATCCTTAACGCCTGCGGAGCTGCTCTTTGTTGGCGATTCACGCAATGATATTCTGGCTGCCCGAGCGGCTGGGTGTCCTTCCGTCGGGTTAACCTACGGCTACAACTACGGTGAGGCCATCACGCTAAGTGAGCCGGACGTCGTGTTTGACCACTTCAAAGATTTGTTGCCCGTACTCGGGCTTTCACACAGTGAACATCAGGAATTGAATAATGACTAAGCCCATCGTTTTTAGTGGCGCACAGCCTTCAGGTGAATTGACCATTGGTAACTACATGGGTGCGTTACGTCAGTGGGTCAGCATGCAGGATGACTACCATTGCATTTATTGCATCGTCGATCTCCATGCGATTACCGCGCGTCAGGATCCTGAGAAACTGCGTAAAGCCACGCTGGATACCCTGGCGCTGTATCTGGCCTGTGGCATCGATCCTGAGAAGAGCACCATTTTCGTTCAGTCTCACGTGCCAGAGCACGCACAGCTGGGCTGGGCGCTGAACTGCTACACCTACTTCGGCGAGCTGAGCCGCATGACCCAGTTCAAGGATAAATCCGCGCGCTACTCTGAAAACATCAACGCCGGTCTGTTCGACTATCCGGTACTGATGGCTGCAGACATTCTGCTGTATCAGACTAACCAGGTTCCTGTTGGTGAAGACCAGAAGCAGCACCTGGAGCTGAGCCGTGATATTGCCCAGCGCTTTAATGCGATTTATGGCGATGTGTTCAAGGTACCAGAGCCATTCATTCCGAAATCCGGCGCACGCGTGATGTCACTGCTGGAACCGAACAAAAAGATGTCTAAGTCTGACGATAACCGCAACAACGTTATCGGCCTGCTGGAAGATCCGAAATCAGTCGTCAAAAAGCTCAAGCGCGCGGTCACCGATTCCGACGAGCCGCCTGTCGTGCGCTACGACGTGCAGAACAAAGCGGGTGTCTCCAACCTGCTGGATATTCTTTCCGGGGTTACCGGTCAGAGCATCCCTGAGCTGGAACAGCATTTTGAAGGCAAGATGTACGGCCACCTGAAAGGTGAAGTGGCGGATGCCGTTTCTGGCATGCTGACTGAGCTGCAGGAGCGCTATAACCGCTATCGTAATGACGAAGCTTTCCTGCAGAAGGTGATGAAAGACGGCGCGGAAAAAGCCAGTGCGCGCGCATCTGAAACCCTGAAAGCGGTGTATGAAGCGATTGGGTTTGTGGGTAAGCCTTAAGCTTGCTTTGTCGCCACCTGAAAAAAAATCGACTAAATAAAAAACCGGGAGATTCCCGGTTTTTTTACGCCTGAAAAACGCTTACTGCTGTGCCGCCGGGCCGCAACCACCGATGATCTTCGAAATGGAGATCGCCGGGTGCAGCAGATAATCGTAGCTGCAGTTATTTTTCGTGTTTTCTACACGACCGGTGCAAGCCGTCAGAGTCGATAACAGGCCGACCAGAACGGCGGCTTTTGCCAGTTTAAACATACGCATTCCTTGTCTGAAAACGAAAATGAGATGTAACTCAAGGGAATAAAGGGGAAAGTTCCACTTCGGGGCGGTATGTTATCGACAGCTGTAAGAGGGGAGTAGTCCGCTTAAAGACTACTCAGGGAAGGAATAATATGCGTCAGTGGTTGGAGAACCAGTTGAGTTTACCGCGCAGTTCCACCACGCGACCCACTACAATCAGTGCCGGGCTTTCAACCTGTTGCGCCAGTTCACCAAGCTGCGTCAGCACGCCATTTACCACGCGCTGCGTAATGGCGGTACCGTTTTCCACCAGTGCGACGGGCATATCTGCATCCATGCCGTGCTCCAGCAGTTTCGCCTGAATTGTGGCGGCCTGGTTCAGCCCCATATAGAACACCAGCGTCTGTTTTTCTGCGGCCAGGTTATGCCAGTCCAGCTCGCTGCCGGTTTTCAGGTGGCCCGTCACCAGACGCACGCTCTGAGCGTAGTCCCGGTGTGTCAGCGGAATGCCTGAGTAGGCTGAGCAACCGGATGCCGCCGTAATGCCGGGCACGACAGAGAACGGAATACCCGCGTCACACAGGGTTTCCAGCTCTTCACCGCCACGGCCAAAGATAAACGGATCACCACCTTTCAGACGCACCACGCGTTTTCCCTTTTGCGCCTCGCGCAGCAGGATCTGGTTAATCTCTTCCTGCGGCACGCAATGGTAGCCCGCGCGTTTGCCCACGAAAACACGGTCGGCGTCGCGGCGAACCAGGTTCATGATGTCATCGGAGACCAGGCGATCGTAAACCACAGTATCGGCCTGCTGGAGCTGCTGGAGACCTTTCAGCGTCAGCAAGCCTGCATCTCCCGGCCCTGCACCCACCAGCACCACTTCACCGCGGTGATCAAGCGGTTCGGCCAGCAACTGTTCGGTCGTCTCTTCAACGGCTTTCGTGTCCTGATTCGCCAGCGACTGCGCCAGCCTGTCGTTGACAAAGAATTTTTCCCAGAACCGACGTCGCTCAGCTACGGTTGCGAAGGTTTGCTTCACGCGTGAACGCAGCTGCCCGGCATAATGCGCAATCTGACCAAGATGCTGTGGCAGCACAGCCTCCAGTTTTTCCCGCAGCAGGCGAGCAAGTACCGGGGAGCGGCCACCGGACGACACCGCAATCATCAGCGGGGAACGGTCGATAATCGACGGCATGATGAAGCTGGCTTCTTTCGGCGCATCCACCACGTTGCAGAAGATACGGCGTACCTCACAGGCATCGCTCACGCGTTGGTTCACTTCATCGTCGTCCGTTGCGGCAATCGTCAGCCAGCAGGTATCCAGCAGGGATTCATTAAACTCACCCTGCTGCAGCGTGAGCATTCCTGCCTGGGCCCAGACCTCAAACTGTGGGGCAAAGTCGAGGGCGTTGACGGTCAAACGGGCACCCGCTTCTAACAGCAGGCGCGCTTTGCGTTCGGCCACATCGCCGCCGCCCACGAGCAGGCAGTCGCGGTTGCGTAATTGACAAAAAATCGGCAAGTGATCCACGACGTTACCTCGTAGCATTTATGGAAGGGGTAAGAATTGACGTCAGGATAACAGCAGGGATCGTAAGGAACATACGAATTTCCTGCCGTTATCCCTAAAAGGGCGGAGGTTAGCCTTTCAGCTGCACCATGCCGTCCTTCACGCGGGCGTCGTAGTGCTTCACAGAGCGGCTCTCATCTTCCATGCAATAGCCATCGCTTAAGCGGAAACGCTGCTTTTTCAACGGGCTTGCGACCCACAGCTCGCCCTGATGCTCCGCAATCAACCCGCGGGACAGCACGCTGGCCTCGAAGAACGGATCGATATTGCTGATGGCAAAAACCTGTTCATCATGGCGAGGACGGAAAATCGCGACCTGCTCTTTACCCAGCAGCGCGCAAACGCCGGTGGCAGGCAGGATGTCGTTAATATTGCAGATGTTTACCCACTGGCTCATGCGTTTTCCTCCACCAGAGTCACCGGAATACGTTCATAAGGCGTCGCCGGACGATGTTGTTCGCGCTCTGCCACAACCTGCACGTTCGGGTCGCGCTGGGTGCTGTTGATAAAGTGTTTGAAGCGCGTCTGTGCCGCCGGGGTGTTCACGGTTTCAGTCCATTCGCAAATCACCGCGTCGCGCAGGCGAGCCATCTCGGCTTCAAGCTGTTCGTTTAGGCCCAG
Organism: Enterobacter adelaidei; assembly: GCF_041937165.1. NCBI lineage: Bacteria > Pseudomonadati > Pseudomonadota > Gammaproteobacteria > Enterobacterales > Enterobacteriaceae > Enterobacter > Enterobacter adelaidei. The sequence continues at coordinate 4,261,647 of NZ_CP154353.1, read as the reverse complement.
TTTGTCGTCGATGATGACTGACTTCAGGTAGTCGATGCCGCCTTCCAGGTTGTCCAGCCAGGAAGCGGTACGGGTCAGCTTGTCGGCGGTACGGATGTAGAACATCATGAAGCGGTCGAGATACTGAATCAGCGTATCGTGGTCGAGATCCGCTGCCAGCAGGTCTGCGTGGCGTGGTTTCATCCCGCCGTTACCGCACACGTACAGGTTCCAGCCTTTCTCGGTGGCGATAATGCCCACGTCTTTACCCTGCGCTTCCGCACATTCGCGGGTACAGCCAGAGACGCCGAACTTCATTTTGTGCGGCGTGCGGATGCCTTTGTAGCGATTTTCCAACTCCACGCCGAAGCCCACGCTGTCGCCCACGCCGTAGCGGCACCAGGTGCTACCCACGCAGGTTTTGGCCATACGCAGCGCTTTGGCATACGCGTGGCCGGTTTCGAAGCCCGCTTCAATCAGCTGACGCCAGATTTCTGGTAGATCGTCCTTCTGCGCACCAAACAGGCCGATACGCTGGGAACCGGTGATTTTGGTGTACAGGTTAAATTCACGTGCGATGCGACCTACGGCGACCAGCCCTTCCGGGGTGATTTCACCACCGGCAGAGCGTGGGATAACGGAATAGGTCCCGTCTTTCTGGATGTTTGCCAGGAAGTTGTCGTTGGTGTCCTGAAGCGGCGTATGTTCTGGTTTGAGAACGTACTCATTCCAGCAGGAGGCCAGCAGAGAACCGACGGTCGGTTTACACACTTCGCAGCCATAACCCTGGCCGTGTTTTGCCAGCAGTTCGTCGAAGGATTTGATGCCCTCCACGCGGATCAGATGGTAAAGCTCCTGGCGAGAGTAAGAGAAGTGTTCGCACAGATTGTTGTTCACTTCGATGCCCTGTTTCGCCAGTTCGGCGTTCAGCACCTGGGTGACCAGTGGAATACAACCGCCGCAGCCGGTACCGGCTTTGGTTTCTGCTTTCAGCGCCGCCACGGTGTGGCAACCTTTGTTGATAGCGGAAATCAACATGCCTTTGGTGACGTCGAAGCAGGAGCAAATTTGCGCGCTGTCCGGCAGTTTATCGACACCGATAGACGGCTTGCCGCTGGAGGCATGAGCCGGCAGGATCAGGGCGTCCGGGTTTTCCGGCAGTTCGATGGCATTCAGCACCAGTTGCAGCAGGTTGCCGTAATCGCTGGTGTCACCCACCAGCACCGCGCCGAGAAGAGTTTTATTATCCTGGCTGACGATGAGTCGTTTGTAGACCTCTTTGCTTTCGTCGAGGTAGACGTAGCTGCGCGAGTTCGGGGTACGACCGTGCGCATCGCCAATACCGCCAACGTCTACGCCCAGCAGCTTCAGCTTGGCGCTCATGTCTGCGCCTTCGAAGGCGTTCTCCGTTCCAAGGATATGGTCAACGGCAACCTGCGCCATTTTGTAGCCGGGGGCGACCAGCCCGTACACGCGGTTGTTCCAGCTGGCGCACTCGCCAATTGCGTAGATGTCCGGGTCAGAGGTCTGGCAGGTATCGTTAATCATGATACCACCGCGCTGAGCAACGGCCAGTCCACACTGGTTAGCCAGCTTGTCGCGCGGACGAATACCGGTGGAGAAGACGATAAAGTCCACTTCAAGCTCGCTGCCGTCGGCAAAACGCATGGTTTTGCGCGCTTCAGTGCCTTCCTGGACGATCTCTTTGGTGTTTTTGCTGGTGTGAACCTTCACGCCCATGCTTTCGATTTTACGACGTAACTGGTCACCACCCATGTGGTCCAGCTGCTCGGCCATCAGCATCGGGGCAAATTCGATGACGTGAGTTTCAACGCCGAGGTTTTTCAGTGCGCCTGCGGCTTCCAGACCCAGCAGGCCGCCACCAACTACTGCACCGCGTTTGCTGCGACGTGCACAGTTTTCAATGGCTTTGAGGTCTTCAATGGTACGGTAGACGAAGCAATCCTGGGTTTCCGAGCCTTTGATTGGCGGGATCCACGGATAGGAGCCCGTCGCCATGATCAGCTTGTCGTAAAAAACCGTGCGTCCGGCGCTGGAGTGGATCACTTTTTCCTGGCGGTTGATGGTGATAGCGCGTTCTCCCACCAGTACTTTTACGCCATGCTTCTCGTAGAAACCCTCACGCACCAGAGAGAGCTCTTCAGCGGTATGATGTGAGAAGTAGGAAGACAGGTGCACACGGTCGTACGCCTTGCGGGGTTCTTCACAGAACACGGTAATGTCGAACTGGGCAGCGTCAGCTTTATCGAGAAGATCCTCAATAAAGCGGTGGCCGACCATGCCGTTACCGATGATAGCGAGTCTGACTTTGCTCATTATTGCCTCGATTTCTTTTCTATTACTGCCTACCTTAACGATTCAGCTATGGCGATTATTGATGCAAATCAAATACGTCTTCGCCTACTCCTTAGGTGGTATGCGACTGATTTGTCAGGGTTTTTATAAGTGGCGGAAATCGAAGGCTTTTCGTTGTCGTTGAATTTGTGTACAACTCAGGGACGATCGTTGAAAAATCGGTACGCCTGAATATCAGCTGCGTTTTTTAGGGGAAAGGTATGTCTACAACACCGTTATGGCTTGTTCAGAATGTTCGTTTACCGGGTCGGGAAGGGCTGTGGCAACTCGCCATTGAGAACGGGCGATTTGGTGACATTACCCCAATGGACGATACCCACGCCGAAAGTTATGAAGTCTTAAATGCCCGTGGAGGGCTGGCGATCCCGCCGTTTATTGAGCCGCATATTCATCTTGATACAACCCAGACGGCAGGCGAGCCGAACTGGAACCAGTCCGGCACGCTGTTTGAAGGGATTGAGCGCTGGGCGGAGCGTAAGGCGTTGCTCAGCCATGACGATGTCAAAGCGCGTGCCTGGAAAACGCTGAAGTGGCAAATTGCCAACGGAATTCAGTTTGTCCGCACCCATGTAGATGTCTCCGACCCGACGCTTACCGCTCTTAAGGCGATGCTGGAGGTGAAACAGGAGGTTGCCCCGTGGGTGACGCTGCAAATTGTCGCGTTCCCGCAGGAAGGTATTCTTTCGTACCCGAACGGCGCGGCGCTGCTGGAAGAGGCGTTAAAACTGGGGGCTGACGTGGTAGGGGCGATCCCGCACTTCGAATTCACCCGGGAATATGGCGTGCAGTCTCTGCATATCGCCTTCGAGCTGGCGAAGAAATATGACCGCCCGCTGGATATCCACTGTGATGAAATCGACGACGAGCAGTCCCGCTTTGTGGAGACGGTCGCCACGCTGGCGTATGAGGCCGGTATTGGTGCGCAGGTAACGGCCAGCCATACCACCGCCATGCACTCTTACAACGGTGCATACACCTCGCGGCTGTTCCGACTGCTGAAGATGTCGGGCATTAACTTTGTGGCGAATCCGCTGGTGAACATTCATCTGCAGGGACGCTTTGACGACTATCCGAAGCGTCGCGGCATCACCAGGGTGAAGGAGCTGCAGGAAGCGGGCATCAACGTCTGCTTCGGCCATGATGATGTGTTTGACCCGTGGTACCCGCTCGGCACCGGCAACATGCTGCAGGTGCTGCATATGGGACTGCATGTTTGCCAGATGATGGGCTATCCGCAAATCGACAGCGGGCTGAACTTGATTACACACAACAGTGCCAGAACCTTTGGTCTGAGTGATTACGGTATCGCAACGGGGAACCCGGCAAACCTGATAATCCTGCCGGCAGAGAGCGGATTTGAAGCGGTGCGCTGCCAGGTGCCGGTGCGCTGGTCTATTCGTCAGGGGCGGATTATTGCCACCACGCAGCTGGCGCAGACGTGGATCCAGATGGACAGCGGTGGGGAAGAGGTGAGCTTTGCCAGAAACAGCCCCTCTGATTAAGCAAAGGGGCAAGGCGATTAGTGAGAAGCTGCTGCCACGTTATGCTGGCGGTGGCGGGTCACGAAGCCCAGGACGAGGCACATGATAAACACCACGGCATACAGACCGTTCGCGGTGTGCAGCGCTGCCAGAGGACCGCTGTGCGCTACAATCGGGCCCGTGACGACGAAGGTCAGCATGGTGCCGATGGTGCCGCAGGTCAGCACGAAGTTTACCAGTTTTGGCGAGGCCACTTTCGTCTGCAGCGAGCCCAGGGTAATGATGGACGTGTAAATCGCGCTGGAGAAGAAGCCCAGGGTCAGAATGAACCACGGCATATGTTCCGGCGACCCGTTAATGAACAGGTACATCAGCACGGTTGCCATGCCTGCCAGCACGGTCAGAATGCGCTGCAGGTCGAAGAAGCGCAGGATGAAGCTAAACGCCCACATGCCGAACATGTAAGACATCCAGAAATCGCTCACCAGTTTGCCCGCATCGTTCAGGCTCATGCCCAGACCTTTAGCGTATTCCGGTACCCAGGAGATAAAGCCCAACTGACCCAGGATGTAGCACAGGGCGGCAATAGAGAGGAACAGCACGCCGATACCCCATTTCTCTTTCGCGACAGGTTCTGCCGTGGTCTGCGCTTTTTTACCCAGCACCGGGAATTCACAGCCGAAGGTCAGAATAAAGATCGCCACGTAGACCAGCCCGATGCAGGCATAGACCCAGTACCACTCAATGCTGCGTGCCAGCAGAATGGCGGCAACCATCGGGAAAATCATCCCGGCCATGCTGAAGAAGGAGTCAGTAAACAGCAGACGCGCGCCGCGCTGACGGCCTTCATACATGTGGGTAATGAGGAACGTACCGATCGACATGGTGATCCCGCTGACCAGACCGAGCACAAACATGGCGGCGGAGAACAGGGCGATGCTGTGGCTCAACATCAGACCCGCCACGGCGGCGACCATCAGCACAAAGCCAAAACGCAGCTGCGTTTTCAGCGGAACAATTTCCATCAGCCAGGCATTCAGGAAGATAGAAATCAGGATCCCCGCGTTGAGGAAGGTGAAAGTGTTACTCATGCTGGATACGGGCAGCTGGAAGTAGTCTGCGATATTCCCCATCACCATCCCGGTGACGATCACCAACGCGCCGGTCAGGGCGTAGGAGAAGAAGCTGATCCATGTGAGCTTGATGCGATTGCTGTTAGTCATGTCTGGCCTGTTCAAAAAAGAAAAGCGCCCAGGGGGCGCTGAGAGCGGGCAGATTTTAGACATTAAAGTGATCCATTCATATCTTTTAAGAGAAAATAGAACTTCATTGCATGATTTTGTGTGATATCGATCACAAAATATGGCGCTAAAGCCAACCGTTTGCGTGGTTACAACTGTTTCAAATTCGTAAAATTAGGTAAAAGGCTGGTCTCCGTTCATACTGCTCTTTAGAATCATGCCATTCGCTTTTTATACTGCGCTTTGTTAAGGAATTCTCATGCTCAAATCAACACTGGCGGCTGTCGCAGCTGTGTTTGCTCTTTCTGCCGTTTCCCCTGCTGCGCTGGCAGCAAAAGGAGATCCTCACGTCCTGCTGACCACCTCCGCCGGGAACATTGAGCTGGAGCTGAATAGCCAGAAAGCCCCTGTTTCCGTGAAAAACTTCCTCGACTACGTGAACAGTGGTTTCTATAACAACACCACTTTCCACCGCGTGATCCCGGGCTTTATGGTTCAGGGTGGCGGCTTCAATGAGCAAATGCAGCAGAAGCAGCCGAACCCGCCTATTAAAAACGAAGCGGACAACGGTCTGCTGAACAAGCGCGGTACCATTTCCATGGCGCGTACAGCAGATAAAGACAGCGCGACCAGCCAGTTCTTCCTCAACGTGGCGGATAACGCCTTCCTCGACCACGGCCAGCGTGACTTCGGTTATGCCGTCTTCGGTAAAATTGTGAAAGGGATGGATGTGGCGGACAAGATCTCTCAGGTGCCTACACATGATGTCGGCCCATACCAGAATGTGCCGTCAAAGCCTGTCGTTATCCTCTCCGCAAAAGTTCTGCCATAACGTTTTTTGACACGGGCGTCCCCCGCCCGTGTTTTGCCCCTCCCTGCGAAAGCGCGTTTTGCTGCTTATACTTGTGGCAAACGGACTATTCAGGGAGGCGTTAAGTGAAAAAACTCACCGATAAGCGAAAATCCCGTCTCTGGGAACAGCAGCGTAACGTCAATTTTCAGGCCAGTTGCCTCCTTGAAAAAGGTAATGGTCCTTCAGAGCCCCACATTGAGACGCTGGAACTGGGGCCTTCTGCCCCCGGTTTGCCCCATCTGTGCCATATTCACCGCCATTTGTACCGCAGAGAGATGAAGCGGGCAGGCGAGTTACGTACCGACGATATTTTTAAGGGTGACATTCCTTTCTGCCATTTCGAATACATCGAGAAGATGGGTAACGAGCTGATGGCGGCGCTGGAAAGCGAAAAGTATCTTGTGGGTCTTGAGAAAGCGGCGTTTGTTGACAGAGTTAGCCACTATTACTGCGAAATCAACATGCTGCATCCGTTTATGCGCGGCAACGGTATTGCCCAACGCGTTTTCTTCGAGCAGCTGGCGCTCCACGCGGGCTACTCGCTGGACTGGCGCGATATCGATCCCGACCAGTGGGTGGCGGCTAACCGAAGTGGCGCAACGGGAGATTTAACCGCGCTAAACGCTATCTTTGCCAAAGTAGTGAGCGAAGCACGGGAAACTGAGTAGAATAGGGCGGCATTTTTTTCGGGAGCCGCCATGATTCTGCTGATTGATAACTACGATTCCTTCACCTGGAACCTTTACCAGTATTTTTGTGAGCTGGGTGCAGAGGTGGTTGTCCGCCGCAACGACGACATTAGCCTGGCGGATATTGAAACACTGGCTCCGCATAAAATCGTGATTTCACCCGGCCCCTGCACCCCGTCGGAGTCGGGTATTTCGCTGGAGGTTATCCAGCACTATGCCGGCAAGCTGCCGATCCTCGGCGTCTGTCTTGGCCATCAGGCCATTGCGCAGGTGTTTGGTGCCACTATCGTGCGCACCGCGAAAGTGATGCACGGTAAAACCTCTCCGGTCACCCACACTGGCGTTGGGGTATTCACCGGGCTCAATAATCCGTTAACCGTGACGCGCTACCATTCACTGGTGATTGACCCGTCGACGCTGCCTGACTGCTTTGAGGTGACCGCCTGGAGCGATACGCAGGAGATCATGGGGATTCGTCACCGCGAATGGGATCTCGAAGGCGTACAGTTCCACCCGGAAAGCATCCTCAGCGAGCAGGGCCACGCGCTGCTGGCAAATTTCCTTAAACGCTGAATATTGATTGCCTTGTCGTGATTTTTTATGCATATTTTGTGATTATATTTTCACAATCAATGTGACATAAAATGGATGGGCATGACATGGCAACTGAACAACCTGCAATTACCCGCGCAACATTTGATGAAGTGATTCTGCCGATTTATGCACCGGCTGAGTTTATCCCGGTAAAAGGAAAAGGCAGCCGCGTCTGGGATCAGCAAGGCAAAGAGTATGTTGATTTCGCGGGCGGTATTGCAGTGACGGCGCTGGGCCATTGCCATCCTGCCCTGGTTGAGGCGCTGAAAACCCAGGGCGAAACGCTCTGGCACACCAGCAACGTTTTTACCAACGAGCCGGCGTTACGCCTCGGCCGCAAGATTATTGATGCGACGTTTGCCGAGCGCGTGCTGTTCATGAACTCGGGCACCGAAGCAAACGAAACCGCCTTCAAGCTGGCGCGCTACTACGCAACCACGCGCCACAGCCCGTACAAAACCAAAATCATTGCCTTCCACAATGCCTTCCACGGACGCTCCTTCTTTACCGTCTCCGTCGGCGGCCAGCCGAAGTATTCCGACGGATTTGGCCCGAAACCGGCCGACATCGTCCATGTGCCGTTTAACGATCTGCATGCGGTGAAAGCGGTGATGGACGACCACACCTGCGCGGTTGTTGTCGAGCCGATCCAGGGTGAAGGCGGCGTGACGGCGGCGACGCCGGAATTCCTGAAAGGCCTGCGTGCGCTGTGCGATGAGCATCAGGCGCTGCTGGTGTTTGATGAAGTGCAATGCGGGATGGGACGTACCGGCGATCTGTTTGCCTATATGCACTACGGCGTGACGCCGGATATTCTCACCAGCGCCAAAGCGCTCGGCGGTGGTTTCCCGGTGAGTGCGGTACTGACGACTCAGGAGATTGCCTCCGCGTTCCACGTTGGTTCTCACGGTTCCACCTATGGCGGGAACCCGCTGGCGAGTGCCGTGGCGGGCGCGGCATTTGATATTATCAATACACCTGAGGTTCTGAACGGCGTCAGCGCCAAGCGCGAGCTGTTTGTGAAACACCTGCAGCAGATTGACGATCGGTTTGACGTGTTCAGCGAGATCCGCGGGATGGGGCTGCTGATCGGTGCCGAGCTGAAACCGCAGTACAAAGGTCGCGCGCGCGATTTCCTGCATGCCGCCGCCCGCGAAGGGGTGATGGTGCTGAACGCGGGACCGGATGTGATGCGTTTTGCACCGTCGCTGGTGGTAGAAGACAAAGACATTGAAGATGGATTAACCCGTTTTGCCGCGGCAGTCGAGAAAATCGTAAAAGGTTAATACTCCGTCCGCTTTAATATCCGCGTTAACCAAATCCCGTGATGCGGGCGCTGACGCCATGCCACCGACGAAATGGTGTGCATGGTGTTCAGATGCCCCAGAATGCGCTGTAAATGCTGCTCCAGCGTGCTCATTGGCCCGTGGGTTAACGTCTCCGGCGCTTCCAGAATATTCGAGTCGCCCGACTCGCCCGGCGCGTCATACTCCAGACGCTGCTGACACCGCTGTAAGGCAATTTCACACGACTGCAAATAGCGCTGCGCCAGATCCGGCGTCAGCATCGTGTGCTCGCGCGCCAGCGTGGTCATGGCGTTAATGTGCTCGACGATAAACTGGCTGTGCGTCACCCAGAGCTTCATATCCGCCAGATAGTGCGAGTTAAAGCCCGGTTCCTGCATTGCCTGGTTGAGCGAGTTAAACAGGGCGTTGTGCGCCTGGTTTACCTTCATCCGCTGATACGCCAGCGGGGAGGGTTGCGGATCGTCGCTCAGGATCAGACGAATGGCCTGCTGGTCGGCCTCCAGCGCGTCATGGGCGTTCTGGCGCAACAGTCCGCTTTGCCATTGCGGCCACAGCCAGACCATGCCGCCAAAGGCAATCAGACAGCCAATCAGGGTATCGATCAGTCTGGCGACAATAAATTGTTCGCCATTGAGCGTGAGCAGTTGCAGGGTGTATACCGCCGTTACCGTAAAGCCCACCATCGCCCAGCCATAGTTTTTGCGGATAATCAGGTAGCTCACTAGCGTAATTATCAGCATTCCCGCCAGGGTATAACCTTCCGGCACGTGAAAGTGCAGCGTGACGCCCGCAATAATCAGCCCGGCCATCGTTCCGCCCGCCCGGTGCAGTATACGCACGCGCGTGGCGCCATAGCCGTTCTGGGTGACAAACAGCACGGTCATTAAGATCCAGTAGGGTTTAGGTAGATGCAGCGCCATGCCCATCAGGCTGGCGGTACTGAGCATGACGCTAATCCGTGCGGCGTTGCGCAGAGCGGACGATTTAAGAGACAGATAGCTTCTGAGCGCCGGCAATAACGGCAGACGTTTTTGTTTATCCGCCATGAGATCGCGGGGATAAAGCGGGCGTTGGGTGCGCAACACGCGGGCGATACGGCTGAAATGCCAGGCGGCAAACTGGCCCACCGGGTTGTCCTCATGCTGGCGGGCGATTTTCTCCAGCGCGCCGAGTTGTTTGTCCATGTTAAAACGCGTGGGATAGCGGTGATATAAAATGTCATCAGCCAGCACCCGCAGACGCGCAGAGACGGTTTGCGCATTCCAGCGGATCACCGCTTCGGCATGGCTGCGCTCGACCAGATTTTGCACCTCCTGAGGATGATGCAGGCTCACGGAGATATGTTCTTGCAGATCCAGCCCCACCTGGAAGATACGCAGCAGCCGTTTGTATTCGTGATTCTTGTTGGCGGCGAGCATGTGTAGTTGCTGATAACACTGGCTTATCAGATCCACCACCTTTTGCTGGCGCGTCAGCAGCGGCGGTAACGATTTTTCCGGATCGGTATGCTGGGTGAGCAGGGTGTATTTGGCCTCGCAGTAATCCGCAAGTTGCACATAGAGCAGGCTCAATGATTCACGCAGGGGCTGTTCCCGCCACAGCCAGAACCAGTTAAACAGCCCATACCACAGCGTACCCAGGGCGTAGATCAGTAGCGGCTCCCACACCGGCATGTTACCCGCGAGGCTCAGCGTGAAGATGGCCGCTATCAGTGAGGCGGGAAGCAGGCGCGCATGAAGGGAACTGATTTCGGCGGTGACGCCGAGCGTCATCGCCAGCACGGTCAGGATTAACGGCAGCGGAATATCGCGGGCGAGTAAGAGCTGCACGGCGAGGCTACAGCCAGCAAACAGCGAGCCGCCAATAATCAGACGTTTAAAAAAGCGCTTATGCGGTGTGTCCAGGCCAGCAATGTTGCAGCAGGCGGGCACGAGAGAAAACAGCAGACCTTGCTGAAGATGTCCGAGGATCAGGCCGATGGCTACAGGAAGACACAACACCAGCGTTTGTCGCAGTGCATAGTTAACTTCCGGGTGATAAATCAGCCTACGCCACATGGGGAAGAGAGACAAAAACGGCGTGACACCTTGCGATGGCACGCCGTTTGAGTGGAATTAACGCGTTCCGTAGACCACGATGGTTTTACCGTGGGCGGAGATCAGGTTCTGATCTTCCAGCATTTTCAGAATACGGCCCACTGTTTCACGGGAGCAGCCGACGATCTGGCCGATCTCCTGACGGGTAATTTTAATCTGCATGCCGTCAGGGTGGGTCATCGCATCAGGTTGTTTTGCCAGGTTAAGCAGAGTCTGCGCGATACGACCGGTAACGTCCAGGAAGGCGAGGTTACCCACTTTCTCAGATGTAACCTGCAGACGGCGAGCCATCTGGGAAGAAAGACGCATCAGGATATCAGGGTTAACCTGAATCAACTGACGGAATTTCTTGTAAGAAATTTCAGCCACTTCACATGCTGTCTTTGCACGAACCCAGGCACTACGTTCCTGGCCTTCTTCAAACAGGCCCAGTTCACCGATGAAATCGCCCTGGTTCAGATAAGAAAGGATCATCTCTTTCCCTTCTTCATCTTTGATCAGCACTGCCACCGAGCCTTTTACGATGTAATACAACGTTTCCGCTTTTTCACCCTGGTGAATCAGCGTGCTCTTCGATGGGTACTTATGAATGTGGCAATGAGACAAGAACCATTCGAGAGTCGGGTCTGTTTGCGGTTTGCCAAGCACCATGCGCTGTTATCCTCTGTTATAAGCTGTCACCAGAGTCATCAGATGCATCCGGACTCTGGGGTTGCAATCGAATTCTTACCCATACCCTGGGAAGTCGGCTATCGTAACGTTTCGCAGCCAGTAAAGTTTGATGTCCTCTGCATACATGTGTAACGTCAATGTATTACTGTAGCATCCTGAGTGTTTTAGCATAGCTTTCGCCGCGTGTCTCCTGGTGTCTCGCTTCAGCATGATGCAGGTCGCCTTCCATTGCGAGAAATGTAACGCACGCGTAATCTGTCACCAAAAATGCAACGTTGGAGTTAATGAATATGCAAGCGCGCGTGAAATGGGTTGAAGGTTTAACGTTCCTGGGCGAGTCCGCTTCAGGGCACCAGGTTTTGATGGATGGTAACTCCGGCGATAAAGCACCAAGCCCGATGGAGATGGTATTGATGGCTGCCGGTGGATGCAGCGCGATTGATGTGGTCTCGATTCTGCAAAAAGGCCGTCATGATGTAACGGATTGCGAAGTTAAACTCACGTCGGAACGCCGTGAAGAGGCACCACGCCTGTTCACCCATATTAACCTGCACTTTGTAGTCACCGGTAAAGAACTGAAAGACGCGGCCGTTTCACGCGCGGTGGACCTGTCTGCGGAGAAATACTGCTCTGTGGCGTTAATGCTGGAGAAAGCAGTAAAAATCACACATTCGTATGAAGTGATCGAGGCGTGATTGATGGGGCATCGTGCGTGTTGATGCCCTCACCCTAACCCTCTCCCACCGGGAGAGGGAATATGATCACGCGATCTGCTTCCCTTCCATCAACCGCTGTACCAGCGGCGTCATGATGAGCTCCATCGCCAGCCCCATTTTTCCGCCCGGCACCACTAATGTATTCATGTGCGAAATAAACGAGCCCTGCAGCATGGCCAGCAGCCAGGGGTAATCAATGCCTTCGAGGTTGCGGAAATGGATCACCACAAAGCTCTCATCCAGCGACGGGATGCTTTTGGCCGCGAATGGGTTGGAGGTGTCGACTGTCGGTACTCGCTGGAAGTTAATATGGGTACGGGAGAATTGTGGCGTCAGGAAGTTGATGTAATCCTCCATGGAGCGCACCACGGAGTCCATGACCGCTTCTCGTGAATGGCCGCGCTCGCTCATGTCACGCGTCAGCTTCTGGATCCACTCCAGGTTAACGATCGGTACCACGCCAACCAGCAGATCCACATGGCGCGCCACGTCGTGATGGGGAGTTACCACGCCGCCATGCAGCCCTTCATAAAACAGCACGTCAGTGGGTTCCGGCAGGGGTTGCCAGGGGGTAAAGGTACCCGGCACCTGGTTCCATGGCACGGCTTCATCGTAAGTATGCAGATACTTGCGGGATTGCCCTGTGCCGCTCTTGCCATATTCGACGAAGGTTTGCTCCAGCAGGCCGAAGTCATTGGCTTCCGGGCCAAAGTAGCTGATGTGTTTACCCAGATCGCGCGCTTTACGGATGGCCATGTCCATCTCCGGGCGCGTATAGCGGTGAAAGCTGTCGCCTTCGACCTCCGCCGCACGGAGATTCAGCTGGGCGAAAATCTTGCGAAATGCGAGGCTGGTGGTGGTGGTTCCCGCACCACTCGACCCCGTAACGGCAATAACCGGATGTCTGGCAGACATAGCAACTCCCTGACTGGAAAGGTTTAAAGATCAGCCGTGAAACGCGTTGCGGGGCATGATATTGACCGTCTCATGCAGTTCTGACCATACCAGCACCACGTCGCCGCTTTTGAGCTGGCGCTTTACATCGTTGACCTTTTGCTCGAGCGAGCGTTCTTGTTCACCATAATCTGTGCCTTCGCGTAATACAAAGCTTTCAATCAGATTATCGAGCGTTTCGGGAGCCAGATCCTGCCAGGGAATGATCATTTTGCACCGTCCAGATACGGGGTTAACCAGTCAGGAATACGCGTCTCAAGCCACATTTTCGGGCGACGCAGTGTGCCACCGATAAACCCGACGTGGCCGCCATGCTCCGTCAACTGATAGTGAACGTTGTCGGGCAGGAATTCCTGAGCGGGAATCGAATGATGATCCATAAACGGGTCATCTTTGGCATGAATGATCAGCGTCGGCTGCGTAATCTTGCTGAGCAGCGGCATGGCGCTGCACTGACGATAGTAGTCAATCGCGTCGGCAAAGCCGTGGATTTTTGCGGTGATCAGATCGTCGAACTCGCGAATGCGACGCACCTTTTTTAACTGACGCAGACTTATCGGAAGCGTCTCCGGGTAGGCTTTCAGTTTGCGCGCCGCGTTTGCTTTCAGCAGGTTAAGCAGGTAGCGCTGATAGACGCGGGAAAAACCTTTATCCATATGGTAGCTACACTGCTCCAGCATAAATGGTGCAGAGACAATGACGGCGGCATCCAGCGGGACGCTTTCGCCCTCTTTGGCCAGCAGACAAGCCAGCATATTCCCGCCCAACGAGTAGCCCACGGCTGCCGTTGGCACGGTGCCATAGTTTTCCCGCAGCCAGTGTAAAAACCACGTACCGTCCTCGGTTTCACCCGAGTGATAAATGCGTTTCTGGCGATTTGGCTCGCCGCTACAGCCGCGAAAATGCATCACCACACCGAGCCAGTCACGCGCTTTTGCCGCCTCAATTAACCCGTGTGCATACGGACTGTGCAGGCTGCCTTCCAGACCGTGAAAGACCACCAGACGCGGCTTATGGCGAGCCTGTTCCGGTTCCTCGCTCCAGGCGAGATCCAGAAAGTCTCCGTCCGGTAAATCCAGCCGTTGCCAGTGCGGGGTGAACTGAACCTTGCGACGGATAAGCCGTGGCAGCATGGTCTGCAGGTGGCGATTGGACACGCCGCGCATGGGCACGAACTCAGCGCTCTCTTCAGTAGCTATGTCGAAGTCTGATGGAATGATTTGGGTCATAACGATGCGATGCTAATTCTTGTCAGTTATTTACTATAATCGCTTCCAGCTGTTCCTGAGCGTCCAGCCACGCCATCTCGCACTCTTCGAGGCTGGATTTCGTTTTGGCCTGAGTTTGCAGACAGTCAGTCAGCTCAGCTTTGCGGCTCTGGTCATACAGACCGCTATCGCCCAGCTTCTCTTCAACGGTAGCGAGTGTCGCATTAAGTTTTTCCATCTCTTTTTCGAGACGGGCGATCTCTTTGCGTAGCGGCTGTGTCTGGGTGCGAAGTTCCGCGTCGCGGCGCTTTTGGTCTTTACGCGCCTGCGCGCTGTTGGCGTTCTCTTTCGCGGACTCTTCCGGCTGGTTTTCCAGCTTCTGCACGTCGGTCAGCCACTGCTGGTAGTCTTCCAGGTCACCGTCGAATGGTTCAACTTTGCCGTCATGCACTAAGTAGAGATCGTCCGTGGTGGAGCGGATCAGGTGGCGATCGTGCGAGACGACAACCAGCGCGCCTTCAAACTCAATCAGCGCTTCAGTTAGCGCCTGACGCATATCGAGATCCAGGTGGTTAGTCGGTTCATCAAGAAGCAGCAGGTTCGGACGTTGCCAGACGATCAGTGCCAGCACCAGACGGGCCTTTTCGCCACCGGAGAAGCGCTCGGTGTTTTCGGTGACTTTATCACCCTGGAAGCCAAAACCGCCGAGGTAGTCACGTAGCTTCTGCTCCATCTCCTGCGGCGCCAGACGCGCGAGGTGCTGAATCGGGGACTCATCCGCGCGCAAAAATTCCAGCTGATGCTGGGCGAAGTAACCCAGCTTAATGCCCTTCGCGAGGCCGATTTCACCGCTGACCGGGTTAAGCTCGCCCGCCAGCAGTTTGATCAACGTTGATTTACCTGCACCGTTGCGTCCCAGCAGGCCAATGCGCGAACCCGGCACCAGGTTGAGCTTGATGGAGTCGAGAATAGTGCGTTCGCCGTAGCCCGCGCTGACTTTTTCCATCTTCAGCAGTGGGTTTGGCAGGCTTTCCGGCGCGCGGAAGCTGAAGTGGAACGGGTTATCCACGTGCGCCGGGGCAATCATCTCCATGCGTTCCAGCATTTTGATGCGGCTCTGGGCCTGTTTCGCTTTTGACGCTTTGGCCTTGAAGCGATCCACAAAGCTTTGCAGATGCGCCACGCGCTGCTGCTGGCTTTCATACATGGACTGCTGCTGGGCAAGACGCGTCGCGCGCTGGCGCTCGAAGGAGCTGTAGTTGCCGGTGTACTCGAACATCGTTTGCTGTTCGATATGAATGATTTTATCCACCACCGGGTCGAGAAAGTCACGGTCGTGGGAGATCAGAATCAGAGTGCCCTGATAGCTCTTGAGCCACTTCTCCAGCCAAATAACCGCATCGAGATCCAGGTGGTTCGTCGGTTCATCGAGCAACAACAGATCGGAGCGGCAGATCAGCGCCTGCGCCAGGTTGAGGCGCATACGCCAGCCGCCCGAGAAGTCGCTGACCGGGCGTTCCAGCTGTTCATTGCTGAAGCCCAGGCCGTGCAGCAGGCTGGAGGCGCGGGAGCGAATGGTCCATGCATCGATGGCGTCCAGCTTGCCGTGAACGGTGGCGATGGCGTGACCGTCGTTGCGCTCGTTAGCGGCGTTAAGTTCCGCTTCCAGCTTACGGTATTCACGGTCACCGTCGATAACATAGTCGAGAGCCGGTTCGCTCAGGGCGGGCGTCTCCTGGTTCACCCAAGCGAGCTGCCAGTTCCCCGGGAAGGTAAAGTTACCGCCATCCGCGCTAATCTCGTTTTTCAGCAGCGCCAGCAGAGTGGATTTACCACAGCCGTTTTTGCCGACCAGACCCACTTTTTGGCCAGGGTTGATGGTTGCAGTGGCGTTATCCAGCAGGACGCGCACGCCGCGACGAATTTGTAACGAGGAGAAAACAATCATAGAAGCGCCGTATGTTCCGACTATGTTAATTTGTCATTATGATAATGTAAGGTGTGGGCTATTTTCCGCACCGGGCCGCCATGGTAGCCCAAAACAACGACGATACACAAAAACAGAAACAAGACCGGGAGGGGAATGATGTCTCAGACAGCAAAAGTGCTGCTGCTGTATGCCCATCCGGAATCTCAGGACTCGGTGGCAAACCGGGTGCTGCTTAAGCCGGCCACACAGCTCAGTAACGTGACGGTGCACGATCTTTACGCGCACTATCCTGATTTCTTTATTGATATCCCTTACGAGCAGGAACTGCTGCGTCAGCACGACGTCATTGTGTTCCAGCATCCGCTTTATACCTACAGCTGCCCGGCGCTGCTAAAAGAGTGGCTGGACCGCGTGCTGAGCAGGGGATTCTCCAGTGGGGTAGGGGGCAACCAACTGGCGGGAAAGTACTGGCGTAGCGTTATTACTACCGGTGAACCGGAAAGCGCATACCGTTATGACGGGCTGAACCGCTATCCGATGAGTGACATCCTGCGTCCATTCGAACTGACGGCAGCGATGTGTCGTATGCACTGGATGAGCCCGATTATTATCTACTGGGCACGTCGTCAGGATCCGAAAGAACTGGCAAGCCACGCCAGAGCGTATGGTGAATGGCTGGCGTCACCGATTCCGGCAGGAGGACGTTAATGGAAGGATCGAATCTGCTCCTTGCCGGAGTGCTGTTTTTATTTGCGGCCGTCGTCGCGGTTCCGCTGGCTGCACGTATTGGAATAGGTGCAGTGCTGGGCTATCTGCTGGCAGGGATCGCGATTGGCCCCTGGGGACTCGGATTCATCAGCGATGTGGATGAAATTCTCCATTTCTCCGAGCTGGGCGTGGTGTTCCTGATGTTCATCATCGGCCTTGAGCTGAACCCCTCTAAATTGTGGCAACTCAGACGCTCTATCTTCGGTGTGGGTGCTGCGCAGGTGCTGTTCAGCGCCGCGATTCTGGGTGGCCTGTTAATGCTGACCAACTTCTCCTGGCAGGCGGCGGTGATCGGTGGGATAGGTCTTGCGATGTCGTCGACGGCAATGGCGCTTCAGTTAATGCGCGACAAAGGGATGAACCGCAACGAAGCAGGGCAACTGGGTTTTTCGGTGCTGCTGTTTCAGGATCTGGCGGTGATCCCCGCGCTGGCACTGGTGCCGCTATTGGCAGGCTCTGGCGACGATCACTTTGACTGGGCAAAAATCGCCATGAAGGTGCTGGCCTTCGCCGGTATGCTGATTGGCGGACGTTTCCTGTTACGCCCTGTATTCCGCTTTATTGCCGCGTCGGGCGTACGGGAGGTGTTCACCGCTGCGACGCTGCTGCTGGTGCTGGGGTCAGCGTTGTTTATGGATGCGCTGGGGCTGTCGATGGCGCTCGGGACCTTTATCGCCGGGGTGCTCCTGGCGGAAAGTGAATACCGTCACGAGCTGGAAATTGCCATCGATCCCTTCAAAGGGCTGCTGTTAGGGTTGTTCTTTATTTCGGTGGGTATGGCACTGAATCTGGGCGTTCTTTATACCCATCTGCTGTGGGTGGTGGTGAGCGTTGCCATCCTGGTGGCAGTGAAAACACTGGTGCTCTACGTCATGGCGCGCATTTATGGCTTGCGCAGTTCGGAACGCATGCAGTTTGCCAGCGTATTAAGCCAGGGGGGCGAGTTTGCGTTTGTACTGTTTTCTACCGCCTCCTCCCAGAAGCTGTTTAAAGACGATCAGATGGCACTTCTGCTGGTGACGGTCACGCTGTCCATGATGACCACGCCGCTGCTGATGAAGCTGGTGGATAAACTTTTGTCACGCCGCCTGAACCCGACGGACGATGAAGACGAAGCGCCGTGGGTGGAAGACGATAAGCCGCAGGTGATTGTGGTGGGCTTTGGCCGTTTCGGACAGGTTATCGGACGTTTGCTGATGGCGAACAAAATGCGCATTACGGTGCTGGAGCGTGATATCAGCGCGGTTAATCTGATGCGCAAATATGGCTACAAGGTTTACTACGGCGATGCGACCCAGCTTGAGCTGCTGCGTTCGGCTGGGGCGGAAGCGGCAGAGTCCATCGTGATTACCTGTAACGATCCGGAAGACACGATGAAGCTGGTGGAGCTGTGTCAGCAGCATTTCCCGCATCTGCATATTCTGGCGCGTGCGCGGGGACGTGTTGAAGCTCACGAACTGTTGCAGGCGGGTGTGAAACACTTCTCCCGTGAGACGTTCTCCAGTGCGCTGGAGCTGGGACGCAAGGCGTTGATCTCGCTCGGTATGCATCCACATCAGGCGCAGCGTGCGCAAATGCACTTCCGCCGGCTGGATATGCGAATGCTGCGTGAGCTGATGCCGGTACATACGGATACCGCGCAGATCTCACGCGTGCGGGAAGCGCGTCGCGAGCTGGAGGAGATTTTCCAGCGAGAGATGCAACTGGAACGACGCCAGCTTGATGGCTGGGATGAATTTGAATAAAGGGTAACGAAAGATGGCTGTACGTAAACGCTTTATTGCGGGTGCAAAATGCCCGACCTGCCAGGCGCAAGATACTCTGGCGATGTGGCGGGAAAATAATATTGATGTTGTTGAGTGTGTTAAGTGCGGTCACCAGATGCGTGAGGCTGATAAAGAGGCCCGCGATCACGTTCGCAAAGAAGAGCAAGTGATCGGGATTTTTCATCCGGACTAGCGATATGTCCTGAGTTTTTTTAAGCTAAAGGGTACACAGGTGCAGATTTCCGCTACAATCTGCGCCAGCAATTTTCCCACGCTCAGGAGATATCATGAAAGTAGCAAAAGACCTGGTGGTCAGCCTGGCCTATCAGGTACGTACAGAAGACGGTGTGTTGGTTGATGAGTCTCCGGTGAGTGCGCCGCTTGACTACCTGCATGGTCACGGTTCCCTGATTTCCGGCCTGGAAAACGCGCTGGAAGGTCATGAAGTTGGCGACAAATTTGATGTTGCTGTAGGCGCGAACGATGCTTACGGTCAGTATGATGACAACCTGGTTCAGCGCGTTCCTAAAGACGTGTTCATGGGCGTTGACGAACTGCAGGTTGGCATGCGCTTCCTGGCGGAAACCGACCAGGGTCCGGTTCCTGTCGAAATCACTGAAGTGGAAGACGACCACGTTGTGGTTGACGGTAACCACATGCTGGCTGGTCAGAACCTGAAGTTCAACGTAGAAGTTGTTGCGATCCGTGAAGCAACCGAAGAAGAGCTGGCTCATGGCCACGTTCACGGTGCGCACGGTCACGACCATGACCACGATCACGGCCACGACGGCTGCTGTGGTGGTCACGGCCACGATCACGACCATGGTCACGACCACGGTAAAGGTGGTTGCGGTAACGGTGGCTGCGGTTGCCACTAATTCCGCCATGCGGAAAATAAAAAAGCGGGATTATCCCGCTTTTTTTACGCCTCAATAATGAGGTGGTGGCGTCTCTTCTGACTGAGAGGCAATATTCGACGGCTGCGTGGCCTTCAGCTTTTCTGTCAGCAGGCGCATATGATCCCGCAGTTTTGCCATTTCGAGTTCATGTGCAGTCACGGTCTGGTTTAGCTCTTCGATGGTGATGTCCTGAAAAGCCAGGCGGCTTTCCAGCTCAGCCATTCTCGCTTCTATTGTTGTATCCTTCATCATTCACCTCGTTTATTTCAGATTCACCATAATGGCCCAGCGGCGGCGCAGTTTAACTGAGTTTATCCTGAAGTACAGTCTGCATCCCTTTGGCAGGAAACTTATTTAAACAAAAATAGTCTGAAAAGTGGCGAGAATTGGAAGTGTCTGTCTGTAGATTTCTTCCGCAACGTTTTATAGTACGTAACTCATTTACGTTTAACGCTGGGGTGAGAGTCCCCAGGCCCTGGAGATATGGATGAAATCACTGTTTAAAGTAACGCTGCTGGCGACGACGATGGCTGTTGCGCTGAACGCGCCACTGTCATTCGCTGCTGATACTGCTGCGAAGCCTGCTGCCACTGCAGACAGCAAAGCGGCGTTCAAAAATGACGACCAGAAATCTGCCTACGCACTCGGCGCATCTCTGGGTCGTTACATGGAAAACTCTCTGAAAGAACAAGAGAAACTGGGCATCAAACTGGATAAAGCTCAGCTGATCGCGGGTGTTCAGGACGCATTTGCTGATAAGAGCAAGCTGTCTGACCAGGAGATCGAACAGACTCTGCAGGCGTTCGAAGCGCGTGTGAAAGGTGCCGCTCAGACTAAGATGGACGCGGACGCTAAAGAAAACGAAGCCAAAGGCAAAGCCTATCGCGATACCTTTGCTAAAGAGAAAGGTGTGAAAACCTCCTCTACTGGCCTGGTGTACAAAGTTGAGAAAGAAGGCACCGGCGATGCACCTAAAGACAGCGACACTGTAGTCGTGAACTACAAAGGTACGCTGATCGACGGTAAAGAGTTCGATAACTCTTACACCCGCGGTGAGCCGCTCTCCTTCCGTCTGGATGGTGTGATCCCTGGCTGGACTGAGGGCCTGAAAAACATCAAGAAAGGCGGCAAGATCAAGATGGTTATCCCACCAGATCTGGCGTACGGCAAAACTGGCGTCCCGGGTATCCCTGCAAACTCTACACTGGTCTTTGACGTAGAGCTGCTGGATATCAAACCGGCACCGAAAGCGGACGCTAAAGCAGACGCACCGGCTGACGATAAAGCCGCTTCTGCTAAGAAGTAATCCTGAAAATAAACCGCCGCCTTTAAGGCGGCGGTTTTTTTATTATGGGGCAGATATAATTAACACTGGAAAGCGTTATACCCGCTGTATTAATTTAGTTGTCCGTGTAGATAATGAGCCTGCCCTGAAAACCTAACGACAGGCTCCTGAAAAGGAGTGTTTTTTTCATGTCCAGGTCGCTTTTAACCAACGAAACCAGTGAACTTGATTTGCTGGATCAACGTCCTTTTGACCAGACCGACTTCGATATTCTGAAATCGTATGAAGCGGTGGTGGACGGGTTAGCGATGCTCATTGGCTCCCACTGCGAAATCGTATTGCACTCCCTGCAAGATCTGAAGTGTTCCGCCATCCGCATTGCTAATGGTGAGCATACTGGCCGTAAAATTGGTTCGCCAATCACCGACCTTGCATTGCGTATGTTGCATGACATGACCGGCGCGGACAGCAGCGTCTCCAAATGCTATTTCACCCGCGCCAAAAGTGGCGTGCTGATGAAATCAGAAACCATCGCGATTCGAAACCGCGAGCATCGTGTGATTGGATTGCTGTGCATCAACATGAACCTTGATGTGCCATTCTCGCAAATCATGAGCACCTTTATTCCACCAGAAACGCCAGATGTTGGCTCTTCCGTTAACTTTGCCTCTTCTGTTGAAGATCTTGTGACTCAGACGCTTGAGTTCACCATTGAAGAGGTGAACGCCGACCGCAACGTATCGAACAACGCCAAGAATCGCCAGATAGTGCTGAATCTCTATGAGAAAGGGATTTTTGATATTAAAGACGCCATCAACCAGGTTGCCGATCGTCTGAATATCTCCAAGCACACGGTTTACCTCTATATTCGCCAGTTCAAGAGCGGTGATTTCCTGGGGCAAGACAAGTAATGCGTTTTGCGTTAATGGTGACAGGCCCGGCGTACGGTACTCAGCAGGCCAGCAGTGCGTTGCAGTTTGCGCATGCGCTACTGGCGGCCGGACATGAACTGGCGAGCGTCTTCTTTTATCGGGAAGGGGTATATAACGCGAACCAGTTTACGTCACCGGCGAGTGATGAGTTTGATCTGGTGCGCGCATGGCAGGCATTAAACGAAAAGCAGGGCGTAGAACTGCATATCTGCGTGGCGGCGGCCCTGCGCCGCGGCGTGACTGATGCAACCGAAGCTGAGCGCCTGGGTTTATCGGGTTCTAACTTGCAGCCCGGTTTTTCGTTGAGTGGTCTGGGTGCACTGGCACAGGCAGCATTAACCTGCGACAGAGTGGTGCAATTCTGATGAAGCGTATCGCGTTTGTTTTTTCTTCAGCGCCGCACGGTAGTGCGTCTGGCAGAGAAGGGCTGGATGCGTTGCTCGCGACATCAGCATTGAGCGAAGATATTGGCGTCTTTTTTTTGGGAGATGGGGTGTTCCAGCTTCTGGCGGGGCAACAGCCGCAAACCATTCTGGCGCGCGATTACATCGCGACGTTCAAAGTGTTACCGCTGTACGATATAGAAACGTTCTATGTCTGTGCCGACTCTCTGGCCGCGCGTGGTTTAAACGAGGCAACGCCTTTCGTGCTGGATGTGACGTGCTTGTCTTCCACCGCACTGCGCGAGCACCTTTCCCACTACGACACCGTTCTGACTTTCTGAGGCTGCCATGCTCCATACTCTGAGCCATTCACCGTGGCAATGTGATATCGACGCGTTACTGAGTATGCTGCGCGAAGGTGATGACCTGCTGCTGATTCAGGATGGCGTACTTGCCGCACTGGAAGGCAGTCGTTTCGTTGAAATTCTCACGAATGCCCCCATAACAGTCTTTGCGCTGAAAGACGATCTGGATGCGCGGGGTCTTTCTGGTCAAATTTCAGCCAAAATTGACGTGGTTGGCTATACTGATTTCGTCAATCTTACTGTGAAGCATGCCAGTCAAATGAACTGGTGATTTGAGATCGCTGTATATTTCTTGACACCTTTTCGACGTAGCCCTAAAATTTCGCGTCCTCATATTGTATGAGGTCGATTTATTACGTGTTTACGAAGCAAAAGCTAAAACCAGGAGCTATTTAATGGCAACAGTTAACCAGCTGGTACGCAAACCACGTGCACGCAAAGTTGCGAAAAGCAACGTGCCTGCGCTGGAAGCCTGCCCGCAGAAACGTGGCGTATGTACTCGTGTATATACCACCACTCCTAAAAAACCAAACTCCGCACTGCGTAAAGTATGCCGTGTGCGTTTGACTAACGGTTTCGAAGTGACTTCCTACATCGGTGGTGAAGGTCACAATCTGCAGGAACACTCCGTGATCCTGATCCGTGGCGGTCGTGTTAAAGACCTTCCGGGTGTTCGTTACCACACCGTTCGTGGTGCGCTGGACTGCTCAGGTGTTAAAGACCGTAAGCAGGCTCGCTCCAAGTACGGCGTGAAGCGTCCTAAGGCTTAATGGTTCTCCGTTAAGTAAGGCCAAACTGATTTATCTTAATGTCACACTAAACTCTTTGAGTTTTGGACAATCCTGAATTAACAACGGAGTATTCCCATGCCACGTCGTCGCGTCATTGGTCAGCGTAAAATTCTTCCAGATCCGAAATTCGGATCAGAACTGCTGGCAAAATTTGTAAATATCCTGATGGTAGATGGTAAAAAATCTACTGCAGAAGCAATCGTATACAGCGCGCTTGAGACCCTGGCTCAGCGTTCTGGTAAAAATGAACTGGAAGCTTTCGAAGTCGCTCTCGACAACGTTCGCCCGACTGTAGAAGTTAAGTCCCGCCGCGTTGGTGGTTCTACTTATCAGGTTCCAGTTGAAGTTCGTCCGGTTCGTCGTAATGCTCTGGCAATGCGTTGGATCGTTGAAGCTGCTCGTAAACGCGGTGATAAATCCATGGCTCTGCGTCTGGCGAACGAACTTTCTGATGCTGCAGACAACAAAGGTACTGCAGTTAAGAAACGTGAAGACGTTCACCGTATGGCAGAAGCCAACAAGGCGTTCGCACACTACCGTTGGTAATCCCTTCGGAGTATTAGTCACCAGGCGGGCGCTTCAGAGAAGCCGCCCGCTCTGGGTAACTTAACTGAACGCCTAAAGATATAACGAGGAATCAAATGGCTCGTACAACACCCATCGCACGCTACCGTAACATCGGTATCAGTGCGCACATCGACGCCGGTAAAACCACTACTACCGAACGTATTCTGTTCTACACCGGTGTAAACCATAAAATCGGTGAAGTTCATGACGGCGCTGCCACCATGGACTGGATGGAACAGGAGCAGGAGCGTGGTATTACTATCACCTCCGCAGCGACTACTGCATTCTGGTCAGGTATGGCTAAGCAGTACGAACCGCATCGCGTAAACATCATCGACACCCCAGGGCACGTTGACTTCACCATCGAAGTAGAACGTTCCATGCGTGTTCTTGACGGCGCGGTAATGGTTTATTGCGCAGTTGGTGGTGTTCAGCCACAGTCTGAAACCGTATGGCGTCAGGCGAACAAATATAAAGTTCCACGCATCGCGTTCGTTAACAAAATGGACCGTATGGGTGCTAACTTCCTGAAAGTTGTTGGTCAGATCAAAACCCGTCTGGGCGCGAACCCTGTTCCGCTGCAGCTGGCAATTGGTGCTGAAGAAGGTTTCACCGGCGTAATCGACCTGGTGAAAATGAAAGCCATCAACTGGAACGATGCAGACCAGGGCGTTACCTTCGAATACGAAGATATCCCGGCTGAAATGCAGGACCTGGCTGACGAATGGCACCAGAACCTGATCGAATCCGCTGCTGAAGCTTCTGAAGAGCTGATGGAGAAATACCTGGGTGGTGAAGAACTGACTGAAGAAGAGATCAAAAAAGCTCTGCGTCAGCGTGTTCTGAACAACGAAATCATCCTGGTAACCTGTGGTTCTGCGTTCAAGAACAAAGGTGTGCAGGCGATGCTGGATGCGGTAGTTGACTACCTGCCATCCCCGGTTGACGTTCCTGCGATCAACGGCATCCTGGACGACGGTAAAGATACTCCGGCTGAGCGTCACGCAAGCGACGAAGAGCCATTCTCTGCACTGGCGTTCAAAATTGCTACCGACCCATTCGTGGGTAACCTGACCTTCTTCCGCGTTTACTCTGGTGTGGTTAACTCCGGTGACACCATCCTGAACTCCGTGAAAGCGGCGCGTGAACGTTTTGGCCGTATCGTACAGATGCACGCTAACAAACGTGAAGAGATCAAAGAAGTTCGTGCGGGCGACATCGCTGCAGCTATCGGTCTGAAAGACGTGACCACTGGTGACACCCTGTGTGACCCAGATCACCCAATCATTCTGGAGCGTATGGAATTCCCTGAGCCGGTAATCTCCATCGCAGTTGAACCAAAAACCAAAGCTGACCAGGAAAAAATGGGTCTGGCTCTGGGCCGTCTGGCGAAAGAAGACCCATCATTCCGCGTATGGACTGATGAAGAATCTAACCAGACCATCATCGCTGGTATGGGTGAACTGCACCTGGACATCATCGTTGACCGTATGAAGCGTGAATTCAACGTTGAAGCGAACGTGGGTAAACCTCAGGTTGCTTACCGCGAAGCGATTCGCGCGAAAGTTACCGATGTTGAAGGTAAACACGCTAAGCAGTCTGGTGGTCGCGGTCAGTACGGTCACGTTGTGATCGACATGTACCCACTGGAGCCGGGCTCTAACCCGAAAGGTTACGAGTTCATCAACGACATCAAAGGTGGTGTAATTCCTGGTGAATACATCCCAGCCGTTGATAAAGGCATCCAGGAACAGCTGAAAGCGGGCCCTCTGGCTGGCTATCCGGTTGTTGACATGGGTATCCGTCTGCACTTCGGTTCTTACCACGACGTTGACTCCTCTGAACTGGCGTTTAAACTGGCTGCGTCTATTGCCTTTAAAGAAGGCTTTAAGAAAGCAAAACCAGTTCTGCTTGAGCCAATCATGAAGGTTGAAGTAGAAACTCCTGAAGAGAACACCGGTGACGTTATCGGTGACTTGAGCCGTCGTCGCGGTATGCTGCGTGGTCAGGAATCCGAAGTAACTGGCGTTAAGATCCACGCTGAAGTTCCACTGTCTGAAATGTTCGGATATGCAACTCAGCTGCGTTCTCTGACCAAAGGTCGTGCATCATACACCATGGAATTCCTGAAGTATGATGATGCGCCTAACAACGTTGCTCAGGCCGTTATTGAAGCCCGTGGTAAGTAATCCACAGGATTAAAACCTAAGTCCCGTGCTCTCTCCAAAGGGGAGAGCACTATAGTAAGGAATATAGCCGTGTCTAAAGAAAAATTTGAACGTACAAAACCGCACGTTAACGTCGGTACTATCGGCCACGTTGACCATGGTAAAACAACGCTGACCGCTGCAATCACTACCGTTCTGGCAAAAACCTACGGTGGTTCTGCTCGCGCATTCGACCAGATCGATAACGCACCAGAAGAAAAAGCTCGTGGTATCACCATCAACACCTCTCACGTTGAGTACGACACCCCGACTCGCCACTACGCACACGTAGACTGCCCAGGCCACGCCGACTATGTTAAAAACATGATCACCGGTGCTGCGCAGATGGACGGCGCGATCCTGGTTGTTGCTGCGACTGACGGCCCAATGCCTCAGACCCGTGAGCACATCCTGCTGGGTCGTCAGGTAGGCGTTCCTTACATCATCGTGTTCCTGAACAAGTGCGACATGGTTGATGACGAAGAGCTGCTGGAACTGGTAGAGATGGAAGTTCGTGAACTGCTGTCTCAGTACGATTTCCCAGGTGACGATACCCCAATCGTTCGTGGTTCTGCTCTGAAAGCGCTGGAAGGCGAAGCTGAGTGGGAAGCGAAAATCATCGAACTGGCTGGCTTCCTGGATTCTTACATCCCAGAACCAGAGCGTGCGATTGACAAGCCATTCCTGCTGCCAATCGAAGACGTATTCTCCATCTCCGGTCGTGGTACCGTTGTTACCGGTCGTGTAGAGCGCGGTATCATCAAAGTTGGTGAAGAAGTTGAAATCGTTGGTATCAAAGAGACTGCGAAGTCTACCTGTACTGGCGTTGAAATGTTCCGCAAACTGCTGGACGAAGGCCGTGCTGGTGAGAACGTTGGTGTTCTGCTGCGTGGTATCAAACGTGAAGAAATCGAACGTGGTCAGGTTCTGGCGAAGCCAGGCTCAATCAAGCCACACACCAAGTTCGAATCTGAAGTGTACATTCTGTCCAAAGACGAAGGCGGCCGTCATACTCCGTTCTTCAAAGGCTACCGTCCACAGTTCTACTTCCGTACTACTGACGTGACCGGTACCATCGAACTGCCAGAAGGCGTAGAGATGGTAATGCCAGGCGACAACATCAAGATGGTTGTGACTCTGATCCACCCAATCGCGATGGACGACGGTCTGCGTTTCGCAATCCGTGAAGGCGGCCGTACCGTTGGCGCGGGCGTTGTTGCTAAAGTTCTGGGCTAATTAATTATCCCCGAATAAAAAAAGGACGCTTCGGCGTCCTTTTTTGTTTTCTGCCATTCATGCACTGTCACAAAATTTCGCATTTTTTGCCTGCTCCCGCCCCGTATTGTGGCGTTTGTGCTATTGTAATCATAACCATTCTCACTTACACTTTGCGCATAATTTGAACGGGAGTCTCTATGTACGTTTGTTTATGTAATGGTGTAAGCGACAAGAAAATACGTCAGGCCGTTCGTCAGTTTCAGCCTCAGTCATTCCAGCAGCTTCGCAAATTTGTTCCGGTGGGAAATCAATGCGGTAAATGTGTACGTGCTGCGCGAGAGATCATGCAGGATGAACTGATGCAGATCCCGGAATACAAAGAGATCGCGTAAGCGCCCATCTTTTTTTTGACATCCCTGTAGCCCGATCTACGCTTCAATGAGTGGAAGCGGAGGGACTATATAATGAAAGGTGATGTTAAAATCATAAGTTATCTCAATAAATTATTGGGAAATGAGCTTGTCGCGATTAACCAGTACTTTCTTCACGCGAGAATGTTCAAAAACTGGGGGCTTAAACGTCTGAACGACGTTGAGTACCATGAATCGATCGATGAAATGAAGCACGCTGATAAATATATCGAGCGTATTTTATTCCTTGAAGGCATTCCAAACCTGCAGGATCTCGGAAAGCTGGGCATCGGAGAAGATGTCGAAGAGATGCTGCGTTCTGACCTC
This sequence comes from Enterobacter adelaidei, assembly GCF_041937165.1. Taxonomy (NCBI): domain Bacteria; kingdom Pseudomonadati; phylum Pseudomonadota; class Gammaproteobacteria; order Enterobacterales; family Enterobacteriaceae; genus Enterobacter; species Enterobacter adelaidei. Next base: position 4,233,633 of record NZ_CP154353.1, on the reverse strand, counting down.
AGGCTAGAACTTGAAGGCGCCAAAGATCTCCGTGAAGCCATTGCCTATGCGGATAGCGTCCATGATTACGTCAGCCGCGACATGATGATCCAGATTCTGGCCGACGAAGAGGGTCATATCGACTGGCTGGAAACTGAGCTGGATCTCATCGCTAAGATTGGCCTGCAAAACTACCTTCAGTCGCAGATTAAAGTGGAAGAGTAACCAGCGTCTTCCAGCCAACGCATAAACCCGCAGCTGCCAGAAATGGCCCAAAAGGCAGCGGGTTTTTTATTGCCTCTTTATCAGAGGTGAGTAATGAAAAAACAAGAATGCTAAGTAATGCCATAAGCGCAGCGAGTAATGCCAGGGTCGGCAGCACGCACCAACCATGCCAGGCACCAAGCGCAGAAAGGTATTTAACATCGCCATATCCCATCCCTTCATGCCGGCAGATAAATCGATAGCCCCAGTAAATAACGGCAAAGCCCAAATATCCTGCCATTGCCCCCACCACCGCACTCGCCAAAAAATCAGGATGGATACAAAGCTGAAAGAGCAGGCCAACCCATAGCAGCGGACAGAGAAACTTATCGGGAAGCAGTCCATAGCGAATATCAGCGTGGACAAGAAAGGCAGTCAGCGAAAAATAGATCAGCAAAAAGGGGAGGGTGGTTAACATCGAAAAGGCCTCAAAGGGGTTTGAGCGCATACTCGCTGCAACAGGCTTAACCGGCAATGCACAAAAGCAGTAATTGCGTAGCGGCTCCAGACAAAGACTCGACAAGGAATACATTGCATAAAAAGTTGCGCGCCTTTACGCACGCGGCGGCTTTGGCGCTTAATTTCTAAACGGCACTTGCGTCTTGCCCAGATTTACGTATAATGCGCGGGCTTGTCGTAATTGACGGCGGGTTCAATCAGAACCAGAGTAGCTCATTTTGTTACTCAACAATGCTCCCAATTGGGGAGCTACGTAAGAACGGTTACACTCTCCCATCAATCGTAATGGGTTTGAGGAGTAATCATTTTCGTTTATAAAATAATTGGAGCTCTGGTCTCATGCAGAACCAAAGAATCCGTATCCGCCTTAAAGCGTTTGATCATCGTCTGATCGATCAATCAACCGCGGAAATCGTCGAGACTGCTAAGCGCACTGGTGCGCAAGTCCGTGGTCCGATCCCGCTGCCGACCCGCAAAGAGCGCTTCACCGTTCTGATCTCCCCGCACGTTAACAAAGACGCGCGTGATCAGTACGAAATCCGCACTCACAAGCGTCTGGTTGACATCGTTGAGCCAACTGAGAAAACCGTTGATGCTCTGATGCGTCTGGATCTGGCTGCCGGTGTAGACGTGCAGATCAGCCTGGGTTAATCAGGTCATCGAGCGATTGAGAGGTTGAAACAATGATTGGTTTAGTCGGTAAAAAAGTGGGTATGACCCGCATCTTCACTGAAGATGGCGTTTCTATCCCAGTAACCGTAATCGAAGTTGAAGCAAACCGCGTTACTCAGGTTAAAGATCTGGCTAACGATGGCTACCGCGCTATTCAGGTTACCACTGGTGCTAAAAAAGCTAACCGTGTAACCAAACCAGAAGCGGGTCACTTCGCTAAAGCTGGCGTAGAAGCTGGCCGTGGTCTGTGGGAATTCCGTCTTGCTGAAGGCGAAGAGTTCACTGTAGGTCAGGACATTAGCGTTGAGCTGTTTGCTGACGTTAAAAAAGTTGACGTAACCGGTACCTCTAAAGGTAAAGGTTTTGCTGGTACCGTTAAGCGCTGGAACTTCCGTACCCAGGACGCTACTCACGGTAACTCCTTGTCTCACCGCGTTCCGGGTTCTATCGGTCAGAACCAGACTCCGGGCAAAGTGTTCAAAGGCAAGAAAATGGCAGGTCAGCTGGGTAACGAACGTGTAACCGTTCAGAGCCTGGACGTAGTACGTGTTGACGCTGAGCGCAACCTGCTGCTGGTTAAAGGTGCAGTTCCGGGTGCAACCGGTAGCGACCTGATCGTTAAACCAGCTGTGAAGGCGTAAGGGGATAGCAATGGAATTAGTATTGAAAGACGCGCAGAGCGCGCTGACTGTTTCCGAAACTACCTTCGGTCGTGATTTCAACGAAGCGCTGGTTCACCAGGTTGTTGTTGCTTATGCAGCTGGTGCTCGTCAGGGTACTCGTGCTCAGAAGACTCGTGCTGAAGTAACTGGTTCCGGCAAAAAGCCATGGCGCCAGAAAGGTACCGGCCGTGCGCGTTCAGGTTCTATCAAGAGCCCGATCTGGCGTTCAGGTGGCGTGACCTTCGCTGCGCGTCCACAGGACCACAGTCAAAAAGTTAACAAAAAGATGTACCGCGGCGCGCTGAAAAGCATCCTGTCCGAACTGGTACGTCAGGATCGTCTGATCGTTGTCGAGAAGTTCTCTGTAGAAGCGCCTAAAACTAAGCTGCTGGCTCAGAAACTGAAAGACATGGCTCTGGAAGATGTGCTGATCATCACCGGTGAGCTGGACGAGAACCTGTTCCTGGCCGCACGTAACCTGCACAAGGTTGACGTACGCGATGCGACTGGTATCGACCCGGTTAGCCTGATCGCCTTCGACAAAGTCGTAATGACTGCTGATGCTGTTAAGCAAGTTGAGGAGATGCTGGCATGATTCGTGAAGAACGTCTGCTGAAGGTGCTTCGCGCACCGCACGTTTCTGAAAAAGCGTCTACTGCGATGGAAAAAACAAACACCATCGTTCTCAAAGTTGCTAAAGACGCGACCAAAGCAGAGATCAAAGCTGCTGTGCAGAAACTGTTTGAAGTCGAAGTCGAAGTCGTTAACACCCTGGTAGTTAAAGGGAAAGTTAAACGTCACGGACAGCGTATCGGTCGTCGTAGCGACTGGAAAAAAGCTTACGTCACCCTGAAAGAAGGCCAGAATCTGGACTTCGTTGGCGGCGCTGAGTAAGTCGGAGGAGTAATACAATGGCAGTTGTTAAATGTAAACCGACATCTCCGGGTCGTCGCCACGTAGTTAAAGTGGTTAACCCTGAGCTGCACAAGGGCAAACCTTTTGCTCCGTTGCTGGAAAAAAACAGCAAATCCGGTGGTCGTAACAACAATGGCCGTATCACCACTCGTCACATCGGTGGTGGCCACAAGCAGGCTTATCGTATTGTTGACTTCAAACGCAACAAAGACGGTATCCCAGCAGTTGTTGAACGTCTTGAGTACGATCCGAACCGTTCCGCGAACATCGCGCTGGTTCTGTACAAAGACGGCGAACGCCGTTACATCCTGGCCCCTAAAGGCCTGAAAGCTGGCGACCAGATTCAGTCTGGCGTTGATGCTGCAATCAAAGCAGGTAACACCCTGCCGATGCGCAATATCCCGGTTGGTTCTACCGTTCATAACGTAGAAATGAAACCAGGTAAAGGCGGTCAGCTGGCACGTTCCGCTGGTACTTACGTTCAGATCGTTGCTCGTGATGGTGCTTATGTCACCCTGCGTCTGCGTTCTGGTGAAATGCGTAAAGTCGAAGCAGACTGCCGTGCAACCCTGGGCGAAGTTGGCAATGCTGAGCATATGCTGCGCGTTCTGGGTAAAGCAGGTGCTGCACGCTGGCGTGGTGTTCGTCCTACCGTTCGCGGTACTGCGATGAACCCAGTCGACCACCCACATGGTGGTGGTGAAGGTCGTAACTTTGGTAAGCACCCGGTAACTCCGTGGGGCGTTCAGACCAAAGGTAAGAAGACCCGCAGCAACAAGCGTACTGATAAATTTATCGTACGTCGCCGTAGCAAATAATTTTAGAGGATAAGCCATGCCACGTTCTCTCAAGAAAGGTCCTTTTATTGACCTGCACTTGCTGAAGAAGGTAGAGAAAGCGGTGGAAAGCGGAGACAAGAAGCCCCTGCGCACTTGGTCCCGTCGTTCAACGATCTTTCCTAACATGATCGGTTTGACCATCGCTGTCCATAATGGTCGTCAGCACGTTCCAGTCTTTGTTACCGACGAAATGGTTGGTCACAAACTGGGTGAATTCGCACCGACTCGTACTTATCGCGGCCACGCTGCTGATAAAAAAGCGAAGAAGAAATAAGGTAGGAGGAAGAGATGGAAACTTTAGCTCAACATCGCCATGCTCGTTCTTCTGCACAGAAGGTTCGCCTTGTTGCTGACCTGATTCGCGGTAAGAAAGTGTCGCAGGCCCTGGACATCCTGACCTATACCAACAAGAAAGCTGCGGTATTGGTCAAGAAAGTACTGGAATCTGCCATTGCTAACGCTGAACACAACGATGGCGCTGACATCGACGATCTGAAAGTCGCGAAAATTTTCGTAGATGAAGGCCCAAGCATGAAGCGCATTATGCCGCGTGCGAAAGGTCGTGCAGATCGCATCCTGAAGCGCACCAGCCACATTACTGTGGTTGTGTCCGATCGCTGAGACTCTGGAGACTAGCAATGGGTCAGAAAGTACATCCTAATGGTATTCGCCTGGGTATTGTAAAACCATGGAACTCTACCTGGTTTGCGAACACCAAAGAATTCGCTGACAACCTGGACAGCGATTTTAAAGTACGTCAGTACCTGACTAAGGAACTGGCTAAAGCGTCTGTATCTCGTATCGTTATCGAGCGTCCAGCGAAGAGCATCCGTGTGACTATTCACACTGCTCGTCCTGGCATCGTTATCGGTAAGAAAGGCGAAGACGTAGAAAAACTGCGCAAGGTCGTAGCGGATATCGCTGGCGTTCCTGCACAGATCAATATCGCTGAAGTTCGTAAGCCTGAACTGGACGCAAAACTGGTTGCTGACAGCATCACTTCACAGCTGGAACGTCGTGTTATGTTCCGTCGTGCTATGAAGCGTGCTGTACAGAACGCAATGCGTCTGGGCGCTAAAGGTATCAAAGTTGAAGTTAGCGGCCGTCTGGGCGGCGCGGAAATCGCACGTACCGAATGGTACCGTGAAGGTCGCGTACCGCTGCACACTCTGCGTGCTGACATCGACTACAACACCTCTGAAGCGCACACCACTTACGGTGTAATCGGCGTTAAGGTATGGATCTTCAAAGGTGAGATCCTGGGTGGTATGGCTGCTGTTGAACAACCGGAAAAACCGGCTGCTCAACCTAAAAAGCAGCAGCGTAAAGGCCGTAAATAAGGAGCGTCGCTGATGTTACAACCAAAGCGTACAAAATTCCGTAAAGTGCACAAAGGCCGCAACCGTGGTCTGGCGCAGGGTACGGATGTTAGCTTCGGCACTTTCGGTCTGAAAGCTGTTGGCCGTGGTCGTCTGACTGCACGTCAGATCGAAGCAGCACGTCGTGCAATGACCCGTGCAGTTAAGCGTCAAGGTAAAATTTGGATCCGTGTATTCCCGGACAAACCAATTACCGAGAAGCCGCTGGAAGTTCGTATGGGTAAAGGTAAAGGTAACGTGGAGTACTGGGTTGCCTTGATCCAACCGGGCAAAGTCCTGTATGAAATGGACGGTGTTCCGGAAGAGCTGGCCCGTGAAGCCTTCGGCCTGGCAGCAGCGAAACTGCCTATCAAAACCACCTTTGTAACTAAGACGGTGATGTAATGAAAGCAAAAGAGCTGCGTGAAAAAAGCGTTGAAGAGCTGAACGCTGAGCTGCTGAACCTGCTGCGTGAGCAGTTCAACCTGCGTATGCAGGCTGCAAGTGGCCAGCTGCAACAGACTCACCTGCTGAAGCAAGTGCGTCGCAATGTTGCACGCGTTAAGACTTTACTGACTCAGAAGGCGGGTGCGTAATGACCGATAAAATCCGTACTCTGCAAGGTCGTGTTGTTAGTGACAAAATGGAGAAATCCATTGTTGTAGCTATCGAACGTATTGTGAAACACCCGATCTACGGTAAATTCATCAAGCGTACGACCAAACTGCACGTACATGACGAGAACAACGAATGTGGTATCGGCGACAAGGTTGAAATCCGTGAATGCCGTCCACTGTCCAAGACTAAGTCCTGGACGCTGGTTCGCGTTGTAGAGAAAGCGGTTCTGTAATACAGTACGCATTCTCAATACGAATAAACGGCTCAGCGATGAGCCGTTTATTTTTTCTACCCATATTGCAGAAGCGGTGTTATAATGCCGCGCCCTCGATATGGGGCTTTTTAACGGCTCTGATTTTAGAGTCTCAGGTAGTAGTTGACATTAGCGGAGCACTAAAATGATCCAAGAACAGACTATGCTGAACGTCGCCGACAACTCCGGTGCACGTCGCGTAATGTGTATCAAGGTTCTGGGTGGCTCGCACCGTCGCTACGCAGGCGTAGGCGACATCATCAAGATCACCATCAAGGAAGCAATTCCACGTGGTAAGGTCAAAAAAGGTGATGTGCTGAAGGCGGTAGTGGTGCGCACCAAGAAGGGTGTTCGTCGCCCTGACGGTTCTGTCATTCGCTTCGATGGTAATGCATGCGTTATTTTAAACAATAACAGCGAGCAGCCTATCGGCACGCGTATCTTTGGGCCGGTAACTCGTGAACTTCGTACTGAGAAGTTCATGAAAATTATCTCTCTGGCACCAGAAGTACTCTAAGGAGCGAATCATGGCAGCGAAAATCCGTCGTGATGACGAAGTTATCGTGTTAACCGGTAAAGATAAAGGTAAACGCGGTAAAGTAAAAAATGTTCTGTCTTCCGGCAAACTCGTCGTTGAAGGTATCAACTTGGTTAAGAAACATCAGAAGCCGGTTCCGGCCCTGAACCAACCAGGCGGCATCGTTGAAAAAGAAGCTGCTATTCAGGTTTCTAACGTTGCAATCTTCAATGCGGCTACCGGCAAGGCTGACCGTGTAGGCTTTAGATTCGAAGACGGTAAAAAAGTCCGTTTCTTCAAGTCTAACAGCGAAACTATCAAGTAATTTGGAGTAGTACGATGGCGAAACTGCATGATTACTACAAAGACGAAGTAGTTAAAAAACTCATGACTGAGTTTAACTACAATTCTGTCATGCAAGTCCCTCGGGTCGAGAAGATCACCCTGAACATGGGTGTTGGTGAAGCGATCGCTGACAAGAAACTGCTGGATAACGCAGCAGCTGACCTGACAGCAATCTCCGGTCAAAAACCGCTGATCACCAAAGCACGCAAATCTGTTGCAGGCTTCAAAATCCGTCAGGGCTATCCGATCGGCTGTAAAGTAACTCTGCGTGGCGAACGCATGTGGGAGTTCTTTGAGCGCCTGATCACTATTGCTGTTCCACGTATCCGTGACTTCCGTGGCTTGTCCGCTAAGTCTTTCGACGGTCGTGGTAACTACAGCATGGGTGTCCGTGAGCAGATCATCTTCCCAGAAATCGACTACGATAAAGTCGACCGCGTGCGTGGTTTGGATATTACCATTACCACTACTGCGAAATCTGACGAAGAAGGCCGTGCTCTGCTGGCTGCCTTTGACTTCCCGTTCCGCAAGTAAGGTAGGGTTACTGAATGGCTAAGCAATCAATGAAAGCACGCGAAGTAAAGCGCGTAGCTTTAGCTGATAAATTCTTCGCTAAACGCGCTGAACTGAAAGCGATCATTTCTGATGTGAACGCTTCCGACGAAGATCGTTGGAATGCGGTTCTCAAGCTGCAGTCTCTGCCGCGTGATTCCAGCCCGTCTCGTCAGCGTAACCGCTGTCGTCAAACAGGTCGTCCACATGGTTATGTGGGCAAGTTTGGGTTGAGCCGTATCAAACTGCGTGAAGCCGCCATGCGCGGTGAAGTACCAGGCTTGAAAAAGGCTAGCTGGTAATTACCAATTGAATCACGGGAGTAAAGACAGATGAGCATGCAAGATCCGATCGCGGATATGCTGACCCGTATCCGTAACGGTCAGGCCGCGAACAAAGTTGCGGTCACCATGCCTTCCGCCAAGCTGAAAGTGGCAATTGCCAACGTGCTGAAGGAAGAAGGTTTTATCGAAGATTTTAAAGTTGAAGGCGACACCAAGCCGGAACTGGAACTTACTCTCAAGTATTTCCAGGGTAAAGCTGTTGTAGAAAGCATTCAGCGTGTCAGCCGCCCAGGCCTGCGCATCTATAAGAAAAAAGATGAGCTGCCAAAAGTTATGGCTGGTCTTGGTATCGCAGTTGTTTCTACCTCTAAAGGTGTTATGACTGATCGTGCAGCGCGCCAGGCTGGTCTTGGTGGCGAAATTATCTGCTACGTAGCCTAATCGGAGGAAAGAATGTCTCGTGTTGCTAAAGCACCGGTCGTTATTCCTGCCGGCGTTGATGTAAAAATCGACGGTCAGGTTATTACGATCAAAGGTAAAAACGGCGAGCTGACTCGTACCCTCAACAAAGCTGTTGAAGTTAAACATGCAGATAACGCTCTGACCTTCGGTCCACGTGATGGTTTCGTGGATGGATGGGCTCAGGCTGGTACCGCGCGTGCCCTGCTGAACTCAATGGTTGTTGGTGTTACCGAAGGCTTCACTAAAAAGCTTCAGCTGGTTGGTGTAGGTTATCGTGCAGCTATCAAAGGGAATGCAGTAGGCCTGTCTCTGGGCTTCTCACACCCTGTTGAGCATCCGCTGCCGGCCGGTATCACTGCAGAATGTCCGACTCAAACTGAAATCGTGCTGAAAGGCGCTGATAAACAGCTGATCGGTCAGGTTGCAGCAGATCTGCGCGCCTACCGTCGTCCTGAGCCTTACAAAGGCAAGGGTGTTCGTTACGCCGACGAAGTCGTGCGTACCAAAGAGGCTAAGAAGAAGTAAGGTAACACTATGGATAAGAAATCTGCTCGTATCCGTCGTGCGACCCGCGCACGCCGCAAGCTCAAAGAGCTGGGTGCAACTCGCCTGGTGGTACATCGTACCCCGCGTCATATTTACGCACAGGTAATTGCACCGAACGGTTCTGAAGTTCTGGTAGCTGCTTCTACTGTAGAAAAAGCTATCGCAGAACAATTGAAGTACACCGGTAACAAAGACGCCGCTGCAGCTGTAGGTAAAGCTGTTGCTGAACGCGCTCTGGAAAAAGGTATCAGCAATGTTTCCTTTGACCGTTCCGGGTTCCAATATCATGGTCGTGTCCAGGCACTGGCAGATGCTGCCCGTGAAGCTGGCCTTCAGTTCTAAGGTAGAGGTGTAAGATGGCTCACATCGAAAAACAGGCTGGCGAACTGCAGGAAAAGCTGATCGCGGTAAACCGCGTATCTAAAACCGTTAAAGGTGGTCGTATTTTCTCCTTCACAGCTCTGACTGTAGTAGGCGATGGTAACGGTCGCGTTGGTTTTGGTTACGGTAAAGCGCGTGAAGTTCCAGCAGCGATCCAGAAAGCGATGGAAAAAGCCCGTCGCAACATGATTAACGTCGCGCTGAACAACGGCACCCTGCAGCACCCAGTTAAAGGTGTTCACACGGGTTCTCGTGTATTCATGCAGCCAGCTTCAGAAGGTACCGGTATCATCGCCGGTGGTGCAATGCGCGCCGTTCTGGAAGTTGCTGGGGTTCATAACGTTCTGGCTAAAGCATATGGTTCCACCAACCCGATCAACGTGGTTCGTGCAACTATTGATGGCCTGGAAAATATGAATTCTCCAGAAATGGTCGCTGCCAAGCGTGGTAAATCCGTTGAAGAAATTCTGGGGTAATTGACCATGGCAAAGACTATTAAAATCACTCAAACCCGCAGTGCAATCGGTCGTCTGCCGAAACACAAGGCAACGCTGCTTGGCCTGGGTCTGCGTCGTATTGGTCATACCGTTGAGCGCGAGGATACTCCTGCTGTTCGTGGTATGGTCAACGCGGTTTACTTCATGGTTAAAGTTGAGGAGTAAGAGATGCGTTTAAATACTCTGTCTCCGGCCGAAGGCTCTAAAAAGGCGGGTAAACGCCTGGGTCGTGGTATCGGTTCTGGCCTCGGCAAAACCGGTGGTCGTGGTCACAAAGGTCAGAACTCTCGTTCTGGCGGTGGCGTACGTCGCGGTTTCGAGGGTGGCCAGATGCCACTGTACCGTCGTCTGCCGAAGTTCGGCTTCACCTCTCGCAAAGCAGCGATCACAGTGGAAATCCGTCTGTCTGACCTGGCGAAAGTTGAAGGCGGCGTTGTAGACCTGAACACGCTGAAAGCAGCAAACATTATCGGTATCCAGATCGAGTTCGCGAAAGTGATCCTGGCTGGTGAAGTTTCTACTCCGGTAACTGTTCGTGGCCTGCGTGTTACTAAAGGTGCTCGTGCTGCTATCGAAGCCGCTGGCGGTAAAATTGAGGAATAAGTAGCAGATGGCTAAGCAACCGGGATTAGATTTTCAAAGTGCCAAAGGTGGATTTGGCGAGCTGAAACGCAGACTGCTGTTTGTTATCGGCGCGCTGATTGTGTTCCGTATTGGCTCTTTTATTCCGATCCCTGGTATCGATGCCGCTGTACTTGCCAAACTGCTTGAGCAACAGCGAGGCACCATCATTGAAATGTTCAACATGTTCTCTGGTGGTGCTCTCAGCCGTGCTTCTATCTTTGCTCTGGGTATTATGCCGTACATTTCGGCATCTATTATTATCCAGCTGCTCACGGTCGTTCATCCGGCCCTGGCAGAGTTGAAGAAAGAAGGGGAGTCTGGACGTCGTAAGATTAGTCAGTACACCCGTTACGGTACTCTGGTGCTGGCAATATTCCAGTCGATCGGTATTGCTACCGGTCTGCCGAATATGCCTGGTATGCAGGGCCTGGTGTTAAACCCGGGCTTTGCATTCTACTTCACCGCTGTTGTAAGTCTGGTCACAGGGACAATGTTCCTGATGTGGCTCGGCGAACAGATTACTGAACGTGGTATCGGTAACGGTATCTCAATCATTATCTTCGCCGGTATTGTTGCGGGCCTCCCGCCAGCCATCGCCCATACTATCGAGCAAGCGCGTCAAGGCGACCTGCACTTCCTCCTGTTGCTGTTGGTTGCAGTATTAGTATTTGCAGTGACGTTCTTTGTTGTCTTCGTTGAACGTGGTCAACGCCGTATTGTGGTGAACTACGCGAAACGTCAGCAGGGTCGTCGTGTCTATGCTGCACAGAGCACACATTTACCGCTGAAAGTGAATATGGCAGGGGTAATCCCGGCGATCTTCGCTTCCAGTATTATTCTGTTCCCGGCAACCATCGCGTCATGGTTCGGGGGCGGTACTGGTTGGAACTGGCTGACAACAATTTCGCTGTATTTGCAGCCTGGGCAACCACTTTATGTGTTACTCTATGCGTCTGCGATCATCTTCTTCTGTTTCTTCTACACGGCGTTGGTCTTCAACCCGCGTGAAACAGCAGATAACCTGAAGAAGTCCGGTGCATTTGTACCAGGAATTCGTCCGGGAGAGCAAACGGCGAAGTATATCGATAAAGTAATGACTCGCCTGACTTTGGTTGGTGCGCTTTATATTACTTTTATCTGCCTGATCCCGGAGTTCATGCGTGATGCAATGAAAGTACCGTTCTACTTCGGTGGGACCTCACTGCTTATCGTTGTTGTCGTGATTATGGACTTTATGGCTCAAGTGCAAACTCTGATGATGTCGAGTCAGTATGAGTCTGCATTGAAGAAGGCGAACCTGAAAGGCTACGGCCGCTAATTGGTCGCCTGAGAAGTTACGGAGAGTAAAAATGAAAGTTCGTGCTTCCGTCAAGAAATTATGCCGTAACTGCAAAATCGTTAAGCGTGATGGTGTCATCCGTGTGATTTGCAGTGCCGAGCCGAAGCATAAACAGCGCCAAGGCTGATTATTTCGCATATTTTTCTTGCAAAGTTGGGTTGAGCTGGCTAGATTAGCCAGCCAATCTTTTGTATGTCTGTACGTTTCCATTTGAGTATCCTGAAAACGGGCTTTTCAGCATGGTGCGTACATATTAAATAGTAGGAGTGCATAGTGGCCCGTATAGCAGGCATTAACATTCCTGATCAGAAACATGCTGTGATCGCATTAACTTCGATCTACGGCGTCGGCAAGACCCGTTCTAAAGCCATTCTGGCTGCAGCGGGTATCGCTGAAGATGTTAAGATCAGTGAGCTGTCTGAAGAACAAATCGACACGCTGCGTGACGAAGTTGCCAAATTTGTCGTTGAAGGTGATCTGCGCCGTGAAATCAGCATGAGCATCAAGCGCCTGATGGATCTTGGTTGCTATCGCGGTTTGCGTCATCGTCGTGGTCTGCCAGTGCGCGGTCAGCGTACTAAGACCAACGCACGTACCCGTAAGGGTCCGCGCAAACCGATCAAGAAATAATCGGGGTGATTGAATAATGGCAAAGGCACCAGTTCGTGCACGTAAACGTGTAAGAAAACAAGTCTCTGACGGCGTGGCTCATATCCATGCTTCTTTCAACAACACCATCGTTACTATTACTGATCGTCAGGGTAACGCATTGGGTTGGGCAACAGCCGGTGGTTCCGGTTTCCGTGGTTCTCGCAAATCCACTCCGTTCGCAGCTCAGGTTGCAGCAGAGCGTTGCGCTGAAGCCGTAAAAGAATACGGCATCAAGAATCTGGAAGTTATGGTTAAAGGTCCGGGTCCGGGTCGTGAATCTACTGTTCGCGCTCTGAACGCCGCTGGTTTCCGCATCACGAATATTACTGATGTGACTCCGATCCCTCATAACGGTTGTCGTCCGCCGAAAAAACGTCGCGTATAACGCTCCGTTTTTAGGTTAGTTGGAGATAGAAAATGGCAAGATATTTGGGTCCTAAGCTCAAGCTGAGCCGTCGTGAGGGCACCGACTTATTCCTTAAGTCTGGCGTTCGCGCGATCGATACCAAGTGTAAAATTGAACAAGCTCCTGGCCAGCACGGTGCGCGTAAACCGCGTCTGTCTGACTATGGTGTGCAGTTGCGTGAAAAGCAAAAAGTTCGCCGTATGTACGGTGTGCTGGAGCGTCAGTTCCGTAACTACTATAAAGAAGCCGCACGTCTGAAAGGCAACACAGGTGAAAACCTGCTGGCCCTGCTGGAAGGTCGTCTGGACAACGTTGTATACCGTATGGGCTTCGGCGCTACTCGTGCTGAATCACGTCAGCTGGTTAGCCACAAAGCAATCATGGTAAACGGTCGTGTTGTTAACATCGCTTCTTATCAGGTTAAAGCGAATGACGTTGTTAGCATTCGTGAGAAAGCGAAAAAGCAATCTCGCGTGAAGGCCGCTCTGGAGCTGGCTGAGCAGCGTGAAAAGCCAACCTGGCTGGAAGTTGATGCTGGCAAGATGGAAGGTACGTTCAAGCGTCAGCCAGAACGTTCTGATCTGTCTGCGGACATTAACGAACACCTGATCGTCGAGCTTTACTCCAAGTAAAGCTTAGTACCAAAGAGAGGACACAATGCAGGGTTCTGTGACAGAGTTTCTAAAACCGCGCCTGGTAGATATCGAGCAAGTGAGTTCGACGCACGCCAAGGTGACCCTTGAGCCTTTAGAGCGTGGCTTTGGCCATACTCTGGGTAACGCACTGCGCCGTATTCTGCTCTCATCGATGCCGGGTTGCGCGGTGACCGAGGTTGAGATTGATGGTGTACTTCATGAGTACAGCACCAAAGAAGGCGTTCAGGAAGATATCCTTGAAATCCTGCTCAACCTGAAAGGGCTGGCGGTGAGAGTTCAGGGTAAAGATGAAGTTATTCTTACTCTGAATAAATCTGGCATTGGCCCTGTGACTGCAGCCGACATCACCCACGACGGTGATGTTGAAATCGTCAAGCCGCAGCACGTGATCTGCCACCTGACCGATGAGAACGCAGCGATTAGCATGCGTATCAAAGTTCAGCGCGGTCGTGGTTATGTGCCGGCTTCTGCCCGAATTCATTCGGAAGAAGATGAGCGCCCAATCGGCCGTCTGCTGGTCGACGCATGCTACAGCCCTGTAGAGCGTATTGCCTACAATGTTGAAGCAGCGCGTGTAGAACAGCGTACCGACCTGGACAAGCTGGTCATCGAAATGGAAACCAACGGCACAATCGATCCTGAAGAGGCGATTCGTCGTGCGGCAACCATCCTGGCAGAACAACTGGAAGCTTTCGTTGACTTACGTGATGTACGTCAGCCGGAAGTGAAAGAAGAGAAACCAGAATTCGATCCGATCCTGCTGCGCCCTGTTGACGATCTCGAATTGACTGTCCGCTCTGCTAACTGCCTCAAGGCAGAAGCTATCCACTATATCGGTGATCTGGTACAGCGTACCGAGGTTGAGTTGCTGAAAACGCCGAACCTGGGTAAAAAATCTCTTACCGAGATTAAAGACGTGCTGGCTTCACGTGGTCTGTCTCTGGGCATGCGCCTGGAAAACTGGCCACCAGCTAGTATTGCTGACGAGTAACCGGATCACAGGTTAAGGTTTTACTGAGAAGGATAAGGTCATGCGCCATCGTAAGAGTGGTCGTCAACTGAACCGCAACAGCAGCCATCGCCAGGCTATGTTCCGCAACATGGCAGGTTCACTGGTTCGTCATGAGATCATCAAGACGACCCTGCCTAAAGCGAAAGAGCTGCGTCGCGTAGTTGAGCCGCTGATTACTCTTGCCAAGACTGACAGCGTTGCTAATCGTCGTCTGGCATTCGCCCGTACTCGTGATAACGAGATCGTGGCAAAACTGTTTAACGAACTGGGCCCGCGTTTCGCGAGCCGTGCCGGTGGTTACACTCGCATTCTGAAGTGTGGCTTCCGTGCAGGCGACAACGCGCCGATGGCTTACATCGAGCTGGTTGATCGTTCAGAGAAAGCAGAAGCTGCTGCAGAGTAATCTGTAGTAACGTAAAAAAACCCGCCTCGGCGGGTTTTTTTATATCCGGTATATCCCCACTTCTCTACAATGTCTGTATCAAATCTGTTCTTTCCCTGGAGCTAATAATGTGGTTGCTCGATCAGTGGGCAGAACGCCATATCCGCGATGCCCAAAAAAAAGGTGAATTTGATGATCTTCCAGGAAGTGGTGCTCTCCTTGTGCTGGATGACGATTCGCACATCGCGCCAGAATTACGTGCAGGATATCGATTACTGAAAAATGCAGGTTGTCTTCCTCCTGAACTCGAACAGCGCAGGGAGGCGGTTGAGCTTGCTGATCTACTCAAAGGTATCCGTCAGGACGATCCTCGACATTCTGAACTTACCCGTCGGCTCGCACTGATTGAACTTAAGCTTCGCCAGGCGGGAATGAATACTGACTTTCTGCACGGTGAATACGGCGAAAGATTGATGCATAAAATAAACGAGGAATAGTTATGTACCGTATCGGTGAACTTGCAAAGCTCGCGAACGTAACACCGGATACCATCCGATACTATGAAAAGCAGCAGATGATTGATCATGAAGTTCGCACTGAGGGTGGTTTTCGCCTTTATACCGATAACGATCTACAACGTCTGCGGTTTATTCGTTATGCGCGACAGCTTGGTTTCACACTGGATTCGATCCGCGAGTTATTATCGATCCGTATTGATCCGGAACATCATACCTGCCAGGAGTCGAAGAGTATTGTTCAGGCGCGCCTGGACGAGGTTGAAGCTCGCATTCAGGAGTTGCAGACTATGCAGCGTTCTTTACAAAGGCTGAATGACGCTTGTTGTGGAACGGCGCACAGCAGCATCTATTGTTCAATTCTGGAAGCCCTTGAACAGGGAGCCAGTGGAGAAATGGAGGGCAGTTGATTTTTTGTCCGCCCGGATCTAGACTTCCGTCGACATTAACCATGCTCAGGAGAAATTATGAGCCGCTATCAGCATACGAAGGGACAAATCAAAGATAACGCTATTGAAGCTCTACTACACGACCCGCTCTTCAGACAGCGCGTCGAGAAAAGTAAAAAAGGGAAGGGAAGTTATCTGCGTAAAGACAAACATGCAAAACGGGGTAACTGGGAGGCCAGTGGCAAACAAGCGGATCGCTTTTTTACCACTGGCCTTCTTGCTTTTAGTTTCTGATCAAGAGCGATTATTCTGCTCTTTTAACAGATCGCGAATCTCTGTCAGCAAAACTTCTTCTTTTGTAGGTGCTGGCGCTGCTGCTGGTTCTTCTTTTTTACGATTTAGCTTGTTGATAAGCTTGATGGCCATAAAAATGGCAAACGCCACAATTACAAAGTCGAATATGTTCTGAATGAACACACCGTAATGCATTACAACCGCCGGGACATCGCCCTGTGCATCCCGAAGTGTGACGGCAAATTGTTTGAAATCAATGCCCCCGATTAATAAACCCAAAGGTGGCATGATAATGTCGGCTACTAATGATGAGACGATCTTACCGAATGCCGCACCAATAATGACACCCACTGCCAAATCTACTACATTCCCGCGCATCGCAAATTCGCGAAATTCTTTAATAAAACTCATTATGCTCTCCTTGTGCCAGCTGACGATTATAAGTTTAACAAATGATTCGCTATTTGCCATTGGGGATAAATAATCATTATGAAAAATAAAAGGCATGTTAAATAGAGGGATTATGTTCAGGTGCTCTTTGAGGAGCACCTGAATGATTACAGGAAGAATGGACTCGGCTGGAACAGGCGTTCGACATCGGTAATAAATTTTTTATCGGTAAGGAACATAATAACGTGGTCCCCTTGCTCGATACGTAAATTATCATTGGCAATCATGACATCATTCCCACGTACCACGGCCCCGATAATTGTCCCCGGTGGAAGTTTAATCTCATCAATGGCACGGCCCACAACGCGTGATGTGGTTTCATCGCCATGAGCTACGGCTTCAATGGCTTCTGCCACGCCGCGACGCAGAGATGAAACGCCGACAATATCCGCTTTGCGAACATGGCTCAGGAGTGCGGAAATGGTCGCTTGCTGTGGCGAAATGGCGATATCAATGACACTCCCCTGAACAAGGTCAACATAAGCCCGGCGCTGAATAAGCACCATCACCTTTTTTGCCCCCATTCGTTTGGCGAGCATGGCCGACATAATATTTGCTTCATCGTCGTTGGTGACGGCAATAAACAGATCAACCTGATCAATATGTTCTTCAGCCAGCAGTTCCTGATCCGACGCATCGCCATAAAATACGATCGTGTTCTGCAACTTTTCTGCCAGTTCAGAAGCTCGTTGCTGATCGCGTTCGATCAATTTCACGCTGTAATCTTTTTCCAGTCTACGCGCCAGGCCAGCACCGATATTGCCACCACCGACCAACATAATACGTTTATATGGCTTCTCGAGACGCTGAAGTTCACTCATCACTGCGCGAATATGCTGAGAGGCCGCAATAAAGAAGACCTCATCGCCGGCTTCAACAATCGTGGAGCCTTGGGGACGAATAGGTCTATCGTGGCGGAAAATGGCTGCGACACGAGTATCAATATGCGGCATATGCTCACGCATTGTGGAGAGCGCATTGCCGATTAATGGCCCACCGTAATAGGCCTTAACCACTGCAAGACTCACTTTACCTTCGGCAAAGTTCACTACCTGCAGTGCGCCAGGATATTCGATCAGGCGATAGATATTGTCGATAACCAGTTGTTCTGGCGCAATGAGATGGTCAATCGGTACTGCTTCTGAATTGAACAGTTTCTCTGCATCACGAACATAGTCAGGAGAGCGAATGCGCGCGATTCGGTTTGGTGTGTTGAAAAGTGAGTAAGCCACCTGACAAGCAACCATATTGGTTTCGTCAGAGCTGGTTACTGCAACCAGCATGTCGGCATCATCGGCACCCGCTTCACGAAGGACTCGCGGATGCGAGCCGTGACCCTGCACAACACGAAGGTCAAACTTGTCCTGCAACACGCGCAGCCGATCGCCGTTGGTATCAACAATTGTGATGTCGTTGTTTTCGCCAACCAGGTTCTCTGCCAGCGTTCCACCAACCTGTCCTGCGCCCAGAATGATTATCTTCATATCTCGTGACCTGTTCTCAACATCACTCTTTGATTAGCTTAGCGTAAAAGAAGCCATCACCCTCTTCTGCACCAGGCAGGTTCTGCTGACCGGGGCATTTAGGTGTCCCCGTATCTCTTAACGCAGCGTCCGGAGTACGTTTAAGGAAGGCCGCAATTTGCTGGCTGTTCTCTTCCGGAAGTATGGAACACGTCGCATAGACCAGTGTTCCGCCAGGTCTCAGATGTGGCCAGATAGCATCAAGAATGTCGGATTGCAGCTGGGCAAGTTCCTTAATATCACGGTCACGACGCAGCCACTTAATATCCGGATGACGGCGAATAACACCGGTTGCTGAGCAGGGGGCGTCCAGCAAAATCCGATCAAATTTCGTCTCGCCACACCACTCTGCGGGTTTGCGCCCATCACCTTGCTTAACCTGCGCCTTCATACCCAAACGTTTCAGGTTGTCGTAGACGCGTGAAAGACGTTGTTCATCAACGTCCACTGCTAATACGCTGGCCTGAGGTGCAACTTCCAGAATATGCGTGGTTTTGCCTCCTGGCGCGGCGCAGAGATCGAGGATCTGCTCTCCATTTTTGGGTTCAAGCCAGGTCATGCAACCTTGGGCAGAGGCATCTTGTACAGTTACCCAGCCTTCGTCAAAACCGGGTAATGCATGTACCGGTGCAGGGGATGCTAAACGTACGGCATCAGGATAGGCGTCATGTGTGAAGCCGTTCATTCCAGCCTCTTCAAGCAAGGCAAGCCAGGCATCGCGAGAATGATGATTACGATTCACGCGCAACCACATTGGTGGGCGCTGGTTATTGGCTTCGGCAATGTCCTGCCACTGCTGCGGATAAGCTTTTTTCAGGCGATTCAGAAGCCATTCCGGGTGCAGGAAACGTGTTTCACTTTGAGCAAACTCAGCAAGAAGCTCTTCCTGCTGTCGCTGGAACTGACGCAGTACTCCGTTGATCAGACCTTTCAGTTGGGGACGTTTGATCGCAACAGCACCTTCCACTGTCTCAGCCAGAGCGGCATGAGGTGGAATACGGGTATGAAGAAGCTGATAGAAACCTACCATAATCAAATAATGTACGGTACGTTGCTTGCCGGTCATTGGCCGCGACATCAGCTTATTAATCAACCACTCAAGCTGAGAGAGTGTGCGCAGGACGCCAAAGCAGAGCTCCTGAAGCAGGGCTTTGTCTTTATCAGAGACTTTTTGTTGCAGTGGAGGCAGGACGTTACTCAAAGACTGGCCCTGCTCGATAACCTGCTCAACGGCCTGAGCCGCCATACTGCGTAGATTTTGTTTTTTCATAACCGTAAAAATAAAAATGCCCGGAAACTCCGGGCCTTAAGAATAAATTTGTTCAGGCAAGACGATTGCCAGGGATAAACCATTCGCGACGGGAATTTAACAGGTCCTGAGCACTCATGGCTTTCTTACCGGCCGGTTGCAGCGATTCAAGATTCAGGATCCCTTGCGCTGTCGCCACCTGGATACCGTTCTTGCTGGCATCAATAATCGTACCGGGTTTAGCCGTGGTATTACCGCTAATGACGGAGGCTTTCCAGACTTTCACTGGCTGCTCATCGATCTCCATCCAGCTCATTGGCCATGGATTAAACGCGCGAATGCAGCGTTCGAGTTGAGCCGCTGACAGAGACCAGTCTATTCGCGCTTCTTCTTTGCTCAGCTTTTCGGCATAGGTGACCAGCGCTTCATCCTGAACTTCAGGTTGCGCCGTATTATCCGCAAGCTGTTGCAGCGTCTCGATGAGACCCTGAGGGCCAAGGTCCGCCAGCTTGTCGTACAGCGTTGCGCTGGTGTCTTGTGCGGTAATTGGGCAGGCGAGTTTATACAGCATGTCGCCAGTGTCTAAACCTACGTCCATCTTCATGATAGTGACGCCAGTCTCTGCATCACCTGCCCATAAAGAACGCTGGATAGGCGCGGCGCCACGCCAGCGAGGCAGCAGAGAACCGTGCACATTTACACAGCCCAGGCGAGGCATATCAAGCACAGCTTTTGGCAGAATTAAACCGTAAGCCACTACCACCATCACGTCGGCATTCAGGTCAGCAACAAGTTGCTGGTTTTCCGGTGAACGTAGGGAGGCTGGCTGGAATACAGGTAATCCATGTTCTTCAGCCAACACTTTTACCGGGCTTGGCATCAGCTTTTTGCCACGGCCAGCCGGACGATCTGGTTGAGTAAATACACCCACAACCTGGTGACCAGAAGATAACAGCGCGTCAAGATGACGCGCTGCAAAATCAGGTGTTCCTGCAAAGATAATACGTAGCGATTTAGACACGTTATTCCTTGTATCCCGGGATGTTATGCACGAGAGCGCATACGATCCAGTTTCTCTACTTTCTGGCGAATACGCTGTTGTTTCAGTGGTGAGAGGTAATCGATAAACAGTTTACCGACCAGGTGATCCATCTCATGCTGAATACAAATCGCCAGCAGGTCGTCTGCTTCCAGCTCGAACGGATTACCGTCACGATCCAGAGCGCGAATTTTCACTTTTTCGGCACGCGGCACTAAAGCGCGCTGTTCCGGAATGGACAGACAGCCTTCCTCAATACCGGTTTCGCCACTTTTTTCAAGCAACTCAGGATTGATCAGCACCAGACGACCATCGCGATTTTCAGAAACGTCGATCACGATAATGCGCTTGTGAATGTCCACCTGAGTCGCCGCAAGGCCAATGCCTTCTTCGGCGTACATGGTATCGAACATATCATCTACGATACGCTGAATTTCTGCATTCACTTCTTTAACCGGTTCAGCGACGATGCGAAGGCGCTCGTCCGGAATATGTAACACTTGCAAAACTGCCATAAATTTCCAGAGTCGTGTTCAGGAGTTGATAACAATAATACCTCTATTCTAGACAAATCCCCCATTGATTGACAGCATCAGTGACCAATCGCAATGATTGCGGAGGCCGCTTATGGCAGGGGAAAGGATGACATCTACCGAGATATGGTTACGGTTAATACATACAGGGTCTCTTTGTGGTGATGCAATGCTGGACGCCGTCGCACGGCTACAGAATCAGAAAAGCATAGATGTTCCTGTTCTCAGAAACGCCGGGCTGACAGCAAAGCAAGCTGAACGGTTCTTTGCTCAAGAGGAAAGTGAGCTGGAACGCAGCCTGATGTGGCTTGAGCAGCCGGACAATCAATTATTAACGGCACATGATCCGCTTTATCCTCCCTTGCTTCGAACGATTCCTGATTATCCGGGGGCGTTATTTGTAAAAGGCAACCCTGAGGCGCTTAACACTATCCAGTTGGCTGTTGTAGGTAGCCGTGCACCGTCGTGGTACGGCGAGCGATGGGGGAGGATTCTGTGCGAACAACTTTCACAAACTGGGTTCACGATCACCAGCGGGTTGGCCTGTGGTATTGATGGCGTTGCCCACAATGCTGCACTGTCAGTAAAAGGCTGTAGTGTCGCCGTGTTGGGGAACGGTCTTTTTAGCATTTATCCCCGCCGGCATCAGGCTTTGGCTATGCGTCTCATCGAATCTGACGGTGCGATAGTGTCTGAGTTCCCTCTTTCGGCGCAGCCCAGACCAGCAAACTTTCCTCGTCGTAATCGAATTATCAGCGGGCTTAGCAGGGGCGTGCTGGTCGTTGAAGCGGCGTGGAGAAGCGGTTCACTGGTCACAGCTCGATGCGCGCTCGAACAGGGGCGAGAAGTCTTCGCCCTGCCAGGTCCGATAGGCAACCCCGGATGTGAGGGGCCCCACTGGCTGATTAAGCAAGGAGCAACACCGGTAACGGAAGTAGGAGATATTCTTGAAAATTTGCAATATGGGTTGCAATGGCTGCAGGAAGATCCCGAAAAGCGACAATATTCATCAGATCAGGGAAAGGTGGCATTGCCATTTCCCAAGCTCCTGGCTAACGTAGGAGATGAGGTAACACCTGTTGACGTTGTCGCTGAACGTGCCGGCCAACCTGTGCCAGTAACGGTAGCACAGCTACTCGAACTGGAGTTAGCAGGGTGGATCGCAGCTGTACCCGGCGGCTATGTCCGATTAAGGAGGGCATGCCATGTTCGACGTACTGATGTATTTGTTTGAGACTTACATCCATAACGAAGCAGAAATGCGAGTGGATCAGGACAAATTGACACAGGATCTTACCGATGCGGGGTTTGAGCGGGAAGATATCTATAATGCGTTGATGTGGCTGGAAAAGTTGGCTGATTATCAGGAAGGCCTTGCCGAACCTATGCAGCTTGCTTCTGACCCATTGTCTGTACGCATCTATACCGCTGAAGAGTGTGAAAGGCTGGACGCCAGCTGCCGGGGATTCATTTTATTCCTTGAGCAGATTCAGGTGCTAAACCTCGAAACGAGAGAAATGGTGATAGAGCGCGTCATGGCGCTGGATACAGCAGAATTTGAACTGGAAGACCTTAAATGGGTGATCCTGATGGTTCTGTTTAATATCCCGGGCTGCGAAAATGCCTATCAGCAGATGGAAGAATTACTCTTTGAAGTGAATGAAGGTATGCTGCATTAATTCAATATGCAGCACCAAGAGTTGTTATGGCCAAATCAGCACTATTCACGGTGCATAGAAATGAGCCCTGCCCGCAGTGCGGGGCTGAACTTGTTATTCGGTCCGGGAAACACGGCCCGTTTCTCGGTTGTTCACAGTATCCGGAATGTGATTATGTCCGTCCTCTGAAAAGCCAGGCTGATGGACATATCGTTAAAATTCTGGAGGGGCAGCTTTGTCCTCTCTGCGGTGGCGAACTCGCGCTACGCCAGGGGCGTTTCGGCATGTTTATTGGATGTAGCCGTTATCCGGAATGTGAGCATACGGAACAAATTGATAAGCCTGATGAAACGGCCATTGCGTGTCCTCAGTGTCAGCGAGGTCAGCTGGTACAGCGCCGTTCCCGTTATGGTAAGACCTTCCATTCGTGCGATCGCTACCCTGACTGCCAGTTCGTTATCAATTTTAAGCCGGTAGCGGGAATCTGCCCTCACTGCAATTATCCGCTACTTATAGAGAAGAAAACCGCGCAGGGCATGAAACGCTTCTGCGCCAGTAAACAATGTGGAAAGCCGGTAACGGCGGATCAATATAGTGAATAATAACCTGCCATCAGGCTCCATAGCGCATGCGGTGGATGTCCTGAAAAATGAAGAAGTCATCGCGTATCCAACTGAAGCTGTCTTTGGGGTCGGTTGCGATCCTGACAGCGAGACGGCTGTGAGCCGCCTGCTTAACCTGAAACAACGACCCGTCGAGAAAGGGCTGATTTTGATCGCTGCGAATTACGAGCAGCTTAAGCCCTATATTGATGATTCTATGCTAACGCCAGCACAGCGCGAGACAATCTTCTCCGCGTGGCCAGGACCGGTAACCTTCGTCTTCCCGGCGCAGCCGACAACCCCGCGCTGGTTAACCGGACGCTTTGATTCCCTTGCCGTTCGCGTCACTGACCATCCGCTGGTGATAGAGCTGTGTCTGGCGTTTGGCAAACCACTGGTCTCAACCAGCGCCAACCTGACCGGGCTGCCTCCTTGCCGAACAACTGAAGAAGTACTGGCGCAGTTCGGGAGTGATTTCCCGGTAGTATTGGGTGAAACGGGTGGTCGACTGAATCCGTCGGAAATCCGCGACGCTTTGACCGGCGAACGTTTTCGCCAGGGGTAATATGATGGAAGCTTATGCTGTTTTTGGTAACCCGATAGCGCACAGTAAGTCACCCTGGATCCATCAGCAGTTTGCCGGCCAGCTCGAGATAGTTCATCCCTATGGCCGCGTGCTGGCACCTGTTGACGCATTCGTTCCGACCCTGAATGCTTTTTTCGATGCAGGTGGTAAAGGTGCAAATGTGACGGTGCCTTTTAAAGAAGAAGCCTTTGAACGCGCGGATGAACTGACTGAACGTGCTTCTCTTGCCGGTGCTGTAAATACGCTAAAACGGCTTGAAGATGGGCGGTTGCTTGGCGATAACACGGATGGTATCGGGTTGCTTAGCGACCTGGAAAGACTGTCATTTATTAAGCCGGGTTTTCGAATTCTACTGATAGGTGCGGGCGGAGCTTCTCGGGGCGTACTGCTTCCTCTCTTATCTTTTGATTGTGCTGTGACCATTACCAACCGCACGTTTTCCAGAGCAGAATCGTTAGCGGGGGTGTTTGCACATACCGGTAGTGTAAGCGCCGTTGCGCTTGATGATCTGGCGGGTCACGAGTTCGATCTTATCATCAATGCCACCTCTAGCGGCATTGGTGGCGAAGTTCCGGCGATCCCTTCTTCACTAGTGAGTCACAACATCTATGTCTACGACATGTTTTATCAGAAAGGGAAGACACCTTTCCTGAACTGGTGTGAACAACACGGTGCGAAGCATCTGGCGGATGGACTGGGCATGCTGGTGGGGCAGGCGGCGCATGCAGTGCTGCTTTGGCATGGCGTGTTACCTGCGGTCGAACCGGTGATTGCAAAGCTGAAGCAGGAACTGACTGAGTGAACCAGGCAATTCATTTCCCTGACAGAGAGTTCTGGGATGAGAGCAAGCACGCTGTTTGTTTCCCGGCGCTGGTGCACGGGATGCAATTAACCTGCGCGATCCGCGGAGAAACGCTGCTGAGTCGTTTCGGCGGTTCAAACCCATTAGACGTATTTTGTGAAAATCGCTGGGATCTGGAAGAAGAAGCCAGCGATTTGATCCGCGATCAGCAGGAAGACGATCAGGGCTGGGTCTGGTTGTCCTGAGCCAAATACTCATCTTTCCATTTCACATAGTTATTCGCTGAGTATTTCAACCCTTCTATTTCCGCCTCTTTTAAGGGGCGGATCTGCTTCACCGGGCTACCTAAATAGAGATAACCGCTTTCCAGACGTTTGTTTTGCGGGACAAGACTCCCGGCACCAATCATGACATCATCTTCTACTATTACACCATCCAGCAAAATCGAGCCCATCCCCACAAGCACCCGATTACCGATAGTGCAGCCGTGAAGCATCACCTTATGGCCGACAGTGACATCTTCTCCAATAATGAGCGGATTGCCCTCAGGGTTGTATGAGGATTTGTGTGTGACATGCAGAACGCTACCATCCTGAATATTGGTACGGGCACCAATCGACACGAAGTTGACATCCCCCCTGATGGCGACAAGTGGCCAGATACTGACATCAGCGGCTATTCGCACATCACCAATGACTACGCTGCTGGCATCGATCATCGCGCGATCGCCTTTTTTGGGGAACAGATCTTTATAAGGACGTAATACTGCGGGCATATCTACCTCTATGGATGAGCGCTATACAGAAGACTTTGATCATAATATTGGATCGAGGCAAGGTAAAATGCGTCAATATTTAAGCAGATTGGGCGGGTTTTCAGCGAAAAGCGCGGAAAATCGACAGTCGGAAAAAAAGATCCAAAAAGTACTTGTACTAAAAAATGGGATCCCTATAATGCGCCTCCATCGACACGGCGGATGTGAATCACTTCACAAACAACCCGGTCGGTTGAAGAGAAAAAATCCTGAAATAACGGGTTGACTCTGAAAGAGGAAAGCGTAATATACGCCACCTCGCAACGGTGAGCTGAAAGCCGCGTTGCAACTGCTCTTTAACAATTTATCAGACAATCTGTGTGGGCACTCAAAGTGACATGGATTCTTAACGTCTTCGGACGAAAAATGAATACCAAGTCTCAACGAGTGAACACGTAATTCATTACGAAGTTCTTTTCTTTAGAAATAAAGAAACATTGAGCATCAAACTTTTAAATTGAAGAGTTTGATCATGGCTCAGATTGAACGCTGGCGGCAGGCCTAACACATGCAAGTCGAGCGGTAGCACAGAGAGCTTGCTCTCGGGTGACGAGCGGCGGACGGGTGAGTAATGTCTGGGAAACTGCCTGATGGAGGGGGATAACTACTGGAAACGGTAGCTAATACCGCATAACGTCGCAAGACCAAAGAGGGGGACCTTCGGGCCTCTTGCCATCAGATGTGCCCAGATGGGATTAGCTAGTAGGTGGGGTAACGGCTCACCTAGGCGACGATCCCTAGCTGGTCTGAGAGGATGACCAGCCACACTGGAACTGAGACACGGTCCAGACTCCTACGGGAGGCAGCAGTGGGGAATATTGCACAATGGGCGCAAGCCTGATGCAGCCATGCCGCGTGTATGAAGAAGGCCTTCGGGTTGTAAAGTACTTTCAGCGGGGAGGAAGGTGCTGAGGTTAATAACCTCAGCAATTGACGTTACCCGCAGAAGAAGCACCGGCTAACTCCGTGCCAGCAGCCGCGGTAATACGGAGGGTGCAAGCGTTAATCGGAATTACTGGGCGTAAAGCGCACGCAGGCGGTCTGTCAAGTCGGATGTGAAATCCCCGGGCTCAACCTGGGAACTGCATTCGAAACTGGCAGGCTAGAGTCTTGTAGAGGGGGGTAGAATTCCAGGTGTAGCGGTGAAATGCGTAGAGATCTGGAGGAATACCGGTGGCGAAGGCGGCCCCCTGGACAAAGACTGACGCTCAGGTGCGAAAGCGTGGGGAGCAAACAGGATTAGATACCCTGGTAGTCCACGCCGTAAACGATGTCGACTTGGAGGTTGTGCCCTTGAGGCGTGGCTTCCGGAGCTAACGCGTTAAGTCGACCGCCTGGGGAGTACGGCCGCAAGGTTAAAACTCAAATGAATTGACGGGGGCCCGCACAAGCGGTGGAGCATGTGGTTTAATTCGATGCAACGCGAAGAACCTTACCTACTCTTGACATCCAGAGAACTTTCCAGAGATGGATTGGTGCCTTCGGGAACTCTGAGACAGGTGCTGCATGGCTGTCGTCAGCTCGTGTTGTGAAATGTTGGGTTAAGTCCCGCAACGAGCGCAACCCTTATCCTTTGTTGCCAGCGGTCCGGCCGGGAACTCAAAGGAGACTGCCAGTGATAAACTGGAGGAAGGTGGGGATGACGTCAAGTCATCATGGCCCTTACGAGTAGGGCTACACACGTGCTACAATGGCGCATACAAAGAGAAGCGACCTCGCGAGAGCAAGCGGACCTCATAAAGTGCGTCGTAGTCCGGATTGGAGTCTGCAACTCGACTCCATGAAGTCGGAATCGCTAGTAATCGTAGATCAGAATGCTACGGTGAATACGTTCCCGGGCCTTGTACACACCGCCCGTCACACCATGGGAGTGGGTTGCAAAAGAAGTAGGTAGCTTAACCTTCGGGAGGGCGCTTACCACTTTGTGATTCATGACTGGGGTGAAGTCGTAACAAGGTAACCGTAGGGGAACCTGCGGTTGGATCACCTCCTTACCTTAAAGAACCTGCCTTTGTAGTGCTCACACAGATTGTCTGATGAAAAGTAAATAGCAAGGCGTCTTGCGATTGAGACTTATACGTCCCCTTCGTCTAGAGGCCCAGGACACCGCCCTTTCACGGCGGTAACAGGGGTTCGAATCCCCTAGGGGACGCCACTTGCTGGTTCGTGAGTGAAAGTCACCTGCCGTCATATCTCAAAACTGACTTACGAGTCATGTTTGAGATATTTGCTCTTTAAAAATCTGGATCAAGCTGAAAATTGAAACGACACATCTTAATGGTGTGTTCGAGTCTCTCAAATTTTCGCAAGTCGATGATGAATCGAAAGAAACATCTTCGGGTTGTGAGGTTAAGCGACTAAGCGTACACGGTGGATGCCCTGGCAGTCAGAGGCGATGAAGGACGTGCTAATCTGCGAAAAGCGCCGGCGAGGTGATATGAACCTTTGACCCGGCGATGTCCGAATGGGGAAACCCAGTGTGATTCGTCACACTATCGTTAACTGAATACATAGGTTAACGAGGCGAACCGGGGGAACTGAAACATCTAAGTACCCCGAGGAAAAGAAATCAACCGAGATTCCCCCAGTAGCGGCGAGCGAACGGGGAGCAGCCCAGAGTCTGAATCAGCTTGTGTGTTAGTGGAACGGTCTGGAAAGTCCGACGATACAGGGTGATAGTCCCGTACACGAAAATGCACAGGTTGTGAACTCGAAGAGTAGGGCGGGACACGTGGTATCCTGTCTGAATATGGGGGGACCATCCTCCAAGGCTAAATACTCCTGACTGACCGATAGTGAACCAGTACCGTGAGGGAAAGGCGAAAAGAACCCCGGCGAGGGGAGTGAAAAAGAACCTGAAACCGTGTACGTACAAGCAGTGGGAGCACCTTCGGGTGTGACTGCGTACCTTTTGTATAATGGGTCAGCGACTTATATTCTGTAGCAAGGTTAACCGTATAGGGGAGCCGAAGGGAAACCGAGTCTTAACTGGGCGTTAAGTTGCAGGGTATAGACCCGAAACCCGGTGATCTAGCCATGGGCAGGTTGAAGGTTGGGTAACACTAACTGGAGGACCGAACCGACTAATGTTGAAAAATTAGCGGATGACTTGTGGCTGGGGGTGAAAGGCCAATCAAACCGGGAGATAGCTGGTTCTCCCCGAAAGCTATTTAGGTAGCGCCTCGTGAACTCATCTTCGGGGGTAGAGCACTGTTTCGGCTAGGGGGCCATCCCGGCTTACCAACCCGATGCAAACTACGAATACCGAAGAATGTTATCACGGGAGACACACGGCGGGTGCTAACGTCCGTCGTGAAGAGGGAAACAACCCAGACCGCCAGCTAAGGTCCCAAAGTCATGGTTAAGTGGGAAACGATGTGGGAAGGCACAGACAGCCAGGATGTTGGCTTAGAAGCAGCCATCATTTAAAGAAAGCGTAATAGCTCACTGGTCGAGTCGGCCTGCGCGGAAGATGTAACGGGGCTAAACCATGCACCGAAGCTGCGGCAGCGACACTATGTGTTGTTGGGTAGGGGAGCGTTCTGTAAGCCGTTGAAGGTGTCCTGTGAGGGGTGCTGGAGGTATCAGAAGTGCGAATGCTGACATAAGTAACGATAATGCGGGTGAAAAGCCCGCACGCCGGAAGACCAAGGGTTCCTGTCCAACGTTAATCGGGGCAGGGTGAGTCGACCCCTAAGGCGAGGCCGAAAGGCGTAGTCGATGGGAAACAGGTTAATATTCCTGTACTTGGTGTTACTGCGAAGGGGGGACGGAGAAGGCTATGTTAGCCGGGCGACGGTTGTCCCGGTTTAAGCATGTAGGCGGAGGTTCCAGGTAAATCCGGTACCTTATTAACGCTGAGGTGTGATGACGAGGCACTACGGTGCTGAAGTAACAAATGCCCTGCTTCCAGGAAAAGCCTCTAAGCATCAGGTAACATCAAATCGTACCCCAAACCGACACAGGTGGTCAGGTAGAGAATACCAAGGCGCTTGAGAGAACTCGGGTGAAGGAACTAGGCAAAATGGTGCCGTAACTTCGGGAGAAGGCACGCTGATATGTAGGTGAAGCCCCTGCGGGTGGAGCTGAAATCAGTCGAAGATACCAGCTGGCTGCAACTGTTTATTAAAAACACAGCACTGTGCAAACACGAAAGTGGACGTATACGGTGTGACGCCTGCCCGGTGCCGGAAGGTTAATTGATGGGGTTAGCGGCAACGCGAAGCTCTTGATCGAAGCCCCGGTAAACGGCGGCCGTAACTATAACGGTCCTAAGGTAGCGAAATTCCTTGTCGGGTAAGTTCCGACCTGCACGAATGGCGTAATGATGGCCAGGCTGTCTCCACCCGAGACTCAGTGAAATTGAACTCGCTGTGAAGATGCAGTGTACCCGCGGCAAGACGGAAAGACCCCGTGAACCTTTACTATAGCTTGACACTGAACACTGGTCCTTGATGTGTAGGATAGGTGGGAGGCTTTGAAGCGTGGACGCCAGTCTGCGTGGAGCCGACCTTGAAATACCACCCTTTAATGGCTGGTGTTCTA
This sequence comes from Enterobacter adelaidei, assembly GCF_041937165.1. Lineage (NCBI taxonomy): Bacteria > Pseudomonadati > Pseudomonadota > Gammaproteobacteria > Enterobacterales > Enterobacteriaceae > Enterobacter > Enterobacter adelaidei. Next base: position 4,203,961 of record NZ_CP154353.1, on the reverse strand, counting down.
ACGTAGACCCGTAATCCGGGTTGCGGACAGTGTCTGGTGGGTAGTTTGACTGGGGCGGTCTCCTCCCAAAGAGTAACGGAGGAGCACGAAGGTTAGCTAATCCTGGTCGGACATCAGGAGGTTAGTGCAATGGCATAAGCTAGCTTGACTGCGAGAGTGACGGCTCGAGCAGGTGCGAAAGCAGGTCATAGTGATCCGGTGGTTCTGAATGGAAGGGCCATCGCTCAACGGATAAAAGGTACTCCGGGGATAACAGGCTGATACCGCCCAAGAGTTCATATCGACGGCGGTGTTTGGCACCTCGATGTCGGCTCATCACATCCTGGGGCTGAAGTAGGTCCCAAGGGTATGGCTGTTCGCCATTTAAAGTGGTACGCGAGCTGGGTTTAGAACGTCGTGAGACAGTTCGGTCCCTATCTGCCGTGGGCGCTGGAGAATTGAGGGGGGCTGCTCCTAGTACGAGAGGACCGGAGTGGACGCATCACTGGTGTTCGGGTTGTCATGCCAATGGCATTGCCCGGTAGCTAAATGCGGAAGAGATAAGTGCTGAAAGCATCTAAGCACGAAACTTGCCCCGAGATGAGTTCTCCCTGACCCTTTAAGGGTCCTGAAGGAACGTTGAAGACTACGACGTTGATAGGTCGGGTGTGTAAGCGCAGCGATGCGTTGAGCTAACCGATACTAATGAACCGTGAGGCTTAACCTTACAACGCCGAAGCTGTTTCGGCGAAGAGACAGACAATCAAATTTCAGCCTGATACAGATTAACAGAATTTGCCTGGCGGCTTTAGCGCGGTGGTCCCACCTGACCCCATGCCGAACTCAGAAGTGAAACGCCGTAGCGCCGATGGTAGTGTGGGGTCTCCCCATGTGAGAGTAGGGAACTGCCAGGCATCAAATTTAGCGTGCTGATATGGCTCAGTTGGTAGAGCGCACCCTTGGTAAGGGTGAGGTCCCCAGTTCGACTCTGGGTATCAGCACCACTTTATACTTAGGTTAAAGTTCGGCAAGAAGTAAAAGAATTTGTCTGGCGGCTTTAGCGCGGTGGTCCCACCTGACCCCATGCCGAACTCAGAAGTGAAACGCCGTAGCGCCGATGGTAGTGTGGGGTCTCCCCATGTGAGAGTAGGGAACCGCCAGACATCAAACAAGTGAAAAGGCCATCCGAAAGGATGGCCTTTTTGCGTTTATGTGCAGAAAAAACGGTAGGCCGGGTAAGGCGAAGCCACCACCCGGCAGAGAAAACGACTAATGAATCACCTGTGACAAGAAGGTCCGCGTGCGTTCTGACTTCGGATGAGCAAAGAACTCATCTGGTGGTGCCTGCTCGACAATCTCGCCACGATCCATGAAGATCACCCGATCTGCTACGGTTCTGGCAAATCCCATTTCATGTGTCACGCACAACATGGTCATCCCGGATTGTGCCAGCCCAATCATAGTATCCAGGACTTCCTTCACCATTTCAGGATCCAGTGCTGAGGTAGGCTCATCAAACAGCATGATTTTAGGCTTCATACACAGCGAGCGGGCGATAGCCACACGCTGCTGTTGGCCACCCGATATCTGGCCTGGAAATTTATTGGCATGTTCGGCAATGCGGACGCGTTCCAGATAGTGCATCGCCAGTGCTTCGGCCTCCTTTTTGGGCAACTTTTGAACCCAGATTGGTGCCAGCGTGCAGTTCTGCAGGACGGTCAGATGTGGGAACAAATTAAAGTGTTGAAACACCATTCCTACTTCCTGACGAACACGTTCGATATTGCGGATATCTTCATTCAGCTCAATACCATCAACAACAATACGCCCCTGTTGATGTTCTTCCAGATGGTTAATACAGCGAATTGTCGTGGATTTACCTGAACCTGAAGGTCCACAAAGTACGATGCGTTCGCCCTGTTTAACCTTCAGGTTGATGTCTTTCAGGACATGAAACTGTCCGTACCATTTATTTACGTCTTCCAGCGTAATCATCGCGTCGGCGGGTGTCATAGTAATTTGGCTCATAATTTCCTCAGTGCGGTGTACGCCCGGTGTTAAAGCGCTTTTCCAGATGCTGGCTGTAGCGCGACATGCTAAAACAAAAGATCCAGTAGATTAGGGCAGCAAAGACATATCCTTCGGTGGACATCCCCAGCCAGACGGGGTCAACGGTCGCCTGCTGCACGCTGCTGAAGAGATCGAACAATCCGATAATGATCACCAGACTGGTGTCTTTGAAGAGGGCAATGATCGTGTTAACCAGACCCGGGATGACCAGCTTGAGTGCCTGGGGAAGAATCACCAGCCCCTGCGTTTTCCAGTAACCGAGCGCCAGCGATTCTGCTGCTTCATACTGGCCTTTAGGCAATGCTTGCAGACCACCACGTACAACTTCAGCGACATAGGCGGACTGGAAGAGAATCACACCGACCAGGGCGCGGATCAGTTTGTCGATCGTTGTACCTTCCGCCATAAACAGCGGCAGCATGACCGAGGACATAAACAGAACGGTAATGAGTGGTACACCGCGCCAGAACTCAATGAAGATAACGGAAAGGATACGCACGACCGGCATTTTTGAACGCCGCCCAAGTGCGAGCAAAATACCCCATGGCAAAGCTCCTGCTATCCCCACGGAAGCGATGATCAGCGTTAACGTTAGACCGCCCCACTGGCGTGTTTCAACGCGTTCCAGCCCCAGGAAACCGCCATAGAGAAGCATCCAGACAATAATCGGATAGACCACGGCCCAGGCGGCAATATAGCGTCCACGGTGAGGCAGTTTTTTCCAGAACATGATAGCGATTGAGAGCAGGCCAATAACCAGCGCCAGATTAATCCGCCAGCGTTGTTCGTGCGGATACAAACCATACATGAATTGCCCGAAACGCTCATGGATAAACACCCAGCAGGCGCCGGATTTTGTGCAGTCTGCTCGGGTTGAACCGACCCAGTTGGCCTGTAAAAACGCCCAGTTCAGCAGGGGAGGAATCAACTCCCACATGAGCCACAGGCAGACAATCGTCAGCAGGCTGTTACTCCAGCTGGAGAACAGGTTCTTACGCGCCCAGAGAATGAAGCGTCCACCTGTCGAGTGGGCGGGGCGCGAGGCGTGCGACAGTATCGCTTTTGTCATCATAGTTCCTTAGCGCTCGACCAGTGCTATACGACGGTTATAGAGGTTCATCAGCAATGAAATCACCAGGCTGATGATCAGATAGACAGACATGGTGATGGCGATGGTTTCAATGGCTTGCCCTGTCTGGTTAAGCACGGTTCCGGCGAACAGTGACACCATATCGGGGTAGCCAATGGCAGCGGCCAGCGATGAGTTTTTGACAATGTTGAGATACTGGCTGGTCAGGGGCGGAATGATGACCCTTAATGCCTGAGGAATGATGACCTGGCGAAGCGTCACGGTATGGGGCAACCCCAGAGAGCGTGCTGCCTCGTGCTGTCCATGCGGTACGGCCTGGAGCCCTGAACGGATAATCTCAGCGATAAAGGCGGACGTATAAATCGAAAGTGCCAGCGTCAGGGATGCCAGTTCAGGGATCAATACCATCCCTCCCTGAAAGTTAAAACCACGCAGATGCGGAACATCCCAGTGTAGTGCGGCACCGAAGAGCCAGTGTGTCAAAAGCGGCAGGCCGATAATCAAGGCTGCAGCCGTTGGCCAGGTTTTACGAAGCTGGCCGGTTTTGATCTGATGCTTACGGTTAAAGCGGAATACTGCAACAGATAGGGCAAGCGCTATCACTATCGCGCCAATGAAAGCGTAAAGTCCTTCGCCTGGCAGAGGAGAAGGAATAGACAACCCTCGGTTACTCAGGAAAAACAGATCAAACGCGTCAACGGCCTGGCGTGGACCGGGAAGGTTACGCAGTACGGCGAAATACCAGAAGAAGATTTGCAGCAGCGGGGGAATATTGCGGAACGTCTCGATGTAAACTGTTGAAAGCTTCCGCAGGAGCCAGTTTTCAGAAAGACGCGCCAGACCAATAAAGAAGCCCAGTATCGACGCGAAGACGATACAAAGCGCCGATACCAACAGCGTATTCAGTAAACCGATCACGAACACGCGTCCGTACGTGTCACCTTCCTGGTAATCAATAAGGTGCTGAACAATGCCAAACCCCGCGCTGCGATCTAAAAACGCAAAACCGGAGGTAATACCGCGATTATTCAGGTTGGTGATGGTGTTATGAATGAGATATACGGCGATGAGAACAACCGCAACAATAGCAATAATTTGGAATAACCAGGCGCGGACCGCGGGATGAGAAAAGGATAGCGATCCTTTTACGGCTGAGCGGCGATGGGACATAAAGAAACCTCAGTAACCATGACTCTGGAGTGGGCACTGCCGTAACAGTGCCCGTTACAGCTATGACTTAACGTACTGGTGGTGCGTACTGAATACCGCCGTTGTTCCAGAGATTGTTCTGGCCGCGTTTGATCTTCAGCGGGCTTTCCGATCCCACGTTGCGCTCAAAGATCTCAGAGTAGTTGCCTACCTGTTTGATGATGTTGTAAGCCCACTTGTTATCCAGCTTCAGATCCTTGCCGAAATCACCTTCTGTACCGAGCAGGTGTGCCATATCCGGGTTGGATGGCTTAGCGACTTTCTCATCAACGTTTTTCGAGTTGATGCCCATCTCTTCCGCGTTCAGCATGGCGAACAGCGTCCAGCGAACGATGGAGAACCAGTCTTCATCACCACGACGGACAACCGGTCCAAGAGGTTCTTTCGAGATTACTTCAGGCAGGACAATCCACTCCGCTGGGTTGCTCAGCTTAATACGTAACGCATACAGCTGTGACTGGTCAGAGGCCAGCGTGTCACAACGACCCGATTCCAGCGCTTTGGCCGATTCATCCGAGCGGTCAAATGTGACAGGGGTGTATTTCATGTTATTGGCTTTGAAATAATCCGCGACGTTCAGCTCGGTATCGGTGCCCGCCTGAATACAAACCGTGGCACCATCCAGTTCCTTCGCGCTTTTCAGGCCCGCTTTATTGTGGGTCAGGAAGCCGATGCCGTCATAATAGGTTACGCCGGTAAATGACATGCCCATACCTGCATCACGGGAAGAGGTCCAGGTCGTATTACGGGAGAGCATGTCAACTTCGCCGGACTGCAGCGCCGTAAAGCGTTCTTTCGCCGTCAGCGGGGTATATTTTACTTTGCTGTCATCGCCAAAAACGGCGGCGGCGACGCCACGGCAGACATCGACATCAATTCCGGTAAATTTGCCATTAGCATCGGCATAAGAGAAGCCAGGCAAACCGTCACTGATACCACATTGAACAAAACCTTTCTTTTTAACGGCATCCAGTGTCGTTCCCGCATGGGCTTGACCGGCTACAGCAAACAACATGCCTGCAGCGGCCAGGCTGGCTATCATCGTCTTTTTCATAATGCATCCTGTGTGGCGAAATTTATCGTTATAGAGGCGTTTTAAACGCTTTACCTGTCTGTGGCTTTGGCCAACGTTTATAAAGCAAACGTAATGCCAGGTTTTGCGTTCAGCAAAATAAGTGATAAGTGAACGCATAATGCAGAGTGTAGACAGGCTTAAATAAAACGAGCGCCCCGAAACAGTGCGAAATTACAACCTGTGCCACAAATCGGAGCAAAAGTTTCAATACCTTTGGCGCTTTATGAATAGATAGTTTCAGGGGTGAATATTGGCAGGGTATTAAATGCTATTAATATGTGAAAATCATCACGATAGAATGTGCAATTTAAATAGGTTCATGAAAAAGATGTGATTGCCTTCAGGCTTGAATTAAACGTGCGGATAAAAACGGGGCTATTTTTTTACTTATTTGAAAATAGTGCACTAATTAAAAGCAAAAGCGCGGTCAGAGCCGCGCTTTCTGAACAGATGTTACTTAGTCAGGGCAACAATACCTAGCGTCAGGCCCGCGACTGCGGCCGCACCGCCGGCGATAGCGCCTGCTGTTTCCCAGTTATCCTGGGTGGTGCCTTTCATACAGGTATTGGTATGAACCAGTCGGCCCTGGTCGTCGTAAACCGGTACACATGGCGAATCGTGCGCGCAACCAGCAAGCAGCGCAGCGAGTAGTGCAACGGAAATGAATCTTTTCATGATGTTACCTCAGTATTATTTCTCATCCGCTATAAAGCCAGGAGGGCTATTAACGAACTGGAGGTTATTTTACCACCAGGGTAAGCCCTCATTACACGAGGAATAATCTCAAATTATGTAGTTTGTAAAAATCGTGGAGAAAAGTCGTTTTCAGGGTGAATTAATGGAGGAATTGTGGAGTTGCAAGATGCTGTTTTTACTTAATGCAAATAATCGTTTTTTTAAGGGAGTGTTCTTTAATGCCTAATTCATTGTTTACGTTAAAAATAAAAAAGGCACCAGAGGTGCCTTTCAGGGAAACATTAATCCTTATGGCGAGTAAACCGTCGCCGAACAACCACAAAAAAGACCGGTACGAAGAAAATCGCCAGAAGGGTTGCTGAAAGCATCCCCCCCATAACGCCCGTACCGACGGCATTTTGCGCGCCGCTCCCGGCCCCGGTGCTGATTACCAGCGGCATGACGCCCAGAATAAAGGCCAGGGACGTCATCAGAATCGGTCGAAGGCGCATTCTTGAGGCTTCAAGCGTGGCCTCAATAAGGCCTTTACCTTCTTTATCCATCAGGTCTTTAGCAAATTCGACGATCAGGATGGCGTTTTTCGCCGATAAACCGATCGTCGTCAGCAGGCCGACCTGGAAATAGACGTCATTGTTTAGCCCACGCAATGATGCTGCGAGAAGAGCCCCAATGACACCCAGCGGAACAACCAGCATGACGGAAAAAGGAATAGACCAGCTTTCGTACAGGGCTGCCAGACACAGGAACACCACGATCAGTGAAATGGCGTACAGCGCAGGCGCCTGGTTACCCGAAAGCCGCTCCTGAAACGACATTCCTGTCCAGTCATAGCCGATGCCGGAAGGCAGTTTTGCCGCGAGACTCTCCATCATAGCCATCGCTTCACCGGTACTTTTACCCGGTGCCGACTCACCGAGGATCTCCATGGAGGGCATCCCGTTATAGCGCTCCAGGCGGGGCGAACCATACACCCAGTGAGCGTTGCTAAAGGCTGAGAACGGGACCATTTCTCCATTCGCGCTGCGTACGTAGAGGTTGTTAATGTCCCCTGGCAACATGCGGAATCGGGCATCGGCCTGCACGTAAACCTTTTTCACACGACCATGATCGATAAAGTCGTTCACATAGGTGCCACCCAGCGCAGTCGAGATCGTCTGGTTAACGTCAGAAAGGCTGACACCTAATGCCTGCGCTTTCTCCTGGTCAACATCCAGTTTGAACTGAGGGGTATCTTCCAGACCGTTAGGACGCACGCGCACCAGCAGGTCAGGGTGCTCTTTCACCATGCCGAGAAGTTGATTGCGTGCCTGTGTCAGTTGGGTATGCCCCAGGTTAGCCTGATCAATCAACTCAAAGTCGAAGCCGGTTGCAGTACCTAACTCAATAATGGCAGGCAGGTTAAACGGGAACACAAGGCCGTCTTTAATCTGACTGAAGGCTTTCGTCGCGCGACCGACAATGGCCTCGACGCCATTTTTCTCCCCCGGGCGATCTTCCCAGGGCTTCAGGCTGACGAACGCAATACCGGAGTTCTGACCCTGGCCGCTAAAGCTAAAGCCGTTTACGGTAAAGACGGACTCAACATTTGCTTTCTCTTTGTTCAGATAGTAGTCCTGAACCTGATCGAGAACCTGCTGAGTCCGCGCCTGGGTTGCACCTGCCGGGAGTTGAACCATCGTCATAAACACCCCCTGATCCTCTTCGGGCAGGAAGGAGGTGGGCAAGCGCAGGAAGAGCACCGCCATCCCACCGACAATAATGACGTACACCACCAGATAGCGTCCGGTCTTACGCAAAATACCGCTCACGCTGTTGCTGTAGTGTTCCACGCTCTGATCAAAGCGCGCATTAAACCAGCCAAAGAAGCCACCTTTTTGCTCATGGTGATCGCTGGAGACTGGCTTAAGCAATGTTGCACACAGCGCTGGCGTCAGGATCAGCGCAACAAGCACGGACAGCGCCATCGCCGAGACGATAGTCAGTGAGAACTGGCGATAGATGGCCCCCGTCGAGCCGCCAAAAAAGGCCATCGGAATAAAGACCGCCGAGAGCACCATAGCGATCCCCACCAGTGCCCCCTGAATCTGCTCCATCGACTTCTGCGTGGCCTCTTTTGGCGGCAGGTTGTCCTCGACCATGACGCGTTCAACGTTCTCGACAACCACGATAGCGTCATCAACCAGCAGACCTATCGCCAGCACCATGCCGAACATTGTCAGGGTATTGATGGAGAAGCCGAACGCCGCCAGAACCGCGAAAGTGCCCAGCAGAACGACCGGCACCGCGATAGTCGGGATGAGCGTCGCCCGCAGGTTTTGCAGGAACAGGTACATGACCAGGAAGACGAGAACAATCGCCTCAAACAGGGTCTTCACCACTTCGTGGATGGAGATTTTCACAAACGGCGTGGTGTCATACGGGTAGACAACCTTCAGACCTTGCGGGAAGAACTGTTGCAGCTGCGCCAGCTTGCTCTTGATGGCTGCCGCCGTATCCAGCGCGTTTGCCCCGGTTGCCAGTTTAATCCCCAGCCCGGTTGCCGCCTGCCCGTTGATTTTTGTCACCATATTGTAGTTTTCGCCACCCAGCTCAATACGCGCGACATCCTTCAGGTGAACCATGGAACCGTCCTGGTTCACCTTGAGCGTCACGCGGCCAAACTCTTCCGGTGATTTCAGGCGGGTTTGCGCGATGATCGAGGCATTCAGCTGCTGCCCCGGGATGGATGGCGTCCCGCCCAGCTGGCCTGCCGCTATCTGGTCGTTCTGCGTTTTCAACTGGTTGATAATATCCAGCGGCGTCAGCTGGTATTTGTTCATCGCATTGCTGTCGAGCCAGATACGCATCGCATACTGGGCACCAAACAGCTGCACGTCACCGACACCAGACGTTCGGCTGATGGCATCTTTGACGTTCGAAGCGACATAGTCGGAGATGTCATTCTGGGTAAGGTTTTTATTGTCTGATACAAAACCGGCGACCAGCAGGAAGCTGCTGCTGGATTTCTCAACGCCAATCCCTTGCTGCTGCACCTCTTGCGGCAGCAGCGGCATGGCGAGCTGCAGCTTGTTTTGTACCTGCACCTGGGCGATGTCCGGATCGGTTCCTGACTCGAAGGTCAGCGTAATGGTGACGTTACCCGCTGAATCGCTGGTGGAGGACATATACATCAGGTTATCAATACCGTTCATGTTCTGTTCGATAACCTGGGTCACGGTATCCTGCACCGTTTGAGCGTCCGCTCCCGGGTAGGTCGCGGATATTGCCACGGCGGGAGGGGCGATGGTCGGATACTGTGCGACGGGAAGTTTGAGAATGGCCAGCCCGCCGGCAATCATCAAAATGATGGCAAGTACCCAGGCGAAAACAGGCCTCTGAATAAAGAAATTAGCCATGTCGTCGTCCCTTAACTGGCTGGCGTCGTGGTGGTATCAGGCGTGGCGACGACGGTAGCCCCCGGTCTGACTTTCTGTAAACCGCTGACAATCACACGGTCACCGTTTTTTAAACCTCCTGTCACCAGCCACCGATCGCCAATGGCCTGAGGCGCAACAACGGTACGTGATTCCACCTGGTTTTTGTCGTTAACCAGCAGTACGGTAGCGTCGCCCTGCGGTGTGCGCGTCACACCTTGCTGTGGAACCAGAATGGCATCCGGCTGTATGCCTTCATCAATGCGGGCGCGAACAAACATACCAGGTAGCAGCAGGTGTTGAGGATTGGGGAAAATGGCACGCAGGGTAATCGAACCGGTACTTTCGTCGACGGTAACATCAGAGAATTGCAATGTGCCTTTCAGCGGATAGGGCTGACCATTCTCCATCAGCAACTCAACGGTGCTGGTGGCATCGCCTTTCTGCAGGCTGGTCTGTTTCAGCCGCATGAAATCATTGCTGGACTGTGTGACATCGACATAAATCGGATCAAGCTGCTGGACTGTTGCCAGCGCGGTGGCCTGTCCGCTCGTCACCAGCGCTCCCTCAGTTACGCTGGATTTACCGATGCGACCAGCGACAGGTGACGTCACTTTGGTATAGGCAAGATTGATACGTGCAGATTCCACACCTGCCTGGGCGGCGGCAACGCTGGCGTCTGCCTGTTGAGCCGTCGCCACTGCCTGATCGTATTCCTGTTTGCTCACATATTGTGTGCCAACCAGCGGGAGATAACGCTTCACCGTCAGATGCGCGATATTCGCTGCTGCCTGAGACTTCAACAGTTCGGCTTTGGCGTTGTCATAGGCCGCCTGCCAGGTCGCGGGATCAATCTGGTAAAGTGACTCACCTGCTTTAACATCGCTCCCTTCCGTGAAATTGCGACGGAGGATTATGCCGCTAACCTGCGGGCGAACCTCCGCAACGCGAAATGCATCTGTTCTGCCCGGGAGTTCAGTGGTGACAGCCAGAGGGGCGCTTTTCACTATATGGACGCTGACCTGAGGTGCCTGTGGATGTTGTTGATGATTTTCCTGTCCATCGCATCCAGTGAGCAGTACCGCACAGACAATGAAACCGGATAAGGGCAAGCGTCTGAAATGATTTGTCATTACTGTTCCTTTAAATACCCATTAACCGATATTTGCCGTGGCTCGGTAGCTGGGGCAGAGGGATAAAAATAAAATGTAGCTGCGTATAATAATGAGGGTATTTAATGTTTTTTAATTTATAAGTGCGAATGACCAACTATGTTGGAAAAATCAGAATCAGACCCGGTGTAATCAGCGTTATACTTCTGGCGTGTTAATCAGATAAATAGGGTTTAATTTCTCATGCTATTCATTTGGTGAATTTAATTGTGCTTATGTATTTACCTTAATTATAAATTAAGTTAATTGACTTTTTTTGTGCAAAATTAAAACTGATTTTGGTGAATACTTTCCTTCAACTGAACCCGGTATGACGTACAAATCTTGTGAGTAACGAGTAGTTATCTATGGCGCGTAAAAAGAAAGAAGAGGCTCAACAAACCCGACAGCAGCTGATCGAAGCGGCTATTGAACAGTTTGCGATGCGTGGCGTGGCCAACACGACGCTGACGGATATCGCTGATGCTGCTAAGGTTACGCGCGGTGCGATCTACTGGCACTTTACCAGTAAATCAGAAATATTTAATGCCATCTGGGAACAGCAATTACCACTTCGGGACATTATTCGCGACAGACTTTCTGTTTCTGAAAATGATGATCCGTTGTTAATACTTCGTGAGCAATTTATTACTGCATTGCAATATATTGCGCGTGAGCCCCGACAATGTGCACTTTTACAAATTTTGTATCATAAGTGTGAATTCAGCAATGATATGACTCAAGAGAGTGAAATCAGAAAGCGCATTGGATTCAATTATGACTATTTACGTGCCACGCTGGAGGCATGTATTGCGCGAAAAAGCATTTCGGCACAGGTAAATGTTGATCTTACTTTGATTGTATTTCACGGTTTTTTTAGCGGAATAATTAAAAACTGGTTAATGAATAACGACAGTTTTAATCTATATCAGCAGGCTCCGGCACTGGTCGATAGCATTCTGGCGACACTCCCTGTCATCCGAGTATCGCCCGATGATGCTTACTGCTCAGCGTCAGGTAACATTTCTCCCCTGGCACAAAGCGCCTCTATGGTCTGTGCGCTGACAGGTTTACCTAACAGATAACCCTGAAGGGTGTTACAGCCTAGCTCTGTCAAAAAGGTTTGCTGTGCTTCGGTTTCTACACCTTCAGCCACGACTTTCAGGTTGAGTGTTTTTGCGAGAGCCACAATCGCCGAGACAATGGTTGCATCTCCGCTTTCCCCACTTAACTCTTTCACAAATGCTTTGTCGATCTTCAATTCACAGGCCGGTAAACGCTTGAGATACAGCAGGCTCGAATATCCGGTACCAAAGTCATCAATGGAGGCTTTCACACCCGCATCGGTCAGCTCCGTCAACACCCGTACACTCTCATCCGGGTTACTCATTGCCGTGGTTTCCGTCACTTCGAGGATCAACTTTTCCGGTGGCACATTGTGGTGCGCCAGACAGTCGAGAACGGTTTTTACCAGTGACGGTTGTTCAAACTGCAATGTCGAGAGGTTTACGGCCATCGACCAGCTTTGATGGCCCTGAAGATGCCATTCCCTCAACTGGCGACAGGCTTCATTGATTACCCAGTTACCGATGGGAATGATGAGCCCCGTTTTTTCCGCCAGCGGCAGAAAAAGGTCTGGCGTCAGTAATCCTTGTTTCGGGTGTTGCCAGCGCAGTAACGCCTCGAAACCGAGGACAGGGCCAGCTGGCGCGTGAAATTTTGGCTGATAAACAAGGCGGAGCTCATCACGATTAATAGCCATCCACAGGTCGTTCATTAACTGGAGATGGGTCTGCGCCAGAGTGTTCATGGAGGGCTGGAAGAAGTGGTAGCCATTTCGTCCCATATGTTTGGTGTGGTACATCGCTGCATCCGCATTAAACATCAGCTCACGCTCGGTTTTGCCGTCGTGAGGATACAATGCGATACCAATGCTGAGTGTCACCATCAGTTCATAGGGATCGAGATTGAACGGGCTATCTATCGCGCGAACCAGTGAGTTTGCCAGAGAAGCCGCATCGTCCGGACCTTCTCCTTCTGCCAGCAGAACAAACTCATCACCGCCGATACGTGCAAGGGTGAACTGGCCTTTCAGGGGAAGCAACAGACGCTGCGTCACGGCGACCAGCAGCTTGTCACCGATATCATGGCCGTAGGCGTCATTGATGGCTTTAAAACCGTCAAGATCCATGAACATCAAGGCAAAATTGCTGCCTTCACGAGCGGCTTTGCAGATGGCCTGATCGAGTCGGTCTTCCAGCAGTACACGATTGGGCAGACGCGTTAGCGTATCTTGCAGCGCCAGCTGCGCGAGTTCCCGGTTAGCCTCTGCAAGTGATGAGGCAAGAAGGGCGGTACGTGCCTGAAGGCGGGCATCCAGCATCGACACCAGCAGGCTGATCCCAAGAATAGAGAGAGCAACAACGCTGACCAGCACCGCCAGCCAGCTCCCGTTAATGCCGTCATGGTGCACCATCGTCGACATTGGAAACTGTGCGGCTTTCATTCCGGCGTAGTGCATACCGGCAATGGCAATCCCCATGGTGATGGCAGCACCCATGCGCATCAGTACGACCTGAGCGGCTTCCTGGCGCAAGCGGAACGTCAGCCACAATGCCGCGAGTGAAGCGGCAAGTGCAATGGCGACCGAAATGGCGACCCATAGCTTGTCCCAGATAATACCCGGTGTGACCTCCAGCGCTGCCATACCGGTGTAATGCATGGCCACAATGCCACTACCCATCACTAACGCCCCGGGCAACAGACGGCGCAAACGCAATTGCTCGCAGCTGACGAGCCACAGCGCAAACAGTGACGAACCCACCGCTATGATCATGGATAACACCGTCAGATTGGCGTTGTAACTCATGCTCATGGAGAGGTCCATCGCCAGCATGCCGATGAAATGCATCGCCCACACGCCAATACCCATGGCAATCCCGCCGCCAGCCAGCCAGATACGGGCTGCGACACCCTGGCTCCCGGCAACGCGCGCGGCCATATTCAGCGCGGTATACGCGGCAAGGATAGCAACAACAAAGGAGAGGACTACAAGGATATGGTTGTATTGGCTAACCAGCATGGTCGGTTCTACTCGAGTTTGACGTTACGCCAGAGCGGTTGAGAAGGGCGAGACATTATCATCGGAAGGTAATGGCTCAAAGGGATTTAAATCCCTGTTTTTAGTGGGTAATAACAGGGAAGCTGGCGGGGAAAGAGGCTTAGTCGAGTTCTGAACAGTTCACTAATTTCAGCGGATTGACGGAGTTCATATTGCGACACTTATCGGTTTCGGTGCTCATCAGTTCAATCCACTGCATCAGGAGTGCATCGAAAATGAAAATAGAGATTGCGAAGACAACCAGCCACCAGTATTTACGAATCATTGTGTCATTCCGCGAGAAGAGAGTCAGTAATGTGGTGGAAATATACACGAAACGTCGCGGTTTAAAAGCGGGATAAGTGAAGGTTTACAAAGCGTTGACGGTCACAGGTGCGGGCAATAAAAAAGGCGCATCCCCATGCCAGGTAGCGCCTTTTTAAACATGCATTTCGCTAATCGAAATTAGTTCATGCCGTATTTTTTCAGTTTCTTACGCAGAGTACCACGGTTGATACCCATCATCAGCGCAGCGCGGGTTTGGTTACCGCGGGTGTATTGCATCACCATGTCCAACAGTGGCTGTTCAACTTCAGCCAGTACCAGCTCATACAGGTCATTAACATCCTGACCGTTCAGTTGAGCAAAATAGTTCTTCAGTGCCTGTTTAACCGAGTCACGCAGGGGCTTTTGAGTTACCTGGTCCTGAGAGTTAACGGTAGAAACGGTCAGTACGTCAGAATTTACGCGTTGTTCGAACATAGTTCTGTCAGCTCTTTATTTCATTACGCAAGATTTTCGAAGTATGCCTCCAACGCCTCCAGCTGTTCGCTGGCATCCTCTATGGCGTTGAATGTGCGCCGAAACTGGTCATCTGGAGCGTGCTCCTGGAGATACCAGGAGACGTGTTTACGCGCAATTCGGTACCCTTTTGCCTGACCGTAGTGGTCATGCAGTTCCCGAACATGCGAACAAAGCAAGCGCTTAACCTCTGCCAGAGGCAGCGGGGCAAGCAGCTCCCCAGTGTCCAGATAATGCTGGATTTCCCGGAAGATCCAGGGTCTTCCCTGAGCTGCACGTCCTATCATCAGAGCATCAGCTCCCGTATAGTCGAGTACAGCCCTGGCTTTAAGCGGGTCAGTTATGTCGCCATTCGCGATAATCGGAATGGAAACTTTCTGCTTAACTGCCCGAATGCTGTCGTATTCAGCTTCACCATTGAACAAACAGGCGCGAGTGCGTCCATGGATGGTCAGGGCCTGAATGCCACAGTCTTCGGCCAGTTGGGCAATCTCTACACAGTTACGGTGTTCCGGCGACCAACCCGTGCGAATCTTCAACGTAACAGGAACGTCCACTGCGCTGACAACCGCCGTCAGGATAGATTTCACCTGGTCGGGGTATTGCAGAAGGGCTGAACCTGCAAGCTTGCGATTCACTTTTTTGGCCGGGCAACCCATATTGATATCAATAATCTGGGCACCACTTTCCACGTTAATACGCGCGGCATCTGCCATCTCTTCAGGCACGCTTCCGGCAATTTGCACGGTGCGGATACCTGGTTCATCAATGTGCACCATCCGAAGGCGGGATTTATCGCTTTCCCATACCTGCGGGTTAGACGACATCATCTCGGATACGGTTAAACCGGCTCCCATCTCATAGCACAGCGTCCTGAACGGCCGGTCGGTAATACCTGCCATAGGGGCTGCGATCAGGCGATTTCTAAGCTGGTGGTGTCCGATGCGCATGAGTTAAGAAATGACCATACTGTGACTGCAAGGCGGCGTATATTACGCATTTTTCGCACGAGATGAAAGGCCAAACTTTGAACAATCCTCTGTTGTAGATCAAGGAATCGCCGCTCAATCGCTCTGTTAAAAATTATTCACCATGTAAATCATTGTGTTATGCGATAATGCTTGTTTTATGTACGCTTACAATTTCCCGTAACTTCTCATCATTTCTGAATAAATGCCTCGCTGAAGCGGGATAATCTGCTGTTTTTAGCAACAGTTTTACCGCCATCTTTGAGATCTGGCTCTCATTTTAGGACAAGATATTCAGAGACGAGGGAGGCGGTTTTATGCAGCAAAACGAGATAAGGCGTGGCCTGATGACCACGCCCAGGGCTTATTTTTTACGGCCGGTAATACGACACCACTCTTCTTTCTCTACCACCGGGTCGAGCGCAAAGAGATCGGCATAGGCTTCGCAAACGCTATCCGCCTGGCTTGCCAGGATACCCGAAAGTCCAAGCAGACCGCCCTCAACGGGCAGCACGCTGATTAACGGAGCCAGTTCGCGTAATGGGCCTGCCAGAATGTTTGCGACCACCACATCGGCTTTCATGGCTTCTGGCTGCGCATCCGGCAGATACAGTTCCAGACGATCGGAGACACCGTTGCGTTCGGCGTTATCACGGCTGGCCTGAATGGCCTGCGGATCGATATCGATCCCGATGGCTTTTGCTGCACCCAGTTTCAGTGCCGCAATGGCCAGGATCCCGGATCCGCAACCGAAGTCGATCACCGTCTTGCCGTCCAGATCCAGACCATCCAGCCACTGCAGGCACAGGGAGGTGGTTGGGTGAGTGCCGGTACCAAATGCCAGGCCCGGATCGAGCATCACGTTAACCGCGTTCTCATCCGGAACGTCGCGCCAGCTTGGGCAGATCCACAGACGTTTGCCGAACTGCATAGGGTGGAAGTTATCCATCCACTCGCGTTCCCAGTCTTTGTCTTCCAGCTGTTCGATTTTGTGCACAAAACCCACGCCGAGCAGAGGATGGTTTTCCAGAATTGCGACGACCTCTTTCATGTCGGTTTCGGCATCAAACAGGCCAATAACGTCGGTATCACCCCACAGGCGGGTTTCGCCCGGCAGTGGCTCGAAGACAGGCGTGTCATGCGTGTCCTGGAAGGTGATGGAAACCGAGCCGGCCTCCATCAACGCATCGCTCAGCTCTTCGGCGTTTGCGCCAGTTGTATTCAGTTTTAGTTGGATCCACGGCATGGCAAAACTCTTTATTTATCAGTAGAAATCATAGCGGGTTGTGGGACGGGCTGACCAAAACGGTTCCCCACCACAAACGCCAGTAAACTTAGCAGTAACGAAGGCACAATCGGATGGAAGCCCAGGTACTGAATCTTAAACGTTGCGAGGACGGCATACAGCACACCGCCGACAATCATGCCGCTCAGCGCGCCCGCCGCGTTTGCACGTTCCCAGTAGAGCCCTAACACCAGCGGCCACAGGAATACGGCTTCAAGCCCACCAAATGCCAGCAGGTTCAGCCAGATGATCATCTCAGGCGGACGCCATGCGGCGAGCATCATCAGAATGCCGAGCACCAGCGTGGTCCAGGTTGAGATGCGTTTCAGCTTCTGCTCATTATGCATTTTAGCCGGACGCGCGCTAAGCAACAGATCTTTGATGATGGTAGCGGAAGCCTGAAGCAGGTGCGCGTTAACGTTGGACATGATCGCTGCCATCGGTGCCGCAAGGAACAGCCCGGCGGCCCACGGCGGCAGAACCTGTACCATCAGCGTTGGGATCACCTGATCCGGCACGGTCAGGTGAGGTAATACGGCCCGTCCGAGCGCGCCCGCCAGATGCATACCCAGCATCAGAAGGGCGACAACGACGGTACCAATCACAATCCCCCGATGAACGGCTTTGCTGTCTTTATAGGAGATACAGCGCACGGCGGTGTGCGGCAAACCGATCACGCCAAAGCAGACCAGCACCCAGAAGGAGGTCATAAACGCGGGCGTCAGAATATCATCAGCACCGTGGGGGCTGACCAGTTTCGGGTCAATCTGCTCAAGCGTTTCTACCGCATTGTGTAAGCCGCCTGCCGCGTAGATGACGCCAACCAGCAGCACCAGAGTGCCTATCAACATCACCATGCCCTGCATCGTGTCGTTCAGCACGCTGGCGCGGAAACCGCCAAACGCGGTGTACAGCGCAATCGTGATCCCGAAGATGAGCAAGCCAGTCTCGTACTTGATACCCGCTGCCGTTTCCAGCAGGCGCGCGCCGCCAATAAACTGAACGGCAATGGCGCCAACGAAGGCGACAATCAGGCTGATACTGGCAATCCAGACCACCGCGCGGCTTTGATAACGTGCCTGCAGCATGTCGTTCAGCGTTATGGCGTTATAGCGACGGGCAAGGATGGCAAATTTTTTGCCCAGAACGCCCAGCGACAACCAGATGGTGGGCACCTGAATCATGGCCAGTAATACCCAGCCCAGGCCATATTTGTATGCGGCTCCTGGCCCGCCGATAAACGAACTGGCGCTCACGTAAGTCGCGGTCAGCGTCATCGCCAGCACAAACCCGCCCATCGAACGGCTGCCGAGGAAATATTCGCTCAGAAACGATCCGGTACTGCGTTTGCGCATGGCATAGAAAGAGAGGCCAAACACGACGATCAAATAGACAACCAGTACGGTGATGATTTCAGTTTGCATCACTATCCTCCAGCGGGAAATCGCGGAAGATAAAGCGCACCATAAACCAACTGAGGAGAATGAAAATCAGTGGTACCAGCAGGCACGCCATTTCAAACCAGTGCGGCAGGCCGGTAATACCTGCTGTTGAATCTGGTAAGTAAGCGGTTACTAACCATGCTGCGAGATAAAGAAGGGTCAGCCACAGCGCCCAGCGCGCTTCTTTATGGGCCTGAACAAAACGTTTGTCCATTTTTTGTCCCTTGTGGATGAAGAAAGCGGGGATTGTACATGATGAGGCTTTCCAGGCCCCAGAAATAAAAAAGGCCGGATAATCCGGCCTTTTCGCAAAGATGCTGTATTACTTCTCGTTCAGACCGAGTTTCTTCTCCAGATAGTGGATGTTGGTTCCACCATTCTGGAAGTGCTCGTCGCTCATGATACGCATCTGCAGATCAACGTTGGTTTTGATACCGTCGATGATCAGCTCCTGCAGGGCATTTTTCATGCGGGCAATCGCCACATCACGGTTTTCGCCGTAGCAGATAAGCTTGCCGATCATTGAGTCATAGTACGGCGGTACGGTGTAACCAGCGTAGATATGCGACTCCCAGCGTACACCAAAGCCACCCGGCGCGTGGAAACGCGTGATTTTACCCGGGCTTGGCAGGAAGGTGTTCGGGTCTTCGGCGTTGATACGGCATTCTACCGCATGGCCTTTCACCACAACTTCTTCCTGCTTGATGGACAGCGGCTGGCCTGCAGCGATACGCAGCTGTTCTTTGATCAGGTCAACGCCGGTGATCATTTCGGTAACCGGGTGTTCAACCTGAATACGGGTGTTCATCTCAATGAAGTAGAACTCGCCGTTTTCGAACAGGAACTCGAAGGTACCTGCACCGCGATAGCCGATATCGACACACGCCTTGGAGCAACGCTCGCCGATGTAGCGACGCAGTTCCGGGGTAATACCTGGTGCGGGTGCTTCTTCGACCACTTTCTGGTGACGACGCTGCATGGAACAGTCACGTTCTGCCAGATAGATTGCGTTACCCTGACCGTCAGCCAGCACCTGAATTTCGATGTGGCGTGGGTTTTCCAGGTATTTTTCCATGTACACCATGTCGTTGCTGAAAGCGGCTTTCGCTTCAGCTTTGGTCATGGAGATGGACTGAGCCAGTTCAGCGTCGCTGCGCACAACGCGCATACCGCGACCGCCGCCGCCGCCGGACGCCTTGATGATCACCGGGTAGCCAATGCGTTTAGCATGAGCACGGTTAGCATCCATATCGTCGGTCAGAGGGCCGTCAGAACCTGGTACGGTTGGAACACCGGCTTTTTTCATTGCGGTGATGGCAGACACTTTGTCGCCCATCAGGCGAATGGTGTCAGCTTTCGGGCCGATGAAGATAAAGCCAGAGCGTTCAACCTGCTCAGCAAAGTTGGCATTCTCAGAGAGGAAGCCGTAACCCGGATGAATTGCCACCGCGCCGGTGATTTCAGCGGCGCTGATGATAGCCGGGATGTTCAGATAGCTTTTTACGGACGGAGCCGGGCCAATACAGACCGTCTCATCCGCCAGCAATACGTGTTTTAAATCGCGATCCGCGCTTGAGTGCACAGCGACGGTCTTGATGCCCAGTTCTTTACAGGCACGAAGAATACGCAGTGCGATCTCGCCGCGGTTGGCGATAACAATTTTATCCAGCATGTTCGCCTCGTTACTCGATGACGACCAGCGGCTCGTCAAATTCAACCGGCTGACCACTTTCGACCAGAATCGCTTTCACAGTACCTGATTTGTCTGCTTCGATCTGGTTCATCATTTTCATCGCTTCAACGATGCACAGGGTATCGCCTACGTTGACTTTCTGACCCACTTCGATGAACGCCTTCGCGTCCGGGCTCGGGGTGCGGTAGAAAGTACCAACCATTGGGGAACGTACGATGTGACCACTGATTTCTGCTGCAGCGGCAGGTGCGGCTTCAGCTGCTGGCGCAACGGCTGCGGAAAGCGCAGGCTGCTGCACTGGCGCAGCATAAGCTTGCTGCATTACCGGGAAGCTAGCGGCTGGTGCTGCACGGCTGATGCGTACAGACTCTTCGCCTTCAGAAATTTCCAGTTCGGAGATGCCTGATTCTTCAACCAGCTCGATCAGTTTTTTAATCTTACGAATATCCATGAGTGGGTTCCGTACTCTTGTTTAGTTTGATTGTGACAAGCGTTTTACCGCTGTCTGTAAAGCGTATGAATAGCCGTCAGCACCCAGTCCGCAGATAACGCCGGCAGCGATATCCGACAGATACGAATGGTGGCGAAACGGCTCTCGGGCGTGCACGTTACTCAGGTGGATCTCGATAAACGGGATACTCACCGCGAGCAGTGCGTCGCGGATAGCAACACTGGTGTGCGTAAACGCGGCCGGATTGATCAGGATATAGTCCACATTGTCTTTAGCCTGATGAATACGGTCGATGAGTGCGTACTCCGCGTTTGACTGAAAATGATCCAAATCCACATTGAGCGACGCGGCTTCCGTTCCCAGACGGTTAACAATTTCACCCAATGTCAGCGTGCCGTACTTCTCAGGCTCGCGGGTACCGAGCATGTTCAGGTTCGGTCCGTTTAAAACTAAGATATGGAATTTATCAGCCATTGTGCTGCTATCTCCTGCGATTTTCCGGTAAAAAACAAAATATACCTTCGAAACGCAATTGTCACCTTTTCAGAGGTCTAAACCTGCTGTCGGGGGAACCAAAGTCGCACATTATAACGATTTCGTAGCATTTGGCAGCTAAATACTGGTCTTATCAGGGAAGATTATCAACCGCTATCCGAAAAAGATTTGCGGTTGACGGGTAATCTGCGGGAAAACGCACAGTTTCGCGAACTATCGCAACCACTGGCGGAACTTCTTGTAACGCCATGCTAAAAGCGCCACGGCCGCCAGCGCATACAGGATTGGCTGGGGCGAGAGGATCTTCACCGACCATAGATAATGAATGGGTGCGAGGATCGCGACAAGATAGACGAAGTTGTGCAGAAGTTGCCAGCGCCTGCCCAGTTTTCGCTGTGCATACTGCGTGGATGTCAGTGCTAGCGCCAGTAAAACCAGCCAGCTCACGATACCCAGCGTCAGATAAGGACGCGTCACCAGTTCACGGCCAAGCAGTGTCAGATTGTTAATTCCCAGTTCCAGTAGGGCGTAGCTGGTGAGATGCAGCGTCGCCCAGGCAAAACACCATAGCCCCAAAAGCCGACGAGTTCGTATCAATAATGGCTGTTTAGCGTAGCGCGCCAGCGGCGAGACGAGCAAGGTTGCCAGCAAGAATTTCAGAGCCATCCTACCCGTAAAGTGCTGGATATCCTTTGCCGGGTCGGCACTAAAGAGTCCCTGGCTGACGGCCCAGAACAGCCAGATAAAAGGAAGCAACCCGGCTAAGTGGAGCAGCACTTTCAGCCAGGTTATCTGCTTTGCCGTTAAACGCACTCAGAAGTTCTCCCGTAAATTGAGACCACGGTAAAGTGAAGCCACTTCATCCGCATAACCGTTAAACAGCAGCGTCGGTTGGCGCTTCACGTCCAGCGCACCGCCGGAACCGATAAAACGCTCGGTTGCCTGCGACCAGCGTGGATGATCCACATGCGGGTTCACATTGGCGAAGAAACCATATTCGCCCGGGGCGGCCAGATTCCAGGTGGTTGGCGGACGTTCGCGGGTGAGCTTAATGCTGACAATAGATTTAATCCCTTTGAAACCATATTTCCACGGTACGGTTAAACGAATGGGGGCACCGTTTTGCGGTGGAAGCGCTTTGCCGTAAACGCCAACGGTCAGCAGGGTAAGCGGATGCATCGCTTCGTCGAGGCGTAACCCTTCTACATAAGGATAATCAAGCCCGCCGCCGATAAACCGGTCTTTCTGCCCAGGCATCTCGTCAGGAGCATAACGCGTCTGGAAAGCGACATATTTTGCGTTGCTGGTGGGCTCCGCCATTGCCAGCAGTTTATGCAGCGGGAAGCCGATCCACGGCACCACCATAGACCAGGCTTCCACACACCGCATGCGGTAGATACGCTCTTCGAGCGGGAAGCGGGTGGTGAGTTCGTGATGGTCCAGCGTCAGGGGTTTTGCCACTTCACCTTCAATTTTCAACGTCCACGGATCGGTTTTGAGGCTTCCCGCATTGGCGGCAGGATCGGCCTTGTCGAGGCCGAATTCGTAGAAGTTGTTATAGCCGGTGACTTTATCTTCCGGTGTGAGCGTCAACGTGTTTTGCCACTGGGCCGGTTTGGTAAAGGTGAGTGGTGCGCCGGAAGGGGCTTTCGGCCTGTCGTTGCCTTTAAACCAGTCGAGCAGGTCGGCGTGTGCCGTTGGGGAAAGCGTCAGTGCGGTAGCGCTGATACCGAGCATTTTCAGGATCTGGCGGCGCTGTAACATAAAGACAGATTCAGACGTTACGTCGGCTTCCGTCAGTTTTCTATTTTTCATGGCATCCTCCGTCATGCGTTTTTCTAAGCATGACGGAGGAGAAGGATTCGCGCGAATATGTCACGAAAATTTGAAGATTAGGCAATTTTCACCAGCGCGCGACCGTGGAACTGGTTGTCCATGATCTTACTGGCATATTCCGGTGCCTGGCTGAGGCTAATTTCCGTTGCGCTCTGGGTATAGAAGGATTCAGGCAGATCGCGCACCAGGCGTTCCCAGGCTTCATGACGACGGGCCGCTGGCGTCATCACGGAATCGATCCCCTGCAGGCGAACGTTACGCAAAATGAATGGCATCACCGTCGTTGGCAGGGCAAATCCTCCTGCCAGACCGCAAGCTGCCACGCAACCGCCATAATTCATCTGCGCCAGCACTTTCGCCAACACTTTGTCACCGACGGTATCCACCGCCCCTGCCCAGACCTGTTTTTCCAGTGGGCGGGTTTCGGCAAACTCGTCGCGGCCAAGTATGCGGTTAGCGCCGAGCTGGCGCAGGTAATCGTGGGTGCTTTCACGACCAGAAACAGCGGCGACCTGATAACCCAGTTTGTGCAGCAGCGTGACTGCTGTGCTACCCACGCCACCGCTGGCGCCGGTCACGACAATTTCACCTGATTCCGGGCGGATGCCCGCATCTTCCAGCGCCATCACGCACAGCATGGCGGTAAAGCCTGCTGTACCAATGATCATTGCTTTGCGGCCATCCATCCCCTTCGGCATGGGGACCAGCCAGTCACCCTTAACACGCGCCTGCGTTGCCAGACCACCCCAGTGGTTTTCACCTACGCCCCAGCCGGTGAGCAATACCTGCTGGCCGGTATGGAAACGCGGATCTTCGCTGGTATGAACCCGGCCAGCAAAATCAATACCGGGTACCATAGGGAAATTTCGGATGATTTTCCCTTTGCCGGTGATAGCCAGTGCATCTTTATAATTTAAACTGGACCAGTCGATGTCGACGGTGACTTCGCCTTCCGGTAAGCGACTCTCTTCAACGGGTTGCACTGAGGCAAGCGTTTTGCCGTCCTGCTGTTCTAAGATCAAAGCCTGCATACGGGGTCCTCATGACTCGGATGATTGGAAAATAATTTCTGAAGACTATACTCGCTCAGGGAAAAGCAATGTCGATTTAACGCAATAAATTGCCAGTTACAGCCGATTTGATAGTATGCCGCATTTGAAATGCAAGTTAGCGCTTACTCGCTACCCCATCAACCTACGGAGTAATCTCAAGGATGCGATTAACGACGAAGTTCTCAGCTTTTATTACCTTGCTGACGGGGCTTACCATTTTTGTCACGCTGCTCGGCTGCTCTCTGAGCTTTTATAACGCCATTCAGGACAAGCTGGTCAACCGGGTCCAGGCTGTTGCTTCGGTGATTGATGTTCGTCTGCTGACGACGCCGCTGCCGGCACTTTCCCGTGAACTGGATGAGTTGATGGCACCTGTTGATATTGTTCAGATAGACATTCAGCAGGGAAAGCATCGGGTTTTTAGCCATATACGGCAGGAAAGTTATCGGCCGGCAGGTGTGGTGAGCCAGTATCGGGAAGTGACTGTGCACTCACTTAAAAATCCTGGGATGACCCTGCACATGGTCTACCTTGATCCGATGGCCAGTTATTTCCGCTCCATGATGACCACTGCGCCACTCACCGTTGCTGTTGCGTTTATCGTCCTGCTTATTTTTCTTGCTGTCCGCTGGCTGCGCCGCCAGCTCTCCGGTCAGGAACTGCTGGAGGTGCGCTCCGTGCGGATCCTTAACGGTGAACGCGGCCCGCAGGTGCGTGGTTCAGTCCATGAATGGCCTGCACGCGCCAGTAGCGCGCTGGATACGCTGCTCTCAGAAATCCAGTTCGCCAGTGACCAGCGCAGCCGTATGGATACGCTGATCAGCTCTTATGCCGCCCAGGATAATAAAACCGGCCTTAACAACCGCCTGTTCTTTGACAACCAACTGGCCACGTTGCTTGAGGACCCGGAAAAGGTGGGGACGCACGGGGTGGTAATGATGATTCGCCTGCCTGACTTCGATCTCCTGCGCGACACCTGGGGACAGCGGGTTGCGGAAGAAAATCTCTTTACGCTAATCAACCTGCTCTCCACCTTTATTATGCGTTACCCGGGGGCACTGCTGGCCCGATATCACCGCAGCGATTTTGCCGTATTGTTGCCGCATCGCACGTTAAAAGAGTCGGAAAGCATCGCCAGCCAGCTGCTGAAGGCGGTGGATGCACTGCCGCAGAGCAAAATGCTCGACAGGGACGATATGGTGCATATGGGGATCTGTGCCTGGCGCGGCGGGCAATCGACAGAACAAGTGATGGAACACGCGGAAGCGGCGACCCGCAACGCCGTGTTACAAGGGGCGAACGGATGGGCGGTTTATGACGACTCGCTGCCGGAAAAAGGGCGTGGCAATGTGCGTTGGCGAACGCTGATCGAGCAAATGCTCAGCCGCGGCGGGCCACGTATTTATCAAAAACCTGCAGTCATGAAAAACGGTCATGTTCATCATCGTGAATTGATGTGCCGTATTTTTGACGGCACAGAAGAAGTCATCTCTGCGGAATATCTGCCGATGGTACTGCAATTTGGGCTATCCGAAGAGTATGACCGGCAGCAAATTAGCCGCTTGATTCCTTTTTTATCCTTCTGGCCTGAAGAAACCCTGGCATTACAGGTCACCGTAGAGTCGTTAATACGCCCACGTTTTCAGCGCTGGCTGCGTGATACATTAATGCAATGCGAAAAATCGCAACGCAAACATATTATTTTTGAACTTGCTGAGGCGGATGTAGGTCAACACATCAGCCGGTTGCGCCCGGTGGTACGTTTGATCAATGCGCTCGGCTCGCGTGTAGCCGTTACGCATGCCGGGTTAACGCTGGTCAGTACTAACTGGATCAAAGAGCTGGATGTGGAGTTATTAAAGCTACATCCGGGGTTGGTGAGGAATATTGAGAAGCGCACGGAAAACCAGCTGCTGGTACAGAGTCTGGTTGAAGCGTGCAAGGGAACGCGAACGCAAGTATTTGCCACAGGTGTGCGCTCCAGAGGCGAATGGCAGATGTTAACAGAGCGCGGTGTTACCGGTGGTCAGGGGGATTTTTTTGCCGCCTCTCAGCCGCTTGACACCAACGTGAAAAAATATTTGCAAAGATACTCTGTTTGACCTGCCGTTTACGCTGTTTTCACGTAGAATATCGCGCCTGTAGCTTTGAGTATGTCGAGCAAAAAGCCAGTGAACGACCTTTAACGGGTTACAAATGTCAGTGAGGGACGCTGCTGTTGACTCAGTCCTGAGGGAATCAGGGATCAATTTTGTAACATCAGGAAACGTACTGCACAAATTTTCACCGTTGCAGATGATTTTTGCGCCTTGTCGCTGCTGCGTGTGGTTGGTAAAGTAAGCGGATTTTGTTTTCCGCCCCAGCTTTCAGGATTATCCCTTAGTATGTTGAAAAAATTTCGTGGCATGTTTTCCAATGACCTGTCCATTGACCTGGGTACCGCGAATACCCTTATTTATGTAAAAGGACAAGGCATCGTATTGAATGAGCCTTCTGTTGTGGCCATTCGTCAGGATCGTGCAGGCTCGCCGAAAAGCGTCGCTGCAGTGGGTCATGACGCGAAGCAGATGCTGGGTCGTACCCCTGGCAACATCGCCGCCATTCGCCCAATGAAAGACGGCGTTATCGCTGACTTCTTCGTGACTGAAAAAATGCTTCAGCACTTCATCAAGCAGGTTCACAGCAACAGCTTCATGCGCCCAAGCCCGCGTGTTCTGGTGTGTGTGCCGGTTGGCGCAACCCAGGTTGAGCGTCGCGCAATCCGTGAATCTGCCCAGGGTGCAGGTGCTCGTGAAGTGTTCCTGATTGAAGAGCCAATGGCTGCGGCAATTGGTGCAGGTCTGCCTGTGTCTGAAGCAACCGGTTCAATGGTGGTGGATATCGGTGGTGGTACCACTGAAGTTGCCGTTATCTCTCTGAACGGTGTGGTCTACTCCTCTTCTGTACGTATCGGTGGTGACCGCTTCGATGAAGCCATCATTAATTATGTGCGCCGTAACTACGGCTCTCTGATCGGTGAAGCCACTGCAGAGCGTATCAAACACGAAATCGGCTCTGCGTATCCGGGCGATGAAGTGCGTGAGATTGAAGTTCGCGGCCGTAACCTGGCTGAAGGTGTTCCACGTGGCTTCACCCTGAACTCCAACGAAATTCTGGAAGCACTGCAGGAACCGCTGACCGGCATCGTAAGCGCGGTAATGGTTGCGCTGGAACAGTGCCCGCCAGAACTGGCGTCCGATATCTCCGAGCGCGGTATGGTTCTGACCGGTGGTGGTGCGCTGCTGCGTAACCTCGACCGCCTGTTAATGGAAGAGACAGGTATTCCTGTCGTAGTTGCAGAAGATCCACTGACTTGCGTCGCCCGTGGTGGTGGCAAGGCGCTGGAAATGATCGACATGCACGGCGGCGACTTGTTCAGCGAAGAGTAGTCATTGTGAAAGGGTAGCGCATCGCTACCCTTTCTCTCTGACGCGAGAATACGCATAGCCTATGAAGCCAATTTTTAGCCGTGGCCCATCGCTACAGTTTCGCCTCATTCTGGCGGTTCTGGTGGCGCTTGGGGTCATTATTGCCGATAGCCGCCTCGGTACGTTCAGTCAGATCAGAACGTACATGGATACCGCCGTCAGTCCTTTCTACTTTGTATCAAATGGTCCCCGCGAACTACTCGACTCCGTTTCTCAAACGCTGTCTTCGCGTGACCAACTCGAACTCGAAAACCGGGCGCTACGCCAGGAACTGCTGCTGAAAAACAGCGAGCTGCTGATGCTGGGGCAATACAAGCAGGAAAACGCGCGTCTGCGTGAACTGCTCGGCTCGCCGCTGCGTCAGGATGAGCAGAAGATGGTGACGCAGGTGATCTCCACCGTAAACGATCCTTACAGCGATCAGGTTGTGATCGACAAAGGTAGCGTGAACGGTGTGTATGAAGGTCAGCCAGTCATCAGTGATAAAGGCGTTGTGGGCCAGGTTGTTGCCGTGGCCAAACTGACCAGCCGCGTTCTGCTTATTTGCGATGCTACCCATGCGCTGCCGATTCAGGTCCTGCGTAATGACATTCGCGTGATCGCCGCCGGTAACGGTTGTACGGACGATCTGCAACTGGAACACCTGCCAGCGAACACGGATATCCGTGTCGGTGACGTTCTGGTGACCTCCGGTCTGGGTGGACGTTTCCCTGAAGGCTATCCGGTTGCGGTGGTTTCTTCGGTGAAGCTCGATACTCAGCGTGCCTATACCGTGATTCAGGCGCGTCCAACCGCAGGTTTACAGCGTCTGCGCTATCTGCTGCTGCTGTGGGGCGCCGATCGTAATGGTGCTAATCCGATGACGCCTGAAGAGGTGCATCGTGTGGCGAATGAGCGTCTGATGCAGATGATGCCGCAGGTTCTCCCGCCTGCAGATTCCATGGGGCCGCCTGCGCCAGTCCCGGCGCCAGCAACAGGATTAACGCAGCCGCTGCCGGATGCGCCACCACCGCCTAAACTCTCTTCGGGAGGGCAGTAGTGGCAAGTTATCGTAGCCAGGGACGCTGGGTCATCTGGCTCTCGTTTCTCATTGCGCTGTTACTGCAGGTTATGCCCTGGCCGGATGACATTCTTGTTTTCCGGCCAAACTGGGTGTTACTCATTTTGCTCTACTGGATCCTTGCCCTGCCGCATCGCGTAAATGTCGGAACAGGTTTTGTGATGGGTGCCATACTGGATCTCATTAGTGGCTCTACGCTTGGCGTGCGCGCGTTGTCCATGAGCATTATTGCGTACCTCGTCGCACTTAAATTCCAGCTCTTTCGTAACCTCGCGCTCTGGCAACAGGCCCTGGTAGTGATGTTGTTGTCGCTTGCTGCGGATATTGTTGTTTTCTGGGCAGAGTTTTTAGTGATCAACGTCTCTTTCCGACCGGAAGTGTTCTGGAGTAGTGTAGTAAACGGTGTGCTCTGGCCGTGGTTATTCCTGCTGATGCGTAAGATTCGCCAGCAGTTTGCCGTGCAATAAAAGGTTTCTATGACGTCTTTGTATCTCGCTTCTGGCTCCCCGCGCCGTCAGGAACTCCTGACGCAGTTAGGGGTATCTTTTGAACGCATCGTGACCGGCATTGAAGAAAAACGTGCTGAGGGCGAAAGTGCTCAACAGTACGTGTCTCGCCTTGCGCGCGAGAAAGCGCAGGCTGGCGTAGCCAGTGTGCCACGTGACCTTCCGGTGCTGGGGGCAGATACCATCGTTATTCTTAACGGTGAAGTGCTTGAGAAACCGCGCGACGCCGATCATGCGGCGCGTATGCTGCGCAAAATGTCCGGGCAAACGCATCAGGTGATGACGGCCGTCGCACTGGCAGACAGCCAGAATGTGCTGGATTGCCTGGTCGTGACGGATGTGACATTCAGAGTACTTACCGACGACGAGATCACCGCTTACATTGCCAGCGGTGAACCGATGGATAAGGCAGGTGCATACGGTATTCAGGGGCTGGGTGGCTGTTTTGTCAGGAAGATTAATGGCAGCTATCACGCCGTAGTCGGCTTACCGCTGGTGGAAACGTATGAGTTGCTGAGCAATTTTAACTCACTGCGTGAGGGAAGGGATAATTATGACGGCTGAATTGTTGGTAAACGTAACGCCATCGGAAACCCGTGTGGCCTACATTGATGGTGGCATTCTTCAGGAAATTCATATTGAGCGCGAAGCGCGACGCGGAATAGTAGGCAATATCTACAAAGGTCGTGTCAGTCGTGTACTACCGGGTATGCAGGCGGCTTTTGTAGATATTGGACTGGATAAGGCGGCATTTTTACATGCCTCCGATATCATGCCGCACACCGAGTGCGTTGCAGGTGAAGAGCAAAAGCAATTTGCCGTCCGCGATATTTCTGAACTGGTGCGTCAGGGTCAGGATCTGATGGTACAGGTGGTGAAAGATCCCCTCGGCACCAAAGGTGCCCGTCTGACCACCGACATCACTTTACCTTCCCGTTATCTGGTCTTTATGCCCGGCGCATCGCACGTGGGCGTTTCGCAGCGTATTGAGAGTGAAACCGAGCGCGAGCGTCTGAAGAAAGTGGTCAGCGCCTACTGCGATGAACAGGGTGGGTTTATCATCCGTACCGCAGCGGAAGGGATCAGCGAAGAAGACCTGGCGTCTGATGCGGCTTACCTGAAGCGCGTCTGGACCAAGGTGATGGAGCGTAAAAAACGCAACCAGACCCGCTACCAGCTCTATGGTGAGCTGGCGCTTGCTCAACGTGTTCTGCGTGATTTTGCCGATGCACAGCTCGACCGTATTCGCGTGGATTCCCGCCTGACCTATGAAGCCCTGCTGGAGTTTACCGCTGAATACATCCCCGAGATGCCTGGCCTGCTGGAGCATTACACTGGGCGTCAGCCGATCTTCGATCTTTATGATGTCGAAAACGAGATCCAGCGTGCGCTTGAGCGCAAGGTTGAACTGAAGTCTGGTGGGTATCTGATCATCGATCAGACCGAAGCGATGACCACCGTTGATATCAATACCGGGGCGTTTGTTGGTCACCGTAACCTGGATGACACTATCTTCAATACCAACATCGAAGCGACGCAGGCGATTGCGCGCCAGCTTCGTCTGCGCAACCTGGGCGGCATTATCATCATCGACTTTATCGATATGAGTAATGAAGACCATCGCCGCCGCGTGCTGCACTCGCTGGAGCAGGCGCTGAGTAAAGATCGTGTGAAAACCAGCATCAACGGTTTCTCGCAGCTCGGGCTGGTGGAAATGACGCGTAAGCGTACCCGTGAAAGCGTTGAACATGTACTGTGTAATGAATGTCCAACCTGCCATGGACGCGGAACGGTAAAGACGGTTGAGACCGTCTGCTACGAAATCATGCGCGAAGTCGTCCGTGTTCATCATGCCTACGACTCCGATCGTTTTCTGGTCTATGCTTCCCCTGCGGTGGCTGAAGCGTTGAAAGGCGAAGAGTCGCACGCGCTGGCGGAAGTGGAAATCTTTGTCGGCAAACAGGTAAAAGTACAAATTGAACCGCTCTATAACCAGGAGCAGTTTGACGTCGTGATGATGTAAGCGCAGTACGCTGCGTGACGAATGCTGACAAGGAGAGATGCGTGAGGCGATTGCCGGGGATTTTATTGCTTACAGGGGCAACGCTGGTCGTGATTGTCGCGTTGCTCGTGAGCGGGCTACGCCTCGTATTACCGCATCTGGACAGCTGGCGTCCGCAGCTGCTGGCGAAAATCGAATCCACTACCGGCGTGCCGGTGGATGTAAGCCAGATCAGTGCTAACTGGCAGAATTTTGGCCCGACACTCGATGTCCGGGATATCAACGCCAGCCTGAAAGATGGCGGCTACCTGAAAATCAAACGCGTGACCCTGGCGCTGGACGTCTGGCAAAGCCTGCTGCATCTTCGCTGGCAGTTTCGCGATCTCACCTT
Organism: Enterobacter adelaidei; assembly: GCF_041937165.1. Taxonomy (NCBI): domain Bacteria; kingdom Pseudomonadati; phylum Pseudomonadota; class Gammaproteobacteria; order Enterobacterales; family Enterobacteriaceae; genus Enterobacter; species Enterobacter adelaidei. The sequence continues at coordinate 4,172,729 of NZ_CP154353.1, read as the reverse complement.
TTATCAACTCCAGTTTTTGACCAATACGCCGCTGTCGGGTGGTGACAGTAGCCAGGGTCTTGAAGCCAACCGTTTCAGCGATCTCTTCCTGCGTCAGTTCGATCATTTCGATCTTCGTGACAGCGAAGTGAGCTTTATTACCCTTTCTGGCCAGCGCGCTGAACTGGCGATCCCCCAGTTGACCTGGTTGAATGGCAAGGATCGACACCGCGCCGAGGGGCAGGTGAATCTCTCCAGTCTGAACGGTCAGCACGGCGTGATGCAGGTGCGCATGGATCTGCGAGACGACGATGGCTTGCTCAACAACGGCAAGGTATGGCTTCAGGCCGACGATGTGGATGTAAAACCGTGGCTGGGAGACTGGCTTCAGCAAAATATGCAGCTGGAAACCGCCCGTTTCAGCCTTGAAGGCTGGATGACTCTGACGAAAGGCGAATTTGCCAGCGGTGATATCTGGTTGAAGCAGGGGGGAGCGAGCTGGAAGGGAGAAAAACAGCAGCATCAGCTTTCCGTTGATAACCTCACCGCGCACGTGACGCAGGAGAAAGGGGGCTGGCAGTTTGCCATTCCAGACACGCGCATCACCATGGACAACAAACCGTGGCCGCGCGGCGCGCTGACGCTTGCCTGGATGCCTGAGCAGGATGTAGGCGGTATGGAAAGTAAACGCAGCGATGAGTTGCGTATTCGCGCCAGTAACCTGGATTTGGCCGCAATAGAAGGCCTGCGCTCAATGGCGACGAAGCTCTCTTCAGATCTCGGGGAAATCTGGCTGGCCACACAGCCGAGCGGAAAGATCGATACGCTGGCGCTGGATATTCCGCTCCAGGCGACGGAAAAAACCCGTTTTCAGGCAACCTGGAAAGATCTTGCCTGGAAGCAGTGGAAGTTACTGCCGGGCGCGGAGCACTTTAGCGGCAAGCTGGAAGGTAGCGTAGAGAACGGCAGGCTGACGGTCGATATGCATGACGCCAAAATGCCTTACGAGACGGTCTTCCGCGCGCCACTGGAAATTGAACAAGGCAGTGCGGTACTTAACTGGCTCAAAAACGATAAGGGCTTCCAGCTTGATGGCCGCCATATCGACGTAAAAGCCAAAGCCGTACATGCGCGCGGTGATTTTCGCTATCTGCAACCAGAGGGTGATGAGCCGTGGTTGGGGATTCTGGCCGGGATCAGTACCAACGATGGTTCTCAGGCCTGGCGCTATTTCCCGGAAAACCTGATGGGAAAAGCGCTGGTGGACTATCTGAGCGGCGCGATCCAGGGCGGACAGGCGGAGAACGCCACGCTGGTCTATGGCGGTAACCCACATCTTTTCCCGTACAAACATAATGAAGGTCAGTTCCAGGTACTGGTGCCGTTGCACAATGCCACCTTTGCGTTCCAGCCGGGCTGGCCCGCGCTGAAAAACCTGGATATCGAACTTAACTTCCTCAATGACGGATTATGGATGAAGTCAGACAGCGTCGCGCTGGGCGGTGTGACGGCCAGCAATCTGACGGCAAACATCCCGGATTATTCAAAAGAGAAACTGCTCATTGATGCGGATATCAACGGTCCAGGGAAAGCGGTAGGACCGTATTTTGAGGAGACGCCGTTGAAAGAGTCGCTGGCGGCGACGCTTCAGCAACTGCAGCTTGATGGCGATGTGAATGCTAGCTTACATCTCGATATCCCGCTGGACGGTGAGATGACCACTGCCAAAGGCGACGTCCGTCTGAAGAATAACAGCCTGTATATCAAACCTCTTGAAAGTACGCTGAAAAATCTCAGTGGGCAGTTCAGCTTTGTGAACGGTAACCTGAAGAGCGAGCCGCTCACTGCCAGCTGGTTTAATCAGCCCGTAAATATCGACTTTACGACCACCGAGGGTGAAAAGGCGTATCAGGTGGCTGTCAATCTCGACGGTAACTGGCAGCCAGCGCGTATGGATGTCCTGCCGAAACCGATTGAAGGGTCAGTGGATGGCTCGGCATCCTGGAAGGGGAACGTGGCAATCGAACTGCCTTATCACGCTGGCGCACATTATAAGGTCGACATTACGGGTGACCTGAAAAACCTTCATAGCCAGCTACCTGCACCGCTGGATAAGCAGGCCGGACTGCCGCTGCCAGTAAAGCTTAACGTCGATGGTAACCTGAACAGCTTCGAGCTGACCGGAAGCGCGGGCGGGACAAACCACTTCAACAGCCGCTGGCTGCTCAACCGCAAACTCACTCTCGACAAAGCCATCTGGACAACTGATAGCCGTTCGACACCGCCGCTGCCGGAGCAGACTGGCATTGAGCTGAATCTCCCGCCTTTGGACGGTGCTGAGTGGCTGGCGCTGTTCCAGAAAGGTGTTGGACAAAACGTTGATGAAACCGCTCAGTTCCCGCAGACCATTACCGTACGCACGCCGTCACTAATGCTGGGGGGACAGCAGTGGAACAACCTGAGTATTGTCTCTCAGCCAACGCCTAACGGCACGAAAGTCGAGGCTCAGGGCAGAGAGATCAATGGCGCACTGACCATGCGCAATCATGCGCCGTGGCAGGCGGCGATCCGCTATCTCTACTACAACCCGGCAAGCACCACGATCGGGAAAGATAAACCGGCAGAGACGTCACCGCTGAGTAAAACCGCTCGCGTCGATTTTAACGGCTGGCCCGATCTCCAGTTGCGCTGTGCTGAATGCTGGCTGTGGGGGCAAAAATATGGCCGTATCGACGGTGATTTCGCTATTCAGGGAAATACGCTCACGCTCACCGGTGGCCTGGTCGATACCGGTTTTGGACGCATGACGGCCGCAGGCGAATGGGTGAATAACCCGGGCGAGCAGCGTACCTCCCTGAAGGGTGACATTAAAGGCAACAAGCTGGATGCCGCGGCCAATTTCTTTGGCATTACCACGCCGCTTCGCGGTTCGTCATTTGATGTTGATTACGATCTTCACTGGCGTGCCGCGCCGTGGACGCCGGATGAAGCCTCGCTCAATGGCATTCTGAAAACCCGCTTCGGTAAAGGTGAAATCGCCGACGTGAGCACGGGGCGCGCCGGGCAGATCCTGCGCCTGTTGAGTTTTGATGCGCTGCTGCGCAAGCTGCGCTTCGATTTCAGTGACACATTCAGCGAAGGTTTCTACTACGATTCCATTCGCAGCACGGCGTGGATCAAGGATGGCGTTCTGCATACGGACGACACGCTGGTGGACGGCCTGGAAGCGGATATCGCGATGAAAGGCTCGGTCAACCTCGTGCGTCGAGAGCTGGATATGGAAGCCGTGGTGGCACCGGAAATTTCCGCGAGCGTTGGCGTGGCTGCGGCCTTTGTGGTGAACCCGATAGTCGGTGCGGCGGTGTTTGCCGCCAGTAAAGTGCTGGGTCCGCTTTGGAGCAAGGTTTCCATTCTGCGCTACCACATTACCGGCCCGGTAGATAAACCGCAGATTAATGAAGTGCTGCGCCAGCCGCGCAAAGAAGCACAGCAATGATTTGACGTGGGCAGGTAATTGCCTCACTCTCAATAAATACGATCTTTATACCGCCACAGGCGGCAACGAACGAGTAGCAATACGATGAGTCTGAACCTGGTAAGTGAACATTTGCTCGCAGCGAACGGCCTGAGCCATCAGGACCTGTTCTCCATTCTTGGTCAACTGACCGAACGCCGTCTCGACTACGGCGATCTCTATTTCCAGTCGAGCTATCACGAATCCTGGGTTTTAGAAGACAGCATCATCAAAGACGGCTCTTATAACATCGACCAGGGCGTCGGTGTCCGTGCCGTTAGCGGCGAGAAAACCGGTTTTGCCTATGCCGATCAGATTAGCCTGACCGCCCTTGAGCAGAGTGCTCAGGCTGCGCGTACCATTGTGCGGGATACAGGCGATGGTCGTGTGAAAACGCTGGGTGAAGTGCAGCACTCTGCGCTCTACACCAGCATCGATCCGCTGCAGAGCATGAGCCGCGAAGAGAAGCTGGATATCCTGCGCCGCGTGGACAAAGTGGCGCGTGCTGCCGACAAGCGTGTGCAGGAAGTCTCTGCCAGCCTGAGCGGCGTCTATGAGCTGATTCTTGTTGCGGCAACGGACGGTACTCTGGCCGCGGATGTTCGTCCACTGGTCCGTCTCTCCATCAGCGTGCAGGTCGATGACGACGGCAAACGCGAGCGCGGCTCAAGCGGCGGTGGCGGCCGTTTCGGCTATGACTGGTTCCTGGGCGATGTTGACGGTGAAGCACGCGCTGACGCGTGGGCAAAAGAAGCCGTGCGCATGGCGCTGGTGAATCTAAATGCCGTCGCGGCGCCGGCGGGGACATTCCCGGTCGTTCTGGGTGCTGGCTGGCCGGGTGTTCTGCTGCACGAAGCGGTGGGCCACGGTCTGGAAGGTGACTTTAACCGTCGTGGTACATCCGTATTCAGCGGCCAGATGGGGCAGCTTGTCTCGTCTGAGCTTTGCACCGTGGTGGATGATGGAACCATGCGCGATCGCCGTGGCTCGGTGGCTATCGACGATGAAGGTACGCCTGGCCAATACAATGTGCTGATCGAAAACGGTGTGCTGAAAGGCTACATGCAGGACAAACTCAACGCGCGCCTGATGGGCGTAGCGCCAACGGGTAACGGCCGTCGTGAGTCCTATGCACATCTGCCGATGCCGCGTATGACTAACACCTATATGCTGCCGGGCAAATCTACACCGCAGGAGATTATCGAATCCGTCGATTACGGCATCTTCGCGCCAAACTTTGGCGGCGGTCAGGTGGACATCACCTCCGGTAAATTTGTCTTCTCTACCTCAGAAGCGTACTTGATTGAGAAGGGTAAAGTGACCAAAGCGGTGAAAGGTGCGACGCTGATTGGCTCCGGTATTGAAGCCATGCAACAGATTTCCATGGTCGGTAACGATCTGAAGCTGGATAACGGCGTGGGCGTCTGCGGTAAAGAGGGGCAGAGCCTGCCGGTTGGCGTAGGCCAGCCGACGCTGAAAGTCGACAATTTGACGGTGGGCGGCACTGCCTGATCTGACGATGCATAAAAAAATGGCGCTACAGAGGTAGCGCCTTTTTTTTAACGTAAGTTACCCAGCGGTATTTCCGGATCGGGCTCGTGCGTGATGCGGTTACGCAAATCACGACGAATGATTTCGATCGACCAGAACCAGACTAAATGACCCACGATTTCTGAGACGTGTTCGTACCATGGAAGTTCGAACAGCGGCGGTGTCAGACCCATCAGCGGGAAGGAGATCATGTGGACAAAAAGCTGGGCTAACGCACCTGCCAGCAAACCTTGCCAGAGTTTAATTTTCGGGAAGACTTCCGCAACTACACAATACCCTACGGCGAAGACGATTGAGAAAATAATATGTGTTACGCCGACCCAGTTAAATATATGTCCGGCGAATGTATAAACCGCCGCGTTAGGATCGACGACGCCCAGCCAGTCGCGTAAAAACACATAAGGCGGATTGAGAAAATTACGCGAGCAGTCAATCTGACTTGCGGCTCTTATTAATTGCTCTGGTCCGCATGCGGCAGTGAATAAATCACCAGGGCTACGTGGCGGAAGTGGCACCTCCGCTCCCCATTTCACGAATGCAGAGACAATCCCTGCAATCAAACCAATGAACGCGGCGAGTCCATAGCGCCTGCGCGAAGGTGGTGTTTGTTCAAATATATTCATTTCTTTTCCTTGTTCAATGTCATCCTGCGGAATACATTTTATTATTCATATCAGTAACAAATTAATAACAGTCTGAGTGCCAGACTACTAATAAGGTAAGGGGAGGGTAACGGAAGTGTCAATTAGCTATTACTGATAGTGGTGAGGGAATATTCCTGAATGAATGTGCATCTCATCCAGGACATATTCATATAATATATGCTTATCCGCGATAATCAATTATTCCTTACTTCTTCCTCGCATCCCCTGAAACAGCTCCGCCACGTCCACAAAATAGTCTGTCAGATAGTTAATACACACCTGCACCTTGAGTGGTAGCTTGTCTTTTTCTGTGTACAGGGCGTATACCGGGCGCGGATCGGACTGGTAGCGAGGGAACAGGATCTCCAGTACACCGCTGTTGATTTCGTTGATCACCCACATCAACGGCACGTAGGCGATCCCGGCTCCTGCCACTAACCAACGCGAAATGGTCATTGGATCGTTGGTGATAAACCGGCCTTCTGGCAACAGTCTGGTGGAGAGCCCTTCCGGAGCAATCAGTTCAAATTCATTGTCGGGTCGAACGCTGTATTCCAGCCATGAGTGGTTGGTGAGATCGGCGGGTTTCTCAGGGACACCATACTGCGCCAGATAGCTTTTCGAGGCGCAAACGACCATCGGCATACTGCCCAGCCTGCGCGAGAAAAGGCTGGAATCCTGCAATGCCCCAACGCGGATCACCACGTCCAGCCCGTCAGCAATCAGGTCCGGCGCAGGGATACCCGTCACCAGATTCACGGTTAATCCTGGATACTCTTTCAGCATGTCCGCTGTCATGGCAGCGAGGACATTTTGTGCCATAGTTGAAGAACAACCGATGCGCAGTGTGCCGATAGGTGTGTTGTTGAAAGCATAGAGTTGTTCGTGGACATCCTGCACTTCAAGCAGCATGCGGCGACAACCCTGATAGTAAATTTTACCCGCTTCTGTCAGCCCGATGCTGCGGGTACTGCGATTGAGCAGCTTGACCTGAAGCTCATCTTCCAGTTTGGACACCGTCTGGCTGATTGAAGAGACACTCATCTGAAGCTGGCGTGCAGCAGCGGTAAAAGAGCCCAGTTCAACCACTTTGGCGAAGACTGACATGCGTTTTAAACGTTCCATTGTTCACTCTGGCTTAAAAGTGATTTAGATCACATATTATAGATAACAGCATAACAGTTACGTTAATATATTATTAATTACTTAACGGCTGCGCCATTCTCGCCCGGCATTTCTTGCTCTTCTGCGATGGCGTGCGCTAAAAAATTCTGTAGCCTGCACTCTCTCTTATCAAGGTCAACATGAGTCTGTTTCCCGTTATCGTGGTGTTCGGTCTGTCGTTCCCACCGATATTTTTCGAGCTTCTTTTATCACTGGCGATCTTCTGGCTGGTGCGCAAGGTGCTGGTTCCTACCGGGATCTACGATTTCGTCTGGCACCCTGCATTGTTCAATACCGCGCTGTATTGCTGCCTGTTTTACCTGATATCGCGCATGTTTGTCTGAGGTTGATGTGAAAACACTAACAAGAAAAATCTCCCGAACCGCCATCACCATGGCACTGGTTATCCTCGCCTTCATCGCTATTTTTCGGGCCTGGGTCTATTACACGGAATCACCGTGGACACGTGATGCGCGTTTCAGCGCCGATGTCGTGGCCATAGCCCCCGACGTGGCCGGTCTTATCACGGCGGTCAACGTTCACGATAACCAGCTGGTGAAAAAAAATCAGGTTCTGTTCACCATCGACCAGCCTCGCTACCAGAAAGCACTGGAAGAAGCGGAAGCTGACGTGGCCTATTATCAGGCGCTGGCGGCAGAGAAACGCCGTGAGGCAGGCCGCCGTAACCAGTTAGGTATTCAGGCCATGTCCCGCGAAGAGATCGACCAGTCCAATAACGTGCTGCAAACCGTGCTGCACCAGATGGCCAAAGCGCAAGCGACGCGCGATCTGGCAAAGCTCGATCTGGAGCGCACCGTGATCCGCGCGCCAGCCGATGGCTGGGTCACTAACCTTAATGTCTATGCCGGTGAATTTATCACTCGTGGCTCAACGGCCGTGGCGCTGGTTAAACAGAACTCCTTCTACGTGCTCGCTTATATGGAAGAGACCAAGCTGGAAGGCGTACGTCCGGGTTATCGTGCCGAAATTACACCGCTTGGCAGTAACCGCGTCTTTAAAGGTACCGTCGACAGCGTCGCGGCAGGGGTGACCAACGCCAGCAGTTCTAAGGATGCAAAAGGGATGGCGACAGTGGACTCCAACCTGGAATGGGTGCGTCTGGCTCAGCGTGTGCCGGTGCGTATCCATCTGGACGAACAGCAGGGGAATGTGTGGCCTGCGGGTACCACGGCGACGGTGGTGATTACCGGCGCTAAAGACCGGGATGCCAGCCAGGAGTCGATCTTCCGTAAAATTGCCCACCGTCTGCGCGAGTTTGGCTAATCGCTATGGGTATCTTCTCCATCGCCAACCAGCACATTCGCTTCGCCGTGAAGCTGGCGTGTGCCATCGTGCTGGCACTGTTTGTTGGCTTCCACTTCCAGCTTGAAACCCCGCGCTGGGCGGTGCTGACGGCGGCAATTGTCGCGGCTGGTCCGGCATTTGCGGCCGGTGGTGAACCTTACTCTGGTGCGATCCGCTATCGCGGGATGCTGCGTATCATTGGGACGTTTATCGGCTGTTTCGCGGCGCTGACCATTATTATTTTGATGATCCGCACCCCACTGCTGATGCTGATGGTGTGCTGTATCTGGGCTGGCTTCTGCACCTGGGTCTCGTCTCTGGTGAAAGTGGAAAACTCCTACGCCTGGGGACTGGCGGGTTACACCGCGCTGATTATCGTCATTACTATCCAAAGCGAGCCGCTGCTTGCGCCACAGTTCGCCGTGGAGCGTTGCAGTGAGATTGTGATTGGTATTGTTTGCGCGATTGTTGCTGACCTGCTTTTCTCCCCTCGCTCTATCAAGCAAGAGGTGGATCGCGAGCTGGATGCGTTGATTGTTGCCCAGTACCAGCTGATGCAGCTCTGCATCAAGCATGGTGACAGCGAAGAGGTGGATAAGGCCTGGAGCGGGCTGGTACGTCGCACGCAGGCGCTGGAAGGGATGCGCAGTAACCTTAATATAGAGTCTTCGCGCTGGGCCCGGGCTAACCGTCGCCTTAAAGCCCTCAATACGGTCTCCTTAACGCTGATTACCCAGGCGTGCGAAACCTATCTGATCCAGAACACCCGTCCCGAAGCGGTCACCGATACGTTCCGCGAGCTGTTTGCCGAGCCGGTGGAAACCGTGCAGGACGTGCATAAGCAGCTTAAGCGCATGCGGCGGGTCATTGCCTGGACAGGGGAACGCGACACACCAGTGACCATCTACACCTGGGTCGGGTCCGCGACGCGCTACCTGCTGCTGAAACGCGGCGTGGTTAGCAATACCAAAATCAGCGCTACGGAAGAAGAGGTGCTGCAGGGAGAAGTGGTGATTAAGGCGGAATCTGCCGAGCGTCATCACGCGATGGTCAACTTCTGGCGCACGACCCTCGCCTGCATGCTCGGTACGCTGTTCTGGTTGTGGACTGGCTGGACGTCCGGCAGCGGTGCAATGGTGATGATTGCCGTTGTGACTGCCCTGGCGATGCGTCTGCCCAACCCGCGTATGGTCGCGATTGATTTCCTGTACGGCACCATTGCCGCTCTGCCGATAGGCGCGCTCTATTTCCTGGTGATCATCCCGTCCACGCAACAGAGCATGTTGCTGCTCTGCATAAGCCTGGCGGTGATGGCGTTCTTTATCGGCATAGAAGTGCAAAAGCGCCGTCTGGGATCGTTGGGGGCGCTGGCCAGTACGATTAACATCATTGTGCTGGATAACCCGATGACCTTCCATTTCAGCCAGTTTCTCGACAGCGCATTGGGTCAGCTGGTGGGGTGCTTCCTGGCAATGATGGTTATTCTGCTGGTGCGCGATAACTCACAGGCAAGAACGGGCCGTGTATTGTTGAACCAGTTTGTTTCCGCTGCCGTGTCGTCGATGACCACCAATACCGCACGTCGCAAAGAAAACCACTTACCGGCGCTCTATCAGCAGCTGTTTTTACTGCTGAATAAGTTCCCGGGTGACATCGCTAAGTTCCGGCTGGCATTAACCATGATCATCGCGCACCAGCGTCTGCGTAACGCACCTGTGCCGATCAACGACGATCTGTCGGCTTTCCACCGTCAGCTACGCCGCACTGCCGACCATGTACTTTCCGCGACCAGCGATGACAAACGCCGTCGTTACTTTACGCAACTGCTTGAAGAGCTCGATATCTACCAGGAGAAGCTTAAAGTCTGGGAAGCTCCGCCTCAGGTAACCGAGCCAGTAGGACGGCTGGTGTTTATGCTGCACCGCTACCAGAATGCCCTCACAGATAACTGACTGAAGTAAAAAAGCCGACGCCAAAGCGTCGGTTTTTTTGTGGCTATACTTAATTCCAGCACGTTCTTACATTCAGAAAGGGAGGACACATGACGACTGAGACGCTTCAGGACCACATCCTTTTTCAGACCGGGTATCTGGTTAATGGTATCTGGAAAACGCTGGACACGACGTTTGATGTACTTAACCCGGCGACCGGCGAGGTCATCGCTAAAGTCGCGAAAGCGGGTAAAGCGGAAACCGAAGCTGCGATTGCCGCAGCCACCAACGCTTTCCCGGCATGGCGAGCCAAAACCGCGAAAGAACGCTCGGCCATCCTTTACCGCTGGTACGAACTGATTATTGAAAATAAAAGCTGGCTCGGGCGGTTAATGACCACCGAGCAGGGCAAGCCTCTGAAAGAAGCGGAAGGAGAGGTGGAGTACGCGGCCAGCTTTATCCAGTGGTTTGCCGAAGAGGCCAAGCGCGCTAACGGGGAAATTATTCCGCCGATCAAACCCGGTTCCCGCATTCTGGCGACCCGCGAACCCATTGGTGTTGTCGCGGCGATTACACCGTGGAACTTCCCGATGGCGATGCTCACCCGAAAATTAGGCCCGGCGCTTGCTGCGGGCTGTACCGGGGTGATCAAACCGGCCAATAACACGCCGCTCAGTGCTTTTGCGCTGCTTACCCTGGCTAAACAGGCCGGTGTGCCCGACGGTGTTCTCAACGCCGTGGCCGGGAATACCCATGAAATCAGCGATGCGATCATGGCCAGCCGCGACGTGCGTAAAATCTCCTTTACCGGTTCTACCTCCGTCGGCAAAACGCTGGTGCGTAACGCCGCAGACACCATGAAAAAAGTCTCAATGGAGCTGGGGGGAAATGCCCCATATATCGTTTTTGAGGATGCGGATATCGACGCAGCGGTTAAGGGTGCTATCGCCAACAAATTCCGCAATGCCGGGCAGGTCTGCGTGAGCGTTAACCGTTTCTATATTCAGGAAACCGTCTACGACAAGTTTGTGAATAAACTTGCCGATGCGGTGAAGGCGCTGAAGGTGGGGAATGGTCTTGAAGAGGGCGTTGTCGTCGGACCGCTGATTGAACCTGCTGCGGTCAACAAGGTGCGTGAGCATGTCGACGATGCCGTTGCCCGCGGGGCAATCGTGCTGGCAGGGGGGAAACCCCATTCGCTTGGCGGGAATTTCTGGATGCCAACCGTACTGGGTGACTGCCATGAAGGCATGAAGCTGGCAGAAGAAGAGACGTTTGGACCGGTTGCGGCGTGCTTCCGTTTCACTTCAGAAGATGAGGTCATCCAGCGTGCCAACAACACGCCTTATGGCCTGGCGGCTTACTTCTACACCCAAAACCTTTCACGCGTTTTCCGTGTTTCTCAGGCCATCGAGAGCGGGATGATTGGCATTAACGAGTGCGCCGTCTCTACGGAACTCGGGCCTTTTGGCGGGGTAAAAGAGTCAGGCCTTGGACGCGAGGGCTCCGTGCTGGGGCTGGAAGAGTATCTGGAAGTCAAAACCCTGCATATCGGGGGATTATAATAGACAGGGCGGCAACTGCCGCTCGCCTGGACTGGGTGGCTGGCAATGAAAACCTATACGTTTGATTTTGACGAGATCGACAGTCAGGAAGACTTCTATCGTGAATTTATCCGCGTGTTTGATCTTGAACGGGAAAGCGTGACGAATCTGGATACCCTGTGGGACGTGGTGACCGGCAGTCTGTTGCCACTCCCGCTGGAGATTGAGTTCATTCATTTACCCGATAAGCTGCGCAGACGTTTTGGCGCACTGATATTACTGTTCGATGAAGCGGAAGAAGAGCTGGAAGGGCAACTGCGTTTTAACGCGCGCCATTGAATGACATAAAAAAAGCCCCTGACCAGCAGGTCAGGGGCAAGTCGTATGATGAAATACGACGAGGGTTTATTTATACAGTTCTGCCGTAGCATGCCAGTGGTCACCCTGATTCAGTTCGGTAACACGATAGCTGCTGGCGCCTGCTTTTTCAGCTTTTGCGGCCAGTTCGTGACGAATATCCATTGGTGAACCAGTGACAGACGTTACGGATACACTGCCCATAGGCTGCAGATTTTGTGCCTGGTCGGCATTCACTTGCTGTACGGCTGCACTTGCGCCGAAAGAGAGAACTGAGGCCAGACCGAGGGTTGCGATGATCAATTTGGTTTTCATAGTCTTTACTCCTGAATAGGGTTGTTGCTCAACGGCGAGAAGGGTTAAACAGCTATTTTTATGCCTGGTGCCGTTGAGTGGAGATTTATGTCTTCAGTTATTGCTAAAACTTATTTGTACAGCTCAGCAGTAGCGTGCCAGTGGTCACCTGAACGAGCTTCAATGATGCGGTAGGATGATGCACCCTGTTCTTCCGCTTTCTTGTTCAGCATCTCATGCATGTCCATCGGGGACGTACCGATTGCACCGACAGAAACCGTACCGATTGCCTGGCGGGATTGCGCCTGGTCAGCATTGATTGAATCAGCAGCGAAAGCACCGAATGACAGGACAGACAGGACGCTCAGCGCCGCTACAGTAGTTTTAATGTTCATGATTTTTACCTCGTCGAATTTTTTAGTGGGGTCTTGTTTCGTGACCCTCATCACAAAATCAAGTATACACTAATAACGGTAAAAATTAATACCAGACTAATTGTTCCGGTTGTTATTACGTGTTAACCAATGCGTTTTTTATAACTAAACTGCATAATGTTGGGTGTTTTTTGTCCTTTTTATGCATTGATCTCTAATTAAATCATATGGATATAGGATTTTGATTTTTTGTGCGATTTTTTGATTTAGCATTCACCAGATGAATGTTAATAGGTAGTAAAAAGCACTATTTGTCAAAGTCAGGGCAGTGGAATCGAGAGGGAAACGCAGCGGGAGCAGAACGATCCCCGCAGCGGTGCTACGGGGAGAGGGGATTAGAGTTCCTGTTCGAACAGAACCAGAATTGCCTCGTAGAGGTCTTTGACGGAGAAACCATTTGCCGGAGTGGTAAAGATGGTGTCGTCCCCAGCGATTGTGCCGAGAATACCTTCCGCTTTACCTAAGGAATCCAGCAGGCGAGCAATCAACTGCGCAGCACCAGGGCTGGTGTGGATCACCACCACGGCGTCGTTATAGTCGATATCCAGAACCAAATTCTTCAGCGGGCTGGAGGTCGTCGGCACGCCAAGTTCAGCTGGCAGGCAATAGACCATCTCCATTTTTGCGTTACGGGTACGCACCGCGCCAAATTTGGTTAACATGCGGGAGACTTTCGACTGATTGATGTTATCGAAACCTTGTTCCTGTAACGCCTGAACAATTTCTCCCTGAGAACTGAATTTCTCTTCTTTGAGTAGCGCTTTAAACGCCTTTACTAATTCTTCTTGCTTAGACGAGCTTCGCATAAGTCACCCGGAATATGACGATAGAAACAACATTATTATGCATGTGGATGAATTTTTATGCAAATTATCTACCGGGAGGTAGTCTGAAATAATGTTATGAAAGGGAGTGATTTTATCAGATTTCGTTATCAGAAAACATGCCTGGGTCACGCCGCGCAAATAAGCTTAAAAGTAAATTAAATGTTATCAAAATGATGTTGTTTTGGTGGCGGGGCAGGGTGTATTGTAACCACCTCTTAATTCGTTGCCGTCTGTTGTCAGATAGTCTTCTGGTGAGAGATAAAGTCGCGTGACCTCAAATTCTTTAGCTACGAAAATTGTAATTATTTACTCGCTGAATTATGGTCGCCGCAACGGAGTTACAGATACTTAAGTTAACCATAATAAGGAGTTTAGGATGAAAGTCGCAGTCCTCGGCGCTGCTGGTGGTATCGGCCAGGCGCTTGCCCTACTACTGAAAACCCAACTGCCTTCAGGCTCAGAACTCTCCCTGTACGATATTGCTCCGGTAACCCCTGGTGTGGCGGTTGACCTGAGCCACATCCCGACAGCTGTTAAAATCAAAGGCTTCTCCGGTGAAGACGCGCGTCCTGCACTGCAGGGTGCCGACGTGGTGCTGATTTCTGCAGGTGTGGCACGTAAGCCTGGTATGGATCGTTCAGACCTGTTCAACGTCAACGCAGGCATTGTGAAAAACCTGGTGCAGCAGATTGCTGAAATCTGCCCGAAAGCGTGCATCGGTATCATCACTAACCCGGTGAACACCACTGTTGCTATCGCGGCAGAAGTGCTGAAGAAAGCGGGTGTTTACGACAAAAACAAACTGTTCGGCGTGACCACGCTGGATATTATCCGTTCCAACACCTTTGTTGCTGAGCTGAAAGGCAAACAGCCAACAGAAGTGGAAGTTCCGGTTATTGGTGGCCACTCAGGCGTCACCATTCTGCCTCTGCTGTCGCAGATCCCAGGCGTAAGCTTCACCGAGCAGGAAGTGGCTGACCTGACCAAACGTATCCAGAACGCGGGCACCGAAGTGGTGGAAGCGAAGGCGGGTGGCGGTTCTGCAACTCTGTCTATGGGCCAGGCGGCTGCACGTTTCGGTCTGTCACTGGTTCGCGCTCTGCAGGGTGAGAAAGGCGTTGTTGAATGCGCTTACGTTGAAGGCGACGGCGAACACGCTCGCTTCTTCTCTCAACCGCTGCTGCTGGGTAAAAATGGTATCGAAGAACGTCAGCCTATCGGCAAACTGAGCGCGTTTGAACAACACGCGATGGAAGGCATGCTGGATACCCTGAAGAAAGATATCACCCTGGGCGAAGAGTTCGTTAACAAGTAAAACGAACCGTCTCTCGTAGGCCGGGTAAGCGTTAGCGCCACCCGGCAAAAAAACCGAAGCACTCACTGGCTTCGGTTTTTTTATAGCTGTCAGTTTGTTGCCGGGTATTCCTGAACCGTCACCTGCAGCGTGAGTTTCTTATCATTGCGCATGACTTCAACAGGGATAATAGAGCCCGGTCGGATCTCTGCGACCTGGTCCATGGTCTCCAGTGCCGAGACCGCTGGCGTACCATTAACTGACACAATGACATCGTTAACCTGAATTCCCGCGTTGTCTGCCGGGCCGCCAGGTGATACCTCGTTGACCACGATGCCCTGAATCTGATCAATACCGCCGCCCTGGTTATGCATTGGTGCAATTTCACGGCCACCTATTCCGATATAACCACGGATCACCCGTCCATCACGGATCAGTTTATCCATAATTTTGGTCGCCAGCTGGAACGGAATGGCAAAGCCGATCCCTTCCGGTGTCTCGCCGTCGTTGCTCTTGTCGAACGAGAGGGTATTGATACCCATCAGCTCACCCAGTGAGTTAACCAGCGCACCGCCGGAGTTACCGCGGTTGATCGACGCATCGGTTTGCAGGAAGTTCTGCCGCCCGGAGGGGTTGAGGCCAATACGACCCGTCGCACTGATAATTCCCTGGGTAATCGTCTGGCCCAGGTTATAAGGGTTACCGATAGCCAGGACGACGTCACCAATGTGAGGGGTACGTTTGCGATTAATGGGAATGATCGGCAAACCGCCCGTGGCGTTGATTTTCAGGACGGCCAGGTCGGTCAGGCTGTCAGACCCCACGAGTAATGCCTCAAACACGCGACCATCCTGCAGGGCAACGATAATCTGGTCGGCATCGTTAATCACGTGCTTGTTGGTAATAATATAGCCGCGCTCGTCCATAATCACCCCGGAGCCGAGGGTGCGGATCTCCAGTTGGTTATGGGTTGAGCTATTAAGGCCGCGGTTATAGACATTCACCACGGCAGGTGCGGCACGGCGAACGGCCTGGTTGTAGGTGGCCGGCGTTTCATCCGTACTGTCGAACTGGGGAGCCGTCAGTTTATTAAACTGACGTAAAGACGGCATTGCCGCCAGCAGCAGGCCAGCGACAATCAAACCGATGACAATTGAACGTAAGAGCTTTAAAAGCATGATGCGCGTGTCGTTAAAAAAGGGACGATTTGCAGCATAACATGAGTTATCCGGACATCACACGCAGCGGTGATGTCCGGCATCGCAAATGCTTAGCGCAACAGAATATAGATAGATTCATTGCCACGCATAACCTGCAGGGCAATAACCGCCGGTTTACTTTCCAGCACCTTGCGCAGCTCGGCAATGGATTGCACGCGATTGCGGTTTACGCCAATGATGACATCATCCTGATGTAATCCGGCCTGCGCGGCAGGGCTGCTCTTCTCAACGGTGTCGATGCTAATACCCTTCGTTCCGTCTTTCAACTGCCCATCGCTTAACGTTGCCCCTTGCAGCGCTGGGGCGATAAGCTCCGCACTGGCAGATGACGAGGTACTCTTATCCAGCGTGACTTCAACGTCCAGTGGCTTGCCGTCACGAATCAGGCCCAGCTTCACTTTGGCGCCAGGTTCTGTCGTGGCAATGCGCGAACGTAGCTCTGCGAAGCTGCTCAACGGCTTGTCATTCAGGCTGACGATCACATCGCCCGATTTCACGCCGGCTTTTGCCGAACCGGAGTTTGGCAGGACTTCACTCACAAATGCGCCCCGCTGCACGTTGATGTTGAACGCTTTGGCGATATCCGCGCTCATCTCCATTCCCTTGATCCCCAACAGCCCGCGCTTGATTTCACCGAACTGGATCAGCTGCTGGGCAAGCGTTTTGGCCATGTTACTGGGGATGGCAAAACCAATTCCAATGCTGCCGCCGCCAGGGGCCAGAATAGCCGTGTTAATCCCAATCAGCTCGCCATTCAGGTTGAGCAATGCCCCGCCGGAGTTCCCACGGTTGATGGAGGCATCCGTCTGAATAAAGTTTTCCAGCCCCTCCAGATTCAGGCCGCTACGTCCCAGCGCCGAGACGATCCCGGAGGTGGCGGTCTGCCCTAAACCAAAGGGGTTGCCCACGGCAACGGCAAAATCACCGACACGCAGTTTGTCGGAGTCCGCAATGGTAATCTGAGTCAGGTTGCTCGGGTTCTGCACCTGCAACAGCGCGATATCGCTCTGGTCATCGCCGCCAATCAGTTTGGCATCAAATTCACGTCCATCATTAAGCTGTACGCTGATTTTATCGGCCTGGCTGATGACATGGTTGTTGGTCAGAATATAGCCTTTGGCCGCATCAATAATGACGCCTGAACCCAGACCTTCAAAAGGCTGAGCCTGCTGGTCGGGAGCTTCATCGCCAAAATATTTTTTCAGTTCTTCCGGTACGCGTTGGCTTTGTACAGCCGTACCCTCAACCTGTACGCTGACGACCGCAGGCAACACTTTTTCCAGCATCGGCGCGAGGCTTGGAATGGCTGCCTGACCGGGCACCTGAGAGGGGATGGCGGCAAGGGCAGGGAAGGACGCCGAGAGAGATAACCCGACACTTAACGCGATAGCGCTCAACAGCTGGTTTTTTTTCTTCATCGATGTTGACTCTCGTAACCTGGAATAAAGGAAAAACGGCCCCAAAAACACGTTGATGTTATTGAATTTTAAACCGCTGAACAATGAGGTGCTTAACTAAATGATAGCTGGGGTCATGAAGAAAGGACGGGCGCAATCGCTGCGCCCGTAAAATAAATTCAGGTTGTGCGATTAATCGCGTTTTACACCGCCACGCAGCAGGCCTGACGCGCCATCTGAATAGTCACGAGGCATCTGAACGGGTGCCTGATCGTTACCGGCTTCAGAGTCTGCCAGACGGTTGCGGAACGGATTGGTTTCCGCGGTCATTTCCGGCAGCAGGCTGCTGGAGCTTTTTGCCATATGTTGATACAGCTGACGATAGTCGGTCGCCATATTGTCCAGCAGCTCGGCGCTACGGGCAAAGTGGCTGACCAGCTCTTCACGATACTCTTCCAGTTCCGCTTTGTTCTTTTCCAGTTCGTACTGCAGTGACTGCTGCTGACGCAATTTGCGATTACCGAAACGCATGGCCACAGCACCGATGACGATGCCGACGACTAAACCGATTAGCGCATATTCCCAGGTCATGAACTTCTCCCGTTGTCTTGTTGTTCCGTAGGGTGTTGGCTCGGCTCCTGCCTGTGCCTGATAATACCACTATAACCGCTATTTCTGTAGAAGTGGAATCCTGACGTATCATCGCGTAGTGTAGAACGGCCTTTTTTTCATCAGTCACGGCTGCTGGTGAGGTTTAATTGAAGGAATAACAATAAGATTATGCAAAACCTGTCCCCTGCATCGCGTTATCAACTGGCCCTTAACGACGGCACTCATCAAGCGGATGACGTTCAACGTGAGGCGGTAAGCCGTCTGGAGATGATTTATCAGGAACTCACGGCAAAACCTGCTGAAGTCGAACAGAATGGTGGGCTAAAGGCGGCATTTGGGCGGTTGCTCGGTAAAAAAGCACCACAGGCTCATGCTCCTGTACGCGGCTTATATATGTGGGGCGGCGTAGGGCGCGGAAAAACCTGGCTGATGGATCTGTTTTATCTGAGTCTGCCGGGCCAACGTAAGAAGCGTCTGCATTTCCATCGTTTTATGCTGCGGGTTCATGAAGAGCTAACTGCACTGCAGGGCAAAAGCGATCCGCTTGAGATTGTGGCCGACAGGTTTAAGGCGGAAACGGACGTGCTTTGCTTTGACGAATTTTTTGTTTCTGACATCACCGATGCCATGCTGCTGGGCGGCCTGATGAAAGCGCTGTTTGCACGCGGGATTACGCTGGTTGCCACATCGAACATCCCGCCGGACGAGCTGTACCGCAACGGTCTGCAGCGCGCACGTTTCCTGCCTGCCATCGACGCCATCAAGCAGTATTGTGACATTATGAATGTGGATGCCGGGGTGGATTACCGGCTGCGTACGTTGACCCAGGCGCACCTGTGGCTCTCACCGCTGAACGCCGAGACAACCCATCAAATGGATAAACTCTGGCTGGCGCTGGCGGGGGCAAAACGTGAAAACGCTCCGGAGCTTGAGATTAACCATCGCCCGTTGCCCACGCTTGGCGTAGAGAATCAAACGCTGGCCGTCTCCTTCACAACACTTTGTGTGGATGCCCGCAGCCAGCACGACTATATTGCGCTTTCACGCCTGTTCCATACCGTGATGGTGCTGGACGTTCCGGTCATGACGCGGCTGATGGAGAGCGAAGCACGACGCTTCATTGCGCTGGTGGATGAATTTTATGAGCGGCACGTCAAGCTGGTGATTAGCGCTGAGGTACCTTTATATGAGATCTACCAGGGAGAGCGGCTGAAGTTCGAGTTCCAGCGTTGCCTCTCGCGTCTGCAGGAGATGCAGAGCGAGGAATACCTCAAGCTTGAGCATATGCCATAAATGCCAGCCTCTCCCTGTGGGAGAGGAACTGGGGGAGGGCACCAGACCGCGCAATACCTCCCCCCGAAAAACCCATTCCAAATCACATTTAAGGGTCGATCTTTGACCTCAACTTCTCTATAATCTTGCGACCCCACGTTACGAGAAGGTTTTTTTCCCGAAACTTTCTATGTGTCGGCATGTGCTATTCGAAGGGGTAGGTTTGCCGGACTTTGTCGTGTGAACCTCAACTGACTAAACGTTTGGGTGTTCACCAACGTGTAACTTATTATTTGGGTAAGCTTTTAATGAAAACTTTTACAGCTAAACCAGAAACCGTACAGCGCGACTGGTATGTTGTTGACGCGACCGGTAAAACTCTGGGCCGTCTGGCTACTGAACTGGCTCGTCGCCTGCGCGGTAAGCATAAAGCGGAATACACTCCGCACGTTGATACCGGTGATTACATCATCGTTCTGAACGCTGATAAAGTTGCTGTAACCGGCAACAAGCGTACTGACAAAATGTACTACCACCACACCGGCCACATCGGTGGTATCAAAGAAGCGACCTTTGAAGAGATGATTGCTCGCCGTCCTGAGCGTGTGATTGAAATCGCGGTTAAAGGCATGCTGCCAAAAGGCCCGCTGGGTCGTGCTATGTTCCGTAAACTGAAAGTTTACGCAGGTAACGAGCACAACCACGCGGCACAGCAACCGCAAGTTCTTGACATCTAATCGGGATTATAGGCAATGGCTGAAAATCAATACTACGGCACTGGTCGCCGCAAAAGTTCCGCAGCTCGCGTTTTCATCAAACCGGGCAGTGGTAAAATCGTAATCAACCAGCGTTCTCTGGAACAATACTTCGGTCGCGAAACTGCCCGCATGGTAGTTCGCCAGCCGCTGGAACTGGTTGACATGGTAGAAAAACTGGATCTGTACATCACCGTTAAAGGTGGTGGTATCTCCGGTCAGGCAGGTGCGATCCGTCACGGTATCACCCGCGCTCTGATGGAGTACGACGAATCCCTGCGTTCTGAACTGCGTAAAGCTGGCTTCGTTACTCGTGACGCTCGTCAGGTTGAACGTAAGAAAGTGGGTCTGCGTAAAGCACGTCGTCGTCCACAGTTCTCCAAACGTTAATCATTTTCTGCTTACGCAGAACGATTGGCGAAAAACCCGCTTCGGCGGGTTTTTTTATGGATAATGTGCAGGTTATCCACAATATAAATTCATATATCTCCTCTTTTTCCACATTTCCAGAATCCCCTCACCACAAAGCCATCAAAATCTGGTAAACTATCATCCAATTTTCTGCCCAAATATCGGTGAATACTCGATTTTTGTTCGATTCTTGAACAATGTGTTTTCTCTGGGATGGGCGATACAACATCTGGCTGGCCCCTGTTGGGCCGGTAGCAGTAAAAATTCTGAATATACCTGGAGGTTTTCATGGCTGTCGCTGCCAACAAACGTTCGGTAATGACGCTGTTTTCTGGTCCTACTGACATTTATAGCCATCAGGTTCGTATCGTGCTGGCCGAGAAGGGTGTCAGTTTTGAGATCGAGCATGTGGAAAAGGATAACCCACCTCAGGATCTGATCGATCTCAACCCGAGCCAAAGCGTACCGACGCTGGTGGATCGCGAGCTGACCCTGTGGGAATCCCGTATCATTATGGAATATCTGGATGAGCGTTTCCCACATCCGCCGTTGATGCCGGTTTACCCTGTCGCGCGTGGTGAAAGCCGCCTGTACATGCAGCGTATCGAGAAAGACTGGTACTCGCTGATGAACGTTATCGTTAGCGGTTCCTCTTCTGAAGCCGACGCAGCGCGTAAGCAACTGCGTGAAGAGCTGCTGGCAATTGCCCCTGTGTTTGGTCAGAAGCCATTCTTCCTGAGCGATGAGTTCAGCCTGGTGGATTGCTACCTGGCACCGCTGCTTTGGCGTCTGCCGACTCTGGGCGTAGAGTTCAGCGGTCCGGGTGCGAAAGAGCTTAAGGGCTACATGACTCGCGTATTTGAACGTGATTCATTCCTGGCATCGTTAACTGAACCTGAACGTGAAATGCGTCTTGGCCGAGGCTAATGACTGTGGAAATGTCACAACTTACCCCACGCCGTCCGTATCTGCTGCGCGCCTTCTATGAATGGCTGCTGGATAACCAGCTCACGCCGCACCTGGTTGTGGATGTGACGTTGCCGGGCGTGCTGGTTCCAATGGAATATGCGCGTGACGGACAGATCGTGCTGAACATCGCGCCGCGCGCGGTGGGCAACCTGGAACTGGCCAACGACGAAGTGCGCTTTAATGCGCGCTTTGGCGGTGTGCCGCGTCAGGTGTCCGTTCCTCTGGCTGCGGTACTGGCGATCTACGCGCGTGAAAACGGCGCAGGCACGATGTTTGAGCCGGAAGCAGCATACGACGAGGATGTTGCCAGCCTGAATGATGACAACGCATCCGATGAGCGCGAAAGCGACACGGTGATGTCGCTTATTGATGGCGATAAACCCGATCATCATGACGACAATGATCCTGATGACGATCCGCCTCCGCGCGGTGGTCGTCCGGCTCTTCGCGTCGTCAAATAAAAAAACAGGCCCAATCGGGCCTGTTTTTTTTACACTTCCAGGTAGTTCAGTATACCGTCTGCCGCCTTACGACCCTCGGCAATCGCGGTGACCACCAGGTCAGAACCGCGAACGATATCGCCACCGGCGAAGATTTTCGGGTTGCTGGTCTGGAAAGCATTGTCGCTGCCTTCAGGTGCAATGACGCGGCCCTGAGAGTCCAGCTCCACGCTGTGCTTCGCCAGCCACTCCATGCTGTGAGGGCGGAAACCGAACGCCATCACGACGGCATCGGCCGGGATCACATGCTCAGAACCGGCTACGATCTCGGCGCGACGACGGCCTTTCGCATCCGGCGCACCCATCTCAGTACGCGCCATCTTCACGCCGCTCACTTTACCGTTGGCATTCACTTCGATACCCAGAGGCTGGATGTTGAACTGGAACTCCACGCCCTCTTCACGCGCGTTTTTCACTTCGCGTTTAGAGCCCGGCATGTTCTCTTCGTCACGACGGTAGGCGCAGATCACGTGTGCCGCATTTTGACGAATGGAGGTACGCACGCAGTCCATCGCCGTATCACCACCGCCCAGTACGACAACGCGTTTGCCTTCCATGCTGACGAACGGCTCATCGGCGGTTTCGCCGTAGCCCATGATCTGCTTGGTGTTAGCAATCAGGAACGGCAGAGCGTCGTAAACGCCCGGCGCGTCTTCGTTCTCCAGACCACCGCGCATGGACTGATAGGTGCCCACGCCCAGGAACACGGCGTCGTAATCTTTAAGCAGGTCGTCGAGCTGCACATCGCGGCCTACTTCCACATTCAGTTTGAACTCGATACCCATGCCGGTAAAGATTTCACGACGACGGGTCATGACCTCTTTTTCCAGCTTGAAGGCCGGGATACCGAAGGTCAGCAGACCGCCGATCTCCGGATGACGGTCAAAGACCACCGCCTTCACGCCGTTGCGGGTCAGCACGTCCGCACAGGCCAGGCCCGCCGGGCCCGCGCCGATGATTGCCACGCGCTTGTCGGTTTGCTTCACGCCGGTCATATCCGGACGCCAGCCCATCTCAAACGCTTTATCGTTGATATAACGCTCAATGTTACCGATGGTAACCGCACCAAACTCGTCGTTCAGCGTACAGGAGCCTTCACACAGACGGTCCTGAGGACACACGCGGCCGCACACTTCCGGCAGGGTGTTGGTCTGGTGAGACAGCTCGGCGGCTTCAAAGATACGCCCCTCGTTGGCCAGCTTCAGCCAGTTCGGGATGTAGTTATGCACCGGACATTTCCATTCGCAGTAAGGGTTACCGCAGGACAGGCAGCGGTCTGCCTGTGCTTTAGCCTGGCCTTCTGAAAACGGCTCATAGATTTCAACAAATTCAATTTTACGGATTTTCAGCGGTTTCTTTGGCGGATCAACACGCTGCAGGTCGATAAACTGGTATACGTTCTGACTCATCTGAATTCCTTACTGCGCCTGCACACGCAGCTCTGCTGAGCTACGACTACGGTGACCCAACAGTGCTTTAACATCGCTGGACTTCGGTTTAACCAGCGCGAATTTCGCAGAGAACGCCGGCCAGTTCGCCAGGATCTCTTCGCCGCGCGAAGAACCGGTATGCTGCACGTGTTCGGTAATCAGACCGCGCAGGTGTTCTTCGTGGATAGCCAGCGTGTCAACGTCCAGCACTTCCACCAGCTCCGGGTTCACGCGTTTGCGGAACTCACCGTCTTCATCCAGGACGTACGCAAAACCACCCGTCATGCCTGCGCCGAAGTTCACGCCGGTTTTACCCAGAACGCAAACAATCCCGCCCGTCATGTATTCACAGCCGTTATCGCCAATGCCTTCCACCACGGTGATTGCACCGGAGTTACGTACCGCAAAACGCTCGCCCGCACGGCCCGCAGCAAACAGACGGCCGCCGGTCGCGCCGTACAGACAGGTGTTTCCGATGATGCTGGCTTCGTGGCTGCGGAAAGCTGAACCGACAGGCGGACGCACCGCCAGCAGACCACCCGCCATGCCTTTACCGACGTAGTCGTTGGCATCGCCGGTCAGATACAGCTCAACGCCGCCTGCGTTCCACACGCCGAAGCTCTGGCCCGCAGTACCGCTGAAGTGCGCGGTAATCGGATCAGCAGCCAGCCCCTGGTCACCGTGCGTCTGCGCGATGTAACCGGAGAGGGAGGCACCCACGGAACGGTCGGTGTTGCGAATATCAAACCAGAACGTTTTGCTCTGCTTGTCGTCAACATACGGTTTCGCCTGCTGCAGCAGTTGCGCGTTCAGCACGCCGTTATCAAACGGCGGGTTGTTCTCGGTGCAGTAGACCGCTTTGCCAGGATGCGGCTGCGCGGTTTCCAGCAGCTTGCTCAACTCCAGCTTCTGCTGCTTGGCGGTGAAGCCTTCCAGCTCTTTCAGCAGGTCGGTACGGCCAATCAGGTCTACCAGACGCTTCACGCCCAGCTGTGCCATCAGCTCGCGGGTTTCGCGGGCGATGAACTCAAAGTAGTTGGTCACTTTGAACGGCAGACCGTGATAGTGGTTCTTACGCAGTTTCTCGTCCTGGGTTGCAACGCCGGTTGCGCAGTTGTTCAGGTGGCAAATACGCAGGTATTTACAGCCGAGTGCAACCATTGGACCGGTGCCAAAGCCGAAACTTTCCGCACCCAGAATCGCCGCCTTGATGATGTCGAGGCCAGTTTTCAGGCCACCATCCACCTGCAGACGGATCTTGTGACGCAGACCGTTCGCAACCAGCGCTTGCTGAGTTTCCACCAGCCCCAGCTCCCACGGACAACCCGCATATTTCACGGAGGAGAGTGGGCTTGCACCGGTACCGCCGTCATAACCGGCGATGGTGATGAGATCCGCATAGGCTTTTGCTACGCCCGTTGCGATGGTACCGACGCCCGGCTCGGAAACCAGCTTCACGGAGATCATCGCTTTCGGGTTGACCTGTTTCAGGTCGAAAATGAGCTGCGCCAAATCCTCGATAGAGTAGATATCGTGGTGCGGTGGCGGGGAGATCAGCGTCACGCCCGGTACGGAATAGCGCAGTTTTGCGATGTACGGGGTGACTTTATCACCCGGTAACTGACCGCCTTCGCCCGGTTTCGCACCCTGAGCGACTTTAATCTGAATCACGTCGGCGTTAACCAGGTATGCTGGCGTCACGCCAAAGCGGCCTGATGCCACCTGCTTGATACGGGACACTTTGTTGGTGCCGTAACGGGCAGGATCTTCACCGCCTTCGCCGGAGTTCGAGTTTCCGCCGATGCTGTTCATGGCTTCCGCCAGCGCTTCGTGGGCCTCCGGGCTCAGCGCGCCGATGGACATCGCCGCGGTATCGAAGCGTTTGAACAGTTCGGATGCAGGCTCAACCTCGTCAATGCTGACCGCTTCATCACCCGGATTCAGGGCAATAAGGTCGCGCAGCGTCGCCGCCGGACGGTTATTTACCAGCTCAGCATACTGCTGATAATCGCTGTACTCGCCGCTCTGAACCGCCTGCTGTAGCGTGCGCACCACGTCCGGGTTATAGGCGTGGTATTCGCCACCGTGAACGTATTTCAGCAGACCGCCCTGATCCAATGGCTTACGTGCCAGCCAGGCGCGTTTTGACAGGTTCACCAGATCCTGCTGGAAGTCAGCAAAACCGGCGCCGCCGATGCGGCTGACCACGCCCTGGAAGCAAAGATTTGCGACGTCATCATGCAGGCCAACCGCTTCAAACAGCTTCGAGCAGCGGTAGGAGGCGATGGTCGAAATGCCCATCTTGGACATGATCTTGTACAGACCTTTGTTGATGCCGTTACGGTAGTTCAGCATCACCGCACGATACTCTTTATCAATTGCGCGGGTATCCACCAGGCGAGCCAGGGTTTCGTAGGCCAGATACGGGTAGATAGCCGTCGCACCAAACCCTAACAGCACGGCAAAGTGGTGCGGGTCGCGTGCGCTCGCGGTTTCAACAATGATGTTGGCGTCGCAGCGCAGGCTCTTCTCTACCAGACGGGTCTGGATAGCACCGACTGCCATTGGTGCAGGCACCGGAAGGCGATTCTTCGCGATATTTCGGTCAGACAGCACCAGCAGAACGGTACCGTTACGCACCATCTGTTCGGCTTTGTCACACAGGGCATTCACCGTCTCTTCAAGGCTCGCTTCGGCCACGTCGAAGGTGATATCGAGCGTGTCAGCGCGGTAGTGCTCCTCTTTCATGGTGGTGAGCTGTTTGAAATCGGAGTACAGCAGGATCGGCGATTTAAAGGTCAGGCGGTGCGCCTGGCCTTCGGCCTCGCAGAAGACGTTCATCTCGCGGCCGATGCTGGTCGCCAGCGACATCACGTGGGCTTCACGCAGCGGGTCGATTGGTGGGTTGGTGACCTGCGCAAACTGCTGACGGAAGTAGTCGTAAATGATGCGTGGCTGGCTGGAGAGCACGGCAAACGGGGTATCGTCCCCCATGGAGCCCACGGCTTCCTGGCCGTTTTCACCCAGCACGCGGATAACGGAATCCAGCTCTTCCGCGCTGTAGTTAAACTGTTTCTGGAAGCTTGCGAGGGTGTCGTCGTCCATCTCGCGGCTGCCTACTTCTTCGTCTGGCAGATCTTCAAACGGCACCAGACGACGCACGTTTTTCTCCATCCACTCTTTATACGGATGGCGGCTTTTCAGATCGTGATCGGTCTCAGCGGAGTGCAGAATACGTCCGCCGCGGGTGTCGATAACCATCAGTTCACCCGGGCCGACGCGGCCTTTCTCAACCACTTCGTCAGGCTGGTAATCCCAGATACCGACTTCGGAGGCACAGGTGATGAGTTTGTCTTTAGTGATGACGTAGCGCGCCGGACGCAGACCGTTACGGTCCAGGTTACAGGCAGCAAAGCGGCCGTCGGACATCACGATGCCCGCCGGGCCGTCCCACGGCTCCATGTGCATGGAGTTAAAGTCGAAGAACGCGCGCAGCTCCGGATCCATATCCGGGTTGTTCTGCCAGGCAGGTGGCACGAGCAGACGCATGGCGCGAACGATGTCCATCCCGCCCGCAAGCAGCAGTTCCAGCATGTTATCCATGGAGCTGGAGTCCGAGCCGGTTTCGTTTACGAACGGTGCGGCATCGTGCAGGTCAGGGATCAGTGGCGTCTGGAACTTATAGGTACGGGCGCGGGCCCACTGGCGGTTACCGGTGATGGTGTTGATCTCGCCGTTGTGCGCCAGATAGCGGAACGGCTGAGCCAGCGGCCAGCGTGGAACAGTGTTGGTGGAGAAGCGCTGGTGGAACAGGCAAATGGCCGATTCCAGACGCAGATCCGCCAGGTCCAGGTAGAAGCGCGGCAGGTCAGCCGGCATACACAGACCTTTATAGATGTTCACCAGGTTCGAGAGGCTACAGACGTAGAACTCTTTATCGTCCTGGAGACGCTTTTCAATGCGGCGACGGGCAATGAACAGACGGCGTTCCATATCGCGTGGACGCCAGCCCGCAGGCGCGTTAACAAAAATCTGTTCAATACGAGGCAGCGAGGAGAGGGCGATTTCACCGAGCACCCCTTCGTTGGTTGGCACATTGCGCCAGCCGACAATCGACAGGGTTTCACGTTGAAGTTCTTCTTCGACGATGCGGCGTGAGGCGGCAGCTTTTTCAGGATCCTGGTTCAGGAACAGCATACCGACAGCGTAGTTTTTGGCTAAACGCCAGCCGCGTTCTTCCGCAACGATACGGAAGAAACGATCGGGTTTTTGCAGCAGCAGACCGCAACCGTCGCCGGTTTTACCATCAGCAAGGATGGCACCACGGTGCTGCATACGGGCCAGTGCGTGAATGGCAGTACGCACTACCTTGTGGCTAGGTTCGCCTTCTATGTGGGCGATCAGGCCGAAACCACAGTTATCCTTCTCAAGGGATTTATCGTACAACATATCAGTGAACCTCCCCAGGCTCGTCGGGCTTCCCACTGAACTTTACCGTGGCGCACAGGCACAGAAAGAGCATGGCGACGGGGTTTGCGTTTCATACGCGGACCTCGCATTCGCCCTCTTTTCATCCTTTCGCGCAGGTAAACAAGTTTGAGGACTTGCTTCAGAGGGAATCTCAATTACTGCATAAATATGATGAGCAGGCCGCTCATCCAGAAAGCTTCCAGCGGATTTCCAACTTATCGGGAATTGGTACACAGGTCAAATGGCAATCTTATTTATACAAAAATGTGCTAAAGAGAGTTTATCTAATTGTAATTAAAGGGTATTTAACTATTTTTACATTGATTGCATGCCCTGGCAGGACGCAGCGGAGTGTGATCTGACTCACTATATGAAAGCGGTATTATCAATGTAGCGTGCTGAATAGCAGTTTTATAGCAGAATAATAATCTGGCATTGACTGCAAACCCGCATAAAGCCACTGTTTTTCAGTGATGGCGCTATAAATGAAAAAAACAATCAGAACATAAGGAAAAGTAATCACGAGGGTTGTGAATGAAATTGCAGTAATCCTGAGTATTTATTCATATAGATAAAGGCCGTCCAGGGCGATTGATCCAGGTCATCGCCGACAGAGGCTAAAAATGGCAGGCTTGTCCCCTTTCTCCGGGACGGTCTATCAGATTATGCAGTTACAGAAATTAGTCAATATGTTTGGTGGGGATCTTTTGCAACGCTATGGGCAAAAGGTTCATAAGCTGACGCTGCATGGCGGCTTTAGCTGCCCGAATCGCGATGGCACCATCGGGCGTGGTGGCTGCACGTTCTGTAACGTTGCGTCGTTTGCTGACGAAGCCCAGCAGCATAAATCTATCGCTGAACAGCTTGCCCATCAGGCGAGCCTGGTGAACCGCGCAAAGCAATATTTGGCCTATTTCCAGGCCTACACCAGCACTTGGGCTGAGGTGCAGGTACTGCGCTCTATGTATCAGCAGGCCGTCAGTCAGGCTAACATCGTTGGGCTGTGCGTGGGCACGCGCCCGGACTGCGTACCGGAGGCGGTGTTGGAGCTGCTCAGCGAGTACAAAGAACAAGGTTACGAGATCTGGCTGGAGCTGGGCTTGCAGACCGCACATGACAAAACGCTGCACCGAATCAATCGCGGCCATGATTTCGCCTGCTACCAGCGCACCACGCGGCTTGCCCGTGAGCGTGGGCTGAAGGTCTGTTCGCACCTGATTGTCGGTTTACCGGGGGAAGGGCGACAGCACGGTCTGGAGACGCTGGAAAAGGTGGTTGAGACCGGCGTGGACGGTATCAAGCTGCACCCGCTGCATATCGTGAAGGGCAGCATTATGGCCAAAGCCTGGGAGGCCGGGCGGTTAAGCGGTATTGAGCTTGAGGACTATACGGTGACGGCGGGGGAGATGATTCGCCACACACCGCCGGAAATTGTCTACCACCGCATTTCAGCCAGCGCCCGCCGCCCAACGCTTCTGGCACCGCTCTGGTGTGAGAACCGCTGGACGGGGATGGTGGAAATCGACCGCTATCTACAGGAGAAGGGTGTACAGGGCTCGGCGCTTGGCCGCCCGTGGGTTCCCCGTCTACCGGCGACGGCCGCCTAGCAGGCTTCCCAGCATGCCGCGCACTATCTGATTAGTGACCTGTCGCGCGGCGCTTTTCGCCATGGTTTGTACAACGCCATCACGCTTGCCGCCCCGCGGCCCGGTGCTGCCGAACAGGATGTCTTTGAGCCCCCCGAGAATACCGTCATCCACGGCGACAGACTGCCCTTTAGCGGCAGGCGCATCCTGCGATTCAGTTGTCGCCTGGACCCCTTTTTGTAGCATCTCGAATGCGGACTCGCGATCCACCTCGTCTTCGTACTTCCCGTAAACCGGAGAGTGGTTAATCAGACCATTACGTTCATCGTCGGTAACCGGCCCCATGCGCGAGCAGGGCGCGATCACCACGGCGCGTTCCACCACGGACGGGCTGCCCTTCGCATCCAGGAACGATATCAGCGCTTCACCGGTGCCTAACGCCTGAATGGCGGCTTCGGTATCAAAGGCCGGGTTGGCACGCATGGTTTGCGCGGCAGCCTTAACGGCTTTCTGATCTTTCGGCGTAAAGGCGCGCAGGGCGTGCTGCACGCGGTTACCAAGTTGCCCGAGCACGTTGTCCGGAATATCTGACGGATTTTGCGAAACAAACCAGACGCCAACACCTTTGGAACGGATCAGGCGGATAACCTGTTCAATCTTGTCCAGCAGTACCTGTGGGGCATCGTTAAACAGCAAGTGTGCTTCGTCAAAGAAGAACACCAGTTTGGGCTTTTCCAGGTCACCGGCTTCGGGTAGCTGTTCGTAGAGCTCAGAGAGCATCCACAGCAGGCTGGCGGCGTAAAGCTTCGGCATCTGATAGAGCTTCTCAGAACTCAGAATGTTGATGATGCCTTTGCCGTTGCTGTCGGTGCGCATCCAGTCTTTGATATCCAGCATCGGCTCGCCGAAGAAGTGTTCGGCCCCCTGTTGCTCCAGGGTCAGCAACCCACGCTGAATGGCGCCCACCGAGGCGCTGCTGATATTGCCGTACTGGTTCTGGAAGGATTTAGCGTTATCGCCGATGTATTGGGTAATGGCGCGCAGATCTTTGAAATCGAGGAGCAGTAGCCCCTGGTCATCGGCAATACGGAAGATAATATTCAATACGCCGGACTGCACGTCGTTGAGGTTAAGCAGACGGGCCAGCAGCAGCGGGCCGAGATCGGAGACGGTCGCGCGCACCGGGTGGCCTTTCTCACCGAAGATATCCCACACCACCACCGGATTGTTATGCGGCGTCCAGTCCGTGATGCCAATATTCTTCAGCCGTTCGAGCAGTTTTTCAGAGGCCGTCCCTTCCTGAGCGACACCGGTTAAATCGCCTTTCACGTCAGCCATAAAGACCGGTACGCCAATCTCCGAAAGCGACTCCGCCAGCTTTTGCAGGGTCACGGTTTTCCCCGTCCCGGTCGCGCCGGTGATCAAACCGTGGCGGTTCGCCATCGCGGGCAGTAAATACAGCTCTTTTTCCAGCGTCCTGGCAATTAACAATGGTGTACTCATAATGCGCTTCCTCTCTTAGTCCTGGGTGGAGTATAGGCAACCTGGTCGCAATTTGGTTGAGTAAATTCCTGACTTTGCGGCGCATTATCCAGCGCGGACTATGCTTTTGCATACGGTTCACAAAATAGTGGGAAACTATGTCCAGATTCTTCTTTAACGATCGCAAACAGCTGGTCAACGATGCCATTGAAGGCATACTGCTTTCTGCGCCACACGCGAATCTCGTCAAACTTGATATCGATCCGGCCATCAGGATCGTCGCACGCGGCGACTGGGACAAAAGCCGCGTAGCGGTGATCTCCGGCGGTGGCTCAGGCCACGAACCCGCGCACGCCGGGTTTGTCGGCAAAGGCATGCTGACGGCGGCGGTGTGCGGCGATCTGTTTGCTTCGCCGAGCGTGGATGCGGTACTGAACGCCATTGTGGCGGTAACGGGCGATCGCGGTTGTCTGCTGATCGTCAAAAACTATACCGGCGACCGCCTGAACTTCGGTCTGGCAGCGGAAAAGGCCAAACGCTATGGCCTGAAGGTGGAGATGGTGATTGTTGCCGATGACATCGCGCTGCCGGATAACAAGCAGCCGCGCGGCATTGCCGGTACGGCGCTGGTGCATAAGATTGCAGGTTATGCGGCGGAGCACGGGAAATCACTGAGTGAAGTGCGGGATATTGCGCAACAGGCCTGCGATAATCTCTGGAGCCTGGGCGTTGCGATGCAAACCTGTAACTTGCCAGGCAGTGATGATGGAGAAGGGCGAATTAAGCAAGGTCATGTGGAACTGGGGCTCGGTATTCACGGGGAGCCGGGGGCCTCGGTGGTTGATACGCAAAACAGCAAAGCCATTATCGACACGCTGGTAACACCGTTACGCGAGCAGGCGGGAGAGGGGCGCTTTGCAGTGCTGATTAACAATCTTGGCGGCGTGTCGGCGCTGGAGATGGCGCTGCTCACCAAAGAGCTGGCGCACTCGGCTCTGAAAGAGCATATCGCGTACCTGATTGGCCCCGCACCGCTGGTGAGTGCCCTGGATATGAAGGGCTTTTCCCTGACGTTATTGAAGCTTAACGACCTCTTTGAAAAAGCGCTCCATGAAGAGGTTGAGACGCTGGGCTGGCAAAAACCAGTGGCGTTTGCCCCCTTGCGTGTACAGGAACATAGCGCGCTGCATGACCGCGTGGAATATACCCCATCTGCTAACGCAGAGGTGGGCGAGTATGTCTCCCAGGTAACAACCACGCTGATTAAGCTTGAAAATCGGCTCAATGCACTGGATGCCAAAGTGGGGGATGGCGATACCGGCTCTACCTTTGCGCAAGGAGCGCGAGACATTGCGCAGCGCCTTGAGGAGCACAAACTGCCTCTGGATGATATCCCAACGCTGCTGTTGCTGGTAGGCGAGCGGTTGGCCACGGTGATGGGCGGATCGAGTGGCGTGCTGATGTCGATCTTCTTTACGGCGGCCGGACAAAAGCTGCATGACGGGAAGCCGTTGCCGGAAGCCCTGCTGAGTGGGCTGGCGCAGATGAAGCAGTACGGTGGGGCTGATCTTGGCGATCGTACGCTGATCGACGCGCTACAGCCGGCGCTGGAGGCGTTGCTGAAGGGCGATCTTCACGCGGCGGCCCAGGCTGCGCGGCAGGGTGCCGAAGCGACCGCGAAAATGCAGAAAGCCGGAGCGGGGCGTTCGTCGTATGTGAATAAAGAGAACCTGGATGGGGTAATGGATCCGGGGGCGGTCGCGGTGGCTGAAGTGTTTGCTGCGCTGGCTCGGTAGTGTAGAAATGCCGGGTGGCGGCTACGCCTTACCCGGCCTGAAAACATGATGTCCGCGTGAAAATCAAAAATCCGCTTTCAACACCACGCGATAACGGGCTTTACCGTCACGCACGTGCTGGATCGCTTCGTTGATTTTTGACATCGGATACAGCTCAGTAGTCGGAGCCACTTTGGTGCGTCCGGCAAACTTCATCAGTTTGCGCAACTCGAATGGCGTACCGGTCGCAGAGCCGGACACGCTGCGATCCCCGCCAATCAAGGTAAACGCCGGAACGGGCAGCGGCTTCATCACGGCACCTACGGTGTGGAAGTTTCCGCCGTAGGCCAGCGCTTCAAAATATGGCTGCCAGTCGAGATCGACGTTGACGGTGTTGATGATGAGATCAAACTGGCCTGCCAGCGCGTTCAGCGCATGCGGATCTCGGCTGTTCACAACCTTGTCTGCACCCATCGCCAGCACTTCTTTCTCTTTCGCCGGGTTTGAACTGAACGCTGTGACTTCACAGCCCATCGCGTGCAGCAGTTTGATGGCGATATGCCCCAGTCCGCCAATACCGATGACGCCCACGCGGCTGGTGGCAGTGATATGGTGCATCAGCAGAGGTTTGAAGACGGTGATACCACCACACAGCAATGGACCGGCGGATTCGATATCAATGCTGTCCGGCAGTGGAATGACCCATTGCCAGTCGGCGCGCAGCTTATCGGCAAAACCGCCTTTGTTAAGTATGGTAGGAACGGCGCCTTCGAGGCAGTTGATCTGATTACCGCTGATACAGGCATCGCAGTGGCCACAGCTGCGTGCTGTCCAGCCAATGCCCACGCGTTGACCCACTTTCAGTCCTTTGTCCTGCGCGGCGCTACCGAGCGCCACGACGCGGCCAATCACTTCGTGTCCGGCAACCAGCGGGTAGCTGGAGAAGCCCCATTCGTTGTCGATCATCGAGAGATCCGAGTGGCAGATCCCGCAGTAATCAACCTGTACTTCGACGTCTTCTGCTTTTAGTTCGCCCGCATCGTACTCGTACAGCTCAAGTTCTGCACCCGCCTGCGGTGCGGCGTAGCTTTTTATCTTCGACATCGTGTTTCCCCCGTTGTGGTGTGAACTGAGAGTGTAGAGCATTCAGTTCAGCACCGCTTAACAGAAGAGGGCGGCAATATTATTTACAGATTTTTCAGCATCCTGACTTCGCAATCGACGTGGCCGGTACAACCGAGCGGTGCATCAATATGCTCAAAGCCCAGATGTTCATACAGGCCAATGGCCTCTTTGAGGAAGGCGGTTGTTTCGAGGTAACAGCGCGTAAAACCCTGCTTACGTGCGTGTTCCAGGGCGATCAGTGCTAGCTTTTTCGCCAGTCCTTGTCCGCGTGCAGTTGGGAGGAAATACATTTTCTGTAGTTCGCAGATATCCGGCTCGCTACAACTGAGTGGCGCCACGCCGCCGCCGCCCACAACCAGACCATTCTGCTCGATTACCCAATAGGCATGCCCTGGCTGGCTGTAGAGCTGAAAAAGCTCATCCAGATTTGGGTCTGCAACCGTGTAGCCTTTGTCAGCCGTCAGGCCATATTCGGCAGAAACGGTGCGGATAACGGCGGCAATATCCGGGTTATCCTGCTCAGTGATCCGACGCATCGTCGTCGCGACGGGGGTAATCACGCTCATAGCATTACTCATTACAAAAATTGACACATAACTGCTGTTAATAGCACCGCAGAAAGGGGAGTGCAAGCGAGGAGTTTTCAGG
The DNA here is from genome assembly GCF_041937165.1 of Enterobacter adelaidei. Taxonomy (NCBI): domain Bacteria; kingdom Pseudomonadati; phylum Pseudomonadota; class Gammaproteobacteria; order Enterobacterales; family Enterobacteriaceae; genus Enterobacter; species Enterobacter adelaidei. The sequence continues at coordinate 4,138,239 of NZ_CP154353.1, read as the reverse complement.
AAGGTTACCCCTTACGCCCTGAAGCGTAAGGGGTAAAAGCATTACAGGGCGGCAATCACTGCCTGCTGCTCAATCAGTTTGGTCTTCGCATCGGCGAAAGCAACCAGACGCTCACGCTCTTTGGCGATGACCACTTCCGGCGCGCGGGCCACAAAGCCTTCGTTCGCCAGCTTGCTTTCGATTTTGCCAATTTCCACGTCGACTTTTGCCACTTCTTTCGCCAGACGAGCCAGCTCGGCGTCTTTGTCGATCAGGCCCGCCATCGGGATAAGCAGCTCTGCGCCGTCGATGATTTTGGTCACGGATACCGGACCTTTATCATCTGCAGGCAGCACAGTGATGCTTTCCAGACGCGCCATGGTTTTCAGGAAGGTGTTGTTCTCGGTGACACGACGAACAGCAGCTTCACTGCAACCACGCAGCAGCAATTCCAGCGGTTTACCTGGAGCGATGTTCATTTCTGCACGAATGTTACGTACTGCAACGATCGCCTGTTTCAGCCATTCGGTATCTGCTGACGCAGCGTCATCAACCTTCGCCGCATCGAATTCCGGGAATGGTTGCAGCATGATGGTGTCTGCGTTGATGCCAGCAATCACTTTCACACGCTGCCAGATGGTTTCGGTGATGAATGGAATGACTGGATGCGCAAGACGCAGCAGACCTTCCAGCACGGTAATCAGCGTGTTGCGCGTGCCGCGCAGCTCCGCCTCAGAACCGCCGTTCATCACTGGCTTCGCCAGCTCCAGGTACCAGTCACAGAACTGGTTCCAGGTGAATTCGTACAGGATGCCTGCCGCGATATCGAAGCGGTAGCTGTCCAACGCTTCGCGGAATGCTTTCACCGTCTGGTTGAATTCCGCCAGGATCCAGCGATCCGCCAGAGACAGAGTCATCTCGCCGCCGTTAAAACCGCAATCCTGATCTTCGGTGTTCATCAGCACGAAGCGGCTGGCGTTCCACAGCTTGTTACAGAAGTTACGGTAACCTTCCAGACGCTTCATGTCCCAGTTGATGTCACGGCCAGTAGAAGCCAGTGCCGCCAGGGTGAAACGCAGGGCGTCAGTACCGTGAGGCTCGATCCCGTTCGGGAACTGTTTCTCGGTACGCTTGCGGATTTTCTCAGCCAGCTGCGGCTGCATCATATTACCGGTGCGTTTTTCCAGCAGCTCTTCCAGGGAGATACCGTCAACCATATCCAGTGGGTCAATAACGTTACCCTTGGATTTAGACATCTTCTGGCCTTCGTCGTCACGGATCAGACCGGTCATGTAGACGGTATGGAACGGAACCTGCGGTTTACCGTCTTCATCTTTGATGAAGTGCATGGTCATCATGATCATGCGGGCAATCCAGAAGAAGATGATGTCGAAGCCGGAAACCATCACGCTGGTTGGGTGGAACTGACGCAGCGCGTCGGTGTTTTCTGGCCAGCCGAGGGTGGAGAAGGTCCACAGCGCGGAAGAGAACCAGGTATCCAGCACGTCTTCGTCCTGGCGCAGCGCAACGTCAGCGCTCAGGTTATTTTCCTGACGAACTTCGTCTTCCGTGCGGCCAACGTAGACATTGCCTTCGTTGTCGTACCATGCCGGGATGCGGTGACCCCACCACAGCTGACGGGAGATACACCAGTCCTGAATATCACGCATCCAGGAGAAGTACATGTTTTCGTACTGCTTCGGCACGAACTGGATGCTGCCGTTTTCAACCGCTTCAACAGCCGGTTTCGCCAGTACGTCAGCACGCACGTACCACTGGTCGGTCAGCATTGGCTCGATAACCACACCGCCGCGGTCGCCGTACGGCACGGTCAGATCGTGAGGTTTGATCTCTTCCAGCAGGCCGAGTGCGTCAACGGCAGCCACAATCGCTTTACGCGCGGCAAAACGTTCCATTTTCTGGAATTCTGCCGGGATAGCGATTGAGTAAACGTCAGTTTCTTCGCCTTTGGTATCGTACACTTCTGCGCTTTCACGGATATCACCGTCGAAGGTCAGAATGTTGATCATTGGCAGGGCGTGACGACGGCCAACTTCGTAGTCGTTAAAGTCGTGCGCCGGGGTGATTTTCACGCAGCCGGTACCTTTTTCCATGTCGGCGTGTTCGTCGCCCACGATCGGAATACGGCGGTTAACCAGCGGCAGCACCACGAATTTGCCGATCAGATCTTTATAACGTGGATCTTCCGGGTTAACGGCCACGCCGGTATCGCCCAGCAGGGTTTCCGGACGGGTCGTCGCGACCACCAGGTAATCTTTACCATCGGCGGTTTTTGCACCGTCAGCCAGCGGATAGCGGATGTGCCACATGGAGCCTTTAGACTCGCGGTTTTCCACTTCCAGGTCAGAAATTGCGGTGCGCAGTTTCGGATCCCAGTTTACCAGGCGTTTGCCACGGTAAATCAGGTCTTCTTTATACAGACGGACGAAGACTTCTTTAACGGCGTTGGACAGGCCTTCATCCATGGTAAAGCGCTCACGCTCCCAGTCCACGGAGTTGCCAAGACGACGCATCTGACGGGTAATGGTGCCGCCAGATTCTGCTTTCCACTGCCAGATTTTGTCGATGAACGCGTCGCGACCGTAGTCGTGGCGAGTTTTACCTTCTTCCGCGGCAATTTTACGTTCAACCACCATCTGGGTCGCGATACCCGCGTGGTCAGTACCCGCTTGCCACAGGGTGTTTTTGCCCTGCATGCGCTGGTAGCGGATCATGGTGTCCATGATGGTCTGCTGGAAAGCATGACCCATATGCAAACTGCCGGTGACGTTCGGCGGCGGGATCATGATGCAGAAGGACTCTTTGCTTTCGTCGCCGTTAGGCTTGAAATAGCCCTGCTGTTCCCAGTGCTCGTAAAGCGGCTGTTCGATATCGCGTGGGTTATATGTCTTTTCCATTATTTCCAGGTTGCCGTATTCAGGTTAAAACCAGCCAGGCGGTACGCTTTGTAGCGTTCGCGCGCCAGTTGTTTCAAAGATTCTTCGTAAGGGACAAAGTCTACCACTTCTGTGAAAGCGGTGGCAAAATCTGCAAAATCTATCCGCAGGCTAATCAGAATATCGCGCGCGCTGCTGTTGCGCTTTTGCGGCCAGGCAATTTCGACCGGCGCACCGCCGCGCGGACCTTCGCCAGACAGGTTATGCGGCACAAAACTCTCAGGCGGGCGTGCCCACAAGGCTTCATCAAGCCGTATAGCCTGCTGTTCATCTTCGCAGGCAATCAAAACGCGCTTGCCTGCTCGCCAACGTTCTGCGGCAATTTCACACACCAGCTGTTCGACGGCGCTGAGGCCATCCTGATGGGTGTCGTTGTCCAGAAGGTAGAACGTTGCATTCTTCATATATGGGGCTTCTTGTCATGGATTTAAATGCAAAGCCGGGTAAGCGTAGTGCCACCCGGCGTTTTACATCACTCGTCGCCGTTAAACCCAGCGCGATTCAGCAGGAACTGCGAGAGTAACGCGACCGGACGACCGGTTGCGCCTTTGGCTTTACCGGAACGCCATGCGGTGCCCGCGATATCCAGGTGTGCCCAGTTGTACTTGCGGGTGAAGCGTGCCAGGAAGCAACCTGCGGTGATAGCACCGCCAGGACGGCCGCCGATGTTCGCCATATCCGCAAAGTTAGACTCCAACTGCTCCTGATACTCATCACCCAGCGGCAGACGCCATGCGCGGTCACCGGCTTGTTCCGAGGCACCAATCAGTTCGTGTGCCAGCGGGTTGTGGTTCGACATCAGGCCGGTAATGTGATGGCCCAGTGCGATCACGCAGGCACCGGTCAGGGTAGCCACGTCGATGACCGCTTCAGGTTCGAAACGCTCAACGTAGGTCAGCACGTCGCACAGCACCAGACGGCCTTCGGCGTCAGTGTTTAGGACTTCAACCGTCTGGCCAGACATGGTGGTCAGGACGTCACCCGGACGATAAGCGCGACCGCCAGGCATGTTTTCGCAGCCTGCCAGTACGCCAGTGACGTTAATCGGCAACTGAAGTTCTGCGACCATACGCATCACGCCGTATACGGCTGCTGCGCCGCACATGTCGTATTTCATCTCGTCCATGCCTTCGGCAGGTTTGATCGAGATACCGCCGGAGTCGAAAGTCAGGCCCTTGCCGACGAGCACGATTGGGCGTGCATCTTCGGACGGGTTGCCCTTGTATTCGATGAATGACATCAGGGATTCGTTCTGAGAGCCGTTACCGACGGCCAGATACGAGTGCATCCCCAGCTCTTTCATCTGCTGTTCGCCGATAACGCGGGTGATGACATTCTTGCTGTAGGTATCAGCCAACTGGCGCGCCTGGGATGCCAGATACGCGGCGTTACAGATATTAGGCGGCATGTTACCGAGATCTTTCGCCGCCTTAATGCCAGCCGCAATCGCCAGACCGTGCTGAATAGCGCGCTCGCCGCTGGTCAGTTCGCGACGGGTTGGCACGTTGAAGACCATTTTACGCAGCGGGCGACGCGGCTCGCTTTTATTGGTCTTCAACTGATCGAAGCTGTACAGGCTCTCTTTCGCTGTTTCGACAGCCTGGCGCACTTTCCAGTAGGTGTTACGGCCTTTGACGTGCAGTTCTGTCAGGAAGCAGACGGCTTCCATTGAACCGGTATCATTTAGCGTATTGATCGTTTTCTGAATCACCTGCTTATACTGGCGTTCATCCAGCTCGCGCTCTTTACCGCAGCCAATCAGCAGAATGCGCTCGGACAGTACGTTCGGAACATGGTGCAGTAACAGCGTCTGCCCAGGTTTACCTTCCAGTTCGCCACGGCGCAGCAGGGCGCTAATGTAGCCGTCACTGATTTTATCGAGTTGTTCGGCGATCGGGGAGAGTCGGCGTGGTTCAAAGACGCCCACAACGATGCAGGCACTCCGCTGTTTCTCCGGGCTACCGCTTTTTACACTGAACTCCATGCACTACGCTCCTGAATCTTAAAGACAACGGCGGCAGCTACAGATAGAATTGAAAGCTTTCGTAACTCATGTCCGCTGTTGTGGTGACTTCGTGTTAATCTTACGTTATTACGGTTTCGACACGTCAGAAAAAAGTCCTGAAGCGTGAATCCGCCGGGTGTTTTAATCTTAGCGATGATTTCGACGACTCAAGAGAATAAATGACGTTTAAGCCATGAAACAAGCGATTTTCCAGCAAAGAGACGGGTTTTTACGGGCGTATTTAAAGTGATAATCATAAGATATCTGGTGCGGGAGACGCTCAAAAGCCAACTGGCGATCCTCTTCATCCTGCTGCTGATTTTTTTCTGTCAGAAGTTGGTTAAGATCCTCGGTGCGGCCGTTGACGGCGAAATTCCAACGAATCTGGTGCTTTCCCTGCTTGGTTTAGGGATCCCGGAAATGGCGCAGCTTATCCTGCCGCTAAGTCTTTTCCTTGGTCTGCTCATGACGCTGGGTAAGCTCTACACCGAGAGTGAAATCACGGTGATGCATGCCTGTGGTCTGAGCAAAGCCGTGCTGGTGAAGGCCGCGATGATACTGGCGCTGTTCACCGGTATCGTTGCGGCGGTGAATGTAATGTGGGCAGGTCCCATGTCCTCCCGTCATCAGGACGAAGTGCTGGCCGAAGCGAAAGCGAACCCCGGCATGGCGGCATTAGCCCAGGGGCAGTTCCAGCAGGCGACTGACGGTAACTCTGTGCTGTTTATTGAGAGCGTAGACGGCAGTAAATTCAACGACGTATTTCTGGCGCAGCTGCGTACGAAAGGTAACGCACGTCCGTCTGTGGTCGTCGCCGACTCTGGCCAGCTTGCTCAGCGCAAAGATGGTTCGCAAATTGTGACGCTGAATACAGGTACCCGTTTTGAAGGTACCGCGATGCTGCGTGACTTCCGTATCACGGACTTCCAGAACTACCAGGCCATTATTGGTCATCAGGCTGTGGCGCTCGACCCATCGGATACCGAACAAATGGACATGCGTACGCTGTGGAATACCGATACCGACAGAGCGCGCGCTGAGTTCCACTGGCGAATTACTCTCGTCTTTACGGTGTTTATGATGGCATTGATTGTGGTTCCGCTGAGCGTGGTCAACCCTCGCCAGGGACGTGTGCTCTCCATGCTGCCGGCGATGTTGCTGTACCTGATCTACTTCCTGCTGCAAACTTCGATTCGCTCAAACGGCGCTAAGGGTAAGCTGGATCCTATGGTCTGGACATGGGTCGTCAACAGCTTGTACATCTTACTGGCGCTGGGATTAAACCTGTGGGATACGGTGCCAGTGCGCCGCATACGTGCCCGATTCTCGCGTAAAGGAGCCATCTAATGCAGGCGTTTGGCGTTCTTGATCGCTATATCGGTAAAACCATTTTTACCACCATCATGATGACGTTGTTCATGCTGGTGTCGCTCTCCGGCATTATCAAATTTGTCGATCAGCTGAAAAAAGCCGGGCAGGGGAGCTATGACGCGATGGGCGCGGGGATGTACACCCTGCTCAGCGTGCCGAAAGATGTGCAAATCTTCTTCCCGATGGCAGCACTGTTAGGTGCGCTGCTGGGGCTGGGGATGCTGGCCCAGCGCAGCGAGCTGGTCGTCATGCAGGCATCGGGCTTCACCCGTATGCAGGTTGCGCTGTCGGTAATGAAAACCGCGATCCCTCTGGTGCTGTTGACCATGGCGATTGGCGAGTGGGTGGCACCGCAAGGTGAACAAACGGCGCGTAACTACCGTGCTCAGGCGATGTACGGCGGCTCTCTGCTTTCCACTCAGCAAGGTCTGTGGGCGAAAGACGGAAAAAGCTTCGTCTACATCGAACGCGTAAAAGGCAACGATGAGTTAGGCGGCGTGAGTATCTACTCCTTCAACGACCAGCGTCGTTTGCTGTCTGTCAAACACGCCTCATCGGCGAAGTTTGATCCCGAACATAAGCAGTGGCGTTTGTCACAGGTAGATGAGTCTGACCTGACAGACCCGAAACAGATCACCGGTTCTCAGACGGTTTCCGGCACGTGGAAGACGAACCTCACGCCGGATAAGCTCGGTGTTGTGGCACTGGATCCAGATGCGCTCTCTATCAGCGGTTTACACAACTATGTGAAATACCTGAAGTCGAGCGGCCAGGATGCCGGACGTTATCAGCTCAACATGTGGAGCAAGATCTTCCAGCCAATGTCCGTGGCGGTGATGATGCTGATGGCGCTGTCGTTTATCTTCGGCCCCCTGCGTAGTGTGCCGATGGGTGTACGTGTGGTAACCGGTATCAGCTTTGGCTTTGTATTCTACGTGCTCGACCAGATCTTCGGCCCGCTGACGCTGGTTTACGGCATCCCACCGATTATTGGTGCGTTGCTGCCAAGCGCCAGTTTCCTCCTGATCAGCCTCTGGCTGCTTCTGAAACGCTCCTGATTGACCTCTCCTCGCTTCCGGTTAACCGGGAGCGGGGCTAATCTCCTGTTTCACCCCGCACTTTTTCTCACAACCTTCAACGCCCCGCCGCGAATTTGAGTATTATTGAGCGATAAAGTCGTGAAGGGATCCCCTATGAAGCAAATTCGAATGCTTGCCCAGTACTACGTCGACCTGATGATGAAGCTCGGGCTGGTGCGTTTCTCCATGCTGCTTGCGCTGGCACTGGTTGTTCTGGCCATCGTTGTGCAGATGGCCGTCACCATGGTTTTGCATGGTCAGGTTGAGAGTATCGACGTTATCCGCTCCATCTTCTTTGGCTTGCTCATTACCCCCTGGGCGGTCTACTTCCTCTCCGTGGTGGTTGAACAGCTGGAAGAATCCCGTCAGCGCTTGTCAAAACTGGTCGATAAACTGGAAGAGATGCGCGAGCGCGACCTGAAGCTTAATGTTCAGCTCAAAGACAACATTGCGCAGTTAAATCAGGAGATTTCAGATCGTGAAAAGGCGGAAGCCGAACGTCAGGCCACACTGGAGCAGCTTAAAATCGAAATGAAAGAGCGTGAGGTAACGCAGATCCAGCTTGAGCAGCAATCCTCTTTCCTGCGTTCGTTCCTCGATGCTTCACCGGATCTGGTTTTCTACCGTAACGAAGACAAAGAGTTCTCCGGCTGTAACCGGGCGATGGAGCTGCTGACCGGGAAAAGTGAAAAGCAGCTGATTCACCTGAAACCTCAGGATGTCTATTCTGAGGAGGCGGCGGCCAAGGTCATGGAGACAGATGAAAAAGTCTTCCGCCACAACGTCTCGCTGACCTATGAACAGTGGCTGGATTACCCGGACGGGCGCAAAGCCTGCTTTGAGATCCGTAAAGTGCCGTACTACGACCGCGTCGGGAAACGTCATGGCCTGATGGGCTTTGGTCGCGATATTACCGAGCGTAAGCGCTATCAGGATGCCCTGGAGCGTGCCAGCCGCGATAAGACCACCTTTATCTCCACCATCAGCCACGAACTGCGTACGCCGCTTAATGGCATTGTTGGGTTGAGCCGTATTTTGCTGGACACCGATCTGACCGCGGAACAGGAAAAATACCTCAAAACTATCCATGTCTCGGCGGTCACGCTGGGTAATATCTTCAACGATATTATCGACATGGATAAGATGGAGCGCCGTAAAGTCCAACTGGATAACCAGCCGGTTGATTTCACCAGCTTCATGGCCGATCTGGAAAACTTGTCCGGTCTGCAGGCTCAGCAGAAAGGGCTGAGTTTTGTTATGGAACCCTCACTGCCACTGCCGCATAAAGTGGTCACGGACGGTACGCGCCTGCGCCAGATCCTGTGGAACCTTATCAGTAACGCCGTGAAATTTACCCAGAAGGGGCAAGTTGCGGTGCGCATCCGCTATGACGAAGGTGACATGCTGCACTTTGAGGTGGAAGACTCCGGGATTGGTATTCCACAGGAAGAGCAGGACAAAATTTTCGCGATGTACTACCAGGTGAAAGACAGCAACGGCGGGAAACCCGCCACCGGTACAGGCATTGGCCTGGCGGTATCTAAACGGCTTGCGAAGAGTATGGGCGGGGACATTACGGTAACCAGCCAGGCGGGCAAAGGCTCGACCTTCACGCTGACGGTACATGCGCCAGCGGTGGCTGAAGAGGTTGAGGATACCTTTGAAAACGACGATATGCCGCTGCCCGCGCTGCACGTCCTGTTGGTGGAAGACATCGAGCTGAACGTGATTGTGGCACGCTCGGTGCTGGAAAAACTGGGTAACAGTGTGGACGTGGCAATGACCGGTAAAGCCGCGCTGGAGATGTTTAAACCGGGTGAATATGACCTCGTCTTGCTGGATATTCAACTGCCGGATATGACCGGGCTGGATATCTCACGTGAACTGACGAGCAAGTATGCCGCTGACGATCTGCCGCCGCTGGTCGCGCTGACGGCGAACGTGCTGAAAGACAAAAAAGAGTACCTCGATGCCGGTATGGATGATGTGCTTAGCAAACCGCTGGCGGTGCCTGCCCTGACCGCCATGATCAAGAAGTTCTGGGATACCCGTGATGAAGAGGAGAGCACCATGACGTCTGTTGATAGCGCAAAAGCCCAAACGATACTCGATACCGCGATGCTGGAGCAGTATATCGATCTGGTTGGTCCAAAACTGATTACCGACGGTCTGGCCGTGTTCGAAAAGATGATGCCTGGCTATCTGAGCGTGCTGGAATCAAACCTGACGGCACGAGACCAGAAAGGTATTGTGGAAGAAGGGCATAAAATCAAAGGTGCGGCCGGCTCGGTTGGCCTGCGTCACCTGCAACAGCTGGGACAACAGATTCAGTCGCCTGATTTACCTGCATGGGAAGATAACGTGGGTGATTGGGTCGAAGAGATGAAACAAGAGTGGCAAAACGATGTTGCGGTACTTAAAGCCTGGGTCGACGCCAGAAAAAAATGACCCCGGCTTAACCGGGGTGCGCGAATACTGCGCCAACACCAGGGAAATCTTGGCTGCGCCTGTTTTTTCAAGTTATTTTCGAATGGGCGCCGCCTGAAAAATTTAGGCCGCACGCAGATAAGATAGCAAATCTTAAATGGTTTGTTACATGAATCAGTGAAATGTGTGAAGCATAGCGTTTTAATCAAAATTATTAATGTGCTTCAGCGAGTTGCAAAGAAGGAACCTGATGATGAAAAAGATTGGTGTCGTGCTAAGCGGATGTGGTGTTTACGACGGTTCAGAGATACATGAAGCCGTCATCACATTGTTGGCGCTTTCCCGAAACGGAGCTGATGTTGTCTGCTTCGCGCCGGATAAAAGCCAGACTGATGTAATTAATCATTTGACTGGCGAGCCGATGGCGGAAACTCGTAACGTGTTGATTGAAGCGGCACGCATCGTTCGCGGCGATATTCACCCTCTTAATCAGGCTAATGCTTCAGAGCTTGATGGGTTAATTGTGCCCGGCGGGTTTGGCGCAGCGAAAAACCTGAGCAGCTTTGCTTCCCAGGGGGCAGAGTGCCATGTTGATCCGGATTTAAAAGCGCTGTCACGTGCGATGCACGCTGCGGGTAAACCGCAGGGTTTTATCTGTATTGCCCCGGCGATGCTGCCGAAAATTTTTGATTTCCCACTGCGCCTGACCATTGGGACCGACATCGACACTGCTGAAGTTGTTGAGGATATGGGCGGCGAACATGTGCCGTGTCCTGTCGATGACATCGTGGTGGACGAAGACAATAAAATTATTACCACGCCTGCATACATGCTGGCGCAGAATATTGCTGAAGCAGCCACGGGCATTGAAAAGCTGGTGGACAGAGTGCTGGTGCTTGCTGAATGAGTCGTAAGTTCAGTCCCGATGCAAGGTTAAAGCGTTTCCTGCTGAGAGCTCTGCTCGTACTGGCGGTCTTCTGGGGCGGCGGGATTGCTTTATTCAGCATCGTACCGGTCCCTTTCTCTGCTGTGATGGTTGAGCGCCAGATTGGCGCATGGCTCTCTGGGGATTTCCGCTATGTTGCACATTCCGACTGGGTAAGCATGGACGTGATTTCACCGTTCATGGGGCTGGCAGTCATCGCGGCAGAGGATCAGAAATTCCCGGAGCACTGGGGGTTCGACGTGGCGGCCATTGAGAAGGCGCTTGCTCATAACGAACGCCACGAAAACCGCGTGCGCGGCGCATCAACGTTGTCGCAGCAGACGGCCAAAAATCTTTTTTTATGGGATGGTCGAAGCTGGGTGCGAAAAGGGCTGGAAGCGGGGTTGACCCTGGGGATGGAAACGGTCTGGAGTAAAAGACGCATTCTGACCGTCTATCTCAATATCGCTGAGTTTGGCGACGGCGTATTTGGTGTGGAAGCCGCTGCACAGCGTTATTTCAATAAGCCTGCAAGCCGTCTAAGTATGTCAGAAGCTGCGCTATTGGCCGCTGTTTTACCTAATCCCATCCGTTTTAAAGCCAGTGCCCCATCAGGCTACGTGCGAAGCCGACAGGCGTGGATTATGCGCCAGATGAATCAACTGGGCGGGGAGGGTTTTATGCAGCGTAATAATCTCATGTAGGGCGGGTAAGCACAGCGCCACCCGCCGAAGGGACGAACGTTAGTCTTCGTCAAAACCGGCGTTAAACAGCGCAATCACCGCCGCCAGCGCTTCCTCTTCCTGGGGGCCGGTGGCTTCTACTTCAATCTGGCGTCCTTTGGCTGAGTCCAGCATCAGCAGTGCGATCACGCTGTTCGCTTCCGCTTCTGTGCCTTCATCATTACGCAGCAGAACTTCTGCATCGAACCCCTGCATCAGCTCAAACAGCTTCATCGCCGGGCGTGCGTGCATGCCCAGCTTATTGGTGATCTCAACAGTTTGTTTTACGGTCATGTTTTACGTTTTTCCAGCGTGCGATGACGGGACTGAACGTTCTTTCCGCGTGAACGGAAATAATCGGCCAGCTGTTCGGCGATGTAGACCGAACGATGTTTACCGCCGGTACAGCCAATCGCCACTGTCAGGTAGCTACGATTGTTTGTTTCCAGCATAGGTAACCATAGCTCAAGGTAGCTTCGCGTCTGGTAGATAAAATTGTGAACTTCTGTGTGTCGGTCGAGGAAGGCCGCGACGGGTTTATCCAGACCTGTCATTGGACGCAGTTTCGGATCCCAGTGCGGGTTCGGCAGGAAACGCACGTCGAAAACATAATCCGCATCAATGGGGATACCGTGCTTAAAGCCGAAGGACTCGAACACCATCGTCAGTTCACGCTCGCGCTTGCCCAACAAACGGGTACGCAGCATTTCCGCCAGCTCATGAACGGACATCTCAGAGGTGTCGACGATCAGGTCAGCACGAGAACGAAGCGGCTCCAGCAGATCGCTCTCTTCGTCGATAGCGCTCTCCAGAGAGAGGTTCTTACTGGAAAGCGGATGCAGACGGCGGGTATCGCTGTAGCGGCGGATCAGGGTATTACGATCTGCATCCAGGAACAGCAACTGAGGTGAGAATTCCTCAGGCAGGTTACTCATCGCCTGCTCAAAAATTTCTGGCGATTCAGGCATATTACGAACGTCGATACTGACGGCGGCAGAGGTTTGTCTTTCCGCAAGCGTCCGAGCCAGATCGGGTAACAACACGACCGGCAGGTTATCTACGCAGTAAAAACCCATGTCTTCCAGCGCGCGCAGAGCAACGGATTTCCCCGACCCTGAACGGCCACTGACAATCATCAGTACCATGTTCCGTTTCTCCTCAGGACAACAGATGTGAAAGCCATCTCCTGGTTATGCATCATCCTGATTGCCTTCTGCTTCAGTGATAATTTGATAGAGCTCTTCATCACTTTGGGCTGAGCGCAGTCGACGGCAAATGGTTTTATCAGCCAGGCGTTTTGCGACCAGAGAAAGCGTATGCAGGTGGGTTTTCGTCTGGTCAGCAGGCACCAGCAGCGCGAAGAGGAGATCGACGGGCTGGTTATCAATGGCATCGAAGGCGATAGGGGTTTCCAGTTGCACAAACACACCGACGGCACGCAAGGTGTCTTCTTCCAGTTTGCCATGCGGGATCGCGATGCCATTGCCGATGCCGGTACTGCCCATCTTTTCACGGGTCAGGATAGCTTCGAACACTACCTGCGGCGGCAGGCCCAGCTGTTTTGCGGCCAGTTCACTGATGATCTCCAGCGCACGCTTTTTGCTCTGGCAGTGAACTGCACTGCGGGTACATTCCTGGTTAAGGACATTGCTCAGTTGAAGAGCGGAATCGTTGTTCATCATAATTTCACCTAAGCGCTAACTGTACAAATGGCCCGTTGTGTTTCACAACAGGCCGTCCTGCACCCGTTAACTGCCCGGACAATTAGTGTTGTTTCAGTTTATCTTTATGTTTATTAAGCTGTCGCGCAAGCTTATCAATCAAGCCGTCGATAGCCGCATACATGTCTTGCCCTTCCGCACTGGCATGGAGTTCACCCCCGTTGACGTGCAGGGTTGCATCCGAGATATGAGTCACTTTCTCCACTTTCAACACAATATAGACCTGATTGATCCTTTCGAAATACTGCTCGAGTTTTGCAAACTTCGCGTTCACGAAGTCGCGTAAAGCCTCAGTAATTTCGACGTTTTGTCCAGTGATGTTGAGCTGCATAGTGTCTTCCTTATCGGTTGTGTCAAACCAGCTGTTTACGCTGGTTGGACGGCGGAATGGATAAAGACTCTCGATACTTCGCAACAGTACGACGTGCCACCATAATACCCTGGTCGGACAGCATGGTGGTTAACTTACTGTCACTCAGTGGCTTCGCGGGGTTCTCCGCGGCGATCAACTTCTTCACCAGTGCGCGAATTGCCGTTGACGACGCTTCACCGCCGCCCTCGGTATTCACATGACTGGAGAAGAAATACTTAAGCTCAAAAATACCGCGTGGACTGTGCAGATACTTCTGCGTGGTGACGCGGGAAATGGTTGATTCATGCATCTCGACGGCCTGGGCAATATCTGCCAGTACCATCGGTTTCATATACTCTTCACCCTGCTCAAAGAAAGCCTGCTGCTGTTCGACAATACAGCGGCTGACGCGGAGCAGCGTATCATTTCGGCTCTCCAGACTTTTGATCAACCATCGTGCTTCCTGCAGATTGCTACGAATATATTGGTTGTCAGAGTCGTTTCGTGCGCTGGTGCACATGGAGGCATACTGCTGGTTGATTTGCAGGCGAGGGATGCTGTCAGAGTTCAGTTCAACGACCCAGCGGCCATTGTGTTTTCTGACCAGCACATCCGGGATCACGTACTCGGGTTCGCTGGTCTGGATCGACTGTCCGGGGCGTGGATCGAGCGACTGGATCAGATTCACCGCTTCTTTCAGCACCTCTTCTTTCAGGCGTGTGACGCGCATCAGGGTGCGGAAATCGTGGTTAGCCAACAGATCCAGATGATCGCTAATGATAACGCGCGCCTCATCAATCCATGGCGTCTCTTTGCTGAACTGAGAAAGCTGGATCAGCAGGCAGTCGCGTAGATCTTTTGCCGCCACACCGACCGGATCGAAACGCTGGATACGCTTCAGAACGGCTTCAACTTCCTCAAGCTCTATCTCGTCGTCGCCCATGCTTTCCAGAATATCGTCCAGCGTGACGGTTAAATAGCCCGTGTCGTCAACGGCATCGACAATTGACGTGGCAATCGCGCGGTCGGTATCGGAGAAGGGGGTCAGTTCCACCTGCCACATCAGATAATCCTGTAGCGACTGGGTGGTTTCACCCTGATAGACCGGTAGCTCATCATCCTGGTAGTCTGCACGCGTACCGGAAGGGGTTCCGGCGGTGTAGATTTCATCCCAGCTGGCATCCAGCGGAAGCTCGTCCGGCATCTCTTTTTGTTCGAGTGCATCAGCGGTATCGAGCGCTTCTGTATCCTGCGACTGCTGGGTATCTACCTCGTCATGAAGATCGGTTTGTTCCAGCAGCGGATTGCTGTCCAGCGCCTGCTGGAGCTCCTGCTGGAGTTCTAACGTGGACAGTTGCAACAGGCGAATTGCCTGCTGTAGCTGCGGCGTCATCGCCAGTTGTTGGCTGAGCCTTAATTGCAAACCTTGCTTCATGTTCAGAGCATTTTTCTCCGGTTCGGCGTTACGTTACCTCTACCCTATCAGAGTCTGAAGTCTTCCCCAAGATAGACGCGCTTAACATGATCATCTTCGAGGATCTGCTGCGGCGTACCGTGGGCGATCAGATTGCCCTGGCTCACAATATAGGCGCGTTCACACACGGCCAGCGTTTCACGCACGTTGTGGTCAGTGATCAGTACGCCAAGCCCGCTGTCGCGCAGGTGTTCAATGATACGTTTAATGTCGATAACGGAGATGGGGTCAACGCCCGCAAACGGTTCATCCAGAAGGATAAATTTCGGGTTTGCGGCCAGCGCACGCGCGATTTCAACGCGGCGACGTTCACCCCCGGAGAGCGCCTGACCGAGGCTGTCACGCAGGTGCTCAATGTGGAATTCTTCCATCAGCTCGTTGGCACGATCCTGTCGCTGTTCGCTGGTCAGGTCGTTACGAATTTGTAGAACCGCCATCAGGTTATCGTAAACGCTAAGACGACGGAAAATAGAGGCTTCCTGCGGCAGATAGCCGATTCCGCGACGCGCGCGAGCGTGCAACGGCAGAAGGCTGATGTCTTCATCGTCAATAACAATGTTGCCGGCATCGCGCGGCACAATGCCAACGACCATGTAAAACGTGGTGGTTTTACCCGCACCGTTAGGGCCAAGCAGGCCAACAATTTCGCCGGAGTTGACGGTCAGACTGACATCTTCTACGACACGGCGGCCCTTATAGGCCTTCGCGAGATTTTTTGCAGTTAATGTTGCCATAACGAATTAGTTACTCTTCTTCTGTGCCGGGGCCTGGCCTTTACCTTTGTCCTGCAGCTGCGACGGAACCAGCACGGTGGTTACGCGTTTGCCTTTCTCACTGGAGGCCTGCATTTTTTGCTCTTTCACCAGATAGGTGATCTGGTCGCCGGTAATATTGCTGTCCAGCTGTTCCAGATAGGCATTACCCGTCAGGATGACCAGATCCTTCGCCAGCTCATAGTGCATGTGCGTGGCGTGGCCCTTCACCGGCTTGCCGTTGTCCTGCATCTGGTAGAAGGTTGCCGGGTTGCCGTAGCCATCAATAATCTCTTTGCCCTGCTCACCACCCGGACGGGTAACGACCACTTTGTCGGCGTTGATTTTGATGGTGCCCTGGGTCATGACGACATTACCCGTAAAGGTGACGACGTTACCCTGCATATCAAGAGACTGCGTGTCTGACTCGATATGGATCGGCTGGTCGGTATCGCCCGTTACAGCAAGCGCGGGGAGACTGGTCGCCAGCATCGCACTGGCGATAATTACTTTAAGGCTGAGTTTGTTTGTTTTGAATTTCATAGGAGGTTCTAACCTTTTCAATCAGCTCGGCGTTTTTGCTGCGTAAGTTCCCGCGCATTCTTAAACCGCTGGAATTAAATGTTGTGCCATACAGTGTGACCAGATCCTGCGACGTCACATCCTGGGTCACCAGGTTGATCTGGGCATTATCCGTCGTAATTTTTCGCAGTTGCGAGTCAGGCGTCAGAGCGTTGACTTCAACGTGGCCATATAGATAAAGCATACGGTCATTTGTCAGTTTTGCCCGGTCTGACTTGATTGACCACGTCGGGACTTTGTCCTTATCAAACGTCGTCATGACAGGTTGGGTAAACCACGAAATACCGTCATCTGAAAAATATTCAACATGCTGGGCAATCAGGCGATAGTTCAGTGCCCCTTCCGGGCTGTAGACCACGGTGTCGCTGTGATCGCTTTTATAGGTTGGATCGTTATTGTTGATCACTTCCGTTTGCGTATCGTCGCGATCGGCAATATTCACGCCAATCAATACCAGTGCGACAAGCGAAAGCAGAATGATAACCCAACGTCTGGTTTTACTCATATTGATTGCCCTTTGGCCTCATCAAGCTTGCCTTGCGCCAGCAGAAGCAGATCGCAGACTTCACGTACGGCACCGCGGCCGCCATTGATGTGGGTAACGTAGTCAGCGCGTGGGAGCAACAGCGGATGCGCATCGGCAACAGCGATACTCAGCCCAACTTCAGTCATCACGGGCCAGTCAATCAGGTCATCCCCGACATAAGCTACGTTTTCCGGTGCGATTGCCAGTTTACCCACTAAATCATTGAACGCCGCCATCTTATCGGATTGTCCCTGA
Organism: Enterobacter adelaidei; assembly: GCF_041937165.1. Taxonomy (NCBI): domain Bacteria; kingdom Pseudomonadati; phylum Pseudomonadota; class Gammaproteobacteria; order Enterobacterales; family Enterobacteriaceae; genus Enterobacter; species Enterobacter adelaidei. Next base: position 4,121,112 of record NZ_CP154353.1, on the reverse strand, counting down.
TACAGATGGGTAATGCCCAGCGTCTCACAGCGATCTTCTACCAGTTTAGCTTTTCGCCCGGTGATGATCGCAACCTCGATACCCGAGGTGAGGGCACAGCGGATACCGTAACCGTCGCGAACGTTAAACGCTTTCAGCTCTTCACCATTATTGCCCATGTAAATCAGGCCATCGGAGAGGACCCCATCCACATCCAGGATGAGCAGGCGAATCTTTTCTGCCTTCGCCATCATATGGGTACTGACCGGACCATAACAGGTTGCAAGGGATGCACCCGCATTACTCATTGTCTTATCCTTCATTACACTACGCCTGCGCGCAGCAGATCATGCATATGTACCACACCCAGCAACTGGTCGCCATCGGCAACCATAACGGAGGTGATATGACGGGACTGCATCAGGTTCAGCACATCCACTGCCAGCGTACCCGGGCGAACGCGGATGCCGCCAGGTGTCATCACATCGGCAATACCAAGTGTGCGGACATCTACACCCATATCAAACACGCGACGCAGGTCCCCATCGGTGAAGATCCCCTGAATTTTCATCAGATCATCGCACACGACCGTCATACCCAGATTCTTGCGGGTGATTTCCAGCAGCGCATCGCGCAGGGAGGCCGCTTTACTGACGTGAGGGATTTCATCCCCGGTGTGCATAATATCGTTGACCCGCAGAAGCAGCTTGCGCCCAAGCGCACCGCCAGGGTGAGACAGGGCGAAATCCTCAGGCGTGAAGCCACGGGCTTCCAGCAGGGCCACGGCAAGCGCATCACCCATGACCAGTGCAGCGGTGGTGCTGGAGGTCGGAGCCAGGCCCAGAGGGCAGGCTTCTTTGGGAACCTTAACGCACAGGTGAATATCGGCCGCCCGCGCCATGCTACTTTCCGGGCGACTGGTCATGCAAATGAGTGGGACCTGCAGTCGCTTCAGTACCGGGATCAGCGCCAGGATCTCATTGGATTCACCGGAGTTTGACAGCGCGATGACGATATCTTGCGGCGTGACCATTCCCAGGTCACCGTGTGCGGCTTCCCCCGGGTGGACAAAGAAAGAAGAGGTTCCGGTGCTGGCAAACGTCGCGGCCATTTTGCGGCCAATATGACCTGACTTGCCCATCCCCATTACCACGACTTTGCCGGCACAGTAGAATATCTTCTCACATGCCCGACTAAAATCCTGATTAATGTACTGATCTAACTGCGCCAGACCTTCACGTTCAATCTCCAGAACGTCTTTGCCTGCTTTCTGAAAGTCAAAACCCGGCTGCAATTCTATTTGCGACATAATGCGTTTCCGTTTACCCAGAGAGAAGAGGCGAGAGCCAGTACAGCATCGCCATCCATACGATAAATCCACCCGTCAGCAGCGCCCCTGCGCCTTTGCCGATCTGGCGTTGCCGCCGCCAGCAGAGCAGGGCAAATATCACGCTGACCAGCAACATCACACCGTAATCGCGTGAGAACGCCAGCGGGTTAAAAGGCCCGGGCGCGATCAGGGCCGGCAGGCCCATCACAATCGCGATATTAAAAATGTTGGAACCGATGATATTGCCAATGGCAATGTCATCTTCACCTTTACGTGCTCCCGCAATGGCCGTGGCCAGCTCCGGCAGACTGGTACCGATGGCAATGACCGTCAGGCCAATGGTCAGTTCACTGATGGCAAAATAGTTCGCCAGCACTGTCGCGTTGTCGACGACCATGCGCGTTGCCATTGGCATGATGATCAGCGCGACGCCAAGCCAAAGTAGTGCTACAGGCAGCGTGCCCTCCCGGGGGAGTTCGGCAACCTGCTCCCGCGTCAGGCTGTCCTGACCCAGCTTTTCAGCCTGGCGGGCGATTTTAACACTATACAGCAGCCAGATGACGGCCAGCGCCAGCAAGAAAATACCGTCGCTGTAGCTCAGTACGCCATCATAAAATACGCATCCTGCCAGCAGGCTTACGATTAACATTAGCGGCAATTCACGGCGCAGAACATCGGAATGCACGCGAAATGGATGGAGGAGTGCCGCCAGGCCTAAAATCAGTAATATATTGACGATGTTCGAGCCAATCGCGGTGCCAATAGCCAGGTCTACCTGACCATGCAGCGATGCTGAAACAGAGACGATGATTTCAGGAAGCGACGTTCCAACACTGACAACGGTCATCCCGATGACAACAGGCGGTACGCCAGTCAGACGACACAGGATAGATGCAGCAAACACTAAACGGTCAGCACTGTAGACCACCAAAAGTAAACCAATTATTAACAGTGCTGTTGCTAAAAGCATCAAAAGTCCTTTCTTCAGGTATACTCGTCGGTCCATCGCGCGGGAATGGCTGGACTGCATACTGTCTGAGGCGTAACGAATTCCTAATTTTGACTTTATGCGCCGGAAAAGTAAAACAAATGCCAGCTTTCGCTAACCTCAACGGCTATTATTCTGTAAAAATGCTGAGTTTGGGGCTGATTCAGGCTGCATGCCTTAATGTGAGCAGGGTAAGAAAGGAACAATAAATGAGCCAAACGATGGCGAATTTAGTCGATGTTCGCGGTGTGAGTTTTTCTCGCGCTAACCGATTGATATTTGATGATATTTCGTTGACCGTACCGCGTGGCAAGATCACTGCCATCATGGGGCCGTCCGGGATCGGTAAAACGACCCTGCTGCGCCTCATTGGTGGGCAGATCCCACCGGATAGCGGTGAAATCCTCTTTGATGGCGAAAACATCCCGGAGATGTCGCGCTCGCGCCTGTATACTGTCCGTAAACGCATGAGCATGCTCTTTCAGTCGGGGGCTCTGTTCACCGACATGAACGTCTTTGATAACGTGGCCTATCCGCTGCGCGAGCATACCAGCCTGCCGCCTGAGCTGCTGAAAAGCACGGTGATGATGAAGCTTGAAGCCGTCGGTTTGCGAGGTGCTGCAAAACTGATGCCTTCGGAACTGTCCGGTGGGATGGCGCGACGCGCTGCACTGGCGCGAGCCATTGCACTAGAACCTGATTTAATCATGTTCGACGAACCGTTTGTCGGACAGGATCCTATCACGATGGGTGTGCTGGTGAAGCTCATCTCTGAGCTGAACAGCGCGCTCGGCGTTACCTGTATCGTGGTTTCTCACGATGTACCGGAAGTATTGAGCATTGCCGATTACGCCTATATCGTGGCGGACAAAAAGATCGTCGCACACGGTAGCGCTCAGGCGCTGCAGGAAAATTGCGATCCGCGCGTGCGGCAGTTCCTTGACGGTATTGCAGATGGCCCTGTGCCGTTCCGCTACCCGGCGGGCGACTATCGTGACGATTTACTGGGAATAGGGAGTTAAGCCACTCATGCTGTTAAATGCGTTGGCCGCTCTCGGACACCGTGGCATAAAAACCATCAGGACGTTCGGGCGCGCCGGATTGATGTTATTCAACGCGCTGGTCGGCAAGCCGGAATTCCGCAAGCACGCACCGTTGCTGGTGCGTCAGCTCTATAATGTCGGCGTGCTGTCGATGCTCATCATCATTGTTTCCGGGCTGTTTATCGGTATGGTGCTTGGGCTTCAGGGCTACCTTGTTCTGACAACCTACAGTGCAGAAACCAGCCTCGGGATGCTGGTGGCACTCTCACTGCTGCGTGAACTGGGGCCGGTTGTGGCGGCACTGTTGTTCGCTGGGCGCGCGGGGTCGGCATTAACGGCTGAAATTGGCCTGATGCGTGCGACCGAGCAGCTTTCCAGCATGGAGATGATGGCGGTTGATCCGCTGCGTCGCGTGATCTCGCCGCGTTTCTGGGCTGGGGTGATTTCGTTACCGTTACTGACTATTCTGTTTGTCGCCGTGGGTATCTGGGGCGGCTCGCTGGTTGGCGTCCACTGGAAAGGCATTGATGCCGGTTTCTTCTGGTCTGCCATGCAAGACGCCATTGATCTGCGAATGGATCTGGTCAACTGTCTGATTAAAAGCGTGGTCTTTGCTATTACGGTCACCTGGATTGCATTGTTCAATGGTTACGATGCCATCCCGACGTCGGCGGGCATTAGCCGTGCAACAACGCGTACAGTCGTACATTCGTCGCTGGCCGTACTGGGTCTGGATTTTGTGCTCACCGCACTGATGTTTGGGAATTGAGTTCATGCAAACGAGAAAAAATGAAATTTGGGTCGGCGTGTTCCTGTTACTGGCACTGCTGGCGGCGCTGTTTATCTGCCTGCGAGCGGCTGATATCACATCTGTCCGCACCGAGCCGACATATCGTATTTATGCCACCTTCGATAATATCGGCGGGTTGAAGGCGCGTTCACCGGTACGTATTGGTGGCGTGGTGATCGGCCGTGTGTCGGACATTACGCTTGATGAGAAAACCTATCTCCCACGCGTCGCGATGGATATCGAAGAGCGTTATAACCATATTCCGGACACCAGTTCTCTTTCGATCCGGACTTCCGGCCTGCTGGGTGAACAATATCTGGCGCTTAACGTCGGTTTTGAAGACCCAGAGCTCGGAACGACTATCCTTAAAGACGGCAGTGTTATCCAGGATACGAAGTCCGCAATGGTGCTGGAGGATATGATTGGTCAGTTCCTTTACAACAGTAAAGGGGATGAGAAAAAATCCGACGCTGCCTCTGCACCGAGTGAAGATCATACCAACGTCGCACCGACATCTGGCACGACGAATTAATTTCAGGAGAAGTCATTCATGTTTAAACGACTGTTAATGGTTGCCATGCTGGTCATTGCCCCTCTCACCGGAGCCCACGCTGCGGATCAGAGTAACCCGTACAAACAGATGGACGAAGCGGCCAAGAAGACTTTCGACCGTCTTAAAAACGAGCAACCTAAAATTCGTGCTAATCCTGATTATCTGCGTGATGTTGTCGATCAGGAACTGCTGCCGTATGTGCAGATCAAATATGCAGGTGCGCTGGTGCTGGGACGTTATTACAAAGATGCGACCCCCGCGCAGCGTGATGCTTACTTTGCCGCGTTCCGTGAATACCTGAAACAGGCTTATGGCCAGGCGCTGGCGATGTACCATGGTCAGACCTATCAGATTGCACCTGAGCAACCGCTGGGCGATGCGACCATCGTACCTATCCGCGTGACCATCAACGATCCTAACGGCCGTCCGCCGGTTCGTCTGGATTTCCAGTGGCGTAAAAATAGCCAGACTGGTCACTGGCAGGCATATGACATGATTGCCGAAGGGGTAAGCATGATCACCACCAAACAGAACGAGTGGAGCGACCTGCTGCGTACCAAAGGCATTGATGGCCTTACCGCGCAGCTGCAGTCTATTTCTCGTCAGAAAATTACACTGGATGAGAAGAAGTAATGTCTCAGCAACTCAGCTGGTCGCGTGAAGGCGAGACATTAAAGCTGTCCGGTGAACTTGATCAGGATCTGCTGAACCCATTGTGGGACAAACGTCATGAAGCGATGCAGGGTGTGACGCTCATCGACTTAACCGAGGTCACACGGGTGGATACAGCAGGTATTGCGCTGCTCGCCCATCTGGTTGCCGTGGGGAAAAAGCAGGGGCAAAGCGTCAAGCTTCACGGCGCGAGTGATAATGTCGTTACCCTTGCGCAGCTCTACAATCTCCCTCACGACGTGCTGCCTCGTTAGTATTTTCAGTGCGTTACTTCTGAAAGCCCTGACAGTTTCATCGTCGGGGCTTTTTGCTTGTTTAAGACGACGTCACTTTGCTCTAAGATGTTGGGCTTGTTTTCACTATCAGATGATTAAGAGCCCATGGAAAATCATGAAATCCAGACAGTGCTGATGAATGCACTCTCCCTTCAGGAAGCCCACGTCACTGGCGATGGCAGTCACTTCCAGGTTATTGCTGTGGGTGAGATGTTCGACGGTATGAGCCGTGTGAAGAAGCAGCAGGCTGTGTACGCGCCGCTGATGGAATATATTGCGGATAACCGCATCCACGCCCTGTCGATTAAAGCGTTCACCCCGCAAGAGTGGGCACGCGATCGCAAACTAAACGGTTTTTGAGCTGAGGGCGACAGGCCCGCAGCACGGTTGAATTTATAAGAGAACACACAATGGATAAATTTCGTGTACAGGGGCCAACGCGTCTCCAGGGCGAAGTCACAATTTCTGGCGCGAAAAACGCCGCTCTGCCAATCCTCTTTGCTGCGCTGCTCGCGGAAGAGCCGGTAGAAATTCAGAACGTACCAAAGCTGAAAGATATCGACACCACCATGAAGCTGCTCACCCAGTTGGGAACCAAAGTTGAGCGTAATGGTTCCGTCTGGATCGATGCCAGCAATGTGAACAACTTCTCTGCGCCGTACGATCTGGTGAAAACCATGCGTGCGTCCATCTGGGCGCTTGGCCCGCTGGTGGCGCGTTTTGGGCAGGGTCAGGTTTCACTGCCGGGCGGCTGTGCAATCGGCGCACGCCCGGTTGACCTGCATATCTTTGGTCTGGAGAAACTGGGCGCAGAGATCAAACTGGAAGAAGGTTACGTTAAAGCGTCCGTCAATGGTCGCCTGAAAGGCGCGCACATTGTCATGGACAAAGTGAGCGTAGGCGCAACGGTCACCATTATGTCTGCGGCAACGCTGGCAGAAGGGACCACCATTATTGAAAATGCCGCGCGTGAACCGGAAATTGTGGATACCGCAAACTTCCTCGTCGCGCTGGGTGCGAAGATCTCCGGTCAGGGTACCGACCGTATCACCATCGAAGGCGTTGAGCGTCTGGGTGGCGGTGTCTATCGCGTTCTGCCGGACCGTATCGAAACCGGTACCTTCCTGGTCGCTGCGGCGATCTCTGGCGGTAAGATTGTTTGTCGTAACGCTCAGCCGGATACGCTGGATGCGGTGCTGGCGAAGCTGCGCGATGCGGGTGCTGATATTGAGATCGGTGAAGACTGGATCAGCCTCGACATGCATGGTCAGCGTCCAAAAGCGGTGAATGTGCGTACTGCTCCACATCCGGCGTTCCCGACGGACATGCAGGCTCAGTTCACGTTGCTAAACCTGGTGGCTGAAGGTACTGGCTTCATCACTGAAACCATTTTCGAGAACCGCTTTATGCACGTACCGGAGCTGATCCGTATGGGTGCACGTGCTGAGATCGAAAGTAATACCGTGATTTGCCATGGCGTTGAGAAGTTGTCCGGTGCTCAGGTGATGGCAACCGATTTGCGTGCGTCCGCAAGCCTGGTGCTGGCGGGGTGTATCGCGGAAGGTACGACGGTTGTGGATCGTATTTACCACATCGATCGTGGCTATGAGCGTATCGAAGATAAACTGCGCGCGCTGGGTGCCAATATCGAGCGTGTGAAGGGCGAGTAATCGTTCCGGCAGCCCCCTGCCAGCAATGACCGGGGGGTTGCTGTTCCTGTCAAAAATCGCATTATTCCTGCGGTTTTTTCTTTGCTTTTTTCTGGCGAATCATGCGCGATCTGTCGATAAATTCATGGGTAATGGGATCGTGGTAACGCGAGGGCCAGATCACCCACGGATGCGTATCCAGCGCCGTTGCGATAATTAATTCTCCCTTTGGCCAGGGACGAGTCAGGGCGTTTGCCAGGGTAGAAGAACTCAGGCCATTGCGGCGAGATTCAGCTGCCAGTGAAGTGCCTTTTTTGCGCAGTGCCGCAATGATATCTGCCGTGTGCCAGTCGATAAATTTCGTATCCATAACGCTGTCCTTAAGTTCGGATTTACTCACGCCATTTCTTCTGAAACAACAGGCTTACTATACCCATTTCAAACTCTTGTTCTAAAAAGTTCGCGTTACTGGAAGGGATATTCAGAATAAGGCATGGCTTTATTCATGCGGCCTTTAAACCGATGAATTTACATGAACACGGAATTTACAGGTGTGTGCTGGAATCTCCCCGCGATGGCCGCAGGGAGATGCAGGAGGGATTAACGGTCTCGCTGAACGGCGATGTGGGCCAGCGCAATCAGTGCATCGCGCCATGGGCTGTCGGGAATGACCTGAAGAGCTTCGATGGCTTTGTCGGCTTCTTCTTCCGCACGTTGGCGCGTCCACTCCAGCGATCCGCAGATTGCCATCGTTTCCAACACAGGTTCCAGCAGATGACGGCCATTTCCCTGCTCAATTGCTTCACGGATCATTTTCGCCTGTTCGGCTGAACCGTTGCGCATAGCATGCAGCAGTGGCAGGGTTGGTTTGCCTTCGTTCAGGTCATCACCCACGTTTTTGCCGAGCGTTTCGCCGTCAGCACTGTAGTCCAGCAAATCATCAATTAACTGGAATGCGGTCCCCAGATAACGACCGTAATCCTGCAGGCCTTTTTCCTGTGCTTCGGTACAGTCCGCCAGAATACCGGAGCACTGGGCAGCTGCTTCAAACAGGCGCGCGGTTTTGCTGTAAATCACGCGCATGTAGTTTTCTTCGGTGATGTCAGGGTCGTTGACGTTCATCAGTTGCAGCACTTCGCCTTCAGCGATCACGTTAACGGCCTCAGACATCACTTCCAGTACTTTCAGAGAGCCCAGGCTGGTCATCATCTGGAAGGCGCGGGTATAGATAAAATCCCCCACCAGAACGCTGGCTGCGTTCCCGAAAGCAGCGTTTGCCGTGGCTTTACCACGACGCATATCCGATTCATCCACAACGTCGTCATGCAGAAGCGTCGCCGTGTGAATAAATTCGATAAGTGCTGCGATAGTCACGTGGGCATTTCCCTGATAGCCAACGGCTCTGGCAGCCAGAATAGCAATCATCGGGCGAATGCGTTTACCGCCGCCGCTGACGATGTAATAGCCCAACTGATTGATCAGTTGAACATCAGAGTTGAGTTGCTCCAGGATTGCTGCATTCACACCCGCCATATCTTGCGCGGTTAACTCGTTGATTTTTTCTAAATTCATCGCAAAAGCCGGGCTTTTTATCCTGTTGATCCCATCTTCAATGGGGTAACGAAGGGTTTCGGTTTATCAATAGTAGTGCTGATTGTACTGAAAAAACGGCTCAGATAAACGTTACCGTACGTGTTGTGTTTTTTTTCTTCATGTATTGACGGTAGCACTTGTCAAAGGCTCGCGTTTTGCGTAATATTCGCGCCCTATTGTGAATATTTATAGCGCACTCTGATTCATACGAGGACGTGCGCGGAAGCGGAGTTTATATGTACGCGGTTTTCCAAAGTGGTGGTAAACAACACCGAGTAAGCGAAGGTCAGACCGTTCGCCTGGAAAAGCTGGACATCGCAACTGGCGAATCTGTTGAATTCGCTGAAGTTCTGATGATCGCAAACGGTGAAGAAGTCAAAATCGGCGTTCCTTTCGTTGATGGCGGCGTTATCAAAGCTGAAGTTGTTGCACACGGTCGTGGCGAGAAAGTTAAAATCGTTAAGTTTCGTCGTCGTAAGCACTACCGTAAGCAGCAGGGCCACCGTCAGTGGTTCACTGATGTGAAAATTACTGGCATCAGCGCCTAAGACCTGAGGAGAGATTTAAATGGCACATAAAAAGGCTGGCGGCTCCACACGTAACGGTCGCGATTCAGAAGCTAAACGCCTGGGCGTTAAGCGTTTCGGTGGCGAATCCGTTCTGGCGGGTAGCATCATCGTTCGTCAACGTGGTACCAAATTCCACGCTGGCAACAACGTAGGTTGCGGTCGTGACCACACTCTGTTTGCTAAAGCAGACGGTAAAGTGAAATTTGAAGTTAAAGGCCCGAACAACCGTAAATACATCAGCATCGTTGCTGAGTAAGGTTTTCTCGGTCCGGTAACGGATTAAAGCCCCGCACCCTGTTGCGGGGCTTTTTACATTGGAAACCCGGTAATTTTTTCTGTAGGGAAAACGGGCATGAAGCAGCAGGCCGGCATCGGTATTCTTTTGGCGCTCACCACCGCAATGTGCTGGGGTGCCCTGCCAATTGCAATGAAGCAGGTACTGGAAGTGATGGAGCCGCCTACGGTGGTCTTTTATCGCTTTCTGATGGCAAGCATCGGCCTCGGGGCTATCCTGGCTGTCAAAGGTAAGCTTCCTCCCTTGCGGCTCTTCCGTAAACCGCGCTGGCTGGTGTTGCTGGCTATCGCGACGGGCGGTCTGTTCGGTAACTTCATCCTGTTCAGTTCTTCCCTGCAATATCTCAGCCCCACGGCGTCGCAGGTGATTGGTCAGCTTTCACCGGTGGGCATGATGGTCGCCAGCGTCTTTATCCTCAAGGAGAAGATGCGCGGTACGCAGATTGTCGGGGCGAGCATGCTGCTATGCGGTCTGGTGATGTTCTTCAACACCAGTCTGATAGAGATTTTTACCCGGCTGACGGATTACACCTGGGGTGTGATCTTCGGCGTAGGAGCAGCAGCGGTCTGGGTGAGTTATGGCGTCGCGCAAAAGGTGTTATTGCGACGTCTTGCCTCACAGCAGATCCTCTTTTTGCTGTACACTTTGTGTACAATAGCATTGCTGCCATTAGCAAAGCCGGGTGTGATTGCCCAGCTTAGCGACTGGCAACTGGCGTGTCTCATTTTTTGTGGACTGAATACGCTGGTCGGTTATGGCGCGCTGGCCGAAGCGATGGCGCGCTGGCAGGCAGCACAGGTGAGCGCGTTAATCACGCTAACTCCGCTGTTTACGCTGTTATTTTCAGATTTGTTATCAATGGCCTGGCCCGATGTCTTCGTCAGACCGATGCTCAACTTGTTGGGTTATCTCGGTGCGTTTGTCGTGGTTGCGGGCGCGATGTATTCCGCCATTGGTCATCGTCTTTGGGGACGTTGGCGCAAAAATGAAGCGGTTGTAGTAGTCCCCCGCTCAGGCGAATGAGTTACGGAGAGTAAAATGAAGTTTGTTGATGAAGCGACGATCCTGGTCGTGGCTGGTGATGGCGGCAACGGTTGCGTGAGCTTCCGCCGTGAAAAATATATCCCACGTGGTGGCCCTGATGGCGGTGACGGCGGGGATGGTGGTGACGTTTGGCTGGAGGCGGATGAGAACCTCAACACGCTGATCGACTACCGTTTCGAAAAATCCTTCCGCGCTGAACGTGGCCAGAATGGCCAGAGCCGTGACTGTACCGGTAAACGCGGTAAAGATGTCACCATTAAGGTTCCTGTCGGTACGCGTGTTATCGACCAGGGTACCGGTGAGACCATGGGTGACATGACCAAACACGGTCAGCGTCTGATGGTCGCAAAAGGTGGCTGGCACGGTCTGGGTAACAGCCGTTTTAAATCTTCCGTTAACCGTACTCCGCGTCAGAAAACGATGGGGACGCCTGGCGATAAGCGCGATCTGCAACTGGAGCTGATGCTTCTGGCAGACGTGGGCATGCTGGGTATGCCAAATGCCGGTAAATCGACGTTTATTCGCGCCGTTTCTGCGGCGAAACCAAAAGTGGCGGACTATCCGTTTACCACGCTGGTACCAAGCCTGGGCGTTGTCCGCATGGATAACGAGAAGAGCTTTGTGGTCGCCGATATTCCGGGCCTGATTGAAGGTGCTGCTGAAGGTGCCGGTCTGGGTATCCGCTTCCTGAAACACCTTGAGCGCTGCCGCGTATTGCTGCACCTCATTGATATCGATCCTATCGACGGTTCCGATCCGGTTGAAAACGCCCGAATCATCATCGGCGAGCTGGAAAAATACAGCGAAAAACTGGCGAATAAACCACGCTGGCTGGTCTTCAACAAAATTGACCTGATGGACAAAGCCGAAGCGGAAGCTAAGGCTAAAGCGATTGCTGAAGCGATGGGCTGGGAAGAGAAATACTACCTGATCTCTGCAGCAAGCCAGGTTGGTGTGAAAGACCTCTGCTGGGATGTGATGACCTTTATCATCGAGAACCCAATTGTTCAGGCCGAAGAAGCGAAACAGCCTGAAAAAGTCGAATTCATGTGGGATGACTATCACCGCCAGCAGCTCGAAGAGCTGGAAGCGGAAGAGGATGATGAAGACTGGGACGATGACTGGGATGAAGACGACGAAGAAGGCGTCGAGTTCATCTACAAGCACTAATATCAGTTCAAAGCCCCTCGTTCGAGGGGCTTTTTTTATTCCAGCGTTGAGGGCAACCAACAGCTGGCGATTAAACCGCCCTCAGCAGCGTTATCAAGCGTCAGCTTGCCGCGGTGGAGTTGCACGATGCGTTGAACAATACTCAGCCCCAGGCCGCTACCACCGAAACGCTGATCAAGACGACGGAACGGTTCAGTGATTGATTGTCGGTGCGCTTCAGCAATACCCGGTCCCTGGTCGATAACGCTGACCTGGGTACCCCCCTCGACCTCGTTTAATGACACTTTAATGGTTGTTCCTGACGGGCTGTAACGACCGGCATTCTCCAGCAGGTTACGCAGCATCAGACGCAGAAGCACGGCGTCTCCCTGAACCGTGAGCGCACTTTTAGCAGGCCATATCACGGTATGTTCTTTGGCTTCATGCTCAAGGCTGAGTGGGGTGATGATATTGTCTGTCCAGTTCACCGTTTCGTAATGGCCGCTGGCCATTGCTTGCCCGGCTCGGGCCAGCATCAGCAGTTGCTCAACGGTGTGCATGAGTTGGTCAATACGGCTAATTAACGTCGCGGCCTGAGGAGAACCAGATTGCGCCATGAGTTCCAGATGGAGTCTGATACCGGCAAGGGGCGTCCGCAGTTCGTGTGCGGCGTCTGCGGTGAAAAGACGCTCCTGTTGGATGGTATTATCCAGCCGGGCGAGCAACTGATTCAGCGAGGTGGTGACGGCACCAATTTCTTCCATGTCGGAATACATTGGAAGCGGCGTTAAGTTATCTGCCGAACGGTTAGCCAGGCTGGCACGCAGTTTATTCAGGGGTTGGGTTATCCAGGTCACTGCCCAGAAAGAGAAAAGCAGCGTAAAACCAACCATCACCAGAGAAGGGACCAGCAGAGAGGCGATCGCTTCACGGATCTCTTTTTCAACGTGATTATTCCGCGCTTTTGCCGACAACGTCTCACTGACCAGAAAACCAATCTGTTCACGGCTTTCATGCCACAGCCAGATCACGCTTATCAGTTGGAAAAATAACAGAATGACCGCCAGCAGCACCATCAATCGCCGACGCATGCTGTTCATTTCTGACTCTCCAGGCGGTAGCCAACGCCACGGACGGTTTTGATCCGGTCCTTGCCAAGCTTACGACGCAGGTTGTGAATGTGGACTTCAAGGGTATTGGACCCAGGATCGTCCTGCCAGGAGTAGATATCCTGTTGCAGGGTTTCTCTGTGTACCGTTTGCCCGCTGCGCATAATCAGGCGCGTCAGCAAAGCAAACTCTTTTGGTGTCACCTCAATCGGCTGGGACTGACGTAGTACCTGCTGGGTTTGCAGATTCAGCGTAATATCGCCATCAGTCAGTAAGTTATCGCTATGACCCTGATAACGGCGTATTAACGCCCGGACGCGAGCCTGAAGCTCTGCCAGTGCAAAAGGCTTCACCAGGTAATCATCTGCGCCAGCATCGAGGCCGGTGATACGATCTTCAATGGCATCGCGTGCTGTCAGGATCAACACTGGATTAGCGATCCCGCGGCGTCGCCACTGACTGAGCAGCGTGGCACCGTCTTTATCAGGTAAGCCCAAATCGAGGATCACCAGACTGTATTCGCCGCTCTGGATCAGAGCATCCGCCTCTGCCGCTGTGCCAGCACAGTCGAGGGCATACCCTTCATTGGCCAGCCCCAGCGCCAGCCCTTCTTGTAATAACAGATCGTCTTCAACTATAAGTAGTTTCATCGCTAGTTATTCTGGTAGATGTCCTTATAAAGCCTGCTTTCGAATCGAACAAGCGGAATACGACGATTGCGCTGGTCGGTTGGTTCGACGGCATAGCCGGAAAGATACTGCACGAATGCCATGCGTTGTCCGCTGGCGGTGGTGATGAAGCCTGCAAGGTTGTAAACCCCCTGCAATGAACCTGTCTTAGCGGATACTTTACCATCCACACCGGCTGCGTGAAGCCCGGCGCGGTACTGCAGCGTGCCATCCTGCCCGGCAAGTGGCAGCATAGAAATAAAGTTTAGCTCAGTGTCATGTTGTGCAATGTACTGAAGCACTTGCATCATGCTGGCCGGGGAGATCAAATTATGGCGTGATAACCCGGAGCCATCGACGGCGATGGTATTACCCAGGTCGATCCCTGCCTGTTGTCGCAGGATCTGACGAACAGCATCTGAACCCGCGCGCCAGGTACCTGGCACGCCAAAGCGCGCGTGACCAATCATGCGGAACACGGTGTCGGCAATCATGTTGTCAGACTTTTTCAGCATAATTCGCAGCAAATCGTGCAGCGGTGGCGACTGTTTGCTGGCGATGACCGTGCCGGGTTGATTGACCTGCGTCTGACGAAGCAGCGTGCCGGAGTATGTTATTCCCGCTTGTTTCAGCTCATCTTTCAGAATGGCACCCGCATAGCTTGCCCCATCCTGTATCGCAAAGGCCAGCGGCAGCGGATCGGCGCGCTGTGTGAGGCAGCCCGTCAGCGTGAAGCGGTTAAGATCGCCTGGTACCACGTCCAGTTCGCAATACTGCGCATCCGGTGAGCCCTTGGCCAGCGTGCGTACCTGACTAAACATGGTGACCGGGTAGTAGGACGCCACGCGGATAAACGCTAAATCATCTGGCTTTGGTGCGCTGTAAAGCGAAACAGAGAAACAGTTACGGTCAACAATCGCGGCGGCGGGCGGGGCGCTAAAGCACTGCGTCATGTCGTTCCACGGCCAACCTGGAGCCTTATCGTGGCTGGCAAAAATGGAGGTGTCGATCAGCACATTGCCATCAATCTTCTGCACACCCGATTTTTTCAGCACCGCAACCATATTGCGGATATCCTGGCGTTTAAATGTCGGGTCCCCCCCGAAACGGGCGATAAGATCGCCTTTCAGTTCACCGCCCACGACGTTGCCTTTGGTCTCAAGGGTGGTGGTAAAACGAAAATCAGGCCCGAGCTGAAGCAGGGCGGCGAGCGCAGTGATCACCTTCTGGGTACTGGCGGGCAGCGCCATTTGCTGACTGTGGTAGTCAATTTCTGGCGTCGGCGCTCCGACCTTCTGCACCATCAATGCAAGGTTGGCACCTGCGGGCAGTTGATTAATATACTCATCAACATTCGCAGCCTGAACGCTGAACGTTATACTGGTAGTCAATCCGATGATAAAACTGGAAAATCGCATAATCTCGCGCTAACAACCCGAAAACAAACCGTCATACTACGGTGCATAGCACTGCAAAGTAAACGATGACCCATAGTGAACTTCGGGGTAAAATGCGTATCAAATTGAAAATTGCTGCTGACCTGGGGCCTGACCCCGGGTCGGTTTTCTTTTTGCTTCTGGCCTGCTAATGCGGCTGGGGCAGGGAACACTGCTCCCAACAGGAATGTTTAAGAGGTATAACAAATGCAAGCTATTCCGATGACCTTACGTGGTGCCGAAAAACTGCGCGAAGAGCTGGATTTCCTGAAATCCGTTCGCCGCCCTGAAATTATCGCCGCTATCGCGGAAGCGCGTGAGCATGGCGACCTGAAGGAGAATGCTGAATATCATGCGGCGCGTGAGCAGCAGGGCTTTTGCGAAGGGCGTATTAAAGATATCGAAGCCAAGCTGTCTAATGCGCAGGTTATCGACATCACAAAAATGCCAAATAATGGCCGCGTGATCTTCGGCTCAAGCGTTACTGTGCTGAACCTGGACAGCGACGAAGAGCAGACTTACCGCATCGTGGGCGATGATGAAGCCGATTTTAAACAGAACCTGATTTCGGTGAACTCGCCAATTGCTCGCGGCCTGATTGGCAAAGAGCAGGATGATGTTGTGACTATCCGCACCCCAGGTGGTGAAGTGGAGTACGAAATTATCAAGGTCGAGTACCTGTAATTCGCCTCTCTGCTAAGATGTTGATACATTGTAAAGAAAAGAAAAAGGCCGCGTAGCGGCCTTTTATCAACTCAAGGAGCGTGGCATTTTGCTCACCTGCTGACAGAAATCCCTCGTTTTACACAGAAAATGTGTTCGATTCAGGATATCCTTAGCGTGGCAGCGAGATTTTACGCTCTTTAGATGGGCGGTAGAGCACCAGCGTTTTACCGATGACCTGTACATTACAGGCGCCGGTTTCGCGCACGATGGCTTCCACGATCAGGTTTTTAGTGTCTCTGTCTTCAGAGGCGATTTTCACCTTGATCAGCTCGTGGTGTTCCAGCGCTTGTTCAATCTCGGCAAGCACCCCTTCGGTCAAACCATTGTTGCCAAGCATGACTACAGGCTTGAGCGGATGTGCCAGACCTTTAAGGTGCTGTTTTTGTTTAGTACTCAGATTCATCGTATATTTTTGCTTACGTTGGGATTGAAAACGGTTCATTCTACCGCCATCTCCCTTATATCGCCAAATAGCTGCGTAGAAATTTACGTCACAGGCAAGCAACGATGAACCAGGACGGAAATGTTAAATGACAGGTAAAAAGCGTTCTGCCAGCTCCAGCCGCTGGCTTCAGGAACACTTTAGCGATAAATATGTTCAACAGGCGCAGAAAAAGGGGTTGCGATCCCGCGCCTGGTTTAAACTTGATGAAATACAGCAAAGTGACAAACTTTTTAAGCCGGGGATGACGGTTGTTGACCTCGGTGCGGCACCTGGCGGATGGTCCCAGTATGCGGTAACGCAGATCGGCGGAACCGGCCGAATCATCGCGTGCGATCTTTTACCAATGGATCCCATCGTCGGTGTCGACTTCCTTCAGGGCGATTTTCGTGATGAATTAGTGCTGAAAGCGTTACTTGATCGTGTTGGTGATAGTAAGGTCCAGGTTGTCATGTCGGATATGGCACCAAATATGTGTGGAACACCGGCGGTGGATATCCCCCGCGCCATGTATCTGGTGGAGCTAGCGTTAGAAATGTGTCGTGATGTACTAGCGCCTGGTGGTAGTTTTGTTGTGAAGGTGTTTCAGGGCGAAGGTTTCGAGGAGTATCTTAAGGAAATTCGCTCCCTGTTTGCGAAGGTCAAAGTTCGTAAACCGGACTCTTCCCGGGCGCGTTCCCGTGAAGTGTATATTGTAGCGACCGGGCGAAAATGATAACCGGTGGATTTCAGGCGAAAGTTTGAATGAAACTGGATATAGAGTATCCTGACGCTGTTTTTAACACAGTTGTAATGTGAGGTTAATCCCTTGAGTGACATGGCGAAAAACCTAATTCTCTGGCTGGTCATTGCCGTTGTGCTGATGTCAGTATTCCAGAGCTTTGGGCCCAGCGAGTCGAATGGCCGCAAGGTGGATTATTCTACCTTCCTGCAGGAGGTCAATCAGGACCAGGTTCGCGAAGCGCGTATCAACGGACGTGAGATCAACGTTACCAAGAAAGATAGTAACCGTTACACGACTTACATCCCGGTGAACGATCCTAAGCTGCTTGATAACCTTCTGACTAAAAACGTCAAGGTGGTAGGTGAGCCGCCAGAAGAACCAAGCCTGCTGGCTTCTATCTTCATTTCCTGGTTCCCGATGCTGCTTCTTATCGGCGTTTGGATCTTCTTTATGCGTCAGATGCAGGGCGGCGGTGGCAAAGGTGCCATGTCGTTCGGTAAGAGCAAGGCGCGTATGCTGACGGAAGACCAGATCAAGACCACGTTCGCTGACGTTGCCGGGTGTGACGAAGCGAAAGAAGAGGTCGGTGAACTGGTTGAATACCTGCGCGAGCCGAGCCGTTTCCAGAAACTGGGCGGTAAGATCCCGAAAGGCGTCCTGATGGTTGGCCCTCCGGGTACCGGTAAAACCCTGCTGGCGAAAGCTATCGCGGGTGAAGCGAAGGTGCCGTTCTTTACCATTTCGGGTTCTGACTTCGTAGAAATGTTCGTGGGTGTCGGTGCATCTCGTGTGCGTGACATGTTCGAGCAGGCTAAGAAGGCGGCACCGTGCATTATCTTCATCGATGAAATCGACGCCGTTGGCCGCCAGCGTGGCGCGGGTCTGGGTGGCGGTCACGATGAACGTGAACAAACGCTGAACCAGATGCTGGTTGAGATGGACGGTTTCGAAGGTAACGAAGGTATCATCGTTATCGCGGCGACTAACCGTCCTGACGTACTTGACCCTGCGCTGCTGCGTCCAGGCCGTTTCGACCGTCAGGTTGTGGTGGGTCTGCCAGATGTTCGCGGTCGTGAACAGATTCTGAAAGTCCATATGCGTCGCGTACCCCTGGCGCCAGATATCGACGCGGCAATTATTGCGCGCGGTACCCCGGGCTTCTCCGGTGCGGACCTGGCTAACCTCGTCAACGAAGCAGCACTGTTTGCCGCTCGCGGTAACAAGCGTGTTGTGTCGATGGTAGAGTTCGAGAAAGCGAAAGACAAAATCATGATGGGTGCGGAACGTCGCTCCATGGTGATGACCGAAGCGCAGAAAGAGTCCACGGCGTACCACGAAGCGGGTCACGCGATTATCGGCCGCCTGGTACCGGAACACGATCCGGTGCATAAAGTAACGATTATTCCGCGCGGTCGAGCGCTGGGTGTGACCTTCTTCCTGCCTGAAGGTGACGCGATCAGCGCCAGCCGTCAGAAACTGGAAAGTCAGATTTCTACCCTGTACGGCGGTCGTCTGGCGGAAGAGATTATCTACGGTGCGGAACATGTTTCTACCGGTGCGTCTAACGACATTAAAGTCGCGACAAACCTGGCGCGTAACATGGTGACTCAGTGGGGCTTCTCCGACAAACTCGGTCCACTGCTGTATGCAGAGGAAGAGGGCGAAGTATTCCTGGGTCGTTCTGTGGCAAAAGCGAAACATATGTCCGATGAGACTGCACGTATCATCGACCAGGAAGTGAAAGCGCTGATTGAACGTAACTACGGTCGCGCACGTCAGATCCTGAACGACAATATGGACATCCTGCATTCGATGAAAGATGCGCTCATGAAATATGAGACCATCGATGCTCCGCAGATTGACGACCTGATGGCCCGCCGCGAAGTGCGTCCGCCAGCAGGCTGGGAAGACCCAGGTGCTTCCAACAATTCTGACAACAATGGCACCCCGCGTGCGCCGCGTCCGGTTGATGAACCGCGTACGCCAAACCCGGGCAACACCATGTCAGAACAGTTGGGCGATAAGTAAGTCACTGCTGTTGAAGCATTTGTCTGTACCTCAAACCCTGGAGCTTGCTCCGGGGTTTTTCTTTTCTGTTTAACCTTGAAAATACCAGGGATTTTGCCATGAAACTATTCGCTCAGGACTCGCATCTCGACCTCTCACATCCCCATGTGATGGGGATCCTGAATGTTACCCCTGATTCCTTCTCCGACGGTGGTACGCATAACACGCTCATCGAGGCGGTTAAGCACGCAAATTTAATGATCAATGCAGGTGCAACGATCATTGACGTTGGCGGCGAATCGACGCGTCCTGGTGCGGCGGACGTTTCTGTGGAAGAAGAGCTGGCGCGCGTAGTACCGGTGGTGGAAGCGATAGCACAGCGATTTGAGGTCTGGATCTCTGTTGATACATCCAAGCCAGAAGTGATTCGTGAAGTGGCGAGAGTAGGTGCTCACATTATCAATGATATCCGTTCGCTTACCGAACCTGGCGCACTTGAAGCCGCTGCGGAAACCGGCTTGCCGGTTTGCCTGATGCATATGCAAGGGCAACCGAAAACCATGCAGGAAGCGCCAAAGTATGATGATGTGTATGCCGATGTGAATCGCTTCTTTATTGAGCATATTGCGCGCTGCGAACGTGCAGGTATCGCAAAAGAGAAATTGCTGCTCGACCCGGGGTTCGGTTTCGGTAAAAATCTCTCCCACAATTATGCATTGCTTGCGCGCTTATCGGAATTTCATCACTTTAACCTGCCGCTGCTGGTGGGGATGTCGAGAAAGTCGATGATTGGTCAGTTACTGAATGTGGGGCCAGGGGAACGCCTGAGTGGTAGTCTGGCCTGCGCGGTGATTGCGGCGATGCAAGGTGCGCACATTATCCGTGTCCATGACGTCAAAGAAACAGTAGAAGCCATGCGTGTGGTGGAAGCCACACTGGCAGCGAAGGAAAACAAACGCTATGAGTAATCGTAAATATTTTGGTACCGATGGTATCCGTGGGCGTGTAGGCGATGCTCCAATCACTCCTGATTTTGTCCTGAAGCTTGGCTGGGCTGCTGGCAAGGTACTGGCGCGTCATGGCTCCCGTAAGATCATTATCGGTAAAGACACCCGTATTTCGGGCTATATGCTGGAATCCGCGCTGGAAGCGGGTCTTGCGGCTGCCGGGCTATCCGCCTCCTTTACGGGCCCAATGCCAACACCTGCAGTCGCGTACCTGACGCGTACTTTCCGTGCAGAAGCGGGGATTGTTATTTCGGCGTCACACAACCCGTTCTATGACAACGGTATCAAGTTCTTCTCCATTGATGGCACCAAGTTGCCGGATGAAGTGGAAGAGGCTATCGAAGCCGAAATGGAAAAAGAGATCACCTGTGTCGATTCCGCAGAACTGGGTAAAGCCAACCGTATCGTCGATGCGGCGGGTCGTTATATCGAATTCTGCAAAGGGACATTCCCGAACGAGCTGAGTCTGGCGCATCTCAAAATTGTGGTGGACTGTGCAAACGGTGCGACCTACCACATTGCCCCGAATGTTTTCCGTGAACTGGGCGCAAAAGTGATTACCATTGGGTGTGAGCCGGATGGTCTGAACATTAACGAGCAGGTCGGAGCGACAGACGTTCGTGCCCTGCAGGCGCGTGTGCTGGCGGAAAAAGCCGACCTGGGTATTGCGCTGGACGGCGACGGTGACCGCGTGATCATGGTAGACCACGAAGGCAATAAGGTCGATGGTGACCAGATCCTGTATATCATCGCGCGTGAAGGTTTGCGTCAGGGTCAGTTGCGCGGCGGCGCAGTCGGCACCTTAATGAGTAACATGGGCCTGGAACTGGCGCTGAAACAGCTTGGTATTCCGTTTGTTCGCGCGAAAGTGGGCGACCGCTACGTGCTGGAAAAACTGCAGGAGAAGGGCTGGCGAATTGGCGCAGAGAACTCCGGTCACGTGATTCTGCTCGACAAAACCACCACCGGTGACGGTATTGTCGCCGCACTGCAGGTGGTTGCGGCCATGGCGCGCAACCATATGAGCCTGCACGATCTGTGCAGCGGTATGAAAATGTTCCCACAGATCCTGGTGAACGTTCGGTTTACCGCCGGTAAAGGCGATCCGCTGGAAAATGATAACGTGAAAGCGGTGATGGCCGATGTTGAAGCTGCCCTGGGCAACCGTGGACGCGTACTGTTGCGTAAGTCTGGTACTGAACCACTGATTCGCGTCATGGTGGAAGGTGAAGACGAAGCGCAGGTTAATGAATTTGCGCACCGTATCGCGGATGCCGTAAAAGCTGCATAATCTTGCACGCTAAATGTTTAAAAAGGCGGCTTTTGTCGCCTTTGTTTTGAGCAATTAATGGCTTTTTGCTGTTTTTTTCCGCAGTTGATACAATGCGTCAAAAATGCCCTTGCGAAGGTCATTCGCTTTGGTTAGTATTCACACCCGCTTCAGTGGGAAACAAAAATCCTGCTAATTGGTCGAAGCATTGGTATGCGGCAAATCCGCAAGGAACAGGTTGATTATGTACGAAGCTCTTTTAGTTGTTTTCCTTATTGTAGCCATCGCTCTCGTAGCGCTGATTATGCTGCAGCAAGGTAAAGGCGCTGATATGGGAGCCTCCTTCGGAGCAGGCGCTTCCGGTACGCTGTTCGGTTCAAGTGGTTCTGCGAACTTCATGACCCGCACAACGGCGATTCTGGCTACGCTGTTCTTCATCATCAGTCTGGTGCTTGGCAATATCAACAGCAACAAGACCAGCAAAGGAAGCGAGTGGGAAAATCTGAGCGCGCCAGCAAAAACTGAGCAAACTCAGCCAGCTGCTCCGGCTAAGCCGACCAGCGATATCCCGCACTAAGTATTCTGTACCGAGGTGGTGGAATTGGTAGACACGCTACCTTGAGGTGGTAGTGCCCTAACGGGCTTGTGGGTTCGAGTCCCATCCTCGGTACCAATATTCCAGAAGAAAGACGTCGAAAGACGTCTTTTTTTTCGTCTGTGGATTAACAGGCATAAAAAAGGCGTCCATCGGACGCCTTTTGCATTTCTTGTCAGCGATTACTTCTTATCGCTGTGCTCCAGGTTTTCAACCTGTGGCAGTCCATTACCGGAACTGGCAGAGAGCAGGCCATTCTCAACATAGTTAAACAGCTTCGCACGGGTATCGGTGATGTCCAGGTTACGCATGGTTAACTGGCCAATACGATCGTCCGGAGAGAACACAGATTCCCCTTTCTCCATGGTCAGACGTTCTGCTTTGTAAGTCAGGTTGTCAGACACGGTGTTCAGGATGGAGTAGTCGTTACCGCGACGCAGTTCCAGCGTAACTTCACCAGTGATTGCACTTGCAACCCAACGTTGCAGGGAGTCACGCAGCATCAGTGCCTGCGGATCGAACCAGCGGCCCTGATACAGCAGTTTGCCCAGTTGACGGCCATGAGAGTGATACTGCTCAATGGTATCTTCGTTGTGAATACCGGTCAGCAGACGCTCGTATGCGATATGCAGCAGCGCCATCCCCGGGGCTTCATAGATGCCACGGCTTTTCGCTTCAATGATACGGTTTTCAATCTGATCGCTCATGCCCAGACCGTGACGACCACCGATACGGTTTGCTTCCAGCATCAGCTCAACATCGTCAGAGAAGGTTTTGCCGTTCAGCGCAACCGGATGACCACGTTCGAAACGCACGGTCACTTCTTCCGCCTGGATTTTGACGTTTTCGTCCCAGAACTTCACACCCATGATTGGGTTAACGATCTTCACGCTGGAATTCAGGAACTCCAGGTCTTTTGCTTCGTGCGTCGCACCCAGCATGTTTGAGTCGGTGGAATAGGCTTTCTCGACTGACATCTTGTAGTCAAAACCACAGGCGATCATGAATTCGGACATCTCATGACGGCCACCCAGCTCGTCGATGAAGTCAGTATCCAGCCACGGTTTGTAGATTTGCAGTTCAGCGTTCGTCAGCAGACCATAACGATAGAAACGTTCGATATCGTTGCCTTTATAGGTGCTGCCGTCACCCCAGATGTTCACGCCATCTTCTTTCATGGCCGCAACCAGCATCGTTCCGGTCACGGCACGGCCCAGTGGGGTGGTGTTGAAATAGGTCAGGCCGCCGGTGGTATTATGGAACGCACCGCACTGAATAGCCGCGATACCTTCAGCGACCAGTTGCTTACGGCAGTCAATCAGACGTGCGTTCTCTGCGCCATATTCCATGGCACGACGAGGGATCGCATCATAATCTTCCTCATCTGGCTGACCGAGGTTCGCAGTATATGCATACGGAACCGCTCCCTTCTGGCGCATCCACAGCAGTGCAGCGCTGGTATCCAGGCCGCCTGAGAAAGCGATGCCAATACGTTGTCCTACCGGAAGATGCTTGAGAATCGTCGTCATATAATAAAACCCTGCTTGATTGACTGATTAGAGACCGCTTTCGCTATCTGTGCATTTTTATGCAAAATAAGTGAGTATTCATTTAATCATCTTTTGTCGATGACCGAAAGAGACTCCTGCGTTTTTTGTAAAAATTTTGGTCTGATTGCTCTGACGGAAGTCGCCTTGACAGGTGGGGTCAACTATCAATATACTGAACGCCGATTTTACGTCCCGTCTTCGGTACCAAATCCCAGCATTATTTGCAAATTCTGTCCAAAACGCGTAGAATTTGCCACGTTTCAGGCGCGGGGTGGAGCAGCCTGGTAGCTCGTCGGGCTCATAACCCGAAGGTCGTCGGTTCAAATCCGGCCCCCGCAACCACTTTCCCATAAAGTTCTTTTTCAAATATACTGTGAAGACTTAGAGCCTTCGTAGCTGGATTTGAAAAAATTCTTTCGGAAAGTGCTCCAGGCCACAGTTGTGGCTATAGGGTTCAGTTATCTAAAGCCCCGATTTATCGGGGTTTTTTGTTATCTGACTACAGAATAACTGGGCTTTACGCCCTTTTTTTATGTCTTGGGGGTGGGCTTGTCCACATTAGAGCAAAAATTAACAGAGATGATTACTGCACCGGTCGAAGCACTGGGCTACGAACTGGTCGGCATCGAATTCGTTCGCGGCCGTACATCGACGCTGCGCATCTATATTGATAGTGAAGATGGCATCAATGTTGATGATTGTGCTGATGTTAGCCACCAGGTGAGTGCGGTTCTTGATGTTGAAGACCCGATTACCGTTGCGTACAACCTGGAAGTTTCCTCACCTGGCCTCGATCGCCCGATGTTCACGGCCGAACACTATGTGCGTTTTACCGGTGAAGAAGTGGCTCTCGTTCTGCGTATGGCCGTACAGAACCGCCGTAAATGGCAGGGAATTATCAAAGCCGTTGATGGTGAAATGATCACGGTAACAGTCGAAGGCAAAGATGAAGTGTTCGCGCTGAGTAATATCCAGAAGGCGAACCTGGTTCCCCACTTTTAACAGTCTGGATTGAGGTGAAAAGCCCGCGATGAACAAAGAAATTTTGGCTGTTGTTGAAGCCGTCTCCAATGAGAAATCACTGCCGCGTGAGAAGATTTTCGAAGCGCTGGAAAGTGCACTGGCTACAGCAACCAAGAAAAAATACGAGCAAGAGATCGATGTTCGCGTAGAAATCGATCGTAAAAGCGGTGACTTCGATACATTCCGTCGTTGGGTAATCGTTGAAGAAGTGACCCAGCCGACCAAAGAGATCACCCTGGAAGCGGCACGTTTTGAAGACGAAAGTCTGAACGTGGGTGAATACGTTGAAGATCAGATTGAATCTGTGACTTTCGACCGTATCACGACCCAAACCGCGAAACAGGTTATCGTGCAGAAAGTGCGTGAAGCCGAGCGCGCGCTGGTTGTTGACCAGTTCCGCGATCAGGAAGGCGAAATCATTACTGGCGTGGTGAAGAAAGTGAACCGCGACAACATCTCTCTGGAAATCAAATCCGAAGGGATGCCGGGTAACGCTGAAGCGGTAATTCTGCGTGAAGATATGCTGCCGCGTGAAAACTTCCGTCCAGGTGACCGTATTCGTGGTGTTCTGTATGCCGTGCGTCCTGAAGCGCGTGGTGCACAGCTGTTCGTGACCCGTTCTAAACCAGAAATGCTGGTTGAACTGTTCCGTATCGAAGTACCGGAAATCGGCGAAGAAGTTATCGAGATTAAAGCAGCGGCTCGCGATCCGGGCTCTCGTGCGAAAATTGCGGTGAAAACCAACGACAAGCGTATCGACCCAGTCGGTGCTTGCGTCGGTATGCGTGGTGCGCGTGTTCAGGCTGTCTCTACTGAGCTTGGCGGCGAGCGTATTGATATCGTTCTGTGGGACGATAACCCGGCGCAGTTCGTGATCAACGCAATGGCTCCAGCTGATGTGGCGTCTATCGTTGTTGACGAAGATAAACACACCATGGATATCGCAGTTGAAGCGGGCAACCTGGCTCAGGCAATCGGCCGTAATGGTCAGAACGTTCGCCTGGCGTCTCAGCTGAGCGGCTGGGAACTCAACGTCATGACCGTTGATGACCTGCAGGCTAAGCATCAGGCTGAAGCCCACGCGGCGATCGATACCTTCACGAAGTACCTGGATATTGACGAAGATTTCGCCACTGTTCTGGTTGAAGAAGGTTTCTCTACGCTGGAAGAACTGGCCTATGTGCCAATGAAAGAGCTGCTGGAAATTGACGGTCTGGATGAGCCAACCGTTGAAGCCCTGCGTGAACGCGCTAAAAACGCACTGACCACCCTGGCACTGGCTCAGGAAGAAAGCCTTGGCGATAAGAAGCCGGCTGATGACCTGCTGAATCTGGAAGGTCTTGATCGTGCGATTGCGTTCAAGCTGGCTGCCCGTGGTGTTTGTACGCTGGAAGATCTCGCTGAGCAAGGCGTTGATGACCTGGCTGATATCGAAGGTTTAACCGACGAGAAAGCCGGCGAGCTCATCATGGCCGCACGTAATATTTGCTGGTTCGGCGACGAAGCGTAATAAACTGTAGCAGGAAGGAACAGCATGACTGATGTAACTGTAAAATCGCTGGCTGCTGAGATTCAGACCTCCGTGGACCGCCTGGTACAGCAATTTGCTGATGCAGGGATCCCGAAGTCCGCTGATGACTCGGTGACCGCGCAAGAAAAACAAACCTTGTTAACGCATCTGAACCGTGAACACGGTTCGACGCCTGACAAGTTAACGCTGCAACGCAAAACGCGTAGCACGTTAAACATCCCAGGTACCGGCGGCAAAAGCAAATCGGTACAAATTGAAGTCCGCAAGACGCGCACCTTTGTAAAACGTGATCCGCAAGAGGCAGAACGCCTTGCCGCGGAAGAGCAGGCACAGCGTGAAGCGGAAGAACAAGCTCAGCGTGAGGCGGAAGCAACCGCTAAACGTGAAGCAGAATTAAAAGCTGAACGTGAGGCCGCAGAAAAAGCGAAACGCGACGCAAGTGATAAAGTGAAGCGTGACGCTGCGGAAAAAGACAAAGTGAGCAATCAACAGACAGACGAAATGACCAAAACCGCCCAGGCTGAAAAAGCCCGCCGTGAAAATGAAGCTGCCGAGCTGAAGCGTAAAGCGGAAGAAGAAGCCCGTCGTAAGCTGGAAGAAGAAGCACGTCGTGTGGCTGAAGAAGCACGTCGTATGGCAGAAGAAAACGAGAAGAACGGTGTTGATACCGCTGAGCAGTCTGAAGATACCAGCGACTATCACGTGACCACTTCTCAGCACGCACGTCAGGCTGAAGATGATAACGACCGTGAAGTTGAAGGCGGTCGTGGTCGTGGTCGCAATGCGAAAGCAGCGCGTCCGGCGAAAAAAGGCAATAAACACGCCGAGTCTAAAGCTGACCGTGAAGAAGCGCGTGCAGCGGTACGTGGTGGTAAAGGTGGCAAACAGCGTAAAGGTTCTTCGCTGCAGCAGGGCTTCCAGAAGCCAGCTCAGGCCGTTAACCGTGACGTTGTGATCGGCGAAACCATCACCGTTGGCGATCTGGCGAACAAGATGGCAGTTAAAGGCTCTCAGGTCATCAAAGCGATGATGAAGCTGGGCGCAATGGCGACCATCAACCAGGTTATCGACCAGGAAACCGCACAGCTGGTTGCCGAAGAGATGGGCCACAAAGTTATCCTGCGTCGTGAAAACGAGCTGGAAGAAGCGGTAATGAGCGACCGTGACACCGGTGCAGCGGCTGAGCCGCGTGCGCCAGTGGTGACCATCATGGGTCACGTTGACCACGGTAAAACCTCTCTGCTCGACTACATTCGTTCTACGAAAGTGGCCTCCGGTGAAGCGGGTGGTATTACCCAGCACATCGGTGCTTACCACGTAGAAACTGACAACGGTATGATCACCTTCCTGGATACCCCAGGCCACGCCGCGTTTACCTCAATGCGTGCTCGTGGTGCTCAGGCGACAGATATCGTTGTTCTGGTTGTTGCTGCTGACGATGGCGTTATGCCACAGACTATCGAAGCTATCCAGCACGCGAAAGCGGCGGGTGTGCCGGTCGTGGTTGCAGTGAACAAGATCGATAAGCCAGAAGCGGATCCTGATCGTGTTAAAAACGAACTGTCCCAGTACGGCATCATGCCAGAAGAGTGGGGCGGTGAAAGCCAGTTCGTACACGTGTCTGCGAAAGCAGGTACCGGTATCGACGAGCTGCTGGACGCGATCCTGCTGCAGGCTGAAGTTCTGGAACTGAAAGCGATCCGTAACGGTATGGCGAGCGGCGCTGTTATCGAATCCTTCCTGGATAAAGGCCGTGGCCCTGTAGCTACCGTTCTGGTTCGCGAAGGTACGCTGCATAAAGGCGATATCGTCCTGTGTGGTTTCGAATACGGTCGTGTTCGTGCGATGCGTAACGAACTGGGTCAGGAAGTCCTGGAAGCAGGTCCGTCCATTCCAGTGGAAATCCTGGGTCTGTCCGGTGTTCCGGCTGCCGGTGATGAAGTGACCGTTGTGCGTGACGAGAAGAAAGCGCGTGAAGTTGCACTGTATCGTCAGGGCAAATTCCGTGAAGTTAAACTGGCTCGTCAGCAGAAATCTAAACTCGAGAACATGTTTGCCAACATGACCGAGGGCGAAGTTCACGAAGTGAACGTTGTTCTGAAAGCCGACGTTCAGGGTTCTGTGGAAGCGATCTCCGACTCCTTGCTGAAACTGTCCACCGACGAAGTTAAAGTGAAGATCATCGGTTCTGGTGTAGGTGGTATCACCGAAACTGACGCAACCCTGGCTGCAGCGTCCAACGCCATCCTGGTTGGCTTCAACGTGCGTGCTGATGCTTCTGCTCGCCGCGTGATCGAAGCGGAAAGCCTGGATCTGCGTTACTACTCCGTCATCTATAACCTGATCGACGAAGTGAAAGCTGCGATGAGCGGTATGCTGTCTCCTGAGCTGAAACAGCAGATCATCGGTCTGGCTGAAGTACGTGACGTGTTCAAATCACCGAAATTCGGTGCGATCGCGGGCTGTATGGTTACCGAAGGTATCATCAAGCGTCACAACCCAATCCGTGTCCTGCGCGACAACGTGGTTATCTATGAAGGCGAGCTGGAATCTCTGCGCCGCTTCAAAGATGACGTGAACGAAGTCCGTAACGGTATGGAATGTGGTATCGGCGTGAAGAACTACAACGACGTTCGCGTTGGCGATATGATCGAAGTGTTCGAGATCATCGAAATTCAGCGTACCATCGCTTAATGACCGATTGTAGGCCGGGATCGCCTCGCGCCACCCGGCAATAATTTAAAAAAGGGGCTTTAGCCCCTTTTTTGTCTGGAGAATTTATTATGGCGAAAGAATTTGGTCGCCCTCAGCGCGTAGCGCAGGAAATGCAGAAAGAGATCGCCCTCATTCTGCAACGTGAAATTAAAGACCCTCGCGTGGGTATGATGACCACCGTGTCTGGCGTAGAAATGTCCCGTGACCTGGCGTATGCCAAAGTGTTCGTGACTTTCCTGAACGATCAGGATGAAGCCGCAGTTAAAAACGGTATCAAAGCCCTTCAGGAAGCCTCTGGTTTCATCCGCTCTCTGCTTGGTAAAGCGATGCGTCTGCGTATCGTGCCTGAGCTGACCTTCTTCTACGACAACTCGCTGGTCGAAGGTATGCGTATGTCTAACCTGGTAACCAGCGTGGTGAAACATGACGACGAACGTCGTGTTAACCCAGCGGACGACAGCAAGGAGGACTAATGAGTCGTCCTCGTCGTCGTGGTCGCGACGTGCATGGTGTGCTGCTGCTGGATAAACCCCAGGGCGCTTCCAGCAACGACGTGCTGCAAAAAGTTAAGCGTATTTTTAACGCCAACCGTGCGGGTCACACCGGTGCGCTGGACCCTCTGGCAACCGGTATGCTGCCGGTTTGTCTGGGGGAGGCGACAAAGTTTTCCCAGTACCTGCTCGACTCCGATAAGCGTTACCGCGTGATTGCAAAGCTTGGCCAGCGTACGGATACCTCCGACGCGGACGGCCAGGTGGTAGAAGAGCGTCCGGTGACATTCAGCGCGGAACAGCTTGATGCTGCGCTGGAGAGCTTCCGTGGAGACACGATGCAGGTGCCGTCGATGTATTCGGCGCTGAAATATCAGGGAAAAAAACTCTACGAATATGCACGCCAGGGCATTGAAGTCCCGCGTGAAGCCCGTCCGATAACCGTGTATGAGCTGCTGTTTATTCGCCACGAAGGGGATGAGCTGGAGCTGGAAGTACACTGTTCGAAAGGCACCTATATTCGCACCATCATCGACGATCTCGGTGAAAAACTGGGCTGCGGCGCGCATGTTATCTACCTGCGCCGCCTTGCGGTGAGTAAGTATCCAGTAGAGCGGATGGTGACTCTTGAACATCTTCGCGCGTTGGTTGAACAGGCTGAAGCCCAGGGGATTGCTCCGGCAGATTTACTGGATCCATTGCTGATGCCGATGGATAGTCCGGCAGCAGACTTCCCTGTAGTTAATCTTCCTTTAACATCGTCCGTTTACTTTAAGAACGGAAACCCGGTTCGTACGGCTGATGCGCCGCTGGAAGGTCTGGTACGCGTGACTGAAGGTGATGAAGGTAAGTTTATTGGGATGGGCGAAATGGATGGTGAAGGGCGCGTTGCGCCGCGCCGTCTGGTCGTCGAATACCCGGTAGAAGCGTGACGGCGATAACGGCTCACCTTGCGATAAGCAGGGGAGACGAGTAGAATATTGCCGCTTAACGCCTGGTAAATTGTTTAACAATCTGCGGGGCGTACATTGGATTGCTGAATTAGAGATCGGCATCCTTACATTCTTTATACTTTGGAGTTTGAAAATGTCTCTAAGCGTTGAAGCTAAAGCTAAAATCGTTTCTGAGTTTGGTCGTGGTACTAACGACAGCGGTTCTACCGAAGTTCAGGTTGCACTGCTGACTGCACAGATTAACCACCTGCAGGGTCACTTTGCAGAGCACAAAAAAGATCACCACAGCCGTCGTGGTCTGCTGCGCATGGTTTCTCAGCGTCGTAAACTGCTCGACTACCTGAAACGTAAAGATGTTGCACGCTACACCGCGCTGATCGAGCGTCTGGGTCTGCGTCGCTAAGTCTTGCGAGTTTCAGAAAAGGGGGCCTGATGGCCCCTTTTTTCAACCAGACGGCAGCAATTCACTGGAAACTATTGTATTGTTGCTATAAATGATCTTCATTGCAGAGGTTCGCGCGGCTAATGAGAGGCTTCACCCATGAGGGTGTCGGTTGTCATTAGTCGCGAGGATGCGAAGAAGGTCGGGTTAAATCGACAGCACGCCGTGGGTGTGCTGTCAAACATTTAAGAAAGGACAGAACTTTGCTGAATCCGATCGTTCGTAAATTCCAGTATGGTCAACATACCGTCACGCTGGAAACCGGCATGATGGCACGTCAGGCTACTGCTGCCGTTATGGTAAGCATGGATGACACCGCGGTATTCGTGACCGTAGTGGGCCAGAAAAAAGCAAAACCAGGTCAGGACTTCTTCCCGCTGACCGTTAACTACCAGGAGCGTACTTACGCTGCCGGTAAAATCCCAGGTGGTTTCTTCCGTCGTGAAGGCCGTCCAAGCGAAGGCGAAACCCTGATCGCGCGTCTGATTGACCGCCCGGTTCGCCCGCTGTTCCCGGAAGGTTTCGTGAACGAAGTTCAGGTTATCGCGACCGTTGTTTCCGTTAACCCACAGGTTAACCCGGACATCGTAGCGATGATCGGTGCATCTGCTGCCCTGTCACTGTCTGGTATTCCATTCAATGGCCCAATCGGTGCCGCGCGCGTCGGTTACATCAACGACCAGTACGTACTGAACCCAACTCAGGAAGAGCTGAAAGAAAGTAAGCTGGACCTGGTGGTTGCCGGTACTGAAGCGGCAGTGCTGATGGTTGAATCCGAAGCTGAACTGCTGAGCGAAGACCAGATGCTGGGCGCTGTGGTATTTGGTCACGACCAGCAGCAGGTTGTTATCCAGAACATCAACGACCTGGTGAAAGAAGCCGGTAAGCCACGTTGGGACTGGCAGCCAGAAGCGGCAAACGACGCGCTGAACGCACGCGTTGCTGCGCTGGCAGAATCTCGTCTGAGCGATGCGTACCGTATCACTGACAAACAGGAGCGTTACGCTCAGGTTGACGTGATCAAATCTGACGTTACCGCTGCCCTGGTTGCTGAAGACGAAACGCTGGACGCTAACGAAATTGGCGAAATCCTGCACGCAATCGAGAAAAACGTTGTTCGTGGCCGCGTTCTGGCTGGTGAGCCGCGTATTGATGGTCGCGAAAAAGACATGATCCGTGGTCTGGACGTTCGTACTGGCGTACTGCCACGTACTCACGGTTCTGCGCTGTTCACCCGCGGTGAAACTCAGGCGCTGGTGACGGCAACTCTGGGTACTGCCCGTGATGCACAGATCATCGACGAACTGATGGGCGAGCGTACTGACAGCTTCCTGTTCCACTATAACTTCCCTCCGTACTCCGTAGGTGAAACCGGTATGGTGGGTTCACCGAAGCGTCGTGAAATTGGTCACGGTCGTCTGGCGAAGCGCGGTGTGCTGGCAGTGATGCCAGACGCAGACAAATTCCCGTACACCGTTCGTGTGGTTTCTGAAATCACCGAATCTAACGGTTCTTCTTCTATGGCTTCCGTGTGTGGTGCCTCTCTGGCGCTGATGGATGCAGGCGTGCCAATCAAAGCCGCTGTTGCGGGTATCGCAATGGGTCTGGTGAAAGAAGGCGACAACTTTGTTGTTCTGTCTGACATTCTGGGCGACGAAGACCACCTGGGCGATATGGACTTCAAAGTGGCGGGTTCCCGCGACGGTATCTCTGCGCTGCAGATGGATATCAAAATTGAAGGTATCACCAAAGAGATCATGCAGGTTGCTCTGAACCAGGCTAAAGGTGCACGTCTGCACATCCTGGGCGTGATGGAACAGGCTATCAACGCGCCACGCGGTGATATCTCTGAATTCGCACCGCGTATTCACACCATCAAGATCAATCCAGACAAGATCAAAGATGTTATCGGTAAGGGCGGTTCCGTAATCCGTGCTCTGACCGAGGAGACCGGCACCACCATCGAAATCGAAGATGACGGTACTGTGAAGATCGCAGCAACCGATGGCGAGAAAGCGAAATTCGCTATCCGTCGTATCGAAGAAATCACTGCAGAAATCGAAGTGGGCCGCGTCTATGCAGGTAAAGTGACTCGTATCGTTGACTTTGGCGCGTTCGTTGCCATCGGTGGCGGTAAAGAAGGTCTGGTTCACATCTCTCAGATCGCTGACAAGCGCGTTGAGAAAGTGACCGATTATCTGCAGATGGGCCAGGAAGTACCGGTTAAAGTTCTGGAAGTTGACCGCCAGGGCCGTATCCGTCTGAGCATTAAAGAAGCAACCGAGCAGTCTCAGCCAGCTGCTGCGCCAGAAGCACAGGCAGCAGAACAGCAAGGCGAGTAAGTTGCCATTTGCCCTCCGCTTTGCGGAGGGCCTATTATCAGGCAGGACGCCTTGTTAAGCCGCCGGGGGACAGGACGTTCATCCAATAGTTGTCTTCGGGAGTGGGAAATGAAGCCTTTTTTGCGCTGGTGTTTCGTTGCGACAGCTCTAACGCTGGCAGGATGCAGCAACTCTGCCTGGCGTAAGAGCGAAGTCCTCGCAGTGCCATTGCAACCGACTTTGCAGCAGGAAGTGATTCTGGCACGCATGGAACAAATTCTTGCCAGTCGGGCTTTAACCGATGACGAACGCGCACAGCTTTTATATGAGCGCGGAGTGTTGTATGATAGTCTCGGTCTGAGGGCATTGGCGCGAAATGATTTTTCACAAGCGCTGGCAATCCGACCTGATATGCCTGAAGTATTCAATTACTTAGGCATTTATTTAACGCAGGCAGGCAATTTTGATGCTGCCTATGAAGCGTTTGATTCTGTACTTGAGCTTGATCCAACTTACAACTACGCGCACTTGAATCGCGGTATCGCATTATATTACGGCGGTCGTGACAAGTTAGCGCAAGATGATCTGCTGGCGTTTTATCAAGACGATCCTAATGATCCTTTCCGTAGCCTGTGGCTTTACATCGTTGAGCGGAAGCTCGATGAGAAGCAGGCAAAAGAGGCACTGAAACAGCGCTTCGATAAATCGGACAAGGAACAGTGGGGATGGAACATTGTCGAGTTCTACCTGGGCAACATCAGCGAAGCAACGCTGATGGAACGCCTCAAGGCGGACGCAACGGATAACACCTCGCTCGCTGAGCATCTCAGTGAAACCAACTTCTATTTAGGTAAGTACTACCTAAGTCTGGGGGATAAGGACAGCGCTACGGCACTGTTCAAATTAGCGGTTGCTAACAACGTACACAACTTCGTTGAGCACCGTTATGCATTGTTGGAATTATCGCTCTTGGGCCAGGAGCAAGACGACCTGGCAGAATCGGACCAGCAATAGCTGACGACATAAACATCAGCCCGTAATCTTTTGATTGCCATCACCTTAACTGGTGAGGGCGTTGTTGTTCGTCAATACATCTAATTTGAGCCGGTTCACACTTTTCAATGAAAATTGCAGATCATTTTCACGATGAGCTAAGTAGACTGGCCGCCATTGACATTGAGGCACTCGTACTACATGGCTGAATTCGAAACCACTTTTGCAGATCTGGGCCTGAAGGCTCCTATCCTTGAAGCCCTTAACGATCTGGGTTACGAAAAACCATCTCCGATCCAGGCAGAATGTATCCCACATCTGCTCTCTGGTCGTGACGTGCTGGGCATGGCCCAGACTGGTAGCGGTAAAACTGCGGCGTTCTCGCTGCCGCTGCTGAACAACATTGATCCGGACCTGCGTGCACCGCAGATCCTCGTCCTGGCTCCAACCCGTGAACTGGCTGTTCAGGTTGCTGAAGCAATGACGGAATTCTCTAAACATATGCGCGGCGTAAACGTGGTAGCCCTGTACGGCGGCCAGCGTTATGACGTGCAGTTACGCGCCCTGCGCCAGGGCCCACAGATTGTTGTCGGTACGCCGGGCCGTCTGCTGGATCACCTGAAGCGCGGTACTCTGGACCTCTCTAAACTGAGCGGCCTGGTACTGGATGAAGCAGATGAAATGCTGCGTATGGGCTTCATCGAAGACGTAGAAACTATCATGGCGCAGATCCCGGACGGTCATCAGACCGCGCTGTTCTCTGCAACCATGCCAGAAGCGATTCGTCGCATTACCCGCCGCTTCATGAAAGAGCCGCAGGAAGTGCGTATTCAGTCCAGCGTCACCACTCGCCCGGACATCAGCCAGAGCTACTGGTCTGTATACGGCATGCGCAAAAACGAAGCGCTGGTACGTTTCCTGGAAGCGGAAGATTTTGATGCGGCGATTATCTTCGTTCGTACCAAAAACGCGACCCTGGAAGTGGCTGAAGCGCTTGAGCGTAGCGGCTACAACAGCGCAGCGCTGAACGGCGACATGAATCAGGCTCTGCGTGAGCAGACTCTGGAGCGTCTGAAAGACGGTCGTCTGGATATCCTGATTGCAACCGACGTGGCAGCACGTGGTCTGGACGTTGAGCGTATCAGCCTGGTTGTTAACTACGACATCCCGATGGACTCCGAGTCTTACGTTCACCGTATCGGCCGTACCGGTCGTGCGGGTCGTGCGGGTCGTGCTCTGCTGTTCGTTGAGAACCGTGAGCGTCGTCTGCTGCGTAACATCGAACGCACCATGAAGCTGACCATTCCAGAAGCTGACCTGCCAAACGCAGAACTGCTGGGCAAACGCCGTCTGGAGAAATTCGCCGCGAAAGTTCAGCAGCAGCTGGAAAGCAGCGATCTGGATCAGTACCGTGCACTGCTGTCGCAGATTCAGCCAACCGCTGAAGGCGAAGAGCTGGATATGGAAACCCTGGCTGCAGCACTGCTGAAAATGGCGCAAGGCGAACGTAGCCTGATCGTGCCACCAGATGCACCAATGCGTCCTAAGCGTGAATTCCGTGACCGTGACGATCGCTTCGAACGTCGTGGCGACCGTAACGATCGTGGCCCACGTGGCGACCGTCCAGAGCGCGGTGGTGAAGACCGTCCACGTCGTGAGCGTCGTGACGCGGGCGACATGGAGCTATACCGCATTGAGGTGGGCCGTGATGATGGTGTTGAAGTTCGTCATATCGTTGGCGCGATCGCTAACGAAGGCGACATCAGCAGCCGTTACATTGGTAACATCAAGCTGTTCGCATCCCACTCTACCATTGAGCTGCCAAAAGGCATGCCGGGCGAAGTACTGCAGCACTTTACTCGCACCCGCATCCTGAACAAGCCGATGAACATGCAGCTGCTGGGCGATGCACAGCCACGTCCTGACCGTGGCGGCGAACGTCGTGGCGGTGGTCGCGGTTTCGGTGGTGAGCGTCGTGAAGGTGGTCGCAGCGAAGGTCGTGGCGGTGAAGGTCGTCGTTTCTCCGGCGAGCGCCGTGAAAACCGTGGCCCACGTCGTGACGAAGGTTCAAGCCGTCGTCGTGACGCGTAAGCCTTACGCCACTGACGTAAAGTAAAATATACAGCCCCGATAAACGCTATCGGGGCTTTTTTTATTTCTTTTGTACTCCTGTACTGGTACAGTGCTGCACATTAAAATGCATCACCGCATTATTGACTGGAGAAATGGCTGTATGGCGACACTAACCACCACACAAACGTCACCTTCGCTGCTTGGCGGCGTGGTGATCATCGGCGGAACCATTATTGGGGCCGGGATGTTCTCCCTGCCCGTGGTCATGTCCGGTGCGTGGTTCTTCTGGTCGCTGGCGGCGCTGGTCTTTACCTGGTTCTGTATGCTCCATTCCGGGCTGATGATCCTCGAAGCGAACCTGAACTACCGTATTGGTTCGAGCTTCGACACCATTACCAAAGATCTTTTAGGTAAAGGCTGGAACCTGGTGAACGGCCTCTCCATCGCGTTTGTGCTTTACATCCTGACCTACGCATATATTTCAGCAAGCGGCTCGATTCTGCATCACACCTTTTCGGAGATGTCGCTGAACGTTCCGGCGCGTCTGGCGGGGCTGTGTTTTGCCCTTGGCGTGGCGTTTATCGTCTGGATGAGTACCAAAGCGGTGAGCCGCATGACGGCGATTGTGCTGGGTGCTAAGGTCATCACCTTCTTCCTGACCTTCGGCAGCCTGCTGGGGCACGTCACTCCCGCTACACTGTTTAACGTTGCCGAAGTGAATACCTCCTATACGCCGTACCTGCTGATGACGCTACCGTTCTGTCTGGCGTCGTTCGGCTACCACGGCAATGTGCCGAGCCTGATGAAGTACTACGGCAAAGATCCGCGTACGATTGTGAAATGCCTGGTCTACGGTACGCTGCTGGCGTTGGGTCTGTATGTGATTTGGCTGCTGGGGACGATGGGTAATATCCCGCGTCCGGAATTTATCGGCATTGCGCAGAAGGGCGGTAACATCGATGTGCTGGTGCAGGCACTGAGCGGCGTACTGAACAGCCGTAGTCTGGATCTCTTGCTGGTGGTGTTCTCCAACTTTGCCGTGGCGAGCTCTTTCCTCGGCGTAACGCTGGGCCTGTTTGACTACCTGGCGGATCTGTTTGGCTTTGATGATTCTGCTATGGGGCGCTTCAAAACCGCGCTGCTGACCTTCCTGCCACCGATTGTGGGTGGCCTGCTGTGGCCGAACGGCTTCCTGTATGCCATCGGCTATGCCGGACTGGCGGCAACCATCTGGGCGGCAATTGTGCCGGCGCTGCTGGCGCGAAAATCACGTAAACGCTTCGGCAGCCCTAAATTCCGCGTCTGGGGCGGCAAGCCAATGATTGTGCTGATTCTGGTGTTTGGTATCGGTAACGCGCTGGTGCACGTGCTGTCGAGCTTTAACCTGTTGCCTGTGTATCAGTAAACGCCTCTTTTCACCCTCTCCCTTTGGGAGAGGGCCGGAGTAACAAAACACACTTCCCTACATTTCTTCTTTCACCTGCATCGCCAGCTCAAACGAATGCAAACGCGCCTGGTGATCGAAAATCTGGCCGTTAACCATAATCTCATCCGCCTGCGTTTCACGCAGCACCGCTTCAAGCCCGTGACGCACTTTCGCCT
This sequence comes from Enterobacter adelaidei, assembly GCF_041937165.1. NCBI lineage: Bacteria > Pseudomonadati > Pseudomonadota > Gammaproteobacteria > Enterobacterales > Enterobacteriaceae > Enterobacter > Enterobacter adelaidei. The sequence continues at coordinate 4,083,505 of NZ_CP154353.1, read as the reverse complement.
TATCGCCCACCAGAGACATGCTCAGCGCCTGCTGCACGCCATACTGCTCGGAAGCGGACCACAGCTGATGCATATTCTCCACCGGTGGCGGGAGTTGACCCGTCTCGCCGCGGCGCAGCTTCACAAACGCCTGCTGCATGGAGGTGAACAGGAATTCCGCGTCGCGATTGCTGTCGGCGGCAATGATGTTGATACACACCATCGCGTACGGTTTTTCCAGACGTTCAGATGGTTTGAAGTTCGTGCGGTAGAGATGCAGCGCCTGATGCAGCATATCCGGCGCGAAGTGTGAGGCAAACGCAAATGGCAGCCCCAGCTGTGCGGCAAGCTGTGCGCTGTAGAGGCTTGAGCCCAGCAACCACACCGGGATCTTCTCGCCGTAGCCCGGAACCGGGCGCACGTGTGGGTTCGGGTCCCGCGCATCGAACCAGTCCACCAGTTCCGCCACATCGCGTGGGAAGTTGTCGATATCCCCACTCATATGGCGACGTAGCGCGCGCATGGTCGGTTGATCGCTGCCCGGCGCACGGCCAAGCCCTAAATCAATGCGCCCTGGATAGAGGGTATTGAGCGTACCAAACTGCTCGGCAATCACCAGGGGCGCATGGTTCGGCAGCATGACGCCACCGGATCCGAGATGCAGCGTGGTGGTGTTCGCCGCCAGATAGCCAATCAGTACTGATGTCGCGGCACTGGCGATACCCACCATATTGTGGTGTTCCGCCAGCCAGTAGCGGTGATAGCCACGTTTTTCGGCAAGAAGAGCAAGATCCAGAGAGTGGGAAAAGGCCTCGCCCGCTGAGGAGCCTTGTGGGATCGGCGCCAGATCCAGCACCGAAAACGGAATGGTTTTATCAGTCATAACAGCTCACTTTGTCGACGGTGAATCTTTTAATAGTGCATTAAAAATTAATAACCGTTGTTAACAAAGTGAGCCTTTACACTTTATCGCTATGCCTGCAGTTCCAGCCCGGCGAGGCGCTTCCAGTAACCGTTGCAGTCGCTGTTAGCGGTCAGCGGCAGCGGAGATGTCCCGTTTTCATTGGCGCGGAAGGCGTCCAGCATTGCGAACACGCTGGTATCCAGCGGCGACAGACGCACCATGTCTACCAGCCCGTTCATCGATGCCAGCTCATTGCCCAGGTTATAGACATAACCGCTCATGGTCTGAATACCGTTCAGAACAAATACCTGCTGATTCTCCTGAGACAGCATGCTGCGCCCGTTCGGGTACTTGATGCAGCAGGTTTCGCACTCGTCTTTCGGGCGATCTTCCGAGCGCGCGGTAAAGCAACGGGCAGAGTAGGCCAGCGGCAGGTGGCCGTAACTGAGCACTTCCACTTCAAACTGATTGCGAATGCCTAACTCTTCGCACTGAGTCAGCAGGTTTACCAGCCAGTCGCGGGAGAGTTCTACCGGCATGCACCAGCGCGTCATCCCCTGTTTGAGCAGCAGACGCAGGGTGACGGCGTTATAGCAGTTCAGCGCATGACCCGCGACAAACGGCAACTTGCGTTCAGCGCACATGTTCACCACGCCCAGATCGCTCGCTTCCAGCAGGAACTCGCCGTTCTCAACGTAACGCTTCAGTTCTCCCAGTTCGGAAGAGGCTTGTACCAGTGCGAGCGTTGAAAGCACCACCTGTTTGCCGCTTCCGGCCAGGTTTTTTGCCATATCCAGCCAGTCGCCGACCTTAGTGGCGCGGCGTTTGCTGCACACGGCTTCACCGAGATAAATCACATCGGCGCTGCTGGTGGCGGCCTGTTGGTAAAAATCTTCCAGCGTCTCTTTTGACCAGTAGTAGAGCACCGGCCCTAATGAATATTTCATGGTTATCTCACTGCCATTTACGGTGATACGCGCCAAGCGTGGTTTGCGTGCCTTCGGACATCGAGCCGAGCGTCTCCATCCAGGCCGGTTGTGGGGCGTAGTTCTGCGGATCGGCCATGCAGCGGTCGATGGCCTGACGCCAGACTTTCGCCACCTGGCTCACGTACGCCGGGCTGCGCTGGCGACCTTCGATTTTTACCGAGGCAATATTGGCCGCCAGCAGTTCCGGCAGCAGTTCCAGCGTGTTGAGGCTGGTGGGTTCTTCCAGCGCGTGGTAACGCTCGCCATCGACCAGATAGCGACCTTTACACAGCGTCGGATAGCCAGCGTTTTCACCATCCTGATAGCGGTCGATCAGTACTTCATTCAGACGAGACTCCAGCCCCTGCGGCGTCTGCTGCCAGCGAACAAAGCGGGCAGGGGAGCAGGCCCCGACGGTATTCGGCGATTCACCGGTTAAATAAGAGGAAAGATAGCAACGGCCTTCAGCCATGATGCACAGGCTACCAAAAGCAAAAACTTCCAGCGGCACTGGCGTGACGCGCGCGAGTTGCTTAACCTGATGAATAGAGAGCACACGCGGCAACACCACGCGGGCCACGTCAAAGTGTTGATGGTAAAAACGCACGGCCTCTTCGTTAGTGGCAGATGCCTGAACAGAGACATGGCGCTCAATATGGGGATAGCGTTCTGCCGCATACTCAAGCATAGCGAGGTCGGCCAGGATTAGCGCATCCGCACCCAGTTGTGCCGCCATATCCACCGCACGCTGCCAGCGGGCATAGCCATCAGGATGGGCAAAAGTATTGATGGCGATATGCAGTTTGCGGCGGTGCTGGTGAACGAAGTTAACGGCTTCCTGAAGCTTTTTCTCCGTAAAGTTGAGGCCAGCAAAATGGCGGGCGTTGGTGTCATCTTTCAGCCCGATATAGACCGCATCGGCCCCATTTTCGATGGCCGCCTTAAGCGCCGGAAGGTTTCCGGCTGGGCAGAGCAGCTCCATAATTTATCCTGATGTAGTCGATCGCAAAATTGTTAACGAGCTGGGATTTTAATTAACCCATACGCGACAATTTTTGATTTAAGGCAGCTAATGGCGTATTGATGGCACCAATAATGAGGTACGGCGGACGACGGTTTGTTGATTTACGCCGCTATGTTGCGCTTCGGATATGGCAAAATAGCAGGACTATAGATATCAGGGAGTAAAGCTCGTGCTGGATAAACTGCGTTCACGTCTCGTACAATTTGGTCCATCAATGCTGAGCGTGCCGGTCAAGCTGGCACCGTTCGCACTTAAACGTCAGGTGCTGGAGCAGGTCCTGAGCTGGCAGTTCCGCCAGGCGCTGCAGGACGGCGAGCTGGAGTTTCTGGAAGGCCGCTGGCTAAGCATTGAAGTGCGTGACATCGGGCTACGTTGGTTTACCTCCGTTGAGAATGACCAGCTGATCGTACGTGAATCCGCTGACGCGGATGTGAGCTTTAGCGCCAACGCCAGAGATCTGCTGATGATTGCCGCGCGTAAGCAAGATCCGGATACGCTCTTCTTCCAGCGTCGTCTGGTCATTGAAGGCGATACGGAGCTGGGCCTGTACGTTAAGAATTTAATGGATGCCATTGAGCTGGAGCAGATGCCAAAAGCGCTGCGTGTCATGTTGATGCAAATGGCAGATTTCGTTGAGGCTGGGCTGAAAAGCCCGCCGGAAAGCAAACACACTTCAGTAGGTGAGCCATGCTGATTCGAGTTGAAATTGGGATTGATGCACCGGGAATTGATGCGTTGCTACGCCGCTCTTTTGAGAGCGATGCCGAGGCCCAACTGGTCCACGATCTCCGTGAAGACGGCCTAATTACGCTGGGGCTGGTTGCTACCGATGACGAAGGTCAGGTGGTCGGCTATGTGGCCTTCAGTCCGGTCATCGTTCAGGGCGAAGATCTTCAGTGGGTGGGAATGGCACCGCTGGCGGTAGATGAAAACTATCGCGGGCAAGGGCTGGCACGTCAGCTGGTCTATGAAGGGCTGGATTCGCTGAATGAGTTTGGTTATGCAGCCGTTGTCACGCTGGGCGATCCGGCGTTCTATGGTCGTTTAGGCTTTGAGCAGGCCGCGCATTACGATCTGCGCTGCCGCTGGCCGGGTACGGAATCTGCTTTCCAGGTCCATCGCCTGGCGGACGACGCGCTTAACGGCGTCAATGGTCTGGTCGAGTACCACGACCATTTCAATCGCTTTTAATCAGGCGCTCACGTAGCGCCTCAAACGAGCCGTCTCCGCTCACGAGGCGCTCTTTCTGGCGCTTCGTCAACTGCTTAATACGGTATTCCAGTCTTAGCGCCAGCGATCTGTCACCAACAGGTGCTGAAAAGGCGAGTTGTAGTTCTCCTTTCCCCCGCAGTGCTTTTGCCCCTTTTCCCGTTTGATGTTGTAAAAAACGCCGCGCCACATCGGTAGTGATCCCGGTGTAGAGTGCGTTATCAGCGGTTCGGACAAGATAGAGAAACCAGCACACGGTAAACAGATTCAGTATGTTAAGGTGAACGCACCATAGCATGAGAGAGAATGAAAATGGAAACACTGGCCACCATTAACCGCTGGCTGGCGAAACAGCATGTCGTCACCTGGTGCGTGTACAGCGAGGGTGAGATGTGGTGCGCAAACGCGTTTTACTACTACGATCCGGATCGTGTGGCCTTTTATATCATGAGTGAAGATAAGACACGTCATGCACAGATGACTGGCCAGCAGGCGAAGGTCGCGGGCACGGTGAATGGCCAGCCTAAAACGGTCGCAATGATCCGTGGGTTGCAGTTTAAAGGGGAAATCCGTCGTCTGGACAGAGAAGAGAGCGACGCGCGTCGTAAGCTTTACACGCGCCGCTTTCCGGTTGCCGCTGCGCTAAAAGCCCCGGTATGGGAAATCCGCCTTGATGAGCTGAAATTTACCGACAATACCCTGGGCTTTGGCAAGAAGCTGCACTGGCTACGCGCCGAGCAGGCGTAGCGCTTCGCGGTTAAATGCCGGAAGATCGTCCGGGGTTCGGCTGGTGATCAGCTGGTCTTTGGCGTTGACCACTTCCTGATCGTAAAACTCGGCTCCCGCATTTTTCAGATCGATAACGATCGGTTTCACAGCCGTGAGCTTACGCCCGCGTACAACCTCAGCGCTGATGAGCAGTTGCGGGCCGTGGCAGATGGCAAAGACCGGTTTGCCGGTAGAGACAAAGTCCCGTGTAAAGGTCACGAAGCGTTCGTCGCCGCGCAGGGAATCCGGTGAATGGCCGCCAGGTAACAGCAAGGCGTCAAAATCTGACGGGCTAACGTTATCGATAGTCTCGTCGATGGTCACGCTGGCCTCGCCCTTATGACCTTTCACCGTTTTGCCCGCTTCTTTCTCAATGGTGATGACCTCATGTCCCGCCTTGCGGAACGCCTCGGCTGGAGAGGTGAATTCTGAATCTTCAAACTCGTCGGTAATCAAGACTGCGATTTTTTTGCCCATGCTTCCTCCGTTGTTTTGGCTTCAGACTGATTTTTCTCCGCTTGTGGTAAATACTTACCTGTAACAGACTTCTAAGTGTGGTCAACCACGCTAAGTTCGCAAACGGACAATTCTGTAAAGGGGAAAAGATGAGTCAGGTACTGCTTACAGGCGCAACCGGGTTGGTGGGCGGGCATTTACTGCGTCTGCTGATTCAGGAGCGCAAAGTGAATTATATTGCCGCCCCGACGCGGCGACCGCTCGCAGATATCTCCGGCGTCTTCAACCCACATGATCCGCAGCTGACGGACGCGCTGGCACAGGTGCAGGACCCCATTGATATCGCATTTTGTTGTCTCGGCACGACCCGGCGTGAGGCGGGCAGTAAAGAGGCGTTTGTGCATGCGGACTACACACTGGTGGTAGATACTGCACTCACGGCCAAAAGGCTTGGGGCGAAACATTTCCTGGTGGTCAGCGCGCTGGGTGCCAGTGCCGGATCGCCTTTTTTCTACAACAACGTGAAGGGCAAAATGGAGGACGCGCTGATTGCGCAGAGATGGGATTACCTGACGATTGTTCGCCCCTCCATGCTACTGGGACACCGCGACGAACGGCGTTTTAATGAATCTATTTTTGCACCGCTATTCCGCATTCTTCCGGGGAACTGGAAATCCATTGAGGCGCAGGATGTCGCACGCGCGATGCTAAAAGAGGCGCTTTCACCTTCGAAGGAAGGGGTGAACATTATCCCTTCGGCAAAACTGCGTGAAATCGCGCAGGGCGAGGCGTAAACTCCCCCGGCTAATTACCTACTACTCTCCGGGGAATGCTATGACTGGTCAGTCTTCATCTCAGGCGGCAACACCTGTTCAATGGTGGAAGCCCGCGCTCTTCTTTCTTGTGGTCATTATCGGCCTCTGGTATGTGAAATGGCAGCCCTACTACGGCAAAGCCTTCACCGCCGCCGAAACGCACAGTATCGGTAAATCTATTCTCGCTCAGGCTGATGCCAGCCCGCTGCAGGCGGCGTGGGATTACGCCATGGTCTACTTCCTTGCCGTCTGGAAAGCCGCCGTTTTAGGCGTCATTCTGGGGTCACTGATTCAGGTACTTATTCCGCGGAACTGGCTGGTGAAAACCCTTGGACAGTCGCGATTTCAGGGCACGCTGCTGGGGACGATTTTCTCTCTGCCGGGCATGATGTGCTCCTGCTGTGCGGCTCCTGTTACCGCGGGGATGCGTCGCCAGCGAGTCTCGATGGGCGGCGCGCTGGCTTTCTGGATGGGTAACCCGCTGTTAAACCCGGCGACGCTGGTGTTTATGGGTTTTGTTCTGGGCTGGCATTTTGCGTTCATCCGTCTGGTGGCTGGATTGCTGACGGTGCTGGTGGTCGCGACGCTGGTACAAAAATGGGTGAAAGATAATGCCGTTGAACCGGCGTCAGTTGAGCTGAACGTCAGCGAGCCTCAGGGGAGTTTCTTCATGCGCTGGGGTCAGGCGTTATGGCAGCTTTTCTGGAGTACCATCCCGGTCTATATCCTTGCGGTACTGGTTCTGGGGGCTGCGCGCGTTTGGCTTTTCCCACATGCGGATGGCGCTATAGGCAACACGCTGATGTGGGTCATTGCGATGGCCGTTGCAGGCTGCCTGTTTGTGATCCCAACGGCGGCTGAGATCCCGATTGTGCAGACCATGATGCTGGCTGGCATGGGCACCGCGCCGGCGCTGGCGCTGCTCATCACACTGCCTGCAATTAGCCTGCCGTCGCTTATCATGCTGCGTAAATCATTCCCGGCCAAAGCGCTGTGGCTGACTGCGGGGCTGGTGGCGTTGAGTGGGGTGGTAGTGGGGTGTTTTGCGTTGGTTTAAGGCAAAAAAATACCCGGCATTGCCGGGTATTGTTTGTTACTTGATATAAGTAAACGCGGTGGTGACGTGTTTCACGCCGCTCACCCGGCTGGCGATATCAGCCGCGGCTTTTCCTTCACGGTCGGTTACCAGACCCAGCAGGAACACTTCACCGTTTTCCGTCGTCACTTTCACGTTGGACGATTTCACCTGATCAGAACCCAGCAGCTGGGAACGCACTTTGGTGGTGATCCAGGTGTCAGACGATGCGGTGCCCAGGCTGACAGGCTGTCCCTGGCGCACTTCGTTGAAGACTTCTGTCGTACCTTCTACACCCATCGCAATCTGTTTGGCGCGGGAGGCGAGTTCCATGTTAGGGGCCTGGCCTGCAAGCAGCACTTTGCCCTGATAAGCCGTCACATTGATGCGCGCTTCTTTTTTAATCTGTTCGTCTTTCGACAGTGCACTGTTGACGCGCAGCTCAAGCGTACCGTCATCCACCTGCGTCCCGACAGAACGCGGATCGGTTGCCGCTTTGGTGCCTACCGCAGCAGTACCCACGACAGCCGCAGCGATACATCCCTGAAGCAGTAATGCAGACATAAGGACTGCGAGGGTCGATAAAGCCTTCATAAGAACTCCTTAATCATCCTGGTGAGGGAAAAGCGTGTTATCGATCAGGTCGCATAAGCAATTTACCGTCAGCATATGCATTTCCTGAATACGCGCGCTACGGTGAGAAGGAATGCGGATTTCCACATCCTGCGGCCCCAGCAGACCCGCCAGCTCACCACCGTCATAGCCGGTTAAAGCTACGATAGTCATGTCCCTGGTTACGGCTGCTTCAACGGCTTTAACAATGTCCCGGCTGTTGCCGCGTGTGGATATTGCCAGCAGTACATCTCCGGCATGGCCGAGGGCTCGCACCTGCTTAGCGTAAATTTCGTCATGCAGACGATCGTTAGCAATCGCTGTTAAGACCACATTATCGGTATTAAGTGCAATGGCAGGTAAACTCGGACGTTCTGTTTCAAAACGATTGATCATGCTGGCAGCAAAATGCTGTGCGTTGGCGGCTGACGTTCCGTTGCCACAACAGAGGATTTTGTTGCCATTAAGCAGGGATTGCACCAGCGTCATCGCGGCACGGGAGATCGCATCCGGTAGCGCTTCCGCCGCGGCAATCTGAGTCTGGATGCTTTCTGTGAAGCACACTTTAATTCTTTCGAGCACGTTATCCCTTTTAAATCTTAATTATGCGTCTTCGCCAAAAGCGTTTTTAAGCCATTCGATCTCATTTCCGGTGAAGGCTATCACATCGAACCGGCAATCCACAGTATCAAAGCTCCCATTATGGCGGGCAAGCCACAAGTGGGCAGTCTGTAATAATTTATGTTGTTTGGCGAGCGTCACGCTGGCGGCAGCACCGCCAAAACGGGAGGACTGTCGAAAACGGACTTCTACAAACACAATGACCTGAGCCTCTTTCATGATCAGGTCAATCTCGCCGCCGCGCCCACGGACGTTAGCGGCGATAAAGCGCAGTCCTTTGCCTTCAAGCCAGCGACGCGCCTTTAACTCCCACGCATCGCCGGTCTCTTTACGGCTTAACTGGCCGGGACGATTTGCCCCTGCTGGTATTTGAGCCATGATAACTTCCTGTTGATCACGCAATCCTGAGTAGCGGTCAGATCGCCGGTGTTGCCGTTAAGCTCAAAGCCTGGCACCTGACGCATCTGGGTAAAGTGGTTCGCCAGCGCCCACGCATCGACACCCATCGCATACAAACGCGCCAGAGAGTAGTCGTTACGTACTGCCCCCAGCGCCTGCTGCATCAGTGCCGGATTGCTGCCTGCCAGCATAGGGATTTCGCTGTACTGCAGACCGTCCATTTCCAGACGGAAATCCGGGCCTGCAGTGCCCTGCGCGCTGCGTGAACTGGCGTACAGCGTTGCACCGCTCTGGCTGCCGTTACGCATTGCAATCATCGGTTTGATAAAGGCGATCTCTTGCGGCGTGGCGACAATATAGGCGGCATCCACTTTACCGCCACCGCTGATCTGCGCGTCGGTAGGTGGGGCAGGGATTGTCAGACCGCCAATTGTCACGCCCTGCTGCTGCGGCAGGCTTGCGGTTACCGGGCTACCGTTCAGCGCGATGCCTGCTCCGCCATTTACGCCAGCGCGCAGTTCAGAGACTGAACCGAATTTCTGCTGCAGTACCATACCGCCACCGAGCTTCTGCCATTCATTGGCAAAGGCATTCGCGACGCGATCGCCCAGCGTACTGCGTGGGATGAGCAACAGAGGAGCCTGTTTACCCTGCTCGTGGATATGTCGTGCGGCATCGCGGGCTTCATCTTCAGGGGAAAGTGCGAAGTAGCAGATATTGGCGCGGTTCTGAACCTGCTCAGGCTGATTGAGCGCCAGCACGTTCAGCGTGGTATTGCTCTTCATCAGTTCTTCCACGTTGTTTTTCAACAACGGGCCGACAACGATGCTTGCACCGTCCTGTTGAACCTGCGCCAGAACCTGGTCAAGCGGCTGTGAGCTGGTGTCGTAGATTTTTAGCTCAGCACCCGGGTTGGCGCTGGAGGCTGCCACGGTTTGCGGCTGTGCTGCAGGTTGGGCTGCGGGTTGCTGTTCAGACGGTTGTGCTGTGGCAGCAGGTGCCGGCGCCGCTTGTGTCTCAGCCGGAGCCTGTGTTGCAGGCGCAGGCGCAGTTGCGGCTGCCGGAGGTGTCGTTGGTGCGGTAACCGGGTTTTGCATCGTGCCCTGCGCCGGGGTTTGGGCGGTGGTCAGGTCACTGGTCTCGGCTGCGGACGGGCTGACAACATCGTTCACATTTGCTGCCTGTGCTGCTTGTGCTGGAACGGCACTGCCTGTCACCGGCGTGGTACCGTTTTTCGCCGCTTCAAAACCCTGCTGAATAGTGCGACCAAATACCGCCGCCTGACCGTTTAGCGGCAGCAGCAGGGCGATTTTGCTGGTCGATGCGGGCTTAAAGTTCTGCACGTTTACCAGCTGTGTTGGCAGCATTTTCGCGCCCGGGTTCTGCGGGTAGCGGGTTTGCCAGTCAGTAATACTGGCTTTCAGCATCTTCGGATCGTTGCGGTTGTTAAACCACATCTGCTGCAGATCCAGCCAGCCCTGCAGTACGTTCTCATCGGCATTGATGACCAGTGCCTGCGCCTGTTCCTGGGTCATGGAGGCAAGCGCCTGCCAGGTGGCATCAATATTTTTCTGCTTGTCGGCACCGCCGAGCAGCGGTTCCTGGGCAATCAGTGCACGGAGCAGTGTCAGGGAAGGACGACCCTGCTCAGCGGCAATACCTGCCTGCCAGAAGCGAGCCTGCTGATTTTTATCCAGCGCGCTGACGTCGATATTACCCAGGATCTTTTTCGCGCCATCATAATCTTTCAGTGCGACTTTCAGCTCAGCGGAAAGCAAGCTCTGCTCACGACGTTGGGTGTCGTTAAGATCCTTCGGTAACTGATTGAACAGTTCGGCGGCCTGCTGGGTTTTACCCTCTTTCAACAGTGCACGAATGGCGAGTAATTGCCAGTTGGTCTTGGTATCATTTGAACTCTGCGACATTTGTTGCAGATAAAAACCAGAATCAGCCTGAGCGGAACCCTGCAGATGTGCAGTGCTCTGGTCAGGTGCCTGGGTGCCACAGCCTGCAAAGATCAGCGCTGCCAGCAGAAGCGGCACGCTGCGAGTGGCTTTTTTTCGAAGAAACGTTAACGGTACCATACTGTATCCAGTGATTTTTTTTACGCAATGCTCAATATTAAATCGGCAATACGGACTAAACAATGAAACAACACGAAACGGCGGATAATTCTCAAGGCCAGCTTTATATTGTACCTACTCCTATCGGGAATTTATCTGATATTACCCAACGTGCGCTTACCGTGTTGCAAGCTGTTGATTTAATTGCTGCTGAAGATACCCGACACACCGGTTTACTGCTTCAACATTTCGCGATAACCGCCCGTTTGTTTGCCCTGCACGATCACAATGAGCAACAAAAAGCCGAAACGCTGGTGGCGAAGCTGAAAGAGGGGCAGAACATTGCGTTAGTTTCCGATGCAGGAACCCCGCTGATTAACGACCCTGGTTACCATCTGGTGCGTACCTGCCGCGAAGCAGGGATTCGGGTTGTACCTTTGCCGGGCCCCTGCGCCGCAATTGCTGCGCTGAGCGCCGCAGGTCTGCCGTCTGACCGTTTCTGCTATGAAGGCTTCCTGCCTGCCAAATCCAAAGGCCGCCGCGACGTGTTAAAAAATCTGGAGGCGGAACCGCGCACCCTGATTTTCTACGAATCCACGCACCGCCTGCTTGAGAGCCTGGAAGATATGGTGACCGTGTGGGGAGAAGCCCGCTACGTGGTGCTGGCGCGCGAACTGACCAAAACCTGGGAAACGATCCACGGTGCACCGGTGGGTGAACTGCTGGCGTGGGTGAAGGAAGATGAAAACCGCCGTAAAGGTGAAATGGTGCTGATTGTCGAAGGACATAAAGCGCAGGAAGACGCGCTGCCAGCCGACGCGCTGCGCACGCTGGCGCTGCTGCAGGCGGAACTGCCGCTGAAGAAAGCTGCGGCGCTAGCGGCGGAAATTCACGGCGTGAAGAAAAATGCGCTGTATAAGTATGCGCTGGAGCAGCAGGGGGAGTAAACGTATGAGCCGCTACCTGCCTCCATTCGCAATCACGCCATCAATTCTCAATCAGGTTGTTGAGATTGGTGAGTTGCTGGGGCATTGGGCGGCTCATTCCGGAAGGACATCTCCTTTACTGCGTAAAGAGAACCGTATCCGCACTATCCAGGCATCGCTGGCCATTGAACACAACTCGCTGACTACCGGGCAAGTGACGGCAATCATGGATGGCAAGCGCGTGCTCGCGCCTGAAAAAGATATTCAGGAAGTCCGCAATGCTATCCTGGCATATGAGAAATTGTCTGAATGGAAGCCATGGAAGCTCAATGACTTACTCAATGCACACCGGTTATTAATGACTGGTTTGGTCGATCTCCCTGGAAAGCTCAGGAATGGAGACGTAGGGGTATACCGTGGAAACCAGTTAGTCCACATGGCTCCTCCTGCCTCCCAGATGAACCGTCTGATCGACGATCTTCTTTCCTGGCTTAAGCAAACTGATCTCCACCCGCTTATTGCCAGTTCGGTATTTCATTACGAGTTTGAGTTTATTCATCCCTTTTCAGATGGAAATGGCCGCATGGGGCGGCTGTGGCAAACGTTGATCTTAAGCCAGTGGCGTGCGGAACTGGCATGGCTACCCGTCGAGACACTCATCCATTTTCAGCAGGCGCGCTATTACCAGATATTAGGACAATGCGATCGGGCCAGTGATTGCACGGCATTCGTGGAGTTTATGCTGCAAAATATGGCTGAAGCTTTGCGGGAAGGCATAGGTATGTCGTCAGTATTGTCGGAAAAAATGTCGGAAGAATTGTCGGAAAAGGAAAATACTATCCTTGAGCTTCTTACCGTTCAACCGCAAATGACTGCGGTAATGTTGGCATCTGTTTTGGGCGTAACTTCCCGCACTGCGGAACGTTATCTCCGTTCTTTGCAATCAAAAGGTAAATTAAAACGCGTGGGGGCAAGGAAAGGGGGAAGCTGGCAGGTCATGGCTTAACCTGCCAACTGAACACTTTTTATTTATCTGGGAATGCTTCAAATACCATCGTTTCCAGCGGTTGCAGCGTAATCACCACTGCGTTTTTGTACGCCTCCGGTACGGTTGAATTACGTCCATACACTGCCTTCAGACTAAACTGCGACGCGTTTCCTGTCGGGACTTCGAAATCTCTCGTCAAATCCAGGTAGTAGCTTTGCGGCTTATCCGACGGGTTACGTAAGCCGAGAATTGCTTTGTCCTTGCTCCAGGATGCCCAGCCGTAAACCTGCAGCGCAGTTGGGTCACCGCCAATCCAGTGCGTATCCACCAGCACGCTGGCGTTATCCCGCGACCATTTCGCCGCCTGCGCCAGGGTATCCCACTTCGCCTTATTCAGCATTGAAGGGGTGATGTATAGCTCCTGCAACTGCGTGCCGGTGGCGAAGTAACTCCAGACCTGGTCGGCAAAATCGCTGTCCGTTTGCACTTTCTCCAGCCCGTAATAAGCGTTTTCTGCACTGACGATCCCGTGATACATCAGGGAGTTCAGTGGGAAGAGCGGGCCTTTGCGCACAATGGAACGGTACGTTTCAGCGTCTCGGTAAGTCATCCACTGCTGTACCGGCGTACCAGGGCCAAAAAGGTTTATGTCATCACCCTGACGCCAGATGGAATCGGCGTAGAACAGCCAGGATGGACTGGCATTGGTTCCGGTCGTCAGGTTGATAAACAGGTTCGGATTGGCGCTGCGCATGTTATGCAGCAGTGCAATAGAGGCGTCAAAATCCGAGGCGAACGGGCTGCCTTTAATGTGCGAGTTGGCGTTACCCATTCCGTCCAGCTTAAACGAGGTAATATGCTCGTTTTTTATCAGCTTACTAATCTGCTCATTAAAGTTTTTAAAGTAGTTCGGGCCTGACAGCGCCAGCTTCCCGTCAACCGTTTCGAATCCATACTCTTTTGCATGCGAGACGCGAGTATCGCGCGGTTTGTTATATCCGCCCCACGGCGAGAGCCACAGGCCAACGGAGCTGTGGAGGCTGTCAGCTTTCTCTCGTACCTTGCCAAAACCGTTGCTGAATGCCGGGCCAAACAGCCAGCGCCCTGTAAGATCATCCCAGCCATCGTCAAGCAGGAAAGCATCCAGCGCTACGCCCCGCCCGGTGATAAATTCTTTGTTCCATTCGTCCATACGCCCCAGCACATCCTGCTCGGAGTAAGGGGTAAAGAAGCCGATATCCATCCAGCTGTTGTAGTGTAGATAAGGCTTATACGGACGCGGCCGGACGGCGTCGATAAACTGGTTTACGCTCCGGCGCAGCTGGCTGGTTTCCGGGAAGGTACCGAAGTAGGTGGTATAGCTGACTGGTGTTGCTGGCTGAATGGGCGTTTTCAGCTCCACATTGAGGTTGGTCGTCGCTTCATAGGCGTAAGTATTAACGATGGGTTTATCCGGCAGGATAAAGAACGAGTCTGCGACAATCGGCGAGCTGTTAATTGCCCCGTCTACGTAAGGTGCCTGAGACTGCTTTTTGGTTGGGAAGAAGGTGATTTTCGCCACTTCACGAGGCTGCCCGACGGCTGCGATGGTGTAGTCGATGCTGGCGTATTTCCCCTTCACCAGGTTCAGCTTCACCGTGACGTTAAAGTCCGGATGGGTGAAGTCGATGACAATTCCGTTGTCCTGCTTTTCGACATGCTTGATCTTAAAATCCGCCGTGTGGATTTTTTTCTCATCTGGCAGCGTCAGAAAGAACAGCTCCTGCGGTGTCAGAGGATGGTTGGCCCTGGTGTCTTTAACCACGACCGTCGAGTTTGCGTCATCAAATGACAGGGCAATATTGTCGTTATTAAGGCTGTAGTTTGCTGCCATCGCGCCATGAGAAACACACAGGGCAAGCATTGAGAGGGAGAGGATTTTTTTCATCAGGGTAAGATCCTTTTCAATCAGGCTTCTGCCGGCAGCAGCAAGCGATTTGCCGAGCCACAAACGGTAATTTTGCTTCTGACCACCTCTTTCATGGCATCCATGCCGACCCGCATATAGAAGCGTGGATCGTTACCTTGCGGGTTGTCGGCAAACCAGGCTTTGACGGCGTCAGAAAAGGCGATTTTCAGCTCGGTTGCCACGTTGACTTTGCACACGCCCAGCTCAATGGTGCGGCGAACATACTCATCCGGAACATCGCTCGCGCCATGCAGCACCAGTGGTACGGTGACCACTTCGCGAATTTCGGCCAGTCGCTGGAAGTCGATTTTGGGTCGTTTGGTATACAGGCCGTGCGCGGTGCCGATGGCGACAGCAAGGCTATCGACGCCGGTCAGTTCGACGAAGCGTTTCGCCTCCTGCGGATCGGTGAGGAACGCGCTTTCGGCGTCCACGCTCATGTCATCTTCCACGCCGCCCAGGCGGCCCAGCTCGGCTTCGACGCTGCAGTCGTTGAGGTGGCAGAAATCGACCACGGATTTCACCAGCTTCACGTTCTGCTCAAATGGATAGTGGCTGCCGTCGATCATTGCGCTGCGTACACCGGCATTCACTTTACGACGAATATCGTCCAGTGATTCGTGGTGATCGAGATGCAGCGCCAGCGGCATGTCGTAAGTGAGGGAGTACGCGCTGCACAGGGCGTAGATCTCTTCGAGCGCAATATGCTTAAAGGTGCCCGGCGTGCCTGCGAGGATCACCGGGGATCGCATTTCGCTGCACACTTCAAGGATCGCCTGGATCGTCTCCGCGTTGTGGATGTTGAACGCCGGTACGGCGTAGCCTTTTGCCTGCGCGTCCTGCAGAAGATATTTGGTAGAAATAATACTCATGATCCGATCCTCTTAAGCCTGCCACGGATGAATAACAACGCCCTGAACCACACGGTTGACCGTGCCGCTGGCGGATGGTGTATCGGGGGTGTTGCCTACGCTGAGCGACTGGGAAAGTGCAAAGACCTGGGCATACATCAGGAAGCAGAACGCCTGTTCCATATCGATAAACGAACGAGAAGGCGGTAGCAGGATGTGCGGACCCGCTTCAATAACCGGATCCGTTTCAGCGGCGATAGCCACCACGCGCAGGGCCTGGCGATCGCGACGCAGTTCGGCCAGCAGATCGAGATCGTACTGACGCGTATACGGATGGCTGGAGACAAACACCACCACCAGCGTTTCGTGATCCACCAGCGACTTCGGCCCATGACGGAAACCGGTAGGAGAGTCGTAGAATGCCGCCAGTTTTCCCGCCGTCAGTTCCAGCACCTTCAGCGCTGACTCACGCGCGGCACCCTGCAGGCCACCGCTTCCCAGGTAGACGATCCTCTTCCATGGCGCATTGCCAAAGACACCCTGACTGAAATCGCCGAGCGACGTCAGGATCGCCTGGCAGCGATCGGCTACGTCGCGGAAGGTCTGGCTGTTGATCGTCTCCGGGGCGAAAACCGCCAGACAGCTTGCCATCATGGTGGTGATACTGCTGGTCATCGCGAAGCCGCGATCGTGCGTTTCGGCTGGCATCAGCAGGGCAAAGGCGTTATCGCTGTTGACGGCGTTCTGGTACAGACTGCCTGCTTCATTGCAGGTGATCGACAGGTGGTAGCATTCCGGCACAAACTGATTGGCCAGTTCTACAGCCGCCACGCTTTCCGGGCTGTTGCCGGAGCGGGCAAACGAAATCAGCAGCAAGGGATGCGCTGGGCTGAAGTAATCCATTGGGTTCGTCACCAGGTCAGTTGTGGGTACGGCGGTGAAGTTTTTCCCGGTGTGGCTGGCAAGCCATGGCGCAATAATGTCGCCGATAAAGGCAGATGTGCCCGCCCCTGTCAGGGCGATCCGCAGATCAGATTTGCGCAGCAGCGGAGTCAGAAAACCGTCGATAGACGAACGCAGGCTATCAATGTTGCTGAGCGATCGGATCCAGCTCGCTGGTTGCTGACGGATCTCTTCTTCGGTCCAGGTGCCAGTTGTGGCGGTAGTGATTTGTGGCATAACTCAGTCCTTAGTCGTGTGAATTCCACATCAGACGCTGGCAAATATGTCGCTATCTTTCGTTTCGTTTCACTTGTTCACTTGAGTAGTTAAATAAAATTTATAGGAAAGAAATCGAAAGTTCAATGAAAGAAAAGAAATAAAACGAAAAGTGTGATCGCAAAAGGAAAGGCAATGAAGAAGGAAAGGAAAAGAAAGGCCTTACGATCGCGTGTCGTAAGGCCAACAGGAGACACAATGAAAGGGCTAAAGGGGAAGAGCCTGGCCCTGAATCCAGATCCGCTGGAGGTGTAAACCACCGTCCAGCGCGATGAGCGTGGCGTGTTTGCCTGATGCTAACGACCCGAGCTGGTTATCAATACCCAGCAGCCTTGCAGGGTGCAGCGAGGCCATATGGATCGCGTCTTCAGCGGTGATGCCTGCGTGCTCCACCATATTGCGGACGGCGGCATCCAGCGAGAGCGTACTCCCTGCCAGGCCACCGGTGGCGGTACGCACGACGCCATTTTGCATGCAGACCTCTTCACCGCACAGGGTGTAGCCCCCGTCAGGCATACCAGCAGCCTGCATTGCATCGGTGATCAGCACCACGCGGTCTTTCGCGCAGCAGCAGCACAGACGCATGGCTCCAGGGTGGACATGGTGACCATCGGCAATCAGCTCCAGCCATGCACGTTTGTCTGTCAGCCCAGCGCCAACCATGCCGGGTTCCCTGTGATGTAACCCCGTCATACCGTTGTAGCAGTGGACCAACCCATCAGCACCTGCGTCAAAAGCGGCAAGGGTTTGATCGTAAGTGGCGGCGCTATGGCCCAGCATCACGCGTAAACCGTGCTGTTTAAGGTGGCGAATCGCCTGTATTGCGCCAGGTTTTTCCGGCGCAAGCGCCACCACGCGTAGTGTGTTTTGCGAAACCTCAATCAGTGCGTTCAGCTCAGTGATATCCAGCTCCCGAAAAAGCTCCGGCGGGTGCGCCCCTTTGTTTTGCGGCGTAAAGTACGGACCTTCAAGATAGCTTCCCAGAACCTGCGCGCCGGGCCCGCCGGAGCGAGTGCGCCGGGCGATACGCATAAGTGCGCCGTGTATGGCCTCCAGCGGCGCGGTGACGGTGGTGGGCAGAAATGCGCCCACGCCTTCACGCGCTTTATGTATCGCCAGAGTATCCAGTACGTCGGGCGCGTCATCCATGACATCCACACCCGCACCGCCGTGAACGTGCGTATCAATATAGGCCGGGCAAAGTAGCTCAGCATCGCGCGACGTAATGCCCACGGGGATTGGCTCAATCGCCGTGATGATCCCACTTTCAATACGTAGCTGGTGGTCTTCAAACCAGCCCAGTTCGGTGAGCACGCGGCGAGCGCGTAACAGCTGGCTCATATGCCTTCCTCAGCAGGCGCTTCCTCACGGCAGCGCCCCAGCTCGTCTACCAGGCTCGTCAGCCCACGATGTCCGCACTCCAGCGCCTGCAATCGAAATGCTTCGCTGCTTAAACCGTCGCGCTCCAGCACCATCTCCAGCAGCAGCTGCAGGTTGGTGCCGGTAATCACTTCGCTGCCCGGTCTTTGCATCGCGAGCGTTGACGCCACGCGGAACGGCGTACCGCCCAGCAGGTCGGTGAGAAATACAATATCGTGCTCTGCATTGAGCTCGCTCACCGCCTGCTCAAGCTGGGTGGTCAGCCGCGCCGTGGTGGAGGTCTCCGGAAAATCAATGGCGATAAACTGCGGTTGCTCGCCGAGGATCTGCTTCATCGCCTGCTCAAGCCCACTGGCAAAACCGCCGTGACCCGTCAAAATAATGCCTAACATCGTAACCTCTTTGCTTTTACAGGAAGTGACAGAATTTACCGACAACACCGAGCACCACGGTGATACCAATCAGACGCAGTGGGCTCCAGCCACGGCGTACCAGCCAGAACATCGTCAGGGTATAGACCAGTGGCAGGAAGGCAGGCATCAGCTTGTCGATAACGTCGGCCTGCAGTTTGACGACGGCATCACCGGCCTTGATTTCGAGCGTGGTATTAAGGCGGACATAGGTTGCCACCAGCGCGCCAATCACCGTCATCCCGACAATAGAGGCCGCGTGACCAACCTTTTTGGTATTGGCCTTAATCAGCGGGATCGCTGCGACGCCCATCCGGTAGGCGTAATGCGCCAGACCAAAACGCAGGCCCAGATGCACCACGTTAAACAGCACGATAAAGACCACGGCGCCCAGAATGGAACCCTGCAACGCCAGGCTTGCGCCAATCCCACCGCATATGGGCAGCAAAGTTAGCCAGAACATGGCGTCACCAATGCCGCCGAGTGGTGCGCCCACGGCAATTTTGGTGCTCTGGATGCTGTTCACATCCTGCTTGGAGCGCTCCATGGCCAGGATGATGCCGATAACGAAGGTCACCAGGAACGGATGGGTGTTGAAGAAGCCCATGTGACCTTTCATGGCACGCGCCAGATCCCGCTTATTGGTGTGGATCTTTTTCAGCGCAGGCAGTAAGCCATACAGCCAGCCGGAGGCCTGCATACGTTCGTAGTTAAACGAGGCCTGCAGCAGCATGGAACGCCAGGCTACGCGGTTAATGTCCTTTCTCGTCAGCTCGGCACCGATACTTTGGTCTTCGTAGACGTTCTCATTCACGCCAGTGAGCAGGGTCTCTTCGCTTTCAGAAACGCCAGGCAAAGTTGTTTGATTAGATGCCATCTTCGAATTCCTCTTTCCGGGACGCAGGTGCTGTCGGTTCAGGTGTTTTACGCATCAGGTCGATAAGTGCCATTGCCAGGGCAGCAGCGGCAATCGCCAGTACCGGAAGCTTGAGCCAGGCTGCGGCCACAAAACCGATAATGAAGTAAGGGATGTAGACGTTTTTCATCATGATTTTCAGCAGTACGGCAAAACCGATAGCTGGCATGATGCCGCCCGCGACGCCAAGACCATCAATCAATCGTGCCGGCAGAACATCAATGGCGGTTTTCGCGTGTTCTGCACCGAAGTAAATCGGCAGGAAAGCACACAGGAAGTAGAAGATACCGAGGGCCAGCAGTGCCAGATAGTTGACCCGTTCAATACCGTGAGTATCCGCATTGGCCGCCATGCGATCGCAGCGCGACATCACGCCGGACATCACCGAGAAGAGGAACGTGATCCCCATCTGTACCGCAACGGCAAACGGGACGGCGACGCCAACGGCAACTTCCGGCTTCACGCCCGTGCTGATAGCAAACGCTGTGCCTACAATCGTGCCGATAATCACGTTTGGTGGCTGTGCACCTGCCAGCGGTGCCAGTCCCATCCAGACCAGTTCTAACGTACCGCCGGTCAAAATACCGGTGTGTAGATCGCCCAGAATCAGGCCAACCAACGGCCCGAGTACCACCGGGCGGTGCATATGTGTTAAGCCGTTAAACATATCCAGGCCGGCGATAAAGGCGAGAACGCCCAACGCCAGTGCCTGCAACAGACTGATTTCCATTGTGAATCCCTCAGAGCAGTTTAAAGAGATCCAAAGCAGTTTCTGTTGGAACGCCCTGAACGAAGCATTCCACTCCGGCAGATTTCAGACCGTTGAACGCAGTGATATCGTTTGCGTCGACAGAGACCGTTTTGGCAATTTGTTGTTTGCCATTGGCATAGTGCATGTTGCCTACATTGATACGGGTGACAGGTACGCCGCCCTCCACCAGCGTCAGAAAATCAGCGGGTGATTTACAGACCAGCAGAATTTTCTGGCGGTCGGCAGCGCGGTGAATGTTGTCGATCACTTTTTGCAGCGACCAGAAGCGCACGGCAATCCCTTCCGCGAGCACCATTTCCATCAAGTTTTGTTGAACCGGATCTTCTGCAACCTCATCGTTAGCGACCAGCACCAGGTTTGCCCCCGCAAACCCCACCCACTGCACACCCACCTGACCGTGGATCAGACGTTCGTCGATGCGGCATAAAACAATGTTTGGCATAGCGTTTTCCTCTTTTTTAATTATGCGTGTTGAGTCGTTACGCCTTCGCAGGCGGCGTGGTACTGCTGAAGTATGTCCTGAATGTGGTCGATGATGAGTTCCCGTGGCGTTGACTTGAGAGCACCCTCGCGAACTTTGCTGTACTGCAACGGCAGGTACTGGCTAATCAGTGGCAGCGGGAGAGGGTCGTCAGCCAGGTTGCGTACCAGTCGCTCAAAGGCATCGTCAATTTGGCTGTCTGGCCAGTAATAGCGGACGCGGTCAGAGTAGCTATAGCCGCGCGCCAGGCGTCGTGCATTGCCGTCACCGTGGTAATGGCTTTGCCAGTATTCCGGGCGATCGAGCATCACGTTTTCCAGTACGTGACGCAGGCCAGAACTGGCTTTGGCAGGCAGCAGTTCTTCTTCGATGGCGGCCAGTGAGAACAAAGATTCTCGCAGAGCGAAGGTCAAAGCTGGGCCGACTTTCAGGATCGCGAAGTGATCTTTTACCAGCTGGCGAAGCGCTTGCGGCGTCTGGTAATCGGTGGAGTGCGCTTCAAACACCAGCGTGTCGTACGCTGCCACCATTTTGCTCAGCGCGACGGCCTTGTGTGGTTGATAGTCGCATACATGGGCGTGGTCAAACTCAACGCCAGGCTGAACGACCAGGCCAATAATGCGCGGCCAGATAGCGTTTAAACCTTCTTTTTCGAAAGCGTGACGGTGTGCTTCAAGCGTGGCGCGTGCCGCTTCCGGTGTGGTGACGTCGAGTTCATTCAGGGTTTCATGCGCCCCTCCGGGAACAGGCACTTCAGTGCCGATAACGTAGACCAGGTCCGACACGCCAAACTGTTCACGACAGGTCTCTTCGGCAATTTTCGCCAGACGTGCAGCACGCTCTGCGACGATTGCGTCGGTTAAAGGTACCGGATCGTCTTCGCAAGACATACTGCAGTCGAGGTGGATCTTTTTGAACCCGGCAGCAACATAGCTTTTGATCAGATCGTCGGCATTTGCCATCGCCTGTTCCGCAGGTAGATTTTGCCAGCGGTTGGGCCCCAGATGATCCCCGCCGAGGATCAACAGTGAAGTCGGGAAATTAAGGGATTCCGCAAGCTGACAAACAAACCCGTAAAAATCAGCGGGCGTCATGCCGGTATAGCCACCAAACTGATCCACCTGGTTGGAGGTGGCCTCAATTAATATCGGCGTCTGATGCGAGTGGGCGTAACGAATTGCAGCTTCAAGTACCAGTGGATGTGCGGAACAGACGGCATAAATCCCGTTTGAATTCCCCCGTTTATGTTGTTCCACCATTTCTGTCAGATGTTTCACTTTCCTCTCCATTTCGGATGGTGATGGTATTCATCTTTCGTTTTGTTTCATTTAATCCTGCATCATGGTGGTATAAAAATAAAACGAAAGATAATAGTTTTCCGATCTGTTTCACAAAAGAAACATAATGAAAGGTTTCAGCGCCGGGTGAGCTTGCCCCTGGTCGTCAGACAGGGCTTGCATTCCCGTAAAAGAAAGGCCTTAATAAGCAAAACGAAATGAAACGAAAGTTTATTGATTAAGGAGCTCGCATGAGCAGCACCGATTCATCCGCAGAAAAGCGCATCACCGGCACCAGTGAAAGGCGAGAGCAAATTATTCAGCGGTTGCGGGCGCAGGGAAGCGTGCAGGTTAACGATCTTTCTCATTTATATGGTGTTTCGACGGTAACGATCCGCAACGACCTGGCCTTCCTTGAGAAGCAGGGCATTGCCGTGCGTGCTTACGGCGGTGCATTGATTTGTGAAGGTCATGCGCAAGGTGTTGAACCTTCAGTGGAAGATAAAAGTTCATTGAATACGGCCGTAAAGCGCAGTATTGCGCAGGCGGCCGCTGAGCTGGTGAAGCCAGGACACCGTATCATTCTGGATTCCGGTACCACGACGTTTGAAATCGCCCGTATGCTGCGTCAGCATACGGACGTGATTGCTATGACCAACGGCATGAATGTCGCGAACGCGTTGCTGGAAGCGGAAGGGGTGGAATTGCTGATGACCGGTGGGCATTTACGCCGTCAGTCGCAATCTTTCTATGGCGACCAGGCGGAGCAATCCTTACAGAATTACCATTTTGATATGCTGTTCCTGGGCGTCGATGCCATCGATCTCGATCGCGGCGTAAGCACGCATAACGAAGATGAAGCCCGTCTGAATCGCAAAATGTGCGAAGTGGCAGAACGCATTATCGTCGTGACTGACTCCAGCAAATTTAACCGCTCAAGCCTGCATAAAATCATTGATACACAACGCATTGATATGATTATTGTCGACGAAGGTATTCCGGCTGAAAGTCTGGAAGGGTTACGCAAGATTGGGATAGACGTGGTGTTGGTTAAGGAATAATTGTGACCCTCTCCCGATTGGGGAGAGGGTCGATGTTAATCAGGTCACGGGCGCCGGGTTAAACACCGCCAGCTGATTATGTAATCCCCATTGGTCAGAGAAGGTTTTCTTGCGACCGCTCGCCACATCCAGAATGAAGTGGAATAGCTTCCAGCCCACATCCTCAATACTTTCTTCCCCGGTGGCGATAGTACCCGCGTTGATATCCATTAAGTCATACCAGCGGTTTGCCAGTTCGGTGCGGGTTGCCATCTTGATCACCGGAACCGCCATCAGGCCGTACGGCGTGCCGCGTCCGGTGGTAAAGACCTGCACTGTAATACCAGACGCGACTTGTTGCGTGCCGCAAACAAAATCGCTGGCCGGGGTTGCCGCGTAAATCAGGCCGCGTCGGGTTGGACGCTGGCCCGGCGAAAGGACTTCAACAATGGCGCTCTGGCCAGATTTCGCAATCGAGCCGAGGGCTTTTTCCACCACGTTCGCCAGTCCACCTTTTTTGTTCCCCGGAGAGGGGTTGGCGCTACGGTCGGTTTTGCCCATATCGAGATAGTTATCGTACCAGGCCATCTCCTCAAGCAGACGCTTACCTACCTCTTCATTGATGGCGCGAGGGGTAAGCAGATGGATAGCGTCACGCACTTCAGTCACTTCGGAGAACATCACCGTGGCACCACAGCGAACAAACAGATCGGACGCGTAGCCTACCGCCGGGTTGGCGGTCACGCCGGAGAACGCATCGCTGCCGCCGCACTGCGTTCCTACCACCAGCTCAGAGGCCGGGCAGGTTTCACGCTGGCGTTTGTTCAGCTTATCGAGATGGCGTTCTGCCACCTGAAGAATATCGTCGACCATCGATCTAAAACCGACGTGGTGCTCGTCCTGCAAACGCACGATACTGGCATCGCTGACCGGGATAGCTTTCACGTCCTCGGTCCCCTGCAGCAGGCGTTCAGGTTGCAGCTTTTCACAGCCGAGGCCAATGACCATCACCTCGCCGCCGAAGTTCGGGTTCAGGGCGATATTGTGAATGGTACGGACAGGCACAACGGCCGCCGGTGCATTGATGGCCACACCGCAGCCATAAAGGTGATTCAGGCCGACCACGCCATCCACGTTCGGGTATTTCGGCAGCAGGTCGCGTTCAATAATTTTCACCACATAATCCACCACGCCCGCCACACAGTGCACGCTGGTGGTAATGCCGAGCAGATTTTTGGTACCGACACTACCGTCGGCATTGCGATAACCGTCGAAGGTATAGCCTTCCAGAGGAGGGAGTGGTTCAGGCACGCGGGTTGCCAGCGGGAGTGTGTTCAGGGGCGGTGCTTTTGGCAACGCGACCAGCGACTCTTCAACCCAGCTACCCTGAGGAATGGCGCGAACGGCGTAACCAATTACCTCTCCGTAACGCACAATTTCACCGTGAGCGGGGATATCCACAAGCGCAACTTTATGTCCCTGCGGAATATGCTCAATCAACTCCAGCCCGTCCGGGAAACGGGTTCCCGCTTTTAAGCCATTGCCGTTGACAATAATCGCCACATTATCGGTGTCGTGGACTTTTATATAAAACGCCCTCGGCGACGCTTGTCGAATTTCAATATCGGCCATTGTTCAGTATTCTCCAGCAAGAGTCTGATAATAAATGCAGCCAATTTTCTTATGGCAGAAATAAAGCATGTCAGGAGATAAGGAACGAGAATGTGATCTCGATCGCCCCAGAGCCCGTAATGCCTGATTCTGTGCATCAGCGCGCAGTGATTCGTGCAAATGCTCAAAATATTATCAAAAATAACCACAATACCTGAGCATTAAAACAATGTGTCGCGGTGATGTGCGGATTATACTGAATGACGATTTTATAACGCCGAAATTAAGTCAGAAAATAAATATAATGCTGGCAATAAATATCCGGAATAAGGCTGCGGAATTAAAAAGGTAAACGCGATGAATAACGATATTCTCCCAAATAAGTTTAAAGCGTCCCTCGCGGCGCATCAGATCCAGATTGGTTGCTGGTCCGCGCTGGCAAATCCCATCAGCACCGAAGTGCTGGGCCTGGCCGGTTTCGACTGGCTGGTACTGGACGGTGAGCATGCGCCGAACGATATCAATACCTTTATTCCGCAGTTGATGGCACTCAAAGGTAGCCAGAGCGCGCCGGTGGTGCGTGTGCCAACCAACGAACCAGTGATCATCAAACGTCTGCTGGATATCGGCTTCTACAACTTCCTGATCCCGTTTGTGGAAACGAAAGAAGAGGCGGCGCGAGCCGTGGCCTCAACGCGCTATCCCCCGGAAGGGATCCGCGGTGTATCCGTTTCGCATCGCGCCAATATGTTTGGCACCGTGCCGGACTACTTCGCGCAGTCCAATAACAACATCAGCATCCTGGTACAGATTGAGAGCCAGCAGGGTGTTGATAACGTCGACGCCATTGCTGCCACACACGGCGTCGACGGTATCTTCGTCGGTCCAAGCGACCTGGCTGCGGCGTTGGGACACCTGGGTAATGCGGGTCACCCGGACGTACAGCACGCCATTCAACACATCTTTGCCCGCGCTAAAGCCCATGGCAAACCGTGCGGCATTCTGGCACCGGTTGAAGCTGACGCTCGTCGTTATCTGGAATGGGGCGCCACCTTTGTGGCGGTCGGCAGTGACCTCGGCGTATTCCGCTCAGCCACGCAGAAATTAGCGGACGCTTTTAAAAAATAACCATCATTGAGGAAACAGATTATGACGCTGAAAGTCGGTTTTATTGGCCTGGGGATCATGGGTAAGCCAATGAGTAAGAACCTCATCAAAGCGGGTTATTCACTGGTGGTTTCAGACCATAATCCGCAAGCTGTGGCTGAGGTCATTGCTGCGGGTGCCGAAACGGCCACCACAGCCAGAGCCATTGCTGAGCAGTGCGATGTCATCATCACCATGCTGCCAAACTCTCCACATGTAAAAGAGGTCGCTCTGGGTGAGAATGGCATTATCGACGGTGCGAAGCCAGGTCTGGTACTGATTGATATGAGCTCTATTGCCCCCCTCGCAAGCCGTGAAATCAGCGAGGCGTTGAAAGCGAAAGGCGTCGATATGCTTGATGCACCGGTCAGCGGCGGTGAACCGAAAGCGATCGACGGCACGCTGTCGGTTATGGTCGGCGGCGATAAAGCGATCTTCGACAAATACTACGATCTGATGAAAGCGATGGCTGGCTCTGTGGTGCACACCGGTGACATCGGAGCGGGTAACGTGACTAAGCTGGCGAACCAGGTGATTGTGGCGCTGAATATCGCTGCGATGTCCGAAGCGCTGACGCTGGCAACTAAAGCGGGCGTCGACCCGGACCTGATCTACCAGGCAATCCGTGGCGGTCTGGCGGGGAGTACCGTGCTGGATGCCAAAGCACCGATGGTGATGGATCGTAACTTCAAACCTGGTTTCCGCATCGACCTGCATATTAAAGATCTGGCAAACGCACTGGATACGTCTCACGGTGTCGGGGCGCAACTGCCGCTGACCGCCGCCGTGATGGAAATGATGCAGGCCCTGCGTGCCGATGGCATGGGGACGGCCGACCACAGTGCCATTGCGTGCTACTACGAAAAACTGGCGAAGGTAGAAGTCGCGCGTTAATAACATCTTGCCCACACCTGAGGGTGACAGCGGCGCGCAAACCCTCTATACTGCGCGCCGAAGCTGACCAGACAGTCGCCGCTTCGTCGTCGTCCCCTTCGGGGGAGACGGGCGGAGGGGAGGAAAGTCCGGGCTCCATAGGGCAGGGTGCCAGGTAACGCCTGGGGGGGAAACCCACGACCAGTGCAACAGAGAGCAAACCGCCGATGGCCCGCGCAAGCGGGATCAGGTAAGGGTGAAAGGGTGCGGTAAGAGCGCACCGCGCGGCTGGTAACAGTCCGTGGCACGGTAAACTCCACCCGGAGCAAGGCCAAATAGGGGTTCACATGGTACGGCCCGTACTGAACCCGGGTAGGCTGCTTGAGCCAGTGAGCGATTGCTGGCCTAGATGAATGACTGTCCACGACAGAACCCGGCTTATCGGTCAGCTTCAACTTATTTTAAAACAATACGTTGGTGTGTCTCAGGCTTTCTAAGGAAAAACTGTGACACAGACTGTGATACAAAAGAGACACACCAACGGATGTTCCATCCCCAACATCCTAAAGCGTGGCAATCGCTACAGCCTTCATTTCAGACTACCCTCAGGTGGTTTGTTCCGCGTGTCTCTGGGCTGCGATTTAGCCAGCAGAGCAAGATTTATATCTTCCCGCCTTTCTATGTTCATTTCTTTTGTAAAATCGTCCAATCTAGAGCCAGCCCAACTATTGGACATAGTGCAGAAAATGAAGAAATTAGAACAAAAAGACATTGATGATTATTTACTTTGCGTTCAGGCCACCTTTTATGCTGCGGTGAAAAAAATCCCAACAACTATGCGGTAGAGAATTGCCACGGGTAATCTAGACACTTCCGAGCCGTTGATAATAGTGATTTTCATATTCTGCCGGTGACATCTGTTCGCTAGATTTATGCACTACACCACTGATACACCAACGTCCCCGACATAGGAGAGATGAAGATGCGAGGCTGCGCAGTTATGTTTTGTGGTCTGTTGGCGGCATTCAACGCTGACGCGGCCCGTATAACGATGAGCAATCCGTAACAGTCAAGCACAGCAAATGGGCAAACCCTGTGCGTTTATTCCATAGCATCTATACGTTTACCTACCTGATGAAATCGAAGCACTGCCCATACAGCGAGAGCTTTGATACTGAAAATAGTGAATGAAAAACACCAACACATTCACCATGTGAATTATTTGAAATACGGTTTCATTTTTTAGGGAAAGCTACTACCTGAGCATGGGAGCTATTTGTACAATGGCTTACGTATGAAGATAAATTCACAGCAAGTAGAGGGACTTATGCAGCAATACACCAACGGACTCACGCCATCAGTGCTCGCATCATTCAAGAATCCATTCAGCGCCGAACAACGACAGATTTTCAACTCTCATGTTGAAGAAATGAAAGACCGTTCTTTAGTGGCGATTTGGCGCTTTGCCACTGCGGGATCGCTCACTCGAAACGGTGGGAAGATTGAGCAAGCCAGCGCAAACGACTCATTTACTCTTGAAGATGGGAGCAAGGTTAATCGGGCAATGGTTGGCGATTATGTTGTTTATCCGGACGGAACACGCACCCGTATTATCAGTGGCTCAGAATCAGCAGCAACTAATGGAAACGGTGTTTCTTTTGCTCTTGTAGGAAGCCAGCTTGATAACGGTGACGTGATTATTAGTACCCCACAAGATTTTGCTCTCCTGTGCCAACTGGACAACAGCCCCGCAATGCCTGCCAATTTTCTCACCCCTGTTGCACTGTAGGAGATCCAGTAATGGGACATTGGTTAGTCAAAGGGGACAGGACAACTTGCGGTGGACAGATCCTCGAAGGAACAAAAAGAAAAGAGTTTGCTGGTAACTATGCAGCCCTGAATGGCCATAAAGTCTCTTGTGGAAAGCACCCTGGAGTCTTCCACGTAGCAGGGGGGCATCCTGGTGACATAGTCGATGGTACGCATGTTGCGAGCACGCTTTATAGCCGCTCAACCTGTCCGTGCAAGGCTCGTTTCATTCCCTCGCAGACCTGGGCATGGCATGGTTCATATCCAGTCGCATCAACAAAAGCCGCCCCGGTGTCAGCAGCCGTGAAATCAACGACAGAAACCGTTCCGGAGCCAGAGCAGCACGCACAGGCCGCTAAAAAACATGTACAAGAAGAACCAAAACCGCAGGAAGCAAAACGCGAACCTGTAGATGCTGGTTTTTGCATACTTCCTTACGGTGCTGAAACTGGCGCATATGAGCCCTGGTTATTCGAAAGTGAGCCACCGGCAGGCACACGCGAACTTTACCGTGCTCTAAATGGTGCAGGTAAGGAATACAAAGCCGGTTCTATTCTGTTAGTTGTTGACCCGGACAAGCAGGATAGTGAACAAATTGCCCATATGCAGGCAGCGAAAGAACGTATCGATAGTGCTTTAGCTCCACTCTCACACCAGCAAGCTAATTTTCTTTTCAAGTACAAAGACACTGTTGAGATGTTTGCTGCCGCAGCAAGTACGGCGAGTGATACTTATGGATATTCAGGACAAGCGACCGAAGCCGCGAAGGGGTAT
This sequence comes from Enterobacter adelaidei, assembly GCF_041937165.1. Lineage (NCBI taxonomy): Bacteria > Pseudomonadati > Pseudomonadota > Gammaproteobacteria > Enterobacterales > Enterobacteriaceae > Enterobacter > Enterobacter adelaidei. Next base: position 4,054,192 of record NZ_CP154353.1, on the reverse strand, counting down.
TTCCAGCAAGTAGAAAAAATTCTTGTCGAGATAGAGAAAACCTATAAAAACCATTACATCACCAGTGGCGCTCTGATCGGTGAACAGTTTTACGTTGAGCGGCGTCGGTTGTTAGGTCAACTTGATAGCGTGCTGAAAATGTTCATGAAGCACCGTTTTATGTTCAACGAGTATGCTGATCTAAAAAGCGCTCTTGGCCTGTCCAGTCGTTCAATCACCCATCGCTGGAATGAAACAGGGGTTCGCGATATTGAAGGTTACGCGACCCACATCGAAAAGCTGGCGAAGTATGTGAAGCTCATGGAAACAGCCGGAAAGATTGGCCTCGGTCTATCCGCTCTGGATACCGCAGCGAAAATCACTGAAGCCTGCACCGTGGGGCGAGATTGTGCCAAAACTTCGTTTACTTCCATTGGTGAGTTTGCGGGTAGCTTAGCTGGGGGGGCTTTGGCAAGCAGAATTCTCCAGGGAAGTGCAGCAAGTTCAATCTGTGCCGTAGTACTGGGGGCTGCAACCATAGAGGCAGGTGGTGCAGGTGCCTTGCTCTGCATGATCGGCGTAAGTGGTGGTATAGCATACGGAACTGATAAAGCTCTAAGCGAATTGTCCGGGGCTACTGGTGAATTCATTGGGGAAAAACTGGGCCTTTATGAGGTAACCAGCAATGATTGATATAAAAATGATTTTTATAATAACTATGCTTATAGGCTTATTATTCTTGGCAGCCAGCGTTATAGCCTCACTTCTGAACAGGAAGAGATTTAAGGAGATCTGCCAGCTATACAAAGAGAAGTTCGGCAGCCTTCCCGATGCGGTATTACTGTTCGAGAACGTTAACTCACTTTACTTCAAGGGTGCATACGGCATAAAAACACAGTTCATAATCATGCCGCTATTGTGGAATAAAAGCTCTATATTGACCAAGAACGATGACAAAGACTTCATCCGGGGATTACCAAAAAGGATTATCAGGCCTTTCTATGTAGAAGCATTTCTTGGTCTGATTAGTATAGTATTTTTTGTCATTGCTGGGATTTTGATGCTGGCGATAAAACGCGGTTGGGTGTGAAAAGCGCGTGCCTTGGCTGGCTTTGCACTGCAACACAAACTGCGATACAGCCTGCGACACCAGTCAACTCCAGCGCCGCAGATGCCTGACGTATGGTTGAACGAAGCCGCCTTATCGGTCAGCTTCAACTTCTTCTAAAACAATACGTTGGTGTGTCTCAGGCTTTCTAAGGAAAAACTGTGACACAGACTGTGATACAAAAGAGACACACCAACGGCTGTTCCATCCCCAATATCCTAAAAGCCACATCTGCGTTCGGTGGCTTCGTTGGTGAATCTCTATATGAGGTTATAAGCAATGACCATTAATGATCTACTTAGTGCCAAGGCAACAGTAATCATCGGAGCACTTGCTTTCGGCTTCGGTATAGCCAGTATCATAGCCTCAGTTCTGAACAGGGATAGATTTAAAGAGATCTGCATCCTGTACAAAGAAAAATACGGTAGTCTGCCCGATGCTGTATTGCTGTTCGAGAACGTCAACACGCTTTATGTCAAAGTAGCATACAGCACAAAAGTGAGTTTTATATACATGCCGCTGTTGTGGAATAAAAGCTCAATCCTGACCAAAAACGATGACAAGGACTTTATACGTGGGCTACCAAAACGGCTTATTGGCCCGTTCTACGTGGAGATATACTTGGCGGTTGTCAGTCTGTTGTTTTTTATCATTGGTGTGTTGCAAATGTTAGCAATTAGGCATGGCTGGGTGTGAAAAGTGCTTCATTCGATGAATTTGCACTGTAACACAAACAGCGATACAGTCTGCGGCACACGACAACCCCAGCGCTGTAGATGCCTGACGTATGGTTGAACGAAGCCGCCTTATTGGTCAGCTTCAACTTCTTTTAAAACCCCGCTTCGGCGGGGTTTTTGCTTTCTGTACCACCCTGGTCATGTTTACAAATGACATCAATTCTCAAAATTGCGACGCTAAGCACATTTCATTATTTTATTGGTTAATAACTCAATCATGGCTCGGTAGAGGATCGAAATCACAAAATTTCACGCTAAGAAATTCTGAATTCTCAGTGTTATGGATTTGTTATGAATATTGCCATTATGATCTCTAATGTTTTCTGATTTGATATGCGTATTTAGAAATCAAATACATTTACCCCGTGAATATGTGATGCATTCCACTCTTTTTCAGAAACCCGAAAATTCAGCCCTGAAAAATTTGATAAATTGAAAGAATGTTATAACCAAATAATGGTTATTAATTGCCCTTTAATTGCCTGAAAGATAGCCTTTATTGATTTTTTTAGACCAAAGAAATTTATCAGGGTTATCGCCATAAAATAAATTTATTACCGCTATTTTTGTTGATCAATATCAGCGTATCGACGTATTTTGTTTGTGTTAACTTATTGATAATTAAGTTATTTGGTGGTGTTTTGCACGGAGGGTTAGCGGTCCTGAAAAGCAAATTGTGAGTAACAGCACATATCCCTTTAAACAATATTGAGTAGAATCCACCCCGTCATAGGGAAATAAGCGCAGAATATTATGAACACTATTATTCTACCGAAAACACAGCACCTCGTGGTATTTCAGGAAGTCATTAAAAGTGGCTCCATAGGTTCTGCGGCAAGACAACTGGGTCTGACACAACCCGCGGTCAGCAAAATCATCAGCGATATCGAGTCCTACTTCGGCGTGGAAGTGATGGTGCGTAAAAACACCGGCGTAAAACTGACTGCCGCAGGCCAGGTTCTGCTCTCATACTCAGAGTCGATCACGCGTGAGATGAAAAACATGGTGAGCGAGATCAACAGCCTGAGTTTCAGCACCGTTATGGATGTCTCCTTTGGCTATCCGTCTCTGATCGGCTTTACCTTCCTTTCCGAAATGATCAAAAAATTCAAGGAAGTGTTCCCGAAAGCGCGTGTCTCAATGTATGAAGCGCAGCTCTCATCCTTCCTCCCGGCCATTCGCGACGGTCGACTGGATTTCGCCATCGGAACACTGAGCGATGAAATGCTTCTGCAGGATCTGCACGTTGAACCGCTGTTTGAGTCCGAGTTTGTACTCGTCGCCAGTAAAACACGAACGTGCACCGGTTCGACAACACTGGCATCGCTCACACATGAGCAGTGGGTGATGCCGCAAACCGATATGGGCTACTACAAAGAACTCCTGACCACCCTGCAAGACAATCACATCAGCATTGAAAACATCGTCCAGACCGATTCCGTTGTCACCATTTATAACCTTGTGCTGAATGCCGATTATTTGACGGTCATTCCCCGCGACATGATTGCACCGTTCGGCTCCGATCAGTTTATTGTCCTGCCAGTGGAAGATGGATTACCCGTGGCGCGTTATGCCGCCGTGTGGTCGAAAAATTACAGAATTAAAAAATCAGCGTCAGTATTAGTGGAACTGGCAAAACAATATGCATCACTCACCAGTGAAAGACGACGATGATTTAATCAAATCCAGATAAGTATTAAACCTGTTTTAAAGCACCCAGAGTTTGTTTTATTCATACTCTGATACCCTGACTTTGCCCGAAAAGAATGAATTATTATAACGAGGATATTATGCACATTACCTACGATCTCCCGGTAACCATTGAAGATATTCAGGACGCCAGAAAACGGCTGGCAAGTAAAATATATAAAACTGGCATGCCGCGTTCGAATTATCTCAGTGAACGTTGTAAGGGCGAAATATTCCTGAAGTTTGAGAACATGCAGCGTACCGGTTCGTTTAAGATCCGCGGCGCGTTTAACAAATTAAGCTCATTGACTGACGCTGAAAAACGCAAAGGGGTTGTTGCCTGCTCCGCGGGAAACCATGCACAGGGGGTATCTCTTTCCTGCGCCATGCTCGGCATCGACGGCAAAGTTGTGATGCCAATGGGCGCGCCGAAATCCAAAGTGGCCGCGACGCGCGACTACTCGGCGGAAGTCGTGCTGCACGGTGATAATTTCAACGACACCATCGCTAAAGTCAGTGAGATCGTTGAGATGGAAGGGCGTATTTTTATTCCGCCTTACGACGATCCGAAAGTGATTGCCGGCCAGGGCACCATCGGCCTGGAAATTCTCGAAGATTTGTACGACGTGGATAACGTGATTGTTCCTATTGGCGGCGGCGGATTAATTGCCGGGATTGCGACAGCGATTAAATCCATTAACCCGACGATTAATATTATCGGCGTACAGTCTGAAAACGTTCACGGAATGGCGGCCTCCTGGCAGGCCGGAGAGATTATAAATCATCGCGTCACCGGTACATTAGCCGACGGTTGCGATGTTTCTCGCCCGGGTAAATTAACCTTCGAAATTGTTCGTGAATTAGTCGATGACATTGTGCTGGTCAGTGAAGACGATATTCGTAACAGCATGATAGCCCTTATTCAGCGAAATAAAGTGGTGACGGAAGGCGCTGGCGCGCTGGCCTGTGCCGCGTTATTAAGCGGCAAACTTGACCACTATATTCAGGGTCGTAAAACCGTCTGCATTATTTCCGGCGGTAATATCGACCTCTCTCGTGTTTCCCAAATTACCGGCTTCGTTGACGCATAAAGGTGACCTATGAGCAACACAGAAAGCATTATCGTTGGTCAGACAAAGACGTCCTCCTGGCGTAAGTCTGATACCACCTGGACCCTGGGCCTGTTTGGTACCGCTATTGGCGCAGGCGTGCTGTTCTTCCCTATCCGCGCAGGCTTTGGTGGGTTGATCCCCATCCTGCTGATGCTGGTTCTTGCGTTCCCGATTGCGTTTTACTGCCACCGCGCGCTGGCGCGTCTCTGTCTGTCCGGCAGCAACGTCTCCGGCAACATCACCGAAACGGTGGAAGAGCATTTCGGTAAGACCGGCGGGGTGGTCATCACTTTCCTTTACTTCTTCGCCATTTGCCCGCTGCTGTGGATTTACGGTGTCACCATTACTAACACCTTTATGACTTTCTGGGAAAACCAGCTCCAGCTACCTGCGCTTAACCGCGGCGTGGTGGCGCTGTTCCTGCTGCTGTTGATGGCCTTTGTTATCTGGTTCGGTAAAGACCTGATGGTGAAGGTCATGAGCTTCCTGGTGTTCCCGTTTATCGCCAGTCTGGTGCTGATCTCCCTGTCGCTGATCCCTTACTGGAACTCAGCGGTTATCGACCAGGTCAACCTGAGCGATATTGCTTTCACCGGGCATGACGGCATTCTGGTCACGGTGTGGCTGGGGATCTCCATCATGGTCTTCTCCTTTAACTTCTCGCCGATTGTCTCCTCATTCGTGGTTTCCAAACGCGAAGAGTACGAACCTGAGTTCGGTAAAGAATTTACCGAGCAGAAATGCTCCAAAATCATCGGTCGCGCCAGCATGCTGATGGTCGCTGTGGTGATGTTCTTCGCCTTTAGCTGCCTGTTTACGCTCTCTCCGCAGAACATGGCGGATGCCAAAGCGCAGAACATTCCGGTGCTTTCATACCTGGCGAACCACTTCGCCTCCATGTCGGGAACCAAATCGACGTTTGCTACTGTGCTGGAATACGGTGCTTCCATCATTGCGCTGGTCGCTATCTTCAAATCTTTCTTCGGTCACTACCTGGGCACGCTGGAAGGGCTGAACGGTCTGATCCTCAAGTTCGGTTACAAGGGCGATAAGAAGAAAGTCTCTGTAGGCAAGCTGAACACCATCAGCATGGTATTCATCATGGGCTCTACCTGGGTTGTGGCTTACGCCAACCCGAACATTCTCGACCTTATCGAAGCCATGGGTGCGCCAATCATCGCCTCTCTGCTGTGTCTGTTGCCGATGTATGCCATCCGCAAAGCACCGGCTATGGCGAAATTTAAGGGCAGACCCGAGAACATCTTCGTTACGGTTGTTGGCCTGCTGACCATTCTGAATATCGTTTACAAACTGTTCTAAATCATTGCTCAGGAAGAGCGGAGTAACACCATGATTGAGTTTCCGGTTGTACTGGTTATTAACTGCGGTTCGTCCTCTGTTAAGTTTTCGGTGCTCGATGCCAGCAGTTGCGATGCCCTGATGACGGGGATTGCAGACGGCATCAACACTGAAAAAGCCTTTATTTCCGTGAATGGGGGTGAGCCAGCCACACTGGCTCACCATGACTACGAAGGGGCGTTGGCTGCCATCGCCCTGGAACTGGAGAAGCGTGACCTGATGAGCAGCGTGGCCTTGATTGGCCATCGTATTGCTCATGGCGGCGACCTCTTCAGCGAGTCGACCCTGATTACGGATAAGGTGATTGAGCAGATCCGTCAGGTTTCTCCCCTGGCACCACTGCATAACTACGCCAATCTCAGCGGTGTAGAAGCCGCTGAGCGCCTGTTCCCAGGTATACAGCAGGTTGCAGTGTTCGATACCAGCTTCCATCAGACGCTGCCGCCGCAGGCCTATCTGTATGGTTTGCCGTACCGCTATTTTGAAGCGCTGGGCTTGCGTCGCTACGGCTTCCACGGCACTTCTCATCGCTATGTGGCCGGGCAGGCACATACGCTTCTCGGGCTGTCCCCCGATGACAGCGGCCTGGTGATTGCCCATCTCGGCAACGGGGCGTCCATCTGCGCGGTGCGCAACGGTGAAAGCGTCGATACCTCGATGGGGATGACGCCGCTTGAGGGGCTGGTGATGGGCACGCGCTGTGGCGATGTGGATTTTGGCGCAATGGCGTGGATTGCCCAGCAGACGGGTCAGTCATTCGAGGATCTGGAGCGGGTGGTAAACAAAGAGTCCGGTCTGCTGGGGATCTCCGGGATTTCCTCAGATCTGCGGGCGCTGGAAAAAGCCTGGCACGAGGGCAATGAACGGGCGCAACTGGCAATACACACTTTTGTACACCGCATCGCGCGGCATATCGCGGGTCACGCAGCGTCGCTGCATCGTCTGGATGGCGTGGTGTTCACCGGCGGTATTGGCGAGAACTCCAGGCTCATTCGTACGCTGGTGGCTGACCATCTCAAGGTCTTCGGTATCACCCTCGATGAGGCTAAAAACGCCCTGCCGGGCAGCGCGGGTGAGCGCGTCATTAGCACCGATTCGTCCCGCGTAGTCTGCGCGGTGATCCCTACCAATGAAGAAAAAATGATCGCGCTGGATGCCCTCCGTCTTGGGAAGGTAACTCCGGCTGCGGCTTACGCCTGATAAAGCGAGAATCAAATGAAAGTAACAATTGATACAGGCGTCGCGCCATACAGCGACGCATGGGCCGGGTTTCGCGGTGAAGAATGGAAAAACGCCGTCAACGTGCGCGATTTTATTCAGCATAACTACACCCCTTATGAAGGCGATGAAGCTTTCCTCGCGCAGGCGACGCCTGCAACGACGGCGCTCTGGCAGAAGGTAATGGTCGGCATTCGCCAGGAGAATGCCACCCATGCCCCGGTGGATTTTGATACTAACATCGCCACCACAATTACCGCGCATGGGCCTGGCTATATCGACCAGGATCTGGAGACCATTGTCGGCCTGCAGACTGACAAACCGCTCAAACGCGCCCTGCATCCGTATGGCGGGATCAACATGATCCGCAGCTCGTTCGAAGCCTATGGCCGCGAAATGGATCCGCAGTTTGAATACCTGTTTACCGACCTGCGTAAAACCCACAACCAGGGGGTGTTTGACGCCTATTCGCCGGAGATGATGCGCTGCCGTAAATCCGGCGTGTTGACCGGTTTGCCGGACGGCTACGGACGCGGACGCATCATCGGCGATTACCGCCGCGTGGCGCTGTACGGGATCGCTTATCTGGTGCGCGAGCGCGAACTTCAGTTTGCGGATCTGCAGGGTAGGCTGGAGCGCGGCGAAGATCTGGAGGCGACGATCCGCCTGCGCGAAGAGCTGGCGGAACACAAGCGTGCGCTGCTGCAGATCCAGCAGATGGCGGCGAACTATGGCTTTGATATTTCACGTCCGGCGATAAACGCCCAGGAAGCGGTGCAGTGGGTTTACTTTGCCTACCTGGCGGCGGTGAAATCTCAAAATGGCGGGGCGATGTCGCTGGGGCGTACGGCCTCGTTCCTCGATATTTATATTGAACGTGACATGCAGGCCGGGCGTCTGAATGAGGTCCAGGCACAGGAGTTGATCGACCACTTCATTATGAAGATCCGCATGGTGCGTTTCCTGCGTACGCCGGAGTTCGATACGCTCTTCTCCGGCGATCCGATCTGGGCGACGGAAGTGATCGGCGGCATGGGGCTGGATGGGCGCACGCTGGTGACCAAAAACAGCTTCCGCTATTTACACACCCTGCACACCATGGGACCAGCGCCGGAGCCAAACCTGACGATCCTCTGGTCTGAAAAACTGCCGATTGCGTTCAAGAAATATGCCGCGCAGGTGTCGATTGTCACCTCGTCGCTGCAGTATGAGAACGACGACCTGATGCGGGCCGACTTCAACAGTGACGACTACGCGATAGCCTGCTGCGTCAGTCCGATGGTGATCGGCAAGCAGATGCAGTTCTTTGGCGCCCGCGCCAACCTGGCGAAAACGCTGCTGTACGCAATCAACGGCGGGATGGATGAGAAACTGAAGATCCAGGTGGGCCCGAAAACCGAGCCGTTGCTGGATGAAGTGTTGGATTACGATACCGTGATGGCGAGTCTCGATCACTTTATGGACTGGCTGGCGGTGCAGTACATCAGCGCGCTGAATCTCATTCACTACATGCATGATAAGTACAGCTACGAAGCCTCGCTGATGGCGTTGCATGACCGGGACGTATACCGCACCATGGCCTGCGGCATTGCCGGCCTGTCGGTGGCGGCGGACTCCCTGTCGGCCATTAAATATGCCACGGTGAAACCGGTGCGTGACCATACCGGTCTGGCGGTTGATTTCGTGATTGAAGGTGACTACCCGCAGTACGGCAACAATGACGACCGCGTGGACAGTATTGCCTGCGATCTGGTTGAGCGTTTTATGAAGAAAATCCAGGCGCTGCCAACCTACCGAAATGCAGTACCGACCCAGTCGATTCTCACCATCACCTCTAACGTGGTGTACGGCCAGAAGACCGGGAACACGCCGGACGGACGCCGCGGCGGCACGCCGTTTGCCCCAGGCGCGAACCCGATGCACGGCCGCGACAGAAAAGGGGCGGTGGCTTCGCTGACGTCGGTTGCCAAGCTACCGTTCACCTATGCGAAAGACGGCATCTCCTATACCTTCTCGATTGTGCCGCAGGCGCTGGGTAAGGACGAACTGGTGCGCAAAACCAACCTGGTGGGGCTACTGGACGGCTACTTCCACCACGAAGCGGCTATCGAAGGCGGACAGCATCTGAACGTCAACGTCATGAACCGGGAAATGCTCCTGGATGCCATTGCGCATCCGGAGAATTACCCAAACCTGACGATTCGCGTTTCAGGGTATGCGGTGCGCTTTAATGCGCTGACGCGTGAGCAGCAGCAGGATGTGATTTCGCGAACGTTCACTCAGTCAATCTGACGAAATGAGCCTTCATGCCCCCTTCCTGACAGGGGGCATTTTTTTGCCCGCTAAACATACAAAATTGTTTATATAATTATTCACACATATTCATCCGCTCTTGAAAAACAATGCTCCTGCTTTTCCCTATAACAGAATGTAAGGACAGTAAGATGATGAAAATGACCCGTATTGCTTTGGTTGCAGTATCGCTGGCAGCATGCAGTTTTACGGCGCAGGCCGCTAACGTGGAAGCCGCTCCGTCACCGTCACAGGATCCACTGGTACAACACCTTAAGCTCAGCAATGAGCAGGTTAAGAAGATTGAAGGTCTGCATAATCAGCTGGAACAAAATGTCAGCAAGATCCCAATGACCGGCGTAAAGGATCGGGCGCTAATTGATATGTTCCAGGCAGGAAAATGGGATGAAAACACGGTGAAAAGTCAGCTTGCTGCCTTCAGCAAAATTGAAGAGCAGACCCGTTACTATCGCGTGAAATATTACTTCGATGTCAGCCAGGTTCTGACGCCGGAACAGCGTAAGCAGATTAGAACCGATATGGCGAATGCGCTGGCAAACTGATTTCGTACCCGCGCCTGGCGCGGGTTTTTATTTCTTGATCGTCATCACTTTTAGAAAATTAATGACCTTTCTCTTAATTGAGGAGTAAATTTTCCTTTCGACTCAGTAAATCCTCATAAAAATTGTGACTTTTTTCTCCCCCTCTCCAGATATGATCTTCCCACACTAATAACACACACCTGCAGCTGTCTGAATCGCAATCGCTGGCGATCGGAATCCTATAAAAACAACTGTTTACCCTACAAAATAAGCGAGTGCCCAATGGATACGGCAACAAACAGCAGTGTGATTGTGAATGATTCCCCGGCGGCAAGACGGGCGGGAATGCGTGAAAGCGAATGGCAAGAGGCGATTAAATTCGACAGCACCGACACAGGTTGGGTCATCATGAGTATCGGGATGGCTATCGGAGCGGGGATTGTTTTTCTCCCGGTACAGGTAGGATTAATGGGGCTGTGGGTCTTTTTACTTTCCTCGATTATTGGTTATCCGGCCATGTATCTGTTCCAGCGTCTGTTTATTAATACGCTGGCCGAATCCCCGGAATGCAAAGATTACCCGAGCGTCATTAGCGGTTATTTAGGTAAAAACTGGGGCATCTTATTAGGCGCGCTCTATTTCGTGATGCTGGTGATCTGGATGTTTGTCTATTCCACGGCCATCACCAACGACAGCGCCTCGTATTTACATACCTTTGGTGTCACAGACACTCTGCTCTCGAAAAACCCTTTTTATGGTTTATTCCTGATCTGCATTCTGGTCGCCATTTCATCGCGCGGTGAACAGTTGCTGTTTAAAGTATCCAGCCTGATGGTGCTGACCAAATTATTCGTGGTTGCCGCGCTGGGGCTGTCAATGATGGGTCTTTGGCATTTAGCCAATGTCGGCATGCTGCCACCAATGGGCCTGCTGATTAAAAACGCCATTATTACGCTGCCTTTTACCCTAACGTCCATTCTCTTTATTCAGACCTTAAGTCCGATGGTCATCTCCTATCGTTCACGGGAAAAATCGGTTGAAGTGGCGCGGCACAAAGCATTACGGGCAATGAATATTGCTTTTGGCGTGCTGTTTGTGACGGTCTTTTTCTATGCTGTCTCCTTCACGCTGGCAATGGGCCACGATGAGGCGGTAAAAGCTTACGAACAGAATATTTCTGCCCTGGCGATCGCGGCGCAGTTTATCAGTGGTGATGGTGCAGGCTGGGTCAAGATTGTCAGCGTGATCCTGAATATCTTTGCCGTAATGACCGCATTCTTCGGGGTCTATCTCGGTTTTCGCGAGGCTACGCAGGGTATCGTGATGAACATCCTGCGCCGCAAATTACCGGCAGAAAAAATCAATGAAAACCACGTTCAGCGCGGCATTATGCTGTTCGCCATCCTGCTGGCCTGGAGCGCAATTGTATTAAACGCGCCGGTGCTGAGTTTCACCTCTATTTGTAGCCCCATCTTCGGCATGGTGGGCTGCCTAATCCCTGCATGGCTGGTCTACAAAGTCCCGGCGCTGCATAAATATAAAGGCGTATCGCTGGTGATCATTGTCATCACCGGGTTGCTGCTTTGTGTTTCTCCTTTCCTCGCATTCTCCTGAGGGTAAATAAGGTCGTAACGATGTCTGAGCAAAGTCAAACTTTATGGAAGCAATTTATTCGCACGGTGCAGGAAGAAGTTAAACCTGCACTTGGGTGTACCGAACCGGTGTCTCTGGCGTTGGCCTGCGCGATTGCTGCGGCGCATCTGCCGGGTGACGTCACGCAGATTGAGGCGTGGGTATCACCGAATCTGATGAAAAACGGGCTTGGCGTGACGGTGCCGGGCACCGGCATGGTCGGGTTACCCATTGCGGCGGCGCTGGGGGCCATTGGCGGCAACGCGCAGGCCGGGTTGGAGGTGTTGAAAGATGTCACTGCCGATGCGCTGTCACGTGCTAAAGCTCTGCTGGATGCAGGTCAGGTGCAGGTGAAACTGCAGGCGCCGTGCGATGAAATTCTTTACTCCAGAGCCTGCGTTTACGCCGGGAATTCCTCGGCAATGGTGACTATCGCTGGTGGACATACGCGAGTAGTGGAGGTGGTTTGCCAGGGGACAACGCGCTTTGCGCTTGACGATCGCCAAGGCGAAGTGAGTGACGATCCGCTGGCGGTGCTGTCAAACACTACGCTGTCGCAGATCCTTGAGTTTGTGGAACACGTTCCGTTTGAGGCTATCCGTTTTATCCTGGAGGCCGGAAAGTTGAATGATGCCCTCTCCCGTGAAGGGCTCAGCGGGAAGTGGGGGCTGCACATTGGCGCAACACTCAATAAACAGCGCTCGCGTGGGTGGATGGCGCAGGATCTGGGGTCGGACATTGTTATCCGCACCAGCGCGGCCTCTGACGCCAGGATGGGCGGTGCGACGCTACCTGCGATGAGCAATTCAGGATCCGGGAATCAGGGGATCACTGCTACCCTGCCGGTAGTGGTCGTCGCTGAACACGTTCAGGCTGATGACGAACGACTCGCACGAGCCCTGATGTTGTCACATCTTTCGGCAATCTACATTCATTCCCAGCTTCCACGTTTGTCGGCACTGTGTGCGGCTACCACGGCAGCGATGGGGGCTGCGGCAGGAATGGCCTGGCTGTTGGGCGGAAGCTACCAGACTATCTCAATGGCGATTGGCAGTATGATCGGTGACGTCAGCGGGATGATCTGCGATGGGGCGTCTAACAGCTGCGCCATGAAGGTTTCTACCAGCGTGGCAAGTAGCTGGAAAGCGGTGATGATGGCGCTGGATGATTCTGCTGTGACGGGAAATGAAGGGATCGTGGCGCACGATGTAGAGCAGTCAATAGCGAACTTGTGCGCGCTGGCGTGCCGCTCAATGCAGGCAACGGATCAGCAAATTATTGAGATTATGGCGAGCAAAGTGTCGTGAATTTTTCCCCCTCTCTTCAGAGGGGGAATATATTACACCGGCAAATCAATCAACAACGCGCGCAGTGGTGTATCAGCAACCAGTGTGATATTCGCTTCATCACGAATAAACGCCCCGTCACCACAGGTGAGCGCTTCTTTCTCTTCCGTGTGCGTCACCGCATGCACCGTGCCGTGAATTGACTGCAGATAGGCGCGCGGGCCATGAAGCTGGAAGCTTGCCTGTTCGCCTTTCTTCAGTTCAATGTGATGCAGCCATACCTGCTGGCGCAGTTGCAGGCTGCCTTTGCTACCGTCCGGGGAGGCAATCAGCTGCTGCTTATCGCCCGTCAGGTCAACCTTCTGTACCGGTGGATTTTCCCGCTCCGGACAGGCATCGAGCCAGAGTTGCATACGGGTCAGCGTCTTCTCTTTGCTGAGGTTATGCTCGCTGTAGCTGATGCCTGGCTGCGTGGAAATCAACAACGCTTCGCCAGCCTTTGCCTGGACATGATTGCCCTCGCTATCGCGGTATTCTGCCTCGCCTTCCAGGATCAGGTTCAGGATATCGACTTTCGGATACGTACGCGGCTGGAAGGAGGCGCCCGGGGCGAGCACTTCCTGATTTAACACGCGCAATGAAGCGTAACCGAGGAGTTTCGGGTCAAAGTAGTGTCCAAAGGAAAAGGTGTAGCGGGCCTGCAGCCAACCGAAATCGGCTTGTCCGCACTGTTTAGCTGTTCTTGTCGTAATCATAAACTTGACCTCTCTTTACACTAAAACAATGGTAAAGGTATGGACGCTTCATTGTTAGCCAGATATTCTGCCGGGTATGTTCAAATTTCCTGAATGAGAACGAGATGGCTAAAGAGAGAGCATTGACGCTTGAGGCGCTTCGCGTCATGGACGCGATTGACCGACGTGGCAGTTTTGCGGCGGCGGCAGATGAACTGGGGCGCGTTCCGTCTGCGCTAAGCTACACCATGCAGAAGCTGGAGGAAGAGCTGGACGTGGTGCTGTTTGACCGCTCCGGTCATCGAACAAAATTCACCAACGTTGGGCGGATGCTGCTGGAGCGCGGTCGTGTCCTGCTGGAAGCGGCGGACAAGCTGACGACGGATGCCGAGGCACTGGCACGAGGCTGGGAAACCCATCTGACGCTGGTCACTGAAGCACTGGTCCCCACTGAAGCACTGTTTCCGCTGGTGGACCGCCTCGCAGATAAGGCGAATACCCAGCTGTCGATCATTACTGAGGTACTGGCAGGTGCCTGGGAGCGTCTGGAGACGGGCAGGGCGGATATCGTCATTGCCCCGGACATGCACTTCCGTTCCTCGTCGGAAATCAACTCCCGCAAGCTCTACAGTGTGATGAACGTCTATGTCGCTGCACCCAATCACCCGATCCATCAGGAGCCTGAGCCGCTCTCTGAAGTGACGCGCGTGAAGTATCGCGGCGTGGCGGTAGCGGATACCGCACGTGAACGTCCGGTGCTAACGGTGCAACTGCTGGATAAACAACCTCGTTTGACGGTGACTTCACTGGAAGATAAACGGCAGGCGCTGCTGGCTGGCCTGGGCGTGGCGACCATGCCGTACCCGTTTGTCGAAAAAGACATTGCAGAAGGTCGGCTGCGCGTTGTCAGCCCGGAATATAGCCACGAGGTGGATATCATTATGGCGTGGCGTCGCGATAGCATGGGCGAAGCCAAATCATGGTGTTTACGCGAAATCCCGAAGCTTTTCGCTCATTATAATAAATAGAGCTGTAGGCCCGGTAAGCGCAAGCGCCACCGGGCATTGAATCAGGCATTGAGTTTAGGGTCGGCACCAAAGCGGTTTTCGCCTGGCGTGCCGCTCTGACAGTTGAAGATCAAAATGACAATCCAGCCCACAACCGGGATCAACAGCAGCAGTAACCACCACGCTGAACGATCGGTATCGTGTAGTCGGCGGAACTGTACGGCCCAGGAGGGCAACAGAATAAATATGCCGTAAATGGAGGTGAGAACACCTTCCCCGCTTGCCCGCTCCCAACCCAGAATTTTATCCACAATCCCCAGCACCAGGATGAGGATGAAGTTCACCAGAACGAACATCCAGTACTCTTTACGGCGCGCACGGCCACCAAATCCAATGTAGTTACGCAGTACTTTTAAATACCAGTCCATTTTTCCCTGCCTCTGTAATCGGTCAATCACTTGTTTTCTAAGCGATCGAGATAAGGATAGATGGAGATTGTGAATTAAAAAAGGGCATCTATTGATGCCCCTAATATTTAGCGGAAACGGACGTCACGACCATGCGGCTCATTCAGATCCTGCCACGGGCCAATGGAGATAATGCCCGTTGGGTTGATGGTCTTATGGCTGCGGTAGTAGTGGGTGCGAATGTGGTCAAAATCGACCGTTTCGGCAATACCCGGTGTCTGGTAGATGTCACGCAGAAAACCATACAGGTTCAGGTAGTCACTGATGCGGTGCTTGTCGCATTTAAAGTGGGTGACATACACCGGATCAAAGCGCACGAGGGTAGTCCACAGACGAATATCCGCTTCCGTCAGTTGGTTGCCTGTCAGGTAGCGATGCTGACCGAGCAGTTGTTCCAGACGCGCCAGCGATTCAAACACTTTCCCGACCGCTTCGTCATACGCTTCCTGGCTGGTGGCAAAACCGGCCTTGTAGACACCGTTATTGACGTTGTCGTAAATCCAGCTGTTCAGCTCATCAATTTTCTCACGCAGTTCTACCGGGTAATAATCTCCGGCGCGAGCGCCATGGGCATCAAACGCGGTGTTGAACATGCGGATAATCTCCGCAGACTCATTGCTGACGATTGTCTGGTTTTTCTTGTCCCACAATACCGGAACGGTAACGCGCCCGGTGTAGTGCGGATCGGCACGCAGATACAGTTGGTACAGGAAATCGTGGTGATAGAGATCGTCCCCCGTTGCTGCAGGGAAATCGGCGTCAAACGTCCAGCCATTTTCCAGCATCAGCGGGTTCACCACCGAAACGGGAATTAAAGACTCAAGGCCTTTAAGCTTGCGCACAATCAGCGTGCGGTGCGCCCACGGACAGGCGAGTGAAACATAAAGATGGTAACGATCTTTCTCGGCCGCAAAACCGCCTTCGCCGCTCGGGCCTGGGGCACCATCGGCAGTCAGCCAGTTACGGAAGGCGGAAACTGAGCGCTTGAAGCGGCCTCCGGTAGATTTGGTGTCATACCAGACATCCTGCCAGATGCCGTCTACGAGTTGTCCCATTTTTTTCTCCTCCGTCAGATAGCAAAAGCGAGGAGATATCTCCTCGCTTTGTGTTCATTCAGTATAGCGTGTGCTTACCATTTCTTGTTCAGAACGCGGTCGATGCTGTATGCGCCCGGGCCAGTGACGGCCAGCAGCAGGAAGCCACCCGCGATGGTCAGGTTTTTCATGAACATCAGAGAGTTCACGCCTTCCGCAAAGTTGCTGTGGAAGATAAACGCTGTCAGCACGGTAAAGCCTGCGGTAAACAACGCGGTGGTACGGGTCAGGAAGCCGAACAGCACTGCCAGACCGCCGCCGAACTCAAGCAAAATGGTCAGTGGCAGCAGGAACCCCGGCACGCCCATGGCTTCCATATACTGCTGGGTACCCGCATAACCGGTGATTTTGCCCCAACCTGCCACGATGAACAGAATTGGCATCAGAATACGTGCGACCAGTACACCAACATCTTCTAATTTTTTCATTTTACTCTCCAGGAAACCACATGAGCGGCTGAACATTATTTGTCTGCAATTCCGCGTAGATACCGCGGCGTTGCTGTCGATGGAGAGGATAATAAACGGGGCGGGTGGTAATTGTTAGCAAGGAAAACTGTCAATCTTTTTCAAAGATATTGAGGAAGGGAGGGGGATTTTGCCGGGTGGCGCAGCGCCACCCGGCGAGAAGGCTACCGCAACTGCTGCTGGCGCAGCGTTGCTTTCACCAGACGCCAGGCGCTCCAGACTCCAAAGCCCCGACGCGTCCAGCGAATGAGCTTACTTGGGTGACGAACGCCCCAGATAGCCATAATGCTGGTGCCGACCAGCGCCCAGGAACGAACGTTCAGGAAGGTATTCCAGCCACGATCGAGCGGACGCGTTGCCTCGAGCCAGTCGCGGCGGCTGGCTGACAGATCCAGCCTCTGCTGCTGGATCTGGCTTAACAGAAACGCTTTACGTTTCTGGCGCTCGGCTTTGTCGCTCACGGCTTATCATCCTCCAGCAGGGTGCGATCGTTAGCCAGCTCCTGGCGCGTATGACGCAGGAAAGTGGATTTGCGTGCTTTACGCAGTGTCCATACCCCGCCAATCAACGCTGCCAGCAGCAGGACGACGGTGGTGGCAATCATCGCGTTAAGACGATACTGCGGGTCAATGGCCCAGATGATGAGTACCATCAGGCTCATCAGGCCGAACGCAGCGAAGAGCATGGTCAGCCCGAGCATCAGCAGCATCTGGAAGAGGTTTGCTTTCTCCTCTTCCAGCTCAACGACGGCCAGTCGGATGCGGGTTTCGGCGATGGCGACCAGCGTGGTTAAAATACGCTGGCCGATGCCGAGGACGTTTTTAGCAGGCCCTTGTGCGTGACGAGGATCTTCCATAATCAACGACGCGTGAGCAGGACACCCAGCACCACACCTACCGCGGCACCAATACCTACGCCTGTCCAGGGATTATCCCGAACATATTCATCAGCACGAGCAGCGGCTTCGCGGGTTTGCTTCGCCAGCGCGTCACCCGTTTCACCCAGACGATGGCGGCTCTCTTTCAGGGCTTGTTCCGCTTTGCTACGCAGTTTGCTCACTTCTTCCTTGGATTTATCGGCGGAGGAGTTCAGCACCTCTTCCAGAGTGTCGGCCAGGGATTTCAGTTCAGCGCGCAGATTTTCAGACGTCGTATCTTTTGACATGATTTTCTCCTGTTGAGATTTCCGTTAACTCAATAATCGCGAGCTTCCAGCGCTTTCAGGTCATCCTGCGCTTCTTTCAACTTCTTCTCGCGCTTAGCAATTTTTTCCGCATCCCCTTTCTCTTTCGCTTCCTGCAGGTCGCGACGGCGTTCGGCTATCTCGTCCTTCTGTTCAGCGATTTTTTTCTGGTGATCGGCACGTAGCTTGCTGTCTGAACAGTTCGCTTTCACTTCGCTCAGCGCTTTTTTAAGACCCTCAACACGATGGTGATTGTTATGCTTTTCGGCATAACCGATCTCACGCTGAATATCCTGTTCTTTCTCCTGGCAGAGAGCGTTTGCGAAGGATGCTGTGCTTAAAGAAAAAAGGGCCAGAGCCAGAGTCATGCGGAATTTCATTATCGAAACCTTCCATTGTGTTGCGGCGTAAGCCGCTATCCAAAGTTATGCGGAGTACATTTGAGGGGTGCTCCGCGTACTTAAGCATAGTAAGTAAACGGGGGATTCACCAAAGTGAGTGAAAAGATTCGGAATCCTGGAAATTATCCAAGCCGATGCGACGTATCACGAATCAATGATAACCAGGCTGTAGGCTGGCTGTCATCTTCCTGCTGGGCAATGATATATCCTTGCGGCAGCGTTCGGTCGAGAACCACTTTTGCGGCGGCACTTTGCGCACGGGAATCAAACGTGATCAGTAAAACATCATCCTTTGGTGTGATGCTCTTAAAGCGGATCCCGTTCGCATCCAGATGATGCCAGACAGAAAAACCGTCTGGCACACTGGCACCCTGATTGACCGGACGAATGGCCAGCGTAGACTCCTGATGTGAAAGCGCGCTCCAGACCAGAAGCATGGCACTAATAAGCACCAGGACGATCAGGGCGTATGCACAACGACGCAGGGAGAGCGCGGAGATAACCATTGTTAGCTCCTGGCTCCGTATTTTTTCTTCCACAGCACAACCAGTGAACCAATCAGACCGAAGACCAGCAGAACAACGGGCAACAGCATCAGGCACGACATCAGCTGATCTTCATACTTCATGAAGACGGGGGTTTTACCCAGCGCATAACCCAGCGTTGTCAGGATCAGAACCCATAGCAGACCGCTCATCCAGTTAAAGAACTGGAAGCGTGTGCTGCTCAATCCGGAAAGACCTGCAATGGTTGGCAACAGAGTGCGTACAAAGGCGATAAAGCGGCCAATCAGCAGCGCGGAGAGCCCGTGCTTATGGAAAAGGTGGTGCGCTCGCTGGTGATAATGGGCAGGAAGATGAGAGAGCCAGTTCTGCACGAGCCTGGTATTGCCCAGCCATCGTCCCTGGATGTAACTCACCCAGCAGCCGAGGCTTGCGGCGACGGTCAGGAGTAAAATAGTTTGTGGAAACGCCATTGCCCCTTTGGCGCACAGCACGCCGACAAGCACCAGCAAGCTGTCACCGGGTAAAAAGGCGGCAGGCAGTAAACCGTTCTCAAGGAACAGGATCATAAACAAGACGAAATAGAGCATGCCAATCATGGAAGGGTTGGCCAGCGTTTCAAAATCCTGCGCCCAGAGGGCATGCAGTAGTTGGGTCAAAAGTTCCATTCAGTGTTCCTGGAAATCGGTTAACGTCACGCCTGTTATCCGGGACAAACAGCACGGCGACATTGTAGTGATTTCATTATGGTCGCTCGCGGACACATTGCGGTGTGGCCAACACTGTTCCCTGTTAATTGGCTGGTTAGCAAGCACTAACTTACAAAATAAGGAATTGAATCCAATTGTAACAAAGCCCAACGGTCTGCGTCACAGAATTTGCGGGGTGGGATGATTTTGGCGCAAGCCCAGGAAGTGAGCGAGGGGATTTACAAAGGCTGACACTATATATGTTTTGCTTACCCACTTAAGCCAGAAGGCGCAACGAAGCGCCTGCCAGCGAAAAGGTGATCTATTTTGCGGCACTGGATGCCGTATCGAGATGAACGACGGGATTATCGGCAAAAAGATAGCGGTCAGCGTTAAATTCAAAGTCGTCGCTGGTTTCATTGAACAGCATCAGCTTCGTATTTTCCAGGTGCTGCCACATCGCCAGTTTAGCGGCATGCGGGTCTTTACGAATCAGCGCCTTAAGGATTTGATCGTGATCGTCACACCAGTTGTCGACAGTACGGGAATCGATATGGTCGTGAAGTTTCTTCCAGTACGGGTTGTGAACACGCTGAGTCCACATTTTCTCAACGATTGCCGCCAGCGCCGTATTTTGAGTTGCCAGGGCGACCTGAACGTGGAACTGCAGATCCCACTCTGAATCCCGGAAACATTTTTCCTTACGGGCATTCTCCTGGATTTCCATCAACTTCATGATGTCCTGCTTGGTCACCTGGGTCGCGGCGAATTCCGCAATATTGCTTTCGATCAGCTGGCGAGCCTGGAGCAGCTCAAACGGACCATAGCTGGCGAACTCCAGACTTTCGTCTGCGACCGGAGAGTGTTTCGGCTGATTAGAAATCACGTGAATGCCGGAGCCTTTGCGTACCTCAACGTAGCCTTCCACTTCCAGCATGATAATCGCTTCGCGGACAACGGTACGGCTCACGCTTTTTTCATCAGCAATGAAGCGCTCGGCGGGGAGTTTATCACCGACAAGATAGACACCTTGCTCGATACGATCTTTCAGCTCGGCAGCAAGTTGCTGATATAAACGACGTGGTTCGGTGATTTCCATATGCGCTCCAGGCAGGGTACGGCGGATGATTTGTTATACCACTTTTGCGTGCCAGTCTCCAGATTTCGCCATGAAAAAAGCCGCCCGAAGGCGGCTTCTTTGATGCGAGATTTTTTACTAACTTTGTGTTGCCGGATTCCCAAGGGACTCTTTCGCCAGCTCCTCGGCTGACTTACTTTTCAGCACCGTCCAGATAACCACCGCACCCATCAGGTCGAAAATAGCCAGTACGGCGAACAGCGGGCTGAAACCGATGGTATCTGCCAGCGCACCCACCACCAGTGCGAACATCGTACTTGCGGTCCAGGCTGCCATACCGGTCAGGCCGTTTGCTGTAGCGACTTCGTTACGACCGAAGACGTCAGAGGAAAGCGTAATCAGCGCACCGGACAGTGACTGGTGAGCAAAACCACCAATGCACAGCAGGGCGATAGCCACATATGGGCTGGTGAACAGACCGATCATGCCCGGGCCAATCATCAGCAGTGCACCCATGGTCACGACCATTTTACGGGAAACAATCAGGTTCACGCCAAACCAGCGCTGGAACAGCGGTGGCAGGTAACCCCCCACGATACAGCCCAGGTCAGCAAACAGCATCGGCATCCAGGCGAACATCGCGATCTCTTTCAGGTTAAAGCCGTAGACTTTGAACATGAACAGCGGGATCCACGCGTTAAAGGTCCCCCAGGCCGGTTCAGCCAGGAAACGCGGCAGGGCGATACCCCAGAACTGACGGGTGCCCAGGATCTGCCAGACAGACATTTTTTTGCCGTTGTTGGTCTGATGCTGCGCTTCCTGACCACCAATAATGTAGTCACGCTCTTCTTCAGACAGTTTTTTCTGATCGCGCGGATGCTTATAGAAAACCAGCCACGCCATTGCCCAGGCAAAACTCAGCACGCCAGAGATGATGAACGCCATTTGCCAGCTGTGCATCACGATAGCCCACACCACCAGCGGTGGCGCAATCATCGCACCGATGGACGAGCCCACGTTGAAGTAACCGACTGCAATGGAACGCTCTTTCGCCGGGAACCACTCGGAGCTGGCTTTCAGCCCAGCGGGGATCATCGCGGCTTCTGCCGCACCGACCGCACCACGCGCTACTGCCAAACCGCCCCAACTGCCAGCCAGCGCGGTTGCACCGCAGAACACCGCCCAGGCGATAGCGAAGAAGGCATAACCGATTTTGGTACCGAGAATATCCAGCACATAGCCAGCAACAGGCTGCATGATGGTATAAGCCGCGGAATAGGCGGCAATGATGTAGGAGTATTGCTGCGTGGAGATATGCAGCTCTTCCATCAACGTTGGCGCTGCAGCTGCCACGGTGTTACGCGTCAGGTAGCCCAGCACGGTGCCTAACGTCACCAGTGCGATCATATACCAACGTAACCCTTTAATTTTACGCATCTAAAACCTCATCGTTATGTTATTTCCGCGCCAGAGCACGGCAACGTCTCAACCGTTTCCGGGAGCAGTTGTGTAACGGGAGGGGCGTAGCCGGGAGAATGTCCCGGAACGGCCCGAACCTTGCCATAAGTAAGCGTGCATAAGTCGGTATCCGTACCGTTAAACCCGATGCCTCTCACATCGGTAATGCATTCCGTCGGCTGAGTGTTTGCGACGGCGAAAAAGATAACTTGTCATACAACTTCAAAAGGTGAGTGACATCACAAATGTATGATTCTTTGTAGGGACATTATCTGTTGCGTGCAAAGCTAGTTCTGGCGCGGCCTGGAGAAGGGTTTACTCCATATAGGGTAATTTATTTGTTGACGTTTATTGATCTCACTCACGAAAAAAGCTTCGGTTGATGGAAATTGGTGTGATAACTTTGCAGCATATGAACATACGCTTTCTGACGCTCCCGTTACGAGGAAGACGATAATGACGCCGTTTATGACCGAAGATTTTCTGTTAGATACCGAATTTGCCCGCCGCCTGTACCACGACTACGCAAAAGACCAGCCAATTTTCGACTACCACTGCCATTTGCCCCCGCAGCAGGTTGCCGAAAATTACCGTTTCAAAAATCTGTATGACATCTGGCTGAAAGGTGACCACTACAAATGGCGCGCGATGCGTACCAATGGTGTGGCTGAACGTCTGTGTACTGGCGATGCGACTGACCGTGAGAAGTTTGACGCATGGGCAGCGACGGTTCCGCATACCATCGGCAACCCGCTATATCACTGGACGCACCTTGAACTGCGTCGTCCATTTGGCATTACGGGTAAGCTGCTTTCCCCGACAACGGCGGATGAAATCTGGAATCAGTGCAACGCGCTGCTGGCGCAGGAGCAATTTTCTGCGCGCGGTATCATGAAGCAGATGAACGTGAAGATGGTGGGTACGACCGACGATCCGATTGACTCCCTGGAGCACCACGCCGCGATCGCCAAAGACACTGCGTTTGATATCAAAGTGCTGCCAAGCTGGCGTCCGGATAAAGCCTTCAACATCGAGCAGGCCACCTTCACCGACTACATGGCGAAGCTGGCGGAAGTCTCTGATACCGACATTCGTCGTTTCGCAGACCTGCAAACCGCGCTGACCAAACGTCTGGACCACTTTGCCGCGCACGGCTGTAAAGTCTCTGACCACGCGCTGGACGTCGTGCTGTTTGCGGAATCAAACGAAGCCGAGCTGGATAGCATCCTGGCACGTCGCTTGTCTGGTGAATCTCTGAACGAGCACGAAGTCGCTCAGTTCAAAACGGCGGTACTGGTATTCCTCGGCGCAGAATATGCCCGTCGCGGCTGGGTACAGCAGTACCACATTGGTGCACTGCGTAATAATAACCAGCGCCAGTTCAAGCTGCTGGGCGCGGATGTGGGCTTCGACTCCATCAACGATCGTCCGCTGGCAGAAGAGCTATCTAAATTGCTGAGCAAGCAGAACGAACAAAACCTGCTGCCAAAAACCATTCTCTACTGCCTGAACCCGCGCGATAACGAAGTGTTGGGCACCATGGTCGGCAACTTCCAGGGGGAAGGGATGCCGGGCAAGATGCAGTTCGGCTCCGGCTGGTGGTTCAACGACCAGAAAGACGGCATGGAGCGTCAGATGACGCAGCTGGCGCAGCTTGGCCTGTTAAGCCGCTTTGTTGGCATGCTGACCGACAGCCGCAGCTTCCTCTCCTATACCCGTCATGAATATTTCCGCCGCATTCTGTGCCAGATGATTGGTCGCTGGGTTCACGCAGGCGAAGCGCCGGCAGATATCCAGTTGCTGGGTGAAATGGTGAGAAACATCTGCTTTAACAATGCGCGTGACTACTTCGCCATTGAACTGAACTAAGGCTGTTTGAGGTTGATATGCAATACATCAAAATCCATTCGCTGGATAACGTTGCCGTAGCGCTGGCAGATCTGACCGAGGGGACGAAAGTCACTTTTGATAATCAGTCGGTCACGTTACGCCAGGCCATTGGACGCGGACATAAATTTGCCCTGACCCCCATTGCTAAAGGGGAGAACGTGGTGAAATATGGTTTGCCGATTGGCCATGCGCTCGTGGATATTGTGCCGGGTGAATACATTCATTCTCACAATACCCGTACTAATCTGAGCGATCTGGACGAGTACAGCTATCAACCTGATTTACCCGCGAAAGAGAGTCAGGCGGCGGATCGTGAAGTGCAGATCTACCGTCGCACCAGTGGTGAAGTGGGGATCCGCAATGAGCTGTGGATCCTCCCTACCGTCGGTTGCGTGAATGGGATTGCACGTCAAATTCAGACCCGCTTTCTGAAAGAGACCAATAATGCTGAAGGCACCGATGGCGTACATCTGTTCAGCCATACTTACGGCTGCTCACAGCTCGGCGACGACCATATCAACACGCGCACCATGCTGCAAAATATGGTGCGCCATCCGAATGCCGGTGCGGTGCTGGTGATCGGTCTGGGGTGCGAAAACAATCAGGTCGATGCCTTCCGTGAGACGCTGGGCGTGTTTGACCCTGAGCGCGTACATTTTATGGTATGCCAGCACCAGGATGACGAAGTGGAAGCGGGTATTGAGCAACTCCACCAGCTGTATGAGGTGATGCGCCACGACAAACGCGAGCCGGGCAAGTTGAGCGAGCTGAAGTTTGGTCTGGAGTGCGGCGGGTCTGATGGCCTGTCCGGTATCACCGCTAATCCGATGCTAGGCCGCTTCTCTGATTACGTGATCGCCAACGGCGGCACGACGGTACTGACCGAAGTGCCGGAAATGTTCGGCGCGGAACGTATTTTGATGGGCCACTGCCGCGACGAAGAGACGTTTGAAAAAACCGTCACCATGGTGAATGACTTTAAACAGTACTTCATCGCCCACAATCAGCCGATTTATGAGAACCCGTCGCCGGGTAACAAAGCGGGTGGTATCACCACGCTGGAAGAAAAATCTCTCGGCTGCACCCAGAAAGCGGGGGCCAGCCAGGTGGTGGACGTTCTGCGTTACGGTGAGCGGCTGAAAACGCACGGCCTGAACCTGCTGAGTGCACCGGGTAACGATGCCGTGGCAACCAGTGCGCTGGCCGGGGCTGGCTGTCATATGGTGCTGTTCAGTACGGGTCGAGGTACGCCATACGGTGGTTTTGTGCCAACAGTGAAAATCGCCACCAACAGCGAGCTGGCGGCAAAGAAAAAGCACTGGATCGACTTTGATGCCGGTCAGCTCATTCACGGCAAAGCGATGTCGTCATTGCTGACGGAGTTTGTGGATACTATCGTAGAATTTGCCAACGGCAAGCAGACCTGCAACGAGAAGAATGATTTCCGCGAGCTGGCGATCTTTAAGAGTGGTGTGACGCTGTAAGTGTATTGTCGGGTGGCGCTAACGCTTACCCGACCTACTGAACCTTGTAGGCCCGGTAAGGCGTAGCCGCCACCGGGCTTTTCTTTTTAGCTGCGCAGGGCGTTCTTCGCTAAACGCGCGTCTTCCGCCTGACATGCCGCTGCGGTGAACAGCACGTCGGTAGAGGAGTTCAGCGCGGTTTCGCAGGAGTCCTGCAGCACGCCGATAATAAAGCCGACGGCCACAACCTGCATGGCAATCTCATTAGGGATACCGAACATATTACAGGCCAGCGGGATCAACAGCAGTGAACCGCCCGCCACGCCGGATGCGCCACAGGCACACAGCGACGCCACCACGCTCAACAGCAGTGCGGTTGGCAGATCCACCGGAATACCCAGCGTATTAACCGCCGCCAGCGTCAGGACGGTGATAGTGATGGCCGCACCCGCCATGTTCACGGTGGCACCCAGTGGGATTGATACGGAATAGGTATCGCGATCCAGGTTCAGTTTTTCCGCCAGCGCCATGTTCACCGGGATATTCGCTGCCGAACTACGGGTGAAGAAGGCGTAGACGCCGCTTTCACGCAGACAGGTCAGTACCAGCGGATACGGGTTGCGGCGGATCTGCCAGAACACCAGCAGCGGGTTGATCACCAGTGCCACCAGCAGCATACAGCCAACCAGAACGACCAGCAGCTGCGCGTAGCCCCACAGCGCGTCAAAACCGGTGGTTGCGAGCGTGGAGGAGACCAGACCGAAGATCCCGATTGGCGCAAAACGAATCACCAGTTTCACCATGAAGGTCACGGCGTTGGACATATCGTTGACCAGATTTTTGGTGGTGTCGTTACCGTGACGCAGCGCAAAGCCCAGACCAATCGCCCAGACCAGGATGCCGATGTAGTTTCCGCTCATCAGCGCCGTGATTGGGTTGGATACCATGCTCATCAGCAGACCGCGCAGCACTTCCACAATCCCGGATGGCGGTGTGATATCGCCAGCGGCGCTGGTCAGATGCAGCGTGGACGGGAAGAGGAAGCTAAACACAACGGCTGTTAATGCAGCAGAGAAGGTACCCAGAAGATACAGGAACAGAATAGGGCGAATGTTGGTTTTTTGTCCGTGCTGATGGTTGGCAATCGACGCCATAACCAGCATCAGAACCAGTACCGGCGCGACGGCTTTCAGTGCGCCAACGAAAAGCGTACCAAGTAATCCAGTTGCTTCTGCTGCAGGCTTTGACACCATCGCCAGCAGAATACCCAGTACCAGTCCTATCAGAATTTGTTTTACAAGACTGCCCTGCGCCAGGCGCGCAAAAAGCCCAGTTGATTGTGTGCTCATACATTATTCCTGAGTGAAATTGTGTTCCATCCTGGATGTGCTCTAAGTCACATTTATGTCCAGATGTAAATAAATGTTTGCCTGGTTGAGTATAGGGAAACCGCATCTGGAGGGAAGCGTAAAATGCTGGATTTTACGTGTTGCGTCATGTTTTTTAACTATTAGTTAACGAGAGTGCCCGGTAAGCGCAGCGCTACCGGGCAAAACACACTAAACCTGCTGCTTTCTATCGTGCTGGCGGTTAACCCAGGTATTGATAATCAGCGTCACGATCAGAATGCCAAACACCACGCCGAGCGAAATGGCGATCGGGATATGGTAGAAATCGACAATCAGCATCTTGATACCGATAAATACCAGGATCACCGACAGGCCGTACTTCAGCATTGAGAAGCGCTCCGCCGCGCCCGCGAGCAGGAAGTACATGGCACGCAGGCCAAGAATGGCGAACAGGTTAGAGGTCAGAACGATAAACGGGTCAGTGGTCACGGCGAAGATAGCCGGGATACTGTCTACCGCGAAAATCACGTCACTCAGCTCCACCAGAATCAGCACCAGCAGCAGCGGGGTGGCAAACAGCAGGCCGTTCTTACGTACAAAGAAATGCTCGCTCTCGATCTTGTCGGTCATGCGCAGATGGCCACGGATCCACTTCACCAGCGGGCGATCGCCAATCGCTGAGCCATCTTCTTTTGCCAGCGCCATTTTGACCCCGGTGAACAGCAGGAACGCACCGAAGACATACAGCAGCCATTCAAACTGCGTAATCAGCCAGCTACCGGCGAAGATCATGATGGTACGCAGAACGATCGCGCCCAGCACGCCGTAGACCAGCACGCGGCGCTGCAGGGCTGCAGGCACGGCAAAGTAGCTGAACAGCATCAGCCAGACGAAGACGTTATCAACCGCCAGGGCTTTTTCAATCAGATAACCGGTGAGGAAGGCGAGTGCCTGTGGGTCGGCCACCGCGCGGCCTTCAGTCGAGGCCAGATACCACCAGAAGGCAGCACAGAAGAGCAGGGAGAGGGTAACCCACACCAGCGACCAGACGGCGGCCTGTTTCATGGTCATGCCGTGTTCGCCACGACGCCCCTGCAAAAAGAGGTCGATCGCCAGCATGATGAGCACGATAACCGCGAATCCGCCCCACAACATTGGAGTGCCGACAGAATGCATACTATTTTCCTTACACATAAAAAAACAAAAACGGCTATGGTCAGAAGACGATAGCCGTTAGCTTTTTATGCATAGACCTCGCCTTCCGGCAAGGTCTCACTTACAACCACGAGGGTTGCCCGGCGACCGGATGCGGTATTGCACGCATCGTAATGACGATCCACCGGCAAGGAAGTTACTCCCCTTTGCGGGTAACAAAATATGTCAGACCATCGGTTTCGTCAATGGTTGACAGGGTTTCATTACACAGCTTTACGCGATAGCTTCTGCGCTCACGTCATCTGCCGGGAAGACCACGCCAGTCTGACGGCGGATCTCCGTTTGCAGTTTCGCCGTGGTGCGACTGACCGCGAGTCCAGGGTGGTTCACTTCGTTGTCTTCGACCAGACGGGCAAAGACCTCTGCCTCATAGAGCATAGTGTTAATATGCTGAGGCTGCGTCAGCTCTTGCGCTTTACCGCCGCGCGGGACAAAGCTCAGCTTCTGACACTCAGAAATTTTTTCGATAACCAGCGATCCCGCTTCACCCTGAATTTCACTTGGCAGCACAGAATCACTCACTTTTGAATGTTGCAGCGTGACGCTGAAATCCCCGTAATCCAGCGTCACTACGCCGTGCGCATCTACGCCGCTTTCCAGCAGGCTGGCTTGTGCACTGACGCTGTGTGGCTCGCCCCACAGTGCCACGGCGGAAGCCAGGCAGTAGAAACCGATATCCATAATCGAGCCGTTAGAGAAGGCCGGGTTGAAGGTGTTCGGGTTCTCGCCGTCGAGGTAACGCTGATAGCGAGATGAGTACTGGCAGTAGTTAATAAAGGCTTTACGCACTTTGCCAATTTTCGGCAGGGACTGCTGCAACAGCAGGAAGTTCGGCAGGCTGGCGGTTTTGAACGCTTCGAACAGCACCACCTGGTTTTCGCGGGAAAGCGCAATGGCGGCTTCCACTTCCTGAATATTCGAGGCCAGCGGCTTCTCGCAAATCACATGCTTTTTATGGCTGAGGAACAGCCTGGTTTGCGGGAAGTGCAGGGAGTTCGGGCTGGCAATATAGACCGCGTCAATGGCATCGCTTTGCGCCATCTCGTCGAGCGAGGTGAACAGATGTTCGACCAGGTAATCGTTCGCGAAGGTCTGCGCCTGCTCGAGGCTGCGGGAATAGACTGCGGTGAGTTTATATTTGCCGGTTTCGTGGGCGGCGTCGACGAACTGGCGTGTGATCCAGTTCGTTCCAATGACTGCGAAACGTATCATAAACGTTTACGTACTCCGTAGCTGGGAACCTTTAGCCACTGTAGCACGTCATCATGACAATTCGCGTGCGCTACTGCGCATTACCCTTTAACGATAAATGCGTAAGCCACAAACGGGTATCAAACTCCAGCTGATGGTACTGCGGCTCCATGTGGCAGCACAGGGAATAGAAGGCTTTGTCGTGCTCTTTCTCTTTCAGATGCGCCAGTTCGTGCACCACGATCATCCGCAGGAACGCTTCTGGTGCGTTACGAAATACGGTCGCAACCCGGATCTCCGCTTTGGCTTTCAGCTTGCCGCCCTGCACGCGGGAGATGGCGGTATGCAGACCAAGCGCGTTTTTCAGCACGTGGATCTTGTTGTCGTACATTACCTTGTTGATCGGCGGCGCGCTCTTCAGATACCGGCTTTTCAGATCCTGCGTATACTGCCAGAGGGCTTTGTCGGTCGTGAAATCGTGGGTCCCGGGGTAGCGTTTTTCCAGCACCGCGCCCAGCTTCTGCCCGGCAATCAGGCTGCGAACCTGAGAAAGTAAATGCTCCGGGTAGCCCTGGAGATAAGTAAGTTGGTTCATCAACGCCCCAAATCGACAATAAAACGGTATACTCACGCACCCTTTTCAGGGATACGCCAAATTTTACCATTCAGGAGGGCCGATGAGCCACTTAGACAACGGTTTCCGTTCACTCAACCTTAAACGTTTCCCGGAAACGGACGACGTTAACCCACTTCAGGCGTGGGAAGCGGCGGATGAATATCTGCTGCAGCAGTTGGATGACACTGAAATCAGCGGCCCGGTTTTGATCCTGAATGATGCGTTTGGCGCGCTGGGCTGTGCGCTGGCGGAGCACACGCCATACAGCATCGGCGATTCCTACTTAAGCGAGCTGGCGACGCGTGAAAACCTGCGCCATAACGACATCGAAGAATCCAGCGTGAAGTTTCTCGACAGCACGGCGGAGTACCCGCAGGCGCCTGGCGTGGTGCTGATTAAAGTACCCAAAACCATGGCGTTGCTTGAGCAACAACTGCGTGCGCTGCGTAAAGTCGTCACCCCAGAAACCCGCATCATTGCAGGGGCCAAAGCGCGTGATATTCACACCTCGACGCTGGAGCTGTTCGAGAAAGTGCTCGGCCCAACCACCACCACGCTGGCGTGGAAAAAAGCGCGTCTGATCAACTGTACCTTCAGTGCACCGGAGCTGGCTGATGCGCCAGAGACGCTGAGCTGGAAGCTGGAAGGAACCGACTGGACTATCCACAACCACGCGAACGTCTTCTCCCGCACCGGTCTGGATATCGGGGCGCGTTTCTTTATCGAACATCTGCCGGAAAATCTGGAAGGCGAAATTGTAGACCTGGGCTGCGGTAACGGCGTAATTGGCCTGACGCTGCTGGCGAAAAACCCGCAAGCCAGCGTGGTGTTCAGCGATGAATCGCCAATGGCGGTGGCTTCCAGTCGTCTGAACGTAGAAACCAACATGCCAGAGGCGCTGGATCGCTGCGAGTTTATGATCAACAACGCGCTGTCGGGTGTGGAGCCTTTCCGCTTCAATGCCGTTCTGTGTAACCCGCCGTTCCACCAGAAGCACGCCCTGACGGATAACGTCGCCTGGGAGATGTTCCACCACGCGCGCCGTTGCCTGAAAATTAACGGCGAGCTGTACATCGTAGCGAACCGCCATCTGGACTACTTCCACAAGCTGAAGAAAATTTTCGGTAACTGCACCACGATTGCCACCAACAACAAATTCGTGGTGCTGAAATCCGTGAAGCTGGGTCGTCGTCGCTAAATCTTCAGTGCCAGCTGGGTGCCCTGCGCAATTGCGCGCCGCGCATCCAGCTCCATCGCCACATCACATCCACCAATCAAATGCACCGTTTTGCCCGCTTCACGCAGCGGATCGGCCAGATCGCGCTTCGGTTCCTGCCCGGCACATAAAATCACATGATCAACCTGCAGCAGCTGCGGTTCACCGCCGATCAGCACGTGCAGCCCCTCATCGTCGATCTTCTGATAACTGACCGCCGGGATCATCTTCACGCCGCGAGAGAGCAGGGTGGCGCGATGGATCCAGCCGGTGGTTTTGCCCAGTCCTTCGCCTGGTTTGCTGGCTTTACGCTGCAACATCACGATCTGACGCGGGCTTTTGGGGAGTTGCTGCCCTTCAGGGCGTAACCCACCGGACTGATTCAGGCTGGTGTCGATGCCCCATTCCACGCAAAACTCGGCAATATTCTGGCTGGTTGCTTCTCCCGGCTGGCTTAAATACATCGCGGTATCAAAACCGATCCCGCCGCAGCCGATAATCGCTACCTTTTCGCCGACCGGTACTTTGTCACGCAATACATCCAGGTAGCTCAACACTTTCGGATGATCGACGCCCTCGATCGCCGGTGTACGCGGGGCGATCCCGCTCGCCAGGATCACTTCGTCAAAATCCACCAGATCGTCTGCCTTCACAAACTGGTTAAGACGCAGATCGACCCCTGTGAGTTCGATCATCCGGCGGTAGTAGCGCAGAGTTTCATAGAACTCCTCTTTGCCGGGGATCTGTTTGGCGATATTAAATTGTCCGCCGATCTCCGTTGCGGCATCAAACAGCGTCACGCTATGTCCCCGTGAGGCGGCATTCACCGCGAATGCCAGCCCTGCCGGACCCGCGCCGACCACGGCGAGGCGTTTTTGGTTGACCACCGGTACGACGGGCATTTTGGTTTCGTGGCAGGCGCGCGGGTTGACGAGACAAGAGGTGACTTTGCCGACGAAGATCTGATCCAGACACGCCTGGTTACAGCCGATGCAGGTGTTGATCTCATCCGCGTGGCCGCTCTGCGCTTTGGATAGCAGTTCGGCATCGGCCAGGAACGGACGTGCCATCGACACCATATCGGCATCGCCGCGTGAAATAACATCGTCCGCCACCTGCGGATCGTTAATACGGTTGGTGGTCACCAGCGGAATAGAGACTTTGCCTTTCAGCTTGCGCGTCACCCAGCTGAACGCCGCGCGCGGTACCGGCGTGGCGATGGTCGGAATGCGGGCTTCGTGCCAGCCGATGCCGGTGTTAATGATGGTTGCACCTGCGGCTTCAATTGCCTGTGCCAGTTGCACGGTTTCGTCTAATGTTCCACCGCCCTCCACCAGATCGAGCATCGACAGGCGGAAGACGATAATAAAATCAGCACCCGCACGTTTACGCACGGCGCGCACCACTTCCACCGCAAAGCGCATGCGGCGGGCATAATCGCCACCCCATTCGTCGTCACGGTGGTTAGTGCGGGCGGCGAGGAATTCGTTAATCAGGTAGCCTTCTGAACCCATCACCTCGACGCCATCGTAGCCCGCTTCACGTGCCAGCGCGGCGCAGCGGGCAAAGTCATCGATCAGCGCCAGGATCTCGTCGTGGCTGAGGGCATGCGGTTTGAAGCGGTTAATGGGAGCCTGAATCGCCGAGGGGGCGACCAGATTCGGTTGATAGCTGTAGCGGCCGGTATGCAGGATTTGCAGGGCGATTTTCCCGCCTTCATTGTGCACCGCATCGGTCACAATGCGGTGGTGAGGCAGCTGTGACACATCGTTCAACACCGCACCGCCCTCCATGCCGACGCCGGAAGGCGCAGGCGCGACGCCACCAGTAACAATCAGCGCCACCCCGTGCCGGGCACGCTCGGCGTAGAAGGCCGCGAGACGTTCAGCCCCGTCCGGATGCTCCTCCAGACCGGTGTGCATAGAGCCCATTAACACGCGGTTTTTGAGCGTTGTGAACCCCAGATCAAGGGGGGCGAATAGCGACGGGTAGCGGCTCATAGTGTCTTCCAGTGTAAAATTATTGTTATGTGGTCGGATGAGTTACTAATTTAGCCAGCGTCAGCAGAAAGGTAAAAACGGGATCGAATGATTGTGATAGAACTCAAAGAACTTCCCCGGTGGCGCTGCGCTTACCGGGGCTACAAAACTTAATCACCTTCTCCCTCAGGGAGAGGGCCGGGGTGAGGGGGAGCGCACCAGCCCCGGAGCCTGCCACATCGACGTCGTCAGCCCGCTGTCCACCAGCCCAAGCTGGTCGGCATACACCGCCTGCCACTTCTGCATCATGCCGTCGTACAAGTCGCGGTGTTCCGGGTTCGGCGTAAACTCCCGGCTCCACTTCACCAGCCGCTCGCCCGTTGAGGCCATATCTGCAAACAGTCCCGCCCCCGTTCCGGCCGCAATCGCACAGCCCAGTGCCGTGGCCTCTTTCACTTCCGGAACGCGTACCGGCAGCCCGGTGACGTCGCTTAAAATCTGGCTCCACAAGGCACCTTTCGCTCCCCCACCGGCGAAGACGAGGCTCTCAAACGTCACGCCGGAAAAACGCGAAATCTGTGCCAGATTGCAGGCCGAAACAATTGCGGCGTTCTCTTCCAGCGCACGGAACAGCGTCGCCTTGTTGCACTTTTCCGGGTCGATAGAGAGGTTAATAAACGACGGCGCAGCGTGATACCACTGCTTAAAATGCATGGCATCGGAGAAGATCGGCATCACCCCATGTGAGCCCGCAGGCACGCGGCTGGCCATCTCTTCCAGCAGGGTGTAGGTATCCATGCCCATCCGCTCGGCAATCAGTTTTTCCTCTGCGCAGAAGGCATCACGGAACCAGCGCATAGTAAGCCCGGTGAAGAAGCTGATTGACTCCGCCTGAACCATGCCAGGAATAACGTGTGGGTTTACGCGGATATTCATCTCAGGATCGGTTCGTACCTGCGGAAGGTTGACCACCTGTTGCCAGAACGTCCCGCCTAACACTGCCGTTTGCCCGGCGCGCACCACGCCCAGCCCCAGACACCCAAGCTGCACGTCACCACCGCCCATCACCACCGGCGTCCCTTCGCGCAGACCGCTCTGCTGTGCGGCGGCTTTGGCGATCGTGCCCAGCACGGTGCCGGTTTCTTTTACCGGGGAGAGGATATCGGCGCGCAGCCCGGCCATGTCCAGCAGTGCGGGTCGCCAGTCACGGGAGAACAGATCCAACATGCCGGTCGTGCCCGCGTTCGACGGATCTACCGCTAGCTCGCCGGAGAGCTTCGCCGCCAGCCAGTCGCTGATCATGGTGATGGTCGCCGCTTTGCGGTAGATATCCGGACGATGGTGCGCCAGCCACAGCAGGCGCGGCATGGCGCTCAGGGCCAGGGTCTGGCCGGAGACGTCATACACTTCGGATTCAAAACGGTCGTCGTGGATCTCTTTGAGTTCAGCCACCTCGCGGCTGGCGCGGGCGTCGACATTAGCGCAGGCCCAGATGGCTTCGCCGTTGCGATCATACAGAACTATTCCCTCGCGCATGGAGCAGCAGGCAACGGACTGAATATCCGCCGCGCTCAGTCGCGCGCGCTCCAGCGCCTGGCGAATGCACTGGCAGGTGAGCTGCCAGTTGGTGGCGAGGTCAAATTCCATCGAGCCCGGCACGTTCTCCACGCTCAGGTGTTTCCACTCGGCCTGGCCGACGGCAATCTGGTTGCCCTGCAAATCAAAAATAACGGCGCGAACGCTGCCTGTCCCTGCATCTAACGCTAAAAGGTAACTCATGAGCTTGCCTCGTGTCAGGCGCAGGGCTGCTCTTATCCGGCCAGAGCCAGCACCGCGCGGGCTGTCGTCTCTTCCGTCACCAGGCCATTGATACGGCGACCTTTCAGTGCGGCATAAATCGCATCGGCTTTCTCTTCACCTCCGGCCACGCCAACGATGGTGGGCAACTGCGCCAGTTCATCGAGCGTGACGCCCAGTAATTCTTTATGGATCTCCAGCTCCTCGACGCATTCCCCTTCGGCATTCAGGAAGTAACCGAGAATGTCCCCCACCGCGCCTTTGCGGGCATACATCAGCTGTTCGCCTTCGCTGATATAGCCAGAGCGCAAGATCGTCGCGTCACGGCGCTGGTTCACGGAACCAATCCCCACCACTGCGACATCAGCCGCCTTCGCGGCGAGGATCACGTCCCGCACGCTGGTTTCGCGTTTTAAGATCCCGGCAACAGAAGCGGATGAAACGCGAAGCGGGGCAGGGATCATACTGACGCTACAGGCCGCATCGAGCTGGCCGATGCCGGTCATATACGGCCCGACACCACCGGAGAGCGTCACCAGACGGATCTGCTGCGAGCTAATAAAACCGCTTAAGTGCTGCAGGCTGCTCATGGTGGTTTCACCAAATCCCACCGCTAAAAGCTGTCCGGGTTCCAGCACGCCCATCAGCGACTGCGCGGCACCAATGCCCAGTCGGACGTTCATTGGCGGCGTATTCAGGGCAGGCATCACGCGCACCAGCTTGAGCCCAAAACGCTGCTGCAATTCGGTTTCCAGCGCCAGACAGCCCTCATAACGAGAGTTGATCTGCACGCGTATCACTCCGGACTGGCGGCCCTTTTCCAGCAGGCGCGAGATCTTCAGACGCGGCAATCCGAGCCGTTCGCCAATATCGTTCTGGGTCAATCCATCGTGGTAGTAACACCACGCCACGCGAGCCACCAGCTCCTCTTCCGCCAGCGCCAGCCCGGCAAACCGACCTTCTTCCGCAGTGCGTTTATCGCTCATAATTGAACTCTTATAAAAATTTAGATCATATGTTCGTGATGACGCGGGTGGAAAGTGTGAGCCGCGCGGCAAAACGGATCTTTTAGTTTGTTTCGGGTTTATCTGGATCTTAATCAATAAAACTGTGATCCCTGCACGGTTGTAAATATAGTTCACCGTCTACGCTTTTGAACATTATTAAATCTAAAAATCATTTGTTCAATGGCGGGGCGATGATGACCTTACTTCTCGAAGCGCGTGATATCTGCAAGCAATTCTCCGGCGTGCCGGTCTTAAAAGGCATTGATTTCACGCTGTTTGCGGGTCAGGTGCATGCGCTGATGGGCGGTAATGGCGCGGGGAAATCGACGCTGATGAAGATCATTGCCGGGGTGGAGACGCCGGACAGTGGTGAACTTTCGGTATCCGGACAGCCATTTGCGCGGCTTACCCCAGCGCAGGCACACAAGCTCGGCATTTATCTGGTGCCGCAGGAGCCATTGCTGTTTCCCAACCTGACGGTGCGGGAAAACATCCTTTTTCGCCTGCCGCGTGAACGCGATCTGGATAAACGCCTGGCGGAGAAACTTCGCCAGTTGCAGTGCCAGCTTAATCTGGATGCCACTGCCAGCACCCTGGAGGTGGCGGATCAACAGATGGTGGAGATCCTCCGCGGGCTGATGCGCAACGCGACGATCCTGATCCTCGACGAACCCACGGCTTCCCTCACGCCCGGCGAAACCGAGCGGTTGTTCCGGCAGATCCGCGCCCTGCAGGATCTCGGCGTTGGCATTGTCTTTATCTCGCATAAATTGCCGGAAATCCGCACGCTTTCGAGTCACGTCTCGGTAATGCGCGACGGCGCGGTGGTACTCAGCGGCGAAACCGCGCAGTTTGACGATAGCGCCCTGATCGCCGCCATGACGCCGGTGAGCCGGGAAAAAGGCTTAAGCGATGCACAAAAACTGTGGCTGGCGCTGCCGGGCAACCGCCGCACCCAGCCGCAGGATTTCCCGGTGTTGCGCGTGGAAGATCTCACCGGGGAAGGTTTTATCGATCTGAATCTGGATATTTACGCAGGCGAGATCGTCGGTCTTGCCGGGCTGGTGGGGTCCGGACGCACCGAGCTAGCCGAAACCCTATACGGCTTGCGTCCTGTGCGCGGCGGCCGCGTCTGGCTCGAAAATCAGGAGATCACCGACGATCCGGTATTTTCACGGCTCGATAAAGGCCTGGTCTATCTGCCGGAAGATCGGCAGGTTTCCGGCTTATTTCTGGATGCGCCTGTCCGCTGGAACACCGTGGCGCTGAACGAACCTTCCCTCTGGCAGCAGCGCAAGCGGGAATCTGCGGTGGTGGAGCGTTACCACCGGGCGCTGGGGATCAAGCTTAACCATGCGGAGCAAACCGTGCGCACACTCTCCGGTGGCAACCAGCAGAAGGTGCTGCTGGCGCGCTGTCTGGAGGCCAATCCGTTACTGCTGATTGTTGATGAGCCGACGCGCGGCGTGGACGTTTCGGCACGCGCCGATATCTATCAACTGCTCAAAAGCGTGGCGGCACAGAACGTGGCGGTACTGATGATCTCAAGCGATCTCGATGAGTTTCCCGGGCTTGCTGACCGGGTGCTGGTGATGCACCAGGGCGTACTCAGCGGCGAATTGCCGCGCCACGCCGTCAGCCTCGACAGAATGATGGCGCTGGCGTTTGGAGGGCAATCATGAAGACCTTACTGAAAAACCGCGAGCTGAGCGCCTTTCTGGCAATCCTCGCCCTGTTTGCTGTGCTGGTGGCGCTCAACCCTGCATATTTCAGCCTGCAGACGCTGGGGATGATCTTCGCCAGTTCGCAAATTCTGATCCTGCTGGCACTCGGTGCCGCGCTGGTGATGCTGACCCGCAATATTGATGTCTCTGTGGGTTCGACCGTCGGGCTGTCTGCCATTGCCGTGGGCGTGGCGCTTAACAGCGGCTACACCTTGTCGGTATCCATGCTTTTTGCGTTATCGGTTGGGGCGCTGGCGGGGGCATTCAACGGTTTTCTGGTCGTGGGCCTGCGCATCCCGGCGATTGTCGCCACGCTCGGTACGCTGGGATTGTATCGCGGGGCGATGCTGCTCTGGACGGGCGGAAAGTGGATTGAAGGGCTGCCGCCGCAGCTGAAATCCCTCTCTGAACCTGCCGCCTTCGGTCTATCACCGCTTGGCATGGTGGTGCTGTTTTTAGCCGCGGTAGGGGCGTGGACGCTGTCGCGCACCGCCTTTGGTCGTGATTTTTATGCCGTTGGCGATAACCTGGCAGCCGCGCGCCAGTTGGGTGTGGCGGTGAATCGCACGCGGATGATCGCCTTCACGCTGAATGGCATGCTGGCGGCCTGCGCCGGGATTGTCTTTGCCGCGCAGATCGGTTTTGTGCCGAACCAGACCGGAAGCGGGCTGGAGATGAAAGCTATCGCCGCCTGCGTGCTCGGCGGTATTTCGCTTTTGGGTGGCACGGGCACGCTAATTGGCGCGTTACTTGGCGCCTTCTTCCTGACGCAAATCGACACCGTGCTGGTGTTGTTTAAGCTCCCGGCCTGGTGGAACGACTTTATTGCCGGGCTGGTGCTACTTGGCGTGCTGGTGCTCGATGGACGTCTGCGCCAGTCGCTGGCGCGCCATCAGCGGGCGCTGAAGTACAGCCGTTTCCAGCCGGGAAACAAAGGGGGAAAGCACGTCACCCCGTTTCCGAAACGCAAAAAAGAGGTGGCGTAAATGAAGCTTAACTGGGAAAGCACGCTGCTGATTTTACTGGTGCTGGAGATCCTGCTTTTTGGTGCCATCAACCCGCGTATGCTGGATATCAATATGTTGCTGTTCAGCACCAGCGATTTCATCTGCATTGGCATTGTGGCACTGCCGCTGACGCTGGTGATTATCAGCGGCGGGATCGATATCTCCCTCGGATCGACCATTGGCCTGTGCGCCATCGCGCTGGGAGTGATGATGCAGTCGGGGTGGCCGATGGCGGTGGCAATTCCGCTGACCTTACTGCTCGGCCTGCTGTGCGGTTTATTCAACGCCGCGCTTATCCACTACACCGGCATTAGCCCACTGGTGATCACTCTCGGCACGCTCTACCTCTACGGCGGTGGGGCGCTGCTGCTCTCCGGTATGGCGGGGGCGACGGGCTATGAGGGCATCGGTGGCTTCCCGGACAGCTTTACCGCATTCGCTAACCTCACACTTCTCGGCTTACCGGTTCCGCTGGTGCTCTTCGCGGCGATCACCGTTTTCTTCTGGCTGATTACCCATCGCGGGCGCTTTGGCCGTCATCTGTTTCTGATTGGGCAAAACCCACGCGCAGCGCGCTATGCGGCGCTGTCGGTCAACGGCATGCCGTACGCGCTGTATGGTCTGGTCGGGGTTGCCTCGGCGATTGCCGCGTTGGTGATGGTCTCCTATTTCGGTTCCGCGCGCTCGGATTTAGGACGCGATTTACTGATGCCTGCGCTGACTGCCGCTGTACTTGGCGGGGCCAATATCTACGGCGGTTCAGGTTCGGTAATCGGTACAGCACTGGCGGCGCTGCTGGTGGGGTATCTGCAACAGGGTTTACAGATGGTCGGCATCCCCAACCAGGTGTCGAGCGCGCTGTCAGGGGCGCTGTTGGTTGTGGTGGTGATGGGACGTTCGTTGAGTCTGCACCGTGAATGGGTGCGATCTCTCTTCACAAAACTACCCGGAGCGTAAGATGAAAACAAAACTGATAGTCCTGGCGATGGCCCTTAGCATCGCATCGGCGCAGGCGGCGGACCGCATTGCCTTTATCCCGAAACTGGTGGGCGTGGGTTTCTTCACCAGCGGCGGCAACGGTGCAAAAGAGGCGGGAAAAGATCTGGGTGTGGACGTCACCTACGATGGCCCGACCGAGCCAAGCGTCTCTGGCCAGGTGCAGCTCATCAATAACTTCGTTAACCAAGGCTATAACGCGATTATCGTCTCCGCCGTGTCACCGGATGGCCTTTGTCCGGCGCTGAAGCGCGCGATGCAGCGCGGCGTAAAAGTCCTGACCTGGGACTCCGACACCAAACCGGAGTGCCGCAGCATTTACATCAACCAGGGAACGCCGGAACAGCTTGGTGGCCTGCTGGTGGAGATGGCATCGAAGCAAGTGACGAAACCGAATGCCAAAGTGGCGTTCTTCTACTCCAGCCCTACCGTCACCGACCAGAACCAGTGGGTGAAAGAGGCGAAAGCCAAAATCGAGAAAGATCATCCTCAGTGGCAGATCGTCACCACACAGTTTGGCTATAACGATGCCACCAAATCCCTGCAAACCGCAGAGGGGATCTTAAAAGCGTATCCGGATCTGGATGCGATCATCGCCCC
Source organism: Enterobacter adelaidei (assembly GCF_041937165.1). NCBI lineage: Bacteria > Pseudomonadati > Pseudomonadota > Gammaproteobacteria > Enterobacterales > Enterobacteriaceae > Enterobacter > Enterobacter adelaidei. Next base: position 4,014,108 of record NZ_CP154353.1, on the reverse strand, counting down.
GGATGCCAACGCGTTGCCTGCGGCAGCGCAGGCGGCGGAAAACCTCAAGCGGGAGGGGGTGGCGATCGTTGGTTTTAGTACGCCGAACGTGATGCGTCCGTACGTTGAGCGCGGCACGGTGAAAGCCTTCGGTCTGTGGGATGTCGTGCAGCAAGGCAAAATTGCGGTCAATGTCGCCGATCGTTTGCTGAAAAAAGGCGATCTTAACGTTGGCGACAGCGTGGACGTAAAAAATATCGGGGCGCTGAAGGTCGAGCCGAACAGCGTGCAGGGCTACCAGTATGAAGCGAAGGGCAACGGCATTGTGCTGCTGCCGGAGCGTGTGGTGTTCACCAAAGAGAACATCAATAAATATGATTTCTGACGGGGGAGCAAATGGCTGATTTAGACGACATCAAAGACGGTAAAGATTTTGGCATTGGCACGCCACAGCAGAACGTGCCGTTCACCCTGAAAGGCTGCGGCTCGCTGGACTGGGGCATGCAGTCCAGGCTGGCGCGCATCTTCAACCCGAAAAGCAACCGCACGGTGATGCTGGCCTTTGATCACGGCTATTTCCAGGGGCCGACCACCGGTCTTGAGCGTATCGATCTTTCGATTGCCCCGCTGTTTGGTGAAACCGACGTGCTGATGTGCACCCGCGGTATCTTGCGGAGCACCGTACCTGCCGCGACGAACAAACCGGTGGTGCTGCGCGCCTCCGGCGGTAACTCGATTCTGGGTGAGCTCTCCAACGAGTGCGTGGCGGTAGCGATGGAAGACGCGCTGCGCCTGAACGTCTGCGCGGTGGCGGCGCAGGTATACATCGGCAGCGAGTTCGAGCATCAGTCGATCAACAACATCATCAAGCTTGTCGATGCGGGCGCGCGCTACGGCATGCCGACGCTGGCAGTGACGGGCGTGGGCAAGGAGATGGCGCGCGACGCACGCTATTTCTCGCTGGCCAGCCGCATTGCCGCAGAAATGGGGGCGCAGTTCGTCAAAACCTATTATGTGGACGAAGGCTTTGAAAAAGTGACCGCCAGCTGCCCGGTGCCGATCGTCATCGCCGGGGGCAAAAAACTGCCGGAGCACGAGGCGCTGGAGATGTGCTGGCGGGCTATCGACCAGGGCGCATCCGGTGTGGATATGGGACGCAATATCTTCCAGTCCAGCGCGCCGCTGGCGATGCTGAAAGCGGTGAAGAAAGTGGTTCACGAGAATATGAGCGCGCGGGATGCGTTCCAGTTCTGGCAGGAAGAGAAACAGGGAGAAGCAAAATGAACGTGACGTTAGTGGAGATCAACATCAAGCCTGAACGGGTGGACGAGTTTCTGGAAGTATTTCGCGCCAACCACGAAGGGGCGATCCAGGAGCCGGGGAACCTGCGTTTTGACGTATTACAGGATCCAAGGGTGAAAACCCGGTTCTTTATCTACGAAGCCTATAAAGACGAAGCGGCGGTGCTGGCGCACAAGAAAACGCCGCATTATCTGGCGTGCGTGGATAAGCTCGAGGAGTTGATGTCAGAGCCGCGCAAAAAACGCAGTTTTGTGGGTTTGTTACCGGAGTAAAAACGTTCCCCCTCCAGCGGGGAGGGGGAATTCAGATCACGCCTCTTCCACGCTCACCCGCAGCGCCGCCAGCGCTTTACGCGCCGCTTTCAGCACCTGCTCACACTGCTCAATGGTCAGCGTCAACGGTGGTTCAACACGGATTGTTTTCGAGTTGTTGAGCGTCCCGGCCACCAGTACCCGCTGGCGGAACATCTCGCTTGCGAAGCTATAACCGATTTCGTTATCAACAAACTCAATTGCCATCAGCATCCCTTTGCCGCGTGCGTCCTGAACCAGATCCGGGTATTCCCGTCCTAACTGGCGGAAGCCGTCCAGCAGCATGTCACCTTTCTGCTCCGCCTGAGCAGGCAGGTTTTGATCCAACAGCACGTTGATGGTCGCCAGCGCCGCTGCACAGGCCAGCGGATTACCGCCAAAGGTTGTGGTGTGCAGGAAGGGGTTATCGAACAGCACAGAGAATACTTCCTCGGTAGCAACCGTCGCGCCAATCGGCATCACGCCGCCGCCGAGCGCTTTCGCAAGACACAGAATATCCGGCTGAACGTTCTCGTGCTCGCAGGCAAACATCTTGCCGGTACGGCCCATCCCGGTCTGGACTTCATCGAGGATCAGTAGTGCGCCAAACTCATCGCACAGCTGACGCACGGCAGGCAGATAACCCTGCGGAGGGAGAATCACACCGCCTTCTCCCTGAATCGGCTCCAGGATCACCGCCGCCACGTCATCACCGGTTTTACGGCATTCGCTCAGCACGGTGCGCATAGCGTTAATGTCACCAAACGGCACGTGGCGGAAGCCCGGCAGCAGCGGCATAAACGGTTTACGGAAGGTGGATTTAGCGGTAGCAGACAGTGCACCCAAAGATTTACCGTGGAATGCGCCGCTGGTGGCGATAAAGGTGAATTTCCCGCGCGGCGACTGGTACGCTTTGGCGAGTTTAATCGCCGCTTCGACCGATTCCGTGCCGCTGTTGCTAAAGAAGCTGTACTTCAGTTTGCCGGGCGTTAAGGCCGCCAGCGTTTTCGCGAGCATGGCGCGAAGCGGGTCGAGCAGTTCCTGGCTATGGAGAGGTTGTTTCGCAAGTTGATTCTGTACGGCGGAAACCACAACTGGATTACGGTGCCCCACGTTGAAGATACCAAAACCACCAAGGCAATCGATAAACTCCTGTCCCTGGGTGTCGACAAGCGTGTTCAGACTCCCCGCTTGCCACTCTACGGCTCCGTAATCCCCGCCGGCGGTAACAGATTTGCGATACTCCAGAAAACCTGGATTGACGTGCTCTTTAAAGTAATCGATGACCTCTCGGTTAAGTTGTTTCATCTCCTCATGATCAAGCGTTCGCTTCTCAATGAGATTCAATGCGTGCGCGGTACAGGCAAGAGCCGAGGCGCTGGAAGGTAACCTGTTCAAAATGTGCTCCCGGGGATCGCGTATCACATGATACTGCGTTAAGTATTGCAGGGATTACGCCACTTCAGCTGACTTAACGAAAATCGGGATAAACGCCAGGTTAAAATTATGTTGCACAATATTTAATCATGCCGATACAACCGAAACGGGATTTCGCTATCCAGGGCAGCGAGCTTAAAAAGACGCGGGAAAAGGCAATCGCACCAAAGTGGGGCATTTGCTGCTACTTAAGTGGGCGTTAACACATCATGCTTTGCAGGTAATTTCTTTGCGAAAGTATTTGAAATCAATGAATTATAAAATCTCACAAAAAGTGCGGTTTAAGTGAAATCTGCGATCTCTATCAAGTTTAACAACTAAAGATAAATTGTTTACCGCCGAAAAAACATAAATCCACAAAATTAACATTCAAATAACCTGCAAGGGATGCTCACGATGTCTTCTCCAATCTATGTCAGCCAGAATGAATATCCTCTGGATGATGACACCACCTTAATGTCTACCACAGACATCCATAGCTACATTACACACGCTAACGACACGTTTGTGCAGGTGAGCGGTTATGAGCTCGACGCGCTGACGGGCCAGCCGCACAATATGGTGCGCCACCCGGATATGCCAAAGGCGGCATTTGCCGATATGTGGTACACCCTGCAACAGGGCGAGCCGTGGAGCGGGATTGTCAAAAACCGACGTAAAAACGGCGACCACTACTGGGTTCGTGCTAATGCAGTGCCGATGGTGCGTCACGGGCAGGTGACGGGCTATATGTCCATCCGCACCAGAGCCACGGAACAAGAGATTGCCACCGTGGAGCCTCTCTACCGGGCGCTGAATGACGGAAGCTGTAAGAAACGTATTCATAAAGGGCTGGTGGTACGTAAAGGCTGGTTGGGGAAACTCCCGGCAATGCCGCTGCGCTGGCGCGTTCGCAGCGTGATGGCGGTGCTTTTTGCTGTGCTTGCGGCCACGCTGGTCACGACTTCCGCAGGCTGGGTACCGCTCGCGGCGGCTGCGGGGGTGATGCTGCTGGGAACACTGATGTTTGAGCAGCAGATTGTCCGTCCGGTAGAAAATGTGGCACGTCAGGCGTTGAAAGTGGCGACCGGTGAGCGCAACAGCGTACAGCACCTGAACCGCAGCGACGAACTGGGGCTGACCTTGCGTGCGGTAGGACAACTGGGGCTGATGTGCCGCTGGTTAATCAATGATGTATCAAGCCAGGTGGTGAGCGTGCGCGATGGTAGCGACAAGCTTGCGCAGGGTAATGAAGATTTGAACGATCGTACGCGCCAGACCGTAGCGAATGTGCAGCAGACCGTCGCGACAATGAACCAGATGGCGGCTTCTGTTCAGAGTAACTCTGAAACCGCCGCAGAAGTAGACAAACTCTCCGTGGCCGCAAGCAGTGCGGCAACGAAGGGGGGGAATGCGATGCAGACCGTGGTGAAAACCATGGATGATATCGCCGACAGCACGCAGCGCATTGGTTCGATTACCTCCTTGATTAATGACATCGCTTTCCAGACCAATATTCTGGCGCTCAACGCGGCGGTTGAAGCAGCAAGGGCGGGTGAACAGGGCAAAGGTTTTGCTGTGGTCGCTGGCGAAGTTCGCCATCTCGCCAGCCGCAGCGCCAGTGCGGCTAATGATATTCGTAAGCTCATTGATGCCAGCGCCAGCAAGGTGCAGTCCGGCTCTGAACAGGTTCACGCCGCAGGCCGTACAATGGATGACATCGTTGAGCAGGTGAAAAACGTGACCCAGCTGATTGCTCAGATTAGCCACGCGACCTCCGAGCAGGCAACTGGATTGTCTGAGTTAACCCGTGCCGTGGCAGAGCTGGACAGCATCACGCAGAAAAACGCCGACCTGGTCGAGGAAAGCGCGCACATTTCCGCCATGGTGAAACACCGCGCCGGACGTCTTAAGGATGCGGTGACGGTTCTCCATTGAGTGAGTCATGTTCCAGTAAAGCCGTTTATTCCTTACGGAATAAACGGCTTTACTATTTGAGGTTGTAATTATTAATGTGTTTTATTGTTAATTTAATATTAAGTAACTAAAGAAATTACTTCAGTTATTTATTCCTGCCTAAGCCAATTTTCCACGATGCTATTTTGAAAAAGCCTCATCCGATGGTTGAGTAACGATCGATGGGGCATTATTAATAGCCTCTACCTATCTATTGTGTTGGTTATGAAATAAAAAAACGATCAAAGTCATAAAGTTAGCGAATTCGTTACCGATAACAGCGATCGTCTGAGAAATAATCACATCGATGGAGAAAATATGTTCTTAAATGACGTAAAGATCGGCACGAAATTATTTCTGGCATTTGGGCTATTAATTGTCCTGATGGTGGTGAGTGCGAGTTTGTCCTTGCTGAGTCTGAACCGGGCCAATAACGGGATGCAATCTATCATTACCAGTGACTATCCTACGACGGTAAAAGCGAACCAGTTAATCGACAACTTCCAGGAATTTATTGGCACTCAGCAGCTCATGTTGCTGGATGAACAGGGGACCTATACGGCGCAATCGCAACAGCATCTGAAGGAGATCAGTGGGAAAATCACCGTGATCCTGGGGGAGTTGAACAACGCGCTGCATGATGCAAAATCACAGCAGGCACTGGCGGATATCCGCGGTGTGCGTCAGCAGTATCTGGACTCGCGTTACCGTATTTTACAGGCAGTGCAGAATAACGATCGCGCGGGTGCTATCAGGGAGATGATGACCACGACCCTTAACCTGCAGCAGGAGTACAAAGCGAAGGTGCAGGCGCTGATTGCCATTCAGAACAACGAAATGCAGTACGCAGGTGCGCAGGTTGAGGGGGATTTCAGAACCAACCGCCTGCTGCTGATCCTGATTACCCTTTTCAGCGTGGCGGCAGGCAGCCTGATTGGCTGGTTTATTGTACGCTCGATTACCCGTCCTCTGGGCCAGGCCGTGACTTTTGCTGAAGCCATCGCCGAGGGTGACCTGACCGGCAGTATCACGCCGCACGGCAAAGACGAAACGGGTCAACTGCTGCATGCGCTGATGGAGATGAAAACACGCCTGATGGACATTGTGCAGCAGGTGCAAACCGGCTCAGAGAATATCTCCAGCGCTGCCGCGCAGATTGTCGCCGGTAACCAGGATCTGGCCGCGCGCACGGAAGAGCAGGCAAGCTCTGTTGAACAGACCGCCGCTTCCATGGAGCAGATCACCGCTACGGTGAAAAACACCGCGTCGCATACCGGTGAGGCGACCACCCTCTCAGCAGATGCCGCCACGGTGGTTAAAAACAACGGTGAGATGATGAAGCAGGTGACCAGCAAAATGCGCCTGATTAACGAGACCTCGAACCGGATGTCCGACATTATCGACCTGATCGACGCCATTGCTTTCCAGACCAACATCCTGGCGTTGAACGCGGCAGTGGAAGCGGCACGTGCGGGTGAGCATGGCCGTGGCTTTGCGGTTGTGGCGGGCGAGGTGCGTCAGCTTGCTCAGAAAAGCGCATCGTCTGCCAGTGAAATTCGCGAGCTGATTGAGAGCTCCACCAGCCAGACCCAGGACGGGATGAACCTGGTTGAAAAAGCGAGTGGGCTGATCAACGGGATGGTCGGCAACGTGGAAGAGATGGACGTTATTCTGCGTGAGATCCGCCAGGCCAGCCATGAGCAGACGGAGGGGATCTCGCAGATTAATAGTGCGATTGGCCTGATTGATGCCACCACCCAGCAAAACTCTGCGCTGGTGGAGGAGTCTGTCGCGGCGGCGGCATCCCTTAACGAACAGGCGATGCACCTGAAAGAGCTGGTACGCATCTTCCGCGTGAGCGAGCGCGCACCGGCTTAATCCAGCTGGGAGATCTCCAGCGCTGCGCGGTCGATTACGCCGATGATCTGCTTAAGCTGCGCATCGCTGAGCTCTCCCTGATTGACCTTCAGATCTAAAACCGCTTTGAAGTTATCCAGCGCCCGCTTCATCTGCGGGTTTTTTCGTAACTGGAAACCGACGGAACGCGCTTTGATACGCGCCTGTATGTGCGTCAGCTGTTCCTGATTTTCATCCAGCCACTGCTGACCCGCCACGGTAATCGTAATGCTCTTACGGCCGTTTTCTTCTTCCTTAATGAGGATAAAGGCCTGATCCTGTAGATAATCCAGAGTCGGGTAGATTACGCCCGGGCTTGGGGTGTAATTCCCCTGAGTCATGTTTTCGATCTCTTTGATCAGCTCGTAGCCGTGGCTCGCATTGCGCGTCAGGATATCCAGAATCACCAGACGCAGATCGCCGTGGCCAAAAAAGCGCGGTCGACGTCCGCCGCCATCGTGTTCGTGTCGCATACTGTGTCCTTCTTTTTGATATATCTAAACTATATCTAAGATATATTCAGATGCAATCTAAAAGATCTTGCATTCTTGTTGATTAGCAATCATTATCATTTAAAATTGATTTAGATATATCGTATTCACCTGAGAAGGGTCTAAAAATGACATCTACCCGTTACCCACAGCGTGTTCGTAATGACCTGCGTTTTCGCGAGCTGACGGTGCTCCGCGCTGAGCGCGTTAGCGCGGGTTTCCAGCGCATTGTTTTAGGCGGCGAGGCGCTGGAGGGCTTTAGCTCCCGCGGCTTTGATGACCACACCAAAGTCTTTTTCCCGGCGCCAGGGACGACGTTTGTGCCTCCGGTAGTCACCGATGACGGCATCGACTGGGGTGACGGCGTACGTCCTCAGACGCGCGACTATACGCCGCTGTACGACGCGGTAAATCATGAGCTGGTGCTCGATTTCTTCGTTCATGACGGTGGTATTGCCAGCCACTGGGCGGTCGAGGCGAAGGCGGGTGATAAGCTGACGATCGGCGGTCCACGCGGTTCGCTGGTGGTACATGAAGATTATGCCTGGCAGCTGTATGTCTGCGATGAGTCCGGCATGCCCGCACTGCGCCGCCGTTTAGAAGGCATCGCAAAACTGCCTGTTCGCCCGGGCGTTCATGCAGTGGTGACGGTTGGGGATGAATCTTATAAGGATTATCTGGCACACCTGAGCATGTTCGACATCACCTGGATTGTTGGCCATAGCGAGCAGGCGGTGGCGGACCATCTGGCGACGCTAACCGTTCCGGCGGAAGATTACTTTATCTGGCTGACCGGTGAAGGGAAGGTGGTGAAAAGCCTGAGCCGCCAGTTTGAAACCGAAACGATTGATCCGCAGCTGGTGCGTGCCAGCGCTTACTGGCACGCTAAATAATCAGGCTGCGGAATCCAGTTGCGCTTCGCTCACCTGATGTTCGAGCGAGGCGCGAACTTCGTGCAGCGCTTTCTCCTGCTGAGCGAAGTAGGCTTCCATATTGCTCAACGACGACACCAGAAGCCAGGACTCTTCTTTCTCCAGCTCCGCCAGCTCGTTCACTAAAATGTCGATTTGCTCGCGGACCTGCGCCATTTTTTTGCGGATACGTTCCAGATCGTTCAGCCTGTCGCTGGCCATCAGCGGCTCGAATCCTTGCTGCAGACGCGCCACCAGAGAGCGTATGGCTTTGACGTCGCCACGCTGTTTGGCCTGGTTGAGCTGCACCATCATCGCGTTGGCTTCTTCTTTCAGGTCGTCGGCCACCAGGTCTGGGTGGCAAAGCTTGCTCGCCTGGCGCCAGAGGCGCTTCAGTTCGTTCTGATCTTCTTCCGAGAGATCCTTGCCTTTACGCAGACGCACTTCGGCATCGTGGTGCTGCTCGCGGTATTTCTCGTACTCTTCGTTGGCTTCGTCGCGCGCCTGGCGCGCGGGCTCTTCTTCGCGCGTTAAGCCGCTTTCAAGCTCCAGCGCTTCGGCCAGCAGGTTGGCAATCAGGTTACTTTGCTGCTGCAAATGTTTGCGTGCTTCAGCGGCTTGCACGGAATCGGCAGGCAGATCGCGCCAGCGCTGGGTGAGCGTTGCCAGCACTTCTACAGCCTGAGCCATATACTGCTGGCAGCGACGGTAATCTTCCTCGCGGCGACGCGCTTCCGCCTGCTGACGACGCAGGTTCAGCTCCGCCAGCGTTTTGCGCAGGGCGAGGATCTGCTGCATCAGCGGGCCGAGGCGGGAGAAATAAAGATCGTTGAACTCATCCAGCTGCTGCACCCGCGCATTGCGGCGATCTATAAGATCGCGCAGACGCTCCTCCAGCGCCTTCAGCTCCAGCTTGCTGGCGGCCACCTGCGGATCGCGCCATTGGGTCACTGCGCGCTGGCCCTGCAGCCAGGCGGTAATGGCCGCCATGGCCGCAGTGTAGTTCTTCTGCTCAAGCGCCACGACGATTTCCTGTAGCTCATCGTCAAACGCTTCATTTTTCAGGCGTGTCAGCTGGCTCTGGATGATGTCGTCATCTTCCAGTTCAATGGCATTTTTAATGATTTCTAGCCGTTTGATCGGTGTGCTCATGATGCCTTTCGCTTTGGCGCTTAAGTATTTGAGTTAAGGTTAGTTGTTGTAAAAGCTACAGGAAATAATACACACGGATGATGATCGGCGCGATGGGGGATTTCTTTAGATTTGCAGTTTGTGAAGGAGGGGGGAAGTGAGAGGCTTCGCGCGGTCCGTTGAAAGTCCTACATCTTAATTCATTGAAATTACTACTCATTGTTAAAAAACGAGACCAGTCCCTACGTAAAATTACCAGGTAAAACCCGTAATCACCCGAATAGTTTGCCCGTGCCGGGCCATTTACTATCCCCTCACTGACTGTTTTCCTGACCACGGCGGACGACTGTTCGACGTGCGGAATATTTTTTCAACGGAGTAGAGATGAATATGAAAGCTATTTTGGCCGCCCTGCCGATCGCGATGATTCCGGCTACCGTTCTGGCAGCAAATACCGAAGAAGGGTATTACGGTTCCGCAAAATACCTCCAGGTCGAACAACGAGCGAAAGAGATGGATACCAGCGCGCGTCCTGGGGTAGGGCAGTTTGTGGGCGGTAAAGAGAAAGAGCACTTCGGCGGCGCGGCGATTGCTGCGGGCTATCAGTTTGGTAATGGCTGGCGTACCGAGGGCGAATATACGTTCAGGCAAAAGGCCGAATACACCAGCGGCTCCAGTACCTTTGCCAACAGCTATAACCACCTGAAAACCGAAACTGAGCGCCTGATGGTCAATGTTTATCGTGATTATGAGCTGGGTTATGGCGTTTCCCTGTACGGTACGGCAGGTTTGGGCGTAAGCAAGATTAAAGCCAACGGCTGGCAGGGTAACTCGAGCCGCGAATATGCCTCTACCACGCAAAACAACCTGACCTATGCCTTAGGGGCTGGCGTGAGCTATACGCCGCTTGAACGCCTGTATGTCGACCTGGGCTACCGTTATATTGATATGGGCAAGATCGAAAGTGGGTATAACAACTTCACTAACGCGCGTGGTTTAAAAGACGAGCAGATGAAAGCGCACATCGTCTCTAATGAATTTACCCTTGGCATGCGTTATGTCTTTTAACCTGTTGTGACTGTCACTGCTTTAAAACAGGCCAACACCGTGGGAATGCGGGGTTGGCTTTTTTGTGGTTTGTTGACACCGCAGCGCTCTCTGCTTTGTCCATTTCTTTAACAGAAGTACAGTCATTTGCATAAGCGCCGTGAGATATCTGCCTAACCCAGGCGGATGACTGGGTTAGGCATCAGTGAAACCTCTATGGCGCGTGTGGTGAAGGTTGATGCGGAGCAGAGGGAGCAGGTCAATGAAAGAATCGTTCCCTACTTAGATTTTGCGTTTTTATAAATATCTTCATTTTTATTTATGAGTAAACCTATAAAATTAGTTTGCCCGCCACAGCGTAATGCGGGCTTTTTTATGTGAAGTCTTGCTGATGCACGAAGAACTGAGCATGTACCGGCGAACAGAATTATTTCTCTTTCTGCATCACTTCTTCCCAAACGCCCTCAAGATTCCAGAGGCATTGCGCGCCGCTGGGTTCATCGAGAAGCGCAAGCCGCGTGTCATTGTAATATTTCTCTGCTGCCTTCCCCGCACTTGCCACCTTTTGCACGCAGACAATATCAGTGCCGATCATCTCTGGGTATGAGCCTGTGTCCAGCTTGTGCAGGATGGATAAAACGCCTTTGGTGTTTATCGGCAGCGCGGTAGCCAGGGCATCCTCCAGTTGGTCTGCCTGTTCGCGGTTGGCCTTTGATGCAAGAGCTGGTACAGCATTAAGCCATGCCGGTTCTCCTGTTGCGACTTTCTGCGCCACGTACTGCCAGTCTGAAGCTGTTAATTTGCTATTGGCTACGGTATCAGGTGAGGGCATTGCAAAAGCGACGGTAGGTATCATTAGAATCACCATTAACCATTTCATCGAACAACCTCAAGTTCAGAGCCATGGTCTTTGCTCACCAGCAGGCGTGTGGATGGATACATGATGATGCAACCTTCCGAAGCGAATCCTGGTATGCCGTGAGCTTTCTCTCCATGCATACGAAAAGTTTTCATATCACGGTTATACGAATTACCACTGATATGACTCAGGGTGATGGTGAGCGGTCCTTTGCTCGTTCCTGTACTTCCTATCTTCCACATACCACGAGGAATTGGACCCATGCCGCGTACATGCTCACGATCTGGATTGTTTTTGTTGGTCAGTGCGCCAGAATAGCCTGTTTCAATTAATTTGCCGTTGCGAAACAGTTCGCCGGTGCTTTGCTTATAAAGCCATTTAGCCATGAGTGATCTCCTTATGCTGTTTTACGTTCTTTCCAGCTATCGGCGTGCCGGATATTGCCATCGACATAGTTCCACGTGATTTTTTCGTAACGCAGGCCTACATGCTCTATATGCCCGTGTTTTTCGAAGTCGGGATCTTTGGTATCAAACATAACTGGCACAATGTGGCACACCTTCACGTTTTCCAGCACAACATTGAAATATTCTTCTTCCATGCCGTTATGGTTGATGCGGTAGTATTTGAATTCGGCTTTTACCAGCGTGCGACCGGTTGTCAGTGCGCGATACAAAAGCGGGGATGATGGGTCGATTTCTTTTTCAAAAGTATATGCTTCATGCTGGCGTGTTCCGGTAACGGCTCCGGTCATATCGTCTGTGGGAATAAACACGTCGTGCTGCATACCCACCAGCTCTATACTTCCCTCTCGTCCATTAACATCAACACCGCCTTTCAGTAGCTTTCCTTCCTCTTCGTAAAGCCATAGATAAACTGGTATTGCCATTGCTATATATCCTCATGTGTTTATGAATTTAAGTAACCATACTTCGAATAAGGTTTTTAATTTGTAATAATTGGTTTTAACCGATTAACCGCTATTCAGATGATTTATGATTAGCTGATATTCATTCGTAAATCACAGGTAATGCGCTGGCTGGGAGCTGCCTATGAATAGAGAAAGCCAGTGCCACGGCAATAGGTCTAACTTTTAGCAGTCCACGTAAGGGGGGAAAAATTGCACAGATGGCACATGTTCATCTTCTGAAAATACGGGTTTATTTGTCACATCATTCCTACTTCACAATATTAGAAAATAGTAATATTGATCAGTTTAAAAAGAATTTGGAAGAAATCAGCAATACTAATCAACTTCGTTTTGATGAGTTTTTTAAAACTGAATTTCTTTCTGAGTATACATCATTCACGTTCTTAGATGATATGTTCGAAAAATCAGGCTTTAAAGTCGAAGCAGCAGATGACTCAAAGGCGATTCCCGATCAGGAATGGGAAGATTTTATTATTGCTAATACTTCCTTTGAACGCTGGGAAGATATGCAAAAAGCAGCGGCCGTGGCAGTGTTGAGTAAACGGATGCATTTAGGGTTGAAGTGATAAATCTTGCAGTTAAGTCCCTCTGAGTATCAGGGGGATTTTTTTATTGGGGGGCTAAAGTTAACAGTGAGGGGACAAAAAGGGGGGCATCACACAATGCTGGAACAAAAAAGCCACTCTTGTGAGTGGCTTAATTATATGATTTTAAAGCTAAAATTTGGTGGCCCCTGCTGGACTTGAACCAGCGACCAAGCGATTATGAGTCGCCTGCTCTAACCACTGAGCTAAGGGGCCGTGGCGGTGAATTATAAAGTAACTCCCCTCAGCAATCCAGCCATTCACACCTGCCTGCTGTTTTTATAAACAACGCATAATCAATCCTTTATACTTCCATAACGATGTATCAGTGGGAGTAACGATGATCAACGACATTCTGGCCCCTGGGCTGCGGGTGGTGTTCTGCGGAATTAACCCGGGCAAGTCCTCGGCACACACCGGTTTTCACTTCGCCCATCCGGGGAATCGCTTCTGGAAGGTTATCCATCAGGCGGGGTTTACTGACCGGTTGCTCAAGCCTGAAGAAGAGCAACACCTTCTGGATACACGCTGCGGGATCACCATGCTGGTCGAGCGTCCTACGGTGCAGGCAACGGAGGTCAACCTGCATGAGCTGCGTAGCGGTGGTCGGGAGCTGATTAAGAAAATAGATGATTATCAGCCGGCTGCTCTGGCAATCCTCGGTAAGCAGGCCTACGAGCAGGCGTTCAGCCAGCGTGGAACGAAGTGGGGCAAGCAGAGCATCATGATTGGCGTTACGCAGGTGTGGGTGTTGCCGAACCCGAGCGGGTTGAACAGAGCGACACTGGACAAACTGGTTGAAGCGTATCGTGAACTCGATGAGGCACTGGTCGTACGGGGGTTGTAACTGCCGGAGCGCCACGCTCCGGCATTACCCTTAAAACTCGAATCGAGCACCCATGTTATAGCGGCGTCCTTCTAGGATGGAAGACTGGTTATAGGTCGTTTTGTATATCGGGTTCACGTCGAACAGGTTATAGATACCTGTCATTAGCATGATGTTTTTGTTGAGATGGTAACGTAACCCTAAGTCGACCAGCGCATAGGCCTCTGTTGAGGTTGATTTACCGGTGTTTGGCGTATTGCTGCGCCAGCTGGCTTTGGTCCACAGCTCAAGGTCATTTAACGCATTCCATGTCAGTGACAGGTTGGCCATACTGCTCGGGAATTCGTTCAGTGCTTCTCCCTTGTATTGGCCACTTTTTTGCTCACTGTGGGTGTACGTATAGTTTGCGTTAGCCTTCAGCGCTGGCGTGACCTGCCAGTCGCCGTTTAGCTCCAGACCATAGATTTCCGCATCGCTGACGTTGAAATACTGAGAAACCTCTTCTGCTTCGTACCCGTTGTAGACACATTTCTGTGTGGCCGTTGCGGTACAGATGGTGTAGTCGCTGATCTTGTCTTTGAATTTGGTGAAGAATACGGTGGCATCCAGCGCCAGTGCATCCTGCTGCCAGTAAACGCCCACTTCGGTGTTGACGCTCTGCTCCGGCTTCAGGTCATCGTTACCGATCCCGATATACGAATAAGGATAGGAGCCATAGACGCTGGTAAAACCTTCGTTATTTTCACGCAGGTCTGGTTTTTTATACCCCGCAGAGATGCCGCCTTTCAGCGCCCAGCTTTCATCGATCGTCCAGTTACCGTAGAGTTTCGGCGTCACGTGGTAGCCAAAGTAGCTGTCGTGATCGAGACGCGCTGAGGTGGTGAGGGTGAAATCTGGCACCATCATCCAGGCATCTTCGGCAAACATGGCCCAGCCGTTGCGGCTGATTTCGCTGACCGGTGTGACCCCTGGAACCTCTTTGTCTGCAATACCGAACGTATCGTCCAGCTCATTACGCGTAAAGTTGATCCCCAGTGTTAACTTGTGATCGCCAAGCGAAAAGGTGTTCGCACTGTTGGCCTCATAGTTACGCTGCTTGATGAACTGCGAACTCATGCCCGGTATCCGGTATTCAGTTTTGGCGTTCTCGTAGCTGACGAAGTTCTTCACTTCCAGCAGATCGTCGCCGTACCAGGCGTGCTGGGAAAGTGATGCGGCATCGCGATCAAAATCCCACTGCCAGGCTTTATCGTTATGTGATTTGACCTGATGCCCTTTGACGACGTTTAAATCCCACAGTTGGGTATCGGTTGGCGACATATTGATGGTCGCGTCCAGGTTGCCAGCCTGGTGCTTCACAAAGCGTTCATCTTTCTGGCTGTCGTCATCGCGACGGTCCAGATAATCCGCAGCCACGCTCACGCCGAGTTTTCCCGGAATAATCGGGCCCATCAAAAAGGCATTGGTCTGGTTGGTGTTGCCGTACTCGCTTTTCTCCTGCAGGAAGTAGTTATCTTCCAGCACGCCCTTCCAGGTATCCAGGTTGTACGCTTTTTTGGTGATGACGTTGACCACACCGCCAATAGAGTCAGATCCGTACAGGGAGGACATGGGCCCACGGATCACCTCTATACGCTCAATGGCGGCAAGTGGTGGTAAAAACGCCGCTTCGGTGCCGATGTGGTGCCCATAAGGACGGGACTCACGGGTTCCTTGCTTGATGCCATTGACCATATATGAGGTATAGGTCGAGTCCATCCCACGCATCTGTACGTCACCCGTAGCAAGGCTTCCGTTACCGTTGCCCACTAATACACCGGGCATTTCACGAAGGGCTTCAGTGACGTTCTGGTTAGAACGGGTGTTGAGTTCTTTTTCGCCTACGACAGAGATGGTCGCAGGCGCTTCGCGGCGTTCCTGTGCGAAACCGGTGGCGGTCACCACCAGTTGATCTTCATTAACAGGGGCGGTTTCTTCAGCGAAAACGGCCGCAGGAAGGCTGGTGAGGGCGAGCGAAATCGCCAGCGCCGAACGTGTCTGGTTAATCACATCGCAATCCTCAGAATTGGGTTAAATCGAGTTTGAGTACGTAGTCGGCCTGGGAAGATTTTTCATCCTGCTTTACGCTGACGAAGAGCGTTTTGTTATCAGGAGAAAGCACCATGCTATTCGGCATCGCTGCTGTTTTGATGGTGTGTTTCAGGCCGTAAGTATTGGCATCGATAACGCTAATCTGGCGGGCATTGCGATGGGTGACATACACTTCGTTGCGCGCAGGATTGTAGACGGCAGCAATGGCGTTAGGGGTTGGAGCCCGGTGGAGGATCTTGCCAGAATCAAGCTGGACAACCAGCACGTCGACGGTGTTGCTATCGGTGATGAAACCAACCCCTTTGTCGGTATTCAGGGCGATGTTCAGGAAGTAGTGCTTAGGTTCGGTTGGGTCAACTGCCACACGGGAAAGAACCTGAGAGGTTTTGCCATCCAGAGTAACCAGTTCACCTTTGCCAGTAACGGCATAGACTTTATCACCCGCTTCATCGACCGCAAAGCCGACCGGATCCATCCCTTTAAGGGCGTGCAGAAGCGTCTGGTTTCGCGTATCGACAACCCACAGAATCCCTTTGCCTTCACTGGCAATCCCTGAGACATAGACGCGCTGATGCTTTTTATCGAGCACAACTTCGCGGACATGGGCGTTATTTTCCGTATTCGCGAGCTGTAGGGTTTTGACTTCTTTGTTGGTGCGGGTATCCAGCAGAGTCACTGAGCCATCCAGTGCGTTGCCTGACCAGAGAATATGATTGGGTTCATCCAGTGCAACCGCAAAAGAACGACGATTGGTGACGATCCGTTCGTGAATCTTCAGCGAATCGGTTGAAAGCAGGAAAATTTCCCCAGCAGTTTTATCTTTGTCGAAAGAGGGGGCAGAAGCGGCATAGATCGCCTGTTGTCCGGCGTCATAAGCCAGTTCGTAAACTCCATGACCCAGTGCCCTGGAAGCAAACTGCTCCTCAGAGAAATCCTTAGCAAAAGTGGAGCCCGTATGAAGAACCACAGAAATAGCGAACGCGCAGAGGGACCGATTTTTTAATATTTTGAAATTCATGTAATTTTTCTTTACAGTGATTTACGAAAAGAAAAATGATAATGAAAATAAATATCATTTACAATTGCGTGTATGGGCGATTTACCCTACCAATTTTTGCACTCCACGGAAAAAACCAAAAAAAAAGCTCCCCGGAGGGAGCTTTTCAATTTCAGGACTAATTAGTCGTCCAGGAAGCTACGCAGTACTTCAGAGCGGCTTGGATGGCGCAGTTTACGCAGCGCCTTCGCTTCGATCTGACGGATACGTTCGCGGGTAACGTCAAACTGTTTACCCACTTCTTCCAGCGTGTGGTCGGTGTTCATGTCGATACCGAAACGCATACGCAGAACTTTTGCTTCACGGGCAGTCAGGCCAGCCAGAACGTCGTGCGTCGCGGCACGCAGGCTCTCGGTGGTGGCAGAGTCCAGCGGCAGCTCGAGGGTGGTATCCTCGATGAAATCACCCAGATGCGAATCTTCATCGTCGCCGATTGGCGTTTCCATGGAGATTGGCTCTTTGGCGATCTTCAGCACTTTACGGATTTTGTCTTCTGGCATCAGCATGCGCTCAGCCAGCTCTTCCGGCGTCGGTTCGCGACCCATTTCCTGCAGCATCTGGCGAGAAATACGGTTGAGCTTGTTGATGGTCTCAATCATATGCACCGGAATACGGATGGTGCGCGCCTGATCCGCGATAGAGCGGGTGATCGCCTGACGGATCCACCAGGTTGCATAGGTGGAGAACTTGTAGCCACGACGGTATTCAAACTTATCTACCGCTTTCATCAGACCGATGTTGCCTTCCTGAATCAGATCCAGGAACTGCAGACCACGGTTGGTGTATTTCTTAGCGATAGAGATAACCAGACGCAAGTTCGCTTCAACCATCTCTTTCTTCGCACGGCGGGCTTTCGCTTCACCAATGGACATACGACGGTTGATGTCTTTAACCTGTTCGATGGTCAGGCCGGTCTCTTCTTCGATCTGTTGCAGCTTCTGCAGGCCACGATGCACATCGTCCTTCACGTCGTGCAGTTTTTCAGACCACGGCTTGTTCATCGCGATAGCTGCGTTGAACCAGGTTTCGCTGGTTTCGTTGCCGGTGAAGAGGGTGATGAAGTTCTTCTTCGGCATTTTGCACTGCTCAACGCACAGCTTCATGATGATGCGTTCCTGGGTACGTACGCGATCCATCATCACGCGCATGCTGTTCACCAGGTAGTCGAACTGTTTTGGCACCAGGCGGAACTGTTTGAACACTTCAGACAGTTTCAGGATCTCTTCCTGAGCGGCGGCATGGCTGCGGCCTTTCGCTTTGATGGTGTCACGCGTCACTTCGTACTGGGTACGCAGTTCGGCAAACTTCTCACGCGCCAGTTCAGGGTCGATGCTGTTGTCATCATCGCTGCTGTCGTCGTCGCCGTCTTCCTCATCTTCGTCTTCGTCATCATCCATCTCTTCCTGAGACAGTTCAGAACCGACGTGAGTGGCGGTGGGTGCCATATCTTCTTCGGCGTTCGGGTCGACAAAACCGGTGATCAGATCCGACAGGCGCGCTTCTTCAGCTTCAACGCGATCGTACTGCTCCAGCAGATAGGTGATCGCTTCCGGGTATTCGGCAACAGAGCACTGAACCTGGTTGATCCCGTCTTCGATGCGTTTTGCGATGTCAATTTCGCCTTCGCGGGTCAACAGTTCAACGGTACCCATTTCGCGCATGTACATGCGGACCGGGTCAGTGGTACGCCCGATTTCAGATTCCACGCTGGACAGTACCTGTGCAGCAGCTTCTTCCGCATCTTCATCAGTGTTGTTGGAGGTTTCAGCCAGCAACAGATCATCGGCATCCGGTGCTTCTTCCATCACCTGAATGCCCATGTCATTGATCATTTGGATGATGTCTTCGATTTGATCTGAATCGACGATATCTTCCGGCAGATGGTCATTGACCTCGGCATAGGTCAGATAGCCTTGCTCCTTACCGCGTTGGACAAGAAGTTTCAGCTGTGACTGCGGGTTTTGCTCCATAAGACGGTATCCACACTTAATTCGTTTGATTGGTGTCGGCGATGGGGCTGCCAACCTTTAAAGCGAGGGCGTACTTATATTTTTGCCGCTGCCTCTCAGTGCGGCTGCCGGGGGCTTCCCGATCGATATTCGGCACTTAAGCCGTTAAGTTCTTTTATTTCTTCGCCAGTTCCTGGTTAATCATCCAGAGTTCCCGGCGTTCTTCGCTGCTCAAACCGTGCGTGCGCTCGCGAGCAATCAACTCTTCCTGGCGCAGCTCAAGCATCGAATCAAACATATGGTTGAGTGAGTCGGTGAACGTTTTTTCTGCAATATCCTTATCTGCTATATCGTCCCACATCGACAGTTTTTCAAGGGTTGCGGCCTCTTTTGTGCCGCGATAATGTTCTAAAAGTTGTCCGGTGGTCAGACCTGGTTGCGACAAACAAGTGTTGACCAATTCTGAAAATAAGCCAAGTCCGGGCAATTTTTCGTGGTTCAAACCCGCCAGCGACGGCACTTGCGGAGCAAGTTCGGGGTTTTGCACCAGTAACCCTATCAGTATACGCATGGTTGTGCGTTTTAGCTGAGGCGCGGGGCGAACCGCACCATTTTCAGCCTGTTTTGGCATTAAACGTTCAAGCTGGCTGTCATCCAGAATGCCAAGCTTGTTGCCTAACTCCTGACGCAGATAGATACGCAGCGTTTCGCCCGGCACCTGGCTGATTAACGGCAGTGCCAGCGTACTGAGCTGCGCGCGCCCGTCAGGGGTACTCAAATCCACCTGCGGCATCAGGCTGTTAAACAAAAACGTGGAGAGTGGCTGAGCCTGCTCCATCCGCGCTTCAAACGCCGCTTTGCCCTCTTTACGCACCAGCGTATCCGGGTCTTCACCGTCGGGCAGGAACATAAAGCGCAATTGACGCCCGTCGGTCATGTAAGGAAGTGCCGTTTCCAGCGCGCGCCAGGCTGCATCCCGTCCTGCGCGGTCACCGTCGTAACAGCAGATGACATTGTTGGTCACCCTGAACAGCAACTGAATATGATCGGCCGTGGTGGACGTCCCTAACGATGCAACGGCGTAGTTAATGTCGTACTGCGCCAGTGCAACGACGTCCATATAGCCTTCGACGACCAGAAGACGCGGAGGTTCCGCATTATCTTGCTGCGCCTCATAAAGGCCATACAGCTGACGGCCTTTATGGAAAATATCGGTTTCCGGGGAGTTGAGGTATTTCGGCAGGGCATCACCCAATACGCGACCACCAAAACCTATTACCCGTCCACGCTTGTCGCGGATCGGGAACATCACCCGTTCGCGGAAGCGGTCGTAGCTTCGTCCCTGGTCATTGGTGACCAGCATGCCTGCATCGATGAGGGATTTACGATCTTCGCTATTGCCGCCAAAACGCTTTAACACGTTATCCCAGCCGGGCGGGGCGTAACCAATAGCGAAACGCGCAATGACATCGTCGCTCAGTCCGCGCTTGTTCAGATACTGACGCGCAGGCTCAGCCGCAGAGTGCTTAAGAGACTGTTGGTAAAACGAATTCAGGCCATCCATCAGCTGATACAGCGTTTGCCGTTGATGGCGCTCTATCTGGCTTGGCCCACTGCCTGCTTCATACGGCACTTCAAGGTTATGCATTGCCGCCAGTTCTTCGACGGTTTCAACGAACTCGAGCTTGTCGTAGTTCATTAAAAAATCAACGGCGTTACCGTGAGCACCACAGCCGAAGCAATGGTAAAACTGCTTTTCACCGTTTACGGTGAAGGAGGGGGTTTTTTCGTTATGGAACGGACAGCACGCATGGTAGTTCTTGCCCTGCTTTTTCAGCTTTACCCGCGCGTCGATGAGATCGACGATGTCGGTTCTGGCGAGCAGGTCATTGATGAAAACGCGTGGGATTCTTCCGGCCATATGCCCCAAAAATTTAAGCGACTTATAAACGAAAACAAGCCGCGCATTCCTTCCGGAAGCACGGCCTTACGACTATTACTCTGTCTGTCAATTGAGGGCTGAGGCCCTCAACCAATTAGTACAGACGAGTACGGCGTGCGTTTTCGCGAGCCAGTTTCTTCGCGTGACGTTTCACTGCAGAAGCTTTAGCGCGCTTACGTTCGGTCGTTGGTTTTTCATAGAACTCACGACGACGAACTTCAGCCAGAACACCTGCTTTCTCGCATGAACGTTTGAAGCGACGCAGTGCTACGTCGAACGGCTCGTTTTCACGTACTTTAATTACCGGCATGTAACTCTCACCTTTAATAAATTCGGTTTGCCGCTGGCATCAACGCCAGCTTATTTCAAAATGGTGCGGAATTTTACTGCAAATGCTGCTGCTTTGTAAAGCACCGATGCGATTTTGAAAGGGACTTTAATAAGGGTGAGGAGTATACACGAGCCTTCTTCCTGGGGCGAACAAAGTTTTACATCAACCCGCCCAGGCTCTACACTGCGCGGTATTGAAACGAGGTAAAACAAGTCATGCGTGTACTGGGTATTGAAACATCCTGCGATGAAACCGGCATCGCCATTTACGACGACGAGAAAGGGCTTCTGGCCAACCAACTGTATAGTCAGGTGAAATTGCACGCTGACTACGGCGGCGTCGTGCCAGAACTGGCCTCTCGTGACCACGTGCGTAAAACGGTTCCCCTGATTCAGGCGGCACTGAAAGAGGCCGGGTTGAGTTCAACAGATATTGATGCCGTAGCGTATACCGCAGGCCCGGGTCTGGTCGGTGCCCTGCTGGTGGGTGCAACGGTTGGGCGTTCGCTGGCCTTTGCATGGGATGTTCCGGCCATTCCGGTTCACCATATGGAAGGGCATCTGCTGGCACCGATGCTGGAAGATAACCCACCTGAGTTTCCGTTTGTGGCACTGCTGGTTTCTGGCGGCCATACCCAGCTGATTAGCGTGACGGGCATTGGCAAGTATGAGCTGCTGGGCGAGTCCATCGACGATGCCGCCGGTGAAGCGTTCGACAAAACCGCCAAGCTGCTGGGGCTGGATTATCCTGGTGGCCCGATGCTGTCCAAAATGGCGTCGCAGGGAACGGAAGGGCGCTTTGTCTTCCCGCGCCCGATGACCGACCGTCCAGGGCTGGATTTCAGCTTCTCCGGCCTCAAAACCTTCGCGGCCAATACCATTCGTAATAACGATGATAGCGAGCAGACCCGCGCCGATATCGCCCGCGCGTTCGAAGATGCGGTAGTCGATACGCTGATGATCAAGTGCAAACGCGCGCTGGATCAGACCGGCTTTAAGCGTCTGGTGATGGCAGGCGGCGTCAGCGCCAACCGTACGCTGCGTGCGAAGCTCGCAGAGATGATGCAAAAGCGTCGTGGGGAAGTGTTCTACGCGCGTCCGGAATTTTGTACCGACAACGGGGCGATGATTGCCTACGCCGGGATGGTACGTCTGAACGCCGGTGCAACGTCCGATCTGAGCGTCTCCGTGCGTCCTCGCTGGCCGCTGGCGGAGCTTCCGGAGGCGTAACCCCCTCAGTCTAACCCTCTCCCCACAGGGGAGAGGGAAATTTACGACTACACCCGCAACATCCCTTTCTCTTCTAAAAAACCAATAATCGTCGCCAGACCGTCTCCCGCCTTCAGGTTGGTAAAGGTCCACGGACGCTCGCCGCGCATGCGGTTGGTGTCACGCTCCATCACCTCCAGCGAGGCGCCAACGTATGGTGCGAGGTCGGTTTTGTTGATCACCAGGAAATCGGATTTGGTGATCCCTGGCCCGCCCTTGCGCGGGATCTTCTCCCCCTCGGCCACGTCGATCACGTAGATCGTCAGATCCGCCAGTTCGGGACTGAAGGTCGCACTCAGGTTATCGCCGCCGCTTTCCACGAAGATCAGGTCCAGATTACCGAATTTCTCGCTTAATGCTTCTACAGCGGCCAGGTTCATCGAGGCATCTTCACGGATGGCGGTATGCGGGCAGCCTCCCGTCTCCACGCCCACGATGCGTTCCGGCGCCAGCGCGCCCGCTTCGGTCAGGATGCGCTGATCCTCTTTGGTGTAGATATCGTTCGTCACCACCGCCAGGTGATAGGTGTCGCGCATCGCTTTACACAGCGCTTCCAGCAGCGCAGTTTTGCCCGACCCTACCGGGCCGCCGACGCCCACGCGCAGGGGATGTTTGTAATCAGCCATATTGACTCCTCAGGAACGGAATAGTCGTGAATATTGTGTTTCGTGGCGCGCAGAGGCGATAGCGGACAGCGGTGTCGCCGCGCCTATCTCGTCATCACTGCGCAAAAATGCCTGTTCAAGCCCGTCGGCAAAATGGTTGCTCAGGTCGATAATCAGCTGCTGCGCGGCCTGTTGCCCAAACGGCACCAGCTTCACGCCTGCCATGACCGCGCTCTCTATCCAGCTGTAGCCGAGACTCAGAGCCAGCTCGCGCACGCCGATGCCCCAGCGCACGCCGAGCCACGCCATGCCGCAGAGCTGGCTTTGCGTAAACAGCGGCAGCCATTCGGGCGAGCAGTCCGGCTCCCAGCTTTTGATGAGGCGCGTAAAGGCCGCTCCGCGATTGCGCTCCTCTTCACGGAGTTCGCGCGTTTCCCGGCAGGCGAGCAGATACGCTGTCCAGCGTTTGGCTGTAACGAGATCCTGTTGCTCACAGGCCTGATACAGGCGGATAAACAGCGGCAGATCGACGCAGAAAAAACTCTGCTCCATCTGTTGCGTCTGCCAGCGTTTGAAGGCATCGGTACTCGTGACCCAACCGGCTTCAACAGCCCATTCCAGCCCCTGTGACCAGGTAAATGACCCGACCGGCAGGCTGCTGCTGGAAAGCTGCATCAGGCGCAGCCACTGGCGGGCGTGCTCCATTAGCTCATCAACGCCAGCAGGGCGGAGACAATCAGTCCGCCGCCGAAGGTTTTACGCAGCCCATCGTGACGGCGCAGCAGCAACCCTGCGGCAAAACTGGCGCACAGTACGGTGGTGCTGGCAAACATGAACCCGCTGGTGAACAGCCAGAAGCTGTGGCCGGACATCTCCACACCGTGCGCCCAGCCGTGGAACATCGCCAGGGCAGGGACTGCCAGCAGCAGACGGTTTTCGGTTTTAAACATCATCACGCCGCAGACCGCCAGCGAGGCGATAATCAGCATCTCCATGCCGCTAAAGCCACCAAGCAGACTGCCCGCAATGGCGCCGACAAGCATCATGCCGAGGGTGGCAAAGGGCAGTATCAACTTGCGGCCGCTCAGGGCGGAGAGCACGCCTGCACCTGTCAGCATCAGCAGATGATCGAGGCCGGTCAGCGGGT
Source organism: Enterobacter adelaidei (assembly GCF_041937165.1). Classification (NCBI taxonomy): domain Bacteria; kingdom Pseudomonadati; phylum Pseudomonadota; class Gammaproteobacteria; order Enterobacterales; family Enterobacteriaceae; genus Enterobacter; species Enterobacter adelaidei. Next base: position 3,990,099 of record NZ_CP154353.1, on the reverse strand, counting down.
GGAAAAATCCGGCATGGAAGCTGTCGGCTCCGTGTCCCGGATGTGCCAGCGCAGGCAGGGAAAAGGCCAGCAGTAACAGGGGTAAGTACTTGCGCATGATTAATCCTTAATGTGAATGAGCGTGAGAGTGGCTATGACTATGAGCCTCGCTGGTGTAGGCCCCTGCTTCGGGTTCAAATGGCAGGCTGGCAAACGTCACCTCAAGCCCGAACTGGCGCAGCATATCGTCGAGAACATGATCGTGGTGATAGCGCAGCTCGCCGGGCATGATTTGCAGCGGCACGTGACGGTTGCCCAGGTGATAGCAGGCGCGGGCGAGCAGGAACGGATCGGCGCAGCGCACCACAGAGACGGACTCCGCGGCAGCGATCACTTCAATCACCTCACTACCGTCGTCGGTGGTCAGCAGGTCTCCGCCGCGCAGCAGCAAGCCGCGCGGCAGCATTAGCCCGGCTTCGCGCCCGTCGTTCAGCGCCACGCGGGCGCGGCTTTTCACCCGCACGTCAATCGGCAGCGTGACGCTGGAGGTTACGGGATGGGCATGGTCCAGGCGTTGGGTTAAATAGATCATCATCACTCCTCAAAACAGGAAATAGCGTTGCGCCATCGGCAGAACGTCAGCCGGTTCGCTGGTAATCAGTTCGCCGTCGACGCGCACTTCATAGGTCTGCGAATCAACGGTGATATTTGGCTGAAGGCCGTTGTGGATCATGTCCGCCTTTTTCACCGTCCGGCAGCCTTTCACCACGGCGGTGCCACTTTGCAGATTGAGCTGCTGTGGGATGCCGTTCGCACTGGCGGCTTGCGAGACAAACGTCAGCCGCGTGGCGTGGCGCGCGGCACCGAGTGAGCCAAACATCGGGCGGTAATGGACTGGCTGCGGCGTGGGGATCGAGGCGTTGATATCACCCATTGGCGCGCAGGCGATCATCCCGCCTTTGACGATGGTGGCGGGTTTCACGCCAAAGAAGGCCGGTGACCAGACCACCAGGTCAGCCAGTTTTCCTGCCTCAATGGAACCCACTTCATGGGCGATACCGTGGGTCAGCGCCGGGTTGATGGTGTATTTGGCGACATAGCGCTTTACGCGGAAGTTGTCGTTATCGCCAGTCTCTTCCGGCAGGGGGCCGCGCTGCACCTTCATGCGGTGCGCCACCTGCCAGGTGCGGATAATCACTTCCCCCACGCGGCCCATCGCCTGAGAATCTGACGAGGTGAGCGAAAATGCGCCGATATCGTGCAGCACATCTTCAGCGGCGATGGTTTCACGGCGAATACGTGATTCCGCAAAGGCGACGTCCTCGGCGATATCCGGATCGAGGTGATGGCAGACCATCAGCATGTCGAGATGCTCGTCGATGGTGTTCACCGTGTAGGGCAGCGTCGGGTTGGTGGAGGAGGGCAGAATATTCGGGTGCGCGCAGGCGGTGATGATATCCGGCGCGTGGCCGCCGCCCGCGCCTTCGGTGTGGAAGGTGTGGATGGTACGCCCGCCAATCGCCGCCAGCGTATCTTCGACAAACCCGGATTCGTTCAGCGTGTCGCTGTGCAGCGCCACCTGAATATCCATCTCGTCTGCGACCTCCAGAGAACAGTTGATGGCGGCAGGCGTGGCACCCCAGTCTTCGTGGATCTTAAGCCCGATAGCACCGGCGGCGATCTGCTCGCGCAGAGCGTCCGGGTTTGAGCCGTTACCCTTGCCGAGCAGACCAATATTCACCGGCAGCGTATCTGCGGCCTGTAACATGCGGGCGATATACCACGGCCCAGGTGTGCAGGTCGTGGCGTTGGTGCCTGCAGCGGGCCCGGTACCGCCGCCGATCATGGTCGTGACGCCGGAGACCAGCGCCTCTTCCGCCTGCTGCGGGCAGATCCAGTGAATGTGGGTGTCGATCCCGCCGGCGGTGACGATCTTCCCCTCGGCGGCAATTACTTCCGTTGCCGCGCCAATCGGGATCGTCACGCCGGGCTGAATATCCGGGTTACCGGCTTTACCGACGGCGAAGATCCGCCCGTTTTTCACGCCGATATCGGCTTTTACGATCCCCCAGTGGTCGACGATCAGGGCGTTGGTGAGGACCAGATCCACGCAGTCGTCTGCGGTCATCTGTCCCTGGCCCATACCGTCGCGGATCACCTTTCCGCCGCCGAACTTGACCTCTTCGCCGTAAACAGTGAGATCTTTTTCAACCTCGATCCACAGCTCGCTGTCGGCCAGCCGCACTTTATCGCCCGTGGTGGGGCCGAACATGTCGGCATAGGCCTGACGTGAAATCTCAGCCATTGTTCACTTCTCCCATCACCTCACCGCGAAAACCGACAATGCGCTGCGCGCCCGTGACCTGAACCAGCGTGACTTCCCGCTTCTGGCCGGGCTCGAATCGCACGGCGGTACCCGCCGGGATGTTCAGCCGGTAGCCTTTGGCGGCTTCCCGATCAAACTTCAGCGCCGGGTTGACCTCGTAAAAGTGGTAGTGCGATCCGACCTGGATCGGCCTGTCGCCGTGGTTTTCAACGATCACACTCTGCGTTGCTCGCCCTACGTTGATGGCAATATTTCCGGGCTGGATCTGGTATTCACCTGGGATCATCACGCGCTCCTTAGACGATCGGGTTATGGACGGTGACGAGCTTTGAACCGTCCGGGAAGGTGGCTTCTACCTGAATGTCGGGGATCATCTCGGGTACGCCTTCCATCACCTGGTCGCGCGTGAGGACGTGGCGTCCCGCCTCCATCAGCGAGGCGACGGTTTCGCCATCACGGGCACCTTCCATAATGAAGGCGCTGATCAACGCGACGGATTCCGGATAATTGAGCTTTACCCCGCGCGCAAGGCGGCGTTCGGCAACCAGCGCGGCGGTGAACAGCAACAGCTTGTCTTTTTCTCTGGGGGTCAGTTCCATAACGTTTCTCTTATGTCTGCCAGATACGCGGCGAACAGGCGGTTTTGTGGGATAAAAGCGGGCGAAGCGACTGCCAGATATCGCGCATCACCCGCTGACAAATCAGGTTATCGTGAGAGAGAAAGCGCACCGACAGCAGCTCATCGGTGAGCGTTGCCCCGGCAAACGTCTTCAGCGGTGCGAGCCATTCGCGCACCGCGTCGAGATGTTCTTCCCGGGCCGGATAGAACAGCAGCGTACCGAGCCATGGATGTCCGGCGACGGGCGTGAGATCGCCTTCGCTAAGATGCTGACGCTCAATCAGGCGAGGTTCGTCTTCAATCCAGATTTCAAGGCGGCTCTCCAGCTTGCCGTGGCTGAAGGTCTCATTGATTACCGGTCGTCCCAGGCAGTACAGCTCCCAGGCCATCAGTGTACTGGAGGCCTTCAGGTGGAAGACGGAGCGCAGCGAGGCGTTCGCGCCGGGAAAAACAATGGTGTCCTGCGGCAGCCACTCCAGCGTGGCGTCCTCATCGAGATAAAAGTGCTGGATCAGACGAGCCTGCGGGCCGCTGCTGCGATAGAACTTGCTGGCACCGGGCATGGTGATGAGTGCATGGCTTTTGGCGTCCAGCCGAACGGAAATGTCCAGCGTATCGCCACCCACAATTCCGCCGGGCGGATGCAGCAGGTAAAGATGGCAGGTATCCCCTTCCGGGTAAAACGGACGCTGAACCGTAAGCGGCCCGAGGTGATGAGCGGAATGCAGGAGGGTTTTCTCAGGCGTGTGACAAAACTGCAGGGCAAGCGACGCTTGCCAGCCTTTATACGGAGTATGAGTGACCTGAGCTGCTAACATGCTGCATCCATTTGCTCACCATCGGGATACGTTTCAGTATGCCCTGGCGGAAATGAAGGCTGTCATATGAGTCGCTTATGGATACGCTATCTGCTGCGGGAGTCGCGCGATTACTCCGGCTCTTTTTTCTTTCTCTTGAGCTTTGTCCAGATTTTGGTCTCCTGGCGACGCCACAGGCGCTGGATATTGTCGTGATGACGCAGCAGGATAAGGCAGGAGAGCATCGACACCGGGAAGGTGAATTGAGGTTTGAACCACCAGACGTAGAACGGCGCGATCAGCGCGCTGACGATGGCGCCCAGCGACGAGTAGCCGCTCAGCAGAATGGTCAGTAGCCAGGTGCCAGCCATGACGCCGGTTAAGTCCCAGCCGATAGGCGCAATGGCACCAAAGGCGGTTGCAACGCCTTTGCCACCTTTAAAGCCGAAGAATACAGGCCAGATATGACCGACACAGGCAGCGATGGCAATGAGCCCCAGCCAGAACGGCGTGACGCCCAGCGCATATGCGCCCCAGACGGGTAGCATCCCTTTCAGAACATCAAAAATCAAAACCGCTACGGCTGCACCCTTGCCGCCAATTCGTAGTACGTTGGTCGCCCCCGGGTTCCCGGAACCACTTTCACGCGGGTCGGGTAACCCTGCAATGCGGCAGACCAGAATGGCGCTGGAGATTGAGCCGCAAAGATAGGCGAGGAGGATCATTCCAGGCGCGATTGCACTCATAACGCTGTTCCGTTTTGAAAATGTATCTGTATTCTCAGCATCTGTGGATAATACGCATAATTCGCCGGAAGTGGTATCCGGTTTAGCCAAAAAGCAGGCAGGTCGTGATGGATATTGTATTTATAGAGCAACTTTCGGTAATCACCACTATTGGTGTTTACGACTGGGAACAGACCATTGAGCAGAAGCTGGTGTTCGATATCGAAATGGGCTGGGATAACCGTAAGTCAGCAAAAAGTGATGACGTGAATGACTGTCTGAGCTATGCCGATATCAGTGAAACGGTCATCGCCCACGTTGAAGGGCAACGTTTTGCGCTGGTCGAACGGGTGGCTGAGGAAGTCGCAGAATTGCTGCTGAAAAAATTCAATTCACCGTGGGTGCGCATTAAGTTAAGTAAACCAGGAGCAGTGGCGCGCGCCACCAATGTTGGCGTTATTATTGAGCGTGGCACAAATCTGAAAGGCAAGATTTAACGTCATAATAGCTAAACCATTTTAGGTTATACCGGTCTTAACGCTGTATCTTTCTCGGTTGTCCGCATGGGGCACCGTTTTTTTATATCTTCTTAGGGGTTTATAGATGAGCGATATGCACTCGCTGCTGGTGGCGGCAATACTGGGTGTGGTCGAAGGATTGACGGAGTTTTTGCCGGTTTCCAGTACGGGCCATATGATTATCGTTGGCCATCTGCTGGGCTTTGAAGGCGATACCGCTAAAACGTTTGAAGTGGTCATCCAACTGGGTTCTATTCTGGCGGTAGTGGTGATGTTCTGGCGTCGTCTGTTTGGTCTGATCGGCATCCACTTTGGCCGTCCGCCTCAGCACGAAGGTATGGGTAAAGGCCGACTGTCACTGATCCATATTCTGCTCGGGATGATCCCTGCGGTGGTGCTGGGTCTGGTGTTCCACGACGCCATTAAATCTCTGTTTAACCCGATTAACGTGATGTACGCGTTGGTCGTGGGTGGTTTCCTGCTGATCGCGGCGGAAGTGCTGAAGCCGAAAACCCCGCGTGCGGAAGGTCTGGATGACATGACCTACCGTCAGGCGTTTATGATTGGTTGCTTCCAGTGCCTGGCACTGTGGCCGGGCTTCTCACGTTCAGGCGCGACCATTTCTGGCGGGATGCTGATGGGCGTAAGCCGTTATGCGGCCTCTGAGTTTTCGTTCCTGCTGGCAGTACCGATGATGATGGGAGCCACTGCACTCGACGTCTACAAAAGCATTGGGTTCCTCACCACGGGTGACATTCCGATGTTCGCCGTTGGTTTCATCACCGCCTTTATCGTGGCGCTGATTGCCATTAAAACTTTCCTGCAGTTGATTAAGCGTATCTCGTTTATTCCGTTCGCGATCTATCGCTTTATCGTGGCGGCAGCGGTTTACGTGGTCTTCTTCTGACCGATTGCCCTCAGTCTTTCGGCTGAGGGCAATGCTTTTCTTTCCAGTCTGTCACCGCCTGAATCCGACGTCTGGTGAGTTCTTCACGGATCTCTGGTCCTTTAAAGCCCGCTTCGACAACATCCTTCGTTGGCACCGCTTTCGCGACTTCCCAGGCTTTACGCAATAAACGTCCCTGCGGGTAATCACACGCTTCAAACCCGGTGCGCCCACGCACGTCGGCTTCACTGGTCAGGGCGATTTGCTCCACGCGGTGTGGTTTGCGCCAGGCGTCGATGTTATCGAACAGCTTGACGATGGTGGCCGGTTTCAGGATGGGGAAGGTGTGGATCAGGTCGTGGAACTCGGCCACCAGTTTCGCCAGATCGCGGATCTCATTCGGCACGCGCAGACGCTGACAAAGCCCCTCGACCAGCTTCACGCCTGCCGGGCCATGCCCGTGATGACGCGGCCAGAACTCTTTTGGCGTTAAGCCTTTGCCCAGATCGTGGCACAGGGTGGAAAAACGGATGTCGACCTCGGGGCTGAGCATAGCCGCCATACTGAGCGTCATCAGGGTATGAACGCCGGTATCAATTTCCGGGTGCCATTTCGCCGGTGCAGGGACACCAAACAGTGCGTCGATTTCCGGGAACAGCACCTTCAGCGCGCCGCAGTCGCGCAGGACCTGGAAAAAGACCTGCGGGTTGCGCGTAGTGAGAGCATTTTCCGTCTCTTTCCAGACGCGCTCTGGCGTCAGGTGTTCAAGTTCACCCGCCTCGGTCATGGCGGTCATCAGCGCCATTGTCTCATCGGCAATACGGAAACTCAGGTGGGCATAACGTGCGGCAAAACGCGCCACGCGCAGAACGCGGAGCGGATCTTCAGAAAATGCCGGGGAGATGTGACGTAAAAGGCGGTTACGCAGATCGTCCTGACCGCCGTAAGCGTCAATAATCTGACCCTGCTCGTCCTGTGCCAGCGCGTTGATGGTGAGATCGCGACGTAGGAGATCTTGCTCCAGCGTGACATCCGGCGCGGCATAACAGGTGAAACCCGTGTAGCCAGAACCGGATTTCCGTTCGGTACGCGCGAGGGCGTACTCTTCCCGGCTTTTTGGGTGCAGGAATACGGGAAAATCGCGGCCTACCTGCTGGTAGCCCGCGTTGAGCATCTCTTCGGGGGTGGCACCGACCACCACCCAGTCTTTATCTTTGACCGGCAGACCTAACAACGCATCACGTACCGCACCACCGACCAGATAACTCTTCACGCCCTACACTCCCGTTTTCTCTTTTTCCAGGATCATACGTAAGTCTGGCAGAGAAGACGAGTTAGTTCATCCAGCGGTCTTTACGCTTACGGCTTGGGATCAGATGCGGCAGCACCAGACCGAGCACCAGACCCACGCCCAGCACGCCACCGCCATACATAAACCACTGCATGATGATGGTGCGCTGTTTGTCGTCGAGCTGCAGATTGGCGGCATTCACTTTCTTCTGCGCGACAATCAGCTCGTTTTTGAGTTTTTGGTTCTCTTCTTTCAGACCGTTGATCACACCATCACTCTGCGCCACTTTCTGCTGCATTTCTGCGGTGCGTTGGTTCCAGGTTCCGTCGATGTTATTCAGCTTGTCGGTCAGGGTTTTCACCTGGTTTTCCAGATCCGGCACGCGCGTGCGCAGGCTTGGCACGGTGCTCAGCTCTTTCAGCGGGATCCAGGACGTACGGCCGGTACTGTCGCGAACCTGGCCATAGTTGGTGTCCGCGTTGGTCTGTAACAGGGTGACTTCCTCGCCGGCATTTACCGTGCCCACGAGGCGATAATTATCTCCGGGGCCACTGCGTACCCAGGTGTTCAGTTCGTCAGAAACGTAACGCTTCTCTTCAGCGTGCACGGTGGTTGCGGCGCTAAAAGCGAGTAAAGTAAGTCCAATCAGGCGTAATTTAAGCATCATTAGTCGTTATTTTCATAAATAGTGGAACGATAGTAGTGGCAACAGTGTCTCTACGCAAAGCATTCGTCAGCAATCAGAATCATCTGTGTCACGACTCTACACATTTACGCCCGTCAAATTGCTCATTGCATGGCAATTTGGCGCAAAATACTATGTACTGACAAACAAATGGCGAGGAAGTTCGCCCTCATTGACGCGTCTGTGACGCCCGCAAAAGTACAAGGCTATGGCACAAGAAATTGAATTAAAGTTTATCGTCGAAAAAGACAGCGTTGACGCTCTTCGTCAGCATCTGCACACGCTTTCCGGCGAACACCATGCACCGGTACAACTGCTTAATATCTATTACGAAACGCCAGACAACTGGCTTCGCCGCCACGATATGGGGCTACGCATCCGTGGCGCGAACGGACGCTACGAGATGACGATGAAAATTGCCGGCCGCGTGGTTGGCGGTTTACATCAGCGCCCGGAATACAATATCGACATCGCTAAGCCAGAACTTGAGCTGGAACGTTTCCCGACAGAAGTTTGGCCTGAGGGTAAACTGCCAGAAACCTTATCCGCAGACGTACAGCCCCTGTTCAGTACCGATTTCTGGCGCGAAAAATGGCTGGTGACGGAAGGCAAGAGCCGCATTGAAATCGCGCTGGATTTAGGTGAGGTGAAGGCGGGTGAGTTCCAGGAGCCGATCTGCGAACTGGAGCTTGAACTGCTGGAAGGGGAAGCGAATGATGTGCTGAAGCTGGCACGCAAGCTGGTGAACCAGTCCGGGTTGCGTCAGGGAAGCCTGAGTAAAGCCGCGCGCGGTTACCACCAGGCGGCCGGAAATGCGCCACGCGTGGTGAAAGAGACGACCATTTTGCACGTTGCGCCGAAAGCCAGCGTGGAGCAGGGTCTGGAAGCCGCGCTGGAGCTGGCGCTTTCGCAGTGGCAGTACCATGAAGAGCTGTGGGCGCGAAACGTGAAAAACGCGAAATCCCACGTGCTGGCGGCGATTGCCCTGGTGCGCCATACCCTGACGCTGTTCGGCGGTATTGTTCCTCGCAAAGCGAGCGCTCACTTACGTGACCTGCTGACGCAGACCGAAACGCTGATGCTTTCCGACGTATCGGCACAAACAGCGATCTATAGCCCGCAGACGGCGACGGCAAAACTGGCGCTGACCGAGTTTCTGGTGACGCGCGGCTGGCGTACCTTCCTGGATGCGAAAGCACAGATCAAAATCGCGGAGAACTTCAAGCGTTTCGCTGATATCCATCTCTCTCGCCATGCCGCCGAGCTGAAGAGCACCTTTGCTTACCCGCTGGGTGACCAGTATGGCGATCAGCTTCCCCGTCTTTCGCGCAATATCGACAGCATGCTGCTGCTTTCCGGTGCCTATGACGGCGTGAAGGCTCAGGCCTGGCTGGAGAACTGGCAGGGGCTGAAGCATGCCATTGAAACCCGTCAGCATATTGAGATTGAGCATTTCCGTAACGAGGCCATTTCGCAGGAGCCGTTCTGGCTGCACAGCGGAAAACGTTAACTCTGGCAAGGAACCCCAATCATGCCGCTTTCTTCGCAGTTACAGCAGCAATGGCAGACCGTTTGCGAACGTCTGCCTGAGTCATTACCGGCGTCATCATTAAGCGAGCAGGCGAAGAGCGTGCTCACTTTCAGTGATTTTGTGCAGGAAAGTATCACCGCCAACCCGGACTGGCTGGTGGAGCTTGAAAATTCACCGCCACAGGCAGAAGAGTGGCGGCATTATGCTGACTGGTTGCAAACCGCGCTTGCTGAAGTTGCGGATGAAGCAACGCTGATGCGCGTCCTGCGCCAGTTCCGTCGCCGGGTAATGGTGCGTATTGCCTGGGCGCAATCTCTGGCGCTGGTGAGCGAAGAGAGCACGTTACAGCAGTTAAGTGAGCTGGCACAGACGTTGATTGTTGCTGCGCGAGACTGGCTCTACGCCGCCTGCTGTAAAGAGTGGGGAACACCGTGCAGCGAGGAAGGGGTTCCTCAGCCACTGTTGATTCTGGGGATGGGCAAGCTGGGCGGCTGCGAGCTGAACTTCTCCTCCGATATCGACCTGATTTTTGCCTGGCCGGAGAACGGCTCCACGCGCGGCGGACGTCGTGAGCTGGACAACGCCCAGTTCTTTACCCGTCTCGGCCAGCGTCTGATCAAGGCGCTGGATCAGCCGACGCAGGATGGTTTCGTCTACCGCGTGGACATGCGTCTGCGTCCCTTTGGCGACAGCGGCCCGCTGGTGTTGAGCTTTGCCGCACTGGAAGATTATTACCAGGAGCAGGGGCGCGACTGGGAGCGTTATGCCATGGTCAAAGCGCGGATCATGGGCGACAGCGACGATGCCTACGCCAACGAGCTGCGCGCCATGCTGCGCCCGTTCGTGTTCCGCCGTTACATCGACTTCAGCGTGATCCAGTCCCTGAGAAACATGAAAGGGATGATTGCCCGAGAAGTGCGCCGCCGTGGGCTGAAAGACAATATTAAGCTCGGTGCAGGCGGTATCCGCGAAATCGAATTTATCGTCCAGGTCTTCCAGCTTATTCGCGGCGGGCGTGAGCCTACGCTGCAGTCCCGTTCACTGCTGCCGACGCTGAGCGCCATCGAGCAGCTTCACCTGCTGCCGGACGGTGACGCGCAAACCCTGCGCGAGGCCTATCTGTTCCTGCGTCGTCTGGAGAACCTGCTGCAAAGTATCAACGACGAACAGACTCAGACCCTGCCAGCGGATGACCTGAACCGGGCGCGTCTGGCCTGGGGGATGCATGCGGATGATTGGTCGACTCTGACCGAACGGCTGGATGCGCATATGGCAGGCGTACGCCGTATCTTTAACGACCTGATTGGCGATGACGAAAGTGAATCGCAGGACGATGCGCTTTCCGAGCACTGGCGCGAGCTGTGGCAGGATGCGCTTCAGGAAGATGACACTACACCAGTGCTGGCACACCTGAGTGACGACGCCCGCCATCGTGTGGTGGCACTGATTGCTGATTTCCGTCTTGAACTGAATAAACGTGCGATTGGGCCACGTGGTCGGCAGGTACTTGATCATTTGATGCCGCATCTGCTGAGCGAGGTTTGCTCCCGCGCGGATGCGCCGGTGCCGTTGTCACGCATGATGCCGCTGCTGAGTGGGATTATCACGCGTACCACGTACCTTGAACTATTGAGCGAGTTTCCAGGGGCGCTTAAACATCTGATTACGCTCTGCGCTGCGTCGCCAATGGTAGCCAACAAGCTGGCGCGTTATCCGCTGTTGCTCGACGAACTGCTCGACCCGAATACGCTCTACCAGCCGACGGCGACGGACGCCTACCGGGACGAGCTGCGCCAGTATCTGCTGCGGGTGCCGGAAGAGGACGAAGAGCAGCAGCTGGAGGCGTTGCGTCAGTTTAAGCAGGCACAGATGCTGCGCGTGGCAGCGGCAGATATCGCCGGAACGCTGCCGGTGATGAAAGTGAGCGATCACTTAACCTGGCTTGCGGAAGCGATCATCGACGCGGTAGTGCATCAGGCCTGGGTGCAGATGGTGGCTCGCTACGGCCAGCCGAAACATCTGGCCGACCGTGAAGGTCGTGGTTTTGCGGTAGTGGGGTACGGCAAGCTCGGCGGCTGGGAGCTAGGCTATAGCTCCGATCTGGATTTAATCTTCCTGCACGATTGCCCGGTCGACGTGATGACTGACGGCGAACGTGAGATTGACGGGCGCCAGTTCTATCTGCGTCTGGCCCAGCGCATTATGCACCTGTTCAGCACCCGTACCTCATCCGGCATTTTGTACGAAGTGGATGCACGTCTGCGACCCTCCGGCGCGGCGGGCATGCTGGTCACCTCGACGGAGTCCTTTGCTGATTACCAGAAGAACGAAGCCTGGACGTGGGAGCATCAGGCGCTGGTACGTGCTCGCGTGGTGTACGGCGATCCGCAGCTTAAAACGCAGTTTGACGTCATCCGTAAGGATGTCATGACGACGGTGCGAGAGGGTGTCACGTTGCAAAATGAAGTGCGGGAAATGCGTGAGAAAATGCGCGCGCATCTGGGCAATAAACATCGCGATCGCTTTGATATCAAAGCTGATGAGGGGGGGATTACCGATATTGAGTTTATCACCCAGTACCTGGTGCTGCTGCACGCGCACGATAAACCGAAGCTGACACGCTGGTCGGACAATGTACGCATTCTGGAACTGCTCGCGCAAAACGACATTATGGACGAGCAGGAGGCACAGGCGTTAACCCGCGCCTATACCACGCTACGCGATGAGCTGCACCACCTGGCACTGCAGGAACAGCCGGGGCATGTGGCGCTGGACTGTTTCAGCAGTGAACGCGCTCAGGTGACGGCAAGCTGGCAGAAGTGGCTGGTGGAACCGTGCGTAACAAAACAAGTGTGATATTATCGCGCGCAAATTGTGAATCTTTCTGGAGTCAGGAATGAAAGTAACACTGCCAGAGTTTGAACGTGCTGGAGTTATGGTTGTCGGGGATGTGATGCTGGATCGCTACTGGTATGGGCCAACCAGCCGCATCTCTCCGGAAGCGCCGGTACCGGTGGTTAAGGTCGACACCATTGAAGAGCGTCCCGGTGGCGCGGCAAACGTGGCGATGAACATTGCCTCTCTGGGCGCGCATTCGCGTCTGGTGGGCTTGACCGGCATCGACGATGCGGCGCGTGCGCTGAGCAAGTCACTGGCGGACGTGAACGTGAAGTGTGACTTCGTTTCTGTACCGACCCACCCGACGATCACCAAACTGCGCGTGCTGTCGCGCAACCAGCAGTTAATCCGCCTCGACTTTGAAGAAGGGTTCGAGGGAGTTGACCCTGAGCCGCTGCACGAGCGTATTAATCAGGCGCTGGGTAATATTGGTGCGCTGGTGCTGTCCGACTATGCCAAAGGTGCTCTGGCGAGCGTGCAGACGATGATTCAGCTCGCGCGTAAAGCCAACGTGCCGGTGCTGATCGACCCGAAAGGCACCGATTTTGAGCGCTATCGCGGCGCAACGCTGCTGACGCCAAATCTTTCCGAGTTTGAAGCGGTGGCGGGTAAGTGCAAAACGGAAGCAGAAATTGTCGAACGTGGCATGAAGATCATTGCTGATTTCGAGCTGTCTGCACTGCTGGTGACCCGTTCAGAGCAGGGGATGACCCTGATTCAGCCTGGCAAAGCACCCCTGCATATGCCCACTCAGGCGCAGGAAGTGTATGACGTGACCGGTGCTGGCGATACGGTGATTGGCGTGCTGGCGGCGACGCTTGCAGCCGGGAATTCCCTTGAAGAAGCCTGTTACTTTGCTAACGCAGCGGCGGGTGTCGTCGTCGGCAAACTCGGTACTTCAACCGTTTCGCCTATTGAGCTGGAAAATGCCGTGCGTGGCCGTGCAGACACCGGTTTCGGTGTGATGAGCGAAGACGAACTGAAAGCCGCCGTTGCCGCAGCGCGTAAGCGCGGTGAGAAAGTGGTGATGACCAACGGCGTGTTTGACATTCTGCACGCGGGCCACGTCTCTTATCTGGCGAATGCGCGCAAGCTGGGCGATCGTCTGATTGTGGCAGTGAACAGTGATGCGTCAACGAAGCGTCTGAAGGGTGAAACGCGTCCGGTAAATCCGCTGGAACAGCGTATGATCGTTCTCGGTGCGCTGGAAGCCGTGGACTGGGTGGTGTCGTTTGAAGAAGACACGCCGCAGCGTCTGATTGCCGGTATTCTGCCGGACCTGCTGGTGAAAGGTGGCGATTACAAGCCGGATCAAATTGCGGGCAGCGAAGAGGTCTGGGCTAACGGCGGCGAAGTGATGGTGCTCAACTTTGAGGACGGGTGCTCAACCACCAACATCATTAAGAAGATCCAGAAAGACAGTCAGTAAAAAAACGGGCCAATTGGCCCGTTCGTTTTTCTCCCTCTCCCTGTGGGAGAGGGTTGGGGTGAGGGCATCAGGCCGCTCTTACTCCTGCTCATCCACCGGTGGAATGGCCGGTGCCGGCTTCACTTCTTCCTGCGTATTGCGGTTTTCCAGCTCGGTCAGACGCTGTTCCAGCAACGCCAGCTTCTCGCGGGTACGCAGCAGAACCTGGGTCTGCACGTCAAACTCTTCGCGGCTGACTAGATCAAGGCGAACCAACTGCGCCTGCAGCGTCTGGCGGATTTTCTTTTCTACGTCATCACCAAATTCACGAATGCCTTTCGGCATGGATTCGTGTACCTGACGCGCAATTTGCTCAATTTTTTTCGGGTCAATCATTGTCGTTTCCCTTGATGAAAAGGTGTCAGTGCCTATTGTAGCGCGTCATGCCGCGGGTTAAACAAAATTGTTTGATGCTTATGCATTGCCCAGGGTAATCAATAGCGTTATAGTTATCTCGCTTATTCTCAGGGCGGGGCGAAATTCCCCACCGGCGGTAAATCAGCTTCACGCTGAAAGCCCGCGAGCGCTTTGGGTGAACACTCAAAGGTCAGCAGATCCGGTGTAATTCCGGGGCCGACGGTTAGAGTCCGGATGGGAGAGAGTAACGATCCAGTCGGGCATGGGCCCGCTCACGTTATTTTTTTGCCGCTTATACGGCGCTCCTAAGACTGCCCTGATTCTGGTAACCATAATGTTAATGAGGTTTTTTTACCATGAATCAGACGCTACTTTCCTCTTTTGGCACTTCAACTCAACGTGTTGAACATGCACTGGATGCGCTGCGCGAAGGCCGCGGTGTGATGGTGCTTGACGATGAAAACCGTGAAAACGAAGGCGACATGATTTTCGCCGCCGAAAACATGACCGTTGAGCAGATGGCGCTGACCATCCGTCACGGCAGCGGCATCGTATGCCTGTGTATTACCGAAGACCGTCGTAAGCAGCTCGAACTGCCAATGATGGTTGAGAACAACACCAGCGCCTTTGGTACCGGTTTTACCGTCACCATCGAAGCGGCGCATGGCGTGACCACCGGCGTGTCTGCGGCTGACCGTCTGACTACCGTACGTGCAGCGATTGCCGACGGTGCGAAACCATCCGATCTGCACCGTCCTGGGCATGTTTTCCCACTGCGTGCGCAGGCGGGCGGTGTGTTGACTCGTGGCGGCCACACTGAAGCGACTATCGATCTGGTGACGCTGGCAGGTTTCAAACCTGCAGGTGTTTTGTGTGAGCTGACCAACGATGACGGCACCATGGCGCGCGCGCCGGAGTGCATCACCTTTGCTCGTCTGCACAATATGCCAGTGGTCACGATTGAAGATCTGGTCGAGTACCGCCAGGCGCACGAGCGCAAAGCCAGCTGAAACCGCTGAAGTAAAAAAGCCGGGGAAACCCGGCTTTTTTATGTTTAGTGGTAGTTAATTTTAAACAGCACTACGGTTTCGAATGGTCCGGACTGGATCGCTTTTCCCGACACCGGCGTCAGCTCAGCGGTATAGGTCTGTTCGTACTGCAACGTACTGCCGGTAAAATCGGCATACTCTTCGTATCGGTTAAAGGTGTAGGGCTGCGTTCCGTTCAGGATGCGTAATTTCAGGCCGTTACCGATGAGCAGGGCGGTATCTTCATCGCTCAGCGTCTCGTTCGTATAGAACGACGAATCCATTTTGAATCCATCGGAACACTCGGCGTCCTGTATCTTGGTCGTTCTGACCGAGAACGTGCGCGTTCGCTTTCCCTGATTCATCATGTCGCGGGCGCTGAACGTACCAAAATCAATCTCCTGATTTTCCGGATAGATGCTGAAGGTCGCCCCGCAGTCCAGCACGGTGATATTGTTCAGGCCATTAATATGATACTTAAGGTTTTTCGCGTCGGACATCTGGTTGACGCCGCCCTTACCGTCGAACTGCACCACGATATAGTCCCCGAGCGTGCTGACGTATCCGTGCGGCGGCATGACCTTGATTCTGACGTACAGACGAAAGCGCACGATGAACGTGCGTGAGGTGTGAATGTCGTTTGCATTGCCGGAGCAGATGCGGTTCTCCCAGCCCATTTGCTGGATTTGGGCAGGTGTATAGATAGTGATCTGTTTGTTATCAAGGCACTGGGACGTATCGACCCCGTTGGGTTGTCCTGTCGCATCGTAGTCGATCCCTTCATAAGTTACGCCGAGATCGTAGTAGGGATCGGACGCCGACGGGTAGGGGTTAACCCAGGCATAGATGTCCTCTTTTTCAAAATTACTGGTGGCATTGTGGTCGCAGGTCACAGGAACTTTGATATCGTCAGATTCCCATATTTTCTCCCCCACCTGCGCGTTGCTGGGAATGGCAAAAGGCGAGATTGTTTTTGTCTCCTCCACAGGCCCGCCGGAAACGCCGAGATAGCAGTCAAGCGCCATCGCCTCCCTGAATGGCAGAAGGGCAAGTAGCAGCAAAAACAAAAAATTAGCGAGCTTGCGCATTGTTTTGACCCTTCCGCTCGCTGAGCTGGCATTGAGCCTTACCCGCACAGGTAACGTCCACTTTTTTCAGCGCGCCGTAATCATCAATGTAACCCACGCTGTAGTAGCTCCCGTGGTAGTCGCCGGTAGAGGTGGACGCTGTGGCAAACGGAGCAATCATCAGGCTGTCGAAGCCCGGCAGCTGGGTTTTCGCATTTTTACTCAGCCACGCGAGGGTGATGTAATAGGGCGTGGGGTTGTGTACGCTGAGCCCCGTTGCGGTGGCGGTAATTTCCATGCGCATTTCGCTTTGATCACCCGGCTTTTTGGTGATGGCTTTTGGCCGCCAGAACAGCTTAATGCGGCTCTGCATGGCCACCTGCATAACGCTGCGCGCTTCGCTGGCGCTGCTTGTGGGCGGAACTTCGCGCAGGTTGAAGTAAAACAGCGACTCTCTGTCCTTCGGCAACTGCCCAACTGCCGCCTGCTTCACAATTCTGACCTGCGATGACGCGCCCGCTTCAATGCGCTGAATGGGCGGCAGCGCCATGAAGTGTCTGTCCTCTTTGCGCCCGTTTTCGTCTTCAATCCAGGAAAGCGCCAGGTAGGGTAAGGTTTTGCTCTGGTTATCGACTTTCAGGCTGCTTGCCTTGTCCCCTTCAGGAAAAACGATCCGCGTACGGTCCAGGTTAATGGCGGCATGCGCGTTCAATGCGGTGCCGAGCAACATCAGGCTCAGGGCCTTAAGTGGGGTGGGTTTCATCATGGTTTCTTACTGGCAAGGCAGCATGAGCTGCATACTGTTTTCAAGGTGAGAAGGTAACGAGAAGCGACACTGATGGTTGTCTCCCCACGTGACCAGGAACTGTTGCTCAGGCTGGACGGCGCCCAGCCAGACGCGACCCTCCTCGGCGACCATACCTACCTGCTGGCCGTTATCCTGCAGGCTGACCAGGGCGCCGAGCGGCGGTGTCCCGGAAGGCGTTCGCAAAATGCCGGCAATATCGTTACCGGCTCGGGTCGCGATTTGACGATAGCCGATGGCGCCTTCTGTCCAGGTGGAAGTGACCACCCGCGTATCAACGTCAACGCCGTCAGGCAAATTGTTCATGTTGACCCGCACGCTGGCCGGGGTATAGCTGGAAAACGACGGCAGAACACCGATACCCGACGCGTTGGTTTCGTCATGCGATACGTTCAGCGGGATATGGCCCACGCCGTCGGTGCTGACCATGACGCGTGGCTCATTGCCGTAGCTGCGACGGTGCAGGGCAAACCCTTTCGCCGTCCCGGTAAACGAGCCGTTCCAGCTGGCGCTCATTGAGTTGTACTCATTCGCCTTATAGCTGCCCGAGACGTTGATATCCCCCAGCGAAGAATAGTGCTGATAGTTTCCGCTGAACTGTGCGCCCGCATCGGCTTTTTCGCTCTCGGTGCCTGCAGAGACGCCCCAGGTATTGTTCCGGTCAGAGGTATCGTACCAGGAGATGCTCTGGCTCAGGCTGTCGCCGTTGCGAAGATCGTAGTTCAGGCGATGGTCAGGATCGAGCGGCACGCTCAGCGAGAGATAAAACTGGTTGTCGTCCTCTTCATCATCTTCGTAGTGGGTTCTGCTCAACGACAGGGTCAGGCCAAGGTTTTTCCAGCGGCCAAGGTCGAAGTTATAGCCTGCGGTGACGCTGCCGGTCGTGGAAGGCGAGTCGTCCCACCATGTTTGGCGCAGCATGCTTAGATAAAGGTTTAGCGAGAGGGCCGATATGTACTGACTGGCGGTGACGCTGAGAGTCTGTTTTTCCGTCTGGCTGTCGCTGTAGTCGTCATCCAGATAGCGCGCATAGCTCAGGAACTGACGGTCCGAGTATCGGTAGCTCGCCAGCGTAAGCTGGCTACCGGTGGTGTCGAATCGTTTACTGTAGTTAAAACGGTAGCTGTAGCCCGTCTGCGGATCCGCACCCGGCAGCTGGCTGGTGGCCCGGGTGATATCAAACGAGAGCGCCCCCAGATACGCCATGTTTTGTCCCAGACCGGCGGCCAGGGCGCGGTAGTGGTCACCATCGGCCAGCGTTCCGCCATAGAGTGAGGTTTGCGACAGCATGCCCCAGGAAAACTCGCCGCTCATGAATGTGCTGTCCTCAACGTCATGCGATGCGTCCTTTCGCGGCTTGCCTGCTGCCAGCTTGTAGCGAACCTGGCCCTGACGCGTCAGGAAGGGAACGGATTCGGCAGAGACCTGGAACGTACTCACCCGGCCATCCTCTTCCGTTACCTTCACGTCGAGCGTGCCCTGCACCGACTGGTTGAGATCCTGAATGATGAACGGGCCCGGCGGGACTTTTGTTTGATAGATGACCCTGTCGGCGAGGCTTATGGTGACCGTCGCGTTGGTTTGGGCAATGCTGGAGATTTGTGGCGCATAGCCGCGCAGTGACCACGGCAGCATGCGCTCATCGCTGATAAGCGATGCGCCGGTGTAGGTGAAGGCGTCGAAAATCGACGACTGGAAATCCGTCTCGCCGAGCGTCAGCTTTGCGCCCATGGTGGGCAGGGGGCGGAACATATAAACGCGCGAGAAGCGCCCGTTATGCTCTGAACCGCCGTCCGCGTGCGTCTGGTTGTATTGATAATCGCTGCGCAGCCGCCAGGCGCCGACGTTCGCGCCCGCCGTGCCGTAAGTGTTGGCATTATCTGAACTGCTGCCGCTGTTGGGCTGGTAGTGGCTGGCAAAAAGATTGTAGTCCAGCAGGACGCCCGCCACGCCGTTATCCCAGGTTGACGGGGGCATCCAGTCGGCAGAACGGTACTGCAACCACGCCTGGGGAATGGACACGTTTAGCGTCTGGCTTACTTGTTCAAAGGTAAAATGAACGTCCGGCAGCGGGGCGAAGTCTATACAGCCCTCTTTTTCAGTTAGCGATTCCCGTATTTTATCCTGCAGGCCGAACGTGTCGGCCAGCTCGGCGGGAATACAGACCTGGACTGCATCATTCACTTTTTTCCACGTTAACTGCCAGCCGTTTGCTAAGGGGATGTCATTAATCGAAACCGTAACAAAATAACGTCCGGGGACGACGGAGGCGCGATCTTTAAACTGTGTTAAATCGACGCTGTTGCGCTGATCTTTATCGATGGCATTAATATTAAATTCGGTACCAGAGGCGACTTTCGTCATTAACAGGGCGGTAATGATGATTATGCATGTTGATTTATGTTTCATCATCCTGTTGCTCAAGGTAAATATAAAATGCCGACTGGCATAACGAGCCAGTCGGTAGATAACGAGGTAAATTTGAATTATTTATACGCCAGCACATAGTTTGCGGTGGCTTCAACCTGACCCGGCGTTGCCGTTTTGCCGCTCAGTACTTCCATCTGCGCCTTAAAGTGCAGCGTCTGGGTGGCGGAGCCTGCCAGCAGGGTAACTTCACTGGCGCTACCCAGGGTGATGTTCGCTTCCGCATTATCCAGCAGGCGGACGCCCACGTTCTGCGCGCCGTTGGCATACGTGTTGGTCATCAGACTGGTATCCGTTGTATCCGTGGCGGAGCTGGTGAACGTGACGTCAACTTTGGTGATTGGGGTATCGGTTTCATCGCCTGGATCGTCCAGTTGGCAGTTTTCCAGGTTGATATCTACCGCCACGGGTGACGATTTTTTATTGGCATTAATAACGGCGGTCGTAATTTCACCCAAATCGACTTCTTTATCAACGCTGTCTGGTGCAATATTGCATGGTGCATCAATCACCACACCTTTGAATTTGATCTTACCGGAACCTTGTTCTGCAGCAAACGCCGACCCAGAAATAAGCGTGGCCATTGCCACGGCTAAAATTGCTTTTTTTCCTGTAAACATGAAAATATCCTTTTTCAGTTGAATTCATATCCTGAATATTAATCAGAATATTGCCAGGGAAGTATACCGATCTCCGACGGGGCAATGCGATTAACCAAGCTTAAAAATCATTGTAGATCTAATTAAAATATAAATACGGGTTATTGTAAGTGGATGAATTTCAAGAAGTGTAAATTATAATGTCGGATGCATTGTTTAGTGTTATTACGCACAATAATGTTCAATAAAAAACTTGATTTTTTTATAAGGAAGGATGCAGGACATATATTCCGTAAAAAGTTATTTCTTTAACAAATAATAGGCACCTCCGTTTCAGGAGTCGCCCGTCACGTCAGCCAATGCCTGCGGCCTGAAGTAAGACCAGACTTAACCCCATCACCGACATTCCGCACAGGACGCCATAGCTTGGGTTGTTGTTTGGATCGATCTCTTTTGCCAGCGGCATCAGCTCGTCAACCGACAGCGCAACCATAATCCCCGCAACCGCGGCCATAATGGCAGCCATGACTACCGGCGAAACTAGGCTACCGAGGATGAGCCAGGCCAGCACGCCGCCAAGAATTTCCGCCATGCCGGATATCCCGGCCCAGAAGATTGCCGTGCGCTTTGAGCCCGTGGCGGCATAGACCGGACCGGCCACCGCGAGTCCTTCAGGAATATTGTGCAACGCCACCGCCAGGGCGATGCCGAGGCCCATTTCCAGGTTACTGCTGGCGGTGACATACGTCGCCACGCCTTCCGGGAAGTTGTGCAGGCTTATGCCGAGCGTCAGCAAAATGGCGGTGCGCTTAATGTTACGCGGCGCGGGCGCTACGTTTTTTTGCATGAAGTCCTGAGGGTGCGCGTGGGGCAACATGCGGTCGAGCGCGAAATATCCCAGCAGGCCAACGACAAACATGCCGTAGCCCAGCAGCGGAGACATACCTTCTGTTCCCAACGCGGCAGGCAGCATCTCCATCAGGGAGATGAGTAGCATGATCCCGGCTGCAAAGCCCAGTGAGAAGGCCAATACGCGATTAGAGGGTTTCTGACCAAGAACACCGAGGATCGCACCGATGAAGGTCGCAGCGCCCGCAAGTATCGTCAGGATCAAAGGTACTGACATTCATTACTCCTTTTGATAATGATTCTCATTAATATAAATGATTCTTTGTCAGCAAAGCGAGCAGAGTGGCTCTGCTTTACATATTCCTTACATTCAAATTTCCTGATGATGATCTTCACGCTTATCAGCGTTCATCTTTGCCGGATTGCGCGTAATGTAGCACCATTAAATTGACACCTTCTGTAAGGATATCATCATGACTTCTTCCCGTATGCCAGCCCTGTTTTTAGGCCACGGCAGCCCAATGAACGTTCTGGAAGACAACGTCTATACCCGCGCATGGCGTAGCCTGGGCGAGACGCTGCCGCGTCCAAAAGCGATTGTGGTGGTATCCGCGCACTGGTTCACCCGGGGCACGGGCGTGACCGCCATGGAAGCGCCTAAGACCATTCATGATTTTGGCGGCTTCCCGCAGGCGCTGTATGACACGCACTATCCGGCCCCCGGCTCGCCTGAGCTGGCACAAAGGCTGGTGGAACTGCTGGCGCCTGTTCCGGTGGCGCTGGATAAAGAAGCCTGGGGTTTTGACCATGGCTCCTGGGGCGTGCTGATTAAAATGTATCCTGATGCGGATATCCCGATGGTGCAGTTGAGCATCGACAGCACCAAACCGGCTGCCTGGCATCTGGAGATGGGTCGTAAGCTTGCAACCCTGCGTGATGAAGGCATCATGCTGGTGGCAAGCGGTAACGTGGTGCACAACCTGCGAACGGCACGCTGGCACGGCGAGAACACGCCCTATCCGTGGGCGGCCTCTTTTAATGATTACGTCAAAGCGAATCTGACCTGGCAAGGCCCGGCTGAGGAGCATCCGTTAGTGAACTATCTGGATCATGAAGGCGGTTCGCTCTCTAACCCGACGCCGGAACACTTCCTGCCGCTATTGTACGTTCTTGGTGCGTGGGATGGTCAGGAGCCGGTTACGATCCCGGTCGACGGTATTGAGATGGGGAGCCTGAGTATGCTTTCGGTGCAGGTGGGGTAATAAAAGCAAAACGGCAACCTCAGGTTGCCGTTTTTAGTGTTTGCACCCTCTTCCACGGGGTGAGGGCATCAGGCCGCGGTCTATTCAACAAAAATATGTGGATAGAATCGTGACAGATCCTGCGTGATCAGGGCGCGATCTTCGCGGATGCCAATCCCGGCTGGCTGATCGTTGATGAGCCAGCTGCCAATCAGCGTGTAGCTGTCGCCAAATTTCGGCAGTTGATAAAATTCCTGGACGATCATCCCTTCTTCGCCGTAAGGCCCTTCAACCGCTTCCAGCGTTTTGCCGTTTTCGATAATCGACACGTTCGCCCCTTCACGGGAGAAGATCGGCTTCACGACGTATTTCTCCATTTGCGGATAATCATCTTCCGCAAAATACGCAGGCAGCAGGTTAGGATGGTTCGGGAACATTTCCCACAGCAACGGCAGCAGGGCTTTGTTGGAGATAATGCTCTTCCATGCGGGTTCCAGCCAGCGTACGCCTGCATCTTCCAGCTTGGTGGAGAACATTTCGCGCAGCATATATTCCCACGGGTAGAGCTTGAACAGGTTGCTGATCACCTGATCCTGCAGGTCGGTAAACTGACCTTTCTCACCCAGGCCGATATCTTCGATATAGAGGAATTCGGTTGCCAATTCCGCTTCGGCGGCGCAGTCCTGCAGATACTGAACCGTCCCGCGATCTTCTTCCGTGTCGCGGCAACAGGCGAGGTGCAGCAGGTTGAAGCCAAATTGTTCGCGCAGCTCGGCAAAACGCTCTATCAGCTTTTCCTGCAGGCTGTTGAACTGATCGCTGCCTTCCGGCAGGTTTCCGGCATTGGCCTGGTCTTCCAGCCAGATCCACTGGAAGAACGCAGCTTCGTATAAAGAAGTGGGCGTGTCGGCGTTATTTTCAAGAAGCTTAGGTTCACCCACGCCGTCCCATGCCAGGTCAAGGCGAGAGTAAAGCGAAGGCTGATTCGTTTTCCACGACTGACGGACAAAGCTCCAGGTGTGCTTTGGAATGCGGAATTTTGCCATCAGCTCGTCGCTGTCGATGACTTTATCCACCACCTTGAGGCACATCTGGTGCAGCTCGGCCGTCACTTCTTCCAGTTTCTCAACCTGGGCGAGCGTGAGTTTGTAATAGGCATCTTCACACCAGTACGGCTCGCCGTACATGGTGTGGAAGTTAAAACCGTATTCGGTGGCTTTTTCGCGCCAGTCCGGGCGCTCGGTGATACTGACTCGCTCCATGATCAGCCGCCCATTGAGCGAGTAGAGGAGCCTGTCGCGCTACGCTGCATGCTGGTCTGCTTCGCTACGGATTCACCAAACCCGCCACGGGTGATGGTGCTGGTGGTCGCAGGCTTCGGCGCCATCGCCGTTTTCGGGACGGTCACAGTGCGGCCTGGGGTTGCAGCGCCGTAGCCTTTGCCGCTGGCGTCGGTGTATTGACCATAAGCCGGGCTGGCCGGGTTTTTCGAGCTAAACAGCGGTTGCTGCTGATAACCCGCACCGCCACCCATCAGACGGCCCATCATATAACCTGCCATCAGCGGCATCCAGAAACTGCCGCTGGACTGCGCCTGTGCCTGATTTTCCGGGGCAGTGCCCGCCTGAGCAGGCGTCTGCTGGCACTGACCTTCACCGAACTCTGCCACACAGTCTGCGCGTGAAGCATATTTCGGTGCGGTACGTTCTGCTTCTTTCAGGGCGTTGTTATAAGCAGTCTTACATTCAGCGGCGTTACCGGTTGCCGTTGAGCAGTCTTCCGCATTTTGATACAGCGAAACCGTTTCATCGGTTTTCTCACAACCTGCCAGCATAAAGACAGCCGTAACTGCCAGCGCAACAGGGGTGAGGTGACGTGCATTCCAGCTTTTGCGGAACGAAGCGTGATTTATGGATTTTGTCCGTTTCATCTTTGTCTTCCAGGACCCAGTGGTAATAACGCTCAGGATAGAGGATGAGTGGTTGAAAATGAAGCGAAGAGGGGGGGAATCAGGGGGATCTTTACGTTGGCTTACGTTCGGGTGTGATTCAGATGCGCCCTCTCCCCGTGGGAGAGGGCCTGATGACAATCTTAGTTACGGAACGGGTTATTACCTTTGCTGGCGGACGTGGTCGTACGCGCGGCGGCAGGCTGTGCAGCAGGGGCGCTGCTGTTAGCGTTGAAGTTATCAACGGCGGCAACCTGATCAGGGTTCTCCGGTGCCACGCTGTCCGGCGATGTTGAGACCGGTTTGCCCAGTGCGCTGTTCAGCATCTGCAGGTCTTGCTCGTTCAGCGTACCCAGAGCCTGTTTGATGTTCAACTGGTTAATCAGGTACTGGTAACGTGCGCTGGAGAGCTGCTGTTTCGCGTTGTACAGCGTGGTGGTTGCGTCCAGCACGTCAACGATAGTACGTGTACCCACGGAGTAACCCGCTTCCATCGCATCCAGGGAGCTCTGTGCAGAAACCACGGCTTGTTTATACGCGTTGATGCTGCTGATAGAGGCGTTCACGTTGTTGAAAGAAGAACGTACGGTCTGCACCACGTTGCGGTGAGCACTTTCCAGCTGCTCGCTCGCGCCAACAAAGTTGTACTGCGCCTGTTTCACCTGAGAGTTGACCTGACCACCCTGATACAGTGGCAGGGAGAAGTTCAGACCCACTTTGTTCTGACCCATATTGCTGTCGTCATACTGGGACGTATTGGTTTTAGAGCCGCTGTAGGTCGTATCTGAAATACCGGTAGATGCACTGAGGCTCAGGGTAGGCAGGTGGCCATCCTGTGCCTGACGAATCTGTTCGCGGGCCAGATCCTGGCTCAGACGCGCCTGCAGCAAGGTCAGGTTACGGTTTTCCGCTTCTTTCAACAGGGCGTTGACCGCCTGCGGTTTATCCGTTTTGAAGCTGTCCACGTTCAGAGACGCCAGCTCAGGGTAGTAATTCCCGGTGACCTGACGCAGTGATTCCAGCGCGTTGTCGAGGTTGTTACGCGCGGTCACTTCGTTGGCCAGTACGCTGTCGTACTGTGAACGGGCGTTCTGCACGTCAGTGATCGCAACCAGACCTACGTTGAAACGCTGTGTGGTTTGATCTAACTGGCGGTAAATGGCCTGTTTCTGCGCTTCGGTGTAGGAGAGCGAGTCAATCGCGCTCAGCACGTTGAAATAAGCTGTGGCGGTGTTCAGGATCAGCGTTTGCTGGTCAGTCTGATAGGTCACATCCTGGATGCCTGCGCTCTTTTCCTGCAGGGTCAGGGCGCGCCATTTGGACATATCAAACAGCGTTTGTGTCAATTGCAGTGAGGCGCTGGTAGCATTGGAGTTGACGCCGTTAGCGTCGCGGAAACCGTTGCTGTAGGTATAATCTGCACCTAAACCTAACTGTGGCAGCAATGGGCTACGCGCTTCGTTAATCTTTTCAAACGCAGCATCACGATCGGCCGCTGATTTACGTAAATCAGGGTTGCCCAGACGTGCCTGCTGATAGACCTGTAACAGGTTTTCCGCCTGGCTCATTGCACTGAAGCCCGTCAGGCTCAGGCCGATAAGGATGGGGAGCAATTTCTTCATTTGCATTCCTTGTTGTGAAGCAGTATTAGCGCTGATCTAATTAAAAAATAATTGCCGATTCTAACAGAATCTTCCATACCAAAAGGTTGGCGTTACGTGCCATCTGGCGGTAATTTGCACCAATCTAACATATAGCCTTGCAAACGGCAGCCAAACAGCCTTGAAATTCACAATTTCATCACCATTGCTACCAGGACTCGACTCATGCAGAAACCAGAAAAGTTGCCCGTGACATTCGCCAAAAACGATGTAGAAATTATTGCACGAGAAATGCTTTATAGCGGTTTTTTTTCGATGGAACTTTACCGTTTCAGGCATCGCCTGTTTAACGGTGAAATGAGCGGCGAAATCAGACGCGAAATTTTTGAGCGCGGGCATGCGGCAGTCTTGCTACCCTTTGACCCAGTGCGCGACGAAGTTGTGCTGGTGGAACAGATCCGAATTGCGGCTTACGACGTCAGCGAGAGCCCGTGGTTACTGGAGATGGTAGCCGGGATGATCGAAGAGGGCGAATCGGTCGAAGACGTTGCCCGCCGTGAGGCACTGGAAGAAGCAGGGTTGGTGGTGGGACGTACAAAACCGGTGCTGAGCTATCTGGCAAGCCCGGGGGGCACCAGCGAGCGCCTTTCCATTATGGTAGGCGAAGTGGACGCCACGACGGCGGAAGGGATCCACGGTCTGGCAGATGAAAACGAAGATATTCGGGTTCATGTGGTGAGCCGGGAACAGGCTTATCAGTGGGTAGAAGAGGGGAAAATCGACAACGCAGCGTCTGTCATCGCCCTGCAATGGCTGCAACTGCATTATCAGACATTACGAAACGAGTGGAAAAAATGAAGCGTTATACACCTGACTTCCCAGAAATGATGCGCCTGTGCGAAACCAATTTCGCACAATTGCGCCGCCTGCTGCCGAAAAATGACGCACCCGGCGAAACGGTAAGCTATCAGGTGAGCAACGCGCAGTATCGGTTAACGATAACAGAATCAACGCGCTACACTACGCTGGTGGAGATTGAGCAAACGGCACCCAGTATTAGCTACTGGAGCCTGCCGTCGATGACGGTGCGCCTCTATCACGATGCAATGGTCGCTGAAGTGTGTTCAAGTCAGCAGATCTTTCGCTTCAAGGCACGGTATGATTACCCGAATAAAAAGTTGCATCAACGCGACGAAAAGCATCAAATTAACCAGTTTTTAGCTGACTGGCTAAGATATTGTTTAGCACATGGAGCAATGGCGATTCCGGTTTGTTAGCGTCATAAACCTACCTAAGGACACCATTTGGAAAGCCTGTTGAACCTGACTGTTGCTGGTGGGGCGCCAGTCAGGATATTACAAATCACCGATACCCACCTTTTTGCCGAAAAGCATGAAACTCTGCTGGGGGTCAACACCTGGGAGAGCTATCAGGCGGTACTTAGCGCCATTCACGCTGAAAATCGTGCATGCGATCTGATTGTCGCAACGGGCGATCTGGCGCAGGACCAATCCTCCGCGGCCTACCAGCATTTTGCTGAAGGCATCGCGAGCTTCAGTGTGCCTTGCGTCTGGCTACCTGGAAACCACGATTTCCAGCCGGCTATGTACAATGCCCTCCAGGATGCGGGTATTTCTCCGGCAAAATGTGTCTTTGCGGGTGAACAGTGGCAGATCCTGCTGCTGGACAGCCAGGTGTTTGGTGTCCCGCATGGTGAATTAAGCGAGTTCCAGCTCGACTGGCTGGAGACCAAACTGGCTGCTGAACCTGAACGTCATACGCTGTTATTACTTCATCATCACCCTCTGCCAGCGGGTTGCAGCTGGCTCGATCAGCACAGTCTGCGTAATTCTGCTGCGCTGGATCGCGTGCTGGCGAAATTCCCGCGTGTGAAGAATCTCCTGTGCGGACATATCCATCAGGAACAGGATCTCGACTGGAATGGTCGCCGCATGCTGGCGACGCCATCGACCTGCGTTCAGTTTAAGCCGCACTGTGCCAACTTTACGCTGGATACCATCGCACCAGGCTGGCGCTGGCTGGAACTGCATGCCGATGGTTCGCTGACCACGGAAGTCTGTCGTTTGACAGGCGCAAAATTCCGTCCGGACACCGCTTCAGAAGGCTATTGATGTCTACGCTCCTTTATCTACACGGATTCAACAGCTCGCCGCGCTCCGCAAAAGCGACACAGTTTCGCCAGTGGCTGAGCGAGCATCATCCCGATGTTGAGATGATTATCCCGCAGCTGCCGCCTTACCCGGCGGAAGCCGCGGAGATGCTGGAATCTATTGTGCTTGAACACGGCGGCGAATCATTCGGTGTGGTCGGCTCATCGCTGGGCGGATACTACGCCACCTGGCTCTCGCAATGCTTTATGCTGCCCGCTGTTGTTGTTAACCCGGCGGTACGGCCATTTGAGCTGCTCCGTGACTTTCTTGGTGAAAACGAGAACCCCTACACCGGTCAGCAATATGTGCTAGAGTCACGCCATATTTACGATCTCAAAGTTATGCAGGTTGACCCGCTTGAAGCGCCGGATCTTATCTGGCTGCTGCAACAGACGGGTGATGAAGTGCTGGATTACCGCCAGGCAGTGGCGTATTACGCATCCTGCCGCCAGACTATAGAAGAGGGCGGAAACCATGCTTTCACGGACTTTGAGAATCATTTCACCCAGATTGTCGATTTTCTTGGACTGCACAGCCACTGACAATCAATGCGAATTGCTAGTTTAAATCATGACGCAAACCTATAACGCTGATGCCATTGAGGTCCTCACCGGGCTTGAGCCGGTTCGCCGCCGCCCGGGGATGTACACCGATACGACGCGCCCAAACCACCTGGGCCAGGAAGTTATTGATAACAGTGTGGACGAAGCGCTGGCGGGCCATGCCAAACGCGTTGACGTCATCCTGCATGCCGATCAGTCGCTGGAAGTCATTGACGACGGACGCGGTATGCCGGTGGATATCCACCCGGAAGAGGGCGTCCCTGCCGTTGAGTTGATCCTCTGCCGGCTGCATGCAGGCGGTAAGTTCTCCAACAAAAACTATCAGTTCTCTGGTGGTTTACACGGCGTGGGGATCTCAGTCGTTAACGCCCTGTCTAAGCGCGTGGAAGTAAACGTCCGCCGTGATGGTCAGGTCTACAACATCGCGTTTGAAAATGGCGAGAAGGTGCAGGATCTGCAGGTCGTCGGCACGTGCGGTAAACGCAACACCGGCACCAGCGTTCACTTCTGGCCTGACGAAAGCTTCTTCGACAGCCCGCGCTTCTCCGTTTCCCGCCTGATGCACCTGCTGAAAGCCAAAGCGGTGCTCTGCCCCGGCGTGGAAATCACCTTTAAAGACAACGTTAACAACACCGAGCAGAGCTGGCGCTATGAAGACGGTCTTAACGACTATCTGTGCGAAGCGGTAAACGGCCTGCCGACGCTGCCGGAAAAACCGTTCGTCGGCAATTTCACCGGCGATACCGAAGCGGTGGACTGGGCGCTGCTGTGGCTGCCGGAAGGCGGTGAGCTGCTGACCGAAAGCTACGTTAACCTGATCCCCACCATGCTCGGCGGTACGCACGTCAATGGCCTGCGCCAGGGGCTGCTGGACGCGATGCGCGAGTTCTGCGAATACCGCAATATTCTGCCGCGTGGCGTGAAGCTGTCTGCGGAAGATATCTGGGATCGCTGCGCCTACGTACTCTCTGTGAAAATGCAGGATCCGCAGTTTGCCGGTCAGACCAAAGAGCGTTTGTCGTCACGTCAGTGTGCGGCGTTTGTCTCCGGCGTGGTGAAAGATGCGTTTACCCTGTGGCTGAACCAGAACGTTCAGGCGGCAGAGATGCTGGCTGAAATGGCCATTTCCAGCGCCCAGCGTCGTCTGCGTGCCGCGAAGAAAGTGGTGCGTAAAAAGCTGACCAGCGGCCCTGCGCTGCCGGGCAAGCTGGCGGACTGTACCGCGCAGGATCTCAACCGTACCGAACTGTTCCTCGTGGAAGGCGACTCGGCGGGTGGATCGGCCAAACAGGCGCGCGATCGTGAATACCAGGCGATCATGCCGCTCAAGGGTAAGATCCTGAACACCTGGGAGGTCTCTTCAGATGAAGTGCTGGCCTCGCAGGAAGTGCATGATATCTCGGTGGCGATCGGCATCGATCCTGACAGCGACGATCTGAGCCAGCTGCGCTACGGTAAGATCTGTATCCTTGCGGATGCGGACTCCGATGGTTTGCACATCGCTACGCTGCTGTGCGCACTGTTTGTGAAGCACTTCCGCACGCTGGTGAAAAACGGCCACGTTCACGTGGCGCTGCCGCCGCTGTACCGTATCGACCTCGGCAAAGAAGTGTATTACGCGCTGACGGAAGAAGAAAAAGCGGGTGTGCTGGAACAGCTGAAGCGTAAGAAGGGCAAACCGAACGTCCAGCGCTTTAAAGGGCTGGGTGAGATGAACCCGATGCAGCTGCGCGAAACCACGCTGGATCCCAACACGCGTCGTCTGGTGCAACTGACGATCAGTGACGAAGACGAGCAGCAAACCAACGCGAAGATGGATATGCTCCTTGCCAAGAAACGTTCGGAAGACCGACGTAACTGGCTGCAGGAGAAAGGCGATATGGCGGATATTGAAGCCTGATGCTGAAAAAGCCCTGCGATGCAGGGCTTTTTTTATGTCAAAACTCCATCTTCACCGTAAACTGCACTTCGCGCGGGTCGCCAATCTGGTTGCCCAGGTTATTGGTCGCGATAGATGAGGTGTAGTAAGTCTTATCAAACAGGTTCTTCACGTTCACCTGCAGCGTCACCGGATACTGCAGTTTCATCTTATAGGCCGCAAAGGCATCGGCAACAAAATAGCCCGGTAAATAATAGTCCGCGCCGTTGGTCGCTGAGCGACGGCTCACGCCGTGTCCACCCCCGCCAAGCGTCAACGTATTTCCGCCGATCGCATTGTGAATGTCATAGGTCAGGAACAGTGAGCCGGTATGGCGTGGCACGTTCGGCAGCGGTTTGCCTGCATAGTCCGGGTCTTCCAGCACTTTTGCGTCGGTATAGCCGTAGCTGGCAATAATATTGGTGTTTTCCGTCAGAGACCCTGCCAGATCCACCTCTACACCCTGCGAACGCACGCGGCCGGCGGTTTTTGCGACGGTTTCTCCCGCGATGCTTTCGGTGTACAACACGTTGCGTTTGTGAATATCAAACAGTGCGATATTGGCAGTAATACCGTCGAACAGGTCAAACTTAGCGCCAATTTCATACGCATTTGATGTTTCTGGCGGCAGATCGCCAATGTAGCTCGCAATGGACGATTGCGGCATAAACGTCTGGGAATAGTTGGCAAACAGCGAGACCGCTGGCGTGAGTTTGTAAACCAGCCCCAGCTTCGGTGTCCACTGGTCGTCGCGGCTGTCGGTATTGACGTTGAACGGGCGGCCTTTACCGGCGTACTGGGTGTAATACTGATAGCGTAATCCGGCGACGGCGATCCATTTATCGGTCAGGTACAGCGCGTCCTGAGCGTAGGCGGAGTAGCTCTCTTGCTTGATGGTCTGGTCGCTGTCTGACGCTGAGACAGTGGTGCACTTGCTAAGGTTGCCATACGTCGGGTTATAGATATTGAAATCTTTGACGTTTTTACAGCGGATCATATCCGTACGCAGCAGATCGTAATTCTCATACGATACGCCGGTCAGGATCTCGTTGTAGAAGCCAGCGATGTCCACATTCCCCTGCAGATCCGCACGTGTCGTATGCATCCTCTGGGTCGAGCCTTGCGTCGCATCTACGCGGCGGGTCAGGTTGCCAGTTTTTGAATCGTAGGCCATTACGCGGGCCTGGTTATCGCTGTATTTATCCTGGCTAAAGCTGTAGTCGAACTTTGCGGTCCACTGGCTGTTCAGGCGATATTCTGCGTTGAGCTGCGCCAGGTCTGACTGACCATCGGTGATGTTAAACGGTTCGTCAAAACGCGTTTTGCGATCAACGTTTACCGGCTGTTTGGTGTTGAGATCGAAGATCGTTCCGCGATCGAATGGTGTCTTATAGTCGCGATGCGAATAGAGCACGGTCACGGTGGCATCATCGCCAAACCAGGTCAGCGACGGTGCGATAAAGGTGCTGCGCTCGTTGCCAAAATTGCGCCAGTAATCTTCGTCCTGATACTCACCCGTGAGACGATACGCCAGACGCGTGCCTTCAATTGGGCCGGTAACATCAACCTGGCCGGTACCGCCGCCAAAGCTGGAAGAAGTGGCAGAAAGTGAGCCGCCGAAGGTCTTCTCCGGGCGTTTAGTGACGACGTTAATCAAACCGCCAGGATCGAGAATGCCATACAGCGTTGAGGCCGGGCCTTTAAGCACTTCCACGCGCTCGGTTGCGGCATTAAAACTGCGCGGCAGGACGGTGCGCAGACCGTTGGTCATGATTGACCCGTCGCGGTTCGCGCCAAACCCACGACGAACAAATGCATCCTGCGTACCGCCCAGAGTATTGGTTTGCACCACGTTGCTGACGTTATAGAGCGCTTCATCCAGCGTAGTGGCGTGCTGATCTTCCAGCACCTTATCGCTGACGGTATTGACCACCTGCGGGATATCCAGCATTGGCATGTTGGTCAGTGTCGCGGTGGAGGTATTCAACGGCTGATAGCCATTTGTAGCATCTGCCGTGGCATTCGGACTGGCGGTGACGGTAAGCGTTTCGCCGTCTTTAGCCGTTGTGTTGTCCGCTGCCTGTACCAACGGCGCCATAAACAGCAGTGAAAAGAGCGCGCTCCCTTTTGCCCCAGAGAGAGAAGG
This sequence comes from Enterobacter adelaidei, assembly GCF_041937165.1. Taxonomy (NCBI): domain Bacteria; kingdom Pseudomonadati; phylum Pseudomonadota; class Gammaproteobacteria; order Enterobacterales; family Enterobacteriaceae; genus Enterobacter; species Enterobacter adelaidei. The sequence continues at coordinate 3,957,656 of NZ_CP154353.1, read as the reverse complement.
TGTGTACGTAGCCATTACATCTGTTTTCCCGAAATATCCCGCACATGAATGTTTGCGGAAGAATGTGTGAGTCATTGCCCTTAATGGTCTGTCCGTTAGCCTGTTCAGGCATCGAACATGTAATTGAGAATCATTCAATCACGTGAGAATGTAGTAGTAAATGGAAAAAAACAAAAATCGACTACAGCCGAAAATCACACGTAAAAACGAAACGAAATTGCATTTAACGTGATGAAATTAATGTATTTATGAGGTTTTGTGTTTTCGATTAATTTCCTGCTTATCCCTGTTTTTGCCAGGGTGTTTCTTCTCTTGACTACTACATGGCGCAGCGTCAAACTTCTCAAAAGAGAATGAGTTTTATTTTTATTTGTTGGTTTTTCATTACGTTGGCGTTCACGTGACTTACAACACGAAAAAATCGGGACTGGTTCTGGAGAACCTCTCTGCGGGTTATCAGAAAAAAATCATCGTTGATGATATCTCCCTTGCGATCCCTCAGCAGAAAATGACGGTGCTGGTAGGGGCGAACGGCTGTGGAAAGTCCACACTGTTGAGCACTATCGCGCGACTGCTGCAGCCGCTCGGGGGCACCGCGCTGCTGGACGGTAAAGCCATTCATGAGCAGCCGACCAAAACGGTTGCCCGTCAGTTGGGTATCCTTCCTCAGTCTCCGCTGCTGCCGGAAGGGTTAACCGTCTTTGAACTGGTTTCTCGCGGGCGCTTTCCCTGGCAAAATTTTATGCGCCAGTGGAGCGACGAGGACGAACGGGCTGTTGAAGAGGCGCTGCACCTGACGGGGACGGCGGAGTTTGCGCATCTGTCGGTCGAAAGCTTGTCCGGCGGCCAGCGCCAGCGCTGCTGGATCGCCATGGCCCTGGCGCAGCAAACGCCGTATATCCTGCTGGATGAACCGACAACCTTTCTCGATCTCCGCTATCAGGTGGAGATCCTGGAATTGCTGCATACGCTGACCCGCCAGCACGGACGCACCGTCGTGGTGGTGCTGCACGATCTTAATTTCGCGGTGAACTACGGTGATTCACTGATCTTTTTACGTCAGGGGAAAGTTGAAGGCGTATTGCATGAGGGCGATGCCTGCACGCCGGAACTGATCAAAGCGGTGTTTGATGTCGACGTGCATATGTCGGTTAACCCGTTAACCGGCAAACCGTTTTTTATGCCGTTTCGTCAGGTCACTGAAAAACCATGATACGCACGACGCTGGCTTTAATTCTCTTTGCGTTACTGCTGATGATGGGGGCGATCGCCCACCTGGGTATCGGCGCGCGCGTTATTCCTCCGCTGACGGTGGTCCAGGCGTTTTTTGATTTTAATCCCCATAATTTCGACCATAACGTCATTATCAAATTAAGACTGCTGCGCCTCAGCGCCGCGATGGTGACAGGCGCCGCGCTCGGCGTGGCGGGCGTCCTGCTGCAGTCCGTGATCCGCAACCCGCTCGGTGAACCGCATATTCTGGGGCTGAATGCCGGTGCGGCGCTGGCGGTGGTGCTGACGAGTGCGCTCGGAATGACGCTGCCGTTTGGTCGTCCGCTCGTTGCCGCCGCCGGTGCCGCCGCGCTGTTTTTGCTGGTGCTGATGTTCTCCTCGTCTGGCCGCACCGGGCTCACACCCATGAAAGTGACGCTGTGTGGCGTGGCACTGTCGGCATTTGCCTCATCAGTGACTGCCGCAGTCCTGATTCTGGATGAACAGACCCTGCTCGCCCTGCGAACCTGGCTGGCGGGGGATTTAGCGGAGGTAAAACAAGAAACGCTCCGGAGTGCCCTGTGGGCTGCTGCTGCCGGTTTTGTTCTCGCTATCGGAGTGTCGCCGTCGCTCAATATGCTGGCTCTGGGCGACCGGATGGCGCAGGGGCTTGGCGTATCGCTGCTGAAAACTCGCCTGCTCGCCCTGCTGGCTATCGCTCTGCTCTGCGGTGCGGCCGTCTCTATCGCTGGGCCGATTGGCTTTATCGGCCTGGTCGTGCCGCAGCTCATTCGCCGTCTGGTGTCGGTCGATTTACGCGTGATGGTGCCGCTGTCTGCCCTGTGTGGCGCGCTGGTTCTGCTGCTGGCAGATATTGCCGCCCGTACATTGTTTACGCCCTGGGAGCTGGCAACCGGCATCATGACAGCCCTGGTTGGCGCACCAGTCTTCATTTTCATGGCGTCGAGGATGTTCAAATGAACCGGGCCGGACTCCGCGCGATCCGTATTGGTCGCCTGTCGGCATTGGTTCGCCCGAAGACGCTGGCATGCCTGGCGTTTTTAGCACTGGTGGCATTAAGTCTGCTGGGCTTTGGTCTGACGCACGGTTCGTTGCCCATTCCCACCTCCGCTATTGCCCGCGCGCTGTTTTCTGCTGAAGGTCTGACAGCAGAGGCGCACTATATCGTGATGGATATTCGTCTGCCGCGCCTGCTGATGGCGATACTGTGCGGCGCAATGCTCGGCATGGCCGGGGCGGCCATGCAGTCCATCACCCGCAATGGCCTGGCCGATCCCGGGCTTATCGGCGTGAAAGAGGGCTGCAGTGCGGCAGTGCTGGTGCTGATCTTTCAGTTCCCGGCGTTGAGCCTGGCCTGGCGTCCGCTGGCAGGAATGGCCGGGGGACTACTCACTGCGATGCTGGTGATCTTGCTGGCGCGTGATATTTCGCGCCCGCGATTCATCCTGATTGGCATCGGCGTGTCATGGGCCTTTGCTGCTGCAATGGGCGTCTTTATGACCACCGCCGACGTGCGTGACGTGCAGACGGCAATGCTCTGGCTGGCAGGAAGCCTGCATGCGGCAAACTGGACGCTGGTGGGGCTGGCTGCACTCTGGACGCTTCCCGCGTTTGCGTTGTTACTGTTTACCGCGCGCGCCGCCGATGTTGCGTTACTCGGTAATCAGGCCGCAACAGGCCTGGGCGTGCGTACAACCCGACTGGCACTGCTGCGCGTTCTCGCCCCGGTGGTGCTGACGGCGGCCTGTGTCTCCTGCGTAGGCAGTATTGGTTTCGTGGGACTCATTGCCCCACATATGGCACGTCTGCTGCTGCGTGGTGGGCAAACCGCGCTCCTGACGGGAAGTGCTGTGCTGGGTGCGCTGTTGGTGCTGCTGGCGGATAACGTTGGCCGTCTGGCATTTCTCCCGCTGCAACTGCCAGCGGGAATTGTGATTTCATTGATTGGCGGACCGTTTTTCCTGCTGTTGCTCTGGCAGCGTCGGGACAGATTTTAGGGGACTGAGGATGCGCGTACTTTTTTCGATGTTGTTGCTGGTCGGGTTTGCGGTGAGCGCGGCAGAACCGACTCAGACATTTACCGATGATTTGGGGCGCAAGGTCGTTGTGCCGGTTCATCCGAAACGGATTGTCTCGCTGCATGACCTGGATATCACCATCCCGCTCATTGAGCTTGGCGTACCGCCGGTAGCCAGCCACGGCCGTACGCGACCGGACGGCAGCCATTTTCTGCGCTCCAGCGGCATGCTAACGGGCGTCGATTTCGATAATTCCGACATCAAGTTTATCGGCACTGCGGATATCGACATTGAGGCCATCGCCGCTGCAAAACCGGATCTGATTATCACTGAGCCGACCCGCAACACGCCGGTGGAACAGCTGCAAAAAATTGCCCCGACGGTGAGCATCGATCATCTCGACGGCGGTGCGCCGGAAATCTACCGCAAGCTGGCGCAACTTACCGGAACGCAGGCGCAACTGAAGATCCTGGAGCGCCGCTATAAGGAACAAATCAACGCGCTGAAAGCGACGGTGGATACCCGTAAAATTAGCGTATCAGTGATTCAGGCGAATCAGGGAAAGATTAACGCCATGCACAGCTACCACTCGTTGGGGCGTGTACTGCGTGATGCCGGGTTCACCTTCCCGCCGCTAATTGAGGCCATCCCGGAAGGGGGACGGATTGACGTCAGCGCCGAGCGCCTGCCGGAGCTGGATGCTGATTTCGTCTTCGCCACCTGGCGCGGGGATACCGGGGGTAAACCGCAGGACGAGCTGGCAGCGATGGAGGCGGTAATGCCTGGCTGGTGTCAGTTCCTGAACGCCTGCCGAACCGGACATTACGTGCTGATCTCGCGTGAAGAGGCCATCTCGAATTCCTTCGCGTCTTTAGGCCTGATGGCCGCTCAGGTGCAATCGCAGATCGCCGGGCGACCACTGCCGGAGGCATCACGGTGATCCGCAAAGAGAAAGGGCGCGTGGATGTCTACGGTGACCGCTTTCGTTCGCGTGCGCACCAGTTGACGCCGCGCGTGCTGCAGGTGGCAAGCTATATCAATGAGAACCGCGAAGCGGTGATGGAACAGACCGCAATGGAGATCGCGACGCAGTTGAAAACCTCGGATGCCACCGTCGTTCGCGCCATTCAGGCGCTGGGGTTTGCCGGGCTGCGCGATCTCAAACAGACGCTGGAACAGTGGTTTGGTCCAGTGGTCAGCTCCAGCGAAAAGATGTCTACCACGGTGAATACACTGACCAGCGATGTCAACGCGAGCATTGATTTTGTGCTGGAGGGACATCAGCACACCCTGGACGTGTTATCCGAACCCCACAACCGCTATGCGATGGCTCAGGCGGTCTCACTGCTGGCACAGGCGAGGCAGGTCGCGATTTTTGGTATCGGCGCATCGGGTATTCTGGCCGAGTACACCGCCAGGTTGTTCAGCCGTATGGGATTACCCGCCACACCGCTTAACCGCACAGGAATAGGGCTTGCCGAACAGCTCATCGCCCTTCAGCGCGGTGACGTGCTGGTGATGATGGCCCAGAAATCCGCGCACCGGGAGGGGCAAACCACGCTGCGTGAAGCAAAACGTCTCGGTATCCCGACTATCCTGCTGACCAACGCTCTGGACTCGCGTTTCAGTAAAGAGGCCAGCGTGGTGATCCACGTCCCGCGCGGCGGCGAAAAGGGCAAAATCCCACTTCATGGTACGGTACTGTTGTGTCTGGAGATGATTATTGTGTCCGTCGCCTCCACCGAGCCGCAGCGCACCATCAAATCAATGAAGCGGATCAACGAGTTTCATCGGGGATTAAAACCGGGGAAGAAAAGTAGCTAAAAACAAAGCCCGGTGGCGCTAGCGCTTACCGGGCCTGGGGGAAACTTAAACCCCTTGCTCCAGAATACGGATGTGGGTTTCCAGCACGTCACCCTTCACCGCGTCGCTCCACGCTTTCATGTGCGGGGTCTGCAGGTGCGCTTCAAGATGCGTGACGGTTTCCCACTGCTCAACCATGATGATCGAGTCCGGCGCGGTGGCCTGGAAGCTGGCGTCAGTGGAGGCATCCACCATTGGCGCGTAGCCATGGCAGCCTTCTTCTTTCAGTACGGTCGGGATAATTTTCGCGAACTGATCCAGCACCGCCTGACGGTGATGTTGACCTGGACGAGTACGGATTTCTGCGATAACGGTAAGCATGTTTACTACTCCTTTAATTCCAGGCTACCAGTTAAGCAAAAATTTCCGCGAGATGCTTGCGATATTCTGCGATATAGCGCGGGACATCAGGCATTTTAATCACGTCGTTGACGATAAAGGTTGGCAGCGGATCCATCCCCAGGAACTGGTTAGCCTTATGGAACGGCAGGTATGCGCCGTCAACGCCTACGCCTTCGAAAAACTGATCTTTCTCGGTGAAGGCTTCCAGCGGGGCGTTCCAGGTCAGTGACAGCATATATTTTTTGCCCTGAATCAGACCGCCTGAACCGTATTTTTTGGACGCGTCAGAGCGGGTGCGGCCATCGCTGGCATACAGAGAGCCGTGACCTTCAGTGAACACGTCATCCATGTATTTTTTCACGGTCCACGGCGCGCCCATCCACCAGCCCGGCATCTGCCAGATCACCACGTCAGCCCACAGGAAGTTCTGCACTTCGGCTTTCACGTCATAGTTGCTGTCTGCACGCACGACCTTAACATCATGCCCGGCGTCGCGCAGGAAACCGTCCGCGACCTCGGTCAGGGTGTCATTCAACTGGCCTTTAGAGTGCGCAAATTCTTTTGCACCGTTAATAATCAGAATATTGCTCATTATTTGTCCTCGATGATGAGAGTATGGCGGGTATTCTACGCGCGAGGACGGAGCGGAAAAATGAGCAAAATGTGCAAAGTCTTTTGCGCTAAATGCAATAATCCCTTACCAGCTGACCTTCACTTCAAAACCGCCTCCCGCCACATTGCTTAATGAAACACGCATACCGTGCAGGGCGGCGATACGCTTCACAATGGATAATCCGAGCCCGCTGCCCGTGGCATCCTGCCCCGGTGGTCGATAAAATCGCTCGCCGAGGCGCGCCAGCGCATCAGGCGAAATACCAGGGCCGTTGTCGCGCACGGTAAAGCTTCGGGTGTCCAGCGTCACGTCCACCACGCTGCCTCGCGGGCTATAACGAATGGCGTTATCCAGCAGGTTGCGAACAAGCAGGCTCAGGAGCAGCTGCTGACCCGTGCGTGTAACCTCTGGCGCATTGATGTTCAGCCGGATATCAATGCCTGCCTGTTGAGCGGGATGCCAGATATCCAGCACTGCCGACTGCAGTAAATCGGCAAGGGTAATCGGTTCGACATCGTCAAGATTATCCAGTGAATCCAGACGCGACAGCGTAAGAAGTTGATCCACCAGCCGGGACGCACGGTCAATACCCGCATGCAGTTGTGTGAGCGCTTTTGCCTGCGCCTGCGGATCGTCCGAGGAGAGCTGTGCCACGTCAGTTTGCACTTTCAGGGCCGCCAGCGGACTGCGTAATTCGTGGGCGGCATCGGAGGTAAAACGGCGCTCGCGGGTCATCATCTCCTGGGTGCGGGCGAACAGATGATTCAGCAAGTCGAGCAGGGGGCGCACTTCCGTGGGGACACCCTGAACCGTCAGCGGTTCGGTGGCATCTGGCGAGCGGGAGCGCAGGGTCTGCGCCAGTTTTTTCAGCGGCCTGAGTTCACGGCTTAACAGTAGGATTAGCAACAACAGCATCACGGGGAGCGCCACCAGCCACGGCGTAAGCTGCGAACTGACTATATCCAGCGCCATATCCTGCCGGTACTCCCGCTCCTGGCCGATCACCACGCGGTACTTTCCGTCGGGGGAGGTCAGCCATAAAAAACGCCACTCGTCGTTGTCGCCCTGCAGCTGCCCGTTATCAAACCCGTCGCGGCGATAGTGGTACGGAATATCACGCCCGTTTTCCCCGTCGTTCAGTATCATTTTGCCGTCGACGGTATAGATGGCGAAAGCCAGCGCGTCGTCATCCAGACGACCATGCTTCGCTTTCTTTGGGATCTCACGCATGCGCTCGGGGGCACGGATCTCATCAAGATCCATTGTCAGCAGCCGTTTGGCAAATAGCATTTGCTGGGTATCAAACAGCTTATCGAGCTTATGTGTCGTCTGCTGCCAGGCGACCAGGCTGGCGGCAAACCAGGCCGTCAGAGAGAGCAGCAGGAAGAGAAGCGTCAGGCGAAGTTTCAGGCTCAGTTTCATGCGTCACCCAGGGTATAGCCGATGCCATGCACGGTGCGGATAAACTCGCTACCAAGTTTACGGCGCAGATGATGGACGTGAACCTCTATGGCATTGCTGGAGACCTCATCGTCCCAGGTATACAGTTTTTCTTCGATCAGCTTACGCGGCAACACCCGGCCTGCATTACGCATCAGCAGCTCAAGCAGCGCGAATTCTTTGGGTTTGAGCGTCAGCGTTTCGCCGTCCAGCGTGGCGATGAGACGGGTCGGATCGAGCGTGACGTTGCCGTGGCGAAGCTCGCTGCGTGCCTGTCCATGGCTGCGGCGGACCAGTGCTTCGAGACGGGCACCGACCTCGATCAGGGCGAACGGCTTACAAAGGTAATCATCCGCGCCCAGACGCAACCCTTCAACACGCTGGTTCAGTGCATCCCGCGCGGTCAGGATCAGCACCGGTTCGCTGCGCCCGCTTTCGCGCCAGCCACGCAGGATCTCCAGCCCGTCAATTTCCGGTAACGTCAGATCCAGCACCACGGCATCATACGGCGCGCTATACAGTGCTGCCTGACCCGTTTTTCCGTCGGTAAACCAGTCCACGCTAAAGCCCATTTTGCCTAAACCCGTTTTGATGCCATCGCCGATTAACCTGTCATCTTCTACCAGTAAAATGCGCATGTTCCCTCCTTGATGTCGTCAGTAAACCCTCTGTAAGCGCCTGCTGTACAGCAATAATAAATAAATTTTTCCCTTAAGAAGTTGTTAAGGATTACCCTGTTAAATGGACTGCGAAACCAGATTAAAGGGAGAGTTAATATGAAAAAATTCGCTGCAATTGCCGCCATCATGATGATGACCACTGCCCCTGTTTTTGCTGCACAGGGTGGATTTAACGGCCCGTCGGCCACACAAACCCAGACCCAAACGCAGGCAGGCGGCTTTGTCGATAATGACGCGAACCTCACCACCGCGGTGAAGGTGAAAGAGATGAAGGATGACAGCTGGGTGAAGCTGCGCGGGAACATCACCCAGCGCCTGTCCGACGATCGCTATACCTTCCGCGATGAGACCGGCACGGTCAACGTGGAGATTGACCACAAGCGCTGGAACGGCGTGACTGTAAGTCCACAGGATAAAGTGGAAATCCAGGGTAAGGTCGATAAAGAGTGGAACGACTTCGAAATCGACGTGAAGCAGGTTATTAAGCTGAACAAATAACCCGGAAAAGGCCGCATAAGCGGCCCTTTTTCTTTGTGACTCAACACGGCAGATAAGGTAGTATCTGCGGCAATATTGCCTGAAACCCTTCGGTTTCTGAGTTGAGGAATCACACGTAATGAGCGATATGGCAGAGCGCCTCGCGCTACATGAATTCACGGAAAACGCCTACCTGAACTACTCCATGTACGTCATCATGGACAGGGCGTTGCCGTTTATCGGGGATGGCCTGAAGCCTGTTCAGCGCCGCATCGTCTATGCGATGTCCGAGCTGGGGCTGAATGCCAGCGCCAAGTTCAAGAAATCCGCCCGTACCGTTGGTGATGTACTGGGTAAATACCATCCACACGGCGACAGCGCCTGTTATGAAGCGATGGTGTTGATGGCACAGCCGTTCTCTTACCGCTATCCACTGGTGGATGGCCAGGGGAACTGGGGGGCGCCGGACGATCCAAAATCCTTCGCAGCGATGCGTTATACCGAATCCCGTCTGTCTAAATATGCCGAAGTGCTGCTGGGCGAACTGGGTCAGGGAACCGTTGACTGGGTGCCAAACTTCGACGGCACGATGCAGGAGCCGAAGATGCTGCCTGCGCGCCTGCCGAACATTCTGCTGAACGGCACCACCGGTATCGCGGTTGGTATGGCGACAGACATCCCGCCGCACAACCTGCGTGAAGTGGCGAAAGCCGCCATCACCCTGATTGAACAGCCGAAAACCTCGCTGGACGAGCTGCTGGATATTGTGCAGGGGCCGGACTATCCAACCGAAGCGGAGATCATCACCTCCCGCGCGGAAATCCGTAAAATCTACCAGAACGGTCGCGGCTCCGTGCGTATGCGCGCGGTGTGGACCAAAGAAGACGGTGCGGTGGTGATCACCGCGCTGCCGCATCAGGTCTCCGGCGCCAAAGTGCTGGAACAGATTGCCGCCCAGATGCGCAATAAGAAGCTGCCGATGGTGGACGATCTGCGCGACGAATCGGATCACGAGAACCCGACTCGTCTGGTGATCGTGCCGCGTTCCAACCGCGTGGACATGGAGCAGGTGATGAACCACCTGTTTGCCACCACCGATCTGGAAAAAAGCTACCGCATCAACCTGAACATGATTGGCCTCGACGGGCGTCCGGCGGTGAAAAACCTGCTGGAGATCCTCACCGAATGGCTGACCTTCCGCCGCGATACGGTACGCCGTCGTCTGAACCACCGTCTGGAGAAAGTGCTTAAGCGCCTGCATATCCTCGAAGGTTTGCTGGTGGCGTTCCTCAATATCGACGAAGTGATTGAGATCATTCGTACCGAGGACGAGCCTAAGCCTGCGCTGATGTCGCGCTTTGGCATCAGCGAAACCCAGGCCGAAGCGATCCTCGAACTGAAACTGCGCCATCTTGCCAAACTGGAAGAGATGAAGATCCGCGGTGAGCAGAGCGATCTGGAAAAAGAGCGCGATCAGCTGCAGGCGATCCTCGCGTCCGAACGCAAGATGAACAACCTGCTGAAAAAAGAGCTGCAGGCCGATGCCGACGCATTTGGTGATGACCGTCGTTCTCCGCTGCACGAGCGCGAAGAAGCGAAGGCAATGAACGAGCACGACATGCAGCCGTCCGAGCCGGTGACCATTGTCCTGTCACAAAGCGGCTGGGTGCGCAGCGCTAAAGGCCACGACATCGACGCGCCAGGGCTGAGCTACAAAGCGGGCGACAGCTTCAAAGCCGCCGTGAAAGGGAAGAGCAACCAGCCGGTGGCGTTTATCGACTCTACGGGCCGTAGCTACGCGATTGACCCAATCACGCTGCCTTCCGCGCGCGGGCAGGGCGAGCCGCTCACCGGCAAGCTGACGCTGCCGCCGGGTGCCACGGTTGACCATATGCTGATGGAAGCCGACGAGCAGAAACTGCTGCTGGCGTCTGATGCCGGTTACGGTTTTATCTGTACCTTTAACGATCTTGTCTCTCGCAACCGTGCCGGTAAGGCGCTGATTAGCCTGCCGGATAACGCCCACGTTATGCCGCCGCTGGTGATTGAGAATGAGAGTGACATGCTGCTGGCGATCACCACCGCCGGGCGTATGCTGATGTTCCCGGTTAGCGATCTGCCTGAACTGTCAAAAGGCAAGGGTAACAAGATCATCAACATCCCGTCGGCGGAAGCAGCGAAGGGTGAAGATGGTCTCGCGCACCTCTTCCTTCTGCCGCCGCAGAGCACGCTGACCATTCATGTCGGTAAGCGTAAAATCAAACTTCGTCCGGAAGAGTTGCAGAAGGTCGTCGGTGAGCGCGGCCGTCGCGGTTCACTGATGCGTGGCCTGCAGCGTATTGACCGCGTGGAGATTGACTCTCCTGCACGCAGCACCGCAGGTGACAGCGAAGAGTAATGTCGTGATATCCCCCTCTGTCCGGAGGGGGAGTTTCAATAAAATTTCCCGTAAAATCGTTGTTAATTCGTGCGTTGCGATTAACAATACGCGCTCGTAATAAAGTCCTTACCTGGCCACAGGTGAAGTATAATTGTCAGCTGTTGGGGCTTCAGAGGTCGCTATGCTATACATTGTTCGTCTTATTCTTACCGTTATCTACTGCATTCTGGTCTGTATTTTCGGCTCTATTTATTGCCTGTTCAGCCCGCGTAATCCGAAGCATGTTGCCACCTTTGGTCATATGTTTGGTCGTCTTGCGCCGCTGTTTGGTCTGAAGGTTGAAAAACGTTTGCCGGAAGGCGCTGAGAATTTCGGTAATGCCATCTTTATCGCCAACCATCAGAACAACTACGATATGGTGACGGCCTCTAATATCGTTCTTCCACCAACCGTGACGGTGGGGAAAAAGAGCCTGCTGTGGATCCCGTTTTTCGGCCAGTTGTACTGGCTCACCGGTAACCTGCTGATCGACCGTAATAACCGTGCAAAAGCGCACAGCACTATTGCGGAAGTCGTGAATCATTTTAAAAAACGCAGAATATCCATCTGGATGTTCCCGGAAGGGACGCGCAGCCGTGGTCGTGGCCTGCTGCCGTTTAAAACTGGCGCGTTTCATGCCGCAATTGCGGCAGGTGTTCCAATTATTCCTGTGTGTGTTTCCAATACTTCTAATAAGATTAATCTTAATCGCCTGAATAATGGGTTGGTAATTGTCGAAATGCTGCCACCCGTCGATACCAGCAAATACGGTAAAGATCAGGTGCGTGAGCTGGCAGCACACTGCCGCGAGCTGATGGCTCAGCATATTGCGCTGCTCGACAAAGAAGTCGCAGAGAGAGAAGCCGCCGGTAAGATTTAATCCGGCGTTAAAGGGAAAACGAATTCCCGCGTTGTTAGTCGTTTCAGATGGAGCTTATATGTCACTCAGTCGGCGTCAGTTTATTCAGGCTTCAGGGATCGCCCTTTGTGCGGGTGCGATGCCGCTGACAGCCAGCGCCGCCGGGCAGCAACAGCCGCTGCCCATTCCGCCGTTAATTGAATCCCGTCGCGGACAACCGCTTTTCCTGACATTACAGCGCAGCCACTGGTCCTTTACCCAGGGGACGCGTGCGCCGGTATGGGGCATTAACGGGCGTTACCTTGGGCCGACCATACGCGTATGGAATGGCGATGACGTTAAACTCATCTACAGTAACCGCACGTCCGAAAATGTTGCCATGACCATCAGCGGTTTACAGGTTCCTGGCCCGCTGATTGGCGGTGCGCCGAGGATGATGTCACCCAATGCTGACTGGGCGCCAGTGCTGCCCATTCGTCAGAGTGCGGCAACGCTGTGGTATCACGCCAATACCCCTAACCGCACTGCACAACAGGTGTATAACGGTCTGGCCGGGATGTGGCTGGTAGAAGATGAGGTCAGCAAATCCCTGCCGATCCCGAATCACTACGGTGTGGATGATTTCCCGATCATTATCCAGGACAAACGTCTGGATAATTTCGGTACGCCGGAATACAGCGAGCCGGGCAGCGGTGGCTTCGTCGGCGACACGCTGCTGGTCAATGGTGCGCAAAGCCCTTACGTTGAAGTCTCGCGTGGCTGGGTGCGTCTGCGTCTGCTCAACGCCTCAAACTCGCGCCGTTATCAGCTGAAAATGAGTGATGGCCGCGCGCTGCACGTGATCTCCGGTGACCAGGGCTTTTTACCTGCGCCGGTTTCCGTCAAACAACTGGCGCTGTCGCCGGGTGAACGTCGTGAAATTCTCATTGATATGACGAATGGGGATGAAGTGTCTGTCACCTGCGGTGAAGCAGCAAGTATTGTTGACCGTATTCGAGGGTTCTTTGAGCCGTCGAGCATTCTTGTTTCTACTCTGGTGCTGACCCTGCGCCCAACCGGTCTGCTGCCGTTGGTGACCGACAGCCTGCCCATGCGCCTGCTGCCGCAGGAGATCATGAGCGGTTCGCCTGTGCGCAGCCGCGATATCAGCCTGGGCGACGATCCGGGTATCAACGGCGCGCTGTGGGACGTCAACCGTATCGACATTACCGCGCAGCAGGGTAGTTGGGAGCGCTGGACCGTGCGTTCCGACATGCCGCAGTCGTTCCATATTGAAGGTGTGTCATTCCTGATCCGCAACGTGAACGGCGCGATGCCTTTCCCGGAAGACCGTGGCTGGAAAGACACCGTCTGGGTGGATGGTCAGGTCGAACTGCTTGTCTACTATGGTCAGCCTTCGTGGCCGCACTTCCCGTTCCTGTTCCACAGCCAGACGCTGGAGATGATGGACAGGGGGTCAGTGGGGCAGATGCTGGTCAACCCTGCGCCATAACCCCCCGACATTCCCGGTTCGCCGGGAATGTTTTATGCCCGCCAGAAAAAGCGCGAGAAGAGGATCAGCACCGGATAAATTTCCAGACGCCCTAAGATCATCGCTGCGCACATCAACAGCTTGGCCTCTTCTTTTAACGTCCCGAAGGTGGACGCGGTCTCGCCAAAACCCAGCCCCATGTTATTGATACAGGCAGCGACCGTTGCAAATGACGTAAACAGGTCGTAGCCCATCAGATTGAGCGCCCAGACAAAAAAGCCCGTAATCATCACGTAGAGGAAAAAGAAGCTCCATACCGAGCGCAGGACGCGTTCATTCACCACGCTTTTACCGACCTTGATACTCAGTAGCGCGCGCGGATGTGCAAGCTGATTCATTTCCTGAATACTCTGTTTGAACATGATCAGAAAACGCAGTGCTTTGATCCCGCCACAGGTCGAACCCACGCAGCCACCAAAAAAGCTGGCGCTCAACAGCAGGAAAATGGTGTGGGCAGGCCAGTGCGCATAATCGGCCGTCGAAAGACCGTTATCGGTCATCATCGAACTGGCCAGGAAGAAAGCATGAACCAGGCTATCCGTCGCGTTGTACATCCCCGCATGCCAGACCTGCCAGGCGGTAATGACAATCACCACTGCGGCGGCACCCAGAAAGAATTTAACCTCCGGGCTGCGGCGAATCGGCTTCAGGGTGCGTCTGACAATCGCGACGTACCAGAGGGTGAAGTTGAACGCGGAGAGCAGCGAAAACGCGCCGGCGACGAGTTCAATCGCGTGGCTGTCGTAAAAACCAATGCTCTCGCTGCGGGTGGAGAATCCGCCCAATGACACGGTCGAAAGCCCGTGACAGATGGCGTCAAAAAAAGACATGCCCGCCAGCCAGTAGGCCAGGGTGCAGGCCGCGCCCAGCGCGAAGTAAGTTACCCACAGCGTGCGCGCGGTATCGGCAAGGCGGGGAGTCAGACGCTCCTCCTTGAACGGCCCCGGCATCTCTGACTGATACAGTTTCATGCCACCGATGCCCAGCAGCGGCAGGACCGCGACGGCCAACACGATGACGCCTAAGCCACCAATGAAATTCAGCTGGGCGCGGTAATATAGGTACGACTTAGGCAGGGCGCTGACGTCCCCGATTACCGTTGCACCGGTAGTGGTTATCCCGGAAACCCCTTCGAAGAGCGCGTCAGCAAAGGAAAGATGCAGACCATCGTCCATCCATAACGGCATGGCACTGATCAATGAAAACAGCAGCCAGAACAGCACGATAATCACAAACCCGTCGCGGGTGCGCAACTGAATACCGGCATGACGGGTTGCCCTCCACGTCACTCCACCCAGGCTGAAAAAGGTTAAAAAGGTGGTTAAAAACGCAAAGTAGGTCCGCTCTTTATTCAGCAGGGCGATGACCATTGGCGGCAGCATCGAAAGGCTGTACAGCAGAACCAGAAAACCGCAGAGGTGAAGGACAACCCGCAGCTGGGAAATGTGTAACGAATCGTTGGACTTCACAGCAGAACTCCGCGCAAGAACACGTTCCGGGGGCAAAACACCGGAAGATATAGTGGATATTATGATCCAAAATTAACAGGGCGCTGTATTTTAACGACTTCCAGGAATATCTGTCTGCTTCATGCATCCTTTTCTTCAAATGTGGCGGATGAACAGCGTATAATCCGGCTCCTTTTGTCTATTTTTTCTTCGGAAGCATTATGAGCGCAATTTCCCTGATCCAGCCGGATCGTGACCTCTTCTCCTGGCCCCAGTACTGGGCGGCCTGCTTTGGACCGGCGCCGTTCCTGCCGATGTCCCGGGAAGAGATGGACCAACTGGGCTGGGACAGCTGCGACATCATTCTGGTCACGGGCGATGCCTACGTTGACCATCCGAGCTTCGGCATGGCCATTTGTGGCCGCATGCTCGAAGCACAAGGCTTCCGCGTGGGGATCATCTCTCAGCCGGACTGGAACAGCAAAGACGACTTCATGCGTCTGGGTAAACCCAACCTGTTCTTCGGTGTGACCGCCGGCAATATGGACTCAATGATCAACCGCTATACCGCTGACCGTAAGCTGCGTCATGACGATGCCTACACCCCGGATAACGTGGCGGGCAAACGTCCGGACCGCGCCACCCTGGTGTATACCCAACGCTGTAAAGAAGCCTGGAAAGATGTGCCGGTGATCCTGGGCGGCATTGAAGCAAGTCTGCGCCGCACCGCGCACTACGATTACTGGTCAGATACCGTGCGCCGCTCGGTGCTGGTAGATTCCAAAGCCGATATGCTGATTTACGGTAACGGCGAGCGTCCGCTGGTGGAAGTGGCGCACCGTCTGTCGCAGGGCGAGCCGGTGAGCAGCATCCGCGACGTGCGCAATACCGCGATTATGGTGAAAGAGGCGCTGCCGGGCTGGAGCGGGGTGGATTCCCGTATTATTGATATGCCGGGCAAAATCGACCCGATCCCGCATCCGTATGGTGAAGATTTGCCGTGTGCCGATAACAAGCCGGTTGAGCCAAAGAAAGCGGAAGCGAAGGCGATTGTCGTGCAGCCGCCACGCCCGAAACCGTGGGAAAAAACCTACGTACTGCTGCCGTCCTACGAGAAGGTAAAAGCTGACAAAGTGCTCTACGCGCATGCGTCGCGTATTCTGCACCATGAAACCAACCCGGGCTGTGCCCGCGCACTGCTGCAGAAACACGGCGAGCGCTATATCTGGATCAACCCGCCAGCGATCCCGCTGTCAACTGAAGAGATGGATAGCGTCTTTGCGCTGCCTTATAAGCGCGTGCCGCACCCGGCATATGGCAACGCCCGTATCCCGGCGTATGAGATGATCCGCTTCTCGATCAACATCATGCGCGGCTGCTTCGGCGGGTGCTCGTTCTGCTCTATTACCGAGCATGAAGGACGCATCATCCAGAGCCGCTCTGAAGATTCGATCATCAATGAGATCGAAGCTATTCGCGATACCGTACCGGGTTTTACTGGCGTGATCTCCGATCTTGGCGGCCCAACCGCCAACATGTACATGCTGCGCTGTAAGTCGCCGCGTGCAGAGCAAACCTGCCGTCGTCTGTCCTGCGTCTATCCGGATATCTGCCAGCACATGGATACCAACCATGAGCCGACAATCAATCTCTATCGCCGCGCCCGCGACCTTAAAGGCATCAAGAAGATCCTCATCGCCTCCGGAGTACGTTACGACATCGCCGTGGAAGATCCGCGCTACATCAAAGAGCTGGCAACGCACCACGTTGGCGGCTATCTGAAGATTGCGCCGGAGCACACCGAAGAAGGCCCGCTGTCGAAAATGATGAAGCCGGGCATGGGCAGCTATGATCGCTTTAAACAGTTGTTCGATACCTACTCTAAGCAGGCAGGGAAAGAGCAGTACCTAATCCCTTACTTCATCTCTGCCCACCCGGGTACGCGCGATGAGGACATGGTGAACCTGGCGCTGTGGCTGAAACAGCGTCGCTTCCGTCTGGATCAGGTGCAGAACTTCTACCCGTCACCGCTCGCCAACTCGACGACCATGTATTACACCGGCAAGAACCCGCTGAGTAAGATTGGTTATAAGAGCGAAGACGTGGTGGTGCCAAAAGGGGATAAACAGCGCCGTCTGCACAAAGCGCTGCTGCGTTATCACGATCCGAAAAACTGGCCGCTGATCCGTCAGGCGCTGGAAGATATGGGTAAAAAGCACCTGATTGGCTCGCGTCGCGACTGTCTGGTACCGGCTCCTACCCTGGATGAAATGCGCGAGGCGCGTCGTCAGAATCGCAATACGCGCCCGGCGTTGACCAAGCACACACCGATCGTGCACCAGCGTTCAAACGGTGGGACGACGGCGAAGAAGCCAGCCAAACGTAAAGCGTAAAATAAAAACCCCGGCAAGCCGGGGTTTTTTTATCTATCCGCCAAACTGATCCGGGTCTGGCCCAAGCCGTTTGCCCTTATCCAGTTTCGCAATCTCACCCAACTCATCTTTGTCCAGGCGGAAATCCCAGACGTCGAAGTTCTCGGCGATGCGCGAAGGGGTGACCGATTTCGGGATCACCACCAGGCCGTTATCCAGATGCCAGCGAATCACAATCTGTGCTGGCGTCTTACCGTATTTATCCGCCAGGTCGCGAATAATTTTCTGATCAAATACGCCTTCACCACCCTGAGCCAGCGGGCTCCAGGATTCGGTCTGGATATTGTGGGTTGCGTTCCAGGCGTGAAGCTGGCGCTGCTGCATCAGCGGGTGCAGCTCGATCTGATTGATGACAGGAGCGATACCCGTCTCGTCGATCAGGCGCTGCAGATGGTGAACCTGGAAATTACAAACACCGATACTTTTCACCCGTCCCTCTTTTTGCAGCTCAATCATTCCTTTCCAGGCATCAACATAATGGTCGATAGCCGGAACAGGCCAGTGCATCAGCCAGAGATCGATGTAATCGAGCTGGAGCTTGTCCAGGCTCTCCTGCAGGGCTTCGCGGGGGCGCTTTTGATCGTCGTTCCACAGTTTAGTGGTAATGAAAAGGTCGTCGCGGGGCAGGCCAGCGCTGGCCAGTGCCTTACCCACACCGTCTTCGTTTTTGTACGCAGCGGCGGTATCAATCGACCTGTAGCCGACTTCCAGGGCTTTATGAATGGCGGAGACGACCTCGTCGTTACCGGCTTTCCATACGCCGAGCCCCAGTTGGGGCATCACGTTGCCGTCCTTCAGCCTGATTACGGTTTGGTTTGCCATTTTTCCTCCTTCAGGTGCGCATCGTCGGAGGGTTTCTCCGACGATGGGGTGTGCATTAAGTCTGGACGAAATGTCAAAAAACGAAAGTCGGGAGGACAAAAACGCTTAGCGTGCCGCTTCGTAGATACGACGGCTCACGTCCAGCGTGATGTCGCCGTGCTCACCCAGGTGAGTCATACCGTGTTCTTCCAGTTTCGCCAGCAGGGTAGGGATGGAGCTACCATCCAGGCCGTAGCCAGAGAGACGCGTTGGCACGCCCAGGCCTTCAAAGAAGTTGCGGGTCGCTTCGATGGCGGCATCAATACGCGCATCGTCAGAACCTTCGGTAATGTTCCACACGCGCTCGGCGTACTGCAGCAGTTTGGCGCGTTTGGTGTCACGTTTTTCGTTCCACAGCGCAGGCAGTACTACGGCCAGCGTCTGAGCGTGATCCAGACCGTGCATGGCCGTCAGTTCGTGGCCCAGCATATGGGTTGCCCAGTCCTGAGGCACACCCGCACCGATCAGGCCATTAAGCGCCTGCGTTGCCGCCCACATCACATTGGCGCGAACATCGTAGTTTTCTGGCTCTTTCAGCGCTTTCGGACCTTCTTCAACCAGCGTCAGCAAAATGCCTTCCGCGAAGCGATCCTGAATTTTGGCATCCACCGGGTAGGTCACGTACTGCTCAACGGTATGCACAAAGGCGTCGACCACACCGTTAGCCACCTGACGTGCAGGCAGGGTGTAGGTGTAAACCGGGTCGAGGATGGCGAACACAGGCTGAACGTGTTCGTTCATAAAGGCCTGTTTATCACCGGTGGTTTTGCGGGAGATCACGGCACCTTTGTTGGATTCAGAGCCCGTGGCTGGCAGAGTCAGTACGGAGCCCATCGGGATAGCGCTTTTCACGTCGCTGCCACGGGTTTCCAGGATATGCCATGGGTCGATGCCGTCAGCGTAATGTGCCGCTGCGGCGATGAACTTAGTGCCATCCAGCACTGAGCCACCGCCAACGGCCAGCAGGAAGGTGATGTTCTCTTCGCGGGCGATTTTCACTGCATTCATCAGCGTTTCGTAAGACGGGTTTGGCTCAATGCCGCCGAATTCACGCACGTCCAGACCTTCCAGGGCACTGTAAACCTGATCCAGCACGCCGGTTTTTTTCACGCTGCCGCCACCGTAGGTGATCAGTACGCGGGCGTCAGCAGGGATCTGTGCGCGCAACTCGGCAATAGCGCCTTTACCAAACAGAATGCGGGTTGGGGTGTGGAGATTAAAGTTGTTCATTGCTCGTTCCCTTATGTGGGTGAAAAATCGTGGTGGCGCAGAAGGCTACCTGATGCTGCACATTGTGGCTGTCCGGGGCTATCCTCTCAATGCACATTCCTGCCGATGTCTTGCCCATTTCTACAGCGCGCTGGAGAAAGCGCGGAAAAGCACGCACACTATCAACGTCGGAAACCGTACCCGGAGTAACGTAATATGAACCGTGAAGCGATCTGTCATCAGCTCACAATGCAGATTAAGAGACTGATAGATAATGAAAATAGTGTCAGCAATTTGCTGCCGGACATTCGCCTGCTCTACGGTACGCAACCCGGGACGCGCACGCCGGTCATGTATCAACCAGGCATCGTTTTTCTCTTTTCTGGCCATAAAATTGGCTATATCAATGAACGAGTCTTCCGTTACGACACCAATGAATACCTGCTGCTGACAGTACCTTTACCCTTTGAATGTGAAACTTTCGCGACAGAGGCCGTTCCGCTGGCGGGTATTCGCGTCAATGTCGATATTCTTCAGTTGCAGGAGCTGCTGATGGAGATTGGTGAAGACGAGCTTTTCCAGCCTTCAATGGCATCAAGCGGGATTAACTCCGCGACATTATCTGAAGAGATCCTCTGCGCCATTGAGCGTCTGCTGGACGTAATGGACAGGCCGCTGGATGCACGTATTCTCGGCAAGCAGATTATCCGCGAAATTCTCTACCATGTACTGCTGGGGCCGGGGGGAGGGGCTTTACTCGCGCTGGTGAGCCGACAGACCCACTTCAGCCTGATAAGCCGCGTGCTCAAGCGTATTGAAAGTCAGTACACGGAAAACCTGAGCGTCGACCAGCTCGCGGCAGAAGCGAATATGAGTGTTTCGGCGTTTCACCATAATTTTAAGTCGGTGACCAGCACTTCACCGCTGCAGTATCTCAAAACCTACCGCCTGCATAAGGCGCGAATGCTGATGATCCACGATGGCATGAAGGCCAGCGCGGCGGCGATGAGGGTGGGCTATGAAAGTGCGTCGCAGTTCAGTCGGGAGTTTAAGCGCTACTTCGGCGTCACGCCGGGGGAAGATGCGTCACGTATAAGAACCATGCAGGGAGCGTGAAGGGGAAGCTTAGGCCGGGTAAGCGGTAGCGCCACCCGGCTTTTGTTTATGCACTGCAGTACTTTTTCTTAATCACTACCGCGATGGTCCCTACCAGCCCTGCCACCAGCAGGAAAATCGGCAGCACCATCAGGAAGGTCATCACCTGATCTTCGTGGTGTTTCACGAACGGGATCATATTCAGCGCGTAGCCGAGCGTCGTGACCACACCAACCCACAACAGGGCGCTCAGCCAGTTAAAGAACTGGAAGCGGCGGTTCGACAGACCAGAAATGCCCGCCATTGTTGGCAGCAGAGTACGAACAAACGCCAGAAAACGCCCGGCCAGCAGTGCCAGCAGGCCATGCCGATCAAACATGCAGGTCGCACGTTGATGATATTTATGCGGTAACTGGGCCAGCCAGCTTTTCACGACGCGCGTGTTCCCAAGCCAGCGGCCCTGCAAATAGCTCAGCCAGCAGCCCAGGCTGGCTGCGGAAGTGAGGATCACCATCGTTGGCGTGAAGTCCATGACGCCTTTGCCGATCAACGCCCCGGCAAGTAAAAGCAAACTGTCACCGGGTAAAAATGACGCTGGCAGTAATCCATTTTCCAGAAACAGAGTCGCGAACATCACGAAGTAGACGATACCTAAGACGTGAGGGTCCGCCAGCGCGGCAAAATCATGTTGCCAGAGCGCTGCGATAATATCTTGAATAACAGCCATGGACTTTCCTGTGGAACAGCAGATATGAAACTATTGTACTCCTTTATTTGCGCTTCGGGTTTGATCACGGGCGCAACTCATACAGACTTTTCTGGTAGCAATGTTCACAAAAACGTCCAGGGAGTACATTTTCAGCCTGCACTCTACACGATACGTTCAAACCCTGCCGCTAAATCCGCGATTAAATCGTCAACATTTTCTAAACCGATATGCAGTCGAATCAGGGTTCCGCTGAAGTCCACTTCGCCGCCGGGACGTAAAGCCGCGATCTGCTCCGGCTGGTTAGGCAGGATCAGGGATTCAAAGCCGCCCCAGGAATAGGCCATGCTGAAGAGGGTAAAATTATCCAGATAGTTTGCCAGTTCGTCATTATCCAGCCGTTTTTTAAGAACGAATGAGAACAAACCGCTACTCCCCGTAAAGTCACGTTGCCAGTATTCATGACCTTTGCTGCCGGGTAACGCCGGATGGTTGACGCGTTCAACCTGCGGGTGTTGCGCCAGCCATTCGGCTATTTTCAGGCTGCTTTCGTGATGCTGACGCAGGCGCACGCCCAGCGTACGGATCCCGCGGCTGGTCATATAGGCGGTATCCGCATCAACCATTTGCCCCATCAGGTAGGCATTTTCGCGCAGCTGATCCCAGCAGCGTGCATTGGATACCGCAGTACCAATCATGCCGTCAGAATGGCCAATCAGGTATTTGGTCGCCGCCTGAATCGAGATATCAATGTCAAACTCCAGTGCTTTAAACAGCACGCCCGCCGCCCACGTGTTATCGATCATGATGATCGCCTCTGGCGCTTTGCGGCGTACCGCTTTCACGATAGCCGGGACGTCGTGCACTTCCATGGTGAGTGACCCTGGAGATTCCAGGAACACAATGCGCGTGTTTGGCTGAATAAGTTCTGCAATACCTTCGCCGATCAGCGGGTCGAACCAACCGGTTGTTACGCCGAGCTTACTGAGGATTTTGGTGCAGAAGTCCTGGCTGGGTTCATAGGCGGTGTTGGTCATCAGGATATGATCGCCTTGTTCCACAAACGCCAGAATCGTATTGGCGACCGCAGCCGCCCCGCACGGGAACAGCGCACAGCCCACGCCGCCTTCCAGCTCGCACATGGCCTCCTGGAGTGAAAAATGGGTTAGCGTGCCGCGACGACCATAAAAAAGTCCGCCTTTTGCGCGGTTGCGCGTGGCGTTTTTTTTCTCCTCAACGGTATCAAACACTAATGAGGAGGCGCGTTGAATCACGCTATTGACCGATCCCTGGGTGTATTTTTTGCTGCGTCCTGCCTGTACCAGCGTGGTATCAAGATGCTTCTTTGTCATGTTCGCTAACCCTGTTTTTATACGTCTGGACGTCCAGACTACCACGATTGTAAAAAACTGCACCCGGATGCTTATCGAATAAGCAGAAAATATTAGCAAAAAACCGCATAAGAAATTTTTACTGCGTAAGCGCAAGGAAAGTGAGCGAAAATTACGGCACCATGCAAATACTAATGAGAACTACTATCAATTCGACGACGTTTTGATATTATTACGCTCAGATTTTGTGATTTGCGTCCTGGAGATACAGAGTGGGTAATAATTTGATGCAGACGGATCTCTCCGTTTGGGGCATGTATCAACATGCTGACATCGTGGTTAAGATTGTGATGATCGGCCTGATTCTGGCGTCCGTTGTCACCTGGGCTATCTTCTTCAGCAAAAGTGCTGAACTGCTTTCGCAGAAGCGTCGCCTTAAGCGGGAGCAACAGCAACTGGCTGAAGCCCGCTCTCTGGATCAGGCTTCAGATATGACCTCATCCTTCCACGTAAAAAGCCTGACCACCCTGTTAGTTAATGAAGCTCAGAACGAGCTGGAACTTTCCGCTGGCAGTGAAGATAACGAAGGTATTAAAGAACGTACCGGCTTCCGTCTGGAGCGTCGTGTTGCCGCTGTAGGTCGACATATGGGCCGTGGCAATGGTTATCTGGCGACGATCGGTGCGATCTCGCCGTTCATCGGGCTTTTCGGTACGGTCTGGGGCATCATGAACAGCTTTATCGGTATCGCGCAGTCTCAAACTACCAACCTTGCGGTGGTTGCGCCGGGTATCGCGGAAGCGCTGCTGGCGACGGCAATCGGTCTGGTTGCAGCAATCCCGGCTGTGGTTATCTACAACATCTTCGCGCGTATGATTGGCAGTTACAAAGCCACTCTCGGCGATGTTGCAGCACAGGTTCTGCTGCTGCAAAGTCGCGATCTTGATTTGAATGCCAGCTCGGTTAAGCCGGTGCACGCGGCGTCTAAACTGCGCGCAGGTTGATACTATGGCGATGCGTCTGAACGAAAATCTGGACGATAACGGCGAAATGCATGAAATCAACGTAACGCCGTTTATCGACGTTATGCTGGTTCTGCTGATTATCTTCATGGTGGCTGCGCCGCTGGCGACGGTGGATGTGAAGGTGAATCTACCTGCCTCTTCCAGCCAGCCACAGCCGCGCCCGGAGAAGCCAATCTATATCTCGGTAAAAGCGGATAAATCCATGTTCCTCGGGAACGACCCGGTGACGGCCGACTCTGTCATCCCGGCGCTGGATCAGCTCACGGGTGGCAAGAAGGACACCACGGTCTTCTTCCGTGCGGATAAAACCGTCGATTATGAAACCATGATGAAGGTAATGGACACGCTGCATCAGGCGGGTTATCTGAAGATTGGGCTGGTCGGCGAAGAGAAAGCGACCGTGAAGTAAAAAAGAGCTGGCGAAAGCCGGCTTTTTTTATGCATATCGGTTTGATTATTTTTTTGTATCAGTGGATGCAGGAGCGGTCGGGTGAGAAGCCAGCGCGTCCTCATCAAGCGCCACGCAGGTGACGTTTGAGGTACGGTACTCACCGTCTGACAGCTTGCGCGTCAGACGCAGGGTGGCGATTTCTCTGGCAAGCAGATACTGATAATTGGCCTCAAGACGTCCCAGCACCTTCTCTTTCAGCTCTGGACGCTGCTCGATGATGGCATTCACCACGGCACCGTAAATTTCTTCTTTGACCTGTAGCGGGTAAATTTCACGGCGATTCTGCCATTTCAGACGCACCAGCGTCGCCGGGATCGATACCAAATCTTGTGTTATACGCGTCATCTCGTCATTTTTTGTCTTTCTCAGCGCGTCGAGATTTTGCTTTAAGATAAATTCATCACTTTTTTTATCATCTAAAGTCAAATAAACGTCGTTATTTTTAATTTCTTTCACGTTAATCTTCCCCCAGGGTGTAAAATATAGGGTTGTTTTTTTCTCGTGTAATTAGATTAAGCCAAATTTCATTGCCCGCTTCATTTATTTCTTCTGTTTTTTCGGCCATTATTTGACTTAGTTTCTGGGCATCTATTTCGCCTTCGGCTTGCAGGTCATTCAGCAGATGGACAAAGGCTTCAATTTTTATAGCGCGAAATAAGCGGTCCTTTATATGACGATCGTGCTCTTCCAGCAACATATTACGGGATTTCCCTGTTTGGGAAACGCCAATTAATATGTCAGGCTCGAAATCGGAGAGCTTTCTTTTTCCCTGAGTGAAACTCGCCTCTTTTTCTGCTTCCGCGGGTTGCTGTTCCACAGACGCAATGTGGTACTTAGCCGGGACGAGATAGTCGGGCAGCATTTTTAATTTCCTTTAATTTCAACAGGGTGGGGTTGGTAAAGGCGTGAGATTCGTTGACAATATCATGAGGCAATTTTAAAATCAAAAAAAATGGAGCCTACCCATGAACAGCATCTTTTTTACGGTCATCACATTACTATTACTGACCGCTGGTGTTCTTTTATTGATGCAGGAATTCAATAAAACGAAAGTGTCGAAGGACGCCAGTGAACCTCCACAACCTGAACGGATGACAAAAGAGGAAGGGGAAGATCATTTCTCTGTATTGATGAACTCAGTAACGCCTGTTTGGTACTGGCGGGTGAACCATGAATATATCGACTTTTTACACGCGACAATTAAACGCATGAAAATGTCGGAAATTAATGATACGCCCGGACTGTTTGAGGCACAGCGTCGCTGCAGCGACCTGAATTCAGCAGTGTATAAATATTATGATAATATCAAAAAACGCTGTCTGAACGGTGAGAAAGTATCATATTCTGACCTCGACGTATTAAATCTGCGTCAGTGCTTTCGTGAGTTCAGTCTGGAAGCCTATCCTGAGCTGGTGGCGCTTGTCTGGCCTGAGTACGCACGTCCGGAGGTTAACCCGGATAACGTCTGAGTGACGTACCGTTGAGTTATTGCAAACAGTCAGCGCCGTTGAGATATACTGGGCGCTGGTTTCTTTTGCAAACAGGACTTTATGGAACGCTTTTTTGAAAATGCCATGTACGCCTCTCGCTGGATACTGGCTCCCGTCTATTTTGGCCTTTCGCTGGCGCTTATCGCTCTGACGATTAAGTTCTTTCAGGAAATCTGGCATGTTCTGCCGAACATTTTTTCCATTGCCGAAGCGGATTTGATTCTGGTTCTGCTGTCGCTGGTAGATATGACCCTGGTGGGCGGACTGCTGGTGATGGTGATGTTCTCTGGCTACGAAAATTTTGTCTCCCAGCTGGATATTGATGAGCGTAAAGAGAAACTCAGCTGGCTGGGCAAAATGGATGCCTCGTCGCTGAAGAATAAAGTGGCAGCGTCGATTGTGGCGATCTCCTCTATCCACCTGTTACGCGTATTTATGGACGCGAAAAATGTCCCGGATAACAAACTGATGTGGTACGTCATTATCCATCTGACGTTTGTGTTGTCAGCGTTTGTGATGGGGTATCTGGATAAGATCAGTAAGAAGTAAAGTACGTATCCCCCTCGCCCTACGGGCTGAGGGGGCGAAAAAGACCTATTTATCCGATGATGCCTGCCACAGGTTCAACTCCCCGTCCGCAACATGTCGATCAATCCTTTCCAGCTCATCTTCGCTGAAGTGCAGGTTATCCAGGGCCCGAACGTTTTCTTCGATCTGGGCCGGGCGACTTGCACCGATCAGCACTGAGGTGACGCGTTCATCCTTGAGCAACCAGCTCAGTGCCATCTGCGCCATCGTCTGTCCACGGACATGCGCCATTTCACTCAGCAAACGCAGGCTGTTGAGATTGGCTTCGGTCAGCATTTTTTCCGTCAGGCCGCGTACCTTTTTACCCTCGCGCTGCATGCGAGAATCTTCAGGGATCCCGTTCAGGTATTTTCCGGTAAGCAACCCCTGCGCCAGCGGGGTAAACGCAATACAACCCGTCCCGTTTTGCTTAAGCGTATCCAACAGGCCGGTCTTATCTACCCAGCGGTTGAGCAGGTTGTAGGATGGCTGATGCATAAGCAGCGGAATTTTCCACTCATGCAACAGGTCAGCCATTTTCTGGGTGCGCTCCGTTGAATAGGATGAAATCCCGATATACAGCGCTTTACCGCTTAGCACAGCATGGGCCAGTGCCGCCGCAGTCTCTTCCATCGGCGTATTTTCATCGACGCGATGGGAATAGAAAATATCAACATACTCCAGACCCATCCGCTTCAGACTTTGATCGAGACTGGCAAGCAAATATTTACGCGAACCGCCAGACCCATACGGCCCCGACCACATGTCGTAACCCGCTTTAGTGGAGATAATCAGTTCGTCGCGATACCCGGCAAAATCCTCCCGCAGAAGGCGGCCAAAATTTTCTTCTGCACTACCCGCTGGTGGACCGTAGTTGTTGGCAAGATCAAAATGGGTAATACCGAGATCGAAGGCTTTGCGCAGCAGCGCGCGCTGGGATTCGAGAGGGTGTACGTGGCCAAAGCTATGCCACAAACCAAGCGACAGTGCTGGCAGGCGCAAGCCGCTTTTTCCGCAGTAGCGGTACTGCATATTTTCATAGCGGGCGGGGTCAGGGTTCCAGGACATGATGTCTCCTTTTTTATCGTTGAATTTTCGAAACAACGTTTTCATTCTGAACTTATCACATCACAAATGACATAACTAAGCGCGAGGTGATGGTTAACGTCAGCTGTGTGACTAATGAAGCCACGCTAATCAAAAATGATCACAAAACGTTATAATTTCCCCGGTTCCTGCCGATAACGAGAGAAGTACTCGCCTCTGGGCGAATTCACCCTCACGGCAAGGAAGACTTATGAATATGCTCCGTAATTTCACGATCCGCTTCGTCATGCTGACGATTCTCGGGATCTTTTGTTTAATGTGGGCGGGTGTTGGCCTGTACAGTACCTGGTCCCTTTCGCGTGTTTCGGATGGCAATGACGTGGATCGTCAACTGGTCAAACAGATGACGGTACTCAGTCAGGGCAACGATCAGTATTTCCGCTTTGTGACCCGTTTGAGCCGTGCGATGGAAGTCAAAGCCGCAGGCGGCACGCCGGATTTGGCCTCTGCCCAACAGGCGCTGGATAACATGGGTAAGAAACTGGCCGAGATGAAAGCGATCTCGCCAGGACCAATGGACGAACAGATTTCTGCTCAGGTTATCGGTACCTGGCAGGCGTTGCTTGATCAAGGTATCACGCCGCAAATGCAGCAGGCGAAGCTGGAGACTCTGGATGGCTATCGCCAGCAGGCCAATAACGTTACCCCGCCGCTAAGCCGTGCGTTTGGTGCTGCTGCCGAGAACTTTAACAACGCGGCCGCGAAGGCGCTCGACAGCACCCGCGTGGTGGTGGACAACCTGACCAGCATGACGCGTACGGTGATTATCACCGCCACTATTATCGGCCTGCTGATCCTGCTTTTCACCGACCGCTACCTGGTCGCGATGCTGGTCAAACCGCTGGACCGCATTCGCCAGCAGTTCCGCCAGATTGCCCAGGGCGATCTCAGTCAGCCAATTGAACCCTTCGGCCGCAACTGCGTGGGACAGTTGGTTCCTCTGTTGAGCGCGATGCAGGACAGTCTGCGCGAAGCGGTCAGCACTATCCGCTCCGGCAGTGAAAATATCTGGCGCGGTGCGACGGAAATCTCCAGCGGTAATAACGATCTCTCTTCCCGTACCGAAGAGCAGGCTGCCGCACTGGAAGAGACGGCTGCCAGCATGGAACAACTGACTGCAACCGTGAAACTGAATGCGGAAAGCGCGCGTCAGGCAAGCCAACTGGCAGATGTGGCATCGACCACCGCCAGCCGTGGCGGCTCGCTGGTGGAAGAAGTGGTGACCACCATGAGCGGCATTTCTGAAAGCTCGAAGAAAATTGCTGAAATCACTAACGTCATCAACAGCATTGCCTTCCAGACCAACATTCTGGCACTCAATGCGGCCGTTGAAGCGGCGCGCGCGGGTGAGCAGGGGCGTGGTTTCGCCGTGGTGGCGGGTGAAGTCCGTAACCTGGCAAGCCGTAGCGCCAACGCGGCAAAAGAAATTGAAGGGCTGATCGCTGATTCCGTTAATCGGGTAGAGCAGGGGGCGCAGCTGGTGGGCGACACAGGCACCACCATGGATGCGATTTTGCGCGACGTGACGGAAGTGACAACCATTATGAAGCAAATCGCCTCCGCCTCTGAGGAGCAAAGCAAGGGCATTTCGCAGGTCGGGATTGCCATTACCCAGATGGACGGCGTTACCCAGCAAAACGCCTCGCTGGTGGAAGAGGTTTCTGCGGCAGCGGCAGCGCTGGAGCGTCAGACCGAAGATCTTCAGCGCTCGGTGCAAAAGTTCCGCCTGACGGCATAACGCAACGTTGCAAGGCCGCCTGGTGTGGCCTTGCATTATTAACACCTTCCTCATTCAGCGCGCGCTGAAACTGCTATTCTTTTGCTAACCCCACTGACGTTCTGGGCTCCTTCTACGAGGTGTTGCTATGAACAGATCGTTGTCCGTCATCCCTGTCCTTTCTGTCATGTTTCTTGTGCTGTTTTCGGTATCTGCCAGCGCCACCCAACAGGCGCAGGAGCGGCGCGTGTCGCGTGATGTCAGGCAGGAAACCCGCGATGCGTCGCGACAGGTGAAGCAGACCTGCGTGGCAAACAATAACCAGAGTAACCACGACTGCCGTCAGGACAAGCGTCAGATGAAACAGGCCGGACGGCAAAAAGCGCGGGATATTAAGTATTAATCAGATTTGCGAGACGGCTTCCGGGAATGCCCCTTGTCGGCTCGGGCAATACTGCCAGGTCTTAACCCAGTTGCTGCTCGGTCGCGCCCTGCCAGAGGAGATGGCGCGCGTGATAGAGGATTTGCTGTGTGAGCTGGTGGGATATTACGCCGATACGCTGAAAGCGCCGCGCTGGATAAATACGCCGGAAGGTCATATCGCGATTAATTAAAATTGTTTTATGTTGCCGGGCGGCGGCTGCGCCTTGCCCGGCCTACGTTATTATTTTCATGTGTTAATGTAACAATATATTTGGCATTTTCTGCACCGTAACGGCGATGGGAATTAATATAGCCTTAAACTCCTCCCGACATTATTAATTTTCTTATTTTACCGGAAATAATACAGTCTATGAAAAAGTCCTATATTGTATTGGCCGTCATGGCAGGCTTGGCTATGGTTAATTCAGCAATGGCGCAAAGCGTCACCGTGGATGTCCCGAGCGGTTATAAAGTGGTGATTGTCCCGTCATCCACCACGGTTCCGCAGGCGGTAACCGTCGCGCCTGCACCGTCACAAACTGTCTATGCCGCGCCAGCGCCTGCTCCGGTTTATCACCCGCGTGCGCGGCATGTGGCGAGCGTGGCGGAAGGGATGGTGATTGAGCATCAGTACGACGATCATCATTGATGCTTCGCACTCAGCAATGCGGCAGCAGGCTAAGCGCTTGCTTAACTGCCGCCTGCAAACGAGATTCCGGAACACCGTCCCTGGCCTGCACCGACAAACCATGTAAAAAGACGGCAAAATAGTCTCCCAGACTCTCTGCATCGGTCGTATCCGGCAGTTCACCGTTATGCACTGCCTGGTGGAGACGATCGATGATCTGCTGCGTACGCTGCAGGCGATGCTGTGCCAGCCAGGTTTTGAGCGTTTCATTTTCCGCACTGACGCTGGCTGCAGAGGCCACCACCATACATCCTTGCGGCAAATCCGGATGGCAGTACAGGTGAACCGCATCCATTAACAGCGTCTGGATGGTATCCCGCACGTTGCCCCCTGCGGATAAGGCCCGATCCGCAAAACCGCCTTCCTGTTTTTCGTAATCGGCGATAGCTTCCCGAAAGAGCTGCTCTTTTGAACCGAACGCCTTGTAAATCCGTGCCGATGCAATCCCCAGTTCTGCCACCAGATCCGACATTGAGGTTCCTTCATAACCCTGTCGCCAGAACAGGTTGCGCGCTTTGATAAGCGCCTGGTCACGATCGAACTGGCGCGGTCTGCCTGCCATTTTGTTGCTCCGGTTGGTCCTGAATTCAGTGAAACAGGATCGCCTAAATCATCTGGATTACCAACGAATTTATAATTTTCGCTTGCGGTTATCCGGCTTTACTCCTATTGTTTGTCAATCGACAAACAATAGGAGTATACGATGAAAACCCTCAAAGGTCCCTCTCTCCATCTGGCTCAGTTCAGCGATGATGCGGCCCCATTCAATAATTTGCCTGCGATAGCCCGGTGGGCGGCGGAAACGGGGTTTAGCGCTCTGCAAATCCCGGTATGGGATCGCCGTCTCTTCGACGTGGCGACGGCGGCAGAAAGCCAGACCTACTGCGACGATCTGACCGGTATGCTGGCGGAGCATGGCCTGGTGGTGAGTGAGCTGACCAGCCACATCTTCGGCCAACTGATGGCGGTACATCCTGCTTACGACAGCTTATGCGACAGCTTTGCGCCGCCGGAAGTCCACGGCAACCCACAGGCCCGCGGCGAATGGGCACAGCAACAGCTGCTGATGGCGGTCAAGGCCTCTGCCAGGCTTGGACTCAGCGATCTGGGTACCTTCTCTGGCTCGCTGGCGTGGCCCTATTTGTTCCCGTTCCCGCAGCGCCCGGAAGGGTTAATTGAAACCGCCTTTGACGAGCTGGCCAGGCGCTGGATGCCGGTGCTTAACGCCTGTGACGAGCAGGGTATTAACCTCTGCTATGAGATCCACCCGAGCGAAGATCTGCATGATGGGGTGACGTTTGAAATGTTTTATCAAAGGGTGAAAGAGCATCCCCGCTGCCGGATACTTTTCGACCCCAGCCACATGGTGCTACAGCAGCTTAACTATCTGGAGTTTATTGATATTTATAAGGACATGATCAACATGTTCCACGTCAAAGACGCTGAATTTAATCCGACCGGGCGTCAGGGTATTTATGGTGGCTATCAGTCGTGGGTCGATCGTGCAGGACGTTTTCGCTCATTAGGTGACGGCCAGGTAGATTTCAGGGCTATTTTCTCGAAGCTGACTCAATATGATTATGCCGGCTGGGCAACCCTGGAATGGGAGTGCTGTCTGAAAAATCCGCTGGATGGTGCCAGAGAAGGGGCTGCGTTCATCCGCGACCACATTATTCACATCACCGATAAAGTCTTCGATGATTTCGCCGGTGCGCCAGTTAACCCTCAGTAAATCAATACATTACTCGGCATCCGCTAAGCCACGACATCACAGGGAGTCCCCATGGAACAACAATACGGTGAGATCGCGCACGCGGATCTCAGGGCAGAACACGTCTATACGAAAGTGAACGGACAGCGCATCCATTGCGTCGTGGCGGGAAAAGGACAACCGGTATTGCTGATACCGGGCTGGCCGCAGACCTGGTATACCTGGCGCTATGTCCTTCAGGCGCTGGCGGCGGCGGGTTTTCAGGCGATAGCGGTCGACCCTCCGGGCATTGGTGAGTCAGATAAACCGCGCGACGGCTATGATACCGGACGTGTCGGTGCCATGCTGCATACCATGATGGCGCAGCTGGGCCATGCGCGTTATAGCATAGTGGGTCACGATATCGGCATGTGGGTGGGTTATGCCATGGCGAGCGATTTTCCTCAGGCGATAGAAAGACTTGTGCTGACAGAAGCGGTTATCCCTGGACTGGCACCACCACCGCCGATTTTTGTCGCACCGGAAGAGAACATCTTTCTCTGGCACTTCATGTTCAATCAACTGGCGGATCTACCGGAAACCCTGACCAGCGGGCGCGAATCACAGTATCTCAGCTATATTTTCGACCGCTGGTCTCATCGACGTGAACGGGTTGCCGCAGAGGTGTATATCGCCGCCTATTCAACACCCGGCGGGCTGCGTGCGGGCTTCGACTATTATCGCGCTATCCCGGAAACCATCCGGCAGAACCAGCGCCGTGCGCAAACGCCGCTAACCATGCCGGTGTTAACGGTGGGGGCCGAACATGCGACGCGCGATGCGCCGTTGATAACCCTACAGGGCAATGCCCTTGATTTGCGTGGCGAGACGGTGGCGGACTGCGGGCATTTTATTACCGAAGAGTGTCATGAGGCGTTTATTGGGCTAATCGTACCCTTTCTCTCAGAGGACACCGATCGTGCCGCTTGATAAACACATTGCTGACTTTCTGGCTGCGTCATCGGGCGCGCCGCAACCGGCGTCGTTAGCCGACCTGCGTGCCGCCACCGAAGTGGATTTGTTGCGGCTACAGGGTGAGGAGGAAACAGGTTGCGGCATTCAACATTACGTTGTTATCGCTGATGATGGTTACGCTATCGGTCTTCGCGCGTATACGCCTGCTGCCTCAAACGCTGAAATCGCGCTGCCTGCAATACTCTTTGCTCACGGCGGCGGATGGTGTCTGGGCTCGCTGTCGCTGTACAATCGGCCCTGTCAGGCACTGGCCAATGCTACTGGTCGGAAAATACTCTCCGTTGATTACCGTCTGGCACCGGAGTTCCCCTTCCCAAGGCCGTTAGAAGATGTTTATCAGGCACTGTGCTGGGCCAGTGAACAGGCCGCGCTTTTGGGGATAGATGCGACCCGTCTGGCGGTGGGCGGCGACAGTGCTGGCGGCAATCTTGCTGCCGCGACAGCTCTGCTGGCCCGGGATCGCGGCGGACCACACATTGAGCATCAGTTGCTGCTCTACCCGGCGTTAAGTCGCGAAATGTCGTCCCAAAGCTATTGTGAATTTGCTGAAGGTTATTATTTAACGCGTGATGCGATGGTGTTTTGCTGGGAGAACTATCTGGGAGAATGTCGTCATCCTTATGCCGAGCCGCTGCATATGGCCTCGCTGAGGGGGTTACCGCCAGCAACCATCCTGAGTTGTGAATATGATCCCTTGCGCGATGAGGCTGAAGAGTATGCTCTGCGGCTTGAGGAGGCGGGGGGCCAGTACGCTGCGAACGGTTGCCGGGAATGGTGCATGCCTGCATTCATATGTCAGGGTTAACGCCAGCCGCGCGTCGGTTGTTCGAACGGGCTTGTATCTAATTCAAAAGCACAAAAAACCCAGCGCGATCGCTGGGTTTATTATTCATGCCTGTTCACAAGGTGGCACACAGCCTTAGTGCGTCGCTTCACCAATCAGCGCGCCTGTACCCGCACCAACCGCCGCACCTTTCAGCACGCTCTTGCCGGTAACCGCCGCGGCACCTGCGCCCACGGCAGCACCTACCGCACCACCTTTACGCGCGTCTTTGCCTTTTTCGCCGTTTTTGAACATCGCACCCGTACCTGCGCCAACGACGGCACCGCCAACGGTTGATTTCAGATCTTTGCCCGTGGCTGCGCCAATGGCCGCGCCTGCTACCGCGCCGGCAGCGGTTTTGTCGATGGCCATTCCCGAGGTAGAAAAAATGAGAGCGCTGATAACCAGCGTTGTTTTAATGAGTTTCATAACAGATCCTTTGTGACTGCTGTCGGTTAATTCGTCGTATCTCACGGTCTGGTGTGAGAAAAACGGACAAATAGTGCCAGCAATATGGGGGCAGCCTTTAAGCTAATCATGCCCTGGGAAAGGATCCTTGCAGCCGGGCGGTGTCCCGCCCGGCCAGCTATCACGCCTGACGTTTGTCTTCGGTATTTGTCTCGAAGTCACTCGCCGCGTGGCGTTCGTGAAGCTGCTCGTTCAGCTCGCCGCTGGTGCGGTTAACGATGCGTCCGCGCTTAACGGCATGGCGGTTCGCCACGTCTTTCGCCCAGCGCTGCACGTGAGTGTACTTTTCCGCGTCCAGGAACTCGGCGGCGTTATAAACGCTTCCCAGCGCGACGCAGCCAAACCACGGCCAGATTGCCATATCCGCGATGGTGTATTCCTCACCGGCCACGTAACGGCCGCGGGCCAGCTGTTTATCCAGCACGTCGAACAGGCGTTTGGCTTCCATGGTGAAGCGGTCAATCGCATATTCAATTTTCACCGGAGCATAGTTGTAGAAGTGGCCAAACCCGCCGCCGAGGAACGGGGCGGCCCCTTGCAGCCAGAACAACCAGTTCAGGGTTTCCGTGCGGCCTGCCGGATCTTTTGGCAGGAAGTGACCAAATTTTTCTGCCAGGTAAAGCAGAATGCTGCCGGATTCAAATACGCGCGTCGGCGGAGTCGTGGAGTGATCGCGCAGCGCGGGTATTTTTGAGTTCGGGTTCACCTCTACAAACCCGCTGGAGAACTGATCGCCTTCGCCAATGCGGATCAACCATGCGTCGTACTCGGCGCCCGTCACGCCCAGCGCCAGCAGCTCTTCGAGCATGATCGTTACTTTCTGACCGTTCGGTGTGCCCAGGGAGTAGAGCTGTAGCGGATGAGAACCCACAGGGAGCTCTTTCTCATGTGTCGCACCGGAGATGGGACGGTTGATGTTGGCGAATGCACCGCCGTTGTTCTTTTTCCATTCCCACACTTTCGGTGGCTGATAAGTGTTGTCTGACATGTTGGCCTGCCTTTTGAGTGATGTGTTGAGGCAGTGTAGCAGGAGATTTGTGAACCGTTTAACGATGTGAGCGCAATCAATTAACCGCTATTCCTTCTGGCGCTTATTTATATCAAATTCGGCATAAGCTTAATCGAAAATCGCATTTTCATAATTAATGCGGAAACCGATAAAGCTGCATATGATGCTTCAACATAAATAAAAGATGCAGTAATAAACACTCTATAAGGCAAGGAGTTAGTGAGATGCGCAAGCTTCTGTTATCGGCAGTGCTGGTTTCGCTCGCGTTAGGCCTGGCTGGCTGTGATGATGCGAAAAATAAAGAGACAAATACGCCCTCAGCGGCAAAAAGCGACGCGCCAAAAGAGGGCGGTTCGCTGATTATTGGTATAACCTCCGGCGACCCGTTAGCCGTTAATCCGCTCTATGCCAGCGACCGTACCACGTTAACGATCATGCAGGCGCTCTATGCCCCGCTGTATAGCTTTAATAACGGCAACATTGAGTGGGGTCTGGCGGAAAGCCTGACGCCCTCCGCCGACAACCTGAGTTATACCCTGACGTTAAAACCCAACCTCAAATGGCAGGATGGACAGCCGCTGACGGCGGACGACGTGGTCTTTACGTTCAATAAGCTGCTGGATGCCAAACAGCATAGCTTCTTCCGCAGCATGTTTACCTGGGGCGGCAAGCCCGTTGAGGTGAGCAAGGTTGACGACCGCACCGTTAAGTTCACGTTACCGCAGGTCAGTGCGGCCTTTACCGGCACTCTGGTACAGATCTACCCGATACCGCAGCACGTGTTCGCCGGTGAAGGTGACCTGGAAAAGAGCAGCAAAAACGATGCGCCAGTGGGTTCTGGCCCGTTCAAATTCAAAGAGTACCGCGCCGGACAATATTACGCCCTGACCCGTTTCGATGATTACTGGAACGGCAAAGCGAAGCTTGATTCGGTCACCTACCGTTTCGCCAAAGACAGTAACGCCGCCAACCTTGCGCTGCAAAACGGTGAAATCAACCTCAAGATGGTTGATCCGCAGGATGTGAATCGCCTGAAAAATACCGGGAAGTTTGACTTTGTGGTCTATCCGGAAGGCCGTTTGGCCTATATGACGTTCAACCAGAACGTGCCGGTGATGAAGAGCAAAGAACTGCGACAGGCCATCGCGTATGCCATCAACAAAGATGAGCTAACCCAGACCGCGTTTACCTCGCTTGACTACGCTAAACCGGCGACGTCCTTCCTGACGCCCGATACGCTTTACAAGACGGATGACGTTGAACAGTACAAATTCGATCTGCAAAAAGCCAAAGACCTGCTGAAGACGTCCGGCGCGCCGGGCAACCTCAAGCTGCGCCTGGCGTATGTGAACACCAACAAAACCCAGGAGAGCATGGCGCTCTATATTCAGCAGGCGCTGAAGGGCATTGGGGTGAGCGTGGAGCTGATGCCGCTGGACTCCAACGCCATGTCTCAGCGCAGCCTCGATATGAACAATACCGCGTGGGAGCTGAACCTGGGCGGCTACATTATGGGCTCCGAGCCGGATGGTTACAAATCGCTGTTCATGAGCAACGAGGCCTATAACTACGCGCACTACAAAAATCCGCAGTTTGATGCCCTGTGGGATAAAGGCGCAGTGGAAACCGACGCCGCGAAACGTGCCGATATCTACAAGCAAATTCAGCAGACGGTGGCGAATGACATGACGTACTACCCGATTGCCTACACCAATGCGACCGTCGCGGTGGACAAGCGTTTCGGCGGCACCCAGGAGGCAGAGCCGAAACCAGTCTACCTCTTCCAGGATCTGTCAAAAATCTATCAGAAATAAGTGATTGCCCCGGCCGTCGGGTCGGGGCTTTGGTAAGGGCACGTCGTGAACACACTTCTTACGCGTCGGCTGCTGCAACTGCTGCCGATGCTGTTCTTTATTTCACTGGTGGCGTTTTTGCTGGTCAAACTCGCACCCGGCGATCCGGTGGCGGCCTACATTACGCCGCGCATGGCCCCGGAAGATATCGAGCGTATTCGCCAGAGCCTGGGGCTGGATAAGCCCCTGGTCACGCAGTACGTCCTGTGGCTAAAAAACGTCCTGCAGGGCGATCTCGGCTATTCGCTGATTTACCACCGCCCGGTGCTGGAGATGATCGGCGAACGCATTCCGGCCACGCTGGGGCTGATGGGCGCGTCGCTGCTGATGGCTATCGTGCTGGCGATCCCGCTGGGGCTGCTGGCGGGGGCATTTAAGCACCGCTGGCTGGATCATCTGCTCAATTTATTCGCCTATATCGGCATCTCGGTACCGATTTTCTGGTTCGGCATTTTGCTCATCACCGTTTTTGCCGTGCAGCTTAACTGGTTCCCCAGCATGGGGATGCGCACCATCGGCATGGAGGACAACGGGCTGGATCTGCTGCGCCACGGCGTGCTGCCGTGTATTGCCCTCACGTTCTATAACCTCTCCAGCTATGTGCGCTACATCCGCTCCAACACCATCTCGCAGCTCTCGGCCGACTACGTGCAGACCCAACTGGCTTACGGTGCCACGCGCTCCAGTATTCTGTTCCGCCATGTGCTGAAAAACGTGTTGCTGCCGGTGATCACCCTGTTCGGCCTGTCGTTCGGTGAGCTGATTGTGGGGGCCTATGTGACGGAAAGCGTCTTCTCCTGGCCAGGGATGGGGCTACTTGGGATCCAGTCGATCGCTTCGCTGGACTACCCGCTGATCATGGCGATCATCATGCTCTCGTCGATGATGCTGATCGTCGGTAACCTGATCGCCGACGTGCTTTATCGCTTCGCCGATCCCCGCATTCGTACGCTGAGGTAACCGGATGAGCAGACGCTGGCAGCAGGTTCGTCACCAGCTGCGCCGCAACCGTCCGGCGCAGTTCTCCCTGTTTGTGCTTTTTATTTTCGTTGTCGCCGCGCTCTGTGCGGGCTTAAGTCCGTACGATCCTGATCGGATGGCGCTCGGCGCACGCACGTTGTCACCGGATGCCGCGCACTGGTTCGGCACCGACGAGTACGGACGCGACTACTTCACCCGCACGCTGTATGGCGGCCAGATCTCCCTGATGGTCGGTTTTCTCGCCATGCTCTTTTCCACGCTTATCGGCACGGTAGTGGGAACGGTGAGCGGCTATTTTGGCGGCTGGCTGGATAACCTGATGATGCGCGCCGTTGATATCCTGATGGCCATTCCGGCCTTCTTCCTGCTGCTGGTGGTGAATGCTTACCTCAAGCCGGGCGTGGATAACATCATTCTGATTATCAGCCTGCTGACGTGGATGAACATGTCGCGGCTGGTGCGTGCTGAAACCTTATCGGTGAAAGAGCGCGAGTACGTGCTGTATGCCCGCGCGTCGGGGGAGCATCCTCTGCGCATTATCATGCGCCACATTATTCCCGGCGTGCTGCCGACCATTATCGTGGCGGCCACGCTCAATATCGCCTCGGCCATTCTGATGGAGTCAACGCTCAGCTTCCTGGGGCTGGGCGTGCAGGCGCCTGCGGCGTCGTGGGGAAGCATGCTTAACAACGCGCAGTCTTACATTGGCGAGGCATCGTGGCTGGCGATGTTCCCCGGCATTCTGATCCTGTTGACGGTGTTCAGCTTTAACGTGCTGGGCGATGTATTTCGTACCGCCTTTGAGCCAGGAGCGAATCGCGATGAGTAACTTATTAGCGCTTGAGAACCTGCAAACCACGTTCCGCACCCGCGAGGGCGAGGTTCATGCGGTGCGCGGCGTGAGCTTTCAGGTGCAGCCGGGGGAACTTGTCGGCATTGTTGGCGAGTCGGGCTGCGGGAAAAGCGTCACCTGTAAGTCGATCATTCAGCTTCTGGGGAACAACGGACGGATCGCCGGGGGCAGTATCCGGTTCCAGAACGAGGATCTGGCGCAGAAAACCCCCGCGCAGATGCGCGCCATTCGGGGCAACGAGATCGCGATGATTTTCCAGGATCCGATGACCGCCCTGAACCCGGTGCTGACCATCGGCAAACAGATGGCTGAGATCCTGATGCGCAATAAAGGACTGACCAAAAAAGCGGCCAGGGCAGCGGCGATCGCCATGCTGGAACAGGTGGGTATTGCCGAGGCGGAACGCCGATACGACCAGTATCCGCACGAGTTCAGCGGCGGGATGCGCCAGCGGGTAATGATCGCAATTGCGCTCTCCTGCAACCCGAAGCTTCTTATAGCCGATGAGCCGACCACCGCGCTGGACGTGACCATTCAGGCGCAGATCCTGCGCCTGCTGAAAAGCCTGCAAAAGCAGACCCAAACCGCGATTCTGCTGATCACCCACGATCTCGGCGTGGTGGCGCAGGTCTGCAGTCGCGTGGTGGTGATGTACGGCGGGCTGGTGATGGAGGAAGGGAGCGTGGAAGATATTTTTTATCGCCCTGCGCATCCTTACACCCAGGGGCTGCTGGCCTCGCTGCCGCGCCCGGATGAGGTGAATCAGCGTTTATCGCCGATTGAAGGTTCGCCGCCTGGCCTGCTTAACCCGCCGCCGGGCTGTCCGTTCGCGGAACGCTGCCCGAAACGCACGCCTCAGTGTGAACGACAACCCGCATTTTACACCGCAGGAGAGGGGCATCGTGCTGCCTGCTGGCTATGGGCCGACAAGGAGATTCAGGCATGAGTGAACAACAGGCGCCATTAGTGAGCGTGCGCGATCTGCGCAAGCACTATCCGCTCAACGGCGGTTTGCTGCGTAAAGGCGTGGCCGTGAAAGCGGTTGATGGCGTGAGCTTTGATATCCAGCCTGGCGAAACGTTTGGCCTGGTGGGGGAGTCCGGCTGCGGGAAATCCACCCTCGGGCGCGCCATCCTGCGCCTTTTCGATATCACCTCGGGCGAGATCCACTTTGCCGGGCAGGCGATCGCCCACGCCCGCGAAAAAGAGCTTAAGCCGCTGCGTAAGCGGATGCAGGCGATTTTTCAGGATCCTTATTCCTCGCTCAACCCCGGAATGACCGTGCGACAGCTGGTGGCCGAGCCGATGCAGATCCACGGCTACAGCCGCGAAGAACAGCGGGAACGCACGGAAACGCTGCTCTACAAAGTGGGGCTCAAGCACGAACATCTTGAACGATTCCCGCATGAGTTCAGCGGCGGGCAGCGTCAGCGCATCAGTATCGCCCGCGCGTTGTCCGTGCATCCTGAATTTGTGCTGTGCGATGAGCCGCTCTCGGCGCTGGACGTCTCGGTGCAGGCGCAGGTGGTGAATATTCTGCAGGATCTGCAGCAGGAGCTGGGGCTAACCTATCTGTTCATCGCCCACGATCTCTCCATGGTGCGGCATATCTCCAGCCGCATTGGGGTGATGTATCTCGGCAAACTGGTGGAGGTGGCCCCGGCGAATGAACTGTATCAGCGTCCGGCGCACCCTTACACCCGCGTGCTGCTGGCGGCGGTTCCCCAACCCGATCCGCGCATTCGCAATCTCGAAGATGCAACCCTGCGCGGCGACATTCCTGGCCCCACGTCCGCGCTCGCGGGCTGTAAGTTCTGCAGCCGCTGCCCGCACGCCATGCCGGTTTGCAAGACGCAGGAGCCTGCCATGCAGGAGATTGCACCAGGACATTTCGCGGCATGTTGGTTGTTTAACATGTAATTAATGTGCCTTGCAGGTGTATGATAAATCCACCTCTGTCAGGTTAATTACAACGTGCAGACGACAACCCTTTCAAAAAATTGCCGCCTGCCTGTTTTAGGTTGGATACATGCGTAAAGGAAAGTTAAGCAGTGACGCGCCATTCGGGACGTTATTAGGCTATGCGCCGGGTGGCGTGGCGATTTACTCTTCAAATTACGGCAGTCTCGATCCGCGTAAGTACCCGGAAGATGCGGATTTTCGCAGCTATATCGGCAATGAATACATGGGCCACAAGTGGCAATGTGTTGAGTTTGCCCGCCGTTTCCTGTTCCTCAACTATGGTTTCGTTTTTACCGATGTCGGCATGGCGTGGGAGATCTTCTCCCTGCGCTTTTTGCGCCAGGTAGTGAACGATAACATTCTGCCGTTACAGGCCTTTTCCAACGGTTCGAAACGCGCGCCGCGAGCCGGAGCGCTGCTTATCTGGCAAAAGGGTGGGGAGTTTCATGAGACCGGCCACGTAGCGGTGATCACCCAGCTTCTGGACGATAAGGTCCGTATCGCGGAGCAGAACGTCATTCACTCACCATTGCCGCTTGGGCAGCAGTGGACGCGCGAACTGCGTTTGAGCGTCAAGAACGGGTGCTACACCATTCATGACACCTTCAACGACACTGAAATTCTCGGCTGGATGATCCAGACGGACGACACGGAACACAGCATTCCCCAGCCGGAAATCGACGGTGCGCTGTTGAAAATCAGCGGCGCGCGGCTGAAAAACAAACGTCAGTTCGACGGTAAATGGCTTAACGAAAATGACGCGTTGCAGCAGGCATATGTCCGCGCGAACGGCCACTTTATCAATAAAGATCCCTGCCAGTACTTCACCATTACCGAAAGCGCCGAGCAGGAGCTGATCAAAGCGACTAACGAACTGCACCTGATGTACCTGCATGCGACCGACAAAGTGTTGAAAGACGACAACTTACTGGCACTTTTCGACATCCCTAAAATTCTCTGGCCACGTCTGCGCCTCTCCTGGCAGTGGCGCCGTCACCATATGATTACCGGTCGTATGGATTTCTGCATGGATGAGCGGGGCATCAAGGTTTACGAGTACAACGCCGACTCCGCGTCCTGCCACACCGAGGGTGGACTAATTCTCGAAGAGTGGGTGAAAAACGGCTATCGCGGCAACGGACATAACCCGGCGGAAGGGCTGCTGGAAGAGCTAACCGGGGCCTGGAAACACAGCCATGCGCGTCCGTTTGTGCATATCATGCAGGACAACGATGTCGAGGAGGATTATCACGCGCTGTTTATTCAGCGTTCTCTGCTGCAGGCCGGGTTTGAAACCAAAATTCTGCATGGGCTCGGCGCACTGAGCTGGGATGCTGCCGGACAGCTGATTGACGACGAAGGCCGTCACGTGAATTGCGTGTGGAAGACCTGGGCGTGGGAAACCGCGATCGAACAGATCCGCGAGGTGAGCGAAACCGAGTATGCCGCCGTGCCGATCCGCACCGGACATCCTGAAGGTGAAGTGCGCCTGATTGACGTCCTGCTGCGCCCGGAGGTGCTGGTGTTTGAACCGCTGTGGACGGTTATTCCCGGCAACAAGGCAATCCTCCCGGTACTCTGGCAGCTGTTCCCGAATCATCGTTACCTGCTTGATACCGATTTTGAGGTTAACGACCTGCTGAAACAGACCGGCTATGCCGTTAAACCGATTGCCGGACGCTGCGGCAGCAATATCGATCTGATCAGCCCTGAGGATGAGCTGCTTGATAAATCCAGCGGCAAGTTTGTCGACCGCAAAAACATCTACCAGCAGCTGTGGTGCCTGCCAAACGTTGATGGCAAGCACATTCAGGTCTGTACCTTTACCGTGGGCGGTAACTACGGCGGAACCTGCCTGCGCGGCGACGACTCGCTGGTGGTGAAGAAAGAGAGCGATATTGAGCCATTGATTGTGGTGAAAGATGAATAGCCTCCGCAGAGCGTAAGCAAAGATCCGCAAGCGACCCTTGCGGATTTTTTTTATCCGTGAGCGAAACCTTCAGGCGTTAGCGTGCGAACTATTATTCATACAGCACCTTTTTCTCTGATGGAGCCGCCCATGAAACGTTTGAATACCTTGTTAGCCGCCGCCGTTCTGAGTCTTTCCCTTTTCACCCTTAGTGCCCATGCTGCCCTTGAAGCCGGTGCGAAAGCGCCGGATTTCAGTTTGCAGGGGGCGCTTGGCGGCAAACCGCTCACCTTCTCTCTTCAGCAGGCGCTGCAGAAAGGCCCGGTGGTGCTCTATTTCTTCCCGGCGGCATTTACCAAAGGCTGCACCCTTGAGGCTCATGCTTTCGCTGAAGCGACGGATGACTTCAGGAAACTGGGCGCAACCGTGGTGGGGGTAACTGCCGGGAATGTCGATCAGGTGGATGAATTCTCGAAGCTGGAGTGTCGCGATAAATTTGCCGTTGCGGCTGACCCTGGCGCGAAAGTGGCAGCCGAATACCAGACGTTGATGCAGATGAACGGTAAAACGGTGTCTGACCGTACCTCATTCGTTATCGCGCCGGATGGCAAAATCCTGCTGAGTTATACCGATCGTAACCCTGACGAGCACATCCAGAAAACCATGGATGCCGTGAAAAAATACGCAAATTCGCACTCGTAATTTAGCCGCCGGGGTTTGCTATGTTAACAGCCATGCTGGCCGCCTTTGTGGGCGGCATTATTCTCAACTTTATGCCCTGTGTGTTCCCGGTCATTTCCCTTAAGGCGTTAGGGATTTTACGTCATCAGGGTGATACCCGGAGCGCGCGCACCGAAGGGATTGGGTTTCTGCTGGGTGTGATTTTTACCATGCTGGTCTTAGCAGGCGTACTGCTGGCGCTGCGGGCGGGTGGAATGGCTGTTGGCTGGGGGTTCCAGCTTCAGTCTCCGCTGGTCATTGCTGCACTGGCGCTGGTTATTCTGGGGGCGTCACTGAACCTGCTCGGTGTGTTTGAGGTGGGGCTACCGCTTCAACGAGCAGGGGAAATCTCGGTCGGGCGCGGCGCCTTTACCCGCTCAGCATTAACCGGTGCGCTGGCGATTGTGGTCGCGACACCGTGCTCAGCGCCCTTTATGGCCGGGGCGGTAGGGTATGCGCTGGTGCAGACTCCGGCCGTTTCGCTGGGTATTTTTCTCGCGCTGGCACTCGGGTTCGCGGCACCGTTTACGCTGATCTCACTCTTTCCGGCTATTGCCGAACGCTTGCCCCGACCAGGTGCCTGGATGGATATCCTTAAGCATGGTCTGGCATTCCCAATGCTCGGTGCCTTTGCCTGGCTGGTGTGGGTACTTACACAGCAGGCAGGTACGACGGCGTTGGCGGCTCTGCTTGCGAGTGCGGTGGTGGTGAGCTTTGCGGCGTGGTTGTACGGTATGGCACAGCGCAGACGCTATACCGGTCAGCCCTATAAAGTGCTGTTGGCGGTCACTGCGGTGCTGTTGATTGC
The DNA here is from genome assembly GCF_041937165.1 of Enterobacter adelaidei. NCBI lineage: Bacteria > Pseudomonadati > Pseudomonadota > Gammaproteobacteria > Enterobacterales > Enterobacteriaceae > Enterobacter > Enterobacter adelaidei. The sequence continues at coordinate 3,913,520 of NZ_CP154353.1, read as the reverse complement.
GGCTATCGGCCCGCTACCGGGTGTGATGCACACCCAGTCCTCTCAGCCGGAAGTGCTGAGCGCAGAAAACATCACGCGGGTAACGTGGTCACCGCAGACGGTAGAAAAGATGCGCGGGCATGGCAAAGCCATTTTTGTGGATTTTACGGCGTCGTGGTGTATCACCTGCCAGGTGAACGAGCGAACGTCACTCTCAACCGCGGCGGTGAAACAGGCCCTGGCCGAAACGGGAACGGTTTATATGGTGGCGGATTCCACCAGATTTAACGCCGATATTGATGATGCGATGAACACCTTCGGGCAGGGTGGGTTACCTCTCTACGTGGTTTACCCTGCAGATGGTAGCGCACCGAAAGTGCTTCCTCAGGTTCTGACGCCATCAATTGTCGTTAACGCCCTGAATCAGGCATCCGGTAAAAAAGCATGAGGTAACTGCCATGGCGAAAAATGGATAGCGGTTTAGCGCCGCGTGAAGCCTGGCCCGCGCTAATGGCTCGCGCTCAGGCGGGCGAACGCGAGGCTTATACACAGTTGTTGCGGGCTATCGTCCCGGCGATCCGGGCGATTGTTCGCAAGCAGATTTCCGACAGCGTGCTGGTGGACGACGTTATTCAGGACGTCCTGTTGACGGTTCACCGGGTGCGGCATACCTACGATCCGGCCTGTCCTTTTTTGCCCTGGTTGATGGCTATCGCCCGGGCCAGAACCGTTGACGCATTACGCAGGCGTGGCCATCACTGGCTACGTGAAACGGGTGATGGGCAGATTGCAGAGGAGGTCTCTGACAACACCCCGGAAGATGAAGAAAGGGAAGAAGAGTTGGCGATGATATTAGACCAGCTTCCTTCGCGTCAGCGCCAGATTGTGGAGCATATCCATCTACAGGAATTGAGTCTTGCGGAGGCTGCTGCTCGTCATAATTTAAGCATTGCTGCCGTGAAATCGTTACTACACAGAGCACTAACCAACCTTCGCCGGATGGGAGCGAACCATGGCCGATCATAATCTTTTAATTGCAAAACTCAGTCAGGATGCCAGTCCGATACGTCGGCCCTGGGCAAGCAACCGACGCGTTGTCGCGTGGCTGCTGATGGCACTGCCGTGTGGCTGGTTAAGCAGTCTGGTATTTCAGCGTGTGGCAACGGACTGGACGCAATCCGGCGCAATACTGGCGGCGTTTCAGCTTATTCTGGCATTTGTCATGGGGACACTGGCCATTCGCAATGCGTTTCTGCTGAGTATTGCCGGGCGTAAGCTGTTGGGCTGGAAAGGGTTCGCACCGTTGATTGCACTCTGGCTGGGGGGCGTGGTGTTAAGCCTCGGACGGACGCATATTCAGGCCCATCATCCCGACGAGGTGAATTGCTATCTGTTTATGATGGCGGTCAGCACGCCAATGGTCGCGATTGTGATCGCGTATTTACGCAGAACGCGGACGCTGTATCCGTTGCGCACGCTAGCTATCGCTGGAGCGGGGGTGTCCTGTATGGCGCTGACGTTACTGTCATTTTGCCATCCGGTGGAGGTACATCCATTGGATTTTCTGCTGCATGTGGCGGCGGGAGTGACGATTGTGGCGGCGACAATGGCTATTGGATGGCGGTGGGTCAGAGTAAGGTGAATTCAAACGCATCGCCGGAGCGTGATTGCATTGCTCACAGCGGTAATTATCTTATATTTTTTTTCGATACTCTTCTGTAGTGGACTACTGATATATATTTTTTGTGAATAATTTCGTGTGTGTTAAATGATCTTGTAAATGAATTAATGTTGCACGCCATGCTGGGTGTGCATGCTATTTTAAACATACTCATTCCCTTCCAATCTCTCATTTTTTTTAAAAAGTACAAAATCAGATATTTCACGAGTTAGGTGAGATTTTGCTCGATTTCATCTCTAAGTTAAATCGGTCGCTTACTAAGCAGCCTTATCCCATGGGGTTTACATGGATGTCTTAAAGAAAATTCTTATAAATCAGAATGATGATCTTTTTGTGTTAAATTTGAATTTGTAACTTTCTGTTACATATTTTCATTTCCAGTCCCGTAGGGAACGTTCCTACACTCACCGCTAGTGGGTCTTATCCGAAATTTTTTATTTCAGAGAAATACCCAAAATACAGTGTCGACATGCTGGTGAATAGAATGCGCTCGCTTTTAACTCCGGGATTTTGATTCTCGTCGGATTATGTGAACCAGGAAGATGTTCTGGCTGGGTTTGCCATTCTTATTAAATTCTCGCTGGTATTGATCGTTTTTATAACTCCATAGAACAGGGACAGCTATGTCTAACTCTTCCTATCAATCCGAAATTCCCAAGGCACGTATTAATCTAAAACTGGATCTGCATACCGGTGGCGCGAGTAAGAAAACGGAGCTTCCTCTGAAATTACTGGTGGCGGGCGATTTCAGTCATGGCCAGGAGTCCGCGTCATTATCCGAGCGTAAAAAAGTTAATCTCAACAAAAATAACTTTGACTCTGTGCTTTCCGAATATTCCCCAAAAGTAAATCTGACCGTCAAAAACACGCTTGCCGGTGATGGCAGTGAAGACAATATCAGTCTGACATTCCAGAGCATGAAGGATTTCACACCGGAACAGGTCTCACGACAAATTCCACAGCTGAAGGCGATGCTGTCCATGCGTAATTTGCTGCGTGATTTAAAAGCAAACCTGCTGGATAACCAGGCATTCCGAAAGGAGTTGGAAAAAATTCTCCTCGACCCGGAATTAAGCGCAGAACTCAGAACTGAGCTGTCAGCTCTGGCACCGAAACAGCCATAACGGTCACGTTGTTCAAACGGATTAATAAGGAAGATGTTGATGTCTGTAAAAAATGAGAATGCCGCTGGTGGCGAGAGTGTGGTGCTTGAACGTCCTGCAGCTGGTGGGGTTTACGCGTCTCTGTTTGAGAAAATCAATCTGAACCCGGTGTCTGAACTGAGTGCACTGGATATCTGGCAGGACGCGCAGGCGATGTCGGATGCGACTGCGGATGAGCGTTTAACGGCGGGAATGCAGGTGTTTCTGGAGTGCCTGACAAAATCGGGCTCAAAAGTTGAAAAACTCGACAAAAACCTGATTGACCATCATATCGCAGAGCTGGACTACCAGATTAGCCGTCAGCTTGACGCTGTCATGCACCATGAAGACTTTCAGGCGGTAGAAAGTCTGTGGCGCGGCGTTAAATCCCTTGTCGACAAAACCGATTTCCGCCAGAACGTGAAAGTCGAACTGCTTGATATGTCTAAAGAAGATCTGCGTCAGGACTTCGAAGACAGCCCGGAAATTATCCAGAGCGGATTATATAAACAGACATACATTGATGAGTATGACACGCCGGGTGGAGAGCCTATTGCTGCGCTGATTTCCGCATACGAATTTGACGCGTCTGCACAGGACGTTGCCCTGTTGCGTAACATCTCGAAAGTCTCAGCTGCCGCGCATATGCCGTTTATCGGCTCTGCAGGTCCGAAATTCTTCCTGAAAGATACCATGGAAGATGTCGCGGCCATCAAAGACATTGGTAACTACTTCGACCGCGCGGAGTACATCAAGTGGAAATCGTTCCGCGAGACGGATGATTCCCGTTATATCGGCCTGGTGATGCCACGCGTGCTGGGACGTCTGCCGTATGGCCCGGATACCGTGCCAGTGCGGAGCTTCAACTACGTGGAAGAAGTGAAAGGCCCGGATCACGATAAATACCTGTGGACCAACGCATCCTTCGCCTTTGCATCCAACATGGTTCGCAGCTTCATCAACAACGGCTGGTGTGTACAAATTCGTGGCCCGCAGGCCGGTGGTGCCGTTCAGGATCTGCCAATCCATCTGTACGACCTGGGCACCGGTAATCAGGTCAAGATCCCGTCAGAAGTGATGATCCCGGAAACCCGCGAGTTTGAATTTGCGAATCTGGGGTTCATTCCCTTGTCCTACTACCGCAACCGCGACTATGCGTGCTTCTTCTCTGCGAACTCTACCCAGAAACCGGCGCTGTACGACACCGCTGATGCTACCGCCAACAGCCGCATCAACGCCCGTCTGCCGTACATTTTCCTGCTGTCGCGTATTGCGCACTACCTTAAGCTGATTCAGCGCGAAAACATCGGCACCACTAAGGATCGTCGTTTGCTGGAACTTGAGCTCAACACCTGGGTTCGCGGTCTGGTGACGGAAATGACCGATCCGGGGGATGAGCTGCAGGCGTCACACCCGCTGCGCGATGCGAAAGTGGTGGTAGAAGACATCGAGGATAACCCGGGCTTCTTCCGCGTGAAGCTGTTTGCTATCCCGCACTTCCAGGTGGAAGGGATGGACGTCAACCTGTCACTGGTTTCCCAGATGCCGAAGGCCAAGTCGTAAGGCGAGGGAAAATCAGGGATGAAAATATATCGTCCGTTATGGAACGAAGGGGCCTTGCTGGCCCCACAACAGTTCCAGCAGCAGTCTGAATGGGAGGCGTTTTCCCGTGCAGGCCTGTCCACGTTGACCAGCCCCTTCCCGTGGGGGGTCGAACGCGTGGAACTGAATGAAGCGCTCCTGGCTTCCGGACGAGTACAGGCGCAGTCGCTGCGCCTGTGGTTGCCGGATGGCACGCTGATTGATACCCAAAGTAGCGATCTGTCGCCAGAGCCTCGCGAAATTCTGCCTCCGAATTCCGGCCGTACGGACAGCGTGACCGTGTTTGTCGCTCTGCCGGTCATGCAGCCAGGGATTGTGAACGTTCAGACCGATACGGTGCCTGCGGAGCGTCCGCTGCGCTATCGCGAAGAGTGGGTGACGGTTCAGGATGCCTTCGGACAGGAAGAAGAGCCGATGGCGGTGGCCCGATTTAATCTGGCATTCCGCTTCGATCACGAAAGTAACGATGCCTGGCAGACCTGTGCTGTCGCTCGTCTGCTGCGTGACGGGCAAGGTGCATGGCGTCAGGATCCTGATTTTGTGCCGCCGATGGTAATGTTCTCAGCGAGCAATCTCCTGCGTGAACGTCTGGTCTTGCTGAATCGCCAGTTGCGTTCCCGCCGTCAGCGTCTGATGGCAATGCGTCGTGAAAGTAACGATCGCATGGCGGATTTTGCCGTGGCGGACGTCTCTCTGTTCTGGTTGCTGAATGCGCTGAATACCCATGCCCGCGTGCTGACTGAGTTCGAACGCTTCCCGGCCCGGCATCCTGAACAGGTTTGGGCTGAACTGGTGCGCCTGGCTGGCAGTATGTTGACGTTCTCACTGGACCGCGATCTGGATGCCATCCCGGGATACGACCATCAGGTACCGGAAAATACCTTCCCACCGCTGTTTGAGTTGATCAGTGAACTGCTGGAAGCCAGCCTGCCGTCGCGTGTTGTTGCCGTGAACATGACCCGTCAGGACGAGCAGACCTGGAAGGCGGTACTGCACGATATTCGTCTGCGCGAAGAAGCCGATTTCTACCTGTCTGTCCGTTCGAATCTGCCTGCCTGGCAGGTGGCCGAGAAGTTTGCCGAAATGGCGATGGCCGGTACACCGGACGATGTGGGGCAGATTTCCGGTGTGGCGATGGAAGGCATTGGTCTTATCCCTCTCAGCCGCGTGCCTGCGGCATTGCCGGTGCGCCTGGAAAATCAGTACTTCGTGCTGGATATGGAGAGTCGTGCGGCGCATGACATGTTGGAGCAGGGCGTGTGCCTGTTCTACGTACCGTCACTGCTGGGTGAGCTTGAACTTGAACTATTTGCGGTGCTGCGCTCATGAGAAAGGATATCGATATCGACAGCCTGATGGCGGACACCTGGCTTACCGTGGCGCAGCTGCGTCACGGTGCCAGGGCACCGGATGGGCAGGCGCTGTATAAAAACTGCTGCGTGCAGGTGGAAAGCGTTCGTGAAGCACTGGAGCGGGCCGGTTATGACAGCGAGAGCATCACGCATATTTCTTATGCGCAATGCGCTTTGCTGGATGAAGCGGTGATGAACCGTAAACCTGTCGTTGCTGCTCCTGAAGCGGATGCTGGTGAATCTGGGTCTGAAGGGGGGCAGAAGAACGATGTGGACGAAGGTATCAAAGCCTGGCGTGCTGCACCGCTGCAGGCCCGTTACTTTGGTTCGCTGCGTGCGGGCGGCGCGTTATACGACCGTATTGCTGAAGTGCTGCGCCAGCCGTCTCCGGTCCCGGCTGTGCTGACCTGCTACCAGCGTGTTCTTGCGCTGGGGTTCCAGGGGCAGTTCAGCCTCTCCGGCGTCGGGCAGGAGCAGCGTGAAGAAGTCATTGCTGCCCTGAATGAGCGAGTGCCACCTCTGGAGACCGGTGTGGATCTGGTCGTACAGAAAACCGGAAAACGTCGTTACAACCTTCTGCGTTCCGTGTGGTTCTGGATAATCCTGGCCGTGGTGCTCACGGTGCTGGTCTGGGCGGGTGGTCACCTGTGGTTGCAGGACCTGCTGCACCAGCAACTTCCGGAGCTGCTCTGATGCGAAGATCTGCACTACTACGGGCTGTATTTCCGGTGCTGATTTGCCTGGCTGCTGCACTCTGGGTTCTCTGGGGATTTCTGAATATCTCTGCGCTGTTCAAAAGCGCGCTGACGCTCGCAGGGATCATTTTAGCCTTGCTGGTGATTCGTCGCCGCTATCGTCGTCAGCAGCCTGCCGGGAAGCAAGCCGATGAGGGCGTGTATCCTCCATCTGGTTTTACCGGGCCAGTTTTGTTGGTGTGCGGCGATCTCAGCGATCACCTTTTTACGGAAGGTGGGTGTCGTACCACTGCGCAGGGCTGCTATCTGAACGTCGGTGCAACGGATCAGTTAAGTAAATTTGCCGATCGCTTACTGGCGCGTGAGCCTCGCATGGCCGGACAACTGGTGGTGATGTTCCGCTGCCTGCCGGATTTGCACGAGGATGAAGGATTGCTGCGTGCCTCCCTGAAAGTGCTCCGCCAGCAGGTGAAACAGCTGAAGAATCTTTCTGGCTACCTGCCGCCAGTTGTACTGGTGGGTGAGTTTTCCGGCCCAGAAACACCGTGGATTGTGATCCGGGGTAAAACTCCGCTGGTCTGCCCGGCGGATGAACCGGCGCTGACGCTGGATGAGTGGCGGGCTCTTCCGCAAAACGTGACTCGTCTGCCATATCTATCCCATGCTATGAGCATGTTACAACAGGTGGTGATGGATGAGCTGACCAAAGTGGACAGTCTGTGCCCGGCCGTCACGCCGTTTGCGGTGGTTGTTCGCAGTGGCTCTCTTCGTACTCTTACAGAGGCTGTCTGGCCACAGTGGTTGTTCCGCCATTCGAAATTGCTCCCTCCAGTTGCAACCGCGACGTATCCCGCACTGTGGCACTTTGCAGACCCTGTTCTGCCTTTGCTTGCACCTTTTGCCATGCCACTTCAGGGCGGGAAAACCGGGCGTCGGGTGGTGATGTTCCTGCTGTTCTGCATTGTCAGTGCACTTGGTCTGTCTGTGCTACATAACCAGTCCCTAATCGGGCGTATCGCCTCCGATCTGCAGCGCTGGTATGCCATTCCAATGACGCACTACGCACCGAAGGCGCAGTCCCTGTATGCCCTACAGCAGGACGCTTTACTGCTGGAACGCTGGCAGCGCCAGGGCGAGCCGCAGCGTTATGGTCTGGGACTCTATCCGGGCGATCGCCTGTGGCTGAGCGTTCAGCAGGCCATCGATACCTACGTACCACCTCCGCCGCCGCCAAAACCAAAAGTGGTGCCGAAAATTGTTCGCCTCGACAGCATGTCGCTGTTCGACTCGGGCAAATTCGAGCTCAAATCCGGCTCCACCAAACTGCTGGTCAACTCGCTGGTGGGCATCAAGGCCAAACCAGGCTGGCTGATTGTCGTGTCCGGGCATACCGATAACACCGGCAATCCGCAACTGAACCAGACGTTGTCCCTTAAGCGTGCCGAAGCGGTACGCGACTGGATGCGTGACACCGGTGACGTGCCGGAAAGCTGTTTTGCGGTGCAGGGCTATGGCGAGAGCCGCCCGGTCGCAACCAATGACACCCCGGAGGGCAGAGCGCTCAACCGCCGTGTCGAAATCAGTCTGGTACCGCAGGCAAATGCCTGTCAGATACCCGGCAAAACCTCAGCGTCATCGCAGGATGATGACGTTTCTCAACATTAATGGAGTAAATCCGATGGCAATTCCTGTTTATCTTTGGCTGAAAGACGACGGCGGTGCGGACATCAAAGGTTCTGTGGACGTTCAGGATCGTGAAGGCAGCATCGAAGTGGTTGCACAGCAGCATAACCTGTACATCCCAACCGATAACAACACCGGCAAGTTGACTGGTACCCGTATCCACACCCCATTCCTGTTCACCAAGGAAATCGACTCCTCCAGCCCGTACCTCTACAAGGCTGTGACCACCGGTCAGACCCTGAAGTCTGCGGAATTCAAGTGGTACAAGATCAACGACGCTGGCCAGGAAGTGGAGTACTTCAACACCAAACTGGAAAACGTGAAAGTTGTGAAAGTGAACCCTGTGATGCACGACATCAAGGATCCTTCTTTCGAGAAGCACAACCACCTCGAGCAGATCGAACTGCGTTACGAAAAAATCACCTGGACCTACAAAGACGGCAACATCATTCATTCCGATTCCTGGAATGAACGCGCTACTGCGTAAGTCGCATGCGGACAGGGCCCTGTCCGCAGTTTTTTGCTGAGCGTCCGCTGGCATGGGCGCTCAGCAAAGAATCACACAATCTGCCTGCCTGACCTGATGCGCTTTGGGTTCCTGATGAACAGGGAACAGCGAGGGGCGGTAGCGTGCCCGGGAATCATCAAGAGAGAGAAAAATGGAAAACTCAGCCGTCCTGTTACGTCGTCTCAATCCTTACTGCGCTCGTGCGCTGGAAGGCGCTGCCTCCCTGTGCCAGACTCGCGCACACGCGGAAATCCTGCCGGAGCACTGGTTGCTCAAGCTGCTGGAGCAGGTCGAAGGCGACCTCACGGTGCTGGCGCGCCGCTACGAGTGGGACATGGACGGTATATGGCAGGCACTGCTGGGATGGCTGGATGGGCTTCCGCGCTCGGTTCGTAGCAGCCCGCAGCTTGCCGACTCTCTCAATACGCTGTTGAAACAGGCGTGGATTGCGGCCTCACTGCAGGGTGAAGAATACATTCGTAGTCAGCACTTGCTGATGGCGCTAATTGAAAGCCCGAAGTTGATCCACTGTGATGGCCTGTGGCCACTGCTTACCCTGGGTCAGAGCCAGCTGGAGCGCCTGCGCCCGCTGCTGGATGCGCAGTCCGACGAGCGCCCGGAAGTGCAGCAGGAAGCAGAGCAGGTACAGTCTTCCGCTGGCGATGCGGAAATTATTGGCCGCCCGGTGGGTAACGAAGTGAAAGAAGGTGAACTCCGTCCGGCATTGCAGAACGCACTGGATAAATTCACCCTCGACGTTACCGCCAAAGCGAAAGAGGGCAAGATCGACCCGGTCTTTGGTCGTGATACCGAAATTCGCCAGATGGTGGACATTCTCTCCCGCCGTCGCAAGAACAACCCGATTCTGGTGGGCGAACCTGGCGTCGGCAAAACGGCGCTGGTCGAAGGCCTGGCGCTGCGTATCGCCGAGGGCAATGTGCCGGAATCCCTCAAGCCAGTGGTACTGCGCACCCTGGATCTCGGCCTGCTGCAGGCGGGTGCAGGCGTGAAGGGCGAATTCGAGCAGCGTCTGAAAAACGTCATTGATGCCGTGCAGCAGTCACCAGTGCCAATCCTGCTGTTTATTGACGAAGCCCACACTATCATTGGTGCCGGTAACCAGGCCGGCGGCGCGGATGCGGCGAACCTGCTGAAACCCGCGCTGGCACGTGGCGAACTGCGCACCATTGCGGCCACCACCTGGTCTGAATACAAACAATACTTCGAGCGCGACGCCGCCCTGGAACGCCGCTTCCAGATGGTGAAAGTCGACGAGCCGGACGATGACACTGCTTGCCTGATGCTGCGCGGCCTGAAATCCCGCTACGCCGAACATCACAACGTGCATATCACAGACGATGCGGTCCGTGCCGCGGTCACGCTTTCACGTCGCTACCTGACCGGCCGCCAGTTGCCGGACAAGGCGGTTGATCTGTTGGACACCGCCGCTGCGCGCGTGCGTATGAGCCTCGACACTATGCCGGAACAACTGACCCGCATCCGCGCGCAGATTACCTCTCTTGAAATGGAGAAGCAGGCGCTGCTGGAAGATATTGCGGTCGGCAATCAGTGCCACGGTGAACGCCTGACCGACATCGAGCAGGAAGAGAACGACCTTATCGTCGGGCTCGACGAACTGGAAACCCAGTACGGTCAGGAGCTGAAACTCACCGAACAACTGCTGGAATGCCGCCAGGACATCTCCCGCCAGAGCGAGACCCACGCGCTGCAACAGGAACTCAATCAAATGCAGCGCAGCAACCCGCTGCTCTCCGTTGATGTGGACGTACGCACCGTTGCCACCGTGATTGCCGACTGGACGGGCGTACCACTCTCCTCGCTGATGAAGGACGAGCAAACTGAGCTGTTAACCCTGGAAAATGAAATTGGCAAACGCGTGGTTGGGCAGGATGTGGCGCTGACCGCCATCGCCCAGCGCTTGCGTGCGGCGAAAACCGGGCTTACGTCCGAGAACGGTCCGCAGGGCGTGTTCCTGCTGGTTGGCCCGAGTGGCGTCGGTAAGACTGAAACTGCGCTTGCACTGGCAGACGTGATGTACGGCGGTGAAAAATCGCTGATTACCATCAACCTGTCCGAGTACCAGGAGCCGCACACTGTTTCCCAGTTGAAGGGCTCGCCTCCGGGTTACGTCGGTTACGGACAGGGCGGGATTCTCACTGAAGCGGTGCGTAAGCGCCCTTACAGCGTGGTACTGCTCGATGAAGTGGAAAAGGCGCACCGAGACGTCATGAACCTGTTCTATCAGGTGTTCGATCGCGGTTTTATGCGTGATGGAGAAGGCCGAGAAATCGACTTCCGTAACACCGTCATTCTGATGACCTCGAATCTTGGCAGCGACCACCTGATGCAGTTGCTCGACGAACAGCCGGAGGCCACCGAAGGCGATCTCCACGAACTGCTGCGTCCGATACTGCGAGACCACTTCCAGCCGGCGCTGCTTGCCCGCTTCCAGACCGTGATTTACCGCCCGCTGGCGGAAGCGGCTATGCGCACCATCGTTGAGATGAAGTTCGCACAAGTCAGCAAGCGCTTACATCGCCACTACGGCCTGACCACGCAAATCGATGAAAGCCTGTATGACGCGCTCACATCCGCTTGCCTGCTTCCTGATACCGGAGCGCGTAACGTCGACAGCCTGCTCAACCAGCAAATTCTGCCGGTGCTTAGCCAGCAGCTGCTCAGCCATATGGCGGCGAAGCAGAAACCGACTTCACTGACGTTAGGGTGGAATGAGGAAGAAGGGATCGTGCTGGTATTTGACGAACCGGCTACTGAGCCTGTCAGAGGATAAACGCCATGAGTGATTCAGTGATTACCCTGGAAAAGGAAAAAATCGACGAACTTCTGGGGATGTCCCGCTACAAGCTGAACGTTCACGAGTGCCCGCACTTTCTGGATGTCTTCAATTTCAAAGCGGAGGAGAAACTCAGCGAACCGTGGCACTACACCGTTAAAGTGACCTGCACCGCTGGCGATATTGCCAGCGACAGCATGTTGCTTAAACCAGCGTCGTTCACGTTTCAGGTTCCGTTGTATAACGGTCTGCCTGCCACGCCTGTGCGTACCGTCTATGGTGTGGTTGAGACATTCCAGCGTCTTTCGACTTCGGCGGATGAAACGTACTACACGCTGAAAATTGTGCCGCGCATCGCGCTGTTACAGCACACAAAACGCAGCGAGATTTACCTCAATCAGTCCGTTGTGGAAGTCGTGGAGCAGATCCTGCGTTCTCACGGGCTGGAAGGGGCTGATTTCGAATTCCGCCTGTCGCAGGCTTATCCGGCACGCGAGCTGATCACCCAGTGGCGCGAAACCGACCTTGAGTTCGTGCAGCGCCTGCTGGCAGAAGTCGGGATTTTCTGGCGCTTTGAAATGGACGCCTGCCTTGAACAGGATGTGGTGATTTTCCAGGACAGCCAGGAGCAGTATCAGTTTGGCGTCACCCTGCCGCTGATCCAGCCGTCACGCACCAGTGATAACGGCCAGCTCAGCGTCTGGGATATCAAAACCGGGCATCTGGTGGTGTCTGAAAGCGTTGCCAACCGCGACTACAACTACCGCGAAGCGCTGACGCCGCAGGACAGTTCCGCGTCAGTCAGCACGACGGATGGCCTCACCACGGGGGAGGTATATCACTACGCCGAGCCTTTCCTGAGTGAAGGGGATACCGACACCCCGGAAAGCGGGGCGTATTATGCCCGTCTGCGTCATGAACGTATTCTGAATGCGCAGCAGGCGGTCACAGGGAAAACGACCAGCCCGGTGCTGGCACCGGGTGAAGTACTTGAGCCGCAGGGCTCACTGCCAGCCAGCCTGAAAGACGGTATCGTCATTACGGGTGTGCAGAGCAGCGGGTCGCGCAAAAAAAGTTTTCAGATGACCTTTACCGGGCTCCCTTACAGCGAAGCCGTGTGCTACCGCCCGCCGCTGCATAACCGCCCGGTGATCGCCGGAACGTTGCCCGCGCGTGTGGAAAGCACCGAGAAAGGCGATACCTATGCCTGGTTGGACAATCAGGGCCGCTACCGCACGAAGCTCGACTTTGACCGCAGCAGCAGTGAGCAGGGCTATGCCTATCTGTGGCTGCGTATGGCGAAGCCATATGCTGGCGACAACTACGGCTTCCACGCACCATTGCTGGACGGTACCGAAGTCTCGGTGATGTTCGACGCGGGCGATCCCGATCGCCCGTATATCGCCCATGCCCAGCACGATTCGGAACATCCTGATCACGTTACTGACGATAACCACACGCGCAACGTTCTGCGAACGCCTGCAAACAACAAACTCCGCCTGGAAGACAAGCGCCAGGAAGAGCACATTAAGCTCGCGACGGAGTTTGGCAAGACCCAGCTCAATATCGGCCACCTGGTCGATGCCCGGCGTGAACAGCGCGGTACCGGCTTTGAACTGCGCACGGATGAATTTGGTGCCGTGCGTGCCGCCCGCGGTGTTTACCTGACAGCGGATGCCCAGACCAAAGGCCAGGGGCAGGTGCTGGAGATGAACCCGGCAGTCAGTCAGATTACCCAGGCCAACAGCGAAATGCAGGCGCTGAACGGCGCAGCCGAACAGGCAAAAGCGCTGACCTGCGATATTCAGACGCAGACCAACCTGATCCAGAGCCGCCTGAAAGATTTGCAGTCGGCAGTGGTGCTGGCCTCTGCCCCGCAGGGGGTGGCCCTGACCTCCGGCGAGCATCTGCAGCTGACCAGCGCAAAAAACACCATGGTCACCGCAGGCCAGCATGTCGATATCGGGGCAATGAAAAATGTCACGGTGAGCGCTGAGCAGTCTCTGGGGCTGTTTGCCCATAAGGCCGGGGCGAAAGTTATCGCCAACCTGGGCAATGTTGAAGTTCGCGCACAGCACAGTACGCTGGAAATGAGCGCCGACCAGCAGTTCACGGTCACCAGCAGTCAGGATGAAATCACCATCAGCACCCCGAAAGCCCTGACGCTGAATGGCGGGGGGTCTTACCTCAAGCTGAGTGAAAGCGGGATTGAGCACGGGTCTAACGGGGATTTCATTACGAAAGCCGCAAGTTATGAAGTGCCGGGCTCCGGAAATAACCTGCCTGTTGAGGCACCTGACTTTAATGTGACTGACATTTCGCAAATGAAAAATGTCACTAGCAAATCACTGAGTGATTGATATTACTCTTGAAGTAAAGATTGTTGTCATAAAAGAATAAATAACGATAGATGAGTTCCCTATGGTGCAAAGCTAATGGCTATTTTCTACGGCCTTTATTATTGAGAGGGTTTTATGATTTTTAAAAAGAAATGTCTTGGTCAGTTTGCTATTCTGGTGGTGTTTATTCTTTTTTCGAGACTGTCTTATTCTTCTCAATTAGATTCAGCAGAGAAAGTTTTGAATTATTTTTATCACTCTTACATTAGTGAGGATAAGGCTGCGAGCTCTGATCTTGTTACTACCTATGTTCTAAGTGATGTTATTAAGAGCGTGAACAACTCGTCTCTGTGCAACTATGATTCTGATGATTCAGCAAGTGGTGAGGACCTGGAAAAAATGTGTGCTAAAAAAAGAGATTGCAAAAGTAGTAAAGGAGATTATATCTGTAATTGGGATGGTGTCTGGGTTGAGACCGATGTTAACTATTTTACAAAGTCTCAGGATATTTATCCTACCTGGAAAAAAGTTATTAACATAACTCCTCTAAAGAAAAGTGACGCTAGTGCTGATTTTAAAGTGTCTTTAGGAAAGTATCCGGAGCCTGTAATGCGGTTAAAAGTTTCATTAGTACCTGTTGAACGCAGCTGGAAAATTAGCCGTGTGACTAAATATTAAAAAGGCTGATAATATGTGGGATAAAAATCGTTCAATCGGCTATGTCAATAGTCATGCTGAGCCCAGGAGTCTGGGTAAATGTGCTGCGTACGTTAGAAGAGCAACTGAAGCAGGTGGGGTACATATTCGAATCCCTCCTCCCAGAATAGGAAATTCTGCGTCAGCATGTGACTATGGCCCCTCTTTTGTCGAGGTAGGATTCAAGGTTGTATATACCTACTCAGGAAACGGCTCTGTTGATACTGCAATTATTCCAGGCCAACAAGCTGGTGATGTCGTTGTTATTCAACCTATTGACGGTCATCCGCACGGACATATCGCAATCTTCAATGGTACTAACTGGGTATCGGACTTTGTGCAACTAAGAGGATTTTATCCGGGTCAGCTTTATCGGAATACAAAACCAGCTTTTGTAATGTATCGCTATGGGGCGACGGAACAAACAGCAACACAACCTGAAAACAGTCAACCCGGCAAAATAAAAATCTGTTACCCGATAAAAAAACAAAACGGTCAGGAATTTGTTCCAGTAGAAGACATTCTTGCGCACCTGGATGGCGAACCGACGGGAACCTACATGCTGGGCCGCAACGGCATGTGGCATGGCGGTATTCATATTACCAACACGACTACGCCGTGGTGTGCGCTGAGTGGCAAGGCTGCATCTGAAGCGGTCGATTTCCCCGTGCCTTACAAAGGCGAACAGGCCGTGCGCTGTATGGCGGATGGTGAGGTGGTTGCTTACCGCATTTGCCGCGATTACGTGGATGCACCATGGGAAACTGGGCCGATGAAACTCTCCGGTTCGTTTGTGCTGGTAAAGCACTACGTTCAGCCGGGAGAGGAAAAAGAAAGCGGCCTGCATTTCTACACGCTTTATATGCATCTGGCTCCGTGGTCTGCGTACAGCGCAAGTGACGGGAAAAAGCAGTGGACGGTCAACGACAGCCTTTCGGCCTATAAGCCGGAATGGCTGCTGAGTGCCGGTGCTGACAGCAAAAGTGTGAATGATTCGTACCGGGTGGCGACAATGCCAAAAGGTTCCCGGGTGGAGTGGGATGATGCCGATACAAGCCTGAGAACGACAAGCGCAGGGCGTAGTTACGGGCTGGTGACTTTCCTGGGGCTTTCCCCGGAAGACACAAAAAGTAAAACCAAACTGCAACCGGGCCAGCAGTACTGGATTCTGGTGGACAAGAAAAACGTCATTCCGGTAAAGGGAGAAGCCACCCGTCCGGCCTGGTGGACACAGCTTCTGCCACCTTTCACACAGACCATGCTGTTTGACAGCGTGGCGTGCCCGACGCCGTATGCGATTAAGGCTGGCGATGCCGTTGGGCACCTCGGGTATTTCCAGGCCCCGAAAGAGGGAGGATATGAATCCCGCTATCAGGTACATATCGAGTGTCTGAGCATGGATGACAATCTGGAAGCTTTCCTGAAAAACCCGGAAAAAGTCGGACAGGCAACTCCGCTCTGGCTGAAGTGTCCGGCAGGTCTGCCGCTGTATGAGAAAAACGTGAAAACGGGTGCGTTCACTAACGAAGGCAGAACGAGTGATGGCGAAGCTATTCTGAAGCTGAGTCAGGTGAAAACGGAGCAGGATGCGAAGAAGAAGGCATTTTATTACCTGCCGTTTGCCCACGGCTATGTTCCAACTGACGGCAAAGGTGTGGAAAAACTTTCGCAGTACGATTTTGAAAAGCTGGGTTTTAAAACCATTATCGATGAAGCCACCACCTTCGACCATCTGGACGGCAAAACACCGCCGGATGGTCTGGTGAAAAACATTTTCGAGACTCTGTTGGCCGCAGCAAAAGCAGACCCGAGAATGAGCCACAGCAGCGTGCCGTTTAACTACCAGCGGCTGTTGAACAAGATAGAAAGCAGAGAGACGCCGTATTCCCCTCAGGAATATCTGAGTGCCGTGCAGAACCCGTCATACCGTGATGCCAGAAGCAAACTTATCGTGAAGCATCCGAGTGAGTGGTACTACAAAAAGGGTGATACCATCTGGCAGCCGTTCCTGAAAAACCTGACCAAAGATGCACCGGAGTGGAAGACCTACAGCGAAGGATATATCGATAAGATGGTCTGGATGCAGGAGGCGGCGAAAGAGAAGCTGGGGCCGATGATATGGCATATGCATCCGGTGATGTTTTTGGGGGCGTTACTGAAGAGCAAAACTGGATGGGCGCACAGTAAGTTTGCAGATTTTCTTGGAAATGTTGAATCTAAGAATGACTACACGGCTTATAATGTTCATGTGACTTATACTCCGCATTACAAGACAAACCTTACGGCAATGACTTTACAGCAAGTACGAGATTGTCAGGATGATGCATCATCTAATGGATTATTTGCGACTGGAAGGTTCCAGATTACACCTGATGCATTGAAAGCAGCAATAAAATCATTGGGTTTAAATACAAATGATTTATATAACGAGGCTATGCAAGATAGAATATTTGAGGGTTATTTAATTAAAGTAAAACGCCCGGCTATAATCAACTATCTTGAAGGGAATGGCAGCGTAGAGGATGCGATATACGATTGGGCAAAAGAGTTCGCTTCAGCAGGTGTTCGCAAAGGTAAAGAAATTAGTCGCTCGAAGACGGAGTTCGAAAAAAATGATGATGGTAGTTTCAAAAGAGATAAGAATAATAAAAAAATAGGCGTAAGGCGCTATGCTCAAAGTGAGGGTGTTTCTTATTATTCTGGTGATGGAATAAATAAAGCACATATCAAGCCAGATGATATGGTCAGAGTTCTTGAGGAGTCAAAAAATGAAAGTAGTTAACATTCTGTTTGTTTTCTTTGTTTTATTCTCATTTGATGCTTTTTCTGAGGATGGTTCAAGTCCAAAGTTTTCAGATTATTCGACTGTGATTAGCTCTGGTCCATTCGTGAACAAAGTTGAGCTAACGGCAGTTCAGCGAGGCTTCTCGGCTGATTGGCGTTCGCTTATCGAGAATGAGTTGGTTAAACCAGTAAATTTTTCTGGGCATTATCGTCTGGTGATCAGTAAGGGGGGGGTATTATCAAAAGAATGCGGAAATGATGGTTGGGTTTGCGGATGGGTTATCGATAAAAAAACGGGAAGGGTTGTATCTACTCTACCAGAATTTAATGGCAATACTAAATACTTCGCTACTATTGACAACGGAACACCATCTCCTGATTCATTTTCTATCGAATACTACCCAAATAGTTCTTTGGTATGGGTATCTGGACAGAACAAACCAGAAAATGGGGATTTTAAACAAACTAAGTGCGCCAATGCTGCCTACAAATACAATGCTAATACATTTAGCGTGGTAACATCGTCACGGTGCGAAATTGACACTGGTGATGATGAAGGCGCAGATAAATACCTTCCTTGACTATGCTGTTGAGGGGGGCTGAAGACAGGCGTATTCACTAATAAAGGTCTAGCGAAAGACGGCGGAGCAATCCTGAAGCTGAGCCAGGTGAAAACAGAGCAGAATGCGAAGAAGAAGGCATATTATTACCTGCCGTTTGCCCACGGCTATGTTCCAACTGACGGCAAAGGTGTGGAAAAACTTTCGCAGTACGATTTTGAAAAGCTGGGTTTTAAAACCATCACCGATGAAGCCACCACCTTCGACCATCTGGACGGCAAAACACCGCCGGATGGTCTGGTGAAAAACATTTTTGAGACCCTGCTGGCGGCAGCAAAAGCAGACCTGCAAATGAGCCACAGCAGCGTGCCGTTTAACTACCAGCAGCTGCTACAAAGAAAGACATGAAAGTCATCTATCAAAAAATTTATACAATAATAGAATCCCGAAATGTTCCCGATGTCGCTAAAAATTTCGAGTTGGCACAAAAGAGCTGGCTTGTTTCTCGTGAGAACTGGTGTGATGTTCAGGGTTTTATGATTGGCTCTCCAATGTATAGCGTATTTCGTATGGATATGAATATCTCGAGAGTCGATGATTTAAATGACTTGCTGGACCAAATTCAAAATTAATACTTTTTCGTCTGTCAGGTTTTTAATTTAAAAAGGTTTCCATAATGCTACCCATTATCCGTAAAGGCGACAAAACAACTCACGGCGGTTCAGTATTAACCTGTTCTTCCACAATGAAGTTCGGCGGCATTGGTGTCGCTCGTAAAGGCGATAAAGTGACATGCCCGGTTGAGGGGCACGGCCCGACAACCATTGTCGAAGGCAATCCCAATTATCTTGATAACGGCGTCCCCGTTGCCTTTCATGGCCATAAATGCGGGTGTGGCTGCACGCTTATTAGTTCGTTTTCTGCAGGAAAGGTTGGCTGAAAATGCCGGTTTATCTGGATGAAGTTCCCGCCGATGCTGAAAAGATCGTGCGGCCGCTAACCCTGCGCTGGGTTATTTGTTTGTTTATTCTTCTGATAGCAGGCACCACGCTAACGCTCTGGCAATGGACGGATGAACGAAGTGGGTTTGTATTCTGGTTCACCGCACTGGGGCTGCCTTTTTGCCTGTGGGGGATATTGTTCAACTTCCGGCGGGTGGGCTACAGAATTGAACAAAAGGGCGGGGCTGGCTTTACCTACGAGTGTGATCTTATTGAAAGCGATGAGATCTCCCGTGGGAGACGTTTTGCCTGGATTCTGGATGCGTTTGTGCAGACTCAGGCTGGTCGTGGTGTGGGGACCCTGCTGGTGGCAATAGAGCAGGGCATGCCAGTGATGGATACCGTCAAACCTCGCGTGGGAAATATTGCTGTACGACATTCCAGATTGACTGAATTTGACACTAACCCTGCTGCCCTTGAAGAGGCGCTCACCAAAGCGGCAATTCGCGTTAAGAATGTACTCGAACAGCTTCCTGAAACGCTTGAATGTTGGGTGATGTTTGAATGTGATGCGGGATTATCAGAACAAGAAGAGGCTGCATTGCTTCAACTGGTGATGCTGAAATCAGAAAGATCGCTGCGCAGGTTATCTGTTAACGGACCTGCCTGCGTGGACTACTGGCTGGATCGCTACTGGGAAAAACCTTCCGTATTGATCGTGCTCACTGTTTCATTACGCTCAACGCCTGAAGAAAACGACGCTGAAGCCATTACGTCGATAGTGCTCTGTAACCGCAAAAGTCATCGATTCCCGGATGCAGTCAGATTGCACCGTCCTCAAAAAAGCCGTAACGAGACGCTGACCCACAATATGATGCATGCCCTGCGCTGGGCGGAAATAAAGCCGGAAGGGATAAAGAGAATATGGATGACTGGCGAGGGGGTAACCTCTTTGTCAGGGTTGAATCAGGCCTGCGAAGATAACAAAACAACGCTCAGCCTGACTGACGATATTAAAAATATAGATGAAGTTCTCGGGTTTCCCGGAAACGCATCGTTCTGGATAGCGGTTGCATTAGCCGGTGAAGTTGTTCAGGAAAGTGGCGTGCAGTTTATTGCCGCCCATTCTGACCCCAGGAGTGACGATATCTGGCTTGACACTATTACAGCAGAAGAACGACAGAAGGAAGTAATCAGGGAATGACAAAATTAAAAGAAAAAGCCAAAGAAAAATCACTTCTTGGTGCGACGTTTTTAGCTCTCATATTTCTGAATGCCATCATTGTTTTTTTGCTGACCTCGGGCAGCGATTATATGGCATCAAAGTTTGGACTGGGGCCTTATGCCATTGAACGGGTGCTTTTAGTCTGCGCAACAATCAGTGTTGCTGTTCTTCTGATTGCCTGGGGGTTGGAAAAGCACTTTTTCTTTGCCGGTCGTAGTGGCGCACGCAAGCAGTGGGGGAAAAACAAAAGTGATTCTGCCAGTGCGCCAGCGTCTAATCTGGCGAATACGTTCGTTGATGAAAAGGAACGGATCGAAGGTAGTTTTCTCGCCGAACCACTCATCGATCACCTCCGCCTGCGCTACGGCCGTCGCTGGAAATCCAAAGTCCGCTTACTGTTGGTGCAGGGCACAGATGATCATATCGAGAAAGTGGTACCGGGCCTTAAGCGTGACCACTGGCAGGAAAACAACGGCATTGTGCTGACCCATGCGGGCCAGGCAAAAGCCACGCCCGAACCTGAATTTGTTGATGTGCTGTATGAGATTCGTCCTCAGCGCCCGGTGGACGGTATTGTGCAGGTGATGGATTGTGCCCAGCTTCCGGATGCTGCCGCGCTAGATACGCTCGTTCGCAGCCGCCAGAAAGGGGATTCGCTGTTTGGCTGGCAGGCTCCGGTCTGGCTGTGGTTTATCCGTGAAGAAGCCTGGAGCCAGGAGGGCGAGGGCGTTCCGGCGACTGGTTCATTGTTCGGGCCGGGGGCTGCACCGGAAGCGGCGGTTGAATCACTGACCACGCTGTCTTCCCGTTTACGCGATGCGGGCATGCCCGTGCTGCTGAGTGATACCCGACACGACTGGCTGCTACAACTCTCCGATCAGCTGCGCGGGCCTCTCAAACAGCAGTTAACGCCGCTGCTGACCAGCCTGATGACAGACCCGGCACCTTATCGCCTGCGTGGGGTGATGTTCAGCCCTGCTCAGGTGGCGACTCCCACGCTGCCGAATGCACGCTTAAGTCCGCCTGCATGGCAGGCGCTGGAAGATGATTGTCTCCATGTTCACGCCCGTAAAATTGGCTTCCACTGGCCGCGAGTTCTGCGATTCGTGTTGCTGGCGCTGGTTCTGCTGTGGGGCGCGGGAACGCTGCTTTCACTGGTGGTTAATCGGGCGCAGATTTATCAGGCGCAGGAAACGGCGCGTGTTGCTGCCGATACCCGCCAGCCGCTGACAGAACGTCTGCGCAACCAGCTGGTTCTGCAACAGGCCATCGCCCGTTTGCAGGACCGGGAAGCTCACGGCGCGCCATGGTACACAACGTTTGGCCTGAATCAGGACCGTGAAACGTTGAATTCACTCTGGCCCCTGTATGCCCGCAATAATCAGGGGCTGATGCGTGATGCGTTGGCCGATGAGCTCCACCGCCAACTGGACGCCTTCGTGCAACTGCCTCCTGCCAGTGATGCGCGAACTGCCGCCACCCAAAAAACCTATAACCTGCTCAAGGGCTACCTGATGCTGGCGCGCCCCGATAAAGCGGATGGTCCCTGGCTGGCAGCAAACATGCTGAAAGTCTGGCCGACGCGTGCGGGCGTAACCGACAGCGCATGGCAAACCCAGGCTCCAAAACTGCTTGGCTTCTATGCCCAGAATCTGCCGTCTCATCCCGAGTGGGCAATCAAACCGGATGCCGAGCTGGTGGGGACTGTGCGTCAGATTTTGCTTAAGCAGATTGGTCAGCGTAATGCGGAGTCTGGTCTGTATCAGGAAATGCTGCAGCGCATCGCCCGTAACTGGCCGGATTTAACCCTGGCAGATATGACCAGTGATACCAATGCCTCAACGCTGTTCAGTACCGAAGGAGTGGTGCCGGGGATGTTCACCCGGCAGGCGTGGGAAGAGCAGGTTGAAACTGCTATTGATGAAGTGGTGAAAACTCGCCGCGCAGAAATCGACTGGGTGCTGACGGATAAGACTCATCAGGCTGGTAGCGATATCTCGCCGGAAGCGCTGAAGCAGCGCCTGACCGAGCGTTACTTTACCGATTTCGGTAATGCCTGGTTGAACCTGGCGAACAGCATTCAGTGGCACGAGGCGGAATCGCTGTCTGAAGCGATTGCCCAGCTCAACCTGCTGGCGGATGTGCGTCAGTCACCGCTGGTGGCGCTGATGAACACGCTAGCCTGGCAGGGGCAGACGGGAGCCAAGGGCGAAGCACTGGCGGATTCAATTGTCGATTCGGCGAAGAAGCTGGTGGGCCGTAAAAAGAACGCACAGCAGTTTATTGAACAGGCTCAGGGGCCAAAAGGTCCGCTGGACGGTGTGTTTGGCCCGCTCAATGGCCTGATGGTCGGGAAAGACGGCACGGGCAGTAACGGCAACCTGAGCTTCCAGTCTTGGCTGGCGCGTGTGACGCAGGTGCGCCTCAAGCTGCAACAGGTGACCAGTGCGCCGGATCCGCAGGCGATGGCTCAGATGCTGGCCCAGACCGTGTTTCAGGGTAAAGCGATTGACCTGACCGACACCCGCGATTACGGCAGCCTTGTGGCGGCAAGCCTTGGACAAGAGTGGAACGGTTTTGGCCAGGCGCTGTTTGTGCAGCCTCTTGAGCTGGCCTGGCGCCAAGTGCTGGCCCCGGCGGCAGGCAGCCTCAATGCCCGCTGGCAGAGCACTATCGTCTCGCAGTGGAATACGGCATTTGCCGGGCGCTATCCGTTTAAGGCTACGGGAAGTGATGCTTCACTTCCTCTTCTGGCGCAGTTCCTGCGTGGTGATTCCGGGCGTATCGCGGCATTCCTCAAAACGAACCTTGGCGGGATCCTGCATCAGGAAGGCAACCACTGGGTGGTCGATCCTTCCGCAAGTCAGGGGGTGACCGTCAACCCAGTATTCCTGGCGGCGATCAACCAACTAGCGGATATCTCCGATATTGTCTTTGCGCAGGGGGATGCAGGCGTGCATTTTGAACTGATGGCGCGTCCTTCACGAGATGTTGCACGTATCCAACTGGCGCTGGACGGGCAGAATCTGGATTACTTCAACCAGATGGAAAGCTGGCAGAGCTTCACCTGGCCGGGGAATACCTATTATCCAGGCGTCGACCTGAGCTGGCGCAGCAATACCGCAGGAATGCGTCTGTACGAACACAACCAGGGTAACTGGGGCTTTATCCGTCTGCTGGATAAAGCGCTGATCACCCCGCTCGACAGCAGCCGAACCCAGCTGGTATGGATAACACAGGACGGCAATCCGCTGAAATTTATTATGCGCAGCGAGCTGGGCGATGGCCCGCTGGCGCTGCTGAAGCTACAGGGGTTCAGCCTGCCGGCATCGATTTTCTCGGTCAGCGCCGATGCTGTGAATAACACCTTTGCATCCACGGAGGGGGAATAAGATGGCAACTGTAAAAGCACTGCTTGCACTGTGCGTGCCTGATGACGCGCAGCAGTCCGCGCTGCTCGCCCGTCAACAGGGCAGCCTGACACACTGGGATAACTGGCTTAAGCCGTTAACGGACGGCGATGGGGCAGGGGAAGACCCGGCCTATGACGACGATTTCCAGCTAATGCGCGAGGAAATCAACAAGCTCTCTGGAACGGATTCAGAAAAACTGAATCAGCTGGCTGAAAAGATCCTCTGTTATACCGCCCGGGATTTAAGGGTTGTCACCTGGTATATCTTCGCCCGTCTACAGTTGGAGGGGGAATCAGGGTTATGTGAAGGGCTGCAGTTGCTGGCTGCAGTGCTGAGCTGCTACGGTGAGAATTGTCATCCGCGTCGCCCGAATGCACGCAAGTCTGCGCTGGAGTGGCTGAACAGCACGAAGATACAGGACACGCTTTCTCTTTGGCCAGATGCTACCCGCGAACAGACCTCACAGACGGCAGCGGTTCTCTGCCTGCTGGAAACGCTGCTGGAAAGCTGGCCGGAGAGCGATCGTCCTTCTCTCGACGGTTTATCCCGTGCGCTGGAAATCCGTCTGGCAGGCTCCGGTGGGCTGGATGGCTTAACGCCACAGGGCACCGGTACGGCAGAAAGTACCCCTGTTTCAACAGTCAGGTCGTCTGCCCCGGATATTGTTGTGAAGTCAGAAGGTGAATTTTTCAGCCAGTCAAAGGTGCTCTCCCGCTGGCTGGCCGACCAGCAGGACGGCTGGCTGGCGTCGCACCGGCTGATGAAAGCGGTTCGCTGGGATACGGTGGGTCAGATCCCAGCGCTGGATGCCAGCGGCCGCACGCGTCTTTCACCGCCAAAACCGGATTACCGCGCGCAGCTTAAAAGATTGTATCTACAGCAGAGCTGGACGGAGCTGGTGGAGCAGGCGAGTACGATGTTCTGTGAAGGCGGCAACCGTTTCTGGCTCGATTTGCAGTGGTACCTTTGGCAGGGGCTGACCCGCGCCGGACAGCCCTGGGATGGCTGGGCGGATTACATCCTCAGCGACCTGAAGCTGCTGCTGGGCCGCCTGCATGGCCTTGAGCAGCTCTCGTGGAGCGACGGCACGCCGTTTGCCGATGAAGTGACGCTGACCTGGATTGCCGAAAAAGTGAATGACGACATGCCGGGATTTGGTAATGAACCTGCCGCGGTTGCCGGAGGAGAGCAAACGGATGACATTCTCGCGCTGGAAGCGGAGGCGATGGAAAAGGGTGACAGCGATGGCCCGGAGGCGGCGCTTGGCTGGCTTCAGAGTCGTCCGGGTATGGAGTCCTCCCGTAACCGCTGGTTACTGCGTCTGCTCATGGCCCGCGTTGCAGAGCAGTTCGGGCGCAATGAAATGGCGCTCCATCTGCTTGGCGAACTCACCAGCAGCGCACCACAACTGACGCTCAATGACTGGGAACCTGCGTTGCTGTTTGAAGTGCAGGCCCGCCGCCTGAAATTACTTCGCCTCAAAGCAGGCCGCAGCGAAAGCGACAAAACCCGCCTCGCCCCTGAAATGGACGAGCTGTTGGCTGGCCTGATTGCCATTGACCCCGCCCGGGCAATGGTGCTGTGTGGCTGATAAGGCCACATCTGATTTCCACTTTTTTTGACTACCACGATACTCAGGAAACCCGTGCATGGATGATTTAACCCTGCGCTATTACGAAGCAGAGATGCGCTATCTGCGCGAAGCCGGTAAAGAATTTGCCCGCGCCCACCCCGATCGCGCTGCCATGCTCAATCTGGATAAAACCGGTGCCCGCGACCCGTATGTCGAGCGCCTGTTTGAAGGGTTTGCCTTCCTGATGGGGCGTCTGCGCGAAAAGCTCGACGATGACTTGCCGGAACTGACCGAAGGGCTGGTCAGTCTGCTCTGGCCACACTATATGCGCACCATTCCGTCACTCTCCGTAGTGTCCTTCGAGCCGGAATGGCAACAGCTGAAGCAGGCCGAAGTGCTGCCTGAAGGTTTTTCGGTATTGTCGCGTCCGGTCGGGCCGGACAAAACCGTTTGTCAGTACCGCACCACTCGCGACATCACCCTGCAACCCATTCATCTGGCTGATGCGCGTTTGCAGACCGAGCCTGACGGGCGCGCGGCGATTCGTCTGCGTTTTGAATGCAGCAGCAAAGTGGACTGGGCGAAAAGTGGCATTGATAAAGTCGCCCTTTATCTTGATGCCGAAAGCCCGGTAGCGTCGGCCCTGCATCTGGCGCTGACCCGCCGGGTGCATACAATGTATGTCCGCCATGCGGCAACGCGCACTGAACGCATCTGCTTTGATGGCTGGTGCAAGCCGATGGGCTTTGAAGACAATGAGCGTCTGTGGCCGAAAGGCGACTCGGCATTCAGCGGCTATCAGCTGCTGCTGGAGTATTTCAGCTTCCGACAGAAGTTTATGTTCGTGGAGCTACGTGGGCTGGAGCTGACCGGGCTGAATCGGGACACTACCTGGTTTGAAATCGACATCGTGCTCAACGGCGGCTGGCAATCCGATATGCCGTTCGAAACTGAAAACTTCCGCCTGCACTGCTCACCGGTGATAAATCTTTTCACTCTGGAAGCGGATCCGCTGACCATCGATCCGCTGGAAAACGAATACCTGCTGCGCCCGATGCGCGTGCAGGACGGGCACACTGAAATCTACAGCGTCGATAACATTCACGGAGCGGTGAAAAACGGTAAGCACCCGTATGTACCGTTCACCAGCTTCCGTCATCGCGGCGGCATGATGCGTCACGATGCGCCGGAACGTTACTTCCACACGCGAGTGAAGCGCGGCCCGTCTGGTCTGTACGACACCTGGCTGATTCTCGGTGGGCGTTCGTTTGAAATTGAACAACTGGCAGATAAGCCAGAATCACTCTCCATGCGCATCACCGGCACCAACGGGCAGATGCCCCGTAAGGCGCTGGAAAGTACGCTGCTCGACCGGGTCGTGAAAGCAGGCAAGGTTCCGGTAAAGGTTCTGAACCTGATTGCGCCGAGCCTGCCGCTCTATCCGCCCGCGAATGACCGTTTCCACTGGCGGGTGATGAGCCATCTGGGCTCGAGTTTCTTAAGCATGATGGATAACCCGGAAGTGCTGCGCGGTACGCTGGCTCTGTACGACTGGACCGACGACGAGATGAACCGCCGCCGCCTGGAAGCCATCGTGGCGGTGAAACACACGCTGGTACGCCGCTTTGAGCGTGGCTACATGCTGCGCGGTGTGGAGATTGAAGTCACCCTTAATGCCGACAACTTTGCCGGAGAGGGCGATGTGAATCTCTTTGGCGAAATGCTGCATCGCTTCTTTGCGCTGTATGCCGATGTACACCTCTTCAATCAGCTCACGCTGGTACTGCAACCGACAGGGAAACGACTGAGATGGACAGAGAATCACAGCCAGCACGTACCGGGCTGACAGAGCTGCTTGGCAAGGATATTTGGCGGGTTAACTTTTACCGTTACTGCCAGTTGCTGGAACAGGAAAATCCTGACGCACCCCGGCTGGGTACCGCTGAAAAGCCAACCGCCGATCCGGTGCGCTTCCGTCCCTGGCCGGGGATGGGCTTTCCGGCCAGTGAACTGCGAACCGTTGAAACCGACGAAGACCACCCGGAATTGCCGCCCACGGTGCGCACCACGTTCCTCGGGATGTATGGCGTAGATTCACCCCTGCCGACGGCGTATCTGGACGACATTGCCCAGCGCCGCGAGGGGTATGAAGCGACCACGGCGTTTCTCGATATCTTCAGCCACCGAATTACCACTCAGTATTACCGTATCTGGCGTAAATATGCTTACCCGGCGACGTTTGAAATGGGGGGGACCGACGACACCTCTCAGTGCCTGTTAGGGCTGGTGGGCCTCGGGATCCCCGGCACGGCGGAACACGTTGCCACACCCGTTTCTCGCTTTCTCGCCTTGCTCGGTGCGATGCGCCTGCCGACCCGTAACGCCGAGGGCATTCGACAGCTCGTAGGGCTACTGGCCCCGGAGACTACCGCGACCATCATCAGCCCGGACCCGGTGAAAGTGCTGGTGGCACAGCGCAGCGGCCTGGGGAAAGGAAACCGGATAGCCCTGTCGCAGCGCGCCACGCTTGGCAAAACCGGGAAAGAAGCCTGTAGTCGGATCCTGCTGATACTTTCGACCAATAATCCTGAAGAGGCCGAAGGCTGGCTGCCCGGTGGTCAACTGCATACAGATTTGCTGGTGCTGCTGCGTGTGTATCTCGGCTACCGCTCGGATGTACGCCTGCGTCTGACCGTTCCGGTGAGTGTGTTACCCGATCCTCGTCTTGGGCAAAAACGCCGTATTCAACTGGGCCGTACCGGTATTCTGGGGCTAAAAGGCGGGACTCTCAGTACTGGCCGCAGCCACCTTACCGTCAGCCTGGGCTGTTATGAAGGGCTGGACTGCAAACCGCTACTTCCTGCCCAGGATGGCGGTTACCGCTTTGATTAATTCTGCTGTTTATTCTGAAAGGAACCTCTGAATGACATCCGTTCCCCTGCGACAGATTGCTCTGCTCGCGCTCTGCGGTTTGCTGGCCGGCTGCGGCCTGACCCAGACTGTTTCCGATGGTGCGGTCAGCATGACCAAAGCCATCTTCTACAAAAAGATTAAGGTGCTTCATCTCGACTTTGAGCCGCGCTCTGCCGCCAATGCTGATGAAGCGCAGACGCCGCTGGCGACCATGGTACGCGTCTATCAGCTGAAAGACCGTCAGAAGGTGGATGCCGCCGATTACCAGAAGCTGTTGCGTGATGCCGACACCGTGCTGAAAGAAGACATTGTGGCGAGTAAATCCCTGCTGGTGATGCCTAAAGGCAGCGTGATGCTCAATATGCCGATGGATGAAGAGGCGCAGTACGTCGCGGTTATTGGATTGTTCAACCGCCCAGATATGAAAAATAATACCTGGCGGCTGGTGTTAAGCCGCGACGATCTTGACCCGGACAAGCCACGCAACATCGAGCTTGGCAATGGCTTCCTGACGCTGGTGCCTGTTAAGGAGTGACAATAATGGCGATGGATAACTGGCTGGCACTGTTCGACGGACAGACGCGTTACACGCTGGAGATAAACGACAGCCGGGTCAACCCGGATGTGCTGAACTTCCACGGACGCGAAGCGCTGAGCGCCCCGTCTGAATGGCGCATTGCGTTCACCTCGCTGCAGAGCGATGTGGCAGCAGAGGATGTACTGCTGAAGTACGCCACGCTGCGCATGCTCAGCGGACGGGAAGTGCACGGCGTGATTACGGGCTTTGAGTGGCTGGGTACGACCGACGACCAGACGCACTACAGCGTGACGATATCTTCACGCCTGGCGCTGCTCTCGCATACCCGCCGCTGTGCGGTGTACCAGAACCTCTCCGTGCCGGAGCTGGTGGAGCAGGTGCTGCGTGCGCACGGTCTGGAAGGGGCGGACTTTGAGTTTCGCCTGGAGAAGAGCTATCCGCAGCGCGAGCTCATAACCCAGTGGCGGGAAACCGACCTGCAGTTTATCCAGCGCATTCTTTCTGAAGTCGGCATCTGGTTCCGTACCGGCGTCAACGATGTCACCGGGCTGGATACGGTGACCTTTGCCGACAGCCAGCAGTTCTACCGGTTTGGCGAACATCTGCCTTATCAGGAGCCGTCTGCGCTTTATGACGGTGCCGCCGAATCCGTATGGGGGCTGCGCACCTGGCACAACACCGTGACCGGGCTGGTCCGCACCCGCGATTACAACTACCGCACGGCGACCACGCCGATGGACTCCGCCGTCACCGTCCGGAACAACGCCACGACGACCGGGGAACATTACCGCTATGCGACACCGTTCCTGGAAGCCGGTGATGACGGTACCTCTGCGCCAGAAGTCGAAAGCGGGGCGTTTTACGCGCGTATCCACCATGAGCGTGAGCTGAATAAATCGGTCCGGCTGCACCTGTTCAGCAACGCCGCCGGGCTGATGCCGGGCATGGTGCTGGAAGCCGACGGCAGCAATCTCAGTGACCTGAAAGAAGGTGTGCTGATAACCCTCACCACATACAGCGCTGCACGCGACAGCCGCCTGCATGTGTCTGTGTGGGGCATACCGTACAGCGAACAGTTCTGCTTCCGTCCGGTGGAAAAACCGCGTCCGAAGATGAACGGCACGCTCACGGCACGTGTTGAGAGCCGCGAGAAGAATGACACCTACGCCCATCTTGATAATCAGGGCCGCTACCGGGTGAAAATGGACTTCAGCCGGGAAGAGGCCGGGCCGGGTTATCACTATCTGTGGATACGCCAGGCGAAGCCGTACGCTGGTGATACTTACGGCTGGCACACGCCGCTGACTGACGGCACGGAAGTGGGCATCGCCTGGGACGACGGCGATATCGACCGCCCGTATATCGCCCATGCGTTCCACGATTCAGAACACCAGGACATCGTCACCCGCGACAACCGCAGTCAGAACATTCTGCGCACGGCGGCAGATAACGAACTACGAATGGAAGACCAGCGCGGACAGGAACACATCGCGCTCACCACACCTTACGGTGCCACGCAGCTTAATCAGGGCCATATCGTTGATGAGCAGAACAAACAGCGGGGCGCAGGCTTTGAGCTGCGCACCGATGAACACGGCGTTATTCGCGTGGCAAAAGGCCTGTTTATCACCGCCGACGGGCAAACCAAAGCTGCGGGTGAAGTGCTGGACATGGACGCGGCGCTGAAAGAAATCGACATCTGCCAGCAGCAGCTGAAAGCCCTGGCCGCAGCAGCAGCCCAGGCGCAGGCACTGGAAGCCGATATCGCGAGTCAGAAAGCGATGTTCGACCAGCGCCTGAAACCGCTGAATGAAATGATCCACTTCCACGGCCCGCAAGGGGTGGCGTTTACCAGCGGCGAGCATATGCAGATGACCGCCAGCCAGAACGTGGTGATGAATGCGGGTGGGGATTTCAGCAGCGGCTCAATGGGAAATACTGCGATTCTTGCCGGGGAAGGCGTCGGCCTGTTTGCAAGAACAGGCTCGCTGACCCTGAACGCCAGCGAAGGCCCGGTGCAGATTCAGGCGCAGAACGGTGAGGTGCACATCTCCGCAGAGCAGAAGCTGAGCCTGATATCGGCGAGCGACATGCTGTTTGCCGGCAAGAAGAAGGTGACGCTGATTGGTGGCGGCAGCTATCTGAAAATCGAAGGCGGGAAGATAGAGTACGGGACCAGTACGACGTATACGCGCAAGATTAAGCGGTCGGTGATGACGGGGAGTGTCAGACAAAATGCGAGTCTACCCGAGATGCCTTCGATTTTACCTGCATTGTCTTGTGGCCCGAATGCCGCATGCTTCCGAGTTACAGATGCCCTGACTGGTGCGGAAGACATAGAATTTGCCTACCAAATACAAACGCCAACAGGGGCGATTCAGGGAAGAACAGCTACCGCTCTGACACAGACGGTTAATTCAAATTCAGAAGAAAACGTGACTCTGGATTATGTTTTCCAGATTAAAGCGGGGATAAAATAATGGCTGTGTCATCGACAACAACTGTCGCTGAAAAAGAACAACAGGAAAAAAAGGTTGATGCCGATTTTTTTCATATCGATATGATTCCGGGTGCGATGGATAAAATGGATTGGCATGTTGCAGCGAAGTTAATGAGACATTGGTTCAGCATAAAACCAGCTTTTGCTTTTGACATCGCCAGCAAAGATCAGGCTGTTAATGGAGATCCTCATAACCTACCGCCCTCTGAGATAAATGTTGATATAGTTAAAATGTCATGGGCTTTGCAATTTGAACAAGTTAAAAATGGGATCGATGCACTTAAAAAAACATGGTGCAGCCCAAATGGCAAGAAATTACTCATTGAACGCTTGTTAAATATTGGTGATTACTCTAAGGAAAGTATTTCCATTGGATATTCTAATGACATAGTCAATCTGGACTCAACCGCTCAAGTTAATTTTAAGTCGATAGGGAGTAAACTCGATACCATTAACGCATGGTATGGAGCAATGGGAAATAGCACCTTAAAAGTTTGTGTTCGTGGAAAGACGAAAAAGATAGATGGGAGAGATGCATTCATTGTCGAGTCATTAGGTTTTTATCTAAAGGATACATATGATTTTGTTGACGAGGGGATAAAACCGGAACCGTTAGGTATCTGGAGTAAGGATCGTATTTTAGATAAAAAAGAGTCCGCGATATACATATACTCATACACTCAAGGCCTATTCGGTTGGTTGGCACGCCATTACTCCGGTTTTGTGCCTGTATTTAATAGCGATTTTAGACGTTGGCAAGAAAAACATGGTTCCGGTGGGGATTATATTATTCTATCTGATGTGTATTGGACAAACCCGCTGCCATTAGATGAGGTCGTTTATTTATGAGTCTGATTAGAGATAAATTCAAAATAAGGATTTTTGTTCTGATTTTTGTTATTGTTTACCTGGTTTTCCCTACATCTTTTTTTTATGGTGAAAATAATAAGCTTTTTGAAACTTCAAGTCCTGATAGTTCATTTAAAGTGGTTGTTTACAAATCCGGCTTATACAATCTATACTCATTATATAAATACATAAATAACGAAGATTACTTTTTTGTTGTATATGATAAATGCGCTAATGTTGTGTTTAAACCTTCTCTATGGTTTGGTGTCAGTCAATCTGTAGTTTATGGTGGCTTTCATTTTTCAAAGCATAATCGAAATGAGTTGTTCTTTCCAACAAATGATGGAGTTGACTCAACGGAATTAACCGAAGGTTCTAGCTGTTCGCCATAGTGGGGAGTAGTTAGATGAATGAATAATAACTCATTGGATAAAGCCAAAGTAGTTCATCGGATTCGGTCGGATAATGAGGCATAACTATTATGTCATTGTATTTTGCAATTCATTTAGCTAAGCAATAACAACTACCACACCGTTACCACGCCGATGGACTCCGCCGTCACCGTCCGGAACAACGCCACGACGACCGGGGAACATTACCGCTATGCGGCACCGTTCCTGGAAGCCGGCGATGACGGTACCTCTGAGCCAGAAGACGAAAGCGGGGCGTTTTACGCGCGTACGGGATGGATTTGTGGTCCTGAAATCGCTGGATGCAAAACTGCGTGTAGTTCAGGGAATGGTTTATAAAGGACAAATTCATACTGTAGCGACGGCATCAGGTCGAGCGACTATCGCCCGTGAAGCGGAAGCCTCTTTGCTGGAGCGGGAAGTAGTGTACCGGGCGGCAAAACAGGGAAGTCGTTTTCCGAGTAATAGGGCTGAGGTAGAAGATAAAGAATTATTTCATCAGCTTTATTCCAAGATCGGTTATCCAGATTTGTTCGCTGTAGAAGCGAAAAGTCCGGCGTTTGGTGAAAAAATAGTCTATGCGCATATCGCGTCATTTAGCGGAAAAGTTACTTCCATGAATGCAGAAGAATTGGCCGGGAAAACGATTTATCGGGTGTTTGGTAACGCAGAAGGCGCAGCGAGCGCAAGCTCTGCGGGGGGCAGAACACCTTGGTTTTGGGGATATGGTAAGGCATCTGAATCAGCGGAGGAATGGCGTATTCAGGCAACAGTTCTGGATGAATGGAATGCTAATGGGTTTATTGTGATCGCACATTTGCCGAAAGATTTTGCTTCAAGAATGCCAGAAGCGGCCGCGTGGCATGGAAAAATAGCTGAGCAGTTTGGCAATAAATTGGCTAATCAATATCTTGAAGGTGGCGGCGAACAGTTGATTGTCAATTTGGGTGATTTGGCTGCGCAAGTTCATTCAATTGGTGAGGAAGTCAAAGCGACCAGGCAGGCCGTAACCAGAGAAATTAATAGTGTAAAACTGGATTTTCATCCGACGGGCTGGAAAGATGTCAATGGTAAATATGGCTTTGGTGACCCTGAAAAATTCACCCCCCCTCTCGTTGAGACGCGTCAACTATCCGACAGTGAACTGCAAAGCAAAACTGGACGGCGCGCAGTGACTGGGGCAGCCCGTATCGAGCACCAGACCTCACAAAATGAACAGGATTAATGTGAATGACTTATTCAATGAATGATGATGACACTCGCCGGAAGGTTCTCTGGATGCTCAAAAGGCTTAGTAGCTATAGCCTCTGGAAGCGAAAAAGAGATGCCTGGGCTATATTTGCCGATGCTTATGAACACGCGGTAAAAACCTGGCCAGAAAGTGATCCTGACGCATTAAACCCGGACAATCTGGTCTATATATACCAGGCTTTGAGGTTGTATGACCAGGGACTTGAAGAGTTAAAGGTTGGTCATCGACATGTCTGGAGAACACAAGGGGACTTAAATCAACTTCATAGACCTGTTAATTTGGTGAGGTCATTTTTCTTCAGCCCATGTCATGAACGCTGGAATCAAATATGGGCTTATCCTCCTAAGGTTGAGGAGATTAACAAACTAAGATTGAAAGAAGAATATGCCGGCGCACGTTTCGTATGGGAGTCATCAAATATGGATGCACAGATCTCAAATGCCGGGTTTTTATTTAGTAATGCCTTTTATGAAAAAGAATTTTATTCATTGCCTCGACCTGTTTTCCCCAATACACTTCCTCCAGTCCCTGACGAACGGAAAAAAATAATTAAAACAGGTGATATGGTTCCGTGCGATGGCATTTGGGAACCGGGGTATTTAAGTTTTGATTATAAATGGAAGGTGATCCCTGTTGGTGTGCGGGAGTTTACTAACAAAGGGTGCTTTAACTATCTTCTCAGAGGAAGCAGGGCCCCCTTAATCGATGATATAGATAGTACTGAAATCAAATCAATCAAGGTTGAATGGCGTCTCATTTGGGAAGATACCCGCTATTGTGATGGCATCATTCCTGACGAATCAGAATATTTCCTCGAAGAAGATCCGGGAAAACGCATTACCTGCAAGAGCGGTGAAGCGTGCCCTCATAGTGGCCGTTGGGCAACGCTGGCTGGCGGGCAGCAGCAGTTTGCTCAGGTTGAGATGGGTGTTGTTATGCCACAGGCAGCTCAATATCAACGAGAGTTCTGGAATCCGGCTATTTTGATCCCGGCGACATGGACCCTCTTAAACCGTGATGACGGCGGTAGTGTTTATCTACCGACAAAAAAGGGGGAAGCATAACGGCCTTGTGCTGCGCGTGTCGAAAACCGGGAGAAATGTGACATCTACGCCCACCTTGATAGCCAGGGTCAAACGGGATGCGCTGAACTTCCACGGACGCGAAGCGCTGAGCGCCCCGTCTGAATTGCGCATTGAGTTCACCTCGCTGCGCATGCTCAGCGGACGGGAAGTGCACGGCGGTTAGGTTATTGGGGTTGGGATAATGTGATAAAGCCCGGTATAATAAGTGAACTCATGAAAAAGAGTGTGATAAATAAAGATGGTAAAGATTGCTACAGAGTGACAAATAGTTCTTTTGTCCAATATAGAAATAAGTGCCGAAAAGAAAAATCGGATATAACAGGAGATTTTTTTGTATTCTCTACGGTGAAGGAAATATCAGTGGATATTGTAATACATCTAAGTGGCATAGATCTCGAAGAATATGCAGCAAGGAGTCCACGGGATGTTTAGAAAGTTCAAGTTAATAGCAGTGCCTATATTTGCAATTATTTTACTCACATGCGTTGCCTTACTCACAGTTAAAATATTAGCTTACAGAAATGCTATCCCTGGCGAGAAATATTGGAATGAGAGCAAAACATGCTATTTAATAGCTTATAGGCCAAACTACAAGCCTTATGGAGGCATTGGTCGGGTTTTGAACTTATTCTCAAGCCAATCTTTTTTTGCTGTCTATAATATAAATGACGAGAAATTGGAAAGTTCTGCTTGGTATTTTTGGCAATATCAATTTTCTGATTTGGTGGCTCCAGAGTGGTCAGGTATGGATGTATTATACCCATCTGATCAAGGATGGTCTGGTTGGACATTACATGAATGTAGTTTAGTAAAATATAACGAAATTAATTAATGGAATAAGTGTTTATTTTAGAGTGGTGACAAATAGAGCAACGATGGGAATTAATATTTTTAAGTTATTTAAGAGAAAGGAGTCGATTCAAAATGATTTTTCTAAGTCAGGGTTTCAGTCTTTGGACGTTAAAGAACTAATTTACCCATTATTCATACCACTTGAAAAGAAAGGTTTGTTAGCCTATTCAACCCGCTTTATGGTTAAGTCGGAAGACTTGTCAAAAGTTGAAGATTTAGTGGAGCGATATTATCATAAAGAAAATATGCAAGAAAAAAGAGCATCTTTATGATTATGGCAAATATTTTGTTACTATAAATTTGATTATTTAAATTTTATTTCTATTGATAGTATAGTCAATAACATTAACTTTTTCTAAACTGGTTTGTTTGAAAATAGAATCACCATCCCCAGATGAAGTATTTGCTCATCTGGATCTTGATTTCTATGGTAGTTTGCAAGGAGATATGGAGTTTTGGTGGGATGTATATTGGAGACCCTTCTGGTCAAGTTTGACAGAAGAAAAAAGAACTCAATATATTGAGCGATGCAATCTTTCTGAAGATATAATTCAATTTCTGAAATACCATAACTAGTTAATAAAAAGCATATGTCGAATAACTCACCTTCACTCTATGAAACTCTCTTCGGTAACTTTACCGGAGGCCTCGACCTCCATCAGGTCAGCGAGCAAAATCAGGTGATTTTGTCCGTGCTCGATAACATGCAGCGGATCCTCAACTGTCGTACCGGCACGCTGGCGCATCTGCCGGACTATGGTCTGCCTGACTTGACCAAAATTCTGCAGGGGATGCCGGGTACCGCACACCAGTTGCTGCAGATCTTCTCCGGGGTGCTGCTCAAATACGAACCGCGCCTGAAAAGTATCAATGTGATTCTGCTTGACCAGGAAATCCCCGGCGAATTGCGTTACGCCATTGATGCCGAGCTAAAAGGCATCGGCCTTGTCCGCTACGGCACGGAGTTTATGCCGGAAGGGCGAGTGCTGATTCGCCACCTCAAACAGCAGAATTATCTCGATACCAAATCCCATATACAGGGATCATTTATCTGACGAAAACCACAGGGAAAGTATGTCAGCCAAAGCACGATTTATGAAAAAACTGCAGGAGCAGCAGCCCCGCAGCCGCGTTTTTGACAGCAAAAGTCAGGCCGATATTGCCGAGTTTTGTGAGCGAATGAACCAGCTTCAGGAAACAATGGAAAGCTGGCTCACCGGGACGGGCATCAGCATTGAAGCGATGCCGGTGTCGGTTCTTGACACCTTTGCGGGCAATCATTCCTTCACCGTCCCCGCTATTGCTTTGCGTTATGGAAACCGAATGGTGAAATTCACCCCTGTGTTTTTGTACGGGCAGGGTGTGACGGGGGGGATCGAAGTGACGCTATGCAGTGACGGTCGCATTACGCCGTTATACCGCCTGTTTATGCGTTCGGGAGAGGATGCGAACTGGTCATTCAGTACATTTGGCCGCCCGGCGGCTCCCCGAACGGTATTCAGTGAAAATGCATTTTTCGACATGATTAGCGTACTGCTACCAGAGTAAACCTCGCTTTCTGCTTATCCTCAGGGATGGAACCACTATGCACGATGTTCAACCTCGCCCGGTGAAAACCGGCAGTGACCCACGTCAGCTACCTGATTTTATTGCGCTGCGCGATGAGATGGCCAAACTCACCCATCCGGCACGTCCCGACGTGAACTGGTCGCAGGTGGAGGCGCTATCGCTCTCATTATTTGAGCTAAATGGCGTCGAGTTACAAACCGGTGCGTGGTATACGCTTGCACGTAGCCACCTGGCCCGTATCAATGGCCTGAACGAAGGGCTGGCTATCCTGAATGCCCTGATGAGCCATCAATGGGCGCAGTTCTGGCCGCAACCGATTCATGCTCGCGCAGAAATCCTCAACGGGCTTTTGCAGCGCTTGCAGAAGCTTTTTCGCACATTTTCACTCGATCATGGTGATTTGTCTGCGCTAGTGCAGACAGAAGGGCTGCTACGATCCATCAATGATATTTTGGTGCGTCAGGAGCTGAAACATGTCTGTCTGACTGCGCCGCTGATGCAGCAGATACAAGGTGCGTTGACACGTCTTGAAAACAGCTCGGCACATGACAGTGGACTGCAGGCGGTGACGCTGCCACCACAGGCGCTGGTCGCGGAATCGGCCCTGGAAAACCCCTCTTCTACCAGCCGCCTGGTGTACGTTATTCGTCCTGAGCCAGAGCTGAATGTGCAGGTCGTGCATGCGGCAACACCGCAGCCGAAGCGCTGTCCGATGTTTCTGGCGGGAGTCTGTTCCGCATTGGTGTTGAGTTCTATTGCACTCACTGGCTGGTACTATATATCCAGGGTAGATGAGGCTACGGATGCGCTTGCAGCTTCGGTGGCTCCTCTTCCTCAGGCGCTGAGCAGTGCTCAAGTGCAGACACTTCAGCAATCTGATAAAGACAAACTTGACCCTACAGGCTGGCTGAAAAATGCATCATTGCAGCTGGACAGTCTGGCCGCACTTCCCCCTGACTGGAAATATCAGTATGGCAATGGTTTGCTGGCACAGGCAAAAGTGCTGTGGCCACAGAAACCCGAAGTCGCTGAACTACAGCAGCAGTGGCAACAACGACAGGCCGAAAACAAACTCTCTGCAAGCGCATTAACTGGCTGGCATGACGGCATGCAGCAACTTCAGATGATGGCCGACAGGCTCAATACGCTGGACGGACAGAAAGGCAAATACATCACCGTCAGCGAACTGAAATCCAGCGTCTATCAGACGATGAACAGCTTTAGACAGACGATCCCACTGGAGGAGCAACTTCGTGTGATGCAGGGCCAGCAGGGCGATGCCGCACTGGTTACGCAACAGCAAATTCAGCGTCATTTGAACGGGGTGACTCAGTTATTTGCGGAGCAAAAATCTCCCCCTGGAACGCCTTAAAAAGGGGATAACAGCTTCAGTTTGGCAAACGGAGTTGCGACGATAATGAAAGCGATGATGGGGCTTAAAACGAAAAACGGACGTCTTTCGACGTCCGTTAATACTGAATTTGGTGCCCGGACTCGGAATCGAACCAAGGACACGGGGATTTTCAATCCCCTGCTCTACCGACTGAGCTATCCGGGCAACGGGGCGCATTAAACCCGATCTGCCCCCGGTCGTCAACGAAATTTGTTGTTTTCGTTACAGACTGCGCAATCTCTCACCATTTCGCCGCAAACTTAAGCGAAAAGGTGCGTCCAGAGCGCAGAGAGCGGCATGGCGATCAATAGTGCAGGCAGCATATTCACCACGGCAAACATCTTAATTCCGCAGATGCGCAACCCGGTTGCCAGCAGGAGCAGTCCGCCAACGGCAGTGAAATCGGCCATCATCGCCGGCGTTGTCAGCGGGAGAATCAATGTGGCGCAGGTGGCGAGCGCCAGCTGGATTATCAGCATCGGGACGCAAATCACCGCAACGGCGACGCCAAGGGTAGTGGCGAAAATGGTGGCGGTGAAGAAATCGAGAAACGCTTTCGCAATCAATATGCTCGGGTCGCCAGTCATCCCTTCCTGCATCGAACCAAAAATCCCCGTACCGCTGGCGCAAAACAGAATAATGATTGCTACATAGTTCTGAATAAACGACTCGTGCGTGCCGTGTTTCGCTTTGCCGCCTGGTCGGGAAATCAGGTTTTTGGCTCTACTCACCGCACTGTTAATGCCTTTTTCCAGATAGCAGAATTCGCCAATCAGCGCGCCGAGCAGGGTCGCCAGCACCATCACCGGCAGGTTGGCGCATTTGATCACCAGCAGAATGCCAATTCCTAACGACGCCAGACCGAATATAGAAGGCATAGATGAGCGAATACGCTCCGGCAACCGCTGACTCAACACTGCGCCGAGAACACCGCCCAGCAATACGGCTCCCGCATTGATAAATGGCCCGATAACCACGCTTAACTCCTGTTACTTAATCATTGGTATTGCATGATTATGACATGTTAGTGCTGCATTACGCTTGGCTTTGGGTGGTTTAATGCATAATGATTCTTTCTTGCACCTGAAAATAAAAGGTGACATTATTGCGCGAATTTTCTCCTCCCTGTCTCACCACTCGGTGAGGGTAACTGCGCTTATGAAAACCATGAAAATCGCCGTCAGCCGCGAGCTGCTCTCTTCTGTGTCTACGCACCGTGAAAAGGTGACGCTGGACAATACTGATTTCACCGATGTGGCGGCAGTCGTCATCACAACAGCTGAAAGTCGCAGCGGCATTCTTGCACTGCTGAAACGCACGGGCTTTCAGCTACCGGTGTTTATTTTCTCTCAGGAGCCAACGGATGTACCTGACGGCGCCACCGCGGTTATCTCGGGAAAAGCTCAGGAGTTTCTGGAACTGGAAACTGCTGCCAGCCGTTATGAAGAGAATCTGTTGCCACCCTTTTTCGACACCCTGAGCCAGTATGTGGAAATGGGCAACAGCACCTTTGCCTGCCCGGGACACCAGCACGGTGCATTTTTCAAAAAACACCCAGCAGGGCGGCAGTTCTATGATTTCTTCGGGGAGAACGTGTTCCGCGCCGATATGTGCAATGCTGATGTGAAACTGGGCGATCTTTTGATCCACGAAGGGTCCGCTAAGCACGCGCAAAAGTTCGCGGCAAAAGTGTTCAACGCGGATAAAACCTACTTTGTGCTGAACGGTACGTCGGCGGCCAACAAGGTCGTGACCAACGCGCTGTTGACCCGCGGCGACCTGGTGCTTTTTGATCGCAACAACCATAAATCTAACCACCACGGGGCGCTGATCCAGGCGGGGGCCACGCCGGTTTATCTGGAGGCTGCACGTAACCCGTTTGGTTTTATTGGCGGGATTGACGAGCACTGCTTTAATGACGCTTATTTGCGGGACCTGATCCGCGAGGCGGCTCCGGAGAAAGCCGACGAGGCGCGTCCATTCCGCCTGGCGATCATTCAGCTTGGCACCTACGATGGGACGATCTACAACGCCCGCCAGGTGATCGACAAGATCGGTCATCTTTGTGACTACATCCTTTTTGACTCGGCCTGGGTGGGCTACGAGCAATTTATTCCGATGATGGCGGAAACATCCCCGCTGTTACTGGAGCTGAACGAGAACGATCCGGGCATTTTCGTGACCCAGTCGGTGCATAAACAGCAGGCCGGGTTCTCGCAAACCTCTCAGATCCATAAAAAGGATAACCATATTCGCGGTCAGGCACGTTTCTGTCCGCACAAGCGGCTGAACAATGCGTTTATGCTGCATGCCTCCACCAGTCCATTTTATCCGCTGTTCGCAGCGCTGGATGTGAATGCCAAGATCCACGAAGGGGAAAGCGGACGCAGGCTGTGGGCGGAGTGCGTCGAGCTGGGTATTGAAGCGCGCAAGGCAATCATTGCCAACTGTCATATGATCAAACCGTTTATCCCACCAGTGGTGGCGGGGCGGCCGTGGCAGGATCATCCGACGCATGCCATTGCCAGTGAGCTGCGCTTCTTCAGCTTTGAGCCGGGTGCCAAATGGCACGGGTTTGAGGGGTATGCCAGCGAGCAGTACTTTGTCGACCCGTGCAAGCTGCTGCTGACCACGCCGGGCATTGATGCCGAAACGGGGGAGTACACGGATTTCGGGATCCCGGCGACGATTCTGGCACACTACCTGCGTGAAAACGGCATCGTGCCGGAGAAATGCGATCTCAACTCGATCCTGTTCCTGCTGACGCCCGCCGAAAACAGCGAGAAGCTGGCGCAGCTGGTGGCGATGCTGGGGCAGTTTGAACAGCATATCGAAGACGATACGCCGCTGGCTGACGTGCTGCCGACGATCTTCCAGAAATACCCGGTGCGCTATCGGGATTATACGCTCCGACAGCTGTGTCAGGAGATGCACGATCTCTACGTCAGCTTCGACGTGAAGGATTTGCAGAAGGCGATGTTCCGCAAGGAGAGCCTGCCGGAGGTGGTGATGAATCCGCAGGATGCCAACCAGGCGTATATTCGCGGTAACGTAGAGCTGGTGCGCATACGAGATGCGGAAGGACGCATTGCTGCCGAGGGGGCGCTGCCATACCCGCCAGGCGTACTGTGCGTGGTACCGGGTGAAATCTGGGGCGGGGCGGTACAGCGTTACTTCCTGGCGCTGGAGGAGGGCATTAATCTGCTGCCGGGCTTCTCGCCGGAACTACAGGGTGTGTACAGCGAGAAGGATGCCGATGGGATCAAGCGGCTGTATGGGTATGTGTTGAGATAGTGCAGGCTGTTGCCCTCACCCTAACCCTCTCCCTGTGGGAGAGGGAACATTTCATCAAACCGCACTACGCCTGTACATCCTCCTCGGATGCCCAATCTTGCCGTACAGCATCTCCACCGTCAGAAACCCCGCTTCCACACAGTGCTCCAGATAGCGCCGGGTAGTAGTTTTACTTAACCCGGTTTCCTGTACCACCTCATCGACTGAAAAACAGTGTGTGGCCTGATCGTTAAACAGCGCCTGCACCCGCGCCAGCGTATTTTCCTCAATGCCTTTGCTGCCGTTGTCCTGGCGGTAGTTTTTCGCCTGTAGCTGATACAGCGAATCCACGTTTTGCTGGTCGACAATCTTCCAGACGCGCTGTTGCTCGGCGAATTGGACAAACCGCTCCAGCGACTGGCTGAGCCGCTTCCAGGAGACGGGTTTGAGGATGTAGTCGAACGCGCCATTACGAATCGCCTGGCTGCAGGTGTCCATATCGCTGGCGGCGGTGATGAAAATCACCGAGCAGTTGGCACGGGCGAGCATGGGGTTATTGATAAGCGAGATACCTTTGCCATCAGGCAGATAGTTATCCAGCAGCACGAGCTGCGGCTGTTTGCTTTCAAGCTCTGCCTGGGCTGCAGCCAGCGACGAGGCAATGCCCACCAGCCTCAGACGCGGATGCTTGCCTA
This sequence comes from Enterobacter adelaidei, assembly GCF_041937165.1. NCBI lineage: Bacteria > Pseudomonadati > Pseudomonadota > Gammaproteobacteria > Enterobacterales > Enterobacteriaceae > Enterobacter > Enterobacter adelaidei. The sequence continues at coordinate 3,871,203 of NZ_CP154353.1, read as the reverse complement.
TCAGCTCCGCGTGCAGCTGCGCCAGCTCGTTCTCGTCTTCCACAATCAGTACGTCGATAAGTTCATGTCGCATAGTCGGTGTTTTCCAGTTGCCGGGCGGTTCCCGTGGCCGGGATAAACAAGGAGAAAATGGCGCCGCGCGGGGTATTATCGGCAACTTCTATCGCGCCGCCAGCCTGCGTAACATAGCTTTCGATCAGATACAGGCCAATCCCATGATCGCCGCGCGTTTTGGTGGTGATACCGCGTTCAAATATCCTGTCACGGATCTCCGGTTGAATGCCCACGCCCTGGTCCGCCACTTCAATAATCAGCTCCTGTTCGCTGAGCTTAATCAGTACCTCCACCGGCGCGTGGGGCAGTGGCGACCGCTGCGTCGCTTCAATGGCGTTATCCAGCAGGTTACCAATAATTGAAATCAGCTCTTGTTCCCCAAGGGGCAGGAACGGTCTGTCCAGTCGACAGGCCGGGTCGAAACTCAGTTCAACACCTTTCTCCCGCGCGCGGGCGGCTTTCCCCAGCAGCAGACCGCACAGAGTTGGAGAGCTGAAGCGAGAGGAGATAAAGTCCAGCAACTCCTGGGCGTGTTCAGACTGCGCCTGAATGTAGCCAATCGCCTCTTCATAGCGTCCCATATGCAGCAGGCCGGACAAGGTCGTCATCCGGTTTAACTGCTCGTGGCGCATAATGCGCAGGTTATCTACATAGCGTTTTACCTGGCTGAGCTGGGCGCTAAGCGAGTCTATTTCATTGCGATCGCGGAAGGTGATCACCCAACCCTGCAGCGACCCCTCAAGCATGATGTGGACCCGGCTGGCAATCACCGTGAGATCGTTAAAACGGCAAATCTCGTCGTGGGTATCTTTCGCCAGCATCGTCTGCGTGTCGAAGAACGGGACCGGATCGATCACCTGGCTTATCAGCTGTCCGCGCAGTTCGCGGGCCGGCTGGCTCAGACCGAGCAGTTTGCGCGCTGCCTGGTTGATCACTTCAATGCGCCGCCGATCGTCAATGGCAATCACCCCTTCATAAATAGACTCCATCATCGCCTTTTGCTGCCGCACCAGCAGACCGATTTCTCGCGGTTCGAGGGAGAAAATCTGCTTCTTAATGCTGCGGGTAAAGAACCAGGAGAAGATGAAGAGGGCCATCAACAACAGCACGGCGGCAATCAGGATATTGACGACCTTACTGACGGTAACGGTATCAAGGTAGCTGGTGAGATAGCCTACCGAAACAATGCCCACTACCTGCCCGGCATCGTTGAAAATGGGGGCTTTACTGCGTAGCGAAATGCCCAACCCTCCTTTACGGATGGTGATGGTACTTTTTCCCTGCAAAACGGCTTCGTTGTCTCCGCCAACCAGCGTAGTACCAACTCTGTCAGCAAAAACGGAATGAAAAAGGTGCTGTCCCTTATTATCTCCAATCACAATAAAGCTGGCGTCACTGTGTGAAGCTATTTTCTGCATAAAGTCGTGAATGCTTTTGATATCTTTTTGTTCAACTTCATCACGTAATGTAGGAATAATCGCAATTTCTTCTGCCTGTATTTTGGCTCGCGCACTCATTTCCTGATAAAGCTGTTTACCGACGTCGACATAATAATATCCGCCCAGTAACGCGAAAAGCACTGAGAAAAAGGCAACCAGCGAAATAAACAGCTTGATCTGGAAAGATACTTTCATAACTATCACGCGAGGTAGCAACAAAGAAAGCCAATATATCATCTTTTCTCGAGTGGATGGCCGCTTTGCCGAAAACTTGTGATCCCTTGCACAGCAGGGGTTGTAAAAGATTTATCCGGAAGACTTATGCGCTTCAGAGCGCGCAAACAAATGTTATTTGTTTGTTCAAATCGGAAAAGAAACCATAAAAACCACGATAATAAATAAGGTGTAAATCACATTAAATAAAAGAAACCATTAAAACCATAGCTGCCATTAAAACTTCGCTTTTAATATGCCATTCCTCACATAAAGTAAGCCTTTGTGACTCTAAGCTGAACGCACAAAATAACCAAGGGGCTTATTATGAGCACAACTGACGATTCTTTCTCTGTTACCCACGACCCGATTGAAATTCAGCGACCTTCGCTCAAAGAGCGCTGGTGGCATATTATGGATACCTGGAAAATCGGGATTATTCCTCTGCCACTGTTCATTCTTGCTGGTGCGCTGATTGCGATTGATTGTCTGGGCGGGAAACTGCCGAGTGATATCGTGGTAATGGTGGCGACGCTGGCTTTCTTTGGCTTTGCCTGCGGCGAGTTTGGCAAACGCCTGCCGATTGTCGGCAAGCTGGGCGCGGCGGCGATTTGCGCCACCTTTATCCCTTCCGCGCTGGTCTATTACGGCCTGCTGCCGGATGTGGTGGTCGAGTCCACGACCAAGTTCTACAAATCTACCAACATTCTCTATCTCTACATCTGCTGCATCATTGTCGGCAGCATCATGAGTATGAACCGCACGGTACTGATTCAGGGCTTCCTGCGCATCTTCTTCCCGATGCTGTGCGGCGAAATCGTCGGCATGCTGGTGGGGATGGGCGTCGGTCTGGCGCTGGGTCTTGAGCCATTCCAGATCTTCTTCTTTATCATTCTGCCGATTATGGCGGGCGGCGTTGGGGAAGGGGCGATCCCGCTTTCTATCGGTTATGCCACCCTGTTGCATATGGACCAGGGAGTGGCGCTCGGTCGCGTGTTGCCGATGGTGATGCTCGGTGGTCTGACGGCGATCATTATCTCCGGCTGCCTGAACCAACTGGGTAAACGCTACCCACACCTGACTGGTGAAGGCCAACTGATGCCAAACCGCGCCAATGCGGATACCTCCGTCTCTCAACCTGCCTTCTCCGGTAAAGCGGATGTCACCACGATTGCTTCTGGCGCGCTGCTGGCGGTATTGCTCTACATGCTGGGGATGCTCGGTCACAAACTGATTGGTCTGCCTGCACCGGTTGGCATGCTGTTTATGGCGGTACTGGTGAAGCTGTGCAACGGTGCTTCTCCGCGCCTGCTGGAAGGTTCTCAGGTGGTCTACAAATTCTTCCAGACCTCAGTAACTTACCCGATTCTCTTCGCCGTTGGCGTGGCGATCACCCCGTGGCATGAGCTGGTGGCCGCGTTCACCGTGAGCAACCTGTTAGTCATCGTCAGCACTGTTTCTGCACTGGTGGCGACCGGTTTCTTCGTCGGAAAAAAGATTGGTATGCACCCGATTGATGTCGCCATCGTCTCCTGCTGCCAGAGTGGCCAGGGCGGTACCGGCGATGTGGCGATCCTGACCGCAGGTAACCGTATGAGCCTGATGCCATTCGCCCAGATTGCAACCCGTATCGGCGGCGCGATTAACGTCTCTATCTCACTGCTGATTCTGGGCAACTTCCTCGTTTAAGTTTTCAGGAAAGAACAATGAAACTCGCAAGCTTTGTATACCAGGGAAAACGCAGCTACGGCATCGTGCAGGCCGAAGGTGTGATTGATTTAGGTCGCCGTCTGGGCGACCGCTACAGCGACCTTAAAGCGCTGTTGCAGGGCAACGGGCTGGCGCAGGCCACCCGTTATCTGAACGATGCCGTGGATGTACCTCTGAATGCCATCACCTTCTTACCGGTGATTGAGCAACCGGAAAAAATTCTCTGCGTGGGCATGAACTACGCCGATAAGCGCAAGGAGTTTGACCAGCATAACCCGGCCCCGACGCTGTTTGTACGCTTCCCGGATTCCCAGACCGGCCACAACGAGCCGGTACTGAAACCGCGCCATTCCAGCGAATTTGACTATGAAGGCGAGCTGGCGGTGATCATCGGTAAAGGCGGGGAGAACATCAGCCGTGACGACGCGCTGCGCCACGTTGCAGGTTACAGCTGCTACATGGACGGTTCCGCCCGCGACTGGCAGCACACATGGTTTACCGCCGGTAAAAACTGGCGTCAGACCGGCGCGTTTGGCCCATGGATGGCGACGGCCGATGAGATCCCGGACCCGCATCAGCTGGCGATCCGCACCTGGCTGAACGGCCGTATGGTGCAGGAGGACAATACCAGCAGCATGATCCACAAGGTGGCGGAGCTTATCGAGTACATCAGCACCTTTACCCGCCTCAGCCCAGGCGATGTGATCATCACCGGCTCCCCTGGCGGTGTGGGTAAAAAACGTAACCCGCCGCTGTTTATGAAAGAGGGCGATCGCATTGAGGTAGAGATCGAGCATATCGGTCATCTGAGCAATGTGATCATGGAAGCGCCAGCCACCGGGCTTGCGGTAGCACACTAAGTAAGGCGGCAGTATGCAATCGCAACCCATTGATTTTCGCCACACCCTCGTGGCGAAACACCCGGAACGCTTAAGCCAGATCCGTTACCTGCTGGCAGACAGCGGCCTTGGCCTGGACAACGACATTGAGCTGTTTGTCGAAGCCTGGTCCGGCACGCAGTTAGTGGGTTGTGTCGGGCTCGCCGCAAACGTCATCAAGTGTGTGGCCGTAAACGAGCAGCTTCGTGGGGAGAACCTCAGCGCGCGCCTGCTGGCAGAGGTGCAAAATGCGGCGCTGGAGCGCGGCCATTTTCACCTCTTCCTCTGCACCCGCCCGTGCAACAGGGAGCGCTTTGCCCGCAGCGGTTTCTGGCCGATTGCCCAGAGCGGTAACAACGCCGTACTGATGGAGAACACCCCGCAGGGGATCGAACGCTACTGCCGATCTCTGCGCGCGAAGCGCAAGTGCGGGGAGAACATTGGCGCGATCGTAATGAACGCCAATCCGTTCACCCTCGGCCATCGTCATCTGGTGGAGCAGGCGGCGCAGCAGTGCGATGCCCTGCATCTGTTCGTGGTGCGCGAAGACGCCTCGTTCTTCCCCTTCTGCGCACGCATCGAGATGGTGCGGGCGGGCGTGGCGCATCTGCCGAACGTGGTGGTGCATGAAGGCTCGCAGTACATCATCTCCCGCGCCACATTTCCGGCTTATTTCCTGAAGGAGACCGGCAAAGTGCAGCAGGCGTGGAGCGAAATCGACGTGCTGATCTTCCGCGACTTCATCGCTCCGGCACTGGGCATCACCCATCGCTTCATCGGCTCGGAGCCGTTTTGCGATATCACCCGTCAGTACAACCAGACGCTGCACGACCTGCTGGTCACGCATATCGAGGTGGTGGAGATGCCGCGCATCAAGGCCACCGGTAACGCTATTTCGGCGTCAGAAGTACGCCGCTTACTCAAGACACAGCAGTTTTCCCGGATCCGGGACATTGTCCCAGACTCCACCTTCGCGCATCTCGAAACGCATTACCGTGCGAGTGCGGAAGTCGCTTAATTACCAGGAATTTATCATGAAAATTGTAAGGGAGGCGCTGGCCGGAACGCAGGAGTCCAGCGACCTGATGGTGAAAATCGCTCCCGCTCACGGCGAGCTGGAGGTTGTCATCCACAGTGAAGTGATTAAGCAGTTTGGCGAGCAGATCCGCCAGGTGGTCAACGACACATTGCGCGCTATGAACGTGCACCAGGGATTAATCATTATTGAAGATAAAGGGGCGCTGGACTGTGTGATCCGCGCCCGCCTGCAGAGCGCACTCCTGCGTGCTGCGGATGAACAGGCTATCAACTGGGGGGCGCTGAAATGAGCAAACTCCGTCGCAGCATGCTGTTCCTGCCTGGTGCTAACGCCGCCATGCTCTCAACCGCGTTTATCTACCGTCCTGACTCCATCATGTTTGACCTTGAAGACGCCGTCGCTCTGCGCGAGAAAGACACCGCCCGCATGCTGGTGTTCCACGCGCTGCAGCACCCGATGTACCAGGATATCGAAACCGTGGTGCGCATTAACCCGCTGAGCACGCCGTTTGGCTTGCTGGATCTGGAAGCCGCCGTGCGGGCTGGCGTGGACGTGATCCGTCTGCCGAAAACCGATACCCCGGATGACATCTACGAACTGGAAGGCCACCTGGAACGCATTGAGCAAGAATGCGGGCGCGAGGTCGGTTCTACCCGTGTGATGGCGGCCATAGAGTCAGCCATTGGTGTGATTAACGCCGTGGCAATTGCCCGCAGCTCTCCGCGCTTGATCGGTATCGCGCTGGCCGCCTTTGACTACGTGATGGATATGCAGACCGAGCGCGGCGACGGCACCGAGCTGTTCTACGCCCGCTGTGCCGTGCTGCACGCCGCTCGTGCGGCAGGCATCGACGCCTTCGACGTGGTGTGGTCAGACGTTAACGACGAGGCCGGGTTCCTGCGCGAGGTCGATCTGATCCGCAAGATGGGCTTTAACGGCAAATCGCTGATTAACCCGCGCCAGATCGACCTGCTGCATAACGCTTATGCCCCGACGCAGGAAGAGGTGGATCACGCGAAGCGGGTGATTGAAGCGGCAGAAGAGGGCGAGCGCAACGGGCTGGGCGTGGTGTCGCTCAATGGCAAAATGGTGGATGCACCGATTATTAACCACGCGCAGGTGGTGCTGGAACGCGCGGCGGCTTCCGGCGTGCGTCGTTAAGGATGAGATAATGAATCAGACAGAACTGCTCCATGTGAATTTTCCCCATCTGCGGGACTTAAAACCGTTTGATACCGCCCACAGCACGACGCCGTGGCTGAACAATCCAGAAGAAAAACATACCCGTAAACTGTGTGCTTCCGTTGAAGAGGCCGTGTTACGTAGCGGCTTGCAGGACGGGATGACCATTTCGTTTCACCATGCGTTTCGCGAAGGCGACCGGGTGATCAATAACGTCGTGGCACTGTTGGCGAAGATGGGTTTCAAAAACCTGACCCTGGCCTCCAGCTCACTGATGACCTGCAACGATGCGTTGATTGAACATATTGAACGCGGCGTGATCACCCGAATTTACACCTCCGGGATGCGTGGCAGGCTGGCAGATGCCATCTCTCACGGCCTGATGGACGAGCCGGTGCAAATTCACTCCCACGGTGGGCGCGTGAAGCTGTTGCAGGACGGCGAACTGAACATCGACGTGGCGTTCCTTGGCGTGCCATGCAGCGATGAGTTCGGCAATGCCAACGGCACGCACGGCAAATCGAGCTGCGGCTCGCTGGGCTACGCCATGGTGGACGCGCACTTTGCCAGCAAGGTAGTACTGCTGACCGAAGAGCTGGTGCCGTTCCCCAATATGCCGGCCAGTCTGGTGCAGGACCAGGTGGACTACATTGTGCAGGTTGAGAGCGTGGGCGATCCGGCGAAAATTAGCGTCGGCGCGGCGCGCGTCACCAGCAATCCGCGCGAGCTGATGATTGCCCGTTATGCGGCAGATGTGATTGAGCACTCCGGCTACTTCAAACCAGGCTTCTCGATGCAGACCGGCTCCGGCGCGGCGGCCACCGCCTGCACGCGCTTTATGGAAGAGAAGATGGAGCGCAGCGGCGTGAAGGCACGTTTTGCGCTCGGCGGCATCACCGGTAGCCTGGTGGATCTGCACGAAAAAGGGCTGATCGAAAAGCTGCTGGACACCCAGTGCTTTGACGGCCAGGCAGCAGCATCGCTGGCGCGCAACCCGAACCACGTGGAGATCTCCACCAACGTTTATGCCAACCCGGGCAGTAAGGCGGCAAGCTGCGACCAGCTCGACGTGGTGATCCTCAGTGCGCTGGAGATCGACGTTGATTTCAACGTCAACGTCATCACCGGTTCCGACGGCGTGATGCGCGGCGCCTCCGGCGGGCACTGCGACGTGGCCGCCGCAGCGAACCTGACCATTGTGGTCGCGCCACTGTTGCGCAGCCGCATTCCGACGGTCGTGAAGCGAGTCACCACGCGCCTCACGCCGGGCGAAAGCATCGACGTGCTGGTTACCGATCATGGCATTGCAGTCAACCCGGCACGCCCGGAGATCCGCGAGCGGCTGCTGGACGCCGGGCTGAAGGTTGTGGATATCAACGCGCTTTACGAACGGGCGATTTCCCTGACGGGCGTGCCCAAACCGATTGAATTTACCGACAAGATCGTCGGGGTGATCCGCTACCGTGATGGCAGCGTGATCGACACCGTTCGACAGGTGAAGGAGTAGTTATGACTTTAGCGACACCCGTGCGGGCGGGTGTCAGCCTGGACGAACTGCTGGCGGCGAAAGAGTGCCGCGCAGCGCGTCAGGCTGACTGGCTTACGCACTATCAGCAACCGGTGATTTCCCTCACGCTGGTTACGCCAGGAGAAATCAAAGACAGCCTGCGCTATCGCAATACCATGGGCGTGGCATTACAGATGTGCGATCAACTGCTGTGGGAAAACCGCTGGCAGGTGCTCGACCGCCAGGTGCTGTGGTTGCCAACCGGGCCCGAAGCGCTTTGGTGTGTGGCCCATCCGGCGGTGGAAATCAAAGCGCACTGTGCGGAGCTGGAGCAAACGCACCCGCTTGGCAGGCTGTGGGATCTGGACGTGATCTGCCCTCAGCACGGCCATGTTGGGCGCCAGTCGCTGGGAACCAATCTCAGGCGCTGTCTGATTTGCGATGAACCGGCCCACGCCTGTTCCCGTTCGCGTAACCATCCCGTTGAACAGGTGGTTTCTCGCGTGGAGAAGATGATCGATGACTGGTTTGCTCGCGACTAAACCGCGCCAGGCTGACGTGCCTGCGCTTGCCGAAGCCGCGTTGTGGCAGGAGCTGGAACTGACGCCCAAGCCGGGGCTGGTGGACAAACTCAATAACGGTTCCCATCGCGATATGAACCACGCGCTGTTTGTCCGCAGTATTGCGGCGATTACGCCGTGGTTTTCGCGCTTTGCAGAACTCGGTAACGCGCATGCAGATAGGCCCGCAGATGAACAGTTACGGATTATTCGCCCGATGGGAATGGCCTGCGAGCAGGCGATGTACGCCGCGACGAAAGGAGTGAACACGCACAAAGGCGGAATTTTTGCCCTGGGTTTACTGTGCTATGCCGCCGGGCGTGTGAAAAATGTCTCCCCAGAAAGCCTCTGCTGTGAGGTCAGTAACATCTGCAGTGGGATGGTGTCGCGGGAGCTGGTCGCCCGCAGCGGACAGGCAACGGCGGGAGAGCGTCAGTTTCAGCAGTACGGTTTAACCGGCGCGCGCGGTGAGGCAGAAAGCGGCTTTGCTACGGTACGTAAGGCGCTGGCACAGTGGAACGGACTGTCACTTCACGGCCTGCTGTTACGCCTGATGACGATTAATCAGGACAGCAATCTGGTGTCGCGTGGCGGCATTGAGGGGCTGCGCTATGTGCAGGGCTATGCGCGCGAATTACTGGCTAACGGCTGGGATCGCGAGGCGTTGCTTAGAATGGATAAGGCATTGATTGAACGCAATCTGAGTCCGGGGGGGAGCGCGGATTTACTGTCGGTGGGGTGGGTGCTCTCTGCAATAAAATAGCCGGGTGGCGGCTTCGCCTTACCCGGCCTACGGTCTGGTTTTGTAGGCCCGGTAAGCGCAGCGCCACCGGGCACAACAATCAATGCGCGATAGGCTGCGCGCCGTGTGCTTCGCGGACGTGCTTGTACTTGAACAGAGCGATGAACGCGAAGAACAGCACCAGCGAATATGCTGCGAAGATGAGCCACACTGGCTGCCAGTTGGTGATGCCGTTAGTGGTATACATCTCAACCACTTTACCGCTCACCACACCGCCCAGAATACAGCCGAAGCCGTTGGTCATCATCAGGAACATGCCCTGCGCACTGGCGCGGATTTCAGGCTTCACTTCTTTTTCCACAAACACCGAACCGGAGATGTTGAAGAAGTCGAAGGCACAGCCGTAAACAATCATCGACAGAACCAGCAGCACGGTACCGAACGGGCTTGGGTCGCCATAGGCGAACAGACCGAAGCGCAACATCCACGCCGCGATACTGATAAGCATCACGTTCTTGATGCCGTAGCGGCTCAGGAAGAACGGGATGGTCAGGATGAACAGAGTCTCAGAGATCTGAGAGATGGACATCATCACTGACGCATGTTCAACGATAAAGCTGCCAGAGAACAGCGGGTTGTTATCGAAGCTGTGCAGGAAGGTGTTGCCAAACATGTTGGTGATCTGCAGCTCAGCTCCCAGCAGCATGGAGAAGATAAAGAAGATCGCCATGCGTTTGTTTTTGAACAGCGCGAACGCGTCCAGGCCGAGCATGGTACTCCAGCTCTGGTTTTTCTGCTGGTTTGAGACCGGAATATGCGGCAGCGTCAGGGTGAAGATCGCCAGCACCACGGAGAGCGCTGCACCGATATAGAGCTGCATATGGCTCAGTTCGAAGCCTGCGAAGCTCACGCCCCACATCGCCATAATAAAGCCGATGGTGCCCCAGATACGGATTGGCGGGAAATCGGTCACGATATCCATATCATTGGATTTCAGGCGGTAGTAGGAGATGGTGTTGATCAGCCCAAGCGTTGGCATGTAGGCCAGCGAGTTAAGCAGGATCACCATGAACATCGCCCCCGGCGTGGTTACCTGGGCTGCCATAAACAGCGTCCCCGCGCCTACCAGATGGCAAAGCATGTACAGCCATTTCGCACTTAACCACTTATCCGCCACGATACCCAGCAGCGTTGGCATGAAAACAGCCGCAATACCGAGCGAGCTGTATACGGCACCGATTGACGCGCCATCGAACTTGAGCGTCACAAACATATAGGAGCCGAGCGTAGTCAGCCAGCTACCCCACAGGCAGAACTGCAGAAACGACAATATTTTAAGCTGCAGCTTAAGGTTCATGTTACTTTCCTCACAAGTGAGCGGGAGATATGTTGTTTTGGGAACATTCAGGGTTGTTATTTGATGCAATTCTATCAGTTGGCAACGATATGTTTTGTTACCTCCCGCAAAAAAATGCAATCCACATTAATTTGCAGTTTGGATTGTGATGCAAATAACATTTTCGTATGGGTGGGGGAAACAGAACACCTTCTCCGTTTAGGAGAAGGTGTGTTGATCAACGGCGGCGGTAGTTTTTCTGTGCCGTATTCACCTTATACAGATAGCGGCGGGATTCCGCAGACGGGTGGCGAGTGGTGAGGGTTGAGTAGACATCCCCCGGCGCCATGCTGTTGATGATGTTCGCGGCCTGCACTTTGTCATTCGAGAACACGCGCAACACGCTGCCCGCACCGCCGTTATACGCAGTAATCACCGCATAACGACGTGACGTCGGGTTATCAATTCCGCCCAGGTACACATTGTTGAGCATCGCCAGATAAGCCGTACCGGTATCAATGTTGCTCTGTGGATCGAACAGATAGCCGCGGCTTGGTGTGCCGGATTTCCCCTGAGCACGGAAGACATCTTTACCGGCGCTGTGTTGCACAACCTGCATCAGCCCCAGAGCATCGGAACGACTTACCGCGTATGGGTTAAAAGAAGATTCCGTTTGCATGATCGCCAGGATCAGCGACTCATCCACACCATATTTACGTGAGGCCTGACGCACCATTCCCAGGTACTTATGCGCACGCTTGTCGAGGTGGTTCGGGACGAGGTTGATGGTGACGCTGTAGATAATCTTCAGGCCGTTTGAGCGGCTTTTCAGACGGGTCTGCAGCAAATAGTCAGCAAATTTTGTGGCGCGACCTTCCCAGCGGATTGGCTGTCCGGTCTGATCGACCACCTGACCGTACAGGAACGGCTCTTTCGAGATCGTAATATCGTCGGCATCGGAGTAGAGATCGATAGAGCCTGGATCGTCACCCATCAGCAGGGTTTTGATAATTGCCTGCCGTAACCGTGCCGCCGGATCCGTACCTGCGATGGTCTCTATCGTGATCGTACCTTCATCAAAGTTGATGTGGCTACGGGTCAGATAAGCGTCGGTGTACTTAACGTAGTCCTTAGGTCCGGCAATAAGAACTTCGTTAAATCCCCATATGTTCTCGATGTTGTGGGCAAACTGCCCCATCAAAATGTCAAAACCGTTGGTGTCCTTGATCCAGGCTTCGTTGTAATCTTCGCCTTTTTTTGACGAACACGAGACAAGCAACGGCGCAACAAGGGCTAGCGCTAAAAGTTTTTTCATCATTCCGGGAGTGCGTGTTGTGTTTGCTTTAACGGCGGGGGTATCCCCGCGCGCTGTTATTTTTCCGGCGGCGTATAGCCTTCGATGTGTACGTCTTTGCCTTCAAACAGGAAGCTCACCATCTCCTGTTCCAGCAGCTTGCGGTGTTCCGGGTTCATCATGCTGAGTTTTTTCTCGTTGATCAGCATGGTCTGTTTTTTCTGCCACTGTCCCCAGGCTTCTTTGGATATTTCGTTATAAATGCGCTTACCCAGATCGCCCGGATAAAGCTGGAAGTCCTGGCCTTCAGCGTCACGCTGCAGGAAAGTACAAAAAATCGTTCTGGCCATACTCATTCCTCTTTTTTAGCCGATGCTAAACCATTGCACCGGCACGTAATTGCTGTAACAGGCGCTCCACGGGAGCCGCCAGTCCGACTGATGGCGGTTGCGCTAAGTTATACCAGAGAGCAGTGCCTTCATCCATGCATGAGGTGAATGAGGACACGGGAAGCCACATCGGAACAATATCCAGATGGAAATGGCTAAAGGTGTGGCGAAACGCGGTCAGCTGCATCATTTTATCGGCAGCAATCCCGCGCTTTTTAAGCCATTCGCGCAGCAAATCTTCATCTTCAAACTGTGGGAAACAATACAGACCGCCCCACAGACCGCTCGGTGGACGCTGGGCGAGGAAAACGTCGTCCCCGTGTTGCATCAACAACATATAGCCCGTGCGCTCCGGCAGAGTTTGTTTAGGTTTCTTGCCCGGATACTGTGCCCATGAATGGTTGGCATATGCCGCACAGAGATTATTGACCGGGCAGAGCTCGCATTTCGGTTTTGAGCGCGTGCAGACCATTGCGCCCAGATCCATCATCGCCTGGTTAAAACGCTCTACACCTTTGGCTGGGGTCACGTCTTCACTGATCTCCCAGAGCCGTTTTTCAACGTCCTTCTTCCCTGGCCAGCCATCGACGGCATAGCAGCGTGCCAGTACGCGTTTTACGTTTCCGTCGAGGATCGGGAAATGTTTGCCGAGTGACAACGAGAGAATGGCACCTGCGGTTGAACGTCCGACGCCAGGCAAGTCCGCCACCTCGTCGAAGGTTTCCGGGAATTGTCCGTTGTGGCGCGTCGCGACCTGCTGTGCGGCCTTGTGAAGGTTGCGTGCGCGGGCGTAATAGCCAAGCCCCGTCCACAGGTGTAGCACTTCGTCCAGCGGCGCATTGGCCAGATCGGTCACCGTCGGGAAACGCGCCATAAAACGCTCAAAATAAGGAATTACCGTGGCGACCTGCGTTTGTTGCAACATCACCTCGGAGAGCCATACTTTGTAAGGCGTTTTTTCAATTTGCCAGGGCAGGGTTTTACGCCCGTATTTGTCGTACCAGTCCAGCACCTGGGCTGAAAATTGAGAGGCTTGCATGGTCATCGATTCGCATAATCAGGGACGCAGATTGCAGCACAGCGTCAATCTGCTGTAAACCGGATCTTTCCCATGCTTGCATAGAAGCCTTAACTTTGGATAATGCCCGTTTCCCGAACATTCTCACAAGCAGACAACTCTTTTATGAAAAACGACGTCATTTCACCGGAATTTGATGAAAACGGTCGCCCGCTGCGCCGTATTCGCAGCTTTGTCCGCCGTCAGGGGCGCCTGACTAAAGGGCAGCAACACGCGCTGGACAACTACTGGCCGGTGATGGGCGTTGAGTTCACCGAACAGCCTGTCGACTTTGCCGAGCTGTTTGGCCGCGAAGCGCCTGTGACGCTTGAGATTGGTTTTGGTATGGGGACCTCGCTGGTGGCCATGGCCAAAGCCCGCCCTGAGCAGAACTTCCTCGGCATCGAAGTACACTCGCCTGGTGTAGGTGCATGCCTGGCAACGGCTCATGAAGAGGGCGTTGAGAACCTGCGCGTGATGTGTCACGACGCGGTGGAAGTGCTGCACAAAATGATTCCTGACAATTCTTTGAACATGGTTCAGCTCTTTTTCCCTGACCCATGGCACAAAGCACGTCATAATAAACGCCGTATCGTTCAGGCTCCGTTTGCGGAGCTGCTGAAAAGTAAGTTAAAACTGGGCGGTGTCTTCCACATGGCGACCGACTGGGAACCTTATGCGGAACATATGCTGGAAGTAATGTCTTCGCTGGACGGGTATAAAAACCAGTCTGAAAGCAATGACTATGTACCGCGTCCGGATTCGCGTCCGGTAACGAAATTTGAACAGCGTGGCCATCGTCTTGGCCACGGTGTATGGGACTTAATGTTCGAGAGGGTGAAATAATGGCAAAGAATCGTAGCCGTCGTCTGCGTAAAAAAATGCACATCGAAGAATTCCAGGAAGTGGGTTTCTCCGTTGCGTGGCGTTTCCCGGAAGGCACCAGTGTAGAACAGATCGATCAGGACGTAGATGCGTTCATCAATGACGTGATCGAACCTAACAAGCTGGCCTTCGACGGTAGCGGCTACCTGGCATGGGAAGGTCTGATCTGCACCCAGGAAGTGGGTAAATGCACCGAAGAACATCAGGCTCTGGTACGCAAATGGCTTGAGGACCACAAACTGGAAGATGTCCGCGTCAGCGAACTTTTCGACGTTTGGTGGGACTAATAAAGAAGTCAAGGGCCAGCATTAGCTGGCCCATTTTGTCTGAGGGAGTGTGTAAGATGCGCAAAACGTTGCTGGCTGTTGCTTTGATGGCAACCGGATTCACCGCCCATGCGGATTATCAATGTAGCGTCACCCCGCGTGATGACGTGGTGTTAAGCCCGCAAACCGTGCAGGTCAAAGGCGAGAACGGCAATCTGGTGATTACGCCAGAAGGGAACGTCACCTATAACGGCAAGCAGTACAACCTGACTGCCGCACAGCGCGAGCAGGCGAAAGACTACCAGTCCGAATTGCGTACCGCGCTGCCGTGGATTAACGAAGGTGCCCTGACGCGCGTCGAAAAGAGCCGCGTGGCGCTGGATAAGATCATCACCAAAGAGGTGGGGGAGAGCAGTAACATGCGCACCCGCCTTACGAAGCTGGACAAGCAGCTTAAAGAGCAGATGAACCGGATTATCGAGACGCGCTCCGACGGCCTGACGTTCCACTACAAGGCGATTGATCAGGTCCGTGCCGACGGGCAGCAGCTGGTGAACCAGGCGATGGGCGGCATTCTGCAGGACAGTATCAACGAGATGGGTGCTAAAGCGGTGCTGAAGGGCGGCGGTAACCCGCTTCAGGGCGTGCTGGGCAGTCTGGGCGGTCTGCAGACCTCAATTCAGAACGAGTGGAAGAACCAGGAAGATGATTTCCAGCAGTTCGGCAAAGACGTGTGTAAACGCGTGGTTTCGCTGGAAGACAGCAGAAAGGCGCTGGTGGGGACGCTGAAGTAATTTCCCCTCACCCTAACCCTCTCCCTTTCAGGGTGTACAGCCCGGGGTGAGGGTTGCAGCATTTTCAGTGTTTCAGGGATCTTTTCTAACACCGCCTCTTCGTCATTCCAGAGTTCGTTGTTCCAGAATCGAATGACATGCCAGCTTTTCCCTCAGCTGGCAGAACGGGATGCAAAATCCTGAATCAGCCTTCAGGGATCTTCAGCGAGGAACAGCTCAAGAAGAGAGTTTAAGAACAGTTTGCCGTGCTCGGTGATTTGCCAGTATTCATCACACTCGGTCAGATACCCCTGCGCCAGCGCTTCGTCAATCTGCGGACGAATCACCGCTTCCGGCAGGCCGGTGTAGAGTTCGAACTCTTTACGCGGCGCGGCTTCCAGCAGGCGGAAGCGGTTCATAAAGAACTCAAACGGCTTATCCGCCGCCTCGACGTCGTGCTGACGCTCCAGGTAGCGGCCTTCCATATACCCGCGCGGGTGGCGGGTTTTGGCGGTGCGCAGAATGCGTCCGTCCGGGAAAGTCACCTTGCCGTGCGCGCCGCAGCCAATCCCCAGATAGTCGCCAAAGCGCCAGTAGTTCAGGTTGTGCTGACACTGGTAGCCCGGCTTCGCGTACGCGGACGTTTCATACTGCTGGTAACCCGCAGCGGTCAGAAGCTGATGGCCCTGCTCGAAGATATCCCACAGCGCGTCGTCATCCGGCAGTACCGGAGGGCGGGAACCAAACAGGGTGTTCGGCTCAATGGTGAGCTGGTACCACGAAAGATGCGGTGGGTTCAGCTCAATCGC
Source organism: Enterobacter adelaidei (assembly GCF_041937165.1). Classification (NCBI taxonomy): domain Bacteria; kingdom Pseudomonadati; phylum Pseudomonadota; class Gammaproteobacteria; order Enterobacterales; family Enterobacteriaceae; genus Enterobacter; species Enterobacter adelaidei. Next base: position 3,855,070 of record NZ_CP154353.1, on the reverse strand, counting down.
CTGGCGCAAATCGTCCAGCGCCTCGTCCAGCGACTGGTCCGGCAGGCCGTGCATCAAATCAAGGTTAAAGCTGCGCAGGCCCAGCCCTGTCGCCAGCTTTGCCGCACGCTTCGCCTCTTCCGGGCCGTGAATGCGCCCCAGACGTTTTAACTTCGGTTCGCTAAAGCTCTGCACGCCGATGGAGATACGGTTAACGCCCGCACGTTGATAATCGACAAAACGGTCAGCCTCAACAGTGCCGGGGTTGGCTTCCATCGTGATTTCAGCATCAGCTGCCAGGTTCAGGCGAGCACGCACGCCGTCCAGCAGCGTTTGCATCGCCGGACCTGACAGCAGGCTCGGTGTACCGCCACCAATAAAAATGGTCTTAACTTCACGTCCCTGTGCATAAGGTACATCGGTATCCAGGTCGGCCAGCAGATGTGCAACGTAGTCATCGTGTGGCACTTCACCTTTCAGCGCGTGCGAGTTGAAATCGCAGTACGGACATTTCTGCACGCACCACGGGATGTGAATATAAAGACTCAGAGGTGGCAAATTAGCCATTACGTAACGCTTCCAGTAACAATTTCAATGCGCGTCCACGGTGGGATATCGCGCTTTTCTCTTCACGGGTCAGTTCCGCCGCGGTTTTACCCTCAGACGGGACAAAGAAAATCGGGTCATAACCAAAGCCGCCATTGCCTGCTGCTTCACGGGTAATCACACCCGGCCAGCTACCGTGGCAGACGATGGGGGTTGGGTCTTCCGCATGACGCATATACACCAGCACACAGTGGAACTGCGCGGTACGCTGTTCGGCCGGCACATCTTTCAGTGCAACAAGCAGCTTTTCCAGATTCTGCTGGTCGGTTGCATCTACGCCAGAATAGCGAGCGGAGTAGATCCCCGGCGCGCCGCCGAGAAAATCCACGGCAAGACCGGAATCATCGGCAATTGCGGGCAGGCCCGTTATCTGCGCGGCATGGCGTGCTTTCAGGATCGCATTTTCGATAAACGTCAGGCCTGTCTCTTCGGCTGAGTCGACACCGAGTTCGGTCTGGGCAACCACATCCAGCCCAAAATCATTTAATAGCGAGGCCAGCTCGCGTACTTTACCGGCATTACCGGTCGCGAGAACAACTTTCTGCATGGTTTAGTCCTGTTCTGTCAGTGCCGCGACTTCCGTCGGGATAGATTGCGGGTTGAGGATTTTTACCTGTTTATGCCGCCCAAGTTCGCCTTTTTCGATGATGACCTGGCTTTTCGCCACGCGAAACTGTTTTGCCAGATATTTGGTCAGATGCGCGTTCGCCTGGCCGTCAACGGGTGAGGCAGTGATGGCGACTTTTAACTCGTCGCCATGCAGTCCAACAATACTGTCGCGGCTGGCTTTCGGCTGAATATACAGCCGCAAAACCAGCCCGTCAGCGCAGGTGCTTACTGCGCTCATAGCGCCATCCACAGCCCCGGCAGCAACATATCGCCCGTGGACTGTAATAGCTCAGCGATGCCCATGTTGATCACGTAGAGCAGCAGAACCAGGATCATTGGGGAAAAATCGATGCCGCCCATAGACGGAAGCAGGTTACGGATCGGGCGCAGCAGAGGTTCGGCCAGTTGCATCAGCGCGTACTCCACCGGGCTACGACCCTGGCTCACCCAGCTCATAATTGCCATGACCAGCAGCACCCAGAAGATCAGCAGACCGACGGTTTTAATCAGGATCAGTACCGCCGCAATCCAGATAATCGGCTGGAACGTGATGACCATAAACAGCACAATCGCTTTGATAATGCTCAGAATAAACGCCACCAGCACAGAAGCGCTGTCGATGGGGCCCATCGCCGGGATAATGCGACGCAACGGTCCGACAACAGGCTGCGTGATTTTCACGACAAACTGCGAGAATGGGTTGTAAAAATCAACACGGGCCCACTGCATCCAGACGCGCAGCAAAAGCGCCATCGTATACAGCTCAATGACCGTTGAGAGCAGGAAAGTCAACGTCTTCATGGCGTTCCTCAGGTTTCCTTATTATTTTGAGTAGTCGCGCGCACCGAAAATTGCCGTACCGATGCGCACCATAGTGCTGCCTGCCGCGATGGCGGCTTCCATATCATCCGACATGCCCAGAGAAAGCGTGTCTACCGTTTGATAGCGCGATTTAAGCGCCTCAAATGCTACAGCCATTTGCTGTGCCACGGCAAACTGCCTTTCATAACTTGACTCAGGCGCTGGAATTGCCATCAGCCCGCGCAGGGTTAAACGCGGCAATGCGGCGACTTCAGCCGCCAGCGCATCCAGTTCGTCCAGTGTAATGCCGGACTTGCTGTTTTCGTCACTGATGTTGACCTGAATCAGCACATTAAGAGCGGGCATTTCAGCCGGACGCTGCTCGTTCAGGCGGGTAGCGATGCGCAGACGGTCAATGGTATGACACCAGTCGAAGTGTTCAGCGACCAGTCGGCTTTTGTTCGACTGCAGTGGGCCAATAAAGTGCCATTGCAGATCCGTCATCCCCTGTTCCTGAAAGTCGCGAATTTTATCCACGCCTTCCTGCACGTAGTTTTCGCCAAACGCCCGCTGGCCTGCGTCAATGGCTTCTGCGATGGCGCTCGCAGGCTTCGTTTTGCTGACTGCAAGTAACGTAATTTCTTCTGAAGCACGGCCGCAACGTGTTGCTGCAGTTGAGATTTTGTCCCGGACCTGTGCCAGGTTATGCGCAATGTCGTTCATTTTCCGAGGAGTAGTCTATGGATGTGGAAGAAATTGTGGCCCTTAGTGTAAAGCATAACGTCTCCGATCTACACCTGTGCAGTGATTCACCACCCCGATGGCGCAGATTAGGCCGTCTTGAACCGGCACCGTTTCCGCCCCCTGATGTCGAGTCACTGCTAAAAGCGTGGCTCAACGATGAACAGCAAGGAGCATGGTGGGCAAACGGACAAGTGGATTTTGCCGTAACCATTGCAGGAGGCCAGCGTTTGCGCGGCAGTGCCTTTAAACAGATGAAGGGGGTCTCTGTGACGCTACGGCTGTTGCCGCGAAGCTGTCCGCAACTCTTTTCGCTGGGGGTACCACGGGCTGTGCCGGAACTGCTAACGAACGACAACGGATTGATTCTGGTCACGGGGGCGACCGGCAGCGGCAAATCCACCACGCTGGCGGCGATGGTCGATTTTCTCAACCGCAATACTGACGGCCATATCCTGACGCTCGAAGATCCGGTGGAGTTTATGTACCAGAGTGAACGCTGCCTGATACAGCAGCGAGAGATTGGCCAGCACAGTCCGTCATTCGCCGAGGCGCTACGTAGCGCGTTACGCGAGGATCCTGACATTATTCTGCTGGGGGAACTGCGCGACAGCGAAACGATCCGCCTGGCGCTGACGGCGGCTGAAACCGGGCATCTGGTGCTGGCAACATTGCATACGCGCGGTGCATCCCAGGCGATTGAACGGCTGGTCGATACGTTCCCGGCTCAGGAAAAAGATCCGGTGCGTAATCAACTGGCCGGCAGCCTGCGGGCGGTACTGGCGCAAAAGCTACTCCCTGATTTACAGGGTGGGCGCGTGGCGCTGTATGAGCTACTGGTGAATACCGCTGCCGCGGCGAATCTCATTCGTGAAGGAAAAACATGGCAACTGCCCGGCATCATTCAAACCGGTCAACAAACGGGGATGCAGAACTTTGACCAGAGCCTGGCAGAGAGGCGGGCACAGGGGCGACTTCAGGCTCCCTGTGCTCAGTAGCCCTGTTCGAAATAGCTTTCGAGAATGATGACGGCAGAAGCAGAGTCTACGCTGCCTTTGTTGAGCGCCCGGAAACCCCCGTGCTCAAACAGACCCGCACGCGCTTCGACAGTGCTAAGACGCTCGTCGTGAAGCTTCACGGAGACGCCAAAGCGGCCATGGATTTTATTGGCAAACTTCCGCGCTCTGGCGGTCAGTGGCTGCTCTGTACCATCCATATTCAGCGGTAGTCCAACGATAACATCATCCGGCTGCCACTCTTTGAGCAGACGCTCAATCAGATTCCAGTCAGGCGTGCCGTCGTTGGCCTTCAGAGCCGTTAGCGGACGGGCAGTACCCGTGATGCGTTGACCCACGGCGACACCGATGCTTTTCGTACCAAAATCGAAAGCCAGAAGTGTTCCGCTCATCAGGCGTGCCCCGCTACGCCAGGCATGGTCAGAATATCAATGCCAATCAGTTTCGCCGCCTCACGCCAGCGATCGGCGATAGGGGTTTTAAACAGGATATTCATGTCCGCAGGTGCCGTAAGCCAGGCGTTATCGAGAAGCTCTTGCTCAAGCTGGCCTTTTTCCCATGACGAGTAGCCCAGCGCCACCAGTACTTCAGAAGGCTGCTCTGCAGTTCCCAGCGTTTCGAGCACGTCGCGTGAGGTTGTGATGACGGTATTATCAGAGATTCGAATACTGGAAGAGAACTCAGGCGGCGTGTGCAGGATAAAACCACGATCTTCTGCAAGCGGTCCGCCCAGCATCACCGGTTTATCAAGCCGGATTTCCGGCAGGCGGGCTTCAGCCGAAATTTTCAGCTTTTCCAGAATCCCCTCAACCTGGAGGTTTTCCAGCGGTTTGTTGATGATGATACCCATCGCACCGTCTTCGTTGTATTCGCAAATATAAACCACGGCGCGGCGAAAAATCGGATCCTGGAGAGCAGGCATGGCAATAAGAAAGTGATGCTGTAAATTCATTGTCAGAGGTACTGTTTCCTGGTTTAAAAAGCGACAGCACCCAGTATGCGGACAAACTGTGGGGCTGTCACTAATAGTATTAGTAAGTTATTTCTGGATACGTTTCTCGATCGCGTCCATCAGCATTCCGGTAATCGAAATCGGGAATTCCGCTTCGATTTCACGAATGCAGGTCGGGCTGGTAACGTTCACTTCGGTCAGGCGGTCGCCAATGATATCCAGACCCACAAAAATCAGACCTTTGGCTTTAAGCGTCGGGCCGACACGGCGGGCAATTTCCCAGTCGCTTTCGGTCAACGGACGCGGCTCGCCGCGGCCACCTGCCGCCAGGTTGCCACGGGTTTCTCCACCCTGCGGAATACGTGCAAGGCAGTAAGGAACCGGTTCGCCATCCACGACCAGAACACGTTTATCCCCATCTTTAATGGCCGGAAGGTAGTTCTGTGCCATGCAGTAACGGGTGCCGAGTTCGGTCAGCGTTTCGGCAATCACGCCAATATTCGGATCGCTTTCTTTCACGCGGAAGATTGACGCACCACCCATCCCATCCAGCGGTTTCATGATGATATCGCCGTGCTTCTGCCAGAATTCCTTCAGCTGCGCCTTGCTGCGGGTCACCAGGGTTTCCGGCGTCAGGTCAGAGAACCAGGCGGTGTAGAGCTTCTCGTTACAGTCGCGCAGGCTCTGCGGCTTGTTAACGATCAGGGTGCCTTTCTCTTCAGCACGCTCAAGAATGTAGGTGCTGTAGATGTATTCGGTGTCGAACGGCGGATCTTTACGCATCAGGATAACGTTAAGGTCGGCCAGGGCGATGTCCTGCTCGGTGCCGAATTCGTACCATTTGTCGTAGTTCTGCTCGACGTTAACGATGCGGGTGCGCGCGCGAGCTTCACCGTTGATCAGGTAAAGATCGTTCATCTCCATGTAGTGGAGTTCATAGCCACGACGCTGCGCTTCCAGCAGCATTGCGAAGCTGGAATCTTTCTTGATATTGATGTTTGCGATGGGGTCCATCACGATGCCGAGCTTGATCATGTTCTTCTCCGTTAATGCTTCAACCCAGATCGCCAAACCGTACCTGTAGCGCGGTAATGGCCGTGAGTGCCGTTGTCTCAGTGCGCAGAACGCGAGGTCCCAACAGAATATCAGTAAACTGGTAACGTGCCGTCATCGCAATTTCGTCGGCCGATAGGCCACCTTCCGGGCCAATCAACAGGCGTACGCGCTCAACGGGCAGCGGCAGCGTATTGATGCTGGCGCTGGCGCGCGGATGAAGATTGAGCTTCAGCCCACTGTCATCTTCTGCACACCAGTCCTCCAGATCCATCGCCGGGCGGATCTCCGGAATACGGTTGCGGCCACTCTGTTCACAGGCCGCAATAGCGATTTTCTGCCACTGCTGGATCTTTTTGTTCAGACGTTCCGCATCCAGTTTAACGCCACAGCGCTCAGAAAAAAGTGGCGTAATGAGGCTTACACCCAGTTCAATCGATTTCTGGATGGTAAATTCCATCTTTTCACCGCGCGACATTACCTGGCCTAAATGAATATGCAGCGGCGATTCACGGTCATCCACTTCGCCACGCAGCACATTTACGTGCACACTTTTCTTATCCGCTCGCGTGATTTCGGCGTCGAAAACCTGATTAGAGCCGTCAAATAGCTGTATGGCCTGGCCTGCACCCATGCGCAACACGCGGCCAACGTGGTTGGCGGCTTCATCAGACAGGGCGATTTCGCGGCCTGCGGTAATCAGTTCAGGGTGGTAGATGCGAGGGATGCGCATAGTCAGAAATTCCATTAGTCATGCGATGTAAGCGAATTGCCGCTAGTGTAGGTTAGCTCTTTTGCGCCTGGCAAGCCCGCTGGACATAAGGGTTATGATTCCCCTGAACTTTAGCGATACGCTCATCACGCTGGCATTCCCACTCCGTCACCGGGTATTGCTTGTCCCATGCATTGAACAGCTGGGTTTGCTGGCGCGAAAGGTTGAGGTCGTAACGGTCACGCATATAGAAGTAGGTGCGGGCGATACTGCCGCGCGCGCGGGCTGGGGGCTCGGCGACTTTCTCTTTGAAATCAACCTTCATACCGCACTGTCCGTACTGGCCTTCGCCACCGTTCCACTGGCTGTACATAAAATTGCCGCGGTCGCCGTTCACTTCACCCACGGCGGGTTGCAGGTTATGCATATCGCTTTCCATCTGGCGATAAACCGGGTCGCTGGCGCAGTTTTTACGTCCGCCATCCTGCCAGCACTGACGCTGGTGGCCAAACTGCCATGCCGGCACAACATGTTCCCATTCGATGCGGCTGGCGCGATTCTCGTTTTTACGCACTTTATAGCCGCAGGACTCTAGGTCAACGACCCCTTTTTTACCCTGCCAGTTAATTTTACAGCCGCAGTAGAAATCGCCTGGCACGTCAGCGTTGACCTTTACACCGGCCGCTTTAGCCTGAGAGAAACTGTTGATACCATCGGCCAGCACATGGCCTGAGAATGCCGTCGCCAGAAAAGCGACCGCGAGAGAGAAATTACGGGACATCTTACACTCCGTGTCAAAACGAGCCCGCAACGTAACGAATGTTGTTCCTGTATGCAATCAGTCAGATTAGGAAAGTTCCTGAAAGTTCAGCTGATTATTCCGCGATCAGCGGCTCGCCGCATTTGACGCAGCGGTAGGTTGCCTCGCCGCGCACCACGCGATTGTGACGGCGAACGGTGAGCTGATGCTGCTGACACTGGCAGCGGTAAGGGAAGGTATTGCGGCGAACAGACTCGAGCTCGAACTGATGGGTTCTGCGAGCCGGAACACCGAGCACGGCTTCCATCATCCATTTCCACTCTTTTCCGTGGGGCGCGACGCGGCCAAAGTGTTTCCACACCAGAAGATGGGCCAGCTCGTGCGGAACCACTTCCTTGATAAACGCCTGTTGGTTTTCCATCATTAGCACCGGGTTAAGGCGGATCTCGTAAGACTCCAGCCACGCTGTGCCCGCTGCGGTTCCACGCTGCTGGTAGACGAGTTTGGGTTCAGGATAATTGCGGCCGAGCTTCAGGTTCGCCTGGGCGAGTTTTTCCCGCAGGCTGCGCATAACGGCTTGCTGGATGGCAATGGGGAGACGGGGTGCTTTCATAGGGGCAGAGCATAAAACGCGAAGCGGGGAGGTGCAAGGGGCACCTCCCCGTGAGGGGATTAGTCGTGGGCGCCGATTTCACGCAGCGGACGACCTTTCATCAGGTTACGTTCTATATGTTCCAGCGAAACGTGTTTGGTTTCTGGAACCAGCCAGATAGTCAGAACAATAAAGAACAGGTTCAGACCGGAGTAAATCCAGAATGTGTTGGCATTCCCCAGACTGTTGAGCATGGTCAGGAAGGTTGCGCCGACAATCATGTTTGCCACCCAGTTGGTCGCAGTTGAGCAGGTGATACCAAAATCACGCCCTTTCAGCGGCTGAATTTCGGAGCACAGCACCCAGATCAGCGGGCCGGCACTCATCGCAAACCCGACGATAAACATCAGCAGCATGCCTACCGCGAAGTACTGGGCTGTTGGTGAGTGAATACCCACATGCATCATTGTACCGAGGACGCCCATACCGGCCGCCATCACCAGGAAGCCCAGCGTCAGCGTTGGCTTACGTCCCCAGCGATCAACCAGGCCGATGGCGATAAAGGTCGCCAGCACGTTGGTCAGACCCACGATGACGGTACCCCACATCTGCTCGGTGGTGTTGGTGTAACCCGCCAGTTCAAAGATTTTTGGCGCGTAGTACATGATGACGTTCATCCCGGTGAACTGCTGCATCACTTGCAATAACACGCCCAGGAATACGGCGCGACGGAAGTTACTGTTCTCTTTAAACAGCGCCCAGCCGGACTGTTTCACCTTCAGGCTTTCGCGGATCTCTTCCAGCTCGTTTTTCGCTTCTGCGCTGGTATCACGCAGGCGCAGCAGCACGCGTTCTGCATCAACGAAGCGGCGTTTGGCGGCAAACCAGCGCGGGCTGTCCGGCAGGAAGAAAACACCAATCAGCAACAGAATTGCCGGGATGATGATCACGCCGAGCATCCAGCGCCATGCGCCGCTGTAGCTAAATGCGGTATCGGAAAGGTAGGCCCCCAAAATACCGATGGTGATCATCAGCTGGTACATGGAAATCATACTGCCACGGATTTTCTCAGGGGCGATTTCTGACAGGTAAAGCGGGGCGGTATAAGAGGCAACGCCCACGGCGAGGCCCAACAGCACGCGGGAGACCAACAGCACCTCTACGTTTGGCGCCGCCGCCGAGAACAGTGAACCGGCCACAAACAGAATAGCGCCGATCATCAGGCTTTTTTTACGGCCCAGTTTGAACGAGAGCCAGCCGCTGCCAACCGCACCAACCGCTGCACCGAACATCATGGAGCTCACCACCCATTCCTGAGTGTGGGCACTTATTTGAAACTCATCGGTGATGAAGGGGAGCGCGCCGGCAATCACGCCGATATCCAGGCCAAAGAGTAATCCTGCCAGGGCTGCGAGGAAGCAGACGAAGAAAGTCATCGCCTTGTTGGACGTACGCCCCTGTTTTTTATTGTCAGGCATTATGCCCTCCAGTTGGGTTATCAGTTTTATTGATATTAAGGGTAGGTGAGCGACCCGCAAAAATATGTGAGACAAATCACAATGGTGTAATCGGTTACACTAGCTTGTGACCGTAAATAAAATTAATGCTTTGAAAATATAGAGGTAAATTGGGTGAGGTGCATCGCGAAAGACGACATTTCAGACTTAACTGAAACTAGATGTAACAGCAGAAGAAAGGCGATCATGCAAAGAGATTTTTCTGAAATCAGGGTATATCCTGTGTGGTGTAATCGATTCCATTATCTCTAAAATGCAAAAAGCCAGCACGAAGGCTGGCCTTTTAAACAACAACTGTCAGTCGATTATTTCAGACCGGCAGCTTCACGCAGCAGAGCGGCTTTGTCGGTTTTTTCCCATGGGAAATGTTCACGACCAAAGTGACCGTATGCCGCGGTTTCTTTGTAGATTGGGTGCAGCAGATCCAGCATCTGGATCAGGCCGTATGGACGCAGGTCGAAGAACTCGCGCACCAGCAGCGTCAGCTGTTCTGAAGGGACTTTCTCAGTACCGAAGGTTTCAACCATGATGGAGGTTGGTTCAGCTACACCAATAGCGTAGGACACCTGGATCTCACAACGATCGGCCAGACCTGCAGCAACGATGTTTTTCGCAACATAACGTGCAGCATACGCTGCAGAGCGGTCAACTTTTGATGGATCTTTACCAGAGAACGCACCGCCACCGTGACGCGCCATGCCGCCGTAGGTATCAACGATGATTTTACGACCGGTCAGACCGCAGTCACCCATTGGGCCGCCGATAACAAAGCGTCCGGTTGGGTTGATGAAGAATTTGGTTGCAGAGCTCAGCCATTCGGTCGGCAGAACCGGCTTGATGATCTCTTCCATCACTGCTTCTTGCAGGGATTTCTGATCGATATCTTCGGAATGCTGGGTAGACAGAACCACCGCGTCAATCCCGACGATTTTGCCGTCGTCATACTGGAAGGTCACCTGGCTTTTTGCATCCGGGCGCAGCCACGGCAGGGCGCCGTTTTTACGCACTTCAGCCTGACGCTGCACCAGACGGTGTGCGTAGGTCACAGGTGCTGGCATCAGCACGTCGGTTTCATTGGTTGCATAGCCGAACATCAGGCCCTGGTCGCCCGCGCCCTGTTCCAGTGGATCGGCACGATCAACGCCCTGGTTGATGTCTGGGGACTGTTTACCAATTGCGCTCAGTACCGCACAGGAGTTGGCATCAAAGCCCATATCAGAATGCACATAGCCGATCTCACGCACCGTGTTACGGGTGATCTCTTCGATATCAACCCATGCGCTGGTGGTGATCTCACCGCCAACCAGAACCATGCCGGTTTTGACATAGGTTTCACACGCTACGCGCGCTTTAGGATCCTGGGTCAGGATCGCGTCCAGCACTGCATCGGAGATTTGGTCAGCAATTTTATCAGGATGTCCTTCTGATACGGACTCGGACGTAAACAGGTGTTTTGCCATGTTTTATTTCACCTAAGAGGAATTTGGTTAGCTCAAGCTGCTGTGTGGATTAGCCAAAGGAGATAATTCTACCAAGGCCTGCAGGTTTTTGACACTGGCAGTATGAGTGTTAATCAGTATAGATGGATTAACATCTGGACGTCTATTTTAGGTCACTTCTTCACCCGATTTCCAGTTTTTTTTGACTAACCTCTCACTCAGTTGAAATTACGGCTGGCAATAATTCCTGACGGCCCTGGCAACACGCACATTTATCTTTTGCTTTTTACCCCTGTTCTCGGTATAAAACGCGGCGCGCGGCTCATACAAAAAAGCGCTCGATGAACTCATCGTGTCGCCACTTCCAGCCGGGTTAAGCAGTGAACTTTTAGCTTTGGCTTGTGGTCCGTTTCAGCAGAGGCGGCCGTGGAGGTGATACGAGATAATGAACCATCGTTTTCCGCTAATTCAGCGCAGCCGTTCTGGCGCGCATTTGATTCCCGCAACCCGCATTTCTAGTCTGCAAACCTGCCGATGTTATACCCATCTCGGCGCTTCTCAGGATTCCAGGGCCGGTCACGCTTTGTGAAAACTGAACAAGGGCGCTCTTGTTAATACAAGAGTTTTCTCGTGGTTTCGCCGAACCTTGTCATACAGAGTTCGGATACGTGTTTTACAATGATATGAATAAGAAACCGGTCGCACGGTCTGGATTTCAGCATACTCTGCTGGGAAACGGAGCCGTTTATGGGTTGTTATCGCCGTATAACGCTGCGATAGTAGTCAACTGTTTTACACTTAATACAAAGAGTTGAGGTTCGCTATGTCTGACGACATGTCTTCTTTTTCGCCTTCGTCAGCGGGCGAACAGGGTGTACTACGTTCTATGCAGGAGGTTGCGATGAGCTCCCAGGAAGCCAGCAAGATGCTGCGCACTTACAATATTGCCTGGTGGGGCAATAACTACTACGACGTCAACGAACTGGGCCACATCAGCGTTTGCCCGGACCCTGACGTCCCTGAAGCGCGCGTGGATCTCGCCAAACTGGTGAAAGCCCGCGAAGCACAGGGCCAGCGTTTGCCTGCACTGTTCTGCTTCCCGCAGATCCTGCAACACCGCCTGCGTTCGATTAACGCCGCGTTCAAACGTGCGCGTGAATCCTACGGTTATAAAGGCGACTATTTCCTGGTTTACCCGATCAAGGTGAACCAGCACCGCCGCGTGATTGAATCGCTAATCCACTCCGGCGAACCGCTGGGTCTGGAAGCAGGTTCAAAAGCAGAACTGATGGCCGTGCTGGCGCATGCGGGCATGACCCGTTCGGTTATCGTCTGCAACGGCTATAAAGACCGTGAATATATTCGTCTGGCGCTTATTGGCGAAAAGATGGGTCATAAGGTCTATCTGGTTATCGAGAAGATGACCGAAATCGCTATTGTGCTGGAAGAAGCCGAGCGTCTGAACGTGATCCCACGCCTCGGTGTACGTGCGCGTCTGGCCTCTCAGGGGTCTGGTAAATGGCAGTCCTCCGGTGGCGAAAAATCCAAGTTCGGCCTGGCGGCGAACCAGGTACTGCAACTGGTGGAGATCCTGCGCGAGCGCGGTCGTCTGGACAGCATTCAGCTGCTGCACTTCCACCTCGGTTCGCAGATGGCCAACATTCGCGACATCGCGACAGGCGTACGTGAGTCGGCGCGTTTCTACGTTGAGCTGCACAAGCTTGGCGTGAATATTCAGTGCTTCGACGTGGGCGGCGGCCTGGGCGTGGACTATGAAGGCACGCGTTCTCAGTCTGACTGCTCTGTGAACTACGGCCTGAACGAATATGCTAACAACATCATCTGGGCGATTGGCGATGCGTGTGAAGAACACGGTTTGCCGCATCCGACGGTGATCACTGAATCCGGCCGCGCAGTAACCGCGCACCATACGGTGCTGGTGTCCAACATTATCGGCGTAGAGCGTAGCGAAATTTCCGAAGCCACGCCGCCGCAGGATGATGCGCCTCGTTCCCTGCAAAATATGTGGGAAACCTGGCAGGAGATGCACGAACCGGGCACCCGCCGTTCCCTGCGCGAGTGGCTGCACGACAGCCAGATGGATCTGCACGATATTCACGTTGGCTACTCTTCAGGTAACTTTAGCCTGCAGGAGCGCGCGTGGGCCGAACAGCTCTATCTGAACATGTGTCATGAAGTGCAGAAACAGCTCGACCCGAGCAACCGCGCGCACCGTCCGATTATCGACGAGCTGCAGGAACGTATGGCGGACAAGATTTACGTCAACTTCTCCCTGTTCCAGTCGATGCCGGATGCATGGGGTATCGATCAGCTGTTCCCGGTTCTGCCGCTGGAAGGGTTGAACCATGCTCCGGAACGTCGAGCGGTGCTGCTCGACATCACCTGTGATTCCGACGGCGCTATCGACCACTACGTGGATGGCGATGGTATTGCGACCACCATGCCAATGCCGGAATACGACCCTGAGAACCCGCCAATGCTGGGCTTCTTCATGGTCGGGGCATACCAGGAGATCCTCGGTAACATGCACAACCTGTTCGGTGATACCGAAGCGGTTGACGTGTTTGTCTTCCCGGATGGCAGCGTGGAAGTGGAGCTGTCTGACGAAGGGGATACAGTGGCGGACATGCTGGAATACGTTCAGCTGGATCCGAAAACGTTGCTCACCCAGTTCCGCGACCAGGTGAAAAATACCGGTCTTGACGAAACATTGCAGCAGCAGTTCCTGGAAGAGTTTGAAGCGGGTCTGTACGGGTACACCTACCTGGAAGACGAGTAAGGTAAATCTCCCTTTCCCTATGGGAGAGGGGCGGGTGAGGGCATCAGACCGCACAATGCCCTATACTCTCTTGAACCCGTATGAATTAGCGGCGATAATTCGCCCCAATATGCTATTTACGAATCAATCCCTTCCTCGTCGGGTTTAACGACGCGGAGGGGATTTTTTTTCATCTGTTTTTAATGTATCGACTTTAAAAGAGGTCAGGACATGAGCACTTTAGGTCATCAGTACGATAACTCTCTGGTATCTAACGCGTTTGGTTTTTTACGCCTTCCGATGAACTTCCAGCCGTACGACAGCGATGCCGACTGGGTTATCACTGGCGTGCCATTTGATATGGCAACCTCCGGTCGTGCCGGTGGCCGTCATGGCCCGGCGGCGATCCGTCAGGTATCGACTAACCTGGCTTGGGAGCACAACCGCTTCCCGTGGAACTTTGACATGCGCGAGCGTCTGAACGTGGTGGACTGCGGTGACCTGGTGTATGCCTTCGGCGACGCGCGTGAGATGAGCGAAAAACTCCAGGCGCACGCCGAGAAGCTGCTGGCTGCCGGTAAGCGCATGCTCTCCTTCGGTGGTGACCACTTCGTGACCCTACCGCTGCTGCGCGCCCATGCCAAGCACTTCGGTAAAATGGCGTTGGTGCACTTTGATGCACATACCGACACTTATGCGAACGGCTGCGAGTTTGACCACGGCACCATGTTCTTCACCGCGCCAAACGAAGGCCTTATCGATCCAAACCACTCTGTGCAGATCGGTATTCGTACTGAGTTCGATAAAGATAACGGCTTTACCGTGCTGGACGCCTGCCAGGTGAACGATCGCGGTGTTGACGACATCATCGCGCAGGTGAAGCAGATTGTGGGCGATATGCCGGTCTACCTGACCTTCGATATCGATTGTCTGGATCCGGCGTTTGCACCAGGTACCGGTACTCCGGTGATCGGCGGCCTGACTTCTGACCGTGCTATCAAACTGGTTCGTGGTCTGAAAGATCTGAACATCGTCGGGATGGACGTGGTGGAAGTGGCTCCGGCTTACGATCAGTCCGAAATTACCGCTCTGGCTGCGGCGACTCTGGCACTGGAAATGCTTTACATCCAGGCGGCGAAAAAAGGCGAGTAAGTTTAGCGGTTAAGTAAAAGCCCTCACCAGCAGGTGAGGGCTTTTTTGTGTTTTTGAAAAGGAGGCACAACAGCCTCCTTCTGAAATTATTTAATTCCGTCTGCGGCCATACGGTCGCGAATATGCTGCGCGCGTTCTTCTGAGGCTGGGTGATCATCAAACATTGAGCTTTGACGTCCTGCTTCCAGTTTGGCCAGTTTTTCGAAGCTGGTGGCTAAACCTGATGGATTAATGCCGCGTTTGCGCAACAGGTCGTAGGAGTAGTCATCCGCTTCGGACTCCTGACGCTGGGAGAACTGAGAATTAACCAGCTTCTCTCCGACATCGCCAAGCTGCGACTGCGACAGGCTTCCAACAATACCGCCCGCTGAAGCCGCTGCTGCGCGAATGGCGTTGGTGCCTAAGGCAACCTGCATCCCTTTCTTCACGTGACCGAGCGCAACGTGGCCCATTTCATGGCCGATCACCGCTTCAACTTCGTTGTCGGTCATCATATCCAACAGGCCGCTGTAAACGCGGATACAACCGTTCGCCATCGCGAAAGCGTTCACGTCTTTGGCCATGTAAACCTTGTAGTTTACCGGCTGGCCATTGATATTATCGCCCAGCGCGGAAGCAATCTTATTCAGACGCTGCGTGTAGGTACTGTTAGCTGGAGCAAGTGTGGCTTTTCCGTCCATATCTTTACAGGCCTGGTCGCTCAGCGCTTTTACCTGCGCGTCGCTCAGGGAATAAGCCTGAAAAGCTTCTGCGCCTGAGGTCATCAGGCCGTTAGAATCCATATTCTGACAGCCACTCAGCAGGAGCGTTGTTCCCAGGGCCAGCACTATTGCACGCATTTTCATGTGGTTGCTTCCGTACTCGTTAATCTGAATAAAATCCGAAAAGTACACCGGCAACGAAGCCGGGGTCGGGCTAAGTATAAGGAATATCTACGGGGCTGGGCGAGCAGATTGCGCAACATGCGAGCATGATCCAGAGATTTCTTAAGCTGCAAAAGAATGCTCCATGTACATGGCATGCCGCTTGGGTTACATTGTTGGCACTTTTTTCCGGCGTAGCCCAAAACGCGCTGTCGTCAAGGGCATGGCCTTTAACAGTCCGATCTGGAGTTAAAATGTCCTCACGTAAAGAGCTTGCTAATGCTATTCGTGCGCTGAGCATGGACGCAGTACAGAAAGCCAAATCCGGCCACCCAGGGGCCCCTATGGGTATGGCTGATATCGCCGAAGTCCTGTGGCGTGATTTCCTGAACCACAACCCGCAGAACCCGGCATGGGCTGACCGCGACCGTTTCGTGCTGTCCAACGGCCACGGCTCTATGCTGATCTATAGCCTGTTGCACCTCACTGGCTACGATCTGCCAATTGAAGAGCTGAAAAACTTCCGTCAGCTGCACTCCAAAACTCCAGGTCACCCGGAAGTGGGTTACACCGCTGGTGTTGAAACCACGACCGGTCCACTGGGCCAGGGTATTGCGAACGCTGTGGGTATGGCGATTGCTGAGAAGACCCTGGCGGCGCAGTTCAACCGTCCTGGCCACGACATCGTAGACCACTTCACCTATGCGTTCATGGGTGATGGCTGCATGATGGAAGGCATTTCTCACGAAGTGTGCTCCCTGGCGGGGACCCTGAAACTGGGCAAACTGGTTGCGTTCTACGACGACAATGGTATCTCCATTGACGGTCACGTTGAGGGCTGGTTCACCGATGACACCGCTAAACGTTTTGAAGCCTATGGCTGGCACGTTGTGCGTGGTGTTGATGGCCACGATGCTGACTCGATTAAACGTGCAGTAGAAGAAGCGCGCGCTGTCACTGACAAACCATCCCTGCTGATGTGCAAAACCATTATCGGCTTCGGTTCACCGAACAAAGCCGGTACCCACGATTCCCACGGTGCGCCACTGGGCGACGCGGAAATTGCACTGACGCGCGAAGCGCTGGGCTGGAAACACCCGGCATTCGAAATCCCATCTGACATTTATGCTCAGTGGGATGCCAAAGAAGCAGGTCAGGCGAAAGAAGCCGCATGGAACGAGAAGTTCGCTGCGTATGCTAAAGCCTTCCCACAGGAAGCTGCTGAGTTCACCCGTCGCATGAAAGGCGATATGCCGTCTGACTTCGATGCGAAAGCGAACGAGTTCATCGCTAAGCTGCAGGCGAACCCATCTAAAATTGCCAGCCGTAAAGCGTCTCAAAATGCGATTGAAGCATTTGGCCCACTGTTGCCTGAATTCCTGGGCGGTTCTGCTGACCTGGCGCCTTCTAACCTGACCCTGTGGTCCGGTTCTAAAGCGATCAATGAAGATACTGCCGGTAACTACATCCATTATGGTGTACGTGAATTCGGTATGACGGCAATTGCTAACGGTATCTCCCTGCACGGTGGTTTCCTGCCGTATACCTCCACCTTCCTGATGTTCGTAGAGTACGCACGTAACGCCGTACGTATGGCTGCGCTGATGAAACAGCGTCAGGTGATGGTCTACACCCACGACTCCATCGGTCTGGGCGAAGATGGTCCAACTCACCAGCCGGTAGAGCAGGTGGCTTCTCTGCGTGTGACTCCGAACATGAGCACATGGCGTCCATGTGACCAGGTTGAATCCGCAGTGGCGTGGAAATACGGTGTTGAGCGTCAGGATGGCCCAACCGCACTGATCCTCTCCCGCCAGAACCTGGCACAGCAGGATCGTACCCCAGAGCAGCTGGCGAACATTGCTCGCGGTGGTTATGTGCTGAAAGATTGTGCAGGTCAGCCTGAACTGATCTTCATCGCTACCGGTTCTGAAGTTGAGCTGGCTGTTGCGGCATGGGACAAACTGTCTGCCGAAGGCGTTAAAGCGCGTGTGGTCTCCATGCCGTCTACCGATGCGTTCGACAAGCAGGATGCTGCATACCGCGAGTCCGTACTGCCTAAAGCGGTTACTGCTCGTGTGGCGGTGGAAGCGGGTATTGCTGACTACTGGTTCAAATATGTGGGCCTGAATGGCGCAATCGTCGGTATGACCACCTTCGGTGAGTCCGCACCGGCAGAGCTGCTGTTCGAAGAGTTCGGTTTCACCGTTGAGAACGTTGTAGCGAAAGCGAAAGAACTGCTGTAATCGCCGTTTTGCCCGGTGGCGCTACGCTAACCGGGCCTACAAATGGCTCGAAAGTAGGCCGGGTTAGCGTTAGCGCGCCACCCGGCTTTTTTGTTGTCATTATTCCACCTAAAATGTGACGCAAGTCATATAGCTCGCTTATTCATCTGGACAGACATTCCTTTTATTCCCCGATTCGCTTATTCTTGCTGAAGCGTTTCAGTCGATTAAATGTTCGACAATTGACCAATCAATCGCAGTTTGTGACAGCAAGGATTCCCCTTCGGGCGTAGCTGGATTACTCTTTCAGCCACCTCAAACCCAGGGATAGCTTTGCAGGAGATCTATGACCGTACGCGTAGCGATTAATGGCTTCGGTCGCATCGGACGTAATGTGGTTCGTGCTTTGTATGAATCCGGACGTCGGGCGGAAATGACCGTGGTGGCAATCAATGAACTGGCGGATGCTACGGGCATGGCGCATTTGTTGAAATATGACACCAGCCACGGACGCTTTGCCTGGGATGTGCGCCAGGAAAGAGATCAGCTTTTTGTAGGTGATGACGCTATTCGTGTGCTGCATGAGAACAGCATTACCGGGCTACCCTGGCGTGAATTGGGTGTGGATGTGGTGCTTGACTGTACCGGCGTGTATGGCAACCGCGAACATGGCGAAGCCCATCTGGCAGCAGGTGCGAAAAAAGTCCTGTTCTCTCATCCCGGCAGCAACGATCTCGACGCGACCGTCGTGTTTGGCGTCAACCAGCATGAGCTGCAAGCTGAACATCGCATTGTCTCCAACGCCTCCTGTACCACTAACTGCATTATTCCGGTCATTAAACTGTTAGACGATGCATATGGCATTGAATCCGGTACTGTGACCACGATTCACTCCGCCATGCATGACCAGCAGGTGATCGACGCCTACCATCCGGACTTACGACGCACTCGCGCGGCGAGCCAGTCAATCATTCCGGTGGACACAAAACTGGCAGCAGGGATCACACGTATTTTCCCGCAGTTTAATGACCGTTTTGAAGCGATTGCCGTGCGCGTTCCGACGATTAACGTCACTGCAATTGACCTTAGTGTGACGGTGAAAAAACCGGTAAAAGCCTGTGAAGTCAACATGTTGCTGCAAAAAGCGGCACAGGGTGCATTTCATGGTATAGTTGACTATACGGAATTGCCGTTGGTCTCAGTAGATTTTAACCACGACCCGCACAGCGCCATCGTTGATGGCACTCAAACGCGCGTCAGTGGCGCACACCTTATCAAGACGCTGGTCTGGTGTGATAACGAATGGGGCTTTGCTAACCGAATGCTCGACACTACGTTAGCAATGGCCGCTCAAGGTTTCAGGTAAGACGCATCGTGCGTCTGCAAAACTTTAAGAATCAACGAGAGGATTCACCATGTCTGTAATTAAGATGACCGATCTGGATCTGGCTGGTAAACGCGTTTTCATCCGTGCTGATCTGAACGTACCGGTTAAAGAGGGTAAAGTGACCAGCGACGCGCGTATCCGTGCATCTTTGCCAACCATCGAACTGGCTCTGAAGCAGGGCGCTAAAGTGATGGTAACCTCCCACCTGGGTCGTCCAACCGAAGGCGAGTACAACGAAGAGTTCTCTCTGCTGCCAGTTGTTAATTACCTGAAAGACAAACTGTCCAACCCGGTTCGCCTGGTGAAAGATTACCTGGACGGCGTTGAAGTTGCTGCCGGTGAGCTGGTTGTTCTGGAAAACGTTCGCTTCAACAAAGGCGAGAAGAAAGACGACGAAGCACTGTCCAAAAAATACGCTGCGCTGTGCGACGTATTCGTAATGGATGCCTTCGGTACTGCTCACCGTGCGCAGGCTTCTACCCACGGTATCGGTAAATTCGCAGACGTAGCCTGTGCAGGTCCTCTGCTGGCTGACGAACTGGAAGCGCTGGGTAAAGCACTGAAAGAACCTGCTCGTCCAATGGTTGCTATTGTTGGTGGTTCTAAAGTTTCTACCAAACTGACCGTTCTGGACTCACTGTCTAAAATTGCTGACCAGCTGATCGTTGGCGGTGGTATCGCGAACACCTTCGTTGCCGCTCAAGGCCACAACGTGGGTAAATCCCTATACGAAGCAGACCTGGTTGACGAAGCTAAACGCCTGCTGAGCACCTGTGATATTCCAGTTCCAACAGATGTTCGTGTTGCTACTGAGTTCTCTGAAACTGCAACGGCGACCCTGAAGTCTGTAAACGACATCAAAGACGAAGAGCAAATTCTGGACCTGGGCGACGTTTCTGCACAGAAACTGGCTGAAATCCTGAAAAACGCAAAAACTATCCTGTGGAATGGTCCTGTTGGCGTGTTCGAATTCCCGAACTTCCGCAAAGGGACTGAAATCGTTGCTAACGCTATTGCAGACAGCGAAGCGTTCTCTATCGCAGGTGGTGGTGACACCCTGGCGGCAATCGACCTGTTCGGTATCGCTGACAAGATCTCCTACATCTCCACTGGTGGCGGTGCATTCCTCGAATTCGTGGAAGGCAAAGTACTGCCAGCAGTAGCAATGCTCGAAGAGCGCGCTAAGAAGTAAGCCATTCAAGGGCAGGGAAACCTGCCCAATTTTCAGCGCGCTTTTAAGAGCTCGCACCTTTTCTAACGGCCGAAGATACAGGACTAAGCAACATGTCTAAAATTTTTGATTTCGTAAAACCTGGCGTTATCACTGGTGATGACGTACAGAAAGTGTTCCAGGTAGCTAAAGAAAACAACTTCGCTCTGCCAGCAGTTAACTGCGTCGGTACCGACTCCATCAACGCCGTACTGGAAGCCGCTGCAAAAGTTAAAGCACCGGTTATCGTTCAGTTCTCTAACGGCGGTGCTGCGTTCATCGCTGGTAAAGGCGTGAAAACTGACGTTCCTCAGGGTGCTGCAATCCTGGGTGCTATCTCTGGTGCGCACCACGTACACCAGATGGCTGAACACTACGGTGTTCCAGTTATCCTGCACACTGACCACTGCGCGAAGAAACTGCTGCCGTGGATCGACGGTCTGCTGGACGCGGGTGAAAAACACTTCGCTGCTACCGGTAAGCCACTGTTCTCTTCTCATATGATCGACCTGTCTGAAGAGTCACTGCACGAAAACATCGAAATCTGCTCCAAATACCTGGCGCGCATGGCCAAAATGGACATGACCCTGGAAATCGAACTGGGTTGCACCGGTGGTGAAGAAGACGGCGTGGACAACAGCCACATGGATGCTTCTGCACTGTACACCCAGCCAGAAGACGTTGATTACGCTTACACCGAGCTGAGCAAAATCAGCCCACGCTTCACCATTGCAGCGTCCTTCGGTAACGTGCACGGCGTTTACAAACCAGGTAACGTGGTTCTGACCCCAACTATCCTGCGTGATTCTCAGGAATATGTGTCTAAGAAACACAACCTGCCGCACAACAGCCTGAACTTCGTCTTCCACGGCGGTTCCGGTTCTTCTGCTCAGGAAATCAAAGATTCCGTAAGCTACGGTGTAGTGAAAATGAACATTGATACCGATACCCAGTGGGCTACCTGGGACGGTATTCTGCAGTACTACAAAACTAACGAAGCTTACCTGCAGGGCCAGCTGGGCAACCCGAAAGGCGAAGACCAGCCGAACAAGAAATACTACGATCCACGCGTATGGCTGCGCGCAGCGCAGACTTCCATGGTGACCCGTCTGGAGCAGGCTTTCAAAGAACTGAACGCGGTTGACGTTCTGTAATTTGAGCTGCTAACAGCATCTGAAGGCCCGCAAATGCGGGCCTTTTTTTATGCTTTTTCAAGAACCTGCTATACAGGTTTTTGTGATCTGTTTGGCAAAACCGGTGCTTTTTGTTTACCCTTTACTGACCTGCCTGTCTCCATGGGGGATGGATTTTTGTGTTTTGGTTTAACAAAAGGAAGAATAAATGGAACAACTCGATGTCGTAGACAGCATCAATAACGCCGGTACCTGGCTGGTGCGTAACCAGGAGTTGCTGCTGAGCTACGCCGTAAACATCGTAGCGGCTATTGCCATCCTCATCGTCGGGATGATCGTGGCACGTATCGTATCAAACACCGTCAACCGCGTGATGCGCGCCCGAAATATTGATGCCACGGTTGCAGACTTCCTCTCTGCACTGGTGCGTTACGGTATTATCGCTTTTACGCTAATTGCAGCGCTGGGACGCGTCGGCGTACAGACCGCATCGGTAATCGCCGTGCTTGGTGCAGCAGGTTTGGCTATTGGCCTTGCATTGCAGGGCTCGCTCTCGAACCTGGCCGCCGGCGTACTGCTGGTCACCTTCCGCCCATTCCGTTCTGGTGAGTACGTGGATCTTGGTGGGATTGCCGGAACGGTACTTCAGGTACAGATTTTCTCTACCACCCTGCGTACCGTTGATGGTCGTATCGTTGTTGTGCCAAACGGGAAAATTATTGCAGGCAACATCATCAACTTTTCCCGCGAACCTGTGCGCCGAAATGAGCTGATCATCAGCGTGGCATATGATTCCGATATCGATCAGGTGAAGTCGCTGATTAGCAATATCATTGCTTCAGACGATCGCATTCTGAAAGACAAAGAGCAGACCGTACGCCTGAACGAACTGGGTGCTTCTTCGATTAACTTCGTGGTACGTATCTGGAGCAAAAGCAGCGATCTGCAAAACGTTTACTGGGATGTTCTGGAGCGTATCAAACGTGAGTTCGATGCTAACGGCATCAGCTTCCCATACCCGCAGATGGACGTAAACGTCAAAAAAGTCAAAGAAGCAGAATAACTTCACCACCAGACCCGGTAAGCGCTAGCGCCACCGGGCATTATTTTTATAAGCACGACTAATCCCCAATTAATATTATCAATTTCCTCTAATGTGATTCGCGCAGTATAGTCTGCTTCCAGAACAACACTGTGAGAGTTTCGTCATGTTATCCTATTACTTTCAAGGGCTTGCCTTAGGTGCGGCCATGATCCTTCCGCTTGGCCCGCAAAATGCGTTCGTGATGAACCAGGGCATTCGCCGCCAGTATCATCTGATGATTGCTCTCCTGTGCGCGGTAAGCGATTTGCTGCTGATCTGCGCCGGGATTTTTGGCGGTAGTGCATTGCTGATGCAGTCGCCGTGGCTTCTTGCATTGGTTACCTGGGGCGGCGTGGCGTTCCTGCTGTGGTACGGTTTTGGCGCACTGAAAACGGCCATGAGCAGCAACCTTGAACTCGCAAGCGCTGAAGTCATGAAGCAGGGGCGCTGGAAGATCATCGTCACCATGCTGGCGGTTACCTGGCTTAACCCGCACGTTTATCTCGATACTTTTGTGGTGCTAGGGAGCCTGGGCGGACAGTTGGATGTTGAGCCGAAGCGCTGGTTTGCGCTTGGCACGGTCAGCGCCTCTTTCCTCTGGTTCTTCGGTCTCGCCATACTTGCGGCATGGCTGGCCCCTCGTCTTCGCACTGCTAAAGCGCAGCGGATCATCAACACGCTGGTGGGTCTCGTGATGTGGTTTATCGCCTTCCAGTTGGCAAAAGAGGGCATTCACCATGTCCAGGAATTGTTCAACTAAGCCATTGTCTTATGGACAACTGAACAAGACCCGCTAAGCTTGCTGGCATGCGCCCTGTTGTTGGGGCACTCTTCGCAACATGGAGGAATGACAGTGAAGTTTAAAGTGATGGCCCTGGCGGCATTAGTGAGTTTAGGTGCGGTGTCGGTGCAGGCAAGTGAACTGCCAGATGGCCCGCACATCGTCACTTCAGGCACCGCAAGTGTGGATGCGGTACCGGATGTTGCAACCCTGGCGATTGAAGTCAATGTGGCTGCGAAAGATGCGGCATCTGCCAAGAAGCAGGCTGACGATCGTGTTGCGCAATATCTCTCTTTTCTTGAGCAGAACGGTGTAGGTAAAAAAGATATCAACTCCGCTAACCTGCGTACTCAACCCGATTACGACTACCAGAACGGCAAAAGCATTCTGAAAGGCTACCGTGCTGTGCGTACTGTCGAAGTGACGGTGCGTCAACTGGACAAGCTGAATGCATTATTGGATGGCGCGCTGAAGGCGGGGCTGAACGAAATTCGCTCTGTGTCGCTGGGCGTTGCGCAACCGGAGAAATACAAAGACGAAGCGCGTAAAGCGGCGATTGATGATGCGATGCATCAGGCGCAACAGCTGGCCGCTGGCTTTAACAGCAAGCTCGGCCCGGTTTACAGCGTGCGTTACCACGTCTCTAACTATCAGCCAAGCCCGATGGTGCGGATGATGAAAGCCGATGCGGCGCCAGTATCTGCTCAGGAAACTTACGAGCAGCCGACGATCCAGTTCGACGATCAGGTCGATGTGGTGTTCCAGCTGGAGCCTGTTGCAGCACAGCAGAAAACAGCTCAGTAATCTGCAGGCCGGGTAAGGCGAAGCCGCCACCCGGCTTATTTTTTAATCCTGTCTCAACACCTTATGTCCGTACGCCAGTAACGCATCGGTTACGTTGCGCATCATGCGGCTTTCCGGCGCAAAACGGTGCCAGTAGAGCATCCGGCGCTGATACAGCCCCGGCGTTAGGTCAATCAGCTCTCCGCTTTTCAACTCTTTCTCAATCTGCAGATGCGGGATCATGCAGCAGGTGGTGCCCTGACGCGCAAGCTGCACGAAGGCTTCAGACGAGTTGACGATATGACACGGTACGCTGCCCGGCGGCAGGTCAAAGTTTTGCTGCAGGAACGCCTGATGCATATCGTCCAGATGGTCGAACGCTACGGCGGGAGCTTTCAGCAGCGCGGCGCGGGTGACGCCGTTCGGGAAGTAGCGCTCGGCAAAGGCTTTTGAACCCACAAACAGGTAGTCCAGTGCGCCTAACTGATCGACAAGACAGCTCGGCAGCGCCTGAGGCTGAATACTGACCGCACCAACCACTTCACCACGACGCAGGCGCTCCTGGGTACGGGTTTCATCTTCAACCTGTAAATTCAGACGGATAGGTGAATCTGCCAATACCGGGGCCAGGGCCGGCAGCAGCCAGGTTGCCAGACTGTCGGCGTTGACCGCCAGAGAGAGCAGCAGTGGCGTAGAGCCCGTTTGTTCGTCACCCAACCACTCATCTTCCAGCAGTTCAACCTGGCGCAGCAGGGCGAGGAGCTTTTGCCCTTGCTCGGTTGGACGTGGCGGCACGGTACGCACCAGCAGCGGCTGGCCGAACATATTTTCAAGCTGTTTGATACGCTGTGATACGGCGGACTGCGTGATGCAAAGCTTTTGCGCCGCGCGCTCAAAACCTCGTTCACGAATAACTGCATCAAGTGCCTGTAGTGTTCTGTAGTCCGGACGTTTCATTGCTCTGGCTGGCTCCTTAATTTGGCTTATTCTGCACTATGACACAATTTTCCCTTTGTGACAGACGAATTCCACCTCACGTGTTCTATAATGCGGCCTAAGTTTTCACACCACAGGCAAAACGATCATGACGCAGGATGAACTGAAAAAAGCAGTAGGATGGGCCGCTCTCCAGTATGTACAGCCGGGTACCATTGTCGGTGTCGGTACGGGATCAACCGCGGCACACTTTATCGATGCGCTGGGCACGATGAAGGGGCAAATCGAGGGCGCGGTTTCCAGCTCCGATGCTTCCACGGAAAAGCTGAAAAGCCTCGGCATTACCGTTTTCGATCTCAACGAAGTGGATCGTCTGGGGATTTACGTTGATGGCGCGGATGAAATCAACGGCCACATGCAGATGATCAAAGGCGGCGGCGCGGCGCTGACGCGTGAAAAAATCATCGCCTCCGTTGCGGACAAGTTCATCTGCATCGCGGACGCCTCCAAGCAGGTCGATATTCTGGGTAATTTCCCGCTGCCGGTGGAAGTGATCCCGATGGCCCGTAGCGCGGTTGCCCGTCAGCTGGTGAAGCTGGGCGGTCGTCCGGAATATCGTCAGGGCGTAGTCACTGATAACGGTAACGTGATCCTCGACGTTCACGGTCTGGAAATCCTTGATGCTATCGCGCTGGAAAATGCCATCAACGGCATTCCAGGCGTAGTGACCGTAGGGCTATTCGCCAACCGTGGCGCGGATGTGGCGCTGATCGGTACCGCTGACGGTGTGAAAACCATCGTAAAATGATCTGACGGGGGGAGTCCTCCCCCCGCTAAAAAATTTTTGAAAAGCTAAATTCGGTGACTTGTGTCACGTTTTTACGCCTCTTTTGCCGATCCTGCCGCATTCACAAATTTCTGTAGCATTTTCCTCTGTCATTTTACCCTGTATGACTTTTCTTCAGAGTGCCGACGCAAACGTTCATATTGCTGCAATAGTTTTTTTTGATATGTTGGCTATAGCGGATTTAAATCCAGCACAACATCAGTTCAGATAAAATACAGGGTCGGGTAAATGGCAAAGGTATCACTGGAGAAAGACAAGATTAAATTCCTGCTGGTAGAAGGCGTGCATCAGAAAGCGCTTGATAGCCTTCGTGCAGCGGGTTACACCAACATCGAATTTCACAAAGGCGCGCTGGACACCGAAGAGCTGAAAGCGGCCATCCGTGATGCCCACTTCATTGGTCTGCGATCCCGTACCCACCTGACTGAAGATGTAATTGCTGCGGCGGAAAAACTGGTTGCCATTGGCTGTTTCTGTATCGGCACCAATCAGGTCGATCTGAATGCAGCCGCCAAACGCGGTATTCCAGTGTTCAACGCCCCGTTCTCCAACACTCGTTCCGTGGCGGAGTTAGTGATTGGCGAGTTGTTGCTGCTGCTACGCGGTATCCCTGAAGCTAACGCCAAAGCACACCGCGGTGTCTGGAATAAACTGGCAGCGGGGTCATATGAAGCCCGTGGTAAAAAACTGGGTATCATTGGTTATGGTCACATTGGTACTCAACTGGGGATTCTGGCTGAATCTCTCGGGATGCATGTCTATTTTTACGATATTGAAAGCAAGCTGCCTCTGGGTAACGCGACGCAGGTTCAGCACCTGTCTGATCTGCTGAACATGAGCGACGTGGTGAGCCTCCACGTGCCGGAAAATGCCTCCACCAAAAACATGATGGGCGCGGAAGAGCTGGCGCTGATGAAGCCGGGCTCACTGCTGATCAACGCCGCGCGCGGCACGGTTGTCGATATCCCGGCACTGGCGGATGCGCTGAAGCGTAAGCATCTGGCGGGTGCGGCCATCGACGTCTTCCCGACGGAGCCTGCGACCAACAGCGATCCGTTTAATTCTCCGCTGTGCGAGTTCGATAACGTGATCCTGACGCCACACATTGGCGGCTCGACCCAGGAAGCGCAGGAGAACATCGGTCTGGAAGTGGCGGGTAAACTGAGCAAATATTCTGACAACGGTTCTACGCTCTCTGCGGTGAACTTCCCGGAAGTGTCTCTGCCGCTGCACGGTGGTCGTCGCTTGCTGCACATTCACGAAAACCGTCCGGGTGTGCTGACCGCCATTAACCAGATCTTTGCCGAGCAGAGCGTCAACATCGCCGCGCAGTATCTGCAGACGAATTCTCAGATGGGTTATGTGGTGATTGATATTGAAGCGGATGACGATGTTGCCGAGAAAGCACTGCAGAGCATGAAGGCGCTTCCGGGGACGATTCGCGCGCGTCTGCTGTACTGATTGTGTGGTGTCGGGTGGCGGCTGCGCCACCCGGCTTTATTCTACCAGGTCCAGGTTTTACTGGGCGTCACCACCGCCGGCAGCGGCACATCCCATTTTTCCACCGGCAATGCCTCCACGCCCTGACAATCATGCGCGTAACCCACCGGCTGTAGCCCATACTGTTGCCAGTTTTGCAGCGTCCGGTCGTAAAAGCCGCCGCCCATCCCTAAACGCTGGCCCTGTTCATCAAACGCCACCAGAGGCGTAATCAGCACATCCAGCTGTGACAGCGGCAGCACGTCACGAACATCCAGTTTTGGCTCAGTGATTTTCAGACGATTCACGACCAGCTCGCTGTGCGGGTGGTAGTGCAGAAACAGTAGATTACCTTCGCTAAACGGATGCAGCACTGGCAGGTAAACCTTCTTCCCGGCTCGCCAGAGTTGCTCAATGAGAGGTTGGGTATCCAGCTCGCCATCAAATGAGAGAAACAAGGCGACGGTATGCGCCATCACAACAGGTGGATACGCCATCATGCGAGCGGCAGCCAGCTGGGCAAAATGCGCTTGCTGATCGGGGGTTAACGCACGACGGCGTTGACGAATTAACTGACGAATGTCCTGGCGTGAAGCAGAAACTTCAGGGAATTGAGTCATGGTAGTCGGTAGAAGAAAAGAGAGGGAATCTCCGAGATGCCGCCGCAGGCTGTAACCCTTGAACCCTTGGTTCAAGGTGAATGTGTCGTCATAGTTTTAAGGCTTCTCGGACGGACCGAGCATGCTCACCAACCATGGAGCGCCACATTCTTGTGGTATGAAATATCGGCTCAGGGGACTGGCCCGCTTGCGAACATCTCAGAGAAATTTTGTCTTCACAGTTACTCTACCATAGTCAACTGAGAAGTGTTATTCAAACTTTGGTCCCGGTCTTTCGGGATTGCGACCTTGATCAAGCAATGCCTGTTCTATGGTCTGCTGGAGCATTTTAATGCGCTGCTCCATACTTGCCGCGTAGTCGCGGGTCTTCGCTTTTTCCTGAGTCAGTTCATAGCTGATGTTCAACGCGGCGATGAAAACCAGCTGCTCAGTATTTGTGACTCTAGTGCGTTCTTTTAGATCTTGCAACCGCTGATTCAAATCGTCCGCAGCCTGATTCAGGGCATCCCTTTGTTCAGGTGGACAATTCACTCGCAGTGAACGGCCAAAAATCTGGAGATCGACGGGTTGTGCAGACATGCCACCTTCCTGCTGATTGACTGCGCTGCCTTCGCTTACTGCCCCGGGGGCCGCGAAGGGGCGACACTATAGCTACCCTGATGTGAAGATACAAGCCCTTTTCTGGTATCACCAGGGTCCAAAGTGGTAGCATATCATGAAACTTCCCCCCTTTGATGACGAATGCTCATGTCTATACAGAACGAAATGCCTGGTTACAACGATTTAAACCAGTTACTGAACCAGCAGGGAGTGGGTTTAACCCCTGCCGAAATGCACGGTTTGATCAGTGGCATGCTGTGCGGCGGAAACAGCGACAGCTCATGGCAGCCGCTGATCCACGACCTCACGAACGAAGGGCTGGCGTTTGGTCACGAGCTGGCGGAGGCACTGCGTAAAATGCACGCCGCCATCAGTGATTCACTGGAAGACGATGGCTTCCTTTTTCAGCTTTATCTGCCTGAGGGCGATGACGTAAGCGTGTTTGATCGCGCTGATGCGCTGGCAGGTTGGGTAAACCACTATCTGCTGGGGCTGGGTGTGACACAGCCTAAACTCGATAAAGTGACCGGCGAAGCCGGTGAGGCGATCGACGATCTGCGAAACATTGCACAGCTTGGTTACGATGAAGACGAAGACCAGGAAGAGCTGGAAATGTCTCTCGAAGAGATCATCGAGTATGTGCGCGTGGCGGCGTTGCTGTGCCACGACAACTTTACGCGCTCACAGCCGACCGCGCCGGAAGTCCGCAAACCAACCTTACATTAAGAAAAATAACGCACAGGAGGGTGTCATGGTTATCTCGAATCAAGAGTATTCGCGCCGCCGCCAGGCGCTGCTCGCCAAAATGCAGCCGGGAAGCGCTGCGCTGATTTTTGCCGCGCCCGAAGTAACGCGCAGCGCCGACAGCGAATATCCCTATCGACAGAGCAGCGATTTCTGGTACTTCACCGGCTTTAACGAGCCGGAAGCGGTACTGGTGCTGATTAAAAGCAATGACACCCACAACCACAGCGTGATTTTCAACCGCGTACGCGATCTGACGGCCGAAATCTGGTTTGGCCGCCGCTTAGGCCAGGAGGCCGCGCCGGCGAAGCTGGGCGTTGACCGTGCGCTGGCGTTTAGCGAAATCAATCAGCAGCTCTATCAGTTGTTGAATGGTCTGGATGTGCTTTACCACGCCCAGGGCGAATACGCGTATGCCGATGAAATTGTCTTTACCGCCCTGGATAAGCTGCGCAAAGGCTCGCGGCAGAACCTGTCCGCCCCCGCCACGCTCACAGACTGGCGTCCGGTGGTGCATGAGATGCGCCTGTTCAAGTCTGAAGAAGAGCTGAATTTGATGCGCCGTGCGGGCGAAATCAGCGCGCTGGCGCACACCCGCGCGATGGAGAAATGCCGTCCCGGAATGTTCGAATACCAGCTGGAAGGCGAAATTCACCACGAATTTAACCGCCACGGCGCGCGTTATCCCTCTTACAACACCATCGTTGGCGGCGGAGAAAACGGCTGCATTCTGCATTACACCGAAAACGAAAGCGCGCTGCGCGACGGCGATCTGGTGCTGATTGACGCCGGTTGCGAATATCAGGGCTACGCGGGGGACATCACCCGTACCTTCCCGGTGAACGGTAAATTCTCACCGGCGCAGCGCGCGATTTACGACATTGTTCTGGAATCCCTTGAGGCGGCGCTCAGACTGTATCGTCCGGGTACGTCCATCCAGGAAGTGACCGGCGAAGTGGTGCGCATCATGATTACCGGTCTGGTCAGGCTCGGTATCCTGAAAGGGGATGTAGACACTCTGATTGCTGAAAATGCACATCGACCGTATTTTATGCACGGCCTGAGCCACTGGTTAGGGCTGGATGTGCATGATGTGGGGGCGTATGGCGCAGAGCGTTCGCGCGTGCTGGAGCCGGGCATGGTATTAACCGTAGAGCCTGGGCTGTATATCGCACCTGATGCCGATGTGCCTGAAGAGTACCGCGGGATTGGCATCCGCATTGAAGACGATATCGTCATTACCGAAAGCGGCAACGAGAACCTGACGGCCAGCGTGGTCAAAAATGCTGACGATATCGAGGCGCTGATGGCAGCGGCACACAAATGAGCGTGATTATTGTTGGCGGCGGAATGACGGGGGCCACGCTGGCACTCGCTATTTCGCACATGACACAGGGGAAACTCCCGGTGCATCTGGTGGAGGCCGTTGCTCCAGAGGCTTCAGACCACCCCGGTTTTGATGCCCGCGCCATTGCGCTGGCGCAGGGGACATGTCAGCAACTGTCGCGAATTGGTATCTGGCAGGCAATTGCCGACTGTGCGACGGCGATCAACACCGTTCATGTTAGCGATCGCGGTCATGCGGGTTTTGTCACGCTGGATGCGCAGGATTATCGTATCGATGCCCTGGGGCAGGTCGTTGAGCTGCACGACGTCGGATTACGTCTGTTCCGTCAGCTCCAGGATGCACCAGGCGTCACGCTGCATTGTCCGGCGCGTGTAGCCGGTTTTAGGCGCACTGAAGGGGCGGTCAGTGTAACGCTGGAAAATGGCACTGTTCTTGAAGGCCAGCTTCTGGTTGCCGCAGATGGTTCTCGATCCGCGCTCGGTACCCAGTGTGGTATCGAGTGGCGTCAGCAGGCTTATGGGCAGGTGGCGGTCATCGCGAATGTCTCCACGGCCGGAGCGCACAGCGGCAGGGCGTTTGAACGTTTTACACAGTATGGCCCGCTGGCGATGCTGCCGATGTCGAACGGACGCTGCTCGCTGGTGTGGTGCCATCCCCAGAGTAAGTCTGAAGAGATTCAGTCCTGGTCTGACGAACGTTTTTGCACTGAGTTGCAAAAAGCCTTTGGCTGGCGGCTGGGGCGTATCACCCATGCCGGCCAGCGGGCGGTCTACCCGCTTTCGTTGACTACGGCGTCTCAGTCCATCTCGCATCGTGTCGTGCTAGTGGGTAATGCCGCGCAGACGCTGCATCCGATTGCGGGTCAGGGCTTTAACCTCGGGTTACGTGATGTCATGAGCCTTGCTGAAACCCTTTCGCAAGCGTGGGGTGAGCAAAAAGATTGCGGTGCGTACTCAGTGTTAAGCCATTACCAGAAGCGACGTCAGGCGGATAAAGAGGCGACGATTGGTGTCACTGATGGCCTGGTTCATCTTTTTGCCAATCGCTGGGCGCCGCTGGTTGCGGGCCGTAACCTCGGGCTGATGGCGATGGAATTATTCATTCCGGCACGTGACGTGCTGGCGCAGCGGACCCTTGGTTGGGTCGCGCGTTAAGGAGTTATCACCGTGCAAAATGTTGATGTCGCCATCGTTGGCGGCGGAATGGTTGGACTGGCGCTGGCCTGTGGTTTACAGGGCAGCGGCCTGCGCGTGGCCGTGCTGGAGCAAAAGCAGCCCCAGCGTGTCGCACAGGATGCGCCGCCGGAACTCCGCGTCTCGGCAATTAATGCGGCCAGCGAAAAGCTGCTGACGCGTCTTGGTGTCTGGTCAGATATCGTGGCGCAGCGTGTCAGTTGCTATCACGGCATGGAAGTATGGGATAAAGACAGCTTTGGTCATATCGCTTTTGATGACGAAAGTATGGGATATAGCCATCTCGGTCACATCATCGAGAATGCCGTTATCCATCATGCGCTGTGGCAAAAAGCGCAGTCATGTAACGATGTTACCCTGATGGCACCTGCTCAAATCCAGCAGGTCGCGTGGGGTGAAAACGAGGCGTTTATCACCCTGCAAAGCGGCGACATGTTGACTGCACGTCTGGTCGTTGGCGCTGATGGTGCGAACTCCTGGCTGCGTAATAAAGCCGATATTCCGCTGACGTTCTGGGATTATCGTCATCATGCTCTGGTGGCGACGATCCGCACTGAAGAGCCGCACGGCGGTGTCGCGCGTCAGATCTTCCACAATGACGGCATTCTGGCCTTCCTGCCGTTAAGCGATCCGCATCTGTGCTCGATTGTCTGGTCCCTGGTGCCAGAAAAAGCGCAGCTGATGCAGGAGGCCACGCCAGATGCGTTCAACCAGGCACTGTGTATGGCGTTTGATAACCGTCTTGGGTTATGCACGCTTGAGAGCGAGCGTCTGGTGTTTCCGTTAACCGGACGCTACGCGCGTCAGTTTGCGGCTCACCGTCTGGCGCTGGTGGGGGATGCGGCACACACAATTCATCCGCTGGCCGGGCAGGGCGTTAACCTTGGCTTTATGGATGCGGCAGAGCTGGTTGAAGAACTGCGTCGTCTGCATCGTGAAGGGAAAGACATTGGTCAGCATCTGTATCTGCGTCGCTATGAGCGTAGCCGCAAGCACAGCGCGGCAATGATGCTGGCGGGTATGCAGGGTTTCCGTGAGTTGTTTGCCGGTGCCAATCCGGCGAAAAAACTGCTACGCGACATCGGCCTCAAGCTCGCTGATACGCTTCCCGGCGTTAAACCTCAGCTTCTTCGTCAGGCGATGGGTCTTAACGACCTACCGGACTGGCTACGCTAATTTAGAACCCCGTCACATTTTATTTTCCCGGCCTCTGTGCCGGGGAAATTCCCTCGTTTGAAATATTCTAATTTCACCTCATTTTTCGCATTAGATAATCTAATCTGGCTGATTTTATGTTACGGAAATTTGGCCCATTTTTCCGCAGGAAATATCACCACGTGCTAAATCCTGTTAGAACATTGTTAATTTTGTGCGGGGTTAATCGCATTTTTCCAGTGAATAACTCTGTAGGCTTTTCAGCGTTTTTTGGTCATAAGCTAATGTGATGACCCATTTTACCTTATGGTTAATCGCCGGTTTCGGTGGTAAGTTCAGGTAAAAGAGAACGTTTGCGTCGGCCCCTGAAAACGAGGCTGATACCGGGTTTCACGGTGAATTTTTCAACGAGGACAAGATGGCTCAACAGACTCCTTTGTACGAACAACACGTGTTATGCGGCGCCCGCATGGTGGACTTCCATGGCTGGATGATGCCGCTGCACTACGGCTCGCAGATTGATGAGCACCACGCGGTGCGCACCGATGCCGGTATGTTCGACGTGTCCCACATGACGATTGTCGATCTGCGCGGTAGCCGCACCCGGGAGTTTTTACGTTATCTGCTGGCAAACGACGTCGCCAAACTCAAGACGCCGGGTAAAGCGCTCTATACCGGCATGCTAAATGCCTCCGGCGGCGTGATTGACGACCTCATCGTCTATTACTTCACAGAAGATTTCTTCCGCCTCGTTGTTAACTCCGCTACCCGCGAAAAAGACCTCACCTGGATTACCCAACACGCTGAACCTTACGCCATCGACATCACCGTTCGTGACGATCTGTCGTTGATTGCCGTACAGGGCCCGAACGCCCAGGCGAAAGCCGCATCTCTGTTCAGCGACGAGCAGCGTAAAGCGACTGAAGGCATGAAGCCGTTCTTCGGCGTGCAGGCAGGTGATTTGTTTATCGCTACCACCGGCTACACCGGTGAAGCGGGTTACGAAATTGCGATGCCAAATGAGAAAGCCGCAGATTTCTGGCGTGCGCTGGTGGAAGCCGGTGTGAAGCCAGCGGGTCTGGGCGCACGTGATACGTTGCGTCTGGAAGCGGGTATGAACCTTTACGGTCAGGAGATGGATGAAGGAGTCTCTCCGCTGGCGGCCAATATGGGCTGGACCATCGCGTGGGAACCTGCTGAACGTGAATTTATTGGCCGTGAAGCACTGGAAATTCAGCGTGAGAAGGGCACTGAACAACTGGTGGGTCTGGTGATGACCGAGAAAGGCGTACTGCGTGGTGAACTGCCGGTGCGTTTTACCGATGCTGATGGCAATCCGCGTGAAGGCGTGATCACCAGCGGTACCTTCTCCCCGACGCTGGGCTACAGTATTGCACTGGCACGCGTGCCTGCAGGCATTGGCGAAACGGCGGTAGTACAAATCCGCAACCGTGAAATGCCGGTCAACGTGACCAAACCGATTTTTGTTCGCGCCGGTAAGCCGGTCGCCTAATCATTTTTATCAGGAGAAATTCAATGAGCAATGTGCCAGCAGAACTGAAATACAGCAAAGAACACGAATGGCTGCGCAAAGAGGCGGACGGCACTTACACCGTAGGGATCACCGAGCACGCACAAGAGCTGCTGGGCGACATGGTGTTTGTTGATCTGCCAGAAGTGGGCACGACCGTAGGTGCAGGCGATGACTGCGCTGTGGCGGAGTCCGTAAAAGCGGCATCTGACATCTACGCCCCTGTGAGCGGCGAAATCGTTTCCGTCAACGACGCGCTGAGCGACTCCCCGGAGCTGGTGAACAGCGAGCCTTATGAAGGCGGCTGGATCTTCAAGATCAAAGCCAGCGACGAAGCGGAAGTTGCTGCACTGCTGGATGCGACCGCGTACGAAGCACTGCTAGAAGACGAGTAATTGTTAATCCCCCTCTCCCTTCGGGAGAGGGCAGGGGTGAGGGTGCTCATCTTCCCCTCACCCTAACCCTCTCCCTGTGGGAGAGGGAACTTAAATTCACTGCACGTTTCAGGAACCATCGCTCATGACACAGACTTTAAGCCAGCTTGAAAACCGTGGCGCCTTCATTGAACGTCACATTGGGCCGGATGCTCAGCAACAGCAGGAGATGCTGAAGACAGTTGGCGCGGATTCATTAAACGCACTGATCGGCCAGATTGTGCCAAAAGATATCCAGCTTGCCACGCCGCCTCAGGTGGGGGAAGCCACTACGGAGTTCGCCGCACTGGCGGAGCTGAAGGCCATTGCCGGCCTGAACAAGCGCTACAAGTCTTACATTGGCATGGGCTACACCAACGTGCAGTTACCGCCGGTTATCCTGCGCAATATGCTGGAAAATCCAGGCTGGTACACCGCTTATACACCTTATCAGCCAGAAGTGTCTCAGGGCCGTCTGGAAGCGCTGCTGAATTTCCAGCAGGTAACGCTGGATCTGACTGGCCTCGATATCGCTTCCGCGTCTCTGCTGGATGAAGCGACTGCCGCGGCAGAAGCCATGGCAATGGCCAAACGCGTAAGCAAGCTGAAAAATGCGAACCGCTTCTTCGTGGCCGCCGATGTTCATCCGCAAACCCTGGACGTTGTTCGCACCCGTGCGGAAACCTTCGGTTTTGACGTGATTGTCGACGATGCAGACAAAGTGCTGGATCATCAGGACGTCTTCGGCGTGCTGCTGCAGCAGGTAGGCACCACCGGTGAAGTTCACGACTACAGCGCACTGATTGCCGAGCTGAAATCCCGCAAAGTTGTTGTCAGCGTCGCCGCTGATTTTATGGCGCTGGTATTGCTGACTGCGCCGGGCAAACAGGGCGCGGATATTGTCTTCGGCTCTGCACAGCGCTTCGGTGTGCCGATGGGCTACGGTGGCCCACACGCGGCGTTCTTCGCTGCAAAAGATGAATTCAAACGCTCCATGCCGGGCCGTATTATCGGGGTCTCAAAAGACGCTGCCGGTAACACTGCGCTGCGCATGGCGATGCAGACTCGTGAGCAGCATATCCGCCGCGAGAAAGCGAACTCCAACATTTGTACCTCGCAGGTTCTGCTGGCCAACATCGCCAGCCTGTACGCGGTCTTCCACGGTTCGGTTGGCCTAAAACGTATTGCCAGCCGTATTCACCGCCTGGCGGATATTCTGGCCTGCGGCCTGCAACAGAAAGGCCTCAAGCTGCGTCATGCCCATTACTTTGACACGCTGTGTGTTGAAGTGGCAGACAAAGCAGCAGTACTGGCGCGTGCGGATGCCGCGGAGATCAACCTGCGCAGCGATATTCACAATGCGGTCGGTATTACGCTGGATGAAAGCACCACCCGCGACGATATCCTGAACCTGTTTAACGTGTTGCTGGGTGATGCACACTGCCTGGACATTGATACGCTCGATAAAGAGGTTGCCCTCGACAGCCGTTCTATCCAGCAAAGCATGCTGCGTGATGATGCGATCCTGACGCATCCGGTCTTCAATCGCTACCACAGCGAAACCGAGGTGATGCGCTATATGCACTCTCTGGAGCGCAAAGATCTGGCGCTGAATCAGGCGATGATCCCTCTGGGCTCTTGCACCATGAAGTTGAACGCCGCTGCTGAGATGATCCCTATCACCTGGCCTGAGTTCTCTGAACTGCACCCGTTCTGCCCACCAGAGCAGGCGGAAGGTTATCACCTGATGATCAATCAGCTTTCTGACTGGCTGGTGAAGCTGACGGGGTATGACGCGCTCTGCATGCAGCCAAACTCCGGTGCGCAGGGTGAATATGCTGGTCTGCTGGCGATTCGTCATTATCACGAAAGCCGTAACGAAGGGCATCGTGATATCTGCCTGATCCCAAGCTCTGCACACGGTACCAACCCGGCCTCTGCCCAGATGGCGGGCATGGAAGTGGTGGTGGTTGCTTGCGATAAGAACGGTAACATTGACCTCGCGGACCTGCGTGCAAAAGCCGAACAGGCTGGCGACAAGCTCTCCTGCATCATGGTGACCTACCCGTCTACTCACGGTGTGTATGAAGAGACAATCCGTGAAGTGTGCGAAGTAGTGCATCAGTTTGGCGGCCAGGTTTACCTCGACGGCGCGAACATGAACGCCCAGGTTGGCATTACCTCTCCGGGCTTTATCGGCGCGGATGTGTCGCACCTGAACCTGCATAAAACTTTCTGCATTCCGCACGGCGGTGGCGGCCCGGGCATGGGGCCAATCGGCGTAAAAGCGCACCTGGCACCGTTTGTTCCGGGTCACAGCGTAGTGCAAATCGAAGGGATGCTCACCCGTCAGGGCGCGGTCTCTGCGGCACCGTTTGGTAGCGCCTCTATTCTGCCAATCAGCTGGATGTACATCCGCATGATGGGTGCAGAAGGGCTGAAGCAGGCAAGCCAGGTGGCGATCCTGAACGCCAACTATATTGCGACTCGCCTGAAGTCTGCTTTCCCGGTGCTCTATACCGGCCGTGATGGTCGCGTGGCGCACGAGTGCATTCTGGATATTCGTCCACTGAAAGAGCAGAGCGGCATCAGCGAACTGGATATCGCCAAGCGTCTGATCGACTACGGATTCCACGCCCCGACTATGTCGTTCCCGGTAGCGGGTACGCTGATGGTGGAGCCAACGGAGTCCGAAAGCAAAGCCGAGCTGGACCGCTTTATTGATGCGATGCTGGCGATCCGCATGGAGATCGATCGCGTGCTGGACGGCGAGTGGACGCTGGAAGATAACCCGCTGGTTAACGCACCGCACACCCAGCATGAGATGGTGGCAGAGTGGAACCACGGTTATTCCCGCGAACTGGCGGTCTTCCCGGCAGGTGTGGCAAACAAATACTGGCCGACCGTGAAGCGTCTTGATGACGTGTACGGCGACCGCAACCTGTTCTGCTCCTGCGTGCCGATGAGCGAATACCAGTAATATTGTTGGTGTAGTAACCCAGGCCGGGTAAGGCGTAGCCGCCACCCGGCTTTTTTATTGGGAGAAGCGTATGAGCATTGCACTTGTAACAGGCGCCAGCCGCGGCATCGGGAAAGCCACCGCGCTGCAACTGGCACGCGAAGGCTATACCGTAGCGGTGAATTATCAGCACAACATTAAAGCCGCGACGGACGTCATCAGGCAGATCGTTGAAGCGGGCGGTAAAGCCTTTGCCGTCCGCGCAGATATCAGCGATGAAGCTCAGGTGATGGCGATGTTCGACAGCCTCGATCGTGACGGTGAGCCGCTTTGTGCGCTGGTCAATAATGCGGGGATTCTGTTTGAGCAATCTACTATCGAAAATCTCTCCGCTGAGCGCATTAACCGCGTCCTGGCGACCAAC
Organism: Enterobacter adelaidei; assembly: GCF_041937165.1. Taxonomy (NCBI): domain Bacteria; kingdom Pseudomonadati; phylum Pseudomonadota; class Gammaproteobacteria; order Enterobacterales; family Enterobacteriaceae; genus Enterobacter; species Enterobacter adelaidei. The sequence continues at coordinate 3,816,647 of NZ_CP154353.1, read as the reverse complement.
GTTACGGGCTACTTCCTCTGCTGCCGGGAAGCGGTGAAGCGTATGTCCTTCAAACATGGCGGCAAGGGTGGGGCGATCGTGAATGTCTCTTCCGCGGCGTCCCGGCTCGGCGCGCCGGGAGAATATGTGGATTATGCCGCGTCCAAGGGGGCGGTGGATTCGCTGACAACCGGGTTAGCGCTCGAGGTAGCGGCGCAGGGCATTCGCGTAAACTGCGTGCGACCGGGACTGATTTATACCGATATCCACGCCTCAGGCGGGGAACCGGGGCGCGTGGATCGCGTGAAATCGTTGCTGCCGATGCAGCGCGGCGGCCAGCCGGAAGAGGTGGCGCAGGCGATTGTCTGGCTGCTGAGCGAGAAGGCGTCGTACGTCACGGGCAGTTTTATAGAGCTGGCTGGCGGGAAATAAATGCCGGGTAGCGTCATGCCACCCGGAAAAAATTACAGCGCCTCGCCGTTGCTGGCAATCACGCCTTTATACCACTCGAAGCTTTTCTTACGGGAACGCGACATGTCGCCAGTACCGTCGTCGTGTTTGTTCACATAGATAAAGCCGTAGCGCTTGCTGTACTGGCCGGTGGTGAACGACACGCAGTCGATGCAGCCCCACGGGGTATACCCCATAAGATCCACACCATCGTGCGTGACCGCCTTCATCATTTCTTCCACGTGAGCACGCAAATAGTCGATGCGATAGTCGTCGTTGATGCTGCCGTCTTCTTCTACTTTGTCGTATGCGCCAAAACCGTTTTCTACGATAAACAGCGGTTTCTGATAACGCTCGTACAGCTCGCACAGGGAATAACGCAGGCCAACCGGATCAATCTGCCAGCCCCAGTCAGATGCTTTCACATGTGGGTTTGGTACGCTGCCCTCGAAGCCGGAAATGGCATCACCGGTGCCGCCTTCCGCTTTCACGGCGTTGGTCATGTAATAGCTGAAACCTAAGAAGTCACAGGTTCCTTCACGCAGGATCTCTTCGTCACCCGCTTCCATTTTGATGGAGAAACCACGGCGTTCCCACTCGTTCAGCACATAAGATGGGTAGTAACCACGCAGCTGGACGTCGGTAAAGACATAGCGCTCGCGCATGGATTCCTGAGCAAACATCACATCTTCTGGTTTGCAGGAGAATGGATAGAGTGCAACCATCGCCAGCATGCAGCCGACTTTCATCTCTGGGTTAATACGACGGGCGGCTTTTACCGCCAGAGCGCTGGCCACGAACTGGTGGTGCAGCACCTGATACATGGTTTCTTCCGGGTTGTCGTGCTCGGTATAGACCACCCCAGAGCAGCAGTAGCCGAACAGCGGCGCGCGCCAGTTGCGCTGGTTGTTGATTTCGTTAAAGGTCATCCAGTATTTGACCTTGTTTTTGTAGCGCTCAAATACCACTTCCGCGAAGCGCACAAAGAAATCGACCACTTTACGGTTAGTCCAGCTGCCATACTCCTGAACCAGATGCAGCGGCATTTCGAAGTGGGAGAGGGTGATGACCGGCTCGATGTTGTATTTGAGCAGCTCGTCGAACATGTCGTCGTAGAACTTCAGCCCTTCTTCGTTTGGCTGCGTCTCATCCCCTTTCGGGAAGATGCGCGTCCAGGCGATAGAGGTACGGAAGCACTTGAAGCCCATTTCCGCAAACAGCTTGATGTCTTCTTTGTAGTGACCGTGGAAATCAATCGCTTCATGGTTTGGGTAGTATTTACCCGGCACCACTTCCCGGGTGATTTCTCGCGGAACGCCGTGTGCGCCACCGGTCAATACGTCGCAGATGCTTGGCCCTTTACCGCCTTTGTTCCAGCCGCCTTCAACCTGGTGAGCGGCAACTGCGCCACCCCATAAAAAATCTTTTGGTAAGGTCAATTTTTTCATCATTACTATTCTCAATATATGGCTTATTGATTTCGAGTCTAGCAAAGTGAAATTAAATGTCACGATATAACAATTTGTGTGAAATGTGATTTGTCACATCAAAAAAACAGGGTGTTTTATTCTGTCAATTTCTTCGCCAGTTTGCGGCCGAGAGATTCCAGAATATAGATAACGGGGATTTGCGTGGTGATATCATAAACGCCCCCAATACGCGTCTGGGGGACATGCCATGAGAGATTAAAGTCTGCCAGCTTTGCCAGACGCGAGTGTTCGTGGCTGGTAATGGAGAGCACCTTGCAGTGATGCAGGCTGAACTGGCTGGCGAAACGCAGGATCTCCTCAGTCTCACCGGAGACAGAAAGCACAATCGCCAGCGCATTTTTAGCCATATCATTGGTGACCGGGAAATAAGGATCGTCGATATGGTTGCTGAATTTACCAATATTTGAAAAGAAACGTGCGCCATATTTTGCCAGAGAGCCTGAAGTACCCGCACCGACAAATATAATTCGCTCAGAAGACAAAATAATATCTACCGCGTTATCTAATAACGCATCGAACTCTTCATTATTCACGCTTTTAAAGAAGCTGATAATTTCGCTGGTACCGAAGTTTGCCTGCTGGGGCTCGTTTTGCTCCAGATAGAGTTTGAAGCGTACGCGAAATTCAGAATAACCTTCGCAGTTGAGCTTGCGGCAAAAGCGCAGGATCGTAGTGGTTGAGACACCAGCCGCGTCCGCCAGCTCGCGGATGGTCATGTACATGACTTTGTCACGATTTTTAATGACATAGTTGTAGACCATCATCTCCAGGTTATTGAGACTGGCAATGGCGGCGTGGGTGAACATACTCACAATGGCAAAACTCTCATTCGGACCTCATCTGTCCATCATAACATGCAGCCAGAAGGCAGGATCCAATTTTATGCTATTGATTCATAATGACTAAATTTTTATGTGAACAAATGTTAGGTGAATAAATTATTTATATATATGATTTTCATGAATAAAATTTATGGTGAAAATATTTTAGCTAACAGGTGTTCACTGGAATCATTCTCAGTTAGCATAGTCATGCGATGAATAATCATCTTTTGTTTTCCCGGAGTTTTGTATGGCGAGCAGACCATTAATCGCACAGGGATATTCGCTGGCTGAGGAAATAGCCAACAGCATCAGCCACGGTATTGGCCTGGTGTTTGGGATTGTCGGTTTAGTATTATTGCTGGTGCAGGCGGTAGACACCAATGCCAGCGCGATGGCCATTACCAGCTATAGCCTGTATGGCGGGAGTATGATCCTGCTGTTTCTGGCTTCTACGCTGTATCACGCAATTCCGCATCAACGGGCCAAGATGTGGCTTAAGAAATTTGACCACTGTGCCATCTATCTTCTTATTGCCGGTACCTATACGCCTTTTCTGCTGGTGGGGCTCGATTCACCGCTCGCCCGCGGCCTGATGATTGTTATCTGGAGCCTGGCACTGCTGGGGATCCTGTTTAAGCTGACGATTGCCCACCGGTTTAAGATATTGTCACTGGTGACCTATTTGACGATGGGCTGGCTGTCGCTGATTGTGGTTTATCAGTTGGCAATCAAACTGGCTGCGGGTGGGGTAACATTGCTGGCTGTTGGCGGGGTGGTTTATTCGCTGGGCGTGATTTTCTACGTTTGCAAGCGTATCCCTTACAACCACGCTATCTGGCACGGTTTTGTACTGGGCGGTAGCGTGTGTCATTTCCTGGCGATTTATTTGTACGTCGGGCAGGTGTAGTTTTTAGTCGGGTGGTGGCGGCGCCTTACCCGACCTACGGGATCTGTAGGCCCGGTAAGAGCAGCGCCACCGGGCGATACAGAATTACTCTTCCAGCGAATACGGTAGTGGCTCAATACTCAATGTATTGGCATCGTCACGCACGCGAAACACGCTATTGGCTTCCATGTCATTATTCATAACGGCCTGAACAAGAAGACGGCCATCTTCCAGCTGTACGGCTGCTAACACGGTGCCGGTGCGGCGCCAGTTATCACCCATCTTCAGCTCTAAATCTTCGCCCGCTTCAGGTACACGGCTGGCATGACCCGCCAGTGTCCACAGCGCACGTTTGTTTGCCCCGCGGAATTTTGCACGAGCCACCATCTCCTGGCCGGTGTAACAGCCTTTCTTAAAGCTGATACCGCCCAGAGCCTGGAGGTTGGTTGCCTGAGGAATAAACTGCGCGCTGTTTGCTGCGTCAATCACCGGCAGACCTGCTTCAATGTTCAGTGCCAACCACTGCTGACTGTTGTTGAACTGAGCCTCACCGCGTAGCGCCTCGGTCACGCGCTCTGCTGTGGCGGCATCCGTCACTAACAGGAAACGCTCCTCCGGGTGTTCGAACCACAGGATAGAGGTAGCACCTTCGCTGACTACCTGTTTTTCTGCATCGGGCAATTCGCTGAACAGATTTTTCAGCGCGGCACGCGCCTGAAAACCCGCCACACCCAGCAGGATATGTTCGTCGTCCGGGGCAATCGCGACTTTGGAAAAGACGGCGTACTTTTTCAGCTCTTTGAGTTGGGCGTCTTGCAGGCTACGGCGCTCAATAAAGGCAAAGCCGTCCTGACGGCGGAAGAGACGCAGGTTGCTCCACATTTTGCCTTTAGGGTCGCAATGTGCGGCCAGCAGGTGCTGGTGTTCAGTCATCTGGCTGACATCGGCGGTCACCTGACCCTGCAAGTATTTTTCGGCATCGGCACCGGTGAGTGTTGCCAGCGCCCAGTCATCAAGAGAAATAAGCGTCAGCGGCAGACGCGCAGAGGCGGCGGGCTGGCGAGGAGAAAATGGTGTAAATGCCATAACGATATCCTGAATTGCTTAACGCTTTGATAATGCCTAATGGTAAAAGAGCCTGCTGGCAATGCAAGCGCTTTCAGCAGACCATTTGTGCCATAAACCGGTTCTGCGTAACGCCACGCAAAATAGTGTAATCCGCTGTCTTCGTGGGGTTTATTCTGGAAGCCTGCTTGTAGATCGCAAGATTCCAGTAAAGAAACGGTCAAAAACACGTTACACTAGCTGGTGTCCCCGTAGCGAAATCAAGAACACTGAACGGGGTACCGACTGTGCCAAACGTAATGCAGGAAACAGAACATGGATATTAACAACAAGGCCCGTATTCACTGGGCATGCCGTCGCGGCATGCGTGAACTTGATATTTCCATCATGCCTTTCTTCGAATATGAGTATGACAGCTTAAGCGATGATGATAAGCGTCTGTTTGTTCGCCTGCTTGAGTCTGACGATCCAGATTTATTCAACTGGCTGATGAACCACGGCAAACCCGCCGACACCGAGTTGCAACGGATGGTGCAATTAATTCAAACACGGAATCGGGAACGTGGTCCTGTGGCAATCTGATCTTCGCGTCTCGTGGCGTTCTCAGTGGATGTCTTTATTGCTCCACGGCCTGGTTGCGGCCATTGTATTACTGATGCCATGGCCGTTGAGCTATACGCCTCTGTGGCTGCTGTTACTGTCATTTGTCGTTTTTGACAGCGTACGCAGCCAGCGTCGCATTAATGCCCGTCAGGGAGAAATTAAACTCCTGATGGATTCCCGCCTGCGCTGGCAGGGTAAAGAGTGGGATATTCTCGGGATGCCCTGGATGCTCAACTCCGGCATGATGTTACGGTTACGCAATGTGGACGGTGGGCGTTGTCAGCATCTGTGGTTGGCGGCTGACAGTATGGATGCTTCAGAGTGGCGAGACCTGCGCCGGATGTTATTGCAACAGTCGACGCAGGAGTAAAGTGCGTTAGCTAAACTGTTCTGCCATTTCGCCCAGAATCTGCTCGCACCAGGTTTGCAGGCGATCATCGCTGAGATCGTACTGGTTGGTTTCATCCAGCGCGAGTCCAACAAACAGCTCGCCATCGGCAATAATCGGCTTTTTACTGGTGAACTCATACCCTTCGGTTGGCCAGTAGCCGATAAACGTAACGCCTTTCGGTACCAGTTTATCGTGCAACATGCCGAGTGCATCCAGGAACCATTCTCCGTAACCTAATTGATCACCCATGCCGTACATGGCGATAATTTTGCCGCTGAGGTTGAGCGTATCAAGCTGGTCCCAGATAGCTTCCCAGTCTTCCTGTATCTCACCGAAATCCCAGGTTGGGATACCGAGGATCAACACGTCGTACTGCTCCATCAGCGTGAGCGCGTCGTCTTTCAGGTTATGCAACGTCACCAGTTCCGGGCCAATGATGTCGCGAATTTTCTCTGCCGCCATTTCGGTGTAGCAGGTGCTGGAACCATAGAACAGACCAATATTCATCGCGTAACTATCTCAATTCTTGCTTTGACTTTGCGCGTAGTGTACCAGAAACCTGTAGCAATCAGGCATAATGGCCTGACTGCAGAATCAAAGGGGCTGATGTGGAAAAGGATCTCGCACTGATCGAACAGTTTCTCGACGCACTGTGGCTGGAGAAAAATCTGGCTGAGAATACGCTCAGTGCGTACCGGCGCGATCTCACCATGCTGGTGGAGTGGCTGGCTCGTCGGCAGCTCTCGCTGGCGAGCGCGCAAAGCGACGACCTACAGGCACTGCTCGGTGAACGTGTGGAAGGGGGATACAAAGCGACCAGCTCAGCGCGCTTGCTCAGCGCCATGCGTCGGCTGTTCCAGCACCTCTATCGTGAGAAAATTCGCGAAGACGATCCCAGCGCGCTGCTGGCATCCCCGAAACTTCCGCAGCGGCTGCCTAAAGATCTTAGCGAAGCACAAGTTGAGAGATTATTACAGTCACCCGCAGTTGACCTGCCGCTGGAGTTACGCGATAAAGCCATGCTTGAGCTATTGTATGCTACCGGCTTGCGCGTTTCTGAACTGGTTGGCCTGACGATGAGCGACATAAGCCTGCGTCAGGGTGTGGTTCGTGTAATCGGTAAAGGAAACAAGGAAAGGCTGGTACCGCTGGGAGAAGAGGCGGTTTACTGGCTGGAAACGTACCTGGAGCACGGCCGTCCGTGGTTGCTCAATGGTGCTTCTATCGATGTTCTGTTCCCGAGCCAGCGCGCGCAGCAGATGACACGGCAAACGTTCTGGCATCGCATCAAGCATTACGCCACACTGGCGGGTATCGACAGTGAAAAGCTTTCGCCGCACGTATTGCGTCATGCTTTCGCGACGCATCTGTTAAACCACGGCGCTGATTTACGCGTGGTGCAGATGTTGCTGGGGCATAGCGACCTTTCCACGACGCAAATTTATACCCATGTCGCGACGGAACGCCTGCGGCAGCTACACCAACAGCACCACCCTCGTGCGTGAGTGCCGACGAATTGTAACAGGATCAAATATGAAAAAGTCTTTTGCGCTGTTCACCCTGCTGGCAGCCTCATTTACCGGTTTCGCCCATGCGGATGACGCCGCAATCAAACAGTCGCTGGCTAAGCTTGGCGTCACGGGTAGCGATATTCAGCCAGCACCGGTTGCTGGCATGAAAACGGTGCTGACGAGCAGCGGCGTGCTGTATGTCACCGAAGACGGCAAACACATTATTCAGGGGCCAATGTACGATGTGAGCGGCGCGCAGCCGGTAAACGTCACCAACCAGCTGCTGATGAAAAACCTGAACGCGCTCGAAAAAGAGATGATTGTCTACAAAGCGGCGCAGGAAAAACATGTTATTACCGTCTTCACTGACATCACCTGTGGCTACTGCCACAAACTGCATGAAGAGATGAAAGACTACAACGCGCTGGGCATTACCGTGCGTTACCTGGCTTTCCCACGTGCAGGCGTGCAGAGCCAGCCAGAGCAGGATATGAAAGCTATCTGGTGTGCAAAAGACCGCAACAAAGCGTTTGATGATGCGATGAACGGTAAAGCTGTTACACCTGCATCCTGCGACATTGACATTGCCAACCACTATGCACTGGGCGTGCAATTTGGCGTGAGCGGTACGCCGGCGATTGTCCTGAGCAACGGCTATGTTGTTCCAGGTTACCAGGGACCAAAAGAGATGAAAGAGTTCCTCGACGCGCACCAGAAACAGTTTGGTGGTAAATAATCCGCGTGAAAGCCCCAATAAAATTGCGCCGCCGCGAGGTGGCCGAGCAGATTGATTTGCCAGACGATCTTCCACCACTGCTGAAACGGCTCTACGCCAGCCGTGGCGTGCGTACCGCTGAAGATCTTGAGCGGAGCGTGAAAGGGATGCTGCCCTGGCAACAGCTGAATGGCATCGAAAAAGCCGTGGAAATGCTCTACAACGCGTTTCTGGAAGGAACGCGAATCGTGGTGGTGGGGGATTTCGATGCAGACGGAGCAACCAGCACTGCATTAAGTGTACTCAGCCTGCGCGCGCTGGGTTGCAATAACGTGACCTATCTTGTGCCGAACCGGTTTGAAGACGGCTACGGCCTCAGCCCGGAAGTGGTCGATCAGGCTCATGCCCGTGGCGCACAGATGATCATGACCGTGGACAATGGGATCTCTTCTCATGCGGGCGTCGATCATGCCCATAAGCTTGGGATCCCGGTACTGGTCACCGATCACCACCTGCCGGGTGACACACTCCCTGCGGCGGAAGCGATCATCAACCCAAACCTGCGCGACTGCGATTTTCCGTCGAAATCACTGGCGGGTGTGGGGGTGGCGTTTTATCTGATGCTGGCGCTGCGTACGCTGTTGCGTGATAAAGGCTGGTTCGACTCCCGCGGGATTACCGTACCCAATCTCGCCGAGTATCTCGACCTGGTGGCGCTGGGAACAGTCGCGGACGTGGTGCCGCTTGATGCCAATAATCGTATTTTGACCTGGCAGGGTTTAAGCCGCATTCGGGCGGGCAAATGCCGTCCGGGAATTAAGGCCTTGCTGGAGATTGCCAACCGTGACCCGCTCAAACTGGCGGCCAGTGATTTGGGCTTTGCCATCGGACCGCGTTTGAACGCAGCCGGAAGGCTGGACGATATGTCCGTTGGTGTCGCTCTGCTGCTTTGCGACAATATTGGTGAAGCGCGTGTCCTTGCCAATGAACTGGACGCTCTGAACCAGACCCGTAAAGAGATTGAGCAGGGAATGCAGGCAGAAGCGCTGACCTTGTGCGAAAAACTTGAACGGAGTGGCGATACGCTGCCTGGCGGTCTGGCGATGTATCACCCCGAGTGGCATCAGGGCGTAGTAGGCATTCTGGCGTCGCGCATTAAAGAGCGTTTCCACCGCCCGGTGATCGCGTTTGCCCCGGCAGGGGACGGCACGCTGAAAGGCTCCGGTCGTTCGATTCAGGGCCTGCACATGCGCGATGCGCTGGAGCGTCTTGATACGCTTTACCCGAATCTCATGATCAAGTTTGGTGGCCACGCGATGGCAGCAGGCTTGTCGCTGGAAGAGGCGAAATTCGATGAGTTCCAGCGTCTGTTTGGCGAGCTGGTGACCGACTGGATCGACCCGGCCCTGTTGCAAGGGGAAGTAGTATCTGATGGCGAGCTTGCACCCGCTGAGATGACGATGGATGTGGCACAAATGCTCCGCGATGCCGGTCCATGGGGGCAGATGTTCCCGGAACCGTTATTTGACGGCCGTTTCCGTCTGTTGCAACAGCGTATTGTCGGCGAACGCCATCTGAAAGTGATGGTTGAACCCGTGGGCGGAGGTCCGTTGCTGGATGGTATTGCCTTCAACGTTGACACGGCGATATGGCCGGACAACGGCGTGCGCGAGGTTGAGCTGGTGTACAAACTGGACATCAACGAGTTTCGCGGTAACCGCAGCCTCCAGATCATCATCGACAATATCTGGCCAATTTAGCGGCAGTAATCTCTATAAAAAAGGGCGTGGATTCGGTACAATCCCGCTCTTATAACCGCATTTTGACAAGTCCATAAAAGAAAACAGACCATGTTTGAAATTAATCCGGTAAAAAACCGTATTCAGGACCTCACGGAGCGCTCTGACGTTCTTAGGGGGTATCTTTGACTACGATGCCAAGAAAGAGCGTCTTGAAGAAGTAAACGCCGAGCTGGAACAGCCTGACGTCTGGAACGAACCTGAGCGCGCACAGGCGCTGGGTAAAGAGCGTTCCTCTCTCGAAGCTATCGTAGATACGCTGGATCAAATGGCTCAGGGGCTGGAAGATGTTTCCGGTTTACTGGAGCTGGCTGTAGAAGCCGACGACGAAGAAACCTTTAACGAAGCCGTGGCAGAACTCGACGTTCTGGAAGAGAAGCTGGCGCAGCTTGAGTTCCGTCGTATGTTCTCCGGTGAATATGACAGCGCTGACTGCTATATCGATATTCAGGCAGGTTCTGGCGGTACTGAAGCACAGGACTGGGCCAGTATGCTGACGCGTATGTATCTGCGTTGGGCAGAAGCGCGCGGCTTCAAAACCGAAATTATCGAAGAATCTGAAGGTGAAGTTGCGGGTCTGAAATCCGTGACCATCAAAATCATTGGCGATTACGCCTACGGCTGGTTGCGTACTGAAACCGGCGTTCACCGCCTGGTACGTAAGAGCCCGTTCGACTCCGGTGGACGTCGTCATACCTCCTTTAGTTCTGCATTCGTTTACCCGGAAGTTGACGAAGATATTGATATCGAAATTAACCCGGCTGACCTGCGTATTGACGTTTACCGCGCATCTGGTGCGGGTGGTCAGCACGTTAACCGTACAGAATCTGCGGTGCGTATCACCCACATTCCAACCGGGCTGGTAACGCAATGCCAGAATGACCGTTCCCAGCATAAAAACAAAGACCAGGCCATGAAGCAGATGAAAGCGAAGCTTTATGAACTGGAAATGCAGAAGAAAAATGCTGAGAAACAGGCGATGGAAGATAACAAGTCTGACATCGGTTGGGGCAGCCAGATCCGTTCTTATGTCCTCGATGACTCCCGCATCAAAGACTTGCGTACCGGGGTTGAAACCCGCAACACGCAGGCGGTGCTGGATGGCAGCCTGGACCAATTTATCGAAGCAAGTTTGAAAGCAGGGTTATGAGGAACCAACATGTCTGAACAACAAGCACAGGGCGCTGACGCGGTAGTCGATCTTAACAACGAACTGAAAACCCGCCGCGAGAAGCTGGCAGCACTGCGTGAGCAGGGCGTGCCGTTCCCGAACGATTTTCGTCGTGACCATACCTCAGACCAACTGCACGCTGATTTCGACGGTAAAGAGAACGAAGAGCTGGAAGCTCTGAACGTAGAAGTGTCAGTGGCAGGCCGTATGATGACCCGTCGTATCATGGGTAAAGCCTCTTTCGTGACCTTGCAGGACGTTGGCGGCCGTATTCAGTTGTACGTTTCCCGTGACGATCTGCCAGAAGGCATCTACAACGAGCAGTTCAAGAAGTGGGATCTGGGCGATATCCTGGGCGCGAAAGGTAAACTGTTCAAAACTAAGACCGGTGAACTGTCGATCCACTGCACCGAGCTGCGTCTGCTGACCAAAGCCCTGCGCCCGCTGCCGGACAAATTCCACGGCCTGCAGGATCAGGAAGCGCGTTATCGTCAGCGTTACCTGGATCTCATCTCTAACGATGAATCCCGCAATACATTCAAAATTCGCTCCCGGATCATGGCCGGTATCCGCCAGTTCATGGTTAACCGCGACTTTATGGAAGTGGAAACCCCGATGATGCAGGTGATCCCTGGCGGTGCGTCTGCACGTCCGTTCATCACCCATCACAACGCCCTGGACCTGGACATGTACCTGCGTATCGCGCCGGAACTGTACCTGAAGCGTCTGGTGGTGGGTGGTTTCGACCGCGTGTTTGAAATCAACCGTAACTTCCGTAACGAAGGTATCTCCGTTCGTCATAACCCAGAGTTCACCATGATGGAACTCTATATGGCGTATGCGGATTACAAAGATCTGATCGAGCTGACTGAATCCCTGTTCCGCACCCTGGCGCAGGATATTCTGGGCACCACGCAGGTTCCTTACGGTGAAGAAGTGTTCGACTTCGGCAAGCCGTTCGAAAAACTGACCATGCGCGAAGCGATCAAGAAATACCGTCCGGAAACCAATATGGCCGATCTGGATAGCTTCGACTCTGCGAAAGCGATCGCGGAAAGCATCGGTATCAAGGTTGAGAAGAGCTGGGGTCTGGGCCGTATCGTGACCGAGATCTTCGAAGAAGTGGCCGAGGCGCACCTGATTCAGCCAACCTTCATTACCGAATACCCGGCTGAAGTCTCTCCGCTGGCTCGTCGTAACGATGTGAACCCGGAAATTACCGATCGTTTCGAATTCTTCATCGGCGGCCGTGAAATCGGCAACGGCTTTAGCGAGCTGAACGATGCGGAAGATCAGGCGCAGCGCTTCCAGGATCAGGTTGATGCGAAAGCGGCAGGCGACGACGAAGCGATGTTCTTCGACGAAGACTACGTGACCGCGCTGGAACACGGCCTGCCGCCAACTGCAGGTCTGGGTATTGGTATCGACCGTATGGTGATGCTGTTCACCAACAGCCACACCATCCGCGACGTGATCCTGTTCCCGGCGATGCGTCCGGTGAAGTAAGACGTCAAGATGTGAAAAAAGCCCCGAAAGGGGCTTTTTTATTGCGCTGCGAAGACTTTGAGTTTTTCGCGGGCGGTCGTTGCTTCCATGACCATCCACGGGCTAAACGCCCAGGGCGTCGCGTCCAGCGCGCGGAATAACGCGTCCAGATCAACCCACTGATACTCCATCACTTCATCTTCGTTTATCGTCACGTCATTGGTGATGCGGGCAGCAAATACCGGGCAAATTTCGTTTTCCACGATCCCGGAAGGGTCAGTTTCGCGGTAGCGAAACTCGGATGCGACAGGGGTTATATCGGTAATTTCGGCGCCGACCTCATAGCGGCAGCGTCGGATAATAGCCTGCTCCGTCTCTTCACCGGATTGCGGATGTCCGCACACGGAGTTAGTCCAGACACCCGGCCAGGCTTTTTTGCTTAACGCGCGTCGGGTCACCAGGCATTCGCCTTCGGCATTAAACAGCCAGGTGGAGAAAGCCAGATGCAGCGGGGTATGCGAGGTGTGAGCGGCGTACTTTTCCTGAGTGCCAATCACCATTCCCTGGTCATTTACCAAAATAACGTGTTCTTGAATACTCATTCATGCTCCAGTGCCAAAATGCCGAGTGGTTCAGCACCATCAGCCGGGGCATTATACGGCATTCTTATACGAACGGTTTATCCCACAGAGCGGAAAAGGGCTGACCCATATCTATCCGGACTGTTATCATAGAGCGCCATTCACGCTGACCGAGGATCTGTTTTGTTTGCAGGAAGCCTGACGAGAAATCCCATTACCGCCATTATTTACCTGATGCTAACGCTATTGCTGGCAGGTTGTTCAGGGAGCAAATCTTCGGATATGGGTAGCTATTCCGGTTCGGTCTATACCGTTAAGCGCGGGGACACCCTGTATCGAATTTCGCGCGCAACGGGGACCAGCGTGAAGGATCTGGCGCGGTTAAATAATCTCTCTCCGCCATACACCATCGAGGTGGGTCAGCAGTTGAAGGTTAGCGGTGGATCATCCTCTGGTAAAAAATCCTCGTCGAAAGGCAAAACGGCCAAAGTGACGCCATCCTATCAGGTGCCGCAATCGTCATGGCCACCGGTTGGACAGCGCTGCTGGATTTGGCCTGCCAGCGGTAAAGTGGTCGCCCCTTACTCACTCTCTGAAGGTGGCAACAAGGGTATTGATATCGCCGCTGCGCGCGGTACACCGGTTTATGCCTCCGGGGCAGGGAAGGTGGTTTACGTGGGTAACCAGCTGCGCGGCTACGGTAACCTGATCATGATTAAGCATGGCGAAGACTACATCACGGCCTATGCGCATAACGACACGATGCTGGTCAACAACGGGCAGAACGTCAAAGCAGGGCAGAAGATTGCCACCATGGGCAGCACCGGTACGGATGCGGTGAAGCTGCATTTCCAGATCCGCTATAAGGCGACGGCCATCGATCCGCAGCGTTATCTTCCGGCTCCTGGCAGCAAACCGAAGTGCTAAGTGATTATTTTATCGCCATTTAGTTGTGAAGAGGCTTGTATGAAGGTGCGTAAGGTCTATAATGCCATACGCACCTCAAAGCGGGCGTAGTTCAATGGTAGAACGAGAGCTTCCCAAGCTCTATACGAGGGTTCGATTCCCTTCGCCCGCTCCAGTTTCAACTCTTCAGAAGTCTTCCAAACTCAATTTTCATTCGATAAAACAGCGATTACAGTCTTTTAAGAGTCTCTTACATATGGAATATTTCCGCTCTGAAATATTTCTCGATTAAAGATCCTGACTGTCACCATCCTTTCCTTCCTGATAATAATCATCCAAATAACAACATCATGAAATTACCGGACAACTACCTTTGTGAGATCCGACTTTCCTATTTAGAGCACATCACGTGCACACTGTTCGAATCGAGATCTATCTACAGGGATGGTGCCCGGCGGTCGTCCGAAAGCGAAAGGCCGGAAAGATCATGACTGTCTGCCTGCTGAAGAAGTAGGTCCTGAGCAGAGATAACCTGTGTAACACAGACATCAGATTCCCATTCGTCTTCGGCATACTAATGGCCATATTTGATCATGCAGTCATCCTTTGCCGGCAGCGTCATAAAGGCAACACAGGAGGCCTTATGGAACAACACAACGTTGTACCGTTCCTCCTGATCCGCCTCTCTGAATTTTCGACGTGCGTTCGTTCTGCAGGTTTTCATACGAGCTGGTGAGATTAATGGTGATATCGGAATACTCAGCGCGGAACTTATCCCGACGGCGCAACAGCCAAGACACATACACAAACAGAAAAGGCCGCATCCCGCAGCCTTTTCTCACACACTCACCCTTTCGGGAACACCCAAACATGCTTCTCCGGCAACGAAAGATGGCAGTGCTGTGGATCGCGAACCTCATGCCCATACGCGCGGATTACAAAATCATCCCCCGCCGTGCGGAACAGGTACTCCCAGCGGTCGCCAAGATACATGCTGGTGAGCAGCGGTAGCTCAAGCTGATTTTCCCCAGGTCCCTCGACCACCGCCACGCGCTCGACGCGGATCACCGCCGTGGCTTCATCACCGCTTTGCACCCCTTCGCCCGCCTGGCCCCACAGCACCCAGCCTTTCCCCTCGATGCGCGCTTTGCCGTCGCGTACTTCGGTGACCTTGCCGTGCAGGCGGTTGTTGCTGCCCATAAACTCGGCGGTAAACAGCGTTTTCGGCGAGCCATACATCTCCTGCGGCGTGCCCTGTTGCTCAATTTTACCGTTGTTGAGCAGCAGGATGCGGTCAGAAATGGACATTGCTTCATTCTGGTCGTGCGTCACCATCAGTGCCGATAACCCGAGCTTGATAATCAGCTCGCGCAAGAACACGCGGGCCTCTTCGCGCAGCTTGGCGTCGAGGTTAGAAAGCGGCTCGTCCAGCAAAATCACCGGTGGGTTGTAGACCAGCGCCCGGCCAATCGCCACGCGCTGCTGCTGTCCGCCGGAGAGCTGGTGCGGGTGACGTTTGCCAAGATGCCCCAGACCAAGCTGATCCAGCACATCCTGCACGCGCTGCTGGATCTCTTTGGCCGGGACTTTACGCAGTTTGAGCGGGTAAGCCACGTTTTCAAAAACGGTTTTGTGCGGCCACAGGGCATATGACTGGAACACCAGCCCCAGGTTACGCTCTTCCGCAGGGACCTCACTGCGCGGCGTGCCGTCGTAAACTTTGTTTTTGCCAATAATAATCGAACCCTGGGTGGGTTTCTCCAGGCCCGCTACTGCACGAAGCAGGGTGGTTTTGCCGCTGCCGGAAGGGCCTAACAGGGAGACCACTTCGCCGCGCTTGAGGTTCATGGAGACACCTTTTAAAACAGGATTGTCGCCGTAGGTTAAGTGCAGATCGTCAACCGCTAATTCAATCATGTATTTTGACTCCGAAACGAAGGGCAATGCCCAGACCTACCACGACCAGCAGGATGTTAATGAAAGAGAGCGCCGCCACGATATCAATGGCACCCGCAGCCCAGAGGGAAACCAGCATCGAGCCGATGGTTTCCGTGCCGGGCGAAAGCAGGTACACACCCGTTGAGTATTCGCGTTCAAAGATCAGGAACATCAGCAGCCACGAACCAATAAGACCGTAGCGGGAAAGCGGAATGGTAACGTGACGGGTGATCTGGCCACGCGTTGCCCCGGTGCTGCGCGCCGCTTCTTCAAGCTCCGGCCCCACCTGCAGCAGCGTGGAAGAGATGAGCCTCAGCCCGTAAGCCATCCACACCACGGTATAGGCCAGCCAGACGCTGAAAATGGTGCTGCGCAGCGAACGCAGCCAGACGATGACGTTTTCGCGCATCCAGTCCGTCCAGGCAAACCCGGAAAGCCAGCCGGATTTCAGCGCGTTATCCAGCCACATCGGCAGGAACAGGAACACCCACAGGAATGCCAGACCCGCCAGCAGGCCAGGCACGGCGCGCGGTACCAGCACGCTGTAGTCCAGGAAACGCGTGGTGTTGTCCGGTTTACGGTGCATGGCAATGCCGACAAACAGGTAGCAGACCACCGCCAGCGCGCCGCCAATCACGCCAATCGCCATGGAGTTGACGATGGCGCGCAGCAGGTTGGGCTGCGCCCAGATGGTGCGGAAGGTGTTCAGAGAGAGCTCATCCCACAGCGAAACGCCCACGCCCCAGTTGGAGATAAACGCGCGCAATACCACGCCGAGCAGCGGAACGCCGATGGTGACGGTGAGCCAGAAGGCAATCACCGCGCCAGCAACCCAGCGCCATTTACCCAGCGGTAACGCACGGGCCTGAGAGGCTTTTCCCTTCATGGTGACGAAGCGGTTGGCGGTGCGCATCAGGCGACGCTGGAGCATCACCAGCGGGATGGTGATGCAGATCAGCACCACCGCAACCGCCTCCATCAGGTTATAGGATGGGGTACCCATCTTGTTCGTCAGCTTATAGAGATAGGTCGCCAGCACCATGTTGCCTTCCGGGTCGCCGAGGACCAGCATCAGGCCGAACACTTCCAGCCCCAGGAAGAACAGCAGCACGGTGGCGTACAGAATGGACGGGCGCACCATCGGCAGGCTAACGGAGGTCATCACCTGCCAGGGCGACGCCCCCGCGGTGCGCGCGGCCTCTTCCACATCGGAACCCACGCTGCGCAGCGCTGACGAGATATACAGATAGGCATGCGGGACGTGCGTCAGGCCGGCGATGACCACAATGCTCGACATGTCGTAGATATTCCACGGCACGAAGCCAATCAGCGCCTCAGCCCACTGGGAGAGAAAGCCTACTGGACCGGCGGCTACCACGTAGCCGAAGCCCAGCACCATCGGTGAAACGAAAATCGGGACCAGGATCAGCGGCTCAATCAGCCGGCGACCGGGCAGGTCGGTACGCACCATCAGAAACGCCAGCACGCCGCCCAACGGAATAGAGATAAAGACCAGCCCGAAAGCAAGAATAAAACCACTTTTCAGGGCTTTATAAAAATCAGGGTCGGTGAAAATAAACTCAAATGATTCAAAGCTCCACTCTTTTGACGGCGAAAAGAACGGGGCGGACAGGAAGCTCTGTATCACGATAAACGACAGCGGCGTGTAGATAACCAGGGCGGTTATCAGCACGACGATGCCTCGCGGCAGGCTTTGCCACTTTCTGCGTAATGTATTCATGGGGTATCCCTGGTGTTGCAGCCCAGAAAAACGAACTCAGTCGATAAGGGAGCGCGGCGGCCTGCGCCGCGCTCAGACGCTTATTTGCCGGCGGCGGTACGCCACTCTTTGATGTACTCCAGGCGTTTTTTCGGCTGCAGGTATTCCAGAAGCGTTTCATCAACCGGGATCGGCTTCAGCGCGTTGCCGAGGATTTTGGTCAGGCCGTCGATATCATTTTTCCCTTCGATATCGTTACGAATGGACGGAATGTCAGCCTGGTTTGCCAGAATGTTTTGCCCTTGTTCAGACAGCACATAGTCCAGCCACAGTTTTGCCGCATTGCTGTTTTGCGATTGCTGGCTGATGAACGACACGCGCGACAGCACCAGGGTGTAATCTTTTGGATAGGAGATGCCGAGCGACGGATCGTTCTTCGCACGTGCTTCCGCATAAGATCCGAGGATATTAAAGCCGATCAGGTTTTCACCGGAGGAGACGCGCTCCATCATGGTACCGGTAGAGGACTGTACCGATAAACCACCTTTGGCAACGTCTGCCAGGGTTTTGAAGTAATTAGGATCGGCGTTGTGATCCTGGACTGAAAGCATAAAGCCCAGACCCGATTTTTCGATGTCGTAGGTGGTGACTTTGCCCTTGAATTTGTCCGTCTGGCTGGCAATCAGCTTCGCCAGCGCGGTGTGAGAGTCCGGCACGTCGCCGGCCGGGATCAGACGCTTGTTGTAGATAAAGACCACCGGCTCATAGGTGGTGCCGTATGCCTTATCTTTCCAGACTGCCCATTTCGGCAGCTGGCTCTGCTCCGGAGATTTGTACTCCATGGCGTAGTCGGTGGCGAGCTTCAGACCGGTGTCCATGGATGAGCTCCAGACCACGTCGCCGCTCACACCACCTGAGGCCTGTTCGCTGATGAAACGGTTGTACAGCTCGGTGCTGTTCATGTCGTTGTATTCAACTTTGATGCCCGGGTAGGTTTTTTCGAAGCCCTGGATCAGCGGCCCGGCAGCTTTGATGTCGGTGGTGGAGTAGATAACAACCTTGCCCTCTTTCGTTGCGGCATCAACAACTTTTTGATACTCAGCAGGATAGCCCTGCGGCAGGGCAGACAGTGCAGAAGCAGAGAATAGTACAGTAGCGGTAAGCAGAGAAATTCGGAACGTGTTCGACATTATAGTTAACCTTTTAGTTACATTTGAGGAACTAATTGTCAACATAGCGCAGTGGGCTCCACCCACAATAGGGTGAAGCGGGCAATGATTCCGAAGTGTGATTGTTGCCGTCGTTTCAGCAATTAACACCATAAAATCCGCGAACGTTAGCCTGTGAACGGTTTCGGATTACGGTTTATCGGCGGCTTTGCGGTACAACCTTCGCGGATGACCAATATTGCCATACAGCATTTCGATGCTGATTAACCCGCTCTCCACGCAGTATTCAAGATAGCGACGCCCCGTGGTTTTACTGATCCCGACGTTCTCCACTACCTCTTCCACCGACATCGCCCTGTCGGGATTGTCGGCGAAAAATTGTTTCATCCGTTCCAGCGTTTGGGGCTCAATCCCTTTCGTTGACGGTGTAACGGACGATTCCGCGGCAGGCAGGTTAAACAGGCGATCCAGCGCATGCTGGTCGACCACCTTCACCTGCTGCACGGTATGGATGAAGCGCATAAACCGCTCAAGAGAGGCGTGCAGACGCTGGAAAAAGACGGGCTTAATCAGATAGTCGAACGCACCGCTGCGCATGGCATGGCTGCAGGTTTGCATATCGCTGGCGGCGGTGATGAAGATCACCGAGCATTCGTAGCTTTTTAGCAGTGGGTTGTCGATTAACTCCACGCCTTTACCGTCCGGAAGATAGTTATCCAGCAAAATTAGCCGCGGCTGATGCTGACGAATCAGGCTACAGGCCTGCTCAATGGACGCGGCGATGCCCACCACGCGCAAATGGAAATTTTGCTCGATATACTCGCGATGCAGCTCCGCCAGGTGCGGTTCATCTTCAACTATCACAACATCAAGTGGTCGGGTCATGCTGTTGCCCATTCGGAATAAACACAGAAAAAATAGTGCCCTGTGGCGTGTTGTCGGCGATCTCAATACTGCCGCCAGCCTTATCGATATATCCTGCCACCAGAAACAGACCAATACCGTGCTCGGTGCCGACAATGTCGTTCTCACTGTCTGGTTTACTGCTGAACCCCTGGCGGAAGATATGCGGCTTCATCGTATCATCCACCCCACAGCCACGGTCAGCCACCTCTATCAATAACTCCTGATTGCGGTCAGAAATGTAGAGCTCAACAGGTGCAGGCACCGGCGCTTTCAGGGTTGCATCCACGGCGTTATCCAGCAGATTACCAATAATGGACATCAGCTCCGTTTCATTGAGGGTGGCTGGCATGCGGGTGAGCTGACAGGCGGGATCAAACAGCAGTTCAATGCCTTTTTCGCGTGCGCTGACATATTTTCCTAACAGTAGCCCACACAACGCCGGAGAAACAAAACGGGCAGAGACAAAGTCCAGCACGCGCTGCGCCCCTTCTGACTGCACCTGGATGTAACGGATCGCCTCGTCGTAGTGTTTCATCTGCAGCAACCCCACCAGCGTGGCGGTCCAGTTCAGCTGTTCGTGGCGCATAATGCGCAGGTTATCCGCATAGCGCTTGATCTGACTGAGCTGGCTGCTAAGCGTGTTAATGTCGTTTTTGTCGCGAAAGCTATATACCCAACCACTCTCGACACCCGGTTCAACCTCGATCGCCACGCGGTTAACGATCACCTCTCGCTGATTAAGCACCGCAATCTGGTCGTGGTTGCCGCTGCTCACCGAAGCGTAGCGCTGAGACAGGAATCCCGGGGAGGTTTGCAGAACCTCTTCCAGCGGTTTGCCGATAAGGTCTTTCTCACTTTGCCGAATATCCAGCATCTCTCGTGCCGCACGGTTAATGAGAATCAACTGTTTATCTTTATTAATGGCGAATATCCCTTCATACATGGCTTCCAGCAACGCTCTTTGCTGCAAAACCAGTTGAGCAATATCCTTTGGTTCAAGCCGGAACATCTGCTTTTTAAGATTGCGGGTAAACAGCCATGAGAATATAAACAGCAGCAGCAGAAGACCTGCACCGTACAACCCGGATTGCCAGAGAATGCGGGCATTAATATTGGCGATATATGAGGTCAGATAGCCGACGGAGACAATGCCAATCACCTGGTGCTGTGCGTTAAAGATGGGGGCTTTGCTGCGCAGTGAAACCCCAATCCCACCCTGACGCACGGAAATAATGGTTTTGCCTTTTAACACCTCGGCATTATCCCCTCCGATCATCGGTAAATTAATCCGCTCCGGGGATTCAGAATGATAAAGGTGCTGTTCCTGGGGATCGCCAATCACAATATAGCTGGCATCGCTTTCGGCACGCAGCGGCTGAATTAACCGGGCAATGCCGGGGATATCTCTGGCCGCAACCATTGCCGCCAGACCCGGCATCAGCGCGATCTGACTGGCCTGAACCCTGGCGCGCTGGCCAAGATCGTGATGGAGCTGTCGGTCAATAAAATGAAACAGGATCGTTCCCAGCAGAACTAACAGCAGGCAGGAGAAGCATACCAGCGCTAAAAAAAGCTTTACCTGAAAAGAGAGTCTGCGTTTCATTCAACCTGCGGTAGCCATTTAAAAGTGAGAGATTTGCGGAGCCTGACATGCACATCAGGGGCGCGCAATCCGGTATGAAAAGAGTTGTGACCTGGATTTTCGTTTTCGGTGTAATAGCCATCGGGATCGCGTAAGGCTATGCTTCATTTCATACCAGAATAATTACAGAGGCAATGTCATGGATAAAGAACTACTGGATGCAGGTTACCGGGCCTATACCGGCGAGAAAATTGATGTTTACTTCAATACCGGGATCTGTAAACACTCAGGTAACTGCGTACGCGGAAGCGCTAAGCTGTTTAACCTGAAGCGTAAACCGTGGATCATTCCCGATGAAGTGGACGTTGAAACGGTTGTACGTGTGATTGATACCTGCCCGAGCGGTGCGTTGAAGTATCGCCAAAAATAAGCGAGGAACCATGGATATTCTGGAAGGCCATAACAAGTTTTACGTGAACGATGCGAGCGGCAACCAGGTTGCGGAGATTGTCTTCGTGCCAACCGGCGAGCACCTGAGCATTATCGAGCACACCGATGTGGATGAGAGCCTGAAAGGGCAGGGCGTTGGTAAACAGCTGGTGGCGAAGGTGGTGGAGAAGATGCGCGGTGAGAACCGTAAAATTATTCCGCTGTGCCCGTTTGCGAAACATGAGTTTGATAAAACGCGGGAATATGACGATATTCGGGCGTAAGTAACACCGGCGATGGCCGGTGTTTTTTATCTTACCTGCTCAAACAGCAATACCATCGCTATCAGCACCATCAACCCTCCCGATGCTCTGCTCACCAGACGCGCCGCCTGTGGCCGGGTCGCCAGCACGGCTTTCGAGCCATACCCCACCAGCAGGTAGACCAGCGTACAGGTGATAAGATGCATCATCCCAAGCGCAGACATCTGCATCGCTATCGACCAACTTCCGGTTGGGTCTGTAAATTGCGGAAGCAGGGCCAGGAACAGCAAAAAAACTTTCGGGTTTAGGCCGCTAATACAGAGTCCTTTCACCGCCCACTGTGTCCAGTTTCCCGTATGGCGGGTGGCCTTTTCCGGTGCGGCTGGGTGACGCAATAACGTTATGCCAAGCCACAGGAGATACAGGGCTCCCGCCACGGTCAGCCCGGCTAACGCCATTGGATGTTGAGCAATTAAAACGCCCACGCCCGCAACCACGATCATCGTAGCCAGCAGATGACCGGACATCAGCCCCATCACAGCCGGGACCACGCGTCGACCGTTAATCCCGGCGCTAATGGCATAGGCCCAGTCCGCCCCCGGTGTCATGATAAGCAGAAAAGAAACCACCCAAAAGCCGGCCACAATACTCATTTCCATCGTCCTGAAGACCCCCGCAGTGCGTCAAACGTTGAGAAAAAGAATATCGCTAACCCTGCGAAATAGGCTTTCAATGTTATGCTTACAACACGGTAAAACTGAGAAAATCTTCCACATGGATAGCATTGATCGAAAAATTCTTGCGGAGCTGCAATCTGACGGTCGTTTATCACTTACGGAGCTGGCAGAGCGGGTGAATCTGAGCCTCTCGCCGTGCCATCGCCGCGTGCGGGCGCTGGAGCAAAGCGGAGCCATAACGGGATACCGCGCCAGCCTCGATCCCGCCAAAATGGGATTTAACTTCCTGGCGATAGTATTTGCGACGCTTAAAGAGGGTGACAGAAAAGCGGTTAGCGCCTTTGAAGATGCGGTGGAAGAGATACCGCAAATCGTGCTGGCACAGCGTTTATTTGGCGATCCCGATTATCTGATGCATGTTGTAACGCGTGACCTGTCGGCATTTCAAAAACTCTATGACGAGAAACTCTCAGCGATGCCGGGCGTGCAGCATCTTCGCTCGACGCTTGTCATGAAAACGGTCGTTCAGGACAGACCCTTTCCTCTGGAGACGACGGGACGAGACTGAATGGCGTGCCCGGCAGAGCGCCGGGCACGAAAGGGATTAGCCGACAAACATCACCGACACGCACAGCACGCCGACGATCAGCGTCAGCAGGTTGCCAATGGAACGGTACTGTTTCAGGGATGGGATCAGATACGTCGACAGCGTCGGCATGATAAACAGGATCATGGCGATAAGCGGACCGCTGATGGCATAAATCATCGAAATGGCATTCGGGTTTATGCAGCAGACCGCAAAGGTGATTAACGACACCCCGATAATGGAAACTGCACGGTTAAAGGCGCGGCTTTTTTTCACGCCCACCTGATTCAGCGACGACTTCACGATCTCCGTCGCCCCTTCAATCACGCCAAAATAGGTGCCGAGGAATGATTTCGACATCGCAATAATCGCCACGATAATCCCGGAAATACCCAGCCATGCCGGAGAGGAAGGCATCATCGACAGCGCGGACAGGATCGTAACCCCTTGCTCTTTGGCGGTCACAATATACGACGGTGGTATAGAGAGCAGACAGCTGAAGACAAAGAACAGCACGCTCAGGCAGATAATGAGGTACGCCACCTTCATGATTTTCTTGCATTTATCCATAGCACCGTCAGCAAACTTCTCACGACGGTCAACGGCAAACGTTGAGATAATCGGGGTATGGCTGAAAGCAAAAACCATCACCGGAATCGAAATCCATACCTGATGCAGGGTATGTTGATCAAATGCCATCTGGCTGGTGAGCAGCGACGGCTGCCAGCTTCCCGTCAGATACAGCGAGACAAACAGGAAATAGGCAATCAACGGAAACACCAGGAAGCCCATCACTTTTATCGTGATATGTCGTCCCATCAGGAAGATCAGATTAAGAACCAGTACCACCCCCAGGCTGACCAGTACGCGAACGGCGGTATCCACCGTCAGGTGTTTTGCCAGTTGCTCCGTGAGCGAGTTGGTGATGGCCACCGCATAAATCTGCACCACCACAAAGAAGGCGATGAAATAGAGCGTGGTGATCAGGTTGCCAATCTTCCTGCCGTAATAGTGCGATACGGCGCCGGTGATCCCTTCATTGCCTTTGGTTTTCGACGACAGGATAAATTGTGCCAGCGCTCGGTGCGGCCAGTAGGTTAACGGATAAGCCACAAGGGCGGTAATAAACAGGACGATAGCGCCTGCGGAGCCCAGCTGAATGGGCAAGAACAGCGTTCCTGCGCCCACGGCCGTGCCGTAGAGAGCGAAACTCCAGAGAGTCTCATCTTTTGACCAAATTTTCGACATTAGAGCAACGTATCAACTATCAAACCATCGGAATGGAGTGCAATTTACCATAGTTATGCGTAGAGAGCGCAGTTGCTTCGACGGAGTTTGGCCGGACCAGTAGTCCGGCCAGGGGGGAGTGAGCCTGCCAGGGCGCGTCTTTGCTGACGACGCTTAAAGAATTTTTCACGTAACGTGTCATATGCCCAGTTGTAGAACATGGTGTAAGGCAGGAAGAACAGGAAGAAACCTATTTCCAGCGTGAATGCCTCTAGCAGCGTGACGCCCAGTACGGCGGCGACAATCGACAGGCCGATCACGATGAACCCGCATTCGAACCCCAGGGCATGCAGCGCACGGACTTTTGCCGTACGTTTGACGCGCTGAACAGGCCAGAAACGGTCGAAGCCGAAGTTATAAATAATGTTCCAGAGCATGGCGGTGGTGGCCAGAATAATGGTTAACCCGCCCATCTCAACCACGGAACGCTGCATGAGCCACGCCGCCGTAGGGGCGAGGATCGCCGTGGCAATCCCTTCGAAACAGACAGCATGAAAGATCCGCTCCGGCAGTTTACGTTGGAGTGCATCCTGGTGTTGCATAGTCATAGACCTCGTTAATTCGCCGGTATGGGCGTTGATGGGGCCTATTTTTATCGTTAAAGCTGATATATTAAAGATGGTATCCATCGTAAAAGTAGATAGATCATGCGCTATTCCCCCGAAGCCCTTACTGCGTTTGTTGAAACCGTCGCGGCGGGTTCTTTTTCTGCTGCCGCACGCCGGTTGCGTAAAAGCCAGTCGACAATCAGCACGTCCATTGCCAATCTTGAAGCCGATCTGGGTTTCGAGCTGTTTGACCGCTCGGCGCGCCAGCCGGTGTTGACGGCTCAAGGGGAGCAGGTGATGGGCTATGTGCAGGCTATCCTCGCCGCCAGCACGCGGCTTGATGAGCTGGCAGTATCATTAACGGCGCAAACGGAGGCGCGTCTGACATTTGTCCTTTCCGATACCCTCAATCCGGATGTGCTGGAAGATCTCATGAACCAGTTTGACCGGCGCTTTCCTCATACGGAATTCGAATGCCTGATTGGCGAAGAAGAGGACGTCATCGATCTGCTGCAAAAGGAGCGCGCGCAGATTGGCCTGACGGAAGCGCGGGACAGTTACCCTACGGATATCGGCTTCACACGGCTGCCGATGCAGACCCGCATGGCAATATATGTTGCGACCACGCATCCTCTGACCGGCCAACCTGAAATTCAGGCCGACGAACTGCACGGCTGGCGAGAGTTGCGGCTCAGCACCTATCTTGAGCGCGAGGCGGCGCTCGCGCGCGGGCCCGTCTGGTCAGCGCCGAATTACCTGTTACTCTTGAGTATGGCAGTACAGGGATTTGGCTGGTGCGTGTTGCCGTGCGCACTGGTGGATGAATTTGCCGCCGCGAAATCGTTGGTACAGCTAAATGTCCCCGGCTGGCCGCGGGCGACAGGGATCGATCTGCTATGGAATAAACGATCCCCACCAGGTATTGCCGGAAGCTGGCTGCGGCAGTATCTGCAGGATGCGCGCTGATCCTTGTGATTAAACTCACTATTTTTAAACAATTAAGATAATTGCCAGTAACAATCCTCTACTATCGTCATGTCATTTAACACAGAGGTCGTGATGAAAGATGTCGTAATAGTGGGTGCGTTGCGTACAGCTATCGGCTGTTTTCAGGGAGCGCTTGCGCGTCACTCGGCGGTTGACCTGGGTAGCGTGGTAGTAAAAGCGCTGGTGGAACGTAGCGGGATCGCAGCCCATGAAATTGATGAGGTGATCCTGGGACAGGTTCTGACTGCCGGAGCCGGGCAAAACCCTGCGCGCCAGGCGGCGCTGAAAGGTGGGTTGCCCAATACCGTCTCCGCAATCACCATTAACGACGTCTGTGGATCAGGACTAAAAGCGCTACATCTTGCAACGCAAGCCATTCAGTGCGGTGAAGCGGATGTGGTCATTGCGGGCGGACAAGAGAACATGAGCCGCGCGCCGCACGTATTGACCGACAGCCGTACCGGCGCACAGTTAGGCAACAGCCAGTTGCTTGATAGCCTGGTGCATGACGGGCTCTGGGATGCGTTCAATGATTATCATATGGGTGTGACGGCGGAAAACCTGGCGCGCGAGTACGGCATCAGTCGTGAGCTGCAGGATGCTTATGCCTTAAGCTCGCAGCAAAAGGCGCGCGCGGCGATTGATTCCGGCCGTTTTCGCGATGAAATTGTCCCGGTCAGCACGCAGCGTCAGAACGGTGAGGTTGTCGTGGTGGATACCGATGAGCAGCCGCGTACCGACGCCAGCGCTGAAGGTCTGGCGAGGCTTAACCCTGCTTTTGAAATGCAGGGGTCGGTTACGGCGGGAAATGCTTCCTCCATTAATGATGGCGCAGCGGCCGTCATGATGATGAGCGAAAGCAAAGCCCTTGAGCTGGATCTCCCCGTAATGGCCCGCATCAAGGCGTTTGCCAGCGTAGGTGTTGATCCTGCGTTAATGGGGATCGCGCCAGTGTATGCCACCCGTCGCTGCCTGGACCGTGCGGGGTGGCAGCTCTCAGATGTGGATCTGATCGAAGTAAACGAAGCCTTTGCCGCGCAGGCGATCTCGGTCGGCAAAATGCTGGAGTGGGATCCCCTGCGGGTAAACGTCAACGGCGGGGCGATCGCGCTGGGACATCCTATTGGTGCGTCCGGCTGCCGGATCCTGGTATCGCTGGTCCACGAAATGAAAAAGCGGAACGCCCGTAAAGGCATTGCCACACTCTGTATAGGTGGCGGGCAGGGGGTGGCGCTGGCCATCGAACGTTAACCTCTTCTCATTCTAAAAAACCTCCTGCGGGAGGTTTTTTTATGGTGCTGTTTTTCTCAATCCCCATTTATCGTGATCCGAACGTCATTTCCGATACAAACAAAAATAAAAATGAAACGTTGTTTTAAATATAATTGAAAAGCCCACTTTATGCCGATAGTATGTGCTCATCATGAAAACGGAACGCTGTTTCGTTTATTTTCTGCCTTCGGGCATGACCACATCTGGAGGTTATCGTGGACATCAGACAAAGCATCCACAGTGCGCACGCCAAAACGCTGGACACTCAAGGGCTGCGCAATGAGTTTTTAGTCGAGCAGGTGTTCGAGGCCGACAAGTACACCCTGGTCTACAGCCATATCGACCGCATTATTGTGGGCGGGATTATGCCCGTCACGCGCAGCGTCTCCGTTGGCGGTGAGGTCGGTAAACAGCTGGGCGTGAGCTATTTCCTCGAGCGTCGCGAGCTGGGTGTGATTAACATCGGCGGGCCGGGTACCATCACCGTAGACGGACAGTGCTATGAGATTGGCCATCGCGAGGCGCTTTACGTGGGTAAAGGGGCAAAAGACGTGGTCTTCGCCAGCATCGACGGCAGCAAACCCGCGAAGTTTTACTACAACTGCGCGCCGGCTCACTCTACCTACCCAACCAAAAAAGTGACCACGGCAGACGTCGCACCCGTGACGCTGGGCGACAACCTCACCAGCAATCGCCGCACCATCAATAAATACTTCGTGCCGGATGTGCTGGAGACCTGCCAGCTCAGCATGGGGCTGACCGAACTCGCGCCGGGTAACCTGTGGAACACCATGCCGTGCCACACCCACGAGCGCCGCATGGAAGTCTACTTCTATTTCAACATGGACGAGGACGCCTGCGTGTTCCACATGATGGGACAGCCGCAGGAAACGCGCCATATCGTGATGCATAACGAGCAGGCGGTGATTTCACCGAGCTGGTCCATTCACTCCGGCGTAGGGACGAAAGCCTACACCTTTATCTGGGGAATGGTGGGCGAAAACCAGGTCTTCGATGATATGGACCATATTGCGGTCAGCGATCTGCGCTAGTCGCGGGCAGTGAAGCATAAACCTGCCTGTGAGTGACAGGCGTTGAAAGAGTAAGGAATAAACATGATTCTGGATTCATTCTCTCTTCAGGGGAAAGTGGCTGTGGTTTCCGGGTGTGACACCGGACTGGGTCAGGGGATGGCGTTAGGTCTGGCGGAAGCGGGTTGCGATATTGTGGGGATTAATATTGTTGAACCGACTGAAACCATTGAACGCGTGACGGCACTGGGTCGCCGTTTCCTGAGCCTGACTACCGATCTGCGTAAAATCGACGCCATTCCTGAACTGCTGGAACGTGCTGTCGCGGAATTCGGGCATATCGACATTCTGGTAAACAATGCCGGACTGATTCGTCGTGAAGATGCGATTAGCTTCACTGAACGCGACTGGGACGACGTGATGGATCTGAACATCAAGAGCGTGTTCTTTATGTCCCAGGCAGCGGCGAAGCACTTCATCGCACAAGGGAAAGGCGGCAAGATCATTAATATTGCCTCGATGCTCTCTTTCCAGGGCGGTATCCGCGTGCCGTCTTACACCGCGTCCAAAAGCGCCGTAATGGGCGTGACCCGCCTGCTTGCAAACGAATGGGCGAAACATAATATCAACGTCAATGCGATTGCACCGGGCTACATGGCGACCAACAACACGCAGCAGCTGCGTGCGGATGAACAGCGTAGCGCGGAAATCCTTGAACGTATTCCTGCTGGCCGTTGGGGGCTGCCGGGCGATCTTATGGGGCCGATTGTCTTCCTGGCCTCCCCGGCATCGGATTACATCAACGGTTACACCGTGGCTGTAGACGGTGGCTGGCTGGCGCGTTAATTCCATCTGTATTAAGCACCTCTGCCCATGGGCGGAGGTTTTTTTTACGTAAAATTGGCTTAGTCCATATCGGTAAAGATGAAAAATCCATACTGAAAAATCATAAATGACGGTAATCACACTTTTATTTCTTAAATATTAATTGATTAGTAAAAATACGTGATTTTTCGCCACGAGTTGAAATTGTAATGTCCATCACAGAACCGTATGCCGTAGCGGAATAATCCATAACTTCGCGATTTCCGGCCTGACACTTTTCCTCGCTTTCTCGTAATTTCAGTTAACGAATTTTGCTGTTGAGGCAGGAAAAATATGACATCTATAAATGACTCTACCCTTATGCCCGCTGCGCTGCGTGATACCCGCCGCATGAATCAGTTTGTTTCCATTGCGGCCGCGGTAGCGGGCTTATTATTTGGACTGGATATCGGCGTGATCGCCGGTGCATTACCGTTTATAACCGATCACTTTACCCTGAGTAGCCGTCTGCAGGAGTGGGTGGTGAGTAGCATGATGCTCGGCGCGGCCATCGGCGCGCTGTTTAATGGCTGGCTCTCGTTCCGCCTGGGGCGTAAGTACAGCCTGATGGTCGGGGCGATTCTGTTTGTTGCCGGCTCCATTGGTTCCGCGTTTGCCACGAACGTTGAAGTGTTGCTGCTTTCCCGTGTGCTGCTCGGTGTGGCGGTCGGGATTGCTTCTTATACGGCACCGCTCTACCTCTCCGAAATGGCGAGTGAAAACGTGCGTGGCAGGATGATCAGCATGTATCAACTGATGGTGACGCTGGGTATTGTTTTGGCGTTCCTGTCCGATACCTACTTCAGCTACAGCGGCAACTGGCGCGCGATGCTCGGCGTGCTGGCTTTACCGGCACTGGTGCTGATTGTACTGGTGGTTTTCCTGCCAAACAGTCCGCGCTGGCTGGCGCAAAAAGGACGTCATGTGGAAGCCGAAGAGGTGCTGCGCATGTTGCGCGATACCTCGGAAAAAGCACGGGAAGAGCTGAACGAGATCCGTGAAAGCCTGAAGCTGAAGCAGGGAGGCTGGGCGTTATTTAAGATCAACCGCAACGTGCGCCGCGCGGTGTTCCTCGGCATGTTGCTGCAGGCAATGCAGCAGTTCACCGGGATGAATATCATCATGTACTACGCGCCGCGCATATTCAAAATGGCGGGATTCACTACCACGGAACAGCAGATGATGGCCACACTGGTGGTGGGGCTTACCTTTATGTTCGCCACTTTTATTGCGGTGTTCACCGTGGATAAAGCCGGACGCAAGCCGGCGCTGAAAATTGGTTTCAGCGTAATGGCGCTCGGTACGCTGATCCTCGGATACTGCCTGATGCAGTTTGATAACGGTACGGCCTCAAGTGGTCTTTCCTGGCTCTCCGTCGGTATGACCATGATGTGTATTGCCGGGTATGCGATGAGCGCCGCGCCTGTGGTGTGGATCTTGTGCTCCGAAATTCAGCCGCTCAAATGCCGTGACTTTGGCATCACCTGTTCCACGACCACCAACTGGGTATCGAATATGATCATCGGCGCGACATTCCTGACGCTGCTGGACGCAATTGGCGCGGCGGGAACGTTCTGGCTCTATACGGTGCTGAACGTGGCGTTTATTGGCGTCACGTTCTGGTTAATTCCAGAAACAAAAGGCGTCACGCTGGAACATATTGAACGCAAGCTGATGGCGGGAGAGAAACTGCGTAATATAGGCGTGTGATCGTATTGCCTGTTTAAGCGCTTACAACGTATGCCGGAAGGGCATAAAGGGGGCGCTTAATCACAATAATCAGGTGGTGAAATTCACTACTAATTTTGGCAGGGGACAGATAAATCAAAAGATTTCATTTTAAGATAATTCTTAAGTTGCGGTATCATCGGACCACCGCTAACGTTTGAGCAAAGATGCACTGCATCCTAAAAATATTTCATATGTCTGAGATGGATATCAAAAAAAGCACCGATCTTGATTTTCCCCATTATGCCCCCCCGGCCGTACACGCTAAAGAGATAGATCTTCTCGGCCTGGTAGCAGTTCTTGTGGCAGCGAAAAAGCGTATTGTCACCATTACCCTTGTTTTTGCACTGGTGGGGTTGGCCGTTTCATTTTTACTGCCGCAGAAGTGGACCAGTAAAGCGGTGATTACCCCGGCAGAACAATCGCAGTGGAACCCGCTGCGCCAGATGATGGTGGCATTACAGGTGCTTGATGTAGACGTGAAGATTACCCGTCCGGAAGTCTTTGACCTGTTCATTAAAAAGTTTCAGTCGCAGTCATTGCTTGAAGAGTATCTGAAATCCTCTCCTTACGTGATGTCGCAGCTTAAAGACGCCGAGGTGGATCCGCTTGAACTGCATCGGGCGATAGTCAATATCTCAGATGGAATGAAAGCGGTGAATGACGCCCAGGGAAAAGACGCGGACAAAGCGCCATTTGTCTCCTGGACATTAAGCTTCACCGCGCCGACAGCGGGTGATGCCCAATCCGTCCTGGAGGGATATATCGACTCTATTACGGCTATTGTCGAGAAAGAGACGGTGCAGAATATCCGTGACCAGATCGCCCTCAAAAAGAACGTTGTTGAGCAGCAGCTGGAACTGGATCGCGTCCGCCTGACCAATATTCACAATACTAACCTGCAGCGACTGAATTATTCGCTGGAAGTGGCGAATGCAGCAGGCATCAAGAAGCCGGTCTACAGCAACGGACAGGCGGTAAAAGATGACCCGGACTACTCTGTTTCGCTCGGCGCTGACGGGATCGCACAAAAGCTGCAGATTGAAAAAAATCTGAAGGACGTGACCGAGCTGAATGCGGATTTCCAGAACCGCGAATACCACCTGGCGCAGCTGAAAAAACTCTCCTTTGCCGATGTCAAACTTGAGCCATTCAGATACCAGCTTTCCCCCTCCATGCCGGTGAAAAAAGATGGTCCGGGTAAGGCATTGATTGTCGTTCTGGCGGCGCTTCTGGGGGGGCTGTTTGCCTGCGGTAGCGTTTTATTGCGCGAAGCGATGCTCACCCGTAATCCGCTGCCGGAGCCGGTGACGGAATAAACTCTGCAGGTTAACAAGGCGCTGAATACAGCGCCTTTTTTTATTGGCGTCGGTTGTGTTAAAAGAGAGACAAGAGATAAGGAGGGGTGATGAAAACAATCGGTCTGTTAGGTGGAATGAGCTGGGAATCAACAATCCCGTATTACCGCCTGATTAATGAAGGGGTAAAGCAGCGTCTGGGCGGCCTGCACTCCGCAAGCTTGCTGCTGCACAGCGTTGATTTCCATGAAATCGAGGCCTGCCAGTCGAGCGGTGAATGGGATAAAGCCGGGGAGATCCTGGCACAGGCGGCGCTGGGGCTGGAGCGTGCGGGAGCAGAGGGAATTTTGCTCTGTACGAACACCATGCATAAAGTTGCTTCCCGGATAGAAGAGCGTTGCTCGTTACCCTTTCTGCATATCGCCGATGCGACCGGGCGTAAAATTGCTGCATCCGGAATTTCGCGTGTGGCACTGCTGGGTACGCGCTATACCATGGAGCAGGATTTCTATCGCGGTCGCTTGAGTAGTGAGTTTGGGATTGAAAGCCTGATCCCGGATGAGGCTGACCGGAAACGCATCAATCAGATTATCTTTGATGAGCTTTGCCTGGGGACATTCAGTGAACCTTCCCGCGCGTATTACGTCAGCGTGATCGAGAAGCTTGCACAGCAGGGGGCAGAAGGTGTGATCTTTGGCTGTACTGAGATCGGCTTACTGGTTCCGGTAGCGCGCAGCCCAATCCCGGTGTTTGATACCACAGCGATTCATGCTGCCGATGCCGTGGAGTTTATGCTCTCCTGAGCGGGCTTGCGCCGGGAACGTCCCGGCTCAGGTCTGTGCATTGGCGGCGTCATAAGCGGATTGCGCCGCCACAATCGCATCCATATTACTTTCCACCCAGTGTGCCAGCACGGTCACTGTTTCGGTTAACGCCTGTCCCAGCGGCGTCAGACTGTACTCCACCGTCACCGGAACGGTCGCGAAAACCTCACGTGAAACCAGCCCATCGCGTTCCAGCTTGCGTAATGCCTGGGTCAGTACCTTTTTGGTGATCCGCTGAATATCCCGTTGCAGCTTGTTAAAGCGCATTGGCCCGTTTTCAAGACGCGCGAGGATCAGCAGCGCCCATTTGTCGGCGATACGCGCCAGCACGTCGCGGGTAGGGCAGCGCTCATCGAACACGTTATAAGGAGGTATCTCCTTTTTCAGTACGACAGACTCAGTCATGGTGGTTCCCTCGAGGTAACCAGGTGAGGTAAAAGTGCCTTCTTACGCCCGCGAATATTTGCGTGTATAAAACGACGTAAGGTTTCTATTTGATACCAGGGAACCGAAAATGGCAACTGCTCGCAGAGCAATTTTAAAACCGTCTTAATCTTTTGACTCACAAGGCAATATTGCATCAGGAGATCTATTATGAGCGTTGTAGTTATCTATTATTCAGGCTACGGCCACACCCAACGTGTTGCTGAAACAGTCGCAGAGGGCGCGCAGGCTGAACTGATCGCCATCGACAGCAATGGTGAAATTCAGGAAAGCGACTGGCAAAAATTGAACGAGGCAAAGGCGATTATTTTTGGTGCGCCAACTTACATGGGCGGTGTGCCGTGGCAGTTTAAGAAATTTGCTGATGCCACCTCTAAAGCCTGGTTCGTTCGCAGCTGGCAGGATAAAGTGTTCGCGGGCTTCAGTAACAGTGCGAGCCTGAACGGTGACAAGCAAGTTTCCCTGCAATACCTGCAAACGCTGGCATCGCAGCATGGTGGGATTTGGGTGAGCCTGGGCCTGCCACCATCGAATACGCAGGCTGCAACGCGTCAGGATATCAACAACCTCGGTGGCTCTGTCGGGCTGCTGGTACAGTCTCCGTCAGATGCGGATGCGGGCGCGATTGCCAGCGGCGATCTGCAAACGGCAGTAAAATTCGGTGAGCGTGTTGCCGCTGTGGCTAAGCGTTTTAACTGAGTCAGAGGACGCCCGCTGACTTAGTCGGGCGTCTTTTCCAGTACCTTCTTCAGTTGTGCGGTTAGCGTGCTTAACCCACTTTGCAGATGTTCGCTGAACGCGTCTACCAGCGCAGAGGCCGGACGATGCATCGGGCGGATCAGGCTGACGGTAAAGGGGACTGAAACGCTAAACTGTCGAACCACAATCCCACTTTCCGCATAATCCAGCGCCGTGAGCGGATTAACCACCGCGACGCCCACGCCGGCACGAACCATTGCGCAAATAGATGCGGCACTGTGCGTTTCGACCACCATTCTTCGTTTCACCCGATGCTCGGTAAAGAGCGTATCCAGCAGCTGTCGGTAGCTGTCCGTCTGTGACAGGCTGATGTAGTTCTCGCCGTGGAAATCCGCAGGGGTCAGTACGCTTTTTTTGGCAAGGGGATGGCCAGCAGGCAGGACGCAGACCTCATCTAGCGCCAGTAATTCTGTGCGCTGCGTTCCCGCCGGCGTAGCGAGGGTTTCGGTTAATCCCAGGTCATGACGCTGCGCCGAAAGCCACTCTTCAAGCAGCGGTGACTCCTGCGGGACGATGGTCAGGTTCACCTCGGGATAACGGGCCAGAAAAGGCTGTATCAGCATCGGCAGAAACGACTGCGAAAACACGGGCAGACAGACAATCGACAGCTCGCCCTGGCGAAATTCACGCAGGCTCTCCGCCGCGCTGACAATTCGGTCCAGCCCGTACCAGGAGCGCTGAACTTCCTCGAACAGACGCAACCCTTGCACCGTTGGGTGTAACCTGCCGCGGGTGCGTTCAAACAGCTTCAACTCAAGCACCTGCTCGAAGCGTGCCAGTTCCCGGCTCACCGTCGGCTGTGAGGTATGCAGCATCTGCGCGGCTTCGGTGAGATTGCCGGTGGTCATCACAGCGTGAAAAATCTCGATATGGCGTAAGTTGACGGCGGGCATAGGGCACCTGAAAGCAGAGGAGTATCCATATCATTTTTGCATAGACTCACGATAAAACGATATTTTTTATTCTTTTTCCGCTGTGGCGTAATCATAAAAAATGAATTTATCCGGAGAAGACCATGCCACGCCCACTCGACCAGACTGATACCGATTTGAACGCTGAAAACCTGCTGCGCTTGCCAGCCGAGTTTGGCTGCCCGGTGTGGGTCTACGACGCGCAGATCGTTCGCGAGAAGATCGCCGCTCTGCATCAGTTTGACTTGGTGCGCTTTGCTCAAAAGGCATGCTCCAATATTCACATTCTGCGCCTGATGCGTGAGCAGGGCGTGAAAGTGGATTCCGTTTCACTGGGCGAAATCGAGCGTGCGCTGGTGGCCGGGTTTGATCCGAAAACCGATCCAGATGCGATCGTCTTCACTGCCGATGTGATCGATGATGCGACGCTTGCGCGCGTACATGAATTGCAGGTACCGGTGAATGCCGGGTCTGTGGATATGCTTGAGCAGCTAGGCCAGGTTTCACCAGGTCATCGCGTCTGGTTACGCGTGAACCCGGGTTTTGGTCATGGTCATAGCCAAAAAACCAACACCGGCGGCGAAAACAGCAAACACGGTATCTGGTATGCCGATATGCCAGCCGCGCTTGACGTGTTGCAGCGTTATAATCTGAAGCTGGTCGGCATTCATATGCACATTGGCTCTGGCGTGGATTATGCACATCTTGAGCAGGTCTGCGGGGCGATGGTGCGTCAGGTTGTCGATTTTGGTCAGGACCTGGAGGCGATCTCCGCAGGTGGCGGGCTTTCTATTCCTTACCGTGAAGGTGAAGAGGCGATCGATACCGATCACTATTACGGTCTGTGGAGCGCCGCGCGTGACCAAATCGCTGCGCATCTGGGTCACGCTGTGAAGCTGGAAATTGAGCCGGGGCGTTTCCTGGTTGCCGAAGCCGGCGTGCTGGTGGCGCAGGTTCGCAGTGTGAAAGAGATGGGCTCACGTCATTTCGTGTTGATTGATGCCGGTTTTAACGACCTGATGCGTCCGTCCATGTACGGCAGCTATCACCATATAACGGCACTGGCTGCCGATGGTCGCGATTTAACGCACGCGCCGCGCCGTGAGACAGTCGTTGCGGGGCCGCTGTGCGAATCGGGTGACGTGTTCACTCAGCAGGAAGGTGGCAAAGTGGAAACACGTGCGCTGCCAGAGGTCAAACCTGGCGATTATCTTGTGCTGCATGATACTGGTGCGTATGGGGCTTCTATGTCATCTAACTACAATAGTCGCCCGCTGCTGCCGGAAGTGTTGTTTGATCACGGCAAGGCACGGCTGATCCGCCGTCGCCAGACCATTCAGGAACTGCTGGCGCTGGAACTCATTTGATTAAAGTACGGCCCCGTGGTGACCGAATCGCGAAGTACCAGCGTGCCGGTAAACGGCGGGATCGCATCGACAGGCTGGTTTTTTGCCAGCCTGATGGCCTGATCGATAGCGGTGACAATCATATTGTCGATGGGCAGATAAACCGATGAAAGTGCAGGTTCCAGCCATTTTGCGCTTGGGGCATCGTCAAAACCGAACAGCGAAATATCCTGCGGGATCTTAAGCCCCGCCTGGTGTAACGCTTTGGATGCACCCAGCGCCATATCATCGTTACAGGCAAACAGGGCGCTAAACGACACGCCATCGGCAATGAGCTCTTTACACAGCTCATATCCCCGCGTCATTCCCGCATCGCCATACTTTACCCGGCGTTCGTCCAGACGAATGCCGTGCTTTTCCAGAGCCTTACGGTAGCCCATCAGTCTCGCTTTCCCGGTTGGGGTATGGATCGGGACGGTGATACAGGCGATCTCCCGGTGACCCTGATTGATCAGGTAATCCACTGCCTTAAAGGCAGCATCCTGTTGTTCGAAGAACACACAGCGATCCGGCGCCTGGCTGACTTCACGGTTGATAACCACCAGCGGGGTTTGCACGGTATTCATCAGTTTGATGATCGCTTTTTCGCTCATATAACGCGTGTACAG
This sequence comes from Enterobacter adelaidei, assembly GCF_041937165.1. Taxonomy (NCBI): domain Bacteria; kingdom Pseudomonadati; phylum Pseudomonadota; class Gammaproteobacteria; order Enterobacterales; family Enterobacteriaceae; genus Enterobacter; species Enterobacter adelaidei. The sequence continues at coordinate 3,779,554 of NZ_CP154353.1, read as the reverse complement.
CACAATGGCATCACATTTGCGATCGGCCAGCATCTGCACTGCCTGTTCTTCCTGCTCTGGTGCGTCGTGTCCATCCGTGACGATCAGCTGTTTCCCGTGGGTTTCGGTCTGCCGTGATGCCTGTTGCAGAAGGCGACCAAAGTAAAAACCATCGAAGGTTGAGACGACCAGACCAATGCTGTTGCTGGTCTGGTTAGCCAGTGAACGCGCGAGAAAGTTCGGGCGGTAGCCCAGCTCTTCCATCGCAGCAAACACCTGCTGACGCGTACTCTCTTTAACCTGACCTGTGCCGTTCAGTACGCGCGATACCGTGGCCTTCGACACGCCCGCACGCAGTGAGACATCCAGCATTGTTGCCATTCTACATTCCTGCTTCCACGTAATGGTCTGCAGTTTAACACAGACCTCGCAGCGTATAAGCGATGCGGGGGACGCAAAACTTCTGCCACGATCACGCTTTTTGGTAACGATCCGCCCGCCGACATAACGGCCTGCCCGCAGTCAACGAAAATGGCCGGGTTCTGGTAAAATAGTGTACAAACTGGCCGGGGGCATCAGGCCTGAGCATCGAACTGAAAAACACAGGTAAAACATGGATAAGGCTGACATTCTGCCGCTTTACGCCGCACCGCAGTATGCGGAGCAAGTGACCGACTGGATCTGGCACGCCTTTGGTGAGGGGCTTCCCCGGGCGTTTTTTCATAGCATTGTTGAGCACAGCCAGACGCCGGGTGCTTTGCCATTGACCTTTATTGCTGTGCAAAACGAACAGCTTCTCGGCACTGTGGGGCTCTGGCGTTGCGATCTGATCACCCGGCAGGATCTCTTCCCGTGGCTGGCGGCGTTGTACGTTGACGACGCGGCGCGTGGTAAAGGGTTAGCCGGGAAACTCCAGCAGCATGTTATGACCTATGCTGCTCAGGCCGGGTATCGCGAGCTGCATTTGTGGTCTGCCTGCCGTGACTTCTATGAACGTTACGGCTGGCAGTATATTGGCGATGCACTGGAGTACCCGAATAAAACGGTACACCTTTATCGCTATTCCTCTCCTGCTTCTGCTGGCGATGCTACGGAGTGACGGCGCACTAAGGTCGGGCTGAAGAGATGGGTAATGTCCGGTGGCTGGCGTTTCTCAGCCAGGGCTAACGCCAGCTCTGCGGCCTGCGTTGCCATCGTGATGATAGGATAACGTACCGTGGTCAGGCGCGGGCGCACGTAGCGGGAGACCAGCACATCATCGAAACCAATGAGTGAAATTTCTGACGGCACCTCAATCCCGTTGTCATTTAGCACCCCCATTGCCCCGGCGGCCATGGAGTCGTTATAACAGGCAACGGCGGTGAAATTTCGTCCACGGCCAAGCAGCTCAGTCATAGTCTGCTCACCGCCGCTCTCATCCGGCTCACCGTAGGCTACCAGGCGGTCATTACACGGGAGACCGTTTTCGCGCAAGGCATCGTAGTAACCTTGTAGCCGATCTTCCGCATCAGAAATGGGATGGTTTGAACAGAGATAACCAATTCGTGTGTGTCCCTGTTGAATCAGATGACGGGTCGCGAGCCAGGCACCATAGCGGTCATCGAGCGCCACGCAGCGTTTTTCAAACCCGGGAATAATACGGTTGATGATCACCATGCCGGGGATCTGCTTCATCAGATGAATAAGTTCGGTATCGGGAAGCATTTTGGCGTGAACAACCAGCGCCGCGCAGCGGTGGCGGATAAGCTGTTCGATGGCCTGGCGTTCTTTTTGTTCATTATGGTAGCCATTACCGATCAGCAAAAAATTGCCTGTCTGATAAGACACTTGCTCCACCGCTTTAACCATCGCGCCGAAAAAGGGATCAGACACGTCACCCACAACCAGCCCAATGGTTTCAGTGGACTGCTGGGCCAGCGCGCGGGCATTGGCATTGGGATGGTAGTTCAGGGATTCCATGGCGTTTTGCACAGCCTGGCGTGATGCGTCACTGGCTTTTGGCGAGTCGTTAATCACGCGCGAGACGGTTGCCACCGAAACTCCTGCCAGACGGGCCACATCCTTTATTGTCGCCATTAAATACCTTCTTAGTGGGGGTAAGCGTTTACACACCCGGTAGTGTTGCGGAAAAGTGGTGCGCATTCAAGGGGAGTGGATTTCAGTTCTCCACAAACGTGACGCAGCACAACCCTGACGGTGTAATCGTTACACGACCAGTCATGTCTGAATAATGTCAATCTGAACCTTTAGTTACACTTTGCCTCAGGCTGTTGCGATTGTCCGATAGCGAGGACGTGAAAGAGGTTGGTAGAGTTGAGATCCCAGAGGTATTGATTGGTGAGAATTCTTAGTACGGTTTCGTACTCATCTCTTGCACCAACCTGCGCGGATGCGCAGGTTTTTTTTCGCCTCCACTTTAGCTGTCGCTCCAGTATCACTTCTCGTGTAATCTGCCACCATTTACTATCAACCCTCCACACTGGCTGGCAAAGGGAGTTGAGATGCTATTTGGGTTCTTCCGTACACTTTTTCGTATTCTTTTTCGAATCCGCGTCACTGGCGATGCCCAGGCGCTTCGCGGCGAACGCGTTCTTATCACACCAAACCATATTTCCTTTATAGATGGCATTTTACTGGCGCTGTTTTTGCCTGTGCGTCCGGTGTTTGCGGTTTATACCTCCATCAGCCAGCAGTGGTATATGCGTTGGCTCACACCGCTGATTGATTTCGTGCCGCTCGACCCGACTAAACCGATGATGATTAAACATCTGGTACGTCTGGTGGAGCAGGGGCGTCCGGTGGTCATTTTCCCTGAGGGACGCATCTCGGTGACGGGCTCGCTGATGAAAATCTACGACGGCGCGGGGTTTGTGGCGGCAAAGTCAAAAGCCACCGTGGTGCCACTGCGTATTGAAGGGGCGGAGTTAACCCGCTTCAGCCGTCTTAAGGGACTGGTAAAGCAGCGCCTGTTCCCCAAAATAACGCTGCATATTCTGCCGCCAACCTCGTTACCGATGCCTGACGCACCGCGTGCCCGCGATCGTCGTAAAATCGCGGGTGAAATGCTGCACCAGATTATGATGGAAGCGCGTATGGCCGTTCGTCCGCGCGAAACGCTCTACGAGTCCCTCCTTTCCGCACAATACCGCTATGGGGCGAAGAAAAACTGTATCGAAGACATCAACTTTATCCCGGATACCTATCGCAAACTGCTGACTAAGACCCTGTTTGTGGGCCGCATTCTGGAAAAATACAGTAAGAAGGGTGAAAAAATTGGTCTGATGCTGCCTAACGCGGGCATCAGCGCTGCAGTGATTTTTGGTGCCGTTTCGCGTGGTCGTATACCGGCGATGATGAACTACACGGCGGGTGTGAAGGGGCTGACCAGCGCCATCACCGCCGCTCAGATTAACACTGTTTTTACCTCTCGACAGTTCCTGGATAAAGGCAAGCTCTGGCATCTTCCCGAACAGCTCACCCAGGTGCGCTGGGTCTTCCTGGAAGATCTGAAAGCAGACGTGACCACTGGCGATAAGCTGTGGATTTTTGCGCACCTGCTGATGCCGCGTCTGGCGCAGGTCAAACAGCAGCCGGAAGATGATGCGATTATCCTCTTTACCTCTGGTTCGGAAGGTAACCCCAAAGGTGTTGTCCACAGTCACAAGAGTATTCTGGCGAACGTCGAGCAGATCAAAAGCATTGCTGACTTTACTGCGAAAGACCGTTTTATGTCGGCGCTACCGCTGTTCCACTCCTTTGGGCTGACGGTGGGGCTGTTTACGCCGCTGCTGACCGGTGCTGAAGTGTTCCTCTATCCAAGCCCGCTGCATTACCGCATTGTGCCGGAGCTGGTGTATGACCGTAACTGCACCGTCCTGTTCGGGACATCTACTTTCCTGGGTAACTATGCGCGTTTTGCCAACCCGTATGATTTTTATCGCGTGCGGTATGTGGTAGCTGGCGCAGAAAAGCTGCAGGAGAGCACGCGTCAAATCTGGCAGGACAAGTTTGGTTTGCGCATTCTTGAAGGCTATGGTGTGACCGAGTGCGCACCGGTGGTTTCGATTAACGTGCCGATGGCGGCAAAACCGGGTACGGTTGGCCGAATTCTGCCGGGGATGGATGCGCGCTTGCTGGCCGTGCCGGGCATTGAGGACGGTGGCCGTCTGCAATTGAAAGGACCAAACGTGATGAACGGTTATCTGCGCGTGGAAAACCCGGGTGTGCTGGAAGCGCCGACGGCGGAAAACGTTAAGGGTGAGGTTGAAACGGGATGGTACGACACCGGCGATATTGTCCGTTTTGATGAACAAGGTTTTGTGCAGATCCAGGGGCGTGCAAAGCGCTTCGCCAAAATTGCCGGCGAAATGGTCTCTCTGGAAATGGTTGAGCAACTGGCGACGGCCGTCTCCGCGGATAAGATTCATGCGACCGTGGTGAAGAGTGATGCCAGCAAAGGTGAGGCGCTGGTGCTGTTTACCACTGACAGTGAGCTTAAGCGCGACAGGCTACTTAGCTATGCGCGTGAACATGGTATCCCTGAACTGGCGGTGCCGCGCGATATTCGCTACCTGAAGCAGCTCCCGGTGCTGGGGAGCGGGAAGCCCGATTTCGTGACCCTGAAAGGCATGGTTGAAGAGGCGGAACAGCAAAATGCGTGAGTCAGTACACACTAACACATCGCTCAGATCAAAAGGCATGATGGCGGTCATCGCCGCGCAGTTTCTCTCTGCGTTCGGTGATAACGCGCTGTTGTTTGCCACTCTGGCGCTGCTGAAAGCCGAGTTTTATCCGGACTGGAGCCAGCCGATCCTGCAGATGGTGTTTGTGGGCGCTTACATTATCTTTGCCCCCTTTGTGGGGCAGGTGGCGGACAGTTTCCCGAAAGGCCGGGTGATGATGTTTGCTAACGGCCTGAAATTGCTGGGTGCCGCAAGCATTTGTTTTGGTTTTAATCCGTTCATTGGCTATACGCTGGTGGGGATTGGCGCTGCCGCTTACTCCCCGGCGAAATATGGCATCCTCGGGGAGCTGACAACGGGTGATAAGCTGGTGAAAGCCAATGGTCTGATGGAGTCTTCCACCATTGCGGCCATCCTGCTCGGCTCCGTTGCGGGTGGGGTGCTTGCCGACTGGCATGTGCTGGCCGCTCTGGGGGTCTGTGCGGTGGTGTATGGCGGGGCGGTTGTGGCTAACCTGTTTATCCCGAAGCTGCCAGTTGCACGCCCGGGACAATCCTGGCGCTTTAAGCCGATGACCGGCAGTTTCTTCAACGCCTGTCGCGTGCTGTGGCGTAACGGTGAAACGCGCTTCTCCCTGATGGGAACCAGTATGTTCTGGGGAGCGGGTGTCACGCTGCGCTTCCTGCTGGTGCTATGGGTGCCGGTGGCGCTGGGTATCACCGACAATGCGACTCCAACCTACCTTAATGCGATGGTCGCAATCGGGATTGTTGTTGGTGCGGGGGCGGCAGCGAAACTGGTGACGCTTGAGACGGTGGCGCGCTGTATGCCGGCAGGGATCCTTATTGGCGTAGTCGTGCTTATTTTCTCGCTGCAACACGCGCTATTGCCAGCTTATGCCCTCCTGATCCTGATTGGTATTCTGGGTGGATTCTTCGTGGTGCCGCTGAATGCGCTACTGCAGGAACGTGGCAAGCAAACTGTCGGTGCAGGCAACGCCATTGCGGTACAAAACCTGGGTGAAAACCTGGCGATGCTGTTGATGTTGGGACTTTACTCGCTGGCGGTAAAAGTGGGCGTGCCGGTGGTGGGGATTGGCGTCGGGTTTGGTGGGCTGTTTGCGCTGGCGATTGCTGGCTTGTGGATCTGGCAGCGTCGGCGTTGAGTTCTTTGCCGGGTCAGGCGAAGCCGCCACCCGGCAAAAGCGTCCAGCTATGGTGCCGGGTATGTATATACCTGATGCACCGCTTCAATCTCCGCTAACACCTCTTCACTCAGGTTCAGATGGAAACTCTCAATGTTGGTTTTCAACTGTTCCATAGTGGTCGCGCCCAGTAGGGTGCTCGCAACAAACGGCTGACGCCGTACGAAGGCCAGCGCCATCTGCGCCGGATCAAGACCGTGACGTTTCGCGATATCTACATAGGCTGCAACGGCTTTCTGCGTCTGCTCGCCGCTGTAGCGGGTAAAGCGGCTAAAGAGGGTATTACGCGCGCCAGCCGGTTTCGCGCTGTTCAGGTATTTCCCCGTCAGCGTGCCAAATCCGAGACAGGAATAGGCGAGCAGTTCCACTTCTTCATACTGCGTCACTTCGGCCAGTCCCACTTCATAGCTGCGATTAAGCAGGCTGTACGGATTCTGGATGGTAACGATACGCGGCAGATCGTGTTTATCCGCCAGGTGTAGGTAACGCATCACACCAAAGGCCGTTTCGTTAGATACGCCGATGTAGCGGATTTTACCCGCTCGCTGGCACTCGGTCAGCGCTTCCAGCGTTTCCAGTAGCGTAACGGCAGGGGCGCTCTCATTCCAGCTGTAGCCGAGTTTACCAAAGCAGTTTGTTGGACGCTGAGGCCAGTGAACCTGGTACAGGTCGAGATAATCTGTTTGCAGGCGCTTCAGGCTGGCATCGAGCGCGGCACGGATATTCTTGCGATCGAGGATCTGATTTGGACGGATCCCAGCATCGTTATTACGTGCGGGGCCGCTGACTTTCGACGCAATGACCAGCTTTTCACGGTTGCCACGTTTTGTCAGCCAGTTACCGACGTAGGTTTCGGTAAGCCCCTGTGTTTCCGGACGCGGGGGGACAGGGTACATCTCTGCGACATCAATCAGGTTAATCCCCTGGCTGACGGCATAATCGAGTTGCGCATGGGCATCGGCTTCGCTGTTTTGTTCACCAAATGTCATCGTGCCCAACCCCAATTGGCTTATCTCCAGAGAGCTGTGGGGGATACGGTGATAATGCATAGCCGGCTTCCTTCAATAGACATGTAGACCGCGTCAGGAACTTCCCGACAAAGGAATATAAACATGGCAGAGGGGAAGCAAAAGGGGAAGAGAAAAATCAAAAAGGCCAGCAAGTGACTGACCTCTCTCTGTTTATCGCTCGATAATTTGTGAGACTTCGTCGCGGTTGATCTGCATTTTATTGCCTTCCTGGTCACGATAGCTGACCAGACCGGTATCATCATCGACTTCGGGTTTGCCGTCGGTCAGGATCATCCGACCATCTTTTGTCGCCATGACATAATCACTGCTACAGCCCGATACTGCAAACGCTAAGCCGACTGCTGAAATTAACACTGCCCATTTTTTCATCGTTATCGTCCTCACCTGGCTGGTATCAAATCATAGTGTAGTATTAACCCGATATGCCGGCAGGAGGAAGCGGTAAAATCTTAAAAACCAGATGATTATGTTTGGGATCTCTCAAAATGAGTAAAAAACTATGTTTTCAGTAAAAAATGGCGTGCAAGCAGCGCACCGGTGAAATTCTTTTTGAGATAAAAGCCGCGCGGTAACGTTAGTATTGGCTCGCCCTGCGCACCGATCGCCTCGGTAAGCGCTTTACTGTTGGCTGCCTTCGGACGCAGCTGTAACACTTCCCCGTGTCGGGCTGTGATGCGCTCTACCTGGCCAAGAACGATCATATCCATCAGTTCCTCCCAGTCCAGACGCAATTGATGCTCCTCCTCTTCATTCGGGCTCCAGAGCACCGGAGCACCAACGCGACGCTCGGCCAGGGGAATGTGGCGTTCACCTTCAACCGGTACCCAAAGCACGCGTTTCAGCTTATGACGAACGTGGCTGGTTTCCCATGTCACACCGGTATTGCCGGTTAATGGCGCAACGCAGACAAAGGTGGTCTCAAGTGGCTTCCCCTGGCTGTCTATGGGAATGGTTTTTAACTCTACGCCAAGAGCCGCAAAATCTTGCTCTGGTTTACTCCCCGCACTGGCACCCAGCCACAGTTCAAGCAGCATGCCCGTCCAGCCTTTATCCCGTTTCAGATCCTTCGGGATCGGAATCCCGGCCATTGCCGCCAGCTCGCCCAGCGAAAAGCCAGCCAGGCGTTGAGCCTGCTGGAGCAACTGGCCTTCGCTGGATGGAGGTGAAAGCAAGGGTGTAAGCGGATGCATGAAGATAACCTTTTGATTAAAAAATAAACGAAGAAATTGTCCCCTGTGGATAGAGTTTAACTTTTTCTGTACGAATATTCCATGTGTATGATTTATATGTTTTTTTATTAGTTTGAAATCGTTTCACCTGAGAAGAAAAACCGGTTGTTCAAATCTGGTCACTGACAATGAACAGGATCTTACACCATGTTATCCACAGAAAAATGGGATAACTGGGCATAACCCTGACTACTGTTTCAATTTACAGCCTTGACGTGCGATGAAAATCGAATTTTCAGACAATTTGTGCCTAACTTATTGGCACAATCTGTGGATAAAACCGACGCTGTTCGATCTTTCATCAGCGCGACGATCCCTGATGTGATGATCGTCACGCTATTCTGTGTTTTGTTTGTGGTAACACACTTAACTACATGAAAATAATGTCATTATATAATATTGATGAAAGCGGGGCGCTGACGGGGATTGAGGTTGTTCATCGGTAATCAGACACTTTTTCACAACTATATCCACAGAAAAGGTGAATAAAAATCCCTTTGCTGGCTCTTATCTGTTTATAACTCAGCACTTATTTGTGAGTTATTCAAATGTTATTAGGTTGCAGGCCTGTAAGAGAGTGGTTTACCGCCTCCCTGTAGTGTGAAACAATCATTCATATATAAGGTTTAGTTTGGGGTAGTCCGGTGATTGATGACGATGGCTACCGCCCGAACGTAGGAATAGTAATTTGTAATCGTCAGGGCCAGGTAATGTGGGCCCGGCGATATGGTCAGCACTCCTGGCAGTTCCCGCAAGGCGGGATCAATCCAGGAGAGTCCCCAGAACAAGCGATGTACCGGGAGCTTTTTGAAGAGGTCGGTTTAAGCCGAAAAGATGTTCGCATCCTGGCTTCGACCCGCAACTGGTTGCGTTACAAGTTACCGAAACGTTTGGTGCGTTGGGACACAAAGCCGGTTTGTATCGGCCAGAAACAGAAGTGGTTTCTGTTGCAGTTGGTGGGCAACGATTCAGACATCAATATGCAAACCAGCAGTACGCCGGAGTTTGATGGTTGGCGCTGGGTAAGCTATTGGTATCCTGTTCGTCAGGTCGTGTCATTTAAACGCGATGTTTACCGTAGGGTGATGAAAGAGTTCGCAAGTGTGGTAATGCAGCTTCAGGAGATCCCCCCTAAGCCGCAGAGCGCACCTGCCTGGCGACGTAAAAGAGGTTAAGCTACGCAAATCATGCTCACCCGCTTGCGAGAAATAGTCGAGAAGGTGGCCAGTGCTCCGCGTCTCAATGAGGCGCTGAACATTCTGGTCACTGACATCTGTCTTGCGATGGAGACCGAGGTCTGTTCGGTGTATCTGGCCGACCACGATCGGCGCTGCTATTACCTGATGGCAACCCGTGGTTTGAAAAAACCACGCGGACGCACCGTAACGCTCGCATTTGATGAAGGTATCGTGGGTCTGGTTGGGCGGCTGGCTGAACCTATCAACCTTGCCGACGCGCAAAAACACCCCAGTTTTAAATACATCCCTTCCGTAAAAGAGGAGCGCTTCCGCGCGTTTCTTGGTGTGCCGATTATCCAGCGTCGCCAGTTGCTTGGTGTGCTGGTTGTTCAGCAGCGTGAGCTGCGTCAGTACGATGAAAGCGAAGAGTCTTTCCTCGTTACCCTGGCCACGCAGATGGCGGCGATCCTCTCCCAGTCTCAGCTTGCCGCTCTTTTCGGTCAGTATCGCCACACGCGCATTCGCGCCCTTCCGGCATCGCCTGGTGTGGCGATTGCAGAAGGCTGGATGGACGCCACACTGCCGTTAATGGAGCAGGTTTACGAAGCCTCAACGCTTGATGAAGCGCTTGAGCGCGAGCGTCTTACTGCTGCGCTGGAAGAGGCGGCGAATGAATTTCGTCGTTACAGCAAACGCTTTGCCGCAGGTGCGCAAAAAGAGACGGCGGCCATTTTTGATCTCTATTCACACCTGCTTTCCGATGCGCGTTTGCGTCGCGAGCTTTTTGCGGAAGTGGATAAAGGCTCGGTCGCGGAGTGGGCCGTTAAAAAGGTTATCGAAAAATTTGCCGAGCAATTTGCGGCACTGACTGATGGTTACCTGAAAGAGCGGGCGGGAGATCTCCGAACCCTGGGACAACGACTGCTGTTCCATCTGGATGACACCATTCAGGGGCCAAATGCCTGGCCAAAACGGTTTGTGCTGGTCGCCGATGAACTCTCCGCGACGACGCTGGCTGAGCTGCCTCAGGACAGGCTGGCCGGTGTGGTAGTGCGCGATGGTGCCGCCAACTCACACGCTGCCATTATGGTGCGTGCACTGGGTATTCCTACCGTGATGGGCGCAGATATCCAGCCGTCAGTGCTGCATCGACGCACGCTGGTTGTCGATGGCTATCGCGGTGAGCTGTTGGTTGATCCTGAGCCGGTTCTGCTCCAGGAATACCAGCGTCTTATCAGTGAAGAGAACGAATTAAGCAAGCTGGCAGAAGATGACGTTAACCTGCCCGCACAGCTAAAGAGCGGTGAGCGGATCAAAGTCATGCTCAACGCCGGCTTAAGCCCTGAGCACGAAGAAAAGCTTGGCAGTCGCATTGATGGTATCGGCTTATACCGCACCGAAATCCCGTTCATGCTGCAAAGTGGGTTCCCCTCAGAAGAAGAGCAGGTTGCGCAGTATCAGGGAATGCTGCAAATGTTTAACGATAAACCTGTCACCCTGCGTACTCTGGATGTCGGCGCTGATAAACAGCTGCCCTATATGCCGATCAGCGAAGAGAACCCGTGCCTGGGCTGGCGTGGGATCCGCATTACGCTCGATCAGCCGGAGATCTTTCTGATCCAGGTGCGCGCCATGCTGCGCGCGAATGCCGCGACGGGCAATCTCAGCATTTTACTGCCGATGGTCACCAGCATTGATGAGATCGACGAATCGCGGCGCTTGATCGAACGTGCTGGCCGTGAAGTCGAAGAGATGATTGGCTACGCGATCCCGAAACCGCGGATTGGGGTGATGCTCGAAGTGCCGTCTATGGTCTTCATGTTGCCGCAACTGGCCAACCGGGTTGATTTTATCTCTGTCGGCACGAACGACCTGACGCAATATATCCTGGCCGTCGACCGTAACAACACCCGTGTCGCCAGTATCTACGACAGCCTGCACCCGGCGATAATCCGCGCGTTAGCGATGATCGCTCGTGATGCGGAACAGTACGGGATTGATTTACGCCTGTGTGGTGAAATGGCCGGGGATTCAATGTGCGTCGCGATCCTGATTGGTCTGGGATACCGCCATCTGTCGATGAACGGTCGCGCCGTTGCACGTGTGAAGTACCTGTTGCGGCATATTGAAATCGACGATGCCCGAGAGCTGGCTGAACGCAGCCTGGAAGCGCAACTGGCTACTGAAGTCCGTCATCAGGTTGCTGCGTTTATGGAACGACGCGGTATGGGCGGCCTGATCCGCGGCGGGCGCTAATCATCTTTCTCCCTCTCCCTGTGGGAGGGGGGCACCAGCGCGCATAAAACCCTATACACATCTTTTACATCTCTGGCGCATCCTCCGCGCCCGCCTTATGCTATGATTCGCAACTTTGGAGCCTCTGCTTACGGCAGAATCGCATTTCTACCGCTGTCCACTTTCAGCGGAATAACAACATCTTGTGGTGACAGATGAACAGTGGTTATCTGCATTTTCCGGAATTTGATCCGGTCATTTTCTCAGTAGGACCTGTTTCGCTTCACTGGTACGGTTTGATGTACCTGGTGGGCTTCATTTTTGCCATGTGGCTCGCTGGCCGTCGCGCCAGCCGTCCTGGCAGCGGCTGGACCAAAAACGAAGTTGAAAACCTGCTGTATGCGGGCTTCCTCGGCGTGTTCCTCGGTGGCCGTATTGGGTATGTGCTGTTCTATAACTTCCCGGTATTCCTGAACGATCCGCTCTATCTGTTCCGCGTGTGGGATGGTGGTATGTCCTTCCACGGCGGCCTGATCGGCGTGATTCTGGTGATGGTTATTTTTGCTAAACGCACCAAACGCAACTTCTTCCAGGTTTCAGATTTTATCGCACCGCTGATCCCGTTTGGTCTCGGCGCTGGCCGTCTGGGCAACTTTATCAACGGTGAACTGTGGGGGCGCGTTGACCCAAGCGTGCCGTACACGATGCTCTTCCCGGGCTCCCGCGCAGAAGATATCGCGCTGCTGCCATCACACCCGGAGTGGCAGTCCATTTTTGATACCTATGGCGTTCTGCCGCGCCATATGTCCCAGCTTTACGAACTGGCGCTGGAAGGCGTGGTGCTGTTTATCATCCTGAATCTGTTTATCCGCAAACCGCGTCCGATGGGGGCTGTTTCTGGCCTGTTCCTGATTGGCTACGGTGCGTTCCGTATCATCGTCGAGTTCTTCCGTCAGCCAGATGCACAGTTTACCGGCGAGTGGGTGCAGTACATCAGCATGGGGCAAATTCTCTCCATTCCGATGATTGTCGCGGGTGCCATTATGATGATTTGGGCGTATCGTCGTCGTCCACAGCAACAAATTTCCTGAGGAACCATGAAACAGTATCTTGAATTGATGAAAAAAGTGCTCGCTGAGGGCACGCCGAAAAACGACCGTACCGGTACCGGCACGCTCTCCATTTTTGGCCACCAGATGCGCTTCAATCTGCAAGAAGGCTTCCCTCTGGTGACGACAAAGCGCTGCCATCTGCGCTCGATCATTCATGAACTGCTCTGGTTTCTGCAAGGCGATACCAACGTTGCGTATCTGCACGAAAACAACGTCTCAATCTGGGACGAATGGGCAGACGAAAACGGCAATCTGGGCCCGGTTTACGGTAAACAGTGGCGCGCATGGCCAACGCCTGATGGCCGCCATATTGACCAGATCACCACCGTGATGAACCAGCTGAAAAACGATCCGGACTCGCGTCGTATTATCGTTTCCGCCTGGAACGTAGGGGAACTGGATAAAATGGCGCTGGCCCCGTGCCACGCGTTCTTCCAGTTCTACGTGGCAGACGGCAAGCTCTCCTGCCAGCTCTACCAGCGCTCCTGCGACGTGTTCCTCGGCCTGCCGTTTAACATTGCCAGCTATGCGCTGTTAGTCCACATGATGGCGCAGCAGTGCGACCTGGAAGTGGGCGATTTCGTCTGGACCGGTGGGGACACCCATCTTTACAGTAACCATATGGAACAGACGCATCTCCAGCTGACCCGCGAACCGCGTGCGCTGCCGAAGCTGATTATCAAACGCAAACCGGAGTCTATCTTCGACTACCGCTTTGATGATTTTGAGATTGAGGGCTACGACCCGCACCCTGGCATCAAAGCGCCCGTCGCTATCTGATGTAGCAAAGCGTGACACAACCGGTGCTTTTTAGCGCCGGTTTTTTTTCGCCTTCATCCCGTTTCACGAAGCGATATCCAGAAAGCGTGCAACACGCTGCAACTCGGTCGATTCTCTGGATAACGACTCGGAAAACAGCAATCCGCTGCTCGTCACTTTCACGGCACTTCGCCACACTCCCGGTATGAAAAAAGAGAATGGTTTTACGCTTATCGAAACACTGGTAGCGATTTCGTTGATTGTCATCCTCAGCGCGTCAGGGTTATACGGCTGGGACAGCTGGCAACGACAGCAGCGGCTGTGGCAAACCGCCAGTCAGGTTCGCGATTACCTGGTGTTTCTGCGCAACAATGCCAACCGGCACAACCGCGACCATCAGGTAACCCTTCAGCGGATTGGAGGCAGGGACTGCCTGGTGAGCTCAGTTATGAAGAGTTGCGAGAAGGGAAGTCCCTTTGTGCTGATGCCACTCTGGCCTGAAGTCACGGTGAGTGAACTAACACCGTCATTAGGGTTTTATGGATTAAGAGATACGGCATGGGCAGGGCGGATACGCGTACAAAGTCGAGCAGGAGAATGGCTGATTATTGTCTCAAATGGAGGACGCATCAGAATGTGCAAAAGTTCAGGGGACGGTTCATGTCAATGAGACAGCGCGGTTTCTCACTGATTGAAGTGCTGATTGCTACGGCGATCAGCAGCCTTTTGCTGGTAAGCGCATCGCGTTTTTTACCCGGGTTGCAGCGGGCTGTACTACTGCAATCCGGCCAGCGAGAGCTGGAAGAAGAGGTCTGGCAGCGCCTGTTCGCCCTCGGTAAACATCTTCAGCGCGCAGGATATTGTGCCGGAAACTGTCAGGGACAAGGGCTGGTGATTGGCAGGGAAGGGAGCTGTGCCATTGTACGGTGGGATGCTAACAGTAACGGCAATTGGGATAACACCGCATCAGAAAATGACAGCACCGGTTTTCGTCTGGAAGCAGGAGCGCTGGAAATGCTGCGTGGGGCAACTTCGTGTGAAGGAAAGGGATGGGAAAAGCTCACCGAACCAGACAAGCTTGTGATCCTGCACTTTATGGTGCGTAAAGTTGAGCATGCCGGTTTTGCACCAGAGTTGAATATCGAACTCACCGCCAGTCGTAAAGGTGAGCAGGGGGAGCCATATCAGACTGTATATCAGGTCACGGGGTATAACCTGTGAGCCGTCAGCGTGGAATGTCTTCGCTGGCCCTGGTTTTGCTTTTACTGGTGCTCGGTACCCTGATCCTCACGGGGCTCAACCAGCAACTCACAACGTTTAGTGCGCTCGTGGGTGATGAGAGCCGTTCACTCCAGCAGCAGGCGTCTGTGCAATCTGCACTTGAGTGGGGACGCGTTCAGGATTGGTCGTCAGAGCCCCAGATTCAGTGCAAAAAGGCATCGTCATGGCGAGTTTGTTTGCGGCTATTAAGTGAGAAGGATGTTTTGCTCATTGCTGGAGTCAACGACCTGCTGCTCTGGCGCACAGGAGAGATAATCGACGGCAAGATTCGCTTCTCGCCTCACGGTTGGAGTGATTTTTGTCCGCTAAAGGGGAGTGTGTTATGCCTGTTGCCATGAACAAAGAAAGAGGGTTTAGCATGGTTGAAGTTCTCCTGGCGATGATGCTGATGGTGATAATCGTGACCGCACTGTCAGGTTACCACCGGGCACTGGCGACGCGGTTCACCTTGTTTAGCCAATATCGTCAGCTCTGGCACCATGCCTGGAACCAGTCCCAGCTCTCAACAAATGCGCTACCGGAAGGCTGGCAGGCCAACCGGGGGCAGACAACGCTCGCCGGATGTGTCAGCATCACGGTTACACTTATTTCTCCTCTGGGGCGACGCGGTGAGATAACGCGTCTGCATTGCCCGGTTAGCCAGTAGTCGGGAGCGTCTATGTTAAGGGTTTACCACTCAAATCGTCTGGATGTGCTGGAAGCACTGATGGAATATATCGTTGAGCGCGAGCGGCTTGACGATCCTTTTGAGCCTGAAATGGTGCTGGTGCAGAGCACCGGTATGGCACAGTGGCTGCAAATGTCGCTTTCCCGCAAATTTGGCATTGCCGCGAACATTGAGTTCCCACTACCCGCGAGCTTTATCTGGGAGATGTTTGTCCGCGTATTGCCGGATATCCCGGAGCAAAGTGCGTTCAACAAGCAAAGCATGAGCTGGAAGCTGATGGCGTTGCTGCCGGAAATGCTTCAGCGTGATGAGTTCGCGATGCTGAACCACTATCTCAATGACGATACCGATAAACGCAAGCTGTTCCAGCTCGCGTCGCGTACCGCCGATCTCTACGATCAATATCTTGTTTATCGTTCTGACTGGTTAATTCGTTGGGAAGCAGGTGAGCTGGTGGAGGGGTTACCGGAGGCGCAAATCTGGCAGGCGCCGCTGTGGAAAGCGCTGGTGGAGCATACGGAGAAACTTGGCCAGCCTAAGTGGCACCGTGCCAATCTGTACGATCGGTTTATCTCCATACTTGAAAATACGTCGGAGCGACCAGCCCGACTGCCATCACGCGTGTTTATCTGTGGAATATCTGCATTACCCCCAGTCTATCTCAAGGCGTTGAATGCGCTGGGTAAACATATTGATATTCATATTTTGTTTACCAACCCTTGCCGGCAATATTGGGGGGATATCCTCGACCAACGCTGGCTTTCGCGGCTGGTGACTCGCCAACGAAAACGCCTTTTTGAAGAACGAACCATCCCGCTGTTTAAAGACGGCTCGACTGCCGGGCAACTTTTCGATGAAGAAGGTATCCAGAACCTGCCCAATCCGCTGCTTGCTTCGTGGGGGAAGCTGGGGCGTGATTACATTCACATGCTTTCTGATATCACTTCATCAGGTGAAGGCGACGTGGATGCCTTTGTTGAGATCTCCCCGGATAGCCTGCTGCATAATATTCAGTTAGATATTCTGGAGCTGGAGAACCGTGCCGTCATGGGGGTTACGGCGCAAGAGTTTGAACGCAGCGACAGGAAGCGGAGGCTGGATCCTGACGATCGCAGTGTCACCATCCACGTTTGCCACAGCCCGCAGCGTGAAGTTGAAATTCTCCATGACCAGCTGTTGCATATGCTGCAGGATGATCCTGAGCTGACGCCGCGCGATATCGTGGTGATGGTGGCGGATATCGACAATTACAGTCCCTTCATTCAGGCCGTTTTTGGCAGTGCGACGGGTGAACGATACCTGCCTTACGCTATCTCGGACCGCCGTGCCCGTCAGTCTCACCCGGCTTTGCAGGCCTTCATCACCCTGTTGTCACTGCCTGATAGTCGGTTTATCTCCGAAGATGTTCTGGCATTACTGGATGTTCCAGTTCTGGCTGCCCGCTTCAACATCAATGAAGAGGGGCTACGCTACCTTCGCCAGTGGGTGAACGAATCGGGTGTTCGCTGGGGGATCGATGACGATAACGTCCAGGCGTTCGGACTCCCCCCAACCGGGCAGCATACCTGGCGGTTTGGCCTGACACGTATGCTGTTGGGATATGCCATGGAAAGCAGTCAGGGGGAATGGAATGAGGTACTGCCTTACGATGAGACCAGTGGGTTAATTGCTGAACTGGTGGGGCATTTGGCTTCACTATTGATGCAGCTTAACCGCTGGAGAAGTGAGTTAATGCAACCGCGAACTCTGGAAGAATGGCTCCCGGTTTGCAGGGCATTGCTCAATGATTTCTTCCTGCCAGACAGTGACACTGAAGCCGCAATGGCGCTCATTGAAACGCAGTGGCAGGCTATCGTCGAGGAGGGCGTGAACTCCCATTATCACGAAGAGATCCCCTTGTCACTGCTGAGGGATGAGTTGACGCAGCGGCTTGACCAGGAGCGAATCAGTCAGCGTTTCCTGGCGGGCCCGGTGAATATCTGCACCCTGATGCCAATGCGTTCTATCCCGTTCAAAGTGGTGTGTCTGCTTGGCATGAATGACGGTATTTATCCACGTGCACTGGCACCACTGGGATTTGATCTGATGAGTGCTAATCCAAAGCGGGGTGACCGTAGTCGTCGTGATGACGATCGCTATCTCTTTCTTGAAGCGCTCATTTCCGCCCAAAGTAAGCTCTATATCAGTTACATCGGCCGTTCAATTCAGGACAACAGTGAGCGTTTCCCTTCTGTTCTGGTGCAGGAGCTGGTGGATTATATCGGACAGAGCCACTACCTGCCGGGGGATGAAGAACGTAACTGCGATGAAAGTGACAAGCGGGTGAAAGCGCATATCACCTGTTGTCATAGCCGCATGCCGTTTGACCCGGTGAACTACGTGGTGAGTGAGCACCAGAGCTATGCTCACGAGTGGCTTCCTGCGGCGAAAAAAGAGGGAACAGCGCATACCGATTTCATTCAGGCGCTTGATCCTCGGCCCATTGACACACTGACATTTGAACAGCTTCAGCGGTTTTGGGCGCACCCGGTGCGGGCCTTTTTCCAGCAGCGATTACAGGTCAATTTCCGCTCTGAAGAGAACGAAATTCCCGATGCGGAGCCCTTTACGCTGGAAGGGCTGGAGCGCTATCAGTTAAACCTGCAGCTGTTGAATGCACTGGTTGATCAGGAAGATGCTGACAAACTTTTTCGCCGTTACCGCGCAGCAGGGCAACTGCCTTATGGGGCGTTTGGTGAAATTGTCTGGGAGGCGCAGTGCCAGGAGATGACAGCGCTGGCCGAGCGCGTAAGGGAGTGTCGACAACCCGGTAAAAGCATTGAAATTGATCTCAACTGTAACGGCGTTCAGTTGACGGGCTGGCTAACCCAGGTTCAGCCGGACGGGCTGCTACGCTGGCGACCTTCTATGCTTAGCGTTTCTCAAGGGTTGCAACTCTGGCTGGAACATCTTGTCTACAGTGCGATGGGTAATAAAGGCGAAAGCCGGATATTCGTGCGCAAAGAGGGCGAATGGCGCTTCCCGCCGATGGAGTCTGAACAGGCGTTACGTTATCTGTCTTTGTATATTGAGGGCTACCGTCAGGGCATGAACAAACCACTTTTGTTACTGCCTGAGAGTGGCGGTGCCTGGATAAAAGCCTGTTATGACGTACAGAATGATGCAATGTTAACGGATGAGGCGTCACTGCAGAAAGCGCGAAGTAAATTTATACAAGCCTATGAAGGAAACATGATGGTACGTGGCGAAGGTGAAGATGTCTGGTATCAGCGCTTATGGCGCACTCTTGAACCAGAGTACTTCGAGACGATCACGGAAGAGGCACTGCGTTACCTTTTACCGTTGTTCAAATTTAATCAGTCCTGAGTGTTGTATAAAAATTGCACAGGAAAGGGTGTTCATTTATGATGCACCTGTTATCACGGACTGATGTACTCAAAGAAAGAGATGCTGGCGTGCCCAGCACGCAGTTTGTTAATGATGTAGCCGTGATAAAGAGGTCGTAATGCCAGGCAGCACCTTGTTTAAAGCGTTGGTTTTGTTTGTCGCCCTTTGGGCTCCCTTCACTCAAGCAGACTCCGGTTGGCAACCTGTTCAGGAAACTATCCGTAAGAGCGAAAAAGATACCCGTCAGTATCAGGCTATTCGCCTTGATAACGGCATGACCGTGCTGCTGGTTTCCGATCCGCAGGCGGTGAAATCCCTCTCGGCGCTGGTGGTGCCGATTGGGTCACTGGAAGATCCTGATGCCCATCCTGGGCTTGCGCACTATCTGGAACATATGACGCTGATGGGGTCTAAAAAATACCCGCAGCCAGATAGCCTGTCCGAATATCTGAAAATGCACGGTGGTAGTCATAATGCCAGCACAGCACCGTACCGTACGGCTTTTTATCTCGAAGTCGAAAATGATGCACTGGAAGGGGCGGTCGATCGCCTTGCTGATTCCATCGCTGCACCGCTTCTGGATAAAAAATATGCTGAACGTGAACGCAATGCCGTTAATGCTGAGTTAACCCTTGCCCGTACGCGAGACGGTATGCGCATGGCCCAGGTGAGCGCCGAAACCATTAACCCGGCGCATCCGGGTTCGCGTTTCTCCGGTGGTAACCTGGAAACATTAAGCGATAAGCCAAACAGCCCGGTGCTTGATGCGCTGCATGCGTTTCGCGACAAATATTACTCCGCGAACCTGATGAAAGCGGTTATCTACAGCAACAAACCGCTGCCAGAGCTGGCAAACATGGCCGCTCAGACGTTTGGTCGTGTGCCGAATAAAAATATCGACTTGCCTCAGATAACCGTTCCGGTAGTCACGGACGCTCAAAAAGGGATTGTTATCCACTACGTGCCCGCCTTGCCGCGCAAGGTGTTACGTGTTGAATTCCGCATTGATAACAACACGGCACAGTTTCGCAGTAAAACCGACGAGCTGGTGACCTATCTGATTGGCAACCGTAGCCCGGGTACGCTTTCTGACTGGCTGCAAAAACAAGGGCTGGTGGAAGGGATTCGAGCCGACTCCGATCCCGTTGTGAACGGCAATAGCGGTGTGCTGGCGATATCTGCGACCCTGACCGACAAAGGGCAGGCAAACCGTGATGAAGTGGTGGCGGCGATCTTTAGCTACCTTTCTCTGCTGCGTGATAAAGGCGTCGATAAACGCTACTTTGATGAACTGGCTCACGTGCTGGATCTCGATTTCCGTTACCCGTCCATTACCCGCGACATGGACTATGTGGAGTGGCTGGCGGATACCATGATCCGCGTGCCGGTGGAACATACTCTCGATGCGGTCAATATCGCCGATCAGTATGATGCTGACGCCGTAAAAGCTCGCCTTGCGATGATGACCCCGCAGAATGCTCGCATCTGGTACATCAGCCCGAATGAACCCCATAACAAAACGGCCTATTTTGTAGACGCCCCTTATCAGGTGGACAAAATCAGCGCCCAGACCTTCGCCGACTGGCAGAAAAGAGCAGGGGAGATTGCGTTGAAACTGCCGGAGTTGAACCCCTACATTCCGGATGATTTCTCGCTGATCAAAACCACGAAGGACTATCCGCACCCGGAGCTGATTATTGATGAGCCGACGCTTCGCGTGGTGTATACCCCAAGCCGGTATTTTGCGAGCGAGCCAAAAGCCGATGTCAGCGTTGTTCTGCGTAACCCTAAGGCGATGAATAGCGCCAAAAATCAGGTGATGTTCGCCCTGAATGACTATCTTGCTGGCATCGCGCTCGATCAGCTCAGCAATCAGGCGGCCGTGGGGGGAATCAGCTTCTCAACCAATGCCAATAACGGTTTGATGGTCAATGCAAATGGCTACACTCAGCGCCTGCCTCAGCTGTTCCAGGCGCTGCTTGAGGGCTATTTTAGTTACACGCCGACGGAAGAGCAGCTTGAGCAGGCCAAATCCTGGTATGCGCAGATGATGGACTCTGCGGAGAAGGGCAAAGCTTACGATCTTGCGCTTATGCCAGCGCAAATGTTGTCGCAAATTCCTTATTTCCAGCGTGAAGATCGCCGCGCGTTACTGCCTTCTATCTCATTGAAAGATGTCCTCGCTTACCGTGATGCATTGAAAACCAACACGCGTCCCGAGTTCCTTATCGTCGGCAACATGAGTGAAGAGCAGGCCAAAACGCTGGCGGAGAATGTACGCACCCAGCTCGGCTCGAAAGGTGACGAGTGGTGCCGCAACCAGGATGTGCTGGTTGAGAAAAAACAGAATGTGATTTTTGAAAAGGCGGGCACTAGTACGGATTCTGCGCTGGCAGCGGTGTTTGTACCAACGGGTTATGATGAATTCTCTAGTTCAGCGCGGAGTGCCGTTCTGGGACAGATTATTCAGCCGTGGTTCTATAACCAGCTACGTACAGAAGAGCAACTTGGCTATGCGGTCTTTGCGTTCTCCATGAACGTTGGCCGCCAGTGGGGACTGGGTTTCCTGCTGCAAAGTAGCGATAAACAACCGGCTTATCTCTGGCAGCGTTATCAGGCTTTCTTCTCAAAAGTGGAAGCAAAACTGCGCGCCATGAAACCGGACGAATTTGCCCAGATCCAGCAGGCCGTCATCGCCCAGGTGATGCAGCCACCGCAGACATTGGGTGAAGAAGCGTCACAGCTCAGCAAAGATTTTGATCGCGGTAATCTGAACTTTGATTCGCGTGATAAAGTAGTGGCCGAGATAAAACAGCTGACGCCTCAGAAGGTTGCCGAGTTCTTCCATCAGGCGGTGATTAAGCCGCAGGGAATGACCATCCTGTCTCAGGTTTCCGGTAGCCAGAACGGGAAAACGGAGTACGTGAACCCGAAAGGCTGGAAAGTCTGGAAGAGCGTCAGCGCGCTGCAGCAAACTATGCCCTGGAGTAAGAAAGAATGACCGATACCGCTGAGCCTCTTGATCCCTTACGTTTACCTCTACAGGGTGAACGATTGATTGAAGCTTCAGCGGGAACGGGAAAAACCTTCACCATTGCCGCGCTCTATCTGCGCCTGCTGTTAGGGCTTGGCGGTAACGCGGCTTTTCCACGTCCTTTAAGCGTGGAAGAGCTGCTGGTCGTCACCTTCACCGAGGCTGCCACCGCGGAGTTGCGCGGCCGTATTCGTTCCAATATCCATGAGCTGCGTATCGCCTGTCTGCGTCAGAGTACGGATAACCCTCTCTACGCGAGCCTTCTGGAAGAGATTGCTGATAAGCAACAGGCCGCCCAGTGGTTGCTTCTCGCTGAACGGCAGATGGACGAAGCGTCCGTCTTCACCATTCACGGTTTTTGTCAGCGCATGCTGAGCCTGAATGCGTTTGAATCTGGCATGCTGTTTGAGCAGCAGCTCATTGAAGATGAATCCGTGCTTCGCTATCAGGCCTGCGCGGATTTCTGGCGTCGCCATTGCTACCCCTTACCGCGAGATATCGCAGAAGCGGTACATGCGTTATGGAAGGGCCCCGAGGAGCTTCTGCGTGCCATCGATCGCTATCTTCAGGGTGAAGCACCGGTAATCAAATCTCCGCCGCCAGCAGATGAAACTCTCGCTTCTCGCCATGAAAAAATTACCGCCAAAATTGCGGCCATCAAGCAAAAGTGGAATACGTCGGTCGGCGAGATTGAGGCGATCATCGAAAATTCCGGGATCGACAGACGTAAATTTAACCGTGCAAATCAGGGGAAATGGATCGATAAGATCAGCGCCTGGGCACAGGAAGAGACGCGAGGGTATCAGCTCCCGGATGCGCTTGAAAAATTCTCTCAGCGTTTTCTGGTTGAACGAACCAAACCCGATGGCATTGTGCCGGAGCATCCGCTGTTTGTGGCTATCGAAGCCCTGCTGGCCGAACCGTTGACGCTCAATGACCTGATGATCACCCGCGCTATGGTGGAGATCCGTGAAACCGTCTCGCGTGAAAAGCGTCGCCGCAGTGAACTTGGGTTTGACGATATGTTGAGCCGCCTGGATGCCGCGTTATGCAGCGAAAATGGTGAAGCGCTTGCCGCGGCTATTCGTAACCGTTTCCCGGTTGCGATGATTGACGAGTTCCAGGATACCGACCCGCAGCAGTACCGCATTTTCCGCCGTATCTGGCGACAACAGCCTGATACCGCGCTGTTGTTAATTGGCGATCCTAAACAGGCTATTTACGCTTTTCGTGGTGCGGACATTTTCACCTATATGAAAGCCCGCAGCGAAGTTGACGCACATTACACACTGGATACCAACTGGCGTTCATCTCCCGGGATGGTAGAGAGCGTCAATGCGCTTTTCAGCCGCATGGATACGGCATTTATGTTCCGGGAGATCCCTTTCCAGCCGGTAAAATTTGCGACAAAAAATGCCTCATTGCGCTTCGAGTTCAACGGTACGACTCAGCCCGCCATGAACTTCTGGCTGCTGGACGGAGAAGGCTGTGGCGTTGCGGACTATCAAAATGCCATGGCACAGCACTGTGCCGCGCAA
This sequence comes from Enterobacter adelaidei, assembly GCF_041937165.1. Lineage (NCBI taxonomy): Bacteria > Pseudomonadati > Pseudomonadota > Gammaproteobacteria > Enterobacterales > Enterobacteriaceae > Enterobacter > Enterobacter adelaidei. Next base: position 3,756,238 of record NZ_CP154353.1, on the reverse strand, counting down.
ATCCGTGACTGGCTCAGTGCGGGGGCACGTGGCGAGGCGGTGCTCTGGAGGGGCGAGGAGTCAACCCCTGTAAAGGCATCGGATATTACGGTGCTGGTGCGTAGCCGTCAGGAGGCCGCGCTTATCCGCGATGCCCTGACATTGCTGAACATTCCGTCCGTCTACCTCTCAAACCGGGACAGTGTTTTCGAAACGCTGGAAGCGCAGGAGATGTTATGGCTGCTGCAGGCGGTGCTGGCCCCGGAGAGGGAGAGCACGCTTCGCAGCGCGTTAGCCAGCGCGATGCTCGGGCTGAATGCGCGTGATATTGATGCGCTCAACAACGACGAAGACGCGTGGGATGCGGTAGTGGAAGAGTTTGTTTACTACCGGGATAAATGGCACAGACGCGGTGTAATGGCGATGGTACGTGAGCTCATGGCGCAGCGTCACATTGCGGAGAATATGCTTGCGACCGCGGGCGGTGAACGTCGTCTGACCGACATTTTGCACATCAGTGAACTGCTGCAGGAAGCGGGCACGCAACTGGAGAGTGAACACGCTCTGGTGCGCTGGCTGGCGCAACAGATTGCCGACCCGAACAGTAATTCGTCCAGTCAGCAGATGCGTCTTGAAAGTGATAAACATCTGGTGCAGATCGTCACCATTCACAAGTCGAAAGGCCTGGAGTATCCGCTGGTCTGGTTGCCGTTTATTGCCAATTACCGCGTGCAGGAGCAGGCCTTTTACCACGATCGCGAGTCATTTGAGGCGGTGCTTGATCTCAGTAAAGCAGAGTCCAGCGTTGAACTGGCAGAGGCCGAACGTCTGGCGGAAGATTTACGCCTGCTCTATGTAGCGTTGACCCGTTCGGTCTGGCACTGCAGCCTGGGTGTAGCCCCACTGTTTCGTCGCCGTGGTGAGAAGACCGGGGAGAGCGATTTTCATCTGAGTGCGCTGGGGCGGCTTATTCAGCTCGGCGAACCCAAAGATGCAGCAGGTCTGCGTCAGTGCATCGAATCACTTTGTGGGGATCATACTGCCCTGCACATTCCGTCGCAGCCCGATAATAGCCGCTGGCAAATGCCGGAGCTGCGCGAGTCTGAGCTCCATGCCCGCCAGGTTGTGCGCACAATTGCTGACGACTGGCGTGTGACGAGTTATTCCGGTTTACAGCAGCACGGGCAGAGCATTGCGCAGGATCTGATGCCAAAACTGGACGTCGATGCAGCAGGGACCGGTAGCGTACCTGTTGAGCCAGTACTCACTCCGCATCAATTCCCGCGTGGCGCCTCACGAGGCACATTTTTACATAGCCTGTTTGAAGAGCTGGATTTTACCCAGCCAGTCTCTGAAGAGTGGGTGCTGAAGATGTTGCAGAGTGGAGGCTATGACGCACAGTGGCAAGCGGTTCTCACAGACTGGATCAGCACCGTTCTGCACGCTCCGCTTACTGCGCAAGGGATCTCGCTGAGCCAGTTGAGTGCCAAAGATAAACAGGTGGAGATGGAGTTTTATCTTCCTATTGCCAGCCCGCTCAGGGCCGACGCGCTTGATGCGTTGATCCGCGAGCATGATCCGTTGTCTGCCGGTTGTCCTCCGCTGAACTTCCGCCAGGTGCAAGGAATGTTAAAAGGTTTTATTGACCTGGTTTTCCGCCACGAAGGGCGTTACTACCTGCTGGACTACAAATCAAACTGGTTGGGTGAAAACAGCGAAGCCTATACCCAGCAGGCGATGGCATCAGCCATGCAAGCACATCGCTACGATCTGCAGTATCAGCTCTATACCCTGGCGCTGCATCGGTACCTGCGGCATCGCATTGCCGATTATCGTTACGAAGACCATTTTGGCGGCGTTATTTACCTGTTCCTGCGCGGAGTGGATGCTAGCGACCCGCGCTCTGGCATCTTTAGTACGCGTCCGGCTGTGGAACTGATTGAAAAAATGGATAACTTGTTTGCCGCAAGCACAGAGGAGGTGGCATGACGATGCAGGCGCTATTGCTGGAAGCGGTAGAACAACGATTACTCCGCCACCTCGATGTACAGTTCGCCATGATGGTGGCAGGCGATGAACCCGCCGTGATGCTCGCCGCCGCAATCCTGAGTAAAGACGCGGGAGAGGGGCATGTCTGCCTGCCGCTGTCGCGTCTGGTTGTTGATGAGAAAATGCCTCCGGCTTTACAGGCGTGTTTCACGTTGCTGGATGACGCAGTGGACTGGCAGGCGATATTACTCGGCTCGCCCGCCGTGAGCGGAACCGATACCGGGACGCCGATGATCCTGAGCGGCGAACGTTTGTACCTTAACCGGCTGTGGCGCAATGAACTGACGGTGGCGCGTTTCTTCAGCGAGACGAATGCGCCTCTGCCTTGCGATGACGCGCAACTCCGGCACGTGCTGGATACGCTGTTTACCTCTGATGAGGCGACAGACTGGCAAAAAGTCGCGGCAGCCGTGGCGTTGACGCGGCGGATCTCGGTTATCTCTGGTGGCCCGGGAACCGGGAAAACGACCACCGTGGCAAAACTGCTTGCCGCGTTGATCCAGCTATCGGGCGAGCACAAGTGCCGTATTCGTCTGGCGGCCCCCACTGGCAAAGCGGCGGCTCGTCTGACGGAATCGTTAGGTGGGGCATTGCAAAAGCTGCCGCTCACCGGGGAGCAACTTGCGCTTTTCCCAAATGAAGCCAGCACGCTGCACCGATTACTCGGTGCTCAGCCAGGTAGCCAGCGTCTGCGATATCATGCGGGTAACCCGTTGCATCTGGACGTACTGGTGGTAGATGAAGCATCGATGATCGACCTGACGATGATGTCGCGGTTGATTGATGCTCTGCCGCCCCATGCGCGTGTCATTTTTCTGGGCGATCGTGACCAGCTTGCTTCAGTGGAAGCTGGGGCGGTGCTGGGGGATATTTGTACTTACGCCAGCTTTGGCTACACCACCGCGCGTGCTCAGGAGCTGGAGCGTTTGACCGGATGCGTACTTGAACCCGATAACTCGCCGGTGGCGGGAGCGCTACGTGACAGCCTGTGCCTGCTGCAAAAAAGCTATCGTTTCGGCAGCGACTCCGGTATCGGCCAACTGGCTGCCGCGGTAAACCGTGGCGATCGGCACAGTACGCGTGCGGTGTTTGACGGTACGTTTACCGACATCGAGAAAAAATCACTGCAAAGCGGAGAAGAGTATCAGGTGATGCTGGATGACGCCCTGGAGGGGTATCAGCATTTCCTGGCATGTGTCCAACAGCGCAACTCACCAGAGCGGGTCATTGCCGCCTTTGGTGAGTACCAGTTACTGTGTGCACTGAGGGAAGGGCCGTTTGGCGTCAGTGGGCTGAACGACAGGCTGGAGCAGCTTCTTGTTCAGAAGCACAAAATCAACCGGATGCCGCATTCGCGCTGGTTTGAAGGACGACCCGTAATGATCTCCCGCAACGACAGTGTGCTGGGGTTGTTTAACGGGGATATCGGGATTGCGCTCGATCGCGGCCAGGGGCTGCGCGTCTGGTTCCAGTTGCCGGACGGTAGCGTGAAGTCTTTCCAGCCCAGCCGTTTGCCTGAGCATGAAACCGCGTGGGCGATGACGGTGCATAAATCCCAGGGCTCCGAGTTTAACCATGCGGCGCTGATCCTGCCGACACAGCTTTCACCTGTTATTACCCGCGAGCTGATTTATACCGCGATTACTCGCGCGCGTCAGCGCTTGTCACTCTATACCGATGAACGTGTGCTGGTGCAGGCCATTGCCACCCGTACAGAGCGCCGGAGCGGACTGAGCGCGATATTTGAGTCTCTTTAAGCGAAAGCCCTCACCAGACGGTGAGGGCATCGTATCATCCCAGATCAGCCATCAGCACTTTTGAGCGGCGCTGATAGTTGTACATCTCTTTCTTCGTTTCTGGCAGATAATCTATATCCACCGGCGTGAATCCACGCTCCTGGAACCAGTGAATGCTGCGTGTCGTCAGGACGAACAGCTTGCTCAGGCCCATCTGGCGGGCTTGCGCTGCCACGCGCTCAAGCAGCATTTCGCCGCGTGAGGAGCTGCGGTAATCAGGATGCACCGCCACGCAGGCCATTTCACCGATCTTCTCTTCCGGGAATGGATAGAGTGCGGCACAGGCAATGGTCAGGTTATCGCGCTGAATAATGGTGAATTTGTCGATCTCCATTTCCAGCTGTTCCCGCGAACGACGCACCAGAATACCCTGTTGCTCCAGCGGCCGGATCAGTTCCAGAATACCGCCGATATCATTGATGGTGGCGCGGCGGATCTGCTCCGCACTCTCCATCACAATCTGTGTACCAATACCGTCGCGGGAGAACAGCTCCTGCAGTAGGGCGCCGTCTTCCTGATAGCTGATCAGGTGGCTGCGGCGCACGCCGCTGCGACAGGCTTTCACCGCACCACGCAGAAAACGCACGGTACCAGAATGGTAGTCACCTTCAGCTTCCAGTGCTTCTACGCGGGCCTGGGCTTCATTAGGGAAGAGTTCGGGCACAATCACCCCTTCATCGTTTACGACACCCTGGGAAGAGCAGAACCCAATCATTTTTTCCGCCTTCAGCTTGATCGCCAGCTGCGTGGCAATCTCTTCAGACGTCAGGTTAAAGCTTTCTCCGGTCACGGAAACGGCGACCGGGCCCATCAGCACGATGGCACCGCTGTCCAGCTGGCGGTGAATAGCTTCTTCATCAATACGACGAATACGGCCGCTATGGCAGTAATCGACGCCATCGTCCACGCCGAGCGGCTGGGCAATGATGAAGTTACCGCTCACGACGTTGATATGCGCACCCTGCAATGGCGTGTTGTTCAGGCTCATCGACAGGCGAGCCGTAATATCCAGCTGCAGCAGACCTGCAGCTTGCTTCACCAGCTCCAGGGTTTTCGCATCCGTAACGCGGGTATGTTTGTGGTAAATCGGCTCGTGGTGGTGTGCGGCCAGGTTGGCGTCGATCTGCGGGCGCGCGCCATAGACCACCACCAGGCGGATCCCGAGGCTGTGTAGCAGGCCAATGTCATTGACGATGCTGGAAAAATTTTCATGCTCAATGGCTTCGCCGCCAAGCATGATGACAAACGTTTTTCCCCGATGGGCGTTGATATAGGGAACAGAATGGCGGAATCCCTGGACCAGTTCGGTTCTACGCTCCTTCACCATGGCACAACCCTTAATGAATGTTTATTCGTAATTTCTGTATTTTTATTCGATTGTGGGCGTGTGTGCAAGCGCAAATTTTCCGCGACCCACAGAAATTAATAAGTAATCCGTGCGTTAACGTATGATTGTTTACCCTTTTATAGATGACAGTTTTTGCGTCATTCGTTAAAGTTTTCGGTCAATTTGGACATTTTGTATATCAGTCAGTTTTCTTGCTCGGGAGAAGCATGTCGGGATCCAACTCAGCAATAAGCCGTCGCCGTTTGTTAAAAGGGGCCGGGGCAATGTGGTTGCTTAGCGTCAGTCAGGTAGGATTAGCCGCCACAAGTCAGGTGGTGGCGGTTCGCGTCTGGCCGTCGTCGACCTATACGCGCGTGACGGTTGAATCCAATCGCGTGTTGAAATATAAGCAATTTGCCTTAAGCAATCCTGAACGCGTGGTCGTGGATCTCGAAGGGGTGAATCTCAATTCCGTGCTGAAGGGGATGGCGGCGCAGATCCGCGGTGACGATCCGTTTATTAAATCGGCGCGCGTCGGGCAGTTTGATCCGCAAACCGTGCGTATGGTGTTTGAGCTGAAGCAGAACGTTAAGCCTCAACTGTTTGCTCTCGCGCCTGTTGCGACCTTCAAAGAGCGTCTGGTAATGGATCTCTACCCGGCGAATGCGACGGATATTCAGGATCCTCTGTTGGCGTTACTGGAAGATTATAACCAGGGCAATCTTGAGAAGCAGGTTCCACCTGCGCAAAGTGGCCCACAGCCGGGTAAAGCAGGGCGCGATCGTCCGATTGTGATCATGCTTGATCCGGGGCACGGCGGGGAAGACTCGGGTGCTGTCGGAAAATATCGCACCCGCGAAAAAGACGTGGTGCTGCAAATCGCCCGCCGTCTGAAGGCGTTGATCGATAAAGAAGGCAATATGCGCGCCTATATGACGCGTAATGAAGATGTCTTTATTCCGCTGAAAGTTCGCGTGGCAAAAGCGCAGAAGCAGCGCGCCGATTTGTTTGTGTCTATCCATGCGGATGCGTTTACCAGCCGCCAGCCAAGCGGTTCTTCGGTGTTTGCGCTCTCAACCAAAGGGGCGACCAGTACTGCCGCGAGATATCTCGCGGATACCCAGAACGCCTCGGATCTTATCGGTGGTGTGGGCAAAAGCGGCGACCGTTATGTCGATCACACCATGTTCGATATGGTGCAATCACTGACCATCAACGACAGCCTGAAATTTGGTAAAGCGGTGTTGGGCAAGCTGGGTAACATCAATAAGCTGCATAAAAACAGCGTAGAACAGGCCGGGTTTGCGGTGCTCAAGGCGCCGGACATTCCGTCCATTCTGGTTGAGACGGCTTTTATCAGTAATGTTGAAGAAGAGCGTAAGCTCAAGACGGCAAAATTCCAGCAGGAGGTAGCGGAGTCGATTCTGGCAGGGATCCGAGCGTATTTCTCTGATGGGGCGACGCTGGCGCGACGCGGGTAAATCTTTCAGCCGGGTGAAATACCCGGCAAATTCACAAACGACAGATACAAAAAAACACCCTTAAGGGTGTTTATTGTTTTAAGAAGTGTTGGTTGCGGGGGCCGGATTTGAACCGACGACCTTCGGGTTATGAGCCCGACGAGCTACCAGGCTGCTCCACCCCGCGTCCGTCTTTCTACTTCTGTAGAAACTTACTTCTTCAAATTTGATTGGTTGCGGGGGCCGGATTTGAACCGACGACCTTCGGGTTATGAGCCCGACGAGCTACCAGGCTGCTCCACCCCGCGTCCGTCTTTCTACTGTTGTAGAAGATACTTCATCAAATTTTAATTGGTTGCGGGGGCCGGATTTGAACCGACGACCTTCGGGTTATGAGCCCGACGAGCTACCAGGCTGCTCCACCCCGCGTCCGTGGATGCGCACTATACTCGGATAGGTTTGTGATGCAACCCCTTTTTCACATAAATCATGATTTTGTATGCAAATTGAACGGCATGGCTCTGTTTGGACTATTTTTTGCGCAAAGTTTGCCAAAGGTCATGCGATCGCATTTCATTAGCCCTGGCGGTTTGTTATCTTCATTACGCGGAAATGGGCAACTTTAAGACGAGATATAATGAAAGGACGTTGGGCGAAGTATCTGATGACGGGCGCAATGGTAGCCATTCTTGCGGCCTGCTCTTCCAAACCGACCGATCGCGGTCAACAGTACAAAGACGGGAAATTATCCCAGCCTTTCTCCTTAGTTAACCAGCCTGATGCTGTTGGCGCACCGATTAACGCCGGAGATTTCTCCGAGCAGGTCTATCAGATCCGCAATGCGTCACCACGCCTGTATGGCTCACAAAACAATGTTTACAGTGCAGTACAGGACTGGCTGCGCGCGGGCGGCGATACGCGCAACATGCGCCAGTTTGGTATCGACGCCTGGCAGATGGAAGGGGCAGATAACTACGGGAACGTCCAGTTCACGGGGTATTACACGCCAGTGATTCAGGCGCGCCACTCCCGCCAGGGCGAATTCCAGTATCCAATTTATCGTATGCCGCCAAAACGCGGCCGCCTGCCGTCCCGTGCAGAAATCTACTCTGGTGCGTTGAGCGAAAACTACGTCCTGGCTTACAGCAATTCACTGATGGATAACTTCATCATGGATGTTCAGGGCAGCGGTTATATTGATTTCGGTGATGGTTCGCCGCTTAACTTCTTCAGCTATTCCGGTAAAAACGGCCATGCCTATCGTAGTATTGGTAAGGTGTTGATCGATCGCGGCGAAGTGAAGAAAGAAGATATGTCGATGCAGGCGATCCGCGAGTGGGGTGAAAAACACAGCGAAGCCGAGGTGCGCGAGCTGCTGGAACAAAACCCGTCGTTTGTCTTCTTTAAACCGCAAAACTTTGCTCCGGTGAAAGGGGCGAGCGCTGTACCGCTGATTGGTCGTGCGTCTGTGGCATCGGATCGTTCAATTATTCCTGCTGGCACTACGCTGCTCGCGGAAGTGCCTCTGCTGGATAATAATGGCAAATTTAACGGCCAGTATGAGCTACGTCTGATGGTGGCGCTGGATGTGGGTGGGGCGATTAAAGGTCAGCACTTCGATATCTATCAGGGGATTGGTCCGGATGCGGGTCACCGTGCCGGCTGGTATAACCACTACGGACGCGTATGGGTGCTCAAAGCAGCGCCGGGTGCAGGAAGCGTATTCAGCGGCTGATTGTGGTATTCTGAGCGCAATACGGATTCATGTTCAGGGTGAGGAGAAACCTCACCCTTTTTACATCTGAGGTTTTATGTCAGTGGTAATCAGCGATGCCTGGCGTCAGCGTTTTGGCGGCACGGCACGTCTCTATGGTGAAAAAGCCCTGCAGCTGTTTGCGGATGCGCACGTCTGCGTCGTGGGTATTGGTGGTGTGGGTTCCTGGGCGGCAGAAGCGCTGGCGAGAACCGGTATTGGCGCAATCACGCTGATTGATATGGACGACGTGTGCGTCACCAACACCAACCGTCAAATCCATGCCCTGCGTGATAACGTCGGTCTGGCAAAATCTGAGGTCATGGCGGAGCGTATTCGTCTGATCAACCCTGAATGCCGGGTGACGGTCATTGACGACTTTGTGACAGCCGATAACGTCGCAGAGTACATGAATAAAGGCTACAGCTATGTGATTGATGCCATTGACAGCGTACGCCCTAAAGCGGCGTTGATCGCTTACTGTCGTCGTTACAAGGTACCTCTGGTCACCACTGGTGGCGCAGGAGGGCAGATCGACCCTACGCAGATCCAGGTGGCCGATCTGGCGAAAACCATTCAGGATCCGCTGGCTGCCAAGCTGCGTGAAAGGCTGAAGAGCGACTTCAACGTGGTGAAGAACAGCAAAGGCAAGCTCGGCGTTGACTGCGTGTTTTCTACAGAAGCGCTGGTCTACCCGCAGGCTGATGGTTCTGTCTGTGCGATGAAAAGTACGGCGGAAGGGCCAAAACGTATGGATTGTGCCTCAGGCTTTGGTGCGGCCACTATGGTGACCGCGTCCTTCGGTTTTATAGCTGTATCCCACGCCCTGAAGAAAATGATGGCGAAGGCAGAACGTCAGGCCTGAGCCTGACGTGCCGCATCCTGCACCGCTTCGCTGAGCGCGATCAGACCCTGGCCGCGTGAGGCGCTAAGCTGCGCCCGCAGCCCAAGCTCATCAAACAGCGCCAGCGGCGAGTGTGCCAGCAACTCCGCCGCGCTTTTCCCCTCGACGGCGGTTAACAGTACCGCCAACAGCCCGCGGACAATACGTCCTTCGCTGTCGCCAAAGAAATGCAGCTTCTCGCCGGCGACGCTTACGCCCAGCCAGACGCGGTTCTCGCAGCCAGCGATCTCTTTTGCCTGCGCTTTTAGGTCGTCAGACAGCGTCGGGAGCTGTTTACCGAGAAGGATTAACTGGCGATATTTATCTTCCCATTGTGAGAGAGGGGCGAAGGTCTGTTTTAAGGTCTCTTCTGTGATGACCGTGCCAAACGGGTGTCCGGCTAAAGCAGCGTGAGTCATTAATCCACCAGTATTTCAAGGGCGCGGTCGACGGCGGCAACCAGCGCATCAACATCGCTTTGGGTATTATATGGCGCAAACGAGGCGCGTAGCGTACCGCTAACGCCGAGTGCCGCCAGGAGCGGCTGGGCACAATGCTGTCCGGCACGCAGGGCAATGCCATACCCGGCAAGTAGCGTCACCATGTCGCTATGATGAACGCCCGCAAAATCAAAGGCGAGCAGGCTGGAATCCTGAACGCGGAACGAGCGGAAACCCGGGCGCTTTTTGAGTTCTTCCTCTGCGAGCGTCGCCAGTCCGCGGCTCCAGCTTTCAGCCTGAGCAGTGTCTGTTTCAGCAAGCCATTCGAGAGCGGCACTCAGACCAATGACGCCGGCCACGTTTGGCGTACCGGCTTCAAGGCGATAGGGAATCTCCTGGGTTTTAAAGCCGTCGAAGGTCACTTCGGTAATCATTTTGCCGCCACCGAGCCACGGTGTCATTTGCGCCAGCAGTTCCGGCTTACCGTACAACGCTCCGATGCCGGTGGGGCCGTACAGCTTGTGTGCAGAGAAAGCGTAAAAATCAATATCCAGCTTTTGCACATCAGCAGGGAAATGCACGATCCCTTGTGCGCCATCGACCATCACCACCATGCCGCTGGCATGGGCGATGCGAATGGCCTGAGCCAGATCCGGACATCCCCCCGTGACGTTCGACATCTGCCCGAGGGCCAGAATGCGGCTGCGTGGAGTAATCAACTCAGGCAGTTGAGCCACGTCGGGCAGGAGATCTGATCCCAGTGGGAGTTTCACAATACGTGCCCCCGTTTGCTCAGCGACCATCAACCACGGTACCAGGTTGGCATGGTGCTCTGCCTCACTGACGATGATCTCATCTCCTGGCTGTAGCAACGGGCGTGCATAGCACTGGGCCACCATATTGATGGCTTCGGTCGTGCCCCGCGTCCAGGCGATATTTTTCCCGCCTTCTGCATTGATCAAACGTGCTACCTGATCGCGTGCGGCTTCATAGCGCGCGGTCAGACGCTGCGCTTCGGCAAACTGGCTGCGATGCACATTCCCGGCGCTCAGGCTGTAGAACTGCTGCGTCGCTTCAATAACCGCCTGTGGCTTCAGGGCGGTGGCAGCGCTATCAAGATAAATACCGGCATCGGCCAGCGCCGGAAACTGTTCGCGAAAATGTGCGGGACTGAAAGCGTTCATGGGATTCCTCATTTCAATAGCAAGATCGTCGCGCAATTTCAGCGGCAGGGCAAGGAGGTTGATATCTATCAGAATTGTCTGCTTATCCTGATGACCCCAAAAAAGCAGGTTATGCTAAATAGTGTTAGGCGGATGTTTTAGCCTGTTATAAATCGAGGTTTGAATAGCATTAATTGCTAAAGGAGAATAATCATGAACAAGACAGCTGCAATCATTTCTGCCTGTGCGTTTACTTTTGCCCTGAGCGCCTGTTCTGGTAACAACTACGTGATGCACACCAACGATGGTCGTTCCATCGTTTCGGAAGGGAAACCGTCAACTGATAATGATACCGGGATGATTTCATACAAAGATGCCAACGGGAACAAGCAGCAGATCAACCGAAGCGATGTTAAAGAGATGGTTGAGATTCAGCACTAAGATCGCAGGCGAAAAAAAAGCACCGCAAATTGGCGGTGCTACATTAATCACTATGGACAGACAGGGTAAATGTACAGGAAGTGAAAAATTGGTAGCGTTGCTACCGTGGTCTGAATCGCAGACCAATTGCAAACACAACAACACAACATCACAACCGTAAGCCAAAAGCCCTTCAGAACACGCATTCCAAAAAAAGCTCTTCGTTCCGGCTCAGGAAGTGCCGCCACTATAGGTATTTGCTGGTAGTTCCTCAACGGACAAATTATAATGTCTCAGATAAAAAAAACTAATAGGTTAAACGTTGTTTCCTGTTTGTTAAAATCCGTTAACATCTAAGCCAGATAACCATGTCGAAGCGATTGCCACCCCTTAATGCATTACGTGTTTTTGATGCAGCAGCACGTCACCTGAGCTTTACACGTGCAGCAGATGAGCTTTTTGTGACACAGGCCGCAGTAAGTCACCAAATCAAGTCCCTGGAGGATTTTCTGGGCCTTAAGCTGTTTCGTCGACGCAACCGTTCGTTGCTGTTGACCGAAGAGGGGCAGAGCTATTTTCAGGATATTAAAGAGATTTTTTCCCAGCTCACGGAGGCCACGCGTAAGCTGCAGGCCCGAAGTGCAAAAGGTGCCCTGACTGTTAGTTTATTGCCCAGTTTTGCCATTCAATGGCTGGTGCCAAGACTCTCAAGCTTTAACTCAGCTTATCCGGGGATCGACGTTCGAATCCAGGCGGTAGATCGTCAGGAAGACAAGCTGGCAGATGACGTAGATGTCGCCATTTTTTACGGTCGCGGTAACTGGCCGGGCTTGCGCGTCGAAAAATTATACGCAGAATATCTCCTGCCGGTCTGTTCGCCTCTGCTATTAACGGGTGAAAAGGCGCTGAAGACACCTGCTGACCTGGCGCAACATACACTTTTACATGATGCGTCTCGCCGTGACTGGCAAACTTATACCCGTCAATTAGGTCTTACTCATATAAACGTGCAGCAGGGGCCGATTTTTAGCCACAGTGCGATGGTGTTACAGGCTGCTATTCACGGGCAGGGCGTGGCGTTGGCGAACAACGTCATGGCGCAGTCCGAAATTGAGGCAGGCCGCCTGGTTTGCCCTTTTAATGATGTTCTGGTCAGCAAGAATGCGTTTTATCTGGTTTGTCATGACAGTCAGGCAGAACTGGGTAAAATAGCCGCTTTCCGGCAGTGGATACTGGCGAAAGCGGCAAGCGAGCAAGAAAAATTCCGCTTCAGGTATGAACAATAACGTTTGTGTGCCGGGCACGCATCAATTCAGGACTTAAACATGACCAGCCGATTCATGCTGATTTTTGCCGCGGTGAGTGGCTTTATTTTTGTTGCACTGGGCGCTTTTGGCGCACATGTATTAAGCAAGTCTTTGGGCGCAGTAGAGATGGGCTGGATCCAGACCGGCCTTGAATATCAGGCATTCCACACGTTGGCTATTTTTGGGCTGGCCGTGGCGATGCAGCGCCGTATCAGTATCTGGTTTTACTGGAGCAGCGTCTTTATGGCGTTGGGCACCGTGCTTTTCAGTGGCAGTCTCTACTGTCTGGCACTTTCGCATTTACGCCTGTGGGCGTTTGTTACACCTGTCGGTGGCGTTAGCTTCCTGGCGGGTTGGGTATTAATGTTTATCGGAGCTATCCGTCTGAAACGCAAGGGCGTTGTTCATGAATAAGGTTGTTTTATATTGTCGCCCGGGGTTTGAGAAAGAGTGCGCCGCGGAAATTACCGATAAAGCGGCAAAGCGCGAGGTCTTCGGCTTTGCGCGTGTTAAAGAGAATGCAGGCTATGTGGTATTTGAATGCTATCAGCCTGAAGACGCGGATAAGCTGGCGCGTGAACTACCTTTCAACTCATTGATCTTTGCCCGCCAGATGTTTGTCGCGGGTGAGCTGCTGAAGGATCTTCCGCCGGAAGACCGTATCACCCCAATTGTCGGCATGCTGCAGGGCGTGGTGGAGAAGGGCGGGGATCTGCGCGTTGAAGTGGCGGATACCAATGAAAGCAAAGAGCTGATGAAGTTCTGCCGCAAATTTACCGTACCGCTGCGTGCAGCGCTGCGTGATGCGGGTATCCTGACGAACTACGAAACGCCTAAACGTCCGGTGGTGCATATCTTCTTTATCGCACCAGGCTGCTGCTATACGGGGTATTCATACACCACCAACAACTCTCCCTTCTTTATGGGCATCCCGCGTTTGCGCTTCCCGGCCGATGCGCCGAGCCGTTCAACGCTGAAGCTGGAAGAAGCCTTCCACGTCTTTATCCCGGCAGATGAGTGGGACGAGCGTCTGGCAAACGGCATGTATGCCGTCGATCTCGGTGCGTGCCCGGGCGGCTGGACCTACCAACTGGTGAAACGTAACATGTGGGTTTCATCTGTCGATAACGGCCCGATGGCACAAAGCCTGATGGATACCGGGCAGGTTACCTGGCTGCGTGAAGATGGTTTCCGCTATCGTCCGAACCGGAACAACATCTCCTGGATGGTGTGCGATATGGTTGAGAAACCGGCCAAAGTGGCCGCGCTGATGGCTTCCTGGCTGGTGAACGGCTGGTGTCGTGAGACGATCTTCAACCTCAAGTTGCCAATGAAAAAGCGCTATGAGGAAGTGTCGCAGAATCTGGCTTATATTCAGCAGCAACTGGATGAGCATGGCATTAACGCGGAGATCCAGGCGCGTCAGCTGTATCACGACCGCGAAGAGGTGACGGTGCATATTCGTCGCTGGTGGGCCGCTGTCGGTGGACGTCGCGACGAGCGATAGTGTGTGCTTTATTTTGCCCGGTGGCGCTGTGCTTGCCGGGCAGACAAATCGTGAATTGTATTAACGTTCCAGCCTTAACTGCTGCAAATTCCCGTCCAGCTGTAAACTCGTTTGTAGCGTCGCTACATCCCGGCAGATAAAGGCCATCTCTTTGTGTGCTTCAAGCTTCTTGCGCCATTTTTCCGGCACCTCATCCAGCCTGGCGTAAATCCCTTCCAGACTCTGAAAATCCGTTAGCAACTGAGCGGCACTTTTTGGTCCTATACCCGCGACACCCGGCACCTTCGAGCTGCTGATCCCCGCCAGCCCCCAGTAATCTGGCAGCTGTTCAGGCGAGACGCCAAACTCACTGGCAATGAAAGGGGCATCGAGCCAGCGTTTCTGGAAGTAATCACGGATGCGGATCGTAGGCGAGAGCAGCTGGCAGTAGCCTTTATCGGTTGAAACAATTGTCGCCTGATGCCCGACGCTGGCGACTTTAACCGCAAGTGTTGCCGCCAGATCGTCAGCTTCATTGCCATGCGCCCCCCAGCAAGGTACGCCGCGCTGTTCAAAGGCGGCGCGAATGGCGGGCATCTCGGCATGCAGATCGTCTGGCATCGGGGCACGTCCGGCCTTGTAATCCGGAAGACGCTGATGTCGCCAGCCAGTATTACGCGCTTCGTCGTCAAACACGGCCACAACATGGGTCGGTTCGCTATGGCGGATAAGCTGCTCCAGTGCGTGCAGGCAAGTGTCTTTACAGGGGGTGCCTTGTACCGCATGGATCCGGCGAATCAGGTTGAGTGCGTCGACAATAAGCAAATGAACAGCCACAGAGATTCTCCCTTAAATCTGATGGGTAAAGGGTAACACTGTCGGCAGGATGAAACGAATAGTGTGAGGGGAAACAGGAAGAAGCCTCGCAAAACGAGGCTTCCTGAGAGGCTTAATCGCAGGTAACGATCTTCATCGCCAGACCGCCGCGAGAGGTTTCGCGGTATTTGGCGTTCATATCTTTCCCGGTTTCGTACATGGTTTCGATAACTTTATCGAGACAGACGCGCGGTTCGCTGGTACGACGCAGGGCCATACGTGCAGCGTTCACCGCTTTCACGGAAGCGATCGCGTTACGCTCGATACACGGCACCTGTACCTGTCCGGCAACCGGGTCACAGGTCAGCCCCAGGTTATGTTCCATGCCAATTTCTGCAGCAATGCACACCTGCGTTGGGCTTGCACCCAACAGCTCAGCCAGACCCGCCGCCGCCATAGAGCAAGCCACACCGACTTCACCCTGACAGCCTACTTCCGCACCAGAAATTGACGCGTTCATCTTATACAGGGAACCGATTGCACTGGCGACCAGCAGGTAGCGCGCCAGAGAGTTAGCGTTCACTTCGCGGATAAACTTGTCGTAGTACGCGAGCACGGCCGGAACGATACCGCAGGCACCGTTGGTCGGCGCGGTGACCACGCGGCCACCTGCGGCGTTCTCCTCGTTTACTGCCAGCGCGAACATATTGATCCAGTCCACGACTGCCATAGGATCTGTTGTCGTTTTGTCGGTGCTAACCAACATACGGCGTAGCGCTGCTGCACGACGCGGCACGCGAAGCTTGCCAGGCAGAACGCCTTCGGTGGTGATCCCGCGCTCAATACCGCCGCGCATCACTTCCCAAACGTTAGCAAAGTGCTGTTCCAGCTCCGCTTTGCTGTGAAGTGCCAGCTCGTTTTTCATCATCAGGCCGGAGAGGGAAAGTCCTGTCTCCTGGCAGTGACGCTGAAGGTCCGCCGCAGTTTTGTACGGATAAGGCACATCGACCGAAGAGGTACTGGTTTGACCAAAGTGGTCTTCGTCGACGATAAAACCACCGCCGATAGAGTAGTAAGTCTGGCTGTATACCGCTTTGTCGCCGGCCAGCGCAGTGATACGCATACCGTTTTCGTGCAGCGACAGGTTGTCAGCATGGAAATTCATGCAGCGATCAACCGGGAATTCCACTTCATGTTCGCCATTTGCCAGCAGCAGGCGACCGTGGGTATTAACGTCCTGGATGAAGCCAGGGATCGCGTCAATATCAACGGTATCCGGCAGGTTTCCCGCCAGGCCCATGATAATGGCGATATCGGTATGGTGGCCTTTCCCGGTCAGGGAAAGAGAACCGTAAACATCAACAACCACGCGGGTTACGTCATGCAGAATGCCGCGTGCAATCAAGTCATCCGTGAACTGCTTACCGGCTTTCATTGGTCCGACGGTGTGAGAGCTGGAAGGACCAATACCGATTTTGAAAATATCGAATACGCTAATCATGATGCGTCCATTGCTTTCAGTCAGAGAGGAAGAATGCGCCGCCCGAGGACGGCGCAGGAGGTATTAGCTGAACAGTGAGAAGAAAATAGCGGAGATGGCAATCAGACCCATCACAACAACGAAGACGTTGCTGATGTGGCCGCTGTATTTACGCATCGCAGGCACTTTCTGAATCGCGTACATCGGCATCAGGAACAGAATCATCGCGATAACCGGGCCACCCAGAGTTTCAATCATGCCCAGGATGCTTGGGTTCAGAGTCGCAACTGCCCAGGTGGTGATCAGCATGAACAGAGCGGTGATTTTGTTCAGCTTGCTGATTTCAATGCTCTTGCCTTTACCGCGCAGAGATTTGATCACCATACCGTTGAAGCCTTCACGCGCGCCCAGGTAGTGACCGAGGAAGGATTTGGTGATGGCGATAATTGCGATGATAGGTGCCATCCACGCAATGACTGGTGCGTTAAAGTGGTTCGCCAGGTAAGACAGAATAGAGATGTTCTGCTCTTTCGCTGCTGCCAGATCCGCCGGGGAGAGGCTCAGTACGCAGCTGAACACGAAGAACATCACGGTCAGTACCATCATGATGTGTGCACGTGCCAGGATGCTGGAGCATTTCTTCTCTGCACCGTTGCCGTACTCTTCACGCTTCGCCACTGCGAAGGAGGAGATGATTGGGGAGTGGTTGAAGGAGAAGACCATTACCGGAATCGCCAGCCACAGGGTCATCAGCAGGCCGTTACCGGTTGCAGATGCGCTGCTCAGGGACAGAGTTTCCAGTGCTGCACCGTTCCACTGTGGGATCAGGTAGCAAGCCAGTACCATCAGAGCAATCACGAACGGGAAGACCAGTACGCTCATTGCTTTAACAATCATCTGCTCACCGAAGCGCACGATAGTCATCATGCCTACGATCAGGATCAGAGACAGAATTGCACGCGGAGGCGGCGTCATGTGCAGCTGGTGCGTCATGAAGCTTTCAACGGTGTTGGTGATTGCCACGCTGTAAACCAGCAGAATTGGGTAAATCGCGAAGAAGTAGAGCAGGGTAATCAGTTTACCTGCGCCGATACCGAAGTGCTCTTCAACCACTTCAGTGATGTCTTCGCCCGGGTTTTTACCGGACAGCACGAAGCGGGTCAGACCGCGGTGTGCGAAGAAGGTCATCGGGAAAGCAATGATGGCCATGATGATCAGCGGGATCAGACCGCCGACGCCTGCGTTGATAGGAAGGAACAGTACACCAGCGCCGATTGCTGTGCCGTAAAGGCCAAGCATCCACATGGTATCCGTTTTGCGCCAACCACTTCGGGATTCAATCGAAGCAACGGTGCTGGTTTGAGTGGTTTCCATCTGTATCTCCTGGAGGAAGCAAATTGTCAGGTTTTAAGTCAAATCCGATGAAAAAGTGCCTGACGGTAATATGAAATTCGTTCAGTGACGGTTTTTTAATAATTTTCACCCGTAACTATTGGCGGGCGGAAAGATACATTCTCGTTATGAATCTATCAGTGATCGCGATCTCAAATGCAATAATCCACTTATGATGTGGGCATCTTTAGACCATTTATCTGTTAAAAAAACATCAAAGAGAATTTACGGGCGCGAAGGCTACCACCAACAACATGCAGGCTGAAAGAGAGACCCGTGATATACGAGTCTTACGCTGTAAAGAAATGGGTTTATAGGATTTTATGGCAGGTAAGTTAGATTAAGGCTGATAATTTACGGTTGTAAAATCAAGGTAATCGTTTGCGTCCAGGTGTGATTTGTAAAAGACATAAGCGATCTCTATGAATTGTTTCGGTAATAAAAAAGCCGGGACGCGTTGTACGATGACCCGGCTTTAAGAGAAGACGCTAAGGGTTAAGTGCAGATTTCGTAGCAAGGAATGTAGGCAGAGCCTGGCAGCTTCATGCGGTGTTGGGCGACAAAGCCCTGCAGCATATCGTCCATGCGACGCATCATCTCCCGGTCACCGTGAATTTTGTACGGACCATGTTGTTCAATGGCGCGGATGCCCATCTCTTTCACGTTCCCCGCCACAATCCCGGAGAAGGCACGACGCAGATCGGCAGCCAGGACTTCCACCGGTTGATCCGGGTAGAGTTTCAGGTTCGCCATATTCTCGTGCGTAGGTTCGAATGGGATCTGCAGGTCCGGTGCAATACGAATTGACCAGTTGAAGCTGTAAGCATCGCCGGTATCACGACGATTCTCTTTCACCAGCGGCATCGATTTTTTCATCTGACGAGCCACTTCTGCTGCATCATCAATGATGATGCGATAGTGACGACGCGCGGATTCCCCCAGCGTATGCACGATGAACTCGTCCAGCACGCGGAAGTAGTCGGCGCTCTCTTTTGGTCCGGTCAGGATCAACGGCAGAACCTGATCTTTATTGGCCGGGTTCATCAGAATGCCCAGCAGATAAAGCAACTCTTCCGCTGTCCCCACACCGCCCGGGAAGATGATTATGCCGTGGGCGATACGGACAAACGCCTCAAGACGTTTCTCGATATCCGGCATGATAATCAGCTCATTAACCAGCGGGTTAGGTGGCTCAGCAGCGATGATTGACGGTTCGGTCATACCGATAAATCGCCCCTCTTTGTAACGCTGTTGCGCATGTCCAACCGCGGCACCTTTCATTGGCGCTTCCATTGCCCCTGGGCCACAGCCCGTACAGATATTCAGTTCACGCAGGCCGAGTTGCGTTCCCACCCGACGGGCATAGAGATATTCGGTTTCGTTAATGGAGTGGCCGCCCCAGCAAACGACCATGTTCGGTGCTTCGCCGACGTGCAGGGCACGAGCGTTTCGCAAAATCGAGAACACCAGGTTGGTGATATGAACAGAGCTTTCCAGGTCGAGATGCTGGAAACGGCCTGCGTTGTGGATCTGCCCGTTAACAAACAGGATGTCACGCAGCACGGCAAACAGGTTGGCCTGAAGTGAGCGAATAATGCGCCCGTCGACGAAGGCGTCTTCCGGCGGGTTGATCACTTCCAGTTTCACGCCACGCTCGCGGCGCAGCACGTTGATATCAAAGCTTTCGAAGCGGGACAGCAGTTCTTTACTGTTATCTGTCAGGCTTCCGGAGTTCAGTACGGCAAGTGAACAGTTACGAAACAGTTGATAAAGATCGCTGCTGGCCGTGCGTTTAAGCATGTCCACTTCCAGCTGCGACAACATATCCATTGAGCCAAGCGGGCTAATATGTGTAATCAAGTGAGCTCCTTACGGGACGATTATCGTCTTTCCCTGTTGATTACAATAGCCCTGGCTTATGAGATTTCACAACACTTCGGGCGGAATACCGCCCGCATATTATGAAAATATTTATGTTACTGACGCACCAGACGGCCAGTCGCAGGCACAAAATCGGTATTGGTGCGCCACGGGTTAATATCCAGCCCACCACGTCGGGTATAGCGCGCGTAAACGCTCAGCGTCTCAGGATGGCAGAAACGCTGAATGTCATTAAAGATGCGCTCCACGCACTGCTCGTGGAATTCATTGTGATGACGGAACGACACCAGATAGCGCAGCAGTTTTTCCCGGTCAATTTTCGGGCCACGATACTGGATCTGCACGGAACCCCAGTCCGGCTGATGGGTAATCAGGCAGTTGGACTTCAGCAAATGGCTGACCAGCGTCTCTTCGACCACCTTCCCGCTCGCCGCGTTTTCGAGATAATCAGTGCTGAATTCGTAGCTGTTCACCTCAATATCCTGATCGTCGATGCAGGTACCGTTGAAGTGGGCAATGGGCTGCCCTTCGAGTTCATCCAGACGATACAATGAAACGCTTACGTTGCCCTGAGCGCAGGCACTTAAATCACGTTCCAGGGTGTGCTGAACGTCGTCCCAGCTATTGAATTTTGTCTGGTTAAAACTGTTGAGATAGAGCTTAAAACTTTTGGACTCAACGAGATTAACGCTGGCGTAATCCAGCTCAACATGGCCCACCGCCACCTGCGGCAAACCGCGAGCATTTAGCCATGAGAGTTCGTACAGCGTCCAGATATCTCCGCCGACAAACGGCAGTGCATCCGCGTGCAAACCCAGAGGATCGCGATTCAGGCTGCGCGGTACACTCTGCAGCAGGCTTGCATCGTAGGTGTCGCGGTAATCGGTCGATTTACCCAACGTTAAGCCGGTTAACGCCTGATGATTTTCGTAAGACATGTTTCATAGCCACTTTACAGGTACACTTATGGCCTGAGTTTATCCTGTCTTACAAGAAGAGAGAAATCGGTGGACATCGAAACTGCAAATGCCCTCACTACCTTCACGACCCGTTATTGCGATGCATGGCATGAAAAGCACGGCACATGGCCGCAAAGTGCTGATTTATATGGCGTGCCATCGCCATGCATTATCTCTTCTCAGGATGATTACGTGATCTGGCAGCCGAAGCCCAACACCGGTGAGCAAAATGTAAATGCGGTTGAACGGGCAATGGATATTGTGATACAACCTGCTGTTCATGCGTTTTATACCACGCAATTTGCAGGGGATATGCCTGCACGCTTTGCTGATATTACGTTGACCCTGTTGCAGACCTGGAGTGAAGACGATCTGCAGCGTGTTCAGGAAAACCTGATTGGTCATTTGGTTACGCAAAAGCGCCTTAAGCTTTCTCCGACACTCTTTATTGCCACGCTGGATAGCGAACTGGATGTGATATCCGTCTGCAACCTGTCTGGTGAAGTGGTTAAAGAGACAATCGGAACCCGCAATCGCGAGATCCTCGCCCCCTCTCTTGCGGATTTCCTTACCCGAATTGAGCCACTTCTGTAATCCGTGATGCTACAGCGCGTGTGAGAGATCTCTTACAAGGTTTGTGAGAGATCGCTGGAACATTCAGTATTACCTTATTAAATTAAGATTAATATCACTCTGTTTTTCAATGAATTACTTGTTCATTGCATTACTTATAGTGCTTTCTTACGGCTTACACAGCGGACAGGGTGGGTTGTAAGACGAAGCGGAATAGCGGATTCTATCTCTGTCGACAGGACGCCGACGCGAGAAACGAACATCAGGATGATGGCGTTTCTTACTCAGGACACGTCAGGATGGCGCTGCAGGAAGGCTTCAGGATGAAGCAAAAGGATAACGCAGGATGCGTAAGGGACACCTCCAGGAAGGAGAATGAGAGCCGGTCAGGATGAGCGGTGGGTCAGGAAGGCCAGGATGTTTCAGGATGAAACAAACATATCAGGACGATATGTGCAGGATGCATCGGTTTACGGATGACCAGGCCTTCGGGCATCAGGAAAAGTTGTCACGGATGAGCAGGGAGCACGAATTGTAGCTGGAATGCTGCGAAACGAACCGGGAGCACTGTTTTTACAGTGCTCCCTTTTTTTATTTCTGCCTTCCGCAATGCTATGCTGCGCGCCGTTCACTTTTTCAGTTGAGGTTACTATGACGCAACACGATCGCGTTCGTGCCCGGTTGCACGCCATCGAAGCCCTTTTGCGCCAACATCAGCTGTGGCAGGAGACTGCGCCGCAGCCAGAAGCGTTCGCAAGCACCCAGCCATTCTGCCTGGATACGCTGGCACCGTTCGAGTGGCTCCAGTGGGTATTAATTCCGCGTATGCACGCACTGCTGGAAGGCGGTCATCCGCTGCCACAGGCGTTTGCTGTCTCTCCCTATTATGAAATGGCGCTGGAGGCGACGCACCCTGCGCGCGATGTGATGCTGGTCGAACTGGAAAAACTGGATGCCCTGTTTGCCGGTGAAGATGCATGACGCTTGAGATCCTCTATCAGGATGAGTGGCTGGTGGCGGTGAATAAACCGTCTGGCTGGCTGGTGCACCGAAGCTGGCTGGATCGCGACGAGAAAGTCGTGGTGATGCAAACCGTGCGCGACCAGATCGGCCAGCATGTTTTTACTGCTCATCGTCTCGACAGGCCGACCTCCGGCGTTCTGCTGATGGGGCTGTCCAGCGAGGCAGGCCGCCTGCTGGCGCAGCAGTTCGAACAGCACCAGATCCAGAAACGCTACCACGCGATTGTCCGTGGCTGGCTGACGGAAAGTGCCACACTGGACTATCCGCTGGTGGAGGAGCTGGACAAAATTGCCGATAAATTTTCCCGTGATGACAAAGGCCCGCAGCCCGCGGTGACGGATTATCGCGGCATGGCGACTACCGAAATGCCGGTGGCAACCAGCAAGTTTCCGACCACACGCTACAGCCTGGTTGAGCTTCTGCCTAAAACCGGGCGTAAGCACCAGCTGCGACGCCATCTAGCGCACCTGCGCCACCCGATTATTGGCGACAGCAAACACGGCGATTTGCGCCAGAACCGCAGCGCGGCCGAACACTTTGGTTGCCATCGTCTGATGTTGCACGCCAGCGAGCTGAGCCTGACGCACCCGTTTACCGGTGAACCGCTGACTATCCGCGCGGGGCTGGACGACGTCTGGATGCAGGCGCTGTCACAGTTTGGCTGGCTGGGACAACTCCCCGAAAATGAAAGGGTTGAGTTTGTATCGGGCAACGTTCAGGATGAACAGTAAACGCATTCAATATGGGAAAATATCATGGCTGAAGTAGGCATTTTTGTCGGCACAATGTACGGCAACTCGCTGCTGGTAGCGGAAGAGGCTGAGGCAATACTCGCCAGCCAGGGCCACAAAGCCACGGTCTATGAAGACCCGGAACTGGCCGACTGGGAAAAGTATAAGGATAAATACATTCTGGTGGTGACCTCCACCACCGGACAGGGCGATCTCCCGGACAGCATCGTGCCGCTTTTCCAGGGAATTAAAGACCAGCTCGGCTATCAGCCGGACGTTCACTACGGCATCATTGCGCTGGGTGATAGCTCTTACGCCAACTTCTGCGGCGGCGGTAAGCAGTTCGATGCACTCCTGCAGGAACAAAGCGCCCAACGCGTCGGCGAGATGCTGCTGATTGATGCGGGTGAACACCCTGAGCCTGAAAGCGAGTCGAACCCATGGGTTGAACACTGGGCCACGCTCCTTAAATAGTTCTGTATGCCGGGTAAGGCGTAGCCGCCACCCGGCAGTACACCCCGCGCCAAACGCCAATTCCGTGAACCATCTTCCACTCCCCTGGGCTTATGCCATAAACAACCTCTCATACCCCCTTCAATACTGTGTTTTTGCACGGTGAGAGAACGTGTCACTCCTTCATATACTTTTCCGGTCACTACAAAACGGCTTCAGGCCGTACCAAAACGACAAAATACAAATCTCATTCTGATTACCCTACAGGTGCTGTACAGAATGAACCTGGCGAAAGCTATGTTTCAGGAGTGCAACAATGAGTACATTAAGCCAAGCAGCGAGCAGCGCTGAGAAGCGCACCAATGCCCGCTACTGGATAGTGGTGATGCTGTTTATCGTCACGTCCTTTAACTATGGTGACCGCGCCACGCTGTCGATTGCCGGCTCGGAAATGGCAAAAGACATCGGCCTTGATCCGGTGGGCATGGGTTACGTTTTCTCTGCATTCTCATGGGCCTACGTTATCGGGCAAATTCCCGGTGGCTGGCTGCTGGACCGCTTTGGTTCTAAACGCGTTTACTTCTGGTCCATCTTTATCTGGTCTGCTTTTACCCTCTTGCAGGGTTTCGTCGATATCTTCAGCGGCTTCGGCATTATCGTGGCGCTCTTCACGCTGCGCTTCCTGGTGGGCTTAGCGGAAGCGCCTTCCTTCCCGGGCAACAGCCGCATCGTAGCGGCGTGGTTCCCGGCGCAGGAAAGGGGAACCGCGGTAGCGATTTTTAACTCTGCACAGTACTTCGCAACGGTGATCTTCGCGCCAATCATGGGCTGGCTGACGCATGAGGTGGGTTGGTCGCACGTATTCTTCTTCATGGGCGGGCTTGGGATCGTCATCAGCTTCATCTGGCTGAAAGTGATCCATGAACCTAACCAGCATCCCGGCGTGAACAAGAAAGAGCTGGAGTACATTGCCGAAGGCGGCGCGCTGATCAACATGGATCAAAAATCCGCAAAAGCAAAAGTCCCGTTCAGTCAGAAATGGGCACAGATCAAACAGCTTGTCGGCTCGCGGATGATGATCGGGATCTATCTTGGCCAGTATTGCATCAACGCCCTAACTTACTTCTTTATCACCTGGTTCCCGGTTTATCTGGTGCAGGCGCGTGGTATGTCGATTCTGAAAGCGGGGTTTGTTGCCTCTGTTCCGGCAATCTGCGGCTTCGTTGGGGGAGTGCTCGGCGGGGTGATTTCCGACTGGCTGATGCGCCGCACCGGTTCCCTGAACATCGCGCGGAAAACGCCGATTGTGCTCGGCATGCTGCTCTCCATGACCATGGTGTTCTGTAACTACGTAAATACCGAGTGGATGATTATCGGCTTCATGGCGATGGCTTTCTTCGGTAAAGGGATCGGTGCGCTGGGCTGGGCAGTGATGGCGGATACTGCGCCAAAAGAGATCAGTGGTTTGAGCGGCGGCCTGTTCAACATGTTCGGCAACATCTCCGGGATTGTCACCCCCATCGCTATCGGCTACATCGTCGGCACGACGGGCTCTTTCAACGGTGCGCTGATCTACGTGGGTGTGCATGCGCTGGTGGCGGTGCTGAGTTACCTGGTGCTGGTGGGGGATATCAAACGCGTCGAACTTAAACCTGTTGCGGAGCGTGGATGATGACAACGCAATCAAGCCCAATCGTCACTGAGATGAAGGTCATCCCGGTGGCCGGGCAGGACAGTATGCTGCTGAATATTGGCGGCGCACATAACGCCTGGTTTACCCGTAATATCGTTGTGCTGACAGACAGTGCAGGGAATACCGGCGTGGGCGAAGCGCCTGGCGGAGAGGTGATTTATCAGACGCTGGTCGATGCCATACCTCGGGTGGTGGGTCAGGAGATCGCCCGGTTGAATAGGGTGGTCCAGCAGGTACATAAGGGAAATCAGTCGGCAGACTTTGATACCTTCGGAAAAGGGGCGTGGACGTTTGAACTGCGCGTCAACGCTGTCGCCGCTCTGGAAGCCGCCCTGCTTGATTTACTGGGCAAGACCTTGCATGTCCCGGTCTGCGAATTGCTGGGGCCAGGCAAGCAGCGCGATGCGGTGACGGTGCTCGGCTATCTGTTTTATGTTGGCGATCGCAACAAAACCGACCTGCCTTATCTGGCTCACTCGCCGGGCAGCCACGAGTGGTATCACCTGCGTCATCAGGAAGCGCTCTCCGGTGAAAGCGTTGTCCGGCTGGCTGAGGCGGCCCAGGATCGTTACGGTTTTAAAGATTTCAAGCTTAAAGGCGGCGTACTGCCAGGTGAGCAGGAGATTGAAACGGCCCGGGCGCTGAAAACACGCTTCCCGGAGGCGCGTATCACGGTTGATCCGAACGGAGCATGGCTGCTGGATGAAGCGATCAGCTTGTGTAAAGGGCTGGGGAATGTCCTGACCTATGCGGAAGATCCCTGCGGCGCCGAACAGGGATTCTCGGGTCGTGAAGTCATGGCCGAGTTCCGTCGCGCCACCGGGTTGCCAGTCGCCACCAACATGATCGCGACCAACTGGCGCGAAATGGGTCACGCTGTGATGCTGAACGCTGTCGATATTCCGCTGGCTGACCCGCATTTCTGGACGCTTTCAGGTGCAGTACGTGTCGCACAGCTGTGCGATGACTGGGGGCTAACCTGGGGCTGCCACTCCAACAACCACTTTGATATTTCGCTGGCGATGTTTACCCACGTTGGCGCGGCGGTACCGGGTAACCCCACCGCTATCGACACCCACTGGATTTGGCAGGAGGGTGAAGCTCGCCTGACCAAAAATCCGCTTGAGATCAAAAACGGCAAAATTGCTGTGCCGGATGCGCCTGGGCTGGGTGTAGAGCTTGACTGGGATCAGGTTCATAAAGCCCATGAGGCGTATAAAAAACTGCCTGGTGGTGCGCGTAACGACGCAGGACCGATGCAGTATCTTATCCCCGGTTGGACATTTGACCGTAAGCGCCCTGTTTTCGGACGTCACTGATAAAAGGATTGAACGATGAGCACTTTTTCTACCCCCGTAGTCACTTCCATGCAGATCATTCCGGTTGCGGGCCATGACAGCATGCTGATGAACCTGAGTGGTGCGCATGCGCCATTCTTTACCCGCAATATCGTGATTATCAAAGACAACTCCGGTCATACTGGTGTAGGCGAAATTCCGGGTGGGGAGAAGATCCGTACTACGCTGGAAGATGCCATTCCATTAGTTGTCGGTAAAACGCTGGGCGAGTACAAAAATGTGCTGAATACCGTGCGCAATACTTTCGCTGACCGCGATGCGGCTGGACGTGGGCTGCAAACGTTCGATCTGCGTACCACTATCCATGTGGTGACCGGTATCGAAGCGGCAATGCTGGACTTGTTAGGCCAGCATCTGGGCGTTAACGTCGCGTCACTGTTAGGCGATGGCCAGCAGCGCAGCGAAGTGGAAATGCTGGGCTATCTGTTCTTTGTCGGCGACCGCAAACTGACGCCTCTGGCGTATCAGAGTCAGCCAGATGAACAATGCGACTGGTACCGACTTCGCCACGATGAGGCGATGACTCCGGATGCGGTGGTGCGTCTGGCGGAAGCCGCTTATGAGAAATACGGCTTCAACGATTTCAAACTGAAGGGGGGCGTGCTGGCGGGCGAAGAAGAGGCGGAAGCCATATCTGCTCTGGCGAAACGTTTCCCGCAAGCGCGCGTAACGCTTGATCCGAATGGGGCCTGGTCTCTTGATGAAGCGATCAGAATCGGTAAACAGCTGAAAGGCGTGCTGGCTTATGCGGAAGATCCGTGCGGGGCTGAACAAGGTTTCTCCGGCCGCGAAGTGATGGCGGAATTCCGCCGTGCAACAGGTTTGCCAACGGCAACAAACATGATAGCAACCGACTGGCGCCAGATGGGGCATACGCTTTCTCTGCAATCTGTCGATATTCCGCTGGCTGACCCGCACTTCTGGACGATGCAGGGTTCAGTTCGCGTGGCGCAGATGTGTCATGAGTTTGGCCTGACCTGGGGCTCGCATTCCAACAACCACTTTGATGTGTCGCTGGCAATGTTCACTCACGTTGCCGCTGCCGCACCGGGTACGATCACTGCGATCGACACGCACTGGATCTGGCAGGAAGGCAATCAGCGCCTGACCAAAGAGCCGTTTGAGATCAAAGGGGGCATGGTGCAGGTGCCGTCCACACCGGGGTTAGGTGTTGAGCTGGATATGGATCAGGTAATGAAAGCTCACGAGCTGTATCAGAAACATGGCCTGGGTGCGCGCGATGATGCGATGGCGATGCAGTATCTCATCCCGGGCTGGTCATTTGATAATAAACGTCCGTGCATGGTGCGATAAATGTGCAGGGAACGCTCCCATTGCTGGTCATTTGCGTGGTGTATGCTTAACGTAACAACGATGCGTAAGGATGGCTTATGAAAATTGTTATCGCACCGGACTCATATAAGGAAAGTTTGAGTGCGCTTGAGGTTGCGACAGCGATAGAGCGTGGTTTTCGCGAGATCTTCCCCGAGGCGGTTTACGTCAAACTGCCGGTCGCGGACGGTGGCGAAGGGACGGTTGAGGCGATGATCGCGGCAACGCAGGGAAGCATTATGCATGTTCCGGTGACCGGCCCGCTGGGCGAGCACGTGGACGGGTTTTATGGTTTGTCCGGTGATAAGCAGAGCGCCTTTATTGAAATGGCAGCGGCCAGCGGCCTGGAGCTGGTTGCGCCTTCGCAGCGTAATCCTCTGAGAACCACCTCCTGGGGAACAGGTGAGCTTATCCGTCATGCGCTGGATGCGGGCGTTAAGCATATCATTATTGGCATTGGCGGGAGTGCCACCAATGACGGCGGTGCAGGGATGGTGCAGGCGCTGGGCGCTAAATTGCTCGATGCGAGTGAAGAGCCTCTTGGGCAGGGCGGGGGCGAGCTGGGAAAACTCGCGCGTATCGACCTGAGCGGGCTGGATAAACGTCTGGCGGAGTGCCGGATTGAGGTGGCCTGTGATGTCACTAATCCGCTCACCGGAAAGGATGGCGCGTCAGCCGTATTTGGTCCGCAAAAGGGGGCCACACCCGAGATGATCGTCACCCTGGACAACGCGCTTGCTCAGTATGCGCGGGTCATTGCCCGGGATCTGGATATCGATGTGTTGAACCTTGCTGGCGGTGGCGCAGCGGGCGGTATGGGGGCAGCACTGTATGCCTTTTGCGGTGCGCAGTTGCGCCAGGGGATTGAGATCGTGACCGATGCGCTACACCTGGCCGAGCAGGTGGCCGATGCGGATTTGGTGATCACGGGTGAAGGACGCATCGACAGTCAGACGATCCACGGCAAAGTCCCGGTAGGTGTGGCGAAAGTGGCCAAACGCTTTAACAAACCCGTCATCGGTATTGCGGGGAGTTTGACGGCGGATGTTGGCGTGGTACACGAACACGGCATTGATGCGGTGTTTAGCGTGATCTACACCATCTGCTCACTGGAAGACGCGCTGGAAAATGCCAGTGAAAATGTCCAGATGGCCGCAAGGAATATCGCGGCGGCGCTGAAAATAGGGCAGGCATTTTAGCTGTGATTGCCGGGTAAGGCGAAACCGCCACCCGGCTTTTACCTCAGCTTCCCAGCACTTTCATCGCTTCCCGCGTCACATTATCCATCTCATCCAGCAGCTCCAGAAATTCCGGTTCAAGCTCAGATTCCGGCGTACCGGCACGCAGTTGCTGCTCCAGCAACTGGCAGAGATTTTTCAGCCGCGGCACGCCGCTGTATCCACAGCTGCCGTGCAGCTTGTGAATCGCTTCCAGCAGATCGTCCGGGTTTTCACCCACCAGTTGCTCTTCAACCTTATTGCGAATTTCCGGTAGAAACGCGACGAGCATTTGCAGCATTTCGCGCGCTAAGTCGGGTTTTCCTGCTGCCTGACGCAGCGCAAGCTGCCAGTCAAAAGTCGCGTTCTGATTGACGCTAATCTCAACTGGCTCGGCAGATGGCGTGTACGTCCCGCCTGAATGCCCCGGTTTATAGCGTAACAACAGGTTATGAAGTTTCTCTTCGTCGATAGGTTTAGCCAGATAATCATTCATCCCGGCACTCAATAGCTTCTCTTTCTGACCGGCCATCGCATGCGCGGTGACCGCAATCACCGGGGTCTGCTGCTGATGCGGGAGCTGATGGATCAGCTCACAGGCCCGAATGCCATCCATACCCGGCATTTGAATATCCATCAGAATTAAATCGAACTGCATCTGTTTAGCCTGTTCAACCGCCTGCGTGCCACTGGTACACAGTTCAACATGCTGAACTTGGTCTTCAAGCAATACGCCAATGAGCTTCAGGTTGGCCGGGTTATCATCCACGGCCATCACGCTCATCGGCAATTTTTGCTCATTGTCAATCGGTGGCAGGGCATTCTGGCTAAGACGGCAATATTCCGTCAACGCTGGCAGCAGTCGGGTCGCGGTGAGCGGTTTTAGCAGACACGCGGCGGCCCCGTCATTCTTCAACTCTTCTGCATTGAGCTGGGCATGGCATGGGAGCGCCAGCAGCAGAGAGTCGGTCATTGACGCGGCTTTCGCCAGCCGTTCCTGTTGCATGGTCAGTTCGCCGGTGAAAGTGACCGGGATCCCCATCAGCAGAATGTCGTAGTGTTCAACGGCAAGGGCTGAGAAGGTTGGGCTGTAGACCACTTCCAGCGGCGTGGTGCTTAAAATATCGAGCGCACACTGCGCCGCCGCCGCGTTAGGCTCGACGTAGGCCAGACGCTTGCCTTTCAGGCAGTCTGTCACAGGACCATCGGTCAGCACGTTCGGGTTGAGGTCCAGATTAATGTGGAACCAGAAGGTTGACCCCCGGTTCGGCTGGCTGTGGAAAGAGATATCTCCTCCCATCTCATTCACCAGTCTCTGCGTGATCACCAGCCCCAGACCAGTACCGCCATGACGGCGAGAGATACTGGCGTCTGCCTGACGAAACGCCTGGAACAACCGCGACTGATCGCGCTCAGGGATACCGATGCCGGTATCGCGGATCTGCACTTCAATCTGAACCTTGTTATTACTGATAGAACGTTTTTCCACCAGAATGTCGATGTTACCGCTTTCGGTGAACTTAATGGCATTTCCGACAAGGTTAGTAATAACCTGCTGCAGACGTAGCGGGTCGCCAATGACGTTATCCGGCACATCGTTCTTGATGTTAAGTGTCAACTCCAGCCCTTTATCGTGCGAGGAGTGTGCGAGAAGCGTGACCACTTCATCCAGTGTGCTCCGCAACGGGAACGGGATACTCTCCAGAATAAGCTTGCCTGCTTCCAGCTTGGAGAAGTCCAGCACGTCGTTAATGATCGCTAACAGGTTGTTAGCGGAGCGCTCGATAGTGTGCAGATGGTCGCGCTGAGTTGGGTTAAGCTCGCTTTTCAGCGTCAGGCGGGTAAAGCCGATCACACCATTGAGCGGTGTACGCAGCTCGTGTGACATATTGGCAAGGAATTCAGATTTAATACGTGCTGCTTCCTGCGCACGCTTTTTCGCCAGATCCAGCTCAACGTTCTGAATCTCCATCTGTTCCAGCGTTTCGCGCAGGTCAGACGTGGCCTGGTCAACGTTGTGCTGCATCTCTTCGTGATACGCCGCCAGAGACATCGCCATCGAGTTGATGCCATTTTTCAGCATATCCAGCTCGCCCAGCATAAACCCTTCAACGCGGCTGTCGAGCTGACCCCGGCGAATACGGTCAACCGTGTTGACCATGTTGCGGATGGGCCCCGTCACATCGCGCATCAGACGCCAGCCGAAGATCAGTGCAATACCGATGCAGAACAACATCATCACGCCAGAGATGAAAATTTCTTTGTACTGCTGTAGCCGTACCGACTTGAGATCCAGCTCCAGTGCGACATATCCCAGCATATTATTGCTGGATTTGGCGTCAGATTGCGCAGACTCATCGGGTGAATAACTTTCTGAAATGATCGGCGTGCGCAGGATCAAGATATCCCCGCGCCGAAGCACTGTGAGCTGGCGCGGGAACGGTGTGCCGTCAGGGATTTTCAGGGACGCCGGATCGAGATGAAAATTCGAGGTCACAAACAGACGGTTATGTTCGTCGTAAACTGAAATGGCACGAACAATGTCCGAGTGACGACGGTGGAGCACGCTGATTAACTGACCAATGGACTCGCGGTTTTGCAGGTTCATCCCATACTCACTGGAAACGGCTAGCGGTTCGATGATGCTGGCGCCAGCACCTTCCAGTTGACGCTGCAAATCGTTATAGCGATGCACCACAAAGAAGATACTCAGCAGCAAACCGATAAGAACGGTGGGGGCGAGGATCAAAATCATCATGCGCGCGCGCAGGCTGTAGTTGGTCATGGCGTTCCGTTATGGGACAATTAAGATAATTATGTTTATGTGAGAAAAATCTCGGCGATGGCGCAATTCTACTCTGCAAAACGACGCGTGACGACGCGTCAAATCATCACTGTTGAAGCTACGGACCTGGATCCTTTTGGCCAGGGGGTTGCTCGACATAATGGTAAGACTCTGTTTATAACAGGTTTACTGCCAACAGAACGAGCAGAAATTACGCTGACAGAAGATAAACGGCAGTACGCCCGTGGACAGGTGAAGCGTCGCCTCAACGATAGCCCGCAGCGTGTGGAACCTCGTTGCCCGCACTTTGGTATCTGCGGAGGCTGTCAGCAACAGCATGCGAGCACAGAATTACAGCAAAAAAGCAAAAGCAGTGCCCTGGCGCGTCTGCTTAAACATGACGTTAGCGAGATTATTGCCGATGAGCCGTGGGGTTATCGCCGCCGTGCGCGCCTGAGTCTCAGCTTTCAACCAAAAACTGAGCGGCTGGAGATGGGGTTTCGCAAAGCCGGCTCCAGCGATATCGTTGATGTGAAGCATTGCCCTGTTTTGGTGCCCCATCTTGAGGCATTGCTTCCAAAAGTGCGCATTTGTCTCTCCGGGCTGGAGGGTGTTCGCCACCTTGGGCATGTCGAACTGGTCATGGCAAATAATGGCCCGCTGATGGTTTTGCGCCACACCACGCCGTTGTCGAAAAAAGATCGCGAAAAACTGGAACACTTTTCGCATTCCCACGACCTGGCGCTTTTCCTGGCACCACAAAGCGAGATACTTGAGCAGGTTACAGGTGACGCGCCCTGGTATGCGTCAAACGGACTACGCTTAACGTTCAGCCCGCGGGATTTCATTCAGGTAAATGATGGCGTTAACCAGCAGATGGTTGAGAAAGCGCTGGCGTGGCTGGATGTTCAGAAAAGCGATCGGGTGCTCGATCTGTTCTGCGGAATGGGTAACTTCACGCTGCCGTTGGCGCTAAAAGCCGCCAGCGTCGTCGGCGTGGAAGGTGTTGAGGCGCTGGTGGCTAAAGGGCAGGAGAACGCAGAGCAGAACGGCTTGCAAAATGTGACCTTCTTTCATCAAAATCTTGAGGAAGATGTCACCCAACAGCCGTGGGCGAAGCAGGGCTTTGATAAAATTTTACTCGACCCGGCTCGTGCTGGTGCACCGGGTGTCATGGCACATATTATTAAACTCGCGCCGAAGCGTGTGGTCTATGTTTCCTGTAACCCAGCAACGCTTGCCCGTGACAGTGAGGCATTAATCAGTGCGGGTTACCAGATTCGGCGTCTGGCAATGCTGGACATGTTCCCGCACACTGGACATCTGGAATCGATGGTGTTGTTCGAGCACATCTAATTTGTTTGGCTTGTCGACTTCGACAGGCCCTGGTCCCTAAAGGAGAGGACAATGGTTGCGGTAAGAAGTGCACATCTTAATAAAGCTGGGGAATTTGACCCACAAAAATGGATCGCAAGTCTGGGAATTTCCAGCCAGCAGTCGTGTGAACGCTTAACCGAAACCTGGGCCTATTGTTTGCGCACCACGCAGGGGCATCAGGATGCCGATCTTCTCTTATGGCGTGGCGTGGAGATGGTTGAAATCTTATCCATGCTGAACATGGATATCGAAACGCTGCAGGCCGCGCTTCTGTTCCCGCTTGCCGATGCGGACGTCGTCACTGAAGACGTACTGCGCGAAAGCGTTGGAAAATCGGTCGTGGCGCTGATCCACGGCGTACGCGATATGGCTGCCATCCGCCAGCTCAAGGCAGCGCACACTGACTCTGTCTCTTCAGAACAGGTCGATAACGTTCGCCGCATGCTGCTGGCCATGGTGGATGATTTCCGCTGTGTGGTCATCAAACTTGCCGAGCGTATTGCCCATCTGCGTGAAGTGAAGGATGCGCCGGAAGACGAGCGCGTGCTGGCCGCCAAAGAGTGTACAAACATCTATGCGCCGCTCGCAAACCGTTTAGGGATTGGTCAACTGAAATGGGAACTGGAAGATTATTGCTTCCGCTACCTGCACCCGGCGGAATATAAACGCATTGCCAAACTGCTGCATGAGCGCCGTATCGACCGCGAGCACTATATCGAGGAGTTTGTCAGCGGGTTGCGTCAGTCAATGAAAGAAGAGAATGTGCGTGCCGAAGTCTACGGTCGACCAAAGCACATCTACAGTATCTGGCGCAAAATGCAGAAGAAACATCTCGCTTTTGACGAGCTGTTTGACGTGCGCGCGGTACGTATCGTGGCGGAGCGTCTGCAGGACTGCTATGCCGCGCTGGGGATAGTGCACACGCACTTCCGCCACCTGCCGGATGAGTTCGATGACTATGTCGCGAACCCGAAACCTAACGGCTACCAGTCTATTCATACCGTTGTGCTCGGCCCTGGCGGCAAAACGGTCGAAATTCAGATCCGCACCAAACAGATGCACGAAGACGCCGAACTGGGCGTTGCCGCGCACTGGAAATATAAAGAAGGCACCTCCGGTGGGGCGCGTTCCGGCCATGAAGATCGTATCGCCTGGCTGCGTAAGCTGATTGCGTGGCAGGAAGAGATGGCCGACTCCGGCGAGATGCTTGACGAGGTGCGCAGCCAGGTCTTTGACGACCGGGTGTATGTCTTTACCCCGAAAGGGGATGTCGTTGATCTGCCTGCGGGCTCTACACCGCTCGATTTTGCCTACCATATCCACAGTGATGTGGGGCACCGCTGTATCGGGGCGAAAATCGGCGGGCGCATTGTACCGTTCACCTACCAGCTGCAGATGGGCGACCAGATTGAAATTATCACCCAGAAGCAGCCAAACCCGAGCCGGGACTGGCTGAATCCAAACCTGGGTTACGTGACGACCAGCCGTGGGCGTTCCAAAATTCACGCCTGGTTCCGTAAACAGGATCGTGACAAGAACATCCTTGCGGGTCGTCAAATCCTTGATGATGAGCTGGAGCATATTGGCATCAGCCTGAAAGAGGCGGAGAAGTTCCTGCTGCCGCGCTACAACTTTAACGAGCTTGATGAGCTGTTAGCGGCCATTGGCGGCGGCGATATCCGTCTGAATCAGATGGTGAACTTCCTGCAGGCGCAGTTCAATAAGCCGAGTGCGGCAGAGCAGGATGCAGCCGCGCTGAAGCAGTTGCAGCAGAAAACCTATGCCCCGCAGCAGCGCAGCAAAGACAATGGTCGCGTGGTGGTGGAAGGCGTAGGCAATCTTATGCACCACATTGCGCGCTGCTGCCAGCCTATCCCGGGCGACGATATCGTCGGCTTTATCACCCAGGGGCGCGGGATTTCGATTCACCGCTCCGACTGCGACCAGCTTGCCGAGCTACAATCGCATGCGCCTGAGCGCATCGTGGAAGCGGTCTGGGGCGAGAGCTATTCCGCGGGTTACTCGCTGGTGGTGCGTGTTACTGCCAACGATCGCAGCGGGCTGCTCCGCGACATTACCACCATTCTCGCCAACGAGAAGGTCAACGTGCTGGGCGTCGCCAGCCGCAGCGATACCCGCGAGCAGCTTGCCACCATCGATATGACCATCGAAATCTATAACCTGCAGGTGCTGGGCCGCGTGCTTGGCAAACTGAACCAGGTGCCGGATGTGATCGACGCGCGTCGTCTGCACGGCGGTTAAACACACTCTTCTGTAAGCCGGGTAAGGCTTTGCCGCCACCCGGCTTGTTTTTTTAATGGAAAACACTATGACTCAAATCGACCGCCTGCTCGGCATCATGAAACGTCTTCGGGACCCTGAAAACGGCTGTCCGTGGGACAAAGAGCAGACTTTCGCCACCATCGCCCCGTACACACTTGAAGAGACCTATGAGGTGCTGGACGCCATCTCTCGCGAAGATTTTGACGACCTGCGCGGCGAGTTGGGCGATCTGCTGTTCCAGGTGGTGTTCTATGCACAAATGGCGCAGGAAGAGGGACGTTTTAACTTTGACGACATCTGTGCCGCCATCAGCGACAAGCTTGAGCGCCGCCACCCCCATATTTTTGGTGATGCCACTGCAGGGAACAGCGCGGAAGTGCTGGTCCGCTGGGAACAAATCAAAAGCGTCGAACGCGCAGAGAAATCTCAGCATTCCGCGCTGGACGATATTCCTCTGAGTCTGCCTGCGCTGATGCGCGCGCATAAAATTCAGAAACGCTGCTCTGCAGTCGGGTTTGACTGGACGTCCCTCGGCCCTGTACTGGACAAAGTGCATGAAGAGATAGACGAAGTGATGCACGAAGCGCAGCAGGCAGTGGTGGATGAAGCAAAGCTGGAAGAGGAGATGGGCGATCTGCTGTTTGCGACTGTCAACCTTTCACGCCACCTGGGCGTAAAAGCGGAAACCGCGCTGCAAAAAGCCAACATTAAGTTCGAGCGTCGTTTTCGCGAAGTTGAACGGATTGTGGCCTCGCGTGGCCTGGAAATGACCGGTGTAGACCTCGATGTGATGGAAGAAGTCTGGCAGGAAGTAAAACGCCAGGAATCTGATCTCTAACGGATTTTTGCGATCAAGCGCAATTTGTGTGATTTTTTAAATGACAAGCGCTTGATTTGCGTCAAAAACATTTACCCAAAACGGGCTATTTTCTCACTCCTTATGTTTGTCATGGCCTGGAATGGAGACGGAGAATGAAAGTTTGTGGCGCTCGCCGTGTTCGGGTATACTACTTTCCCGTCCTGGTTATTCCATCGTTTCACCCTAACTTCTCAGGTTCAGCATGACAACGAACTATATTTTTGTGACCGGCGGGGTCGTATCCTCTCTGGGTAAAGGCATTGCCGCAGCCTCCCTCGCAGCCATTCTTGAAGCCCGTGGCCTCAATGTGACCATGATGAAACTGGATCCGTACATCAACGTCGATCCGGGCACCATGAGCCCAACCCAACACGGGGAAGTGTTCGTTACTGAAGACGGCGCTGAAACCGATCTGGATCTTGGCCACTACGAGCGTTTCATCCGTACCAAAATGACCCGTCGTAACAACTTCACGACTGGCCGCATCTATTCCGACGTTCTGCGTAAAGAGCGCCGTGGTGACTACCTGGGCGCGACCGTGCAGGTTATCCCACACATCACGAACGCAATTAAAGAACGTGTTCTTGCCGGTGGCGAAGGGCATGACGTGGTGCTGGTTGAAATCGGCGGTACTGTAGGGGATATCGAATCCTTACCATTCCTGGAAGCGATTCGTCAGCTGGCGGTGGATATTGGTCGTGAACACGCGCTGTTCATGCACCTGACGCTGGTGCCTTACATGGCAGCCGCAGGTGAAGTGAAAACCAAACCGACTCAGCACTCGGTGAAAGAGCTGCTCTCCATTGGTATTCAGCCTGACATCCTGGTTTGCCGTTCCGATCGTGCTATCCCGGCGAACGAACGTGCGAAAATTGCATTGTTCTGTAACGTGCCTGAAAAAGCCGTTATTTCAATGAAAGATGTCGATTCCATTTATAAAATCCCGGGCCTGTTGAAATCACAGGGCCTGGACGATTATATTTGTAAACGATTCAGCTTGAACTGCCCGGAAGCAAATCTGTCCGAATGGGAACAGGTTATTTACGAAGAAGCTAATCCGGCTGGTGAAGTGACTATCGGTATGGTCGGCAAGTATATTGAACTGCCGGATGCCTATAAGTCAGTGATCGAAGCGCTGAAACACGGTGGTCTGAAGAACCGTGTCTCCGTGAATATCAAGCTGATTGATTCGCAGGATGTTGAAACGCGTGGCGTTGAAATCCTGAAAGATCTGGATGCAATTCTGATCCCTGGCGGCTTCGGCTACCGTGGTGTAGAAGGCAAGATCGCCACCGCGCGCTATGCGCGTGAGAACAATATTCCATACCTCGGCATCTGTCTGGGTATGCAGGTTGCGCTGATCGAATTTGCGCGCAACGTAGCGGGAATGGAAAACGCGAACTCTACGGAATTTGTGCCAGACTGTAAGTACCCTGTAGTGGCGCTTATCACTGAATGGCGTGACGAAGACGGTAACGTCGAAGTCCGTACCGAGAAGAGCGATCTGGGTGGCACCATGCGTCTTGGCGCACAGGCCTGCCAGCTGTCCGACGATAGCGTGGTTCGCAAGCTGTATGGCGAGTCAACCATCACTGAACGCCATCGTCACCGCTATGAAGTCAACAACATGTTGTTGAAACAAATTGAAGCCGCGGGTCTGCGTGTTGCGGGCCGCTCCGGGGATGATCAGTTAGTCGAGATCATTGAAGTGCCAAACCATCCGTGGTTTGTCGCCTGCCAGTTCCACCCGGAATTTACTTCAACGCCACGTGACGGGCATCCGCTGTTTGCAGGCTTCGTGAAGGCCGCCAGCGACTACCAGAAGCGTCAGGCGAAGTAAAAAAAGTTAGAACGGCAACGCGTACCCCTGGTACGCGTTGTTTGTCTGGAGTTTTAGTTTAACTTGTACTGAGGAAAATCTAATGTCCAAAATCGTTAAAGTCATCGGTCGTGAAATCATCGACTCCCGTGGTAACCCGACCGTTGAAGCCGAAGTTCATCTGGAAGGTGGTTTCGTCGGTATGGCAGCAGCTCCATCAGGTGCTTCTACTGGTTCCCGCGAAGCGCTGGAACTGCGCGATGGCGACAAATCCCGTTTCATGGGCAAAGGCGTACTGAAAGCGGTTGGCGCTGTAAACGGTCCTATTGCTCAGGCAATCCTTGGCAAAGACGCCAAAGACCAGGCTGGCATCGACAAGATCATGATCGATCTGGACGGTACTGAAAACAAATCTAACTTCGGTGCGAACGCAATCCTGGCTGTTTCCCTGGCGAACGCCAAAGCAGCAGCTGCAGCGAAAGGTATGCCACTGTTCGAACACATTGCTGAACTGAACGGCACCCCAGGCAAATACTCCATGCCAGTACCAATGATGAACATCATCAACGGTGGTGAGCACGCGGACAACAACGTTGATATTCAGGAATTCATGATTCAGCCAGTTGGCGCGAAATCCCTGAAAGAAGCGGTACGCATGGGTTCTGAAGTGTTCCACAACCTGGCTAAAGTTCTGAAAGCTAAAGGTATGAACACTGCTGTTGGTGACGAAGGTGGTTATGCGCCAAACCTGGGTTCTAACGCAGAAGCACTGGCAGTAATCGCAGAAGCAGTTAAAGCTGCTGGCTACGAGCTGGGCAAAGACATCACCCTGGCGATGGACTGTGCAGCATCTGAATTCTACAAAGACGGTAAATACGTTCTGGCTGGCGAAGGCAACAAAGCGTTCACCTCTGAAGAGTTCACTCACTTCCTGGAAGACCTGACCAAACAGTACCCAATCGTTTCTATCGAAGACGGTCTGGACGAATCTGACTGGGCTGGTTTCGCATACCAGACCAAAGTACTGGGCGACAAAATCCAGCTGGTTGGTGACGATCTGTTCGTAACCAACACCAAGATCCTGAAAGAAGGCATCGAGAAAGGCATCGTTAACTCCATCCTGATCAAATTCAACCAGATCGGTTCTCTGACCGAAACTCTGGCTGCGATCAAAATGGCGAAAGACGCTGGCTACACCGCTGTTATCTCTCACCGTTCTGGCGAAACTGAAGACGCTACCATCGCTGACCTGGCTGTTGGTACCGCTGCAGGCCAGATCAAAACCGGTTCTATGAGCCGTTCTGACCGTGTTGCTAAATACAACCAGCTGATTCGTATCGAAGAAGCTCTGGGCGAAAAAGCACCATACAACGGTCGTAAAGAGATCAAAGGCCAGTAATAGCCTTTAAGCCTTAGAATGAAAATGCCAGTCGAATGACTGGCATTTTTTTTGGCTATTTAAAATCGACTGCCATCTGTTCGGGGATTGTTAGCCCCTGAGTCGTCTGTACGCAGCGGGCGATATAATCCGTAAAGCGGGGTGGCTTCGGCATCCCCATGCTCAACAGCTTATCGTTGCTGAAGCGCACGTTAAGCGTGGCAAACGCACCGTATAAACGCATTGCTTTTAGCATCAGACGTTCGTTGCATGGACCAAAAATATTTTTCAATTCGCGGCGCATTCTAACCAGCGTTTCGTAGCTGACCTGAGCATACCGATCGCCAACAGGGGCTTTCTCTAGCGCCTGCGCCATGGCCTGATCGATATCCGCAAAGCGAACGCTATTATCTTCCCCAGCAGAAATATGTACCACTTCCCCAGGACGAGCGTTGCTGGTGAGCAGCATTAACAACGCATCGGCGCAATAATCCACCGGAACAACGTCGATTCTGTCTTCCATTGAGCACATAAACTTCTGCAGCATCAGGCCCATGCTAAAGACCCAGAAAATGCTGCTCGACGGCGTGCAGCCGTGACGAGTATGGCCGACGACGATGGACGGGCGAGCGATGAGCAACGGCAGGTTCGGGCACTCCTGGCGCATCAGCTGTTCGATAGTTGACTTCGAAAACGTGTATTCCACCAGGTGTTCTGCATTTTCTCTGAATTCAGCGCTTTCAGCGACCAGGGAATCCTGTTCCGGCGTGCATGACATTGCCGTGCCTACGTGCAGGAAACGCTGTAAGGCCGTCACCCGTTCCATGCGACGCGCCAGCGCCAGCGTGCCCTCGACATTGACCTTCCAGATCAGCGGATTATTACCAAAAGACGCAACAGCTGCACAGTTAACGACGTGCGTGACCTGGTCCAGGCGAGGATCGTCCAGAAATGCTTCCGGCTGGCTGAGGTCACCAATGAGGATATTATCTACGCTCAGAGAAGCCAGTTTATTCTCAGGCACATTGAATTTGCGCATGTTCTCTTGCACACGCTCCAGCCCACCCTGCGGATCGCTGGCACGCGCGAGCAAAAGGAGTTTTACGGGTTTATCATTGGTCAGTATTTTTTCGAGTACTGCACCGCCCAGAAATCCTGTTACGCCTGTAATCAATAACATCTTCATTAATACCGTCTCATTATGGTTGATGAGGCGGATTGTAGGCGCACAAAAGTAAACGGCATTTAAATAATAAAACGCCGAAAATGAAGGCTTCTTAAGCTTATTTTAAGAAAAGGAAATCAGGTGGATGTATTTGACATTGTGGAAAGGTAAAAAATTCAAATTATAAAAAAGAATATTTTAAATTAATGATTTTAAAGATCTTTTATAAGCTCAGTCTTACTATTAATAGTTATTCAAAATGTAATAAGCAAAATACTTTGTTACACCATTCATTTGTCCGGTAAATGATTTAAGTGAAACTGAATACCAAAAACCGCAGGCTGTTTTATTTAGCCTGCGAACTATTTTTAGAGTAACAGAGGGAGCGTAGCGCTGGCCGTTTGCTGGCTAACGTCGCCATAATGGCCATCCAGCGCAATCATGGAGGTGGTCAGCAGCTCGACCAGCAGCATGACGCCAACTTTAGCATTGAGTGCGCCAGCGCTAAGAGGCCCTTCGGGCTTGGCGGCAACCAGCTGAATATCGCTCAGGGAAGCCAGCGGGCTACGGGGGGTATTGCTGAGGGCTAACACCTTGACGCCGCGCTTGCGTGCAAGTTTCACCACGTGGAGTAAATCCCGCGTTGAACCCGAACTGGAGATGGCCACGACCAGGGTCTCCTTCGAAAGGGTCGTCGCATTCATGGCTGCGCGGTGCATATCACTAAACAGCTGTGCGGGTTTGCCCAGCCGCAACAGCTTGTAATGCAGGTACTCACCGAGGATCGCGCTGGCCGCAACGCCATAAATCTGCACGGATTGCGCCTTGTGCAGCGCTAGCGCCGCCTTTTCAAGCAACGCCCGGTCAAGGAGTCTGGCAGTATCCTGCAAAGCCTGTACTGACTCATCAACAACGTTATCAATTTCATCTCCGGTCTGTCGCGCGGGCTGGCCCTGCTGAATATCCAGAGCAAGCGCCATTTTAAATTCGTTATATCCCTTGCAGCCCAGCGTGCGGCAAAGACGCGTGACGCTGGCCTCGCTGGTGCGACTTTCGCGCGCCAGTTCAGTGATCGTCAGGTAGAGCACCCGGGTAGGATCGTTGAGGACAAACTCGCCAAGTTTTTGTTGCGTTGGGCTGTACCCGGAAGCCTCCTGGCGTAGCTTCAGCAGCAGGTTTTCATGGTCTGACATGCTAGATCCTTAATGCGTTTCTCTGCGACTAGTGTGGCG
This sequence comes from Enterobacter adelaidei, assembly GCF_041937165.1. Classification (NCBI taxonomy): domain Bacteria; kingdom Pseudomonadati; phylum Pseudomonadota; class Gammaproteobacteria; order Enterobacterales; family Enterobacteriaceae; genus Enterobacter; species Enterobacter adelaidei. The sequence continues at coordinate 3,714,369 of NZ_CP154353.1, read as the reverse complement.
GAAAGCAGGGGAAAGATGCCAGTCATTTTGAAAAAGTATGATCATCCTCCTGGTTTTTGATGGTAATTTTCATGTATTTGTGTTTTTGTGGTAAAAATTTTCATCATTAAATGAGAGGATGAAAAAATGATGCAAATGTTCAGCGGGGCTTCTTCTGGGGGATGGTTTGAAAAAGCGCAGCGCTTTGGCAAATCCTTTATGTTACCTATCGCCGTATTGCCAGCAGCAGGTCTGCTGCTGGGGATAGGTGGCGCGTTATCGAATCCAAATACCCTCGCGGCATATCCGTTTTTGGATGTGAGCTGGCTTCAGGCCATCTTCACTATCATGAGCAGTGCGGGTTCAATTGTGTTTGCGAACCTCTCGGTGCTGTTTGCAGTTGGGGTGGCTGTCGGGCTGGCAAAAAGCGATAAGGGCACGGCAGGGCTGGCGGCGTTGCTCGCTTTTCTGGTGATGAATGCCACCATTAACGCGCTGCTGATCCTCACCGGAAAACTGGCGCATGATAATCCTGGCGCTGTGGGGCAGGGCATGACGCTGGGGATCCAGACCCTGGAAACCGGTGTGTTTGGTGGCGTGGTGATCGGTCTCGTGACCTGCGCTCTCCATCACCGGTTTAATAAAATTGCGCTTCCGCAATTTCTGGGCTTCTTTGGCGGTTCACGTTTTGTTCCCATTATCAGCTCGCTGGCAGCAATACTCGTCGGGGCTGTCATGACCGTCGTCTGGCCGCATTTCCAGAAACTGATCTTTGGTCTGGGTGGGCTGGTGGATGCGACGGGTTATCTGGGCACAATGCTCTATGGATTTATTTTGCGTATGCTCGGCCCATTCGGTTTACATCACATCTTCTATCTTCCTTTCTGGACTACCACGCTCGGCGGGAGTGAGATCGTCAACGGTCACCTGGTCGAAGGCACACAGCGGATCTTCTTCGCGCAACTGGCCGATCCTACGACGCGTCAGTTTTACGAAGGGACGTCGCGCTTTATGTCCGGGCGCTTCATTACGATGATGTTTGGCCTGCTCGGTGCATGTCTCGCGATGTACCACACGGCAAAACCCGAGAACAAAAAACGCGTCGCCGGGCTGCTGCTCTCTGCGGCATTAACCTCGTTCCTGACCGGGATTACCGAGCCTATCGAGTTCTCCTTCCTGTTTATTGCGCCGGTGCTTTACGTCATTCATGCGCTGTTTGACGGGCTGGCGTTCATGCTCGCACACATGCTGCATATCACCATCGGGCAAACCTTCTCCGGCGGTTTTATCGACTTCGTGCTGTTTGGCATTCTTCAGGGTGAGGCCAAAACCCACTGGATGTTCGTACCGCTGGTCGGCGTGCCGTGGTTCTTCCTCTACTACTTCACGTTCCGCTATCTGATTAACCGCTTTGATTTTGCCACGCCGGGGCGTGAAAAAGAGGCGGTGGCGGATGAGGTCAGTCTGCCGCAAAGCGAGCGCGCTGCAGCGGTAATCGCCGGGCTGGGTGGAAAAGACAATCTGGACGAGGTGGACTGCTGCGCCACGCGCCTTCGTGTCACGGTGAAAGACGGCAGCAAAGTGAATGAAGCAGCATTGAAAGCCACCGGTGCACGCGGCGTCATTGTGCGCGGTAACGGTGTTCAGGTCATTTATGGCCCGCATGTCACGATTATCAAAAACGAAGTTGAAGAGATCTTATCGTAATGAAAACTGTACTGGATAACCTGAAAGGAAAACTGGTCGTCTCTTGTCAGGCGCTGGAAAATGAACCTCTGCATAGCCCGTTTATTATGTCACGGATGGCGCGGGCAGCGTTTCAGGGCGGGGCTGCTGCCATCCGCGCCAACAGCGTGGTGGATATTGCGGCCATTAAACAGGAGGTTTCTTTACCCGTTATCGGCATCATCAAACGGGATTATCCTGGTAGCGCGGTGTTTATCACTGCGACAATGAAAGAAGTGGATGAGCTGATGAGCGTCTCTCCGGAAATCATTGCCCTTGATGCGACTGCGCGCGAGCGTCCTGGCGGTGAATCACTGTCAACGCTGGTCAGCCACATCCGTACCCGCTATCCCGGGATAGTGCTGATGGCGGATATATCCAGCGTAGAAGAAGCCGAAACCGCGCAGGAACTGGGCTTTGATTGTGTTGGAACCACGCTTTACGGCTATACGGCGGAAAGTGCGGGTCATGCTTTACCTGATAATGACTGCGCATTCCTGAAGGATGTGCTGGCTGCCGTCACGGTTCCGGTGGTTGCCGAAGGCAACGTCGATACCCCTGAGCGCGCGGCCAGATGCCTGGCACTGGGAGCGCATATGGTGGTCGTGGGTGGGGCAATCACCCGTCCACAGCAGATCACTGAACGGTTTATGGCAGCGATTGGCGCGCAAAGCACCGATCGAGCATGACCATCTGGCGGGGATCTGCGATAATTATCGTTTATCCCCTTTACTGAGATGACTATGCAGTACCCGATTAACGAGATGTTCCAGACCCTGCAAGGCGAGGGTTACTTTACCGGCGTTCCCGCTATTTTCATTCGTTTACAGGGATGCCCGGTTGGCTGTGCCTGGTGTGATACCAAACATACGTGGGATAAGCTCGCAGATCGGGAAGTGTCGCTGTTTAGCATTCTGGCGAAAACCAAAGAGAGCGATAAGTGGGGCGCGGGCAGTTCAGAAGATCTGCTGGTCATTATTGGTCGTCAGGGCTGGACGGCGCGCCATGTGGTGATCACCGGGGGGGAACCCTGCATCCACGATCTGACGCCGCTAACCGAGCTGCTCGAAAAGAACGGTTACAGCTGCCAGATTGAAACCAGCGGTACCCATGAAGTGCGTTGTTCCCACACCACGTGGGTGACGGTATCACCCAAAGTGAATATGCGCGGCGGATACGATGTCCTGTCTCAGGCGCTGGAACGTGCAGATGAGATAAAACACCCGGTAGGTCGCGTGCGTGATATTGAAGCACTGGATGAACTGCTGGCAACCCTCTCGGATGAAAAGCAGCGGGTCATTGCCCTGCAGCCTATCAGCCAGAAAGAGGACGCGACGCGCCTGTGCATTGAAACCTGTATCGCGCGTAACTGGCGTCTGTCGATGCAGACGCACAAGTACCTGAATATAGCCTGAAAAAAAGCCCGGTTTAACCGGGCTTTTTTTACTCGCCGCGATAGACGCAGCCGGCGGTGCAGGTCTCTTTAATCATCACTGCGCTCAGCAGCGGTACCAGCGGTTTCATCTGATCCCAGATCCATTTTGCCAGCACTTCGCTGGTCGGGTTTTCAAGGCCCGGAATATCATTCAGGTAATAGTGATCCAGACGATCGTAAGTTGGCTTAAATGCCGCTTTCAGCTCGGCAAAATCCATGATCCAACCGGTATGCGGATCGACTTCACCGGTGATCTCAAGACGCACCATAAACGAGTGCCCGTGCAGACGGCCACATTTATGTCCTTCAGGAACATGAGGAAGGTGGTGGGCGGCTTCGAAGGTGAAATCTTTAAACAGTGTGGTGGACATGATCGCTCTCAGTAATGCGGAAAAAACCGCCGCATAGTACCGGAAAGCACAATTTTTAGCATTAACTAAAACGGCTCTGAAGCCTGGACCGCAGGAAGTGGCCATTTTTTGTGATCTTTGTTGTGATATTTCAATTAGTTAATTAATCTGTTTTATCGTTAAGCATGATAACTAAAACAGGTTAGTCCATTTGGTTATTTATTATTTCCATCCCTTCTTTAATTGTTAGTATCCTCACCGTTAACCTTATCTTCAGTTTGGATTTATTCGCTTAAAGTCCGCTTGGCTACTGGAACATAACGACGCATGACGACACAGGCCCCACCTTCAAATTTGCTTCCCCTGAACCCGGAGCAACTGGCGCGCCTTCAGGCTGCCACCTCTGATTTTTCTCCCACTCAGCTTGCCTGGGTCTCCGGTTATTTCTGGGGAATGCTCAATCAGCAACCGGGCGCTGTGGCTGCCGCTCCGGCAACGGCCGTAGAAATTCCGGCCATTACGTTGATTTCCGCCTCGCAGACGGGCAATGCCCGCCGTGTGGCTGAAGCGCTGCGTGACGACCTGCTGGCTGCCAGACTGAACGTGAACCTGGTCAACGCCGGGGATTATAAATTTAAACAGATCGCGTCAGAAAAACTGCTGGTGGTTGTCGCCTCAACGCAGGGGGAAGGTGAGCCTGCTGAAGAAGCGGTGGCGCTGCATAAGTTCCTGTTCTCGAAAAAAGCGCCAAAACTGGACGGCACGGCTTTTGCGGTGTTTGGCCTGGGCGATACCTCTTATGAATTCTTCTGCCAGTCTGGTAAAGATTTCGACAGCAAACTGGCTGAACTGGGCGCAGAGCGTTTGCTGGATCGCGTTGACGCCGACGTGGAATACCAGACCGCCGCTGCTGAATGGCGTGCCCGCATCGTTGAGGTGCTGAAAGCGCGTGTCCCGAAAGAGACGCAGGCACAGGCCGCGTTTACCGCGACGGGTGCCGTCAACGACATCCATACCAGCCCTTACACTAAAGAGGCTCCGCTGGCCGCGAGCCTGTCGGTTAACCAGAAAATTACCGGCCGTGATTCTGAAAAAGACGTGCGCCATATCGAAATCGATCTCGGTGACTCAGGCCTGCGTTACCAGCCGGGCGATGCGCTGGGGATCTGGTATCAGAACGATCCTGCTCTGGTAAAAGAGCTGGTCGAACTGCTGTGGCTGAAAGGGGATGAGCCTGTCACTGTGGAAGGCAAAACGCAGCCGCTCTCTGAAGCGCTGCAGTGGCATTTCGAACTGACGGTGAATACCCCGAATATTGTAGAAAATTACGCTACCTTAACCCGCAGCGAATCGCTGCTGCCATTCGTGGGTGATAAGGCGAAGCTGCAGCATTACGCGGCGTCAACGCCAATTGTCGATATGGTGCGTTTCTCTCCGGCTCAACTGGATGCCGATGCGCTGATCGGCCTGCTGCGTCCGCTGACCCCGCGTCTGTACTCCATCGCCTCTTCGCAGGCCGAAGTGGAGAGTGAAGTGCATGTTACCGTCGGCGTGGTGCGCTACGACATCGAAGGCCGCGCCCGCGCGGGTGGGGCATCAAGTTTCCTGGCGGATCGCGTGGAAGAAGAGGGCGAAGTGCGCGTCTTTATCGAGCACAACGACAACTTCCGCCTGCCTGCGAACCCGGAAACCCCGGTCATCATGATTGGCCCAGGCACCGGCATTGCGCCGTTCCGCGCCTTCATGCAGCAGCGCGCGGCAGATGAAGCGCCGGGTAAAAACTGGCTCTTCTTCGGCAACCCGCACTTTACGGAAGATTTCCTCTACCAGGTTGAGTGGCAGCGCTATGTTAAAGAGGGTGTACTGACCCGCATCGATCTGGCCTGGTCTCGTGACCAGAAAGAAAAAGTATACGTACAAGACAAACTGCGCGAACAGGGCGCAGAGCTGTGGCGCTGGATCAATGACGGTGCCCACATTTATGTCTGCGGCGACGCTAATCGCATGGCGAAAGACGTTGAGCAGGCGTTGCTGGAAGTGATTGCCGAATTCGGTGGTATGGATGCCGAAACGGCAGATGAATATTTAAGTGAGCTGCGCGTTGAGCGCCGTTATCAGCGAGATGTCTACTAATGAGCGAAAAACATCCAGGGCCACTGGTGGTCGAAGGTAAACTGACAGACGCCGAGCGCATGAAGCTGGAAAGCAACTACCTGCGCGGCACCATTGCTGAAGATCTGAATGACGGTCTCACCGGCGGTTTCAAAGGCGACAACTTCCTGCTGATCCGTTTCCACGGTATGTACCAGCAGGACGATCGCGATATCCGCGCCGAGCGTGCTGAACAGAAGCTGGAGCCGCGTCACGCGATGCTGCTGCGCTGCCGCTTGCCGGGTGGGGTGATCACCACCAAACAGTGGCAGGCGATCGACAAGTTTGCCGGTGAAAACACGATTTACGGCAGCATCCGCCTGACTAACCGTCAGACCTTCCAGTTCCACGGCATTCTGAAGAAGAACGTGAAGCCGGTACACCAGATGCTGCACTCGGTTGGGCTGGACGCGCTGGCGACCGCCAACGACATGAACCGTAACGTGCTCTGCACCTCGAACCCGTATGAGTCCGAGCTGCACGCCGAAGCCTATGAGTGGGCGAAGAAGATCTCTGAGCATCTGCTGCCGCGCACGCGCGCTTATGCGGAGATCTGGCTCGATCAGGAAAAAGTCGCCACCACCGACGAAGAACCGATCCTTGGCCAGACCTATCTGCCGCGAAAGTTCAAAACCACGGTAGTGATCCCGCCGCAGAACGATATCGATCTGCACGCCAACGACATGAACTTCGTAGCGATTGCTGAAAACGGCAAGCTGGTGGGCTTTAACCTGCTGGTGGGCGGCGGCCTGTCCATCGAACACGGCAACAAGAAAACCTATGCCCGCACCGCGAGTGAGTTTGGCTTCCTGCCGCTCGAGCATACGCTGGCCGTGGCGGAAGCGGTGGTAACCACCCAGCGCGACTGGGGTAACCGTACAGACCGTAAAAACGCGAAAACCAAATACACCCTGGAGCGCGTGGGCGTTGAGACGTTTAAAGAAGAAGTAGAACGTCGCGCCGGCATTAAATTTGAGCCGATCCGCCCTTACGAATTCACCGGTCGCGGCGATCGCATTGGCTGGGTAAAAGGCATTGACAATAAATGGCACCTGACGCTGTTTATCGAAAACGGCCGTATTCTGGATTATCCAGGGCGTCCGCTGAAAACCGGTTTGCTGGAAATTGCGAAGGTCCACAAGGGTGAGTTCCGCATTACCGCCAACCAGAACCTGATCATTGCTGGTGTGCCTGAAAACCAGAAGGCGAAGATCGAGAAACTGGCGCGCGATCATGGGTTGATGAATGCGGTGAAACCGCAGCGCGAAAACTCGATGGCCTGCGTGTCATTCCCGACCTGTCCGCTGGCAATGGCCGAAGCGGAGCGTTTCCTGCCGTCATTCACTGACAAAGTAGAAGCGATTCTGGAAAAACACGGTATTCCGGACGAGCATATTGTTATGCGTATTACCGGCTGCCCGAACGGCTGCGGCCGCGCAATGCTGGCAGAGATGGGACTGGTGGGTAAAGCGCCAGGCCGTTACAACCTGCATCTTGGTGGCAACCGCATTGGTACGCGTATCCCACGGATGTACCGTGAAAACATTACTGAATCGGAGATCCTCGATTCGGTGGACGAACTGGTTGGGCGCTGGGCGAAAGAGCGTGAAGCGGGTGAAGGCTTCGGCGACTTTACGGTGCGTGCGGGCATCATTCGCCCGGTGCTCGACCCGGCCCGGGATTTCTGGGAGTAACAACGCGAGGTGATTATGTCCGTACTCGATCTAAACGCCCTGAACGATCTGCCAAAAGTCGAGCGCATTCTGGCGCTCGCAGAAACCAACGCCCACCTGGAAAAGCTGGACGCCGAAGGGCGTGTGGTATGGGCGCTGGAAAACCTGCCGGGTGACTATGTGCTTTCGTCGAGCTTTGGTATTCAGGCGGCGGTCAGTTTGCATCTGGTGAATCAAATTCGTCCGGACATTCCGGTGATCCTCACCGATACCGGCTACCTGTTCCCGGAAACCTACCAGTTTATTGACGAGCTGACGGACAAGCTCAAGCTGAACCTCAAAGTTTACCGCGCGACGGAAAGCGCGGCCTGGCAGGAGGCGCGCTACGGTAAACTCTGGGAGCAGGGCGTTGAGGGCATTGAGAAATACAATGAGATCAACAAAGTTGAGCCGATGAACCGGGCGCTGAAGGAGCTTAATGCACAGACCTGGTTTGCAGGGCTACGCCGCGAGCAGTCCGGCAGTCGCGCCACGCTACCCGTGCTGGCGGTTCAGCGCGGGGTGTTCAAAGTGCTGCCGATCATCGACTGGGATAACCGGACGGTGTATCAGTACCTGCAAAAGCACGGGTTGAAATACCATCCGCTGTGGGATCAGGGTTACCTGTCGGTGGGGGATACCCACACCACGCGTAAATGGGAACCGGGAATGGCAGAAGAAGAGACGCGATTCTTTGGCCTCAAGCGCGAGTGCGGACTGCACGAAGGGTGATCCCATTTCCTCCCTCTCCCTGTGGGAGAGGGTCGGGGTGAGGGCATCAGGGCGCACTAGGCCTTATTAGCTTTCGCCAGCTCCTTCACCAGCGGCAGCATCACCTTCACTACATCACGACTGCGGTGTTCAATCCGCTGCGGCAGTGCGCTATCAATGTGTTGCTGATTATCCAGCATCACGTTATGCCAGCTAATCCCGTCCGGGAAGGCTTTCGATTTAGCCCGCTGCTGATAGCCATCTTTCTTCCCCAGTGCCCAGTTAGTTGCTTCCACATACAGCACCGGAATACCCGCTTTATCGAACACCTCACCATCGTTACAGCAGCCTGTTCCTCGCGGATAATCAGGATTGCCGCCTGGGTTACTGGTGGCATAGACCCCATGGCTGCGGGCAATCGCCAGTGCCCGGTCGCGCGTCAATTTTCGCACGGTACCCGGCGTACTTTGTCCGCTGTTGAAATAGAGCTTATCGCCGACGATCAGGTTATCGAGGTTGATCACCAGCAGGGTATTTTTCTTCTCTTTGGCGCTCATGCGCTTCAGGAGATTCTCAGCGCCGAGTTTGCCTTCTTCTTCACCACTGGTGGCAACGAAACGAATCCCGTATTTAGTCGGTATATCCTTCATTCGTTCTGCCAGTTCGAGCATCACGCCCAGACCCACGGCGTTATCATCCATACCCTGCAGCGTCAGACCACCGAGATTGTTATCGGTATCGGTGTCGCTCATTGGGGCGTAGGTATCGAGGTGCGCCATAATAATGATCTGCTCATCCGCGCTACCTTCGTGAGCCGCAATAACCGTACTACCGGTCACGTTATGCCAGTTTTTGGTTTTATTGCGTGAGGTATAGATATAGCGGCTGTGAAACGTGCGGATATCGCTCTGGTAACCCATGTCGGCAAACTGCTGACGAATATAGTCGGCGGAGAGCATTTCCGCGGGGGAACCGGTCATGCGGCCAGGAAATACGGTGGCAATATGTCGCGCCTGCGTATTCGCGATTTCACCATACGGTTGATTTTTTGCCTGAGCCGGAAGGATGAAGCAAACGCCGAGCGCCAGGGCAGCAATACGGTGGCGCGTTGCGGAAAACATAGTGAGTCCTTAAAAAACAGAGCAAAATTTTAACCCGCCTAGTATGAAACTGTGATCGTCCATACACAATTTGAATTGCTCTTAAATGCCCGAAATTTCGCGTGTTAAGCACTTTTTGATATTTGCTTTTTCATGGCGTTATTCCATTGAGTAACTACTCATTCCAATTCGTAATTTCATTCGGTCTAAGCCGCCCCCTATAGTCCCTTTATTCCTCGTTGTTAGTGAGTTGCTGCTGTGGACTATCTGCCCTTATTTGCTGCGATTAAAGATAAGCCGGTGCTGGTTGTTGGCACAGGTGAGATTGCCGATCGCAAAATCGTATTTCTGCAGCGCGCAGGGGCGCAGGTGCGGGTCGTTGCAGGGGCGGATTTCGACGAATCACAAATCGACAGCGTGGTGCTGGTGATTGCGGCGACGGATGACCGCGAGCTGAACCGACGGATCTCAGATGCTGCTCAGGCGCGTTACCGTCTGGTGAACGTGGTGGACGATCAGTCTTTATGCTCCTTTATCTTCCCGTCGATTGTTGATCGCTCCCCGCTGCTGGTCGCTATCTCCTCCGGCGGTACCGCACCGGTGCTGGCGCGCGTATTGCGGGAAAAAATCGAAGCGCTGTTGCCAACCAGTCTCGGACGTATGGCAGAGAAAGCGAGCTACTGGCGCAATCATCTGAAAACCCGACTGACCAGCGTGACGGAACGTCGTCGCTTCTGGGAACGCGTGTTTCGCGGCCGCTTTGCCAGCCTGATGCATGCCGGCAATGAGACAGCGGCGCAGAAAATTCTTGAAGACGAACTGGATAACCCCGGCAGCACCGGCGGGGAGATCATTCTGGTAGGTGCAGGGCCGGGCGATGCAGGGCTCCTGACGCTGCGCGGCCTGCAGGTGCTGCAGGACGCGGACGTGGTGTTCTACGATCACCTGGTTACTGACGGCATACGCGAACTGATTCGCCGCGATGCCGAGCAAATCTGCGTCGGAAAACGGGCTGGAGAGCACTCGGTGCCGCAGCACGACACCAATCAGATGCTGGTTGACGCCGCCAAAGCGGGCAAAACTGTGGTTCGTCTGAAAGGGGGCGATCCTTTCATTTTCGGTCGTGGCGGCGAAGAATTGCAGGCAGCAGCCGAAGCGGGGGTGCCGTTCCAGGTGGTTCCCGGCATCACGGCGGCTTCTGCGGTAACGGCTTATGCCGGTATTCCGCTGACCCACCGCGATTACGCCCAGAGCGTGACCTTTGTGACCGGCCACTACAAGGCCGACAGCACGCCGTTCGACTGGTCCCACCTCGCTCAAAGCCGACAGACGTTGGCTATCTATATGGGCACGATGAAGGCGGCGGACATCAGCGAACAACTTATTCAGCACGGTCGCGAGGCGAAGACACCTGTTGCCGTTATTTCTCGCGGTACGCGCGTCGATCAGCACGTTGCTATCGGCACCCTTGACGATCTTGCAACCCTGGCGAAAGACGCCCCTATGCCCGCCCTGATCGTGGTGGGGGAAGTGGTGCAGCTGCACAGCACGCTCGCCTGGTTTCAGCACACAACCGACACAGAAGGCTTTGGTTCTTCTGTTATAAATTTGGCTTAAGGAACGGTTATGGACCAAAAACGTCTTACTCACCTGCGGCAGCTCGAAGCGGAAAGTATCCATATTATCCGCGAAGTGGCCGCCGAGTTTTCTAACCCGGTGATGATGTATTCCATCGGCAAAGACTCCAGCGTCATGCTGCATCTGGCGCGTAAAGCGTTTTACCCGGGTACGCTGCCGTTCCCGTTGCTGCATGTGGATACCGGCTGGAAATTCCGCGAAATGTACGAATTCCGCGACCGTACCGCCAAAGCCTATGGCTGCGAACTGCTGGTGCATAAAAACCCGGAAGGTGTGGCGATGGGCATCAACCCGTTCGTGCACGGCAGCGCCAAGCACACTGACATCATGAAAACCGAAGGGCTGAAGCAGGCGCTGAACAAATACGGTTTTGATGCGGCCTTCGGTGGCGCGCGTCGTGATGAGGAAAAATCCCGTGCGAAAGAGCGTATCTACTCTTTCCGTGACCGCTTCCACCGCTGGGACCCAAAAAACCAGCGCCCGGAGCTGTGGCACAACTACAACGGCCAGATCAACAAAGGCGAAAGCATTCGCGTCTTCCCGCTCTCCAACTGGACCGAGCTGGATATCTGGCAGTACATCTATCTGGAAAATATCGAGATCGTTCCGCTGTATCTGGCCGCTGAGCGTCCGGTACTGGAGCGCGACGGGATGCTGATGATGATCGACGACGATCGCATCGACCTGCAGCCAGGTGAAGTGATCAAAAAACAGATGGTGCGTTTCCGTACCCTCGGTTGCTGGCCATTGACCGGTGCGGTGGAATCCAGCGCGCAGACGCTGCCGGAGATCATCGAAGAGATGCTGGTGTCGACCACCAGTGAGCGACAGGGGCGCGTGATTGACCGCGACCAGGCAGGCTCCATGGAGCTGAAGAAACGTCAGGGTTATTTCTAAGGAGCCGCCATGAACACGACCATTGCTCAACAAATTGCCAAAGAAGGCGGCGTAGAAGCTTATCTGCACGCGCAACAACATAAGAGCTTGCTGCGCTTTCTGACCTGCGGCAGCGTGGATGACGGGAAAAGCACCCTGATTGGCCGTCTGCTGCACGACACGCGTCAGATTTACGAAGATCAGCTCTCTTCCCTGCATAACGACAGCAAACGTCACGGCACCCAGGGTGAAAAACTCGATCTGGCCCTGCTGGTGGATGGCCTGCAGGCGGAGCGCGAGCAGGGCATCACCATTGATGTGGCTTATCGTTACTTCTCTACCGAGAAGCGCAAATTTATTATCGCCGACACCCCGGGGCACGAGCAGTACACCCGTAACATGGCGACCGGCGCCTCCACCTGCGATCTGGCGATCCTGCTGATCGACGCCCGTAAAGGCGTGCTCGATCAAACCCGTCGTCACAGTTTTATTTCCACGCTGCTGGGGATCAAACACCTGGTAGTGGCAATCAATAAAATGGATCTGGTGAATTTCAGCGAAGAAAAATTCGATGAGATCCGCCAGAGCTACCTGACCTTTGCCGAACAGCTGCCAGGTAACCTGGACATTCGCTTTGTGCCGCTCTCGGCGCTGGAAGGCGATAACGTCGCGTCCCAGAGCACGAACATGCCGTGGTACAGCGGCCCGACGCTGCTGGAAGTGCTGGAAACCGTTCAAATTCAGCGTGTGGTTGATACCCAACCGATGCGTTTCCCGGTGCAGTACGTGAATCGTCCGAACCTCGATTTCCGTGGTTTTTCAGGCACTATTGCATCAGGTTCTGTGAAAGTGGGTCAGCGCGTCAAAGTGCTGCCATCGGGCGTAGAATCGGCTATTGCCCGTATTGTCACTTTTGACGGTGACCTGCCGGAGGCGGGAGCCGGTGAAGCGGTGACGCTGGTGCTGAAAGATGAGATTGATATCAGCCGCGGTGACCTGCTGGTGGATGCGCACGAAACGCTGACGGCGGTACAGGGCGCGTCCGTGGATGTGGTGTGGATGGCCGAACAGCCGCTGACCACTGGGCAAAGCTACGACATTAAAATTGCGGGCAAGAAAACTCGCGCCCGCGTGGACGGTATTCAGTTCCAGGTAGATATCAACAATCTGACCCAGCGTGACGTCACCGAGCTGCCGCTGAATGGCATCGGCCTGGTCGATCTGACCTTCGACGAGCCACTGGTGCTGGATCCGTATCAGCAAAACCCGGTCACGGGCGGGCTGATCTTTATCGACCGTCTGACTAACGTCACCGTCGGTGCCGGGATGGTGCGTGAGCCTAATGAACAGGCCGCCGTGGCGTCTGAGTTCAGCGCCTTCGAGCTGGAACTGAATGCGCTGGTGCGTAAACACTTCCCGCACTGGGGTGCGCGCGATCTGCTGGGAGGGAAGTAATGGCTGCTCATGATGAGAACGTCGTCTGGCATCCTCATCCGGTCACTGTCGCTCAGCGTGAGCAACTCCACGGTCACCGTGGGGTTGTGCTGTGGTTTACCGGGCTGTCGGGTTCCGGTAAATCCACGGTAGCGGGGGCGCTGGAAGAGGCGCTGTATCAGCAAGGCGTGAGCACATACCTGCTGGATGGTGACAACGTGCGCCATGGTCTGTGCAACGATTTGGGCTTCAGCGACGAAGACCGTAAAGAGAATATCCGTCGGGTAGGGGAAGTGGCGAGCCTGATGGCGGATGCCGGGCTGGTGGTCCTTACTGCGTTCATCTCTCCGCATCGGGCAGAGCGCCAGATGGTGCGTGAGCGCGTTGGGCAGGATCGCTTTATCGAAGTGTTTGTCGATACGCCGCTGGAGATTTGTGAAGCGCGCGATCCGAAAGGGCTGTACAAGAAAGCGCGTGCGGGTGAACTGCGAAATTTCACGGGAATAGACGCAGTATACGAAGCGCCTGAATCGCCTGAAATTCACCTGGAAGGTCAACAATTGGTAACAAATTTAGTAAGCCAATTATTAGACCTCCTCAGACGGGACGATATTATCAGATCCTGAGACGGTATCGTTTGGGCGCTATTTACCCGAGCGATGAGTCATGGTCACAGGATTAGCTATGCGCAACAGTGAAAACTACATCATTACCACCGGGTCGGAGCCGATAGCGACCGACGACGAGACGACCTGGTCATTTCCTGGGGCCATCGTCGGCTTCGTCTCGTGGTTACTGGCGCTGGGTATCCCGTTTCTCATTTACGGCGGTAATACGCTGTTCTTCTTTCTCTACACCTGGCCATTCTTCCTGGCGCTGATGCCCGTCGCGGTTGTCGTCGGCATTGCGTTGCATTCGCTACTCAATGGCAAACTCCTTTACAGTGCCGTGGTCACGATTGTGACGGTGGTCCTGATGTTTGGACTGTTATTTTTGTGGCTCATGGGCTAACTTCAGCCATAATTCAAACCGTAACCAACTGTGTGACGATATTGTGCAGGGCGATTCTGCGGAAAAAATGTGGTACATTTGCCCGCGATGTTGCGGCATCTCTGTACCCCCGGCGTAGTGCCCTGGGGCGTTTTGGGATGATGATGCCGTTTTTCAGGGGGCAGGATGGGTAAACTAACGCTGCTGTTGCTGGCTTTGCTAATCTGGCTGCAATATTCGCTGTGGTTCGGTAAAAACGGACTGCACGACTATAGCCGGGTGAGCGATGACGTTGCGGCTCAGCAGGCAACAAACGCCAAACTTAAGGCGCGAAACGATCAACTCTTTGCTGAAATTGATGACCTCAATGGCGGGCAAGAGGCGATTGAGGAACGCGCACGCAATGAACTCAGTATGACTAAGCCGGGCGAAACTTTTTATCGTCTGGTTCCGGATGCGTCTAAACGCAATCAGGGCTCAGCACAAAACAATCGATAATCAGGCCCAGGATTACGACATGGCAGTAACTTTTTCGGACGTATGCGCCGTGGTGCCGGCCGCAGGTTTTGGCCGGCGCATGCAGACAGAATGTCCCAAGCAATACCTCTCAATTGGCGATAAAACGATCCTCGAACATGCTGTGGCGGCGCTGCTGGCGCATCCACGTGTGAAGCGTGTGATCATCGCTATCAGCCCGGGCGATGCGCGCTTCGCGCAGTTACCGCTGGCAAATCATCCGCAGATTACCGTTGTCGATGGCGGTGCCGAGCGCGCCGATTCCGTGCTGGCGGGCATTCGGGCCGCCGGGGATGCCCGGTGGGTGCTGGTGCATGATGCCGCGCGTCCATGCCTGCATCAGGACGATCTCGCGCGCCTGCTGGCCCTGAGCGAAACAAGCAAGGTTGGCGGGATTCTCGCCGCGCCGGTGCGTGACACCATGAAACGCGCTGAGCCGGGTAAACGGGCTATCGCTCACACCGTTGATCGCGTCGATTTATGGCACGCGCTGACGCCACAATTTTTCCCCCGCGAATTACTCCATGACTGCTTAACGCGTGCGCTTAAAGAAGGTGCGACCATTACGGACGAAGCCTCAGCGATTGAGTATTGCGGTTTTCACCCTGAGCTTGTTGAAGGACGCGCTGATAATATAAAAGTGACGCGCCCTGAAGATTTACAGCTCGCGGAATTTTATCTTACCCGTTCGACCCATCAGGAGAAGGCATAATGCGAATTGGACACGGTTTTGATGTACACGCCTTTGGCGGAGAAGGCCCAATTATCATTGGCGGCGTACGTATTCCTTATGAAAAAGGGTTGCTGGCGCATTCTGATGGCGACGTGGCATTACATGCTTTAACCGATGCATTACTCGGTGCTGCTGCGCTGGGTGATATTGGCAAGCTTTTTCCTGACACGGATCCGGCCTTCAAAGGTGCGGATAGCCGTGCGTTGCTGCGTGAAGCCTGGCGTCGTATTCAGGCCAAAGGTTACACCCTGGGCAACGTCGATGTGACGATCATCGCTCAGGCACCAAAAATGTTGCCGCACATTCCTCAGATGCGCGTGTTTATTGCTGAAGATCTGGGTTGCCATATGGATGACGTCAATGTCAAAGCAACCACCACGGAGAAACTGGGCTTTACCGGCCGCGGCGAAGGGATTGCCTGTGAAGCCGTGGCGTTGCTGATGAAGGCGAACGCATGACAGACTTCGACAATCTGACATACCTCCACGGTAAACCGCAGGGGAACGGGGTGCTGAAAGCCAGCCCCGAAGACTTCCTCGTAGTCGAGGATCTGGGGTTCGCTCCCGATGGCGAAGGCGAACATATCCTGGTGCGCATTCTGAAAAATGGCTGCAATACCCGCTTTGTGGCCGATGCGCTGGCAAAATTCCTCAAAATTCATGCTCGTGAAGTGAGTTTTGCCGGACAGAAAGATAAACACGCCGTCACTGAACAGTGGCTATGCGCACGCGTTCCCGGCAATACGATGCCTGATTTAAGCAAATTTGAGCTTGAAGGCTGTAAGGTGCTGGAGTACGCCCGCCATAAACGCAAATTGCGTCTGGGCGCCTTGAAAGGTAATGATTTTACGCTGGTGCTACGCGAAATCACAAACCGCGATGACGTCGAGAAGCGTTTGGCTGCTATCAACGCCCATGGCGTGCCTAACTACTTTGGCGCTCAGCGCTTTGGTATTGGCGGCAGCAACCTGCAGGGCGCGCTGCGCTGGGCACAAAGTGATGCACCCGTCCGTGACAGGAATAAACGCAGTTTTTGGTTGTCTGCGGCGCGTAGTGCGTTGTTTAATCAGATTGTGAGCGAAAGGCTGAAAAAACCGGACGCGAATCAAGTTGTTGTTGGCGATGCGCTACAATTAGCGGGACGCGGAAGCTGGTTTGTGGCAACGGCCGAAGAAATGGCCGATGTTCAGTCGCGCGTGGATGCCAAAACGCTGATGATTACCGCCGCGTTGCCCGGTACGGGCGAGTGGGGGACGCAGGGCGATGCGCTGGCTGCGGAGCAGTCTGCCGTTGCGAATGCACAAGAATTACAATCATTGCTGGTGCGGGAAAAAGTCGAAGCAGCACGCCGCGCGATGCTGCTCTATCCGCAGCAGTTAAGCTGGAACTGGTGGGATGACGTAACCGTCGAGTTACGCTTCTGGCTGCCGGCAGGTAGCTTTGCCACCAGTGTTGTCAGGGAACTTATCAACACATCGGGTGATTATGCGAATATTGCTGAGTAACGATGACGGGATCCACGCGCCGGGCATTCAGACCCTGGCGAAACACCTTCGCGAATTTGCGGATGTGCAGGTCGTGGCCCCCGATCGTAACCGCAGTGGAGCGTCTAACTCACTGACGCTGGAGTCGTCGCTTCGCACTTTTACCTTTGAAAATGGCGATATTGCCGTGCAGATGGGCACGCCGACAGACTGCGTATTTCTGGGCGTGAACGCGTTAATGCGACCGCGCCCGGATATCGTCGTCTCGGGTATTAACGCCGGCCCAAATCTCGGCGATGACGTGATTTACTCCGGTACCGTGGCAGCCGCAATGGAAGGACGACATCTGGGGTTCCCTGCCCTGGCGGTCTCGTTAAACGGTCACACGCATTACGACACCGCAGCCGTGGTGACCTGCTCGATCCTGCGCGCGCTCAGCCGTGAGCCGCTGCGTACCGGGCGCATCCTCAATATCAACGTGCCGGATCTCCCTCTGAATGAAATTAAAGGCATTCGCGTCACGCGATGCGGAAGCCGGCACCCGGCCGATCAGGTGATCCCGCAGCAGGATCCACGTGGGAATACGCTTTACTGGATCGGTCCTCCCGGCGATAAGTGCGATGCGGGTCCTGATACCGACTTTGCCGCCGTGGATGAAGGCTATGTTTCGGTTACACCGCTGCACGTAGATTTAACCGCGTATAGCGCGCATGATGTGGTGTCGGGCTGGCTGGATCGCGCAGGAGTGAACGCGCAATGGTAAACAAACGTGTACAAACTCTTCTGGAACAACTACGCGCGCAGGGGATCCGCGACGAGCACGTGCTTGAAGCGCTCGCTCAGGTTCCGCGTGAGAAATTTGTAGACGAGGCGTTTGAACACAAAGCGTGGGAAAACGTGGCGCTGCCTATTGGGCAGGGCCAGACGATTTCGCAGCCCTACATGGTGGCGCGCATGACGGAGCTTCTGGAGCTGACTCCCGACTCCCGTGTACTGGAAATTGGCACCGGATCGGGGTATCAGACCGCCATCCTGGCGCATCTGGTTCATCATGTGTGCTCCGTTGAGCGTATTAAAGGTTTGCAGTGGCAGGCGCGTCGTCGCCTGAAACAACTTGATTTACATAATGTTTCGACACGACACGGTGATGGATGGCAGGGTTGGAAGGCTCGCGCCCCGTTTGACGCTATCATCGTGACGGCGGCCCCGCCTGAAATTCCTGCAGCCCTGTTGTCGCAGCTGGATGAGGGGGGCATTCTTGTTTTGCCTGTCGGGGACGAGCAGCAGCTTTTGAAGCGCGTTCGTCGACGTGGCGGCGAGTTTATTATCGACACCGTGGAAGCCGTGCGTTTTGTGCCTCTGGTAAAGGGGGAGTTGGCCTGAGACTCGGAATTATCCAGGGTTATTAAGGCAAATTCAGCGTATGGTGTGGCGCGAAAGAGTCGTGCCTTCACGGTAAATTTTAAGTCACTGGTAGTTAACACATTCCTGGGGGATAAATGAGCGCGGGAAGCCCTAAATTCACCATCAGCCGTGTTGCGGCATTATCACTGGTTTCGCTTTGGCTGGCAGGCTGTACAAGTTCTAACAACGCGCCTGCGCCCGTCAGTTCCGTCGGCGGAAACAGCGGCTCCGGTAGCACGTCCAGCGGAATGTTGATCACGCCGCCACCTAAAATGGGTACTGCTGCGCCGCAGCAAACACCACAAATTCAGCCTGTGCAACATCCTGTTACACAGCCAATGCAGGTTCAGCCAGTTGAACAACCTGTCCAGACCCAAAATGGCCGCATAGTTTATAACCGTCAGTATGGGAACATTCCTAAAGGCAGCTATACCGGCGGCAGTACCTATACCGTGAAACGCGGGGATACGCTGTTCTATATTGCGTGGATTACCGGGAACGATTTCCGTGACCTCGCCCAGCGTAACAACGTTCAGGCGCCGTATGGACTGGAAGTGGGCCAAACGCTTCAGGTTGGCAACGCCACAGGCAAGCCACTTACGCCAGGTAACACCGTTTCTGCGGCCGATGTGACTGCACAAAATAACAGCGTTAAGCCTGCACAAAAATCCACCACAGTGGTTGCTTCACAACCTGTAATTACGTATTCTGAGGATTCAGGTGATCAGACTGCTAACAAAATGTTGCCGAATAATAAAGGGACTGCGACTGTTGTCACAGCACCCGTGACGGCACCTGTGGTTAGCTCTACTGAACCGACTGCCAGCAGTATGACGTCCAGTTCGCCAATTTCTACATGGCGCTGGCCAACTGACGGCAAGGTTATCGAAAACTTCTCTTCCTCCGAAGGTGGAAATAAAGGGATCGATATCGCAGGGAGTAAGGGACAGGCTATCATCGCGACCGCAGATGGACGTGTTGTATATGCCGGTAACGCTCTGCGCGGTTACGGTAATCTTATTATCATCAAACATAACGATGATTACCTGAGTGCCTACGCCCATAACGACACAATGCTGGTCCGGGAACAACAAGAAGTTAAGGCGGGGCAAAAAATCGCTACTATGGGTAGCACCGGAACCAGTTCTACACGCTTGCATTTTGAAATTCGTTACAAGGGGAAATCCGTAAACCCGCTGCAGTACTTGCCGCAGCGATAATTTGACGGGGCATGCCAGCCAGGGTGTCTCGTTCAGGGATCACGGGTAGGAGCCACCTTATGAGTCAGAATACGCTGAAAGTTCATGATTTAAATGAAGACGCGGAATTTGATGAGAACGGAGTAGAGGCTTTTGACGAAAAAGCCTTAGTAGAAGAGGAACCCAGTGATAACGATTTGGCTGAAGAAGAGCTGTTATCGCAGGGTGCCACACAGCGTGTACTGGACGCGACTCAGCTTTACCTTGGGGAGATTGGTTACTCCCCACTGTTAACGGCCGAAGAAGAAGTCTATTTCGCACGTCGTGCTTTGCGTGGTGATGTTGCCTCGCGTCGTCGCATGATTGAAAGTAACTTGCGACTGGTCGTGAAAATTGCTCGCCGTTACGGCAATCGTGGTCTGGCTCTGCTGGATCTGATTGAAGAGGGCAACTTAGGCCTCATCCGCGCAGTTGAGAAGTTTGACCCGGAACGCGGGTTCCGTTTCTCAACCTACGCGACCTGGTGGATTCGTCAGACCATCGAACGGGCTATTATGAACCAGACCCGTACGATCCGCCTGCCGATTCACATCGTCAAAGAGTTGAACGTTTATCTGCGTACCGCGCGCGAGTTGTCCCATAAACTGGACCACGAGCCAAGCGCAGAAGAAATTGCCGAACAACTCGACAAACCGGTTGATGACGTAAGCCGTATGCTGCGTCTCAACGAGCGCATTACCTCTGTTGACACCCCGCTGGGTGGCGACTCCGAAAAAGCGCTGCTGGATATCCTGGCCGATGAAAAAGACAACGGCCCGGAAGACACCACGCAGGACGATGACATGAAACAGAGCATCGTCAAATGGCTGTTCGAACTGAACGCCAAACAGCGTGAAGTGCTGGCGCGTCGTTTCGGTTTACTGGGGTATGAAGCTGCAACACTGGAAGACGTCGGCCGCGAAATTGGCCTGACCCGTGAACGTGTTCGTCAGATTCAGGTTGAAGGTCTGCGCCGCCTGCGTGAAATCCTGCAGGGGCAAGGTCTGAATATCGAAGCGCTGTTCCGCGAATAAGCAACCTTTTTCTTTTTTTCTACGGCTGTGCTGTTTCGTGCAGCAAACGCCACGTGATCAAATCCCCTTCCAGATTAAGCAGGGCGGTTGACCAGCGCACGTTGACCGGGTGATCGGGACGAGTTTGCGTCTCCCGGTAGTGAAGCAGCGCTCCGTGGCTCCATGTCTGTCGAGTTGTTAATTCATCGATGACGATCTTCAGTCCGGGACGGCTTCCGCGCTGTTTTTCCAGAAAGCTGACAAGACCGTCATAGTTGATATGGGTCCCCCGAGGCGGGACCATCAAAAAATCAGGCCGGAAACGGGCGAGCAGGGCGTCAATATCACCTTCGCCATTACCTAACCAGCTTTCGAGCGCAATGTGGAGGTCGATAATCTCTTGTTCGAAAAGCGTCATGAATTCTCCTGTCGCAGTTGTGTTAGCACCTGCTTATTGTTAAGACGAAAAGCATACAGTACAGGCAATAAGGTGATGCCTGCGGCAAAAATAAACATCCCGTGCCACGCGGCGAGAGGTGTCAGATATATCTGGGCCAGGTTCAGCATCTGTGCCAGTAGCAGGGCTCCGGCAAAAAAGCTCAACTGGCGATTAAGATTCCACAGGGCGCTGGCATCCGGCATCTCTTCCCGGCGCGTCGTCAAAAAAGCACTACTCTGAGCCGTGCTGCTGCAAAGACTGCCTCCTGCTCCCATCAATACAAACGCAACGGTGGGTAACAGCGCTGTTGTGGCTGAGTTGACGTTGAGCAACAGCAAAATGCCCAGCGCCTGAAGCAGGCAACCCGTGACAATAAGTGGCCGAGGACCGATGCGGTTAAAGTAGCGGCCCGTCGCTGTGATCGCCATGAATGATGCCAGAGACCATGGCAGCATGAGCATTCCCGTTTCGGCAGGCGTCATGTTCGCTTCGTTCTGAAGATAAAACATACCCGTTACGTTCACCCCAATAAACATGCCGGGTACACATAAATAGACCAGCATGGAAAAACGCAGAAGTGGATTCATCAGCAAAGGCAGATTTAACAGCCTGGTCGCTTTCATCGGTGGCATTTCGTGTTTCAGCCACAGGGAGGCCAACATAAACGTCACCACCGCAACGGGAAGGGTGGCAAAAAATATCCACCGCCAGCTTAGCATCTGCACCAGAACTCCCCCGATTGCAGGCGAGCAAGCGGGAGCAAGCAACGCCACCAGCATGACCGCTGAAGAAAGTCTGGCACGCTCGTGGGGATTATACTGTTGCCAGGTCAGTGCTTGTCCGACGGGGATCAATAAGCCTCCTCCCACTCCCTGCAGTACTCGCCAGGCAATCAGGCTTCCCAGTGAGGAAGACAAGCCTGCGGCAACAGAGGTTGCGCTGAACAGTAAAAGCGAGAGCAGGATGACGCGCTTTGGCCCGATGCGGCGTGTCAGCACGGTGCTAAAGGGGATCACCAGCGTCAACCCGGCAATATACCCGTTACTGACCCAGGCAAGTGCTGAAGGCGTAGCGTTAAACGTGTGCGCTATTGCCGGAAAGGCGACACTGGCAATAAACATGTTGATCAAATCAAGAAAAAAGCCCAGCAGATAAACAACGGCGACTTTACTGCGATACGTCATGGCGGTTCCTCCCGTGAGGTGGCGTATCGTAGCGGCCCGGGAGGTACGGATAAATGCGACAAAGCGAGATATACTGTCAAATACATTTTGACAGTAAAAAGAGTGACGATGATTAATTTACAGCGGACGGCAATGTTTGTAGCGGTAGCGGATACCGGCAGTTTCACTGCGGCGGCCGACGCGATGGGGCTGACAAAAGCTGTGGTTAGCTTCAATATCCGCCAGCTCGAAGCTGAACTGGGCGTCACCCTGTTGCTGCGTTCCACCCGACGTCTGACCTTAACCGAGGCAGGCGTGCTTTTCCATCAACGCAGCGTCGCGCTTCTGAAAGATGCAGAGCAATTGCAGGACGATGTACGCGCGAATCATGGCGGGCTCACGGGGGAATTGCGGATCACGACAACACCGGAGTATGGCTCACGAGTCGTGGTTCCCTTGCTGGCCAGGTTTAGCCAACAGCATCCTGATCTTCGCGTAAGACATGTTTCGTCGTCGCTGCATGCCGACCTAATTTCAGAGCGCTTTGATGTCGCCATCCGGCTGGGGACGCTCGCCGACTCGCGCTATCACGCAGCTGCGATCTCGCACTTCTCCATCCTGCCCGTCGCGACGCCCGAGTGGCTGGCGAAAAATCCAATTGAATCGCTGGAACATCTGGCACAAGCTGACTGGCTCGTTCACGAGCGTCTGACCTCGCCGTTGCACTGGCAGGTAAAAGATGCCAGCGGGGCATCAGAGACGCTGGAGATTAAAAAAGCACCGCGTTTGTTTGCGGACAGTGCGCAGGCGCTAATGGCCTTTGCACTTGCAGGAAGTGGTGTGGCGTTACTACCGGAATGGCTGGTGCGTGAGGCACTGGATGCGCGAAATCTGGTGTCGGTTTTACCGGGATACACCTTTGCGAAGCAGGGCATCTACGCGGTTTATCCTGATGCCCGGCATGTACCCGCAAAAGTGCGTAGCTTTATCGATTTTATGCGCACCAGCGTGAATTAATCGTGCATCATCTTTTTGATGAGCGCAGAGAACTGCTCCCGCTCGGCCTTGTTTAGACGTCCTAAAAACGCCTCATCCACCTCATTGCCAACCGGTTTACAGCCTGCAAGCAGGGCTTCTCCTTCTGGCGTCAGGAAGACAAACCGGCGGCGCTTATCCGCAGGATCGAGTTCACGTTTGACCAGCCCGCGCGCCTCCATGCGGCTTAGCATTTCTGCCAGCGTCGCTTTTGTGCTAACCGCGACTTCGGTCAATGCCACCTGTTCAATGCCAGGATGCTCGGCAATTGAGCGCATGACCGCATACTGCGGCTTGGTCAGTTCCGGCAATGCGTGCTGCCACTGCGCGGTATGCTGTTGAAAAAGCTGACGTAACAGGTGGAACGCCTCTTGTCTTAGTTCCATGAACACTCCGACGGAAAAAATCTCCCACTATGATAGCCGCTATTGCTCCGGATTTTAACGCGGCATTTTTTAGCGATTCGTGTGATCGTGTGCGAACGATCTTGTCAGGAAAATGGTTCGGGAGTAGTTTAGTTTTAATGTTCGTGTACGAACAAAGCAATTGAGGTGCTGAATGAGATTGATCGTGGGAATGACAGGGGCGACAGGCGCTCCGCTGGGCGTGGCGCTACTCCAGGCCTTGCGGGAGATTCCGGAGGTGGAGACCCACCTGGTTATGTCGAAGTGGGCAAAAACCACCATTGAGCTGGAAACGCCTTACACCGCGCAGGACGTTGCTGCTTTGGCTGACGTTGTCCACAGTCCGGCTGACCAGGCCGCCACCATCTCATCAGGCTCATTTCGCACCGACGGCATGATCGTCATTCCCTGCAGCATGAAAACGCTGGCGGGGATCCGCGCAGGCTACGCCGAAGGGCTGGTGGGACGCGCGGCGGATGTGGTGCTGAAAGAGGGGCGTAAGCTGGTGCTGGTTCCCCGTGAAACGCCGCTCAGCACCGTTCATCTGGAGAATATGCTTGCGCTTTCCCGCATGGGCGTGGCGATGGTGCCGCCCATGCCTGCGTATTACAACCACCCGCAAACCGCCGATGACATTACCCAGCATATTGTGACCCGCGTGCTTGACCAGTTTGGTCTGGAGCATAAAAAGGCACGCCGCTGGAACGGGTTGCAGGAGGCGAAACATTTTTCACAGGAGAATAAAGATGGCATTTGATGATTTGAGAAGCTTCCTGCAGGCGCTCGATGAGCAAGGGCAACTGCTGAAAATTGAGGAAGAGGTAAACGCCGAGCCGGATCTGGCTGCGGCAGCCAACGCAACGGGACGTATTGGCGACGGTGCCCCCGCGCTGTGGTTCGACAACATTCGCGGGTTTACCGATGCCCGTGTCGTGATGAATACGATTGGCTCCTGGCAGAATCACGCCATTTCGATGGGGCTGCCTGCGAACACCCCGGTCAAAAAACAGATCGACGAGTTTATCCGCCGCTGGGATAAATTCCCCGTCACACCGGAGCGCCGCGCTAACCCGGCCTGGGCGCAGAATACGGTGGACGGTGAAGACATTAACCTGTTCGATATCCTGCCGCTGTTTCGCCTGAATGATGGTGACGGTGGTTTTTATCTTGATAAAGCCTGCGTTGTCTCGCGCGATCCGCTGGACCCCGATCATTTTGGCAAGCAAAACGTCGGTATTTACCGCATGGAAGTGAAGGGCAAGCGCAAGCTCGGCCTGCAGCCGGTACCGATGCACGACATTGCTCTGCATCTGCACAAAGCGGAAGAGCGCGGGGAAGATCTGCCGATTGCGATAACGCTTGGCAACGATCCAATCATCACGCTCATGGGCGCTACACCGCTTAAATACGATCAGTCTGAGTATGAGATGGCTGGCGCGCTGCGTGAAAGCCCGTATCCCATTGCTACCGCACCGCTGACCGGTTTCGACGTGCCGTGGGGGTCAGAAGTGATCCTCGAAGGGGTGATCGAAGGCCGCAAGCGTGAGATAGAAGGGCCGTTTGGTGAGTTTACTGGCCACTATTCCGGTGGCCGTAACATGACAGTGGTGCGTATTGATAAAGTTTCATACCGCACCAAACCGATTTTCGAATCCCTCTACCTCGGCATGCCGTGGACCGAGATTGACTATCTGATGGGGCCAGCCACCTGCGTGCCGCTCTACCAGCAGCTAAAAGCGGAATTCCCGGAAGTGCAGGCGGTGAATGCGATGTACACCCACGGTCTGCTGGCGATTATCTCTACTAAAAAACGCTACGGCGGTTTTGCTCGTGCGGTTGGTTTACGTGCCATGACCACGCCGCACGGTCTGGGCTACGTGAAAATGGTCATTATGGTGGATGAGGATGTCGATCCGTTCAACCTGCCACAGGTTATGTGGGCGCTGTCATCGAAAGTGAACCCGGCAGGTGATCTGGTGCAGTTGCCGAACATGTCAGTGCTTGAACTTGACCCTGGTTCGAGCCCGGCGGGTATTACCGACAAGCTGATTATTGATGCTACGACGCCAGTTGCACCGGACACCCGTGGCCACTACAGCCAGCCGGTACAGGATTTACCCGAAACTAAAGCCTGGGCGGAAAAACTGACCGCGATGCTGGCTGCACGTCAATAAGGAGGAAAAGATGATTTGTCCACGTTGTGCCGATGAACACATTGAAGTAATGGCGACATCTCCCGTGAAAGGGGTCTGGACTGTGTATCAGTGCCAGCATTGCCTGTATACCTGGCGTGATACTGAACCGCTGCGCCGTACCAGCCGGGATCACTATCCGGAAGCATTTCGCATGACGCAGAAGGATATTGACGAGGCACCACAGGTGCCGACCATTCCGCCGTTGCTGTAAAAAAAAGCCCGGTGGCGCTGCGCTTACCGGGCTTACGGGTTGTGTAGGCCGGGTAAGGCGAAGCCGCCACCCGGCAAAAAACTACACTAAACTCTTCAACCGATAAATCCACTCCAGCGCCTGACGTGGCGTCAGGGAATCCGGGTCGAGGTTTTCCAGGGCTTCTACTGCTGGCGACGTCTCTTCCGCTGGTGCTAACAGCGACATCTGTGTGCCATCAATCTGCGTTGCAGCCGCATTCGGTGAGAGGCTTTCCAGCTCACGCAGTTTCTGACGCGCGCGTTTAATCACCTCTTTAGGAACACCCGCCAGCGCTGCGACGGCCAGGCCATAGCTCTTGCTCGCCGCGCCATCCTGCACCGTGTGCATAAAGGCGATAGTGTCGCCGTGTTCCAGCGCATCAAGGTGGACATTAGCAACCCCTTCCATTTTCTCCGGCAACTGTGTCAGCTCGAAATAGTGGGTTGCGAACAGGGTCATTGCCTTGATCTTATTCGCCAGACTTTCAGCACAGGCCCATGCCAGTGACAGACCATCATAGGTTGATGTTCCGCGTCCGACTTCGTCCATCAGCACCAGGCTGTGTTCCGTCGCGTTATGCAGAATGTTAGCCGTTTCGGTCATTTCAACCATGAAGGTTGAGCGGCCGCTAGCCAGATCGTCCGCTGCGCCCACGCGGGTAAAGATGCGGTCGATGGGGCCAATCTCCACGTTTTGCGCCGGGACGTAGCTGCCGATGTAAGCGAGCAGCGCGATCAGCGCTGTCTGGCGCATGTAGGTACTCTTACCGCCCATGTTCGGGCCGGTAATGATCAGCATCCTTCTCTGCGGTGACAGGTTCAGGGGGTTAGCGATGAACGGTTCGTTCAGCACCTGCTCTACCACCGGGTGACGACCTTCGGTAATGCGAATGCCGGGTTTGTCGGTAAAGGTCGGGCAGGTATAGTTCAGTGTTTCAGCACGTTCCGCCAGATTCACCAGCACGTCCAGTTCCGCCAGCGCGCTGGCGCTCAGTTGCAGGTCGGCCAGGTGCGGCATCAGCATGTCAAACAGCTCGTCATACAGCTGTTTTTCCAGAGCCAGCGCTTTGCCTTTCGAGGTGAGAACTTTGTCCTCGTACTCTTTCAGCTCAGGAATAATGTAGCGTTCAGCATTTTTCAACGTCTGACGACGCACGTAGTGAATCGGTGCCAGGTGGCTCTGCCCGCGGCTGATCTGAATATAGTAACCGTGTACCGCGTTATAGCCCACTTTCAGGGTGTCGAGCCCAAGTCGCTCGCGCTCGCGGATTTCCAGCTTATCAAGGTAGTCTGTTGCGCCGTCGGCCAGCGCGCGCCATTCGTCCAGCTCCTCGTTGTAGCCTGGGGCAATCACGCCACCATCACGCACCAGAACCGGAGGCGCATCGATAATAGCGCGCTCCAGCAGTTCGCGAAGCTCGGTAAATTCGCCCATGGTTTCGCGGAGTTTCTGAACGGGGCCGCTGTCTACGTCGCTTAACTGAGTACGCAGTTCCGGCAGCTGCTGAAAAGCATGACGCATCCGCGCAAGATCGCGTGGGCGCGCTGTCCGCAGAGCCAGACGGGCCAGGATACGTTCCAGATCGCCTACCTGGCGCAGGACCGGCTGCAGCTCGGTATAACGATCCTGCAACGCAGCAATCGTCTGCTGACGGCAAACCAGCGTATCGGTATCCCGAATCGGCATATGCAGCCAACGTTTAAGCATACGGCTGCCCATCGGCGTCACCGTACTGTCGAGGACCGAGGCGAGCGTATTCTCGACGCCACCCGCCAGGTTCTGGGTGATCTCCAGGTTACGGCGCGTAGCGGCATCCATGATGATGCTGTCCTGCTGGCGCTCCATCGTGATAGAGCGGATATGCGGCAGGGCGGTGCGCTGGGTGTCTTTCACGTACTGCAGAAGACAACCTGCTGCGCACAGTCCGCGCGGGGCGTTTTCGACGCCAAAGCCAATCAGATCGCGGGTGCCAAACTGGAGATTCAGTTGCTGACGCGCGGTATCAATTTCGAACTCCCAAAGCGGACGGCGGCGCAATCCACGACGGCCTTCGATAAGCGCCATTTCGGCGAAATCCTCGGCATAGAGTAATTCTGCCGGGTTGGTGCGCTGCAATTCGGCAGCCATCGTTTCACGGTCAGCCGGTTCACTCAGACGAAAACGTCCGGAGCTGATGTCGAGCGTCGCGTAGCCAAACCCTTTGCTGTCCTGCCAGAGTGCCGCCAGCAGGTTATCCTGACGCTCCTGCAGCAGGGCTTCATCACTGATGGTACCTGGCGTGACGATGCGCACAACTTTGCGCTCAACCGGACCTTTCGAGGTCGCCGGGTCGCCTATCTGTTCGCAGATAGCGACGGACTCGCCCTGATTCACCAGTTTGGCCAGGTAGTTTTCTACCGCGTGATGCGGGATACCTGCCATAGGAATGGGTTCACCCGCCGATGCACCACGTTTGGTCAGCGAGATGTCGAGCAACTGCGATGCACGCTTAGCATCGTCATAAAACAGCTCGTAAAAATCGCCCATGCGGTAAAACAGCAGGATTTCCGGATGCTGTGCCTTCAGCTTCAGATACTGCTGCATCATTGGGGTATGGCTAGAGAAGTCCTTATCAATGTCTTCATTCATATTGATTTTACTCATTTTTTAATTCTTTCAAGTGCTCATGTGGCCCCAAGTAAAACCCCTTTAAACCCACATAAACCCATAAATTTGTAGCTCATTTGTAGCCCAAGGCGTGATAGATTAGTTGTACTCCTTCTTTGGGCTACAAATGGTGGTGATACTTTGAAAACAACTCTCAATCAGGCTTTTATTATCAACAAGTTAAGTATCAATGTTAAGCCTGAACTCAGTAGCTCTGGAAAAGTCGTTTTCGAAGCTAACTCTGACCAAAAACCTTACATAGTTTTTGACGATCATCGAGATTCGCCTGTTGGCTTCGGTGTGAAGGTCAGTTTGACGAAAAAAACCTATGTAATCCAGAGAAGAGTAGCCTCGTCAGATCGTAATGTCAGTGAGGGTAAGAAGCCAAGCTCTGTCTTGAAAGTAAAGGTTGGAAATGTTTCTGATTTTCCAAGTATCGATCAAGCCCGTGAGGCAGCTCGGCAGTTGGTTCAGACAATGATTGCAACAAAGAGAAATCCCAACAAGATTAAAAGGGAACTCGATCTGGCTGAATTGACTGTGAGTGAAGCTTTTGCCCAATACCGGAGTCACTTACTTGGCAGAACCAAACCTGCTAAACCAAACACTCTCAATGTGTTAGACAAAGCTGAGAGTCGGTTGAAAGAATGGCAAAATCTTCGAATCAAGGATCTTACTGGTAATGAAATCCTTCGGAAGTTTGACGAGATTGCTTCAAGAGCCAGAACAGCAGCAGAACAGACTTTTAGGTGGGCCAATGTTGCTGTAAAACACGCAATCGAGATTGAAGCTGGGAATGCTCAGACCCAGCAACGACAACCTTCGTTGTCCTATAATCCTTTTTCAATTTTAAAGGTACAGAAGAAGTTCAGAACACGATCTGAGCTGGAAGATAGCTATCGTGCCAAGGGTGTACGAAATCCATTGTCCCCCAAAGATACTTTGGGACGGTTTCTAGCTGCATTACACAATAAGCGAGGTTTTAATCGTTTGGGTTGTGATTATCTGTTGCTGACCATTTTGACAGGAGCCAGGAAAGAAGAGACAGCAACACTGTGCTGGCGAGAGGCCCTGACAGAAGACGAAGTCAGAACGACAAGCTATGTCGATCTCGAAAACCGGGTTATTCGTTTTTACGACACGAAAAATCGTAACGACCATGAGCTTCCAATCTGTGATGCTACAAAGCGAATTCTGGAAGACCGACGAGATATCGTCAACGATACCGAAATACGGGCAGATAAACGCAAATGGGTTTTTCCGGCTCGTTCATCACGAAGCAAGGTTGGACATTATTCTGACAGTAAAAGCTTGCGCGAGTATATCTGCCAGGAAGCTGGAATAATGAAGCTGGGAATGCACGATCTACGAAGAACCTTTGGTCGAGTTGCAGAAGGGCTTACTTCGTATGCAGTGGTGAAAAGATTGCTTAACCACCGTAATACCACAGACCCTACTGAAAGATATGCTGAGCCTGATAAAGAGCGGGTATTTGAGGCTCTTCAACTGATTGAGCTTCATATGCTGATGACGTCACCAGAATTGTATAATACACTTTTGGCTTCGGCGAAGTACCCACCATTGCCAGAAAATCAGGAGAACAAGGAATGAGTACTATTGATACTTTAAGGGAATACGCCGAAGTATGGCGGCTATTTGGTAGTATGCCAGATGATGCAACCCTGAGTGCTGAAGTTTCGGCCCTTTATCTTGGTGTAAGTGTCAAAACATTGGCTCGTTATCGCCAGACTGGTAATGGCCCTGCTTATATTCAATACCAGGTAGAAGACAGCAAGGCAAGGAATCAACGAGTAAATTATCTTTTAGGTGATTTAAGAACATGGCGGGATCATCATAAAGTGAACAGCACAATGGAAGCAGCACAGATCCGTGGGCTGGCTTTTGCTTCTTTGACTGATTTTACCAAGCCTGAGCCTTTCTGGACTATTGATAATAAAATCTATTCTCATGCTCTTACTGTACCTGACGAAGTATTCAAGGAGCTATTAAATACCTCTCGCGCAGAAGTTATTTGGATCTCTCTTGAAAAAGTGTTGTTTGAGAACTGGCATACTTCGAGAGAGCGTCAGAAATGGAATGACGTTTTTGTTAGAGTACTAAGTGGGATGATTAAATCATGTGAAGTTGAACAAGAACGTCATATACTTAATGATATCTTATGATTAGTTTTATTCCCAATATAAAATTGAATTTGTATTGGGAAGTCATTATCTGCGGAAGTAAAAATTTTCAACAGCATCGTTTATTATTTCAATCAAATGGAATTCCGTCTGGAGGATATCTTCTTCTGGAGTTTTTAATCGGCTTTGTTTTACTCCCTGCTCGATAGAAATTAAACGAATTGGCAAAGTCTTCTGTCTCCAGTCTGGATTTTTTGAATTTATCCATCAGATCTTCATTGAAGCGACGAGGAATCCCTTTAACGCACAAATTAGAATTCAGGTATACCTGATTATCTATGGTGTCACGAATAAGTATTTTTCTCCCAAATAACTCTTTGAATGCACGTGAAACATTTGATTTATTCAGTCCAAGCTCTTTGGCAGTACGTGATTGTGAAAAATCAGGAATAATATTTCCATAATCAATGGCTGAGAAGAGATAAAGCACAATTCTAAATGCTGTGGGAGTCAAATCCATTCTGGCGAGTGCGGCCATATTACCTTTAAAGATCATTGAGAAATCGTCCCTGAAAGACGTTTTTTTATAGCTGTTTGCTTTAATCTTTATTTCTTCCAGATCTTCGGGCATAACCTCTAATGCTTCTGCAATAATGGACTTTTGTTCTTTAGTTAATACGACGCTTGTGATTGACATGATGGCTCCTTTTTATTGTTTTGATTATAGATATGGCATATTTAATTTATTTGTCAATTGGCTTGGTAGAATTATTTTAATTATATTTACTTTGAGTTTTTTTCGGTAGTTATTAGGTGGGAGATGATGGGTTATCAAATTTAAAACAAGGGGTGCTAAATTTCACCATCACCTGTTATTTAATTAATGATTTTTGGTTCTGAAATTAATAACGGCAAGGCTTATCTAATTGTTTGATTTTATTGATTAATTTCCAATTTTATTCTGCAAGATAAAAGAGTGATAAAGAAATAAGAAACCACAGTTTTGCATTAGATCGATACTCAAGGCCTTTGTGTACTTGATGAAAACACTTTTATTATTGTTTTTCTTACATAATATCATTTTATTAAATGAAGCCTGCGCAACTGTGTGTTGCGCCCTTGGGCTTCAGAACATTACTACAGTGTTTTCTATTAGTATAAATACGCTTCGCGTACGAGTTCATAGACCTGAGGTTAACTGTCATTACAAATACGCTTCGCGCAGAAGTTCATACAAATGGGTTTAGCTGTCAGCACAAATACGCTTCGCGCAAAAAAAACAGGAGTCTGAGTTGATCGGGAAAGCGAACACAGATACATGATTTACCCGTTTTCTGACTACGGCTCACGCCGGGACCCTTCGGAAAAATCCTTTCTGCTTCAGCGAGTGAGTGCTGCGGGCACTCAGCGGCGCTGCCAGGGAAACAAAATTACGGTTTTTCAATTGTTCGGTAAAAATAATTAACATTTATCGGTAGTAAGGGCGTAAGCCAGTGCGTAGCACGCTCTCAAAAATATTCCTGTGGTTTCTTATCTGCAATAGGGAAATAACTCAGATAATTGAAATATGAAACAGTAATGCAATCGGTAAGACAAAACATTTCCACAGTAAAAGCTGTTTTTTATTTATAGAAGAAGAAAAACATATATAAATAATAAAATATTCCATTTTACTATTGATTTTAATTTTTAAGATGATAGTACTTAATTATAAAAACAAAAAATGGAGGAAATCATGAGTGCTATTAGTGTTTTATCTCAGGAAGAAAAATTTATACATGTTGTTGATAAATTTATAACCCATCATCACAACAGCGTTAATAACAATACCTTTTATAAAAAACTTTATGTTCTCTTCGCTGGGTATCATCTAAAGTATTTTTATTCACGGGCGCAGTACCGCAACTCTTGTTATCACGTTGATAATATTATGCAGATGTTTACAGGAGTCGTTTCGACCCTGAACACAACGCTGCTCAGGAAGCTTGCAAATAGCGACACGTTGCTGCATTGCCTGAATTCACTCGTGAATTATATTTCAGGCAATCTGGATGAAGCAGAGCATATTTATGCTGATTTGCTGGCACAGTATGAAAAGAAACGCATTACAGGCTCTCTGGCTTATACTCCTCCTGGCTCAGTGATCAGAAAAAGACTGTGACAGCGACAGCGGCGTGGATAGGGTATGGGATACTGGAGATAAATGGAGCTGGCGTATCCGGCAGGACACCAGATGCAATAAAAAAGGCAGGGCCACCCATTCGGTGTCCCGCCTGTCGTGATGGCTTTACGGTAGGTTTACTTATCAACGACCTGCCAGCCATCATCCATTTTGACAAGGATTACAGCAGCACTACGCTTTTCGTTATCAACAACAACCGTCACATTACATTTATAGCTTTTATCCGATACTTCTACGCAGTC
Source organism: Enterobacter adelaidei (assembly GCF_041937165.1). Taxonomy (NCBI): domain Bacteria; kingdom Pseudomonadati; phylum Pseudomonadota; class Gammaproteobacteria; order Enterobacterales; family Enterobacteriaceae; genus Enterobacter; species Enterobacter adelaidei. The sequence goes on along the minus strand of NZ_CP154353.1, from coordinate 3,681,202 downwards.
ATGCTTTTTGACAGATTTTAATTTCCGCAGGGCGTCTTTCGGGACATCTTTACCTGCTATGGATTTAACGATGGCATTCGTCTGCTCCACGACCTTATTCATGGCATTATAAAGATCCTGTTCAGAGGGCTCACTGTTACAGCCGCTCAGCAAAAAGACAGCGGTAACGAGTGTGATAACGGCAGAGGTTTTCATAAATTGATTCCTGGCTGTAGGATGAATTACTGAATAAGACCCGTGTTCATTCTGCTGTTATTTTCAGAGAACGTCCACTTGCTGACCGTTTCGCCTTTAAATTCGATTTCCAGCGTTTTGGCCTGCGTCTGTGAACCCCCTGTCAGCAGTCCAATCACGGGAATAAATGTGGTGGCATCAAATTGATTGTTATCCATGGAATAAGTCCATTCTTCATTGCCACTATCAAGTGTAGTTTTAGTTTCCGGCTCACCTAATGCGGTAATGATTTCTGATTTCGTTGTTTTATTTTTGATGATTTTCGACTGCAGACTTTGTGATGTTTCTTTTTTTAGATGCTGGTTGCCTGATGTTGAACAGCCAGAAATAAGGAAAGCAGAAATAAAAAACACAGCAATCATGAATCTGTTCATAAGTTCTCCCATATTAATTTTTTATGTTTGCGGTGATGTGAAATTAATATCACCGTATAAAAACAACTCTGTCTGCATATTTCTTTTTAATTATGCAGATAAGAATAATGACGCTGGCAAAAAATGTAATGACTGAGACAGGAGTGCTGCCGGTCAATGAAAATACTAACCAGGCGAGACCGAATGCCACGAATTGAAACAGGAATGCCACACTGAGCGGACTTTCACCATAGGCCACTTTTGCATGGCAACCTTTGCAAATCCGCACGCCGTGCGGGCTTTGTGTAAAGCAGAAGGGGCAGCTAATCGTTTTATTATCCATCATGACTCCGTGGCCTGATTTAAGGTGATGTATTTTTGAACATTTTCGATGAATGATCCGCTTTAGTAAAATTGCTTGTACCGATCGATGGATCTTAGTTGATAGTCTATGGCTATTATAACTAGATTATCGATCTATATAAACGATCAATATTTTATTGACTATCACTAAACTATGGACTAGTTAACTTATGGTGCAGCGTGGGGGTTATTTTTAACTAATTGTTCTTTAATGGGATTTGTTGTCATGGAATGACAGGGTGTCAGAAGATGCAGGTGCAGGATTTGGTGGAAAGGATGTGCAGTGGCATGTAACAGAGATATGCCACTGCGCCTGAGAAGTGCCACAATATGGCCGAGCAATACAAGCCACGAATGCAGACGACGCTGGCGGGGTATCTGACGAGCTGTATTGTGCAGTTTGCTCCTGAGTTGAATGACACCCACTGTTTCCTGTTGTCTTTCCAGACGAATTTTTTTTTCAAGCTGAAGGATTTTCTCCAGAATCGTTTCCCGGTTTGCAGCCTGTTCTTCAGGCTCGCATGATGGCATTGGCATTGGTACTGGTACTGGCACAGTCTGCTGTTGCTCTTTTTTCAGTAAAGCCAGGTGCTCTGGTGTAAAATCAATCTGTGTTTGCAGAGAAGACCAGCCATACTTTTTTCCAAGCTGAGACGCTTTAAAGGCAATGCCCTGGTACTGAAATGAAAATCCATTCATTTTTCCGGTCGACGCGATATTAGGTTTACAGGTCACACCTTTCTGTTCCAGCATGTCGATAAAAGTCAGTAAATCGGGACGATGCGTTAAGACATTATCAATCAGGGTCTGCAACTGAGACTTAGGGCAGGGAACTGCTGTTCGTTCTGCCATCATCAGCTCATTGCGTGAGGGTTTTCTTTTAGCCTGAGGGCGACTACTGGTTGCAGGTGTTGTTTCAGTGAGTCCGTGTATTCGCTCCAGTTCGCTGATAATGCGGGTGCTGATGAGATTTTCATTTTTCCCCAGGTACAGCTTTCCACCGACCATGTTAATGCGACTTGCAATGATATGGATATGCTGCCCGTCGGCATCGTCGTGAAGGATATAACAGCGAAGGTGCGTTTCAGTGAACCCCATCCGGGTCATATAATCGTCGGCAAATGCCGCCCACTGTCTGGCTGACAGTGCTTCTCCCTTTGGCAGGCGAAGTGAATTATGCCAGACGGGTTTGGCGACATCGGGACGCAATTGTTTAGAACTTTCAAACTCACCGATAAGCTCAGCCACCGAACTTCCGGTCATATTACCACCGATGACGTAAGGCGTAATTTTGTGGTGTGAACCAGATTTAAGGCTGTAAAGCACCACGCCCGCAAACTGTTTACCCCTTTTTATTTTCTGCATGCCTTTCATCGGTCTGGCTCCAGAAATGTTGAAGGAATAAGGTGATCCCTGAGAGTTTTGATTTGTCTGCGCAGGGCAAAGAGTTCTGTACGGGTTAGTTCGCTGTCAGGGCTTTTCTTGTCGAGATGATTCAGCAGGTAATTTAAATCCTGAGAAAGGCTGCCGAGTGTAATCCATGCTTCGCGATTTATTTCGGGCAGAACCGGTGGGAGTTTGTTCAGGGAAGCCATTCTTAGCCATTCCCCTTTTTTATACTGGCCTCTTTTACTGTCGAGAATAATTAATTCTTCTTCATTTAATCTGACACTGACGCAGTGGCTTCGTATTTCATCAGGGGGAAGTTTGTCAGTATGGAATTTCCCACGCCTTGATAACCTTGTTATGTCATTATGATTGTTTATATCATTATTCATAGTCATCCTTGTATTGTGTATTTATTACTACAGATAACGGATGATATAAATAAGTCAATACGTCATGTGAAATATAATGCATCTGATCAGAGAAAATAAAATGAGTAAGCCATCGGCTGAATGGCTTACTTATCAGGGTTTATCAGGTCAGTTATCATGAAATGAAACCTACTCAGGCTGAATAAAGGGCTAAATTATCACATTCTTTTTCTCTTCGGCGCATGGGTGATTTCTGGTTTCATGATTTTGAGAAAATCTTTTTTCTCTCTTCCGGTTATATAGTCAAAAATTTTATCAGAGTCAGCACGCTGTCTCAGTATATCGTCGTCCACTCTGATACCATTTCGAATAAACCATTTTACTGTCTCAATACCAGTATAGACACCAATATGTCCGTCATGATAACAATTATAAAACTGAACATGACTGATATCGGTATATTTTTTCAGTGAGGTAAAGAAGGACTTCATGTTTTTGACATATAATGCGAAGGTACAGTGTTCAGCGATAAGGATATTACGCCCTTTTTCATGAAGCAAAGCAATCAGAGGCAACGCCTCAGTTGAAATATGTTTAAATAAAACTGGTGTGCTGTCTATTCTATCAACATGGCGTTTGAGGGCATTAATACTGAAATCATATATCCACCACTCGTCGTCAGTCGGAAGATCCAGCACCGCTTTGCCATTATAATCTCTGTGGTTTATGTCACACCCTTTATTTACCCAGTAATCAAAGACGTCATGATCGTGGAGGTTGTAAAGAAGCGTTTGTCCTTCGTTATCTGTGCTGTGGATATCAACGCCCGCGTTAATGAGGAGTTCCGCACAATCTATGTCGTAGTGCTGCCAGTGAAGACAGGACTGGCCTTTATTATTTTTGTGGTGAACGTTAATACCTGATTTTATCAACAGCCCTAGTGCCCGTGGGCTTTTTCTGCTAAACAGGGCATTATTACCATAACAATCTGTATGGTTCAGCGCTATGCCTGCTTCAATCATGGCTTTTAAAGCTCCGATACTGTCGCAACCGAAAAGTGCGTTTTCACCGTGTTCATTTAGTGTGTTAATGTCAATGCCTGCAGCAATGCAATTCTGGACGTCTTTTTTAGATTTACTGTCAAATAAATTATCTTCTGTATAGTTACTCATGGGTGTTCTCCTTTTTAAGCGGCCATTTTGTGCCAGGTGTCATTGTTGTATTCATATTCTTTTATCTTAACGATCTCGTCATAGATCCGTGAAAAGGAAAACCATGAGATCTCTTTCACTTCTCCTTTTTTGTTTGTGTAAATGATATTGCAGCCACGAAAAGAAAATGACTGATAAAAAACGTCGTTATTCTCCTCTTTAAGGAAACGAGTAAAGGCTTTTATGGTCTCTTTTTTGTCCATGCCATAAGAGAAAAAGGTATGGATAGCAAATATGGTCAGAATGTTTCTTTCCGTCACCATATGTCTGGAAAAATAATTAAGATAAAAATCATGATCTTCAGTACTATTTTTACAGATTACTGAGAAGTGTGGATTATACAAACGGTAGAGATCTGTATTCTTTTTTGTTTTAGAGAGGTAACTTGTCATGGTTGAGTGATTTTGTTTTTTCATTTTTATTCTCCTTTATTATTTTTGATGAAATGAATATATGTTATTAAATAAATAAAAATCAAATTTATTTTTAATAATAAAAAATAAGCAAGCGTTTTCTTTTGAAGAAATTAATTTAATGCGATGTTTTATATAAATAAATTTATATTTTGCAAAAAGTGCTGTTTTTATTTCGTGGTTGATTGGCGGACTTTTGTTCCCCAATGCTTAAGAGGAAATATGTTCCATTGAAGATTTTATGTTTGAGGTGAATATTATTGTAGTGGGGGGATATTATATCTTTTACTCCAGGTTTAATTTGCAACTTTGTGTTTGAGACACAATATGTGATGGTGCTATGATAATCGTAAGTATCCCGTCAAAACGAATCATTCGCTTTAAACCTTTTCCGACGTATTGGTTATATATTCTGAGAAAATCATAATGCAAAAGGCCCAGTGTGCAGACTTACGCCAGCCCAACCAAGCCGTAGTGCTTTAGTTCTGGGGCTTAGGTATGGTGGAAAAAAGCGACTCGTTAAGCTGGCTGATCTCTATGTATTTCAGGAGTCGGTCAGTAAGTTAACAATCCAACGAGGCTCATCAATCATAAGGGATTTATCTATCTCGATAGTATTGATACGGACGTTGTACGTACGTATCAGTCTTGCGAGACCCTCACGGATTTTATCGCCGTCATAGATAGCAATCTCTTCAATATTGTTACCGATGAAAGTTTCGGCTGCCTGGACGGCTATCTGTTCAGACATACCAACGTTATCAGCCATCTGGCGTGCTGCAATGACTTTGCTTTCAAGAGTTAGGATGACCGGCCTGTAGCCTGCGCGTTTGTTTTCGACACAGCGCGAAATCAATTTCTCCATAGGTGCGGTGGTCACGTGGAATGCAGTAGTACCCACCTGAAAATCACCCTCACGGTCAGTGTGTAAGTCAGCTGAATTGGCTCTGTCACTGCCGATTTTAACATTGGGAAAGCGCAATTGGAGTTTGGCTCCAATAAGATGCTGTAGCACAACCCCTGTGGGTTTGTCTGAACGTTCCGCCGACGCTTTAAGAATATCGCTTACCACAGATGCAACTGGCTTGTTGTAATCTAGGTCAACTGTTATTCTCTGTTTGTCAAAATAGTCCAGACGCACGCATTGAGTGAAGAAAGCTTCGAGCTGGTTGGAAACTAGTTTTGTGTCGACAGGCTCATTTCCATTTACTTGAGTATTGTTGAGTACATCCCGAAATGCAGCAGCAAGGAAAATAGTCCCTCTGGACGTACGCCCACCTTCACGGGTAAAAACGCGGGTTTCGCCATGTTGTTCCAGAATCTTTGATATGGTGGCACCACTGAGCCCTCGTACTTGGCTTTTTCCTTCGCTGTACAGACGTTCGTCAGTGATAGGCATACCATCAGCCATCATACGTGAGACGATCAGTCCTGCATTCATTACATTGGTATTTATCGCGCCACTCTTGGCTCGTTCACCTTCGTACCAGGCTTTCGCCGCTGCAAGGTACGCTTCGGAGTAATTCAACTTATTCATTCACTTTTATTCCCTGCGCTTTTTTTGCGGCCTCAAGGTGAGGGAGGATCATGTGCCGGGCGACCCAGCCAACAACAGGAACAGCGACGGCATCCCCAAAACCATATTGAATTTGTGAGTCGCGCAAATTTTCCAGCGTGTACCAGCCAGCCCCCATCAGACGTGCATACTCAAGTCCGGTCATCCACCTGATTTTGAGTGCGCCCCTACCCATGATCACCACCGCCTGTTTGGAGGAACCGCCACGTGCTGTGCGTAAACATCCTGAAATGTCTTCTGCTCTCATTTCCCATACGGGAATGCCATTACGAGTTCTACGATAGGCTGTGCGGGCAGTTGTACAGTCTAGATTGACAAAATGTTCTAACCTTTCACGCTGTACCGATGCCATGGACTCTTTAAAAAGAGAAACTTTATCAGCATTCCACCACCGAGGGTCGCTGTCTGGGATAGCCTCAATCTCAAGAGTGAACCCTTGGCTTAGTAGCTCAGGTGCTTTAGGTAAAGGCATCATGAAGGTGCGTACTTCAGCGTCTTTATGCAGCCAGGAAAGCCAGTCTGGCCTCAGGCACGAATCCTGTTCGCCTCCATCAATAGGATTTTTTGCTCCTATCAGGAATAACCTTGGTCGGGACTGTGGCACAAAACGTCGGGCGTCCAGAGTGATTGCGTCAACTGCATAACCTAACTCATTAAATTCTTTAACCGCAGCTCTCAAATCTTCTCTGTTATGGGAGGAGGCAAGGCCTGTGACATTTTCGAGGACGATCACTTCAGGCTTGCGTTCATTCATCCCTGCAAGCAAATCAGTAAAACCGAAGAAGGCGGACGATTCCCGGCCTCCCCGCAGGCCGACACGCTTACCCGCCAGACTAAGATCAGTGCAGGGAGAAGAGGCCCAGGCAACATCTGCAGTTGGAAGGTCTTCGCTATTCAGGGTATGAATGTCTGCCAGAAAAAGCTTGTGAGTTTTCCAATGGCCTTCATACATCGATTTTTTGTTCAGGTCATAGTCATTAGACCAAACAGTCTTGATTCCCGCCTGCTCCATCCCAGCTCTCGCCAGGCCGATACCAGCAAAGAATTCCAAAGCGGTCCATTCGGCATCGCCCCGAATCGGTATAATATTCACTCAAAGTCTCCCGTTTTCATGTGCCTATCATCCCACAAAATACTCAGCTAGGTACATACTCTCAGTGGAACCCCACCTTGATTATTTAGCATCTGCAAGATAGCCATTAAACTTCATGGTATGACTATGCGAGTTGGCATTTATGTAAGCCAATATTGTTGAACGAATTTGCTCTAACGGCCAGCGACGAGAGTGTCCGCTAGGCAACGATTTCTGGTCTTCAATCCCCGAAACTGTAAACCAGTTTATCCAACGCCCAGTGGATGTACGGGCGTAGCAGGGCGTTTTGGCAGTGTCTCTGCCACGGTCACCACGATGCTACATCAGCATGGTGATCAATCTGCGGGTGTGGGTCTTGTCATGGGGTTATGAAGCGTTTTATGTATCGGGCATCGTTCGCTACGGAGAAGTAGTGCTACGATCTGCTTCGCTCAGTGCGTGCTGAGTTCCCTCAAACTGTTTTGCTATTCCGAGCATCTCTTTAGGACGATCTGGTGATGAGATTTGGCATTGAATTCGCACAAAAAATTACCATTCCCATGAACAGAAGTTTTGTGATTTAATCATTATGACGGGTAAGTTTTTTCTTAAAATTAAGCTATATCAAAGAGAATACTTAGCTTGCTAATTAATTGACTTGCAAAGGACCTGATATGCAGTGTTTAGATTTAACATTTGAAGTCATCAGCAATACCAATGCTACCGCCAACTATACGGGGGGTTGCTCTGGAGAGCGTAGCGACTGTTGTACTCGTGTATGCACACGAGCTGGTAACGACGAGCAAAACTCAGCGTCGAATTTAGATGCTTGGGAAAAATACTTGGAGGTTAACGCCGGCGTTCTCCAATATTAATCTAAATTCAAAATCGCCCTTGATGGGCGATTTTATTAGGAATATACAATGGACTCCAAAAAATACAAAATAAAAGAAACTGTAGATATTTTTATATCGAGTGAAGATAATACTGATAATGTTAAACTCACATTCCATGTGATGACAACGCGTGATAGATTAGAAATAAAAACCAATAAAAATGTCGCTCGATTTATTGCCAGCCTTGATGGTATAAAAACTATAAATGATATAGTTACTGAGATGGGGTCCCTACGCTCAAAAGATGTCGATAAATTAATTGCTTTTTTACTAAATCATCATTTTATTTATGATGTAAATAACATTTGCGATATTGAACCTCGTTTTTCACGACAAATTACATTTTGGGACGATTTTGTCCTTGAACGACCTGGTGTAGACACTCAGCATATTTTGGAGAGCAAAAAGGTTGTTTTATTTGGGTGTGGAGCTGTTGGAGCAAAAATTATAGAAATACTTGTCCGCGCTGGTGTTAAAAATATAGTTTTGGTTGATTATAAGTCCCTTACAAAGTCAAATGCAGCAAGGCATTGTTATTATAACTATAAGAAAATCGGAAAACCAAAGGTTGATGTCCTGTCAGAATTTTTGAGTTGGATCGATAGTAGAGTAATTATAACAAAACATTTTGAAAAACTTATACCTACTACTAATCTATCCTCTATCATTCCTGATGATACAGATCTGATTATTAATACTTGTGATGAGCCTTATATAGGTCATACTTCTTTAAAACTTGGTCGATATGCACAAGCAAGAGCTATTCCGCTGTATGTATCAGGTGGATTTGACGCCCACTTAATGAGTTCAGGAGAATTAATATTCCCTCCACATACACCCTGTATAGATTGTGCCCAAAATACATTTTCAAAGGCATTAAAAGGATGGAAGCCTGTATATAGCATAGTCAATAATCCTCAACTGGATCTTTCAAAATCTGTCTATGATAATTATATTCCCGGAGGGCCTGGTGGATTAGCAATGATGAATGGTTTTTCAGCTAACCTAAGTTGCATGAAATTAATTCACTTCCTGTTGGATGATTCAGCGTTTTCATATGTAAATAGTCGGTATGAATACCTTCCAAACGAAGGCAAAATGACTAATTTTGAATTGGTAAAACAAAGTGGATGCAAAATTTGTAATGAATAATTTTAGACTGCGACAAAGTATTGGTATCGTCGTAAATGATGATACTGTAGAGTTTTTTAAATCAAATATTAGAGAAAGTATAAAAATAAAAATCAGCTTTCCAAATATAGTTGAACTCTTAAAGATGTTTGATGGGCAAACTTCTCTTCAAGAAATTGTAGCAAATTATTCAGGAATCGATATTCAACAACTTGAAAAATTAGCTTTGTTTTTGAATGAAAACAATATAATTATCGTTCAAGATTGCCAATACCCTGCAGAGCTTGTCACTGAACAATATAGAATGATCAATACATTTGAAGACTACTGTCATACCACCAGTGAGGTTTTAGAATGTATAATTAATCTTAAAAAATCAAAAGTAATGATTGTAGGTATTGGAGCAGTCGGTAGTAATGTGGCAACGTATCTTGCTCATTGCAATGTTGGTTCGATAATTTTTGTGGATCACGATAATGTAGATATAAGTAATTTACATCGTCAGTTTTATTTTGAAGATGCAATTAACTCTGATAAAAATATGGCGTTACTCAACTCTTTGAAAAAGATATCTCCAGATATTAATATTGACATTATCAATGACATTATCGATGATGATTTTTTTAAAAGAAATATTCTACCCTCTGATATAGATTTGATAATAAACTGCGCTGATGAACCTAATGTGGATTACACCAGTAAAATAATCGCCCTCTTTAGTATGACTCATAATATCCCACATATAGTTGGCGGGGGATATAATCTTCATCAAACCCTTATCGGTCAGACAATTATTCCATTTAAGTCAGCATGTTTTAATTGTTTTAACCTATTTTTGGGAAAAATAAATAGCAAAGACCTTGTCAATGTGAAGAAATTGCACCGGGTAAAACGAAAATTAGGTTCATTTTCACCACTATCAGGTCTGGCTGCAAGCCTTGCAAGCTTGGACGCTATAAAATTACTTGCCGGGAAAGTAGAGCACTTGCAACAAGAAAATAAAAGGGTCGAATTTAGTCTTAGAAGTTTATCTTTTAACGTCCAAGATGTTCCACGTGATCCTGAATGTGATTGGTGTAGAGGAAAGTATGAATAAGATTATTTTTGAGGGAATAGCCACCCATAATTTAAAAAATTTAGATGTTACTATACCATTTAATACAATAACCGCTATTTATGGCCGTTCGGGCGCAGGAAAAAGTTCTTTAGCATTTTCATCAATTTATCAATTATGCAAAGATGAGTTTGATGCTGTAGAAAACGGTTATTTGAATGAAAGTGATTATAAAGTTGTAAATTTCAGTGGGTTAATTCCCGCTGTTGCAATACCACAAAGAAACACAAATAACAACCCTCGTTCAACTATATATTCATATCTGAATATAGCTCAAGCTTTGTCATCTTTAAAAATCAAAAGAAACGTAGCAGTACCTAATTTTGATAAATTAAAAATAAACAATTATAAAAATGAATGTCCTCACTGCTTAGGCCTTGGCGAGATAGTTAGTGTGGATGAATCTGAATTAATTAATGAAAAATGTAGACTAGATCAAAAACCATTTTTATGTTGGCGGACTGGTGAGTTATCTGATTATTATCACCAATTACTTATGGTCTATTGTGATAAAAATAATATAAAAGTAGATGATACTTTTGATTCACTATCACTTGAAAAGAAAAACCTAATATTATATGGAGAAAGCGCTGAGAAATTATCTTTTAGATTTAAACACAAAGGAAAAACGAAGCAAAGAAGAGCGTTTTATAAAGGCGTAATGTCTTTTGCTAATTCGAATATAGGACGGAGCCAAAACAATTCAAAGTATAAAAAGGAAGTAAATTGCTCATTTTGTAATGGAAGCAGAATTAACCAAGAAACAGCCCAACTTGATGTTTTAGGATTTACATTTGATGATTTTTTACTATCTCCTATATCTGAATTATGTAATACCCTGAAAAAAACTTTAGGTGACTCAGTATTAATTAGAGTGTTGTCCGCAATAAATAATATGGGATTGGGATATTTAAATTTGTCTCGTTCAATTCCCAGTCTTTCTGGGGGGGAAATACAAAAACTTATTTTCAGCAGGCTTTTAACATCTAATACAACAGGTATTCTGATTGTTATCGATGAAATATCATCCCAAATTAACCCTGTCGATTTTGAAGATATCTTTCAAAAGTTAAAAAAATTATCAGAAAAAAACACAGTTATTTTAGTAGAGCACTCGCAGTATTTCATAGATCTTGCTGATCAGCAAATCCATGTTGGTAAATACGCTGGTTCTTCTGGTGGGGAAATTTGTGAAAAAGAAAAAATTCAGCCACTAAGGAACCTCAATCCCAAAAATAATATATCTGATTACTATTATTTTGAAGGGCTTAATAAAAATAACGTCATTAATCAAAATATACGTATCCCTAAAGAGTGTGTTACTGTTTTTTCTGGAATCTCCGGATCGGGGAAATCATCTTTAGCTAAAGCTATTTGTAGCCTTACCGATTCGATTTATATAAGCCAAAAATTATCATCATATACAGGACGTTCTACTGTCGCAACTATCACGGATTTGAATAAATTAATTGCAGAATTTTTCTCCGATACAACAAAATTAGATATAGAGTATTTTCTTCCAAACAAACTTGGTGGATGTAAAGTTTGTGAAGGTAAGGGCGTGATAAAATATGAAAGGGGTTTTGAAAAGGATATCTACATATCATGTCATAAATGTGAGGGTAAGCTGTTTGACCACAATATAGATGAAGTAAAGTCTCAGATTAATGGTATGAATATAATAGATGTATATGATACTGAGTTGAAAGAGTTAAGCTCTTTTTTTAATAACACTAAGATTAATACTATTCTTGAAACTATCCATTATCTTGGAATATCACATTTGAAACTTAATAGAAAAACGCAGTCCCTGTCAGGTGGTGAAATGCGTAGAATAAAATTATGTGAAATTCTATCTAAGTCCAGAAAAACAAACAAAATATTGTTTATTGATGAACCTGTCGCTGGACTTGATTCTGAGACGGCTTCGAAGGTGCTGAATTTTATATATCAAAAATCTAAATTATTCAATGCAATTGTCATTATAGAGCATAGGCCTGAGGCAGATGACTATGCCGACTTTAAAGTACTAATTGGTCCTTTGTCAGGAAAGGAAGGTGGGAGAGTTATAGAACAAAATATCATTGAATCAGTTAGATGAATATAATTAACACACTATCTAATTAGTATGTGCAGTTATGATATTAATTTAATGAAATATAAGGGGTAATATTTTGGAAGAGTTAAGAATCGATTTTTAAATTAGTATTGTTATATATTTTAATCACATGATATGAAGACATCTTGTTAAACTTATATACCCATGATCATCAAAGACGGTTGATTGTCTGCAATTGAGATCATGGGCGGTCACCTTTTTAAATTTTTACTGAACGTTATAAAATTGAACTGGAACGTCTGCACAGTTCCTGAGGTGATAAAAGAGTTAATGATTCGATCAAAGCCGTACTTTCGGCTTATGTAGGCTGCAGTTCGTCATGATAATTCCAGTCTACATCTTCACAACATGACCAAAGATAACCACATTTATAATCACTAAATTTAGGAAATGACGCAAGTTCGATGGGCCGGCTTTCCTTATCACTGACAAATTAGACTGAAGAGCATAGTGTGATTCTGGTAATTATCAAACCAGACAAGTCCGTATTGGATAAGATTACCGAAGGTTTTAAACGAATGTACTGGACATAGCTATCATATGTTTAACTGTTCAGAACGCTGTAAGAAGAACGGAAAATTGAAGTGGACTTATTAACGGATTGCAATAATAATTATCTTGTTCAATTCTTTGATAATATTAATCTGGAACTGTGTTCAATGATATCTTGAAATGAACCTCTCTTTACCTCTAACCGGATGGATAGGGTTAAATTAAAAGAATGTACAATTCAAAGTTCGATTTTGAATATTAGTTTACCTACGTGTAAAAACTAACGGGATGCCATGGTATATAAACTTAAATTTATCTTATGCAAAATGATTGATAAAAATGAGAGCTGCAATTTAAGTAATAGTTTTCCATATAAAATATATAGCTGCGATTGTCTAATCTGTTGTCGTAAATGTTGCAGACATTGAAAGAGAAAGACCAGGTTTTTCTTTTCTAACCGAAGGGAAGAAAAGCAAGGGGAAACCGGAGAAGCAAGCGCAGCGGCTTCGCAGAGTTAGCCCTTGCTTCATTTCGTTATAATAATAAAAAATCGCAGTGCCTGATATTTTATATAAAGATATACAGCTTAACTTGCATTTATTTTAAAGCTTCTCTTGCAGCACAGAAGATGCTATAGATTTCCGCTTCGGTTGAATAGATGACACAGTATGTGTGCTTATAATTAAAAAATTATTCACTCAAGCAATTTTTTTATAATAAATGTTATTTATTTCACAAAAACACTTGACATTCTTTCTCAAAGTGATTAATGGTAATGTTGTATAAATTTAAAATAAGAGGTTAAATAATGACTGAATATAATACGGCCTTCAATGAAGTAGACTTGCTTATGAATGAGATGCTTGAAAAATTAAATATATCATTAAATGAAACGAATTTATATCCAACTGATGATATGTTTCGGATAATTGTGCAAGAGATTGATGTTGAAAATTTAAAAATACTATCTTTTATTTATAACGAAGGATCTCAAGAGGTTATAGACAATATGACTCCCGTAATAAAAGAATTTATGTACTGGTGGGGAGATAATTTAGATTATGGTACTATTAATATCCAATCTCTAATTGCAAAAAAAGAAGAAAAAATAATTTCTTCAATCATATTAGAAAGTTCAGATAAAGCTAAAAACATAAAAAGAATTTGATGGTTAATTGCAATCCTGACAATCATGCTCTCATGACCATTTTTTAGAGGGGTGAGGGGCCGTTGCATTCACTTCATAGGAATACCTACTCATAGAGGCTGTCTGGCACGAGCGAAGCTCTTTGATCTGTTTCTTGACTGCGAAGATCTCTGTTTTAGTTAACTCACTATCGCTACTTTTTGCATCAAGATGGCTTATAAGGCGGTTCAGCTTTTGGGATATGTTAGACTGTGATTTCCAAGCTTCAACATTGATAGCAGGAACGACAGGAGGAAGCCTATCAAAGAGGTTAATCGAAGCCATTCGCCTTGCTTTTGTTTCCACGATTAGCATTAAGAAGCTCAGTGTAGGTCAATCTTCGTGGTTAGATTTTGATTTTTTCAACAGAACGGTGAAAAAAGCAAGGGACAAGAGAAGCGGAGCTTCTCTTAGTCATACCTTGCTAACATTCCTATATATCATTTAGAATCTTAGGCCATATTTTATTTCTCTTTCTTTAAATGCATCCTGACCTCCTTCCAGAATTTCACATACATGTTGCCTTATACCCATACTCTTGAGAAGGCAAGTACCCTGTATTTTTTCAAAAGTATTTTCAAGTGCATTACTGATATATTCAAACTGATACTCTTCATTCTCACCATCTTTAATTTGACCAGTTTGGTTTGCAACAATAACACATTCTGAATCAGCGGAAACAACAAGGTTTGCGTTATGAGTAACCAATATTATTTGTCTCGTTTTTTTGCGTTGCTTAATAAACCTGTTTAACTGTTCATAAATAGTTCTGTTATCTAAGTTATCTTCTGGTTGATCTATGAGTATTGGATGCGATGCATTGCTCAGGTGCAGCAATAAATTCAAAAGAACTAACCCTCTTTTACCCGGAGACATTTTTATTATTTCATCATTATTATAGATGATTTCATAATCAATGAAGAAATAGTCATCGTAAAGTGTGTAAAGGATATCCTTTTTAGTAATCCCTTTTTTCACTTTGGGACAGGTTTCTTTTTTTGTATTTGCTAAAATGGTATTTATTTTTTCTATATGGTTTACTACATCAAAAGCAAAAATCTCTTTAGGATCATATGCATCACCCATTAAAGGTTGTAAATTGCCTCTCATGTCATAATTATCTATGAATTTATCAAATCCATCTTTATTGAAACTCAGTTTAGGGATTATTTTCATATCATCAGAAATACTATATTGCTCTGATGATAACTCAATAATATAGTCTTGATATAAAGACATTAATTCTGCATAATTTGTTTGTAAATTAGAAAGGTTGTCTTTTGCATCTACTAATAATTTATCTATTACTTGTTGCAGTCCATTTATTTTGCTTAGTTTTTCTCTTTCGATACTTATTTTTTTTGTAAATAAGTCGAGGCTTTCTTTTTCTTTAACTTTTAATAATAAAGGAGTGATCTCTAACTCTGATTTTTCTTTTATTTGTGTGATTTTATCGATGAGTTTTGGTATTTTATTTGTTTTCAACTCAAAATGCTTTTGAGTTTCTAAGCGAATACTGTCCATACCTTTTTCAATAATGGAATAGTATTTCCTGGAAAAAATAGCAGTATCCGCAACACTTAATGAGGATGCTAAATCAGATTTTAAAGCATTAGTGTAATCTAGAAACCTTTCGTGTAGGCCAGTTATTAGCTTTGTGGAGTTTAAATGATAGTTATCAACTACTCTTAGTCTATTCTCAGAGTTTTTTAGAATGGTATTGAGTTTATTGTATTTTATTATTTCTTGCTGATTGAATCCTGATTTTTCTCTTAGTTTTTTACATTGTTCTTCTAATGAACTGATCTCCTTTTCAATTGAGGATTTATCACCAATCTTATTTCTTTCATCACATAATGTTGTGTAATTATCTGAAAATGTCTGATGAAGTTCAATTCTTTCTTTTATCTCTTTGTTTTTTAACTTAATTTCAGAGTCTTTTACTTCACTGAATTCATAAAAATCTCTATTCTGCTTCAGAATTGACTCGATAAGTTTTTTGAGCTGATTTTTTCCTTCAACTTCCGCAAGTTTATTAATATACAATTGAGGTATGTAAGTTATAGGTTTTGTATCCTCTAAGCCAGAGAGCAAACTAATACTTCCATCATCCCACTCTACCTCAAAGTCAACACCTTGTGTATCATAGTTATCGGTGTCAGCTAAGTTTATATTTTCTAAAACAGCACTTTTATTTATAGCCGCTGCAATGAAGTAAAGTAAAAGTGATTTGCCAGAAGACTTTCCACCTATTATTGTATTCAAATCTTTATTTAAATATATCCAATCTTTGGGGAATTTTTTATCTTCACATATAAACCTTGCTCTTAATATCGTTTGATATCCAGCTTTTGTCTGAGGGTGAGATTCTTGGATTTTAACTCTCGACTCAGGCTCATATATTATTTGTTTTAGCCCATCAAAACTGAGATTAGCTTTTATCCAGGTGTGTCTGTTATCGTCAGGTTTAAACATTTTATCTGAGGAGTGTGCATCTGAACCCCAAACGCAAGGTTTTATGTTTCCAAACTCTTTGAGATAATCTCTTATCGTCTCGTGTTTTTCACCTTTGCAAAAATCAATAGTGCCACTATTTGAAGTGAAGAGCATGTGTGATTGCATTATGAGATGCTTCCGAACGGCATGGCCTTGACTTTTCCAACTGACTTTACTTAGATCCTCATCTGCTGGTAAAGCTAATATATATTTTCCTTTGAATTTTCCGTTCGTGTTTAATATGTCTTTGAGTTCATCAAGATTGAAGCATGAATTTATCATCCCTACAAATAAAGGATCTTGTCCAGCAAAATTATGTTGATGTTGGCATAGTTTTTCGCCAAATTCGATTATATTCTCTTTTGTAAAGTTTCTTCTGTCTGTTCTGGCACCTGGTTCTGAATAAAAATCAAATTTCAGACAGTTTATAATTTCTTTTTCTATGGTTTCTGGAGAAACAGAATCACATAATAAGAGATGGTAATTTACTTTTCTATTCCACTTTAAATCTGATTCTTTTCCGATAACTAATTTATCAATTCTGAACTCGATGTTTGGTAATACCTTTATTTCTTTAACTAACTCATAATTTTCAGTACCTAATAATTGCTCCATTCTTTCATGGTTAGATAAGTAGTCAATTTTTATCTTTTTATATCCATCTATGAAAAAATAATCAGTAATCCCTATTACTTTTACATTTTCTTCGATAGCTTTAGTGAATAAATCAATAATATATTTATCCCAGTCGTCTCTATATTCGTTTCTCAAAACTGATGCAGGAGTATGGACGTGAAGATCCCATTTATTCCATTCTGAGCCTCTACTGATCATTTCTTTCTCCATCTGAATTAAATTTATTTTTTATTTAATAGGATGATGACCTATACTTATTCAGAATATAACTTAAATCTGTGTGAACAAGTAGTATCGTTCCATTATTTTTTGATGACTTGGTATACTCTCCTAAGCTATCTATTATTGCTTTCTTCTAGGATGTGTAGCCCATATGTATACTAAATTTGGTTAGATATTGAATTATTCAATCATATCAATGGGTAAGATGTTGAAGAAAAGTACTGCTGCATCATCGGCGTATGTGCGTCGAAATTGTCGATTGTGCTCATGGAGTTATGATGTCCATTTCTTTGAAAATAAACCGTTTTGATCGGCTCAGTGGCCGTTTGTTCCTTCTATTGTCGCATGAAAAAAAGGTACGGCGCAGAAAAATGTCGCGCTTTACGAGGTGCCTTCCGGCATTAACTCAATGACAATTTTTCCATGCTCTATGCCCACTCTGACCTGGGAATTTGTGGTAAACCCTGCTTGTTCAAGCCAGTCACCTTTTAAGCTCAGCGCCGCATGCACGCTGTAACGCTTTGGTATCTTGGTTTTACGGTCTTCATGACGCTTTCTGAAATATCCCACTTTCAAATGGCGGTAGGGTTTGGTTATCACGATCTCTTGCATAGGGCCTCCTGGCAGCACGGACAATAGTCATTTCTGATGCCTGTATAAAATACCAGTGATTTTCATGAGGTGCAGGCTTAATACTGGAATCAGGCTTCAGAAAAAGGAATGCAACAACTGAAATCTGGAGTTTAAAAGTGTATTATTAATGCACTTTATTGCTGGGTAAGTCGTTATGTCTGGTAAACGCATTTCACGAGAAAAAGAGACAATTGCGAAAATGATCGCGTTGTATGAAAAGCAGTGTCCACAGGCTTCTCAGGAAGAGGGTTATTATCAGGCGCTTAAGGCTTATGCCGATAAACGCCTGGATAAGTGTGTATTTGGTGAAGAAAAACCCGCCTGCAAGCAGTGCCCGGTGCACTGCTATCAGCCTGCCAGACGTGAAGAGATGAAGCAGGTCATGCGCTGGGCAGGCCCGCGTATGTTGTGGCGTCATCCCATTCTGACTATCCGCCATCTGATTGATGACCGCCGTCCCGTGCCGGAGCTACCGGTGAAGTATCGCCCGAAAAAGTGACTGGTTCAGCTTCTGAGTGGGCGGCAAATCACGTTCAGGGCCAGCGCGCTGCAGAGTGGGAAAAGGGCCAGCAGCAGCCATGGATACATTGCCTGCGTTGAGGGCACCAGCGCGCGATCCAGCATGCTGCCAAACAACAAGTTTCCTGCCAGTACCGCAATGCCTCCGGCGGTGGCGAGTGCGCCGTAGTGCGCGCCAAGCGTTGATTCCACGGCGAACCGCGGAATGAGATCTTTTGCCGATGGCACCAGCAGCATCTGTCCCAGCGTCAACAGCGTCACAAAACAGACTGAGGGCAGTAAGCGAAGCCAGCCTTCCGGCGGCGTCATCGGGGCAAACATCGCCACGCTCGCAAAGGCGGTGGAGAGCAGTAAAAAGCCCAGAGGCAGGATCCTCACCGCGCCCACGCGTCGGGCAAAACGCGCCAGCGGTAACTGTAAGGTAATGATCAGAATGGAGGCCAGCATAAAAAGTGGGCCGAGATCTTTCTCGTTACCGCCAGAACGCTGGATCTCCACTGGGAGTGCCAGATAGAGCTGGTTATAGCTTAATAGCCACGAGCTGTAGGCAATGATAAAGGCGACAAAGCGCGGCTGGCGGAACGTTGTCCACCAGGGCTGTATGTGTAGCGTCTGTGAACGGTGGTGTGAAGCTGGGAGGCAGAAGTAGAGCACCACTAGCGCAATGATAAAGACCCCCGCACCTGCCAGCGCCACCTGGCGGAAACCAAGCCCCGTCAGCAGAGCTCCCGCAACCGGGCCCAGCACTGCACCGAGCTCACCACAGACAGCAAAGAGAGCAAACCATTCCGCCCGGCTACGTTTTCCTTTCGCCTCGCTGTGCGTGCCCGCTTTCGCCAGCAGAGCCTCAATGGAAGGGGAGAATAATGCTCCGCCGATGCCGGTCAGACATGCACCGAGAATAATGGGCCACAGAGATTGCCCGAAGGCCAGCAGCAGATAACCCGCGACGCGGATAACGCACCCGCTCAGGATCACGACTTTCGCGCCAAAGCGGTCCGAGAGCGCCCCCCCGACGATAAACATCCCCTGCTGGGAGAACGTGCGTAGCCCCAGGATCAGCCCGATAAGCCCGCCGGAGAGCAGCATATCGTCGCGCAGGAATATCGCCAGGAAGGGGACAACGGCATAAAAACCAATGTTAAAAACAAACTGGCTACCCAGTAAAACGGGCGGCCAGAGTGTGGTGGCAGGGCGAAGGGACATCGTTGTTCACTTGCCCCTAAACGATAAAGTGAATGTGCTTTTTGCCATGGAACGGCGAGATCTCAATTTTGGTTTTTACCCGGAAGACGTCCCAGAGCAGCTCTTCGGATAAGATCTCCTGCGGTGTTCCCGTGGCCACGATTTGCCCTTTCTGCATCACAATCAACGAATCACAGAACATCGAAGCATGATTGAGATCGTGGATAGCGACAATACTGGTCACAGGCAGCTCACTGATCAAATGCATTAACTGCATCTGATGGTGAATGTCCAGGTGATTGGTCGGTTCATCCAGCAGGATTTCAGTGGGAGTCTGGGCCAGCGCACGGGCAATGTGCACCCGCTGGCGTTCACCGCCAGACAGGCTCAGCCAGCCCTGGTCGCTTTTATCCTGCATGTCCACGCGTTGCAGGGCAGCGGTTACGGTCTCGTCATCGTGCGTGCTCCAGTTTGAAAAAGGGGAGTGGTGCGGAATACGACCGAGCTTTACCACGTCACGTACGCGCATATTCGCATCGGTCATCCCGTGTTGCTCAACGAAGGCGACCCGGCGGGCGAGTTGCTTTTTGGCTATCCGGGAAATATCTTGCCCGTCAAGGGTTACGCTGCCGATGTCCGGGCGACGAAGGCCCGCAAGGATACGCAAAAGCGAGGATTTACCGCAGCCATTTGGTCCTAGCAGCCCGACGGTTTCACCCCGGGAGACCTTCAGAGAGACGTCATTAACGATGACTTTTTTGCCTACCTTCCAGGTAATATTTTCAGCGCAGATGCTCATCACTTATTCCTTGAGCGGTAGATAATCACGGCAAAGAAAGGTACACCCACCAGCGCGGTCACCACGCCTACGGGCAGGCTTTGCGGGGCAATCAGCATGCGTGAGGCGATATCTGCCAGCACCATCAGGATCGCCCCTGCCAGCGCGCTGGCAATCAGCAATGTGCGGTGCAGCGGCCCAAACAGGAAACGCATCACATGCGGTACCACCAGCCCTACAAAGCCGATGGAGCCCGCCATGCTGACGATTGTGGCAGTAATCAGCGCGGTAGTGGTAAAGAGTGCCAGGCGCACCCAGGGGACGGCAATGCCCAGGGACGCGGCGGCATCATCACCGAAGGTAAAGGCATCCAGCGCCCGGGAATAGTAGAGGCAAATGGCTAACCCAATGAGTACCACCACCAGCACCAGCTGGAATTCAGGCCAGCGAACGCCGCTGAAGCTGCCCAACAGCCAGAACATGACATCACGCGCTTGCTGGGCACTGGCGGAGGTGCTGATGGTGTAGGCGGTAATGGCGTTGAATAACTGAGAGGCGGCTACGCCTGCCAGAATGGTCCGTTCATTACCGCCACGCGCACCGTTCGTCAGGAAAGCGACGAAGGCAAAGGCGGCAAACGCCCCGGCAAACGCGCCCGCAGAGAGCGACACCGCACCGGTGCCGATACCCAATACCACGACGGAAACCGCGCCGGTAGACGCACCCGCAGATACGCCCAGCACGTAAGGTTCCGCCAGCGCGTTCTTCAGCAGGCTCTGTAATACTGCGCCGCAGATGGCCAGCCCCGCGCCACAGCAGGCTGCCACCAGCGCGCGGCTCAGGCGAAAGTCCCAGATAACACTCTCATAGATACGATTGAGCGGAACCTGGGTAAGCCCCATTTTATTGCTGATAGCATAAAAGACATTTTGCAGTGGGATGGACAGCTCGCCGACGCTGACGCCAAGCGCGATGACCAGAAATAACAGTACAAACGCGAGCAAACATGACGTTGTCAGAACCAGGCCCTGTCGGGCCTGAAGAACAGCGACGGTCATCAGTTCAGCCCCAGCTTTCTGAGCTGTTCGCCGACCTGCTCAGCCCCGTAAATCGTGCGAATCGTCGGGTTCATCGCCTGGCCGTCCATCACTACGATATGACCTTTTTTCACCGCATCCAGCTGGCTGACCGCCGGATCGTTCTTCAGGAATTTGATTTTTTCTTCCGCGTTATCCAGCGCCCAGCGGTTGCGGTCCAGGCTGGACACCACGATGACATCCGGATTTGCGGCAATAATGCTTTCCCAACCTACGGTTGGCCATTCGGTCTCGGACGTAATAGCGTTATGACCACCCATCAGGCTGGCGATAAACCCGGAGGGGCTATTTTTACCACCGACGTAAGCATCTGCAGAAGGGGATGAGCTGGAGAACCAGAAGACAAACGAAAGGTCTTTTTTATTCTTGCCGAATTCCTTACGCAGCTCGGCCTCGCGTTTTTTGAAATCGGCAATCACCGCCTGGCCGCGATCTTCAACGTTAAAGATTTTGGCGAAATCCTCAATCTCTTGATAGAGATACGTCATATCCCACAGCTTCTGGCGGCTGCCATACATATCGCCGGTGGCTTTTTTGGTCGCGCACATGCCCGGTGACACGTAGCTGTTCACGCCGAGGGTCATCAGGTCTTCGCGTTTTGCGACCTTACTTTCCGGCCCCAGCAGCAGCGGCGTCTGGGCGGGGACAAAGTCAGGATTTTGCGCAAGCACGGATTCAAGGGTAGGGATTTCAACTGTCAGGGTTTTGATTTTCGCGTTCTGTTCCGCCAGCTGCGGTAGCACTTTGGTCGGCCAGAAGGCGCTGGCCTTCACCTTATCCTCCAGACCCAGCAGGAGCAAAATTTCGACGGTGTTCTGACCCAGGGCCACGACGCGTTCCGGTGCTTTGGTGAACGTCTCTTTATAGCCACAGTTTTCAATTGTCAGAGGATACGTTGTTGCCAGAGCAGAACTGACCGACGCAACCGCCAGGCCTAACGCGCAGAAGATCTTTTTCATGAAATGCTACCCATCATTAACATTATTTTTTTTGATGCAAATGAAACTCATTATTAAGGCGGAATTTTATACAGAGGAAAATATTGCGTGTCAATGAGGGACATTACGAGGGGGTACAAAAGGCGGTGCCAGAAAAACACCGCCCGAATGACAGCTTAAACCAGGCTCTCTTTATCAATTCCCAAACGCTTCATACGCGACAACAGGGTGGTCCGTTTTAACCCTAAACGCTGTGCCGCCCCTTTTGGCCCGGCTACCACGCCGTTGGTCTCTTTCAGTACGCGCATAATGAGCTGATATTCATCTTCTCCCTCTTTCGCTATCTCGGCGGTGGGCACGGTCATGTCAGAAAGGGTCACCTCAGGCAGGGACAGTTGCAGCACGCTACCTCGCGTTAGTAACACCGCACGTTCAATGACGTTTTCCAGCTCACGCACATTGCCGGGCCACTCCATAGACGAGAGTGTGCGTAACGTTTCGGCAGGAATACTGTCGATGTTTCGCCCCATCCGGCGCGCGATCTTGGCAGTAAAGGCTTTGACCAGCAGAGGGATATCTTCCGGGCGCTCGCGCAGGGGCGGCAGAAAGATCGGGAAGACATCCAGGCGATAGTAGAGATCGCTGCGAAACTCGCGGTCAGCGACCATTTTTTTCAGGTCACGGTTGGTGGCGGCAATGAGCCGTACATCGGTCTGGATCAGCTTGTTGCTGCCAAGACGCTCAAACTCTTGCTCCTGTAATACCCGCAGTAGTTTAGGCTGCAGTTCCAGCGGCATATCGCCGACTTCGTCGAGGAACAGCGAGCTTTTGTCCGCCAGCTCAAAACGACCCAGGCGCTGGCTACTGGCACCGGTAAACGCCCCGCGTTCGTGGCCGAACAGATCGCTTTCCAGCAGACCGGCAGGCATAGCCGCGCAGTTCATTTTCACCATCCGGCGACCATTGCGGTTGCTCAGGTTGTGGATGGCGCGGGCAATCAACTCTTTACCCGTGCCCGTTTCGCCCAGGATCAGAACTGTACTGTCGCTTTGAGCCACCATCTCCACCTGCTTGAGCACGCTGTACATCGCGTCGCTGCGCCCGATGATTTCACCAAACTCGCTGTCCACGTTGTTGAGCTGTTCGGTCAGGGCCAGGTTTTCATCCACCAGCCGCTCTTTCAGACGGTGGATCTCCTGATAGGCCAGGGCGTTATCCAGCGCGATGGAGATTCGCTCGGCGATCTGGCGCAGCAGCTTCAGGTTGGCAGTGGTAAACACTCCTTCCTCACATTGCGCCAGCTTCAGCACGCCGAGCATGGTATTGCCAGACATCAGCGGCAGCAGGCACAGGGTCTGAATTTTGTTGCCCCAGGTGTTAAACAGCATCCGCTCATAGGGGGCTACCGGATCCTGCTCATCAAGGTTAAGCAGCAAGATCTCTTTGCTTTTGAAGACCCGTTCAGACAGCGTACCCGCTTCATCCACTTCGCTTTGCTCGTGTGCCGGGTTGGCTTCATCGAGGTAATGTGTGGAGTAGATATTCAGCTTGCCCTTACGATGCCCCCGCAGCGCAATGCTGATGGCATCAATTTTGAAATAGTGGTGGATCTCTTTCGAGACTTCGCTGACCAGTTCATCCATATCAAGCCGGGAAAGCACGGCGTTGGTAATAGCGACCAGAATGCGGAAGTTGTCGCGCTCGCGGCTCAGCAGGTCGTAATCGACGTTATTGGTGACACGGCTTTGGATCTGCTCCGCGACGACGGCCACAATCTGAGTAAAGGTGTGCAGACGCTCGTATTCCGCCTCGCTCCAGGGCTGGTCGGTTGTGCGGATAAACTCGCAGCCACCAAAAATATGGCCTTCTGCGGCCAGCGGCAACATGCAGTAATGACCGAAAGAGTGATAGAGAGAACTTTCCGCCAGCCTCGGCCAGGCCTGCCGGAACTCCTCAAAATTACAGTGCAGGATTTCAGGCCGGGAGAGAATACGGCGCACCGGGCCATGAGCGAGATAGGTTTCATCTTCGTATTCAAACGTTTTGTCATTACCACGCGTGGAGTAGTAGCTCGCGCGATGCGTTCCGCTATGCCAGAGCACAATGGCGGCGCTGTCTGCCAGTGCAGATTGCCTGACCATGCGCGTCAGGGCATCGCTCAGCGCACCGAGATCGGGCTGCTGTAAAAGTGTGCGCGTGATATCAAACAGGCCCTGCTGTCCAAGATCGCTCATCGGTGTATACGGCATATTGCTTTCCAATAGAAACTGGCAAATAAAAGAATTTCAGCGCTGACTGCTTTTGGCGCGGCCTAGCAAATACGGGGTAATGGTTCAGCGTGTGGTAGATCCAGCGTACGTTTCACGCCGAAAATCCCGGTCAGGCGCACCCCTTTGCGCTCAACCACTTCACCAATAATGGCGGCCTCTTTCCCTAAAGGATGCGCACGTAGCATGTCCAGTACCACGTCAGCGACGTGGCGTTCAACGCCGATCACCAGCTTGCCTTCGTTGGCAAAATTGAGAGGATCAAGACCCAATAATTCACACAGGCCGCGAACGGCAGGCTTAACGGGCAGACTACGCTCGCTAAGTTCAATACCCCACCCGCAGCTTGCCGCGAACTCATGTACCACGGCATTCACGCCGCCACGGGTGGCGTCGCGAAGGGCTTTTACGCCCGGAATGGTACGCAGTGTCTGAATAAGCGGGGTGAGCACCGCGCAGTCGCTACACAGTTCGCCATCCAGCCCTAAACCTTCGCGCAGGTTAAGGATAGTCGCTCCATGACAGCCCAGCGTTCCTGTCACGAGAAGCACGTCGCCGACGTTAAGCTGTTGTGCCCCCCAGTGAATATCGGCAGGGATAGCCCCCATGCCGGCGGTGTTGATGAACAGCTTGTCGGCTGCGCCGCGCTGCACCACTTTGGTATCACCTGTGACGATGGCAATCCCGGCCTCCCGCGCGGTCTTCGCCATACTGTTAACCACTGTTGTAAGCGTCTCCAGCGCTAAACCTTCTTCAAGGATAAATCCGCAGGAGAGGTAGCGTGGAACGGCACCGCTGACAGCGACGTCGTTTGCTGTGCCGCAGATGGCGAGCTTACCGATATCGCCGCCCGGGAAGAACAACGGGTCAATCACATAGCTGTCGGTGGAGAACGCCAGTCTGTCGCCTTGCGCGGTGAGGGTTGCCAGGTCAATGCGCGCCTGATCTTCCTGCTCAGCGAGCCAGGGGTTATTAAACGCCTCCATAAACAGCCGGCTAATCAGCTGCTGCATTGCCTGCCCACCGCTGCCATGCGCCATTTCCACCGTGCTCATGCTTCACACTCCTGATTGCGATACTGATACCACGCGGCACAGGCTCCTTCTGAGGAGACCATCAGCGCGCCAAACGCCGTTTGCGGGTTACAGGTGTTGCCAAATAACGGGCATTGGTGAGGTTTGCATTTGCCCGTGAGGACCTCGCCGCAGCGAGACCGGGGATCGTCGCAAACCTGTTGTGGTTGCGGATGGAAATGCGCTTCAGCATCGAATGATTGATACGCAGGCGTCAGACGCACGCCGGATTCGGCAATCAGTCCCAGGCCGCGCCATTCACTGTCGCCTTCGACGCTAAACACCTCCGCAATGGCTTGCTGAGCGCGTGTATTGCCTGCGTCAGGCACGACGCGGCGGTACTGATTTTCCACCGTACTCAGGGCTGCTATTTTCTGCTCAACCAGCATGGTCACGCCTTGCAGTAGATCAAGAGGTTCGAAACCAGCCACCACTAATGGACGATTGTACTGTTCAGCGATAAAACTGTAGGCGTCTGTACCGATGACCATGCTGACATGGCCTGGTGCCAGGAAAGCGTCAATGCCGTTACCCGGTTCTTCCAGCAGGCTACGCAGCGTGGGGATGAGCGTAATGTGCTGGCAGAAAAAGAAAAAGTTCTTGATGTTGCGGGCTCTGGCCTGCTGTAGCGTGATTGCCGTGGCCGGCATGGTGGTTTCAAAACCCAGACCGAAAAACACGATTTTACGGGTGGGGTTATCCGCTGCCAGCGTCAGGGCATCCATCGGCGAGTAGACGATCCGGATGTCCGCTCCACGCGCTTTAGCCTGCAATAGTGAGCCATTTTTCCCTGGCACACGCATCGCGTCGCCAAAGGTGCAAAAAATGACGTCGGGCTGGCTGGCGATTTCGATACAGCTGTCGATACGTCCCATCGGCAGAACACACACCGGACAGCCAGGGCCGTGAATAAACTCGATGTTCTCTGGCAGAAGCTGGTCGAGACCAAATTTGAAGATGGCATGGGTATGACCACCGCACACTTCCATAATGCGCAGTGGTTTTGCTGCGCTGTAGTCCAGTAGCGCCGCTCGCATTTTCAGGTGTTCGATAAGCTGCATCACCTGTTCTGGCGCGCGGTATTCATCAACGTAACGCATCTGCTATCGCTCCTCGCCGTACAGCAGAGCGCCCACGTCAGGCTCCACATCAAACATATTTTGCAGCGCATCGAGCGTGTCGCGCGCTTCCGCTTCGTTAATCACGCTCATGGCAAAGCCCACGTGCACCAGCACCCACTGGCCGAGGCGTGAAGCGCCAGTTTCATCAACACTGCCGACCAGCGTCAGGTCTACATCGCGCAATAATCCACACACATCCACTCTGGCCTGATTCTCGTCAATGGCGTGAATTTGTCCCGGTACGCCTATGCACATCGTTCGCTCTCCAGCCAGTTCAACCAGTTTTCCATACCGTCACCGCGCGTGGCGGACACCAGCAGGATACTAATGTCCGGGTTGACTTCACGGGCATACGCCAGGCACTTATCCACATCAAAATTCAGGTATGGCAGCAGGTCGACCTTGTTCAGCAGCATGATGGACGCGGCGGCAAACATATGCGGGTATTTCAGCGGCTTGTCTTCGCCTTCGGTCACCGAAAGCACGGCCACTTTATGCCGTTCACCGAGGTCAAAGCTCGCCGGGCAAACCAGGTTGCCGACGTTTTCAATAAACAGGATACCGTTATCTGCCAGTGGCAGACGTGGGGTGGCGTCGGCAATCATCTGCGCATCCAGGTGGCAGCCTTTGCCTGTATTGACCTGAATGGCAGGCGTGCCGGTTTTGCGAATACGGGCGGCGTCGTTGACAGTCTGCTGATCGCCTTCGATCACCGCGCAGGAGACGCGCGCATTCAGGCGTTTGAGGGTCTCTGTCAGCAGCGTGGTTTTGCCGGAACCGGGGCTGGAGACCAGATTCAGCACCAACTGTTTGCGGGTAGCAAAACGGGCACGGTTGCGGGCGGCGATCTGGTTATTTTTGTCCAGCACGTTGATTTCGACTTCCAGCATCTGGCGCTGGCTGATGCCCGGCGCATGTGTCCCCGCTTCACCGTGACCGTAATGCAGGTCACCCGCGTCAGATTGTTGAGGAGCGAAAGTGATACCGGTTAATGCCGATGCAGGGCGCGGGGCGGGTGAAAAGGGCGCGGAGCGAAACGCGGAGTGAGGACGGTGTTCATCCCCTTCTATATACAGGTTGCCTTCGCCGCAACCGCAGGTGCTACACATAATTTACTCCTTCTCGATTTCGAGTCGTTGGATCTGCATGCCGTCATCCGCCACGATGCGCAGCCCGGCACTCTGGCATTGCGGACAGCGCTGAACCTTCGATGAGAGCAGGGTGATGTACTGCTGACATTGTTCACACCAGCACTCTGCCTGCTGCTCTTCAATATGGAGTTCGCAGCCTTCCGCCAGCGTGCCGCGACAAACCAGCTCAAAACAGAAATTCAGGGCGCTGGTCTCGACACAGGAAAATGCCCCGACTTTCAGCCAGACACCGGTGACGCGTTTCGCGTGGTTTTGCACTGCCTGCTGTTCGATAAGCTCCAGAGCCCGCTGGCAGAGGGTGATTTCGTGCATGACGCCTCCTCAATGAATTGCCCCGGTAATGCAATAACAATGCCAGCTTGATTTTTGTTAAGGGGTGACGATGTCAACGCTGTCGAAATGACACGTCGACACCGCGGAGTTGACAGGTGTCTATTATTTTAATTTCTTTAAAATCAATAAAATAAAAACTGGCATGGAATCTGCTTAACAGCCGCTATCTCCATTAACCGGATACCTTTTATGACTATTTGGGAAATCAGCGAAAAAGCGGATTACATCGCGCAGCGCCATCAGCAATTACAGGACCAGTGGCACCTGTACTGCAACTCTCTGGTTCAGGGCATCACCCTGTCGAAAGCACGTCTTCACCACGCAATGAGCTGCGCGGCACAAGGTGATATGCGCTTTGTCCTCTTCGGCCATTTCACCATCAACGTTACCCTGGCGGATAACTTCAACAGCCACACCATCGAGTACTACCTCGAGACAAAAGACGGTGAAAAACAGTGTATTGGGAAGGCACAGCTGATGGTAGACGGCATGGTGGATGGTCACGTCAGTAACCGCGATCGCCAGCAGGTGCTGGAGCACTATCTGGAAAAAATCGCGCCAGTTTATGACGGTTTATACGCCGCCGTTGAACACGATCTCCCGGTCAATCTGGCGCAGTTGATGGATGGGCATGCCTCAGCGAATGTGGCCTGACTCTTACGTGTCGAGAAATGTCGACAAGACAGTTTTTCGTCAAAAATGACTATCACCAGAGGATAACCCGGTGAACCGTTTTGTAATTGCTGACTCGACGGTCTGTATTGGCTGTCGAACCTGTGAGGCGGCGTGTTCGGAAACGCATCGCCTGCATGGGGTGCAGTCCATGCCGCGTCTGCACATCATGCGTAATGAAAAGGAGTCTGCCCCGCAGCTCTGTCATCACTGTGAAGATGCCCCTTGCGCGGGTGTTTGCCCTGTGAATGCCATCACTCGCGTTGATGGCGCTGTCCAGCTGAACGAAAGCCTGTGCGTGAGCTGCAAGCTGTGCGGAATTGCCTGCCCGTTCGGCGCGATTGAATTTTCCGGCAGCCGCCCGCTGCATATTCCGGCTAATGCCAACACGCCGAAAGCCCCTCCTGCGCCCCCGGCCCCCGCGAAGGTAAGTACGCTGCTTGACTGGGTCCCCGGCATTCGTGCCGTCGCGGTGAAATGCGACCTGTGCAGCTTTGATGAGCAAGGTCCAGCGTGCGTACGCACCTGCCCGACCAAAGCGCTGATTCTGGTTAACATCCGCGATATCGCCCGCACCAGCAAGCGTAAACGTGAGCTGACCATCAATAGCGATTTTGGCGATCTTTCGCTTCTGCAGGCGCTTAATGAGGAGGTGAAATGAACGCCATAACCATGATCAACAGCGCCGTGGCGTACTTTACCGCCGCCGCAGTACTGGCGCTGATCTTCTCTTTGCATAAAACCCTGAGCGGCTGGATCGCCGGAATCGGCGGGGCGGTCGGTAGCCTGATGACGCTGGCGGCGGGCGGTGTCGTCCTGCTCGGTGGTCAATCCGTAGAGGCCATGATGCCGCTGATTCGCCACACCGTGGAGATTACGCCGCTAAATGCCATCTGGCTGGTGACGTTTGGCCTGTGCGGTCTGTTTATCAGTCTGTTCAATATTGACTGGCACCGCCATCAGAATATTAAAGCCAACGGCCTGCTGATTAACCTGCTGCTGGCAACGGCGGTCTGTACCGTTATTGCCAGTAACCTCGGGGCGCTGGTGGTGATGGCGGAAATCATGGCGTTGTGTGGTGTCTTCCTGACGGGCTGCAGCGCCTCCGGCAAACTGTGGTTTGCGCTGGGCCGTCTCGGGACGCTGCTGCTGGCGCTGGCCTGCTGGCTGGTGTGGCAGCGCTTCGGCACGCTGGACTTCTCCGCACTCAACGGTCATCCGCTGGGGAATGACGTCTGGCTGCTGGGCGTTATTGGCTTTGGCCTGCTCGCCGGGATCATCCCGCTGCACGGCTGGGTGCCGCAGGCGCATGCGAATGCCTCCGCACCTGCTGCCGCGCTGTTTTCTGTGGTGGTGATGAAGGTCGGTCTGTTCGGCATTTTGGCGATTACGCTGACCGGCGGCCAGCCTCCGCTGTGGTGGGGCGTCGTGCTGCTGATCGCCGGGATGATCACCGCGTTCGTCGGCGGTCTGTACGCCCTGATGGAGCATAATATCCAGCGTCTTCTGGCGTACCACACGCTGGAAAATATCGGCATCATCCTGCTCGGTATTGGCGCGGGCGTGACCGGGTTAGCGCTCAATCAACCGGCGCTGATTGCCGCCGGTTTTATCGGCGGTCTCTATCACCTGATTAACCATAGCCTGTTTAAAAGCACGCTGTTCCTGGGCGCGGGGAGCGTCTGGTTCCGCACTGGCCATCGCGATATCGAAAAGCTTGGCGGCATTGGCAAAAAGATGCCCGTGATTTCACTGGCGATGCTGGTCGGTCTGATGGCGATGGCGGCGCTGCCGCCGCTCAACGGCTTTGCCGGGGAGTGGGTGATCTATCAGTCCTTCTTCGCGCTCGGCCAGAGCGACGCGTTTATCGCCCGTCTGCTGGGGCCGCTTCTGGCGGTCGGGCTGGCGATTACCGGGGCGCTGGCGGTGATGTGTATGGCGAAAGTCTACGGCGTCACCTTCCTCGGCGCGCCGCGCACCCGCGAAGCTGAAAATGCCTGCTGTGCACCGGTGTTGATGGGGGGGAGCGTGGTTGCGCTGGCGCTGTGCTGCATCGCGGGCGGCGTCGCTGCGCCGTGGCTGTTGCCGCTGCTGGGAAGCGCTATTCCGCTGCCGCTGACCGTGGCGAATACCACCGTTTCTCAGCCGATGATTGCGCTGCTGCTGATTGCCGCGCCGCTGCTGCCATTCATTCTGATGCTGTTCTTCAAGCGCGACCGACTCGCCTCCCGCTCGCGCGGTGCGGCGTGGGCCTGCGGTTATGAACATGAACAATCAATGGTGATCACCGCCCACGGCTTTGCCATGCCGGTGAAAGAGAACTTTGCTGCCGTGCTGAAGCTTCGCCACTGGTTGAACCCGGTGGCCTGGATCCCTGGCTGGCAGAGCGCTGCCGTGCCTGCGCTGTTCCGCCGTCTGGCCGTTATCGAGCTGGCGGTGCTGGTAGTGATTGTGATTTCACGAGGAGCCTGACATGAGTTTGTTACTGGCACTACTTCAGGCGCTGGTGTTATTCGCCGTTGCGCCGCTGCTTTCCGGGGTGAGCCGCGTGGCGCGCGCCCGAATGCACAACCGTCGCGGGCCTGGCGTGCTGCAGGAGTACCGCGATCTCTTCAAATTGCTCACTCGCCAGAGCGTGGCCCCGGATGCTGCAGGCTGGGTCTTCCGCCTGACACCGTTTGTGATGGTGGGCGTGATGCTCACCATCGCCACCGCGCTGCCGGTGGTGACGGTGGGTTCACCGTTGTCGGTACTGGGTGATTTGATCACGCTTATCTATCTCTTCGCTATCGCCCGTTTCTTCTTTGCGATTGCGGGCCTGGACACGGGGAGTCCGTTTACCGGTCTTGGCGCCAGCCGTGAGGCGATGCTCGGCGTGCTCGTCGAGCCGATCCTGCTGCTGGGGCTCTGGGTGGCGGCGCAGGTTGCAGGCTCTACCCACATCAGTTTTATCACTAACACCGTTTATCACTGGCCGTTGGCCCGTTCCATTCCGCTGGTTCTGGCGCTGTGTGCCTGCGCGTTTGCCACCTTTATTGAGATGGGCAAACTGCCGTTCGATCTCGCGGAAGCGGAGCAGGAGCTGCAGGAAGGGCCGCTGACGGAGTACAGCGGCTATGGCTTTGCGGTGCTGAAGTGGGGCATCAGCCTCAAACAGCTGGTGGTGCTGCAGATGTTTGTCGGTGTCTTCTTCCCGTGGGGACAGATGACGCATTTCTCGGTGAGTAGTCTGGTGCTGGCCGTGGTCGTTGCGGCGCTCAAACTTCTGGTCGGCGTGTTGGTGATTGCCCTGTTTGAAAACAGCATGGCGCGTCTGCGCTTTGTCGCGACATCGCGCATCACCTGGGCCGGTTTTGGTTTCGCATTTTTAGCGTTCGTCTCCTTGCTGGTGGCGTGATTAAAGAGAGTTTTTATGTCTGAAGAAAAGAAAGGTCAGCAGTATCTCGCCGCGTTACATCAGGCTTTCCCTGGCGTCGTGCTGGAGGAGTCCTGGCAAACCAAAGACCAGATCACCGTCACCGTTAAGGTGAACTATTTGCCGGAAGTGGTGGAGTTTCTCTATTACCAGCAGGGCGGCTGGCTGTCGGTGCTGTTCGGCAACGACGAGCGCCAGCTGTGTGGCAACTATGCGGTGTACTACGTGATGTCGATGGAGCAGTTCGAGAAGTGCTGGCTCACCGTACGCGTTGAAGTGGACCCAAACAAACCGGAGTATCCGTCCGTCACGCCGCGCGTGCCCGCCGCCGTCTGGGGCGAACGTGAAGTGCGCGACATGTACGGGCTGGTGCCTGTAGGCCTGCCGGATGAACGTCGCCTGGTGCTGCCGGACGACTGGCCGGACGAACTCTATCCGCTGCGTAAAGACAGCATGGACTACCGCCAGCGTCCGGCCCCGACCACCGACAGCGAAACCTACGAGTTTATTAACGAGCTGGGCAGTAAAAAGAACAACGTGGTGCCGATTGGTCCGCTGCACGTGACTTCCGATGAACCGGGCCACTTCCGCCTGTTTGTCGACGGCGAGAACATTATCGACGCCGACTACCGC
The DNA here is from genome assembly GCF_041937165.1 of Enterobacter adelaidei. NCBI lineage: Bacteria > Pseudomonadati > Pseudomonadota > Gammaproteobacteria > Enterobacterales > Enterobacteriaceae > Enterobacter > Enterobacter adelaidei. The sequence goes on along the minus strand of NZ_CP154353.1, from coordinate 3,648,116 downwards.
CTGTTTTACGTCCATCGCGGGATGGAGAAGCTGGCGGAGACCCGCATGGGCTACAACGAAGTCACGTTCCTCTCTGACCGCGTGTGCGGTATTTGCGGCTTCGCCCACAGCACCGCCTACACCACCTCGGTGGAGAATGGCATGGGAATTGTGGTGCCAGAGCGCGCGCAGATGATCCGCGCCATACTGCTGGAGGTGGAGCGCCTGCACTCACATCTGCTGAACCTCGGCCTGGCCTGCCACTTCGTCGGTTTTGACTCCGGGTTTATGCAGTTCTTCCGCGTGCGTGAAGCGTCGATGAAGATGGCGGAGATCCTCACCGGCGCACGTAAAACCTACGGTCTGAACCTGATCGGCGGGATCCGCCGTGACCTGCTGAAAGACGACATGATCCAGACCCGCCAGCTGGCGCAGCAGATGCGTCGCGATGTGCAGGAGCTGGTGGATATGCTGCTCAGCACGCCAAACATCGAGCAGCGTACCGTCGGGATTGGTCGTCTTGACCCTGAAATCGCCCGTGATTTCAGCAACGTGGGTCCGATGGTGCGCGCCAGTGGCCATGCCCGCGATACCCGCGCCGATCACCCGTTCGTCGGTTATGGCCTGCTGCCGATGACCGTGCACAGCGAGCAGGGCTGCGACGTGATCTCTCGCCTCAAAGTGCGCATCAATGAGGTGTTCACCGCCCTGAACATGATCGACTTCGGTCTGGATAATCTGCCGGGTGGCCCGCTGATGGTTGAAGGTTTCACCTACATTCCAAACCGCTTCGCGCTGGGGTTCGCCGAAGCGCCACGTGGGGATGATATCCACTGGAGCATGACCGGCGACAACCAGAAGCTCTACCGCTGGCGCTGCCGTGCGGCAACCTACGCCAACTGGCCAACCCTGCGCTATATGCTGCGTGGAAACACGGTTTCCGACGCGCCGCTGATCATCGGCAGCCTTGATCCGTGCTACTCCTGTACCGACCGTATGACGGTGGTGGATGTGCGCAAGAAGAAAAGCCAGGTGGTGCCGTACAAAGAACTTGAGCGCTACAGCATTGAGCGTAAGAACTCGCCGCTGAAATAAGGACTCGTCATGTTTACCTTTATTAAAAAAGTCATCAAAACCGGCGCGGTAACCAGCAGTTATCCGCTGGAGCCGATGCCGGTGAATAAAAACTTTCGCGGTAAGCCGGAGCACAATCCGCAGCAGTGCATCGGCTGCGCGGCCTGTGTAAACGCCTGTCCGTCGAATGCCCTGACTGTGGAAACGGACCTCAAAACCGGTGAACTGGCCTGGCAGTTTAACCTCGGGCGCTGCATCTTCTGTGGCCGCTGCGAAGAGGTCTGCCCGACTGTCGCAATCCGCTTGTCACAGGAATATGAGCTGGCGGTATGGAAGAAAGAAGATTTCCTGCAGCAGTCGCGCTTTGAACTGTGTAACTGTCGCGTCTGCAAGCGTCCATTCGCCGTGCAAAAAGAGATCGACTATGCCATCGCGCTGTTGCAGCACAACGGAGACGCTCGCGCAGAACATCATCGTGAAAGCTTTGAAACCTGCCCGGAGTGTAAGCGCCAGAAGTGCCTGCTACCGTCCGACCGCATTGATATTACCCGCCATATGAGAGAGGCCAGCTGATGGAAAACCTACTGGGCCCGCGTGACGATAACGGCATTCCGGTGCCGATGACGGTGGATGAATCCATCGCCAGCATGAAGGCGTCGCTGCTGAAAAAAATCAAACGCTCGGCCTATGTCTACCGCGTGGACTGCGGCGGCTGCAACGGCTGCGAGATTGAGATCTTCGCCACCCTGTCGCCGTTGTTTGACGCCGAGCGTTTCGGCATCAAAGTTGTACCGTCTCCGCGCCATGCCGACATTTTGCTGTTTACCGGCGCCGTCACCCGCGCCATGCGCTCGCCTGCGCTGCGCGCCTGGCAATCTGCGCCTGACCCGAAAATCTGTATCTCGTACGGAGCCTGTGGCAACAGCGGTGGCATTTTCCACGATCTGTATTGCGTCTGGGGTGGCACCGACAAAATCGTGCCGGTGGATGTTTACATTCCGGGCTGCCCGCCGACACCTGCCGCAACGCTGTACGGTTTTGCCATGGCGCTTGGCCTGCTGGAGCAGAAAATTCATGCTCGTGAACCTGGGGAGCTTGATAACCAGCCTGCGACTATCCTGCACCCGGACATGGTGCAGCCACTGCGGGTGAAGGTCGATCGCACGGCGCGCAAACTGGCGGGCTACCGCTATGGTCGCCAGATTGCCGACGATTACCTGCGTCTGCTGAGCCAGGGTGAGCATCAGGTGGCACGCTGGCTGGAGGCGGAGAACGATCCGCGTTTGAATGAGATTGTGGCAAACCTGAACAACATCGTGGAAGAGGCGCGTATCCGATGAGTGAAACGGTGGTGTTCAGTCAGCTGAGCCGTAAGTTTATTGATGAGAACGATGCCACGCCGGATGCGGCGCAGCAGGTGGTCTATTACAGCCTGGCGATTGGGCATCACCTCGGGGTGATTGACTGCCTGGAAACGGCGTTAAGCTGCCCGTGGCCCGAGTATCTGGCGTGGATCGCCACGCTGGAGGAGGGCAGCACGGCGCGGCGCAAGATGGAAGGCGTGCCGAAGTACGGCGAGATCGTCATCGACGCCAACCACATTGCGATGTTGGCGAACGCGTTTGACGCGGCGCTGAACAGGCAAACCCCTGAGCAGCAGGCGTGGAGCAAAACGCTGCTTAGCATGCTGCACGATATTCATCAGGAGAGCGCCATCTACCTGATGGTGAGGAGATTACGTGACTGACGTTTTACTGTGTGTTGGCAACAGCATGATGGGCGATGACGGTGCAGGCCCATTGTTGGCAGAAATGTGCGCGGCAAATTCTCAGGGTAACTGGGCGGTCATCGACGGTGGCAGCGCGCCGGAAAACGACGTGGTTGCTATTCGTGAGCTGCACCCGGACAGGCTGCTGATCGTTGATGCCACGGATATGGGGCTCAACCCCGGCGAGATCCGCCTGATTGACCCGGATGACATCGCCGAGATGTTTATGATGACCACCCACAATATGCCGCTGAACTACCTGGTCGATCAGATTAAAGACGACGTGGGCGAGGTGCTGTTTTTGGGGATTCAGCCGGACATTGTTGGGTTTTATTACCCGATGACGCCGCCGGTGAAAGCGGCGGTCGAAGTGGTCTATTCACGGCTTGCCGGATGGTGTGGGGACGGGGGATTTTCCCGGCTCTGAACAGCGCCCGGTGGCGCTACGCTTACCGGGCCTACGCTTTTGTAGGCCGGGTAAGGCGAAGCCGCCACCCGGCAAAACAGTCTACTCCAGATCCGCCCCGTTACTTGCAATCACCTTCTTATACCACCAGAACGATTTCTTGCGTTTCCTGTCCAGCGTGCCGTTTCCGGCGTCGTCGCGGTCAACGTACACAAACCCGTAGCGCTTGCTCATCTCGCCCGTTGAGGCGGCCACCAGGTCGATGCAGCCCCAGGTGGTGTAGCCCATCAGCGGCACGCCGTCCTCAATCGCGTCACCCATCGCGCGAATATGCTCGCGCAGATAGCTGATGCGGTAGTCGTCGTTAATCTCGCCGTTTTCATCAATAACGTCTTTCGCCCCGAGACCGTTTTCCACCAGGAACAGCGGCTTCTGGTAGCGGTCGTACATCATGTTCATGGTGATGCGCAGGCCGAGCGGGTCGATGCCCCAGCCCCATTCGCTCACCTGAATATGCGGGTTGCGCAGGGATTTCACGATGTTCGCGGCGCTGGTGTTGCCCGCGTTCATATCTGCCGACGCGCAGCGCGAAGCGTAATAGCTGAACGAGACAAAATCGACGGTGTTTTTCAGCAGTTCGTCGTCGCCAGGATCTTTCACAATCACCACGCCTTTCTCGCGGAACACGCGGGCGGAGTAGGCCGGATAGCTGCCGCGCGCCTGCACGTCGATAAAGAACAGGTTCTCGCGATCTTTCTCCAGCGCCATCCACACGTCTTCTGGCTTGCAGGAGTACGGGTAGAAATTCCCGCCCGCCAGCATGCAGCCGACCTGGTTTTCCGGGTTTACCTCGTGGGCGATTTTGGTCGCCAGCGCGCTCGCCACCAGCTCGTGGTGTGCGGCCTGATATTTCACCTGATCTTCGTTTTCGCCTTCTTCAAATACCAGGCCCGCGCCAGAGAACGGGCTGTGCAACATAATGTTGATTTCATTGAATGTCAGCCAGTATTTCACCAGACCATTAAATTCCTCGAAGCAGGTGCGGGCGTAACGGGCGAAGAAATCGACCATCTTGCGGTTGCGCCAGGAACCGTACTCTGTCACCAGGTGCATCGGCACGTCGAAGTGGCAGAGGGTCACCAGCGGCTCGATGTTGTACTTTTTGCACTCTTCAAACACCGCGCGGTAGAAGGCAATACCTTCTTTATTGGGCAGCGGCTCATCGCCATTTGGATAGAGGCGGCTCCAGGCAATTGAGGTGCGGAACACCGTAAACCCCATCTCCGCCATCAGGGCGATGTCTTCTTTGTAGCGATGATAAAAATCAATCGCTTCATGGCTTGGGTAAAACTCGTCGTCACGCAACGAAAACCGCTTTTCCTTACCGACCTTTACCGCCAGACGATTCGCGCCGTGGGGGATCATATCGACCGTTGTGAGCCCTTTGCCGCCTTCGCGATAAGCGCCTTCACTCTGGTTGGCGGCAAGCGCGCCGCCCCATAAAAATCCTTTTGGAAAAACAGACATTCTTACCTCACTCTCAATTTATGCTTTTGCTGCTTTGCTCTGTACCGGGGCACTCTGGAGGGCGCGCGCTTTTTCAGCATTGTCTTCGACCGGGATATCTTCAAAACCTAATATCAGGGTCAGAACGAACGACAGCACCACCGCCAGCGCCATGACACCGAACACCCAGACGATGGTCATCGGGTTTGCCGGATCGAAGAACTGCACGCTGGTAAACAGCCCCGGTGCGGCCATCGAATGGCTGGCAAGTCCGGCAATGCCGGCCACCGCACCGCAGATAAAACCGCTGATCAGGCTCGCAATCAGTGGACGTTTCAGCCGTACCGCTACACCGTACAGCGCGGGTTCAGAGATCCCCGCCATGATGGCAGAGGCTGCCGCCGCTAACGCCGTCTGGCGCAGCTCCGGGTTTTTGGTTTTCCAGGCTACCGCCAGAGACGAACCGCCAAGGGAGAGGTTGGCGCCGATTTCCGACGGCATGACCATCCCTTCTTTGCCTGTTTCGGCAATGGTCTGGATGATGGTTGGCGTAAAGACGCGGTGCATCCCGGTCATCACCAGCAGCGGCCAGAGTGCTCCCATGATCGCCACGGAGAGCCAGCCCAGATAGCCGTGAATGGTGTAAACCAGCGCGGAGATGGCGCTACCGATCCAGATCCCCAGCGGCCCAATCAGCACAATGGCGAGCGGGGCGGCAATCAGCACGATCAGCATCGGTTTGAGGAAGTTTTTGGTCACTGCCGGGGTAATGCGATCGACCCAGCGTTCGATGTACGACAGGCACCAGGTCATCACCAGCGCCGGGATCACGGTGTAGGTGTATTTCACTGCCGTTACTGGAATGAAGGCGAACTCAACATGCTCGCCCTGCGCGGCTTTCGCCATCAACTCGATAAAGCTCGGATGAACCAAAACCCCTGCAATGGCGATCGCCAGCGACATGTTGGTTTTGAATTTCACCGCTGCCGAGGCCGCCACCATCAGCGGCAGGAAGAAGAAGGCACCGTCGCCAATCACGGTGAGAATGGTGAGCGTCGGCGCGCCTTTAGGCAGCACGCCGGTCATCTCAAGGATCATCGCCAGCAGTTTAACCATCGAGCCACCGATGATCGCCGGGATCAGCGGCGACATGGTGCCGATGAGCGCATCCAGGATCCCGGCGCCAATGCGGCGCAATGTCAATTTCTGTGGACCTTCCGGTGATGCAGGCTGCAGGTCGGCTGGCAGCAGGCTGACTACCTCGCGGTAGGCCTGAGAAACGGTGTTGCCAATGATCACCTGGCACTGGTTGTCGTTGCGCACTACGCCGAGCACGCCGCTAATGCTTTTCAGACGCGCAGCGTCGGTGAGGCTTTCGTCTTTCAGGACGAAGCGCAGACGCGTCATGCAGTGGGTGACGGCGACGATGTTCTCTTTGCCGCCCAGCGCGCTGACGACATCATTCGCCAGCGCAGCGTAATTTTTGGCCATCGGATGAGATCCTGTTATCGTTGTGAGAAATGTAGGAAACCGGTTCCATATAATCATCATGAGTTTATTTGAATGAAACAAGATCACATTTCGACCATTTTTTCATTTCGTGATGATGATCACCAGGCGGTGCAAAAAGCGTGATTTCATCGCTGCGACAATTTTTCTGCAGTGCAGTACACTGCGCTCCATCAGTTTCAGACGGAATAACAAGATGACCACGATGCTTGAAGTGGCGAAGCGGGCAGGCGTTTCGAAAGCAACGGTATCCCGGGTGCTGTCGGGAAATGGCTATGTCAGCCAGGAGACCAAAGACCGGGTGTTTCAGGCCATTGAAGAGAGCGGCTATCGCCCGAATTTACTGGCGCGCAACCTGGCGACCAAACGCACCCAGACGCTGGGGCTGGTAGTGACAAACACCCTGTATCACGGCGTCTACTTTAGCGAACTGCTGTTTAACGCCGCGCGGATGACAGAAGAAAAAGGGCGGCAGCTGATCCTTGCTGACGGCAAGCACAGCGCCGATGAAGAGCGTGAGGCGATCCAGTATTTACTCGATATGCGTTGCGATGCGGTGATTATCTACCCGCGTTTCCTGAGCGTGGATGAGATGGATGAGATCGTCGAGAAGTGTGAGCAACCGATTATGGTGCTTAACCGCCGCTTGCGGAAAAACAGCAGCCACAGCGTCTGGTCCGATCATAAAGCTTCCTGTCAGGAGGCGGTGTCGCAGCTGATTGAGAAAGGGCACAGAGAGATCGCATTTATCACGGGTTCGCTGGATTCACCCACCGGGGTTGAACGTCTCTCCGGCTACAAGGACGCACTGGTTCAGCACGGTATTCCGCTACACGAAGGGCTGATTGCGCAGGGTAAGTGGAACCCGGCCAGTGGTGCAGCGGCGGTTTCCGAGCTGTTGGCTCGGGGGGCAACCTTTACGGCGCTGGTGGCGAGTAACGACGATATGGCAATCGGTGCCATGAAGCAGCTGCACGACAGCGGCGTGGTCACCCCGGACGCGGTATCGGTAATCGGTTTTGACGACGTGGCCATCGCACCTTATATCGTGCCGTCGCTTTCCAGCGTTCGCATTCCGGTGACGGAGATGATCAAAGAAACCATCAGCCGACTGATCTTTATGCTCGACGGCGGGGAGTTTAAATATCAGCAAACGTTCTCCGGCGAGCTTGTCCTTCGCGACTCCGTCATTGACGGCCCTCATCGTTGATGTCGACAGCTGTCATCGTCAGAAGTGACGATGACAGTGCCAGCGTCATTTTTAAATTTATTTAAAATCAATGCCTTAATAATTGGCACGGTTTATGAATATCTCCGCGCATAACAGTAATGCTGGAGAAGCAGATGAACCGTTTTATTATGGCCGATGCCAGTAAGTGCATTGGTTGCCGTACCTGTGAAGTGGCGTGCGTGGTTTCCCATCAGGCGGAGCAGGATTGCGCGTCGCTTACCCCTGACACATTTTTGCCGCGCATCCATGTCATTAAAGGCGTGAATATTTCCACCGCCGCCATCTGTCGTCAGTGCGAAGACGCACCGTGCGCGAATGTCTGCCCGAACGGGGCGATTAAACGCGAAAAAGGGTTTGTGCACGTGATGCAGGAGCGCTGCATCGGCTGTAAAACCTGCGTGGTTGCCTGCCCGTATGGCGCGATGGAAGTGGTTGTCCGTCCGGTTGTGCGTAACAGCGGCATGGGACTGAATGTGCGCACGGACAAAGCCGAAGCCAACAAGTGTGACCTCTGCTACCACCGTGAAGCGGGCCCGGCCTGCATGGAAGCCTGCCCGACGCACGCCCTGGTGTGTGTTGATCGCGATAAGCTCGAACAGATGAGCGCGGAAAAACGCCGTCGTGCAGTGTTCGATACCTCCTCATCTCTGCTGTTCTGATCCGCCATGTGCAGTAACGGCGTACAGCTGCGCGTGCGCGGCAAAGTGCAGGGCGTGGGATTTCGTCCCTTCGTCTGGCAACTGGCGCAGTCGCTTCAGTTAAACGGCGACGTCTGCAATGACGGAGAGGGCGTGCTGGTGCGGCTCGCGGGTAATGGGGGGGCCTTTACCGCGAGGCTGCGCCAGGACTGCCCACCGCTGGCGCGTATTGACGCGATCGACTTGCAGCCCTTCACCTGGAGGCGTGTGCCGGAGGACTTTACCATCCGTCACAGCGCGGGCGGGGCGATGGACACCCAGATTGTACCGGATGCCGCTACCTGTCCGGCATGCCTGGCTGAGATGCGCGATCCCCGTGAACGCCGTTATCGCTATCCGTTTATCAACTGCACCCACTGTGGTCCGCGTTTTACCATTATCCGCGCCATGCCTTATGACCGCCCGGCCACGTCGATGGCGACATTCCCGCTGTGCGAACCGTGTGAAACGGAGTATCGCAACCCCGCAGACCGCCGTTTTCATGCGCAGCCCGTCGCCTGCCCGGACTGCGGGCCGGAGCTGGAATGGCGTGCGGGGGACATCATTACTACCCGCGAGTCTGCGTTAAGCGCTGCGGTAGAGATGCTGAAAAACGGTGGCATTGTTGCCATCAAAGGGTTAGGGGGTTTTCACCTCGCCTGTGATGCGCTCAATCCGCAGGCGGTCGCACGACTTCGATCACGCAAACAGCGTCCTGCGAAGCCGCTGGCCGTGATGATCCCGCAGGCGGAAGCGCTGCCGACGGCGATTCAGACGCTGTTATGCTCACCCGCAGCCCCCATTGTGCTTACGCCAAAGGTGTGTCTGCCCGCGTTACCCGACGAGATAGCTCCGGGCCTGGACTCGGTAGGCATCATGCTGCCCGCAAACCCGCTGCAACATTTGCTCATGCTCGACTGCCGGCGTCCGCTGGTGATGACTTCCGGCAATCTCAGCGGCAAACCGCCCGCTATCAGTAATCAGCAGGCGCTGGACGAGCTTGGGGAGATTGCAGACGGTTTTCTGCTCCACAACCGCGACATTGTGCAGCGGATGGATGATTCGGTCCTGCTTCAGGACGGGACAATGCTGCGCCGTGCGCGCGGTTTTGTACCGGATGCCATCACGTTGCCTGCAGGTTTTAGCAATATACCCGCTATGTTGTGTACAGGTAGCGAGATGAAAAATACGTTCTGCCTGGTGCGCGGGAACCAGGCAGTGCTAAGCCAGCATTTTGGCGATCTCAGTGATGAGGGTGTCGAAGCCCAGTGGCGTTCGGCACTGGCGGTGATGCAGCAGATCTACACCTTTCAACCGGAGCGTGTGGTGTGCGATGCCCATCCGGGTTACCACTCCCGACAATGGGCACACGAGCAGGCGTTGCCGGTCGACACCGTGTTGCACCATCACGCACACGCGGCGGCGTGCCTGGCTGAAAACGGCTGGCCGCTCGACGGTGGCGATGTTATCGCGTTGACGCTGGACGGGATCGGCATGGGCGAGAACGGTGCGCTGTGGGGGGGGGAATGTCTGCGGGTGAACTACTGCGACTGCGAGCATCTCGGTGGATTACCTGCCGTGGCGTTGCCTGGTGGGGATCTGGCGTCCGTTCAGCCGTGGCGCAATTTACTCGCACATTGCCTGGCGTTTGTGCCTGACTGGCAGCACTACCCGGAAACGCGTGCGGTACAGCGCCAAAAATGGCCGCTGCTGGCGACAGCAATCGGGCGTGGCGTCAATGCGCCGCTGGCCTCGTCATGCGGAAGGCTTTTCGATGCAATCGCCTGCGCGCTGGGCATAGAAACGCAACGCTACGAAAGTGAAGCGGCTTGCCGGCTGGAAGCACTGGCTTCACAGTGCGCCGGTGTCGCGCACCCGGTCACGCTTTCGGTGGATAATCTCTCCCTCTTCTGGCAGCAATGGCTGAACTGGCGGGCGGAGCCCTGCGAACGCGCATGGGCGTTTCACGATGCGCTGGCAAAAGGGTTGGCGCAATTAGTCAAATTGCATGCCATGCGTTTATCACTTTCCACGGTGTGCTTCAGCGGTGGGGTGTTACACAACCGCCTGCTGCGTGCGCGTCTGCGTCATTATCTTTCTGACTTTACGCTTCTTTTTCCTTCGCGCCTGCCCGCAGGTGACGGAGCGATCTCCTTCGGGCAGGCGGTGGTCGCCGCCGCCCGGTCATGTTCACAAAGGACTTAAAATGTTACGACTCTTACGCAATGAACCTCGTGCCGCGCTTCTGCTACTGGCTCTGGTAATGGCAAACCTGCTGGCCTGGGGATGGGCGTGGCAAACCTTCAGCGGCAGCACGGCGTTGATGGCGGCAAGCCTGCTTGCCTGGTGTTATGGACTTCGCCATGCGGTGGATGCCGACCACATTGCGGCCATTGATACCGTCACGCGTAAGATGATGCAGCAGGGCAAACGCCCATCCGGCGTAGGGGCCTGGTTCTCGCTGGGTCATTCCACCATCGTGGTGCTGGCCTCCATTGCCATTGCTGCCACCGCTACGGCGTTTCAGAAAAATATGGCATGGTTTCACGAGACAGGGAGTCTGATTGGAACAGCCGTTTCCGCGACTTTCCTGCTGGCGATGGCGCTGGTCAATATGGTGATTTTACGCGGCGTCTGGCGCAGTTTTCAGGCGCTGAAAAAGGGGCGCGCGACAAGCAGTGAAGTAGAGTTACCTGCACAGGGCGGCGTCATGAACTGGTTATTTGGCGCAACCTTCCGGCTGGTCAACAAAAGCTGGCAGATGTACCTGGTCGGATTCCTGTTTGGTCTGGGGTTTGACACTGCCACCGAGATTGGCGTGTTGGGCATTTCTGCCGCCAGCGCCTCTCACGGGATGTCGGTGTGGTCAATCATGATCTTCCCGGCGCTCTTCGCCAGCGGTATGGCGCTGGTCGATACCCTCGACAATTTGTTGATGGTCGGTGCTTACGGATGGGCGTTTAACAAACCGCAACGTAAGCTCTACTACAACATGACCATTACCGGGACATCTGTGGTGGTGGCGCTGTTTATTGGCGGGCTGGAAGCGCTGGGTCTGCTGATGGATAAATTCGCCCTAAGCGGTGGCGTCTGGGATCTGATTGGCGCGGTAAACGACAACCTGGGCAACGCCGGATTTGTGGTGGTCGGGCTGTTTGTCGCCTGCTGGCTGATCTCCATGGTCAACTACCGCTGGCGCGGCTACGATGCGCTGGTCGTGCGCTCCTGAGCCGGCGGTAGCCAGGCGCGGGTGAAATCAAGCCAGCCGCTGGCAGTCAGCACAATGTTCTGCACATTTTCCATCGTGTTGATGCGATAGCGGTAGTGGAAAAGCGGCGTACAGGCGCCGCTTTCAAGCAGGCGATGAAAGAAGGCGGGCAAGTGTGCTCTTAGCGTTTCCTCACTTTCGCAATACGCCATCAGCGTCTGCTTTGCGTTTTGCCACGCGCTCTCACCCAGCGCGGCGATCCACGCGGGTTCTTCAGTAAACCACTCTGCCAGCGCAAAGACCGGTACTTCACCGGCAAGATAATCCCCCAGTAAGATATCCGCTTGCGCCAGCGCGTCAGGCGCATGCCACTCTTCGCGATCTTTCCAGTGAATCGTGACGTCGCAGCCACGCTTTTTCAGGCGAGTTTGCAGCATGCCGGCGAGATCGCACAGCACCGGCGTGTGATAGCAGACCAGTGAAAGGGCTGGTGGAAGCGTCACGTCAGGCGCTTCAGGATACGCGGGTGTCGTGATCCCGGGCAGTATTTCCGTACGGGTTTCAACATCATCCCGGCGGATGAACTGCTGGTTAAGATGCTGGATTTCCTGGCGTAACCAGGCGGCCAGCGGTTTTGGTAACCGGGCATTCACCATCAGCCAGGAAAACCCACCGCTGGTGGTGGTGATGGACTCCTGGGCGTTTTCTCCTTTACCAACGGTTATCCATGCCGGTTTTTCTGTTCCGGCGCGGGTTCGCCAGAACTCAATTGCATGCAGCAGGGGATGTGTCGCAAAGTACCACGGCTGACGCTCAAGGCGCAGATAGTGCGAGTGATGATGAGCAATTGCAAAGGGGCCTGCACCCACATTCGGTTGTTGCGGATGTGGCAAACGGCAAACATGATGCGCGAGACGATGCGCCAGCATGGCGTCTGGCGCGTTAAGCGTGATTTCCAGACACCACGGTGCGATAAGCATCACTTTACTCACGTGAGTTAGCCCTGTATTACGTGCGGGATCGGCCAACAACTGGTGCAGCGCGCCGAGAATATCTTCATCGCTGATCGCTTGTCCGTTATGCCAGTGCGCACCGCTACGCAGGTAAAAGCTCCAGCGAAGTTTGTCGTCACTGCTCTCCCAGTGATGGGCTAAATCGGCCACCGGCTGCGGGTTGCCGGGGAGGTAACGCGTCAACCCAGCGTGAACCGCGCAGATAATATGCTGTTCGGCACGGCGACGCTGGAGAGCGGGATGAAGCGAGGTGAGCGGGCGATACCATGGAATACGGAGCGTCGGCTGGTGTTTAAGCCATTTCCCCCCTAAAAACGGCGTGATGATGTGATGCAGGCTAGCCGGGTCGCCATCGGCCAACTGCAGCGCGCTCTGGTAGTCCCCTTTTTCCAGGCAGGCATGCATCAGCGGTGCGCTCAGTTCGCTGGTGGTCGTCAGGCAATGCAGGATGGCACGATGTCCGCGTCCTGGTTGCGCCTGCCAGCTTAACCATCCGTTTTGCGTAAGCTGGCGCAGCAATGTGCGTGCATGGCGCTCACTGCATAACGCGACACCGGCCACTTCCGCGATGGTCGTGGGCTTTGGCTCTGTGCCGTAGTGCTGATAAAGCCGTTGATACTGTCGGATTTTCTGAAGCTGGCGCATGACGGCGTACCGGTAACAAAAGGAGAATGGTGAGAGTGTAGGGGGTTTTGCGGAATAAATAAGGGTGGGATATATAAAGTGTTCCGGTTTTATTCCCTCTCCGGTGAGAGAGGGAACAGGATTGTGCAGCGTCAGGCTTCGATCTGCGCCCGAATCTTCAGCGCGATGCTTTCGGCCTGTGGGCCCAGAATCACCTGTGCGTTCTGCGTACCCATTTTCAGAATGCCTTTCGCCCCCAGTGATTTCAGCGCCTGTTCTTCCATCACGCTGTTATCTGTGAGCGTTAAGCGCAGGCGAGTTATACAGGCATCGACAATCTTCAGGTTATCTTTGCCACCCAATGCTGAGATGTATTGGGCAATGGCCTCGTTTTGATCGTCAGAATCACCCGTTACCGTGTCGTCGTCTTCGCGACCCGGCGTTTTCAGCTTGAAAAAGCGAATCGCGAACGTGAATACCACAAAGTAGATCGCAAAGAACAGAGCAATCAGAGGGATCAGGAGCCACGGCTTCGTGGCAAGACCCCAGTTCAGGACGAAGTCGATAAGCCCGGCGGAAAAACCAAAGCCATGCAGCACGCCGAGGCTGTTGGCGATCACCATACTCACACCAGCAAGTACCGCATGCAGGGCATACAGGGCTGGAGCGAGGAACAGGAAGGAGAACTCAATTGGCTCGGTAATGCCCGTCAGGAAGGCGGTCAGGGCGACAGAGAGCAGCATCCCGCCGACGGCTGAGCGACGTGCTTTTGGCGCGGCGAAATACATCGCCAGTGCCGCACCCGGAAGACCGCCCATAAAGATCGGATATGCCCAGGCCATGTAGACCCCCGCATGCGGGTCACCGGCGAAGAAGCGGTTAAGATCGCCCCGGGTTAAGTCGGTGGCAATCTGCGTGATGCTGGATCCGTCAATACCTGGCACGGCGCTGCCAACGACCAGACCTTTCACCACGTCCGGCGCGAGACAGATGTTATGTACCGCGCTGGCAGCATCGTAAGTCACTTTCAGACAGTCACCGAGGCTGAACCAGAAGACGGAATGCAGTATGTAGTGCAGGCCGAAAGGAATTAACGCGCGGTTAAGGACACCGTAAATAAACCAGCCGGGCTCACCGCTACGGGACACCAGCAAACTGAAGGTATCAATGCCGTGCTGCACGGAAGGCCAGACGTAGCCGCAAATCCATGCGATGAACAGACAAATTAACCCGGTCATGATGGGCACCAGACGTTTACCAGCAAAGAACGCAAGGAAATCCGGCAGTTTAGTATTGGAGAAGCGGTTATAGCAGTGACCGGCCACCACACCCGCAATAATCCCGGCAAAGAAGGACATGTTAATGGAGGCGTTAATCACCGCTGTGGCTTTGGTGAGGACCAGAAAGCCGACAGCACCCGCGAGAGCTGCAGCACCTGCATTGTCTTTTGCCAGACCAATGGCGATACCCAGAGCAAACAACAGCGGCAGGCTGTCGAAGATCCCGCCACCGGCACTGGCAATAAACGGAATATTAAATACGTCAGGCTGGCCGAGGCGTAATAATATGGCTGCAACCGGTAAGGTGGCGATAGGCAACATCAGGGCTTTACCCAGACGTTGAAGATAACTAAATGCATTCATGAGAGAGGATTCCAAAAAGACTTAATTCACATCGGAAAATAACAGCTTTTATTTTAATGTGGAAGCAGGGGAGATAAAAATGTGATGCGATATAAATTAATTTCTATTATATTCCTCAGATGAGTCATTCCTGAAATAAACAATGATGCATTCTATTATTTGTTCCGGTTTTTGCTGGTGGCGCTTCACACATTTGCTGAAGGAGAAGCGCCGCCAGACCTTCAGTTATCACGTTTGCTTACCGGAATCATCAGCTCCCGCAGGCGCTCGATACGAGCTTCAGGACTCAACCATAGCCAGCGAAATAAAATGTGCTCTGCTTTTCTGACCTGCTTAAAATAGTGAGCGAGATAGTTAAGCTCTTCGGTGAAATGTGCCATGAAATACCCCTTTCGCGTTAATGTGTGATCAGGATAGATTGTTATTAGGGAATAAAACAGGGCAATGTTTTTCAGGTGTTCCGGTTTTAAGTATTGATGGGAATAATAAATAAAGGATTGATAGCGATGATTTATCTTATTTGTATTTACTTTATGAATAAATTGCGTAAAAAAAAAAGCGTTTAGACTTTTGAACTTCGCCAACCTGCACCGGCTGGCGAAGTGTCCTGGGCTCAAAGATTAGATAATTCCAGCCTGATAGAAATCCTGCAGGTTGATGGCGCCGCACAGCTTGCCGCTGTCATCCACCACCGGCGCGGCGGTGATTTTACGTTTCATCAGAACCTCTTTGGCCTCAATGGCGCGGCTGTCGGCGTTCAACGTCAGCCCGCCCTGGGTCATCGCTTCAGAAACCGGCGATTCCAGCTTGCCGCCGCCGACCAGCCAGCGACGCAGATCGCCGTCGGTAAATACACCTTTAACAAAGCTGTCGCTGTCACACACGGCGACCAATCCCAGCCCGGTACGGCTCAGTTCCAGCATCGCGTCCATCACGCTGGTATCGAGTTTGACCTGTGGGATGGCATCGTCGATGCGCATCAGGTGATGAACCTTGTTGAGCAGGCGTGCGCCGAGCGCACCCGCCGGATGCGAACGGGCGAAATCTTCTTCGTTAAAGCCGCGCGCCTGCATCACCGCCATCGCCAGCGCGTCGCCCATCATCAGCGTATTAACGGTGCTGGATGTGGGGGCGAGGTGCATCGGACAGGCTTCACGCTCAACGGAAATATCCAGCGTGGCCTTGGCTGCCAGCGCCAGCGGCGAACGGGATTTGCCGGTCATCGCCAGCAGAGCGACCGTTTTTTCCTGCAGGCGCGGAATGATGAGATCCAGCTCTTTGGCCGAACCGGAGTAGGAAATAAACAGCATCACATCGCGGCTTTCGATCATCCCCAGATCGCCGTGCAGTGCTTCTGCCGGATGAACGAAGAAGGCCGGAGTACCGGTGCTGGCAAGCGTCGCCGCAATTTTCTTACCGATGTGACCCGACTTACCTATTCCGGAGACAATCACCTTACCTTCGCACTGAATAATGGTGTTGGCCGCGCGAACAAAATCCTCGCCCAACCGTTCGGGAAGGCGGCTGGCTTCCTGTAGCTCCAGCATCAGGGTCTGGCGGCCAGCGTTTAACAGAAAATCACTCATCTTTCTCTCCGGTTACGATCACGTCGATGCCTTTCTCTTCCAGCGCTTTTTTGAACGCCGGGTCGATACCTGCGTCGGTAATCAGTTTGTCGACGCTTTCCAGGCTGCAAACGATATTGGGGCTTTTACGGCCAAACTTCGATGAATCTGCCATCAGAATCACTTCCCGCGCGGCATTGCACATGGCTTTGCTGACGCTGAACACCTCGTTGAAGGTGGTCACGCCCGCGTTCAGGTCGATGCCGTCTGTGCCCATAAAGAGTTTATCAAAGCTGAAGTGGTCGAAGGCGTTCTCTGCCAGCTGGCCGTGGAATGACGCCGATTTCTTACGGAAGGTGCCACCCGGCATCAGAATGGTTTGCTCGCTATCGAATTCAGAGAGGGCGTTGACGATATGCAGGCTGTTGGTCATCACCGTGATGTTGTTAAAGCGACTGAGCAGCGGGATCATTTGCAACACGGTACTGCCTGCGTCAAGAATGATGGAATCGCCATCGTGAATAAATTTCACCGCCGCTTCGGCAATCAGCGCCTTCTGGTGGGTGTTGATCAGCGTTTTGTGATCGATAGGCGGGTCGGCTTCATCCTTATTGAGCACC
Source organism: Enterobacter adelaidei (assembly GCF_041937165.1). NCBI lineage: Bacteria > Pseudomonadati > Pseudomonadota > Gammaproteobacteria > Enterobacterales > Enterobacteriaceae > Enterobacter > Enterobacter adelaidei. The sequence goes on along the minus strand of NZ_CP154353.1, from coordinate 3,631,293 downwards.
ACACCGCCGTAAGTCCGAATGACGGCGCCAGAGTTTTCGAGCAATACCAGGTCTTTGCGTATTGTTGTGCCGGTGGTGTCAAAGTAGTGGGCCAGATCGTCTACCGAGCATTTCCCCTGCTTCTGCAGATGCTCAAGAATGGCCGCCTGCCGCTGACGTGGTTTCATAGGCGCTTCGTTCCTTAGGTTGCGAAATGATAATTTCGCAAGTCTATAGCTTTCACAACGAAATTATCCATGTTTCAGATTAAGCGCTAATGATAGTGCATTCTGACAGAGTGGATCATGGGGAAAGATCACATCAGGCTGCAATTCCTGCAACGACAGTCCGTTAATCGCCTGGATTTTCGCCGGGCGGGCGAAAACGGTCATGCCGCGCATGATGAGGGAATCGCAGACCTTGTCATCTTCGTCCAGCGCAACGGCAACCACCACGCGTGGTTTGAAACGTCCACCAGAACGCCCGACGCCCACGCGGCCTTTCTGACACAGCGCATCAAATGCGCGGTTAAACTGATGGATCTGCCAGCCGCCAAAAGCCATCTGGCAGAGCCAGGCGAGGGCGGCGACGGTGATGAGTGCTGTGACCATATCGGCTCCTTGTTGTGTTCCCTCTCCCACCGGGAGAGGGTTAGGGTGAGGGCATCAGCCTGCTCGATCAGAACATGACCTGCCCGCCGGTGACGTTAATTGACTGCCCGGTGCAGTACGAAGCTTTTGGACTGGCGTAAAACAGCAGCATATTCAGCACGTCCTGATAGTCGCATCCGCGCTTGAGCGGCACTTTATCAATGTAATATTGTTCCACTTCTTCAGCTTTGATACCGAGCTTGGTGGCATACTGCGGCAGCAGGGACTGGAACATCGGCGATTTCAGCAGGTTGCCCAGCATCAGCGAGTGAACGGTAATGCCATATTCGGCCAGATCCAGCGCCAGAGACTGCGTTAGCCCGACGCCGCCAAACTTCGCCGCGCTATAACCGGAGTTGTGCTTGCTGCCCACTTTGCCGGATTTCGAGTTAATCTGAATAATGCGCCCCTGAATGCCGTCGCGGATCATCAGGCGGGAAAACTCGCGGGCGCAGAGGAAATAACCCACCAGGTTCACCTGCAGCGAGCGGTCAAAATCCCCCAGTTCGAAATCGCTGATAAAGGCCGCTTTTGCAATTCCCGCGCTGTAAACCAGCAGGTCGGTACGGCCAAAAATCTCGTCCACACCGCGGGCAAGCGCCATTACGCTCTGCTCGCTGGTGGCATCGGCGCCAAACCCGTATGCCATCCCTTCGCCAAACTCGGTGTTGATGGTATCCGCCACGCGGGCAGCTTTTTCACTCTGAATATCCACTACCGCCACGCGGTAACCCTCTGCGGCAAGCCCACGGCAGAGGAACTCACCTAACGTTTGTCCCCCACCAATGACAACGGCAACCTGACTCATGTGATTCTCCTTAATTACGCAACAAATTTTAATGTACAGCCTGGGGTAACAGCCTGCGGAACCGGGCCATCGACGTGAACCGTGCCGGGGTATTCCGCCTGCGGCTGGCCGTCAAAACGCAGGGTGATATGGCCCAGCTCGCGCAGGTTTTGTTCGGCTACCTCACCGACGGCGGTCACGGCATAACGCGTTTCACCCAGCTCCAGCTGGCTGCCGGGCTTGAGTTCACCGTTCAGAACGCCATGGCAGTGGATAAAGCAAAACTCTTCGATATCCGCCGGGGCACCTTCGCGGAAGGTGATCAGCATCTGGTCGCTCAGTGCCTCCGCCGCGCTCTGGCCGATGCGGGTAATGGTGGTTTGGTAAATCACGGTCATAACAAGAACCTCTTATTGATAAATAAAGCCAGAGACAAACCAGGCAATCAGCACCGTCGGCGCGCCCGTCAGGAAGCGGCTTACCAGCACGGACGGCACGCCCACGCGCACGGTGTCCTGGCGCGCTTCGGCTAGCGACAACCCAACGGGAATGAAGTCGCATGCCGCCTGGGCGTTAATGGCAAACAGGGCGGGCAGAGCAAGGTGCGGGGGAATATTACCCAGACCAATTTGCACACCAATCAGCACGCCGATGACCTGAGCAATCACCGCCCCAGGGCCGAGAAACGGCGACAGCAGCGGGAAGGAGCAGATCAGCGCCAGTGTGACCAGCCCAAGCGGATGGCTGGCGAGCGGGGCGAGTCCGTGGGCAATCCAGTCACCCAGACCGGAGGCCATGATGATGCCGATCAGCGCCGAGACGAATGCCATAAATGGCAGAATGGTTTTCAGCACGGTATCAATAGTGTCGCGCCCGGACTGGAACAGCACCGCCACGGCGGACCCCATGCCCATGCCGACTTTTGCCAACAGACCATCGCTCTGTTCGGTGATTTTTTTGCTGGTGTCGTAATCACGCGGTGTGGCTTTTTGTGGGGCAGGGGAGCCATTCACCAGAGTGATGTTGTCCTCTTTCACGCCCGACACATAAATGTCTTCCAGGATGTATTGCGCCAGCGGGCCTGACTTGCCGGTGGAGTGAATATTCACCGTCGGAATGCGACGCTTAGGATAGATGCCGCAGCGCAGCGTGCCGCCGCAGTCGATCACCGCCACGCCGATTTCCGCTTCCGGTGGCTCGCCCTCTTTAAAGCCGTCAACCGCTTCCCAGCCGGTCAGCTCGCGTAGTTTGTCAACGATCGCCGGGCGTGTGCCTGCGGTGATGTAGACGATCTTTTTGCCTTCTGTTGCGTCGAACTCCAGCGGGCCGCCCCAGCCGCCCGTGCCTTTCTCAATGCGGATCCGGTTCATGCTGTGGCTCCTGAAAGATGGACTTTCTGTTCAAGCTGGATGCCCATTTTTTTCTCGAAAATGGCGGTGGTGAGGTCTGTCACCCAGCCGCGGAAGAAGTTGGTGACGAGGCCAACCAGCAGATAGCTCACTGCCAGTGGTCCGAGTGGCAGACCAAGGGTGGTAAGGCCGCTGGCGATCCCGAGATAGACAAACAGCTCGCCGGGGTTGATGTGCGGGAACAGACCGTTCATCGAATGGCAGCTGTAGGAGGCCGCTGCGTAGTAACTTGGTTTGTACTTTTCTGGCATAAAACGCCCGAGGCTTAAGGTCATCGGGTTGCAGAAAACGAAGGTACCGATACAGGGTAATACCAGGTAGCGGGACAGTGGGTTACCCGCGCAACGCTGAGCGAAGCGTTCAATGCGCTGCTGGCCGATAAAGTTGATCAGCGCGTTCATGATCACCAGCAGGCTGATCAGCAGGGGCAGGATCCCGGTCACCATGCCGGTGAACACTTCTCCGCCTTTCTGAAACAGCCCGATGAACCACTCGGCGCCGTGGGTGATGGTTTCTATCATTCTTCTCTCCTGTGGGGCTTTTTTGTTTTTGTCTGACCGGGCTAATAATAATCACTTTGAAAGGTTTTAAAGTGTTAGTTAGATCTCACAATGAAAGAAAAATGTATTATTTTGAAAGTTTATTGATGAGGTCAATGATTTTCGGTGGAAAAAAGCGAGGATTTGCGTGGGGGAGGTGCGTACTGCTTCCTTGAGGTGTTGCGGATGCTTTACCATACTGAGCTCTTATCGAACCCGTTAAATGGATGTCTCATGTTCAAGCGTCGTTATGCAGCGTTGTTACCTGCGCTTATTCTGCTGTCTGCCTGTAGTAGCAAACCTAAGACCGAAACCGTTCAGCAAACGGCAGGCGCGCCTTCCGGAGGATTCCTGCTGGAGCCGCAGCACAATATGATGCAGATGGGTGGCGACTTCGCGAATAACCCGGCGGCCGAGCAGTTCATTGATAAAATGGTGAGCAAACACGGCTTTGACAGGCAACAACTGCACGAAATTTTATCTCAGGCGAAGCGTCTTGATTACGTGTTGCGCCTGATGGACAGACAGGCACCGACGGCCCAGGCGCCGAGCGGGCCAAATGGCGCATGGTTGCGCTATCGCAAACAGTTTATTACCCCGGACAACGTGCAGAATGGCGTCGTGTTCTGGAATCAGTATGAGGATGCGCTGAACCGTGCGTGGCAGGTCTACGGCGTGCCGCCGGAAATTATCGTCGGGATTATCGGCGTGGAAACCCGCTGGGGCCGCGTGATGGGCAAAACTCGCATCCTGGATGCGCTGGCGACACTGTCCTTTAACTACCCGCGCCGTGCCGAATATTTCTCTTCCGAGCTGGAAACCTTCCTGCTGATGGCGCGTAATGAGCAAGATGATCCGCTCGATCTGAAAGGTTCGTTTGCCGGTGCGATGGGTTATGGCCAGTTTATGCCGTCCTCCTATAAACAATACGCCGTCGACTTTAACGGTGATGGTCACATCAACCTGTGGGATCCGGTGGATGCCATTGGCAGCGTGGCGAACTACTTCAAAGCGCACGGCTGGGTGCCGGGCGGCCAGGTGGCGGTGCAGGCTAACGGCCAGGCGCCGGGGCTGGAAAACGGTTTTAAAACCAATTACAGCATTTCGCAGCTGGCAGCAGCAGGCTTAACGCCAACGCAGCCGCTGGGCAATGCGCAACAGGCAAGCCTGCTGCGTCTGGATATCGGTACCGGTTACCAGTACTGGTACGGTCTGCCGAACTTCTACACCATCACCCGCTATAACCACAGCACCCACTATGCGATGGCCGTGTGGCAGCTGGGGCTGGCGGTATCGCAGGCGCGTGTGCCAGCCGCGTCGCCGTTTAGTCAGTAACTCGCTTGATTCAGCCCTCTCCCTGGTGGAGAGGGCTGAAGATGGTCCCCTATTTTTCGCTGAAACATTTCGCCACACTCCCTTTTCAAACACACCATTTACAACGTCAATACCTTTCATTATTGTTATGTTATAACATTATTGCGAGTGTCGAGATGTCAATTTCCCTTTTTTCGCTCTCTGCGCCAGTTCGCCTTCTGCTGGCGCTGGCCATTATTGTGTTTATCAGCCTGGCGGTGAGCTGGGCGGTAGCGCTGCCATGATCGTAATGAATGAACTGACCGCAGGTTATGAACGTCAGCCCGTCACGCGGCCGTTATCCGGCGTCATTGAACGCGGGAGTATGACCGCAATCGTGGGCGCCAACGGCTGCGGGAAATCGACGCTCCTGAAAACGCTCGCAGGGTTTATCGCTCCCGTGGGCGGGAGTATGCGCTGGCAGGAAAAGCGCCCGGTGATTGGCTGGCTGGCACAACGCCACGCGCTGGAAGCGCAATTTCCGTTGACCGTGCAGGACGTCGTCAGTATGGGGTGCTGGCCGGGCATTTCGCTTTTATCCGGCTTTCGTCGTGAAACACGCTTGCGGATTGCCGGCGCGATTGAGCGTGTAGGGCTGGAATCCATGGCGCTATCCACCATCGATGAGCTCTCCGGCGGCCAGTTTCAGCGCATGCTCTTTGCCCGTGTCCTGGTGCAGCAGGCGCCGCTGGTAATGCTTGATGAGCCCTTTACCGGCGTCGATGAAGCCACCTGCAACGTGCTGATGGATTTGATGCTGGAGATGTATATGCAGGGACAAACCTTGTTAGCGGTACTCCACGACAGTGAACGCGTCTCGCGCCATTTCCCGCAGACATTACGGCTGGATGCTGACGTTCCCCAATGGAAAACCGAGCGGGTGAGGGTGGCATGATTTGGCAGCTCTTTTTCCAGCCGTTTATCGAGTACGGCTTTATGCGTCGCGCACTGGTGGTTTGCCTGGCGCTGTCGGTCAGCACCACGGCGCTCGGGGTTTTTCTTCAGCTACGCAGGATGAGCCTGATGGGGGATGCCCTTTCTCATGCCATTTTGCCGGGTGTCGCAGTGGGATATTTGCTCAGCGGCATGTCATTGCTGGCGATGAGTATCGGCGGTTTTATCGCTGGTATTGCCGTTGCGCTGGTGGCCGGGTTGGTCAGTCGACGCACGCCGCTAAAAGAAGATGCCAGTTTTGCCGGGTTCTATTTGGGATCGCTGGCATTAGGCGTCACGCTGGTGTCGCTGCGTGGGTCGAATGTCGATCTGCTGCATTTGCTGTTTGGTTCTATTCTCGCCGTGGACAACGATGCCGCACTGTTTGTGGCTGGGGTTTGTATTTTCACGTTAATCGTACTGGCTGTCTTTTATCGCGGGCTGGTGACAGAGGCGTTTGATACGGCGTGGCTGCAGGTGAATGCCCGTTGGTTACCCGGTCTGTTGCATGGCCTGTTTCTGGCGCTGCTGGTGCTTAACCTGGTGGCGGGCTTTCAGGTGCTTGGCACGCTGATGGCCGTCGGGTTGATGATGTTACCCGCCGTGGCCGCGCGATGCTGGGTACGCACCCTACCTGGATTACTTCTGATGGCAGGGATGAGCGGTATTTTCTGTGCATGGTTCGGGTTAAGCCTTTCCTGGGCTGTGAGCCTGCCTGCGGGGCCGTCTATTGTGCTCACCGCCAGCGCACTTTTCTTTATTTCTATTTTATTTGGCACGCGAAGCCAGCTCGCTGGCAGCCTGCGTGCGTTTTTTTAACGCAAGGGGAAACGATGAAACGTACAGGATTAGCAGTGGCGCTCGCGCTGGGGATGATGTCGCACGGTGTGATGGCAAAAACGCTGAATGTGGTCACCAGCTTTTCGATACTGGGGGACATTACCCAGGAGGTGGGCGGTGACCATGTGAAGGTGACGACGCTGGTGGGGCCGGACGGCGATCCGCATACCTTCGAGCCGTCGCCGAAAGACAGCGCGGCGCTGAGCAAGGCCGATGTGGTGGTGGTGAACGGCCTGGGGCTGGAGGGCTGGCTTGATCGTCTGGTGAAAGCCTCCGGATTTAAAGGCCAACTGGTCGTCGCTTCAACCGGGGTGAAAACCCACACGCTTGAGGAAGATGGAAAGACCGTGACCGATCCTCACGCGTGGAACAGTGCGGCGAACGGGGCGCTGTATGCGCAAAATATTTTGAACGGGCTGGTAAAAGCCGATCCAGAAGACAAAGCAGCACTGGAGGCCTCAGGGAAGCCGTATATCGCGCAACTGACTCAACTGGATAACTGGGCCAAAACCCGCTTTAGCCAGATCCCACAGGCGAAGCGTAACGTACTGACCAGTCATGACGCTTTCGGTTATTTCAGCAGGGCCTATGGCGTCACGTTTATGGCGCCACAGGGGCTGTCGTCAGAGAGCGAAGCCAGTGCGGCGCAGGTTGCTGAGATTATTAATCAGATTAAAGCGGACGGCGTGAAAACCTGGTTTATGGAAAACCAGCTCGACCCGCGTCTGGTTAAACAGATTGCGTCAGCCACGGGCGCTCAGCCGGGTGGTGAACTTTATCCGGAAGCCCTGTCGGCAAAAGGCGGAGTGGCAGACACCTACGTGAAGGCGTTTCGTCACAATGTGAATACCCTCGCCGACAGCATGAAATAACATTCTCTAATGGCCGGTGCGCCCGCATCGGCTTTTTTCTGAAGCCCCCTCGTAAAACCTGAAGCGCATCCCCATATCTGACGAGAAAGTGCTATCTTGTGCTGCACGTTTTTCTGATGCCTGGAGCGAGAATGACTGACCATGAATTGATGCAGCTTAGCGAGATAGTTGGGCTGGCGCTTAAGCAACGTGGTGCGACAATCACCACTGCAGAGTCCTGTACTGGCGGCTGGGTGGCGAAAGTGATTACTGATATCGCCGGTAGTTCCGCCTGGTTTGAACGTGGCTTTGTGACCTACAGTAACGAGGCTAAAGCGCAAATGATTGGCGTGCGTGAATCCACGCTGGAACAGCATGGCGCGGTCAGCGAACCGGTGGTGATTGAGATGGCAATTGGTGCGCTCAAAGAGGCGCGTGCGGATTACGCCATTTCAATCAGCGGTATCGCAGGCCCGGATGGCGGCAGCGACGTGAAGCCTGTTGGCACAGTCTGGTTTGGTTTTGCCACGTCCAAAGGTGAAGGGATCACCCGCCGGGAGTGTTTTAGCGGCGATCGCGAAAGCGTGCGCCGTCAGGCAACGGAATATGCGTTAAAAACGCTCTGGCAACAATTTCTACAAAATACTTGATACTGTATGACCATACAGTATAATTGCACCAACAGAACAGAAATCCACGGTGAAGCAGAGTTGCTTCTCCCGGCATGACAGGAGTAATAATGGCTATCGACGAAAACAAACAGAAAGCGTTGGCGGCAGCACTGGGCCAGATCGAAAAGCAATTCGGTAAAGGCTCCATCATGCGCCTGGGTGAAGACCGTTCCATGGATGTGGAAACCATCTCCACCGGTTCGCTTTCTCTGGATATCGCACTGGGCGCTGGCGGTCTGCCGATGGGCCGTATCGTAGAAATCTACGGACCAGAGTCCTCAGGTAAAACGACGCTGACGCTGCAGGTTATCGCTGCGGCACAGCGTGAAGGTAAAACCTGTGCATTTATCGATGCCGAGCACGCGCTGGACCCTGTTTATGCTCGCAAACTGGGTGTTGATATCGACAACCTGCTCTGTTCTCAGCCGGACACCGGTGAACAGGCGCTGGAAATTTGTGACGCACTGGCGCGTTCTGGTGCTGTTGACGTTATCGTGGTCGACTCCGTTGCCGCACTGACGCCAAAAGCCGAAATCGAAGGCGAAATCGGTGACTCTCACATGGGCCTCGCGGCACGTATGATGAGCCAGGCAATGCGTAAGCTGGCCGGTAACCTGAAACAGTCCAATACGCTGCTGATCTTCATTAACCAGATCCGTATGAAAATTGGTGTAATGTTCGGTAACCCGGAAACCACCACCGGTGGTAACGCGCTGAAATTCTACGCGTCTGTCCGTCTTGATATCCGCCGTATCGGTGCGGTAAAAGAGGGTGAGAACGTCGTCGGAAGCGAAACCCGCGTGAAGGTTGTGAAGAACAAAATTGCCGCGCCGTTTAAACAGGCTGAATTCCAGATCCTCTACGGTGAAGGGATTAACTTCTTCGGTGAGCTGGTTGACCTGGGCGTGAAAGAGAAGCTGATTGAAAAAGCGGGCGCCTGGTATAGCTATAACGGTGACAAAATTGGTCAGGGTAAAGCAAATGCGATCTCCTGGCTGAAAGAGAACCCGGCTGCGGCGAAAGAAATTGAGAAGAAAGTGCGTGAGCTTCTGCTGAACAACCAGGACTCCACACCCGACTTCGCAGTTGATAGCGTGGATGCTGAAGAAACTAACGAAGATTTTTAATGCTTCGTATAAAGACGAAGGGCTGCTGATGCGGCCCTTTTTGCATTTCTGAACCAGCAGGTTTTTTATGAGTGAACCTACCCCACGTCGACCCGCGTACGCGCGCTTACTGGACCGGGCAGTACGTATCCTTGCTGTTCGTGATCACAGTGAGCAAGAGTTGCGGCGAAAATTGTCGGCTCCCGTAATGAGCAAAAATGGCCCGGAAGAGATTGATGCCACGGCGGAAGATTACGAACGCGTGATTGCCTGGTGCTACGAGCATCACTATCTGGATGATGAGCGCTTCGCTTCCCGGTTTGTCGCCAGCCGTGGTCGGAAAGGATACGGCCCCGCGCGCATACGTCAGGAGCTGAACCAGAAAGGAGTCGCCCGCGAGTCCATTGAAAAAGCCATGCGAGAATGCGATACCGACTGGTGCGAGCTGGCAAAAGAACAGGCGATTCGGAAATACGGTGAACCCCTGCCGCGTGATTTTTCAGAAAAAGTGAAAATCCAACGCTTTTTGCTCTACCGTGGCTTCCTGATGGAAGATATTCAGGATATCTGGCGTAATTTTGCCGATTGAACGCATGCGGGATTTTACTTCCCACTAAAGAAAACTTATCTTATTCCCACTTTTTCCAGTAGCTGGTCTGTCCAACTGTTTACAGGTACAGGCTTGCTACGACATTTCGTTAGCTTGATTTCAGGATAATTATGAGCAAGAGCACCGCTGAGATCCGTCAGGCGTTTCTCGATTTTTTCCATAGTAAGGGACACCAGGTTGTTGCCAGCAGCTCCCTGGTACCAAATAACGACCCGACTTTACTGTTTACCAACGCCGGGATGAACCAGTTCAAGGATGTGTTCCTTGGTCTCGACAAGCGTAATTATTCCCGTGCCACAACGTCACAGCGTTGCGTACGTGCGGGCGGTAAACACAACGACCTGGAAAACGTCGGTTACACCGCACGTCACCATACGTTCTTCGAAATGCTGGGCAACTTCAGCTTCGGCGACTACTTCAAACACGATGCCATTCAATATGCGTGGGAACTGCTGACCGGTGAAAACTGGTTCAACCTGCCGAAAGAGCGTCTGTGGGTTACCGTCTATGAAACCGATGACGAAGCCTACGAAATCTGGGAAAAAGAAGTCGGTATCCCGCGCGAACGTATTATTCGCATCGGTGATAACAAAGGCGCGCCTTACGCGTCTGACAACTTCTGGCAGATGGGTGACACCGGTCCTTGCGGTCCGTGCACCGAGATCTTCTACGATCATGGCGACCACATCTGGGGTGGCCCTCCAGGCAGTCCGGAAGAAGATGGCGATCGCTACATTGAGATCTGGAACATCGTCTTTATGCAGTTCAACCGTCAGGCTGACGGTACAATGGAGCCGCTGCCGAAGCCTTCCGTTGATACCGGTATGGGTCTGGAGCGTATTGCTGCGGTTCTGCAGCACGTTAACTCCAACTACGAGATTGACCTGTTCAGCACCCTGATCAAAGCCGTTGCGGAAGTGACCGGCGCGACCGACCTGAACAACAAATCCCTGCGCGTTATCGCGGACCATATTCGTTCCTGTGCGTTCCTGATTGCCGACGGCGTTATCCCATCGAATGAAAACCGTGGCTACGTGCTGCGTCGTATCATTCGTCGTGCTATCCGTCACGGCAACATGCTGGGCGCGAAGGACACCTTCTTCTATAAGCTCGTTGGGCCACTGATTGGCGTGATGGGTGCTGCCGGTGATGAGCTGAAACGCCAGCAGGCGCAGGTAGAGCAGGTTCTGAAAACCGAAGAAGAGCAGTTTGCCCGTACGCTGGAGCGCGGTCTGGCGCTGCTGGACGAAGAACTGGCAAACCTTAAGGGTGACACGCTGGATGGCGAAACCGCTTTCCGCCTGTACGACACCTACGGTTTCCCGGTTGATCTGACGGCGGACGTTTGTCGCGAGCGCAACATCAAAGTTGACGAAGCGGGCTTCGAAGCCGCGATGGAAGAGCAGCGTCGTCGTGCGCGTGAGTCCAGCGGTTTCGGTGCAGACTACAACGCGATGATCCGCGTTGACAGCGCGTCTGAATTCAAAGGTTATGAAGCGCTGGAACTGACCGGCAAAGTGACCGCCCTGTTTGTTGACGGTAAAGCCGTAGACAGCATCAGCGCAGGTCAGGATGCGGTTGTCATTCTGGACAAAACACCATTCTATGCGGAATCTGGTGGTCAGGTTGGCGATAAAGGCGAACTGAAAGGCAATGGTTTCAGCTTCAGCGTAAGCGACACCCAGAAATACGGTCAGGCGATTGGTCATCAGGGCAAACTGGTTTCCGGTTCTCTGAAAGTGGGTGAGGGCGTACAGGCTAATGTGGATGAAGCTCGCCGCGCGCGCATTCGTCTGAACCACTCTGCAACTCACCTGATGCATGCTGCCCTGCGCGACGTACTCGGTACCCACGTTGCACAGAAAGGTTCTCTGGTTAACGACAAAGTGCTGCGTTTCGACTTCTCGCATTTTGAAGCGATGAAACCGTCTGAAATCCGCGCGGTGGAAGATCTGGTGAACGCGCAGATCCGTCGTAACCTGCCAATCGAGACCCACATCATGGATCTTGAGGACGCGAAGAAAAAAGGTGCGATGGCGCTGTTTGGTGAGAAATATGACGAGCGTGTTCGTGTGCTGAGCATGGGCGACTTCTCGACTGAACTGTGCGGTGGTACTCACGCATCGCGCACTGGTGACATCGGCCTGTTCCGCATTGTTTCCGAGTCGGGTACGGCGGCAGGCGTGCGTCGTATCGAAGCGGTGACCGGTGAAGGTGCGATTGCCAGCCTGCATGCGCAGAGCGATCAGCTGCACGACATCGCACAGCTGCTTAAAGGCGATAGCCAGAACCTGGGCGAGAAAGTGCGCGTTGCGCTGGATCGCACGCGTCAGCTGGAAAAAGAGCTGCAGCAGCTAAAAGAGCAGGCTGCGGCGCAGGAGAGTGCAAACCTCTCCAGCAAAGCTGTAGACATTAAGGGCGTCAAACTGCTGGTCAGCGATCTGGCGGGCGTTGAGCCTAAGATGCTGCGTACTATGGTCGACGATCTCAAGAACCAGCTTGGTTCTACCGTTATCGTGCTGGCGACAGTGGCAGAAGGTAAGGTTTCTCTGATTGCGGGGGTCTCTAAGGATGTGACTGACCGCGTAAAAGCAGGGGAACTGATTGGTATGGTTGCCCAGCAGGTGGGCGGCAAGGGTGGTGGTCGTCCAGACATGGCGCAAGCCGGTGGTACGGATGCGGCGGCACTTCCGCAAGCTTTGGCCAGCGTTGAAAGCTGGGTAAGCGCGAAACTGTAATAATTACAAAGCACAAGCAGACGCCATAGCGGTAACGTTATGGCGACTTGTTCACTGTGCTATCGATAACGATAAAGTCAGGTTGAGTTTGTGTATATCGGCTAAACTTACGTTTAACAGAATGTGATGCCGTGACTGCTTACACTTTACGTGTTTGTCATCGCTTACTTTTTGGCGTTATATGATGGATAATGCCGGGATACAAGAGACCCGACTCTTTTAATCTTTCAAGGAGCAAAGAATGCTGATTCTGACTCGTCGAGTTGGTGAGACCCTCATGATTGGGGATGAGGTCACCGTGACAGTTTTAGGGGTAAAGGGTAACCAGGTACGTATTGGTGTTAACGCTCCTAAAGAAGTATCTGTCCACCGTGAAGAGATCTACCAGCGTATCCAGGCTGAAAAATCCCAGCAGTCCAGTTACTGATATTGTCGCGTCTCGCTGTCGGGCGAGACGCAACCCTCCTGTCATTTTTCCTGCCCAAAGTTACCGTTTAATTTCAATTGCTCTCTTTTTAACCACTCCGTTACTCTTAACTCGTTCTGACACCGCCATTTCTGCATAGGTTTTCTGTGAAGATGCCTGCAAAATCCGCTTATAAAACACCCTCTTTGCGGCTTTTACATGCGAATTGCGTGTGATTTGTGCAAACGATAAAAGCTTTTGGAAAATTGTTTGACTTATAAGTCCCAGAAAGTAATATATGCGCCACGCAGCGACGAGAAGCTCTTAACGAGTTACTCGAAGCACTCGAAAGAGGCGTTGTGTGGTGAGGTGGCCGAGAGGCTGAAGGCGCTCCCCTGCTAAGGGAGTATGCGGTCAAAAGCTGCATCCGGGGTTCGAATCCCCGCCTCACCGCCATTTTGCATCCGTAGCTCAGCTGGATAGAGTACTCGGCTACGAACCGAGCGGTCGGAGGTTCGAATCCTCCCGGATGCACCATCTATTACTTCATATTGCTTTCGAAGTGATATGAATATCGAGTAGTACAATAGTAAATCCCGATGCATCCGTAGCTCAGCTGGATAGAGTACTCGGCTACGAACCGAGCGGTCGGAGGTTCGAATCCTCCCGGATGCACCATTTACTATTTCTGAAAGCAGTACCCTGATGCATCCGTAGCTCAGCTGGATAGAGTACTCGGCTACGAACCGAGCGGTCGGAGGTTCGAATCCTCCCGGATGCACCATTTTACTGTTTCTGAAAGCATTTCCCGATGCATCCGTAGCTCAGCTGGATAGAGTACTCGGCTACGAACCGAGCGGTCGGAGGTTCGAATCCTCCCGGATGCACCATATTCTCCGAGATAATAGCTACGCTGTTGTTTCAAGGTTTGCGAGTTAATCGCGAGCACCAGGGAGGATAACGTTGCTTCAGCAACGGCCCGCAGGGCGAGGCGCAGCCGAGTAATCCTCCCGGATGCACCATCTTCTCCTTCTTTGTTTATTCCTTCGACGTTCCGTCAGCAATCACACTCTCAGTCAGCGACAAAAATAACCTTTTACGATAAAGTAATGCTTTGTTAATCGTTTAGCGAGAGCACGATGTACGCACAGTATGACGGTCTGATCTTCGATATGGATGGCACCCTCCTTGATACCGAGCCTACGCATCGTCAAGCGTGGACTGATGTCCTGGGCCGCTACGGTATGCGTTTCGACCTTCAGGCGATGATTGCCCTTAACGGATCCCCAACCTGGCGTATTGCACAGGCCGTGATTGAAATGAATCAGGCCGATCTCGACCCGCACCTGCTCGCCCGTGAAAAAACCGATGCAGTAAAAGCCATGCTTTTAGATACCGTACGCCCGCTGCCGCTGCTTGATGTCGTGAAAGCGTGGCACGGACGTCGCCCGATGTCGGTGGGGACGGGCAGCGAAAGCGCGATTGCAGAGGCTTTGCTCAATCATCTTGGCCTGCGCCATTATTTTTCTGCCGTGGTTGCCGCCGATCATGTTAAAAATCACAAGCCCGCACCAGATACCTTCCTGTTCTGCGCAGAATTAATGGGTGTACCGGCGGCAAAATGCGTCGTGTTTGAAGATGCTGATTTCGGTATTCAGGCCGCACGTGATGCTGGCATGGCCGTGGTGGATGTGCGCTTACTGTGAGTGACGCGCTGTCGCTTGCTTCATTATTCGCCAGCAGTTTTTTAAGCGCCACGCTCTTACCGGGCAATTCGGAAGTGGTGCTGGTGGCGATGCTGTTGTCCGGCGTGAGTCAGCCCTGGTTGCTTGTGTTAATAGCAACAATGGGTAATAGCCTTGGAGGGCTGACTAACGTTATTCTTGGGCGTTTCTTTCCGCTGCGCGAAAAATCGCGATGGCAGGAAAAGGCAGTCGGCTGGCTAAAACGCTATGGCGCTGCCACGCTGTTATTAAGCTGGATGCCTGTAATAGGTGATTTACTGTGTCTGCTGGCGGGATGGATGCGCATCTCCTGGGGACCGGTGCTCTTTTTTTTGTGCCTTGGCAAGGCGTTGCGATATGTTCTCGTGGCATGGGCAACTCTGCAGGGTATGACGTGGTGGCACTAATTGGTGGAATGAATACGCGACCTTCAATCGTCAACCATTACAATTATGCTGAGTAACATTACTTTGACAGGCGGGAGGTCAATTTGATCCCGGACGTATCTCAGGCGCTGGCCTGGCTGGAAAACCACCCTCAGGCATTGAAGGGTATTCAGCGTGGTCTTGAGCGTGAAACGCTACGCGTAAACGCGGACGGCAGTTTAGCGACGACGGGTCACCCGAAGGCGTTAGGCTCGGCGCTGACACATAAATGGATCACAACCGATTTCGCTGAAGCGCTGCTGGAGTTCATCACTCCGGTAGAGGGTGATATTGATCATATGCTGACGATCTTGCGCGACATTCATCGCTATACCGCGCGCAACCTGGGCGATGAGCGTATGTGGCCGCTCAGCATGCCGTGCTATATCGAGCAGGGACAGGAGATCGAGCTGGCTCAATATGGCACATCTAATATTGGGCGGCTCAAGACGCTCTATCGTGAGGGGCTGAAAAACCGCTATGGCGCGTTAATGCAGACCATCTCTGGCGTGCATTACAACTTCTCTTTGCCCATGGCGTTCTGGCAGGCGAAATGTGATGAAACGGATAAGGATGCGATCTCTGCGGGCTACTTCCGCCTGATCCGCAACTATTATCGTTTCGGCTGGGTGATTCCGTACCTGTTTGGTGCGTCGCCTGCCATTTGCTCATCGTTCCTGCAGGGGAAACCGACTACGCTGCCGTTCGAGAAAACCGAGTGCGGGATGTACTATCTGCCGTACGCGACTTCCTTGCGCCTGAGCGATCTTGGTTATACCAATAAATCGCAAAGCAATCTCGGTATTACGTTTAACGAATTGCACGAATATGTGGCAGGATTGAAGCGGGCGATCAAAACCCCGTCGGAAGAGTACGAGAAAATCGGCCTCGAGAAAGACGGCAAGCGTCTGCAAATCAACAGCAATGTGCTGCAGATTGAGAATGAACTGTACGCGCCAATTCGTCCTAAGCGCGTGACGCGCAGCGGTGAAACACCGTCGGACGCGCTGCAGCGCGGCGGGATCGAATACATTGAAGTGCGCTCGCTGGATATCAACCCGTTCTCACCGATTGGTGTTGATGAGCAGCAGATTCGCTTCCTGGATCTGTTTATGGTCTGGTGCGTTCTGGCGGATGCGCCTGAAATGAGTTCAGACGAGCTGCTTTGTACCCGTACAAACTGGAACCGCGTAATTCTGGAAGGCCGTAAACCGGGTCTGACGCTGGGCATTGGCTGCGAAACAGCACAGTTCCCGCTGACGAAAGTCGGTAAAGATCTGTTCCGTGATCTTAAACGTGTTGCCCGGACGATGGACAGCATCGACGGTGGCGACGCATATCAACAGATCTGCGACCAGCTGGTGGAATGTTTTGATAATCCGGAACTGACGTTCTCAGCACGCATTCTGCGTTCAATGATTGATCAAGGTATTGGTGGCACGGGGCGTTCACTCGGAGCAGAATACCGTGAGATGCTGATGCAGGAGCCGTTAGAAGTGCTGAGCGAAGCGGATTTTGTAGCAGAACGCGATGCATCTATTGTGCGTCAGAAAGAGGTTGAAGCGGCGGATACCGAGTCGTTTGAGGCGTTTCTGGCGAAGCAGGCTTAAGCAGAAAAGAAAAAGGCCACATCGCTGTGGCCAAAATATACATCTCTGAATTCAGGGATGATGATAACAAATGCGCGTCTTTCATATACTCAGACGCGCATTCTGTAGAAGAGTTCAGTTTATTTTAAAAAAAATCACTATCGGAGGTGACGTATGCCGTTATTAGATAGCTTTACTGTCGACCATACCCGTATGGAAGCACCTGCAGTTCGCGTGGCGAAGACCATGCACACCCCGCACGGCGACACGATCACCGTCTTCGATCTGCGTTTCTGCGTGCCAAATAAAGAAGTGATGCCAGAGAAAGGTATTCACACTCTGGAGCATCTGTTCGCTGGTTTTATGCGTGACCACCTGAACGGCAACGGCGTTGAGATCATTGATATCTCTCCGATGGGCTGCCGTACTGGTTTTTACATGAGCCTGATTGGTCAGCCGGAAGAGAAACGCGTCGCAGATGCCTGGAAAGCAGCCATGGAAGACGTGCTGAAGGTGAAAGAGCAGAACCAAATCCCTGAGCTGAACGTTTACCAGTGTGGTACTTACCAGATGCACTCCCTGGAAGAAGCACAGGAAATTGCGCGTCACATTATTGAGCGTGATGTTCGCGTGAACAGCAATGAAGAGCTGGCTCTGCCGAAAGAAAAACTGCAGGAACTGCACATCTAGTGCGCCTTTTCCCTCTCCCGTTGGGAGAGGGGAGAGCGAGGGTTGTTTAACCCCATGACCACAACCTCAACGTTCACCTTTACCCATCGTCCCCTCGTTCCTTTTGCCCATGATTATGTTCATGGCGACAGCGAACCCTGGCATGAGCATGACTGCGCGCAACTGCTGCATGCTCTGAGCGGGGTGGTGCGGGTTGATACCGCATCCGGTTGTTGGGTGGTTCCTCCTGGCCGCGGCGTCTGGCTGCCAGCGGGGACGCGCCATTCGCTTCGTATCACCGGCAACGTTGCGGCGCGCACGCTGTTTATCGATCCGCTGGCGCGTGCCGATCTCCCAGCAGCGTGCCAGATCGTGCAGATCTCCCCACTGTTACGTGAACTGATCCTCGCTTCTCTCGCACTGCCTGAATCTTACTCGCCGGGGAGTCGAGATGAGCGCGTGTATGAACTTATTCTGGATGAAATTCGCATCATGCCTGTGCTGCCATTTCATCTGCCTGAGCCGGAGAGCGCCCCGTTACGCCACCTGTGCCAGCAGATCCGTCAGTCACCAGGAGATCGCTGGAACAGCCTTCAGGCCGCGAGTTCGCTTGGAATGAGTGAGCGCACGATGAACCGGCATTTTCAGCAGCAGACAGGATTACGCTACTTTGAGTGGCTGAGAAGGGCTCGCTTGCTGGAGGCGTTAGTGCGGCTGGCACAGGGTCAGCCGGTGCTACGCGTGGCACTGGAACTGGGTTACGGCAGTCACAGTGCCTTTACGGCGATGTTTCGTCGGGTGATGGGTGTCTCTCCCAGCGATTACTTTAAAAACGGCTGACGGCGTTAAAGAGCGCCTGAAGCGACGCACGCGCCACGTCGCTGTCAATGCCCACGCCCCAGCGGCTGGTGCCGTCCTGGAACAGGCAGCGGATATAGGCCACCGATCGGCTGTCGCTGCGTTCGCCTAAGGTATGCTCGTGATAATCCTTAATTACAAACGGGGCGTTGACCCAGCGGCTTAAGCCCTGAGCGGCGGCGGAGAGCAGACCGTTACCCTGGCCCTCCAGCTGGCGTGTTCCCCCCTGCGTGGCGATGCTTGCCGTTAAGCGCAACTGCCCGTCCTGCTGGCTGTCGCTGCGGTACGATTGCAAGGCAAATTGTGGCGTTGCCACCAGGCCGTAACGGGTACGGAACAGTAGCCACAGTGCATTTTGCGTCATCTCTTTTCCGTGGCGATCCGTTTCCTGCTGTACGTGCTGGCTGAAATCCTGCTGCAGCGCGCGGGGTAATTTCAGGCCGTGGTTCTGTTCAATAAGCCACGCGCTGCCGCTTTTCCCGGACTGGCTGTTCACGCGGATCACCGCTTCGTAGGTGCAGCCGATATCCTGCGGGTCCACTGGCAGGTAAGGTATCTCCCAGCGTTCGCCAGGCTTGCGGGCATCAAAGCCTTTTTTGATCGCGTCCTGATGTGAGCCGGAGAAGGCGGTATAGGCCAGCCGTCCTGCCCATGGATGGCGCGGATGCACGGGAAGCTGGTTGCAGGTTTCGACCACTTCCACCACCCGATTCATCTCGCTAAAGTCGAGATTCGGGTTAACGCCCTGACTGTAGAGATTCATCGCCAGCGTCACCAGACAGACGTTCCCCGTACGTTCCCCATTGCCAAACAGACACCCTTCCACGCGGTCGGCACCTGCCATCACGGCCAGTTCAGCGCTGGCGACACCCGTACCGCGATCGTTATGCGGATGGACGCTGATGCAGACATCGTTACGGCGGCTGAAGTGGCGACAGAAATACTCAATCTGATCGGCATAGACGTTCGGCGTGCTGACTTCGACAGTCGCGGGTAAGTTGACCACCATTGGTCGCTCATTGCAGGGCTGCCAGATCTCTGCCACGGCTTCACAAATCTCCAGCGCAAACTCCGGCTCGGTAAAGCAGAAGGTTTCCGGGGAGTATTCGTACTGCCAGCGGGTTTCCGGGTTCTCTTCACAGAGCTTGCGGATAAGCCGCGCGGAGCGTGTTGCCAGCTCCACGATTTGCGCTTTCTCCATGCCAAAAACCAGGCGGCGGAACAGCGGGGCGGTGGCGTTATACAGATGGACGGTGGCCCGTTTCGCGCCGCGTAACGATTCAAAGGTGCGGACGATCAGGTCTTCCCGCGCCTGGGTTAACACCTGAATGGTGACGTCATCCGGGATGCGGTTCTCTTCAATTAACTGGCGAACAAAGTTGAAATCCGTCTGTGAGGCGGAAGGAAAGGCGACTTCAATCTCTTTAAATCCGCAGTTCAGCAGCAATTCCCAGAACTGCAGCTTGCGCGTGCTGTCCATGGGCTCGGCCAGGGCCTGGTTGCCGTCACGTAAATCGGTGGAGAGCCAGCGCGGCGCGCGGGTGATGCGTTGCTCCGGCCAGCGGCGGTCGGGCAGTGAAAGGGGGGGGTAAGGCTGGTATTTGTCGGCGGGTGTGTTCAGCATGATGCGCTCCTGTTGTCTTTTCACTATCGTGAATGGATTTCAGGAGCGCTGCTTTATCGAAACTGACAATAACTGTCGCGTTTTGGACAACGCGCTTTAGTGCGCGCCACCGCCTCCACCACCGGCACCAAACGGTGGACGGGCAAACCACACCAGACCCAGCAGAACGAGGAAGATCCCGGCCGACACCCAGAAAATCTCGTTTGCGGAGATAATCAGCCCCTGGTTGGTGATCTGCTGGGCGATCCAGCCGGAAGCCTGCTGTTCCGTCATTCCCATTCCCTGAAGCTGGGCATACATCTGCTGAGAATTAGGGTTGAACGGATTTACCGCTTCAGTGAGTTGAGCGTGGTGCATCGACTCACGGTTGGTCCACAGCGTCGTGGTGATCGACGTCCCGATGGAGCCTGCCAGCGTACGCGTAAAGTTCGACAGGCTCGATGCCGCCGCCATGCGCTCAGGCGGTAAGCCAGAAAGCGTGATGGTGGTCAGTGGCATAAAGAAGCACGCCACCGCAAAGCCCTGAATAAACTGCGGCCACGCAGAGGCGCCAAAGTCCATTCCCGGTTCGAACGTATACGCGCGCCAGTAGAAGCACACGGCGTACATGATAAAGCTGAATGTCACCAGCCTGCGCATGTCGAGCTTGTGGGCGAAACGGCCGATGATCGGCGACAACAGGACCGGAATCAATCCCACTGGCGCAGAGGCAAGACCCGCCCAGGTTGCGGTATAGCCATATACCTCCTGCAATAGCTGCGGCAGCAGAACAATAGCGCCGAAGTAGAGCATGTAGGCGAGGCTAATACACAGACAGCCTATGGTGAAGTTTCGCGACTTAAACAGCGACAAGTCGACTATCGGGTTATCGTCGGTTAACTCCCAGACAATCAGGAAGCTCAGCGACACCACCGCGACAATCGTCAGGATGATGATCTCCCGGGAGTTGAACCAGTCCAGCTCTTTGCCCTGGTCGAGCATGACCTGCAGGCTACCGATGCCGACAACCAGCAATGCCAGACCAATGGCGTCGATACGGCGCTGTTCCGTCCGGGTTTCTCTGCCGCGTAGCGACTGCAACGTCATCATGACTACCACGGCGCCAATCGGTACGTTGATAAAGAAGATCCAGCCCCAGTGATAGTTATCGCTGATATAGCCGCCTAAGATAGGCCCACAAATCGGCGCGACGATCACCGTCATCGACCACAGCGCCAGCGCGATAGAGCGTTTGGCGGGTGGGTAGTTGTTCAGCAGTAAACTCTGTGACAGGGGAATCAACGGCCCGGCCACAATCCCCTGAATGACGCGGAAGAAAATCAGCATCGTCAGGCTGGTGGACATGCCGCACGCCCAGGAGGCGAGAACAAAGGCAATTGTCGACCACAGGAACAGCTTCACTTCACCGACGCGCTTCGCCAGCCAGCCGGTAATGGGGATTGAGATGGCGTTTGCCACCCCAAACGAGGTAATTACCCAGGTCCCCTGGCTCAGTGACGAGCCAAGGTTACCGGCGATGGTCGGGATCGCCACGTTTGCGATGGTTGAGTCCAGCACCTGCATGAATGTCGCCAGCGACAGCGCGATGGTCATAATGACCAGCTGCGCGCCTTCCAACGGTTTTTGCGGCTTTTGCTGTTGCATAACGCTCACCTTCGGATTAACCAGCGTTTGCCTTCACGATGTCATCGATCAGCTTGTTGACCGGATCGAGGCTAATTTCACGGGCGTTACTTTCATAAGCCGGGCTGCTACGCACCTGGCTTGCCAGGATTTGACCTTCGCGGTTGGCGGTATCCACAGTAACCAGCGTTGAGAGGCCGATACGCAGCGGGTGATCTGCGAGCTGTTTTGGATCCAGCTCAATACGTACAGGCAAGCGCTGAACCACTTTGATCCAGTTACCGGTGGCATTCTGTGCTGGCAGCAGGGAGAAGGCACTGCCGGTCCCCATATCCAGACCCACCACTTTCCCGGTGTACTTGACGTCATCGCCGTAAATATCGCTGATAACTGTCGCCGCCTGGCCGATACGCATATGCGCAAGCTGCGTCTCTTTAAAGTTGGCATCGACCCACAGATTGTCTGCCGGAACAACGGCCATCAGCGGTGTGGTCGGGCTAATCTGCGCTCCAGGCTGTACTGAACGGCGGGAGACATAGCCGGTCATCGGGCTGACGATTTTAGTACGCTGCAGGGCAAGCCATGCGTTACGGACTTCTGTCGCCGCCTGTTGCACGGCAGGCTGGTTTTCCAGGCTGGTACCCAGCACCATCGCCTGGTTGGCGTTGTACTGTTGAATAGCCACATCCAGCTGGGCCTGAGCACTGGCAACGGCATCGCGCGCATGTTGCAGCTCTTCACGGCCAATCAAGTTGGCGGTACCGAGCGGAACACGGCGGTTCAGGTCGCTCTGCGCCTGGGCGAGTGCGGTTTTCTGCACGTCAATGTTGGCCTGCAGCTGTTTGCTGTTGATCATCAGCTGGCGAGTCTGACGGACGCTGGAGGCCAGCGCGGTCTGTGCTTTCTCAAAGGCCTGCTGGGCGTCGGTCGGATCGAGGGTCACCAACACATCGCCTTTTTGCACAAAGTCGGTGTTATCAGCCCAGACTTTCGTCACGCTGCCTGACACCTGCGCCATAATCTGTACCTGGTTCCCTGCCACGTAAGCGTCGTCTGTCTCTTCAGCATGACGCAATACTAAAAACCAATAGATCCCATATGCCACGGCAATAATGATAAAGAGCAAGGTCAACAGAAGAAGGGCACTCTTACGTTTGCCTTTCTTGTTGGCCGGTTGCTGCGGGGTAGTGCTCTCCGCATTTGCGCTCATTGTTGTTCTCCACGATCTTCTTATTTTCACATCGGCTGAGCCGACCTGTTGTCAGAAAGGCCAGCAGTGTGACGTGCTGGCCTGTCAGTTTTCTTTTTTAAATCTGGATGTTCGAGCGTGTCGTCGCGTTAGCGCAGCGCCTCAAGAATAGCGCCGTCTTCATCCATCTGGTCCAGACGGGTAAGCAGCTTGCGAGTGATGTGCTCAAGCTGGTCACGCTCGGTGGTGCTGAGGGCAGACCAGAGTTTATGCAGGCAATTGTGCTGAGGTGGCAGCACCTCTTGCAGGAACTGGTGACCTTTATCGGTCAGTTGCAGATGCAGGCAGCGGCGATCGTTGTCGCTTTCACGGCGCTCAATCCAGCCGCGTTTTTCCAGCTCATCAGCAATACGGGTCGCATTGGTACGGGAGGAGCCCAGTGCGCAGCTCAGTTCGGAAGGCTGAATACTGTGATTTTCCTGAGACTCCAGCGTAATCAACGCCATAAACAACGTCTCGTTAATCCCTTGAGCTTTCAGCATTTTATTACGGTTTTCCAGTAGCTTACCCTGCATGTGCATGCACAGGCGAGTCAGCAGGATTTCCTGATACGGGAAGTCCTCATGGCGACTGGCGCGGAATTTAAGCATTTGTTCAATGGGCGTAAACGAACTATCCATTTGGGCATAACCTCATTAATTACAGCCGATATAGTAACGATAGTGACAAATAATGTAAATGAATTATTTGTGCGGTTATATCCGCCAAACTTATGTCACCATCAGAAAGCGCCGGGTAAGTCCGTGACCCGGTGAGCACAGAAAGCGTAGGGTGTGAACCCGCTGAAGAGAGGGTGTGAGGACGGGGGTCTGAACTATTCATGCCGATTGTAAATATGTCACCCACATTAAAATTTCTGGGATAAATGATTACGTTTACATTAACAGACTGAAGGGCCTCTTTATACCCTAAGAGGCCCAACGCAATGTAAAACTTAGTTAATCGCATCCTGACGATGGTAACCGCGCCACCATACAAGCAGGTTCAGCGCGGCGACGATAGCCCCAATTCCACATACGCCTGACCAACCCGCATGCTGCCACGCAGAGGCGGAAATTAATGAACCCGCTGCGCCGCCAATAAAGTAGCTGGTCATGTATCCGGCCGTCAGGCGGTTACGTGCCTCTGGCTTCACGCGATAGATCACGGTCTGATTGGTGATGTGAACGCCCTGCACGGTGAGGTCGAGCACCAGAATACCGACGATTAGCGCCAGTACCGAGACGTGCCCATACCAAATCGCCGCCCAGGAGAGCAGAAGTAAAATCAGCCCTGCGGAGGTGGTCAGATGGGATTTGCCCTTATCGGCAAGCCCGCCAGCGGGACGCGCACCCAGAGCACCAGCGGCGCCAGCCAGACCGAACAGACCAATCGTCGCTTCAGAATAGTTAAACGGTGGCGCGGCCAGCAGAAAAGCCATCGACGTCCACAAAATACTGAAATTGGCGAAGGTGAAACACCCCAGCAGGGCACGAGTGCGCAGGAGTTTATCCTGCGTAAACAGACTGAAAACGGAGGCCAGAAGCTGCGGATAGTTCAGGTGATTCTCCTGCTTTACCTTCGGCAGGCCGCGCCACAGGGCCAGCGCCATCACGACCATCAATACGCTCGCCACCCAGTAAACGGTGCGCCAGCCACCGAGGCTTGCCAGCAACCCTGCAACGGTACGAGCCAGTAAAATCCCCAGCAGCAAGCCACTCATGATGGTGCCCACCACCTTGCCACGCTTTTCGGGGGAGGCGAGAGTGGCGGCGAGCGGGACCAGAATTTGCGCCACGACAGAGAACAGCCCTGTGAGCGCGGTGCCGATAATCATCATTGTTAATGACTGGCTGCTGGCGGTGATCAGCATCCCGCCGGCGGCCAGCAGGGTCATGGAGACAATTAACATTCGGCGCTCAAACATATCCCCCAGCGGCACCAGGAACAGCAGCCCGGCGGCATAGCCGAGCTGTGCAGCGGTGACGATAAAGCCTGCGGAACTGGCGGAGAGATTGAACGCACGGGCGATGGTATCAAGCAGAGGTTGTGCGTAATAGTTGCTGGCAACCGCCAGACCCGTTGCCACGGACATTAAAAGGATGAGTGCGGGGCTAAGCCCTTGCGTTGTTTTGGTCATTGGTTTCAGAAATCATTAGTTGAGTGATTATTTTTCCGGAAACCATCATACCCAATGATTGTGAAAGTTGGGGGAGTGTTGGGTGTTGTATTGTGCGGTTTAGGTTCCCTCTCCGGGGGGGAGAGGGAATTCGGAATATTACTTCTGCGCCTCAAGCGCCTCTTTCACCCAGCCGTCGAACTGCTGCTGGTGGGCTTTTATCCAGCCGTCCACATGACCTTTGATATCAGCCTCGGACGATTTACCTGCATGCATCATGGCATTCTGGGCGTTGATGTCGGCCAGCGGCAGTTTCATCACTGAGAACAGCTTCGCTGCCGCCGGGTTTTTCTCCGCCCAGGCTTTGTTGGCGACGATATGCATGGTGTTTACCGGGAAGCCGTAGTTCATACCGTTCGGCAGTTTAGTGTCGATATCTTTCTGCTCACCCGGCAGGGAGGAGAACGGTACCTGCAGCCACACCACGTCTCTACCCGGTTTCAACACGTCGCTGACCCAGTACGGGGTCCAGGTGTAGTAGATAACCGGTTTGCCCTCTTTGAAACGGGCAATGGTGTCGGCCATCATCGCCGAGTAGTTACCGTGGCTCACATCGACCGTTTTTGCCAGATCATAGGCTTTGTTCTGGTGGTTAATGACCGCTTCACAACCCCAGCCCGGTGAGCAGCCCATCATGTCGGCTTTGCCGTCACCGTTGGTGTCGAACAGTTTGGCGATCTTCGGATCTTTCAGCTGTTCAATATTGGTGATGTGGTACTTATCGGCGGTTTTCTTGTCGATCAGATAACCCTGTGCCGCACCGGTCACGAAGGTGCCCTCGCGGTAAAATTTCTTGTCCCCCCCGGCGGCGGCATACATATCGTCATGCAGTGGCTGCCAGTTGACGGCGGTAAAGGTGGCATCGCCGGAGGCAATCGAGGTGTAGCCAACGTTGTAATCCACTTCGCTGGCGGTATTCACCGTATAGCCCAGTTTCTCCAGCGCACGGCTGACAATCTGGGTCTGGAAGGACTCTTCCGAAATGGTGCTCTGAACCGGTTGCACGGTAATGCCTTTGCCCGGCAGGTCGGCCGCATAGGTGCCGGTGGAGACAAGGGTGGCAAACGCTGTGGCAAAAAGTACGCTATGTCGCATCGTTGTTCCTTATTTTATGAATGGGCGGGTGAGTAACCCGACAGGGCCGGTGGTATACCAGCGACGGTTGCCGCGACTGCGTGAATCACGACCGACAGCCTGAGTCAGGCGGTCAAGAATAATGGCGAGGATCACAATCCCGACACCGCCGACGGTCGCCAGCCCCATATCGAGACGGCCGATGCCGCGCAGAACCATCTGCCCCAGACCGCCAACGGCGATCATCGAGGCGATCACCACCATCGACAGGGCCAGCATCAGCGTCTGGTTGACGCCTGCCATGATGGTCGGCATCGCCAGCGGAAGCTGAACCTTAAACAGCATCTGGCGCGGGCTGGCGCCGAAAGAGCGTGACGCTTCGATAAGGTCGGCAGGGACCTGGTTAATCCCCAGAATGGTCAGACGAATAATCGGCGGCAGGGCGAAGATAATTGTCACCACCACGCCCGGCACGTTACCGATGCCGAACAGCATCACGATAGGCACCAGGTAGACGAATGCAGGTGTCGTCTGCATCGCATCCAGCAATGGACGAATGATCTTCGCCGCCCGTGGGCTGCGTGCCAGCCAGATCCCCATCGGCAAACCGATGACAATGCAGAAGAGCAGGGCGGTCAGCACCAGTGCCAGGGTGATCATCGCCTGCGACCACGCGCCAATGGCTCCAATCGCAATCAACGAGATCAGCGTGGCGATCCCCATACCGGCACTACCAAACTGCCAGGCGATCAGGGAAAACAGCACAATCGCCACCGGCGCGGGCATGCCCAGCATCAGCTGCTGGAAGCCGTTGAGAATGTAATCTACCGGGACGCGGATCCCCTGGAATACCGGACGGAAATGGGTGACTACCCAGTCGATCCCTTCCGTCACCCAGCTGTCCAGCGGGATCAGCGTCTTGTGGAACGGGTCCATGATGTTGAAGTGTTCTGGCGCCGGTGCCGGTGCGCTATTGAGCCAGTCTGCCGCGCCGCCGCCATCGGCAGGTGCTGGCGTGGAACCCCACGCATCGGCAGATTGTGCCGCGCTGTCTGCGGCCTCAGTGGTGCCCCACGGGTTTGATTGATCAGCCATTGTTTGCCCCCTCGCGATCTAAAGCCTGCAGCAACATGCGTTTTGAGATGATGCCGACGTACTGGTGTTCTTCACTGACGACGGGTACGGCGCACGGCGCCTGACCCACGTGAGAGAGCAGCTCGCTGAGTGGCGTTTCGGCATCGACGGCAAGCGGAGTGTCGATTACCGCCGCATCAATTCCCTGGTTTTCGCTCAGGGCGGTTTTCAGGGAGTCGATGGAAACCACGCCGACAAATTTATTGCCGCGTTCAACCAGATAACCGTATTCCCGGTCTTCATCCTGCAACAGCTTCAGTGCGGAGCGTGGGCCAAATCCAGGCGTTTTACGGATAATGCCGTTCGGTGTACGGCGGGCAATATCTTTGGCGCTAAAGACCTGGCTAATATCCACGCCGCGGAAGAAGGTTCGCACATAATCATTCGCCGGATTATTGAGAATTTCATCCGGCGTGCCGACCTGTACGACTTCGCCATTTTGCATAATGGCAATACGATCGCCAATACGCATCGCTTCATCGAGATCGTGGGAAATAAAGACAATCGTACGTTGATGTTTGGCCTGTAATTTTACCAGCTCATCCTGCATCTCGGTGCGAATTAAAGGATCGAGCGCTGAGAAGGCTTCATCCATTAATAATATGTCTGGATTAATGGCTAATGCTCGGGCTAATCCCACACGCTGACGCATACCGCCGGAGAGTTCATCCGGGTAGGCATGAGCATAATTTTCCAGCCCTACCTGACGCAGTGCATCAAGGGCTTTTTCCTGGCGTTCCTGAGCCGGCGTGCCGGCTAATTCCATGCCGAAAGCGGTATTATCCAGCACCGTCATGTGCGGCATCAGCGCGAATGACTGGAACACCATTGCAATCTTCTTTCTGCGCACCTCGCGAAGCTCGGCGTCTGATATTCTGGCGATATCCACGCCGTCAATCAGTACCTGTCCGCGGGTGGGTTCAATCAGGCGATTGAGAAGGCGAACCATAGTGGATTTACCCGAACCGGATAATCCCATGATGACAAAAATCTCGCCTTCTTCAATGGCCAGACTGGCGTCTTTAACGCCAAGCGATAGCCCGGTTTTTTCCAGAATTTGCTCTTTCGTAAGGCCTTTCTCAATATATTTGAATGCGCGCTGCGGGTGCTCGCCAAATACTTTATAAAGATTTTTCACTTCTAATTTAATTGCCATGCAATAGAGAGTGTCCTGTTATTTGTTTATGCCGATATGATTACCATGGTAAATTGTTAACGGGCATAACCCTAACATACTGAGAATCTGAGACAACCCTGGGTTTGCTTATGGCATGAATTTTGCCGTAAGCGAAACGGCTGAATTTCCCATGAGCAAAGGGCTGAGCGTGATTTGAATTTTTCTCAATTTTTTGTTGCGGTATCGGGGAATTTCGCCTGAAATGGAGCAATTCAGGCGAATATGGCATGGACATTACAGTGTAGTTGCTATGCAAATAGTGACGAGAAAAATATCTATTTATATTAAATTAACGAACGTTAGTGGTGATTAAAAATCCCAGTCCTCATCTTCTGTCTCTACTGCTTTACCCATTACATACGAGGAGCCCGATCCGGAAAAGAAATCGTGGTTCTCGTCAGCGTTGGGTGACAGCGCCGCCAGGATCGCCGGGTTCACTTCCGCCATCTCTGGTGGGAATAACGCGTCGTAACCGAGATTCATCAGCGCTTTGTTGGCGTTGTAGCAGAGGAACGCCTTCACGTCTTCCTCCCAGCCGGTTCCGGCATACAGTTCCTCGGTATAGCTCAGCTCGTTATCGTACAAATCCATCAGTAAATCGAGCGCGAAGCCTTTGAGTTCCTCGCGCTTTTGCTCGCTGACTTTCTCCAGTCCTTTCTGATACTTATAGCCAATGTAATACCCATGCACCGCCTCATCGCGAATGATCAGGCGAATCAAATCAGCAGTGTTGGTCAATTTGCCACGGCTGGACCAGTACATCGGCAGCCAGAAGCCGGAATAGAAAAGAAAAGATTCCAGAAACACACTGGCGATCTTCTTCTTCAGCGGCTCATCAGCCTGATAATGCGCCAGCACCAGATTCGCCTTGCGCTGTAATGACTCGCTCTCTTCGCTCCAGGTATACGCCGCATCCACGTCTTTGGTCTGGCACAGTGTGGAGAAAATCGAACTGTAGGAGCGAGCATGCACCGCCTCCATAAAGCTGATGTTCGACATCACCGCCTCTTCATGTGGCGTCAGCGCGTCGGTCATCAGGGCAGGCGCACCCACGGTGTTCTGGATGGTGTCCAGCAACGTGAGTCCGGTAAAGACGCGGATTGTCAGCTGTTGTTCGGCGTGGTTCAGCGTTTGCCAGGCCGGGATATCGTTGGAGAGCGGCACCTTTTCCGGCAGCCAGAAGTTGCTGGTGAGCCGGTTCCACACCTCCAGATCTTTATCGTCCTGAATTTTATTCCAGTTAACGGCACTCACGCGTGATAGTTTCATCCTTTCTCCTTACAGCGCGCAGGATACGCAGCCTTCGATTTCGGTGCCTTCCAGCGCAAGCTGACGCAGGCGAATGTAGTACAGCGTCTTGATGCCTTTCTTCCAGGCATAAATCTGCGCCCTGTTGATATCGCGGGTGGTGGCGGTATCCGGGAAGAAGAGCGTCAGCGACAGTCCCTGGTCCACGTGTTTTGTTGCCTCGGCGTAGGTGTCGATAATCTTTTCCGGCCCGATTTCATAGGCGTCCTGATACAGCGCCAGATTGTCGTTGGTCATAAACGGAGCAGGGTAATAAACGCGCCCGGTTTTGCCTTCCTTGCGGATCTCTATTTTCGACACAATCGGATGAATACTCGACGTGGCATGGTTGATGTAAGAGATCGAGCCGGTCGGTGGCACCGCCTGCAGGTTCTGGTTGTAGATGCCGTGCCGCATTACGTCATCACGCAGCTGTTGCCACATCGCGCGCGTGGGCAGGGTGATACCTGAACGGGCAAATAGCTGGCGTACTTTCCCGGTTTTTGGCTGCCAGTCGCCTTCCAGATACTGGCTAAAATATTCGCCACTGGCGTAGCGCGACTGTTCAAAACCGGCGAAGCGCTGGTTGCGCTCGCGCGCCAGCATCATTGAGGTATGCAGCGCATGCCAGGTGATGGTGTAAAAATAGAGGTTGGTGAAATCCAGCCCTTCCGGGCTGCCGTAGGCGATACCTTCCCTCGCCAGATAACCGTGCAGGTTCATCTGCCCAAGACCGATGGCGTGCGACGCGGTATTTCCCGCTTCAACAGAAGGCACGCTGCGGATGTGGCTCATGTCTGACACCGCCGTCAGCCCGCGAATGGCGGTTTCAACCGTGCGGCCAAAATCCGGGGAATCCATGGTGTGGGCAATATTCAGCGACCCGAGGTTGCAGGAGATATCTTTGCCGATGTCCGCGTAGTCCAGGTTTTCATCATAGGTCGACGCGCTGTTGACCTGCAAAATCTCCGAGCACAGGTTGCTCATGTTAATGCGGCCGGCAATCGGGTTGGCGCGATTCACCGTATCTTCATACATGATGTATGGATAGCCGGACTCAAACTGAATTTCGGCAAGCGTCTGGAAGAAATCGCGTGCGTTGATGTAGGTTTTACGAATGCGTTCGTCGGCTACCAGGTCGTCGTACAGCGCACTGATAGCGACATCCCCGAACGCTTTCCCATAGATACGCTCGATATCGTAAGGTGAGAACAGCGCCATGTCGGCATTCTCTTTGGCGAGGGCAAAGGTGATATCCGGGATCGCCACGCCGAGCGACAGCGTTTTGATGCGGATTTTTTCATCGGCGTTTTCGCGTTTGGTGTCGAGAAAACGCAGAATATCCGGATGGTGCGCGTGCAGATACACCGCGCCTGCCCCCTGGCGTGCGCCAAGCTGGTTGGCATAGGAGAAGGCATCTTCCAGCATTTTCATCACCGGGATCACGCCGGAGGACTGGTTTTCAATGCGCTTAATTGGCGCACCGGCTTCACGCAGGTTAGAGAGCAAAAACGCCACGCCGCCGCCGCGTTTGGAAAGCTGCAGCGCCGAATTCACCGCGCGACCAATCGACTCCATATTGTCTTCGATACGCAGCAGGAAGCAGGAAACCAGCTCGCCGCGCTGGGCTTTGCCACAGTTAAGGAAGGTCGGTGTGGCGGGCTGGAAGCGGCCGGAGAGGATCTCCGCCATCAGCCGTTCAGCCAGTGCTTCATCGCCCTGAGCCAGCGTCAGCGCCACCATCACCACGCGATCTTCAAAACTTTCGAGGTAGCGTTTACAGTCGAACGTTTTCAGCGTGTAGCTGGTGTAATACTTCCACGCGCCGAGGAAGGTCTGGAAACGAAAACCGCTGGCGTGCGCGCGTTCGAACAACCTCACCACGAAGGCGCGATCATAACGGGTGAGGACGCGTTCTTCGTAATAGCCTTCATTGACCAGATAGTCGAGCCGCGCATTCTGGCTTTCAAACGTTACGCTATTGGGGCGGACATGGGCGGCGAAAAAGGCGTCCACTGCCTCGTGGTCTTTGCCAAACTGGATGTGCCCCTCGCGGTCATAGAGGTTAAGCATCGCGTTTAATGCGTGGTAATCCGGTGTCGCCTGAATTACCCGTTCTGCGGTTGTCGTTGCCAAAATTCCTTCACTCCTTTACGCACGTTCTCTACGTCCTGCTGTGTCCCCATCAGTTCGAAACGATAGAGATACGGCACGCCGCATTTTTGAGAGATAACATCCCCGGCGCGACCAAAGGCGTCACCGAAATTGCGATTACCCGCCGCGATCACGCCGCGAATACGCTGTCTGTTATGGGGATCGTTAAGAAAGCGGATCACCTGGCGGGGAACTGCCCCCGCCGTACCGCCGCCGCCATAGCTGGGCACCACCAGTATGTAAGGTTCCTCTACCTGGATCCGCTCTCGCTCGTTCAGCGGAATGCGGGTCGCAGGCAGCCCGAGGCGCTCGATAAAGCGGAGCGTGTTTTCCGAGCTGCTGGAGAAGAAAACCAGTCCGCTCATGCCCTGGCGGCCTGAGCGGCGAGGCGGTTGATCATATCCGGACGGAAACCTGACCAGCTGGTTTCCCCGGCAACCACCACCGGAAGCTGGCGAAAACCCTGCGCGCGCAGGATATCGGCTGCTTCTGGCTGCTGGTCGATATTCACCATCTCAAATGCCACCCCGCGGCTTTCCATCGCACGTTTAGTCGCATGGCACTGAACGCAATCGTTACGTGTGTAAATAATAATGCTCATGATTCGTATTTCCATTTAAAATGAGAGCACGGCGCGTATGTACGCGTCAGATTTGTGTGTCTTGCTAAAGGAGATACTAGATGTAGTTATCCTAAGTTTCAACCATACAAGATATGGGAAATTTAGATTGATTTTGCCCCGATGATGAGCACAACGGGGCAGGGTGGGCTGTGCGGGTTTTTCAGGCGGGTTACTTACGCAAGTTAAGCAGGGCACCCACAAAGATACCGACGGCGGCTACTGTGCCCAGCGTACAGAGCGGTCTTTCGCGAACAAAGGTGCTTGCACAGCTGACGGCATCACAGGCAGCCTGAGTCGTACGCGAACGGCCGTTCATCCGCGCGCGGGTTTCACGGAGCAGAGACTGAGCCTTACGTTTTGCGGCATCCGCTTCGTCCTTCGCGTCAGTTCCCCAGGATTTCAGTACCTCTTCCAGTGAGTCAGCTAATTGGCTGACATCATTACGAATATCCTGAGCGTCGTCGTTAATATCGTTTCGGTTCGTTCTGTTAAACATACGATCCTCCGTAATTTTGTGTTCCCGCTTAGTTTAGTTCAGAAATGTAATATCTGAAGTGCATCACGCGTTATCCGGCAGTTTATGGAATATTCTGAAAGCCCTGCTAATGCTGAATACTGTAAGGTTGCCGGGCAGGAAAAGATAACGAGGAAAAGATATGTATTTACGACCTGATGAGGTGGCGCGCGTTCTTGAAAAAGAGGGATTCACCATGGATGAGGTGACATCAAAAGCGTATGGATATCGCCGTGGTGAGAATTATGTTTACGTTAATCGTGAAGCCAGAATGGGACGTACCGCGCTCATTATTCACCCGACACTGAAAGACAGAAGTTTGTCATTTGCTGAGCCAGCCTCGGATATTAAAACCTGCGATCATTATCAGCAATTTCCGCTCTATTTAGGCGGCGAGACGCATGAACATTATGGTATTCCGCATGGCTTCAGTTCACGTATGGCACTGGAGCGGTTTTTGAAGGGACTGTTTGGCGACGTACAGTAAATCAGCGACTGGCGTGCGCCAGTCGCCTCACATTACGCTTTGGCCTGATTGTACTGTCTGACCTTGAACAGGCGGCGACAGTAGTCGAGAAAATAGCCGTACACCGCACCCATCAGCATTGAAATCACAATATTCGAACTGACCGCCGCGACGATCTGGTGCCAGTCTGCGCCGACTGTCAGCAGAATAGCTACGTAAACCGGGGACTGGAACGTCACATACGCCAGAACGTCGGCCAGGTTTTTGACCCAGCCAGCGGGGCTGATACGGCGTGCGAGGCGCATGACCGCATCACGGTATAATCCATAAGGCCAGGCAATAATAATGTTGACCGGGATTGCCACCAGACGAGAAGAAAGTGACTGCTCGAAGGTCATTCCGGAGAGGAATATTTCAATCAGCATGTTCACGACAGAACAGTAGACAACCATCGCGAAAGTATCCGCTACCGCATGGCGAAGGCGTGATTGCGGTGAGAACATGTCTGAACTCCTTGAGAAGAACACAATAAAAACGATTTTCCCGCAGCGATTAGTGCTTTAGGTTGGTTTGCTTGACGTGTATAGCGTATATCTCTGCGTTTAAACTAACAACTAGTGAATAATTTTTATTTAGTCGCGTTTTGTCCACAAAATTCTCTAAAATTGATTGTTTTTTGTTCGGTTCGTTATATTGTGTCTTTTCGGGGTGTTTTTTTATAAAAATCAGATGGTTGATTCTGTTGGTCTGAAGGGTGGTGCCAGGAGGGGCTTTTTTTGGAACAGTATGCTGTAATTTGGCTTAACGTTGACCATTTCTGTCGGTGCTGGGGTTGTGCGCGAATATTATTATTGTCGATATTTAAAGATATTTACACTATTGTCAGGAAAGTCCTGTGGGTAGATATTTAGACAGAAATGAATTATTCTGACTGTGATTTATCTATTTACCCCAAAGAAAAGGTTTCCAAATAATATGTCTTTGACGTTACAGAATCTTAATAATATCCGAACTCTGCGCGCCATGGCGCGTGAATTATCCCTGGACGTTCTTGAGGAAATGCTGGAAAAGGTCAGGGTCGTTGCTGAAGAGAAACGTAGTGAACTGGCGGAATTAGAGCAGCAGCGTACTGAGCAGCAGGAAAAAATTAACGCTCTGCTGGAACGGATGAAAGCCGATGGTATTTCACCGACTGACCTGTTAGGTTCAGATCTGGCGCAGGCAGGAAAGACGGCGAAAAAACGTAAAGCGCGTGAAGCAAAATATCGTTTTATTGACCAGAACGGTGAAGAAAAAACGTGGACTGGCCAGGGACGTACGCCGAAGCCAATTGCCAGTGCGCTGGCAAACGGTAAATCACTGGATGATTTTCTGATCTAATCCGTGAGCCGGACGGATCACTCCGTCCGGTTGTCTGTTCAGCAGACGCCGAAATCACCGTCTTCGGTATACAGAGCCAGATCGCTGGCTTTCAGGGTATATTTCTCGCCTTGTTCATTGCTGGCCTGTACCGCCACAACGCTGTCACCCTCAACTTCAATGACTTTCAGTTTCGGACCGCCTTTACGCGGTTGCACATAATCACCGACAGAAAACATATTACCTCCTCATCGTTTTAGTGAACTTCACCTTAGCCCACGCGCGCTGCCGGGTACAGTGTAATTCACGGATTACTGCTTATGAGGTACGCCGGTTCCATGGCATCACTTTCAGCAGTCGTGCCATACCGCAGAAACCTGTCAGACCTGCGAACAGCAGCCCGGCCCCCACAAAACCGCTGAGCAGGAAAAAGCTGCTTGAGACGCTATAGCCCAGCACCACACCACAGAGAATCAACAGCCCGGCGGCAATTTGCACCTGACGCATCAGCGGGAGCGGCTGCGATTTGTCCTCGACAGTCAGCAGTCCAGCCTGCTTCCAGCCCTGAATGCCACCTTCGACGACAAATGCCTGAGCGGGGGCAGCAGCCTGTGCAAGGCGGTCAGCATTTCCGGACGTCCGGGCGCCGGACTGACAGTGAAAAATCACGGTTTCACCCGCCCGTGTAGTAAGCCCGCCGGGTAAGGTGTCCAGCGGTATGGACTGTGCAGCCGGAATATGCTCGCGGGCATACTCATCGGCATCACGAATATCAATCAGTTTTGCACCTTCGGCAACGCGCGCTTTGGCCTGCTGCGGTGATAGAAGAGGAAGTGACATGGCGGCTCCTTACGGGCAATAAAGGGTTTTCAGGGTGCTGATAAGCTGATGTACAGCATCGTTTTTAATGAAATAGAGAATGCGCTGCGCTTCGCGGCTGCTGTCGATAAGCCCTTCTTCACGCATACGCGCCAGATGCTGCGACGTGGCGGAGGGGCTAAGTCCCGTTGCGCGAGCCAGCTCCCCCGCGCTGGTGCCGGGAGCACCGCACAGCGTGCAGAGGATCAGCAGCCGACGCGGGTTGCTCATCGCTTTTAAGAGTCCTGCGGCCTGCTCAGCGCTGGCCTGAAGTTGTTCGAGTTCAGTCATAATAGTTTAGAGTTTACTTAATTAAGCAAATTCTAAACTAATTTATTGCTTCGCGCCACAAGAGATCGCTATAGATGTGGGTCAGCACCCCCGCAGGGCCAAATTGTTGTTTGATCCAGCGCGTGACCTGGCCGGTCGCCGCATGCTGCGTGGCGAGCAGCATGCGTGAGTCCTGACGTGGATTATTAATGCGCCGGGTGACTAACAAGCCTTCTTCCACCGCCTCGCGGGCCATATACTCGGGCAAGAAACCGATCCCTTCCCCCAGGATCTGACACTGACATTTGGTGTTGAAATCCGGCACCAGAATCGCCTCCTGCCCGTGCAGCAACCAGCCGACCTTTTTGTTAATGGTATGGGCGGTATCTTCCACCATGATGTTGGGATACAGGCGTAGCTGGCTCTCTGCTATTGGTTCCGGGACGAAGGCCAGCGGATGTTCCGGAGCGATGGCGAATACCCAGCGGATAGCGCCAATCTCGGTGTAATCAATGCCACCGCCGTCGAGCAGCGTGTCCGGCGCGCCAATGGCAATATTGGCCTGGTTGTTGATGATGGAGTCCCAGACGCCGTTATACACCTCGGTCGTCACGGTTATCTGGCAGGTGGGAAACTGCTTTTTCAGCACCTGCAGCAGCCGCGCGGTATGGCGTGGGGTGTATAAAAGCTGATTAATACAGATGCGTACTCGCGCTTCAATGCCCTGAGAAATGGTGTCTATCCCGCGTTTGATGGCATAAAAATCATTCAACAGATCGGTGGCTTTGCGATAAAAGTAAAAGCCGGACTCGGTCAACTCAATGCTGCGTGTGTTGCGCACAAACAGCACAACGTCTAAGCCGGTCTCCATCCGCTTGATGGTGTAACTGATGGCCGAGGTGGTGACACCCAGCTCGGTAGCGGCCTTGCTGAAACTGCCGAAGCGTGCGGCGGTGGTAAAGGCCAGCAGGTTCTCTTCGGTAAAGATAGAATTCATATCACTGCTCCTGTGAGCCATCAGTTTTGAACATATTTTAACAGCGTTGTTACAACGCATTTGAAGCCGATCACAGTTCTGACTTTTTGCTGTAAGTCGCGCATAGCAAGGCTTTGTCAGGCATAAGCAGAATGCAGCCTTACGCGTTAAAAAGCGCGAAAACATAAGGAAAAGATTGCACGGCCGCACGTTTTGGCTGAATTGTTGAATTTAACTCAATAATGAATTGACTGTCGATGAATCATTTTTAAGCGGATTCTTTTATGACCAGGCTGTTGCTATTCTCAGGTCAACAGAAATAAAAACATCGGGAGTCTGAATATGTCTGGAACTGAACTCGTTACTGAATTTCTGCTGGCGGCAGAAGAGGGCAATAGCGATGCGCTAAAAGCCTGCCTGGAGAAAGGCGTGGATATTAACGCCACCAACCGTCAGAAAAGAACCGCGGTTATTATTGCCAGCCTGAAAAAGCATTATTCTTGTGTGGAGTTATTAATTGCCGCCGGCGCGGATATTGATAAACAAGACCAGACCTGTTTTAACCCCTTCCTGATTAGCTGCCTGACGAACGATTTAACCCTGCTGCGCATCGTCCTTCCGGCAAATCCGGATCTCGACCGTCTGACGCGTTTCGGTGGCGTGGGTATTACACCCGCCAGTGAAAAAGGGCACGTGGAAATAGTGCGCGAATTACTGGAGAAAACCGATATTAACGTTAACCACACCAACTTTGTTGGCTGGACACCGCTGCTGGAAGCCATCGTTTTAAATGACGGCGGCGCGAAGCAGCAGGAAATTGTAAAGCTGCTGCTGAATCACGGCGCGAACCCGCACATGACCGATAAATACGGAAAAACGCCGCTCGAACTGGCGCGAGAAAAAGGCTTCACCGCAATCGCTGACCTGCTGCTGGCGGCGGGCGCGTAACCTATCCGGCCAGCCTTAGCCGGCTGGCAACCCTGACATTAAGCATTTTACCGGCGTGCATTTTGCACGACGGCGGCCCGCTTTTATCCTCTTTCAGGAGAAAATAATGCCAACGAAAATCGTCATAAAAAAGAATACCTACTTCGATTCGGTTTCATTAATGTCCGTTTCGACCAAAGCCAATAAATTGCCGGGCGTTGAGCAGGCCTTTGTGGCCATGGCGACGGAGATGAACAAAGGCGTCTTAAAAAATCTCGGATTATTAACGCCGGAATTAAATGAGGCCAAAAACGGCGACCTGATGATCGTGATTAAAGGCGATGCGGCAAATGAAGAAACGCTGGCGGCCATTGAAGCGCTGTTCACGCGTAAAGAGAGCGCGGGATCCCATGAAGCGCGCTATGCGACGATTGCCAGCGCCAAAACCCATCGCCCGGACAGCAACCTTGCTGTGATTTCCGTCAATGGCACCTTCGCCGCTCGTGAAGCGCGCCAGGCGCTGGAGAACGATCTCAACGTGATGTTGTTTTCCGATAACGTGTCACTCGACGACGAGCTGGCGCTGAAGCAACTGGCGCACCAGAAAGGGCTGCTGATGATGGGACCGGACTGCGGCACCGCCATTATCAACGGCGCGGGGTTGTGCTTCGCCAACGCGGTGCGCCGCGGACCGATTGGTATTGTCGGCGCCTCCGGTACCGGCAGCCAGGAGCTGAGCGTGCGCATTCACGAATTCGGCGGCGGCGTGTCACAGTTGATTGGCACCGGAGGGCGCGATCTCAGCGAGAAAATCGGCGGCCTGATGATGCTCGACGCCATCGAGATGCTGGAGGCGGACGACGCCACGCAGGTGATTGCACTTATCTCCAAACCGCCTGCACCAGCGGTCGCTGAAAAGGTGTTGGCCCGCGCCCGTGCCTGCCGTAAGCCTGTGGTTGTCTGTTTCCTGGGCCGCAATGAACCACCTGCCGATGAAGACGGGCTGCAGTTTGCCCGTGGCACTAAAGAAGCCGCCCTGAAAGCTGTCCTGCTCACCGGCATCAAAAAAGAGTCACTTGATCTGCATCCTCTCAACTGGCCGCTGATCGAAGAGGTGCGTGCCCGTCTGACTCCACAGCAGAAGTACATTCGCGGGCTGTTCTGCGGCGGCACGCTGTGCGATGAAGCCATGTTTGCCGCGCTGGAGAAATTCGACAACGTCTACAGCAACATTCAGCCGGATCCAACAAAACGCCTGAGCGACATCAACGTCAGTAAAGCCCATACCTTCCTCGACTTTGGTGACGACGACTTCACTAACGGCAAACCGCACCCGATGATCGACCCGACTAACCGCATCAGCCGCCTGTTGCAGGAAGCGCGCGATCCGGAGGTGGGGGTGATCGTTATGGACTTCGTGCTGGGCTTTGGCGCACACGACGATCCGGTAGGGGTGATGCTCGACGCCATTAACGAGGCGCAGGCAATTGCGAAAGCTGACAACCGACCGCTGGAAATTCTGGGCTACGTGCTGGGCACTGACCAGGATCCACAGTCGCTGGTGCAGCAGTGCCAGCTTCTGACCGATGCAGGTGTGATTTGGGCCAGCAGCAGCACCAATACCGGATTACTGGCGCGTGAATTTGTCTGCAAAGGGGAGAAAGCATAATGACGACTTTATTTAACCAGCCGCTGAACGTGATTAACGTTGGTATTGCGATGTTCAGTGACGACCTCAAAAAACAGCACGTGCCCGTCACCCAACTCGACTGGACACCGCCGGGGCAGGGCAATATGCAGGTGGTGGAAGCGCTGGACCAGCTGGCGAGTAAACCACTGGCGGAAAAAATTGCCGCGGCCAACACCCTCGCCCTCGAGCGCATTATTCAGTCCCATCCGGTGCTGGTAGGTTACGACCAGGCGATCAACGTCGTGCCAGGCATGACCCGCACCACTATTTTGCATGCTGGTCCACCGGTGACGTGGGAAAACATGTGTGGCGCGATGAAAGGTGCTGTTACCGGCGCGCTGGTGTTTGAAGGGTTGGCAAAAGATATCCGCGACGCCGAACGCGTGGCGGCTTCCGGAGAAATCACCTTCTCGCCGTGCCACGAACACGACTGTGTAGGCTCCATGGCGGGCGTCACTTCTGCCTCAATGTTTATGCACATCGTCGAAAACAAAACCTACGGCAACCGCGCGTTCACCAACTTAAGCGAGCAGATGGCGAAAATTCTGCGTATGGGCGCGAATGATCAGAGCGTGATTGACCGCCTGAACTGGATGCGCGACGTGCTCGGCCCGATGCTGCGCGACGCCATGAACATCATCGGTGAAATCGATCTGCGCTTAATGCTGGCGCAGGCACTGCACATGGGCGACGAGTGCCACAACCGCAACAACGCGGGCACCACGCTGCTGATCCAGGCGCTGACGCCGGGGTTGATTCAGGCGGGCTACCCGGTAGAGCAGCAGTGCGAGGTCTTTGAGTTTGTTGCCAGCAGCGACTACTTCTCCGGCCCGACGTGGATGGCGATGTGTAAAGCCGCGCTGGACGCCGCTCACGGCATTGAATACAGCACCGTAGTGACCACCATGGCGCGTAACGGCTATGAATTCGGCCTGCGTATTTCCGGCCTGCCCGGACAATGGTTTACCGGCCCGGCGCAGCAGGTCATTGGCCCGATGTTCGCGGGCTACAAACCGGAAGACTCCGGGCTGGATATCGGCGACAGCGCCATCACCGAAACCTACGGCATTGGCGGCTTTGCGATGGCAACCGCCCCGGCGATTGTGGCGCTGGTGGGCGGTACGGTTGAGGAAGCCATCGACTTCTCTCGCCAGATGCGCGAAATCACCCTTGGTGAAAACCCGAATGTCACCATTCCGCTGCTGTCGTTTATGGGCATTCCTACTGCCATCGACATCACCAGAGTGGCGGGCAGCGGCATTCTGCCGGTGATCAACACCGCGATTGCCCACAAGGACGCCGGAATCGGCATGATTGGGGCGGGCATTGTTCACCCGCCGTTTAGCTGTTTTGAAAAGGCGCTGTTGACCTTCCGCGATCGCTACTTTTTATAAGGCATGCATCCATGAAAAACATGAAACTGGAGTGGAAAAGAGGTGACTGGGCGGCCTATTTCGGGCTCATGACCAACAACCTAACCAATTTGCTGACCATGATGGGGTTGCTCATTTTTGTCGTCGGCATCCCGAAGGAGATTGTTTATGGACGCATCGCGCCAGCCTTCGGGCTGGCGGTACTGGTAGCGAGCGTCTGCTATGCGTGGTTTGGCCTGCAGATGGCACGCCAGACCGGGCGTACTGACGTCACTGCGCTGCCGTCCGGCCCGAGCGCGCCGTCGATTTTTACCGTGACCTTCCTGGTATTAATGCCGGTTTATCAGCAGACCGGTGATGCGGAATTTGCCATCCAGATCGGTCTGGTGTGGTGCTTCGTGGAAGCGATGATCCTGGCGGGTGGTTCATTTTTAGGAGAAACCATCCGCAAGATGATCCCGCGTACCGTGCTGCTGTCGTGCCTGTCTGGTTTAGGGTTGCTGCTGCTGGCGATGAACCCGATGCTGCAGGCGTTTGAGGCGCCAACGGTGTCATTCATCGTGCTGCTGCTGATCTTCATCAACTGGTTTGGCAAAAAGCCGATCTTCGCCCGCATCCCGACAGGGCTGTTGCTGTTGGTTGCCGGTACGGCCCTGGCGTGGATCTCTGGCCTGCAAAGCCCGGAAGCGATCAAGGCGTCGATGTCATCGTTCGGCTTTAACCCGCCGTCCGTGCATATCGAAGGCTTTATGCAGGGCCTGCCGCACGCGCTGCCGTACCTTGCCTCGGCGGTTCCTCTGGGGCTGGCAAACTACATCTTTGACCTGGAAAACATTGAGAGTGCTCACGCTGCAGGGGATGAATACCCAACCCGCAAAGTGATGCTGGCAAATGGTCTGGCATCAATGCTTGGCTGCCTGATGGGTAACCCGTTCCCCGTGACGGTCTATGTTGGCCATGCGGGCTGGAAAGCGATGGGAGCCAGCATTGGCTATACGCTGGCGTCGGGTGTGACCATGTTCATCGTGCCGCTGTTCGGGCTGGGGGCGTTTATGCTCGCCATCATTCCGATGACCGCCATCGTGCCGATTCTGGTGTTTATCGGCGTGGTGACCGCCAACCAGGTGGTGAGAGAAACCCCCAAAGTGGAAGTGCCCGTGATCTTCATCTGTCTGTTCCCGTGGATCGCCAACTGGGCGCTGACCATGATGAACAGCGTGATGGGGGCGGCGGGCACCAGCGCGGCAAAAATCGGTACCGATGTGCTGCACAGCAAAGGCATCTACTACGAAGGGCTGGTGCATCTGGGGAATGGCGCACCGCTTGCCAGCATGCTGTGGGGTTGTATCGCCATCTTCGCCATCATCAATAAACCGCTGCGCGGTGCCGTTGCGGCGGCTGTCGGTGCGTTGCTGGCGCTGTTTGGGGTGATCCACGCCCCGGTGGTGGGCTTTGCCGAAGGCAGTTCGCTGATGTTTGTCACGGCGTATCTGATGATGAGCGGCATGTTTGTGGTGAAACATTTCCTTGATAGCCGGGAAGCGGCGAGCGCTGAAATTACTGTTGCGAAGGAACACGTATGAAAGAGCTTATGGTCGTCGCCATCGGCGGCAACAGCATTATCAAAGATAACGCCAGCCAGTCGATTGAACATCAGGCGCTGGCGGTCAAAGCGGTGGCAGAGTCGGTGCTGGAGATGCTGGCATCCGACTACGACATTGTGCTCACGCACGGAAACGGCCCCCAGGTGGGGCTGGATCTGCGCCGCGCCGAAATCGCCCACGAGCGGGAAGGGCTGCCGCTGACTCCGCTGGCGAACTGTGTGGCAGATACGCAGGGCGGTATTGGTTACCTGATCCAGCAGGCGTTAAATAACCGCCTTGCCGCACGCGGGGAGCAAAAAGCGGTCACGGTCGTTACTCAGGTGGAGGTGGATAAAAATGATCCGGGCTTCACCCATCCCACTAAACCCATCGGCGCGTTCTTTAGTGAAGTGCAGCGCGATGAGCTGCAACTCGCCCACCCGGACTGGCATTTTGTTGAGGACTCTGGCCGGGGTTATCGCCGCGTAGTGGCGTCTCCACAGCCGTTGAGGATTGTCGAAGCCGATGCCATCAAGACGCTGACGCAGAAAGGTTTTGTGGTGATTGGCGCGGGCGGCGGCGGTATTCCGGTGGTTCGCACACCTGAAGGTGATTACCAGAGCGTCGATGCGGTGATTGATAAGGATCTCTCCACCGCATTGCTGGCACGTGAGATCCACGCTGATGTGCTGGCGATCACCACCGGCGTGGAAAAAGTGTGTATCAACTTCGGCAAGCCAAATCAGCAGGCGCTGGACACCGTCAACGTGGCGCAGATGTCGCGGTATATGGATGAAGGCCATTTCCCGGCGGGCAGCATGCTGCCCAAAATCATCGCCTCGCTGGAATTTTTAAACCACGGCGGCAAGCGGGTGATCATCACCTCGCCGGACAGCCTGCCTGCGGCGCTGCGCGGTGAAACCGGCACCCATATTGTTAATGAAGGAAGATAAGATGAGTGAAAACAAAAGCCGACGCGAGTTTATCAGCCAGAGCGGCAAAATGGTCACCGCCTGCGCACTGTTTGGTGCGACCGGATCTGTCGCGTATGCTGCGGATACTGCGAAGCCAACCTGCGAGACGGGCAAACCGATGAGCATCACCGCAAAACACTATTATCTGGATAACGTCCTGCTGGAAGCCGGGTTCAATTTCGACGGCGGCGTGGCGACCAGCACCCGCACCGAGCTGAAAACGCTGGAGATTAAAGACGGGAGGATCGCCACCCTGCGGGATAACAAAAGCCACGCTGATGCCACGCTGCCGCACTACGATGCGGGCAGTAAACTGATGCTGCCGGCGATGCGCGACATGCACATCCATCTCGATAAAACCTTCTATGGCGGCCCGTGGCGCTCCCTGAACCGCCCGGCGGGCACCACCATTCAGGACATGATCCGCCTGGAGCAGAAGCTGCTGCCGGAATTACAGCCCTATACGCAGGAGCGGGCAGAAAAGCTGATCGACCTGATCCAGTCCAAAGGGTCTACCATCGCCCGCAGCCACTGCAATATTGAGCCGGTTTCCGGCCTGAAAAACCTGGAAAATTTACAGGCGGTACTGGCGCGCCGTAAACCCGGTTTCGACTGCGAAATCGTCGCCTTCCCGCAGCACGGCCTGCTGCTATCGAACTCTGAAAAACTGATGCGTGAGGCGATGCAGGCCGGCGCGCACTACGTGGGTGGACTCGATCCCACCAACGTGGATGGCGCGATGGAGAAATCCCTCGACACCATGTTCCAGATTGCGCTGGACTACGACAAAGGAGTGGACATTCACCTGCACGAAACCAGCCCGGCGGGTGTGGCAGCGGTGAATTACATGGTGGAAACCGTGGAGAAAACGCCAGAGCTGAAGGGCAAACTGACCATCAGCCATGCTTTCGCGCTGGCCACGCTCAACGAACAGCAGGTGGATGAGATCGCCACCCGCATGGCAGCACAGCAGGTAACCATCGCCTCTACCGTGCCGATTGGCACTCTACATATGCCGCTAAAGCAGTTGCGGGATAAAGGCGTGTTTGTGATGACGGGTACCGACAGCGTAATCGACCACTGGTCTCCGTATGGCCTGGGGGACATGCTGGAAAAAGCCAACCTGTACGCTCAGCTTTATATTCGACCAAACGAGCAGACGCTCTCCCGCGCGCTCGGCATCGCTACCGGCGACGTGCTGCCGCTGAACGACAAAGGCGAGCGCGTGTGGCCGAAAGCGCAGGACGACGCCAGCTTTGTGCTGGTGGAC
Source organism: Enterobacter adelaidei (assembly GCF_041937165.1). Taxonomy (NCBI): domain Bacteria; kingdom Pseudomonadati; phylum Pseudomonadota; class Gammaproteobacteria; order Enterobacterales; family Enterobacteriaceae; genus Enterobacter; species Enterobacter adelaidei. The sequence continues at coordinate 3,586,794 of NZ_CP154353.1, read as the reverse complement.
GCCTCCTGCTCCGCCGAAGCCGTAGCGCGTATTTCCCCGCGCACCGCGACGTTCCATAATGGCAACCTCGTTTGGGGCTCGGTGGGCTAATGTGGTGCCGGGTGGCGGCTTCGCCTTACCCGGCCTACTGAAACCTTCAAATCGTAGGCCGGGTAAGCGCAGCGCCACCCGGCAATGTTTTATACTGGGAATCACATTCTTAAAGAGGGATCTGCCATGGCACAAAACATCTACGACAACCCGGCGTTTTTCGAAGGCTATGCCCAGCTTCCGCGCTCGGTGCAGGGGCTGGACGGCGCGCCGGAGTGGCCTGCGTTAAAAAGCATGCTGCCGGAGTTAACCGGTAAATCGGTTATTGATCTCGGCTGCGGATACGGCTGGTTCTGCCGCGCGGCGCGTGAGCTGGGCGCGTCTGACGTAATGGGCGTTGATATCTCAGAAAAGATGCTCGCCCGTGCGGCGGAGTTGACCCACGATGACGGGATTCGCTATCAACGCAGCGATCTGGAATCTCTTAAGCTCAACGAGAACAGCCTCGATCTGATCTACAGCTCGCTGGCGCTACACTACCTGCCGGAACTGGACACGCTATTCGCCAACGTTCAGCGCGCGCTCAAGCCCGGCGGCAGCCTGGTCTTTTCGATGGAACACCCGATTTACACCTGCGCTACGCGTCAGGGCTGGCTGACCGACGATAACGGAGAGCGGTTCTGGGGTGTGAACCATTATCAGGACGAAGGCCAGCGCGTCAGCAACTGGCTGGCAGACGGGGTGATCAAATACCACCGCACGCTGGGCACCACGCTTAACGCGTTGATCAAGGCCGGATTAACTCTGAGCGAAATCAACGAATGGGGGCCAACGCAGGCTCAAATTGACGCCTGGCCTGCACTGGCCGAAGAGGCGGAACGTCCGATGCTGGTACTCATTTCCGCCCGAAAGGGTCAATAACCCACCTTATACACCCGCCCGCTCTGCACGCCTTCTACGCTGCGACGATAGACCTGGGCGACGGTCGCGGCGGGCACGCTTTCAAAGCCCGGGAAGAAACCGTCGTAGGCTTCAGCAGATTCGGTGAGTACCGTTGGGCTAATCAGGTTGATGCGGATCCCGCGCGGCAGTTCGCAGGCTGCGGCGCGAACAAACCCTTCCAGCGCGGCATTTACCGTGGTGGCATTCACCCCCTGCGCAATCGGCTCGTGCGCCACAATTCCGCTGATTAGCGTAATTGATCCACCTTCGTTCAGGTAATGCTGGCCGGTCAGCGCCAGGCGCACCTGTCCGAGCAGTTTATCCTGCAGGCCCTGGTTGAAATCACTGTCTTTCATCGTGGCGAGCGGACCGAAGTACAAACCCCCGCTGGCAGAGACAATGGCATCCACCGGGCCGATTTTCTCAAACAGTGCCTGCACGCTCGCCTGGGAAGTGATATCCACCTGATAGTCGCCCTGCGTGCGACCTACGCGGATAACCTCGTGACGACGACTCAACTCTTCCGTCACTGCCCGACCGACTGTACCGCTGGCACCAATAATGACAATTTTCATCGCTGACTCCTTAATGTTGTGAGCCTTCATTCTTTAATAAATAAAAATGCAGATAAACTGGGCTAAAGTTAGAAGATTACTAACCAGAGGTTTGGAATATGGATAAGCTTCGCAGCATGGAGACCTTTATTGCCGTGGTTGAAAGCGGCAGTTTCACCGGTGCGGCGGCACGGCTGGAGATGTCGGCGGTGATGGTGGGGAAGTATATTGCGTTGCTGGAGTCTCAACTTGGTACGCGTCTTCTGGAGCGTAATACGCGACGCCAGAGCCTGACCGACGCCGGACGGGTCTATTTCGACGAGGCGAAGCGGGTACTGGAGCAGGTTGCCATCGCCGAAAGCGCGGTCGAGCGCCTGCGCGCAACACCTGCTGGCACGCTGCGGGTAACGGCCCCCACGTCCTTTGGCGGCTGCGTGATTGCACCGCTCACCGCCACCTTTTTGCAACGCTACCCGGAAGTGCGCGTGGAGCTGGATCTGACCAATCGGATGGTGGATCTGGTGGAGGAGGGCGTCGATCTGGCCATCCGCATTGGCGACATTCGCAACGACGACCTGGTCGCGAAATACCTCTGTCCTTATCGAATGGTGATCTGCGCCGCGCCTGATTATCTGGCGCACTACGGCACGCCACAAACGCCTGCCGATCTGGTGGATCATCTTTGCCTGTCCCACAGCGTGTGGACTGCACGCAATGAATGGCGGCTGCCGGGTGTCGAAGGGGAGGTGCGCTGGAAGCGTGATGCCATCCTAAGATGCAACGACGGCTACGGGCTGCGGATGGCCGCAAGAGCCGGGGCGGGGCTGTTATTACAACCGGAAGTGCTGGTCGCGGAAGAGCTGGAAAGTGGTCGGCTGGTGCGGGTGCTGGAGGATTACATTCCAGAGCCAAGACCGGTGCATTTGTTGTGGCGTCAGGATTTACGCCCGCTCCCTAAGCTAACAGAATTTATCGCCCATATTCTGCTAAGATTGGGCACAATATAATAAAAGAAGGTAAGCAAAGAATGTCTGTGAATAAACTCGCCAGCAGCGCGCAGGGCCTGCAATCATCTGCCATCCGTGAATTATTAAAACATAGCAAAATGGCAGGGGTCATTTCGCTGGGCGGGGGTATTCCTAACCCTGCATTGTTCGATCATGAAGGCCTAAAAATGGCCGCTGATGCCGTATTATCCCAGCATTTTGGCGAAGCTTTCCAGTACGGTCTGACCGAAGGTGTTCCTGGGCTACGGGAAGAAATTCAGCGCATCTGTGAAGGGCGTGGGATCCGCTGTAAGGCGGATGATGTGGTCGTGACCTCTGGTTCACAGCAATCACTTGACGTGCTGGCGCGTGCATTAATTAACCCTGGCGATACCGTCGTCGTCGAGCGTCCAACGTATCTTGCCGCACTGCAGGTATTTGGCCTGGCGCAGGCACATTTTGAATCCGTGGGTACCGATGCTGACGGAATGAAAGTGGATGAGCTCGAAGCGCTGGTGGCCAATAAACCCATTAAAGCGGTTTATATTGTGCCGACATTTGGTAACCCGGGTGGGGTAACCCTTTCTGAACCGCGTCGTAAACAGCTGGTGGAATTATCGAAGCGTTATGACTTCGTGATTATTGAAGACGATCCGTACAGCGAAATTAATTACACCGATGAAGTTTTCCGCCCGTTAATTGCCCACGCCAAAGATATCGGTAACGAAGAGAACGTGGTGTATACCTCAACCTTCTCTAAAATTCTTGCGCCAGGCACCCGCGTGGGCTGGGTGCTGGTACCGGAGTGGCTGAAACGCGCGGTGGTGAATCTCAAGCAAACCACCGATCTGCACACCAGCACGCTGTCACAGCTGATGACGTACGAATACCTGAAAACGGGTCGTCTGGCCGATCAGATTAAAATGATCCGCGAAGCCTATCGCCAGAAATACCAGACGTTCGCAACAGAACTGGAAGCCGAGCTGGGTGATGTGATGTCATTCCACAAGCCGAAGGGCGGCATGTTCCTGTGGGCGACTATGAAAAATGGGAGTAATACCACTCGCTGGCTGGAAAAAACGTTAAGTAACGGCGTAGTATTTGTTCCGGGCGAATTTTTCTACTGCAATGAGCCAGACCATTCGACGCTGCGTATGTCGTTTGTCACGCCAACGGATGAAGAGCTGAAAGAGGCGGTTCAACGCCTGAAAAAATCGCTGTAAAAGACCTGCGCATAATGGCGTCTCCGCCGTTATGCGTAACATTCTTGCAGCGCGGCCAAAGCCGCGATCTTTCATGGTGATCTCCATGTTTGAATTTCTGATCGGTGTCGTTACGCACACGCCCGTCTGGGTGTGGGTGCTGTTTATCTTCCTTATCTCCCGCGGCATTAAAGCCCGCCAGCCGACTACCGTCACGCTGGAGAGGCTTGCTGTCATTCCGGCTATCTTTCTTATCTGGGATATCTACGATCTGGTGGTCTATCGCACGCTCACTCCCGAGACTGTCATATTGTGGGCGGCGGGGATCCTTGCCGGTGCTGCGCTGGGGTATTTCCTGATTAAGCAGGCGGTTATCACCCGCGCAGAGGCGCCGCGCAGCCTTTACCGCCAGGCAGACTACACGGCGCTGCCGCTTATGATGCTGGCGTTTGGGGTGAAGTATGTGCTGGGCGTGATGAGCGCGGTCTCTCCGCAGACGATGCAGCAGCCCGCCATGAGCGCGCTGGCGATCGTCTCTGGCGGTGTGTTTGCTGGTGTGTTTCTCGGGAAATTTGCGCGCTATGTTGGCGTGTATGTCGCCCGTGTTCCGGTCTGAATTTACAGCAGGCCTTTCTGCGCGAAGGTAATGCGCGTGGCTTCATTGAGATCAAGCTCTTTTAACGATTCCGGACTAACCCAGGCGATCTCCTGAAACTCGTCATTAAAAGTGACTGCCCGGTTGGCGCTGAGGCAGTCAAAGATCAGATAGATCATATAAATCTCCTCAGTGGTGCCATCGGGGTAGGTTTTCACCCTGATGTCATCGCGAAAAGCCCATGGCGTGACCGAGACGATGTCCAGTGCGTCGCCCAGCTCTTCACGGATCTCACGACGCAACGCCTGCTCCATGGTTTCGCCCGGCTCCATTCCGCCACCGGAGAGAGCCCATTGGCCGGGGAACACGCCGCGATCGTCGGCCATTTTGCACAGCAGATAGGCCCCGTCGTTCTGGATGATGGGGCAGACAATGGTTCGTTGGCGCATGATTTCTTCCTGAAAAATGAGTTTGGGCTACTGTAACAGATGAGCCTGGCAGGATATGTCGCTGATGTTTGATTTTATCTCCTCGGCTATCCGCATTGTGTTGTAGGTTCAGGGTCCAGGCCGGGTAAGGCGAAGCCGCCACCCGGCAATCCGGACTCACCCCAGCACGCGAGCGGCTTCAGGAAATGATGTAAGGTGTTTTATCACCGCTCCCTCAGCGCCTCTTTCGCCCGGTTAAACGGCTTGATCAGATAATCCAGCACCGTTTTCTCTCCGGTCTTAATGTCCACCGTTGCAATCATCCCCGGCACAATCGAAAAGTGCCTGCCCGCTTTATTCACCAGGTAGTCCTGGCTGGTGCGGATAAAGACCCGGTAATAGAACACCTCCGGCTTGGCCTCGTCCTGAATAGTGTCCGGGGAAATCGTCTCCACGACCCCGTGCAGCCCGCCGTAAATGGCGTAATCGTAGGCGGTGATCTTCACCAGCGCCTCCTGGTTCGGGTGGATAAAGGCGATATCGCGCGGCGAGAGGCGGGTTTCAATCAGCAGATGATCGTCCACCGGCACAATCTCCATCAGCTCGCCGTTGGGCGGGATCACGCCGCCGATGGTGGTGACCTTGATGTTTTTCACGATCCCGCGCACCGGGGATTTTACGGTCAGACGGGTGACGGAGTCCTGGCGGCCTTTGAGGATCGCCGAAACCATATCCACCTCCGCGTTGGCTTTGGATAACGCCTCGCGGGCCTGAACGTAATACTGGGAGCGCACATCGGTGAGCTTCAGCTCCAGGTCACTTTTTTGCCGCTGCAACCGTAGCACCTCTACGTGGCTGGCAGCGCCGGTTTTCACCAGACGTTGGGTGATCGCCAGCTCTTTATTCGCCAGGTCTAACGCGGCGCGCAGCTCTCGCTGGGTGTCATCCAGTTGTGCGCGGCGGGAGTTGTAGAGTCGTGTTTCATCGGCAATCAGATCCGGCCATTTTGCCAGCGAAGGGGGAAACTTCAGCGGGAGATCGTTCACTTCGGCGTACAGGCGCGCGCTGGAGGCCAGTGAAGCGCGGTAGCGCGCCGCGCTTTCGCCGACGTTCGATTCGGAACGCGTCGGATCAAGCCGCGCCAGCACCTGCCCGGCCTGCACCTGATCCCCTTCGTGGACGTTCAGTTCGGTGAGGATCCCGCCGTCAAGCGACTGCAATACCTGCTCGCGCGAGCTGGGGATCACTTTACCCGAGCCGGTTGACACCTCATCCAGCACGCCAAACCACGCCCAGACGCCCAGCACCACAAACATCAGCAGCGAGAAGATCACGATCCGTCGCGCACCGGTGTAGCCGCTTTCGGAGTCGAGGGCGTTATCCAGATCGTCCATTGCCGCCACGTCACGCTGACTGATTTTCATTTTTCCACTCCCGTCCGGTTGCTGCCTGCTGCTGCTGTTGCTGCATGCGGCTGTTGCTCAGCGCCTGTGCTTTTGGCGCGTCCATCACCAGCATTCCCTCTTTGAGCACCACCACCCGCTCTACCAGTTCCAGCACCGGTACGCGGTGCGTGGCGACAATCAGGGTGCGGTGCCCGAGCCAGTCCCCCAGACGCTGGATAAATTCCCGCTCGGTGTGCTCGTCCAGCGACGCGGTGGGTTCATCCATCAGCACAATATTCGGATCGCGCAGGAGCATCCGCGCCAGCAGAATCGACTGGCGTTGTCCGCCGGATAATCCCACGCCGTTTTCCATGATCGGGTAATCCAGCCCCTTGGGCAGCTTCTGCACGAAGCCGGCCGCGCCGGTCAGCTCCAGCGCCTCGAAAATCTCCTCGTCGGTGGCGCGCGGCATGCCGAGGGTGATGTTTTCGCGCAGGGTGCCGTAAAACAGCCTCGCGTTCTGGGTCATAAAGCCGACGTTGCGCCGGACGTCAGCGACGTCGAGATGCGGCAGGCTGAAGTTATCAAGCCGCAGCTCGCCGGCCGCCAGATCCATCCCCCCCGCCATGGCCTGCAGCAGGGTCGATTTGCCCGCGCCGTTGCGCCCGAGGATCGCCACTTTCTCACCCGGGCGGATCTCCAGCCGGTTAATGCGCAGCGCCATGCGCGGATCGTCCGGCTGATAGCGGAACTGCGCCTGCTCGAAGAGATAGTGACCGCGCAACACGTCCTGGCGGATCGGCGTCTCTTCGCGCTGATTTTCGGTGGGAAGCTGCATGATGCTGTCCAGCCCCTCTTTGGCCGCTTTAACCTGCTGCCAGCGGGCCAGCACGCCGCACAGCGTCGCCATGGGGGCGATCATGCGTGAAGCCAGCATCGACGCGGCAACCACCGAGCCTGTGGTCAGGGTGCCGTCGATCACCATCGGCGCACCGACCACAATCACGCCAGCGTAGACCAGGCTCTGAATCGTCATCCCCCAGCTGATCAGGTTCTGCGTCAGTTCGCGGGTTCGCAGGCCGGATTCCGCGGTGATCTGGATATAGCTGTTCCACTGCTGCAAAAAGCGGTTTTCCGCCTGCATCAGCTTGATGTCCTCCAGCCCCTGCACGCTCTCCACCAGCACGGCATTGCGTAGGGTCGATTCATGGGCCGACTGTTTCGCCAGTTCCGCCAGCTTCTTCTGCAGCAGCAGGCCGGGCAGAACCATGATCACCGCCGCCACCGGCGCGATCCACGCCAGCTGCGGGGCGATGATCGCCAGCACCACCACAAACAGTAGGAAGAATGGCAGGTCGACAATCGTGGAAATGGTGGAGGAGGTCACCATCTCGCGGATCTGCTCCAGCTCGCGCAGCTGAGAGATAAAACTGCCGGTGGAGCGGGGGATCGCGCTGTTGCGCAGGCGCAGGGCGTGGCCGAATACGCGATCCGAGACGCGCATATCCGAGCGCTTGCCCAGCAGATCCATAATGTGTCCGCGCGCCACGCGCAGCACAAAGCCAAACAGCGTGGCGATCAACACCCCAATCGTCAGGACGTAAAGCGTCGGGTAGGACTGGGCGGGGATCACCCGGTCGTAGACCTGCATGGAAAAGACGATCCCGGAAAGCGACAGCACGTTGATAAAGAGGGCTGCCAGCATCACCCAGCTGTAGGGGCGCAAGTCGCGCATCACCAGCCGGTAAAGCCAGTCCGGACGGTATTTTGATATATACGCGTCCACGCGGCTGTCCTTCAGCGCGGCGAGTGGACGCAGGGCAATGACGTGGCGGATAGCGGGCAGCATCGCCGTCATCGACAGCCGGTTGGTGTAGGTCTCGTCGTCGAAAAAGCTGACCTCCAGGGTATCTTCGCCGTTGAAATGCTCGATCACGCCGATCCTGCCGTCATTCATCGCCACCACCACCGGCAGACGCCAGCTGTTGATAGCCTCCTGGCCGCCGGTAAGCAACTGAAACGATAGCCCCGCATCTCGTGCCAGTTGGGTGAGGGCGGGCACCATCGGTTTGCCTTTCAGCCACGGCGCACCCGCCAGCAGTGCGCCAGGAGAGCAGGCGACGCGGTAGCGCGTGGCGACAAAACCAAAGGCCTGTGCCCACTGGGCCAGCGCCTCATCCGTCATCGTTTCACCCTGCGGGATTTCGCGTTGCTTCATGGCTGGATCTCCACGGTCTGGATGGTGCGGTTATCAAGATCGAACGCGTGACGCAATTGCCCGGTGTTATAAAGGCAGTTGAGCTGCAGTTGGTGCAGCTGGCCAAGGGTCTGCTGCTGGGTGAAGCGCGCCTGATAGACCTCCTGCTCGGCGTTGAGTACGTCAAGCAGCGGGCGTGAGCCGAGATCGAGATATTGCTGCTGGTACAGCTCGCGGGTGCGGGCGCTGAGGGCTTCCTGGCGGCCCTGGATTTGCAGCGTGCTTTGCAGGCTCATCACCTGGCTGCGGGCTTCCAGCAGTTTCTGGCGGACGTCAAGACGCGTGCGCTGAATGGTGGATTGCGCCGCTTCCACCGCGTGTCCGGCAGCGTTACGCCGGGCGGTGAGGCCGCCGCCCTGATAGAGCGGCATCTGCACCTTCACCCACGCGGAATACTGGGTACGATCCCGCGTTTCGCTCCCCGCATAGCGATCGTTCATATAATGGCGCACTTCTGGCTCCAGCGAGACAGTCGGCGTCATTTGCGCGTCGGCGTAGTCAAGGTTTGCCTGGGCGACGTTAGCCTGTGCCCATGCGGCAAGTACCGCGGGAACCAGACGGTCGTCCGGCTCGGCGATATCGCAGCTCCGCCCCAGCCTTTGCGGAAAATCATTGCTGATATCGTTCAGGCTGTTCCAGCCGAGAAAACTCATCAGCGTGGCGCGGGCGCTGTCGAGACTGGCCTGATACTGCATCAACTGAGCGCGAGCGCCTTCAATACGCGCATCGGTCTGTACGACGTCAGAGAGCGACGTGGCCCCTTCGTCGTTACGCTGGCGGGTCAGTGTGCCAATGGAGGAGAGAGCCTCAAGCTGCTCTTTCGCGGTCTCAACCATCTGCTGCCAGGTTTGTACCTGCACCATGGCGACAGCGGTATCGTGGGCGATGGTGTCGATGCTGACCAACACGTTGGCCTGCTGCTGGGCAACCCCGGCATTTTCGGCACGCACCTGACTTGCTACCTTGCCAAAATCGTAAAGCATTTGTGAGAGGGAGAGCACCATCGACGGCGTAAAGCCGTTCTGGTCGCCGTCATGGGAATAACCGTTGTCCACGCCGGCATTAATCTGCGGATAGTATTTTGATTTAGCAACGTCCACCTCTTCGCTCTGCTGGTAGAGTTTTCCCACGGCCTCGCTGATGGCCGGGTGCCAGGTGACGGCACGGTTGACGGCTTCGCCAAGCTGCAATGAGCCGGGCGCGGCTTTACCGGCCACAGGGGCCACGCGACCATTGAGTGAGGGGAGTTCCTGCGTTTCGCGGAGTTGTCCGGTATTGATGGTCGCCGCCGGGTTCGCGCTGAGAGCGGGCACAGATATCAGGCAGCACGAGAGCCACCAGTAAGGCATCTTCATTCCCATGTCATGTCCCTAATAAATATGTACAGCTTTATTATTTATGCCCGGGCGCTGTGCGCCCGGGTCATCTCTTGCAGGTGCTATCAGGTAATGATGTGTTGCTGGTTCACAAGCTCGTCGTAGGTGGTCTGAACGCCATCAAGCGTAACGAGCGTGGTATTAGTGTAGGTGCTCCCTGCACCATCACGGTCGATGGAGATCACGGTATTGCCATTACTATTAGTGACATGGAGATAATTTCCGAGCGTTGAGGCGCTACCGTTCCAGCCCACCAGCAGATCGCCAATGTCGATTTTGTCCCCCTGCGCCAGCGAGAAGCCGGTCCAGTGGTCGCCCACGGTGCTGCTGACGTTCCCACCTGTGGCATTCCCCACCGTATTGTTCAGCACCTGGTAAATCAGCGTGTCGCCGTAGGCGGTGCCGGTGATGACGTCGTTATGTTCAGAGCTGATGAACTGCGGCGCCATGTTGATGGTCAGCGTGGCACTGTCCGTTTTCCCGGTCGCATCGCTCAGGGTGTAGTTGAAGGTCTCCTTCGAGGTAATGGATGAGAGCGACACCCCGCTGTTGAGGGTATAGGTGTAATGGCCGTCAGCGCCAATCGCCAGGACGCCGTAATGGCCGGTGATATTTACCGTGGCGCTGCCGGTATACGGATCCAGCGTGGTGGTCACGCCGTTGTAGCCGGTCACGCTCAGGCGGGTATCCACCGAGTGCAGCTGGTCCATCACGCCGCCGGAATCGGTGCCGTCAAAGATATTGCCGTTGACGGTGTGGCTTCCGGTGACGTCGAAATCACTCAGCGAGTAGGTGGTGCCATTCACGCTTGGGGTAATGGTGATAGTCCCGACGCTGAGCCCAGGCACGCTGCCGGTATAGCTCAGCGTATAGGTTCCGGCGTTGAGATCCAGCCCGGTCAGTGGGACGTCAATATTGCCGCCCAGCAAAGAGCCGCCGCTGAAGGAACCGGTACGAATAGCGCCCGAGCTGTCACTGAGCGTCCAGTTTACCGTCAGCCCGCCCAGCGACAGTCCCGAATCGACATGGAAGTGCAGTGACGCGTTGTGCAGCGCGGTGTTCGCGTCGACCACAAAGGTCCCGCTACCAGTGCCCTGAGTTGACGAAAACAACGCTGTCGTCCAGCTGGCGGTGCCCACGGTCGTATCCGAGTAGACCGATGTGTGGTGCACCGAGGTGAGGTCCATCGTAGCGCTGACATCGTTGACTGCATCCATCGCCTGAGCGGTTGGGGTGATGTTAAGCGATGCCGTATCCTTCGAGCCGTCAGGCGCGGTCACGGTGTAGACGAAGGTATCAGGCGTGCTGATATGGTCTGCACCCACACCTGCTCTCAGGGTATAGGTGTACTGCCCGGACGAATTAATAGTCAGCGTGCCGTATTCACCCTGAATGGTGGTCAGGCCGCTGCTGTTGACCGCCACGCCGTTCACTTCCGTGACCACCGTGCCTGCCGGAACTGGGTCATTCACCAGCACGTCGCCCGTGGTGGTTTCGCTGATACTCGCCACGCTGTAGACATGATCCTGCAGGACGCTCAGCGTGTAGCCTGTCAGAACGGCGATCCCGGATGCGGTATTCAGCAGGAACAGATACTCCCCGGCGGGAAGGTTCAGCGTCAATTGCTGCGAGGTACCGCCCAACAGCGGGGCGCGCAGCCAGCCTGGCTCAACGCGGACCTGCTCGAAGGTCTGGGTCGCGTTGTTGAACTTATAGACATACAGATCGAACACCGATGCCAGGGCTACGCCACCAACGGAGGCCTGAATGGTCATGGTGCGGGTGGTGCCTTCCTCCACGTTATAGATGATGGGGTTGGTCATATCGTCCAGCAGGTTAAGCCCCAGCGTACTGCCGAGATTCACCCCCACCACCGTAAAACCACCCTGCGACGAAGCACCGTTATTGATTTCACTTACGGTAGTGTCAAAGGTCAGCGAGGCAGTGTCGTCCACCGCCACAATACCGTTGACGACGGTACCGGCACCCAGGGACAGCACCAGGTTCGCCGACGCGCTGGCACCGTTATGGGTGATGGTGTAGGTGAAACTCTCCGTCCGGCCAATGACCGCGGCGCTGGTATCGGTCAGATTGTAGGTGTAACTGCCGTCGCGGTTAACGGTCAGCGTACCGTATTTGCCCTGGATCACGGTGCCGTCGGCGTTAATGCTGGTGGTGACACCCAGCGCGTTGGTGACTGCGGAGACCGTGGTCCCGGCCGGGGCGTTGTCGCTGCCAGCAGTTGGGTCTGTATCGAGGATCACGTTCCCGTTCAGGCTGGTCTCACCCGTGACCGTACCCGGGCCAGTCTCTTTCACCGCGACATCCAGACTGGTGTAAGAGCCGGTTGCCAGCAGGTTGGTGTTATAGCTGAGGACACGATAGTTGCCGTCAGCCAGCCCGCTCAGGTTCAGTGATACGCCGGTGGCCCCGAGGGTCAACAGATCGGCAAACTGCGGTTGTCCGGTGTCGACGACGGTGGTCCAGGTGCTGCCGTTCCAGTGTTGCACCACCAGCTCAAGAGTGTTGAGCAGAGAGAGTACCGCGCCCGTAGCGTTGGCATTCACCACGATATCTGCGCTGCCGCCGCTGACTACGGTGAAGTTCACCTGGGCGGTGTCATTCCCCAGCAGCGTCAGGACGTTGCCCACGGCGCCAACCAGCAGGAAGCCGTAATCGCTGTACTGAGTATTGGTGACGGTTGCCGTGGTACTGAGGTTCAGCTCTTCGACGTTGTTGCTGGCGGAGAGCGGCAGCACTGGCGCAAGAGCCGAACCAGACAGCGAGGTGTTGCCTGCTGCATCGGTGGCGGTGATCTGCAGCGTCTGGCCTTCGATCTGTTTGTTAATGAAGGTATAGCTGTACGTGCCGTTGCTGCCCGCAATGGTGGTCACCGTCGAACCATCCGCAAGGCGGATACTGACGGTGCTGCCGGCTTCGGCATTCCCGGTCAGGACGCTACCGTCGACGTTAAAGGTTCCGGTCGGTGCCGTGGGGGCGGTCGTATCGACGATTATCGTCGTCACGGCTGACGCCACGCTGGTGTTGCCCGCCGCATCGGTAGCCGTGGCGGTGAAGTTATGCGTACCCTCCGTCAGCGTGGTGGTGGTTTGCGGCAGGGTCCAGTTGCCGCTGCCATCGGCGGTCACCGTGCCCACCAGCGTGATGCCATCGTAGATCCGGACCGTGGCATTCGCTTCGGCAGTCCCGGTCAGCGTTGGACGCGTGTCGTTGGTCGGATTCGTACCGGTCACCGGACCGGTAACGCTGCCGACATCATCAATCACTGAACTGATGACCGGCGCACCTGGCGCAGCGGTATCGACGTTAATCACATACCCGGCGGTTGGCGCGCTGGCGTTGCCCACCGCATCCGTGGCGGTAAAGGTCAGCGTGTGTGCACCGTTGCTCAGCGCCGGAGATGGCGTATAGCTCCACGCCCCGCCGGTCGCCGTCACGCTGCCGATCTGTACGCCGTTATCAAAGATTTTCACCGTCGATCCGGCTTCCGCCGTGCCGGTGATAGTTGGCTGGGCATCGTTGGTGAACCCGCCGTTGGCAACCGGCGTCGCCGCATTGCCCACGTCATCCAGGATACTGGTCAGCACCGGCAGCGCAGGCGGCGTGGTGTCAATTGTCAGGCTGAAGCTTGTTGAGGACACGCTGGTGTTGCCAGCCGCATCCGTGGCCTGGGCGGTGAAGCTGTGCGGACCGGTTGTAAACGTGGTGGTGAGCAGGATGCTCCAGCTGCCGCTGGCATCCGCGGTGCCTGTTCCGACCAGCGTCGCGCCTTCGTAGATTTTCACGGTGGCAAACGGTTCGCTGGTTCCGACAAGCCGCGGTACGGTATCGTCGGTGGTTTGTCCGGACGTGAGCGGGCCGGTGATAGTGCCCACGTCGTCTATCGCCTGGCTGATAACCGGCGCGTTTGGCGCGAGGGTATCAACAATCAACGTAAAGCCAGGTGAAGGCAGGCTGATGTTGCCCGCCGCATCGGTGACGGTGGCGGTCCAGGTATGGCTTCCGTTGACCAGTGGCGTTGACGGCGTAAAGCTCCACGCGCCGCTTCCGTCCGCCTGCGCGGTGCCAACCGGCTGCCCGTTTTCATAAACGGTCACCGTGGCGTTGGCGGTCGCAGTGCCGCTCAGCGTCGGCGTGGTGTCGTCGGTGCTTTGCCCGGAAGAGAGCGGAGTTTGTATGCTGCCCACGTTGTCTGCCGCAGTCGAAATGACCGGCGCAGACGGCACGACCGTATCCACGGTCAGGTTAAACGGTGCCGTCGTGCTGCCAGTGTTGCCTGCCGTGTCGGTCGCGTTGAAGGTGATGGCATGTGGCCCATCGCTTAAATCGGTACCCGGGGTAAAGCTCCAGTTGCCCAGAGCATTCACCACTGCGGTGCCAACTTCGTTGCCGTCGACAATGACATGCACCGAGGCACCCACTTCGCCCGTGCCGTTGAAGGTCGGACGCGCGTCGTTGGTGGCACCGCCAGACGTGAGCGTCCCCGTGACCGGACCGACATCGTCGATGACGCTGGTAACCACTGGCGCACCGGGACCTGTGGTATCCACGGTAAAGGCGAAGACCGACGAGTTAGCCGAGGCGTTGCCTGCCACATCCGTTGCATAAGCGCGAAGGGCGTAGCTGCCATCGCCCAGCGGCGTGGTCGGTGTAAAGGACCAGTTCCCGTTTCCATCAACGGTAGCCAGGCCAATCTGCGTACCGTTATTCATGATGTGGATGGTGCTGTCCGCCTGCCCGGTACCACTAATCGTCGGCGTGTTGTCGTTGGTGACCTGACCGCTGGTGAGGTTGCCCGTGACGCCGCCGGGGACGTTGTCATTTACCGTATCCAGCGTTGGCACCGTTGGCGCCGTCAGGTCCACCACCACGCTCCAGGTATTTGATACCTGGCTGACGTTGCCCAGCGGATCGGTCGCCCGAACGGTAAAGCTGTGCGAGCCTTCGCCGAGCGCGGTGTCAGGAGTGAAGGTCCAGGCGCCAGTGCCATCAGCCGTAACCACGGCAATCTGCGTGCCGCCGTCGAAAATCGTCACCACGCTGTTTGCTTCTGCGGTGCCTGAAAGGGTTGGCGTGGCGTCGTTAGTGGGGGCGCCGCCGATCACGGTGGTGGCGGTATTGCCAACGTTGTCCGTAACATCAGTGATGACTGGCGTGGTGGAAACCGTATCCACCACAACGGTGAAGCCCGCAGAAGGTGCGCTCTGATTCCCGGCCGGATCGGTCTCGCGGATAGTGAGAATATTAGCGCCGTCCGTCAGTACCGGTGTGGTAAAGCTCCAGGTGCCGGTATTGCCAACCACCACGCTGCCCAGCAGCGTTCCGTTGTTATAGACGGAGATGGTATCCCCCACCGCGCCGGTGCCGGTGAGCGTCGGCTGGTTATCGTTGGTGGACTGACCGCTGGTCAGCGGTCCGGTGCCAGGGCCCACGTCGTCAATCACCGCGCCGATGGTTGGCGTGCCCGGTGCTGTCAGGTCGACGGTGACACCAGCGGCCGGAGAACGACCGCTTGTCAGGCCATTGAGGGTCGCGGTTACCTCAAAGGTGTGCAGACCCTCGCCAAGCGCGGCTGGCGTATAGCTCCAGTTGCCGTTGCCGTCGGCGGTTACCGTCGACACGGGCGTTACACCGCCGTCCAGGTAGATGGTGATCAGGCTTCCCGCCTCGGCCGTGCCGGTAAGCGTTGGCGTGGTGTCGTTGGTAGTTTTGCCTTTCACATCGCCGGTGACCGGATCCGCGTCATCGACAATCGCCGTGATGACGGGCACGTCAGGAAGATTCGGAAGCGTACCGCTGACGTTGTAAGTCGCATCAGGGCTGGTACGTCCGGACGCATCGGTTGCGGTCACGGTCAGGGTCGCGCCATCCTGCGGGGCCGGGCTGACCGCGATGGAGAAGTTGCCCCCGGTCGCAATCCCGGTACCAATGACGTTTCCGCCGCTATCCTTAACGGTAATGAGTGCTCCAGCCTCGGCGGTTCCGGTCAGCGGGGTACCTTCTGGAGCAAGGCTAAGACCACCAGGGGCGGTTGGATCCTGGGTATCCACCGTCACGCTGAGCGGGGCTGAAGTTCCTGAAGCGTTACCCGCAGCATCGGTAGCGGAGACAGTGAAGGTATGCGGGCCGTCTGAGAGCGTTGTGCCTGCGGTCCAGCTCCAGCTGCCGTCCGGTTGTATGATTACTGGCACCCCCGACGGAGTACCGTCGACGGAGACAATAACGGTGGTTCCCGGTTCGCTGGTCCCGGTGAGGGTAGGTATTCCGTCTCGGGTGTAGAGCACGTTGTTGGTGAGCTGGCTGTCTGAGACGGCATTAATCTGCGGTATCCCAGGCGCAACAGTATCGAGGGTGACGGTAAAGACCGAACTCGGCGCGCTAAGGTTGCCAGCCGCATCCACACCCGCAACGGTGATATGCAGCGGGCCGTCGGTTTGTGCTGGCAGGGTAAAGGACCATTCGCCAGTACCACTCGCCGTCACGCGTCCAAGCTCGACGCCGTTGTTGTAGACGATCACCGTCCCGCCGATTTCGCCAGTACCGCCGACCGTCGGCGTCGAATCTCCGGTATAGCCACCATCCGGCGCGCCGCCCACGGCGCCAATCACCGGTGTAGCCGGCGCCACGGTATCCACCGTGATTGTTATCCCCGGCGAGGAGCCAGAGACATTGCCCGCTTCGTCGGTGGCGGTTGCGGTGTATTCGTGGTTCCCCTCAGCGATGTTACTGCCAGGGCGCCAGCTCCAGTTGCCGCTGCTGTCTACCGTGGCGGTGCCGACGACCGACGCCGCGCCGCCATTTACGCTGTCATAAATAGTGATAACGTCGTTCGCCGTTCCGGTGCCGCTCAGAACCGGACGCGGATCGTTGGTCGTTTCGCCATCGGCAACAGGGCCGGTTATCTGGGTGACGCTGTCGGTGACGATCGGTGCCGCAGGCGTAGCCGGCGGGTCGGTATCAATGGTGATGGTGACCGGCTGCGACGGGGCGCTTTCGTTGCCCGTACCGTCCATGTTGGTGACGGTCAGCGTAATGTCATAGGTGCCGACGGGCAGCGGGGATGGCGGCGTCCAGGACCAGTTACCGGTATTGTCCACGACAGCGTCGCCGATTTTGACGCCGTTGCCGTAGATGGTCACGGTATCGCCCGCCGTGCCGGTACCGCTCAGGGTCGGCGTGGTATCGCGAGTGATTTCGCCCGGGTTCAGCGGCGTTTGTATTACGCCGCCGTCAGGGTTGACGGTAATGGCCGGGGTATCCGGCGTGGCGGGTGCCACGGTATCTACCGTCAGTACAAACGGGCTGGAAACGGTGGTATTACCTGCGGCATCCGTAGCGTGAACGGTCAGCGAATGTGGACCATCGGTGAGTGGGGTAATGGGGGTAAAACTCCAGCCGCCATTGCCGTCGAGGATGGCGGTGCCGAGCAGGGTTGTGCCGTCATAGACGGCGAGCGTTGCTCCAGAAGGGGCGCTACCCTGCAGCAGCGGCTGGGTGTCATCCGTGGTATCCCCGCTGCTGAGTGGGCCTTTAATACTGCCGACGTCATCGGTCACGCTGGCGATGGTCGCTGCCAGAGGGGGAGTGGTGTCGACAGTAAAGGTGAAGCCGTTTGAGGCAAGACTGGTGTTACCCGCCGCGTCGGTTGCGACAACGGTAAAGGTATGCGCGCCGTTACCGAGCGGTGTGGTTGGGGTAAAGGTCCACGCGCCGTTGCTGTCCGCCACTACCGTGTCAACATCTGCACCATCCAGACGGATGGTGACCGTCGAGCCCGGTTCCGCGGTGCCGTTGAGCGTCGGCGTAGTGTCGTTGGTGCTGTCGTTGGGGTTGAGCGCACCGAGGTGCTCGGGCACATCATCTATCACCTGGGTAATCACCGGAGCCGCAGGCGCGACGCTGTCAATCGTCAGAGTCCAGGTGCTGGAGACGCCGCTTGAGTTACCTGCCGCGTCGGTCGCCACGGCGGTCAGGGCGTGTTGACCCTCGCTGATAGGGCTTGAAGGGGTAAAGATCCACGCACCGCCACCATCGGCGACGGTGGTACCCAGATCGACCCCGTCCACCCTGATAGTTACCGTCGCATTGGGTTCAGCGGTGCCGCTGAGCGTTGGGGTTGCGTCATTGGTGGTGGCATTTTGGCCGAGCGGGCCAACACTTCCCCCGGGCACATCGTCCACGACTTGTGAAATCACCGGGGCTGCAGGTGCCGTCCCGTCGACGTTAATTGTCCACGAGGCAGATATTCCGCTCTGGTTACCGGCGGGATCCGTCGCCTTTGCCGTGAGCACGTACGTGCCATCGGCCAGCGGTGAGGGCGGCGTAAAGCTCCACAGGCCGGATTGTGGAACAACCACCGTGCCGAGAACATCGCTGCCGTTAGAAATCGTAATGGTCGAGCCCGCCTCGCCCGTACCGTTAATGGTTGGGGCCCGGTCATTGGTCAGTCCATTCGGGCCCACGGGGCCGGTGGTGGCCTGTACGTCATCAATCACCGATACGATGATCGGGATCTGCGGCGGGGTAATGTCCGGTGCCGCCGCGGAAGTGGTTGGACTGGTGTTGCCTGCCGTGTCGGTGGCGTCAGCGGTCAGGATTTCGCCGTTGAGCTTCGGTGGGTTCAGCGTCACGCTAAAGTTACCCTGACTATCGGCAACAACTGGGGTGCCAACGAGTGCGCCGCCTTCACGGATGGTCACCGTGCTGCCCGGCTCTGCGGTACCGCTGATGGTGCCGCCATCATTTGATACCACGAGATTTCCAGGAGCAGACGGCGGGGTGGTATCTACGGTGAAGGTAACAGGCGCGGATGCCGTGCTCTGGTTTCCGGCGGCATCGGTTTCAGTGACGGTGATGGAGTGCGTTCCTTCCGGGAGCGGTCCATTGGGTGTGATGCTCCAGGTACCGTTGGGGAGCACCGTCGTGGTGCCAATGACCACGCCGTTATCGTAAATGGTGATGGTTCCACCGGGCTCCCCTGTTCCTGCCAGGAGCGGTTGCGTCGCATCGGTCAGCGTGCCCGAAGTGATAGCTCCTCTGACAGACCCCGTGTCGTCAGTCAGCAGAATCGCGGTCGGTGTAGTCGGAGGCGTCAGATCGACTGTGAGGGTGAAAACCGGTGAGGCGGGTCCGGTATTGCCCGCGGCGTCGGTTGCCCGGACGGTAATCTGGTGGGTGCTTTCGCTCAGGTCGACTGACGGGGTGAATGTCCATGTACCGTTGCTGGCGACGACCGCCGTGCCAATGGCGATACCGCCGTCATAAATCGTCACGGTGGAGCCGGGTTCGGCGGTGCCGGTGAGCTGCGGCCGCTGATCGTTAGTGCTGCCGCCGTTGGTTACCGCCCCCGTCTGAGGAGCGATATCGTCGATCACGCTGCCGATCGTTGGCGCATCAGGTGCGGTGAGATCCGGTGCGGTCACATTTGTGCCCTGACTGGTATTCCCGGCGCTGTCCGTTGCGGTGGCTGTTACCTGTTCGCCGTTGGTCAGCGGTGTTCCGAGGGTGACGGTAAACGAGCCGTCACTGCCGGTTTTACCTGTGCCAACCACATTGCCATTAGTATCTTTCAGGGTGATTGTACTGCCGGGTTCTGCGGTACCGGTGACGGTTTTACCGTCTGATGAGAACTGGAGACTGGAAGGCGCATTCGGCGGCGTCGTATCCGGGTCGGCTGGATCGGTCGGGTCCGTCGGGTCAGTGGGCGTGGTAGGGTCAGTACTGCTGTTATGGTCACTGCCGCCACCTCCACCACCGCTGCCACTCGCCGCCGCTGCGATGCCGCCTGCTGCGACAATGCCGCCCAGTGCCCATGGCCAGATGGCGGCACCACCGGCATCACTCCCTGATGCGGCAAGCAACACGTCCATGGAGGCTATGGATTCATACGAGGCGGCCCCGGTAGGGTCTTCAATCCACCATAGTGCGCCATTGCTGTCCTGCAGAACCAACTGGCTTGCCCCCTGCGCGTCAGTGACGTAGAAATTTTTAAGGGTGATCACCTCGCCGGAATGCAGTGTCACCAGCAGATCGTTTCCACTGCGCGCGAAGTGGGAGACATCGGCCCGCTCTACATGAAGTTCAACAATAGAGGAATGGCTCAGCGTAACCTGTGTGCCTTCCGTGGTCGTTTCCACGCCAGTAAGTTTCGATATAACAGAGATTTGGCTCATTTAGTTATTACTCCAGCAGGTGTGTCATGAACGGCGAGTAAGACGAGCCATCTCTGCAGAAGGTAAAGGGCGCCCCCGGCGCAGTCGCTGTTATACGCAGCACTGACCGTTGTTTTTAGCGCGCACGATGCCCGCCAGTATTCAGAGTGGCAACATCAGAGCGAATCTAATGACTTATAAAACAGAACCGTTTTTATGGGTGTTTAGTGTCTTGTATAACCCTGTAATTAATAGAGGAATTATTTTTGAGATATAAAAATGATATAGACAGAAAACACGGGTTGTGCAACTTTGGCTTTTGTAAATAAAGGTAGAAACAATAACGTGGCATTTATATATTGTGGTTTCCAATGATTTAATTTATTTAAATATTTGTTTTTGATGGTTATTTTTTTTGCTGTGCAATGTTATTTTTAATGAGGTTTATACAGTGCGATAATTGGTAGGGAATGTTTTTAATATAATGAAAAACGTGGTTGTTTAAGTGTGCTTAATATTCATTTAAGTTAGGGTAACATTTTTGATGTAAGATATATTATGTCGCTTGAAGGATAAAATATATTGTTGTGCGGAGTTAAAATTCTGCTATCACCCGCAAACAATAACATTAAGTTAAGGGTGAAATAAGCTTATTCATTGTCATGAGTCCGACGACATCAGCATGATTTTGGACAGCAAAAAACTTGCGGGGAGAATGAATAAAAATCGTGAGTCGGGCGTTTACTGACGTCACCCCCTTCTTACCCTGGAGCTTTATATGAACACGACCTCTCTTCGTTTGATCCCGGTACTGATTTTTACCCTGCTGTCCCCACTGGCGCTGGCAATGGGCAATAATAGTACCGAGAGCAAAACGCCTGACTGCCCATCAGGGCAGGTGTATGACAGTGCAACCCAGAAATGTGTACCCGACAAGAGCAGCAGCCTGAGCGATCAGGACAAAACCAACTATGCGTACCATCTTGCTAAGAAAGGGGAGTATCAGGCGGCGCTGAATCTCCTTGATTCGCTGAAAAATGGCAATACGGCTGAAGCGTGGAACTATCGCGGTTATGCCACACGCAAACTGGGACGTACAGATGAGGGTATTGGTTATTACCAGCGTGCGCTGGCGATCGCCCCGGATTATGCCAAAGCCCGTGAATACCTGGGTGAGGCATGGATGGTCAAGGGACGGCCTGACCTCGCGAAAGAACAGTTGAAGGTAATAGCAGGCATATGTGGCCAGTCCTGCGAGGAGTACCGCGATCTGCAGGCTGCCATCAACGGACAGCCGGAATCCTGAGTTTCTCGTGGAGGGAAAACCTATCGCTACCAGTGAGGTTCGTCAACAGTTAGCGGCACACCTGGCGCGTCTCTGGCGCTATGGGCTGGTGTTGTCGCGAAACAGGGATATCGCCGAAGAGCTGGTTCAGTCCACCTGCGTGCGTGCGCTCGAAAGGAGTAGCCAGTATACGCCTGGCACGCGCATCGACAGGTGGCTGTTTGCGATATTGCACTCCATCTGGATCTCCGAGCTTCGGGCACGACATGTCCGCCAGGGGCAGGGATTTGTCGCCAGCGACGAACTTCTGGCACAGGACACCCGTGAGCAGGATGAAACGCGCCTGCATTATCTGAAGGTGATGCAGCGCGTCAATGCACTACCGGAAGCCCAGCGCAATACGGTTTTTTTGGTTTATGTCGAAGGTTTTACCTATCAGGAGGCAGCGGACACCCTGGCTGTGCCGATTGGTACTGTAATGAGCCGACTGGCGACGGCGCGGGCAACGCTTGCGAAGTCTGCCGAGGCAATGCCTCCGGTAAAGGAGAAGCGCTCTTGAATTCGCACCGTTTTACACCGCCTTATAACGACGATGCTATCGTGGCATGGATAGATGGCGAGATGTGCCGTGCAGACGCACAACACTTTGAAGAACAGCTGAGAAGTGATGAACACCTCTCCGGGCGAACCGCTGAGCTAATGAAAAGCAATCAGGACTACTCCGGAGCTTTTGCTTCCCTGCTGGATGACGCACCCCTTGAGAAGATGCAGGCGCGTCTGGCGGCACTTCCCGAACCACACTCTTCCACGCCGGTGGGCGTAAGCAGACGCGCACTGATTGCTGCGTCGGTCAGTTTTTTGATGGTCGGTTCCGGGCTGGGGTATCTGTTGCGGCCAGCCTCCGCCCCTGATGATGAAAACGCCCATATTCGTGACCTCGAAGCGCAATACATGTCTTTGTATAGCGTAGAAACACTGCTGGATATGGACAGCGCACCGCCTGTTCTGCAACGCGGCCTGGAACGGGCCGCACAGGATATCGGCATGAAATTGCAGATGTCGCAGCTTATTCTGCAGGGTGCAGAACTCAAAATGGTGCGCATGCTGCGCTATGAAACCACCTCTATCGCGCAGATTGCCTGGATCAACGCCGACTACGACCCGATGGCGCTCTGTATCTCTCCTGTTGATGAGAAGACGACGGCTTCTCTTCAACAGGAGCAGCGGCACAGTATGAACCTGGTGTGGTGGCAGGATGCGGGCTATCAGTTTGTCCTGATAGGCCGAAACCCGCCGTCTCACTTGCAGAGCAACGCAGAACAGCTGCAACGCCTGATCTCAGGATGAGGGGATTGTGTTCGTCTGAATCGCAATAGCGATGGCAATACGATCGTCAACGACCAGGGCAAATTTATCCATCCCGTAGGACGCGCGCGAAATCGCTGTGGTGGCATTCAGCGTGAGGGCTTGCGCATGCGGGTCTTCCACAACGGCTTCCAGAATCACCGGGCGGGCAATATTTCGCACGGTCAGCGTACCGAACACTCTGAATCGTCCGGCACTCTGGGCGACCACGCGAGAGCTGATAAACTCAATCGTCGGATAGCGCTCAGATTCAAAAAACATATCGCTTTTTAGCTGCCAGGTGAGCAGGCTGTTTGAGGCCACCAGGGTCGCAACGGGAATAGTGACGTGAATATAGTCATCGACATCGTGATTCGGGTTAAGCGTCACGGCACCCGTCACGCCACTGAATGTCGCCCAGGAGAGGATACCGCCGAAAGCATGCCAGGATAGCCGGATGGTGGTGTTATTGGTGTCGATGATGTAGCTCTGCGGGACGGCTAACGCCCACGGGCAGACCAAAACAAGCAATATAATCAGGCGTCGTAGCATCTCAGGATCTCTTTTGGGGGCGCTGGGAGTAAACGCGTCACACCAGGGATCTATTCGGCTTTTATGCGTCGGGATTTTTAATGATATCAACCGAGATTTCGACGGCGGTAACCTGGCCACGGTTTTCCAGCCAGTGAACCGTATTGTGATCCTCCGGCCAGCCGACACCGGGACCGTAATCGGTGGCGAGCCCGTTACGATGGTCGGTGATCGTCCCCTCCAGGATAAACACGGTACCGGGCCGATCGATATGATCATGCACCGGACCAAAAACCGCGCCGGGAGCGAGTGTCACCCTGCGCATGCGAAGCTGTCGCCCGTCCATGCCTGCGATCTCCGGGCCCAGATCGACGATGGAGAGTAGTTCAACGGTGACGCCCTGGGTTTCTGGTGCGATTTCTTTGTGGCTCATGATGATGCCCCCCTGTGACAAGTTTAGTCTTCAGGAAGCAAAGTAGGTGGGAATAAAAAAGGCCGCGTTTGCGGCCTTTCGAAGGGGTTATTCAGTGACTTTCTTTTCCAGCTCGCTGGCACCTTCTTTGGTTTTGTTCCAGCCCTTCTCAGCACCTTCTTTGGTGGCATCCCACCCTTTCTCGGTGCCTTCTTTAGTTTTATGCCAGGCTTTCTGGGAATCTTCGCTGACCTTGCTGCCAAAGCTCTCGCTTTTACCTTCCGCAGCATGCTTTTGTTTCAGCTTCAGCTCTTCACCTTTGTTCTGCTCTTCGTGCAGTTTTTGCTTCGCCTCGTTGGCGTTTGCGTTCGCCGCAGCGACGGTATCGTCAGTTGCATGTGTTGTGGTCGCAGCAAATACTGGGGAAGCCAGCAGAACGGCAGATAATGCGATAATTGTTTTTTTCATAATATCCTCATTTAACGTTATCGGTTATGAGCGTGATTCAGCATGGCACAGACGAAGCGGGGTGGCTTTAGGAAAAAACTGTAATGAGATCAACATGCCCTGACGTGGGGTATTTCGCCTGAGGATTATCCAAAGGATAAAACACCTATTTCCGCGAGGGCGGCGAGGGTCAGGAGAATGAATATTATGACGGTTATGGGTCTGTACATGGTGGGGTTCCTTCCGGGTTGGGCGGCTATTCCGTAGCGCTGGGTGTGCTTTTTAATTTTTCATAGGGGAAGGGAGGTGTCGTTGATGTTTGTCAATATGAGTGGCTAATTGGCCGGAGAGGTGGATAGCGTCATGTATTTTTTCAGTCCGATGTCTCGTTTCACGTCTTTCGGCACTGAATCAAAAGGCGATCTCAAACTAGGCTCGTCAGAGGTTTTTATCATCCACAGACGACCACTGCTTAACCTGAAATGGATGCTATCTGCTGTAAGTGATAAGTCTTCAAAAATGCCCGTCAAATACGCATTACCTAAACGAATAATCTACTTAACGCCATCGCGAATATCGATAAGGGCGATGGTCAGAGATTCCTCGAAAATGACATCATCTGTCAGAAAAAGGATGTAGCGCTGGTTATTCACCTGAACTGCTGCCTCCAGTACGTGCCCGGGAACGAGAATACCTGTGCTTTTGCCATCGAGTACAACATCACACTGAGCCTGGGTTAACTCAGTGGCTTCGCGGGTTAATATCAGAGAGATTGATTGAACCTGTTGTTTGTGGTAAAGAATACAAGCAATAACATCATAGTTTTAATCGTTCCTGTGCACAAAATCAATACATTATACGGTATAGACATTAGTTCCATCCTGAGTTCAAATTTTTTATTTGGGTTTGTGATTATCTTTAGCCGAGCGGATTTCTTCAGGTGATATATTATCAATGCGATTTTTAAATTTCCTTGAAAATCTGTTTTTCTCAATGCATTTTTTCTCGGCCTCTTCCTGATTATTAATGTAGTATTCGATTGTATTGCCGTTATCTAAGTCATAAATGACAGAAATCAAGATATTAATATTCTCATCTCTACTGTCATGTGTAATGTCAAACTTAGATATTAACTTTGATACAACAACGTAATTTGGAGGCAAAGTAGTTGTCATGATGAGTATTCCATAAAATGGATGGTTGATGTATAGGCGTGTTTTTAGGAGACACAGCAGGTTAGTGTCTTATTAAAATAAATATAATGTTATGATCGAATAGTTAATTACTTATTATGGTTTGTTTTTTATCTCTCTATTAGGAAATGGAAACTCAAGATAATCGTCAGCAAGATTATTATCTTTTATGGCATTCCACCATCTTTCTCTATAGTCCTGTTGATTACACAAAATTCTTTGTCTTTGCATTTCATCAAGGATGAATTCCTTTTTATCCGGCCATTCCTCCTGAAGTCTGCGAACCGTTCTGAAGAGAATGTTTTTATGTAAAGCTACACGAAAGAAATTTTGTTTATATCCCTCAAGACGTTGCTCATAATCAGCCACAACCTTCTTATGGCTGTTGATTGTGTTATTCAACTGCATCTGTATTCTGCTAACCCTATCATTAGCCATAGACGCTTCAAACTGCGACTGTTGAGAATCCAGCCTTGCCTCATTTGCCTGTTGGTAAGAGTCTACAATTTCTCTATTACGTTGCGCCGCATTATAATCATAATTCCAAAACGGATTTTTTCCAGACATAAATATACCTCGATATCAATTATTCTATGTGTATATAATTAAACATTAATTTGCTAAAAAGCAAATAATTCTATTAATTAATATCATTAGTCAGATATTTATTTTCCTTTTGTTTAATACTTTGTTTATGAGTCAAAGAAAATATGGTTATTAAATACCTCCACCCATTGCTCGCAAATATAATGTGCGTGAGATGGAACCCTGAACGTCCAGACTGGATTTAATACATCATCAGTCATAATACAGATCTCGGCATCATCGGATCTGCAATCAGGCAGCGAGTAGTTGATTTCCCTGATGTTGCTATATGGATATATAAATGTGCTGTTCATATTTTTACGCAATGTCGAAGACATTACGTTTTTCTTTATATTATTTTTACGCAACTGCTTGGCAGTTACGTTTTTCTTTATATTATGGTTAAAGAGAAGAACCGAGCGTTGCATTAAATTAATGGTGAAGCCCGCCTGTTCGTATTCGTAAGACAAAGCAGCATCGCTGAATGAGTCAACAAAAGCGATTTTTTGATCTTTTTCGAAGATTTCCATAGAGCTTCGCTCGTTGTTGTTTTCCATGCTCATCCCTCGCTGTTTTACTGCTTTATCTCAGCCCAGCATAGTCGCCAGCGCCAACATACTCAAGCAAAATGATCTGTAAAATCGATCGATTAATTTATATTAATAGTCATTAACGATTAAAAAAGATTTATCGATCGATTTTTTAATTGATTTAATCGATCGATGTATTGCTTTCGATAGTCTGTAGCTATCATTTGTTTTGTATCGATCGATTTAAACGATGTGACGAATACTAAAAATAATTCAATTCTATCAATTGATTAGACGATAACTCCTGATCTGTAGGTCAGTGCGCCGGGATTGGGGTATACAAATCTGACTAAATCCTTGAGGAATAAATGAAAGGAAATAACTTATTACCACTGGTGGTCTCTCTGGTGTTTCTTTCTGGCTGCCAGCAGCTCAATGATGGCGTGAATAAAGTTAATGGAGCAATCAGTTCTTCGTTGTCTTCAGTAGGTAAAGCGCTGGGGGGAACCGCCTCCACTCAAAGCCTTGGACCGGAATCACCTGTGTCTGGCCTTGGCCCTGTCTGCAAAGACTATGAAGAAAACGCAATGGCAGCAGAGAAAAAATGGACGGGCAAACGGATCTCAATCGCAAATGCGACTGTTCTTGAAGTTACGAAAGGCAGAAGTGCCAGCGATATGATGACGGGAATGCCTAAATCAGCCCCTAACTATTATCTGCTCTTTAAAACAGCCGATACAAGCTACTGCGGCGGAATGGTTTGGATCAATTACTACTCTGGCCTTGATGATGCCGTTCTGACTTACAAGAAAGGTCAGAAAGTCAGTGTCACTGGAACAGTCAACAACTTCGAAGTCCGTGGGTTCGCTACCGTCAACAACGCCGATATGCCAGTACGTCTTGTTGTTCTGAGAAACGGCACAATCAATCATTAATTCCGGGATAACACTATGCGTAAATTTTTACTCGTGGCAGGTCTTGCTGCTCTTTTATCGGGATGCGGTGAAAAAGGCGATTTTGAGAAAGCGATCAACGCAAAAATATCACAATCAAAGCTGTGCTACTCACTGCAGGACAACGACATTGTGTTCAATAAAGGTTTCCCCATCCGGGTTAATCACGGCTATCGTTCTGCTGGATACAGTGCCAGTGATGAAATCCTGAATGGTCTTGTTGAACAAGGGCTGCTCACTGTTTCACAGCAGTCTAACGGCTTTAGCAGTGTTGATGTTCTGGAAGTAACAGACAAAGGCCAAGAGGTTGAGTTTTGGGATCGCAAAGATGGTGCCTGTGTGGGGCACAGTACCGTCGATAAGATTACAGAATGGACAGAAGCCGGTGAAGATGGAATGAAGATTGTTCGCGTATCTTATCGGTGGAAGCTGGCTGACGTTCCTTCGTGGCTGGACAAAAGCGCGTTCGCTGGTGTGAAAGGGATGAACGAACCTGTTGAAAGTGTCATAGCTCTTGTTAAAACTAGCAATGGCTGGAAAGCGAACTAAGGGGCTATCATGGAAAACAATACCATCAAGTGTCCATTCTGCCTAAAAGAGAGCCAAAGAGGTGTGCATG
This sequence comes from Enterobacter adelaidei, assembly GCF_041937165.1. Lineage (NCBI taxonomy): Bacteria > Pseudomonadati > Pseudomonadota > Gammaproteobacteria > Enterobacterales > Enterobacteriaceae > Enterobacter > Enterobacter adelaidei. Next base: position 3,558,968 of record NZ_CP154353.1, on the reverse strand, counting down.
TCTGCATTGGCTGCATGGCAACTGTTTTATATGGAACATATCCGGTCTGGTATGCGTTTGTAGTTATTCTGCTGGGTTTTGGATTGTCTGCTTTGATTGGTATATCATCAGGTATAGCAGGGGCGACTATCAGTCTACCGATAATTGGTGTTATGGGGTTTATTGTCGGGAAGGTTATATTTTCTGATAATGTTGTGTTCAGGCGAAACATGTAGTTCAAATACTGCCTGTGATCTTAACCACGCCTTATCAAACAGACGTGGTTTTTTTCTTGAAGAACCTCAGCTGAAACTTCAATTCTTACGGAGGATTAATGATGATTTAATCTGGACCAACTTATTCAATATCCATAGATGTAGAAATTATTCCATCTTTTGTATTAATAACAAACAGATGGTGTTTGCTTTTTATTTTTCTTATTGTTTCTTCTTGATTAGAAACTAACTCGAGATTCTTAATGAAGTCCTCAGCGGAAAATTTTCTTTTACTATGATGGCTTAACGCCCATAATAATGACTCCTTACTTATTATATATGTGTTGTCTTTCTTTTTGAAATTAATAGGAAGGCAGTTTACAACAATAGTGATAATTTTGTTTTTATCGAAATGATTATTTAACTTCTCTTCAATTTCACTTTTTAAAATGCAAGCTCCCTCTCTAAGCCTACTTACTTGTATAACAGAGTTGTCTATCATTTTTTTTATTCTATATGCTTTTGTCATGTCACTAAATGAGACAAATGTATTTTTACACTCAATTATAAATAGTGTGTTCTCATGGCAGAATAAAGCATCATATTCGTATTCCTCTATTTTATTATTTATTTTTATTTTGGAATGATACTGCGAGCAGTTAAGACCTTTTTTATTCAATGATTCTCGAATGAATCTTTCAAAACCCTCACCTTTTATAGATAAATCAGCATTAATGCTTCCTAAATTAGATATGAGTGCGTTTACTGGGTCTAATAATTCCGTTATAGCCTTGAACATATAAATAAAGCCATCTTTGGATTGTATAAATGGAGTGTCAAATAAATCTTTACTATTTGATGAAAAGCTTAACTTATCAATTATTCGCTCTGATTTTTCTAAACTTTCAACTCCAATTTCCATAAGTTCCTGTGCTAAAAAAATTTTAGATATTTTAAAAAAAATAGTTTTATTGTGGTTCTGTATGATATTCAATGCAACTATATATCCGAGGCACCATTCTCTCAGCGTCAATCCGTGAAATAAAAAGGAATCGTTATCAATGTCTAAAAATAAGATATCCTGAATTTGCTCTTTTAATTTTAGATATATATTATTAGTTTTGTAATTTCTTTTGCTTTTTTTGAAATTATAATTATGAATTGTGTCATAATAAAGATATTCATTTTTAGGACATGGTATATCATATAGGTTCATTTCTAAAAATATTGGGCTATTCATTACTACTTGGTTGAATTTTATTTTTTTATGTATTTTTTTTATTGAATTTGAAACATCGTCCTCAAAATAAAATGATCTTCTAAAGTAAAAATCACTTACACACCAAGTATTGGTATGTGTAATGTATTCACTAAAATCTGTTATTGTATCATCGTCATATAAAAGACTGGTGTGGTCGATAGATGTACTTTCATCTATAGAAATTATTTTACTTTTTTTGTCGCTGAAAAAATATTTTAAGCTGGCACATATACATGATGAATAATGCTGGATAAGCATATCATAGTTAATTTGTGCTTTTATTTTATTTTCATAAATAATACTAACGAGATGTTCTTTTTTTATTTTTTTGCTTTTTGCGAGTTCGTCTCTCAATAAATTTAGTTGAGCGTTGGAAATGTGTAAAAAATCCATCGGAGTATATTTAGCGGTTTGTTTGCCAAAAGGCGACGTAAGGAGGTATTTTAATATTTTCCCTCGAACTTCAACTTCAATACTGACCAAGTCGGAAAGGTATTTTAAATAGTTATACGTTTGATGAAAAGATAATCCTTTGAAAAAAATAGCTGATTGAGCTAAGTGCTGTACACTCTCTGGCGTAGTGAATTGTCGTTCTTTATCACGAACAAGATTTTTTATTAAAATCAAGACTTTTTCTTCACCAGCAGCTTTAATTGATTCTATATTTACATCTGTGATGTTAAATGTATGAAAAAAATTTTTAATTATTACTTCTACATTATTCACATTCTACTCCAGTTTATAATCTTGCTGATATTTCATCAGCGATGGATGTTTAATTATGCCACATCTGTCCTGAGAATACGAAATTAATATTAGCATGAGTTTTTTTGTTAAAATATCTACAGCTGTTATACATTCCTTAATGTAGAGATGCTCTTAAAAATAGGTTAGTAGTTTTAATTTATTAACGAAATTGGCATTACGATATCTTAGTAGTAAAAATACAATGAGAACAATGCTACTAAATAACTTTGCGTGCTGTTAGATAACTTGACGAGGAATGACTATTTATCTGCAAAGGAATCTAGCAGGTAAATGTTCAAAAATCGTATCGGACTGCTCATTTCATGCAGATGATTCATCTGGTAATGACCGTTACCGATTTTGCCAAAATGTTCTGTGCCGCTCGCAGTGTAAATGGTTTACTTCATATAGCATTTAAGGACTGAAAGGCTTCTGAGCTGGTCACTCTTCCCGTAGTCCTTTCGCCGATATATTTCATCTCTACAATCATCATGATCTGACTAAAGTGGAGTGGTAATGCGCAAAGTTTTTTGAGACGAAGTTAACATGCTAATATCTAATAAAATAATTGTAAAAATTATACTTCTTAGTTAATCTGTTCTAACAGCATTTGAAAAAATGCATCATAAACCTTTTATAGAGGTGGTTTTGATACTTTACAAGTTTATTTAGTAAAGCAAAGGGGGAAATATGAATGGTGCTCAGGGAATTAAAAATATTCAAATACATGCAACCACAAGATATCCAGTTGTATCTGCTTATGAATTTGAGTTTTTAAAAAATGAAGAGGTAGTCCAAAAGCTACTAGAGCCTTGTACTATATATTTTATAATTCAACGTCCTCTATTATATATGAACAACTTTTCTTCTGAAAATGGATGGATTTCTTTTGAAATATCTGATGATACTGACGCAAAGCCGCTATCGTGCACTTTTAATCCATCAGATAATGGTCTTTGCTCTCCAGATGAAGAGTTAATAATTGAGGCTTCTTTTTATAAAAAAACAGCTGATACTGAGCAGCCATTTAACACAATGGCCGGCTTTAAGCTATTTACACTTGATAACGAATTTTTAGGATGGTTTAGTTCGCAGGTATTCCTTTATAATTTCTTGTCTGGGAAATTCAAAGCAAGTGTTACTGGTGATATAGCACCATATCTAGAATATACAGTTCATTATATCGGGAAAGCTTTTTCGCAAGATATATGGAAAAGACTCACTGGTCACCACAAAATGCAAAAAATATTAACAATTGAAGACTCTCTCAATACAAAAGCTCTCAAGGCTCCTTTTGAAATATCTCTATTAATGCTTGATATCGATGGGTATGATGAACAAAATATTTTCCCAGTGTTTGATTTCGCAGTTCCTGATGATTTGGAAGCTATAGTCTATAACTTCGATTATGATGAAAGTAATACCTCGTTTGAAGATTACTACGCACCAAAGTTATTACCAAAAGCTCCTGAGTTAACAACTGAAATAGAGGCTTTTTTGGTAAATAAATTTAAGCCAAGCTACAATGATGTTTTGTTTATTAATTATCCACATATAAAAGATGGCACTAGGGATGCGGGTTATACGTGTTGTTCACTGGTAATTGATAATCTGCCAGCAATATTGAAAACAACTACTCATACTCAACACATAATTCTGCCAAAAAATTCGTAGCCACTTGCTGAATACGGGCTTTGCAAACGTGTACTGGTCCCGCGACATGCATGTTTGCTCCTTGCCAAAAACAGACTGTAAGCTCTGGCTTGAGAAAAAACACTTCATGCTTGTTTGATACATCTAAATTGAAATTCCAGTTTGTGAAGTCAACAGCCAGAGTTATCTGTTTCTATTAAATGCTTATGGCTTTAATGATAGATGTTTTCTGCTTATTATCGGTACGGGTGTCGAGGAAGGGTCATAATCCGGTTCGTCATCTACTTTATGCTGTTCCTCTTTAGTACGATGTGGAAAGCGTCTGACCTCATCTGGTGCTGGACTATAAGTGCCATTGTTAAATCTGGTACGCCTTTCATACTCAGCGCGTGACACATAGATGCCTTGAATCTCATCAAAAACATAGTTGTCAGCAATACGCTTATCGTGTTCCGCATCAACAGGAATTGGCTTCTTCTTATACCAGATGAATTTCTCTTTGAATAAACAGACCATATAGGTGGTTAAACGCTTAAACAGACCATTTTGATGCGGTTTAACCTGTTTTCTGCTGTGCATAGGAGCGCGGTTCATCGCTCTGGTTTTTTTGGAAGAGGAGATTTTCAGTTTAGTGGATTTATTTGGTTCAGGAGCAACCAGAACAGGAGTTCCTTCTCCTCTCATACCAACTTTAGTGGCCTTATTGGGAGCGCGGTAGGATTTTACGGCTGGTTTTCTGCTTGTGGTAGGGGACACAATCGACTGATGTTTTTCTCTTGTAGAGAAGTCAGGGATAACGATTTCTTCGGGTTTTGGAAGAACAGATATCGTAAAGCTTCTGACATTAACGACGATTTCAAGGTCAAGCTCACTGAATGTTTTGTAGACTTCAACGGCTTCTTGCTTGGCAGCATCACAAACAGCCTGTTCTGCGGCTCTTTGTTCTTGAGCAGCTTTACTGCGCCATCTGGCACTATGGATACGTTTCATTGCAGGGCGGTTTGTTTCAGCGGCTTTAGCAAGCCATAGCGCTTGTTCTTCATTGTCCAGAGCAGCCGCCGCTTTTTCTAAAGCCTCTTCGTGCTGGGCCTGAAGGGAACGATGATCAATACGTTCTGGCGAACCAGCAGCAGCGAGGTAGCTGTTAGCCATTGATGCCCATGACTCACGCCAGAGCACAGACATTTTTCTGTCGTTCCAGCTTCTTTCTTTTTTACCAAAACCTTCCGGGCCTATGGTTTTTAATGTCAACATAACGTGAGCATGAGGATTATCACTATCGAGATCGTGGAAAGCAATATCGGCAATCATGCCTTTATCAACGAAATTTTTCTGACAATACTCAAGGACAAGTCTTTTCTTGTCGTCATTGTTTAACTCAGCAGGTATGGCAACATCGAAATAACGGGCTGTTTGACCGTTGTTCTGGCGCTCAACCCTCTCAACTTCATTCCATAATGCTGTAGAGTCTTTTACGATATGTTCTGGAGCATTAACAGGAGCTAATATGAAATGTCCGCACAAATCGGTACGGCGGCTATAATCATACGTATCACCTGTTCTTTCATCTGTTATACGTGTACGGGCATGATAGGCAGCTTTCGCAACGGAAGATCTGCCCTCACTTCGTTTCACAATTTTAAAATCCAGATGAAAAATAGCCATACAATAAAAACAACCTCAATATAAATTTAAATATCAAACCAAAATATAAATCTCCAATACGACTCAGCTGGTTTTAGTTTTTCGTAAGAAAAACTGTGTTGTTGACGTTGACCTTGGTTTTGCTTTTAGCCTGCGGCAGCAACCGTCGGTAGACCCCACACACTGCGTAGCAGTGTATAGGTGGGCATTGCTTTATTTTTATATCTCCTAAAGGAGCTAAAAATAACGACAATGTGAAAAGTTTTTCCATACTTAAATAATAACGCTAGTTTTAAAGTCTGTGAAATTAATGAGGATGAAATCGGATAAACGGTTGAAGTAGAGTAATAATATTCGGTGTTTTGGTTTTAGAGAGCGCCCGTAAGGGCAAAGGTAGTTAAATTAGTCTCCCGCCGTAAGGCGGGAAAGCGGGAATTAGATGGAGTTGTGAAAATAATAGATACTTTTATGTGTTGCACAATTCACAGGTTAAGGCCAGAAATCAGAAACTAAAAACAATAAATGAAATTATTTTCATTGATTTGATAAAATAAGTAACGGGGAGAGTGTCAGGTATTTAACGTTAGTAGTTGTACTCGTCTGTGTTGCATAATTTTATTTTGAGCTTACTGATATCTCATTTTTAAAACCAAAACACTATTTTTCGGGATGAATCCCATCATTAACAGGGCAAGCCTGTTCAGCTACTGATTGTCTGAAACAATCATCTCGCGCTGCGTAATTCAATCTGGAATGCAAAGCATTCAAACTTCTGCCTATGGTTTGACCTTTTCTTTTTTTAATTGTATTTCATGTTTTTACACTAAAAGGAAAAGTAATTATGAATATAGATGATAAAAAGAGAGAGCCAAGAACAGAAAAAACAATTAAGCAAAAAATAGCATCAGCGCAGATGCGTTTGAATCGTCTCAAGACCAAAGAGAAATCGTTATCCAAGAGTGCTGAAACACGCCTGAAGATCATCCTTGGTGCTGAAGTAGCTAAAGCTGTGGGCTGTAAAGTAGAAGAGGTGGATAAGGAGTTGATATTAGGACTGATATTACAATCATCGAATATTAGCATTGAAGATAAAGCAAAATTAAAATTACGAGGAAAAAGATATCTTGAGGATATGGTTGGGAGGCAGAAATGAAGTGCCTATAGCCATGAGGAACCTATATATAATTTGATGCGTTAGCTTGACATATATAATCTTATGATTTATTTAAATGGTAGGTATTTTATCCTATGTTGATGTTCCGAGCGCCCCAATAAGCTGTGAGCCGATCGATCCAGAGTGAATAGGATAGAAATATAAATGCTATTATCTATCTCTGGCTCTTTTATAGGAAACAGCGACGGGGAAAGGAGTGTCAGCTAATAGCAGCCTTTTAAAATGCTCTCTGTCAGATAGCGGGGTAGGTTATGGAGTAGTCTGAGATTATAATTTTATTCGAAATTTTAATGAGATAAAAATGGCATCTTAAGGATGCCATTTCGGCAATCATTTTCAATTCTAATTATTATGCTCTTTCTTCATTATAAAATTAGCTAGGAGTTGATAGTCATCATTGCTTTCCTTTACATCATTTGAAGCTATTGCATTTGTTACAATGCTTATTAGTTCATCGTGAGGAAGTTTTACCAAATGGTTCATTAAAGAGGAAATTGTATCTTTCCTCGTTTTTCTTATTTTGAAATCTTTGGTAATGGCCTCACCAAATCGTCGAAATTCCTCATTAGAGGATAAAACTTCATTGTTTCTTAACATTAGATCCAATTTTGATAAGGTTTTAAATTTCTCAGGGTCTTTATTTTTTATATTTCTAACAGAGTATGACAAAGCAATCTTATTGATGTCATGGTTAATTTTCTTTGGAGTGTGACGAATTGGTGATAAATTATCTTTTCCTGAAAGATATTTAAGCAAATCCGCACCTTTACCATACGTGTTTAAGAGATCAACAGCTGATTGGATCTCTGTTTCAGTGTAATCTTCGAGTATTTTAGCAATACTCAATGCCAGTGAAATTATATTTTTTTTACTCATTTTAGTCCAATGACCTCCAAAAACCTGTTACCTACTTCATTGAATTCATCTTTAACATAATGATGAGCATAATCGGTTAAGAAAATCGGCGTTCCCTGACGTGAACCTGTTGGATAAGAATCTGAGTGATGGGCAACTTCATCAAATACAGCCCAGCCTAGTTGTTTTGCAAGTTTTTTAACATCAGATTTTGATGATTTTTGTTCAGGAGGTGGATTACTTCTTCTCGCATCATTGAATATAATTCCAGCCATTTCAAGAGATTGATTTTGATGCATTAAACTAAATTCTTGCAACGATCTCCCTAACAAGGGAAGACCGATGGTAGCTAAAAATTCTGGCTTAACTGGTACAACAACGTATCGACTTGAACGATATGCTGCATTTGTTAGAATGGACTCTGTAGGAGCACAGTCTATTAGTATTAAATCGTAATTATCACTTACTTGAGATAAAAACTGTGGCAATAAATGTGCTTTCTCTGTAGGGTTTTTAAGTGTCCATGCCAATTCAAGACGGGAAGGTATTAGATCAAGTAGGCTTCCATCATTCCAGCGATGTAACCGATGTATAACTTCTTTCGGTTCTAGAGCTGATGGCGCACCCTTTGTCTGTTTAGGCGCAGAAAATTGTTCAAAAATATCCACAACGGTAAGTTTATCAGAATTTAAATATTCCAGATACTTTTGAGCGCCCATAAAATATTGACTTAAATTAGATTGTGGATCTAAATCAATCGCTAATACTCTAAGATTTGCTTGCCATGCTGAAAACCAAGCCAAATTGAAGGTAAGAGTAGTTTTCCCAACACCACCTTTCATATTTATCAATGATACTGCAACAGTCATATTTTTTCTCCATTATTATTTATCTTATAAATCTTAAATATAGTTTATAAACCTTTTCACCTGATAAGTTTATGGCTATATAAATGATGAAAATAGCATATCACAACGAATAATAGACATTAGTTTTAATAACATATAATTATATAAAGGTGGTTTTTAATCACCAATATGAATTAATGCTTGATTCTTTTGAAAAAATATACTCGTGATCATTGAAATTTCATTCATACTCGACAACCAAAATAATCACATTACTAGTATTTATTATTTTACGTGGGGTAATGTTTGGCCCTGTAGCATATATGAAGTATGAGTGCCACCGTGTATCTTTTTTAAATTAATTTTGTATATCAACAGGGTGGACTCATCTCCTAATATCATAGTTTAACTTGCATCATTATCTATAACAGTTTTACTATTCTTCGCACTTCTTTCCGAAAGAATCTCATTGTATTTGAGTTCTATTAGATCTTTTAAGGAGAAATCAATTCTTTGCGATACGGTTTTCTTTGCATCCGGGTTAATGTTGTTATCCATTGTGACTCTTGAACAAAAGAAAATAAACTCACTTTCTTCATGGATATCGCTTTTTTTGCTGGGGGTACTAAATGAAAAAACAATTTTACATCTTCCCGAATTCTGCCCAAATGAAAAAGGATATTCAATTTCCATCTTCAAAATATGTATGTGTTTGTAATATTTCTCATCAGAGATCAGGAATATATCATTGAGTCGGTCACCATCAATTTTTATTCTTTTTACGGTTTTATTCATCCACGAAATCTGCGGGTCATTTGGTATTTTGGGGCCATTTTGATCCAAATTTATTTCGATGTTATCAACTGTTCCAAGAGATAAGTTTGGTTTTTTCCCTGCTGTTAACCTTTTGAAAAACCTCACTCTCTCTTCGTTATCGAATGCTCCGAAAGTAATGATGTTTGGGTGCTCAGATTTTACAATATTTAAGTCATGTAATTTTTTTGATATTTCAGTTGCTATTTTTTTATTTATTTTTTCTGTTTCTTTAGATGAGTGAGTTGTTAGGAGATCCAATTTTAACTGATTTCCCGAACGTTCAATAATAATCTCACCAGAGAAGTCCAGATCTCTTTCTATCCAATCTTTGCTATAGTCTTTTCTGTTAACCTTGTAGCTGATCTTAATTCTGTTGTTGTCTTCAATAACAACATCTGGAAAATCTACAAAGTTAATGCTATCGACGTCTGAAATTAATAAGTTACTATTTAATTGCTCGTCAAATAATCCTTTGAGAGGAGAAACCCAATCTAAATTATCTGCTGTAAGTTCATGAGACAGCGTTTTTTTCTTTGGTATAGATTCTCTATTTATACTGGATTCAATTAAATTTGAAAACTCATCAGGTTTAAGAATGGTTGATGCCAAAAGCGGAACTGTGATCGATTTATCGGACTCTCCAATAAAAATTCCTTTGCTTTTTAATGTATTATGAATCTCGCCATAGGAAATATGTTCACTATTTTAAAGAACCCTTAATTCATTACCAGAAAGTATTGTGGATCTTATATCGAATTTCGTGTCCATATAAAAAATCCTTATTCTAAGAAACTTAACATCGAACGGTTGAATGAGAATGGAATGATTTCTTCCTCCCTGTTTGAGAAATGCATTCTTGCTATTTTTGCTTCTTGCTCATGTTTTGTCGGGTTGTAATCTGGCATGCCAATTCTTATTTCTTGAACTAAGCCACTAGAAAATTGCAGTGAATAAGCAATTAACTTTTTGTAAGAATCAAGAGAGAAGGATTGATTGGCGTAGAAAATGAGACTAATTGCGTTTCCATCATTTATAGTAAACGGTATTACTTCAGATGCAATTAGTTCCAATGGTAGACTGTTTCCACTCCGATTCTCTTCGACCAAAATAGCTGAACCTATTTTAGGGTAAAAAAAACTAATTTTCTTGTCACTGAATCGATTTTTTATATCATCTACTATTTTTAAAAGAAATGAAGCTCTGGCATTATCAATTAAATACATAGGGTATTTAATGTTTTGTTCAACACGGATTGTAGATAATATAGAAATAATATCGCATTCTATATTTTCTTTGTCATTGTGAAGCCAAATAATCAAACCTATATTAACTTTGTTTTTTCTGGAGTTATTAGCTATGTTTAAAGCTTTTAGCTCAGGGCTATGTCTTGCGCAGTCGATTGTTTCTTGTAGTTCTTTTATGTAATTTTTAAATTTTGATTTTAATGTACCTTCGGCAGGATATTTTTTGATATTATTTTTAACAGAGATGTGAACTATGTTAGTCGTTTCGTCATGAAATGGATTGTGGTAAATATAAATTTGGTCTTCACCATGTGTCGAACGTTGCTTTCCTTTTTCGGACAGATGTTCGGGGGTATTGCATTTTATAGACACATTATGCAAAGACATTAACCACCCAATGCTGGATAAAATATTAGTGGTTAGTTTTTCCCCGATCTCGCCTGATTTTTTAGAGTCTTCACCCATTTTATTATTCCTTTATGGTGATATCGATTATGGCCTGAATTTTGTTATCTACTTTTGTAACTGAAACATTGTCAATATGATGATTTTTATCTGTTATTAATAAACTGATTCCATCATCAATTTTAGTTTTGTTTGATATTTTTTTTGCCACAGGTAATAAATCTTTTGACTCAATGATTATATCATCAGATAATTCAAAACCGAATTTCTCACTAACTCTGGTGAGAACTGTATCAACATCTTCGCTATTAAGGTGTTTTTTTGCTATATCTTTTATATCTTTTAAAGAAATCTCATCTGAGCTTTGTATCTTTCTATCCAATTCATCATTGATATTTAATAATGTTGATGTTTCTTTAATTTTAGTTGAGATAGATTTCAGTATCTCTCCACCTGCTCTAAGACACGATGCTTTGGTTTTTACTGGAACAGCTTTTAGAAATGAATCCAACCAATATTTAGTTTTTTGTCCTAAATTGTCAATAGCAAATATAACGTTTGTAGTTGATAGGATTAATGCTCCTTTTTGAATTTTAGTCAAAGAAATCCCCGATTTTTCTAAAGGCTGGAATACTCCATTATTATCCTGAATATCAAGGTAATCATCTTTGTTTTCTATTCTTAATGTTGCTATACCATAAGATAAGCTGTCTTTCAATTTAATGTCTGAAAAAAGGATGACAATGAAATCCCCTCCCGATATATTTGGATGAGTTGATGCACTATATAAATGTTTCGCAATATTTATTGATTGGTCTTTAAATGTTTTTGGGTTGTTAAAAATACGAGAGGAAAATTGATGCATTTCATTGAGAGTAATATCTGATTCATGATAAAATTGAAAGCAAGAGTTGGTTTTCGATAAGGGTAAAAGATAATGTTTTAATAATAAATCATTTAGATTTTCATTTATATTAGCCTCTTTATCTGAGAATCGAAAACCTTCTTCCCGTATTTTATTACCTACTTGGTGAATAATTATTTTTTCTATTTTGGCGGAACTAATATCGATCATCATAAATCCTTTCTTGTGTGTAGTAAAAAAGTTAACACTTATCTAAAAAAATGTTCAATTTAATGTGATTAGTCAACCCTACTGACTTATTTATAACTAACTATTTGTAAAAAATAAAGTGTCAATAGACATTATTGTATGTAAATGTTTTTTGTTGTTTATCAGTTGGTTGGGGTTTTAAAAGCTTAAAAACCAAAAACCGTTGCGTATCAATGTCGTGAAAAGTTTTTGGGCCTCCGCTTCAATCAGTGCCTTGTCATCACCTGAAGAAATTAGGGAATATGATATTCCTAACCATCTGAATATTAATGATAAAGTTTTTTATTTCATTAATGGTATCCTGCCTAAACGGGATACTCATAGCCGAGCCTATGACATCAAAACCTTCTCAAGGCTAGCTATACGTCTCAGAATTTGCAACATGGTCAGGCCGCGAGAGCCTTGTGTTTCTGTGCATGAGTGTAATCTCCCCACCACTGCATTAACGCCACTCTTTCAGCAAGATATTCGGCACGGTTATAAGCGGCTATGATCTCATCTTTCTTTGAGTGGGCAAGGGCGGCCTCAAGAACTTCTGTCCTGAACTTACCGGATTCCTCTGCTGCTGTTCTTGCGATAGACCGCATTCCATGAGCAACAAGCTCTCCGCCAAATCCCATACGAATTATGGCCGCATTAGCTGTTTGTTCATGCATATGACTGAGGGGAGCTTTGATGCTGGGGAAGACCCATTCTCTATGACTGCTGATAGGGCGCATGTTTTCAAGTATGCGTAGAGCTTCTTTGCTCAACGGCACTTTGTGAGGACGTTTCATCTTCATGAACTCAGCTGGAATGTTCCAGAATCTGTTCTCTTCATCAATATCGGACCAACGAGCACGGACCGCTTCTCCGGGCCTTACCCACGTCAACAATTGCCACTCGATCAGCATACGGGTTTCTAACCGTATAGATGCGTTAGATAAAGCAACCATGAAGCGTGGTAGCTCATCGGGTGGAAGGGCAGGCATGTTTTGCTTCTTAGGCTTACTGAAACGCTGAGCGAGATTGTCGGCAGGATTGAACTCTATAAGCTCTTCCGTGGCGGCATAGCGAAAGATTTCATTCAGACGGGAAATGATGCGGCGTAGAGTTTCAAGTACACCTCGTTGCTCAATTGGGTCTAGATGCTGCTTGAGCATTTTGGGGCGAATCTCTTTGATAGGAGCATTACCCAGCGTTGGAAAGATGTTCCGTTCAAGACTACGCCAGATATCGTTAGCGTGGTCTTGCGAGAGTCCTGCTGTCTTCTTCTTCTCTTCTAACCAGCGTTCAGCAACTGCTTGCAATGTATTTTCAGTAGCATCTTTCAGGTCATTAGCCACTTTTTCATTATGAACTTGTGGGTCGATGCCGTTTGCGAGCAGTGACAGGTATTCATCACGCATTGCTCTAGCACGAGCAAGGGTAAGATGAGGGTAGTTTCCTAATTTTGTTTTTGTTCGTTTTTTGGTCGCTGGCACTTGATAGTTGAAATACCACACTTTTTTACCACTGGGCTTAACTCTCAACATCAAGCCATCGCCATCATACAGTGTTATCTCTTTGTTATCGTCTGTTGCCTTGGCCTTCTTGATCTGAGTGTCGTTGAGCTTAGTAACGATTCTTGCCATTTTTTAGTATCCCATTTTTAGTAGCCTGAATGGTCGGGGTACTAAACAGGGTGTCATAACAAGTAGTTTCTAGCAATTCTCAGTAGACTTCACTGGACATGAAAAAGGCCGCAACCCTTTCGAGGTGCGGCCTTGATAGTCTTTAGTAGACTTTGTTTTACTAAAAAGTGGTGGAGCTGGCGGGAGTTGAACCCGCGTCCGAAATTTCTACATCCTCGGTACTACATGCTTAGTTTGTCTTTACATTCGCACGCCAGCTGCGGACAGACACGCCACTAACGAACTAGCCTGATTAGTTTTAACGCTTCAACCCCAGGCAGGGCTTCCACGCGATCTCTTTTGGGTTTGACCTCTCTTTGATCCCCGTCTTAAGAGCGGAAGCTAGGGAGAGAGGGCTCAGAGCAGGTTATTAAGCTGCTAAAGCGTAGTTTTCGTCGTTTGCGACTATTTTTTTGCGGCTTTTAACGAGGCAAACCGCCCCTCGGCATGCACCTTGGGTTTCGCAAATCCCGTCGAATCCAGAATCAGCCCCAATAGTGTTGAACTGAGTATACCAGATTTCACTTCCTGGATACCAGCCCGGAACGCTAACTTATTGAATAGTACAATAAGTGTGCAGAATCAACGCCCTGCATTTTTCATGATGCGCGCTTTGTCGAGCTGCCACTCGCGCTCTTTCAGGTCAGTACGTTTATCGTGCTGTTTTTTACCCTTCGCAACGCCAACTTTCACTTTGCACCAGGCATTTTTCCAGTACAGCGACAGAGCAACCACGGTGAAACCTTCACGGTTGATGCGACCGTAGAGGGATTCCAGCTCGCGCTTGTTCAGCAGCAGTTTACGTGTGCGTGTTGGGTCACAAACATAGTGCGAAGAGGCGACAGTCAGCGGCGTAAAGTTCGCGCCGAACAGGAAGGCTTCACCATCTTTCAGGATCACGTAGCTATCGCCGATGTTGGCTTTCCCGGCGCGCAGCGATTTTACTTCCCAGCCCTGCAAGGCAAGGCCAGCTTCGAATTCTTCTTCAATGAAATACTCATGGCGAGCACGCTTGTTGAGCGCAATGGTCGCCGAGCCTGGTTTATGTGCTTTTTTCTTCGTCATAAGTGTCGTAAAGCCGTCGGTAATCTGATTTCAAAAAGTCACCTCATTGCGTCCTGTGAGGTCTAACGCGCTATCTTAGCACGAGATGAGGCTTAGCGTTTTTTTAACAGGTGATAAATGTTATTATTTGTCCGTTGTGTGACCATGGGAAATGCTATGCCTCAGATTAGCCGTACTGCGCTTGTGCCTTACAGCGCGGAACAAATGTATCAGTTAGTGAACGATGTTCAGTCTTATCCAGCGTTTATTCCTGGATGTACCGGGAGCCGTGTTCTGGAGTCTGGTCCAACGCAGATGACCGCAGCGGTGGATGTCTCCAAAGCGGGGATCAGCAAGACGTTCACCACGCGTAATACGCTGACGAGTAATCAGAGTATTTTGATGCATCTGGTGGATGGTCCGTTTAAAACGCTGATGGGTGGCTGGAAGTTTACGCCCCTGAGCGCTGACGCCTGTCGTATCGAGTTCCATCTGGACTTTGAGTTTACGAATAAACTGATTGAGCTGGCGTTTGGTCGCATCTTTAAAGAGCTGGCTTCTAATATGGTTCAGGCGTTCACCACCCGCGCCAAAGAGGTTTACAGTGTCGCATAAGATTGCTGTGGAAGTGGTGTACGCGCTGCCGGAGAAGCAGTATCTGCAACGTGTAGCGCTGGAAGAGGGCGCGACTGTTGAGATGGCTATCCGCGCTTCCGGCATCCTTGAGCTTCGCAGTGATATTGACCTGGCGAAGAATAAAGTCGGGATTTACAGCCGCCCGGTTAAGCTGGGTGATGTGCTGAAAGAAGGTGACCGGGTGGAGATTTATCGTCCGTTGATAGCCGACCCGAAAGAGCTGCGTCGTCAGCGTGCGGAGAAAGCGGCTAAGTAGCGCTTTCTTCCCCGGTGACGCTGACGCGTACCGGAGCGCTACGTCTCTGTGCAAGAATTCAGAAACAAAAAAGGTGCTCATTGAGCACCTTTTTGCATTTCTGACGCCTGATTATTTGGTCAGGGCAGGCTTGTTGTCGATGTTGGTCAACACACCAGCGCTGCTGAAGGTCAGCGTCAGGGTTTGCTGGGTCACATCTTCGTGGCCCGGTTGCTGACGGAATACATAGAACCAGGTGTTTGTGCCGAACGGATCGGACATCATCGGGGTTCCCAGTGCATAAGCGACCTGCTGTTGTGTCATCCCCACACGGATTTTGGACACATCGTTAGGGGTAAGGTAGTTCCCCTGGTTGATGTCAGGACGGTAAACCACTTTCTCCAGAGTGGAACAGCCTGCGGTCAACATCAGAAGAACCGCTGCGGCAGCGGTCAGCATTTTACAACGCATAGTGATTTGATTCCTTTTCGGGCCCGAGCAGAACGCGGCTCATATGTAATATGCCGATGATAATAGACCTTGCCCCACTTTGAAACCGGTCTGGCGGCGTTTTTGTTGTTCTCTATGACCCTGAGATCCCGAAAAAGTTTATGCCGCCAGCAGTTCTTTCGCGTTTGCGAGTGTATTACGCGTGACTTCACTGCCGCCAAGCAGACGAGCCAGCTCCTGTAGACGCGCACGTTTATCGAGCGGTTTCATGTGCGTTTCCGTCATTTCACCGTCGGTTTCTTTACTGACGATAAAGTGATGATGACCACAGCCTGCCACCTGTGGCAGGTGGGTAACACACATGACTTGTGTTGATTCACCTAACTGACGCAGCAGCTTACCGACTACCGCCGCCGTTGGACCGCTGATCCCAACATCCACTTCATCGAAAATCAGCGCCGGGGTTTCCATTTTACGCGCTGTAATCACCTGAATCGCCAGTGCGATACGCGACAACTCACCGCCGGACGCCACTTTGGAGATGGCCTGCAGCGGCTGACCGGGGTTAGTGGTGACGCGGAACTCAATACGATCCGCACCTTCTGCCGTCAGCACATTCTCTTCAAAGCGGACATCGATCGTAAATACGCCGTGCGGCATCGCCAGCGTGTGCATACTGTCGGTGATGTGCTGACTTAACTCTTGGGCATAATGCACTCGAATCTCATGCAGTTGTTTCGCTGTTGCCAGCGCCTGTTCATGATGCAGGTTCACCGCCAGAGAGAGGGTTTCCTGCGAGTCAGCCTGATCGTCAAGCTGCTGCTGTTCTCCCAGCAGAGACTGATAGTAATTTGGCAGTTCTTCCGGCGTAACGTGGTGCTTACGGGCCAGTGAGATCTGACGGGAGATGCGTTGTTCCAGCTCAAACAGACGGTTCGGGTCGAGATCCAGACGTTCACAGTAGTGGCGCAATTCATCACCGGCTTCTGAAATCTGAATCGCGGCCTCTTCCAGCATATCCAGTACGCCAGAAAGTTTGCTGTCCATGCCAGCCAGTTCGGTAACCAGTTGACGAACGTTATACAGCTGGCTTTGCAGGTTCACGTCTTCGCCATCCGCAAGCATGTTGAGGGCGTTCTGACTGGTTGAAAGCAGGTGACCGCTGTTGGCCAGACGCTTGTACTCTTCGTCGATTTGCTCAAACTCACCCGCCTGCGGGTTGAATTCGTTCAACTCTTTTAACTGGTATTCCAAAAGCTCGGCGCGTGCTGCGCGCTCCTGGCTTTGCTGCTGGTGCTGGGCAAGCTCACGGCAGCTTTGATGCCACTGGCGATAGTGTTCTGCCATAAGCTGAGTAAGCGCGTACTCACCCGCATAGCCATCAAGCAGGGCTTTCTGCTGTTCTGGTTTGACGAGTTGCTGATGTGCGTGCTGGCCGTGGATCTGGATAAGCAACTGGCCGAGCTCGCGGAGCTGGGAGAGTGGAACCGCCGTACCGTTGATAAAGCCACGTGAACGACCGTCGCTGCTGATCACGCGGCGAAGTAAACACTCACGTCCGTCTTCCAGTTGGTTTTGTTCCAGCCAGCGCTGGGCGGCAGGGGTGTCTTTCAGGGAGAAGCGGGCACAGAGATCGGCACGGTTTGCGCCCATGCGCACCATGTCTCCCTCGGCACGGCCGCCAAGGCACAAGCCGAGGGCATCAATGGCAATGGATTTACCCGCACCGGTTTCCCCGGTGATCGCCGTCATGCCGCTGTGGAAATCGATCTCAAGCTCACGAACAATGGCAAAGTTGCTGATGGTCAGTTGTGCCAGCATAATTGTTTTCCTGTATGAAAAACCATAACTGTGTTTTCATACAGTATAAACTGGTTTTATATACAGTAAAGCGCTGGATGCAAAATCAGAACAATTTTTTTGACCAGCCAAGCTTCGAGCTTAATGTGTTGAAATAGCTGTAGTCTTTCGGGTGAATGAGATTCAGGTGGTAATCACACCGACGAATCAGCACGTCTTCCCCTTCCTGAATCGGCAGCGCTATCTGGCTGTCACAGCTGATCTCCAGGTCATTTCGGCGGTGGGAGAAGCGCAGACGAATGGTGCTGTCACCGTTGATGACCAGCGGACGGGCGGAAAGCGTGTGCGGGAACATTGGCACCAGCGTTATGGCGTCCAGGGAAGGGGTTAGGATCGGGCCACCGGCAGAAAGGGAGTAGGCGGTTGAGCCGGTCGGGGTGGAGATAATCAGCCCATCAGAACGCTGGGAGAAGGCAAAGATTTCGTCGATATAGACTTCGAACTCGATCATGTGCGCCACTTTACCGGGGTGAAGGACCACCTCGTTAATCGCGGTGCTGATGCGCTTCTGGCAGTCCTGCTGGCATACCTGCGCTTCCAGTAAGAAGCGTTTTTCGCTGATATAGTGGCCTTCCAGAACGTCAGCCAACTGTTGCTGGGCATTATCCGGGTCGAGGTCAGTTAAAAAACCGAGATTGCCACGGTTGATGCCGATGACCTTGATGTCATAACGCGCCAGCGTGCGGGCCGCGCCGAGCATGTTGCCGTCACCGCCGACCACCACGGCGAGATCCGCCTGTTGGCCAATTTCCGCCAGCGTACCGGTCTTGACGCTCTTCAGCTGCAGCTCCTGTGCAATCTGCTGCTCAACCATCACTTCATAGCCTTTGCTACACAGCCAGCGATACAACATTTCATGTGTCGTCAATGCGGTAGGGTGACGCGGATGCCCGACGATCCCAATACACCTGAAATGATTATTCATTTTCTGGAGGTCCTTGTGCCTGATGAATGATGACAATCTGTCTTGTTCCCTTGAATCCCGGAAACTGATCCCCATAATAAGCGAAGTTAGCGAGATGAATGCAGAAAAACGCGGAGAAATTCATGAGTAGTAAAGAACAGAAAACGCCTGAGGGGCAAGCCCCTGAAGAAATTATCACGGAACAGCACGATGAAGTTGAGGCTGTAGAGCCAGACGCATCTGCTGAGCAGGTGGACCCGCGCGATGAAAAAATTGCGAATCTGGAAGCCCAACTGGTAGAAGCACAGAATCGCGAACGCGAAGGTGTTCTGCGCATCAAGGCTGAAATGGAAAACCTGCGTCGTCGTACCGAACTGGACGTTGAAAAAGCGCATAAATTTGCGTTGGAGAAATTCGTCAACGAACTGCTGCCGGTGATTGATAGCCTCGATCGCGCGCTGGAAGTAGCGGATAAAGCGAATCCGGACAACGCGGCGATGATCGAGGGTATCGAACTGACGCTGAAATCCATGCTCGACGTGGTGCGTAAGTTTGGCGTGGAAGTGATTGCCGATACCAACGTTCCGCTGGATCCAAACGTTCACCAGGCGATTGCGATGGTGGAGTCCGAAGAGGTGGAAGCCGGTAAAGTGCTGGGCGTGATGCAGAAAGGTTACACCCTGAACGGCCGTACCATTCGCGCAGCGATGGTGACCGTGGCAAAAGCGAAAGCGTAATTTGCCGCCCTGTAGTGCCGGGCGGTGGTTTCGCCTTGCCCGGCACTACAACATTATTCCGCGATACTTTCGCGCAGGGGTTTAACGGGAAGGACTTTCACCTGCTTAATCATGTTGTCCTGCACGTCCAGGATATCAATATCGTACTGTTCAATTCGCACCCGCGTGCCCGCTGCCGGGATCTCTTCCAGTGCTTCCAGAATCATGCCATTCATGGTTCGCGCTTCATCTTCCGGTAAATGCCAGTTAAAGGCTTTGTTGAGTTCGCGAATGTTGGCGCTACCGTCAATCAGCACCGAGCCGTCGTTTTGTGGGGTCACTTCTTCCGCAAGAGAAGGAGACATTGAGGTGGTAAAGTCCCCGACAATCTCTTCCAGAATATCTTCGACCGTCACCAGCCCCTGAATATCGCCGTACTCATCGACCACCAGACCGACTTTCTTCTTGTTACGCTGGAATTTCACCAGCTGCGTGCTGAGCGGTGTTCCTTCCGGCACGTAGTAAATCTCATCGGCGGCGCGCAGCATGACTTCTTTGGTGAACTCTTTTTTCTCGGTCATCAGGCGATAAGCTTCGCGCACGCGCAGCATGCTGATGGCGTCATCGAGAGAGTCGCGATAGAGCACAATACGCCCGTGCGGGGAGTGTGTCAGCTGGCGGACAATGGCTTTCCAGTCGTCGTTGATGTCGATACCCACGATTTCGTTACGCGGCACCATGATGTCGTTCACGCTCACCTTCTCCAGATCAAGCACCGACAGGAGCATGTCCTGATTACGTCGGGAGATCTGCGAGCGGGATTCATTCACGATGGTGCGCAGTTCGTCTTTGCTGAGCGCGCTACTGATGGTGACGTCTGCTTTGATACCCACCATCCGCATCAGGAGGCGCGTCACCATGTTCAGCAGCCAGACCAGCGGCATCATCAGGATCAGCAGCGGTGCCAGCAAGAAGCTGCTCGGGTAGGCGACTTTCTCAGGGTAAAGCGCGGCGATGGTTTTCGGCAGCACTTCGGCAAACACCAATACCACAAACGTCAGCACGCCGGTGGCAATAGCGACCCCGGCATTGCCGTACAGGCGCATCCCGACGATGGTGCCCAGCGCAGAGGCAAGAATGTTGACAAGGTTATTGCCAATCAGCACTAGGCTTATCAGGCGATCCGGCTTGCGGAGCAGTTTTTCGACGCGACGGGCGGCACGGTTACCCTGCTTAGCACGATGACGCAACCGGTAGCGGTTTAAGGTCATCATGCCGGTTTCCGAGCCAGAGAAATAGGCGGAGATGACCACCATGACGATCAGCGTAACGATCAGCGTGGTGGTAGAGATGTGTTCCAGGGGGAACTCCTTTGTTTCTTAGCCAGCAAATTGCTGTATGAAGCGGCTGCCAAAATAGGCAAGGGTGAGAATGCCCGCACCCGCGACGTTGAACCAGACCACGCGGCGACCGCGCCAGCCTTCATGATAATGGCCCCAGAGCAGGACAATATAGACAAACCACGCAACGATAGAGAGTACCGCTTTATCGATATTCTCCACGCTGAACAGGTTTTTCATGTAGAACAGGCCCGTGCAAAGCGTGAGCGTCAGCAGAACCACGCCCACCTGGGTGATGTGGAACATTTTACGTTCAATGACCATCAGCGGCGGCATCTCGTGGTTAAACGCCAGCTTTTTGTTTTTGAGCTGGTAGTCAATCCAGGCGAGCTGCATGGCGTAGAGCGCAGCGATAATCAGCGTCGCGTAAGCAAAGAGCGACAGGCCGATATGCACCAGCATACCCGGTGTCGCCTCCAGATGCGTAATGAACTCATTGGGCATAAAGGTGGCTAAAGCCAGATTGATCAGCGCAAAGGTATAGACAATCGGCAGCAGTAACCAGCCGCGATTCTTAGAGGCCACAATGGTCATCACCGTGCAGATCATCAGGCTGACCAGCGAGCCGACGTTGAGGACGCTCAGGTTTTGCACGCTGCCGTCGCCGGGAATGATGCGTGATTCCAGCGCAAAGGCGTGGCTTATCAGTGCGATCACCGCGGAAAGAATAGCCATGCGCCGCCAGCCGCTGTTTTTTTGCAGCAGTCCGGGAATGATCAGCGCGAGACTGACAGAGTAGGCAACAAGGGCGATCAGTGCGAAAACAGGCATATAGGCATCGACAGTTGTCTTAATAAGAAAGAGAAGCAGTATAACGTTACGTGACGCCTGCTCCAACCGTTGCATAACAACAAAGGCGCCTTCATGTTATACTCCGGCAAAATTCTGTGTATGTGTCGCTCATGGCGGCCCAACGTTTCTACTCAGGCGAGAGACAATGTTTGATAATTTAACCGATCGTTTGTCGCGCACGCTGCGCAACATCAGCGGCCGCGGACGCCTTACCGAAGACAACATCAAGGAAACGCTGCGCGAAGTGCGCATGGCGCTGCTGGAAGCAGACGTGGCGTTGCCGGTTGTGCGTGATTTTATCAACCGCGTTAAAGAGAAAGCGGTTGGTCATGAAGTTAACAAGAGCCTGACCCCGGGTCAGGAGTTCGTCAAAATCGTTCGTAACGAACTGGTTTCGGCGATGGGTGAAGAGAACCAGGTGCTTAACCTGGCGGCTCAGCCACCGGCCGTGGTGCTGATGGCGGGTCTGCAGGGTGCGGGTAAAACGACCAGCGTCGGTAAGCTGGGTAAATTCCTGCGCGAGAAGCACAAGAAGAAAGTGCTGGTGGTGTCTGCGGACGTTTATCGCCCGGCGGCGATCAAACAGCTGGAAACGCTGGCAGAGCAGGTTGGCGTGGATTTCTTCCCGTCAGACGTGGCTCAGAAACCTGTCGACATCGTTAATGCCGCGCTGAAAGAGGCGAAGCTGAAATTCTACGACGTGCTGCTGGTGGATACCGCCGGTCGTCTGCACGTTGACGAAGCGATGATGGACGAAATCAAGCAGGTGCATGCCTCTATCAATCCGGTAGAAACCCTGTTTGTTGTCGACGCCATGACCGGTCAGGATGCGGCAAATACCGCGAAAGCGTTTAATGAAGCGCTGCCGTTAACCGGTGTAGTCCTGACCAAAGTGGACGGTGACGCCCGTGGCGGTGCGGCCCTCTCGATTCGTCATATCACCGGTAAGCCGATTAAATTCCTCGGCGTGGGCGAAAAAACTGAAGCGCTGGAGCCGTTCCATCCGGATCGTATTGCCTCCCGTATTCTCGGCATGGGTGACGTGCTGTCGCTGATCGAAGATATCGAGAGCAAGGTTGACCGCGCGCAGGCTGAAAAGCTGGCGAGCAAGCTGAAAAAAGGCGACGGTTTCGATCTGACCGACTTCCTTGAGCAACTGCGTCAGATGAAAAACATGGGCGGCATGGCCAGCCTGATGGGCAAACTGCCGGGCATGGGCCAGATCCCTGACAATGTGAAAGCGCAGATGGATGACAAGGTGCTGGTGCGTATGGAGGCGATCATCAACTCGATGACCCTTAAAGAACGTGCTAACCCGGACATCATCAAAGGTTCCCGTAAACGCCGTATCGCAGCCGGTTGCGGCATGCAGGTGCAGGACGTTAACCGCCTTCTGAAACAGTTCGACGACATGCAGCGCATGATGAAGAAAATGAAGAAAGGCGGCATGGCGAAGATGATGCGTGGGATGAAAGGGATGATGCCCCCAGGCTTTCCAGGACGTTAATCGCTTTTGAGATTGCTTTTTGCCCGAAAATGAGTAAAATTTTCGGGCTTTTAATATGACACCCGGGCTCCGTTCCTCGATGGGGCCCGGTTGTTTTATTCACACAAGAGGATGTTATGGTAACTATTCGTTTAGCACGTCACGGCGCTAAAAAGCGTCCGTTCTACCAGGTTGTTGTGACTGACAGCCGTAATGCACGCAACGGTCGCTTCATCGAGCGCGTTGGTTTCTTCAACCCGCTGGCCGCTGGCGCAGAAGAAGAAACTCGTCTGGATCTGGATCGTATCGCTCACTGGGTTGGCCAGGGCGCTACTGTTTCCGATCGCGTTGCTACGCTGATCAAAGCAGCAAACAAAGCAGCTTAATCTGTCACGGTGGTCATGATGAGCAATAAAGCACCTGTTGAACCGATCGTATTGGGAAAAATGGGTTCTTGCTACGGTATCCGTGGTTGGCTCAGAGTGTTTTCCTCCACTGAAGACGCTGATAGCATTTTTAATTACCAGCCCTGGTTTATCCAGAAAGGCGGTAAGTGGGAAGAGGTCGAGCTGGAAAGCTGGCGTCACCACAATCAGGACATCATCATCAAGCTGAAAGGCGTTGACGATCGTGATGCCGCGAATGCGCTGACTAATTGTGAAATTGTCGTGGATTCGTCGCAGTTGCCGGCGCTGGAAGAGGGTGACTACTACTGGAAAGACCTTATGGGTTGCCAGGTCGTTACCACCGAAGGCTACAGCCTGGGGAAAGTCATCGATATGATGGAAACCGGGTCAAATGACGTTCTCGTCATCAAGGCAAACCTGAAAGATGCATTTGGCATCAAGGAGCGGTTGGTCCCGTTCCTCGATGGACAGGTTATCAAGAAAGTCGATCTCACTACTCAAACCATTGAAGTAGATTGGGATCCTGGTTTTTAAATTCTCCGGATAAACGGTAAAAGACGGCGCTATGTGGATTGGCATAATTAGCCTGTTTCCTGAAATGTTCCGCGCGATTACCGATTACGGGGTAACTGGCCGGGCAGTAAAGAATGGCCTGCTGAGCATCCAGAGCTGGAGTCCTCGTGACTTTACTCATGACCGGCACCGTACCGTGGACGATCGTCCTTACGGTGGCGGACCGGGGATGTTAATGATGGTGCAACCCTTACGGGACGCCATTCACACAGCAAAAGCCGCGGCAGGTGAAGGCGCAAAGGTGATTTATCTGTCACCTCAGGGACGCAAGCTTGATCAAGCGGGCGTGAGCGAACTGGCGACGAATCAAAAGCTGATTCTGGTCTGTGGTCGCTACGAAGGGATAGATGAGCGCGTAATTCAAACCGAGATTGACGAAGAATGGTCTATCGGCGATTACGTTCTCAGCGGTGGTGAGTTACCCGCAATGACGCTGATTGACTCCGTCGCCCGGTTTATTCCGGGGGTTCTGGGTCACGAAGCTTCAGCAACGGAAGATTCCTTTGCTGATGGATTGCTGGACTGCCCACACTATACTCGTCCTGAAGTGTTAGAAGGGATGGAAGTACCGGCAGTGTTACTGTCTGGAAACCATGCCGGGATACGTCGCTGGCGTTTGAAGCAGTCGCTGGGCCGAACCTGGCTTAGAAGACCTGAACTTCTGGAAAACCTGGCTCTGACTGAAGAGCAAGCAAAGTTGCTGGCCGAGTTCAAAACTGAACACGCGCAACAGCAGCATGAACATGATGGGAATGCGTAATACGCTCCCGAATATCAGTTTACCCAGGATAAGAGATTAAATTATGAGCAACATTATTAAGCAACTTGAACAAGAGCAGATGAAGCAGGACGTACCTTCCTTCCGTCCAGGTGACACCGTGGAAGTGAAAGTATGGGTTGTTGAAGGTTCCAAAAAACGTCTGCAGGCATTCGAGGGCGTGGTTATCGCTATTCGTAACCGCGGTCTGCACTCTGCATTCACTGTTCGTAAAATTTCCAACGGCGAAGGCGTTGAGCGTGTCTTCCAGACTCACTCTCCGGTAGTTGACAGCATTGCTGTTAAACGTCGTGGTGCTGTACGTAAAGCTAAACTGTACTACCTGCGTGAGCGTACTGGTAAGTCTGCTCGTATTAAAGAGCGTCTGAACTAATAACGCGCTTTCGCAACATCCGAAAGCTTGTAGAAAACAAGGGGTTAGCGTAATGCTAATCCCTTTTTTCATTTTAGTGTTCACGGAATGTCCACGCAGATCGCGTAATGTCCATGAGTGATCATTAGCCACAGGCAATAAAAAAACTGCCGAATCCTGGGTTGCCATCTCCATGGATGAATCGATAGCGAGCTCGACGGACTCAAGGTCTGACAGGATGATAATCGTGCGCAGGGTTTGCGCACGCCCGGAACCTTCCTCCAGTTTCGGCTTGTAGCTTTCCGCCATGCTACCAACGGCGGCCAGCGTGCCGGTGTCGCCATAAAGCCCCATCTCACGCAGCCAGAAGCCGCCCTTTTCAGGCGGGATCACCTGCACGACGGATACTGTGGCGGTGATGGTGTCAGATGCCATAACGTCGGCAGTTTTAATGCCACTCACGGTTAAGGCACTGGTTTCGGGTTCGTACTCGATAACCGCACCGTCGGGAAAGACAATGTGAAAAGCATCGGCAGAGGTCGAGGGCGCGGGTTGCTCATCAGAGAAAATGGCAGGCAGCACAAACGCCGTATCGAGTTCACCGCCCACGGCCAGAATGAGCACCTGCTTGCCCACAGAAGGTGCCCACCATGTGCGTGAATGCCCAGCACGGGAGGTCAGCCATTGGAGCCAGTCGGTGACAATGCCGCCGGTTTGCACGCGGCAGCGACCGGAATCGAGGTCGATCATCAATGATGACACCGGTGCGGATCAGATTGTGCATTAGGCGCAGAATGTCCTGAAGGATGGTTTGAGTTTTCATGCGGGAGAGGATGCCGCCAAGAGGGCGTGTCGGCAATTCAACGGGGTTTGATGCTGGATGAGACAACAGCCAGTCAGTAAGTTAGTGCGCAAATCTGATCCCCTTATTGCAAGGCAGGGGCGATTTCTATAATATTTAAATAAAGCGGCTAGCTATTCGCCAGATGCGCGTTTTCAAACATACCATTATTGATTCAATGGGAAGCTGATCACTCTATCTATGTCAGAATTTGGACAAGCCCTATCAAAAGGGTATTATATATAAAAACTCAATTAAGAATGGTTGCACTATGGAATTAATAGCTCTTTACATCGAGGATTATAATGGTGTCCTTGATAGTTTCATCAAATTAAGTAGTAAGTTTTCAATCAAATATGATCATAAAAGCTTGACCATCCGCGAAGGCATTGACCGTGACATATATTATGATGATATTCCTTCAACTCTATTAATCGGACAAAATGGCACGGGCAAAACCACCATTTTAACCTTTATTGAGGACTTTCATTATGAAAATGAAAACACTGGGTTTATGGTATGGCATTCTAATAACAAAATATATGTAACTTGCAAAGGAATCCAACCATCTCATATCAGTTCACATTACTCCACCAAGATAATTTATAACGCCGTCGATTTCTTTACTGAAAATGATATATTCACGATTAAATCCAACAACACTGTTGATTTTAATTCATACTTATTCGGTAGTAGAAAGGGCACAGCTAAAAACTTTATCGACATATCATTATCAAATACAGGTAGAGGCAAATCTAATAAAAAACAAGAAATAGCTAAGATTGCCAAATTTATCAATGCTGGTAGATCGCTACCGGATACTATAAATCAGGATAAAATATCAATTTTAGCAAGACTTTCACTCTCTGGCGCGGAGCGAACAAAGGCCATATTAAAAGACTCTGACTTTAGAAATAAGTATGGCGATATGCTTATTTCTCTTTTTAATCATTATTACGAAAAATACAATAACACACCAACCCCATATGGATACCCTTCAAAAGAATATCAATTTATCAAGTATAATGATTTTATGTCCTATACTAATTTCAAAAATAAAAATTGGGGATTAACATTTTTTTCTTTTATTTTCAGTAAGCTTTCAAGCGATCGTCAATTAGCTCACTCAGTGTCAGATGTAATTTTCTTTACGCTAACATCCATTCTTTATTCATTTTCTAAAAAATTAACAAGCGACAAGCACAATGCAGACTTTTTATATTTAAAATTTGTAGTGGCATTATTCTTCTCCAATGGCCGGAATTATATAAATGAAATAGAATTTACAATTAAAGATCACGCAGTGGTCGCCGATGAAGATAAAGTAATTAAAGAACTCATAAAACTCAAAAAGGATGTTAACCTCGTCCAAGAAATAATATACAAGTTATTTAACAGTAATGACAAAATAAGAACAAATGAATTAGAATTGAATTTTTATATAAACTCACCCGAAACCGCTGCGGATTTAATAAGCATGTCAAATGCATTGCCTAAAGAATTTGATGCTCTATTTAGCATCGAATGGAATGGGTTGAGTAGTGGGGAAGTTTCATTGTTACATCTTTTCTCGAGCCTATATAATTCAATTGATAAAATAAATTCCTCAAGAAATAAAAGAAAAATACTATTACTTCTTGATGAGATAGATCTGTACTTGCATCCAGAGTGGCAACGTAAAATATTTTCAGACATATTAGATATGTTAAATGAATTCAATGAAACCATAAGTTTTCAAATACTAATGTCATCGCACTCACCTATAATTGCTTCTGACTTCTTACCTGTAGATATAATATCCTTGACTCGAGGC
Source organism: Enterobacter adelaidei (assembly GCF_041937165.1). NCBI lineage: Bacteria > Pseudomonadati > Pseudomonadota > Gammaproteobacteria > Enterobacterales > Enterobacteriaceae > Enterobacter > Enterobacter adelaidei. Next base: position 3,531,074 of record NZ_CP154353.1, on the reverse strand, counting down.
CACAATAGAGAAATAGTTACAGGCACACTTGAGTCAATTGGCTTTGGGGAATCAATTGAAAAAACCATGAGCCAAGGTTTTTTCTTAAAAGCAACAGTTGGTGAGAGAGTTTTGAAGAAGGTAGAAGAGTTAGTTAAAAGGAAGAATGACAGATCATTTATTAACGACAATGAATATATAACCTCTCTGATAAAAAATAAATTCCTTACATATATTTTGGGGGTGAAAAATGATTAAAGTCCCTACTAAATTCTCTCCAGAGTTCATTGAAGAGTACTATAATATTGTTTCTGATATGGTGTTTCTCAATAAGATAAATGAGTACAATGATGAAACAGCGGAATACCGTGAATTTAAATATTACTTGAGCCAAAATTTTCTCAAAATAATAACTGCGAGTTTTAATGAGTTGTTAGATGTTTTAACGGAAGTAAACAACCTATATCCTATTATTTCTGAATGCTACAACCCCCAAAAATTTTTCAAAGGAACTGACCTGAACGAGATATCTTCGATACTTGAAATAATGAGCATACATCTAAGAGGCGATGCAAATCTTAATAGAATATGCGCACTCAAGAGCGATGCAATAAATGAAATCTCAATTGTCAATAGAAGACTGCAAAGTCATTACGTTGATTTTTATATCTCAGAACTAAATAATTCTAATGATGCACACTCAATAAAATCATGTTGCAAAAAAATATATACAACTTTAAATGATGGAAATATAGACCTAGAAGTAGCTCCTGAATGGGTTAGGCAGTTAAAAAATATAATGTCCTATGAATCCATACCTAGTGAAGTACTTCGTAAAGTTGGTGATGAGCTTGCATTGGATTATTGCCCGATGTGTAACGAATCTCAAGTTGGAAATATAACTGATGAGAATAGAGTTTATAGGCAGGCTCTTGATCATTTTCTTCCAAAATCAAAATATCCAATTTTTTCATTAAGCATTTATAACCTTATTCCTTGTTGCAATACATGTAACTCTTTATTCAAGAGAGACAAAGATACTTTGTCTCCTCCCCATGCAAACCCTTATATTCAAGGTTCAGATGAGCATGTTATTTTCGACATCGAAGCATTAGCTCTGGCCATGCTTTATAAAAAAGAATCAGGATCGAGAGTGAGATTCATTGCAACAAATACCAATGTTGACAATAATATTAAGTTATTCAAGCTATTAGGTGGGTATAATAAAAGAGAGACTAAACGTCAGATACTTAGAATTATGTCACTTTTTAATAGTTATTATGCGAAGTGGAACGCAACCATGACCTATGAAGAATTCCTAGTTGATATAGTTGATTATGACAGCTCTAAGCTACCATACGAAATTATTTATGGGAAATTCAAAATGGATTTGTTAGATTTCATGGAGAAAGTAAATCGCTAACCATTTTGGAAGAATTATTTTTTCAATCATTAAAATAAAAAAATCAACCTAGTGGGAGTAGGTGTCAATGTTTGAGTCCTACTAGGTTGATTCAGGTTCTAATCAAGAATAACTAGCTATAACCTCAAATGCTTAATAATTATCTTTTCAAGAAAATACCTATCATCAATATTTAAACCAAGTAATGGGCGAGCCTCGTAGAGCACAACTCGACTATTTTGGCTCGTTCGGTCTTTAAGCCCAAGCTGGTGCACCTGAGCCATACGTTGCACCTTGCCAATAAACTCCACCACGGACGCATCATCCCGCCCGGTAGCTTCCATAAAGCGATTGGTGCGAAGCTTTTCGAACATATCACGATTAACCCTGCTTTTTTACCCTGACCGGCTGGCGCTTTCTGGCTGCGTAGGGTGTGCCGTCCGGCTCTTTCTGCGTGTTAATGCGGCGTTGCTGTCAGGTACGCAGTGTCTTCGCGATCTCTGCGGCCATTCGTCGGCGGCTCGCCGGTGACTGTGCTGCGATCGATCCGGCTAGCCAGTCATCAAAGGGCTTAAAGACATTCATGCCATTCGCTCACAAGCTCACCGTGAACATAGAGCTTCATCGGACGGGTCACCGGCTCCGGCGGCTCTGGTGCATGTTCGACGTACAGTTCGGTGCCGACTTCTTTGACGAGAGTTCGCTCTGTCAGCAACAGGCTGATGCTGAGGTCGATGCTGTCGTCGTTATTGATATCGGCCACATAGGTAAAACCACGCTTGCGCCTTCATCCTTGCTATCAGGAATTCAAAAAAATGCTTAAGCTCACAGCCATCGAGCTTGCAGATGGCCAAAAAACACATGTGCTCCGACATACCTTCGCCAGCCATTTTATGATTAACGGTGGAAATATACTAGTATTTAAAAGAATACTCGGGCATTCTAATATTCGTGAAACTATGCGCTATGCACATTTCGGTCCAGAACATTTGGAGGAGGTTGTTGCACTGAATTCATTAAATAATATTGAAAAATTTAAGTTTAATCGTGTTTTATTTAACAAATGATTCAGGTCTGTTAATTGTATTTTGTAAAATGGGTGTGGGGATAGTGAAAAATGAAAGTCACAAAACAACAAGTAATCGATGCCGTGTCGCAATCTTCAGTTTTTAAATTTGTTGATGATCCTATTTCAAGTAGAACCTTTACTGTTGAATGGAAAGGTAAACGTTTTTTTATTTCATTTAATGATGAAAAGGTACTTGCTGATAAGACAGAAGATGATGAATTGGTTGAGCGCTTTGGTGCGACAGATTTTTCCATAAGTTCATTGCTTCAACCTAAATTTGAAGATAAGTCTGAGCAAATGATTTTTAATAAATATATTATTGCTAATAAAGTCAATGTTGACTTGGAAATCCCAGCGCTTGTTTTATATAGAGAGTTTGTTGATGTATATGAAGTGTCGGTAAAACATAAAATATTTTTTACTCAGCCAGTAGGGATGAAGGCTAATGCTTCTAAATATATTGAAGGTGCTGTTTCTTCAATGTTGATTTGCGTCATGCTTGCAATGAGAAAGCTGTCAAGAGAACTAAAAGAGTTTAAAGAAGATCCCGAGCCATTTATCAAAAATGCTCGTACTGAAGGGATGAGTGAATATGAAGAGTAATACATCTTTGAGAATTTATCTCATAACCTTATTCATTAATATGATAATTACATTCTTTATTGGTTATAAATATAAAGATTTTCTTATCGTATCCTTATCTCCAACTATTTATTATCAAGGTGTTGTATTTATCTCGTTAAGTTTACCATTACTCATTACGTGGATGCATGAATGTTGCTCGAAACACATTCTTCTAAGAAAATTAAGAAAGTTCAAGCAAAAAGCACCAGCTATAGACCAGAGCTCCTTAGATGAGGAATCACGTAAAAAGCTCGAAAAACTAACAAAACAGGATTTGCCAACTAGTCATGAGATTCATGAGCTCCATGAACAGATGGAGAAAATGTTTAGCTGAGTGTCTATATCATTGAGTGTTAGTGTCCATTATATGTCTATGCAGTATGTTAACGATGGCCTCGTGTTGCACTTGTGATATATCTAACATTCTGTTTTTTTTAAATACGTATTTTTTCAATATGTTGGAATAAAAGCGTCTGAACTAAGATTCGCTTAAGCGACATCCTGTTAAAAAGGGCTGGCCGAAAGGCTGGCCCTTTTTTTATCCCATCGCATCTCTCGCGTTAACCCTTTTGTCATAAATCATTTACAATGCTGCCTCTTCCGTGGAGGGTAAGTGGATAACGTACTGCATCAGCACAACTGGAAACGCGCAGCGGCATTGACCGCATTGTTCGCGATCCTGCTGATCGTGGTGGCACCGCTTATCTCCGTCTCGCTGCAAAAAGATCCCATGAGTGCCATGCCGGGCATGCACCATGACATGAGCATGATGTCGATGGATGAACATCATGGTGATATGCAGCACACGATGCCTGTCGACCATGCGGAAGCGTGCGGCTATTGCGTGCTTTTAGCGCATGTTCCGGGCGTGATGCTTGCTCTGATCGTTCTGCTTAGCGTGGTGGTGCAGAGGCTTCGCGTTAAACCACCGCGTCAGGCGGTCAGTCACTGGCACTTTTTCCCCTGGCTTTATCCTGATACCCGCGCGCCGCCGCATCAGTCTGCTTTTTCCCTTTAAAAAATATCGATAACTTTTTGCCTTAAAAAGGAAAAGTATGACTACCTGCACTCCGCGCGCGGCATGGGGAAACCTGCTGCGTCGCCTGCATTTTTACGTTGGGCTGTTTGTCGGCCCGTTTATCTTCTTTGCCGCGCTGACCGGTACGCTGTATGTGGCAACGCCACAGCTGGAAAATGCGCTCTACCGGCATGCGCTCCACACGAGTTCCGTGGGCGAGCCGCAGCCGCTGGCGGAACAAATTGCCGTGGCGGAAAAAACGGTTGGATCAGATTTGCGTTTGCACGCCGTTCGTCCGGGGCTGACTGAAGGGGAAACCACCCGGGTGATGTTTGCTGACCCGAACCTTGGGCCGTCGGAGAATCGGGCTATTTTTATCGATCCGGTAAGCCTGTCCGTGCTGGGGGATATGACGGTATACGGCACCAGCGGCATTTTACCGCTCCGCCAGACCATTGATTATCTTCATACCTCGCTGATGCTGGGTGATGTCGGGCGGCTCTATAGCGAGCTGGCGGCCTCGTGGATGTGGGTTGCCGCGCTGGGAGGGATTGCCCTGTGGTTTTATACCCGACCAAAACGCCGAATTAACAATCGTTTCCAGAATCGGCGTCGCGTGCATGTGACGCTAGGCTGGACGTTGCTGGGGGGGATGCTGCTGTTCTCAGCGACTGGCCTGACCTGGTCTCAATGGGCTGGCGGGAACGTTGATAAGCTGCGTGCTGAGATGAACTGGCTAACTCCGCAGGTGAACACGACACTTTCCGGTCAGCAGGAGATCGTGGATGAGCATGCTGAACATCATGGTCATCACGGCGGAATGATGATGCCTGAAATGGCGATGGATTTGACTCTGTTTGACGGTGTGTTAAGCGCTGCACGTAACGCAGGGATTGAGGCCAATAAGCTGGAGATCCGCCCGGCGAAAGCAGAGAGTCAAGCCTGGACCGTGACGGAAATCGATCGCAGCTGGCCGACTCAGGTCGACGCCGTGGCGGTTGATCCCAATACGATGCAGATTCTGGACAGAACCCGCTTCGAGGATTTCCCGTTGATGGCGAAGCTCACCCGCTGGGGGGTGGATTTCCATATGGGGATCTTATTCGGGCTGGTTAATCAGCTGCTGCTTGTGGCGTTTGGCCTGGCGTTGTGTGTGCTAATTCTCTGGGGATACCGGATGTGGTGGATGCGTCGTCCAGCGCAATCGACGGCAAATCCGGTCCAGACGCTTTGTCAGAGTTGGCTTGCGCTTTCGGGATGGGGAAAGGTCGTCACGGCGATAATCAGTATACTGCTGGGGCTGGCGTTGCCAGTAATGGGCGTGAGTCTGGCTCTGTTTGTTCTGGTTGACTGGCTGCGCTGGCGAGCGGCAACTGGCGTGTCGCTCGCCGAATCATCCGCTAAATAACCTTATGGTGTGCTGATAACGACTGCCACCCGGCGGTTTTCAGCACGCCCTTGCGGGGTACTGTTGCTCGCAACCGGATATTTTTTACCTAATCCCTGCGTGGTGAGATTACTGCGCGGGATATTTGCCCCTTTTGCCCACGCGTCTGCCACGACGTTCGCGCGTTTTAATGAAAGCGCCTCGTTATAGCCATCCTCGCCATAGTTATCTGTGTGACCATCCATGCGGGCATGGTTTAAGCCGGTCGCTGCCAGTCGTGAGGCCATCGTCTGGATCTGGGTTTCACTTTCCGGGCGCAGTGTGGCGTCATTTTTATCAAACAGGATTTTGTCCGACAGCCCCAGAGACCAGTCGCCATTTAATTCGTTAAAGCCGTATGACTTCATTGCCGCGATTTGCTCTGGAGTGAATTTCCCTTTTGGCGGAGTCTGACAGCCAGCCAGGACAAGTGATGCCAGTAACAACGGCGCGAAGTATCGCTTTAACATATCGTATTCCTTTTAGGATATTGTTTTCGAACGCTGGTTTTTCACCAGATACATATTGCGGTCGGCATGCTCCAGTAATGCCTCTACTGAGGTATTTTCCCACGCCAGAGCATAACCAATGCTGAGTGACATTGATGCAGTGTGCCCATTATGCAGATCAAACGGACGGATAAACTGCTGCGATAGTGCAGCAGAAATGTGTTGGACCTCGAGTTCAGAATGCACGCCGTATAGCACCATGGCGAATTCGTCACCGCCGAGGCGGTATGATTGATAACGTTTATCGCCAAATTCAACCATCCTGCTGGCGACTTCAATTAGAACGCAATCGCCTGCCGCATGCCCCCAGGTGTCATTAATAAACTTAAAATTATCGCCGTCGAGGAACAGCAGAGCAGAGTTTGTTTTCGCGGAGATGTCGTTCATTAATGCCGCGATGCTGTTACGAAAAGCCGCCCGATTGGCAAGACCGGTCAATGGATCGTGCATGGCAGTACGTAGCAACTGGGCGTTTTTCGCCTGTAGCTTCAGCTGCCACTCCTCCATCTCATCCAGAAGACTGTTGAAGTCTTCACCAAACTGGTGAAATTCTTCGATACGGCCGTCTTTCACCCGGCGGGAGAAGTTGCGGTTAGTGCGTACGTCATGAACAACGTCGGTAATGTTTTGCAAGGCCGTTACCATGCCATGATGTAACGATCGCGTAATGGTGAGCGCGACGACGGTAGCAAAAAGAATGCAGCCGGTGAGAACGGCAAATGACATCCAGATAAAATGGCTGATGAGGCTGTCACGCGCGGTAAGGCGAATTTCGCCGATCATCGAACCATTATGCATGATGGGCTGCGAAACGGGTTCGGGGAAAAGCCAGCGGCTGACCAGCGCGCCCAGCGTGTCGGTATTATCTTCCGGGTTCCATGACCAGTAAGCAAACCGCTTTTTATGCACGTTCACGACTTCTGCCACGGCAAACTGACCCTGTTTACCGAGGGTGGCAAGTGTTTCATTGGCCGCCAGCGAATCATTGAAAACCAGGGAGGCTTCAAGGCTATGGCTCATCGTTGCGCCGGTTAATTCGAGATTTTTTTGTGCGTATTGCTTTAATGTCACGACGGATGCAAAGCAGAGCAATAACCATATTAACGTCATCGTTATGATGACGCTTATCATGCTGATTCGCCTCAATGTTCTTTTAAACGTCGGGCGTGGTGTTGACGCGAAATCTTTATCCATGCTGCTTATTCCGTGCAAGCATTAATACATCCGGACTGACTCTCACGCCACTGCGAGTCAATGCATCAAGATTGACAGAAAACCGTACCTGATCGCGATCGATTATCAGGCAAAAGGCACTGCCAATAGCACATTCCGGATTTTGCTCTGAGATTAATAGCAATGCTCTGCCCTGATATTGACTTATTAATTCAAGTTGTTTTGCAGGCGATTCTGACCCGAAATAAATAGCATCGCACGTTGCGGCCAGGGCCTCCCGATCGTTATGTACAATAACGGGAGTATAAGGTAACCCGCTGTTCTGCCCTTCTTCGTTGCTGAGTGCATGTGTGTAGTGAGAAGAGGCATAAACGCAGAGTTTAGGTTGCCCGGTTAGTGACGGCCATCGCGTATAGCTCACAATACCTGAAACAATCGAGCGTACCGATTTATCCGTTTCCGTAAGCGCGCCTGCCGTCGCTGGGCCCACCATCAGGAACAGTATTAGTACCAGAGTGAGTCGGAAAAAAGAGATCAAGAATGAATTTCTCACCAGAATCCGCCACATCGCTCCGGAAATAGATGTCCTTAAGAGTTGCGGGCAGAATACCATTGTTTATCAAAGCCGTCATTATGTCAGAAATAGCCTGAGACCGACTTAAGCTAAATCCTACTGTTCTTTATTTTCCGATGGATAATAACAGACTTAATTTAGTCTGCTGGAACGCATACTTTCATCCATCCCTTTTTGCCATGACTCATGCAGTTTTGCTGCGTTTTCGGCAGTATCGCAACTGGCAGGAAAAGATTTGCCTGCTAATCCCCAGGCGTGAATAAAACCTTCTTCACAGACTTTTTTCTGGCCATCGGCATAGCCACGGAGATATTCACTACGATCAACGTGTGGGTCGTTAAAACTATCGGCCAGGGTCTGGTTATCTTTAACCGGCAGGCCGTTCATGGCGTCTTCTTTACCTGCATCAAACCAGGATGGACTGGTCCAGTCGGGCTGGAAGGTGTAAGGATTGATCTGGCAACCCGATAAAAACAGCGACAACAGCGCGAGAGCAATTGAACGCATAGCCATTCTCCTTTTTTCTTCAGCATAGCCTGGCTAAAGAAAGTTGGTGTGTAATTTAAAGTTTACGTTTTTATCCCGTTATTTTTGCAATAAATTGGCTTGTGTAAATTAAAGTGTACGAATTTTGGATTGAAATGTTTACTTTTTATGGTATCGTGGTTTCACCTCTTCGAGGAAAACAACTATCGCAAACGAGTTTTACAGGATCGCCATCATGCAAAAAGACGCGCTGAACAACGTACATATCACTGACGAACAGGTTTTAATTACGCCGGATCAACTGAAAGCAGAGTTCCCGCTGAGCGTTGCGCAGGAGGCTCAGATTGAGCATTCTCGCCAGACCATTTCTGACATCATCGCTGGCCGCGATCCGCGTCTGCTGGTGGTATGTGGCCCATGCTCCATTCACGATCCTGAAACCGCCATTGAATATGCTCGTCGATTTAAAACATTAGCGGAGGAGGTCAGCGATAGCCTCTATCTGGTGATGCGCGTCTATTTTGAGAAGCCACGTACCACCGTTGGCTGGAAAGGGTTGATTAACGATCCGCACATGGATGGCTCGTTTGATGTGGAAGCCGGGCTGAAGATTGCGCGTCGTCTGCTGGTGGAGCTGGTCAGCATGGGGCTGCCGCTGGCAACGGAAGCGCTGGATCCGAATAGCCCGCAATACCTGGGCGATCTGTTCAGCTGGTCCGCAATTGGCGCGCGCACCACGGAATCACAAACTCACCGCGAGATGGCGTCAGGCCTGTCGATGCCCGTTGGCTTTAAAAATGGTACTGATGGCAGCCTGGCTACCGCGATCAACGCCATGCGCGCCGCCGCAATGCCGCACCGTTTTGTCGGTATTAACCAGGCAGGCCAGGTTTGCCTTCTGCAAACGCAGGGTAACCCGGATGGTCATGTGATCCTGCGCGGGGGTAAGGCACCGAATTACAGCCCGGCGGATGTGGCGCAGTGTGAAAAAGAGATGGAGCAGGCGGGACTGCGTCCTGCACTGATGGTAGATTGCAGTCATGGTAATTCGAACAAAGATTACCGTCGTCAGCCTGCGGTTGCGGAATCGGTGGTCGCGCAGATCAAAGATGGCAACCGTTCTATTATCGGTCTGATGATTGAGAGCAATATTCACGAGGGCAATCAGTCATCTGAACAACCGCGTAGCGCAATGAAGCATGGCGTATCCGTAACGGATGCTTGTATCAGTTGGGAAACCACCGATGCGCTGCTGCGTGAGATCCATAAAGATTTAAAGGGCCAGCTGGCGACGCGTCTGGGTTAAGAGGTTAGTTATGGTTGCTGAGTTGACCGCATTACGCGATCAAATAGATGAAGTGGATAAGGCGCTGCTTGACCTGCTGGCGCGCCGCATGGCGCTGGTTGCTGAAGTCGGTGAGGTTAAAAGCAAATACGGCCTGCCGATTTATGTCCCGGAGCGTGAAGCCTCGATGCTGGCCTCTCGTCGCAAAGAGGCTCAGGCGCTGGGTGTCTCTCCGGATTTGATTGAAGATGTCTTGCGTCGTGTGATGCGGGAATCTTATTCGAGTGAAAATGACAAGGGCTTTAAAACTCTTTGTCCGTCCCTGCGTCCGGTGGTCATTGTGGGCGGTGCCGGTCAGATGGGACGTCTGTTTGAAAAAATGCTGGCGCTTTCTGGCTACCAGGTGCGTATTCTGGAAAAAGAGGATTGGGCACATGCTCCGGAACTGATGAAAGATGCCGGAATGGTGATCGTCAGCGTTCCGATCCATGTGACGGAGCAGATTATCGGGAAGCTTCCTCCATTACCGAAAGACTGCATCCTGGTCGATCTGGCATCTGTTAAAAATGGTCCGCTTCAGGCGATGCTGGCGGCGCATACGGGCCCGGTACTGGGTCTGCATCCCATGTTTGGCCCGGACAGCGGTAGCCTGGCGAAGCAGGTCGTTGTTTACTGTGATGGTCGTCAGCCGGAAGCCTATCAATGGTTCCTGGAGCAGATTCAGGTATGGGGCGCACGGTTGCACCGTATCAGCGCGGTTGAGCACGATCAGAACATGGCGTTTATTCAGGCGCTCCGCCACTTTGCGACCTTTGCTTATGGGCTGCATCTGGCGGAAGAGAATGTGCAGCTTGAACAGCTGCTGGCCCTCTCTTCACCCATCTATCGTCTGGAACTGGCGATGGTCGGGCGTCTGTTTGCACAGGATCCCCAGCTTTACGCCGACATTATTATGTCGTCTGAGAACAACCTGGCACTGATTAAGCGCTATTATCAGCGTTTCGGCGAAGCCATTACGCTGCTGGAGCACGGAGACAAGCAGGCGTTTATCGACAGCTTCCGCAAAGTGGAGCATTGGTTTGGCGATTACGCACAGCGTTTCCAGAGTGAGAGCCGTACGTTGTTGCGTCAGGCAAATGACAGTCGCCAGTAATGCGATGATGTATATACTAAAAGCCAGCAACGCTGGCTTTTTTCATTTTGGGGAACTGTCATGGCTGAACCGCAGCTACTGTTGAATTACACCGGACATCTGCCTGAGTGCCCAACGTGGAGTGCAGAAGAGAGTGCGCTCTACTGGGCTGATATTCTGGAAGGGGAGATCCACCGATATCATCTGCTGACGGCTGAACACACCGTGCTTTCATTCCATGAAGATGTGGGCTGTTTCGCTCTGCGCGAGCGTGGCGGGTTTATCGTCGCGATTCGCAATGGTATCTGGCTTGCCGATAAGCACGGGCTGCTCCAGCGCAAAGTGTGTGATAACCCGTCTAATCCGCAACTGGCGCGCTTTAATGACGGGGGAACCGATCATCATGGGCGGTTCTATGCGGGCACGTTCTGGGGACCGGGTGATTACAACGGTGCACTGCTGATGCGTATCGACAACGACCTGACTCCAAAAGTGATCCAGTGTGATATTCATGGGCACAACGGTTTAGCGTTTAGTCCGGATAAACAATGGATGTATACCTCTGACACGCCAAACGGCGTTATCTATCGTACGCCGCTGGATGAACAGGGAGAGCCTGGCAAGCGAGACGTTTTCCGACGGTTTCAGGAAGGTGAGGGGATACCTGACGGTGCTGCGATGGACGAGGAAGGCTGTTACTGGACCGCGCTGTTTGATGGCTGGCGTATCGCCAGATTTTCACCTGAGGGCGAACAGCTTGAGGAATACAGACTACCGGTTCGTTGCCCGACGATGGTCTGCTTTGGCGGTGACGATATGAAGACGTTATTTATAACGACCACCCGGGAAAATATGGACGAAGCGGAGATAGCGCAATATCCGCTGTCCGGGGCCATCTTCACCCTGCCAGTCAGCGTGGCAGGAATGAAGAAAAGCCGCTTTATCGAACGTTAGGTCGGGTCGACCGGAACGACGTTTTCACTCGGGTAACAGCCCAGCACTTTCATTGAGCGGGTGATTTCCCCCAGCTCACGCAGGGCTTTCTGCATTGAGGAAGATTCCAGGTTGGCCTGGATATCAAGATAGAACATCTCTTCCCACGGGTTGCCGTGAATCGGGCGCGATTCCAGTTTGGTCATGATCAGGTTGTGGTTACGCAGTACCAGCAGAGCTTCAACCAGCGCACCAGCCTGTTGGCCGGTGGCCATCAGCAGCGTGGTTTTCGCGGGTACCTGATCGGACACATTGATTGCCTTGCGGGTCAGCACCACGAAGCGGGTAATGTTTTGCGTCTGGTTTGCCAGGTTTCGTTCCAGTACCTGAAGGCCATACAGCGCGCCACCGGCCTCGCTACCCAGTGCAGCAACGGTTGGGGAATTTGCCTGCGCCACTTTTTCCATCGCCGCAGAAGTGCTTTCAGTGTACTCAATTTTCCAGTTCGGATAGCGGTTCAGGAACTGGCTACATTGCTGGAACGGCTGCGGATGGCTGTACACCGTTTCGATTTTGCTCAGGTCAGTGGAGCCAGAGACCAGGACACAATGGTCAATTGGAATGGTCAGCTCACCAACCAGCGACAGACTGGTGTGTTGCAGCAGGTCGTAGACATCATTGATGGCACCGGAGCTGGTATTTTCAATCGGGACCACGGCGTAATCAGCCTGGCCGGTTTCAACCTGATTGAAAATATCGGCAAACTTCGCGCATCCGCTTTCAATAAACTCTTCGAAATGGCGGGCTGCATACTGACGTGCCGCCAGGTGTGAATACGAACCTTTCGGACCCAGAAACGCGATACGGGCAGAGTGCGGATTGGTTTTGTTCAGATGCTGCTGCAACAGCGCTTGCTGGGTCAGAACGGAATCTTCGATGACGAGCTGGAACAGGCGGGTGATGTAATGCGCATCCAGGTGATGCGCTTTGCCGAGCTGAATCAGGCGCTCCAGCAGGTCACGCTCGCGGTCGATATCACGTACCGGGCGGTGGGAATCCAGTTTAGCTTTACCCACTTCGACGGCGAGTAAGCGGCGTTCTGCCAGCAGCGCCAGTAATTTCTCATCCAGCGCGCTGATTTTAACGCGTAGATCCAGTAATGGGTTTTCCGGTGTCATAGTGTTGCCTGTCTCGTTTTATCGTTATCAATAAAAAAGGCCTCCCGGGGTGGGAGGCCTTGTTGTTCGTCTTCGCATTCTTTATCACACGACGAAACGCCTCCCATTCAGGGGAAGGTAAAAAAGAATGCGAAGAAAAACGGCGTTAGTTTCATGAAATCATCCTGTGCTTGATACCGTTAAAGTACCCGTACTGTTTTCACCCTGTCAATAAAAAACGCGCCCGAAGGCGCGTTGGCGGTACACTCAATTTAAAGGATTACTCTTCTTCAACTTCTTCCGCGAAGCTGGCGTCTTTCACCGATGTTGTGGCGCGACGGGCTTCACCTTTGTGTTGCACTTTATTGAGCTGCCGTTCCAGCTTGTTGATCAAATCGTTAATTGCGGTGTACATATCTTCATGTTTTGCGCTGGCGACCAGATGGCCGTTTGGAGTATTGATAGTTGCGTCAGCGATGAAACCCTGCGGCTCCTTGGACAGGATGATATGTGGGTTAATCAAATGAGTTTGCCATTTATCCAGTTTGGCGAGACGGTCTGCGACGTGCTGGCGAATTGCCGGAGTAATTTCCATTTGTTTACTGGTAATGTTCATTGTCATAAATTTTACCTCTTGTCTTTCCGTCTTGGTGATTCCAGCATACCCGACCTAATGTCAAAATGTGTGATTTATATCACGTTATTTTGTCGGTTTTTGTCAGGGAATCTTTTTTGTGAGGCAGGGCAGGAAGAGGTGAGATTTACCTTGTGGAAGGTAAAAATTGCGGTCATAGTTGATAGGATGTGTTGAGGCTAAACCGCTTCAGCTTATATCCAGAGTGAATAAAAAAACGGCAGCCTTCGGGCTGCCGTTTTACATTGAGGCAATATCAGGTGTTGCTGCTGTTTGCGGCGATGATTTTCGCTACTTTTTCAGCTTGAGCGGTCATCTGCATCTGACGGTAAGCATTTTCCATCAGCTTCAGACCATCACGCGTTGCCTGAGTATCCGGATAATCACGCAACATACCTTCTACGCGGTTAACCACGGCAACCCATGCGCCACGGCGGGTATAGTATTCCGCCACGGAGTATTCATATTTTGCCAGACGATCTTTCAGGAACACCAGACGTTTGGTCGCGTCAGTCACGTACTGACTGTTCGGATAGCCGCGCACCAGTTTGGAGAAGTCATTAAAGGCATCACGTGCATGCTGTGGGTCGCGGTCGGAACGATCCACGCCGAAGAAGCCCTGCAGCGCACTGTCGTCCAGCGCCATGTTGGTGAGGCCGCGCATGTACATCACATAGTCGATGTTAGGATGAGTCGGGTTCAGACGCATGAAACGATCGATGGTTGCCTGAGCCAGCGGCAGATCGGCATTTTTGTAATATGCGTAGATGAGATCTAACTGTACCTGCTGCGAATACGGACCAAATGGATAGCGATTATCCAACGCTTCCAGTTGCGTTATCGCCTGTTTCCAGTTACCGTCCTGCAACTTTTGTTGTGCAGTCGCATAGATTTCATTCGGCGGATTGTCAGGGACCTGTTCATTTGAACCGGAGCAGCCCACCAAAGCCAGGCTCAACGTGGCCGCTGCCACCAGATATTTCATGCGCGTCATGACGTTTTGACTTTCCTCAAATGTTTGTCCGGGAGAAACTCTGTTCCTGCTCCCGATTAAGACCAGCTACAATAGCACACTATATTAAACGGCAAAGCCGTAAAACCCAACGTTAAACGAAGAAGCAGTTTATGGCACAACGAGTAGAACTCACCGCAACAGTCTCCGAAAATCAGCTCGGTCAACGCTTAGATCAGGCTTTGGCCGAATTGTTCCCTGATTATTCGCGTTCACGCATAAAAGAATGGATCCTTGACCAGCGCGTGCTGGTAAACGGCAAGATCTGGGACAAACCAAAAGAGAAAGTGTTAGGTGGGGAAGCTGTCGCCATCAATGCTGAAATCGAAGAGGAAATCCGCTTCGAGCCGCAGGATATCCCACTGGACATCGTCTATGAAGATGATGACATTCTGGTGATCAACAAGCCGCGCGACCTGGTTGTTCATCCGGGGGCGGGGAATCCTGACGGTACAGTTCTTAACGCACTTCTCCATTATTATCCGCCGATCGCAGATGTCCCGCGCGCGGGAATCGTTCACCGTCTGGATAAAGACACCACCGGTTTGATGGTGGTGGCGAAGACCGTTCCAGCTCAGACCCGTCTGGTGGAATCGCTGCAGCTGCGCGAAATCACTCGAGAGTATGAAGCGGTAGCCATTGGGCATATGACCTCTGGTGGAACAGTGGAAGAGCCAATCAGCCGTCACCCAACCAAACGTACTCATATGTCGGTGCATCCGATGGGTAAACCCGCGGTGACGCACTATCGCATCATGGAGCACTTCCGTATCCATACGCGTCTGCGTCTGCGTCTGGAAACCGGGCGTACTCACCAGATCCGTGTGCATATGGCGCACATTACCCATCCGCTGGTGGGGGATCAGGTATACGGTGGTCGCCCGCGTCCGCCAAAAGGCGCATCGGATGAGTTCATCAGCGTACTGCGTAAATTCGATCGTCAGGCGCTGCACGCGACCATGCTGCGTCTTTACCATCCTATCACTGGTATTCAGATGGAGTGGCATGCGCCGATCCCGCAGGATATGGTGGAACTGATTGACGCCATGCGTGCTGATTTCGAAGAACATAAGGATCAAGTGGACTGGTTATGACCAAACTGATTGTCCCGGAGTGGCCGCTGCCTGAGGGCGTGGCTGCCTGTAGTTCAACCCGTATTGGCGGTGTGAGCCAGGGCGCGTGGGAGTCACTGAACCTCGGTGCACACTGTGGCGACAACCTGGAGCACGTTGAAGAAAACCGCAAGCGTCTGTTTGCTGCGGGGAACTTACCGTCGAAACCGGTCTGGCTGGAGCAGGTGCATGGTAAAGATGTACTGACGTTGTCGGGGGAACCTTATGCGTCTAAACGTGCCGATGCCTCTTACAGTAATACGCCGGGAACGGTTTGTGCCGTGATGACTGCCGATTGTCTGCCGGTTCTGTTCTGTAACCGTTCAGGCACCGAGGTCGCAGCAGCGCATGCGGGATGGCGCGGCCTGTGTGAAGGCGTGCTGGAGGAGACCATCTCCTGCTTTAAAGATGAACCTGCCAATATCATGGCCTGGCTTGGCCCGGCCATCGGTCCTCGCGCTTTTGAGGTGGGGCCAGAGGTCCGTGAAGCATTTATGGATAAAGATCCGCAAGCAGTGGACGCCTTCCTGCCTTCGGGGGATAAATATCTGGCCGATATTTACCAGCTTGCTCGCCAGCGCCTGAATAATGTCGGCGTGACGCAGATCTTCGGTGGCGATCGCTGTACCTTCACCGAAAAGGGTGATTTTTTCTCTTATCGCCGCGACAAGACGACGGGTCGTATGGCAAGTTTTATTTGGCTGATATAACCTAAAGAATCAAGACGATCCGGCACGTGCCGTTTTCTTTTCACATAATTCAGGTCATTAACCTTGAATAATTGAGGGATGACCTCATTTAATCTCCAGTAGCAAATTTGACCTGTTATGGGAGGAGTTATGCGTCTGGATCGTCTTACTAATAAATTCCAGCTTGCTCTCGCCGATGCCCAGTCCCTTGCACTGGGGCACGACAACCAATTTATCGAACCTCTTCATTTAATGAGCGCCTTGCTGAATCAGGAAGGGGGATCGGTACGTCCTTTATTAACGTCCGCTGGCATTAATGCTGGCCAGTTACGCACAGCCATCGATCAGGCGCTGAGCCGCTTACCGCAGGTAGAAGGTACCGGCGGCGACGTTCAACCGTCGCAGGATCTGGTGCGTGTGCTGAACCTTTGCGACAAGCTGGCGCAAAAACGTGGGGACAACTTTATTTCGTCAGAACTGTTTGTTCTGGCGGCGCTTGAATCACGCGGTACCTTGACCGACCTGCTGAAATCTGCCGGTGCGACCACCGCCAATGTGACTCAGGCGATTGAGAAAATGCGCGGAGGTGAAAGCGTGAACGATCAGGGAGCCGAAGACCAACGTCAGGCTTTGAAGAAATTTACGGTCGATCTGACCGAACGTGCTGAACAGGGCAAACTTGACCCGGTTATCGGCCGTGACGAAGAGATCCGCCGTACTATCCAGGTATTGCAGCGTCGTACCAAGAACAACCCGGTACTGATTGGCGAACCGGGTGTCGGTAAAACCGCCATTGTTGAAGGGCTGGCGCAGCGTATCGTCAACGGTGAAGTGCCGGAGGGGTTAAAAGGCCGTCGTGTACTGGCGCTGGATATGGGCGCGCTGGTGGCCGGGGCGAAATACCGTGGTGAGTTTGAAGAGCGCCTCAAAGGCGTGCTTAACGATCTGGCGAAGCAGGAAGGCAACGTTATCCTGTTTATCGACGAACTGCACACTATGGTCGGTGCAGGTAAAGCGGACGGCGCGATGGATGCCGGGAACATGCTGAAACCTGCGCTGGCGCGTGGTGAACTTCACTGCGTCGGTGCCACTACGCTTGATGAGTATCGTCAGTACATTGAAAAAGATGCTGCACTTGAACGTCGTTTCCAGAAAGTGTTTGTGGCTGAGCCAAGCGTTGAAGATACCATCGCGATTTTGCGTGGTCTGAAAGAGCGTTATGAGCTGCACCACCATGTGCAGATCACTGACCCGGCCATCGTTGCGGCGGCGACGCTTTCGCATCGTTATATTGCCGATCGTCAGTTGCCGGATAAAGCAATCGACCTGATCGATGAAGCGGCTTCGAGCATTCGTATGCAGATTGACTCGAAACCGGAGGAGCTCGACAGGCTCGACCGTCGTATCATCCAACTCAAGCTGGAACAGCAGGCGCTGAAGAAAGAGTCTGATGAAGCCAGTAAGAAACGCCTGGATATGCTCAATGAAGAACTGGAGGATAAAGAACGCCAGTATTCTGAGCTGGAAGAAGAGTGGAAAGCCGAGAAAGCATCCCTTTCCGGCACTCAGACCATAAAGGCGGAACTCGAACAGGCAAAAATTGCCATTGAGCAGGCACGCCGTGTGGGCGATCTGGCCCGGATGTCAGAGCTGCAGTACGGCAAAATTCCTGAGCTGGAAAAACAGCTTGAGATTGCTACGCAGTCCGAAGGCAAAACGATGCGTCTGTTGCGTAATAAAGTGACGGATGCGGAAATTGCCGAAGTGCTGGCGCGCTGGACCGGTATCCCAGTGGCGCGCATGCTGGAAGGTGAGCGTGAAAAACTGCTGCGTATGGAGCAGGATTTACATAACCGGGTAATTGGTCAGAACGAGGCGGTTGAAGCGGTTTCCAACGCTATTCGTCGTAGCCGTGCAGGGCTGTCCGATCCGAATCGCCCAATTGGCTCGTTCCTGTTCCTGGGGCCAACCGGTGTCGGTAAAACCGAGCTGTGTAAAGCGCTGGCTAACTTTATGTTCGACAGCGATGATGCGATGGTGCGTATCGACATGTCCGAGTTTATGGAGAAGCACTCTGTTTCGCGTCTGGTCGGTGCACCTCCGGGATACGTGGGTTATGAAGAAGGTGGTTATCTGACAGAAGCGGTGCGCCGTCGTCCTTATTCCGTCATTCTGCTGGACGAGGTAGAGAAAGCGCATCCGGATGTTTTCAACATTCTGCTTCAGGTGCTGGATGATGGTCGTCTGACCGATGGGCAGGGGAGAACAGTCGACTTCCGTAATACGGTTGTCATCATGACCTCGAACCTGGGTTCCGATTTGATTCAGGAACGTTTCGGTGAGCTGGACTATAGCCATATGAAGGATCTGGTGCTCGGTGTCGTGAGCCATAACTTCCGTCCTGAGTTCATCAACCGTATTGATGAAGTGGTGGTATTCCATCCTCTGGGTGAGAAACATATTGCGTCGATTGCGCAGATCCAGTTGCAGCGTTTGTACAAACGTCTGGAAGAGCGTGGATATGAAATTCACATCTCCGACGAGGCGCTGAAGCTGCTGAGCGAGAATGGTTACGATCCGGTGTACGGTGCGCGTCCATTAAAACGTGCTATCCAACAGCAGATCGAAAATCCGCTGGCGCAGCAGATCCTCTCCGGAGAGTTAATTCCAGGCAAAGTTATCCGTCTGGAAGCCAACGACGATCGCATTGTGGCAGTGCAGTAAGTCACAAAACCAAAAAACGAGCCGCTTGCGGCTCGTTTTTGTTTAAAAACCAGGCGAAAATTGAGGTCTGGAATGTGATTCGCCTGGAAAGTGAGCGGTTGGAAAATAATTTTCACTTTATCCTTGCGGCTTCGGAATAACTCCCTATAATGCGCCTCCACTGACACGGAACAACGGCACACACGCCGCCGGGTCAGCAGAGAAAAGCAAAATAAACGCTTGACTCTGTAGCGGGAAAGCGTAATATGCACACCCCGCGCCGCAGCGAAAACGAAGCGGCACTGCTCTTTAACAATTTATCAGACAATCTGTGTGGGCACTCAAAGTGACATGGATTCTTAATGTCTTCGGACACTAAATGAATACCAAGTCTCAACGAGTGAACACGTAATTCATTACGAAGTTTAATTCATTGAGCATCAAACTTTTAAATTGAAGAGTTTGATCATGGCTCAGATTGAACGCTGGCGGCAGGCCTAACACATGCAAGTCGAGCGGTAGCACAGAGAGCTTGCTCTCGGGTGACGAGCGGCGGACGGGTGAGTAATGTCTGGGAAACTGCCTGATGGAGGGGGATAACTACTGGAAACGGTAGCTAATACCGCATAACGTCGCAAGACCAAAGAGGGGGACCTTTGGGCCTCTTGCCATCAGATGTGCCCAGATGGGATTAGCTAGTAGGTGGGGTAACGGCTCACCTAGGCGACGATCCCTAGCTGGTCTGAGAGGATGACCAGCCACACTGGAACTGAGACACGGTCCAGACTCCTACGGGAGGCAGCAGTGGGGAATATTGCACAATGGGCGCAAGCCTGATGCAGCCATGCCGCGTGTATGAAGAAGGCCTTCGGGTTGTAAAGTACTTTCAGCGGGGAGGAAGGTGCTGAGGTTAATAACCTCAGCAATTGACGTTACCCGCAGAAGAAGCACCGGCTAACTCCGTGCCAGCAGCCGCGGTAATACGGAGGGTGCAAGCGTTAATCGGAATTACTGGGCGTAAAGCGCACGCAGGCGGTCTGTCAAGTCGGATGTGAAATCCCCGGGCTCAACCTGGGAACTGCATTCGAAACTGGCAGGCTAGAGTCTTGTAGAGGGGGGTAGAATTCCAGGTGTAGCGGTGAAATGCGTAGAGATCTGGAGGAATACCGGTGGCGAAGGCGGCCCCCTGGACAAAGACTGACGCTCAGGTGCGAAAGCGTGGGGAGCAAACAGGATTAGATACCCTGGTAGTCCACGCCGTAAACGATGTCGACTTGGAGGTTGTGCCCTTGAGGCGTGGCTTCCGGAGCTAACGCGTTAAGTCGACCGCCTGGGGAGTACGGCCGCAAGGTTAAAACTCAAATGAATTGACGGGGGCCCGCACAAGCGGTGGAGCATGTGGTTTAATTCGATGCAACGCGAAGAACCTTACCTACTCTTGACATCCAGAGAACTTTCCAGAGATGGATTGGTGCCTTCGGGAACTCTGAGACAGGTGCTGCATGGCTGTCGTCAGCTCGTGTTGTGAAATGTTGGGTTAAGTCCCGCAACGAGCGCAACCCTTATCCTTTGTTGCCAGCGGTCCGGCCGGGAACTCAAAGGAGACTGCCAGTGATAAACTGGAGGAAGGTGGGGATGACGTCAAGTCATCATGGCCCTTACGAGTAGGGCTACACACGTGCTACAATGGCGCATACAAAGAGAAGCGACCTCGCGAGAGCAAGCGGACCTCATAAAGTGCGTCGTAGTCCGGATTGGAGTCTGCAACTCGACTCCATGAAGTCGGAATCGCTAGTAATCGTAGATCAGAATGCTACGGTGAATACGTTCCCGGGCCTTGTACACACCGCCCGTCACACCATGGGAGTGGGTTGCAAAAGAAGTAGGTAGCTTAACCTTCGGGAGGGCGCTTACCACTTTGTGATTCATGACTGGGGTGAAGTCGTAACAAGGTAACCGTAGGGGAACCTGCGGTTGGATCACCTCCTTACCTTAAAGAACCTGCCTTTGTAGTGCTCACACAGATTGTCTGATGAAAAGTAAATAGCAAGGCGTCTTGCGATTGAGACTTATACGTCCCCTTCGTCTAGAGGCCCAGGACACCGCCCTTTCACGGCGGTAACAGGGGTTCGAATCCCCTAGGGGACGCCACTTGCTGGTTCGTGAGTGAAAGTCACCTGCCGTCATATCTCAAAACTGACTTACGAGTCATGTTTGAGATATTTGCTCTTTAAAAATCTGGATCAAGCTGAAAATTGAAACGACACATCTTAATGGTGTGTTCGAGTCTCTCAAATTTTCGCAAGTCGATGATGAATCGAAAGAAACATCTTCGGGTTGTGAGGTTAAGCGACTAAGCGTACACGGTGGATGCCCTGGCAGTCAGAGGCGATGAAGGACGTGCTAATCTGCGAAAAGCGCCGGCGAGGTGATATGAACCTTTGACCCGGCGATGTCCGAATGGGGAAACCCAGTGTGATTCGTCACACTATCGTTAACTGAATACATAGGTTAACGAGGCGAACCGGGGGAACTGAAACATCTAAGTACCCCGAGGAAAAGAAATCAACCGAGATTCCCCCAGTAGCGGCGAGCGAACGGGGAGCAGCCCAGAGTCTGAATCAGCTTGTGTGTTAGTGGAACGGTCTGGAAAGTCCGACGATACAGGGTGATAGTCCCGTACACGAAAATGCACAGGCTGTGAACTCGAAGAGTAGGGCGGGACACGTGGTATCCTGTCTGAATATGGGGGGACCATCCTCCAAGGCTAAATACTCCTGACTGACCGATAGTGAACCAGTACCGTGAGGGAAAGGCGAAAAGAACCCCGGCGAGGGGAGTGAAAAAGAACCTGAAACCGTGTACGTACAAGCAGTGGGAGCACCTTCGGGTGTGACTGCGTACCTTTTGTATAATGGGTCAGCGACTTATATTCTGTAGCAAGGTTAACCGTATAGGGGAGCCGAAGGGAAACCGAGTCTTAACTGGGCGTTAAGTTGCAGGGTATAGACCCGAAACCCGGTGATCTAGCCATGGGCAGGTTGAAGGTTGGGTAACACTAACTGGAGGACCGAACCGACTAATGTTGAAAAATTAGCGGATGACTTGTGGCTGGGGGTGAAAGGCCAATCAAACCGGGAGATAGCTGGTTCTCCCCGAAAGCTATTTAGGTAGCGCCTCGTGAACTCATCTTCGGGGGTAGAGCACTGTTTCGGCTAGGGGGCCATCCCGGCTTACCAACCCGATGCAAACTACGAATACCGAAGAATGTTATCACGGGAGACACACGGCGGGTGCTAACGTCCGTCGTGAAGAGGGAAACAACCCAGACCGCCAGCTAAGGTCCCAAAGTCATGGTTAAGTGGGAAACGATGTGGGAAGGCACAGACAGCCAGGATGTTGGCTTAGAAGCAGCCATCATTTAAAGAAAGCGTAATAGCTCACTGGTCGAGTCGGCCTGCGCGGAAGATGTAACGGGGCTAAACCATGCACCGAAGCTGCGGCAGCGACGCTTATGCGTTGTTGGGTAGGGGAGCGTTCTGTAAGCCGTTGAAGGTGTCCTGTGAGGGGTGCTGGAGGTATCAGAAGTGCGAATGCTGACATAAGTAACGATAATGCGGGTGAAAAGCCCGCACGCCGGAAGACCAAGGGTTCCTGTCCAACGTTAATCGGGGCAGGGTGAGTCGACCCCTAAGGCGAGGCCGAAAGGCGTAGTCGATGGGAAACAGGTTAATATTCCTGTACTTGGTGTTACTGCGAAGGGGGGACGGAGAAGGCTATGTTAGCCGGGCGACGGTTGTCCCGGTTTAAGCATGTAGGCGGAGGTTCCAGGTAAATCCGGTACCTTATTAACGCTGAGGTGTGATGACGAGGCACTACGGTGCTGAAGTAACAAATGCCCTGCTTCCAGGAAAAGCCTCTAAGCATCAGGTAACATCAAATCGTACCCCAAACCGACACAGGTGGTCAGGTAGAGAATACCAAGGCGCTTGAGAGAACTCGGGTGAAGGAACTAGGCAAAATGGTGCCGTAACTTCGGGAGAAGGCACGCTGATATGTAGGTGAAGCCCCTGCGGGTGGAGCTGAAATCAGTCGAAGATACCAGCTGGCTGCAACTGTTTATTAAAAACACAGCACTGTGCAAACACGAAAGTGGACGTATACGGTGTGACGCCTGCCCGGTGCCGGAAGGTTAATTGATGGGGTTAGCGGCAACGCGAAGCTCTTGATCGAAGCCCCGGTAAACGGCGGCCGTAACTATAACGGTCCTAAGGTAGCGAAATTCCTTGTCGGGTAAGTTCCGACCTGCACGAATGGCGTAATGATGGCCAGGCTGTCTCCACCCGAGACTCAGTGAAATTGAACTCGCTGTGAAGATGCAGTGTACCCGCGGCAAGACGGAAAGACCCCGTGAACCTTTACTATAGCTTGACACTGAACACTGGTCCTTGATGTGTAGGATAGGTGGGAGGCTTTGAAGCGTGGACGCCAGTCTGCGTGGAGCCGACCTTGAAATACCACCCTTTAATGGCTGGTGTTCTAACGTAGACCCGTAATCCGGGTTGCGGACAGTGTCTGGTGGGTAGTTTGACTGGGGCGGTCTCCTCCCAAAGAGTAACGGAGGAGCACGAAGGTTAGCTAATCCTGGTCGGACATCAGGAGGTTAGTGCAATGGCATAAGCTAGCTTGACTGCGAGAGTGACGGCTCGAGCAGGTGCGAAAGCAGGTCATAGTGATCCGGTGGTTCTGAATGGAAGGGCCATCGCTCAACGGATAAAAGGTACTCCGGGGATAACAGGCTGATACCGCCCAAGAGTTCATATCGACGGCGGTGTTTGGCACCTCGATGTCGGCTCATCACATCCTGGGGCTGAAGTAGGTCCCAAGGGTATGGCTGTTCGCCATTTAAAGTGGTACGCGAGCTGGGTTTAGAACGTCGTGAGACAGTTCGGTCCCTATCTGCCGTGGGCGCTGGAGAATTGAGGGGGGCTGCTCCTAGTACGAGAGGACCGGAGTGGACGCATCACTGGTGTTCGGGTTGTCATGCCAATGGCATTGCCCGGTAGCTAAATGCGGAAGAGATAAGTGCTGAAAGCATCTAAGCACGAAACTTGCCCCGAGATGAGTTCTCCCTGACCCTTTAAGGGTCCTGAAGGAACGTTGAAGACTACGACGTTGATAGGTCGGGTGTGTAAGCGCAGCGATGCGTTGAGCTAACCGATACTAATGAACCGTGAGGCTTAACCTTACAACGCCGAAGCTGTTTCGGCGAAGAGAGACAGAAGATTTTCAGCTTTGATACAGATTAACAGAATTTGCCTGGCGGCTTTAGCGCGGTGGTCCCACCTGACCCCATGCCGAACTCAGAAGTGAAACGCCGTAGCGCCGATGGTAGTGTGGGGTCTCCCCATGTGAGAGTAGGGAACTGCCAGGCATCAATTAAGAAAAACCCCGTACCGCAAGGTACGGGGTTTTTTTCTTTGTCTTTTCCCAGCTTGGCCTTTCTCTTAATCCCTTACCCTGCTAACGGAATGTGTGATCGTTGTCTCAATGTTGTCTATAACAAAATTATAACATTTCATTTACGAGGTAATTGAGTTTACTGACTCAATACGCCGCAGTTTATGGCAGGAGCATAATCACAATGACAGAAAGCATTACATCAAACGGGACGCTGGCTAACAGTGATACCCGAAGAAGGGTATGGGCAATCGTCAGCGCCTCTTCAGGGAATCTGGTTGAATGGTTCGACTTTTACGTCTACTCATTCTGTTCACTCTACTTCGCACATATTTTCTTTCCCTCCGGCAACACCACGACGCAACTTCTACAAACGGCAGGAGTATTTGCTGCAGGATTCCTGATGCGACCAATCGGGGGCTGGTTGTTTGGCCGTATTGCGGATCGTCGCGGGCGTAAGGCCTCAATGCTTATCTCGGTTTGTATGATGTGCTTTGGCTCTCTGGTGATCGCCTGCCTGCCAGGATATGAATCCATTGGAACCTGGGCTCCCGCGCTACTTTTGCTGGCCCGTTTATTCCAGGGGTTATCGGTGGGGGGCGAATACGGCACCAGTGCGACCTACATGAGTGAGATTGCTCTGGAAGGTCGTAAAGGATTTTACGCCTCCTTCCAGTATGTCACGCTTATTGGGGGTCAACTTCTGGCCATTCTTGTGGTGGTTATTCTGCAGCAGATACTGACGGACGAACAACTCCACGCCTGGGGATGGCGAATTCCTTTCGCAATGGGCGCAGTACTGGCAGTTGTCGCACTTTGGCTACGCCGTCAGTTGGATGAAACTTCTCAGAAGGAAGTCAGAACGCTGAAGGAGGCGGGAACCTTCAAAGGGTTATGGCGTAACCGCAAAGCTTTCCTGATGGTGCTGGGCTTCACTGCCGGTGGCTCTCTCAGTTTCTATACTTTCACCACCTATATGCAAAAGTACCTGGTGAACACTACCGGAATGCACGCAAACGTCGCCAGTGTCGTCATGACCGTGGCGCTGTTTGTCTTTATGCTCATACAACCCATTATCGGTGCGCTCTCGGATAAAATTGGCCGACGGACGTCGATGCTGATTTTTGGCGGGCTGTCGGCGTTATGTACCGTACCTATTCTGACTGCTCTTCAGCATGTGACTTCGCCGTATGCAGCATTTGCGCTGGTTATGCTGGCGATGGTGATTGTCAGTTTCTATACCTCGATCAGTGGGATACTGAAAGCCGAAATGTTCCCGGCGCAGGTACGTGCTTTAGGAGTCGGGCTCTCTTATGCGGTAGCCAATGCGTTGTTTGGCGGATCGGCTGAGTATGTTGCGTTGTCTCTTAAATCATGGGGAAGTGAAACGACATTCTTCTGGTACGTCACTGCAATGGGGGCGCTGGCATTTATCGTATCCCTGATGCTTCATCGCAAAGGGAAAGGCATCCGGCTTTAATAGTGCGCCATTTGCCACACAGCATAGCCAGTCGTTGCGCCGGCGACATCCCAGGCAAAATCTTTCCAGCTCCAGCCGCTCCCTGCGGGGCGGCTATCCCACAATTCTTTAGATGCCCCAAGACCGACAGAGAACATCAACCCTATCGCCGCGCTACGATCCCGGCTGTATCCCTGATGCTGCGCATATTCATTACCAGCTGCGGACAACATCGCGGAAGCGAGAAAATGTTGGGCTTTATCCTGACCGGACCAGCTATCGTTTGCCATATGGCTACAGCCGGTGAGGGCGAGAGTAGTTAGCAGGAGAGGGATGCGCATCAAGAACTCCATAAAAAAGCCCCGTCGAAGACAGGGCTGTGGCATTACAGAATACGGCTGATAAGTCGGTCGATACGGATACGACGTAAACGGCGGATAAGTTTGCGGACCTTCACCGGATAATCGGCAATGCTCTGCAGTTCGCGGTAATGATTAACCACAGTGGTATGTGTGCGAATCAGCTCCAGCTCACGCTCACGTTTTGCGGCTAACTCATGCTGTGGGTCATGGATCAGGATAGCGTTTTCCAGATCCAGTCGCCACGCGCGCGGGTTCAGGTTGTTACCGGTCAGTAGCATCCACTCATCGTCGACCCACATACCTTTGAGATGGTAAGTGTTGTCTTCATCTTTCCACAGACGCACAACCAGCTGATCAGTGTTTACGTAATACTGTAAACGACTCAGGAAACGGCGCAGGTTAATCTCATAGAGGTAAGGTAGCGCACCGATAATTTTGAACGGCTGATCTTCAGGAATAAAGAAGTCGTTAGCCGTTTTATCCCCAACGATGATTTCCACTTTTTTACCATCGCGCAGCAGCTGAATGATGTTACGCACCAGCACGGCAGGAAGGTTGAAGTACGGTGTACAGATGGTGAGTTTCTGCTCTGCACACGGCATCAGATGGAAGATCGTTTTATTTAGCAGGCTTGATTTGCCGAGACCTACCAGCGGGGTAACGGATAACTCTTCGTTGTTTGCATCGCCCTGGAAATGATAGACCGCATCGCGCAGTTCCTGGCGGAATGCACGAACATCATTTTTGATTTCCGGGCTTTTAGGGCGCTCTGGATCGTCAAGGCGATTTACACCACGGCCATGAACCAGATTTTTATCAACCCAGTTAAACATGATATCGGCCATCTGAGGATTACGAATCAGATGGTAGCGGTCGTAGCGATACTTATCGAGCTGATGGAGGTAAACATCATTCAGACTAGCACCACTGTAAAGTACGCTGTCATCAATGATGAAACCCTTGAAATGAAGGACGCCGAGCGCTTCACGAGTATTAACAGGCACGCCATAAACAGGAACATCGACGCCAGGATTCTCCTGCGCCATGCGGCAATACCAGTCAGCATTGGTGTTTGAAGCGGCAGCGCCAATACGACCGCGCTGAGCGCGATGCCAGTCAACCAGCACGCGAACATCGAGTTCAGGACGTTGACGTTTGGCTTCATAGAGCGCGTTCAGGATCCCGCGCCCGCCTTCGTCTTGTTCTAGATACAGTGCCACAATGCAAATGCGTCGCGTGGCGCTGGCAATCTTTTCAAGAAGCGTCTCCCGAAAATGAGCGGGAGCGTAAAAGAACTCTACATCATCAACTGACTGAGAAATCTTCGGTAGTTGAGCAAGGTGTTGTTGATGTTTATTACGCTTAAATTTTGACAACATCACAGTGCGTTTCTTCTCTGTTCATTGAAGGGTTGTCTGTACCATGCAAACAACATAAGCGGACAATGATACCACCAGTCCCGTCCAAAGTGGGTAACATTTCCAGTAGCTTACTTGTGTTTATCTGCTGATGTCAGGTTGAGGGACAAGGCAACAATACCTTCGTCCAGTTGAATATCAACATCAAATCCAAGTTTTCGCGCCAGGGTCACCATACCGCGATTGTTAGGCATAGTAATGCCATTCAGGCGTAACAATCCGTGATCTCGCGTATAACTGATGAGTTTTTCCAGCAGTCGTCTCCCCAGACCCAGGCCTTTTAGATCGGAGCGCACCAGCACGGCAAACTCCGCATCAACATTATCCGGGTCAGAAATAGCACGCGTCACGCCAAGGATCTCATCACCTTTATCGGAACGACGAACGGCGACAAAAGCCATTTCTCGATCGTAGTCGATCTGGGTCATATTGGCTAAATCATCGTGGGTAAATTCGTTGATTTCACTAAAATAGCGATAGTAAAGATCCTCTTTCGTGACCTGAGAGATAAAGGCCCGCAGCTGAGGTTCATCTTCCGGCAGAATAGGGCGGAATAAGGCGCGTTCCCCATTCTTCATCTCTACCCACTCTTCCAGTTGCAGCGGGTAAGGACGGATCGCCAGACGGCTCTCTCTGTCGCCTTCAAAGGGCGCGATATCCAGCGTCACGTCCAGCGCGGTAAATTCATTACCGGAGGCGAGAAGTGGGTGGATATCCAGCCGCTGGATCTCGGCACAATCCACAATCAGGTTAGATACCTGCACCAGGAACTGACTTAGCCCGGCAATATCAAGTGGACGCAGCGCGCTCCGGCCGCGGATCTTTTTGCTTTTAATCGCCTGGATGATCAAATAACGCGCCAGATTCATGTTCAGCGGCGGTAACGCTACAACGGCTTGTTCTTCAGGCCGCCACTCAACGCCGCCTTCTCCCAACATAATGAGCGGGCCAAACACGGGATCATGTTCAACCACCACCCGTAGCTCCTGAGCACCTGCGCGGTTAGCCATGCTTTGCACCAGCAACCCGTGGATCCTTGCCTGCGGCCAGGCCATTTTGACCCGATCAAAAATGGCATCTGCTGCTTGCTGAACCTCCGTTGCCGTACGCAGGTATAACATCACCCCCTGAATATCAGACTTATGTGGGATATCCGGTGAACGCAACTTAAGGGCAACCGGGTAGCCAATTTGTTCGGCAATATGCACAGCCTCAGCGCTGTCGCTGGCAATCCAGGTGGGCAGGGTTTGCATTCCATAACTGCCGAGAATGGGCTGAACTTCATGCGTATCAAGCGTTGTCGCACCTTCTTCGATAGCCTGTTGTAAAAGACGGTGAACGTCGACGGTGTTAGCCGTCAGATTACCGGGTAACGCTGGGGTTTCGCGTAACTGTTTCTGGTTACGGCGATACTCGACCATATGCATAAATGCAGTGATAGTGCCTTCCGGAGTACGGTAGGTTGGCAGTCCGGCTTCACTGAACAAGCGTCGCGCCTCCTGCGAAGAAAACTCACCGCACCAGTTGGTCAGCAAAGTGACATATTTTCCACGTGGATGATTGCGCACGGTATCAATGAGTGCCCGCGCACTTTCACTACCTGGAGCGGCCGCGCTGGGGGAGTGGATAATCATCAGCGCGTCGAAATCCTGGCTATCCAGCAAAATCGAGATGGCCTTGATATAGCGATCGCTGCTGGCGTCATCGCGTAAGTCAAGCGGGTTGTCTGGCGTCACACTTGTCGGGAGAGCTTCTCTCAGACGTTGCAGCGTCTCTTCACCCAGCGTTGCCAGCTTACCGAAGCGCCGCCACAGTTCATCCAGCGCGAGTGCGGCAGGGGCGGCACCGTTACTGACAATCATTAACTTCTCACCGCGCAATGGGCGCATATGGCTTAGCGTCTCGACGGCGGAAAAAAGCTCGTGTGTATCCTGTACCCGCAGCAAACCCGCACGCTGAATGGCGGCGTCCCAGGCAGGATCCATACCGGAATGCGACTGCAGAAGTCGCTGGGCTGCAGGGCTACGCCCACTTTTGATCACCAGGATCGGTTTATTGCGCGAGGCGCTTCGTGAAGCCGATACAAAACGACGGGCATCGCTGAGGTGCTCAAGGTAAAGCAGGATTGCGCTGGTTTTACTGTCGCGAGCCAGAAAATCAAGGAGCTCATCAACGTCAATATCCAGGCTGTCACCCAGGGCAATGAAGTAGGAGAATCCCATTTCACGCTGCTGAGCCCAGTCGAGGATGGTGTTCGATACCGCCGCCGATTGCGAAATAAACGCGAGTTTGCCTTTACGGATTGGTACAGGAGAGAAACTGGCATTCAGACCCTGCCAGGGGGCGAGCAGGCCAAGACTGTTCGGCCCAAGGATGCGCATTTGATAACGACTGGCGCATGCCAGCAGCTCGGGCTGTTGTTCAGGTGGAGACGAGAGAATAATGCAGGTTTTACACCCTTTTTTACCGAGTGATTCCAGCAGTTCCGGATTTCGTTTCGCATTGGTACACAGTACGGCAAGATCGGGTACGAAAGGCAGGCTCTGTACATCTGGCCAGGCAAGTACCCCCTGAACAGCCTTGTAGGCAGGCGTAACGGGCATAACAGGGCCATTAAACCCTCCGGCCAGCAGGTTACGCATCATCAGATAGCCTGCACGATCCGGTTTCATTGAGGCGCCGATAACGGCAATGGATTTAGGACGTAATAGCGCTTCTAACCCTCGCTGGCTCATGCAGGCCTCCTGTGAATGCAAGCGACCTGATGATTTTAAACGCTTTCTGTCTCTGTTGCTGTGACACTGCCCTTATGAACGGTTTTTCCCGCCAGATAGCGCTCGCGAAAGCGGGAGAAATGGTTGCCCAGGGCGCCTGCCGCTACGGTATCGCCTGCTAAATCCAGAAGCGCAATGGCCACTTCGGCAGTGCAGTATTGCCCGTCGGCATGCGCTTCACGCAGACGGTAGGCGGAGACCCGGGAAAGGTCGACAGAAATCACCGGCAGAGCGTCAAGATAAGGGCTTTTACGAAACATTTTTCGTGCTTCGGTCCAGGTGCCATCCAGCATAATAAACAGGGGCGGTTTACCGGATGGGGGAGCCGAAAGCACCTGACGATCGGCCCCTGCATAAGAGGCCGGGAAAACGACCATGGGCTGATAGTCCGGGTTTGCCACTGCGTCGAGCAGGGCCTGTGGTGGCTCCGTGCGCGACCACTGAAACGCAGTGGTATCAGGCAGAATGTCGGCAATCAGGCGACCCGTATTACTGGGTTTCATCGGCTCGGTATCGAACATCACCAGACAAAAACGACTCTCCGCTGTACTCGGGGCCAGCGTCTCGCACAGGCAAACCTTTAGCGGCAGCAGGCATCGCTGGCAACGACGGATTCGATTGCCACGGGCAAGAAAGGGACGCGTTGAGCGCGCAAGGCGTTCGGCACGTAATTGAAGGACAGCGTTATCAGTCATGGGCGAAATGCAGGAAAAACCCTATTTTCGCAGAGGCGGGAACGGGGCACAAGATGTGCCCCATGAATGTTACAGCGACTCGTTTAACCAGCTTTCAAAAGGCGCTTTTGGAACCGCACCGTTGAGCATATCGATCACTTCACCCTTTTTGAAAATCATAATGGTCGGGATGCTGCGAATACGAAAACGTGCGCTTAGTTCGGGTTCCGCTTCGGTATTGACCTTAACGAACCGCATTTTCCCGTTGCGCTCTTCTGCCACATCTTCGAAGATCGGCGCGAAGCTACGGCATGGGCCGCACCATGGCGCCCAGAAGTCGACCACTACGGGAAGATCATCCTTGAGGAGTTTGTCCAGCGTAGCACCCGTTGCGTTAATGACATCGCCATCAAACAATTCATGACCACAACGCCCGCATTTCGCACCATCTTCAATCCGATCGTCCGGAATGCGATTGAGAGCCTGACAGTTGGCACATACGGTATTCATAACTAACCTCTGATAGAGCCGTGGGACAGCGGCAAACGCCGATAATGTTTCTAATATGTTACATATTATCAATGAGCCTGTTTGAAACAACAATGCGTTTTATTCAATGAGAACAATAGTCACAGGCTTTTGTACGAAATTATGGCTATGCGCTGGCACATCGGGTAATCTGCGCGCTTCGCGCAGCGCTGGTGGAGAAAAGCATGAACGACGAAATGAAAAACAAAAGCGGCAAGGTCAAAGTGATGTATGTCCGCAGTGATGATGACTCTGATAAACGCACCCAAAATCCGCGTACCGGAAAAGGTGGCGGGCGTCCGGCGTCTTCTCGTGCAGACGGTGGCCGTCGCCCCGCCCGCGATGACAGAAATAACCGCGGTGATGACCGCAAACGCGATGACCGTAAGCGTGACGATCGCAAACGCGATGACCGTCCACGCGATGACTTCTCACGTGATAACGCCTCCCCGTGGCGCACCGTTTCCCGCGCCCCTGGCGATGAGACGCCGGAAAAAGCCGATCACGGTGGTATCAGCGGTAAAAGCTTTATCGACCCGGAAGTGCTGCGCCGTCAGCGTGCGGAAGAGACTCGCGTGTATGGCGAGAATGCCTGCCAGGCTCTGTTCCAGAGCCGTCCTGAGTGCATCGTCCGCGCCTGGTTTATCCAGAGCGTGACTCCACGCTTTAAAGAAGCGCTGCGCTGGATGGCCGCGAACCGTAAAGCCTATCACGTGGTAGATGATGCCGAGCTGACCAAAGCGTCCGGTACCGAACACCACGGTGGTGTTTGCTTCCTGATCAAAAAACGTAATGGCACCACCGTTCAGCAATGGGTCAGCCAGGCAGAGGCCGATGACTGTGTTCTGGCGCTGGAAGATGTGGGCAACCCGCATAACCTGGGGGCGATGATGCGTAGCTGCGCTCACTTCGGCGTGAAAGGCGTGCTGTTGCAGGATGCTGCACTGCTGGAATCAGGTGCGGCGATCCGTACTGCAGAAGGTGGTGCTGAGCACGTTCAGCCGATCACCGGTGATAGCGTTCTGGATGCTATTGAGCAGTTCCGTAAAGCGGGCTATTCCATCGTGACGACTTCGAGCCATGCTGGTACGCCGCTGTTTAAAGCGACGCTGCCGCGTAAAATGGTGCTGGTGCTGGGTCAGGAGCGCGATGGTCTGTCTGACGCGGCGCTCTCCAGTGCAGATCTGAGCGTCTCTATCGACGGAACAGGTAATGTGGAAAGTCTGAACGTATCCGTTGCGACTGGCGTACTGCTGGCCGAGTGGTGGCGTCAGAATAAGGCATAAGCCTCTTAATGTGCCGGGTTAGACCCGGCACATTAAATACTACTCGCTTTCTGCCGGTAACACAGGCATCCAGTCAATTGGCGTTTCGCCACGTTTTTCCAGCCATTCGTTCGCCAGAACAAAATGATTACTGCCAAAGAAGCCGCGATGTGCAGACAGCGGTGACGGGTGCGGCGCTTTCAACACGTGATGACGCTGACGATCGATAATCGCCCCTTTCTTCTGTGCGTGAGAACCCCAAAGTAAAAATACCACGCCTTCACGATGCTCGTTGATCAGGCTGATGACTTTGTCAGTAAACGTTTCCCAGCCCAGGCTTGCGTGTGAGTGCGCCTGACCCGCCCGTACGGTAAGCACCGTATTCAATAACAGCACGCCCTGGCGCGCCCAGCTTTCCAGGTAACCGTGAGTAGGGCGGGTAAACCCAGGCAGCGTTCCCTCAAGCTCTTTATACATGTTCAGCAGAGAAGGGGGGATAGCCACGCCCGGGCGTACAGAGAACGCCAGCCCGTGCGCCTGCCCTGGGCCATGGTAAGGATCCTGTCCGAGGATAACGACTTTGACATCGCTCAATTCGGTATAGCGAAAGGCGTTGAAAACATCTTTCTGTGGCGGATAAATCGTCTGGCCAGACTGCCGCTCCGTCGCGACGGTGCTGAGAGTATTAATAAAATAGGGCTGCTGTTTTTCTTCGGCCAGCACGTCGTGCCAGGTTAAAGGTGTCGTCATCTCGCTCTCCTGCGAATCTCAATCTGCGTCTAGCTTACCTGTTAAATACATGGGCGCAAAATCACAGGCAGAAATTGACCGTAAGTCCCTCAATTTATTTTGAAAGTATGCAGGTGAAATTGAATTGGTAAGGCAATGAAATTGATCTAAAACAATAAATTCAAACCACACTCTTTGTATGGTTGGTGTTTTTATTGATTTAAATCAATAAATCACCAAGGTGCGAATGATATATATACACACAAGAAACATTGGTTTTACCAATTGGCCTGAAGAGGCCGACATCAGTTAATGTAGCCTAAGGGAGGCAACACATGATTACAGGTATCCAGATTACTAAAGCTGCAAATGACGATCTGCTCAACTCTTTCTGGCTGCTGGACAGCGAGAAAAACGAAGCACGTTGTGTCGTCGCGAAAGCCGGTTTTGCTGAAGATGAAATTGTTCCAGTCAGCAAGCTGGGCGAAATTGAATACCGTGAAATCCCAATGGAAGTGAAACCGGAAGTACGTGTGGAAGGTGGTCAGCACCTGAACGTTAACGTGCTGCGTCGCGAAACGCTGATGGATGCGGTTGAGCACCCTGAAAAATACCCACAGCTGACCATTCGCGTGTCTGGCTATGCAGTACGCTTCAACTCTCTGACCCCAGAACAACAGCGCGACGTTATCGCTCGTACCTTTACTGAAAGCCTGTAATAGTTTCAGCCGTGGGGGCAGAATAAAAAAAGCCGGGGATTTTCCCCGGCTTTTTATTACTCTTCAGTCTTCGTTTCCTGCGCGGCAGCGCTTGGCTTACGGCGCTTACCAATGTTTTTGGTATCGCGGTGACGCTGCTTCACGCGTGGCTTCTCTTTTTCTTTCTCTTTTCTCTCAGCACGTTTCGCGAGCGCTTTCTTGGACGGTTTACCCGTCATTTTTTCACTCGGCGCACGTGTGGTCGGGCGCAGGCCATCAATAACGCGCGCTTTCAGCGGCTCGTCAACATAGCGGCCAATTTTCTGCAGTAGCAGGTAGTCATGCGCTTCGACCAGTGAGATAGCAATCCCTTTGCGGCCCGCGCGGCCGGTACGGCCAATACGGTGCAGATAGGTATCGCCGCTGCGTGGCATATCGAAGTTAATGACGTGGCTGACGTCAGGGATGTCGATCCCGCGAGCGGCAACGTCTGTGGCAACCAGCACGTTAACGCGGCCATCGGTCAGGCGCTTAATGCCTTCGGTACGTTTGATCTGTGCCATCTCGCCTTCAAGATAGCAGTTGTTGATCCCGGCGTTACGCAGCATTTCTGCCAGCTCGTGCACGCGCTCGCGCTTACGCACAAACACGATTGTGCGCAGCGCATCTTCCTGCTTCAGCAGGTGTTTGAGCAATTCGACCTTGTGCTCAAGGTTGTCCGCGCGGTAGTACCACTGGTGGATCTTCTTACGCTCACGGGTGGACGGCGTCGCTGACACTTCCACCGGATCTTCCAGCAGACGCTCTGCGAAGTCTTTAATCGCTTCCCCTTCGAGGGTGGCAGAGAACAGCATCGTCTGGTTACGCCAGCGCGTTTCACCCGCAATATGCTCAATATCCTGTGCGAAGCCCATGTCCAGCATACGATCGGCTTCGTCGAGGATCAGCGTTTCAACCGCGCGGCAGTCGAAGTTCTCTTCTTTAATGTACTGCAGCAGGCGGCCCGTCGTCGCAACGACGATGTCCTGGTTTTCGCTGAACACTTCGGCGTGGTTCATATACGCAACGCCGCCGGTGATGGTGGCGATATCCAGATGAGTATTTGCCGCGAGTTCACGCGCGTGATCGGCCACCTGCATGGCCAGCTCGCGCGTCGGCGCCAGGATTAAAATACGCGGCGGGCCAGATTTTTTACGTGGAAAATCGAGCAGATGCTGCAACACAGGCAGCAAATAGGCTGCTGTCTTCCCCGTGCCGGTTGGCGCAGAACCGAGCACATCGCGGCCCTCAAGCGCAGGCGGAATGGCCGCTGCCTGAATGGCGGTCGGGCGTGTAAAGCCTTTGCTCTCAAGTGCATTGAGCAGGCTTTCATCGAGTTCAAGTTCGGAAAAAGTCGTTACAGTCATGTTCTACCTCTGTGTGGGGCGCTGATTATAGACGTTACGGCTGTAATCTTCATCTGTTTGTATGGATATCGCTTTTCGGTCACTTCGCTTTCCCCTATGCTACTCCAGTTTCACTTAGAAGGTTGCCCTGACATGTCTCAACTCAAAGCGCAGCTGCGCCGCGATGGTTTTACATTTAAACAATTTTTTGTCGCTCACGATCGCTGTGCTATGAAAGTCGGCACAGACGGTATTTTACTGGGAGCCTGGGCACCTGTCGCAGGTGTTAAGCGTATTCTTGATATCGGTACCGGCAGCGGGCTGGTGGCGTTGATGCTGGCGCAACGTACAGAAGAGCATGTCACGATTGATGCGGTTGAACTGGATGCGCAGGCCGCAGAGCAGGCGCGTGAAAATGCGGCCGAATCTCCCTGGGCAAAACGGATGAAAGTGGAATGCGCAGATGTGCTGGCCTGGGCACCTGAACAAACCGCACGTTACGATCTCATCGTCAGTAACCCTCCCTACTATGAGCCCGGCGTTGAGTGCGGTTCACCGGAGCGCGAACAGGCGCGTTACACCGGCTCCCTCAACCATAAAGCGCTGCTCACCAGTGCGGCAGAGCTCATCTCCGAAGAGGGCTTTTTCTGTGTCGTCCTGCCTGAGAGTACGGGCAATGCGTTCATCGGTATCGCCCAGGAAATTGGCTGGACGTTACGCTTGCGTACCGATATTTCGGATACGGAAGGACGGCTGCCGCACCGCGTACTGCTGGCGCTATCACCAAAAGAAGGTGAATGCTTTAATGACAGAATGGTGATCCGTGGGCCAGACCAGCGTTATTCCGAAGATTACACCGCCCTGACCCAGGCATTTTATCTGTTTATGTGAACCTGCGGTGAGAGTATCGACGGGCCGGATTCAGCAAGCTGATCCGGGTAATCCAGGGTATAGTGCAGCCCGCGACTCTCTTTACGCATCATCGCGCAGCGTACAATCAGTTCAGCGACCTGAACCAGATTGCGCAGCTCCAGCAAATTATTCGATACGCGGAAATTGGCATAATACTCATCAATTTCCTGTTGGAGCATGGTGATGCGGCGCAACGCGCGCTCAAGTCGTTTGGTCGTGCGTACAATCCCCACGTAGTCCCACATAAAAAGCCGCAGCTCATGCCAGTTGTGCTGGATCACGACCAATTCGTCCGGGTTATCCACACGGCTTTCATCCCAGGCAGGCAGGTGCTCTGTCTCGCGGGCGTACGGCATGCGTTTCGTGATGTCTTCCGCTGCAGACCAGCCGTACACCAGGCATTCAAGCAGTGAGTTAGAGGCCATACGGTTCGCGCCGTGAAGTCCGGTATAGCTGACCTCACCGATAGCATACAGGCCATCTACATCCGTACGTCCATGGTCGTCAACCATTACGCCACCACAGGTATAGTGGGCGGCAGGTACAATGGGCACCGGATCGCGGGTTAAATCAATGCCCAGATTCAGCAGCTTTTCGTAAATCATCGGGAAGTGCTGGCGAATGAACTCTGCGGGCTTATGGCTGATATCGAGATACATGGAGTCCACGCCAAGACGTTTCATTTCATGGTCGATGGCGCGGGCAACGATGTCACGTGGCGCGAGTTCACCTCTGGCATCAAAGTCCGGCATAAAGCGTGAACCGTCAGGGCGTTTCAGGTAAGCACCTTCTCCGCGCAGCGCTTCCGTGAGCAGGAAGTTGCGTGCCTGAGGGTGGAACAATGCGGTCGGGTGAAACTGGTTAAATTCGAGGTTCGCCACGCGGCAACCGGCGCGCCAGGCCATGGCAATACCGTCTCCGGAGGCTATGTCCGGGTTGGTGGTGTACTGATATACCTTGGAGGCGCCACCTGTAGCCAGTACGACAGCCTTCGCCTGACAAGTTTCAACCTTCTCTTTATTACGATTCCAGACCCAGGCACCCACGACGCGACGCGTGCCGGGCAGGCCAATTTTGTCGGAAATAATCAGGTCAACGGCATTACTCCGCTCAAGGACCCGAATATTAGGATGACTAAGAGCCTTACTGACCAGCGTAGTTTCAACTTCTTTACCCGTGGCATCCGCGGCGTGAAGGATGCGACGATGACTATGACCGCCTTCACGAGTAAGGTGATAGCTCTCTTCGCCATTGGGCTGCACCTGGGTATCAAATAATACCCCCTGGTCGATGAGCCATTGAACGCAATGACGGGCATTACTGGCGACAAACTCTGCGGCGTGCGTATCCACGATCCCGGCACCGGCAATCAACGTATCTTCAACATGTGATGCAATGCTGTCTGTTTCGTCAAACACAGCGGCAATACCGCCCTGGGCATAAAATGTGGAACCTTCACTTATCGGCCCTTTACTCAGAACAATAACGTTCTGATGCTCGGCCAGACGCAGCGCCAGAGAGAGACCGGCAGCACCGCTGCCGATGATCAGTACATCACAATGAAGTTCAGGTGTTGTGTTCATGATTTTTGTTTAATTTACTAAACAGTGTTTGGTCAGAATAGCACCTGAATGCGAGATATCGCACGTTTTTTTTAAAGCCTGTTGCAATGACTAAACTCGTAAGGTGGCGTAAACAGGAGGTAAATGAATGAAATTATTTTGCGAAGCAGATCGTTAGTGTCAGATTTTGTGGTGAAATAAAGCCAGGGTTGCGTTACTCTTCTGGCGGGAAAAAGATGTTTCTTGTCAGAAAGTGGTGCGTATCGTGAACAGACTTATAATGAGAGAAAATGAACAGTCTGCGGCGCGATGAACAAAAACAAAGGCGTTACGGAACTTATTGAAGATCAGACACTCTAATTCGGTGCTTGCTCAAAGTGCGGTATTTCTAGAGTGGCGTTTCGATAACGCGTGGAATTTAGGTTTGGGGAGACATTACCTCGGATGAGCGAGCAGTTAACGGACCAGGTCCTGGTTGAACGGGTCCAGAAGGGAGATCAGAAAGCCTTTAACTTACTGGTGGTGCGCTACCAGCATAAAGTGGCGAGCCTGGTTTCCCGTTATGTACCGTCAGGTGATGTGCCTGATGTAGTACAAGAGTCTTTTATCAAGGCCTATCGCGCGCTGGATTCTTTCCGGGGGGATAGTGCTTTTTATACCTGGCTGTACCGTATTGCAGTCAATACGGCAAAGAATTATCTGGTCGCTCAGGGACGTCGTCCACCTTCAAGTGATGTGGACGCAATCGACGCCGAAAACTTCGAAAGTGGCGGCGCATTGAAAGAAATTTCGAACCCTGAGAACTTAATGTTGTCAGAAGAACTGAGACAAATCGTTTTTCGCACGATCGAGTCGCTCCCGGAAGATTTACGCATGGCAATTACGTTACGGGAGCTGGATGGTCTGAGCTATGAAGAGATAGCCGCTATCATGGATTGTCCGGTCGGTACGGTACGTTCACGAATTTTCCGTGCGCGAGAAGCTATTGATAATAAAGTTCAACCGCTTATCAGGCGTTGACGATAGCGGGATACTGGAAAAGGTATTAGGCATGCAGAAAGAAAAACTTTCCGCTTTAATGGATGGTGAAACGCTGGATAGTGAGCTGCTCAACGAGCTGTCTCATTCTCCCGAAATGCAAGAGACCTGGGAGAGTTACCATCTCATCCGTGACACTCTTCGTGGTGACACCGGCGAGGTTCTCCATTTCGATATCTCAGCCCGCGTGATGGCGGCCATTGAGAATGAGCCTGTTCATCAGACCACTCCGCTGATTCCTGAAGCTCAACCAGCACCTCACCAGTGGCAGAAAATGCCGTTCTGGCAAAAGGTGCGTCCGTGGGCTAGCCAGCTCACCCAAATGGGGGTGGCTGCATGCGTATCGCTTGCAGTTATCGTTGGCGTCCAGCACTATAATACTCAGTCTGAAACTAATCAGCAGCCAGAAGCGCCAGTGTTTAACACACTGCCGATGATGGGCAAAGCCAGCCCGGTAAGTCTGGGTGTACCGGCTGATGCCTCCGCCAGCGGCGGTCAGCAACAGCAGGTTCAGGAGCAGCGCCGTCGCATTAATGCGATGTTGCAGGATTATGAGCTGCAGCGTCGTCTGCACTCTGAACAGCTTCAGTTTGAGCAGGCACAAACACAGCAAGCTGCTGTGCAGGTGCCCGGAAACCAAACTTTAGGAACGCAATCGCAGTAATGAAGCAACTTTGGTTCGCCATGTCTCTGATGGCGGGTAGCTTGTTCTTCTCTACCAACGCCTCGGCTGATGTTTCATCCGGGGCGTTGTTGCAGCAAATGAATCAGGCTAGCCAGTCACTCAATTATGAGTTGGCATTTATCAGCATCAATAAGCAGGGTGTCGAGTCGTTACGCTATCGCCATGCCCGTCTTGATAACCAGCCGCTCGCCCAGCTTTTACAGATGGATGGCCCGCGTCGGGAAGTTGTTCAGCGTGGTAACGAAATCAGTTATTTCGAACCTGGTCTGGAGCCTTTCACGCTGAATGGCGACTATATCGTTGATTCTCTGCCGTCACTTATTTACACCGACTTCAAGCGGCTCGCCCCTTACTACGATTTTATTTCGGTAGGGCGTACGCGCATTGCGGACAGGTTGTGTGAGGTGATCCGCGTTGTTGCCCGGGACGGAACACGCTACAGCTATATCGTCTGGATTGACGCAGAAACCAAACTTCCGATGCGTGTAGACCTGCTTGACCGTGACGGTGAAACGCTGGAACAGTTCCGCGTTATCTCCTTCAATGTGAACAATCAAGTTGGAAACAGCATGCAGAATCTGGCTAAAGCCAGTCTGCCGCCACTGCTTTCTGTTCCGGCGGGTGACTCTGTTAATTTCAACTGGGTGCCTTCCTGGATCCCACAAGGGTTTAGCGAAGTTTCAAGCAGCCGTCGTCAGTTGCCAACCATTGAGACTCCCGTTGAATCGCGTCTTTATTCCGATGGATTATTCAGCTTCTCGGTGAATATCAACCGCGCAACGGCAAACAGTTCTGAACAAATGCTTCGTACCGGACGTCGTACGGTCAGCACCACGGTACGCGATAACGCAGAGATCACGATTGTGGGTGAGTTACCTCCGCAGACGGCAAAACGCATTTCTGACAGTATAAAATTCAGGGCCGCACAATGATTAAAGAGTGGGCTACGGTTGTATCGTGGCAGAACGGCATTGCGCTGGTGAGCTGCGATGTCAAAGCATCATGTAATAGCTGTGCGTCCAGAGCCGGCTGCGGCAGTCGCGTGCTAAATAAGCTCGGGCCACAAACGTCGCACACGATTTCTGTGCCAAGCGAACAGCCGTTGATGGCGGGACAGAAGGTCGAGCTGGGTATTGCGGAAGGTAGCCTGCTCAGTTCGGCTATGCTGGTTTACCTCTCCCCGCTGGTAGGGTTGTTTGTGATGGGCGGTATATTCCAGATGCTGTTTGGCACCGATGCAGCCGCCATGTGCGGTGCCGCATTAGGTGGCGTGGGAGGATTCTGGTTGGCCAAAGGTTTCTCTCCGAAGCTTGCTGCCCGCGAAGAGTGGCAACCCGTCATTCTCAGCCTTGGGCTGGCGCCAGACCAGCTTCGTGTTGAAACGCTCTCTTCTGAGGCCCGGTGATCCATCGGGCTTTATCATTATTTACGTCCTAAAACAGAAAACGTCCTTTCTTCACGCTATACCTGTCTCTAAGTGCATTTCCAGGTAGCGAGGATGTAGTGTAGAATGCTGCGTTTTCGCACTGAAAAACGTCAGGCTAAGAACAGCGGCCTCCAGGAATTCGTAAGGCATAATTATTTAACTATATGAAGAACATACGTAACTTTTCGATCATTGCTCACATTGACCACGGTAAGTCGACGCTGTCTGACCGTATTATCCAGATTTGCGGTGGCCTGTCTGATCGTGAAATGGAAGCCCAGGTTCTGGACTCCATGGACCTGGAACGCGAACGCGGTATCACCATTAAAGCGCAGAGCGTCACGCTGGATTACAAAGCGGCTGATGGT
Source organism: Enterobacter adelaidei (assembly GCF_041937165.1). Taxonomy (NCBI): domain Bacteria; kingdom Pseudomonadati; phylum Pseudomonadota; class Gammaproteobacteria; order Enterobacterales; family Enterobacteriaceae; genus Enterobacter; species Enterobacter adelaidei. The sequence goes on along the minus strand of NZ_CP154353.1, from coordinate 3,489,414 downwards.
GAAACCTATCAGTTAAACTTTATCGACACCCCAGGCCACGTTGACTTCTCCTATGAAGTATCACGCTCGCTGGCAGCCTGTGAAGGCGCGCTGCTGGTGGTGGATGCCGGGCAGGGCGTAGAAGCCCAGACCCTGGCAAACTGCTACACCGCGATGGAAATGGATCTCGAAGTTGTGCCGGTTCTGAATAAGATCGACCTGCCAGCCGCCGATCCTGAGCGCGTAGCGGAAGAGATTGAAGATATTGTCGGCATCGACGCGACCGATGCGGTACGCTGCTCCGCTAAAACGGGCGTGGGCGTGACCGATGTTCTGGAACGTCTGGTTCGTGATATTCCGGCTCCGGAAGGTGACCCGGATGGCCCGCTGCAGGCGCTGATCATCGACTCCTGGTTTGATAACTACCTTGGCGTTGTGTCCCTGGTGCGTATTAAAAACGGCACCATGCGTAAAGGCGACAAAATCAAGGTAATGAGTACCGGGCAAGTCTACAACGCCGATCGTCTGGGCATCTTCACGCCAAAACAGGTTGACCGTACCGAGCTGAAGTGCGGCGAGGTAGGTTGGTTGGTCTGCGCAATCAAAGACATCCTTGGCGCGCCAGTAGGCGATACCCTGACGGGTGCTCGTAACCCGGCAGATAAAGCACTGCCAGGTTTTAAAAAGGTGAAACCGCAGGTTTACGCGGGTCTGTTCCCGGTTAGCTCTGACGACTACGAAAACTTCCGCGATGCACTCGGTAAGCTTAGCCTGAACGATGCCTCACTGTTCTACGAGCCAGAGAGCTCTACGGCGCTGGGCTTCGGCTTCCGCTGTGGCTTCCTCGGCCTGCTGCACATGGAGATCATTCAGGAGCGTCTGGAGCGTGAATACGATCTGGATCTGATCACCACTGCACCGACCGTAGTCTATGAAGTTGAAACCACCTCGAAAGAAGTGATCTACGTCGACAGCCCGTCCAAGCTTCCGCCGCTGAACAACATTCACGAGCTGCGCGAGCCAATCGCTGAGTGTCACATGCTGCTGCCGCAGGAGTTCCTGGGTAACGTCATTACGCTGTGTATCGAGAAGCGTGGTGTGCAGACCAACATGGTTTACCACGGTAACCAGGTGGCGCTGACCTATGAAATCCCAATGGCGGAAGTGGTACTGGACTTCTTCGACCGTCTGAAGTCAACCTCTCGTGGCTATGCGTCACTGGATTACAACTTCAAACGCTTCCAGGCCTCCAGCATGGTCCGTGTGGACGTGCTGATCAACGGTGAGCGCGTGGACGCGCTGGCGCTGATCACCCACAACGACAACGCGCCATATCGTGGCCGTGAGCTGGTTGAGAAGATGAAAGACCTAATCCCGCGTCAGCAGTTTGATATCGCGATTCAGGCTGCCATCGGCAACCACATTATCGCGCGTTCCACCGTAAAACAGCTGCGTAAAAACGTTCTGGCTAAATGCTATGGCGGTGACGTCAGCCGTAAGAAAAAGCTGCTGCAGAAACAGAAAGAAGGTAAGAAGCGTATGAAGCAGGTCGGTAACGTCGAGCTGCCGCAGGAAGCATTCCTTGCCATCCTTCATGTTGGTAAAGACAGCAAATAACCCTAAGGAGTTGGCATGGCGAACATGTTTGCCCTGATCCTGGTCATTGCTACCCTGGTGACCGGTCTGTTGTGGTGTCTGGATAAGTTTATCTTCGCCCCAAAACGCCGTGAACGTCAGGCTGCCGCTCAGGCAGCCACAGGCGATCAGCTGGATGCGAAAACGCTGAAGAAAGTCGGCCCGAAACCGGGCTGGCTGGAAACAGGAGCCTCGGTATTCCCGGTGCTGGCGATTGTGCTGGTGGTACGTTCGTTTATTTACGAACCGTTCCAGATCCCGTCAGGTTCAATGATGCCAACGCTGCTGATTGGTGATTTTATTCTGGTCGAGAAGTTTGCCTACGGCATCAAAGATCCTATCTACCAGAAAACGCTGATTGAAACGGGTCATCCGAAACGTGGCGACATCGTGGTGTTCAAATATCCGGAAGATCCGCGCCTGGACTACATTAAGCGTGCGGTGGGTCTGCCGGGTGATAAGGTCACTTACGATCCGGTTGCGAAGGAAGTTACCGTTCAGCCGGGCTGCAGTTCCGGTACGGCGTGTGAGAACGCGCTGCCAATCACGTACTCAAACGTTGAGCCAAGTGATTTTGTCCAGACCTTTGCCCGTCGTAACGGCGGCGAGGCGACCAGTGGGTTCTTCCAGGTACCGAAAGGTGAAACCAAAGAGAACGGTATTCGTCTGGTTGAGCGTAAAGAGACGCTGGGTGATGTTACGCACCGTATCCTGACCGTGCCGATTGCGCAGGATCAGCTGGGTATGTATTACAAACAACCGGGTCAGCAGCTGGCAAGCTGGATTGTGCCTCCGGGACACTACTTCATGATGGGTGATAACCGCGATAATTCTGCGGACAGCCGTTACTGGGGCTTTGTACCTGAAGCGAATCTGGTGGGCAAAGCGACCGCAATCTGGATGAGTTTTGAGAAGCAGGAAGGTGAATGGCCGACCGGCGTACGCCTGAATCGTATTGGCGGAATCCATTAATTCTCATTAAATGAACGCGTAGCCGCTTTAATTAGTGGCTGCGTGAATTATTTCAGCGATAAATCTCTTCGAACTAACGACATCCCCTGTCGTTGTGTATAGAATATTCCCCCGAAGTTTAAGGTTGGCCCTGCAAGGGTGCCACGGCACACGAAACCGCGTTGGTTTTCTCAGGTCGGTTTCGTGTGCTGCATTTTTGACGCATTCATTTATTGGTATCGCATGAACCCCATCGTAATTAATCGGCTTCAACGGAAGCTGGGCTACACTTTTCATCATCAGGAGTTGTTGCAACAGGCATTAACCCATCGCAGTGCCAGCAGCAAACATAATGAGCGCCTCGAATTTTTAGGCGACTCTATTTTAAGTTTCGTGATTGCGAATGCGCTTTATCATCGTTTCCCGCGTGTGGATGAAGGTGATATGAGCCGCATGCGTGCCACGCTGGTTCGGGGCAATACCCTTGCGGAAATCGCGCGCGAATTTGAACTGGGCGAATGTCTGCGTCTTGGGCCGGGTGAACTGAAAAGCGGCGGCTTCCGTCGCGAATCTATTCTTGCCGATACGGTCGAAGCATTAATCGGTGGCGTGTTCCTGGACAGCGATATCCAGACCGTAGAAAAACTGATCCTGAACTGGTATCAGACCCGTCTGGACGAAATCAGTCCGGGCGATAAACAAAAAGATCCGAAAACGCGCTTGCAGGAATATTTGCAGGGTCGCCATCTCCCGCTGCCATCCTATCTGGTGGTGCAGGTGCGTGGCGAAGCGCACGATCAGGAATTTACCATCCATTGCCAGGTCAGTGGCCTGAGTGAACCGGTGGTGGGCACAGGTTCTAGCCGTCGTAAGGCTGAACAGGCTGCCGCCGAACAGGCGTTGAAAATGCTGGAGCTGGAATGAGCGAAGAAAAAACCTATTGCGGATTTATTGCCATCGTCGGACGTCCGAACGTCGGCAAATCTACGCTGCTGAATAATCTGCTCGGGCAGAAGATTTCTATTACCTCACGTAAGGCGCAGACCACGCGTCATCGCATCGTGGGTATCCATACAGAAGGCGCGTATCAGGCGATTTATGTCGATACTCCGGGCCTGCACATGGAAGAGAAGCGCGCCATTAACCGCCTGATGAACAAGGCGGCGAGCAGCTCGATTGGCGACGTTGAGCTGGTCATTTTCGTTGTTGAAGGCACCCGCTGGACGCCGGACGACGAAATGGTGCTGAATAAACTGCGTGACGGTAAAACACCGGTCATCCTCGCGGTCAACAAAGTGGACAACGTACAAGAGAAGGCTGACCTGCTGCCGCATCTGCAGTGGCTCGGTAGTCAGATGAATTTCCTCGATATCGTACCGTTGTCTGCCGAGACCGGTCTGAATGTGGATACCATCGCGGGCATCGTGCGTAAGCATCTGCCGGAAGCGATCCATCACTTCCCGGAAGAGTATGTTACCGATCGCTCCCAGCGCTTTATGGCTTCTGAGATCATCCGTGAAAAGCTGATGCGTTTCCTCGGTGCTGAGCTGCCATACTCCGTGACGGTAGAAATCGAACGTTTCCAGAGCAACGAACGCGGCGGCTACGATATCAATGGCCTGATCCTCGTTGAGCGTGAAGGGCAGAAGAAGATGGTGATTGGCAACAAAGGTGCCAAGATCAAAACCATCGGCATTGAAGCCCGCAAAGACATGCAGGAGATGTTCGAAGCCCCGGTTCACCTGGAACTGTGGGTGAAAGTGAAATCTGGCTGGGCCGATGATGAGCGTGCTCTGCGCAGCCTCGGTTACGGCGAAGACCAATAACTCAAGACGACGAGTATGATGGATGGATGGCAGCGTGCCTTTGTCCTGCATAGTCGTCCCTGGAGCGAAACCAGCCTCATGCTGGACGTCTTCACGGAAGAGTCGGGCCGCGTGCGCCTTGTTGCGAAAGGCGCACGTTCCAAACGTTCTAACCTGAAAGGTGCCTTACAGCCTTTCACTCCCTTGCTGGTTCGTTTTGGTGGGCGAGGGGAGGTCAAAACCCTGCGCAGTGCCGAAGCCGTCTCTCTGGCACTTCCTCTTTCTGGTATCACGCTGTACAGCGGTTTGTATATCAACGAACTCATCTCGCGCGTTCTTGAACATGAGACTCGCTTCTCTGAACTTTTCTTCGATTATCTGCACTGTATTCAGGCGCTGGCGGGTACCACCGGTACCCCCGAACCTGCGCTGCGTCGTTTCGAACTGGCTCTGCTGGGACATCTGGGATATGGCGTCGATTTTCTGCATTGTGCGGGGAGCGGAGACGAGGTCGAGGACACGATGACCTATCGTTATCGGGAAGAAAAAGGTTTTATTGCCAGCGTCGTAATCGATAACAGCACATTTACCGGTCGTCATCTCCGGGCGCTGTATGAGCGCGAGTTTCCCGATCAGGACACACTGCGCGCTGCAAAACGCTTTACCCGCATTGCCCTCAAGCCGTATCTTGGCGGCAAGCCCTTAAAGAGCCGCGAATTATTCAGGCAGTTTATGCCGAAACGTTAGAGACAGAACCAAAAGAAAACCGAGGATTGTCATGGCTGAATTACTGTTAGGCGTCAACATTGATCATATCGCCACGCTGCGTAATGCGCGCGGCACGGCTTATCCTGACCCGGTTCAGGCGGCATTTATCGCCGAACAGGCTGGTGCCGACGGCATTACCGTTCATTTGCGTGAAGACCGTCGCCATATCACCGATCGCGACGTACGTATTCTGCGCCAGACGCTGGATACCCGTATGAATCTGGAGATGGCCGTCACGGAAGAGATGCTGGCGATTGCCTGCGAGACTAAACCCCATTTCTGCTGCCTGGTACCGGAAAAGCGTCAGGAAGTGACGACTGAAGGCGGTCTGGATGTTGCAGGGCAGCTCGAAAAAATGCGCGATGCCTGCAAACGTCTGGCTGATGCCGGCATCCTGGTTTCTCTGTTTATCGACGCCGATTTCGCCCAGATCAAAGCGGCGGCCGACGCGGGCGCACCGTATATCGAAATTCATACCGGTTGTTATGCTGATGCTGAAAGCGATGCTGAGCAGGCCAAAGAGCTGGAGCGTATCGCTAAAGCAGCTACGTATGCCGCAAGCCTGGGCCTGAAGGTCAATGCCGGACATGGCCTCACCTACCACAACGTTAAGGCCATCGCCGCCCTGCCGGAAATGCATGAGCTGAATATCGGCCATGCGATTATTGGCCGTGCAGTGATGAGTGGCCTGAAAGAGGCGGTATCAGAGATGAAACGTCTGATGCTGGAAGCGCGCAAGTAATGGCCATTCTGGGCTTAGGCACGGATATCGTTGAAATAGCCCGCATTGAAGCGGTGATCGCCCGTAGCGGCGATCGCCTGGCAAGGCGTGTGCTAAGCGATAACGAATGGGCCATCTGGGAAGCGCATCAGCAGCCGGTGCGTTTCCTGGCCAAGCGCTTTGCGGTAAAAGAGGCTGCTGCTAAGGCCTTCGGGACCGGCATTCGTAATGGCCTGGCGTTTAACCAGTTTGAAGTGTTTAACGACGAACTGGGTAAACCGCGCCTGCGTTTATGGGGCGAGGCGCAAAAGCTGGCTGAGAAGCTGGGCGTGAACCACATGCACGTGACGATCGCGGATGAACGCCACTATGCAAGCGCAACGGTGATCATCGAAAGTTAAAGTTTGTCCGCATGATGCATCAGGACAAACTTATCCCATAGCTGCTCTTCGCTCTCGACGTGTGCCGGATCTTTCAGGATGGTATTGGGGATCGGGCACACTTTCTGACAGGTCGGCGTCTCATAGTGGCCGATGCATTCGGTGCAGCGGTCGCTGTTAATTTCATAAATGCTGTCGCCCATTGAAATCGCCTGGTTCGGGCATTCGGGTTCGCACATATCGCAATTGATGCATTTTTTGGTAATTAACAGCGCCATCAGGAAATTCTCAGAAACAACACAAACTGGGCGGGCATTATACGCGTCAAACCAGTTTCTTTACCAGTTCTTCGCTGTGGCGAATGCGCTCGGGTGCGTGTTCCAGATCCTGCTGCACCAGCGCCATAAACAGCAGATCGGTCAGCATCATTTGCGCACTGGTGGATGAGATAGCCGCACTGCGCGTAGCCTGCTCTTCGGCAATGGTATATAAACAGCGCGTTGCCCGCTGTTGCAGGGCATTCGGAGTAAAGCCGGTGATTGCCAGAATTTTACCGCCGACACGCAGGGCTTCGTCGGTCGCCATGTTGATTTCACGACGCTCACCGGAATAGGAGATTGCCAGCAGCAGATCGTCAGGATCCATCGCCTGTACACTCGCCAGCAAGGCGTGCATATCCTGCTCGACAATGGCGTTATAACCGATTTTGGTTAGCTTCCAGCCAAAATTACGTGCCACCAGGCCGGATGCGCCAATTCCGGTCAAAATGATACGCCGTGCTGCACGTAGCATCGCCACACTCTCCAGCAGTTTCTCTTCCGTGTTCACATCAAGCGTCGCATGCATGGCCGCGACATTCTCTTTAATCAGCTTTTCCCCAACCAGACGCATCGGGTCATCACCACGGATCTGGTTATGTACGGGCATCGACTGCGGATTGGGGTTACTCACCAGCGCTTCGCTAATCGCCAGTTTGAGGGCGGGAAAGCCTTTAAAGCCAATCTTCTGGGCAAATTTCACCACGCTTGATTGACTCACACCGGCTTCACTCGCCAACTGCTGCGAGCTGAGATGGCGGGCGCGATCGGGCTGAGAAAGCAGATAATCCGCCAGCTTTTTGTCGCTTTGAGCAAAGCCTGCATACCGCTGGCGAATACGAATTAAACAGTTCATAGGTTCTCCTGGCGAAAATGTGATTATCTGCGCAAATACGAATTTTGCTCGCCTGAATGAATTTTATATTCCATTATAGTGTGATTATTATGAATTAAAAATTCCTGAGGTACAAAACATGAATCTTGGCTCACTTGTTTCAGAAACGCGTAACCCGCAAACCATGGATCTGGATGCACTTTCCACCCTTGAGCTGGTTAACCGTTTTAATCAACAGGATACGCTGGTGGCGCAGGCAGTGAAAGAGACATTACCTGAGGTGGCGAAAGCTGTCGATGCCGCGGCGGAAGCACTGAAGGCGGGTGGTCGTATTATTTATATGGGGGCCGGAACCAGCGGGCGTCTTGGCGTGCTGGATGCGTCCGAATGCCCACCAACGTTTGGTGTTCCACACGGTCTGGTGGTCGGGTTGATTGCCGGTGGTCCAGGTGCGCTGCTGAAAGCCGTTGAAGGGGCGGAAGATAACAAACAGCTGGGCGAGGATGACCTGAAGGCGCTGAATCTGACAGCGAAGGATCTGGTGGTCGGGCTGGCGGCATCCGGGCGCACGCCGTACGTCATTGGCGGGCTGGAATACGCTAACCAGACCGGCTGCACGACGGTCGCCATCTCCTGTAACCCAGGCTCACCGATTGCACAGGTCGCTGCCATTGCTATTTCCCCGGTCGTAGGGCCGGAAGCGCTGACCGGCTCCACGCGCCTGAAATCCGGGACCGCACAAAAGCTGGTGCTCAATATGATCTCCACCGGTGCAATGGTGAAGTTCGGCAAGGTATATCAGAACCTGATGGTGGATATGCAGGCCACCAACGTAAAGCTGGTGGACAGAGCCTGCCGCATGGTGATGGAGGCGACGGGCGCAGGGCGTGAAGAGGCAGAAGCGGTGCTCAAACAGACCGATCACGATGTTAAACCGGCCATTCTGATGATCTTAAGTGGGCTGGACGCTGCGGCCGCGAGAGCCAAACTCGATGCGCATAACGGTTTCTTACGGGCGGCTTTAGAAAACTAACAGAGGCGTGTATGGATAAAACAGCAGCGCTCGCCAGCAATATCCTGCAAGGAATTGGTGGGGAAGAGAATATTCAGCGTCTGGAAAACTGCATGACGCGCGTGCGGGTCGAAGTGCATAACGATGATCAGCTTGATGTGCCGCGTCTGAAGCAGCTTTCCGGCGTCAGCGGCTACGTGAAACAGGGGCAACAGCACCAGTTGATCGTCGGGCCGGGGAAAGCGGCACAGGTGGTCGATGCCATGCGCGCACTGATGGGCAGCGGAGCAAGCGTGTCGATTGACGATGCTGAACGCACCAAAGCGCAGGCAAAGGCCAAATACAAAGCCCCAATGAGCGATGCGCTGCGCCAGCTGGCAAACGTCTTTATTCCGTTGATCCCAGCGTTCATTGCTTCTGGTTTGATCACCGGGATCATTAACATCCTCAAGCGCCCGGATATTGTTGGGGATTTTGCCACTCAGTATCCGAATCTGCTGGGTATTCTCGGGATTTTCGGCAGCGCAGTGTTTGCCATCATGAACATTCTGGTCGGGGTGAACACGGCTAAAGTGTTTGGTGGCTCGCTGGCCATGGGCGGGGTGATGGCAGGGATTTTATCCAGCCCACAACTGGCACAGATAACCCTGTTTGGCGAGGCGCTTCAGCCGGGACGTGGCGGGGTGATTGCTGTACTGCTGGTGGTGATCCTGATGTGCTGGATCGAGAAAAAATTGCGCGCTCTTTTGCCCGGATCAATTGAGCTTATCCTCAATCCACTTCTGACGACACTTATCACCGGCAGTGTGGCGATTGTTGCACTGCAACCCCTGGGCGGCTGGATCTCAGAAGCGATTGCCCATGGCGCGTCTTTGGCTATCGATCGCGGAGGCCTTTTGGTGGGGGCGGTGCTGTCTGGCACTTTCCTGCCATTAGTGCTGACCGGTCTGCATCAGGGTCTGGTACCGATCCATGTCGAGCTGGTGCAGACGCACGGTTACAACGCGCTTCTGCCTATCCTCTCTATGGCAGGCGTGGGACAGGTTGGTGCGGCCATCGCTGTGCTGATGAAAACCCGTAATATGCGCCTGAAAAAAGTGATTAAAGGCGCACTTCCTGTCGGTTTGCTTGGCATTGGTGAACCGCTGATTTTTGGCGTCACGCTGCCGCTGGGCAAACCGTTCCTCGCTGCCTGTCTGGGTGGTGCGGTAGGTGGAGCACTCATCAGCTACTGGAAAGTCGCCACTGTTATCACTTTTGGACTGTCCGGTTTACCGCTGGCGTTGACCATCGTGACCGGAAAAGTGATGCTCTATCTGTTAGGCTATTTAGTAGCGGTGATAGCCGGGTTCCTGTTTACCTGGCTGTTAGGATTCAACGATCCAGAGGAGTAAAGTTTGGCAAATCACGAGCGTCGCGTTGTCTTTTTCGACCTGGATGGAACGCTGCATCAGCAGGATATGTTTGGTACGTTTATGCGCTACCTGTTGCGGCGTCAGCCTCTGAATGCACTGCTCGTATTACCGCTCTTACCCGTGATTGGCATCGCGTTGCTGGTGAAAGGCCGGGCAGCGCGATGGCCGATGAGTCTGCTGCTGTGGGGATGCACGTTTGGCCACAGTGAATCGCGACTCAAACAGCTCGAACAGGATTTTGCACACTGGTTTCGCGGTCATGTCGCCGCGTTTCCTGTCGTTCAGGCGCGTCTCACCAGCTATCTCGATGCGAACGATGCCGATATCTGGCTGATTACCGGTTCACCGCAGACGCTGGTTGAGCAGGTCTATTTTGATACCCCATGGCTCCCCAGGGTGAATCTTATCGCCACACAGATTGCTCGCGGTTATGGCGGTTGGGTGCTCACCCTGCGTTGCCTGGGACATGAAAAAGTGGTGCAACTGGAGAAACGCATCGGTACACCGCTGCGTCTTTACAGCGGCTACAGTGACAGTAAACAGGACAATCCGCTGCTCTATTTTTGCCAGCATCGCTGGCGCGTCACGCCGTCAGGGGAACTTCAGCAACTCGAATAGTCTTCTCTCTGGAGGGTGTGTATAATGCCGCCCGCTTTTAGACCGGAGTATCAACCCTTGTCCAATCCTGAACACAATCATGAATACTGGATGCGCCACGCGCTCACGCTGGCTCAACGTGCCTGGGAAGAGGGCGAGGTCCCCGTGGGTGCCGTGCTGGTTTACAACAACCAGGTGATTGGAGAAGGCTGGAATCGCCCGATTGGCCGTCACGATCCCACTGCTCACGCCGAAATCATGGCGCTTCGACAAGGTGGGCTGGTGTTGCAAAACTATCGCCTGCTCGACACCACGCTGTACGTGACGCTTGAACCCTGCGTGATGTGTTCTGGTGCGATGGTACACAGCCGTATTGGCACGCTTGTCTTTGGCGCGCGGGATGAAAAAACCGGCGCTGCCGGCTCACTGATGGATGTTCTGGGACACCCGGGGATGAATCATCAGGTTAAGACTATCGGCGGGGTGCTTGCACCAGAGTGTTCGGGGCTACTAAGTGATTTCTTTCGAATGCGCCGGCAGCAGAAAAAGCAACAAAAGGCAGAATTGAAGTTGTCGAACGATTAAGTTCATCCGGTGCCACAACCGGGTAACTTTGAGCCAGTTGTTTTGCCTCTGCCGCTTCTTTCTCTTTCTCCAGCAGGTATCCTACCAGGCTTATCTGATATTTACGGATATTTTCCACATAGGCGTAAGCCTCATGTCCGCGTGCGTAGCCATATGTCAGCTTGTTGTACCAGGGTTTCTGGCTCAGCAGTGGCAACCGCTGTTTAACGTCTGACCAGCTGTCCGGGTTACCTTTCGTCTTCGCCGTCAGCGCTCGCGCATCAAGCATATGCGCATAACCCATGTTGTAGGCGGCCAGCGCGAACCAGATCCGCTCTTCTTCCGGCACTGTTTCCGGTACCTTGGCCATCATATCCTGCAGGTAGCGTGCACCACCGCTGATGCTCTGTTCGGCATCGGTACGGTCATTCACACCCAGGCTCAGGGCGGTATTTTTGGTTAGCATCATTAAACCGCGTACGCCCGTGGGCGACGTGGCCTGGGTATCCCAGTGAGATTCCTGATAGGAGATAGCCGCCAGCAGTTTCCAGTCAATTTCCTGGGCGTATTTTTCGAACAATGGCTGCAGATCCGGCAAGACACCGTCTATCGCGCGCAGGAAGCTGCGGGTGTCGACATAGTCAAAGTCGTCACCGTGACCGAGATACTTCTCCTCCAGACGCGCCAGGGTACCGTCTTCATTGATGGTATTGAAGAAATCGAGCATCGCCGCAGAGACGGTCTGATCGTCGTCGAGCTGGGTAAACCAGGTAACGGGTTGTTCATCTGTCACGTCCAGCGCTACGGCGATCTCAGGGTGAACGCGCTGGAAAAGACTGATCGCAACCGAATCAGCGATGGTATAGGGCAGTTTCTGATTTTTAACCTGTTCCAGCAGTTCCGTAGTGCCGAGTTTGGGATCGACTGTCCAGCTCAGGTCCGGGTATTTCTTCTCCTTGAGCTCACGCAGATCGTCAATCACCACATGGCCGGGGGCAATCGTCAGTTGTTGATCGTTAATGGTAGCAAGCGTGCGCGGGCGAACGCTTCCGACACGGTAGACCAGTTGCTGCGAAACGGAGTAGTAGGTCGGGCCTGGCTGATAGTTCTTGCTGCGCTCGCTGTTATACACCAGCCCGGCCGCGAGCATATCGGCATCGTCGTTATCGAGGTCATCAAACAACTGGTTGATATTCTGGCGGACGGTAATTTTAAGCTTTACGCCAAGATAATCGGCGAACTGTTGGGCCAGTTCGTAATCCAGACCAATAACTTTGCCGTTGATGTCGCTGTAGATCAGCGGAGAGTTTAGGGTACTGACGCGCAATTCCCCCCGCTCCTTTATGGCGGCGATACGGTTTTCGGCTTTGCCGAACCAGGGGATAGAAGGCCAGAGGGCCACTGCCAGCAGCAACGTCACAATGCCGATGAGCAGATAATTAATCTTTAATTTTTTCAATTAGTTAATTCTCTGCGACGCCGGTTGCCTCAGTCTGCTGTAGCCATGTTAATAATAAGGTTTGCCATTGAATGAGCGGCATTTTGCGTAAACTTGCGCCACTTGGCAACCCATTAGAGAGACAGGTCACATCTATTGTAAAACATCTGCGTAGATTTTATTTCGACGCAAACGGTTTCGTCGGCGCTCAGGATTCTCTATAATGACGCCCGTTTTCCCCCCTTGCGCACACTGTAAGCGCCCCGGCGCTTCGAAGACGAGAGACTTATGATGGAAATTCTGCGTGGTTCGCCTGCACTGTCTGCCTTCCGTATTAACAAACTGCTGGCACGTTTTCAGGCGGCCGACCTTCCGGTAAGCAATATTTACGCTGAGTATGTCCATTTTGCTGACCTGAATGCCCCCCTGAATGCAGAGGAGCGCGTACAGCTGGAACGCCTGCTCAAGTATGGCCCAAGTCTGAGCAGCCATACGCCAACCGGCAAACTGATCCTTGCGACACCGCGTCCGGGCACCATCTCCCCCTGGTCTTCCAAAGCCACCGACATCGCCCACAACTGTGGCCTGAGCCAGATTAACCGTCTGGAACGCGGCGTGGCGTACTATGTGGAAGCTTCCACTCTGAGCGAAGAACAGTGGCAGGCGGTTGCAGCTGAGCTTCATGACCGCATGATGGAGAGTGTTTTTGCCTCTCTCGATGACGCGCAGAAGCTATTCTCCCACCATCAGCCTGCGCCGGTACAGAGCGTGGATTTGCTGGGGCAGGGGCGCCAGGCACTGATTGACGCGAACCTGCGTCTTGGCCTGGCACTGGCAGAAGACGAAATTGATTATCTGCAGGATGCGTTTGTTAAGCTGAACCGCAATCCGAATGACATCGAACTCTATATGTTCGCGCAGGCCAACTCTGAACACTGTCGTCACAAGATTTTCAACGCTGACTGGGTTATCGACGGTGAACAGCAGCCGAAGTCGCTGTTCAAAATGATTAAAAACACCATGGAAAAAACCCCTGACCACGTGCTGTCTGCCTACAAAGACAACGCTGCGGTAATGGAAGGTTCCGAGGTGGGCCGCTTCTTCGCCGATCGCGAAGCAGGGCGCTATGACTTCCATCAGGAGCCCGCGCATATCCTGATGAAGGTCGAAACCCATAACCACCCGACGGCGATCTCCCCGTGGCCGGGTGCGGCGACCGGTTCCGGCGGTGAAATCCGTGATGAAGGCGCAACGGGCCGCGGTGCAAAACCAAAAGCCGGTCTGGTCGGTTTCTCCGTTTCCAACCTGCGCATCCCGGGTTTTGAACAGCCGTGGGAAGAAGATTTCGGTAAGCCAGAGCGCATTGTAACCGCGCTGGATATCATGACTGAAGGCCCGCTGGGCGGCGCGGCGTTTAACAACGAATTTGGTCGTCCGGCGCTGAACGGTTACTTCCGTACCTATGAAGAGAAAGTGGACAGCCACAACGGCGAAGAGCTGCGCGGCTACCACAAACCGATCATGCTGGCGGGCGGGATCGGCAACATTCGCGCCGATCACGTGCAGAAAGGCGAGATCGTCGTGGGTGCGAAACTGATCGTCCTCGGTGGCCCGGCAATGAACATCGGCCTGGGCGGCGGGGCGGCTTCTTCTATGACCTCTGGTCAGTCTGATGCGGATCTCGACTTTGCTTCCGTGCAGCGCGACAACCCGGAAATGGAGCGTCGTTGCCAGGAAGTGATCGACCGCTGCTGGCAGCTGGGCGAAGCTAACCCAATTCTGTTTATTCACGATGTGGGTGCGGGCGGTTTGTCTAACGCCATGCCGGAGTTGGTGAGCGACGGCGGTCGCGGTGGCCGTTTCAACCTGCGCGACATCCTGAGCGATGAGCCGGGTATGAGCCCGCTGGAAATCTGGTGTAACGAATCTCAGGAACGTTATGTTCTGGCCGTTGCAGCGGATCAATTACCGCTGTTTGACGAGCTGTGCCGCCGCGAGCGTGCGCCGTATGCCGTTATTGGTGAAGCGACCGAAGAGAAGCATCTCTCCTTAAGCGACACCCACTTTGACAACCAGCCGATCGATCTGCCGCTGGACGTTCTGCTCGGTAAAACGCCGAAGATGACCCGCGACGTTGAAACCCGTAAAGCGGCAGGAAAAGCGCTGGATCGTCAGGGCATTACCGTTGCGGAAGCGGTCAACCGCGTGCTGCACCTGCCGGCCGTGGCAGAGAAAACCTTCCTCGTGACCATCGGCGACCGTACCGTGACCGGTATGGTATCGCGCGATCAGATGGTCGGCCCGTGGCAGATCCCGGTCGCTAACTGCGCCGTGACCACCGCGAGCCTCGACAGCTACTACGGCGAAGCAATGGCGCTGGGCGAACGTACCCCGGTGGCGCTGCTGGACTTTGCGGCCTCTGCTCGTCTGGCCGTCGGTGAAGCGCTGACTAACATCGCTGCAACCCAGATTGGCGATATCAAACGTATCAAACTTTCTGCGAACTGGATGGCCGCTGCTGGTCACCCGGGTGAAGACGCAGGCTTGTATGAAGCGGTAAAAGCGGTGGGTGAAGAACTGTGCCCTGCGCTGGGTCTGACCATTCCGGTGGGTAAAGACTCCATGTCGATGAAGACCCGCTGGCAGGAAGGCAACGAGCAGCGCGAGATCACCTCTCCGCTGTCGCTGATTATCTCCGCCTTTGCGCGCGTGGAAGACGTTCGTCATACCGTTACGCCGCAGCTCGTGACCGAAGACAACGCCCTGCTGCTGATTGACCTGG
Source organism: Enterobacter adelaidei (assembly GCF_041937165.1). Taxonomy (NCBI): domain Bacteria; kingdom Pseudomonadati; phylum Pseudomonadota; class Gammaproteobacteria; order Enterobacterales; family Enterobacteriaceae; genus Enterobacter; species Enterobacter adelaidei. Next base: position 3,474,215 of record NZ_CP154353.1, on the reverse strand, counting down.
GTAAAGGCAACAACGCGCTGGGTGCGACCGCGCTGGCGCAGGTTTACCGTCAGCTGGGCGATAAGCCAGCAGACATGCGCGATGTGGCGCAGCTAAAAGGTTTCTACGATGCCATCCAGGCGCTGGTGGCGCAGCGTAAGCTGCTGGCCTACCACGATCGCTCCGATGGCGGTCTGCTGGTGACGCTGGCAGAAATGGCCTTCACCGGCCACTGTGGCGTGGAGGCGAATATTGCCTCTCTGGGCGAAGACCGTCTGGCGGCGCTGTTTAACGAAGAGCTGGGCGCGGTAATTCAGGTACGTGCGGCAGATCGCGACGCGGTTGAAGCGATTCTGGCGAAGCACGGTCTGGCGGACTGTGTGCACTATCTGGGTAAAGCCGTTCAGGGCGACCGCTTCGTCATTGACGCTAACGGTCATGCCGTGTTCAGCGAAAGCCGCACGACGCTGCGTATGTGGTGGGCAGAAACCACCTGGCAGATGCAGCGTCTGCGCGACAACCCGGAATGTGCCGATCAGGAGCATAACGCGAAGGCAAATGACAACGATCCTGGCCTGAACGTGAAGCTCTCCTTCGACATCAACGAAGACATTGCCGCGCCGTACATTGCGACTGGCGCGCGTCCGAAAGTGGCCGTCCTGCGTGAGCAGGGCGTTAACTCCCACGTGGAGATGGCCGCAGCCTTCCACCGCGCGGGCTTTGATGCCATCGACGTTCACATGAGCGACCTGCTGGCAGGCCGTACCGGTCTGGAAGATTTCCAGGCGCTGGTGGCGTGCGGTGGCTTCTCCTACGGCGACGTGCTGGGCGCGGGTGAAGGTTGGGCGAAGTCCATTCTGTTCAACAGCCGCGTGCGTGACGAATTCGAAAACTTCTTCCACCGTCCGCAAACCCTGGCACTGGGCGTGTGCAACGGCTGCCAGATGATGTCCAACCTGCGTGAGCTGATCCCGGGCAGTGAAGCCTGGCCGCGCTTTGTGCGTAACCAGTCTGACCGCTTCGAAGCGCGTTTTAGCCTGGTGGAAGTGACTCAGAGTCCTTCTCTGCTGCTGCAGGGCATGGTCGGTTCGCAGATGCCAATCGCGGTCTCTCACGGCGAAGGTCAGGTTGAAGTGCGTGATGCCGCGCATCTGGCACAGCTTGAGAGCAAGGGTCTGGTGGCGCTGCGCTTTGTCGATAACTTCGGTAAGGTCACTCAAACCTATCCGGCCAACCCGAACGGTTCGGCAAACGGTATCACTGCTGTGACCAGCGAAAGCGGTCGTGCAACCATCATGATGCCGCACCCGGAGCGTGTATTCCGTACCGTGAGCAACTCCTGGCACCCGGAAAACTGGGGCGAGGACAGCCCGTGGATGCGTATTTTCCGCAACGCGCGTAAACAGTTGGGTTAAGCAATAAAATGAATGCAGGCCCGGTGAGCGGAAACGCCACCGGGCTTTTTTATATCTGTCGCAAAACCGCGACAACGCAGTAAAAGGTGTGTCTCCAAATGGAGACATTTAACTTATTGATTTGTATATGACACGACAGTTTCCCGTTAAGGTGTTGCTTAATAGCGACACTTAGCCTGGAAATCATTCAACCGATAATTAACAGGTTAAATGAGTAAAAATTATATATATCAATGTCTTAATTTTTAGTTTTGCATTCTGGCACGGCTGTTGCATAATATTAACCAGTGGCTCATTCACCCTCTTATGTCAGCCCCTTCGGGACGTGCTACATAAACTTCGAATGACGCACAAAAAGGTGCCTGCCGTCCAACTACTGATCATAGCGATGCTTTATCAGGCCAGGGCGAAACGTCGAGTTAGGCACCGCCTCATTCCATAACAAAGCCGGGTTTTTACTCGGCTTTGTTGTATCTGAAGGGCAGACTCAGTTACGCTCTGCGTAAACCCCCACTAAGAGAGTAATGCGTTGAAACGCTGGCCCGTTTTTCCCCGCTCCCTGCGACAGCTTGTCATGATGGCCTTCCTGCTGATCCTGCTGCCATTACTGATCCTTGCCTGGCAGGCGTGGCAAAGTCTCAATGCCTTGAGTGCTCAGGCGGCGTTGACTAACCGCACGACGCTCATCGACGCCAGGCGCAGTGAAGCGATGACCAATGCTGCGCTGGAGATGGAGCGTAGCTATCGCCAGTACTGTGTGCTTGACGATCGCACGCTGGAAAAGGTGTATCAGAATCAGCGTAAACGCTATAGCGAGATGCTGGATGCCCACGCAGGAGTGTTGCCGGATGACAACCTGTATAAAGCGTTACGTCAGGATCTGAACGACCTGGCTCAGTTACAGTGTAAAAATAGCGGTCCGGATGCGACTGCCGCCGCGCGCCTGGAAGCCTTTGCCAGTGCCAACACCGAGATGGTTCAGTCAACGCGTGCAGTGATTTTTTCGCGCGGCCAGCAGCTTCAGCAGGAGATTGCCGAGCGTGGACAGTTCTTCGGCTGGCAGGCGCTGGTGCTGTTTCTGGTGAGTCTCGGGCTGGTTCTGCTCTTTACCCGCATGATTATCGGCCCGGTGAAGGGCATTCAGCGTATGATCAACCGCCTGGGGGAAGGAAAATCGCTCGGTGATACGGTCACCTTTAAAGGACCGCGCGAGCTGCGCTCCGTAGGCCAGCGTATTATGTGGCTGTCCGAACGTCTGGCGTGGCTCGAAACTCAGCGTCATCAGTTCCTGCGCCATATTTCACATGAACTTAAAACGCCGCTGGCCAGCATGCGTGAGGGCACGGAACTGCTGGCGGACGAAGTGGCTGGACCGCTGACCACCGAACAGAAAGAGATTGTCGAGATCCTCGATGCCAGCAGCCGCAATCTGCAAAAGCTGATAGAGCAACTGCTGGATTACAACCGCAAGCTGGCGGATGGCGCGGTTGTACTGGAAAACGTCGAGATTGAGCCGCTGGTGGATATGGTGATCTCCGCTCATAGCTTGCCAGCAAGAGCTAAAATGATGCATACCGGTGTAGAACTGAATGCGCCAGCGTGCCTGGCTGAACCCATGCTGTTAATGAGCGTTCTGGATAATCTTTACTCCAATGCTGTGCACTATGGTACTGAATCCGGTAACATTTATATCCGAAGTTATACGAATGGTTCACGGGTGTTTATTGACGTCGCTAACACCGGCACCCCGATCCCCGATGACGAAAAAGCCATGATATTTGAGCCCTTTTTCCAGGGGAGTCATCAGCGTAAAGGTGCGGTTAAAGGAAGTGGTCTGGGCTTGAGCATCGCCCGAGACTGCATACGACGCATGCAGGGTGAGCTAAACATTGTCACGGACGAACGTTCGGATGTTTGCTTCCGTATCGAATTGCCCCTGAGCCGGAAAAATCAATAACATGAATCTATGTCTGGTGAGTATGTCACACGTCTTTTTCCGCGCCGTACGCGCGGTGTTTTCCCGCAACACGCTTCGCCTGAGCTTGCCTTGTTTATTTCTGGCAGGATGTGTTTCCCATGCGCCGCAAAGTGCAATTAGCGATAAACAAGAAGATAAATGGCCAGATAACCAACTGGCAGACTTTCTTTCAACCCGCTGTGAGGACATCTGGAACCTGTCAGGTCATGACGTTGAAAGCAACCCACTGTTCTGGCTACGCGGAATAGATTGCGCCCAGCGTCTGGCACCGGTAGACGCTCGTTCTAAAGCAGCGATGCTGGATGACGACACCTGGCAGGACGCTTTCAAGCGCGGGATTTTACTGGCAGATGCGAAAATTACCCCCGTTGAACGCCGCGCCAACGTGAGCCGGCTGGACACGTTTGTGGTCAACCTTCCGGTCCAGGTTCGCCCGGTATACCAGCTCTGGCGTGATGGGCAGACATTACAACTTCAACTGTCTGAAGAACGCTCCCGCTACAGCAAATTGCAACAGTCCACCGACAGCGAACTTGATACGCTGCGTCAACAGCAGCAACATTTGCGTACGCAACTGGATACCACGACGCGTAAGCTGGAAAACCTGACCGATATCGAAAGACAGCTTTCGTCGCGTAAATATCAGCCGGGGAGTTCATCTGCTGCACCGGACAGCGATACGCCGAAACAAGAGGATGTGAAGCCATGACCAGCCGTAAACCTGCCCATCTCTTACTGGTGGATGACGATCCCGGGCTGTTAAAGCTGCTGGGCATGCGTCTGGTGAGTGAAGGCTACAGCGTGGTAACCGCTGAGAGCGGGCAGGAGGGGCTGAGAATTCTCAGCCGCGAGAAGATTGACCTGGTGATAAGCGACCTGCGGATGGACGAAATGGACGGCCTGCAGCTGTTCGCGGAGATCCAGAAGCAGCAGCCGGGCATGCCTGTCATTATTCTCACGGCGCACGGGTCGATCCCGGATGCGGTTGCCGCGACACAGCAGGGGGTGTTCAGCTTCCTGACCAAGCCGGTGGACAAAGATGCGCTTTACAAGGCTATCGACAGCGCGCTGGAACATGCTGCCCCGTCGAATGATGAAGCGTGGCGGGAGTCTATCGTCACCCGCAGCCCTATTATGCTGCGTCTGCTCGAACAGGCCCGTATGGTGGCGCAATCTGACGTCAGCGTGCTCATTAACGGCCAGAGCGGTACCGGGAAAGAGATCCTCGCGCAGGCGATTCATAATGCCAGCCCGCGCAGCAAAAACGCTTTTATTGCGATTAACTGCGGCGCACTCCCGGAACAGCTGCTCGAATCTGAACTGTTTGGGCATGCCCGCGGCGCTTTCACTGGTGCGGTAAGCAGCCGGGAAGGGTTATTCCAGGCAGCGGAAGGCGGCACGCTTTTCCTGGATGAGATTGGCGACATGCCTGCGCCGCTGCAGGTTAAATTACTGCGTGTGTTGCAGGAACGAAAAGTTCGCCCGCTGGGCAGCAACCGCGATATTGATATTAATGTGCGTATTATTTCGGCGACACACCGCGATTTACCGAAGGTGATGGCCCGCAACGAGTTTCGCGAAGATCTCTACTACCGTTTGAACGTGGTGAACCTGAAGATCCCAGCGCTGGCCGAACGTGCGGAAGACATTCCCCTGCTGGCGAACCATCTTTTACGCCAGGCGGCCGATCGCCATAAACCGTTCGTTCGTGCGTTTTCCACCGATGCGATGAAACGGTTGATGGCCGCAAGCTGGCCGGGCAACGTGCGTCAACTGGTGAACGTAATTGAGCAGTGCGTCGCGCTGACCTCATCACCGGTTATCAGCGACGCGCTGGTGGAGCAGGCACTGGAAGGGGAAAACACGGCATTGCCGACGTTTGCCGAAGCGCGGAATCAGTTCGAGCTGAACTATTTGCGTAAGCTGTTGCAAATTACCAAAGGCAACGTGACCCACGCCGCGCGAATGGCGGGGCGTAACCGCACCGAATTCTACAAGTTACTGTCGCGGCACGAGCTGGAAGCGAACGATTTTAAAGAGTAGTACCGCAAAATTCGCTTGAATATGATACTGTGAGCAACCGATTACGAAGCAGCTTACAGGCAAGAGTTTAAGGACCCACCATGAAAAAGATCGATGCGATTATTAAACCTTTCAAACTGGATGATGTACGTGAAGCGCTGGCGGAAGTTGGCATCACCGGGATGACCGTGACGGAAGTGAAAGGTTTTGGTCGTCAAAAGGGCCACACCGAACTTTACCGTGGCGCAGAGTACATGGTGGACTTTCTGCCGAAAGTGAAAATTGAAATCGTGGTGAGCGACGACATCGTGGATACCTGTGTGGATACCATCATTCGCACGGCGCAGACGGGCAAAATCGGCGACGGCAAAATCTTCGTCTTTGACGTGGCGCGCGTGATCCGTATCCGTACCGGCGAAGAAGACGACGCGGCGATTTGATGGTATTCCTTCGCTGCCATTCCCTGGCGGCGAAGGGGCTTTTAATCGTGCTCTGTTTCCGGCAACGTGAGTGGAGAAGGGGTAAAACATCTTCTCAAACCAACGAATGTAACGATCAGCACCACGCAGCCTAGCGTCCACCCGCTCATCTGAGAGAAAAAGTGGGCATAGGCAGCAATCGCCGTATCGTTAATCTGTGGCTCTGTCGTTTGTTGCGCCACGCGTCCTGCCAGCCAGTTGGCGACTGCGCCTGTTGCCAGCATATAAATCCCCGTTAACAGACCTGTGATGCCCGTTAGATTCAGACGGGTGATTTGCGCCATCGCTACCGGGTCGATAAACAGTTCGGCGAAACCCATTAGCGCCAGACCGGCGATCATCATCCCCATTGAGACCTGTCCGTTTAACCCGCCATGACGTGCATTCAGCGCCAGTAACATAAAACCAACGCTCATTAACAACAGACCTAATGCGAACTTCAGCCATACGCGTAGCGCTGAGCGTATTTTCCCTTCCGGACGCGCTAGCCAGGAAAGGGTAATACCTGCTGCCATCACTGCAATGGCATTAACAGACTGAAACAGCGCCGTTGGTACCTCAATATTAAGCAGCTGTCGGTTAACAAAGCGGTCGATAAATAGGCTGATAGTACTGCCACCCTGCTGTGCCAGCACCCAGAACAGCGTCCCTGTCATCATCAGTATCGCGATTTGCCACAGTGCGCGGTGATGCTCAGGAAATCTCATCATAATGCGCGCCACCATTATCACAGCAAACGCGCACACGGCGACCAGTAGATAACCAGAGCCATTATTCTCCAGTAACAGGGTAAAAAAAGGGGCGCGATGCACAGCATTATCAGCAGCCAGCCCCAGACCGGAAGGAGATACTTTTTGCTGCGTAATGCCTGTTTATTGACGCCGCGCGTATGGTGGAAGTGGTGATGCCCGCTGAGGAAAATCAGCAAACCTGCAAACATGCCGATCCCGGCCAGCGCAAAGCCAATATGCCAGCCGTACCATTGCGCCGCCAGTCCACAGGCAATCGGCGCAGCAATGGAGCCAATGTTCCCTGCGGCATATAACAGCGAAAATCCGCCATCACGACGTGGATCGTCGTGGGCATAAAGTTCTCCCAACAGACAACTGATATTGGATTTAAACAGACCGTAACCACATATGATTATCGCCAGTGCAACGTACAGAGTGCGGGTTGAGTCAGATTCGATACCTAACACCACATGGCCGAACGTCATCAGCAATGCACCGGTAATAATGGCCGTGCGGTTGCCAAGCAGGCGGTCAGCCAGCCAGCCGCCGAGAATAGGGGTGACGTAGACCAAAGATGCGTAAGCGCTAAAGAGTGTGATGGCGTGGCTATCGTCGAAACCAAGCTGATGGGTGAGGTAGAGGATAAGCAGAGCACGCATGCCGTAAAAGCTGAAATATTCCCAGATTTGAATCGCCACGATGTAATAAATCGCGCGCGGTTGTGAGGGTGTTTTCATGTTATCTCCTTGCGGCGTGAAAAAGGGAAGTGGCAAGCCACTTCCCTTTAGTCTTTATTTATCGTTTTTCAGTACCTTAACGGTATAACGACCATCCGCCTGGCGATATGCACCATGGATGTCGGTTTCAAAGCCTGGATAGTGAGCACCTATTTCGCACAGCATTTGCAGGAATTCCAGCACTGGACGGCTCTCTTCAGTGATCATCTCACCAGGCATAACCAGCGGTACTCCTGGAGGATATGGCAGGATCATATTGGCGTTGACGCGGCCCACCATCTCACTGAGATAGACCTCTTCCGTCTCACCATGCAGCTCTTTCTGGAATGCGGCATACGGTGTTATCACCATTTTTGGCAGCACTTCAAATGCGCGGAACATCAGATCCGGCAGATTATGATGCTCAACGAGTTTATGAATGTTCTGTGCAAGCTCCTGAATGCGCATGCTTTCGTAGAACTCAGGATTCTCACGATAGAGCGATGGCAGCATGTTTTTCACGCGCAGATTGAGATCGAAAGCGCGTTTGAAATCGGTGAGTGCGCGGAGCAGACTCAGGGCTTTCGTTTTATCAATACCGATGCTGAACAGGAACAGCAGGTTATACGGACCCGTTTTCTCAACCACGATGCCTTGTTCATCAAGGTATTTCGCGATGATACTGGCAGGAATACCGAAGTCGTCCATGGTGCCATCTTTCTTCATCCCCGGTGTCAAAATGGTGACTTTAATCGGGTCGAGATACATATGCTCGTTATCAATGTTCTTGAAACCGTGCCATGCACTATCGGAACGCAGAGGCCAGCATTCAGGCTCATCAATGTGTTCCGGCTGCCACACATCGAAGAACCAGCCTTCAGATTCGCCTTTCAGACGTTTAATCTCTTTGCGGAATTTCACTGCGCGCTGAATAGAACCGTCGATCAGACGCTTACCGGCATTACCTTTCATCATCGCCGCAGCGGTTTCAGTGGATGCCACAATTCCATAGTGCGGAGAGGTTGTCGTGTGCATCATGTAAGCTTCGTTGAAGGTCTCTTCGTTTACGTCGCCTTTTACATGAATCATCGAAGCCTGAGAAAACGCCGCCAGCAGTTTGTGCGTGGACTGAGTTTCATAAATCACTTTACCTTCCACACGACCGCCGCTCATCCCACTTTTACCCGCGTAAATAGGGGAGAAATTGGTATAAGGTACCCAGGCCGAGTCAAAGTGGATGGATTTTACATCCAGCGTTTTCTTGATGTAGTCGGTGTTGTAGAGCAGACCATCGTAGGTGGAATTGGTTATAACGGCGTGCACTGGCCAGGTCGCGTTTGGCGTCTCTTTTACGCGTTTGGCAATGGTTGCATGCTGAAGTTCGCTCTGCGGGATCCCGCCGAGAATACCGTATGCGTTACGGGTTGGTCGGAAATAGATCGGCGTAATATCGCTCATCATCATCAGATGCGTCAGCGATTTATGGCAGTTTCGATCGATCAGCACAGTGCTGCCTGCAGGTGCTGAGTACATGCCCACAATTTTGTTCGCTGTGGATGTACCGTTGGTCACCATGTAGCTGCGCTCAGCATTGAATACACGAGCGATATACTCTTCTGCCTCTTTGTGCGGGCCGCTATGGTCAAGCAGTGAACCGAGTTCGGATACGGAAATCGAGATGTCAGATTTCATGGTATTCGGGCCGAAGAAGTCGTAGAAAAGACTTCCTACCGGGCTTTTCTGGAAGGCGGTGCCGCCCATGTGGCCAGGTGTACAGAACGTATATTTCCCTTCGCGAACATATTTGAACAGCGCTTTGGTCAGCGGCGGCAAGATCGTGTCGATATATTCATCTGTGTTCTGTTTGATTTTGGCGGCGATATCGTCAGCGGCACCGAGTGCATACTCAAAGAAACGTACTTTCATACGCAGATCGTTGAGGCTGACGTCGAGCGTGGAGTATGAATTAGCGAATGCATACAGCGGCATGTATTCGTTCATTTTGCTGATATCTTCACACAGCTCGAGATTGTATTTATCCCAGTCGAAAATAACGCCGCACAGACGCGCATTGTTCTCAATGAGTTTCAGTAAGTCTTCGCGGTCATTTGGGTAAACAATACGGAAATCCAGACGCTCAAGTGCGCGGTGGAGCTCACGGATAGGTTCTTCTTTAAAGTAAACGCCCATGTGATTCATGATAGCGATAACATTCATAGTCTTATCTCCAGGTGTAGAAAACCCCTCCCGTCACGGTGTGACAGGTGTCAGGAAGGGCTATAAGAAAGGGGGATTAAAGTGCGTCGGCGGTGGTGCTGTCGGCGTCGTTGTTATGCTGGCGCTGGTACATCTTGCGGCCATAGAACATCAGAATGACGAGGCTGACGATAAAGGTGCCAGACAGTTCGAAGGAGTTGGCCCCCATCAGTGCGATGAAGCAGAACGCGCAGCCCAGAATGGAGCAGACCAGGCTTGCCAGGTTGCGAACGTTAACGCCTTCGAAGCGAATCAGGTCAACGCAGGAGTAGAAATACGGCAGCATGGTCAGCAGTACTGCGATACCCGTCAGTTCGCCGAACAGGTCTGAGGCTTTACCGCCGCTTGAGTTCATCACGGTGATGAGAACCATCAGTACGGTCATTTTCAGCGCTGCCAGCAGCAGGCCTTTTTTCGGGATGCCATTGCTATCAACTTCGCCGTAAATTTTCGGGAAGTTACCATCGTTAGCGGCGCGAACCCCGGCCTGGCCTACCAGCATCATCCAGGAGCCCAGTGAGGTCAGGCAGGCGAAGGCGGTGAAGGCAGATACTATCGGTGCAGCCCAGTTACCCATGATGGTTGAGGCACTGATAGCGAATGGTGCGCCAGAAGCGGCCATTTCAGAGGCCGGATACATACCAGAAATCACCTGTGTTGCCGCGATATAGACAATACCGGCCAGAGCGGTACCCAGCATGGTTGCCAGAGGCACTGTGCGTTTAGGGTTTTTCACCATCCCGGTGCTTACCGCAGCGGATTCAACCCCAACGAATGCCCACAGGCAGAGCAGGATACTTTTGATCACCGCATGAGGGTCGGTAGTGGTAGAGGTGTTCCAGTTTGCCTGATAGATGGCAGCATCAAACCAGTGCCATCCCGCAATCGCAGTCACTACGACCGGGATCAGCACCAGTACCAGACCGATAGTCGTCAGGCGACTCACCCAGGTCCCACCAAGCATATTCACAAAGGTAAACAGCCAGACAATTGCAATACAGGCAATACCTGCCGGAACAGGATTATTTAATGCCGGGAAGAAGGTGGAAAGATAAGAGACAGCGGTAATACCAATTGCCAGATTACCAATCCAGTTTGCGTGGTAATAAAGCACACCGGTCTGGAAACCGAAAGCGGGAGATAATTCTCCGGCATAAGCAATTGGGCCACCTTGTTGAGGGTTTTTGGTGGCCAGGCGGGCGTAGACATATGCCAGAGACATTGCCCCAATAATGGAAATCACCCATCCCCAAATTGCAATGCCACCGATGCTGGCAAGGTTTGCGGGTAATAAAGCAATACCGCTTCCCATCATATTACCGGCGACGACACCGGTGCAGGCAAATAGGCCTATCTTTTTGGCTGAACTCATGTTCGTTTCTCCTGAATTTTATTTTGGAGGTGCGGACCGTTGTTTAAGGCTCAAAATGATCCGACCGACTGACCGCAAGGTTACGGATGCGAACAGGAGAAGTCCTAAAGATAAAGTGAAATAAAAGACAACTTCAAAAAAATGATACCCTGAGATTTTTTCGTTAACATATCAGGATAAAAATTTTATATCAGGAAAAGATAAATAACGATATCTGACAGGGGATTGATGATATTTTTATTACGGCAGGGATTGTTGCCTGGAGGTAACAATTAACACCTCCTGGCAACATTTTTACTACTTACTGAATAAATTCATTAACGCATTCAGAGGGCGCTTTCTACTCTTGTGCAAGAAACGTTTTTAAATAAGGGGCTGCTTTTTTAATGGAAGTCTGGAAAACGCCATTCTCAATCCAGTAGAGAGTATTTTCACCCGGCCTTAAGTTAAATGCTGTAATATAAGCATCAGCCGCCAGACGATTATCACCCTTCATCTCATAGATCTTTCCCAGTAAGACATAATTTAGCCAGGACATTTCGAGTTCAATGCTTTTGTTAATGTTCCTGTATGCATTGTCAATATCACCTTTACTTAATCCATTGATAGTCTGTATTTGATACCACGTTGCTGATTCCTCAATGCCGGGAAGTTGCGCGATTTTACTCAGCTCATTATTCAGCGCGGTAAGTTGAGGTTCATTGAACTGTTGCTGTGAATGTCGTAGTACATCCACCAGCACTTTTTCCAGCAGCGCATTTATAAAGTCAGGTGCGTCTTTTGCGACGACGTTGAGTAACTCGCTGGCTTTATTTAATGACACGACATCACCTTCCATAATCAACTGGTCAGCCTGGTAGTACTGCGCCAACGACAGGCTTTGCGAATTGCGGAACTGGGCAAGTTGTGCCTGCATACGAGGTGGCCAGGGCTGCGTCAACACGGCGGAGAGACTGTGGAGGAGATCTTCCTGTACCGATAACAGTGTGTTGTCGGTAATAAAGTAGCGCTTGTCCAGCATGACAGAGCTGTCTGCATTATCGACCAGCAATACAGACATAAAACATTGCTGTGCCCGGTAATGGCGTTGATTAACGAATTTGATGGTGAGTGTTTTCCCGGAGCTACTGGGTTCTGTCACGTTGTAGTTGGTTTTGTCATGCACCATAAAGGTGGAATATGTGTTCAGTGACGAGGTAATCAGGTTTCCCAGGCCGATGGCGTAGGACTGTTGAGAAGACCACTTATTGCAAGAGATACCGCGCTCAAAACGTACATCTATATCGCGTGGATTGAGTAGCAGGCGCGTTTTGGTCACCGGTGGGTGAGAATTGATAAGCGACATGATAACCAGCGCAATCAACGCACCAAGTGACAACAGAAACAGTAGCCAGGTCCAGAAGGAGGCGACACGATTTCGTCGATCGACTTTTTTCCGTGCCTGTCTGAATGAGGGAGCGGACGCTGTTTCCGGTTCAGGAAGCGTATTGATCTGTCCGGCAGGCGTCGTTTCTGGTGAGGCTATAAGCGTGGATGGCCCACTGTCGGCGCTTTCTTCAGTCATCCAGACCACCGGCGCGGTGAGCTTGTAGCCCCTCTTTGGCACTGTGGTGATGTATTCTGGACTCTGCTCATCACCGTCTTTCAGCCATTTGCGGAGTTCTGAAATGCTCTGGGTAACCACATGACTGGTGACAATATTGCGCATCCAGATGTTATCAATGATCTCATCCCGGCTCAGGACTTCATCAGGATGACTGGCGAAATACACCAAAAGATCAATTAAGCGTGGTTCAAGCGTGAGTTGGCGACCTTGTCGACTAATTTGATTTATGGACGGCGTAACTCGCCACTCGCCAACGCGTACAACAGGTTGTTGCATAAAAAAGCATCCCCAGGCGGAAAAGGGAAAAGAAAAATCATAACATGAATGACAAACTCATTATTGATAAGCCACAAGACTCAATGTTGAAGATGAAAGAAAAAAAGGATGCCGCTAAATACAGCATCCTGAGAGGAATTGGTCGGTTTACAGCACTTTATGAGGCCCGAAACACTCGTAATGAATGTTTTCAGATTTGATCCCCAGCGTAACTAACTGTCTGGCGGCAAACTGCATAAAAGCGACTGGGCCGCAGAGCCAGAATTGCATTTCTGGATTGCTGAACAGGCTCTCGTGTTTACTCAAATCCATCAAGCCCTCGCTGTCGAATCGTGCATTCTGACGGTCATCTTCATTAGGCTGGCGATACCAGGTATGCGCGGTAAAGCGTGGCAGGGTCGCCCCCAGCGTTTTTACTTCATCCGAAAAGGCATGCACATCACCGTTCTCGGCGGCGTGGAACCAGTTTACCTGTGCGGTGTGGGTTGCTTTCGCCAGCGTATCGAGCATCGCCAGCATTGGCGTTTGGCCGACACCCGCAGAGATCAGCGTAACAGGGGTATGCGTTTCAACGGCCATAAAGAAATCACCAGCAGGTGCGGCCAGATGTACCACGTCACCCACGCTGGCTTCGTTGTGCAGCCAGTTTGAAACCTGACCGCCTTCTTCACGCTTCACTGCGATACGGTAACGTTTACCGTCAGGTTTGCGGGTCAGGGAGTACTGGCGGATCTCCTGATGCGGGAAACCTTCAGGCTTCAGCCAGACGCCCAGATACTGTCCTGGCTGATAATCAGCTACCGGCTGACCGTCAACCGGTTCAAATTCAAAGCTGGTAATAAGCTGGCTGCGCGGCGTTTTCTCAACGATACGGAACGCGCGCGTACCTTCCCAGCCACCGTTCTTACTGGCGTTTTCGCTGTAGATTTGCGCTTCACGGTTGATGAATACGTTTGCCAGCACGCCGTAGGCTTTACCCCACGCGTCCAGTACCTCCTGACCCGGACTGAACATTTCGTCCAGAGTCGCTAACAGATGGCCGCCAACGATGTTGTACTGCTCCGGTTTGATCTGGAAGCTGGTATGTTTCTGCGCGATTTTTTCCACCGCAGGCAGCAGCGCTGCCAGGTTTTCAATATTACTGGCGTAGGCCGCGATAGCATTGAACAGGGCTTCGCGCTGATCGCCGTTACGCTGGTTGCTCATGTTGAAAATCTCTTTGAGCTCCGGGTTGTGCGTGAACATACGATCGTAGAAATGGGCAGTGAGTTTAGGGCCGGTTTCTACCAGCAGGGGAATAGTGGCTTTTACAGTAGCGATGGTTTGAGCGTCGAGCATGAGCGCGTCCTTCTGATGTCATTTTAATGATGTATTTTAAATGCATCTTATAAAAAATACCCCTTCGTTGTAAATGGTTCTTTGCAACATGAAAAATATGCATCACAAACCTGAAAAGAAATCGGTTGAAAATGTCGAGAGCTTTATTCCTCAAACCCTTGCGTGGCGTGAAGGAAAACGTTTGCGTAAAATCGTTTGTCAAGACCTGTTATCACAGAACTATTCAGTTATACTGTTGCCCGTCGTCCAACAGGACTGCCTTTTCAGGCCAAAATTTACTTGTTAGCTGAGTCAGGAGATGCGGATGTTAAAGCGTGAAATGAACATTGCCGATTATGATGCCGAACTGTGGCAGGCTATGGAGCAGGAAAAAGTACGTCAGGAAGAGCACATCGAACTGATCGCCTCCGAAAACTACACCAGCCCGCGCGTAATGCAGGCGCAGGGCTCTCAGCTGACCAACAAATATGCTGAAGGTTATCCGGGTAAGCGTTACTACGGCGGTTGTGAGTACGTTGATATCGTTGAGCAACTGGCTATCGACCGTGCGAAAGAGCTTTTTGGTGCTGACTACGCTAACGTGCAGCCGCACTCTGGCTCTCAGGCTAACTTCGCGGTCTACACCGCGCTGCTGCAACCGGGTGATACCGTTCTGGGTATGAACCTGGCGCAGGGCGGCCACCTGACTCACGGCTCCCCGGTTAACTTCTCCGGCAAACTGTACAACATCATTCCTTACGGTATTGATGAATCCGGTAAGATTGACTACGAAGACATGGCGAAGCAGGCGCAGACCCACAAACCGAAAATGATCATCGGCGGTTTCTCTGCTTACTCCGGTATCGTTGACTGGGCAAAAATGCGTGAAATCGCAGACAGCATCGGTGCTTACCTGTTCGTAGACATGGCGCACGTTGCGGGTCTGATTGCCGCAGGCGTTTACCCGAACCCGGTACCACACGCTCACGTTGTGACCACCACCACCCACAAAACGCTGGCGGGTCCTCGCGGTGGCCTGATCCTGGCGAAAGGCGGTGATGAAGAGCTGTACAAAAAACTGAACTCTGCTGTGTTCCCAAGCGCGCAGGGCGGCCCTCTGATGCACGTTATCGCGGCAAAAGCGGTGGCGCTGAAAGAAGCGATGGAGCCAGAGTTCAAGGTTTACCAGCAGCAGGTTGCCAAAAACGCCAAAGCGATGGTGGAAGTGTTCCTGAACCGTGGCTACAAAGTGGTCTCCGGTGGTACTGAAAACCACCTGTTCCTGCTGGATCTGGTTGATAAAAACCTGACCGGTAAAGAAGCTGACGCTGCCCTGGGCCGCGCAAATATCACCGTGAACAAAAACAGCGTACCAAACGATCCAAAGAGCCCGTTTGTGACCTCCGGTATCCGTATTGGTTCACCAGCAGTGACTCGCCGTGGCTTTAAAGAAGCGGAAGTGAAAGAGCTGGCTGGCTGGATGTGTGACGTTCTGGACAATATCAATGACGAAGCGGTTATCGAGCGCGTTAAAGGTAAAGTTCTGGATATCTGCGCACGCTTCCCGGTATACGCATAATTCCTCTGCTTTGCAGAAATAAAAAAGGCCGCGCTTGCGGCCTTTTTTTATGGCTCAACGCCGGTCAAGGGAAATCGCGCCAGGTCCGACTATCGCCAGCAGAATAAAGGCACCAGCAATACTGACATTCTTGTAGAAGTTAATCATATTCGGTACGACCGCATCACCGGTCATATCCCAGTAGTGATGGCCTATTACCGCGGTTCCCAGCGTGTAGAACACAAACAGGACGGCGAGAGGACGGGTGAAAAAACCCAGTACGATCAGAATAGCGGCGGGCACTTCCATTACCACTGCAATAATGGCCGCCAGCATGGGCATCGGTGTACCCAGCGAGGTCATATATTGCACGGTGCCGCTAAACCCTGTGAGTTTCGGATAGCCAAAAATAATAAACAGTACGACAAGTGCGATGCGGCCAATCAACAGCAACAGGTGACGCGACTGACCGAAATCGAAATAACGAAGTGAGTTCATGGCAGAAAACCTCTGCAAGTGGAGTAATTTAAACGTAATACACATTTTCATTCCCTGCCATAAACCAGATGACTGCACATTATGTTAATTTTTCGTTAATTTATAGCAGGCTATCGACTTGCTTAATTTTTATATTCTCGCCAGACTATGGCCTCGATTTCGGGAGGGATTCATGGTCTTGCATTCCACGCGCTGGCTGGCGCTCAGTTATTTCACCTATTTCTTTAGCTACGGCATTTTTCTGCCTTTCTGGAGCGTCTGGCTCAAAGGCATTGGCCTGACCCCCGAGACCATTGGTGTCCTGCTAGGAGCCGGGCTGGTGGCGCGTTTCCTCGGCAGCCTGCTGATTGCCCCGCGCGTTAGCGATCCCTCCTTACTGATCAAGGCGCTGCGCATTCTTGCTCTGCTGACGCTGGTCTTTGTCGCCTGCTTCT
This sequence comes from Enterobacter adelaidei, assembly GCF_041937165.1. NCBI lineage: Bacteria > Pseudomonadati > Pseudomonadota > Gammaproteobacteria > Enterobacterales > Enterobacteriaceae > Enterobacter > Enterobacter adelaidei. The sequence continues at coordinate 3,457,578 of NZ_CP154353.1, read as the reverse complement.
GGGTCAGCCACCAGTTTGCCTGGCTGATGGTCGTGATGGTCGGCTTCAACCTGTTCTTTTCACCGCTGGTACCGCTGACGGATGCCCTGGCGAACACCTGGCAAAAGCAGATCACCATGGACTATGGCCGCGTGCGCCTGTGGGGCTCTATCGCCTTTGTTATTGGTTCTGCGCTGGTGGGAAAACTAGTCAGTCTCTATGATTACCGCGCGATCCTGGCTCTGTTGAGTATCGGAATTGCCTCGATGTTGCTGGGCATGCTGCTGCGACCGTCGGTGATGCCGCAAGGGGAGAGCCGTCATCAGGAGAGCGCAGGCTGGCCTGCCTGGCGGAGCCTGGTTGCACAAAGCTGGCGTTTTCTGGCGTGCGTGTGTCTGCTTCAGGGGGCGCATGCTGCGTATTATGGTTTCAGTGCCATCTACTGGCAGGGGGCGGGATATTCTGCATCAGCCGTTGGCTATCTATGGTCGCTGGGGGTAGTGGCCGAAGTCGTTATTTTCGCCTTGAGCAAAAAGCTATTCCGTCGTTTTGGCGCGCGCGACCTGCTGCTGCTTTCCGCCCTGTGCGGTGTGCTGCGGTGGGGCATTATGGGCTGGACGACGGAACTGCCGTGGCTGATTGTGGCGCAAATTCTCCACTGCGGTACCTTCACGGTGTGCCATCTGGCGGCGATGCGCTATATCTCGGCGCGCGAGGGAGGGGACGTGATTCGTCTGCAGGCGGTTTATTCTGCGGTTGCGATGGGCGGCAGTATTGCGATCATGACGGTCTTCGCCGGTTTCCTCTACCAGCATCTGGGGCATGGCGTCTTCTGGGTAATGGCGCTGGTTGCTTTACCCGCGATAATCGTTCGTCCTAAAGTGACCGCTCGCGCCTGACTATGATTCCAGCATGGCGCGAATATGTTCTTGCTGCTGTGTGTTCAGTGCTTCAACAGCATGGATCAACGGCGGCGAGAATAACGGTAGAGCTGTAGGATAGGGGGTGATAATCAGCGCGGCTTCGCGCGGTGCCCCCTCTTTCTGGAAAGTCTGCAACGCCAGATAGCGAATATTGAGCGGCAGCAGCGTCAACTCACGAAGTTGCTCCTCAATCAGATCTTCACAGGCTTTATCTTCCCCCGTCAGCAGAATGACCTGTTTTTCGTGTAGATCGGTCTCCTGCATCAGCCAGGCACCGAAAATCACCGCGACCAGGCTCATCTCCTCATCGGAAAACCGTAGCCCAAATTCCGCCTCCAGCTCAAACAGCGCCTCTTTGGTGGTGCGTAAAAGTCGGGGGTAGAGACGATGGATCTCCTCTGGCAGGCTGTTGTCGATGCCGATCTCAAACAGCGAGCGGTCCAGCGCCTGAGCAAGATGGATATACAGCTGATCGGTCAGACCTTGCTCATCGCTGAAATTCATCCCGGTTTGAGAACGAAAACGGGCAATCATACGCACAATGGCACGACGTAAACGCTGATCCTGCTGGTGTTTATCAAGTGCGGGATCGGGCGTGCGGAGCATCATAAACAACAGTGCCAGAAACAGTTGTTCATCCCCGTGAGCGCCTTGTGGGACTCTTCGTTTCCAGTGACGCACGATCTCCTGCGCCGTAAAATACTCCCCTCTCGACTGGGTCCAGCTGCGCTGAACGTGGGAAAACTGCGGCGTGTTCCCCAACAGGTGCTGGATTAGGCAATATTGCAAATAGAGCTGTAAAAACTGGACATCGCGGCATTCAAACTGGCGCTGTAGCTTCCGCGAGCAGAAGCCGATCAGCGCCCGCAGGTTAGCATCGTCATAAAGCGGGCGGGCAATGCCATGCTGTTTAAGTGCGGTTTTTAATGCAGGGGTAAACTGGTGCGAAACAAACTGTGGACACAGCCGCAGAGCCCTGCGCAGCCAGTGCAGCAGGCATAAACGCTTATTCAGGGCTGTACCTTCAATCCGGTAGCTGCCGTCATGGTGCGTGACGATATCAAGCCGGTGATAGCGCTGGATTTCATCGCGCGTCTCGGCTATATCTTGCCGTGCCATAGCATCGTCCACGCCATTAGCAGCGATTATGCTCTGTGCGGTGACGACAGCATCGGGCAGGTAAAGCATCAAAAGCACCTGGCAGCGGCGCTGCGAACTGGAAAGCACAGATGGAATTTCAAGCGTCGTCATCATCTGTCGGGTATCCAGTGTGAATGTTTGATAAGAATAGCTAAATGATGGACGCTGAAAAGCGCGCCGGCAGCCCTTTCATTCAGGATTGCTGGAGAACATCACAGAATTTTTGACGTGAGGAATTGATGCAAACAGTTAAACAATGCGCGATGGCGCTATTTTTTGCGGTTATCACCTTCACCGCCAGCGCACACCCTCACAGCTTTATCGACCTGAAAACCGAACTGGTCACCGATGGCGCTCAGCTAAGTGGACTGAAAATGCGCTGGACGATGGATGAAATCACCTCCGCTGACCTGCTGTATGATGCAGGAAATGCCAAACCCGGCGATGAGATCTGGAAAAAGCTGGCGGCGGAAGTGATGGCCAACGTGCTGGGTCAGCACTATTTCACCGAATTCTGGCACAACGGGCAAAAGGTCAAATTTCTGAACCGTCCCACGGAGTACGGTATGACGCGCGAGGGGCATCAGGCGGTGCTGACGTTTGTGCTTCCGCTGGCACATCCGCAGCCGCTGGCAGGGCAAAAATACACGTTTTCGACCTTTGACCCGACCTACTATGTCGACATGAGTTATGCCGGGGATAGCGATGTGCAGCTTCCGGCATCATTACAAAAAACCTGCAAGATTTCCGTTCATACCCCAAAGCCCAGCGAAGAAACGCTTAACTTTGCGGTTTCTCTCGATAAAGAAGATGCGCCGCCTGAAGACATGGAGTTGGGTAAACAGTTCGCGCAGGAGGTGACATTGCAATGTCAGTGATCGCTTCACAGGTTCGTAAGCCGCGCCGCTGGCTGCATCTCTGGCCGCTGGCACTCTTTTTGCTGTTAGCGGTTTGCGGCGCGCTGTGGCTATGGCAGGCCTGGCCACAGGTCATGATGAAAAGCATTATCTGGCAGCGTGAAGTCAACCAGCAGATGAGTGGACTGCTGAAGGCGGTGGCGGAGAATCCGACCAAAGCGGGCGGCTCCCTGCTGGCGTTCAGTTTTGTCTATGGCGTATTACATGCGCTGGGGCCAGGGCATGGCAAAATCGTCATCACCACCTGGCTCGCCACTCATCCGTCAAAGCTGAAATCGAGCATCGGCCTGACGCTGGCCTCCTCGCTGCTTCAGGGCGGCGTGGCGATTGTGCTGGTCGTGGTGGTACTTTCGCTGTTACAGCTTCCGGCGCGCCAGCTGCACATGAGCAGCTTCTGGCTGGAGAAGGGCAGCTACGCGCTGGTGGGCGTGCTGGGGCTGATTCTTTGCTGGCGTGCGCTGAAAAAATTGCGCGTGTTACTGCAAAAGCCGAAATTCAAAGCCTTTACTCCCCATCATATTCACGATGCTCACTGCGGCTGTGGGCATCAACACCTGCCGACACAGGCGCAGTTGCAGAGTGGGGATGACTGGCGAGCGCGTCTGATGATCGTCCTCTCTATGGGCATGCGTCCGTGTTCGGGGGCGATCATGGTGCTGCTGTTCAGTAAAGTGATTGGCGTGTTTGGCTGGGGCATGCTGTCCGCGCTGGCGATGGCAGCGGGAACCTCTTTGACCATTTCGTCGCTGGCTCTGCTGGTTCACAGTTTCCGTCAACTGGCGGTAAAACTCAGTGGTAATAATGCGCCGGTGCTATGGCGACAAGTCGGCTGGACAACGCTCGCGCTGGCAGGTGGGGTGATTTTGCTGGTGGCTGCGGTAACGATGTGGATGAGCGCGGTGCCGGTGGGAAGGGGATTGCGGCCTTTTTAGTTGTTATTCCCTCTCCCACAGGGAGAGGGAATTTTCGGCATTAACGCTTCAGCGCGTCACTCAGCTCATCACGCATGTTTGCCAGCATGGCTTTAACAACGCGTGGGTTACCCGCAACGATGTTGCCGGTAGACATGTAGTTATGGCCGCCGGTGAAATCACACACCAGAGCGCCTGCTTCACGCGCGATCAGCTCGCCCGCAGCAAAGTCCCACGGCTTCAGTGCCAGTTCGAAGTAACCGTCAACACGGCCGGTCGCAACATAAGCCAGATCCAGCGCAGCAGAACCGGTGCGACGGAAGTCCGCGCATTCGGTGAACAGTTTGCCCAGGATGTTCATATAGGTGGTTGCGTGCTGTTTGGCTTTGAACGGGAAGCCGGTCGCCAGAATGGTGCCGTCCAGATCGCGTGCATTGCTGCAGCGCAGACGATAGCCGTTCAGCTGTGCGCCCTGACCGCGGGTCGCGGTGAACAGTTCGTTACGCATTGGATCGTACACAACGGCGACTTCAGTACGGCCTTTAATGCGTACTGCGATAGACACAGAGAAGTGTGGCAGGCGTTTGACGAAGTTGGTGGTGCCATCCAGTGGATCGATAACCCATTGAACATCCTGATCGGTACCTTCATGTTCACCGCTTTCTTCGGTGATGATGGTGTGCTGCGGGTAAGATTTGCGGATCGTTTCGATAATAATCGCTTCTGCGGCTTTATCGACGTTAGTCACGAAATCATTGCTGCCTTTCTGGCTGGTTTCTACGGAGTCTGGCGTTTCGTAGTGTTTGGCAATTACATTACCCGCCTTGCGCGCTGCGCGCACGGCGATGGTCAGCATCGGATGCATCGGTCTCTCTCACTGGATGTTAAAGAACAGGAAAATCGGCGCAGAGTATAGCAGCGGGATCGGATTATGTCTCCCGTTTATGATAATATGCAGGAATATTCTTCAGACGCTGAATTCAGACATTAAAAACTATGCTGCAAAACATTCGAATCGTGCTGGTTGAAACATCGCATACCGGCAACATGGGCTCGGTTGCCCGCGCTATGAAAACCATGGGCTTAACGAATCTCTGGCTGGTCAACCCGCTGGTGCAACCTGACTCGCAGGCTATTGCCCTGGCGGCCGGTGCCAGCGACGTCATCGGCAATGCCCAGATCGTCGATACCCTTGACGAAGCGCTGGCCGGCTGCAGCCTCGTTGTCGGTACCAGCGCGCGTTCGCGTACGCTGCCGTGGCCAATGCTCGATCCGCGCGAATGCGGTCTGAAAAGTGTGGCAGAAGCTGAACAGGCGCCCGTTGCGCTGGTCTTTGGCCGCGAGCGCGTTGGCCTGACCAACGACGAACTGCAAAAATGCCATTACCATGTCGCGATTGCCGCGAACCCGGAGTACAGCTCGCTGAACCTGGCGATGGCGGTACAGGTTATCGCCTACGAAGTGCGTATGGCCTGGCTGGCAACGCAGGAAAATGAGCGTACTGAGCCTCAGGAAGAGACCGCCTATCCGCTGGTGGACGATCTTGAGCGCTTCTACGGTCATCTGGAGCAGACGCTGCTCTCAACCGGCTTTATCCGCGAGGGCCATCCAGGCCAGGTGATGAACAAGCTGCGCCGTCTGTTCACCCGCGCGCGTCCGGAAAGCCAGGAGCTGAACATCCTGCGCGGAATTCTGGCGTCGATTGAGCAAAAGAATAAAGCGTAGTGTCGGTTTCCCCCTCTCCCCGTGGGAGAGGGCTGGGGTGCGGGCATCAGACCGCACCCCACAAAAAACGGCACAGAAGGTTAAATACCTGACTAAAACAGTCAAGTAAATAGTTGACCATTTTAGTCAGGAATGTCAGACTTGGCCCTGCTATGCAATACCCCATTTTACTATAAAAAACCCCGGGCAGGGGCGAGTTTGAGGTTAAGTAAGACATGAGACTGACATCTAAAGGGCGTTATGCCGTGACCGCGATGCTGGACGTTGCGCTCAACTCCGAAGCGGGCCCGGTTCCGTTGGCTGATATTTCTGAACGACAAGGGATCTCCCTCTCTTATCTGGAACAGCTGTTCTCCAGACTGCGTAAAAACGGCTTGGTTTCCAGCGTTCGTGGCCCAGGCGGCGGTTATCTGCTGGGTAAAGACGCGGGCAGTATTGCAGTTGGTGAAGTGATTAGCGCAGTTGACGAATCCGTTGACGCGACCCGTTGCCAGGGTAAAGGCGGCTGCCAGGGCGGCGATAAGTGCCTGACCCACGCGCTGTGGCGCGATCTGAGCGATCGTCTGACCGGCTTCCTGAACAACATCACCCTCGGTGAGCTGGTGAATAACCAGGAAGTTCTGGATGTCTCTGGTCGTCAGCACAGCCATGATTCACAACGCAGCACCCGCGCGCAGGACGCTATCGACGTTAAGTTACGCGCGTAATAAAAAGATAAGTATTTCAGAATCAGGCCGGGGCGAGGACTCGCCCCGTGTACTCGGTCGTACATCCAGCCGGTTGCCTGATTCCTTGCATTGAAGCGATGTACGGAGTTTAAAGAGCAATGAAATTACCGATTTATCTCGATTACTCCGCAACCACGCCGGTGGACCCGCGTGTTGCCGAGAAAATGATGCAGTGTCTGACCCTGGACGGAAACTTTGGTAACCCAGCTTCCCGTTCACACCGTTTTGGCTGGCATGCTGAAGAGGCGGTGGATATCGCCCGTAATCAGATTGCTGACCTGGTGGGTGCCGACCCGCGTGAGATTGTTTTCACCTCCGGTGCGACCGAATCCGACAACCTGGCGATCAAAGGTGCAGCCAACTTTTATCAGAAAAAAGGCAAGCACATCATCACCAGCAAAACCGAACACAAAGCCGTGCTGGATACCTGCCGCCAGCTGGAGCGTGAAGGGTACGAAGTCACCTACCTGGCACCACAGAGCAACGGTATCATCGACCTGAAAGAGCTCGAAGCGGCCATGCGTGATGACACAATTCTGGTCTCCATCATGCACGTGAACAACGAAATCGGTGTAGTGCAGGATATCGCGACCATCGGCGAAATGTGCCGTGCGCGCGGTATCATCTACCACGTTGATGCGACCCAGAGCGTGGGCAAACTGCCTATCGACCTGAGCCAGCTGAAAGTTGACCTGATGTCCTTCTCCGGCCACAAAATCTACGGCCCGAAAGGCATTGGCGCACTGTACGTTCGTCGTAAACCGCGTATCCGCATCGAAGCACAGATGCACGGTGGCGGTCACGAGCGCGGCATGCGTTCCGGTACGCTGCCTGTTCACCAGATCGTGGGCATGGGCGAAGCGTACCGCATTGCAAAAGAAGAGATGGAAACCGAGATGGCACGCCTGCGCACGCTGCGTAACCGTCTGTGGGACGGCGTGAAAGATATGGAAGAAGTATATCTGAACGGCGATCTCGAGCAGGGCGCACCTAACATTCTCAACGTCAGCTTCAACTACGTTGAAGGTGAATCGCTGATCATGGCGCTGAAAGACCTGGCCGTTTCTTCCGGTTCTGCCTGTACCTCTGCAAGCCTGGAGCCATCCTACGTGCTGCGCGCGCTGGGTATGACCGACGAGCTGGCACACAGCTCTATCCGTTTCTCTTTAGGTCGTTTCACTACCGAAGAAGAGATTGACTACACCATCAAGCTGGTTCGCAACTCCATCGGCCGTCTGCGCGACCTTTCTCCACTGTGGGAAATGTTCAAGCAGGGCGTGGATCTGAACAGCATTGAATGGTCACATCACTAATCGGTACATAAGGAGAATTCAATCATGGCATACAGCGAAAAAGTTATTGATCATTACGAGAACCCGCGCAACGTTGGCTCTTTTGACAACAGCGACGAAAGCGTTGGTAGCGGTATGGTTGGCGCGCCAGCATGTGGCGACGTGATGAAGTTGCAGATTAAAGTCAACAATGAAGGTATCATTGAAGACGCGCGCTTCAAGACCTACGGCTGCGGTTCTGCTATTGCCTCCAGCTCCCTGGTCACCGAATGGGTGAAGGGTAAGTCTCTGGACGAAGCACAGGCAATCAAGAACACGGATATTGCTGAAGAACTCGAACTGCCACCAGTGAAAATTCACTGTTCTATCCTGGCAGAAGACGCGATCAAAGCCGCCATTGCGGATTACAAAAGCAAACGTGAAGCAAAATAATTGAGGTTTGAGTATGTCGATTACCCTTAGCGACAGCGCTGCCGCGCGAGTAAGCTCTTTTCTGGCGAACCGTGGTAAAGGCTTTGGCCTGCGACTGGGCGTACGTACCTCCGGCTGTTCTGGTATGGCTTACGTACTGGAGTTTGTTGATGAACCGGCGTCCGATGACACCGTGTTTGAAGACAAGGGCGTGAAGGTGGTGGTCGATGGCAAAAGCCTGCAATTCCTCAACGGCACTCAGCTGGACTTTGTAAAAGAAGGCCTGAACGAAGGGTTCAAATTCACGAACCCGAACGTCAAAGACGAGTGTGGTTGCGGCGAAAGCTTCCACGTTTAACCGCGCGTCATCCGAAACCCCACCGTGGCGTTACTCGCTACGCGTGGGGTTTGTTCTAACAGGCTACCCCTGAGATTGTTATGGATTACTTCACTCTCTTCGGACTACCCGCTCAATATCCGATTGATCTCCAGGCGTTGACGATCCGTTTTCAGGATTTGCAGCGGCAGTACCATCCGGACAAATTTGCCAGTGGTACTCAGTCAGAGCAATTAGCTGCGGTATCGCAATCCGCGACCATCAACCAGGCCTGGCAGACGCTGCGCCATCCGCTAACGCGTGCAGAGTATCTGCTCTCGCTCCACGGTTTCGATCTGGCGAGCGAACAGCATACCGTGCGCGACACGGCGTTTTTGATGGAACAGCTGGAGCTGCGTGAAGAGCTGGATGAGATTGAACAGGCCAAAGACGAAGCGCGTCTGGAAAGCTTCATCAGACGCGTGAAGGGCATGTTCGATACCCGCCATCAGCAGATGGTGGAGCAACTGAACAACGAGACCTGGGACGTGGCGGCAGATACTGTGCGCAAACTCCGTTTTCTCGATAAACTGCGAAGCAGTGCTGAACAACTCGAAGAAAAGCTGCTCGATTTTTAATTTCGGAAGCAATTATGGCCTTATTACAAATTAGTGAGCCTGGCTTAAGTGCCGCACCGCACCAGCGTCGTCTGGCGGTGGGTATTGATCTGGGCACCACCAATTCTCTCGTGGCGACCGTGCGTAGCGGCCAGGCGGAAACGCTGGCTGACGAGCAGGGCCGCCATCTGCTGCCTTCCGTGGTCCACTACCAGCAGCAGGGTCACGTGGTTGGCTATGACGCCCGCGCCAATGCCGCGCGCGATCCGGCCAATACTATCAGCTCTGTAAAGCGCATGATGGGCCGCTCGCTGGCCGATATTCAGACCCGTTACCCGCATCTGCCGTATCAGCTCCAGGCCAGTGAAAATGGCCTGCCGATGATCGCGACCGCGGCCGGTCTGCTGAACCCGATCCGTGTTTCTGCTGATATCCTGAAAGCGCTGGCGGCGCGCGCTACGGCGACGCTCGGCGGCGATTTAGACGGCGTAGTGATCACCGTACCGGCCTACTTTGACGATGCTCAGCGTCAGGGCACCAAAGACGCCGCGCGTCTGGCGGGCCTGCATGTGCTGCGCCTGCTGAACGAACCGACGGCAGCGGCAATTGCCTACGGCCTCGACTCCGGTCAGGAAGGGGTGATTGCGGTTTACGATCTCGGTGGCGGTACCTTTGATATCTCGATCCTGCGCTTAAGCCGTGGCGTGTTCGAAGTGCTGGCAACCGGCGGGGATTCCGCACTGGGCGGCGATGACTTCGACCATCTGCTGGCCGATTTTATTCGCGAGCAGGCAGGCATCAGCGATCGCAGCGATGCTCGCGTACAGCGTGAACTGCTGGATGCGGCCATCGAGGCAAAAATTGCGCTGAGTGATGCACAGTCAGTCACCGTGAATGTCGCAGGCTGGCAGGGTGACATCTCCCGCGACCAGTTCAGCGATCTGATTGCCCCGCTGGTGAAACGTACCCTGCTGGCCTGTCGCCGTGCACTGAAAGATGCGGGCGTTGAGGCTGAAGAGGTGCTGGAAGTGGTCATGGTGGGAGGTTCAACCCGTGTGCCGCTGGTGCGCGAGCGCGTGGGCGAGTTCTTTGGCCGCACGCCGCTGACCTCTATCGATCCGGACAAGGTAGTTGCCGTGGGCGCCGCTATCCAGGCCGATATTCTGGTTGGCAACAAGCCGGACAGCGAAATGCTGCTGCTGGACGTCATCCCTCTGTCGCTGGGTTTAGAAACCATGGGCGGCCTGGTGGAGAAAGTGATCCCGCGTAACACCACCATTCCGGTGGCGCGCGCGCAGGAGTTCACCACCTTTAAAGACGGTCAGACCGCGATGTCCATCCACGTGATGCAGGGCGAACGCGAACTGGTGCAGGACTGCCGTTCTCTGGCACGCTTTGCGCTGCGTGGTATCCCGGCGCTGCCTGCGGGCGGGGCGCATATTCGCGTCACCTTCCAGGTGGATGCGGATGGCCTGCTGAGCGTCACGGCGATGGAAAAATCCACCGGTGTGGAATCGTCCATCCAGGTGAAGCCGTCCTACGGCCTGACCGATGGCGAAATCGCCTCCATGATTCAGGATTCAATGAGTTACGCCGAGCAGGATGTGAAGGCGCGTATGCTGGCTGAACAAAAAGTTGAAGCCGCACGCGTGCTGGAAAGCCTGAACGGCGCGCTCGCTGCCGATGCCGCGCTGTTAAGCGCCGCTGAGCGCCAGGTCATTGACGACGCTGCCGCACACTTAAGTGCCGTAGCGCAAGGCGATGACGCTGATGCAATAGAAGAAGCCATTAAAAACGTTGATAAACAAACACAGGACTTTGCTGCTCGCCGCATGGACAAATCTGTCCGCGTCGCGCTGAAAGGCCAGTCCGTGGACGAGGTTTAATATGCCAAAGATTGTTATTTTGCCTCATGCGGACCTCTGTCCGGATGGTGCTGTTCTGGAAGCGAAGACCGGTGAAACCATTCTCGATGTTGCCCTGCGTAACGGTATCGAAGTGGAACACGCCTGTGAAAAATCCTGTGCCTGCACTACCTGCCACTGCGTCGTGCGTGAAGGTTTCGACTCTCTCGCCGAGAGCACCGAAGACGAAGACGACATGCTGGATAAAGCATGGGGTCTGGAGCCAGACAGCCGCTTAAGCTGCCAGGCGCTGGTGACCGATGAAGATCTGGTCGTGGAATTCCCACGCTACACCATCAACCACGCACGCGAGCATTAATATGGGACTGAAGTGGACAGACAGCCGTGAAATCGGCGAAGCGCTCTACGACGCGAACCCGGATCTCGATCCGAAAACCGTACGATTCACCGACATGCACCAGTGGATCTGCGATTTAGAGGATTTTGACGACGATCCAAACGCATCCAATGAAAAAATTCTGGAGGCGATTCTGTTAGTCTGGTTAGATGAAGCAGAATAAATCACCTTACGGGCTGCCTTCAGGCGGCCCGTTTGCTAATAAGGATAAATAAAATGACCGAAGCGATGAAGATTACGCTCTCCACACAGCCTGCAGACGCACGCTGGGGAGAAAAAGCCACGTACAGCATCAACAACGACGGTATTACCCTGCACCTGACGGGCAAAGATGATTTGGGCCTGATCCAGCGCGCGGCGCGCAAAGTGGATGGTCTGGGCATTAAGCATGTCACCCTCGACGGCGAAGGCTGGGACACCGACCGCAGCTGGGCGTTTTGGGCGGGCTACAAAGGGCCGAAAGGCACCCGCAAAATTGAGTGGGCGAACCTTGATGCCGCGGGGCAGAAAGAGCTGGAAAGCCGTCTGACCATTATCGACTGGGTGCGCGACACCATCAATGCCCCGGCAGAAGAGCTGGGCCCGGAACAGCTGGCACAACGTGCTGTTGACCTGCTTTGCGGCGTGGCGGGCGACAAAATGTCTTACCGCATCACCAAAGGTGAAGATCTGCGCGAGCAGAACTACATGGGCATCCATACTGTAGGACGTGGTTCTGAGCGTCCTCCTGTGCTGCTGGCTCTGGATTACAACCCAACTGGCGATAAAGAAGCGCCAGTCTTTGCTTGCCTGGTCGGGAAAGGCATCACTTTCGATAGCGGTGGCTACAGCCTGAAACAGAGCGCGTTCATGGATTCCATGAAGTCCGATATGGGCGGCGCGGCCACCATTACCGGCGCGCTGGCGTTTGCTATCACCCGTGGTCTGAACAAGCGTGTGAAGCTCTACCTGTGCTGTGCTGACAACATGGTGAGCGGCAATGCCTTCAAGCTGGGCGATATTATTCGCTACCGCAACGGCAAAAACGTTGAAGTGATGAACACTGACGCCGAAGGCCGTCTGGTGCTGGCCGATGGCCTGATCGACGCCTCTGCCCAAAAACCAGAACTGATCATCGACATGGCGACCCTGACCGGCGCAGCGAAAACCGCGCTGGGTAACGACTACCATGCGCTGTTCAGCTTCGACGACAAACTGGCCGCGCGCCTGCTGGCAAGTGCTGCCGCTGAGAACGAGCCGTTCTGGCGTCTGCCGCTGGCCGAGTTCCACCGCAGCCAACTGCCGTCCAACTTTGCCGAGCTGAATAACACCGCAAGCGCGGCGTACCCGGCGGGTGCGAGCACCGCAGCCGGTTTCCTGTCTCACTTTGTTGAGAACTACCAGGAAGGTTGGCTGCACATCGACTGCTCTGCAACGTACCGTAAAGCGGCGGTTGAGCAGTGGTCTGCGGGCGCAACGGGTCTGGGGGTGCGTACCGTGGCGAACCTGCTTACGGCTGAGTAATTGTTATGTCCGAAACCAAAAACGAATTAGAAAACCTGCTGGAGCAGGCGGCAACCGAGCCTGCCCATCGTCCGGCATTTTTCCGCACGCTGCTGGAATCCACCGTCTGGGTGCCGGGTACCGCCGCGGAAGGTGAGCAGGTCGTAGAAGACAGCGCGCTGGATCTGCTGCACTGGGAGAAAGACGACGGCACTTCGGTGATCCCGTTCTTCACCTCACTGGAAGCGTTGCAGAAAGCGGTTGAAGACGAACAGGCGTTCGTGGTGATGCCGGTACGTACCCTGTTTGAAATGACGCTCGGCCAGACGCTGTTCCTCAACGCGAAGCTGCCGACCGGAAAAGAGTTCACCCCGCGTGAAATCAGCCATCTGATTGGCGAAGAGGGTAACCCGCTCAGCACGCAAGAGGTACTGGAAGGGGGCGAAACGCTGCTGTTGTCTGAAGTGGCGGAACCGCCTGCGCAGATGATCGATTCGCTGACAACGTTGTTCAAAACCCTGAAACCGGTAAGACGCGCGTTCCTCTGTTCAATTAAAGAGCATGCAGACGAACAGCCGGTGTTGCTGATCGGTATTGAAGCTGATGGTGATATCGACGAGATCATTCAGGCGGCGGGCAGCGTGGCCACCGATACGCTGCCGGGTGATGAGCCGATTGATATTTGCCAGGTGAAGAACGGAGAGAAGGGCATCAGCCACTTTATTACTGAGCATATCACCCCGTTCTATGAGCGTCGCTGGGGCGGTTTCCTGCGCGATCTCAAAACCACGCGGATCATATAAACTTTTCGGGGTGAATATTCACCCCGTGAGTTTATCTGGTGGGTTCAACCGGCAGATCGTCTCGGGCTCCCCATTCGCTCCAGGCGCCGTCATAGAGCGTCACGTCGTTTACACCGAGCGTGGCGAGCGCCAGGATCACCACGCAAGCCGTTACGCCGGAGCCACAGCTGGCAATAATCGGACGGTGTAAATCCACACCCTGACTCTCAAAAATAGCGCGAAGTTCGTCTGTGGTTTTCAGTTCGCCTTCAAATACCAGATCGCCCCACGGTACATTTAGTGCGCCCGGGATGTGACCGCGCTTCAGACCTGGACGCGGCTCATCCGCTTCGGCATTGAAACGCGGAGCTGGGCGGGCATCGACGATTTGTGCCGTTTTTTCATGGCTAACCACCAGTACGTCGGTCAGGCGTTTCACCACGTGTGGGGCAAACGTCGCATCGAAATCGCCTTCCGCCAGCGTGACTTCACCCTGTTGCAGCGGCAGTTCATCGCGCTTCCAGCCAGCCAGACCACCTGCCAGAATCGAGACCTTTTCGACGCCGAAGTTTTTCAGCATCCACCACGCGCGCGGCGCGGAGAAGAGGTTGCCCTCATCGTAGACAACCAGATGCTTGTCCTGGTTGATGCCCAGCTCGCGCATCGCCACAGAAAAGGCTTCCGCACGTGGCAGCATGTGTGGCAGGGGAGTGGTGTGATCGGAGAGGGTTTCAATATCAAAATATACCGCACCAGGCAGGTGGCCTGCGCGGTATTCCGCGACCATATCGCGGAGATGTTCCTGCCCGGCTGGGGCCATTCGCGCATCGATAATCTGGACTTCCGGGTCATCGCTGTGCTCAATGAGCCAGTCGGCGGCGACAAAATATGAGGTAGTCATGGGGTGCCTCCATTCTTTTCCGTAAAAAAGAATTGTCGGTGTTTTTTCTGACGTCGACAAGCAAACTGCGTTCAAGTCGCGAGCCACCCCTTAATTTTACGGATTCTCAAATTGGACTTTTTGAATTAGTGAAACTTGCGGATAATACTTATCCGGACGACGACCAACAGGCTCCATGGGCCAGGGACAAAGGATGAAACCGTTTCGCTTAGCCGCGCTCTCTCTCGCGCTGCTCACCACGTTTACGCTTGTCGGCTGTGATAACAGCGACGATAAATCTCAGGCTGCGGCTCCCGCAGCATCCACCTCATCGGCATCGAAAGCAGTGGAAAAACCCGATGCTGAAAAGCTGGCCAAACTTGCGGCACAGAGTCAGGGTAAAGCGCTAACCCTGCTGGATGCTTCTGAAGTGCAGCTAGATGGCGCATCAACACTGGTGCTGACCTTCTCTGTTCCACTGAATCCCGATCAGGATTTCGCGAAAACAGTGCATGTTGTGGATAAGAAAAGTGGCAAGGTTGACGGGGCGTGGGAACTTGCGCCGAACCTGAAAGAGCTGCGTCTGCGCCATCTGGAGCCCAATCGCAATCTGGTCGTTACCGTTGAACGTGGCCTGCAGGCGCTGAACAAAGCGACATTCGGAATTGATTATGAAAAAGCGTTGACCACCCGGGATGTTGAACCGACGGTCGGTTTCGCCAGCCGGGGCTCACTGCTGCCGGGCAAGGTGGTGGAAGGTCTGCCGGTGATGGCGCTCAACGTCAACAATGTGGACGTTAATTTCTACCGCGTGAAGCCGGAATCGTTGGCCTCGTTTGTCAGTCAGTGGGAATACCGTAATTCGCTGACAAACTGGGAATCCGACAATCTGCTGAAGATGGCGGATCTGGTTTACACCGGACGTTTTGACCTCAACCCGGCGCGCAACACGCGTGAAAAATTGCTGTTGCCCCTGAAGGATATTAAGCCGCTTCAGCAGTCTGGGGTTTATATCGCGGTGATGAACCAGGCGGGGCACTATAACTACAGTAACGCCGCGACTCTCTTTACCTTAAGCGACATTGGGCTGTCCGCTCACCGTTATCATAATCGTCTGGATATCTTCACCCAGAGCCTGGAAAACGGTGCGGCGCAGTCCGGTGTGACCGTCACCCTGTTGAACGATAAAGGGCAGACGCTTGCCGAAGCGAACAGCGATGGCGATGGTCATGCAAAGCTTGAGACCGACAAAGAGGCCGCGCTGATCCTTGCCAGTAAAGACGGGCAAACGACGCTGCTTGACCTTAAGTTACCGGCCCTCGATCTGGCAGAGTTTGATATTGCAGGTGCGCCGGGCTACAGCAAGCAGTTCTTTATGTTTGGCCCGCGCGATCTCTACCGCCCGGGTGAAACGGTGATCCTTAACGGTTTGCTCCGTGACAGTGACGGTAAACCACTTCCCGATCAGCCCGTGAAACTTGACGTGCTGCGTCCGGATGGGCAGGTAGCGCGCACGATTGTCGTCCAGCCAGAGAACGGCCTCTATCGCTTTAACTATCCTCTGGACAGCGGGGCGCAGACCGGCATGTGGCATGTCCGTGCCAACACGGGGGATAACCTGCAGCGTCTGTGGGATTTCCACGTCGAAGATTTTATGCCAGAGCGTATGGCGCTGAATCTGACTGGACAAAAAACGCCGGTTTCACCGCAGGACAACGTCGACTTTAACGTGGTGGGATATTACCTGTACGGTGCGCCGGCCAACGGTAATTCCCTGCAGGGCCAGCTTTTCCTGCGTCCACTGCGTGAGGCTGTCGCTGCGCTGCCGGGCTTCCAGTTTGGTGATATCGCCGAGGAGAACCTGAGCCGCAGTCTGGATGAAGTTCAGTTGACTCTCGATGATAAGGGGCGTGGGCAGGTTTCCACCGAAAGCCAGTGGAAAGAGGTGCACTCTCCTCTGCAATTGATTCTGCAGGCCAGCCTGCTGGAGTCGGGTGGTCGTCCGGTAACGCGTCGTGCTGAGCAGGCCATCTGGCCGGCGGCTGAGCTGCCGGGTATCCGCCCTCAGTTCGCCAGCAAAGCCGTTTATGACTACCGTACCGATACGACAGTCAACCAGCCAATTGTTGATGAAAATGGCAACGCCAGCTTTGACATTGTCTATGCCGATGCCAGCGGGGCGAAAAAGGCCGTTTCCGGGTTACAGGTTCGCCTGATCCGCGAGCGCCGGGACTATTACTGGAACTGGTCAGAAAGCGAAGGCTGGCAGTCACAGTTTGATCAAAAAGATCTGATCGAAGGCGAGCAGGAGCTTAGCCTCAAGGCGGATGAAACCGGCAAAGTTACCTTCCCGGTGGAGTGGGGCTCTTATCGTCTGGAAGTTAAAGCACCTGACGAGATGGTTAGCAGCGTGCGCTTCTGGGCAGGGTATAGCTGGCAGGATAACAGCGACGGTACAGGAGCTGCGCGCCCTGACCGCGTAACGTTGAAACTGGATAAACCGTCTTATCAACCAGGGGATACGATTCAACTGCATATTGCTGCTCCGGCGGCAGGCAAAGGGTATGCGATGATCGAATCCAGCGAAGGTCCGCTGTGGTGGAAAGAGATCGACGTACCGGCAAACGGGCTTGAACTCTCTATTCCGGTGGATAAGGCCTGGAAACGCCACGATCTCTATCTCAGCACGCTGGTGGTACGCCCTGGGGACAAATCCAAATCCGCTACGCCAAAACGTGCGGTGGGTCTGCTGCACCTGCCGATGGGCGATGAAAATCGCCGCCTGAACATTGCGCTCGATAACCCACAGAAGATGCGTCCGAACCAGACGCTCTTTGTGAAGGTGAAAGCCAGCGTGAAAGAGGGTGCGGCTCCGCAGAAAGTGAACGTGTTGCTTTCGGCGGTGGACAGCGGGGTGCTGAACATTACCGATTACGTCACGCCGGATCCGTGGCAAGCCTTCTTCGGTCAGAAGCGTTATGGCGCAGATATCTACGATATCTACGGCCAGGTCATTGAAGGTCAGGGCCGTATGGCCGCGCTGCGTTTTGGTGGCGACGGAGATGAACTCAAGCGTGGTGGCAAACCGCCGGTGAACCACGTCACCATTATCGCCCAGCAGGCCCAGCCGGTTACGCTTGATGCCAACGGGGAAGGTACCGTTACGCTGCCGATTGGTGATTTCAACGGTGAGCTGCGCCTGATGGCGCAGGCCTGGACGGAAGATGATTTCGGCAGTAGCGAAAGCAAAGTCATTGTCGCCGCGCCGGTCATTACCGAGCTGAATACCCCACGCTTCCTGGCAAGTGGAGACACCTCGCGGCTGACGCTGGATCTCACCAACCTGACTGACAAGCCGCAAACGCTGAACATCGCCCTGACCGCGACCGGTAAACTGTCGCTTGAAGGCGCACAGCCGCAGCCAGTGCAACTGCCGCCGGGTGCACGAACAACCCTGTTTATTCCGGTGCGCGCGCTGGACGGCTACGGGGACGGTGAACTGACCGCGCAGGTGACCGGCCTGCAGCTTCCAGGCGAGACCTTCGCACCGCAGCAGAAGAGCTGGAAAATCGGCGTGCGTCCGGCGTTCCCGGCCCAGACGGTGAATACGGGGGCTATGCTGAACCCTGGTGAGTCCTGGACGGCACCTGCGCAGCATATCAATGGGTTCTCTCCTGCGACCCTGCAGGGGCAACTGTTACTGAGCGGCAAACCGCCGCTCAATCTGGCGCGGTATATTCGCGAACTGCAGGCTTATCCGTATGGCTGTCTGGAACAAACTGCCAGCGGTCTGTTCCCATCGCTCTACACCAATGCGGCGCAACTCACCGCACTTGGCATCAAAGGTGATACGGACGACAAACGCCGTGCGGCCATTGATATCGGCATCTCTCGTCTGCTGCAGACGCAGCGTGAGGATGGCGGTTTCGCTCTTTGGGACAAAAATGGCCCGGAAGAGTACTGGCTGACCGCCTACGTTACTGACTTCCTGGTGCGCGCGGGCGAGCAGGGTTACAGCGTACCTGTGGATGCAGTGAATAACGCCAATAGCCGCCTGCTGCGTTATCTGCAGGATCCGGGCATGATGTCCATTCGCTATAGCGACGATACTCAGGCCAGCAAGTTCGCCGTACAGGCTTACGCTGCACTGGTGCTGGCGCGTCAGCAAAAAGCGCCACTGGGTGCGCTGCGTGAGATCTGGGAGCGCCACGGGCAAGCGGCTTCCGGGCTACCGCTGATGCAACTGGGTATGGCACTTAAACTGATGGGTGATGCTCCGCGCAGCCAGCAGGCGCTGGAGCTGGCACTCAAAACACCGCGTAACGACAGCAAAACCTGGATGGCCGATTACGGTAGCGTTCTGCGTGATAACGCACTGATGCTCTCCCTCCTGGAGGAGTACAAGCTGCTGCCGGATACGCAAAATACGCTGTTGAATGCCTTGTCTGAACAAGCCTTCAGCCAGCGCTGGTTGTCCACTCAGGAGAGTAATGCGCTGTTCCTGGCCGGTCGTTCGTTGCAAACCTTATCAGGGGCATGGCAGGCGAAAACCTCGTTGTCTGATACCGCTTCAGGTGGTGATAAGTCGCTGATCCAAAATGTGAATGGCGATCAGCTTGGCGCGCTGCAGGTGACCAATACCGGTACGACACCGCTGTGGGTACGCCTGGACAGTACGGGTTATCCGGAATATGCGCCTCAGCCAGCCTCTAACGTATTGCAGGTTGAACGCCATATTCTGGCAACCGACGGCAGCACGAAGTCTCTTTCTGAGCTGAGGAGCGGGGAGCTGGTGCTGGTGTGGCTCGAAGTCAAGGCCAGTCAGAACGTGCCTGACGCGCTGGTTGTCGATCTACTCCCGGCTGGGCTGGAACTGGAAAACCAGAACCTGGCGAGCAGTAGCGCCAGCCTGCAGGATAGCGGTAGCGAAGTGCAGAACTTGCTCAGTCAGATGCAGCAGGCGGATATTCAGCATATGGAGTTCCGTGACGATCGTTTCGTGGCGGCAGTCCCTGTGATTGAAGGACAGCCGGTGACGCTGGTCTACCTGGCCCGTGCGGTCACGCCGGGAACCTACCAGGTGCCGGTACCGATGGTTGAATCCATGTATGTACCGCAGTGGCGGGCAACGGGTGCGGCCAGTGGCCCGCTGATTGTTGTTCCGTAATATGCTGATGGCACCTTTGATACGCTCCCGCTGGCTTTGGCTGGCGGGAGCGCTTCTCGTTTTATGGGGGCTCATCTTCGTTGCGGACCGTCTGTGGCCGTTGCCTCTGAAAGAGGTCAACCCTGCGCGTGTCGTGGTGGATGAAAAGGGGACGCCGCTCTGGCGTTTTGCCGACAGCGACGGGATCTGGCGCTACCCGGTGACGATTGAAGAGGTCTCTCCACGTTATCTTGAGGCCCTGATCCAGTATGAAGATCGCTGGTTCTGGGATCATCCTGGCGTGAACCCTTTCTCTGTTCTTCGTGCGGCCTGGCAGGATCTCTCTTCCGGAAAGGTTGTCTCTGGCGGGAGCACGCTCACCATGCAGGTGGCGCGCCTGCTGGATCCACATCCGCGTACCTTTGGCGGCAAAATTCGTCAGCTCTGGCGGGCGATGCAGCTGGAATGGCATCTTTCCAAACGCGAGATCCTCACGATCTATCTCAACCGCGCCCCGTTTGGCGGCACGTTGCAGGGGGTGGGAGCCGCAAGCTGGACCTATCTCGGCAAACCGCCGTCGCAGCTCAGCTATTCCGATGCGGCGCTGCTGGCGGTGCTTCCTCAGGCTCCGAGTCGTTTACGCCCGGACCGCTGGCCTGAACGGGCCGAAGCGGCGCGCAATAAAGTGCTCGATCGGATGGCGATGCAAGGCGTCTGGTCTGCAAAACAGGTCAAAGAATCCCGTGAAGAAGCGGTATGGCTGGCACCACGGCAGATGCCGCAGCTGGCGCCGCTCTTTGCACGGATGATGCTCGGTAAAAGTCGCGACACGAAAATTGTCACCACGCTCGATGCCGGACTGCAACGGCAGCTGGAAGAGCTGGCGATGAACTGGAAATCCCGCCTGCCTGCACGCAGCTCGCTGGCGATGATCGTGGTCGATCATACCGATATGAAAGTGCGCGGCTGGGTGGGATCGGTGGATATCAACGATGACAGTCGTTTCAGCCATGTGGATATGGTCAATGCGATCCGATCCCCGGGATCGGTATTGAAGCCCTTTATCTACGGTATGGCGCTGGACGATGGCCTGATCCATCCCGCGTCGTTGCTTCAGGACGTTCCAAGAAAAACCGGTGATTATCGCCCGGGGAATTTTGACAGTGGGTTCCACGGACCGGTCAGTATGAGTGAAGCGCTGGTGCGCTCCCTCAACCTGCCTGCGGTACAGGTGCTTGAAGCGTATGGGCCAAAACGGTTTGCCGGGATGCTGAGCAATGCAGGCTTGCCGCTTATACTGCCTGCGGGCGCTCAGCCAAACCTTTCTCTGATACTGGGAGGTGCAGGCGCACGACTGGCGGACATCACGGCAGCCTACAGCGCCTTTGCCCGACACGGTAAAGCGGGACGATTGCGTTTACAGCCAGGCGATCCGCTGGTTGAACGTCCGTTATTGTCACAAGGCTCGGCGTGGATTATTCGTCGTATTCTGGCGAATGAGGCGCAGCCGCTACCGGATAATGCGCTACCGCAAATCGCGCCGCTGGCGTGGAAAACAGGGACCAGCTACGGCTACCGCGATGCCTGGGCGATTGGCCTGAATGCCCGTTACGTGATTGGCATCTGGACCGGACGACCAGACGGCACGCCGGTGGCGGGGCAGTTTGGTTTTGCCAGCGCCGTGCCGCTGTTAAATCAGGTGAATAACCTGCTTCAGTCGCGCTCAACGGTAGACGAAGCCCGTCTGCCGCGCGATCCGCGTCCGGAAAGCGTAGGGCGGGACGTGATCTGCTGGCCGGGCGGCCAGTCGCTGCCGGAAGGCAGTGAAAACTGCCGACGTCGTCTTTCGACGTGGTTACTTGAGGGGAGTGAACCACCCACGCTGCTTTTACCGGAACAGGAAGGCATACGCGGCATTCGTTTCCCGGTATGGCTGGATAAAACCGGCAAACGCGTTGCGGCAGACTGCCCTGACGCAACTGAAAAAGTCCTTGATGTCTGGCCGCTGCCGCTGGAGCCGTGGCTGCCTGCAACCGAACGTCGCGCGGTCCGGGTTCCTCCCTCTTCGGCAACGTGTCCGCCGTTGTCACAGGATGCACCTGCTCCTCTCATGTTGACCGGCGTGCGCGAGGGGGCCGTTATCAAACGTCTACCTGGTGAGCCCCGCGTTTCGCTTCCCCTTCAGGTGACCGGCAATAGCGGCGAGCGCTGGTGGTTTTTGAACGGTGAACCGCTGAGTGTGAAAGGAAGAGTTTATACATTACAGCTTGATAAATCGGGCGATTATCAGTTACTCGTTATGGATGAGAGCGGGCAGGTCGCGACGGTGAATTTTACGCTTCAGTGATCAGAAAACAGCTTTCAGATGTGAGCTGTTGCTAAAACTCGTCTTATTTTAAAAAAATGTTACCTGAATCCATAGGCAATGGCGCTATTGCTCATTATAATCCGCGCCACACCATACTCAGGTATGCAAAACAACAGAACATTGACAGAGGTTATCATGGCTATTGAACGTACTTTTTCCATCATCAAACCAAACGCGGTGGCAAAAAACGTTATTGGCAGCATCTTCGCTCGCTTTGAATCAGCAGGTTTTAAGATTGTTGGCACTAAAATGCTGCACCTGACCGTTGAACAGGCTCGCGGTTTCTACTCAGAGCACGAAGGTCGCCCATTCTTTGACGGCCTGGTTGAGTTCATGACCTCTGGTCCGATCGTTGTATCCGTACTGGAAGGCGAAAACGCGGTACAGCGTCACCGCGATCTGCTGGGTGCCACCAACCCGGATAACGCGCTGGCAGGTACCCTGCGCGCTGACTACGCTGACAGCTTCACCGAGAACGGTACTCACGGTTCTGACTCTGTTGAATCTGCTGCCCGCGAAATCGCTTTCTTCTTCGCAGAAGGCGAAGTGTGTCCACGTACCCGTTAATTTAACGGTTTCGTTTACACATTATTTTCGTAAATGCCGCGTCCAGACGTGGCATCCCTGCGTCAGAGTTTGTACAATGCAACGCCCCGGACGAGCAGACTGCTTTCCGGGGCGTTTCTATTCAACCCTCCATGGGCCATAACGTGTAACAACGAGGCCGGAAAATATTATGTCTGAATTAGTGAATACCTCCGAAGTCGCCACGCCTGCGGTTCCAAATAAAAATGGAAAAATCAACCTGCTGGATCTGAACCGTCAGCAGATGCGCGAGTTCTTTAAAGAGATGGGTGAGAAGCCGTTTCGTGCCGATCAGGTGATGAAATGGATGTACCATTACTGCAGCGACAATTTTGATGACATGACTGACATCAACAAGGTCCTGCGTAATAAGCTCAAAGAAGTTGCAGAGATCCGTGCGCCAGAAGTGGTGGAAGAGCAGCGTTCTTCCGACGGCACCATCAAATGGGCGATTGCCGTAGGCGATCAACGCGTTGAAACCGTCTACATCCCGGAAGAAGACCGCGCCACGCTGTGTGTCTCCTCTCAGGTAGGCTGTGCGCTGGAGTGCAAATTCTGTTCTACCGCGCAGCAAGGTTTTAACCGTAACCTGCGTGTCTCTGAAATTATCGGCCAGGTCTGGCGTGCCGCAAAAATTGTGGGCGCAGCAAAAGTGACAGGTACGCGTCCCATTACCAACGTGGTGATGATGGGCATGGGTGAGCCACTGCTGAACCTGACCAACGTCGTTCCGGCGATGGAAATCATGCTGGATGACTTCGGTTTCGGTCTGTCTAAACGTCGCGTGACGTTGTCGACCTCCGGTGTTGTACCTGCGCTGGACAAGCTCGGTGACATGATTGACGTTGCGCTGGCAATCTCCCTGCACGCACCAAACGATGAAATCCGTGACGAAATTGTGCCGATCAACAAAAAGTACAATATCGAAACCTTCCTCGCTGCCGTGCGTCGTTACCTGGAGAAATCTAACGCGAACCAGGGCCGTGTCACTATCGAGTACGTGATGCTTGACCATGTTAACGACGGTACCGAACATGCGCATCAGCTGGCTGAACTGCTGAAAGATACGCCATGCAAAATCAACCTGATTCCATGGAACCCGTTCCCGGGCGCACCTTATGGACGTAGCTCGAACAGCCGTATCGATCGCTTCTCCAAAGTGCTGATGGAGTATGGTTTCACCACCATCGTGCGTAAAACCCGTGGTGATGACATTGATGCCGCATGCGGGCAGCTGGCAGGTGATGTCATTGACCGTACCAAACGCACCCTGCGTAAACGCCTGCAGGGTGAGACAATTGCGGTCAAAGCTGTTTGATTATTATGCACTCACGGCGCATTATCTGCGCCGTGAAGCATAATCTTACTGAATAATCAGTCAGATTCGTGATGACTGAGTAATAATTACGGTGCGTTTCATTCGACTTTCGGGCAGTATGTAACGACGTAACAACAGTTTAGCCGTACGGGCAGGGCTGTACTGTCATCTCCGGGCAGACAGTCTTATACTGTCTGTTCACGGTTAACTGACCAGAAGTTTCGCGGTGCGGGTGGCATTGTGACTCACCGGCGCCTGAACCCTTATTTTTCACGTACCAGTAGTTGTAGCGAATGAATACTGAAGCCACTCACGACCAACATGAAGCACTCTCCACTGGCGTTCGTCTTCGCAACGCCCGTGAACAACTCGGACTCAGCCAGCAAGCCGTTGCAGAACGCTTGTGCCTGAAGGTTTCCACGGTTCGCGATATTGAAGAAGATAAGGCACCTGCCGATCTGGCTTCAACGTTCTTGCGCGGTTATATCCGCTCTTATGCAAAACTGGTGCACATCCCCGAAAACGAATTACTGCCGATGATGGAGAAGCAGGCACCGGTACGTGCAGCGAAAGTTGCGCCGATGCAGACTTTCTCCCTGGGGAAACGTCGTAAAAAACGTGATGGCTGGCTGATGAGCTTTACCTGGCTGGTCCTGTTTGTGGTGATCGGTCTGACCGGCGCATGGTGGTGGCAAAACCACAAGGCGCAGCAGGAAGAGATCAGCACCATGGCCGATCAATCCTCCGCCGAACTCAACCAGGCCGGAAGTGAGAACGGCCAGAGCGTGCCGCTGAATACCGACGGCGCAGCTTCCTCCAGCGAGCCACAGACCGCAGCGCCAGACGCGTCGGCGACCGGTACAGCGCAGGCCCCGGTAGCAACGGCGAACACCACTGCACCTTTGGCTCAGGATCAAAACGCGGTGGTTTCCCCTTCTCAGGCTAATGTTGATACGGCGGCGAACGCGCCTGCGGCTACTCAGCCTGCAGACAATAGCGCAGCGAATCTGCCAACCAGCCCGGCAGGCACTGCCACGGCAGCCGCCGATCCGAATGCGCTGGTGATGAACTTTAACGCCGACTGCTGGCTGGAAGTGACTGACGCAACAGGTAAAAAACTGTTCAGCGGCCTGCAGCGTAAAGATGGCACGTTAAACCTAACCGGCCAGGCTCCTTATAAACTTAAAATCGGCGCTCCGGCAGCGGTACAGATCCAGTATCAAGGAAAACCTGTCGACCTGAGCCGCTTTATCAGAACTAACCAGGTTGCACGTCTTACCGTTAATGCCGAACAATCAGCAGCACAGTAACAGACGGGCAACGCGGGAGATTTTTCATGCATAACCAGGCTCCGATTCAACGTAGAAAATCGAAACGGATTTACGTTGGGAATGTGCCAATCGGCGATGGGGCACCTATCGCCGTTCAGTCGATGACCAACACGCGCACCACCGATGTGGAAGCGACGGTCAATCAAATCAAAGCATTAGAACGTGTAGGCGCGGACATTGTTCGCGTCTCCGTCCCGACCATGGACGCCGCTGAGGCGTTTAAGCTGATCAAACAGCAGGTCAGTGTTCCGCTGGTGGCTGATATCCACTTCGACTACCGCATTGCCCTGAAAGTGGCCGAATACGGCGTCGACTGCTTGCGTATTAACCCGGGCAATATCGGTAACGAAGAGCGTATCCGCATGGTAGTGGACTGCGCCCGCGATAAAAATATTCCTATCCGTATCGGCGTCAATGCCGGTTCCCTGGAAAAAGATCTGCAGGAAAAGTACGGTGAGCCTACGCCACAGGCGTTGCTCGAATCCGCGATGCGTCACGTCGATCATCTCGATCGTCTTAACTTCGATCAGTTCAAAGTCAGCGTAAAAGCGTCCGACGTATTCCTTGCGGTGGAGTCTTACCGCCTGCTGGCAAAACAGATCGACCAGCCTCTGCACCTCGGGATCACCGAAGCAGGTGGTCTGCGCAGCGGCTCGGTAAAATCCGCGATCGGTCTGGGGCTGCTGCTCTCCGAAGGGATCGGTGACACTCTGCGCGTCTCTCTGGCGGCCGATCCGGTCGAAGAGATCAAGGTCGGTTTCGATATCCTGAAGTCGCTGCGTATTCGCGCACGTGGGATCAACTTCATTGCCTGCCCAACCTGTTCACGTCAGGAGTTTGATGTGATCGGAACGGTGAATGCTCTGGAACAGCGTCTGGAAGACATCATCACCCCGATGGACGTCTCCATCATCGGCTGTGTGGTGAACGGTCCGGGTGAAGCGCTGGTGTCAACCCTGGGCGTGACCGGCGGTAACAAGAAAAGTGGTCTCTATGAAGATGGCGTTCGTAAAGATCGTCTGGATAATAGCGACATGATCGACCAGCTTGAAGCCCGCATCCGTGCCAAAGCGGCCATGATGGACGAGACACAGCGTATCAGCGTTCAGCAGGTTGAAAAATAACGTGATGGGAAGCCGCGAGCTTCCCATGTATGATTGAACCCATTCTTTGGGTTTTTTTTGTATATAGAAAGAGAATAAACGTGGCAAAAAACATTCAAGCCATCCGCGGCATGAACGATTATCTGCCTGGCGAAACCGCCATCTGGCAGCGCATTGAAGGCACACTGAAGCAGGTGCTCGGCAGCTACGGTTACAGCGAAATCCGTTTGCCGATTGTAGAGCAGACCCCGTTATTCAAACGCGCGATCGGCGAAGTCACCGACGTGGTTGAAAAAGAGATGTACACCTTTGAGGACCGTAACGGCGACAGCCTGACCCTGCGTCCGGAAGGGACGGCGGGCTGCGTACGCGCCGGCATCGAACATGGTCTTCTGTACAATCAGGAGCAACGCCTGTGGTATATCGGCCCGATGTTCCGCCACGAACGTCCCCAGAAAGGTCGTTATCGCCAGTTCAACCAGCTGGGTGTGGAAGTTTTTGGCCTGCAGGGGCCGGATATTGACGCTGAGCTGATTATGCTGACCGCTCGCTGGTGGCGCGCGCTGGGGATTTCTGAGCACGTTTCGCTGGAGCTGAACTCAATCGGCTCTCTGGAAGCACGCGCAAACTACCGTGACGCGCTGGTGGCATTCCTGGAACAGCATAAAGAGAAGCTGGACGAAGACTGCAAACGTCGTATGTACAGCAACCCGCTGCGCGTTCTGGATTCCAAAAACGCAGATGTTCAGGCGCTGCTGAACGATGCGCCTGCGCTGGGTGACTACCTGGATGAAGAGTCTCGCGAACACTTCGCGGGCCTGTGCAAGCTGCTTGAAGCGGCAGGTATCGCTTACACCGTTAACCAGCGCCTGGTGCGCGGTCTGGACTATTACAACCGCACTGTATTCGAGTGGGTTACCTCAAGCCTTGGTTCGCAGGGCACCGTGTGTGCGGGCGGTCGTTATGATGGTCTGGTAGAGCAGTTAGGTGGCCGTGCAGCCCCTGCGGTTGGCTTCGCGATGGGTCTTGAACGACTTGTTTTGCTGGTTCAGGCAGTTAATCCGGAATTTAAAGCAGATTCCGTTGTCGATATATACCTGGTGGCCTCAGGTGCGGATACGCAGTCTGCGGCGATGCAGCTTGCTGAACGCGTGCGCGATGCACTGCCGGAGGTTAAGCTGATGACCAACCACGGCGGCGGCAACTTTAAAAAACAGTTTGCTCGTGCCGATAAGTGGGGCGCAAGTATTGCACTGGTGCTGGGCGAGTCCGAAGTGGCTAACGGCGAAGTAGTAGTGAAAGACCTGCGCTCTGGTGAGCAGACAACGGTAACGCAGGACGGCGTTGCGGCGCACTTGCGCACTCTATTAGGCTAAGGAGAAGGACTGCGTGGAAATTTACGAGAACGAACACGATCAGGTCGACGCGATTAAACGCTTCTTTGCTGAAAACGGCAAAGCGCTGGTTGTTGGGGTAATTTTAGGTGTCGGTGCGCTGATAGGCTGGCGTTACTGGAACAATCATCAGGCGGATTCCGCGCGTGGCGCGTCCCTGTCCTATGAAAATACCGTGAGCGCAATTCGAGCCGATCAGCCACAAACGCTGACGGCAGCCGAAAAGTTTGCGGCTGATAACAAAAACACCTACGGTGCACTGGCTGCACTGGAAGTAGCACAGCAGTACGTTGATAAGAACGAACTGGATAAAGCGGCTGCTCAGCTGTCTCAGGGCCTTGCGGCCGCCAGCGATGAAAACCTGAAAGCGGTTATCAACCTTCGTCTGGCACGTATCCAGGTTCAGCAGAAAAAAGCTGACGACGCGCTGAAAACGCTCGATACCATCAAAGGTGAGGGTTTTGCTGCCATCGTTGCCGATCTGCGCGGTGAAGCACTGCTGAGCAAAGGTGACAAAGCGGGCGCGCGTAAAGCGTGGCAAGCTGGCGTGGATAGTCAGGCATCACCTGCGCTGAGCGAAATGATGCAGATGAAAATAAATAATTTGTCCGTCTGAGAGGGACCCGATGCAATTGCGTAAATTACTTCTGCCAGGACTGCTTTCTGTTACGTTATTGAGTGGTTGTTCACTGTTCAGTGGCGAAGAAGACGTTGTGAAAATGTCCCCACTGCCGACGGTTGAAAACCAGTTTACCCCATCCACTGCGTGGAGCACCTCCGTGGGTGATGGGATTGGTGATTTCTATTCCAACCTTCATCCGGCCTTTGCCGACAGCGTAATCTATGCGGCTGACCGCAAAGGTACCGTGAAAGCGTTGAACGCTGATGACGGAAAAGAAGTGTGGTCGATTAACCTGGCGGAAAAAGACGGCTGGTTCTCCCGTAAACCTGCACTGCTGTCTGGTGGCCTGACGGTTGCCGGTGGTCATGTCTACGTGGGCAGCGAAAAAGCACAGGTTTATGCCCTGAACAGCAGCGACGGTTCCATTGCCTGGCAAACGACCGTGGCGGGTGAATCCCTGTCTCGTCCGGTGGTGAGTGACGGCCTGGTGCTGATTCATACCAGCAACGGTCAGCTGCAGGCGCTGAACGAAGCGGACGGACTGGTGAAATGGACCGTTAACCTGGATATGCCAGCGCTTTCTCTGCGCGGCGAATCCGCACCGGCTACCGCGTTTGGTGCTGCCATTGTCGGCGGTGACAACGGTCGCGTGAGCGCAGTGCTGATGCAGCAAGGCCAGATGATCTGGCAGCAGCGTATCTCTCAGGCTACGGGCTCAACGGAAATTGACCGTCTGAGCGACGTCGACACAACGCCGGTTATCGTTAACGGTGTGGTTTACGCGCTGGCCTATAACGGTAACCTGACTGCGCTGGATCTGCGCAGCGGTCAGATCATGTGGAAACGTGAGCTGGGCTCGGTGAATGATTTCATCGTTGAGGGTAACCGCATCTATATGGTTGACCAGAACGACCGTCTGCTGGCGCTGAGCACCGAAGGTGGCGTGACGCTGTGGACGCAAAGCGATCTGCTGCACCGTCTGCTGACCGCGCCAGCGCTGTACAACGGTAGCCTGGTGGTTGGTGACAGCGAAGGGTATATGCACTGGATTGATCCAGAAAATGGTCGCTTTGTTGCACAGCAAAAAGTCGACAGCTCTGGTTTCCTGACCGATCCGGTTGTGGCCGATGGTAAACTGCTGATTCAGGCAAAAGACGGCACGCTGTACGCGATCACGCGTTAATTACTCGGCGGTTGTAGTATACTAAACGGCTCCTGTTCATTCAGGAGCCGTTTTGACATTTTTAAAAACGCCGCGAAAGCGACGTTATTTTGAATTTTATGAGGCTTCAAACATGGTACCTGTGGTCGCGCTTGTCGGGCGCCCTAACGTTGGAAAATCCACTCTTTTTAACCGTTTAACACGCACCCGTGATGCGCTGGTTGCGGATTTCCCGGGGCTGACGCGTGACCGTAAGTACGGTCGTGCAGAAGTAGAAGGACGCGAGTTCATCTGTATTGATACCGGTGGTATTGACGGAACTGAAGATGGTGTTGAAACCCGCATGGCAGAGCAGTCGCTGCTGGCAATTGAAGAGGCCGATGTGGTGCTGTTCATGGTGGATGCCCGTGCTGGCCTGATGCCAGCGGACTCCGCGATCGCCAAACACCTGCGTTCACGCGAAAAGCCGACCTTCCTGGTGGCGAACAAAACTGACGGCATCGATGCCGATCAGGCAATCGCGGATTTCTGGTCTCTGGGCCTGGGTGAAATCTACCCTATCGCGGCATCGCATGGCCGTGGCGTAACCAGCCTGCTGGAAACCGTTCTGCTGCCGTGGGTCGACGAAGTTAACCCGTCAGAAGAGGTGGACGAAGACGCCGAATACTGGGCGCAGTTTGAAGACGGAGAAGAGGGCGAAGAAGAAGAGCCTGAAGACGACTTCAACCCGCAGGATCTGCCGATCAAGCTGGCTATCGTGGGTCGTCCAAACGTAGGTAAGTCTACACTTACTAACCGTATCCTGGGTGAAGAACGCGTGGTCGTTTACGACATGCCGGGCACCACCCGTGACAGTATCTACATCCCAATGCAGCGTGATGAGCGTGAGTATGTCCTCATCGACACCGCAGGGGTACGTAAACGCGGGAAAATCACCGATGTGGTGGAAAAATTCTCCGTTATCAAAACCCTGCAGGCGATTGAAGATGCCAACGTGGTGCTGCTGGTTATTGACGCTCGCGAAGGTATCTCCGATCAGGATCTCTCTCTGCTCGGCTTTATCCTCAATAGTGGGCGCTCACTGGTTATTGTGGTCAACAAATGGGATGGCCTGAGCAATGAAGTGAGAGAACAGGTGAAAGAGACCCTCGACTTCCGTCTGGGCTTCATCGACTTTGCTCGCGTGCACTTCATCTCCGCGCTGCACGGCAGCGGCGTGGGCAACCTGTTCGAATCGGTGCGTGAAGCGTATGACAGCTCCACCCGTCGTCAGAGTACCGCCATGCTGACTCGCATCATGAACATGGCTGCAGAAGACCATCAGCCGCCGCTGGTGCGCGGTCGTCGCGTGAAGCTGAAATATGCCCACGCAGGGGGTTATAATCCACCAATCGTGGTGATTCACGGCAACCAGGTGAAAGACCTGCCGGACTCCTACAAGCGCTATCTGATGAACTACTTCCGTAAATCGCTTGACGTGATGGGCACGCCTATCCGCATCCAGTTTAAGGAAGGGGAAAACCCGTTCGCCAACAAGCGTAACACCCTGACGCCAAACCAGATGCGTAAGCGTAAGCGTTTGATTAAACACATTAAGAAAAGCAAATAATCATTGCCGATCTCACCAAAGCCCGCGTTTATCGCGGGCTTTTTTTTCGCTCAATCATACCGTCGGTTTTCTCTGTGTGAAGTCAATCACTATTCACTTTTAACCAAGTTTAAATCTAAGAAAGTAGACAATAGTCGAATTTTCATCTTAAAGTCCGGGGTCCGGTACTAGACAAAACTAGCGCCTGGTTATCAAATGGTTAACTAACTTTTCGCCGCATGTAAAAAATCGGTCAGATACGTAACTGACCGGCGTACTTGCTGGTGTTTACAAGCACGACGACATACCTTTCGGGAGAATTATGCAATCCTCTGTTAATCAAAAAGAAAGCCGAACGTTCTTCGGCCATCCGTATCCGCTCGGTTCTCTGTTCTTCACCGAGATGTGGGAGCGCTTCTCGTTTTACGGCATTCGCCCGCTACTGATCCTGTTTATGGCCGCCACCGTCTATGACGGCGGGATGGGGCTGGCGCGCGAAAACGCCTCGGCGATTGTCGGTATCTTTGCCGGGACCATGTATCTGGCCGCACTGCCGGGTGGCTGGCTGGCCGATAACTGGCTCGGCCAGCAGAGAGCCGTCTGGTACGGTTCGATTCTGATTGCGCTCGGTCACCTGTCGATCGCGCTGTCGGCCATCATGGGCGATAACCTGTTCTTCATCGGCCTGATGTTCATCGTGCTCGGCTCTGGTCTGTTCAAAACCTGTATCTCGGTGATGGTCGGTACCCTGTACAAAAAAGGTGACGCGCGTCGTGACGGCGGATTCTCGCTGTTCTACATGGGCATCAACATGGGCTCGTTCATCGCGCCACTGATTTCCGGCTGGCTGATCAAAACCCACGGCTGGCACTGGGGCTTTGGTATTGGCGGTATCGGGATGCTGGTCGCGCTGATTATCTTCCGCGTGTTTGCCGTTCCGGCGATGAAACGCTATGACAGCGAAGTCGGTCTGGACTCCACCTGGAACAGCCCGGTTGTGAAGCGTAACGGCGTGGGCGTGTGGCTCCTGGCGCTGGCCGCAGGTGTGGCGACGATCGTCACGCTGATCGCCCAGGGCGTGATTGTGATTAACCCGGTCGCGGTAGCCAGCGTGCTGGTTTACGTGATTGCGGCGTCCGTGGCCCTCTACTTTATTTATCTGTTTGTTTTTGCAGGCCTGAACCGTAAAGAGCGCGCCAGACTGCTGGTCTGTTTTATTCTGCTGATCTCTGCGGCCTTCTTCTGGTCTGCGTTTGAGCAGAAGCCAACCTCGTTCAACCTGTTCGCCAACGACTACACTAACCGCATGATCGGTGATTTCGAAATCCCGGCGGTGTGGTTCCAGTCAATTAACGCCCTGTTCATCATCCTGCTGGCACCGGTATTTAGCTGGGCATGGCCGAAGCTTGCGAGCATGAACATTCGTCCGAGCAGTATCACCAAGTTTGTTATCGGTATTCTGTGTGCTGCGGCAGGTTTTGGCCTGATGATGCTGGCGGCAGAAAACGTGCTGAGTAATGGTGGCGCGGGTGTGTCGCCGTTCTGGCTGGTGGGCAGTATCCTGATGCTGACGCTCGGCGAACTGTGCCTGAGCCCGATTGGCCTGGCGACCATGACATTGCTGGCGCCAGAGAGAATGCGTGGTCAGATGATGGGCTTGTGGTTCTGCGCCAGTGCCCTGGGGAACCTGGCTGCGGGCCTGATTGGCGGTCACGTGAAGGCCGACCAGCTGGATATGCTGCCGGATCTCTTTGCTCGCTGTTCCGTCGCGCTGCTGATTTGTGCCGCGGTACTGATCGTCCTCATTGTTCCAGTGCGTCGTATGCTGGAAAATGCGCAGACTAAACCGGCTGCTAACGCCTGATAAACCTCAGTGTGCCGGGGCAGACGTTACGCCCCGGCACTGTATTCCCTGAGGTGAAATTATGCAGTTAGGATTTGTTGGTCTTGGCGCGGTAGTGGAAACCGCGTATATGCCCGCGTTGCGACACCTTTTTGGTCACTCGGTTCGTTGTTTCGGGTTTGATGTTCTTCCCGCAAAGCGCCCTGAAGGCGTTACGCGCTGCACTTCCCTTGCGGAGCTTCTTGCTATACCGCTGGATACCCTGTTTATCACCACTGCATCGCTGCATCATCTTGAGGTGCTGGAGCAGGCGATTGCCTCGCCCGTTCCACGCATTGTGGTTGAAAAACCGGTAGTCGCCACGCTTCCCCAAATAGAAAAGCTCAACGCGCTGCTGGCAAAACCCGGTGTGGCATCTCGCGTGCTGGCGCTCGACCACTGGATGGCGCGCCTTGAAACGGTGAAGCGGTCGCTGGTGGGTAATGTCTCTGACATCGTCAAAATAGACGGTTTTTTGCAGGAGCCGAGTGGCTATAACGTAGCTGGAGAACCCATTGCGCTTAACTTTGCCACGGGCGAGCCGGATACCCGTACGCTTCGCCATCCTGATGGCGTGATTCTGGATATCGGTACGCACGTGCTGGCGATGCTGCGCGAAACGGTGCGTTATCTGGGAGGCCATGACGATATGACGTTGCAGGTCGTCACGGCTAAAGACCGCCTGGGTCGCGAAATCGCAAAAGGCGACCTGACCACGGCGGAAGGCGAGGCGCATCTTCAGGGAAGCATCAGCGGCGTGCCGGTGGATATCTGGCTTAACAAATACGCGGGACCCGCGGGCGGGCAAAAGGGTTTACGGTTCTGCTTGAGGGACGGGGGCACTATCAGCTACGACCGGCACGGCACAGAAGATGTGCTGGAGCTGATAAATGGCGAGACCCGTCAATGCTGGAAAATTCCCGGCACAATCTACGAACACTGTCTTGCAGAGCATATTCTGGGCGCCAGGAGTCTGTATGAACGGGCTCCGCAAGAGGTGAGTCGCACCACGCGCCGCAGGATCGAGGAAGTGACGCTGCTGCTGACCTTGCAGCAACAGTTGCGTGGCCCGCACTGAACGCAACGTGGTAAAATTATCACAGACATGAATGCGCTAAAGGAGTCACCATGACGATTACCTGCCCGGATTGCCAGACACAGCTTGAGCCCCTGAACGGGGTGGCACATTGCGACAGCTGTAATAAAGACATTGCGCTTGAAGCCCGTTGCCCGGAATGCCATCAGCCGCTCCAGGTATTAAAAGCCTGCGGCGCGGTGGACTATTTCTGCCAGAACGGCCACGGTCTTATCTCTAAAAAACGCGTGGAGTTCGTTCAGGCCGAAGGCTAATCGCACACGCAGCCTTCGCCTTTCTGCCACAGCTCGACCAGCGACTCGGGCGCCTCCTGCTCCGGTACCAGCACGATGATATCGGCGTAGTGCGCCTGATTTTGCCCGGTCCAGATAATCTGGATGCGGAAATAGCGCTGGTCGCCGCTGCCGGGTGAAGAGGCTTGCCCCGGCGGCTGACCGCGAGGAAAAGCCTGCTCCAGGATGCTCACCACGCGCTGGCGCTGAGCCTCATTGAGCGAAGAAAGCGCGATGGTACGCTGGCCGCTCAGCTTAGGAATAAAAGCGACGCCGCCTTCACGGGCCAGCTCAACCACGGCGTCATCCGTCAGTTCCGGAACCTGCATTTACAACACTCCCACCTGTTCCCAGGCTTGCTTAATGGCCGCTCCAACGTCGCCACCGAAGCGTTTCTCTCCGTGCGCTATCGTCAGTTTTGCGAAGGCCTCAAAATCCG
Source organism: Enterobacter adelaidei (assembly GCF_041937165.1). Taxonomy (NCBI): domain Bacteria; kingdom Pseudomonadati; phylum Pseudomonadota; class Gammaproteobacteria; order Enterobacterales; family Enterobacteriaceae; genus Enterobacter; species Enterobacter adelaidei. Next base: position 3,422,907 of record NZ_CP154353.1, on the reverse strand, counting down.
CATCCTGCGCCAGATTGCGATCGCAAACTGTGTCGTACCAGGCATAACCCGCTTTTTCCCAGGCGTAGCCGCCGATCGCCGTCGCGGCCAGATAAAATGCCCGGTTGGGAATGCCGGAATTCAGGTGGACGCCGCCGTTATCCTCGCGCGTTTTAATGAAATCTTTCATGTGCGCGGGCTGCGGATCTTTGCCGAGCAGCGGATCGTCGTAGCCAGTACCGGGTTCAGACATCGAACGCAGCCCTTTACCATTGATTCCTTTTGCAAGCAGCCCTTCACCAATGAGCCAGTCTGCTTTATCGGCGGTTTGCTTCAGATGATACTGTTTGACCAGGGATCCAAACACGTCTGACAGCGACTCGTTCAGCGCGCCAGACTGTTCAAAATAGATAAGCCCGGCTTCGGTTTCAGTCACACCGTGGCTCAGCTCGTGTGCCACCACGTCGATGGCGATGGTAAAGCGGTTAAAGATTTCCCCGTCACCGTCGCCGAATACCATCTGCTGACCGTTCCAGAAGGCGTTCTGATATTCCCGACCGTAATGCACGGTACCGGTCAAAATAAGCCCTTTATTATCGAGTGAGTCACGCTGATATTCTTTCCAGAAGAAATCATGGGTAATACCCAAATAATCGTACGCTTCATCCACCGCCACATCACCGTTCGAAGGCTGGCCTTCGTAACGCACCTGCGAACCCGGCAGTTCCTGGGTCTGCTTCGCGTCGTAAATATCGCGCTCCAGCTGTCCGGCTTTATTCACGTGCGGCGCGGCAGGTTTTCCCGGCATGTGGGCCATCAGCGTCTGGACATGGGTTAAGGTCTGGCGGGCGCAGCGCTGTTGCGGCTCTGAACCGCTTTCGATAATACGACGAAGAATATAAGGGGGAATAACGCTATGACGATGGGACATGCTGCTCTCCTTATTAAAAAAGGGAATAGCAGCAGTATAGTAAGTAACCGGCGAAGAATTATCCGGTTTTACGCTGGCGCGTTTTTTTCACCGGTTTAATTGATTTCACTTCGCTTTCTACCCAACCGTCTGAAAGACGTGTCGTCAGCACATCACCGGTATTCACCTGTTTAGTTTGCTTCAGCACTTTGCCGTCTGTCGCCGTCGTCACGCTATAGCCGCGCGCCAGCGTGGAGAGAGGGCTAACCGCTTCAAGATGGGTCACCGCATTGCCAAAGCGTTCGCGGGTTGAGCTCAGCCGCGTACGGATATTCTCTGCCAGACGATATTCGAGCTGCTGGATCCGCGTTTGCGCGCGATAAATTTTCGGCTGCGGGTTCCCCTGGTTCAGGCGCTGCGTGACGCGCTGCTGACGCGACACCGCGCGCTTGAGCTGGTTATCCAGCGCGAAATTCATACGCTGACGCAGGCGCTCCAGGACGGTCTGCTGACGCGCCAGTCGCAGTTGTGGGTGCTGCTGCTGCAGTCGATGATGAAGCTGGGTAAAACGACGGGTACGGTTTGCGAGGAAGTAGTCCATCGCCATTTCAAGACGCTGCTGGCCGTTCTGAAGCTGACGCAGCAGCTCCAGCTGGTTGCGGCTCACCACTTCCGCTGCTGCGGACGGCGTAGGGGCGCGTAAATCCGCAACAAAATCCGCGATGGTGACGTCCGTTTCGTGCCCGACGGCGCTCACGACAGGGATATGGCTTGCGAAAATCGCCCGTGCCACACGTTCGTCGTTAAAGCTCCACAGGTCTTCCAGCGAGCCGCCGCCACGTCCGACTATCAGCACGTCGCACTCCTGACGCGCATTCGCCAGTTCAATGGCGCGGACAATCTGGCCCGGTGCGTCATCACCCTGTACGGCGGTTGGGTAGATGATCACGGGCAGGGAAGGGTCACGACGCTTAAGCACGTGCAAAATATCGTGCAGGGCCGCACCGGTTTTTGAAGTGATAACCCCAACGCAGTGGGCAGGAGAGGGGAGCGGCTTTTTGAACTGCTGGTCGAACAGCCCCTCTTCCGAGAGTTTTGCTTTTAGCTGTTCATACTTCTGCTGTAGCAAGCCTTCGCCCGCAGGCTGCATGCTCTCGACGATAATCTGATAGTCGCCGCGCGGCTCATACAACGTGATATTGGCGCGCACCAGAACCTGCTGGCCGTGCTGAGGACGGAACGTCACGCGACGGTTGCTGTTGCGGAACATCGCGCAGCGCACCTGGGCGGTATCGTCTTTTAGCGTAAAGTACCAGTGACCGGATGACGGCTGCGTGAAGTTTGAGATCTCACCGCTGATCCACACTTGCCCCATTTCCTGCTCAAGCAGTAAACGAACCGTTTGATTAAGGCGGCTAACGGTAAAAATTGAAGGGGTTTGAGAGGATAACATGTGAGCGGGATCAAATTCTAAATCAGCAAGTTATTCAGTCGATAGTAACCTGCTGAGAGGGGAGTGCAAGGTTTTTTTATAAAAAAGTGTGGATGCAATCGGTTACGCTCTGTATAATGCCACGGCAATATTTAACCACCCAGGTCAGAGATATTGCCCATGCTACGTATCGCTAAAGAAGCACTGACGTTTGACGACGTCCTCCTTGTTCCCGCTCACTCCACTGTTCTGCCGAATACTGCCGATCTCAGCACGCAGTTGACGAAAACCATTCGCCTGAACATTCCTATGCTCTCTGCGGCAATGGACACCGTGACTGAAGCGCGCCTGGCTATCGCCCTGGCACAGGAAGGTGGCATCGGCTTTATTCACAAAAACATGTCTATCGAGCGTCAGGCAGAAGAAGTTCGCCGCGTGAAGAAGCATGAATCCGGTATCGTGTCTGACCCACAGACCGTTCTGCCAACCACCACCCTGCACGAAGTGAAAGCCCTGACCGAACGTAACGGCTTTGCCGGCTACCCGGTTGTGACTGAAGCCAACGAACTGGTCGGTATCATTACCGGTCGTGACGTGCGTTTCGTGACCGACCTGAACCAGCCTGTCAGTGTTTATATGACACCGAAAGAGCGTCTGGTAACCGTTCGTGAAGGCGAAGCCCGTGACGTCGTGTTCGCTAAAATGCACGAAAAACGCGTTGAGAAAGCGCTGGTTGTGGATGCAAACTTCCACCTGCGCGGCATGATCACCGTTAAAGATTTCCAGAAAGCAGAACGTAAACCTAACGCCTGTAAAGACGAGCATGGCCGTCTGCGCGTAGGTGCTGCAGTTGGCGCGGGTGCCGGTAACGAAGAGCGTGTTGATGCGCTGGTTGCTGCGGGCGTTGACGTGCTGCTGATTGACTCCTCTCACGGCCACTCTGAAGGCGTTCTGCAACGTATTCGTGATACCCGTGCTAAATACCCTGATCTGCAGATCATCGGCGGTAACGTGGCAACGGGCGCAGGTGCTCGCGCACTGGCTGACGCTGGTTGCAGCGCGGTGAAAGTGGGTATCGGTCCTGGCTCCATCTGTACTACCCGTATCGTCACCGGCGTGGGCGTTCCACAGATCACTGCAGTGTCTGACGCGGTTGAAGCGCTGGAAGGCACCGGTATTCCGGTTATCGCTGACGGCGGTATCCGCTTCTCTGGTGACATCGCCAAAGCGATTGCCGCAGGTGCTGCTGCGGTGATGGTAGGCTCTATGCTGGCTGGTACCGAAGAATCCCCGGGTGAAATCGAACTCTACCAGGGCCGTTCTTACAAATCTTACCGCGGTATGGGCTCTCTGGGCGCGATGTCCAAAGGTTCCTCTGACCGTTACTTCCAGACCGATAACGCCGCTGACAAACTGGTACCGGAAGGTATTGAAGGTCGCGTTGCCTATAAAGGCCGTCTGAAAGAGATCATTCACCAGCAGATGGGCGGCCTGCGCTCCTGTATGGGTCTGACCGGCTGTGGTACCATTGACCTGCTGCGTACTAAAGCGGAATTCGTACGCATCAGCGGTGCGGGTATCCAGGAGAGCCACGTTCACGACGTGACGATCACCAAAGAGTCCCCGAACTACCGTCTGGGCTCCTGATAAGTTTCCGCGCCCGGCTCCTGCCGGGCGCTCTGTTTTTGTTTCACTTGCCTCGGAATTAGCGTCAATGACGGAAAACATTCATAAACATCGCATTCTCATCCTGGACTTTGGTTCTCAGTACACTCAGCTGGTGGCGCGTCGCGTACGTGAACTGGGCGTTTACTGTGAACTGTGGGCGTGGGATGTCACGGAAGCACAGATTCGCGAATTCAATCCAAGCGGCATCATCCTTTCTGGCGGCCCGGAAAGTACTACCGAAGAGAACAGCCCGCGCGCACCGCAGTACGTGTTCGAAGCTGGCGTGCCGGTATTCGGCGTTTGCTACGGCATGCAGACCATGGCAATGCAGCTTGGCGGCCACGTTGAAGGTTCTAACGAACGTGAGTTTGGCTACGCGCAGGTTGAAGTCGTCACCGACAGCGCGCTGGTGCGCGGTATCGAAGACTCCCTGACCGCAGACGGCAAACCGCTGCTGGACGTGTGGATGAGCCACGGCGACAAAGTCACCGCCATCCCGTCTGACTTCGTGACCGTTGCCAGCACCGAGAGCTGCCCGTTTGCCATCATGGCAAACGAAGAAAAACGCTTCTACGGCGTGCAGTTCCACCCGGAAGTGACCCACACCCGTCAGGGTATGCGCATGCTGGAGCGCTTCGTGCGTGACATCTGCCAGTGTGAAGCCCTGTGGACCCCGGCAAAAATCATCGACGACGCCGTTGAGCGTATCCGCCAGCAGGTTGGCGATGACAAAGTGATCCTCGGCCTCTCCGGCGGCGTGGACTCCTCCGTGACCGCGATGCTGCTGCACCGCGCCATCGGCAAAAACCTGACCTGTGTCTTCGTGGACAATGGTCTGCTGCGTCTGAACGAAGCCCAGCAGGTTATGGACATGTTTGGTGACCACTTCGGTCTGAACATCGTTCACGTGGAAGGCGAGCAGCGCTTCCTGGATGCGCTGAAAGGCGAGAACGATCCGGAAGCGAAACGTAAAATCATCGGCCGTGTGTTCGTGGAAGTGTTCGACGAAGAAGCACTGAAGCTGGACGACGTGAAATGGCTGGCGCAGGGTACCATCTACCCTGACGTGATTGAATCTGCCGCATCCGCTACCGGTAAAGCACACGTCATCAAATCTCACCACAACGTGGGCGGCCTGCCGAAAGAGATGAAGATGGGTCTGGTTGAACCGCTGCGCGAGCTGTTCAAAGACGAAGTGCGTAAGATCGGTCTGGAACTGGGTCTGCCGTACGACATGCTCTACCGTCACCCGTTCCCGGGCCCGGGTCTGGGCGTGCGCGTGCTGGGTGAAGTGAAGAAAGAGTACTGCGACCTGCTGCGTCGCGCGGACGCGATCTTCATCGAAGAGCTGCACAAAGCTGACCTGTACAACAAAGTGAGCCAGGCGTTCACCGTGTTCCTGCCGGTTCGCTCTGTAGGGGTAATGGGCGATGGCCGTAAGTACGACTGGGTTGTCTCCCTGCGTGCGGTAGAAACCATCGACTTCATGACCGCGCACTGGGCGCACCTGCCGTATGACTTCTTAGGCCGCGTGTCTAACCGCATCATCAACGAAGTTAACGGTATTTCCCGCGTGGTATATGACATCAGCGGTAAGCCACCGGCTACGATTGAGTGGGAATGATTTCCCAACCTTAAACGTCTGGCACAAACAGACTATAAAATATTCTAAGCCCGCGGATTGCGGGCTTTTTTTGGGGCCATGGCTGGCAACATCATGCCAGGTTAGTGCCTGGAGCGGGCGTAATGTAAGGCTATCCATTAAATTCTTATTCGATGCGTTCCACATTTGGATGACGATCGGTTGCGGCTTCATGGAAAATGTCACCCAGCCAGCCGGCAATCTCACCTTCAGTCATATCGTCAGGAATAGCGATGTCATAGAGTCGAGAAAACTTTCTCTCCGTCAGGTCAGCACGAAATACCAGCCACCGATCATGCTTACGTTGAACACCAATATGCCGTCCAAAAACGTTATATATCAGCATATGCCATCTCCGATCATGCCAGTGAGTTCCTGTATCTATGATATATACGTCAGATCAGGCCAGAGCGTAAATCGTACAAAGATGAAAGGTCAGCGTTCGCACCTCGCTCACAGCGGACATCATGCTTCTGTATCTGCTCTGTGCCAAAAGCAGACGTTGATAACGTTGAGATATGTTAATTTATGGGGAGCAGGTCAACAAATAAAAGGAGAAGAAGATGCAAATCAAGTTTGGGGTGTTGTTACTCGTGGTGCTTGTGCCATTGACATCGACTGCAGCAAAAGGGAGTTTTGTTTTTTCGGTCGGTAATGAGAAAACTTCGTTTGACTCTGGATGTGTAAAGTCAATTGATTATGTAGAGAAGGATGAGACAGGTGCAGAAAATTTAGTCTTTAGATTTTCCGATGAATGTGGCAAAAGGTTGTCGGACATGACCCGACAGAATATCGGAAAGCATATGACCATCGCCTACGATGATAATAAAATTACTTCCGCTATGATTGCCTCGCGCCTGAATACCAGTTTCAGAATATCCACAAAAGACATACCAAGAATAATTTTAATGCAAATACTTAATGATTATGATGGTGTTCGTGATTAACCAGAAAAAAGCGGCAAATAATAATTTATTTGGCAATGTAAAAGTCATTCATAAATACAATTTCCGCTCTTCGTTCACAGCGGACATCGATCTTCGAGCCGATCCGCGCAGTGACAAGATCGGATCTTTCTATGGCTATTGTGTGTCAAAAAATTGAGCACAGGTCGCATCAGCACATCATATCTATAAGTCAATTTCTCTATCTGCAACATAAATCACACCTTTCACTTCATTTGGCAATGTTTCATATTTCAATGGTGTTTTTGGTTTCGAAATTAATTTATATCCACCTTGTTCATAGTTGTAGCTGAACAATCCTTTACTTGACATCTCAACAAATGAGCGCAGATAGGAAGAACGTTGATTTTCATTTGAAAAAGCAGGCAGATTGCCTTCTGTCACATAGACCTCTGACAAGGGTTCCAGTGAGTAAATATAATCAAGAATAAAATTATAGTCCTCGACAGATGACTTGATCCTTTCAGGAACCGGTCCCTGACCTGCTGTTGCAAAATGCGCTAAGTACCCTTCTTGGCTGGATAAAAACCAGTCCAGATCATATTCTAAAAAGTCATCGTCCATTTTCGTCATTTTTTAACACCAAATATCTTTGTTCATTTCTCACAAAGTAGAATCACATCGCCACTACCTGACCAGATGCGATGACCTATCCCCGGTTGATTATCACATGCTAGTGTTAGTCCTGCATCTGATACAGAATGGATTAAAGGACCGTTTTTCGCTCATAGCTGTTGCTCTTAAAGATTTTCCATATAATAAAACGCATTCATTAACTCATCTTCTGTGAGTGGCGATATCAGACTTGCGCCTGTATCACTCTCAACCTTCATCAGTAGCTCGCTGTGGGTGATTCCCAATCTATTCGCTACGTGGTTTGCGCAACTCCGTACGTGTGATGCTCTATGCGCAAGAGGAGCTTCTATGTCTAAGACTTTTCTTTTTGATGATGAATGTGACATTAATTCCTCCTTTAATCGAAATTGCTGTCCAATCAGGCATGATGCGATAAGAAAAAACTGATGTTTCTTGCGAGCTTCTACCTGAAGGGGAAAGAGCACCTCAAACAAAACCTCGTAAACCATAATAGCTGAAGTTGGTGATCGTGTCCGCTCTTCGAACATTATGGCCGTTGCCGACCAAATTCTCTGATTTCATGCTCATGTTATCGGTTTAGCGTCCGATTAATAATGTAAAATAGCGTAGTTTGAATGAGGGTAAAGGATGAGGGAACTAGCTGAATTAATTGATGAAAAGAGATCTGGCTGGCATTCAGTGAAACAATGGCTGCAAGAAGCAAGCAATAGCTATGAAGTCTTACCTTGTAACCTGGCGCAAGCACGCACTGATTTACATCAGCTTCAGATAACAACTTTCTCTCCGCTTGGGGCTATTTCATATGAAACGGGAGGAATACTCATTGATAATGGTTGGTTGCGAATTTTAGGCTCTGGTCACACCAGACTGTCAAGAAGTCTAGCTTCATGGACGCAATTGGTAACTGCTGGTCTGACATTTCAGGCATTATTAATTGCTGATGATGCATCTGGAGGTTTTTTTGCACTTAACGGGGGAGAATTAGGTAAAGATCTCGGCGGGATATATTATCTTGCCCCGGATACTCTTGAATGGGAGAGCCTCGATACCCACTATTCAGGTTTTCTGCATTGGGCGCTTTGCGGAGATTTGGATTTATTCTATAAAAATGTACGCTGGACGGGTTGGCGCGAAGAGATGGCTTTAATGAATTGTAATCTCGTTTATTCTTTCTATCCTTTTCTCTGGACCGAACAGCAGTTGTCTGTAGAAAAGCGTTCGCGAGTTACGATACCTGTTGAAAAGCACTGGGCACTTTGCCTGGATTTACAACATCAATTAACCGACATGCAGAGCGACGATTTGCTTCCTCCTTGATTAATCAACGTGATAAATGTTTAGAGAATAAGATAATTTTGATATAAATGATTTTTATTGAATGAGTAAGTTGATTTAAACCTAAACGGAACGAGAAATGGAAAAAATAACTTGCATGCTTTTTATTACTTTGGTGTTAACTTCTTGCGCTGTCAAGAAAAATAACCAAAATGATATAAGTCCTGAACTGCAAAATAAAATGGGAGTTATGTACGCGAAAGGGCTAGGTGTTGAGACGGATTACCATAAAGCTTTTGAATTTTATATGAAATCAGCTCTTCGAAATTATGCTCAAGCCCAAAATAATGTGGCATTTTGTTATATTTCTGGGCAAGGGGTTAAAAAAGATTATTCAAAAGCGATGGAGTGGTATTTAAAAGCCGCACAACAAAACCATGCTGAAGCTCAAAATAACATTGGCGTCATGTATGAAAAAGCAGAGGGTATACCGCAAGATTATGCTCAGGCTATGAAGTGGTATCTTAAAGCGGCCAGTAACGGTAATGCCAATGCTAAAAAAAATATTGGAAATCTTTATTACTACGGGAAAGGAGTGCCACAAGATTATGCTAAAGCCATGGAATGGTATGAAAGCATTAACAACTCTGATATTTACTTGCCAGAGTGATAAATCTCCACATAAAATTTGCTTGGATGGATATGGCTTCCGTTATTGTGATATGTGAATTCTCCGCTTAAAACGGTCCTTACCCGCTTTTTCTAACCTTCTCTATCATGAGCGGACGGTGATAGCCTCCGCTCAGTTTTGATGTTGGGACGTTGATCAATTGAGCTCTGCATGCGCAAGCATCAAATGATAAAGTCACTCGCGCTTTTTATCGGATAAACGTTCTTTTTACACGAATAGAGGTTATGAAATAGGGAATCCAAATTAAAGCCGTAATTACGTTTCTAAAAACAGGCACAAGTTCATTATATCCAATTTCAGCGCCAGGAATTAATATGTAAAGCAGATAGGTATTAAATGTCATTGTCGTCACGATTGACATTAAAAACAAAATGTAAAGCTTTGGTAGCGATTTCTTCTTTCTTAGGAAAAATGAAAGAACGGTGACTGTAAAAAGAAATTCGCCAATATAAATAACCAGAGAAACTATGAAGAAAATTTTTGCATTTGCATTCAGATGCGAATAGTTTTCTATCGTAAATTTAAACGCATCTGTCATTGCAAAAAGATAGGAAGCAGCAGTAACTACTAATCCTATAAGAGGTAAAAAAAGAAAACCTCCAATTTTCCTGAATTTTTTATCTTCACAACTGTCGCAAAACTCTCTGTCCTGAGGTATTTTGACCCCACACTTTATGCATCCCAATTCCATATATGGACCTTTGAAGTATTTTATAATTTACAATAGATTAAACGAAGTATGTTACAAACGCAACTGACTGATAAATAAGTACACTGTGCCGGTAACTTTTTAGAGTAAATTTGTGTTAAGGGGATGTTCCCGCAGCACAGATATTCATTCTAAGTCCCTACCAGGGACCGCTCTTTGCTAATAACTGTTCCTCAAACATTTCTTCCCGACAGTTCCAGACCGGAAACGAATATTTAAAGTAAAGTGCTAACGCTGAACACCATAAAGTTCTCTGTTGCACTTCAGTCCAGCTTCTCGATATTCATCCTAACCGCTTTCAGCGTTCTCCTGCGGATCCAGTCGCTGCCCGCCCGTATTACCAGCCAGTAAGCTGCCATCCTGAGCCGGGTGCTTCTGTCCGGGCAAAAGACGAACGTTTCCGTACTGAGTCCATGCTGGCCTGGTGCCAGTTCCTTTACCAGGTAGCGCAGCAACAGTGTCGCGCTGCCCGGCACGGCAGGCGTCTGAAACGCGCTGGCATCCGGCACGTTTCAGACCGAAATCTGCACGCCAGAATTGCCCTCTTAAGCCATAGCAAAGCTCCGATGCGGAGTTTTTCAAAAGGGTAAAACTGTGCAGACCAAAGTTGCTGATTGAGTCAGCCTGCTGATCGCGCAGAAGTTTTTGCGGTAATTGCCGCAAAGCCATCAACCGACGAATCACAGCATCTTGCCGGACGTCAAAGTTGGCAATCAACGGCAGAATATGTATAGGGTGCGCAGTATGAATGACCGTTCGGTGTTTTTCATGAAACTGGAACTGAGGTAAAAAAGTGGGGACATCCTGCCACTGAGCAAGCGCTTTGCGGGTTACGAATCCAGGATTCAGCATTTCTCTTCCTTGTCATCCCTTGAGTGCAGCCAGAGTATCAGATGGCGTGCTGCAGGCAATCACCTGGAAAAGAGAGGGGAATAGGGCAGTAAATGTAACGAGCCGGTTGGGTTAACGATGTTCGCTTCTTTGCGAATGGAGAAGCTCAGTGATTTCTTTGCGCTTTCTTGTTGCCCATTCGGGCTTGATTGAGAGCATTAAACTGTATTCCTTTCTGAAATAAACCTCTCTGTATTCCCGTTCTGATGAATGTTTTGCTGCATAGGTTGAGGCCAGCCCCGCCACGGCACTCTCCACAAACCAATAAAGAATTTCATCGTCGCTGAGCGTTACTTTTCGCTGTATTTCAAGACCTCTTTCACTGATGATAAAATGATATTCTTTCCCATGAATTTCAAGATAGGGAGTTGCAACCCCATCAGGTTGCTCAGGGATAAAGAAGTAATGATTTGGTCTTGTGCCTCCCCCTAGTTGCTCACCTATTTTTAGAAGCTCGTTTCGTAGTTCTTCTATCGTTTTCATCAGCATTCCTTTGTTCTTGTATGTAAACCACTCATTATCGCAGAATGGGTGCACAGAATCTGCTCGCGCTCACTTCCCCACAAACGCACTTACCGGCAAACCGAAACGCTTCGCCAGCGCACGCATATGATCCAGGGTCAATGTGCGCTGTCCATTAAGGATCCGACTCACCAGAGACTTTTTGCCAATCTCGTTCTCGAAATCGCTCTGAGTGAGTTGGTACTGATCCATCAACGTTCGTAATAACGCAACGCCTGACGGAATGCGGGCAACACGCGCGTTAAATTCTACAAACTCCGGAGACTCGTTTTCGTATTTATCGATTTTCGCGGTAAGCATCTCTACCAGCGGGCTATCGGGGTCGTGTTCAATAAGATGTTCCACCATCGCCAGAGCATCCTCGTAATCTTGTTGCGACGGGCTTGAGCCCAGGAAGGGAAGCTCGTTTGTCAGATCGTTTGCCGCTTTGATGGCTGCTGCATAATTCATTCTTTCGTTCTCCGGTAGAGGTCCGGGAGCTTGTCATACTCAGCGTATGTGCTGATGTGTTTGATGAAGATCTTTCCTCGTTCAAAATCAGCAAAAAACATCACTCTTAAGTGCCCGCCACCCTCATCTATGACACACCATTTTTCCCGTTTTTTCATCCGGTCCAGGCTGGGAAAGCGCTTTTCACATATCGCCTGGTGAGGGGGAGTGTTCCTTTTTTAGTACCGGGTAAAGGTCGTCCAGGGCGAGTGATCGATTGGGAAAATGTCTGGCCGCCGTATCGAAAGGCGCTCTTGAGACTACGTGCATCCATGCCCCTTGTTTCCAGATTGGAAACATTATAGGTAGTGGTTGGTGAGTTGACAATGTGGAAACTGCGGGGGAAATGAAGCTTCTACATATTCTTGATAATTGTGCTCATGTAGAGCGTTCGAGCACGTTAAGTTGGGGTGGCTTGAGATTAAGGGGGGAGGTATCGCTCAACCAGGGGAATTTGATTAATTTGCGTAGCGTATTCAGAAATTGTTTGCTGAAAAGGAGTCTGGTGGAGGCTAGTTTTACTAACAATATCTTATGGAAGTGTGTGAACGATGAGTCCGCTTTGTGCCAAGAGCGGACGTTGCTGATAGCGAAATCTGATTTGACTGTGTTCATCAGTCAGGGCTGTACTTGTTCTATTTGCTTCAGCAAGCGCTCAAAAGTATCAATAGATCCCCATAACTGATATTTCATATCGAAATCCCAATCAGGACAACCAGCAAGCTCTGATTTGAACAGTTTCAAACCGAAGTGGATTGCGGCGATTTCATCACGGCCGCAATTTAGGGCGATCTTGGCAAGTTGAACATCACTCAAAGGTCCATGCGGCGTATCCTTCCAAGCAGTGTGAAAATGTCGGTAAATCGTTTTTAGTGCCATTGTTTTGTATACGCAGTAAATGCAAGATTGCTTTGATTATCGCCCTAGCTAATAGAAAGTCCACTGTTTGGACCATGTTAATTTACAATCGGGATTGCCAGTACAGACGCAGAATAAGTGAAAACTTCCGCTCTTCGCTCTCAGCGGACCTTAAGCTCAGCTATCTTGTCCGCTGAGTGCCAGAAGCGGAAGTTGTTAAAACAGCTTGTTTTAATCAGTCGGGAGCTATTCAAGGATTTAATGTTCCCTCATGCTGTTTAACACGTGAACTTACAATTATGTTGTAATGTCCTGAAAGATTACTATCAATAATGAAGTCCTGTTCATGAATTCAGCTACGTCAACGAGCTTAAAGAGGAAAAATGGATAAGTATGCGGAACGACTTACAGGGTTTATGCGAGCTGTAGGTTGTATGAATGATGCGGCAAACCGTGTATCAGACTATTTTGTAGTTAAACTTGAGAAAAGCGACAGCATGCTGACTTCTTTGGCGATGTACCATTCATCCATTACAAATAAGTTTCCGGCCGCATACTGGCACCCACAACTTAAAGAATGTTCTCAAAAAATAGTTATGGAAACAGTGAAAATATGGTTCTTTGAACATGAGGACATGCAGCTTCTGCCATCCTCATTGAAGCAGAATATCCTCGCCAATTTCATAGATGATCTCAATGAAATGACCGGTAATGCACTGTTCTATAGCCTCATCACTAGCCCACCAGTGTGGTATGGCTCCCTGCATGAAGAGTTTGTCATCGAATCACAATATGGCAGATACCTCATTCATTTCAGTTGTCACTGACTTCTTTGTCACAATCCAACGTCAGCAAAGCTTTCCTGCACAACCTTTACTTCGGTTAGCGAAATCGGCTGAAGGCTTGGCTCGCTGGAGAAATGAAAAAAAACCATAAATAATTCATTGCTAATGTCCGCTCCTCGCTCAGAGCGGACCCGCCCCACAAGCCCACTCCGTTTACAGCATAGTAGTTCAGCTCTTTAAAATCGCATGACTCACCTGAATAGGGCCCTTACAATTACCCCCAACCTGAACTTTCGACGACCGTTTAGGCCAACAAAAAGCTAAACAGGGCATTTCCTGTTGAAACTCAGAACCTTCCAGGTTTTTTTCGCCCCTCATGATGGTTCCATCGTGCCCGGTACAAATCCGACACTCATTAACCAACGGAGGTTATCATCTTGAACAAGACAATACTCTCATGCTCTGTGGCCGCGCTGCTGGCTGTGTCCGCCATGTCCGCTCAGGCCAGGACCCCGGCCAAACTCCATTCGCCAGTGTCAGGCGTGCTCTGCGACCGATATGTATGCGCCAATGACAAGGGAATTTCCCGTGAGCTGACCGAGAAGTATCTCGGCAAGAAGACTGCTGCAAACGAGGTGTTCACGTCGAGCGATGTCGATCTGACCGAATTCACCTTTGCTAACGGCATTTTCTGCGATGTGAAGGAAAGGCTGTGCCGTGAAGATCGCTATTATGGCACCAACGGTCAGCGCTCCGGGGCGGTCTCTAAAAAGTACACAAAGCTGCTCTTTGGTGAATAATAATGATGCAAAAGAGACCACAGACAGAGGCTGCGTTATAGCGATATAAATTATATTTTGCAGCGTATATTTTAAATGATGACATGATTGCCGAAATTAAATATTTCATTAAGGATTGTATTGCGGAATATTGCTCTGTTACTACGCTTTAGCTGAGCGTAACAGTGAAGCGGTCTGGTTACGTGAATTCCCATTCACTACCATGAGCGAATAACGGAATGAAAAACCGCATAATGATTGTCGGTGGCGGCACGGGAGGGACGATTGTCGCCAACCTGCTGGCCAGGAAATTACGACGAGAAATTGCCGCCGGTCAGGTAGAACTGGTGCTGATATCCGAATCACCGGTGCACTACTACAAACCCGCGTTTATGTACGTCGCGTTTAACCTCTTTCATCACCATGAGCTGGCCCGGCCTGAGCGGCAATTACTGAGTCCGGAAATTCAATTTATTACCGATAAAATAGAATCTTTCGATTTTAAACAACGTCGTTTATACAGCGCCAGTAAGAAGCACTACGACTGGGACCTGCTGGTTATTGCTACTGGCTGCGCACCTTTCCCTCAAAAAATCCCTGGCCTTGCTGAAGTGGGCGATCATTTTTACCAATACGCGGCGGCCAGACAATTAGCCCATAAACTTGCCACCATTAAAAAGGGACGAATCTTTATCACCGTCTCTTTCCCGGAAACCCCTAATGTGCCCCACCAGTGTGGGATCGCCCCCATCGAGACCACGCTGATGGTTGACGACTATCTGCGTCAGCGTGGCGTACGTAATCAGGTTTAGATTGTTTATACCTATCCGACCGTAGCGCAATTACTGCGAAACTGTCTGTTCCTGCAACGTCCGGTTGGGGAGGCGCTGGGGGATATTTTTGCTGCCAAAGGCATACAGCACCAGCGCGGTTTTACCTTAAGCCATGTCGATCCTGACAGCAAAATCGCGTATTCCGCCGAGGGCGATTCGCAGAACTTCGACATCCTGATGGCCACGCCTCCCATCAGGGCGGTAGAAGCGGTGCGTAATACGGGGCTCAGTGAGATTCAGAATGGAGAAGGCTGGTTGCCGACGGATCACCAAACGCTCGGCGTCTACGGGTTAGAAGGCGTTTATGTGATCGGCGATACCGTCGATCTCCCGATCAGTAAAGCTGGCGGGTCGTGCCATAACCAGGCCCCGATCATTGTCGACAATATTGTGGCGGAACTGTATGGCAGACCACCCGGAAGCGGTAATCATTACGATGGGCGGGTTCAGGCCGTCGCGCAGATGGGGCTCTGGGCGGGGATGCCGCTGGTATATGACTATCGCAATGATGTGACGCCGGTGCCTGCGACAAAACTCGGTGGCATGCTGCGAAACGGTTTTAACCGTGGACTGTATTGGGGTGTCGTGAGGGGGATGTTCTGATGAGCGAACAGGAACAATTGCTGAAAAATCTTGCTCCGCTTATGGCCGGCAATCGCCTGAATAATCTTGTTGATTTGCTCGCCCTGGTGGCGGACCTGCTTGAAATGACCGATAACGCGATGGTAGAAAAACTGGCCGGCGTTTTTGAAGATGTTGTTACTGTCGGCTGGGAAGGCGGAACTGCGCTACGCATGGCATGGGGAGAGCAAATTAACCGGGAAGGGGATGTTTCGCTTCGGCAGGTGTTCTCGATGCTGAACGATCCAGATACCCGCCGCGGCATTATGCTTCTACTGCGCGTTCTGCAGATTACGGGGCAACGCCTGAGTGCTCTCTCATCCGTCGACTATCCGGAATGTACTGAAATAAAGAACTGACCAAAATGCCGGGTGACGGCTGTGCCGTTCCCGGCCGGCAAAAGGGCAATGCAGACTATTTGTCCCCACTTCCCAACCTGTACGCCAGCGCCACCACCAGCGACTGCACCAGGCACAGCGTTGCTGACTGGGAGCGGAACGCATCCACCTGCGCCTCTTTCACCACAAAACAGAGATCGCTGAACGTCGCCAGCGGGCTGATCTGGCTATCCGTAATCACAATCTGCCGCGCGCCAACGCTGGCGGCGGTTTCGCTGACCATCACCGTCTCTTCCGCGTACGGCGAGAAGCTGATCGACACCACGATGTCGCACGCCTTAATGCGGCTGATCTGCTCGCGCAGCATGCCACCCATCCCGTCGAGCAGAATAGGGCGGCACTCCAGGTGGCTCAGGGCGTAGGTCAGATAGGCCGCAACGCTGAAGGAACGGCGTAAACCGGCGATGTAGATGGTGTCGGCATCGGCCAACAACTGCACTGCGCGCTCCAGCATTTCTGGTTCGGCGCGAGCGGCCAGCTGCTGTAACGCCTGCGCATTCGAGCGGGCGAATTCCTGCAGGATATCGAGCGGTGTTTCCGGTACGGCCTCGCTCTCCATTTCGCGGAACAGCCGGGCGCGGTCGCTGTAGCTGGCGGTCTCCTCCACCAGGTTCATGCGAAACAGCTGTTTCATCTCGTTGAAACCGGTGAAGTCAAAGGCGTTGGCGAAGCGGATGAGCGTCGACGGTGGTACGTCGGCGCGCTCGGCAATGACAGCAACCGTATCAAAGGCCACGCTGTTGGTGTTATCAAGCACATAGCGGGAAACCTGCTGCAGCCTCTTGCTCAGGCTATCGTAGCGATCGCGGATTTGCTGCTGCAGTTCGTTCAGGCTGGTTGCTGTCGTCATGTTATCCCCCAAATACAGTCATATGATTCTAAACGCAAAACCGCGTCTTTTAAATGTCGGCCATCCATCTGGCAGCAAAAATGAAACAGAAGCTTCAGTCATTTCCTCGCCCGAAATCCCTTAATAGCTCAGGCTGAGTCAGTGATGTTGGCTGTTAACATAAAAATCCATCCTTGATCACAATAATCATCATTTATTTTATTTCAACTTAAAATGGAATATTTGTTTCATATATAGTGTTCAGTACACAACGTCAGGTAACAGTCACGTATCAACAGCGAGAGGTTAAGGATGGAGACGGTAGCGAATTTTATTCACGGCGAATGTGTCACCGGTTCAGGCCAGCGCGTTCAGGCGATCTTCAACCCGGCCACTGGTGAACAAATCCGCCAGGTGGTGATGAGCACGGCACAGGAAACGGAGCAGGCGATTGCCGCCGCGCAGCAGGCGTTTCCCGCGTGGGCGCGTTTTGCTCCGCTTAAACGTGCGCGCGTGATGTTCCGCTTCAAAGCGTTGCTGGAAGAGAATATGGATCGCCTGGCCCGTATCATCAGCGAAGAGCACGGCAAGGTTTTCTCTGACGCAGTAGGTGAACTGACCCGTGGTCTGGAAGTGGTGGAATTCGCCTGCGGCATCCCGCATCTGCAAAAGGGCGAACACTCTGCGAACGTCGGCACTGGCGTCGACAGCCACTCGCTGATGCAGCCGCTCGGCGTCTGCGCCGGGATCACGCCGTTTAACTTCCCGGCGATGGTACCGATGTGGATGTTCCCGATTGCGCTGGCGACAGGCAACACCTTCGTGCTGAAACCGTCGGAAAAAGACCCCTCTCTGGCGCTCGCGCTGGCGCAGCTGCTGAAAGAGGCTGGCCTGCCGGACGGCGTGTTCAACGTGGTGCAGGGCGATAAAGAGTCTGTTGATTTGCTCCTGACCGACCCGCGCGTGCAGGCGGTGAGCTTTGTTGGCTCAACGCCGATTGCCGAATACATTTACCAGACCGCCTCCGCCCACGGGAAACGCTGTCAGGCGCTGGGCGGCGCGAAAAACCACTGCATTTTAATGCCGGATGCCGACATGGATATGGCGACGAACGCCATCATGGGCGCGGCTTTTGGGGCGGCGGGGGAGCGCTGTATGGCGCTCTCCGTGGTGCTGGCCGTGGGCGATAAAACCGCCGATGAACTCTGCGCCCGGCTGGAAAAACAGATCGCCGCACTGCGCGTCGGACCGGGTCTGGACCAGACGCCAGAAAACGAGATGGGGCCGCTGATCTCCGCCGCGCACCGCAGTAAGGTGCTGGGCTACATCGACAGTGGCGAAGCGCAGGGGGCGAACCTGCGCGTGGACGGTCGTCGCTTCAGCGTGAAAGGTCACGAGCAGGGCTATTTCGTTGGGCCGACGCTGTTCGATAACGTCACCCCGGAGATGACCATCTATAAAGAAGAGATTTTCGGCCCGGTGCTTTCTGTGGTGCGCGTAGCAGATTACGCCAGCGCGGTGGATCTGATTAACCGCCACGAATATGGTAATGGCTCGGCGATTTTCACCCGCGACGGTGGCTGCGCGCGCCGCTTCTGCGAAGAGGTGCAGGCGGGCATGGTGGGGGTCAACGTGCCGATCCCGGTGCCAATGGCATTCCACAGTTTCGGCGGCTGGAAGCGTTCCATCTTTGGTGCGCTCAACGTTCACGGGAACGATGGCGTGCGTTTCTACACCCGAATGAAAACCATCACCGCGCGCTGGCCGGAAATGCAGCAGGAGACAGGCGCTGCGTTCTCCATGCCGACGCTGGGCTGACAGGGGGTTTTATGCAAACCAAACGTATGACCATGGCCCAGGCGCTGGTCCGGTTCCTTAATCAACAATACGTTAGCGTTGATGGTAACGAAACGCCCTTCGTGGAGGGGGTGGCAACGATCTTTGGGCACGGTAACGTGCTCGGTATCGGCCAGGCGCTGGAGCAGGATCCCGGCCATCTGCAGGTGATGCAGGGCTGTAACGAGCAGGGGATTGCCCATATGGCGACGGGGTTCGCCAAACAGCATCGCCGCCAGCGTATTTTTGCCGTCACCTCATCCGTTGGGCCTGGTGCTGCCAATATGGTGACGGCGGCCGCGACGGCCACGGCGAACCGCATCCCGCTGTTACTGCTGCCGGGCGATATCTACGCCAGTCGCCAGCCTGACCCCGTGTTGCAGCAGATCGAGCAGTATCACGATCTCAGCATCAGTACCAACGACTGCTTCCGCCCGGTCTCCCGCTACTGGGACCGCATCAACCGTCCTGAACAGCTCATGAGCGCGATGTTAAGCGCGATGCGAACGCTTACTGACCCCGCAAATACAGGGGCAGTGACCATTTGCTTACCTCAGGATGTGCAGGGGGAAGCCTGGGATTACCCCCTGAGTTTCTTTGCGCGTCGGGTGCATCATATTGAACGCCGTCCGCCTGACCCGCAGCGGCTGGCGCAGGCTCAGGCATTGATTGCCCGCAAGCGCCGTCCGCTGGTGGTATGCGGCGGCGGCGTGCGTTACTCCGGTGCGTATGAGGCGTTACGGGAATTTGTTGAAACGCTGCAACTGCCGTTTGCCGAAACCCAGGCCGGAAAGGGGGCGCTGGTAAGCGATCACCCGCTTAACCTGGGCGGGGTGGGCGTGACAGGCGGAATGGCCGCCAACCAGCTTGCGCCGCAGGCCGACTTAGTGATTGGCATCGGCACGCGTCTTACTGATTTTACCACCGGTTCCAAGGCGCTCTTTTCCCATTCGGACGTCGAGTTCCTGCTGCTGAACGTGGCCGAGTTTGACGCCCTGAAGCTGGATGCCACCGCGCTGATTGCCGATGCCCAAACCGGGCTGACGGCATTGACCCACGCGCTGAAAGATTACCGCAGCGGCTGGGGAGAGGCGATCGCTGAGGCGAAATCCGCCTGGCGCGACGAGTGCCGTCGCCTGTGGGATCGCCAGTGGCGTCCGGACGACGCGCCTGAAGTGGCAGGGCACCTTGATGCGCAGCTCATGGAATACGGTGAAACGCTCAACACCCGCCTGACCCAGACTCGGGTGCTTGGGCTGATCAACCAGCATGTTGAAGATAACGCCATCGTGGTGGGCGCGGCCGGTTCTCTGCCGGGAGACTTACAGCGCCTCTGGCAGATCAAAACGCCGGACAGTTACCACCTGGAGTACGGTTACTCCTGTATGGGGTACGAGGTCGCAGCGGCCATCGGCGCGAAGCTGGCAAAACCTCAGCAGCCGGTGTACGCCATGGTAGGCGATGGTTCGTACATGATGCTGCATTCAGAGCTGCAAACCGCCGTGCAGGAGGGCATAAAGGTCACCATTCTGCTGTTTGATAACGCGAGCTTCGGCTGCATTAACAACCTGCAGATGGGGCACGGAATGGGCAGCTTTGGCACGGAAAACCGCTACCGCAACCCGAAAACGGGTCGGCTTGACGGGCCACTGGTGAAGGTCGATTTTGCGCAAAACGCGGAAAGCTACGGCTGTCGAGCATGGCGAGTTCATGACGAGCAAAACCTGTTGACGGCGCTGGAAGCCTCGCGCGCCCACCCGGGGCCGACGCTCCTCGACATCAAAGTGCTGCCGAAAACGATGACCCATGATTACGCGTCATGGTGGCGAACCGGCGATGCGCAGGTGGCTGAGTCGCCAGCGGTGCGCCAGGCCGCCGAGCAAACGCAGGCTCAGGTGAAAAAAGCCCGTCAGTATTGAGATTTCCTGCCATAACGAAATTTTCATTTCATTTTTCTTTTTCCCCTCACCCTGACCCTCTCCCAACGGGAGAGGGGACGGTACGGTGCGGTTTTCACTCCCTCGCCCCTTTGTAATGGAGGGGCATACCTTCCGCCATGTTGTGAGATTGATAACAAAATTTATCTCATACATCTCAAAAGTGTTAACCCACACTCAAAAACATAATTTTCACTATTTATAAAAATGAAATAAATGTTTTATTTATAGTGTCGTTAGTTCACAGCATTCACCAACACCGGGAGCCGTTATGTTTAACATTGCTTTACTGGGCGCTGGCCGAATTGGCCAGGTACATGCAGCTAACATCGCCAGCCACAGTGCGACCACGCTCTGGTCCGTGGTTGACCTGAATCAGGAATTCGCCACGCGTCTCGCCACGCAATATCAGGCGCGTCAGCAGAGCCTGGATGAGGCGATGACCGACCCGAACGTTCATGCCGTACTGATCGCCTCCGCGACCGACACCCACGCGGATCTGATTGAAATGGCCGCCCGTCACGGCAAAGCCATCTTCTGTGAAAAACCGGTACACCTTGATCTTGCCCGCGTACGCGACTGCCTGAAGGTGGTCAAGGAGTATGACGTACCGCTGTTTATCGGTTTTAACCGCCGCTTTGACCCGCAGTTCCGTCGCGTGAAAACCGACGCTCAGGCCGGGCGTATCGGCAAACCGGAATCGCTGCTGATCATCTCCCGCGATCCGTCTCCACCGCCTGCGGAGTACGTGCGTGTTTCCGGCGGCATGTTCCGCGATATGACCATTCACGACTTTGACATGGCGCGCTTCATCATGGGTGAAGAGCCGGTGTCGGTGTACGCCCAGGGCAGCAATCTGGTGGATCCGGCGATTGGCGAAGCGGGAGATATCGACACCGCGTTTATCGTTCTGAAGTACGCCTCCGGCGCGATGGCGACCATCGTCAACAGTCGCCGCTCTTCATACGGCTACGACCAGCGCCTGGAGCTGCACGGCTCCGAAGGGCTGCTGTGCGCGGGCAATATCCTTGAAAACCAGGTGCAGCACTACGGCAAACAGGGTTGCACCAGCGCGCTGCCGGAACACTTCTTCCTGCAACGCTACAAATCCGCTTACGCCGCGGAATGGGAACACTTTGTTGCGGTTCTGCGCGGCGAAGCGGTACCTGACTGCAGCGGCGATGATGGTGAACGTGCGCTGTACCTCGCGGATAAAGCGCTGGAATCACTGCGCTGCCAGCGCGAGATCGTCCTCTAAACACAACAACCCTACACAGAGAGACATAATAATGAAAAAACTGATCTTAGCCGCCCTCATCGCCATGACATCCGGGGCCGCCCTCGCCGAAAACGAGCAACTTGTTTTCAGTACGCCAAACCTGGCCATGCCGTTTGAAGTTCACATGCAGCGCACGGCGGTGAAAGCCGCAAAAGAGATGGGCGTGAAACTTCAGGTACTGGACGGTCAGGGCAGCTCACCGAAGCAGGTGGCTGACCTGGAAAACGCCATCACCCGTGGTGCGCAGGGCTTTATCGTCTCCCCGAACGATGTGAACGCGGTCTCCAGTGCGGTAGATGAAATTCAGGATGCGAAGCTGCCGGTTGTGACGCTTGATCGCTCCGTCGATAGCCAGAAAAAAGTGCCGCACTTTGGCGCCAATAACTACAAGGGCGGCCAGGCGATTGGCGACTTCGTCAAAACTAAATTCCCCAACGGCGCAGACATCATTCTGTTGACCGGCCAGCCGGGCTCCTCCTCCAACATTGAACGCACCAAAGGGATCCGCGACAGCCTGAAGGCGGGTGGGGATAAGTACAAGATCGTCGCCGATCAGACCGGCAACTGGATGCGTTCTGAAGGGATGCGCATTGTCGAAAGCGTTCTGCCGTCGCTGCCGAAACGTCCGCAGGTGATCCTCTCCGCCAACGACGATATGGCGCTGGGGGCGATTGAAGCGCTGCAGAGCCAGGGTGTGAAGCCGGGCGAAATTCTGGTGACCGGCTTTGATGCGGTACCGGAAGCGCTGGCCCGCGTGCGCGACGGCTGGCTGGCGGTCACGGCGGATCAGCGCCCGGGCTTTGCGGTGACCACGGCGATGAGCCAGCTGGTGGCTAACGTACGTGAGAAAAAAGCCATCACCGGAGCGGACTATCCGCCGACGCTGATCACCAAAGAGAACCTGCAGCAGGCTGAGCGTATTGCTGAGGCCGGTAACTGATTTGTCCGGAGCCGCCGTACGGGCGGCTCCCCATAAATAAGGAGCAGGCTGATGTCGCAACCCTTACTGAAAGTAACCGACCTGGCAAAAAGCTTTTCCGGCGTATGGGCGCTGAGCAGCGCCCAGCTCACCGTCGGCACGGGTGAAATTCACGCTTTGCTGGGCGAAAACGGCGCCGGGAAATCCACGCTGTTGAAGGCACTCGCGGGCGCACAGCCGCAGACGCGCGGGGAGATCTGGTTCAACGGTGAAACGCTGCCGGTGGACGACTCCCCGGTAGAACGGCAGAACAAGGGCATTATCACCATCTATCAGGAATTCAACCTGCTGCCCAACATGACCGTCGCGGAAAACATGTTTCTCGGACGCGAACCGCGCAAACGTAACCTGATCGTCGACGAAAAAGCGGTCAATCAGGAAGCGCAGGTGATTCTCGATTATCTGCAACTGAACGTCGCACCGACCACGCCCGTCGCCCGTCTGAGCGTGGCCCAGCAGCAGATGGTGGAGATTGCCCGGGCGCTGACCCTCAATGCCAGGCTGATCATCATGGATGAACCCTCCGCCGCGCTGAGTGACAGTGAGGTGGAAAGCCTGCACCGCGTGGTGCGGGAGCTTAAAAACCGTGGCGTGAGCATTATTTATGTCACTCACCGCCTGCATGAAGTTTTCCAGCTTTGCGATCGTTTCACCGTTTTCCAGGATGGCCGTTTCACCGGCACCGGCGCGGTAGCGGAGACCAACGTAGAGCAGTTGATCCGCCTGATGGTAGGGCGTGACGTGGCCTTTAACCGCCGCCCTGCCAGCGAAACCCATCATCAAGACAAACCTGTCCGTTTGTCGGTGAAGGGGTTAAGCCGGGAAAAACCACCGCTGGATCCGCACGGTATCGCTCTGCATGACATCAGTTTCCACGTCCACGCCGGGGAAGTCTTAGGGATTGCCGGGCTGGTGGGAGCTGGCCGTACCGAGGTGGCGCGCTGCCTGTTTGGCGCTGACGCCTTTACTTCAGGCAGCTTTGAGCTGGACGGCGTGCCGTACCAGCCGCGCGACCCGCTTTATGCCCTCGATCAGGGGGTGGCACTGGTACCGGAAGACCGTAAGAAAGAGGGGGCGGTGCTGGGGCTGTCGATTCGCGACAACCTGTCGCTCTCCTGCCTCTCCTCGTTGCTGCAGTGGCGCTGGTTCGTGAATACCCGCAAAGAGGACGACCTGATTGAGTCCTACCGCCAGGCTCTGCAGATCAAAATGGTCAACAGCGCGCAGGAGGTGCGCAAGCTCTCTGGCGGCAACCAGCAGAAAGTGATCCTCGCGCGCTGCATGGCGCTCAACCCGCGGGTGCTGATTGTCGATGAGCCGACGCGTGGCATCGACGTCGGAACCAAATCGGAAGTGCACCAGGTGCTGTTTGATATGGCGAAAAAGGGCGTGGCGGTGATTGTGATCTCCTCCGATCTGCCTGAAGTGATGGCGGTGTCTGACCGGATCATCACGCTCAGTGAAGGCCGAGTGACTGGCGAGATCCACGGTGACGACGCTAACGAAGAACGGCTGATGACGATGATGGCCATCAACCACAACGCCCTGAACGCGGCATAACGGAGTTTCTCATGACGCAGATGATTTCTAAAACGCAGGCCCCGGTCAAACGCGCCGGACGCATCGATCCCATCGCCTTCTTCGAGCGCTTCGGGGTGCTGATTTTCATGATCCTGCTGCTGATCTTCTTCCAGTCGCAGAACAGCAACTTTTTCTCTGAACGCAATATTTTCAACATCCTGACCGAAGTCTCCATCTACGGGATCATGGCCGTGGGGATGACTTTCGTCATTCTCACCGCCGGGATCGACCTCTCGGTGGGCTCTATTCTGGCGGTGTGCGCCATGACCGCGGCGTACGTGATCAAAGGCGACAACTTCACCACCGTCGACCCGAACGCCTGGGGCGGCATGAGCTGGCTGATTGGGCTGGGGATCTGCCTGGCGATGGGCACGGCGATTGGCTTCCTGCACGGTCTGGGCGTGACCCGCCTGCGCCTGCCGCCGTTCATCGTTACCCTTGGCGGGATGACCATCTGGCGCGGCCTGACGCTGGTGATTAACGACGGCGCCCCGATAGCCGGTTTCGATCAGGGCTACCGCTGGTGGGGGCGCGGGGAGCTGCTCGGCATCTCCATTCCGATCTGGATCTTCGCCATCGTCGCCGTCGGCGGTTATCTGGCGCTGCATAAAACCCGCTGGGGCCGCTTTGTCTACGCCATCGGTGGCAACCCGGAGGCGGCGCGCCTGGCAGGGGTGAACGTCAAGCGCGTGCTGGTTAGCGTCTATGTGCTGATTGGCTGTCTGGCGGGGCTGGCGGGCTTCATTCTGAGCGCGCGTCTGGGGAGCGCCGAGGCGGTCGCCGGGATCTCCTTCGAGCTGCGCGTTATTGCCTCGGTGGTCATTGGCGGTACCTCTCTGATGGGCGGCTACGGGCGCATCGGCGGCACCATTATCGGCTCCATCATCATGGGGATTCTGATTAACGGCCTGGTACTGATGAACGTCTCGGCCTACTACCAGCAAATTATCACCGGGTTAATTATCGTTCTGGCGGTGGCATTCGACACCTATGCCAAGAGCCGTCGCGGCGCACTGTGAGGATCACGATGAAAGAGGTTCGTATTGGATTGATTGGCACCGGGTATATCGGCAAGGCGCATGCCATTGCCTATGCCCAGGCCCCGACGGTGTTCAACCTGCGCGGCAAACTGGTGCGTGAGATGGTGGCGGAGGTGAACCCGACGCTGGCGGCAGAGCGCGCGCAGGCGTTTGGCTTCAATCGCTCAACCGGTGACTGGCGGGCGCTGGTGGCCGACCCGGCCATTGATGTGGTGGATATTTGCTCCCCCAACCATCTGCATAAAGAGATGGCGCTGGAGGCGATCCGTCACGGCAAGCATGTTTACTCGGAGAAGCCGCTGGCGCTGAATGCCCACGACGCGCGCGAGATGGTCGACGCCGCGAAGCGGGCAGGGGTGAAAACGCTGGTGGGGTTCAACTACATGAAAAACCCGACGGCGCAGCTGGCGAAAGAGATTATTGCGCGCGGCGAAATTGGAGAGGTGATCCACTTCTACGGCACCCACAACGAAGACT
The DNA here is from genome assembly GCF_041937165.1 of Enterobacter adelaidei. Lineage (NCBI taxonomy): Bacteria > Pseudomonadati > Pseudomonadota > Gammaproteobacteria > Enterobacterales > Enterobacteriaceae > Enterobacter > Enterobacter adelaidei. The sequence goes on along the minus strand of NZ_CP154353.1, from coordinate 3,396,905 downwards.
ATATGGCCGACCCGCTTTCCCCCATTCACTGGCACTGTTTTAAAGAAACCGCCGGACTGGGCGCACTGGGTGACCTGGCGGCGCATATCGTCAATATGGCCCAGTACCTGGTGGGGGAGATTGAGCAGGTTTGCGGCGACCTGAAAATTGTGGTCCCGGCACGTCCGGCGAAGGCCGGATCGTCGGAAATGGTCGCCGTGGAAAATGAAGATCAGGCCCACGCGATGGTGCGCTTCGCGGGCGGGGCGCAGGGCGTCATTGAAACTTCCCGCGTCGCCTGCGGCCGCAAGATGGGGCTTTCGTATGTGATCACCGGGACGAAAGGTGCCATCAGCTTCACCCAGGAGCGGATGGCGGAGCTGAAGCTTTATCTGCATGACGATCCGGTGAACCGTCAGGGGTTCCGCACGCTGCTGGTCGGCCCGGCACACCCGGACTACGGCGCGTTCTGTATGGGCGCAGGTCATGGTATCGGCTTTAACGATCAAAAAACGGTGGAAGTGCGTGACCTGGTAGACGGCATCGCCGCCGACGCACCGATGTGGCCGGACTTCGAAGAGGGCTGGAAGGTCTCGCGCGTGCTGGACGCCATCGCACTCTCACACCAGCAGGGCCGCTGGCTGAACGTGAATGACATTGTCTGAAGAGGGTTCAACGTGGAAAAGCAGTTTGATGTGATATGCATGGGCCGCGTGGCGGTAGACCTCTACAGCCAGCAGATTGGTGCCCGTCTGGAGGATGTGTCGAGCTTCGCCAAATATCTCGGCGGCTCGTCCGGCAACGTGGCGTACGGCACCGCGCGTCAGGGCCTACGCTCGTCAATGCTGGCGCGTGTCGGCGATGAGCATATGGGACGCTTCCTGCGGGAAGAGTTAAACCAGGTGGGCTGTGATACCAGCCATCTGATCACCGATAAAGACCGCCTCACGGCGCTGGTGCTGCTCGGCATTAAAGACCGGGACACCTTTCCTCTGATTTTTTATCGCGATAACTGCGCGGATATGGCGATTGCCGCCAGCGATGTGGACGAAAGCTACATTGCCTCCGCACGGTGTCTTGCCATCACCGGGACTCATCTTTCTCATCCGCAGACCCGCGAGGCGGTGCTGACGGCGCTGAATTACGCCCGCCGTCACGGCGTGCGCACGGTGCTGGACATCGACTACCGTCCGGTGCTGTGGGGGCTAACTTCCTTAGGCGACGGCGAAACGCGCTTTATCGCCGCCGATCAGGTCACCCGCGAGCTGCAGGAAGTGCTGCACCTCTTTGACGTCATTGTCGGCACCGAAGAGGAGTTACATATTGCCGGGGGCAGCACCGATACTTTGCAGGCGCTGGCGCAGGTGCGCCACGTCAGCAAGGCGACACTGGTGTGCAAGCGCGGCGCGCTGGGATGCTCGGTGTATACCGATGCCATTCCCCCTCGGCTGGACGACGGCCTGACGGTGACCGGCGTGCGCGTGGAGGTGCTGAACGTCCTCGGCGCGGGGGATGCGTTTATGTCCGGCCTGCTGCGCGGTTATCTGAACGACGAGGGCTGGGAGCAGGCGTGCCGCTACGCCAACGCCTGTGGGGCGCTGGTGGTCTCGCGGCACGGCTGTGCGCCGGCGATGCCGAGCAAAATCGAGCTGGATGATTATCTCTCGCGCGCCGCAATGGTGCCGCGCCCGGATCTCGATCCGCGTCTTAACCATCTCCACCGGGTCACTACCCGCCGTTGCGAATGGCCGGAGCTGTGCGTGATGGCGTTCGATCACCGCAGCCAGCTTGAGGATATGGCGCTGCAGTGCGGCGCGTCGCTCAAACGTATTCCGGCCCTGAAGCAACTGATCCTGCAGGCCAGCCGCGAGGCGGCAAGCTCTGCCGGACTGGAGGGGAAAGCCGGTCTGCTGTGCGATGGCACGTTTGGTCAGGATGCGCTGAACGCCATTACCGGGGAAGGGTGGTGGATCGGTCGTCCTATTGAGCTGCCGGGCTCGCGTCCGCTGGAGATGGAGCACGGCAACATTGGTACCCAGCTTATCAGCTGGCCGCAGGAGCACGTGGTGAAGTGCCTGGTCTTTTTCCATCCGGAAGACGCCCACGGCCTGCGTCTGGAGCAGGAGCAGAAAATCGCTGAGGTTTACCACGCCTGCTGTCAGTCCGGACATGAACTGCTGCTGGAGGTGATATTGCCCGCCAGCATGCCGCGCAGCGACGAGCTCTACCTGCGCGCCATCTCCCGTTTCTACAACCTCGGTATTTACCCCGACTGGTGGAAACTGCCGCCGCTCTCCGCCGAAGGCTGGACGGCGCTGAGCGAGATTATCGCGCGCCGGGACCCGCACTGTCGCGGCGTGGTGATCCTGGGTCTGGATGCTCCGGCAGAACAGCTGCGTGCCGACTTCAAAGCCGCTGCGGGGCAGGCGCTGGTGAAAGGCTTCGCCGTGGGACGCACGCTGTTTGGCGATGCCTCCCGCGCATGGCTGAAACACGATATTGACGATGCGCAGCTGGTGGCGCGCATTCGGGACAACTACCTGCAGCTTATCGCCTGGTGGCGCGAGCGCGGACACGCATAATGGAGACGACAATGAGTGTACAACTGGGCATCAACCCGCTGACGTGGACGAACGACGATCTGCCTTCACTGGGCGCAGAGACATCTCTGGAGACCTGCCTGAGCGAAGGGAAAGAGGCCGGATTCGCGGGGTTCGAACTGGGCAATAAATTCCCACGTGAAGCGCGCCTGCTCGGCCCCATCCTGCAGCGTCACGACCTGCAGCTGGTCTCCGGCTGGTACTCCGGCCGCCTGCTGGAGCGCAGCGTCGAGGACGAGATTGCCGCCGTGCAGTCGCATCTGACGCTGCTGCGCGAGCTGGGGGCGAAGGTGCTGGTTTTTGCGGAAGTGAGCGGCTGCATTCACGGCGAGCAGCAGACCCCGGTGCATCTGCGCCCGCGTTTCCCGCAGGAGCGCTGGAAAGAGTATGGCGAGAAGCTCACCGAATTTGCCCGCTATACGCAGCAGCAGGGAGTGCAGATTGCCTACCATCATCATATGGGCACGGTGATTGAGTCCGCTGAAGACGTGGACAACCTGATGATCCACACTGGCGATGCGGTGGGGTTACTGCTGGATACCGGCCACCTGACCTTTGCCGGGGCCGATCCGCTGGCGGTGGCGCAGCGCTGGGCGTCGCGCATCAACCACGTTCACTGCAAAGACGTGCGTGCCGACGTGCTGGCGGACGTCAAAAACCGCAAAACCAGTTTCCTCGATGCGGTGCTGAGCGGCGTGTTTACCGTGCCGGGCGATGGCTGCGTGGATTACCCGCCGATCATGCGACTGCTGAAAGCGCAGGACTATCACGGCTGGCTGGTGGTGGAGGCCGAGCAGGACCCGGCGATTGCCCATCCGCTGACCTACGCCCGTCTGGGGTATAACAACCTGAGCCGCCTGGCGCGCGACGCCGGGCTTATCTGAGGAGGTGCCATGTCACGTCTGTTATCACGCTGGCAACAGCCGAACGTTGAGGGACGGACTCAGTCCGTCACGCCGGAAAGCGCCGGTTGGGGGTATGTCGGCTTTGAGGCGTATGAGCTGCAGGAGGGGCAGACGCTGACGCTGCCCGCCGTCAGCGAAGAGCGCTGCCTGGTATTGGTGGCCGGGCGCGCTTCCATCAGCACGCCTTCCGCACAGTTTACTGACATCGGCGAGCGGATGAGCCCGTTCGAGCGCATCAAACCCTGGGCGGTGTACGTCACCTCACAGGAGACGGTGCAGGTGAAGGCGCTAACGAAAGTCGAGCTGGCGGTCTGCGCCGCGCCCGGCAAAGGGACGTACCCGACGCGGCTGATAGCCCCGCAGGATATTGACGGCGAAGCGCGTGGTAAGGGCCACAACCAGCGCTACGTGCATAACATCCTGCCGGAAAACAAACCCGCCGACAGCCTGCTGGTGGTGGAGGTCTGGACCAACGAAGGCTGTACCAGCTCGTACCCGAGCCATAAGCACGACACGGACAACCCGCCGCAGGAGACCTATCTGGAGGAGACCTATTACCATCGCCTCAACCCGGAACAGGGGTTCTGCATGCAGCGTGTTTACACCGACAACAGAACGCTGGATGAGTGTATGGCGGTCTACAACCGGGATGTGGTCATGGTGCCGAAGGGCTATCACCCGGTGGCGACAATGGCCGGGTATGACAGCTACTACCTCAACGTGATGGCCGGGCCGGTGCGCAAATGGATGTTCACCTGGGAAGAGGACCACGCGTGGATTAATCGCGATTATCCCGCAGAGAGGGGGGACTGAGACGGTCTTTCTTGTCGGGTGGCGCTGCGCTTACCCGACCTACGAAATCGTAGGCCCGTGCAAGCGTAGCGCCGCCGGGCGAATTTTTCTCAGTGCATCCGCCTTGCCTGCTCAATCGTCCAGGCGATAGCCTCCGGCTGGCTCACCATCGACACGTGGCTTGCCGTCACCTCGGCGGTTTTCGCGTGGATCGTCTTCGCCATCGCGCGCTCAAGAGCGGGGTTGATCATTCGGTCATTCTTGCTGACCACATACCAGCTCGGTTTGTCATGCCACGCCGCGTGGGCAACCTTTTCACCAAACGCCTCGGCCTTAATTGGCCCCTGCGTGGCCGCGATTGCGGTTTGTTCCTCAGGCTTCACGTCCGGCGCGAAATCTTTCCTGACGGCTTCTGTCGGCAGGTATAAATAGCCGTCCGCCGTTTTAGCAATGCCCGCGCTGCCCGGCGGGGCAGGATAGCTTCCTGCCAGATCCGCCGTCGACTGGCCGGAATCCGGCGCGAACGCCGCCACATACACCAGCGATTTAACCCGCGCATCGTTGCCTGCTTCGCTAATCACGGTGCCTCCCCAGGAGTGGCCCACCAGCACCACATCCCCGTGTGCGCGGGCGATGGCTCGCTGCGTGGCCGCTACGTCAGTTTTAAGCGATGTAAGCGGCAACTGGATGGCTATAACCTCGGTGTGTTGTTTTTGCAAAAGAGTAATCACCTTATTCCAGCTGCTGCCGTCGGCAAACGCGCCATGCACCAGCACCACGCTGGTTTTACTCTCCGCCAAAGCACTGGCCGAAATCGCCAGCAAACCCGCTGTCAGTAACGATAATGCTTTCATCTTCAGACTCCTCAGAAATGGTGGACCGGCGCATGCGCTGGCACGGTGAATTCAAGAGTTTTATGGTCAAGAGGCTTATGCGTTGGGTCGGCCAGAATAATCGTCACCTTGTGTTTACCGGCGGGCAGTCCCACCAGGATCACCGGTTCACCGCTGGTGTCCGCCCAGTGCCAGGGGGCGTCATCCACCACAACATGAATATGGCCGATACGCGGAGTGACTTTCAGCGCGTCGGGTCCAAATACCGGTTCAATGCGCAGGTTTTCGGCCCGATACTGAATAAACACCGCTCCTTTGCTCAGCGGACCAGCAAGGGGCGGATCAACTATCAGTTTTGCGGGCTGTTGTGGGTGTTCCAGCGGCGCAACGGCGGCGGGACCGTTAACGTCAGTGGCGCTGAGGTTGTCCAGAGGGGCGGCCTGGACATATGCGACGGATGCCAGGGCGAGTAGGGGGAAAAGTGTGTATCGACGAATCATCGGTGTCTCTCCTCATCGGTTCTGAATGACGACAGGGAAAGAAAACCATTTTTATGTATCAGAGATATTTGCCGGAGGCGGCGTTTTGTACCCGTTTGTCAGCGTGGCGCTGTGGATACAGTGCGATACAGTTTGCCGGGCTGCAGGATAAGATCCTCAGCAAAGGGATTGCAGGCATTATTCAAAGAGTGCAAAACCCTCCGGCGGCCTAGCGGTCAGCGGTGTCGACGGTCAGGCTGGATTGCTGTGACTGGGTTTTATCCTGATGGTGATACCAGGCGCCAATCGAAGAGTAAACGAAGCGGCCAAAGAAAAACAGGAAGCTGATTAACAGTATGATGCGGGTCATTCGGGTGTTAAATCGATGTCGTTTGCGCATACGCGTGGCCTGACTCACTGTGTTTTTCCTGGACATGCCCTTCTGGGCGATAAGGATATTAAGGCACAGCGGGAAGAGGGGGTCAATTCTGCAATGTGTAAATAACCGTCAATGGTTACATTAATTAATGTTATGGAAATTAATTAATGCATTTACCATATTGATAATATGAAGAAAATATTTGCAAAAAAGTGGGTGAAAAAGATTAGTTGCATAAAGTAGTTTGATTTAAGTCAACGGATTCCCTGTCCTGATATTTAAAATCCTCCCTCCACACTGTTCGCCCTAAACATTGCCGGGCGGCGCGCACGTCAGGTCGGATGCCTGTCTTTATTTTCCCTCTGGAGAGAAAGGGGTTTAACCGGGCATCTATGAACATTATTGCTTTCCTGAAAAACAATGAAGACCGCTGGTGGGCATTGCCGCTTATTTTACCTGTGGTTTTACTTCCCCTGCTGAGCGTCGCGAATACGTTCACGCAACTGGGCGAAGGTATTGTCGCGCTCTATTATTTACCCCTCTCATTTTTGCTCTCGCTGATGATGTTCTTTGGCCTGGAAGCGCTTCCCGGGATCGCGTTGTCGCTGTTTATTCGCTATTACCCGTCGGGTGGGATGTTTGAAACCGTCGCCACTATGCTCCATTTTATCGTCCCGATAGTGCTCAGTTGGGGGGGATACCGGGTATTTGCTCCTGGACGCAATATGACGGCGTACGGGGACACACGGCTGATGGCGCAGCGAATTTTCTGGCAGGTTTTCTGCCCCGCGACGCTATTTCTGGTGCTGTTTCAGTTTGCGGTTTATCTGGGTGTGTACGAGAGTCGCCAGAGCCTTGCGGGATTATCCCCCCTGAATATTCGTACGCTCATTAATTATCAGACACTGCTGGTCAGCGGGCTGACGGGGGTACCTCTGAGCTATCTGCTGATCCGCCTGATTCGCCATCCGCGTTACATCAAAAGCCTCATCTCACAGATCCGTATGCAGATAGAGAAAAAGGTGACGGTCACTGAGTTTTTGATTTGGGTGTTTGCCCTCGGCGGACTGCTTTCGCTGCTGTTGCTCCCCATGAATGAAAACAGCTCAATTTTTTCTACCAACTACACCCTGTCGTTATTGATGCCGGTGATGCTCTGGGCCGCGATGCGCTTTGGCTATAAGCTGGTGTCGCTGATCTGGACGCCAGTCTTGCTGGTGTCCATTCACTATTTTTACCGCTATATCCCGTTGCATCAGGGTTATGACATTCAACTGGCGATCACCTCTTCCAGCTATCTGGTCTTCTCGTTCGTGGTGATTTACATGTCGATGCTGGCGACTCACCAGCGAACCGTGAATCAACGCTCCCGCAGACTGGCGCTACTCGACCCTGTCGTACATATGCCTAATCTGCGCTCGTTATTACACGATCTGGCTAAAAACCCGTGGTCGGCGCTTTGTTTACTGCGTATTCCTGAGCTTGAAATTTTGGGGCGAAATTACGGCGTGTTGCTGCGCATTTTGTACAAACAGCAGCTGGCGCAATGGATTAATGACACACTCCAGCCTAATGAGAAGGTCTACCACCTGACCGGGTGCGATCTGGCGATTCGACTCAACGCGGAATCCCACCAGCAGCGGATTGAAACCCTGGATGAGCATATCAAACAGTTCCGCTTTGTCTGGGATGGCATGCCGCTGCAGCCTCAGGTGGGTGTGAGCTACTGTTATGTGCGGTCACCAGTGAACCATCTCTATCTGGTCCTGGGTGAGCTGGGTATGGTTGCGGACTTGTCGCTCTCCTCCAACCATCCTGAAAATCTTCAGCAGCGTGGTGCTGTCCATTTGCAGCGTAGCCTGAAGGATAAAGTCGCAATGATGAGCAGTCTGCAAAGGGCTCTCGATAACAACGCATTTACGCTTTTCGTTCAGCCTGTTTGCGGCCAGCGTGGCGATCGCTACCACGAAGTCTTGCTGCGAATGCAGGATGCAAATGGAGTATTAATCTCCCCCGACCAATTCCTGCCTGTTGCACAGGAGTTTGGGTTGTCGTCGCGGGTGGATTTATGGGTACTGGACCACACGTTACGCTTTCTGGCAACACATCGCGAAAGGCTGCCCGGCCAGCGGTTTGCCATTAATCTGGCCCCTTCAACCGTTTGCAGAGTGCAGTTCCCGCTTGAGGTAAGTCGTTTGCTGACGAAATACGCCATCGAACCGTGGCAACTGATCTTTGAGGTGACGGAGTGCAGCACGTTCGGCAGTGCTGAGCAGGCACAACAGATCCTCGGTCAGTTGCAGAAGATGGGGGTACGCATTGCCATTGATGATTTTGGTACCGGCTATGCGAGCTATGCCCGGCTGAAAAGCGTGGACGCTGATATTCTCAAAATCGACGGCAGTTTTGTGCAGAACATCGTTAACAACAGTCTGGATTATCAGATAGTGGCGTCAATCTGCCATCTGGCGCGAATGAAGAAAATGCTGGTGGTGGCAGAATATGTCGAAACTGAAGAGATACGTAGCGCGGTTCACGCGCTAGGTATTGATTATGTGCAGGGATACCTGATTGGCAGACCGGTCGCACTGGAATCACTGCTGGAGGCAGAGGCGTCCTGTGCGGACGCCTGAGCCGTTACGCGGCGACGTCGGCACTCTCTTCTTCGATTTTGAGTAGCCAGCCGGTGACCGCTTCCCAGTACTGCTGCTCTTTTTCCAGGTCCAGCAGGACCAGTGCGTTCTGGCTAAACCAGTCGTGCGGGAAGCTCAGCGTCCAGTGGTGGTCGTCGGTTTTCAGCTTCAGCGTGGGCGGCGTGGTGGTGGCCTGACGCTGATTATTGAGCAGCACGCCAAGGCGCAGCAGCTGAATAAGCGGCAGGAACTGCTTTTTCTTGAACAGCGTGAAGCGGGGCAGATCGTCGAGCTTGATGGCTTTGCGGTGATAACGCACCAGCGTGGCCATCATGGTCTGCTGCTCCTGGTTGAAGCCTGGTAAATCGCTGTTTTGCAGAATGTACGCTGAGTGGCGATGCATCCCGCTATGGTTAATGTTCAGTCCCACTTCATGCAGCATTGCTGCCCATTTCAGCAGGGCGGCAAGCTGCGGATGCGCCAGCTTAGGATTTTGTTCCTGCCATTGGTCGTACATCTGAACGGTCGTTTCCAGCACGCGCTTTGCCTGCTCACGATCGATGTTGTACTGGTTTGCCAGGCTTTGTGCAGTGCGGCTGCGAATATCCTGATGGCGGAAACGGCCTTCCATCTCATACAGCACACCTTCACGCAGGGCGCCGTCAGAAAGACGCAGCTCCTTGATGGCCAGCGCATCAAACACACCGCAGAGGATAGCCAGACCCGGCACAAACACCGCTTTACGCTCGTCGGAAAGACCCGGCAGGCTCAAGGCGTCAAAACTTTTATGCTTTAGCACTTCTTCAGTCAGCAATATCAGGCGTTCAGGCGTGATAAACCCGTCTTTCTCGCCCATCGCCAGCAGCACTTCATGGGCCGCTTTGATGGTACCCGATGCGCCCAGCGCCACATTCCAGCCCTGAATACGGTACTGCCAGGCGAGGTTTTCCAGTTTCTGGATGGCGGCCATACGCGCCCGCTGGAAGTTTTCACGGGTGATGGTGCCACCCGGGAAATACATCTGCGCGAAGCTGACGCAGCCCATACGACGACTTTCCACCAGACGCGGCTCAAAGTCTTCGCCGATCACCAGCTCAGTTGAACCGCCGCCAATGTCGATCACCAGCTTGCGCCCTTTTTCCGGCTGGGTGTGCTCAACCCCCATGAAAATCAGACGCGCTTCCTCGTTACCGGAGATGATCTCAATCGGGTAGGGGATCACTTTTTCAGCCCGCTTGAGAAATTCAGGCGCGTTCAGCGCCTGGCGCAGGGTGTGGGTGCCCACGATGCAGACGCTGGAAGGCGAGAAGCCCTGCAGACGTTCGGCAAACAGCGACAGGCAGTTCAGGCCGCGCTCAATTGCCTCTTCGCTAAGCATGCTGCGTTCATCAAGACCGTCCGCCAGGTGTACACGCTGCTTCAGACGACCGATGATCTGCAGCGCGCCATCCACCTCACGGGCGATGACCATGTGGAAACTGTTAGAGCCAAGATCGACCGCGGCGAATTCCTGCGGGCGTGGGGTCTTATCATTTATCGGCATAGGTTAATCGGGTTGCTCGAGTGATTTGATATAGTCGTAAATCGCCAGTTGCGACCGCACTTTACGGCGGTTGCCGCGCGGTACATAGCGGTTACTGAGTTCTTTGTCGATATAGCGTGCTTTCACCGTATCGCTGAACAGAATCTCGATGATATCGAGGATCTGCTGCTTCAGTCGCGGATCCAGCAGCGGTGCCGCGACTTCAATTCGATAGTCAATATTGCGTGTCATCCAGTCTGCAGAAGAGAGGTAAACCTGTTTGTCACCCGCATTATCGAAAATATAGACGCGATCGTGTTCCAGGTAACGGTCAACAATGCTGATGACGCGAATATTGTCGCTGATGCCTTCTAGTTCAGGGATCAGCGAGCACATGCCGCGGATCAGCAGGTTAACCGGCACGCCGGAACTGGACGCCGCGTACAGGCGGTCAACCAGCCCTTTGTCGACCAGATTGTTGAGCTTTAGCGTGATGCCGGATGACAATCCTTTCTGCGCATTAGCGATCTCTTTATCGATCATATCGTACAGCAGGCGGCGTGAGTTCTGCGGCGAGACCAGCAGATAATCGAAATTCACCGGGCGGTACGGGTTTTCAATAAAGTTAAATACCCGGCGTACCTCGTTAGTGATGCGGGCATCAGCGGTCAACAGCGAGTAGTCCGTATAAATTCGTGCGGTTTTCTCGTTGAAGTTCCCGGTACCGATGTGGGCATAACGCACCACCTCGTCGCCCTCTTTACGGGAGATCAGGAACAGCTTGGCGTGAATTTTCAGCCCCGGCGCGGAGAAGATGACGTGCACACCGGCTTCCGTCAGACGGCGCGCCCAGTGAATGTTCGCCTCTTCGTCGAAGCGCGCCTGCAGCTCAACCACCACAGTGACTTTCTTGGCGTTATGCGCCGCATGGATCATCGCGTCTATGATGCGGGAATCTTTTGCCACGCGGTAGATGTTGATTTTGATTGCCAGCACGCTCGGGTCGAAGGAGGCCTGACGCAGCAGTTCCAGCACGTGTTCAAACGTGTGATACGGATAGTAGAGCAGGACGTCACGTTCGCGAATCGCGTCGAATCCGTTGCGGAATTTGTCGAACCACAGATGGCGCAGGCGCGGCAGCGGCTTGTTCACCAGATTGGCTTTGCCGACGTTCGGGAAGCCAATAAAGTCTTTAAAGTTGTGGTAGCGACCGCCCGGCACGATGGAGTCATAGCGCGAGATGGTCAGCTTCTCGCGCAGCATCTCCACCATAGCGTCTGGCATGTCGCGCTGGTAAACAAAGCGCACCGGCTCGGCCGTCAGGCGCTGTTTCAGGCTGGACGACATCAGTTCCATCAGGCTGGCTTCCATCTCGTGCACCAGGTCATATTCGGCGTCACGGGTCATCTTCATGGAATAGGCGTTTAACGCATCGTAATCGAAGAAGCCTTTGAAGATGTCGTCCAGACAGTAGCGCAGGATGTTATCCAGCAGGATCATCGGTTTGCGTCTGCGCGGGGTTTCCGGCGGCAGGTTCACAAAGCGCGGCACCTTGTCGGACGGGATCTCAAGCAGCGCGTAGCGGATCGAATCACCGCGGATAATTTCCACCGCCAGGTAGGTGTAGTCATCTTTCAGGAACTGCACCAGGTCGGTTTCGCGGTTGATCAGAATCGGGGTGATGTGCTGACGCAGATACTGTTTGAAGTAATGGCGCAGCCAGTTTTGTTGGTTAACGGAAAGCTGTCGTTCGTTAATCAGGAAGATTTGATTGCGTGCCATTTCCAGCAGCAGTTCGTTATACAGGCCGTCAAATTCCTGATCGGCTTTCAACACGCGGGACTGGATTTTGCCCAACAGATGCCGCGAGTGAGAGTTTAAGCCCTGTTCTTCGCTGATGATGATTCGCCGTTTTAGCTCGGCAAAACGAACCTTGTAGAACTCATCCAGGTTGTTGGAATAAATGCCCAAAAAACGCATGCGCTCGATCAGCGGGTTACTTTTGTCAGCCGCTTCCTGGAGTACACGTTCGTTGAATGCTAACCAGCTTAGCTCTTTCTCGATATATAACTTTTCCTGACCCATTACAGCTCACACTCCAGTTCAATCACAGGACGTGGTAAATCCGTCTCGTCCTTATTATGGCGAGCATTTCCACGATATGTCCAACAGTGCCAGAAAAGTATGACAGTTATTTTTTTTGTTGGGAATTTTAGAGGGTTGGAGAAGGGAATATCGGGTAATGCAATTTGCAGGTCGGGTAAGCGTAGCGCCACCCGACATAACACACTACTCTTCGGCCGCATAACCCTGCGGGGGTAACTTCACGCCGTCGAGCCAGGCAGCGCCGTCACGCATCTCCAGACGCCCGTCGACAAACCAGCTTACCACCAGCGGATAAATTGCATGTTCCTGGACCTGTACGCGTTCGGTCACGTCTTCTTCGTTATCGCCGTCAAAGACCGGCACTTTCGCCTGCAGGATCACCGGGCCACCATCCAGTTCGTCGGTAACGAAATGCACGGAGGTACCATGCTCTTCATCGCCGTTTTCCAGAACCTGACGATGGGTGTGCAAGCCAGGATACTTCGGCAGCAAAGAAGGGTGGATATTCAGCAGGCGTCCAGCATAGTGCTCAACAAAAGCCGGGCTCAGGATACGCATATAGCCCGCCAGCACCACGACATCAGGCGCGTAGGCATCAATTTCCTGAACCAGCTCGCGGTCAAAGGCTTCACGCCCGGCGAACTGGCTGGCTTCCAGCGCGTGCGCGGGAATACTCGCTTCCCGGGCACGCTCAAGGCCGAACGCGTCGGCCTTGTTGCTGAATACTGCCCGAATGGTGCCATTGATCTTCTTCTGTTTGCAGGCGTCAATTATTGCCTGCAAATTGCTTCCGTTACCGGAAATGAGCACCACGATGTTTTTCATTCAATGACCACACGTTGTTCGGAATCGGAAGCTTTAATAGTACCGATTTTCCACGCGTTTTCACCTTTCTCTGTCAGCAGTTTAACCGCTTTATCCGCTTCGCTCGCTGGCAGGGCGATAATCATGCCCACGCCGCAGTTAAAGGTACGGTACATTTCGTGAGAGCTGACGTTGCCTGCGGTTTGCAGCCAGTTAAACACGGACGGCCACTGCCAGGAGGATTCGTCGATCACGGCCTGGGTGTTGTCCGGCAGAACGCGCGGAATGTTTTCCCAGAAGCCGCCGCCGGTCAGGTGGGCAATCGCATGAACGTCGACGTTCTCGATCAATTCCAGCACGTTTTTCACGTAAATGCGGGTTGGAGCCAGCAGGTGATCGGCAAGCGGTTTGCCATCCAGTTCAGTGGTCTGTGGGTCGCAACCGCTGACTTCGATGATTTTACGTACCAGAGAGTAGCCGTTAGAGTGCGGGCCGCTGGAAGCAAGTGCGATCAGGACATCACCATCAGCCACTTTGCTGCCGTCGATAATTTCTGATTTTTCTACCACGCCGACGCAGAAACCGGCGACGTCATAATCTTCGCCGTGATACATGCCTGGCATTTCTGCGGTTTCACCGCCGACCAGCGCGCAGCCTGACTGCAGACACCCTTCGGCAATACCGTTAATCACGCTGGCTGCGGTATCCACGTCCAGTTTACCGGTCGCGTAATAATCGAGGAAGAACAGCGGTTCAGCACCCTGAACGACCAGGTCATTCACACACATCGCGACCAGATCGATACCGATCGTGTCATGACGTTTTAAATCCATCGCCAGGCGCAGTTTTGTACCTACACCATCAGTACCCGAGACCAGAACAGGTTCACGATATTTTTGCGGCAGCGCGCACAGTGCGCCGAATCCACCCAGACCACCCATCACTTCCGGGCGGCGGGTTTTTTTCACCACACCTTTGATTCGGTCAACCAGCGCATTACCTGCGTCAATATCAACACCGGCATCTTTGTAGCTGAGAGAAGTTTTGTTGGTCACGGCTTAAGTCCCCACGCGATTGCATAGCTAGTAAGAAAAATCGGCGCAATTCTAACAGTCCAGGCAAACGTTTGCGAGCCTATTCTCGGTGAGACGATTTTTTTTTCTGTGCGGCCTGTCAATGTGCTCAAACTTGAGTCTGTTCACGAAAATGAAACCGGTTTCGGTTTTCTGCTTGCAACAGGAATCACCTTTGCACATCATTCAACTGAAACCGGTTTCTGTAATTGTTTTTGCAGAAAATAACGCAGAATGAGGGAAAGAGAATGTCAGGATTTAAAGAAGGTTTTCTGTGGGGTGGTGCGGTTGCGGCGCATCAGCTGGAAGGGGGCTGGAAAGAGGGTGGAAAAGGCGTTAGCGTTGCTGATGTCATGACCGCAGGCGCGCATGGCGTGCCGCGTGAAATCACCAACGGCGTGTTGCAGGGGAAAAATTACCCTAACCATGAAGCCATCGACTTCTACCATCGTTATAAAGAAGACATCAAACTCTTTGCCGAGATGGGGTTCAAATGCTTCCGCACTTCGATAGCCTGGACGCGGATCTTCCCGAAAGGGGATGAGCTGGAACCTAACGAGGCTGGCCTGAAATTCTATGACGATCTGTTCGACGAGTGCCTGAAGCACGGCATCGAGCCGGTCATCACGCTCTCTCACTTCGAGATGCCTTTCCATCTGGTCACCGAATACGGCGGCTGGCGTAACCGTAAACTGATCGATTTCTTTGTCCGTTTCTCAAAAGTGGTTTTCCAGCGCTATCAGCACAAAGTGAAGTACTGGATGACCTTTAACGAGATCAACAACCAGGCGAACTTCCACGAAGACTTTGCGCCATTTACCAACTCCGGGTTGAAGTATGAGCCGGGCGAAGACCGTGAGCCGGTAATGTTCCAGGCCGCGCACTATGAGCTTGTAGCCAGTGCACTGGCGGTAAAAGCGGGGCGTGAGATTAACCCGTCGCTGCAAATCGGCTGCATGATTGCCATGTGCCCGATTTATCCTCTGACCTGCGCGCCAGACGACATGATGATGGCGATGAACGCCATGCACCGTCGTTACTGGTTTACCGACGTTCACGTACGCGGCAAGTATCCGCAGCACCTGCTCAACTACTTTGAGCGTCGTGGCTTTGCGTTGGATATTACCGAAGAAGATAAAGCCGCACTTAAGCAGGGATGTGTGGACTACATCGGATTCAGCTATTACATGTCCTTCGCCACCAAAGCGACGGCTGACAACCCGCAGCTGGATTACGACGAGAGCAAGAGCCTGGTCTCCAACCCATATGTGCAGAAATCCGACTGGGGCTGGCAGATTGACCCGGTTGGGCTGCGTTACTCCCTGAACTGGTTCTGGGATCACTACCAGTTGCCGCTGTTCATCGTTGAGAACGGTTTTGGTGCTATTGACGTGCAGGAGAGCGACAGCACGGTGAACGACCAGTACCGCATTGATTATCTTGCGGCGCACATCCGTGAAATGAAAAAAGCGGTGGTTGAAGATGGCGTTGACCTGATGGGGTATACCCCGTGGGGCTGTATTGACCTGGTGTCTGCCGGTACCGGCGAAATGAAAAAACGCTACGGCTTTATCTTTGTCGACAAAGATAACGAAGGCAACGGCACGCTGAACCGCAGCAAGAAGAAGTCGTTCGACTGGTATAAGCAGGTGATTGCGAGCAACGGCGATAACCTGTAATTGTCGGGTGGCGCTAACGCTTACCCGACCTACACTTTCCGTAGGCCCGCGTAAGCGTAGCGCCACCGGGCAGAACCTCGCACTCAAGCCGGAGATATACCTCCGGTTTTTTTATCTTTGCTTGATCGCTGTCAAGCAAGATGGGTATGGCCTAATCCGAAAAAAGCGGTATAATCCCGCGATTTTTTTGCGGATGCCACCTCAGAGGAGAAAGAGAATGAAGATTGTGGAAGTGAAACACCCACTCGTTAAACACAAGTTGGGCCTGATGCGTGAGCATGACATCAGCACGAAGCGTTTTCGCGAACTGGCTTCTGAAGTGGGCAGCCTGCTGACCTACGAAGCAACCTCCGATCTGGAAACAGAAAAAGTCACCATCGAAGGCTGGAACGGCCCGGTGCAGGTTGAACAGATCAAAGGTAAGAAAATTACCGTTGTGCCTATTCTGCGTGCCGGTCTTGGCATGATGGAAGGTGTGCTGGAGCACGTGCCAAGCGCGCGTATCAGCGTCGTCGGTATCTACCGTAATGAAGAGACGCTGGAGCCGGTTCCTTACTTCCAGAAGCTGGTGTCTAACATCGACGAGCGTATGGCGCTGGTGGTTGACCCAATGCTGGCAACCGGCGGTTCTATGATTGCCACCATTGACCTGCTGAAAAAAGCGGGCTGCAGCAGCATTAAAGTGCTGGTGCTGGTTGCGGCACCGGAAGGTATCGCGGCGCTGGAAAAAGCGCACCCGGACGTTGAGCTGTATACCGCATCTATCGACCAGGGGCTGAATGAGCACGGGTACATCATCCCGGGGCTTGGCGATGCCGGCGATAAGATTTTTGGTACTAAGTAATCGAATAACGATAAATAAGCCGACTTTGATAGTCGGCTTTTTTTTGAATAAAACACCAACAATACTACTCAGAGGAAAACACTATGACGCGCCGTGCTATCGGGGTGAGTGAAAGACCGCCGCTTTTACAGACTATCCCGCTTAGTTTGCAGCACCTGTTCGCTATGTTTGGCGCAACCGTGCTGGTGCCAATCCTGTTTCACATTAACCCGGCTACCGTACTGCTGTTCAACGGTATCGGGACGCTGTTGTACCTCTTTATCTGTAAAGGCAAAATCCCGGCGTATCTGGGGTCGAGCTTCGCCTTTATTTCTCCGGTCCTGTTGCTGCTACCGCTTGGCTACGAAGTGGCGCTGGGCGGCTTTATCATGTGTGGCGTGCTGTTCTGCGTAGTGTCCTTCATTGTGAAGAAAGCCGGTACTGGCTGGCTGGACGTGATGTTCCCGCCTGCGGCGATGGGCGCAATCGTTGCCGTTATCGGTCTGGAACTGGCCGGTGTGGCGGCGAATATGGCTGGTTTACTGCCTGCTGACGGTCAGTCACCGGATTCCAAAACCATTATCATTTCTCTGGTGACGCTGGGCGTAACGGTGTTTGGCTCCGTGCTGTTCCGTGGTTTCATGGCGATTATCCCGATCCTGATCGGGGTGCTGGCGGGTTATGCGCTCTCCTTTATGATGGGTGTTGTCGATACCACGCCAATTGCCCAGGCGCACTGGTTTGCCCTGCCAACTTTCTATACACCACGCTTTGAATGGTTTGCTATCTTCACCATTCTGCCTGCGGCGTTGGTGGTGATTGCTGAGCACGTGGGTCACCTGGTGGTGACGGCAAATATCGTGAAACGCGATCTGATCCGCGACCCGGGTCTGCACCGTTCTATGTTTGCTAACGGCTTCTCTACCATTATCTCCGGTTTCTTCGGCTCTACGCCAAACACCACTTACGGCGAGAACATCGGGGTGATGGCCATTACCCGTGTCTACAGTACCTAGGTTATCGGCGGTGCGGCCATCATTGCTATCCTGCTGTCTTGTGTGGGCAAACTGGCGGCGGCGATCCAGATCATCCCGGTACCGGTGATGGGCGGTGTTTCTCTGCTGCTTTATGGGGTAATCGGAGCGTCTGGTATTCGTGTGCTGATTGAATCCAAAGTGGATTACAGCAAAGCGCAGAACCTGATCCTGACCTCCGTGATCCTGATCATCGGCGTGAGCGGTGCCAAGGTACACATCGGTGCGGCCGAGCTGAAAGGCATGGCGCTGGCGACCATCGTTGGCGTGGGTCTGAGCTTGATTTTCAAGCTGATTTCCGTGATCCGCCCGGAAGAGGTGGTGCTGGACGCCGACGAAAGCGAAAAAGCGTCACATTGATCGTAAAACCGGGCGGGCGATCCGCCCGGTTCTCTCCTTGCAGGTTCCGTGTTAAACTCCGTTCCGATTTTATGTAAGATCTGGTTGAGGTACTTCTGAACGGACCGGCACAGCTCTCTCTGCCACTTTATCTCCCTGACGACGAAACTTTCGCGAGTTTCTGGCCGGGTGATAACCCCTCTTTACTGGCTGCACTGCAAAACGTGCTGCGTCAGGAACACAGCGGATACATCTATATCTGGTCACGCGAAGGCGCGGGGCGCAGCCACCTGCTGCATGCCGCCTGTGCGGAACTTTCTGCGCGTGGTGATGCGGTAGGTTATGTGCCGCTGGATAAACGTACCTGGTTTGTACCTGAAGTTATGGAGGGAATGGAACATCTCTCACTGGTCTGCATTGATAATATCGAATGCGTGGCGGGGGATGAGCCGTGGGAAATGGCGATTTTTAACCTCTACAACCGCATTCTGGAGTCGGGTAAAACCCGGCTGCTGATCACCGGCGATCGTCCGCCACGCCAGCTCAATCTGGGGCTGCCGGATCTGGCATCTCGTCTGGACTGGGGACAAATCTATAAGCTCCAGCCGCTGTCGGATGAAGACAAGCTCCAGGCGTTACAGCTGCGCGCAAAGCAGCGTGGGTTTGAGCTGCCGGAAGACGTGGGCCGTTTTCTGCTCAAGCGTCTGGATCGTGAAATGCGTACCCTCTTTGATACGCTCGATCAGCTCGATCGCGCCTCCATTACCGCCCAGCGCAAGCTGACGATTCCGTTTGTGAAAGATATTCTCAAGCTTTAAGTTTTTTGCCCGGTGGCGGCAGCGCCTAACCGGGCAAAACAATCAGACGCAATCCCTCAACAAATGCTCCACCAGCAGCGGAACTGGTCTCCCCGATGCCACGCTTCGCCCGTTCTCACGCCACAGCGCCGTACCGCTGATATCCAGATGCGCCCACGGGATCGTTGGTGGACAAAAGTGATGTAGCAACCACGCCGCCGAGGCACTGATTGCCGCGTTATTGCCTGGTGTATTGCAGAGATCGGCGATGGCGCTGTCGGTCTGCTTTTTCAGCCGTGCATCCAGCGGTAGCGACCAGACTTCATCGCCGCTCTGTTTACCCGCGCGGGTCAGTGCCTGACGCAGAGGCTCATCCTGCGTCATCAATCCGCTCAGTTCATACCCCAGCGCTTTTACCACCGCGCCAGTGAGTGTGGCCATATCAATAATATAGTGCGCCTGCGGATGCCGCTTGCTGGCCCAGGCAATCGCATCTGCCAGTACCAGCCGACCTTCGGCATCGGTGTTGTTGATTTCAACCGTAGTGCCGTTGCAGGCGCGTGCGACCGTACCGGGCTGCATGGCATCGGGACCGATGGCATTTTCCGCTAGCGCCAGCACGCCCATGATGCGTACGGGCAGCGCCAGCTCTGCGACGGTCAGCATCAGCCCCAGCACGTTTGCCGCCCCGCACATGTCATACTTCATGGTATACATGCCCGCGCCTTCTTTCAGCCACAAGCCACCGGTATCAAACGTAATGCCTTTACCCACGTAGCAGCGCACCGGGCCATCAGTGACTCCGTCATAGTGGATGGCCAGCAGACGTGGCGGACAGGATGCCCCTTTGCCCACGGCGTGCAACAGCCCCAGACCTTGTTCAATGATTTGTGTTTCATCGAGTACTTCACATCGCAGGGCGGGGAAGTCGGCACACCGTTTTTGCGCCTCTTCCACTACATACTCAGGCGTGCAGCGATCGGATGGCATATCCGCCAGACGCCGTGCGGCCACCATGCCATGGGCAATGGCCTGCTGCTGGTGGAA
This sequence comes from Enterobacter adelaidei, assembly GCF_041937165.1. Lineage (NCBI taxonomy): Bacteria > Pseudomonadati > Pseudomonadota > Gammaproteobacteria > Enterobacterales > Enterobacteriaceae > Enterobacter > Enterobacter adelaidei. The sequence continues at coordinate 3,377,081 of NZ_CP154353.1, read as the reverse complement.
GATAGCCTCGAGTCTGTCCTGCTGCTCCGGCAAACAAAGAGCGGTTATATGCTGTAGACGTACCGCTGATTCGTTGGTTTTCTTTAGCTTTAAGTCGCTGAGCCTGTGTGCCTGATTAAAGAGAAAACGTAGTACTTGCGCCAGTACAACGTCGTTGATATTCGTGACGTCCAGTACCACATCAGGACTGGCGGGTGAGGCCAGGAGTGGGCGCAGCGCCGTGAGTAATTCTTCGGTCAGGCTATCGTGCCAGAGCGCATCCGGCAGCAGGGTGATTCGGGCAAAAGGCGCACAGCCAAAGCGGGTGTCCGTGATGCAATCCGGGTCACGCATCTCGGCGATAAGCGCTGTCTTCGGCAGCAGGTTACAGGTGGTACGGGCGATTAAATGGCTCTGCGGCTTCGCATCAGAAAGCGCGGTAATAAGCTGATATGTAATCATCATTGTTCCTCAATCGGCGCGCGGATCCGCGCGGCGTAAGCCTGCATCCATTCCTCATCCACGGCCTGATAATGTGTCTTCTCATGCAGACGCTCGGTACGAAACACAGTAAGAGGCTGGCGAGCGGTAGCAACCACGAACGAGAACGTTTTGATGTTGGTCGCAGCGCCAAATTCGCCCTTGTTGTTCATGCAAACGACGGAAAGATCGCCCACACGACCGAAGCGCGACATAAGTCTGTCCTCCAGCTCAAAGACGACCGAGTCGGCAGCCTGCTGCGGCGACATTCCCTGCGCCATACGACGAACGATTTCATAGCTGGTACAGCCTTTCATCAGATCTTCACCGACGCCCGTGGCGGTGGCTGCACCGGTTTCACTGTCGCAGTAAAACCCGGAGCCAATTATTGGTGAATCACCAATCCGCCCCCGCTTTTTCATAAACAGCCCGCTGGTGGAGGTCGCGACGCTCATCGAACCTTGTTTATCGAGGCCGATAATGCCGACGGTATCGTGGCCATCATAGGGACTCAGGCCCTTGTCCAGCGTCTCCCGGCAGCGTTTGCGGTAATGCTGCATTGCCCGGTCGGTGAGCATGGTTTTGTTGGCAAAACCCTGGCTTAGCGCCCATTCCCGAGCACCCTGGCCAACCAGAAGGCTGTTATAGCGCTGGCGACTCAGCGCGTGGGCCACGCGTACCGGGTTAGCGATATCCACCAGGTTACCGACTGCGCCAAAGGCCAGCGTGTCGCCATCCATATAAGCAGCATCCAGCTCAACTTCACCGTTCTCCGTTGGCAGCCCGCCGTAACCGACAGATTTATAAAGCGGAAAGTTTTCGACGGTCGCTACGGCATCCACCACCGCCGCAGCGACCGGTTTCCCCGCAGCCAGCGCCGACGCAGACTCTGTTACTCCTTCAAGCGCCATTCGCCAGGTTGCGATAATTCCCCACATGCTTTACTCCTGTTTTGCAAGGGTGGTGTCGGATTGCGTAACGGTGGCAATTTCCGCCGCGCGGTACTGTTTGTCCACGATACGCATGAAAGGTAGATACAGCATGGCGCCAATCAGTAGGTTGATAAGCTGCATGACGCTACCGCTGAGGTGTCCGGTGACGATAAAACCGCTGATGACGGGAGGCAGCGTCCAGGGGATAAACACCCCGGTAGTGACGGCAACCGCGCCAATTTTCATTGCTGCATACTGCACGGTGACCAGCACCAGTGGGACAAGATTGAAGGGAATGAGCATTATGGGATTCATGATCACCGGCAGGCCAAACAATATTGGCTCGTTGATGTTGAACACCGATGCTCCCGCGCCCAGTCGTGCGACTTCGCGCATATTTTTACTGCGGGCAAAAATGAGCATCGCAATCACCAGCGACAGCGTTGCCCCTGCGCCGCCCATCCAGATCATGTCAAAAAATTGCTCAGTGATGATGTGCGGCGGGGTTGTGCCGGCCTGGATAGCAGCGATGTTGTCGGTCTGGTTCTCCATCCACAACGGACGAATAATGCCGTTGATCATCGAGCCTGAGTTAATGCCCACTGACCACAGAATAGTGATGCTGAAGACGGTCATCAGCGCGCCAAAGTAAGAGGTGCCGTAGTGACGCACCGGTGTAGCAACGACTTCATAAATGAACTGGTGAATGGTGTTGTAGTGGGTATTTTCAAAGACGATGCGAATAATCAGCACCAGAATCATCACCAGCAGCGCCGGGATCAGCGCGGCGAACGACTCCTGCACCGCTGGCGGTACGCCATCTGGCATTTTGATGACCAGATTTTTGCGCTTCAGCCAGCAGAACAGCTCCGTCCACAGCAGCGAACCTATCATCGCAACAAACAGCCCTTTACTGCCAATCCACTCAACGGGTATCACGGTGATGCCGCCGTTTTCAGCCACTTTGATAAAGGGGGTCAGGATCAGGAAAGCGACCAGCGACAGAATACCGCAGGAGATGCGATCTTCACCGTAGTGCTCGGCCAGGCGAAACGCCACCAGGAAGCTGATGAACAGCGACATGGTCGAGAACACCGCATTAAACGGGATCTCGATAATGGCACTCCAGCTTTCACCAAAGGCCTGAGACATAAACTGCTGGTAGGTTTGATTCGGGAACGACGAGATCACCAGCAGAATAGAGCCGACGATGATAAATGGCATGAATGAAACGTAGGCACCGCGAATCGCACCCAGATGACGCTGCTGAGCCGTTTTGGCCGCCAGCGGCATCAGTTTTGCTTCAAGAAATCCCAGAACATTGTTCATTGTGAACTCCGTACAAGATTGAGTGGTGTTGTTTATGTTATGTGTGTGGATTATCAGTGAAGCGTGGCGAACGAAAGGTGAAATCGGTCACAAAGCATTCGTTGATGTTATATAAGTCTTATAAGATTGGTTTCATGGAGCTTTGCGATGGAAATTAAACTGCACGCCAATGCCACGACGACACCACGTATTCGTCGCTACCTCCAGCAGTCTGATAAAAGCGACAGAGAGCTTGCGGTTGAGCTTGGGATCTCGGTGACAACCGTCAGGCGCTGGCGCAATCGCGAACAGGTTTCAGATAACCATACGACGCCAAAAGTGATACACAAAGCGATGAGACAAGAGCAGGTGACTCTGGTCAATACGCTGCGTGACATACTGGGCGCACCGCTGGATGAGTTGCTGCTTCTGGTGAATGACGTTCTGGGGATCCCCGTTTCCAGAGCGACCCTGAACCGTTATCTGAAGCCCGCCTCGGCAACACAGAAGGGGGCACCGTTGCAGGGTAAAAAGGCGCTGAAAGCTGGCATCGTGCCGCATCAGCTGGAGTTACATCATCTGCCTTTGTCGCTGCATATGGACGATGGTGGGGAGCAACACCTGCTGTGGGCACGTGAGCCGGTGAGCGGCTGGTGTTTTGCCCGGCTTTACGCGGGCGTATCACCTCAGCTCCTGACTCGCTGGGTTCAGGCGTTACTTGAAGCGTGTCCGGCACTTATACAATCTATTGAGACTTTTGGTTTTGACATAACGCTGCCGGGGCAAGATATCGCCGTAAAAGTGCATGCGCAAAAACACAGCGCCGTACAGGTTGCAGCACCTTTACAGGACATTATCCCGCGCGCGAAAAGTGTACCTGCCGGAGAGTTGCTCATTCAGCTGTGCGAATTTTACAATCAGGGTAAAGCGCAGAAAAAACTGGGAGACAGCACGCCGCAGGCGTTTTTGAACGCGCTGCGGCGGGGGAATTAGAGTATATCGAGTACGTCTTCCGGCGGGCGTCCAATGCGTGCGTGGCCGTTTGCCACGACTATCGGACGCTCGATCAGCTTAGGATTTTCAACCATAGCCTGCACAAGCTCGGCCTCAGTGAGACGGGTGTCATCCAGATTGAGCGACTTGTACAAGTCTTCTTTCTGGCGCATCAGCTCTCTTGCACTTCCCATACCCAGCATGTGCAACAGCTGGCGAATCGTCTGTGCGTCCGGCGGTGTCTCGAGATAGAGCACCACTTCCGGGTCAATACCGTTAGACTTCAGCAGGCTCAGGGTATCGCGGCTCTTGGAGCAGCGCGGATTGTGGTAAATTTTTACGGCGTCTGTCATGACGTGAATTCTCCTTTATTACATCTTCTCGTACGGCTTAAAGCGCTGTTGCAGGCCGCGAAGCTGATCGATTCGCGCGTCGTAACGGGCCTGCTGGAGGCTGCCGAGTTTGACCTGCGCGCTGGCGCTGCTGAGTGCGGAAATAGCCTGATCGAGGCGCCCCACCAGGGCAAAGCCTTCGGCACGCGCCGCCAGCTCCTGATCGCGGTTGCCCAGTTGGGCTTCCGCCTGAGCGAGCAGATCCCAGCCGTTTTGATCGTCTTTATTATTAAAGGTATAGCGGTTCAGAATGGTCGCCGCTTCAGCAGGTTGACCACCCTGTAAGTAAGCGTTCGCCAGGTTAAGCTGCAGCACCGGGTTAGTACGTACGTCCTTCGCCCCTTTCAGCCGATTAATGGCATCGGTGGTTTTCTTCTGCCCCAGATCAATATCCGTCGAGAGATCGAGATACCACGGGTTATTCGGGTCGGCGGCCAGAAGGGGTTGCAGCGCTTTACGCGCCTCGTCGTATTTGCTGGCTTCCATTGCCTGTAAAGCCTGACCATACTGGGCGGCGTTTTTTTCACGCACATTGCCTTTCGCCAGGGAATCCAGCAGATCGCTGGTGAGCTGGTTACGCCCGGAATTGTACATTCCAAGCGTTCTCACTTTCGCCATGTAGAAATCCTGCGACGACTGGACCACGACCGGGCGCATCTGGTTGGCACGGTTACGCGCATCTGACAGGCGACTTTCCGGTAAGGGGTGGGTGAGCAGAATTTCTGGTGGACGGGAAGAGTAACGTGCCTGATCGAGCAGTTTTTCCAGGAAGCTCGGCATAGCCTGTGGGTCAAAGCCAGAACGTTGCAGCACCTGAATCCCGATGCGGTCTGCTTCCTGTTCGTTTTGTTGCGTAAAGCTGATCATCCCCTGTCGCGTTCCCGCGAGGGTACCGGTTAATGCCGCCATCCCGGCCTGTGGGCTGGCCATGGCCAGCAAAATAGAACCCAGCGCTCCGACCCAGGTCAGCGGGGCATTACGTTTCTGGTCTTCCATCGCGCGTGCCAGGTGGCGTTGGGTGACGTGCGAAATTTCGTGTGCCATAACGGAAGCCAGTTGGCTTTCGTTATCGGAGTAACGGAATAATGCCGAATGCAGCACCACGTTGCCGCCAAAGAAGGCGAAGGCGTTGATTTCGTCATTATTGATTAAATAGAAGTGGAAGGGCGTTTTTACCGAGTCGGCATGCGCAACCAGACGCATCCCCAGACCGTTGATGTACTGAACAAGTAACGGGTCATTGATGAGCGGGGCGCTACCGCGCAACTGGCGAACATAGTAATCACCCATTTGCATCTCTTGCCCAATGGAGAGCGTGCTTCCTGCTGTGGTGCCCATGTCCGGCAATGAATCGGACGAGTCAGCAAAAGCGGGCAACACCTGACCGACCGTCAGTGCGGCTATCAGTGTTGCAACCAGTGTTTTTTTCAACTGCCTGAACATAACCACTGTCCTGTATGTTGGTTGTGCTAATTTGACCGATGAACCGGCATATCGTTCATCGCAGCTCGCCTTGCGAGTGTAGCCGTGTTGCAGCATGAAGAAAATCCCATTCATCAGGCTTTTGCGAATCGTGACAGTGAGACAAAAAGCGAAAGTCTTTTTTGTGACAGTTAGATACAATTCACATTCTCACTCCTGCAATTCGATTCAGGGAAGGGTTGTATGCTCGAAATGTTAATGCAGTGGTATCGGCGTCGGTTCAGCGACCCGGAAGCCATTGCTTTGCTGGTTATTCTGGTCGCCGGATTTGGCATTCTGTTCTTCTTCAGCGGTCTTCTCGCGCCCCTGCTGGTGGCGATTGTGCTGGCGTATCTGCTGGAGTGGCCAACGGTGCGGCTGGAACATATTGGCTGTTCCCGTCGCTGGGCGACCAGCATCGTACTGGTGTTGTTTGTCGGCATTCTGCTGCTGATGGCGTTTGTTGTCATGCCGGTTGCCTGGCAGCAGGGAATTAACCTGATCCGCGATATGCCGGGCATGTTGAATAAACTTTCTGATTTTGCCGCCACGCTACCGCGTCGCTATCCAGCCCTGATGGATGCAGGGATTATTGATGCGATGGCCGAAAATATGCGCGCCCGCATCATGACCATGGGCGATTCGGTAGTGAAGTACTCACTGGCCTCCCTGGTGGGATTGCTTACCCTGGCGGTTTACCTCGTGCTCGTTCCGCTGATGGTGTTCTTCCTGGTCAAAGATAAAGAGCAGATGCTGAACGCCGTCAGGCGCATTTTGCCGCGTAATCGCGGGCTGGCAGGACAGGTCTGGCAAGAGATGAACCAGCAGATCACCAACTACATTCGCGGCAAAGTGCTGGAGATGATTGTGGTCGGGGTCGCGACGTGGATCGGCTTCCTGATCTTCGGTCTGAACTACTCGCTGCTGCTGGCGGTTCTGGTGGGCCTCTCAGTCCTTATTCCGTATATCGGCGCGTTTGTGGTGACCATTCCGGTTGTGGGTGTCGCGCTGTTCCAGTTTGGCCTCGGGACTGAGTTCTGGAGCTGCTTCGCGGTGTATCTGATTATTCAGGGGCTGGATGGTAATCTGCTGGTGCCGGTACTGTTCTCAGAGGCGGTGAACCTGCATCCGCTGGTGATTATCTTATCCGTGGTAATTTTCGGTGGGTTGTGGGGATTCTGGGGCGTGTTCTTTGCCATTCCGCTGGCAACACTGATTAAAGCCGTGGTTCACGCCTGGCCGGATGTACCGGCGATAGAAGACAAGTAGTTTTTGCGCGGCCTGATGCCCTCATACCGACCCTCTCTCATGGGAGAGGGCGTAAACACTAAAAACGGCAACCTGAGTTACCGTTTTGCTGTTTATCAGGCACTTTGTTTCAGCCAGTTCAACACCACGTCGTGGTGATTGCTGGTTTTGAAGTCATCAAACACATGTTCAACTTTACCGTCAGCGTCAATCAGGAAGCTGATACGGTGAATGCCGTCGTAGGTTTTACCCATAAATGTCTTCTCGCCCCAGACGCCGAACTGCTCGCACACCTGATGGTCTTCGTCAGAAAGCAGCGTGAAGTTCAGCAGCTCTTTCTCGGCAAATCGTGACAGTTTTTCTGGTTTATCGGTGCTGATGCCCAGCACTTCCACGCCGATTTTTTTCAACTCGTCCATGTTGTCGCGTAAGCCGCAGGCCTGTACGGTGCAGCCGGGGGTCATGGCTTTCGGGTAGAAATAGACCAGAACACGCTGTCCCTGGAAGTCGGTCAAATTTACTTGCTCGCCGTCTTGATCCGGTAAGCTAAATTTCGGTGCGATATCACCGGCTTTCAGTGGATTCATTACTCAACTCCATCCTGTTCGTGCTGCGAATAATTGACGACGCTTATACTGCCTTGCGCGTTTAATTCTGTACAGAGGGCTTTGAACGCTTGCTCGATATTTGACGCATCCTGTGAGGCAGGGCTGTGTGCGGTAATTTGAATAAAGAGCGTGGGAACGGCGCTCTCGTCGCCCGGCTGTGTACGGGAAACGAGCTCAGCGATGTTCATCTGATGGCTGTCAAATAGCGCGGTAAAGCGCTCAATCAGATGGGGGGAATCAGGGACTTCAACCTGCACCCAGACAGTCGCCGGCATAGCCGGACGCGGGCGCGCGGTGGTACGTTTCATCACGATCAGCAAATCCAGCTCCGCACCTTTCAGTGGCAGGGTAGATTCGATAAGCGTAATCGCATTCCATGTTCCGGACAGCAGCATAATAAACGTGAACTCTTCGCCAAGCATCGCCAGGCGGCTGTCTTCGATATTACAGCCGCAGCTGCTCACGTGACGGGTGATGGTGTTCACGATACCCGGCCTGTCGGCACCCAGCGCAGTGATAACCAGGTAATGTTGTGATGAGGTTGTCAAACCTGTTCTTCCTTTGCATGGTTAAGTCTTCCTAAGGAAAGCATAAAAAAAACATGCATACAACCGCCTGAGGGCCTCAGGTCGCTTGCTTTTATTACAGTTCCAAACGTACCATTGAGACTCTTGTTCGCACAGAGGATGGCTCATGTTCACGGGAAGTATTGTCGCGCTTGTAACACCGATGGATGAAAAAGGTAATGTCTGCCGGTCAAGCATGAAGAAGCTGATTGATTACCATGTCGCCAATGGAACCTCGGCGATCGTTTCGGTAGGGACTACCGGTGAATCTGCAACGCTGAGCCACGAAGAGCACGGCGATGTGGTCATGCTGACCCTGGAACTGGCTGACGGACGTATTCCTGTCATCGCGGGGACAGGAGCTAATGCAACCGCAGAAGCTATCAGTCTGACCAAACGTTTTAATGACAGCGGTATTGTGGGCTGTCTGACGGTAACCCCTTACTACAACCGTCCTACTCAGGAAGGTTTGTTCCAGCACTTCAAAGCCATCGCTGAACATACTGACTTGCCACAAATTCTGTATAATGTGCCGTCCCGTACTGGCTGCGATATGCTGCCGGAAACCGTTGGTCGTCTCGCGGAAGTAAAAAATATTATCGGTATTAAAGAGGCGACAGGGAACTTAAGCCGCGTTCATCAGATCAAAGAGCTGGTTTCAGACGACTTTATCCTGTTGAGTGGTGATGATGCGACCGCGCTGGACTTTATGCAGCTCGGTGGTCATGGCGTGATCTCCGTAACGGCAAACGTTGCGGCGCGCGATATGGCTGAAATGTGCAAACTGGCAGCAGCGGGTCACTTTGATGAAGCGCGTGTCATTAATCAGCGTCTGATGCCGTTGCACAATAAATTATTTGTCGAACCCAATCCGATCCCGGTGAAATGGGCATGTAAGGAGTTGGGACTTGTAGCAACCGATACGCTGCGTCTGCCAATGACACCGATTACCGACCATGGTCGTGAAATCGTTAAGGCAGCGCTGAAGCATGCCGGTTTGCTGTAAAGTTTAGGGAGATTTGATGGCTTATTCAGTACAGAAGTCGCGCCTGGCGAAGGTTGCGAGTGTTTCGCTTGTTATGCTGCTCGCTGCCTGTAGTTCAGACTCGCGCTACAAGCGCCAGGTGAGCGGTGATGAATCCTATCTGGATGCGACCCCGCTTGCTGAACTTCACGCACCGGCTGGTATGATCCTGCCGATTCAGAACGGCGATTATAATATCCCCGTGACCAACGGCAGCGGCCTGGTCGGTAAAGCGCTTGATATTCGTCCACCAGCACAGCCTCTGGCGCTGGTAAACGGGGCGCGTACTCAGTTCACGGGTGATACGGCGTCTCTGATGGTTGAGAGCGCGCGCGGTAGCACCCTGTGGCCGCAGGTGGTGAGCGTCATTCAGTCGAAGAACTACACCATTGATAAACGTGATGACGCCAGCCAGACGTTAACCACCGACTGGATCGAATGGAACCGTCTGGATGAAGATCAGCAGTACCGTGGTCGCTATCAAGTCTCCGTTAAACCACAAGGTTATCAGCAGGCGGTTAACGTTAAGCTGTTGAACCTGGAACAGGCGGGCAAACCGGTTGCAGATGCGTCATCCCTGCAGCGTTACAGCACCGAAATGCTGAACGTGATTGCTGCGGGTCTGGATAAGACCGCGACTGATGCCGCCAACGCAGCGCAGAGCCGCAACGGCGTGACGTTCGACGTTCAGAGCGGTGCGGATGATACCGGTCTGCCAATGCTGGTCGTTCGTGCACCGTTTAACCAGACCTGGCAGCGCCTGCCAGCGACGCTGGAAAAAGTGGGCATGAAAGTGACCGACAGCACGCGTTCAACCGGCAGCATCACGGCAACGTATAAGCCGCTGTCTGACAGCGCGTGGCAGGAACTGGGCGCTAAAGATCCTCAGCTTGCCTCCGGTGACTACAAGATTCAGGTAGGCGACCTTGATAACCGCAGTAGTCTGCAGTTTATCGATCCGAAAGGTCACACGCTGACCCAGTCGCAGAACGATGCGCTGGTCGCTGTCTTCCAGGCGGCATTCAGCAAATAAATATGAGGGCTGGTTAATCCAGCCCTTTTTATTTTAGTGCTACGCAAACGTGTGCGTGGCATAATATCCCCAGTTTTGAACACAAATCATCACACCAGGAGTAATGAAGATGCAGAAGCAAGCTGAGTTGTATCGTGGCAAAGCGAAGACCGTATACAGCACGGAAAACCCGGATCTGTTGGTGCTCGAGTTCCGCAATGATACGTCAGCAGGGGATGGCGCACGCATTGAGCAGTTCGATCGTAAAGGCATGGTGAACAACAAGTTCAACCACTTCATTATGACTAAGCTGGCCGAAGCGGGTATCCCGACTCAGATGGAAGCGTTGCTGTCCGATACGGAATGTCTGGTGAAAAAGCTGGATATGGTTCCGGTTGAGTGCGTCGTTCGTAACCGTGCCGCGGGCTCCCTGGTGAAGCGTCTGGGCATTGAAGAAGGTATCGAGCTGAATCCACCGCTGTTCGACCTGTTCCTGAAAAACGATGCCATGCACGATCCGATGGTCAATGATTCCTACTGCGAAACCTTCGGCTGGGTGAATAAAGAGAACCTGGCGCGTATGAAAGAGCTGACCTATAAAGCCAACGACGTGCTGAAAAAACTGTTTGATGACGCGGGCCTGATCCTCGTCGACTTCAAGCTGGAGTTTGGCCTGTTCAAAGGTGAAGTGGTGCTGGGAGACGAATTCTCACCAGACGGCAGCCGCCTGTGGGATAAAGAAACCCTGGATAAAATGGACAAAGACCGTTTCCGTCAGAGCCTGGGTGGCCTGATTGAAGCGTACGAAGCCGTTGCTCACCGTTTAGGCGTTAAGCTCGACTAACTCCCTCAGTTGCCAAAGGATGTTCGCATCCTTTGGCGTCTTACCTTTGTTTCCTATGGTAATCTTGCCGTTAACCGCCTACGATCATAGCTATTATTAATGGAATAGTTCGAGGTGGTTATGCGCTGGCAAGGGCGTCGTGAAAGTGACAATGTAGAAGACAGACGCAGTGATGGCGGTGGCGGTCCTTCCATGGGCGGGCCCGGCTTCCGGTTACCCAGCGGGAAGGGTGGGATCATTCTGCTGATTGTGGTGCTGGTCGCGGGGTATTACGGGGTCGATCTCACCGGTTTGATGACCGGTCAGCCGTTGCAACAGCAGCAACATTCCCAGCGCTCCATCAGCCCAAATGAAGATGAAGCGGCCAAATTTACCTCCGTTATCCTCGCCACAACAGAAGACACCTGGGGTCAGTTGTTCGAGAAGATGGGGCGTTCCTACCAGCAGCCGAAGCTGGTGATGTACCGCGGTGCAACCCGCACCGGATGCGGTACCGGTCAATCTGTGATGGGGCCGTTCTACTGCCCGGCAGATGGCACAGTTTATATCGATCTCTCTTTTTACGATGACATGAAACGCAAGCTTGGCGCTGACGGTGATTTTGCCCAGGGCTACGTGATTGCGCATGAAGTCGGCCATCATGTGCAAAAGCTGCTGGGGATTGAGCCAAAAGTGCGTCAGCTTCAGCAAAATGCTTCGCAGGCTGAAGTTAACCGCCTTTCGGTAAAAATGGAGCTTCAGGCGGACTGCTTTGCCGGCGTCTGGGGCCACAGCATGCAGCAGCAGGGTGTTCTGGAGTCCGGCGATCTTGAAGAGGCGCTGAACGCCGCGCAGGCTATCGGCGATGACCGTCTTCAGCAACAGAGCCAGGGGCGCGTGGTGCCGGACAGTTTCACTCACGGTACATCGCAACAACGTTACAGCTGGTTTAAACGCGGTTTCGACAGCGGCGATCCGGCGCAGTGTAATACCTTCGGCAAAGCGATGTAATGGCGTCGTTTGAACAGCTGATCGGCGAGCTTGAGCGCACTGGTCAACGTCGGCTGGTGGTGCTGAGCGGTGATGAGCAATGGACGTTATCGCAGGCTGCGGCTCTGCGAGAGACGTTACCAGGAGACTGGGTGTGGCTGGACGAACAGCCATCAAAAGCCATCAGTAGCCTGCTGGGACGCGAGTTCCGGCACGCTGTCTTTGACGCCAGCGCCGGGTTTGATGTCGCCGCGTTTGCCGCCCTGAGCGGAACGCTGAGCGCCGGAAGTCTTCTGGTGCTGCGTGTTCCGCCGCTCGCGCACTGGGCTGAACATCCCGATCAGGATTCCCTGCGCTGGAGCGATAGCGCCGAAGCGATAGCCACTCCGCATTTTGTCCGCCATTTTTGCCGGACCGTTGCCGCCGATCCCGATGCGATTGTGTGGCTTCAGGGGCATCCTTTATCGCTTCCTTCTTTTCCCGATGCCCCCGACTGGCTGCCTGCCAGCGGGGGACCGCAACGCGAGCAGGCTGAGATCCTCAATGTGCTTGAGGGGATGTCGCCTGGCATCGTGGCCGTCACCGCCGCGCGCGGGCGCGGAAAGTCAGCCCTGGCGGGAATGTTGCTGAATCGCATTGCGGGCAGCGCAGTGGTCACCGCCCCAGCGAAGGGGGCGACGGATGTTATCGCCCGTTTTGCAGGAGAGCATTTCAATTTTATGGCCCCGGATGCGCTGCTGGCCTCTTCGTTGCAGGCTGACTGGCTAATTGTCGATGAAGCCGCCGCGATCCCCGGCCCGCTACTTGAAAAGTTGGTTCTGCGTTTTCCTCGCGTGTTGTTGACCACGACGGTTCAGGGTTATGAGGGGACGGGGAGAGGGTTCTTATTAAAATTCTGTGCCCGGTTTACCGGATTGCAGCGCTTCAGCTTATCGGTACCGATTCGCTGGGCTGCGGGCTGCCCGCTTGAGCGGGTCGTCGCCAGCGCACTGCTTTTTGACGATACGCTTCTCGATCGCCGCCCGGAAGGCGAGGTGTGTTTGACCTCTCTGGAACCGGAGGCGTGGGAACGCCAACCGGCACTTACGACAGGCGTTTACGAGCTACTCTGTGCGGCTCACTATCGCACCTCACCGCTTGATTTACGCCGCATGATGGACGCTCCCGGGCAGCATTTTGCCGTCGCCCAGACAGACTCAGATATCGCCGGAGCGCTCTGGCTGGTGGATGAGGGCGGGTTATCACCCGAGCTTAGCCGCGCCGTCTGGGCGGGGTATCGGCGTCCTCGTGGGAACCTGGTGGCACAGTCTCTGGCAGCCCATGGCGGATCGCCACTGGCGGCGATGCTCAAAGGCAGACGGGTGACTCGTATTGCTGTACACCCTTATCGTCAGCGGGAGGGTATCGGTCAGGCGCTGATTCGCAACGCCAGCGGTGAGGATTATCTGTCGGTGAGTTTTGGCTATACCGATGAGCTTTGGCATTTCTGGCAGCAATGCGGTTTTGTGCTGGTGCGGATGGGTAGCCATCGTGAAGCCAGCAGTGGCTGTTTTACCGCAATGGCGTTGCTGCCGGTGAGCAAGGCGGGGCATCAGTTGTGTGAGCAGGCGCAACTGCGTCTGAAGCGCGATGCGCGGGTGTTATCGGCCTGGAACGGTGAAAAGATCCCGGTGGACGATGGCTGGGAAGCTACCCTTAATAATGACGACTGGCTGGAGCTGGCCGGGTTTGCCTTTGCGCACCGGGCATTTTCAACCTCCGTCGCTGCGCTAACGCGTCTGCTGCTGAGTGTGGACACGCCTCTCCCGGCACTGCGCGATAAGATGGCAGGGAAAGCGGATGACCTCGGGCGAAAAGCGTTGCTGGCAAAGCTCCGCAGCGAAACGGCGCAAGCGCTTGAAAGTCTGGATAAAGCGCGCTGTCAGCAGCTGAAAAACGCTATTTTGCAATGGCAATTTTTTCAATGACTTCTTCAGTAAAGTGGCATGGTCATTCCCGCCGGGAGGCGTAGAATCCAGGTCATCTATTAAGGAGATCACCATGAAACACGACCATTTTGTTGTTCAAAGCCCTGACAAACCGGCTAAACAGTTACTGCTGCTGTTTCATGGTGTTGGTGATAATGCCGTCAACATGGGCCAGATTGGCAGCTGGTTTGCGCCTGTTTTTCCGGATGCCTTGATTATCAGCATCGGTGGCATAGAGCCATGTGGCCCGAACGGTCGGCAGTGGTTCTCTGTGCAGGGCGTGACGGAAGAGAATCGTCAGGCTCGTATTGACGCCGTCATGCCAGCGTTTATTGATATCGTGCGCTACTGGCAGCAGCAGAGCGGCGTGGGGGCTGACGCCACCGCGTTGATTGGCTTCTCACAGGGATCAATCATGTCGCTGGAAAGCGTAAAAGCACAACCGGGTCTGGTGTCACGCGTCATTGCATTTAACGGTCGTTTTGCGACGTTACCGACGATCGCCACCACGCAGACGACGATCCACCTGATCCACGGTGGTGAAGACCGCGTGATTGAGCTCTCGCATGCAGTTGCCGCCCAGGAAGCGTTGATTCGCGAAGGTGGGGATGTGACGCTGGATATCGTTGACGATTTGGGGCATGCCATTGACGATCGCAGTATACAGTTTGCGCTCGACCATCTGCGCTATACCGTACCGAAGCACTATTTTGATGAAGCGCTCAGCGGCGGTAAGCCGGATGACAATGATATTGTAGAGTTTATGTGAGGTTATCCCCTCTCCTCAGGAGAGGGGAGCCAGACTGATTACTTCTTCTGGTCCTTCTTCGGCCAGTCGTCGTCATCGTCCCACTTGTCGTTAAAATCACGGTGTGGTGGCAGATCCGGCTTGTTAGCGAGAAATTTTTTATGGTCAACGCGCTTAAGATCTTTAATCACGTTAAGCAACACGCCAACCAGAAAAACTAACACCAAAATCCACCAGTATTTTGAAAGCCAATCCATTCGCTATTCCTCTCAGAGCGTTCGTCAGGCGACGAGTTGCTCCATAATGCGTTGATACATACGGGCCAGCAGTTGCAAATCTGCGGCATTCACACACTCATTGATTTTATGAATGGTCGCGTTCACTGGCCCCAGTTCGACAACCTGGGCGCCCATGCGGGCGATAAAGCGTCCGTCAGAGGTGCCACCCGTCGTCAGCAGCTGTGGCTTAATTTCATTATAGTGCTCGATGGCGTTCACTACCGCATCCACCAGTTTGCCACGCTGCGTCAGGAACGGCTGACCGGAAAGCCACCAGTCCACGGTGTAGCGCAGGTTATATTTCTCAAGCAGGGCGACAACACGCGCTTTGATCATCTCATCGGTCAGTTCAGTGCTGAAGCGGAAGTTAAACTGGACGAAGAAATCACCCGGGATCACGTTGTTGCTGCCGGTCCCGGCCTTGAGGTTCGCAATCTGCATACTGGTCGGTGGGAAGAACTCGTTGCCTTTGTCCCACTCAATCGCCACCAGTTCGTTCAGCATCGGCGCTGCACGATGGACCGGGTTATCGGCCAGATGCGGATATGCAACATGCCCCTGAACCCCGTGAATGGTCAGGTTACAGGTCAGCGAGCCACGGCGACCATTTTTGACGACATCACCCACCACTTCGGTACTGGACGGCTCTCCGACCAGACAGTAGTCGAGACGCTCGTTTCGCGCCATCAGTGCTTCAACAACCTTCACGGTACCGTTATGGGCACTGGCCTCTTCATCTGAGGTGATTAAAAATGCGAGACGGTTTTTATGGTTCGGATGCTGGGCAACAAAACGCTCTGCTGCCACGACCATCGCCGCCAGAGAGCCTTTCATGTCTGCCGCACCGCGACCAAACAGCATGCCATCGCGGATGGTCGGTTCAAACGGCGGGTTAATCCAGCGATCCGCATCACCTGCGGGAACGACATCAGTATGTCCGGCAAAGGCCAGCGTTTCGCCCTGACCACGCCACGCCCAGAAGTTCTGGGTATCGCCAAAATCCATGCGTTCGACGGTAAAACCGATGGCACGCAGGCGCTCAATCATTAATGCCTGACAACCTGCGTCGTCCGGGCTAAGGGAAGGACGGCGAATAAGCTGCTGAGTCAGCTCAATGACCGGGCATGACATAAACTACACCTCAACGAAAAAAGTCGGAATAAAGGGTTTCACTGAAACCCAGCAGCATAGGCTGCCCGGGCGCGCAGAGCAATGGGCGTTTGATAATTGCTGGCATCTCGAGCATCAGTTTTGCCGCGCTGTCGGCGTTATTGATGCTGGCGCGCAGAGATTCATCCAGTTTACGCCAGGTGGTGCCGCGTGTATTCAGCAGGGCTTCCCAGCCCAGTTCTTTGATGGCGTTATGCAGAAATTCTGCTTCAAGCCCATCGGCGCGGTAATCATGGAAGCGGTACTCCACGTTGTTCGCGTCCAGCCAGCGGCGGGCTTTTTTGATGGTGTCACAGTTTTTAATGCCGTACATCACAACCATGGTGAATCCTTTTGTTCCTGTGGTGATAAAATGTTCAATAAATTCGAAGATATATCCTTAAGCAGAATATAACACATTCAAGAATTGTCTTAATTTACTCATCATCTTAATTCAACTCACACTTGTACGCTGAATATTCTTTCAACATTTAAGCATAGATGTCCATAAGGTTTAAATTGCCAATAAACTCAGTAAGTAAAATAAAACTCACCTGCTCGTATGGTTATTTCTAAATATTGCTTGCCGTCACAAAAAATTTAAGGTTCTCCGTTCATATTTATCATAATTCTCTGACAGTGGCGGGGTATAATCACAGCAATTGGTTAAATAGTCTTCACAATGATGATACGTTTTCGTAGAATGCGCATAATAATAAGAGAGGTTGTTATGATTGAACGTGAACTGGGGAACTGGAAAGATTTTATCGAAGGCATGCTTCGTAAATGACATTCAGTAAGAATTGCAAGAGCACTTAAATAAGTAAAATAATCATAGTGTGAATTAATCACACAATAAAAAGGCGGCCGATAAAGCCGCCTTTTTTTATTTCAATCACTTACTCCTGGCGTTCCTTTAGCGGGAAGCGGCGACGCACCAGCACAAAGAACAGCGGAACGAAATAAATGGCCAGGATAGTGGCTGAAATCATGCCGCCCATAACCCCGGTCCCTACCGCATGCTGGCTGCTGGAGCCTGCGCCGGTGCTGGTTGCCATCGGCAGTACGCCGAAAACAAATGCCAGTGACGTCATCAGGATCGGGCGCAAGCGTTGGCGACAGGCGTGCAGCGTGGCAGCCATCAGTTCGTGGCCTTTAGCATTCATCTCGTTAGCGAACTCAACGATCAGAATGGCGTTTTTCGCCGACAAACCGATAACGGTGAGTAGCCCCACCTGGAAGTAAACATCGTTCTCCAGGCCGCTCATCCAGGTTGCCAGCAGCGCGCCGATGACCCCAAGGGGAACCACCAGCATGACGGAGAACGGAACTGACCAGCTTTCATACAGTGCGGCAAGACAGAGGAAAACCACCAGCAGCGAAAGCGCATAAAGCGCGGGAGCCTGCGCCCCGGAGAGTCGCTCCTGGTATGACATGGCCGTCCACTCCAGACCAAAACCTGCAGGTAACTGTTGCACCAGTTTTTCCATGGTATCCATGGCGGTACCGGTACTGACGCCCGGCGCGGCTTCCCCGACGATCTCAACCGCAGAATAGCCATTATAGCGTTCCAGACGTGGTGAACCACTCTCCCAGTGCGAGGTGGCAAAGGCGGAGAACGGCACCATGCCGCCAGTATTATTTCGCACAAACCAGCGATTAATGTCATCCGGCAACATGCGGAACGGCGCGGCGGACTGGACATACACTTTTTTCACGCGGCCGCGATCCATAAAGTCATTTACATAGCTCGACCCCCACGCCGTTTGCAGGGTGTCGTTGATATCGTTGATCGAGACGCCCAGCGCCTGCGCCTTACGCTGGTCGATATCCACCTGGAGCTGCGGGCTGTCATCAAGACCGTTGTGACGAACGCGTGTCAGACCGGCATCCTTCCCCGCCAGCTCTAAGAGCTTATCGCGTGCCGCCATCAGCGCTGTGTGACCCGCTCCGGCGTGATCCTGCAACTCCATATCAAACCCGGCGGAGCTGCCCAGACCGCTAATCGCCGGTGGACTGCTGGCAAAGACGCGCGCTTCTTTGATATGTGCAAAGGCTTTCGTCGCGCGCTCAATAATGGCAAAGGAGGTTCCCGTTTTCGTGTCTCGCTCGTCCCAGTCTTTCAGGCGAACAAACATACGGGCGACGTTCTGCCCGTTTCCGCCAGGGCCGGAACCGACGGTGGAGAAGACCGATACAACGTTATCCTTCTCTTTCGTGAAGAAATACTGCTCCACTTTCTGAACCACTTTTAGCGTCTGCTGCTGCGTTGCGCCACTCGGGAGCTGCACCGAGGTGGTGAACATACCCCGGTCTTCCATCGGCAGGAATGAGGTCGGCAGATGGAGGAACAGCCAGACCATGCCGCCCAGCAACACCACATAAATCATCATCCAGCGCAGGCTGCGGTGAAGCACTCGCCCGACGGCAGATTCATATCGCGCGGCATTACGGTTGAACATCCGGTTAAACCAGCCGAAGAACCCTTTTTGGCCGTGATGCTCCCCTTTGTGCAGCGGCTTCAGGATTGTGGCGCAGAGCGCTGGGGTGAGGATCAATGCGACCAGCACGGAGAGCACCATTGCCGAGACGATGGTTATCGAGAACTGGCGGTAGATCGCCCCGGTGGTGCCGCCAAAGAAGGCCATCGGGATAAAGACCGCCGACAGCACCATCGCAATACCGACTAACGCCCCCTGAATTTGTCCCATGGATTTTCGCGTGGCCTGACGCGGGGAGAGTCCTTCCTCGCTCATGATTCGCTCGACGTTTTCGACCACCACAATGGCATCATCCACCAGAAGGCCAATCGCCAGCACCATTGCAAACATCGTCAGGGTGTTAATGCTGTACCCAAACGCGTAAAGCACCGCAAAGGTTCCCAGCAGGACAACAGGGACGGCGATGGTTGGGATTAGCGTTGCGCGGAAGTTTTGCAGGAACAGGTACATGACCAGGAACACCAGCGCGATCGCTTCCAGCAGGGTCTTCACCACATCTTCAATTGAGGCTTTGACGAAGGAGGTGGTTTCATAGGCGACTTTATATTCCAGCCCGTGCGGGAAATACTGTGAAAGCTCATCCAGCCGATCTAAAACCAGTTTCGCTGTGGCCATTTCATTGGCGCCGGAGGCCAGTTTAATCCCCAGGCCCGAGGCCTGATTGCCGTTAAAGCGGCTCAGGTAGTCGTACTTCTCTGCACCCATTTCCACCGTGGCGACATCGCCCAGACGTACCTCCGAACCATCCTGATTCACGCGCAGGGTAATGTCGCGGAACTGCTCCGGGGTTTGAAGAAGTGACTGCGAATTAATGGTGGCATTCAGGGATTGTTTATCGACAGATGGCGTCCCCCCTAGCTGCCCCACGGCAATCTGCGCGTTCTGGGCTTTGATGGCATTCGTTACGTCGGTTGCGGTCATCTGGTAGCTGTTGAGCTTGTTGGGATCGAGCCAGATGCGCATTGAGTATTGTGAGCCGTAAGCGTCGATATCGCCTACGCCGTTAATTCGGCTGATGGGGTCCTGGATGTTACTGGCGACGTAGTCCGCAATATCCTGCTTGTCCATGGAACCATCAGTGGAGACAAACGCGATGGTCAAAATGTTGGTATCACCGGTTTTACGCACGGTTACACCCTGGTTCTGCACCGCCTGAGGCAGCTTACGCATGGCCGACTGCAGCTGGTTTTGCACCTGCTGCACGGCTTCATCAGGATTGGTGCCGGCAGTGAAGCTCAGCGTGACCGTCGCCTGACCAGTTGCGCTGCTTTGCGAGGACATGTACATCAGGTTATCCAGACCCGTCATGTTCTGTTCGATAACCTGTGTCACGGTATTTTCCAGCGTCTGTGCGGATGCTCCTGGATAGTTAGCGGTGACGCGTACGTTAGGTGGTGCCAGATCGGGATATTGCTCAACAGGAAGTGACGTAATCGCCAGGACACCTGTCAGACATAACAGAATGGCCAGTACCCAGGCAAAAATGGGGCGATCGATGAAAAAATTCGCCATGAAAAAGTGACCTCGTTTTGCTGCACGTCATTATTGTTTATTGCCTGCATCACTTTAGCGGCAAGACGAAGACCAAACGTGGAGAAATAAAGGAGATAATGTAAATTATCATGCGCTTTTTCCTGCGCTTCCCCCTTTACCGTTATTTACCTGTTAACGGCGTGGGGACCGGGAACGTCACGCTGACCAGCGTGCCGCCGTTTTGCGGCTGCGAAAAGTGCAGCATTCCTCCGAGCCGTTGCGCGCGTTCACGCATAATATTCAACCCGTAGTGTCCCGCTGGTTCGCTGGCTTCGCCAATCCCGATGCCGTTGTCACGAATACTGACGCTGTGCGTGCCATCCACGGAGGTCACGCAGCTCACGGTAATTTCACTGGCTTGTGCATGTTTAATCGCATTCAGCACCGCCTCACGCACGATCTGTAACAGATGCACCTGCTTTTGCGCATCAAGCGCCAGCGAGGAGAGACGACAGTCAAGATGTAGCTTTGCCTGCGTCTGGCTCTGCAGAACGTCGAGAGACTCCTGGAGTGCCGCAGGTAAATTTGCGTGGTTGAGCGTCAGGCGGAAGGTGGTGAGCAGCTCGCGCAACTGATGCCAGGCGTTGTTCAGCTCGCGGGAAAAGTCGGTGATGATGGTCTGTGCCGGGGCATTGTCCTGCGGCACCGCATGTTTAAGCAGCGTAAGCTGGATCCGCAGATACGACAGCACCTGCGCCAGCGAATCATGGAGTTCACGGGCGATGGTTGCGCGCTCTTCCATCAGCAGCAGCTGCTGGTAATGTTTTTGCGCCTCGTTAAAGTACAGCCCGCGTCCGAGCATCGTCGCCACACTTCTCATCAGCGGGAGAGGAACGCTGTCCGTCTCACTTTGCCAGCGCAGCTCACCATACAGCGTATCCTGCATCAGCACCGGCAGGTTTTGCAGTGGAATACCGCTTGTTTCTGTTCCTTCACACAGCCGCCAGTCATCGCTGGTGCGTAATTCCAGATAATTCATCTGCGTATAGTCATGGACGATCTGCAGGATATGCCGGAAACACAGGCTGTCAATCTGCCCGGTGTTCAACGCCTGAGAGCATTTGAACAGCATTTCGAGCTGCTGATGGGCTTCATGCAAATGTCGCGTCTTTTCCGCCACCGAGGCTTCAAGCGAACGATAGAGAGTATGTAACTCGGCTGACATATGGTTGAAGGCGCGGGAGAGTTGGCCCAGTTCATTCGGCAGTGCGGTATCCGGGGCAGGGGTCTCAAATTCCCCTCGCTCAATCCGCTCGCTTGCCGCGACAAGATTGTTAAGCGGCAGCACTACCTGACGACGGATGCGTCGCAGAGTAAACAGCGTCAGTAGCAGGATCCCAAGCGCGCCAGCCAGAGAGAGCAGGGTAACCGTCTGGATTTTATGTTCGGTGTAGTGCTGGAGGGCGAGCACAAAGGCATCAATACGGCCGACAAAATCTTCAATGTGGCTTTGATACCACGCGATGTCGCCGCGCGCGATGCGCGTATCCATCTCCAGCCAGGCGACGTGCAGCTGCTGATAGCGCTGTTTGACGTTGTCCGGTACGTACCAGCGGTTCAACTTTTCTAATGCCGGGGCGCTTAATGTCTTCTGCCAGTTCTCGCGGTGCGCCGCCAGAGACGGGCTGTTTCCCTGCATCTCATAGCCCAGGCGGTAGCTCTGCATGCGCAGTGAACCTGCGATGTTGATGGCTTCGGCATCTCGCTGGCTACTGGCCAGCGTCAGCAGCGCAGCGCTGCTTGTCAGAATGGATAACGCAATAATCGAAACGAAAGCCCAGGCAAGGCTGCCGGAAACAGGTCGTTTAACGGTCACAGAACGGCCCTCTGAATAAAATTGATCTGCCACAGGTTCACTTGAAATAGTTTGGCGTCCTGGGCATTTGAACATTGCCCGATCGCGCCGTAATGCGTAAATACCCTATTCATACAAAGAATAAGGTTATTGAACCAAAAACAGGTGTGGTTATGAATCGTTTTATTATGGCTAACGGCCAGCAATGCATTGGGTGTCGGGCCTGCGAAGTGGCCTGCGTGATGGCGCACAACGGCGAGCAGCATGTCCTGAGCGAGCGCCATTTTCATCCTCGTATCACGGTCCTGAAATCTGGCGAGACGAGAAGCCCCGTGACCTGCCATCACTGTGAAGCTGCACCTTGCGCGCAAAGTTGCCCGAACGGTGCCATCAGCAAATGCGATGACAGCGTACAGGTGAATCAACAAAAATGCATCGGTTGTAAAGCCTGCGTGGTGGCTTGCCCGTTTGGCACGATGGAGATTATCGTCACCCCGCTTGAAAACGGCAGCGTGAAGGCATCGGCGAATAAATGCGATCTCTGCCTGACGCGCCCACAAGGCCCGGCCTGTATTGAAAATTGCCCGGCAGATGTCCTTTCGCTGGCGACGTCTGCCGTGCTGGATAATCTGGCCAAATCGCGCCGACAGCGCACTGCCAGTCTGGAGGCGCAGCCCTGGCATGCGGAGGCTGTCAGAGAGGTTATTTCGCAAACCAAACTGCAGCGGATGCAAACGACCCCGCCACGCGGTGAACCTGACAAGCTTACTGCCGCAGAACGCGTTAACCATTTTAACGAAATTTACCTGCCGTTCCGGGCTGCACAGGCCAGTCGCGAGGCATCGCGATGCCTGAAGTGCGGAGAGCACAGCATCTGCGAGTGGATCTGTCCGCTGCACAACCACATCCCGCAGTGGATTGAGCGCGTCAATGCGGGGGATATTGCGGGTGCCGTTGAGCTTTCTCATCAGACCAACTGTTTACCCGAAATTACCGGTCGCGTCTGTCCGCAGGACCGATTATGTGAAGGGGCCTGCACGCTGCACGATAGCGCGGGTTCAGTCACCATAGGGAATATTGAGCGCTATATTTCTGACCAGGCGCTGGCGATGGGCTGGAGACCGGATATGAGCGGCGTTACTCCGGTGGACAAGCGGGTTGCGATTATCGGGGCAGGGCCTGCCGGGCTGGCCTGCGCCGATGTGCTGGTGCGTAATGGTGTCAGCGTGACGGTTTATGACAGGCATCCGGAAATTGGCGGTTTGCTGACCTTTGGTATCCCGGCATTCAAGCTCGACAAATCACTGCTCGCGCGGCGCAGAGAGATATTCACTGCGATGGGCATCCGCTTCGAGCTGAACTGCGAGGTAGGCCAGGATGTGTCGATGTCTCAGTTGCAGGACGACTTTGATGCGCTGTTTATTGGCGTGGGAACCTATCGCTCGATGAAAGCGGGGATCCCGCATGAAGACGCGCCAGGCGTCTATGACGCATTGCCTTTCCTTGTGGGCAACACGCGCCATGTTATGGGGCTGGAGGCGACGGCCAGTGAACCGTTTATTGATACTCACGGGTTAAACGTCGTGGTGCTTGGTGGAGGAGACACGGCGATGGACTGCGTCCGTACTGCGTTACGCCACGGCGCGGCGAAAGTCACCTGCGCCTATCGTCGGGATGAGGCCAATATGCCGGGCTCGAAGAAGGAGGTGAAGAATGCCAAAGAAGAGGGCGCGGCGTTTGAATTTAACGTCCAGCCGGTTGAGTTGACGCGTGATCCATGCGGCAAGGTCAATGGCATCCGGATGCTGCGTACCGAACTCGGCGAACCGGATGCGCAGGGACGGCGTCGACCTGTTCCGGTGGCGGGCAGTGAGTTTGTGATGCCTGCTGATGCAGCGATCATGGCGTTTGGTTTTAACCCACACGCGATGCCGTGGCTGCAGGCGCAGGGTGTCGAAATGGATGACTGGGGGCGAATTGTGGCCTCGGTAGAGAGTCATTATCGTTACCAGACGACCAACCCGAAAATCTTCGCGGGTGGCGATGCGGTGCGTGGGGCGGATCTGGTGGTGACCGCGATGGCGGAAGGGCGTCATGCGGCCCAAGGAATACTCGACTGGCTTGGGGTTGGGGCGTCGAAACATCATTAACCGGCGGGCGACAAAGCGGGAGCCACGGCGTAGTATAGGACGACTCATTGCGCCGTGGAGCCCGTATGACCCTGAAAATTGACGTTATCAAAGACAAAATTCTCTCTGAAAACTACTTTGTCCTGCGTAACATCACCTATGATCTTACACGTAACAACGGTGAAGTGATCCGCCACAAACGCGAAGTCTATGACCGCGGTAATGGGGCAACTATTTTGCTCTATAACCGTGAAAAGCAGAGCGTGGTGCTGATCCGTCAGTTCCGGGTTGCAACATGGGTTAATGGCAACCCTGATGGTCGTTTGATTGAAACCTGTGCCGGCCTGCTTGATGATGACGAGCCGGAAGTGTGTATCCGCAAAGAGGCCGTAGAAGAGACCGGCTTTGAAGTGGGAGAGGTCAAAAAGGTCTTCGAGCTGTTTATGTCCCCAGGCGGCGTAACGGAAATTGTGCATTTCTTCATTGCGGAATACAGCGATGCGCAGCGGACTCACCGGGGCGGTGGCGTAGAAGATGAAGATATCGAAGTGCTGGAGCTCCCCTTTTCCCGTGCGCTGGAGATGATGCGTTCAGGCGAAATCAGGGATGGCAAGGCTGTGATATTACTGCAGTATTTACAAACAACCGGGCTGATGGACACTGCTTTCGAACGGATGTAGATGATTTTTCGGGTATATCTGATAAATCCGATTGAGCAACCCCGGTGGTAACACGAAGATACTGCCCAGTTAAGCGTTTTCGTTCCGGGATTGTGTCATTCATGCGCTACAGTGTTTTTTTATTCTCCCTCTTCTGCGTGCTCTTCGCTCCGCTGGGGCGGGCTGCGCCTGCTCAGCAGGCATTTTCTGACTGGCAGGTGACCTGCAATAACCAGAATTTCTGTCTGGCACGCAATACGGGTGAACACCGTGGTCTGGTTATGACGCTCACCCGAAGCGCCGGGGCGAAAACGGATGCAACGCTGCGCATCGATCTCGGCGGTCTTGACGCCCCTTCTGTTAAAGAGCCGGATATTGCTCCCCGGTTACTGCTGGATAACGTTCCCCTTAAGCTGGACAAACAGCACTGGCAGCTCACGCCATGGCATCTGAAAACGGACGATGCCGCCACCGTTACCGCCTTTTTGAAAAACATCCAGGAAGGGAAATCCCTGACCCTGCGCGACGGCAAGCAGGTGATTTCCCTGAGCGGTCTGAAAGCGGCGTTGCTGTTTATTGATGCGCAGCAAAAGCGCGTCGGGAGCGAAACCGCGTGGATCAAGAAAGGTGACGACCCGCCGTTAAGCGTTCCACCCGCTCCAGCTTTAAAAAAGGTGTCGGTCGTCAACCCGACGCCGACGCCGCTCTCCCACGCCGAACTGAACGACCTGCTGGACTATGGTACCGGACGGATGAACAGCAACCAGTGTTCGCTGGATCCTAACCGCCGGGAAGTGCGCGTCACCGCGTTAACCGATGACAAAGCGCTGCTGATCGTCAGCTGCGAGGCGGGAGCTTATAACACCGTCGATCTGGCGTGGCTGGTCTCACGTAAAAAACCGTTCACCGCCCGCAGCGTCAGGCTGCGTCTGCCCTTTACGCCATCAAGTGACGACAGCGAAATGGAATTGATGAATGCCAGCTTCGATGAGAAGACGCGCGAGCTGACAACGCTCGCGCTGGGTCGTGGTTTGGGAGATTGTGGTGTCCAGACGCGCTGGCGTTTTGACGGCCAGCGTTTTCGCTTGGTTCGTTATGCCGAGGAGCCCAGTTGTGATAACTGGAATCGACCCGACGCCTGGCCCACGTTGTGGATCACCCGTTAGTTTCTCCGGAAAAAGTCGTTATACAGCATGTACAGATGTGCCGCGCTCCACGAGAAGTTGGGTGCGCCTTGCTGTGCCCCGGTCAGCGGGTTGTAGTTTTCCTGAATTGGACCATCAGACGTTAACCCCTTCGCGTGTTTAAAGAAGTTATCTGCCAGCGTTCGTGCCTGTTCCCGATAGCCGTAGCGTTCCATCCCTTTGAGTCCAAACCAGAACTGGTCGACCCAGACGCGACCACGCCAGTAGATATCCGGACCAAATGCCGGGTTGGTTAGTGCGGCAGTCCCGAGCGGCACATACGTGTTGAACTCTTTCGGATCCAGCATCACCTTCACCACGGCATCAGCATGTTCCTGGGTTGCTGCACCGTTAAACAGAGGAGACCAGCCTTCCGGCCCTTTACCGCGCTCGGTGATAGGTTTGCCCGCACAGCCATTCTCAAGCGGTTTATCCTCAATGCGAATGTCATAGTAAAAACCGCTGTTCGCATCGAACATACAGGTATTGATGTAGGTCGCGAGTTTATCCGCCAATTGGCGATAGTGGCTGGCATCCTGCTCTTTACCCAGCAGGCTCGCCATTTGTGCCAGATAGTGATTATCGCTGTACATATAACTCGCCTGGTCGACGGACTCCTGGAGTAATGAGTAACCCAGCAGATCGCCTTCTTTACTTCGGTTTTCGGCAAACTTTACTATCCAGTCGCTGCGTTTTCCGCCTTTTGCGACATAGCTATCCAGCTGCGTTTTATCTATAAATCCGAACACGGCGGCGTCATCACGTCCGGACTCCCACGAGGCGGCAACCTGCGCCGGGATCTCCAGACTGTCGTAATGCCCTTTTTCGATTACCCGGGCGTAGTTATTCAGTCCGGAAAGCGGCTCCTCCTTATCGCCTTTTTTCACCGTAAACAGCATGTCACCGCTGGCGGTGTTATGGGCTTTGTCACGCGTTGCACCGTACTCCGGCACGCCGTTACCATTATGGTCACGGTTACGCAGCCACCAGTCATGGTAGGCCACCAGTTTAGGGTACATCTCTGCCAGCCAGGCCTTGTCATGTGTGGTGTTGTATACCTCCATCACCGACCATGCCGCCAGGCTCGGTTTGGTGTTTCGTTCGTTCCAGTTGCCACCGTCACCACCGCGTTCCGGGCTCAGGTTCCAGGCGATAAGATCAGGCACGAATCCGGCATCCTGAGGGCGCACCGGATCGTCGGGTTTAATCTGCCAGGAGAACACCGCGCGAATGTTCTCTTTGGCGATATCCGGGTTGAAATGCGACATGGCAAAGGCCTGTTTCCAGGTGTCCCATGGCCAGGTCTGGTTGCCGGAGAACCAGCGTCCGGTCACGGAGGGCGTCACCGTGTTAAAACGTACCGCACCACCCGGTGAACGCCAGTTACCGTTCAGCGTCTCGATGGCCTTCACCGCGACACGAGTTTGTTCTGGTGTCGCATTCGGGTTGGTGAGTCCCTTTTGTAAATATCCCTCCCAGCGTGTTTGCGAGGCGCTCATGAACCAGGCGGGCCGCGCCAGAATATCGCGAATTTTCGGCTGCTCGCGCGCAACGTCGTCAGCATTCAACAGATGGGAGTAGGTGGTGTACAGCGTGGTGCTGCCGGAAATGTGTGCCCGACTGATAAAGCGATGACCGTTGACGGTGGTATCGATCGGGATTGATTTATGCACCTGATATTCGGAACTGCCGGAGGTGAGGAGATCCCAAGCGGATCGCACTTTACCAAACGTCACCTTCAGGCCGTCACGGGTGGGAACCATTTTGCGCTGATAATCGGGATACGCGCCGTCTATGGTCTTATCCGAAAGCGGTTTGCCCTCTTTGGCCTCAAGTTTTTCCAGCAGCTCGCCATCCCATACCAGGTCCAGTGGCGTCTTGCTCGTAATCTGCGTTTCTAGCAATGAGGTGCGCGCGGTTGCGAAACGTAGCGTCATTTCGATTTGCACATCTTTCGCGCTCAGCTTTTGCACCAACGCGCCGGGAAGACTGAAAGCCTCAAGGGTGAAATCCACTTTTTTACCGTTTTGGTACACGCTCAGGCGATCAAAATTCGCCGCCATAAAATTGATGTACTCTTCGGTGAGCAGCGCTACGCCTGGAAATCCTCCCTGGGTTTGCGGTCCGTCAGGCAGCAGATGCCCATGCCAGGCACCCAAATCGAAAAAGGGGTTAAAACGCTGGTGGTCGTCAGCGTCGAAATCGTGCATATACTGCGGCGCACCGGTGCGGTTAATCACGTTTTTAAAGTCATTTGCCGTGGTGGCGTGGGCTGAAAAACTCAATACCAGCGCGCAGGCCAGCGGCGTAAGACAGAATTTCATGGGGAAGATCCTTTTACCAGTAGAAGTATTGCATCAGGAAGACCCGATCGCTTGGGTCGCCTGAGGCATTTTTCATATAGAAGCGGCTGTCGGCTGCGGTGGCAAAGCGTCCTCCGCCGTACTCGTACCAGATACCGAACTGCATAAAGGACGTCGTTTCGTCCCCGCCATTGTCCGGACGGTGTTTGGCATAGCTGTAGGCGGTAGAAAGGTAGACGCCTTTTAGCGCTTCCACCATGGCGCTGACCATATAGCCCGTTTCTGTCCCTGGTACATCTTTACCCCTGGCGCGTCCCGTGTGGTGCCAGGCGCGTGCGGCCAGGTTCGGCGACAACATCCCGGTTAAAAAGAGTTGTCCGGTACCGTCGGTGATTTCCAGACCGTTCATCCAGGTGACATCTTTCGCGATGTCATACTGGAGATAGCCGTTCACCATCGCCGGATAGGTATACTTGTCGTCGTAGCGATCGTATTTGCCGAAATGCAGCCAGGCCTTGCTCTCATCATGATGCCCGGCAGGCGTTGCGGTGATGCTATAGCGCAGATCGCCGGAGAGATTCTGCACCTTGAGGGCATACATTATGTCGCGGGTGTTAGGGATCACGTAGCCCAGATCCGGGGTGAAATCTCCCCACCACTGCAGGTCATCCAGAGAAGAGTCCTGGCGCAGGCTCAGCATAATTTCGGTGCTGTTAGCGGTTTTGTAGCCGCCGTAAACACGGTTAAGCCCCCCTTCGAAACCACCCCAACTGTGGTCTGGTACCCAGGCGTTACCCTGACTATCGGCCTGAACGGTCCAGCCTTCGCCATAAATCAGGCCGAACCAGTTCCCGTGCTTCATCTCCAGACCGCCCTCAATATAGGTGCCGTCACTGTATTTATGTTTATTCTTACCCTCCAGATCCATATATCCGCCGATACCCAGTTCACCATAAAAGCGAAATGAAGAGGTGGTGAGTTCCGGTGTTTTGGTATCGTCGTGTTCAGCGGGTCGGGCTTCTTCTGCGGCAAATGCGGGGCAGCAGAAAGAGAGGGCAGCGAGTGCCCCAATTGTTTTCTCTTTAATTTTCATGCACTCATCCCAAAGAAAGAATATCCATGCTTTCGGTGTTAATGAATATTTGAGGCTGGTGAGGCTTCAATTTGTTGTTGTTCTTTTGATAATCCTTTGACGTATTTGCTGTATTTCCACCAGGCAAATCCGAGGAATAAAACGATCCCTCCGACGTTATAGAAAATAATCGTCAGAATATTGCCACCGGTGGGGAAGGTTGAGGCCACAAAGCCGATAGCAAAAATCACAATCAGCATCGACACCACCACCATACCCATGGTGCGTGAGCCCATTTTGAAATCGCGCGGCAGGTGGTCGAGCTTACGACGCAGGTTCAGGTAGGCCAGCATAATGAACAGCGGCGGCAGCATGGAGGCGGCGGCGGTCATATTGATGACGGTGTTCATCAGCTCCTGAGCGGTATTTGAACCCATTGTGGGAATAATCATCAACGGGATCACAATGAGATACTGGATCCACGCCGCACGGGCCGGTACGCCATTTTCGTTCAGCGCCACGGTTTTTGGGCCAAAAATTCCGGTTGGGATCTCAGAGAAGAAGATTTTTACCGGCGTTGCGGTCCACATCAGCAGAGAACCGAACATCGCGGTAAAGGAGACCAGCCCGACAAAGCGGTTCATCAGGACTTCCGGCAGGCCAAACCACACCGCCAGACCATGGAACACCTGAACCGAACCGCCGGTAAATTTCAGTTCCTTACTGCTGATAAAGACGTTAATCAACACCGAGGAGATGGAGTACAGCACGCCGATGAAAATCCCCGCCAGAATAATCACCTTCACGAAGGATTTAGAGCCACCTTTAACGTCGTTGACATAGACCGCAACGGATTCCGCGCCACCGGCAGCCATAAATATCCAGGTGGTGATGCCGAGGAAGGCCCAGTTGAAGTTCGGGATCATTGCGTCAACGGTTATCGGGTCGGCTGGCTGCACGCCACCCACCAGCGCAGCGCCGGCCAGCAGGATATAGGAGAGAGTGAGCAGCAGCATCAGTGTGGAGGTCACTGAGGTGATCGGCCCCAGCATTTTCGCCCCGTTGGTGGAGACCCAGGTTGAGAACGCGAACAGCACCATACTCAGTACCGTGGTAGCAAACGGCGTAAGAATGTACTCATAGCCTAAAAAAGCATATGAAGCGTAGGCGATGACGCGCGGTAATAACGAGGTGAAGAAGAACAGATTCACGAACCAGTAGGTATAGGCGGTAATAAATGCCCAGCGTCCGCCCAGCGAACTTTTCACCCAGGCGTAAACTCCGGCTTCGGAGTTTTTATTCAGTGAGACAAATTCAGCGATAATTAAGCAGAACGGAATGAAATAGAACAGGGTGGCTAAAAAGAACATGGGCGCGGAGGCGAGCCCCAGCTCAATATTGTTATTGATAACGTTGTTAAAACTAAACACGGCGGCAAATGTCAGCGACAGCAGGCCGAATTTGCCGATGGTATTGCGTTTGATGGTTTCAGACATAACGTTTCTCCGGGTACAGGGAGGATAGCGGTGCTTCATTGGCACCGCTCACATTTTTATTTGTTATGGAAATAACCGTCTTCGATGGTCACATAGAGGACGACTTTTTTTGTCGGCATGTCGCTGATGAAGCGATACGCCTCGTGATTCTCACAAATCACAACTTGCCCCTCGTGGACCTGAGCGGTGTGACCCACACCTTTCAGGTATTCGCGGTCGGTTTCATCGCGATAGCACTCCACAACCTGCAGGGATGCTTTCGCGGCGTATTCAATTTTCTGCGTGCCCTGTAGGTAGTAATGCACTTCGAAATAGCGCCGATGACCGACAAATAGCGCGTCGGTACTGGCATCGCAGGAGACGCGGTAGGCCAGCGAATCACCGATCGAGTGGGCTACACCGGGTTGGATGTTGTCGATATTGTTAATCGCTTCAGAACAGCGCTGCCATTTACGCCCCGCACGGTAAAGTTTCTGGAACTGTTCCAGACTGTCGATAACGATCATTGGTCTGCCTCGCTGTGTGAATTCATGGAGAAGAAACCGGTGCCAAACTGATGGTTCGCCAGCGCCTGCGCGGCAGTTTGCCCACCTTCAAGCGGGAGCAGCGTGAAGCCGTAGCGGAACGGTCTGAACCGGACGCGCCAGGCGTCCAGCACTTCGCTTCCCCAGGAGTTAGAGCCTAAACCCAGTACCTGATGGTCAAGGTTGAGGGTGATGTCATCGCAGCGACGCAGTTCGTTGCAGTGTTGTGCTGCGTGGATGTTTTCTGCCGTGTAGTGCCATGCGCTGAAATGGATGGGTTGCTCAGGCACCACCAGCAGGCCGCTGCCGTGACGGTTGGCAAGCGTGGCCCAACGTACCTGCTGGCGGTTGCCGTTGTTCTGCGGGAACGGATAGTTTTCAAACATCTCATCTACCGTGGTGTGCCACAGATCGATGGTGCTGGCCTGTTGGCTGTCCGGATAGTTTTCCCCCGGTCCGCGTCCGTAATAGCTCACCTGGTCAAATTCGCCGTTGATGCCGAGCGTAAAGCCGATGCACGGAATGATGTGTGGATACTCGCCGTAGCGCTCACCGCTGAGTTCAACGTTGATTTGCCCATCGGCGGCGATGCGCCAGCGGTAGGTGCAGCGCATGCCAAAATCAAACACCGGCGGGGCAATCAGCGTACGGGTTGTGATAATGATCGCGTCGTCACGTTGCTCAACCTCGAAACCGCGCAGGTGCTCCTGCATGATCTGCAGGTGGTTGGGTTGCCACAGCCCTTCATACTCTTGCTTGTGGTTATCAATCATCGGCTTGAAGAAGTTAATCTTCGGCTCACGAGTGATGTTCTCTTCGCCGTTTACCTGCCAGGCGCTGAGTTTTCCCGTCACTTTAGAGAAGTTCGCGCGGAAGTTGTGTCCGGTCACGGTGCAGCTCAGGCGATCCTCTTCCAGATGAAGTGGCGTCGCGTTGGTATTGATAAGCGGTGTGGCGTGGTTTGTGCGTGCTTTTAACGGGAACTGGTACACCGCGATACTGTGCCCGGCTTCGCTGTAGCGCGTACGGCTATTTTTGCTGATGCGCACGGTCAGGAACGCTTCCCGCTCATCCAGTTCAGGTAAATTCAGGCTTATGCTGCTTTCGCTGTTGGGGGCTACTCCTGTCATCGTCAGTAGCTGGCTGTGCAGGGTTTCACCTTCCGCCCGTACCTCGACGTGCAGGGTGTAATCATCCAGGTTTGTGAACCAGAATCGGTTTTCTACGCAGAGTTTGCCGTCCTGCCAGCGTAGTTTCACCGGAGCAATTACCTGCTTGTACTCACGCAACCCCGGGCCTGGGGTTTGATCGGAGTAAATCAGCCCGTCGAGGCAGAAGTTATAGTTATTCGGGTAGTCACCAAAATCACCGCCGTAGGCGTAATACGTATTGCCGCTGGCATCAACCGCCTGAATACCGTGGTCGCACCATTCCCAGACGTAGTGGCCCTGAATGCAGTCGTGACGATCGAACACGTTCTGGTACTCGGTTAACCCGCCGGGACCGTTACCCATCGCATGAGCGTATTCACAGATAATGCGTGGTTTGGCGTGCGGGTACTCACCGAACAAATTCATCAGCGGTACGCGGGTATACATGGTGGAGATGATATCCACTACCTCGGCATCGCGATCTTCTTCATAGTGCAGCAGTCGCGTGTCATCCAGCGCTTTTGCCGCACGTGCCATGGCGCGGATGTTGCAGCCATAGCCGGATTCGTTTCCGAGCGACCAGATGATGATGGACGGGTGGTTTTTTTGCGCGTGAATGTGGCGCTCAATGCGCTCAATATAGACGTGCTCCCATGCCGGATCGTCGGTAATTCGACTCAGGTCGCCAACGTTGGCAAATCCGTGGGATTCCACATCCGTTTCCGCCATCACGAACAGGCCGTAGATATCGCACAACTCATAGAAGCGCGGATCGTTGGGGTAGTGGGCGGTGCGAACCGAGTTGATATTGTGTTGCTTCATCAGGATCAGATCGCGCTCAACGCGATCCATGCCTACCGCACGGCCTTTCAGGTGATCGTTGTCGTGACGGTTTACACCGTGGAGTTTCAGGTAGTGGTTGTTAACGTAGAACAGACCGTCGCGCACTTTGATGTCGCGGAAACCAACGCGCTGTGGGATAACCTCCAGCGTTTGCCCGTTCTCATCTTTTAGCGTCAACACCAGATGATAGAGACAGGGCGATTCTGATGACCACTGCTGAGGCTGTTTGACCTCAATGCTAAAGGCGGTTTCAGTGCTGCGGGACACGGTCAGGCCGTCGGTCGTACCCTGATGAAGTTCGACCTCGCCATCATACAGGGCATACTCCAGCGACACGGTAGAGGCGTGAGGGGCCAGGTTTTCCAGTTCCAGCTGACAGAAAAGGGTCGCATCCTTGTATGACTCGTCAAACGTGGTTTTGATCGTGACGTCG
This sequence comes from Enterobacter adelaidei, assembly GCF_041937165.1. Lineage (NCBI taxonomy): Bacteria > Pseudomonadati > Pseudomonadota > Gammaproteobacteria > Enterobacterales > Enterobacteriaceae > Enterobacter > Enterobacter adelaidei. The sequence goes on along the minus strand of NZ_CP154353.1, from coordinate 3,343,500 downwards.
CGGACGTGTGTCGGCGTTTTACCGACCAGATAAACGTCGCGGAAAATCCCTGCGGTCCACCACATGTCCTGATCTTCAATGTAGGTGGAGTCTGCCCACTGCATCACACGCACGCACAGCAGGTTTTGTCCGCTATGTACCGCGTCGCTGATATCAAATTCGGCAGTCAGTCGACTTCCCTTACTGAAACCGATGTAGCGGCCATTCACGTAGACTTCGAAGTAGGTTTCGACGCCGTCAAACTTGATGATTGTCTGTTTACCCTGCCAGTTGTCTGACAGAGTGAACCAGCGCTGATATGCCCCGGTGGGGTTATCGGTGGGCACCCACGGCACGTCTACCGGGAAGGGGAAACCCTCATCGGTGTATTGCAGTTGACCGTGACCTTCCATCTGCCACATGCCCGGTACGGTAATCTGGCCCCAGTCAGCCATGTACTGTGTGGTGAAGTTTTCCGGTACCAGCAGCGGGTTCGGGAAAAAATGAAAGTTCCACTGGCCGCTTAGCGACAGAAAATGGCTGCTGACCTCGCGGGCAAAGGTGAGAGCCTGGGCGACAGTGTCATAAGAGAAGAAGTACGCACGCGGCGGAAGCCGGTTTTCATGCGTGAGTTGAATATTTTCCCAGCGATTCATGTGATCTCCCTGTAGGGGTAAAACATCATTGCTGAGGATTTTAGTAAAAATTTTACTAAATAAAATCAGTAAAACTGATTTGCTTTAACTCGATCACGAAATAAAAAAAGCCGGGCATGCCCGGCTGTGTGTTTGAAGAGGTGAAATCAGCGTGTCGTGCCGCGCAGTTTCAGGACGCTTGGCACGAAAACCTGAAGGGGGAGTGCCCGGCCATCACGGGATTTTTCCAGCAGCAGGTTAACGCCCTGACTGCCCATCATTTCGGAATGAATGCGCACGGTGGAAAGCGGCGGGAAGGTGAAGCGGGCGGTTGGGATATCGTTCACGCTAATGAGCGAGATATCCTCCGGGATCGCCAGCCCCTTTTCGTGGATAGCGCGTAATACTCCGATGGCGATGGAGTCTGACGCCACAAACAGCGCGCCTGGCCAGCTCTTCTCAGCCAGCATTTTTTTCGCCAGTTCATATCCTGAGGAGCTGGAAAATCCACCGCGCCAGATATCCTGCTCTGACACAACGCCTTTCAGGCACCCATATTCCACAAAAGCCGCTTCACGGATATCGGCTTTACCGGGTTCATCTTCTCCGCCGATAAAACCGATGCGTTTAACATCCTGCTTAATAAAGAAGTCTATGATCTGTTTGCTGATGCGGGAGAGGTCGATATCGACGGAGTCGAATTCACTGCCGGGCTCATGGAAATCAATAAAACAGACGTTGTCGGTCAACGCCATCGCAGTGCGGCGAATGGTTGTAGAAGGTTTGCCGACAATCAGTACCCCGGTGAGTTTTTTAATGTCAGGCAGGGTTGTATTGGCGTAACAGTTACTCAGTTCGACACCCAGTTTTTCACACTGTGTCTCAATGCCGTGGCGAATCGCAAGGTAGTAAGGGTCATTAATCTCCAGCTCTTGCTGATAGCTGTAGAGTGCCAGAATATGTTGCTGACCCACTGCGACAGACTGCATTTTACGGGACGTGGTGCTCTTATATTCCAGCTTTTCAGCAATCTCCAGAATGCGGTGTTTGGTCTCTTCTTTTACGTTCAACGTTGGGTCATCGTTTAAAACCCGGGATACCGTCGCCAGCGAGACGCCAGCCTCCGTCGCGATGTCTTTGAGCGTTGCCATAATTGTCCTTATTCCCCACGTGATAACCCATTGTAAAGGATGCGTTCGGACATGCATCAGTTTTTACTAAATATCCTGCGTGTTGCCTCCCACAAATATCGTGCTAATATTTAGTAAAATTTTACTAAGGAGAGAGCATGGACACGATAACTTACGATGACTTTGCAAAGCTGGAAATCCGCGTGGGGACGATCGTGGACGTTAAACGCCACGCTAACGCAGACAAACTCTATATCGCGCAGATTCATGTGGGCGACAGAACGCTGCAAACCGTCACCAGCCTGGTGCCCTATTACCGGGAAGAGGAGTTGATGGGGAAAGTGGTGGTGGTGCTGTGTAATCTGGCAAAAGCCAAAATGCGCGGCGAGACGTCTGAATGCATGTTGCTCTGTGCGGAGACTGACGATGCCAGCGAAAGCGTGCTGCTAACACCGGAGCGGGCGATAGCGGCAGGGGTAAGAGTGGTGTGAAAAAGCCGGGTGGCGGCTATGCCTTACCCGGCCTATGTTTCGGACCATGTAGGCCCGGTAAGCGTAGCACCACCGGGCACGCAGGCCGCACTAGATCACACTCAACGCCTTCTCAACCACGTTCTCAACGGTAAAGCCGAAATACGGGAACAGCTTATCGGCAGGCGCCGATTCACCGTATCCGTGCATCCCGACAATTGCCCCTTTCAGCCCTACGTACTTGTACCAGTAGTCGGCAATACCCGCCTCTACCGCTACGCGAGCCGCAACGTTTGATGGCAGAACCGATTCCCGGTACGCTTCATCCTGAGCGTCAAAGATATCCGTTGATGGCAATGAAACCACGCGCACCGCATGACCCTCGGCGGTCAGCTTCTCGGCGGCTTTCACCGTGATTTCCACCTCTGAACCGGTCGCAATCAGGATCACGTCCGGTTTACCGCCGCTGTCTTTCAGGATGTAGCCGCCGCGGGCGATGTTTTTCACCTGCTCCGGAGTACGCTCAATTTGCGCCAGGTTCTGGCGTGAAAGGATTAGCGCTGTCGGGCCAGTATGACGTTCCACTGCCAGCTTCCAGCCGACCGCCGCTTCCACCTGATCGCACGGACGCCAGGTGCTGAAGTTCGGCGTTAAGCGCAGGCTTGCCAGTTGTTCCACCGCCTGGTGCGTTGGTCCGTCTTCTCCCAGTCCAATTGAGTCATGGGTATAGACCATAATCTGTCGCGCCTTCATGAGGGCCGCCATGCGCGCCGCGTTACGGGCATACTCGACAAACATCAGGAAGGTGGCGGTGTAGGGCACGAAGCCGCCGTGATGGGCGATGCCGTTGGCAATGGCGGTCATTCCGAATTCGCGCACGCCGTAGTGAATGTAGTTCCCGGCGATGTCCTCTTTCAGTGATTTCGAGCCAGACCAGATCGTCAGGTTACTGGGTGCCAGGTCCGCTGAACCACCGAGCAGTTCGGGCAGGATAGGCCCAATGGCATTGAGCGTATTTTGAGACGCCTTACGGGTGGCGATTTTCGCCGGGTTAGCCTGCAGGTTTTCAATCAGCGCCTGGGTTTTATCGTCCCAGTCTTCCGGCAGACCGCCGCTCATGCGGCGGGAAAACTCGGCGGCCAGATCCGGGTGCGCTTTTTTGTAAGCGGAGAACTTCTCGTTCCAGGACTGCTGTGCCTTTTCACCGGTTTCTCGGGCATCCCATGCTTTGTAGATCTCTTTTGGGATTTCAAACGGCGGGTATTTCCAGCCCAGTTTTTGTCGGGTTAACGCCACTTCCTCTTCACCCAGCGCCGCGCCGTGCGCCTCCTCTTTACCTGCTTTGTTTGGCGAGCCGAAGCCGATAACCGTGCGGCAGATAATCAGCGACGGTTTGTCCTTCACGCTCTGCGCTTCCTGAATCGCTTTTTTCACTGCCTCAGGATCGTGCCCGTCGATCTCATGTACCACGTGCCAATGGTAGGCTTCGAAGCGTTTCGCCGTGTCGTCGGTGAACCAGCCTTTGGTTTCCCCGTCGATGGAGATGCCGTTGTGATCGTAGAAGCCAATCAGCTTGCCGAGCCCCAGCGTGCCCGCAAGGGAGCAGACCTCGTGGGAAATCCCCTCCATCAGGCAGCCGTCACCCATAAACACGTAGGTGTAATGGTCAACGATGTCATGCCCCGGCTGATTAAACTGCGCGCCCAGCGTACGCTCGGCAATCGCCAGCCCGACTGCATTCGCCAGCCCCTGACCGAGCGGTCCGGTGGTGGTCTCCACCCCTGGCGTATAGCCAATCTCCGGGTGCCCCGGCGTTTTGGAGTGCAGTTGGCGGAAGTTTTTCAGCTCCTCAAGCGGCAGATCGTAGCCGGAGAGGTGCAGCAGGCTGTAGAGCAGCATTGAGGCGTGGCCGTTGGAGAGAATAAAACGGTCGCGATCGTACCAGGTGGGGTCGTTGGGGTTGTGCTTCAGGAAGTCGTTCCACAATACTTCGGCAATATCAGCCATGCCCATAGGCGCGCCAGGGTGGCCGGAATTGGCTTTCTGCACGGCATCCATGCTGAGGGCGCGAATGGCATTGGCTAGCTCTTTACGGGACATAGTTCACTCCGTGGCAAGGTTAAAGTTTGGCGGCGAGAAGGTCTTCAAGTTTGCGCTGATCGACGGCGAACAGGCGGATACCTTCCGCCAGTTTTTCTACGGCCATGGCGTCCTGATTATGTTCCCAGCGGAACTCGGCTTCGGTCATGGCTTTCGGTTTTGGCAGAACGGTGGATGTCGGTACCAGTTTGCGGATCACCGTCTCTTCTTTGTCCTGCAGCTCTTTGAGGAGATTAGGGGAAATGGTCAGGCGGTCGCAGCCTGCCAGGGCGAGGATCTGCTCGGTACGGCGGAAGCTGGCACCCATCACGATAGTGTCGTAGCGGTGCTGTTTAAAGTAATCATAGATATTACGAACCGATTTCACGCCCGGATCCTCATCGACCACGTACGGATCCATCGGCTGTTTTGCCTGATACCAGTCGTAGATGCGTCCGACAAACGGCGAGACGAGGAACACCCCCGCTTCGGCACAGGCGCGTGCCTGAGCAAACGAGAACAGCAGCGTCAGGTTGCAGTGGATACCCTCTTTTTCCAGCACTTCCGCCGCACGAATGCCTTCCCACGTCGACGCCAGTTTGATCAGGATGCGAGATTTATCGATCCCCTGTTCCTGGTAGAGTTCAACCAGACGGCGAGCCTTGTGAATACTCTTTTCTTTATCGAAAGAGAGGCGGGCGTCGACTTCGGTCGAGACGCGTCCGGGGATGCTTTTCAGAATTTCTGCACCAAAATTAACGGCCAGCTTGTCGCTGGCTTCGGTGACCTGCTGCTCCTGGGTTTTCCCGCGCTGTTTACCGTAGGCAATGGCGTCATCAATCAGATGACTAAAATGCGCAAGCCCGGCGGCTTTAAGCAGTAGCGAAGGGTTGGTGGTCGCATCCTCCGGCTGATAGTGGCGAATCGACTCGATATCGCCGCTGTCTGCGACCACGGTGGTGAATTGTTTGATGCCGTCTAGCTGGTTCATAAATAATTACTCCATGAAAATAAAAGAGTTAGATGAGTGCGTTAGTTCACACTTCTGGAAAAATCATGATGGACTTAACAAAAAAGCATAGCAGACGGGGGAGGCATTGCTTTTGAGACGGGTAACATGGCTGTTATAAATTGATAACAATTTTTAATGTGTGATGGTGAGAGTTTGGCAGCCTTCAAAGTTTATGTGGCGGCCTGCGGCGATACTAGGCGGCACACCAGGGTGTGCAACAGGATCGCTTACGTCACCCTTTTGACCGATACGTGAAAGGAAAAAGAAGATGGATGAGCAGTTAAAACAGAGTGCCCTCGATTTTCACGAGTTCCCTGTCCCGGGTAAAATCCAGGTTTCCCCCACGAAGCCACTGGCAACGCAGCGCGATCTGGCGCTGGCCTATTCGCCGGGCGTTGCTGCACCGTGTCTGGAAATCGAAAAAGATCCGCTGGCGGCCTACAAATATACCGCGCGTGGCAACCTTGTTGCCGTTATCTCTAACGGCACGGCGGTATTAGGTCTTGGCAACATTGGTGCGCTGGCGGGTAAACCCGTGATGGAAGGGAAGGGTGTTCTGTTCAAGAAATTCGCCGGTATCGACGTGTTTGATATCGAGGTGGATGAACTCGATCCCGATAAATTCATCAACGTGGTGGCTGCGCTGGAGCCGACCTTCGGCGGTATCAACCTGGAAGACATCAAAGCGCCGGAATGTTTCTATATCGAGCAGAAACTGCGCGAGCGTATGAACATTCCCGTGTTCCATGATGACCAGCACGGCACTGCGATTATCAGTACCGCCGCGATTCTGAACGGTTTGCGCGTGGTGGAGAAAAATCTCTCTGACGTGCGCATGGTAGTTTCCGGTGCGGGAGCTGCGGCCATCGCCTGTATGAACCTGCTGGTGGCGCTGGGTATGCAGAAGCACAACATTGTGGTCTGTGATTCCAAAGGCGTTATCTACAAAGGCCGCGAGCCAAACATGGCGGAAACCAAAGCGGCGTATGCGGTTGAAGACGACGGTAAACGCACGCTGGAGGATGTCATTGATGGCGCGGATATCTTCCTCGGCTGTTCAGGCCCGAAAGTGCTGACCCAGGAGATGGTGAAGAAGATGGCGCGCGCGCCAATGATCCTGGCCCTGGCTAACCCGGAACCGGAAATTTTGCCGCCTCTGGCAAAAGCGGTGCGTGAAGACGCCATCATCTGTACCGGCCGTTCCGACTACCCTAATCAGGTCAACAACGTGCTCTGCTTCCCGTTCATCTTCCGTGGGGCGCTGGATGTCGGCGCGACGGCGATCAACGAAGAGATGAAGCTTGCCGCGGTTCACGCTATCGCGGAGCTGGCGCACGCCGAGCAAAGTGAAGTGGTTGCCTCCGCCTATGGCGACCAGGATCTGAGCTTTGGCCCGGATTACATCATTCCAAAACCGTTCGACCCGCGTCTGATTGTTAAAATTGCCCCAGCGGTAGCTAAAGCGGCGATGGATTCTGGCGTGGCGACGCGCCCGATTCAGGATTTCGATGCCTACGTCGATAAACTCACCGAGTTTGTCTACAAAACCAACCTGTTCATGAAGCCGATCTTCTCTCAGGCGCGCGCCGACGCGAAGCGCGTGGTGCTGGCGGAAGGGGAAGAGGCGCGCGTGCTGCACGCCACCCAGGAGCTGATCACCTTAGGCCTGGCGAAGCCGATTCTGATTGGTCGTCCGAGCGTGATTGAGATGCGTATCCAGAAACTGGGCCTGCAGATTAAGCCGGGCGTCGACTTCGAGATCGTCAACAACGAATCCGATCCGCGCTTCAAAGAGTACTGGAGCGAATACTACGCGATCATGAAACGTCGCGGGATCACCCAGGAACAGGCGCAGAAAGCGGTGATCAGCAACACGACGGTGATCGGCGCGATCATGGTCCATCGTGGTGAAGCCGATGCGTTGATCTGCGGTACCATTGGTGACTACCACGAACACTTCAGCGTGGTGCAGGAGATCTTCGGCTATCGCGATGGCGTTCATACCGCCGGGGCGATGAATGCGCTGCTGCTGCCAAGCGGCAACACCTTTATTGCCGATACTTACGTTAACGATGACCCAACCCCGGATGAACTGGCGGAAATCACCGTGATGGCGGCGGAAACCGTGCGTCGCTTTGGTATTGAGCCGAAGGTGGCACTGCTGTCGCACTCTAACTTTGGTTCGTCCAAATCAGCGGCGGCCTGCAAAATGCGTCAGACGCTGGAGCTGGTGCGCGAGCGTGCACCGGAGCTGATGATTGACGGCGAAATGCACGGCGATGCCGCGCTGGTGGAGAGCATCCGTAACGAACGTATGCCGGACAGTCCGCTGAAAGGATCGGCGAACATCCTGATTATGCCGAACGTTGAGGCGGCGCGTATCAGCTACAACCTGCTACGCGTCTCCAGCTCTGAAGGGGTGACCGTAGGGCCAGTACTGATGGGGGTGGCGAAACCGGTGCATGTGTTAACACCGATTGCCTCCGTGCGTCGTATCGTGAATATGGTGGCGCTGGCGGTGGTTGAGGCGCAGACGCAGCCTCTTTAATCGCAGCGCCATCCGGCAGTTACACCCAGTCCCGAACCTGAATAAACTCACGCAAGGCAGCCTCCGGGCTGCCTTCTTTTGGTTCGTAACAGTACTCCCAGCGCACCAGCGGCGGCATCGACATCAGAATCGACTCCGTGCGCCCGCCGGTCTGCAGGCCGAACAGCGTCCCGCGATCCCACACCAGGTTGAATTCCACATAGCGCCCGCGGCGATAGAGCTGGAACTCGCGTTCGCGCACGCCATAGTCGGTATTTTTACGGCGCTCGACAATCGGCAGATAGGCGTCGGTATAGCCTTCGCCCACGGCGCGCATAAAGCTGAACGCGGTATCAAAATCAGGGGTATTGAGATCGTCAAAGAACAGCCCGCCAATGCCGCGCTGCTCGTCGCGGTGCTTCAGATAAAAGTAGTCATCGCACCACTTTTTAAATTTCGGGTAGATCTCTTCGCCAAACGGCAGACAAAGGTCTCGCGCGGTGGTGTGCCAGTGCACGGCGTCCTCTTCGAAGCCGTAGTAGGGCGTGAGGTCGAAACCGCCGCCAAACCACCAGACCGGATCGGCCCCTGGTTTTTCCGCAATGAAAAAGCGCACATTGGCGTGGCTGGTGGGCACAAACGGGTTGTGCGGATGCACCACCAGTGAGACGCCCATCGCTTCAAAACTGCGGCCTGCCAGTTCAGGACGGTGCGCGGTCGCAGACGCGGGCATCGCGTCGCCGTGAACGTGGGAGAAATTGACGCCCGCCTGTTCAAAGATGCCGCCGTTACGCAGCACCCGACTGCGCCCACCGCCACCGGCCTCGCGCTGCCAGTTATCTTCCTGAAATTCACCGCCGTCTGCGGCGGCCAGTTTCTGGCAAATCTCATCCTGCAGCTGTAGCAGGAAGGTTTTGACCAGTTGAGCATCGGGTTTCATCAACGTTTCCTGGAGTGCGCTTTTTGGTTATCAAACCAGTTGAAGTAGCTAATAATGCCGGAGGCGATGGCGTTGGCGATCTTCTGACGAAACGCCGTGGTGCCGAGGAGTCGCTCTTCTTCCGGGTTGGTAATGAAGGAGGTTTCCACCAGCACGGACGGGATGGACGGTGATTTCAGCACCACGAACGCCGCCTGCTCGGTGCCTTTACTGTGCAGACGATGCACCGGCTTAATCTTCTTCAGAATATGCGAGCCGAGCGTCAGGCTGTTTTTGATCGTATCCGTCTGCACGAGGTCGAACAGCACCTGCTGTAGCAGGTGGTCTTTATCGGTGGCTTTCTTCCCGGCGACTTCATCTGCCCGGTTTTCGCGATCGGAGAGATATTTCGCCATGGCGCTACTGGCACCACGGTTGGAAAGCGCAAACACCGAGGCGCCTGCCGCAGAAGGGTTGGTAAAGCCGTCGGCGTGAATCGACATAAACAGATCCGCACCGTGCTGATGGGCGATCTCCACGCGGTCATACAGAGGAATGAAGGTGTCACCGGAACGCGTCAGGCGTGCGTCAATGCCGTTACTGCGTAAAATCGCGCGCACATTTTTTGCAATCGCGAGCACGACGTGTTTTTCTTTCGAACCGTTTTTGCCGATGGCGCCGGTATCAATCCCGCCATGGCCCGGATCAAGCATCACCAGACGCTTCGCGCCCGGCTTTTTGGTTTTCGGTTTACTGTGTCCGTTACTGGTTTTGAGCGTGCTCTCGTCTTTTGCCTGAGCCTGCTTTGCGATGCCCGTTAACGTTAAGGCCGCCAGCCCCGCTTTGAGAACCTGACGACGCGATGTGAGTGCTTTTAATGGTTTGAATGTGCTCATGCGGCCTGAATTGTAAAAATTGGAGTCCTGGTGTTATATCGTATCGTGATTAGCGTTACGACAGTCCTTATTGGCAATTGTTTTACTTTTCATTTCAATACGTGACAAAGTGACATTATGCCAAATTTTGGTGAGATTTTCCCCGGTTATTGGCTAAACGAGAGGTTCACGCCATAATCACTGTTTTTAAACCCGAAAAGGCGGTTAATACCATGGAGATACGCGTTTTTCGCCAGGAAGATTTCGAAGAGGTGATCACCCTTTGGGAGCGCTGCGATCTGCTGCGTCCGTGGAACGATCCGGAAATGGATATCGAGCGGAAGGTGAATCACGATGTCAGTCTGTTTCTGGTCGCGGAAGTGAACGGCGAGGTGGTGGGGACGGTAATGGGCGGTTACGACGGTCATCGCGGGTCGGCCTATTATCTGGGCGTGCACCCTGAGTACCGTGGTCGTGGCATCGCCAATGCATTGCTTAATCGTCTTGAGAAAAAGCTCATTGCCCGCGGTTGCCCGAAAATTCAGATCATGGTGCGGGAAGATAACGACGTCGTACTGGGCATGTATGAGCGTCTGGGCTATGAGCATTCTGACGTGTTGAGTTTAGGAAAACGTCTGATCGAAGATGAAGAGTACTGAGATCCATCCGGCAGATTATGACGCGCAGGGCCGCGTCAGGCTGCCCTTTTTATTCTGGTGCGTTCTGCTGCTCCAGGCCCGCACCTGGGTGCTGTTTGTGATGGCCGGCGCGTCGCGCGGGCAGGGCGACACGCTGCTAAACCTTTTTTACCCCGATCACGATGCGTTCTGGCTTGGCTTATTGCCGGGCGTACCAGCGGTAGTGGCTTTTTTGTGCAGCGGACGACGGCATACGCTCCCTCGTTTGTGGCGCGCGCTTCGCTGGCTATTGATCTTTGCCCAGATCGTGCTGCTCTGCTGGCAACCGGTACTCTGGTGGTACGGTGAACCGCTTACGGGTATCGGCGTTGCGCTGGTAGTTGCCGATATTGTTGCGCTGCTGTGGCTGCTGACCAACCCGCGTCTTCGCGCCTGTTTTACGCATCAGGATGATTAATACGGCACTTTTTGCCGATGTCGCACTCCAACAAGCGTTGATTTAACAAGTAAGGACGTTTCAATGAAATCGCTGCGTTTACTTTTATGCGCTCTCCCGCTGGCGTTAACCGGGTGTTCAACGCTCTCATCCATTAACTGGTCCGCTGCGTATCCGTGGAACTGGTTTGGCTCATCAACGGAAGTGACCGAGCAGGGCGTAGGAAAAATTACCGCCGCAACGGCGCTGGACCAGAATGCTATTCAGGATGCGCTCAGCAGCGATTACCGCCTGCGCAGCGGCATGAAAGCGGAGAATGGCAATATTGTTCGCTATTACGAAGCGCTGAAGGGCGACAAGCTGGCGCTGGTGATTAACGGTGATAAAGGCACGGTGAACCGCATTGCGGTGCTGGATGACGCTATTCCCACGGCAAGTGGGGTGAAGGTCGGTACACCGTTTAGCGATCTCTATAAACAGGCCTTCGGCAACTGCGCAAACGCCTCTTCTGACGATGGCGTGGCTGTGGAATGTAAAGCTGAGGGCAGCCAGCATATCAGTTACGTCTTCACTGGAACCTGGAGCGGTCCGGAAGGATTGATGCCGTCTGACGACACGCTGAAGAGCTGGAAAGTGAGCAAAATACTCTGGAAGCAGTAATTTGCGCCGGAACAAACCGCCTCGCTGAAATCAGGGTATAATAGCCGCCATCAATGCCACGCTGACGTGGCATCTTTATTTCAGGAGGAGCGATGTCTCAGGTTCAGAGTGGCATTTTGCCAGAACACTGCCGCGCGGCGATTTGGATTGAAGCCAATGTTAAAGGGGACGTGGATGCCCTGCGTGCGGCCAGTAAAGTATTCGTCGATAAACTGACTACCTTCCAGGCCAAATTCCCGGATGCCCACCTCGGTGCCGTTGTCGCCTTTGGCAACAACGTCTGGCGTCAGTTGAGCGGTGGCGAAGGGGCTGAGGAGCTGAAGGACTTTATCCCTTACGGCAAAGGTCTTGCGCCAGCGACACAATACGACGTGCTGATCCACATTCTCTCTTTACGTCATGATGTGAATTTCTCGGTTGCCCAGGCGGCGGTCGCGGCGTTTGGCGACAGCATTGAGGTACAGGAAGAAGTTCATGGCTTCCGTTGGGTGGAAGAGCGCGATCTGAGCGGTTTTGTCGACGGTACTGAAAATCCGGCAGGTGAAGAGACGCGTCGTGACGTTGCGGTGATCAAAGACGGTGTGGACGCGGGTGGCAGCTATGTGTTCGTCCAGCGCTGGGAGCACAACCTCAAGCAGCTTAACCGCATGAGCGTGCACGATCAGGAGATGATGATCGGCCGTACCAAAGAAGCCAACGAAGAGATTGACGGCGACGAGCGTCCTGCTACCTCTCACCTGACCCGCGTTGACCTCAAAGAAGATGGCAAAGGTCTGAAAATTGTTCGCCAGAGCCTGCCGTATGGCACGGCAAGCGGCACACACGGCCTTTATTTCTGCGCGTACTGCGCGCGCCTGCATAATATTGAGCAGCAGCTGCTGAGTATGTTCGGCGATACCGACGGCAAGCGTGACGCCATGCTGCGTTTCACCAAACCGGTGACCGGCGGCTACTACTTCGCGCCGTCCGTGGAACGTCTGCTGGCGCTGTAAAACCGCTCTCCACGCGTAGGCCGGGTAAGCGTTAGCGCCACCCGGCAATTTCTCCCGCACCCTTATTCCCTTTTCTGCTTCTAAATCACCAAACGGTATATAAAACCGTTACTCCTTTCGTCCTCGTTATAAATATTATGACTATAAGATAGTCATCACATTTATAAGGGTGCGCAATGGCCGTTACTGTAATGAAAAAAGGAACTCTGGCGCTGGCAGGTTTACTGCTGGTGGCACAGGCGCAGGCGACTGAGTTGCTTAACAGCTCATACGATGTCTCACGCGAGCTGTTTGCCGCCCTTAATCCACCGTTTGAACAGCAGTGGGCGAAAGAAAACAATGGCGATAAGCTGACCATCAAGCAGTCTCACGCCGGTTCGTCCAAGCAGGCGCTGGCGATCCTCCAGGGGCTGAAAGCGGATGTGGTGACCTACAACCAGGTGACTGACGTGCAGATCCTGCACGACAAGGGCAAGCTGATCCCGGCGGACTGGCAGAGCCGTTTGCCGAACAACAGCTCGCCGTTCTACTCCACCATGGGCTTCCTGGTGCGCAAGGGCAACCCGAAAAATATTCACGACTGGAGCGACTTGGTGCGTTCTGACGTGAAGCTGATCTTCCCGAACCCGAAAACCTCCGGTAACGCTCGCTATACCTATTTAGCCGCGTGGGGCGCGGCAGACAAGGCTGACGGTAACGATAAAGCGAAAACCGAGCAGTTCATGACCCAGTTCCTGAAAAACGTCGAAGTGTTTGATACCGGCGGACGCGGAGCGACCACGACCTTCGCTGAACGTGGTCTCGGCGATGTACTGATCAGCTTTGAATCGGAAGTGAATAACATCCGTAAACAGTATGAAGCGCAGGGCTTCGAGGTCGTTATCCCGAAAACCAACATCCTGGCCGAGTTCCCGGTGGCGTGGGTGGATAAAAACGTGCAGGCGAACGGTACCGAGAAAGCGGCAAAAGCCTATCTCAACTACCTGTACAGTCCGCAGGCGCAGACCGTCATTACCGATTATTACTACCGCGTGAATAACCCGGATGTGATGAACAAACTGAAAGATAAATTCCCGCAGACCGAACTGTTCCGCGTGGAAGACCATTTTGGCTCCTGGCCTGATGTGATGAAAACGCATTTTGCCAGCGGCGGTGAGTTAGATAAATTGCTGGCGGCGGGGCGTAAGTAATGTTTGCAGTTTCCTCCAGACGTGTGCTGCCTGGCTTTACCTTAAGCCTCGGGACCAGCCTGCTGTTCGTCTGTCTGATTTTGCTGTTACCGCTCAGCGCGCTGGTAATGCAGCTTGCTCAGATGAGCTGGGCGCAGTACTGGGACGTGGTCACCAACCCGCAAGTGGTAGCAGCCTATAAAGTGACGTTGCTGTCGGCATTTGTCGCCTCCATTTTTAACGGCGTGTTTGGCCTGCTGATGGCGTGGATCTTAACCCGCTACCGTTTTCCGGGCCGTACGTTGCTCGACGCGTTAATGGATTTACCGTTTGCGCTGCCGACGGCGGTGGCGGGCTTAACCCTCGCGTCGCTCTTCTCCGTGAACGGGCTGTACGGCGAGTGGCTGGCGAAATTTGACATCAAAGTGACCTACACCTGGCTCGGTATCGCGGTGGCGATGGCCTTTACCAGCATCCCGTTTGTGGTGCGTACCGTGCAGCCGGTACTGGAAGAGTTAGGTCCGGAATACGAAGAAGCGGCGGAAACGCTGGGCGCCACGCGCTGGCAGAGCTTCCGCAAGGTGGTTCTGCCGGAGCTGTCTCCGGCGCTGATGGCGGGTGTCGCGCTGTCGTTTACCCGCAGCCTCGGTGAGTTCGGCGCGGTGATTTTTATCGCCGGAAACATCGCCTGGAAAACAGAAGTCACCTCGCTGATGATTTTCATCCGTTTGCAGGAGTTTGATTATCCGGCGGCGAGCGCTATTGCCTCGGTGATCCTGGCGGCCTCGCTGCTGCTGCTGTACTCGATTAACACTCTGCAAAGTCGCTTTGGTCGACGTGTGGTAGGTCACTGATGGCGGAAGTTACGCAATTGAAGCGATACGATGCACCCCGCATCAACTGGGGTAAATGGTTTCTGATTGGGGCGGGGGTGCTGGTTTCCGCCCTCATTCTCGTCGTGCCGACGATTTATATTTTCGTTCAGGCGTTCAGTAAGGGCCTGATGCCCGCACTGGAAAACCTGGCGAACCCGGATATGCTGCACGCCATCTGGCTGACCGTGCTGATTGCCTTGATCACCGTGCCGGTGAACCTCGTGTTCGGTACCCTGCTGGCGTGGCTGGTGACGCGCTTTAACTTCCCGGGACGTCAGCTGCTGTTGACCCTGCTGGACATTCCTTTCGCTGTGTCACCGGTAGTGGCGGGTCTGGTGTACCTGCTCTTTTACGGCTCCAACGGCCCGTTGGGCGGCTGGCTGGATGAGCATAACCTGCAGATCATGTTCGCCTGGCCGGGCATGGTGCTGGTCACCATCTTCGTGACCTGTCCGTTTGTGGTGCGTGAACTGGTGCCGGTGATGTTGAGCCAGGGGAGCAACGAAGACGAAGCGGCGGTGCTGCTGGGCGCGTCAGGCTGGCAGATGTTCCGTCGCGTGACGCTACCGAATATCCGCTGGGCGCTGCTTTACGGCGTGGTGCTGACCAACGCCCGCGCGATTGGTGAGTTCGGCGCCGTTTCCGTCGTCTCCGGTTCTATTCGCGGTGAAACGCTGTCGCTGCCGCTACAGATTGAGCTGCTGCAGCAGGACTACAACACCATCGGTTCGTTTACTGCCGCAGCGTTGCTGACGCTGATGGCTATTTTGACCCTGTTTTTGAAGAGTGTGGTGCAGTGGCGTTTAGAAAATCAGGAAAAACGTCAGCATCAGGAGGGAAATCATGAGCATTGAGATTGCCAATATTAAGAAGTCTTTTGGTCGCACCCAGGTGCTGAATGATATCTCGCTGGATATCCCTTCCGGACAAATGGTGGCGCTGCTGGGGCCGTCTGGTTCGGGTAAAACCACGCTGCTGCGTATTATCGCCGGGCTTGAGCATCAGACCAGCGGGCATATCCGCTTCCACGGTACCGACGTGAGCCGCCTGCATGCCCGCGATCGTAAAGTAGGTTTTGTGTTCCAGCACTACGCGTTGTTCCGCCACATGACCGTATTCGATAACATCGCATTTGGCCTGACCGTGCTGCCACGGCGTGAACGCCCGGATGCGGCAACCATTAAAGCGAAAGTGACCAAACTGCTGGAAATGGTTCAGCTTGCCCATCTTGCGAACCGTTTCCCGGCCCAGCTGTCCGGTGGTCAGAAGCAGCGCGTTGCACTGGCACGTGCGCTGGCCGTAGAGCCGCAAATTCTTCTGCTGGATGAGCCGTTCGGTGCGCTGGATGCGCAGGTGCGAAAAGAGCTGCGTCGCTGGCTGCGTCAGCTTCATGAAGAGCTTAAATTTACAAGCGTCTTCGTGACCCACGATCAGGAAGAGGCGATGGAAGTCGCGGACCGTGTGGTGGTCATGAGCCAGGGTAATATTGAGCAGGTTGACGAGCCTGAGCAGCTCTGGCGTGAACCGGCGACCCGCTTCGTGCTGGAGTTTATGGGCGAGGTAAACCGTCTTCAGGGTACCATTCGCGGTGGTCAGTTCCACGTGGGCGCGCACCGCTGGCCGCTGGGATATACCTCTGCGCATCAGGGGCCGGTCGACCTGTTCCTGCGTCCGTGGGAAGTGGATGTGAGCCGTCGCACCAGCCTTGACTCACCGCTGCCGGTGCAGGTGCTGGAAGCGAGCCCTAAAGGGCACTACACCCAACTGGTGGTACAACCGCTGGGCTGGTATACCGAGCCGCTAACCGTGGTCATGCGCGATGAGGAGCCACCGCACCGGGGAGAACGCCTGTTTGTCGGTCTGCAGCATGCGCGTATTTATCACGGGAAGGAACGTATTGAGACGCGCGAGGATATTGCTCTGGCGGAGTCAGCCTGATAGGTTAGTAGGATGTTTATCGCCCGGTGGCGCTGTGCTGACCGGGCCTACAGTTATCACTGTGTCTTGTAGGCCGGGATCGCTGCGCGCCCCCGGCTTTTTTATTGAGTAAAAATCGTGAATACACTCGAAAATACCATCGGCAATACGCCTCTGGTCAAACTTCAGCGCATGGGGCCGGCTAACGGCAGCGAAATCTGGGTCAAACTTGAAGGCAATAACCCGGCGGGATCGGTGAAAGACCGCGCGGCGCTGTCGATGATTGTCCAGGCCGAAAAACGCGGAGAAATTAAGCCAGGTGACGTGCTGATTGAGGCGACCAGTGGCAACACCGGCATCGCGCTGGCAATGATTGCGGCGCTGAAAGGCTACCGCATGAAGCTGCTGATGCCGGACAACATGAGCCAGGAACGCCGCGCCGCCATGCGAGCTTACGGTGCGGAGCTGATTCTGGTGACCAAAGAGCAGGGGATGGAAGGGGCGCGTGACTTAGCGCTGGAGATGGCTGAACGCGGTGAAGGCAAGTTGCTCGATCAGTTCAACAACCCGGATAACCCGTACGCGCACTACACCACCACCGGCCCGGAAATCTGGCAGCAAACGGAAGGACGGATCACCCATTTTGTCTCCAGCATGGGCACCACGGGCACCATTACCGGCGTATCGCGTTTTCTGCGCGAGCAGGAAAAAGCCGTCACTATCGTTGGTCTGCAGCCGGAAGAGGGTAGCAGCATTCCGGGCATTCGCCGCTGGCCTGCGGAATACATGCCCGGGATCTTTAATGCGCAGCTTGTGGACCAGGTGCTGGATATTCATCAGCGCGAGGCGGAAAATACCATGCGCGAGCTGGCCGTCCGTGAAGGTATCTTCTGTGGCGTCAGTTCGGGCGGCGCGGTAATGGGTGCGATTCGGGTTGCAAAGGAAAACCCGGGTGCAGTGGTCGTGGCAATAATCTGCGATCGCGGCGATCGTTATCTGTCTACCGGCGTCTTTGGTGAAGAGAGTTATTCGCAGGGGGCAGGGATTTAAGCATCATGGAGATGATTCTTTTCCGGGATAACACCCGGGCGCAACAAACCGATATTGTCGCGGTGCAGTCGCAGGTGGTGTACGGCAGCGTGGGGAACAGCATTGCGGTACCGAATATTCGTACCCATCAGCTGAGCGTCACCGCCGTACCGACGGTGTTGTTTAGCAACACGCCGCACTATGACACCTTCTACGGCGGCGTGATCCCGGATGAGTGGTTCAGCGGTTATCTGAAAGCGCTGGAAGAGCGCGACATCCTTCGTGAGCTGAAGGCGGTGACTACCGGCTATATGGGTAGCGCCAGCCAGATTAAATTGCTCGGACAATGGCTCAGGGTCATCAAAGTACGGCACCCGGACCTGCTGGTGCTGGTCGACCCGGTCATCGGCGATATCGACAGCGGGATGTACGTGAAGCCCGAGATCCCGCAAGCGTATCGGGAGCACCTGCTGCCGCTGGCGCAGGGGATCACACCAAACGTCTATGAGCTGGAAGTGTTAAGCGGCAAGCCGTGCCGTACGCCTGAAAGCGCCATCGCGGCGGCACAGGGGTTGCTCTCCGACAGCCTGAAATGGGTGGCGATCACCAGTGCGCCGGTCGCTGACGACCCGCAAAACATTCACGTGGTGCTGGTGACGAATGAAGGCGTGACCGTCAGCGCACACCCGCGTGTTGAAACGGACCTGAAAGGGACGGGCGATCTGTTTTGTTCAGAGCTGGTAAGCGGAATTGTTGAGGGCAAAACCGTTGCCGATGCCATTCGCATGGCCGGCGATCGGGTGACGGATGTGATGATTTACACGCAGTCGAAAGGTTACGACGAGCTTATCCTGCCCGCATAAACAAAAATGGCGCCCGAAGGCGCCATTTTTCTGTGCGGCAAGAATTACTTCTTGATGCGGATAACCGGGGTTTCACCCACGGTGACGCTGCCAGACAGTTTGATCAGTTCTTTGATTTCGTCCATGTTGGAGATAACAACCGGAGTCAGGGTAGACTTGGCTTTTTCTTCCAGCAGTGGCAGATCGAATTCAATCACTGGGTCGCCAACTTTAACACGCTGGCCTTCTTCCGCGATACGTTTGAAGCCTTCGCCTTTCAGTTCAACGGTGTCGATACCGAAGTGAACGAACAGTTCGATACCGCTATCAGATTCGATAGAGAACGCATGGTTGGTTTCAAAAATTTTACCGATGGTGCCGTCAACTGGAGCAACCATTTTGTTGCCAGTTGGTTTGATAGCAATGCCATCACCAACGATTTTCTCAGCAAACACTACATCCGGCACGTCTTCGATGTTGACGATCTCGCCGGAGAGCGGAGCAACAATCTCAATAGTTCCGGAGTCTTTCTTATCATCAGAAACCAGAGATTTCAGTTTATCGAACAAACCCATGATCTTCTCCTAAGCAGTAAATTGGGCCGCATCTCGTGGATTAGCAGATTGTTTTTTCTTCAATGAACTTGTTAACCAGCGTCATTAACTCGTCCGTTGTCGGTTGAGCAAGAGCCTGCTCTGCTAACACCTTCGCATCTTCGAAGTTCGTGTTACGGATAATCTTCTTAATGCGCGGGATGGAAATGGCGCTCATAGAGAATTCGTCCAGACCCATACCCAGCAACAGAAGTGTAGCACGTTCGTCGCCTGCAAGCTCACCACACATGCCAGTCCATTTACCTTCTGCATGAGAAGCATCAATAACTTGCTTAATAAGCGTCAGTACGGACGGTGACATTGGCTGGTAGAGATGTGAAATCATATCATTACCACGGTCAACTGCCAGGGTGTACTGAGTTAAATCATTGGTACCGATACTAAAGAAATCAACTTCTTTGGCTAAATGACGCGCAATTGTCGCCGCAGCCGGTGTTTCCACCATCACGCCGATCTCGATTGACTCGTCAAATGCTTTACCTTCGTCACGCAGTTCCTGTTTGTAGATTTCGATCTCTTTCTTCAGTGCACGCACTTCTTCAACAGAGATGATCATCGGGAACATGATGCGCAGTTTACCGAAAGCAGACGCACGCAGGATGGCACGAACCTGATCGCGCAGGATCTCTTTACGATCCATCGCGATACGTACTGCACGCCAGCCCAGGAACGGGTTCTCTTCTTTCGGGAAGTTCATGTACGGCAGCTCTTTGTCGCCACCGATGTCCATGGTACGGACGATAACCGCCTGAGAGCCACAGGCTTCAGCCACGGCTTTGTATGCAGCAAACTGCTCTTCTTCAGTAGGCAGCGCGTCACGGTCCATGAACAGGAATTCTGTACGATAGAGACCGACACCTTCCGCACCGTTGCGCTCAGCGCCATCAACGTCACGTACGGTACCAATGTTTGCGCACACTTCTACCTGATGACCGTCCAGGGTGATTGCTGGCAGGTCTTTCAGCTTAGCGAGTTCCGCTTTTTCAGTCGCAACTTGCTCCTGGACCGCGCGCAGTTTTTCGATCTCTTCATTCGTTGGGTTGACGTAAACCAGATTGTTTACGGCATCCAGAATCAGATAGTCGCCGTTTTTCACCTGAGAGGTGACGCTACCGGTGCCCACGATGGCTGGCAGTTCCAGAGAACGCGCCATGATTGAGGTGTGGGAAGTACGGCCGCCTGCGTCGGTGATGAAACCGAGAACCTTTTTCAGGTTCAACTGAGCGGTTTCTGACGGGGTCAGGTCGGCAGCAACCAGAATAACTTCATCCTGAATTGCGCTCAGATCGATGATGGCCAGACCCAGGATGTTGCGCAGCAGGCGCTTACCGATGTCACGTACGTCAGCCGCACGCTCTTTCAGGTATTCGTCATCCAGTTCTTCCAGGGCAGTCGCCTGACCTTCGATAACTTCATGTGCAGCCGCGTCGGCTGTCATGCCTTTATCTTTAATCAGGGCTATGATTTCCTGCTCCAGCTCCTCATCTTCGAGCAGCATGATGTGCCCTTCGAAGATGGCTTCTTTTTCTTCACCGAAAGTTTCGCCAGCTTTAGTTTTGATTGCTTCCAGTTGCGCAGATGCCTTGGCACGACCGCTCAGAAAACGTTCAACTTCCTGATCAACCTTGTCGGCAGAAATTTTTTTCCGGTCAATGACGATCTCGTCTTCTTTCAGCAGCAGTGCTTTGCCGAAAGCGATACCCGGGGATGCTAAAATGCCTGAAATCATAACCCTACCTTACTTGTGACTGATATTTAAAAGAACCCGGAAACTTACTCGAGCTCAGCCATCAGTTTTACCAGATGCTCAACTGCTTTCTGCTCGTCTTCACCTTCTGCAGAGATGGTGACAACAGTGCCCTGAGTCAGGCCCAGAGTCTGCAGTTTGAACAGGCTTTTTGCGCTAGCGCTTTTGCCGTTGGAAGTCACAGTGATTTCAGAAGTGAAGCCTTTCGCTTCTTTAACAAACTGAGCAGCAGGGCGGGTGTGCAGACCGTTCGGAGCGGTAATGGTAACTTCTTGCTGGAACATTGTATTTCCCCAACTTATAGGTTTAGTGTTGTGGAACTAAAGTCTAGCCTGGCGACTGAACTTTAGCCTGTATTGTTAGCGCTGACGTTTCGATCGTCATTAAACATTATGCAGCGAAAGCAAGACTTGAACCAAATCATAAAATCGATTCAGCAAGGCTATTTCATTCACTGATTAATTTCACGCATCAAAATAATTGCTGGTTTAAATACCAGACCCAACGGGGTGAATCAATGCCAGGAGGGGTAAAACTTTGAAGCAGGCCACAAAAAAGCACCCGAAAAGGTGCTTTTTTACGCGTTTTTAACATGCTGGCATCACTGTTGCAGTTCTTTCTCAGTGAAGAGATCGGCAAACAGTGCAGTGCTTAAGTAACGCTCACCCGAGGATGGAAGGATAACCACAATATTCTTATTGGTAAAGGCTTCGTCTTCCTGAAGTTTGAGCGCTGCCGCAACAGCCGCACCGGAAGAGATACCTGCCAGAATGCCTTCTTCATCCATCAGACGACGCGCGGTAGAGATGGCTTCTTCGTTAGTGATAGTGACCACTTTATCGATCAGCTTCAGGTCCAGGTTACCCGGAATGAAGCCGGCACCAATGCCCTGAATTTTGTGTGGACCTGGCTTGAGCTCTTCACCCGCCAGTGCCTGAGTGATAACCGGTGAGTCGGTCGGTTCAACGGCAACAGTAATCAGATCTTTTTTACCTTTCGTGCCTTTAATATAGCGTGACACACCAGTCAGCGTACCGCCGGTACCCACGCCGGAGATAAACACGTCAACCTGACCGTCGGTATCTTCCCAGATTTCCGGGCCGGTGGTTTTTTCATGAATTTCCGGGTTTGCCGGGTTGCTGAACTGCTGCAGCAGCAGATATTTCGCCGGATCGCTGGCAACAATCTCTTCGGCTTTCTGAATGGCACCTTTCATGCCTTTCGCGCCTTCGGTCAGTACCAGGTTTGCCCCCAGCGCTTTGAGCAGCTTGCGACGTTCGATACTCATGGTTTCTGGCATGGTCAGCGTCAGTTTGTAGCCACGCGCTGCAGCAACATAGGCCAGGGCAATACCGGTGTTGCCGCTGGTTGGTTCCACCAGCTCAACGCCTGGTTTCAGTACGCCACGTTTTTCAGCATCCCAAATCATGTTTGCACCAATACGGCATTTTACGCTGAAGCTCGGGTTACGTGATTCGACCTTCGCCAGAATGCGTCCATTACCGATACGGTTCAGTCGAACCAGGGGCGTATGACCGATAGTCAGCGAGTTGTCTTCATAAATCTTACTCATGGCCTGTCCTTAACTGTATGAAATTGGGATACCGTCCCAGCATACCTGTTGAGCAGGTAGGGGGAAGTAAGGAATTCGCATATCTATATACTGCAAGGAAATAATGGGGAACAGTATGGAATAAGGGGCGGCATAAGCCACCCCTTGTTTACACATTTTTGCATTACTTCCATAACGCGTGCTTAGCACGGTAGCAGTCAACCCACATTGCCGTCGCGCCACACACCGCAACGGGCATGATGAAAAGATTGAGGAACGGAATCATCGTGAACAGGCTGGTCAGTGCGCCAAATTGCATATTGGCAACCTTCTGGGTGCGCAGGGCTGTGCGCATCGCTTTAAACGGTACTTTGTGGTTATCGAATGGATAGTCGCAGTACTGGATCGCCAGCATCCATGCGCTAAACAGGAACCACAGCACCGGAGCCACCGTTTGACCGATACCGGGCACTAAATAGAGGATAAGCAGCACAACCGCACGGGGCAGGTACCAGGCAAATTTCTGCCACTCGCGCTTCATGATACGTGGAATGTCTTTCATGATCCCCAGCACGCCCGTGTCCGGTGGCGTTGCCCCGGTAAGCCGTGCCTCCAGCTGTTCCGCCAGCAGGCCGTTAAAGGGCGCGGCTATCCAGTTCGCGATCGTTGAAAAGAAGTAACCGAATACCAGCAGTACCGAGATGACCACAACCGGCCAGAGCAGGTAGTTCAGCCACTGCAGCCACTCAGGAACATGGCTCATTAGCGAGGGGATCCAGCTTTCCAGCTTTGTGAACAGCCACCAGAACGCACCGCCCATCAGAATAATGTTGATCAACAGAGGCAGGATGACGAAACGTCGAATACCCGGCAATGAGACCAGTTTCCAGCCCTGAGAAAAATACCAGACGCCGCTGCGAGGGGGGGAAGAAGATGTTGAAACCATAGCCAGGCTGTACTCCTTTTTTCACAACCAGTGGAATTGCCCGCCTATATTATCCACTTACGGACCAATGACCAGTTAGGAAATGTTCGAAAAACCAGCAAAAAGCACGATTTCCTTCATCTTTATGCTGTGAATGCTCTGCACACACTTGCACTTGACGTAAACGGCAAATACTCTTAGTGAGTAAATGTTTGCCGTGGTGGCAAGGTGTTAGAACAACAGAGAATATAATGATGCAGGATTTGCGTCTGATATTAATCATTGTTGGCGCGATCGCCATAATCGCTTTACTGGTACATGGTTTCTGGACCAGCCGTAAAGAGCGTTCCTCGATGTTTCGCGATCGCCCACTGAAGCGCATGAAGTCCAGTCGTGACGACGATGACAGTGAAGATGACATCGATGGAAGCGACGACGACGGCGTGGGTGAAGTTCGTGTTCATCGGGTCAATACTGCCCCCGGCGCGGCTCATGGGGAGCATGAAGCGACCCGTACTGCGCAGCACCAGTATCAACCGCCGTATGCTTCCGCACAGCCGCGCCAGCCAGCGCCGCAGCCTGTGGAAGAGCCGGTGCGCCAGCCGCCGCAACAGCCTGTCCATCAGCAGCCTGCTGCACCTCAGCCGGTTCAACAGCAACCTGTGCAACAGCCAGTGCAACCGGTACAACAACCGCAGCAGCATGTGCAGCCTGCGCCGCAGCCCGCTCCGGCCCCGCACGTTGAGCCAGAGCCCGTCATCGAGCCAGAACCGGTTGTTGAAAAACCGCAGCGCAAAGAAGCGGTGATCATCATGAACGTTGCCGCACATCACGGCAGCCATCTCAACGGTGACGTGCTGCTTAACAGTATTCAGCAGGCAGGCTTCAAGTTTGGCGACATGAATATTTTCCATCGCCACCTGAGCCCAGACGGTAGTGGCCCGGCGCTGTTCAGCCTGGCCAATATGGTCAATCCTGGCACCTTTGACCCGGAAATGACCGGTGATTTCGTGACGCCGGGTGTCACAATCTTTATGCAGGTGCCGTCCTATGGTGACGAACTGCAGAACTTTAAGCTGATGCTGCAATCCGCTCAGCACATC
Source organism: Enterobacter adelaidei (assembly GCF_041937165.1). Classification (NCBI taxonomy): domain Bacteria; kingdom Pseudomonadati; phylum Pseudomonadota; class Gammaproteobacteria; order Enterobacterales; family Enterobacteriaceae; genus Enterobacter; species Enterobacter adelaidei. The sequence goes on along the minus strand of NZ_CP154353.1, from coordinate 3,319,375 downwards.
GCTGATGAAGTGGGTGGTGTGGTGCTCGACGATCAGCGTCGAATGATGACCCCGCAGAAGCTGCGCGAGTATCAGGACCGCATCCGCGAAGTTAAGGAAGCCAACGCGTAATCGTCGCGTTTACTTCGACTCCTCCTCAACCCCCGCATGTCGGGGGTTTTTTCTCATTGATGGTGCGATATGGACTCAATCGAACAACAACTCACTGAACTGCGAACCACGCTTCGCCATCATGAATATCTCTATCATGTTATGGACGCGCCGGAATTACCGGATGCGGAGTATGACCGTCTGATGCGCGAACTCCGCGAATTAGAGGCTCAGCATCCGGAACTCATCACACCCGATTCACCCACCCAACGCGTCGGCGCTGAGCCGCTGGGGGCTTTCAGCCAGGTGCGTCATGAAGTGCCGATGCTGTCGCTGGACAACGTCTTCGATGAAGAGAGTTTTCTCGCGTTTAATAAGCGTGTGCAGGATCGCCTTAAAAGTAGCGATAACCTTACCTGGTGCTGTGAGCTGAAGCTGGACGGCCTTGCGGTAAGTCTTCTCTATGAAAACGGCGTGCTGGTGCGTGCGGCAACTCGTGGTGATGGTACCACCGGGGAAGACATCACCACCAACGTGCGCACTATCCGCGCGATCCCGCTGAAACTGCAGGGTGAGAACATTCCTGCGCGACTGGAAGTGCGCGGTGAAGTGTTCCTGCCCCAGGCGGGCTTCGAGAAAATCAACGACGAAGCGCGCCGCACTGGTGGGAAAGTGTTTGCTAACCCGCGTAATGCGGCGGCAGGCTCTCTGCGCCAGCTTGATCCACGCATCACCGCGAAGCGACCGCTTACTTTCTTCTGCTACGGCGTAGGGATTCTGGAGGGGGGCGAGCTACCGGATACGCACCTCGGACGTCTGCTGCAGTTTAAAGCGTGGGGCCTGCCGGTGAGCAACCGTGTTCAGCTTTGCGACTCCCCGGAAGCAGTACTGGCCTTCTACCACAAGGTGGAAGAGGACCGTCCAACGCTCGGCTTTGATATTGATGGCGTCGTCATTAAGGTTAACTCGTTAGCGCTTCAGGAGCAGTTAGGCTTTGTTGCGCGTGCTCCGCGCTGGGCGGTGGCGTTTAAGTTTCCTGCTCAGGAGCAGATGACCTTTGTCCGCGACGTGGAGTTCCAGGTGGGACGTACGGGAGCCATTACCCCGGTCGCCCGTCTGGAGCCGGTGCAGGTGGCGGGCGTGCTGGTGAGTAACGCCACGCTGCATAACGCCGATGAAATTGAGCGTCTTGGTCTGCGTATTGGCGACAAAGTGGTCATTCGCCGCGCGGGCGATGTTATTCCACAGGTGGTTAACGTTGTTGAGTCAGAACGTCCTGATGATACGCGCGAGATTATTTTTCCCACCCATTGCCCGGTATGCGGCTCGGACGTTGAGCGTGTGGAAGGTGAAGCGGTGGCGCGCTGTACGGGCGGTTTAATCTGCGGCGCGCAGCGTAAAGAATCGCTGAAGCACTTCGTCTCCCGTCGGGCGATGGACGTCGATGGCATGGGCGATAAAATTATCGATCAGCTGGTTGAGAAAGAGTATGTCCACACGCCGGCGGATCTCTTCAGGCTGACGGCGGGTAAACTGACGGGGCTTGATCGCATGGGGCCTAAGTCAGCGCAGAATATCGTGAATGCTCTGGAAGCCGCGAAAGAGACGACCTTCGCACGCTTCCTCTACGCGCTGGGTATTCGTGAAGTCGGCGAAGCAACGGCTGCGGGGCTGGCAGCGTACTTTGGTACGCTGGACGCGCTGGAAAAAGCGAGCATCGACGAATTGCAGAAAGTCCCGGATGTTGGAATTGTTGTTGCCACGCATGTCTTTAACTTCTTTGCTGAAGAGAGCAACCGCGAAGTCATCGGCAAGCTGCTGGAAGAGGACATCAAATGGCCGGCACCGGTGGTGGTTAATGCCGAAGAGATCGACAGTCCGTTCGCCGGTAAAACGGTGGTGCTGACCGGCAGCCTGAGCCAGCTTTCACGTGACGATGCGAAAGCGCGTCTGGTGGCGCTGGGGGCCAAAGTGGCGGGCAGCGTGTCGAAGAAAACCGATTTGGTGATTGCCGGAGAGGCGGCGGGTTCGAAGCTGGCGAAAGCCCAGGAGCTCGGCATTGCGGTGATCGACGAAGCGGAAATGATGCGTCTGTTAGGAGAATAACGTGGAGAAAGAGCAACTCGTTGAGATCGCCAACACCGAGATGCCGTTCGGTAAATATAAAGGCCGCAGGCTGATCGATTTGCCGGAAGAGTATCTGCTGTGGTTTGCCCGTAAGGATGAATTCCCGGCAGGGCGATTGGGTGAGTTGATGGCTATCACGCTACTGATCAAAACTGAGGGGCTGACCCAGCTGGTTCAGCCCCTGAAACGCCCTTAAGCTTTTGCGGTGCGGGTCTCTTCCTGCGCCAGTTTTTCAGTCTGGCGCTTGTAACGACGCGCCAGCACCGCGCAGACCATAAGCTGGATCTGATGGAAAATCATCAGCGGCAGCACCATCATCCCAATCACCGAGGTCGGGAACAGAATGTTGGCCATCGGGATACCGTTCGCCAGGCTCTTTTTCGAACCGCAGAACACAATCGTAATTTCATCCGCTTTGTTGAAGCCGCACTTGCGTGCCACAAAGACGTTAACCGCAATTACAATCGCCAGCAGGACGAGGCTGACCACCACGATAAACAGCAGTGAGCCTGCGCCGACCTTATGCCAAATCCCATTTACCACCGCTTCACTGAAAGCGGAATAGACCACCAGCAGAATTGACGACTGATCGGTTTTTGAGATCCATTTTTTGTGCTTTGCCACAAACGCGCCCGTCCACGGACGCGAGAGATGCCCCAGGACAAACGGCAGCAGCAGCTGCAGACAGATTTTACCCACCTGCTCAAGGTTACCTTCCGCGCCGTGCATGTTCATCAGCAAACCCACCAGCAATGGGGAGACGAAAATCCCTAACAGGCTGGATGCCGACGCCGAACAGACTGCGGCCGCGACGTTACCGCCTGCCAGCGAGGTGAAGGCAATGGCGGACTGCACGGTGGCTGGCAGAATGCACAGATACAGGAAACCGGTGTAGAGCGCCGGGTCGACGTTAACCGGAGCCCACCACGCAAACAGAACGCCGAGAATGGGGAACAGAATGAACGTGCTGCACATCACCCAGAGGTGTAGTCGCCAGTGGCTACCACCAGCGATAATGGCTTCGCGGGAGAGTTTTGCGCCGTGCATAAAGAACAGCAGTGCGATGGCGGCCGTCGTTAGCCCCTCAAAAAACGGAACAAATCCCCCGCGAGCGGGGAAGAAAGAGGCCAGTAAAACGGTAGCAACCAGGGTAAGCGTAAACGGATCAACAATACGAAATAGTTTCATAATGACTCCTGAAAACAGATGTCGCTATTGTGCTTTTTTCCATTTGAGAAATAAAATTGATTTATTGCATCCATTTATGAATTAAACAGATGAATTATTCCTTACGTCAGCTTCGCATTTTTGTCACCGTGGCAAACGCCCGCAGCTTCAGCCGGGCAGGGGAGATGATTGGCCTGAGCCAGTCGGCGGTGAGTCACAGTGTGAAAGAGCTGGAGAGTCAAACGGGTGTGCGGTTACTTGACCGCACCACGCGCGAAGTTGTGTTGACTGAAGCCGGGCAGCAGCTGGCCTTGCGCCTCGATCGGTTACTTGATGAATTGAACAGTACGCTCAGGGATGTTGGGCGGTTGGGACAGCAACTTTCGGGTACGGTGCGGGTCGCTGCCAGCCAGACGATCTCTGCCCACCTTATCCCGCAGTGTATTGCCGAGGGAAACCACCGCTACCCGGATATTGATTTTGTTTTACATGACAGACCGCAACAGTGGGTGCTGGAAAGCATCCGACAGGGGGATGTGGATTTTGGGATTGTGATCGATCCAGGTCAGGTGAGCGATCTGGCGTGCGAAAGCGTACTTTCTGAGCCCTTTTTGCTGCTCTGCCGGGACGACGATCCGCTGGCAGTATTACCGGTAGTCAGCTGGCAGTCTCTTCAGGGAGCGAACCTGGTATTGCAGGATTATGCCTCGGGCAGCCGTCCGCTGATTGATTCTGCGCTGGTGACTCAGGGAGTAAAGGCAACGATCGTGCAGGAGATTGGTCACCCGGCGACGCTGTTTCCTATGGTGGAAGCTGGCATTGGTATCAGCGTGTTGCCCGCCCTGGCACTTCCCCTGCCACAGGGAAGTCGGCTGTCCGTGAAGCGATTGGTGCCTGTTGTCGAGCGAAAGCTGATGCTGGTGCGGCGAAAAAATCGTTCACTCTCGGGGGCGGCACAGGCCATCTGGGAAGTGGTGCGTATCCAGGCGCAACGATTAACCGAGGCCCGCATACGCGACCCACTGTTTAACGCATCAGAAGATTAGATGTAGATATCAATCTGATGATTATCTGACGGGCTATTCACACCTTCCACTTTACCCAGCTTTTGATCCTGTTTCTTCTGGGCTTCTTCGGCCTGCTGACGCTGCAGCGCGGCAAGCTGGGCCTGCAGCACTTTAAGCTGCGCCTGAATGAGTTCCTGTTGTTTTTTCTTTTCTTCCGTACTGCCAGTACTCTCTGGTAGCTCTTTTAGCTGCTGAGTAAGCTTAGTGATCTGCTCTTTAATGCGGTTTATTTGCGCAGCAATATCATTGTTACCAGAATGATTACTTCCACTATTGCTGGTTTGTACTGAGGGTGTAGTCACCTGAATCGTCGACATAGTATTTCATCTCGCTATAAAACAGAGGTATCGGCACCGACGGGATTAGCTTGAGCAAAACTGCCATATCTGGCAGGGAGGTACATTGATACACAATCAGTATTGATGGTGCTGTGAAAGTGTATTGGAGGTAAACCGCAGGCTCCAGATATAAGACTAAGGTCATGCGATCCGTGATATCGCGATCTTAATTCTCAAGGAGCCTTTATGACCCTCTCAAATAACCCATGGTACTGCGCGGACATCATCCGCACCGCTAAACCGAATTTCACGCCGCGCGTTGCGTTCATTCTCGGTTCTGGCCTTGGCGCACTAGCCGACCAGATTGAAGACGCCGTTTCTCTGAGCTACGAAAAGCTGCCGGGTTTCCCTGTGAGTACGGTTCACGGTCATGCCGGTGAGCTGGTCCTGGGACATCTTGCCGGTGTACCTGTTGCCTGTATGAAAGGGCGGGGTCACTTCTATGAAGGCCGCGGGATGACCGTCATGACCGATGCGATCCGCACGTTCAAACTGCTGGGTTGCGAGCTGCTGTTTAGCACCAATGCTGCGGGCTCATTGCGTAAAGACGTTAAGCCCGGAAGCCTGATTGCGTTGAGTGACCATATCAACACCATGCCGGGAACGCCGATGGTGGGGCTAAACGATGAACGTTTTGGTGATCGCTTCTTCTCGCTGGCTAATGCTTACGACGCAAACTACCGTGCCGTTTTGCAAACCGTGGCCGCGAAGGAGGGCTTCCCTCTGCATGAAGGCGTGTTTGTCTCTTATCCTGGCCCCAACTTCGAGACTGCAGCGGAGATCCGCATGATGCAAATTATCGGTGGCGACGTGGTGGGCATGTCTGTGGTGCCGGAAGTGATCTCTGCACGTCACTGTAACCTGAAAGTGGTGGCCGTTTCTGCAATTACGAATCTTGCTGAAGGTCTGGGCGAGGTAAAACTCTCACACGAACAAACACTGGCTGCAGCTGAGCTTTCCCGCCAGAACTTCATCAACCTTATCTGCGGTTTTCTTCGCCATATTGCCTGATTAAAACAATAAAGTGGCCCGTGAGGGCCACACTGCTATAAGGAATGGAATATGAACATCACGACTCGCTTAAAGATGATGTCCTTTATGCAATATTTTATCTGGGGGAGTTGGCTGGTTACCCTCGGCGCTTACATGATTAACACTCTACATTTTACCGGCTCCGACGTGGGGATGGTTTACAGTTCCAAGGGGCTGGCCGCAATTGTTATGCCATCTCTGGTGGGGATTATTGCCGACAAATGGCTGCGAGCAGACCGTGCATACGTGATTTGCCACCTCGTCTGTGCCGTTGCCCTCTGTTATGCCGCGCAGGTCAATGAACCCGGGTTAATGTTCTGGGTCATGCTGGTGAATGCGATGGCCTTTATGCCCACGATTGCGTTGTCGAACACGATTTCTTACTCCTGCCTTGAACAGTCAGGGCTGGATACGGTAAGCCATTTTCCGCAAGTGAGGGTGTATGGCACCGTGGGATTTATTGCCGCGATGTGGGCCATCAGCCTGATGGGGGCGGAGCTCAGCAACGTGCAGCTCTATATAGCAGCTGCTGCATCCCTGCTGCTGGCAATCTACTCTCTGACGCTACCGGCCACTCCGGTTGCGACGACAAAAACGTCTCCGTCTCTGGCAAGTAAACTGGGCCTCAATGCATTTATCCTGTTTAAACAACCCCGCATGGCGGTGTTCTTTTTATTCGCGATGCTGCTGGGCGCCGTGCTGCAGATAACCAACACGTTTGGCAGTCCTTTTCTGCATGATTTTGCACGGAATCCGGCGTATGCGGAGAGCTTTATCGTCAAATACCCGTCCATTTTGCTCTCCGTCTCGCAGATGTCAGAAGTGTTCTTCATTCTGACTATCCCATATTTCCTCAGACGATTTGGTATTAAAACCGTCATGCTGATGAGCATGGTGGCCTGGATGTTGCGGTTTGGGCTGTTTGCCTTTGGCGATCCGTCCGCAACAGGCTTTGCGTTGCTCATGCTTTCAATGATTGTCTACGGCTGTGCGTTCGACTTCTTCAATATTTCCGGCTCGGTGTTTGTTGAGCAGGAGGTGAGCTCTGATATCCGTGCCAGCGCGCAAGGGCTGTTTATGACCACCGTTAACGGTATTGGTGCTTATTTCGGGTCCGTGTTAAGCGGTATGGCAGTCGATTACTTCTCGGTGGATGGGGTTAAGGACTGGCAGACCATCTGGCTGGTGTTTGCGGCCTATGCGCTGGTGCTTGCTGTGGTGTTTTATTTCAGCTTTCACTATCACCACATCAGTAAAAACAGCGAGATGCGCACAGTTGCGCACTAAATTTTTCCTGTGGACGATGAAAGGCTTTAAGGTAGACGCTTAAATGTTATCGCCAGGATATGTTTTGATGGAACGCGTCTATCGGACCGATCTCAAGCTGCTGCGTTATTTTCTTGCCGTGGCGGAAGAATTGCATTTTGGGCGGGCTGCGGCCCGTCTTAATATGTCCCAGCCGCCGTTAAGCCTGCATATTAAAGAGCTGGAAAGCCAACTGGGGACGTTACTGTTTATTCGCCACTCGCGGAGTGTCGCGTTGACGCATGCCGGTAAAGTGCTGATGGAAGAGTCCCGTCGGCTGCTCGCCAGTGCAAACCAGGCGCTGGCTCGCGTCGAGCAAATTGGCCGGGGTGAGGCGGGGCGCATTGAGCTGGGGATTGTCGGTACCGCCATGTGGAGCGAGGTGCGCACGGTCATGCGCGCTTTCCTGAAAGAGCATCCGAATGTTGATGTTGTTTTTCGCGAAAAATCGCCGGTCATGCAAATGGCTTTGCTTGAACGTCGTGAGCTGGATGTCGGGATCTGGCGAATGGCAACTGAACCCACCGCCGGGTTTACCAGCGTGCGATTGCGTGATGCCGCTTTTCTTGTTGCAATGCCGGAAGATCACCGACTGGTCAGCGAATCATCTATTACGCTCTCAGAGCTACAGGATGAGTATTTTGTCACCATGCCTTCAGCACATTCTGACTGGGCATTTTTACATCGCGTATGCCAGCAGGCCGGGTTCTCGCCGATGATTGTACGCGAAGCTGTTGAACCACAGACGGTACTGGCGATGATTAGTATGGGGATGGGGATTACGCTTGCCGCTGACAGTTACGCGCAAATGCAGTGGCCAGGCGTGGTCTTCCGCCCTTTGCGCGAGCGCATACCGGCTGATCTGTATGTGGTATATGACGCGAAGCAGGCAACACCCGCAGTAGAAAGGTTGATTGCAACTTTAACGATGATGTAAATCACAGATAGCAAAAAAGCGCCTTTAGGGCGCTTTTTTACATTGGTGGGTCGTGCAGGATTCGAACCTGCGACCAATTGATTAAAAGTCAACTGCTCTACCAACTGAGCTAACGACCCGAAATGGTGGGCGATGACGGGCTCGAACCGCCGACCCCCTCCGTGTAAAGGAGATGCTCTACCAACTGAGCTAATCGCCCATTTCGGAACTGCTTTGATAAGGTGAGAATGGTGGGCGATGACGGGCTCGAACCGCCGACCCCCTCCGTGTAAAGGAGATGCTCTACCAACTGAGCTAATCGCCCAATCTCAATTCTTATCTACACTGCGAGTCTACGTGAAGTAGATGGTGGGTGATGACGGGCTCGAACCGCCGACCCCCTCCGTGTAAAGGAGATGCTCTACCAACTGAGCTAATCACCCCCGCTGTGTGGAGTCGCATTATAGGGAGAGTTGAAAATGAGTCAACGCATTTTCTAAAGTTTTTATTCGTTCGTCGTAAAATTAAACAAAACGATCGCGAAATGGGCGGTGGAGCATGATTTCTAAACAAAAATAGCAAACTCGGTCACGATAAAGGGATCAACATTGAGGAATCCCCCCACAGTGATAGAATATTGCCCATCGTTTTTTCCCCAGGATTTGCCGAATACCGGCATCTTTATAACGTAAGGCCATTTCATGAAAATCAAAACTCGCTTCGCGCCGAGCCCGACAGGCTATCTGCACGTCGGTGGTGCTCGTACTGCTCTCTATTCCTGGCTTTTTGCTCGTCACAACAAAGGTGAGTTCGTCCTGCGTATTGAAGATACCGATCTTGAGCGCTCTACGCCGGAAGCAATTGAAGCCATCATGGATGGTATGAACTGGTTGAATCTGGAATGGGATGAAGGCCCGTATTTCCAGACCAAACGTTTCGACCGCTATAACGCTGTGATTGATGAGATGCTGGTCGCGGGCACGGCGTATAAGTGCTACTGCTCCAAAGAACGTCTGGACGCGCTGCGTGAAGAGCAGATGGCGAACGGTGAGAAGCCACGTTATGACGGTCGTTGCCGCCATGACCATAGCGAACATGCTGCTGATGAGCCATGCGTGGTGCGTTTTGCTAACCCGCAAGAGGGTTCAGTGATCTTCGACGACCAGATCCGTGGCCCGATCGAATTCAGCAATCAGGAGCTGGACGACCTGATCATCCGCCGTACCGACGGTTCTCCAACCTATAACTTCTGCGTCGTGGTTGATGACTGGGATATGGAAATTACGCACGTTGTTCGTGGTGAAGACCATATCAACAACACCCCGCGTCAGATCAACATCCTGAAGGCGCTGAACGCACCAGTGCCTGTTTATGCGCACGTCTCCATGATCAATGGCGACGACGGTAAAAAGCTGTCTAAACGCCATGGCGCGGTCAGTGTCATGCAGTACCGTGACGATGGTTATCTGCCGGAAGCGCTGTTGAACTACCTGGTGCGACTGGGCTGGGCTCACGGTGACCAGGAGATCTTCAGTCGCGAAGAGATGATCAATCTGTTCTCTCTGAGCTCTGTGAGCAAATCGGCGAGTGCATTTAATACCGACAAACTGCTGTGGCTGAACCACCATTACATCAATACCATGCCGCCTGAATATGTCGCGACATATCTGCAGTGGCACATTGAGCAGGCAAATATTGATACCCGCACTGGCCCAGAGCTGGCGGACCTGGTGAAACTGCTCGGCGAGCGTTGCAAAACGCTGAAAGAGATCGCTGAAAGCTGCCGTTACTTCTATGAAGAGTTTGATGAGTTCGATGCGGACGCCGCGAAGAAACATCTGCGCCCGGTTGCGCGTCAGCCGCTGGAAGTGGTGCGTGACAAACTGGCGGCTCTTACCGAATGGACTGCGGAAAATGTGCATCACGCTATTCAGGCAACTGCTGATGAGCTGGAAGTCGGCATGGGGAAAGTAGGCATGCCATTGCGCGTTGCGGTGACCGGTGCGGGCCAGTCCCCGGCGCTGGATGTGACTGTCCATGCCATCGGCAAGTCGCGCAGTGTAGCGCGTATTAACAAGGCACTGGACTTTATCTCTGAACGCGAAAATCAGCAGTAATTAAGTCTTCAGGACGAGAAACGGCAGGGTAACCTGCCGTTTTTTTATGTATTTGATTCAGCAATACCCAGGCGTGTAAGAAAGCCGCGAATACCTTCACGTTTCAATAATGTGTCCAGACGCTTCTGCTCTAGCTGGGTCATACTCTCCAGCGTTTCGATAATGCCCGAACGCAGGTTTGAAGAGGGGGCACTGTATGATGGGGGGACTTCTGCCAGATGGTAAACCGCCTGACGAGTACGGATTGCCGGGAGGCTCATAATATGTTCCTTCACGCGCGCATCGATATGGATTAGCCGCGCCCGACCGCCTTTTACGCCATTGAGCCCTTCGGTTTTCCAACCCTGTTGACGTATCCAACGATTAATGGTCTGTCGGGCAACACCCAAACTCTCCGCCAGCTCTTCCGTGGTCATTTTACTACGTAATCTTTTCATATTAGTTCTGGTCGCGAATCCCTAAACGTTGCAACAATCCGGTTATCCCTTCCCGCAGTAACAGCGATGTCATTTGCTTCTGCTCTTCCGGTGTCATTTCATTGGCCAGCGTCAGGAGTAGGTTGTGAAGCGAACCATCCTGGTTGGCACCTTCTGGTATATCAGACGTTTCAGTTGCCCGGCGTGCGCTGCGGATAAAGTCACGTACTTTTTCGTTCACATGTACCAGACGCGCTTTCCCACCCTGGACTCCCGGTTTTGGTGATGTAATCCAACCCTCTTTACGTACCCATTTATTGATGGTCTGGCGGCTATAGCCAGTGAGCAAGGCTAACTCTTCTGGCGTCATTCGTTCCTTGATCATGCAATTTCCTGAATATTTGTAGGGATAATTAACGGTTCATTTTATAGCACCGTTTTACGTGAAAACGTGACAGGCTTAACTCATGACTGCGAGCAAGCTCGCAAAGTGATTCATTTGCATGATTTTTCGGCGATTGAGCGGCGGTCATTGATTTTGCCGTTGACACTCCGCAGCGGAATTCATATTATGCCGCCCGTCAACATGACAGCTTTACGATGGGGCTATAGCTCAGCTGGGAGAGCGCTTGCATGGCATGCAAGAGGTCAGCGGTTCGATCCCGCTTAGCTCCACCAAACTCTGAACCCAACAGAGTGCGGTCAGTAAAGTAACATGTGGGGCTATAGCTCAGCTGGGAGAGCGCTTGCATGGCATGCAAGAGGTCAGCGGTTCGATCCCGCTTAGCTCCACCAAAATTTTAAGCCCTCGTCAAAAGACGAGGGCTTTTTTTATGCGCTTGTAACACGCACTACTACATTTTGTTATAAAAATAGATATATTCCTGTACCTCACCTCAATCGAAAGCAATAAACCCGTCCATAATTAGACTTGAACTTGCTTCGCGCAATTAATAAACATATTATCCATCCGGTCAATGATACGAACGGATAATATACTCATCAGCTTAATGAATAGAAAAACTTACAATAACGTAAAGATATTTATGATTGCCCTGGCGCTTTGCCTGATTGCGGTACCTTTCTCCCGTTTCCTCTCTCCGCGCGCAATTGTTAATGGTCATGACGTTTATTTAGCATGGTTACCGCTAAGCGTTATGCTGGCGGTAATTCTGTTATTTGGACGCAGGGCAATTCTTCCTGTTTTGTTAGGTTTTACTGTCACTAATTTATTTTATGTTAATTTAGCGCCACTACAATATTCAGTTTTACTGTTTTGTCAGACCTTCGCGTTGTTCGCAGCGTGCGGTCTGCTACGCCTCATGCTGGGTAAGCGTTGGCGTTACAGTATCCCTAACAAGCACATCGGTTTACGTATATTCTGGCTCGGTTTTATCGTGCCAATAGGTATTAAGCTGTCGATGTATATGGCAGGCTATTTGTTTGATTTCCCGGTGACAATTTCAACCTTCTTCGGCGAAGGAACGGTAATTTACAATGTGGTGGATATTCAAAGTCTGATCTGCGCGGCGTTGATTTTTACCATGATGTTCTATTACCCATTAAGAATGATAGTTAATCCTCGCTATGCCATCACGTTCTGGCGGCGAAGCGTAAAGCCTGTGTTTCTTCACAAAAATTCATTGTATATTTTTGTCTGGCTGATGTTTTTAAGTTTCATTCTCGTCATTTTATGTGGACCTTTTGAATCTCCCGTCATTGCGGGCTATTTGATGCCGCTGATTTTTATTCTTTTTACGTTAGCGATAAGTCGCCTGACCTATGCGCTTATCTCTTTGCTCTGGGCCGTATCTGCACTCCTGCTGTTGACCTACAACTATAACTTCCTTAATGGGGTTGAATCGGGCCATTCGCTCTCCTTTATCCTCTCCGTGCTTATCTCTTTCGCCATCTGTTTGCTTTACATGTCGCGCATTTATCAGCGCAGCGAGTGGTTAAAACGGGGCTGGCAGGGCCGGGCGCTGACCGATCCGCTGACGGGTTTGCCCAATATTCGTGCGCTGGAGGATTATCTTGAGAATCATCCTGATGCAAAAGTTAGCATTCTGCGTATGGATAACCTGGAATTTTTGAGCCGCCACTACGGGATGCTCATGCGTGTCCATTGCAAACGAACGATCGCCACGTCGCTTCAGCCACTTCTGCAGAAAGATGAGTCCCTATTCCAGTTACCTGGCAGCGAACTGGTACTGGTATTGCTAGGCCCGGGAACAGCTGAGCGCCTTCAGCATATGGTTGATCGGCTGAACAGTCGTAAGATTTACTGGAACAACACCGGGCTGGATATTGAATTTGGCGCGTCCTGGGGGATGGTCGAAAACGGCGAAAAGTTACACCACACGCTGGGGCAACTGAGCTGGCTGGCAGAGCAATCCTGCGGCGCGCATAACGTTCTTGCGCTCACGAATAGTCTTGAAGCGGCATCAGGACAAACGACAGAACGTGTTCTGATGTTAGCGCGCATTAAACACGCCCTGGACGCGGGCCAGTTTCATTTATACGCGCAGCCTATCCAGAAGGCTGACGGGAGTGGGTACTACGAAATTCTGGCGCGGATGGAAAGCGAAGGGGAGATCATTACTCCCGATCGCTTTATTCCGTTGATTGCCCAATTCAACCTCAGTCATCGGTTTGATATGTGTGTAATGGAAAAGTTACTGGTGTGGCTGCGCGATCACCCTGCGGCGCATGCCGGTGCCCGTTTTTCTGTCAATCTGATGCCGTTGACGCTGATGCAAAAAGAGGTGGCCAGTGAGATTTGCGCCCTCTTCGAACGGTATGGTATAGCCCCTCAGGCCGTCATTATCGAAATCACTGAGGAGCAGGCCTTTTCGAATTCAGGAAGCAGTATCAACAATATCCAACAGTTGCGGGATTACGGTTTCCGGATCGCCATTGATGACTTTGGTACGGGTTACGCGAACTATGAGCGTCTCAGACGTCTGCAGGCAGACATCATTAAGATTGATGGCTGCTTTGTAAAAGATATTTGTACTGACGACATGGATGCGATGATCGTCCAGTCGATGTGTAATCTGGCGAAGACAAAATCTCTGTGTGTGGTGGCTGAATATGTGGAAACACCAGCTCAGCGCGAGATGCTGCTAAGCTTCGGCGTGGATTACCTGCAGGGCTACCTGATAGGCAAACCTACACCGCTGGAAGAATTGCGGGCATAAAAAAACCGGGAGCCAGGCTCCCGGTTTGTGTTTTAACAGTAAACCTTACAGTACCAGTGCTGCGATAGAAGCAGACAGGACGCTTACCAGCGTAGAGCCGTAAACCAGTTTCAGGCCAAAGCGAGAAACCACGTTACCCTGTTCTTCGTTCAGACCTTTAATCGCACCGGCGATAATACCGATGGATGAGAAGTTAGCGAAGGAAACCAGGAACACGGACAGAATGCCTTCCGCGCGTGGAGAAAGGGTGCTGGCAATCTTCTGCAGATCCATCATCGCAACGAATTCGTTAGACACCAGTTTAGTCGCCATAATACTGCCCACCTGCAGTGCTTCGTGAGCCGGAACACCCATCACCCATGCAATAGGGTAGAAGATGTAGCCCAGAATACCCTGGAAGGAGATGCCCAGAACCGCAGCGAACAGGGCGTTCAGGCCAGAAATCAGGGCAATGAAGCCGATCAGCATGGCGGCAACGATAATCGCCACTTTGAAACCTGCCAGAATGTACTCACCCAGCATTTCGAAGAAGCTCTGACCTTCGTGCAGGTTTGACATCTGGATGTTCTCTTCGCTGGCATCAACGCGGTACGGGTTGATCAGTGACAGAACGATAAAGGTGCTGAACATGTTCAGAACCAGTGCAGCAACCACGTATTTTGGCTCCAGCATGGTCATATACGCGCCCACGATAGACATGGAAACGGTAGACATTGCGGTTGCCGCCATGGTGTACATGCGGTTGCGGGACATCTTACCGAGAATATCTTTATACGCGATGAAGTTCTCAGACTGACCAAGGATCAGGGAACTGACGGCGTTGAATGATTCCAGCTTACCCATACCGTTTACTTTGGATAACAGGAAACCAATTCCACGAATAATAAACGGCAGAACACGGATGTGCTGCAGAATACCGATCAGCGCAGAGATGAAGACGATTGGGCACAGCACCTTCAGGAAGAAGAACGCCAGACCTTCGTCGTTCATTTTACCGAAGACGAAGTTTGTCCCTTCGTTGGCAAACCCGAGCAGTTTTTCGAACATTTCGGAGAAGCCTTTTACGAAGCCAAGCCCCACGTTGGAGTTCAGGAAGAACCAGGCGAGTAAAACTTCAATGACCAGCAGTTGGACAACATAACGAATACGAATTTTTTTGCGGTCTGTGCTGACCAGCAATGCAAGTGCAGTAACGACAACAAGTGCCAGGACAAAATGAAGGACGCGGTCCATATTTGCTCCAAATTTGAGGCAGGTTTAATTTTCTTGCACATTCTATGTAACGAAGGAAAAGAAAACGAGATCAAGGGCACACTATAGTTACATCCTGTGACGAGTCTCAAAATTAGTGATCCACAATACATTTTTGTTATGTTAGGTAAATGAGTGAAAAGTTAAGTTTGTGTGCTAGTCTTCACAAAAGAGCGCGCGATTTCAGTTTTTGTCAGGTCGCCCTCAGCTTACCCGCCTGTCTATCGTCCAAAGCTATCAGAGAAATCACTGTAAACTTCACAAATGATCTTGATAATCATTCTCATTTTGATAGCATTAAACATAGCAAAGGCTATATTTTCAGAGGCAGAAATGACAAACAGTCGCGTAGAGGGTAGCAGTGGCAGAGCAGCGCGCAAGTTGCGGTTCGCATTAATGGGACCTGCGTTCATTGCTGCCATTGGCTATATCGATCCGGGCAATTTTGCGACCAATATTCAGGCCGGGGCGAGCTTTGGCTATAAACTGCTGTGGGTGGTCGTCTGGGCTAACCTGATGGCGATGCTGATTCAGATGCTCTCCGCAAAGCTTGGGATTGCCACGGGTAAAAACCTGGCTGAGCAAATTCGTGACCATTACCCGCGCCCGGCGGTCTGGCTCTACTGGGTTCAGGCCGAAATCATCGCCATGGCGACCGATCTCGCTGAATTTATCGGTGCGGCGATCGGCTTTAAATTGATTCTGGGTGTGTCGCTGTTGCAGGGGGCGGTACTGACCGGGATCGCCACCTTCCTGATTTTGATGTTACAGCGTCGGGGGCAAAAACCGCTGGAGAAAGTTATTGGCGGTCTGCTGTTGTTTGTCGCTGCGGCCTATATTGTCGAGCTGATTTTCTCACAACCCAATCTGGCTCAGCTCGGTAAAGGGATGGTGATCCCAAGTCTGCCAACCTCTGAAGCCGTATTTCTGGCCGCCGGTGTGCTGGGGGCGACCATCATGCCGCATGTCATTTATCTGCACTCTTCGCTGACTCAGCACCTCCACGGCGGCACGCGTAAAGAACGTTACTCTGCGACCAAATGGGATGTGGCTATCGCCATGACAATTGCTGGTTTTGTGAATCTGGCGATGATGGCGACTGCCGCGGCCGCTTTCCACTTTAACGGGCACACCGGGATTGCCGATCTCGATCAGGCTTATCTCACACTGGAGCCGTTACTGAGCCATGCTGCTGCCACGATATTTGGTCTGAGTCTGGTGGCCGCTGGTCTCTCATCTACGGTTGTGGGGACGCTGGCAGGGCAGGTGGTCATGCAGGGGTTTGTTCGTTTCCATATTCCACTGTGGGTGCGCCGCTCTGTCACGATGCTGCCGTCATTTATCGTGATTCTGATGGGGCTCGATCCAACGAGGATCCTGGTCATGAGTCAGGTTTTGTTGAGTTTTGGTATCGCGCTGGCGCTGGTGCCGCTGCTGATCTTTACCAGCAATAAAACCCTGATGGGCGACCTGGTTAACACAACGCTGGTCAAAAGAACCGGCTGGGCCATAGTCGTGGTGGTGGTGGCGCTGAACCTGTGGTTGTTGATTGGAACAGTGTTAGGTCTGTAAGGTTTAATAAAGAAAAAGGAGCCGTGAGGCTCCTTTTTGCATTAATGGTGGCCATGGCCATGGCCGTGACCTTTACCGCGACCCCAGCCGCCACGGTGGTCGTCACGATCGTTCCAGCCTTCACGGTAACCGCGCTCATAGGCATTATCTTTATACCAGCCACGGTGTCTGCCGTTATCATGTTTCCACCAGCGATCTCCACGCCACTCATAATGACGATGCCAGTAGTCACGGTCGCGCCAATAGCCGCCGTCCCAGTATCTGCCGTAATCGTCACGATCGCCAATTTGTAATTTTACGGATGGCAACAGGGTGATTTCGCCCGCAGTGGCGATCAGCGGGGCCGAAGCCAGTAATACCGCTGCAAGAATCAGTGACCTGAACATACTCTTTCTCCTTCACGATCGGGGCCTTCGTTGGGCCTGTTAACTCAATATTACGAGTTGGTAAAGCCTCGTTTCATCGCCTGAACTCCGAATTCATGAATGAGAGCACTTTTTGCTAAAAGCGCTTTTAATTTGAACTGCCAAGGATCCCTTCAATTATGTTCAGTTCTTCATCTGAAAAATGGCGGTTTTCCAGCATGCCCACGGCGTCATCAATCTGGGCGGCCTTGCTTGCCCCAATAAGTACAGATGTCACCGATTCATGGCGTAAGATCCAGGCCAGCGCCATCTGAGACAGCTTCTGGCTGCGGCTTTCCGCCAGAGCGTTCAGTTTTCTGACCTTAACCAGCTTCTCTTCAGTGATCTGGTCAGGATTAAGGAATTTACTGCCACTCGCCGCACGTGAGTCTGCAGGTATACCGTTTAGATAGCGGTTGGTTAGTTGACCTCCTGCCAGTGGCGAGAAGGGAATACACCCGACCCCTTTTTCCAGCAGTACATCCAGCAAACCCTCTTCCGGCGCGCGTTCAAACATAGAGTATTTCGGCTGGTGGATCAGGCAGGGCGTACCAAGGTCTTCAAGGATATCTATTGCTTTACGAGCCAGTTCAGCGGGATAGTTGGATAACCCGACATACAGCGCTTTTCCCTGACGCACGACATGGTCAAGCGCTTTCATTGTTTCATGCAGCGGCGTGAGTGGGTCAGGACGATGATGGTAGAAGATATCAACATACTCCAGTCCCATACGTTTCAGGCTTTGATCCAGGCTTGCCAGCAGATATTTGCGTGACCCCCAGTCACCGTAAGGGCCTTCCCACATGGTATAGCCCGCTTTGGTTGAGATGATCAATTCGTCGCGCCATGGCAGGAATTCCTCCTGCAAAATACGTCCGAAATTACGTTCAGCCGATCCCGGGGGCGGGCCATAGTTATTAGCAAGATCGAAATGTGTGATGCCCAGATCGAAGGCGCGCTGTAAAAGTTGACGGCTGTTTTCGATAAGCGTGGCGTCACCGAAGTTATGCCAAAGCCCAAGGGAGATGGCTGGCAATTTCAGGCCGCTCTGTCCACAGCGACGGTACTGCATTGTCTGATAACGATTTTTGTCCGGCTGATAACCCATTCTCATGACCTCTGGCGCTGAAAAGAAAAATCCGTGTATGCGTTTACACTACCGTGAAGAAAAGGAGAATAACGCAGCCATTTTTGTAAAGCATTCTTTCCATGCTCTTCTTGCTGCCAATTCTGGACAGCCATCACGCTTCTTTAATACTCAAAGTGAGGTCAACATAAGAAGGATACCTGTCATGCGTACCCCATACTGCGTCGCCGATTACCTGCTGGACCGTCTTACAGATTGTGGAGCCGATCATCTGTTTGGCGTGCCGGGCGACTATAACCTGCAGTTTCTCGACCATGTGATAGACAGCCCGGATATCTGTTGGGTGGGCTGTGCCAACGAGTTAAATGCATCTTATGCCGCTGACGGATACGCCCGATGTAAGGGTTTTGCCGCGCTGCTGACGACATTCGGCGTTGGAGAATTAAGTGCCATGAACGGTATCGCTGGCAGCTATGCTGAGCACGTGCCGGTACTACATATTGTGGGGGCGCCGGGTACGGCGTCGCAGCAAAGAGGGGAGTTGCTGCATCATACATTGGGTGATGGCGAGTTTCGTCATTTTTACCATATGAGCGAACCGATCACTGTCGCACAGGCGATCCTGACCGAACAAAATGCCTGTTATGAGATAGACCGGGTGCTGACCACGATGCTCCGTGAACGCCGTCCCGGCTACCTGATGTTGCCTGCCGATGTGGCAAAAAAAGCGGCTACACCCCCTGTAAACGCTCTCACCCTAAAGCATGCTCATGCAGATAGTGCGTGCCTGAAGGCGTTTCGCGATGCTGCAGAGAGTAAGCTGGCCAGAAGCAAGCGTACTGCACTCCTGGCGGATTTCCTGGTCCTGCGTCATGGCCTTAAACATGCATTACAAAAATGGGTGAAGGACGTACCGATGGCGCATGCCACCATGCTGATGGGCAAAGGCATATTCGATGAACGTCACACTGGTTTTTACGGCACGTACAGTGGTTCAGCCAGCGCCGGCGCGGTAAAAGAGGCGATTGAAGGGGCGGACACGGTATTGTGCATCGGCACGCGTTTTACCGATACCCTGACGGCGGGGTTCACCCATCAGTTAACCCCGGCGCAAACGATAGAAGTCCAGCCTCATGCCGCTCGCGTCGGCGATATCTGGTTTACCGGTATTCCGATGCTTCAGGCGATTGAGACGCTGGTGGAGCTGTGCAAACAGCACGTGCACGATAAGCCTGTACCGTCTTCTCATGGTGCAATGGCCTTCCCGCAGCCAGATGGCTCACTTACCCAGGACAATTTCTGGAGAACGTTGCAGACGTTCATTCGCCCGGGAGATATCATTCTTGCGGATCAGGGCACCTCGGCCTTCGGCGCGATTGACCTTCGTCTACCGGCAGACGTGAATTTTATCGTCCAGCCGCTATGGGGGTCGATTGGTTATACGCTGGCGGCAGCATTCGGTGCGCAAACGGCATGTCCGAACCGGCGCGTGATTGTTCTGACAGGGGATGGTGCGGCTCAGCTGACTATTCAGGAGCTTGGATCGATGTTGCGTGATAAACAGCACCCCATCATCCTTGTGCTTAACAATGAAGGATATACGGTTGAACGAGCAATCCACGGGCCGGAACAGCGGTACAACGACATTGCGTTGTGGAACTGGACGCAAATTCCACAGGCACTGAGCCTTGATCCTCAGGCTCAGTGCTGGCGGGTCAGTGAAGCGGAACAGCTGGTGGACGTGCTTGAAAAAGTGGCCCACCACGAGCGGCTCTCGCTGATTGAGGTGATGCTGCCGAAAGCAGACATCCCGCCGCTGCTGGGGGCCATTACTAAAGCGCTGGAAGCGCGTAATAGCGCCTGATTACTTATCGTTACGCCATGCCATCATCATGGGTTTGCCCGCCAGCAGGAGCCAGGCGGGCAACATCACGATGCAGAGCAGGGGGAAAAGCGTCGAATCCGGCACGACGACTGCCGCCATAAACAAACTTAACCACGCGTCGCGCGTGACCACCAGAACCAGCCCCAGAATCGAACAGGATACGGTAATGGCCGCCGGGACGGCATCCACATGCCCGTGCAGCATCAGCCCCAGCGCCACACCCACAAACACCGCCGGGAAAATACGCCCACCGCGAAAACCACAGGCTGAAGCCACTACCAGCGCCGCCAGTTTGATCACCGCAAACAGCAGATAATCTGAAACGCTAAACACCTGACTGAAGGCCAGTTGCTGCATCTCATCCAGACCTTTGAACAACGTCACCGCCCCGCCGATGGCCCCTAAAATACCAAGGATGAAACCACCCACTCCCAGAATGAATACCGGGTGCTTAAGCTTATGCATCAGCCGGTGAAGACGCGGAAGACACCATACCGCCACCATTCCCAGCGCAATGGCGATGGCGGCGACGATGGCACCGCTGAAGATATCGGCTATCTGCATCTGGCCATAGTGGGGAAGGGTGAGTGAAAAATGGGGATGGAAAAACAGGCTGGTCGTCAATGCGCCGGCAGCAGCGGCCATCAGCGGCGCAAAGAGTTTATCCCACAGCGGGACATCGTTGTTGCTGCTGAGCGTCTGCGAAAAGATCAGTGCGGCGGCAACGGGCGTGCCAAAAAGCGCTCCGATGGTGCCTGCGGAGGCAAGGATAGTCCAGTCCAGTGCGCCAATACGGGGCAAAATGCGTGCACCGAGGAAAACTGCCAGTCCGATGTTAACCGCCATGATCGGATGTTCCGGCCCAAGACTGACACCGCCCGCCAGACCCAGAATCAACGCGATGATCAACCCCGGCAGCGCCGAAGGGGGAACCGGAGCACCGATCAAGGGTTCCTGAGCCGGGTCGGGCCCGGCATGTCCGGGACTGAAACGGATCACCAGCCCCACCGCAATACCGGTTAACGTCAGCATCAAAATAACCCATGCAGGAGAATCAACGTTGACCCCCAGCTTTGCAGGAAGCGCTGCCCATAACATCGTTTGCAGCACCGACGCGACTTTCATCACGACAATGAGTACCAGACTTGAGGCAACGCCAATAATTAACGCCGGAATTGCCAGCAGGAGCATGGTTCTGGCTCGCGGGTGGAGCATGATGATTTCCTTGTACAAAACGGTATTACGTTACTTTGCACAATCAGCTTTATGGCAATAATGCAAAAGGTGCTGAAACGGTAAAGTTATTCTGTGACGAAGATCGACAATCCTGGGGTAGCTGCCTTCAGGTCGTTGTTGTTATCCAGCCTTGAATTTACAGTGTCCCAAAGATTTATTCTGACTTTAGCGGAGCAGTAGAAGAATGACAAAGTATGCTTTAGTAGGTGATGTGGGTGGGACTAACGCACGTCTTGCTCTCTGCGATGTAAACACGGGGGAGATTTCTCAAGCGAAAACCTACTCAGGGCTGGATTACCCAAGCCTTGAGGCCGTTGTCCGCGTCTATCTGGAAGAGCATCAGGTGAGCGTCGAAGATGGCTGCATTGCCATTGCCTGCCCGATAACGGGTGACTGGGTTGCGATGACCAACCATACCTGGGCATTTTCCATCGCGGAGATGAAAAAAAATCTTCGTTTTGCGCATCTTGAAATCATCAATGATTTCACTGCGGTTTCGATGGCGATCCCGATGCTGAAGCCTGAGCATCTGATTCAGTTTGGCGGTGCGGAGCCAGTCGAAGGCAAACCGATAGCCGTCTATGGCGCAGGAACCGGTCTGGGGGTATCGCATCTGGTGCACGTTGCTCAGCGCTGGGTAAGCCTGCCGGGCGAGGGGGGGCACGTTGACTTTGCGCCAAACAGCGAAGAAGAGGGCATTATCCTTGAAGAGTTGCGCGCAGAGATTGGACACGTCTCCGCTGAGCGCGTCCTTTCCGGCCCCGGGCTGGTCAACCTGTACCGTGCGATTGTGAAATCGGACGGTCGTCTGCCGGAAAACCTGCAGCCGAAAGACGTGACCGAACGTGCGCTGGCGGACAGCTGCATTGACTGCCGCCGTGCACTGTCGCTGTTCTGCGTGATCATGGGTCGTTTCGGCGGCAACCTGGCACTGACGTTGGGCACATTCGGTGGTGTTTATATTGCGGGCGGGATCGTGCCGCGTTTCCTCGATTTCTTTAAAGCCTCTGGTTTCCGCGGTGGGTTTGAAGATAAAGGGCGTTTCAGAAGCTACGTGCAGGACATCCCTGTCTACCTCATCGTGCACGATAACCCTGGTCTTCTTGGCTCGGGAGCCCATCTGCGTCAGGTTCTCGGTCAAATCCTTTGACGACATTGCCCTCTCCTGCGTGAGGGGGTGCTTTACAGATGCATCAACTGACGAAACTCTTTCACCTTGCTGCGGCTCACCGGCACCTGAAAATCCAGATCCTTCAGACGCAAAATGTAGGTGTTGTTAAACCAGGGTTCGATCTCGCGGATCTTATTTAAATTCACGCAGAACGAACGGTGACAGCGGAAAAAGTGTGCCGCAGGCAGCTTGCTGCAGAACTCGGTGATGTTCATCGCCATCACATAAGATTCTCGACGCGTATAGACAAACGTCATCTTTTCATGCGCTTCGGCGTAATAAATATCGTTGACTGGCGTCACAATGATACGTTCATCTTTGACCAGATTAATGGTGTCGTTTTCCCGCACCGTTGGGGTGGCGCTAGCGGGAGCAGTCTGCTGCTGCCATGCGGCTTCCAGCTTTTGCAGCATGCTGATAATACGCGACTCCTGGTAAGGCTTAAGAATATAGTCAAATGCCTCCAGCTCGAAGGCCTCCACGGCGTGCTCTTTCCAGGCGGTGACGAAAACAATGAACGGCTTATGGGCAAACTGATTGATGTTTTGTGCCAGCAATACGCCATCCAGCGACGGAATATTGATATCCAGAAAAATAGCGTCGACCCGGTTGTGCTGCAGAAACTTCAGCACGTCCAGACCATCGTCAAAGGTACCCACAATCTCCATCTGGCTGTGGGTGTTGATAAGCCAGGTTAGCTCCTGTTGAGCCAGAATTTCATCTTCTACGATGATGACTTTCATTGGTCACTCCACCTGGGGTAACAGGGATGTTGCCGCATGAACGGAAGAACGTTCATTCGGAACGTAAAAAGCGATTTCGGTCCCCGGCTCAAGACGATGAATATGCAGCCCGTCGCCGTAGAGCAGCTTGACCCGATGGTGTACGTTCAGCAGCCCGATTTTATTCCCGGGCATCTCGTTAGACTCCACGCGCTCAATCACTTTAGGATCAATCCCGTGTCCGGTGTCGCGCACGGCAATCCGCACCCGGTTGCCGCTTTCGGTGACGCTGATGGTGACGACGCCTTTGCCTTTACAGGGCTGAATACCGTGAACAATCGCATTTTCGACCAGCGGCTGGATAAGCAGGCTCGGGATCACGCAGTTAACCTCTTCGTCAATATCGTAAATAACCGTGAGTTTGTCGCCAAAGCGCGCCTGCTCAATCGCGATGTAGTCTTTAATCTGGTATAGCTCTTTTTTGATGTCGATCTGCTCGTCATCTTTCAGCTCGATGTTGTAGCGCAAATAGCGAGACAGATTGAAAATCAGCTGACGCGCGGTGTCCGGATTAAGACGAATGGACGAGGAAATCGCGTTCAGCGCGTTAAACAGGAAATGGGGATTGATTTTGCTCTGCAGTGCGCGCAGCTCTGCCTTATTTGCCATTTCACGCAGCTGCTCCGCCCGGGACACTTCCAGCTGAGTGGAGATAATCTGCGACAGGCCGATGGCCATCTCCTGAAGTGAGGAGGTGATCTGATGCGCGTGGCAGTAATAAATTTTCAGCGTGCCCGTCACGACGCCTTTTTCCCATAACGGGATCACCAGCATGGAGTGGATTTCCGGCGTCCGGTGGGCTTCGTCATTGTTTTTGATAATGATTTTGCCGTAGTTAATCGCCTGTCTGGTGGTCGGGCTGATGGTGTCGTCGTTGTCGTGGTAGTTGTGCTCCCCAACACCGACATAGGCTAGCACGTGGTCGATGTTGGTAATGGCGACCGCATCGGCGTGAATATCGTGGCGGATAATCTCGCAGACCTGACGCAATGATTCCGCGTTAACGTGGCGGAAAAGCGGCAGGGTCTTGTTGGCAATATCGAGCGCCAGTTTGGCCTGACGGGCAGCACTGGCCTCCTTTTCCCCTTCGACACTTTGCACCAGCAGCACGATAAAACCGATACAGACGCTGCCCAGGATCATTGGAATACCGATTTTCGAGACGATATCCAGCCCCAGAGCGGTGGTGGGAGCCCACACCACGACCAGGATCATGGTGAGCGTTTCGCACACCATGCCCGCCACGATCCCGGCGCGCCAGCGCTGTTTTTTCGGGATCTTGCGGTTAATCCACCCGGAAAGCACCCCGGCAATAATGCTGGTAATAAAGCACGGTACAGCCGTCACGCCACCGATATCAATCAGATAGCGATGGGTGCCGGCAATCAGGCCTGTTATGACACCCACCCACGGACCAAACAAAATTCCGCCGGACATGACGGCAATAATCCGCACGTTAACCAGCGACCCCTCAACCGGCACGCCGGACCAGGTGCTGAACAACGCAAACAGCGAAAAGATGGCGGTAACAGCCAGTAGCTCTTTGGGGGAGTGTGCAGACTTGTGCAAAAGCTCGCGAAACAAGCGAATGCGAATAAGGAAGAACAGGCAAATCAGCATTAATGCCGCCCGGTCAAAAACCGCCAACAGCATAGTGAATATTTCGTGCACGAGTGGACCTGGGGTAACGGGAAAGAACCATGATAAAAAACCTGGTGCGTGTTGACCAGCTATCCGTCAGGTTTATCAAATGAGGAAAAACCATAATTTGTAAAGGGGATTGTCAGGCGTGCGCTCACGTGCCCCGATTTTTTATTATCGACGCCTCGTCAGGTAACTGCTTTGATATCATTGTGTTAATAAATGGCTAACAGAAAGCTTAAATACCCTCCGGTGCTTCCGCTTTTTAACGCAGCAGGGTTCCGGTTTTAGCGCGATCGCTTTTTTTTCATTTCCCTCTCGACAGCATGATTTTTTTCAGGTTATTTTCTAAGCACGCCACATGCGTGGCAGCGTCGCTCGGACGGTCCGGGCGCTAACGTTAATCTGAGGAATCTATGGCTGAATTCAGTCCTGAACGCCGTTTTACGCGCATCGATCGTCTCCCCCCTTATGTTTTCAATATCACCGCTGAACTGAAGATGGCTGCACGTCGTCGTGGCGAAGACATCATTGATTTCAGTATGGGGAACCCTGACGGCCCAACTCCACCGCATATTGTTGAGAAACTCTGCACGGTTGCCCAGCGTCCTGATACGCACGGCTACTCAACGTCTCGCGGTATTCCACGGTTACGTCGCGCGATCTCGCGCTGGTATCAGGATCGCTATCAGGTTGATATCGATCCTGAAAGTGAAGCCATTGTGACCATTGGCTCGAAAGAGGGCCTGGCACACCTGATGTTGGCGACGCTGGATCACGGTGATACGGTCCTGGTTCCGAATCCAAGCTACCCGATCCATATCTATGGTGCGGTGATTGCCGGGGCGCAGGTACGTTCTGTGCCGTTGGTGGAAGGTGTCGATTTCTTCAACGAGCTGGAACGTGCGATTCGCGAAAGTTACCCGAAACCGAAGATGATGATCCTCGGTTTCCCGTCGAACCCAACGGCGCAGTGCGTGGAGCTTGATTTCTTCGAGAAAGTTGTAGCCCTGGCTAAGCGTTATGACGTACTGGTGGTTCATGATTTAGCCTATGCGGACATCGTCTACGACGGCTGGAAAGCCCCGTCTATTATGCAGGTTCCGGGCGCGCGCGATGTGGCAGTAGAGTTCTTTACCCTGTCTAAAAGCTACAATATGGCAGGCTGGCGAATTGGCTTTATGGTGGGTAACAAAACGCTGGTGAGTGCACTGGCGCGAATCAAGAGTTACCACGACTACGGCACTTTCACGCCGCTACAGGTCGCGGCTATTGCGGCTCTTGAGGGCGATCAGCAGTGTGTTCATGAGATTGCGGCCCAGTACAAACGTCGTCGCGATGTGCTGGTGAAAGGGTTACATGAAGCGGGCTGGATGGTAGAAATGCCGAAAGCGTCCATGTACGTCTGGGCTAAAATTCCTGAACCGTATGCGGCGATGGGTTCCCTGGAGTTTGCCAAAAAGCTGCTGCAGGATGCAAAGGTGTGTGTGTCACCTGGCATTGGCTTTGGCGACTATGGCGACACCCATGTGCGATTCGCCCTGATTGAAAACAGCGACCGTATTCGTCAGGCAGTGAGGGGCATTAAGAGTATGTTCCGTGCTGACGGGCTGCTTTCATCAAAAAGTATTGCTGAAAATCCCGCGTCATCATGACATAAAAAAACAGGAGCCGATGGCTCCTGTTTTTTTGACTGCATGTTCTTCACTAGATCATCAGGGCAAAGGTTCCGGCCCAGACTAAAACAATCACCGAAATGCCCATAAAGAAATATTTCACGTTTCATCGCTCCGCGTATCTTGTGGTACGCATTAAAAACAGAGTCCACCTGATTATAGAGAGCTGAAATCCGGTCAAAACGGAAAAGAGATTTTCCCGTTACGCCGTCAACTCCAGCTCAGAATTCTGTGCTTTCCTGTTGCCAGACGGCGCTAATGTACGCTTAAAAATGAGGGGTGGCAAGAGGGATTTTCTTAAATAATTTCCGTCACTTACGAGTGTCGTGGAACGGCGACAGTTTGATTTCAGAGTGCAATAAATTCACTTTTAGCGACGCGCAGAAAAACAATTGTCCAGAGTGATTACAGGTGATTGAAAAGGTTAGTTTCCTGGTGAAACTAACCTTCATGAAGGGCTTAAATATAGAGCGAGGCTTCGCCAAGGGGACGCGTTTTGAAACGGCGATGCATCCAGAGGTACTGCTCTGGTGCACGCATGATTTCGGTTTCGATAATTTTATTGATGAACGCTGCCGCTTCGCATTCGTTTTCCGGATAGTTAGCCATTTCAGGGGAGATATGCAGACGATAGCCTGATTTATCTGCTTTCCTTACCATCGTCACGGTCAACATGGCTGCACCAGACAGACGCGAAATGACAAATGTACCGTTGGTCGTTGCAACGTCTTTAACCGCAAAGAAGGGGGCAAAGCTGCTGCCCTTACGACCGTAATCCTGATCGGGTGCAAACCAGACGGCTTCACCTTTCTTCAGGGCACCGACCATACCGCGCAGGTTATTACGGCTGATCATCGCCTTATTGGAACGCATACGACCCCGCGTCTGTACCCATTCCATCAGCGGGCTGTTGTGAGGACGATAGGTTGCCATCATTGGCTGGCAAAGCCCCATCACACGACCACCCAACTCCAGCGACATAAAGTGCACCCCGACAACCATTACCCCACGATTTTGCATCTGGGCACGTTTAAGGTTATCCAGACCTTCCACATCAAACCACTTACGGACGCGTTCATCCGGCCAGAACCAGGCCATGCCGGTTTCAAGCAGTGCCATGCCGATAGATTTGAAGTTTTCAGCGATGAGTTTCTCGCGCTCTTCGGCATTGTACTGTGGGAAGCAAAGCTCGATATTTTTACGCGCGATGGATTCACGTCGTTTCAGGAAATAGCGGGATGCACTCCCCAGTTTAGACCCCAGCAAACGCAGTACGGGGTAGGGAAGCTGAACCATCAGCCAAAGAACGCCAAGACCAAACCATGTAAACCAGTAACGCGGGTGTAAAAACGCACGTTGAAATTGGGATTGAGACAAAATAGTAAAACCTATGTGAAGCCTGTAAAGGTAGCGCAGAGTGTGCGATACGACGTGCCGATAAGACCGTTCTTCAAGGTGATGGTTGCAGGCTTTACCGAACTTTACGGCGTTACCTGGCCACTGCTGATTTGGGTGGGCGGCGTAATGTAGCACCGTTATACGATATGTGCTATTACTCGTTTTTGATTAAAAAAGCGGCAATGAGAAAGGTGGTTGATTTTGTAGTTTTTATCGACAGATTAAAGATGTATCACTTCATTTCTGGAGCATAATTATGGATGCTGATAAAGTCTGTTTTATCGGCTAAAACGTGACTGACAGGAAGAATCGGGTGACTGAACAAATCGATTACCAGATTGAAAAGTACAGGTTTACAGAAGCGAATGAACCTTCCCGACTGACAAAGCAGTGGGATGATGTTTTGAGCGAATGCAGGGAGAGCAAAGCCGGTGCCGAAGAGCGTTTACGTATTGCCTTGCTCAATG
Source organism: Enterobacter adelaidei (assembly GCF_041937165.1). Classification (NCBI taxonomy): domain Bacteria; kingdom Pseudomonadati; phylum Pseudomonadota; class Gammaproteobacteria; order Enterobacterales; family Enterobacteriaceae; genus Enterobacter; species Enterobacter adelaidei. The sequence continues at coordinate 3,291,030 of NZ_CP154353.1, read as the reverse complement.
TCGATTACGTGACCAGTTTCGAGCTCCCTTTTCGTCTGCTGCTAGTGCGTACACCCCAGCTTATAGCCGGGATACGTAACGAGCTGGAACTCAGCCAGAAAAATGTCATTTTTAACGGTAAACGCTTCGGTTGTGTCTGGAGTGTTAAAACGGATCTCAATGACGTCCCTGATAATTATCAATACCGTCTGTCTACCCGCATACGGCGGATTAGCCCGACCACACACACGGCCGAACCCTTTTTGCAAATTGCCAAAGAAATTAAGCTGCCAGCTGAACGTCTGAAGCGGGCGTTGCTGAGTGGGCTGGACGTTACTGCGCTTGATGCGCTTTTTTGGTTTGGCATCCAACGAATTGCAGCCGAGGTGTCGCGTCTGAGAAAAGCGGGAATGAGGATCGCAACGGATGAAGCATGGGTATTTGAAAATCTGACGGGCACGACCCGTCGTGTACCGGTTTATCGTTACGTCTCATAAATTTATCTTTAGTTAATCTTTATATCTGAAAAACGATTTTTGATACAAAACTCTAGTCGTCATTTATTTGTCCTGACCTGCTCCCCGTTGGGCTTTGGCTATATTTTATATTTTTCTAGTAATCTCCTCTTTTCATTGGAAGACGAATATTTTATTAGTTTTTTAGAAAAAATTATAGCCCTAAAAATAATGATCACCATATACGTAATATAATGTAAAAAATTATTATTATATATAAAAATTATCACTAACAATTGCATTGGATTAAACACGAAGAACTATTTTTAATATTCATATTATAGTCTAAGCTGTAGATATTACCGACATTCAGGGGTGAATTGCGGTAATGCTGCGACGATCTCGCATTGACGACCATATGTTGATTTTCGAAAGTTAGCCCTATACTAAAGCTGAGATGTGTGATTTTTTATTAAATTGAATTAAATTAAATTAAATTAAATTAAATTAAATTAAATTAAATTAAATTTAAAAAATGAGATTTTTTTGAGAAAAAAGTGTGGCTGTGATCTGGTAGGACTGTACAATCGCCTCAATGCCACATTAATACCGTGTAGGTGGTACGCCGAACATGGCACGGAAAGCAAAGGTAAATGAGGCCGGGCTTGAATAGCCAAGCTCCAGCGCGACCTGCGTTACGCTACGGTTGTTTTTTAACATCACCACGGATTCCAGCAAGCGCACGCGTTTTTTCCATTCGCTGAACGCCACCCCGGTCTCCTTTTTGAAACGGCGCGAAAACGTGCGCACCGACATCCCGCTATAGGAGGCCCATTGCTCAATGCTGTGCGCTTCACCCGGCGTTTTTTGGATCTGGCTGCATACCTTTATCAGCAACGGCGATTCTGGCCATGATATCGACAGACCGGCATCCGGCAACTGCCGAAGTAATGAAATCAGTACCTGCACAAGCTGCGCATCTTCGCCTTCACAATCATACTGCTCCGGTACATTCTGCGTCGCGTAGTGGATAAACTCACGCACGAAATCGCTGACCACCACCACTTTGCTGCCGCTGAAGGCAATGGTTGCGAAACCGGCTTCCACATAAAGGCTTTCCAGCAATACGTCGCTACCGGCAAGAATACGGTGCGGCACATGGGCCGGTATCCAGACGCCATAAAGAACAGGAACCACCAGCGTCTTACCTTCAATTTCCACACGCATATTTCCTTTCCGCGCATAGAGAAATTCGGCGAACGGGTGCTCATGTCTGTCCACTCCCGTATCACCAGTCAAAGGGTAGCTGCGAAAGTAAACCGGGCGAGGCAATGTCAACAGTACCGGCGCGGGCTGGCCGCAAATGGGCTGAGGCGGTGGTAACACTAGCTTGGAGCACATAACAACCTGACCTCTATTCGATGAAGTTTGTCTTGAGAGCACAGCGCAGGCAGGGCGGGTTTACTGAATAATGACGGGGTCATAAAACTGTTTCGCCCGTCATGAATAATTTACCAGCCATCTGCCTGAGCGATAAGCCTTTTCGCACGTAATGACTGGAATGACGGGGATATTTGCGACTGGCAGCAAGCTACGTTGAAGGAAAGATGATGGCTAACGAATGTACTGTCGATGCTATCGACAAACCAGACCACTGGCAGCGGATCGTGCAGGAACTGCTATCGCAGGCAGGCATTGTGATTAATGGACCTGAACCCTGGGATATCCGGGTGCACGACACGCGCTTTTTCAAACGTGTGTTACAGCAGGGGTCTCTCGGCCTGGGCGAAAGTTACATGGAGGGTTGGTGGGATTGCAAACAGCTCGACGCTTTTTTTGACAAACTGCTCCGCGCCCGGCTGGACGAACAGCGCCCTGCCAGTTTTGCCGATCTTCTTCGAATCGCGTACGCGCGGCTCACGAATCCGCAGTCGCGCAGACGTGCTTGGCAAGTTGGTGAAGCACACTACGATCTGGGCAATGATCTGTTTAGCCGCATGCTCGATCCCCATATGCAATATTCCTGCGGCTACTGGAAAGATGCCGATGAACTGTATACGGCACAGGAGAATAAACTGGCGCTGATCTGTGAAAAACTGCAGCTAAAGCCCGGCATGACGCTGCTGGATATTGGCTGCGGCTGGGGCGGTCTGGCTGAATATGCGGCACGTCATTATGGTGTGAGCGTTGAAGGTATTACGATTTCGGCAGAACAAAAAGCCTATGTCGAAAACCGTAGCGCCGGGCTGGATATTCGTATCCTGCTGCAGGATTATCGCGATCTGGACAAACAATATGATCGTATTGTCTCGGTCGGCATGTTTGAACATGTAGGCCCGAAAAACTACGCCACCTATTTTCAGGTTGTGGATCGCTGCCTGAAACCGGAAGGCCTTTTTTTGCTGCACTCCATTGGATCAAATAAAACGCAACATAACGTTGATGCCTGGATTAACAAATATATATTTCCTAACGGTTGTCTGCCTTCGGTAAAACAAATCACTGAGGCCAGCGAGCCTTATTTTGTCATTGAGGATTTACATAATTTTGGCGCTGATTACGATAAAACCCTGATGGCATGGCATCGCCGCTTTAATCAGGCCTGGCCGGAATTATCAGGCAATTACTCAACGAAATTTCACCGGATGTTCAACTACTATCTCACTGCCTGTGCGGGGGCATTCCGCGCCAGAAATATTCAGCTTTGGCAACTGGTATTAAGCCGTGGCGTCACCGGTGGGCTGCGCGTGGCGCGCTAAATACAATATTTATAAGGCGAGAAAAAACGCTATCACCGTAAAAAAGAGGCTCTGCCGTTATATTCACTGGAAGCTAAATAATATGAACGTTAATTTCTTTGTTACCTGCATTGGCGATGCGCTTAAATCGCGCATGGCCCGCAACAGTGTATTACTGCTCGAGCAGTTGGGTTGTCATGTCCAGTTTCCGGAAAAGCAGGGGTGTTGTGGTCAACCGGCCATTAATAGCGGCTACGTTGCCGATGCGTGGCCGGGGATGAAAGCGCAGATTGCTGCGCTGGAAATCAACGACGATCCCATTATTTCTCCCGCCGGATCCTGTATGAACGCGATTCGCCACTATCAGGACTGGCTGAGCGATGAACCTGAATGGGCAGCGCGTGCGGCGAAGATTGCCAGCCGGATGGTCGATCTGACCTCCTTTATCGTTAACCAGCTTGGTGTGACGGATGTCGGCGCGCGCCTGCCGGGACGCGCTGTTTACCATCCTTCATGCAGTCTGTTTCGCAAGCTGGGTGTACACGATGAACCGCTGGCGCTGTTACGCGAAGTGCGTGAGCTGGAAATCATCCCCTTTGGCGCCCAGGAAACCTGTTGCGGTTTTGGCGGCACTTTTTCGGTCAAAATGGCCGAGATCTCCGGTGAGATGGTGAAAGAAAAGGTTGCGCATCTTATGGAGGCGAAACCGGATTATGTGATCGGCGCGGATGCCAGTTGCCTTATCAATATTGGCGGACGCTTGCAGCGCGAAGGCCACAACGTTCGTGTGCTCCACATTGCTGACGTGCTGATGAGCCGTTAAGGAAGCAACATGTTTCTCAAAACCAGTAACCTCCCTTTTTATGATCGGGTTCAGCAGCAAATTGACGATCCGGTGATGCGCCATGCCGTTGCCAACGCGCAGGATCGCATTGGCACCAATCGCCAGAAAATGATCGATGAACTTGAAAACTGGCCTGACTGGCGTTCACACGCCGCAGATATTCGCGCCCATGTTCTCGAGAATCTGGATGCTTATCTCTATCAATTGAGTGAAAAGGTCAGCGCGAATGGCGGTCACGTCTTTTTTGCCGACACCCGCGAAGATGCCACCCGTTATATTTTGCAGATTGCGCAGCAAAAGCAGGCCCGCAAAATCGTCAAATCAAAGTCGATGGTGACCGAAGAGATCGGGATGAATGCCGCGCTGGAAGGGGCAGGTATGGAGGTCGTGGAAACCGATCTGGGCGAGTATATTCTGCAACTGGCCAAAGATGCACCTTCGCATGTCGTTGTTCCTGCCATCCATAAAGACCGCCAGCAAATTCAGCGCATTTTGCGAGAGAAACTGGGCTACGAGGGCCCCGAAACCCCGGAAGCGATGACGCGCTTTATTCGCCAGAAGATCCGCGCTGATTTCCTCAACGCCGATATCGGCATCACCGGATGTAACTTTGCGGTAGCGGAAACCGGGACGCTCAGCCTGGTGAGCAACGAGGGCAATGCCCGGCTTTGTACCACCGTGCCACGGACGCATATTGCCGTGATGGGTATGGAGCGCGTAGTTCCCACTTTCGCTGAACTGGACATCATCCTGACCATGCTGGCCCGCAGCGCGGTGGGCGCCCGGCTGACGGGTTACAACACCTGGCTTACCGGGCCGAAAAAAAGCGCGGAAAGCGACGGGCCTGAAGAGTTCCATCTGGTGATTGTCGACAATGGACGCTCGCAGGTGCTGGGTTCGCCTTTTCAGGATATCCTGCGCTGTATACGCTGCGGTGCCTGCATGAATACCTGCCCGGCCTATCGTCATATTGGCGGACACGGCTACGGTTCGATTTATCCTGGCCCTGTTGGCGCGGTGCTTTCGCCGTTGCTCGGCGGTTATGACGATTTCAAAAACCTGCCTTACGCATGTTCGTTATGCACTGCCTGCGATGACGTCTGCCCGGTCCGTATTCCCTTGTCCTCACTGATCCTTCAGCACCGCCGCACGCTGGCAGAAAGCGGAATGACGCCAGCGATGGAGAGACATACCGTACATCTGTTCAATTACGCTAACCGCCATCACTCGCTGTGGAAGGTCGGTATGGTCGCGGGCGCACGCGCGGCACAACTGATGATTCACAACGGGAAGATGCCTTTTAGTATCGCGGCTATCCGCAAATGGACGGAAGCCCGCGATCTGCCTGAAGCGGATGGCGAAAGTTTCCGTAGCTGGTTTAAAACGCATCAAAAGCAGCGTAAAAACGGGGAGGAAGCATAATGGAAAATCGCGATGCCTTCATGCAAAAGCTTGCCCAACGTCTCGGTCGCGAGCCGCGTCAAATCCCTCAACCACTGTCTGTGACGCACTCCGTGCCGCTGAAAAGCCGCTATGCCGGGCAGATTCAGCAGCAGCCTTGCGACAGTTTCATGGAATATGCGACGCAGGTGATGCAGGCTCACTGTGAACTGGCTCCGCTGGTCACTCTTCCCCTGGTTGCCGAACGGCTCTGTAAACATTACGGCGGTGGCCCGGTAATGATGAGCGGCGATGCCAGGCTGGCAAACGCGGGCATTACGGCGCATTTGCAGAACGCTTACCCGACAACGTGCTGGGCCTCGCCAGAGAGTGAAGAAAACCTGCGCAACGTCGCCGCCGCCAATATCGGCGTGGTCTTTGCCGAATACGGCCTTTGTGAAACCGGCGGCGTAGTCCTGTTTTCTTCTCCTTTGCAAGGACGGGCCATCAGCCTGCTTCCGCCAACCACGTTATTTATTCTCTATAAAAGCCGCTTACTGCCTGGCGTCACACAGCTGGCTGAGGTTCTGCATCAACGGGTGCAGTTAGGTGAAGCTCTCCCTTCCTGTATTAATCTTATCGCCGGGCCAAGTTCAACGGCGGATATTGAGCTTATCAAAGTGGTGGGCGTTCATGGGCCATTGAATGCGGTTTATTTGATAGTTGAGGATTGTTAAGGTAATTAGCGTAGGGCTGAAGAATTAAAGTATTTTTTGTCAGGGATATCTATTGCTTGATGGGTGCCCTGACTCTTCTAATAGAATAGATTCGGGGGTAAGATCGTATAAATAATTATACCTTATTGCATTTATTTCCAAGGTTGTCTTAAAGGAAGTGTGTGTTCTATATAAGAAACGAATTTTCTTTCATGTTATTGTATCGGTGGTTGCGTCATATGATGATGTTAGTGAATTGAAATGGTTATGCCTTTATAATCTTTTTTATTCGTTTTTGTTGGGTTTGTAAATATCATGATCTCGGTGGTTATATTTATCTCGTTATTCACATTGTGAATTGCCGTAAGATAGTCAATCCTTTTTTGTACACAATTAATGCTTCCGAAACTGGGGGACACCAGGATAAGTTCGCCATTAGTTGTAAATCTAATTTTCAAAGAATCATCTTCCGCCATATGCCCAACTAGTTTTACCCCTTCATTTGTATTTTTTAATCTAGAGCGATTAATATCAATAACCAACATAAATATGAAACTCAAGAATTGCCTGGGTTTTAGTTGGATTAAATATTTTTCATAAAACTCGTAATGTCCTAACTTTGAAATCTCATCAAAAATCATTTCACTGTTTATCCATTTTTAAATAAAGTGATGATTTTTACTAATCAGTTATTTTTCCAAGCTCCGCGCAAAACCTCACCCTTCAGGGGGCAATAGGTTCTGGTATAATCGGATATATGTTAATATCCATTAAATTATCATTTAAGGCCATCCATGGTCCTTTATAGATATTTTCTTTTCTGGGCGAATTCAAATGGTGTAATGTGTTCTTTTCTGTTGGCATCAAGGTAGTCAGCCCACCATTGTAACATGAGCTTTCTTTCTTCGAGATGTTCCGCTTTGTGGATATATGCTGCCCGAACCGAGTTACGCTCTTGGTGGCTCATTTGACGTTCTACGGCTTCTCTTGACCATAACCCTGATTCAATTAATGCACTATAAGCCATAGTTCGAAAACCGTGACCACAAACTTCAGCCTTCGTGTCGTAACCCATGGTGCGAAGAGCCTTGTTAACAGTGTTTTCGCTGATTGGTTTGTCATCGCGACTAAAACCAATGAACATAAGATCCTTTTCTCCACTTATAGCCTGGAGCCTTTTAAATAATACAACAGCCTGCTTACTTAGCGGCACAAGATGAGGGGTTTTCATTTTTGAGCCCCTACCTGAATACTTAACTCCCTCCAATTCTTGTCTTTCTGCAGGGATTGTCCATAACGAATTTTTGAAATTTGTCTCGGACCAACGAGCGAATCTAAGTTCACTTGAACGGGTGAACGTCATTAGAGTTAACTGGACTGCCATTTTGACCATCCTGATGATGGTATCTGTGTTATCGAACTTACAATACCAACAGTTATACCAACAAAACAAGCTGGATGTCCGTATCCCTCAGTCGACCTTGATAGACCATGATTGAGTGTAAATTTATTGAAAATATTGATAAAAGTAGACTTTGATACACTTCGATAGACAGGATCTTGGTGTCCCCTGCAGACATCACATAAAGCGTCTAAGTGCAGGGGAATTATGAGGAAATGCAGAGGTGGGAAATATTATGCCCGCAATTATGCCCACAAAGCGTGGTCATGATGCTTTTTTCAGGTCAGGAAGAAAGCTGAGTTTCCAGTTTTGATAGTCGGCATACATCCATCGGGATGAGCGGCCATACTTGATAGGTTTTGGTAGGTTACCGGCGTTGATTTGCGAGTAGAAGTATTTCGCAGTAAAGCCAGCATCCTCCATCATGAACTTCATGTCAATGAGGGAGTCGTCGCGTAGTTCGCGCATAGGTTTCATCTCCGGATTGGGAATCGAACAGGGAAGGGGATTGAGTGCACAGGCCTCATCGAGTGTGAGGCTGTGTGATTCCATGGTTACTCCGATGGCTTGAATCGCTTTTGGAATTCTTCCCTTGATACGCAATACTCAAGATAACTTCCGTTGAATTTAATCATCGGAAAGTCAGCAAACAGGACGCGGGAAAGGCCAACTGCTGTAACGATAAACTTTGAATTGTCACCATCAATATTCTGAGTCTCGTAAACGCAACCACCTTCGATTTTGATTTCTTCATTACCTGACATTATCTATCTCCAATAAAACCGCCATTGCGGCGGTCTAGTCGATGCGGATGTGTGGAATCTTTCCGGCTGCGATGGCGTCGTAAAGCTCATAGAGGACATCTCTCACCTTATCTATAGGTGCATGAGAAAAGTATTCATCGTGAAGCGCTGTCACGGCCTCATCGCGCCTTTTATCGTCTCGCTCCTTCTTAATCACCCCAAGAAGGTCAACGCACTCCATGCAGATGTGAATCTTGTCTTTTCCTTCAATCATGGCTGCCTTGCCAAAATTACCACCACATAACGAGCACAGGTCTTCCGGGTCTGGCTGGTATTCTTGGAATCCAATGTACTTTGGGCTGAATGTCAAACTAGGCATTCTTCATCTCCTTACGCTAATTTCTTATACACGCGAGGCTCATCAACAGTAGCCGCGCGAAGTTCGTGTTCGTGATGCACCGAGTAGTTGCCGTCATCCCAACGCACCCACGCTTTCGTATGGTCGCTATCCGGCTCAATCTGGCTCTCAACCACCCCTCTGATGCCTCCAGACTTAAGCTGCACTAACGCGCCCAAAGAAAATTTAGCCATAGTTGACCCTCTGACATGTGAATGAGTGAAGAGATAGCGCTCAGAGCCATAATTCCGACTATGAGCCAGATAACTGGATTGTCGCGCATGGTGACTCCGGATAAAGAAAAACCCGCTGGGTGCGGGTTTGTTATGCTGCGTATTTCCTGTAAAGGACACTTTCTAGCAAAGCATCCCTTACTCTGCTGGCGGTATTGGCAATCAACATTGCTTCCTCTCTTGTTGAGAAGCTTCCAAGATGCAATTTTTTCCCATCAACTTGTATTGCCGCTATCCATTTCCTTTGCCGCCCATGCCAATGAACACCTATCACACCGGACTTATTCCTTTTGCTCATTCCAGGATTCTGGTTGTTTTCAGCAAGTGTGCATGGGCGAATGTTGCACCAGCGATTGTCATTCCTTATCCTATTTTTATGATCAACCGCTTTAGGCCACCCACCAGTCATATAGAAAACAGCCAGTCTGTGAGCCCTATATCTCTTGCTGTTAATATAAATTTCGATGTATCCCGACTTGTTTAGGCTCCCTGCGATATCTCCCTTCCTTAGATTCCGAATGCTTTTTAGTCGATAAAAATTTCCAGTTTCAGGGTCATAAAAGAAAAGACGCTTTAGCTCCTCAAGAGATACAACATCAGACATTTGTTACTCCTTTGTTTTCAGCTGCGCGGGCGGGGCGGAGTAAAGCGGAACAACAACCGGGTCTAGCGATGGGTCAGAAACCCATTGCAGGGAGCCGTCATTCTGTCTGACATAGTTACCTCCCCTCCCGTATGCCTGTGCCTTTTCTATCGTTGAAAATGTGGTATTTGCATTCACATAATCATTCAGCACGCCGTCCATGTTTCTGAATATCAGAGAGTAAGCAACCGGCTCCGCTTCGAGCGATGCCAGCGCGATACGCGCCAGCTCATTCAGGATTGCCACATCAGCGTGACCGATGGTGTATCCAGCTTTCAAATCGGCAACTGCTTGCACGGCCTGTTTGGTAATAGTGCTCATGGGCGAATCTCCGTCCTGCCACCAAGTAAGCGGATTGCCACTCGTTCCCGCAAGGTAAGCGGTCGATGGTGTCCGCGCGCATTAACAATTTCAGGCTTTCCATTCGGCGGATAATTAACCCTGACTGATTGACCATCCAGCGCGTGAGAAGCTTCAAGCAACGCTGACTTTAAGTGCGCAGGGCACTCTCTCTGCACCTTCTCGCCGTCAGAAATGACACCTGCAATGCCCTGAAGCATGCTCGCTAAATTACTGAGATAATTTTTCACGCTCACTCTCCTTTCCACTGCTGCCCATACGCTTGGATGGCTTGCTCAAATCCTGCTTGATCATCTGTCTGACCGTAACTAAAACCATGCTGAAGACCATGACGAAACGAGCTGTCTTGCAATTTATCTGCGGTTTCGAGTTTCGCCTCCAGTTCAGCAATCATCTGGCCTTTGGCTTCCAGCTCATCCAGCGCCACGAGAACGGATTTACACTCATCAATGCTTAAGCTGATCATGGTGTGCTTTCCTCCAGATGTCCTTTGAAAACCAAAAGCATCATTCAGGCGGCGATTAAGCTTTTTTCTCAGTGCGCGTTTGTCGATGTTGCTCATTGGGCGGCTCCAGAATTTGGTTTCCAGGTGAATTCCGGCTCGATAATCACATCCATGCAGGTTCCGCGTTCGTTATGCTGCTCAAGCATTTCCAGCACGTCAGAGTCAGTCTGCGTATCTCCGTAACTCCCAACGATGCAGAGCAATTCAACAGGAGCGCCGAGGTTTTGCAGGGCAATCACCAACTGCTTTGCCAATGCCATTTTCATAGCTTCATTGCTCACGACTGCACTCCTTTGCGAAGTTGGGCGGCGAATGCTATGGAATCATTGGCATTTTGTTCAAGCCAATCAACAAGCGACCCCATATCAGTTACGGCTGGGTTGTCCAGTATGCTTTCGTATACTCGCTTAGACTCCTGCGCCCGCACTTCAGCCAGGAAAGCGTCTGTCTCCGGGGTTCGCTTCATCTTGAGAATTTCAAAGGCCTCGATCATCGCTAGTTCTGGCATTCCGTCATCCATAAGCTCTTCGGCTTTCTCGATAGCCTCAAACATCGAGGCGCTATGCGGATTAGGACTCCACTCCTTCAGCCCCGCATTCTCCGCAGCCATCTTCTCAACCTGCATCTGCAGATTCTCGATAGTCGCATCAGCAGCGCGGAACTCGCGCTGAGACTCTGCAAGCTTCTGCTCAATATTCTCGATGGTGATATCCGCCTGACGACCGTAACGCTCAAGCTCTTCATAGGTTAGTTTCACGCTCATTTCTTCGTCCTCTGCTTTAACCACGCTGTCAGGAATTTGTTCTCGTTCACGCTTGGGAATGATTGACGCTTCAGCATTTCTTCGCGTGGGATATCGTTGATGGGTTTGAAGCGGTGGCCGGCGATAAGCTCTTGGGGTTGAATGAATGGGTCATAAGTTAATCCGATCATGCTGCTTTCCTCATGTTCATGTCTTGCTTCAGAAGTCTCGACACTCTCGACCTTACCGCCATTAAACCTAGCCCCATCATTTCTGCTATATCCTTTTGCTGATAGCCTTCTCGGTAGAGTCGAGACAGAGTTTCTACTTCCTGAGGGCTCCATCGATGCTGGGTGTGGGCGGTAGATAACGAATACTTCTGAGCGAGGTAATAGAATTGGGCTAACGTAAGACCGAGGTGGTCGGCTGCGCGGGGCGCAACCATACGGCCGCACACCGCCTTCATTTCTTCAGGAGTGACGTTTAGTTTTCGCATTTGTTATTTGATGAGAAGGGTTGGCTTACCGAGCTTGAGAGACGCGCCAGGAATGGCGTTACCGGCCTTTAGTTGATGCTTGATGGCTAGCTTATCGGCCTTAACTGTTGTTACGTATTCAACGTACTCAGGTGGCAGGGAGCCTTCATCTGTGATTTCTACCGACTCGATAGGAGCGCGAACGGTTACCTGATGGATGCCAGCTTTGAGTGATTTCTTTCCTGCCGTTTCGAGAGATGCGGCAACATATTCCTTCATACTGGCAACGCGGTTTTCTGCAGCCTTAGCACGCTCTGCAAGGCGCTTACTTTCTTCTTTCAGCGCCTCAGCATAAGCAGATTCGTTTTTGCAGACAGCTAGGATTTGCTCTACCTTTGCTTCCAGCTCCCATTCAATCCCATCTAGGGTGTCAGCAATCATCTCGGGTTCCATGCCAGAATCTGAAAGCTTGGCGAAATCATTTGCAATCTGATACAAGGCGTTCATTATGCTGCCTCCGGGAATTTTGGTTTGCATTCGTGGTAGATGGCTTGAACGTTCTGCTGCAATTTCATACCCATAGTTAGCTTAAACGCTTCCTGGAACTTTATTTTCAGGTCGAATAACGTCTCTGCTTTAGCCATCTCATCGCACAGAACCTGAACGCGCTCGATGACTTCCTGTTGGCGCTTGCGCTCATCTTCGCGGATATCCTCTTCCGACTTGTGAGGCATAACAGGCTCAGTCCAAACGCCTTCTTCTTCGTTCAGGACGTGAATTGCGCTATCGAGGCGAGATGCCTTAGGCCAGTACTTACTTGCACGCTTAACAACAGTTTTTCGTGCCATTTCATTCCAGTGATTAACCCATGGACCCTTATCACTGAATGCGGCTTTGCTTGTCTTCCTGACAGCCTCAATTTCTGCAAGGCTCATCTCTTCCGTAAGGTAATCTCCTGCAGGAGTCTTAACCGTGCAGTAAACGCCAACGATGTCACCACGTTCACCGAAAGCGTTGTATTTGTGGGTGGGAGCCTTATCAAGTCCATTAGATTCATAGGTGTCATTAGCATGAACAAGCTTTGCCTGACCCCATGCGATAACACCTGACTCCATGGCGATATGCAGCAATCCCATGTAACTTATATCGAGGCAGACCATGCCGTCTCGAGGCACCAGATAAGCCAGCTTACTAGCCGGGTTCAGTGTGATGCCAATGGCTGCCACGTTGATGATCGCGTTCTGTGCGCTGGTAGGGTTGGACAGGGCTGTTTTGGCGAGGAAGTCATTCTTCTGGAAGTACTGAATCGCGAACTGGCTTTCCTTTGCCCATGTAACTGTCTGCTCAGTTAGTGCTCCGCAGAATAGCGGCTCCTGCTGCTTAACAAACTCAACGATATTGCTCATGCTGCATCCTCGAATGTATGGCGACGCAGGAATATGCCAATCGCATACTCAACCTCCACGCGCGGTCTGAATATGTCCCACATAACTGTCATTGCGAAGTCCTGATAATTGCAGTCATCTTCACCTAGCCATTCGACAGCCTGTTTCGTGAATTCGTCTGGCTTATGATCTTCTAGCATGTTGAGAACCGGGTAGAAGTTCACGCACAGGCGCTCAACAATCTTGTCTATCTTCGCGTGGTCCTCATCGCTCAGGCTCGCAATGATTTGCTTAATCTCTGTTTTGTCTGTCATCGTCAGGCGCATCTTCTGCATCCTCTTTCTGCTGTTTCAACATGTCCTGCATACGGCGGACAAAGGCATCTTCTGACCAGTTATCTGCAATGCTCATGATTTGCGGTACCACGGGTGATTAATCGCAGTCTTCATGGCTTCATGAGCTTCTTGCCACATGCGACCATCCCCGAGATAGCGAGCGATAACCGCTTTGCTTTGAGCTGCTTTGAGAGCGCTGTGATTTATAACTGGTGACATAAACCCTCCAGGTGCTTACGGGCAGCACGAATAAGACGGCGAACACGTTTGGATAATTCGGATTCAGCGGGGAAATAAGCGGACATGACGCCGCTACCCGCGAGGCTTAGTTGCATCATGGGCTGGTTCCTTATGTTGTGTGTGATTGCATGAGGCTGAGCACTTGAATAAATGCTCACTCAGATGCGGATATGAAAAATCCGCACAGTGGCGGCTAGTAACCTGAATAAGCTCGAAGTGATGCGACCCTGGCTATTACGTCGGTAAGATATTTTTCCACTCGGCTTTCTAATTCAAAATCATCAACTATCGTTTCGAGTGTGCGGTCTATTTCTCGCAACATATCCTGTTGCCACTCGATATCTTCGGAATCAGGAATTGGGTACTTCATATTTCCTCCAGGCAAAAAGAAGCCCCGACTAGCGGGGCAAATCAGACAACAAGGGATTTTTCCATCTATCAGAACTATCGAATCGTCTCCGATAGTACGGTGCGGTATTACACCCAATAGCTAACTCAGAGAATTAGCTATCAGCTGCTATTCGCCTGGTGGTTCAGGTAAAGGCATCCAGTGGGTGACATGCTCTACCAACAGATTATCGCAATAGAAATTCCAGTACCTATCATACGCACCAGACCAAACTTCTCCATACTCATTGAACGCCAGGATGGCCTTAAACTGCTCCGGCATCCGCTCACTACACTTAATCCACTCCATCACTCCTCCCCCCAGAGCCTTGCTGATGGCTGCGCGAGCCTTTTCTATGGAATCAATTTCATCCTGGTATATCCCAACATATGAAACACCATCCTTACGAACCCCTGAGATATCCGTATGCCCGTACTTAATCCTGTCCAGGCGGTGAGATTCCATTGCCACCTCTGCAAGAGGAAGCGCCCACTGCAAGGCTTCCAGCAAATCTTTATTTACCTCTTCTTCCATCTTCATATTCACCTCTGTGGCTTGCTGCCAAAAGAAGGCCGACTATGCGGCCTCAACGAGTTCACCATCTTCACTAAGCTGATACCAGGTGTCCGGTTTGATTCCGTTTTCACCGACTTTACTGGCGCGAATATGAATTAACTCGCCATCCTCATCTCGATAGCAGAGCACGATTGCGCCACCCTCAGATGCTCTCGCTTTACCTTCAATGCCGAGGGATGCTGCTACTGATTGTGATCCAGATACTTCTGCCGCTGACTGGTCGCCAGTGTTGGTTGCCGCTGACTGGTCGCCAGTGTTGGTTGCCGCTGACTGGTAGCCAGTGTTGGTTGCCGCTGACCAGTCGCCAGTGTTGGTTGCCGCTGACCAGTCGCCAGTGTTGGTTGCCGCTGACCGGTAGCCAGTGTTGGTTGCCGCTGACTGGTCGCCAGTGTTGGTTGCCGCTGACCGGTAGCCAGTGTTGGTTGCCGCTGACCGGTAGCCAGTGTTGGTTGCCGCTGACTGGTCGCCAGTGTTGGTTGCCGCTGACTGGTCGCCAGTGTTGGTTGCCGCTGACTGGTAGCCAGTGTTGGTTGCCGCTGACCAGTCGCCAGTGTTGGTTGCCGCTGACTGGTCGCCAGTGTTGGTTGCCGCTGACTGGTAGCCAGTGTTGGTTGCCGCTGACCAGTCGCCAGTGTTGGTTGCCGCTGACCAGTCGCCAGTGTTGGTTGCCGCTGACCGGTAGCCAGTGTTGGTTGCCGCTGACTGGTCGCCAGTGTTGGTTGCCGCTGACCGGTAGCCAGTGTTGGTTGCCGCTGACCGGTAGCCAGTGTTGGTTGCCGCTGACCGGTAGCCAGTGTTGGTTGCCGCTGACTGGTCGCCAGTGTTGGTTGCCGCTGACCGGTAGCCAGTGTTGGTTGCCGCTGACTGGTGGCCAGTCATGATCTGTTGCTCAAGAGACTTATCAATCTTGCTCCAAATCCATTCGATACCACGCTGAATGAACTGAGGAAGAGTTAACTCAGCTTTAATAGTGATGCTGGCGCTGGCGATTTTGGTATCACCACCTTCTTCGCGGTCAGTTACGCCAAAGGAAATGGTTTCGGCAAAACGACTACCTGCTGGATAGTAATATCCAAACACATCGAAAGGGCTCTCACAGGCATGAAAACCAGAACCGCAAGCCTCAACCTTTCCTTCATGCTTGAAGGTTTTACCGATTTCAAACTGGAAATCACGGCACTGAAGGTCTTTATTAAACCCCTTGTATGTCACAATCTCTTTGCTCATGTTGTTATTCCTGATTAGATAAGTGGCTTACTGCTCAGCTTCATGCGCTGAGGTCTTTAAGTTTCTGAATTGCTTTATTCATCTCATCCATGCAGTCGATGAACTCATCGAGCTTGCGTTGCATCTTCCCGGCTGCCTGGCATATTTCCAGCTTCACTGGCTGAAGTTTTTTGTTGAAGAAGTCATTCTCATTGCGCTTCTTCTCAGCTTCTTCTGCGGCTTTGAGTAGCTGTTCAGCCTGTTTCCTCAACGCTTCAGGAGAGGTTGGCAGAGATAAGTTTTCCATTGGTTTCTCCTGAGGTTTTGGAGGTTCTGCGGTTGCTACTGCTTTCTGTACTTGCGGTTGTTTCAGTGGGTAGATGTAGCCAGGAATTGTCGTTGGATATCCATATTTTTTGTGTCTCAGGAAAGTCATCATGTTCTTTCCGTTAAGAGGTCTTGCCTGAAGCACCAGAATGCTCTCTCGCTGCTCAAGAAATTCGATTAGCGAATCCTTTTCGCGTTTGCTGAGCGATCCGAAAGCCCCGACCTTATTGCTTAGTTTTGTGAGCGTTACTCCATCAGGCATCTTCTCTACAAAGCTCTTAACTTCTGCCAGCGGCCGGTAAAGCTTCGATGGCAACGTTGCTGGAGTCATATTTACCTCGCTGTGACCTGTTTACTCTTACGATGACCGGCTGCGAAAAGCGCCACATCTGGCAGACACACAGCCCCACTCACATCTTGCTTACGCCCGAACTCATTCGCATACACAATCGCTGCTCGCTCAAGGTTGCGTTTGTATTCTTCCAGCTGCCAGAACGCGTCCTGCACCATGAACTTAATGGGCTTGGCGTCTTCAATGCGCTTAGGTGTTTCGTGAGTGCCTTTAGCCTGAATCTGTGCACGACTGAGAGTAGGGCGATGCAATACTTCTGAGCTTGCCGTAATCTCATTCTGGAGCGCTGCACGACGCTCACGACGACGACCTGATGCTGAGCCATTGAAAGCTGTTCTGCGTGTCATAGTGACCTCCTGATGAACTTTGGTGATGTGGGCGGTAACCAGCCGCACAAGGCAGGGCTTCTTCACGCTTACCCATTCTCGCTTGCCACATCCCAAAGTTCACTTTGGTTGTTAGGCTTTTCAGCCTCGTAGATTCATCTCTGAATCGTTGTAGGTTCACCGTCCTGGTGAGTAGTGCGTCCTGCTGATGTGCTTAGTATCACCGCGAGTGGTATTGCAGTCAACACCGCGAGAGATATTTTATTACCGCAAATGGTTATGTGTATGTATTTCATGGTTATTTATTTTCATAAAAGCTTCGTGCGATACTGCTACGAGTGAAAAATGAGCGAGGGATTGGTATGAAAAGCGAAGATGAATTCTTTGCGGAGCTTCACCCGCAGGTGATTGAGATACTTGGCACGGCTGTTATGCAGGTACTGGTAGAGCAGCGCGAGCCTTCAAGAGAGGCGCTGATAGAGATGATTCAGATCCTATGGCAGGATGAGCAGGTGGATTTGGCTGTAGAGCTGGCGCTGGATGTGCTGGAGGTGTCGAGAGGGCAATAAAAACCCGGCACGGTGGCCGGGTTGAACGATTATTCTACAACGTCTATCACATCAAGATCAGATCCTTTCAGCACCGGATGAACCCTATCTAGAAGCTCAATAAAATCATCATAATTATCGCAAACTTTCATTAGAGTCACGATCCCTGCAAATCGCTTCTGAAGCATCTCGTTGCCAACGCCTTCGGAAAGAAACTGGTGCATTTTAGCCCCTTGCTTGTTTGCTTTTGCACGCTCTTCTTTCAGGATCGCCTTCAGGTCAGGAGCCATTCGGTCATAGGTTATATTATTAACCAAGTGGCCGAAATATTGTGGCTTTCTCATATTGGCTTTAAAGGGAACGCCTCTAAGTCGACATAACTCTTCAAAAAACTCTGGCGGATACACTTTTACCCAAGGGCGCATCTCTTTAGCAATGAACTGTTCAAGCAACTTAGCAAGTTCATCGCGTTCACGCTCTTTTTGATATCCTGTCGCTTCATCTACAAGGGCAACCGCTCCTACGCGTGCTAAAGCTTTGTATAGCGCTTCTGCTTTTCTTGCAGTATTAAGATGATGTCGTTGCTTTAGTGCGCCGTCTTTTTCTGCTGCTAACCAAACCTCGCATAACTCAGGAAGCAGAGTTGCGTCAAGCCCATATGCAGCACCTACACCTGACGTATTCTTAAAGACGATCGGCTCAGAAATTGCGTCTCTAAGCTCTTCAGAAATGTATGGTTGCAGTTCTGTTGCTTGTAAAACATAAGGAAGCTGACCTTTTTCTCCACCTGGAACCCATCTAGGCATTTTCGAGCCAACTGAAACACCAAACGTTTCTGCAAGGCCGTTATTCCCTTGCATCGAGACAACTCGTCTTCCATCGGGAAGAACGGCGCAGGATACACCAGTTGACATTAGTCCTGTATGAGTAGGCTTGGGAGCAGATCTAACCACGGCAGAGATTGCAGCAGCTTTTTTCGAGCGTTCTTTGTTGTCCATAGCATTTCCTTTCGGTTGGGTACGAAAAGAATGTAGCTAAAAATTGAATATGCAGCAATCTCTAGCTAATTCGCTAATTAGCAAGAAAAGTTATCTTTCTAGGTATATCATTGATATTACAAGGAAAATGTAAATTGTAATAATTAGTAAAATACAGCGTAAGCAAGAAATAATAGCTTATATGTTTCTTAGCTATGCTCCGTTATCTTTTCCAGTTAAAAGGCCGCATTTCTGCGACCTCTCTCTTATCAGAACTATCACCCAAACGTCTCGTCAGGCCACTGGCTGGCTACTACCTTGCCAACAACTCGACAGTTCTCATTACATGGAATCATAGGAAACTGGGTGTTTAACGGTTGAAGGAATGCCTGTCCGCTATCCCTGATCAGTCTTTTGAAAGTGAACTCATCACCACCCAACCGCGCAATGCAGAAATCACCTGGGTCAACCGGCTCCTCTGGATCAACAAGGATAAGCATTCCTTCAGGGAAGCTTGGGCGTGATCCGGCAGGAGCTGTCATTGAGTGACCATCTACCTCTAGCCAGAAAGCAGCATCGCTGGCTTTCTTCGTTGTACTCACCCATCCCTCAGCGTCTCGCTGAGTAAACGTTCGAAATTCAGGAGAAAACATACCAGCTTGCACATGCGAGAAGACTGGATACTCATACTCGTTTCTCTTCTGTACATCTGCGCCTATGGCTCTGTACAAGTCAGAAATCTCTTTGGCTATTGACGGACTAAATTCCTCTATTCCTACCTGAAGAATGTTTGCCAGCATGGCTGCATTGTTCGCATTAAGGGCATTTACGCCGTTTAAAATCGCCCCAACAGCTGATTGCCCGATCCCCATGGAAAAAGCAATGCCTTCTTGAGATAGGCCAAGCTCTGATTTCTTTTTCTCGTATATAGCCTTCAAACGCATAGCGTCTTCAAGCTGCTCTTTGGTTAGTGGTTTCTTTTTAGCGCTCATACGTCAAATTTATCACCGCAGGGGATAAACATCTAACACCGTGCGTGTTGACTATTTTACCTCTAGCGGTGATAATGAATCCATGTACTAAGGAGGTTGTATGGAACAGCGCATAACCCTGAAAGATTATGCCCTGCGTTTTGGTCAAACCAAGACCGCACAAGATCTTGGCGTTTACCAAAGTGCAATTAACAAGGCTATTCGCTCTGGTAGAAAGATTTTTTTAACAGTTAAACCTGACGGCAGCATTGATGCGGAAGAAGTGAAGCCATTCCCAAGCAATAAGAAAGCCGCATAAGCACCACTCCCACAACGGACATTCGTCCTACGTCGCTGAAAAGCGAACCTCAAACTTCAAATCGCATCAACCGATGCGTAACTAACTATTTAACTGAGGAAAATAATATTTTATGGAACTAGCAAATCACAGCAAAAAGGTACGCGAAGTGGAAACAGAGCTTCGTGCCCGACTCGTTTCAATGGGTCAGACAAATTTCGCAAAGATGGCGGGATGGGCTGATTCAAAGGTGAGTCGATTAAACATCCACGATATGGCGGTGACGTTCGTTCTTCTGGAGAAAGTCTGGGAGACAAGCCTGATTCGTGAAGTGGCAAGACAGGCTATTGCAGCTGTGATGCCAGAAAGCAAAAAGCGCCCGGTGGTGGCCGGACGCTCTGAGCAAATCAGCATCGAATTCTAGAGACACTGTGTTACGCCAAGTAACAGGAGTAATTATGGCAAAACCACTCAGTCCTTACCAGGACAAATTGCACAAAAACATACTACGTGATCGCTTCCTGTCCAGCTTCAAGCAGCCTGGTCGATTTCGGGCTGAGTTGGAGAAAGTGAAGCTGATGCAGAAGGAGAAAGGTCATGAGTAACGTATCCAATCTAGCCGAAGCCAGAGAGGCCAGAAGGCTCCAGCAACCGCATCAAAGCAGCGGTAAGGGGTATGCCTTGCTGCACCGTAAAATCATGGATGTTCCGTTCTACAAGGACGCTGAAGCATCACATCTGTGGGTTCACTTAATCCTGAAAGCAAAGCATGCACCTGAGCATGTTATGACTGACGCAGGGGAAATTCTGGTAGGCAGAGGGAAGCTGCTTAGCGGAAGAAACGCTCTTGCGTTTGAGACAGGACTCAATCCCGATCGTGTTCAGTACCTGCTGAGAAAGTTCAAGAAGCTCGGCATGATTGACTGGGTTTCACACGGTAAATTCTCAGTCTTCTCGGTAGAAAAATATGACGATTATCAGTCAAATTTTGTACCAGCAGATTACCAGCAAATTACCAGCGCTAAGCCAGTGATACCAATGGCTGCAAGCGACACTGTACCAGCAGATTACCAGCAAATTACCACAGATAAAGAATTTAATAATATCTCTTCTACTAACGTAGAAGAGGGAGCAGTAGCAGCACCAAAAACTGAGAAAAAGAAATCGTCTCTCAGTTGTCAGAAAGTCGTCGATGTCTACCACGAGTTAATACCTGAAGCACCAAGAGTCAGGGCGCTTAATGACAAACGCAAAAACCAGATTCAGACGTTCTGGAGAAAAGCCGGTGTCATCACGCGACAACTGGATGGGCATGGGTTCACTCTGGAAGACTGGAAGTCATACCTGAGCTATGTCGCTTCAAACTGCCGCTGGATGTTCGAGGAAAGACAAAATCCTCAGCGCGGCACTGTATGGCACAAGAAGGGATTCGACTTCCTGTTGAACGACAACACCTACCTGAAAGTACGCGAGGGAGAGCACGATGATCGATGATTACAAATTGCCACCCAACAACTACGAGGCTGAGCAAGCTGTGCTGGGTTCAATCATGCTGGACGCGCAGAGTGACAACATTCAGCGCGTTTTTTCTTTTCTGAAGCCGGATATGTTCTACAGCAGACAGCATGGGCATATCTTTAAATCACTTAGTGACCTCAACACGAAAGGTAAACCACTTGACCTTTTGACTCTCGCGGACGTGCTTGAGGCTTCTGGTGAGCTTCAGAATGTCGGCGGCTTTGCATACCTTGCTGAACTATCAAAGAATACGCCAAGCGCTGCTAACGTGATCCACTACGCCAATGCCGTGAAAGACAAAGCTACTGAGCGCATGGCTATCACTCAGGCAAACCGTATGCTGGAAATCTTATATTCCAGAAATGGTATGAGCACTGAGGATAAAATTGAGGCCGTACAAGCTCTTTCCATGCAAATTGATGAGAGGGCAAAGACTGTAAAACGTGGCGGACTGATGCCGTTCTTTGATGTTTTTAGCGAATGGCTGGATGTTGTTGATGGTCGTTTGGCTCAGGACCCAGCATCGATTGGCATCACATCTGGAATTCAGGCTCTTGATGCAATGCTTGAGCCAAAACGAATAGTCAAAGGTTCGCTATTTGTTATTGGCGCCCGCCCTAAAATGGGCAAGACAACGCTCTATACCAGCATGGCAATTCATTGCGCACTGAACGAAAACCTTCCTGCACTCGCCTTCAGCTTAGAAATGCCTCGTGTGCAGTTGGCAGAAAACATAATTAGCCAGAACTCCGGGGTTAACTCAAAAGTCTTCTACCTCAACGATTACGACGATAACAAATTCTCCCTTGCTTCAGCTAAAGGGTTTGAGATTGCGCAAAATGGAAACCTGTACATCGACGATACTCCAGGGCTTCCTTTGGCGCACATCGTTGCGGAGTCTCGCAGAATTAAGCGTGAGAGAGGTGTTGTAGGAATGATACTTGTCGACTATCTGACGCTGATGAAGGCAGAAAAGGCGGAGAGGAATGACCTTGCCTATGGAATCATCACCAAAGGACTGAAGAATCTAGCGAAAGAACTTAACTGCGTTGTTGTGTTGCTGACTCAGCTCAATCGCGACCTTGAAAAGCGACAGAATAAGCGACCTTTGCCAAGTGATTCACGCGATACCGGTCAGATTGAGCAGGACTGTGACTACTGGCTTGGCATTTATCGAGAAGGCGCATACGAAGAAAACGTTAATCAGGCTGAAACTGAATATCTGCTTAGGTTAAACCGCCATGGTGAATCTGGTGTTGTTTATGCAGAACAACGCAACGGCATTATCTACCCCGTTGACCAGGAACAAGCCAAACGACGAAATATAGAACGCGAAGAGAAACCCAAGAGCAAGAAAGGGGGCTACTAGTGAACACACGAGACAAAATACTCAACCACCTTGAAACAAACATTCCCACCTCAGCAGCACAGTTATCAAAACTCTTCGGATGTCACAAATCACACATTAACCTCTTACTTCGTGACCTCGTCACAGATGGTCTGGTTGAGGTTGACAGCGTCCGCAAAGGAGCAAATTTCTACCGCCTCACCGCTCTGCATAATCAGCGCATGGAGGCTATCCATCGCTATCTGGACGAGCACGAAACAGGAATGGCGGTGGAGATAGCGAACGCGACAGGTATTCCAAAGAACCTGGTGACGAAAACGCTGAAGGGCATGGCAGCACGCGGTGAGCTGCATCGTGACTGGTGCCACAAAAACGCATGGGTATACAGCAAGAAGCCGGTGTTTAACTTTGGCGCAGCCAACCCGTTGACTGCATTTATCAACAAGGCATTAAGAGAGGTGCGTACATGAACGAACCAAAGCCAGGAGATGTAATTCGCTGGACTCGTGATAACAACTGGCGAGGTGTAGAAGTTACCAAGCACAGGCTTGAGATATACCGATATACGCTTGGATTCTTTCAAGATGAGGATTATCGAGAAGCGGGAATTTTTACGCCGCTCTCTGACCCTGATTTATGGGTAGATTCTCCTGATTCGAAAGATAAATACATCTGCAATTTTGGCTCCTACAAAAGCAACCAGGTTCCGGCTTTCGACATTATCAAGTCGGGCGACTAACACCCCAGCACGCTGATGGAGAGGAATGATGAGTACATTGGCTCAATTGATTAATGCAGACCTGGAAGAATCAGGTGCACGACATTATCGCTACTGGAAAGCATCAAGTCTTCCGATAAGAGAGCGATACAAGCGCAGACCTAAGCCAAAGAGCAGCCCGCGAGACAGGGTGCTTAAGCGCCTAATGGGCATAAATATGTCACAGTTCACTAATTTCACCTGGTTCAAGCGGTGATGGAGAGGAATATGGACGAATCAAGAAGGCAGTTTCTGGAATGGCTCCCGTCTTTTTGGAGTAGAGAAACACTCATTGATTACGATGGTGACGAGCAGTTCGTTGAGGAATGGGTTCAGGGTGCTTGGGTTGGATATCAGGTTGGCTTGCACATATTGCAACAGCAGCCAATTGCAGCGTATCAGGACGATTACGGTAACGCGGTTAGCGCAGGAGACTTCGATGGTGGCGAGGATGAAATGCATGAGACTGCACACCAGGAAGGCTGGACGCCGCTTGTTTGCGCCGCTGGAATCAAAGTGAAGGAGTGAGCATGAGGCATGAACTGAAAATTCTTCCTGAGCATTTCATTCCCGTTCTCGACGGCGTGAAGCTGGCAGAGCTTCGCAAGAACGACAGAGATTATCAGGTCGGCGATATTCTGACGCTGTACGAATGGAATGGTGAATACACGGGCGACGCATGCGAGCGTGAAGTTATTCACGTTGCTGATGTCGGTTCATATCTACCTGGCTACGTCCTTCTGAGCATGAGAGAAATCCATGAGGAAACTAACGTTTGAACTAAGAAGCCCCATTCATCAGCAGAACGCCATTCAAGCCATACAGCAAGTTTTACCCTCCTACGATAAACCAATCATTGTGACCATCTCAGAAAGAACACGCTCGGCAATCCAGAACAAACGTTTGTGGGCCACTTTGCGCGATATCTCTTTGCAGGTCGAATGGCATGGTCGATGGCTGGATGCTGAAAGCTGGAAGTGCATCTTCACCGCAGCGTTAAAGCAGCAGGACGTTGTGCCTAACCTCGCAGGTAACGGATTCGTTGTGATAGGACAGTCAACCAGCAAGATGCGCGTAGGTGAGTTTGCAGAGCTTCTTGAGCTTATCCAGGCATTCGGCGCTGAGAAGAATGTTAAGTGGTCTGACGAAGCCAGATTAGCGTTGGAGTGGAAAGCCAGATTCGGAGATGCGGCATGAAATACCTTACAGAGCTTTTAACTGAGCTTCTCGTCATCATCGCATGGGTACTTGGTGCGGTGCTGGCTAATGGATTCTGGTCGACACTATTCAGCATATTCTTCCCGCCCTGGGGATGGTACTTAATCGCTGAATGGATGGTTCATGGATGCCCTGCAATATCATGAGGAGATAGCATGGCCAGAATGACATGGTTTCACCACAACGACCTCACAAACGAAGAAGCAACTCAGTTAATCACCGCCTACCAATCCCGCAACGTAAAAACTCAACGAACGCTAAGCGCAGACCCTCGGTTATGGGTGGTTTCCGCTTTGTTGCCAGAGTACGCCAGCGAGCCAAAGGGTAGGAGTCAGTATCAATCCAGAATGTGGAGCTAAATATGGACTATTCACAGTTAAGCGACAGGGATATTGATGCCCTGGTATTGCAGGAGATTTACGGAACTCAAGCCAAAGACAAGGACATCATGCGCGCCTGGATGCGGGGTGGATTCAAATACACAACAAACCCAGCAGATGCCTGGCCTATTATTTTGAAAAACTGCATCAGCTTAGTTTGGGATTGTGCAGAGGATGCAAGTTCTGATTGGTGGAATGCATTTGACCAATTTGATGATTGCCGCGTTCAGTATCAATCTAATCCACTCCGCGCCGCCATGATTGTCTTCCTCATGATGCAGGACACCAAACATGCTTAGCCAATCAGAAGCCCAATCCTACGAGCAGCAGAGCATACGTCGAACGCTGTGCGCAGGCTGCACGAAGGAGCTATCAGATAGCGAAACCTACTGTTGCGAAGAATGCGCCTCACTTGCAATAGCGTATCGCGACCCTAACGGATTTATGACGGAGGAAGATGATGGCTAATGGCAAAACGCCTAAGCCTAAGACCTGCCCAATCTGCTCTACCGAATACATCCCTCGAAGTTCTCTCCAGAAAGTCTGCCACAACTACAAATGCGCCATTGCGTTCAATAAGCAACGCCATGCGGAAATTGCTGCGCGTGAACAGCGCAAACGCGAACGTGAGCAAAGCGCTGACTTAAGGCAGAGAAGGGAGGCCTTAAAGACCATATCGGACTGGAACAAAGAGGCTCAGGCAGCGGTAAATAAGTTCATCTTCTGGCGTGACTATGGAAAGCCATGCATATCCTGCGAGAGGCAGCTCAATTACGGCGTAAGAGGTGGCGCAGTGGATGCTAGCCACTACCGGTCAAGAGGAGCGGCTCCGTGGCTTAGGTTTAACGTGTTCAACAACAACTCCAGCTGCGTCGTGTGCAATCGTGACCTGTCTGGAAACCCCATCCCATACCGAATAAATCTCATCAAAAAGTACGGACTGGAAATTGTCGAGCGCATCGAACACGACAATAAAACCAGAAAATTCGATATCGACTACCTGAAGCGAGTGAAATCAATATTCAAGCGCCGGGCTCGTCATTACGAAAAACTCCGTAAGAGATATAGCGAGGCAGCATGATTTATGACCTCAAACTTCCCCATTGGGCTTCATTGTTAAAATGCCCATTTTGTGGAGATGAAGCGGAACTAACAGCGGATGGAGATGGTGTATTTGCCGGATGCTCCAGTAAATCATGCCTGATAAACCCAATCACCGAAACATACCGAACCAAACGCGATGCTATTCGCGCATGGAACAGGAGGTCGAAATGTGCTCAGTAACTAACATCCAGCAAGTCAAATGGCAGCGTCAGCGCGATATACATACCGAGCAGGTGCTGATTGGCAAAGAGCATGAGCTTGAGCGCAGTCTTGAGTATGTGCGCGAGCAGCTGCGGGAAGTGCGTAATCGGCTCGGAACGAATAAGCCAGACCATGACCCGGAGGCCGCATGAGGCACACACCGATATTTGGCATGGTCAACTTCATCGACGATGCTCATTTCCGCCGCGTATGGAAGCACCCAAAGAAAACCATCAACTCACGCCAGAAAGCATGGGTTCACTACATGCTCCAGGTATGGGGAAAGGTTAATGCCGGAGATGATTCACCGGGTGGTGCAATCAACGTTATCGGCCGCCTGATGATTCGCAGCCAGTGGAGTGATGACAAGGCCAAGCAGATTGAGTCTGTCATCATGCGCCTGTACGAAGAAGATGGCCTGCGTGGAGATGCGCTCTATAAGAAGGCTCGCGAACTGGTCATCCCTCAATCATCGTTCAGCAACATCATCGCTCTCGCCAAAGAATCCGATAATGCTGCTTTCGTTGAACGCGTGATGATCAAGACGTTTCACCGTGAAAGCCCCGTCCGCGATGTAGCTATTAAGCGATATTGCAATCGCAATTGCACGCAAGATATCGCCAGACTGATGAATGCAGTAACCGGAATGGATATCCAGTCATGCAGGCGCAGGGTTGTCTGGTGCGAGAACGTGCTCGATTCAGAAATCTTTTATGCGATGAGGCGAGAAATTGAGAAGGAATTTCCAAAAGCGGCATAATATTTAGGTAAATTGTCCTAAATGCATTGCTTTCGCAAAATTGAAGGTATATATTTCATGTATGCTCGGCAGTCAAAGACGAAAGAGCGTGTTGGTGAGATAACAGAGGCGGGGCTCACCAACGATTCCGCCTAGTTGGTAAAACCACGTGATTGCGTGACTACTCCAACCATAGCAGGCTGAGAGGTCTGCAAGTGTCTAGGCAGTACTGGTTGCGATAGTGACCATAAAAGCCCTGAGTTAATAGCTCGGGGCTTTTTGCGTTCATACCGATAGCAAAACACATCATCATCGTGGCGGTGTTATCTTGCATGAGGTGGAAGAGTAGCGCTCCTTCCCCTCAGTTCCACGAAACGGATCCCATAACAGGAAAGGGCATCAAAGGAACCTGAATCCGCCTTGCTCTCAGGTCTGGCGAAGCTGGTGCCCTATCCGTTGTGGTGAATTAAGCGACCGCCGGAAGCAGTACCGGATTAACAAATGCGTACAGGCGTCATCGCCGCCCAGCAACACCACACACCAACCCAGCCAGGGTATTTACGGCCAGAGAGCCGACATTGCCTTACCCTCACATTGCCAGCCTGTCGCCGGGTTTTTTATTCAGGCCGCAGACAATCAATTCCAGATACCCCGTAGCTATCGTGTCTGACGGCCTTTTCCCAACTACCACACAGCACCCCGGACCCGGAGGTGTGGAATGCAACGTATGAACCCAACAAATGGACACGATCTGCCGTACTGGTGGTCGGCGGCCTTGGGCCTGTTCTCTTTGCTTAGCCTGCAGGATTACGTGTTTATTATCGGTGCGCTTATATCGGCGTTCTTCACGATAAAAACCTATTACGCAAAACGTAAAGAAGAGCGTGAGCGTATGGCAGAGGAAAGGAAACGCACCCAGATGCTGGAAAACTACTTATCTGACGTAGGCAAAAAACCCCACTCCGATCGCCCGGCTGCCGCCGAGGTGGTTACGGAGGCAATGCGGAGAATTTCCGGTGGCCCAGTTGAAACTGAGTAAGAAAAGCGGCGCGGCGGGCATTGTCTGCTCCGTCGGAACGATCATCGCCATTGTGATGAACGCGGGACACGTCAGAACAAACGAGCGCGGGCTGGAGTTAATCGGCAACGCCGAATCTTGCCGACGTGACCCATATGTCTGCCCGGCAGGCGTGCTGACTGACGGCATGGGGAACACGCATGGCGTGAAGCCAGGCACCGTTAAGTCTGACCAGCAGATCGCAGCCGAGTGGGAACGCAACATCCTTGATGCTGAGTCCTGTGTTAACCGCTACGGGAATGGCAGAAAGCTATCTGACGATACTTTCTCAGCAGCTGTATCGGTAACGTTTCGTGCTGGCTGCGGAAACATGCGCACCTCCACGATGTACTCTCTTCTCAGAAGTGGGAATATCACGGCGGCATGCAACCAGTTCCCTCGCTGGGTATGGGGTGGTGGCAAGGTTCTTCCGGGTCTGGTAACTCGCGCCGGGAAAGAAAAGGCGCTCTGCCTGGATGGTGTGAAATGAGCCGATTAACAGCAATCATCTGCGCTGTCGTTATCTGCCTGCTGGTTTCGATGGCCTGGGCGATTAACCACTACCGCGACAACGCCATCACCTACAAAGACCAGCGCGATAAGGCCACCAAAAATCTCCGTCTGGCTAACGACACCATCAAAGACATGCAGACCCGCCAGCGCGATGCCGCTGCGCTGGATGCCAAATACACGAAGGATTTAGCTGATGCGAAAAAGCAGCTTGATGATCTGCAGCGCTGTGTTGCTGATGGCAAGTGTGGGCTGCGTATCAAAGTCGTCTCCTCAAAAGGTAACGCCTCCACCGCCACCGGCGTGGATGATGCAGACTCCGCCAGACTTACTGACTCCGCTCAACGGGATTATTGGAGTCTCAGAGAACGAATCGAAACCAGCAACAAAATGATTCTTGGGCTCCAGGAATACATCAACACCCAGTGCTTAAAGTGAGGCAATCATGGCATTAGAAGGCAGTCAAAACCCATCCAAGTTCCGTGAGGAATGGGATAAGCAGACCCAGGGGAAATAGCGCAATGGGTACTTTTATCAAGGGCTGGAAAGTAATGCTCCTGACCAAGGAGGGGCACGATTCAGGAAAGGCACCTGAGCAGGTCGGCTGGCAGATCAGCGATGAGCCAGACATTCGCGATGGAGTGCTGATTATTAAAAATGGCCTGGACACCCACGGTGTACCCCTCAGCATCATTCACGGCTTCAGCATCGAAGCTGTAAAGGCTGAATGACATTACAGAAGCTCTTCACTGAGGGGCTTCGATAATGTCAACGTGAGGTAAGTATTATGGCAAAACCGGACTGGGGAGAGCTTCAGCAACGGTTCCTGTCCGAACATGCCGCAACCGGCGTATCACCAAAGGAATGGTGTTAAGCGTTATGGACGGAGGATGGGTAGCAGTAAGCCCAACAACCGGCATGGCAGCATTTGACATGGTCGAGATGTCGAAACTTAACGCCAAAGGTTATCTGGCTGCATACGTATTAGCAAATAACGAGAAATAACATGGCAAAGCTCACCGACAAACAAGAGCTGTTTGCCCGTGAGTTCATAAAAGACCTCAACGCCACGCAGGCGGCCATTAGGGCGGGATACAGCAAGAAGTCATCCCGCAACCAAGGCGCAAGGATGATGGCAAATGATGACATTTTGCATCGCATCGCAGAATTGAACCAAGAGCGCCTGGAGCGAGTTCAAGTTGATGCTGATTACGTTCTTCGCCAAGCAGTAAAACTTCACGAGCGCTGCATGCAGGAGGTTGAACCTCTTACTGATAGGCGTGGTGAGGAAATCAAAGATGAGCAGGGAAGAACGATTTACGGCTTCGACGCAAAGGGCGCTGCCGCTGCACTGAAGCTTGTTGGTGAGCACATAACTGTGCAGGCATTCAAGACCAACGTTAAGGCTGAACATGTCGGTAAGGATGGCAAGCCGATTGAAGTTGTTAACTACACCCCCGCTGATTACAAAGCAGCGCAGGCTCAGCTTGAGGGGAAACTAAAAGGCCTGGACTGATATGAATGAAATTATCGAATGGGATGATTTGTCATTCCCTGAGCGTGTAGTGCTTCGTTCAAAGTCCACCAAGTCGTTTCTCAACTTCACTCGGCTGTGGTTTGAACTGATTCAGGGTGATCGCCTTCTAGTTAACTGGCATCACCGGCTAATGGCGTCAAAGATTGATGACCTGATAGCCGGCCGATTAGAGCCGCGAAACCTGATTATCAACATCCCCCCTGGCGGGACGAAGACGGAGTTCTTCTCCATTCACTTTCCTGCATACGTCAATGCACTGGTGCAGGAAGGAAAGCTCAAGCGCTTTCGTAACCTGAATATCTCATTTGCTGACACGCTGGTTAAGCGTAACTCACGCCGCACCAGAGACATTATCGCCAGCAAGGAGTATCAGGAGTTATGGCCTTGCTCATTCGGTGTTAACCAGGCTGAAGAGTGGGAGATAAAAGACGATCGCGGTCGCTCAATTGGACAGACGGTTTCCCGATCAAGCAACGGACAAATTACCGGTGGTCGTGGTGGTTACTTCGGTACTGAGTTCTCCGGCATGGTTATGCTGGATGACTACAACAAGCCAGTCGACATGCTCAGTGAGTCGCGCAGGAACAGCGCTAACACGCTTCTGGTTAATACCATTCGCTCTCGTCGTGGTGATAAGTCCAAAGAGCACCCAACGCCGTTTGTGAGCATTCAGCAGCGCCTTCACACCGATGACGCAACAGGCTTCATGTTATCTGGCGGGATGGGCGTTAAATTCCACCATGTAGCTATCCCCGCGCTGATTGACGAGAAGTATATTCAGTCTCTTGCTGAGCCATGGCGCTCTCTGTGCTGGGAGAAAGTGAAAGACACCGACTCAGTGGAAGTGTCAGGCACTCGATACTGGTCATACTGGCCGCAGATGGAAGACGTGAACGACCTCCTGCAGCTCTGGGAGAAAGACCGTTACACATTCCTCTCTCAGTACCAGCAGAACCCAATGGCGCTTACTGGCGGCATCATTGATACAGACTGGTTCCAGACCTACACCACACTTCCTAAGCTCACTCATCGCGCCGTGTACGTTGATACAAACAGCGGCAAGGTAGAGGACTGGCTCGACTACACTGTCTTCACGCTTGTTGGCATGGGTGTCGATGGCAATCTCTACATTATCGATGTGGTGCGAGGTCGCTGGGACCCTGAAGATCTCCTGAAGAAAGCGGAAGAGGTTTGGGAGAAATGGCGCATGCAAGGTTCGCTAAGAATCATGCCAATGCGTCACATGGCTATCGAAGAGAAACAGGCCGGACAAGGTCTGATAACCACCCTCAAGAAGCGAAACAGTATTCCGGTTAAAGAGATTCCACGCGGTGCAGGCCAGAACAAACTGGTTCGCTGCCTTAACGTCATTCCACAGATTAAAACTGGCAAGGTTTATGTTCCTGCCACTCATGATGAGAACGGAGCTATCAGGCCTCACGTTTACTACGAAGACGGAACGGTAGCCGGTACAACCTCATGGGTTATCACCGCAATGACTGAATGCGCCGCGTTCTCTGCTGACGACAGTCACGACAATGACGACATCCTTGATACCTGGATGGACGCTATTGACGACAATCTTATTTCTGGTCGCCAGCCAATGGTTATCGACCCGAGCCAACTCAGGAGAATTTAAGTGTGGCCGTTTAAAAAGAAACAAGTCGCCGCGCCTGAGCCGGTGAAAGAACAAAAGCCGGAGATGAAAATCCGGGCTGAGGCGGTAGCAGAAATTCAGGCCAAGCCACCTCGCGAGATTGAGCAGTACAAGCCACCAAAAGGCGTTATCCCTGAGAGCATAGAGAAAGGCATACTGGCGATGGATTCAACGCCATACGCCTCTCTGAACGAAGCTTATATGGGATATACCTATGGCTACCCTGATAGCTTTCCAGGCTATCCATATCTGGCTACGCTTGCTCAAAAGCCTGAGTATCGCAAGATGGTCGGAACCATCGCAGAAGAGATGACCCGCAAGTGGGTCAAGCTCAAGACAGTCGGCGATGACGATAAAGCAGAGCGCGTTAAGCAACTCTACGCTGCTATGGAAAGGTTCAAAGTTAAGGACAGATTCCGCGAAGCAGCAGAGCATGACGGCTACTTTGGTGGCGGACAGATTTATATCGATGTTCAGTCCGCCAGGGGGGTGTCTGCATGGACTGACCCTGTCGAGTTGGGGTCAAAGCTTTTCCTGTCTGACAAGAAGATTAAAAAAGGCAGCCTCAAGGGATTCACCGTTATCGAGCCAGTATGGACTTACCCGGGCGTCTACAACACAGACAACCCGATGAGCCCTGACTTCTACAAACCAACAGAATGGTTTGTGATGGCTAAGACGGTCAATGCCAGCCGTATGCTGGACTTCGTATCTCGCGAGGTGCCTGACCTTCTTAAGGCTGCGTACAACTTCCGTGGGCTGAGCCTGACGCAGATTGCCGAGCCATACGTCAATAACTGGCTGAGAACGCGAGACAGTGTTAGCGACCTGATTCACTCGTTTACCATTCCTGTGCTCTCGACCAATATGGCGACAGTGTTACAAGGTGGCGGTGCAGAATCGCTAATCAATCGCCTTCAGATGTTCAATCAGTGCCGGGACAATCGCGGTGCTTTTGCTGTAGATAACACACCCGCACAAGAGGAAAAGGCTGAGTTCATCAGCGCACCTCTTGGTGGTCTTGATGCCCTACAGGCGCAAGCACAGGAGCAAATGGCAGCAGTGTCCAGCATTCCTCTGGTCAAGCTGTTAGGCATTTCACCTGCTGGGCTTAACGCTTCATCCGATGGCGAGATTCGAGTCTTCTACGACTATATTCACGCCCTGCAGCAATCCATCTTCAAAGACAACCTGAAGCGCGTTCTGGACATTATCCAGCTTTCAGAGTTTGGCGACATCGACCCGGATATCTACTTCGAGTTTGAGCCTCTCTACGAGATGACCGAGAAAGAGAAAGCAGAAATCCGCAAGATTGATGCTGACACCGACGCGGTTAACGTTGCAACAGGTGCTCTGACGGGTAATGAGATTCGGCAGAAGATCGCAAATGACCCTGACAGCCCTTACCACTCACTGGACCTAAGCGATGACATCGAAATCGAAGACGACTACGAAGACGATGACCAGCGGGAAGAAGAAATCGACGCAGCAAACGCTGAGAGCAATTCATCCTAATGCCGGTGTTGAGGCGTGGTATCGCAGACAGTTAGACAATCACATCAGAGAGATGCAGAAGTCCGTTGTGTATTGGCTGATCGCTAATTACAAAGCAAGCGGTGCAGCGGTGGCAATGGACGCATCTCCGGCCGTGTTTATGCGTGATGCCATGAAGAAGCTCGCCAAGCGATGGACAAAGGCATTCGACAACGTATCTCAGAGGCTGGCTGAAAGGTTTGCCGGTGATGCGATGAAGAATACTGATGTATCTCTATATAACGCCCTTGAAACTGCAGGATTCACGGTTGAGTTCAAAATGACCGCGCCGATGAATAACGCACTGCAGGCAACCATTGCAGAGAACGTTGGACTGATACGCTCAATTCCGGAGAAGTATTTCACTGAGGTTGAGGGGCTGGTTATGCGCTCGGTTGCACGTGGTCGTGACCTTTCTTACCTCACTGACGAGCTTCAGAAGCGTTATGGCATCACCCGGAGGCGGTCGGCATTAATTGCACGCGATCAGAACAACAAAGCAACCTCAGTAATGCAGGCGGCACGGCAGCAATCACTCGGTATCACTCAGGGCGTCTGGAAGCATTCTCATGCTGGCAAAGAGCCACGACCATCACATGTTAAAGCTGATGGAAAGGTGTTTGAGCTAAGCAAAGGAATGTATCTGGACGGCAAATGGGTGATGCCTGGCGAGGAAATAAACTGTCGCTGCACCTGGTCACCAGTCATACCCGGTCTTAGCTAGACGGAACAAACAATGAAAACAACTGAACGGTTGGCATTTGACCGCGCATCAGTGCGCTCGTTTGATGGCAACGGCAGGCTTCAGGTTAAGTTAAGCAATATCAGCAAGGCGAATGTCTGCCCCTACTTCGGGAGAGAGATTCCAGGCGCTGAAAAGCTCGGGTTAGAGCCAGATAAGATTTACCAGTTATGGCGACACCCTGACGAACTGAAGAAAGCCGCTGCAACATTCAACAACATCCCCCTTTTATCAATCCATACACCTGACTTCCCCGGCGACCCACCGCGCGAGTATCGCGTTGGCGTAACGCATTCAAATGCAGACTTTGACGGAACGTATCTGACAAACGGTTTATCAGTTTGGGATGACTCCGCAATAGCCGGTATTGAAACGGAAGAGCAGGAAGAATTGTCTTCGTCGTACCAATACGTCGCTGACATGACCCCCGGAGTTACACCGAATGGAGAGCCGTATGACGGCATCATGCGGGACATCATCGGGAACCACGTAGCGCTGGTTGAAAAAGGCCGCGCAGGAAGCGACGTATTGGTCGCAGATTCACTACCCCCGGAGTTAAAGCAAATGGCACGAGCTAAAAATATTCTCGACGCTCTGAAACCATTCCTCGCAGCTGACGCTGACCTGAAAGAAGTCGAAGAAAAGGTCAAAGATAAGCTCGATGAGGAAGACGAAAAGCGTGAAGAAGATGACCTGAAGAAAAAGGCAGAGCGCGAGAAAGAAGAGGCTGAAAAGCTGAAAAAAGAAACCGCTGACGACGAAGATGACGAAGACAGCGATGGCAAAAAGAAAAAGACCGCCGATGACGAAGGCGATGAAGACGATGACAAGAAAGACGACAAAGTCTCCAAAACGGCAATGGATAGTGCGATCCGTTTAGCAGCAGACAGCGCAACCAAACGTGCGGCTGAGAACTTCCGCAAAGTGCGTGAAGCTGAACAGGCGGTTCGCCCTCTGATTGGCGACGTTGTGGCGATGGACTCCGCTGATGATGTCTACCGCACTGCACTTGAGCAGGCTGGCGTGGATATCGAAGGTGTTCATCCTTCGGCCTTCCCTAAGATGGTCAAAATGGCTATCGAGCAGCAGAACAACAAACGCCCTGTCATTGCGCAGGATTCCGCATCTAACAGCGAATTTGAGAAAGCTTTCCCGACCGCTGGCAAACTGAAACGAGGTTTCTAACATGGCAGGTTTTCAGAGTGTAATTAACCAATACCCAGCACCGGGTGTTGAAGGTGGCTTTGCGAGCACCAACCCTCACGCCACTTTCCTGGCTGGCGAAGCAGCATTGGTAGCTGGCACTAGCGGTCTGACCGTTGGGCGCTTTGCGTGGGCGGTTGATGGTGTTGCATCCAATACTGGTACCGGCGCACCTTCTGGGTTCGTTCATCGCGACGGTCAGGCTTCAATCACTGTATGGCTTGGCGAAGCTTCAATGCTCATTCAGCCAGGCCGTGAAGTAACACTGATGACTGCTGGCGACTTCTGGGCACGCACCGCCACCGCAGCAACACGCGGACAGAAAATCTTTGCTGTGCTTGCTGACGGCACCATTAAAACCGGTGCAGCAGGAGCAACCATTTCCGGCGCAGTCGAAACGCCTTTCTATGCTGGTAGCGCTTGTGATGCAGGCGAACTGGTCAAAATCAGCACCTGGAGCAAGTAATGAACGAATTTCAGAAACACTATTCCGCTGCTAGCGGCAAATACGGCATCATTATGCCGGGCGCGAAAGACTACCTGAAGCCTGACTTTGCAGAAAACTATCAGATGGCTATGGATGCCCAGCCAACCATGGTTACCGCGAACAACGCAGGTATCCCTGCCTACTTCACCAACTACGTTGACCCTGAACTGATCCGAGTTCTGGTCACGCCAATGAAAGCAGCTGAAATCATTGGTGAAGTGAAGAAAGGCGACTGGACTACCCTTACCGCGCAGTTCCCAATCGTTGAAAGCACCGGTGA
This sequence comes from Enterobacter adelaidei, assembly GCF_041937165.1. Classification (NCBI taxonomy): domain Bacteria; kingdom Pseudomonadati; phylum Pseudomonadota; class Gammaproteobacteria; order Enterobacterales; family Enterobacteriaceae; genus Enterobacter; species Enterobacter adelaidei. The sequence goes on along the minus strand of NZ_CP154353.1, from coordinate 3,255,218 downwards.
GACCAGCTCATATGGCGACTTCAATAACAACGGCATGACTGCGGCTAACGTTAACTGGGTTCCTCGCCAGTCTTACCATTACCAGACTCATACCCGTTGGGGCGAGCGTGAGCTGGATATGTACGGCGCGGCACGTATCGGTTACGCGGCAGAGCTTAACGTAGCATCTGCTCTGGTGCTGAATAAGTTCCAGAACAAGTCCTACTTCTTCGGTATCGACGGACTGATGAACTATGGCCTGCTGAATGACCCTTCTTTGACGGCATCAATCACGCCAAATGCAACCGGCACTGGCGGCGCTGTAACTTGGTCAACCAAAGATGGTCAGGCGGTGTATGACGACATCGTCAAACTGTACGGCCAACTGGTTTCTCAAACCAAGGGTCTGATTGAGCGTACTGACCCCATGACTCTTGCCATGTCTCCTTCTGCAGAAGTGAACCTGACCAATACCAACATGTACAACGTCAACGTGTCTGACCTGCTGAAGAAAAACTTCCCTAACCTGCGTGTTGAAACTGCAGTTGAGTATTCAACTGATGCGGGTGAGCTCGTACAGCTGATTGCAGATCGCCTTGGTGAGAAAGACACTGCCTATGCGGCCTTCACCGAGAAGATGCGTGCGCACGCAGTTGTGGTTGAAGAATCCAGCTGGAAGCAGAAGAAATCAGGCGGCACATGGGGTGCAATCATTCGTCAACCGCTGGGCATCGCCAGCATGATCGGGGTTTAATTCATGGCAGAGACTATCGTAGTAGGTTGCAAACTTCCTAATGGCCTGATTGTTGAGCAAGATGGCTACACGGTAACGCTGAATGGCTCCAATTCTGCCAATGTCATTGGCGGTTATGGTCTGACCGATGGCGTAGACAAGGATGCGTTCGAGAAGTGGCTTTCAGTTCATAAAGAGCAACCTTACGTCGTGAATGAACTCGTTTTTGCTCAGGCAAAAGCCAACAGCGCACAGGCAAAAGCCTCCGAGAATGCCAAGGTCAAATCTGGCCTTGAAGGGCTGCCTCAGGATAAGCCAATGCCTGGCATTGAAAAATCGGACGGTAAGTAATCATGGCGATCGTTGTTTTCGACATTAACGCATTCCGTGAGCGTTACCCCGAGTTTGACACGGTAAGTGACACGCTGCTGAATGCGTTTTTCGTTGAGGCAACGGTCTACCTTGATAACACTGGTTGCAGTCCTGTTACCGATGTGAATGTGCGTGCGGTGTATCTGAATATGCTCGTGGCGCACATTGCAGCCCTGAATTCAGGTGTGGGTGGTCAGAAGCCATCCGGACTTGTCGGCAGGGTTGCGAGTGCATCTGAAGGGTCTGTGTCAGTGTCTACCGGTGAGGTTCCTGTAAGCCTATCGTCATGGTGGTATCTGCAGACACCTTACGGCGCTGCTTACTGGCAGGCTACCGCTCCTTACAGAACGTTTAAATACGTTCCTGGCGCATCACCTTCATTCTATCCCGGACATTATTACCGCAGGCCAGTTACCCGGAGGTGAGCATGACCACGTTTAGTGGTGGCGCAGCTTTAGAGGCGAAACTTGCTGAACTTGCGGAAAAGCTTGGCGACGGTAAAACGCTAAGGGTCGGATTTCTTGAAGGGGCAACATACCCTGACGGACAATCTGTCCCAATGGTTGCCGCAGCCAACGAATATGGCGACCCGGCAATGAACAGGCCACCACGCCCATTCTTCCGGAACATGATCGCCGAAAAGTCACCTGAATGGCCGCAGGATATTGCGAAGATAGCCGAGGCTACCGGTTACGACGCAGAAACGATGCTGGGGCTGATGGGTGAGCATATTAAAGGGCAACTGCAAGGCTCAATCAGAGATTTGATGGAGCCTGCTCTATCTCCAGTTACGATCGCCAAAAAGGGCTTCTCTAAGCCACTTATTGAAACATCCCACATGCTAAACAGCGTCGATTACGACATTAAGGATGGCGTATGAACCTGAGAGGCATAGCCAATAGCGCCACGAGAGCAATAAACCCCAACGTAAATGGCGTGTTCCGGATTAATACCGGTTTCACTACTTTACCTGGCGGAAAGCGAGAGCAGACGTACAGCAACGTTGATGTTGAAGTGCAGATGCAGGAGCTATCGTCAACAGACTTACGACAGGTAGATGCCATCAACATTCAGGGCATCCTGAAAAGTGCGTATCTGAATGGGAACTTCAACGGTGTAAACCGACCAGATCAAAAGGGTGGCGATATTCTCGTTGTGAACGGTCAGCAGTGGTTGGTGGTGAAAGTTCCTGAGTTATGGCCTGACTGGTGCCGAGTGATTGTTAACCTGCAGAGGTCACCATGACAGCCACAGTAGACATCACCGAGCTTGACCTGCGCATCGCGCTGCAGGCGTTTCTGATGGATATCACCGGACTCACCATCGACAACGTTTTGGTAGGTCAGCAAAACCTCACGCCAATGCCGCTTAATGACTTCATCATCATGACGCCATTAAAGCAGATAGGACTGTCTACCAACCGCGTCAAATACGACGACAACGGCGTGTATGGCGAAGGCAAACAGCTCAATCAGCGCAGCACGCAATGGCCTTGTCAGATTGACTGTTACGGTGAGAGCGCGGCTGATAACGCTGCAATCATCGGTACGTTAATCCGCTCAGACTTTGCCTGTGAATGGTTCAGACAAAATGGCAACGCCATCACCCCTCTTTACTGCTCAGACCCTCATCAGACAACGATGATAAACGGCGAGCAACAATACGAAGGCCGCTGGACGATGGAATTCATCGGGCAATTCAACCCGTCTGTTACCACACGCCAGGACTTCATGGACAGCATTACAGTCGGCGTTATTGCCGCAGATTTAAAATACCCTCCGGAGAGTTAATAAATGGCAATCCCATTAAGAAAGGACGTCCAGATTAACCCTGGCGTTTTGCCTGCTGGCGGTTCAGCGCTTGACTTGAATGGCCTCATCCTTACCGACAGCGCTTATGCTCCGGTGGGGAGTGTTATCACATTCACGAATAAAGAAGACGTAGCGGCCTATTTCGGTAGTGCATCACCAGAATTCAGCATGGCTGAAGTGTATTTTCAGGGCTACGACAATTCAACCAAGACACCGGGCGCATTGCTGTTTGCACGGTTTAACCCCGAAGCAGCCGCAGCATGGTTACGCTCAGGCTCAATGGCGGCAGTAACGTTAGACCAGCTAAAACTGCTGAGCGGTGTATTGACCTTAACCGTTGACGGTACTGCGCACACCTCAGCCAGTATCGACCTGAGCACGGCAACAAGCTTTGCCATGGCTGCTGACCTGATTGAGACGGGCATCGGCTCAAGTGTTACTGTTGAGTACGACACCACCCAGAAGCGCTTCATCATCACCAGCGCTACTGATGGCGCAGCGAGCACCATTACTTACGCAACCGGCACTCTTTCTGCTGGCCTGAAACTGACAGCCGCAACTGGCGCTCAGTTGTCACAGGGCGCAGATGCAGCAGTGGTCACCACGGCGATGCAGTCAGTGCTTGATAGCTCTCAGAACTGGGCAATCTTCACGACTTCCTTCACGCCTACCGAGCAGGAAGCGCTGGACTTCTCAGCCTGGGTAAATGGTCAGAATTACCGGTTCGTCTACGTGCCATTCACGCTGGAAGAATCCGCGCTGGTATCTGGCTCAACCGACACGCTGGCGTACAAAATCATTGTCGTACACGACTATTCCAACGTAATCCCTGTTTACGGAAATCAGTCGCATGCAGCTAGCGTGATTGGTTATGCCGCATCTCTTGACTTTGACCGCCAGGAAGGACGCGTTCCATTCAAGTTCCGCTCACTCGGCGGCTTGCTGCCGGAAGTGACCACATCAGCAAATTACGACGCGCTGATTGCCAACGGTTACAACTTCTACGGCGCGTACACTGCGAATAACTACGACACCCGTTACTGGGCCGATGGCACCATTACTGGTGACTTCAAGTGGTTTGACTCATTCTGCTTCCAGATTTGGCTGAATGCCAACCTGATGCAGGACGCTATCGAGCTGTTCCAGTCCAACCGCAGCATTCCATACAACGCACGCGGAAAGGCAATCATCGAGGCGTCCTTCTCCGATACCCTGAATCAGGGCATCACCTTTGGCGGTATCCGCACTGGCGTAACACTGTCCAGCTCTCAGATTTCCGAGATTCAGAACGCAGTAGGCGCTGACATCTCTCCATCGCTGATTGCTAAGGGTTACTACCTGTATATTGCAGACGCCACCCCTACGCAGCGTCAGGAGCGCACAAGCCCTAGCATGACCCTGTGGTACTGCGACGGCGGTTGCGTGCAGAAAATCACTCTCGCAAGCATTGAGGTGCAATAAATGTCCAACACTATTACAAGCGCTGATTCAATCTTTGCCCTCACTGTTACTAACCTGTTCCCCAGCGCTCAAACGCTTGAGGGATACGCAGCGGACGCGATGTTTGCTCTGGGTGATACAGAAATGGCGGTTTCCGTCCGTGGTGCTGACGGCAAGCTCTCTGGCGGTTTCGTTTTCGGTGAATATCTGCAGACGATCACAATCATGCCAGACAGCCCATCTCGTGAACTGTTCGAGACCTGGCAACTGACGTCACTGACATCGAAGGCAGTATTCCGCTGCAACGCAACAATCATTCTCCCGGCGATTAGTCGCAAGTTCACGCTGACCAACGGCATTCTGCAACGCGTAAAAGCCATCCCTGATGCGCAGCGCGTACTGCAGGCAATGACCTTCCAAATCAATTGGGAATCAGTCGTGGGCGAAGCGTACAACGCATAAGGACTAACATGGCACGCAAAGAGATTTTCTACACCGTCGAAGATAAAGGCCGAGACCATGGGAAGGTTTTCTACATTCGCGAAATGTCAGCTACTCAGGCTGAGTGGTGGGCAATTCGTGCCGGACTGGCAATGGCTAAAAACGGCGTTAATCTTCCGGATAACTTTTCAGATATGGGTATGGCAGGCATGGCGAAAGTCGGCCTCGAAATGGTGGCTAAAATCCCTCCAGAGGATGCACGGCCTCTCCTGGACGAGCTGATGAAGTGCGTTCAGGCAGTACCAAACCCAGCAGATCAAAACATCAAGCGACCACTGATTGATGATGACACTGAAGAAGTTATGACTCGACTGAAACTTCGCGGTGAAGTCTTTAAGCTGCACGTCGATTTTTTGACCGCCGCCGCCAGTTAGACATCCCTCCGGTAATGGGTCAGCAAATCGCTGGCCTGACCGACTATGCCAACGTACCTAAAACAATAGCGACGGTTCTGTCGTCGGGCAAATGCTCGCTGACGGAACTGAGCACAACGCTTGGCGTAGAGGATATGTGGTGGTGGCTTGAGATAATCACAGTCGACAATTACAACCAAATGGTCATCAACAGGGCTCAGGAGAATGGCTGATGCCAACTATTATTGACTCACTGGTAGTCACTCTTGGTCTTGACTCTTCCGGATTCAAGAAAGGCCAGACAGAAGTAAAAAAAGGCCTGGACGATACCAGAAAGAATGCTGACCAGACAGCTAAAGACATGGAGGCCGCGGGTAAAAGAGCGGCCTCATTTTTTGGCTCAATCCGAACAGAATTACTTGCGCTAGTAGGCGTTACTTTATCGGCGCAGGGCATTAAGACCTTCATCACCAACATGACATCTGATTTGATGCGGTTGGGGATTGAATCACGTGCTCTGGATATCTCAGCTAAGTCTCTTGATGGGTGGGAGAGGGCAGCGGCGGCAGCCGGTTCAACTGCAGAACGCATGGCAGGTACGCTGGGCAACTTCCAGAAGACGCTGACAAACATTCGTACCGGTGGCGGCCAGGATGACCCGCTTTTCGGTGCTCTGGCGTCATTCGCCGGTGCAACAGGCGCCAACTTCGACTACCAGAACGACAACGCCGAAAAAATCATGCGCAAGATTGCCAGCAACTGGGGCAAGTTGAGCAAAGACGCTCAGCGCAGATTTGGTGGGATGTTTGGCTTTGATAATGCCACTCAGCAGGGTCTTGCTAATGGTTCTCTGGTTCAGGATGCAGATCGCTTTGCGAAGATATCCCGCGCAACCGATGAAGCAACCAGAAAGGCGCTGGAGTTTAACCGCCGCCTGCAGGAGATGAAGCAGAACTTTGCTGCAGCGTCCCAAGTGCTGTACGAAGCTCTGATTCCATACATCGAGAAGCTCATTCCGCTGATTGAGAAGTTCGGGATATGGATTAGCACCCACGGTCCAGAAATCAGCAAATTCTTCTCCGATACGGCGGACGAAATCAGCAAGGTTGTTGATGCAGTAGGCGGCCTGGAGAACGCGTTAGAGATTCTGCTGGCCTTTGTAGTTGGCAAGTGGGCGCTTGGAATGGTTGGCGCGATAGCTCGTGTTGGTGGCTCTCTCGGTGGGCTTGCGGCAAACCTAGTTGGCATTGTTGCTAAAAACCCCTGGCTACTGATGCTTGTTCCTGCAAACAACACCCCAAACACAACGGAAGAGCTTTCTTCTATTGGTGGTGTTGGTAGCAATATTCCGAAAACGGATATGGAAAAGCTGCAGGCGGGCTGGAGCTACGACGAAAGTATGGGGGGATGGATTGCACCAAAATCAGCTCCTCGCGGAATTCGTAACAACAACCCTGGCAACCTTAATTTCGCTAACCAAGCCGGAGCAACCAAAGAGGGTGGAGAAGGTGGGAGGTTTGCTGTATTTGAGAGCATGCAGCACGGCATTGCAGCACTCTATAAACAGCTCCAGATTTATTTCAAGAAAGGAATCAACACTCTCTCTTCTATTGTCAAAACCTACGCTCCTGCATCAGACAACAACAACGTTGATTCATATATCTCTGCGCTCACCAAAGCGACAGGAAAAGGCGCTAACGAGGTTCTGGATTCAGGAGACACAGCGACAATTGCAAGGTTGATGAAGGGCATTATCGACCATGAGAACGGTAAGGGCTACATCAGCTCATCTGACATCATGGGCGGAATTCAGCTAGGCGCAGGCTCATCTGCATCTCGCAACATGCCAGCAGCTGCCGGAAGCCAGACCAACATCAACATCGGTAAAATCGACATGCAGACATCGGCAGGCAATGCCAATGCGCTTGGCGCTGATATCCAGAGAAACCTTCAGAGAAACCGCCTGGTGAATCCAGCGATGTCAGGGCAGGGATAATATGGCCTTTTCACTGAACGAAACAACGCTACTCAGCGCGATAAACAGCGGCAACATCTTTTCCATTATCAACAGTACCCTTTCGCCTGGTTACGGTATTTACCTGAAATCAGGCTTAAGGGCATTGTCTCCGTCCTCGTTCCTTGGGATTGAGTATGGGGCTGATGCTTCTGTCGTATCGGCTCCAATTGAGCAGGGTTCTTACAGTAGTTTTAACAAGGTAAAACGTCCGCCAATTATCCGGGTGCTGTTTACGCTGGAGGGATGGACGGGATTTAGCGGAAGCATACCAAACCTGACCAACTTCACTCTGACGAGTCGCTCAGACATGCTTGCCGCCCTTGATGCTATGGTTGCTGATGCGCAGGTGTACGACATTGAGACTCCTGATACAACATACGAAGATTACGACATGGTTCGATACAATTACCGGACATCAGATCGCGATGTGACACTTCTGACTGTGGAAGCCATCTTCCAGGCTGTTTTGCAGGAAGCTGAAGTAACCCTGACAAGCACTACAGCCAATAGCAACACTACATCAAACGGCACAAGCAAGGCATCCAGCGTCGTTACGGAGAAAGCAAACTCAACAGCCACCAACTCAACTCTTGAAGATGTCAAAGGTGCGCTAACTGGCCTGAAAGAGTCAGTATCCAGTGCTGCAACAACCGTCGCAACATCTGTCACAAACGCCGTTAGCAATGCAACTTCTGGAGCGACAAGTGCCATCAATGGCGCGGCAACATCGGCCATTAAAAACCTTGCGACAACGGTTGATGAACTGGTAGCGGGGTTATCCTGATGCAAAACATTTCTCTAAAGCCCCTCAAAGCTCAGGAAGTCAGCGTCAACCTTGATGGTCAGTCGGTCACATTGCGCATCGTGCAGCGTTCTACAGGCATGTTTATTGACGTTGGTCTGGATAATTTGTGGATAGCGCAAGGTGTTCTTTGTCATAACTGCAACAAGATAGTCCGCTACCCCTATCTGGGCTTTAAGGGCGAGCTTTTCTTCGCTGATACCAAAGGAAGCCTTGACCCTGTTTATGACGAGCTTGGGACGCGATTCAAGCTGCTCTACGCCACGGCAGATGAGATGGCAGTATGACCTATAAAAAGAGAACGCTGAAATTTCAGTTCACGCTGAAAGACGGTGCTTTCGATGGGTCAGGAAATGACATCCTGACCATCGACAACATCAAGGCAGAAATAGAGATAGGTGCTTACGGCGGGATATCGGGAACCACGCTGGAAGCAAGGGTGTTTGGGCTGAGCATCGAAAACATGGCTCTGTTGAGCTACAAGGGCATCCAGTTAAACGGTGCTAAGCAGAACATGATGAAGGTTTGGGCAGATGACAGGCCGGTATTCTTCGGCTCTATCACCAACTGCTTTGCCGACCTGAACCAGATGCCAGATGCGCCACTGATAATCAGCGCCTTTTCTACAGGATTCGACCAGTCAATCACTGCGCCTCCTTTCTCAAAAGAAGGGATTGCCAGCGTTGCAGAAATCATCACAACGATAGCGGCAAGTATCGGCTACACGGTGGTTAACAATGGCGTTCTGGCGAGGCTTGAAAATCCTTACTTCGAAGGAAACCCGATATCGCAGATTCAGCAGTGCGCTCACGCGGCAGGCATCGAGATTGATTTCCGACTTGGGGCAATTTACATCTGGCCGCAGGGTGGAAGCATCGATGACACAATACCTCTCATATCACCAGAGCACGGCTTAATTGGATACCCGGTATTCAGTAACTACGGGATTAACTTCCAGTGCCAGTATAGCGATTTGATTTTGCGAGGTCGCAAGGTGCAGATAGAAACCTCATTACCAAACGGCAGTGGGGTTTATACGGTGCAGTCGGCAATTCACCATCTTTCGACATGGACCGAAGGCGCTCCGTGGGCAACCATCGTGTGGGCATCAATCGGACAGCTAACAGTGAGGCAGTAATGAACCTATTTACTACGCGGCCTCAGGACACGGCAACCGATGCGAACTCTCAGCAATTCCTGATGCATCAGTTTCTGATGGGAAAGTCATTCATCACGCTGGCGATCGTAACTTCGGTTAATGAATCCGGAGAAGTCGTGTCAGTGAAGCCAATGGTGGAGGGGTTCACTGGGGGCGGAGACCTAATTCCGAACTCGGTGATTCACGGCGTTCCTGTCTGGCGATTGCAGAGAGGTGCCAGCGCCGTAATCATGCCTCCCGTAGAGGGAGATATTGGCCTTATTGCCATATGCGATCGCGATATCACGGCAGTGAAGAAGACAAAACAATCCGCACTGCCCGGGTCAAATCGCACGCACAGTTACTCAGACGCCATCTATCTCGGTGGGGTGCTGAATGCAGAGCCAAGCCAGTATGTGAAGTTCGCCAATGATGGAATCGACATCGTTTCTCCTCTGGTTGTTAACGTAAATGGAGACATTATTTCCATAAACGCAGAAAGCAGAGCTGAGATAAATGCACCAGAGATTCTTCTTAATGGGCAGGTTGGTCAGGGTGAGGGTAGCTATGGCGGGACGGCGCACTTTAAAAATAAAGTTACTTCTGATGTTGATTTCCAGGCAGGAAGCATCTCCCTAATCGGACACAGAACTTCAGGGGTTGAGCCAGGCACTGGAACATCTGGAACACCAACACCTTAACCCGCTTCGGCGGGTTTTTTATTGCCCGGAGTTTACATGCTCACCAAATCACTGCTTTTGACTGACCAGTGGGATATCACGCTAGACGACAGCGGAAGCATGGCTATTACTGCCAATCCATATGCAGTAGCGCAGGACGTAGCGTGCGCGTGCTCAACCTTCCTTGGCGAGCCCTGGTATGACACCACGCTGGGGATTCCGTATTACGAGCGCATTCTCGGTCACTGGCCTGGTACTCAGCTCATCAATACCAAGATGGCTACTGAAGCCAAAAAGCTTCCATACGTCCAGGCAGCATTCTGCACTACCACGGTTGGCAAAGCAGATCGCCTTGCATCCGGCGTGATGACCATAACAGACCAAAACAATATCACATCAACGGTGGTTTTCTGATGACTCATGAAGAATTAAAGACATGGCTTAAATATGACATGAAAACTGGATGTTTTACGTGGAATAAAAAGCCTTCTCGCAGAGTTTGCGTTGGTGATATTGCAGGAACTCTTGATACCGATGGTTATAGGAAAATTAAGGTTATGGGAAAGGTAATCCATTCTCATCGACTTGCTTGGTTTTATGTTCATGGCTTTCTGCCAGAGCAGGAAGTAGACCACATCAATAGGATTAGATCGGACAACAGAATTGAAAATTTAAGGCTCGCAACACGGTCTGAAAATGCGAAAAACAAAGAAAAGTCCAAGGCAAACACAAGTGGTTTTAAAGGTGTTAGTCAGCAAAAGAAGACTGGTAACTGGGTAGCGCATATTAGGTTAAACGGAAAAAATAAGCATCTTGGCACCTTCGGAAGCCCAGAAAGAGCCTCGATTGCATACCGAATAGCAAGTCATTTTCACCACAAAGAATTCTCTCCCACATATGAGGTAACAAATGGCTGAAGTAACAGTTAGCACAGCCGTCCCCTCTGTCACGTTTTCCGCTACCGGCATTGCCGTTCCTGATGAGATAGACATTCTCAACGGGCGATTAACTGACCTTGATACCGCCATGGGCGGAGGGATGAGTAAGAGTCTGACGACTCCGCAGGGACAGATTGCCATGAGCGATACGGCAATCATCGGAGACAAGAATGACAATCTGGCATGGCTGGTAAACCAGATTAACCCTGATTTCGCTGAAGGGCGTATGCAGGATGCGATCGGGCAGATTTACTTCATTGACCGCATCCCAGCCATCGGAACTACCGTCACGGCGACTTGCACAGGGCTAGTAGATGTTCCAATTCCTGCCGGAAGCGTGGCTCAGGATGACGCAGGATACCTTTATTATTCTCTTGCTGATGCCGTTATTCCCGCCTCTGGTTCAGTTAACGTTGTCTTCCAGAATCAGGCAACTGGTCCCATTGCATGTCCGATTGGTGCATTAAATACAATCTATCGTGGAATTAATGGCTGGTCAGGCATTACCAATGCCACCGCAGGTGTGCTGGGAAATGAAGTGGAGAGCCGCGCTAACTTTGAGTATCGCCGTAAGCAGTCTGTTGCTGGTAACTCCAACAACCAGATCGGGGCTGTATACGCAAACGTACTTGCAGTTAGCGGTGTTACTGATGCATACGTGACGCAAAACAACACCGGACTGACGGTAACGAAGGGTTTCACTAACGTATCACTGGAGCCTCATTCTCTCTACGTATGTGTGTACGGTGGCGCATCTGCAGATATCGCAAAGGCGATTTGGCAGAAGCTTCCACCTGGTCCGTCAATGGTTGGCAATACCACTTACACGGTGGTTGATGATGTCAACTACGCTCAGCCATATCCAGAATATGAAATCAAATGGCAGACACCGTCAGCTGTAAGTGTCTATTTCAAGGTCGAAATGGCTGACAATAACGCATTGTCTGGGAATATAGCTTCACTTGTACAAAGTGCAATTATTAGCGCATTTAATGGTGAAGACGGCGGCACAAGAGCACGCATCGGCTCCACTATTTATGCCGGTCGTTACTATGCAGGTGTTCAGGCCATAGATAGCGACAATGTGGATATATTCAGTATCACAATCAGCCGTGACGGAACGACATATCAAACATCTGCATCCTTTGGCATTGATGAAGTGCCGACACTGGACGCATCAAACATCTCGGTGACACTGGCATGATAAACGTCGCGGATACAATCCTGACGCAATACGCCGACAGCCCGAAACTTAAATCCCTTATTTACTCGTTCAATGAAGCCGTAGGTGTTGATGTCTTTCTCGATGATTTCTATGACGTCGTATGGAACATCCAGACAGCAGATACCTATGGGCTGGACGTGTGGGGGAAAATCGTGGTTGTCAGCAGGCAGCTGACGGTGACAGAAAACCAAATTTACTTTGGCTTCAACGAGGCAACATCTGAGCCTCCAGTTATTGATGACCCCCAGCCGTTTAATCAGGCACCGTTCTATTCTGGTGAGCTCTTAACCTCAACAGTAACCCTCACAAATGACATCTACCGCAAGCTAATCATGATGAAAGCTGCAGCAAATATATCTGATTGCACCATACCAAACCTGAACAAGCTCCTGATGTTTATGTTCGGTTCAAGCGGTAAATGCTACGTCAGAAATGATGGTGAGATGGTCATGAGTTACGTGTTCGAGTTCCAGCTCTCGACCGCAGAGCTTGCAATTGTTCAGAGCTCAGGCGCTCTTCCTGCCCCTATTGGGGTAACAGTAAATATCGTTCAGCAGGTATGACATGAACTCTTCTGATATTCCATCAAGAATTACTAAAGCTTTTGGTGTAAATGGGCTTAAAAACACCATCCCTGTTGATTCAAGCACTACTACTGACAATAACGGCGTAGCCACTTTCAATAATGGTTTTCCTCCGATCACAATGCAGCCTTTGAGTGCAGGAGGTATTCCTCCGTCTGGAAAGGACATGAATGGAGTCCTGTTTTCAGTGAGCGCTCAGCAGCAATGGTTAAATGCTGGCGGTGCATTCCCTTACTCAGCTGATTTCGCCACGGCCATTGGTGGCTATCCCAAAGGGGCTGTGGTACCGAATTCAGCGCTCACGGGTAACTGGATTAACCTTAATGAAGGAAACGCCACATCACCTGAATCTTCCACCGGTGCAACAACAGGTTGGGTGCCCCTAGATAGTTACGGTTCAACCACCATTAGCGGGCTGACTAACAGTAGCCAGACCCTAACGTCTGTTCAGGCATCTAAAGACCGAATCGTACTTACCGGCACTCTAACATCTAACATCAATATTATTTTCCCGGCATGGGTCAAGGGTTGGGTTGTCAGCAATCGATGCACAGGTAACTTCACGGTTATTTGTAAAACAGCATCAGGATCCGGTGTGTCTGTAGAGCAGGGCAATAGCAATTACATCTACTGTGACGGGACAAATATCACAGCAGACTTTGGGTCAGCGGCATACAGGACTGTTGGTAGCACTAATTCCACTGATATTCCTGATATGAATGGCTTTGCTAGTTCTGTATCAACATCAAGCGGTTATTACACCTTGCCGTCAGGAATCATCGTGCAGACTGGATACTCATTTGTAAACGGCGGCTCTGCTGGAGTAACGATTACATTGCCTACCCCTTTCGTCACAGCGGGGCTGAGCATTCAGTTGACATATCGAAACGATCACCAGGAAACAATAAACGCACCTGTATTGATGGGTAATTTCAACAATAAGACTTCATTCACTGTGTTTACCAACCAATCTGCTGGTGAATATGGATTCTACTGGACGGCAACTGGCCGGTAATAACCTTCTGAAGGTATTTCATTATGTCAATTTCTGATACCACTCAGGCAAAGCGTTACGCAAGCATTGCTGAAGTGGCTGCGGCTCAGTGCCAACAATTTACAGAAGAAGCAAGAAAGGCCCCAGAATATACTGACCTTGCAAAGCAATATGCAGAGAGTGCAGAGGACTCTTCCATTGCCGCGCAGGCCTCCAGAGATCAGGCGGCGCAGAGCGCAAATGGTGCCTCATCAAGCGCTTCTGCAGCGCAGGTTTACGCAAATTCTGCGTCCTCATCCTCTCAATCAGCATTGTCGTCTGCTCAGACAGCATCATCAGCATCAGAATCAGCTACAGCGTCAGCATCATCAGCCGAGAACTCAGCTCAGTCAGCCAGCGAAGACGCACAAATTGCATCCGATGCCGTTACCAAGACTCTTCGCGTATCAGACTCAGACATTAGTCCTCTAGCGGCGGCGGCAGATAGGGCAAATAAGGTTCTTTCCTGTGATGCATCTGGGAATTTCCAGTTTACCGCCCCTGCGAGCGGTTCTGCTCAAGACGTACTTAATCAACTTGCCGAGCCCGCTGGTGCTGAACTCGTAGGTTATACCCAAGGAGTTGCAGGATCAATAAATCGCACCGTTACCGAAAAGCTTGGCGACGTAATTAGCGTAAAGGACTTTGGTGCTTCTGGTGATGGCGTAACCGATGATACTGCCATAATACAAGCGTTGTTCGATCTTTTAAGTGATGCAAACGTACCGCAACCGACAAACAACAATTACACTGTAGTTTTTCCTTCCGGGGTTTATAAGATATCCAGCATCGTGGTTGGGAGAAGAACAAACATAAGATTTGAAGGTGGGAGACTGGAACCTCTAGATACAACTACCCCTAGGACTCATCTAATAAAGTTTTATGGTGGCTACAATAAAGTCTATAACCTATGTGTCAACATGAATTATGCGACGAACTATGATACAGTTATTTGGTGTCGTACTAGGTACCTTGATTTCATCGCTCCTGAAATTTGGTCTGCCAAATGTGTATGGACATTTGGTGATCCATTATGGAAAAATGACCCTGCAGGAGGAATTCTTGGCGATTCTGAAATTCAGATAATCGGCGGATGGAGCATATGGTGCATTACACACCACAAGGCCTATGGTGTTAATACGATTGTACAATTTGTGGGGCACGAATGTTATTCTTACAAATGGTCACTGCCTGATGGAGACCCAAGAAAATCATCTTGGGAATCACAACCTGAAATTACTGGTTATAACTGTGGCGCTTTAATTTATCTTACTGGTTCGTTCACAGGAAACTACTCAGGGCAACAACCAAATTTCCTATCACAACTCCAGGTAACAAGCACATCCGATTATAAGAATACCTATGGACGATATGTTTTGTCAGGTACTCATGTTGAAACTGGATATTTATTCAAATGCGAGGCTGCTCCTTCTGGTATAGTTGCGGAAGATGACTATACACAGATGCTTAATGTTGTAAATTGTACTGGCTATGTTTCTGGCGGCCGTTCCGGATATTTTATTGATGCTTCAGAAGCATTGCAGAGTATAAGTGTCATTAATAGCAGCTTCTACGGCAATATTGTTGATAGAGTTTTGTACTCTCTTGGTTCAAAAATACACGTATCCAGGGACAGCTTCCCGAAAGTGAACGGCGGTGATATTTTTAAAGCAATTCAAGCTCGTTCTTTTTATAACTATGGAGTTTATAACCCTTTCAATGTGTCAACTTCATCACAATATATCGGTGGGTCTTTAACTACGCTGAGAATGAGCAATCTAGAATATTCAGATTTGGACGCTGTTTTTGTGGCTAGCTATTATGATTCTGCAACTGGCAATTTCACGTTTCCACAGGACGTGTTTAATGTTGAAGTGGCAGTTAATTTACTACCAACGTCAGGGGCATCGACGGATTCTACAGATATAGCATTGTACATTAATGGTGGTCAGGATATGTTACTTAATAGCATGGGCTCAACGCCTAGTGCAGTATTTAAAATTAAAAAAATAACGTCAGGTAGTGTCATTCAAGTTAGAGCGGTGTCATATAATTCAAGGACACTTAGCGGAAGCGATAGGAATAAAATATCCATTACATGCTCATGTTAGTTTAAATAAAAGACAGAAAGAAAACATAACCTCCATGTCAAATATTAATTAAATAAAGCCCATTTGGGCTTTATTTAACATGCTAGTAATTATATTTTTAGTATTTACTGGTGTGCATTTGTTGTATATGACCTTCTTAAGGTTAAGAATGGCTTTTCAACAAAAGAGAAAGATAGCCATGAAACTATCATTACAGGAGGGAAAACAACCAGCAACCCGTTGAGTATTGCATTCAAGTTAGGGATTGATACAAATGACAGCCACCAGTTATTTCTTTCAATTACATATAAAACAAGGCCGTGAGTGATATATGCAGAGTAACTCAATTCCCCAAGCTTTGATAACACATAACTAGTCTTAGGCAGGAAACTAAACGAGCACTTTAGATAAGATACAATAAGCGCAGCCCAGGCAATAGCTTCCCAAGTTTGCAGCATTGATCTAATTGGCAATGGTGTGTACCAGACTCCAAGAACAGGCATGTAGTAGAGTGTGCAAAGAATGAAAATAGATGAAACTACAAGACACAGTGGATTCTTCAGAACATCCCCAAATCTTCTATATGCAAACGCTGCAAGCATTCCAACAAGGAATTGGTCTAGCCTTCCAATGATAGTTAAGTAGTAGAAACTATTATCTACAGCAACACCATCTGGGTTTACCTGGAATACTATCAGTGCTCTCCATACAAGCCAGAAAGCGATCAAACCGAAAAGATATTTAACACCTGAATTACGAACGAAGGCGATGATGAACGGAAAGATTAAGTAGAACTGCAGCTCAACTGCTATCGTCCAGGTTGGACCAAAGAATTTGCTTAATGGCGTGCTTGTCAGGTTTGAGAAAAGGAATGTTGACAGGAAATCATTGACCGTGACAGATCCCCTCATCACCGCCACTGACGTGAATGAGACGAGAATTAAAAGAGGGAAAACGCGCAATATCCTGTTGGTAATAAACTTTGAATATTTTATGTCTTTATTGCCAAAGTCAGAGATTAGAGTGAACAAAAATCCGCTAAGCACCAGAAAAAGCGTTACACCTGTGCTTCCATACATGATAGGGAACATGAAGAAATTTTCACTATTACCTCCTCCGGCTGCCATGTAAGAGTGAACAAGGATTACGAGAAGTGCAGCGTATAGCCTAAGATGATCCACCCTAGGCATGTAATTAATGTTTTTACTTTTCATAAGTTCAATTGGTTTTATCTTAAAAATAAGTGTATTAGGTTACTATAAGCATCACTTTTTCTCCACAATTTGCACATAGTTTGGTGAGGTCAACCACAAACCTAGCGGGTGCGTGGAGCACTCAGGTGGGCTTTTTGTTTTCTGGTTTATAATCAGGAAAATTTCTCTCGAAAACACTTTCCATCAACATGATTTTTTCTCCTAGCTCTTTAATCACCTCATGAAGCTTCTGCGGTGAGTCTAAGTCCTCTTCTGATATGTTTTCCATAGGCTCAATTTTGGGCCCATTAACATACTCGTCAAGTATCCTCACGATCTCAGAATTGAGTGATCTCCCATTCTTCCTCGCTATCTCATGAAGCTTATCTTTAAGCCCCTCTGGCATGCGAACCCCAAACGGGGCGATCTGGCTGGCACCTTTCATGAAAACCTCCTGAATGTATATAGCTTCATAATGTAATAAAAATGGAGTTGACATAATAGCTACATGATGTAGTATTTGATCATTACATGAATCAACCAGAAGAGAGTAAACAAATGGAAAATGCACATAACATTCCGCCAACAGGGATACGCTTCCCGAAGTACCTGAAAGAGATAATCAAAAAGGCAGCAAAGGAGGAAGGAAGATCACTGAATAGTGAAGTCATCAAGCGCATCGAAAGGAGCCTGAAAGAAGATGGATTTATCAAAGCGTAAAAACAGCGAAGCCCCAATGGCTGCAACCATCGAGGCTTCTAATTTACCAGTCAATCGCGAGACAACTGATATGAAGAGTTTAGCTAAATCTACTGTAAATTGCACCAACAGCATCGTCATTTCTGACATCAAAATCCACATGGATGCTGAGGGGCGTTACTCACTTAATGATCTGCATAAAGCTGCTGGAAGTGAGCAAAAGCACAAACCTGTCCACTGGCTTGCCACGTCTCAAACAAAGGAATTGATTGAGGAAATTTTAAAGGTAGGAATTCTTACCTTTAAACCAACGGATATTAAAAAAGGCCGTTACGGTGGCACCTACGTCTGCAAAGAGCTGGTTTACTCATACGCTATGTGGATCAGTGCAGCTTTCGCACTGAAGGTTATCCGCGCGTATGACGCGCTGGTAACTGGTAATGCAAATGAAGCCGTTCGCATTGCTAAGACTACCGTAAGCGAAAGAACGCCATTGCGTGACGCTGTTAACATGTTGGTAGGCAAGAAGGGCCTGCGCTACGACGACGCATACAATATGGTTCATCAGCGCTTTGGTATTGATAGCATTGACGAGCTTTCATTAGACCAAATCCCACAGGCAGTCGAGTACATTCACCGTGTGGTTCTTGATGGTGAATTTATCGGTAAGCCGGAAGATGTTTCACGCGCAACGCCGGTCGGGGACTATAACTTCCCTGTTGAAACTGCTGACCCTCATAATCGTAAATTTGGTAATGACTGGATCACTCCACGGGTAATCCTTGATGAAATGAACAGGGCTCCCGAGCTGGAACTTCTCGAAGCGCTTGAGAATGACGGCTATGACGTTATGGGAGCTAAAATTCGTATCCATGCAATGTACGGCATTGTTAAGCAGCACTTGGAGATGCAGAAAGATATCTCAGAAATGCGTCGATACCTGTCAGCCATGAAAGATATCGTGGAATACCAAACCACCGAAAGAGGAATGAACGTCAGCTTCACCGGGAAAGATAAGGGTGGTGCGTGGGGAGGATATGTACAGCGACGCCTGCCTAGCTAAAATAAAAACAAACTAACCCGCTTCGGCGGGTTTTTTGTTGCACCTACAGCATCAACGATGCTCGCTCGGGCGAGTTTGATGATTGTCCGGTGATGTAGGTGGCGCTATGCCGCCTTCTCATCTAGATAATCAGCCCACCACTGCATCATTTCGCGACGCGTATCGAGATACTCAGCATGGTTGTACACTGAGCGAGTTCCGCCGCTAACGTGCGCCAGCTGCATCTCTATCGCGTCCTTGTTCCAGTGCTTCTCGTTGAGCACGGTGCTGAATTGATGCCGCATGCCATGACCGCTTGTCTGTCCTTCGTAGCCAATACTGCGTATCACGCCAAGGACAGCGTTCTCACTGATAGGTTTCTTCCTGTCGGTTCTGCCGGGGAAGCAGAGCTCATACTGACCAGTGATTTGTTGCAGGAACTTGAATAGTTCTATAACCTGGTCTGACATTGGGACTACGTGAAGCTTCCTGCCTTTCATGACCTCAGGGTCAACGCTGATTAACCTGGTTTCGTAATCAATTCCCGTCCATACCAGCGAACGCAACTCCACAGTACGCATGGCCGTATAATGAAGAATCTGCGCCGCTATCTTCGAGACAATCCAGCCGCCATATGCGTTTAATGCCCTCTGGAATTCGTGTATACGATGCATAGGAAGGAAAGGGTAGTTCTGTTTCCGGTATCCTTTCATCGCGCCAGCAAGGTCTCTGGATGGGTTGTATTTAGCTCGGCCGGTTATGATCGCATAACTGAACACCTCACCACACCTTCTCCTCGCTTTGTCAGCGCGTTCCATTGCGCCCCTGTCCTCGAATAGCCTGATAACCTTCAGCAGCGTCATTGGCTCTACATCATCCATGCGTAAGTGACCGATGACCGGCAATATGTCGTCGGTGAACATGCTCATCATCTCGTCAGCATATCCCTTCGACCACACCTTGGATTTATGCGCATGCCACTCGCGGAAGATATCGCCGAAAGAGTCAGCTGCATCTTCTTTCTCTTTCTTCTTTAATGCCTGCTTCTGCTCGGCCGGATCAACTCCAGTCAGCAACTTCATTTTTGCTTCTGACTGTTTAGCCCGTGCTTCGGTGAGGGAAATTTCAGGGTATGGGCCAATGACCAGCGTCTTTTCCTTCCCTTCGTACCGGTAACGCATTCGCCATACCTTTTTTCCTGATGGCGGAACGAACAGGAAAAGTCCTCCGGCATCCGCGAGGCGATATGATTTTTCCGCAGGTTTAGCTGCGTCGATTTGCTTTACCGTAAGCATGTGGGCATAAATCCGTGGTCATTTTGCAGTGTGCCCACAATATGCCCGCAATAGTTCGGCGTAGTCAATCCATGTTGGGTAATGTGCGGTAACGTAGGCCGCATTGTGTGACAACGATATCAAGGATTTTGGTAATGGTAGGAAATGACGGGTAATGAAGAAATGGTGTCCCCTGCAGGAATCGAACCTGCAACTAGCCCTTAGGAGGGGCTCGTTATATCCATTTAACTAAGGGGACGAGGCGGCACGAGTATAACGTTATTTACACTTTGCGTTAAGCGCATTGCCGCCTGACTGCTCAAAGAGTCACCATTCATGCCGATTTTTTTGTCGATTTATCATCATTTTCCCGTGCCTTAAGCTCTGCTTTGCGTTTGTTCGACATGTCGTTACGGATTTGCGCATGGCTCAACAGCGCGAAGATGAATGTCCCGCCGCAGATGTTGCCCGCAAGCGTCGGCAGGGCGAATGGCCAGAAAAAATCGCTCCAGTGAAGTGTGCCATTAAAGACCAGATAGAGTATTTCAATGCTACCCACCACGATATGCGTCGTGTCAGCCAGCGCAATCAGCCAGGTCATCAAGATGATTACCACAATTTTGGCGCTGCCGGCTGAAGGAAACATCCAGACCATCGTGGCGATAATCCAGCCGGAAATGATGGCATTGGAGAACATTTCGGCTGGCGTATTTTTCATCACATCCATGCCAATTTTCACAAACGCATCGCGGGTGGGTTCATCAAATATCGGCATATATTCAAATGCCCAGGCCGCGACGCCTGTACCGATGAGATTGCCCAGCAGGACCACGCTCCACAGACGCATCAGTAAACCGAAATTACCGAGGGTAGGGTTTTGCATCACAGGCAGAACGGCGGTAACGGTGTTTTCCGTAAACAGCTGCTGCCGCGCCATGATGACGATAATGAAGCCGAAGGTATAGCCGAGATTCTCGAGTAAAAAACCGCCGGGCACACCATCCAGTTGAACATGAAAGATGCCTTTTGCAAGCAGAGAAGCCGCCATTGAAAGTCCGGCAGCTATAGCTGACCAGAAAAGGGCCATGGCATCACGTTCCATCTCTTTTTCGCCATCCTGGCGAATATGCTCGTGGATCGCCATCGCGCGGGAGGGGAGGCGATCTTCGTCAATTTCTATCTTCTCGCCGCGGGCTTTCTCTTCGCTCTCAACTTCAATCTTCTCATTATTTTCTCCCACTTTTTCTTCGCCAACTTCTTTCATAATGACTCCCGCAGGTTGATTTTCTTCTAAGCGTAGCGGTTTTTATTGGGCTGCCTGTGGGGAAGCTCTTAAATTGGTGGCAATAGCAACAAAGGCGAGACATCTCTTTCAAACACATTATAAAATTGCCAGCGAAACGAATTCCAAAAGCCAGGCTATGCTGAGATCAGAGTCACGCTGGTTACTGCCCGTAATTGTGCTCATAGACATCGGTAAACGTGCTGTTACAATCGCTTGCACGTTTACAGACGGAGCATTTAAAGGTTCCGTTACGGATGGCAATCAACGATAGCCAAACTGAACAGGGAGATATTTATGAAACTTCGGCTGTCGGCGCTTGCGTTGGGCGCGACGATGCTTATGGGCTGCGCCAGCTCAGGAGAGCAAACGGGACGCTCCGATCCTCTCGAAGGATTTAACCGCACAATGTATAACTTCAACTACAACGTGCTGGACCCGTATGTGGTTCGCCCGGTGGCAGTGGCATGGCGCGATTATGTTCCGCAACCCGCTCGTAATGGGTTAAGCAATTTTACCAGCAACCTCGAAGAGCCTGCGGTAATGGTGAACTATTTCCTTCAGGGTGACCCGTATCAGGGGATGGTGCACTTTACTCGCTTCTTCCTGAACTCCCTGCTGGGGATGGGTGGCTTCATTGATGTTGCGGGTATGGCCAACCCGAAACTGCAGCGTGAACAGCCGCACCGGTTCGGCAGCACGATGGGGCATTACGGCGTGGGATATGGTCCATACATGCAGCTACCGTTCTACGGCAGTTTCACCCTCCGTGATGACGGCGGCGATATGGTGGATACGCTGTATCCGGTTCTGTCGTGGCTGACCTGGCCGCTGTCGGTGGGTAAATGGACGGTGGAAGGGATTGAAACCCGTGCGCAACTGCTCGACTCTGATGGTCTGCTGCGCCAGTCTTCTGACCCGTACATTATGGTGCGTGAAGCCTACTTCCAGAATCATGACTTTATTGCCAACGGCGGTAAGCTGAAGCCGGAAGAGAATCCAAACGCCAAGGCCATCGAAAATGAATTAAAAGACATCGATTCGCAGTAAATAAAAAAGGTGAGCGATGCTCACCTTTTTTGATCCCGCGAGATTAGAACGCGTAGTTGAAGTTAGTACCGAACAGCCAGGCTTTACCTTCAGAACGGAACTCGTACGGACCTTCTTTGATGGTCACGGACTGACCGTGCATGTAAGAGGCACCTACGTCAACAGAAGCATCTTTATTGAACGCATAAGTCGCACCTGCGCTCAACCAGAAGCGGTCCTGATCCGGGATAGAAATGGAACGGGTCTGAGCCGGAACCGGGCTATCATCAAAGGCGATACCGGTACGGAAGGTCCAGTTAGTATCGTAGTAGTAGGTGGTACCCAGCGCGATACGGTAAGAGTCTTTGAAGCTCTCATCCTTATAGAAAAGCGTCTGGCCATTAGAGCCGGTCGCTTTCAGCTCCTGGAACTGACTCCAGCTGGTATAAGCCATGCTGTAGTGAACTGCCCATTGTGGCGCAACTTTGTTGTAACCGGAAACTTCCCACATTTCTGGCAGGTTAAGCGTCAGAGAGCCCGGAATAGTTCTGCCACCAGTTGGATACGGGAAACCCGGGACGGCGGTGCTCATGTTGCTGTTGTAATCTCCGTCGAAGTCGATTTTCACTTCAGAACGGTAGGTCAAACCCCAACGGTTGTTTTTATCCAGCTCATACAGAATACCCGCGTTCCAGCCATAGCCCCACTCGCTGCCTTTCAGGCGTGCAATCTGGGTGTCGGCAGGGATGGCGGCCAGCTGTTTGGCTTTGGCGATGGCGGCCGGGCGTGCTGCCGCAGGCAGGTTTGGTACCTGAGAGAGAATCTGACCGGCAGCCAGCATGCCGGCGTCACCCGCATAGCGCTCGATTTTTGCATCGGCGTAAACCGCATCAAAACCAACACCAAAGCTCCAGTTGTCGTTCAGACGATAGGCGCCGCTCAGGTTCAGGTTAACGGTTTTCAGGTCAGTTTTACCGCCCATCGTACCCGCTGCATAGTTATCGCCATATTCGGTCGCCAGACCAAAGTTAGAGGTCACTGATGCCCCCCAACCAAACTGGTCGTTAATAGGTGCAACAAAATGTACGTTTGGAACCCAGGCGCTTGGGGCGATGTTGTCCGCATTCAGGCTCTTACCGGACGGCGATTTACCAGAGATATTAACATCCGGGTCAATATAGACAGCACCGGCAGAGAACGTTGGGCGGTCAAACATCATAATCAGTGCCGGGTTACGACTTGCGTTACCCGCATCATCAGCGATGGCGCCTTCCCCGGAATATGCGCGGCCAAGGCCAGAGGAAGAAAATTCGTTTAACTGAAAGCCCGCTGACCATGCGGAAGTGGAGACGAGTGCCACTGCGACTGCCAGCGCAGTCTTGTTGAACAGGGTTTTCTGGCTCATGACCATAACCTCATTGAGTTATTTTTATTCAATAATTGTTACATACCGTAACAGGAGCGCGAAGTGTAGGGTCTGAGGTATGACAGACAAATCAGACCAGTGGCGTGAGTATAGGTCTGACCAGCAGGAATGTTGCAAGTTTGTTTATTAATATTTTCAAACATGTTTCGTGAAACGAGATCTGCTTGGCAAAAATGTGACCATCGCGACTCACCCAAAAGGGGGGTTTTTGTTTTAGATCATTTTTTAGTGTGATATTGGTCACTTATCCGATTTTGCGCCATTAACGGCTGGAGAGAGCCAGCGTCGGGGCGTAAAATATCAGCATCGTGTTTATCTCGCGCATTGCGCGAATACAGAGGAAATTGAGCTATGAGTAAATGCAGTGCTGATGAAACCCCGGTTTGCTGCTGTATGGATGTTGGCACCATCATGGACAACTCCGATTGCACCGCCTCTTACAGCCGTGTATTCACTAACCGTGCCGAAGCGGAAGAGACCCTGACCGCGCTGAGCAAGCGTGCGCGTGATGTGGAATCCGATCCGTGTGAAATCAAGTCGACCTTTACCGAAGTGGAAGGTGGCGTGAAGCTGGATATCGACTTTGTGTTCGCCTGCGAAGCAGAAACGCTGATTTTCCAGTTGGGTCTGCGTTAATTCTTTTTGCCCGCTGACATACCTCGTAAATGCCTCTGCCATGCAGGGGCATTTTCTTTTTCTTCTCTGTGTTTTAGCTCGCACTTTTTCGTTTCCCTGATTGGCTGAATGTAAAAAAATGGTTAAGACTATTATCAGGTCAGACCACTCATGTTTGCGCAAAATATTTTACAGGGGAGTGTTATGAGTCAGGCATTACCGCTTATTACCCGTCAGGGCGATCGCATTGCCATCGTCAGTGGATTGCGTACGCCATTTGCGCGTCAGGCAACGGCGTTTCATGGCATACCGGCCGTTGACCTCGGGAAAATGGTGGTGGGGGAGATGCTGGCTCGCAGCGAAATTCCGCCAGAGGTCATCGAACAGCTGGTTTTCGGTCAGGTCGTGCAGATGCCTGAAGCACCGAATATTGCGCGGGAAATCGTCCTCGGTACCGGAATGAATGTCCATACTGATGCCTACAGCGTCAGCCGCGCGTGCGCGACCAGCTTCCAGGCTGTAGCGAACGTGGCTGAAAGCCTGATGGCGGGCACCATTCGTGCCGGGATCGCCGGCGGGGCGGACTCCTCTTCGGTACTGCCGATCGGGGTCAGTAAAAAGCTGGCGCGCATCCTGGTGGATGCCAACAAATCCTGCACAACCGGACAAAAGCTCAAACTCTTCTCTCGTTTACGCCTGCGCGATCTCATGCCTGTGCCTCCTGCCGTAGCGGAATATTCCACGGGTCTGCGCATGGGCGATACCGCCGAGCAGATGGCGAAGACCTATGGCATTACCCGCGAGCAGCAGGATGCGCTGGCCCACCGTTCACATCAGCTGGCAGCGAAAGCCTGGTCTGAAGGTAAACTGGCTGATGAAGTGATGACCGCTTATATCCCGCCATACCGTGAACCGCTCGCCGAAGATAACAATATCCGCGGCACCTCGACGCTGGCAGATTATGCAAAACTGCGCCCTGCGTTTGACCGGAAACATGGCACGGTAACTGCGGCTAACAGCACGCCACTGACGGACGGCGCAGCTGCGGTGATCCTGATGACCGAATCCCGCGCGAAAGAGCTGGGTATCACCCCCCTGGGCTATTTGCGCAGCTACGCTTTTACCGCCATTGATGTCTGGCAGGACATGCTGTTAGGGCCTGCCTGGTCCACGCCGCTGGCACTGGATCGCGCAGGGCTGACGCTGGCTGATTTAACCCTGATTGATATGCACGAAGCCTTTGCCGCACAAACCCTGGCAAACGTGCAGTTACTGGCAAGCGAGCGTTTTGCGCGAGATGTGCTGGGCCGTGCCCATGCCACTGGTGAAGTGGATCAAAGCAAATTCAACGTGCTGGGCGGCTCTATCGCCTATGGTCATCCGTTTGCCGCCACAGGGGCGAGGATGATCACGCAAACATTACACGAGCTACGTCGCCGTGGCGGCGGGTTTGGCCTTGTTACCGCCTGTGCGGCGGGGGGCCTTGGTGCAGCAATGGTTCTGGAGGCCGAATAATGGATATGCCATCCGCATTTAATCTGACGGTTCGCCTCGATAACGTCGCCGTTATCACTGTTGATGTGCCTGATGAAAAGATGAATACCCTGAAGGCTGAATTTGGTGTTCAGGTTCGCGCGATGCTAAAGCAGATCCGTGAAAACCAGGCCATTCGTGGCCTGGTGTTTATCTCTGCTAAGCCGGACAACTTTATTGCCGGAGCCGACATTAACATGATCGCCCGTGCGCAAAGTGCTCTGGAAGCCGAAGAGCTGGCGCGTCAGGGCCAGCAGGTGATGGCGGAGATCAACGCTCTGCCGATCCCGGTGATTGCCGCGATCCACGGCGCATGTCTGGGCGGAGGACTGGAGCTGGCGCTGGCCTGTCATAGCCGTATCTGTACCGATGACGCAAAAACCATTCTGGGTCTGCCGGAAGTGCAGTTAGGCCTGCTGCCAGGCTCCGGGGGAACGCAGCGTCTGCCACGCCTTGTGGGGGTCAGCACTGCGCTTGAAATGATCCTGACGGGTAAGCAACTGCGTGCCCGCCAGGCCCTGAAAGCCGGCCTGGTTGATGAAGTGGTTCCTCATTCCATTTTGCTGGAGGCTGCAGTCGAACTGGCTCTGAAAGGACGCCAGGCTAAACGTCCTCTCCCCGTGCGCGAACGCGTTCTGGCCGGGCCGTTGGGACGTGCTTTGCTGTTCAGTATGGTGGGTAAAAAGACTGAACAGAAAACCAAAGGCAACTACCCGGCGGCGAAGCGAATTCTTGAGGTGATTGAAACCGGGCTCTCGCAGGGCAGCAGTAGCGGCTATGCCGCTGAGGCTAAAGCCTTTGGTGAACTGGCAATGACGCCGCAGTCACAGGCGCTGCGCAGCATTTTCTTTGCCAGCACTGAGGTGAAAAAAGATCCGGGTAGTGAGGCTAAACCTGCTCCGCTGCGCGCCGTTGGCGTGCTGGGTGGTGGGCTAATGGGCGGCGGAATATCTTTTGTTACCGCAAGCAAAGGTAAATTGCCCGTCCGTATCAAAGACATCGCTGCGAAAGGGATCAACCACGCGCTGCAGTACAGCTGGCAGAACCTTGATCAGAAGGTCAAACGCCGCCATATCAGGGCAAGCGAACGTGATAAAACCCTGGCGATGATCTCCGGTACGACGGATTACAGCGGTTTCGCGCATCGCGATCTGGTGATTGAAGCCGTGTTTGAGGATCTGACGCTTAAGCAGCAGATGGTGGCAGACGTTGAGCTACATTGCGCCCCGCACACCATTTTTGCCTCAAACACGTCGTCATTGCCGATTGGCGATATCGCGGCGAAAGCCGTGCGTCCGGAGCAGGTGATTGGCCTGCACTTCTTTAGCCCGGTAGAAAAAATGCCGCTGGTGGAAGTGATCCCGCATGCCACAACCAGCCCGCAAACCATTGCCACCGTGGTGAAACTGGCCAAGATGCAGGGTAAGACACCGATCGTTGTGGCGGACAAAGCCGGTTTTTACGTTAACCGCATTCTGGCTCCCTATATTAATGAGGCCATGCGGTTGCTGACAGAAGGCGAGAAAATCGAGCACGTCGACGAGGCGCTCGTCAAGTTTGGTTTCCCTGTTGGGCCAATCCAACTTTTGGATGAGGTGGGAATAGACACCGGAACTAAAATTATACCAGTGCTGGAAGCCGCTTATGGCGATCGTTTTACCCCGCCTGCAAATATTGTTTCTGCAATTTTGAAGGACGATCGCAAAGGCAGAAAAAATGAACGCGGTTTCTATCTTTACGGCGCGAAAGGGCGTAAAAGCAAGAAACAGGTCGACCCTTCTGTTTATGGGCTTATTTCGACCGCCGGTCAGGGAAAACTGTCTGCCGTTCAGTGTGCTGAACGGTGTGTGATGATGATGCTCAATGAAGCGGCGCGCTGCTTTGGTGAGCTGGTTATCAGGAGCGCGCGTGATGGTGACATCGGCGCGGTATTCGGCATTGGTTTCCCGCCGTTCCTTGGCGGCCCGTTCCGTTACATGGATACGCTTGGTGCGGGTGAAGTGGTTGCTATCCTGCAACGTTTGGCCTCGCAGTATGGTCCACGGTTTACACCGTGTGACGAATTATTGCAGATGGCGGAACAGGGCCAGACATTTTGGCCTGTAAGGGAAACTGTCCTCGTAAGTTGAGGTCAAAGAAGGGTAAATCCTGAAGTGAATGAACCTGTTCTGGCGATTTTGTAAACAGAGATTGACTATACTTACGCCATTGAGGTAAAAAACAGCGTTTCATTCACCGAATGGATCAGGCACAATGCCCGGCCATCGGGTTTTCTACCTCTCAGCAGTTATCGCGGGTAGTTAACGCCGGTGATTCTGGTTAACAAAAGCGGTGCAATATGCAAGTTTTTATCATGCGTCACGGCGACGCGGCACTCGATGCCGCCAGTGACTCAGTACGTCCTTTGACCGTCTGTGGCTGCGACGAATCTCGTCTGATGGCGACCTGGCTTAAAGGTCAAAAAGTGGACATCGAACGCGTTCTGGTGAGTCCGTTCCTGCGTGCAGAACAGACGCTGGACGTGGTAGGGGAGTGTATGAACCTGCCTGCCAGTGTGGACGTTCTCCCTGAACTCACCCCGTGTGGCGATGTAGGCCTTGTCAGCGCTTATCTTCAGGCGCTGTACAATGAAGGTGTCGCTTCCGCGCTGGTCATTTCCCACCTGCCACTGGTTGGCTATCTGGTATCTGAGCTTTGCCCGGGTGAGACCCCGCCGATGTTCACGACATCCGCCATTGCCAATGTCACGCTCGACGAAACGGGCAGAGGTACCTTCAACTGGCAGATGAGTCCGTGCAACCTGAAGATGGCAAAAGCTATCTGATGTGACGTGTGCTATAGCGGGGAGCAGAGTATGCTTCCCGCTGTTCTGTCAGGGCAATTCTGGCGGCTGCCACTCTTCTACTTCAATCAACACCAGCAATGCGGCATCACCGCCGTACTCTTTGGGTGCCTGATGAAAAGCCATCACGTGTGGATGCTGAGCCAGCCACAGAGGGGTTTGTTGCTTGAGGATATGTTTGCCGTGGCCGTGCATCACGCAGGCGCAAAAAACATGTTCACGGCGACAGGCCGCAATTAAAGCCCCCAGCTCCTGCTTCGCCTGCATCTGCGTCAAACCATGCAGATCGAGAAACAGCTCGGGTGAATAATCCCCACGGCGCAGTTTCTTCAGCTCAAAATGGCTGACGTCTTCACGTACATACTTCACCGCTCCTTGCGTGTTGAGCAGCGGCTGAAATTCATCTGAAAAATAGTGGCTGTTATCCGCCTGCTCCTGCAGCAGCCGTTTAACCGGTACTTCGCTGATTTTTTTACGCTGCGGGCGATGGACAATCGTGTCCTGCGCGATTTTACGCGTCCCGGTCATGAGCTGGCGAAAGAGCGCCTGATCCTCCTCGCTGAGCGATGTTTTCTTTTTCATTTGTCATTCTCATCTCGTATTTCCGATAGTGTACCCGACTAAACGCATTTTTTAACCTCAAGCGGCACGCGTCATTGCTGATTTATCGCCGTCTTCATGGCAAACTAGCCGCCGAAAATTATGCGAGCATGCCCTGGAGGAAAGAGTGGATAAAATTTTTGTCGATGAAGCAGTAAACGAGCTGCATACCATACAGGACATGTTGCGCTGGTCGGTTAGCCGCTTCAGCGCCGCCAATATCTGGTACGGTCACGGTACCGATAACCCGTGGGATGAGGCTGTTCAGCTGGTGCTGCCATCTCTCTATCTGCCGCTGGATATTCCTGAAGATATGCGCACTGCGCGCCTGACCTCCAGCGAAAAACACCGCATTGTTGAACGCGTGATCCGCCGCGTGAACGAGCGTATTCCGGTCGCCTACCTGACCAACAAAGCCTGGTTCTGCGGCCACGAGTTCTATGTCGATGAACGCGTGCTGGTGCCGCGCTCGCCAATTGGTGAGCTGATCAATAACCACTTTGAAGGCCTGATCGCTCATCAGCCGCAGCACATTCTGGATATGTGTACCGGTAGCGGCTGTATCGCGATTGCCTGCGCGTATGCTTTCCCGGAAGCGGAAGTGGACGCAGTGGATATCTCCACCGACGCGCTGGCTGTGACCGAGCACAACATTGAAGAACATGGTTTGATTCACCACGTTACGCCAATCCGTTCAGATCTGTTCCGTGACCTGCCAACGCTGCAATACGATCTCATCGTCACTAACCCGCCGTACGTTGATGCGGAAGACATGTCCGATCTGCCGAACGAATATCGCCACGAGCCGGAACTGGGTCTGGCTTCGGGTTCTGACGGCCTGAAGCTGACGCGTCGCATCCTGGCCTGTGCGCCGGATTATCTGACCGACGACGGCGTTCTGATTTGTGAAGTAGGCAACAGCATGGTACATCTGATAGAGCAGTACCCGGATGTGCCGTTCACCTGGCTTGAATTCGACAACGGCGGTGACGGCGTCTTTATGCTGACCAAAGCGCAGCTGCTCGACGCGCGCGAACACTTCAGTATCTATAAAGATTAATCCAGCGGGCTTCGGCCCGTTTCACAACGCTCAAACACAAACAACAACATCGGAGCCGTGATGGCAGGAAACAGTATTGGACAGTTATTCCGCGTGACCACCTTTGGTGAATCGCACGGGCTGGCATTGGGTTGTATCGTTGACGGCGTCCCGCCAGGCATCGAACTGACCGAAGCCGATTTACAGCACGACCTCGACCGTCGTCGTCCGGGAACCTCTCGCTACACCACGCAGCGTCGCGAGCCGGACCAGGTTAAAATTCTCTCTGGCGTCTTTGAAGGCCGCACCACCGGGACCAGCATTGGTCTGCTGATCGAAAACACCGATCAGCGTTCTCAGGACTACGGTGCTATCAAGGACGTGTTCCGTCCAGGCCATGCCG
Source organism: Enterobacter adelaidei (assembly GCF_041937165.1). NCBI lineage: Bacteria > Pseudomonadati > Pseudomonadota > Gammaproteobacteria > Enterobacterales > Enterobacteriaceae > Enterobacter > Enterobacter adelaidei. The sequence goes on along the minus strand of NZ_CP154353.1, from coordinate 3,224,545 downwards.
ACTACACCTACGAGCAAAAGTACGGCTTCCGTGACTATCGCGGCGGCGGACGTTCTTCCGCGCGTGAAACCGCGATGCGCGTGGCTGCAGGGGCGATTGCCAAGAAATACCTGCAGCAGAAGTTTGGCATTGTGATCCGCGGCTGTCTGACCCAGATGGGCGACATTCCGTTGGCCATTAAGGACTGGGATCAGGTAGAGCAAAACCCGTTCTTCTGTGCTGATGCCGACAAGCTGGAGGCGCTGGACGAACTGATGCGCGGCCTGAAAAAAGAGGGCGATTCCATTGGTGCGAAAGTCACCGTGGTGGCGGACGGCGTTCCGGCTGGCTGGGGCGAGCCGGTATTTGACCGTCTCGACGCCGACATTGCCCACGCGCTGATGAGCATTAACGCGGTGAAGGGCGTAGAGATTGGCGACGGTTTTGACGTGGTTCAGCTTCGTGGCAGTCAGAACCGCGATGAAATAACGAAAGCCGGTTTCCAGAGCAACCATGCGGGCGGCATTCTCGGCGGGATCAGCAGCGGGCAGCAGATTGTTGCCAACATCGCGCTGAAGCCAACCTCCAGTATCACCGTGCCGGGCCATACGATTAACCGCGACGGCGAAGAAGTTGAGATGATCACCAAAGGACGTCACGATCCGTGCGTGGGGATCCGCGCAGTGCCGATCGCGGAAGCGATGCTGGCGATCGTGCTGATGGATCACTTCCTGCGCCAGCGCGCGCAGAATGCGGATGTGACGACCACCATTCCACGCTGGTAAACATGAAAAAAACCGCAATTGCTCTGCTGGCGCTGCTCGCCAGTGGAGCCAGTCTGGCCGCGACGCCATGGCAAAAAATCACCCACCCGGTGGCGGGGAGCGCACAGTCCATTGGCGCCTTTTCTAACGGCTGTATCGTCGGTGCTCAGGAACTGCCGCTGCAGTCCGATACCTACCAGGTGATGCGTACCGATCAGCGTCGTTATTTCGGCCATCCGGATCTGGTGCTGTTCATCCAGCGTCTGGGAAACCAGGTACATAACCTCGGGTTGGGCACGATGCTGATTGGCGATATGGGAATGCCTGCCGGCGGGCGTTTTAACAGTGGACACGCCAGTCACCAGACCGGCCTGGACGTCGATATCTTCCTGCAGCTGCCGAAGGCGCGCTGGACCTCCGCCCAACTGCTGAAACCGCAGGCGCTGGATCTGGTGGCGAGCGACGGTAAGCGCGTTGTGCCGTCCCTGTGGTCGCGGGATGTTTCCAGCATGATCAAGCTGGCGGCAGAAGATAATGACGTCACGCGGATTTTCGTCAACCCGGCCATCAAGCAGCAGCTCTGTCTGGATGCCGGAACCGATCGCGACTGGCTGCGTAAAGTGCGCCCGTGGTTCCAGCACCGTGCGCACATGCACGTGCGTCTGCGCTGCCCGGCGAACAGCCTGGAATGTGAAGACCAGCCGCTACCGCCGCCAGGCGATGGCTGCGGTGCGGAACTGCAAAGCTGGTTTGAGCCAGCCAAACCTGGAACCTCTAAGCCTGAGAAGAAGACACCGCCTCCGTTGCCGCCTTCCTGCCAGGCGCTACTGGATGAGCATGTACTTTAATGGATAATTTCGTCGATCTGTTTATGGTGTCGCCGCTGCTGCTGGTGGTGCTGTTCTTTGTGGCCATGCTGGCCGGTTTTATCGATGCTCTTGCGGGCGGCGGCGGGCTGTTAACCGTACCCGCGCTACTGGCGGCGGGCATGAGCCCGGCGCAGGCTCTAGCCACGAATAAGCTGCAGGCTTGCGGCGGTTCGCTCTCGGCATCGCTCTATTTTATCCGCCGTAAGGTGGTTAGCCTTGCCGATCAGAAGCTCAATATTCTGATGACCTTTATCGGCTCGACGTCGGGCGCGCTGCTGGTCCAGCACGTGCAGTCCGATATTTTGCGCCAGATCCTGCCAATTCTGGTCATCTGCATCGGGCTTTACTTCTTGCTGATGCCAAAACTCGGTGAAGAAGATCGTCAGCGTCGACTGCACGGCTTGCCGTTTGCTCTGATTGCCGGTGGCTGTGTGGGTTTTTACGACGGTTTCTTCGGCCCGGGTGCCGGTTCATTTTATGCGCTGGCGTTCGTGACGCTAGCCGGGTTTAACCTTGCCAAATCCACTGCCCATGCCAAAGTGCTCAACGCGACCTCAAACCTTGGTGGCCTGCTGCTGTTTATCATCGGCGGCAAGGTTATCTGGGCAACCGGGTTTGTGATGATGGCGGGGCAGTTCCTGGGCGCGCGTGCAGGCTCGCGTCTGGTGTTAAGCAAAGGACAAAAACTTATCCGCCCAATGATTGTTATCGTCTCGGCGGTAATGAGCGCCAAACTTCTTTATGACAGCCATGGACAGGAGATCCTCACCTGGTTGGGGATGCACTCATGAACAGTACGCATAAATACGAACAGCTGATTGAGATTTTTGACGGCTGTTTTGCTGACGATTTTAATACCCGTCTGATTAAAGGCGACGACGAACCGATCTATCTTCCCGCTGATGCTGACGTGCCGTATAACCGCATCGTCTTTGCTCACGGTTTTTACGCCAGCGGGTTGCACGAGATTTCGCACTGGTGCATCGCCGGAAAAGCGCGTCGCGAGCTGGTGGACTTCGGCTACTGGTACTGCCCGGACGGACGTGACGCCGCAACGCAGGGGCAGTTTGAAGATGTTGAGGTTAAACCGCAGGCGCTGGAATGGTTATTCTGCGTCGCGGCGGGTTTCCCGTTCAACGTGAGCTGTGACAACCTCGAAGGCGACTTCGAGCCAGACCGTATCGTGTTCCAGCGCCGCGTTCATGCGCAGGTGATGGAATATCTTGAGAAAGGCATTCCGGAACGTCCGGCGCGTCTGATCGAGGCTTTACAGAATTATTACCACACGCCGGCGATCGCGGCGGAATGCTTCCCCTGGCCGGAAGATCTTTAACTGAGGAAAGAAGATGATCGCAGAATTTGAATCACGCATTCTGGCGTTAATTGATGACATGGTGGAACACGCCAGTGATGATGAGCTGTTCGCCAGCGGTTATCTGCGTGGTCACCTGACGTTAGCCGTTGCTGAGCTGGAGGCCGGGGACGATCACACTGCCGAGGCCGTTCATGATGAAGTGACCCGCAGCCTGGAGAAAGCTATTCAGGCAGGAGAACTCTCTCCGCGCGATCAGTCACTGGTGCTGGGTATGTGGGACAATTTGTTCCAGCAGGCGAAAGCGAAGTAATTGTTTTCAGCCCTCTCCCGCAGGGAGAGGGCTCCAGACCACAGCCTACTTAACCTTTTTCCCCTTCAGCAGTTTCCGCACCCACAGTCGGTTTGGATTAAGCCCTGCAAGCGTAACTCTGTCCAGCGGAATCGGCTCTTCGCTCATTTGCGCAGCAAGTACTTCAGCCAGCAATGGCGCTGAACATAATCCCCGCGAGCCTAGCCCACCCAGCATAAACAGGTCCGGATACACCGGTGCACTCACTGCAGTATCTTTGTTTTCCGCAAGATCCTGATAAGCCTCCAGTGTTGCTTCATAGTCCGGTACGTTACCCGCCATAGGCAGATGGTCGCGGGTGGCGCAGCGCACGCCGCAACGCGCTTCCCCCTCGCTGATGTCAACCTCTTTCGCCCACGCAGCATCCGGGAAACAGTCAATCAGTCGCTGGCGGTTTTGCTGTTGGTCCGCATCGCTGTAGTGCATATCCGTTTCGCCACGATGGTAGCTGGCGCCGATGCAGTGATGGCCGTTAGACGGGTTTTGCGGCGTCAGATAGCCGTCATAGCACAGCACCTGACGCAGCTTGCTCAGTTCGGGCGTGGTCGGGATATGGCTCACCTGGCCGCCGACCGGATAAACCGGCAACGTCTCTGTCTGAACAAACTGACTGATGTAATGCCCGTTTGCCAGCACAACGCTGGCATGGCTCGCCTCTTTACCATCGGCAAAACGGAGATTCCAGCGATCTGTGCGGCTCAGCGATTCAACCTTGTGAGCATAATGTGCCGTCAGCCCGTGTGATTGTGCCAGAGCAATGACCGCCGCGGTCAGTTCCGCCGGGCACAGCCAGCCGCCGAGCGGATACCGAATGCCTCCACAGACGGTGTCCACGCCAGCGGTGTCTGCCACCTCTTGCGTACTTACCGCGCGGGCAATTTCGTCAGGCAGACCCAGCGACAGCATCTGCGTGATTTTTTGCTGGCTCTTTTCATCCCAGCCGAGTTGCGTCACGCCGCACCAGTCATGGTCGAATGCCACTGGCAGGGCGTCATACAGATGACGAGCGAAGATAAAGGCTGCCGGGAAAAACTGACTCAGTGCGGGATCGTGAGCGCTTAAAAGGGGATAGAGCGCCCCCTGACGGTTGCCGGAAGCACCCTTTGCTGGCGTCTCGTCAGCACAGTAGAGTGTCACCTGCCAGCCACGGTGGAGAAGGGCGAGAGAAAGCAGGGCGCTGGCGATCCCTCCGCCGACTATCGCCACTTCGCGCGATGCGCTGGCGCGGCGTGCAAACCAGGGCGCCTGAGCGGGAATGTCCAGCGTCTGATCCATCCTGCCGACCAGCATGTCGCGCTTGCGGCCAAAACCTTTGGTCTTCTGCATGGTAAAGCCCGCTTCCTGCAACCCCCGACGGACAAATCCTGCCGAGGTAAAGGTGGCGAGCGTTGCGCCCGGGCGCGCCAGCCGCGCCATCGCGGTGAACAGATGCTGACTCCACATATCCGGGTTTTTGGCAGGCGCAAAGCCGTCCAGGAACCATGCATCTACCTTCTGATTCATCGAATCATCGAGCTTATCGGTCAGTTCATTGATGTCGCCAAGCCACAGATCCAGTGTGATGCGTCCGCCGTCCAGCAGTAAACGGTGACAGCCCCCAATATGAGGCGGCCACTGCGCCTGAAGCTGCTCTGCCCACGGTGCAAGTTCCGGCCAGTGCTGATGGGCGAGCCGCAGATCGTGCGCCGTGAGCGGGAATTTTTCGAAACTGATGAAATGTAATCTTTGTAGCGTAGCCTCAGGGTGTGCAGCGTGAAACTGATCGAACGCCTGCCAGAGGGTCAGAAAATTCAGTCCGGTACCGAAGCCGCTCTCGGCGACCACGAACAGATTCCGCGGATGTACAGGGAAGCGAATGCTGAGCTGGTTTCCGTCGAGGAAAACATAGCGGGTTTCTTCCAGTCCGTTATCATTAGAAAAATAGACGTCATCAAAATCTCGGGAAACAGGTGTACCCTCAGCGTTGAATTCGAGGTTGGCGGGTTGTATAGCATTTTGTTTCACGTAAGTTACTCGTCTGACAGGCAGTGGCACGATCTTAACGATGTGAGCCCATCGGTGCAAATTTCCGCAGAAAATGGCTGATCGGACTTGTTCGGCGTACAAGTGTACGCTATTGTGCGACTCGAAACTTACTATAGTGCGACTTACAGAGGTATTGAATGAAACGTGCAGTGATTACTGGCCTGGGCATTGTCTCCAGCATCGGTAATAACCAGCAGGAAGTCCTGGCATCTCTGCGTGAAGGACGCTCCGGGATCACTTTCTCTGAAGAGTTTAAAGATTCAGGTATGCGCAGCCACGTATGGGGTAACGTCAAACTGGACACCACCGGTTTGATTGACCGCAAAGTGGTTCGTTTCATGAACGATGCCTCTATTTATGCTTATCTCTCCATGCAGGAAGCGATCAAAGATTCCGGCCTGAGTGAAGAGGTTTATCAGAACAACCCGCGCGTGGGTCTGATTGCCGGTTCCGGCGGCTCATCAAAAGCGCAGGTATTCGGTGCTGACGCAATGCGCAGCCCGCGTGGTCTGAAAGCGGTAGGTCCGTACGTGGTAACTAAAGCCATGGGTTCCGCGGTTTCCGCGTGCCTGGCGACTCCATTCAAAATTCACGGTGTGAACTACTCCATCAGCTCCGCGTGTGCGACGTCTGCACACTGCATCGGTAATGCTGTTGAGCAGATCCAGCTGGGTAAACAGGACATCGTATTTGCTGGCGGCGGCGAAGAGCTGGGCTGGGAAATGGCCTGTGAATTCGACGCGATGGGCGCACTGTCCACCAAGTACAATGAAACCCCGGATAAAGCATCTCGTACCTATGATGCGCACCGTGACGGTTTCGTTATCGCTGGCGGCGGCGGTATGGTTGTGGTTGAAGAGCTGGAACATGCGCTGGCACGTGGCGCGCACATCTATGCTGAGATCGTGGGCTACGGTGCAACGTCTGATGGCGCTGACATGGTTGCGCCATCTGGCGAAGGCGCGGTACGCTGCATGAAGATGGCGATGCACGGTGTTGATACCCCAATCGACTACCTGAACTCCCACGGTACCTCTACTCCGGTAGGCGACGTGAAAGAGCTGGGTGCAATCCGTGAAGTCTTCGGCGACAACAGCCCGGCAATCTCCGCGACCAAAGCGATGACCGGACACTCTCTGGGTGCGGCTGGCGTGCAGGAAGCGATCTACTCTCTGCTGATGCTGGAAAACGGCTTTATCGCCCCAAGCATCAACATCGAAGAGATGGACGAGCAGGCTGCTGGCCTGAACATCGTGACCAAACCAATGGACGCGACGCTGACCACCGTGATGTCCAACAGCTTCGGTTTCGGCGGCACCAACGCCACGCTGGTGATGCGCAAGCTGAAAGCATAAGTTTTATGTTTGATTCAGAAAGGGAGCCATAAGGCTCCCTTTTATTATGCATTGACAACTGGCTGATCTGACAGGCAAACTTCACCACTCAACATTATCCTCACGATAATGCGTAAGCGTTTAACGTCAACCAACGCACCTTAATCCTGATAATCAGGTAGAGGGGGCGTGGCATTTCCCCGCCTTACTCTTCATTTCGGAGTAAAGCATGACTGCAATAACTCAAACAGAAACAACCCCTTCAGCGAACGTCTCGTTGTTCCGCATCGCCTTTGCCGTATTTCTGACCTATATGACCGTTGGCCTGCCGTTGCCGGTGATCCCGCTGTTCGTTCATCAGGAACTGGGCTATGGCAACACCATGGTCGGCATTGCCGTGGGCATTCAGTTTTTAGCCACGGTATTAACGCGTGGATACGCCGGTCGTCTGGCGGATCAGCACGGTGCTAAACGTTCCGCACTGCAGGGGATGTTTGCCTGCGGGCTGGCAGGTGGTGCGTGGCTGCTGGCTGCTCTCCTGCCGGTCGACGCCGCGTATAAATTTGCGCTGCTGGTGCTGGGCCGTTTAATCCTCGGCTTTGGTGAAAGCCAGCTGCTGACCGGTACCCTGACCTGGGGTATGGGTCTTGTGGGGCCTGCGCGTTCCGGAAAAGTGATGTCCTGGAACGGTATGGCCATCTACGGCGCGCTGGCCGCGGGCGCACCGCTTGGACTGCTGATCAATAGCCAGTTTGGATTTGCGGCGCTGGCTGCCACCACCATGCTGTTACCGCTCCTGGCGTGGGCGTTTAACGGTTCGGTCCGTAAAGTACCTGCCCATAAAGGCGAACGACCTTCCCTGTGGAGCGTGATTGGCCAAATCTGGCAGCCGGGTCTTGGTCTGGCGCTGCAGGGCGTAGGATTTGCGGTGATTGGTACGTTTGTCTCGCTGTATTTCATGAGCCGCGGCTGGGCGATGGCGGGCTTTACACTCACTGCCTTTGGCGGCGCGTTTGTGCTGATGCGGGTGCTGTTTGGCTGGATGCCGGATCGTTTTGGCGGCGTGAAAGTGGCGGTGGCGTCGCTGATGATAGAAACCGTTGGCTTGTTGCTGCTGTGGCACGCGCCGGTCGCGTCTGTTGCACTGATCGGCGCAGCGCTTACCGGCTGCGGTTGTTCACTGATCTTCCCGGCGCTCGGCGTTGAAGTCGTGAAGCGTGTTGCCCCGCAGGTGCGCGGTACCGCATTGGGCGGCTACGCGGCGTTTCAGGATATCTCATACGGTGTCACCGGGCCGCTGGCGGGGCTGTTAGCCACTTCGTTTGGCTATCCGTCAGTCTTCCTGGCGGGAGCGGTTTCTGCGGTGGTTGGTATCGTGGTGACGCTGGTGGCATTTCGCAGGACTTGAGCCGTTGTAGGCCCGGTAAGCGCAGCGCCACCGGGCAACACCTCAGGCAACCAGCCAGAAAATCGCCAGCGCAATCATCAGCGCAATAAACAGCAGCCCCGGACGGGCAGACAGCGTTCTGAACGTCTCCACAACCGGCGCAAACAGCGGGCTGTAGATCGGCTGAATGTTTCTTACCTCCGGGACGCCACTTTCCCGTTCCGCGCGACGAACGAAGATCTGATTGAGCAGATCCTGCACCTGCGCGGTGGTCAGTACCGTTTGCGGCGTGGCTTGCCAGGTCTGCTGGGCGTAATCCCGAATCGCATCAAATTCATGCGGCTCAAGCGGCTGTTTCAGCGCGGCCTGGACAGTATGCAGGGTAGGGGCGCTCTGGGTGCTGAGCGTCTGGCGCGCCTGGAGCCAGGTCACCAGATGGGTAAACTGTTTCGCCGGGATCAGCTCGCCCGCTTTTACCCCGGACAACTCCAGCATGGATTGCCAGATGAGCTTCGTCGGCTCGCCGGTGGCCGCGGCCAGCTTGGTCACCATTTGCTTGAGCGTGTTGTGCTCGGCCGGCAGCAGCGGACGCTCGGTCGCCGGGCGTATCTGAGGCTGTGGAATAGACAGCTGGTTGGTTTGCAGCAGCGTCAGCACGGTTTTAAGCTGGTCTGGAGTCAACTGGCCGAGGGCGGTTTGACCATACTGCTGGCGGATGAAATCACTGACCGCCTGACGGTTATTGCCCTGGCCTAATAGCTCCGTCAGCTGAGCAACAATCTGGCGCGTGGTGTGGTTCTGCTGAGCGGTATTAATACGCTGATTCAGATTTTGCTCGGCCGCAGGGAAATGGCGCGACTGCAGCGGTGCATCGTTCCGGACACCTAAATCATGCTTAACCCCGGCCCAGACTTCCGCGTTTTGCTGTGACGTCAGCGCAATCAGGCGCGTGATCAGTCGCTCCAGCACGGTGCGCTGTTGTGTGGATAGCGGTTGTTCACCGGCAACGTTCGGCGTGACAGGGCCTTCACCCGGAGGGCGTGGCGGCGTACCTGAAATGGGCTGCATCGTCAAAAATCCTTAAAGTCAAAACTCAGCGTAAACCAGGCATACGTATATGCCTGGCGGCCAGATTATGGCACACTTGGCAGGTTTTCTTCCTCTCAAACAGGTACTCAGACGTGAAAATCCTCGTTGATGAAAATATGCCTTATGCCCGTGAGCTGTTTAGCCGCCTGGGTAACGTTAAGGCTGTCCCTGGTCGTCCAATCCCGGTTAACGAACTGGATGATGCAGATGCGCTGATGGTGCGCTCGGTGACCAAAGTAAATGAGTCGTTGCTCGCCGGTAAAGCGATTAAGTTCGTCGGGACCGCAACGGCAGGGACCGATCATGTGGATGACAAATGGCTTAAGCAGGCGGGGATCGGTTTTTCCGCCGCGCCGGGCTGTAACGCCATTGCTGTAGTGGAATACGTTTTTTCCTCCCTGCTGATGTTGGCCGAGCGTGACGGTTTTGTGCTGCAGGATCGTACCGTAGGGATTGTCGGTGTGGGCAATGTGGGCGGACGCCTGCAAAAGCGTCTGGAAGCGTTAGGTATTCGTACCCTGCTGTGCGACCCTCCGCGCAAAGACAACGGTGAGGAAGGGGATTTCCGCCCGCTGGATGAACTGGTTGAACAGTGTGACGTGATCACTTTCCATACGCCGCTGTTTAAAGAAGGGCCGTATAAGTCGCTGCATCTTGCCGACGAAGCCCTGATCCGTCGTCTGAAGCCTGGCGCTATTCTGATAAATGCCTGTCGTGGCCCGGTAGTGGATAACGCCGCGCTGCTGACATGTCTGAATGATGGACAAGACCTCAGCGTGGTGCTGGACGTCTGGGAGCCAGAACCGGATCTCAACGTTGAGCTGCTTAGCAAGGTGGACGTGGCCACCGCGCATATCGCGGGTTATACCCTCGAGGGGAAAGCGCGCGGCACGACACAGGTCTTCGAAGCCTACAGTGCCTTTATTGGGCATCCGCAGCAGGTGGCGCTGGATACCTTACTGCCTGCACCTGAATTTGGCCGCATTACGCTGCATGGTTCGCTCGATCAGGCGACGCTGAAAAGGCTGGTGCATTTGGTGTATGATGTGCGCCGCGATGATGCGCTGCTGCGTAAGGTGGCGGGGATCCCAGGAGAGTTTGACAAGCTGCGCAAAAACTATGTTGAGCGCCGCGAGTGGTCCTCTCTGTATGTGATTTGCGATGACGCAAAGGCTGCAACGCTGCTGCATAAACTGGGTTTTAACGCCGTCCATCACCCGGCGCATTAATGTCTTCTTAATGCTCCCTGTCGGATACTCCGACAGGGACGCTTTTTTATTTCTGGAGTAAACCACCATGTCTGAAGGCTGGAATATTGCCATTTTAGGTGCCACGGGTGCCGTGGGCGAAGCCCTGCTCGAAACCCTTGCTGAGCGTCAGTTCCCGGTGGGCGATATCTATGCGCTGGCGCGTACCGATAGCGCGGGCGAGCATCTGCGTTTTGGCGGTAAATCCGTCATGGTTCAGGATGCAGCCGCGTTCGACTGGACGCAGGCGCAGCTGGCGTTTTTCGCCGCGGGCGTTGAAGCCACTGCGGCGTACATTGAAGAGGCGACTAACGCAGGCTGCCTGGTGATCGACCTGAGCGGCCTGTTCTCCATGGAGCCGGACGTGCCGCTGGTGGTGCCGGACGTGAACCCGTTTGTGCTGGCTGATTACCGTAACCGCAATATCATCGCGGTACCAAACAGCCTGACCAGCCAGCTGCTGACCGCCCTGAAATCGCTGATCGACGATGGCGGTCTGTCGCGTATTACCGTGACCAGCCTGCTGTCCGCGTCCGCGAATGGCAAAAAGGCCGTTGACGCGCTGGCCGGGCAGAGTGCGAAGCTGCTGAACGGTATCCCGATTGACGAAGATGATTTCTTTGGTCGTCAGCTGGCGTTCAACATGCTGCCGCTGTTGCCGGATCGCGAGGGTTCCGTGCGTGAAGAGCGCCGTATCGTCGATGAAGTGCGTAAAATTCTGCAGGACGACGGCCTGATGATCTCTGCTAACGTCGTTCAGTCCCCGGTCTTCTACGGTCACGCACAGATGGTCGGTTTTGAAGCGCTGCGTCCGCTGGCGGCAGAGGAAGCGCGTGATGCGTTTGGTCGTGGGGAAGACATTGTGCTTTCCGAAGAGAGCGAGTTCCCGACTCAAGTAGGGGATGCAACCGGCAGCGCGCATCTTTCCGTTGGCTGCGTGCGTAACGACTATGGTATGCCGGAGCAGGTCCAGTTCTGGTCCGTTGCTGACAACGTTCGTTTCGGCGGTGCGCTGATGGCGGTCAAAATCGCTGAAAAACTGGTACAGGAGTACCTGTACTGATGTCAGACGTGGATCAAAAGCCAGTTCATAAAATTGCCCTCGGTATTGAGTACGATGGCAGTAAATACTATGGCTGGCAGCGTCAGAATGAGGTGCGCAGCGTCCAGGAGAAGCTGGAAAAAGCGCTCTCTCAGGTGGCAAACGAGCCTATTAACGTCCTGTGCGCGGGCCGTACGGACGCGGGTGTTCATGGCACGGGGCAGGTGGTTCACTTTGAAACCACAGCCGTGCGTAAAGATGCTGCCTGGACGCTGGGTGTAAATGCGAATTTACCTGGTGACATTGCTGTTCGTTGGGTGAAAGCTGTGCCGAATGATTTTCACGCGCGCTTCAGCGCCACGGCGCGTCGCTACCGTTATGTCATCTACAATCAACGTCTTCGTCCAGCGGTGTTAAGCCAGGGTGTGACGCATTTTTATGAACCGCTTGATGCTGAACGTATGCATCGTGCGGCGCAATGTCTGATTGGTGAGAATGACTTTACGTCGTTTCGTGCGGTGCAGTGTCAGTCCCGCACGCCGTGGCGTAATGTCATGCACATAAACGTCAGCCGTTTTGGCGCTTATGTGGTGGTGGATATCAAAGCCAATGCCTTTGTACATCATATGGTACGGAATATTGTGGGCAGCCTGATGGAAGTGGGTGCCGGACACCAGCCGGAGAGCTGGATTGCTGAACTGCTGGCAGCGAAGGACAGAACGCTTGCGGCAGCCACGGCGAAAGCGGAGGGGTTGTATCTGGTCTCGGTAGACTATCCGGATCGGTTTGACCTGCCGAAACCGCCAATGGGCCCGCTATTTTTAGCGGACTAAACAAAGGTGCAATTAGGGCTTAAACAATATGGACGTAATTCGTTTTTTGATTGATTTCATCCTGCATATTGATGTTCATCTGGCGGAGCTTGTCGCGCAATATGGCGTCTGGGTATACGCTATTCTGTTCCTCATTCTGTTCTGTGAAACCGGTCTGGTCGTCACCCCGTTTTTACCCGGGGATTCGCTGCTGTTCGTCGCCGGGGCGTTATCAGCGTTACCGACCAATGATCTGAATGTACATCTGATGGTTGTGCTGATGGTGATTGCCGCCATTATTGGTGATGCGGTCAACTATACGATTGGGCGAGTATTTGGTGAGAGGCTTTTCAGTAATCCGGACTCGAAAATTTTCCGTCGTAGCTATTTAGACAAGACCCATGCGTTTTATGAACGCCATGGTGGCAAAACTATTATCCTTGCGCGTTTTGTGCCTATTGTGCGTACATTTGCACCGTTTGTGGCGGGAATGGGACATATGTCCTATCGTCACTTTGCGGCATACAACGTGGTTGGCGCACTGCTGTGGGTTCTGCTCTTTACCTATGCAGGCTACCTGTTTGGCGATCTTCCGGTGGTGCAGGAAAACCTTAAGTTGCTGATTGTAGCGATTATTGTGCTTTCTGTACTGCCTGGCGTGATTGAAATTATCCGTCACAAACGTGCGGCGGCGAAACAAACGAAGTAAATGCACACTGGCGGTTCGACCACTTTTTTATCCAAAGTTTCGGGCTGTTATGTTTTAATGTGCAACATTCATGGTCTGTTGGAGGCAAAAATGGCATTATTCGCCTCTTATAGCAAAACTGGCATACGACCAGGTTCAGGCAGAAAGGTTATCAATGAGCTGGATTGAACGAATTAAAAGCAACATTACCCCAACGCGCAAAGCGAGCATTCCTGAAGGGGTATGGACGAAGTGTGATAGCTGCGGCCAGGTTCTGTATCGCGCAGAGCTGGAACGCAACCTAGAGGTGTGTCCGAAGTGTGACCACCACATGCGTATGTCGGCGCGTAACCGCCTGCATAGCCTGCTGGACGAAGGTTCTCTGGTAGAACTGGGTAGCGAGCTTGAGCCAAAAGACGTGCTGAAGTTCCGCGATTCCAAAAAATACAAAGATCGTCTGGCCTCTGCACAGAAAGAGACCGGCGAGAAAGACGCGCTGATCGTCATGAAGGGCACCCTGCATGAGATGCCGGTTGTTGCCGCTGCGTTTGAGTTCTCCTTTATGGGCGGCTCAATGGGTTCAGTGGTGGGTGCGCGTTTTGTGCGTGCCGTTGAGCAGGCGCTGGAAGACAACTGCCCGCTGATCTGCTTCTCTGCCTCTGGCGGTGCGCGTATGCAGGAAGCGTTGATGTCTCTGATGCAGATGGCGAAAACCTCTGCGGCACTGGCAAAAATGCAGGAGCGTGGTCTGCCTTACATCTCTGTGCTGACCGATCCAACCATGGGTGGCGTCTCCGCAAGTTTCGCGATGCTGGGCGATCTGAACATCGCTGAGCCAAAAGCGCTGATCGGCTTTGCAGGTCCTCGCGTTATTGAGCAGACCGTGCGTGAAAAACTGCCGCCGGGCTTCCAGCGCAGTGAGTTCCTCATTGAAAAAGGTGCCATCGACATGATCGTCCGTCGTCCGGAAATGCGCCTGAAGCTGGCGAGCATTCTGGCGAAGCTGATGAACCTGCCAGCGCCAAACCCGGATGAGCCGCGCGAAGGCGTGGTGGTACCGGATCAGGAACCCGAGGCCTGATAACTGAAAAGGGCAGGGCCGGTTGGCGCTGCCCTTTTGCTTTCTAAACTGTTAATGACAACCGGGCATCATGGAAAATAAAAGCATTCCCCAAGCCACGTCGCCCCTGGCCGCGTGGCTTTCTTATCTGGAAAACCTGCACAGCAAAACCATTGATATGGGCCTTGAGCGCGTAAGCCAGGTCGCTGCGCGTCTTGATGTGCTGAAACCTGCGCCTTTCGTTTTTACTGTCGCGGGCACCAACGGTAAAGGGACGACCTGCCGTACGCTGGAATCCATTCTGATGGCTGCGGGTTATAAGGTTGGCGTTTACAGCTCTCCACACCTGGTACGCTATACCGAACGGGTTCGCGTGCAGAACAGCGAGTTGCCGGAATCGGCACATACGACCTCGTTCGCGGAAATTGAAGCCGCGCGCGGTGAGATCTCATTAACCTATTTCGAATACGGTACGCTTTCGGCGCTATGGCTGTTCAAACAGGCGCAACTCGATGTGGTGATCCTTGAGGTCGGACTGGGTGGGCGTCTTGATGCCACCAATATGGTGGATGCAGATGTGGCGGTGGTCACCAGCATCGCGCTGGATCATACCGACTGGCTGGGACCGGACCGTGAAAGCATTGGCCGCGAGAAGGCCGGTGTTTTCCGCGCAGATAAACCCGCCGTGGTCGGCGAGCCGGATATGCCACACACCATCGCTGACGTGGCAAACGAGAAGGGCGCGCGTCTGCTGCGCCGCGGCGTTGACTGGCAGTATGAAGTGCGTGACAACGCCTGGTGCTTTAGCGATGCACAGGGCGCGCTGGACAACCTGCCTCTGCCGCAGGTGCCACAACCTAACGCGGCAACGGCACTGGCAGCACTGCGCGCCAGCGGCCTCGCGGTCAGCGAGCAGGCGATCCGCGATGGTATACAGAACGCGATTCTGCCCGGGCGTTTCCAGATCGTCAGCGAGTCACCACGTCTCATTCTGGATGTGGCCCATAACCCACATGCGGCGGCTTATCTTGCCGGACGTCTTAAATCGTTACCAAAAACCGGGCGCGTACTGGCAGTTATCGGTATGCTTCATGATAAAGATATCGGCGGGACGCTGGCCTGCATGGAGAGTGTGGTCGATAGCTGGTATTGTGCTCCTCTGGAGGGGCCGCGTGGTGCAACAGCCGAGCAACTGATGGAACATCTTGGCAAAGGCGCAATCTACAATAGCGTGGCCCAGGCCTGGCATGCCGCGATGGCGGATGCTAAACCAGAAGATACCGTGCTGGTGTGTGGCTCATTCCACACCGTAGCACATGTCATGGAAGTGATGGACGCGGGGAGAACCGGTGGCGAGTAAGTTTCAGAACCGTTTAACAGGAACCATTGTGCTGGTCGCGCTCGGGGTGATTATCCTCCCGGGTCTGCTCGACGGGCAGAAAAAGCATTATCAGGATGAGTTTGCCGCTATTCCGCTGGTCCCTAAACCAGGTGACCGCGATGAGCCGGATATGCTGCCTGCGGCGACGCAAGCACTTCCTGCTCAACCACCGGAAGGTGCGGCAGAAGAGGTTCGTGCGGGCGATGCTGCAGCACCGTCGCTCGACCCGTCCCGTCTGGCGGCAACAAGCAACAATGAGATCGACCCAGTGTCGGTAGAGCAGCCTAAACCTGTTGAAAAACCGAAGCCGGTCGACAAACCACAGCCGAAACCGCAGCGCGATAAGACAGCAGAACAGCTGGCCGCTGCTTCAGAGACAGCTCCGCCAGCGAAACCGGCTCAGCAAGAGGCCGCAGCCCCAACGGGCAAAGCTTACGTTGTGCAGCTTGGTGCGCTGAAAAATGCGGATAAAGTCAATGAGGTGGTGGGGAAACTGCGCAGTGCGGGGTATCGTGTTTACACTTCACCTTCCACGCCGGTGCAGGGTAAAATTACCCGTATCCTCGTGGGGCCAGAGGCGTCTAAAGACAAACTGAAAGGTTCGCTCGGCGAGCTGAAGCAGATCTCCGGTCTGAGTGGTGTAGTGATGAGCTACAGCGCTAACTAAGTACGACCTGCTCCTGAAAGAGAGAGGCGATAGGCCACGGCGTTGAACATTTTTTCAGCGCCTTTTTTATTTACGCGCGGGAAGGAAATCCCTACGCAAACGTTTTCTTTTTCTGTTAGAATTCGCCCCGAACTGGATGACAGGGCGTTAAATCGTGGGACACATATGGTCTGGATTGATTACGCCATCATTGCGGTGATTGGTTTTTCCTGTCTGGTTAGCCTGATCCGTGGCTTTGTTCGTGAAGCGTTATCGCTGGTGACATGGGGTTGTGCTTTCTTTGTTGCCAGTCATTACTACACTTACCTGTCTGTCTGGTTCACGGGCTTTGAAGATGAACTGGTCCGAAATGGAATCGCTATCGCGGTGCTGTTTATCGCGACGCTGATTGTCGGCGCTATCGTGAATTACGTGATAGGTCAGCTGGTCGAGAAAACCGGTCTGTCAGGAACGGACAGGGTGCTCGGGATCTGTTTCGGTGCATTACGAGGCGTACTGATTGTAGCCGCGATCTTGTTCTTCCTGGATACCTTCACCGGGTTCTCCAAAAGTGAAGACTGGCAGAAATCGCAGCTCATTCCAGAGTTCAGCTTCATCATCAGATGGTTCTTTGACTATCTGCAAAGCTCGTCGAGTTTTTTGCCCAGGGCATAAACCCTGAGATGTGGCTTAACGAGGAAAAGACGAATGTGCGGTATTGTCGGTATCGCCGGTTTCATGCCGGTAAACCAGTCGATTTATGACGCGTTAACGGTGCTTCAGCACCGTGGGCAGGATGCTGCGGGTATCATCACCATTGATGCAAACAACTGCTTCCGTTTACGTAAGGCGAATGGCCTGGTAAACGATGTGTTTGAAGCCCGCCATATGCAGCGTCTGCAAGGTAATATGGGGATCGGTCACGTTCGTTATCCTACTGCTGGCAGTTCCAGCGCCTCTGAGGCACAGCCTTTCTACGTCAACTCACCGTATGGCATTACCCTTGCCCATAACGGCAACCTGACCAACGCGCACGAGCTGCGTAAAAAGCTGTTCGAAGAGAAACGTCGCCACATTAACACTACCTCTGATTCTGAAATCCTGCTCAATGTGTTCGCCAGCGAGCTGGATAATTTCCGTCACTACCCGCTGGAAGCAGACAACATTTTTGCTGCTATTGCTGCCACAAACCGCCAGATCCGCGGCGCGTATGCCTGCGTGGCGATGATCATCGGTCATGGCATGGTGGCCTTCCGCGATCCAAACGGCATTCGTCCCCTGGTGCTCGGCAAGCGCGACCTTGGCGATGGTCGTACCGAATATATGGTTGCCTCTGAGAGCGTGGCGCTGGATACCCTGGGCTTCGAATTCCTGCGTGACGTAGCCCCGGGTGAAGCGGTCTACATTACTGAGAAGGGTCAGCTGTTTACCCGCCAGTGTGCAGATAACCCGGTCAGTAATCCGTGCCTGTTCGAATACGTGTACTTCGCGCGTCCGGACTCGTTCATCGACAAGATTTCTGTCTACAGCGCACGCGTAAACATGGGCACGAAGCTGGGTGAGAAAATTGCCCGCGAGTGGGATGACCTCGACATCGACGTCGTTATTCCTATCCCGGAAACCTCCTGCGATATCGCCCTGGAAATCGCCCGCATTCTGGATAAGCCGTACCGTCAGGGCTTTGTGAAGAACCGCTACGTTGGCCGCACCTTCATCATGCCGGGCCAGCAGTTGCGCCGTAAGTCCGTGCGTCGCAAGCTGAACGCCAACCGCGCGGAATTCCGCGACAAGAACGTTCTGCTGGTGGATGATTCCATCGTTCGCGGCACCACCTCTGAGCAGATTATCGAGATGGCGCGCGAAGCGGGTGCGAAGAAAGTCTACCTGGCCTCTGCTGCGCCGGAGATTCGCTTCCCGAACGTGTACGGCATCGATATGCCAACCGCCAACGAGCTGATCGCTCACGGCCGCGAAGTGGATGAAATTCGCCAGATCATCGGTGCCGACGGCCTGATTTTCCAGGATCTGAACGATCTCATCGACGCAGTGCGTGCTGAGAACCCAGAGATTCAGCAGTTCGAATGCTCCGTGTTCAACGGCGTCTACGTGACCAAAGATGTTGACCAGCAGTACCTCGACTATCTGGATTCGCTGCGCAACGACGATGCGAAAGCCGTCCAGTTGCAAAACGATCTCGAAAGTTTAGAGATGCACAACGAAGGTTGAGGTCTCTGCAAGTGAGGGCGTTTGCCCTCACTTGCAACTCCCCGCAAAATCCTGCACAGTCTGCCCTGAAATCAGTAAGGGCGAAAATCATGAAACGACTCATAGTTGGGCTCAGCGGTGCCAGTGGCGCGATTTACGGCGTACGTCTGTTACAGGTTCTGCGTAACGTGGCGGAAGTGGAAACCCATCTGGTGATGAGTCAGGCGGCGCGACAAACCCTCTCTCTGGAAACCGATCTCTCCCTGCGTGACGTTCAGGCGCTGGCAGATGTCGTTCACGATGCCCGCGATATCGCCGCCAGCATCTCCTCTGGCTCTTTTAAAACCGCCGGTATGGTTATCCTGCCCTGTTCGATTAAAACGCTCTCCGGCATTGTGAACAGCTATACCGACACGCTGGTGACGCGCGCGGCGGATGTGGTGTTGAAAGAACGCCGTCCTCTGGTGCTCTGCGTGCGGGAAACGCCGCTGCATCTGGGCCACCTGCGCTTAATGACGCAGGCTGCAGAGCTGGGTGCGGTGATCATGCCGCCGGTGCCGGCGTTTTATCATCGCCCAACGTCACTGGATGACGTGATTAATCAGACCGTGAACCGCGTGCTGGATCAGTTTGACATCGATCTGCCCGACGATCTCTTCACCCGCTGGCAGGGTGCCTGATTCTGTGCACAAACAAGGTGCATGAAAAGAGACATTGCCCTGTTTCAGGGCAATTATGCAACGGCGATCATATCCTCGACATTTAATTCGTTTTTTCCCTTTTTCTCTTTCCGGTTCGTTCGGCAGACCTGCTATCTTTCACCATTAAGGCAGTATCGCAACGTTTTATTAACATATTTAACGTCGAAGTTTTGACCAGACGGCAATGTGGCATAAGACCTGCAAGATGAAGCCTGCAATACAACACACAACACAATACATAATAAAATCACGGTACTTGAGGGTAAATGTATGAAGAAGACGGTTCTGGCTCTGTCTTTGCTCGTGGGGTTAAGTGCAGCAGCAGGTAGCTATGCAGCGCTTCCACAGACAGTTCGTATCGGTACAGACGCAACCTACGCGCCATTCTCTTCCAAAGATGCGAAAGGCGATTTCGTGGGGTTTGATATCGATCTGGGAAATGAGATGTGCAAACGCATAGCGGTGAAATGCACGTGGGTGGGCAGCGACTTTGACGCGTTAATCCCGTCGCTGAAAGCCAAGAAAATCGACGCCATTATCTCTTCTCTCTCCATCACCGAAAAACGTCAGCAGGAGATTGCCTTCTCTGACAAGCTTTACGCTGCGGATTCTCGTCTGATTGCGCCAAAAGGTTCCCCTATCAAGCCAACGATTGACTCGCTGAAAGGCAAGCATGTTGGTGTGCTTCAGGGGTCAACTCAGGAAGGTTATGCCAATGCAAACTGGCGTGAGAAGGGTGTAGACGTCGTCGCGTACCAGAACCAGGATTTGATTTACTCTGACCTGGCAGCAGGTCGTCTGGATGCCGCATTCCAGGATGAAGTCGCCGCGAGCGAAGGCTTCCTGAAGCAGCCTGCGGGCAAAGACTACGCGTTTGCTGGCCCGTCAGTGAAAGACAAAAAGTACTTTGGTGACGGCACCGGGATCGGCCTGCGTAAGGATGATACCGAGCTAAAAGCCGCCTTTGACAAAGCCTTTGCAGAGCTGCGTAAAGACGGTACTTACGACAAACTGGCGAAGAAATACTTCGACTTCAACGTATACGGTGAATAACACCTGACGGTAACGCACCAGAAAGGTGCGTTACGGGAGCGGTTGACCCAATGCAGTGCATTTGTTGCACTGTATTGGATCGCTTTGTGCATACTTACGCATTTATAATGCAAAAAATCCCAGCTGAAGGGCATTAATCTTTGCCTGTCAGAGGGGATTGATGGCACATTAACACCACCCCGTCGTCGTAAAAATCCCGTATGAAGACAGTTTGTTGAGGACAGATATGAAAAAACTCGTGTTATCACTATCTCTGGTACTGGCTTTTTCCAGCGCCACCGCGGCATTCGCAGCCATTCCGCAGAAAATTCGTATTGGTACCGATCCTACCTATGCGCCATTCGAGTCAAAGAATTCTAAGGGTGAACTGGTTGGTTTTGACATCGATCTGGCCAATGAGCTGTGCAAACGCATCAAAGCACAATGTACCTACGTTGAAAACCCACTGGACGCGTTGATCCCTTCTCTGAAAGCCAAAAAAATCGACGTGATTATGTCCTCACTCTCTATCACCGAAAAACGCCAGCAGGAGATTGCCTTTACTGACAAACTCTACGCGGCCGATTCCCGTCTGGTGGTGGCGAAATCGTCTGACATTCAACCAACGCTGGAGTCGCTGAAAGGCAAACGTGTGGGTGTGCTGCAGGGCACCACGCAGGAAACCTACGGTAACGAACACTGGGCACCGAAAGGGATTGAAATTGTCTCCTATCAGGGCCAGGAAAATATCTACGCTGACCTGACGGCAGGCCGTATTGATGCGGCATTCCAGGATGAAGTCGCGGCGAGCGAAGGCTTCCTGAAGACGCCGGTGGGTAAAGATTACAAGTTTGGCGGCCCGTCCATTAAGGACGTGAAGCTGTTTGGCGTGGGCACCGGTATGGGGCTGCGTAAAGAAGACAACGAATTACGTGAAGCGCTGAACAAAGCGTTTGCCGAAATGCGCGCTGACGGCACGTACGACAAGCTGGCGAAAAAGTACTTTGATTTTAATGTTTACGGCGGCTAATCGCCCCGTCAAATAACGTGCGGCCCCTCCCGCAGTGGGAGGGGAAAAGACACGGTTCCACCACTCACGATACGACAGGGCTCGCGGTATGCTGTACGGATTTTCTGGCGTTATTTTACATGGCGCGCTTGTCACCCTTGAGCTGGCTATCAGCTCCGTGGTGCTGGCGGTGCTGATAGGTCTGGCGGGTGCCGGTGCGAAGCTTTCAGCTAACAAACCGCTGGCGCTGATTTTTGAAGGCTATACCACGCTCATTCGCGGTGTTCCCGATCTGGTGCTGATGCTGCTTATCTTTTATGGTCTGCAGATTGCGCTGAACAGCGTGACTGACGCGATGGGTATGGAACAAATTGATATCGACCCGATGGTGGCCGGTATTATTACCCTCGGTTTTATCTACGGAGCCTACTTCACTGAAACTTTCCGCGGTGCTTACATGGCCGTGCCGAAAGGTCACATTGAGGCGGCAACCGCATTTGGTTTTACCTCCTCACAAACGTTTCGCCGAATCATGTTCCCGGCCATGATGCGCTACGCGCTTCCAGGTATCGGTAACAACTGGCAGGTTATCCTCAAAGCGACGGCGCTGGTCTCGTTGCTCGGTCTGGAAGACGTCGTGAAAGCGACTCAGCTGGCGGGCAAGAGCACCTGGGAGCCATTCTACTTTGCGGTGGTCTGCGGCGTAATCTATCTGATCTTTACCACTGTCTCCAATGGTGTGCTGCTTCTGCTCGAGCGTCGCTACTCCGTGGGTGTGAAGAGGGCTGACCTGTGATTGAGATTATTCAGGAATACTGGAAATCGCTGCTGTGGACAGATGGCTATCGCTTTACCGGCGTGGCGATTACGCTCTGGCTGCTGATCTCCTCCGTGGTGATGGGCGGCATTCTGGCGGTGTTTCTTGCCATTGGCCGCGTGTCGAACAATAAATTTATCCAGTTCCCGATCTGGCTGTTTACCTACGTATTTCGCGGTACGCCGCTGTACGTGCAGCTGCTGGTGTTCTATTCGGGGATGTATACGCTTGAGATCGTAAAAGGCACCGAGATGCTGAATGCGTTCTTCCGCAGCGGTCTGAACTGTACGGTGCTGGCGTTGACGCTCAATACCTGCGCCTATACCACCGAGATTTTCGCGGGGGCCATTCGTTCCGTGCCTTACGGGGAAATCGAGGCGGCGCGCGCGTACGGTTTCTCGTCAGTGAAACTTTACCGCTGCATTATTTTGCCGTCAGCGCTGCGTATCGCGCTCCCGGCATACAGTAACGAAGTGATTTTGATGCTGCACTCCACCGCGCTCGCCTTTACCGCGACGGTGCCGGATCTGCTTAAAATCGCGCGCGATATTAACTCCGCGACCTATCAGCCGTTTACCGCGTTTGGCATTGCGGCGGTGCTCTATTTAATTATCTCTTATGTTCTGATTAGCCTGTTCCGTAAGGCTGAAAAACGCTGGTTGCAGCATATAAAACCTTCTTCGACGCACTGAGAAAGATGATGGCTGAGAACAAATTAAACGTTATTGATTTGCACAAACGCTACGGCGAACATGAAGTGCTGAAAGGGGTGTCGCTGCAGGCGAATGCGGGCGACGTGATCAGTATTATCGGCTCATCCGGCTCGGGAAAAAGTACCTTCCTGCGCTGCATTAACTTCCTCGAAAAACCGAGTGAAGGCTCGATTGTGGTGAGCGGGCAGAATATTCATCTGGTCCGTGATAAAGACGGCCAGCTGAAGGTCGCGGATAAACACCAGCTGCGCCTCCTGCGTACGCGCCTGACGATGGTGTTCCAGCACTTTAACCTCTGGAGCCATATGACGGTGCTGGAGAACGTGATGGAAGCGCCGATTCAGGTGCTGGGCCTGAGCAAGCAGGAAGCCCGCGAGCGCGCGGTGAAATACCTGGCAAAAGTGGGTATCGACGAGCGCCAGCAGATGAAATACCCGGTGCATCTCTCCGGTGGTCAGCAGCAGCGTGTCTCCATCGCGCGCGCGCTGGCGATGGAACCCGAGGTATTGCTGTTCGACGAACCGACCTCCGCGCTGGACCCTGAACTCGTTGGCGAAGTGCTGCGCATCATGCAGAAACTGGCCGAAGAGGGGAAAACGATGGTGGTGGTAACGCACGAGATGGGCTTCGCCCGTAACGTCTCGAACCACGTGATTTTCCTGCATCAGGGGAAAATTGAAGAGCAGGGGCATCCGGACGAGGTACTGGCGAACCCGCAAAGCCCGCGTTTGCAGCAGTTCCTGAAGGGCTCACTGAAGTAGCTTTTACCTTTCGCTCTCTCCCACAGGGAGAGGGCATCAAACCGCACTGCACTCAAGTCGATACACCCAGTCGTCATAGCGCACGCCGTCAATTTCATACGCTTTTTCCAGCACCTGAGTACGCACAAATCCGGCTTTCTCTAATACCCGCACCGAGCCGCCGTTATCCGCCAGCACATACGCGTTAATCGCTCTCACGCCAGTCTGATTAAACGCGTAATTACACACCGCGCGCAGTGCCTCGCTGGCGATGCCTTGTCCCTGAGCAGCAGGCACGACGGTATAGCCGATATCGGCCTCTTCACGATTCTCAGGGCTGATTTGCAGGCCAATATCACCAAGCGGCGTATCATCATCCTGGAAGCGAATGACAAATACATGAGCAGCAGTGAGTCGTGCGGCAAACACGCGTCGGGTCTCTTTTTCCGGCGCGATGGCGGCCATATAGCGCATGATGCTGCGATCTTCTCGCAGTGAGCGGAAGAAGGCCCAGTCAGAGGGTTCGAAAGGGGTGAGGTGAAGCCGGGGTGTGGTGATGGTTGCCATTATTACGCCATTCCGATGAATCTGGCTTATTACCTTAACACCGGAATGGAACTGGCGAACAGATGGATTTTGGTAATTAGGGGTTAGCGCTTGGTTCTCATCAACTTCGAGCGATCAATATAGTTGCCATATTGATCGTAGTAGCGACTGGGCCAGATCGATGCTGCATCTCTTTCAAGTGCCTCTGCAATGATCATTTCGCCCTTAGGCCACGGGCGGGAGAGTGCGTTTGCTAGCGTAGAAGAACTCAACCCCGCCTGGCGTGAAAGAGCGGCCAATGAGAGCTTACGCTTGTGGAGCATGGCGATGATATCCGCTGGGTGTATGTCCTGATCTCTGTTCATACATTTTCCTTTATATATGATTTTGTTCAAATTGCAGACATGAATACTAAGTAATACTTAGTACAATTTCAATAACGGGATACCAGAATCATGACTCTACTTCCAGATTTTGAAGAGTCACCATGCTTCCCCATCGACTTAAAGCGGCTCGACTGAAAGCCGGACTATCACAGCAAAAACTTGGGATCCTCGCGGGGATTGATGAAGCGACGGCTAGCGCACGTATGAATCAGTATGAGAAGGGGATCCACACGCCTGACTTTGCGCTGGCATGCAAGTTGGCGGAAGTATTGAATATCCCGGCTTGTTATTTTTATACGGTTGAGGATGATTTGGCTGAATATATATTTAATTATTATAAATATAATTAGGTGCTTCTAATGGAAAAAAGAAGAGATGACTTTCTGAAACCTGTAATCAGGCTTTTAAAAGAGCGCTCCGGTTATAAATGCTCAAATCCGCAATGTCGTGTTGTGACTAATGGGGCTGGATTAAATATAGGAGTTGCTGCTCATATTCGTGCTGCTGCTCTTCTAGGACCAAGATATGATGCAACCATGACTCCTGAAGAAAGAAGATCGTATCATAATGGGATATGGTTATGTCAAACGTGTTCAAAAATGATTGATAATGACGTGAGCTTTTACACGATCGACCTTCTGAATGAATGGAAACGTTTGTCTGAAGAAGATGCAAGGAACGCTGTTGGTAAAAAAGTGCTTAGTGAGCAATGTGCAAGTGATATGCTGGCTATGGCGTTGAATGGCTATCCTAAAAGTTATATCTCACAGACAATTAAAAATGCTCATAACGCTTCTGAAAAATCTTTAGAAGGACTCGATCCAAGATTTAATGTAACGTCAAGTTTTGAGGATGGGTTAACAAAATTTTCCATACGCGCCAAAGAAAATGTGTCTTTAAAAGTAACTGTTAAAAACTTCAAAAATTATAAAAGGAAATATCAAGAGCTTTTAAGTAAGGGCGTTTCGTTTTCAATCGATATGAGCGATGTCAGTACCTCAGGTTCATCTTTGATTGAAACGATAACAAAAGATAGTAATGGGATGTTAACTCTATCGAGTCAAGATATTGATGTTGTGATGAGAATATCCTTGACTGATAGCATCAGCTTGGTTAGTGAAGCTTTAGTCGAAGTGCATGGAAAACTATTCCATGGATTGAAGGCATTCACTTTTTCTGGTGAATGTTTCTCGAATTTGTTAAATGTTAAAGCAATATTTCCTTGCAAGGGCAACAAAACAAAGTTTAATATGCATGTCGACTTTGAAAAATGGTCCGGGTTAAATGTTCTTAATCTTCCTTTCTTTAATAAAATTAAATCCATATATGACAGGGTTTGTGAAGGCTGGAATATTGAATTTAGTCTGGAGTTCAATGGTGACGAATTTATCTCTGGTTTATGCAATAACAAAGTTAATAATGAATATTATAAAAAGGTAGCCACTCTTTTGAGTTATACTGACAGAGCTAGGACTCTATCTCATTTGTTAAATATCTCTCTTGAGTTTTCTCCTCAAATAACATTTACTTCTGATGAGCATAGGCAACTACGGAAAGCTATCTCTCGGCTCAGGGAGGAAATCACACTTGATACCACAGGGTTTAATTCTCTTCCAAAGTTTACATTAATTGCATGTGAAGAAAATGTAAGTATGTTTAAGGATAAGGGGAGTGAAGTAAGTCATTTTGCGATGGAATCTGTTGAATCTGAGAAAATTTCCGTATTTAGTCGTGAAATAGAATTATATCCTGTCAGACAGGAGTTTTTAAACGTAAGTTATATCTTTAATAAAGATATAAATAATATAAAGCATGGGGACGAAGTAGAAGTCCAGCTAGTGGCCTGTGAAAACTTCTCATATATAGAAAAATATATATTACCAGAATGATACCCATGCGTTTGTGTTAGTAAACAAACGCATGATTTTTAACGCACCACATCCTCCAGCGCTTCTTCTAAGTCATACCAGCGGAACGCAAATCCTGCCGCTTCCAGCCGTTTTGGCAGCGCCCGTTGCCCACCTAATGCCAGCACCGATGCTTCACCCATTATCAGGCGAATTACCGTTGCAGGGACACGTAAAATCGCCGGGCGATGCAGGGCGTGCCCCAGCGCATGAGCAAACTGCTCATTACGCACCGGATACGGCGCAACCATGTTAAACGGCCCGCGCAGATCGTTATCCAGCAGCCAGAGAATGCCGTTCACCATATCGTCAATGTGGATCCACGCCATATACTGGCGGCCATTACCTATGGGGCCGCCGAGCCCGAGCCTGAAAGGGGGAAGCATCTTCGCCAGAATGCCGCCTTTCGGCGCAAGCACTACGCCTGTACGCAACAGGCAGACGCGGGTGCGATCGCTCTGCGCGGCACAGGCAATGCGTTCCCACTGGGCGCAGAGTTTGTGGGTAAACTCGTTATGGGGGGGCTCTTCCTCGGTCACTACCACTTCGCCGAGATCGCCGTAATAGCCCACTGCTGAGCCTGAAATCAACACCGAAGGCGGCGTGTGGCTATTGCGAATAAGCTCGACAAGCTTTTCGGTAATGTTCCACCGACTGCTGCAGAGCAACTGTTTTTGCTCTTCCGTCCAGCGTTTATCGGCGATGGGTTCGCCTGCCAGGTTGATGACGGCGTCAAATCCGTCCAGATTTTGCTGCTCGGCCAGGTTTTTCCAGATATCGATACCTGTCCCCAGCACCTGGCGCGCTTTCTCCGGGCTGCGCGTCACAACGGTAATGTCGTGATGCAGCGCCTGCAGGCGCACAACGAGATGATGACCAATCAATCCTGTACCGCCGGTCAGCAAAATCTTCATACAACCTCCAGGTTTACGCCTGGTGTTGCCAGCTTAACGTCATGGAGACGGAATCGGCATAACGCAGGGCGTGAAGTTTATCGATCTCTACTTCAGCATAAGTGACCCAGTGATGTTCGCGTGCGATGTCGAGCACATCCTGAGTTAATTTTTCCAGCAGAGAGAAGCGGTTATTTTCCACGTACTGGATGATGTTTTTGGTGATGGTGCGGTAGTTCAGCGCATCATTGATGTCTTCACTTGCCCGCGCTTTATCTGCCGGGTAGTGAATCACCACGTTAATGACAATATCCTGACGGTTGGCGATCTCTTCCTCTTTGATACCGATGAAGGTACGCAGGCGTAAATTTTTTATACGAATAATAGCGTCTGGCTGTGACATTGCAGGTCTTCTCCGTGTCAGTATTTCCGGCTCATAATACATGAGAGGCACCCAGCCTCATACAGGGTTAAATTTGCTGGATTTTTTGCATCGCGCGTTCGGTGGCCGGGCGGGTCCGAATACGCTCAAACCAGTTGTTCACCGCCGGGTAAGAGGCCAGGTCAATTCGGTGCTTTTCGAAGGTATTCACCCATGGCCAGCAGGCGATATCAGCAATACTGTAATGATCGCCCCCGAGCCACGGCGTTTTCTCGAGGCGACGATTCAGGACGCCATAGAGCCGTTGAGTTTCTACCTGGTAACGTTCTATCGCATAGGGAATGGGCTGCGGGGCATAAGCGGTAAAATGGTGATTTTGCCCCAGCATGGGACCCAGCCCACTCACCTGCCAGAACAGCCATTGCAAAGTATGGTGCCGTTCACGCAATTCACCGCTCAACAGTTTGCCGGTTTTCTCCGCCAGATAGAGTAAAATTTCGCCGGATTCAAACAGGCTCAATGGTCTGCCCCCATCCGCTGGCTGGTTATCTATGATGGCTGGGATTTTATTGTTTGGTGAGATAGCCAGAAAGAGAGGGCTAAATTGATCGCCTTTGCTGATATCCACGCGAATGATCCGGTAATCCAGTTCGGCCTCTTCAAGAAAGAGGGTGATCTTTTGGCCGTTTGGGGTAGGGGCATAATAAAGGTCGATCATTTTCAACTCTTCTCCATGTGAAGAATGGCGTCATGAAAATGAGTATAGGTGGTTGTTGTAAATCGTGAGTTTTCATCAAGTGACAGCAAGGCAAAGAGATTATATGTTGAGTAAAAACCGATCAGCCGATGAGGATGTTATGAACCAGCCTGTAATCACATTGTGGTCCGATGCGAATTTCTTTTCTCCCTATGTAATGAGCGTATACGTTGCGCTGGCTGAAAAGGGGCTCACTTTTACGCTGAAGACCGTTGATCTTGATGGTGGTGAACATCTCAAGCCGCAGTGGCAGGGCTACGATCTGACCCGACGTGTACCGGTGCTGGAAATAGAGGGATTTGCGCTGAGCGAATCGTCAGCGATTGATGAATATCTGGAAGATCGCTTCGCGCCACCAGAATGGGAACGTATCTACCCTCACGATCTGCAAAAGCGTGCCCGGGCGCGGCAGATTCAGGCGTGGCTGCGTAGCGATCTGGTACCGATTCGCGTGGAACGCTCGACGGACGTTGTGTTTGCCGGGGTGAAAAAACCAGCCCTGAGCGCAGAAGGCACAGAAAGCGCGCAAAAATTGATTGAAACCGCCACCTCACTGCTTGCGCATGGCAACCCGAACCTGTTCGGCGAGTGGTGCATTGCCGACGCCGATCTGGCGTTGATGTTAAACCGCTTAATCCTCAACGGTGATGAAGTGCCGCAACTGCTGGTGGATTATGCTGCGTTTCAATGGCAGCGAGCCTCTGTGCAGCGCTATGTGGCACTCTCCGCTAAGCGTGCGGGCTGATAACCCCTGGCGCTTCAGGTATGATAAGGGCAGTTTGTTTTCCTGAGGAGTGACTGATGAAACTAATGTTTGCGTCGGATATCCATGGATCGCTGCCCGCTACCGAGCGAGTTCTTTCCCTGTTTGCGCAAAGCGGTGCGCAGTGGCTGATCATTCTGGGCGATGTGCTCAATCACGGACCGCGTAATGCGCTACCGGAAGGCTATGCCCCGGCGCAAGTGGCGGAAAAGCTCAACCAGTATGCCTCGCGCATCATCGCCGTTCGCGGCAACTGCGACAGCGAAGTGGACCAGATGCTGCTGCATTTTCCTCTTACCGCGCCGTGGCAACAGGTACTGCTGGAAAAAAGTCGCCTTTTTCTGACGCATGGGCATCTTTTTAGCCCTGATAATCTCCCGGCACTGGCGGCTGGCGATGTCCTGGTTTACGGTCATACTCATATTCCGGTTGCTGAAAAGCGCGGTGAGATTTATCACTTTAACCCGGGGTCGGTCAGCATACCCAAAGGCGGATACCCTGCGAGCTATGGCATGCTCGATGGAAATACGTTAAGCGTTATCGCACTTAATGATCAGCAAGTTATTGCGCAGGTAGCGATTAATCCGTAAGTTACACCTCAACTGCAAACGCGCCGAAAGAGCGCTTAGACGAGAAGGTTTCCCGATGGTGGAGCAGAATCATTTGGCAAGTACAGAGTGGGTTGACATTGTCAGCGAAGAGAATGAAGTGATCGCGCAGGCCAGCCGCGAACAAATGCGTGCGGAGCGTCTGCGTCATCGTGCGACATATATCGTTGTTCACGACGGTATGGGTAAAATTCTGGTTCAGCGCCGCACGGACACCAAAGATTTTCTCCCGGGTATGCTGGATGCCACTGCAGGCGGTGTGGTCCAGGCTGATGAAGTGCTGCTGGATTCCGCGCGTCGTGAAGCGGAAGAAGAGTTAGGTATTGCGGGCGTACCGTTTGCCGAACATGGGCAGTTCTATTTTGAGGATGAAAACTGCCGCGTCTGGGGTGGGTTGTTTAGCTGCGTCTCTCACGGGCCGTTTGCCCTGCAGGAAGAAGAAGTCAGCGAAGTGAACTGGATGACGCCGGAAGAAATTACCGCGCGTTGCGACGAGTTCACTCCAGATTCATTAAAAGCGCTGGCACTGTGGATGAGCCGTAACGCGAATAACGAGTCGACCAAATCAGAGAAAGAGGAAGAGGCTGAGTAAGCCTTAGCAACTCTCTCGCAGACACAGACTGGACGCGATGGGCTTTTGATCGCGCCAGTCTCCGTCATTCAGACGTTCCAGAAGTGCTTTCCCGGCTTCAATCCCAATCTTACGATGCGGCACTGCCATCGTCGTTAGCGGCGGCTGACAGACGCGGCTCACATCGCTGTCGCCAAAGCCTACCACCGCCAGATCGTCTGGGACCTTGATTCGCCTGCGCTGACATTCATACAGCGCGCCACAGGCCAGTTCGTCTGAGACGCACACCAGCGCATCCAGTTCAGGCCATGCCAGCAGGAATTCCGGCAGTTGCGCGGCGCCGGTCGAGAAAACTGGCGGCATGGCAGCGTTAATGACCCGGTTCGGTGACATATGGTGGCGAAGCATCGCTTTGTACCAGCCCTGTAAATGCTGCTGGAAAATCCACTGTTCCTGGTTGGCGCACAGCAGACCGATATTTTGATAGCCGCGCTTAATGACCATTTCCGTCAGTTCGTACATGGCCGCTACGTTATCAATCCCGATATTCATATCAATCGGATCGGCACGCATGGCCCCCATTTCCATTACCGGAATGGAGGCATTTTTCAGCCAGTGGCGAACAGTGTCAGTGTGTTCAACACTGAGCAAAATGGCGGCGGCAATATTCGACGCCAGCAGTGTCTCCAGCAGCTTCTCTTCCTGTTCAAGACGATGCTGGGATTCTGCCAGCATGATCTGATAGCCGGCAGGCTGCAGCACCTGCTGTAGCCCGGCGAACATCTCTGAACAGCCGGCCTCGGAGAGATTAGGAACGACCATCGCAATCGTCCATGACGAGGCTGAGGCCAGCGCACTGGCCGCAAGATTGGGCATATAACCTAACTCTTGCACCGCGGCTTCAATTTTTTCTCGCAGTTTATCGGAAACCTGTTCGGGCGTGCGGAGTGCACGGGACACGGTCATCGTGCCCACACCGGCAAGCTGTGCGACATCGGCGAGTGTCACTTTACCGGTACTGCGCCGTTTTCGGGTTAGAGACATACACCTTCCTGCTGACCAGACGCGTTCTTATTTTCCTTCGTTTCACGTGACAGGCAGTATACGCCCTAAATCCCTTTTTTTGCTGTGATTTCACTCCATGATTACAATTTGATAGCGCTATCACATTTCTGAATGTTAGCGATTGGTAGCGCTATCTTTGTGATCTTGATCGCAGCCAAGTATTGATGTGTTGAATAAAGTTTGCTCATCTTTTGCAGTGTGACGGGAGTGAAAAGTGCTGAATAAATGGATATATGATACAACCATCACGCTTCAGGAAAGCGTTGAAAGCTGGCCACAGGCGCTGGAGATATGTGCAAAACCGTTGCTGGATCTGCAGGTGATCGCGCCGGAATACGTCACGGCGATCGTTGAACAACATCGTACATTAGGACCTTACTATGTGCTGGCACCAGGGCTGGCGATGCCGCATGCGCGGCCGGAGGAAGGAGCCAAAGGACTGGGGTTGTCTTTATTAAAACTAAAACAGGGCGTCTCTTTTGGTGCCGGTGAGTTTGACCCTGTCGATGTCATTATTATGCTCGCGGCGCCGGACAAACATAGCCATATCGAGATGATTTCTTCACTGGCTGAGCTATTTTCCAGCGATGAAGATATGGCTGAATTGCATCAGGCGAATACCCTGGAGGAAATTAAAACGATTATTGACCGCTTCTGATTTAATTCTTTAATCCGATTTTTCACAACATTACGCGCCGGCGTGATGGGGCGTGCTCTACTCAAAAAAAGGGGACAACAATGAAAATCATGGCTATTTGCGGTTCTGGCCTGGGCAGTAGTTTTATGGTCGAAATGAATATCAAAAAGGTGCTCAAAAAGCTGGAGATTGAGGCCGAGGTTGAACACTCCGATCTCTCCTCGGCCACACCGGGCGCGGCCGACCTGTTCGTGATGGCAAAAGACATTGCGGCCAGCGCCAGCGTGCCGGAAAGCCAGCTGGTGGTGATCAACAACATCATCGACATCAACGAACTTGAAGCGCAACTGCGTGCCTGGTTCGAAAGACAATTACCCTGATTAGGCGAGGTGGATATGTTTATCCTTGAAACGCTGAATTTCGTTGTTGATATATTAAAAGTCCCTTCTGTGCTGGTGGGGTTAATTGCGTTAATCGGTTTGGTTGCACAGAAAAAAGCGTTTTCGGACGTGGTGAAAGGGACAATTAAAACTATCCTGGGATTTATTGTGCTGGGTGGTGGTGCCACAGTACTGGTAGGGTCATTGAATCCTTTAGGCGGCATGTTTGAGCACGCTTTTACTATCCAGGGGATTATTCCAAACAATGAAGCGATTGTGTCGATTGCGCTTGAGAAATACGGTGCCGCGACCGCACTGATTATGGCCTTCGGGATGGTGGCGAATATTATCGTCGCTCGCTTTACCCGCCTGAAGTATATCTTCCTGACCGGGCATCACACCTTTTACATGGCGTGCATGATTGGTGTGATCCTGACGGTAGCGGGCTTTGAAGGCGTAGGGCTGGTCTTTACCGGCTCGCTGATCCTCGGTCTGGTAATGGCCTTCTTCCCGGCGATTGCGCAGCGTTATATGAAGCGTATCACCGGTAACGACGATATCGCCTTCGGTCACTTCGGCACGCTGGGCTATGTGCTGTCCGGCTGGATTGGCAGCAAGGTTGGCAAAGGCTCCCGCTCAACCGAAGAGATGAACCTGCCGAAGAACCTGAGCTTCCTTCGCGACAGTTCTATCTCCATCTCGCTGACCATGATGATTATTTATCTGATCATGGCGGTGAGTGCCGGGCGTGAATACGTTGAGGCCACCTTCAGCGGCGGTCAGAACTACCTGGTCTACGCCATCATCATGGCGATTACCTTCGCGGCGGGCGTGTTCATCATCCTGCAGGGTGTGCGCCTGATCCTGGCGGAAATCGTTCCGGCCTTTACCGGCTTCTCGGAAAAACTGGTGCCCAATGCGCGCCCGGCGTTGGACTGCCCGGTGGTCTATCCGTATGCACCAAACGCGGTGCTGATTGGCTTCCTGTTCAGCTTTCTGGGTGGGATTGTGGGGCTGATCATCTGCGGCCAGTTTAACTGGGTACTGATACTCCCGGGCGTGGTGCCGCACTTCTTCACCGGCGCAACGGCGGGCGTGTTCGGTAACGCCACCGGTGGACGTCGCGGGGCAATGATTGGCGCCTTTGCCAACGGGCTGCTGATCACCTTCCTGCCGGTACTGCTGTTACCGGTGCTGGGCGCAATTGGCTTTGCTAACACAACGTTCTCGGACGCAGATTTCGGCGCGGTTGGGATTGTGCTCGGCAACCTGGCGCGCTTCCTGTCGCCGCTTGCCATTACCGGGCTGGTTGTGGCGCTATTCGCGCTGCTGGTGGCGTACAACGTCTTCGCGAAAAACAAACCTGCAGGCGGTAACGCGCAGGAAAACACCGGAGCCAAATCATGAATGAGAAAGAGATAACCGAACTCGCGCGTCAGATCCGTCTTGAGACGCTGAAATCCCTGACGCAGCTGGGCTTTGGACACTACGGTGGCAGTATGTCGGTGGTTGAAACGCTGGCCGTGCTGTACGGCGCGGTGATGAAAATCGACCCGGCCGATCCGGACTGGCCAGAGCGTGACTACTTTGTCCTGTCGAAAGGTCATGCGGGCCCGGCGCTCTACAGCACGCTGGCGATCAAGGGTTACTTCCCGGTGGAAGAACTGAGCACGCTGAACCAGAACGGTACCCGACTGCCAAGCCATCCGGATCGCCTGAAAACTCGCGGCGTGGATGCCACCACGGGATCCTTGGGGCAAGGGATCTCCATTGCCGGGGGAATAGCGCTCTCGCACAAGCTGGCAGGGCGGCCAAACAGAGTCTTTTGCATCGTGGGTGACGGCGAGCTGAACGAAGGGCAGTGCTGGGAAGCTTTCCAGTTTATTGCGCACCATCGTCTGAATAACCTGACGATATTCGTGGACTGGAACAAGCAGCAGCTGGATGGCGAGCTGGACGATATTATCTGTGCGTTCGACCTGGAAGGAAAATTCCGCGCTTTTGGCTATGACGTGGTGACGGTCAAAGGAGACGATATTCCGGCGCTGCTGGAAGTGACCTCTCTGGTTCCGGCGAAAGATGCTCGCCCAAGAGTGGTGATCCTGGACAGCATTAAAGGGCAGGGGGTGCCGTATCTGGAGCAGCTCAGTAATTCGCACCATCTGCGATTGACCGCAGAGAGCAAAGCGGCCCTCGATGAGACTATCCGCCAACTGGAGGCTACACATGATTAAGGTTGCACCAGCAGGACAGAAAGATGCCATTGAGATGCGTAAAGTCTACGCGAGTTTTGTGGCTAAGCAGATTGAGGCGGGAAGTGAGATTATCGCCCTTGAAGCGGATCTGATGAGCTCTATGGCGATGGATAGCGTGGCGCGTGATTATCCGCAGCATGTGATTAACTGCGGCATCATGGAAGCGAACGTGATTGGTACGGCTGCAGGGTTGTCTCTCACCGGGCGTAAACCGTTTGTTCATACCTTTACCGCCTTCGCCAGCCGTCGCTGTTTTGATCAGCTGTTTATGTCCCTTGACTACCAGCGCAACAACGTGAAGGTGATAGCTTCAGATGCAGGCGTGACGGCCTGCCACAACGGCGGAACGCATATGTCGTTTGAAGACATGGGTATCGTTCGCGGTCTGGCGCACTCGGTGGTGCTGGAAGTCACCGACGCGGTAATGTTTGAAGACGTGTTGCGCCAGCTTATCGACCTCGAAGGCTTCTACTGGGTACGTACCATCCGTAAGCAAGCACCGAGCGTGTACGCGCCTGGCTCGACGTTTACCATCGGCAAAGGCAATGTGCTGCGCGAAGGCACCGATATTACCCTGATTGCCAATGGCATTATGGTGGCGGAAGCACTGGAAGCGGCGCGTCAGCTGGAGAAGGAGGGCGTCAGCGCGGCGGTCATCGACATGTTTACCCTGAAGCCTATCGACCGGATGCTGGTGAAAAACTACGCCGAGAAAACCGGGCGTATCGTCACCTGCGAAAACCACAGTATTCATAACGGGCTGGGTTCAGCCGTTGCGGAAGTGCTGGTAGAAACCTGCCCGGTACCGATGCGTCGGGTTGGCGTGAAGGAGCGTTATGGCCAGGTGGGGACACAGGATTTCCTGCAGAAGGAGTATGGCCTGACGGCACATGACATTGTGTCGGCGGCGCGCGAGCTGCTGTAAATAAAAAAGGCGACCAGAGGGTCGCCTTTTTGTTGCAGTAAAACTTACTGCTGCTGTGAAGACTGGATCGCGGTCAGCGCGATGGTGTAGACGATATCGTCTACCAGCGCACCACGGGACAGGTCGTTCACAGGTTTGCGCATACCCTGCAGCATTGGCCCGATGGAGATCAGGTCTGCAGAACGCTGTACCGCTTTGTAGGTGGTGTTACCGGTGTTCAGATCAGGGAAGATGAACACGGTCGCGCGACCTGCAACCGGTGAGTTCGGCGCTTTGGATTTCGCAACGTCAGCCATAACCGCAGCATCGTACTGCAGAGGGCCATCGATCATCAGGTCAGGACGTTTTTCCTGTGCCAGACGTGTTGCTTCACGGACTTTCTCTACATCGCTACCTGCACCAGAGGTACCGGTGGAGTAGGAAAGCATTGCTACACGTGGTTCGATGCCGAAGGCAATCGCGGAGTCAGCAGACTGGATAGCGATTTCAGCCAGTTGTT
Organism: Enterobacter adelaidei; assembly: GCF_041937165.1. NCBI lineage: Bacteria > Pseudomonadati > Pseudomonadota > Gammaproteobacteria > Enterobacterales > Enterobacteriaceae > Enterobacter > Enterobacter adelaidei. Next base: position 3,188,767 of record NZ_CP154353.1, on the reverse strand, counting down.
CTGCGGTTGGATCCGGGTTGATCGCGCAGTCACCGTAAACATAAACCTGTTCAGGCAGCAGCATGAAGAACACGGACGAAACCAGAGAGCTGCCTGGCGCTGTTTTGATCAGCTGCAATGGCGGGCGAATGGTATTCGCAGTGGTGTGAACTGCACCAGAAACCAGACCGTCAACTTCGTCCTGCTCCAGCATCAGCGTACCCAGCACCACGTTGTCTTCCAGCTGTTCACGCGCAACGGCTTCGGTCATGCCTTTGCTCTTACGCAGCTCAACCAGACGTGCAACATAGCTTTCGCGAACCACTTCCGGGTCAACGATTTCGATACCGGCACCCAGTTCAACGCCCTGAGAGGCCGCTACGCGGTTGATCTCGTCCGGGTTGCCCAGCAGCACACAGGTCGCGATGCCGCGTTCTGCACAGATAGCCGCCGCTTTAACGGTACGAGGTTCGTCGCCTTCTGGCAGAACAACGCGTTTGCCCGCTTTACGCGCCAGCTCGGTCAGCTGATAACGGAACGCAGGAGGAGACAGACGACGGCTGCGCTCGGAGGTCGCCGTCAGGGATTCGATCCAGTCTGCGTTGATGTAACCCGCAACGTATTCCTGAACTTTCTCGATACGCTCGTGGTCATCAACCGGTACTTCCAGGTTGAAGCTCTGCAGGCTCAGAGAGGTCTGCCAGGTGTTGGTGTTCACCATGAAGACTGGCAGGCCAGTGGCGAACGCGCGTTCGCACAGTTTGCTGACGCGCGGGTCCATCTCGTAGGCACCGGTCAGCAAGATAGCGCCGATTTCCACGCCGTTCATCGCGGCCAGGCACGCTGCAACCAGGACGTCAGGACGGTCTGCGGACGTTACCAGCAGGGAACCTGCGCGGAAGTGTTCCAGCATGTGCGGAATGCTACGCGCACAGAAGGTCACGGATTTCACGCGGCGGGTATTGATGTCGCCTTCGTTAACGATGGTGGCGTTCAGGTGACGCGCCATGTCGATTGCACGGGTGGCAATCAGATCGAAACTCCATGGTACCGCGCCAAGTACTGGCAGCGGGCTGGATTCCTGCAGTTTAGCCGGATCAACTTTGATGACTTTCGCTTTGGAGGAGTCGTCGAAGATCTCGGACAGATCAGGGCGAGTACGGCCCTGCTCATCAACTGGCGCATTCAGTTTGTTAACGATTACGCCAGTGATGTTGGTGTTTTTAGCGCCGCCGAAGCTGCTGCGAGTCAGTTCGATACGCTCGTTCAGCTGCTCAGGGGTATCAGTGCCCTGAGACATCACGAAAACGATCTCTGCGTTCAGGGTTTTCGCGATTTCGAAGTTCAGAGACTGGGCAAACTGGTGTTTGCGGGTCGGGACCAGACCTTCAACCAGCACCACTTCCGCGTCTTGCGTGTTAGCGTGGTAGTTGGCGATGATCTCTTCCATCAGCACGTCTTTCTGGTTGCTGGACAGCAGAGACTCAACGTGGTTCATCTTCAGCGGTTCAGCCGCTGGCAGATTGGAGTTCTTGCGAACGATGGTGGTGGTCTGGTCTGGCGCATCGCCACCGGCACGAGGCTGGGCGATTGGCTTAAAGACGCTCAGACGAACGCCTTTGCGTTCCATAGCACGGATAACGCCAAGGCTGACGCTGGTCAGGCCGACGCTGGTTCCGGTAGGGATCAGCATAATAGTACGGGACACGGTTTATCCTCTTTCGTTACCGCCGAAATTGGGCGGGTTACAAAACAGCACCGCCAGCTTAGCTGGCGGTGTGGAATCAGGCGGTAAGACGGTTTGCGTCTTGCGCGATGACCAGCTCTTCGTTAGTTGGGATAACGATAGCCGGGCGGGTGCCTTCTTTGTTGATGAAGCCAGACTTGCCGAAACGGGCAGCCAGGTTACGCTCGTGATCAACGTCGAAGCCCAGAACGCCCAGTTTGCCCAGGGACAGTTCACGCACCATTGCCGCGTTCTCACCGATACCACCGGTGAAGATAACCGCGTCCAGACGGCCTTCCATCAGCGCAGTGTAAGAGCCGATGTACTTCGCCAGACGGTGGCAGTAAACGTCCATTGCACGTTTAGCGTCTTCTTTTTCTGCGTAGTTGTCTTCAACATAACGGCAGTCGCTGGTCACTTCGGTCAGACCCAGCAGGCCAGACTCTTTGGTCAGCATCTTGTTGATCTGATCAACGCTCATGCCCAGAGTGTCGTGCAGGTGGAAGATAATCGCCGGGTCGATATCACCGGAACGTGTACCCATCACCAGACCTTCCAGTGGGGTCAGACCCATGGAGGTATCAACGCATTTACCGTTGCGGATAGCAGAAACAGAACCACCGTTGCCCAGGTGGCAAGTGATGATGTTCAGCTCTTCAACTGGCTTGTTCAGTACTTTTGCCGCTTCCTGAGTCACATAGAAGTGGCTGGTGCCGTGCGCGCCGTAGCGACGAACACCGTGCTCTTTGTACAGGCTGTATGGCAGGGCATAGAGGTAAGACTCTTCCGGCATGGTCTGATGGAACGCGGTGTCAAACACGGCCACGTTTTTATCTTTCAGATTCGGGAAGGATTTCAGCGCTTCAGCGATACCGATCAGATGCGCCGGGTTGTGCAGCGGTGCAAACGAGGCAGCATCTTTGATGCCCTGAATAACAGAGTCGTCGATCACGACGGAGCTGGTGTATTTTTCGCCGCCGTGGACGATACGGTGACCAATCGCAGTCAGCTGAGCAGACAGTTCTGGTTTTTGTGCCAGAATAGTGTTAACGATAAAGTTCAGCGCTTCACTGTGAGCGGCGCCTGCACCTAAAGCCGCTTCTTGTTTGCTGCCGTCCATCTTCCACTTGATACGTGCTTCAGGCAGATGGAAACATTCGGCCAAACCAGAGAGGTATTCGTCACCGTTGAGCGCATCGATGATGGCGAATTTCAGTGAGGAGCTACCGCAGTTCAGAACCAGTACTAACTTACTCGACATGGAAGTACCTATTATTGATACGTGGCTAAAAAAACGTCAGTGAGTCTAACAGCGTAACGCATGATGACTCAGACATTTATGATTAACATCATGCCAAACGAACATTCTGGCATGATGAAAGAAATACCTATGATTTTATGCCATTTTGAACATTTTTCAGACAATGGCATAATATGCGATAATTTGACGAGTTAATGATTCTCGTCTATGGCCCTATCAGGCTGGCACAGGATACCCGATACGGGGTAGGGATGACAAAATATTTTGAACGTTGTCATCGCCTGTTGTGGTTTTGCACGAAAATTTTAAATTTTATATGTGAAGTTGAGGTACAGCCATGTCGACACCAGAGAACCCGACCGTAAATTTCTTTAGTCTGTTTCGTCGGGGACAGCATTACGCAAAGACGTGGCCGATGGAAAAGCGTCTTGCACCCATGTTTATAGAGAATCGTACCATCCGCGCAACGCGCTATGCGATTCGATTTATGCCTCCCGTCGCTATCTTTACCCTGTGCTGGCAAATCGCGTTGGGCGGTCAGCTTGGTCCGGCGGTCGCGACGGCGCTTTTCGCGTTAAGTCTGCCAATGCAGGGGCTCTGGTGGTTAGGTAAACGCTCCATCACACCGCTTCCGCCTTCTATTTTACACTGGTTTTATGAAGTTCGCGGAAAACTGGAAGAGGCAGGCCAGGCGCTTGCCCCGGTCGAAGGCAAGCCGGATTACCAGGCGCTGGCCGACACGCTTAAGCGAGCTTTTAAGCAACTTGATAAAACATTCCTCGATGATTTGTGATTGATCATCGAAACGACTATTAAAAGAAGGCACAGTAACAATCAGTTACCGTGTCTTTTTTTTAAGTGCAATGCGCTACAGGAGTCGAAAGATGGAAATGACCCATGCTCAACGTCTGATTTTGTCTAACCAGTACAAGATGATGACTATGCTTGATCCCGATAACGCTGCGCGCTACAGCCGCCTGCAGACCATCGTCGAACGCGGTTTTGGTTTGCAAATGCGCGAACTGGATCGCGAGTTTGGTGAGCTGAAAGAAGAAACCTGCCGCATCGTGATCGACATTATGGAGATGTATCACGCCCTGCATGTGTCCTGGACGAATCTTAAAGATCAGCAGTCCATTGACGAGCGCCGTGTCACCTTCTTAGGCTTTGATGCTGCTACAGAAGCGCGTTATCTGAGCTATGTTCGCTTTATGGTGAATACCGAGGGGCGTTATACCCACTTTGATGCGGGCACTCACGGCTTCAACGCGCAGACCCCAATGTGGGATAAATACCAGCGCATGTTGAGCGCGTGGCACGGCTGTCCGCGCCAGTACCATTTAAGCAGCAACGAAATTCAACAAATCATTAATGCCTGACGGAGGTGCGTGTGCAGTGTAGAGGTTTTCTGTTTGATCTGGACGGTACGCTGGTGGATTCGCTGCCGGTTGTGGAGCGCTCCTGGTGCCATTGGGCTGACAGACATGGTATCGACCATCAGGAGGTGCTGAATTTTATCCATGGCAAACAGGCCATAACCTCGCTAAGGCACTTCCTGGCCGGACGCTCTGAGGACGACATTCAGGCGGAGTTCAAATACCTGGAACACATTGAAGCCACCGATACGGACGGCATCACTGCGTTACCAGGGGCACGCGAACTGCTTGAGCATCTGAACGAGGCACAGATCCCATGGGCGATTGTCACCTCCGGTTCCGTGCCGGTTGCTCACGCCCGACACAAGGCGGCAGGCCTGCCAACACCCGAAGTGTTTATCACGGCGGAGCGCGTTAAGCGCGGAAAACCTGAACCCGATGCTTTTTTACTGGGTGCTGAATTGCTGGGGCTCGCTCCGGCAGAGTGTGTAGTGGTCGAAGATGCAGCGGCAGGCGTCCTTGCCGGGTTAAACGCCGGTAGCCACGTTATCGCCGTCAACGTTCCGACGGGCTCCCCCCGGCTGAGTGAAGCGGACTTTGTACTTGATTCTTTGACGGCACTGGCTGTTTCAAAAGCACCCGACGGCGTTGTAACCGTCTCGCTGAAAATGTAATCCCATGATATAGCCCCACCTTGTTGGGGCTTTTTTATGGTAAAAAATTCTCATCTCCCACTGACAAGGACATGTTGTGAACGGTGAACTGATTTGGGTCCTTAGCCTGCTTTTAATCGCCATCATTCTTTTCGCCACGGGCAAGGTGCGTATGGATGCGGTCGCCTTGTTTATCATCGTTGCTTTTGTGCTGAGCGGTACGCTCACGCTGCCGGAAGCCTTCTCCGGGTTTAGCGATCCCAACGTCATTCTGATTGCCGCCCTGTTTATTATTGGCGATGGACTGGTGCGTACCGGCGTAGCGACCATCATGGGAGCATGGCTGGTGAAGGTGGCCGGTAGCAGTGAAACAAAGATGTTGATCTATCTGATGCTGACCGTCGCCGGGCTGGGGGCGTTTATGAGCTCAACGGGCGTGGTGGCGATTTTTATCCCGGTGGTGCTGAGTGTTTCCATGCGGATGCAGACCTCGCCGTCGCGCCTGATGATGCCTCTGAGTTTTGCGGGTTTGATCAGCGGTATGATGACGCTGGTGGCAACGCCGCCAAACCTGGTTGTTAACAGCGAGCTGATCCGGGAAGGATTCCAGGGGTTCAGTTTTTTCAGCGTCACCCCGCTTGGGCTGGTCATTCTTCTGTTGGGCGTGGTCTACATGCTGCTGACCCGTTTTGCTCTGAAAGGGGAAAAGCAGGATAAAACCAAAGAGGGCTGGAAGCGACGTACCTTCCGCGATCTGATCAAAGAGTACCGCCTCACAGGGCGTGCGCGCCGTCTGGCCATCCGCCCCGGTTCGCCGATGGTTGGGCAGCGGCTTGACGACCTGAGGCTGCGTGAACGTTATGGCGCGAATGTGATCGGTGTAGAGCGCTGGCGTCGTTTTCGTCGGGTTATCGTCAACGTTAACGGGGTTTCGGAATTTCGTGCGCGGGATGTCCTGCTGATTGATATGTCCACCGCAGATGTGGATCTACGTGAATTCTGCAGCGAGCAAATGCTGGAGCCGATGGTGCTGCGCGGAGAGTATTTCTCAGACCAGGCGCTCGATGTCGGCATGGCCGAAGTGTCGCTGATCCCGGAATCGGAACTACTGGGCAAAACCGTGCGCGAAATCGGCTTCCGAACCCGCTATGGTTTAAACGTGGTGGGATTGAAGCGTGATGGCGTCGCGATGGATGGGGCCGTCGTGGATGAGCCTATCCAGTTGGGGGATATTTTTCTGGTCGTCGGTAACTGGAAGCTCATCAGCCAGCTCGGGCAAAAAGGGCGTGATTTTGTGGTGCTCAACATGCCAGTTGAGGAGAGCGATGCCTCTCCGGCCCACAGTCAGGCTCCCCACGCCATTTTTTGTCTGGTACTCATGGTTGCGCTGATGCTGACCGATGAAATACCTAACCCTGTGGCGGCGATTATCGCCTGTTTACTGATGGGAAAATTCCGCTGTATTGACGCCGAAAGTGCGTATAAAGCGATTCACTGGCCGAGCATTATTCTCATCGTCGGGATGATGCCCTTCGCCCTGGCGCTGCAAAAAACCGGCGGGGTAGATCTGATCGTTAAAGGTTTGATGGACGTTGGCGGCGGGTATGGGCCGTACATGATGATGATCTGCCTGTTTATTATGTGCGCCACCATCGGTCTGTTTATCTCAAACACCGCGACGGCGGTATTGATGGCGCCGATTGCGCTGGCGATGGCGAAATCCATGGGCGTGTCGCCGTATCCCTTTGCGATGATGGTGGCGATGGCGGCATCAGCAGCGTTTATGACGCCAGTCTCTTCACCGGTCAATACCCTGGTACTGGGGCCGGGGAACTACCGATTCAGCGATTTTGTGAAACTGGGCGTGCCGTTCACCGTGCTGGTGATGCTGGTTTGCGTGGTATTGATACCGGTCCTGTTCCCGTTCTGAGAATTTTGCCGGGTAAGGCGAAGCCGCCACCCGGCAAAAGTTACAACGGCGAATCCTGGCTAATCTCGTCCAGCGATAAATGGAAGCTCGGTACAAACACCTGCATAAAATAATCCATCTCTTCACTGCGGCGGGATTCCAGCGTTTTCTCCAGACGCGTTTTCGCCAGTAAAAATTCGTTGTTTCCTGCAGAGAGTTCTTCCAGACACTTCAGGTAGGCGCATAGCGCGTCGGCCTGTTTGACCAGCGACTTTTCATCTTCCGTGTACTGATGCTCATCGATCAGTGGCTCAAAGATATCGCGTAACTCCTCAGGCACCATATCGATCAGCTTCTGCTGGGCAATTTTCTCGATGGCCTTATATTCCTGGGCAATCTGCGAGTTGAAATATTTCACTGGCGTAGGCAGATCGCCGGTCAGCACTTCTGACGCGTCATGGTACATCGCCAGCAGGGCAATGCGTTCCGCGTTGACCTGGCCGTTAAATTTGCGGTTCTTAATGGCGGCCAGCGCGTGAGCAACCATGGCAACCTGCAAACTGTGCTCCGATACATTCTCAGTGCGCACGTTGCGCATCAGCGGCCAGCGGTTGATGAGTTTCAGGCGGGAGAGGTGGGCAAAGAAATGACTCTGACTCATAAGGTACCTTTTGTCTTCACTGCGACAGACTTCATTGTGCGGGGAGGGGAGGGAAGATGCAAATCAGGCTACCGAGGTAGCCTGATTTTTAAGATTACTGATGATAGCCGGAAAGGAATCGCCCGAATCTGCTGATGGCCATTTCGAGATCGTCTTCGCGCGGCAGCGTCACGATACGCACGTGATCCGGCCACGGCCAGTTAAACGCCGTCCCCTGAACCAGCAGCACTTTTTCCTGCAGCAGGAAATCGAGCACCATTTTCTGGTCGTCATGAATATTGAAGCGCTTCGCGTCAATTTTCGGGAACATATAGAGCGCGCCATTCGGCTTCACGCAGGAGACGCCAGGGATGTCGTTGATCAGTTCCCATGCGCGGTTACGCTGTTCGTACAGACGACCGCCAGGGACAATAAACTCACTGATGCTCTGATAGCCACCGAGCGCCGTCTGGATCGCGTGCTGCGCCGGAACGTTGGCACATAAACGCATGGAGGCCAGCATCTCCAGCCCTTCAATATAGCCTTTGGCGTGTTTTTTCGGGCCGTTCAATACCATCCAGCCCTGACGGAAACCGGCCACTCGGTAGGTTTTAGACAGACCGTTAAAGGTCACGGTCAGCAAGTCTGGTGCCAGCGCGGCGATAGAGTGATGCTGCGCCGCGTCGTACAGGATCTTGTCGTAAATTTCGTCGGCAAAGATGATCAGGTTGTGCTGACGGGCGATCTCGACGATCTCCATCAGGAGTTCTTTGGAATAGACCGCACCCGTAGGGTTGTTCGGGTTAATAATCACGATGCCACGCGTACGAGGGGTGATTTTCGCGCGAATATCATCGAGATCCGGGAACCAGTCAGAAGACTCGTCGCACAGGTAGTGCACCGCTTTCCCACTGGACAAGGATACGGCTGCCGTCCAAAGCGGGTAGTCCGGCGCAGGTACCAGCATCTCGTCGCCGCTGTTCAGCAGCGCCTGCATCGCCTGCACGATCAGTTCAGAGACGCCGTTACCAATATAGATATCTTCAACGGTAACATCACGCATACCGCGAGCCTGATAGTGCTGCATGATAGCTTTACGCGCGGAGTAAAGTCCTTTTGAATCGCAATAGCCTTGTGCGGTGGGTAGGTTGCGGATCACATCAACCAGAATTTCATCCGGCGCTTCAAAACCAAATGGCGCAGGGTTACCAATGTTGAGTTTAAGAACCTTATTGCCTTCTTCTTCCAGGCGTTTTGCCTCTTTCAGAACCGGGCCACGGATGTCATAACAGACGTTATCTAGCTTGCTGGATTTTTCGATAGGGGACATGAACCTTAACCTTTTTGCTATTATTGCCACTCCCTGCCGTGGAAGTTAGCACGGAATAATGTACTCCCCCCTCGCTTCGTTTTGAAGGGTGTGCAGTAGAAGATTTTGTGAAGAGAGCAAAAGTCTGGTGAATCTATTTCGCTATAGATGTGCCTCTTTACTGTCTTAAAGTTATGCACACAGCACATGCTTAGGTTAATTGTACTGTTCATTTGGAAAAATGCTGTATATTGTGCTGGCGAAAATAACTGGCGAGCGGCACCGAGTGGGAAGTCACGCTGCGTGACTTTTCGTAAAACCTGAATGCTTGCTACATTTGACCGTAATAGCATGATGTGGCTAAAAGTTACTCATGTGAAATTAATGTTAAGCATTATTAATGAAAGACCTTAATCTAAATTAAAATTTATTTATTATTAACGAACAAAATGCAACTTTAGTTAATATTAATAAAATCAGTTTAGAAGGTTAACAACCCCTTTTAATCCGCAATATTGCAATAAGACTTATAAATAAAGTGGATTTGGGTTAAGATGTCTTTCAGGAAAGCAGGCAACAGATGCATATGTTTTGTTTATCTGGAACTGCTTATCTGAATTAATTGATTGTTATTGTTGGAGTTATCTCTGGCTGGAATGTGTCGAACATTTCCCGCTACGTTGACAGCGCTGCGATATAGATGGCAGAAAAGGTGTTGTACCTTTAATGTAATTTACATAACCCTGCGAACATCTAAATATCCTGAACGTTTAAGAGAATAAAAATAACGTCATGAAACGTGCTTTCTGACTGTTGATATAAAGCAGCACAATAACTATCTGTCAGGCAGTCTGCCGGGCCGGGATGCGAGGGAAAACCTTCAGAGGGAATTGCTTAACTGTTACACACAGCTTCAACCCGGGCAGCTCCGCACGAGCAACCTGAAAGTGAATAGATATGATAAATGCAAATCGTCCGATAATGAATCTCGACCTCGATCTGCTGAGAACGTTTGTTGCGGTCGCCGATCTCAACACTTTTGCAGCTGCTGCTGCCGCCGTTTGCCGAACCCAGTCCGCCGTTAGCCAGCAAATGCAGCGGCTGGAGCAGCTGGTTGGTAAAGAGCTTTTTGCCCGTCATGGGCGTAATAAGCTCTTAACGGAACACGGTATTCAGCTTCTGGGTTATGCCAGGAAAATTCTTCGCTTTAATGATGAAGCATGTATGTCATTAATGTTTAGCAACCTCCAGGGGGTGTTAACCTTAGGGGCATCTGATGAGTCAGCAGATACGATATTGCCGTTCCTTCTCAATCGAATTAGTTCGGTTTATCCGAAGCTTGCGCTGGATGTGAGCGTAAAACGCAATGCCTTTATGGTTGAGATGTTAGATGAGAAAAAGGTCGACCTGGTGGTCACCACGCATCGCCCCGGGCAGTTTGATTGCCTGACGTTGCGTACATCACCAACGCACTGGTATTGCGCAGCAGAATATGTGCTGCAAAAAGGGGAGCCTGTTCCACTGGTTTTACTGGATGACCCAAGTCCTTTCCGCGATATGGTGCTGACTGCGTTAAATGAAGCCAATATTCCGTGGCGTTTAGCGTATGTGGCTTCCACGTTGCCAGCGGTTCGCGCTGCTGTGAAAGCAGGGCTTGGCGTAACGGCACGCCCGGTAGAGATGATGAGCCCTGATCTGCGTGTGTTGGGTAAGTCTGATGGTCTTCCGGTGTTGCCCGATACGGAATATCTGCTTTGCCACAACTCGTCCACCCATAACGAGCTGGCGAAAGTGGTGTTCGAGGCAATGGAAAACTACCATAACCCGTGGCAGTTCGAACACGTTACCTCCGAAGGGGGGGATGATTCCCTGATCGTTGAAGGTGATTTTGAGTGATCAATAGCTCAAAATTCTGGTAACAAAATGTAAGTGTAAAAAAAAGCCGCTCATGCCATTTTCGCATGCAGTGGCTTTTTTTTGGCAATAATACCCGCTTATGGCGCATGGATTTTCAGGATACTCTCTATTTATCAATAGGCTAAATGCTTTTGCTTAAAACTTGTCCGTTTCCCGTTCTAACTTCATCCACATCTCTCTCATGTTAAAAAAACAGGAAATATGTTGCCGTTTTTCCGGTTGAATTAACAAAAGCGTGTCGCAGATCAAGAAAATACTCCTATTTGGGGGGAGGAATCGCTGGCAAATCCTGTCAAAATAGGAGGGTTATTTTTTTTACTTCCGAAACGGACACGATTCAACAACATACATTTGACGGAAAGTCATGCACCCACCAGGGTTAAAGGGCACCAAATGTTAATGAGAATCGCTCGATGTAATTTAATGTGAAGAAACCTTTGTTAAAGTTGACAATAGGTTATAGAAAGGAGTAAAAAACCCCATCATTTTGCTGTCTCCGTCTCATTTCTGACAGTTAGTGTAAGGTTATTTGTTCCTCCCCATGAATCGATGTGATGCCCATCTGCCAGCAAGAGCAGTGTCGTAGGTATCACTTTTGATGAGTAAGCAATGAGTATGTCAACATCCACAGAAGTCATCGCTCATCACTGGGCATTCGCAATCTTTCTTATTGTAGCCATTGGCCTGTGCTGCCTGATGTTAGTCGGCGGCTGGTTCCTGGGCGGTCGCGCCCGTGCAAGGCACAAAAACACACCTTTCGAATCAGGTATTGATTCAGTAGGTTCCGCTCGCTTACGCCTGTCTGCCAAGTTCTATCTGGTAGCCATGTTCTTCGTCATCTTTGACGTGGAAGCGCTTTACCTTTTCGCATGGTCAACGTCCATCCGCGAAAGTGGTTGGGTGGGCTTTGTCGAGGCCGCAATTTTCATTTTAGTGCTACTGGCCGGTCTGGTTTATCTGGTGCGCATTGGCGCGCTTGACTGGACGCCTGCGCGTTCACGTCGTGAACACATCAACCCGGAAAACAGTATCTCTAATCGTCAGCAGTAACAGCGAGGCAATAAGATGGATTATACGCTCACCCGCATAGATCCTAACGGTGAGAATGACCGTTACCCCCTGCAAAAACAGGAGATCGTAACCGACCCCCTGGAGCAAGAAGTCAATAAAAGCGTGTACATGGGCAAACTCGAGCATGCCATGCACGATATGGTCAACTGGGGTCGTAAGAACTCCATCTGGCCTTACAACTTTGGCCTTTCTTGCTGCTACGTTGAAATGGTGACGTCATTCACTGCGGTGCATGACGTTGCGCGTTTTGGGGCAGAGGTACTGCGTGCTTCCCCACGTCAGGCTGACCTGATGGTGGTAGCCGGTACGTGCTTTACCAAGATGGCACCTGTTATTCAGCGTCTTTATGACCAGATGCTGGAGCCAAAATGGGTTATCTCCATGGGCGCATGTGCAAACTCTGGCGGTATGTACGACATCTATTCCGTCGTGCAGGGCGTAGATAAATTTATCCCAGTGGATGTGTACATCCCGGGTTGTCCGCCACGCCCGGAAGCCTACATGCAGGCGCTGATGCTGCTGCAGGAGTCTATCGGTAAAGAACGTCGCCCACTGTCGTGGGTTGTTGGCGATCAGGGTGTGTATCGCGCGAACATGCAGTCTGAGCGCGAGCGTAAACGTGGTGAACGTATTGCCGTCACCAATCTGCGTACGCCTGACGAAATTTAATTTGCGCCTGTAGGCCTGGAGAACACCTTCGCATATCACTACTCAAATAGCGCGAAGCCAGGCTCAACAGTCACCACGGACCATTTGCAATGGTGAACAATATGACCGACTTAACCGCGCAAGAAGCCGCCTGGCAGACCCGGGATCATCTGGATGACCCAGTCATTGGCGAACTGCGCAACCGTTTTGGGCCGGATGCCTTTACTGTTCAGGCTACCCGCACCGGGGTACCCGTTGTTTGGGTGAAGCGTGAGCAATTACTGGAAGTTGTCGATTTCCTCAAGAAATTGCCAAAACCGTACGTCATGCTGTTTGACTTACACGGCATGGATGAACGTCTGCGTACCCACCGCCAGGGCCTCCCTGCTGCGGATTTTTCCGTTTTCTACCACCTGATCTCAATAGACCGTAATACGGATATCATGCTCAAGGTGGCATTGTCTGAAAACGACATGCATCTGCCGACGATCACCAAACTTTTCCCGAACGCCAACTGGTATGAACGTGAAACCTGGGAAATGTTCGGCATGACCTTCGACGGCCACCCGCACCTGACGCGCATCATGATGCCGCATACCTGGACCGGCCACCCGCTGCGTAAAGACTACCCGGCACGTGCCACCGAATTCGATCCGTTTGAGCTGACCAAAGCCAAGCAGGATCTGGAGATGGAAGCGCTGACCTTCAAGCCGGAAGACTGGGGCATGAAGCGCGGTACCGACAACGAGGACTTCATGTTCCTTAACCTCGGTCCGAACCACCCGTCTGCGCACGGTGCATTCCGTATTATTCTTCAGCTCGACGGCGAAGAGATTGTCGACTGCGTGCCTGACATCGGCTACCACCACCGTGGTGCTGAGAAGATGGGTGAGCGTCAGTCCTGGCACAGCTACATTCCGTATACCGACCGTATCGAATATCTCGGCGGCTGCGTAAACGAAATGCCATACGTGCTGGCCGTTGAGAAACTGGCGGGTATCGTTACGCCGGATCGCGTTAACGTGATCCGCGTTATGCTGTCCGAGCTGTTCCGTATCAACAGCCACCTGCTGTACATCTCTACGTTCATTCAGGACGTGGGTGCGATGACTCCGGTCTTCTTCGCCTTTACCGACCGTCAGAAAATCTACGATCTGGTTGAGGCAATTACCGGTTTCCGTATGCACCCTGCCTGGTTCCGTATTGGCGGTGTGGCACACGATCTGCCGCGCGGCTGGGACCGTCTGCTGCGCGAATTCCTCGACTGGATGCCAAAACGTCTGGCCTCTTACGAGAAAGCCGCACTGCGTAACACCATTCTGAAAGGCCGTTCCCAGGGCGTTGCTGCCTACGGTGCGAAAGAGGCGCTGGAGTGGGGTACGACAGGTGCAGGTCTGCGTGCGACCGGTATTGATTTCGACGTGCGTAAAGCCCGTCCTTACTCTGGCTATGAGAACTTCGACTTTGAAGTCCCGGTTGGCGGCGGCGTTTCCGACTGCTACACACGCGTGATGCTGAAAGTGGAAGAGTTGCGCCAGAGTCTGCGCATTCTTGAGCAGTGCCTCAACAACATGCCGGAAGGCCCGTTCAAAGCGGATCACCCGCTGACGACGCCGCCGCCGAAAGAGCGCACGCTGCAACATATCGAAACCCTGATCACCCACTTCCTGCAGGTTTCCTGGGGCCCGGTCATGCCGGCACAAGAATCCTTCCAGATGATTGAAGCGACCAAGGGTATTAACAGTTACTACCTGACCAGTGACGGCAGCACCATGAGCTACCGTACCCGCGTGCGTACGCCGAGTTTTGCGCATCTGCAGCAGATCCCGTCCGCCATCCGCGGCAGTCTGGTCTCCGACCTGATTGTGTATCTGGGTAGTATCGATTTTGTTATGTCAGATGTGGACCGCTAATTATGCACGAAAATCAACAACCACAGACCGAGGCTTTTGAGCTGAGTGAAGCAGAGCGTGCCGCCATTGAGCACGAGATGCACCACTACGAAGACCCGCGTGCGGCGTCCATTGAAGCGCTGAAAATCGTACAGAAACAGCGTGGTTGGGTGCCGGATGGGGCGATCTATGAGATCGCAAAAGTGCTGGGTATTCCGGCCAGTGACGTAGAGGGCGTAGCCACGTTCTACAGCCAGATCTTCCGTCAGCCGGTAGGCCGCCATGTGATCCGCTACTGTGACAGCGTCGTTTGTCACATTACCGGTTATCAGGGCATTCAGGCAGCAATTGAGAAGAAGCTCAATATCAAGCCGGGCCAGACCACGTTCGATGGTCGCTTTACTCTGCTGCCAACCTGCTGCCTGGGTAACTGCGACAAGGGGCCGACCATGATGATTGATGAGGACACTCACAGCCATCTGACGCCGGAAGCCATTCCTGACCTGCTGGAGCAGTACAAATGAAAACGGTAATTCGTACTGCTGAGACCCATCCGCTGACCTGGCGTCTGCGCGATGACAAACAGCCGGTATGGCTCGACGAATATCAGAGCAAAAACGGCTATGCCGGTGCGCGTAAAGCCCTGGGTGGCATGGCGCCGGACGATATCGTTAACGCGGTAAAAGATTCCGGCCTGAAGGGGCGCGGTGGTGCAGGTTTCTCCACGGGTCTGAAGTGGAGCCTGATGCCAAAAGACGAATCCATGAACATCCGTTACCTGCTGTGTAACGCCGATGAAATGGAGCCGGGCACCTATAAAGACCGCCTGCTGATGGAGCAACTGCCACACCTGCTGGTGGAAGGTATGTTGATCTCCGCGTTCGCGCTGAAAGCGTACCGTGGCTACATATTCCTGCGTGGTGAGTACATCGAAGCGGCAGAAAACCTGCGTCGCGCGATTGCCGAAGCCACCGAAGCGGGTCTGCTCGGTAAAAATATTCTGGGCACAGGTTTTGACTTCGAACTGTTCGTGCACACCGGTGCCGGGCGTTACATCTGCGGTGAAGAAACCGCGCTGATTAACTCCCTGGAAGGTCGTCGTGCGAACCCGCGTTCCAAGCCACCGTTCCCGGCAAGCTCCGGTGTATGGGGTAAACCGACCTGCGTAAACAACGTCGAAACCCTGTGTAACGTTCCGGCTATCCTCGCTAACGGCGTGGAGTGGTATCAGGGCATCTCCTCAAGCAAAGATGCGGGTACCAAGCTGATGGGCTTCTCCGGTCGCGTGAAAAACCCTGGCGTCTGGGAGCTGCCGTTCGGTACCACCGCGCGCGAAATTCTTGAAGACTACGCCGGCGGCATGCGCGATGGCCTGAAATTCAAAGCCTGGCAGCCGGGTGGGGCAGGGACAGACTTCCTGACCGAAGCCCACCTTGATCTGCCAATGGAATTCGAAAGCATTGGTAAAGCAGGCAGCCGCCTGGGTACGGCGCTGGCGATGGCCGTCGACCACGAGATCGGCATGGTGTCGCTGGTGCGTAACCTGGAAGAGTTCTTTGCCCGCGAGTCCTGCGGCTGGTGTACGCCATGCCGTGATGGTCTGCCGTGGAGCGTGAAGATCCTGCGTGCAATCGAACGTGGCGAAGGCCAGCCGGGTGATATTGAGACACTTGAGCAACTGTGTCGATTCTTAGGCCCAGGCAAAACCTTCTGTGCCCACGCACCGGGTGCCGTCGAGCCACTGCAAAGCGCGATTAAATATTTCCGCGACGAATTCGAAGCAGGCATCAAGCAGCCGTTCAGCAATACCCATGCCATTAATGGGATTCAGCCGAACCTGCTGAAAGCGCGCTGGTAAAGACAGAATTTTGATTAACGCTCGGTTTCGACCGAGCCAACTGGAAGCATGCTAATGGCTACGATTCATGTAGACGGCAAAGAATATGAGGTCAACGGGGCGGACAACCTGCTGGAAGCTTGTCTGTCGCTCGGCCTTGATATTCCGTACTTTTGCTGGCATCCGGCGCTGGGCAGCGTCGGTGCTTGCCGCCAGTGTGCGGTGAAGCAATATCAAAACGCGGAAGACACGCGTGGTCGCCTGGTGATGTCCTGTATGACGCCAGCCACCGAAGGCACCTTTATTTCGATTGATGACGAAGAAGCTAAACAGTTCCGCGAAAGCGTTGTGGAATGGTTGATGACCAACCACCCGCACGACTGTCCGGTCTGTGAAGAAGGCGGTAACTGCCACCTTCAGGATATGACCGTCATGACCGGTCACAGCTTCCGTCGCTATCGCTTTACCAAGCGTACCCACCGTAACCAGGACCTGGGGCCGTTCATCTCTCACGAAATGAACCGCTGCATCGCCTGCTACCGCTGCGTTCGTTACTACAAAGACTACGCAGACGGCCAGGATCTGGGCGTATATGGTGCGCATGACAACGTTTACTTCGGTCGTCCGGAAGACGGTACGCTTGAAAGCGAATTCTCCGGTAACCTAGTAGAAATCTGCCCGACCGGCGTATTCACCGATAAAACGCACTCCGAGCGCTACAACCGTAAATGGGACATGCAGTTTGCACCAAGCATCTGCCAGCAGTGTTCTCTCGGCTGTAACACCAGCCCGGGTGAACGCTACGGCGAACTGCGTCGTATCGAAAACCGTTATAACGGTACCGTTAACCACTACTTCCTGTGTGACCGCGGTCGTTTCGGCTATGGTTATGTGAACCTGAAAGACCGTCCGCGTCAGCCGGTTCAGCGCCGTGGCGACGACTTCATCACCCTGAATGCTGAACAGGCGATGCAGGGCGCGGCAGATATTCTGCGCCAGTCGAAGAAAGTGATCGGTATCGGCTCCCCGCGCGCTAGCATCGAAAGCAACTTCGCGCTGCGTGAACTGGTTGGGGCGGAAAACTTCTACACCGGTATCGCCCAGGGCGAGCAGGAACGTCTGCAACTGGTCCTGAAAGTGCTGCGCGAAGGCGGTATTCATACCCCTGCGCTGCGCGAAATCGAATCTTATGATGCAGTTCTGGTGCTGGGTGAAGATTTGACGCAGACCGGCGCTCGCGCGGCTCTGGCGGTTCGCCAGGCGGTTAAGGGGAAAGCACGTGAAATGGCAGCAGCACAGAAAGTGGCTGACTGGCAGATTGCTGCAATCCTGAACATCGGTCAGCGCGCGAAACATCCTCTGTTTGTGACCAACGTCGACAACACCCGTCTGGACGATATCGCGGCGTGGACCTACTGCGCCCCGGTTGAAGATCAGGCGCGTCTTGGCTTCGCGATTGCGCACGCGCTGGACAACAACTCTCCAGCCGTTGAACTGGATCGCGACCTGCAAAACAAGGTCGACGTGATTGTTCAGGCGCTGGCGGGTGCGAAGAAACCGCTGATTATTTCCGGTACTAACGCCGGAAGCGCGGAGATCATTCAGGCGGCAGCGAACGTTGCCAAAGCCCTGAAAGGCCGCGGTGCTGACGTTGGCGTGACCATGGTTGCCCGTGCGGTTAACAGCATTGGTCTGGGTATGATTGGCGGCGGCTCGCTGGAAGCTGCGTTGAGCGAACTGGAATCCGGTGCCGCTGACGCCGTTGTGGTGCTGGAAAACGACCTTCATCGCCATGCTTCTGCCGCTCGCGTTGACGCCGCGCTCTCCAAAGCGCCGCTGGTGATGGTGGTTGACCATCAGCGTACGGCGATTATGGATAAAGCGCACCTGGTGCTCTCTGCGGCAAGCTTCGCAGAAAGCGACGGTACCGTTATCAACAATGAAGGCCGCGCACAGCGTTTCTTCCAGGTTTACGACCCGGCGTACTACGACAGCAACACCGTTATGCTGGAAAGCTGGCGCTGGCTGCACTCCCTGCACAGCACCGTGCAGAGCCGTGAAGTGGACTGGACGCAGCTCGACCACGTTATCGACGCGGTTGTCGAAAAACTGCCTCAGCTGGCAGGCATTAAAGATGCTGCCCCTGAAGCGAGCTTCCGCATTCGTGGCCAGAAACTGGCGCGTGAACCGCATCGTTACAGTGGCCGTACCGCAATGCGCGCCAACATCAGCGTGCACGAACCGCGTCAGCCGCAGGATAAAGACACGATGTTCGCCTTCTCTATGGAAGGGAACAACCAGCCGTCTGCCCCGCGTTCACAGATCCCATTCGCATGGGCACCGGGCTGGAACTCCCCGCAGGCATGGAACAAGTTCCAGGCGGAAGTGGGCGGTTCTCTGCGTCACGGCGATCCGGGCGTGCGTCTGATCGAAGCCTCCGAAACCGGTCTGGATTTCTTCACGACCGTTCCGGCGAGCTTCCAGGCTCAGGAAGGGAACTGGCGTATCGCCCCGTACTACCATCTGTTTGGTAGCGACGAGCTGTCCCAGCGCTCTCCGGTATTCCAGCAACGTATGCCTCAGCCATACATCAAGCTCAACCCGGCGGATGCCGCGAAGCTTGGCGTTAATGCGGGCGCGAACATCGCCTTTAGCTACGACGGTCAGACAATCAGCCTGCCGCTGATTATCTCTGAAGGCCTGACAGCAGGGCAGGTGGGTCTGCCAATGGGTATGCCTGGCATCGCGCCGGTACTGGCGGGTGCGCGTCTTGATAATCTGCAGGAGGCAAAAGCATGAGTTGGTTAACGCCGGATCTTATCGACATCCTGCTGAGCATTCTGAAAGCGATTGTCATCCTGCTGGTGGTTGTCACCTGCGGCGCGTTCATGAGCTTTGGTGAACGTCGTCTGCTCGGTCTGTTCCAGAACCGTTACGGACCGAACCGCGTGGGCTGGGGTGGTTCACTCCAGCTGGTTGCGGACATGATCAAGATGTTCTTTAAAGAGGACTGGATCCCGCGCTTCTCCGACCGCGTGATCTTTACTCTGGCACCGATGATCGCCTTCACCTCGCTGCTGCTGGCGTTTGCCATCGTTCCTGTCAGCCCGACCTGGGTTGTGGCTGACCTGAACATCGGCATTCTGTTCTTCCTGATGATGGCAGGACTCGCGGTTTACGCGGTGCTGTTCGCAGGCTGGTCCAGTAACAACAAATACTCCCTGCTGGGTGCGATGCGTGCTTCCGCGCAGACGCTGAGCTACGAGGTGTTCCTGGGGCTCTCCCTGATGGGCGTGGTGGCGCAGGCCGGTTCATTTAACATGACCGACATCGTCAACAACCAGGCTGACATCTGGAACGTTATCCCGCAGTTCTTTGGTTTTATTACCTTTGCTATCGCGGGCGTGGCGGTGTGTCACCGTCACCCGTTTGACCAGCCAGAAGCCGAACAGGAACTGGCCGACGGTTACCACATTGAATATTCCGGTATGAAATTCGGTCTGTTCTTCGTGGGCGAGTACATCGGTATTGTCACCATTTCCGCGTTGATGGTAACGCTGTTCTTTGGTGGCTGGCATGGCCCGTTCTTACCGCCGTTCATCTGGTTCGCGCTGAAAACCGCGTTCTTCATGATGATGTTCATTTTGATTCGCGCAGCGTTACCTCGTCCGCGTTATGACCAGGTAATGTCCTTCGGCTGGAAAGTGTGCCTGCCGCTGACGCTCGTCAACTTGTTGGTAACGGCCGCTGTCATTCTCTGGCAGCAGCCATAAGGGGCTATAGACCATGACCTTAAAAGAATTACTGGTAGGCTTCGGTACCCAGGTACGCAGTATCTGGATGATCGGCCTGCACGCGTTTGCGAAACGCGAAACCCGGATGTACCCGGAAGAACCGGTATATCTGCCGCCGCGCTACCGTGGCCGTATCGTGCTGACGCGCGATCCGGACGGTTCCGAGCGCTGCGTTGCCTGTAACCTGTGTGCGGTAGCGTGTCCGGTCGGCTGTATCTCTCTGCAAAAAGCAGAGACGGTAGACGGCCGCTGGTATCCTGAGTTCTTCCGCATCAACTTCTCACGCTGCATCTTCTGCGGCCTGTGTGAAGAAGCGTGCCCAACCACGGCGATTCAGCTGACTCCAGACTTCGAGCTGGGTGAGTACAAGCGTCAGGACCTGGTGTACGAGAAAGAGGATCTGCTGATTTCCGGTCCGGGCAAATACCCGGAATATAACTTCTACCGGATGGCGGGTATGGCAATCGACGGCAAAGATAAGGGCGAAGCAGAGAACGAAGCTAAGCCTATCGACGTCAAGAGCCTGTTACCGTAAGGAGAGGGCAATGGAATTCGCTTTTTATATCTGTGGCCTTATCGCCATCCTGGCTACGCTGCGAGTGATCACGCACACCAACCCGGTGCATGCGCTGCTGTACTTAATCATTTCGCTGCTGGCCATTTCCGGGGTGTTCTTTGCATTGGGCGCGCACTTCGCCGGTGCGCTGGAAATCATCGTCTACGCTGGGGCCATCATGGTGCTGTTCGTGTTCGTGGTGATGATGCTGAACCTGGGCGGCTCTGAAATTGAGCAGGAACGTCAGTGGTTAAAACCGCAGGTGTGGATTGGCCCGGCAATTTTGTCGGCCATCATGCTGGTGGTGATTGTTTACGCCATTCTGGGCGTGAACGATCAGGGCATCGACGGCACGCCGATCGGCGCGAAAGAGGTCGGCATTACACTCTTTGGCCCATACGTTCTGGCGGTGGAACTGGCGTCGATGCTGCTGCTGGCTGGTCTGGTTGTTGCCTTCCACGTTGGCCGCGAAGAGCGTGCTGGTGAGGTGCTGAGCAACCGCACTGACGACCGCGCGAAAAGAAAAACGGAGGAGCGCGCATGATCCCCTTAACACATGGACTGATCCTCGCTGCGATTTTATTCGTTCTGGGTTTGACCGGTCTGGTTATCCGCCGCAATCTGCTGTTTATGCTGATCGGCCTGGAAATCATGATTAACGCCTCCGCGCTGGCCTTCGTGGTCGCCGGAAGCTACTGGGGCCAGACCGATGGTCAGGTGATGTACATTCTCGCCATCAGCCTCGCAGCTGCCGAAGCGAGTATTGGCCTGGCGCTGTTGCTGCAGCTCCATCGTCGCCGCCAGAACCTGAACATCGATTCAGTAAGTGAGTTGCGTGGATGAACATGCTTGCCTTAACCATTATTTTTCCGCTGATTGGCTTCGTGCTGCTGGCGTTTTCTCGCGGCCGCTGGTCTGAGAATCTGTCTGCGACCGTAGGCATTGGCTCTATCGGCCTGGCTGCGCTGGTGACGGCGTATGCGGGCATCGACTTCTTCAACAACGGACGTCAGCCTTTCAGCGTGCCGCTGTGGACCTGGATGTCGGTCGGTGATTTCAACATCGGTTTCAACCTGGTGTTGGATGGTCTCTCGCTGACCATGCTCTCCGTGGTGACCGGCGTGGGCTTCCTGATCCACATGTTCGCCTCCTGGTATATGCGCGGTGAAGAGGGTTACTCCCGCTTCTTCGCCTACACCAACCTGTTTATCGCCAGCATGGTGGTTTTGGTGCTGGCCGATAACCTGCTGCTGATGTATCTGGGCTGGGAAGGCGTGGGTCTGTGTTCTTACCTGCTGATCGGTTTCTACTATACCGATCCGAAGAATGGCGCAGCGGCGATGAAAGCGTTCATCGTGACCCGTGTGGGTGACGTGTTCCTCGCTTTCGCGCTGTTCATTCTTTACAACGAACTGGGCACGCTGAACTTCCGCGAAATGGTGGAACTGGCGCCGGCGCACTTCGCAGCAGGCAACAACATGCTGTGGTGGGCAACGCTGATGCTGCTGGGTGGTGCTGTGGGTAAATCCGCACAGCTGCCGTTGCAAACATGGCTGGCCGACGCGATGGCGGGTCCAACTCCTGTCTCCGCGCTGATCCACGCTGCGACCATGGTTACCGCCGGTGTTTACCTGATTGCGCGTACCCACGGCCTGTTCCTGATGACCCCGGAAATTCTGCATCTGGTGGGTATCGTTGGTGCGGTAACACTGGTGCTGGCAGGCTTTGCCGCGCTGGTGCAGACCGACATCAAACGCGTTCTCGCGTACTCCACCATGAGCCAGATTGGTTACATGTTCCTGGCGCTGGGCGTTCAGGCGTGGGACGCAGCCATTTTCCACCTGATGACACACGCGTTCTTTAAAGCGCTGCTGTTCCTGTCATCCGGCTCTGTGATTCTGGCCTGCCATCACGAGCAGAACATCTTCAAGATGGGCGGACTGCGTAAGTCCATCCCGCTGGTCTATGTCTGCTTCCTGGTGGGCGGCGCGGCGCTGGCGGCACTGCCGCTGATCACTGCGGGCTTCTTCAGTAAGGACGAAATCCTTGCGGGTGCCATGGCGAATGGTCATATCAATCTGATGGTTGCGGGTCTGGTCGGTGCATTCATGACCTCCCTGTATACCTTCCGTATGATTTTCATCGTATTCCACGGTAAAGAACAAATTCACGCTCACGCAGGGAAGGGGATTACCCACCATCTGCCGCTGATTGTGCTGCTGGTACTCTCCACCTTCGTTGGCGCGATGATTGTGCCACCGTTGCAGGGCGTACTGCCGGACACCACCGAGCTTGAGCACGGTCGTGTTCTGACGCTTGAAATCACCTCCGGTGTGGTCGCTATCGCGGGCATCCTGATTGCAGCATGGCTGTGGCTGGGTAAACGTACGCTGGTAACCTCTGTTGCCAACAGTGCGCCAGGCCGCCTGCTGGGCACCTGGTGGTACAACGCGTGGGGCTTCGACTGGCTGTACGACATGATTTTCGTCAAACCGTTCCTGGGTGTTGCGTGGCTGGTGAAACGCGATCCACTGAACAGCATGATGAATATCCCGGCGATCCTTTCCCGCTTTGCAGGTAAAGGCCTGCTGTTCAGCGAGAACGGTTACCTGCGCTGGTATGTGGCGTCCATGAGCATCGGTGCGGTTGTCGTACTGGCGCTGCTGATGGTGTTGCGTTGATCGTTAAGTGAATTTTATTCGAATTCGTTGAAAATCAGGCCCCTGCTGGGGGCCTTTAAAAGGAATGTAAATCGCCATGTTACTACCCTGGCTAATATTAATTCCCTTCATCGGCGGCTTCCTGTGCTGGCAGACTGAACGCTTTGGCGTGAAGATGCCGCGCTGGATCGCGCTGATCACCATGGGATTGACGCTCGCGCTTGGTCTGCAACTGTGGTTGCAGGGTGGCTACTCTCTGACCCAGTCTGCGGGTATTCCGCAGTGGCAGTCTGAGTTTATCCTGCCGTGGATCCCACGTTTCGGTATTACGATCCACCTGGCCATCGACGGTTTGTCGCTGCTGATGGTGGTGCTGACCGGTCTGCTCGGCGTTCTGGCGGTACTTTGCTCCTGGCGAGAAATCGAAAAATACCAGGGCTTTTTCCACCTGAACCTGATGTGGATCCTGGGCGGTGTTATCGGCGTGTTCCTTGCCATCGACATGTTCCTGTTCTTCTTCTTCTGGGAGATGATGCTGGTGCCGATGTACTTCCTGATCGCGCTGTGGGGCCACAAGGCGTCCGACGGTAAAACGCGTATCACGGCGGCAACCAAGTTCTTCATCTATACCCAGGCGAGTGGTCTGGTGATGTTGATTGCCATTCTGGCGCTGGTGTTTGTTCACCACGATGCGACCGGAGTCTGGACATTCAACTATGAAGACCTGCTGAAGACGCCTATGTCTCACGGCGTTGAATATCTGCTGATGCTGGGCTTCTTCATCGCATTCGCGGTGAAAATGCCGGTGGTTCCGCTGCACGGCTGGCTGCCAGACGCGCACTCCCAGGCACCAACGGCGGGTTCCGTTGACCTGGCGGGCATCTTGCTGAAAACCGCAGCCTACGGTCTGCTGCGTTTCGCGCTGCCGCTGTTCCCGAACGCGTCCGCTGAGTTCGCGCCAATTGCCATGTGGCTGGGTGTGATCGGTATCTTCTACGGTGCCTGGATGGCCTTCACGCAATACGACATTAAGCGTCTGATTGCTTACACCTCCGTTTCCCACATGGGCTTCGTACTGATTGCTATCTACACCGGCAGCCAGCTCGCGTACCAGGGTGCGGTGATCCAGATGATTGCGCACGGTCTGTCCGCAGCCGGCCTCTTCATCCTGTGTGGTCAGCTGTACGAACGTCTGCATACTCGCGATATGCGTATGATGGGCGGTCTGTGGAGCAAAATTAAATGGCTGCCAGCGCTGTCCATGTTCTTCGCGGTGGCTACTCTGGGTATGCCTGGCACCGGTAACTTCGTCGGCGAATTTATGATTCTGTTCGGCAGCTTCAAAGTGGTTCCGGTCATTACCGTGGTTTCGACTTTCGGTCTGGTGTTCGCTTCCGTTTACTCGCTGGCGATGCTGCACCGTGCCTACTTCGGTAAAGCGAAGAGCGAAATTGCTGCACAAGAACTGCCGGGGATGTCGCTGCGTGAGCTGTTCATCATCCTGCTGCTGGTCGTACTGCTGGTGCTGTTGGGCTTCTATCCGCAGCCGATTCTGGATACCTCGCACTCCGCGATGGGCAATATCCAGCAGTGGTTTGTTAATTCTGCTTCTACTACAAGGCCGTAATTCGCCATGACAATAACTCCACAACAACTGATCGCGCTGCTACCGCTGCTGATCGTCGGATTGACGGTGGTGGTTGTGATGCTCTCCATTGCGTGGCGACGCAATCACTTCCTGAATGCGACCCTGTCCGTTCTGGGTCTGAACGCTGCGTTGGTTTCCCTCTGGTTTGTTGGCCAGGCGGGCGCGATGGATGTCACCCCGCTGATGCGCGTTGACGGCTATGCCATGCTGTACACGGGTCTGGTTCTGCTGGCGAGCCTGGCAACCTGTACCTTTGCGTATCCGTGGCTTGAAGGCTACAACGACAACAAAGAAGAGTTTTACCTGCTGGTACTGATTGCCGCACTGGGTGGCATTCTGCTGGCGAATGCTAACCACCTGGCCGCGCTGTTCCTCGGTATTGAGCTGATCTCTCTGCCGCTGTTCGGTCTGATTGGTTATGCCTTCCGCCAGAAGCGCTCACTGGAAGCGAGTATCAAGTACACCATTCTGTCTGCTGCCGCGTCGTCCTTCCTGCTGTTCGGTATCGCGCTGGTGTATGCTCAGTCTGGTAACCTCTCCTTCGTGGCGCTCGGCAAGAGCCTCGGCGACGGCATGCTGCATGAGCCGCTGCTGCTGGCGGGTCTGGGCATGATGATTGTTGGCCTCGGCTTCAAACTCTCTCTGGTTCCGTTCCACCTGTGGACGCCAGACGTATACCAGGGTGCTCCGGCGCCGGTTTCTACCTTCCTGGCGACGGCGAGCAAAATCGCTATCTTCGGTGTGGTTATGCGTCTGTTCCTGTATGCCCCGGTGGGTGATAGCGAAGCAGTTCGCGTGGTGCTCGGCATTATCGCGTTCGTTTCCATCATCTTCGGTAACCTGATGGCGCTGAGCCAGACCAATATCAAACGTCTGCTGGGCTACTCGTCTATCTCCCATCTGGGCTACCTGCTGGTGGCGCTGATTGCGCTGCAAAGCGGTGAGATGTCGATGGAAACCGTGGGCGTGTATCTGGCCGGTTATCTGTTCAGCAGCCTCGGCGCGTTCGGCGTGGTGAGCCTGATGTCCAGCCCGTACCGTGGCCCGGATGCAGATTCCCTGTTCTCTTACCGTGGTCTGTTCTGGCACCGTCCGATTCTGTCCGCGGTGATGACCGTGATGATGCTCTCTCTGGCGGGTATCCCGATGACGCTGGGCTTTATCGGTAAGTTCTACGTGCTGGCCGTCGGTGTCCAGGCGCACCTGTGGTGGCTGACTGCGGGCGTGGTTATCGGCTCTGCAATCGGTCTGTATTACTACCTGCGTGTGGCGGTGAGTCTGTATCTGAGTGCACCTCAGCAGCTCAACCGTGATGCCCCAACCAACTGGCAGTACAGTGCCGGTGGTATTGTGGTGCTGATCTCCGCGCTGCTGGTGCTGATCTTTGGTATCTATCCGCAGCCGCTGATTGATATCGTGCAGCATGCGATGCCGCTGATGTAAAAACAAAAAACCCGCCTCGGCGGGTTTTTTTATGCTTTAAGCCAATTGCTTGCGACTAATTAACGGCCCATCAATCTTCTTCATCGAACGATCCAGAACTTCCTCAATCACCGAAGACAGCTCGTTCAGCTCAAATTTCGCCACATACCCGTCAGCTTTCACTTTACGAATATGATCTTCGTTGGCGTTACCAGAAAGCGACGAGTGGATCACCACCGGAATATCTTTCAGTACCGGGTCGGTTTTGATTTTGCGCGTCAGCGTAAAACCGTCCATCTCTGGCATTTCGAGGTCGGTCAGCACCAGGGCAATTTTATCAGTGATCGGGACCCCTTCCGCCTGCGCCTGAGCAGCGAGAACGCCAATTTTTTCCCACGCATCTTTACCGGTGATATTTAGCTGCGCCGGGATCTCCATCGCCTGCAAACCTTTTTCCAGCATGGAGCGCGCGACTTTGGAATCTTCCGCGACAATCGCGACAGCACCCGGCTTGATATGAAATTTTGTGGTTTGCAGATTAGTGGCGTGCAGATCGTGGTTAGCTGGGGTGATGTCATACAGAATCTGCTCAACATCAAGTACCATCGCCAGTTCGTTGGTATCAGTCTTCTCGTCCAGACAGGCGATACTGGTGATGTAACGTCCGCTGACGGCGGTTTCCGCCGCGTGTACCTGTTTCCAGTCGAGGCGCATGATGTTCTCAACGGATTCCACGGCAAACGCCTGCACGCTGCGGGCATATTCTGTGATCAGCAGGATGTTGAGCCCCGTTGTCGGTTTACAACCCGCTACGGCGGCCAGGTCGATCACCGGAATCACCTGATCGCGAATATTCACCATCCCCATCAGCGGTGATTTCATCCCGGCGGGTTTCGTGAACTCTGGCATCGGCACAATTTCACGCAGCTTGAAAACGTTAATGCCAAAAAGCTCTGATTTGTTTTCGTCCAGAGACGTGCCCAGCCGGAATAACAACAGTTCAAAACGGTTCGACAGGGTTAGATTCGCCCTGTCATCAATATCTTTCTGGAAATTATCCATTCTACCCTCGAGAGAAATGCTGACCTTTTAATCGTTATCGGCATCCTGAGGGAAAAATGAAGGACTAAACGCTGACTTGAGTGAAATCTTCTGCCAGCTCACATTTCGGGAACACTGCGCGGCACTCAGCCAGCAGACCTTCACATCCCCGAGCATCGTAGCGCGAGCTAACATGAGTAACGATCAGTTTCCCGACGCCTGCGTCACGGGCAAGCTGTGCCGCCTGACGGGTTGAGCTATGCCCACGGCTGTTGGCTTTCTCTTCCATGGCCGTTTCAAGCGTTGCTTCATGTACCATGACATCCACGCCCTGAGCCAGTTTCAATGCTGTCGGGCAGGGGGCGGTGTCGCCAAAAATCGCCAGTTTTTTGCCGGGCAGGGGTGCCGCGAGATAATCCTGACCATTGATAACGCTCCCATCCTCCAGCGTGACCGTCTCTCCCTGCTTCAGACGCTGGAACAGCGGCCCGGCCTTTACCCCCGCGGCGATTAACGCGGCGGCATCCAGTGCGCCGGGTTTGTCATGCGCTTCAATGCGGTAACCATAACACTCTACCGGATGGTTAAGAGGGTGAGCGGTGACGACATAATCCTCATCATCGAAAACCAGCCCCCCGGCGATCTCAACGATCTCCAGCGGATAATCAGTCCAGGACCCACTGAGGCGTAGCGTGGTTTCAACAAATTCCCGGATACCTGCAGGCCCGTAAATCGTCAGCGGATTAGCGTTCCCGGCCATTGAACGGCTGCACAGCAGGCCAGGCAGGCCAAACAGATGGTCACCATGCAGATGCGTGATAAAAATTTTATCCAGCTTGCCTGGGTGATAAGCGGTATGTAACAGCTGATGCTGTGTCCCTTCACCACAGTCAAACAGCCATAGCCCACCACGGGTTGGGTGTTTAAGATCCAGCAGAATCGCGGTCACATTTCGTGAGCGGGTTGGCACGCCAGCGGACGTACCCAGAAAAATCAGTTCCATAACGCAATCAGCCCTTTGCTGAACGGGGAGGGGTTTAGTATAACGTGATGAACCCCAGGAAGGAGACTGACATGATCCAGTGGCAAGATTTACACCATAGCGAGCTCACCGTTAATTCACTGTATGCGCTGCTCAAACTGCGCTGCGAAGTGTTTGTGGTAGAACAGACCTGCCCGTATCAGGACATCGACGGCGACGATCTCGTCGGCGAGAACCGGCATATCCTCGGCTGGCGGGATAACGAGCTGGTGGCGTATGCGAGGATTCTGAAAAGCGAAGACGATTTCGAGCCTGTGGTGATTGGCCGCGTCATCATTAGCGGTAAGGCGCGCGGTGAAAAACTGGGCTATCAGCTGATGGAAAAAACGCTGGAGGCATGCCAGAAACAGTGGCCGGACAAGGCGTTATACCTGGGCGCGCAGGCACACCTGCAATCTTTCTACGGTTATTTTGGCTTCACGCCGGTCACTGACGTATATGACGAAGACGGTATACCGCACATTGGCATGGCGCGGGAGGCTAAGCAGGCGTAATGGGTCGTCGTTGGCTATAGTTAGCGGACTGGTGTACTAACATGGAGAAAAATATGTCATTTCAATCCTGGGATACCCGTATCGATGACGACCTGACGTTATTGAGAGAAACGCTGGAAGAAGTATTACGTTCGTCGGGCGACCCTGCCGATCAGAAATATATTGAGCTGAAAGAACGTGCAGAACAGGCGCTAAATGACGTTAAAAACCGCGTCAGCCATGCGTCCGACACGTACTACTACCGTGCCAAAAAGGCGGTTTATCGTGCCGATGATTACGTTCACGAAAAACCGTGGAGAGGCATTGGTGTAGGCGCAGCTGTCGGGTTAGTGTTTGGGCTGCTTCTGGCTCGTCGTTAAGTTTATGTTTAACGCTTAACCACTCCCTATACGTGGGTACTGCTATTTCTAACCAGTACCCCGTATAATATGAGGTTTCAACAGGGAGAGGTTCGCGTGAATTCGATTTTCCTCGCGCTGGAGTACCTGCGTAGTCAACTTACGCAAGCGTTACCCGCAACACCCGGTCTACGTCATTTCGACGTCACTTTCCCGTTAAACGACGCTTTCGATCCGCTTGCCTGGCTTGGCGCGCAGCAGTGCTATCCCCAGTTTTACTGGCAACAGCGTAATGGTGATGAGGAACTGGCTGCTCTGGGGGCTGTCACCCAATTCTCCTCGCTGTCGTTAGCCTCGCAGTTTTTGCGTGAGCAGAATGCGGCAAATGATACCCGTATCTGCGGCCTGAATGCGTTTAACCCGGAGCTGGGCAGTCTCTTTTTACCTCGCCTGCTCTGGCGACGTTCCGCCGGAAATGCCTCGTTGCGCCTGCAACTGTGGAGCGATGATTCTCTTCAGAACGATGCCCGGACCGCGTTGGATTTCCTGCAGAAACTCCATGCCGCCAGGCCCATCCGCCCGCTGTCTGTTCAGATTGAGTGCGAAACCCATCATCCGCAAAAGCAGGAATGGCTGGCGCTAATCCGCAAGGCAACAGAGACTATCGCGCGCGGTGAATTTGAAAAGGTGGTCCTCGCCAGGGCAACCGATCTGCAGTTTAAACAGCGCGTTAACCCTGTCGCACTGATGGCCGCCAGCCGTGCCCTGAATTTAAATTGCTATCATTTCTGCATGGTTTTCGACGCCAGCAATGCGTTTCTTGGCTCAACGCCCGAGCGTCTCTGGCGGCGGCGGGGAAAATTGCTTCGTACCGAAGCGCTGGCGGGCACGGTCGCCAGTCATGCTGATGATATACAGGCCCGGCGTCTGGGTGAATGGTTGCTGAATGATGATAAAAACCAACGCGAAAATATGTTGGTCGTGGAGGACATCTGTCAGCGCCTTCAGCACTTTACCCGGACGCTTGACGTGTTGCCTGCTCAGGTTGTGCGCCTGCGCAAAGTGCAACATTTGCGCCGCTGTATCTGGACCGAACTGAAACAGGCCAGTGATGAGCAGTGTTTGCATATTCTGCAGCCTACGGCGGCCGTTGCCGGGCTGCCGCGTCAACCTGCGCGGGCGTTTATCGAGAATGTAGAACCCTTTAACCGCGAGTGGTACGCCGGGTCGACCGGGTATTTATCACCCGAACAAAGCGAGTTCTGCGTGGCGTTGCGCTCTGCACGTGTCCAGGATGAGTCCCTGCGTTTGTACGCGGGAGCTGGAATCGTCAGCGGGTCTGACCCGGAGCAGGAGTGGCAGGAGATAGAAAACAAAGCGGCAGGGTTGCGTTCTCTGCTCCTTAGGGATTAATACTGATTCGCGCATTCCCGATTCATATCAAAATTCCAAATTTTTCTATTATTTATACTGTGTCGTAATCTTGATTCCGGACAATCTCATGTCAGTAAGTTCTTTTAACCGACGCTGGGCGGCGGTGATCCTTGAAGCCCTGACGCGCCATGGCGTCAGGCACGTGTGTATTGCGCCGGGTTCACGCTCAACGCCGCTGACGCTGGCGGCCGCTGAAAACCGGGCTTTCATTCACCATACCCATTTCGATGAACGCGGTCTTGGCCATCTGGCACTGGGGCTGGCGAAGGTCAGCAAAGAGCCTGTAGCGGTGATTGTCACTTCCGGTACCGCCGTGGCGAACCTCTATCCGGCGCTGATTGAAGCCGGTTTAACCGGTGAAAAACTGATCCTGTTGACGGCTGACCGCCCGCCTGAGCTTATTGACTGCGGTGCCAATCAGGCTATTCGCCAGCAGGGACTCTTTTCCTCGCACCCTTCGCAGACAATCTCGTTGCCGCGTCCCACGCAGGATATCCCGGCAAGCTGGCTGGTTTCCACCGTCGATCACGCCATGGAGACATTGCGCAGTGGGGCGTTGCATATCAACTGCCCGTTTGCCGAACCGTTGTATGGCGAACTGGACAACACCGGCCTTGAGTGGCAGCACACCCTCGGTGACTGGTGGGAAAGTGAAAAACCGTGGCTGCGTGAGCAGACGCATCTTGAGAGCTCTAAACAGCGAGACTGGTTCTTCTGGCGGCAAAAACGCGGCGTAGTAATCGCCGGGCGCATGAGTGCCGCCGAAGGCAAGCTGGTCGCCGAGTGGGCGCAAACCCTGGGCTGGCCGCTGATAGGTGACGTGCTCTCTCAGACCGGTCAGCCGATGCCGTGCGCCGATCTCTGGCTGGGAAATGCGAAAGCCGTCACTGAGCTTTCGCAGGCGCAGATTGTTGTCCAGCTTGGTTCAAGCTTAACCGGTAAGCGATTACTGCAATGGCAGGCAACGTGCACCCCGGAAGAATACTGGCTGGTGGATCCGCTGGAAGGACGGCTCGACCCGGCGCACCATCGCGGGCGTCGTCTGGTCAGCAGTATCGACACCTGGCTTACGCTCCATCCGGCGGAAAAACGCAAACCCTGGGCTGTTGAAATACCGGAACTTTCGCGTCAGGCGTGGGAGCTCACCAAAGCGCATTGTGAAGCGTTTAGCGAGGCCGGACTGGCGCACCGTATTCGCCAGTACCTGCCTGAGCAGGGGCAACTGTTTGTCGGGAATAGCCTCGTTGTGCGCCTGATTGACGCGTTTTCGAAGCTGCCTGCGGGTTACCCGGTTTACAGCAACCGAGGCGCGAGCGGCATTGATGGTCTGATCTCAACGGCAGCAGGCGTGCAGCGCGCCAGCGCGAAATCGACGCTGGCAATCGTGGGCGATCTCTCTGCACTCTACGATCTCAACGCGCTGGCGCTGCTACGACAGGCGTCCGCCCCGTTTGTGCTGATTGTGGTCAACAACAACGGTGGGCAGATCTTCTCTCTCTTGCCAACGCCGCAGAGCGAGCGTGAGCGCTTTTACCTGATGCCGCAGAACGTCCAGTTTGAACACGCTGCGGCGATGTTCAGCCTGAAATACCATCGCCCGGAAAGCTGGGAACAGCTTGATATGGCGCTGAGCACCGCCTGGAAACAGCCGGGAGCAACGCTGATTGAGCTGGTGGTGAATGATGCTGACGGCGCGCAGATGCTGCAAAGCCTGCTGGCACAGGTGAGCCAGCTGTGATCCTCTCGGGTGTGCAACAGGCTGGAAAACCAGGTTATCCCTGGCTGGTCTTTTTGCACGGTTTCTCCGGGGATTGCCGTGAGTGGCAGGTGGTTGGCGAGAAACTCAGCAATTATCCCCGGCTGTACCTGGATCTACCGGGGCACGGTGGCTCCGGGAATATTGGCGTGTCCGGGTTCAACGAGATGAGCAATATGCTCACCCGAACCTTGCTTAGTTACAACATACTTAACTTCTGGCTTATCGGGTACTCCCTCGGCGGCCGCGTTGCGATGTTCCATGCCTGCCAGCAGCCACAGGGGCTGCAGGGGGTGATTGTGGAAGGTGGGCATCCGGGTCTGCAGGATGACGAAGAGCGCAACAGGCGGCGGGTATCTGATCGCCGCTGGGAACAGCGTTTTCGTACTGAACCGCTGGATAAAGTCTTTGCTGACTGGTATCAACAGCCCGTGTTCGCCTCCCTGACGGACACCCAGCGCGAAGCGCTGGTTACTTTGCGCAGTCAGAACAACGGCATGACGCTGGCGATGATGCTGGAGGCGACATCGCTGGCCGTGCAGCCTGATTTGCGTGCCGCGCTCAGCGCCCGCAATTTCCCATTTGAATATTTATATGGTGAACATGATGACAAGTTTACGGCCCTTGCCGCGGAACTGAACGCCGTTCGCCATGCAATTCCCAACGCCGGACACAACGCCCACCGGGAAAACCCGGGTGCAGTTGCTGCGTGTCTGGCTCAGATACTGCGTCTTCGATAAAGGACTCTCTATGATCTATCCTGATGAACACATGCTCTATGCTCCGGTTGAATGGCAAGACTGCTCCGAAGGTTATACCGACATCCGTTACCACAAATCCGCAGACGGCATTGCTAAAATCACCATCAATCGTCCACAGGTACGTAACGCCTTTCGTCCGCTGACCGTGAAAGAGATGATCCAGGCGCTGGCAGATGCGCGCTATGACGACAGCATCGGCGTGATTGTTCTGACCGGCGAAGGTGACAAAGCGTTTTGCTCCGGTGGCGATCAGAAAGTGCGCGGTGACTACGGCGGATACCAGGATGATGCGGGTACACACCACCTGAACGTGCTCGATTTCCAGCGTCAGATCCGTACCTGTCCAAAACCGGTCGTGGCGATGGTGGCAGGCTATTCCATCGGTGGCGGTCATGTGCTGCACATGATGTGCGATCTGACGATTGCCGCAGAGAACGCTATTTTCGGCCAGACTGGCCCGAAAGTGGGCTCTTTCGACGGCGGCTGGGGTGCCTCTTACATGGCGCGCATTGTCGGGCAGAAAAAAGCCCGCGAAATCTGGTTCCTGTGCCGTCAGTACAATGCTCAGGAAGCGCTGGATATGGGGCTGGTCAATACTGTTGTACCGATTGCCGATCTCGAAAAAGAGACCGTGCGCTGGTGTCGTGAAATGCTGCAAAACAGCCCGATGGCGCTGCGCTGCCTGAAAGCCGCGCTGAACGCCGACTGTGACGGTCAGGCGGGTCTGCAGGAACTGGCGGGCAACGCCACGATGCTGTTCTACATGACCGAAGAAGGTCAGGAAGGGCGCAACGCGTTTAACGAAAAACGCCAGCCAGACTTCAGCAAATACAAACGGAACCCGTAATGCGTCGCGCGCAGGTTTACCGCTGGCAGATACCGATGGACGCGGGTGTGGTACTGCGTGAACGGCGGTTAAAAACCCGTGACGGCTTCTTCGTTCATCTGCAGCAGGGTGAGCGGGAAGGCTGGGGGGAGGTTTCACCTCTGCCGGGCTTTAGCCTTGAGTCGCTGGATGACGCGCAGTCTGCATTACTGGCGTGGGCCGGAGAGTGGCGTGAGGGAGCGGATCCGGCGTTGCCGGACGTTCCTTCCGCGGCTTTTGGCATTAGCTGTGCGCTGGCGGAACTCGACGGTAGTTTGCCTGAAGAGGCTAATTACCGTGCGGCACCGCTCTGCACCGGCGATCCGGACGAACTGTTCGCCCTGCTTTCCGCCATGCCCGGTGAGAAAGTGGCGAAAATCAAAGTTGGCCTGTACGAAGCGGTGAGAGACGGAATGGTCGCTAACCTCCTGCTGGAGGCGATCCCGGATCTGCATCTGCGTCTGGATGCTAACCGCGCGTGGACGCCACTTAAGGCACAGCAATTCGCGAAGTACGTCAATCCGGCATACCGCAGTCGCATTGCCTTCCTGGAAGAACCGTGTAAAACCCGCGATGATTCGCGTGCGTTTGCCCGCGAAACGGGGATTGCCATTGCCTGGGATGAAAGCCTGCGCGAAGCGGATTTTGAATTTGTCGCCGAACCCGGCGTCAGCGCGGTAGTGATTAAACCAACGCTGACCGGCAGTCTGGCGAAAGTGCGCGAGCAGGTCGCAGCGGCACATGCGTTGGGGTTGACGGCGGTGATCAGCTCCTCCATCGAATCCAGCCTTGGGCTGACCCAACTGGCACGTATCGCTGCCTGGTTAACGCCAGACACGATCCCGGGTCTTGACACGCTAAACCTGATGCAGGCTCAGCTTATTCGCCAGTGGCCGGACAGTCCGCTGCCGTGCCTCGACGTTGAGGCGCTGGAGCCATTGCTATGAGTTTTACCGACTGGCCGTGGCGGCACTGGTGTGCGCAGGCTGCCGATAAGCCGGCGCTGAGGCTGAACGATGAGGTGCTTACCTGGGAACAGCTGTGTGCGCATGTCGACCACCTTGCGGCAGGATTTCAGCAGCAGGGCGTCGGAGAGGGCGACGGTGTGCTGCTGCTGGCCCATAATCATCCGCAAACCTTGACGGCATGGCTGGCACTGCTCCAGAGCGGGGCGCGCATTCTTCCCGTTAACCCGCAGTTGCCGCGTCATCTGCTGGATGTTCTGCTTCCGCAGATGACCCTGCGCTTTGCGCTGGTGCTGGACGGCATCTACGACGATCTTCCCGTCCTGAACATGTACGAGCATGCTGGCGAACACCGCGTTACGTGGCAACCGGCGCGGTTGGCCTCCATGACGCTGACCTCCGGCTCCAGCGGGTTGCCGAAAGCGGCGGTCCATACCTGCGAAGCCCATCTTGCCAGCGCGCTCGGTGTGCTGGCGCTGATGCCCTACGGTGATGAGGATGACTGGTTACTTTCGCTGCCGCTGTTTCATGTTTCCGGTCAGGGGATTTTATGGCGCTGGTTGCAGGCTGGGGCACGTTTAACCGTTCGCGAAAAGCAGCCGCTTGAGCAGGCACTGCAGGGCTGTACCCACGCTTCTCTGGTACCGACACAGCTCTGGCGTCTGCTTAACACTCAGCATCATATTGCGCTGAAAGCCGTTCTGCTCGGCGGAGCGGCAATACCTGTTGAACTGACAGAGGAAGCGCGAAAACAGGGCGTTCGCACCTTCTGTGGCTATGGCTTGACGGAGTTTGCTTCAACAGTCTGTGCGAAAGAGGCGGACGGCGAGCCGGATGTGGGCGGTGTACTGCCGGGCAGAGAAGTGCAGGTGGTTGACGGTGAAGTCTGGATCAAAGCGCAAAGTATGGCCTCAGGCTAC
The DNA here is from genome assembly GCF_041937165.1 of Enterobacter adelaidei. Lineage (NCBI taxonomy): Bacteria > Pseudomonadati > Pseudomonadota > Gammaproteobacteria > Enterobacterales > Enterobacteriaceae > Enterobacter > Enterobacter adelaidei. The sequence goes on along the minus strand of NZ_CP154353.1, from coordinate 3,152,853 downwards.
TGGCGTGACGGGGTGTTGATCCCGCTGACGAATGAGCAGGGCTGGTTCGCGACCCGCGATCGCGGTGAATGGCATGATGACCGGCTGACAATTCTGGGGCGTATGGACAACCTCTTTTTTAGCGGCGGAGAAGGGATCCAGCCTGAAAGTCTTGAGCGGGTTATCGCCCGTCATCCGCAAATTAACCAGGTGTTTATCGTCCCGCTGGACGATGCCGAGTTTGGGCAGCGCCCGGTAGCCGTGGTGGAGTGTGAACCGGGAACGGATATCACCTGTTTACCTGACTGGGTCCGGGATAAACTGGCGCGTTTTCAGCAACCCGTCCGGTGGTTAGTGTTGCCGACTGAGCTCAAAAATGGCGGCATTAAGGTCTCCCGTCGCGCGCTGCAACAGTGGGTGAATGCATCGCTTAAGGGATAGTAGCCGTTTCAAATAGTTACAATCTACCGGCCTGCCGCACGCAGAGTGCTTGATCCCATGGAGACTGCGGTTAAAATCTCGCGGTTTTAGGACTTCTTTATAATAATTGTGCGGGATCACGACAATGAAAAAAGTGGCATTACTGGGCTTCGGCCTGATGGTTGTTTCTGCGGCGGCAAACGCCATTAGCATTAACGGCTCGGCGGGTCAGGATTATACCCACCTGGGCTTTGGCATGGGTACCGAAACGTCCGGTCTGGCAATGACCGGCGGCTGGACACATAACGATGACGACGGCGACGCGGCCAGCCTCGGCCTGGGCCTGAACATTCCTCTTGGTCCGTTCCTGGCCACTGTCGGCGGTAAAGGTATTTATACCAACCCGAACGACGGTGATGAAGGCTATGCGGCGGCAGTGGGCGGCGGTCTGCAGTGGAAAATTGGCGACAGCTTTGGCCTATTTGGTGAGTATTACTATTCCCCGGACTCGCTCTCCAGCGGCATTGAAAGCTATGAAGAAGCCAACGCCGGTGCGCGCTGGACCATCATGCGTCCAATTACCATCGAAGCAGGCTATCGCTACCTGAACCTGGCCGGTAAAGACGGTAACCGCGACAACGCGCTGGCCGACGGCCCGTACGTGGGCGTCAGCGCAGGTTTCTAATCACTCCGGCGCGGCATTCCGTCGCGCCAGTTTCTCTCTTCTCCATCCCGCGTTTGCGCTATAGTGTTTTGACCATTTAAGCGGGAGAACATAATGATTAACGTGGAGATGTTATCCACCGGCGACGAAGTGCTGCATGGACAGATTATCGACACCAATGCTGCCTGGCTTGCCGATCTTTTCTTTGAGCAAGGATTACCGTTAACGCGCCGCAACACGGTGGGCGACAATCTTGAGTCACTGGTCAATATCCTGCGCGAGCGCAGCGAACACTGTGACGTGCTGATCGTGAATGGCGGGCTTGGCCCCACCAGTGACGATCTCAGCGCACTGGCCGCCGCCACGGCAAAAGGGGAAGGGCTGGTGTTGCATGAGGCGTGGTTGGCACAGATGGAACGCTTTTTCTCCGAACGCGGCCGCGTCATGGCACCCAGCAACCGCAAACAAGCTGAAATTCCCGCCAGCGCTGAGTTGGTTGACAACCCGGTCGGTACCGCATGTGGATTTGCCATGCAGCTGAACCGCTGCCTGATGTTCTTCACGCCGGGCGTACCCTCAGAATTTAAAGTGATGGTCGAGCAGCAGATCCTGCCGCGCCTTCGCGATCGTTTTACCCTGCCTGAACCCCCGATTTGCCTGCGTCTGACCACTTTTGGCCGCTCGGAAAGCGACCTGGCCCAGAGTCTCGATCGCCTGCAACTGCCGCCAGACGTATCAATGGGGTATCGATCCTCTATGCCGATCATTGAACTCAAGCTGACGGGGCCTGCAGAGCAGAAAGCGGCGATGCTGGCACTCTGGCCTGAGGTGCAGCGTGTGGCGGGTGAAAGCCTGATCTTTGAAGGGACGGAAGGGTTGCCCGCGCAGATTGCGAAGCAGTTGCAGTCTCGTCAGCTGAGCGTGACCTTAAGCGAGCAGTTCACCGGCGGCCTGCTGGCGCTGCAGCTGTCGCGCGTCAATGCGCCGCTGTTGGCCAGCGAAGTGGTGCCGTTCCAGCAGGAGACGCTGGCGCAGACCGCCCGTTGGGCTTCTGAAAGAAGGGTAAAACATTTTGCCGGGCTGGCGCTGTTTGTCGGTGGGCTGGATGAGGAATACCTGAACTTTGCGCTGGCGACACCGGAAGGCACGTATGCCCTGAGGGTAAAAATGAGTATCACCCGTCACAGCCTGGCGATACGGCAGGACGTTTGCGCCATGATGGCGCTGAACATGCTGCGCCGCTGGCTGAATGGCAAAGAGGTTGCCAGCGAGCACGGCTGGATAAACGTTGTCGAGTCGCTGTTCGTTGAGTAAAACACTGACCGGGGCTTTTCGCCCCGGTCATCTTCAGCCCAGAGCCCTCGCCAGTAAGGTGATCGGATGTTCGCAGCGCTTGCTGGTGGACATCTCTATTTGCCACTTGCAGGTTTCGCAGTCGGTTACCACGATATCCGCGCCGCTTTCCTCAATCTGCCGGAACAGTGGGGCGCCAATCGCCTGTGACGTTTCGTAATTTTCACTTTTGAAGCCGTACGTTCCCGCAATACCGCAGCAGCGGGAATCCAGCACCGTCAGCTCCAGCCCAGGAATTAAGCGTAGCAATTCAAGCGTATAGAGCGACCAGCCCATTTTTTCCATGTGGCAGGGCGTGTGATACACCACTTTCAGCGGCAATTTCCCCAGCGGCAACGTCTGCCCGCTATCCAGTTTGCGCCACAGGAAGCGTGTTGCCAGTTCAATGTGCTCACGCAGCCCGGTGTTATCCACGTCCAGCAGATGCGGGTACTCATCGCGCAGGGTGAAGGTACAGGTAGACGAGGTGGCCAGCACCGGAATCCCCTTGTCGATGATGGCTTCACGCAGTGAGGTGACATTGCTTTTGGCCTGCTTGCGCGCTTTATCCGTAAATCCGTTGGCGATAAGTGGTACACCGCAGCATTTTTCCTTACTGAGTAACTGAACGCCCGTCCCCATCGCATTCAGCACTTTAAGCAGATCTTTACCCAACTGCGGGTAGTTGTAATTCACATAGCAGCCATGGAAGAACGCCACCTGTTCGGCATACTGCGCCTGTTGCGCCGCGACGGATTTATACCAGCGACGGAAGGTACCGTGAGAATATTTCGGCAGGCTGCGGTGATGGTCTATTTTAAGCGTCGCATCCAGCAGCTGGCGCACCGGTTTGAGCGCGGTCGCCGCATTCACCAGCGGGGCGAACGGCGTCGAGATGCTCCCCATCAAATCGGTGTGACTCAGAATAGCATCCCGCAATGAGGGCTTTTGCGTGCTATAGCGCGCCCGGGCGCGCTGGATAATGTCGCCAATGTTGACGTCCGACGGACAGGCAACTTCACAGCGTTTGCAGTTGATGCAGTACTTCAGCGCCTCATCATACAGCTTGCCGTCTTTCAGTCGCAGACGCTCACCGTCCGGCCCGGCCTGTTTCGGACCCGGATAGCGTGGATTTACGCCGCTGACCGGGCAGACGGTAGTACACACAGTGCATTTAATGCAGCTTTCAAAACGGGTATCGTTCATTGTTCAGCCTCCATGCGCTGGCTAATTTGCTCTGCCACATACAGCGCCGTCACGGCGCAGACCCCGCCACCGCAGCCCTGGGCGATAGGATCATATCCGCCAAGAAGCGAGCCGATAGCAAAGAGATTCCTGACTGACTTACCCGAAAGTTGCGGGTGCAGGTGGTTATCGACAATGACGCCGAACTGTTGCCAGGGTTGTGGCGTGAAGAAATCACTCTGATACCAGTCCGCGCGGGAGGCGCTTTGCCGGACATCCAGCCCCATTATGGCTTCGCGGATGCCGTCCCGACTGCTCAGCAGCCCGTTACTGAAGAAGCTGCCGCTTGCCAGCACCGTAAAGCGGGCGCGAAGCGGAATATCATCGTGGTTGCGCGTCCAGATTTCGCTCACTTCCCCGTCAGCCAGGGTGATTTTTTTCACCTCATCACCCGCCATCCAGACGCCACCCTGCGCAACAAATTTGCGCTGGAGCTGGGTATGCAGGCGAATACCGGGAACCGACGGGGGCAGCGTCGGCAGTAAACCGAGTGTGCAGGGTAGACGATCGGACAGCCAGCGCCAGAGTCGATTGTCGTTTAAGCCAAAGCATGCGGGCATAAACAGCGCATCGCACCCTTCTGCAAGCGGTTTGAGCGCCTCATAGAGCAGCGGCCATCTCTCTTCATTATCGAGAAAACGGGCAATATTCACCGCGCGAAACTCGCTCGGGTTATCGCGCAGGACATCAAGCTCAGGCAGCTCTATTTCTGCCGTTTCAGCGTTTATCCCCTGGCGACAAAGTGATGCCGCCGCGAGATGGGGCTGAAAATCCAGAAAACCGCTAATACCGACCACCCGCACACGTGCTGAGTTGAACGGCGCGACGGGCACCTCCTCCGGGCTGAGCCAGGCGGAGCGTAGGGTGCCGAGTGGTGTAACGCGCTGATGATTTTGCCTGGCGCTTCCCTGCAGACGTGCGCCGCAATCCGCCAGTAGCGCTTCGGTTTCCAGGGCAAAACGATCGATATGCTGCGCGCCAGTCAGATGATAAGGATGCTCTGGCGGAAGTTGTTCGCGGTACCTTTCGTCCACCAGATCCAGCGAGCCCGACGAGAAGTGCAGGGCGCTCTGGCCCCGGGTGATAATAGCGCAGCGTAGCCCCTGCTTCGTGAGTTTGATGCCACAGAGCAGACCCGCCAGCCCGCCGCCGACGATCGCGGTATCAAATTTCATCGTGTTGCTCCTTCTCCAGACCGCACAGCCCCTGGTAGACCCAGCGGGTAAATTCACTTTCACGCAGAGCATCGCCCCAGGCGACAGGCTGAATGCCTTTCCAGCGCTCGTTTAAAAAAGCACTGAGTTGATCGAGCGACTGGGTCGCGGTGGTGGTATGAAAGCGTTGCAATAACCCGGCGGCACGGCAGGCGCACAATTCACCCTGACACGTCCCCATTCCAACCCGGGTGCGGCGGCGGAGATCGAGCAGAGAATTGACGGTCAGATTTTCCACCGCATATTGTACTTCGCCCGCGGTTACGGCTTCGCACTCGCAGACCAGGCTGCGACTAAGCCGGCCTTCGCCCAGCCAGACCGGCGTCCTGTCACCATGACGATAGATAGCCGAACCGCGCAGGGGAGCGGGCAGGGAGATAATTTTTTGCAGCGTCTTCTCGGTAGACTGACGTGAGCCGGGCAGGGGCTGTTCTGCCGTTTTGCACGGCTCGGTGTTGCCCAGTTTGCGGCAGACGGCATCGGTTGCCCATTCGGCCATCAGACGATAGGTCATCAGTTTGCCACCGGTGATGGTGATAAACCCTTCCATGCCGTCGCGTTCAGCATGATCGAGCAGCACAATGCCCCGGCTGACGTTACGCCCGCTTGGGTCGTTATCGCTGGCAACTAACGGACGCACACCCGCGTAGGCGCGCAGGATCCGGGTCTGCGCCATCACCGGGACCAGTTTTTCCCCTTCACGCAGCAGAATATCCACTTCTTCAGCAGTGACGCGGTTGTAATCAATCTCGCTATAGTCCACGTGGGTTGAGGTGGTACCGATTAATGAAATGGTATCGCCCGGAACCAGAATATCGGCATCAGACGGTTTACGGCAGCGGTTAATCACATGGTTATTGATGCGATGGTCGAGGATCAGCAGCGAGCCTTTTGCCGGAAACATGCGAACGGACAAGTCGGCATACTCCGCAATCCGCTGCCCCCAGATCCCCGCTGCGTTGACGACCACGGAAGCATACAGTTCACTGTGTTCATTATATTGCGTATTAAAAAGCCGCACGCCACGGACGCGGTTACCTTCCCGGATAAGCCCGGTCACTTCATGCCCGGTCAGGATGTGCGCGCCATGTTCGCGGGCATCAAGCATATTGGCGGCCGTCAGGCGGAAGGGATCAACCGTGCCGTCTGGCACTTTTACCGCCCCTGTCAGGATCGGGTTGACGGAGGGCTCAATGCGCCGCGCCAGGGCCGGGTCAATGGCCTCGGCCTGAATCCCCGCCGCGCGACAGGCGGTAATGAAGGTAGCCTGAAAGGCGAGATCGTCTTCGGGAAGCGTGATAAACAAGCCGTCTGTAGGTTCAATGCAGTGGCGAGCAATCCGTCGCAGGATTTGGTTTTCGGCAATACATTCACGAGCCGATTCGCCATCGGTAACGGCGTAGCGGGCACCGCTGTGAAGCAGGCCATGATTGCGCCCGGTGGCGCCTGTCGCAATATCATGGCGCTCCAGAAGCGTGACGCTCAACCCCCTGAGTGCGCAATCACGTGCGATGCCGGCACCGGTCGCACCGCCGCCAATGATAATCACATCGCTGTAGCGTGGATCGTGAATTGTCATTGTCATCCCTCTGTGTTCGTTTTTTTACCATTTAGCCACATGAAAACTATGGTTTGTTTGATTTCGAACACAAACGAGCGAAATTCGAAAGTGAAACGTGATTTCATGCGCTTTTTTGCGCATTCTGTCATATTTCTGTAACAATCTGTGCGTTGATTCACAGTAACAATCACCGTGATTTCTTAACATCGCCGCCTCTCTGGAGTATGGGGCAGTAAAACCCCTGTAAATTCAATACATGGCCACGGAGGCTGTCATGCTCAGTATCTTCAAACCCGCGCCGCATCGTGCGCGTCTGCCTGAGGCAGAAATTGATCCGCTATACCGTCGTCTGCGTTGGCAAATTTTCCTGGGGATTTTCTTCGGGTACGCGGCGTACTACCTTGTGCGTAAAAACTTCGCCCTCGCCATGCCGTATCTGGTGGAGCAGGGCTTTTCGCGGGGGGATTTAGGGTTTGCGCTGTCGGGAATTTCGATTGCCTACGGTTTTTCCAAATTCATCATGGGTTCCGTGTCGGATCGCTCGAACCCGCGTGTGTTTCTGCCAGCCGGTCTGATCCTGGCGGCTGCGGTGATGTTGTTTATGGGCTTTGTGCCGTGGGCAACCTCCAGTATTGCCATCATGTTCGTGCTGCTGTTCCTCTGCGGCTGGTTCCAGGGAATGGGATGGCCACCATGCGGACGCACCATGGTGCACTGGTGGTCGCAGAAGGAACGTGGCGGCATCGTGTCGGTATGGAACTGTGCGCATAACGTGGGAGGCGGTATTCCACCGCTGCTGTTCCTGTTGGGGATGGCCTGGTTCAACGACTGGCACGCGGCGCTCTACATGCCTGCTTTTGGTGCTATCGTCGTGGCGATTATCGCTTTCGCGCTGATGCGCGACACGCCTCAGTCCTGCGGTTTGCCTCCGATCGAAGAGTACAAAAACGACTATCCGGATGATTACAGCAAGGAGCACGAAGAAGAGCTGACGGCAAAACAGATCTTCATGAAGTACGTCCTGCCGAACAAGCTGCTGTGGTACATCGCGGTGGCAAACGTGTTCGTTTACCTGCTGCGCTACGGCATCCTCGACTGGTCGCCAACCTACCTGAAAGAGGTGAAGCACTTCGCGCTGGATAAATCCTCCTGGGCCTACTTCCTGTACGAATATGCCGGGATCCCAGGCACGTTGCTTTGCGGCTGGATGTCGGACAAAGTGTTTAAAGGCAACCGTGGCGCGACGGGCGTGTTCTTTATGACTCTGGTGACCATCGCCACCGTGGTGTACTGGCTTAACCCGCCGGGCAATCCGGGTGTGGACATGGCCTGCATGATCGTCATCGGCTTCCTGATTTACGGTCCGGTAATGCTGATTGGTCTGCACGCCCTGGAGCTGGCGCCGAAAAAAGCGGCGGGCACGGCGGCAGGCTTTACCGGCCTGTTTGGCTACCTCGGCGGGTCGGTCGCGGCAAGCGCCATTGTGGGCTATACCGTTGACTTCTTCGGCTGGGACGGCGGCTTTATGGTGATGATTGGCGGTAGCGTGCTGGCGGTTCTGCTGCTGATTGTTGTGATGATCGGCGAAAAACGTCACCACGCTGAAGTGCTGGCGCGTCGTCAATAAGGAGCATTGCGATGAAATTAACTCAGTTAGCTACCAGTCTGCTGCTGGCAGGCCTGATGACAGGCTCCGCGCTGGCGGCAGATAAAATCGTTATTGCCCACCGCGGCGCAAGCGGCTATCTGCCGGAGCATACGCTCCCGGCAAAAGCGATGGCCTATGCGCAGGGCGCGGATTACCTGGAGCAGGATCTGGTGATGACGAAGGACGACCAGCTGGTCGTCCTGCATGACCACTATCTTGACCGCGTGACGGACGTGGCGGAGCGTTTCCCGGACCGCGCCCGCAAAGATGGCCGTTTCTACGCCATCGACTTCACGCTGGCGGAAATTCGCTCGCTGAAATTTACCGAAGGCTTTGAGCTCGAAAACGGCAAAAAGGTGCAGGTTTATCCGGGACGCTTCCCGATGGGCAAATCTGACTTCCGGATCCATACCTTCCAGGAAGAGATTGAGTTTGTTCAGGGGCTGAACCACTCAACCGGTAAAAATATCGGTATCTACCCGGAAATCAAAGCGCCGTGGTTCCACCACCAGGAAGGGAAAGACATTGCGGCCAAAACGCTGGACGTACTGAAGCAGTACGGATACACCAGCAAAAAGGACAAGGTGTATCTGCAGTGTTTTGACGCCGCTGAGTTGAAGCGCATCAAAACCGAGCTGGAGCCGAAGAGGGGGATGGATCTCAATCTGGTGCAGCTGATTGCCTATACCGACTGGAACGAAACCCAGGAGAAGCAGCCGGACGGGAAGTGGGTGAACTACAACTACGACTGGATGTTTAAGCCGGGGGCGATGAAGCAGATAGCGCAGTACGCCGATGGCATCGGGCCGGATTATCACATGCTGGTGGCGGAAGGCTCAACGCCGGGGCACGTGAAGTTGACGGCGATGGTGAAAGAGGCGCATGCCAGCAAGATGCAGGTCCATCCGTACACGGTGCGTGCAGACCAGTTGCCGCCGTATGCCACGGACGTGAATCAGCTCTACGACGTGCTGTATAACCAGGCGGGCGTGGACGGACTGTTTACGGATTTCCCGGATAAAGCAGTGACGTTCTTAAAATAGAAAAAGGGCCGTAAGGCCCTTTTTTACATCTCGATCTCGATATCGCCTTTTGCCCGGCAGCAGCAGGGCAAAATTTCCCCTTCACTGATAAAGGCCAGCGGCTCGGTCAGCCAGTCCACCTGGCCGGTCACCAGACGGCAGCGACAGGAGCCGCAATAGCCTTCACGACACTGATACTCAACCGCCACCTGGTTCGCCTCAAGCGCCACCAGCAGAGAAGGGTGCTCTTCCTGACACAGCACTTCGGTGCCAGAAAGACGTAGCGTTACGCGTGTCATCAGAGCTGGAAGTTGCTCAGGTCGTCAGTATCAACTTCGGAGTCAATCTGACCGACCAGGTAAGAACTCACTTCCACTTCCTGCGGCGCAACCTGCACGTTATCGGACACCAGCCAGGTGTTGATCCACGGGATGGGGTTGGAGCGCGTCTGGAACGGCAGGTCGAGACCGACAGCCTGCATACGGATGTTGGTGATGTACTCAACATACTGGCACAGAATGTCTTTGTTCAGGCCAATCATGGAGCCGTCGCGGAACAGGTAGTCTGCCCACTCTTTCTCCTGCTGGGCCGCCAGCACGAACAGGTCATAGCACTCCTGTTTGCACTCTTCGGCGATTTCCGCCATTTCCGGGTCGTCCACGCCGCTGCGCAGCAAGTTCAGCATGTGCTGGGTGCCGGTCAGGTGCAGGGCTTCGTCACGGGCGATAAGACGGATGATTTTGGCGTTACCTTCCATCAGCTTGCGTTCGGCAAAGGCGAAAGAGCAGGCAAAGCTCACGTAGAAGCGAATGGCTTCCAGCGCGTTGACGCTCATCAGGCACAGATACAGCTGTTTTTTCAGCGCACGCAGGTTCACGGTAACAGTTTTGCCGTTCACGTTATGGGTGCCTTCGCCCAGCAGATGCCAGTAACTGGTCATCTCGATCAGTTCGTCGTAGTAGTGAGCAATGCCTTCTGCGCGTTTCTGGATCTGCTCGTTAGTGACGATATCGTCAAACACCACCGCCGGATCGTTAACGATATTGCGAATGATATGGGTGTAAGAACGGGAGTGGATCGTCTCAGAGAACGCCCAGGTTTCCACCCAGGTTTCCAGTTCCGGAATGGAGATCAGCGGCAGCAGCGCCACGTTCGGGCTGCGGCCCTGAATGGAGTCCAGCAGTGTCTGGTACTTCAGGTTGCTGATGAAGATATGTTTTTCGTGATCCGGCAGCGACTGGTAATCAATACGGTCGCGGGAGACGTCAACCTCTTCCGGGCGCCAGAAGAAGGAGAGTTGCTTTTCAATCAGCTTTTCGAAGATGTCATATTTTTGCTGATCGTAGCGTGCCACGTTGACTGGCTGGCCGAAGAACATCGGCTCTTTGAGCTGGTCGTTTTTCGTCTGTGAAAAGGTGGTGTATGCCATGAATTGGAGTCCTGTCTTACGAAATAAAGGCGGGGAAATCCCCGCCCTTTATTAGATCTTACATGCGCCGCTTTCGCAGCCATCGTCCTGAATTGACGGTACAAGGTCGTCCTGCGCGTCTTCTGCACCATCTCGGGTGTTGTGATAGTACAGGGTTTTCACGCCAAATTTATAGGCAGTGAGCAGGTCTTTCAGCAGTTGCTGCATCGGTACCTTACCTGACGGGAAGCGCGTTGGGTCGTAGTTGGTGTTTGCAGAGATCGACTGGTCGATAAACTTCTGCATGATCCCAACCAGCTGCAGGTAGCCGTCGTTGTTTGGCATTTCCCACAGCAGCTCGTAGTTGTTACCCAGCGTCTCGTAATCCGGCACCACCTGGCGCAGAACACCGTCTTTCGACGCTTTAATGCTGACGTGGCCGCGAGGTGGCTCGATACCGTTGGTGGCGTTAGAGATCTGCGAAGAGGTCTCAGACGGCATCAGGGCAGAGAGCGTGGAGTTACGCAGGCCATAAGTCTTAATGGATTCGCGAAGGCCTTCCCAGTCCAGATGCAGCGGCTCGCTGACAATCGCGTCCAGATCTTTTTTGTAGGTATCGATCGGCATAATGCCTTTCGCGTAGGTGGTTTCGTTAAACCACGGGCACGCACCTTGCTCTTTCGCCAGCTCGTTGGACGCTTTCATCAGATAATACTGAATAGCTTCAAACGTCTGGTGGGTCAGGTTGTTGGCGCTGCCGTCAGAGTAACGCTTGCCGTTTTTCGCCAGCCAGTAGGCAAAGTTGATCACGCCAATGCCCAGGGTACGACGACCCATTGCACCACGTTTAGCGGCCGGGATTGGGTAATCCTGGTAGTCCAGCAGGGCATCCAGCGCACGAACCGCCAGCACGGCCAGCTCTTCCAGCTCGTTGAGGCTCTTAATCGCACCCAGGTTGAACGCAGACAGCGTACACAGCGCAATTTCACCGTTTTCGTCGTTAACATCGTCCAGCGGCTTGGTCGGCAGGGCGATTTCCAGGCACAGGTTAGACTGGCGCACTGGCGCAACAGCCGGATCAAACGGGCTGTGGGTGTTGCAGTGGTCAACGTTCTGGATGTAGATACGGCCGGTAGAGGCACGTTCCTGCATCATCAGAGAGAACAGGTCTACCGCTTTCACACGCTGTTTACGGATACTGTCGTCTTTTTCGTATTTGGTGTACAGACGTTCGAACTCATCCTGATCAGCGAAGAACGCGTCGTACAGGCCAGGGACGTCAGACGGGCTGAACAGGGTGATGTCTTCACCTTTCAGCAGACGGGTGTACATCAGTTTGTTGATCTGTACGCCATAGTCCATGTGACGCACGCGGTTGCCTTCCACGCCACGGTTGTTTTTCAGTACCAGCAGGCTTTCCACTTCCAGGTGCCACATCGGGTAGAACAGGGTCGCAGCACCGCCGCGTACGCCGCCCTGAGAGCAGGATTTAACCGCCGTCTGGAAGTGCTTATAGAACGGGATACAGCCGGTGTGGAATGCTTCACCGCCGCGAATTGGGCTGCCCAGAGCACGGATGCGACCGGCGTTGATACCGATACCAGCACGCTGGGAAACGTATTTCACAATGGCGCTGGAGGTGGCGTTGATAGAATCCAGGCTGTCACCACACTCGATCAGCACGCAGGAGCTGAACTGGCGGGTAGGGGTGCGCACGCCAGACATGATTGGCGTAGGCAGAGAAATTTTGAACGTGGATACCGCATCATAGAAACGCTTCACGTATTCCAGACGGGTTTCACGTGGGTAGTTAGAGAACAGGCAAGCGGCCACCAGAATATAGAGGAACTGGGCGCTTTCGTAGATCTCACCGGTCACACGGTTTTGAACCAGGTATTTGCCTTCGAGCTGCTTCACCGCCGCGTAGGAGAAGTTCATGTCGCGCCAGTGATCGATAAACCCGTTCATCTGCTCGAACTCTTCTTCCGTATAGTCTTCCAGCAGATGCGTGTCGTATTTGCCCAGCTCAACCATTTTCACTACGTGATCGTAAAGCGCAGGCGGCTCAAACTGGCCGTAGGCTTTTTTGCGCAGGTGGAAAATGGCCAGGCGTGCAGCCAGGTACTGATAATCCGGTGCTTCACGGGAGATCAGATCCGCCGCCGCTTTAATGATGGTTTCATGGATATCAGACGTTTTGATGCCGTCGTAGAACTGGATGTGAGATTTCAGTTCAACCTGGGAGATAGATACGTTGTTCAGTCCTTCTGCTGCCCAGTCGAGAACTCGATGGATTTTGTCCAGATTGATACGCTCGGTGGTACCGTCGCGCTTTGTCACCAGCAGACTCTGATTCATGTGGGTTTTACCTGTCCGTGAAATAAAAAATATCCCCCGTTTATCCACAGATCCGTCTTGTGACTAACTCTGTGGATAAATACTACATATAGGGGGTTTGCGATAAGAAAAACGCTATATGGTGAGTATTCTAGTATCGATTCTTTTCAGCACAAGGGTTGATTTTGACGTTAAATTGAGGTTGTGAAAGCGTAAAAAAGGCTAAGTCCTCGTACCGTAAGGCCTGGAAGACATGTCAATAATTAAGAAAAAAAATTCAAAATTTGATCGAGTGCTGATTTCTTCTACGGGCGGTCAGAATTGCGCAACATGATGTCGCGCAATCTTTATAAGAATAACAGATGACGTTAGTCGTTTTTGGCAGTTGTATGCAACATATAGTTAACATCCACGCCCGGTGCGAGTTTGAATTTATCGGTCAATGGATTGAAATGCAGACCGGTGATGTGTTGCTCTTTAAGCCACGTCTGGTCAACCCAGCTCAGTAACTCAGCAGGCTTAATGAATTTCTTCACGTCGTGTGTCCCTTTCGGCACCATGCGCAGCACATACTCTGCGCCGACGACGGCCATCAGCCAGGCTTTACCATTACGGTTGATGGTCGAGAAGAAGACTTGTCCACCGGGTTTCACCAGTTTTGCGCAGGCGTGCACCACGGACTGCGGATCGGGAACGTGCTCCAGCATCTCCATGCAGGTCACCACATCGTACTGATGCGCATGTTTGGCCGCGTGCTCTTCCACGGTTTCCTGCACGTATTCCACCTTTATGCCGGACTCCAGGGCATGGAGACGGGCAACCTGCAGCGGCTCAAAGCCCATGTCCAGACCCGTGACAGTCGCCCCTTCGCGCGCCATGCTCTCTGCCAGGATACCGCCACCGCAACCGACATCGAGCACTTTCTTACCGAACAGACCGCCGGAACGCTCCGCGATGTAGCCCAGACGCAGCGGGTTAATACGGTGCAGAGGTTTGAACTCACCCTCGAGATCCCACCAGCGGGACGCCACCGCTTCAAATTTGGCAATCTCTTCATGGTCAACGTTGTGAGACACCGGGGATTTTTCGGCATTCATGGGCGCTTTTACTCCTTATTTAGCAAGACGAATGAGTATATCAGGCAATCCCTGTGAATAAAGCGTATAGGTTTACCTCAATCACCTCGGCTGTGTTATAATTTGCGACCTTTGAATCCGGGATACAGTAGAGGGATAGCGGTTAGATGAGCGACCTTGCGAGAGAAATTACACCGGTTAACATCGAGGAAGAGCTGAAGAGCTCCTATCTGGACTATGCGATGTCGGTCATTGTTGGCCGTGCGCTGCCGGACGTCCGCGATGGCCTGAAGCCGGTACACCGTCGCGTACTATACGCCATGAACGTATTGGGCAATGACTGGAATAAAGCCTACAAAAAATCTGCCCGTGTCGTTGGTGACGTAATCGGTAAATACCATCCTCATGGTGATTCCGCGGTGTACGACACTATCGTCCGTATGGCGCAGCCATTCTCGCTGCGTTACATGCTGGTAGATGGTCAGGGTAACTTTGGTTCTATCGACGGCGACTCCGCCGCGGCAATGCGTTATACGGAAATCCGTCTGGCGAAGATTGCCCATGAGCTGATGGCCGACCTGGAAAAAGAGACGGTTGATTTCGTTGATAACTACGACGGCACGGAAAAAATTCCTGACGTTATGCCAACGAAAATCCCTAACCTGCTGGTGAACGGTTCGTCCGGTATCGCCGTCGGTATGGCAACCAACATTCCGCCACACAACATCACGGAAGTGATCAACGGTTGCCTGGCGTATATCGACGATGAAGACATCAGTATTGAAGGGCTGATGGAACACATCCCGGGCCCGGACTTCCCGACGGCGGCGATCATCAACGGTCGTCGTGGTATTGAAGAAGCGTACCGCACCGGTCGCGGCAAGATTTACATCCGTGCCCGCGCTGAAGTGGAAGCGGACGCCAAAACCGGCCGTGAAACGATCATTGTTCACGAGATCCCGTATCAGGTGAACAAAGCGCGTCTGATTGAAAAAATCGCCGAGCTGGTAAAAGAAAAACGTGTTGAAGGTATCAGCGCGCTGCGTGATGAGTCTGATAAAGACGGCATGCGCATCGTGATTGAAATCAAACGCGACGCGGTGGGTGAAGTTGTTCTGAACAACCTGTACTCCCAGACTCAGCTCCAGGTTTCCTTCGGTATCAACATGGTTGCACTGCACCATGGTCAGCCGAAGATCATGAACCTGAAAGAGATCCTGAGCGCGTTCGTGCGTCACCGCCGTGAAGTGGTGACTCGTCGTACCATCTTTGAACTGCGCAAAGCGCGCGACCGTGCGCACATCCTTGAAGCGCTGGCGGTTGCCCTGGCTAACATCGACCCGATCATCGAACTGATCCGTCGTGCGCCAACCCCGGCAGAAGCGAAAGCGGCACTGATTTCCCGTCCGTGGGATCTGGGTAACGTTGCAGCAATGCTGGAACGTGCGGGTGATGATGCTGCGCGTCCTGAGTGGCTGGAACCCGAGTTCGGCGTGCGTGACGGTCAATACTACCTGACTGAACAGCAGGCCCAGGCGATTCTGGATCTGCGTCTGCAGAAACTGACCGGCCTTGAGCATGAAAAACTGCTCGACGAATACAAAGAACTGCTGGAACAGATTGCTGAGCTGCTGCACATCCTGGGTAGCGCAGAACGTTTGATGGAAGTGATCCGTGAAGAGCTGGAGCTGGTCCGCGATCAGTTCGGCGATGAGCGTCGCACCGAAATCACCGCGAACACCGCGGACATCAACATCGAAGACCTGATCAACCAGGAAGACGTTGTTGTGACCCTGTCTCACCAGGGCTACGTGAAGTATCAGCCGTTAACCGACTACGAAGCACAGCGTCGTGGCGGTAAAGGTAAGTCTGCGGCACGTATTAAAGAAGAAGACTTTATTGACCGCCTGCTGGTAGCGAACACTCATGACACGATCCTCTGCTTCTCAAGTCGTGGTCGTCTGTACTGGATGAAGGTCTACCAGTTGCCGGAAGCGAGCCGTGGCGCGCGTGGTCGTCCAATCGTTAACCTGCTTCCGCTGGAAGCGAACGAACGTATTACCGCCATTCTGCCGGTACGCGAGTACGAAGAGGGTGTGAACGTCTTTATGGCGACCGCCAGCGGTACCGTGAAGAAAACCGCGCTCACCGAGTTCAGCCGCCCACGTTCTGCGGGTATCATCGCTGTGAACCTGAACGAAGGCGATGAGCTGATTGGCGTGGATCTGACCTCCGGTTCGGATGAAGTGATGCTGTTCTCTGCGGCCGGTAAAGTGGTGCGCTTTAAAGAGAACGCCGTCCGTGCAATGGGTCGTACCGCTACGGGCGTTCGTGGTATCAAGCTGGCTGGCGAAGACTCTGTGGTTTCCCTGATTATTCCGCGCGGTGAAGGGGCTATCCTGACCGTGACGCAGAATGGTTACGGTAAACGTACGGCGGAAGGGGAATACCCAACCAAGTCTCGCGGCACGCAGGGCGTTATCTCTATCAAAGTCACCGAGCGCAACGGTTCTGTTGTGGGCGCGGTTCAGGTAGATGATACCGACCAGATCATGATGATCACCGATGCCGGTACGCTGGTGCGTACGCGCGTTTCTGAGATCAGCGTGGTGGGTCGTAACACCCAGGGCGTGATCCTCATCCGTACTGCGGAAGATGAAAACGTTGTGGGCCTGCAGCGTGTTGCAGAGCCGGTGGATGACGAAGAGCTCGACTCTATCGACGGAAGCGCAGCAGAGGGCGACGATGAAATCGCGCCAGAAGCCGACACCGACGATGATGCAGCGGATGACGCTGACGAGTAATGTCTCCTGATGCAAATAGGGCCGGATTCCGGCCCTTTTCTTTTGCAGATGCAGACAAGTGAACGTTGCGACAAGGCGCGTTTACCGCTACCTTAAACCCATTCTTTTTGACCCCGACGGCGGAGCCTCGCCCCCTTGAAATACCTCGTCTCCTTTCGTACTACGCTGAAAGTTTCTCGCTATCTGTTTCGGGCGCTGGCGCTCTTGCTTTGGCTACTGGTGGCATTGTTCTCGGTGTTTTACATCGTTAACGCGCTGCATCAGAAAGAAGCGGAGATCCGCCAGGAGTTTAATTTAAGCTCCGACCAGGCCCAGCGCTACATTCAGCGAACGTCTGATGTAATGAAGGAGCTGAAGTACATTGCTGAAAATCGTCTGACGGCGGAGAACGGTATTCTTGCTCTTCGCGGTCGTAACGACAAAACCGAAGTCCCGGACTTCCAGCCGCTGTTCCCGGATTCCGATTGTTCCACCATGAGCAATACCTGGCGTGGATCGCTGGAGTCTCTTGCCTGGTTTATGCGCTACTGGCGCGACAATTTTTCTGCTGCTTATGATCTCAATCGCGTGTTCCTGATTGGCAGTGAAAATCTCTGCGTGGCGGATTTTGGCCTGCGCGATCTTCCCGTCGAGCGTGATGATGCGTTGAAAAGCCTGCACGAACGCATCGTGAAATACCGCAACGCACCGCAGGATGAACGCGGCAATAACATCTTCTGGATAAGCCAGGGCCCGCGCACGGGGGTGGGTTATTTCTACGCCCTGACGCCGGTGTATCTGGGCAATCGCCTGCAGGCGCTGCTGGGGATTGAACAAACCATTCGTATGGAAAACTTCTTCACCCCAGGCAGTCTGCCAATGGGGGTGACTATTCTTGATGAAAATGGACATCAGCTTATCTCCCTTGCCGGGCCGGACAACCGTTTAAACGTCGATCCGCACTGGATGCAGGAGCGATCGTGGTTTGGTTATACCTCGGGGTTCCGCGAACTGGTGCTGAAGAAGAGCCTGCCGCCTTCGTCGCTGAGTATCGTCTATTCGCTGCCGGTGGATATGGTGCTTGAGCGGATACGTATTCTTATCATGAATGCGATTCTGCTCAACCTGCTGGTGGGGGGCGCGCTGTTCACGCTGGCGCGCATGTATGAGCGGAAAATCTTTATTCCTGCCGAAAGCGACGCCCAGCGGCTGGAGGAACACGAGCAGTTTAACCGCAAGATTGTTGCCTCGGCGCCGGTGGGGATCTGTATTCTGCGTACCCAGGACGGGACCAACATCCTGAGTAACGAACTGGCACATAACTACCTGAACATGCTGACGCACGAAGACCGGCAGAGGCTGACGCAAATTATCTGCGGTCAGCAGGTTAACTTTGTCGACGTGCTGACCAGCACGCACACTAACCTGCAGATCAGCTTTGTGCATTCCCGCTATCGCAATGAAAACGTGGCGATTTGCGTGCTGGTGGATGTCTCTGCACGCGTGAAGATGGAAGAGTCGTTGCAGGAGATGGCGCAGGCGGCAGAGCAGGCCAGCCAGTCGAAATCCATGTTCCTTGCGACCGTCAGCCACGAGCTGCGTACGCCGTTGTACGGGATTATCGGTAACCTCGATCTGCTGCAGACGAAAGAGCTGCCGAAAGGCGTCGACCGGCTGGTGACGGCGATGAACAACTCCTCCAGCTTGCTGCTGAAAATCATCAGCGATATTCTCGACTTCTCCAAAATTGAGTCCGAGCAGCTGAAAATTGAGCCGCGTGAGTTCTCGCCGCGCGAAGTCATGAACCACATCAGCGCCAACTATCTTCCGCTGGTGGTGCGTAAACAGCTGGGGCTTTACTGTTTTATCGAACCGGATGTGCCGCTGACATTGCACGGCGATCCCATGCGCCTGCAGCAGGTCATCTCTAACCTGCTCAGCAATGCCATTAAATTCACCGATATCGGCTGTATTGTTTTACACGTTTGCCGGGCCGGTGATTACCTGAGTATCCGCGTGCGGGACACGGGAGTGGGTATTCCGGCGAAAGAAGTGGTTCGTCTGTTCGACCCGTTCTTCCAGGTCGGTACCGGCGTGCAGCGTAACTTCCAGGGCACCGGGCTGGGGCTGGCAATCTGTGAAAAGCTCGTGAGCATGATGGACGGCGATATCTCTGTTGATACTGAGCCCGGCATGGGTAGTCAGTTCACTATCCGTATTCCGCTCTATTCGGCTCAGTATCCGGCAAAAACGACGGTTGACGGCCTGAGCAATAAGCGCTGCTGGCTGGCGGTGCATAATGCTTCACTGAATGACTATCTCACTGCGCTGCTCACTCACAGCGGCGTGAGGGTGTCCCGCTATGAAGGTCAAACACCGGATGTGGACGATGTGTTGATTACCGACGATATGCCGGAACAGCCGTGGCAGGGAAGAGGGATGGTACTCTTCTGCCGTCGTCACATCGGCATCCCGGTTGAGCGTGCGCCGGGAGAATGGGTACATAGCGTAGCAACGCCGCATGAGCTGATGAGCCTGCTGGCACGCATCTACAAAGTGGAGCTGGAAGAGAGTGACGGCGCGGGTGGATTACCGTCACCGGAGTCTCTGGCGTCGGTGAATGACGATATGATGATTCTGGTGGTGGATGACCATCCGATTAACCGCCGCCTGCTGGCCGACCAGCTGGGTTCGCTTGGCTATCAGTGCAAAACGGCTAATGATGGCGTGGATGCGCTGAATGTACTGAGTAAAAATCATATTGATATCGTTCTCAGCGACGTCAACATGCCAAACATGGATGGCTATCGTCTGACGCAGCGCATCCGCCAGCTTGGCCTGACGTTACCGGTTGTGGGCGTGACGGCGAACGCGCTGGCGGAAGAGAAACAGCGCTGCCTTGAGTCAGGTATGGACAGCTGTTTATCAAAACCGGTGACGCTGGATGTGCTGAAGCAGACACTGTCTGTTTATGCGGATCGCGTGAGAAAAACGCGGATATAAAAAAAGGCCCGCAAGGGCCTTTACGTTTTCACCCTTCCCTGTGGGAGAGGGGCACACGTAGGGAATCAATCCTTATCCGTTGCGCTCAGCGTGACGGAGGAGAGATAGTTCAGCAGGGCAATATCGTTGTCCACACCCAGCTTCATCATCGCTGATTTCTTCTGGCTGCTGATGGTTTTTATACTGCGGTTCAGCTTCTTGGCAATTTCGGTCACCAGGAAACCTTCGGCGAACAGGCGCAGTACTTCGCTCTCTTTCGGCGACAGGCGTTTGTCACCGTAGCCACCTGCGCTGATTTTTTCCAGCAGGCGAGAGACGCTCTCAGGCGTGAATTTCTTGCCTTTCTGCAGCGCAGCGAGCGCTTTTGGCAGATCGGTTGGTGCGCCTTGTTTCAGCACAATGCCTTCGATATCCAGATCCAACACCGCGCTCAGGATCGCCGGGTTGTTGTTCATGGTCAGAACGATAATCGAGATATCGGGGAAGTGACGTTTAATATATTTGATGAGCGTGATCCCATCACCGTACTTGTCCCCAGGCATGGAGAGATCGGTAATGAGCACGTGTGCATCAAGCTTTGGGAGGTTATTGATCAGTGCTGTAGAGTCTTCAAATTCACCGACTACATTCACCCACTCGATCTGTTCAAGTGATTTGCGAATACCGAACAGTACAATCGGATGGTCATCGGCAATAATTACGTTCATATTGTTCATGTATAAGGCTACCTTGCTACAGCAAGCTTTTGACGTAGGCGTCAATGTCGCTGATGTATTTTTCAATGCCAGAGGCATCTTTCTCACGAATTAGATGTTCCAGCGTTTCACATAACTGCTTGCCGGGAACCAGATTAAGCATGGCAAACACCCCTTTAAGCCGGTGTGCTGTCTGTGCCAGCGCTGCAAAATCATTCGCAGCGGACTCAGTATACAACCGCTTAACATCATCTGGTACTGTATCAACAAAGAGCGAATAATATCCGCTGGCGTGAAGCTCGGCATTTTCATTGCTGCCTTGCGGGGATTCCGCTATCTCTTCCTGCGCCAGCTGTTCTTCTATTAGTTGTAGTACAGCTTCCTGCATCGCATTGCTTATATTAAAGTTGACGCGCAGCTGGCCAGGGCCGATTTTCCGCACGCCTGACTCATCATCGCTTAAAAGCAAGCCGGAGGCAGTAAGATTAGACGGATTATCAGTTAAAAACAGATCAAATTCTTGACTTGCCAGCCTTTCATCCGGCGTGATGCAGGCCGCGCCCCAGTTTTCTAACTGACGAACCACAATATTGCGGATCTCATTTGAGGTCACATCGACCATCACCACAACATCATCCAGCAGACGTTCTTCATCTTCTTCTTGTGGATTGGCGGCCATTTTAACGTGCAGAGAGTACCGGGTGCCGAGGGATTCACGGGCCTTGATATTCAGGTGACCACCAAGCTTACGCGCCAGTTGATCGCATAACCAGAAGGTCAGCGCATTGGCTTTGCCGTAATGATCGCTCTGCGTGTCATTAAGGAACGGGAAGTGCAGATTATCAATTTCGCTCGTTGTGACGCCTTCCCCGGTGTCCAGGATGCGGAACGTCAGACGATCTTCAGCAGACTCGTCTGTGCTCACCTCCAGGGTGATCTTGCCAATCTGCGTGGTGGTCACCGCATACTGAATAAGCATCAGCAGAATGCGGCGCAGTGCTTCGCGATCGCCATGACGTTCATCATTCGCGGATAAATGGTTATTGATTAGCAGTTGCAGTCCTTTGCGCTTAATCACGGGCAGGACTTCCGGAACCACTTCATCGATCAGATTCTGAATGGAGAAGAGGGTAGGTGTTCCTTTCCAGAAATCATTCTCCAGCATATTCGCCAGTTGGATCTCATCAACCATACGAACCAGTGAGTCGGCCTGGCTGGCAAGCTGGTGGCTTTCTGACGTATTTAACGCTGCCGCCTGGGTTGCCAGCGTTTTTAATGGCTGTTTGAAGGCATCACCAATATTCTGCATGAATGCCGCGCGCCCCTGCTGGTTTTTCTCATACAGTCTTTGCGCCTGCTTCAGCTTTTTATTCACCAGCACTTCTCTATCCTGATCGCGGATAATGAAAATTTGCGTGCGTGGGGCGATTTGACTGCGGAACTGACGGATCTCGTACAGTTCATTGTTGATGGTGGCCTGAATCACCCCCTGGTGCTGATCCGCCATGGTGGTGATGTTTTGCAGGTTAAGATGCGGCAGCAGATGGTCGGCAATTTTGTTGCTCATCACCGTACGATTCGCTTCCTGGTCGTGAACTAAGACCCCAAGCGGCAGCACGGAAACAATCTCTTCATTCAATGCACGTAACACGCGCAACTCATTAGTGGTGCCCGCCGGAACCGCAGAGGCGTCGCTTTGACGACCCGGCTGGAAACGAAACGTACTGTAGCCAAACAGAGCCAGCGCCAGCAGACCGATATTCAGCAGCAGAGGCAGCAGGATATTTTGCAGGGTGTCGAGCAACAGCGTGCCAAACGGCACCTGCCACACCAGACGCATACCGGTTGAGTTCAGCGAAGAGGCAATTTCAATTTTCGAGCCATTAAAAGAGATCGATACGCTCTCTGCGGCCTCTTTGTCAGACGCCGCACGCATATTCTGTGTGCTGCTGTCTGGCTCAAGGCGGAAGCTGTCGAGCGGCATATCCGGCGGGATTAAATCATTAATTGGCAAATCGAAGGCCACCACCGTCGCCAGATGCCCTGGCTGGTTGAACGTGGTGCGCAGGGTAAAATAGTGACCATTTTGCCAGGCCAGGCGACGCAGGGAAGAGAAGCTCTCACGTTCATCGAGAGCATTTGCCTGCTGCAACATCTCTGCCCGACGGGAATCGACGATGCTGCCCACGGTTGTCTCTTTAAACCCGGAAGAGAGATCTTTCAACGGCAGCGTCGAGATCAGGATCATGCTGTTGTCCTGACCATTCAGATAGTACATCGACCACGGCACGGTTTCGGCTCCCCAAAGGGTATCCAGATAGGTCGAAATGCGCTGCGTCATCTCCAGCGTCGCACTGTCGTGAGAGCCAAAGATAAGTGCCTCCGTTTTGCGCTGCGGTTTTTCGAGATAATAGACGTCCTGCTTAAGACGTGTCTCCTGCAGCCCATCCCCGGATGAGGTTGCGGGCGCAGCCGCAATATTGTCGTAAATCTGCCAGGTGGCGTAGCGCCAGGTATCAATGCGTTTGTGTACGGCATGGGTGATATCAACAACCTGATAGCTTTTGTCCTTTAGCCAGGCGTTCACCGCGCTCTGCACCATAACCCCCATGGTGACTAACAGCACAACGATCAAAAGAAGAAAGAAACGGGTGATGCTCCCGGGGAGGAGGGAGAATTTGCTCGGGGCGGTAGTTTCAGTCTGACTCATTGATATCTCTAACCTGTGATGGTCGTGCTCTGTCGCGATAGGGCAGTATAAAGGGTAATAACTGAATTTCCAGCGCCACTGGTCTGGAAGCGACGACTTTTTCCACAGGTAATATCAGAGATGGAAAGTGTCCTAAACATGTACACACTCACCGGGAATGTACAAATATAAAACAGTGCTATATGGCAAAAAGCACGAATTAACAAGAAATTGAGTTTTTCATCATTTTTTCCACGTCGGGGGATACGCGGCGAGAATTTAGTTAATAGTCGTTACAATTTCAGGGTGGTAGCACAGGAAAAGAAAATTTACGTAAAGAAAGGTAAAAAAAAACCGAATGCGAAGCATCCGGTTGAATTAGGGATAAACAGACATTCAAAACTGAATGACGGTAATAAATAAAGTTAATGATGATAGCAGGGGTTATTTTAGAGATTAGGCGCGATCTTGTTTTGTCATTCAGTGCTGTAACGAATTTTATTGTAAATCGTTGATATTTATGTGGTGATTTTTCTGTTTGATTATGCGTGCTAAATTTCTAAGCTATTTGTGCTTTGTAAAAGTTCCTTGATATTTACAAATTGAAACATGTTGATGCATAAATGAAACATCTTCAAAGTTTTAGTATCATATTCGCATTGGATTATTCTGTAATTTTGCGGAGAATGAAATTGCCGACTGGTTAATGAGGGTTAACCAGTAAGCAGTGGTAATTATAAGGCATATAACAGAGGGTTAATAAAATGAAAGTTAAAGTACTGTCCCTCCTGGTACCAGCACTGCTGGTAGCAGGCGCAGCAAATGCGGCCGAAATTTATAACAAAGATGGCAACAAATTAGATCTGTACGGTAAAGTCGATGGTCTGCACTATTTCTCTGACGACAAGGGTAACGACGGCGACAAGACCTATATGCGTCTTGGCTTCAAAGGCGAAACTCAGGTTAACGATCAGCTGACCGGTTACGGCCAGTGGGAATACCAGATCCAGGGCAACACCACTGAAGGTGACAACCAGTCCTGGACGCGTGTGGCGTTCGCGGGTCTGAAATTCGCTGAGGCGGGTTCTTTCGATTACGGTCGTAACTACGGCGTAATCTACGACGTAACCTCCTGGACTGACGTTCTGCCAGAATTTGGCGGCGATACCTACGGCGCAGACAACTTCCTGCAATCCCGTGCTAACGGCGTTGCAACCTACCGTAACCAGGACTTCTTTGGTCTGGTTGACGGCCTGAACTTTGCTCTGCAATATCAGGGCAAAAACGGCAGCGTAAGCGGTGAAAACACTAACGGTCGCAGCCTGCTGAACCAGAACGGCGACGGCTACGGTGCATCCGTGACCTATAACCTGGGCGAAGGCTTCAGCGTGGGCGGCGCAATGTCCTCCTCCAAACGTACCGCCGACCAGAATGCAGCTGGCGTATACGGTAAGGGCGATCACGCAGAAGTCTATTCTGGTGGCCTGAAATACGATGCCAACAACATCTATCTGGCAGCGCAGTACTCTCAGACCTACAACGCAACCCGTTTCGGTACCTCTAACGGCAGCAACCCAACTACCGCTTACGGCTTTGCCAACAAAGCGCAGAACTTTGAAGTGGTTGCTCAGTACCAGTTCGACTTCGGCCTGCGTCCTTCCGTGGCTTACCTCCAGTCTAAAGGTAAGGACATTGAAGTTTACGGCGATCAGGATCTGCTGAAATATGTTGATGTGGGTGCGACTTACTACTTCAACAAAAACATGTCTACCTATGTGGACTACAAAATCAACCTGCTGGATGACAACAACTTCACCAAACAGGCTGGTATCGGTACTGATGATATCGTAGCGCTGGGTCTGGTTTACCAGTTCTAATCGCTTCGCAATTTGACAAAGGGGCCTGATGGCCCCTTTTTAGTCTGTTTTTTTAGGATCTCACAACTTACCCGTTTTGGTGTACTCTTGCCGCCCTGGCATGAGGATAATAATGAATGGACATGACTTTTTTACGCGCCAGCTTTCTGGCTACTTTTTTTTTCCTGACCGCTTGTGACTCTTCCACGCCGCCGGTGGCGAAAGCCGATGCACCTGCGGCGACGGTGCTTGAAGGTAAAACGATGGGCACCTTCTGGCGCGTCAGCGTTATGAACCTTGATAAAACGCGCGCAGACGAACTCCGTGGCAAAATACAGTCTCAACTGGATGCCGACGATCAGCTACTTTCAACGTATAAAAATGACTCGGCGCTGATGCGCTTTAATCTCTCAAGCAGTACTTCCCTGTGGCCGGTTAGTGAAGCGATGGCCGATATCGTGACGGAGTCACTCCGCGTGGGCTACAAAACCGGCGGAGCGATGGACGTCACCGTTGGACCGCTGGTAAATCTCTGGGGGTTTGGCCCCAACAAGCAGCCGGTCACCACACCCGATCAGGCAGCCATTGATGATGCCCGTGCCAGAACCGGTCTACAGCATCTGACGGTGATCAATCAGTACGGTCAACAGTACCTGCAAAAAGATATCCCCGATCTGTTTGTCGACCTGTCAACGGTTGGGGAAGGCTATGCGGCAGATCACCTGGCAGCGCTGATGGCCCAGGAAGGGATTTCGCGTTATCTGGTGTCTGTGGGGGGCGCCTTAGTGAGCCGCGGCATGAACGCCAGTGATAAGCCCTGGCGGGTGGCCATCCAAAAGCCGACCGATCGGCAAAACGCCGTGCAGGCGATGGTGGATATCAACGGGCATGGCATCAGCACATCCGGAAGCTACCGTAACTATTACGAACTTGACGGTAAACGCATTTCGCATGTCATTGACCCACAGACCGGGCGCCCAATCACCCATAATCTGGTTTCGGTGACGGTCATTGCACCCACTGCGCTGGAAGCCGATGCCTGGGATACCGGGTTAATGGTACTCGGACCGGAGAAAGCCAAAGAGGTGGTTCGCCAGGAAGGGCTGGCGGTTTATATGATCATCAAAGAGGCTGACGGATTTAAAACCTGGCATTCGCCGCAGTTCAACAGCTTCCTGGTGAGCGAAAAAAATTAAAAAGCAAGGTTGCGGGTTTTTTATCAGTGGCACTCAGGCACGCTGTATGTATGCTTGTAAGAGGAGTTGATGATGAAAAACCCGACCTTTATTACCGATGAAGAGCGCTGGCAGGCCGTGCTGGCCCGCGATCCACGCGCTGACGAACAGTTTGTCTTTGCCGTGCAGACCACGGGGATCGTGTGTCGTCCGTCCTGTCGTGCCCGCCACGCGCTGCGTAAAAATGTCTGCTTTTATGCTGATGTCCACCATGCCATTCAGGCAGGGTTTCGCCCGTGCAAGCGCTGCATGCCGGACAAAGGCAATCCTCAGGAACAGAAACTGGCAAAAATAGAGCACGCCTGTCGCCTTCTGGAGCAGGATCCCACCCTGACACTGGAAAAGCTGGCTAACCAGGTTGCCATGAGTCCTTTCCATTTCCATCGTCTGTTTAAATCCGTGACGGGTATGACGCCAAAAGCCTGGCAGCAGGCGGCGCGGGGACAGCGACTGCGCACGGCGCTTGCGCAGGGAGACAACATTACCGACGCCGTGCTGGCGGCAGGATTTCCTGATAGCAGCAGTTATTATCGTAAAGCCAGCGATACGCTGGGTATGACGGCGAAACAGTATCGTAAAGGAGATGTGGCCGTGCGTTACGCCATTGACGACTGTTCGTTAGGACTCTGTCTGGTTGCTGAAAGCGAGCGGGGGATCTGCGCGATACTGCTGGGTGACAGCGATACAGAATTAACCGAAGAGCTTGCTACGCTGTTTCCAAAAGCAGAGCGCGTACCGTTGGAAGACGCTTTTGCGCTGCGGACCCACCAGGTGATCGCCAGTATTGATAACCGTGCAGTGCCGCTGTCACTGCCGCTGGATATACGTGGAACTGCTTTCCAGCAGCGCGTCTGGCAGGCCCTTCGCGACATTCCCTGCGGTGAAACGGCAAGTTATCAGCAGGTGGCAAAAGCAATTGGTAAACCCAATGCCGTACGTGCCGTTGCCGGAGCCTGCGCTGCAAACAAACTGGCGATTGTGATCCCCTGCCATCGCGTTGTTCGCAATGACGGTGCGCTATCGGGTTACCGATGGGGAACGGAACGAAAAGCGTTATTACTGAAACGTGAGGCGGAACACCAGGAGGGATGATGCTCGATCTTTTTGCGGATGCTGAACCCTGGCAGGAACCACTTGCTCCGGGCGCGGTGATCCTCCGCCGCTTTGCACTTTCACGTGCGGCGGCGCTGCTTGCCGGTATTGAAGAGGTAACGGCCGTTTCACCGTTTCGCCATATGGTGACGCCGGGAGGCTACACCATGTCGGTGGCAATGGCCAACTGCGGAGAACTCGGTTGGGCGACGAACGAACGGGGCTATTTGTATGCCCCTGTCGATCCCTTAACCGGTCAGCCGTGGCCTCCCATACCTGCTGTTTTTCAGTCTCTCTGCCACGAGGCCGCCGTGGCTGCGGATTATCCAGACTTCCGCCCGGATGCTTGTCTGATCAACCGCTACGCCGTGGGCGCGAAGCTCTCGCTGCATCAGGACAAGGATGAGCCTGACCTGCGCGCGCCTATCGTATCCGTCTCCCTGGGTCTGCCTGCGGTCTTCCAGTTCGGCGGGTTACGCCGCAACGACCCGCTCAAGCGCCTGATGCTAGAGCATGGCGATGTGGTGGTGTGGGGCAGGGAAGCGCGGCTGTTTTACCACGGCATTCAGCCTCTGAAACCCGGGGTTCACCCATTAACTGGCGAGTACCGATTTAACCTGACCTTTCGCCAGGCAGGAGAGAGTAAATAAAAATAAGAATTATTCTTGATGTAACCGCAGGGCAGTTTACACTGCTGGCTGATTTTTATTGTCCGGATTGCCTGCATGCAACTACTTCTTCTTGTCTGGCGTCAGTATCGCTGGCCCTTCATTGCAGTAATGGCGTTAAGCCTTGCCAGTGCCGCATTAGGTATTGGCCTGATCGCGTTTATTAACGTACGTTTGATTGAAATGGTCGACACGTCACTCTCCGTTTTACCGGAGTTTCTTGGCCTGTTGCTGTTGTTGATGGCGGTCACGCTCGGGTCACAGCTGGCGCTGACTGCGCTTGGGCACCATTTCGTTTTTCGTTTACGCAGTGAATTTATCAAGCGGATTCTGGACACCCAGGTCGAGCGTGTTGAACAACTCGGAAGTGCTTCTCTGCTGGCGGGACTGACCAGCGATGTGCGCGCCATCACTATTGCATTCGTCCGTTTACCGGAACTGGTCCAGGGGATCATTCTGACCTTTGGCTCTGCGGCCTATCTCGCCTGGCTCTCCAGCAAAATGCTGGCAGTGACTGCTCTATGGATAGTCATTACCATCTGGGGTGGTTTTGTTCTGGTGTCACGCGTCTATAAACACATGGCGGTGCTGCGCGAAACCGAAGATAAGCTCTATAACGATTACCAGACGGTGCTGGAAGGGCGTAAAGAGCTGACGTTGAACCGCGAACGTGCCGAGCATATCTTTAACCATCTCTACCTACCGGATGCGCGCGAATACCGACACCATATCATTCGCGCCGATACCTTCCACCTGAGCGCGGTGAACTGGTCAAACATTATGATGCTGGGTGCCATTGGCCTGGTATTCTGGATGGCGAACAGCCTGGGTTGGGCGGACACCAACGTGGCGGCAACCTACTCATTAACGTTACTGTTTTTACGCACACCGCTGCTCTCCGCTGTCGGCGCACTGCCTACCTTGCTGAGTGCGCAAGTTGCGTTTAATAAACTCAAAAAATTCGACCTTGCGCCGTTCAAAGCCGAATTTCCGTGCCCGCAGGCCTTCCCCAACTGGCAGACGCTGGAGCTTCGTAACGTTACGTTCCGCTATCGGGACAACGCCTTCTCCATAGGACCGGTCAACCTGACGATACATCGCGGTGAGCTGTTGTTCCTGATTGGGGGCAACGGTAGTGGTAAATCGACGCTGGCAATGTTGCTGACCGGGCTCTATCAGCCGCAATCGGGCGAGATTTTGTTGGACGGTAGGGCGTTGAACGCGGAGAAACCTGAGGATTACCGCCAGCTTTTCTCGGCGGTGTTCACCGATGTCTGGTTGTTTGAACAACTGCTTGGGCCTGAAGGGCAACAGGCCAATCCTGCGCTGGTGGAGAAATGGCTGACACAATTGCAGATGTCGCACAAGCTGGAGCTACAGGACGGAAAGATCCTCAACCTGAAACTCTCTAAAGGGCAGAAAAAACGCGTGGCGCTGCTGCTGGCGCTGGCGGAAGAGCGCGACATTATTCTGCTGGATGAGTGGGCAGCGGATCAGGATCCGCATTTCCGCCGCGAGTTTTATCAGGTTCTGCTGCCGCTGATGCGGGAGATGGGCAAAACCATTTTCGCCATCAGCCACGACGATCATTACTTCATTCATGCTGACCGTCTGCTGGAGATGCGCGACGGTCAACTGAGCGAGTTGACCGGTGAAGAGCGAGATGCGGCGTCGCGTGACGCGGTGGCGCGTACGGCATGATGCCGTTACCCTCTCCCCCACAGGGAGAGGGGATAAATCGCGGTCGAAATGCCGCTTTTTTCTCCATCCCGCCCTGTTGTTTATTCTTATTTACATATCCCCGCGCTATGCTTAATACCATCTTATTTCATGGATTTATGATTGATGTCGGTATTAACGAAAAACAGCGCCAGACAGCGTGACCAGGAACGCGCGCGACTGATCTGGCTTCTCACGACCGATAAAGCGGTCACTTCTGCGTTATTGGGTAAACTGACCCTGGCTGAGCAATATGATGTCGGCACCTTAGCCGACGATATTGCTGAGGTAGGTGCGCTGGTTGCCCACTTACCCCCGCCTGACCTGGCCGATACCCTTGAGGCGCTCCCTTCGGAGGAGCGCCATGCGTTGTGGCGTCTGGTGCAGGATCACGAGCGTGGCCAGGTGCTGCTTGAAGCCTCGGAAAACGTCTGGGATGACCTTATCGACGAGATGAGCGACCGGGATATTCTTGATGCGCTGAAAACGCTGGATATCGACGAACAGATTTACCTTGTTCAACATCTGCCGCGTAATCTGACCGGCCGCCTGCTGGCCTCTTTGCCAGCCGAAGAGCGGGCACGTGTGCGTCAGGTGATGCACTACGAGAAACACAGCGTTGGCGCGATCATGGAGTTTGGCGTTATCACGGTACGCCCGGACGTTACGCTTGGTACCGTCCAGCGATACCTGCGCCGCCTCGGCAGTATGCCGGATAACACCGATAAACTGTTTGTGACCTCGCGGGATAAAACGTTGCTCGGTGAGCTGGAGCTGAAAACGATCCTGCTCAATAGTACCCAACGGCGGGTGAGTGAGGTGATGGAGACCGAGCCGATGGTCTTCTCTCCGGAAGACGATGCTGAAAAAGCGGCGCGTACCTTCGAACGTGATGACCTTGTAAGTGCGGCGGTGGTCGATTCTGTCGGCAAGCTGATGGGACGCCTGACCATTGATGAGATCGTTGATGTGGTGTACGAAGAAACTGATAACGATTTACGTGCTCTCGGTGGGATCAGCGCGGAGGATGACGTCCATGCATCCGTTGGCAAGGCCGTCAAAACCCGCTGGGCGTGGCTTGCCATTAACCTGTGTACTGCGTTTATCGCTTCCCGCGTGATTGATGGTTTTGAACACACTATTTCTCAGTTAGTCGCGCTGGCATCGCTGATGCCGATTGTGGCCGGGATTGGCGGCAACACCGGAAACCAGACTATTACTATGATCGTCCGCGCGCTGGCGCTGGAGAACATTCAGCCTGGCAACTTTACCTTCCTGATCTTAAGAGAAATGGGTGTTGCGCTGATTAACGGCCTGGTATGGGGCGGCATTATGGGCGGTATTACCTGGTGGCTGTACGACGATATGGCGCTAGGAGGCGTGATGATGCTGGCGATGGTACTGAATCTGCTGGTGGCATCAATGATGGGCGTGATTATCCCTCTGACGATGACCAAACTGGGACGCGACCCTGCAGTGGGGTCGAGCGTGATGATCACTGCCATCACCGATACCGGTGGCTTCTTTATTTTTCTTGGGCTGGCGACGATTTTTCTTCTTTAATCAGATGCTTAATACGGGCGGGAAGCAGTACCATGATGATAATCCCGCCCAGTACACCCAATCCTTTCACTGCGTTTGCAAATTAATCGGTACCAGCAGCCAGCGTAATTCCCCACAAACAATCCATCATTAAATTTCACAATTACAATAATTTCGTAACCTTTAAACAATATTTAAAAGTTGTTACCGTGCCCCCGCAGCTTTTTTCACCTGCAATTTCCACGCATCAAGCACTTTTACACTAAGGCATAAATTATGAAAAAAATGACTGCCATGCTCTTTTCTCTGGCCGTGGGGCTTAACACCGTCTCAATGGCGGCGAAAGCTGACGCACCAAAAGAGCAGGAAACGGACGTCCTTTTAATTGGTGGCGGTATCATGAGCGCCACGCTGGGAACCTATCTGCAGGAACTGCAGCCAGACTGGTCAATGACCATGGTCGAACGCCTCGATGGCGTGGCGCAGGAGAGCTCGAACGGCTGGAACAACGCCGGTACGGGACATTCGGCACTCATGGAACTGAACTATACGCCGCAGAAAAAGGACGGTTCCATTAGTATCGAGAAGGCGGTAGAGATCAACGAAGCATTCCAGATTTCACGCCAGTTCTGGTCTCACCAGGTCAACAGTGGTGTGATGCATGACCCGCACTCCTTCATTAACACCGTGCCGCATATGAGCTTTGTGTGGGGCGAGCAGAACGTCAACTTCCTGCGCGCGCGTTACGCGGCTCTGCAGCAGAGCACGCTGTTCCGCGGTATGAAATACTCTGAGGACCACGCTCAGATCAAAGAGTGGGCCCCGCTGGTTATGGAAGGTCGTGACCCGAACCAGAAAGTAGCGGCAACCCGTACTGAGATTGGTACTGACGTTAACTACGGTGAAATAACCCGTCAGCTGGTGACGTCTCTGAAGAAAAAAGAGAACTTCAATCTGCAGCTCAGCACCGAAGTGCGTGGCTTTAAGCGCAACGCGGACAACAGCTGGAGCGTGACCGTTGCAGACCTGAAAAACAACGAAGCCGAGCACGTCATCAAGGCGAAGTTTGTCTTTATTGGAGCAGGTGGCGCGGCGCTGAAACTGCTGCAGGAATCCGGTATTCCGGAAGCTGACGATTATGCCGGTTTCCCGGTCGGCGGCCAGTTCCTGGTGTCCGAAAACCCGGAAGTGGTGAATCGCCATCTGGCTAAAGTGTACGGTCAGGCTTCTGTTGGTGCGCCGCCAATGTCTGTGCCGCACATCGACACCCGTATGCTTGACGGCAAACGCGTGGTGCTGTTTGGGCCGTTCGCGACCTTCTCAACTAAGTTCCTGAAAAACGGCTCTCTGTGGGATCTGCTCAGTGCAACCACCACCTCTAACGTTAAGCCAATGATGGATGTGGGACTGGATAACTTCGACCTGGTGAAATACCTGATTAGCCAGGTGATGCTCTCTGACGACGATCGTTTCGAAGCGCTGAAAGAGTACTACCCGGAGGCGAAGAAAGAAGACTGGCGTCTGTGGCAGGCGGGTCAGCGTGTGCAGATTATCAAGCGCGACCCGAAAGAGGGGGGTGTGCTGCGCCTGGGTACCGAAGTGGTAAGCGATAAGGATGGCACAATTGCTGCGCTGTTGGGTGCGTCACCTGGTGCATCTACCGCTGCGCCAATCATGCTGCACCTGATGGAAAAAGTGTTTAAAGATAAAGTATCCAGTCCTGAATGGCAGGCTAAGCTGAAAACCATTATTCCATCCTACGGTACAAAGCTGAACGGTAACGTGGAGGCTACGGAGCAGGAGCTGGAATACACCAGCCGTGTTCTGCAACTGCAATACGTTAAGCCGCAGGCTGCTGATACAGCGCCCAAAGCAGAGCTTAAACCTCAGTCGGAAAACAAACCGGTTGCGGATATCGCGCTGTAAATAAAAAAGCCGGGTATTGATTACCCGGCTTTTTTTCAACGTACTACCGCTTGTCCGATATTCTCATCAGCCTTCCAGACGCGATACTTCACTTCCACGTTTTCCGGCGTGTAGACCACGATCGGCAGCTTGCTGTTGTAGCGCAGCAGACTGTTGTCACCCAGATACGCCGTCACAAATTTCTTCTCTTTCTTGCCATCCGGGCAGGCCATCATGGTAGAGACCGGAGAGGTGACTTTATCGAAGACGTAATAGTCATAACCCCAGCCTTCTAGCGTTTTACTTTCCAGTTGACCGCCCAGACGATGCTGGTTGCAATCCACTTCCAGCGTTTTGCCAATTAACAGCTCCACTTTGAAATTTGCTTCATCCTGCTGAGCCGGTAACTGAATCACCTGACGCTTCATCCCTTTGTCCGCTTTCGGATACGGGGCAACTTTTTCCAGCGGCTGCTCTTTTGGGGTTTCGCTGGCAAAAGCGCTGGTGCTGACGCACGCGGCGGCGATCAGAGCGATGGCAAACTTAGGTGCGTTTTTCATTGTCATTCCTTTATGTCAAAACGATCCTGAACAGATTAGCATAGCGCTCATGAATGATTGGTTTGATTTACTTACATTTTCAATATTCTCAGTGTTATAAACTTAATTTTGGCATTTTTAATGGTTGTTTGTACTGGTGTGGAGTCTGGCGATAGTTCGTGTTATTTTAAACACCTTATAATGTTATTCATCTGTAAAGGGAAGAGAGATGGTTCGTGCAAAACTTAAAACACCTGAAGGCCGTAAGTTCCTCCTGGCGCTACTGGTTGTGTTTATGATTGCTGCCGCGTGCGTTGGGCGGGCAACCATTGTTGGCGTTATCGAACAGTACAACATTCCCCTCTCAGCCTGGACAACCAGTATGTATGTCCTGCAATCAGCGATGATCTTTGTCTACAGCCTGGTGTTCACCGTGCTGCTGGCTATCCCGCTGGGTATTTTCTTCCTGGGTGGACGCGAAAAGCACTAAGCCTTCATGAGCCAGCCTGCGGGTTGGCTTTTTATAGCCCCATTATTCCTCCTCAGGTTTTTTAATCCGCCATATCCTATTCTGTAAGCATTCAGGCAACTGTTTTTAAAGCAGGAGTCGCGCATGCTTTCCAGGTTTCCAGTACTCAGCCAGATCCCAAAAGGTGTCTGGGTTGTGGGAGGCGTCAGTATGCTGATGGATATCTCTTCAGAGAGTATTCACAGCCTGCTCCCTCTTTTTATGATGACCACGCTCGGGACCAGCGTGTTATTCATCGGTCTGATTGAAGGGCTGGCGGAGGCAACCGCTCTCTTTATTAAGGTCTTTTCGGGAGCGATAAGCGACTATCTTGGTCAGCGCAAAGGTCTGGCACTGTTGGGATATGGGCTGGGCGCGCTAAGCAAACCCCTTTTCGCTTTAGCCTCTTCCTCAGGTATGGTTTTAGGCGCACGTCTGATGGACCGAACGGGGAAGGGGATCCGGGGAGCACCGCGAGACGCACTGGTTGCAGACGTGACACCGCCGGAAATGCGCGGTGCGGCATATGGCCTGCGTCAGTCGATGGATACCACGGGGGCCTTTCTCGGACCATTACTGGCGGTGAGTTTGATGTTGTTACTGGACAATGATTTCCGAACCGTTTTCTGGATAGCGCTCATCCCCGGTCTGCTTTCAGTTGCACTGCTTTATTTTGGTCTGCAGGAACCGAAAAATCCTGTCGAGCACAAACGCACTAATCCCATCAAAAGAGCGAATCTGAAGCGTCTGGGGAAAGCGTGCTGGTGGGTGATTGGCCTTGGTGCGGTGTTTACTCTGGCCCGTTTCAGCGAGGCATTTCTTGTGCTTCGTGCGCAACAGTCGGGTGTTCCCCTGGCGTTTATTCCGCTGGTGATGGTGGTAATGAACGTTCTCTATTCACTCTCGGCCTATCCCTTTGGCAAACTTTCTGATGGCATGAGCCACACCCGACTGCTGCAGTGGGGGTTAATGGTATTGATTGGCGCAGATGTCGTTCTGGCGCTGAGTAGCCACTGGATAGGTATTATTCTCGGTGTCGCACTGTGGGGCGTTCATATGGGAATGACTCAGGGGTTGCTGGCGGCCATGGTTGCTAAAACCGCTCCGGCCGATCTGCGCGGTACGGCTTTTGGTATTTTTAGCCTGGTCAGCGGCGTGGGATTGTTAATTGCCAGCGTGAGCGCCGGAGCGATCTGGGAAGTGTTTGGCGCACAATACACGTTTTATGCCGGAGCGGTGATTTGTCTTGTTACGCTGGTGTATCTGCATAAAACACCGGGTGAGGAGCAATAAAAAAACCAGCCATCAGGCTGGTTTTTCAAGTGTATTTGGTCGGCACGAGAGGATTTGAACCTCCGACCCCCGACACCCCATGACGGTGCGCTACCAGGCTGCGCTACGTGCCGACGCATGAAAAGAATACTACTCGATTCCGTTTTGAATGCAAGGGAATCTGTCGCTAACTGGTTTATTATTAATCAGTTAGCGATGAAGCGCTTCTCATCCGTCAGGACCTGCAGCAGCAGGCTTAACTGCGGTTTCTGGTCTTTCAACCGCTCGCCCTGCAGGTTGTACGTCTGATAATTCCCGTTGCTGTTCAGCACCAGCGTCAGCTTAGGCGTGGTCACCACCAGGGTGTTATTCCCGGCAGCCGTAACCCAGTTATGGCGGCGCGTGGCACTGAAGAGATCTTGCCCCTGTGAATACTCGTTTGCTGGCGTGCTGACATGCAGCAGGCGTTGCATCAGGGTGGTCATCACATCTTTATGCTCGGTAAGCATAGTAATGCGCTGAGCCGGCGTGCCAGGCCAATGGATCACCAGCGGAACCTGAAGATTCGGTCGAGACCAACTCATTCCCTTCGTCTCGTCACCCAGCGGGACGCCATGGCCAGCGGTCACGATCACCACGGTATTATCCAGTTTGCCTGACTCACGCAGCGCCTCAAGCACTCGGCCTATCTGCGCATCCACATCGCCAGCCGCGCGGCTGTAGCGGCGTGCAAAGTCATTCTTATTGCTGTTAGCGAGCGTTGTGCCATTAAAGGCAACCCATGAGAACCAGCGGTTATCTTCCTGGGCGTATCGTTGCAGCCAGTTTATCCATTGGCTGGCGGTCTGCGCATCAGACTGATTTTGTGCCGCCGGCAGGGAGAAATCAGACAGCAACGCCTGGCGGTAAAGCGGGCTGTTAAAGCCATCAGAGGAGAACAGCCCTAACTGATACCCTTGCTGATTCAGCCCGGTGATCAGTGCCGCAGGCGTACGGGCAGACAGCACGCCGTCCATGTATCCGGCTGAGATGCCATAGAACAGCCCAAAGATACCCGCATCGGTAGAATTACCGGAGCTCATATGCTGGGTGAACGTGACGTTTTGACTCGCGAAATCGGCCAGCGCAGGCATCTGCTTCTCATAACGGGAATAGTTCAGGCCATCGACGGTAATCAGCAGGACGTTTTGCCCGCGGCCCATATCGCGATAGTGCAGATCGCTCAGAGGATACTGAACGCTGACTGCTTCCGGATTACCCTGTTCGACCAGACGGCGCTGGTACTCCTGCGCGTCAAGCAGACCGTGTTTTTCGAGGAAACGACGGGCGGTCATTGGATACGAGAGCGGCAGGTTAGCGCGCTGCATGGTAATAGGGCGATAGAAGTTTGCATCCGCCCAGATATACATAATATGCGAGCTGATAAATGAGACAAAAAAGAGCGCGGCGACGGGCTTGGCATAATGCCGCCGCCGGGTCAGGCTGCGAAGTTTTTGCCAGCTCCAGGTGGCAAACAGCATCTCAATCAACAGGATCACCGGGACGCTGATAAACATCAGCTGCCAGTCACGGGCCGTTTCATTCTGGTCGGGGTTAATCACCAGTTCCCAGACGATGGGATTGAGATGCAGGTGGAAGCGGGTGAACACTTCGCTGTCGATAAGCAGTAGTGTCATCCCCACCGTCGCAAGGATGGCGGACAAGAACCGCATCAGACGTTGCGACATGACGATAAACGTCAGAGGGAACAGGATCAGCAGATAGGTGGCGAAAACCAAAAAGCTAAAGTGACCTACAACGCTCATCCAGGAGTAGATACGCCCGGTTAGCGTTGTTGGCCAGTCTGCGACAAACAGATAACGACAGCCAATGACCGTCGCCAGCAGAATGTTGAACAGGGCAAACCAGTGCCCCCAGCTGACCATCTGGGAGACTTTTTCACGGTAGCGCTGACGATTCGTCACCATAAACTGTTGTTCGTATCCCTTAATGGGCCTGGTCGTTGCTGATGGATGACTGTAAAGCCTGGGCGAAAGATTTGGCGATCGCCTGACGCTGAGCCGGAGCAACGCTGGTATTAATCAGGTTGGTGACCATATTTCCCAAAACCATCAGGGAGAGATCGGTCGGCGTTTTATGTTTTTCCAGTACGTTAACCAGCTCACTGAGCAGCTGTTCAACGTGTTCATCACTGTAGCGGGAATGTTGTGGCATAAATCAAAATCAGTTTGTTGATGAAAGGGCAACATATTACCGTAGCAACAGCTTTTTTTCCCCTTTTTTATCTGTTGTTGCACACATGCCCTGGTGGTGGTTGAATACCGCCCGGTCTAAAAGGAGAGTTTATCATGAGTCTGGAAATCAACCAGATTGCCTTGCACCAGCTTATCAAGCGTGATGAGCAAACCCTTGAAGTGGTGCTGCGCGATTCGTTACTGGAACCCACGCCTACTGTTGTAGAGATGATGGCGGAGTTACACCGTGTCTACAGCGCTAAAAATAAAGCCTATGGCCTGTTCAGTGAAGAGAGCGAACTGGCTGATAGCCTGCGTCTGCAGCGTCAGGGCGAAGAAGATTTTCTGGCGTTTAGCCGCGCTGCGACCGGACGTCTGCGCGACGAGCTGGCGAAATATCCCTTCGCCGACGGCGGGATTGTGCTGTTCTGCCACTACCGCTATCTGGCCGTAGAGTATCTGCTGGTTACCGTATTGAATAACTTAAGCAGCATGCGCGTGAACGAACAGCTGGATATTAGCTCAACGCATTATCTGGATATTAACCATGCGGATATCGTGGCCCGTATTGATTTGACCGAGTGGGAAACCAACCCGGAGTCGACTCGCTACCTGACTTTCCTGAAGGGGCGCGTGGGCCGCAAAGTGGCGGATTTCTTTATGGACTTCCTCGGCGCCAGCGAAGGCCTGAACGCCAAAGCGCAGAACAAAGGGTTGCTCCAGGCGGTTGATGACTTCACGGCAGAAGCGCAGCTCGATAAATCTGAGCGGCAGAACGTGCGCCAGCAGGTCTATAGCTACTGCAACGAACAGCTGCAGGCGGGGGAAGAGATTGAGCTGGAGTCGCTGTCAAAAGAGCTGGCGGGCGTCAGCGAAGTCAGCTTCCAGGAGTTCACCGCGGATAAAGGCTATGAGCTTGAAGAGAGCTTCCCGGCGGATCGCAGTACGCTGCGTCAGTTAACCAAGTTTGCCGGCAGTGGCGGCGGGTTAACCATTAACTTTGATGCGATGTTGCTGGGAGAACGCATTTTCTGGGATCCTGCCACCGATACGCTGACCATTAAAGGAACGCCGCCGAACCTGCGCGATCAGCTTCAGCGCCGTACTTCTGGCGGTAAATAGCAGGCACAAAAAACCCCGCAGAAGCGGGGTTTTTCTCGACGAGTTTGCGATTACGCGCGAACGAAGTCGATGTGAGTCAGTTTTGGCTTGAACGCGTGACGCTGAACAGCCTGAACTTTCACTTTTTCTTCTTTACCGCCAACAACGATGGTCAGAACTTCGCTGTAGAATTCAGCTTTGGTCTGCAGGTTCCACAGTTTGTCGTGATCCAGTTCGATTGCAACTGGAGCAGCTTCGCCACCGTAAACGATAGCCGGGAACTTGTTAGCGTTACGCAGGCGGCGGCTCGCACCCTTACCCTGCACGTTACGTACTTCTGCTTCGATAGTAAACATTGATTTCTCTCTGTATTTAAAACCCTACTACAGGCGACCCAGCAGCAGGTGAGTGTTCTGCCTCACGGATGTGAAGCGGGCGGCATTTTATACTCAAATGCTCCTCACATCAATGAAAAGTCCCGTTAACCGCGCAATTCGTTGGCGCGACGAAAGCGACCTTCATAGTCAAAGACCTTCTCACGGACCTGCCAGAACTGACCTTTCTTGCGAGCAACAACAAAATCCGGATGGCGCAGTAACGCCTGCTGGTGCACGATATCGGCCACGGTTATCCAGCGCAGAGGAACACCTGGCGTACGGGTGTGCGGGCGAATAAAGAGTTGCTCGAAGGCCGTGCGTTGAGCGGGAGTTTGTACCCTGAAGCGCTCACTGACGTCCGCCCCGTCCTCATCGTAGTAGGTGATTTTTAGCCACTCGCCTTTTTCATCCGCACCGGGCTGTAGTGCCATGCCTGAGCAGCGGAGTACCAGCGCGTCTTTTAACTTCAGTGCCGCTTTTAACATGTCGTCCGGGTCGACCAGCACCGTGTCACATTCCCGGCAGCGGCGTGCGGCAATGTCATTTTCGGCGTTGCATTGTGGGCAGTTCTTGAAGCGGAAACGGAAATCGCACTGCTCGCGATGCCCTTCGTCATCTTCAAACCAGCCCTGACAGCGGCGGCCAAAATGCTCAATTAGCGTGCCGTCGGCGGTGGTTTTACCCCAGAAGGTGTTGGCAAAACCACAGGCAGGACAAAAAACCTGTACCGGCACGTTGTCGCTTTTTCCTTTTGGCGCGCCGACCTCAGGCGTATAGAGATCGTGCGGGTTACCGGCATAATCCAGAATCAGACAGTCGGTTTTACCCGGCGCCAGACGCAGGCCGCGGCCAACAATTTGCTGATACAGACTGACCGATTCGGTCGGGCGCAAAATAGCGATCAGGTCGACGTGCGGGGCGTCAAAGCCAGTGGTCAGTACCGACACGTTAACCAGATAGCGGAACTGCTGGGCTTTAAAGGCGTCAATCAGGCTGTCGCGCTCAGGGCCTGGGGTCTCGCCAGTGATTAATGCCGCGTCGCCTGGGGGCAGTAACCCGGTAATTTCCCGCGCGTGCTCAACGGTGGCGGCAAAGATCATCACCCCTTTACGTGTCGCGGCGAACTCCTCAATCTGGCTAATGATGTGCGGCGTAATGCGCTTTTGCTTTTTCAGCTCCTGGTTAAGATCCGCTTCGCTGAATAACCCGTTGCTCTGCGCCTGCAGGCGGCTGAAATCGTACTGCACCACCGGCATATCAAGCCGTTCAGGCGGCGTCAGGTAGCCATGTTTAATCATGTAGCGCAGCGGAAGCTCGTAGATGCAGTCGCTAAACAGGGCCTTGTCATCGCCGCGCACCATGCCGTGATAATGGTAACGGTAGATCCAGCCTTTCCCCAGACGAAACGGGGTCGCCGTCAGGCCCAGCAGGCGCAGGTGTGGGTTCACTTCTTTCAGGTGTGTCAGGATTTGCTGATACTGGCTGTCGTCGTTATCGCTGATGCGGTGACACTCGTCGACAATCAGCAGCGAAAATTCGCTGCGAAACAGATCCAGATTGCGGGCCACCGACTGCACGCTGCCAAAGACCACTTTACCGTGGCTCTCTTTACGCTTTAGCCCGGCGGCGAAAATGTCTGCTTTCAGCCCGAGTGCGCAATATTTGGCATGGTTTTGCGCGACGAGCTCTTTGACGTGCGCCAGCACCAGCACACGACCGCGGGCCAGACGTGCTAGTTCGGCGATGACCAGGCTCTTGCCTGCACCGGTTGGAAGCACAATAGCCGCAGGTTCACGATGTTTACGGAACCACGCGAGGGTGGCATCAACGGCTTCCTGCTGATAGGGACGAAGTGTAAAAGTCATGGGGTCTCGGTTTCATTATTCCGCACATAGTATGCCACGAAACTTTTTCCCTTGAGTGGCGCAACCAGACCATTATACTGAACCGTTCCAGACTGCTTCTTTTTCGGACGTACTGTTCGACTTCCAGCACCATTAAGGCTAAAAAGATTTCATGCGACTTGATAAGTTTATCGCTCAGCAACTCGGCGTAAGCCGCGCTATTGCCGGGCGTGAAATTCGCGCCAGCCGCGTTACCGTGGACGGCGACATTGTGAGAGACAGCGCTTTCAAACTGCAACCGGACCATCAGGTTGAGTATGACGGCAATCCGCTGGCCCAGCAGCATGGCCCGCGCTATTTCATGCTCAACAAGCCGGAAGGCTATGTCTGTTCAACGGACGATCCGGATCACCCGACAGTACTCTATTTCCTCGACGAACCGGTTGCGCACAAGCTGCATGCCGCTGGTCGCCTGGATATCGACACCACCGGACTGGTGCTGATGACTGACGACGGGCAGTGGTCGCACCGTATTACCTCTCCGCGCCATCATTGCGAGAAAACCTATCTGGTGACGCTGGAGTCTCCGGTAGCGGATGACACGGCAGAGCAATTCGCCAAAGGCGTTCAGCTGCATAATGAGAAAGATCTCACCAAACCCGCCGTCCTTGAGGTGATCACCCCGACCGAAGTTCGCCTGACCATCAGCGAAGGGCGATATCATCAGGTAAAACGGATGTTTGCTGCAGTGGGGAACCACGTTGTCGGCCTGCATCGTGAGCGGATTGGTGCGATTGAACTCGATCAGGATCTGGCGCCAGGCGAATACCGCCCGTTAACGGAAGAAGAGATCGCCAGCGTCGGTCTGCCTTCGCATTAATCTCAGGAGAACTCTGTGACCACCAGGCCACACTCGTCGTTCAAAATCGTCTTCATTCTTGGCCTGCTGGCCATGCTGATGCCGCTGTCTATTGATATGTATCTGCCTGCACTGCCGGTTATTGCCGCGCAGTTTGGCGTACCGGCAGGCAGCGCGCAGATGACGCTCAGCACCTATATACTCGGCTTTGCCCTCGGCCAGCTGTTTTATGGCCCGATGGCGGATAGCCTGGGACGCAAGCCTGTTATTCTGGGTGGGACGTTAGTCTTTGCGGCCGCGGCAGTTGCCTGTGCGCTGGCGCAAACCATCGATCATCTGATTATCATGCGCTTCTTCCACGGTCTGGCTGCGGCAGCGGCAAGCGTGGTGATTAACGCTCTGATGCGCGATATCTACCCGAAAGAAGAGTTCTCCCGCATGATGTCGTTCGTGATGCTGGTGACGACGATTGCGCCGCTGGTGGCTCCGATGGCGGGTGGTGCGGTGCTGGTGTGGTTTAGCTGGCATGCGATTTTCTGGATCCTGGCGCTGGCCGCGCTGCTGGCCTCCGCGATGATTTTCTTCTTTATTGATGAAACGCTTCCCGTCGAGCGTCGCCAGAAATTCCACATCCGCACCACAATAGGTAACTTCGCCTCACTGTTTCGCCACAAGCGTGTGCTGAGTTATATGCTGGCGAGCGGGTTCAGCTTCGCCGGGATGTTCTCCTTCCTGAGTGCCGGGCCGTTTGTTTATATCGAACTGAACCATGTTTCACCGCAGCACTTCGGCTATTACTTTGCGCTGAACATCGTCTTCCTGTTCATCATGACCATCATCAACAGCCGTTTTGTCCGGCGGGTGGGGGCATTGAACATGTTCCGCGCCGGGCTGTGGATCCAGTTTGTGATGGCGATCTGGCTGGTGGTGAGCGCGGTTCTGGGCGTGGGCTTCTGGGCGCTGGTGGTCGGCGTGGCGGCCTTTGTCGGCTGCGTGTCGATGGTATCGTCGAACGCGATGGCGGTGATCCTCGATGAATTCCCGCATATGGCGGGAACGGCATCGTCACTGGCAGGAACGTTCCGCTTTGGTATTGGGGCGATTGTCGGGGCGTTGCTTTCTATGGCGACCTTTACGACGGCCTGGCCAATGTTGTGGGCGATGGCTTTTTGCGCAACCAGCTCCATACTCTTCTATCTTTACGCAAGTCGACCGCGAAAAGCGGCTCACTAAAGCACAGAGAAGGCCCGACAGGGCCTT
Organism: Enterobacter adelaidei; assembly: GCF_041937165.1. Lineage (NCBI taxonomy): Bacteria > Pseudomonadati > Pseudomonadota > Gammaproteobacteria > Enterobacterales > Enterobacteriaceae > Enterobacter > Enterobacter adelaidei. Next base: position 3,109,766 of record NZ_CP154353.1, on the reverse strand, counting down.
TTTTGTTGATGCATATCAACCAAACCCACGTTCACACACCCGGTGTTTGTTTCTTTTATGTAAAATCTATTTATGTAAAAAGTCACATCATTGTATTCAAAAAGGTTGAGTTAGATCGCAGAAACGGGTACATATAGCGCCGACGCAAGCCTGGATACCTATAAAAAAGCGCTGAATAGTGCAGGTTAGCGATGATGTGTTACTATAAATGTAAATAAATTGTGAAGTAAATTTTGCTTCCGGGGAACGAACGTGAATACATTACAACTCTCCATTGTCCATCGCTTGCCCCAGAGCTATCGCTGGTCAGCGGGTTTTGCAGGTTCGAAAGTTGAACCGATTCCGCAAAGTGCCGCGGGCTGCGATAATTGTCTGGTTGCGCTCAAACTGCTTAGCCCGAGCGACGAAGACGCATGGCCGGTTATGGAACGCTTAAGCCAGGCGTTGACGGATATCGAAGTAGACAGCTCCGTACTGGAGTGCGAAGGTGAGCCGTGCCTGTTTGTTAAAAGCCAGGATGAGTTTGCCGCGACCTGCCGTCTGAAAAATTTTGGCGTTGCTATTGCGGAGCCTTTCTCTGGCCAGTATCCATTCTGAGCGCTAGTCTGCTGAAAGCAGCTGGCGCGTGTAGCTCTGCGTTGGCGCAGTAAATACGCGCTGGCACTCCCCCTGTTCGACCACTTCTCCCTGTCTCAACACAATCACCTGATGGCATAGCGCCCGAACCACCTGTAAATCATGGCTGATAAAGATATAGGCCAGCCGGTGTTTTTCCTGTAACCCCTTGAGCAGTTTCAGGATCTGCGCCTGGACGGTTCTGTCCAGCGAAGACGTCGGTTCATCCAGAATAATCAGTTCCGGTTTCAGGATCAGCGCACGGGCAATAGCGATACGCTGACGCTGCCCGCCGGAGAATTCTGCCGGATAGCGGTGACGGGTATCGGGATCTAAGCCCACTTCGTTCATGACCCGCATGACCTCCTGTTCCCGTTGTTGGGCATTCAGGCTGGGCTGATGAACACGCAGACCCTCTTCAACGATCTGTAACACGCTGAGCCGTGGGTTAAGCGAGGAGTTGGGATCCTGAAATACCACCTGCATACGAGGGCGTACCGGAAGCATCTGGCGTCGGTTCCAGAGATGCAGTGGCATGTTGTCAAAGAGGATCTCGCCCTGAGAAGCGATTAAACGCAGCAGCGCCAGGCCGGTGGTGCTTTTACCCGAACCGGATTCACCTACCAGTCCCAGAGATTCCCCTGGACGCAGAGAGAAGCGGATATTTTTCAACACCGGATTTTGGTCGACGACGCGCCGCAGAATACCTTTGCGAATGGGAAACGAGACGGACAAATCGTCAACACGCAACAGCGGTACGCTGTCAGCTGGCAGCGGAACCGGGTCGCCAGAGGGTTCACTGTCGAGCAGGCGCTGGGTATACGGGTGTTGTGGCGCGTTTAACAGCGTGGACGCGACATTCTGCTCGACACATCGCCCGTTTTGCATCACCGCAACGCTGTCGGCCAACTTTTTCACAATACTCAGGTTGTGCGTGATAAACAGCAAACTCATGTTCAGCTCGTCACGTAACTCGCGCAGCAGCGTCAAAATTTGCGCCTGCACCGTCACGTCCAGCGCCGTTGTAGGTTCATCAGCAATTAACAGTTCGGGGTGCGTGAGCAGGGCCATGGCAATCATCATGCGCTGGCGCTCGCCGCCGGAGAGCTGGTGCGGAAAATCATTCAGCCGTTTGGCTGCATTGCGTATTCCGGTTCGTTCAAGGCAGTCCAGAATTTCCCCGCGTGCGGCTTCTTTGCGCATACCCCGGTGCAGTGACTGGACTTCATAGAGCTGTTTTTCCAGGCTATGAAGGGGGTTAAGAGAAACCATCGGTTCCTGGAAAATCATGGCAATCTTATTACCGCGGATTGCGCGCAAGGTATGTTCGTCAGCATGCAACAGCGAGTTACCGTGAAAAAGAATGTCGCCTTGCGGGTAACTCACGGGCGGAGAGGGCAGCAGACGCAGGATGGAGAGAGCTGAGACGCTCTTGCCTGAACCTGACTCACCCACCAGCGCCAGCGTTTCACCGCGCTGGATCTGGAGTGACAGGTCGGTGACGACGGTACGCATCTCACCCTGTGTTGAAAAAGCAATCGACAGGTTATCAATACTGAGAAGGGGCTGCGTCATTTTATACCGCCTTGTTAGGATCGAAGGCATCGCGCACGGCTTCGCCAATAAAAATCAGTAGCGAAAGCAGCACGGCCACAGACAGGAAGGCGGTAATACCCAGCCACGGTGCCTGCAGGTTGTTCTTACCTTGTAACAGAAGCTCGCCGAGCGACGGGGAACCCAGCGGTAGCCCGAAACCGAGAAAATCCAGTGAGGTGAGGGTGGTGATAGAGCTGCACAGAATAAACGGCAGGAAGGTAAGCGTTGCTACCACCGCGTTGGGCAGCATATGGCGGAAGATGATCCCGCGGTCGCTCACGCCCAGCGCCTGTGCAGCGCGAATATAGTCGAAGTTGCGGGTGCGCAGAAATTCCGCTCGCACGACACCCACCAGCGCCATCCAGCCGAACAAGACGGTGATGCCTAATAGCCACCAGAAGTTTGGCTGTACCACACTCGAAAGCAGGATGATCAGAAACAGCGTTGGCATGCCTGACCAGACTTCAATAACACGCTGGCCCCACAGGTCTATTTTTCCACCGTAATAGCCCTGAACCGCACCCGCCACGACCCCCATCACACTGGAAAAAAGCGTCAGCATAAGTCCAAAGAGGAGCGATATCCGTGTGCCATAAAGGATGCGCGCCAGGACATCGCCACCGTTGGCATCCGTTCCCAGCCAGTTTTGCGCGGAGGGTGGGGAAGGGAAGGGCGTTGTGGTGGCAAAGTTAATGCTGTTTGCGCCAAAACGCACCGGTGCCCAGATAGCCCAGCCATGTAGCTCAATTTGCTGGCGAAGCCACGGGTCCTGATACTCCGCAGGCGTTGCAAACGGGCCACCAAAATCGCTTTCACTGTAATTAGCGAGAACCGGTACATACCAGCGGTCGTTAAAATGCACCAGCAAAGGCTTGTCGTTGGCAATCAACTCAGAGCACATGCTTAAAATAAACAACACGGCAAAAATCCACAGTGACCAGTAGCCGCGGCGGTTGTGGCGAATACGGGCCCAGCGGGCCTGGTTTACGGGGCTTAAACGCGACATTAGCGGCCCTCAAAATCAATTCGGGGATCAACCAGCGTATAGCTGATATCACTGACGATATTCAGCAGCAGGCCAATCAGGGTGAAAATGTAGAGTGTGCCAAACATCACCGGATAATCGCGCGAGACGGTGGCTTCATAGCCCAGCAGGCCCAGACCGTTGAGTGAGAACATCACCTCGATCAGCAGTGAACCGGTAAAAAACATACTGATGAACGTGGCAGGAAATCCGGCAATGACCAGCAGCATGGCGTTGCGGAATACGTGCTTCCACATAATCTGCTTCTCGCTTACGCCCTTGGCGCGGGCCGTGACGACGTACTGTTTTCGAATTTCATCAAGAAAGGCGTTTTTGGTCAGCATGGTCAGAGCCGCAAACCCGCCAATAACCGTTGCCAGAACCGGTAGCGTGATATGCCAGAGATAGTCGGTGATTTTCTGGTACCACGGCAGGGTACTGAAATCAGCGGAGACTAACCCTCGCAGCGGAAAGATATCGAAATAACTCCCCCCGGCAAAAAAAACAATCAGCAGGACGGCAAACAGAAACGCCGGGATGGCATAACCGATGATGATGAACGTGCTACTCCAGATATCGAAACGGCTGCCGTTATAAACGGCTTTACGGATCCCGAGCGGAATCGAGACCAGGTAGATAATCAACGTTCCCCATAACCCCAGCGTAATGGACACTGGCAGGCTTTGCTTAATCAATGTTAAGACTGATGCACTGCGAAACAGGCTATCGCCGAAATCAAAGCGAATATAGTCCCAGAGCATTTTGAAATAGCGCTCGTGAATGGGTTTGTCAAAGCCATAGCGGTGGGTGATCTCGGCGATCACTTCAGGATCCAGTCCACGCCCACCACGATAATGACTTTCACTGATATTCCCTACGCCGGTTCGCGCATGGCTCGCGCCCATTCCTTCACCGCCGCCGCCTGGCATACCGCCGCTATTACCAAACTCGATAGCGGCAATAGCCTGATCAACCGGGCCGCCAGGCGCGATTTGCACGATAAAAAAGTTAATCGTGATGATGGCCCACAGGGTCGGGATGACCAACAGCAGACGGCGGATAAGATAGGCACCCATGATGATTCCTTAGCGTCGCTCAGCGGGGAGTCTGGCGGCTTTGTTGACGTCATACCACCAGGTATCAAAGCCCAGTGAATAGACAGGGCGTACGGCAGGCACGGAGAACTTGTCCCAGCGAGCAAGACGATCTTCGCCCATATACCACATCGGCAGCATGTAGTAGTTCCAGGTTAAGACCCTGTCGAGCGCCCGCCCGAGCGGCAGGAGCTTTTCTTTATCGCCTTGCGCCGCCACTATTTTTGCAATCAGTGCATCAATCGCCGGGCTTTTCACCCCCGGGGCATTATATGAGGAGTCGATGTAGCTGGAGGCCCATGAAATTTGCAGATCGGAGCTTGGCCACGGCTGTGCGGGCCACAAGCGCTGCATCATGTCGTAATCACGGCTGCGCATGCGATTGGTAATCTGCGCGTTATCAACCTGACGAATGTTCATGGTAACGCCCAGCCGCTCAAGGTTGTGCTTAAACGGCAGTACCCACTGATCGTTGCCCCCGGATGAAAGCAGCAGCTCAAAGCTGAGAGGCTTACCCGTTTTGGCATCAACACGCTTTTGATTCTTCAGGGGCCAGCCCGCGTCCTCCAGCAGCTTGCTGGCTTTCAGCAGGTTGGCGCGGTCGTAGCCGTCACCGTTCGACACGGGCGGCTGAAACACCGAGGTGAACACTTCCGCGGGTACTTCCGCTTTCAGCGGTGCCAGCAGGACCAGCTCGTCAGCTTTCGGGTAGTCGCGCGCGGCATATTCCGTGTTCTGAAAATAGCTGTTCGCACGGCTGTAGGCACCGTAAAAGAGCGCTTTGTTCATCCACTCAAAATCAAAGGCCAGGGAAATCGCTTCCCGTACCCGGCGGTCATTAAACACCGGACGCTGAATATTAAATGCCAGCCAGCGGGTGTCCTGGGCGGACTCATTTTTGTGCTCATCTTTAACGATGTAACCTTTCGCGAAATTTTTCCCGATATACCGCGTGGCCCAGTTTTTGGCGTTGCTCTCGACGCGCAGATCGAAGGCACCGGCTTTAAATGCTTCAAATGCCACGTTATCGTCGAGGTAGTAATCATAACGAAGGGTGTCGAAATTCCAGCGCCCGCGGTTAACTGGCAGGTTTGCGGCCCAGTAGTCTTTGACGCGGGAATAGACCACATATTGCCCCATGCGCCAGTCGGTAATGCGGTAAGGACCACCTGCCAGAGGGGGAGTAGAGAGCGGGTCGCTCAGTTTGTGATCTTTCCAGAACGATTGAGGCATCACCGGCAGCGAGAACAGGCTGAGCATATTCTCTTTGTTGGGTTCGCTCAGCTCGATGCGTACGGTGAGCGGCGCAATGGCTCTGACGGATGCGCCTTTGTACACGATGCGGAATTGGGGCACGCCTTCAGTCATAAATTTGTGAAAGGTGAACGCGACGTCACTGGCCTTAACCGGTGAACCATCGTGAAAACGTGCCCGAGGGTTTATCGAGATTTCAGCCCAGGCAAAGTTATCCGCGTAACGCACGTTATCGGCAATCAGTGGATAGTAGCTGCCGGGCTCATCATCAGACGTGACAAAAAGCGTATCGTAAAGTGATTCCGTTCGCGCGGCCGCCACGCCACGCAGGGCGTAGCGGTTGAAGTTGTCGAACGTTCCCGTGGCGGAAAGTGTTACCTTCCCACCTTTGGGGGCGGCTGGGTTGACGTAATCGAAATGTGTAAAATTGACCGCGTATTTCGGCTCGCCAATCACCGCGAAGGCGATATTTTCTTTGATGGCTTGCGCCTGGCTGGACAGGCTCGTGAATGCCAACATCAGCAACATAAAGCGCATAAGCATCTCGCGGCGGCTCCTTCTTTTACAAACCAGCTCAGTTAAGCTGAATAATAAGTGACGTCACGGGCAATGTGAAATTATTCACTGCCGGGCGAAACGTCAGGCCGCCAGTTGCGGAACTGATCCAGTGGCATCGGGCGGCTAATCCAGTAGCCCTGCAGGAAATTGACGCCATGCTCGCGTAGCCATGCAGCCTGTTCCGGGGTTTCCACCCCTTCGGCGACGGTCAACATATTCATTCGTCTTGCCAGCGTCAGGACTGCATCCAGCACCGGTGACGTCACGGTCTCCGTGCCTATCGCATTAACAAAACCACGATCAATCTTGAGATAGTCCATGGTGAAATGCTCAAGATAAATCAGCGCGCTGTGACCAGTACCAAAATCATCAATGGCTATCTCAAACCCTTCGTTATGCAGCCATTCGAAGAGGCTGTTGGCTTCCCGATGATTAAGCATGTCGCGCTCGGTAATTTCCAGCACGATCTGGAAGTAATCCGGCGGCAGTAACGCTTTGAAGGTGAGCATGTCTTCTTTGAAGCTTTCCGCATGCAAATGCCCAGGCGCAATGTTGATGCCGAGTTTTGCGCCCGGCGGTAGCACGGTCTGTAATACCGGCGCATCGTGAATGATGAGATCAAAAAGATGCAGCGTCAGCGGAACGATCAGCTTCTGTGCCTCTGCAAAATTGATAAAGGCGTCAGGCGGAATCTCACCCATGGTCGGGTGTTTCCAGCGCATCAACACCTCGACACCGCGCATTTTCAGCTCTTTTGCGTCCACCACAGGTTGATAGACCACATAGAATTGATCGCGCTTAATGGCGCTTAAAATCTCTTTACCCGGATTCAGCCGTATGCTGAGGATATAGTAATTGAGCGAGCCGGCCGCAATGCCGCACACCAGTCCGAAGAACAGAGCGTAAAGGATTTCATCGCTGGTCCAGGCGTCCGCATACAGTTTAATGGTCAGGGGGACGTTTTTCAGCGTAGCGATGCGGCTCGGTGCTTCATCTAAATCACGCGCTTTGACCAGCTTGCTGGACATCGTCGTTAGGGCATAATCGCCAATGATGATGGCGATGCCAGCGAACTCGTCCTGGCGGGCTGTGTAGAGCAGATAAGGTGTCAGATTGATATTCACCGAGGTGAACACACCGCCATCTTTAACTAACGGGTTACGATACCAGATGGCAATCGCGGGCTTGTTGGGCAACATCGGGGTGCCTGGAAGCAAGGCCATATCGATCTGCTTATTAATGTGCAGCTCGGGTATCAGCTCCTCCATCGGGACATTCATTGGACCTGTGGCGGATGAACAGAACGCAATTTTGTCCCTGACCAACAAAAAGGCGCGCACGTTGAGGCTAAATGCTGCGCGTGAAGTCAGTTCTGCATTGACGTCGTGGCAATTGTTCAGCGTGAGTGGCTGGAGGATGTCGATAGAGGTTTTTAACTCTGCGAAATAGCTCTCCATGTAGAGGTTGACATCGTTAATCAGGGTGTCGAATTTTACGTCCCGCTTGTGGTAGCTCCAGAAAAATTGCAATGAACCCAGGAGCAGGGCAGCGATCAGGCCTGTGATAATGCTGAGGATCAGTATCTTGCGATTACTGGAGAAGTAGCGGGTGAACATAGACGTTGTGGTTCCTGAATTGCCGCCGAATGTATTCAGTGTAACGGGCAAAAAAAAACACCGCCGAAGCAGTGCTTTTTTTCATCATATCGCCAGCCAAGGGATAACCAACGATACAATTTCCATATTAACTGCGGGTCAGTACTCGGCGCGCTTCGTTGTAGCGCTTTTTCCAGTACGGTTCGTTCATGCTGGAAATGGTCACACCGCTACTGGTGGAGGCATGTACAAACTGGTCATTACCAATATAGATGCCCACATGTCGACCTGTAGAACCGGCGCGGAACAGAACTAAGTCACCGGTGCGCAGTTTAGTACGTGAAATCGACTTGCCCATCTCCTGCTGTTCGTAAGTCGAACGCGGAAGATCTAACCCGAATTGCTCACGGAAAGTACGCTGTACAAAACCGGAACAATCAATACCTGTTTTCGTGCTGCCGCCAAGACGGTAACGCACGCCTTTCCAGTCAGCATACTGGTCCATAATGCGGGACTTCACGTCCAGATTACGTACCATATTTTCAAATTCATCCTGAGAGGCTTGCAGTGACGAGGAATCTTCCATTCCCACAACACGCGTCTCAGGATGCATATTCTTTGCGGTGTTCGATGTACTACATGCAGACAACAGTACCGCGACTGCTATCGCCGGGATCCCCCGTAAGATATATCTCAGAAACGGTTGAGATTTGACCATTTTGTTTATTTTCCCTTGAAGTCCTTAACGACAAATATCGTTATAAAAATGCCAAACGTGACGAGACTAATTATCTGTTCACATTGAGACAATTCTTTCTGCTCACATTTGTGGCACAGCGCACAAAATTATTAGCCAGTGAAATAATTATCTCTATGGGGCAAAACGAGTTCGAGATTAACCGATTGCCTGGGGTATTGCGAGTAAAAAAAGCCTTTTTTTTATAAGAAATTGTGATACAGAAAGTAAAAACATGGAAATGCTCAAAATACCGACAGATCCGCCACCTTATCGCGTAATTGATTCATTTTTATCATGAATGTGATGACAGGAATATGACAGTGAGAAAAGATCGCGGCAAGAGACCTGTCAGGGATCATGTCGATCCCTGATAGCTAACGTTAATTTAGGTTAGTTATTTGTTTAATTGTTGTTGCGTTTTTCCGGGAAGATAGCGATCAAACAGCGCTATTATCCCGTCACTCAACGGTGTCATCAAACACCACGGCAGAGCAATCAGAGCAACGGAGAGCGAACCGACGGCAATATCGGTGAACCAGTGGGCGCCAATCATTACGCGTGGAAAAGCAAAAACCACAAAAATAATCAGGGCTATTACAAAGGCTTTTTTGCCGAAATAACGAAGCATAACTGCGGAAAAAATAAGCAGCATCATGCCGTGGTCGCCAGGGAAACTGTCCTTCGAGGCATCTTTTGTTGGAATATGCAGCAACTCACTGACGCGATAAATATCGCTAAAGAAGAGCGTTGGGCTGGAGCGCTTAACCGGAATAATCGCGGTTGCCAGCTGGTTAATGACCACGGCAAACAGCAGCATCACCAGACCGATAATCATAATACGCCGACGCCCTGCTTTATCCTCTTTCAACCAGAAGGAGAGCATCAGGCAGCCCATTGCCAGCAACGAAAAACCGTCGAAGGCGCGGTTGTTGGTGATAGCTACCAGCCACAGAAAGGCATTGCTCTTCACCAGCTCCTGGTTGAAGAAGTGAAAGATTGCAGAATCCAGCGGGAACCAGAAACCATGATTCGCCGGGATATACCAGGAGAAAAAGAGCGCCAGACCGGCGACATTAAGCAGTAATATCAGGGGAAATCGAGTTGTCATAACGTTCAACAAAGAGTGAAAACAGGGGCAACGTTAGCCGCCCAAACTTAAACGAAGCTTCAACAGGCTGGACTGCAGGGCATTCCAGTCGGCGTTAACCGCACTAATTAACTCAATTCGGCTGTCCGGCGGGGCGACATTTTGCGTTTCAATAAAGAAATCTTCACCCTGACGATTGATCCGTACCAGTCCGTCTGGTGTGCGCATGATCCCTTTAACGCGATCGACCGGAGCAAGTCTGGCCCACTCAAGGATCCCGATGGTGTCAAAAACGGTATCTGCATCGAAGATCCATCCACAGGCCTGATATCCCTGACCATTATTCAGATTACGACGCCAGCGCTGGTGTTCCGGCAGGCTGAGGGCAGCCAGACCTTGTTTCACCGGGTGGCTATGGGCATGCTCTGCACTGGCCGGAAGTTCCGCTATGTTCAGACGAGGAAGGTCAAGCAGGGCGCTATCAATCCTCCCCTGAGTGGTCTGCACCCGTTGACGATTACCCCCGAAATGTTGCCACCACGCGTCCAGCGCGGCCTGGCTTTCAGCCGTGGCGCGATCTTCTTTATTAGCAACGATAATGTCTGCTGAGGCGAGTTGATCGCGGAAGTTCTCATTGGCCACCGCTTTATCATCCAGAAGCTGGCGAGGATCGAGCAGGCACAGGGTGGCACGCAGATCAATCCACGGCTCGTAAACCGGTGCGGTCAGTAAATCAAGGATCTGCTTCGGGTGACCCAGCCCAGTGGGTTCAATCAGCAGGCGATCGGGTTTTCCCTGACGTAGCAAGGTATTGAGTCCTACCTGCATTGGCAAGCCATTGACGCAGCACATGCATCCGCCGGGGATCTCTTTGATCATTGCGCCGCTGTCCGACAGTAATGCGCCGTCGATGCCCACTTCGCCAAATTCATTGACCAGAACGGCCCATTTCTCGGCCGGATCTTTGTTCGCCAGCAGGTGAAGAATTGACGTGGTTTTACCGCTGCCGAGAAAACCGGTGATGAGGTTGGTTTTGGTCACGTGCGCTCCAGAAGAGAATTGTGATGCTATAACAATTATCTCTTATCCTGGCGAAAAAAGGGCGCAATGAGAAGGGGAAGGGTGAACGGAGGTCACCTCCGTTCGTGTTAAGCGCAATAATCGTTAAAGATTTAACGTTTCAATAACAGCCTGACGTGCACCGTGGCGGGCAATGCGCTGATAAGCCTGGCTGACAGCTTCAACAAAAACGCTATTTTGGGCGAGATCGTGTCCAAAGACCTCGTTCAGCCCCAGCAGCGCGTTGACGCGATCGTCGTCGCTGCTGGCGTCAACAATCGCGCGGATTTTATCGCTGAGGGGATCGCGGACGTCAATTGTGTTTCCGTGTTCGTCAGTCCCGCTGACGTAGCGTATCCAGCCGGCCACGCCCAGAGCCAGCAGCGGCCACGGCGTTTTTCGCTCAAGATGGACGCGGATCCCGTCCAGCATTCGCTGAGGCAGCTTCTGGCTGCCGTCCATCGCGATTTGCCACGTGCGATGCTGAAGTGCCGGGTTGGCAAAGCGTTCAAGCAGGCTATCGGCGTATGCGGTGAGATCGACATCCCTGATGCGTAATGTGGGTGCCTGTTCATCCAGCATGAGCCGACGGGCGGCTTCGCGGAATGCTGTGTCCTCCATACATTCATTAATATGGGCGTAGCCCGCGAGATATCCCAGATACGCCAGAAAAGAGTGGCTGCCGTTGAGCATGCGTAGTTTCATCTGCTCCCAGGGCAGAACGTCCTGCACCATCTGGACGCCTGCCACTTCCCACGCCGGACGGCCGGCAACAAAATTATCTTCCACCACCCACTGAATAAACGGTTCGCAGCTGATGGCGCAGGGATCTTCAACGCCGAGCGTTTCGGTGATTTCTGCCAGTGAGGCCTCTGTTGCAGCAGGAACAATCCTGTCGACCATGGTTCCGGGAAAACTCACGTGGCTATCAATCCACGCAGCGAGTGCCGGAGAGCGTTTTTGCGCCATTCCCAGCACGGCATTTTTCACCACATGGCCGTTGTCAGGGATATTGTCGCAAGAAAGCACGGTAAAAGCAGGTAAGCCGCGCTCACGGCGACGATGGAGCGCTTCGACAAGGATCCCCGGGGCGGAATGCGGCTCAGATGGATTTTCCAGATCGTGGATAATCCGCGGGTTTTGCAGATCCAATTTACCGGTAGCGGGATCGATGCAATAACCATTCTCCGTGATGGTGAGCGACACAATCGCCACCTGAGGCTCACAAAATTTCTCAATAATAGCGGGCAGAGAGTCCAGCTTTGCGTTCAGGCATTCATGGACGGCGCCGACGATAATTGCCTCGTTTCCTTCTGCACCTTTCTCCAGAACGGTGAACAGGTGATCCTGCGCACGCAGCTGGCTCATCAGCACATCACCGCTAAAGAGGCTAATCTCACATATTCCCCAGTCGCCGCCTTTCTCATTCAGCACCCGATTTGTTAACAATGCCTGGTGCGCGCGGTGAAACGCGCCAAAGCCAAAATGGACGATGCGAGAGCGTAATTGCTGACGATCGTAGCGCGGTTGCTGAACATGGACAGGAAGGGCGGTGGAGGCAATTGTCTTCATGAAATACACACCTGATTAACCATTAATTAACAATGTCAGTGTAAAGTTATATGACAGCAAATAAAATTGGTGAGCCGTAAATATCCCTGTTCTGTGAGTTTGATCAATCAATGCGTGGCGGTATGTTGACCCTTAGCGGCAAACATGTATGGTAGTCGTCATTGCAGTAACGCATATTGGTATAACAACTTAAGAGGGTGAGGCAATGGAACAAACCTGGCGTTGGTACGGGCCGAACGATCCGGTTTCTCTTGATGATGTGCGTCAGGCTGGCGCAACGGGTGTCGTCACGGCGCTGCATCATATTCCTAACGGCCAGGTATGGCCGGTTGATGAAATTCAAAAGCGTCAGGCGCTGCTGGCAGAGAAGGGATTAACCTGGTCTGTGGTGGAAAGCATTCCGGTTCATGAAGATATCAAAACCCATTCAGGGGAGTACCAGACCTGGATTGCCAACTATCAGCAGAGTATTCGCAACCTGGCGGCATGCGGCATTGATACGGTGTGCTATAACTTCATGCCTATTCTGGACTGGACGCGCACTGACCTTGAATATCAGATGCCGGACGGTTCAAAAGCACTGCGTTTCGATCAAATTGCCTTTGCGGCATTTGAACTGCACATTCTGAAACGTCCTGGCGCCGAAGCGGATTACACCGCGGAAGAGCAGCAGCAGGCGCGCGCGTGGTTTAACGCCGCCAGTGACGCGGACATCGAAAAGCTGACCCGCAATATCATTGCTGGTCTGCCAGGTGCGGAAGAGGGCTATACGCTGGATCAGTTCCGTGCACGTCTGGCGGAATATGGCGACATTGATAAGCATCAGCTTCGTGAAAACATGGCGTACTTCCTGCGCGCGATTGTGCCCGTCGCAGAAGAAGCGGGCGTTCGCCTGGCGATACATCCGGACGATCCTCCGCGTCCTATTCTCGGCCTGCCGCGTATCGTCTCGACGATTGAAGATATGCAGTGGCTGAAAGAGACGGTAGACAGCATCTACAACGGCTTTACCATGTGTACCGGCTCCTACGGCGTGCGTGCGGATAACGATCTGGTGCGGATGATTGAAACCTTCGGCGATCGTATTCACTTTACTCACCTGCGCGCGACCTGTCGTGAAGAGAACCCAAAAACCTTCCACGAGGCAGCGCACCTTGGCGGTGATGTGAATATGGTCGCGGTGGTGGATGCCATCCTGGCGGAAGAAGTACGTCGTAAGCGGGTTGGCGATGTGCGTCCTATTCCATTCCGTCCGGATCACGGGCATCAGATGCTGGACGATCTGCGTAAGAAAACGAACCCAGGTTATTCGGCAATCGGTCGTCTGAAAGGGATGGCGGAAGTGCGCGGCATAGAGCTGGCGCTGAAGATGACGAAGTATCCTGACTTGCTGTAAAAGAAAAACCCGGCGGAAAGCCGGGTTTTTTGTGTTAGTCAGCACGACCCATATAGCGTTTTTCTTCAATATGGATGCGAATTTTCTCGCCTGCAGACAGGTATTCTGGCACCTGCACAACCAGTCCGGTTGTCAGGGTTGCTGGTTTGTTGCGGGCGCTTGCAGATGCGCCTTTGATACCTGGTGCCGTTTCAACGATTTCCAGATCGACGGTCTGAGGCAGTTCCAGCGCCAGCAGCACGCCATCCCAGGTCAGAACCTGCATGTCTGGCATACCGCCTTCGGGAATAAACAGCAGCTCTTCTTCAATCTGATCTTTGGTGAAGATATACGGGGTGTAATCTTCTTTATCCATGAACACGTATTCGTTGCCGTCGATATAGGAAAAATCGACATAGCGACGGGTCAGGGTCACGGTATCAACGATATCGTCACCTTTAAAACGTTCTTCAACTTTCAGACCGGTACGCACATCGGCGAAACGCATTTTGTACAGCGTCGCTGCACCACGGGCGCTAGGTGCCTGAATATCGATATCTTTCACAATCAGCAGTTTGCCGTTGTAATTCAGTACCATACCTTTCTTAATTTCGTTCGCTCTTGGCATTGCAGTAATCCTGTATACGGAAGGTAAAAAATATCGCGCCAAATTACTCGTGCGCGGCCTTTCAGGCAAGAGGAATTCGTGGCTTTTGCTATCAATACGCAAAAGGTGTTACTGTGCGCGCGATGCCCGGCTGCGCGGGCCTTCGTCAGCGAAAGAGAGCGTTTATGGATTGTCGTCCAGATTGCGGCGCGTGCTGTACCGCACCGTCCATTTCAAGCCCCATTCCAGGAATGCCAGAAGGCAAGCCTGCCAATACCCGCTGCGTTCAGCTCTCTGAAACTAACCTGTGTATGATCTTTGGTTCGCCCCTGCGCCCGAAGGTTTGCTCCGGACTTCAGCCAACAGCCGAAATGTGTGGCAGCACGCGAGCGCAGGCGATGACGTATCTGCTCGAGCTGGAATCGCTCACCGCGCCTTAAACGTCTTTGATCCTCGCAAGACAGCCAATCGTCAGCGTGCACATCACCAGCGCAATCCAGAACACCGTGTGATAGTTCCAGATTTCTGCGACGACCCCCGCCATTGAGCCTGCGATAATCCAGCCCACACGGGTGGTATTAGTATAAAGGGTCGTGGCCGAGCCCGCCTGACCCGGCATCAGATCCTGGAAATAGAGCATGCCAATCCCGGCCAGAATGCCGACATAGATAGCGTTCAGCAGCTGTAAAGCCAGTAACAACCCCGGCGTATGTACCGTCAGCATACCGATATAGAAAAGCAGACCGGCGACGGCGGCGATACTCATCAGAAAACGCTTGCCGAAGCGCTTTGCGTAATATCCTGCGATGAGCATCGTCGGGATCTCAAGCCCGGCTGCTGTTCCCATCATGATACCTGCCAGCTTCTCTGGTAGATGCAGTTCATCAATAATAAACAGCGGCATATTGATGATATACAGGCTGTTAGTGCCCCACATCAGGGTGCAGATAACAAACAGAAGCAGGGCATCGCGGCGGTTGCGGCGCGGGGCTTCCAGCGTCCCCGTCGCCACTTTGGGCTCTTTGCGCATCGACGGCAGAAAGAACCACACCAGCGCGCCACATACCACAAATGCGACAGCCGCACTCAGGTACATCGCCGTAAAACCAAACCCCATCGCCAGCGCGTAAGCCAGCGGGGGGCCGATCACCCATGCCAGCGACACCTGAGCACGCATTACCGAGCTGAACATCACCGCTTCACGCCCGGTATGGTCGGCGTGCTCGCGGGCAAGCGCGAACATCTGTGGGTTAGCCGTCGAACCAAAGCTGCTCAGAAATACCCCGATGAACAGCAAAACGAAATAGTTGCGGTTCCATGCAAACAGAACGCAGGCGAGCACCCCAAGCAGACAGCAAAAGACAATCAGGCTTTTACGATCGCCTTTTCTGTCGGATCGGCCCGCCAGAAACTGACTCACCAGAATGCCGATGATGGCGCTTCCGGTAAAAAAGAAGCCCACCATGGCCGGACGAGCGTGAACCTCATTGGTCAGAAATAAGCTCAGCGTCGGCGTCTGTAACGCACCGGCAATACCCGTAAAAAAGGCAACAATCAGGAACGCCGCTGAAGTCAAATCAAAGGGCTTTGGCGAGGTGGCCGCGGGGGTGTTATGCATGTTTTATAATTAACGAGTGACAGAGAGAGGCGGAGTTTACGCTGGCACTCATTAAATAAACAGAGGGTGCGGTCAATTACGCCACGAAAAATCAAAATGGCATTTCAACTTATAGAAGGTTTGGCTGACCTTAGCTGAAACTGACTTGCTGAACTTCAGCAATATTCAGCTGAACGAAGAAGAAATGTGCTGTATCTCTAAATTCTGAGATCAGAAATACGAGTTTACTTGCAAGGTATTACAGAAAGCGCAAAACTTTTTGAAACGTTTCAGCGCTATCTTGTTTAAGCAAACGGAGCAGGCTAGCGCATTTTTTCTCATTAAAGCTGAAACGATTCAATTTCAGCAGGAGTGGAGAACCATGTTCCAGTTATCTGTTCAGGATATCCACCCGGGCGCACAGGCCGGGGATAAAGAAGAGGCCATTCGCCAGGTTGCCGCTGCCCTTGTGCAGGCAGGTAACGTCGCGGACGGTTATGTAAATGGCATGTTGGCGCGTGAGCAGCAGACCTCAACCTTCCTCGGCAATGGCATTGCTATTCCGCACGGCACAACCGACACCCGCGACCAGGTGTTGAAAACCGGGGTGAAGGTTTATCAGTTCCCACAGGGCGTGCTCTGGGGTGACGGTCAGGTGGCGTATGTGGCCATCGGTATCGCGGCCAGCAGCGACGAACACTTAGGCCTGCTGCGTCAGCTGACCCACGTACTGAGCGATGATTCCGTTGCTGAACAGCTGAAGTCAGCAACGACTGCTGAAGAGCTGCGCGCCTTGCTGATGGGCGAAAAACAGAGTGAAGCGCTGAAACTGGATAATGAAACGCTGACGCTGGATGTAGTTGCCTCCGATCTGGTGACACTCCAGGCGCTGAATGCCGGTCGCCTGAAAGAAGCCGGTGCAGCAGATGCCACATTTGTGACGCGCGTAATCAATGATAAGCCGTTGAATCTCGGTCAAGGTATCTGGCTGAACGACAGTGCTGAAGGCAACCTGCGTAGCGCTGTCGCCGTGAGTCGTGCGGCAAATGCGTTTGACGTCGACGGCGAGCGTGCGGCCATGCTGCTGACCGTGGCGATGAACGATGAACAGCCGGTTTCCGTGCTGAAGCGCCTGGGCGATCTGCTGCTGAATAACAAAGCTGAAAAACTGCTGAACGCAGATGCGGCGACGGTGCTGGCTCTGCTGACCAGCGATGATGCGCTGACTGACGATGTTCTTAACGCTGAATTCGTGGTGCGTAACGAACACGGCCTGCATGCCCGTCCAGGTACCATGCTGGTAAATACCATTAAACAATTTGAAAGTGAGATCACCGTGGCCAACCTTGATGGCACAGGTAAACCGGCCAACGGCCGTAGTCTGATGAAAGTTGTCGCGCTGGGCGTGAAGAAAGGTCACCGTCTGCGTTTCACCGCACAGGGTGCGGATGCTGAACAGGCGCTGAAGGCGATTGGCGACGCCATCGCGGCAGGTCTGGGGGAGGGCGCATAATGAGCAGACGTGTTGCGACTATTACGCTGAACCCGGCTTATGACCTGGTGGGGTTTTGCCCGGAGATTGAGCGCGGCGAAGTAAACCTCGTGCGTACCACTGGCCTGCATGCTGCGGGTAAAGGGATTAACGTCGCGAAAGTGCTCAAGGACCTTGGTATTGATGTCACCGTGGGTGGATTCCTCGGTAAAGATAACCAGGATGGTTTCCAGCAGTTGTTCAGCGAGCTGGGCATTGCCAACCGTTTTCAGGTTGTTCAGGGCCGCACCCGTATCAACGTCAAGCTGACGGAGAAAGACGGCGAAGTGACCGACCTGAACTTCTCTGGTTTCGAAGTGACACCCTCAGACTGGGAGCGTTTTGTTAACGATTCTCTGACCTGGCTTGGTCAGTTCGACATGGTGTGCGTCAGCGGTAGCCTGCCGTCCGGCGTCAGTCCGGAAGCATTTACCGACTGGATGACGCGCCTGCGCAGCCAGTGTCCATGCATTATTTTTGACAGTAGCCGTGATGCACTGGTCGCGGGACTGAAAGCGTCACCGTGGCTGGTGAAGCCTAATCGCCGCGAACTGGAGATCTGGGCCGGTCGTAAGCTGCCAGAATTAAAAGATGTGATTGATGCTGCCCATGCGCTGCGCGAGCAGGGTATCGCCCACGTAGTTATCTCTCTTGGTGCAGAAGGAGCGTTGTGGGTTAACGCTTCTGGCGAATGGATCGCCAAACCGCCGTCGGTCGATGTTGTCAGCACCGTCGGTGCAGGGGATTCCATGGTTGGCGGCCTGATTTATGGTCTGCTGATGCGTGAATCCAGTGAACATACTTTACGTCTTGCCACCGCCGTTGCTGCCCTGGCCGTAAGCCAGAGCAATGTCGGTATTACCGATCGTACCCAGTTAGCCGCGATGATGGCGCGCGTTGACTTAAAACCTTTTAACTAACAGCAGGAGAGGAATAATGAAAACGCTGCTGATCATTGACTCCGGTCTCGGACAGGCTCGCGCCTATATGGCGAAGACCTTGCTGGGAGCGGCGGCGAACAAAGTACATCTCGAGATGATTGATAACCCGGGCGATGCCGAACTGGTCATTGTTCTGGGCGATAAAATCCCGGCTGACAGTGCGCTTAATGGCAAAAATGTCTGGCTGGGCGATATTAATCGTGCGGTGGCACACCCGGAACTGTTCCTGAGCGAAGCGAAAGGTCACGCGTCTGTTTACAGCGCCCCTGTTGCTGCGGCACCGGTTGCGGCTTCTGGACCAAAACGCATTGTTGCGGTGACGGCCTGTCCTACAGGGGTAGCTCATACCTTTATGGCGGCTGAAGCCATTGAAACCGAAGCGAAAAAACGCGGCTGGTGGGTAAAAGTTGAAACGCGCGGCTCCGTGGGCGCCGGCAATGCCATCACCCCAGAAGAAGTGGCTGAGGCCGATCTGGTGATTGTGGCGGCAGACATCGAAGTGGATCTGGCGAAATTTGCCGGTAAGCCGATGTACCGCACTTCGACAGGTCTGGCACTGAAAAAGACCGCTCAGGAGTTTGATAAAGCGCTGGTTGAAGCGAAGCCTTATCAGGCAACGGGCACCAGTCAAAGTGCGACTGAAGGTAAGAAAGAGTCAGCAGGCGCTTATCGCCACCTGCTGACCGGTGTTTCTTACATGCTGCCGATGGTGGTTGCGGGTGGTCTGTGTATCGCGCTGTCATTCGCGTTTGGTATCACCGCATTTAAAGAGCAGGGGACGCTGGCAGCTGCATTAATGCAGATTGGTGGGGGTTCTGCGTTCGCGCTGATGGTGCCTGTGCTGGCGGGCTTTATCGCCTTCTCCATTGCTGACCGTCCGGGTCTGACGCCAGGTCTTATCGGCGGTATGTTGGCGGTGAGCACGGGTTCTGGTTTTATCGGCGGCATCATCGCCGGTTTCCTGGCCGGTTACGTTGCGAAGCTGATCAGCTCGAAGCTAAAACTGCCGCAGAGTATGGAAGCGCTGAAACCGATTCTGATCATCCCGCTAATTTCCAGCCTGGTGGTCGGTCTGGCAATGATTTACCTCATCGGTAAACCTGTTGCGGGTATTCTGGCGGGTCTGACCCACTGGCTGCAAACCATGGGTACCGCGAACGCGGTTCTGCTGGGTGCAATCCTCGGTGGCATGATGTGTACCGACATGGGTGGCCCGGTGAACAAAGCGGCGTACGCCTTTGGTGTTGGCCTGTTGAGTACCCAGACCTACGCACCAATGGCTGCCATCATGGCGGCAGGTATGGTGCCGCCTCTGGCTCTCGGTCTGGCGACGATTGTTGCCCGCCGTAAGTTCGATAAAGCGCAGCAGGAAGGCGGAAAAGCGGCACTGGTCTTGGGTCTGTGCTTCATCACCGAAGGGGCGATTCCATTCGCGGCTCGTGACCCAATGCGTGTGCTGCCGTGCTGTATCGCGGGTGGTGCCGTGACAGGTGCAATCTCGATGGCGATTGGCGCAAAACTGATGGCTCCACACGGTGGTCTGTTTGTTCTGCTGATCCCAGGCGCTATAACCCCGGTTCTGGGGTACCTGATGGCGATTGTTGCCGGTACGCTGGTGGCGGGTCTGTCTTACGCCGTGCTGAAACGTCCGGAAGCGGAAGTGGTCGCGAAAGCAGCCTAAGTAGTAAACAACAAAAAAGCCGGGTGCAAATGCAACCCGGCTTTTTTTATGCCATTTGTTCAGCGGTCTGCTGCGCCTTCAACCAGGCAATCTCTTCTGCCCAGATATCGGGGTTGATGGTTTCAAGCACCATCGGAATGCCGTCGAAGCGGGCGTCCTGCATGATAAAGCGAAACGCATCATGACCAATATTGCCTTCGCCAAGGCTGTGGTGGCGGTCAACGCGGCTGCCAAAAGCGCTTTTCGCATCGTTTAAGTGCATTCCGCGCAGGTACTTAAAGCCAACTATGCGCTCGAACTCATCAAACGTGTTTTTCGTTGCCTCGGTTGTGCGCAGATCGTAGCCGGCCGCAAAGGCATGGCAGGTATCAATACACACGCCGACACGGTTTTTGTCCTCAACGCCGTCGATAATCGCCGCCAGATGTTCGAACTTAAAGCCGAGGTTGCTACCCTGACCGGCAGTGTTCTCAATCACCGCGGTGACACCTTTGGTTTTATCCAGCGTGATGTTAATGGATTCTGCAATGCGCGCCAGACAGGCATCTTCATCAATTTGCATCAGATGACTGCCTGGATGGAAGTTCAGCAGCGTCAGTCCAAGCTGTTCGCAGCGCTGGACTTCATCAAGAAACGCCTCGCGGGATTTTTCCAGTGCCTCTTCAACCGGATGGCCGAGGTTGATCAGGTAGCTGTCGTGGGGAAGGATTTGACCCGGCCCGTAATGATACTTCTCGCAGGCGGCTTTAAAATCATCAATCACGTCTGCAGTGAGCGGTGCAGCGCGCCACTGGCGCTGATTTTTGGTGAACAGGGCGAAAGCGGTCGCCTCGATTTCGGCGGCGCGAATGGCGGCATTCGCAAGGCCACCGGCAGCGCTAACGTGCGCTCCAACATATTTCATAAAGGGACTCCTGTTAACCCGAAATGCTTATGATAGCGGGTTAACAGGAGAAGGATGTAGTGGTTTATGCCATCAGGCTATGGACTACAAGGTTAATCGCACCCCCGCCGACTATCAGCCAGACAAAGAGTACCAGCGCCATCAGCAGCGGTTTTGCACCGGCCTTTTTCAGCGCGCTGACGTGAGTTGTCACACCCAACGCCGCCATCGCCATCGCCAACAGAACGGTATCCAGCGTCACTAACATATCCACTACCGCTTTGGGCAAGAGGTGGAAGGAGTTAAAAATTGCCACCACGATGAACAGGATCGCAAACCACGGAATGGTAATTTTACTTTTCTGATTACTGCCCGCTGGAGCCAGCTGTTTTACCCGTGCTGCCAGGAAAATCAGGAAGGGCGCCAGCATCATCACGCGCAGCATTTTGGCAATTACCGCCGCGTTTTCTGCATCCGGGCTAATGGCGTGACCCGCTGCCACCACCTGCGCGACTTCATGCACGGTCGAGCCGATATAGATGCCATAGGTTTCCGGGCTAAACCAGTGGGCCACCAGTGGATACATAGCCGGATAGAGGAAAATCGCCAGCGTACCGAAAATCACCACCGTTGCCACTGCAACTGTCACTTTACTGGATTCAGCTTTAGCGACAGGCTCTGTTGCCAGCACCGCTGCTGCACCACAAATACTGCTCCCTGCACCGATTAACCAGCTGGTTTGCTTATCCAGACCAAAGACTTTCTGACCAATAAAACAGGCCAGTAAAAAGGTGCTGGTCAGGGTCAGGACATCGATAGCAATCCCGCTGACGCCGACATCGGCGATCTGCGAAAAGGTAAGACGAAAACCGTAAAGAATAATCCCGAGGCGCAGCAGGTGCTGTTTGGCAAAAATCACGCCGCCATCGCAGGATTTCCAGATGCGTGGGTAAACGGTATTTCCCACGACCATGCCGAGCAATATCGCCAGTGTTAAGGCGCTAAAACCTGCTCCAGCGATGGCTGGAATACTGCCGCCCCATAACGCGATGCCGGTTACCACTGCGCTGAGCGCAAGACCCGGCACGAAGTGCCACAATGTACGATGATGCTGTAAGGTGAGTTCTGACATAACCTTCTCCTTTGTCTGGCTAAAGACTACGTCGCTCTGGTTTAAAAATAAAATTGATTATATACTTATAATTAATCTATATAAGTGGTAAGTAACCATGCACATTACATTGCGTCAGCTGGAAGTTTTCGCCGAAGTGCTGAAGAGCGGGTCGACGACGCAGGCCTCGCAGATGCTGGCTCTCTCTCAATCTGCGGTCAGCGCGGCATTGACCGATCTCGAAGGACAGCTAGGCGTTCAGCTTTTCGACAGGGTAGGGAAGCGCTTAGTCGTCAACGAACATGGTCGTCTGCTCTACCCGCGTGCTTTGGCACTGCTTGAACAGGCTACCGAAATCGAACAGCTGTTCCGTGAAGACAACGGTGCGATCCGCGTGTTTGCCAGTAGTACGATTGGGAACTACATCCTTCCGGAAGTGATTGCCCGATACCGCCGGGATTTTCCGACCCTGCCGCTGGAGATGAGTGTTGGTAATAGCCAGGACGTCATCAACGCAGTGATCGATTTTCGTGTGGATATCGGTCTTATCGAAGGACCCTGCCACAACGTCGATATCATTGCTGAACCCTGGCTGGAAGATGAACTGGTGGTGTTCGCTTCTCCGGCCTCGCCTTTGCTACAGGGCGAAGTCACGCTGGAAAGACTGGCACAGGCGCAGTGGATACTGCGTGAACAGGGCTCTGGCACGCGTGAAATTGTCGATTATCTGCTGCTTTCCCATCTGCCGCATTTCCAGTTAGGGATGGAGCTGGGGAACTCCGAGGCGATTAAACATGCAGTACGTCATGGTTTAGGTATTAGCTGCCTTTCCCGGCGGGTCATTGCCGAGCAGCTTGAGACGGGCTCGCTGGTCGAAGTCCCCGTTCCACTGCCGAAACTGGTGCGCACACTCTGGTGTATCCACCATCGGCAGAAGCATCTTTCCAACTCTTTGCAGCGTTTTCTGCGCTACTGCGAGATGTAATCGTCCCCTCACCGTGACCCTCTCCTCAATGGGGAGAGGGGAAAGACCCGATTTCTGCTTTGCTTATAATCCTGGCCGAGTCATGAAGCTCTCTTATAACTGCCTATTTCTGCCGGAAGGAACGCGGATCGTCTGCTACAATCGCGCCTCATTTATTAAATGGACAGCATTTTCACATGGTTTCAGAAATTAAAACCACAGAAGCGCCCACGCTACGTCGTGAACTGAAGGCGCGTCACCTGACGATGATCGCTATCGGCGGTTCCATCGGTACAGGTCTTTTCGTTGCGTCTGGCGCAACAATTTCGGCAGCAGGCCCGGGTGGGGCACTTTTCTCTTATATCCTGATTGGCCTGATGGTTTACTTCCTGATGACCAGTCTGGGCGAACTGGCCGCGTACATGCCGGTATCCGGTTCGTTTTCGACCTATGGTCAACAATACGTTGAAGAAGGCTTTGGCTTCGCGCTGGGCTGGAACTATTGGTACAACTGGGCCGTAACGATTGCCGTTGACCTGGTTGCTGCACAGCTGGTGATGAACTGGTGGTTCCCGGATACGCCGGGCTGGATCTGGAGTGCTCTGTTCCTGGCCGTCATCTTCCTGCTGAACTACATCTCTGTTCGTGGTTTTGGCGAAGCGGAATACTGGTTCTCTTTGATCAAAGTGGCAACCGTCATCATCTTTATCGTCGTCGGTGTGGCGATGATCGTTGGTATTTTCAAAGGCGCAGAACCGGCCGGGTGGAGTAACTGGACGATAGGCGATGCACCGTTTGCCGGTGGGTTCTCGGCCATGATCGGCGTGGCAATGATCGTCGGCTTCTCCTTCCAGGGTACTGAGTTGATTGGTATCGCTGCGGGTGAATCAGAGAACCCGGAGAAAAATATTCCGCGTGCAGTCCGTCAGGTTTTCTGGCGTATCCTGCTGTTCTATGTGTTCGCTATCCTGATTATCAGCCTGATCATTCCGTATACCGATCCGAGCCTGCTGCGTAATGATGTGAAAGACATCAGCGTCAGCCCGTTCACGCTGGTCTTCCAGCATGCCGGTCTGCTTTCTGCAGCGGCAGTGATGAATGCCGTAATCCTGACTGCAGTACTTTCAGCCGGTAACTCCGGTATGTACGCATCGACTCGTATGCTCTATACCCTGGCATGTGACGGTAAAGCCCCGCGTATTTTCTCAAAATTGTCCCGTGGCGGTGTTCCTCGTAACGCCCTGTATGCCACAACGGTGATTGCCGGTCTGTGCTTCCTGACCTCTATGTTTGGCAACCAGACGGTATATCTGTGGCTGCTTAACACCTCAGGGATGACGGGCTTTATCGCCTGGCTTGGGATTGCCATTAGCCACTACCGTTTCCGCCGTGGTTACGTCAAGCAGGGGCACGATATTAACGACCTGCCGTATCGCTCAGGGTTTTTCCCGCTGGGTCCCATTTTCGCCTTCATTCTGTGCCTGATTATTACCCTGGGACAGAACTATGAAGCGTTCCTGGCGGACACCATTGACTGGGGCGCCGTTACGGCAACCTACATTGGTATTCCGCTGTTCCTGGTAATCTGGTTTGGCTACAAACTGACGAAAGGAACACACTTCGTTCGCTACAGTGAAATGGAATTCCCGGAACGATTTAAAAAATAACCGCAAATCCTCTCTTTCAGCCCGCTCATTCGAGCGGGCTTTTTTATTCCCGCACGTTGAAACAAAGATATATTTCTTAACAATTTAATTGATAATAATTATCGTTTGCTTTATCGTTATCAAAAATAAGCGTGTCACCGACCCACCGCAGATGTGGGCGGCATGGAAGACGCTGTGAGCAATGATGATTTGATTTAGTTGTATTTACCTCATGGAGATATGGAATGTTTAGGTTGAATCCCTTCGTCAGGGGAGGACTTTGTGCGTCCGCAATGTCCCTGGCCCTGCCTGGTATCGCAGCGGAATCCGGCGACACAATGGTTGTCACAGCCTCCGCGACCGAGCAAAACCTGAAAGACGCACCGGCAAGCATCAGCGTGATTACCCAGGAAGATTTGCAGCGCAAACCCGTTCAGAATCTGAAAGATGTGTTACGGGATGTGCCGGGCGTTCAGCTCACGAGCGAAGGGGACAACCGTAAAGGGGTAAGTATTCGCGGACTGGACAGCAGCTACACGTTAATCCTGATCGACGGCAAGCGCGTCAACTCCCGCAACGCCGTATTCCGCCATAATGATTTCGATCTCAACTGGGTGCCGGTTGACGCCATCGAACGCATCGAGGTGGTGCGCGGACCGATGTCTTCTCTTTATGGCTCCGATGCGCTGGGCGGCGTGGTGAACATTATCACCAAAAAAATCGGGCAGAAATGGACGGGTACTCTGAGCGCCGATTCAACAATTCAGGAACATCGCGATCGTGGAGACACGTATAACGGCCAGTTCTATACCAGTGGCCCGCTGGTGGACGGCCTGCTGGGCCTGAAAGCCTACGGTAGCCTCGCGAAGCGTGAGAAAGACGGTCAGCAGAAATCCTCTACCACGGCGAGCGGTGAAACACCGCGCATTGAGGGCTTTACCAGCCGTGATGCCAATGTGGAATTCGCCTGGACACCGTCTGAAAATCACGATTTTACGGCAGGCTACGGTTTTGACCGTCAGGATCGTGACTCAGATTCCCTCGACAAAAACCGCCTTGAGCGTCAGAACTACTCCCTGAGC
This sequence comes from Enterobacter adelaidei, assembly GCF_041937165.1. NCBI lineage: Bacteria > Pseudomonadati > Pseudomonadota > Gammaproteobacteria > Enterobacterales > Enterobacteriaceae > Enterobacter > Enterobacter adelaidei. Next base: position 3,084,155 of record NZ_CP154353.1, on the reverse strand, counting down.
CACAATGGTCGTTGGGGGGTCGGCAGCAGCGAGCTGAAGGTTTACGGCGAGAAGGTGGATAACAAAAACCCGGTCAACAGCAATCCCATTACCTCAGAGAGCAACGCGGTGGACGGGAAATACGTGCTGCCGCTGGGCGAAATCAACCAGTTGCTGACCTTCGGCGGCGAGTGGCGTCACGATAAGCTGAAAGATCCGGTCAACCTGACGGGGGGCTCCAGCAGCAGTACGTCAGCAAGCCAGTATGCCCTGTTCCTTGAAGATGAGTGGCGTCTCTTTGAACCCCTGGCGCTGACCACCGGCATCCGTATGGACGACCATGACACCTACGATGACCACTGGAGCCCGCGTGCATACCTGGTCTACAACGCGACCGATACCGTAACGGTGAAAGGGGGCTGGGCTACCGCGTTTAAAGCGCCGTCGCTGCTGCAGCTCAGCCCGGATTGGGTCACCGGTTCGTGCCGCGGTGCCTGCGAGATTGTCGGTAATCCGGATCTGAAACCGGAAACCAGCGAGAGCTTCGAATTTGGTCTGTACTACAGTGGGGAAGAGGGCTGGTTAGAGGGCGTACAGGCTAGCGTCACCACCTTCCAGAATAATGTGGATGACCGCATCAGTATCAGCCGTACCGCCAATGTTAAACAGGCGCAGAGCTACCCTAACTACGTTGGTCTGAATGCGGACGGTGAGCCTATTTTCCGTTATTACAACGTCAACAAGGCGCGCATCCGTGGGGTGGAGACCGAGCTGAAATTCCCGCTGGCGGAAGACTGGAAAGTGACGCTGAACTACACCTATAACGATGGTCGTGACATCAGCAATGGCGGCAACAAACCGCTGTCCGATCTGCCGTTCCACACTGCCAACGGTACCGTTGACTGGAAAGCGACCCAGGACTGGTCGTTCTATGTTCAGGGTAACTACACCGGTGAGAAACGCGCGCTGACCAGCAGTGCACCAACGCCGGGTGGCTATGTCATCTGGAATACAGGTGCGGCATGGCAGGCCACGAAAAGCGTGAAGCTGCGCGCGGGTGTACAGAACTTGCTGGATAAAGACCTGAGCCGTGACGATTACAGCTACACGGAAGATGGCCGTCGCTACTTTGTCGGTGTGGATTATAAGTTCTGATCCAGCCAGGGTAAAAGCGAAACGGCAACGTAAGTTGCCGTTTTTAGTGTTTGTTCCCTCTCCCTGTGGGAGAGGGCCAGGGTGAGGGTATCAGAGCGCACGCAGCCGCACTTACCCAAACAAGTGCTCCGCATGGAAGCGGAGATGATCCTCAATAAAGGATGCGATGAAGTAATAACTATGGTCATATCCCGGCTGAATGCGTAGCGTCAGCGGCCAGTCCTTCTGGCGTGCGGCTTCTGCCAGTACCGCAGGCTGTAGCTGGCCGGCGAGGAACTGATCGGCATCACCCTGATCGATAAGCATTGGAATTGCGTCTTCGGTCTCGCTGGCCAGCATCAGTGCGCAGCTATCCCACGCCTGCCACTTTTTCGCATCATCACCCAGATAATTTGCGAAGGCTTTCTGGCCCCACGGCACCTGAGTCGGGTTCACAATTGGTGCGAATGCCGACACACTGACGTATTTCCCCGGGTTTTTCAGCGCCATTATCAGCGCCCCGTGTCCACCCATGGAATGTCCGCTGATGGCGCAACGGTTGCTTACGGCAAACTCAGCCTGAATCAGCGCGGGCAGCTCGTCACGAACGTAATCATACATGCGGTAATGGTTTGCCCAGGGGTGTTCAGTCGCGTTCAGATAGAATCCGGCACCTTTACCCAGGTCGTATCCTGCTTCGTCAGCCACATCATCCCCACGCGGGCTGGTATCAGGCATTACCAGCGCAATACCGAGCTCAGCTGCAATGCGTTGTGCACCTGCTTTAGTGGTGAAGTTTTCGTCGTTGCAGGTCAGGCCTGAAAGCCAGAACAAAACCGGCGGATTTTCCGTCGGCGGCAGGAAAATGCTGAACGTCATGGCACAGTTCAGGACGCTGGAGTCGTGCCGCCAGCGCTGCTGTCGACCTTCAAAACAACGGTGCTCTTCGAGCAGTTCCATGCAAGGCTCCTTAATGAGAATGCGTATTCATAAAAACCATAATACAGCCTTTTCATTGACCTGTGAGTAACTTTCACTTTCGCCAGACGACAAGATGCTGCATCATAAATTTACTTTTTTTTAACAATTGGAGCCGTCATGGCGCTGCGTATTGCGTTCAGTGGGTTTGTCGTTCTGGTGGTGGCGATGGGGATAGGGCGTTTTGCTTTTACACCTCAGGTACCATTGATGATTGCCGCCGGGCAGCTCACGCTAACCAGTGCGGGCCTGGTGGCGGCGATGAATTATCTGGGCTATCTGGTGGGCGCATGGGATGCAATGCGTGCGCATCGCTTCGTTGAAACACGCCTTTGGCTTGGTATCACCGGTGCGGTTGCGTTGACGCTGCTCTCCGCCGCGGCGGATAACGCCATCGTGCACGGACTGCTGCGCTTTGTGATTGGCTGCATGAGCGGCTGGTCTATGGTGCTGATTGCGGCATGGACAAACGAACGTCTGGGGCAGTTGGGCAAACCGGGCCTGAGTGCTGCCGTGTTTGCCGGGCCAGGCGCGGGCATTGCCCTGAGCGGGCTGCTCGCCGTCTATATCCAGGCGAAATCCCTTTCGGCTGGAGCGGCATGGCAAATCTACGGCGTGCTGGCTCTGGTGTTAGTTGCGCTGGTCGCGCGCTACCTGCCGCGATCCGGGCAGCTCCATCGACCCGGCACCGCGCCAGAGCCGCTGGTGCTGACGGCGGATTTAAAGCGCCTGGTCTGGAGCTATAGCCTGGCCGGATTTGGCTATATTCTTCCGGCAACCTTTTTATCGCAAATGGCGGCAGTGCGTTTTCCTGGCAGCCTGTTTGCCCAGTTTGTCTGGCCGATTTTTGGTATTGCTGCCGTGGTGGGCATTGCGCTTAGCATTCTTTTACGCCACGCCTCAACGGCTAACCGCAGGCTGGCTATTGTGCTGTGGTTGCAGGGCGCTGGTGTGCTGGCGGCCTGGCTGCTGCCGGGGATTGGCGGGTTGCTGACGGGAGGACTGCTGGTCGGCGGCGGCTTTTTGTGTGCCGTGCAGCTCTCTCTTTTATACGGTCGCGAGCTGGCACCAAACCACACGCGTTATATGGCCGGCCTGCTCACCACCGGGTATGCCATTGGCCAGTTGATTGGTCCGATGACCTCGGCGTTATCGACCTGGCTTACCCATCGGCTTGAGCCTGCGCTGGGGCTGGCGGGTATCGCGTTGTTTGTTGGTGGTGCTCTGGTCTGGAACCGTCACGCTGAAAGGCAACAGCAATTGCAATAATTATCGTCGTGAATACTGGATTATGTGCGCGGCCTCACGCACAATGAGCGCATACTTTTGCCACAACGAGGGCAAAAGACGCCACACCTGCAGGAGAACAAAATGTCATCACTCAGTAAAGAAGCTGCCCTGGTCCACGAAGCCCTGGTTGCGCGCGGTCTTGAAACGCCGCTGCGTCCACCCGTTCAGGAATTGGACAATGAAACCCGCAAGCGTCTGATTGCCGGTCATATGACCGAGATCATGGAGCTGCTGAATCTCGATCTGAGCGACGACAGCCTGATGGAGACGCCGCACCGCATCGCAAAAATGTACGTCGACGAAATTTTCTCAGGTCTGGATTACGCCAACTTCCCGAAAATCACCGTCATCGAAAATAAAATGAAAGTGGATGAGATGGTAACGGTACGTGACATCACGCTGACCAGCACCTGTGAACACCACTTCGTGACTATCGACGGTAAAGCAACCGTGGCGTATATCCCAAAAGATACGGTGATTGGTCTGTCGAAGATTAACCGCATCGTGCAATTCTTTGCTCAGCGTCCACAGGTACAGGAGCGTCTGACGCAGCAGATCCTGACCGCGCTGCAAACGCTGCTGAGCACCAATAACGTGGCTGTCTCTATCGACGCGGTTCACTACTGCGTGAAAGCGCGCGGCGTGCGTGATGCGACCAGTGCGACCACCACTACGTCGCTGGGTGGTCTGTTTAAATCGAGCCAGAACACCCGCCAGGAGTTCCTGCGCGCAGTGCGTCACCACAACTAAGTCTTACAGGGCAGGGACCATGGAGCGAAACGTCACGCTCGATTTTGTTCGCGGCGTCGCCATTCTCGGTATCCTGCTGCTTAATATCAGCGCCTTCGGTCTGCCGAAGGCGGCTTATCTCAATCCAGCCTGGTATGGCGACATCACGCGCAACGATGCCTGGACGTGGGCAATCCTCGATCTCTTTGCACAGGTTAAATTCCTCACCCTGTTTGCCCTGCTGTTTGGCGCTGGTCTGCAACTGCTTCTTAAACGCGGTACGCGCTGGATCCAGTCGCGCTTGACGCTGCTGGTTCTGCTCGGGTTTATCCACGGCCTGTTCTTCTGGGACGGCGATATTCTTCTTGCGTATGGGTTAGTCGGGCTCATTTGCTGGCGTCTGATTCGCGATGCGCACAGCGTAAAAAGCCTGTTTAACACCGGCGTGATGCTCTATGTCATGGGGCTTGGGGTACTTTTACTCCTGGGGATGATCTCTGGCGAAGCGACAAACCGTTCCTGGATCCCGGATGCCGCTAACCTCCAGTACGAGCAATACTGGAAGCTGAAAGGTGGCACGGAGGCGATAAGCAACCGTGCGGATATGTTGGGTGATAATCTGCTTGCGCTAGGGGCGCAATATGGCTGGCAACTGGCGGGTATGATGCTGATGGGCGCGTCACTGATGCGCACCGGCTGGCTGAAAGGCGAATTTAGCCTGCGCCACTATCGCCGCACGGGCACCGGGCTGGTCCTGCTCGGCGTGCTGATTAACCTCCCGGCGGTGATTGCGCAGTGGCACCTCCACTGGGATTACCGCTGGTGTGCGTTCCTCCTTCAGGTGCCGCGCGAACTGAGCGCACCGTTCCAGACCATCGGCTATGCGGCGCTGATCTATGGTTTCTGGCCGACGCTTTCCCGCCTGTGGATCGTCAGCGCCATCGCCTGCGTGGGCCGTATGGCATTGAGCAATTACATTCTGCAGACCCTGATATGCACCACGCTTTTCTATCGATTTGGCCTGTTTATGAAATTCGACCGCCTGGCGCTGCTGGCGTTTGTTATTCCGGTCTGGGTGGTTAACCTGGCGTTTTCTGTTATCTGGCTACGTTATTTCCGCCAGGGACCGCTGGAGTGGATGTGGCGTCAGTTAACCGCACTTGCGTCAGGGGTATCATTAAGAAATACATCCAGATAACGATCTGGATCACAATCATTAACAAAACGGATGTAAGCGTTTTCATCTGTGTGAGCTTCTTCACGTAGTCCCCTTTCTCTCGCTGCCAGAATAGCCACCTTGCTAAACACAGGGGGTGTCTGTGAGTTGCTGCAATCCTTTGAAGGATGGTGAATATGATCACCATTCGTGACGTCGCCCGCCAGGCGGGTGTTTCTGTGGCTACCGTCTCACGCGTGCTGAATAACAGCGCGCTGGTCAGCCCTGAAACCCGTGAAACCGTAATGAAAGCCGTGACTCAGCTCGGGTATCGGCCAAATGCCAATGCCCAGGCGCTTGCGACGCAGGTCAGCGACACCATCGGCGTGGTGGTAATGGATGTTTCGGATGCCTTTTTCGGCGCACTGGTGAAAGCGGTCGATATGGTCGCCCAGCAGCATCAGAAATATGTCCTGATCGGCAATAGCTACCATGAGGCGGAAAAAGAACGTCATGCCATTGAAGTGCTGATCCGCCAGCGCTGTAACGCCTTGATTGTCCATTCAAAAGCCTTGAGCGATGAAGAGCTAACCGGATTGATGGAGCAGATCCCGGGTATGGTGCTGATCAACCGCATCGTCCCCGGCTATGCCCACCGCTGCGTCGGGCTGGATAACGTCAGCGGCGCCATGATGGCCACGAAAATGCTCATCAACAACGGACATCAGCGGGTCGGTTATCTGGCCTCCAGCCATCATATTGAAGATGACGATCTGCGGCGCGAGGGGTGGCAGAACGCCCTGAAAGAGCACGGCATTACGCCATCCGAGAGCTGGGTGGGAACCGGCACGCCGGACATGCAGGGCGGTGAAGCGGCGATGGTGGAGCTACTGGGCCGTAATTTGCAGCTGTCTGCGGTGTTTGCCTATAACGACAGCATGGCGGCAGGCGCCCTGACGGCGCTGAAAGATAACGGCATTGCGGTGCCACAGCATTTATCACTCATTGGTTTTGATGATATTCCAATTGCCCGTTACACCGACCCGCAGCTGACAACGGTGCGCTACCCCATTGCCTCTATGGCGAAACTGGCGACTGAGCTGGCGTTACAAGGGGCGGCAGGGCTGCTGGATCAAGGGGCAACCCACTGTTTTATGCCGACTTTAGTTCGCCGTCATTCTGTCGCCGCTCGGCAAATTGTGGTTCCGATCACTAACTGATTACATGAGCTGATGTAACCGTTTTCAATCTGTGAGTAAATTCACAGTATCTTAACAAGGCGCTGACTATGATGTCAGCGTTTTAGGGGCTGAAACGCTATGTAACGGTGATTATTCACTTTCACTATAGCCAATGTGCCGCAAACAACGAATAAAACGCATTTCTGGAGCGTTACCGAACACGGAAGATAGAAATTTTATAAGTGAACTTCGGCGGTCAGTAACGTTTTATTAACACCCGCCTGCCGATCGTTATTCACAAGAACTACCCTGCATAAAAAAAACCGGAGATACCATGAATAAGAAGGTGTTGACCCTGTCTGCTGTAATGGCAAGCATGCTTTTTGGTGCAGCAGCGCACGCTGCGGATACCCGTATTGGTGTGACCATCTATAAATACGACGACAACTTCATGTCTGTTGTGCGTAAAGCGATCGAGAAAGATGCGAAAGCAGCGCCAGATGTTCAGCTGCTGATGAATGACTCCCAGAACGACCAGTCCAAACAGAACGACCAGATCGACGTTCTGCTGGCTAAAGGCGTGAAAGCGCTGGCAATCAACCTGGTTGACCCGGCTGCAGCAGGCACAGTTATCGAAAAAGCGCGCGGCCAGAATGTGCCAATCGTCTTCTTCAACAAAGAACCTTCCCGTAAAGCGCTGGACAGCTATGACAAAGCGTATTACGTCGGTACCGACTCCAAAGAGTCCGGCATTATTCAGGGCGATCTGATTGCTAAACACTGGGCAGCGAACCCGAACTGGGACCTGAACAAAGACGGTCAGATCCAGTTCGTTCTGCTGAAAGGCGAACCAGGCCATCCGGATGCTGAAGCCCGTACCACTTACGTTATTAAAGAGCTGAACGATAAAGGCCTGAAAACCCAGCAGCTGGCGTTAGATACCGCAATGTGGGATACCGCTCAGGCGAAAGATAAGATGGACGCGTGGCTGTCTGGCCCGAATGCTAACAAAATCGAAGTGGTTATCGCCAACAACGATGCGATGGCAATGGGTGCAGTAGAAGCGCTGAAAGCACACAACAAATCTTCCATTCCTGTATTCGGTGTGGATGCGCTGCCAGAAGCACTGGCACTGGTTAAATCGGGTGCAATGGCCGGTACCGTTCTGAACGATGCCAACAACCAGGCGAAAGCAACCTTCGATCTGGCGAAAAACCTGGCCGACGGTAAAGGCGCTGCTGATGGCACCAACTGGAAAATTGAAAACAAAATCGTTCGCGTACCTTACGTGGGCGTAGACCAGTCCAACCTGGCTGAGTTTATCGGTAAATAAGTAATTAGTACTGTCTTCACTGGGCGCAACTTGTTGCGCCCTTTTATAACGCGATATGCGAGGCCAACAAGGTATAATTATGGTCAGCACAACTACTCAGTCGTCCGGTGAATACTTGTTGGAAATGAACGGTATCAACAAGTCATTTCCCGGTGTTAAGGCACTCGATAATGTTAATTTAAAAGTTCGTCCTCACTCTATTCATGCTTTGATGGGAGAGAACGGTGCAGGTAAATCAACATTATTAAAATGTCTTTTTGGGATCTATCAAAAAGATTCTGGCAGTATTCTTTTTCAGGGGAAAGAGATCGATTTCCATTCAGCAAAAGAAGCACTGGAAAACGGTATCTCGATGGTTCACCAGGAATTAAACCTGGTGCTGCAGCGTTCAGTGATGGATAACATGTGGTTGGGTCGTTATCCAACCAAAGGTGTCTTTGTCGATCAGGACAAAATGTATCGCGACACCAAAGCGATTTTCGATGAGCTGGATATTGATATTGATCCGCGCGCCCGCGTAGGGACATTATCTGTATCTCAAATGCAGATGATCGAAATTGCCAAAGCGTTCTCCTATGATGCAAAAATCGTCATCATGGACGAACCGACATCGTCATTAACGGAAAAAGAGGTTAACCACCTTTTTACCATTATTCGTAAACTTAAAGATCGCGGCTGCGGCATTGTGTATATCTCCCACAAAATGGAAGAGATCTTCCAGCTCTGTGATGAGATTACCATCCTGCGTGACGGTCAGTGGATTGCCACTCAGCCTCTCGAAGGGCTGGACATGGACAAGATCATCGCCATGATGGTCGGTCGTTCCCTGAACCAGCGCTTCCCGGACAAAGAAAACAAGCCGGGTGAAGTGATCCTTGAGGTGCGTAACCTGACTTCACTGCGTCAGCCATCCATTCGCGATGTCTCCTTCGACTTGCATAAAGGCGAAATTCTCGGGATCGCAGGGCTGGTCGGAGCTAAACGTACCGATATCGTGGAAACCCTGTTTGGTATCCGTGAGAAAGCGGAAGGCACCATTACGCTCCATGGTAAGAAAATCAATAACCACAACGCCAACGAAGCCATTAATAATGGTTTTGCGCTGGTGACGGAAGAGCGTCGTTCTACCGGTATTTACGCTTATCTGGATATTAACTTTAACTCGTTAATTTCTAACATTCGCAACTATAAAAATAAAGTTGGTCTGCTGGATAATTCCCGCATGAAAAGCGATACCCAATGGGTAATTGACTCTATGCGTGTTAAAACACCTGGCCACCGTACACAAATTGGTTCGCTTTCGGGCGGCAACCAGCAGAAAGTGATTATCGGTCGTTGGTTATTAACCCAGCCAGAAATTCTGATGCTGGATGAACCGACCCGCGGTATTGACGTTGGTGCGAAATTCGAAATTTATCAACTGATTGCTGAACTGGCGAAAAAGAATAAAGGGATCATTATTATTTCTTCCGAAATGCCGGAATTGTTAGGGATCACAGACCGTATTCTGGTTATGAGCAATGGTCTCGTTGCCGGTATTGTTGACACCAAAACGACAACGCAAAACGAAATTTTGCGTTTAGCGTCTTTGCACCTTTAAGATCAGGGGCTCCTCATGAGTGCGTTAAATAAAAAAAGTTTTCTCACTTACCTGAAAGAAGGCGGTATTTACGTTGTTCTTTTAGTCCTGCTGGCTATCATCATTTTCCAGGACCCTACGTTCTTAAGTCTGCTGAACCTGAGTAACATTCTGACCCAGTCCTCCGTGCGTATTATCATCGCGTTAGGCGTGGCGGGGCTGATTGTGACCCAGGGTACTGACCTTTCCGCAGGCCGTCAGGTTGGCCTTGCGGCGGTTATTGCGGCCACCTTGTTGCAGTCGATGGAAAACGCCAACAAGGTGTTCCCGGAAATGGCAACCATGCCGATTTTCGTGGTGATCCTGATTGTCTGCGCTATTGGCGCGGTGATTGGCCTGATTAACGGCATCATTATCGCTTATCTGAACGTAACGCCATTCATCACCACGTTAGGCACGATGATCATCGTTTACGGTATCAACTCCCTGTACTACGACTTCGTCGGTGCATCTCCAATTTCTGGTTTCGACAGCGGCTTCTCGACCTTTACGCAAGGGTTTATCGCGCTGGGCAGCTTCCGCCTGTCGTATATCACCTTCTATGCGCTGATTGCGGTTGCCTTCGTCTGGATCCTGTGGAACAAAACCCGTTTCGGTAAGAACATCTTCGCAATCGGTGGTAACCCGGAAGCGGCGAAAGTCTCCGGCGTAAACGTTGCTCTGAACCTGCTCATCATTTATGCCCTGTCCGGTGTGTTCTACGCCTTCGGCGGGATGCTGGAAGCGGGCCGTATCGGCTCTGCAACCAACAACCTCGGTTTTATGTATGAGCTGGATGCGATCGCAGCCTGTGTGGTGGGCGGCGTCTCCTTCAGCGGCGGCGTGGGTACAGTGCTCGGCGTGGTGACCGGTGTGATTATCTTCACCGTGATCAACTACGGTCTGACCTACATCGGTGTGAACCCGTACTGGCAGTACATCATCAAAGGCGCCATCATTATCTTCGCGGTTGCGCTGGATTCCCTGAAGTACGCACGTAAAAAATAATGGCTTTTTGCGTCACCCGGCCCGCTCGTTGAGCGGGCTTTTTTATTCCTCACGCCAGATTCGACTCTTCTTTGGTCACGATGCTCTCAAACCAGTCGAGTTCAGCAAGCTTGCAGGCGATCCACTGTTCGGAAAAAGCCTCGCCCAGGCTGTTGGTGAGATACTGACAGTGGGCAAATGTCTCAATGGCTTCCTGCTGAAACAGCGGCAGAAGCGGGTCATCCTGCTGCGGTTCTGGTAAATCTTCTTCGTCGATGTTTTCCAGCCCGTACAGCATGCCGGTCAGGATGGTGGCTGCCACCAGATATGGATTCGCATCGGCCCCGGCCAGTCGGTACTCAATACGACAGTTGTTCTCATCCGAGCAGGGAATGCGCAGTGCAGCGGAGCGGGTGTTATAACCCCAGGAGTTAAATAAGGGTTCTGTCAGGTTTTTACGCAGGCGGCGAAACGCGTTGACGCCCGGAGCAATCACGGCGATGGAGGCAGGCATCAGTGCAAGCTGGCCCGCGATGCATAAACGCATCATGCTATTAAGCTCATTCCCTGGTGAGGCAAAGACGTTTTTGCCGTGGCTATCGTTCAGACTGAAGTGGAAATGCAGGCCGCTGCCGGACTGCTGACTGAACGGTTTTGCCATAAAACTGGCCTGCAGGCCATGCTGTTCAGCCACGTGTCGGGTCAGACGTCGTAGTGCCAGCACGTTATCACATACTTCAACGACACGATGGCAATGCTTCAGGTTTAACTCGAACTGGCCGGGTTCAGCTTCTGCCACGATCCCGGTCAGAGGGATGCGTTGAAGTTGAGCTAGCTGTTCCAGCTCGTCAAACAGCGCTGCGTGTGCTGTCGAGGTATCCATATGAAAGCAGCCCTGATTCTGTGGATCCAATGTTTCACGGCCCGTCAGGTAGAACTCAATTTCAGGGGCAATCACCGGGAATAGCCCGTGCTGGTGAAAACGGGCCAGGACATTTTGCAGTATCACCCGTGGTTCAAACGGGCAGGGCTGGCCGTTGCTGTCTTTCATCGTCAGCAGGATCTGCGCGTTGTGCTGTGGATCTTGCGCAGAAGGGCACAGGGAACCGGCGACGGGGACGCACAGCCGGTCTGGTTCATCATGAAGCGGGGCGGAAATTTTGCCTTTCTGGCCCATGGAATACACGGAGAGAGGAAAGTAGCAGCCTTTTTCCAGCGTCAGCATGCTCTCCACTGAGAGACGCTTGCCGCGCATAATGCCATTGATATCGTTCAGGTAAACATCAATATGTTTTGTCAGCGGATAACGCTCCAGATAATCCGTGACCTCCATCGGGATGCTGTGCTGCATCGCCTCAATTTTTTCATCCAGCCAGAGGCCTGAATTGAGCGCCGTCGGGAGAGATAAGCCCGGGAAGTTAAAATACGGACGGAGACTTTTCAGGAAAAACGCATTCATGATTGAGTTCATAGTCATTCTTCAATGAAGCCGTAGCGGCAGTGAACTCAGCTTAAAGGGGGCGGCATAAAGGGGAGATAAAAAGCGTCAGGCCCGGCGTAAAGAAAGTATAAAGGTGATGTTATTTTTTCTCTTTTTTCTGCATATCAAGCAGTTGTTCAGGCGTGACGGCCGGGTAACCCTGCGCATCTTCCGGCACTTCATGCATCGCCGGGATCGGCACCAGCGGGCCTAAAAAGCGCGGTTCACGTTTGAAAATGTACAGGTCTGCCAGCGCGCCAAAACGGGCACCAAACTCGCGTACGCGCACGCTCAGCATATCTTTTGGTGACGGTACCGCGTAGCACTGCGCCTGTATGCCCATATGCAGGGCGATAAACAGCGCGCGCTCGCAGTGGAAGCGCTGGGTGATGATGATGAAGTCGTTGGTGTCGAAGACTTTACGCGTGCGCACGATGGAGTCCAGGGTGCGGAACCCGGCGTAATCGAGCACGATATCCGCAGGGTCGACGCCAGCGGCAATCAAATCCTTACGCATCGTCACCGGTTCGTTATAGCTTTGCAGGGCGTTATCACCGCTTAACAGCAGGTAATTCACTTTGCCACTGTTGTAGGCGTTCAGTGCGCCCTGAATTCGGTAACGGTAGTACTGATTGATCACACCGGTGCGGTAATACTTGGCCGTACCGAGTACCACACCCACCTGACGGTAGGGCAGGTCCTGCAGGTCATCAAAGATATAGGGGGCGGTTTTCCAGCTCATCCAGCGATCGAGGCCCAGCACGATCAACAGCAGTATGCCGACCAGGACAGACAGGCTGTAAAAAACGCGCTTTAACATGCAGATGGCTCGTTCCGAAGATGAAATTTAACTCAGGCTACTTTACCCGCCTGGATAGCGCAAGAAACAGCGACTCAACTGAGGGGTTTTTCAGCAACGTGGCGGGCATTTCTGCCCGCCGGAAGGATTACGCGAGCAGTACGCGGTCGATTGTTGTGCAGTCCAGCGCTTTTAACGTGGCAGCGGTGGCATCCCACTGAATCAGTGGCGCATCGGCAATTTCTGCCAGAATGGCGCGCTGAATATCCGGATAGTCATAGCCGTTCAGGCTCAGCAGGTTGAGTGCGCCCTGCAGCGGTGGCAGTGTTGGGTTAAACGCGGCGTTTTCGGCATAGCTGCCGCTAAAGATACGACCATCCCGACACTGCAGTGCGACACCGCTAGGGGATTTGCTGTATGGCGTGTGACTTTTGTTGGCAGCGCGAATGGCAGCCTGGGCCAGGTCATCACCGGACAGGGCAAAACCGTGGTCCTGTTCGTCCATCAGCAGGGTTTTGATCTCAAGATCTTTCGGGCCAAAGGCATCAGGCAGGTAATCCCCCAGCGTATGCGGTGCGCGGCCAGGCAGGTTAATGCGCAGTTGCAGCCCGCTGTTCAGCTCATTCATAAACTGACGGCAGTGACCACACGGCGTGTAGTTAACGGTGATGGCGCTCAGCGCTTTTTCACCGCGCAGCCAGGCATGGCTGATGGCGCTCTGCTCAGCGTGAACAGTCTGTTGCATGGTGGCGCCCAGAAATTCCATATTTCCGCCGAAGTACCATGTCCCGCTGATGCCGCGTGCAATGGCCCCGACGTTGAAGTGGGAGAGGTCAGCACGTGCACAGGCGGCAGCCAGCGGCAGCAGAGCAAAAGCCAGCGCGTCTTCGTCCAGCCCCGTTGCCTGTTTCAGCATCGTGACCTGCTCCGCCGTCAGCAGGGCGGGGAAATGCTCATCCGCCAGAATCGGGGTCAGAGCGGTTTGCAAATTCTCGGCAAGCTGGGCGAAAGCAGCTTGAAAACGTGGATGCATTGCGTTTGCCTCATAAAGGTTAATGGATCGGTAGTTTACGGAGCCGATGGGGCTTTATATGTGATCCAGTTCTCAATATGTATGCAACTTATGAAATCAAAATAAAATTTGCGCGACGCATCGCAAATTTTAGCCCATTACCACCAGAATCAGCGGGAAAATGAATGGGGCCAGCAGGGAGGTGATGATCCCGCAGATGACCAGTGCCAGTGAGCTAAACGCCCCTTCCTGATAATCCAGTTCTGCACAGCGTGCTGTCCCCAGTGCGTGCGATGCTGTCCCCATTGCCAGGCCCCGCGCAGCTTTGGTATGAATGCGCATGCCATTGAGCAGAGTATGTCCAAACACAGCACCCAAAATACCAACGAAAATCACACACATGGCGCTGATGGCTGGAATCCCTCCAAGGCTACCGCCTACCGCCATCGCAATTGGCGTGGTGACGGATTTTGGCAGGATAGAGGCCGCAATTTGTGGAGACGCCCCCATCAACAGCGCTACCGACGTCCCGGTGATCATCGCCACCAGGCTGCCCACAAAACAGATGGTAATGATGGATTTCCAGCGGGCGCGGATCTGGTGAAGTTGCTCATATAAAGGGAAGGCGAGCGCCACAACGGCGGGTTGCAGCAAATCATTCAAAATTTTGCTGCCGGCAAAGTAGCGTTCGTAAGGAATGCCGGTGAGCAGCAGGAATGGAATAATTACCACCATGGCCACCAGCAGTGGATTCAACAGCGGCATTTTGAAACGTGCGGCAAGTTTGCGTGCGGCGAAGAACACCACCAGCGTTAACGGTAGCGACCACCAGATATTGGCTATCATTTTTTTGTTTTCTCCCCGACAACTTTACGTTCGCCATGCACCAGATGAGAGCTCCAGCTCACGACCAGGAAAACCACCAGCGTACTGACCGCACAGGAGACTACGATCGGGCCGAACTGGGCTTTAAGCAAATCAAAATACTGCATGACCCCGACGCCGATAGGCACGAAAAGCAGCGCCATATAGCGAATAAGGACGAAGCAGCCAGGGTTGACCCACTTAGCGGGTAGAATTTGCAACGCCAGTAAAACAAACAGGATTAGCATACCGATAATGCTACCGGGGATCGTGATGGGCAGCAGCGACGCGATGAAAATCCCGGCATAAAGGCAGGCATAAATCAGGACGAATGCACGCAGATATTGCCAGATAATGTTCAATGATTTGCTCATGAAGAAAGTCCTTGCTGAAACGCATTCATCATACAATTAAACCTGAAAATGTGCCATGGATCACATCATGAATTTTGAGCATACCAGACATTCCAGAATGGAACGTCGGGCTTTCCACATACATACAGAGCAGATACTATAGCGCGTCTTTTTTCACAGGTACTGATATGCGTGTTTTACTGGCCCCAATGGAAGGCGTGCTCGACTCTCTCGTGCGCGAGCTTCTGACCGAGGTGAACGACTACGATCTCTGCGTGACGGAGTTTCTGCGCGTGGTCGATATGTTGTTGCCAGTAAAATCCTTCTACCGACTTTGCCCCGAGCTGCACAACCAGAGCCGTACCTCCTCCGGCACGCTGGTACGTATTCAGCTGCTCGGCCAGTACCCCGAATGGCTGGCGGAAAACGCCGCCCGGGCGGTTGAGCTGGGCTCTTACGGGGTGGATCTCAACTGCGGCTGTCCGTCGAAGCTGGTGAACGGCAGCGGCGGTGGGGCGACACTGCTGAAAGATCCAGAACTCATTTATCGCGGTGCGAAGGCGATGCGTGAAGCTGTTCCTGCGCATTTGCCGGTGACGGTAAAGGTGCGTCTGGGCTGGGACAGCGACGCCAGGCAGTTTGAAATTGCCGATGCTGTACAGCAGGCCGGTGCCACGGAGCTGGTGGTGCATGGTCGCACCAAAGAAGATGGCTACAAAGCCGAGCGTATTAACTGGCAGGCGATCGGTGAGATCCGTAAAAGGCTGACTATTCCTGTTATCGCCAACGGTGAAATCTGGGATTACGAGAGCGCGCAGGCATGTCTGAAAGAGACAGGCTGCAATGCGGTGATGATCGGCCGCGGCGCGCTTAACGTACCTAACCTCAGCCGGGTGGTAAAATATAACGAACCGCGAATGCAGTGGGCAGACGTCGTCGCGCTGCTGCAAAAATACAGTCGTCTGGAAAAACAGGGTGACACCGGGCTATATCATGTCGCGCGAATTAAACAGTGGCTGAGTTATTTGCGCAAAGAATATAGCGAGGCGTTGGGGCTGTTTCAGGAGATCCGCACACTACAAACGTCTGGTGATATTGCGCGGGTTATTCAATCAAAATAATAAATATGAATATATAATTAATTCATTTAGTGAATATTTTTCCAATTATGTAAATGTTTAACAATGTCCCCATTGCCACGCATTCCTAAAAAAATAAACAGCATTAAGCGTAATTTTCGCCTTTATTTTTTGAGTGTGTGGCGTAATGAAACGTTCTCTTATTTTATCTCTGAGTCTCCCCCTTGCTTTTATTCTGGTGGCCTGCGCGCCGGAACATACCACGGTATCTCCCCTGAATACGCAATCAGTAACAGCGTCGATTAATACAACACTCCATCCTTCAGCATGGCCGAAAAATGAGTGGTGGAAAGACTATAACGATCCTGAGCTTAATTCGCTGATTGCCAAAGCGCTGAATGACGCCCCGGATATGCAAATTGCCCGCCAGCGCATTACGCTTGCCGAGGCTCAGGCAAAAGCCGCTATGGCTGCCGACGGTCCGCAAATTGATTTTTCAGCTGATGCAGAACGCCAGAAAATGTCTGCTGAAGGGCTTATGGGACCCTTTGCGATTACCGACCCGGCGGCAGGTACTACCGGGCCGTGGTACACCAACGGCACCTTTGGGCTGACCGCGGGCTGGGATCTCGATCTGTGGGGGAAAAATCGCGCGCAGGTTGAAGCCCGTATAGGCCGATTGAATGCGCAAAAAGTGGAGCTGGAGCAAACCCGACAACTGCTGGCCAGCAGCGTGGCCCGTCTCTACTGGGAGTGGCAAACTCAGGCCGCAGTGCAGGATGTCCTCGTCCAGATCAAACATGAACAGGACAATATTATTGGCGCAGACCTCGAATTGTATCAGCACGGGATCACCTCTTCCGTTGAAGGGGTTGAAACCGATATCAACGCCAGCAAAACCGAAGAACAGCTGGCGGAAGTCAACGGGAAGATGAAAGCCGTCGAGGCGCGTCTGGTCGCGCTGACGAATTCTTCCTCAGTAACGCTTACACGGCATGCGCTGCCAACGGTAGACGCTTCGTTACCGCCGACGCTGGGTTATGAACTGCTGGCACGCCGTCCGGATCTTCAGGAGGTGCACTGGTATATCGAAGCCTCCATGAGCGAGGTGGACGCCGCCAGAGCGGCTTTCTATCCTGAGGTGAACCTGATGGCGTTTTTACAGCAGGATGCGCTCCACCTGAGCGATCTGTTTCGTTCTTCAGCGCAGCAGATGGGGGTGACGGCAGGGCTGACACTGCCGATTTTCGACAGCGGTAGACTGAATGCGAACCTTGATATTGCCCAGGCGCAAAATAATCTCTCGGTCGCCAGTTACAACAAAGCGGTGGTGGAGGCGGTTAATCAGGTGGCACGTACAGCCAGTGAAGTCGAAACCCTGATGGCGAAAAATCGCCAACAGCTGCAGGTCGAAAATGATGCGGCGCGCGTTGTGGCCCTGGCGCAGGCACGTTTTAGTGCGGGTATTATCGCGGGTTCACGGGTCAGTGAAGCCAGAATACCGGCACTCAAAGAACAGCTCGCCGGGTTGATGCTGAAAGGTCAGTATATCGACGCCACGCTGCAGCTGACGTCGGCACTGGGTGGCGGCTATCATCATGGCTAAAAAGGGTCATCAATCCTCATCGCGAGTTTTCTCGCGATGCTTCAGCCACAGCCGTACTGCAATCACCGCGATAACCACCAGAATTAACCACGCCCAGTGCTTCAGGTGCTGGTCAAGGTTATGCAGCCATGGACCAATCACTTCGCCACCGACGTAACCGAGCGTCGTAAAGATAAGCGCCCAGGCAATCGCGCCAAGAATATTGAGCGGCAGGAAAATTTTCGGAGGCAGATGGCTGGCACCTATCAGTATTGGGCCGATAATTCGAAAGCCGTACATAAAGCGTGTGCCAATGACGAACAGATAGGGATGACGTTGAATGAGCCGCTGAGCGCGTCGAATTTTCTTCTGATGCTTTTTGAAACGCTTAAGTAGCCCTGGTCCAAAGCGCAGCCCCAGAAAGTAGAGCAGCTGGTCGCCAATCATCCCCCCCAGGGCGACGGCGGCGACGACCAGCGGGAATTTCAGTAACCCCTGATGCGCGGCGACGCCGCCGAGCAATGTGATGGTTTCGCCTTCTGCCACGCTGCCAGCAACCAGCGCGGCGTATCCATATTGTTCAATAAGATTGTTGATATCCATTACGTAAACGTCATCTCCCTCGGTATACCTCCGTTAATCATATACCCCATGAATCAACAGCGGGGAAATCAACGGAAATTTCCTGCTGTACATAAAATAATCTAAAGCCTGCATTATACTTAAAGTATCGCTGACGGACCGACAACAAGGGGGCTCTATGAACCATGTCTGGGGACTTTTCTCCCATCCCGATCGTGAAATGCACGTCATCAAAAGTGAGAATGAAACCGTCTCGCATCATTACACGCACCATGTGTTGCTGATGGCCGCGGTGCCGGTAATATGCGCCTTTATCGGAACAACTCAAATCGGCTGGAACTTCGGGGATGGCACCGTAGTTCAGCTTTCATGGTTTACCGGGCTTTATCTGGCCATCATCTTTTATGGCCTGATGCTGGCGGGTGTTGCCGTCATGGGGCGTGTCATTCACTGGATGGCGCGTAACTACCCGCAACGTCCATCGCTGGCGCACTGTATGGTCTTCGCCGGATATGTCGCGACCCCGCTGTTCTTAAGCGGTATTGTTGCGCTCTATCCACTGGTCTGGTTGTGCGCGCTGATCGGTACCATTGCCCTCTTTTACACCGGTTATTTGCTGTATCTGGGGGTTCCAACCTTCCTGAATATTAATAAAGAAGAGGGCCTGAGCTTCTCCAGTTCAACACTCGCTATCGGTGTGCTGGTGCTGGAGGCGTTACTGGCGCTGACGGTAATTCTTTGGGGTTATGGATACCGTCTCTTCTAAGTTCACTGCATTGCTGGCGTAAATGCCAGCAATGCAGCATCTGCTCACGATTATCCGCTGGCGACAAAGCGCGGTGACGGCTATGATGCCGAAGCCAGCCTGTGTTTACCGTTGACACAGGCGGTGTACGTCATTACGTGCGTGAATAATTATCAGAAGTCTCACCATGCTGAAATTCCGAGTCTCTTTACTTAGCCTGGCACTGTTGCTGGGGGCGTCCGCTACCGTGCCAGCCATCGCCAAAACGCCCGCGGTGACTGCTGCTGCCCAGCCGCAAATTGCCTCCGGCAGCGCAATGATTGTTGATCTCAACACCAATAAGGTCATTTACGCCAGCCATCCGGACCTGGTGCGCCC
Source organism: Enterobacter adelaidei (assembly GCF_041937165.1). NCBI lineage: Bacteria > Pseudomonadati > Pseudomonadota > Gammaproteobacteria > Enterobacterales > Enterobacteriaceae > Enterobacter > Enterobacter adelaidei. The sequence goes on along the minus strand of NZ_CP154353.1, from coordinate 3,064,893 downwards.
GATTGCCTCCATTACCAAATTAATGACCGCGATGGTGGTGCTTGATGCACATCTGCCGCTGGACGAAAAACTGAAAGTGGATATTAGCCACACGCCGGAGATGAAAGGGATTTATTCCCGCGTGCGACTGAACAGCGAAATCAGCCGTAAAAATATGCTGCTGCTGGCGCTGATGTCATCTGAAAACCGCGCTGCGGCGAGCCTCGCCCACCATTATCCGGGCGGCTACGACGCATTTATTCGTGCGATGAATGCGAAAGCCAAATCGCTGGGGATGAACAATACGCATTATGTTGAACCGACAGGTCTGTCGATTAACAACGTCTCCACCGCCCGCGATCTGACAAAACTGCTGATCGCCAGCAAACAGTACCCGCTGATTGGTCAGCTCAGTACCACCCGTGAAGAGACGGCGACGTTTGCGAACCCAGCCTATACGCTGCCGTTCCGTAATACTAACCATCTGGTTTACCGGGATAACTGGAATATCCAGTTAACGAAAACCGGTTTTACCAATGCGGCGGGACACTGTCTGGTCATGCGTACTGTTTTTAACGGCAAACCGGTAGCGCTGGTGGTGATGGATGCCTTCGGCAAATACACCCACTTCGCGGATGCAAGCCGACTGCGTACCTGGATTGAAACGGGGAAAGTGCAGCCTGTTCCGGCTGCGGCATTGACCTATAAAAAGCAGAAAGCTGAACAGATGGCGACCGCGCAAAACGACTGAGCCGCCTGTCAGCGCCGGGTGGCGGCTTCGCCTTACCCGGCTTACTCCGGCAGCGTCCAGTCTCCATCGTTGAGTGGACGCTGCATAATCACCGTATCCCGCCAGTCGCCTTTCTTATACCCCACGCTGCGCAACTGACCGACAATCTCAAAGCCGTGTTTTTTGTGCAGCCGTAACGAGCCGGGATTATTACTGCCATCCCCCACAACGGCAATCATCTGGCGCCATGGGCCTTGTTCGCAGCGCGCAATCAGCGCACTCATTAATGCGGAGCCAAAACCGCGTCCAGTGGTGCTGGCATCCACGTATATTGACTCTTCCAGAGTATAACGATAGGCGTGTCGCGGGCGGTAAGGCGTGGCATAGCAATAGCCCACAACGATGCCGCGATACAGTGCGATAAGCCACGGTAAACCGTTCTCTGCCACACCTTTCATACGTTGACGCATTTCGTCAATGGTGGGGGGAACTTCTTCAAATGACGCACGCCCGTGAAGTACATGCCAGGCATAGATGGCCGCGATGGCATGCACATCATCGGGAAGGGCATCACGCACTTCCAGTTCGGTTTCGGATAAAACATCAACAGCCGACATGATGTGCCTGCTCCTCGTTATAGAATGCCGGAGAAACGTTTCTCCGGCGTCAGACAGTTACTCTATTACGATTAAGGAGCGCTTAACAATCTCTCAAATTTGGCTGTAGGAATTAATCAGAAGCTTGCGTAATCTGCTATTCCGTGTCAGCACTCTCTTTCCAGTATTTCTTCCGCGTTGTTTTACCGATACCGGGATTCATGCTGTTTGTAGGGTCATTCTCGCGATAAAACTGCTTAAGTGCGTCAGGGGCTTTATAAAGATGACCGACGTTGTGTTCCGCAGGATATTGTGCGCCACGTTCACGTAACAGGGCGAGCATCTGCTCCTTCAGTTCGTGCGCATCAACCCCTTTTTTAACGATGTAATCCTGATGGAAGACGTAGCACATAAAGTGGCCATAATAGAGCTTGTGTACCAGCTTGCTGTCAATCTCTGGCGGCAGATGTTCAAACCACTCGGTATCGTTGCGTCTTAGGGCGATATCCAGCGCCAGAATATCTTCTACCTCTTCTGAATGTACCGCCTGATAACGGATGGCGGCACCCGCAGCGGCAAAACGGTGCAGGAAGGCTTTGCTGCCTTCTTCAGGAGTACAGGCAAAGAAATCCCCGTCAGCAGTTTTGAAGAATTCGGTCAGCCAGGTCTGCGCTTCGGTAATCCCGTCACCGGCCATTTTCAGAAGCAAATGGTGTTCATATTTGTCGCGCCAGGTTTTCATCCGCTCCGGTAAATGCGCCGGGAAGACGTTGCCTAACTTCTGCATAAAGCGGTCAGTGAAGTGAGGTTTAAACAGCGACACTTTCTCCAGCATCGCGTCGGTGCGGCCCTTCATAGTGAAGAAAAACGGCATTTTGTCGGTGCCGAGCTTGTCGATCATCAGGAAGGTGTCTTTGCCGTAGCGCTCGGCAATGTCGTAAATATCCCGATGCATATATTCGCCCGCCACGGGCAGGTGCGTGAATTCGCCCAGAATATGGCGGCGGATCTCGGTCAGCACCTCAGGCTGATTAGTACCGATGTAAAATACCTGCTGTTTTTTCTCTGCCGGGAACGTATCAAGGCGTACCGCAAAAACCGCCAGCTTGCCCGCGCAGCCAGAAGATTCAAACAGGCGATCCGGATCGGCGTTGTAACGGGCTGGCGTATCGGCTTCGATATCCCGCACGCGGGTAACATAATCGTGATCGTGCGCATGGCGGCCATCGTGCTGAACGTCTTCATCTTTAACGCGATCGTCGTCAAGTTTGCTGAGGATTTGTTCCGGCGTAACGCCCAGATCAATCCCCAGATGGTTAACCAGCGTCAGTTTGCCGTTTTCGTCAATACGGGCAAAAAGCGACATTTCGGTATAAGCGGGGCCACGCTGCACCAGCGAACCGCCGGAGTTGTTGCAGATCCCACCTACCACCGAGGCGCCAATGCAGGAGGAACCGATTACCGAGTGCGGCTCACGACCCAGCGGCTTAAGTGCCTTTTCCAGAGAGTAGAGCGTTGTACCAGGGAAGGCGAGCACCTGCTCACCTTTATCCAGAAGGTGTAATTTGTCGAGGCGCAGGGTGCTGATGATGACAATGTCACGATCGTAATCGTTGCCGTTCGGCGTTGAGCCTTCGGTCAGGCCGGTGTTTGCTGCCTGCATTAATATAATCTTGTCTGCGGCGACGCAGGCGCTCAGCACGCGCCATAGCTCCAGCAGCGTGCCGGGGAAAACCACCGCCAGCGCCTCGCCCTGACCGGAGCGAAACCCCTTACGGTAGCGGGCGGTTTTGGCCGGGTCGGTAAGCAGGTGAGAGGAGCCAACCAGGCGCGACAGTTCGTTGATAAACGTCGTGTTATTGTGAGTTTGAACAGAAGACATCTTCCACTCCTTGTGGTGGGGCAAATTTCTCGCAATAAAGCATAGCGCGATTAACTGTTAAGCGGTCGAGTATTCACGAGAAAAATCAGAGAATAACCCTGCAACGTTCAGAGGGTTTGTGGCACACTGCGCCTTTCGCACGGTTTGGCCGAGATCTTCCGGCGGTTATTGATGAGAGAGTATAACAACATGAAATGGCTATGTTCTGTAGGTGTTGCCGTCAGCCTGGCGCTGCAACCCGCGCTGGCAGAGGATTTGTTTGGCAATCATCCGCTTACGCCTGAAGCCCGGGACGCGTTTGTGACGGAATTGCTCAAGAAAATGACGGTCGATGAGAAAATCGGCCAGTTGCGTCTTATCAGCGTCGGCCCGGATAACCCGAAAGAGGCCATCCGTGAAATGATTAAGGATAGTCAGGTCGGGGCGATTTTTAACACCGTTACCCGCCAGGACATCCGTAAAATGCAGGATCAGGTGATGGAACTCAGTCGCCTGAAAATACCGCTGTTCTTCGCCTATGACGTGCTGCACGGTCAGCGCACCGTCTTCCCCATCAGCCTTGGTTTAGCCTCCTCCTTTAACCTCGACGCGGTGAAAACCGTGGGGCGAGTTTCCGCGTATGAAGCGGCAGATGATGGCCTGAACATGACCTGGGCACCGATGGTCGACGTCTCCCGCGATCCGCGCTGGGGCCGTGCGTCCGAAGGCTTTGGTGAAGATACTTATTTAACCGCCACGATGGGCAAAACCATGGTGGAAGCGATGCAGGGCAAAAGCCCGGCAGACCGTTACTCTGTCATGACCAGCGTGAAGCACTTCGCCGCTTACGGTGCAGTGGAGGGCGGCAAAGAGTACAACACCGTTGACATGAGCCCGCAGCGCCTGTTCAACGACTATATGCCGCCGTACAAGGCAGGTCTGGACGCGGGCAGCGGCGCGGTGATGGTGGCGCTCAACTCGCTGAACGGCACGCCTGCGACGTCTGATTCCTGGCTGCTGAAAGACGTACTGCGCGACCAGTGGGGCTTTAAGGGCATCACCGTTTCTGACCACGGCGCCATTAAAGAACTGATCAAACACGGTACCGCATCCGATCCGGAAGATGCCGTGCGCGTGGCGCTCAAGTCCGGCATTAACATGAGCATGAGCGACGAGTACTACAGCAAATACCTGCCGGGGCTGGTGAAGAGCGGCAAGGTAACGATGGCGGAGCTGGACGATGCCACGCGTCACGTGCTGAACGTGAAATACGACATGGGGCTGTTTAACGATCCGTACAGTCACCTGGGGCCGAAAGACTCTGACCCGGTAGATACCAACGCCGAAAGCCGTCTGCATCGTAAAGAAGCGCGTGAAGTTGCGCGTGAAAGCCTGGTACTACTGAAGAACCGCCTCGACACGCTGCCGCTGAAAAAATCTGGCACCATTGCCGTGGTCGGTCCGCTGGCCGACAGCAAGCGCGACGTGATGGGGAGTTGGTCCGCGGCGGGCGTCGCTGACCAGTCCGTGACCGTGCTGACGGGTATTAAGAACGCTGTCGGTGAAAACGCCAGTGTGGTCTATGCCAAAGGGGCTAACGTCACTAACGATAAAGACATCGTGACGTTCCTCAACCAGTATGAGGAAGCGGTGAAGGTTGACCCGCGCACGCCGAAAGAGATGATCGACGAAGCGGTTAAAACGGCAAAACAGTCTGATGTCGTTGTGGCGGTTGTGGGAGAAGCGCAGGGGATGGCGCATGAAGCTTCCAGCCGTACCGATATCACCATTCCGCAAAGCCAGCGCGATTTGATCGCTGCCCTGAAAGCGACGGGCAAGCCGCTGGTGCTGGTGCTGATGAACGGTCGTCCGCTGGCGCTGGTGAAAGAAGACCAGCAGGCTGACGCGATTCTGGAAACCTGGTTCGCCGGTACCGAAGGCGGTAACGCGATAGCCGACGTACTGTTTGGCGATTACAACCCGTCAGGCAAATTGCCAATGTCCTTCCCGCGCTCCGTTGGTCAGATCCCGGTCTACTACAGCCACCTGAACACCGGTCGTCCGTACAACGCCGACAAACCGAACAAGTACACGTCTCGTTACTTCGACGAAGCTAATGGCCCGCTGTACCCGTTTGGTTATGGCCTGAGCTACACCACCTTCAAGGTATCTGACGTGAAAATGTCGTCCCCGAGCCTGAAGCGTGACGGTAAAGTGACAGCCAGCGTTGAGGTGACAAACACCGGTAAGCGCGAAGGGGCTACGGTGATCCAGATGTACGTTCAGGATGTGACTGCCTCCATGAGTCGTCCGGTGAAGCAGCTGCGTGGCTTTGAAAAGGTCAACCTGAAACCGGGTGAAACCAAAACCATCAGCTTCCCAATTGACGTGGACGCGCTGAAGTTCTGGAATCAGCAGATGAAATACGATGCTGAGCCTGGCAAATTCAACGTGTTTATCGGTGTGGATTCTGCCCGGGTGAATAAAGGCGAGTTCGAACTGCTGTAACCTTTCCTTCCTTTGCATCCCCCGTTCGCGGGGGATGCGTCTTATCTTATGCTAAAAAGGCATTTTGACGGTTAATCACGCCGTTTTAAGCTACGCTTTTCTCTCAAGCCTCTGAAAAAGGCAGCAAAAAATATGAGGATAGCGGAATGACGATTGCAAAGGGGATGTTGGGAGCTGCGGTGTTGCTGGCGGCAATAAGTCTGCCCTTACAGGCGGCGGAGCCGGTAAAAGTGGGCTCAAAGATAGATACCGAAGGCGCGCTGCTCGGCAATATCATTTTGCAGGTGCTCGAAAGCCACGGCGTCAAAACCGTCAATAAAGTCCAGCTGGGTACTACGCCCGTCGTGCGCGGCGCGATTACTTCCGGCGAGCTGGATATCTACCCGGAATACACCGGTAACGGCGCATTCTTCTTCAAAGATGAAAACGATCCGGCCTGGAAAAACGCCAAAGCCGGATATGACAAAGTCAAAAAGCTCGATGCTGAACAGAACAAGCTGGTCTGGCTGACCCCGGCTCCGGCCAACAACACCTGGACTATCGCCGTGCGTAAAGACGTGGCGGAGAAAGGGAAGCTGACTACCCTGGCCGATCTCAGCCGCTACCTGAAAGAGAAGGGCGATTTTAAGCTTGCCGCATCGGCAGAGTTTATCGAGCGTCCTGATGCGCTGCCTGCGTTCGAAAAAGCCTATGACTTCAAGCTTGACCAGGCGCAACTGCTCTCTCTGGCAGGCGGCGATACGGCGGTGACCATCAAAGCCGCAGCACAGCAAACTTCGGGTGTTAACGCGGCAATGGCCTACGGTACCGACGGCCCGGTCGCGGCACTTGGCCTGCAAACCCTGACCGATCCAAAAGGCGTACAGCCGATTTATGCCCCGACGCCGGTGGTACGTGAGGCAGTGCTGAAAGCCTATCCGGAGATTGCCGACTGGCTCAAACCTGTTTTCGAAAAACTGGATGAAAAAACGCTGCAACAGCTGAATGCCAGCATTGCCGTCGAGGGGCTGGATGCCAAAAAAGTGGCCGCCGACTTCCTGAAGCAACAAGGGCTTGTGAAGTAACGGGAAAAAGCTGTGCCAATAAAATGTCATAACCGCGTCCTGCTGCTGTTGGCCTGTGTGACCATCGCAGCGGTCGCGTTACCGTTTGTGAATGTCGCCCCTAATCGCCTGATGTCGGGGGAGGGGCGTTCTCTCTGGGAAGTCTGGTCGTTTACACCGTGGTTGCTGGCGGTGGCACCGGGGGCGTGGGTTGCGCTATCGCTCTGGCAAGGTCGTACAGCACAATGGTTGACGTTGCTGCTCTCTGAAGGGCTTTTTATCACCCTTTTCTGGGGAGCCGGGCTTGCGGCAACGCATATGGCATCGGCGGAAAGTCCGCTGGCAAGAACGACGGTGGGAAGCGGCCTGTGGCTGTGGCTGGCGCTGTGCCTGCTCGCCTGCAGCGATGCCATACGTCGCCTCATCTCTGCGTCCGTCTGGCGTTGGGTGCTCAATGCGCAGATATGGGTTATTCCATTGTTCCTGCTGTTTAGCGGCGAGCTGAATAATCTCTCGCTGTTAAAAGAGTATGCCAACCGTCAGGAGGTATTTGATGATGCCCTGGCGCAACATCTGACCATTCTCTTCGGCACGCTCTTCCCGGCCCTTCTGCTCGGGATCCCGCTGGGCATGTGGTGCTATCGCCATCCTTCACGTCAGGGGGGCGTTTTTGCCGTGCTGAACGTAATCCAGACGATCCCTTCCGTTGCGCTGTTTGGTCTGCTGATTGCCCCTCTGGCCGGGCTGGTGAAGTCATTTCCTGTGTTGGGAACAATAGGGATCGCCGGTACGGGATTAACCCCCGCGCTGATCGCGCTGGTGTTGTATGCACTGTTGCCGCTGGTGCGTGGGGTGGTTGCGGGCTTGAGCCAGGTCGCCCCGGATGTGCTGGAAAGCGCCCATGCGATGGGGATGAGCACGCGACAATGTTTCTGGCAGATCCAGCTTCCTCTGGCACTGCCCCTGCTGCTGCGCAGCCTGCGGGTGGTGGCAGTACAAACCGTCGGCATGGCGGTGATTGCGGCGCTGATTGGGGCGGGCGGTTTTGGCGCGCTGGTATTTCAGGGGCTGCTGAGTAGTGCCCTCGATCTGGTGTTATTAGGCGTGGTTCCCACGATTGCGCTGGCGGTTGTCGTCGATGCGCTGTTTGCCTTATGGCTCGCGCTGCTCAGGAGAAGAGCCAATGATTGAATTTCATGATGTCAGTAAAACTTTTGCGGGGCGTCCGGCGGCAAGCCACCTGAACCTGAACTTTGCCGAGGGCGCATTTTCCGTTCTCATTGGTACATCAGGTTCGGGGAAATCCACCACCCTGAAGATGATCAATCGTCTGGTTGAGCATGATAGCGGTTTGATCCGCTTTGCCGGCGAGGAGATCCGCAGCCTGCCGGTGCTGGAATTGCGTCGCCGGATGGGCTACGCCATTCAGTCGATAGGCCTGTTTCCGCACTGGACGGTGGCGCAGAACATTGCCACCGTGCTGCAGCTGGAGAAGTGGTCGCGGGCTAAAATCGCTGACAGGGTGGATGAACTGATGTCCCTGCTGGGACTAGAGCCCGCCCTGCGTGACCGCTATCCGCACCAGCTTTCCGGGGGACAGCAGCAGAGGGTCGGGGTGGCGCGCGCGCTGGCGGCCAACCCACAGGTATTGTTGATGGATGAACCCTTCGGTGCGCTTGATCCGGTCACGCGCGGGGCGCTGCAGGCGGAAATGACCCGCATTCACCGCATTCTCGGACGCACGATCGTTCTCGTGACGCACGATATTGATGAAGCCCTGCGTCTGGCCGACCATCTGGTGCTGATGGATCACGGCGAGGTGGTTCAGCAGGGGACCCCGCTCGAACTGTTAAGCCATCCAAAAAGTGATTTTGTGCGTGAGTTTTTTGGCCGCAGCGAGCTGGGCGTCAGGCTGCTTTCCCTTCGGACGGTCAACGACTACATGCGTCGGGAGGATGCACCGGTGAGCGGTGAACCGTTGCAGGAGCAGATGAGCCTGCGGGATGCGCTCTCCGCGTTTGTCGCGGGCCAGTGTGAGGTGCTACCTGTTGCGGACGCCCGCGGTGCGCCGAGTGGTACCTTGCATTTTCGCGATCTGCTGGCCGGGGAGGTGGTGCGTGAAGACACTGCGTGATCCGCTTTTCTGGCTGGTAGCGATCTTTGTCGCCTTACTGTTTCTGATGCCGCACAGCGCGGCGCTGTTCAGTACCCTTTTCCCCGAGCTGCCGCGACCGGTCTATCAGCAGGAGAGCTTTATTAACCTCGCCCTGGCGCATCTCTGGCTGGTGGTCCTCTCAAGCGCTATCGCTGTTGTGCTGGGGGTGGGGGCGGGTATTGTGGTGACACGGCCAGCGGGCCGGGAATTTCGTCCGCTGGTCGAAACGATAGCGGCAATCGGCCAGACGTTTCCACCGGTGGCGGTGCTGGCGATAGCGGTGCCGGTCATGGGCTTTGGTCAGCAACCGGCTATTATTGCGCTGATTTTATATGGCGTACTGCCCATTCTACAGGGCACGCTGGCGGGTATTGCGGCGGTACCTGCGTCTGTATTGAGCGTGGCTGAGGGGATGGGGATGAGCCGCGGGCAGCGGTTACGTAAGGTTGAATTACCTTTAGCGGCACCGGTAATTATTGCCGGGATCCGTACGTCGGTCATTATCAACATCGGAACGGCGACGATTGCTTCGACGGTCGGAGCCAATACGCTGGGAACGCCGATCATAATCGGCTTAAGCGGGTTTAATACGGCGTATATTGTGCAGGGGGCGGTGCTGGTCGCGCTGGCGGCGATCGTCGTCGATCGCGTTTTTGAGCGGCTGGCGCTGTACTTCAGCCGACACCGCCGCGAACAATAAACGAGTATCCTGCCAGCATCACGCCGCCGATACCGCTTACGGCCATCAGGACAAAAAGGGTAATAATGGCCAGTTTGGTTGCCTTCATCATCTGCTCCTGTTGTTAACGGAACAATTATACGGTGAAGCGCAGCTGTTAATGAACCATTAAATGCCGTTACTGTTCATCCGGGCCAAGTGAGTAAACCGGGTAACCATGTTCACGCCATTCCGTCAGCAGCTGTTGCTGCGAGGCGGATGGCACTTCGCCACACCAGACCAGCAGAGTCTGACCATCGAAAAATTCGGGCCGCAGCTGTGCCAGCGAATGCGCAAGGACATCCACGCGCCAGCCCTTTTGCGTTGCAATCCAGGCTTCCAGCCACAGGCGGGTGGTATCGTGCACGTTCCATCCGACCACCAGCGCATCTTTCCCGGCCTTGCTCTTCGCGGAGGCAAGACAGACGGCAATGTAGTTGATAAGCACACCATCGAGCATACTGAGCAGCGCCTGCAGGGTGGACTGTTGGCACTGCAGACGACGGCGAAGCGGTATGAAAAGATGCGTGATCAGCGTTTGTGCCGGATAATCGCGCCCTTGCTCTTTTATCCATGCGCGCAGGCGCTGCAGGTTGCCTGCCTGCAGAAGTCTTAGCAGGGTTTCCTGTTGTTCGCGCCAGAGGTGCTGTGTGTCAGGATCGTCCTGGCAAAGCAGAGACTTTACTTTGCCAACCTGCACACCGTTGTCGATCCAGCTTTTAATCTCACGGATCCGGTCGATATCGGCATCGTTGAAAAGGCGATGTCCGCCATCCGTTCTTTGCGGTTTCAGTAATCCATACCGCCGTTGCCACGCCCGTAGGGTAACGGGATTGATATCACAAAGGAGTGCTACTTCACCTATTGTGTAAAGCGCCATATTCGCCCCCTGGCTCACGCTTCCCCAGAATAAATGTAGACCCACTTTGCCGAACCAGGAAGGATTGATTGATTTTTGAACAAAAAATGCGAAGCATGCGCAATGTTCGGAAAAAGATGTGATTGCGAACACGATTTCGCGCTTTTTTGGGGTGCTTCAAAGAAAGTTCCCCCTTATCAGTGTATGTTACGCGTTTTTAGCGTGTGCGGTTTTGAGTATGTACGAGTTTAATCTGGTGCTGCTGTTGCTTCAGCAGATGTGCGTGTTCCTTGTCATCGCCTGGCTGATGAGCAAAACGCGCCTGTTTATTCCGCTGATGCAAGTCACCGTCCGTCTGCCGCACAAATTTCTCTGCTACGTCGTATTTTCCATATTCTGCATTATGGGGACCTGGTTTGGTCTTCATATCGAAGACTCTATTGCCAATACGCGCGCTATCGGCGCGGTGATGGGCGGACTGTTGGGCGGTCCCGTCGTCGGGGGTCTTGTCGGTTTAACGGGGGGCCTGCATCGCTATTCCATGGGCGGGATGACGGCACTCAGTTGCATGATTTCCACGATCGTAGAAGGGCTGCTCGGTGGCCTGGTGCATAGCTATCTGATCAAACGTGGCCGTCCGGATAAAGTCTTCAGCCCACTGACCGCAGGTGCGATTACCTTTGTCGCCGAAATGGCGCAGATGGCGATCATTTTGCTGATTGCCCGCCCGTTTGAGGATGCGCTGCACCTGGTCAGCAGCATTGCCGCCCCGATGATGGTGACCAACACCGTGGGGGCGGCGCTGTTTATGCGTATTTTGCTCGATAAACGTGCCATGTTTGAGAAGTACACCTCGGCGTTTTCCGCAACCGCGCTGAAGGTTGCCGCTTCGACGGAAGGGATCCTGCGCCAGGGCTTTAACGAAGAAAACAGCATGAAGGTTGCGCTGGTTCTCTATAAAGAGCTGGATATCGGTGCCGTGGCGATAACAGACCGTGAGCGGCTGCTGGCCTTTACCGGTACCGGGGACGATCACCATTTGCCTGGTAAACCCATCTCCTCAGCCTATACGCTGCGCGCCATTGAAACTGGCGAAGTGGTTTATGCCGACGGTAACGAAGTGCCTTATCGCTGTTCGCTGCATCCGCAGTGCAAACTGGGTTCTACGCTGGTCATTCCGTTGCGCGGAGAAAACCAGAGAGTGATGGGTACCATCAAACTGTATGAAGCGAAAAATCGCCTGTTCAGTTCCATCAACCGCACGCTGGGGGAGGGGATCGCCCAATTGCTTTCCGCACAGATCCTGGCCGGGCAGTATGAGCGCCAGAAGGCGTTGCTGACCCAGTCAGAGATAAAACTCCTGCATGCTCAGGTGAACCCGCACTTCCTGTTTAATGCTCTCAATACGCTCAAAGCGGTCATTCGGCGCGACAGCGATCAGGCCGCGCAGCTGGTGCAGTTTCTGTCGACCTTTTTCCGTAAGAACCTGAAGCGTCCTTCTGAGATCGTGACCCTGGCCGATGAGATTGAGCACGTTAATGCTTATCTACAGATTGAGCAGGCACGTTTCCAGTCGCGCCTGCAGGTGTCGCTCTCCGTCCCGGATGAGCTGTCCCATCAACATCTTCCTGCTTTTACCCTGCAGCCTATTGTAGAAAATGCCATCAAACACGGTACCTCACAGCTTCTGGGTATCGGGGAGGTCACTATTTCCGCCAGCCGTTTTAATCATCATCTGGTGCTCGATATCGAAGATAACGCCGGGCTTTACCAGCCTTCCGCTACAGGGGGTTTAGGGATGAGTCTGGTAGATAAACGTCTGCGTGCACATTTTGGCGATGACTGCGGCATCACCGTCGCCTGTGAGCCCGATCGATTTACCCGAATTACCGTACGACTGCCGCTGGAGGAAAACGCATGTTAAGAGTGCTGATTGTGGATGACGAGCCGCTGGCACGGGAAAACCTGCGCGTTCTGCTGCAGGAGCAGCCTGATATTGAGATTGTGGGTGAGTGTGCGAACGCCATTGAGGCTATCGGTGCTGTCCACAAACTGCGCCCGGACGTACTGTTCCTCGACATTCAGATGCCCCGAATCAGCGGGCTGGAGATGGTCGGGATGCTCGATCCGGAGCATCGTCCCTACATCGTGTTTTTAACCGCATTCGACGAATATGCCGTTAAAGCCTTTGAGGAACATGCGTTTGATTATTTACTCAAGCCAATTGAAGAGAAGCGGCTGGAAAAGACCCTGACCCGATTACGCCAGGAGCGTACCGTTCAGGATGTCACGCTGTTGCCCGAGAACCAGCAGCCGCTGAAGTTTATCCCCTGCACCGGACACAGCCGGATTTATCTTTTGCAGATGGATGATGTGGCATTTGTCAGCAGCCGCCTGAGCGGCGTATTTGTCACCAGTGCGGAAGGAAATGAAGGGTTTACCGAGTTGACCTTGCGGACGCTGGAGAGCCGCACGCCGCTCATTCGCTGCCATCGCCAGTATCTGGTCAATATGGCGCACCTGAAAGAGATCCGCCTGGAAGACAACGGTCAGGCAGAGCTGGTGCTGCGCGCCGGGCAAACGGTGCCGGTTAGCCGTCGCTACCTGAAGAGTTTGAAAGAGGCGATTGGCCTGTAAAGCTGGTACACTGCGCGCCATTGCATCATCGACATTCGAAGGCTCTATGCTCAGTAACGATATTCTCCGTAGCTTGCGCTACACCCTGAAAGCGAATAATAACGACATGGTGCGCATTCTTGCGCTCTCCGACATGGAGTCCACGTCGGCCGGTTTCGATACCTGGATGACCAAAGAAGACGAAGAGGGCTTTGTCCGCTGCCCGGACATTATTCTGTCTGGCTTCCTGAACGGCCTGATCTATGACAAGCGCGGTAAAGATGAGTCTGCGCCAGAGCTGGCGCTGGAGCGTCGCGTAAACAACAATACGGTGCTGAAAAAGCTGCGTATTGCGTTTTCACTGAAGACTGACGATATCCTGGCGATCATGACCGAGCAGAAATTCCGCGTCTCGATGCCAGAGATCACCGCCATGATGCGTGCCCCGGACCATAAGAACTATCGCGAGTGCGGAGACCAGTTTATGCGCTATTTCTTGCGCGGGCTGACGAATCGCATACACAGCGCGAAGCCATAAAAAAAGCCGGAGATTATCTCCGGCTTTTTTGTTATTTCACCTGCTGACCAGGCTTCGCGCCTTCGTCAGGACTTAACAGGAAGATATCTTTCCCGCCAGGGCCTGCGGCCATCACCATGCCTTCAGAAATACCAAAGCGCATTTTGCGTGGTGCCAGGTTAGCCACCATGACCGTCTGGCGGCCAATCAGCACCTGTGGGTCTGGATACGCAGAACGAATACCCGAGAAGACATTACGTTTCTCGCCGCCCAGATCCAGCGTCAGACGCAGCAGTTTATCGGAGCCATCCACAAACTCCGCGTTTTCAATCAGCGCCACGCGCAGGTCAACTTTCGCGAAATCATCAAAGGTGATGGTGTCCTGAATCGGATCGTCAGCCAGCGGGCCGGTAACCGGCGCAGCAGCGGCTTTCACCTCTTCTTTCGAAGCTTCAACCAGCGCTTCAACCTGCTTCATCTCGATGCGGTTGTACAGCGCTTTAAAGGTGTTCACCTTGTGGCCGAGCAGCGGCTGAGCAATCGCATCCCAGGTCAGTTCAGTGTTCAGGAACGCTTCTGCACGTGTAGCAAGCTGTGGCAGAACCGGCTTCAGGTACGTCATCAGTACGCGGAACAGGTTGATCCCCATGGAGCAGATAGCCTGCAGATCGGCATCACGGCCTTCCTGTTTCGCCACAACCCACGGAGCCTGCTCGTCCACATAGCGGTTAGCCAGGTCTGCCAGTGCCATAATTTCACGCACGGCCTTACCGAACTCACGCGCTTCCCACGCTTCGCCAATGGTGGCTGCGGCATCGGTAAAGGTTTTGTACAGGGCTGGGTCAGCCAGTTCGGCTGCCATCACGCCGTCAAAACGCTTCGCGATAAAGCCCGCGTTACGGGATGCCAGGTTCACCACTTTGTTGACGATGTCGGCGTTCACGCGCTGCACGAAATCTTCCAGGTTCAGGTCGATATCGTCGATGCGGGAAGAGAGCTTCGCGGTGTAGTAGTAGCGCAGGCTGTCCGCATCGAAGTGGTTCAGCCAGGTGCTGGCTTTGATGAACGTCCCGCGGGACTTGGACATCTTCGCGCCGTTTACCGTCACGTAGCCGTGTACGAACAGGTTGGTTGGCTTGCGGAAGTTGCTGCCTTCCAGCATCGCCGGCCAGAACAGGCTGTGGAAGTAAACGATGTCTTTACCGATGAAGTGATACAACTCGGCTGTGGAATCTTTCTTCCAGTATTCGTCGAAGCTGACGGTGTCGCCACGTTTGTCGCACAGGTTCTTGAAGGAGCCCATGTAGCCGATTGGCGCATCCAGCCAGACGTAGAAATATTTACCCGGTGCATTCGGAATTTCGAAACCAAAGTACGGTGCATCGCGGGAGATATCCCACTGCTGCAGACCGGACTCGAACCACTCCTGCATCTTGTTCGCTACCTGCTCCTGCAGCGCGCCGCTGCGGGTCCATGCCTGCAGCATTTCACTGAAGGATGGCAGGTCGAAGAAGAAGTGCTCGGAGTCACGCATCACAGGCGTTGCGCCGGACACCACGGATTTCGGCTCGATAAGCTCGGTCGGGCTGTAGGTCGCGCCGCACACTTCGCAGTTATCGCCGTACTGGTCCGGGGATTTACATTTTGGACAGGTGCCTTTGACGAAACGGTCCGGCAGGAACATGCCTTTTTCCGGATCGTACAGCTGGGAGATGGTGCGGTTTTTGATAAAACCGTTCTCTTTCAGACGCGTGTAGATCAGCTCCGACAGCTCACGGTTTTCGTCGCTGTGCGTGGAGTGATAGTTGTCGTAGCTGATGTCAAAGCCAGCAAAATCAGTCTGATGCTCCTGACTCATTTCGGCAATCATCTGCTCCGGGGAAATCCCCAGTTGCTGAGCTTTCAGCATGATCGGCGTGCCGTGGGCATCGTCCGCACAGATGAAATTAACCTCGTGGCCGCGCATTCGCTGGTAACGGACCCAGACATCAGCCTGGATATGCTCCAGCATGTGGCCGAGGTGGATTGAGCCGTTGGCGTACGGCAGTGCGCACGTTACCAGAATTTTCTTCGCGACTTGAGTCATAGTAGGCATTACTTCTTTTAACTGTGAAAAGGGTTTTTGATATTACCAAAAGGGGCATTATTAAGTAAGCACAAACCACGGCCTTTCAGGTAAACTTGTTCATCTAAGGTCTTATTCACAAGAACAAAGGAGTCGGGATGAGTTCTCAATCCCAGGCCAAATCACCGGAAGCCTTACGAGCAATGGTCGCCGGGACGCTGGCTAACTTTCAGCATCCAACCCTGAAACATAATCTTACGACGCTGAAAGTGTTGCACCACGTCGCCTGGCTGGACGATACCCTGCACATTGAGTTGCAGATGCCGTTCGTCTGGAGCAGCGCATTTGACGCGTTGAAAGAGCAAACCAGCTCTGAACTGCTGCGCATTACCGGTGCAAAAGCGATTGACTGGAAGCTGACCCACAGCATCGCTACCCTGAAGCGGGTGAAAAACCAGCCGGGCGTGAACGGTGTGAAAAATATCATTGCCGTAAGTTCAGGCAAAGGCGGGGTAGGTAAATCCTCCACCGCGGTTAACCTGGCGCTGGCGCTGGCGGCAGAAGGGGCAAAGGTCGGTATTCTGGATGCCGATATCTACGGGCCTTCTATTCCAAACATGCTGGGGGCGGAAAACCAGCGTCCAACCTCGCCGGATGGCACTCACATGGCCCCCATCATGGCTCATGGCCTGGCCACCAACTCCATTGGGTATCTGGTCACCGATGATAACGCCATGGTCTGGCGTGGCCCGATGGCCAGCAAAGCGCTGATGCAGATGCTGCAGGAGACGATGTGGCCGGATCTGGATTATCTGGTGCTGGATATGCCGCCGGGTACCGGTGATATTCAGCTCACGCTGGCGCAGAATATTCCGGTTACGGGAGCGGTTGTGGTGACCACGCCGCAAGATATCGCGCTGATTGACGCCAAAAAAGGCATCGTGATGTTCGAGAAAGTGGAAGTGCCGGTGCTTGGTATTGTTGAAAACATGAGCATGCACATCTGCAGCAACTGCGGTCACCACGAACCAATCTTTGGTACGGGTGGGGCAGAAAAACTGGCCGCGAAATATCACACCCAACTGCTTGGCCAGATGCCGCTGCATATTACTCTTCGTGAGGATCTCGACAGCGGAAAACCGACGGTCGTCAGCCGTCCGGACAGCGAATTTGCTGAGATGTATCGCCAGCTGGCGGGGCGCGTTGCAGCGCAGCTCTACTGGCAGGGTGAAGTGATACCGGGTGATATCGCGTTCCGCGCGGTGTAAGTTCCCAGCTCCGAATTGCCGGGTGGCGGCTTCGCCTTACCCGGCCTACGGAATACGGTTTTGTAGGTCAGGTAAGCGTAGCGCCACCTGACTTTACCCAAGCCGGTAATGCATCAGATAGTACTCTCCGTCCGGAGAAATTCCCTTCGACTCAATGTGCCAGCCGTGTCGCTGGTAAAACGCAACAGCCCGCGAATTCTTCTTCAGACACTTAAGCGAACCTGTGCTGGTAAACGTTTTCTGCACCTGCCCCAGGAGCAAGTGTCCGACTCCAAGGCTCTGATACTGCGGGTCAACAAACAGGTTGTGCAGGAAATTATCGTTCGTCCAGACTGAAGCAAAACCCAGGCGATGACCGTTCTGAACGGCGACCCAAATTACTTCGTCACGGGTTGCTGCATCAAAGTCTTCAAGCTGCCACTGTGAATTGTCCAACCACGGCCAGGCTTCACGCCGGGCGTGGAGGTAGAGCGTGCGCAGGAAAGGGCGATCGCTCTCCTGCCACGGGCGAATCAGGATCGAATCAGCGGTGATAGAAGATATCTCCGTTATAGGCTTTGTAGATTTTGCCATCAGTATCACCGATCAGGACGTAATTCTCGCCCATATAGGTCCAGTGTGTACCGGCATCCGGTGCCGGGAGGTTACGCAACTGGTACTGTTTGATGGTGTACTCGGGCGTTTGATACTGCGCAGGTGCGGTGTCGCCAATTTTGAACTTCGTGAAATCAGCGATGAACTCTTGTTCTTCATAAGCTTTGATGCCGCCAGACGCTGACGCTGTTTGCGGGGCTGCTGAAGCCGCACTCGCAAGAGACATTATTACACCCAGAAGTAGCCATGTACGCTTAGCCATTTTTTCTCCAGTTATATCGTTACTGATACTCTCAGCCTGCTGTAGTGATGACGATGTGGCAGACAGCCTATTTTAAGTATCCCAGCAGACCCTGTTAGAAAAAAAATGTAACAAAAGTGGACGATTTTGTGTAGATCAAATGGTTAATACCATTTTGCTTATGAATGATATTTCCTAAGAGTAATTCAGTGCAGAAATGTGTTTTTTAATTAATTCTGAAAGTATAAATTTACTCTAAGTTTGTGATCTGAAAGACATGCGTTTTTTTTAAAGGCAAATTAAACTTATAAAAGCGGAACGGTTTAATTTTTAATTCAACCTCCTTCCGTTTATTAAGTTAATCCAGCGCATCATTAGATGATGTGTTTTTTTTATTTAACTGCATGAAAAACAGAGCGTTGATGGGTTCAGTAATTCTTTCTGAATTTTCTGTTATACGTTTGTTGTGCTCATGAATCATAAATTAATTTTAATGAAAAACACAACTACACTATTTGTAATATTCTTAGCGATAAGTCAGTTGACTGGCTGTGTATTTTCTCCCGGGCAAGCATTAAGCTCATCAGGGAAAAATATCATCACGACGGGTGATGAATATAATAATGTTGATAAGCGTGTGGATCTTTATCCACTTACCCCTTCCCTGATTGAAAAATTGCGTCCCGCCGTCGTGAAATCTCAGCCAAATCCTAAGCTGGATGAGCAGCTCAGAAACTGGGAATACCGCATTGGAGCAGGTGATGTTTTAACCGTTACCGTTTGGGATCACCCTGAACTGACAACACCGGCTGGGCAATATCGAAGTGCCAGTGATGCCGGTAACTGGGTGAACGCGGATGGTACCCTCTTTTATCCCTATGTCGGAAAAGTCACTGTGGCGGGAAAAACGGTCTCTGAAGTGAGGGAGGAGATCGCCACACGACTGGAGAGCGTTATCGAAAGCCCGCAGGTGGATGTCAGCGTGGCGGCCTTCCGCTCGCAAAAAGCTTATGTCACTGGCGAAGTCGCCAAATCTGGCCAGCAGGCTATCACCAATATTCCAATGACGGTTATGGATGCCGTCAACGCGGCGGGTGGGCTTTCTGCTGACGCTGACTGGCGCAATGTGGTTCTCACTCACGAGGGGAAAGATTCGCACCTCTCTCTGTACGCGCTGATGCAGCGCGGCGACCTGACGCAAAATAAGCTGCTCTACCCGGGCGATATTCTTTTTGTTCCACGCAATGACGCACTGAAAGTCTTTGTGATGGGGGAAGTGATTAAGCAGAGCACGCTGAAGATGGACAGGAGTGGGATGACCCTTGCCGAAGCGCTGAGCAATGCGGGCGGGTTGAACCAGGACATGGCCGATGCGACGGGTATTTTTGTCATTCGCTCCATTGCTAAAGGCAACAATGCGGGAAAAATCGCCAACATTTATCAGCTTAATGCGCAGGATGCCTCTGCGATGGTGTTGGGCACCGAATTCCAGCTTGAACCCTACGACATTGTTTATGTCACCACGGCTCCGCTGTCGCGCTGGAATCGCGTCATTACTCAGCTCGTGCCGACCATCAGCGGTGTTCATGATCTGACCGAAACGGTCCGTTACATCAGATCGTGGCCGCAATAATGTTCGATTCCATCTTAGTGGTTTGCACCGGCAATATTTGTCGCTCACCGATTGGAGAGCAGTTGTTACGCCAGTTGCTACCGGGAAAACAGATCACCTCGGCAGGCATATTTGGGCTGGAAGGAAGCCCGGCGGATATCCACGCTCAGGACGTGGCCGGGCGACATGGGCTCTCGCTCGGTGAACATCGCGCGCGCAAATTAACTCCGCAGATCATGCGGGAATCGGATCTTATTCTGGTTATGGAACCTGCTCATCTTCGCTTTATCTCTGCCATGGCCCCGGAAATTCGCGGCAAATCTCTGCTCTTTGGGCAATGGCTGGAGCCGCAGGACATCCCCGATCCCTATCGTAAAAGCCGTGAAGCATTCGACTATGTTTTCGGACTGCTGGGCAAAGCCAGCCAGGAATGGGCTCATCGATTGAGTCAACAAGGAATGAAGCGTTAATGTCGTCTTACACAACAGGCAGTTACGGTGCCACAACACCGGAAAATCATGAAATTGATCTCATTCGTCTACTCGGCGAAATGATCGATCATCGTGCAGTCATTTTATCGATGACTGTCATTTTTACCTTGCTGGCAGGCCTGTATGCTTTTTTGGCCACGCCCGTATACCGCGCGGATGCCTTAATTCAGGTGGAAGGAAAGCAGGATAATAGCCTGCTCAAAAATTTAAGACAGTTTGGTAATGAGATGTCTCCCGATGTGGAACCAGAAATACTCCTGCTTAAATCACGCATGATCCTGGGCGCTACCGTTGATGAATTAGGTTTAACGCAGCACGTGACGTGGCGTACTTTCCCTGTCGTAGGGCAGTTGTGGGTGCAGTTGCAGGGCCGTAAGCCAGCGACGATCGCCCTTGGTTGGTTACAACTGCCACTTGTTGATGGAAAACCACGATCCCTTGTGCTCACGGTGCTGGAAAAAGGCGCATACCGGCTGGAAGGCGACAATTTTTATGCTGAGGGTAGGGAGGGAAAACCTTTTGAAAAAGAGGGGATTTCCCTGCTGGTGGCGAAACTGAATGCCCCAACGGGCACGCAATTCACGCTACAAACCTGTTCCCGTCTGGAGGCAATCAATGCGCTGAGCAACCAATTTAGCGTAGTTGAATCGGCAAAACAGAGTGGAGTAATGACGCTCACCCTGACCGGCAGCGATCCTGATCGTATTGCCCATGTGCTCAACCGTATTGCCAACAATTACCTGCAGCAAAATATTGCCCGTCAGGAAGCGCAGGATTCGCGAAGTCTTGCGTTTTTACAGCAGCAGTTACCTAAAATCAGAATCGAGCTCGAGCAGGCCGAAGAGCGGCTGAATCAGTATCGCAAACAGCGTGACTCGGTCGATCTTTCGCTGGAAGCGAAATCGGTTCTTGAACAGATTGTTAATATCGAAAACCAGCTTAACGAGTTGACGTTTCGTGAGGCGGAGATTTCTCAACTCTTCAAGAAAGATCACCCGAATTACCGCGCATTGCATGAAAAACGCCAGACGCTGGTACAGGAGAAAGTTCGCCTGAATCAGCGTGTCTCAGCCATGCCTTCGACTCAACAGGACATTTTGCGCCTCAGTCGGGATGTGGAGTCAGGTCGGACAATCTACCTGCAGCTACTCACACGTCAGCAAGAGTTGAACATCTCACGTTCCAGCGCCATCGGTAACGTGCGAATTATCGACAGCGCGGTGACGCAACCTGATCCTGTTAAACCGCGAAAGCCGCTGATTATTGTTTTTGGTGCCCTGCTGGGGTTGATATTCTCAATGGGGCTGGTGCTGGTTCGCATTGCGCTCAGACGTGGTCTCAACACCGCCGAGCAGCTTGAAGGGCTGGGAGTTCAGGTGATGGCTACCTTGCCGCGTTCGATGTGGCTGTGGAAAAAAACGCACCTGCACAGGAAAAGAGTATTTGGCTCGCGCTGGAGTCACAAGATTACCGATGTGCCTTTCCTGCCTGTTGACCGGCCAGCAGATATTTTTGTTGAGGCTGTGCGGGGGTTGCGTACCAGCTTGCATTTCACGCTGCAGGATGCCGCTAACCGGATCGTCATGATTTCTGGCCCGACGCAGGACTGCGGAAAAACGCTGGTCAGCACCTCACTGGCAGCGATTGAGGCACAGGCCGGGCTCAGGGTGTTATTCATTGACGCGGATATGCGTGAGGGATATGTCCATAACGTATTCGGTTTAAAAAACCACACCGGACTTTCCGGGGTGCTTGACGGAAAATGTGCGTGTCAGGAGGCGATTCAGCGCTATGAAAAAGGCAATATTGATGTGCTGACCTGTGGGCCGGTTCCATCGCAACCTTCAGAACTGCTGATGAGCGATCGCTTCAGAGTGTTAATGACGTGGGCAGATGAACATTATGACCTTGTGATCCTTGATACCCCGCCGGTGCTGGCTGTTACCGATGCCGCAGTGGCAGTCAGGGTGGCTGCAACTTCATTGCTGGTTGCTCGCTTTGGCAAGACCAGCCTGAAAGAGATGGAGAACTGCATCAAGCGCCTGCAACAAATGGGGCGTGCATAAAAGGGACCGTGCTGAACGACGTGGTGAAGTCAGCTGCTCTGTATTACCACTCAGGCTATGGTCAATACGAATATGGCCATAGCACGACACGGCAACCGCGCAAGGATTAAAGTTTTACCAGCGTGGCAAAGCGGTACACTCGCGACACTTCTTTACAGCGAAACGACGCATAGCTCGCTAAGATGACCTTCGTTAACTCTCGAGGTCATAATGGAAAACCGCAAATTCAGCAAACTGCGCCGCTGGGCGCGGGAAGGGATCATACTCGTTCTGCTGGCGCTGGCCGTGATGTGGGGTGTGGATCAGTACCGCAAGCCGACATTACCTGCCACGTTTAGTGCAACTCCGATGCAGGGGATTGATGGCACGATGCACGACATTGCGGCGCTCAGTCAGGACCGGCCGCTACTGATTTACGTCTGGGCCACCTGGTGCAGCATCTGCCGTTATACCACGCCTGCAGTCAATAAGCTGGCAGAAGAGGGTGGCAATGTGGTGAGTATTGCCATGCGTTCCGGTGATGACGCAAAGCTTGCGCGCTGGGTTGAAAAGAAACAGCTGAAAATGCCGGTGATAAATGATGAAAACGGTGCGCTGTCGCAGGCATGGCAGGTGAGCGTAACGCCGACGCTGGTCATTGTGTCGAAGGGGGACGTTGTCAGCACGACTACGGGGTGGACGAGTTACTGGGGATTAAAAGCCAGAATGTGGTGGGCAGGGGTATAAAAATAACCCCTCTTCTTGCGGAAGAGGGGTTTTGTATTACTTCGCCAGAACTTCCTGAGCGGTGCGCTCAACCAGAGACAGCAGGATTTTAATATCTTCCAGCGTCACGGTTGGGTTCAACAGCGTCAGCTTCAGGCAAGTGACACCGTTATGCTCAGTCACGCCGACGTTTGCACGGCCGGATTCCAGCAGCGCATCACCAATTTTCTGGTTCAGCAGGGCGATACCCGCTTCATCGGTCTGCACCTGTCCGCGGAAGCGGAACAGTACGCTTGCCAGCTGCGGTTGCATAACCAGTTCCAGAGCAGGCTGCTCTTGCACATAAGCCGCAACCTGCTGTGCCAGCGTCACGCCGTGATCGATGATCGCTGCGTATTGCTCCTGACCCAGCGCTTCCAGGCTCATCCACAGCTTCAGCGCGTCGAAACGGCGCGTGGTCTGCAGCGATTTGGACACCAGGTTAGGCACGCCTGCTTCTTCGTCGAACTCAGAGTTCAGGTAAGCCGCCTGATAGCGCATCAGTTCATAGTGGCGTGCTTCTTTCAGCAGGAAAGCACCGCAGCTGATGGTCTGGAAGAACTGCTTGTGGAAGTCCAGAGTAACGGAATCCACCAGTTCAATGCCGTCCAGGTAGTGACGATACTGCTCAGACATCAGCAGCGCGCCGCCCCATGCCGCATCAACGTGTACCCAGATATTCTGCTTCGCCGCCAGCTCAGCAATAGCACGCAGAGGGTCAATAGCACCGGCATCGGTGGTCCCTGCTGTCGCGACAATCGCCAGGATCTGTTCGCCATTCGCGTTGCACTGTTCGATTTTCGCCGCCAGATCGGTCAGATCCATGCGCGAGAATTCGTCCGTTTTCACCTGCACCACGGACTGGTAGCCCAGACCCATCAGCGCCATGTTTTTCTGCACGGAGAAGTGCGCGTTTTCTGAGCACAGTACGCGGATCTTACGCAGATCGCCCGTCAGGCCGTCCTGCTGAACGGAGTGGCCCTGACGCGCAAAGAACGCATCACGAGCCAGCATCAGACCCATCAGGTTGCTCTGGGTGCCACCGCTGGTGAAGACACCTGCGTCGCCAGCCTGATAACCCACGCGGGTACGCAGCCATTCGATCAGTTTGATCTCAATGATGGTTGCGGACGGGCTTTGATCCCAGGAGTCCATACTCTGGTTAGTGGCGTTGATCAGCACTTCTGCCGCCTGGCTTACGACCAGGCTTGGGCAGTGCAGGTGCGCCACACACTGTGGGTGATGAACGGACAAACTGTCTTTCAGGAAGAACTCCACGGCGCGTTCAATTGCCGCTTCGTTGCCCAGCCCTTTCGGGTTGAAATCCAGCTTAATACGGTCGCGCAGTTCCGCGACCGTTTTGCCCTGGTACATCTCAGGCTGTTTCAGCCACTGCATCACGGCCTGAGTGCTTTGTTCAATCGCCTGCTGGTAAGCTTCAATGCTCTGTGCAGAGGAGAACAAAATTGGGTTTGAATCTGACATCGTGTTCAACTACTCCGGTTACGCCGGGCGAACGCCCGCAGCAAGCAGTGCCTGCTCGAATTTATCCAGGAAGATTTTCAGCTCTTCATCGCTGATCAGCAAGGAAGGCAGCAGACGCAGAACGATACCGTTGCGACCACCACGCTCCAGAATCAGACCGGCTTCGAAGCACTTCTTCTGAATCAGGGCAGACAGCTCGCCATCACCCGGGAAGCAACCCATGTGGTCAGCAGCTTCGTTTGGCTTAACGATCTCGATACCGATCATCATGCCCAGACCGCGAACGTGGCCGATTACCGGATAGCGCTTCGCCATCTCTTTCAGCTGGCCTTTCAGCCATTCGCCCTGTGCAGCTACTTTGCCTGCGATGTTCTGATCTTTCAGGATTTTCAGCGTGGTCAGACCGGTTGCCATCGCCAGCTGGTTGCCGCGGAAGGTACCGGTGTGGTGACCTGGAGCCCATGCATCGAACTGCTTTTTGATACCGAGCACAGCCAGTGGCAGACCGCCACCTACAGCTTTAGACATCACGATGATGTCTGGCTCGATGCCAGCGTGTTCGAAGGCGAAGAATTTACCGGTACGCGCAAAGCCAGCCTGAACTTCGTCGAGGATCAGCAGAATGCCGTGTTCCTGAGTCACTTTGCGGATACGCTGCAGCCACTCAACTGGAGCCGGGTTCACACCGCCTTCACCTTGAACGGCTTCCAGAATGACGGCTGCAGGTTTGCGCACGCCACTTTCCACGTCGTTAATCAGGTTTTCGAAGTAGTAGGTCAGCGCTTTCACGCCTGCTTCACCACCGATACCCAGCGGGCAACGGTATTCGTGCGGGTAAGGCATGAACTGTACTTCTGGCATCATACCGTCAACCGCTTCTTTCGGAGACAGGTTGCCGGTCACGGACAGTGCGCCGTGGGTCATACCGTGGTAACCACCAGAGAAGCTGATGATACCGCTACGGCCGGTGACTTTTTTCGCCAGTTTCAGCGCCGCTTCCACGGCGTCAGCACCGGATGGACCGGTGAACTGCAGGCAGTACTCTTTGCCCTGACCTGGCAGCAGAGAGAGCAGGTATTCTGAAAACGCGTCTTTTAGAGGCGTAGTCAGATCCAGGGTATGTAACGGCAAGCCGCTGGTAATGACATTTTGGATGCTTTTCAGCACATCAGGATGGTTATGGCCAAGCGCAAGGGTCCCTGCGCCTGCTAAACAGTCAAGGTATTCTTTATTATCTGCATCGGTGATCCACACGCCTTCTGCTTTAGTGATGGCTAAAGGCAGTTTGCGCGGATAACTCCTGACGTTAGATTCAAACTCGGCCTGACGGGCCAGATAGGTTTCGTTGCTTTTGTGGGCATCTACGGTGTCAATACGGACTTTATCCGTCATCATATCACTCCTACAACCGCCGCTTCGTTATGAGCCACGATTGAATAAAAAGTTAAAAAACAGATGGGGGCCTGAAAAAAACGCCGCCAATATAGAGCCTTTTGCCACGGGGCTCAATGGTTAATTTGTTTACTGTTTTGTGACATGGGGCACAGGGGAGGGAATATCCCTCTTTTCTGAAAGAAAATTGCACTTTATAACAAAGTAAAACAGCCGGTTATGGGCAGTCGGCCTGGAGTGTAAAAGCAGAAAAAAGAGTGTGACAAATCGTGCCATTCGCTGACATAAAAGAAGGTATACGACCTCCTTGCCACCATGATATGCAAAAATTCCTGGTCTCTATAGATGCGCAACGGAATCGCGCATTAAAAATGGACTTTCAACACGCGTTGTTTCCCGATGGTTTTCACCGTTAATAATATGCAGGGCACTCAGACGTCCAATTTCATAATGTGGCAGTTGAACCGTTGAAAGAGGGGGGAGAAAGAGTTCTCCAATGCCCACCATATTGTCATAACCGATAACCGCAATATCTTGTGGGATGCGAAGCCCTTGAGCCAGTAGCGTCTGGTACACCATCAATGCGATACGATCGTTGCCGCAGATAACGGAGTCGAATCGGGGAATGCCGTTCTGAATGTGCGCCAGCAAAACTGACGGAATGTCACGATAGTGCTCGTCCCCGAACGCCATATAGCTATGTTCCAGACTGTTCGGGTCGAGCCCAGCTTCATAGCATGCACGTTCCAGCCCCTGACGGCGTCGGGTTGTGGCCAGATGGTCCACGGGTAAATGCAGGCACAGGGGCTGTCGATAACCCTCGGCGAGTAACGCATGCACGGCAGTGTACTGTCCCTGTTCATCATCAGGGATGTAGCTGGCAACTTTTTCATTGATACTTTCGCAGTTAGCCAGCACGCAGGGAAGGGTGAGGAGTTTGGCCGGGAGAGGAACCTGACGTAAACCCATGGTGGTGTAGATAATCCCGTCAGGCCGATGAGAGAGGAGAAGGTCGACAATGGCATCCGGGTTATCATCGGTAAACATATTCATCACGAAGCTGTTCCAGCCGTGCATCCGGGCCGTCTCTTCAATGGACAGCGTAATCTCTACCGAGAAAGGTGTCGTCACCGTATCGAGTGCTAGTACGCCTATGGTTTTAGGCGAGGCATGCGCACCGCGTATTTTCTTGGCGGACAGGTCAGGCACGTAGCTGGTCTGCTCGATAGCCAACTGAACGCGCGCCAGCGTTTCCGGTTTAAGGCGCTCCGGGGTGTTAAGCGCGCGGGAAACCGTCATCAGCGATACGTTAGCCAGCTTTGCGACGTCCTTCAGGGAAGCCATTTTCTTACTCCGTTAGTGCTCTGTGTGAGAGGGTATACAACTAAGTCGCTGATGTAAAAGGAAGGCTGATGCCCAGGCCTGGTCATGCTTACCTCAGTGATGAATATTTGATCGCGATCTCATTCTTTTAATGTTAACGTTAACTTTCGTGATTAACATCTTAAATCTTAGCCAAACAGCATGAGAAAGAAATGATGTTAACGTTACCATTGAGTCATTACTCCAACATGAGAATGTCATGATGAAAACGCATCACTCTCACAGCTACCCTTTACTGAGCGCATTACTGTTTTTCTTTTTTGTCACCTGGTCATCTTCAGGCTCGTTGCTCTCCATCTGGCTTCATCAGGAAGTGGGCTTAAAAGCGGGGGATACCGGCGTTATCTATGCCGTGCTTTCCGTCTCTGCACTTTTTGCTCAAATCTGCTATGGATTCATTCAGGACAAACTCGGTCTGCGTAAAAACCTGCTCTGGTTTCTGACTTGTCTGCTCATTCTTTCTGGTCCAGCTTTTTTGCTATTTGGTTATCTGCTGCAGGTTAACGTTTTACTCGGCAGCATTTTCGGCGGGATTTATATCGGCCTGACGTTTAACGGCGGAATAGGGGTACTGGAGTCCTATACCGAGCGCGTGGCCCGCCAGAGCCAGTTTGAGTTCGGCAAGGCGAGGATGTGGGGATCGCTTGGCTGGGCGGCGGCAACTTTTTTTGCGGGGCTCCTGTTTAACATTAACCCGAAGCTGAACTTCGCGGTGGCGAGCTGCGCCGGGCTGGTGTTTTTTGTGTTGCTGGCTCGTCTCAGGGTCTCTTCCGCCCCGCACGCCATGCAGGAGGCGGTGTCCGGCGGTAAGGTCACGCTGGAAGACGCCTTGCGGCTGCTGACGCTGCCGCGCTTCTGGGCGCTGGTGTTTTTCGTTATCGGCACCTGTATTTATGGCGTTTACGACCAGCAGTTCCCGGTCTATTTCTCCTCCCAGTTCCCGACGTTGCAGGAAGGGAACGCCATGTACGGCTATCTCAACTCCTTCCAGGTGTTCCTTGAGGCGGCTGGTATGTTTTGTGCCCCGTGGCTGGTGAATCGCCTTGGCGCGAAGAATGGTCTGATTTTCGCGGGAATGGTGATGGCGATGCGTATGGTGGCATCGGGTCTGGTTGAGGGGCCGGTATTGATCTCCATTACCAAGCTATTACACGCTGTTGAGCTGCCCGTTTTGTTGGTCTCAATCTTTAAATACAACAGTTTGCATTTTGATAAGCGCCTCTCTTCCACCCTCTATCTGGTGGGCTTTGCCTGTACAAGCTCGGTGATTGCCTCGGTCTTGTCGCCGCTGGCAGGCTACAGCTATGAGAAGTACGGCTTTGCCCAGTCCTATCTCATCATGGGGCTACTGGTATTCAGCACCACGTTTATCTCCATCTTCCTGTTGCGCTCGGGTAAGTCCTCTTCTGACCCGCTCATGCCGCAACCTTCCACCATCTGATCGAAAGAGTAGACAAATGACGTATTCCATTACGAAAGCAGAACAGGAACTGCAGTCCAGACGCGAAGGGCTTAACCTGCGCTGGTATCCCCGTTACCACCTCGCCGCGCGTGCCGGCTGGATGAACGACCCGAATGGTCTGGTCTGGTTTGACGGCTGGTATCACGCTTTTTATCAGCATCATCCGTACTCGACCCAATGGGGTCCGATGCACTGGGGCCATGCGCGCAGCCAGGATTTAGTTCACTGGGAGCACCTCCCGGTTGCGCTGGCGCCGGAAGGACCAGACGACAAGGACGGCTGCTTTTCGGGTTCAGCGGTGGTGGATGGCGGTACGCTGGCGCTGATCTACACTGGCCACAAATTCCATGGCGATCCAGGGGATGAGGGCAATCTGTATCAGGTTCAGTGCCTGGCAACCAGCCGTGACGGCATCCGGTTTGAGCGGCACGGGACCGTCATTGACACGCCGCCTGGCCTGCATCATTTCCGCGATCCGAAAGTATGGCGGGAAGGGGAGTGGTGGTACATGGTCGTTGGCGCACGAGAGGGGGATACGGGACAGGTGCGTGCGTACCGTTCTGCCGATCTGCGAGAGTGGCAGGATATGGGCGTGCTCGCGGTGGCTGAAAAAGAGATGGGTTATATGTGGGAATGCCCGGACTTCTTCACGCTCAACGGCAAACGCGTGCTGATGTTCTCTCCTCAGGGACTGGCCGCAGACGGATTTAAAAATCGCAATCTTTTCCAGAGCGGCTATCTGGTGGGCGAATGGCAGCCCGGTCAGCCCTTTTTGCGTGAAGGTGATTTTGCGGAGATGGATTACGGGCATGATTTCTATGCGCCGCAAAGTTTCCTGACGCCGGATGGCCGACGCATCGTTATCGGCTGGCTGGACATGTGGGAATCCCCGCTACCGGAACAGAAGGATGGCTGGGCAGGCATGCTCTCTTTACCGCGCGAGCTGACGCTGAGTGCGGATAATCATCTGCAAATGCGGCCGGCCAAAGAAGTTGAAACCCTGCGCGGGGCGTGGTTCCCCTGGCCGATAACTACGCTTAATAATCAGCAGATGACGCTGGTGGAACACTGCGACGCGATGGAGGTTATTCTGCAGTGGGATTGCGCTAACAGCAGCGCGGAGCAATACGGCATTCGTCTTGGCGACGGGTTACGCCTCTATGTTGATGTGCAGATGCAGCGTCTGGTGCTGGAGCGACACTATCCACAGTATGGACTGTGCGGTACCCGAAGTGTCGCGCTTAACCTGAACGATTCGCTCAGTCTGCGCCTGTTCTTTGACTGCTCTTCCGTGGAAGTGTTTGTTAACGAGGGCGAGGCTTGCCTCAGCAGCCGTATATATCCTGATGCAGACTGCCGTGAGCTGGCGTTGTTTGCCTGGACGGGGGGAGCATCGCTTATACATGGCGGGGCGTGGCAATTAGATTAACACCGGCGACGTCAGGGTAGGGGCTTACAGCGGTCCTGGCGTCCATATTCTGTAATACCTGCAATTAAAAAAGGCGATCGACGTCGCCTTTTGTATCTATTTAATTTTCTCAGCGCAGTCTGTTCCCGTGACAGAAGATGAAGAGAAGGGTACCTGGCTATTGAGTGTCTTTCTGTTTTGCTGGTTTCATCCATGCATCATCATACTTAATATTACCTCTGACATAATTCCATTCAATACCACGGAATCTAAGCCCTACAACTTCATGCATGTTAGGTGTAGAACTACCTGGATAATAAACATGAGTAAAATCGACAGAAGAAACAACAACACTTTCTAAGGTGATGTTATAAATTTCTTCCTCTACTCCTGCCTCAATAATTTCATAATATTTAAGCACGGCTTTTTGAAATCTCTTTTGTTCACATACCGCAATAGCAAAGAAAGGACTTACTTTATCAAGTTGTTTATGAATAACAACAGGGCTATGTTGTCTACATCCGGTCATACTTCCTGTGTTACTATCAACAGGTTGCCTCACACCATAGCTACTATTCATCACCTCTATAGCACCTTCTCGACCAAGTGCCATACAGTTACCTACAACTTGCATTCCATTTTCATCATACAAAAATAAATAAGCTGGTAGTGACATAATTAGCGATTCCCATCATTGTCAATAAAAAATTGGTATGAATAACTTTTTCCATTGAGGCTATAAGAAATATTATATTTATAGCCGTTCTTTAGATTAACGATGAAACATGTATTTGGATATGATAAAGAAATATTATCATCTGATTTAATTACCGTGTATTTCTTTTTAGGCCAGTAATAAATGCTATAACGTTCTAAAACGTCAGTTTTATTTACAGTGAAGCAAATAGTATCACCTTGAATAAACACGCTACGATGTTCAGCTACCGGAACACCTCCGCCAGGGCAACCGGAAAGGAGGAATGCTATTGGAAAGATTAGTAATTTCTTCATCCGGGGAATCCTTTCAATACTGCTTTATATTTTCTTATTAATTCATGATTAGACATATTAGGATTATAATCTCTATATTCAGCTAAGTATGTTGTGTCTCTATTAAATCCATAAGTTACGAGTAACCAATAATCACTAGCTATAGATGCTTGCTGTTCTAGTCCGTAATGGGCTTTGTTGAATAAATCAGATTTCGGGTAAGTCTCCCCCGTAGCGGGTTGTGTTTTCAGGCAATACGCACGCTTTCAGGCATACCTGCTTTCGTCATTTTGTTCAGCGCTCGTACCAGGGCCATAGCCTCCGCAACCTGACCATCGTAGTCACGCAGCATCAGTGAACCCCCGAACAGCTGTTTTACCCGGTACATTGCCGTTTCCGCTATCGAGCGACGGTTGTAATCTGTTGTCCATTTCCACCGCGCATTACTCCCGGTCATTCGCTGATTAGCCACTGCACGGTTACGGTCTGCATATTCACCGGGCCAGTAACCCGCACCTTTTCGGGGAGGGATAAGCGCGCTGATTTTCTTACGCCGCAGTTCATCGTGACATAGCCGGGTATCGTAAGCGCCATCGGCGGCGGCTGACCTGATTTTCCGGTGGGTTTGCCGGATTAACCCGGGGAAGGCCTCTGAGTCCGTAACGTTGTTCAGCGACAGGTCAGCGCAGATGATTTCATGTGTTTTACTGTCAACGGCGAGATGCAGCTTACGCCAGATACGGCGGCGTTCCTGGCCATGCTTTTTGACTTTCCACTCGCCTTCACCGAAGACCTTCAGCCCGGTGGAATCAATTACCAGGTGTGCGATTTCACCCCGGGTGGGCGTTTTGAAACTGACATTAACCGACTTTGCCCGCCTGCTGACACAGCTGTAATCCGGGCAGCGTAGCGGAACGTTCATCAGAGAAAAAATGGAATCAATAAAGCCCTGCGCAGCGCGCAGGGTCAGCCTGAATACGCGTTTAATGACCAGCACAGTCGTGATGGCAAGGTCAGAATAGCGCTGAGGTCTGCCTCGTGAAGAAGGTGTTGCTGACTCATACCAGGCCTGAATAGCTTCATCATCCAGCCAGAAAGTTATGGAGCCACGGTTGATGAGGGCTTTATTGTAGGTGGGCCAGTTGGTGATTTTGAACTTTTGCTTTGCCACGGAACGGTCTGCGTTGTCGGGAAGATGCGTGATCTGATCCTTCAACTCAGCAAAAGTTCGATTTATTCAACAAAGCCTCCGTAATGAAGAAAATCAGCTTTATCTAAGCTGTAATCATAATGAGCGAAACGAGAGAATAGCCCTCTGGTTCTTACAAACATTCCCTTTTGCGCTTGCCATGCGTGAACCATTTCATGCATGAATCTATGTTTCTTTTGTATATCACGCTCTAATGAAAAATCTGGTGAATAGGTTCCTTCTCTAAACCAAAGTTCACCGTTAGGCGTCATGGCAACGTCTACAGGTTGTAAATTGAAGGGAAGGTAGCTTTCACGATGTACCCAGATTTTATAATAGATAAGGCTGCCGCCGAACAGCGTTTTAGCAAGAGCTATCTCACCTAACGTTAGTTGCCTTACTCCCCCAGGATGTATAGCCGTTCCTGATGTTGGGATTATACTTTCATCAACTGGCATTCAATATCCCTCAAATCCTTGCTGGTATTGATCGTGAATCATACTCCTGAAAGGAACTAGCAAGGAAAGAGGATTTTACAGGAAAGCTTTTAAAATCAAAGTGGTTTAAGCTAAACTTCATTGGCTGTTAGTAATGCTACAGTTTTTCAGGTTAATCCAATGTAAACCCATCTGTGTGTTTCTATGTGTTGCCGTAATTTACTGTTTTAAAATTAATTTTCTCATGCGTGTTAAAAACGCAGCAATGCATACGGGGAGCAGGTTACAGGTACTACCTGAGCGAACTGCGACAACGAAAAATGAAAACATAAGAGCCGGGTTAGCTTAGGTAATGAGTTATACAATAGTGATAACCTATGATTATATATTTAATCAACATATAATAATTTTTCTATTTCCTTAATCCTAGAGTCATAAAATATATTTTTAAATGGCTCAATTTCAAGTTTAAACCTACCTGGCTTTTATATCGCTTCATTCCTTCCAATTAAAACAAATCTATAACCATTGTTTAATGACTTAATGTATGGCTGATTTGCTTTCTCTTTCTTACTCAATCTATACATAGATTTTTCGTTTTCAATTTATCTTTGTTAATGGGTATCTTTCCTTGTCTCACTGGAGCACCTTCTAAGTGTTTCTTGTAGAAACAATCTTGCATAAAATTCACAGTCATAGAATCAGCATCTATAACCATAATTCCAGCATCAAAAAGACGATGCAAACCAACACTCAACATAATCCCATTATCTACACAGTTATCATAGTGATCGCTATGTGTTTGGATGTGGCAAGCTTCAACAGCTATAGAGTCACCTGTGATAGCACAGCAATGGTTATAGTTGGAACTAACAGCATTACGAAAAATGGCCTGATCAGACGAATCACGCCCTATAGAGCTGATCTCTACCTTCTCACCACGAACAGGAACAGAAGAAGCTTCTAACACCCTCTCAGGCTTCATAGGAGGCTCTACAGGCGCTTCTAATGCATAAGCTGGTATAGCAAGGTTAAGAAGAGCAAAATTAGCGGTATGAGCCTCTAGAAACAATCTAGCTTCTTCTTCATTGTGTGAAAGTCTCCAGGCTTCTCCTATGTTCATAGAACGAATAGCAAGTTGATATGCTTCTTTATTGAAAAAAGTTTGAGAGGGTAGAACTTCCTTATTTTTTACTGGTTTTTTCTTTTCAACAATCAATGATTGTTTCTTGTCTGCTTCTGTTTTCAATGAATCAATATCATAGAACGCTTTACGATAATTACCATTATGTCTAGTGAGAAGCTCTTTAGCTTTTGCTAATCTACTTTCAAAAGAGCCTTTACGTATATTGGCGGCTAAACGATGCACATCATCAAAAGCGCAAGGAGTAGCATTATCTAAATTGATGGTTTGTGTAGTCGCTTTACGAATTGCAAATTCAGCTTTTTTATTATTTTCATTAATAATAGCCTGTTTATACCGTTTGCATTTTGTATAATGAGATTTTAAATTTTTATTAGTGATTATTCCTTTGCAACCAATACATTTAGTTGTATCACGTTCTCTGATCTTTTCTTGAATTAGTTTTGCTTCAATTACTTTAGGGTTTTTCTTGCAATGATTTTCATGAGTGTTTTTTATGCGGTTTAAAACAGGAATATTGCACCAGCAGCAAGGGCTAAGAGAGCTATCAAGGTGTGATGTTACACAATCAGATGATAAATGAATATCTAACTCATTGGATGGAATGGACTTAAGACATTTTGAACATACAACAGATTTAATAGCCACGATAAAGCCCCTCTAATCTTCTGCATGAGGATTATTGTAATAGTATTACTTGCTGTCAGTCAAAAAGTTTAGTTTTTGTTCCTCAGTTTTTCACATTCTAAATCTAGCTCAAGATCTTCAATGCGATGCAAAGCATTAACTAATTCTTCTTCTGTAGCTTCCAGCTTTTCGACAACGTAACTCCTACACATTTCAAGGTGCTTGATCTGTTTATCCTTTCCTAACCCAATCAAGTAAATTAAAATAGTAATTGAACATACAAACCAAATCATTTTAATCTCCCCTAATAAGTGTAATTGAAAAAAACGCCCATCTGTTAAAGGGCGGCTTTAGCAATACACTAAAGACTTATTGATAAGAGTTCTTTATTAAAATAAATTATATGCCACTTACTTTTATGAGTGTTCCCTAAATTATTTTGAAATCTGTGAGTTTACTACTATATCATCTTCAACCACTAACGTAAGTGTGTAACCTTGTTTATGCCATTTACCATTATTAGGCTTCCATCCTTTAGAGAGAAGAAATTCAGAAGCACTAGAAATAGACATATTCATCACATGGTCTGCTTGAGTTGTCGG
The DNA here is from genome assembly GCF_041937165.1 of Enterobacter adelaidei. Classification (NCBI taxonomy): domain Bacteria; kingdom Pseudomonadati; phylum Pseudomonadota; class Gammaproteobacteria; order Enterobacterales; family Enterobacteriaceae; genus Enterobacter; species Enterobacter adelaidei. The sequence continues at coordinate 3,030,111 of NZ_CP154353.1, read as the reverse complement.
GGTAGAAGTTTTTGGTTTATGCTCTTTTGAAGAGCTACATTTTCCATTTGCTTCATCTACTTGTGTACATCCAGATTTAGATAACTCTTGTCTATGATGCTGGCTGATAGCGGAAGCGTTAAAAGCAGCAACAGAAAGCAGAACAACTAATAAAACTTTTCTCATGATAGACACCTATGATTATTAATCGTCGTGGTGATGTTTCTTGCTATTCTTAGCCCAAACACCAGTACCCGCAGCAGCATCACGAGTGTTAGCATAAGCAGCATTGTAAGAAGCATTGTTAATAGCTTCTTTGTGCTGAGATTCTGCAAGATAACAAGTGTCTTTACTAATGCCTTGCGCCTCACATTTAGCCATACGCTGAGCAGGAGAAGAACAAGCAGCTAAGAAAGTAGTAACACCAGCAACTAGTGCAACACTTAAAAATTTATTCATTACCATCACCTTAAATTAGAACGCTATCAACAGAAATTAATTTAAATGCACCTATAGAATTTAAAGCTATTTCTTCACACTCACTTGCTTTTATATTGAAATTACCCTCTTTAATTCTCCGCTTCACTACATCCCTGGTTTTATTGAAATCTTCTTTATTGTTAGATGCTTTCATTATCCCTAATGCAGCACACACCGAAGAAGGGGAAGAATCACTGTAAGTAGTGGCTTTTGGTACACGACTAGAAGTACATCCAGTGATAACACTAACAATAGCCAATAAATAAACATACATTTTCACTATTGTGAATTCCTGTTTAATGTGATTAAAGATAAAATCTAATCATCACCTCAGAATATGCAGCTAAAATTGTTCCACATAAACCCAATCCAGATACCTACAACAATCAAAATCAAATACAATGCAGCAGAAAGAAAAACATATTTTGCCATAATCGCTATCATCAGTATAATCACAGAGAACCAGTGAGCTAAAATTCATGGGGATGAGTTTGTAGGGGCAACGGTGGTTAACTGGCTTAATTTTAAAATACTCCCACTGCTTTAGCCGTTGTCATAACAACCACAAAGTAAGCCAACCATCCTAAAATATCCTATTTTACATAGGAAGATTTTTTCATATCGAACATTTGTCTAATAAATTTTTAATCAAAACCTTCATTAGAAGAGCTGGAATTAAATGCTTACCATCCGTAAGATACGCCAGCACCCACAGTAGCACCGCCATAAGAACCAGCACCAACAGAGGCTTTAGTTACTACACGCTCTGTTACACGAGCAGAGAAGCCTACAGCTATAGCACCTTGTGAATCGTATTCACCCACACCAGCCCCGATAGCGAAAGTTTGAGAATCTGTAACCTGTGGAATGTTAGACATAGCAGCAACAGAAGCCACGCCAACAGCAGCGCGTTTACGGTTGTTATCTACGTCATTTTTCAGATTCTGGAAGTTGTTATTATTTTCATTTTCTAACGCTGTAATACGTTCTTCATGATTAGAAAGTTGTGAGCTATGGCGCCGAATAGTGGTTTCTTGGGCTTGTTGGCGTGACTGAACATTATCAACAGCAACAGTATTACCAGCTACTTGTTTGCTATTGCTATCTACTTTAGCTTGTGTAGCTGTATCTACTTGCACTTTGGTAACGGTTGTTGTTACTCCATCTTTACCATCAACGCCATCTTTCCCGTTAGCACCTACAGCACCAGTGGCGCCCGTGTCGCCTTTATCCCCTTTAGCGCCTGTAGCCCCGTCTTTACCGTTAACACCGTCTTTACCATCAACGCCGTTAGTTGGCTTAGGTGCATTCTCAAGTGTTGTAATTCTTTGACCTAAAGCGCTATCAGCACCAGAACGGGCGTTACTTTCATCTACAATAGAATCTGTAAGCTGTTTATTGACGCTATCAAGCTTGCTATTAACAGAGCTAATATCGTTAGCATTTTGCATAATCAAACCTTGTTGGTTATTGTTTGTTAAATGCTCTTGCTGTATTTGGTTTGTATTATCTACAGTGGTACGGGTAACAGCATCCAGATCGTAGCTTGCACCATCGTTACCACGAATTTCTAACCCGGAGTTAGGTGAAGTAACAGTATATTGTGCAGCCTTAGCAGGAATGACAGCAGCGAACATAGAACCCAACACAATTACAGCCAGAGTAGTCCTAACGGTAGTTTTCATTTAAAAGCTCTTATCACAAAAGTAAACTCGGTTATTTCGCTATCCTGGCGGGAAGATATAACACCCTGTTATATCGAGATAATTTCATACGACTTATAGCGATTTTTGTTTAATCACTTATTTCGTAACGTGTAGTAACTATCTTGTAATACATAAATTTGAATATTGATCTGGATCACTAAAAGCACTGAAAGCTAAAATGCTATTTCGAAAGTTATTTTAAATAAAACCAATAAATACATGTGGATACGATATTTATCATTTAATCCAACACATGCCAGACCCCCATAAATACATTAATTATATTTATGTTTTTTGGCCGTAAAATGTATAAATTAAGTTCATTCAGTAAGGTTAATTAATATATTTGTGAAAGCTCCTTCTTTTCGAATTAACAGGAGCTTTTGAATGAAGGGTGTTTTGTCGTGGAGAAAAATATTTTTAATCGAGAATAAAACAGGGTTTTGATTGCTATCAATCAGTGATTGAATTGTTGTAAAAAATGATGTTTTTATTTCTCTTAATTAGAAAATTAGATTGATAGGATTACAAAAAAGATTCTAAAGGCAGGTGCATCAACGAGTGACTGAGTGCAAAGCGATAGTAATGATAGAGGGAAAGGGGTAAAGGAACGGTTATGCGAGATACTAACAATAAGAATTTTATTGATTTCATGTGAGAGACAAATTGGGGTACAAGGTGAGGTACAGCGTGAAGAAAGGATAAACGTAAGTGCAAGCTTGCATCGCCAGGCTACATCCCCTAAGCTGGTAATTAATAAAGAAATGTAATCTACATGACTCGGGGTGCCCTTCTTTGTGAAGGCTGAGAAATACCCGTATTACCTGATCTGGATAATGCCAGCGTAGGGAAGTCAGATGCCTTCCCGGTCATCGCTTCTTCACGCAAGGCAGGAGCGAACCCATGCAGCCTGACCTGCTCGATTTACACGTTTTACATCAGTTCCGAACCCGTTCCCCGCTTACGCATTGTATGACTAACGACGTCGTTCAGACCTTTACTGCCAACGTTCTGCTGGCGCTTGGCGCCTCTCCGGCGATGGTGATTGAGGCCGAAGAAGCTGAGCAGTTTGCCGCGATCGCCGATGCATTGCTGATAAACGTTGGCACGCTGACCTTACCGCGAGCGCAGGCGATGCGTCGGGCGATTGAGAGTGCGGTAGCTGCAGGTAAACCCTGGACGCTGGACCCGGTTGCTGTAGGCGCTCTAACGTTTCGCACCCGTTTTTGTCATCAAATCCTCGCCCTGAAACCCGCCGCCATTCGCGGCAATGCTTCTGAAATCCTTGCCCTTGCAGGGATGAGCGCCGGTGGTCGCGGCGTCGATACGACTGACACCACAGCCAGCGCGTTACCTGCTGCACAGGCGCTGGCTCGCCAGACCAATGCCATTGTGGTGGTCACCGGCGAGGTGGATTACATCACTGATGGACAACGAACCCGAACGGTTACCGGCGGCGATCCGCTAATGACGCGCGTCGTGGGAACCGGGTGCGCACTCTCTGCCGTTGTGGCGGCGAGTTGCTCACTGCCGGGCGACAGGCTGGATAACGTCTCCGCCGCGTGCGGATTTATGAAGCGAGCCGGAACGGCAGCCATTGCGCAGTCTCGTGGCCCGGGCAGTTTTGCCAGCTCGTTCCTGGATGCGCTCTACACCTTGGAGGAACTGGCATGAAACGTATTAACGCTCTGACCATTGCCGGCACCGATCCCAGCGGCGGCGCGGGTATCCAGGCCGACCTGAAAACCTTCTCGGCTCTTGGCGCGTACGGATGCTCGGTCATTACCGCACTGGTGGCGCAAAACACGCTCGGCGTGCAGTCGGTTTACCGTATTGAACCGGATTTTGTTGCCGCGCAGCTGGATTCCGTATTCAGCGACGTGCGAATTGATACCACCAAGATCGGTATGCTGGCAGAGACAGATATTGTTGAAGCGGTGGCTGAGCGACTTAAACGTTATCAGGTACAAAACGTGGTGCTGGATACCGTGATGCTGGCAAAAAGCGGCGATCCATTGCTCTCCGCCTCCGCTGTTGAAACGCTACGTAAAAAGCTGCTGCCGCAAGTGGCTCTCATCACGCCCAATCTGCCGGAGGCCGCTGCACTGTTGGGGGCAACACACGCGCAAAATGAACGGGAAATGAAAGAGCAGGGGAATGCGCTGCTGGCGATGGGCTGCGGGGCCGTGCTGATGAAAGGTGGTCATCTTGACGATGCCGAAAGCCCGGACTGGCTCTTCACCCGAGACGGCGAGCGGCGGTTCACGGCGCCACGCGTACACACTAAAAACACCCACGGCACTGGCTGTACGCTCTCTGCCGCGCTGGCGGCGCTACGTCCACGGCATGATAACTGGGCCGATACGGTGAGCGAAGCGAAAACCTGGCTCTCAGCCGCGCTGGCAAAAGCTGATACTCTGGAGGTGGGTCACGGTAATGGGCCGGTACACCATTTTCATGCCTGGTGGTAAGCCGTATACTGGCAGGATACACCACGCCTGAGAAAAACAGAGATGGAACAAGCGCATACCCGGTTAATCGATCAACTAAATGAACGGATCGCCGCGCCCGACAATACGCCGCTGTATCTGAAATTTGCCGAAACGGTAAAAAATGCGGTGCGCAGCGGGGTGCTGGAGCACGGCAATATTCTGCCCGGCGAGCGCGATCTGAGTCAGTTAACCGGTGTGTCGCGCATTACGGTGCGCAAAGCGATGCAGGCTCTGGAGTCCGAAGGGGTGGTGACGCGTGCCCGGGGTTACGGGACGCAAATTAACAACATCTTTGAATATTCGCTTAAAGAAGCGCGCGGTTTCTCTCAGCAGGTGGTACTACGCGGTAAAAAGCCCAATACGCTTTGGGTGAATAAACGCGTGGTGAAGTGTCCGGAAGAGGTCGCCAGCCAGCTGTCGGTGGAGCCGGAGAGCGAGGTCTTTCTCCTTAAGCGTATTCGCTATGTCGACGATGATGCGGTGTCGATTGAGGAGTCGTGGGTTCCGGTGGGGCTGATTCACGATCCGGATGCCATTGGTATCTCGCTGTATGACTATTTTCGCAGCCAGAACATCTTCCCGCAGCGTACCCGTTCACGGGTAAGCGCCCGTATGCCGGACAGCGAATTTCAGGCGCATATAAAGATGGATGACAAAATTCCGGTGCTGGTGATCAAGCAGGTTGCACTTGACCAGCAGCACCGGCCGATTGAGTACAGCATCAGCTACTGTCGCAGCGACCTATACGTCTTTGTGTGCGAGGAGTAATTCCTCGAGAGTAGGGGCACAATCACCGCCACGGTGGCTGACAACCCAGGCGGCTACCGCATTACCCAGCAGGACAGAGTCTGCAAGACTCCACCCTGCAGCCAGCCCGGCAAGCGTTCCGCCAGCATGACTGTCACCCGCCCCGATTGTGTCGACCACGGTGGCGGGAAACGCCGGAACAGAACCTGAGGCGTCACCGTCATGCCAGGTCGCACCGTCTTTGTCGTGGCGAATAATTAGCGCCGAGCCAAAACGCTGCTGCCACTGTGCCCCTAAGCGTGCAGGCGCAATATCAAATCGTTCAGCAGCAATCTGTGCCTCCTGGCGATTAAGCGAGACGATCGGTTTACACGCCATAATTCGCGCCATTAGTGCGTCAGGAATATCGGCGATGCGTGGGCCAAAATCAATAAAGGTGGCGATCGCCTGTAACCCTTCCAGCCAGGACGTCAGGAGCTCGCCGCACGGCGATGCCAGCTGATAACCGGAGAGATATACCAGACTCGCTGGCGGCACGTGAAGTGCTTCCAGCCAGCGCTGTTGCCACTGGTTCTCCACACCGCTAAACGACATAAAAGTGCGTTCACCATCCGGCTCTACCAGCGCCAGACACCAGCCGTTATCGCCGGTTTCGGCCTCGACGGCGCTGTGCAAATTCTGCTTCGCCATGGCGTTACGGATAATATCCGCCCAAACGCCATGGCCGACGGGCAGGGCGTTTTGCGCCGTAATGCCGAGCCGTTTAAGGGCGATGGCAATGTTCAACGCACAGCCGCCGATATTGACGCCCTGCTGTTTAAGCTCGATATCACATCCGCGCCAGGGCAGGGCGTAGGCATCGGCGATAACGTCAATGACCGCTGCGCCCAGCACCGTCACCGGTCGTGTCGCGTGCAGTGTTTTAAGGCGTTGGGCAAAAGAATTCATACGCCCTCCCTTTGCTCCCGGTAGTGCAGCAGTTTCTCGCAATAGTGACCAAAATCAAGCTGGTTCACAGCGTCGAGTTCCTCTTTCAGCTGCGGATCAATAGCCTGCACCCCGTGCAGTGCGCCGCATATGGCCGTCGCCATCGCGCCAATGGTGTCCGTATCACCGCCCAGGTTGGCACATAAAATGGCACAGCGGTTCGGGTCGGTTCCTGCCAGTTCAACCATCGCAATGGCCGCCGGAACGGACTCGATGGTGCTGGTTCCAGCCCCGACGAGCTGATACACCTGCTCGCTGGCCGATTCTGTGCCATTGGCTTCACGCACGGTTTTAAGCGCCAGCTCAATACGTGCTGCCAGAGACGCGCTGAAGGTGGTGGTTTTCACCTCCTGCGCATAGCGGGCGATACCCGGCAGGGCATCGATGATGTTCTGCCAGCGTTCGCCGTCGATGGCGCGAGAAACCGCCCAGGCAATCACCACCGCGCCGGCAATCGCGAGATCCGATTTATGGGTCGGACTGGAAGCCAGCGCCACCTGTTCAACAAAGTGTTCCAGACGCGTGGCCGGGAGCAGGCAGCCCAGCGGGGAGGCGCGCATCGCCGCCCCGTTAGTCACGCCGTTGTTTTCCAGTTCGCTAACCGGTTTTCCGTCGCGAATCGCGTTAAGCGCGATTTTGGAGGTCGGGCCGAGCACGTTTTTATTAAACGCGTCGAAATCGAGCGCCCAGTGCAGAATATGTTTGCCGATAACGTCTGCGCTAATCTCCCCATCGCATTCGATAATCGCATCCGCCAGACATAGTGCCATGGAGGTGTCATCGGTGAACTCGGCCTGTTTGAAATAGCAGGCCGCATTATTCTCTGCCGGGCCGGGTAAAAAGCGGTCGATCCAGCCAAAGTGCGCTTTGACACGCTTTCTCGGCCACAGCTCCGACGGCATCCCCATTGCATCCCCTAACGCCTGCCCGTAAAGGGCACCGAGAACACGTTCTTGTTTCATTTCACTTCCCCTTGTGTCAGCGCGGCATCGCCATCAACCACCTCAATTGCGGTGATCTCTTTATCCGATTCGCGGAAAAACAGCATAAACAGCACGGCGATCGCGGCAATCATGATCCCTCCGAATGCCCACATTCCGGCCCAGTTGAAGGTCAGCCCGTTCACCGGCTCTTTGTATGCGAACATTTTTTCCATCATCACGCCGCCCAGACGGTAACCCAGCAGGCTACCAAAGCCCTGGCAACACAGCGTAATCAGGCCTTGTGCGGCGGTGCGCATATGCACCGGCGCTTTTTTATCCACGTAGATATAGGCGGTCACATAATAGAAGTCGTAGCTCACGCCGTGCAGCAGAATGCCGAGGAACAGCAGGGCGTAAGTGAAGTACTGTTCTGCACCGCCGTAAACAAAGAACCCGTAGCGGATAGCGGCGGTGATTAGGCCCAGCAGTAAGACCTTCTTAATACCAAAGCGTTTGGTGAAGAACGGCAGCGCCAGCATAAAGAAGATTTCGGAGAACTGGCCCAGCGTCATCCAGCCGGTGGCGTTTTTCATCCCCACTTCGGTGAGATAGCCGTTAGCGAAGATGTAGTAGAAGGCCAGCGGCATGGCGAACAGGAACGAGCAGAAGAAGAACACGAGGAAGTTTTTATCGCGCAGCAGGATCAGCGCATCCAGCCCCAGCATCACTTTGAAATCCAGCTTGCCGGTACTTTTCGGCGGCGTGTTCGGCAGGAACAGAGCAAATACGCCGAGCAGGGCGGAGCTGGCTGCGGTCATCAACAGCGGAATATTGGTATCGGAAATATCGCTAAAGCCCAGCATCTGCGGCAGGAAGCCGCACGCCAGCCCGGAGGCAATCCAGCCAATCGTCCCCATCACGCGGATACGTGGGAAATCGGCCTCGACGTCGTCCACGTTGGCGAAGGCAATACTGTTAGTCAACGCGATAGTGGGCATATAGGTCAGAGAGTAAACCAGCAGCAGCGGGAAGAAGGTGCTGAACTGGGTTTGCTGTGCGGCGAAGTACATCAGAATGGCACCGGCAAACATCAGCACCGCCAGCACTTTCTGCGCGGCAAAGAAGCGGTCTGTTAGCGAGCCGACCAGAATAGGTGAGAGAATGGCGGCAATCGCTGTACAGGCGTAAGACCAGCCAATTTCTCCTGCGGTAAAACCGCTTTTGCTCAGCCACAGCCACAGCGGCACAAACCACGCGCCCCAGATAAACCATTCAACAAACATCATGAACGACAGTTGGACTTTCGTTTTCATTTTTTAATCCTGCATGTCAGAGAGGGTACGCCTTTAACATACCATTCAATAATACCTTTTAAATACCTTTGTGGCGAATGTTTGATCGGTGTAACAGTTTTGTTGTACACGAAACGAGCCAGCAGATTGCGCTGAAAAAAATGCAAAAGCTGGAAAATCTGTTAAGTCGGTACCAGGCTTAGTCTGCCCGCAAATATGTGGGAATGGATTACATTCACCGACATGACGTCGGACTTACGGGAGTATCACATGACTGATATTGCACAGTTGCTTGGCAAAGACGCCGACAGCCTTTTACAGCATCGTTGTATGACCATTCCAGCCGACCAGCTCTATCTGCCTGGTCACGACTACGTTGACCGCGTAATGGTTGATAACAACCGTCCGCCTGCGGTCCTGAGAAATATGCAGACGCTCTACAACACCGGGAGACTCGGCGGCACCGGGTATCTCTCTATCCTGCCGGTAGATCAGGGGGTTGAACATTCGGCCGGTGCATCTTTTGCGGCTAACCCGCTCTATTTCGATCCGAAGAACATTGTTGAGCTGGCGATTGAAGCGGGCTGTAACTGTGTGGCGTCGACCTATGGCGTGCTGGCATCCGTTTCACGTCGCTATGCCCACCTTATTCCATTCCTCGTGAAGCTGAACCACAACGAAACCCTCAGCTACCCGACAGAATATGACCAGACCCTCTACGCCAGCGTAGAGCAGGCGTTCAATATGGGCGCGGTAGCCGTCGGGGCGACCATCTACTTCGGTTCCGAGCAGTCGCGCCGTCAGATTGAAGAGATCTCTGCGGCATTTGAGCGCGCGCACGAGCTGGGGTTGGTGACGGTGCTGTGGGCGTACCTGCGTAACTCGGCGTTCAAAAAAGACGGCGTGGACTATCACGTGTCCGCTGACCTGACCGGCCAGGCGAACCACCTGGCGGCGACCATCGGCGCAGATATCGTGAAGCAGAAAATGGCCGAGAATAACGGCGGGTACAAAGCGGTAAACTTTGGTTACACCGATGACCGTGTCTATAGCAAGCTGACCAGCGATAACCCTATAGACCTGGTGCGCTACCAGCTGGCGAACTGCTATATGGGACGCGCGGGGCTTATCAACTCCGGTGGTGCTGCGGGCGGTGATACCGACCTGTCCGGCGCGGTGCGTACGGCGGTGATTAACAAACGCGCGGGCGGCATGGGGCTGATCCTGGGCCGTAAGGCGTTTAAGAAATCAATGGCCGACGGCGTGAAGCTGATCAATGCCGTTCAGGATGTGTATCTGGACAGCAAAGTGACGATTGCCTGACGCCTCCATCTCCCTCTCCCGGTGGGAGAGGGTTGGGGTGAGGGCATCATCGTGCACTGTGTAAAACATCAGCGCAAAAGCGCACAATCCGGCGGCAATCTGCATTGTAGCGCGCCGGGCAAAACTTCTATGCGGAAATGCTTCCCGCTCAATGGCTCTCCGTCCAGATTAAACGTCATTCCGTGCGGAGCATCCACTTCAAACCATGCTGATTTCCCGTCAATAATATTCGGGCTCTCTTCCGGGCGGGTCAATGTGGTAAACAGTGCGGGCAGCAGTCCATCACCTGTGAAAATACGCAACTGCAGCTGACCGTCATTAATCAGCGCTTCCGGGCAAAGCTGCTGCCCACCGCCTGCCTGACGGCCATTACCGATACCAATCACCAGCGCGTCACCTTGCCACTGAAAATCTTCACCGCGAATTTCACAGCGGTCTGGCTTTAGGGTGTCCATTCGCATCAGTCCATGGATCAGGTATGAAACACCACCCAGCGCCGCCTTCAGTTTTTCCGGCGTTTCGCTGGTAATGCGCGTACCAAATCCGCCGGTCGCCATATTGATAAAGCAGGTTTTGTCATTCACCTGGGCAATATCCACGGCGGTGGCCTTGCCAAGGATTGCCAGCTGGAGTGCTTTCTCTAAATCTTCCGGGATCCCGACGCTGGTAGCAAAATCATTGGCGGTGCCGAGCGGCAAAATCCCCATCACCGGGCGGTTGGCCTGGTTTAAATCAATCAGGGCAGACGCGATCTCATTGATGGTGCCATCACCGCCGCCGGAAATAATGGTTTTGACACCCAGGCCGAGCGCTTCATTGATATAACGTGCCGCGTCGCCTTTTTCCCATGTCACTCGCACGTGGATACGCGCACCGTCTTCACGCAAAACCTGAATTGCCTGACGCAACAGATCGTTGCCTGCACTTTTGCCATTGAGAATCAATAAACTGTCTGGATAGGTTGCCATCCGCGCTGCTCCCTTTTTTAGCGTTAGTAAGAGTGTATAGCAGGGAGGAAAAAAGCGCGTAAGAACAGGATGAAAGGGAAAAAATAAGCCCGCGTAAGGGAGATTACGCAGGCTAAGGAGGTGGTTCCTGGTACAGCTAGCATTTATGGGTTATGTTTTTCAGCGCTGAGGATAATACCCGTATTGAACGAAGCGGTATGTGATCCGATTCTAAGAATTATCCCAGCGTGAAAAAATTCCCCTGATTAACTATTTGCTGTGTGGGTTTCGGGTGCTTTCGCCATCGAAATTACGCATCAGCAGTGCGAACTTCAGCTCCACCTCTTCCGGAACCGGCAGCCAGACGGTATGACCGTCACCCGGTGCAACTTCAATCGCTTCACCTTTGCCGTTTTCCAGGTGTTCCAGCGTGAAGTTCATGTTGCCTTGCGGGGTCATCAGCTCCAGGCTGTCGCCTTTGGTGAACTTGTTTTTCACCGCCACAGCCGCCAGCGCGCCTTTGCGCTCGCCGGTGAAGTCACCGACAAACTGCTGACGCTCGGAAATGGAGTAGCCGTGCTCGTAGTTCTGGTAGTCGTCGTGGGTGTGACGGCGCAGGAAGCCTTCGGTATACCCGCGGTGCGCCAGACCTTCCAGGGTTTCCAGCAGGCTGGTATCGAACGGTTTACCGGCTGCCGCATCGTCGATCGCCTTGCGATAGACCTGGGCGGTACGCGCGCAGTAGTAATAGGATTTGGTGCGGCCCTCAATTTTCAGTGAGTGCACGCCCATCTGGGTCAGACGCTCGACGTGGGCGATGGCGCGCAGATCTTTCGAGTTCATGATGTAAGTGCCGTGCTCGTCTTCAAAAGCGGTCATGTACTCGCCCGGACGTTTGGCTTCTTCAATCATAAACACGCTGTCGGTTGGCGCGCCGATGCCCAGCGTAGGCTCAACGTTGGTCACCGGAATCGGCTCATGCTTATGAACGATGTTGCCGATGTCATCTTCTTTACCTTCCTGGACGTTATACTCCCAGCGGCAGGCGTTGGTGCAGGTGCCCTGGTTCGGGTCGCGCTTGTTGATATAACCGGAGAGCAGGCAGCGGCCGGAGTAGGCCATGCACAGCGCGCCGTGAACGAAGATTTCGATTTCCATATCCGGCACCTGGGTGCGGATCTCTTCGATCTCTTCCAGCGAAAGCTCGCGGGACAGAATAACGCGGGTCAGTCCCATCTGTTTCCAGAACTTCACCGTCGCCCAGTTAACGGCGTTAGCCTGTACGGAGAGGTGAATATCCATCTCCGGAAAGTTTTCCCGAACCAGCATGATTAAACCCGGGTCCGACATGATCAGCGCGTCCGGCCCCATATCCACCACCGGCTTCAGGTCACGGATGAACGTTTTCAGCTTGGCGTTGTGCGGCGCGATGTTCACCACCACGTAGAATTTTTTACCCAGAGCATGCGCTTCGTTGATGCCAAGCTGGAGGTTCTCGTGGTTGAATTCGTTGTTGCGCACGCGCAGCGAGTAGCGAGGCTGGCCCGCGTAGACAGCATCGGCACCATAAGCGAAAGCGTAACGCATATTTTGCAGCGTTCCCGCCGGGGAAAGGAGTTCCGGTTTAAACATGTTTGTTCTCGTTCTGATGACAGGTCAGATCCGCGTGCACCCGGTGCAGCGGTAAGGGGAGATCCCCCACTTTAAGGGCGGGCATTGTAGCGCTGCGGGACGGGGAGGTAAAGCGCCGGGGCGTTACGCCACTAACCCGGCGAGTATAAACTGTGTCAGGTGTTGTCTTTTACGGTCTGGCTCGGACCATTAGTTTTCACTGATGCAATGCCCTTATCCCGCGATTGCTCAGATGCGTACATTTGGCTGGTGCCAATTACCTGATGATTGCCCGCTTTGAGGTTGAAATAAAATTTGCCGTTAGAGGCTGTTTTCTTCTCATAACGTTCCTCCAGCGGGCTGTTTGAGCGCACGGAGGCAATACCGTTCTCAGCGGCACTTTTGGTGGTGTACAGCTCACTGGTAAGAATGGTTTCTGCGTTCCCTGCTTTAAGAACAAACCTGAACTGACCATCACTGCTCTTGCTTAATTCGAACCAACCAGACATAAGAACTCCTTGATCGAAAGTGAATTTATCAGTGCCGATGATAAATAAACGCATCGGTAAAGAGAGTATGGTGGATTATCGTGTGGATTCCAGAAATGAAAAAACCGCCGGTGGCGGGTCTGATAGCGAAAATGTCACGCAATCCTGCACGCATCCGCTTCCCAGCGATACCCCACGCCATACACCGCGCGAATAAATGACTGCTCGGCATCCAGCGCTTCCAGCTTACGGCGCAGGTTCTTGATATGGCTGTCGATGGTGCGGTCGGTCACCACCCGGTAATCGTCATACAGGCGGTTCAGCAACTGTTCGCGGGAGAAGACTTTCCCCGGTTCGTGGGAGAGGGTTTTCAGCAGGCGGAACTCAGCAGGGGTCAGGTCCAGCATCTTGTTACGCCAGCTCGCCTGAAAACGGCTTTCATCCACAATCAGCGGACTTTCTGCGTCCAGCACCTGCAGTTCACGATGAGGCTTGCAGCGGCGCAGAATGGTTTTCACGCGGGCGACGACTTCACGTGGGCTGTAGGGTTTACAGATGTAATCATCTGCACCGATTTCGAGGCCCAGCAGGCGGTCAATCTCTTCAATTTTGGCAGTGACCATGACGATGGGCACGTCGGAGAAGCGACGAATTTCCCGGCACAGGGTCAGGCCATCGGTACCGGGGAGCATCAGATCCAGCAGGATCAGGTCCGGCGGCGTCTGGCGCACGTACGGCAGCACCTGGTCGCCACGATTAATCAGCGACGGGGCATAGCTTGCCGCGCGTAAATAGTCGATCAGTAACTGCCCAAGTTTCGGCTCATCTTCCACAATCAAAATGCGTGGCGTGTTTTCGTCAATCGGTAACTCGGTCATGCTTCTCTCGATAAATCCCGTTCCAGAGGTAACTCTACTGTAATGCTAACCCCGCCAAAAGGCGAATGGGCGGCGCGGATCGTGCCATTATGCGCCTCAACGATGTTAACGCAAATCGCCAGTCCCAGACCGGAACCGCCACTGGCACGGTTGCGCGAGCCTTCGGTACGGTAGAAACGCTCAAACAGTTTTTCCAGCTGTGCGTCCTGCACGCCGGGGGTGGAATCGGCAAAGGTCAGGGCAAAGTTCCCGTTTTCCTGTTTGCCGGAGATATGCAGCCCGCCACCGCTGTCGGTGTAGCGCAGGCTGTTTTCCAACAGGTTGTTGAAAAGCTGCATCAGCCGGTCTTTGTCGCCAAACACCACCGCGCTGTCTGGCAAAGAGAGATCAATTTTCAGATTGCGGCTGGCAAAACGTTCCCGGAAAGCGCCGGTGGTGACTTCCAGGACGCTAATCACGTCGACGGGCGCTTTCTGGTAGGCCAGCGCCCCTTCGTCGGACATAGAGAGCTGGTGGAGGTCATCCACCAGTTTGGTGAGCGTGCCCACTTCGGCCTGTAATGAGGCCACCGATTCAGGCGTGAACTGGCGTACACCATCCTGAATGGCCTCCAGCTCTCCGCGCAGCACCGCCAGAGGGGTGCGCAGCTCGTGCGAAATGTCGGCCATAAAATCGCGGCGCATCTGCTGGTTTTTCTCCAGGGTACTGGCGAGCTGGTTAAAGTCCTGAGCCAGCTTACCCAGTTCATCCTGGCTGCGGGTATCGACGCGGGTCGTGAAATCCCCAGCGGCCAGCTTGTGCGTGCCCTCCACCAGCCGTTTCACCGGGGCGAGCAGACCGCGCGCCAGCGGGAAGGTGGCAAGCGCGGCGAGCAGGGTGGAGAGGGCGACAATCAGCCAGCTTGTCCGACGCTGCTGACGGTCAAAGTTAATATCGGTATTACGCGTCAGGCGCTCCACCGGCGAGGCGATAACCCAGCCGACGGTAGCGTTATTCACTTTGATCGCACGACGGGTGCCGTCCGGCGGAATCGGCGCGCGCGGGCCAACCAGCGGGCGCATATCCTGATCGATCACCCAGAACTGCGTGCGCCAGCCGTGCGGAGGCATGCCTGGCCCAGGGCGATCGTCACCGGTGTCATGCTCAAGCGAGCGCAAGATCTGGAAAATAAAGCGGTCGTTATTGCGCAGAAAACGCCAGTTGCCGTGCTGGGCGTACTGTTCACTCAGCGCATCGCTTAAGCCCTGTAAACGCTGTTCATTGCCATGCTTGATGTAATCAATAAAACCGCGCTCAAAGCTGATCCGCACGGCCCAGTGCATGGTGATCAGCAGGACAATACAGGTGGCAAATATTGCGACAAAGAGCTTACCGGTAATGCCCGGTCGCCAGAATTTCATGATTCACTCCTTTTACTGCGCCGGATAACGACATTCTTGCTGGTATCATCAGGCACTCTGGCGAAGATGAAAGCGGGCAGGGCGATGATGACCGCCATGCTGAGATAGGTGTATAAAAAGACCTGATGCGCGACCGGGGTATCAACGCTGAGATGGTGTTGTCCGTACATACCGAGCAGTAAACCCGCTACGGTGACGCCCACGCTCATCGACAGTTGCATAACCATCGACAGCAGGCTGTTGCCGCTGCTCGCCAGATCGTCCGGCAGGTCCTTCAGCGTCAGCGTGTTCATCGACGAGAAGCGCATGGAGTTAATGATCCCCTGGCAGAACAGCACCAGCGGCAGAACGTAGTACCAGCCCATCAGCGCCACGGCCATAAACAGCAGGCTGACCAGCGCCAGACCCAGCGTGGCGGTTACCAGCACGTGACGGTAGCCAAAGCGGTTCACTACCTGTACCACGATTCGCTTCATTCCCATGCTGCCGAGCACCATCGGGATCATCATCAGGCCCGCGTGGAACGGCGAAAATCCCATTCCGATTTGCAGGAAAACGGGTGTCATAAACGGCAGCATGCCGCTGCCGACTCGCCCGGCGAAGCTGCCGAACAGGCCAAGGCGATAGGTCGGGTTTTTAAACAAGTTCAGGCTGAACAGCGCTTTATCGTTACCTCTGGCGTGCCACAGGTACCACAGTATGGCGGTAACGCCGAGCGCGATCAGGAGCCCGAGTGTCAGGGGCGAAATCCCAAGACCTTTTTGTCCGTCGAGTGCCAGCGTCAGCGTTGCCATTCCTCCCGCCAGCAGGATAAAACCAAAGAAATCAAAGCGTCGGGTTTGCATGGTGTAGTTAGGCATCAGCATCAGCGTGGCAATGGCACCGATGATGCCAACAGGAAGGTTGATTAAGAATATCCAGTGCCAGGACGCGTATTCCACCAGCATACCGCCCAGCGCCGGGCCCAGCAGCGGCCCCACCTGACCGGGAAGGGTTACAAAGGTCATTGCCGCCATGTATTGCTCACGTGGAACAATTTTCATAACTGTTAACCTTCCGACGGGGACCATCATCGCACCGCCAACGCCCTGCAACACCCGCGCCATGATTAGCTGGTCGAGGGTGTTGGCCTGAGCGCAAAACAGCGAACCCGTGGTAAACAAGACGATCGCGGTAAAGAAGATATTCCGCACGCCGACTTTGTCCGCCAGCCAGCCGCTGGCCGGCAGCATCACCGCAACCGTCAGTACGTAGGAGACAATCACCATATGCATATGCAGCGGACTCTCTCCCAGACTTTTCGCCATCGAGGGGAGGGCGGTATTGACGATGGTCGTGTCCAGCGACTGCATAAAGAAGCCGAAGGCGACAATCCATAATTGCCAGCGAACGTTAGCGGGGAGGTCGGTCATTTATTCGGTCACCGTAGTTCTGTTTTTCCGCGAAAAACGCAGTCGCAGACGGTCAAAGAACAGATAGACCACCGGCGTGGTGTACAGCGTCAGCAGCTGGCTCATGACCAGACCGCCGACAATGGTGATCCCCAGCGGCTGGCGAAGCTCTGAGCCGTCTCCGCCCGAGATAACCAGCGGCAGCGCGCCAAACAGCGCCGCCAGGGTGGTCATCATGATCGGACGAAAACGCAGCAGACAGGCCTGGAATATCGCCTCTTCTGGCGACAGGTTGCCGTTACGCTGAGCATCCAGCGCGAAGTCCACCATCATGATCGCATTTTTCTTCACAATGCCGATCAATAACATGATCCCGATTAAGGCGATTAAGCTGAATGGCGCACCAAACAACTCCAGCGCAAGCAATGCCCCGACACCCGCCGACGGCAGCGTCGAGAGGATCGTCAGCGGATGGACGTAACTCTCATACAGTACGCCAAGCACAATATAGACCGTGGCAATGGCGGCCAGGATCAAAATCACCTGCGAGTTCATTGTGTCCTGGAATACCTGCGCCGTTCCGGCAAAGCTACCGCGTACGGTAGACGGCACGCCAAGCTGTGTCATCGCGCGGTTGATCGCATCACTGGCCTCGGAAAGTGATGAACCGGCTGGCAGGTTAAAGGAGATGGTCGATGCTGCCGACAACCCCTGATGGTTCACCGACAGCGGCGCGTTGGCAGGCCGCCAGCTGGCAAAGTATGAGAGCGGTATCGCCTTGCCGTCGTTATTGATTACAAACATTTTATCCAGGGCACTAATGTCCTGGGTGTAACGCGGATCAACTTCCATCACCACTTTATACTGATTCATCGGCTGATAGATGGTGGAGATCTCGCGCTGACCGAAGGCATTGTTCAGCAGGCTGTTGGCGGCTTCAACATTAATGCCCAGACGTGACATGGTCTCGCGGTCGTAGGTCAGGGCCATCTCTGCACCGTTGTCCTGCTGATCGGAATTCACGTCCGCCAGCTCCGGCAGGGCGGCCAGCGCCTTGCGGATCTTCGGCTCCCACTCGCGCAGGGCCGCTAAATCATCAGAGAGCAGCGTGTACTGATAGCTGGCATTCGCCTGACGCCCGCCAACGCGGATATCCTGAACGGCCATCAAAAACAGATTGGCACCGGGCTCTTTGGCGAGTTTCACCCTAAGACGGTCAATCACCTGCTGGGCGGTTTCGTTGCGCTCTCCGCGCGGTTTCAGAGTAATAAACATCATTCCGCTGTTGACGCGCGATCCACCGGTAAAGCCGGTGACGTTATCCACCGCTTTGTCTTCACGAATGATCTTCATAAAGTCCTGCAGCTTGCCGCGCATCGCCTGGAACGAAATGCTCTGGTCAGCCTGAATACCGCCCATCAACACCCCGGTATCCTGTTCCGGGAAGAAGGTTTTCGGGATGGTGATGTACATCCAGACGTTGAGCACAATGGTACCGATGAGCACCAGGCCGACCAGGCGGGTATGGTTCAGCACCCATTTCAGTGATTTGCCGTAGCGCTCCTGTATGGCCATCAGGATGCGACCAAAGCCTTTACGGCGCGGCTGCGAGTGCGGTTGGCTGCGTTTTAACATCCAGCCGCACATCATTGGCGTGAGCGTAAGGGAGATGATCAGCGAAATACCGATAGCGACGGAGAGGGTGACGGCAAACTCCCGCAGTAACCGGCCCGGCAGCCCGCCCATCAGCAACAGCGGCAGGAATACCGCCACCAGTGACAGGCTCATGGAGAGCACCGTAAAGCCCACCTCGCGCGTTCCCTGAAGCGCCGCCTGTAGCGGTTTGACACCAGCTTCCAGATGGCGGGATATATTTTCCAGCACCACGATGGCGTCATCGACCACAAATCCCGTTGCGATGGTCAAGGCCATCAGCGACAGGTTGTTGAGGCTAAAGCCACACAGATACATGGCGGCAAAGGTACCAATCAGCGACACCGGTACGGCGACTGCCGGGATCAGCGTCGCGCGGCCGGATCGCAGGAACAGGAAGACCACCAGGATCACCAGCGCGACGGAGATAACCAGCGTTTGCTCCACCTCTTCAAGCGAGGCGCGAATGGTTGGGGAGCGATCCTGGGCAATCTGCAAATCGATCTCAGCCGGGATCGTCTCCTGCAACACCGGAAGACGCGCGCGGATGCTGTTCACCGTCTCAATAATGTTGGCTTCCGGCAGCTTGCGGATCATCAGCAAAATCGCCGGTTTGGCGTTGGTCATCCCGGCGTTACGCACGTCCTGCACCGAGTCCGTGACGCTGGCCACGTCGCTTAAACGTACCGCTGCACCGTTGTTATAGTGGACGATCAGCGGCTGATATTCGGCGGCAGTTTTTAGCTCGTCGTTCGTCTGGATCTGCCAGCGATGGCTGTTGTTCTCGACGGCACCCTGCGGTTTACGGACGTTGGCAGTGCTGATGGCGGAGCGCACGTCATCCAGCGACACGCCCTGATTGAACAACGCCTGCGGGTTCAAGCCCACGCGCACGGCGGGCAGGGAGCTCCCGCCGACGCTCACGTCACCGACGCCGTTAATTTGTGAGATTGTCTGCGCCAGCTGGGTAGACGCAAAGTCGTAAAGCTGCCCCTGCGAGTAGGTATCCGAGGTCAGCGTCAGGATCATGATCGGCGCATCGGACGGGTTAGCCTTGCGGTACGTCGGGCGGCTCGGCATTCCGCTCGGGAGCAGGCTTTGCGCGGCGTTAATGGCGGCCTGCACGTCGCGTGCCGCACCGTTAATATCCCGATCGAAGCTGAACTCCAGAATGATACGCGTGCTGCCCAGCGAGCTGCTGGAGGTCATCTCATTAATTCCGGCAATCCGCCCGAGTGAACGTTCCAGCGGTGTGGCGACTGACGAGGCCATCGTTTCCGGCGATGCGCCAGGCAGCGAGGCGCTAACCATGATCACCGGAAAATCTACCTGCGGCAGGGGAGCCACCGGCAGCAGCCGGAAGCCCAGTACGCCGCAAAGGGTGATGGCGAGCGAGATTAAAATCGTCGCCACCGGGCGATAAATGAAGAGAGCGAAAAACTTCACTTATGCCTCCTCTTCACGTTTCGGGAAGCGGCTTTTGGTCCACAGCGCCAGGCGGTCGAACAGCAGGTAGATCACCGGCGTGGTGAAGAGGGTCAGCACCTGGCTCACCAGCAGACCGCCGACCATGCCGATCCCCAGAGGACGACGCAGCTCCGCGCCGACGCCGGTACTGAGCATCAGCGGCAGCGCGCCCAGCAGGGCGGCCAGGGTGGTCATCAGGATCGGACGAAAACGCAGCAGGCAGGCCTGGAAAATCGCATCGCGCGGGTTCATCCCCTGCTCGCGCTCGGCAGCAAGAGCAAAGTCGATCATCATAATGGCGTTTTTCTTCACGATCCCGATAAGCAGGATGATGCCGATAATCGCAATCACATCCAGCTCGCTACCCGCCAGCATCAATGCCAGCAGTGCCCCGACACCTGCCGTCGGCAGGGTAGAGAGGATGGTGATCGGATGGATAAAGCTTTCATACAGCACGCCGAGCACGATATACATTGCGACCACCGCCGCGACAATCAGCCAGATGGTGTTGCCGAGCGCCGCCTGAAACGCCAGCGTACTGCCCTGGAACTGGGTCTGAATATCGGACGGGAAGCTCAGCGTTTTCTCTGCGGCCAGAATCGCTTCCACGGCTTCGCCAAGAGAATAGTTATCCGGTACGTTGAAAGAAATGGTGGTGGACGGGAACTGGTCCAGATGGTTAATTGACAGCGGGGTATAGCGCTCTTCCACGGTCGAGATGGCGCTTAATGGCACAATCCCCCCGTCTTTGCTGGTCAGGCGTACCGAGTCCAGTCCCGCCAGGCCAGGCGTGTGCTCGGTGTTGTGCTCCAGCACCACGCGATACTGATTCGCCTGAGTGTAAATCGTGGAGATCAGTCGCTGCCCAAAGGCGTTATACAGCGCGTTATCGACGTCTGCCATCGTGATGCCCAGACGGCTGGCAGTGTCACGATTCACATTCACATACGCTGCCAGACCTTTGTCCTGCCAGTCGCTGCTGACGTCAGAGAGCTGCGGCAGGGTTTTTAGCTTATCCACCAGCTGCGGTACCCAGGTGCTGAGGGCATCAAGCGTGGTGGCCTGCAGCGTGAACTGGTACTGGGTGCGGCTGACCTGGGTATCAATGGTCAAATCCTGAATCGGCTGCAGATACAGTTCCACGCCAGGCACGCGCGCCACGGAATCTTGCAAACGTTCAATCACCGCGTTTACGCGATCGTCGCGCTGACTCAATGGTTTAAGGTTGATTTGCAGACGTGCGCTGTTCAGAGAGGGGTTAGTGCCATCCACGCCGACATAGGCGGTCAGGCTCTCCACCGCCGGATCTTTCATGATGATCTCAGATACCTGCTGCTGCCGCTGGGCCATGTTAGCGAAGGAGACCGACTGCGGTGCCTGAAGCGTGCCCTGAATAATGCCGTTGTCCTGAATCGGGAAAAAGCCCTTCGGGATCACGATCCACAGTAAGACGCTGAGCGCCAGCGTACCGAGCGCCACGCCGAGCGTTGCCCACGGATGGTTGAGCACTTTCGCCAGCAGACGTCCGTACGCCGCGATAATACGTTCAAACATGCGTTCGGAGGCGCGGGAGAAACGGTTTTGCTTGCGCAGGGACTCATGGCTTAGCATGCGGGCGCACATCATCGGGGTCAGCGTCAGCGAGACGACCGCAGAAATCAATATGGCGACCGCCAGGGTCACGGCAAACTCGCGGAACAGACGGCCGACGATATCGCCCATAAACAGCAGCGGGATCAGCACCGCAATCAGCGAGAAGGTCAACGAGATAATGGTAAAGCCGATCTCACCCGCACCTTTTAGCGCGGCCGCCAGCGGTTTTTCCCCTTTCTCGATATAGCGCGAGATGTTCTCGATGACCACGATGGCATCATCCACCACGAACCCGGTGGCGATGGTGAGCGCCATCAGCGTCAGGTTATTGATTGAGAAATCGAGGAACACCATCACCGCAAACGTCCCCACCAGCGAGAGCGGGACGGCGACGGCGGGAATGATGGTTGCCGGAACGTTGCGCAGGAACAGATAGATAATCATCACCACCAGCGCAATCGCCAGCATCAGCTCGAACTGGGTGTCGGTGACCGACGCGCGAATATTCGTGGTACGGTCGGAAAGCACTTTTACGCTGACCGATTTCGGCAGGCTTTCAATCAGCTGTGGCAGCATGGTGCGAATGCTGTCTGCGGTTTCGATGATGTTTGCGCCCGGCTGACGCTGGACGTTCATCACGATCGCCTGCTGTTTGTTGGCCCAGGCACCCAGCCAGCTGTTTTCCGCTCCTTGTTCGACGGTCGCCACATCGCCAAGACGCACCGGCGCACCGTTCTGGTAGGCGATAATCAGCTGACGGTATTCATCGGCGGACTGCATCTGGTCGTTCGCGGAGAGCGTAACGGCACGGGTTGGTCCGTCCAGCGAGCCCTTCGCCGAGTTGACGTTAGCATTGCTGATGGCGCTGCGAATGGTTTCGCTGGCCAACCCCAGAGCGGCAATCGCCTGGGCGTTGAGCTTCACGCGTACCGCCGGGCGTTGCCCGCCCGCCAGCGTGACGAGGCCAACGCCGGAAACCTGAGAAATCTTCTGCGCCACGCGGGTTTCGACCATATCTTCCACCTGCGTCATTGGCATGGCGGAGGAGGTCACGGCCAGCGTCATGATCGGCGGATCCGCCGGGTTCACTTTGCTGTAGACCGGTGGATTAGGCAGGTCTGACGGCAGCAGGTTGGTGGCCGCGTTGATGGCGGCCTGTACCTCCTGCTCGGCGACATCCAGTGACAGCGTCAGCTGGAACTGGAGCGTCACGACGGATGCGCCACCGGAACTCTGGGAGGACATCTGCTTCAGGCCAGACATTTGACCGAACTGACGCTCCAGCGGCGCGGTAATGGCTGACGTCACCACGTCCGGGCTGGCGCCAGGATAAAGCGTTACCACCTGAATGGTGGGGTAATCCACTTCCGGGAGCGCCGAAACGGGCAGGAAGCGATAGCCGATAATCCCGGCCAGCAGAATTGCCACCATCAGCAGCGTGGTTGCGACAGGACGTAAAATGAACAGGCGTGACGGCCCACCTGTCGAGTCTGGAGGCATGACCTGCATCAGGCTTTCTCCCCCTGTTTTGCAGGCTCAACCACTTCCACTTTCGCCCCTTCGGTCAGACGGTCAATGCCGTCGGTGACCACACGGTCGCCCGCGGAAAGTCCGGCGCTGATGACCACCATCTGGCTGTCCTGAATCCCGGTTTTCACCAGATGTTTACTGACTTTATTGTCGCTGTTCAGTACCCAGACAAAGTTCCCTTCATTACCCATCTGCAGTGCCGCCGATGGGATCACCACAGCGTTTTCTTCGGTCGCAACCAGCATCCGCGCATTGACGAACTGGTTCGGGAAGAGGGCGTCGTCCTGGTTGTTAAACCGTGCTTTGAGCTTGATGGTGCCGGTGGTGGTGTCGATCTGGTTGTCCAGGCTGAGCAGGGAACCTTCGCTGAGTTTCTGCTTGTTGGTGCGGTCCCAGGCTTCCACCACCAGGCCTTTACCGGCTTTTTGCGCCTGCACCACGGTCGCAATGTCGCTTTCCGGCAGGGTAAAGACTAAATCAATCGGGTGGGTTTGGGTGATCACTACGATGCCCGTGGTGTCGCCACTTGAGATTTGGTTACCGATATCGACCTGCTTCAGGCCCACGCGCCCGTCAATCGGCGCGGTGATGCGGCTCCAGTCCAGCTGCAGCTGTGCACTGGCGACGGCAGCTTCATCGGCTTTAATGGTGCCCTGCGTTTCGCTGACCAGCGACTGCTGGGTATCCAGCTCCTGCCGCGATACCAGGTTGGTTTTGACCAGCTGCTGGTAACGCGCTAAATCGCGCCGGGCATTGGCGAGCGTGGCGTTGTCCTTTGCGAGCTGTCCCTGCGCCTGGGCCAGCGCCACCTTGAACTGGCTCGGGTCGATTTCCGCCAACAGATCGCCCGCTTTGACCTGCTGACCTTCCTGGAAGTGAATGGCCATCAGCTGGCCGTCGACGCGGCTGCGTACTGTTACGGTGTTAGCGGCAGTAATAGTCCCAAGACCTGTAAGATAGCGCGGAACGGCTTTATTCAGTGCCGTAGCTGCCTGTACAGGTGCCAGCGCACCGCCGCGCATACCGTGACGCCCTCCACCCGTCGGGCGCTGTGGCTGGCTGGTGGCACCCGCGGGGGCTGCGGAGTTTGCGGATTGACTGTGCCAGTACCAGGCGGCGGCAAGGACCACCACAATGATGCCAGCGGCGATTGCCCAGCGGGATTTATTACGGCCTTTCATCGTTATACGTTCTCATCCTGAATACTTCGGGGAATGATACTAGTTTAGTCAGGTAACACAGCGGAAAAATGGAGGAAATATGGAAGACTGTCAGGAATGGTCTGAGTATGGTGCTCTTTTTAGCCGGGTGGAGCGGATACGCCACCCGGCACAATGAGACTAGCTAAACATCACCTGCGCCCAGCGCGCCAGACCGGCGGTAACGGAACCAAAGTCATCGCCACCCGCAATCGGAATGCCCGGCAGCTGTTCCGCCAGCGCTTTTTTGATCAGCGGTGAACGCGCGCTCCCCCCGGTCAGATAGATAACGTCCGGCTTATCTTTGCCGTTTTCCAGCGCCAGCTGCACCTGCTCCAGAATACGCTGCAGCGGCTGAGCGAGCGCGGCCTCCAGCCCGTCCTGAGAAATCGCAGTGGCCAGATCGTCGCTGATAAACGGCAAGGAGACCGCATGCTCAGCGCGGTCGGAAAGGGCGATTTTGCTCTCTTCTGCGGTACGTACCACGCGATAGCTAAGACGCTGACGCCACACATTATACAGCAGGGCGACTTTTTCGGCGTCCTGCGCGTCGCGTACCAGGTCGTTCAGGAAACGGCCATTTGCAGTGCTGTAAAAATCACTCTGCGCCGGGACGTCGTTAATCGCGATAGCGTTCCACCATGGCAGGATTGGCAGAGCGATACCTTTTTCAGTTTGTCCGCCCATGCCGAGCAGTGGCATCAGGCTCTTGAACGCCAGGGCAATATCGAGATCGTTACCGCCGATACGGCAGCCACTGTGCCCCAGCAAGCTGTTTTCGCGGTCGCGACGGTTATGCCATTGTGGCCCCATCAGCAGCAGCGAGCAGTCCGTCGTACCGCCGCCGATATCCACGACTAATACGCGTTTCTCTTCCGTCAGTGTGGCTTCAAAATCCAGTCCCGCCGCAACGGGCTCATACTGGAACACCACGTCACGGAAGCCTGCACGGTGCGCCGCACGTTCAAGGATACCCTGCGCCTGCTGGTTAGCGTCATCTCCCCCCAGACCCTGGAAGTTGATCGGACGGCCAATCACCGCCTGGGTGATCGCTTCCGACACCTGGGTTTGCGCCTGATTGCGAATGTGCAGCATCATGGCGCAGACCAGATCTTCAAACATCGCCACCTGCTGTGGCTTCAGACCGCTGGCACCCAGGAAGGATTTTGGTGATTTAACGAAGTAAACCTCTTCGGGATCTTCGATGTAGTGCCCGAGCGAAGAGAGGCCGAACTGCACGCTGGAAGGCGTAACGTCGATATCTTCCTCGCGGTTAAAACTGACCGCGCGGCGCAGCAATGCCTGAGTCTCCGCCGCGGTGGCCGGAACCTGATGATGGCGGAACAGCCATTCGCTGACCGCTTCGCGGGTAGGTGCGCAGAGCATTGAGGGCAGCAGCGTACTCTCTTTTTCCATTTTCAGGAGCTGTGGCTGTCCGTCCTGCATAATTGCAACCGAGCAGTTTGCCGTACCGTAGTCAAATCCAATAAACACGAATAATCCCCATGCCAGTGAGAAGGGGCGAGACTTTAACGAAATGTCTGCATCGCGACAACAGGAATATGAAAGCAAGGCGAAACAAGGTCTTTCGGTTTATGCTGAGGGGAACAAAAAAGGAGCGACAATGTATACCCTGACCTGGCAACCCCCTTACGACTGGCAATGGATGTTTGGCTTTCTTGGCGCGCGTGCGGTAGAGGGCGTTGAGACCGTCACTGAACACTATTACGAGCGCAGTTTCGCCTGTGAGGGGCACCAGGGGATCTTTCGCGTCACACCGGATAACCTGGCCCACACGCTACAGGTGACGCTGAGCCCCGGGTTAATCCCGGTTGCGCAAACCTGTCTTGAACGTATTGGGCGTCTGTTCGATCTGGCCTGCGATCCGCATGAAATTCACAAGACGCTTGGCGATCTCGGCGTTGCACGGCCAGGCTTGCGTTTGCCGGGGGCGATGGACGCGTACGAGCAGGGCGTGCGGGCGATTCTCGGGCAGCTGGTGAGCGTGGCGATGGCGGCGAAACTGACGTCGCGCGTGGTGGCGCTGTGCGGCGAACCGGTAAACGATTCGCCAGGCTATGTCTGCTTCCCCACACCACAAGCGCTGGCCGCAACGGACCCGCTGGCGCTGAAAGCGCTCGGGATGCCGGTCAAACGCGCTGAGTCGTTGATTCATCTGGCGCAATCGGTCATTGAAGGCACGTTTCCGCTGACGCCACCTGAGGACGTTGAGGCAGGCATGAAGGCGTTACAGCAGCGGCCTGGAATAGGGCGCTGGACGGCAAACTATCTGGCTCTGCGCGGCTGGCAGGCGAAGGATGTTTTTCTGCCGGATGATTACCTGATTAAGCAACGCTTTGCCGGGATGACGCCAGCGCAAATTCGTCGCTATGCTCAGCGCTGGCAGCCCTGGCGCTCTTACGCGCTGCTGCACATCTGGTATACCGACGGCTGGGCGCCGTCAGTTGATAGCGAAATAACTGGTATTGAGAAGTAGATCCAGCGGCTGTGGCTCGGCAATCGTGTCACCATAAATAAAATCGAGCCCGATGCCAGAGAGTGTATCCATCATGATCGGCTGATTACAGGGACCCGCGATGGTTTTCATCCCCAGGCGCTGGGCATGGCCCTGGATGATAGTCACCATCATTTCATCCATCAGGTTGCCATAAACATTGGTTACCACTTCCGCATCCAGCATTAGATAGTCGGCCATATTCGCGCTCAGGTGGGTAAAGACGTTCATGTCACGCCCCACCTGACTGAAGATCACGCGACAACCCGCCTGACGAAGCTTTTGCAGCCCCCGTTGCAGGTTTTCATCCGGGTTGCACACCACATCGGCAGGGATGATCAGATGCAGAAGACGGCCCGGCAGTGGGTTTTTATCCAGCAGGTCGAGAAGTTCATCGACCAGCGTCACGCTGGCCAAACCGGCTTCAGAAAGCGGCAGTGCAACGCCCATACCTTTACTGGCAACCTGTGCGGCAGAGGTACGGAAAAACTCACTAAAGATCCGTCTGTCGAGAGCGTGCAACAGCTCAGGCTCCGCCAGGCCAGATCGGAAGGCGTGTTCTTCCTGTACTTCGCCCTGACTGGTCCACAGGCGTAACGAAATGAGCCAGAAGTTACAGCTTTCCGGTATGCGTGGCGAGGCGACACTGCGGGCTATCATCATCAGATGATTGTCTTTAATCATGTGCCACTGTTCATCCAGTGACATCATGCTGCGTGCGCTGTGGTCCCGCTCCTGCTGAGGTTCGTAAACCGTGACGATGCCGCGCCCACTGTTTTTCGAGGCATAACAGGCGATATCAGCCTGTGACATGATCTCCGATGCCTGATGATTATTTTCATCAATCAACGTGATACCTGCGCTGGCACCAATTCTGTGCAGGCGTCCTTCCCACATAAAGTGATAGCCATTGATGGTATGGATCAGGCGGCTGGCGATATAACGTGCGCTCTCTATGTTGCAGTCCGGCAACAGCAACCCGAATTCGTCCCCGCCCAGACGCGCCAGCACATCGCTCGAGCGAAGCATGGTCAACATTAATGAAGAGAGCTCCCTGAGCAGGGCATCACCTGCGGCATGGCCTGCCGTATCGTTGACCGCTTTGAAACGATCAAGATCGATAAAGACCAGAGCATGACGCTGGCGCGTTTCGCGAACGGTCTGCAAGAGCCGTTTGAGATGATTTTCAAAGCTAACCCGGTTTGCCAGGTGGGTCAGGGCATCGTGGGAAGCGCTGTAACTCAACTGACGCAGCATTTTGCGCGATTCAGTCACATCCTGAATCACGATAACCGAGCCAATGTTTTGTCCGTCCAGTGTGCTGAGCGGCGTAATGCTGTAATGAATATCAAAATTACCGCCGGTGCGGCAGTTCAGGATCACGTCCTGATCGATATCGGAACGGGACATATCACCGCTATGAATGTTCTCCATCAGCGGCCCTTTTTCACCAAAGGTAATATGCAGCACCCGCAGGATGGGCTGACCGATAGCTTCGGTCTGCAGCCAGCCGCTCATTTTCTCGGCAACCGGGTTCATGAAGGTGACATTCATGTTGATATCGGTACACAGCACCGCTTCGCCGATGGAGTCGAGGGTAATGTGCAGACGCTCTTTTTCCTGGAACAGGGCCTCGTTGAGTTGCTTAACTTCGGTCATGTCCATGTTGATACCGAGCAGGCGTTCAACTTCGCCCTGCTTATTCAGCACCCGGTTCGCCAGGGAGCGGATATGGCGCACGCCTTCCTTCACGCGGATGCGGAATTCAAGCTTAAACGGCAGACGGGAAATCAGAGAGTCCCGCAGCACTTTTTCTGCATGTGCGCGATCTTCAGGCAGCATCGCTTCATGCCAGAGTTGCCAGGTGGGCTTGATGTGCGGCGGTATTTCATACAGCTCGAACATTCGCTTATCCCAGCTGATAATGTCTGGCTCCAGATCCCACTCCCAGATGCCGATCCCCCCCGCTTCGTTGGCAAGCGTAATACGCTCCATCAGACGTTTGTTGACCCACTCGGTCTGTTTCAGGTCGTTAATATCTTCGATCTGCGCGATAAAATAGAGGGGTGAACCGTCGGCATGGCGCACGACAGAGACGGCCAGGAGCGCCCAGACGACCTCGCCATTGCGCGTGTAGTAGCGCTTCTCGAGGGTGTAGGTATTAATATCTCCGTTGACCAGCTGCTCCAGTTGTTCCAGGTCGGTATGCAAATCTTCCGGCCAGGTTAACTGCTGGAAGGTGAGCGACTGGAGTTCCGTCTGGCTGTAACCGAGAAAGTTGCACAGTGCCTTGTTGACCTGAAGCCATTTGCCTTCGACGCTGACCAGCGCCATACCGATAGCGGAATACTCCATCGCGTTACGAAAACGCTCCTCGCTTTCGGTAATGTGCTTGCGTTCTGCACGGAAAGCATACATCACCATGGTCATCACGTTAGCAGGCAGGAGCAGCATCAGGAACGGTAGCCACGGTGCATTCCACATGGCGTTAGTGTGCTGAGTGGTCAACGCCAGAGGGTTACGGGCGATCATCAGGGAAACCACCATAACGGTGACCAGAAACACCATGAACGCTTCCATTCGCGGCAGGCGCACGGCACTCCACATAAGCAGAACGATAACGCAGGTAAAGGGCCACGGCAGCCAGCTGATAGCTGCCCAACTGAGGACTAACGTCACCGCCATGGTGGTCAGCGTTTCAAGCAGCAATCTCGGATCACGATGGCGCAGCAGATAATGCGGTTTAAACAGCAATCCTAACGGCACCAGCGCCAGCGCACCGATGGCTTCAGACAAGACCCAGACGAGGAAATTACGCAGTGGTTCTGGAGTAGGGATCAGAAAATAGACCAGGACACCGCCCACCAGTGGTGGCACCAGCGCACTGCCAATGGCCAGACGGATCCAGTCATTCAGATTTTGCAGCGGGTTGTACCACGGGAGCAATTTGCGCAATAGCAACGCGCCAATCACAGCTTCAATCACGTTGATTGAGGGGTAGATGAAGCTTGTTGCCCCCCACGAAAACAACATCCATGAAGCCAGAATATTGCCAAACGAACAGGCCAGAGCAATCCCCGGCCACATTTTTCCTGCATGGCGGTAAAACGCCACCATCATGGTGGCGGTGGGAAACCAGAGCGGCGCCAGCAGAGTACCGAAGCGAGTTAGCTCAAGCGAAAATAAGGTAAAGATAAAGGTGACCAGGCCCAGACAGACAAGTCGTAATAAAGGATGTGGGGTGGTAACCAAAACCCGCTGGTATTGTTTATTCATTACCGCTTTATCCAGAGACGCCATGCCGCCAGGAAAGAAGTCCGGACGAGTGAATTTGATAATTTGGTTTATGCTAGTACAAACAATTTACAATTCATATGGTGACTGCTCATAATTTGACATCATAGACTTATTAAATAGTTACTCTTAAAAAAATCCATGTTAATTGCTGAAAAAGTGTTCATTTAAATTTAACTAAAGGAAGAATGCGTCACTTTTCAGGCTGTCTCGCAGAACCTGTGCTTTCGACTGGTATCACGCTCCCGAAATCCCTATAATTGCCGCGTTTGACGCTCCGGCGTCGTCCTTCCTTAACATCCAGGTTAATCAGGTCGCTAAATTTATGACTGATAAGTCTCATCAGTGCGTCATTATAGGCATCGCCGGCGCATCGGCTTCAGGTAAAAGTCTAATTGCCAGTACGCTTTATCGCGAACTGCGTGAACAAGTAGGTGATGAGCACATCGGCGTCATTCCCGAAGACAGCTATTACAAAGATCAATCCCATCTGTCGATGGAAGAGCGCGTAAAAACCAACTATGACCACCCAAATGCAATGGATCACAGTTTACTGTTCCAGCATCTGGAAGCGCTTAAGAGCGGCCAGGCGATTGAACTGCCGGTTTACAGTTATGTAGAACATACCCGCACTCAGGAAACTATCCGCATCGAGCCGAAGAAGGTCATCATCCTGGAAGGCATTCTGCTTCTCACTGATGCCCGTCTGCGTGAGTCCATGAACTTCTCGATTTTCGTTGATACCCCGCTGGATATCTGCCTGATGCGCCGCATCAAACGTGATGTTAATGAACGCGGTCGCTCAATGGACTCCGTCATGGCGCAATACCAGAAAACGGTCCGCCCAATGTTCCTGCAATTTATTGAACCGTCCAAGCAATACGCCGATATCATCGTGCCGCGTGGGGGCAAAAACCGCATAGCTATTGATATCTTAAAAGCGAAAATCAGCCAGTTTTTTGAATAAGCCGCGTGAATTGTGTACCGTTCAGAGATAACTTGGTTTTACCCTGAGTGTTTACCGCCTCAGGGTACGATGCATGAAAGGAGAAAGTGCCATGCGTCTTTGTGATCGCGATATTGAAGCCTGGCTGGATGAAGGCCGTTTGTCTATTACCCCACGTCCACCGGTGGAGCGTATCAATGGTGTGACCGTTGATGTGCGGTTGGGGAATAAATTCCGTACCTTTAGTGGCCACACCGCGCCGTTCATCGACCTCAGCGGGCCGAAGGATGAAGTCAGCGCCGCGCTCGATCGCGTGATGAGTGACGAAATCGTCATTGACGAAGGCGAAGCCTTTTATTTGCACCCAGGTGAACTGGCGCTGGCGGTGACGTATGAATCCGTGACGCTGCCAGCGGACCTGGTTGGCTGGCTGGATGGTCGCTCATCACTGGCGCGTCTGGGGTTGATGGTTCACGTAACCGCGCACCGTATTGATCCCGGCTGGTCTGGCCGTATCGTACTGGAGTTCTTCAATGCCGGTAAACTGCCTCTGGCTCTACGCCCTGGAATGATGATCGGCGCGTTAAGCTTTGAACCTCTGTCAGGTCCTGCCGATCGTCCTTATAACCGCCGTCAGGACGCAAAATATCGCGACCAGCAGGGCGCGGTTGCCAGCCGTATTGATAAAGACTGATCGTTAGTCCATCGAGGATGCCATGAGAAGAGTTCTGACAACGCTGATGATTTTGCTGGTGGTGCTGGTTGCTGGCCTTTCGGCGTTGGTTTTGCTGGTTAACCCGAACGATTTCCGCACTTATATGGTGCGGCAGGTCGAGGCACGCAGTGGTTATCAACTGAAGCTTGACGGGCCGCTGCGCTGGCACGTCTGGCCACAGCTCAGCATTCTCTCTGGTCGCATGTCATTAACGGCGCCGGGGGCTTCTTTGCCACTGGTCTCAGCGGATAACATGCGTCTCGATGTGGCACTCATCCCGCTGTTCTCTCACCAGCTGCAGGTTAATCAGGTGATGCTGAAAGGCGCGGTGATTCAGCTTACTCCGCAAACCGAAGCCGTTCGTGACGCGAATGCGCCGGTTGCACCGCGAGAAAACACCCTGCCCGATGAACCGTCTGATACGGGCTGGTCCTTTGATATTGGTAAACTGAAAGTTGCTGATAGCGTGTTAGTTTTCCAGCATGAGGATGAGGAGCAGGTTACCGTACGAAATATCAACCTGCAGATGGAACAGGATGCGCATCATCTGGCAACGGTTGAATTTAGCGGACGGGTGAACCGCGATCAGCGCGATCTGACCCTGTCGCTGAATGCCAACGTGAATGCATCGGATTATCCGCATCAGCTTACCGCCGACATTCAGCAACTGAACTGGCAACTGACGGGAGC
The DNA here is from genome assembly GCF_041937165.1 of Enterobacter adelaidei. Lineage (NCBI taxonomy): Bacteria > Pseudomonadati > Pseudomonadota > Gammaproteobacteria > Enterobacterales > Enterobacteriaceae > Enterobacter > Enterobacter adelaidei. The sequence goes on along the minus strand of NZ_CP154353.1, from coordinate 2,997,865 downwards.
CGATCTGCCCTCTCAGGGGATAACCGGTCAGGGAACGTTGCAGGCCGTGTGGCGCGAAGAACAAAAACAGCTGGAACTGGACAACCTCAACCTGCAGGCGAATGACAGTAGCCTGAAAGGGCAGGCGAGCGTTTCTCTCGAGGAAAAACCTAAGTGGGTGTTGAATCTGCAGTTTGACAAGCTTAACCTGGAAAACCTGCTGCCTCCTCTGCCTGCAAGCGCAACGGACAGCGATGCCGCGCAAACGGGGCAAAGCCAGACACCGGTCTCACGCCCGGTTATCTCGTCGAATCTTGAACAGCCTGACTATAACGCCCTGCGCGGATTCACGGCAGATATTCTGCTGAAAGCCAATAGCCTGCGCTGGCGCGGTATTGATTTTACCGACGTGAGCAGCCAGATGTTCAACCATAACGGTTTGCTGGTGATCTCCGAGCTGAGCGGCAAGATGGGGGCAGGGCACCTCTCCCTGCCCGGCACGCTGGATGTCCGTAAAGATGTTGCCAGCGTCGAATTCCAGCCGCGTCTCGATAACATTGAGATTGGTACCATCCTGAAAGCCTTCAACTACCCGATATCTCTGACCGGGCAGTTGACGCTGGCGGGTGACTTCTCCGGTACAAAAATTGATGCCGATGCTTTCCGTCGCGAGTGGCAGGGACAGGCGCATGTTGATCTGAAAAACTCCCGAATGGAAGGCCTTAACTTCCAGCAGGTGGTGCAGCAGGCGGTTGAACGCAGCAGTGATGTGAAAGCCCAGGAAAACTACGATAGCGCCACGCGCCTCGACAGCTTCACCACCGACCTGACGCTGGATAACGGACTGCTTACTCTGGACAGCATGGAAGGAACCTCTTCCATGCTATCACTGACGGGAGACGGTTCACTGGATCTGGTGAAAGAGACGGCGGACACCCGTTTTAATGTCAGGGTACTTTCTGGCTGGCAGGGTGAAAGTAAGCTGATTGACTTCCTGAAAGAGACGCCGGTCCCGCTTAGCGTATACGGGAAATGGCAGGCGCTGAATTACAGCCTTCAGGTGGATCAGATCCTGCGTAAGCATCTGCAGGATGAAGCCAAACGTCGGCTTAACAGCTGGGCGGATCGCAATAAAGATTCACAGACAGGCAAGGATGTAAAAAAGCTGCTGGATAAGCTTTGATGTCTGTTGTGCCGGGTATGGCGCTGCCGCCACCCGGCTTTTTTACACCTCAAAATCCAGCTCTTCCTCATCCCGCAGCGGAATGATCTGAACCTTCTGCACGCGATGGTTTTCAATCTGTAGCGTTTTAAGCAGATAGTCCCCCACCTGAACCTCTTCCCCCGGCTGCGGGATTCGCTGCAAATACTCCATCAGCAGACCGGCGATGGTGTGATATTCACGTTTTTCATCCAGCGGTAGCGGTACATATTGTACCAGGTCCTCAAGCGGCATATGGCCGTTGGCCGTCCAGGAACCGTCAGCATTTTTCTGGATGTCATGGCGGGCATCAATCTCATCCACCTCGTTGGGTAAGTTACCGGCGATGGTTTCCATCACGTCGCTGAGCGTGACCAGTCCTTCAACCGAACCAAACTCATCGACTACAAAAGCGAAGTGCGTGCGCGCATTACGGAATTGCTCAAGAGCAGAGAGCAGGTGCAGCCCCTCCGGGAAAACCAGTGGCTGACGCACCAGGGCGCGCAGGTTTAACGCTTCACCGTGTAGCTGCTGTTGCAGCAGGTCGATGACATGCACCACACCCAGTAACTCCTCCTCTTCCTCACCGCCAGTCACAACTACGCGGGTATGCTGATTTTTATCCAGCAAAGCGCGAATGTGTTCTTCCGGTGCTGTCAGGTCGATATGCTCAATGTCATGACGTGAAGTCATGATGCTGCTGACCGAACGCTGATTCAGATTGAGCACCCGCTCAATCATGAGCCGCTCCTGCGGATTGAAGATCTGCCCGTCGTTATGATCGGCCAGCATCGCAGAAGATTCGGCATCTAATTCCGCGTCCTCTTTTTGCCCGCTGAGCAGGCGCATCACGGTATCAGCGGTCCGCTGGCGCAGGCTCTGGTTTGCCGACAAAAAGCGACGACGGTTGAATATGGCGAGCTGGTTCAGGGATTCAATCATCACCGAGAAGCCGATCGCGGCGTACAGGTAGCCTTTTGGAATATGGAAGCCAAAACCGTCAGCGACCAGGCTAAAGCCAATCATCAGCAGGAAGCTCAGGCAGAGGATAACGATGGTCGGGTGGCTGTTTACAAACCGCGTTAACGCTTTGCTCGCCATGACCATCAGCGTGATGGCAATAATCACCGCAGCCATCATGACGGCAAGATGGTCGACCATCCCGACGGCAGTGATCACCGAGTCCAGAGAGAAGACCGCATCCAGTACCACAATCTGTGCCACTACCGGCCAGAATTTAGCTCCCCGTCGCTGTGTGGGATTTTCGCTGTCTTTCCCTTCGAGCCGTTCATTCAGTTCTACCGTCGCTTTGAACAGCAGGAACAGCCCGCCGAAGAGCATAATCAGGTCGCGGGCGCTAAAGCTGAGAGTGTAAAGGGTAATCAGCGGCTTAGTTAGCGTGACTAGCCAGGAAATCGACGCCAGCAGCAGCAGTCGCATCGCCATCGCCAGCAGTAAGCCCGTTACGCGCGCGCGGTCGCGCTGGGAAGGGGGGAGCTTTTCAGCGAGGATGGCGATAAAGACCAGATTATCAATACCGAGGACTAATTCGATGACGACCAGCGTAACCAGCCCGGCCCAGATTGATGGATCGGCAATCCATTCCATAGTAATAGCAATACCTTCTGTTATATGACTAATGTCACACTTCGATCATGGATAAAGCTGAAAGAAATTGCAATGCCGGGCTGCGATTTCTCTTAATACGCAGTGCTAAACAGAATGTCTCAGAATGAAACTGTAAATAAGGTAAATACGTAGGTTTAATTACAGAATGGAATTTTAGGATATATCGCAGCCAATGGTTTTTATTTTTATATTGTCAATATAAAGAAAATCCTAAAAGGTGAAAACTTTGCTCTTAATATTAATCTTAAAAACAGATATTGAGAGAGATGTCTCCTTGCCTGCTATTAGGTTAGCTGCAACAATTCTCCCGGCACCAAATGTTAAACCTCAGTGTTGCTATTATTGTTCTGGTCTTCAGACAGGGTTATTCATTTTCCGTCGGATGCTTCAGACGGTTGATATATTTCCAGAAGGCCATTCCCAAGAGGGCGTCTATCCATAATGCATTGTTTAGTCAGTGGATTGGTAACTGAAAGCCAAGGGCGGTAGCGTGCCTGCAGGCGTGTGAATCACCCCCGGCCATTCTGTCAAGAGCCAATGGATGAATAAGCTTTTTTTAGGACTGATGCCAGTTATATTTTTATTTGATTAACTGCATGCTGAAAGCTAATACAACTCGAGCTTATTTAAACTGAACGGGATAATTACTCTGCAAAAGTGATAAATAATCAATGATGAAATCCAAAATGAAATTGATGCCATTATTGGTATCTGCACTCTTGATGAGTGGTTGTACGGTCTTTCCCGGCAGCAATATGTCCACGATGGGCAAGGACGTGATTAAACAACAAGATGCCGATTTTGATCTCGACAAAATGGTGAATGTTTATCCGCTCACGCCGCGTCTGGTGGAACAATTGCGTCCACGTCCAAATGTTGCCCAGCCGAATATGTCTCTGGACCAGGAGATCGCCGCTTACCAGTACCGCGTGGGGCCGGGTGACGTTATCAACGTGACCGTCTGGGACCACCCTGAACTGACCACCCCTGCGGGTCAGTACCGTAGCTCAAGCGACACCGGGAACTGGGTGCAATCTGACGGCACCATGTTCTATCCCTATATCGGCAAAGTGCATGTTGCCGGAAAAACGCTTGCCGAGATCCGTAGTGATATTACCGGCCGCTTAGCGCAGTACATCGCTGACCCGCAGGTGGACGTTAATATCGCCGCATTCCGCTCGCAAAAGGCCTATATCTCCGGCCAGGTGAACAAATCAGGTCAGCAGGCCATCACCAACGTTCCACTGACTGTGCTGGACGCCATTAACTCTGCGGGTGGCTTAACCGATGGTGCCGACTGGCGCAACGTGGTGCTGACCCACAACGGTAAAGAGCAGCGTATTTCTCTGCAGGCGCTGATGCAAAACGGCGATCTGACCCAGAACCGACTGCTCTATCCGGGCGACATTCTTTACGTGCCACGCAATGACGATCTGAAAGTCTTCGTGATGGGGGAGGTGAAGAAACAGAGCACCCTCAAAATGGACTTCAGCGGTATGACCCTGACCGAAGCGCTGGGCAATGCGGAAGGTATCGATCTGACCTCGTCTAACGCCAGCGGCATCTTTGTGATCCGTCCACTGAAAGGTGAGGGCAGTGCGAAAGGCAAGATTGCCAACATTTACCAGTTGGATATGTCCGATGCGACTTCTCTGGTAATGGCCACGGAGTTCCGTCTCCAGCCATACGATGTGGTGTACGTCACCACCGCGCCGGTTGCCCGCTGGAACCGCCTGATCAACCAGTTGCTGCCAACCATCAGTGGCGTTCGCTACATGACGGATACGGCGCGCGACATTCATACCTGGTAATCCATGATGTTTAACAAAATTCTGGTGGTATGCGTGGGGAACATTTGCCGTTCCCCTACGGCTGAACGGTTGTTGAAACAGTACCAGCCCGAATTGACCGTTGATTCGGCAGGGCTGGGGGCGCTGGTCGGCAAAGGTGCTGATGAGCGCGCCACGAGCGTGGCGCGGGATCATCACCTCTCTCTCGATGGGCATGTTGCCCGCCAGGTCACTAGCCGGATGTGCCGGGAGTATGACCTGATCCTGACGATGGAAAAACGCCATATACATGCGCTGTGCGATATCGCGCCGGAGATGCGCGGCAAGGTGATGCTGTTTGGTCACTGGGACAATGAACGCGAAATCCCCGATCCGTATCGCAAAAGCCATGAGGCCTTCGAGGCGGTTTACACCTTACTTGACCAGTCTGCCCAACAGTGGGCGCAGGCACTGAAAGCTCAGCAGGGATAACAATGACAGAAAAAACAAGACTTTCTGCCGCCCCGACTTCGGGCAGTGATGAAATTGATATTGGGCGCCTGGTCGGCACGGTTGTAGAGGCAAAGTGGTGGGTGCTTGGGATCACCGTCGTCTTTGCCGCGGCCGCCGTCGTCTACACGCTGTTCGCCACCCCTATCTACAGCGCCGATGCGCTGGTGCAGATCGAGCAGAACACCGGCAACTCGCTGGTGCAGGATATCGGCTCTGCACTGGCGAACAAACCGCCGGCGTCCGACGCTGAAATTCAGCTGATCCAGTCACGTCTGGTGCTGGGTAAAACGGTTCACGACCTCGGGCTCGATATCTCCGTCACCAAAAATACCTTCCCGGTATTTGGTGCCGGTTGGGATCGGCTGATGGGCAGAAACAACGACACGGTGAAGGTCACAGACTTCGTGCTGCCGAAAGGGGCAGCCGATCAGACCTTTACCCTGACGGTGCTCGGCCCGAAACAGTATCAGTTGACCAGCGACGCGGGCTTTAGCGCGCGCGGCGAAGTGGGACAGATGCTGACCAAAGAGGGCGTCAGCATGATGGTCAGCGCGATTAACGCCCACGAAGGGGGGGAATTCACCGTCACCAAATTCTCCACGCTGGGGATGATCAACAATCTGCAAAACAACCTGACCGTCACTGAAAACGGTAAGGACACCGGCGTGCTGAGCATGACCTTTACCGGTGAAGATAAAGATCAGATTCGCAATATTCTGAACAGTATCACCCGCAACTATCTTGAGCAGAACGTTGAGCGTAAGTCGGCGGAAGCGGCGAAAAGCCTGGCCTTCCTCGCGAAACAGCTCCCGGAAGTGCGCGCCCATCTGGATGAGGCCGAGAACAAGCTGAACGCCTATCGTCAGGATAAAGACTCTGTCGACCTGCCGCTGGAAGCAAAGTCAGTTCTTGATTCAATGGTCAACATTGATGCTCAGCTCAACGAGTTGACCTTCAAAGAGGCGGAGATTTCCAAGCTCTATACCAAACGTCACCCGGCCTACCGCACGCTGCTTGAGAAACGCCGCACGCTGGAAGAGGAAAAGGCAAAGCTCAACGGTCGCGTGACCGCGATGCCGAAAACGCAGCAGGAGATCGTGCGTCTGACCCGCGACGTGGAATCGGGCCAGCAGGTTTACATGCAACTGCTGAACAAACAGCAGGAGCTGAAAATCACCGAAGCCAGTACCGTCGGGGACGTCCGTATTGTTGACCCGGCCATTACTCAGCCTGGTGTGTTGAAGCCGAAGAAAGCGCTGATTATTCTCGGCAGCATTATTCTCGGTCTGATGCTCTCCATCGTTGGCGTGCTGCTGCGTTCGCTGTTCAACCGCGGTATCGAAAGCCCGCAGGTGCTGGAAGAGAACGGTATCAACGTCTACGCCAGCATCCCGCTGTCTGAATGGCAAAAGTCCCGTGACAGCGTCAAAACCATCAAAGGCGTTAAGCGTTACAAACAGAGCCAGCTGCTGGCGGTGGGTAACCCGACTGACCTCGCCATCGAAGCGATCCGCAGCCTGCGTACCAGCCTGCACTTTGCCATGATGCAGGCTAAAAACAACGTCCTGATGTTAACCGGCGTCAGCCCTTCAATCGGTAAGACCTTCGTCTGCGCCAACCTGGCGGCGGTGGTCAGCCAGACCAACAAGCGTGTGCTGCTGATCGACTGCGATATGCGCAAAGGCTATACCCACGAACTGCTGGGCACCAACAACGTTAACGGTCTGTCGGAAATCCTGCTGGGTAAAGGTGAGATCGGCCAGAGTGCGAAACCGACAACGATCCCGAAATTCGACCTGATCCCACGTGGACAGATTCCGCCGAACCCATCTGAACTGCTGATGAGCGAGCGTTTTGCCGAGCTGGTGGAGTGGGCAAGTAAGCATTACGACCTGGTGCTAATCGATACTCCGCCAATTCTGGCCGTGACCGATGCCGCCGTGGTTGGCCGTCTTGCCGGTACTACGTTGATGGTCGCGCGCTATGCGGTGAACACCATTAAAGAAGTGGAAACCAGCCTGAGCCGCTTCGAGCAGAACGGGATTGAGGTCAAAGGGGTGATCCTGAACTCCATCTTCCGTCGCGCGAGTGGGTATCAGGATTACGGTTACTACGAGTACGAATACAAATCTGACAGCAAATAAAAATCCCCCTCACCCTGACCCTCTCCTCTGAGGGGAGAGCCGCTTTTCTCCCTCTCCCTCCGGGAGATGGGCGGGGTGAGGGATAAGGGGAAGACCATGACCACACAACGCCCTTTAGTTTCAATCTATATGCCGACATGGAATCGTCAGCAGCTGGCGATCCGTGCAATCAAATCTGTACTGCGACAGGATTACGATAACTGGGAGCTGATCATCGTTGACGACTATTCCTCCTCTTTCGAGCAATTGCAGACATTTGTGGCCGACCTCAACGACCCGCGCGTGATGTATACGCATAACGAGATTAATTCCGGCGCGTGTGCAGTACGCAATCAGGCGATCATGCAGGCCAAAGGGCAATACCTGACCGGAATTGATGACGATGACGAATGGACGCCGAACCGTCTGTCGACATTCCTGTCACACAAGGAACAGTTGGTCACGCATGCTTTCCTGTATGCCAACGATTATGTCTGTCAGGGCGAAGTCTACTCGCAGCCTGCCAGCCTGCCGTTGTACCCGAAATCACCGTACTCCCGCCGCCTGTTCTACAAGCGCAACATTATTGGTAACCAGGTCTTTACCTGGGCGTGGCGCTTTAAAGAGTGCCTGTTTGATACCGAACTCAAGGCCGCGCAGGATTACGACATCTTCCTTCGGATGGTGGTGGAATACGGTGAGCCGTGGAAAGTGGAAGAGGCCACGCAGATCCTGCATATCAACCACGGGGAGATGCAAATCACCTCCTCGCCGAAGAAATTCTCGGGCTACTTCCATTTTTACCGCAAGCACAAGGACAAGTTTGACCGTGCCAGCCGGAAGTATCAGCTCTTTACCCTCTATCAGATCCGCAACAAGCGCATGAACTGGCGCACGTTGCTGACATTGCTGTCCGTGCGTAACGGCAAGCGTCTGGCTGACGGGCTTCGGGGGAAATAATGTTTCTGGAAGATTGCCGCGCAAACAGCTGGAGCCTGCGCCCGTGCTGCATGGTCCTGGCCTACCGCATCGCGCACTTTTGCTCGGTGTGGCGTAAGAAAAATGTGCTGAACAATATCTGGGCTGCACCGGTGCTGGTGCTGTACCGCATCATCACTGAATGCTTTTTTGGTTATGAGATTCAGGCCGCAGCCACCATTGGCCGCCGCTTTACCATCCACCACGGCTATGCGGTGGTGATCAACAAGTTCGTGGTCGCCGGGGATGATTTCACTATTCGTCATGCGGTCACCATCGGTAACCGTGGTCCAGACAGTCTGGCGTGCCCGGTTATCGGCAATAACGTTGAGCTGGGCGCGAACGTGGTGATCATTGGCGATATTACGATTGGTAATAACGTCACCATTGGCGCTGGCAGCGTGGTGCTGGACAGCATTCCGGATAACGCGCTGGTGGTGGGAGAAAAAGCCCGCGTGAAGGTGATTAAATGAATATTCTGCAATTTAACGTACGCCTCGCAGAAGGCGGGGCGGCCGGCGTGGCGCTGGATCTGCATCAGCGTGCGCTGCAAAAAGGGTTACAGTCCCGTTTTGTCTATGGCTATGGCAAAGGGGGTAAGAAAAGCGTTAGCCACGATCGCTATCCGCAGGTGTTGAAACAGACCCCACGATTGACGTCGATCGCCAACATTGCGCTGTTCCGCCTGTTTAACCGCGATCTGTTTGGCAACCTGAATAACCTCTACCGCACCGTGACGCGAACCACCGGTCCGGTGGTGCTGCATTTTCATGTGTTGCACAGCTACTGGCTCAACCTGGAAGAGGTGGTCGCGTTTTGTGAGAACGTGCAGGCACATAAACCGGACACCCGCTTTGTCTGGACGCTGCACGATCACTGGAGCGTGACCGGCCGCTGTGCGTTTACCGACGGTTGCGAAGGCTGGAAAAATAACTGCCGGAAATGCCCGACATTAAGTAACTACCCACCGGTGAAAGTGGATCGTGCTCATCAACTGGTGGAGGGTAAGCGCCAGCTGTTCCGCGACATGCTTTCGCTGGGGTGCACGTTTATCTCCCCAAGCCAGCATGTGGCGGATGCGTTCAACAGCCTTTACGGGGCAGGGCGCTGCAAGATTATCAACAACGGCATCGACGTGGCGACGGAAGCCATTCTTGCCGAGCTGACTCCGGTGGCCGAAACCACGGGCAAACCGAAAATCGCTATCGTTGCGCATGACCTGCGTTATGACGGTAAAACCAATCAGCAGCTGGTGCGCGACATGATGGCGCTGGGCGACAACATCGAGCTGCATACCTTCGGCAAGTTTTCCCCGTTCGAAGGGACAAACGTGGTCAATCACGGGTTTGAAACCGACAAACGCAAACTGATGAGTGCACTGAACGAAATGGATGCCTTGGTGTTCAGCTCCCGCGTGGATAACTACCCCCTGATCCTTTGCGAAGCACTCTCTATCGGCGTGCCGGTGATTGCCACCCACAGCGACGCTGCGCGCGAAGTGCTGGAAAAATCGGGCGGTAAAACGTTCGCTGAAAACGAGGTGCTGCCGCTGGTGCAACTGCCGAAAGCCGATATCGCGCAGGCCGTATTTGGTACTGACCTGGAATCGTTCCGCAAGCGCAGCCGCAAGGCCTACAGTGGACAACAGATGCTGGAGGAGTATGTCTCGTTCTATCAGAATCTGTAGTTATCTCCTGCTGCCGCTGATCTACCTGCTGGTTAACGTTAAGATTGCCCAGCTTGGCGAAAGCTTCCCGATAACTATCGTCACTTTCTTGCCTGTCCTGCTTCTGCTGTATGTCGATAAAATCAACCTTAAGAAGCTGATGATTGCCCTGGGGATGGGGACGGGCCTGACGCTATTTAACTACATCTTTGGTCAGTCACTGGATGCCAGTAAATACGTCACCTCGACCATGCTGTTTGTTTATATTGTCATTATTATCGGAATGGTCTGGAGTATTCGGTTTAAAATCATTTCTCCACACAATTATCGGAAAATCCTTAGGTTATTTTATATTGCCGTTGCGTTAATTGTTATGCTTGCCGCACTGGAAATGGCACAAATTATTCTCACAGGTGGTAGTAGCCTGATGGAGATAATTTCGAAGTATCTCATTTACAGTAACAGCTATGTATTGAACTTCATCAAGTTTGGCGGGAAGCGTACTACGGCCCTCTATTTTGAACCGGCGTTTTTCGCTCTGGCGTTAATCTCAATTTGGCTCAGCATCAAACAGTTTGGTATCAAAACGCCTAAGACCGATGCTATGATTCTTGCAGGAATTGTTCTGTCAGGATCGTTCTCGGGGGTAATGACATTTATCCTGTTTTACCTGCTGGAGTGGGCGTTCCAGTACCTGAACAAAGAGGCAATTAAGAAAAAACTGCCGCTGGCAATTATCTCCCTGACGGTATTCATGGTCGGCGTGATATTTGCTTTCCCGTACATCTCAGAACGTCTGGGTGATTTGGGAACGGAAGGGTCTTCATCTTATTATCGCATCATTGGTCCGCTGGTGATGGTGGGTTATTCCTTAACCCATATTGATGGTGTAGTAAGATTTGGCTCACTTTACGAATATGTTGCATCATTCGGAATCTTTAACGGTGCGGATGTCGGTAAAACCATAGACAATGGTCTGTATCTGTTAATTATTTATTTTTCGTGGTTTGCCGTACTGTTGACAATTTGGTATCTGTTTAAAGTTTTCAAAATGATGATTAACGCGTTTGGTGATAACCAGAACTTTCGCGTGCAGCTTTATCTGTTTACACCAGTGTCGCTGTTTTTTACCGGTTCAATATTTAGCCCAGAATATGCTTTCTTAATTGTTTGTCCGTTTATTCTGCGTAAAGCGCTTAATATTACGAATTCATGACGAGGTGGTCTTATGTTTCTAAGCGTCATTACTGTCGCTTTTCGTAATTACGAAGGGGTGGTAAAAACCTGGCGCTCGCTGCGCAATCTGGCGCGCGATCCGAGCCTTACCTTTGAGTGGATCGTGGTTGATGGCGGGTCGAACGATGGCACGGCGGAGTTTCTGGAAAAACTCAACGGTGAGTTTAACTTACGCTACATCAGTGAGAAAGATAAAGGCATCTACGATGCGATGAATAAAGGCATTGAGATGGCGAAGGGCCGCTATGCGATCTTCCTGAATTCGGGTGATGTGTTCCACGATGACGTGGCGATGTTTGCCCGACAGCTGGCTCGCCAGAAAGAAGAGGCCATGTTTATTGGCGATGCGCTGCTCGATTTCGGGGATGGACATAAAGTTTGCCGCAGTGCGAAGCCGGGCTGGTATATTTACCACAGTTTACCCGCCAGTCATCAGGCCATTTTCTTTCCGGTAAAAGGTCTGAAAAAACAGCCGTACGACTTGCAATATAAAGTGTCATCCGATTATGCGCTGGCAGCCAGTTTATATAAGTCTGGCTACCCGTTCCGTCGAATTAAGGGGCTGGTGTCCGAATTTTCCATGGGCGGTGTATCCACTTCGAACAACCTGGAGTTGTGCCAGGATGCAAAAAACGTACAGCGAAAAATATTGCGCGTGCCGGCCTTCTGGGCAGAACTGTCTTATTTATTACGTCTGAAAACCACAGGTAAAACCAAAGCCTTATATAACAAAGCCTGAAATATAAGGAAACGCAATGCAGGATCTTAAAGGATTCACCGTGCCGAAAGGTTTTCGCGGGGGTAACGGTATTAAGGTGCAGTTGTGGTGGGCCGTTCAGGCAACGTTATTTGCCTGGTCGCCGCAAATACTCTACCGCTGGCGAGCATTCTTATTGCGGCTGTTTGGCGCAAAAATCGGAAAAAACGTAGTTATTCGCCCGTCGGTAAAAATTACCTATCCCTGGAAATTAACGCTTGGGGATTACGCATGGGTAGGGGATGACGCAGTGTTATATACCCTTGGCGAAATTACGATTGGCGCAAATTCGGTGGTTTCACAGAAGTGTTATCTGTGTACCGGCAGCCACGACTTTATGAGTCAGCATTTTGATATTATCGCGTCACCTATTGCGATCGGTGAAAAATGCTGGCTGGCGACAGATGTTTTTGTTGCACCGGGTGTTTCTGTTGGCGATGGCACGGTAGTGGGTGCCCGCAGCAGCGTTTTTAAATCGCTACCGGCAAATAAAGTTTGCCGTGGCAACCCCGCAGTGGTGATACGCGAACGCGTTGAAACTGATTAAATTCATAAGTAGAGGAATAAAACATGTCTAAAGTCGCTCTCATCACCGGCGTTACCGGACAGGATGGTTCTTACCTGGCAGAGTTACTGCTGGAAAAAGGGTATGAAGTGCACGGTATTAAACGTCGTGCGTCGTCTTTCAACACTGAACGTGTGGATCATATTTATCAGGATCCACACGCGGCGAACCCTAAATTCCACCTGCACTACGGCGACCTGACCGATACCTCCAACCTGACCCGTATTCTGCAGGAAGTGCAGCCGGATGAAGTGTACAACCTGGGCGCGATGAGCCACGTGGCGGTTTCCTTCGAATCCCCGGAATACACCGCTGACGTTGATGCCATGGGCACGCTGCGTCTGCTGGAAGCGATCCGCTTCCTCGGCCTTGAGAAGAAAACCCGCTTCTACCAGGCATCCACCTCCGAACTGTATGGCCTGGTGCAGGAAATTCCGCAGAAAGAGACCACGCCGTTCTACCCGCGTTCTCCGTATGCAGTAGCAAAACTCTACGCCTACTGGATCACCGTGAACTACCGTGAATCCTACGGCATGTATGCCTGTAACGGCATCCTGTTCAACCACGAATCTCCACGCCGCGGCGAAACCTTCGTGACCCGCAAAATCACCCGCGCTATCGCGAACATCGCGCAGGGTCTGGAATCGTGCCTGCACCTCGGCAACATGGACTCCCTGCGTGACTGGGGCCATGCCAAAGACTACGTGAAAATGCAGTGGATGATGCTGCAGCAGGACAAACCAGAAGACTTCGTCATTGCGACCGGCGTGCAGTATTCCGTCCGTCAGTTCGTTGAAATGGCTGCGGCACAGCTGGGCATCAAACTGCGCTTTGAAGGCACCGGCGTGGATGAGAAGGGCATTGTGGTTTCCGTCACTGGCCACGACGCACCGGGCGTGAAGCCAGGCGACGTGATTGTTCAGGTTGACCCGCGTTACTTCCGTCCTGCTGAAGTGGAAACCCTGCTCGGCGACCCAACCAAAGCGCACGAGACCCTGGGCTGGAAACCCGAGACCACTCTGCAGGAGATGGTTTCCGAGATGGTAGCCAAAGATCTTGAAGCAGCGAAAAAACACTCCCTGCTCAAGTCTCATGGCTACGAGGTTGCCATCGCGCTGGAGTCCTGAGAATGACAAAACAACGTATTTTTGTCGCCGGTCATCGCGGAATGGTGGGTTCCGCGATTGAACGCCTGCTGGAGCAGCGCGGTGACGTTGAAGTGGTTGTCCGCACGCGTGACGAGCTAAACCTGCTCGATAGCCGTGCGGTACAGGACTTCTTTGCAAATGAACGCATTGACCAGGTGTATCTGGCGGCGGCGAAGGTGGGCGGCATTGTCGCCAACAACACCTACCCGGCGGATTTCATCTACGAGAACATGATGATTGAGAGCAACATCATTCACGCGGCGCACCTGCACAACGTGAATAAGCTGCTGTTCCTCGGCTCATCCTGTATCTACCCGAAAATGGCAAAGCAGCCCATCGCCGAAAGCGAACTGCTGCAGGGAACGCTGGAAGCGACCAACGAACCTTACGCCATCGCCAAGATTGCCGGGATCAAGCTGTGCGAGTCTTACAACCGTCAGTATAACCGAGACTATCGCTCGGTGATGCCGACCAACCTGTACGGGCCGCACGACAACTTCCACCCGAGCAACTCGCACGTGATCCCGGCGCTGCTGCGTCGTTTTCACGAGGCGACCGCCGAGAACGCGCCGGATGTGGTGGTGTGGGGTAGCGGCACGCCAATGCGTGAATTCCTGCACGTGGACGACATGGCGGCCGCCAGCATTCACGTGATGGAGCTGGATCGCGAAGTGTGGCAGGAGAACACCGAGCCAATGCTGTCGCACATCAACGTCGGTACCGGCATTGACTGCACCATCCGTGAGCTGGCACAAACCATCGCGCAGGTGGTGGGTTACAAAGGCCGCGTGGTGTTTGACGCCACCAAACCGGACGGCACGCCGCGCAAACTGCTGGACGTGACCCGTCTGCATCAGTTGGGCTGGTATCACGAGGTGTCACTGGAGCAGGGACTGGCCAGTACCTACCAGTGGTTCCTGGAAAACCAGCACCGCTTCCGGGGGTAATGATGTTTTTAAGTCAGGAAGATTTTGCCACGATCGTTCGTTCCACTCCGCTCATCTCAATAGATTTGATTGTGGAGAACGAACGCGGCGAGTTCTTGCTGGGGAAACGAACCAACCGTCCTGCACAGGGCTTCTGGTTCGTGCCCGGCGGGCGCGTGCAGAAGGATGAGACGCTGAGCGATGCGTTTGAGCGTCTCACTCTGGCGGAACTGGGCCTTAAGCTGCCGATGGCGGCGGGCCAGTTTTACGGGGTCTGGCAGCACTTCTATGACGATAACTTTTCGGGCACCGGGTTCAGCACGCACTACATCGTGCTGGGGTTCCGCCTGAAGGTGCATGAGGCAGACCTGCGTCTGCCTGATGCTCAGCATGACGACTACCGCTGGCAGACGTCAGATGCGTTGCTCGCGAGCGACAACGTCCACGACAACAGTCGGGCGTATTTCCTTGCGGATCGTCAGGCCGGAGTGCCGGGCTTATGAAAATTTTGGTGTATGGAATCAACTACTCGCCGGAATTAACCGGTATCGGGAAATACACCGGCGAGATGGTCGAGTGGATGGCGAGCCAGGGACATGACGTGCGGGTCATTACCGCGCCGCCGTACTACCCGGAATGGAAAGTGGGTGAGCGCTACTCAAGCTGGCGCTACCGGCGCGAAGAGGGCGCGGCGACCGTCTGGCGCTGCCCGCTGTATGTGCCTAAGCAGCCGTCAACGCTGAAACGCTTGATTCACCTTGGCAGCTTCGCCCTGAGCAGTTTCTTCCCGCTGATGGCGCAACGTCGCTGGAAGCCGGATCGCATCATCGGTGTGGTGCCGACGCTGTTTTGCACGCCAGGCATGCGCCTGCTGGGCAAACTCTCCGGCGCGCGCACCTTGCTGCATATTCAGGATTATGAAGTGGACGCCATGCTTGGCCTGGGGATGGCAGGCAAAAGTAAAGGCGGCAAAGTGGCGAAACTCGCCAGCGCGTTTGAGCGTAGCGGTCTGCATAACGTGGATTATGTCTCGACCATCTCGCGCTCAATGATGAACAAAGCGCATGAGAAGGGCGTTCCGGCTCAGAAGGTGATCTTCTTCCCCAACTGGTCCGAAGTGGCGCGTTTTCGCGACGTAACTGAAAGTGACGCTCAGGCGCTACGCGCCCAGCTCGGTTTGCCTGATGATCAAAAAATCATTCTTTATTCAGGCAACATCGGTGAAAAGCAGGGGCTGGAGAGCGTGATTGAAGCGGCCCAGTTGCTCAGCAAGAAGCCGTGGATGTTTGTGATTGTCGGGCAGGGCGGTGGAAAGGCGCGGCTGGAAAAAATGGCAAGCGAACGCGGCCTGACCAACGTGAAATTTTTCCCGCTTCAGTCCTACGAAGCTCTGCCTGCATTGCTGAAGATGGGAGATTGCCATCTGGTTGTGCAGAAGCGCGGCGCGGCGGATGCGGTGCTGCCGTCCAAACTGACCAACATTCTGGCAGTGGGTGGTAACGCGGTGATTACGGCAGAAGCCGAAACAGAATTAGGCCAGCTGTGTGACAGCTATCCGGGGATTGCCGTGTGCGTGGAGCCGGAATCGGTCCCGGCGCTGGTTACCGGCATTGAACAGGCACTTGCCATGCCAAAAGTGAACACGGTGGCACGTGAATATGCCGAACGCACGCTCGAAAAAGAGAACGTGTTGAGCCAATTTATTGCAGATATACGGGGATAAATCATGAGTCAAACCACTTTGTATCCGGTTGTGATGGCTGGTGGCTCTGGTAGCCGGTTGTGGCCGCTGTCCCGCGTGCTCTATCCAAAACAGTTCCTCTGCCTGAAAGGGGATCTCACCATGCTGCAGACCACGGTGAACCGTCTGCATGGCGTGGAGTGTGAAAGCCCGGTGGTGATTTGTAACGAACAGCACCGTTTTATCGTGGCTGAGCAATTGCGCCAGCTGAATAAACTCACCGAAAACATCATTCTGGAGCCGGCCGGTCGTAACACCGCGCCTGCTATCGCCCTGGCAGCACTGGCAGCAAAACGCAGCAGTCCGAACTGTGACCCGCTGATGCTGGTTCTGGCGGCAGACCACGTTATTCAGCAGGAAGAGGCGTTTCGCAATGCAGTGCGTGCGGCCATTCCTTATGCCGAAAGCGGCAAACTGGTGACGTTCGGCATCGTGCCGGATCTCCCGGAAACTGGCTATGGCTACATTCGCCGTGGCAGCGTGACGCCTGGTGAAGGCGACAGCGTGGCGTTTGACGTGGCGCAGTTTGTTGAAAAACCGAATCTGGAAACCGCGCAGGCCTATGTCGCCAGCGGTGAATACTACTGGAACAGCGGGATGTTCCTGTTCCGCGCCGGACGCTATCTGGAAGAACTGGAAAAATATCGCCCGGATATTCTGAACGCCTGCGAAAAAGCGATGGCAGTGGTGGACCCGGATCTCGACTTTATCCGCGTGGATGAAGAGGCTTTCCTCGCCTGCCCGGAAGAGTCTATTGACTATGCGGTGATGGAACGCACGGCTGATGCCGTCGTGGTACCGATGGATGCGGGCTGGAGCGATGTTGGCTCCTGGTCATCGCTTTGGGAGATCAGCGCCCACACCCCGGAGGGAAATGTCCACCATGGTGATGTAATCAGCCATAAGACGGAAAACAGCTACGTTTACGCTGAATCCGGGCTGGTTACCACGGTGGGCGTGAAAGATCTGGTGGTGGTGCAGACGAAAGACGCGGTGTTGATTGCCGACCGTAACGCGGTGCAGGACGTTAAAAAAGTGGTGGAGAAAATTAAGGCCGATGGTCGTCATGAACACCACATTCACCGCGAAGTGTACCGTCCGTGGGGGAAATATGACTCCATCGACGCGGGCGATCGTTATCAGGTGAAACGCATCACCGTGAAACCGGGTGAGGGACTGTCCGTTCAGATGCACCATCACCGCGCCGAGCACTGGGTGGTGGTGGCAGGTACCGCGAAAGTCACCATTGACGGTGAAGTCAAACTGCTGGGTGAAAACGAGTCCATTTATATTCCGCTGGGGGCGACGCATTGTCTGGAGAACCCGGGGAAAATTCCTCTCGACTTAATTGAGGTACGCTCCGGCTCGTATCTGGAAGAGGACGATATCGTGCGCTTCCAGGACCGCTACGGGCGCGTGTAACACCGTCTTTAACGCCGGATGGCGCTTCGCTTATCCGGCCTACGAATGAATAAAAACAATTTTGCCTGTAAATCGGGCGGGCTGACTGTTGCCTGAAAAAGGGGTCATCATGGAAAAGTTAACTTGTTTTAAAGCCTACGATATTCGCGGCAAGCTGGGCGAAGAGCTGAATGAAGACATCGCGTGGCGCATTGGTCGCGCGTACGGCGAATATTTAAAACCGCAGACCATCGTGTTGGGCGGTGACGTGCGTCTGACCAGTGAGTCCCTGAAGCTGGCCCTGGCGAAAGGGCTGCAGGATGCGGGCGTGGACGTGCTGGATATCGGTCTCTCCGGGACCGAAGAGATTTACTTTGCCACCTTCCACCTGGGCGTGGACGGCGGTATCGAAGTAACGGCCAGCCATAACCCGATGGACTACAACGGCATGAAGCTGGTGCGCAAGGGCGCGCGCCCAATCAGCGGCGACACCGGCCTTCGCGACGTGCAGCGTCTGGCGGAAGCTAACGATTTCCCGCCGGTGAACGACGCGAAGCGCGGCAGCTACAAAAAAATCAATCTGCAAAAAGAGTACATCGACCACCTGCTGGGCTACATCAACGTGGCAAACCTGAAGCCGCTGAAGCTGGTGATTAACTCCGGTAACGGCGCGGCCGGTCCGGTTGTCGATGCCCTGGAAGCCCGCTTTAAGGCGCTGAACGTGCCGGTGACCTTCGTCAAAGTGCACAACACCCCGGACGGCAACTTCCCGAACGGTATTCCTAACCCGCTGCTGCCGGAGTGCCGCGACGACACCCGCAACGCGGTGATTGAGCACGGCGCGGACATGGGCATCGCCTTTGACGGCGATTTCGACCGCTGCTTCCTGTTCGACGAGAAAGGGCAGTTCATCGAGGGCTACTACATTGTCGGCCTGCTGGCGGAAGCGTTCCTTGAGAAAAATCCGGGGGCGAAAATCATTCACGACCCGCGTCTCTCCTGGAATACCGTCGATGTGGTGTCCGCGGCAGGCGGCACGCCGGTGATGTCCAAAACCGGCCACGCCTTCATCAAAGAGCGCATGCGCGAAGAAGACGCCATCTACGGCGGCGAGATGAGCGCCCACCACTACTTCCGTGATTTTGCCTACTGCGACAGCGGGATGATCCCATGGCTGCTGGTCACCGAGCTGCTGTGCCTGAAGGGACAGACGCTGGGCGAGCTGGTGCGTGACCGTATGGCGGCGTTCCCGGCGAGCGGGGAGATTAACAGCAAGCTGGCGGAGCCAGCCGAGGCCATTGCCCGCGTGGAGCACCACTTTGCCCTGCACGCGCTGGAAATTGACCGCACGGACGGCATCAGCATGGCGTTCCCGCAGTGGCGCTTCAACCTGCGCTCGTCTAACACCGAGCCGGTGGTGCGCCTGAACGTGGAATCCCGTGCGGATACTGCGCTAATGGAAGCACGAACGAAGGACATTCTGGCGCTGTTGAATCAGTAAAAATTCCCCCTCCCGGCGGGAGGGGGAACCGAAAACAGGAACAACGATGACGAATCTAAAAAAACGCGAGCGAGCGAGAACGAATGCATCGTTAATCTCTATGGTGCAGCGTTTTTCTGATATCACCATCATGGTCGGTGGATTATGGGCGGTGTGTCGGATCGGCGGGCTACCGTTCTTATACATGCATCTGCTGATGGCATTGATTGCGCTGGTTGTGTTTCAGATGATCGGCGGGATGACGGATTTCTACCGCTCGTGGCGCGGTGTGAAAATGACCACCGAACTGATGCTGCTGCTGCAGAACTGGACCTTAAGCCTGATCTTCAGCGCGGGCCTGGTGGCGTTTAGCCATGATTTCGATAATCGCCTCGTGACCTATCTGTGCTGGTATCTGCTCACCAGCGTTGGCATGGTGGTCTGCCGCTCCCTGATCCGCTTTGGCGCGGGCTGGCTGCGTAACCGGGGTTATAACCGTCGCTTTGTCGCCGTGGCCGGTGATTTGCCGGTGGGGCAGGTGCTGCTCGACAGCTTCCGCAAAGAGCCGTGGTTAGGTTTTGAAGTGGTCGGGATTTATCACGAACCTAAGCCTGGCGGCGTGCCTGCGGGCTGGGCCGGCAATTATGACCAGCTTATCGACGATGCGAAAGCCGGCAAAATTCACAACGTCTACATTGCCATGCAGATGAAAGACGAATCCCGCATTAAGAAACTGATGCGCGAGCTGGCGGATACCACCTGTTCGGTGATCCTGATCCCGGACGTCTTTACCTTCAACATTCTTCACTCCCGTATTGAAGAGGTGAATGGTGTACCGGTCGTACCGCTGTACGACACGCCGCTGTCGGGTATCAACCGCGTGCTAAAGCGCCTGGAAGATATCGTGCTCTCTTCGCTGATTTTGCTGCTGATCTCTCCGGTGCTGTGCTGCATCGCGCTGGCAGTCAAGCTGAGCTCTCCGGGGCCGGTCATCTTCCGCCAGACCCGCTACGGTATGGACGGTAAGCCGATCATGGTGTGGAAATTCCGCTCCATGAAGGTGATGGAGAATGACAAGGTGGTGACGCAGGCAACGCAGAACGATCCGCGCGTCACCCGCGTGGGTAACTTCCTGCGCCGTACCTCTCTTGATGAGCTGCCGCAGTTTATCAATGTGTTCACCGGTGGAATGTCGATTGTTGGCCCGCGTCCGCATGCGGTGGCGCATAACGAACAGTACCGCTCGCTGATTGAAGGTTACATGCTGCGCCATAAAGTGAAGCCAGGCATTACCGGCTGGGCGCAGATCAACGGCTGGCGCGGAGAAACCGACACGCTGGAAAAAATGGAAAAACGCGTTGAGTTTGACCTGGAGTACATCCGCGAATGGAGCCTCTGGTTCGATATCAAGATCGTCTTTCTGACCATCTTCAAAGGTTTTGTGAACAAAGCGGCGTACTAAGATGAGCTTACGTGAAAAAACCATCAGCGGCGCCAAGTGGTCAGCGATGGCGACCATCGTCATCATTGGCCTCGGCCTGGTGCAGATGACCGTTCTGGCGCGCATTATTGATAATCACCAGTTCGGTCTGCTGACCGTTTCGCTGGTGATTATCGCCCTGGCCGATACGCTGTCTGACTTTGGTATCGCCAACTCGATTATCCAGCGCAAAGAGATTAGCCATCTGGAGCTGACCACGCTCTACTGGCTGAACGTGGGGCTGGGGATTTTCGTGTTTGTGCTGGTGTTCCTGCTGAGCGACACCATCGCCAGCGTGCTGCATAACCCGGATCTCGCCCCGCTGATGCGTACGCTGTCGTTTGCCTTTGTGGTGATCCCGCACGGGCAGCAGTTCCGCGCGCTGATGCAAAAAGAGCTGGAGTTCAACAAGATCGGCATGATCGAAACCAGTGCCGTACTGGCGGGCTTCACTTTCACGGTGGTGAGCGCCCATTTCTGGCCGCTGGCGATGACCGCCATTCTGGGATATCTGGTTAACTCTGCCGTACGTACGCTGATGTTCGGCTACTTTGGCCGCAAGATTTACCGTCCGGGGCTGCATTTCTCACTGGCCTCCGTCTCCTCCAACCTGCGCTTTGGCGCGTGGCTGACGGCAGACAGCATTATCAACTACGTCAACACCAACCTTTCCACGCTGGTGCTGGCGCGTATTCTGGGCGCAAGCGTGGCGGGGGGCTACAACCTGGCCTACAACGTCGCGGTGGTGCCGCCGATGAAGCTGAACCCGATTATCACCCGCGTCCTCTTCCCGGCGTTTGCCAAGATTCAGGACGACACCGAGAAGCTGCGCGTCAACTTCTACAAGCTGCTTTCCGTGGTGGGGATCATCAACTTCCCGGTGCTGCTGGGGCTGATGGTGGTCTCCAGCAACTTCGTGCCGCTGGTGTTTGGCGAGAAGTGGAACGGCATCATCCCGATCCTGCAGCTGCTTTGCGTGGTGGGGCTGCTGCGCTCCGTCGGGAACCCGATTGGGTCCCTGTTGATGGCAAAAGCCCGCGTGGATATCAGCTTTAAGTTCAACGTGTTCAAAACCTTCCTGTTTATCCCGGCGATTATTGTTGGCGGACATATGGCGGGGGCCATCGGCGTCACGCTGGGCTTCCTGCTGGTGCAGATCGTCAATACCGTTCTGAGCTACTTCATCATGATTAAGCCGGTGCTGGGCTCCAGCTACCGTCAGTACATCCTGAGCCTGTGGCTGCCGTTCTATCTCTCATTGCCAACCCTGGCGGTGAGCTACGGTCTGGGTGTGCTCCTCAATGGTCATCTGCCGCTGGCCGCGCTGCTGGCGGTGCAGGTAGCGGCGGGTGCGCTGGCGTTCGGCGTGATGATTGTGCTTTCACGCAATGCGCTGGTGGTAGAGATGAAGCGCCAGTTTTGCCGTAACGAAAAAATGAAAACGCTGCTTCGCGCAGGCTAGTTATTTAAGAGGCCATTATGAAATTATTAATTCTTGGCAACCATACCTGCGGCAACCGTGGCGACAGCGCCATCCTGCGCGGTTTACTGGATGCGATTAACACCCTTAAGCCTGAGACCGAAGTAGATGTGATGAGCCGTTATCCGGTGAGTTCATCCTGGCTACTGAACCGCCCGGTAATGGGTGACCCGCTTTACAGCCAGATGAAACAGCATAACAACGCCGCGGGCGTGATGGGGCGCGTGAAGAAAGTCCTGCGCCGTCGCTACCAGCATCAGGTTCTGCTTTCCCGCGTGACCGATACCGGCAAGCTGCGCAACATCGCTATTGCGCAGGGCTTTACCGATTTCGTCCGTCTGCTGTCGGGTTACGACGCCATTATCCAGGTCGGCGGCTCGTTCTTCGTCGATCTCTACGGCGTGCCGCAGTTTGAGCATGCGCTGTGTACGTTCATGGCGAAAAAGCCGCTGTTTATGATTGGTCACAGCGTCGGGCCATTCCAGGATCCGCAGTTTAACCAGCTGGCAAACTATGTCTTCGGCCACTGCGATGCCCTGATCCTGCGTGAGTCGGTCAGCCTTGAGATGATGAAACGCAGCGAAATTGATACCTCAAAAGTTGAGCACGGCGTGGACACAGCCTGGCTGGTGGATCACCAGGACGACAGCTTCCAGGCAAGCTACGCGGTGCAGCACTGGCTCGACGTGGCGGCGAAACAGAAGACGGTCGCCATTACCCTGCGTGAGCTCGCTCCTTTCGATAAACGTTTAGGCACGACGCAGGCAGCGTATGAAAAAGCCTTCGCCGACGTGGTGAACCGCGTGCTGGACAGCGGTTACCAGGTTCTGGCGCTCTCCACCTGTACCGGTATCGACAGCTACAACAAAGATGACCGCATGGTCGCGCTGAACCTGCGCGGCCTGGTTAACGATCCGTCCCGCTATCACGTGGTGATGGATGAACTGAACGATCTTGAGATGGGCAAGCTGCTCTCTGCCTGCGACCTGACGGTGGGCACGCGCCTGCACTCGGCCATTATCTCCATGAACTTCGGTACGCCAGCCATTGCCATCAACTATGAGCATAAGTCAGCGGGCATCATGCAGCAGCTCGGTATGCCGGAAATGGCCGTGGATATTCGTCATCTGCTGGATGGTTCGCTCGGTGCGATGGTGGGGGATACCCTGGGTCAACTGCCTGCCATCAATGAACGCCTGGCCGTGGCGGTGAAAGCCGAGCGCGAGAAGGGCATTGGGATGGTGAAATCGGTGCTTGACCGCGTTCGGGAGGGGAAATGAAGGTTGGTTTCTTCTTACTGAAATTTCCGCTGTCGTCAGAAACGTTTGTCCTGAACCAAATCACCGCGTTTATCGATATGGGGTATGACGTGGAGATTATCGCCCTGCAAAAGGGCGATACCAAAAACACCCATGCGGCCTATACCCAGTATGGGCTGGAGGCGAAAACCCGCTGGCTGCAGGACGAGCCGTCCGGAAAGCTGAATAAGCTACGCCACCGCGCCAGCCAGACTTTACGTGGATTCCATCGCGCATCGACATGGAGGGCGCTGAATGTTTCCCGCTATGGGTCCGAATCTCGCAATCTGATCCTGTCGGCCATCTGCGGACAAACGGCGCAGCCGTATCGTGCGGATGTGTTTATCGCCCACTTTGGCCCGGCGGGCGTCACCGCCGCGAAGCTGCGCGAGCTGGGCGTGATTGATGGCAAGATCGCGACCATCTTCCACGGTATCGACATCTCCAGCCGCGAAGTTTTGAACCACTACACGCCGGAGTATCAGCAGCTTTTCCGACGTGGTGACATGATGCTGCCCATCAGCGACCTGTGGGCCGGGCGCCTGAAAAACATGGGCTGTCCGGGGGAGAAAATTACCGTTTCTCGTATGGGCGTGGATTTAACGCGCTTTACCCGCCGTCCGGTAAAGGTGCCGGGTAAACCGCTGCAGATCATTTCTGTTGCGCGTTTGACGGAGAAGAAAGGTCTGCATGTGGCTATCGAAGCCTGCCGGCAGCTGAAAGCGCGTGGGGTAGATTTCCACTATCGCATTCTCGGCATTGGACCGTGGGAGCGTCGACTGCGCACGCTGATTGAACAGTATCAACTGGAAGACGTCATCGAGATGCCGGGCTTCAAGCCAAGCCACGAGGTCAAGGCCATGCTTGATGAGGCGGATGTGTTTCTGCTGCCTTCCGTAACGGGAACCGATGGCGATATGGAAGGTATTCCGGTGGCGCTGATGGAGGCGATGGCCGTCGGTATTCCGGTGGTTTCTACGCTGCACAGCGGGATCCCGGAGCTGATTAAGTCTGACCATTCCGGCTGGCTGGTGCCGGAGAATAATGCTATGGCCCTGGCCGATCGATTAGCGGCATTTAGCGACATCGGCCAGCAGGCGCTGGAGCCTGTGCTCCACAATGCTCGACAAAAAGTTGAAACCGATTTTAACCAGCAGGTGATTAATCGCCAGTTAGCGAGCCTGCTGCAAACGCTGTAACGCCGAGGTTGTATGCTGAAAAAGATTACCCGACGCACCTTCGTCTCTTCGCTGTCCGTTCTGGCGGCCACGCCGCTGCTGTCGTCCCGCATTGCGCGGGCGGCAAGCGGAAAGACGGTCTCTGTTAATCAGTACAATAACAACGACTGGATTGCCGCTTTTAAGCAGGCGTTTAACGACGGTGATACGGTCGTTGTACCTGCGGGACTCACCTGCGAAAACATCAATACGGGCATTTTCATTCCCGATGGTAAAACGCTGCTGATCCGCGGGGCATTAACCGGCAACGGCCGCGGCCGCTTTGTGTTGCAGGAAGGCAGCAAAGTGATCGGTGAAGGCGGAGGGCGTACAGAGAATATCACCCTGGACGTTCGCGGCTCTGACTGCGTGATTAAAGGGCTGGCGATGAGCGGTTTTGGTCCTGTGGCGCAGATTTATATCGGCGGTAAGGACCGCAGTGTGATGCGCAATCTGGTGATTGACAACATCACTGTCAGTCAGGCCAACTACGCCATCTTGCGGCAGGGCTTCCATAATCAGGTGGACGGTGCCCGCATCACCAACAGCAAGTTTAGCCACCTGCAGGGCGATGCGATCGAGTGGAACGTGGCCATCAACGATCGCAATATCCTGATTTCCGACCATGTCATCGACAACATTAACTGCACTAATGGCAAGATCAACTGGGGCATTGGCATTGGCCTTGCCGGCAGCACCTATGATAATGACTATCCGGAAAAGCAGACCGTCAAGAACTTCGTGGTGGCCAACATTACCGGCAGCAACTGTCGTCAGCTGGTGCACGTTGAAAACGGAAAACATTTTGTTATCCGCAATATCAAGGCCAAAAATATTACGCCTGACTTCAGTAAAAAGGCGGGAATAGACAACGCCACCGTCGCTATTTATGGCTGTGATAATTTCATTATTGATAATGTCGATATGGTCAATAGTGCCGGAATGTTAATCGGTTACGGGGTGATAAAAGGGGATTATTTGTCCATTCCGCAGAACTTCAAACTCAACAATATTCGTCTGGATAATCGGCAGCTGGCGTATAAGCTGCGCGGAGTACAAATTTCATCCGGTAACGCGACGTCTTTTGTGGCGATTACCAACGTTGAGATGCAGCGCGCTACCCTGGAACTGCACAATAAGCCACAGCATCTTTTCTTACGAAATATCAATGTTATGCAGGAAGCTGCCGTGGGTCCTGCCCTGAAGATTAATTTCGATCTGCGTAAGGACGTTCGGGGCAAATTTATGGCCAAAGACGAGACGCTGCTGTCGCTGGCGAACATCAAAGCCGTTAATGAGAAGGGGCAAAGCTCGGTGGATATTGACCGGGTGGATCAGCAGGTTGTGAATGTGGAAAGGCTGAATTTTGCGCTTCCGCACAGATAATCGACAATCGTCGGTTTTGGGACTATTCCTGGCATAAAAGCGCGATCGAATCAGATTACAACTACAGAAATTTGTGGGGCTAAGGCGTAACATTGCCTGAGGATTACGGCAAAACATGCTGGCGAAAACAGGTTTAAGAGCTATAATTCGTCAACCATTTTAAGGTGGAAGAAATAATGATTAATTTGAAAGCAGTCATTCCGGTAGCAGGCCTGGGCATGCATATGCTGCCAGCCACAAAAGCCATTCCAAAAGAGATGCTGCCGATCGTCGACAAGCCAATGATTCAGTACATTGTTGACGAGATTGTTGCTGCAGGGATCAAAGAAATCGTCCTGGTTACTCACTCGTCCAAGAATGCGGTAGAAAACCACTTCGACACCTCTTACGAACTCGAAGCGTTGCTTGAGCAGCGCGTCAAACGCCAACTGCTGGCGGAAGTACAGTCTATTTGTCCGCCGGGCGTGACCATCATGAACGTGCGCCAGGCGCAGCCGCTGGGTCTGGGTCACTCTATTCTGTGTGCTCGTCCGGTTGTGGGTGACAATCCGTTTATCGTTGTGCTTCCGGACATTATTATCGATACCGCTTCTGCCGATCCGCTGCGTTACAACCTGGCGGCAATGGTGGCACGTTTCAATGAAACGGGCCGTAGCCAGGTGCTGGCAAAACGCATGAAGGGCGACCTCTCCGAGTACTCCGTTATTCAGACTAAAGAGCCGCTGGAGACGGAAGGGCAGGTGAGCCGCATCGTTGAATTCATCGAAAAACCGGATCAGCCACAGACCCTGGATTCCGACCTGATGGCGGTTGGCCGTTACGTACTGAACGCTGATATCTGGGCGGAACTGGAAAAAACCGAGCCAGGCGCCTGGGATCGTATTCAGCTGACCGACGCGATTGCTGAGCTGGCGAAGAAGCAGTCCGTGGACGCTATGCTTATGACCGGCGACAGCTATGACTGTGGTAAGAAAATGGGGTATATGCAGGCGTTTGTGAACTATGGGCTGCGCAACCTGAAGGAAGGGGCGAAGTTCAGAAGCCGGATTGAGAAGTTGCTGGCGAACGACTGATATTTTTTAGACGATTTGTATAAGCGGCAGTCATCATTCAGGTATGTGAGAACATGTCTAAATGGTGACCGCCGTTTTTTGTTATTATTCATACTGATAACACAGAGTTATCTGATTCAAATCTCGACAGATTTGTAACGATTTGTGCTTGTTTCCAGGGGCATTTAGGACGACAATTAACGCCAGTTTTTTGTCTGTATTCAGACCAGAAAATTCATTTCTGCAATTTCAATCAGTGCACTGGTAGCTGTTAAGCCTGGGGCGGTAGCGTGCCTTACCTTCGCAATTGAATATAGAACGAACAGTCATGGCCTATACAGTTTCTCGCGATTCTGCACTCCTCGCGGGCAAAAAAATATCAGATTGAGCAGACAGGGGATATCAATGAAAGTATTGGTGACGGGCGGAACCGGGTTTCTGGGTACTGCTTTAGTCCGGACGTTGAAATCATCAGGACATGAGGTGATATTAACAACGCGCAAGCAGGAGAACCCTGAACAGGGAATTTACAACCTGGGTGATATCTCAGCCGATACCAACTGGGTAAATCTTCTTCAGGGATGCGATACTGTCATTCATACTGCGGGAAGGGCACATATCCTTAATGATGATGCACAGGATGCTTTGGCGGAATTTCGTCGGGTTAATCACGACGCGACTATGAAATTATCTACAGATGCCGCGACCAGTGGTGTTAAGCATTTTATTTTCGTCAGCTCGATCGGTGTCAACGGTAATGCCACTTCAGGAATCCCTTTTTCTGAAGCGTCGGAGCCCCGACCAACCTCTGATTACGCCATTTCCAAGCTAGAAGCTGAGCAAAGTTTGCTTAAAAACTTTGCAGAGAGTCATATGGCGATCACCATTGTCCGTCCGGCATTAATTTGTGGTGAAAATGCTCCGGGTAATATACAGCGTCTTTTAAAACTGGTCTCTAAGAACCTGCCGTTGCCATTTAAAAATGTCAGGAACAAGCGGGCACTTGTGTCACTGAATAATGTCGTCAGCTTTATCAATGAATGCGTCGTTAATGAAAAATCAAAAAATCAACTGTACCTACTCGCAGATGCGGAACGACCTTCAACCGAAGATATGATTAATGCCTTTGCTTCAGGGATGGGGATTAAAGCGAAAGTTATCTATTTCCCTAAAGTTATCCTTAAAATATTACTATCCGCTGTTGGTAAAAGTGGAATTTACGATCAGTTATTTGGTGATCTTGAAGTCGATGCAACCAAATCGCGGGAACACTTACACTGGAGACCCCCGATAACGCTTCATGAAACTATGAAAAAAACGGCGAAATATTATATTGAAGGTAATAAATAATGGTGAATTTGGGGATTGTAATATTCTCTTTTTTAGTATCATGCGTGCTGACCTGTGGGTTACGCGGTTATGCCATTAAGCATAATGTTATCGACCGTCCAAATCAGCGAAGCTCGCATTCTGTGCCGACGCCGCGAGGTGGCGGGGTGGCTATTGTTCTGACGCTCCTGGTGGCGTTAGTATGGTTTTATTTTAGCCGCGAGCTGACATTAGAGAGCTTCTTAGGTTTGTTCATTCCAGGTTTAATTGTTGCCATCATCGGTTTCCTTGACGATCATGGTCATATCGCGGCTCGCTGGCGTCTATTGATGCATTTTACGGCCGCGGCAATTGGCATCTATTTCTTAGGCTCTTTCCCGGTAATTACGCTGTTTGGTTACGATCTTTCCTTGTCCTGGATTGGTATGATTCTCGGCTGTGTTTATCTGGTCTGGATGCTAAATTTATATAATTTCATGGATGGGATTAATGGCTTAGCCAGCGCAGAGGCAATCACATTTGCCGCATGTAGTGCGGTGTTGATTGTTGTAAACCAGTACACTGACGCGCCTGAAAGTATTTATCCGCTGACGCTTGCTCTTATCGGTGCCGCTGCTGGCTTTATTGTCTGGAACTTCCCGATAGCGAAAATCTTCATGGGCGATGCCGGTAGTGGTTTCCTTGGGATAACTATTGGGTTGATGATCCTCCATATTGCGAAAGTAGATACGCATTTCTTTATTGCAGAATTATGCTTGCTGGGCGTATTTATCGTCGATGCCACTACAACATTGCTGAGGAGAGTTGTAGCGGGCAAGAAAGTCTATGAAGCGCATGCCAGCCATGGCTATCAAATCCTTGCCAGAAAATATGGCAGCCACGTTCCGGTGACAATGATGGCAATTGCCGTCAATCTGCTGTGGCTCTTCCCTATCGCCTTTTTTATCGCCTCAGCCAAGATTGATGGTGTTGTTGGACTGATTGTCGCCTGGCTCCCGCTTTTCGCTGTTGCGCTCAAATGTGGTGCGGGCGTTAAAGACAAAGAGAGCAACGTCAATGCATAACTTAATGATTTTGGGGGCGGGTGGCCATGGGCGTACACTCTGCGAGATGGCGAGACTCCTGGGATATACGGATATCGTTTTTCTTGACGATAATGCATCCCCCATCCATGACACAAACAAACTCATTATTGGTAAAATTTCAGAACTACAGTTACATATCGAAAAGGCCAGTCATGTAGCGATTGGTATTGGAAATAATAAACTCAGAGAACAGCTCTATCAGCAGATTATTAGCTTAGGTATTCATCCCGTTACGCTTATACATCCCTTTGCATTTATCAGCCCATCGGCGACCATTGCTGAGGGCTCTGTCGTATTAGCGGGAGCAGTGGTTGGTGCCAATGCGAGATTAGGTGCAGGTACGATTGTAAATAGCCATTCGACAGTAGATCATGATTCTACTCTAGGCGATTTTGTTCACTTAGGTGTTGGTGTTCATCTCGCTGGCGGCGCTGTAATTGGGAAATCAGCGTTTCTGCAGGCGGGTACAGTGGGTGGTTATAATGCAATAGTGCATGATTACTCAGTGTGTCCTGCTGGTACTATTTTATAAACTGAATGCAAGCTTTAACGAGGCGACCAGTTTTTAGTATGCTAAATTATTTAATATCTTTATCCAGACCGATAAAACGTATTATTACACTTTCGATAGATGTTGTGCTTCTCTTATGTGCATTTTGGTTTGCATTTTGGGTACGCATTGATTCTATGACTCCAATATTTAGTACGGAGCATTGGTTATTTATATTTTCAATAATTATCGTCACCCTGGCGATATTTGTTAAGCTAGGGCTTTATCGCGCCGTCATTCGCTATATTACTGCAAAAATATTACTAGTAGTTACAGTAGGGATGGTTATATCATCCATTTTGCTTATTATCGCAGCGTTTTATACTAATCTCTATTTACCAAGAACGATTCCATTCATTTATTTCTCGTTCGGTTTACTGCTTATTGCCGGATCGCGGCTGGGTATGAGGATGTTGGTAAATCGTGGATTGAATCTGGGCACTAGGGTGGTGATTTATGGTGCCGGTGCATCGGGCCGTCAGTTACTGCCGGCGCTGAGCCAGATGGATGAATATTATCCCGTTGCTTTTGTCGATGACAACCGCGCTCTGCAAGGTCAGGTGATTCACGGCGTCAGCGTTTTCGCGCCGGAAAAACTGCCATGGTTGGTAGAGAAATACGAAGCGAAGAAAATTCTGCTTGCCATGCCAAGCGCCAGTCGAGCCAGGAAGAACGAAGTCATTAAAACACTGGAAGGTTTGCCGTGCGAGGTACTCTCCATTCCAGGAATGGTCGATCTTGTGGAGGGCAAGGCTCGTATTGATTCCTTGCGCAAAGTCGTTATTACAGACCTACTGGGGCGCGATCCTGTCTCTCCCATTCCGGAATTGATATCCCGTAATATTAATGGGAAAACAGTTATGGTTACTGGGGCAGGAGGGTCCATTGGGTCTGAACTATGCCGACAGATAATTAAAAATAAGCCGAAACAGCTTATTTTGTTCGAACTGTCTGAGTTCTCACTGTATTCCATCGATTCAGAGCTGCGTAATCTGAATCTTAGTCAAGAATTCAAGGTTAAAATTTATCCAATCCTCGGCAACGTACAGGATAAAGAGCATCTTGAAAGGTTAATCAAAGCATTCAACGTCGACACGATTTATCATGCGGCGGCCTACAAGCATGTTCCACTTGTCGAGTTCAACGTTCTTGATGGAGTCCGCAATAATATCTTCGGTACGCTGAGTTGCGCTCAGGCTGCAGCGCGTTGTGGTGTAGAGAACTTTGTTTTAATTTCAACCGATAAAGCCGTACGGCCTACCAATACTATGGGGGCGACCAAACGAATGGCGGAGCTAGTGCTGCAAGCCCTGGCGAAGGAATCCAGCAAAACCTGCTTCAGTATGGTTCGCTTCGGCAACGTATTGGGTTCGTCAGGTTCGGTTGTGCCGTTGTTTGAAAAACAAATTGCAGCGGGTGGTCCTGTAACTCTGACCCATGAAGATATCACTCGTTATTTTATGACTATTCCTGAAGCGGCACAGTTGGTAATTCAGGCTGGAGCTATGGGCACGGGCGGTGACGTTTTTGTGTTGGATATGGGAGAACCCGTTAAGATCCTCGAGCTTGCGCACCGCATGATTATGTTGCAAGGGCTAACCGTTCGTGATGATAAAAACCCCTATGGTGACATTGCGATAAAAACGACGGGTCTGCGACCCGGTGAGAAACTGTATGAAGAGTTGCTTATCGGCGACAATGTATCTGTAACCAAGCACCCGCGTATCAGGACTGCTAACGAAGTGATGTTGCCGTGGACTGAGATGAGCATTATTCTCCACGAACTCGACAATGCCTGCCGTGAGTTCGATTACGAGCGTGTGCGTGAGATACTCTTGCAGGCACCTGCAGCGTTCAATCCAACTGATGGTATCTGCGATTTACTCTGGAATGAAAAGTTAAGTTAAAATTGCAGAATATCATTTTCTCCGCCCTGGATGAGTGTCGAAAGATACCAGGGCTGCGTCATGTAATAGATTGTTTTTTAAATGTTAAGAGCGAAATAAACGTGAAAATTCTGGTCACCGGTGGAGCAGGCTTTATTGGGTCTGCAGTGGTACGACACATTATAAATGATACGCAAGACTCTGTTATTAACGTCGATAAACTGACTTACGCAGGAAATCTTGAATCGCTGGCTGATGTCTCGCACAGCGATCGCTATCATTTTGAACATGCCGATATCTGCGACAATGACGCTATGGCGCGTATTTTTGCAGAGCACAAGCCGGATGCTGTGATGCATCTGGCCGCCGAGAGCCACGTTGATCGCTCGATTACCGGCCCGGCAGCATTTATCGAGACTAACATTCTTGGCACCTATGTGCTGCTGGAAGCCAGCCGCAAGTACTGGTCTGAGTTAAGTGCTGAGAAAAAAACGGTATTCCGGTTCCACCACATCTCAACAGATGAAGTGTATGGCGATCTTCCGCATCCTGATGAAGTCGCAAAGGGAGCCAAGCTGCCTTTATTTACTGAAACCACTGCCTATGCTCCAAGCAGCCCGTACTCTGCTTCTAAAGCGTCCAGCGACCATTTAGTCCGTGCCTGGCTGCGCACCTATGGTTTCCCTACAATTGTCACTAACTGTTCCAATAACTACGGTCCCTACCACTTTCCGGAAAAACTTATACCTCTGGTAATCCTCAATGCGCTGGATGGAAACCCCCTACCGGTTTACGGTAAAGGTGACCAGATCCGCGACTGGCTGTACGTTGAAGATCACGCTCGCGCGTTATATACCGTGGTGACGCAGGGCAAGATTGGCGAAACCTACAACATCGGCGGCCACAATGAAAAACAAAACCTTGATGTGGTAAATACTATCTGCTCCTTGCTGGATGAGATTGTGCCGAAGGAAGGCTCTTATCGCGACCAGATAACCTATGTGGCTGACCGTCCGGGTCATGACCGCCGCTACGCGATTGACGCAGAGAAAATTGGTCAGGAGCTGGGCTGGAAGCCTCAGGAGACCTTCGAAAGTGGCATTCGCAAAACCGTAGAATGGTACCTGGCGAACACACAATGGGTAGAGAACGTGAAAAGCGGTAACTACAAATCGTGGATTGAAGAAAACTATGGGGATCGTGCTTAATGAACATCCTGTTGTTTGGCAAAACAGGGCAGGTGGGATGGGAGCTACAGCGTGCTCTTGCGCCACTGGGTAATTTGATTGCTGTTGACGTCCATTCGCAGGAGTACTGCGGTGATTTCAGTAACCCTGAAGGCATTGCAGAAACTGTGCGCCGTATTAAGCCTGATGTGATCGTTAACGCGGCTGCGCACACCGCAGTCGATAAGGCCGAGTCAGAACCAGAATTAGCTCAGTTGCTGAATGCAACGAGTGTCGAGGCGATTGCCAAAGAGGCTGAGAAATTGGGGGCTTGGGTTGTTCATTATTCCACTGATTACGTATTCCCGGGTGATGGGAATACGCCGTGGCTGGAAACGGACGCCACAGCACCGCTCAATGTTTATGGTGAAACCAAACTTGCTGGTGAAAAAGCGTTAAGTGAAAATTGCTCACGGCATTTGATCTTTCGAACTAGCTGGGTTTATGCCGGTAAAGGGAATAATTTTGCGCGTACTATGCTGCGACTGGCAAAAGAGCGCTCTGAGCTGTCTGTTATTAATGACCAATTTGGAGCACCTACAGGGGCTGAATTATTAGCAGACTGCACGGCTCATGCAATTAGGGTTGCTCTGATTAAACCCGAAGTAGCAGGTACATATCATCTGGTTGCCAGTGGTACGACAACCTGGTATGACTATGCCGCGCTGGTATTTGAAGAAGCGCGTAAAGCAGGAATGGAGCTGGCATTAACCCAACTTCATGGGGTACCAACCAGTGCTTATCCAACCCCTGCACGACGTCCGGGAAACTCCCGTCTCAATACCATAAAGTTCCAGCAGAATTTCAACCTGGTACTGCCGCAATGGGAAGTGGGGGTTAAGCGTATGTTGACGGAGTGGTTCACAGCAACAGCGATTTAATAATGCTCATGATGCCTGGGAAAGGGCATCTCATGAATATAGAGATGATGAAATGAAAACGCGTAAAGGTATTATTCTGGCGGGTGGCTCTGGTACTCGTCTGTATCCGGTAACTATGGCTGTCAGCAAACAATTATTACCTATTTATGATAAGCCGATGATTTACTATCCACTATCAACACTGATGCTAGCTGGAATTCGGGATATTTTAATTATTAGTACTCCTCAGGATACTCCGCGTTTTGAACAACTCCTGGGGGACGGCAGTCAGTGGGGGCTTAACCTACATTATAAAATTCAGCCAAGCCCTGATGGTCTTGCTCAGGCCTTCATTATTGGTGAAGAATTTATCGGCAATGATGATTGCGCTCTGGTTTTGGGAGATAATATATTCTATGGACATGATCTGCCAAAATTGATGGATAGCGCTGTAAATAAAGAGGGAGGCGCGACGGTTTTTGCATACCATGTGAATGATCCTGAACGCTACGGCGTTGTCGAATTCGATAAGAGTGGTACGGCTATCAGCCTCGAAGAGAAACCTCTGGAACCGAAAAGTAATTATGCGGTAACGGGGCTCTATTTTTATGATAACAGTGTCGTTGAGATGGCGAAGAACTTGAAACCGTCAGCACGTGGTGAGTTGGAAATCACAGATATTAACCGTATCTACATGGAACAAGGTAAACTTTCGGTTGCCATGATGGGACGTGGCTACGCATGGCTGGATACAGGGACTCACCAGAGTTTGATTGAAGCGAGTAACTTCATCGCTACAATCGAAGAGCGTCAAGGACTGAAGGTTGCCTGTCCTGAAGAAATTGCCTATCGTAAAGGCTTCATTAATGCTGAGCAAATAGCTCAATTGGCGAAGCCCTTAGCAAAAAATAATTATGGGAAATATCTTCTAAAAATGATTGATAAAAAATTCTAATAACTCATTTTCTCAAACAATAAAGAAAGTAGTGGTGCTGTCACATTTTTACATGAGCATGTGAATGAATTTTTAAATTAGACAGAATTACTATAATTAGAGCAGCAATGAGGAAGTGTGGGGATTATATGCATTTTAGTGTGTTAATGTCGCTCTATGACAAGGAGAAGCCTTCCTATTTGGAAGAGTGTCTTGAAAGTTTGGCAAATCAAACGGTAAAAGCGGATGAAATCGTTCTTGTTTATGATGGCCCTATCAACACAGCTTTAAGCACAGTAGTTGATAGATGGTCAATGTCATTACCTATCAAGATTGTAGCATTAAAAAAGAATGTTGGGTTAGGGCAGGCGTTAAATGAAGGAATGAAACATTGCACCTATGATTATGTCATGCGGATGGATACGGATGATATATGTCAACCAACTCGTTTCGAGTTACAATCTGCATTTATGGAGTTGAACCCTGATATTGATATTTCAGGAAGTTGTATCCGTGAGTTTATAGGTGATAAAAAGAATATCGTATCAGAAAGAAAAGTTCCGCTTTCTAACGAAGAAATCAAAAAATTCGCCAGGCATAAAAATCCGTTTAACCATATGACTGTCATTTTCAAAAAATCCAGTGTCCAGTCTGTTGGAGGATACCAGCACCATTATCTTATGGAAGATTATAATTTATGGTTGAGGTTACTAGGGAGTGGATTCAAAGCTGGCAACCTGGAGGAATCTCTGGTGTTGGTCAGAGTCGGAGCAGATATGCTGGTTAGGCGACGCGGACTGAAGTATGTTTCAAGTGAGTATAGACTTGCTCAAATTAAAAGAATTACTGGTTTTCAAAATATGTTAACTTCTCACTACTATTTTATTTTGAGAAGCATTCCACGGCTATTGCCATTATGGGCTCTTAAGCGAATATATAATATTACACGAAAATAGTACTACCTCCGCGAGTTACTGATTTAGATAGAGGCTTTGATGAAAATTTCTAATACTTCGCTCAGTGATGTTCTGATTATCGAACCTCGAGTATTTCATGATGAAAGGGGCTATTTCTTTGAGAGTTTTAACGAAAAAAACTTCAAAGATAATATAGATCCTAATGTCAGTTTCAAACAAGATAATCAGTCAAGATCTGTTAAAGGAGTTTTGCGTGGATTGCACTATCAAGAAACCCCTTTTGCGCAAGGGAAACTTGTTAGATGCGTTACAGGTCAGGTTTTTGATGTGGCTGTTGATATCCGCAAAGAATCGCCTACTTATGGGCAATGGGTAGGTGTTATTTTATCAGAAGAGAATAAAAAACAGCTTTGGATCCCTGCTGGATTTGCACACGGTTTTTTAACTTTAAGTGAGCATGCAGAATTTCTTTATAAAACTACCGATTATTATTCTCCGGCACATGAACGTTGTATAAAATGGGATGATAAGGACTTGAATATAGAATGGCCAAAAATGGAATACATCATTTCTGAGAAAGATCAGAATGGTTCAACCTTTGCTTCATTAAACGTTCAAGGTAAATAATGAAAATCAATTTTATCCCACTTCAAAAGCATGGTGATGATCGTGGTTCATTAGTCGCCTTAGAAGAAGAGAATAATATCCCTTTTAGTATTAAAAGAGTTTACTACATCTTTGATACTAAAGAAGGTGTTCGTAGAGGTTTTCATGCGCATAAAAAATTAAAACAGGTTGCGATCGCCATAAAAGGTTCTTGTCGTTTTCTGTTGGATGATGGGACAGAGAGGATTGAGGTTGTTTTGGACAATCCAGCGCAGGGGCTTCTCATTGAGTCATGTATTTGGCGTGAGATGTATGATTTCTCAAGCGATTGCGTATTAATGGTATTAGCTGACAGTCATTATGACGAAAATGATTATATTCGTGACTATGATGCATTCACCATTTACGCTAACAAAAAGACCGAAGTTTAAGAGGCTATAATGATCAATTTTTTGAATTTAAAAGAACTTAACAGTAAATATGAATCTGAATTGCAAGAGGCTTGCTCACGTGTAATTCAATCCGGTTGGTATATAATGGGAGAGGAACTGAGTAATTTTGAGTCAGAATTCACAACTTATGTTGGCTCAAAATATTGTTTAGGCGTTGCCAACGGCCTGGACGCACTCACCCTTTCTCTAAAAGCCTGGATATTGATGGGAAAGCTTAGTGAAGGAGATGAAGTAATCGTTCAGGCGAATACATATATCGCATCTATACTTGCTATTACCGCAAATAATCTTGTTCCCGTTCTTGTTGAACCGTCAGACACAAGTTTCAACCTTTCAGTAGATAATATTAAAAAGGCTATTTCACCAAAGACTAAAGCTATCCTTCCAGTGCATCTATATGGGCAATTAAGTCCTATGGATGAGATCATGAATATCGCTCAAGAGCATGGGCTATTGGTACTTGAGGACTGCGCTCAGTCACATGGAGCTTCGGTTTCTGGCCGAAATGCTGGTAATTGGGGGCATGCTGCAGGTTTTAGTTTTTACCCAGGCAAGAATTTAGGCGCTTTGGGTGATGCTGGCGCAATAACTACAAACGATAGCGAGTTTTTTGATGTTGTTAAAGCATTGCGTAATTATGGTTCTCATAAGAAATATCAGAATATTTATGAGGGCGTGAACAGTCGTCTGGATGAGATTCAGGCAGCAATGCTAAGAGTTAAATTGCGACATTTGAATGATGAAACATTTGCTCGGCAAAAAATCTCTAAAATATACCGTACGTCTATTGTGAATCCTTATATTACTCTCCCTGAAATTTCGGCAGGTAACGAAAGTAGTCACGTTTGGCATTTGTTTGTTATACGTGCTAATAATAGGACCAAGCTCCAGGAGTACTTGAGTCACCATAATATTCAGACGCTTATACATTATCCAATTCCACCTCATAAACAACAAGCATATTCTTCATGGAATAATCTAAGTTTACCAATAACAGAAGCTATGCATAGAGAAGTTTTATCGATACCTTTAGATTCAACACTTAGTGATGATAATGTAAAGTATATCGTTGAAACATTAAATGGTTATACTGAATGAAGAAGTTGTTGGGCATAACGGTTATGTCCGGTGTAATGACATTAGTTAAAATTGGGATCGGATTTATTATAGCGAAATTAATTGCTGTATATACTGGTCCTTCAGGAATGGCATTACTGGGGCAATTGCAGAGTTTGGTGACAGGGGTGAATGGAATAGCAAACGCTCCTACAGCTACGGGTATAGTAAAATATACTGCTGAAAATCGAGAAAGTTATGAGAAGTGCTCGCCATGGTGGCGAGCTTCAACTTATTATATCTTTTTAATAACATTGTGTTTTACTCCATTTCTTATATTGTTTTCTAGTGATATTGCAAGTTGGATCTTCCATGATGCGCAATATCAATGGCTTGTCATTATTACTATCTTAACATTACCAATAACTTCTTTTGGTACCGCGATTACTTCAGTTCTTAATGGGTTGCAAAACTTTAGATTTTATATCCTAACCGGGGTTCTTTCAGCACTAATATCTGGGGTGCTTATCTCGATTATGATTGTGCTCTGGGGAATTAAGGGGGCTCTTGTTGCTGCTTCAATGCAGTATGTATTTATAGGGTTGATTGCATTTGCTATTAACTCAAGACAGGCATGGATGAAAGTTTCATATTGGGTAGGGCGTACAGATTCTCGAGCCAATAGAAATATTCTTGAATTTGTTTTGATGACTGCCGTCAGTTCTGTAGTTATTCCTATAGCATTGATCTTTATAAGAAACTCTCTTGTACAGCACGCAGGGTGGGATTCAGCAGGGCAATGGCAAGCCGTATGGAAAATCTCTGAAGTATATTTGGGGGTTCTCACTATGGCTTTGTCCGTTTATTACCTACCAAAGCTAGCGTCATTGAGCAGTGCGGCGGAAATAAAAAAAGAAATAAACTCGGTTGTCTTATTTGTTCTTCCTGTAATAATATTGGCTGCACTAAGCATATATCTACTTCGGGATTATGTAATTAATCTTCTTTTTACTTCGGAGTTTAGGTCTGCAAGAGATTTATTTGCTATACAGTTGGTAGGTGATGTTATCAAGGTTATCAGTTGGTTATACGCATATCCAATGTTAGCTAAGAAGGCTACTAAATATTTCATAGGCACTGAGATCTTCTTCGGTTTTACATGGGTGCTATTAAGTATTTTCTTTATAAATAAGCACGGAGTTTCCGGAGCGAATATAGCCTATGCTGTAAATTATTTCTTTTACTTTCTTTTTGTTTTCTTCAACTTAAAGCGAGTGGTTTCGCTTAAGTAAATATTATTAGATAAGTTATTCTGGAGTTATCGTGATATCAATCGTTATTTTGTCATACAATCATGAAAAATATATTGCTGAGACTTTGGAGTCAGTTTATCAGTTAAATATTCCAAAGGAAGTAATTGTAATTGATGATTGTTCCAAAGATTCTTCTTTAGATGTCATTAGAAATATTGTGACTAAACATGATGCAAGTATGTATACAAAAATAATTGCAAAAGAGACAAATCGTGGTTTAGTTGACTCACTCAACTCAGGATTAGAAATGGCTAATTCTGAGTTTGTTTATTTCATAGCATCAGATGACCTCGTTGACTCGGAAGGCTTTAATCTACTATATGATGAACTCTGCGATCATGATAGCGCGCAATTTGCCATGGGGAATGCCTGGGTATATTACACGGGGCATAAACCAACAGATGTTGTTTATAAAAAACAACATGATATTTTTTTCTCTAGCGACGATGATTCATTGCGGAAAACAATATTTACTAATTTTCCTAAACCTTTATTATTGCAAGGGACGATTTTTAGAACTCAAGCGTTAAAGGACGTTGGTGGATGGGATAAGACCTTAGTATGGGACGATTATCCTATGTTTGTAAAATTATTTCAGTCGTTCTCATTTTCAAAAAAAGAATTCCTTTTCCGGAATGATTTAATAGTCTCTAAATATCGACAGCATGACTCAAATGCTTACAAAAATTTTTCAAAACAGCTAAATATGGTTGAGGAGGCTATCAAAAAATTAGCTCCTTCAGATTTGTATAATACAGCAATATCAAGGCAATATGCATTTTATTTACTTTTAGCAGTAAAATCTGGTGATTATAAAACTGCAAAATATATAGTGCGAAAAATTTTTCGCCAAAAAATATTACTTTCTACTATGTTTTATGTTAATGCTGAAATTATACAATGGATTCATAGGAAACGAAAATGAGAGATTATGTTTTCTTTGAATTCTTGTTTGGTAATTATATTGAGTATATAACATATGCTTTGTTGATATGTATGTTGCTTTTCTTATTATCTAATAGAAAAGTAAAAAATATCATGGATCCATTCCATTTCTTTTATGCATTTACTTATGGGACTGGGTATGCCATTATTTTAATATTGTATATTCATGGTTACGTGGATATTTATTATTTTAGTTATCTGCTTTTAAGTGGCTCTGTTTTTTTTATTATGTTTTACTGTTCTTCAAGCACGACAGTGAAATATAAAAACTCTCTTTTTAACAGACTCAGTATTTCCGTCATGGAACAGGAAGCGTTTCTAATTAAATTTCTTTCAATTGTTTACCTGGTGTTATTTGTTTTTTATTTGTCACAAATTTCGGTTGCTATGTTTTTCACCTCTCGCTTTGAAGCGAATAGAGGTCTTGGTATTATCGTTCGCTTAATGGATGCACTCCGTGTTATTTTGGCTGGTTGGTATTTCTATTATTATCTCCGCTCTCATAAAAAAAGATATTTTATTTATGCTCTATTTATTTCAATTGTCGGAGCGCTTATTTCAGGTGCTAAGTTTGCCTTCTTAGAACAAATATATGTGCTTTGTGTTGTTGGGTTTATTACGACAAGAAAAACTTTTAGATTCAACTTAAAATCTCTCTTCCTGATGCTTATAATTGCCATACTTTTTCTAATCTTTTCCTTATATTTCATATCAAAATTATCAGTTATGATAGGGTATACATCTTCACAGTATATACCAGGTGCGCCAGTTGCCATTGAACTTCTTTTATTGCGCATACTCGCTAATGGAGATGCTTACTACCTTTCCTTGACTGAGCATGTTATAGATAAAATTATTATTGAACATCCTTGGCTTCAGTTGTTATCTAATACATTTGGTAACTCTGTAATGGCTAAGATTTTTAATGTCGACTTTTCAAATTTAGACGTAGGACGGCAGATTTGGTTATATTGGTACCCTAACGATCCAGTGATGCGTGGCCCAACTAATCATTTCGATTTAGCTGGGTACGCTTATTTTGGTTATATTGGTGGGGTGATTTTCTCAGCAGTAATTGGTTATGTTATTGGTATTATTAATAGCTGGAAGTTGAAGTGTGATAACTCATCTGCCTTAATTGTTGCCTTTGTATCAGCTTTATATTGTCGTTCCCTTCCTATAATTTACAATCCTTCAGTTGGGATTGCATATATGATAGATATTTACGCTATTTTATTTGTGTCACTTGTTTTAATCACTCTTTTCAAAGGTGCCAAAAAAAATGCTTACCGGCATAGTAATCGTAACCTATAATTCGAATGTAGATCGTTTAAAATTAATTTTAAATTCATTGGTTGAGGACGGTATAAAATATTTCGTGTCAGATAACTCAACCAGTATAGATAAAAAAGAAGCAATTCATCAGCTTTGTTCTGACTGTGATGCTCAGTTTATCGATATGAAAGGAAATGTTGGGATAGCAAAAGCACAAAATGCAGGTATTCAGTCTGCTATCGATTTTGGATGCGACGATTTACTTCTTCTGGATGACGATAGTCTCCCAGCAAGTAATATGTTAGTCGAATTAATAAAAACGAGATCTTTATATTTTGACATATATGGCAAGCTACCCGTTATTTGCGCTGATGCGATCGCAGAAGATGGTAGGTGCTTATCTCAAGTTGGAAAAAAACTGCTTGAACTTGAAGATGTTTACGTATATCGAGATATCATTAGTTCTGGAACACTGGTAAGCAAAGAAATTTTTGAAGTTGTTGGGCTGCATGAAGAACGACTTTTTATTGACTGCGTTGACTATGAATGGGGTTGGCGTGCTGCAAATCTGGGTGTTGACATCATTCTTTGTAAACAAGCTGTTTTGAATCATAGGCTTGGCAGCGGCAGGGTTAAAGCAATTAATGCTGGATATGGTTCTCCGGTACGACATTATTATCAGTACCGTAATATTTTATATATGATGGGGCGAAACTATGTGCCATCAACATGGAAGCTATCGCAATTAATCAAATTAATTGTCAAGCCAGTAGTTATAGTTATATTTTTTGATAAAAAAAACCTCAGGCTAAAATATGCGCTAAAAGGTTTTTTAGATTTTATTAAAAAAAGATATGGCTCTATCGATTACCACAAGTAGTGATTTTAGAATCTTTGTTTTTTTATACATGCTTTGATTATTATTGTTGAATTATGAGAGGATGAGATGTTTATCCACGAACTTAGCGATGTTAAAAGCAAAAACATAGGAAAGAATACCCGTGTTTGGCAATATTCCGTTATCTTACAAGGTGCCAGAATTGGCGATGATTGTAATATCTGCGCGCACACTTTAATTGAAAGTGATGTCGTTCTTGGAGATAGAGTTACTATAAAGTCGGGGGTTTATTTATGGGATGGGCTCAGGATTGAGGATGATGTGTTTATCGGTCCTTGCGTTTCATTCGCAAACGATCTTTATCCCAAATCTAAAGTGTACCCTGATTCTTTTTTAACTACAATAATAAAGAAGGGTGCTTCTATTGGTGCAAATGCTACTATCCTTCCCGGGATAACTTTAGGTGAAAATTGCCTGGTAGGTGCAGGGAGTGTAGTCACTAAAGACGTACCTCAAAACGCAATAGTTGTAGGAAATCCTGCCAAAATACTTCGGTATAATGATTAAATTTTAATGAGTTGGATACTCTGCAACCGATAATTGTTATAATTTGTTCAAAAATCTTATAAAGCAATATCTGCTATTCATCTCATGTATTCCTGAGTTAACATCAATAATACATTCCAAGCCGCGCATAAGCCGCGGTGACCACACCTGACAGGAGTATGTAATGTCCAAGCAACAGATCGGCGTTGTCGGTATGGCTGTGATGGGGCGCAACCTGGCGCTCAACATCGAAAGCCGTGGTTATACCGTCTCCGTTTTCAACCGCTCCCGTGATAAGACCGAAGAAGTGATTGCCGAGAACCCAGGCAAGAAACTGGTTCCTTTCTATACGGTGAAAGAGTTCGTTGAGTCTCTGGAAACGCCTCGTCGTATCCTGTTAATGGTGAAAGCGGGCGCAGGTACCGATGCAGCTATCGACTCCCTGAAACCTTACCTCGAAAAAGGTGACATCATCATTGATGGCGGTAATACCTTCTTCCAGGACACCATCCGTCGTAACCGTGAGCTGTCTGCTGAAGGATTCAACTTCATCGGTACCGGTGTTTCCGGTGGTGAAGAGGGCGCTCTGAAAGGCCCATCTATCATGCCTGGCGGCCAGAAAGATGCATACGAACTGGTTGCACCTATCCTGACCAAAATCGCAGCCGTGGCAGAAGATGGTGAGCCTTGCGTAACCTATATCGGTGCGGACGGTGCAGGTCACTATGTGAAGATGGTTCACAACGGTATCGAATACGGCGATATGCAGCTGATTGCTGAAGCGTATTCCCTGCTGAAAGGTGGCCTGAATCTCTCCAATGAAGAGCTGGCTGAAACCTTCACCGAGTGGAACAAAGGCGAGCTGAACAGCTATCTGATCGACATCACCAAAGATATCTTCACTAAAAAAGATGAAGAGGGTAAATACCTGGTAGATGTGATTCTGGATGAAGCTGCGAACAAAGGCACCGGCAAATGGACCAGCCAGAGCTCTCTGGACTTGGGCGAGCCACTGTCTCTGATCACCGAATCTGTCTTCGCGCGTTACATCTCTTCTCTGAAAGAGCAGCGCGTTGCGGCATCCAAAGTGCTGTCTGGCCCTCAGGCCAAACCTGCTGGGGATAAAGCTGAATTTGTTGAGAAAGTGCGTCGCGCACTGTACTTGGGTAAAATCGTTTCTTACGCGCAGGGCTTCTCTCAGCTGCGTGCTGCGTCAGACGAGAACAACTGGGATCTGAACTACGGTGAAATCGCGAAGATCTTCCGCGCGGGTTGCATCATTCGTGCGCAGTTCCTGCAGAAAATCACCGATGCCTATGCAGAAAACGCCGGTATCGCCAACCTGCTGCTGGCACCGTACTTCAAGAAAATTGCGGACGAATACCAGCAGGCGCTGCGTGACGTGGTTGCCTACGCTGTCCAGAACGGTATCCCGGTTCCGACCTTCTCTGCTGCAGTAGCCTACTACGACAGCTACCGTGCTGCGGTTCTGCCTGCTAACCTGATTCAGGCACAGCGCGACTACTTCGGTGCGCATACTTATAAACGCACCGATAAAGAAGGTGTGTTCCATACCGAATGGATGGAGTGAGTTAGTTAGCTAACTCACTGTAATTTCAACCCGGAGCCTGTCTCCGGGTTTTTTTATGCAAAAAATGCCGCGTGTTACTCGAAGTAGTCTGAATCTCATCCCACTCGTCGCGATTACTCCTGGTTTGCCTTGACAGTATTGTTTGCCAGGAGGTACAAAGCCCAACAGTTATGTTTATCGCGATGGTCTGGCGGCCATCAGTACAGTTAACTCACAGAAGTCATTAGCGAATGAAAATAACAATCTCCGGAACAGGCTATGTCGGTCTTTCTAACGGCATTTTGATTGCTCAGAATCATGAAGTGGTTGCGCTGGATATCGTGCAGGCCAAAGTGGATATGCTCAATCAGAAGCAATCGCCGATTGTCGACAAAGAGATCCAGGACTATCTCAGCAATAAACCGCTGAATTTCCGCGCCACGACAGATAAAGAAGATGCATACC
Organism: Enterobacter adelaidei; assembly: GCF_041937165.1. NCBI lineage: Bacteria > Pseudomonadati > Pseudomonadota > Gammaproteobacteria > Enterobacterales > Enterobacteriaceae > Enterobacter > Enterobacter adelaidei. Next base: position 2,952,987 of record NZ_CP154353.1, on the reverse strand, counting down.
GCGATGCGGATTACGTCATCATTGCGACGCCTACTGACTACGATCCAAAAACTAACTACTTCAACACCTCAACCGTAGAGGCAGTGATCAAAGATGTTATCGCGATCAACCCCCGTGCGGTGATGGTTATCAAGTCAACTATCCCTGTCGGCTTCACCAAATCCATCAAAGAGAAGTTTGGTATTGATAATATCTTCTTCTCGCCGGAATTCCTGCGCGAGGGCAGAGCGCTTTACGATAACCTCCATCCTTCGCGTATCGTCATTGGCGAACGTTCTGAGCGCGCTGAACGTTTTGCTGCACTGCTGCAGGAAGGGGCACTGAAGAAAGATATTCAGGTGCTGTTTACTGATTCCACCGAAGCTGAGGCGATTAAACTCTTCGCGAACACTTATCTGGCAATGCGAGTGGCTTATTTCAATGAACTCGACAGCTATGCAGAGAGTCTTGGACTGAATACCCGTCAGATTATTGAAGGGGTATGTCTTGACCCGCGCATCGGCAACCACTACAACAACCCGTCATTTGGCTACGGCGGTTACTGTCTGCCTAAAGACACCAAACAGCTGCTGGCAAACTATCAGGCGGTACCAAACAACCTGATTTCGGCGATTGTTGATGCTAACCGTACCCGTAAAGATTTCATCTCTGATTCCATTCTGGCGCGCCAGCCGAAAGTCGTCGGTGTATACCGTTTGATCATGAAGAGTGGCTCCGATAACTTCCGCGCCTCTTCAATCCAGGGGATCATGAAGCGCATCAAGGCGAAAGGGGTTGAGGTTGTTATTTATGAACCGGCCATGCAGGAAGATCAGTTCTTCAATTCCCGCGTGATTCGCGATCTGGATGCCTTCAAGAAAGAAGCGGATGTCATCATCTCTAACCGCATGGCGGAAGAACTGGCTGACGTGGCGGATAAAGTGTATACCCGCGATCTGTTCGGTAGCGACTGATTCTCTGTTTTATTCCGTAAAAAACCCGGCTGATTTGCCGGGTTTTTTTATTTTCAGACTTTGTAGAAATCGCGGTACCAGTCGACGAAGTTCTTCACCCCATCTTTAACGGAGGTTTGCGGTTTAAATCCTATCGCGTCATAAAGTGGCTGGGTATCGGCACTGGTTTCCAGTACATCTCCCGGCTGCAGCGGCATCATGTTTTTCTCTGCTTTCTTTCCGAGTGCTTCTTCCAGAGCGGTGATGTAGTCCATCAGTTCAACAGGCGCGCTGTTACCGATGTTATAAACACGGTATGGTGCTGAACTGGATGCCGGAGAGCCTGTTTCAACGGTCCAGTTTGTGTCCGGCTGAGGAATAACGTCCTGCAGGCGAAGAATGGCTTCAGAGATATCATCGATGTAAGTGAAGTCACGCTTCATCTTACCGTAGTTATAGACATCAATACTTTTGCCTTCAATCATCGCCTTCGTGAACTTAAACAACGCCATGTCCGGACGCCCCCACGGACCATACACGGTGAAGAAACGCAGTCCAGTGGTTGGCAGGTTGTAGAGATGCGAATAGGTATGCGACATCAGCTCATTGGCTTTTTTGGTCGCGGCATATAGTGAAACTGGGTGATCCACTGAATCCTCAGTGGAGAATGGCATCTTACGGTTCAGTCCATATACAGAACTGGAGGAGGCATAAAGCAGATGCTGAACCTTATTATGGCGGCAGCCTTCAAGCACGTTGAGATGACCAATAAGGTTAGCATCCGCATACACATGTGGGTTTTCCAGGGAGTAGCGTACGCCTGCCTGTGCGGCCAGATGAATCACGCGATCAAACTTCTCGCTGGCGAAAAGCGCTGCCATGCCTTCCCGGTCGGCCAACTCCAGCTTGTGAAAGCTGAAGCTCTCAGATTTTAACAGTTCCAGGCGCGCCAGCTTCAGGTTGACATCATAGTAATCATTCAGATTATCAATACCGACAACCTGATGACCGGCCTCGAGGAGGCGTTTACTGACATTAGCACCGATAAAACCCGCTGCACCCGTTACCAAAAATTTCATAGCTTCCCTCATAACCCCATATTCTTACAGATGCCATAGCGCATCACATGACGTCTATGATAGCGCGAAGGGGGTAAGTTACATAACCCATCTTTCCGATATCACTCATCGGATTCTTATAGAAAAATCCCCAGCAATAGATACACTATGCAAACATAATTATGTTTGCCCTTTTTAATCTGTTAGGGATTGTATGACACAAAACGACAATCGCCAGGTCAGCCAAAGCAATGACCCTGAGCAAATTGATTTACTTGATTTAGTGCTGCAACTGTGGCGTGGCAAGTCGATGATAGCAATATTTGTTGTTGTTTTTATCGCCCTGGCTATTGGATATCTCTCTGTCGCGAAGGAAAAGTGGACCTCAAGTGCGATTATTGCGCAACCTGATGTAGCTCAAATTGCGACCTATTCCAACGCATTGAATATCCTTTATGGTAGCGCTGCGCCATCGATGCTTGATGTTCAAACTCGTGCTATTGGTCGTTTCAATTCTTCCTTCTCTGCATTAGCACAGGCACTTGAAAATCAGGAAGAACCTGAAAAACTGACAATTGAGCCTGCTGTAAAAGGTGAAGCATTACCATTAAGTGTTTCCTATGTCAGTACATCTGCTGAAGCTGCTCAAAAACAACTGGCTCAGTACATCCAGCAGGTTGATGAGCAAACGGCTAAAGAACTTGCCGTTGACCTTAAGGACAATATCAAAGAGCAGATCAAGACCCTGAACGATTCCCTGCAAAACCAGGAGAAGGTTGCTCAGGAGCAGAAAGATCTGCGCATCAAACAGATTACTGAGGCGCTGAAGAACGCTGAAGCAGCAAAAATCACCTCACCGCAGATTCAGCAAACCCAGGATGTGACGCAGGAAACGATGTTCCTGTTGGGAAGCGAGGGACTCAAGTCGATGATTGAAAACGAAGCTTCTCGCCCACTGGTATTTTCTGCTGCATATTATCAGACCAGGCAAAACTTGCTGGATATTCAAAACCTGAACGTAAACCCGGACACCATCCACGTCTATCGTTATGTCATGAAGCCGGACCTTCCTGTCCGTCGTGACAGCCCGAAAAAAGCCGTGATTCTGGTTCTTGCCGTGCTGCTGGGCGGAATGGTTGGTTCCGGAGTCGTGCTGGGGCGCAACGCATTGCGCAATTACAAACCAAAAGCCTGATGAATTGATAAAAAAAACCGGGGAAATTCCCCGGTTTTTTTATTTATGCCGTTTACGAAGATTCTCTATCACCGCCGTCAAGTCCAGCTCCTGATCCTGCAGCAGCACCAGCAGGTGATACATCAAATCAGACGCTTCATTGGTCAGTTCCTCGCGGTCATGCACGGTCGCGGCCAGAGCCGTTTCAACGCCTTCTTCACCGACTTTTTGTGCGATACGCTTAGTTCCGCTTGCATACAGCTTCGCGGTATAGGAACTCTCCGGGTCCGCTGTTTTTCGTTCAGCCAGCAGTTGTTCCAGTTGATACAGGAACAGCCACTGGTGGCTCGCCTCACCGAAGCAGCTGCTGGTGCCCTTATGGCAGGTTGGTCCGATTGGGTTTGCCAGTACCAGCAGGGTATCGTTATCGCAGTCAGGCGCTATGCTGACCACGTTCAGGAAATGACCTGAGGTTTCCCCTTTGGTCCACAGACGCTGTTTGGTGCGCGAGAAAAACGTGACTTTGCCGCTGTCGAGCGTTTTAGCCAGCGCGTCCTGGTTCATATACCCCAGCATCAGTACTTCGCCCGAAACGGCATGCTGAACCACCACCGGCAGTAGTCCGCCCGTTTTTTCCCAGTCCAGCTGTGCCTGTTGTTGCTCTGTTAACATACCCTGATCTCCACGCCCTGGCCGGCCAGGAACGTTTTTAACTCACCAATATTAATAATCTGTTTGTGGAACACGGACGCGGCCAGCGCGCCGTCCACGTTTGCATCGCGGAAGGCTTCCAGGAAGTGTTCCATGGTGCCCGCGCCGCCGGAGGCGATCAGCGGGACGTGGCAAACCGCACGCACTTTTTTCAGCTGTTCGAGGTCATAGCCGTTACGCACGCCGTCCTGGTTCATCATGTTGAGGACAATCTCGCCCGCGCCACGCTTCTGCACTTCTTGCACCCAGTCGAGGGTTTCCCATTGGGTCACACGGGTTCGACTTTCATCGCCGGTATACTGATTAACGTGATATTTGCCCGTTGCGTCGTCATACCAGGTGTCGATCCCAACGACAATGCACTGCACGCCAAAGCGATCGGCCAGGCGAGTAATCAGCTCCGGGTCTGCCAGGGCAGGGGAGTTGATGGAAATCTTGTCGGCACCAAACGAGAGAATTTTGGCCGCGTCTTCAGCTGATTTAATCCCACCCGCTACGCAGAATGGAATATCAATCACTTCTGCTACGCGCGCTACCCAGCTTTTATCGACCACTCGGCCATCGCTGGAGGCGGTGATATCGTAAAACACCAGCTCGTCAGCCCCTTCATCAGCATAGCGTTTTGCCAGCGGGACGATATCGCCAATGATCTCGTGGTTGCGGAACTGCACGCCTTTCACCACCTGGCCGTCGCGTACGTCCAGGCAAGGGATTATCCGTTTTGCCAGCATTGAATCGCCTCCGTCACAGTAAATTTTCCTTCCAGCAGGGCGCGTCCAACGATCACGCCCTGCACGCCCGTTCCGCGCAGTGCGGCGATATCTTTCAGATCGCCAATTCCACCCGAAGACTGGAAAGCCACCTGCGGAAAACGTGCACAGACCTCGTCATACAGCGAGACGTTAGAGCCGGCCAGCGTGCCATCGCGAGAGATATCGGTGCACAGCACGTGCTTCAGGCCAACGGGTTGATAAATAACAACCAGCTCTTCCAGCGTCACGCCGGAGTTTTCCTGCCAGCCGCTGACCGCAACCTGTTTATTACCCTGTTCATCAATACGCACGTCCAGCGCCAGTACCAGCGCATCCGCGCCGAAACGGCGGAACCAGCCTTTGACCATTTCGGGGTCTTTTACGGCGGTAGAGCCAACGACAACGCGCGCCACACCTGCTTCAAGCAGAGCCGCAACGTCCTCTTCAGTGCGCACGCCACCACCTACCTGGACGGGGACATTCACGCCAGCGACCAGCTTTTTGAGTAGCGGGATCTGGCGTTTCGCCGGGTCTTTCGCGCCCGTGAGATCCACCAGGTGCAGCACTTCTGCACCCTGCGCCGCGTAATCCTGCAGACGTGGCAGCGGGTCGTCCCCGTAGTCACGCTGCTGCCCGTAATCGCCCTGATGAAGACGAACAACCGTGCCGTCAATTAAATCTAAAGCGGGAATAATCATCACATCTCCAGGAAGTTTTTCAGCAGCTGCGCGCCTGCGGCGCCAGAGCGTTCCGGGTGAAACTGCACGCCGAAGAAGTTATCTTTCTGCACCGCTGCGGTAAACGCTTCACCATAATTGCACTGAGCGATGGTGTACGGATTTACCGGCATGGCGTAGCTGTGCACGAAGTAAAAATATGCGCCGTCTTCAATGCCGCGAAACAGCCTGTCGCCCGCTTTGGCGTACACGCGGTTCCAGCCCATATGCGGCAGAGGCAGGCCGTGGTCGGTCATTTTCGGCACGTCTTCTTCAATAATGCCCAGCAGGTCGACGCCGTTGCTCTCTTCACTGCGGCGGCCCAGGATCTGCATACCCAGGCAAATGCCCAGCACCGGCTGGGTACAGGCTTTGATCAGGTCGACCAACTCGCGTTCGCGAATCTGATCCATCGCGGCCTGCGCGGTTCCCACGCCCGGTAAAAAGAGTTTGTCGGCGCGCAGCACCACGTCCGGGTCACGGCTCACCACCGGCTCATAGCCGTGGCGCGCAATCGCCGATTTTACGGAGTTCAGGTTGGCGCATCCGGTATCCAGAATCACCACATTCATTACAGCACTCCTTTCGATGAAGGCAGGGCGTCACCTTCCACGCGGATCGCCTGGCGAAGGGTACGGCCAAAAGCTTTGAACAGACTCTCCACGCGGTGGTGGTCGTTTTTGCCCTTGGTCTTAAGGTGCAACGTCAGGCCCATGGTGTAGGACAATGAACGGAAGAAGTGCTCAACCATTTCAGTGCTGAGATCGCCCACGCGCTGGTAGTTGAAATCGGCTTTATATTCCAGGTGCGGACGTCCGGAGATATCCATAGCGCAGCGCGCCAGGCACTCGTCCATCGGCAGGACAAAGCCAAAACGGTTGATGCCGCGTTTATCGCCGAGCGCCAGCTTCAGGGCTTCACCCAGCGCCAGGCCGGTATCTTCCACGGTGTGGTGATCGTCAATGTAAAGGTCGCCTTTTACGGTAATTTCCATGCGGAAACCGCCGTGGGTGGCAATCTGATCCAGCATATGGTCGAAGAAACCGACACCGGTGTGGATCTTGCTGCCACCTTCGCGATCCAGCCAGACCTTCACGTCAATCTGCGTCTCTTTGGTGTTACGTTCAACGTGGGAATAGCGGTCACGTTTGGTTAGCTGCTCACCAATTTTCGCCCAGTTCAGACCGTTACGATCGTAGCGCAGCCCCGCAATACCCATGTTTTCCGCCAGCGTAATATCGGTGATGCGATCGCCGATGACATAGCTGTTGGTTTTATCCAGCACATCTTCCGTCAGATAGCGCTCCACCAGTTTTACTTTCGGCTTACGGCAGTCGCACTCATCGGCCGGCATGTGTGGGCAAATCAGCACTTCATCAAAGACCACGCCCTGAGAGGTCAGCACCTGCATCATCAGATTATGCGGGCCGTCAAAGTCCGCCTGCGGGAAGCTGTCGGTACCCAGACCGTCCTGATTAGTGATCATCACCAGCTTATACCCGGCGTTTTGCAGCTTAAGCAGTACGGGGATCACGTCCGGTTCAAAAGCCAGCTTGTCGAAACGATCGACCTGAAAATCGGCTGGTGGCTCCGAAATAAGGGTGCCGTCACGATCGATAAAAAGGATCTTCTGGGTCATACTTTCTCCGCTTTCAGGGCGTCAATCACGCGCTGGCTCTCTGCGCGGGTGCCTACGGTAATGCGCAGGCACCCGCTCAGGGAAGGTTGTTTATTCTGGTCTCGTAAGATAATGCCCTGATCCCATAAAGATTTAAATACGGCACTGGATGCAGTGAAACGCACCAGGATGTAGTTGGTTTCCGAATCGAACACCTGCTCCACGCATGGGATATCCTTCAGGGCGGTCACCAGATACTGACGTTCCTCCAGGATTTGCGCCACACGATCGCGCATCGCGTTGATCCCCTGTGGGGTCAGCGCCTGTGCTGCAATATCGGCAACCGGCGTGGAGAGCGGGTACGGGGCGATCACTTTCAACAGCAGGTCGATGACCTCTTTATTGGCCAGCGTGAATCCACAACGTAGACCGGCGAGGGCGAAGGCTTTCGACAACGTACGCAGCACGACCAGGTGCGGATATTCTTCCAGCCAGCCTGTCAGCGTCGCCTGCGGGCAGAACTCGATGTAGGCTTCGTCAGCGACCACCAGGGCTTTGCCGCGCGTCATCTCCAGCAGGGTACGGATATCCTGCGGGTTGATAATCTGCCCGGTCGGGTTGTTTGGGCTGCAGACAAACACCACCTTTACACCATCGAGATTATCGGCAATGCCCTGCAGGTCCAGCTGCCAGTTCTCCAGCGAGAGGACGTTGCGACACGCCACTCCGAAGGTTTCCGCGCTGACGCTATACATGCCGTAGGTAGGCTGGCAGTACATCACCGCATCTTTGCCCGGTTCGCAGAAGGCGCGGATCAGCAGTTCAATACCTTCGTCTGCTCCACGGCTGACCAGCACCTGCTCCGGCTTCACTCCCGCATACTGCGCGTAGTTTTCGATAACGGCCTTTGGCTGACACTCCGGATAGCGGTTCAGGGTTTGCTGAGACAGCTCAAACTGGACCGCTGTCGGGAATTCGTTAGCGTTCAGCCAGACATCACCTTTACCACCTAAACGACGTGCAGACTGATACGGAGTCAGTTGACGGACATTTTCACGGGCTAATTCTTCAATGTTCATGCTTGCTCCTTCAGGGCTGCAACGCGCAGCGTAACGGCATTTTTGTGGGCGGTCAGGCGTTCCGCGGCTGCCAGCGTTTCAATGGTGGATGCCAGCGAGGCAAATCCTTCACGGGACAGTTCCTGCACGGTCATGCGTTTCTGGAAATCCGCCAGGCCGAGGCTTGAACAGGTTGAGGTATAACCATACGTCGGCAGAACGTGGTTGGTGCCGGACGCGTAATCGCCAGCGGATTCAGGTGACCAGTCACCCAGGAAAACCGAACCTGCGCTGGTGATGCTGTCGACCAGGTCGCGTGCATTTCGGGTCTGAATAATCAGGTGCTCCGGGCCGTACTGGTTAGAGATGGCAATGCACTGCGCCAGATCGCGCGCCACAATCAGACGGCTGGCGGCTAACGCCTGACGTGCCGTTTCGGCGCGGGGCAGGTCAGCAAGCTGGCGCTCGACGGCTTCGCCGACGCGCGTTGCCATATCGGCATCCGGCGTCAACAGAATGACCTGCGAGTCAGGGCCGTGTTCCGCCTGAGAAAGCAGGTCGGACGCGACGAAGTCCGGCGTGGCACCGCTGTCGGCAATGACCAACACTTCAGACGGACCGGCAGGCATGTCAATTGCCGCACCGTCCAGACGCTGGCTGACCTGGCGCTTGGCTTCGGTGACGAAGGCGTTGCCCGGGCCAAAAATTTTGTCGACCTTTGGAATGGATTCGGTGCCAAACGCGAGGGCAGAAATCGCCTGTGCGCCACCCACTTTATAGACCGCCTGTACGCCGCACAGCTTTGCTGCGTAGAGGATCTCATCGGCAATCGGTGGCGGAGAGCAGAGCACCACTTTCTGACAACCCGCGATACGCGCCGGGGTAGCCAGCATCAATACGGTGGAGAACAGTGGAGCCGAACCGCCAGGGATATACAGCCCAACGGACGCTACCGGGCGGGTCACCTGCTGGCAACGCACGCCAGGCAGGGTTTCAACATCCACAATTTGCAGCTTTTGCGCGGTGTGGAAGGTCTCGATGTTTTTCACCGCGACGGCCATCGCCTGCTTGATGTCATCACCCAGACGATTACTGGCATCAATGATTTCCTGTTCGGTAACCTTCAGCGCATCCACTTCAGTCTTGTCGAATTTGGCACTGTATTCACGCAGCGCGTCATCGCCACGAGCTTTGACGTTATTGAGGATCTCTGCCACGGTACGAGAGATACTTTCTGAGGCGGAAATCGCCGGGCGCATCAGCAGCTCGCGCTGTTGCGCGTCGCTACAATTATTCCAGTCGATGATTGTGTTAAAACCCATGGCCGTTACTCCATCATCTTCTCAATTGGCAGCACCAGGATAGAGCTTGCCCCCAGCGCCTTCAGTTTTTCCATGGTTTCCCAGAACAGGGTTTCGCTACTGACCATATGCATCGCCACGCGCTGCTGATCGCCCGCCAGTGGCAGAATAGTTGGGCGCTCGGCGCCTGGTAACAGAGCAATCACTTCATCCAGACGCTCGGTTGGCGCGTGCATCATGATGTATTTCGATTCACGCGCCTGGATCACGCCCTGAATACGGGTCAGGAGCTTGTCGATCAACTGCTGCTTGGCATCGGCCATGTCGCCGTCACGCTGAATCAGACAGGCTTTTGAGCGATAGATAACTTCCACTTCGCGCAGGCCGTTCGCTTCCAGCGTCGCGCCAGTTGAGACGAGGTCACAGATGGCGTCCGCCAGACCTGCACGCGGGGCGACTTCAACAGAGCCATTCAGCAGACAGGATTTAAACTGCACGCCTTTCTGGTCCAGGTAACGCTTTAACAGGTGAGGGTAGGAGGTGGCGATACGTTTGCCGTTCAGTGCTGCCGGGCCATCCCAGGCTTCATCGACCGGCGTTGCCAGCGACAGGCGGCAGCCGCCGAAATCCAGGCGACGCAGGGTGAAGTAGCGCGGGTCTTCGCCCTGTGCACGGCGGGTCAGGAGTTCTTCTTCCAGCACGTTTTCACCGATGATGCCGAGATCAACGACGCCATCCATCACCAGGCCTGGGATATCGTCATCACGCACGCGCAGAATGTCGATGGGCATGTTTTCAGCCAGAGCAATCAGGCGCTGGGTGTGCAGGTTAATTTTGATCCCGCAGCGGGCCAGCAGTTCGCGTGAATCGTCACTTAAACGACCTGATTTTTGAATAGCTATGCGTAAACGTGAGTTATCTAACATTCTTTATTCCTCGTTAACCTGTTTTAACCTGTCTGAATTTGGTCCAAAAAAAAGCCCCCGGAAGAAGATCTTCCGGGGGCTTTTTCATGAGTTCATGCACCACTGGAAGATCCAAACGTCTTCCAGCACACATCGCCTGAAAGACTAGTCAGGATGATGGTGATGATGGTGGTGTTTAAATTGAACGCGTGTCATATAAATTCTCGATGAATGCTTATTCATTTGATGTCTTTTAACCTAAACCAGTTGTGCAACATATTGCAAGGGCTTTTTTTGATCATTAATTCATTTCATATTGATGCTATGAATTGTGTGTTCTGCCGGGCTGGCGTAGCCTTATGAAAGACGAGTACGAGTCAGGAGAATTTGCATGAAAAAGGTCGCGATTGTCGGTTTAGGATGGCTGGGAATGCCGCTGGCGATGTCATTAGCCGCGAAAGGCTGGCAAGTGACCGGGAGCAAAACCACGGCGGATGGGGTAGAAGCAGCGCGCATGTGCGGTATTGATGGTGTCGAACTGCGTCTGGAACCCGAGCTGGTGTGTGATGCTGACGATCTGGACACGCTGATGAACGTCGATGCGCTGGTAATTACGCTACCCGCGCGGCGCAGTGGTCCGGGCGAGTCGTTTTATCTGCAGGCGATGCAGGAGATTGTCGACAGCGCGCTGGCACACCATGTTCCGCGCATTATTTTTACCAGCTCGACGTCAGTCTATGGCGATGTCGAAGGTGTGGTGAAAGAGAGCTCCGGGCGCAATCCTGTTACCGTGAGCGGCCAGGTACTGAAAGAGCTGGAAGACTGGCTGCATAATCTACCCGGCACGCAGGTTGATATCGTCCGTCTGGCGGGGCTGGTGGGGCCAGGGCGCCATCCGGGACGTTTTTTTGCCGGAAAGTCAGCGCCAGACGGGCAACATGTTGTCAATCTTGTGCATCTTGACGATGTTATTGGCGCAATTGAGCTACTCTTACAGGCTCCAAAAGGTGGACACATCTATAATATATGTGCGCCTTCTCATCCGACGCGTAGTACGTTTTACCCGCTAATGGCACGTCAGTTGGGTCTGGCTCCGCCGGTTTTTGGTGAGACAAAGGATGAAAGCAAAGGCAAAATTGTTGATGGCAATCGCATTTGCCATGAGCTGGGATTTGAGTATCAGTATCCCGATCCGCTGGTGATGCCCATGGAATAAGTCTCGCAGCGGAGACGATCGCACACCAGAAGGGGGCGAGCATGAAACCGCTGCTTGATGTTCTTATTATTCTGGATGCACTGGAAAAAGAAGGGAGCTTTGCAGCCGCCTCAGCAAAGCTCTACAAAACCCCTTCGGCGCTGAGCTACACCGTTCAAAAACTGGAAAGCGATCTCAATATTCAGATCCTCGATCGCTCCGGGCACCGCGCACGTTTTACCCGTACCGGACAGATGCTGCTGGAAAAAGGACGTGAAGTCCTCCATACCGTTCGCGAACTGGAAAAACAGGCCGTCAAACTTCATCAGGGATGGGAAAATGAGCTGGTTATTGGAGTCGATGATACCTTTCCGTTTTCGCTTCTGACGCCGCTGATTGAGGCATTTTATCAACACCACAGTGTAACCCGGCTTATCTTTATAAACGGTGTGCTGGGCGGTTCCTGGGATGCGTTAATCCAGGGAAGGGCGGATATTTTCGTCGGTGCACTCCATGAACCTCCCCAGTTAAGTGATTTTGGCTTTGCCCGTCTGGGCGTGCTGGAGCAGGTTTTTGCCGTTGCGCCGCATCATCCGCTTGCTCAGGAGCCAGAGCCTATTAATCGCCGGGTTATTAAAGGCTACCGTGCGATTGTGGTGGGGGACAGTTCACGGCCAGAGTGTGCGGTTTCCTCGCAATTACTTGATGAGCAGGAAGCCATTACCGTTTTTGATTTTAAAACCAAGCTGGAATTGCAAATCAGTGGTCTGGGTTGCGGCTATTTGCCCCGTTATCTTGCGCAGCGGTTTATTGATAGCGGAGCGCTGGTTGAAAAACAGGTGCTTGCTCAAAGCAGTAATGAATCAGCGTGGGTGGGCTGGAATGAACAAACCTCTGGACTGGCAAGCAGCTGGTGGCGAGACGAAATTTTAGCAAATAGTGCTATCGCTGCCGTTTACTCTCAGGCCAGCGTCGAGAAATCAGCCAGTTAGAAAAAAGAAAATCACCCAGGGCATTGCAAAGTATTGCCTTTTGTATCCGATGTGGGGCAAAATGCGGCCGCTGCAACCAAATGAATAATCGACGATATAAAAGGCGTCGGTTATTTTTTTTTGCATGTACGAAACGAAACTAAAAACCAAGAGGCCGGGCTTCGTACCGGATAGATATTTACTAAAATCCGACAGTTGTTGTCGCTGAGGAATAAAGAAATGGGGCAATTTTTCGCTTACGTGGCGGTTATCACCGTAAAGGAGAATAACTATGTCGCATAACGCAACTCCAAACACCTCTCGCGTGGAATTACGTAAAACACTTACGTTGATTCCGGTTGTTATGATGGGCCTGGCCTATATGCAACCAATGACGCTGTTCGATACATTCGGTATCGTATCAGGCCTTACTGACGGTCACGTTGCAACGGCGTATGCCTTTGCGCTGGTCGCTATTCTCTTTACTGCGCTGAGCTACGGTAAACTGGTTCGCCGTTTCCCGTCCGCAGGCTCCGCGTACACCTATGCTCAGAAATCCATTAGCCCGGCGGTAGGCTTTATGGTGGGCTGGTCATCACTGCTGGACTACCTGTTCATGCCGATGATCAACATTCTGCTGGCAAAAATTTACTTTGAAGCGCTGGTACCTTCCGTACCGTCGTGGATCTTCGTTGTGGCGCTGGTGGCCTTTATGACCATCTCTAACCTGCGTAGCATCAAGACCGTGGCTAACTTCAACACCCTGATTGTTATTCTGCAGATGGGTATTGTTGCGGTAATCGTTGGCCTGATCATTTACGGTGTTTCTCACGGTGAAGGTGCAGGTACATTGACCAGCACGCGTCCATTCTGGTCTGAAGGTGCGCATGTTGTGCCGATGATCACCGGTGCGACAATTCTGTGCTTCTCGTTCCTCGGCTTTGACGGTATCTCTTCTCTGTCAGAAGAGACCAAAGACGCTGAGCGCGTGATCCCGAAAGCGATTTTCCTGACAGCGCTGATTGGCGGCATGATCTTCATCGGTGCCTCTTACTTCCTGCAGCTGTACTTCCCGGATATCTCTCGCTTTAAAGATCCGGATGCGTCACAGCCTGAAATCATGCTGTACGTGGCAGGTAAAACCTTCCAGTGGGGCGTGCTGATCTTCTCAAGCGTAACCGTACTGGCATCCGGTATGGCGGCACACGCAGGCGTTTCTCGTCTGATGTACGTGATGGGCCGTGACGGTGTGTTCCCGACTCGCTTCTTTGGTTATGTTCATCCGAAATGGCGTACTCCTGCATGGAACGTGCTGCTGGTTGGTGCTATTGCTCTGCTGGCGATTAAATTTGATCTGGTGACAGCAACTGCGCTGATTAACTTCGGTGCTCTGGTGGCGTTCACCTTCGTTAACCTCTCTGTGATCTCGCAGTTCTGGATACGTGAGAAGCGCAACAAAACGCTGAAAGACCACTTCAACTATCTGGTGCTGCCAGTGTGTGGCGCGCTGACTGTTGGCGCACTGTGGATTAACCTGGAAGAGAGCTCTATGGTTCTGGGTCTGATCTGGGGTGCTATCGGTCTGATTTACCTGGCTTGCGTAACAAAAAGCTTCCGCAACCCGGTTCCTCAGTACGAAGACGTTGCCTGAGTTTTAACGCACTAAAAAAAACCGGAGACCATCGCCTCCGGTTTTTTTATATCTCTAATTCAGACTATCTCTTGTGCGTACTGGAACAGGGATTTCAACAGTGCCTGTTTTTCAGCATTCCCTTCATACTGAGCATAAAGCATCTCTAGCTCCTGAGCATAGCTATGCAGGAACTCCGGCGTAAAGACATTACGACGATGCTGCAACCAGCGTTCCTGTTCAGCTTCATCAAGGGTTCCCGGGTAGTTACGCGCACGGTAATTAAACATCAACTTTTCAATGCGCTTATCAGCGAACGTGATATCCAGTGCCGGCAGGTTACGCGGCTCGGTTTGCAGGACGATATTCATCGCCGCGCGGTCAGCATCGCTGAAGAAACCGTTGTATAGCTGGGCATCCACGTTTTCAGACGGAACGAACGGTTCTGCTTCTGCAAAAATGGCGATCACTTTCTCACGCACCTGCGGGTTTTCGCGCAGCACTTTCAGGTTATCCAGGCAGTGTTGTCGGTTAATGCCCAGTCTGTCAGCATCTTCCGGGCGCAGGGTATTGGCCTGCGCCAGTACCGGACATTTATTGATATGCACCAGTTTAACCGGCACCGCAGGCAGATCGCCGAGTTCATTTTTCGGGGTGTAAAGCCGTTCACGCAGAGTATCACTGTCGAGCTCCAGCAGCGGCGAGATATCGCCAGCTAAGTCCACCATAATGACCGCATTACGGTTGTCCGGATGCCAGGCTAGCGGCGCAACCCAACTGGTGTTGCCGCGCCAGGCGCCGAACATTCCTGAGATATGCACCAGCGGTTTCATCTGCGGCACATCAATCAGCGTGGTCAATTTCTGTTTGCTGCGGTGGCTCAGCAGATATTCGAACAGTCGCGGCTGGGCGGTTTTCACCAGCTTCGCCATGGCAATAGTGGCATAGACGTCTGCCATCGCGTCGTGGGCGTTGCTGTGCTCAATGCCGTTGGCGCGCGTCAGGTGTTCAAGGCGGAAGCTGGTCAGCCCATCCTCATTTTCCGGCCAGTTAATTCCCTCAGGACGCAGGGCGTAGCAGGCGCGCATGATGTCGAGCAAATCCCAGCGCGAATTGCGGTTTTGCCAGCTCCAGGCATAGGGATCGTAGAAGTTGCGATAGAAGATGTTACGCGTCACTTCGTCATCGAAGCGGATATTGTTGTAACCGACCACGCAGGTATTGGGGACGGTAAACAGATCGTGGATGCGTCGGGCGAATTCCGCCTCGTTAACGCCTTTTTCCCGCGCTTCCTGCGGGGTAATCCCGGTAACCATAACCGCTCCAGGCTGCGGCAGGTAGTCATCAGCCGGTTTGCAGTAAAAGACCTCAGGCTCGCCGATAATATTGAAGTCGTCATCGGTACGGATGGCGGCAAACTGCGCCGGTTGGTCCAGCGCCGGGTGCGTACCAAAGGTTTCGTAGTCGTGAAATAAAAAAGTCGGGCGAGCGGCAGAGTCAGACACCTGTAATACCATCCTGTTAAAAAATGACGTCACTATGGTAAACGATCGTGCGGGTCAGACCGAATAAAAAGCGCCGTAGCCGCGCAAATTTGCGCGTCAGCTTCAGAGAAAAATCTGCGTCCTGTCACATTTTTTTGCAATTAAGCCAGGTAACGACATCAGAACTCCCGTAAAAAGGTCAGCGATTTTTAATGACCTGAGGATATACCGTTGAAACGCCGTCTGTTTATTGCTGTTTCTTTACTCGCTTCGAGTGTCTCATCTGCTTTTGCGGCCGAACCACTGGATTTTTCGCCGCAGCCTCCTGCTATTCAGGCTGGCTCCTGGGTGCTGATGGATTACACGACTGGTCAAATCTTAACGGCGGGCAACGAACATCAACAACGTAATCCGGCAAGCCTGACCAAGCTGATGACGGGGTATGTGGTTGATCGGGCCATTGATAGCCATCGTATTTCCCCCGATGACGTTGTCACCGTCGGGCGCGATGCCTGGGCAAAAGGCAACCCGGTTTTTGACGGTTCGTCGCTGATGTTTCTGAAAGAGGGCGATCGCGTCACCGTGCGCGACCTGAGCCGTGGTCTGATTGTGGATTCCGGTAACGATGCCTGCGTGGCGCTGGCCGATCACGTGGCGGGCGGGCAGCCGCAGTTTGTGAAGATGATGAACGACTATGTGCAAAAGCTGAACCTGCGCGATACCCATTTCGAAACCGTTCATGGGCTGGATGCGCCAGGGCAGCACAGTTCCGCTTATGACCTGGCCGTCCTCTCCCGGGCCATCATTCATGGCGAACCTGATTTTTACCATATGTACAGTGAAAAGAGCCTCACCTGGAACGGGATCACCCAGCAAAACCGTAACGGCCTGCTGTGGGATAAAACCATGAACGTAGATGGGCTTAAAACGGGGCACACCTCGGGCGCAGGTTTTAATCTGATTGCTTCCGCAGTTGATGGTCAGCGCCGTTTAATCGCGGTGGTGATGGGGGCCGACAGTCCGAAAGGGCGTGAGGACCAGGCCCGTAAACTGCTGCACTGGGGGCAGCAGAATTTCGATACGGTGCAGATCCTGCAAAACGGTAAAAAAGTAGGTACAGAGCGTATCTGGTACGGCGATAAGGAGCAGGTGAAACTGGGTACCGACCAGGACTTCTGGCTGGCGCTGCCAAAAGCGGAAGTCCCGAACATCAAAGCCAAATATGTGCTGGATAAAAAAGAGCTGGAAGCACCGATTGCTGCGCATCAGCGGGTTGGGGAGATTCAGCTCTATGACCGTGACAAAGTGGTTGCACACTGGCCGCTGGTGACGCTGGAAGCCGTTGATAAAGGCGGCCTGTTCTCACGCCTGAGCGATTATCTGCACCACACGCTCTAACTGCAGATGAGCAGACTGGCAGGGTTGCGAGTCTGCTCACATAATAAACACTCTTCGTTTGCTGAACAGTTAAAATATGCTTTATAGTGTATAAATATACAGTAATGGGTGGAGGCAGCATGGACTACAGCATTAAGCAGCAACAGAAACGTAAGATTGCCGGTTTTCATTTGGTTGGACCGTGGGAACAAACGGTAAAACAGGGCTTTGAACAGCTGGTGATGTGGGTGGACGGTCGCCACATTCAGCCGCTTGAGTGGGTTGCAGTTTATTACGATAACCCGGATGAAGTTCCGGCAGAAAAACTGCGCTGTGATACGGCTGTGACGGTACCGGACGATTTCGTTATTCCGGAAAACAGCGAAGGCGTCATGATGACGGAAATCGTTGCCGGTGATTATGCCGTGGCGATGGCGCGCGTGGAAAACTACGACTTTGCGACCCCGTGGTATCAATTCTTCAACTCCCTTCTACAGGACAATAAATACCAGATTGCCCCTAAACCCTGTTTCGAGCGCTATCTTAATGATGGCAACGCAGACGGCTACTGGGATATCGAAATGTTTATCGCCGTTGAGCATAAAACGGTTTAAGCCTTCTAAATGAAGGGTTTTTCAGGCGGGTGTGATCCGCCCGGCTGAAAACACAGTACAATTGTGGTTTGCCGTGTAGCTGGAGAGCGGGTGTGCGTCCCGACAAATCATTAACCCCTTTTGAAATTCGGTTGTACAAACATTACCGAGTGGTGCATGGGTGTCGCATCGCGCTGGCGTTCGTGTTGACGTTTGTCCTTGTCCGCTTGCTGGATGTTCCGGAAGGAACGTGGCCGCTGATCACGCTGGTAGTGGTGATGGGGCCCATCTCGTTTTGGGGAAACGTTGTTCCTCGCGCCTTCGAGCGAATTGGTGGGACCGTTTTAGGCTCGGCACTCGGGCTTATCGCCCTGAAGCTGGAGCTTATTTCGTTTCCGGTCATGCTGGCATGGTGCGGTGCCGCCATGTTCCTGTGCGGCTGGCTGGCGTTGGGCAAAAGACCGTATCAGGCGCTGCTGATCGGGATTACTCTCGCGGTGGTTGTCGGTGCCCCTGCCGGGGATATGACCACGGCGCTGTGGCGAAGCGGGGATGTTATCCTGGGGTCACTGCTGGCCATGCTCTTTACCGGTATCTGGCCGCAGCGTGCTTTTCTGCACTGGCGTATTCAGATGGCCAACTACGTCACCGCGTTTAACCGCGTCTATCAGGCCGGTTTTTCCCCTAATCTGGTTGAGCGCCCCCGGCTGGAAAAGCATCTGCAAGCCATCCTTAACGATGTAGTCAAAATGCGCGGTCTGATTACCCCGGCCAGCAAAGAAACCCATATTCAGAAAGCGATTTTCGAAGCTATCCAGACGGTAAGCCGCAATCTGGTCTGCATGCTCGAACTGCAAATTAACGCGCACTGGGCTTCTCGCCCGAGCCATCTGTTGATGCTTAACGCACAGACCCTCAAGGAGACCCAGCAGATGACGCAGCAAACTCTGCTGACCATCGCCCATGCG
Organism: Enterobacter adelaidei; assembly: GCF_041937165.1. NCBI lineage: Bacteria > Pseudomonadati > Pseudomonadota > Gammaproteobacteria > Enterobacterales > Enterobacteriaceae > Enterobacter > Enterobacter adelaidei. Next base: position 2,934,544 of record NZ_CP154353.1, on the reverse strand, counting down.
CTCTACGAAGGTAACCCACAGCCTATACTGGCGAACAGCGAGCGTCTGAATGAGATCGTCGCTGAGCTGAAGCAGTTAATCAACGAACGCCAGAGCGAAAACGTGGCCGAAACACCTATTCATGGCTATGTCTGGCTGAGCATGGAACTGGCGCGACAGCTTGAGCTGTTATCACACCTGATTTGCCGCGCACTGCGCAAATAAAACGCGGATGTGACGCCTGCTGCTTCGATTCAGCAGCAATTGGGGTTATGATAGCTTTAAACGATATATACCCTAAATAATTCGAGTTGCGTGAAGGCGGCGACGCAGCGAATCCTCAGGAGCGTACATCAGTACGTGACTGAGGTGAGCGAGGAAGCCAACGCACAGGCAACTTGAAGTATGACGGGTATACTCATTGCCATTCGCGGCCGCTGTCAGTAAGGTTAATGTTACAACGGTTGCTTTAACGAATCCGAATCTCACATTATCAGGGGTGTAAAAATGGAAACTACCAAGCCTTCGTTCCAGGATGTTCTGGAATTCGTCCGCCTGTTCCGCCGCAAAAACAAACTGCAGCGTGAAATCCAGGACGTTGAGAAGAAGATCCGTGACAACCAGAAACGTGTTCTGCTGCTCGACAACCTGAGCGACTACATTAAGCCAGGTATGAGCGTTGAAGCTATTCAGGGCATCATTGCCAGCATGAAAAGCGACTACGAAGACCGCGTTGATGACTACATCATCAAAAATGCTGAGCTGTCTAAAGAGCGTCGTGACATCTCTAAGAAGCTGAAAGTGATGGGTGAAATCAAAAACGGCGAAGCAAAAAGCGAGTAATCGCAGTGAATTGTGAAAAAGGCTCTCTGGTGACAGAGAGCCTTTTTTTATGACTCAGAGCGCGGTTGTAGCTGGTAGATCCAGGCCTTAACCTGTTGCTCGTCAGGTGTGGTCACCATGACCTCAACCCGATCATAACCGTCTTCAAATTCATCCAGCATTTGCCAGTGTGCGGCAAGGTTATCGGAAATAAACAGATAACCTTCGACGCGGGGGCCATCAGGGTGGAGGACGATCCCCGGAAAATCTGCCGCCGCTCCCCAGCCACGTTCATAGAACGTGCCGGTTACGAAACCGGCCTGCCATTCGCCGCCAATGTTTTCAAGGATATGTGCGTTAGAGTGGCCCGGGCGCAGCGTGCCGTAGACAAACAAAGCGTTCATATTTTCCCTCACCAACAAAGCAAAAAGCCTGCTTTAAAAGCAGGCTTTTTAAATTTGGCTCCTCTGACTGGACTCGAACTTCATCTACATCTCCTGTTATTACTGCCTTTGTTAAATATAGCCATATTTTTACCAACATATTTACCATCATTATTGTTTTCTTGTGGTAAAAATGTCAATTAAAAACAATTGGTTGTTGTCATAACCATCTGACTATACGTATCTAAATTTGCTTTCATTATCAATATGATGTTGTCGTTATTTTTGTTAAAATAAATGATGAAAAACAATTAGTTATTTTTTATTAAATAAATCATTTTTAGTCAAGGTGAAAGCACTGACCTCCAAGGTCACTTACTGTGCTCACACCATTTTGAAAACCCACTCCTCTTTTCCACTTTCTCTATCATGTTGAATGGGCTAACGTTTAGGAAACACAAAAGCAATCGGTAGAACAATGACTACACAAAAGGAAATGGAAGAAATCAGGGCAGCGTTATCTTGGTTTGATGTACGCCGATATGATGGCCTTAAAGACCTCACCTTAGAACAAATCTATGCAGAGCTTGAAAGACGGATGTTGGCTTACAAAACAAGACAACAATGGGAAACAGCAGGCAAAGATAATCAAATACAAGCGATATACCATGATGCCACAATCCGATGTGGTGATGTGATACTTAAATCAGACTGGATTTCAGACAATCACAGACTGTCGCATAGCTATGCTGTAAGACCAATGACCAGAGTTCAATTGTTCAACTATGGGCGGGCTATGTATCGGCTGGAGACTTCAGAGCAAACAGACCCTGTTGCAGTGAGTTCCGACTACATCTCTGAGTATCTGACACAAGGAGGCATGAACCCTGCTAACAAGATGCTGATTGAAATTGACTTGGAAGAAGCCAGCAGTGACGATCTCGCAGAACATCTGAAAGTACTGATTGCTCTATGGCAAAAGCACCTGAAAACGCCTAAACCCCCGAAACGAAAATTTAGGTTTGGTCATAAGACCTTTGAAAGAATACTTGATTACAAAGTCATCCCTTTGATGGATTTGATCTCATGGGAACAGCTCTACAACGAAGGTAAGAACATACCTTTCACCATTTTAGCTGACATCCTGCATGGTAATAATGGGGTCAGAAGTAGTGAGAACATCAAAGATACTGATTATGATTACGCGAAAAATTATCTTGATAACGATGAGTACTTCAAGGTTTTAAATGATTTTTACATTAAAAATAATATGTTGAAGGATTGGGGTATCGTTGATGTGATAACACTTAACGATAAATCCTCGGATAAAAACAAAAAGTAAACACAAGGGATGTTCACAATCTGCGAACGTCCCTATAAAGAGTATCCCTCAAAAATTTCCGCGAAACTCACGGTTGGTGAACATCCCTAGTTTAGAACCAGCCAAAATCCTAGAATTATCTCCATCGAACAACATACTAAAAAACGAAATATCCAAGATATTACGTAAAAAAACAGGAGATAAACATGGTTCAAAACAAAACAGATAAAACTTTAAAACTTATTCGCTTATCAGAAGTAATAAGGAAAACCGGGTTCGGCAAGACGTGGATTTATAAACTTATCAGCGCGGGGAAATTCCCCAAACAAATAAAAATCGGTGAAAGAGCTGTTGCTTTCATTGAAAGCGAAGTTGATGAGTGGATTTATAAAGCTATAACCGCTTCTCGTAATACATCTAACTAATAAAAGGAAAATAACATGAAAAATATAAATGTGCCTGAAATATCATTTATCTTTGATAATGATAAAACTGAAGTTTTCTCAAGAATGGCAATGGATAACTTAGCTCTTTATGTGGAAAACATGTTTAAGATAATGGGTGATCAATTTGAACGTCACCTTTATGATAAAAAATATATGAATATGGTTATGGATCATATTATTTATATCACAAAACCAGACTTCCTCAAGTGGGTGAGAGACAATAATGTTGGGGAATGTATTTTTTTGATTGATGAAGTTATGGAAGATTTAAAATACTCTTATAGAGAGTTCAAAAAAATCTATCCTAAACTTGGCATTAAATAAAGAGGAAGAAATCATGAATAAAGATCTGAAAAAAGAAGCAAACAAGATATTACTGCATTTATCTAAACAATGCTTTGAATTGCGTGTGAGTTCTATTATTCAGAACCATCCTGAACAAGTAGAACAACTCAAGCATGAAGAAACTTTCATGATGAATACTTATAAGGACAGTATTAAAGTAGCAAAACAGATGTTCCCTAAAGTCGTAAGGAATACATTCTTTGATATAAAGTTATCACCAAGACTCATTGATAACGATTTTATATTGAAAGCATTAAAGGCATTTCATAAAGAAATGGATTTTATGAAAGATTCTCAAAAGTAGTTTTTTGTTTTAGCCCCGTATTGAGGGGCTGAAAATAAGAGTAAGTTAAAATATATCATGTAAAAATGAGGAGTAATCATGACTAAAAATATTGAAAGTAAAAATACATCTACTGAGTTGTTCTATGATCTTGCAAAGCGTTCTTTTGAAGCGAGCTGGAAAACAATGCAGGATATGTGTAGTGACGGCATTTCGCATCTTGTCGATGATGCTGATTTTATGAGTGCATTTATAAGGATAACGATTAATCATGTTTGTCATAACTTTGACAAGTTAACCGCGCAGGAAGGCCATCATGGGAATATTGAAGAGGTTAACTACGAAGAAGTAGCAGAACGGCTTGTGCGTAATGCTTGGGTGTTTTGTTAATACTAACTGTTTTTTTATTAAATACTAAAAATCAAAAAAGAGGATATAGATGAAGAAAGATAATCTGAGTAAAAAAGATGAAACGATGATATTCGCCATTTCAGCAACGCTAATGTTGTATGTGGACAGGATATACAGCATGGCAAGTGTAAACAAAGATGATGCAATGATTTATGTAAATGATGAAGATGTTGTTGAGTTTGCACTACGAATCCACATGAAGGAAGTATTAACTGAGTTTGAGTATTACAAGGCTGCTTATGGTACAGGAAAGGAAAAGTATGAATATATAAATATAACAGAGCTATTAAAAAGGGTGATGTTTTTTCATGATTTATATGTCAAGGATATGTTGATAAGAAATATAGAGTCGGGACGATCTTTTGATGATTATAGTGTTTTGGACTGGGATATGGACATAAATAGATAATATCAGTAATGTTATTCAGAGGGATACATGAGTATATCTAAAATGTGTTACCGGAATGGATTCCGGTAATACGTACTCTGACTATATGAGGTGAAACTAGTTTCTGATGAAGTGACCTATTAGCGAATAAGCAAGTGAATTTTTGGAACACACTTAAAAGTTAATAGCCAGTTGATAAGATATTTTTTAGTATTAAAAACCACTTGCATCGAAATTTATGAAACCTATTTTCGATTTTTAACTTAATTGACATATTAATGAACAATGTTATATGTAAATAATAAAGTCTGATAAAAAAATAAATAAGGTTCATATAAAAAGACTTACTCTTTTTAGTAGAAGACTGAAGGGCGCTTGTGAGAGGTTTCAATTAGTAACTATATAAGAAAGGAGGTTTCAATGAAAAAAAGAACAGTAAGATTCTTGTCATCACTCAAAGATAATAAATTATATCGATACTTTGATGAACACTTTAACGTTATTACATGCATTAGTGTCATATTTGTCATTGTATGGAACATCTACTTTTATGCTTAAAACCTCCCTTGAGGGAGGTAGACTATTATTTAATAGTGTTATACTGAACATCACTGACTGGGTTTTTACTCTTGGAATAATCTACTACAGAAATACCAACCAGAATAAAGTAAATGACTCCAGCAACAATAAGAAAGAAAAGTAGTGGTTTTTTGAGAGCATCATTTTCACCTTTTCTGTTCGGGTGCTTTTTGTTCCAACCCCATAGGATTAAATTTACTACTACGAAAAACAGAAAAAAATTGCAGATTTTGGGTGATCTGAATAGATTATATCGAATAGGTCAGTCATATCTTTCTCATATTCGTATCGTAAGAATTAAAGTGAAGAGCATAGCCGACAATATTACATTGGCGGCTTTTAATAAAAAATGTAATGAGATTAAATCTGGAAATCTTCCAGTGTTTTACCTGCTTCAATAGCAACAGCGATCACTTTAGGAGTACGGCCCTGACCCGTCCAAGTCTGTTCATTACCGTTTTCATCTGTATATTTGTATTTAGCAGGGCGTGGAGTGCGTGTCGATTTGGTTTTAGGCTTAGTGGAACCTACCGCTGAAAGTAGCTCCGCAGGATCGATACCATCTTCTAACAGTTTCTGGCGGAAGGCTTCAAGCTTAGCCTGACGTTGTTCTTGTTCTTTACGGATGGCACTTTCTTCCTCACGACGATCTTCAACGATTGCTGTTAACTTTTCCAGCATCTCTTCCAGCGTTTCCAGATCAGTTTCACGAGCCTGTGCGCGAAGTGTACGAATATTGTTCAGTACCTTTAATGCTTCACTCATACTATGCCATCCTGTGTTTGAAATGGGGGATCGAAGGGTGTGCAGTATTGTCTGATGATCGATTTAAAACACACCAACATATTAATAATATAGTAAATATTAGCATTAGAGCAATCTATTAGAACCATTTCAAACGAAAAGCGGAGGATCGATTTATAGGGCCATTTTTCGTTGTAGTTGACTTGATGGTTCGAACTCTGACGAAATGTTAGAAAGTTGCTCAAGACTTTGCTCAACAGAACGCTGGAACTCAAGAGCCGCTTCTGTGCGCTGTTTTATGACCAGAGCGACGAGTTCATCAGGGCTTTTCTCAAGTAATGACTTTCGGTAGATAATGGACTCTTGTACTTTTTCAAGCTTTCTTGATGCAAGGGCTGATGCGTGACTTACAGGGTTGAGTTCTTCAATAAATTTTTCGAGTAGTGACTTTTTCTTCCTGTCTAATCTCAGAAGTTCGGTATGTGCCGATTTAAATTTCTTGGCTTCACTCAACGGTGAACCATCGGTTCTTATCCTGCGATATTCATCTCTGTATTCAGTCATCGTTGGATATTTTTTTAATGCTTTAATGGTGTTCATGTACTGAATTAAATCATCATTGTCTAATTTTACTTTCCTCATATATACCTCGTAAATAAAATAGTGGATATATCTATATTACGAGATATAGTGTAAGTGTCAAATATAACCGGTAAATAAGAATGATAATATTCAGATGAAAACTATATTATTTCTTCTTGATCAACATCTTCAGGATAATCAACAAAAATGCCATCTTCTGAAACAGAGATGAGATTTATCTCATCGGAGAAAGTGTTTTTCATGGCTGGATATTTAAAAAATTATTTTATTTTGTTTTTCATTATTTTTTCGACTTCTTTTTTTTGTGATGTAGATAAATTCCTTTTAATCTCTTTCATTTTGTTTTTAAAATTAAGATTATCTCTTTCATCATGCAAGGACTTCATTTTATTATATGCTTCGTCACTGAAAGGATGTAAGTTATCATCTATTTTTTCATCTAAGTAAGAAGAAAGGAAGCATCTATCAAAATAATTTTTTCTAAGCGCATCGTAAATTTTAGCACTATCAATAATTGTTTCATCTTCTGGTTCTTTTTTTATATGGTCTGTCATGTTGACTCCTCTTATTTTTAGTGGATTGTGTATATATTTTATTTTAAGGGATTGGTTCAAAGTGTCAAATTTAATGGAGAGGCATGGTTTTAATTTAATTATCTATTTTTCTTGTCATGTCTCTATAATTTAGCCTTGCTGAATAACCTCGTTCAATAAACTGTGTTTTATCGTAGCTATAAAGATAATCTGCATCGATTCTTCCACAAGACTTACAAAAAGAGTATTCCCATCTCAAGTTGCATTTCTTAGAAAGAGAAAACCTCTCTGTCATTTCTCTACCACATGAACATTGCATATCATACCTCTCTTATTTGTTTTTATAGCTTTCAAAAATTAGTGCTCCAGAAAGATCATAGAGTTCAACCTTGCCGACTTTACCTTCATCATTTTTGATGGACATTCTTATTAATCGGGAATCATGATATTTTTCTAATAAATCAGGTTTATTGGCTAGGTATTTTGCTATTACAGCGCCGCTTTTTATATAGTCGAAGCTGGAACATATTGTTCTTTTGAACTCTACATCAGTTAGACCGCTTTCCATGATCTTTCTTGCAATGAGTGATTTTAACGGACGATCAAATTCTTCACGCTCCTTACTCTTTTGCTCCTCTTGTTGTTTACGTCTTAGTTGGTTGAGTAAGTTAATTTTATCTCTTTCTAGTTGTAATTTTCTCTCTTTATCTTGAATGATGTTTTTAACTACGGATGATGGAATAACTTTGATATTATTAGACCAATATCGATATGGATTATGCATCTGAATGCTTTCTACGGTTGAGCGAATTTTATCTACATTAATATTTTTATCAAAGGAAACAATTCGGGCATTACCATTTTTTGAGATGAGTTTAGACGTGTTCTCAAGCTTCGTATCATTTTTTAAATTAAATGACTCTACAATAGCGTTATGTTCTTCATGATAGAAGGATTGTTTCTTACTATCAATATAACATTCAAGAAAAGAATAGAGTTTGAACTCTTCAATGCCAAATGTTTCCTCAAGCATCGTCATATGTTCTGCTAAGACATTCAGAATGTCGTTTTTAGATAGTTTTTCATGCAGTTTAATTTCAAGTGAACCGGGTAGTTTTTTCATTTTCATTCCTTATTACTCTTTAGGAAACAGCTTTTAAGTGGTTAGTGATATTAACTAAATCTTGTCTATTTGCTTCATTTTCTTTTGTTCGTTTATATACCTTGCGGGGTTTATCTATCTTGATACTGTTTTTAGCATTAGGAACTGCATTGTTCTTTTTCTTCTTGCTAAAAATAAAAGCATCTGTATAAACATTTTGAATTACTGTTTCGAGGGCTAATCCTCGTCTTTCCTGTTGAGAAAGATTTTGATAACCATCAGGGTATTGTTCAATCTCAGCCTGAACATTTCTTGCATTGCTTAAATGCTCTTTACGCTTTTCATCAAGTTGATGACTCATACCTTTGGCAAAGATGTTTGAGTTAATATAAAGATGTCCATGATGATCAACGAGAATGCCTTTCTGTTTTAGTTTTTTGAATATGGTTGACATATTACTAGATGCGATGTTCAACGCTTTACAGAGTGATGCCTGAGAAAGGTTAATAAGGTTTCCAAACTCCATGTATTCCAAGATGTAAGTTAATACACGGAATTCATTCTTAGATATGTCCAGATCAGAAAAAACACGAAAGTTAGATGTGAAAGCAAAAACATAAGGCTGGGAAAATGAGATCGCTTTATCTTCTTCTTTGGCGATAACTGTAGTTGATTTAATATCTTTGTTTTGCAGTAAGTGTCTGGCGATATCAATCTTTTGTTCTGTCGTTAATGTATCAAATAAGCGAAGTAGTTCAGTGTCATTAGTATTCATATTTTCTCTCTTATTGTTTTTATTATATATTTTAAATACTATGCACAAAATGGAAAGTCAATAGTAAAACTATAAATAAAATAAGTATTTTATTATTATGATCTTATCATATGTTAAAAAACCTATGTTTAAACATAAGTCTTGCTATGTTTAAACATAGGACGGAACTATGTTTAAACATAGGTATATGCTATGTTTAAACATAGCAAAAAAAGGTGTGAAGCCTTGATTTTATTGGGCTGGGAGGGTGCTTATAATTAAATAATTAGTAAGAAGTTAAGAGAGTCCAGTTTTTCTTTTGTGTTATATATGAGGAGTTTTTCGCAGGGATATGTATTTTTCTTTACACTTATTTCAGCGAAGTGATTGTTTCGTACAATCACTTAGTGCTGCTATTGGGGATATAGTTTTACTATGTGTTAAAGAGCAAATGCTATATTGATTTAGTGCGTTACTATTTCTAGGTGAAAGTAAGGTTATTAGATTTGATAACTCTAGTTTGTAAAATCAATAACCTTTGATATTCAATAGTTCTTATTTTTAATAACCTTTCACTTTATAACCATATGATAATAAAGTTAAAAACAGCTCGTAACATCTAGTACTAATATAGTAAAAGGGAAACTTGTGCCAAATAAATGGCACCATGTTATTTTGCAGCGTTTTCTTTGTGTTTTATTTGCAGCAAAGTGATTGTTTCATACAATCACGAAGTGCTGCCGATGACACGGAAGTATTGTTTTCCTCCTATTTACTGGCGGCTACTGCCGCAATTCTTCATGGATAAATCCATCATTAACAGGGGCAAGCCCTGTTTCAGCAATGTGATTGTTTAGGACAATCACTCAGTGCTGCTATGGGGATATAGTTTTACTATGCGTTTAAGAGCAAATGCTATAACCTTGATTGATTCCTCGTTAATATATAGATAAGGGGCGGAGCCATGAGCGAAAGATCATAAGAAAAGATCTGTTTTCAATATGAGGTTTTAATTAATTTCAAGGTAAAGCTAGCGTATATAAAATCTTAAGAACTAAATCGAATATGAATTGATAAGATTAATTATACTATTATTAGGTCAGCGGCTACTGCCGCAGTTCTTTATGGATAAATCCATCATTAACAGGGGCCAGCCCTGTTCCAGCAATGTGATTGTTTTGGACAATCACTCAGTGCTGCTATTGGGGATATAGTTTTCCTATGCGTTTAAGAGTAAATGCTATAGCCTCGCTGAGTTTCTAGTTGATAGATATAGAGAAAGGGCGTTGCCATGAGCGTAAGCTCATAATAAATGATCTTTTTCGATATGAGGTTTTAATTAAGTTTAAGGTAAAGCTAGCGTATGAAATATCTTTAAAACTAAATCGCACATTAATTTGTAAGATTAATAAGACTATTATCATATTAGCGGCTACTGCCGCAATTTTTTTGGATAAATTCATCATTAACAGGGACCAGCCCTGTTCCAGCAATGTGATTGTTTTGGACAATCACTCAGCACTGCTATTGGGGATATAGTTTACCTATGCGTTTAACAGCAAATGCTATAGCCTTGATGCACTTCTAGTTAATATGATGAGTAAGGGCGAAGCCTATGAGCTTTAGCTCATAAGATGAGAAAGTTTTCAAAAATAATTTATTAAAACAAAAGTAAAGGCAAAATTAAAAAGAACAAAAAAAGCCAGAAGTCAAGGTTGGCTTTAGTAATGCAATCAATATAAAGAAAGAAATTATCAAGAGAAATGATCACAATAAATATATTACTATCTTAGAAGTTCAAACTTGTTAAACTAACAGATTATAAAATTAAAAGGAAAGAAGCCAGATAAACTGGCCTCTTCAGAGTATTGTAATAAATTTTTGGAGTAGTCATTTATTTACTTTTAAACAATAATCAAAAATAAAGTCATTGTCAAATTAAATTATCATTCTCTTGATTAATTCTATTTTATTTAATATATATTAATAAGGCATTGTATTTTTATTTAATCAGAAGAAGAAAATATGGTGAATAACTTGTAATAAATCAAAGGAGTATCAAATGAATAAACTTAATAAAAATAAATGGCGAACAAATGTCTGTGTCCACATTTTCAAAATAATCTTTCCGGCAACAATATTAATTTCAGCAACCACGGTTAACGCAGCAGTCTGTAGCCCGGATGTCAGTTCATCATTAAAACAAGCGCAATATAACGCCATGAAGCAGGATGCGGCTCAGTTAGAGCCGGTAGCGAAGAATTTCATGGATAACATCAATCAATCGCTTGAGACTATTGGCTGTACGGACGCTTGGCCTGTGGGAAACCTCGGCATCAGCCTGCCATCTGTGGATTCAATAATTAAAAAAACGAAGGAAGCAGCAATAAGTAAAGCCTGTTCGATTGCGAGAGAAAAAGTCAGTCAACTGACCGGAAGTATATCCGAAAGTATTTCTATTGATATGCCCGTCCTTGGGAATGTCGCAAGTGGAAGTGTTTCTACAGGAACAGGCTCTTCATCAGGATCGGGAGCAACAGTCAACGGAACCGATGTCTGGAGCAGCATCAGTAATTCAATGAAGTAAGAGGCAAAGGAATGTAATGATGATAAATATAAAGAAAAAAGAAGTATCGATATTATTAGCAATATTAGCTTGCCTGTTATTAACTCAGTCAGCTTATGCCGCCGATTTATTTACTGTCCCGGAGACAGACAAATCAAAGCTGTGGTTTCTGGATATCTTATTCCCCGACAATTTAGCGGATAGTCCCTTAGCCAGCACTATGACGATCCTCAACAGCGCTGTTTTACTGGTTGGAGGAATTTTAGCTGCCTACACACTGATTGCCGGAACCATGTCAACGGCACATGACGGAGAAATGTTGGGTAAGAAATGGTCTTCCATGTGGTTGCCCGTAAGAACTGCATTAGGCACGGCAATGATACTTCCGGCAGCAGGTGGTTTCTGTGCCGCTCAGGTTATGGTGCTGTGGATGATTAATCAGGGAGTCGGTCTGGCGGATACCGTCTGGAATACTTATGCCTCCAACCCCTCAGATGGAGCTGTTATCACAACATCAGCGTCTTATCAGGAACTTGACCGTATAGCGAAAACTGCCTTTATCAATAACGTCTGTATGTTGAAGGCGGGTGAATTATGGAAGAAATCATCAGCAGCCGATCCCTTCCCACACGTCACGCCTGCGTTTGAAATGACGCCGGAGAAAGGTGCCTATTTATACACATACAGTTATGGAGCCAGCAATGCCGGTAATGATATGAATAAAAATTTGCTGGTATCAAAGGCTGCCTGTGGAAGCATCACGCTTACAGACCCCAAAGCCAAAGCTTCTTATGACGAACAGGCTAAAGCTCAGGCCACCATTGCTGCTGGCGGCATGTATATGGCTTATATGCCACAGGATATAAAGACGAATATTTCAGATGTTGTTGAAGCTCAGAATATCGCATTTAAAGCACTTGATAATGAAATGAAAACATTAGCTGAACAGTATGTGGCTGATAATAACATTGATATTCAGGCCGGAATAAACAGTGCAACAGCCTCATATGTATCCATTATTGATACTGCAGTACGGACAGTTTTCTCCACTGGCGACCAGTGGGATGATTTCAAAGAGAATGTCCAGAAAGACGGATGGTTTATGGCTGGCGCATGGAGTATGAAACTGATCCGTGTGCAGGATGCAATTAATGGAGCAGCTCATAATCTTCCTGTAGCGGGACAAGCAACAATGGAATACGGCGATATATTCGATAACAGCCTGAACGCGATTATGGCAAAAGTAGCTCAGGATATGGCGAAATCAACGACAGCTTCAAGATATGCGAATGGTATTGATGCGCAAAACCGAACGGAAGCCAATACCAGTGGTAAAAGTGGCGCTGGCCCTAAAACAGATGATGCCGGGAAAATAGTTTCTTCTCTTCAAAGTGAAGCCAATAAGAGTATTTCTGGTGCAATGGCGGGTTTTCTCAGTTCCAGCGTTATTAATGGAAGAAAGCAAGGGAAAATTGTTTCATTTTCAACCGACACAACTGCTGCCAATTTACAGGCGATAAACCCGTTATTAGCCGTTAAAGGACTTGGGGATACGATCAGTGCCGCTGGCTGGACGTTATTAGGAAGTTCTGCGGTTGTTGGCGCAGGTCTTGGTGCATGGACTTCATGGACTGCAAGCTGGGTATCGGGTGCATTTGGCGCTATGGGCATTGTGATGCCACTGGTTATCCCTTTATGGATAGCTGGTGATACCTTAGCCGTCGTTATTCCTATGTTGCCTTACGTGATGTGGTTTGGTGTTTGCGTAGGCTGGATGATCCTGTGCCTTGAAGCAATGGTCGCAGCACCATTATGGGTAATAACACATTTGCATCCAGATGGTGATGGCGTAGTGGGTCGTGGAGGCGCTGGTTATGGTCTGGTTTTATCGTTAACCATGCGACCAGCACTGATGATAACAGGCTTGATAGCAGCCTATACGATGCTCCCTATCCTTGGTGGGATCGTCAATGAAACATTCTCCGGCGCGTTTGGCATGATGTCAGCCAATGCCGGGATAGGTATCATCGAGTCACTGGCTCTCATTGCTGTTTATATTGCGATGATGTTTACGGTAGTGAAAAAATCACTTTCACTGATTCACATCATCCCTGATGAAATTATGAAGTGGCTTGGTGTTCATGGTGGTCAGAGCATGTCGGGTTACGCACAGTCGGCATCAAAAGGTGTTGAAGGTGCTATGTTTACCAAAACCGTGTTGGATCAGGTTTCTCATACCTCAAATGCGATGGGTAATCAGATCAGGAATGCGCAAATCAACAAAGACCGTGAACAGCAACGTGAGCTTCAACAACAGCAACAGGCCCAACAGGGGAAAGCACAGGCGACTAATAGAGCCAATGATACGGGATCTGCATTCAGAACTCATATGAGTAATGCTGGCCCACTTGATCAGCAGGATGAATATCAGTCTCTTGAAAGTGCTAACTCGGCTTACAATGCAGCTGAGGCAGCAGATGCTATTGGTGACACAGCAGGCGCAGCGGGTTATATGAATGTAGCTCAAAAGGCTGCTAACAGAGCAGTATCATTTGGTGAACATAACAGACCGTTGCTGCCTGTAAGTTTACAGGCCCAAGCTTCACCAATTGAAAGCTTTAAGGCTCCAGATAAAGGGAATGGTAGTGGATCTTCCGGTGGTAGTTCATCATCAAAAGAAGGTAATGATGGAATGTGATATTAAGAGGGCTTAGGCCCTCTTTGATTACAATGGATGTATGATATCCTTTAGTTAGTGTACTATTGTAATTATTTCTGAGTAAATAGTTTTATTGGCAACTATATGCGTGAGGTTGGGAGAATTCAAAAGTAAAGTTTGATGTAGAGCACAATTGAAAGGATGAATAGAAATGTAAAACCCTTAACTTATTGATATGTAGATATTTAATTAGTTTCAATTTTATGCAGTAGTGGTTTAATCTTATCAATAGAATAGATAAAGATGTAGGTTATAAAATTCTTTCTTAATACCTAAATGGGATTATTCATGACTACCACAACTCCAGCTAATAAAATGGTCGGCTTAGAATTAAACAACGAATGGCTTGTTGAAAGAATTATACCAGTAGGAACAAAAACGGGCATCGGAACGGGGGGGAACTTTTCGGTGTCTTATGAAGTGAAAAATAAAAATACAGGAAAGATGGCATTTCTCAAAGCCTTTGATTTTGAAAAGACAATGCAGGAAGCTTTGTCTAAAGGCCACGATTTTATGAAGATAATGTCAGTGCTTACGTCTGATTATCAGTTTGAGGATAAACTAAATGAAATTTGCATTGAAAAAAGAATGCGAAATGTTATTAAAGTTCTTAACAAAGGACAATCGGTAATTGATGGTAGAATAGTACCATATTTAATTATGGAGCTGGCCGAATCCGGAGATATAAGGATGTATGTCGAAAGAACAAAGGATGTCAGCCTTGCAATGAAATTAGGATACCTGAAAGATGTTACAATGGGTATTAGACAATTACACTCTGCAAATATTTCACATCAAGATTTGAAACCTTCAAATGTAATGGTGTTCGATTCTTTAAATGCTAAAGTTGGTGATTTAGGCAGAGCAAGTTTACAAGGTGTACCACATCGTTTTGATAACTTTCCGATTACTGGAGATCAAAATTATGCGCCTCCTGAACAACTCTATGGGCTGATAGCCCCTGAATGGATAAATAGAAGGCAGCGTTGTGATATTTATCAGTTAGGTTCAATAGTTGCTTTTTTATTTACTGGCAGAACCGTTAATAGTTTGATGAGAGAGTTTGTTCCTACAGAAATAGCACCGCCACGTTGGGGGGGGAGTGGGAATCAATACGATCTCGCTTTACCTTATTTAGAGAAGGCTTTTTTTCAAAGCTTAGAGGTATTTGATGGGGTTCATCCAGATTGGTTAGGTTTAGGTTTGAAAAACATAGTGTTGCAGTGTAGTCATCCAAGTTATGAAAACAGAGGAATGCTTAAAGGAGGCGGGATAGCAAAGATAGAATTAGGTTTGGATCGACTTATAACTCAATTCGACCTTTTAATTCAAAAATTGAAGGTTTTTGGTCTCAGCAATAAAATATAAGGAAGCAAAATGAGCCTGTTTGATAAAGAAGAAAGACTATTGCTTCCTGAATGGACGAAGTCAATCGACTCCCTAAAGTCTCCTGAAATTAAACCTTTTAATGGTGGAGATTTTTCCTCATTGTCTGATAATACAGATGACTTATATGAAAATTTTGTTCTTAATAAAAATTTAGGCTCAGCAATAGAGTTGTTAAATGTTGCTTATATAGAAAACCGAGAAGCAGAATCGAGAGTTGCGGCAAGATTTATTGTGCAGGGATTTGATTTACCACCACAAATCCTACAATTTGCTAAATTCATTTTAAGAGGTGGTAAGCATGATAGTGAACCAACTGAAACTCAAAAACCAATCATCTCAATATTAAGAGGATGGTTGCATAATAATCCCAAAGATGCATTAGCATGGCTTGATTTAGCAAGGGCTTACGTATCAATTGGTAAGCTGGATTCAGCTGAGAAAGCTGTTACAGTCGGTACAAATCTATTACCTAATCATCGTTGGATCATTAGAGTTGCTTCAAGATTTTATGTTAATAATAATCAAAGTGATAAAGCCCATTATCTATTGTCTAAGCATCCAATGTTAAAAGAAGATCCATGGTTACTATCAGCCGAGATCGCGGTGGCGGAAAGTTATAATCGCCCTTTGAAAATGGTATCTCAAGCGAGAAAACTTATTGAGTCTGAAAGATTTTCTCCTTTGCATCTTACGGAATTGGAGAGTTCAATAGCGACAATAGAATTGTCTAATGGAGCATTAAAGAAAGCAAAAAAATTATATGTAAGTTCATTACGAAAACCTAATGACAATTCCTTGGCACAAGCAAAGTGGGCAGAAAGGAATGCGAATCTTTCGAATTTAGTTAATAGTGAACTTTTGTTTAGTCAACAAGGTGCATACGAAGCGAAAATGTGGGAGAAATACTATAATTATGATCTTTCTTCTGCTATAGATTTTGGAATTAAATGGTTTGAAGATGAGTCCTATTCTGTTCAACCTGCAATAATGGTTACCTATTTGTCGTCAGTTTTAGACAACTATGCATTATGCTATGAATATGCTGTCAAAGGTTTGGGAATAGACAAGCACGATGAAACGTTAATTTTAAACAAACTATTTTCTGAGATATGTCTCTTGGATAGAGTGGAGCAATGTATTAACTGGGAAAGGGTAAAAGAATGGGAGGGGGCTCTCAAAAGTCTTGCTGCTGTTGATAACGAGAATACGGCTGCCCATGCTAATGCTAACTTGGGCCTTTTGCATTATAAAACAAACAGATTTGAATTAGGTAAAGAGTATTATGCAATTGCCTGTGATCTTTTCTCAAAAAGTAAAAATGCGTCAGGCATTGTAGCAAATATGAATCACTATCGTGAGTGCGTTCTTGCTGATGTTTCATGGAAAGACGAAGTGTTCTATGAAATGGAACAGGCTTATAAAAACAGTCTAGCCAGAAAAGAACCTGCTTTAGTTTATTATTTCATAAAAATGAATATGTTAAAAGAGAATCCACTGAAATGGGATGAAATAAAATCGACGAGTTTAGATTTAAGCAATCTTATTGCGAAAGAAGAAAAAAAAGATAAGATTGTAACTTTCGATTTCGATCCTAAATCACCGAAGATAATAATATCCAAATAACAAATAAGCCTAATGAAATCATTAGGCTTCGTTTTTCATTATCTAATTGCGTAAGCGAAATAATAAATTATCCTTTATTAATAATATGCGGTGTTCAATTGTATCGAACTTCATACTACATTTTTATTGCATGAAATAAATCAGTATTTTTAATGCAAGCATTAGTGCATTATGGGGGGATGTGTGTGGGTAATAAATGTTTGAGAAAACTACTGCGTGATGTGAAAATTGTAAAATTAATTACACGAGGTTGGGTTGGTCACATAAAAAATGGTTGTTTTCCAAGTCTTTAATCTATTCTATTATAATTTTTAATAAAATTGACAAACTGCTTTTAATGGATTAATTAAATAATAGGTAGTGAATAAAGAGGAGTGGGCTGTGAGAGGGGGATTTAAAATAAAAAAATTAAACATAGCGAGCGTAATATGTTTGACAATATTGTATTCAAGTCATGCAGAGGCTGTTTATCCGGTCACAAACTATACTCTGGATCCTTATTTGATGGGGCGATCACCTCAATCTATGGGAAATGGAATAATCGAAACATTAGTTTCAATGAACGACAAACTGGCACAAGCAACCATAACAGCAAATGAGAATCAGAAGAATGCTGTTGTCAGTAATGCAAGTCAGGCAATCCAAGAACAGCGTATGAAAAATATCTTAAACAGAATACCTGATGCCAACGCCTGTGAAGAAGTCACAAGCGCAGGTGGTCGTGGTGCAGCAGGATCGAATACAAGCTCAGCGAAAGAGGCTTTATCTGAAAACAGCGTTAAGATGTTTACGCAAGCAAATACCGGAATAAATGAGGCCAAGAAAAACATCATGGGCAGAGTATCAATAAATGTTTGCTCTGAAGATGATGTGAAATATAACAGAGGTGGGTGCAATGCTATAGGTCAGTATCCTGATAAAGATAAATCGGCATCAAGCCTAATTACACCACCATTATCTACATCAGATGCATTGTCTAATAAGGTTTCGAATCAGTCTTATTCTGTGGAGCAGATTGAAGTTGCTGAAGCGGCAAAAAGAAATCTTATAGGTAACTTGCCTGTTGAACCATTGAAGAACAAAGGGTTAGAAGACACAAATGAAGGTCGAGAATATTTATCCGCCTTTTCGAGCTTTGTCTCCAGAAGCACTGCTGGAACAAACGCCATTGATTCCGTACTGGCAATGAAAAAAGCAAGTAATGTATCAGTGAACTCCAGAGGGGCCAAAATAGGATCCACATTAGGTTCTACGCAGGGAGCAAACCTTGCTTGGTCAGATGCTTCCGTAAAAAACAAGTATGCGACCTTATTTCCCGGCACAACATTCCCGGATAATCCTTCAGAGTGGGAAATGTTAAGATATGAGATCTATTCACGCTATGCAGATACAACAGGTGCTGACGCTTGGCAGGTAAAAATCAGTAGTGCTGATGAAAAAGAAACTGCGCATGAGCAGGCAAGAATGCAGGCACTTGATTTAAGATTACAAATGCTTCAAATCGAAAGAACAGAAGACACAAATATTTTGCTTGCGGCTCTGTTAGGACAACAACTGCAACCGGTTGATAAGCAAATGCTGAATAATTTAAAAACAAATGCAACAAGAGCGACTCAGGCAACAAAATAATATATAAACGTAATTGATTAATATTAGGTAGTTATATGAACTTGTCGAAGTTTCAACTCATTGACATAAGTTTATAAAGTGATATTTATAAAATATAACTATGTAAAGGATGGGTAAAATGAAAGAAGATGATAAATTAATTTTTATATGTACTAAGTTAGAAAAGTTGTACCAAGTCTATTTTCATATGAAAGTTGATGCGATTACAGACCTTGAAAATAGACTTAGAGAGAAAATAAGAACTGAAATACTTAAAACCTTAGCATCGCTTGAGGATCTTATAACTAAACAAGATTAGCTTCAGGAATAATCTTGGATGCTACTCGATAAATAGCCCTACCCTTATCTTTATAAGGAAGCTGCTTGTCTTCATCCTTGATTTTTTTCTGAATTTCATAATTGATTGTACTCTTCACATCGGCAGGAAGAGACATGTAAAAAATTTTCAAAATCTCAATAACGGCTTCTGCATCAGTAGTTGATGGTTCTTGTCCCAACATATGAATCTCCTAATTATAATAGAAAAATATTGAAAAGCCCGCAGGGGCTTTTCATATAATGCTATTTAATCTCAAACACTTCAAGAGTTTTACCTGCTTCAAGTGCAGCAGCGATAGCACGAGGAGTTCGGCCCTGACCTGTCCATGTTTTTTCAGAACCATCGGTATCGATGTATTTATACTTAGCTGGACGTGGGGCGCGCTTCGCTCCGGTCTTGGAAGAAAATGGGCTAACAGTTGAAAGTAATTCTGCCGGGTCTATGCCATCTTCCAACAGCTTCTGACGGAATGCTTCCAGCTTGGCCTGTTTCTCTTCCTGCTGTTTGAGAAATGAGGCTTCTTCTTCACGACGTTCTTCTACAACGATAGTGAGTTTTTCTAACATCTCTTCCAAAGTCTCAAGTGTTAGTTCACGAGCCTGAGCACGGAGAGTACGAACATTGTTGATGATCTTTAAAGCATCAGACATGCGATTTCCCTAATGTTTGTGGTAAAGAATATAAGCAATAACATCATAGTTTTAATCGTTCCTGTGCACAAAATCAATACATTATATGGTATAGACCTCAGATCCATCATGAGTTCAAATTTTTATTTGGGTTTGGGATTATTTTTAGCTGGGCGGGTTTCTTCAGATGATATATTATCAATGCGATTTTTAAACTTCCTTGAAAATCTATTTTTCTCAATGCATTTTTTCTCGGCCTCTTCCTGATTATTAATGTAGTGTTCGATTGTAATGCCGTTATCCAAGTCATAAATGACAGAAATCAAGATGTTGATATTTTCATCTCTACTGTCATGTGTAATGTCAAACTTAGATATTAGCTTTGATACAACAACGTAATTTGGATGCAAAATAGTTGTCATGATGGTATTCCATAAAATGGATGGTTGATGTATAGGCGTGTTTTTAGGAGACACAGCAGGTTAGTGTCTTATTAAAATAAATATAATGTTATGATCGAATAGTTAATTACTTATTATGGTTTGTTTTTTACCTCTCTATTAGGAAATGGAAACTCAAGATAATCGTCAGCAAGATTATTATCTTTTATGGCATTCCACCATCTTTCTCTATAATCCTGTTGATTACACAAAATTCTTTGTCTTTGCATTTCATCAAGGATGAATTCCTTTTTATCCGGCCATTCCTCCTGAAGTCTGCGAACCGTTCTGAAGAGAATGTTTTTATGTAAAGCTACACGAAAGAAATTTTGTTTATATTCTTCAAGACGTTGCTCATAATCAGCGACAACCTTCTTATGGCTATTGATTGTGTTATTCAACTGCATCTGTATTCTACTAACCCTGTCATTAGCCATAGATGCTTCAAACTGCGACTGTTGAGAATCCAGCCTTGCCTCATTTGCCTGTTGGTAAGAGTCTACAATTTCTCTATTACGTTGCGCCGCATTATAATCATAATTCCAAAACGGATTTTTTCCAGACATAAATATACCTCGATATCAATTATTCTATGTGTATATAATTAAACATTAACTTTATAAAAAGCAAATAATTCTATTAATTAATATCATTAGTCAGATATTTAATTTCCTTTTGTTTAATACTTCGTTTATGGGCCAAAGAAAATATGGTTATTAAATACTTCCACCCATTGCTCGCAAATATAATATGCATGAGATGGAACCCTGAACGTCCAGACTGGATTTAATACATCACCAGTCATAATACAGATCTCGGCATCATCGGATCTGCAATCAGGCAGCGTGTAGTTGATTTCCCTGATGTTGCTATATGGGTATATAAATGTGCTGTTCATATTTTTACGCAATGTCGAAGACATTACGTTTTTCTTTATATTATTTTTACGCAACTGCTTGGCAGTTACGTTTTTCTTTATATTATGGTTAAAGAGAAGAACCGAGCGCTTCAGTAAGTTTATGGTGAAACCCGCCTGTTCGTATTCGTAAGACAAAACAGCATCGCTGAACGAGTCAACAAAAGCGATTTTTTGATCTTTTTCGAAGATTTCCATAGAGCTTCGCTCGTTATTGTTTTCCATGCTCATTCCTCGCTGTTTTACTGCTTTATCTCAGCCCAGCATAGTCGCCAGTGCCAGCATACTCAAGCAAAATGATCTGTAAAATCGATCGATAAGCTTATATTGATAGATTCTAACGATTAAAAAGGATTTATCGATCGGTTTTTTAATTGCTTTAATCGATCGATATATTGTTTATGATAGTTTGTGACTATCATTTGTTTTGTATCGATCGATTTAAACGATGTGACGAACACCAAAAATAATTCAATTCTATCAATTGATTAGACGATAACCCCTGATCTGTCGGTGAGAGCGCCGGGATTGGGGTATACGAATCTGACTAAATCCTTGAGGAATAAATGAAAGGACATAACTTCTTACCACTGGCGGTCTCTCTGGTGTTTCTTTCTGGCTGCCAGCAGCTCAACGATGGCGTGAACAAAGTTAATGGAGCAATCAGTTCTTCGTTGTCTTCAGTAGGTAAAGCGCTGGGGGGAACTGCCACCACTCAAAGCCTTGGCCCGGTATCGTCTGTATCTGGCCTTGGCCCTGTCTGCAAAGACTATGAAGAAAACGCAATGGCAGCGGAGAAAAACTGGACTGGCAAAAGGATCTCTATCACCAATGCCACTGTTCTTGAAGTTACGAAGGGGAGAAGTGCCAGCGACATGATGACGGGAATGCCTAAGTCAGCCCCTAACTATTACCTCTTATATAAAACCTCTGATACCAGCTACTGCGGCGGGATGGTCTGGCTGGATTACTACTCTGGTATTGATGATGCCGTTCTTACTTACAAGAAAGGCCAGAAAGTCAGTGTCACTGGAACAGTCAACAACTTCGAAGTCCGTGGATTCGCTACCGTCAACAATGCCGATATGCCAGTTCGTCTGGTTGTTCTGAAAAACGGCACTATCAGTCACAAAAAGGGATAAGAACCATGCGTAAATTTTTAGCCATTGCGGGCCTTACCGTGTTGTTATCAGGCTGCGGTGAAAAAGGTGATTTTGAGAAAGCTATCAATGCGAAGATTTCACATTCAAAGCTGTGCTACTCCTTACAGGATAATGACATTGTGTTCAATAAGGGCTTCCCCATCCGGGTCAACCATGGCTACCGTTCAGCGGGGTATAGTGCCAGTGATGAAATATTGAAAGGTCTGACTAATCAGGGGCTGCTTGATGTTTCTCAACAAGCTAATGGTTTCAGTAGTGTCGATGTTCTGGAAGTAACAGACAAAGGCCAAGCGGTTGAGTTTTGGGATCGTAAAGATGGTGCCTGTGTTGGTCATCGTGCGGTTGCTGAGATAAAGGAATGGACTGAACCGGGAAACGGTAATCAGAAAATTGTTCGCGTGTCTTATACATGGAAGTTGGCGGATGTTCCTGCATGGGTGGACAAAAAAGCGTTCTCCAGCGTCAAGGGTATGAATGAACCTGAAGACGGCATGATTAATCTTGTTAAAACCAGCAATGGCTGGAAAGCGATCTAAGGGGCTATCATGGAAAACAATACCATCAAGTGTCCATTTTGCCTGAAAGAAAGCCAAAGGGGTGTCCATGTCTGCACCGGCTGCATGGCGACGGTTCTGTATGGAACCTTCCCCGGCTGGTATGCTTTCGTGGTTATATTATTGGCCTTCGGCCTGTCTATACTGATCGGAATGTCTACAGGTATGGCGGGAGCTACTATCAGCCTACCAATCATTGCTGCTGTTGGGTTTATAGCTGGTAAGGCGATATTCTCTGATAATGTTGTGTTTAGAAGAAGGATGTAATCAGACTTAATACAGGAAACCATACCATTGACTTATCTAGGTATGGTTTTTTTGTATGTAAAAAGTTGAAACTGATACAACAAACAATTACAGACAGACTGATCTGTGCCATAAGTGGACAATGCTAACATCTTGAAATGCTAATCTGTTAGCCTCACTTCATTTGAACATTCAGATACTTTGAATCAAACCAAATCTGAACAACAGATTAGAAAGCTCCCCTACAGGGATATTTAGCTGGCGAGAAATCACCGGTAAGGTTATACCATCATCAGCTAGGGCGTCGAGTAATGAGTCAATGATCATAGATCTTTCTCGCTCCATTACTTGATCCTCTCTCAATCTAAACCCACGTGCAGAAGCTTCTCTTACAAGATTATTATATTGCCAAGTAGTTAATGCTCCCGCTTGCCTCATACGGTAAATAAGAGCAAAGGTAGATACTTTCCAGTTATGACGAAGTTGAAGCACGGCATCTAAAGATGGATTGCGCATTTTTGCAGCTAGAATATTCTCTTTTGGCATTAAAAACGCTGAAGCAAATTCATTAGCCTCAATTTCAATATCCTTGCCTTGAGGTGTTCCATGTTTATGCAGAACCAAATGCCCCAGTTCATGAGCTGCATCAAATCTACTTCGTTCAGCAGTTTTTTGGTTGTTCAGAAATACATATGCCTTTCCTGCTTTCCAAAACGAATAAGCATCAACTTCCGCTGTATTTTCTGATAATGAAAATACTTTAATCCCATTCATTTCTAACAAATGAACCATGTTAAAAATGCTTTTACTGCCAAGTTTCCAGTAATCACGAAGTGCTCGTGCAGCTGATTCAGGTGTTTCGCCTCTTAAATCAATTAGGTTGAGTTCTGGTAATTTAAAATACTGTTCAAAATAGTCACTAACAATCAATCCGAGTTGACCTGCACCAATTGCTGCACCTTCCTGTGCAGATGTCATTTTCTTCAGAGAACGAAAAGATACTGTAGAAGGATCAATTGATTCAATATCTTCACCGAAGAAAAAATCGGCAGGATATTTTAAAACATCTACAAATGAAGCTATAGTTTGCTCAGATGGCTCATATAGGCAATAATCTTTCTCATAATCAACGATCATTCTCAAAGAAAGCCCTGCTTTTTTTGCTAAGGCTGTCATTGTTAATCCTCTTCTTGTCCTTGCAAGTTTAAGGCGCGAAGGGTTAAATTTTGCCATGTGATATCCGAACTACTCGTTTCTAATAACTGTGAACGCAGGGGTTTCGTTAAACTCTTCTTTAAGAGGGATAACTTTATTAACAAACGGAATCGCTTCGAAAATGTATCGTTCCTTCCATGAAGCTATTCGCGTTTTACCAGCAGAATTGCTCATTCCATCGGGAATGGATAATTCATAGCGCACTTCTTTATTACCATAATCGAAAAAGTAAAGGAGAACAAAGTTGATCATCGAATCAACAGGTTCTGATGCGACAATGGGAGAAATCCCTTTTTCAGGATTAAACAATTCAAAGTTTTCACCGACCAGAACTTCAGTAGCAGCCCCTTTAGGGTTTTTGCTCTTGGGATTCCCATCTAAAAGACCAGTGTACTTGTCGCCACTCATAACGAGAATATTTAACCCTTTATCCTTGTTATGAGTCAGGTTTAACCCGCTAACAAATGAAAAGCTCCATTCTTCACTATCAGTAAGCAATTCACGGCGCAAGCCACGAATAACCGCTCCCCAAGCACGAGACCCCGGATCTGTTTTAGCATCTAGATCAGTACTTTGTCTGATCTCCAGAAGACCATCTTCTATAGCTGCTTGAAGTGCATACTCGCTAATCCCATATTTAGAAACATTGGCAATTGCCTCATCACCAAAAACTACCTTACGCTGCATTTGATTGTTCATACGGTTCTCGCATCACTCGTCACTTCCTGATTTTATACCTAAAATTAGGGGGTAAATCAAGAAGTGAACTGATGATTTTTACAGTATCTATGTGTAAAGACTAAGAGCCTATCCTATTAGCCTATTTAATTGGTCATTTTGAAGCGAGGTGGTGCTCAAAATCCTTACGTACTACCTGTACGCTCCGGGATTGAAGCGTTGTTTGTGCTTAAACTGCCTGCAACAATTACGCCTAGCCTAATGGATAGGCTCTTAGTAGGAAACTGTATAAATAATTGACAAAAAGAGATTTTTGGCTTAAATTTATTTAAGAGTGATAGGAGGTTATTATGTTGAGTTTAAAGCCTAAAGAACATGAAATGCTTCTCAAGCGTGGTGAGCACATTGACGAATCGGACCTGATCAAAGCACCTGTTTGTGATGGCACAAGAGAAGAGCGTTTACAGTCTCTTCTAGAGTGGCAACGTCAGGTTGCAAAAACAGTTCTTGGTGAAGAGCAAGAGGCTACCCCTCACCTTTTTTATAAATAATCTATTATACGTTAATTTACTATGCCTGCTATCGTTTATTATCATCCTGATTTTATTAGTGGTAATTATAGAGGAGAGAAATTTTGTGATTTCTCACTCTTGACTAATGATCTTACTTCTAATTGCGAAGCTGGTCTTTTAACACTATTTGTTCTTGATGTAGAAGATGGAAAACTTCTTCGAGGGAAAAATAAGCCGTCTTGGACTGATACTAATGGTGATGAAATATCAATCCTTATAGGATATAAAGCAGGCGGTCATTGGCATTATCATATTGGACCATATGATCCTAACTCAACATCTACCCAAGCCAAGATCCGTGATTTAAATATATCTGGGGCAACATCTGCAGCAGTTATTCATTACAGATGGTATGACCCTACAACTAAGAAAAAGCTAATAATACTATCTTTTGGTCCGAAACACCGTAAATTTCCCAAAACCAGAGAGTTGCCTAATCATTTGACTTCTCGGGGTGGGCTTATCAGCTTTGGTAAACTAATCAAAGCTATAACTGATAAATGATATTATAGTTTCATTCTGTTATAGCTCTACGAATCTCTACTTCGTAATCCCGGTGGCCTGAACTTTGGATAGCTATCCTTTCCCATCTGCTCAAGTGGTACAGACGGGGTGAGATTCTCACATTGATTGTGTTCTGCCTGATCCTGCTTAAGACGGCTTGGGAAACGGGTGATCTCGTCAGTCGTTGGCTTGTAGTCATCTTGGTTAAACTTAGCTCGTTTCTCATATTCAGGGCGTAGAACATGACGGCCTAATACCTCATCAAAGACATAGTTTTCAGCAATACGTTTATCATGTTCTTCACTGATAAGATCATTTTGGGATTTGTTTGCTTTAGCCCATACAAACTTCTGCTTAAAAAAATCTATGACAAGAGTTGTGAAGCGTTTAAAAATATTATCCTGACGTGGAGTAGTCTTATGCTTTCTTGCACGGTCAGGGGCGCTTCTGGATGCCCTGTTTGGGTTTTGAGAGGTGGATGTTTTCAAAATAGTATTTGTTTCATAATCAGAAATACTGACCGATGGTTTCTTACCAGCAACAACCTTACTGACTTTGGATTTATCACGATAGGATTTAACGCCACGCATACGAGTATGAGGAGCTGGTGCTACCAGTAAAGGTCTTTGTTCGTCATTTGTAGAAGAGCTGGATCGCGTTTCAGGTAAAACAATTTCTTCTGGTTCAGCAAGATGTGTAATCGTGAAGCTTCTGACATCAACGACGATTTCAAGATCAAGTTCGCTGAATGTTTTGTAGACTTCAACAGCTTCTTGTTTAGCAGCGTCACGAACAGCCTGTTCTGCTGCTCTTTGCTCTTGTGCTGCTTTACTACGCCATTTGGCACTATGGATACGCTTCATTGGAGGACGGTTTGTTTCAGCGGCTTTAGCAAGCCATAGTGCTTGTTCTTCATTGTCCAGAGCAGCCGCCGCTTTTTCTAATGCCTCTTCGTGCTGGGCTTGAAGGGAACGATGATCAATACGTTCTGGCGAACCAGCAGCAGCGAGGTAGCTGTTCGCCATAGATGCCCATGATTCACGCCACAACACAGACATTTTTCTGTCATTCCAGCTTCTTTCTTTTTTACCAAACCCTTCCGAGCCAATGGTTTTTAACGTCAACATAACGTGAGCATGTGGGTTGTCGCTATCGAGATCATGGAAAGCGATATCAGCAATCATACCTTTATCAACGAAATTTTTCTGACAATACTCAAGGACAAGTTTTTTCTTTTCATCATTATTTAACTCGGTAGGAATGGAAACATCGAAATAACGGGCTGTTTGACCATTGTTCTGGCGCTCAACTTTTTCCACTTCATTCCACAATGCTGTAGAATCTTTTACGATGTGTTCTGGTGCGTTAGCTGGAGCTAATATGAAGTGCCCATATAAATCAGTACGGCGACTGTAATCATACGTATCACCTGTTCTTTCATCTGTTATACGTGTACGAGCATGATAGGCAGCCTTCGCAACGGAAGACCTGCCTTCTGAACGTTTCACAATTTTAAAATCAAGATGAAAAATAGCCATACAATAAAAACAACCTCAATATAAATTTAAATATCAAACCAAAATATAACTCTCCAATGCGACTATGCTGGTTTTAGTTTTTCGCAAGAAAAACTCTGGTGTTGACGTTGACCTTGTTTCCGAAGGAAACGGTGTTAGCCTGCGGCAGGCAACCGTCGGTAGACCCCACACACTGCGTAGCAGTGTATAGGTGGGCATTGCTTTATTTTTATATCTCCTAAAGGAGCTAAAAATAACGACAATGTAAAAAAGTTTTTCTATAGTTAAATAATAACTCTAGTTTTACGGGCTGTGAAATTTACAGGGCTAGAATCGGATGAACGGCTGAGGTATTACACGAATCTTAATGACTATGGTTTTAGAGAGCGCCCGTAAGGGCAAAAGAGTTAATTTCCCTCCCGCCGTAAGGCGGGAAAAGCTAAATGCACTAAAACAGACTTATAACGACAGTTTTTTTAAAAAAATGGATGGTGTAGGTTCGGACTTAAAATAAGAGTGAAAAAGCAAAGGGTGAAAAATAAACCATAAGGAAAGAGAGTCAAGTAACGTGGGGAATATTAGATGATTTAGGTTAATGATTTTGATTGTATATGTTGCATGATTACATATAGAGCTTGTTGCATTTTTGTGCAGAGTCTTGTAAACACCATTTTTGTTATCACCTTTTGTATCATAACCATTTGAGTTATTGCTGATTAAACAGTAAAAATCAAATAAAAATCCATTAGATCATATGTTAAATGTGTTTTTTGACGAAATATATTTAAGTTTGTCTGGTCTTTTTTATTTTTAATAAAGTTAGGTTGTTTTATTTGACAAGTAAAATGTTGTGTTGTAAATAAAATAAAGATACAAAAAAAGCCAACTTATCAAAGTTGACTTTTTAAGGACTAAAAAAGTTTTGCCGACTTTTGAAGCCTTGTAATCAGTTAGAGGAATAACGTGATTACAAATATAATAAAGTATTAAATAATCTTTTCATATTTGTCAAATCTAAATCTCAACTTTTTATAAGCTTTTCAAATACCATTTCCAAAAACATTTTAGTCTTCAAAAGCAATAACGTTAAACCTGTGTATCAGGTCTAAGAATCTTTGGACATCATGTGTTAAAAACTGTTTTGTTCTTAGGTTATTGTAGGTGGCATATAAACGGGGGGAAGTCGGTAGCCACCAACTTGAAGCGTTCATCTAAAATCTATAAAGCGGTAGTATAATTTTCTTTAGTAAAACGAGAAAATGCTTTAAATGATCATGATGTATCTGTAGGAGTCCGATGGGGTGTCCCAGTAATGGAAACGTGCTGGAACTCAATAGCTACGGTGAGAATCGCCAACCTGCGAACCTAAAAAAAATATTACAATAGTATTTTTTTACGGGGGGTTAGGGGGGTGAAGCTTGCAGAAAAACTAAGTTTTCCTGACGGAAAACTACTACGACTGAAAGTCGCTATCTAAAACCCCAGAACCTAATCTAATAAAATTCTAGTACTACTAGTACAAAAAAATAATTTTAAAAATATCAGTAGGTAGGTGCCATTTCATCAAGGCACTAACGAAAGATAAGTAGGCTTATAAATTAAATATGGTGCATGGATTAATTTGAGTTTCTTGTTTTTTAATTGTATTAATTAAAAAATATAAATAAAAAGGTAATGATATGGAAAGTAAAACAAAAAAGCTAAGAATGGGATGGATACAAAATCTTACTGAGAATGAAAAAAAGATAATAGATGATTTTCTGGAAGAAGCCGCTAAGTTAAAAGGTAAAGCACTAAATAAAAAAGAAAAACAAACTGTCAAATTTATTGCTCGTGATCAAGTCCGCTCGATTAGAAAAGAGCAAAAATCAAAAAAACAAAAGAAGAGTAGAGTTGATATGGAAGAAAAAGAAGATGAAACAATTAATACCATTTCAAATAATGCGTATGAGCAAGGAAGATTAAAGATACTATCAGCTAAAGAAAGAGATTTTATCAATAATGCCATATATGAAGAAATGAAAATTAAAGGTAGAAAGCTTGTAAAATGTGAAATGAAAGAAGTTTTAAAAATTGCTCGAAAAAAGATCCTCAACAATCGTATATCTTGTCAGATCAAAAATGAAAGAAATAAAGAAAGGTTTGAGGCAGAGTTTGAATGGAGAAAACCAGTGCCATTTCGTCGTTAAAGCATTCATTAATGATGATATTATAATTTTTTATAAGAGGTAATACATGAAAAAATTGAAAACAAAAAACTTGAAGGAAAGTGAGTTTATAAGACATATAGAAAACAATCCTGTTGTCTCAACGGCTCTATGCGAGAAATATGGAATCTCTACTGAAACTATTGCCTATGCTTTATATGTTCATAGCAATAGTTTCTTTCTTAAAAACGACTACGTTCAGGATGACATTCACTATGATATAGTTAAAAACAATTTAATAATAATGAAACCCACGCTTAGACAATATTATAGAAGAACAAGGCAAGTAGATTACAACGGATATACTTTTTTATCAGGTATTAAAGAATATCAAGACTATTGTATTTTGTTGACGCTTTGCTGCTATCACTGGATAGCTGATGTATTTACTGTCTATAATCATAGCGAAAAAAGTCAATTTATCGTTGATATTGCCAATGATCTTCTGAAAAGGAGTGTAGATCATTTTTCAGTAGAGCATGAAAATGTTATCAACTGCTTTAACATTTTAAAAGAAAAGTTCCCATCGTATAAAAAGAAATAATAATCCAATTATTCAAATATCCTCATTGACTAACATATTTATAAGAAATATATATGTATCATGGAACTATAAGAGGATAGAAAATGAGTGATATTTCAGATAAAGAACAAACCAGAAAGAAACCACGAATAAAAAAGACACTGGAACAGCAATTAGCATCTGCTCAGATGCGTTTAAATCGTTTACAACATAAGTCTAAGAAAGAGTCTAAACAGATAGAAACACGCCAGAAAATAATTTTAGGTGCGGAAGTTGCCAAGGCTCTCGATTGTGATGTTTTTACAGTGGATAAGGATCTTGTTTTAGGTATGCTACTAGAGATACCTCACCTACATCCAGATGATAAAGAAAGATTTAAAAGAAGCGGAATGTTATTTCTGGCTAGTATGAAAGGCCGAAAAACTTAATGGAATATAGAAGTCATTGTATAAGTATAAAATGTTATATGTATTCAACTTTCATTGAATTAAATTTGACATTATTTTATATTAATTGTATTTTTTATTTTATCATCACAGATGGATAACTCCATATTCAAATCTTGTAAGCTGTGGTGGTATTTAATAAAGTCATGGGGGTATCCTCCCGATAAAGCGACCGTAAGTGAACACGGTCTTTTTATTTTCTGTTAGGTAATCCGCTTATCGGCTACTTTGTATATAATATTTTTTAAGTGGTTGCGTTTATTTTTAAATTTATTATTTTCTTTATATCATTTTATTAAACAATGGAGATATAAAGGAAATGAAAAATACAGTATTAATTAAAAACATAAAAAGTAAAAAAGGTTTCTCACTTTTAGAACTATTACTTGTTCTTGGTATTATCGCAGCGTTAGTGGTAGCAGCATTTATCGTATATCCTAAAGTGCAAGCGTCTCAACGTGCACAGGCTGAAAGCAATAACATAGCAACAATCCAAGCTGGTGTTAAAGCGCTTTATACTTCAGCTTCAAGCTTTACTGGTCTTACAAACTCTGTAGCTGTTCAGGCAAAAATATTCCCAGATAACATGTTAAGTGGTTCTGGTTCTTCAGCAACACCTATTAATGCCTTTAAGGGGGATGTTATCGTTGAATCAGCAAATACAGGTCCTTCATCAGCGCAAGGGTCATCATTCACCATAACATATAAGAATGTCCCTGCAGCAGAATGTACAAAAATTATTACAGCAGCGGCAGGTAATTTCTATACGGCAGGAGTAGGCACGGTCGGTAATGTTAAACCTGCTGGCGGTGTGCTGGATGTCGCAGGAACGGCTACACAGTGTCAAAATGGTGGAAATGATAATACATTGATCTTCACTTCTATTTAACAACAATGTTTTAATAAATTATTTTTTTTGGCTCCTTATTTAAAGGAGCCTTTTTAATCATCTATTGGTTTTTATTCTTCTATATAGTTCTTCTTCCATCTTGATTTTTGTTTGTTATTTGATAATTAATTAATACGTGAATATAAAAATGGCGATGAAAATGAAAATTAAAAAAGGATTCTCTTTACTAGAATTAACTCTTGTTTTAGGTGTTGGGACGATGGTGGCTTTTATGAAGTTTCAGGATATGAAAAATGAACAGGAGAGTATAATGGCTTCTGCTGTCGGTCAACAAATGAAACAGATCGGTGAAGCAGTTAATGGCTATATAAATATCCGTTATGATAAATTATCAACCTTATCCAATGCTGCCGGAACAGGAACCGATCCGGGGCCAAGAACCTGTTCAGGTTCAGTATGTGAAATTACTTACCAGACATTGATTAACGAAGGTTTGCTACCTTCAACCTACACAGGCACTAATGCTAATAAATCCTCGTATAAAATCATATTAAAACGAGATGGAACTTCACCTAACTTTGTTATTAATGGTCTTATAACGACATCGACGGCATGGATTGAAGGCGGTAAAACACGTTATGATTTATTAGGGAAAGCCATGCAAACAGCGGGTATTGACAGTGGTATGACGCAATCAGCAACGTTAGCATCAGGTTTGCAGGGTGCATGGAAAGAAACATCAACAGTTTACAGTAATATCACCAGTGCAGGTCTTATGGCCTATCGTGTTGGATACGATTCTGCTATGTATTCTGTTTATCTCCGTCGTGATGGAACATTGCCGATGACGGGAAACCTCAATATGGGAGCTAATGATATTGATAATGCAAAAAACATAACAGCATCAGGAACAGGTGATTTTGGAAGTGATATAACATCAGGAGGAACAGTAACGGCTGCTGGTCAAGTTATAGCGCACAATGGATATGGCGACATGATAACATTCGGTGGTGATGCTGCTAATAATGATTATGAAATACGTTTAGGAGCAGCAAAGCAGTTAACGTTATACTCACCATCAGCAGGAAACTATACTACTGTATTACAAGTTAATAGAAATGTTAAGATAGATCAAAGATTAGGGATAATGGGATATGACCCGAACGATTTACCTGCCGGATGGGGTGGCGGTTTAAGAACGCTTGATGTATATGCCGCGGGCACTCTGGCAACAGGAAGTGGGGGTAATCTGACATCATATATGAATGCTACGGGTGTTCATACACAGTCCAATATTACAGCCTCTGGAAACATAGAGGCCGCCAAAAAT
Organism: Enterobacter adelaidei; assembly: GCF_041937165.1. Classification (NCBI taxonomy): domain Bacteria; kingdom Pseudomonadati; phylum Pseudomonadota; class Gammaproteobacteria; order Enterobacterales; family Enterobacteriaceae; genus Enterobacter; species Enterobacter adelaidei. The sequence continues at coordinate 2,901,816 of NZ_CP154353.1, read as the reverse complement.
GTCAAAGGCGCCACATTAGAATCCACTGGACGCACTACGGTGGGAGAATTTATACAGCTTAATGGACAGGCATCAGTTAATAGTAGTTGTTCTCCTAATGGTTTACAAGGAAGAGATGCCGAAGGTTCGGCATTAAGTTGTGTTAATGGGTTATGGGTAAAATTTAAATTTAATGAAAAGACATACAGTGTTGTGTTTGAATCATCCAGCAATGGAGGTGGTGATGTTTATAAAACATTAAATCTTGGAAAACACCTTCTGTGTGTTTTTTCAGGAGATCAGTCTACTGATATGGCAACTAAACACTCTGTTGTTTATCGTTCAGGCGACACATGGATTTTAGAAATGAGGGTTACTGGTTGGAAAGCAGGTGTTGTTACATGGGCAAGAGCGTCTTGTTTTGATTGAAATATAAGGTTATAATATTATATCGAATTTTCATAAGAAATTTTTGGAGTATAGGGTTACTATAGCTGTAGCTAGCAACGGAAGACAAAATCCAAATCAGATGTGTTTTTTTATATTTTAATTTTGTAAATTATAAACTGGCCTCCTAAAAGGCCAATTTATATAATTTAAAGGCTGCTCATTATTTCTGTAAGAACTGTGGCTCGAACATATTTTGCCGCATTGATTTTTTCTGCTTTTAAAGTACTAAAATGCGCTGTTCCACAGGCTATCTTCGCATCTTCTTCATTACCAAGACCAATGTGTTTACTTTTAGTCTCGACAACAAAATAGATATGTTCTTCACCATTATCCTCAATGACTAAGGCCCAGTCAGGATTGTAAGTCCCTAATGGTGTCGGGATTTTAAACCAGCCGGGAAGCTTCACATAAAGCTTAACTTCATCCTGTTCTTCGAGTTCTTGAGCGAAATGACTTTCGACTTCAGAATCTTTAGGAACATATTCGTAAACTGACTTAGACGAGGTTTCGAAAAGATTGCGGGCATATCCTGTTAGCTCCTTATCCATAAAGAGACTTTGCGCATACACCTCGCCTTTTAGTGGATAATATTTAATACCATCAACAATTGACAGGCGTTTGCAGTAGTTGATTCGGCCTATAGCTTCACTGATAAACTGCTGTGGATTTTTAGCAAAATCAGCGAGTCTTCCACTCTCTTTCAGGATGGTGCTTAAACTGCGTTTTGTCAGTCCGGTTTTTTCCTGTAGAACACCAAGAATATCTGGCAATGGCTGCTCTGCAACATCAATTACAGTGCTTGTTGTCCCATTAGACAGAGCTTTAACATCAAGGCCAGATTGACTTTGTTTGATTGTTGCTTTGCTGAAACTGACCATTGCTTTTGCTACAGGCTGCATTTCAGAAAGTGATTTCGTACAGGATTTAATCAATTCTTCTTCATCAAATGCCAGTCGGTACAGCGTTTTTTGACAAATGCGCTGCCACAACGCTTCGAATTCCGGGCTGTTTAAGACTTCTTTCCGGTATTTGATTGTTTTACGCTCATCAGCATTGTTTATATTGAGTCGCCCTGCTGATTTACGCAGGATAGTTTCAATTTGTTCCTGTAGTGAGGCATACTTCTCACTAACAACAAAAGTGTCTTCGAATAACACGTTTTTCAGGGCTTTTGTGATTTTCCCCGATTTTTCCAGATATCCTTCGGTCTGTAGTTCAGCCCAAATCTCATGTGAACCTGCGATACCCACAACTTGTGAGGAATCAGAGAAGATCAGATGGGCAAACGCATCTTTTTCGATGATACCAAAACGGATGCCTGTTTCGTTCTCAATTTCGCTCTGTAGTCGTTCGGCATAGGCTTCATAATTTTCACTGGCAACGACAGTCAGAATGTTAATGCTGTCATCACGAACACGTTCACCCTCTTGGTTAACGCACAGGCGAAGACCACGGCCTAAAGTCTGGCGGCGTTCTCGTTCACTTCCCATCTCTCGAAGGCTACAGATCTGGAACACATTGGGATTATCCCAGCCTTCTTTCAAAGCAGAGTGTGAAAAAATAAACCTCACCGGATTCGAGAAACTTAAAAGCTTCTCTTTATTTTTCATGATGAGATTATAACCACGTTCCGCATTTTCGCGGCCTGCATTATTGCTTTCGCTTGTTTCAGCCCATGCACCTTTTTTATCAATGGAGAAATAACCATCATGAACGTCTTTAGCATGTTCTGGATGAGAAGGGAGTAAATCTTTATAGGCAGGACTTTTGATGGCTTTAAGGTATTCTTCCTCAAAGATACGGGCATATTCACCCGGCTCACGTTGTCCTTCTTCAGTGAACTGACGGTAGAAATCAACCTTATCGATGAAAAACAGGGTAAGAACCTTGATTTGCTGAGTATTCAGGCGAAGTTCTTTATCCAGATGTTCACGGATTGTACGTCTGATCATATGACGCTGGATGAGCATAGGGTCAATATCCCCCACGACATCACCGACTTTCATATAGTAGGTATCAGAAGGTGTTTCCAGTGTAAGATAACCCTCTTTGCCAGCTCGGATCTCGCTTATCCGGTAACCCTGATAAATATCACGTCCTGTTTCGTCATCGAGTGTCATACCGTCATATACGGTAATCTCTGAACGATTTACGTTCCCTTTTTTATCGGCTATATCAACAAGAACAGTACCGCTGATAACATTTTTCTTACTATTAATACTGACCAGTTTCACATAAGGACTGTTGCTTGCATTCTGGACTTCAAGCCCGGCAACCTCGATCTGTTTGACCAGTTTCTGATTGTAAGCATCAATGGCATCAAGGCGGTACACCATATGATGTTTATGAATATGTGTTGCTGAATAGCGTAAGGTGAACATAGGGTGCATAGCATCAAGTGCGGTTTTACCCGCACCGTTCAAGCCACCGTCAACACTTTGCGGTTCATCGACAATAATAATTGGACGTGTAGCACGGATTAAATCAATGGGCTTATCCAGATCGTCCACAGTTGTTTTTTCACTGGACTGATAGAGCTTGTTAACATCTTTTTTGTTAATCGCACCCACAGTCATTACCATGATCTGCATAACAGAACTGGTTGCAAAATTTCGAACATCCGCAGGTTTTGCCGAATCATACAGATAGTATTCGTATGGAACTCCCGCATACAGGCTTTTGAAATGTTCTTCAGTGATTTGTAGTGTTTTATAAACGCCTTCCTTGATAGCAACTGAAGGAACCACAATAATAAATTTACTCATGCCATAGCGTTTATTTAGCTCCAGCATGGTGCGAAGATAAACATACGTTTTACCTGTCCCTGTTTCCATTTCGACAGTAAAATCATGACTGTCAAGGACAGGTGAAGGTAGAAGCTGGTTTTTTAACTGAACATTGTTCAGATTTTTAAGCAGTACATCATCTTCGGGTATTTGTGGGTTAACAGGCATTGAACCCGTTGCGCCTTCAAATGAGAGTGCACCCTGAGCTGGGGCCAGCACAGTCATTTCGCTTTCCCATTTCTCTTGCCCTTCAAACAAATCACAGACCGAAGTTATGGCGTTTTGCTGATAGGTAAGGTCAGATTCAAAATGTAGTTTCATCTCATTCCCTTACAGGCTGTGCAGGTTAGTCAGGCCATGTTGTTCCAGAATGGCGCAAAGATTTGTTTTAGCAACGTTATTTTCAAATGCGTCATCAAGGAAATAGCAGACCGTATCTTTGCCAGCTTTTAAACTCTTATGCCAGTCAATGATCCCTTTGGTTAGTGCCTCAACAGAAGAGGCAGGGATTTGACGGGTAAAGCAGGTAAACAATTTTCCACCGTCAACACAAGAAACGGTTAATCCATCAAACTGACGGGTTTCAATGTTAACACTCAAGTCAATGCCACGCTTTAGCATTAACTCTGTGAGCAAATCTTCTTCACTACGGCCTTCAAGGATTGGGCTTACATAGGCATCAATCTGTTCTGAAAGGGTTTCTGCTGTGGCTTCCCACGGACGGATATTAGATGTATCGAGTTTAAACACACGAAAACCGGTATCTCCATTCCAGTCTGGATTAATTGCTTTAACCTTATTACCTGCACGGCGGAGGCGTTCTTTCGTTAATTCAGATAGATACAATGGCTTATCAAGCTCTTCGCAGAAGTAGATTGCAGAAAGATCTTCCTTATTGCTTTTAGATAGTGTTTCAGGGAGTTGAACCAGAATGAACTTTCTATCTTGTTTATCCGTCTCGTTCAATTCGTACACTGCTTGCCCTGTAGTACCACTTCCCGCAAAAAAATCCATGATAATATCATTTTCTTTGGTCGCTATTTGTACAATCCGCTGTAGCAACCTCACGGGTTTTGGATTAGGAAATGGTGAACGTGTGCTATCAAATAGTTCTGCTAACTGTTTTGTACCTTCATCTGTGTGCCCAACATGCTCAAATCCCCAAAGAGTTTGTGGAGGAATAGTGTCTCTCACCTCTGAGCGAAATCTTTTTAGTCGCGGCTTGTTATTACCATCTTCGCCAAACCATATTCTGTTATCAGAAATTAACTCTTCAATTTTATCCTTGTTAAATCTCCAACTACTACCAGCGGGAGGATAATGTTCCATCCCCGAGGGGGATGTGATACCAAAAACTGCATAATCTCTGACTTCAGTTCTGAGAAGATTATCTGAAGCCCATACACCCCTAGGGTCATTATCTAAATTCTTGTATGTTGATTCTTGTTGCTTACTTCTTGGTAAGCCGAGTATTTTTGATTGGTCTGATTTTTTGTAGCAAAGAATATAGTCATGTGACTCTGAAAAGTTTTTTGAATCTGCTTTTGTGCTATATTTTTTTTGCCAAATAACATTGGCAACAAAATTTTCTTGCCCAAAAATATCATCGCACATTAATTTCAAGTTATTGACTTCATTGTCATCAATGCTTAAAAATATAAACCCATCCTCTTTGAGAAGATTTCTTGCAAGTTTAATACGTGGATACATCATATTCAACCAGTCTGTGTGATAACGCCCACTGGTTTCTGAATTAGAACTTACACGCACGCCATCTTCTGTTTGCCCAGTAATCTCCAGATAATTTTTCATATTATCTTGGAAGTTATCAGGATAGACAAAATCTTTACCGGTATTGTAAGGAGGATCGATATAAATAAGCTTAACTTTTCCGGCATAACTTTTTTGAAGAAGTTTTAACACTTCAAGGTTATCACCCTCGATCATGAGGTTCTTGGTGTTATCCCAATCAACGCTTTCATCTTTACATGGGCGTAAGGTGCCACGGGAAGGGGTAAGAGCAAGCTGACGAGCCTGACGCTTACCATGCCAGTTCAGGCCATAGCGTTCTTCTTTGTCGTCTACATTTTCACCCAAAAGCTGCTTTAAAACCTCAAAATCAACACTGTCTTCATTAAAAGCTTCAGGAAACAATGATTTAAGTTTGGTGATGTTATCGGCAGTGATATTCATTGATTGCAGTTCGGGCATTTCAGGCGAAAGTTTGTTCATTGACCATTCCACGTATCTGTATCAGGTTACTGTGTGATGGGGGATATTTTACGGTAAATAGTGCATTTCATCAATGAACAGTGTGCTGCAGATTTCTTTTTAAATCATTATGTTAATGCATTTATTGAATGTCCTGTCCTTGTATTAGTACAATTAGCTTTTATGCGTCTACCAAACATTATCAGGATGTGATGATGGCTAAACTGAACAAGAAACAACTTGCTTTACTCAAGGAAATGCCTGCCGATCAACTCATGCAAATAATTTGTGATATTGCAGAGAGTAATGGTCAGGCAAAATCCTTTATTATTAATAAATATCTGTTAACTCCAGAAGAATCACTGAAAAAGGCTGAGGCTGAATACAAAAGGGTAATTAAAACAAAACGCTTTTATGATTATTATGAAGCAGCGGTTTTTTTTGAGGGGCTATACAGGAATGTCATATTTCCACTTGAAAAGACGGTATCAACGCTGCCTGAAAAAACCGAGGCGTTTTGCCATGATTTACTGCTCTCATTTGATAAAGTCAGCGAAATTGCTGATACATCAGATGGATCATGGATGAACTATTATAATGGTGCTGTCGAAATATGGTTAAAATCCCTGTTCCTACAAAAAGACAAAAGCATTGATGTTATAGCGGATAGAATACTTTCCGTACTTAAAGGTGATGTATATTTTAACTTTGATATTTTTGATAAGTATAAAAAAGAGCTGGGATACAATGTTATTCGTGCTTTAAGGGAAAGTCTTCTTAAGACAGGTGATGTTAATGATGCTGTTGAGTTAAGTCTGTATATCAGGGATGTTGATTTTATCAGGCAATGCTTTGAGAAAAGAAAACTGAACCAGCCAGAATACATCATTAAGTTTGCTGAGTTGCTGGTTGATGAACTGTGCACTGAGGAAGCCATTCAGGTTCTCAATAAAATCAAAGAAGATAAATCAGTTGATCAGGCAGGGCTTCGTGATAAATGGACTGAGGTGTTGGCTCTGGCGTTGATTGAAGAAGGCGAGATTCAGCAGGCAAAAACAATTTGTATAGACGGATTTAAGAACAGGTGTGATGTTATTTTTTATAATATCTATAATCGGGTAGAGAAAAATAATGACTCACTGGATTTGTTCTCTGGCATAGCAAAGAAAAAAGGCTTTCCGTTTGTTATTCTTTTCTTGTCCGGGACAGATAGTTATGGAAAACTTGATTCTGAAGTCATGAATGCGAGTGAAAATGAAATCGCAGAGATGATGTCTTTATTACGCGGTTCTTTTGTTCGTACTTTATCGAGTGAACTTTACAGGCATGGTTATGCATGTTCTGCAACTCTGCTCCGTAGAGTTCTGGCAGAGGACAGTATCAGTCGTTCTCAGAGTAAATACTACACCTATGCAGCATCTGATATGAAAAAAAGCATTGATTACAGTAAAGATATTACATGGACTGAAAAAATCCCTTCTACAGAAGAGTATTTAAAATCCCTGTTTATTGAGCACAAAAGAAAATACGCACTCTGGGAAATAATGCTGGAAAAAATCGCTGGTTTAGTGATAGAGAAAGATTCAGTATCATATTCAGCATAGAGTGTAATTAAGCATGAAGTTGAAAGGCCGCGAACGGCCTTTCCCTTTATTTATTTGAAGCAAACTCAAACGGCCTTACCATACCGTTTCTGCTTGCATCAAGGTAGTCAGCCCACCATTGGAGCATCAGACGGCGTTGATCAAGGTGTTTAGCCTTGTGGGTATAAGCTGCCCGGACACTGTTGCTTTCCTTATGGCTCATCTGAAGCTCTACAGCGTCTTCTGACCATAGCCCGGACTCAATTAAGGCACTACAGGCCAGTGTTCGGAAACCGTGTCCACAGATGTCCTGCTTCGTGTCATAGCCCATATTGCGGAGGGCTTTGTTGATGGTGTTTTCACTCATGGGTTTAAACGAGTCATAACAGCCAGTAAAGATTAACCCATCATCTTGACCTTCTTCATAAGTCAGTTGTCGGATCTCTTTCAATATCTTCATGGCCTGCTTACAAAGGGGAACGAAGTGCTTACGCTTCATTTTAGCCCCACGAGTTGAATGTTTGACGTTTTCAATCGCTTCACGCTGTTCGGGTATCACCCATAACTTACTTTTGAAATCAATTTCTGACCAGCGAGCGAAACGCAACTCACTGGAACGAATGAAAATCATCAGATTGAGCTGTATTGCCAGTATGGTTAACCTGCGGCCTTTGTATTCGGCAATTTTGTTCAGTAGCTGGGGTATTTCTTCCAGCTCAAGTGCAGGGCGGTGTTCAGTCTGTGGTTTCTGAACTGCACCTTCCATATCATAGGCTGGGTTATGGCGTATCAGCTTTTGCTGGACGGCATGACGCAGGATTGCCGTAATGTATTGTTGAATGCGCATGGCAACTTCAAGATAACCAAGAGCCTCAACTTTTTTCACCGGAACCAGCAGATCACCCGTATCCAGTTCGGCAACATCTTTGTCACCGATTACCGGGAAGACATAAGTTTCAAGGCGCTTCCATACGGCATCACCATAATCATCAGACCATTTTGTTTTCGTGGAGAACCACGCTTTGGCTACTGTTCTGAAGGAGCGTGTATTATCACGTTTGGCTTTAAGCTCTTTAACCTCTGCCTGTTTCTTTGCATTAGGGTCAATACCCTGAGCCAGAAGCCTTCTGGCCTCGTCACGGCGTTGTCTTGCGTCAGAAAGAGAAACTGCAGGGTAAACACCAATAGAGAAGAGTTTTTGTTTCCCTTCGAAGCGGTAAGCCATTTGCCAGTATTTCGAACCTTTAGGGGTAACACGAAGGAACATACCAAAGCCATCAGTAAGCTTGTATTCCTTCTCAAGGGGTTTTGCATTTTTTGCTTTAATATCAGTCAGTGACATGAAAACACCCCCTCATTTGTTGGTAAAAGGGAAATCGAACCAGCATTACCAGCATTTTTACCATCAAAATGATATGGCTTCGAGTGGTTTTTAGTGAACGAGGGTGAACGACTGAGAGGGGATAACCAATTGATAGAAATGCAGAAAGCAGACGTTAGTGAACGTCTGCTTTCTTGAAAATGGCTCCTCTGACTGGACTCGAACCAGTGACATACGGATTAACAGTCCGCCGTTCTACCGACTGAACTACAGAGGAATCGTTGTGGAGGCTTATCTTAGCGGCGAAAAAAGTTTTGTCAAACCTGATCTTAGGGAAAATCGATCGATTGCTGATTCTGTCGTCAGTTTGTTGTAAATCCAAACATTTTTTAATTGAAAATACTTTGCAGGATTAGCATTTCTCCCCCATTATTTGAAATGGAGTTTCAACTTTTCTCGCTAAGGTCCATTTTGAACGTCACTGCTCCCCTGCGCCAGGTGATAACGCGCACACCATGGTACGCAAAACGTAAAAGTTATCGTGTTCTGTTCTGGCGTGAAATCACCCCTCTTGCGGTACCTATCTTTCTGGAAAATACCTGCGTTCTGCTAATGGGTGTACTGAGTACCTTCCTGGTAAGCTGGCTGGGAAAAGAAGCGATGGCAGGGGTCGGGCTGGCGGATAGCTTTAATATGGTGGTGATGTCATTCTTCGCCGCCATAGATCTCGGGACGACGGTGGTGGTTGCGTTTAGCCTGGGTAAGCTTGATCCCAAACGCGCCCGTGAAGCGGCACGCCAGTCGCTGATGATCATGACCATCTTTTCAGTCATCCTCGCGGCAGTGATCCACTATTTCGGTAAAGAGATTATCGACTTTGTCGCGGGTGAAGCGACGGCCGAGGTTAAGGACCTGGCGCTGACCTATCTGGAAATGACGGTCTTAAGCTATCCGGCGGCAGCCATTGCGCTGATTGGCAGCGGCGCGCTGCGCGGGGCAGGCAACACCAAAATTCCGTTACTGATTAACGGCGGGATGAACATCCTGAATATCATCATCAGTAGCGTACTGATCTACGGTGTGTTCTCGTGGGATGGGCTGGGATTCGTCGGTGCCGGGCTGGGGTTAACCATTTCACGCTATATTGGTGCGGCTGCTATCCTTGGTGTGCTGATGACGGGGATTACCCCCTCGCTGCGGCTTACGCTTAAAAGCTATTTCCGACCCTTTAATTTCGCCATTATCTGGGAAGTGATGGGGATCGGTATTCCCGCCAGTATTGAATCGGTATTGTTTAACGGAGGCAAGCTGCTCACGCAGATGTTTGTCGCCGGGATGGGGACCGACGTGATTGCCGGTAACTTTATCGCCTTCTCCATTGCTTCCTTGATTAACCTGCCTGGTAATGCGCTGGGTTCGGCATCGACCATCATTACCGGTAAACGACTCGGTAAAGGGCAGATAGGGCAGGCGGAACGACAGCTGCGACACGTATTCTGGCTGTCGACTATTGGGTTAACGTTGATTGCCTGGGGAAGCGCGCCTTTTGCCGGGCTGATGGCCTCATTCTATACCCACGAAGACGATGTAAAAGAGGTTGTTAAGATCCTTATCTGGCTCAACGCGGCCTTTATGCCCATCTGGGCGGCTTCATGGGTACTGCCCGCCGGGCTGAAAGGGGCGCGCGATGCCCGTTTTGCCATGTGGGTGTCGATGCTCGGCATGTGGGGTTGCCGCGTTGTCGCGGGTTATACGCTGGGGGTGATGCTCGGATGGGGAGTGGTTGGCGTCTGGCTGGGGATGTTCCTTGACTGGGCCGTGCGCGGGGCGTTGTTCTACTGGCGTATGGTGAGTGGGCGCTGGCTATGGAAATATCCACGGAAGAATGCCTGATAAATGCGCGAAATGGAGAATAAATCGGCAAACAATCAGAAATATGCATTCTGCCTTTGACATCCCTGGGGAGCCTCGATAATATGCGCCCCGTTCACACGATTCCTCTGTAGTTCAGTCGGTAGAACGGCGGACTGTTAATCCGTATGTCACTGGTTCGAGTCCAGTCAGAGGAGCCAAATTTAAGAAGCCTGCTTTTAAAGCAGGCTTTTTGCTTTTCTGCGCAAGGTAAACGCAAAACGGCAACCTTGTTGCCGTTTTTAGTGTTTGTTCCCTCTCCCGTGGGAGAGGGATGGGGTGAGGGCACCAGACCGCACGAAATTACACGCGAATCGGCGCCGTTGCCTCAACCAGCCACGGGCGTGCATCGCTTTCCACCAGTGGTGAGAGGGTCTCGCGGACCTGCTGGTGATACTCATCCAGCCACTGTTTTTCCTGCTCGCTCAACAGATGCAACTCAACCTGGCTTAAGTCGATAGGGATGAGCGTCAGCGAAGAGAATTTGCAGAATCCTGGGCGGCTTTCAACAATCTCTACCTGGTTCTCAATACGAATACCGTGGCTATCGCCGAGATAGTAGCCTGGTTCGATAGTCATGATATTGCCCGCTACCAGCGGCCACGGGTTGACCTTTTTGGCGATACGATGCGGGTTCTCGTGGATCAGCAACTGATGCCCCACGCCGTGCCCCGTACCGTGATCGTAATCCAGCCCCATCTCCCATAGCGGGCGACGCGCAAACGCATCCAGCTGATGCCCCTGAGTCCCGGAAGGGAACTGCAGGGTAATAAGCGACAGGAAGCCTCTCAGCACGGCAGTGTAGTGCAGGCGCTGCTGCGGGGCGACCTTACCCCATGCCAGCGTGCGCGTGGCATCGGTGGTGCCGTTAACATACTGACCGCCGGAATCATTCAGGTAAAAATGGTCATGCCCGATGGGCTTGTTGCTGGCTTCGCTCGAATGATAGTGGCACATCGCCGCATTGCTTGATGAGGCGGAGATAGTCGCAAAACTTTGTTCAATAAAACCAGGCTGCTGTTGACGGAACGCAAGCTGCTGCGCCTGAACCTCCAGCTCGGTCAGGGGTTGTCCCGCAGCCTCACGCTGCGGCACCTCACGGCTCAGCCACGCCAGGAAGTTCACCCATGCGGCACCGTCCTGGTGATGGCATTCGCGATAACCTGCCAGTTCTACCGGGTTTTTGGTGGCCTTCATCAGGGTAATGGGATCGGTTTGCCAGACAATTTCCCCCTGTGGCTCAATGGCAAAGCGCAGGGCTACCGGTGCGGAACCGGCATCCATCATCACCCGTTTGCCTTCGGCGTTCTGCTGACAGCGCGCGATAAAGGCGTCTTGAGGCGCAATGGAGAAAGCATTACGCACTGCGTCCGGAAGGGCGCTGAGCTTAGTGTTGTCAACAAACCACTCAACGTTCCCGTCCCGGCCCAGAAGTGCAAAGGAGAGGGGAACCGGGCTGTATGGGATATCCGAACCGCGCACGTTTAACAACCAGGCAATGTTGTCCGGCAGGGTAACGGCCAGATAATCGGCGTTGTTTGCAGCCAGCACTGCGGCGATGCGCTGACGCTTGTCGGTACTGCTTTCGCCACTCATCTCGATCGGCATTTCACGGATAAGCTCCGCCGGAGCCGCAGGGCGATCGGTCCAGAGCACGTCGAACGGAGAGGCACTCAGAGGGACCAGCTTGCACGGTGTAGCAGAGAGTTGCTCAAACTCCGTATTGGTCATCAGCAGCGCTTCAAAGCCGATACGTGTACCCGCCTCAACGTTTGCGGATAACCATTCTGCCAGCGGCTCGTTGTGCAGATGATGGATCTCAACCTCATCCGTATTCACCTGAACGCGGGCCTGAACCTGATAGCGGCCATCAACGAACAGCAACGCTTTGTTTTTCAGTACCAGGGCCAGACCAGCAGAGCCGTCAAAACCTGTCAGCCAGGCCAGCTTTTCGTCGTAAGGCGCGCAGTATTCGCTCTGCCAGGCATCCGCGCGCGGGACGATCATCCCGTCGAGATTGTTTTCCTGTAGCCACTGACGCAGGGCTGCTAACGGTGATGTAGAGTACATTTTTTTTCCTTATTGTTATTAGCGGAATGGCGGCTCGTTGAAGGTACGTAGCTTGCGGGAATGAAGCTTGTCACCTTCGGCCCTCAGCAAATCAATGGCACGAATACCAATTTGCAGATGTTCGGATATTGCCCCTTCATAAAAACGGTTGGCCTGGCCGGGCAGCTTAATTTCACCATGCAGCGGTTTATCAGAAACGCACAGCAGCGTGCCGTAAGGGACGCGGAAGCGATATCCTTGTGCGGCAATGGTGGCGCTCTCCATATCAATCGCTACCGCGCGGCTGAGGTTGAAGCGCAGCGCAGAGGCGGAGTAACGCAGCTCCCAGTTGCGGTCATCCGTCGTGACGACCGTACCGGTGCGCAGGCGCTGTTTAACCTCTTCACCCGGCATGCCGCTGACCTCTTTGGTAGCGTCATACAGCGCGCGCTGTACTTCGGCGATGCTTGGAATAGGGATATCTGGCGGAAGAACGGCATCAAGTACATGGTCATCACGCAGATAGGCGTGAGCCAGCACGTAGTCGCCAATCAGCTGGCTTTCACGCAGCCCGCCGCAGTGTCCAATCATCAGCCAGACGTCAGGACGCAATACCGCAAGATGATCGCAGATGGTTTTGGCATTAGACGGGCCAACGCCGATGTTAATTAGCGTGATCCCCTGACCGTCGGCGGTGATCAGGTGCCAGGCGGGCATCTGGTGTTTTTTCCACGCCAGGTCGGAAATGGCCTGCTCGGGGGCTTCGGTCTCTGCGGTGATCCAGATCCCACCCGCGCAGGAAAGCGCGATGTAAGGACTCTCCGGGTCGAGGATCTGGCTGCAGCCCCAGCGCACAAACTCGTCGACATAGCGGGTGTAGTTGGTAAACAGCACAAATGGCTGGAAATGTTCAGCGGGCGTACCCGTGTAGTGGCGCAGGCGCGCCAGGGAGAAGTCGACGCGGCGAGCATCAAAGTGCGACAGAGGAGCGTACTCCGCCGGATGGAAGATGCCGTCAGCCGTCTCATCGCCAATCTGGGAAAGCTCTGTCGTCGGAAAATGGCGGGTCAGACCCGCGCTCATGGAGCGGTCAAGGGTTAACGCTGAACCGTCAATGACATAAGGATAGGGGATTTCATGTTGCGATGGCTCAACGGCGATATGCGCGCCGTAATCCTGATACAGCAGCGTGAGTTGCTCTTCAAGATAGGGGCGGAACAGTGCAGGGCGGGTGACGGTGGTGCTATAGCAGCCGGAGTGGGTAAAACGGGCGTAGGCGCGGGTTTTCGGGGTATTACTGGCGCTACCGTCCCAGGTCACAGAGAGCGATGGATAAACAAAAAGGCCCTCGGTTCTGGCCTTTTCATTGGGAAGTTTCCCTGTTTCGATGTATTCGCTGATGGCGCTGCGCAGCGCGTTGACGGACTGTTCATACAGTGCGTCGAGTTTTTCCAGCGCCTGAGCCGGGGTCAGGCTGGAGCCCTTATTATTCATCTCTGTCTCCTTGTTCCACAGGTGTGCGACTCTACCCGATAGTATGTCACACGCCTGTGAAACAAAAGTGAGATCAGCGGTGGCTCGTCTCTTTCATAAACAGGGCTGTGGCGGCGGACAACAGGCAACCGGCCAACAGATAAATCGCCACGCTGTGCCAGTTCCCGCCGGAGAAGGTCACCAGCGCGGCGGCAATAAACGGCGTAAACCCGCCACCGACCACGCTTGCCACCTGATATCCCACGCCTGCACCACTGTAGCGGTAGCTGGCGCCAAACAGCTCGGTAAACATCGGCTGCTGGACACAGACCACCATATCGTGAGCGATGTTCGCGAGCATGATGGCAAAGAAGACAATCCAGAAGATCGACTGCGCTTCCAGCGCCATAAAGAATGGCCAGGCGCTGAGGGTGCCGATCAGCGCCCCGGTGATGTAGACGCGACGGCGACCAAACCGGTCTGCCAGCCAGGCGAAGCAGGGGATCGTCAGGCAGCTGATCCCACCGACCACCAGACCGATATTCAGGAACAATTCACGCGGCAGTCCGAGGTTCTGCGTCGAGTAATTCAGTGCAAATGCGGTGACGATATACATCGTCAGCAATTCGCACAGGCGCAGGGCGATGATTTTCAGAAAAGCGCCAGGATGCTGAACCAGGGCTTCCATCACCGGCAACCGCGTTTTGACGGCGGTTTTTTCGCGCTGCTGCTGTTCGAATTCAGCGGACTCTTCCATTCCATTACGGATCCACAGGGCAGCAATCACCAGCACGATGCTGAAGATAAACGGAATGCGCCAGCCCCAGCTCAGGAACTGTTCGTCGGTGGTGAGCTGACTGATTAAGGATACCAGTCCGGTAGAAAGCAGCAGACCCACGCCATACCCGACCTGCACACCGCTGCTGTAAAACGCTTTCTTATTTTTCGGCGCACTCTCAACGGATAGCAGCGCCGCGCCACCCCATTCGCCACCCACGGCAAATCCCTGAATAGCGCGTAGCGTCACCAGCAGCACCGGGGCCCACCAGCCAATAGTGGTAAACGAGGGGAGAATGCCAATCAGCGCGGTGGCGAGCCCCATCATCCAGACGGTAAGCATTAACATGCGCTTGCGCCCGAGACGGTCACCAAAATGGCCGAAAATCACACCGCCTAACGGTCGAAACAGAAAACCGACACCGAAGGTGGCAAACGCCGCGAGCGTGCCCATCGCGGGGCTAATCTGCGGGAAGAATTCACGGTTAAACACCAGCGCGGCGGTGATGCCGTAGAGCAGAAAATCATACCAGTCGACGACGGCGCCAGCGAAGCTACCCAAAGCGGCACGGCGGGCGCGGTTCAGCGAAGGAGTCTCCTCGTTGGGGCGATCGGAGATGAGGGTGGAGTCCATAGTAGTCCTGTCTGTACTGATTTTTAATTATTGGTATAAGAAAAGGTCACTCACATAGCAGCCGTCATATAAACGGAACCTATGAGACTACCGCGACAGAACGCTGGAGAAAACGTTTTTATCTTTCCGGAAGGTGCAGAATAAATAAATTTCATCGACACCTGCTACAACATAAATCAGGCTGTTTGACTCTGGTTCGCACTCAATGGTTTACAGTTATAGAGACCGCTGCGTGACGGAAGCTGAGGGATTAACGATGCAACGCACTTTTCTGACATTCTGGATTGTCCTGTCTTTATTCATGGCACCGCTCCATGCTGAACCCAAAGTCTATGGCGAACAGCGTCTGGGCGGCTGGTGGAATGCGCTGACGGATGATATTTCGCAAACCTGGGAGCAGCCTCAACGCTACGATCTCTACCTGCCGTTTCTGAGCTGGCACGCGCGCTTTATGTACGACAAAGAAAAAACGGACAAATACAATGAAATGCCGTGGGGCGGAGGCTTGGGTGTCTCGCGCTATAACGAAGAGGGCAACTGGAGCGCGCTTTTCGCAATGATGTTCAAAGACTCGCACAACGAATGGCAGCCCGCGATGGGCTATGGCTGGGAGAAGGGCTGGTATCTGGATAATGCCAAAGACTTCCGGCTTGGGCTTGGTGCTGCCGCGGGGATTACGGCGCGCGATGATTTTGCGAACTATGTGCCCCTGCCGTTTATCTTCCCGCTGTTTTCTGCTGGCTATAAGCGCGTTACCGTCCAGTTCACCTATATTCCCGGGACCTATAACAACGGTAACGTGCTCTTTGCCTGGTTGCGCTTGGGTTTTTAAAGGGTGATCACTTTTTTTGCTACGGCATTTGAAAGCACCAGCATGGAGAACAGAACCGAGGTGACGAAAGTGAGCACGATCAGGGTCAGCTTCATACCGAGAGACGTCACCGGGAAAAGCGCCGTCAACAGGTGAAATACCGAGTAGTGCACAATGTATACGCCGGTCATCGTTTTACTGATGGCGGCCAGAATGGACTCTTTGAATTCTGCATTGCGGCGAAAGCGTACGCCGTTCGCCGCGATCACCAGCGCAACGATCAGAATGTAGATTTGCGAGCCGGTGAGAATAAAGGCGTTTCTGTCAGCCTTGAACAGGGCAAAAAAGAAGTGGCGCTCGTAAAACCAGGTGAAGAGATAAATAAACGGGATGGCGATAACCGCGGCCCTGACCACATTCCTGCGGCTTATCCACTCGGCGATGCTGGGATCGCAGAAAAGCTGCCCCGTCAGGTAAAACAGTAACCACGTCCACAGGCGGTACTGTGGCGAAAGGGAAAAGACGTGGACGTCCGGATAGAGCGCTGAAAGCAAATCATACCCGTAGGAGAAGATCAGCAGGCAGGCAATCACGCCGCAAAACAGCGCGCGCCGCTGGCTGAGCCACTCCACCGCCGGGTGGAAAGTGTAAATCACGACAAACGCAAACACGAACCACGGCTGGATTAAATACCCGCGCTGATACGGTTCCCACAGGTAGTAGATCGTTATCCAGAACAGAAAGACAATCACCAGGCTTTTAATCTTGCTCAACTGCCAGCGGGTGCCGTGCCGGGACTGGCCGTCGAGATAGCCCGCGACCACAAAAAACAGCGGCGTGGCGATGGTCGAGATAAAGGTTAAAAACCCCAGGATCCAATGATAGTCATAATCATAATGATCCCAGGTATTGTAGATGGTGAAGAAGGTGACCGCCGTCATACAGCCCAGCGTCTTGATAATGTTCAGGCCTGTCGCATTCATTGTTGTTCCGCTTTGTCCTTACGATGGAAGCACGCATAAATCACGGGAAGTACCAGCAGCGTCAGGATTGTCGCAAACCCAAGTCCGAACATAATCACAACGGCCATGCTCTGGAAGAAAACATCCAGCAGCAGCGGCGCCAGCCCCAGAACGGTGGTGAACGCGGTGAGCAAGATAGGGCGCAGGCGCGAGGTGGCGGCGTAAACGATCGCCTCGTGCTGTTCTTTATGCGCTTTCTGCTGCTCGATCTCTTCCACCAGCACAATGCCATTACGGATCAGCATCCCGCTCAGGCTCAGCAGTCCAATCAGCGCCATAAAGCCGAACGGGATCCCGGTTACCAGGAATCCCGGCGTGACGCCAATCAGCGCCAGCGGCACGGTCAGCCAGATCGCCACGGCGTTTTTCACCGAGCTGAACATCAGAACCGTAATGACAAACATCACCAGGAACCCGATTGGCAGCGTGGTGAAGAGCCCCTGCTGTGCTTCGCTGGAGTTTTCAGCATCGCCTCCCCACTCGATGCTGTAGCCATGGGGCAGGGCAAGGGCGTCAATGTGTGGTTTCACCCGGGCGAGAATATCGCCTGACGTTTGCTGGCTAAGCGGGTCGGGATCGGTCTGAACCGTCAGCACCCGCGAGCGGTCGCGTCGCAGAATAAGTGGATCTTCCCACTCCAGCGAAAAGCGGCTGACGACGTTACTCAGCGGGATATACTGCTGCCGGGTCTGGCTCCAGACCAGCACGTTGTTCAGGTGATTGGCGTCCAGCCGTTCGCTTTCCGGCGGGCGCACCACGACGGGAAGCAGATCGCTCCCTTCGCGATACAGTCCCGCACGACTGCCGGAGAAATTCATCTCCAGCGCGTTGTCGACGTCCTGTTTATCCACGCCAAGTTCGCGTCCCAGCGCGGCGACATATTGAGGACGGATCACCTTGCTACGGTTTTGCCAGTCGTTTCTGACGCTACCTGTGGCCGGATCGCGTGCCAGAATATCATCCACCTGGCTGGCAATCAGACGTAGTCTGTCAGGATCGGGGCCCTTGATGCGCACCTCTATGGCGCTGTCGCCGGAAGGGCCAAACATTACGCGTTTGGTGCTGGCGTTGACCTGCGGGTAGTTCCGGGCGATGTACTCGTCGACGTAGCGCGTCAGTGCGGAGATGTTGCGCTGGTCATCCATGCGCACCATGATCTGCGCGTAGTTGCTGTACTGCCGCTGTCCGCTGTAGGTCAAAATAAACCGCATACTGCCCTGGCCAATGGTTGAAACGGTGGTTTCTACGCCCGGCTGGCCGTTAATGGTTTTCTCAATATCGCTGGTCATTTTCTCGGTCCATTTGATATCGGTGCCGTAGGGCAACCAGAGGTCGACAAAGAAAATCGGCGTATTGGACGACGGGAAAAAGTTTTGCCGCACCGCGCCGAAACCCCAGACAGACGCGGCCAGCAGGGCGGCCATCACTACCAGCGTCGGTGCCTTATAGTGCAGCAGCGTGTTAAGCAGGCGCTGGTAGAGGCGGTACAGACGTTTGTCGTAAGGATCTGACTCGTCGGCGTTGTCCGGCGCGCTGTCGTTTTTAAACAACCACCACTTAATCAGCACCGGCGTGATGGTGAGCGCCGAGAACCAGCTCAGCATCAGGGAAATCAGCAGTACCTGGAACAGGGATTTACAGTATTCCCCGGTAGAATCCTGCGACAGCCCGATAGGTGCAAACGCAAGGATGGCGATCACCGTCGCCCCCAGCAGCGGCAGGGCGGAGCGACGGATGATGTAGTTAATGGCGGTCAACAGCGAGGAGCCATGCTGCCTCGCAATCAGCACTCCTTCAACAATCACGATGGCGTTATCCACCAGCATACTGAGGGCGATAATCAGCGCGCCAAGCGAGATGCGCTGCAGTTCAATGCCCCACAGATACATGATCAGCAGCGTGCCGAGCACGTTGAGCGCGAGGGAAAAGGCGATGATAATCCCGCTGCGCACGCCCATAAAGATCAATAGCACGCCGATGACAATCGCCAGCGCCATCAGGAAGTTAATGATAAAACCGTTAACCGAGTGGCCCACTTCGGCGGCCTGATCGTAAAACAGATTTATGTGTATGCCCGCCGGTTTTTCCGCCGACATCTGTTTTAGCTTTGCTTCCAGGGCGTGACCCACGTCAATCACGTTCACGCCAGAGATAAACGAGACGCCCATGGTAACGGCTTTTCTGCCGTTGGCATGATAGATACTGGCAGGTGACTCGTTCAGCCCGCGCGACAGCGTGGCGATATCCCGCAGACGCGTCGCTGCCCCGGTACCGGACGGCGTAATAATCAGGTCCGCCAGCTCGTCAAGATTTTCGAACTCACCGGTCGGATGCAGGCGAATCGACTCCGTGCCGGAGGTAATCTCCCCGGCGCTGGACACCACATTAAGGCGACTCAGCAGGGCGGAAAGCTGGCTAAGCGTAATACCGCGCGAGGCCATTTTGGTCAGGGAAATATCAATATTGACCTGCTGGCTAATGGCCCCACCAATTGCGACCTTCGCGACGCCGGGGACCAGAATTAATTCGCGACGCAGCTGCTCAGCGTAACGCACCAGCTCCGGGTTGCTGAATTCGTCTCCGGAAATTGCGAAGAAAAAGCCGAACACGTCGCCGAAATCGTCATTCACGAAGGGCGTGACGACACCGGGCGGGAACTGGCGTGAGGCATCGCCCACGCGGCGGCGCAGTTCGTCCCAGATCTGCGGCAGTTCGTTCGAATGATAGCGTGAGGCAATGTTCACGGTGATCTGCGACAGGCCGTTTGAAGAGATGGAGCTGACATTGTCCAGATAAGGCAGCTGCTGGAGGGCATTCTCCAGCGGCAGCGTAACCTCCTCTTCAACCTGCTGAGCAGAGGCGCCGGGATAGTGGGTGATGACCACGGCAGTTTTGATCGTAAACGCGGGATCTTCCAGCCTGCCGATATTCAACAGGGCGAAAATGCCCCCGACGCCCAGCAGCAGGATCGTCAGCCAGACACGGATGGGGTTATTGATGAATTGACGAGAGATATCCATTACAGTCCCCGTTCACGCGTCCAGATGCGAACCGGCTGGTTAGCATGGAGCTCTCCTACGCCAGCGGCCACCACGCGTTCGCCTGCCTTAAGGCCACTGGTAATTACCACGCCCTCTGTGGTCACTTGCCCCACGCTGACCTTGCGATCTTCCAGGTGGAGCGTGTCGCCTTCCCCGGCCACAACCCAGACGTGCGGTTCATTGCGCGGGCTGTTGTCCGGGTTAAAGACCGCCTCGACCGGCACAACCAGCGCCTGAGCGCCTGCGCCAGCCGGAAGGTTGGTTAGATTGATGGTAACCGTACCGCTTACACCTCCCACGACGGGAAAATCGTCCGGGCGGGGCATGGTTAAAATCACCTGCCAGGTCAGCGTATTGCTGTCGCTGCTGCCCGAGTGTTCTTTGTAGACGGCGGTAAATTCACGATCCGGAATGGCGTTAATTCTCACCACGGGGCGATACTGCGCGTTACGGATATCAAAGGTGTTGAACAGGTTCTCAGGAATACTAAACACCACGTCCAACAGGTCGGTGCGGGTCAGGGTTGCAATCGGTTGACCGGCAGACACCACCTGATGGTTTCGAACGTGTACGCTGGCCGCCGTCCCGCTGAAGGGGGCGACGAGCGTCATCTGATTCAGCTCTTCACGGGCTATTTGCAGCGCTGCATTCGCCGAATCGCGGTTCGCGCGCTGTACGTCCATTTCTGCTTTCGAGACAGCCTGGCGTCCCGCCAGCGTCTGGAAGCGTTCGAACTGCCGCTGGGCGAGTGTCGCTGCGGTTTGTCTGTCGTTTACCCGCTGCTGGGTTTCACGGGCGTTCAGCCTGGCGAGCTGCTGCCCTTGCTTAATGGCTGCACCCTGACGTATATCGAGCGCCTCGATTTGACCTCCTCGCTTGAAGGAGAGGTCTGTTGCATCACCCGATTCAATACGTGCGGGAAAAACACGCTGCTGGGCGTGAGCGGGGATAGTTACCTCCGCCACTTTAACCATTCGCGGCAGGGGTGCGGCTTGCTCGGGTTTTGGGTCGCACGCCGTGAGCGTTAGGATAACGAACGGTAAAATGAGGTAGCGGTTCACTGTATTCCCCTAATAAATAACTGTTTTATTTCTTCCGTAGCAAGGGCAGGGGGTGACACTATTCTGCCAGAACAGTGACAACCATATAGGTGAATAGCCCAATTGCCGTGCTGGCAATAATGGCAAGTGCAATAAACAAACCAAGACGGAAAAGGCTTAAACCGTACATTCATTCCTCCATGCGCTGTATAGAGCGTCTTTCTAAGAGCATAGTTGGAGAAAAGATAAATGTTAAATAACCAATATCAGTGGGTAAGCGTTAAACCTGATATTCCTGTGCTACGTTTAATATCATTCATCTTTTTTTCCCGTAACTGGCATTAAGGGTAACTCCCTGCATTTAATGCATTTTATTGCTTCACTCACTACTGTGTTGGTTATAAAAAGGATGCTCGATATGTACAAAAATATTCTGGTTCCGGTGGATGTTTACGAGACTAGCCTGGCTGATAAAGCCCTTCAGCATGCACAGTTCCTGGCACAAAGCGCATCGGGTGACATTCATCTGCTGCACGTCATGCCTAAGTTTTCTGCCGAACTGACGCGTGGTTTTATTTCAGATGCGCGCAAGATGGATGAATATATGATTAATAATTCTAAAGAAAAACTGTCTGACCTGGTCAAAAAACTCAATTTGCCAGAAGAACGTGTTCACCTCCATGTTCGTAGCGGAAATGTTCGAGATGAGGTTATTAAGCTGGCGGATGAACTTGCTGCCGGGGCAATTATTGTCGGCTCTCGAAATCCCAATATTCAAACCCATCTCCTGGGGTCAGAGGCGGCAAGTATTGTGCGTTACGCACATGTTCCTGTTTTCGTTATTCGTTAATTGCATGAAAGCAAGGTGATTTCTGAAAAGAACCTGAGGAAGGAACGATGAAAACAGAAAAACCTGAACGTCCTTATTATCAACAAACCGTTGACGACACCCTGGCGAATATCAACTCCACTGCGGAGGGGCTGAGCAGCAGTGAGGCATCGGTCCGACTCCAGCAGTATGGTGAAAATGCGTTACCGCAAAAAAAAGGCAAACCCGCCTGGCTGCGCTTCCTGGCCCATTTTAACGATGTGCTGATTTACGTTCTGCTGGTGGCTGCACTACTCAAGCTCTTTATGGGCCAGTGGGTCGATATGTTTGTCATCCTCGGGGTTGCCATCGTTAACGCACTGATTGGTCACATTCAGGAGAGCAATGCTGAAAAATCGCTGCAAAGTATTCGCAATATGCTCTCCAGCGAAGCCGTGGTGGTTCGACAAGGTAATCATGAAACGATCCCTACCACGACGCTGGTTCCGGGTGACATCGTGGTGATCCGCGCCGGGGATCGTATTCCTGCGGATTTGCGTGTGATTGAAGCGCATAACCTTCGCGTGGAGGAGGCCATTCTGACCGGTGAATCCACCGTTGTAGAGAAAAACAGCGATGTGTTAAGCGGGGAATTGCCTTTAGGTGACCGGTATAATCTGCTTTATTCAGGTACTACCGTCAGCTCCGGCGGTGGAAAAGGCGTGGTGGTGGCAACCGGGGGCGAAACCGAGCTTGGACACATCAATCAGATGATGTCTGATATCGAAAAACACCGCACGCCGCTGATGGTGCAGATGGATAAGCTCGGTAAGACTATCTTCATCACTATCCTGGTGATGATGGTGGCGCTGTTTGTCTTCAGTCTGCTGTTCCGCGATATGCCGGTTTCCGAGCTGGTGTTGTCGCTCATCAGCCTCGCCGTTGCTGCGGTGCCGGAAGGCCTGCCGGCGATCATTTCCATCATCCTTTCGCTTGGCGTACAGGCTATGGCGCGCCGCAAGGCCATCATCCGTAAGCTGCCTACGGTGGAAACGCTGGGCGCGATGACGGTCATCTGCTCGGATAAAACCGGCACCCTGACGATGAATGAAATGACGGTCAAAGCGGTGATTACCGCTGACACGACCTATCGCGTGGAGGGAGACAGCTACGAACCGGTGGGGAACATTCACCCCGTAGACGATCCGACGCCCGTCAGCGTGGTGCAGGGTTCGTTACTGGAACGCTACCTGCGCACCATCGACCTCTGTAATGACAGCCAGTTGATCAAAGACGAGCAGGGGCTGTGGAAAATCACCGGGGGGCCGACCGAGGGCGCGCTGAAGGTGCTGGCGGCGAAAATTCAGCTCCCGCCGCTCGATACCGAAATGCGCAGTAAAATCCCGTTTGATTCGCAATATAAATACATGTCCACGCTTTACCGTCTGGGCGATGAAGAGGTGATTCTGATTACCGGTGCGCCGGACGTGCTGTTCCGCCTCTGTCAGTACCAGCAGACGAATGACGGAATACAACCGTTCGATCTGCCTTACTGGGAAGGGAGGATTGAAGAGTATGCCCGTGAGGGGCTGCGCATGGTGGCTGCGGCCTGGAAACCCGCCCGCGACGGTCAACGAGAGCTGGATCATCCGGACCTGCAGGATGGAGTGATCCTGCTCGGGATTGCCGGAATGATGGATCCGCCGCGTCCGGAGGCCATTACCGCGATTGCCGACTGCCTGCAGGCGGGGATCCGCGTGAAGATGATCACCGGCGACCACCCGCAAACGGCGATGAGTATTGGGCAAATGTTGGGTATTGGTAACGCCGCAAGCGCTATCACCGGACGTGAGCTGGAGGCGATGGACGATCGTCAGCTGAGCGACGCCGCGCAGCAGTACGATATTTTTGCGCGAACCAGCCCGGAGGATAAATTCCGCCTTGTGCAGGCCCTGCAAAGTAAACAGGAAGTGGTGGGCATGACCGGGGATGGCGTCAATGATGCCCCGGCGCTCAAGCGGGCGGATGTGGGTATTGCCATGGGGATTAAAGGCACGGAAGTCACCAAGGAAGCCGCCGACATGGTGTTAACGGATGACAACTTTGCCACTATTGCCCGCGCGGTACATGAGGGACGGCGGGTTTACGATAACCTGAAAAAAACCATTCTGTTCGTTATCCCCAGCAACATCGCTCAGGCCCTGCTGATCATCATCGCGCTGCTGGCGGGGAACCTGATCCCGCTGACGCCGGTCCTGATCCTGTGGATGAACATGGCGACATCGGCGACGCTCTCTTTTGGGCTGGCGTTCGAGGCGGGCGAGAAAGACATCATGAACCGACCGCCTCGCAAGGCGAATCTGCATGTGATGGACGGCTATGCCATCTGGCGCGTGGTATTTGTCGGCCTGATGATTGCCATCAGCGCCTTCATCCTGGAGGCCTGGCTGCAACCGCGTGGCTACTCGGCGGAATTTATCCGTACCGTGCTGCTGCAAACCCTGGTGACGGCGCAGTGGTTTTACATGCTCAACTGCCGCGTGAATGATGGTTTCTCGTTGAGCAAAGGTCTGCTGGCAAATAAAGGGATTTGGATCGTGAGTGGTGTGCTGCTGGCGCTTCAGCTCCTCATTATCTACGCACCTTTCATGCAGATGCTGTTTGGCACAGAAGCGCTGCCGTTCCGCTACTGGGTCATCACCTTGCTGATTGGTTTTGTGATGTTCCTTATTGTTGAAGCGGAAAAAGTTCTGACACGCAAGTGGCGCAAAACTGAGGCGAAATAGCGTAAACTGAGAAAGCCTGCTTACGTTCAGGCTTTCTCTATTTTCGAGCTCAGGACACTATGATTCGACTTGCCTCGTTCGTTCTCACGCTTTGTGCCGCCGTTCCCGGCGCGTTTGCCGTGACCTATACCTTGCCACCCGAAGGCAGCCGTCTTGTGGGTGCTCCGATAACCATCACTGTTCCACAGGGTAACACGTTGCCCCTTGAAGCCTTTGCCGCGCAGTACGGACTGGGGCTGAGTAATATGCTGGAGGCCAACCCTGGCGTGGATCCTTTTCTCCCCAAATCAGGTACGACATTAACGATCCCTCAGCAGCTGATTTTGCCTGATACTGTCCGCGAAGGAATTGTGGTGAATGTGGCAGAAATGCGTCTCTATTACTATCCGCCGGGCGGCAACACCGTTGAGGTGCTGCCCATCGGCATCGGTCAGGCCGGGCGTGAAACACCGCGTAATTGGGTGACGGCCGTTGAGCGTAAGCAGGTGGGGCCGACCTGGTCGCCTACGCCGAATACGCGCCGTGCCTATGCGGCTGAAGGTAAAACACTGCCAGCGTTTGTCCCTGCAGGGCCAGATAACCCAATGGGGCTATATGCGATCTATATCGGCAGGCTGTATGCCATTCACGGCACAAATTCGAATTTCGGTATCGGACTGCGGGTGAGCCAGGGCTGTATTCGTCTGCGTAATAACGACATCAAATACCTTTTCGATCATGTCCCTGTAGGGACCCGAGTACAGCTCATCGATCGGCCCGTTAAAGTCACCACGGAGCCAGACGGTAGCCGCTGGGTGGAAGTGCATGAACCATTATCACGTAACCGTGCGGAATTTGAATCGACCCGAAAAGTGCCCCTGCCAATTTCAGCCGCGCAGCGGACGCAGTTGATTAACGAGGGCGCAGGAACTGAACTTGAACGGCGCTCGGGGATGCCGGTTAAGCTTGGCATGTGAAGCCCTTTTCGCCCCCGGCAATTTGCCCTGGCGCAGAAAAGCAAAAAGCCTGCTTTAAAAGCAGGCTTTTCAAATTTGGCTCCTCTGACTGGACTCGAACCAGTGACATACGGATTAACAGTCCGCCGTTCTACCGACTGAACTACAGAGGAATCGTGTGAACGGGGCGCATAGTATCGACGTCAGCCGAGCTTGTCAAAGGGTGGATCAACACCTTTTGATCGTTTGCCGACAAAATCGGCAAAGTGATGTTTTTGACAGCGGAATGCACCGTAATGGTGCGGTTATACCTCTAATGGGGCAGATCATAAACTGCTGTTTCAGTAATAAATGCCCCCTCCATGATTAGGTTTCCTTATTTTCAGCCGCTTAGCAACAAATCAGACCTCTTCGAAAAACTGGCATTCATATTGCAAAACCTGTTCAACAACGACAGCCGGTTACGGCACAGCATTTCGAACAGGGGGCAAAATGAACTTAAGACGACTGAAATACTTCGTAAAAATCGTCGATATCGGCAGCCTGACTCAAGCGGCAGAAGTGCTGCATATCGCGCAGCCTGCGCTGAGCCAGCAGGTGGCTACTCTGGAAGGCGAGATGGATCAGCAGCTGTTGATCCGCACCAAACGCGGCGTTACGCCAACGGAAGCAGGTAAGATCCTTTATACCCACGCACGCACCATCCTCCGCCAGTGTGAACAGGCGCAGCTGGCAGTAAACAATGTCGGTCAGACCCTGAGCGGGCACGTCTCCATCGGTCTGGCGCCGGGAACGGCCGCATCGTCTATTACCATGCCGCTGCTGCAGGCCGTGCGCGCCGAGCTGCCGGAAGTGCTGGTATACCTGCACGAAAACAGCGGTTCCGTACTGAATGACAAACTGCTCAACGGCCAGCTGGATATGGCTGTGCTCTACGATCGCTCTCCGGTTGCCGGGATCACCAGCCAGCCGCTGCTGAAAGAAGATCTCTACCTCGTGGGTACTCGCGACTGCCCGGGTCAGAGCGTAGACCTGACCGCCGTGGCTGAGATGAATCTCTATCTTCCGCGCGACTACAGCGCCGTGCGCGTGCGTGTGGATGAGGCATTTTCTCTGCGCCGCCTGACGGCAAAAATTATTGGCGAAATCGACTCTATCTCCACGCTGACCGCAGCTATCGCTAGCGGAATGGGAGTGACGGTTCTGCCGGAATCCGCTGCACGCTCGCTGTGCAGTGCGGCAAATGGCTGGATGGCGCGCATCACAACGCCGTCTATGAGCTTACCTTTGTCGCTGAACATGTCCGCGCGCGGTTCGCTGTCACCGCAGGCGCAGGCGGTAAAAGAGATTTTGATGTCGCTGGTCAGCAAGCCTTCGCTGGAGAATCGTGAGCTGCAGCTCGTGAGTTAATATTCCATAAAAGAATAAGATGCTGGTTTTTATTATTTGTTCTGCAGCTCAGCTGACTCTAACAATAGAGCTATGTCAGATGCGCCGGAGTGAATCGTGAATTTCCAGCAACTTAAAATTATCCGTGAGGCGGCCAGGCGGGACTTTAACCTGACCGAAGTCGCCAATATGCTTTATACCTCTCAGTCCGGCGTGAGCCGCCATATCCGCGAGCTGGAAGAGGAGCTGGGTATAGAGATTTTTATCCGTCGTGGTAAGCGACTGCTTGGCATGACGGAGCCTGGCAAGGCATTGCTCACCATCGCGGAGCGGATCCTCAACGAGGCCAGCAACGTTCGTCGTCTGGCGGATCTCTTTACCAATGATGCCTCGGGCGTACTCACCATCGCCACCACCCACACACAGGCTCGCTACAGCCTGCCGCCGGTGATTAAAGCGTTCCGTGAACTTTTCCCTGATGTCCGTCTGGAGCTTATCCAGGGCACGCCGCAGGAAATTGAAGTGCTGCTGCAAAACGGGGGAGCGGATATCGGTATTGCCAGCGAACGCCTGAGCAACGACCCGCTGCTGGTGGCGTTCCCGTGGTTCCGCTGGTACCACAGTTTATTACTTCCTATTGATCATCCGTTGAATCAGGTATCCCCCCTGACGCTGGAAGCCATCGCTAAGTGGCCACTGATTACTTACCGCCAGGGCATTACCGGGCGCTCGCGCATTGATGAGGCCTTCAACCGCAAAGGGTTAACGCCGGACGTGGTGCTGAGCGCGCAGGATTCTGATGTGATTAAAACCTACGTCGAACTGGGTCTGGGTATTGGTCTGGTGGCGGAACAGTCCAGTGGAGAACGTGAAGACGGGAACCTGGTGCGTCTTGATACGCGTCATCTGTTTGACGCTAACACCGTATGGCTTGGCCTGAAACGCGGGCAGCTGCAGCGCAACTATGTATGGCGCTTTCTCGAGCTATGCAATGCCGGGCTATCCGTTGATGAGATCAAGCGGCAGGTGATGGAACCCGAAGAAGTGGCGATTGATTATCAGATTTAACTTCGGGGCAGCGCGTCGGCACGACTCGTACAGGGAACAATGTCAGGCCAAATACTGACGAATATCGGAAGGCGCATAGCTTTGTTCCCACAAAGCTCTCATCATTAACATATAGGGTTCAACATATGTAAAAAACGCCTTATAACCTTCGCAAAAATAATTAAGCTGCGGATCAGCGCATTGGGAAAGTGCAATACTTTCTCTTGCGCAACCGCCGTGGCAGGCGAATTCTACTTTGCAACGCGTACATTCTTCTAATCGTGTTGTTTGGGACTGCTCAACTCTCTGATTCGCAATAATTTCCTGCATAGCAGTTGCCGTAGCTTGATTGCTGTCATCACTTGGTGCATAAACGCAGTTCGGTACAAATAACCCACACCACGCAGCAAAAGTATGCTCAAAAAAGGGGATTTTAATCGTTCCAATATCCAGGCGTATCCAGGTATAAAAAATCGTTTTCAAAAAAATCCCCAATGCGGTGGGCGAAAGACTCTGCGCTTCGAACCCACCTCGTTCAAGCGGTTTAAGGAAGGGGATAAAGAGCATATGACGACTTCCAAGATTCCTCAAATAATGGTACACCTGCAGCGGTTGCTGGCTATTTATGGCGTCAATGACCGTTACTGTCTGAAATTCAAGGTCATGTTGCTGCAGCAATCTTACGGTTTTTTCAACAATATGATTCGTAGATTTAACGGAAATTTCATTGTGGAGTTTATCAACTGGCTGAATATCTACATCGACTTCAACGCTGATCAGAAACTGATTTTCCTTGAAAAACTCACACCAGCTATCGTCCAATAGAGTGCCGTTGATGGGCAATGTATTTATAATTTTTTTATCTTGTGAAAATTTCTTTTGTAGCTCGATAACGCTTTTAAAGAAAATTAGCCTTTCAGGTGTTAACTCACAGTCCTGCCAGGAAAAAATAACATCGTGAGTTCCCCTGGTATCAATTTCCTGACGAATAAATAGTTGAAGCTCCGTATCGTCCATGCAATACGTTTTGCTGGGATAGGAGCAATCCTTACTATGTACATAGCAGGATGCACCTGGAAGTTTCGCTCTCATATGACAATATTCCATTATTATTTTTCCTTTGGTCCGCAGTCCCTTTGGCAAAGCGTATCGCGTTAGAATCGCGAGTGAACGAAACGGACAGATAGCTGATGCCACCCAAAGATGGATGGCATCAATATTTTATTATTTACTGACTTGAACCCGCATCTCGTTTACGTGTGCAGGAACGATTTTGTGCCCTGATTTCAGATAATCAATCACGACATCGGAGACATTATGTCCGGCACGCACTTGAACATTTTTTCCCTCTTTAAATGCCAGAAAACCATCGCCCCCCAAAGCCAGGAATGTCGTCGTAGCAACATGATAAGTCTCCGTATCGACGATCTTTTTGCCGTTGATTGTGAAAGAGACTACGCGCTGCCCTGCAGGTTTCTGCGGTATATAATGCATTTCAGCGCCCTGTGACATTTGTAGTATGCCATTAGTGAGCGATGCCCCATGTTCCATCAAATTCAGCAAATCCTTGCCGCTGAGGTCCATCTCTGTAAGCTCATTCTTGAAAGGGAATGTGCTGGTAATGTCACCAAAGGTAATAGGGCCCGCGTTGAGATCAGCACGTAAGCTACCGGAGTTGATCAGCGCGATTTGTGCATTTGGCGCGGCGGCAAGCATGGCATCTGTAAACAAATTGCCAAGCTGTGATGACTCGCCATAGGCGCGGGTTAGCATGACAGGTGATTCACCGACTGGCTGGCGCACGATATCTGCGAGTTTTTTGTTCCAGCTATCGATAACCTTCTGTGTTGTTGGGTCAGGTTTCCATTCGTCGGCATAGAGTGTTTTCAGCTCGAAGCTTTTCATTGCGTGGGTATGAGCGGCAGGGTCGACATCAAGTACCAACTTACCTACATCGATACCGCCACTGTCAGTAGAAAGGATTAGCGTATTCCCCACCTTGATAGGTTCCGGTGTACCTGTGTGAGCGTGCCCGGTGATGAGAATATCAAGTCCTTTGACCTGACTTGCGGTTTGAATATCTTTATCCAGTGCACGCCTGACGTCTGTATTACCAATACTGGACTGACGTGCAGGAACGCCTTCGTGAACGAGCGCAACGGTGACGTCAACCTTATCCCGCAACTCATCCAGATAATGCTGCAGATATTTCACCTCGTCGCGAGCTTCAATCCCCTGGTTTTTGAGGGCTGCGGCGGATTTATCAAAGCGATTATTTTTATCATTATCGAGCCCTCGGATCGAGAGTTCTGAAATAGTGTCATTAAACGCAAACACACCGTGCAGCCCAATAACGCCAATTTTTACGCCATCCTTTTCCAGAATGGTATACGGTTTGTTCCAGAAAGGAATTTCACTGTCCTTATGGAACACATTCCCCAACAGAACGGGGAAGTTTGCCTTACTTAACTGGCGTAAAAGATTGTCCCAGCCATGGTCAAATTCATGGTTACCAATGGATACCGCATCGAAGGGCATGGTATTCATTATATCAATTATTGCCTCTCCCTTTGTCAGACTGCTGATATAGGGGCCAGTAAAATAGTCACCGGCATCAAAGTAAAAGGTGGCTTTATTGTTGGACTTTTCCTTTTTGACTAACGTCGTTATATTAGCAAATCCACCAATTTCGCGCTTACCGTCCGCGACATACGGGAGTTTATAAGCATCGACATGAGCATGGAGATCATTGGTGTAAATAATAGTGACATCTTTGGCGAAAGTCCAAAGTGGCAACGTCAACAGAATACCTGCTGCAATTATTTTTATCTTCATAACCAATCCCTTTGATTTAAGTTAAAAAGTATAGCCGACAGTTAAATAGTAAGCCCATCCTGTTGAATCTATAGTGGTTACACCCCCGTTACTGTTAAATGCTTTACTACCTTCTTCAAATTGTCCGCCATGATAGAAATAACGAAGGGTCGCGCCATAGCTCCAGTGAGGGTAAACTAAGCTGAGTATATGGGTGGAAACTATCGATTCATTTGTACGGGAGTAAAATGGTTGCGCACCACCTGATTCTTCTTTTAAATCTGAACCGAAATCAAAATTGGTAAAGCCGATGTAGTTTAGCTTTCCACCCAATAACGTTGTAATAGGGATGGCGTATTTTATTTTAACGCGATATCCATCCCACTCATTTTCGTTGGCAGCATTATAATTGTTTCCTTGATATTTGGCATAGATGTTTGCAGATAATGTCATCGGTAGCCCAGTATCAATATCTGTCCCTAACCCCATATACCATGTGCTCTGACGCTGTCCGGCATTCGTACCTGCATCATAGATATAGTTATGAGCAAAATACCATTCTTTAAATGGACCAAAGCTCAGGTCGACTCCCGTTAATTTGTCGATACTAAAACGTGGTTCTATCTCCGTAAAAAATGGAGAGCCATTATCCCAGATACCGATATCGTTATCATTACCTATACCGAAAAACTTAGGTAAGTCCGCGTAACCATAGAAATCAAACCAATCTACATGCGCCCATGCGCGATACTCTGGATATAAATCTGCTCTTTTCAATGGACCAAAGCGAGTGGAATTACTTCCTACTATATTAATGCTTTGATGCCACCAGTCTGATAGATATTCATCATTTCCAGAGTCTGCAAACGTTACCATGGGTAGAAATATAAATGCGCCTGATAAAAAACATTCCATTTTTTTCATGTGTATAATTCCTTGCACAGAGGTATGTTGAAAAGACTATTCCAGCAATCTTTTATTGAACCTATTTAGCTGCACTTACATCAGTCACCCTCATTTCAAGATCAGGTTTTAATGGGTTATGAGCCTTGACATAATCAATGATTGACTCTGCAGATGTGGTACTGTTGATAGTTTTGACATTCTTTCCTTTTAAAAATGCCTCAAATCCATCGCCGCCTGTTGCACAAAATGAATGTGTAGCAACCCGGTATGTTTTGTCAGGAACTACTGCTTGGTTATTAATAGTGAACTTAATGATTCGTTCATCCAAAGGTTTTTTACTGTCATATTCAACATGAACGCTTTTTGATACTTGTAAAATACCATTGGTGAGATTAGTTGCGTGAATCATTAAATCGGTGAGATCTTTTCCGGTGAGATCCATTTCAACCAGTTCGTTATTAAAGGGGAAGGTAGTAATCACATCACCATAACGTAATTTTCCTTGTGGAAAATCAGCACGCAATCCTCCGCTGTTCTGTAATCCCACGACGGCGTCCGGCGCTTTGGCCATCATAGCGTCAATCACTAAATTACCAACAGGTGATGATTCTCCATAAGAGCGAGTGAAGGGCGCTGTTGTCGAGCCAATGACCTGCTCAGTGATACTTTTCAGCTTTGCATTCCACTCATCAATCCTGGTTTGAACTTTAGGATCTGGTTTATATTCGTCTGCAAATACAGTGATTAATTTACCGCTATAGCCATCAATTTTTTTAGTCTTAGGGTTGAGGTTCAATACTAATTTACCAATATCAGTACCATATGCATCTGTTGAAACAATGAGTGTGTCATTGACTTTAATTGGCTCAGGTGTACCTACATGAGCGTGTCCTGTGATTAAAACATCAATGCCCTTAAATTTCTTTGCAGTATCAATATCGGCTTGTAATAATCTGGCGACGTCTTTATTTCCATAACTTGATTGGCGTGCTGGTGTACCTTCATGAATAAGCAGTACGGTGATATCAACTTTGCCTTTTAACGCATCAAGTCCTTTTTGAATGTAAGGTACTTCATCACGGGCTTCTGCGCCAGCATAAGCTTTGGCGGCAACAGTGTCATAAAATGCAAACTTCTGATGTACTCCAATTACTCCAATTTTCACACCATCTTTTTCGATAATAGTCCAGGGATTATCCCAGACAGGTTTGTCACTGTTGCTATAAAAAACATTACCCAGCAAAACAGGGAATTTCGCTTTTGATAACTGCTTAACCATATTATCAACGCCATGATCAAATTCATGGTTCCCCACTGACACAGCATCAAAAGGCATAGTGTTCATTATATCAATAATGGCTTCACCCTTGGTCAGGGTGCTTATATAGGGTCCAGTAAAGTAATCTCCCGCATCGAAGAAAAAGACATCTTTATTTTTTTTCTTAGCATCATTGACGATGGTCGCTATATTAGCAAAACCGCCAACTGCACGTTCTTTATCGACGGCTGGAATTTTCCCTGGAGAGACATGAGCATGTAAATCGTTGGTGTAATAAATAGTCACATCCTTCGCGCTAGCTGATGCGACTAACGTAGCGGACATGCACAATGCAATCAGACTAAGCTTTATATTTTTATTCATAATGAGTCCCTTTGAAAAAAGCAAGAGTTTAAATAAGGGTTCATGCAGATGCATGAACCTTTTTAATATGCACAGTCGAATAAACTGTTATTTTTTCACATCAACAACGCGCATGCCGTTGAGCTGTTCATCCGTAATGGTATTGCCCGCCTTGAAGTAATCGATCACTGCGTTAGAAACGTAGTAACCGCCGGTTGTATTGCGTGCTTTACCCTCAGTAAACGTGGCAAAACCATCCCCGCCGTCGGCAAGGAAGCTCTGGGTGGCAATGTGGTAGACTGTCGCATCCTCAATCGGTTTACCATTAAGGGTAAATGCGACGACCCGCTGTCCGACCGGTTTACTGCTGTCATATTTCATCTCCAGGCCTTTCGATACCTGCAAGACGCCATTGCTTAAACCTGCGGCATGCTCCATCAAAGTACGCAATTGTTTGCCCGTGAGATCCATCGTGGTCAGTTCGTTAGGGAATGGGAACGTACTAATGACGCCGCCTATTGTAATCGCACCAGACGGGATCTCATTACGAATACCACCCGAGTTGGTTAAGGCCAGCTGTGTATTTTTACCCGCTGCTGCCAGCAAAGCATCCGCAGCCAGATTACCCAGCGAGGCTGATTCACCATACGCACGCGTCAATTCAACCGGCGACTGCGCCACCGTTTTTTGAACCTCTTCATCAAGTTTCTTATTCCAGCCGTCGATTACCTGTTTTGTCTGCGGATCGGGCTTCCACTCATCTGCATAAATGGTCTTAAGCTCAAAATTCTTCATCGTAAACTGATGTGGCTTCGTGTAATCCAGTACCAGTTTACCCACATCAATACCGCCGCTGTCGGTCGAGAGGATCAGCGTCTTGCCTACTTTAATCGGTTCCGGCGTACCGACATGCGCATGTCCCGTAATCAGAATATCCAGACCTTTCACTTGGCTTGCGGTTTGAATATCTTTATCCAGGGCACGGCGTACGTCGGTTCCGCCTATGCTGGACTGACGCGCCGGCGTGCCTTCATGAACCAGCAATACGGTCAAGTCGACTTTTCCTTTCAGTTCATCGAGATAGCTCTGCAGCCACTTAATTTCATCCCGCGCTTCAATACCTACGCGCGTTGCCGCAGAAACGGTATCATTGAAGGCAAACACACCGTGCAAACCAATGACACCAATTTTCACACCATCTTTTTCGATGATGGTATAAGGCTTATCCCAGAATAATTTGTTGCTGTTCTGATAGAATATGTTGCCCTGTACAATAGGGAATTTCGCCTGGCTTAGCTGTAATAACGTATTATCCCAGCCATGATCAAATTCATGATTACCTATCGTAACAGCATCAAACGACATGGTATTCATAATATCAATAATTGCTTTTCCCTTCGTTAAACTACTAATATACGGACCCGTAAAGTAGTCACCTGCATCAAAAAACCACGTTGCTTTACTTTTTTGTTTTTCCTTTTTTACCATCGTGGTGATATTCGCCCAGCCTCCGACATCGCGTTTACCGTCAGCGATCCATGGGACTTTATAAGGTTCGACATGAGCGTGGAGATCGTTGGTATAAATAAGCGTGACATCCTTGGCACAGGCCCAAAATGGTAATGTCAACAAAATACCTGCGCTAATCGCTTTTATATTCATCATCAGTTCCTTTCTGTTATATAAAGAACAGTTACTTTACGTTCTGAAAGAATCTTTTATGCGAGTCTGCTCACACAATCACCCAGGAGTTATGGGGCAAAATCATCGACCTTTTGAAATCGTTGGTAACGCATATTGACTCTATTTACGATTAATACATGCAAATCGTTTGGTTGCCGCAATTTAGGGCTACCACTATCAGCATCTATAGATTACAGTTGGCCAGATTACAGACTGGGATTTCCGGCATTACACTGTCGGGCTTGCGGGAGTTATACCCCGCTGTTTGATGAACAACAATATAATGAATGGCTATCTGCTCACTTAAAGGCATATGCCTCAGAAAAAGGTTATTTTTGTCCTGAATGTTATAACCTGAAAACTATCTGTTATGGTTATAATCCACAGAGAACACAACGCGTTCAGTGCCGAGCCTGCAGAAAAGTCTGGACACCCAAACGGCAAACAAAAAGCAAAATCGTCCCCCCGGAACGAATTGAAACTGTTC
The DNA here is from genome assembly GCF_041937165.1 of Enterobacter adelaidei. Lineage (NCBI taxonomy): Bacteria > Pseudomonadati > Pseudomonadota > Gammaproteobacteria > Enterobacterales > Enterobacteriaceae > Enterobacter > Enterobacter adelaidei. The sequence continues at coordinate 2,866,252 of NZ_CP154353.1, read as the reverse complement.
CACTTATTGTGCCGTTCCAGGGGAGCAGTGCTGAACAGAAACTGTATGTTCTATTCAGTTTAGATGCCGACCGCGGTACTGTTCTTCATATCTCTACCAATTTTACTCCGCATGCCAGCGGTGAAACGTTAAGGTATCACTGGTGTGGGAATATTGAGCCTGATTTGCCCCATAGTGATATCGTAAATCGTGTTGATATGCGCGAGATGCAATTTCTACAACGGAGCCAGTTTGATGAAATTCAGTATGGAAGTGCGGCTCTCAAACGTAACGCCAGAGGTGTGATTCTGCGTCCCGTTATCGCGGTTCACGGGCATTTTCGCGTGCTGAACATCCTTTTTCCTCAGGTAAAAACGCACGTTATTTCACACGAATGCTTTCTCCGAGGAGCCGTTATTACCGCCTGGGCAGATCTGTTTCGCCAGCGGGAAGGTGAGCTTTGGTTTATAGAAGAGGAAATCAATGAAGCTGAGAATGATATACCCTGGACTTTTCTGAGGACAACACAGCATGGCTGGTGGCAAAGTCAGTGGCAGCTTTGGGTTCAGGGAAAAAACCGTAAGATGGCTTGCCCATTAACAGGGGGGGACAGGAGTAACGCTAAAATACTCTCTTTAACGGCCAGCAGGTATTTTATCCACTGGCTATACAAACAAACGAAATTTACCCATAGTGCCAAACTATCTGCAGGGCGTGTAACGCAAGTTCTTCTTGCCCTGGCGCATGACTATAATGATAAAATGACGAGATAGGATCTAAATACGTAGTCTATATCGTCAAGGGTTCATGAAGATACATGAACCCTTTTAACATTTGCAGTGCGATCAATGGGTAATTAAAACCTGCCGATCAAGTGCTAATGTTTTTATTACATCTTTTTATTAATTTGCATGAATGGATGCCGCAGTGATTACGTCAGTAAGCTCCGTTTCATTAAATAATCTTGCACGATAGGCTTCTGCAGGGAATTGAGGTGCACCATCAGGCAAAGAAATGACATCGTAGATTGTGGCAATCATATTGCCGTTTACATCGGAAATAAAGAATGAGCGGGCATGGTTGGTAAAAATAACGAAGTAATCGTCATGGTCAAACACTCCTCCCATAAAATCAGTCCATTGGATGATAGGGGTTGTTGGTAGTTCAATAGGTGCGTGAACTTCCACAGCTGTTTTAGCTGCTAAATCTACAGCATAGAATAGAATACGAGCTGGTGGCGTTGAATAGGCATCTGTTGTCGCATTGTCATTGATAGGGCGAACAACAGGATTTTCATTCGCATCAAGACAGGATCTATTATCAAAGACGGATAAAACAAATTTCCCAACAGTAGGGTCGATATTTTCTGCAAATGCACTATTATTCGTGGTGCACACAGTGTGAGCACCATTCTCATAGTTAGTAATACCGGAATTATCAATGTGAATAGTTTCTGGGTTTACCGGGAATTGAGGGTTGAAATTACCTGTATTGATCACCCACAGGATACTACCATCAACGATAGAAATACCAAAAGTCGTACTCGTTGAACGGGAGTGAACAATCACTGCCTCTTCATTATTCGGACTGCTTGCAATCCATGAAAGCGAGTTTAAGTGAATATCATTAGGTGTGCTATTATTTAAGATTTGAGAGCCGCTATACTCACTGGTATAATTTTTTGCCCAAATCATTTTTCCGGTCTGATCGTTGAATTTAAGAACCAGGGCATCTTGCCCCATCGTATTGGTTATCCGATTAGGACTGTCGTTACCAAACATATAAATATCACCTGCCGAGTCCCAGACCAAATCGTGAGTGTTTGAATAGTGATTGCCATCAGAATCACGCATGTCGAACTCAAAGATGACATTACCAAGAATGTCAATTTTGAAAAAGCGACGACCATACCATGACATATCTTCATCGCTACCGGTATAGATGTAACCGTTGTGAATTCTCAACGGCTGGAGATGATAAACCGATAGGAAGTTAAAGCGCAGGTCACCATTTTGGTCATAACCGCGGCCAGAAGATTCCATTAACCAACTGTTTCCCCATACAGAGGTAAATAGTGCAGGATCGGTTTTTTCAATATCGAGGTGGAAGATGACAGATGTATCATATACCTGATCTTCCGTGCTAATAGTGAATGCTTGATTGAAAACTTCAGCTCCAGCTTCATCCTTAAACACGACCTGCACGCTGTTTGCATATTGTGCATAAAGACCAATAACAGGAATTTTTATGGTTTGAGAAACACCATAAATCAGGTCTGATGTATAAGTGAAATCTACGCTGGTTGGGCTGGTCGTCCGTTTTGATACGGTGTAAGAGTAGCTTACTGGCGTATCTGAAGTAAAATAAATATATGCAGCAAGCTGATTGTCGGCTGGAGCAAGTTCAGTTTTAACATAAGTAATAGTCATGATTGTATTCCTTTTTTTTGTTCAATGAGATATATGTTTTTTTGTCAGCGCAATAAAGCATCGCCAATAGAAATAGCGAACAAATAAACGCCTGATCGATAATTTCGTGCTGTGGTAATTAAGAACAGTTTTGTATTGTAATTCTCCTCTTATAAAATAGTTGCGTAAACAGGGTATGGTTAATCAACCAGCAAATGCCGGTGTGCCGTATTATCCTCTGGAATAAACCTGCCAAATATTTAGTACCTATTCAGGATACATCTTTCGTGAGAGCTGAAAATGAACGCCATCCTTTATTTCCGTCCAGTTGCCGCCCCACTCAACATCAACAGATAACTCCTTAGCGGCCTGAAACACCGCCGTTGCAATGGTCTGGTAATGTTTAAACTCCCATGATGCTGTGCCGTTTATGACTGCGAATACATCGACGGCGTGTCCCGTTAAATGCCTGCTTTTTGAGGTTAATGACTTTCCTGCTGCCAATAGCTCAAGCTGTCGCTTCTGGTTTCTTACCCCTTCTGAAATGCCGAAATCAACAGGCGATAACTTCAACGCTTTTTTCATCACATCAACAAGATCCTTATGTACGCCTTTAAGGTTCTTTTCAGTCGTTTTACTAAATTCATGATTTATCATTGCTGTCTCCAGAGATTTTTTTCCAGTAATAATTAAGGGCAACAACGCCCATGGCACCTGATACACCGCTGACGGCAAGCGAAGTATGAAATACTGTTCCAAGGCTTTGTGACATCAATCCAGCAACTACGCCAGTAAATCCTGATACAATAATTTGTGCTATTGCCGAGAATAAATTTCTTCCCGACTGGCCAGACTTAACGTCAAGGAGATATCTGACAAGACCTCCCCACGCGGCAAATAATATTATGTAAATCCAGCTAAAAAATACATTTGATGATGGGTCTTTCCATGGCAAAACAATTACCTCCATAGGTGTATAAATAACGAAATTTACCTCATGATGAGTTTATTATTTCCTGACAGAAAACTATGTTTTTTCTATGCAGTAAATAATAAACGTTGGGCAACCCTATTTTGTGATAAATGTCACACGGAATGTAATTAATAGTTTTTGTCGATCAATTTCATGTGAGTGATAGTTATGTGTTATTGATGTTGATGATCATATTTAGTAATGGAATACATGAGAGGAACCAGTAGTAGAGTGTCGTGATCCGCCTGGATTAACAGGCTTTTCAAATTTGGCTTCTCAGGCTGGGATCGGCCTTACCAGTCAATGACAAATAAATACGCTAAAACCATCAATCGACGCTGATGAGCGAATCAGAGGCTGGGATGTAGTGACTTACTATTGGAATTAGGGACACGCTGCTGCATCAATTCAACGATCCAATCAATAAAAACGCGCAGTTTGGCGTTGATATGGCGGTTAGGCGGAAATGCCAGGTACAGGGGCATTGGGTTAATACGCCATTGTTCGAATAGCGGAATCAAGGAACCACAAGCCTGATGCGCTTCCGCCATATAGACGGGTAGCGCAATCACGCCTAATCCCGCGAGCCCTGCTTCGAGGTAAGCGTTGCCATCATCGACTGCAAGCACATAGCTTCCCGTGATTTCAATATGTTCACTCTCACAGCGCAGTACCAGAGGATCAATCTTACCGGTGCGTGAGGACAAGAATCCCACTATGCGATGGTCGGTGTTTTCCAGCTCTCGCGGATGCCCTGGGGCGCCGAGGCGTTCCACATAGCTTGGCGCGACGTAAACACCCATTTGCAAATCGCCGACGTGGCGTGCGATCAGGGACTGGTCATTGATTTCGCCACCGCGCAGGACGCAATCCACGTTGTCGCCGATCAGATCCACCACCCGGTCGCTCACGCCCATGTCGAACTGGATATCAGGGTATCGCGCGTGAAAAGCCGGTAGCGCGGGCACCAGCACCAGACGGGCGAGAGGAGTGGGTACATCTATCCGTAGCCGTCCCCTGGGCGTCATCGCCGAACTGGACAGACTGTTTTCAGCATCTTCCATGTCCGCCAGCAGACGGATGACGCGCTCGTAGTAGACCGCGCCATCAGGAGTGACACCGAGCCTGCGGGTGGTGCGATGGAGCAGCTTAACACGCAGGCGCGCTTCAAGCTGCTGAATAAGCTGTGTCACCGTGGTTTTGCTCATATGAAGCGTTTGGGCAGCCTTTGTGAAACTGCCTGCCTCCACCACGCGAGCAAAGGCGCGCATCGCATCGAAACGGTCCATCCCTTGTCCTCTCTTTTCACCGATTGTTTGGATATTACAAACAATGTTGGACAAAGTCGCTTGTTTATCCGCCCGATCCTGCACCTGTAAAGTGTCTTTATGTTCACCGGGCAGATTTCGCCCCATTACAAAGGTACAAACATGACAATACGCGAAGCCGTTTTTCCCTTCGGACGCCAGGCGCTCTATGAGCGTAATCGCTATTCACCGGCCATCAAATCCAACGGTTTTCTGTTTGTTTCGGGGCAGGTTGGTAGCCGGGAGGATGGTTCTCCAGAAGAGGATCTTGAAGCTCAGATCCGGCTGGCATTCGATAACCTTAATGCTGTTCTTACGGCTGCGGGCTGCACGTTCGCTGACGTGGTTGATGTTACCCTCTTTGTCGTCGATCCCGAGTCAAACCTCGACGCTATCTGGAGTATCCTGCCAGAATATTGGGGAGAAGCGCCTTACCCTACGTTGACCGGGATCGGCGTGACGTGGCTGTACGGATTCCAGTTTGAGATTAAGGTGATTGCCAGGCTGGATGCGATTCTGAGTTAACATCAGAGACGTAGATAAGCAAAAAGCCTGCTTTAAAAGCAGGCTTTTCAAATTTGGCTCCTCTGACTGGACTCGAACCAGTGACATACGGATTAACAGTCCGCCGTTCTACCGACTGAACTACAGAGGAATCGTGTGAACGAGGCGCATAGTAGCGACCTCAGTGCGCCTTGTCAAAGGGTGAAAACGCACTTTTCGTTCGTTTGCCGACAATTTCAGCAAATCGCTGATTTTATAGTAAATTTGCTTCGAAATTACACAGCAAAATGCGCCGCCCGCAGGCGGCGCGCGGTATTAGAACAGTACGGAGTAGTTCAGACCAAACGTGCGTCCACGGCCCTTGTAGGTATAAAGGCCCGGTGCACCGTAGGTTGGGCTATACAGCCCCGGCGCGCGCTGGCCCCAGGCGGTGGTGTAGTCTTTGTCCAGCAGGTTTTCCACGCTGAAGCTGACTTTACCCACCGGCAGGGCGTAGCTACCCAGGAAGTCGACCGTGTTATAGCCATCAATCTTCTTACCGTCGGAGTCAGAGACGTCAAAGGTCTGCGTGCTCTGTACTCGCAAGGTCCAGTCGCCTGGTGCCCAGTTGACCCATGCGCTGGCTTTCGACGGGCTGGCGCTGTCAACCGTCAGCTTCTCCCATTTCCCATTTTCACGGGTTTCAGACTTGATGGCGTTAAAGTTCGCGCCCGTGCTCCAGTCGCTGTCGGTGAAGAAATAGTCCACCTGACCTTCCACTCCGTAGATACGACGTTTGTCGTCTTCGAGGTTAATGGTCATGTCCGTCTTGTTGATGGTGATGGTTTTATCCGAGAGCGAGTAGTAGGCCGCGACCTGCGTGCGCAGGTTATCGCCGGTGTAGCGCCAGCCCAGCTCGTAAGCGTTAACCTTGATACCGTCCAGTTTTGAGTCGTTCACGTTCACGCTATTCAGCAGGCGATAGTGACCATTGCTGAGCTGATAGGTGCCGGAACCGTAGTACTTCGCCAGGTCAGGAATTTCAAAGCCCTGCGAGAAGTTAAACCACACCTGCTGCTGCTCGGTCAGGCGACCGAGGATCCCGGCGTTAAACAGGAAGTTGTTGTAATCGGTCTTCCCGCCCGGCACCGCGTCTGCGGAGGTGGCTTTGCCAGTGGCGATAGCCTGCTGCTGCGCGTAACCCACAAAGTCATCTACTTTGTTTTCGGTGTACTGGTAACGCACGCCGCCACTCAGGGTGATGGCGTCAATATCGTAGCTGGCCTGCAGGAACGGGGCGAGGTTGGTGATGCTGTAACCCGGGTAACGACCTACGTTATACGCGTTGTCCAGCTCCATGCCGCCACTCGCCGCGGCTTTGCTCAGGTTGAAGAACTGCTGGTTGGCATCGAAGGTTTCGTGGTCGGCGTCGACACCCCAGGTAAGGTTCAAATCATCCACTGGCTTGCTGTTCAGCGTCAGCTTACCGCCGTAAAAATCGGTTTTCTGCTGAGAGGCGCCGATACTGGTCACCACACCTTTGGTCAGGGTCGGGAACGGATAATAGGTCAGGCTCTCGTCACGATAGTAAATCTGCGCAACCAGATCCTGACCCAGGAAATCGGTATTGGAGTACTGCAGGTTTATCAGATGGCGCTCGGTACCCGGCACGCGGTCAGAGTCGAGATTCCCTTTGTTGTACGCGTTAGCATCTCCCGTTACCGCTGAGAAGTTCTTCCCGAGGTACAGCCCATGCTTACCGTCTGACTCACTTTTGTAGTACTGCGTCGTCAGCTGCAATTGCTGGTGATCGTCGATGTTGATGGTGCCGGTCCCCATCACATCAATACGGTCTGAATACTGTAAGCCGGTCTGGGTGTTATCAATGATCACCTCGTTGCCTTTGCCGTCGTACCAGCCACCGTAGCGCTGATAGGAGACCGACAGGCGACCGGAAGCATTGTCGTTGCCGCCGCTGACGGCTGCCGACACGTTCTCATCGTGGTCGTTATGGCTGTTAAAGCCACTTTTTGTTCCGGTCTGGAACTCAACTTCAGTCTCTGGCTGGCCTTTTTTGGTGACGATATTCACCAGACCGCCGGTACTGCCGCCGCCGTAGAGCGATGTGGCACCGGAGATCACTTCAATACGGTCGATGTTGAACGGATCGATGGAGTCCAGTTGTCGGCTGTCACTACGGGACGAGTTCAGGCGCACACCGTCGACCATGACCATCATCGAACGGCCGCGCAGGTTCATTCCGTAGTTGGTACGCCCCTGGCTACTGACGTCCATACCCGGGATCAGCTGTGCCAGTACCTCTTTAATCTCTTTTCCGCCCTGAACCTGCTGCTCAATTTCAGCCCGCTCAATGACCCAGGTGGTCTGCGCCATCTCCGCCACGCTGCGATGCGCACGGCTGGCGGAGACAACGATATTTTCTTCCTTTTGTTCTTCCGCCCATGCAGAGGTAGAAAGCATTGCAAGCAAACAAGGATTTAAAACCCAAAGATGAGAACATTTCATTGTTATGTCGATCCTGATTGTGTGTGTCAGTACTCAGTCGTTTTTGATAACGATTTAAAAACCTGGCTGCTTTCCGGGCTGGTGGTGGTACGCCAGTGGATCACGCCAGGGGAGGTAGCCAACTCAAACGGCTCGTCAGCATGTGCGCGATTCAAAATTCGTGCGGCACGCCAGGCCATCAGGCTGAGCTGGGGTTCAGCAATACCGAGACGGTGCATCCCGGCATTCACGGCAAACAGGCGGTTGCTCTGCGGGCCGTCCCATTCGAGGGTGAAATCGTTGTTAATGCAGAAAGCTTCGTCCGTATCCAGATGGAGGCGGTGAGACAGTGGGGCGAGAAAAGCAGGCTGTACGCTGCGGTAACCGGTGGCGAAGATCACCACATCGGTCTCCAGCTGTTCGCGTCCGCCGTCGAGATGATGCTGTATTGCCAGGCGCTGCCCGCTTTGCAGCCTCGTAAGCTCGGTCACCGAGCGGGACGGCAAAAGGTGCGCCCAGGGTTTTTCACGCAGCACTTCGAAGCGGTGGTACATGGCGCGATAAATCGCCAGCAGAGACTCGGTGGTGATACCGTCGGAGGTCATCTTCTGCTCGTGCAGCATCTGGCGACGCGCCTCTTCACCGAGCGTGGAGAAGCTGTCCACGTACTCCGGCGTGAAGTACTCGTTGGCAAAAGCGGCTTCATCCAGGGCGTTGTAGTTATTACGTCGCGATACCCAGTTCAGGCTCAACGGTTGGCCCCACTCGCCACGGAAAATATTCAAAAACAGGTCGGCACCGCTCTGGCCGCCACCGACAACAGTGACGCGCTTGCCCGCGAGATCCGGCGTGCGCAGCATCATCTCGCTGGCGTGGAAGCAGGTATCGTCCTGAGTTGTGACGCAGTCAGGAAGATTGATCTGTTTGCCAATCCCCACGCAGACATGGCGTGCCAGGAAGCGGTCACGCTGAGTGATCACCTCAAACAGGCCGTTTTTCTCATCAAAACTCACCTGCTGTACCTGCTGGCTGAATGACAGGTTGGTGAGGTTTTCCGCCGCCCAGCACAGGTAATCGGCAAATTCCTCACGAGAAACGGTGCGCTGCTCGGTGGTTAGAAAGCGGTAGAACTTTTTACGCTGTACCAGGTAGTTGAGAAAACTATGTCGGTTGGTAGGCTCGACGGCACTGACCAGATCCTTGAGGAAGCTGGTTTGCATATGGCAATCCGGCACCATCATGCCAGGGTGCCAGGAGAAATGCGGCTTGCGCTCAAGGAACAGCGAGCTAAAACCGTCCAGCCCTTCCGCCAGCGCGGCGATGCTGAGGTTAAACGGGCCAATACCAATGCCGATGAAATCATAGGTTTTCATTGTGCTGACTCCCGGGAGGCCAGAAAAAGAGGGTTATCAAGGTCGGTGACATAGTTCGGCAGCATGCGGCTGCCGCCGTCGTGTTCGGAGAAGGTCAGTTTGACCGGGTTGAGGATCACGCGAATAATTTGCGGTTTGAACAGGTCGAATTTCGCGAACCGCTCAGCAAGATCCGGGTGAGCTGCCATATACTGGCGCAGCACTCCGGCCAGGATCTGATAGAAACGCGTTTCGCTGATGCCGCTTTGCTGGGTGAGACGCGAGATAAAGCGCAGCACCGTGACAAAGTTGCCGGTTTGAAGGTCATGGATGATGTAATCCGCGCTCAGGCGTGCCGTCACGGCCTTCACCTGCTCCGGCAGGCTCTGGGCCTGCGGGAAATCCTCATCCACCAGGCGCATATCACCCTGGAAATCTTTCAGCAGGATGCGCTGCGGAATAGAGTCTTTCATCACCAGCGTCACGTTCTGGCCGTGGGCGATCAGCGCCACGCCGTAGCGGCAGAGCAGGTGGTAGAAGGGGATAACCGTCGCTGCAAACAGCTTTTCCAGCCAGGCTTCAGCAGTTAACCCGGAATGGTTGATCCACGCGTCGATCAGTGGGCGCCCGGCATTGTCGGTTTCCATCAGCGCCGCCATCAGCACCGCCTGTTCACCGTCCTGCAGATAACACGACGGATTTTCGCGCCAGATCACGCCCAGCATTTCCTGATAGCGATAGGGCGCTTTCGGCAAGGCGGCATAACCCGGATGCGACAGATACCCGGCTGCGGGTTCGCCAAGCACCTGCGCGCCTGAGCGGGTAAGCGTGGCGTCGGTGGCGAACTGCTGCTGGAGCCAGCGCGAAGCCAGCGGCCCGGCGGCAATGTACTTGCCCGGAATGCCGCGATAGCAGGAGGTGTTGTAGATGGTCAGCGGCAGCTTGATGTCATACGGCGCGCGACGGCTGGCGTTGGTCAGCGTGCGCAGAGATTGTTGCGCCAGATACTCATCGCCAAATTCCCCCAGTTCCACCATCTCACCACGCGCGAGCTGCGCCAGGAAATGAATGGCAATTTTTTGCTGCCACTGCCACGGATGCAGCGGCACCGGCAGCCAGCTTTCGTCGAGACCCAGCGTCTGCCAGCGCGCGTCAAACCGGGCGCGTTCGGCGTTGTCCATGGTGCTTGCCAACAGGACGTTGATATCGCAATCGGCGTCGCTGCTCCAGACCAGATGATCACGTTGAACGGCAACCCAGTGCAGGCGAAAACGCCCGCGATATTCCGGGGCGTACTGGCGCAGCGCATCCAGACCCCATCCGCGGCGTCCTTTGTTAAAAATAAACTTAGGATGACCGCTCATCAGGCACTGCAATTCATCCGGGTCGAGATGAATGAGCGCGTCGGCATCCAGCGTTTCACGCTCCTGTAAAAGCTGAATATCGCCCCGCAACGTCGCGTAGAGATCTTCCAGATGCTCCGACGTTTGCGCATCGCTCATCTCCAGCACCGTCGCCAGCTGCAGCAGTGCACTCTCCGCTTCCACGGCGGCACCGCTGGCGGTGGTCAGGCTATCCGGATCGATATGCAGCCAGCCCCAGATCCCGCGCGTGGCATGAAACTGCCAGCTCTCCGCCCCCATGGTGATTTGCCATCTGTCGGCTGCCAGAGAATGAGCGCGCAGGGTGCGTTCGTATTCCAGCTCGGCGAGGATCTTCGCCACCATCTCATGGTTCACTTTTTGCCACAGTGCGTTCACAGTCCCACCTCGTTGAAGAAGCGGTGACGCTGGCTCATGATGAGGCGCGAACGTTTATGCGGGAAGTCGAACTCTTTCACGGTATCAAAACCGGCAGACGCCAGATGGCGGAACAGGCGCTGGTTGTCGAAGCGCGGCTCGGCGACAATGCGCGTGGTGCGCGGTTCATCAAGATACAGATAGTGGCTAAGGCCGCGCAGCCAGCTACGGATGTATTGCGCACCACGCCAGTTCTCTTCTCCGACTAGCATGTGCAGCCCACGGTCAAATGGCTGCCAGCGGTAGTGGCGACCAATACGGTCTTCTGGAGCCCAGTAGAGTTCAAAATAGCCGAACGGCTGGTCGTCGAAGCAGCCGATAACCGGGTAGCAATAGGTCGAGTCGAGCTGACGACGCAGGTAGTTTTCCTGCTCGGCCTGCGGGCCGGCCATCTCCCAGAAGGCATTGACGCGCGGGTTATTCATCCAGTGGGTGAAGCGCTCGCCGTCCAGCGCCACGTCGGCCACGCGGAAGCTGAGGGTGCGCTTGATTTGTGGGTCATAACGGCGGTATACCTCGCCCTGCGGGCGGTGAGGACGCAGCGGGAAGTACAGCTGACGGCTCTCATCAAACTGCATACCGCCGCTGGCCAGGGGGCGTTCACCTTTCAGCCACAGCGGCAGCTGCCAGAAAGTTTCGCGCGCCAGATAATCGCCACACGCGTGGTTAAACAGTGCCTGTGCCTGCGGTTCATCCTTCCAGGTAGCCCAGGGGAGGGTGATCCCGCTGAGGGTAGGCGCGGCGACAAACAGCTGAGCCAGCGCTTCAGCCAGCCAGCCGTCCGGGATATCGCGCAGGCGCTCCAGCACCGCGCTACCGTCGAGACCCAACGTCAGCGGCAGGGGCGTGTCCGTTGCGGTGCAACGAAAGCCGTAGCCGGAATGAACGATGTTCGCGTTAGCCATCACACCTTCTCCTTGTAAAACGGGTTGCTAAAGTCGAAATAGATCACTGCCGGGTCGGCAATCGTGTTTTCGTTGCGATCGTGCAAATAGCAGAAAAAGTTGCCTTTGCAGTTCCAGATCGGGCTGTCGAGCACGTAGTCGAGACAGCGGGTCTGCTTGGCCGTGCGGCGCAGTTCCGCCAGCGCGTCACGCACGCGTGCCATCAGGTTTTCTTCGCTGTCGAAACCAGCGGCGGCGAGGGCTGCGGTGACGGCAAGGGTAGAGTTCAGCAGCAGGTAGTAAGGGAAGTAGCGCAGCAGCTGGCTCTCACCGAAGTGGTTTTCCACATCAGTTTCGCCCGCCTCTTTCAGCCATGCGTCGGCTCCTTCGGTCCAGGCGCTGCCCTGGCAGTCGCGGTAGATAAGCCCGACGGGGAAATCCTGCTGCATCTCAACGAGAATGTTTTGCTGGTGTGCCAACAGGACCAGACCGTAATCGGCTTCGGCACTGAACAGCGGAAGTAATACGCGGTCGCAATAGGCGTCCAGCCAGCAGCGCGCGGCCCGGGCGAGCGGTAAATCCAGGCGCTCACTCAGACGACGCACCGCAGCGGCAAGCAGGCTGTCGCCGCCGTCCGGCGCGGCCTGGGTCAGGCTCACCAGCACATTTGTTTGCGTATACGGAGTATCAAACAGCAGATTGACGCGCAGGGCCATCAGGCTCTCTTCCTGAATCACGCCGTTTTCGTCGCGCAGCCCCGCCCAGCCATCTTCCTGCATCACGCGCATGGTCGGGTAGCGCACCTGTAGATCTTGCCAGCGTTCGGTTTTAGCCAGACGAGCCAGACGCATCCCGCGCTTAACTTCTTTCACCGACAGCGTGCGCACGGAGTTGGTCAGGCGCACGCTGAGGGAAAACTTAATCATGTCGCTGTTGGTTTCGCTGTACAGCGAGCGTGAAGAGCTGGTTGGCAGCCACTGTGCGCCCGCTTCACCCAGGTCTTGCAGCGAACCGTTGGTCACCAGCCGCTGGCACCATTCCTGACCGAGCAGGTACTCCGCCTGCCACGGATGCATCGGAAGCAGCCAGCGGGTGTCGGTGAAGTGGCCGAGAAGTTCAGGGGCGCTCTGGGCTGCAAAGCGTAGTAAACGTTCGCGCAGGGAAACATTCAGGCTGTCACCGGCAATAAGCGTGTTCTCAACGGCGAACCAGCGCAGCGGGAAGCGAGAAGCGAAATCGGGTAAATATCGACGCGCCTCGGTTTCGTTAAACGGCTCGTGTGACTTTGGCGCAGGGTGGAATGCATGGCCGACCAGCAGCGCCTGTTCCGCTTCGGCAAAGGTTAACGGTTTATCGCGCAGGGTTGGCCAGCTGTGGCGCAAATCAATCGCCTGCCAGGTGTGCGCATGGCTTTCAATGGCGCGTTGCTTAAAACGCGCCAGCGTATCGGCATCCAGCGAACCTTTTATTGACGGTTTTTCAAGAATTAAATCAACCAGTTGGTGGAATGTGACGGCGTCACTACTGTCATTGTCACTCTGGATAAGCGTTGCCGGGAAACAGTACTGATGATGCTGGGTCGGGGAAAAATACCGTACCGGAACCCGAAGAGCCTGGGCTGGAGAAAGCGGAATATGTATGTGCGATAACTCATCCGCAGAGGTTGCGGAGTGATAGTACCAGTCCTTCGTTTCACGCAACAGGGCGTTTAAAAAACACTGGGCCGCAACGTCTGTACCGGCGGAGCGGGGCAGAGTACGCATAGATGAACCTCATTCCATGATTGATAATAATTCTCGTTATGATATTCATTCTGTTTACAGTCGCAACCATTTTTGCAATATTTGTTTTCATAAACTTCATGATTTCCACACATTTATTGACACTATGTTCACATTCTCATGCGCACTGACTCTGAAACGTTGACGGAAAACGTCACCCCAAAAGCCAACTGGTCCCTGGCGTTATGTGCAGGTTTATTAGGGATTGGGCAAAACGGTTTGCTGGTCATGCTTCCGCAACTGGTCACCCAGACAGGGCTTTCGCTTTCGGTTTGGGCCGGGCTGTTGATGTTCGGATCCATGCTCTTTTTACCCGCATCACCCTGGTGGGGACGCCAGAGCGAGCGACATGGCTGTAAGGTCGTGATGCTGGCCTCGCTGAGTGGCTATCTGGTCAGTTTCGGGGTGATGTCGCTGGTGGTCTGGGCGATGGCGGCCGGGATGCTGGATAAGGTCTGGGGCCTGACGGGGTTGGTTCTCTCGCGCACGCTCTATGGTCTGACGGTCTCAGGCCTGGTACCTGCGGCTCAGACGTGGGCTATCCAGCGCGCGGGTCTGGAAAAAAGAATGGCCGCACTGGCGACAATTAGCTCCGGCCTGAGCTGTGGTCGTTTGCTTGGGCCACCGCTGGCGGCGCTGATGCTCAGCGTCAATCCGGTAGCACCGCTCTGGCTGATGGCGATTGCGCCTTTCATCGCTTTGCTGCTGGTGCTTCGCGAAGTGGCGGACCCACCGTTACCGCCAGTGGCGCATCAGTCGACGCGTTTGCGGGCTTCAATGCTGCCGTTCCTGTTATTGGCGTTGCTGCTGGCGGCCCTGGTGAGTTTAATGCAGCTTGGCCTGTCACCGCATCTTAGCCCGCTGCTGGAGGGTAACGTCCGGGACATCAGCCATCATGTTGCTCTCCTGCTGAGCCTGGCCGCGCTGGCCACGCTCGCGGCGCAGTTTCTGGTGGTCCGCCCGCAATATTTCAGCCCGGTGACACTGCTCTGCATGGCCGCGGTATTGATGGTAGTGGGGCTTGGGTTGATGTCTGTGGCGGGTCTGGCGCTTTTCTACGTGGGGATTGTCATTACGTCGCTCGGGGCAGCCATGGCAACACCGGGATATCAGCTACTGCTTAACGATCGGCTAACCACGGGCAAAGGGGCGGGAGCGATCGCCACCAGCCACACATTAGGCTACGGTGTTAGCGCGCTGCTGGTACCTGTAGTGACACGTTTTTACGGTGAACAGTTTTTAACGATGGCTGCATTAGGCATGGCATTGCTGTTTTTAGTGCTCAGCATAGGGGTTCGATCAACTGAGCGTCCCCTCGCTGAAAAAAATTAATGGACCTGGCGGGGAGAATGGCCGCCAGCATCCTCATTCTGCCGTAAACGCTGCAGGGGATCTTGCTGGTAAAACTGGCAGAATCGCTGCCACAGTGCCGGGAATCGGGGGGCGAAGAGTTCTGGTGCGCTGAAAAAGTATTCAGAGAGTACCGCAAAGCACTCTGCGGGATCGGTCGCCGCATAGGCATCAATGCTGGCTGCGCTTTCCCCCACCAGGTCTATTTCATCCTGGATATTATCCATCGCGGCATGCAGGTCGTGTTCCCATCCCGCAACCTCACGAAGCGGAATCAATGGCACGCCGCTGGCGCGATCGCCGTTGCGGGTATCGAGCTTATGCGCCACCTCGTGAATAATCAGATTAAAACCTGACGCATCGAACGAGTCCTGAATATCGAGCCAGTTGAGGATAATTGGTCCTTGCTGCCAGCTTTGTCCGGACTGAACCACGCGCTGGTTGTGCACCAGCCCGATATCGTCCTGCCATTCGTCATCGACAACAAACGGCGCGGGATAGATAAGCACTTCGTGGAAACCGTCCAGCCACTCGATACCCAGTTCAAGAACCGGCAGGCAGAACAGCAGGGCGATACGCGCGTTTTTCAGCGGGTCTAGTTCGAATCCCTGCAGCGGAACCAGGCGTTTTTGCTGCAAAAAACGATCCGCCAGCTGAACCAGTTTCGATTGTTCATCCGGGTTTAGATTAGCCAGAACAGGGATCGTCAGCGCGTCATCCCATGGCAGCGCCACATCCCGGCCAGCCTCATTCGTTTTCCAGGGCCACTTTATCATCGCTTTGCTCGCAAACTCGTCACTTGAACAAAAATGGGAAAGTCAGGTTCGGTTAAGACGCCAGAAAATCGCTCACTGCGACAATTCCAGCCTGAATAAACTATCATTCGTACGTAGCGGTGGGTAGCGGTTTGCGGGCATCACCTTCATTTTGTGAAGTCTGTCGTGGCCTTGTCTGTAGTCTCAGTGAATTCACCGACAAAGAGAAACCATCGTTACCTTGACTACAACGAACGCTAATCTGAATTTCAACACCTCACCGGTTGCGGTAGGTCAATAAGACGCTATTATTTTTGACTTTGTTGCGTATTCCCTGACAGGACATTTAGACGCCATGCCCGTGAATTTTGACCTTAACGATCTCTATGCTTTCAGAGCGTTAGTGGAATACGGTAACTTCCGTGTCGCTGCTGAATCTATCTGCTTATCCCAGTCGGCGCTGAGCCGCAGGATTGAAAAGCTGGAAGCCGCGCTGGGAAACCGGCTGTTCGATCGTACCACCCGCCGCGTGGCCTTAACCCTATACGGGCAAAACTTTGCTGAACGATCGGCTCAGCTGCTCGACAGCGTAGAGTCAATGTTGGCTGATGTTGATAAAGTCAGTGAAGAACGGACAGGGCTTATCACGGTCGCCACGGTACCCTCTGCGGCCTGTTATTTTATGCCTGACGTGATTCGTCGTTTTCAGTCTCGCTATTCACGCGTTCGCATTAAGCTCATCGATAGCAGTGCAGGAAATGTGATTGACGCCGTGGCCCGAAGCCAGGCGGATTTTGGTATCTGCTTCGCAGGAAACTTGCCGCCTGACATCGAATTTTTTCCGCTGGTGGAGGATGTTTATGTCGCGGCGTGCAGAAAGGATCACCCGCTGGCACAAAAGAGTCACCTGACGTGGCAGGCGTTTTATCAGCAGGATTATATCTCTCTCGATAAAACGTCAGGTAACCGTAACCTGCTCGATCGGATGCTGGGAGATATTGTTCCCGAGCGCCCCAGCGTCTGTGAAACCCGTCACGTCACCACGATGCTTGGTATGGTAGAGGCGGGGATTGGCATTGCTGCCGTTCCCGCCATGTCGATGCCGACGTCAGAGCATACGCTGCTGACGCATCTGCCGCTGGTGGCGCCGGAAGTGAAACGCACCGTGGGGCTTATCCGGCGCCGGGGGCGCATCCAGTCTTACATAGCGGCTGAACTGGAAAAGCAGATCACCGAGCAGTATCGCCGGACGTAACGGGGATCATCCCCGTCTCCTTGATGACGGCCCTTGAGGGCGGTGAGGCGAGATAGGTCAGCAGCGCTTTCCCCTCCGCGGGATGTTCGGCATGGCGGGTGACCGCACCCGCGAAGCGCGTGATGTACTGCAGACTATCAGGGATTTTCCCGATAAAGGTAACGCCCTGAACCGGCAGCAGCTCGCTGACCTGCTGGAAGCCCACGGCGTATTTTCCTTTCGCCACTTCTGAGGCAACCGGAATACGCTCGACCTTTGTCGCTTTGCCCGCCACTTCCTTTTCAATCCCCAGCTTTTTGAACAACGCCTGGCTGACATACCTGCCGCTGGCGCTGTCAGAGTAGGCGATGGAGCTGGCCTGCAGCAGCGCGTTACGCAGGGTCGCCTCGCTGCTGATATCAGGAACATCCGCACCTTTTTTCACCACCATGCCAACGGGAGAGTCCGCGAGTTCAGTTCGCGAACCCGGCTGGGTCTGGCTGGCTTTTTCGAGCTTCTCCAGCGCATCGCCCACCATAATCACCACGTCGGATTTCTCGCCGCGCGCCAGGCGGTTTGGGATCGCCTGCGGCGTCGTGCCCATTGAGGGGCCGGGGATGATCACGATTTTATCCCCGGTCTGGTGTTCATATTCCGGGGCCAGCTTTTCCAGGGCGGCTTTGAAGCCGCCTGAGATCATGACCGTCACGTCCTGAGCACAGGCATTGGCGCTCAGGAACGTCAGCACCAGCGCGCTGGCGGTATAGCGATAAGTGCGTTTCATACAGCCTCCTGTGACTTGACGGTGTTTTGCAGCGATACCGCACGGCGGCGGTAGAGGTAGAGCGTGGCCAGCAGGGCACACACGGCAGCGAAACTCATCCAGTAGCCAGGCGAGGCTTTGTCACCGGTGTATTCAATCAGCGCGGTGGACATTACCGGGGTAAAGCCGCCAAAGACCGCCGTTGCCAGGCTGTAAGCCAGAGAGAAGCCCGCCACGCGCACTTCGGCAGGCATAATCTCCGTCAGGGCCGGGATCATCGCGCCGTTATACAGGCCGTAGAGGAAGGAGAGCCACAGCAGTACGCTCAGCATCATGGAGAAGCTGGGGGCGTTAGCCAGCAGCGTCAGGGCCGGATAGCTGGTCGCCAGCGCCAGCAGCGTCATGGCAATCAGCACCGGCTTGCGCCCGAAGCGATCCGACAGCGCACCGCCCACCGGCAGCCAGACGAAGTTAGAGATAGCCACCAGCAGCGTGACCAGCAGGCTGTCCGAGGCGCTGAGCATCAGCACCTTTTTGCCAAAGGTGGGGGCGTAGACGGTGATCAGGTAGAACGCGGTGGTGGTCATCGCCACCATCAGCATGCCTGCGACCACCACCTGCCAGTTGCCAAGCAGCGTTTTAAAGACCTGACGCATCTCCAGATGATGGCGGCGCGCGCTGAACTCTTCCGTCTCCTCCAGCTTGCGGCGCAGGAAGAAGATAAACGGCACGATTAAACAGCCGAACAGGAACGGGATGCGCCAGCCCCATTCGCGAATGGCGCTCTCCTCCATCAGGGCATTCAGGGCAAAACCCATCGCCGCGGCGACCATAATGGCGACCTGCTGGCTGCCGGACTGCCAGCTGGTGTAAAAGCCTTTGCGGCCCGGTGTGGCGATTTCAGCCAGATAGACCGAGACGCCTCCAAGCTCTGCACCGGCGGAAAAGCCCTGCAGCAGACGGCCCGTCAGCACCAGCAGCGGTGCCCACAGACCAATGCTTTGATAAGAGGGGATAAGCACAATCAGGAACGTCCCCGCCGCCATGATGGAAAGCGTGACGATCAGCCCCTTTCTGCGCCCCACCTTGTCGATATACGCACCAAGCACAATGGCCCCGATGGGCCGCATCAAAAAGCCCGCGCCGAAGACGGCGAAGGTCATCATCAGCGACGCAAATTCACTGCTCGCCGGGAAGAACGTGTGGGCGATGTAGGTGGCATAGAAGCCGAAAAGAAAGAAATCGAACTGTTCAAGAAAGTTGCCGGACGTCACGCGAAGTATCGCGCCCGCCTTAGACCGTACGGTTGCAGGTGAGGTTGAGGAAAACATGGTTATCTCCAGTTATTGTTGACGTTTTACGCGTCTGTTTCTGAAAACTGGATCAGGACGAGGAAATAGATAAGCGCAAATGCCGCATCGGCTGATGCATTTTTTGCATGAATACTATTCACTGTGTAAATACAATTAATGGCAACAATAACTTAACAAGTTGTTGGCTTTTTATTCACCAATATTCTGTAAGTCTCTGATATTGCGATTTTGTGATGTTGCGCAGAGGGGCGCTTCAGAAAGTGCCGGGTAACCGCTTCATTACCCGGCGGGGGCAATTTAGCGCAGCGCCCGGGCAATGGCGCTAAAGGACGGCTCCGCCTGCGGCCAGGGATTCTTACCAACCCATTTTCATGCCGTGCATTGGCAGAACGAAAAAAGGCTGCGCACCGAAGTGGGCAGCCGGGGGATTAGTCAGACGATGGTCACCATCTGGAAGCCGGGAAGCGCTCAGCGCTGTGAACACCCTTTGCACTGTTGGTTCTGGATCTGCTGGAAGAAATCGTTGCCTTTGTCATCCACCAGGATAAACGCCGGGAAGTTCTCGACTTCGATTTTCCAGATGGCTTCCATACCCAATTCAGGATACGCCACGCATTCCAGACTCTTAATACTGTTTTGCGCCAACACCGCAGCCGGGCCGCCGATGCTGCCCAGGTAGAAGCCGCCGTGTTTATGGCAGGCATCCGTTACCTGCTGGCTGCGGTTGCCTTTTGCCAGCATGATCATGCTCGCGCCGTGGGATTGCAGTAAGTCCACATATGAGTCCATACGTCCCGCGGTGGTCGGGCCGAGTGAACCAGACGCATAGCCTTCCGGCGTTTTAGCAGGGCCCGCATAGTAGATTGGATGGTCTTTCACGTACTGTGGCAGTTCTTCGCCATTGTCGAGCAACTCTTTCAGCTTCGCATGGGCGATATCGCGCGCGACGATGATAGTACCGTTCAGCGACAGACGGGTAGAGACCGGGTGCGCGGAGAGCTGCGCCAGGATCTCATTCATCGGCTTGTTCAGGTTGATGCTGACCACGTCGCCTTCGCCCTGCTGACGCAGAGATTCAGGAATATACTGGCCCGGGTTGTGTTCCAGTTTTTCAATCCAGATCCCGTCGCGGTTGATTTTTGCTTTGATATTACGGTCTGCGGAGCAGGAAACACCCATGCCGATTGGGCAGGACGCGCCATGGCGTGGCAGGCGGATCACGCGGATATCGTGGGCGAAGTATTTGCCGCCAAACTGTGCGCCGAGACCCAGGTTCTGCGCTTCCTGGAGCAGTTCCTGTTCGAGCTGAACATCACGGAACGCCTGGCCGTGTTCGTTACCTTCTGTTGGCAGTGCGTCGTAATAGCGGGTGGACGCCAGTTTCACGGTTTTCAGGGTGCTTTCCGCAGAGGTACCGCCAATCACAAACGCGATATGGTAAGGCGGGCAGGCTGCAGTGCCCAGAGTACGCATCTTCTCAACCAGATAATTTTTCAGTTTCGCCGGGGTAATCAGCGCTTTGGTTTCCTGATAGAGATAGGTTTTGTTGGCTGAACCGCCACCTTTTGCCATGCACAGGAATTTGTATTCGTCCCCGTCCACACTGTAGAGATCAATCTGCGCAGGCAGGTTGGTGCCGGTATTCACCTCTTTATACATATCCAGCGCGGCATTCTGGGAGTAGCGCAGGTTGTCTTCGATGTAGGTGTTATACACCCCCTGGCTCAGGGCTGCTTCGTCGCCGCCACCGGTCCAGACGCGCTGGCCTTTTTTCCCCATGACGATCGCCGTTCCGGTGTCCTGACAGGTTGGCAGCACGCCTTTGGCGGCAATCTCGGAGTTGCGAAGGAACTGCAGGGCAACGTACTTGTCGTTCTGGCTGGCTTCAGGATCGTTAAGAATGGCGGCAACCTGCTTCTGATGAGAAGGACGCAGCATAAACGCAGCATCGTGGAAAGCCTGCTGTGCCAGCAGCGTCAGCGCCTCTGGCTCGACTTTCAGGATCTCCTGACCCTCGAACTCGGCAACGGAGACGTGCTCTTTAGTCAGCAGATAGTATTCGGTGTCGTCATGCGCGAGAGGGAAGGGGTTCTGGTATATAAACGGTTTGTTTGACATAGCGTATTGCTCCACAAAAATAAAACCGCCGGAGGATGAGCCCGGCGGTCAGGAATCAGAACATCATGGACATCCACGGATAACCAATCAGCAGCAGGGCCGCCAGGAAGATGGCACCGAAGATGGTGCCGAGGCGCCAGTAGTCTTTGGTTGGCAGGTAGCCACTACCGTAGTAAATCGGGCTTGGGCCGGTACCGTACGGGGTGATGATCCCCATCACGCCCAGCGAGGTCACCATCAGCAGAACAAACACTTCCATATTCATGCCAGGAATGGTGGAGGCGATGGTCAGCATCGCTGGCAGCAGCGCGGTGGTGTGCGCGGTGGTGCTGGCAAACAGGTAGTGCAGCAGGTAGAACGCCAGCAGCAGAACGATGGTCGCAACACCCGGTGAGATACCGCTCATTAACAGACCGCCTTCTTTACCCAGCCAGCTGATAAAGCCGGTAGACGAGAGGCCATCCGCCAGCGCAACCAGGGTGGCGAACCAGACGAAGGTGTTCCACGCGGCTTTGTTGCCGGTGATATCGTTCCACTCCAGCACGCCGGTCCACAGCATCAGGCCGACGATGAGCAGGGCAGCCATGGCAGGTTCAATCCACGCGGCAGCGAAAATCCACATCAGCAGTGCACAGCAGACGAATACCAGCAGCAGGATTTCGTTGCGGGACAGTTTGCCCAGTTTTTCCAGCTCACGTGTCGCCCACAGCGGCACTTCGTTGTTCACTTTGACTTCTGGCGGGTAGAACCAGTAGGCCAGCAGCGGCATGGTCAGGATCAGCAGGATGCCCAGCGGCAGGAAGGCGAGGAACCAGGTACCCCAGGAGATATCAATCCCAACCGTACTTTTCACCAGCGCCAGCGCCAGCAGGTTAGGCGCGAGGGCGGAGAGGAACATTGAACTGGTGATACAGGCCGCGGTGATAGCCACCCACATCAGATACGAACCAATTTTACGCGCGCTTGGGTCGTTCGGTTTTGAACCATACAGCGGCGGCAGGTTAGCGATGATCGGGTAGATGGTCCCGCCGCTGCGCGCGGTGTTGGACGGAGTAAACGGCGCCAGCAGCAGGTCTGCGAAGGTAATGGCGTAACCGAGCGTCAGGCTGCGACGGCCGAGATACTTCACCAGAATCAGCGCCAGACGGCGGCCGAAGCGGGTTTTGTCATATCCTGCGGCGAACATAAAGGCACCGAAAATCAGCCAGACGGTAGAGTTACCAAAACCGCTCACGGCCCATTTAAAAGAGGCACCGGCCAGCTTGAATTTCGGGTCGGCCAGCTGTTCTGGGCTGAACAGCACCCACTGGCTACAGAGCGCAATGGCGACCACGCCCGTCAGGCCAATCACCGCGCCCGGCAGCGGTTCGAAGATCAAACCAACGATCACACCGACAAAGATGGCGAAGTAGTGCCATGCGTAAGGAGGCAGCCCTTCTGGTACCGGAACAAACAGCAGCAGTACGGCGACGATGACGGGCAGTGCCATCATCAGCAGACGTTTTGCGTTTCCATTTGATGCCTGGTTCGCCACAGGGGGCGTTACAGCAGTTTTTGTATTCATAGTTTCACGTCTTAAGTTGTCAAAAATTCGGTCGTACTGAAAAACAAAATGGCTTTCTTAAGTTTCTTTGCTTTTTTTAGTTATTAAATGTGCGCTTTTGTATTTTCAGTAATAGCGATTTAACGCATTTTTGATTGCGCTAAATTAAAAAATGATGATGTTTTTATATTGCGCTTTTGGATGCCATAACTATTGATCACGATCAAAAAAACAGAATGGCAGCGTTATTTTTATTCTTTTATTAATAACCGCTCAGACGTATGTGGGTATTACGTGTTTTATTGGTTTGTTTTATCATTTTCGTAACATTTATGTTTTCTTTGTTTTGTATCTTGTTGTTTTTAATTGTTTTATTATTTATGTGGAAATTGGTTTTACCAATTTTTATTTAACGTATTTTAAATTATTGTGAATGACTGAATTACATTCGCTAACACCAATGTGTTATTTGTGTTATTGCAGGGATTAAATAGTTTTTTAACTAACGTAATAACTTTAGAAACTAAAAAAATCATTATATTAATATCATGACATCGGCAAAGAACGACGAAATAAAAAATCAATCCGATAACGAATTCTTAATTTTTAAAAGTTTGGAGTTTTCTATTATGAGCACTAACGAACGCATTCTGAGTTCCTTCACATTACCGAATGGTACCGAACTGAAAAACCGTTTGTTAATGGCCCCAATGACAACCTGTACCGGCTACTATGACGGTACGGTGACCAGCGAGCTGGTGGAGTACTATCGGGCCCGTTCCGGCAGCATTGGCACCATTATTGTTGAGTGTTGCTTTGTCGACGATCTCGGTCTTGCCTTCCCGGGTGCGATCGGTATTGATAATGACGAGAAAATCGCCGGGCTGGCGAAAATCGCTGAGGCAATTAAATCTAAGGGTTCTAAAGCCCTGCTGCAGATCTACCACGGCGGCCGTATGGTTGACCCGAAACTGATCGGTGGCCGTACGCCGGTAGGGCCAAGCGCAGTTGCCGCTCCACGTGACGGTGCCGCGACGCCGGTTGCGCTGACCACTGCCGAAGTCGAAGGCATGATCGGTAAGTTTGGCGATGCCGTGCGCCGCGCGATTCAGGCTGGTTTTGACGGTGTCGAGATCCACGGGGCCAATACCTATCTGATCCAGCAGTTCTACTCCCCGAACTCAAACCAGCGCACGGACGAATGGGGCGGCAGCCGTGATAACCGTGCGAAATTCCCGCTGGCGGTGCTGGAAATTACTCACAAAATGGTGCGCCAGTACGCGGACGACGCGTTTATTATTGGCTATCGCTTCTCCCCTGAAGAGCTGGAAGTGCCGGGCATCCGCTTTGAAGACACCATGTACCTGCTGGAGAAACTGGCGGCGCGCGGCGTGGATTATCTGCACTTCTCCGTCGGCGCTACCCTGCGACCTTCCATCGTCGATACCCAGGACCCGACGCCGCTTATTGAAAAATACTGCGCCATGCGTTCAGAAACGCTGGCACAGGTTCCAGTCATGGGCGTGGGCGGCGTGGTGAATGCGTCAGACGTGAATGAAGCGCTGGACCACGGTTACGACCTGATTGCCGTTGGCCGCGCCACTATTGCTTACCCGGACTGGACTGACCGCATCGCGGCCGGTGAAAACCTTGAGCTGTTTATGGACAGCACCAAACGTGAAGAGCTGAACATCCCTGAACCGCTGTGGCGCTTCTCACTGGTGGAAGCGATGATCCGCGACATGAGCATGGGTGAATCCAAATTCAAACCGGGCACCTTTGTTGAGAAAGTACAGGACGATGCTAACGAGCTGGTGATTAACGTCAGCCTGGAGACCGACCGCATTGCGGATATCGAACTTGCATCGGGTCCGAGCGAAGACGTTGAGTTTGTGACCAGCTTTGAAGAGATCCGTACCCGCATTCTGGATGCCAACACCCCGCATGTGGATGCCATCACTGGCGCAACCAGCCAGAGTGAAGCGGTGAAAAAAGCGGTCTCGAAAGCAATGCTGAAATCCAGCAAAGCGCTGGCCGCAGAAGAGGGCGCCGACCCGAATGAAACCCGCAGCGTGGACGTGGTGGTGGTTGGTAGCGGTGGTGCCGGTCTGGCCGCCGCCATCCAGGCTCACGACGAAGGTGCAAGCGTGCTGATTGTTGAGAAAATGCCAACCATCGGTGGGAACACCATTAAAGCCTCTGCCGGGATGAACGCCGCCGAAACCCGCTTCCAGCGCGTGAAGGGCATTCAGGACAGCAAAGAGCTGTTCTACCAGGAAAGCCTGAAAGGCGGCGGTAACAAGAACAACCCGGAACTGCTGCGCCGCTTTGTTGAGAACGCGCCGCAGGCGATTGAGTGGCTGGCAACACGCGGCATTATGCTAAACGACATCACCACCACCGGCGGGATGAGCATCGACCGTACTCACCGTCCAAAAGACGGCTCTGCGGTGGGTGGCTACCTGATTAGCGGTCTGGTGCGCAACGTCAACAAACGCAACATCGAGGTCATGCTGGACACCTCCGTCAGCGATATTCTCTTCGAAAACGGTGAAGTCACCGGCGTGCGCCTGACCACCGAAGAGAATGAAACTATTACCGTAGCAACCAAAAGTGTCATTGTTGCCACCGGTGGTTTCAGTGCCAACAGCCAGATGGTGGTGAAATACCGTCCAGACCTGGAAGGTTTCGTTACCACCAACCACAAAGGGGCGACCGGTGGCGGTATTGCGCTGCTGGAACGTATTGGTGCAGGCACCGTTGATATGGGCGAAATCCAGATTCACCCAACCGTTGAGCAGAAAACATCGTATCTGATTTCCGAATCTATCCGCGGCGGCGGGGCGATTCTGGTAAATCAGAAAGGGGAACGCTTCTACAACGAAATGTCGACACGCGATAAAGTCTCGGCGTCAATCATCGCGCTACCAGAGAAATACGCCTACATCGTCTTTGATGAACATGTTCGTGCCAAAAACAAAGCCGCAGATGAGTATATCGCCAAAGGATTTGTGACCAGCGCCAGCTCGCCAAAAGCACTGGCTGAGGCCCTGGGGATGGATTACCACCAGTTCCTGGCAACCCTTGAGCGCTACAACGGCTTTGTTGAAAAACAGCACGACGATGATTTCGGCCGTACCACTGCGCTGCGTGCGCCAATCAACGAAGGGCCATTCTACGCCATTCAGATTGCACCAGGCGTGCACCACACCATGGGCGGCGTGACCATCAATACCGAAACCTGCGTACTGGACAGCAACCACAACGTACTGCCTGGGGCGTTTGCTGCCGGTGAAGTGGTCGGCGGGATCCACGGCGGTAACCGTATTGGTGGTAACGCAGTGGCAGATATCATTATTTTTGGTACTCTGGCTGGACACCAGGCGGCTATGCGTTCGAAAAAGAGGTAAGGCACCTGTTTCTCAGGCCGGATGAGCGCAGCGCCATCCGGCATATTCCCCGGCGGCGCTGTGCTTGCCGGGGTTACATTTGAGGATACATCCTATGCCTGATAGCCATCGCGTTTACAGCTACTCCGCCGTCCTGATGGGCTCACCCATCCTCCTGAAACTCTTCTCCCATGACGAAGCCCTCGCTTCCCGCGTGTTTCGCCTGATCAAACAGTATGAAGATCTGCTCACCGTCAACCGCGCGCACTCGCAGGTCATGGACATTAATCATGCTGCAGGCCAGCATCCGGTCACCGTCAGCCGACCCGTATTTGAACTGATCCGCTGTGCAAAAGCGGCAAGCCTCCTCAAGGACAGCGCCTTTAACCTGGCCATTGGCCCGCTGGTGAAGCGCTGGAAAATTGGTTTTCAGGGAGACAGCGTTCCGCCTGCCGATGAATTAGCGTCACTGCTGGCGATTACCCGTCCTGAGGATGTCATCCTTGATGAGGCCCGCAGCAGCGTTTTTCTGACCAGCACGGGTATGGAAATCGATCTGGGGGCCATCGCCAAAGGATATATCGCCGACAGAGTACGGGATTATCTGCACAAAGAGGGGGCCGATCTGGGGCTGATTAACCTCGGCGGCAATATCCAGACATTAGGCTCGCCGGAAGGGGGCTGGAGCGTGGGGCTCAAAAAACCGTTCGCCGGGGATGAGTTGATCGGCACGATGACGGTCGAGAACATGTCAGTCGTGACGTCCGGAACATACGAACGCTACTTTGAACAAAACGGCAAACGCTATCACCACATTCTCGATCCGCGCACCGGGTATCCCCTGGATAACGAACTGGATAGCGTGACCATCATTTCTAAAAACTCCATTGATGGAGATATCTGGACCACGTTGATGTACGGCATGGGCGTAGAGAAGGGGTGTGCCACGCTGCGCGCGCGCCCCGATATTGAAGCTATCTTTGTGACAAAAACAAAAGAAGTGGTGCTCTCTTCAGCGCACCACTTCCGGTTTATCTTGCTGGATAACAGCTACTGCGTTATTGACAATACTGCTTGAGCAGGCCTGTTTGCTCCGGCTGGAGGCGGTAGCGATACACCGGACGCCCGGTGGCACCGTAGTGAATGCTGGTGAACAAAATGTTGATTTGCGCCAGCCAGATCAGATATTTGCGGCAAGATACGCGGGAGATATTGACCGCGCCTGCCAGGTCATCTGTGGAGAATTCTGTCTCCGGATGGGCATCAATCCACTGACAAATCGTGCGCAGCGTCTGCGGCGTTAACCCTTTCGGCAGCTTTTTGCTGTCCGCCAGCTCTGGCGCTCCGCCGTGGATCAGTCTGTCAACGTCGGCCTGCTCGTAGTACTGGTGCGATCCCATCAGACTGTGCTTCGCCTTCCAGCCGTTTAGTGCTTCCTCAAAGCGTGGGAACTGGAACGGTTTAATCAGATAATCCATCACGCCGTAATGGATGGAGGTCTGGATCGTGGCGGCGTCAGCAGCGGAGGAGATCATAATGACATCAATCGGGCGGCCCGAAGCGCGAATAACGGGCAACAGATCCAGCCCGTTATCCTGCTGCATATAAACGTCCAGCAGCACCAGGTCGACAGGCTGGTTGGGGTTATTGATAAAGGCCTCGGCCTGGTTGAGCGTAGAGGCGACTCCGCAGCAGCTAAAGCCTTCAACACGGTTGACGTACAGACGGTTGAGGTCAGCTACCATGGCATCATCATCGACAATTAATACATTTATCACGCGATATTCCTCTCGCTATCCCAGGGGATGTGAACAAAAAATTGGGTAAAGACACCAGGCTCAGACTCGACGGAGATGTCTCCGCCCAGGTTCTGGATTTGCTGGCGAGCAAGGAACAACCCAACACCGCGGTTTTCACCTTTGGTTGAGAATCCCTTTGTAAAAATAGCCTCCAGCTGAGTGGGATCAATACCGGGGCCATCATCACTGACTTCACAACTGAGCCAGCCATTCTGATAATGCAACAGCAGAGTGATTTCGCCTTCCTGCTGTCCTTCCATCGCGTCGAGAGCGTTTTCAATAAGGTTACCCAGCGCGGTGATCAGCACCGCAACCTGCTCTTCACTGGCGGTATCCGGAATCTGGCACTCATCGGCCAGCGACAGGGTGACGCCCGCTTCTTTCGCCCGGTTTATTTTACCCAGCAGGAACCCCGCAATCACCGGAGATTTTACCTTGCTCTGTATCTCACCGATATCTGTCTGGTAATTGTGCGCGGTCTGGATGATGTACTCTTCCAGCTTGTCGTAACGTTTCATGTGCAGCAGGCCAAGGATCACGTGCAGTTTGTTCATAAACTCATGTGTATGGGTGCGCAGGGCGTCAACGTAACTGACCATGCCATCAATCCGCTGCATCAGCCGGCTGATTTCCGTTTTATCGCGGAAGGTGGTGATCGCGCCGATCACCCGATCCTGGCTTTTGACTGGCACCATGTTGCACAGCAACAGCCGCCCGTTACAGCTGATCTCCTGATCCTGGCGGGCAATACCCGTTTTCGAGACTTCCCGCAGGCTGGCCAGCAGCGGCGCGCTGGAGTTTTCAGTCTGCTTCCCTGAGGGCAGGAGTAAAATCTCTCTGGCGGTTTGATTAATCATCGTCACCCGGCCATGAATATCGACAGCCAGCACCCCTTCACGGAGCGACTGCAGCATTGCCTGACGCTGTTCGAACAATGCGGAGATTTCGTAGGGTTCGAGCCCGAACAGGATGCGTTTCAGTACCCGAACCAGACCCCAAATCGCCATGGAACTCATAAAGATACTGAATAAGATGGTCCAGACGGCGTTCATCCGTCCACGGGCGATCTGATCTTCCACTTTTTTGAGAGAGATACCGACCACCACCACACCGATCTGATCGTGCTGGCTGTCATAAACAGGGGTGAAAACACGGAGAGCTTCGGCGAGCGCACCACGGTTTACGGAGACATTCTCTTTACCTTCCAGCGCAGGCTCGAGGTCATTACCAATAAAGTGCAGGCCGATCAGCGCTTCGTTCGGGTGCGAGTAACGAATCCCCCGCATGTCAGTCACCACCGTGAGCAGCAGGTCATTGCGCTGGGTGACGGCTCTGGCGATGGGTTGAATAATATCTGCCTGCGGGGGCTGCATCAGACCTCGCTGGATCTCCGGGCTGTCGGCCAGCGTGCGGGCGATACCCAGCGCGGTATCTTTAACATCATCGCGGGTCGCCCGGGTAATTTGTACTGAATAGAGTGCAAAGACCACCAGCAGCACAGAGGCAATAATCGCGCATACCATTAACGTGACCAGCGTATTCAGTTTCATGGGGCGCTTGCGCGTCAGAAGGAAAGGCTGCAAATCGCTCATCAACACTCCGCGATGATTAAGAAAGGGGGTAATTATCGCCGATGACGCGCTTTTCTTAAAGCCATGTAAAGGCGTGGATTTGCTCCTCTTTTCGTGACCCTCCTCGCATGTCATCCATATAAAACACTTTATAGTGTGTGGGTACTCATAATAAGGAGGCTGTTTATGAGCATTATGCTTACCGGTTCGGTCAAGGAAAGACGGCACGCCAGCACGATGAATATTGATAGATTGTCCACGCTGGACATGCTGAAAGTCATTCACCAGGATGATGCACTTATCACTGCTGCTATTACCCCCTGTTTAACAACTATCGCCCGCGTGGTGGATAACGCCGCCGCGACCCTCAGCCACGGTGGTCGTTTAGTCATTGTTGGCGCAGGCCCGTCGGGCCGTGTCGCGCAACAGGTAGCGGATGAATATGCTCCGGGTAAAACTCCTGTCATTGCCGTTACAGCAGGCGAGGGAGAAGGAAGCTATGAGCGTGGCGTTGCCGACCTGCAGGCCATCACCTTTGGCGAACACGATATGATGCTGGCGGTGACCATTAGCGGAAAAACACCGTGGGTTTGGGGCGCGATGCGGCATGCATGGTCGCAGGGCTCTTCGGTTGCTGTCATTACCGGCGACGCGCAAAGTGAAGCGGCGCAACTGGCGAGTATGGTGATTGCCCCGGACCTGGGTGCTGATGTGGTCGCAGGCTATATCAATACCAAAGCGGGGATTGCGCAGAAAATGATCCTCTCGATGATTGCTACCGGATTGGCCGTGCGAACCGGTCGCGTATACAGCAACCTGCGTGTGGATCTTGAGGCAAGCAATACCAAATGGGCCGAGCGACAAATCGCAATAGTGATGGAAGCAGGCGGATGTACCCGGGCGGAGGCGAAAGCCGCGCTGGAAGGGTGTAACCATAACTGTAAAACAGCGGTGTTGATGGTGCTGACAGGGCTGGATGCGTGGAAAGCCCATGAGCTGCTGGCGCAGAATAACGGGTTTATTCGCGTGGCGTTGCAGGAAGCGCCATAATATACACGTTGAAGACGTAAAAAAGGCCGCAATTGCGGCCTTTTGTCTTTCAGTAAATTAGAACTGGTAAACAATACCCATTGCGAACTGATCGTCAGTAGCATTACCAGTGATTGCACCGTCTTCTTCATTCAACAAGTTAAATTTATATGCAGTATAAACATTCATGTTTTTATTGAAGTAGTACCATGTACCAAGTTCGATGTAATTCACACGGTCAGCGTTGACGCCCTCATAACCATTTTTGGCACCGAAGTCCTTGGCTTGAGAATAAACATAGCCAAGGGATGGACGCAAACCAAAGTCGAACTGATATTGAACGACCGCTTCGACGTTCTGCGTTTTATTAGCAAAACCATGGTCAGAGCCTGCTTTGGTCATATTACGCGTTTCGCCATACATGACAGCGGCGTAAACGTTGTTTGCATCATACTTTGCAGACAGCGCCCACACTTCCGCGTTGTCGCCATAACCGTCAGCCGTTTGTTCATCAGTACGGTCGGATTTACCATACACACCGACGAAACCAAAGCCGTCTATGTTATAATTCACAGACATACTGTAGCCATCGCCATTTGCTTTGAAGCGATCGCGATCGTCATTTTTTCCTTGATATTGCACAGCGAAGTTCAGGCCTTCCACCATGCCAAAGAAATCGGTATTGCGGTAGGTTGCTACGCCGTTGGTACGTTGGGTCATAAAGTTATCGGTGGAAGCCCACGAATCACCACCCCATTCAACCAGCATATCGGTATATGCTGCGGCATCATAAGCGACACCGTAGTTACGACCATAATCGAATGAACCATAATCGGCATACTTAAGACCAGCGAATGCAAGACGAGTGCTTTCGTCCTGACCGCCTTCAGGCTTGCTGGCATCAATATTATGCTCAAACTGGCCGTAACCGGTCAGAAGATTGTTAATTTGCGTTTCACCTTTCACACCGAAACGAGCGTACGAAGTATCAGCATTTTCACTGTTACCACTATCAGTGTTAGACCAGATGCGTTCGCCAACCATCTTGCCGTAAAAATCAACTTTGTTACCGCCTTTGTTATAAATCTCTGCCGCATTTACCGCGCCAGCCATTAATAAAGCGGGTACAAGAAGTGCCAGAACTTTTCTTTTCATTATATATTCCCTTTAAAGATAATTTATATGAATATATGTAATTACACTCCGCAATTACATGGCTGATACTATTCTATGGATTGTTATTTTGGTTCAAAAATAAATGTAATTAAAGTCGTATAAATATTGCAAAATATTTCCAAATGTCGCTTTATTTTTCTTGTGAATTATTCGATTGAACATATAGGGGTTAATTATTATTAAGTATTTCACGCTATTATTATTTCATTTTTATAATTGCTTGAAATTATATATTTCGCCCTTTCAGAGCAAAAATAACACAACCGTTAATCTTGCCTGAGATCAACTTAACGCAAACTGAGCGTAAGAAATCTTCCCACACTGCCGCGTTTAATGACAAAATGTGATGATTGTCACAAAACTAAGTGAGCAGGTGAAAACGATAGTGCAGCTATCGTGGAGTGAAGGATAAAGATGGAACGAAAAATTGAACGCAGCCTGGGAGGCAAACTGGCTCTGTGGGTGTTCTACGCATTTTGCGGTTACTTTGTCTGGGCTATGGCGCGCTACGCGTGGGTGGTAAGTAAAATTCCATCACTGCCTGATACCGTGGCTGACGGTGATTTAGGGTCGACCAGCGGGAAGTGGCTTGGAGCCATTCTGGGGTTTATGGTGCTGGGCACCGTCGGTCTGATTCTGGGCGCGATTGCCTGGTACACGCGTCCTCGTCAGGACAACCGGTGATAGCAGCGGGGAAAGTTGCTATTGTTACCGTTTCACCGACAGGATGTGATCATGGAACTTACGCAGTGGCAGCACCGCTTTGAACGCTGGCTCGACGAAAACCACACCACCGACGACGCCGCTCATGATATTTCACACTTTCGTCGTGTCTGGATGACCGCGCAAAAAATTATGGACAACCAGACGGTTGACCCGCTGGTTGTGCTGACCGCATGTTATTTTCATGACATCGTTAGCCTGCCCAAAAACCATCCGGAACGCAGTCAGTCATCCCGTCTGGCGGCGCGTAAGACACGTAGCATTCTGCAATGCGATTTCCCTGATTTTCCGTCCGAATGTTATGCCGCAGTGGAACATGCCATCGAGGCACACAGTTTCAGCGCCGGGCTGACGCCGCAAAGTATTGAGGCCAAAATTGTCCAGGATGCAGACCGTCTGGAAGCACTGGGTGCCATCGGTCTGGCGCGAGTCTTTGCCGTGTCAGGCGCTTTGGGGGTGGCACTGTTTAATGCTGACGATCCGTTCGCCGATGCACGAGCCCTTGATGACCGGGCGTTTGCCCTTGACCATTTTCAGACCAAGCTGTTGCGCTTGCCTGATACAATGCAAACGGATGTCGGGCGCGAGCTCGCGCATCACAACGCCGATTTTCTGATCCAGTTTATGGCGAAACTCAGTGCCGAATTACACGGCGACTGCATCGGGCTGGATAGCCAGGTTCAGAGCCGCTTCCGTCGCAGTTTGCGCAAATGAACTGTGGTAATCTGTTTCCAGTCTTTATTGTCCGGTTAAAAGAATGCAGGAAAATCGATCAGTGACTGAGCCCGCACCTGAGCAGGCTGAGAAATCAACGGCAACGGTGCAGGCGCTATTGCACCAGTTGTTAGATATCTATGATGCTAAAACCCTGGCAAATCAGCTGGTGGCACGCGGTGAGAGCCACTGGAGTCCGGCAATCCTGAAAAGACTGCTGACCAGCGAGCGGGCAGGGCGTCGCCTGAGCGAAGGCGAGTTTCGTCACCTGCAGAGCCTGCTTCCACGTCCTTCTGCCGCGCACCCGAACTATGCCTTCCGCTTTATCGATCTGTTTGCCGGTATCGGTGGCATCCGACACGGCTTTGAAGCCATCGGCGGTCAGTGCGTGTTTACCAGCGAGTGGAACAAACATGCTGTGCGCACCTACAAAGCGAACTGGTACTGCGATCCGCATGAACATCATTTCAACGCGGATATCCGCGATGTCACCCTGAGCCATAAAAGTGGCGTGAGCGATGAACAAGCCGCGGAGCACATTCGCCAGACGATCCCGGCGCATGATGTGCTGTTGGCGGGTTTCCCGTGCCAGCCTTTCTCCCTGGCGGGCGTCTCGAAAAAGAACGCCCTCGGACGCGCCCACGGTTTCGCCTGTGATACCCAGGGAACGCTGTTTTTTGATGTGGCCCGCATTATTGACGCCCGACGCCCGGCGATTTTTGTGCTGGAAAACGTCAAGAATCTAAAGAGCCATGATGGTGGAAAAACCTTCCGCATCATCATGCAAACGCTGGACGAGTTGGGCTATGACGTGGCCGACTCACAGGACATGGGCGCGGATGACCCAAAAATCATTGATGGGAAACATTTTCTGCCCCAGCATCGCGAACGAATCGTGCTGGTGGGTTTCCGCCGCGATCTCAATCTGAAGGGGGATTTCACCCTGCGTGATATTCCTTCTTTATATCCGGCGCACCGTCCCACCGTGGCTGAGCTGCTGGAGCCTGTCGTCGACGCGAAATTTATCCTCACTCCGGTGCTGTGGAAATACCTCTACCGCTATGCCAAAAAACATCAGGCGAAGGGCAACGGCTTCGGTTTTGGGATGGTCAACCCAAACGATCCGCACAGCGTTACCCGTACGTTGTCTGCCCGCTACTATAAAGACGGTGCAGAAATACTGATCGACAGAGGCTGGGACAAGGCGCTTGGCGAGCAGAATTTCGACGACCCGGACAACCAGCGTCACCGTCCACGACGCTTAACGCCGCGGGAATGCGCCCGGTTAATGGGGTTTGAAACCCCGCAAGGCTACAGCTTCCGCATTCCGGTTTCGGATACGCAGGCTTACCGCCAGTTTGGTAATTCTGTGGTGGTTCCCGCCTTTGCGGCGGTGGCAAAACTGCTGTCTTCCCGCATCAAACAGGCTGTGGCGCTACGTGAGAGTGAGGCCGTCAATGACGGATGTTCACGATAAGGCCACGCGCAGTAAAAACATGCGTGCTATCGGCACGCGTGATACCGCAATTGAAAAACGCCTGGCCGCGCTTCTGACGCAGGCCGGCGTTGATTTCCGCGTGCAGGATCCTTCGCTTGCGGGTCGCCCGGATTTCGTTGTCGACGCGTACCAGTGCATCATCTTTACTCACGGCTGTTTCTGGCATCATCACGACTGCTACTTGTTCAAAGTCCCGGCGACACGCACCGATTTCTGGCTGGAGAAAATTGGTAAAAATGTTGATCGTGACAACCGGGATCTCACCACGCTTATTGCTCAGGGCTGGCGAGTGCTGATCGTCTGGGAGTGTGCCCTGAGAGGCAGATTAAAACTGAACGATGCCGATCTCACGGAACGGCTGGAAGAGTGGATCTGCGGCGGCGGTCAGACCGCGCAGATCGACACACAGGGTATTCATCCGCTTACGGTTTTTCCACCTCGCAAGGTGTGACAACCGGTTTGGCAGGCAGCAAATATTTGCCCAGCGTGACCAGCACAACAGCAAAAACAATCACCCCGAGTGCCAGCCATTCTACCGACGAGAGCGTTTCACCGCCCAATCCTGTCCCGAGCAGCACGGCCACGACCGGGTTGACATAGGCATAGCTGGTGGCGACGGCCGGAGAAACATTGCGGATCAGGAACATGTAGGCATTAATGGCGATGAGCGATCCAAACAGCGCCAGATAACCGACCGCCAGAAAGCCCGACAGACCCGGCATTGTCGTCAGCTTTTCTCCCGTCAGCGTTGAGGCGAGTAAGAGCACAATCCCCGCAGCGAGCATCTCTATTGCGCCAGCCATCATGCCGGAGGGCAGCTCAATACGGGAGCCGTATACGGAACCGAATGCCCAGCTCATAGAGCCGATCAGAATAATCACGGCGCCCCATGGGTTCCCGCTCAGGTTACCGCCGCTGTTGAGCAGAATAATGCCAGCAAGCCCGATGCCAATCCCCAGCCATTCCAGTTTGCGGGTACGAATGCCAAAAAGGCGGCTAAAACAGAGGGTAAACAGCGGGACGGTGGCAACCACCACGGCGGCGATCCCTGACGGTACATTCTGGTGCTCGGCAATGGTCACAAAACCATTGCCCACGGCCAACAGCAGCAGACCAATCAATGCAGCATTAAGCAGCGGGCGAAGTGGGGGAAGTTTATGACCGCGTAGCAGCAGGAATGCCAGCAGAAGCACCCCAGCCGAGAGGAAGCGAATACCCGCCATCATCAGCGGCGGCCAGCTTTCTACCCCGATGCGAATGACAAAGTAGGTTGAGCCCCAGATGATATACAGTGAAAAAAGTGCCCCAATGAGCGGTAGCAATTGCCGGAAACGCATAATCCCTCACGACGAAATAAAAAGGTCGCTGATAGTAAACGCGAAAACTATCGTGCTGGCGAGCCCTTTAATTGTGTGGTTGATGTGAATTTTTTGTTGACGAAAGGTGCCTGTTTCCGGGTTCACGCTTTTGCTCCATACTATTCACTACATTAGCAAAAAAAGAAGGATTGAGATTTTGGCAGGAAGTAGCTTATTAACATTGCTGGATGATATTGCCACCTTGCTGGATGACATTTCAGTGATGGGGAAACTGGCAGCGAAGAAAACCGCAGGCGTTCTGGGAGATGATTTATCGCTTAACGCCCAGCAGGTGAGTGGGGTTAGGGCTAATCGTGAACTGCCGGTGGTGTGGGGCGTTGCGAAAGGTTCATTCCTGAATAAAGTGATTCTGGTACCACTGGCGCTACTGATCAGCGCGTTTATTCCCTGGGCCATCACGCCGTTACTGATGATTGGTGGGGCATTTTTATGCTTCGAAGGCGTCGAGAAAGTCCTGCATTCGTTCGCGGCACGTAATAAGAGCGATACGCCTGAAATGCGCCAGCAGCGTCTTGAAGCACTGGCCGCGCAGGATCCAAAAACCTTTGAGCGCGATAAAGTGAAAGGGGCTATTCGTACCGACTTTATTCTCTCTGCTGAGATCGTCGCCATTACGCTGGGGATTGTGTCTGAAGCACCGCTGATGAACCAGGTTTTGATCCTCTCCGGGATCGCTATTCTGGTCACGGTAGGGGTGTACGGTCTGGTGGGGTTGATCGTTAAGCTGGATGATATCGGCTACTGGCTGGAAGAGAAATCAAGCGCGGTGGCAAAAGGGGTAGGCAAAAGCTTACTGGTGCTGGCGCCCTGGCTGATGAAGAGTTTATCCGTGGTCGGCACGCTGGCGATGTTCCTCGTTGGCGGCGGTATTGTGGTTCACGGTATTGCGCCATTGCATCACGCTATCGAACATTTCTCCACTGCGCAGGGTGCTGTTGTCGCGGCGATTCTGCCCACGCTGCTGAATCTTGTGTTGGGCTTTATCATTGGCGCTATCGTGGTGGCGGCAGTAAAGTTGGTCGAAAAAATGCGTGGCACGGCGCACTAATTGCTACCTGTTACAGATGCAAAAAGACCATTCCTCGTCTAAATTGAAAAAGTTTCACCCTGATACAGGAGGCAGGTATGGTCTTTTTGGTCAGTGATGAAGTTAAGCCTAAGAAGGGCGGCCCACGTATGATTGTCACCGGGTATTCCAGTGGAATGGTGGAGTGTCGGTGGCACGATGGCTACAGCATCAAGCGGGAAGCATTTCGTGAAGATGAGCTTCAGCCGGGTGATGGGCAGCAGAAACGAGACAAGGCTTAATCACATAA
Organism: Enterobacter adelaidei; assembly: GCF_041937165.1. Lineage (NCBI taxonomy): Bacteria > Pseudomonadati > Pseudomonadota > Gammaproteobacteria > Enterobacterales > Enterobacteriaceae > Enterobacter > Enterobacter adelaidei. The sequence continues at coordinate 2,829,111 of NZ_CP154353.1, read as the reverse complement.
CGCCCGGCTTTGTCGGGCGTTTTTTATTTCAGGTACCGGGTGTAGGCAGTCATCAGGGAGAGTGTGTGTGCAGCGCGATACATTTGTTGTAAGACGATCTTTTTTTCAATGGCTGCAAAAGCGCAGCAACCCTGGCCTGATTGTTAATTCCTGTTTTATCGTCGTACTGATCTTCTCCACTCTTCTGACCTGGCGCGAGGTGGTGGTGCTGGAAGAGGCCTATATCTCCAGCCAGCGCAATCATCTGGAAACGGTTGCCAGCTCGCTCGACAGACAGCTGCAATTTGGCGTTGATAAGGCGCTATTTTTCCGCAACAGCATGCGGGACGCACTGCAGAAACCGCTGGCATTTGACGTTTTGCATCAGGCTGTTGATCGTTTTGACCTCCTCCGGAATCGACCTGCCTGGCAGCTGGCGGTGGATAAAGAACGCACACTACCCATTAATGGCGTATCAGACGCCTTTGTTGAAAAAACGGTACTCCTCAACCGTGACGATGAACGTATCCGTAATGAGATTTCTGCTGCACTTGAAGTCGGTTACTTACTACGTCTGGCCTCATCGACGGTACAGAATGAAGAGCGGATTATCTATATCTCCCGCGCCGGGTTTTATCTTTCCACGGATACGCCTGCGCAGAGTGACGACATCATTACGCGTTATTACCACCTGGTGACCCAGCCCTGGTTTACGCAGCAGTCTGAACGTAACAATCGTGCGCGGGCGGTGCGCTGGTTTATCTCTACCGCGTCCTCCTGGACCGGCAACGAACGCATGATTACGGCCAGCATACCCATCTATTTTGAACATTACTGGTACGGCGTAGTGGCGATGGATTTTTCGTTTAGCACCATGAAGCGTTTGCTGGCAGATGCAACGGACGATCATGCCGAAGGGGAATATCAGCTGTACGATTCGCGCCTCAACTTGATTGCCTCTTCGGAATCTCCGGCCAGCCTGATGAACCGTTTTGACGAACGTGAAATGGCGCAAATCGCGCATGCCATTGAAAGTGACACGGAAGGCGGAGTCCGTCTCGGCAGTCGTTTTATCAGTTGGGAACGGCTCGATCACTTTGATGGCGTTGTTCTGCGAGTGCATACCCTGCATGAAGGTGTTCAGGGTGATTTCGGTAGCATCAGCATTGTGCTGGCTCTGCTGTGGGCACTGTTCACGGCCATGCTGCTTATCTCCTGGCTGGTGATTCGCCGAATGGTGAGCAACATGTATGCACTGCAAAGCTCACTGCAGTGGCAGGCCTGGCATGATCCGCTCACCCGTCTGAATAACCGTGGTGCACTCTTCGAACGGGCCAGAATACTGGCACAACAATGCCAGCAACAGTCGCTACCGTTTTCCGTGATTCAGATCGATCTGGATCATTTCAAAAGCATCAATGACCGCTTTGGCCATCAGGCGGGTGATAAGGTGCTGTCTCATGCTGCCGGGATTATTGCCAGCGGACTGCGTGAAAACGATGTCGCCGGGCGCGTCGGCGGGGAAGAGTTTTGCGTGGTATTACCTGGGGTGGCGCTTCCCGAGGCCTCGGTGGTAGCAGAGCGCATCCGCGCAAGGATTGACAGCAAAGAGATTCTGGTGAAAAAAAGCACCACATTACATATCACTGCATCATTTGGCGTGAGCTGTGCCCATGAAAAAGGGAACTACAACTTTGAACAGCTGCAGTCGATTGCCGATACCCGTCTGTATCTGGCAAAACAGGGGGGACGTAATCAGGTTATCTGGCGCGATGACGACAAGAAGTGATCCAGCCCCTCACTCCAGCCAGCCGGTCCGGGCTGCTGAGTGTAATAGACCCGCGCAGGGGAAGTGTCTCGCAGCACGATACCCTGTCGGTTTATCCCTTTGATGACGACAGCGAAGTCCATGCTGTCCAACAGGGGGGCATCATTGGGGCCATCACCGAGTCCCAGGGTGACAGGAGTGATATCTTCCTGCTCACGGTACTGCTCAATAAGCCAGTTAACCGCAACGTCCTTACCACAGCGGGCGTCCAGAATATGCCAGAAACGGGCGCCTTGCAGGCATTTCAGGCCACTTCGCGCCAGCACCTCTTCAAACTCAACCATTTTCTCATCGGTGTCGCGCCAGATAAGCGTGACGGAGGCTTCATGCTTACGTGCGAGGGCTGAGCGATAGCGCGTCAGCCCGGTCCACTCGCTGATAACCCGTTCATCGACGTCGTCAAAGGTGGTGAATTTAACGCGTAACTGCAGGCGGATTTGTTCAATCAGCCGGTGGATATCCTGGTGCGACATCCCTCTGATGTGGCGCTGACCCATTTCCCAGCGGACATCAGGCTGAATCACTGCGCCGTTTTCGGCAATAAGCGGTAAACCTTCCAGCCCCAGATCCTGCTGGATCTCAAGCATCTCTGCCACCGTCTTACTGCTGCAAAGAATGACCGGTACCTGGTTATCCAGCAGCCTGTCGAGCCAGGGTATCGCTGGCTGCCAGTCATAGGTATGAATATCCAGCAACGAGCCATCCAGGTCAGAAAAAATCAGCAGCGTGTCCTGCAGTGAAGGCATAGTGGCTCCAGATAACGGATGCGTCAGAGATTAAGAATATTCCTAAAAAATAACGAAAAGGGAAATCCTGGAAAAGGGAACTATCCCAGGCAAACCCGCATTCGGCGTATGTTATCGCTCATAACAAAAATCAATATGTTAAAAAAGTTATATTCATTCCGAGAATATATGCTTGTCAGGCAAAATTGTTGGGGATAGTGTGGCATGTACATCAGGTTTCCTGGTGTAACGAATTTCAAGTGCTTCTTGCATAAGCAAGTTTTGATCCCGGCCATCCCCATGACCGGGATTTTTTTCGTGCTACCGATTTGCTTCAGACACGCTAAAGTCATGAATATCAAGCTCGAAGGCCTCAGCCAGTTCACGATAGGTGTGATAATCCCTTCCGTTAACAATGACGCGGTCAGAATTATCGTCCATACGACGGACTTCTGATTCACTGATCTCATTGATCGCGGCCAGCAGGGCATCGACATCCACTTCGACGTCGCGTTTGATGGTGTCGCTGTAAGCTTTGTCGGTCTTCATTACGGGACTCCTCTTTCAACCTACAAACGTGTCCAAGGTTAAGTATAGCCTGTGTATAAAAACGCCATTCGCGCCGGACGGCGATGTGCGTTTTTGCGTTTTGTTCTACACTGGCTCAAAACCAGAGGAGGAATGTATGAAGGTCAACGATCGGGTAACCGTTAAAACGGACGGTGGGCCGCGCCGCCCGGGTGTGGTACTGGCAATTGAAGAGTTTAGCGAAGGCACAATGTACCTGGTATCACTGGAAGACTACCCGCTTGGCATCTGGTTTTTTAACGAACTGGGGCATCCTGACGGCATTTTTGTTGAGAAAGCAGAGTAGCTCGGCGTCGGGTGGCACAACGCGTACCTGACAACGTTCTCAGAAGCAAAAATCTCTGGCCAGGCCAGAGATCAAAGGTAGGGTGCACAGGGTCTTAAGCGACTAACGCATGTTGACGAAAATCCCGTTCGTCACATTATCGGTCAGGCGTACTACGTGGTAGATCACTTGCTTATTATGCGTTTTAATTTTCCTTTTAATATTTCCTTTGTGTGACGAAACGGTTTTAGCTTTAATATTCATCTGGTCTGAGATCTGAATAGTTCCTTGGCCCGCCATCCACATTCTCAGCATACTTGATTCAGTCCTGCTTAATGATAGGGTGGGTAAGTTAACCGCTCCTACATTTTTAACTTCTTTATTCAAATAATCACCCAGAATGTCATCCAGCGACTCTGGTTTAATCGATTTAGAGCTGATTAATAAGTTTTTACGGACCAATAAATACTCATCGAAATGGATATTCGCGATCGCCATAAAAACAATAAACAGGGTTTTTGGATGCTGATTAATGATTTGCTTAATGTGCTGACTGTTGGCTGGATCGTGAATGAAACAGTCCTCATTAATAAACACCACGCCTGGTTTTAGTTCGTCACAAGCGGCTGCGAGTTCGTCAACGGTGTGTGCATCGTTGATGTCTCTCTTTCTTACCCCTCTGCTTGCCAGGTACCCGGTTAACCCTAGCCGGGTGTAGCTGCATAAATCCATAATGATCGTTGACATGGCATACCCTCACTCAATGCGTAACGATAATTCACCATCTGCCTGAGAGCTCAAAACAGCCATACGGGATGGAAAAAAATAATAAACCTGTGAGCATGACAAAGACTTTCAGGCGGACTCACTATCCCGTAAAGTTACGTATAATTTGCCAGGAATCTTCTTAAAGTAAAGTAATTATTAAGTATTGTGAGGTGCTTAGAAACAATTAAACCGCGTCAGATATATCCTGGAAGATGTTTTTCAGGTTTTATTTTAGGAATATCCTCAGAAAGACAATATCAATAGTGAGGGCTATTATTTACGTGGCAGTTCGCTGACAATATCCGCTAACAGGTTGAATATCTCGCCGAATAAATGTTCACAGAAGGGGGCGATAAGTGGCATGAGTAATGACATTAATAAAATTCCGACCGTCAACGTCAGCGGAAAACCAATGACAAACACCGATAACTGCGGCGCCATTCGGTTCAGTAAACCTAATGCCAGGTTTACTGTCAGCAGCAGCGTGATAATCGGTAGCGCGAGCATCAGCCCGTTCAGGAATATCAGCCCTGCGGCACGGGTGAGCGCCAGAAAAGCATTGCTGTTCACCGGGTTCTCACCAATTGGCAGCGTATGGAACGTATCCACCAGCATGGAGATGAGCCACAGATGACCGTTGAACGACAAGAACAACAGCATGGCCAACAGGTCGATAATGCGCGCCAGCACAGGCATGTTGAGATGGCTGCCGGGATCGACGAACGTGGCGAACGATAATCCCATCTGCAGGCCGATGAGTTCCCCTGCGGTGCGCACGGCGGCAAAGGCGAGTTGCATGGTAAAGCCGACGGCGACGCCAATCATCACCTGCTGCAATGCCACCCATACCGCATTGGCCGAGAAAATCGGAATATCCACAGGAGGGAGAGAGGGCGCGACGATAATGGAAATGATAATGCCCAGCCCCACTTTGACACGCTTGGGGATCGATTTCTCACTGAGAATCGGGGCTGTTGAGATCAGCGCCATGATGCGCAGCATTGGCCAGAAATAGACGCCAAGCCACTGAACCCACTGGTCGCTGGTGAAGTGCAGCATCGTCAGGTCAGCCGATGATGTACGGCAGATTGGTAAACAGGTTGCGCATATAGTCCAGCAACAGGTTCAGCATCCACGGCCCGGCAACGATAATCGCCACGAACACGGCGATGATTTTCGGGATGAATGACAGCGTCATTTCGTTAATTTGCGTGGCGGCCTGCAGAATACTGATAATCAGACCGGTTACCAGCGCGACAAGCAACAAAGGCGCGGCAACGGCTATCGCGATTTTCATCGCTTCCGTGCCCATCATCATGACCGATTCGGGTGTCATCGCCGTTCCTTAACTGTAGAAACTCTGGGCCAGGGAACTGACCAGCAGCTGCCAGCCATCGACCAGCACGAAGAGCATGATCTTAAAGGGCAGGGCAATGGTGGCGGGAGGAACCATCATCATACCCAGCGCCATCAGCACGCTGGCGATCACCAGGTCGATAATCAGGAACGGAATAAAAATGGTAAAGCCAATCTGAAACGCGGTTTTCAGTTCGCTGGTGACATAGGCAGGCAGCAGAATACGCATCGGAACCGCTTCCGGACCCTGAAGCTCACCGGTGTTGGACAGGCGAGCAAAGAGTGCCAGATCCGCTTCACGCGTCTGGCGAAGCATAAATTCCCGTAACGGCTGAGCGCCTTTATCCAGCGCCTCCTGCATGGAGATTTTGTCTTCGCTGAACGGCTGGTAGGCGTCGGTGTAAATCTTATCGATCACCGGCGACATAATGAAAAAGGTCAAAAACAGCGCCAGACCCAGCAGAACCTGGTTTGGCGGTGCGGAAGGGGTTCCTAGCGCGTTTCGCAGCAGACCAAAGACGATGATGATGCGGGTGAAGCTGGTCATCATCAGCAGGATGGCCGGAATAAACGTCAGCGAGGTGATGAAAACCAGTGTCTGAACCGGGAGCGACCAGCTTTGGCCGCCGCCAGCGAGGGGCGTTGAGACCAGACCAGGCAGTTGCGCATAAACTGCGGGAGCAAACAGACCCACGCCCGCAAGCGTAAGGGATAACAAACGGCGCATCAGGATCTCCCGGAACGCTTAAGCAAACTCTTCATAACGGACTGGAAATCCGCAGGGGCGTCTGCGCGCTCGTCCACCAGAACAGGAGCGGGCGGCAGTTTATGTAATACGTTGATGTTTGAGGCAGTGACGCCCAGAACCAAACGCGCATCTTCCACATCGACAATGACCACGCGTTCCCGTGGCCCCAGTGTGGTGCTGGCGCTGACCTTCAGACCGCGGGTACCGGCGGTTTTACCCGCCAGACCAACGCGTTTCGCCAGCCATGCGGCGATAAGAATAAAGGCAATAATACCGAACAACGCCCCGCTCACCTGTAGCAGAGGTGAGCCGGGGACGGCAGAAGGTTGTGATATTGTTGCCTGAGTTTTCATGCTTAACGGCTCAGACGACGCATACGTTCAGACGGGGTAATGATGTCGGTGATGCGTACGCCGTATTTATCGGCAACCACTACGACTTCACCCTGGGCAATCAGATAGCCGTTGATCAGAATATCCAGCGGCTCACCGGCCAGACCGTCCAGCGCCACCACGGAACCCTGCGTCAGGCGCAGCAGTTCTTTAATGGTCATACGGGTACGTCCCAGTTCCACGGTCAGCTTAACAGGGATGTCCATAATCAGGTCGATGTCCTGCAGCGTGCCGCTGACATCACCCCCACCAAGCTGCTGGAATACCGCATCCGCCGCGCTTTTGCTCGGGGTGGATTGTTGCTCGTTTAACGCGTCAGCCCACAGATCGTCCAGTGCTCCGCTGTTTTCATCGGACGGATTGTTCATGTCACTCATTTGGGCTGTTCCTCATTCAGCGAATTCAATATCGGGTTGATCAAGTGCTCAACGCGTAACGCATACTGACCGTTAAGTGTGCCGTACTGGCTTGTCAGCACCGGGACACCATCCACATGGGCAATAATGCGGTCGGGTTTTTCTATCGGCAGAACATCGCCGGGTTGTAATTTCAGTATCTGGGATAACCGCAGCGGGATATCGGCAAAACTCGCGATCAGCTCAAGCTGCGAATGCTGAACCTGACGTACCAGGTTTTCACGCCAGTTCTGGTCTTCATTGCGTGAGTTCTCCAGCGGGGGGTTAACCAACAGTTCACGCAGCGGTTCGATCATGCTAAACGGCAGGCAAATGTTGAATTCCCCGGTCAGGTTACCGATTTCTACATGGAACGGTGTGTTGACGACGATATCGTTTGGAGAGGTGGTGATATTGGTAAATTTCACCTGCATCTCAGAACGTACGTACTCTACGTCCAGTGGGTTAATGGCTTTCCACGCGTCGCTGTAAGATTCCAGCGCCAGCTTCAGCATACGGTTAATCACGCGCTGCTCGGTGTGGGTAAATTCACGACCTTCTACTTTGGTCGGGAAACGCCCGTCGCCGCCGAACAGGTTATCCACCGCAATGAACACCAGGCTTGGCGAAAACACCACCAGTCCAGTGCCGCGCAGCGGCTTCAGATGAATCAGGTTAAGGTTGGTTGGCACCGGCAGGTTGCGGGCAAACTCATGATACGGCTGAATACGGATCGCACCGACCGTGATGTCCGGGCTACGACGCAGCAGGTTAAACAGCCCCATACGGAACTGACGTGCAAAACGTTCGTTAATGATCTCCAGCGCCTGCAGACGCTCACGTACCACGCGACGCTGGGTATTCGGGTCATAGGGGCGAATATCGCTATCGCCACCAAGTCCCGGTTGCGGATCATCACTCTTATCGCTGTCGCCGTTAAGCAGCGCATCGATTTCTGCCTGAGAAAGAATACTGTCGCCCATGTCGTTACCGCAGAATGAAGGCTGTATACAGAACGTCAGTGACTTCCTGCTTAGGTTGGCCGTTTACCAGCGGGGTCGCCAGCGTTTGTTTAATGGCGTCGACCAGCTTTTGCTTGCCGACATCGGTGGCCAGCGTCGAAGCATCCTGACGAGAGAACAGCAGCAGAAGGCGGCTACGCACTTCAGGAAGATAATCATTCAGGCGCGCACGCGTGGCCTCATCTTTCAGGCGCAGCGTAATACCGACATACAACACACGATCCGCATCACCGAGATTCACGGTGAAGGTATCGAGAGGGAAAAATACCGGTGCCGGCGGTGGTGCTGGTTCGGCTTTGGCCGCAGCGGTCGAAGGTTCCTGCTGCATACGCCAGTAACTATAGCCCGCGGTGGCGCAGGCGGCGAGCGTGATCAACACCAGCAGCGGGATCCAGATGGAACGCTTACTTTTTTTGGTGATAGCGGAGTCAGTCATCTGATACGAGCTTCCTGTTTCGGTACAGCTTAATAAGGTGATTATCCCGTGTCCTGCCGACGTCAAAGCGTGGAAAAGACGGGGATAATCACGCTACCTCTGGCGTTTAGGCGAAGATGTCTACGGCGCTGTTGCCACGTGCTGCGGATTGCAGGGCGGCAGGGGTAGGCAGTATCTCATCACTCTCTTCATTAAAGCCGCCGGTATTACCGGAACGCGAAGCCTGCTGTTGCTGCTGGGAGAAGGACTGCTGCTGCCCTGCAAAGCTCTCACTGCTGACGCTGCTCTGCGCAAGCTGAATACCGTTCTCAGCCAGCGATGTCCGTAGTACCGGCAGGGCTGCTTCCAGTGCTGCACGCACGTGGCTGTGCGCCGAGACCATCTGCAGTTGCGCCTGGTTATCATCCAGTTTAAGCGAAATTTGCACCTGACCCAGATCTTCCGGGTGCAGACGCAGCTCCGCTGTCTGTTGTCCCTGCTTAGTGAACAGCGTGATGTGCTGGCTCAGGGATTGCTGCCATTCGTGAGTTCCCAGAGGCTGGCTTAACACCGGCGCAGTGGCAACGGTGGCGGCCGGCTGGCTGGTCGCGTGGCTGGACATCACTGGCGCCAGGGTTGCGGTCGGCGATGTTGAAGACGACGCGCTGGCGAGTTCTTGTTTCTCCACGGCAGCGGTTACAGCCGGTGTCGCGGGCGCGTTGTCAGGCAGAACAGGGTCGCTGTGTTTGCCCTGACTCTGATACGACGCAGAAAGCTGGGCTTTATCATGGCCTGCCAGCGGGGTGTTCTGGGACGATTGGCCCGCGCCATTCTGTGCAAGCGTCGCTGAACTCAGAACAGACTTCGCGGTAATACCGTCAGTGCCTGCCGCGTGAGCTGTGCTGGTCTGCTGGTGGGGGAGCATCGCCATCAGCGCACTCAAACCTGCCAGTTCTTCTTCGCTCAGTTCGCTTTTGCTGTCATCTTTGCTGGCTGTATTCAGGGTGTTCAGGGCATCTCCCTTTGAAAGCGGCGTCAGTCCGGAGACCAGCGTTTCCAGCGGCGTGGTTGAGGACGCTTCATCGCTATTCAGCACACCCTGACGCGAGAGCAGGTCCGTTATTTTAGCCTGCAGCGTGGTATCGCCGCTGGCGTCCTGAGCAACTTTTGACAGTTTACTGCCAGCGGCTTTCAGGTCAGCCAGGGTCAGTGGCGCATCCTTGCCTTTGCCGGTTGCATCCGTCAGGGCGCCCGCCAGCAGAGAGAGAAAGTCTTGCGCACCGTCAGTGCCTTTCCCTGTTAGCGTGCCGCCTGACAGGTCGCTGTCGCTCATCAGCAGTTGTTGCAGTGTGATCATTCCGGTTTCCTCATTGATGCGCGCTGGGCAAACTCATCCATTTTTTTCTGATCCAGACGGTTTTCCGCCAGGGTCGAGGCTGCAATCTGCCGATCCTGTAAGGTTTGCCAGGCCTGCAGCCGCTGTTTTTTCTCGCGCCAGAAATTCAGCGCGGTATCCACTTTCTGGGTCCACTGGTTAAGCTGCTGGCGATGCTGCTCTATCGCCTTCTCCAGCGTCTGGATAAACTGCTGATAGTTAATCCAGCGCTGACTGCCAATGCCCTGTGTCATATCGGTATTGAGGTTGGTGCGATATTCATGCTGATAGTCGATTAACATCTTCAACTGTTCTTCAGCCTGCTGGCACCCGCGTCGCATTGCGCCAAGCTGCAATGCGGCATCATCAACTTCTTTTTCAGCCAGATCTTTCAGCGTTGATAACGCGCTGTTTTGCGCCATAACCTTCGCCCTCCACCTGTGTTACACCTGCGGGAAAATCAGCTCCAGTGCCTGAATTGAATCTTCCCAGTCGGCACGTTCAAAAATGCCTTGTTGCAAAAACGCCTCCAGCTGCGGCCACAGGTTAATCGCTTTGTCGAGCATCGGGTCGCTGCCTTTGGCATACGCCCCCACGCTGACCAGATCGCGGTTACGCTGGAAGCTGGAGAGGAGTTGTTTGAAATTACGCACGCGGGCGTAGTGTTTCTCGGTTATCAGCGCCGTCATTGCGCGGCTGATAGAGGCTTCAATATCAATGGCCGGATAGTGCCCGGCTTCGGCCAGACGACGCGACAGCACAATGTGACCGTCAAGGATCGCACGCGCGGAATCGGCAATCGGGTCCTGCTGATCATCTCCCTCGGTCAGTACCGTATAGAATGCGGTAATGGAGCCGCCGCCGCTGATGCCGTTCCCTGCACGTTCTACCAGAGCAGGGAGCTTGGCGAATACCGAAGGCGGGTAGCCTTTGGTCGCCGGAGGCTCACCAATAGCCAGCGCGATTTCACGCTGTGCCATCGCGTAACGGGTCAGGGAATCCATGATCAGCAGCACGTGCTTGCCGCGGTCACGGAAATCTTCGGCGATACGGGTGGCATACGCTGCACCCTGCATACGCAATAACGGCGAGACATCTGCCGGTGCGGCGATAACCACCGAGCGGGCGCGACCTTCCGCCCCCAGAATGTTTTCGATAAAGTCTTTAACTTCACGCCCACGCTCGCCGATCAGACCCACGACAATAACATCGGCTTGAGTGTAGCGCGCCATCATGCCGAGCAGGACGGATTTCCCCACGCCAGACCCGGCGAACAGGCCCATACGTTGTCCACGTCCTACAGTCAGCAGGGCGTTGATCGGACGCACGCCGGTATCCAGCACATGCTCAATAGGCGTTCGTTGCAGGGGGTTGAAGGGCTGAGTAATGAGTGCGCCGGTTTCCGTAGTGTCCGGTGAAGGCAGACCGTCAAGCGGTTTACCGCTGCCGTCCAGCACGCGGCCCAGCAGGGCAGAGCCAAGCGGCAGCTGTTTCCCGCTCTGCAGTCCATCACCGATAATGTTTTTGGCGTATACACGAGCACCGGGAAGAATGCCTTCCACCTCTTCAAGCGGCATCAGAAACAGACGCTGGCCGTTAAAACCGACCACTTCGCTTTCGACTTCGCGCGTTTCCAGACCATCCTGACGCTCAATGACGCAGGTCGCACCCAGCGGAAGCTGCAGGCCGGTGGCCTCCAGTACCAGCCCGGTGGCGCGCGTCAGTCGCCCATAACGACGAACAGATGGCAGTTGCGCCATCTTCGTCTCAAAGTTGTCGAGCGTGGTGAGCCAGCGGGTGAGGCGTGCGGTCATCAGACGACTCCCGGTGCCGCAAGGCGACACAGTTCCTGCCAGCGGGTAGCCACGCTGGCATCCAGGTCACCCTCATCGGCAGAGACTTTGCAGCCGCCGTGATGTAGCGACGGGTCGCCGCGCAGACGCCAGCCGTGCAGGTTTAGCGTCGCCCCCAGGCTCTCTTCCACGCGCTGCAGGTCGTCCGGGTGAACGCGCAGCTGAGGCTTCCCGCTGAACAGCGGCTCTTGTTGCAGCAGCCCCTGAATTTGTTTGATCAGCGCAGTGTTATCCACCACCGGCGTCTGGCCGATAACCTGACGCGCGGCTTCCAGCGCCATCTGCATCAGTCGTGAGGCAATCACGCTGTCCAGCGCATCCAGCGTGTGCTGGAACTCGCTGACCAGCTGCTGCATGCGGGCATGGATCGGGGCCTGCTGCTGACGCGCCTGATCAATACCGTGCTCTAACCCTTTCGCCAGACCTTCCTGATACCCTTGCTCGTGGCCCTTCTGTCGACCTTCGTTCAGACCGGCATTATAGCCTTGCTCGTGCGCCTGCATCTGCAGCTGAGCCAGCATCTGTGCTTGTTGCTCTTCTTCACTCAGTTCAGGCTGCTCAGCATCCGGGTCGAGCGCCTCGGGCGATACCACCGCTGGCGTGAATTCGGAGAGGGGAGGTGCCAGATCGTCCGGTGTCCAGCGCTTCCACGGCATCTCATTAGACATAGGTGTCGTCTCCGCTGCCAATCACCATCTCGCCGGTTTCTGCCAGACGACGAACAATAAGCAGGATCGCTTTCTGTTCGTTTTCCACCTGAGACAGACGTACCGGGCCACGGTTGGCAAGGTCGTCGCGCAGGATATCTGCCGCACGCTGAGACATGTTGCACAGGAACTTCTCGCGCAGTGGCTGCTCGGCACCTTTGAGGGCGATAAGCAGCGACTCGGAGTCCACTTCCTGGAGCAGGCGCTGGATGCTGCGATCGTCCACTTCGACCAGGTTTTCGAACAGGAACATCTCGTCGATAATTTTCTGTGCCAGCTCGCCGTCGAATTCGCGTACTGCGGTAATAACCGCCTCTTCCTGCTGGGTTTTCATCAGGTTGATGATTTCCGCCGCCGTTCTCACGCCGCCCATTTTGCTGCGCTTGAGGTTCTGGCCGTCGAGCAGGTTGTTCAGTACTTCTGTCAGCTCCGCCAGTGCGGCTGGCTGCACGCCGCCGAAGGTTGCGATACGCAGCATCACATCGTGGCGCAGACGCTCTTCGAACAGCGCCAGAATATCGGCCGCCTGACCACGTTTGAGGTGGACAAGGATGGTGGCAATAATCTGCGGGTGCTCGTCGCGAATAAGGTCGGCGGCACTCTGCGGTTCCATAAAGTTGAGCGTTTCGATACCGCTGGCGGTATCGCGCGTTTCCAGAATATCTTCCAGCAGGCTGGCGGCACGCTCTTCGCCCAGCGCCTTGACCAGCACGGAGCGCAGGTAGTCGTTGGCGTTGACGTTGAGCGCGGCAAACTGTTCGGCTTCCTGCTCAAATTCCGACAGCACTTCGGTCAGCTGTTTATTGGAGATTTGACGCACGTTGGCCATGGCCGCACTGAGAATTTGCACTTCTCGCTGGGAGAGGTGTTTAAACACCTCTGCCGCGCGATCTTCGCCAATGGTCATCAACAGGATGACGCTTTTATCGGTGCCTGTAAGCGTATTACTCATGTTCGTTACCCATCCACTGGCGGATGACCAGCGCCACGACGCGCGGATCGTTATCTGACATTTCGCGAATGCGCTGGCTCATCACCTCAGCGCCCATGCGCTGGTTAGCACGGCGTTGCTGCATTTGTTCATCTTTGCTGAGGCGTACTTCAACCGCTTCTTCCACTTCCTGACGCGCGCTCATCTGTTCGCGAGCGGCTTTCTCGGCTTCAGCTCGACGCTGGAGCTGCGGACGAACGCCTTTACGCCACAGCAGCCACGCGACAATCAGCACCAGCAGCCAGCGTCCCGCGGACATCAGCTGATCGATAAACGCCTGCTGTTGCCAGAACGGCAGTTCACCGCCGGTCTCATCCACCGCGTTGAACGGTGAGTTCACCACGTTGAGGCTATCGCCACGCTTCTCGGAGTAACCCATTGCTTCACGGGTCAGGTCTTCGATCTGCTTCATCTGCTCGGCTGTGAGCGGCAACGGTTTGCCATCCGGCAGAGTCTTGTAGTTCACCACTACCGCAACAGAAAGACGCTGAATATCGCCCACGTTCAGTTTAGTGTGGCGAATCGTCCGATCCACTTCGTAGTTCGTGGTTTCGTTACGACTGCTGGTATGCGGACCGGCATTATTGGCCGTTGACGTAGTCTGCTGGTTATTTTGCTGACCGTTCTGCTGGTTTGCCGGAGGTGTAGAAATAGGTGCTGCGTTAGCAGGGGCAGGCTGGTTAGACAGCGCACCAGGAACACCGCCAGGGTACGCACCACCAGACTGTTCGCTGGAGTTAATCTGGCGAGAACGCATCACCGCCTGAGCGGCATCACCGTTCGGGCTGTACTGTTCTTCAGTTTGTTCTTTATTAGCGAAGTCAATCTGCGCGGTAACCTGCGCGTGCACGTTACTGTTACCCACGACCGGGCCGAGGATCGCTTCAATACGACGCTGGAGACGGTTTTCTACATCGGCGGCATATTTCAGCTGCGCGTCATTCAGATCGCGACCGGCGGTATTGGATTGCGTCAGCAGATGACCACTCTGGTCGACCAGCGTCACGTTACCCGGCGGCAGACCGGCGACAGCGCTGGAGACGAGATGCGTCACAGCGCTAATTTGCCCTTCATCCAGCGCGCGGCCAGGTTCGAGATTCACGGTCACGGAGGCGGAAGGGGATTTCTGTTCGCGGACAAATAAGGAAGGTTTAGGCATCGCCAGGTGCACTCGGGCACTTTTCACCGGGCCTAACGTTTCAATGGTACGAGCCAGTTCGCCTTCCAGGGCACGCTGGTAGTTCACCTGCTCGCTGAACTGGCTGATACCGAATTTTTCCTGATCCAGCAGTTCAAAACCGACCGCGCCGCCCTTCGGCAGCCCCTGCTGCGCCAGACGCAGACGCAGTTCGTGCACCTTATCCGCAGGAACCTCAAGCGCACCCCCGTTATCGGCAAAGCGATAAGGGATGTTCATCTGGGTAAGCTGGGTGACGATGGCACCGCCATCCTGATCGGAAAGGTTACTGTAGAGCGTCCGGTAATCAGGGCTTTTCGCCCACAGGACCATCGCTACAAGGATCGCAATTGCGGCAGCGCCTGCCACGATCAACGGGATTTTAGGATTCGCGCGAAGGCGGTTCATCCACTCGAGTGATTTATTTTGTGGCGCTGTCGATGCTGTTGCACTCATTGCGCACCTCTTAAATCCTGGTGGTTTACGTTATTCGTGTAGAGAAACAAAACTGACTCCCGGGTCGGCAAACACGACAAAAGTTCCATATTGATGGCCCTGCCATTATTTGATGATTCGTGATTTTCTATGCGTCAAATAACCTGGTTTTTTCACGCTATTTACCGCCATTATCTTATTGACAAGCTGTTAGTCTTGACCGCGTAAAAAACCATCCAGGGGAGAGTCATGGCTATACAGGGTATTGAAGGGGTAATCAGTCAGTTGCAGGCAACGGCGATGACGGCCCGTAATCAGAATGTGGCAGAACAACAGCCGAGCATCAGCTTTGCAGGGCAACTGCATGCCGCTCTTGACCGTATCAGCGATACCCAGACCGCCGCACGGACCCAGGCAGAGAAGTTCACCCTCGGTGAACCGGGTGTGGCCCTGAATGATGTGATGACCGATTTGCAAAAAGCTTCGGTGTCCCTGCAGATGGGGATCCAGGTGCGTAACAAGCTGGTGTCGGCTTACCAGGAAGTCATGGGGATGCAGGTTTAAGACCTGTCGATCTTCGCTGGCAGCCTTAGCGCTTTAATGCCACAATATTTTTTTCTTCGAATGCAGGAAAGGTGATGAAAAAAATAGCAATTGCTGGTGCGCTGCTGGCACTGACCGGGTGCGTTCAGGTCGATAACTATAAAGAAGTGATCAAGCATCCTGTTCCGGCGGAACTGGCGGGATACTGGCAGTCAAAAGGGCCGCAGAGCAAAATGGTCAGCCCGGAGGCGATTGCCACGCTGGTGGTGACGGAAGAGGGCGATACGCTTGACTGCCGTCAGTGGCAGCGAGTGATTGCCGTGCCGGGTAAAATCATGCTGCGTTCAGACAGTTATTACAATGTAACCCGCAAGCTGGATATCTATCCGCTGGAACGTGATGGTTTAACGCTTGAGTACGACGGACTGGAGTTGCAGAAGGTGGACCGCCCAACGGTTGAGTGTGCTGATTACCTGAGCAAAAATCCGCTGGAGAGTAAGGCGCCTTAACCAATTTTGCCGGGTGGCGCTGACGCTTACCCGGCATTGTTTTTACAGCGCTTCCTCTATTACCCAAATGCTGACGCTCCCGCCTTTACAGGTAAACGTCCCTTCGCCATCCGCGGCCGTGGTGATGGTCTCTTCGCGATTGCCGAGGAAATCCCGCCACGTTTTATTACCGTAGTTTTCCCCAAGACAAATCACTTTCTCTCCATCGTCACCATTTGACAACACGACCACACAGCCGGGATCGTCCTCGGTACCGCTGCGGCTGAAGGCGATACAGTTAGGATGGTCAAAAAAGAGCGTCTGCACGCCGTGGGCAAAGCGCTGACGAGCGAGGATCAATTCGTGGAGCTGCTCAATGACCGGCATGTCTATATGGTACATTTCACCGTCGCCCCCCGTATCGTCATAACTGGCACCGAAGAGATCGGGATAAAAGACGCTCGGCACACCATTTTCCCTTAGCAAGATCAACGCATAAGCCAGGGGTTTAAACCAGGGTTCGACCGGTGCCTCCAGGGCCTGCAAAGGTTGGGTGTCGTGGTTAGCCACAAGGGTTACCGCATGAAACGGATCGGCTTCCACCAGCGTACCGGTGAAGATTTGGCTCATGTCGTAATCCCGTCCCTGGCGTGACGCTTCGTGGAATTTCATCTGCAGGGGGGCGTCAAACAGCATCGTTTTACCCTCGACCTGGTCAATATAGGCCTGGAGCTTATCCACTTCGTGGGACCAGTATTCTGCCACGATAAACAGCGGCTGGTCCGCGACTTCCTGAACGTGTTCAATCCACTCTTTGTAAAACCAGGCAGGAATATGTTTAACGGCGTCCAGACGAAAACCGTCGCAGCGCGTCTGTTCCATGACCCAGCGGGCCCAGTATTTGATCTCTTCGGTGACGGCATGATTGCGAAAGTCGATATTTTCGCCCATCAGATAATCGAAGTTACCCATTTCATCATCAACCTGATCGTTCCAGCCTTCGCCGGTGTAGTCGTTGACGATTTTAAAGATGCCGTCTTCAGAAGGGTTTTCAATATGGTCGACGCCGCTGAAACATTTGTAATCCCAGATAAACTGCGAATATTGCCCGGCGCGGACAGGGAAGGTGTAACGTGTCCAGGCTTCACACTCGATGACCTCGTCATCAATTTGCGTGCGGTCCTGTTCGTTTACACGCTGAACGCGGACAGACTCTTTCTCATCTGCCCCCATTTTATGATTCACCACCACATCCAGCAGCACCGCAATGTCGTTGCTTTTAAGCGCGTCAATGGCTTCCAGCAACTGTGGTTTGTCGCCGTATTTGGTGGCGATGCTGCCTTTCTGGTCAAACTCACCGAGATCGAATAAGTCGTAAGAATCATACCCAACCGAATACCCACCAGACGCGCCTTTATAAGCGGGTGGCAGCCAGATCATATTGATGCCGATTTCGTTAAGATTGGGGGCTAATGCCGTGACCTCTCGCCACAATTCACCGCCAGCAGGGTAGTACCAGTGAAAACATTGTAACAGGGTGGGGTTTTTCATCGTCCGTGCTCCGTTTTGAGAACACAGTGAGTATGGGCGAAAAGGGGATAAAACGCGGATGAAATCACAAAATAATATTCATCCGCAAAAGACCATATCCAGACTAGAGATCAGAGGGAAAGAGAACATTTCCTGATAAACGTCCATAAGTTGAGTTCAGATTATGTTGTCTCGACGTCTGTCCAACCAGTGCTTTCAGCTCTTCCATACGCTGGTGCAGCAAGGTTTTCAACTCGATTTCATTATCGAGTATTTGTTTCAGAATAGGGCGTATTTGCGCCTGAATATGAGGCGGAATTTCGCTGGCATCCTGGAACATGGTAAGTTTTTCAACTGATGTCAGATAATCAACCTCGTAAGCGATAAGCTCGTCCCAGCGCCCTGCCTGGGTAAGAACAAGCATCGTGTTACTGGTTGTTAATAACTGCTGATAATGTTGGAGCAAGCCGAGATGGACGTCCATTAGTAATTGTCCCGCATGTTTTGAGAATGAGGGCCTATCTCTTTCCAGGCATCAGCAATGTTATTGAGTAACTCCACTACTTCATTAATGGCATTGATGTCGTTATGAAGATTAGCCTGTAAAAGACGCCTGGTCATATAGTCATAAAGACTATCGAGATTTGCCGCCAGGTCGCCACCAATCTCATGGTTTAGACCTGACTGCAAACCGTTACTGATGATATTGATTGCTTTACTTATGGCCTGCCCTTTACCGGGAATATCACCTTGTTCAATCAAAATGATGGCTTTCTTCATGGCACTTAATGCGCCATCAAAAAGAAGCACAACCAGTTGATGTGGGCTGGCACTCAGAACGGCCGATTCAACGCCGACCTGAGCATATGCCTGAATTCCCGATTTTGTATACATGGTAAAACCTCAATTCATCATTTATTAACGGTTCATGGCGTTAAACTGTTGGGTCAGATAACTTCCGGTCTGATCCATCTTTGAGACAAGCTGGCTCAGACTGGTAAATTGCGTTTTATAACGTGCCATGGTGGCAGTGATCTGCGCGTTTACGCGATCGTATTCGTCCGACAGTTTTTTCAGCGTCTTGTTAATGCCCGCGGTGGCATTCTGTACGGAACCATCAGTTCCGAGCATGTCTTTCAGCAGACTGCTGGTCTGGGTGGCAAACCCGGTGGTTTTTCCATCGCCGGACAGGAACGCGACGACGTCAGCCGATTTTTCGTTCAGTGCCTTGTTGAGTTTGGTACTGTCCACCGTCAGCTTACCGGTGATATCCTGCGTAATCCCAATCTGGGATAAAGTGGCCAGATCGCCTGAACCCTGACTGGCCGAAATCATCGAGCGCAGACGGGTCTGAATATTACGCAGCGTTCCGTCGCCCAACAGATCGCCGTTGCTGCTGTCCTGGTTGGTGCTTCCCTGATCGACCGCCGTATATTTCGTCTGATTGGCAATAGTGGTCTGCAGAGAGTTATACGCATCCACAAAAGCCTGAATGGCATCGGTCATTGGCTGGTTGTCTTTGACAATTGACAATGTCTCCGGGCTGCCTTTATTGGTCTTCGTCAGGTTTAGGGTAACGCCCTCTGGTGCATCCGTGATGGCATTACTGCTACGAACGATCTCGATACCGTTGATATTGACTTTAGCGTCGGCGGCTGGAACCTGTTCACTCATCACGTTGGTGGCGCTGGATGGGTTGTAGCTGACGTATTTCGCCAGTTGGCTATCATCCGTCGTAATGGTCATCTCGTTTGCTGTACCAGTATCACGGGAAGTCAGCGCTAAGTAATAACTGTTGTCATCCGCTTTGATAATGCTGGCGCTTACGCTTCCCTGCTTGGCGTTAATAGCGTCACGCACATCGGCAAGGCTGGTCTTATCGCTCGCCAGGGTGATCGTTAACGGATCTTTCTGCCCCGGCTGAGTGATTGTGAGGGTGCGCGTGCTCATGCTGCTGTCGCCGAGTTCGGTATCCTTACTGCCGACTTTAGGGCTCAACAGAGACTGCGCAGCCGCCAGTTGCGTTACTTCAACGGAATAAGATCCTGCCGCTGCGCTGCTGGCAAGCGTTGCACTAAACGCCGTGTTAGTGCTGGAAACTTTTGATTGTGCAATAGCAGAGGTATTTTTTAATGCATCTGAAGCAGTCTGTAATTTAGTGAGTGCTGTCTGCACCACCCCCCATGCTGTCAGCTTGGCTTTATATGACGTTTGCTGGGTAGTGATAGGCTTTAGCTTGGTTTGCTCAGCTGTCTGTAAATTGTCATACAACGTATTGAGGTCCAGTGAAGTACCTGCGCCGAGTGAACTAATACTTGCCATTTTTTCATCCTTTATTGAGACAATCGCTGGATGGTCTATCGGCAGAAACGAGAAAAAGATTAGCGCTATTTAAAAAAAACAATGCGTAAATAAAGAGGGAGAAATTCGGGCAGTTTACAGGTTTAAAAAAATGATTTTTTTCCTAAAGCTTGAGAAAGGACGGTCGATAACCTCATTGACGGTGAGAAAGCCGTAGGCAGATGCCTAAATCTGATAACTTTTTCAAAGGAATACATCATGGCTGTTATTAATACTAACACCCTGTCTCTGATGACTCAGAACAACCTGAGCAAATCTCAGTCTTCTCTGGGCACCGCGATCGAGCGTCTGTCCTCCGGTCTGCGTATCAACAGCGCGAAAGACGACGCTGCTGGTCAGGCGATTGCTAACCGTTTCACCTCTAACATCAACGGTCTGACCGTTGCTGCACGTAACGCCAACGACGGTATCTCTCTGGCGCAGACTGCTGAAGGCGCACTGGGTGAAATCAACAACAACCTGCAGCGTATCCGTGATCTGACCGTGCAGGCGCAGAACAGCTCTAACTCTGCTTCCGACATTGACTCCATCCAGGCTGAAGTTAACCAGCGTATGGAAGAAGTGAACCGTGTGACCAAGCAGACCGACTTCAACGGTATCAAAGTTCTGGATACCGGCACTGGCTCCAGCACCTACAACTTCCAGGTTGGCTCAAAAGATAAAGAAACTATCGGTATCACTCTGAGCTCCAGCGATAGCTTTAACCTGGCCGCTGCTGGCAACACCGGCGCGACGCTGAACACCAAAGCAATGACCACTGGTGACGTTGTTAACGGTAACCAACGTACGACTGCAGCAGAAGGCTTCGACGTTCTGCACGGTGCGGTAACTGGTGGCACTGGTGGTACTGCAGCAGGTACTACCCCACTGGCAGACATCGATAAGGCAATCAAATCTGTAGACAACCAGCGCAGCCTGCTGGGTGCGTCTCAGAACCGTTTCGAGTCCACCATCACCAACCTGAACAACACCGTGAACAACCTGTCCGCTGCCCGCAGCCGTATTCAGGATTCCGACTACGCGACTGAAGTGTCCAACATGTCCCGCGCGCAGATCCTGCAGCAGGCTGGCTCTTCTGTACTGGCTCAGGCCAACCAGGTTCCACAAACTATGCTGTCCCTGCTGCGTTAATCGCTGTTATGACAGACAAAAAGCGCCGCATGTCGGCGCTTTTTTCTTTTAAAATCAAGATGAAATAAGAAAAGAAAAAAAGATCAAAAGATCTAAAGTTTGTAAGTGCCCTGTCGATAACCTTTATGAAGGCGATGAAGCCCCTGGCAGCTAGCCGGAACTCATAATCAATTAAAGGATACTTACCATGGCAGTGATTAATACTAACACTCTGTCGCTGATGACTCAGAACAACCTGAGCAAATCTCAGTCTTCTCTGGGCACCGCGATTGAGCGTCTGTCCTCCGGTCTGCGCATCAACAGCGCAAAAGACGACGCTGCTGGCCAGGCGATCGCTAACCGCTTCACCTCTAACATCAACGGTCTGACCGTTGCTGCACGTAACGCCAACGACGGTATCTCTCTGGCGCAGACGGCAGAAGGTGCACTGGGCGAAATCAACAACAACCTGCAGCGTATCCGTGATCTGACCGTTCAGGCGCAGAACAGTTCTAACTCTGCTTCCGACATTGACTCCATCCAGGCTGAAGTTAACCAGCGTATGGAAGAAGTGAACCGCGTAACGACTCAGACCGACTTCAACGGCATTAAAGTTCTGAACACCGGCACTGGCTCCAGCAGCTACAGCTTCCAGGTAGGTTCTAAGGATCAAGAAACTATCTCTATCAGCCTGAGCAGCTCTAACGCCTATAACCTGTTCAACGCCTCTGGCGCAACCTCTGTTACCTCTGGTCAGAGCATCAACGGTACCGCACGTACTACTGCAGCAGAAGGTTTCGACGTTCTGAGCGGTACGGTGACCTCCGGTGGTACTACCGATGGTAGCCCGCTGGCAGATATCGATGCGGCAATCAAATCTGTAGACAACCAGCGCAGCCTGCTGGGTGCGTCTCAGAACCGTTTCGAGTCCACCATCACTAACCTGAACAATACCGTGAACAACCTGTCCGCTGCCCGCAGCCGTATTCAGGATTCCGACTACGCGACTGAAGTGTCCAACATGTCCCGCGCGCAGATCCTGCAGCAGGCTGGCTCTTCTGTACTGGCTCAGGCCAACCAGGTTCCGCAAACTATGCTGTCCCTGCTGCGTTAATTTTGATAACGCAAAAAAGGCATCTTCGGATGCCTTTTTTATTTCCCAATCGCCGGATTTAAACCCAATTACACAAGCTATTTTTCCTCTTAAACCGTCCTCTATCCCTCACAATATTGCATTACTGAAAATAGATCTGTAGGCGTCCTTGTGGCGGCGTTAAGGATAAAAAATGCCTGAAATTCTGATAAGTGTGGACAAACTGGACGCATGGTCTGCTTCCTGCACGGAAGTGCTCGACATAGCTGATGCCCTGCTAAGACAGGAATGGCGCGTGATTTTATGTACCTCGTTTATCGGGAAGCGTCTTCAGCCTGAAGTGGCGCGACTGGAGGCAACTGGAGCCCTGACGATTGTTACAGAGAATTCGGGAGAGCTGGCCGCGCACTATGACGTTATATGGGTCGTCAAAGGCTTTTTTAGCGAGAAACTGCTTACTGCTCTGCATGAGCAGAAAACTGCGGGATCTTTTATCTTCCGTCATTACAGCGATTACAATGATCTTTATATTCCATGGGGTGCCGAGCTAGAGAATGCTCTGGCAACCCGCGTGCTTGGCCTTTCAGCATTTACTCAGACTATCCTGCTACAGACGGGGATCCAGGAAGACAAGCTACGCCTGATGCCGTGGATCGTGCCGGACGCTTTCTCCGACGTTTACGCGAAGCGTGAGGCGCAAGAGTTGCGTCGGATTCTCTATATCGCGGATAAAATGTCCGCTGAAATGTATGAAGTGCAGCAGCGCGCAGCTCAGTCGCAGCTACGCATCGAATGGCTCGATTTAAGTGTTCAATCCGGGCGAATTGAACCGGAGTGGCTCGCGGGTTATGACGTTATTATTACCGATGAACAATATGTTCCTAAAGCACTTGTTCTCGGCGTACCGGTCTTTTTAGCCCACGGGAACTACGTTGAAGGGTATCTGAGCGATGCAAATCTTCCGCACTATGAAGCTAACTATTTCTCCGGGGTAAATCTGCGTTTTTGCCCGGGAGCAGACGAGTGGATTCAACTGCTGACCGACGGCTATGACGATGCCATGAAATGGGTGCAGAGAAATCATCAGACATTCGTATCACGCTGGAGCCTTGAGCAGAATATTCTCGCTGTGCTGGATTTTCCTGCGTCGCAAACGCCTTATACGCTTTCTGAAAAAGATCGCTACGCGCTGGCATTCCACAGCAAAGCTCTGCTGGTCCAGCAGAGCGAAAACTACTCTATCACCCGCTGGATGAAGGATCGAAATATCACGAACGCGCGTCGTGAAGCTTTGCGTGCCTTTGCTGATGCCTTTCCGGCTAGATCCAGCCTTGGTGTTGTTATCCTCGCGCAGAATAAAACGAATGAAGAGTACCTGATTACCCATGCATCGGCGCTCGCTCAATCGCTAGCGCCGATCTCCGTAGAGGTGGCGCATTCTATTTCCGATATTAATGCGTTACTGGAAAACAGCCCTGCTCAGGCGCTGCTGATGCTACCTGCGGGCTACACCCTGTTAGATGACGCGCTGCTGCGGTTTGCTGAGCACCGAATTCATCATCCAGAGGCAAGTGTCGCCTATTGTGACGAAATGACGATTGCCGAAAATGATGAACCTGTTGTCACCTTGCGCCCCGGGGTTAATATCGATCTCCTGCGCAGTCAGCCTTACATTGGACAGGCGTTGCTCATAGATTGTCATGCGGCAAGGGCCGCAGGAGGGTTGGACCCTCTCTTTACCAATATGCCATTTATCGATTTGCTCTGGCGTCTGGTCGAGAAGCAGGGTACCAGTGTCTTAACGCATGTGCCGGAAGTGCTGATCTGCAATTCGGAACCTGCGCAACGCTGGACAGAACAGCCAGGTCTTATGGATCAGCATCGGAATGGCGTACTGGCCCACCTTATGCGGCTTGGCATCTCTGCCTCCTATGAGCAGGCATCCGCTCACGCTCTGCCTCGCCTTCGCTATCACTGGGACGCCCAGCCGATGGTCTCTATTATTATCCCCACGCGCGATCGGTTTGCTTTACTAAAGAACTGCATTGAAAGCCTGATGGAAAAGACCCGCTATGCGCGCTATGAGCTGATGATCGTTGATAACCAGTCGGTAGAGGACGATGCCTGCCGGTTCCTGAACGATTTAGCGAGTCTTGGGCTGGAACAGGTGCGGATATTGCGTTACGACGCGCCATTCAATTTTGCTGAGATGGGCAACGCCGCCGCGCAGCAGGCGAGGGGGGACGTGCTCGTTTTCCTTGATAACGATTGTGAAATCATTGATGGCGGGTGGCTGGAAGCGTTACTGGAACACGCATTACGCCCGGAGGTGGGTGTGGTAGGGGCTCGACTGGAGTTTAAGGATGGACGGATCCAGCATGGCGGCTATCTGACTGGCGTTCAAAACGGTGTGGAGGTTGCTTTTGCCGGGGCTGGAGGGGCTGACTCAGGTTTTCAGGACTATCTTTGCGCTCCACATAATGTAACTGCAGTGAGTGGTTCTTGTATGATGCTGCGAAAAGAGGTTTTCTTTGCACTTAACGGATTTACGCAAGAACGTTATCCCGTCTATTTTGCCGATGTTGACCTGGGAATAAGGCTGCAAAAGCAGGGCTACTTAAACGTCTGGACCCCCTATTCGCGCGTTCAACATATGGGCGGAGCGACACGTCTTCTGGCCGATAAGTACCAGATTCCCGAACGACCGATGTTGGAACACTTTACACAGTTGCGTAACGAGTGGAAGGCAGAGCTGCTCAACGATCCTTCTTATCATCCGCTGATGCAAAAATCCGGCGCGCTTTTCACCCTGAGTGTAAACACCGCGCGTCTGCATGCACCTTTGCCGGGACGTCCTGTGCCGGTTGTGCTGGCGCATCATGTTGACTGGAATGGCTGCGGGCATCACCGGGTTATGCAGCCGTTTAAAGCGATGGAGCGCCATCATATGCTGGAGGGAGGAATGATGAACAGCATCCCTTCCGTCATGGAAGCCGCGCAACTTCAGCCAGATGTGATTTTACTTGAGTCCCTCACCGGTAGCCGTTTCCCGGACATTATTCAGCAGTTGCGTGAGGTCTGTAATGCCAAAGTTATCATTGAATACGATGATTTCTTACTTAACGTGCCGTTGAAAAATGGTAATCGTAATAACTATCCGCAGCATATGGTGAAGAGCTTCCGCAAAATACTCGAAAGCGCAGACAGAATTGTTGTCTCAACGGCGCCGCTTGCTGAAGCCTATAGCCGTTACCATCACGATATCCGCATTGCACAGAACCGCCTTGCACCCGACCAATGGGGACATTTGCAGAGTCAGCGTGGGGTGGGTAAAAAATTACGTGTTGGCTGGGCGGGGGGGAGCACCCATGCCGGGGATCTGCAAATCCTGCTACCTCTGATTAAGGCACTGGAAGATGATGTTGAATGGGTCTTTATGGGGATGAAGCCGCGTAATGTCCATTGTGAGTTCCACCCTGGCGTTCCTTTCGAGATGTACCCGGAAAAGCTGGCCAGCCTGAATCTCGATCTGGCCCTGGTTCCTCTGGATATCAATCAGTTCAATGAATGTAAGAGTAATTTACGTCTGCTGGAAATTGGTACCTGTGGAGTACCGATCATTGCCACGGATATTGCTCCGTACCGTTGTGGGCTACCGGTGACGTTGGTGGAAAACCGTTATAAGGACTGGATGAAAGCCATTCAGTTATACCTCAATGACGCGGATTACCGTATCCGCCAGGGGGATGAACTCCGGGATGCCGTGCAGCGTGACTGGTATCTACGTGATAATGGACTCAATGACTGGCAACAGGGGTGGCTGGCATAATGACTATGCATATAGATCTTCATTCTCCCTACCTGATTGCCGCGCCGGACTACCGCGAGTCGTCGTTGGGTATTCAGGTACTTCACCGTTTATGCCATATGATCAATGAGCGCGGTGGTCGCGCCTGGATGGTCGGTTGTACCGTCAACCCCGACTGGAATGCGCCAGCGCTTACGCAAGAAGCCTATGAACAGGTCATCTCCAGCGGCAAGTCCTGGATTGCTGTTTACCCGGAGGTAACAACGGGAAATCCCTTTTCTGCGCCAGTAACCGTCCGCTACATGCTAAACAGGGAAGGGGTCATCATGCAAAATGCCATTGAGGCCAGTGCTGACGATCTCTTTTTCTGGTATCGCCCTGAGTTTGCAGACAAAGAACCCAATCCGAACATTCTGGGGATTGAATGTTATGACCTCTCACTCTTTCAGGATGACCAGCCAGTTAAAGATAAAGACTTTCTCTACCTGAACAGGATCCCTGAATCTGCGCTTGATTTATCGGGGCTGCCAGAAAATATCACCATTTTGTCGATGCGTAATCCTTTGTCATTACGCGATCTGGCGATGCTTCTCAAACGCGGGCGGGTGCTTTACACCTATGAGTCGTCAGGAACCTGCCTGCTAGCCATGCTATGTGGCTGTCCGGTCGTTTCGTTGTCGGCTCCTGGCTACGAACATTATGCGTTGAATGAGCAATCGTTACAGGATATCGGTGGTGCCGGTTTCGGTTACTCCGATTCCCCGGAAGCACTGGACGAGATTCGGGCAGGGCTACCGATTGTCCGTGACGTTGTTCTGGCCAAAAGGCGGCTTCTGGATACCCAGTTTGATCATTTCCTGTCTCTAACCCAGGCGAAAGCGCAGCAGCACGATGACGTAAAGGAGCGCACCTCATTCAGCCACTGGCTTTCTCACCGCACCCTGCCGACGACGGTTACGGCGGAAACCCGTCTGCTGCACGTTATCCTGTGCCCGAATGCGCAGGTGAGTGCTATCGACGCATCCGTCGCCTCACTTACCCGTCAAGGTGTTGATCCACATACAATTCTTCTTGTTGCGCCAGAGCCAGGGTATCGCGCTAAGACCATGGATATTCGCGCGGTTACGGGAGATAGCTGGGTTAGTACTGTAAGGCAACTGGCAGAAACAGAGGCATTCGACTGGCTGCACTGCATCGACGCGGGTGTTGAATATACTGCGGCAAGCATCGGGATGATGCGTAATATGCTCTCACATGCCGGGGAGTGTCAGGCCATTTATACGGATGAGGCGGTACGCGCTGACGGTGGTGAAATCACTCCGATACGTAAACCAGATTTCAATCTCGACCTGTTCCTCGCTTCGCCTCACCGCTATTTACGGCGCATCTGGTTCCGGCGCGAGAGCTGGCTGAGCGCGGGTCAATTTAACCCTGAATTCAGCCAGGCTTTCGAATTTGACGTGTTGATCGATTATCTGTTGCAATGGGGAACTGGCTGTATCGGGCATATTGCAGATATTACTACCCTGGTGCCTGCCTCCGTATTTGACTCCCCAGCTTCGCTCGAAGAAGCACAGATCCTCCAGCGTTATCTGCAGCATCGTGGATTCTCTCAGGCCCAAGCCGGGCAGCAAAAAAATCTGACATGGCGGATTAGTTACCCACAGCCAGAACATGAAAAAGTCAGCATTCTGCTCGACGCGGGCGACGATCCGGCGTTACTGATCCGCTGCGTTGAGAGCCTCATAAATAATACCGAGTGGCAGAACAAAGAGATTCTGCTGGCGGTGGCTGAAAATGCCAGTTCAGCAATGATTGATCTTATCAAGCAGATGCAGGAGGTGATGCCATTAACGGTGATCGTCTGTGGAGTTGAGCAAAACTTCGCAAGTCGCATGAACCTCCTGGAGCAAAATGTGACTGGCGATTTTATTTTACTTCTGGATCTCCACACGCTTTTTGTCCTGAAAAACTGGCTGACAACATTGCTGAGCCATGTAATTCGCCCTGAAGTGGGAAGCGCTGGGCCGAAATTTATCACCACCGACCAACGGTTGCTGAGTGCGGGTATGATCGCTGGGGCCGATGGTTGGGTCGGACATGTAGGTCAAGGGGAACCCTGGCAAACAGAAGGGGAGCTGTCGCGCTACCAGTGCGAGCAAAACTATACCGTTCTGAGCAGCAACTGCCTGCTGGTAAAGCGTGAGGCATGGCAACGGGTCGGAGGGCTGTCGGTTGAATATGACGACCAGCACGTCATTGATATTATTCTGCCTCTGAAGCTAAAGCGTGCTGGTTATCTTGCCATCTGGACGCCGTTCAGCGTTGTAGTATCGGACAATACCCGGCTTCTCGAAAAGATTTGCGTCAGCGAGAGTACCCAGCGCCAGACATTACTCGCGGAGATGCCGGAGTTTTTCACTGACGATCCGGCCTATAACCGCTATCTCAGTCTACAACGTCCATTATTCCGTCACGGGCCTTTTATAACCAACGGATCTGAAGATTTCTCCTCGACGCGCGCAAATGTTCTGTTGCTGAAAAATGGTGAGGACTGCGAATACTCGAAACGTATCGCCGACTTGCTGCAGAATCTGTCGACAGATAATGCTATCTGCCTGAAACGAGATTACTCCGACCTCACCGTGCCAGAAATATTGCGTCTCGTACCGAATATTGTGGTGCTAACCCACGCCCCGGATAAGGCGCTTTCAGCACGTCTTGCGGCGGTGAGCCAGATTATTCCTTTGCGAATTTATGCGCTGGCGGATTCAGGCGGGCCAGGGAATAACACTCAGGACCAGGTAAGCGTGGTGACGCACTGGCTTACCTGGTCTGCAGAGCGTGAAGCTCAGTTAGGCAAACGAAAGCGGCCGGTGTCGTGCCTGCCGGTGTTGCTGGGGCGTGAATGGGTGGCGCAGGCAAGGCCGATTTCGGCCGAACGCAGACGTGTATTGTGTATACCGGAAGCGTTATCTTTAAAAGAGCGAGAATTCATTAGCCGGATTATCGCCGCCACGCACACCAGGGTGGATTGGATCATTTTGGGGGAATGGCCACCGGCGTGGCTGCCTATGGTCGCAGAAACGGTTCGCTGGCACGGGGAACGGATGTCACCTGAACAGCTGCATCAGTTGCAAGCCGACACAGCGATTATTTTCAGGCTGAACAGCGACCAAAACCGCTTTAAAGATGACTATCAGGCGGTTCAGCTCGCAGCCTGTGGAATAGCGATCGTGGCTAGCGATGTTCCTTCATTGCACAACGATCTCCCTTTCCGACGCCTTAATGCTGACCCTCAGGTCTGGCAGAACGAAATCGCTAATGCTAACAGCCACGTGGTTAGCCAGCGGGAGATTAACGCCTTCATTTACCATCGGGAGTCCATCCCGGAGGTTGTCCGCAGGCTGTTTATGTAACAAAGGGCACTTTCCGGGGCGTTTTTTGCCCGGAAAGCTGAGCCGTTTGGGTAATTGAGTCCTGAAAGGTGTCTTGTTTTACCGATAGCAACTGCGTGCTCATCGCTATGATGGGACACCGCCCCTTAGTCCACAGGTTCTCATATGAGTGATAACGTCTATGTTACCAGCCCGCTTTTGCCTCCTCTCGAGGAATTTCTTCCTTATCTGGAAAAAATCTGGCAAAACCGGATCCTGACAAATGGCGGCGAGTTTCACCAGCAGCTTGAGGCTGCGCTTGCAGAATATCTGGGTGTGGAACATCTGTGTCTGTTTTCTAACGGAACGCTGGCGCTACTGACTGCGCTACAGGCGCTGCGCATTAGGGGGGAAGTGATCACCACGCCTTATTCGTTTGTGGCAACGTCGCATTCGCTGCTGTGGAATGGCTTAACGCCGGTGTTTGCAGATATTGATCCGATTACCTGCAATATCGATCCGTCCAAAATAGAATCTCTGATCACCCCGGCGACATCGGCAATTTTGCCTGTGCATTGCTACGGTATTCCATGTGATGTGGATGCTATTCAGAAGATTGCAGATGCCTGGGGGCTGAAGGTTATCTATGATGCTGCACATGCTTTTGGGGTGAAAAAACAGGGACAAAGCGTGCTGAACTGTGGCGATCTGTCAATTTTAAGTTTTCACGCGACTAAAGTGTTTAATACCTTTGAGGGCGGGGCGATTATCTGTCCGGATGCGAGAATGAAGCAGCGCATCGATTATCTGAAAAATTTTGGCTTTGCGGGCGAAACCACGGTGGTCGCGCCAGGTATCAACGCTAAAATGAATGAGGTCCAGGCTGCGTTTGGCTTAGTCCAGTTGCAGCACATTGACGGCGCACTGGCGTCTCGCAAAGCGATTTACGAGCGTTACTGTGAGCTGCTGCAGAGCATTGAGGGTGTTTCTCTTTTCTCCGCGCCGGATAATGTTGAGTGGAACTATGCTTATTTCCCTATTTTGGTCGATACGACTTTCCCCATCAGCCGTGACTGTCTGTATGACATGCTGAAAGCGCAGAATATTTATGCCCGCCGCTATTTTTATCCGCTCATCAGTTCATTTTCGATGTACCGACATTTGCCATCGGCCAGTCCTGACAATTTACCCGTAGCGGACAGCATTTCGCAGAAAATCCTTTGTCTGCCAATTTACCCTGATTTGAGCGTAAGCGATCAAAAACGGGTGGTGGACATCATTAGTCAGTGCGACGCGCATATGGCCCATCAGCCCTCAAGTACGCCCGTGATCGGAGAGGTGGCATGAAGCTGGGTATTTACGGTGCGGGTGGACTGGGGCGCGAAGTGTTGGTTCTGGCGCAGCAACTTAATAGCACGCGGCGCTGGGAAGAGATTTTCTTTATTGACGATGTGACCAGCGAAAATTTCGTTGCTGGTATCCCTGTGTATCACTTTGCGCTGCTGGATCATGCCCACACGGAAATCGTCATCGCGATTGGTGAACCGGTTGCCCGTCAGAAGCTAGCCGAGAAAGTGCTCAAGAAAAGCGCACTTTCGACGTTAATTCACCCTTCGGTGTTTATCCCCCCCGGCAGCCAGATTGGCGCAGGGGCGATCCTCTGTCATGGCACATTTATCTCCTGCGACGTCACCGTGGGGGAAAATGTGCTGGTTCAGCCGCAGGCTTGTCTTGGTCATGACACTGAGGTGAAAGCGCACAGCGTGATATCGAGCAATGTCACCTTAGCCGGGCATTGCCAACTCGGCCAGCGGGTATTCATCGGCATGAACTGCGCGGTGAAAGAGAATACCGTTATCGGCGACGATGCCATCGTCGGGATGGGAAGTGCGGTCTTTAGTGATATTCCTCCGGCGACCATCTCTCTGGGAAACCCGGCTCGGGCAATGCGCAAAAATGAGCAGGGAAAAGTATTTAAGTAATTGTTTATGAGGAGTTGTAAGAATGACGAATTTAGTGAAGTACAACACTATTTTTGTGGAAACGTTTGAAGTTTCTGAAGATGTTTTACCGGGTTATAAGTATCAGGACACTCCCTCATGGGACTCGGTCGGCCACATGAGCATGATTGCTGCACTTGAAGAGACCTTCGATATCATGATGGATACTGAGGACATTATCGATTTTTCCTCATGGGAGAAGGGCATAGCGATACTCAAAAAATACGATGTTGAAGTGGCTTAATTAAAAGGAGAGGCAGCATGTTACTGGCCGGGAAAACTGCCGTAGTTACAGGATGCCTGCAGGGAATTGGTAAGGCGACGTTGGTCTCCTTTGCCCGCCAGGGTGCGAACCTGTTTGCCTGCGTTCAGCAGGAAGACGAAACCTTTTTGATGTTTATCGATGAGCTCATTGAAGAACATGGCGTGCAGATAACACCCGTCTATTTTGATCTTCTTGACGATGCTTCGATCAAACAGGCTGCAATGACCATACAAAAGACCAAACAGCCGATTGATATTTTGGTCAATGTCGCGGGGGTGACGTTGGATGCGTTGTTCCCGATGGTTACCATGGAACAGTTGCACAAAACCTTTGCCATCAACTTCTTTTCGCAAATGGTCTTCACACAATACATGTCGCGCCTGATGCTGCGCCGCAATCGCGGCAGCATAATCAACATCGCCAGCATTTCTGGCCTGGATGGCAACGCGGGGCAACTGGCGTACTCCGCCTCTAAGGCGGCGATGGTGGCTGCAACCAAAACGCTGTCGGCGGAACTGGCGCCTCAGGGGATACGCGTTAACGCCGTGGCTCCTGGGGTTATAAGAACTGCCATGACGGAAAATCTACCAGAAGGAGTGGTGGCGGAAAAGCTGGCGGCATCGGCATTGCCGCGTATGGGTCTTCCGGAAGAGGTGGCTGACACGCTGTGCTGGCTCGCCTCTGATGCGGCAGGTTACGTCACAGGTCAGGTTATCCGCGTTGATGGTGGCATTGGACATTAAGGAGATCGTTATGCTGTTAAAAAATAAGAATGTCATTATCACCGGCTGCAAACGGGGTATTGGTCGGGCGATGGTCAACGCATTTGCCGCGAATGGCGCAAATATTTATGCCCACGCCCGCAGCGCAGATGATGATTTTTTGACGGATATGGCGGTGACTTCTGAACGTCACGGTGTGGAAGTCTGGCCTCTTTGTTTCGAACTGACCGATAGTGCGGCGATGAAAGCGGCCATAAAAAAGCTGATGAGCGATAAGCGACCGCTGCACGGTCTGGTGAATAATGCGGGAATTACTCATAACGCGCTATTCCAGATGACTACGGAGCAGGTGCTGCGTCAGCAGTTTGAAGTGAATTTCTTCGCGCTTTTCAATTTTACCCAGTCAGTCTCAAAGCTGATGGCCAGGCAAAAGCAGGGGAGCATTGTGAACATTGCCTCGACTGCCGCGCAGGATGGCAATGCGGGAAAATCCGCCTATGGCGCGTCGAAAGCTGCGGTGATTGCGTTGACCAATGCCATTGCGACCGAGCTTGGTGACGTCGGGATCCGTGCGAACTGTATTGCGCCGGGTATTACCGATACGGATATGCTGGGGACGCTACCTCCGGCCATCATAGAGCAAACCCGCAATCAAACCGATCTTCGCCGTTTGGGTCATCCAGCCAACATTGCAGATGCGGCGGTATTCTTAGTCTCCGATTTGGCCGGCTACATCACCGGCCAGACGCTTCGCGTGGATGGAGGTTTATGATGAGCGCTGCAGAAAAACTGGAGTCTGCGGCGCGTCAGATCCGCCGCTCAATCATAGATACGGCGTTTAATGCGCCTGCCGATGGCGTGCATCTTGGCTCAGCGTTGTCGATGGTCGACATTGCAGTTGTGCTATATGGTGCGGTAATGCGCTATCAGCCGGAGAATATGGCGTCGCTGGATCGTGATCGTTTCCTGTTGAGTAAAGGCCATGCCGCGCTGGCGTTATACACCGTGCTGCACCATTACGGCGTGCTTAGCTCGGCGCAGCTAGCAACCTTTGATTGCAACGGCTCCCTGTTTCCTGCGCTGACGCCGATGAACCCGGCGCTGGGGATTGATTTTGCAGGCGGCTCCTTAGGGCACGGCGTGGGCTATGCCAGCGGTATCGCGTGGCACCAGCGCCTGAAAAAACTGCCGTGGAAGAGCTATGTTGTGCTCGGCGACGGTGAGTGCAATGAAGGCACCATCTGGGAAAGCGCACTGTTTGCCGCGCATCACGGCCTGGATAACATCACCGCAATTATTGACGTTAATGGCTATCAGTCGGATATCGCCTGCGAGAAAACGTTAAAAATGGACTTAGTTTCACTGTGGCAGGCATGTGGCTGGCATGTTGAGGTCTGCGATGGACATGACTTCGGCGCGCTGCAGCGGGCGTTTAGTGTCTCCTCTTATGGGAAACCAAAGGCGGTGATTGCCAGCACCCTTAAGGGGAAGGGGATTTCGTTCATGGAAAATAACAACGCTTATCATCGCGCAAAACTGTCGGCTGCTCAGCATCAGGCCGCGCTGGAGGAGTTGAAATGAATCTGTCCGTTTCTCCGGCTGAGGTTCGCGCCTGGTCTATGATGGGCACCCGTGGGACGTTCGGCGTCGCGCTGCTCGCTCTGGCACAACAAAATCCTCATATCGTTGGCCTGACGGCAGACCTTGGTATTACGTCAGGTATGGAACGTTTTAGCCATACCTTCCCCGAGCGCTATCTGAACGTGGGCATCGCCGAGCAAAATTTGATCGGCGTGGCGGCGGGTATTGCTTCGCAGGGTAGTATTCCCTTTGCCACCACCTTTGCGAATTTTGCCGCGCTGCGCGCTTGTGAACAGATGCGCCACTACATGGGCTATCTGCAGGGAAATATAAAAGTCGTGGGTCTGGCATCGGGCTTTGCTATGGGGATGTTTGGTACAACGCATTATGGTATTGAAGATATTGCGACGCTGCGCTCGATTGCGAATCTTATGATCCTCTCTCCCGCGGATGCCACAGCTACCGCGTTGATGACGCTTGCCGCTGCGCAGCATGATGGCCCGGTCTATCTGCGGCTGACAGGCGGGATGCGTACGCCGATTGTCTATCGCGAAGCCCGTGAATTTATTCCCGGCAAAGCCAATCAACTGCGCGCGGGTCGCGACATCGCCTTGGTAGCGACCGGCAGCATGGTTTCGCCCGCATTAAAAGCAGCTGAAACCTTGTCTGAGCGAGGCATTGAGTGCAGCGTTATCGATATGCACACCATTAAACCGCTCGACACTGAGATACTGAAAAAGCAGCTAGGCTGTCGATTAATGGTCAGTATTGAAGAGCATAGCACCATCGGTGGTCTGGGTAGTGCGGTTGCTGAGTATATGGTGACCCTGGCTGATGCACCGCGCCTGTTAACGCTTGGCATTGCGCAGGGATACGCCCATGCCGGGGAATATGGCTGGATGCTTGAGCTGAATGGGCTCACGGCGCCGCAGATTGTGGGCACGATCCTGGAGCATGCGTAATGAAAGCATTTTGGGCGCTCGAACAACATGGCGATCGTATCGCCGCCGTTAATGAACAGGGTGAATCACTGAGCTACCGCGAATTAAATCAGGCCGTCACTCGTCTGGCGGCGGAATTACCTGCTCGTGCGTTAGTCTTCTGCCTTTGCGAAAACACCTTCGGCGCGCTGGTAGGCTATCTTGCCTGCCTGAATGCCCATGCGGTACCGCTCATGCTGGATAAGTCGATTGCACCAGAACGGCTCGGGCAACTGCTGGAACGCTATCGTCCGGGGTTTATTTGGCAGCACTCTAACGGGAGTAGCTCGGTCGATTCATACTTCGGCTATTCGCTTCACGAGTTGCATCAGCCTGCTCCGCCGATGGATAGATCTCTGGCGTTACTGATTGCGACTTCCGGCTCTACCGGGAGTCCTAAACTGGTTCGTCAGAGTTACCAGAACCTCCTCAGCAACACCTGCAGCATTATTAATTATCTGGGTATTGATGGTAACGAGCGCCCCCTTGCGTGGTTACCGATGAACTATGTGTATGGCTTATCCATTATCAATACCCATCTTGCGCAGGGAGCGACGTTACTGCTGACCAATAGCAGCCCGGTTCAGCCCGAATTCTGGCAGTTCCTCAAGCAGCAGGGTGCAACCTCCTTATCCGGCGTACCCTATAGCTGGGAGATGCTGAAGAAACTGCGTTTTATCCGCATGGATCTCCCTTCATTAAAAACGTTAACCCAGGCCGGCGGAAAGCTGCGCCCCGAGCTGCACCGGGAGTTAGCTGAATGGGCCGGGCAAAAAGGTATACGCTTTTTTGTTATGTACGGCGCCTCGGAGGCCACTTCACGCATGGGGTACCTGCCGGCTGAACTCGCCGCCAGCAACCCTGGCGTGATGGGCATGGCGATCCCCGGCGGTCGTTTTGCGCTTGAGGACGATGACGGAAATGAGGTCATCGCGAGTGGTCAGCGCGCGGAGCTCATTTACTACGGCGAGAATGTGACGCTGGGTTATGCCACCTGCCGCGAGGATCTCAACAACGGTGATGAGCGTCGAGGGCGTCTGGCGACGGGCGATCTGGCCCTGCGCGATGAAAAGGGTTTGTACACCATTGTTGGGCGTAAATCGCGTTTTTTAAAAGTTTTTGGTAACCGCGTTGGGCTTGATGAGCTGGAGCACCTGGTGAACAGTTCTTTCCCTCAGATGGAGTGTGTGGTGACTGGCCGGGACGATCGCGTTCAGGTGTTTATTACCGACGCGGCTGCGGCAGAGCCGGTAAAACACTATCTCTCGACCTCATGCAATCTTCATCACTCAGCGTTTAACGTCGTTAGTATAGATACCATCCCCAAGAATCCGGCGGGTAAAACCTTATACCGTGAGCTGGAGGCGCTCTGTGACTGAGTTTGACGAGTGGCTAAGCCAGGACCCTTACGCCTTAACGCGCGAGGAAAAGCGCTCCGCGCTGCTCCAGCGTTTGCAAAAACTGACCCGGCATCACCAGCAATATTGCACCGCCTACCGCAATATACTGCAGGGGCTGGGAAGCCGTGTTGAGGACATTAAGACGATTGAAGATATCCCATTTATACCGGTTTCATTGTTTAAATTGCTGGCGTTAAAAAGCGTTCCGAATGAAGACGTGGTAAAAACCATGACCTCATCCGGCACTA
This sequence comes from Enterobacter adelaidei, assembly GCF_041937165.1. NCBI lineage: Bacteria > Pseudomonadati > Pseudomonadota > Gammaproteobacteria > Enterobacterales > Enterobacteriaceae > Enterobacter > Enterobacter adelaidei. The sequence continues at coordinate 2,792,586 of NZ_CP154353.1, read as the reverse complement.
CCGGGCAAAGCGTCTCACGCATCTTTCTCGATAAAACCACGGCAGCACGTCAGCAAAAAACGCTGGTCAGAATTGTGAACCATTTTACTGGTGCGGGCCGACTGCCGATGTTGATTATTGATACCCCCGCCGTAATGAAAGACCGGAATATGTTCTCGGCTCGTGGGGCCGGTATTCTCGGATTTTCAATTTTTGGTTCAGATCGCTTCTATGCATTAAATGATGATATGACGCTCAATTACGACGGGGTAAACGCTTTTCTGGCGCGCCACCAGGGGAAGTCGATCCTCCTGTTTGGCTTTACCTTTATGGTCTGGCAGCATTTTTACCAGGCGTTAAACGCAAGTGGTCAAATGCTGGATCTGGCGAACGGGATCCTCATTCATGGCGGCGGCTGGAAGAAACTGCAGTCGCAGGCGGTTACTGCGGATGCTTTCTCGAAGGCGCTGCACAACGTCAGTGGTTTAACGCGCGTCTACGACTATTACGGCATGGTGGAACAGACCGGCTGCGTATATATGCAGTGCGAGCACGGGCATTTTCACGCCAGTATTTTCTCCGATGTGATCGTGCGCGATCCGCTTGATTTTTCTGCCTGTCCTCCGGGTAAGCCGGGTATTGTCCAGGTAGTGTCCACTCTCCCCGAGTCCTATCCGGGGCACTCACTCCTGACCGAGGATGAGGGCGTTCTTCTGGGCGAGGATGATTGTCCATGTGGCAGGGCAGGTAAGTATTTTCGAATTTTAGGCCGACTAAAAAATGCAGAGACCAGAGGGTGCAGTGATACCTATGCCGCAGAATTTTGACGCCCTGCGCTACCGCGTGGGTAATGCCCAGGTACTGGCGCAGATGGTGCATATCAAACCGCGCGTACCGTTCGATGACGAGATCCTGGAGTTTTTACAGGCATTCTCGCGAACGCTGCTTGCGCTGGCGCAGTCACGTGAATTCAGCGATGTGGTTTCCTTGGCATTCTGGTGCCGGAAATCTGCTCTCAGACAAATGAAAGAGACTTACACACCAGACGGTATCTTGCTGGGGAGAGGTGTTGTCTTTCATATTGCCCCGTCAAACGTCGCGGTCAATTTTGCCTATTCTTTGCTTACCGGGCTGTTGACCGGCAATGCGAATATCGTTCGTCTCCCGTCTAAAAAATTCATTCAGGTTAATATTATTTGCCAGGCTCTTAACCTGACGTTGGAAGAGCATGCGGCTATACGCGAATTGATTTGTCTGGTTGAATACAACCATGAGGATGAAATAACTCAGGCACTTTCCGCAGTGTGTCAGGCACGTTTAATCTGGGGGGGCGACAGGACGATTGCAGATATTCGTAAATTTTCCCTGCCACCCCGCACGGTGGATATTGCTTTTGCTGACCGGTACTCCATTTGTGTTATTAATGCTGATTATTATCTTGCTGTCGAAAATAAAAGGCGTATTGCTGAAGATTTCTTTAACGATACGTTACTAACACAACAGCAAGCTTGTACAGCACCGAAGCTGGTGGTATGGACGGGAGAGAAGGAGAGTAAAGCAGCGGCTCGAGAGCAATTTTGGTCAGGTTTTCATCGCTGGCTTTGTGAGCGACCGGCACCTGAATCCGTCGCAGTAGTTAACGCTCTGGCTAATTATTGCCAATACGCCGCAGAAGACCCGCGGTTAAAATATATTGCGGCACCCACCCGGCGTTTTTTACGAGCAGAAGCGACCGCTGTCAGCCAGAAAATGCTGGAGGAACATCGCGGCGATGGCCTTTTCTATGAATGGTTGGTTGATGATATACTGGAGATCGTTCCGGTATGCGGTGTGAAATGCCAGACGCTCGCTACGTTTGGCGTTCCACAAGAAATGATTAATCGTCTGATTATTCAGGGCGCACCTAAAGGTATTGATCGCATTGTTCCGCTTGGGCAAACCATGAACTTCTCTTTGCACTGGGACGGATATGATTTGCTGAAAATGTTGACCAGAACCTTAGACTTTAAACGCGGGTAACTTGTCGGCCACACTCTCATTTTTACTATAACCCCTAAATAACCCCCCATTTCACCCACTATTCATCCAATTGAACGCCCTGCAGAATCGGATAATCATGCCGATAACTCAACTAACGCAGGGCTGTTTATCGTGAATTCACTCTATACCGCTGAAGGTGTAATGGATAAACACTCGCTGTGGCAGCGTTATGTCCCGCTGGTGCGTCACGAAGCATTGCGCCTCCAGGTGCGCTTGCCGGCGAGCGTGGAACTGGACGATCTGCTACAGGCGGGCGGTATCGGGTTATTGAATGCAGTTGACCGATACGACGCTCTGCAAGGAACGGCATTTACGACTTACGCAGTTCAGCGTATTCGTGGTGCGATGCTGGACGAACTGCGCAGTCGCGACTGGGTGCCGCGCAGTGTTCGCCGTAACGCTCGCGAAGTGGCGCATGCGATAGGGCAGCTGGAACAGGAACTGGGACGTAACGCAACGGAAACTGAAGTGGCGGAACGTCTTGGCATTGCTGTTGAAGAGTATCGTCAGATGTTGCTCGATACCAACAATAGCCAACTCTTCTCTTATGACGAGTGGCGCGAAGAGCATGGCGATAGCATCGAGCTGGTGACGGATGAGCATCAGCAAGAAAACCCGTTACACCATTTAATGGAAGGTAATTTACGCCAGCGCGTAATGGAAGCGATTGAAGCTTTACCGGAACGCGAGCAGCTGGTGTTGACCCTTTATTATCAGGAAGAGCTAAACCTCAAAGAGATTGGCGCTGTTCTGGAGGTGGGAGAATCGCGGGTGAGCCAGCTGCACAGCCAGGCCATTAAACGCTTACGAACAAAGCTGGGTAAGTTATAGGTGATTAATTCACCTGGGAAATGCCGCACAACGTATTGACAACCAGGAGTTATCATGACGGTGCAGCAATCTAAAAGACGGCCTTTAAGCCGCTACCTGAAAGACTTTAAACACAGCCAGACGCATTGCGCCCACTGTAACAAGTTACTCGATCGTATCACGCTGGTTCGTCGTGGCGAAATCGTCAATAAGATCGCGATTTCTCGTCTCGACACGTTGATGGATGAATCAGCATGGCTCGAAGAACAGAAAGAGTGGGTGGCGCTTTGCCGTTTCTGTGGCGATCTCCACTGCAAAGAGCAAAGCGACTTCTTCGATATTATCGGCTTCAAACAGTTCCTGTTTGAACAAACGGAGATGAGCCATGGGACCGTTCGCGAATATGTCGTTCGCCTGCGTCGCCTCGGGCAACATCTGACCGTAAACAACATTTCCCGCGATCTGCTGAAGACCGGTTATCTGGATGAAAATCTGGAGCCGTGGCTGCCTGCAACCAGCACCAACAATTACCGTATTGCGCTGCGCAAGTATGCACAATACAAGGTGCAAATGCCGGGTGTTATGAAGCAGAAAGCGCTCGCCGGAACAACTTCTGATATATATTAAAAAAGAATAAGATGTAGCGCAGTCGCCTTTGACGTTGCAGGCGATTTCTCTACACTACGTAAAAATTCCACTATATCGGGGTATTTATGAAATTTGCACTTCTGGGTCGTCAGGCGCTGATGGGTGTTATGGCCGTTGCGCTGGTTGCGGGCATGAGCGTGAAAACGTTCGCCGCAGAAAACCTGCTGAATAAAGTAAAAGAGCGCGGTACGCTGCTGGTCGGGCTGGAAGGAACCTATCCTCCGTTCAGCTTCCAGGGCGATGACGGTAAGCTGACCGGTTTTGAAGTGGAGTTTGCAGAAGAACTGGCGAAGCACCTTGGCGTTAAAGCGTCCCTGAAACCGACCAAATGGGACGGTATGCTGGCGTCGCTGGATTCTAAACGTATTGATGTGGTGATTAACCAGGTGACCATTTCTGACGAGCGTAAGAAGAAGTATGACTTCTCCACGCCGTACACCGTGTCCGGTATTCAGGCGCTGGTGAAGAAAGGCAACGAAGGTACCATCAAAACCGCTGCTGACCTGAAAGGGAAGAAAGTCGGTGTGGGTCTGGGAACCAACTATGAAGAGTGGTTGCGCCAGAACGTTCAGGGCGTGGATATCCGCACCTATGATGATGACCCGACGAAATACCAGGACCTGCGCGTGGGCCGTATTGACGCGATTCTGGTTGACCGCCTGGCGGCGCTGGATCTGGTGAAGAAAACCAATAATACCCTGGCAGTAGCGGGTGATGCGTTCTCTCGTCAGGAATCAGGTGTGGCCGTTCGTAAAGGCAACGAAGACCTGGTAAAAGCCATTGATACCGCGATTGCTGACATGCAGAAAGACGGAAGTCTGAAAGCACTCTCTGAGAAGTGGTTCGGGGCAGACGTCACGAAATAAGTTTCTGACGTTAAAAAAAGGCGCTTTTAAAAGCGCCTTTTTTATTTCTTACGCGTCTGCGTGCATAATGAAAAATATCACATTTTGTTTGAGCTACCGGAGAACCCATGTCACTACAGAATTTAACGCGCTTTCCTCGCCTGGAGTTTATCGGCGCACCGACTCCGCTGGAGTATCTGCCGCGATTTTCTGATTATTTAGGACGCGATATTTTTATTAAGCGTGATGACGTGACGCCAATGGCAATGGGTGGCAACAAACTGCGCAAGCTGGAGTTTCTGGCGGCTGATGCGCTGCGCGAAGGGGCGGATACGCTCATTACTGCCGGGGCTATTCAGTCCAACCACGTTCGTCAGACGGCGGCAGTGGCAGCAAAACTCGGGCTCCATTGCGTGGCCTTGCTGGAGAACCCGATTGGGACGCGGGCTGAAAACTATCTGACCAACGGTAACCGTCTGCTGTTAGATCTCTTTAACGTGCAGGTTGAGATGGTGGATGCCTTGAACGACCCGACCGCACAGCTTGATGAACTGGCGACACGTCTGGAAGCGCAGGGCTTTCGTCCCTACGTTATTCCTGTCGGTGGCTCGAACGCGCTGGGTGCGCTGGGGTATGTGGAAAGCGCGCTGGAAATTGCTCAGCAGTGCGAGGGCGCGGTCAACCTCTCATCCGTCGTGGTGGCCTCAGGCAGTGCGGGCACGCATGCCGGGCTGGCGGTAGGGCTTGAGCAGTTGCTACCGGATGCTGAGCTGATTGGCGTGACGGTCTCTCGTAGCGTCGCGGACCAGAAACCGAAAGTGGTCACTTTGCAGCAGGCGGTAGCAGAACAACTGGAGCTCAAGGCAAAGGCCGATATTGTGCTCTGGGATGACTACTTTGCGCCGGGTTATGGCACGCCTAACGAAGAGGGCATGGAAGCGGTTAAGCTGCTGGCTCGCCTTGAGGGTATTTTGCTTGATCCGGTCTATACCGGTAAAGCGATGGCCGGGCTTATTGATGGCATTGCACAGAAACGCTTTAAGGATGAAGGGCCAATTTTATTTGTCCATACAGGTGGAGCGCCCGCGCTGTTTGCCTACCATCCTCATGTCTAAAAATCAGGTCGAAAAATAATAATGCAAGAAAGTATTCAACTGGTTATTGATTCGCTGCCGTATCTGCTGAAAGGTGCGGTATTTACGTTACAGCTCAGTATCGGCGGGATGTTCTTTGGGCTGGTGCTGGGCTTTGTGCTGGCCTTAATGCGCATGTCACCGGTTTTACCGGTGCGTTGGCTGGCGCGTTTTTATATCTCTGTGTTTCGCGGTACGCCACTTATCGCTCAGCTCTTTATGATTTACTACGGTTTACCGCAGTTTGGTATCGAGCTGGATCCGATTCCGGCGGCAATGATTGGCCTGTCGCTCAATACCGCGGCATATACCTCAGAAACGCTGCGTGCGGCCATCTCCTCCATTGACAAAGGACAATGGGAAGCCGCCGCCAGTATCGGGATGACGCCATGGCAGACGCTGCGCCGGGCCATTCTGCCGCAGGCTGCCAGAGTCGCGCTTCCACCACTCAGCAACAGCTTCATCAGCCTGGTGAAAGATACTTCTCTGGCGGCGACGATTCAGGTGCCGGAGCTGTTCCGCCAGGCGCAGCTCATTACCTCGCGTACGCTGGAAGTCTTCACGATGTATCTGGCAGCCTCGCTGATTTACTGGGTGATGGCGACGGTGCTGTCTGCCCTGCAAAACTACTTCGAAAACCAGCTTAACCGCCAGGAGCGTGATCCAAAATGAGTGCTATCGACGTCAAAAACCTGGTGAAAAAATTCCACGGTCAAACGGTGCTCCACGGGATTGATCTGGAAGTTGAGCAAGGGGAAGTGGTGGCAATTATCGGACCGAGTGGTTCGGGAAAGACGACGCTGCTGCGCAGCATTAACCTGCTTGAACAGCCGGAAGGTGGAACCATCCGTGTCGGTGATATAACCATTGATACCGGCAAATCCATCAGTCAGCAGAAAGGGTTAATTCGCCGTTTGCGCCAGCATGTTGGCTTCGTTTTCCAGAACTTCAATCTTTTCCCGCACCGCACTGTGCTGGAAAACATTATTGAAGGGCCGGTAATTGTGAAAGGGGAATCAAAAGAGGAAGCAACAGTTCGAGCGCGTGAACTGCTTGCCAAAGTCGGGCTGGCGGGTAAAGAGACCAGCTACCCGCGCCGTTTGTCAGGGGGGCAACAGCAGCGCGTGGCAATCGCGCGCGCGCTGGCCATGCGTCCTGACGTGATCCTGTTTGATGAGCCTACCTCTGCACTCGACCCTGAGCTGGTGGGGGAAGTGTTGAACACTATTCGTCAGCTGGCTCAGGAAAAACGTACGATGGTTATCGTGACCCATGAAATGAGCTTTGCCCGCGATGTTGCCGACAGAGCCATCTTCATGGATCAAGGGCGAATTGTGGAGCAGGGGCCGGCGAAAAGCCTGTTTGCTAACCCTCAGCAGCCGCGAACTCGCCAGTTCCTGGAAAAATTCCTCATGCAGTAGCATTTTTGCACTAATTTGCTCCAGGAATTTAGCCTGGGGCAAATTATTCTCCTTTATCGCCTTATCCCATGTTTTTTTATTCCATCCAGCTCGGATAAACCTTATCAATAGTAAAGTTAATTGTGCTATTGCCGATATTTTGTAGTTAGAAATAAGTTTTATGTGTTAATTTATATTCACCATAATAATGATTATCTTTTCAGAGGCTGTAATGGCTCAATAGTAATGTCCGCCTGTGGCTCAATTCAGATGTCCGCGCTATGGTAAGCTTCACTGGTCCGTTTAAACTACCGGGAGGCATATCATGAGCGCAGAAAGCTCAGGAGTGTTTACTTTGAAAGAGATCAACCGGATCAAGATTATACAGGACGTCATTGAACGTCGCATCACAACGCGCCGTGCGGCCGAGCACCTCGGTATCAGCGACAGGCAATGCCGCAGACTTCTTGCCCGTTACCGTGAAGGCGGACCGCTTGGTATGGCCAGCAGACGATGTGGCATGCGTGGTAACCGCCAGTTGCCACCCGGGCTCGCAGATCAGGCTCTGGAACTGATCAAGACGCGTTATGCTGATTTCGGTCCGACTCTGGCGCGTGAAAAGCTCGAAGAACTCCACGGACTGTTTCTTGGCAAAGAAACTGTCCGGCGCATCATGGTGCGGGCTGGCTTATGGGTTCCCCGTAAACAACGTGCCGCAAGGATCCCTCAACCACGGTACCGGCGTCCGTGTACTGGTGAGCTGATACAAATAGATGGCTGTGATCACGACTGGTTTGAAGGCCGTGGCCCGGCCTGCACCGCGCTGGTCTATGTTGATGATGCAACCAGCAAACTGATGGAACTGTTGTTTGTTAAATCGGAGTCCACGTTTTCTTACTTCGAAGCCACGCGGCGCTATATCGATAAGCATGGTAAACCGCTGGCACTGTACAGCGATAAAGCCGGTGTTTTTCGTGTTAACAATAAACACGCCACAGGCGGAGACGGGCATACTCAGTTTGGGCGAGCCATGCATGAACTGAACATCCAGACTATCTGTGCAGAAACCAGTCCCGCCAAAGGGCGTGTAGAACGAGCTCACCTCACTTTACAGGATCGTCTGGTCAAAGAGCTGCGGTTACAGGGCATTTGTTCAATGGAGGCTGCAAATGACTTCGCTGAGGCCTATATGGCTGACTATAACCGCCGTTTTGGCAAAGTACCGCGACATGATTTTGACGTACACCGTGCTGTAGAACATGATGAGGACCTGGGGCTTATTTTCACTGTTCGTGAAAAACGTAAAGTCTCAAAATCGTTGACGATACAATATGATAAAATGTTGTACCTGATTGAAGACAGCGAACTGAGTCGCCGTGCAATAGGTAAATATATCGATGTGTATCACTATCCTGATGGCAGAAAAGAGCTGCGCCTGAACGGTACGCTACTTCCCTACTCTACCTACGACCGACTGTCAGAAATCGACCAGGGCGCGATTGTCGATAACAAGCGTCTTGGCCGAACCCTGGAGTTTATCAGTCTGGTGCAGAGCAAGCGGGATAACACGCGCTCTCAGTCAATTCCCGCTGGAGATGGCCCTTCCCGACGACGGCCAAAGCAGGAAGGGAAGAAATCCCAGCGCTCACTGGATAATGATGACATGCTCGAAGCACTCAAACAGCTTCAGTCACGTTCAGAGGACATTTTTGGTAAAAGAGCCCGCTGATGGTACTCACTGGCCGGACAGTGGTTGCTCACCAGTTGATATTGTCCGGCCAGACCCATGATGTATTATTCATTTCGTTCAGCATCTTTATGTCCTGCTTTTCACGGGCATACTTACCCCATAATGAATGAAAAGAACGAACAATACTGATTAACTGCTTTTTTCTTTGCTCCGGAGATAGGCTGATAAAATAGCAGCACCTGCTGTCAATATTATCCTCAATGAAATTAAAATCAGAGTCTGATGCATATTTTACTGTTAGCATAATATCATTCGACGTTGTTCTCTCAGACTCTGTTAATGCTGATTCTATCAGGTATTCAAAGGCATACATGACAGACAGCTGGTTTTTGTCTGTCTGAATATAACCCATTGAGTTTCTGAGTATTGAGGACTGTACCAGGACCAGAGGCCATAAAAGCTCAACACCATAAAGCTTATATGTATCATGTTGATCATACTGATGTTGCTCAACACGACGATTACCTTCCCGTGCTTTACGAATATCATAGGCAAGGGATAACATAAATCCGTCTTTAACTTTAATCAGTGGGCTTTCATCCACGATGTAATGAATGAGTTCATGTAATTCATTCAGGGCTTCTGAATCTCCCCACAGTATAAAACCTGCATTGTTCGGCGTTAACTCGTATCGAAGCATGGGCTCAATCATCCTGTTGTTTCAGTCGGAGGAAAGTCTATCGGCTTTGTTGAATAAATCGAACTTTTGCTGAGTTGAAGGATCAGATCACGCATCTTCCCGACAACGCAGACCGTTCCGTGGCAAAGCAAAAGTTCAAAATCACCAACTGGCCCACCTACAATAAAGCCCTCATCAACCGTGGCTCCATAACTTTCTGGCTGGATGATGAAGCTATTCAGGCCTGGTATGAGTCAGCAACACCTTCTTCACGAGGCAGACCTCAGCGCTATTCTGACCTTGCCATCACGACTGTGCTGGTCATTAAACGCGTATTCAGGCTGACCCTGCGCGCTGCGCAGGGCTTTATTGATTCCATTTTTTCTCTGATGAACGTTCCGCTACGCTGCCCGGATTACAGCTGTGTCAGCAGGCGGGCAAAGTCGGTTAACGTCAGTTTCAAAACGGCTTTGTTGAATAAATCGAACTTTTGCTGAGTTGAAGGATCAGATCACGTATCTTCCCGACAACGCAGACCGTTCCGTGGCAAAGCAAAAGTTCAAAATCACCAACTGGCCCACCTACAATAAAGCCCTCATCAACCGTGGCTCCATAACTTTCTGGCTGGATGATGAAGCTATTCAGGCCTGGTATGAGTCAGCAACACCTTCTTCACGAGGCAGACCTCAGCGCTATTCTGACCTTGCCATCACGACTGTGCTGGTCATTAAACGCGTGTTCAGGCTGACCCTGCGCGCTGCGCAGGGCTTTATTGATTCCATTTTTTCTCTGATGAACGTTCCGCTACGCTGCCCGGATTACAGCTGTGTCAGCAGGCGGGCAAAGTCGGTTAATGTCAGTTTCAAAACGCCCACCCGGGGTGAAATCGCGCATCTGGTGATTGATTCCACCGGGCTGAAGGTCTTCGGTGAAGGCGAGTGGAAAGTCAAAAAGCATGGCCAGGAACGCCGCCGTATCTGGCGTAAGCTGCATCTCGCCGTTGACAGTAAAACACATGAAATCATCTGTGCAGACCTGTCGCTGAACAATGTGACGGACTCAGAAGCCTTCCCGGGTCTTATCCGGCAGACTCACAGAAAAATCAGGGCAGCATCGGCAGACGGCGCTTACGACACCCGGCTCTGTCACGATGAACTGCGGCGTAAGAAAATCAGCGCGCTTATCCCGCCCCGAAAAGGCGCGGGTTACTGGCCCGGTGAATATGCAGACCGTAACCGTGCAGTGGCTAATCAGCGAATGACCGGGAGTAATGCGCGGTGGAAATGGACAACAGATTACAACCGTCGCTCGATAGCGGAAACGGCGATGTACCGGGTAAAACAGCTGTTCGGGGGTTCACTGACGCTGCGTGACTACGATGGTCAGGTTGCGGAGGCTATGGCCCTGGTACGAGCGCTGAACAAAATGACGAAAGCAGGTATGCCTGAAAGCGTGCGTATTGCCTGAAAACACAACCCGCTACGGGGGAGACTTACCCGAAATCTGATTTATTCAACAAAGCCACGTTGTGTCTCAAAATCTCTGATGTTACATTGCACAAGATAAAAATATATCATCATGAACAATAAAACTGTCTGCTTACATAAACAGTAATACAAGGGGTGTTATGAGCCATATTCAACGGGAAACGTCTTGCTCGAGGCCGCGATTAAATTCCAACCTGGATGTTGATTTATATGGGTATAGATGGGCTCGCGATAATGTCGGGCAATCAGGTGCGACAATCTATCGATTGTATGGGAAGCCCGATGCGCCAGAGTTGTTTCTGAAACATGGCAAAGGTAGCGTTGCCAATGATGTTACAGATGAGATGGTCAGACTAAACTGGCTGACGGCATTTATGCCTCTTCCGACCATCAAGCATTTTATCCGTACTCCTGATGATGCATGGTTACTCACCACTGCGATCCCCGGGAAAACAGCATTCCAGGTATTAGAAGAATATCCTGATTCAGGTGAAAATATTGTTGATGCGCTGGCAGCGTTCCTGCGCCGGTTGCATTCGATTCCTGTTTGTAATTGTCCTTTTAACAGCGATCGCGTATTTCGTCTCGCTCAGGCGCAATCACGAATGAATAACGGTTTGGTTGATGCGAGTGATTTTGATGACGAGCGTAATGGCTGGCCTGTTGAACAAGTCTGGAAAGAAATGCATAAGCTTTTGCCATTCTCACCGGATTCAGTCGTCACTCATGGTGATTTCTCACTTGATAACCTTATTTTTGACGAGGGGAAATTAATAGGTTGTATTGATGTTGGACGAGTCGGAATCGCAGACCGATACCAGGATCTTGCCATCCTATGGAACTGCCTCGGTGAGTTTTCTCCTTCATTACAGAAACGGCTTTTTCAAAAATATGGTATTGATAATCCTGATATGAATAAATTGCAGTTTCATTTGATGCTCGATGAGTTTTTCTAATCAGAATTGGTTAATTGGTTGTAACACTGGCAGAGCATTACGCTGACTTGACGGGACGGCGCTTCCCTACCCTCATGGCCGCCTCCCAGGAATCGACCCAGGTGCTTATCGTGGACATAATCCTTTACTCATAAATTTATCTTATTCCATTATTGTACCTGTCGCGCAAAAGTTGCAGAAAAGCCATAAACGCAGGAGAATCCTGTCGGCGGTGAGGATAATAAATATGGTAGCCGTCAAAATATGGACACCACTCGGTCAGAACAGCAATCAGCTTGCCGCTTTTGATATATCCATCTGCAACATACTCGGGAATATAGGCAATCCCCAGCCCGTCTAATGCTGCATCGAGCTGATGAATCGTGCTGTTCGCAATATATTGCCCTTTGACTTTCAGACTGAATTTCTGAGCATCTTTCTCGAATTCCCAGGCGTACAATCCACTCGTATCAGAATAGCGGACGTTAATGCAGTTGTGGTTCAAAAGATCCTGCGGCTTCCTGGGCTTAGCATAACGCTTAAAATAATCTGGTGCAGCAACAACAAGCTGGCGCCAGTTCTGGCTTATTTTTGCGGCAATCATATCATTATTCAGAACATCGCCCGGACGAATCCCGGCATCAAAACGCTGATCAACAATATCTGTAAATCCATAGTCAATGCCGATTTCAATCTGAATATCTGGGTAGCGACTCAGAAAGTCCGGTAATACAGGACGGATCAAATACTGGATAACATCATCTGCCGCCGTGAGGCGTATGACGCCAGTGGGTTTTTCCCTAAGCTCACTCAACCGACTAATAGCATCATCAACCTGTTCCATTAACGGGCCAACTTCGTTAATGAGCCTTTCACCTGCTTCCGTAGTGGAGATACTGCGGGTGGTTCTGGCCAGCAGGCGGATCCCAAGCCTTTCCTCAAGAGATTTCACCGTGTGGCTGATGGCTGAGGGTGTCACACCTATTTCAGCTGCGGCTTTGGTAAAGCTTTTCAGCCTGGCCACTGTTAAAAAAACCTTTAATTCATCCACACGATTCCTCCTCCTCGGTCCCTACTGGAGACGTCAGCGTACCAGTCTGTCATTAATTATCAAATAAATTTCACAAGTAAGTGAAATTTATGTTGATTAATAAATAAAATTCAAAATGGTACTTTATATTCCACGACGTGAATATGTCCTCGTTGTAGTGACGGCTTTTAATTCTGAAAATGAGGTAATCATTATGCAAGATTTTATCTATCATAATCCGGTAAAAATTCTTTTTGGTCGCGATCAAATTTCTGCGTTAGCACAAGAAGTCCCGCAGGGTAAAAAGGTCATGATTGTCTATGGCGGGGGCAGCGTTATAAAACACGGTATATTGAAACGCGTAAAAGAGTCCCTGACAAACACCCTGGTTTATGAGTTTGGCGGTGTAGAAGCAAACCCTCATTATGAAACCCTGATGAAAGCCGTTGAGATTGTCAGAACAGAAAAAATTGATTTTCTTCTGGCCGTGGGCGGCGGTTCAGTGATCGACGGGACTAAATTTATTGCCGCCGCAGCCCTCTACGAAAATGATCCATGGGAGATCGTCAAGAGTTATGGCGGCGTGGTGAAACAAGCTCTCCCTTTTGGATGCGTGCTGACCCTGGCGGCCACGGGTTCAGAGATGAATAACACGGCGGTGATTAATCGGGTGACCACCCAGGATAAACTCTTTTTCACCTCCCCTTACGTTATGCCGAAATTTTCAGTGCTCGAACCGGAAATGACCTACACGCTGCCTGAACAACAAACCGCAAACGGGGTTGTTGATGCCTTTGTCCACGTTCTTGAGCAATACATTACTTACCCGGTTAACGCTAAGGTGCAGGATCGCCTGGCGGAAGGACTGCTGAGCACGCTGAAAGAAGAAGGCCCAGTAGCCCTTAAAAATCCACAGAACTACGACGCCAGAGCTAACATCATGTGGGCTGCGACGATGGCCCTGAATGGAATGTTGAGCGCAGGTGTCCCAACTGACTGGGCTTCTCACATGATTGGCCAGGAAATTACTGCATTATACGGAATCGACCACGCCCGTACCCTCGCTATCGTTATGCCTGCACTATGGCGCTTGTGCAAAAAGGAAAAAGCAGAAAAGCTGGCTCAGTACGGTGCGCGTGTCTGGAATATTCCTGAGTCTGATAGCGAAAAAATGGCCGATGAGGCTATCAATGCCACCGTGGAATTTTTTGAACTGATGGGCGTTAAAACCCGACTTTCTGATTATGGTCTGGGCGCGGAAGATATTTCAGCTGTTATCGGCAAGTTAAAAGAACATGGGCACATCGCATTAGGTGAACATGGAAAAATTACTGCTGAAGTGGCGGAAACAATACTGAACATGGCACTTTAATTGACTAACGATCTACTCTATTAGGCGCTAAGCCTGCGCACCTGGCAGGCTTAATTAAACATTAACGGTATTGCAAAATGCAGAAAATGAATGACACATTTCCCTATATGCCATTAATGGCTTTTGCGATGACCGGATTTATTTGCATCATGACGGAAACTATTCCAGCAGGATTATTGCCAGAAATCAGTAAGGGAATGAATATTTCGCTGGCTAGCGCAGGCCAGTGGGTCACCGTCTACGCCCTCGGGTCATTATTTGCCGCTATTCCGTTAACTATCGTTACCCGGTCGTGGAATCGGAAATATGTCTTATTAATGACCGTAGCGGGATTCTTCATTTTTAATACCATTACCGCACTTTCATCAAATGTTTACCTGACCCTGTTAGCGCGTTTGGGGGCCGGGGCGGCTGCGGGACTGGCGTGGAGCCTGCTGGCGGGGTTTTCACGCCGAATTGTTGAGCCGCTTCATCAGGGTCGGGCTATGGCGATAGCCATGGCTGGGACACCGCTGGCGCTCTCACTAGGCGTTCCGCTGGGAACCTGGCTTGGGCATTATCTTGGCTGGCGCCTGACGTTCGGTATTATGTCAGTACTTTCGCTGTTACTAATGATATGGATCCGTATCAGCGTTCCGGACTCTGCGGGGCGGCTTTGTTGAATAAATCGAACTTTTGCTGAGTTGAAGGATCAGATCACGCATCTTCCCGACAACGCAGACCGTTCCGTGGCAAAGCAAAAGTTCAAAATCACCAACTGGCCCACCTACAATAAAGCCCTCATCAACCGTGGCTCCATAACTTTCTGGCTGGATGATGAAGCTATTCAGGCCTGGTATGAGTCAGCAACACCTTCTTCACGAGGCAGACCTCAGCGCTATTCTGACCTTGCCATCACGACTGTGCTGGTCATTAAACGCGTATTCAGGCTGACCCTGCGCGCTGCGCAGGGCTTTATTGATTCCATTTTTTCTCTGATGAACGTTCCGCTACGCTGCCCGGATTACAGCTGTGTCAGCAGGCGGGCAAAGTCGGTTAACGTCAGTTTCAAAACGTTCACCCGGGGTGAAATCGCGCATCTGGTGATTGATTCCACCGGGCTGAAGGTCTTTGGTGAAGGCGAGTGGAAAGTCAAAAAGCATGGCCAGGAACGCCGTCGTATATGGCGAAAGTTGCATCTGGCAGTTGACAGCAACACACATGAAATCATCTGTGCAGACCTGTCGCTGAACAATGTGACGGACTCAGAAGCCTTCCCGGGTCTTATCCGGCAGACTCACAGAAAAATCAGGGCAGCATCGGCAGACGGCGCTTACGACACCCGGCTCTGTCACGATGAACTGCGGCGTAAGAAAATCAGCGCGCTTATCCCACCCCGAAAAGGTGCGGGTTACTGGCCCGGTGAATATGCAGACCGTAACCGTGCAGTGGCTAATCAGCGAATGACCGGGAGTAATGCGCGGTGGAAATGGACAACAGATTACAACCGTCGCTCGATAGCGGAAACGGCGATGTACCGGGTAAAACAGCTGTTCGGGGGTTCACTGACGCTGCGTGACTACGATGGTCAGGTTGCGGAGGCTATGGCCCTGGTACGAGCGCTGAACAAAATGACGAAAGCAGGTATGCCTGAAAGCGTGCGTATTGCCTGAAAACACAACCCGCTACGGGGGAGACTTACCCGAAATCTGATTTATTCAACAAAGCCAAGTCTATCAGTAAAGAGAATGAGAGATCAAAGTGGTCATTTTAATTGAGCTGGATAACGGACATTTCAATTGAGCCTTGACAGAGGCTTCATTTAGTAAGTATGAAGGATTCAGACTTTTTCACCTGGCGACGGGATTGCTCCCTCCGGTTTCAGGAATTGACCTGTGCCGACGAGGTATATCAGGAACTACAGAGACAAACTCAGGCGCTTGAATTTGATTATTACGCACTCTGTGTGCGTCATCCCGTGCCATTTACGCGTCCTAAGATTGCAGTGCATACCACTTACCCAAAGCAGTGGATGGCGCAATATCAATCTGCGAACTATTTCACGGTTGATCCAGTGTTAAAACCCGAGAATTTCATTCATGGTCATTTACCCTGGACCGATGAATTATTTGCGGATGCTCAGGAATTATGGAGCAGCGCGCAAGACCACGGTTTACGTAAAGGAATAACGCAGTGTCTGATGCTGCCGAATCACGCACTCGGTTTTCTGTCTGTTTCTCGTACTAGTGTGCTGGAAATACCCTTAGCCAGCGAAGAAATAGAATTACGCTTGCAGATGCTGGTACAAATGGCCTTAACCACGCTGACCCGTTTTGAAGATGAGATGGTCATGCAGCCTGAAATGAAATTCAGCAAGCGTGAGCGCGAAATTCTGAAATGGACCGCGGAAGGGAAGACGTCAGCGGAAATAGCGATCATTCTTTCAATTTCGGAGAATACCGTTAACTTCCATCAGAAGAATATGCAGAAGAAATTCAACGCGCCAAACAAGACGCAGATTGCGTGCTATGCGGCGGCAACGGGACTGATCTGATTAAACTCTACGTTCTGCGTGCCAGACGAGCTAACGGCTGAATGCAATGCATCCAGCCGTTTTTTATTACTGGCGGTAGGCTTGTTTGATTTGCTTAACGGTGTTGGCAAATACCGCTGATTCCGCCTGGTCTTCCATCTGCGCGATTTGTTTTTCCATTTTAATGATCACACGACCGGCGTCAGCCTGGCCCATCGCCTGTAGCATCAGTGTTAGCAACGCCTTCAGACAGTTTACTTCCTGTGCCAGTTCCTGGTTATTCTCCGCAGTGGCAAATTCAGGTGTGCTCATTTATTTTCCTCATTATTAAACGGCGCTAAAGCGCGACGACGAAAGTCAAGGCGGCGGAGTATACCACAAGCTGCAGCAAAAAATGCAGCGGTTGTTTTTCGTACTTTTACGCAGATGTTTAATTGCGTAAACAGAACGTGCCCGTAAACTGAGCGACAGCCAGTGGCTATTAATTGTTTATGTCCGGTTCGCTTGCCGTTAATTATTGTTACAAAAATTTGAACGCTGTTTTCTGGTGGGGAATCTCTGCAATTTTTTTGTAACTATTTGAATACAGATGCTTAAAAATAGCCGCAAAAGCCCTGAATGCACGGACCCGCTTTCCAGAGCCTGTACAGGCTAATTTCCAGAAACGAGAGCAAAATCGAATAGCCAGTTTTTTAACGTTTTTATCTTGTGAGGAAAACCGTTAATATAAACCAAATTATCACTCAGTAGCGTTATCCCTATTCTGGAGACATTTCCTTTGATCAACGTCCTTCTTGTTGATGACCACGAACTGGTGCGCGCAGGGATACGACGCATTCTTGAAGATATTAAAGGTATTAAAGTTGCCGGTGAGGCGTGCTGTGGGGAAGATGCCGTAAAATGGTGCCGCACAAACTCGGCCGATGTGGTGCTGATGGATATGAACATGCCCGGTATCGGTGGACTCGAAGCAACACGCAAAATTGCGCGGACTTTCGTCGATACGAAAGTCATCATGCTGACCGTGCATACCGAAAATCCTCTGCCCGCGAAAGTGATGCAGGCGGGTGCTGCGGGTTACCTGAGTAAAGGTGCCGCACCACAAGAAGTTGTTAATGCTATCCGCTCTGTGTTTGCCGGACAGCGTTACATCGCCTCCGACATTGCTCAGCAGATGGCGCTAAGTCAGATCGAGCCTGAGAAAAACGAATCACCGTTCGCCAGTTTGTCTGAGCGTGAATTGCAGATTATGCTGATGATCACCAAAGGTCAGAAGGTGAATGAGATCTCGGAGCAACTGAATCTCAGCCCGAAAACGGTGAACAGCTATCGTTATCGGATGTTCAGTAAACTGAACATTCATGGTGATGTCGAACTGACTCATCTGGCCATCCGACATGGTTTGTGTAATGCGGAGACGTTGTTAAGTCAGTGAGCGATGTGTTCGATTCAAAAGCGTTTCTGAAAACCGTAACCAGCCAGCCTGGCGTCTATCGCATGTATGACGCTGGCGGCACGGTTATCTATGTGGGGAAGGCAAAAGATCTTAAAAAACGCCTCTCCAGCTATTTCCGCAGCAACCTTGCCTCCCGTAAGACCGAAGCATTGGTCTCACTCATTCGGAACATTGATGTCACCGTCACGCATACCGAAACCGAAGCGCTGCTGCTTGAGCACAACTATATTAAGCTCTACCAGCCGCGCTATAACGTCCTGTTGCGTGATGATAAATCCTATCCATTTATCTTTCTGAGCGGTGATACCCATCCGCGTCTTGCCATGCACCGCGGTGCAAAGCATGCGAAAGGTGAATATTTTGGACCGTTTCCTAACGGCTATGCCGTTCGCGAGACGCTGGCGCTGCTGCAGAAAATTTTCCCGATCCGCCAGTGTGAAAATAGCGTCTACCGTAACCGATCGCGTCCGTGCCTGCAGTACCAGATTGGGCGTTGTCTGGGGCCCTGCGTTGCCGGGCTGGTGAGTGAAGAAGAGTATGCTCAGCAGGTTGATTATGTGCGCCTGTTTTTGGCTGGAAAGGACGATCAGGTATTAACGCAGCTGATCGAACGGATGGAAAAAGCCAGCGCCGCACTCGAGTTTGAAGAGGCAGCGCGTATCCGCGACCAGATCCAGGCGGTGCGTAGAGTCACTGAGAAGCAGTTTGTCTCAAATACTGGTGACGATCTCGACGTCATCGGCGTGGCCTTTGACGCCGGGATGGCCTGTGTGCACGTTCTCTTTATTCGTCAGGGCAAAGTGCTCGGCAGCCGCAGCTATTTCCCAAAAGTGCCTGGCGGCACCGAGCTGGGTGAAGTGGTGGAAACCTTTGTCGGCCAGTTCTATCTGCAGGGGAGCCAGATGCGCACGCTGCCATCGGAGATCCTGCTTGATTTTAACCTCGGTGATAAAACGCTGCTGGCCGATTCGCTTTCTGAACTCGCCGGTCGTCGGGTTAACGTACAAACCAAACCGCGTGGCGATCGCGCGCGTTATCTGAAGCTGGCACGAACCAACGCGGCGACGGCGCTCACGACGAAGCTGTCTCAGCAATCTACGGTGAGCCAGCGCTTAACCGCCCTGGCGACGCTGCTGAAGCTGCCGGAAGTGAAACGTATGGAGTGTTTCGACATCAGCCATACGATGGGTGAACAGACGGTAGCGTCCTGCGTGGTATTTGATGCCAATGGCCCACTGCGCGCCGAGTATCGCCGCTATAACATCACCGGAATCACGCCGGGCGATGACTATGCGGCGATGAATCAGGTGCTGCGCCGTCGCTATGGTAAAGCGATTGAAGAGAGCAAAATCCCGGATGTGATCCTGATTGACGGTGGGAAAGGGCAGCTCGGCCAGGCGAAAGCGGTATTTGAATCGCTTGATGTCAGTTGGGATAAAAACCATCCGCTGCTGCTGGGTGTCGCAAAAGGGGCCGATCGCAAGGCTGGTCTGGAAACGCTTTTCTTCGAGCCGGAAGGTGAGGGGTTCAGCCTGCCGCCGGACTCCCCGGCGTTGCATGTCATTCAGCATATTCGCGATGAATCACACGATCATGCTATCAGCGGTCATCGTAAAAAACGGGCAAAGGTAAAAAATACCAGTACCCTGGAAACGATTGAAGGCGTGGGGCCAAAACGTCGTCAGATGTTGCTGAAATATATGGGTGGATTGCAAGGATTACTCAACGCCAGCATGGAGGAAATTGCAAAAGTGCCGGGTATTTCGCAAGGGCTGGCAGAAAAGATCTACTACTCGTTGAAACATTGAGGGCTCTGTAGCAACATAGAGCTAAATTTTACTGACAACAAACAGTTACCGTCATTATGCAATTTAATATCCCTACGTTGCTCACTCTCTTTCGTGTCGTGCTTATTCCGTTCTTTGTACTGGCGTTTTACCTGCCGGTTGTCTGGGCACCTTTCGCCTGTGCATTGATCTTCCTGATTGCAGCAGTCACCGACTGGTTTGATGGCTACCTGGCACGTCGCTGGAATCAAAGTACCCGTTTTGGTGCCTTTCTCGATCCCGTTGCTGATAAAGTGATGGTCGCTATCGCGATGGTGCTGGTGGCCGAGCATTATCATACCTGGTGGGTGACGCTGCCTGCGGCGACGATGATCGGCCGTGAAATTATTATCTCTGCACTGCGTGAGTGGATGGCGGAACTGGGTAAACGCAGCAGCGTGGCGGTCTCATGGATTGGTAAAGTGAAAACGACCGCACAAATGGCGGCACTGGTCTGGATGCTCTGGCGTCCGAACGCCTGGGTTGAGTGGGCGGGGATTGGCCTGCTGTGGGTTGCGGCAGTGCTGACGCTGTGGTCAATGCTGCAATATTTGAACGCTGCCCGCGGGGATTTGCTTGATCAGTGATCGTTTCGCCGTAATTTTCAGCAAACGATCCGGGGATGCAAAAAATAACGTTGACTCATAACGTCATATCAGTAGAATGCAACGCATCGAACGGCGGCACAGCAAGCCGGACGATAATGAAATCAAGTGGTTAGAAGTCAACTTGATGACATGCGGGAATAGCTCAGTTGGTAGAGCACGACCTTGCCAAGGTCGGGGTCGCGAGTTCGAGTCTCGTTTCCCGCTCCAGATTAAAGACATGCGCAGTAGCGGGTGTCAGTTTGAAAGATTTAACGGCGCGTTAGCAAAGCGGTTATGTAGCGGATTGCAAATCCGTCTAGTCCGGTTCGACTCCGGAACGCGCCTCCACTTTCTTCCCTGGCCGGATGGTGGAATCGGTAGACACAAGGGATTTAAAATCCCTCGGCGTTCGCGCTGTGTGGGTTCAAGTCCCACTCCGGCTACCATGGGAACAGAAGAATAAAATCAATGATAAGCAGTGTCGTATAAACCACCGAAAGGTGGTTTTTTTATTGTCCTTTTTCGCCATTCGCCATTGTTTCGCCATTCAGCTTCGCCATAAGAAGAGGGCATCACTGCCCCCCAACCACCGGCACAACAGAAATTTTTCGGTTATATCTCGCCGTTTGAGATGCGTTTTTATGGCCTGAAATTTCCTGCTTCTCATGAAGCGTTCCTTCAAGATCAGATATCCCTTTGGCTTTTAGATCGTGGAATGTGAAGTTGAATTCGAGATCAGGAAATTTTTACTCAGCAGCCTTTTTTGCTTTCATCCACTGAGCATTGAACGTATCACTCGTATAGCGAGATCCTGATTGCTGGTGAATTATATAAAGGCTAGGTGCGCGTAATCAGCGCTCTCAAAAAACTGGTCGATAAGACCGGAGAGATTGGCCTTTTCCTGGATGCTTTTTAATGCGGCTTCGTATTTAGCCCAGATAAGAGAAACGGGGGAATCCAGAGGATAGAGCTGCACAGCACCACCCGTTGCCGGTTGGAATTCGCATTTAGACTTACCTCGGTAAACGCGTGGAGGGTAAATACTGTCTGCTGAGTTTTTCCGCTTTCCGGCAGGGGTATTCGCAAAGATGCATTGCATTAGTCCCCCTGTCAGATCGTCGATTTACTTTGCATTCAGGTTGTCAGAAATATCTATGCTAGCTACAGACTGGACTTTCCAGGCCCCGTCTTCTTTTACCATGCAGTCAATAACGGTGTGATCGCGCTTCTTGCCAAAGGATATATACACCTGCATGCACACGGCATCGTAATCAATCGCTCTGGCAATAACCGTTCCCCAGTCATCTTCATAGCCCTGGGCCTTTATGAACATATCGGCGTCTGGAACGTCGTATTCATTCGGATCAAGCTTGTCCATAGCTTTAAGCTTACTGATGGTATCGCGGCTTACATACTGGCTGAGTGCGTCATAATCCGTAAGTGGCTCTTTCCCGATCATTATTTGAGAGATGTACCACTTATTAAACTGCAGTGCCGCCTTAGCTTCCGGCGGTAAGGTTTGAGCAGCATAAGCCAGAGGCGGCAGCAGCAGAGCTGCGAGTATTATTTTTTTCATGTTATTCATGCCTGTAAGTTGCGTACGCTGGTTTTACTTCTCTGTACTCCGGGCCTGGATACATTGTCCGCTGCACAAAATCGGAGTACCAGACGCCATTTCCGTCATAAATGCATGCATGGCCGTATTGATGATGCGCAGTAGCCTGGATAACAGCAACATCCCCCTCGATCGGTTCGCCGTAAACTTGTCTAAAGCCAGCCAATATTAAATTGCTTTCCATGTCTTTCGCGTAATGCGTGTTATGCAGATTTGCGCCACCAGCGCGAATGGCATTGGATACGAATTCTGCGCATCTTTTCTGGCTATGCAGTCCAGCGTGGTTGCGAGCAAAAACTACAGCTTTATGGGCATTCCACATAATTTCTATCCCTGTAATTTGAATGAATAACAAGGGAAACATTACGCCGATAAGTTGCGCTTTTTTGTAATGAATAGTGAGGCGGTATTAACCACTATCCATAGAATTTATGTAAGCCTATCAAACAATAACCTAACCTGATGCCAGCAGATTGCGGTTTTTTTATGGACAAAACAAAATGCCCTATAAACACAATCTGATGAATGTACTGGTCATGCTGTTTACCAATCCGCCGGAGGCTCTGCGCATTCTCGCCGTTATGTTTGCTGGTGGTTTTATTCGCTGGTGTATGGGTGCTGATGCTGGGGTTATAGCCATGCTGAAAGCTCCTTTTCAGTTAGTTTGACGTGATCGTCAGAGACTAATAAATCAGCATAACCAGACCTTCTCAAGGCATTGCATGCTATACATATCGTGAATATCTTATTGTTATTTATAGAAAGTAATTTCTATATACATATCAATATCGAATCAAACCCCACCTAAATACGCTTTCCTCACCTCCTGATTGCCCAGCAGTTCTTCGCCGCTACCGCTCAGGCGGATCTGGCCATTAACCATCACATATCCCCGGTCAGAAAGTTTCAGCGCATGGTGCGCATTCTGCTCGACCAGAAAAATCGTCATGCCGTTGCGGGCCAGCTCGCGCAGCGTCTGGAAAATCTGTTTTACCACAATGGGTGCCAGCCCAAGACTCGGTTCATCCAGCAGCAGCAATTTCGGGCGACTCATCAACGCCCGGGCAATGGCCAGCATTTGTTGTTCACCGCCGGACATGGTCATCGCGCGCTGCTTGCGACGCTCTTTGAGGCGCGGAAACAGGTCAAACATGATTTGCATATCTTCAGTCGCAAATTGATTGCCGATGGGGATAGTCCCCATCAGCAGGTTTTCTTCAACCGTCATATCCGGGAAGATTCGTCTGCCTTCCGGCGCCTGCGCAATGCCGCCGGACGCGACGTAGTGGGTGGATTTATGGCTGATATCTTCACCACCAAAAAGGATCTGTCCGTTGCGGATACGGGGCTGGCCAAAGATGGACATCAGTAGTGTCGATTTACCCGCGCCGTTTGCGCCAATCAGCGCTACGGTTTCACCCTTATTGACCTCGAGGGAGACCTGCTTCAGCGCCTGAATGACGCCGTAAAACACGTCCACCTCGCGAAATGCCAGCAGCGGTTCGTTCATAAGGTGACCTCGCTTTCGTCCGTACCCAGGTAGGCGGCAATGACCTTTTCATCATGCTGGATCTGCTCGGGTTTTCCTCTGGCAATAACATCGCCGTGGTCGAGCACGATAATGTCGTCCGAAATCTCCATCACCATCCCCATATCATGCTCGATCAACAACACCGTGATGTCGTGATGATCGCGCAGAAAACGAACTATGCTGCTCAGCTTATGTGTTTCTACCGGGTTTAGCCCGGCAGCGGGCTCATCCAGGCAGATCATCTCCGGCCCGGTACACATTGCCCGCGCGATTTCCAGACGCCGCTGTTGCCCATACGACATCTCTCCCGCCAGGCGATTGGCGCACTCCACCAGATCAACCACTTCCAGCCAGTAGAAGGCTCTGTCTAGGGCATCACTCTCCGCCCGGCGGTATGCCGGCGTATTTAAGATCCCGGCAAGAAGATTGCGGTTAACGCGCATATGCTGTGCAACCAGCAGGTTTTCCACGACCGACATTTCGCGAAAAAGCCGGATATTTTGAAACGTGCGCGCCAGTCCGGCGCGGTTGACCAGGTGGGTTCCGCCAAACATTTTGTAGAAAAGACGCTGCCCAAACTGCGCGGGGTTAATCCAGTCACCTGGCTGGAATTTTTGCCCGAGGACCTGAATAACGTTGGTCGTTTTACTGCGGGTGTTAAATAAAATGTTGCCGCCAGAGGCTCTGTAGAAGCCCGTCAGGCAGTTAAACACGGTGGTTTTCCCCGCACCGTTTGGCCCAATCAGGGCGGTAATAGAGCCACGCTGCACGTCCAGGTTGACATCGTTTAGCGCCTTAATCCCACCGAAGTGCATCATCAGATGTTCAACGCGCAATATCATATCGTTCATGGCGCAACGCCCTTACGCACGGCAAACCCGCTGCGGTTTATGCGGATCAAACCGCGTGGACGCCAGATCATCATCACCACCATCAGCATGCCAAACAGCAGGACCCGGTACTCGGCAAAACTGCGCAGCAGCTCGGGCGTGACGGTAAGCACAAAGGCCGCCAGCACGACGCCAAGCGTAGAGCCCATACCGCCCAGCACCACGATGGCGAGGATCAGTGCCGATTCAAAAAACGTAAATGAGGTCGGATTCACGAAGCCCTGATAAGTCGCAAAGAATACCCCGGCAATCCCGGCGGTCGACGCACCGAGCGTAAAGGCCGAAAGCTTGACCAGAACATGGTTCAAGCCCATTGAGCGACAGGCGATTTCGTCTTCGCGCAGTGCTTCCCACGCCCGGCCAATTGGCATCCGCGTCAGGCGGTGCTTGATATAAAGCACCAGCATCACCACCAGAAACAGCACCGTATAGATGAATATAAATTTCATATTTGGGTTGTAGGTCAGGTGGAAAAATTCGTGGAAGGGCACTCCACCTTCTTTAGCCCGACGGCCAAACTCCAGACCGAAAAAGGTAGGAGGAGGGGCTGAAACACCATTGGGCCCTCCGGTGAAGGTCAGCCAGTTGTTCAGGATCAGACGAATGATCTCCCCAAACCCGAGGGTCACAATGGCCAGATAGTCACCGTGCATGCGCAGCACCGGGAAACCGAGCAGGGCACCTGCGGCAGCGGCCATGATTGCCGCCAGCGGTAGCATGCTCCAGAAGCCTAACCCAAGATACTCATAACCCAGCGCCAGGCCATAAGCGCCGATGGCATAGAACGCGACATATCCCAGGTCCAGCAGACCGGCCAGACCCACGACGATGTTAAGTCCCAGACCAAGAAGCACGTAGATCAGCCCGAGAATGGCAACGGTCAGCACATATTTGGTGGCGACAAACGGGAAGCAAATCGCAAGGGTAATCACCAGAGGAATAATCCAGCGCATGCGGCTTTTGTATTCCGGGGGGCGGACATACACGCCCGCGCTATCGGCCTCAAAGCGTGACTGGAAACGGGCTCCGGTAGCAGTACCCAAGAAAGCGCTCAGCAGAAAGCGCCCCAGCATCACTATGCCAACCATCCAGGCCAGCCTTTGTCCGGCAAAGTTGAAGCTGTACCCGTCCAGCACCACGCCCGCAATTGGACCGAAGATAATCAGCGCAATCAGCCCGGAAAAAATGGCGTCCAGAGTGCAGCGTTTGAGAGAAAAACCGTGGCTTGTCATCGTTGCTCCCTCACACTTTGGCCACAATCGGGCGACCAAGCAGTCCCTGGGGACGGAAAATAAGGATCATCACCAGAAGCCCAAACGAGAACACATCTTTATAGTCCGAGTTCACCATGCCCGAGAACTGGGCTTCCGCCACGCCGAGAATAAGTCCGCCGAGCATTGCCCCGGGCAGGGAACCGATGCCGCCGAGTACCGCCGCGGTAAAGGCTTTGATGCCAATGACAAATCCGACGTAGAAATCAAAGGTGCCGTAATTCATGGTGATGAGCACACCCGCCAGACCCGCCATTGCCGCGCCGATGACAAAGACCAGCGAAATAATCCGGTCGGTGTTTATCCCCAGAATGGAGGCCATTTTGCGGTCCTGTTGCACCGCGCGGCACATCCGTCCCAGGCGGGTATGGTTGATTATCCAGGTGAGGACCAGCATGCCGGCAAATGAAGCGACCAGAATAAACACTTTAGTATAGGTTATCTGAACGAACCCTTCCCCCAGATGCAGGCGAATAACGCCATCCAGCATGGTCGGAACCCCTTGCTGGCGCGGTCCCTGGTTCAACTGCGCGTAGTTTTGCAGAATAAGCGACATCCCGATGGCGGAGATCAGTGGCGCCAGGCGTGTGGAGTTTCGCAGCGGCTTATAGGCAATTCGCTCGATGGTCCAGCCGTAAACCCCGGTCACCACAATAGTGAAAACCAGCGTCCCGAGGATCAACAGAGGGAACGACTGCAGGCCGAAGAATGACAGCAGCGCCAGGCCAATGGCGCAGAGATAGGCGGAAATCATATACACTTCGCCGTGGGCGAAATTAATCATGCCGATAATGCCGTACACCATGGTGTAGCCGATGGCGATCAGGCCGTAGACGGAGCCCAGCGTTAAGCCATTAATTAACTGTTGCAGGAAGAATGTACTCATCTTAGCGCGCTCGTTTTTATAGGCTGCGCGACTTACGCAGCCTGATGTTTATTACGCGCCGACAGGCTGGCCTGCCGGCGTTGAGCGTGATTCCGTCCCGTTACTGCACTTCCTTATATTTTCCTTTGTCGTCCCACTGGTAAACCACGTAGTCAGACACTTTCAGATCGCCTTTGCTGTCCCAGGCTTTTTTGCCCATCACCGTGTCGACGGCATTGGCTTTCAGCCACTCGCTGGCTTTGGCTGAGTCCTTGCCACCGGTGGCTTTGAAGGCAGCAGCAATGGCCTGTACAGAGGCATAGGAATAGAGGGTGTAACCTTCGGGTTCGAATTTACCGGCACGGAATTTCTCGATAACCGCTTTACCGTCCGGGATCAGGCGCGGATCTTTACCGAAGGTCATGTAAATGCCGTTGGTGTATTGCGGGCCGCCCGCGGCGGTTACCATCTCTTCGTTGACAATACAGTCGCCGGAGAAGAATTTCGCCTGCACGCCCTGTTCACGCATCTGGCGAACCAGCGGACCGGCTTCCGGGTGACAGCCACCGAAGAACACCACGTCCGGTTTTTGTGCACCGATCTTCGTCACCAGCGCGTTAAAGTCTTTTTCACCGCGCGAAAGTCCCTCATACATCACATCCTGAACCCCGCGTTTCGCCAGCGCCGCTTTGGTGGCGTCAGCCAGACCCTGACCATAAGTATCTTTATCGTGAATGATCACCACACGTTTGGCTTTCAGCTTGTCGATGATGAAGTCGCTGGCGACCTGGCCCTGCTGGTCATCGCGTCCGCACATGCGGAACATGTCGCTCATACCGCGTTCAGTAATCAGCGGGTTGGTCGAGCCGGGAGTGATGGCAATAATCCCCGCATCGCTGTAAACCTCGGAGGCGGGCATGGTGGAAGAGGAGCAGAAGTGGCCGACCACGGCGTTGACTTTATCCTGGTCCACCAGACGGTTAGCAACAGCCACAGCCTGTTTCGGCTCGCAGGCGTCATCCCCCTGAACCAGTTTGATCTTCTCCCCGTTAATGCCGCCAGCAGCATTAATGTCTTCAGCGGCTTGCGTTGCGCCGTGCCAGTACTGATCGCCATAGGTGGCATTGGGGCCTGTGAACGGTCCGGCGACACCAATCACAATATCTGCCTGGGCGGAAAATGCGGTCACCAGGCAACCGGCCAACACAAGAGAAAGAGGCGTTCTGATAAATTTCAGCGACATTATTATGTTCCTTAGCAAAGAGGTTTTTGCACCACGGCGTATACCCAAACGCCCGACGGCGCAGCCAGTCCAAAACACGAGCAAGAACAAAATGCACTAAACGAACAAGATCCAGACTGCATCCTGCGTGATACGGCGAGGTTTCCATGCGCAACTTCGCGCGAAGAACATTAAGCAAAAACGTTGCCAGAATGGTTAACCCATTGATGGGTTTGCGACATGTTTGAGTATAGAGCCCCGTGTTATGTCGCCTTGCGGGAGGAGAAGAAATTACAGCGGAGATCACATATCGTTAACAATAAAGCCCATAAGTTGTGCAGGAGTCACGATTTGCACGTTTTTGCAGCAATAAAGACCTAAACTTCAACCCGGAAAGGTGTGCGATATGTGGTAGGATCCTTTCCTTTTTATCAGGAGTGTCAGCGATGACTGAAGGCCCATTGAATGAAAGCGAAATGGAGTGGCTTGAAGAGACATTAATGTCTTACGGTCACGACGATGCGTCCGTGATTGACGTCTCCGAACTGGACGGCATGCTTACCGCAGTGCTTTCTGGCCCCGTTGTCGTCGAGCCCGATACCTGGCTGGTGGCGGTGTGGGGTGGCGAGAAATACATTCCACGCTGGAAAAACGATCGTGAGATGAACCGTTTTATCGATCTCTGCTTTAAGCATATGAACGATATCGCCGAGCGCCTGAGCGAATACCCGGATCAGTTTGAACCGATGTTTGGTTACAACGACGTGGACGGTGAAAGCTATACCGTTGTGGAAGAGTGGTGCTACGGCTACATGCGCGGCGTGGCGCTGACGGACTGGTCTGCCTTGCCGGAAGATCTAAAGGCCGATCTGGATGTGATTGCGCTGCACGGTACGGAAGAGAACAGTGAGAAACTGGATGCGCTGACAGAAGAGGAATATAAAGCCAGCATTGAAAGCATCCAGCCTGCGGCACTGCGTTTGTACAATTATTGGGTGAACAACCCGCAGCAACCGGAAGCGAAGAAGCCGATTGTGAATGGGGCGAAGGTCGGGCGTAACGATCCGTGTCCTTGCGGCAGCGGGAAGAAGTTTAAGAGCTGCTGTTTGCACTGATAAAAAAGGGGCTGATGATAGCCCCTTTTTTAGTTACCCCACTTCAGACAGCATTCCCGCTGCAATCAAAACCTGCACCAGAATAATCACCACGCCACAGCCAAACACGATACACAGCAGCGGTTTTCCCCCCGCCACGCGATACCCTTGCTGAGGATGTTGCTGACGGCTCTTCCATGCCAGCAGGGAAGGGAGCAACAGGGCAAGGATCGACAGTGCCACCCCCGCGTAACCCAGCGCCATCACAAACCCGCGCGGGTAAAACAGCGCAAAGGCCAGCGGTGGCAGGAAGGTAATTGCGCCCGTCTGCAACCGGCCAGCCGCGGTATTGCGACGCTGGAACAGGTCAGCCAGGTAATCAAACAGGCCCAGCGCCACGCCCAGGAACGACGTGGCCAGTGCCAGGTCGGCAAACAGGTGTACCGCCAGTTCCACATGTGGAGAGGTCACAACCTCGCGCAGTGCCAGCAGAAAACCATTCAGGCCAGCGTGTTGCGCCATCAGTCCAATAAAGGTCGAAGAGTCAATGCTGCCCAGCGTCACCAGTTGCCAGAAAATATAGGCAATCAGGGGGATCGCGCTGCCGATAACAAAGACACGGCGCAGCTTGCGAATATCGCCGTTCATATAGCTGACAATGCTCGGCACGCTGCCGTGAAAACCAAACGAAGTGAAAATGACCGGGATCGCGGAAAGCGCCAGCCCTTTTTCCAGCGGCAGCGTCAGCAGGTTGACCTTGTGTACATGCGGCGCGAGCAGTACCAGCATCACAATCAGGAACAGAATTTTGGCGCTGAACAGAAAACGGTTAAACAGATCGACCAGCGACGTCCCCACGCAGACCACACCCCCGCCGATGAGTGCAAAGAAAATGGCGCCGGTTGCCGGGGTAATATCGGAGCCGAACCAGTCATTGACGCTGGAGGCGATGAGCTCCCCGGCACCGCTGATATAGGCGGCAGTCAGAGCGTACATCAGGAACATCATGCTAAAGCCGGTTATCCACTGACCGTAGCGTCCCAGATAGCGTGCTGCAAGAGAACCCAGACCGGTGTCGGCTGGCACATGCTGATAAACCTCAAGCAACAACAGTGCGGTGTAGCACATTAACGCCCAGAGCATACCAAGTAGCAGCAAGGTCATCCCAAACCCCACGCCTGCGGCTGCCAGGGGCATTGCCAGCATTCCTGCTCCAATCGTCGTTCCGGCGACGATAAAAATACTTCCCAGGGTTCTGTTTTTCACGCTTTCCTCTACAACGATTCGTAATCGCGACAAAATCTGCGGCGCAGAGTAAGGGAAAAGCGGTAACTCGTCAAATCACCGTTACAAGTAGTGTAATGAAATATTTACGAGATCGAGCGCTCTGCGATCATGCATGGGGCGTCATCCAGACGTAACGTTAATAAGGGGAACAGGAAATACAATGAGGGTTTTGATGCAGGGAATGTAAGTAAAAAACGCGGCGCCGATTTTCGGCACCGCGCTGGAATTAGTTTTGCGTATCGAGGGTAGAAAGTTCTTTATCAATAAAGTAAAGACCTTCGCCAGATTTACCCACCAGAGATAATTTATCCAGGACGGATTTAAACAGCTTCTCTTCTTCGTGCTGTTCAGCAACATACCATTGCAGGAAGTTAAAGGTTGGATAATCCTGGCTGGTCATCGCCGCATGAACCAGTTCGTTAATCTTCTGTGTGATTAATTGTTCGTGCTCGTAGGTTGCGCGGAACAGTTCATCGAGAGAATTATATTCAGCAAAAGGGGATGTCACGGTTTCAATGCGCGGCAGGGCGCCGGTATCTGTCAGATAATCAAACAGACGTTGCATATGGGTCATCTCTTCCTGAGCGTGACGACGCAAAAACGCAGCCGCGCCTTCGAAACTGTGGTAGCTGCACCAGGCGCTCATCTGCTGGTAGAGCAGGGACGAAAAAAGCTCAAGGTTCATTTGTGCATTGAGCTTGTCGATCATTTCAGTTTTCAGCATAGTGGCGCTCCCGGTTATTATTTCTGATTCACAATGAGCGATACTATAATTTGTTATTTAATTATTTGCAAAACGTAAAATTTTTATTTCTTTATTTAAAATACGAATGGGAATAAAACGCATTGACGATTTTTATATTTATTAATGAGAATTATTTTTGTTCGTAATGAAATAAACTGCCAGCAAACACTGGCAGTCCTGATTAATACCACGGATTATTTGACTTAGGGTTAACGGCAAAACCCATACATTTATACTGGATAGTCACGCTCTCGTTCAGACACAGAGAGCCGCTAATCAGCGTGCAGGTTTTGATGGGCTGGCCATAGGCAGAGGCGGTGGCATACCCCATGCTCTGACACGCTTTTGCCGCCGTACCGTTATTCACATACTCATCAGAATACGCATTTTGTAGCGCCGCCTGGCCGTAGTCGAGGCGGACTATGCCGTTGGGCGCGTCGAGACTACTGACCTCAGCCTGGCGGTTAATGCTACACCCCGCGAGCAGCAGGATCGTGCCAGCTACGATGACTCTTTTCATGGTTCGCTCTGAATGGATGGAAATACGTTATCGTACCTGCAGATGTCTGCTGCAATGCCTGGAATAGCCGGACAATCTGCCCTCTCTCTTTGCAACGGGATGGAATTGAATGTAATCCGCATCCGGTACATTTAATATTGGCGGTTTTTTTGTACCTGTACGTGACGAAGGGGAGATAAAAGAGCCTGCGTTTTGCTACTATGGCGGCCTTTAAATAAGGAGAAAGCCCCCATGTCTCAAAACCTGAGTGCCGAGCAGGAACTGGTCTCTGACGTTGTCGCCTGTCAGCTGGTTATCAAACAAATTCTTGATGTCCTGGACGTTATTGCGCCGGTTGAAGTGCGCGAGAAGATGTCAACTCAGCTGAAAAACATTGATTTCGCCAGTCATCCGGCAGCGGCTGATCCGGTTACGCTTCGTGCCATCCAAAAAGCCATTGCGCTGATTGAGCTGCGATTCACGCCGCAGAGTGAGTCTCACTGAAGAGTGGAAATGGGCGACAGTATTTGTCGCCCTTCAATGCCATCAGAAGAACGTCTGGACCAGCAGGTAGCTTGCCGCGCACGCACAACTTACACCAATCAGCCCTGGCAGAATAAAGCTGTGGTTGATGATAAATTTGCCGATGCGGGTCGTGCCTGAACGGTCAAAACCGATACAGGCCAAATCACTTGGATAGGTCGGCAGGACAAAATACCCGTATGACGCCGGGAAAAAGGCGATCAGCATTTTCGGCTCAATACCCAACATCAGGCCCATGGGCGCAACGGCCGTCAGCGCTGCGGCCTGGCTGTTCACCAGCTTCGACACCAGAAACAGTACAATGGCATACGTCCACGGGTGGCTTTTCACAACGCCTTCCAGCGCCAGTTTTAACTCGTCAAGATGCGCCTGGAAAAAGGTATCACTCATCCACGCCACGCCGAACACCGAGAAGATCGCCACCATTCCGGCTTTGAATACCGCACCGTTAGAAATAGCAGAGGCATTGACCTTGCAGGCCATCAGCATTACGGCGCCTGCAATTAACATCATCATCTGAATGACAAGGTTCATCGACAGCGCCGTCATTTTGCCTTTCAGCTCAAAGGCGGGGCGTAATTCCGGGAATGCCCCCAGCAGCACCACTACGGCAATACCGGCAAAGAAAATCCACGTGGACCAGTAGGCTTGTTTTGGAAAACGTTGATTCATTAACGTCTCTGTTCCGCCATAGATAAACTCGCGCTGCTTTGGATCTTTAAGCTTCTCCTGAAAATCCATGTCGTCGGCCAGATCTTTCCCGCGCCGCAAACTCCACAGGGCAGCGATGGCTACACCGAAAAGTGAAGCAGGAACTGACACTGCAAGTATTTCAAGGATGCCCCACGCATGGCCAATTCCATGCTGAGCGCCCAGGATGGACACCAGCGATACAACGGCAACGGAAACCGGTGATGCCGTAATCGCCATCTGCGAGGCAACGGATGCCACCGCCATTGGACGTTCCGGACGGATCCCTTTTTTCAGGGCGATATCTGCAATGATCGGGAACATGGTGTAGACCACATGCCCGGTACCACACAGAAAAGTCAGCATCCAGGTGGTAAAGGGGGCGAGAAGTGTGATGTGCTGTGGGTGTTTACGCAGAAGGCGCTCTGCAAATTGCATCATGACATTGAGACCGCCTGCGGTCTGCAGAGTAGCTGCGCAACCAATCACCGCGAGGATAGTCAACATGACGTCAACCGGGGGCTTGCCAGGTTGCAGCCCAAAAACAAAACACAAAATAAAAAGCCCAATACCGCTTATTAACCCCAGCCCCATACCGCCGAAACGTGTACCTGTCAGCAGGCAGAGGAGAATGACAACAAACTCGATGGTGATCATGATGCTCCCTCGTCAATGATTATGTAATTAAATAAATCATTACATGTTGTGTGGGTAATCATTGGGAGCAAGATCTGATTTGTTAAATTTCAGCAAAAGCAGAAGGTTGGCGGTGAGAAGGGAAACCTGCGCCCGGACGGGCGCGGGTTAAAAGGGATCAGTGATGTTGCACCGTCACAATGTCGAGCAGGTGACGGTCAGTTTGTTCCGGGCATAACCCTGCCTGTCGCGCATTGCGCAGTTCATCCGCCAGTATCTTCAGCAGCATGCCGTCCTGCTGCTGTTCTTTGTCCATGTCGCGTAAGAATTTAAGGGTGGTAGTGTCTTGCTGCGCTTTGGCTTCATCGGCCAGTTTACTCAGAGTGGTGCAACGTTGCTCATACTCTTCAAGCGTTTTCTGGAACAGTTCTTCCAGGGAGGAGTAGTCATCATTAATGGTATCAAGGGCTTTAACAACAGGATTGGCGCCAACGGCCTTCATGAAGTTAAAGACGCGCATCATGTGCGTGACGTTACTTTGCGCCTGAGTACGGAAGAATGTTGCTGAACCCGTAAGACTGTTCTCAGCACACCACGCACTTAAGTGAAGGTGCAGATTGGACGCATAGAACTCAAGGTTCATCTGCGCATTTAGTTTTTGCATCATCGTTGGGGTAGCCATACTCATATCCTTATTGACTGTGGGACGAGATGTCCGCTGCTTAACCTGAGCGTCAGGCATTGACGAAGAACTCGCAGATATACAATTTCCGCAGTATCTAAAATCGACCTAAAATTCACTTCCTGTGTTCGATATAAATAAGCATACCCTTGTCTCCGGGGTAAGAAAACTCCTAAGTACCTTATTTTTACCATACATTACAAAAATTAAAATACTACAAATTTGCAAATGGATTTTCATAAAGTAAATATAGCATAAACCATTGATAATTAATTGTTATTTTAATTTGTCGCATGCTAATGTTCTTCCGTAAATATTAAGTCGGAATAATGCTCTGAGAAAAAATGAAATACGGATTATTCATTGCGAATATATGATACGCGGGAAAAATTGCGCTAAATCAATTTCTGCAGAATAACAGTCTGATGTGGTTCCCGCGCATTTGTGATGAAACGCAGTTTGATCTTTTTTTTCGTTGGTTGCCATTTTTCCCGGCGGACGGTGTCAGGGATTTCTTAGCTAATCTTATGGATAATTCTGCTTAACCCTCTTTCATTTGTCTGACAAATCCTGCCTTTTTTATGTCATTTTTCGCTGAATTTATGTACGCAATTACTGTAATTCTGCGGTGTGATGGGGCTCTCTTATGGATGATTAATTTCCCGCTAAAACTATCACCAGCAATAACGCTTATGACGAGGTAAGCGCTAATGCCTTGTTTTAAGTCCGATTAAATTAGAAGCACGCACATATTCCCTACAGAAAAGAATGCTAAAGCTGGAGTTTACCATGCACAAATTTACTAAAGCGCTGGCGGCCATCGGTCTGGCTGCCGTTATGTCACAATCCGCTATCGCTGAGAATTTAAAACTCGGTTTTTTGGTAAAACAGCCCGAAGAACCCTGGTTCCAGACTGAGTGGAAATTCGCAGATAAAGCCGGAAAAGATTTAGGTTTTGAAGTGATTAAAATCGCCGTGCCTGACGGTGAAAAAACCCTGAATGCCATCGACAGCCTGGCGGCCAGCGGTGCGAAAGGTTTCGTTATCTGCACACCCGATCCAAAACTGGGATCGGCAATCGCGGCGAAAGCGCGCGGTTACGACATGAAGGTCATTGCGGTTGACGATCAGTTCGTTAACGCCAAAGGCAAACCGATGGACAGCGTCCCTCTGGTGATGATGGCGGCGACCAAAATCGGTGAACGTCAGGGCCAGGAACTTTATAAAGAGATGCAAAAACGCGGCTGGGATGTGAAAGAAACCGCTGTGATGGCCATTACTGCGGACGAACTGGACACGGCTCGCCGCCGTACTTCCGGTTCCATGGACGCGCTGAAAGCAGCCGGCTTCCCGGAAAAACAGATCTACAAAGTCCCCACCAAATCTAACGATATCCCGGGTGCTTTCGACGCCGCGAACTCCATGCTGGTTCAGCATCCGGAAGTGAAACACTGGCTGGTGGTGGGGATGAACGACAACACCGTGCTGGGCGGGGTACGCGCGACGGAAGGTCAGGGCTTCAAAGCGCCTGATGTGATCGGGATCGGCATCAACGGTGTTGACGCCGTCAGCGAACTGTCCAAAGCGCAGGCTACCGGTTTCTACGGCTCTCTGCTGCCAAGCCCGGACGTTCACGGCTACAAATCCAGCGAGATGCTCTACAACTGGGTAACCAAAGGGGCTGAACCGCCGAAATTTACCGAAGTGACCGACGTGGTGTTGATCACCCGCGACAACTTCAAAGAGGAACTGGCGAAAAAAGGATTGGGCGGTAAGTAATTCGCTGTGATTGTGCCCCTCATTCCTGTGAGGGGCCAGATGTACACACTACTGGAATCACGGAGACGTTATGCAACAGTCTGAGCCGTATCTCTCTTTTCGCGGCATCGGTAAAACTTTCCCCGGTGTTAATGCGCTGACCGATATCAGTTTCGACTGCTATGCCGGCCAGGTTCACGCCCTGATGGGCGAAAACGGCGCGGGAAAATCCACGCTGTTGAAAATCCTCAGCGGTAACTACACGCCGACGACCGGCACGCTGGCTATTCGCGGAGACGAGGTGGCGTTTGCCGATACCACGGCGGCGCTCAACGCCGGGGTAGCCATTATTTATCAGGAACTGCACCTCATCCCTGAGATGACCGTGGCAGAAAACATCTATTTAGGACAGCTTCCGCATAAAAGCGGCGTGGTAAATCGTTCGCTACTTAATTATGAAGCGGGGCTGCAGCTTAAACATCTTGGCCTGGACGTTGATCCTCAGACGCCACTGAAATATCTCTCTATTGGTCAGTGGCAGATGGTTGAAATTGCTAAGGCGCTGGCGCGTAACGCCTGAATCATAGCCTTCGATGAACCCACCAGTTCGCTCTCCGCGCGTGAAATAGAGAATTTGTTCCGTGTGATCCGCGAATTGCGTCAGGAAGGCCGCACCATTTTGTACGTTTCGCACCGTATGGAAGAGATATTCGCCCTGAGTGATGCCATTACCGTCTTTAAAGACGGACGCTATGTACGCACCTTTACCGACATGAAGCAGGTTAACCATGACCAGCTTGTTCAGGCGATGGTTGGCCGCGAGTTGGGTGACATTTATCACTGGCAGCCGCGCGAGTATGGCCCTGAACGCCTGCGTCTGGATAGCGTAAAAGCGCCAGGCGTGCGTACGCCAGTCTCCTTGTCAGTACGCAGCGGTGAAATCGTCGGACTGTTTGGCCTGGTGGGGGCGGGGCGCAGCGAGTTGATGAAAGGGTTATTCGGCGGTACCCGGATTACCGAAGGTCAGGTTTCCATTGACGGCGAGCGGGTAGATATTCAGAAACCGGCCCACGCGATCAGGGCCGGGATGATGCTCTGCCCGGAAGACCGTAAAGCGGAGGGGATCATTCCTGTTCATTCGGTGCGCGATAACATCAATATTTCCGCCCGCCGTAAGTTTATCCGCGCCGGTTGCCTGATTAACGATAGCTGGGAGTCGAGCAATGCCGACCACCATATTCGTTCGCTGAATATCAAAACGCCTGGCCCGGAACAGCTGATCATGAATCTCTCCGGCGGAAACCAGCAGAAGGCTATTTTAGGCCGCTGGCTGTCGGAAGATATGAAGGTCATTTTATTAGATGAGCCAACGCGCGGTATTGATGTGGGGGCAAAACACGAAATTTATAACGTGATCTATGAACTGGCAAAACGCGGCGTGGCGGTGCTCTTCGCCTCCAGCGATCTGCCGGAGGTGCTTGGCGTTGCCGACCGCATTGTCGTGATGCGTGAAGGTGAAATTGCCGGTGAATTACTTCATGAACAGGCGAATGAACAACAGGCGTTGAACCTCGCCATGCCTAAAGTCAGCC
This sequence comes from Enterobacter adelaidei, assembly GCF_041937165.1. Lineage (NCBI taxonomy): Bacteria > Pseudomonadati > Pseudomonadota > Gammaproteobacteria > Enterobacterales > Enterobacteriaceae > Enterobacter > Enterobacter adelaidei. The sequence continues at coordinate 2,755,237 of NZ_CP154353.1, read as the reverse complement.
AGGCTGTCGCCTGAGTAAGGAGTTAATGATGTCCTCTGTTACTACATCCGGAGTACCGAAGTCGGCTTTCAGTTTTGGACGCATCTGGGATCAGTACGGCATGCTGGTGGTCTTTGCCGCGCTGTTCCTCGCCTGTGCGATCTTTGTTCCTAATTTTGCCACTTTCATTAATATGAAAGGGCTGGGGTTGGCCATTTCCATGTCAGGGATGGTGGCCTGCGGCATGCTCTTCTGCCTGGCCTCCGGCGATTTTGACCTGTCGGTGGCGTCCGTTATTGCCTGCGCGGGTGTGACCACGGCAGTGGTGATCAACATGACTGAAAGCCTGTGGATCGGCGTCCTGGCCGGTCTGTTACTGGGCGTCATCAGCGGTCTGGTCAACGGTTTTGTCATTGCGCGTCTGAAGATAAATGCCCTGATCACCACGCTTGCCACAATGCAAATTGTCCGAGGCCTGGCCTATATTATTTCCGACGGTAAAGCGGTGGGGATTGAAGACGAGCGCTTCTTTACGCTGGGTTACGCCAACTGGCTCGGTCTGCCTGCGCCTATCTGGCTGACCGTAGCCTGCCTGATCCTGTTCGGCTTCCTGCTTAACCGGACCACCTTTGGCCGTAATACGCTGGCGATTGGTGGCAATGAAGAAGCGGCGCGTCTGGCTGGGGTGCCGGTCGTGCGAACCAAGATTATTATCTTTGTGCTCTCGGGGCTGGTTTCTGCCGCCGCGGGCATTATTCTGGCATCACGCATGACCAGTGGCCAGCCCATGACCTCTATCGGTTACGAGCTGATCGTCATTTCGGCCTGCGTTTTAGGGGGCGTTTCCCTTAAAGGCGGCATCGGAAAAATCTCATATGTGGTGGCCGGTATCCTGATCTTAGGGACGGTAGAGAACGCCATGAACCTGCTGAATATTTCCCCGTTCTCTCAGTACGTGGTTCGTGGCCTGATCCTGCTGGCAGCGGTGATTTTCGACCGTTACAAGCAAAAAGCGAAGCGTACCGTATAACGCTTTTTCCCGTCTTTTATTGCTCAACTTATAACCTTAGTTGACCCCTTAACCGCCTCGCCAGTAAAACTGGCGGGGCGGTTGTCAAATGGCGAGCCACGTCACACTGTCTATACTTACATGGCTATGAAAGAGGTAAAGGCGTTTACCTCTCGCAAACCGTAAGGAGGAAAAGGGTGGCTGACTTGTTAACCGCACCGCCTGTACTGTCCGGACACTATGCTTTCTTTTTTGATCTCGACGGCACGCTCGCCGGGATAAAACCGCACCCTGATCAGGTGGCTATTCCGGATGCGGTATTACAGGATTTGCATCAGCTCTCGCTTATGAATGAGGGAGCACTGGCATTGATATCAGGGCGCTCAATGGCCGAGCTGGATATGCTCGCCAGTCCTTACCACTTTCCGCTGGCCGGTGTACACGGAGCGGAGCGCCGCGACATCCATGATCAAACGCATATCGTTTCACTTCCCGATGCACTCACACAACGTCTCCAGGAGAAACTTTCTGCTGCGCTGGCAGAACTGCCTGGCACAGAACTGGAAGCTAAAGGCATGGCCTTTGCTCTGCATTATCGCCAGGCCCCACAACATGAAGAGCGTGTGCTTGCCCTTGCCAGAGAAATTGCGAATGCGAACCCGCAACTGGCGTTACAGCCGGGTAAATGCGTGGTGGAGCTAAAACCGCAAGGGATCAATAAAGGCGCGGCCATCACCGCGTTTATGGCGGAGGAACCTTTTAAGGGCCGGACGCCCGTTTTCTTTGGGGATGACCTGACCGACGAAGCAGGGTTCCGCGTGGTGAATCAGGCCAGAGGGATCTCCGTTAAGGTTGGGCCCGGCGACACTGTTGCCCAATGGCGGCTGGTGGATGTCGCCGGCGTCTGGCAGTGGATATCTGACATCGCTAACCAGCAACAACAAATAGCGCAAAACCAAGGGGGAAACCATTATGGGTCGCTTAGTCGTCGTCTCTAACCGAATCGCGCCGCCTGATGATAAAAAAGTCAGCGCGGGTGGCCTGGCGGTAGGGGTGTTAGGTGCCTTAAAAGCTGCTGGCGGGCTGTGGTTTGGCTGGAGTGGTGAAATCAGTGAAGACGAAAAACCGCTCAAAAAAGTGACGCGCGGAAATATTACGTGGGCATCGTTCGCGTTAAAAGAGAAAGACTATGACGAGTATTACTCGCAGTTCTCGAATGCCGTTCTGTGGCCTGCATTTCACTACCGTCTTGACCTGGTTAAATTCCAGCGTGAATCCTTCGAAGGCTACACGCGAGTCAACGCGCTGCTGGCGGATAAACTGCTGCCTTTAATCGAAGAAGACGATATTTTATGGATCCACGATTATCATCTGCTCCCCTTCGCCAGAGAATTGCGGGAAAGGGGCGTAAATAACCGGATTGGTTTTTTCCTGCATATCCCGTTCCCGACACCGGAGATTTTTACCGCGTTACCACCCCATGAAGCGTTGCTGGAGGCGCTATGTGATTACGATTTGTTGGGCTTCCAGACTGAAAATGATCGCCTTGCGTTTTTGGATTCTGTGTCAGGCAAAACGCGTCTGGTGACCAAAGGTGGAAAAACGCATACCGCATGGGGGAAAACATTCCACACCGAAGTGTATCCTATTGGGATTGAACCCGACGAGATTGCGGAGCAGGCCGCCGGGCCGTTGCCATCAAAGCTGGCGCAGCTTAAGAATGAACTTAAGCATGTGAAAAATATCTTCTCGGTAGAGCGACTTGATTATTCCAAAGGGTTACCGGAACGCTTTCTGGCATATGAAACGCTGTTGGATAAGTACCCTCAACACCACGGTAAAATTCGCTATACGCAGATAGCACCAACGTCGCGCGGCGAAGTTCAGGCCTACCAGGACATTCGGCATCAGCTGGAGACAGAAGCGGGGCGCATTAACGGCCGCTATGGCCAACTGGGCTGGACGCCGCTCTTTTATCTAAATCAACACTTTGACCGTAAAATCCTGATGAAAGTGTTCCGCTATGCAGACGTTGGCCTGGTCACGCCGCTGCGTGACGGGATGAACCTGGTGGCGAAAGAGTATGTGGCGGCTCAGGATCCTGCCGACCCGGGTGTACTGGTACTTTCACAGTTTGCCGGAGCGGCAAATGAACTCACTTCGGCGCTTATCGTAAATCCTTACGATCGGGATGATGTGGCTAACGCCCTGAACCGCGCCCTGACAATGCCGCTTACAGAGCGCATTTCCCGGCATGCCGAAATGATGGAGACGATCCGTAAGAACGACATAAATCACTGGCAGGCGAATTTTATTCAGGATTTACGTGATATCGCCCCGAAAAGTAAGGATGGTGATCTGCAAAAAAAGATCGCGACATTTCCTAAACTCGCCTGATTTTCTACTGGGGGATTAATCTCCCCCAAGAGGTACTAACAGCACATCGACCTGACTTGAAGCAACAATAGATTTCGCCGCACATGCCGCGCGCGATAAAAAGCTATGGTTGTGGTTCCCGCATATCACTAAATCAATATTCTGTTTACGACACATGTCGAGAATATGTGCATTAAGTTCTCCCGTTGCAATAACGGTCTCATAAACAGGATATTGTGCCTTTTCAGCCAGCTCCCGCAGAAATTGCTGTGTTTCTTCCTGAAGTACCTCCCGAATTTCTTCAAGCATAGGGGCTGCCAGCTGGTTATACATTTCGGGTTCGGCCTCGAGAGTGATGAGGCTGATGCGGGCATTATGGGGCCTGGCAATGGAAACTGCCCGGGCGACAAGCTGATGGCTTTCGGGTGAAACAGCAACAGAAACAAGAAGATGGGAGTAACTCATGGTGCACTCCTTAGATGTCTGACAGACTGCGTCTACCCACCTTTACCGCGAATCCCCTGGTTCTGCAAGAGTTGAATACGACATTAGTGTGAAGCTTATCATAATTATTCATTAATTATTCTTATAAGAAGAATAACTGAAAAATACGCCTAAATGAAAAAAATTAACAACTTAACGTAAATCACACAATTTTACTCTTCCACTATTAAATCATTTTAACGCGTTATAAACACAATTCGAATGATCACATACTGAAACATTTTTTTTGAGCGTTACGCATAAGTATATGTTTTTTCGAGGTAAGAAAAATGTATCCAGGACATTCTCGGGATGTGAACGATTGCAGACACCGGGAATGACAGGCAAAGCACGTGATATGCCAGTTATGTTCACCCTTCTGCATGAGTATTCGGCATTTAAGAATACAAAACAGTACTGATTGTTCGATATTTGAACAAATTACAAGTCATACTGATGGATTTATGGGTGATATTCACTTAAATTATGTGATGTGGATCACATTTTTTTTAAATTTGAGGAAGGCTGCATTGTATGTATCAAATCTGACGAGTAGAGTTTGCGTCGAATTAGGAAAAATCTTAGTTATTTGTAAGAAATGATAAAAGATGTAAGAGGCGCAACGGCGTTTCTTCTCTTGCGTGTATCAACTGAATACAAACCTAAATTCAACTATGCATTTGGCCTTTTCTTTTTTATACCGGGTGATTTCCCGGCGACATCACGGGGTGCGGTCTTTCCGCATAAAAATAATAGTTGGTTATTCGGGATGGGAACAATGCATACATCCGAGTTGCTAAAACATATCTATGACATCAATTTGTCGTATTTACTGCTCGCGCAGCGTTTGATTAGTCAGGACAAGGCGTCCGCGATGTTTCGTCTGGGTATTAACGAAGAAATGGCAACCATGCTGGGGGGTTTAACCCTCCCTCAGATGGTTAAACTGGCCGAAACGAATCAGCTGGTTTGTCAGTTCCGTTTCGATGATTCACAGACAATAACGCGTCTGACGCAGGAATCCCGTGTTGACGATCTTCAACAGATCCATACCGGTATACTTCTCTCCACTCGCTTGCTTAACGAAATCAGCCAGCCTGATGACGCAGCCCGTAAGAAAAGGGCCTAGCAATGAGCGAAAAAAGCATTGTTCAGGAAGCGCGTGACATACAGTTGGCCATGGAGCTGATTACACTGGGTGCTCGTTTACAAATGCTGGAAAGCGAGACTCAGTTGAGCCGTGGTCGTCTCATCAAACTGTACAAAGAGTTACGTGGTAGTCCCCCGCCGAAAGGCATGCTGCCGTTTTCTACCGACTGGTTTATGACGTGGGAGCAGAACATCCACGCATCCATGTTCTGTAACGCCTGGCAGTATCTTCTCAAAACCGGTTTGTGTAGCGGCGTTGACGCTGTGATCAAAGCGTACAAACTTTACCTTGAACAATGCCCACAGCAAGAAGATGGTCCACTGCTGGCGCTGACCCGCGCATGGACGCTGGTGCGTTTTGTTGAAAGCGGAATGCTTGAACTGTCGCGCTGCAATTGCTGCGATGGCAATTTTATTACCCATGCTCATCAGCCTGCAGGCAGCTTCGCCTGTAGTTTATGTCAGCCTCCATCCCGTGCAGTAAAAAGACGTAAACTTTCCCGGGATGCTGCCGATATTATTCCACAACTGCTGGATGAACAGATCGAACAAGCTGTTTAACCCGAACGTGTGGGCAAGATTCCAGCAGCGGTAAGCAATTACCGCTGCTTTTTTTTACCCCGCAAACGGTAAACGCTGCGAACTGAACGTCCTTGCCATAGTCACTAGCGGAAGGATGATGTCGTGCTTATCTTATTAGGTTACCTGGTAGTTCTCGGTACAGTTTTCGGCGGTTACATGATGACCGGCGGGCACCTTGGAGCACTCTATCAACCGGCTGAACTTATTATCATCGGCGGCGCAGGGGTAGGGGCTTTTATCGTTGGTAACAACGGTAAATCGATCAAGGGCACGCTGAAAGCGATTCCATTGCTGTTCCGTCGCTCGAAATACACCAAAAGCATGTATATGGACCTGCTGGCGCTGCTTTATCGCCTGATGGCGAAGTCACGTCAACAGGGGATGTTCTCTCTTGAACGCGATATCGAAAACCCGAAAGAGAGTGAAATTTTTGCCAGCTATCCGCGCATTCTTGCCGACGCCATGATGCTGGATTTCATCGTCGACTACCTGCGACTCATCATCAGCGGCAATATGAACACCTTCGAAATTGAAGCGCTGATGGACGAAGAGATCGAAACCCACGAAAGTGAATCCGAAGTGCCGGCCAACAGCCTGGCGCTGGTGGGCGACTCCCTTCCTGCGTTCGGTATCGTTGCCGCTGTCATGGGGGTTGTTCACGCCCTGGCCTCGGCGGATCGTCCTGCCGCTGAGCTGGGCGCACTGATCGCCCATGCGATGGTGGGTACTTTCCTCGGTATTTTGCTGGCGTATGGCTTCATCTCTCCGCTGGCAAGCGTTCTGCGCCAGAAGAGCGCGGAAACGACTAAAATGATGCAGTGCGTGAAGATCACGCTGCTCTCTAACCTCAACGGTTATGCGCCACCGATCGCGGTTGAGTTTGGCCGTAAAACGCTTTACTCCAGCGAGCGTCCGTCGTTTATCGAGCTTGAAGAACACGTGCGTGCGGTGAAAAACCCAAACCAACAGACGACAACTGAGGACGCATGAAAAACCAGTCCCATCCGATCGTCATCGTAAAAAAACGCAAGCATAAGGGCGGCGGGCATGGCGCACACGGCTCGTGGAAAATTGCGTACGCCGATTTTATGACTGCAATGATGGCGTTCTTTCTGGTGATGTGGCTTATCTCCATCTCCAGCCCGAAAGAACTGATCCAGATTGCGGAATATTTCCGAACGCCGCTGGCGACGGCGGTGGCCGGTGGGCCGCGCATCTCTAACAGCGACAGCCCAATTCCGGGCGGTGGCGATGATTACACCCAGCAGAAGGGTGAGGTGAAAAAAGAGCCAAACATCGACGAGCTGAAAAGAAAGATGGAGCAGGCGCGCCTGAAGAAACTGCGTGGCGATCTCGATCAGCTGATTGAAGCAGATCCAAAACTGCGCGCGCTGCGTCCGCATCTGAAAATCGATCTGGTACAGGAAGGGTTACGTATCCAGATTATTGATAGCCAGAACCGCCCAATGTTTAAGACCGGGAGTGCGGAAGTTGAGCCGTACATGCGCGATATTTTGCGTGCTATTGCGCCGGTGCTGAACGGCATTCCTAACCGAATCAGCCTGTCAGGACACACGGATGATTTCCCGTATGCCAGTGGAGAGAAGGGATACAGCAACTGGGAGCTTTCTGCCGATCGTGCCAACGCCTCGCGTCGCGAGCTGGTGGCCGGTGGGCTTGATGATGGCAAGGTACTGCGCGTGGTCGGCATGGCAGCAACCATGCGTGTCTCCGACCGCGGGCCGGATGACGCCATCAACCGTCGTATCAGTCTTTTAGTGCTGAACCAGCAGGCGGAGCAGGCCATCCTGCATGAAAACGCCGAAAGTCAGAATGAGTCACTGGACGATTTAAAACAGCCTGGGGCCGTTCCTTCGGCTGCCGTTCCAACATCGCCACCAGCCAATCCGAGGTGATAGCGTGAGCATGGATATTAGCGATTTTTACCAGACATTCTTTGATGAAGCCGACGAGTTGTTGGCCGATATGGAGCAACACTTGCTCGATTTGGTGCCTGAAGCACCAGACTCTGAGCAGCTTAATGCCATCTTCCGTGCGGCGCACTCCATTAAAGGCGGAGCCGGAACGTTTGGATTTACCATCCTGCAGGAAACGACCCATTTGATGGAAAACCTGCTTGATGAAGCACGACGCGGTGAGATGCAGCTCAATACCGATATTATCAACCTGTTTTTGGAAACCAAAGATATTATGCAGGAACAGCTCGACGCCTATAAAAGCTCAGCAGAGCCTGATGCCGCCAGCTTTGAATACATCTGCAATGCGCTGCGCCAGCTCGCGCTGGAAGCAAAAGGTGAGGTTGCCGCAGCCGTTGTTCCGGCCGCAAAACTGAGCGTTGTCGATGCCGTTGCCGCCCAGGAGTCTGCCCCAGCCGAAGCACAAGCGGGCAAATTGCGCGTTGTGCTGTCACGCCTGAAAGAGAATGAAGTTAACCTGCTGGAAGAAGAGCTGGGTAATCTGGCGACATTAAGCAATGTGGTAAAAGGCAAAGACAGTCTTGCTGCGACGCTTGATGACGGCATTGGCCAGGACGATATCGTGGCGGTGTTGTGCTTCGTCATTGAAGCCGATCAGATTGCCTTCGAAACCGAAACGGCCGTTGTCGAAACGCCAGCAGAAGAGGTCGCTGTTGTTGCTCAGACTACTGCACCGGCCGTTGTGCCTGCGGCTCCGGCGCTGAAAGCCGTGCCAAAAGAGGCTGCGGCGCCCGGCCGTGGTGAAAAACCGGCTGCGCGTTCCAGTGAATCCACCAGCATCCGTGTTGCTGTTGAGAAGGTTGACCAGCTGATTAACCTGGTGGGCGAACTGGTGATCACTCAGTCAATGCTGGCACAACGTTCAAACGAACTGGACCCGGTCACGCACGGCGATCTGATTACCAGCATGGGGCAATTACAGCGTAATGCCCGCGATCTGCAGGAATCGGTCATGTCCATCCGAATGATGCCGATGGAATATGTCTTCAGCCGATTCCCGCGTCTGGTCCGCGACCTTGCCAGCAAACTGAATAAACAGATTGAACTGACCCTGATGGGCAGCTCAACCGAACTGGATAAGAGCCTGATCGAGCGCATCATTGACCCGTTAACGCACCTGGTGCGTAACAGCCTCGACCACGGTATCGAACTGCCGGAAAACCGCATTGCCGCCGGGAAATCTCCGGTCGGCAACCTGATCCTCTCTGCGGAACACCAGGGTGGGAACATCTGCATCGAAGTGACCGATGACGGTGCGGGCCTTAACCGTGAACGCATCCTGGCAAAAGCGATTTCGCAGGGGATGGCGGTCAATGAAAACATGACCGACGAAGAAGTGGGCATGTTGATCTTTGCGCCAGGCTTCTCGACTGCGGAACAAGTGACCGACGTGTCCGGGCGCGGTGTGGGCATGGACGTGGTGAAACGTAACATCCAGGAGATGGGCGGCCACGTTGAGATCCAGTCTAAGCAGGGCTCTGGCACCACCATTCGCATCCTGCTGCCGCTGACGCTGGCAATTCTGGACGGTATGTCAGTCAAAGTGGCAGACGAAGTCTTTATTCTGCCGCTGAACGCCGTGATGGAATCGCTGCAGCCGCGTGAGGAAGATCTGCATCCGCTGGCGGGTGGCGAGCGTGTTCTCGAAGTGCGCGGTGAGTATCTGCCGCTGGTGGAACTGTGGAAAGTGTTTGAAGTGGACGGGGCGAAGACAGAGGCCACGCAGGGTATCGTTGTGATCCTGCAAAGTGCGGGCCGTCGCTACGCGCTGCTGGTTGATCAGCTGATTGGTCAGCACCAGGTGGTGGTGAAAAACCTCGAAAGCAACTACCGCAAGGTACCTGGTATTTCTGCCGCGACCATTCTGGGTGATGGTAGCGTGGCGCTGATCGTCGACGTATCGGCGCTTCAGGGATTAAATCGTGAACAACGTGTGGCGTACACAGCCGCCTGATTAAGTAGAAGGTAATAACATGACCGGTATGAGTAATGTAACGAAACTGGCGGGCGAGCCATCAGGGCAGGAATTCCTGGTTTTCACTTTAGGTGACGAAGAGTACGGTATCGACATTCTGAAAGTGCAGGAAATCCGTGGTTACGACCAGGTTACCCGCATCGCTAATACGCCTGCTTTTATTAAAGGTGTCACCAACCTGCGCGGTGTGATTGTGCCAATCGTTGACCTGCGCGTGAAGTTCAGCCAGGGCGACGTTGACTACAACGATAACACCGTGGTGATTGTTCTGAACCTGGGGCAGCGCGTGGTGGGCATCGTGGTGGATGGCGTGTCTGATGTGCTTTCCCTGACCTCTGACCAAATCCGTCCTGCACCGGAGTTTGCCGTCACCCTGTCGACGGAATACCTGACCGGTCTGGGCGCGCTCGGCGAGCGAATGCTGATTCTGGTGAACATTGAGAAGCTGCTGAACAGCGATGAGATGGCTCTGCTGGATATCGCCGCGAGTCACGTAGCATAAAACAAAGCCGGGTAGCACTGACGCTTACCCGGCCTACGTGTTCGAACCATTAGTAGGCCGGGTAAGGCGAAGCCGCCACCCGGCTTTTTCATACCCTTATGCTTCCTGCTCCACCAGCTCAGCTTCCGCTTCCCGCGCCCCTTCATTCTGCGACAGCATCGCGGTCGCGATACCATTCCCCAGAACGTTAATTGCAGAGCGACCCATATCCAGGAAGTGATCAATTCCCATCAGCAGCAGAATACCGGCCACCGGAATATTGAAGCTTGGAATAGTTGCCGCCAGAACGACCAGCGATGAACGCGGTACGCCCGCAATCCCTTTTGAAGCGAGCATCAGGGTCAGCATCAATACCGTCACTTCAGAGAAGCTCAGGTGAATGTTGTACGCCTGGGCGATAAACATCGAGGCGAAAGAGCAGTACACCATCGAACCTACCAGGTTGAAGGAGTAGCCAATCGGCAGGACGAAAGAGGCAATGTTGCGCGAGCAGCCAAAACGCTCCAGCTGTTCCAGCGTTTTTGGATAGGCCGCTTCAGAGCTGCTGGTGGTAAACGCTACCAGTACCGGGTCTTTCAGCATACTGACCAGGCGAAACACCTCTTTTTTCAGCACCATGTAACCCACGGCCAGCAGCACCATGCAGGTGAGAAGAATGGCAACATAGTAGCCACCAATAAAGGAGGCGTAGTTCAACAGAATGCCCAGACCCTGAGTGGCAATAACGGATGAAATCGCCGCGAAAATGGCCAGTGGCGCAACGTACATCACGTAACCCGTCACCTTCAGCATGATATGGGAAACCACATCCAGCGCAGCTACCAGAGGCGCGTTGAATTTCTGTCCCAGCGACGCGCCGCCGATGCCGAAGAACATCGAGAACACCACAATCTGCAGGATCTCATTGTTCGACATCGCCCCTGCGATACTGGTTGGAATGGTGTGAGACAGGAAGGCTTTCAGCGTCATGCCACCAACGGCCAGACCGGTATCGACGGCTTCGGTTGGGATCGTCAGGTTCAGACCGCTTCCCGGATGCTCGAGCGTGACGATAAACAGCCCCACCAGAATAGACAGCACGGATGAGCTGATAAACCACACCATCGCTTTGCCGCCAACGCGGCCAATGGTGGAGGTTTCACCCAGTTTCATGATGCCGACGGTTAACGTGCTGAAGACCAAAGGTGCAATCACCATTTTGATCAGGCGAAGGAAGATATCGGTCAGAAGGGTAATATTATCCGACCAGGCTTTAATAGCATCCGCGGATGCGTACTCATGAATTGCTGCCCCTGAAAGAATACCCGCCAGCATGAAAATCACGATGAAGAGTGTGAGTTTGTTTGCACTTGCCACGAAAAAAGACCCTCTATGCGCTTTAGATGTAGCCCGAGTCGATACATATAAATTTTTTATTACGACGCGGGAAATTATTCGGCACATAAATTGACGCAAAGTGTAGGGGGATACAACTCCTTTTTAAGTTTTATTAATTTTGTTGTTAATTCACTGACGATATATTGTGATCGATATCACATTATTGCGGATATATTCTCTGTGGATAAAATAAAATCTCTGCTTTTTAGAGTTCAACTGACTGTTATTTATAGAAATACATCGTCAATAAGACATTCGGCTTATGCGTCATGGGGCAGGTGGTAGAAGCGATATCCATAAACTAAATTCTCAATAACCCCCTCAAAGGAACCTTAAGCGGGGCTAACATCTTGAACGACAAAAATAAAATGCGGCAAGGGAACGGAGACGTCTTCTGGAGGGTGGTAAATGAAAAGAAAACTCCTTTTGATCTGCGCAGGCAGCTTACTGACTGCAACAACGGCCCATCAGGCGCTGGCCGTTACCAGCAGCGGCACCATCGGCGCGACGCTGACGCTGACAAACGGTTGTTTGATAAACGGATCGCCCGCGCAAAGTGGCATTAACTTCGGTACGCTCGATTTCGGTACCCATCCGGCTACCTTTTCCACTCTTACGACGCAGCTGAGCGGCGCCAGCGGCGGAAACACCTTCACCATTCAATGTACGACCGCAAGCTATACGGTCGCGATCACCGGTAATACCCACTCCACCGCGCCCGGCTCCGTTGTCGGTTCGCCGGGTACGCCTGAACGCTATCTGGTTAATACAGCCAACGCGGCACAGGGCGTGGCTTATAGCCTGTACAGCGACAGCGGGTTTAACACCGTGATTGCCAATAACGCCGCGTTGCCGATCGCCTCTACGGCCGGAGGCGTGGATAGCTACACCCTCTACGGGCGTATTACCGGCGGTGGTAACAGCGTGACGGTCGTCCCGGGAACCTACACCGACACGATTAACGTCAGCGTCACCTATTAGTCCCGAACCGCCATGAAGGCAACTCTCACAGGTCTGCGCAAACGCGCAGAGGGACGCGTGCAGCCTTTTTTCGCGCTGATTGTCGGATTGCTCGTGATGCCCTCTGCGGACGCGGTGACATCACAGTCCTTTAAGGTCAGCGCGACGATAGTACCGGGATGTGCGGTGGCCGCCAGTAGCGGAGGGCTTCTCGGTACGCTGGATTTTGGCACCCATAACGGCGTCGAGAGCGCGCCGGTCAGCACCAGCTTTGTGCCAAACGGGGCGTTGTCTATCGCCTGTACGCCGGGCGTGGCGCTGAGCATGAGCATTAATGGCGGTCAAAATTATTCATCCGTGCGTCGGATGAAGCGGTCCGGTGGAACAGAACTGGTGCCGTACCGGCTCTACAGCAGCAGCTCGCTGGCCGCGAACAGCGAAATTGGCGTAAACCAGGCGATACCGGTGACGTATACCAACAGCAATAACATCGCGCTGCCGCTTTTTGGCGTGGCGCTACTGACCGGATTTAGCCCGGCAGGAACCTATTCCGATCAGCTCACCGTGACCTTGTCATGGTAATAAAGGGAGAGTGTTGATGAAGCCATTTTTCAGACCAGTATGTCTGGCGGGTGCGTTGGGTATGGCTGCGGTAACCGGCCAGGTGCAGGCGGCGGCGACTATTCTGCTCTGGCCGATCGATCCGTGGCTTGCTGCAGACGCCAACGCCACGGAACTGTGGATCCAGAATCAGGGAAACAGCGCCACGACGATGCAGGTCCGCATCGTGCGCTGGAAGCAGGAGGACGGACACGAGCGTTATACCTCGCAGCAGGATGTGGTCGCCAGCCCGCCCATCGTCACGATTGGTACTGGCAGCAAGCAGCTTATTCGCCTTATCAAACAGGCTTCCGTTCCCGCTGGTGTCGAACAGGCTTACCGCATTATCGTAGATGAAATCCCTCAGCCTGATACCAAAGCCGAACCTGCCATCGGCCTCAAATTGCAGATGCGTTACTCCATCCCTTTGTTTGTGTATGGACAGGGGATCCCGACCATCAAAGAAGGCGCGCATCACGCGCTGGCGGAAACCCAAAACCTGAGCTGGCGGGTGACGCGCGCGGAGGGGCAGCCTGCGCTGGAGGTCAGAAATCGGGGTGATGTCCATGTCAGGCTGAGCCAGGTGGCGCTGGAGCAGGGAGGTCGGAAACACACGATAGCGGATGGACTACTGGGTTACGTTCTCCCCGGCAGCACCCGCAGTTGGCCAATACCCGCCGGGGTTCGCCAGCCAGACCGGATGAGTGCGCAAATTAATGCCAGGGACGCACAATGGCAGTCGACGCCCGTCAACTGAAACCGGCGATGATGATACTGCTTTGCGTCAGTACCACTTCCTGGGCTGAAACCGGCGACGACAGTTTACCGCCGCCCCCCCAGGCTCAGGCGATCAATGATGAGGCGGTCTTCCAGCTCGCCCTCGTGCTGAACCACTACGATACCGGTCTGGTGGTGCCTGTGACGCAACGTAAAGGCGCTTTCTATATCTCCAGCGCAGATTTGTTACGCGCAGGGCTTCCCCCTGAGCATGTACCAACCGGGGACGTTAATCTCTCTTCGCTTTCTCAGGTTAGGGTGGAGTATGACAGCGCTGCGCAACGGTTATTGCTGACCGTTCCCCGCGACTGGGTCACGACCCGCGTGACGCCGTTCAGCACACAAACGGCGCAGAGCAAACCGCACTTCGGACGCGGGGCATTGCTGAATTATGATCTCTACACCAACCACACGGAACATCTTGGTGGTCAGGCGTCGCTCTGGCACGAATTCCGCTACTTTAACGAGAACGGCTCGTTTTCCTCTACCGGCTACGCCCGGGAAAATTTCACCGGGAATAATGGTCAGCAGGAAGGATATGTCCGCTATGACACCACTCTGCTGTTCACCAATGAGGATGAGGCGATTTCCTGGAGTGCCGGGGATGTGATCAGCGACGCCCTGAGCTGGAGTACCAGCGTACGTATGGGCGGGATAAGTTACGGACGGGATTTCTCCCTGCGTCCGGACCTGGTCACATGGCCGCTACCCGAATTTTCGGGAGAAGCCGCGGTACCCACCTCGGTTGATCTCTTTATTAATGGCTATCGGTCCGGCTCAACTCAGCTCCAGCCGGGGCCATTTACGCTGACTAATCTGCCCTATATCAACGGTGCTGGGGATGCGGTGCTGGTCACCACCGATGCATTGGGTCGTCAGGTAAGTACCACGCTACCGTTTTATGTCACCAGTGATTTGTTAAAACAAGGCCTGAGCGACGGGGCCGTGACGCTCGGAAGCCTGCGGCGTAATTATGGCATCAGGAATTTTGACTACGGCCCTGCGGCAGGCAGCGGTTCATATCGCTATGGTTTGACGGACTGGCTCACGCTGGAGGGGCATGCGGAAGGGGCACAAGAGCTGGCGTTAGGGGGAGCTGGCACTGTGGTTAAACTCGGACAGTTTGGCGTGGTGAATACCTCTTACTCGCAAAGCCGCATGCGCGGTGATGCAGGCGGGCAAATCAACTGGGGTTACCAGTACAGCACCAGCGAGTTTAGCGTGGCAACCCAGCACACGCGGCGCGATCGCGGCTTTGGCAATCTGGCTCTCTACGACCAGCCGACGGTCTATGACGAAAATGACAAACCCATCGCCAGTTTTAGTCGCAATACGGATCAGTATTCTCTCACCTTTAATCTGGGGCAGTACGGCAATATTGGCGCAGCCTGGATCGGCGTAGAGAGCTTCGACAGTCAAAAAACCGAGCTGCTGAATCTCTCCTGGAGCCGTAATCTGTGGGGTGCGAGCAGTATTTATCTGGCGGCAAGCCGGGATCAGCAGCGGGGAGACTGGACGGTGGCGCTGTCGCTGCAGGTGCCGCTGGGGGCGCGTGACAGCGCCGCCGTCACTTTCGAAAACACCCCGGATGCGGGCAGCACGCAGCGCATCAACTATAACCACTCGATGCCTTCCGACGGCGGGTTTAGCTGGAACATGGCATGGGCTAACCAGTCGAAAGCCAGTGACTATCAGCAGGGAACGCTGGGCTGGCGCAATAACAACATTGAGCTACAGGGAGGCGGTTATGGTGAAAAGGACAACATGACCTGGTGGGGCGAGGCGATGGGGGCGATTGTTCTGATGGACGGCGAGCTGTTTGCGGCCAACAAGATCAACGA
Organism: Enterobacter adelaidei; assembly: GCF_041937165.1. Taxonomy (NCBI): domain Bacteria; kingdom Pseudomonadati; phylum Pseudomonadota; class Gammaproteobacteria; order Enterobacterales; family Enterobacteriaceae; genus Enterobacter; species Enterobacter adelaidei. Next base: position 2,739,630 of record NZ_CP154353.1, on the reverse strand, counting down.
TGCCTTTGTGGTCATCAGTACCGATGGTCACCCGGATGTCCCGGTCAGCTACGAGAACCAGCCCGTCGGTAAAACCAATAACAACGGTTATCTGCTGGTGAGCGGGGTGTCGGCGTATTATCCGGCCAGTTACCGGATTGATACGCTGAATTTGCCTGCGGATACCCGGCTGAAAGAGACCGAACGCCGGATTGCGATCCGCCGCCATAGCGGCTACCTGGTCGATTTCCCGATGGAACAGGAGCGGGTGGCGAGCGTTATTCTGCATGATGCGCAGGGACAGGCTATTCCGGTGGGAAGCCAGGTCCGACGCGCATCGCGTAGTAATGCGGTGGTAGGGTATGACGGTATCGCCTGGCTGGAAAATCTCAGTGATGTGAACCCGCTCGACGTTATCACCCCTGACGGAAAGCACTGCTCGGTCACGCTGACGGTGAGTGCCAATCCGCAACACAAACTGCAAACCTACGGTCCTCTGGTTTGTCGGGAGGGACAGTGAAACGCTTGCTGCTGTTGATGTTGCTGCTGTTCTCTGGCAGCGGCTGGGCGGCGTGTAACATCAGCACGGTCAATGCGTCGTTTGGTAGCGTTACCTCGTTCGCACTCAGCGGAAGCGGAGAGGTCGAAACCACGGGCACGCTGGTGGTGGCGTGCGATGCCATACTGAATCTGTTGACCAGCGACTCCGTGACGCTGACCTATAGCTCGGCATCGGTCTCGGGCAGCAGTCGGGCCACCATGAAACGGACGGATAATGCGACCATTACGGACGTGATCCCCACGCGATTGTGCGGTCTATCGGGGTGCGCAAGCAGCAGCGAGGTACAGATAAGTAAATCGTATACCTGGAGTGGGAATACCTTGCTGGGGCTGCTGGGGTCAAAGCAGTACAACATTCCGCTCTATTTTCGCACCGTCGCCGGGCAAAACGTCACTGCCGGGCCATATCAGGTGCAGTTAACCTTCAGCATTAACTACAGCGTGTGCTCCGTGGGCGCGCTCGGCATTTGCACAATCAATCAGACGGGAACCTCGACAACCACCATCCTGTTAGATATGACCGTCACCAATGACTGCAGCGCGATGACCACGCCGGACGTGAGCTTCAACAGCGCGCCGCTGGTACAAAGTTTCCCCACCGTCTCACAGGCGATTGCCGTCACCTGTACCAAAGGAAGTTCGTATACCATCGGCATCAATAACGGTGCCAACGCGCTGAACAACGTGCGGCGTATGGTGAATGGTAGCAACTTTATGAGCTACGACATCTATAAAGAAGCCACCAGTAACCGCTGGGGGGGAAGCGGCAGCGAGCGCTGGTCCAGCGCGGTATCGTCGCAGGTCAGTACTGATGGTTTACTGCGCACCTACAACTACACCGCGAAAGTCCTGACCAATCAGGCCACGCCCCCCGCCGGAACCTACACCGATACGCTGATTGTCGACGTGGCGTTTTAACCCCGCGCTTTTCCCTTTCTCAAATGTAAAGTTCCTGTGGGCAGTGCCGATAACACCGTTAATAAATCTATGAGAAGGTGTTGTATGTTGAACCGTATCCGCGTTGTCACAATGCTCATGATGGTGCTGGTCATTTTCGCACTTCTTCAGCTCATCTCCGGCGGGCTTTTTTTCTCGTCATTAAAACAGAACCAGGACAGTTTCGCGGCCTCGAACGATCTCCGCCTGCAGCAGAGTGAACTCACGTCGACGTGGGATCTGATGCTGCAAACGCGTATCAATCTGAGCCGCTCGTCCGCGCGCATGATGATGGATCCGAATAATCAGCAGAGCAGCGCGAAAACCGATCTGTTGAAAAATGCCCGTGCTACTCTCGCTGACGCCGCAAAACATTACGACGCCTTCAAAAAGATCACCCCGCAGCCTGCTATGGAGCAGGTGAGCCAGAATATTGACGAAAAATACAACGCCTACAATGCCGGTCTGACGGAGCTGATTCAGTTCCTGGAAAGCGGCAACATGGACGCCTATTTCGCACAGCCAACGCAAGGGATGCAAAACGCACTCGGCGCGGCGCTGGGGGAATATGCGAAGGTCAGTAGCGATCTGTATCACTCGGCCTTTACCGAAAGCCAGAATGACTATCGCTTTGCGAAATGGCAGATGGCCGTGATGGCGCTGGCGCTGGTCATTGTGCTGGTCGCGGTATGGTATGGCATTCGCCATATCCTGCTTAATCCTCTTGGTCGCGTCATTGGTCATATCCGTGAAATTGCCGGTGGTGACCTGACCAAAACGCTGACCGTAACCGGGCGCAATGAGATAACCGAACTGGCCAACAGCGTCGACCATATGCAGCGTTCGTTGATCGAGACTGTCGCCAACGTACGTAATGGATCAGAGGCCATCTATACCGGCACCAGCGAAATTGCGCTGGGTAATAACGATCTCTCTTCCCGTACTGAAGAGCAGGCATCCGCCCTGGAAGAGACGGCCGCCAGCATGGAACAACTTACTGCGACCGTGAAGCAGAACGCCGATAACGCCCGTCAGGCCTCTCAACTGGCTGAAAGTGCCTCTGAGACGGCGCAACGTGGTGGTCGCGTGGTGGATGGCGTGGTGAAAACCATGCACGAAATTGCCGACAGCTCGAAGAAAATCGCCGACATCATTAGCGTCATCGATGGCATTGCTTTCCAGACCAACATCCTTGCGCTGAACGCCGCCGTGGAAGCGGCACGTGCGGGCGAGCAGGGGCGTGGGTTTGCCGTGGTCGCGGGTGAAGTACGTAACCTCGCCAGTCGCAGTGCCAACGCGGCGAAAGAGATCAAAGCGTTGATTGAAGATTCCGTTTCCCGCGTGGATACCGGCTCCGTGCTGGTAGAAAGTGCCGGGGAAACCATGAATGACATCGTGAATGCTGTTACTCGCGTAACGGACATCATGGGTGAAATCGCCTCTGCATCTGACGAGCAGAGTCGTGGTATCGACCAGGTTGCTCTGGCGGTATCGGAAATGGATCGCGTGACACAACAAAACGCCGCGCTGGTGCAGGAGTCCGCTGCGGCGGCCGCTGCCCTGGAAGACCAGGCGAGCCGTCTGAAGATGGCCGTCTCGGCGTTTCGTCTCGCTTCACTCGCTGGAAACACGGTCACCCCGCAAGCCACCTATCGTGTGCCCGCTGCAGAATCAGCGGCAACCCGTACCCGTGCTGCGACGACCGGACAAGATGAAAACTGGGAAACATTTTGACTGACAATTAAACCGCGGCTGCTTGCCGCTTGATGGGAGCGTGGATGTTAAATCGTATTCGTATCTCGACCACACTGTTTTTGATTCTGATCCTTTGCGGTGTGTTGCAGGTTGGCAGTAACGGGTTGTCTTTTTGGGCGTTTCGCGATGGCTATCAGAATTTGCAGGAAGTTGAGGCGAGTAATCAGCAGCGCTCCGCACTGGCACAAACACGTGCCGTGCTGTTGCAGGCAAGCACTGCGCTGAACAAGGCGGGAACCTTAACCGCGCTAAGTTATCCGCCGGATGACATCAAAGCGCTGATGGCGACCGCGCGTGACAGTCTGAAACAGGCAGACGGGCAGTTTAAAGCCTTTACGGCGCAGGAAGCCGTTAGCGAGAAAGAGAAAACGCTAAAGGCTGCCATGAAAAAGAACTTTGAACAGTGGTACAGCGATCTGGACCACCAGGCAACCTGGCTTGAGAACAACCAGCTGTCAGATTTTATGACCGCACCGGTTCAGGCGTCTCAGGCGGCGTTTGATGGCAGCTTTAACGCGTGGCAGCAGGATATTAACCAGTTTGTTCAACGTGCAGAGGAAGACAGCAAAATGAGCTACCACATGTCCGGCGTGATTTTTGCCGTGGTGGTGATTTTGGCGGCGCTTCTGACCGGCGGGGCACTGATCTGGTCTCGCAAAATGATTGTGCAGCCGCTGGCGATTATCAGCAGCCACTTCGACAGTATTGCGAAGGGGAATCTGGCGCGTCCGGTGGCGGTTTATGGCAAGAACGAAATTTCGGCGATCTTTGCCAGCCTGAAGGCGATGCAGGGATCGCTGCGGGAAACGGTATCCGATGTGCGTCAGGGCAGTTATGCCATGCACACCGGGATTTCAGAGATTGCGGCAGGTAATAACGATCTCTCGTCCCGTACCGAGCAGCAGGCGGCCTCGCTGGCGCAGACGGCAGCCAGTATGGAGCAACTGACTGCGACGGTAAGTCAGAACGCCGATAACGCGCGTCAGGCGTCTGACCTGTCGAAACAGGCAGCAATGACGGCGAAAAAGGGTGGGGATCAGGCGTCTCATGTTGCGAGCACCATGCAGGAGATTGCCACCAGTTCGCAGAAAATTGGTGACATCATCAGCGTGATCGACGGTATCGCGTTCCAGACCAACATTCTGGCGCTCAATGCCGCTGTCGAAGCGGCGCGCGCCGGTGAACAGGGTCGTGGTTTTGCGGTGGTGGCGGGTGAAGTGCGTAACCTGGCAAGCCGAAGTGCCAACGCGGCGAAAGAGATTAAGGTGCTGATAGAAGAGTCGGTTTCACGCGTCCAGCAGGGCTCTACGCTGGTCGATACGGCGGCACAAACCATGCACGAGATCGTCACCTCTGTCACGCGGGTGAACGACATCATGGGCGAAATTGCCTCGGCGTCGGACGAACAGCGTCGCGGGATTGAGCAGGTTGCTCAGGCAGTCAGTCAGATGGATCAGGTCACGCAACAGAACGCCTCGTTAGTTGAGGAAGCGGCAGCGGCAACCGATCAGCTGGCCAGCCAGGCGGATCATCTCACCGGACTGGTCGCGGTATTTAATGTGAAAGAGCACGTTGAAGCAGTAACAGAAGTCGGGCGGTCGCAGGCCGTGCCAGTTGTATCCTGAATGTAATTAAGAAGGCGCTATGACATCACCAATGCCCTCCGGGCAAACGTCATTATTGTTGCAGATGACACAGCGCCTCGCGCTGTCCGACGCGCATTTCCGTCGGATATGTCAGTTAATCTACCAGCGTGCGGGGATCGTGCTTGCGGATCATAAGCGAGACATGGTTTACAACCGTCTGGTGCGGCGCTTGCGTACGCTGGGGCTGGATGACTTTGGTCGCTATCTGAGCATGCTCGAAGCGAACCAGAACAGCGCCGAGAGGCAGGCTTTTATTAACTCATTAACCACGAACCTGACGGCGTTTTTCCGTGAAGCGCACCACTTCCCGGTCCTGGCAGAGCACGCGCGTCGCCGCACCGGGGAGTATCGCGTCTGGAGCGCGGCAGCCTCGACGGGTGAAGAGCCTTACTCGCTGGCAATCACCCTTGCCGATACCCTGGGCATGGCACCCGGACGCTGGAAAGTCTACGCCAGCGATATCGACACCGAGGTACTGGAGAAGGCGCGTAACGGTGTTTATCGCCAGGATGAGTTGAAAACGCTGTCACCGCAACAGCTGCAGCGTTATTTCATGCGTGGAACCGGTCCACATGAAGGCCTGGTACGCGTACGCCAGGAACTGGCGAACTGCGTCGAATTTGCGCCCGTTAACCTGCTGGATAAGCAGTACAACGTGCCGGGACCTTTTGACGCTATTTTTTGCCGTAACGTCATGATCTATTTTGATAAAACGACGCAACAGGACATTCTGCGTCGGTTTGTTCCGTTGCTCAAGCCTGACGGTTTACTGTTTGCCGGGCACTCGGAAAACTTCAGCAACCTCGTGCGTGAGTTTAGCCTGCGTGGGCACTCGGAAAACTTCAGCAACCTCGTGCGTGAGTTTAGCCTGCGTGGGCAAACGGTATATGCGCTGAGTAAGGAAAAAGCATGAGTAAAATCAGGGTATTGTCTGTCGATGATTCGGCGCTGATGCGCCAGATCATGACTGAAATCATCAATAGCCACAGCGACATGGAGATGGTGGCAACAGCGCCGGATCCGCTGGTAGCGCGGGATTTAATTAAAAAATATAACCCCGATGTGCTAACGCTGGATGTCGAGATGCCGCGCATGGATGGCATAGATTTCCTGGAAAAATTAATGCGACTGCGCCCGATGCCGGTGGTGATGGTCTCCTCCCTGACGGGAAAAGGATCGGAAATCACGCTGCGCGCGCTGGAGTTAGGGGCGGTGGATTTTGTCACCAAACCGCAGCTCGGCATTCGTGAAGGAATGCTGGCCTACAGCGAGATGATCGCTGAGAAGATCCGTACCGCATCGCGAGCGAAACTCGCCGCTCACAAACCGATGGTTGCACCGACAACGTTGAAGGCGGGTCCATTACTCAGCTCGGAAAAACTGCTGGTGATTGGGGCGTCAACCGGGGGAACAGAGGCAATTCGTCATGTACTCCAGCCATTGCCGCTTTCAAGTCCGGGTATTCTGATCACTCAGCATATGCCGCCTGGCTTTACCCGCTCGTTCGCTGAACGTCTGAACAAGCTGTGTCAGATCAGCGTGAAAGAGGCGGAAGACGGCGAACGCGTGCTCCCGGGGCATGCGTATATTGCGCCGGGTGACAAACATATGGAGCTGGCGCGCAGCGGCGCTAACTATCAAATCAAAATTCATGACGGGCCGCCGGTCAACCGGCACCGTCCGTCGGTGGATGTGCTGTTTCATTCGGTGGCGAAACATGCGGGGCGCAACGCCGTTGGGGTGATCCTGACGGGGATGGGCAACGATGGTGCCGCCGGAATGCTTGCAATGCACCAGGCTGGCGCCTGGACGATTGCGCAGAATGAAGCAAGTTGTGTGGTGTTCGGCATGCCGCGCGAGGCCATCAATATGGGTGGCGTGAGCGAAGTGGTCGATCTTAGCCAGGTAAGCCAGCAGATGTTGGCGAAAATCAGTGCCGGACAGGCAATACGTATTTGACTCAGGAGTAGAATTAGATGGCGGATAAAGAGCTTAAGTTTTTGGTTGTGGATGACTTTTCCACCATGCGTCGCATTGTACGCAACCTGCTGAAGGAGCTGGGCTTCAACAACGTTGAAGAAGCAGAAGATGGCGTTGATGCGCTGAACAAGCTGCAGGCGGGTGGGTTTGGTTTTGTTATCTCCGACTGGAACATGCCAAACATGGATGGTCTGGAACTGCTGAAAACCATTCGTGCAGATGCGGGCATGGCGTCTCTGCCGGTTCTGATGGTCACTGCAGAAGCGAAAAAAGAGAACATCATTGCCGCTGCACAGGCGGGCGCAAGCGGCTACGTGGTGAAGCCATTCACTGCTGCGACCCTGGAAGAGAAGCTCGGCAAGATCTTCGAGAAACTCGGCATGTGAGGTGTTGGTTATGATGCAACCTGCTATGAAACCCGTTGAAGAACACTCGCCGAGCGATATCATCGTACGCATCGGCAGCCTGACGCGCATGCTGCGTGACAGCCTGCGTGAACTGGGGCTGGATCAGGCGATTGCCGAAGCGGCGGAAGCCATTCCTGATGCGCGCGATCGCCTGGACTATGTCGTGCAGATGACTGCTCAGGCGGCTGAACGTGCGCTGAACAGCGTTGAAGCGTCACAACCGCACCAGGACGCGATGGAAAAGGGCGCGAAAGCGCTGACAAAACGCTGGGATGAGTGGTTTGAGAATCCGATCGAACTGGCGGACGCCCGTGAACTGGTTACCGATACCCGTCAGTTCCTGGGGGATGTTCCTGGCCATACCAGCTTCACCAACGCACAACTGCTGGACATCATGATGGCGCAGGATTTCCAGGACCTGACCGGTCAGGTTATCAAGCGCATGATGGATGTTATCCAGGAGATTGAACGTCAGTTGCTGATGGTGCTGCTGGAGAATATTCCAGAGCCTGCAGCCCGCCCAAAACGCGAGAACGAAAGCCTGCTCAATGGTCCACAGCTCGACGCCAGCAAAGCGGGCGTGGTAGCAAGCCAGGACCAGGTGGACGATCTGCTCGACAGCCTCGGCTTCTGATTGTCCATTCCGCCTCAGAGGGTTAACACCGTCTGAGGCGGTTTACGACAAAATCACTGAAAAGAGCCCGAATAAACGGGCTTTTCCCGCCATTGGATTTTCGCTGCACTGGCATGATACCCGTGACTTAATAGGTTGGGCATGCACTGTGGCAGAAGAGAACGACGACAAAACGGAAGCCCCCACACCCCACCGACTAGAAAAGGCGCGTGAGGAAGGGCAGATACCCCGATCCCGAGAACTGACTTCCCTGCTGATCCTTATCGTAGGGGTGTGCATTATCTGGTGGGGTGGGGAGTCGCTCGCCCGCAAGCTGGCGGGAATGTTGTCTACTGGCTTACGTTTTGACCACAGCATGGTCAATGACCCGAATCTGATCCTCAGCCAGATTATCCAGCTAATAAAAGGGGCGATGGTTGCACTGCTGCCGCTGATTACAGGGGTTGTGCTGGTCGCGCTGGTTTCGCCGGTGATGCTGGGTGGTCTGGTCTTTAGTGCCAAATCGCTGCAGCCGAAATTTTCCAAACTGAACCCGCTGCCGGGCATTGCGAAAATGTTCTCTGCGCAGACCGGGGCGGAGTTGCTCAAAGCCATTCTCAAATCGGTGCTGATGGGGAGTTCAGCGGGGTTTTACCTCTGGTACCACTGGCCGGAAATGATGCGTCTTATCAGTGAATCCCCCCTCACCGCAATGAGCAATGCGCTGAACCTGGTCGGGCTCTGTGCGCTGCTGGTGGTGCTCAGCATTATTCCGATGGTGGGTTTTGACGTGATCTTCCAGCTTTATACCCACTTCAAGAAACTGCGCATGTCACGCCAGGATATCCGTGACGAATACAAACAGATGGAAGGTGACCCGCATGTCAAAGGGCGTATCCGCCAGATGCAGCGCGCCGCTGCCCGTCGACGCATGATGGAAGACGTGCCAAAAGCTGACGTAATCGTCACCAACCCGACACACTATTCCGTTGCGCTGCGCTATGACGAAAACAAAATGAGCGCGCCGAAAGTGGTGGCGAAAGGGGCGGGTCTGATAGCACTTCGCATTCGTGAGATTGGTACTGAACACCGTGTACCTATCCTGGAAGCCCCTCCGCTGGCGCGTGCCTTATACCGCCATGCGGAAATTGGACAACAGATCCCCGGACAACTCTACGCCGCCGTGGCGGAAGTGTTGGCCTGGGTATGGCAGTTGAAGCGCTGGCGTCTGGCTGGCGGACAACGACCTGTGAAACCTGAGAACCTTCCGGTGCCTGAAGCGCTGGATTTTTTGAACGAGAAGGACACTGATGGCTAATCTGGTGGCAATGTTGCGCCTGCCCGGCAACCTGAAATCGACCCAATGGCAGATCCTTGCCGGGCCGATTCTCATCCTGCTAATTCTGTCGATGATGGTACTGCCGCTCCCGGCATTCATCCTCGATTTGCTTTTCACATTCAACATTGCGTTGTCCATCATGGTGCTGCTGGTGGCGATGTTCACCCAGCGTACCCTTGAGTTCGCGGCGTTCCCGACCATTCTGCTGTTTACCACCTTGCTGCGACTGGCGCTGAACGTGGCCTCCACGCGTATCATTCTGATGGAAGGTCATACGGGTGCGGCTGCGGCGGGTAAAGTGGTTGAGGCCTTCGGCCACTTCCTGGTAGGCGGTAATTTCGCCATCGGTATCGTGGTGTTTGTGATCCTCGTAATCATCAACTTTATGGTTATCACCAAGGGTGCAGGGCGTATCGCGGAAGTGGGCGCGCGCTTTGTGCTGGACGGGATGCCAGGCAAGCAGATGGCGATCGACGCCGACCTGAACGCCGGTCTTATCGCGGAAGATGAAGCGAAAAAACGCCGTGCGGAAGTGACGCAGGAAGCGGACTTCTACGGCTCCATGGACGGTGCGAGTAAGTTTGTGCGCGGTGACGCCATCGCGGGCATTCTGATCATGGTGATCAACGTGGTGGGGGGCCTGCTGGTCGGTGTTCTGCAACATGGCATGGACATGGGCCACGCGGCAGAAAGTTATACGCTGCTGACCATCGGTGACGGTCTGGTCGCGCAGATCCCGGCGCTGGTTATCTCTACGGCGGCGGGCGTGATTGTGACCCGCGTGAGTACCGATCAGGACGTTGGCGAGCAGATGGTCGGCCAGCTCTTCAGTAACCCGCGCGTCATGCTATTGGCCGCTGCGGTACTGGGGTTACTCGGTCTGGTCCCAGGTATGCCAAACCTCGTGTTCCTGCTGTTCACTGCGGCACTGCTGGGTCTTGCCTGGTGGATGCGAGGGCGTGAAACCCAACCGGCAGCCGAGCCTGTTGCGGTTAAAATGCCGGAGAACACCCAGGCTGTCGAAGCGACCTGGAACGACGTTCAGCTGGAAGATTCGCTGGGTATGGAAGTTGGGTATCGCCTGATCCCGATGGTCGATTTCCAGCAGGATGGCGAACTGCTTGGCCGCATCCGCAGTATCCGTAAAAAATTCGCCCAGGACATGGGCTTCCTGCCTCCGGTGGTACACATCCGCGACAATATGGACCTGCCGCCCGCGCGCTATCGCATCCTGATGAAAGGCGTTGAAATCGGCAGCGGCGATGCCTATCCGGGACGCTGGCTGGCGATTAACCCCGGCACCGCCGCAGGCACATTGCCAGGCGAGCAAACCATCGATCCGGCATTTGGTCTGGCCGCGATCTGGATTGAAAGTGCGCTAAAAGAGCAGGCGCAAATTCAGGGGTATACGGTAGTCGAAGCCAGTACCGTGGTGGCAACCCATCTTAATCACCTGATTGGCCAATTCTCGGCAGAGCTGTTTGGGCGTCAGGAAGCGCAGCAGCTCCTTGACCGCGTCACGCAGGAGATGCCGAAGCTGACGGAAGATCTGGTGCCGGGCGTGCTGACGTTGACTACCCTGCACAAAGTGTTGCAAAACCTGCTCGACGAGAAAGTACCGATCCGCGATATGCGTACCATTCTGGAAACCCTTGCCGAACATGCGCCGTTACAAAACGATCCGCATGAGCTCACCGCGGTGGTGCGCGTGGCGCTGGGGCGCGCGATTACCCAGCAGTGGTTCCCTGGAACCGGAGAAGTGCAGGTTATTGGTCTCGATACGCCGCTTGAACGTCTGCTGCTGCAAGCCTTGCAGGGTGGCGGCGGGCTGGAACCGGGTCTGGCGGACCGCCTGCTGGCGCAAACGCAGGAGGCGCTGGCACGTCAGGAGATGCTGGGGGCGCCGCCAGTGCTGCTGGTTAACCATGCGCTGCGTCCGCTGCTGTCGCGCTTCCTGCGTCGTAGCCTGAACCAACTGGTCGTGCTGTCAAATATGGAGCTGTCGGATAACCGTCATATCCGCATGACCGCGACGATTGGAGGAAAATAATGCGTAAGTGGTTATGGTTCTTATTCTTCCCGCTGGTGGCGCAGGCTGCCGGGGAAGGGACCTGGCAGGCGAGCAGCATGGGCGTGACCCTCAGCAATCGCGGGGTTGCCATGTCATCAAACCCGTTATCGCCCTCTGAGCCGGTTTCCGGCCAGATGGGGCTTGTGGTGTGGAACTATAGGCTGATTGGCCCAACGCCAGCAGGGTTGCGGGTACGTCTCTGCTCTCAGACTCGCTGCACGGAAATTGACGGAGAGAACGGCACCACACAGGCATTTAATGGCGTGCCGGCCATCGAACCTTTGCGTTTTATCTGGGAAGTGCCGGGTGGAGGGCGTTTGATCCCGGCGCTGAAAGTTCAGAGTAACGCTGTCATCGTTAACTATCGTTAACGGTGTGAAAAAAGAAACCCGGCGCTTGCCGGGTTTTTTGTATTACATGCGTTCTACGGTTTCGATACCCAGGGTATCCAGACCCAGCTTCAGGGTCTTCGCCGTGAGCTGCGCCAGCTTCAGGCGGCTGTTACGTACCGCGTCACTTTCCGCAGACAGGATAGGGCAGTGCTCGTAGAAGCCGGAGAACAGGCCTGCCAAATCGTACAGGTAAGCACACATCACGTGCGGTGTTCCGTCTCGCGCCACAACCGTCAGTGTCTCTTCAAACTGCAGCAGACGCGCTGCCAGCTGCGCTTCGCGATCTTCAGTGATGGTCACGGCAGCATTCGCCAGTACGCTTTCGTCGATATTGGCTTTACGGAATACAGAGAGCACACGGGTGTAGGCATACTGCATGTACGGCGCGGTGTTGCCTTCAAACGCCAGCATGTTATCCCAGTCGAAGATATAGTCGGTGGTACGGTTCTTGGAAAGATCCGCGTATTTAACCGCACCGATACCCACGGCATTCGCCAGTTTTTCCAGTTCATCGGCAGGCATATCCGGGTTCTTCTCCGCCACCAGGCGACGGGCGCGTTCCAGCGCTTCGTCCAGCAGGTCGGACAGCTTCACGGTACCGCCCGCACGGGTTTTGAACGGCTTGCCGTCTTTACCGAGCATCATGCCGAACATATGGTGTTCCAGCGGAACGCAATCCGGCACGTAACCGGCTTTACGCACGATGGTCCACGCCTGCATCAGGTGCTGGTGCTGACGGGAGTCGATGTAGTACAGCACGCGATCGGCATGCAGCGTTTCGTAACGGTATTTTGCACAGGCGATATCGGTAGTGGTGTAGAGATAGCCGCCATCCTTTTTCTGGATGATCACGCCCATCGGTTCACCTTCCTTGTTTTTATACTCATCAAGGAACACGACCGTTGCGCCTTCGCTCTCAACTGCCAGATTTTTGGCCTTCAGGTCAGCCACAATGCCCGGCAGCATTGGGTTATAGAGACTTTCACCCATCACATCGTCACGGGTGAGGGTGACGTTCAGACGGTTATAGGTGAGTTGGTTCTGAGACATCGTAATGTCAACCAGCTTGCGCCACATCTCAAGGAAGTATTGATCGCCGCCCTGCAGTTTAACCACGTAGCTGCGCGCGCGCTCGGCAAAAGCTTCGTCTTCGTCGTAGTGTTTTTTGGCTTCGCGGTAGAACCCTTCGAGATCGGCCAGCGCCATTTCACCCGCGTTTTCCTGCTGCTGTTTTTCCAGGTAAGCAATCAGCATACCGAATTGAGTACCCCAATCGCCCACGTGGTTTGCGCGGATCACCTTGTGACCGAGGAATTCGAGGGTACGTACGGCAGCATCACCAATGATGGTGGAGCGCAGGTGACCCACGTGCATCTCTTTCGCCACGTTCGGGGCAGAGTAGTCGATCACAATGGTCTGCGCTTCCGGCTGGGAGACACCCAGACGGTCAGATTTCAGCGCCGCGTCAACGTGGCTTGCCAGGAAAGCAGGTTCCAGGAAGATGTTGATAAAGCCCGGACCGGCGATTTCGGTTTTGCTGGCGATACCGGTGAGATCCAGATGCGTCAGTACCTGCTCAGCGAGTTGTCGCGGCGGCATGCCCAGTTTTTTAGCCACTGCCATCACGCCATTAGCCTGATAGTCGCCAAACTGTACTTTTGCTGACTGACGAACCTGCGGTTCGCAATCCGCAGGTGCACCTGCGGCAATCAGTGCCTGACTGACTTTTTCGGAGAGAAGAGCCTGAATATTCACCTGGATACCTTACTTTTTTGATGCGGGCTCACAACCACCCGCGCCAGTTATAGAATTTAGGGCGGGAGTATACTGCAAATGCCCTCTGGCGTCAGCATTGCGCGGGCCGAAGATTGTTCAGAATCCAGGCTAAGAAGGCGTGCATAATCATGCAGTCATAAAAAGCCGTATTCTGCGGTTGGTCAAAACTGGGCAACAGAGTAAATTAGCGGCTTTGCGACATGAAAAGAGACTGACTTATGGCGAACTGGCATTTCATTGACGAACTGCATGATATTTCCGCAGATTTACCGCGCTTCACCCAGGCGTTCACAGAACTTGCCACCCGCCTTGGTCTGGATATCGCACCGCTTGAAGCGGATCACATCTCTTTGCGCTGTCATCAAAATGCGACCGCCGAGCGCTGGCGTCGAGGTTTTGAACAGTGCGGTGAGCTGCTCTCTGAGAACATCATTAACGGTCGCCCAATATGCCTGTTTAAACTGCATGAACCCGTGAAGGTAGCGCACTGGCAATTCACCGTTGTCGAACTGCCGTGGCCGGGGGAAAAACGTTATCCGCACGAAGGCTGGGAGCATATCGAAATTGTTCTGCCGGGTGAGCCAGAAACACTGAACGCGCGCGCACTGGCCTTGTTATCTGATGAAGGCTTAAGCAAGCCGGGGATTTTTGTCAAAACGAGTTCACCCAAAGGCGAACGCGAGCGTTTACCTAACCCGACGCTGGCCGTCACGGACGGACAGGTCACCGTGAAGTTTCACCCGTGGACCATTGAGCAGATTGTTGCCAGTGAAGCGTGAGAGTTGTGAGTTAACGCCGGGACTAAAAACGGGCGGCGTGTCATGATGATTTGTTTAGTGGGATTTCAGGAGGATTAAATGGCACTGCTGGAGATTTGTTGTTACAGCGTGGAGTGTGCCGTGACTGCGCAAAAACACGGTGCTGATCGCATCGAACTGTGCGCGGCACCCAAAGAGGGTGGGCTGACGCCATCCTACGGCATGTTGAAGTCTGCCCGTCAGGCCGTCACCATTCCCGTTCACCCGATTATTCGTCCTCGCGGCGGTGATTTTTGTTACACGTCGGGCGAGTTCAGTGCCATGCTTGAAGATATCACTCTGGTTCGTGAACTGGGATTTCCCGGGTTGGTTATCGGGTTGCTTGATGAAGACGGTCAGGTCGATATGCCACGTATGCGCCAGGTCATGGATGCCGCGAAAGGGATGGCAGTGACTTTCCATCGCGCATTTGATATGTGCAAAGACCCCCTGCAAGCATTTGATTCGCTTGCTGAACTGGGCGTGGCACGCATTCTGACATCGGGGCAGCAGTCCTCTGCGGAAAAAGGTCTGCAATTAATTACGGAACTAAAAGCCCATTCTGGTGTTCCAATAATAATGGCGGGTGCGGGTGTCCGTGCCAGCAATCTGGAACGGTTTTTAAACGCCGGGGTAGAGGAGCTTCACAGCTCGGCAGGCAAGTGGATGCCGTCTCCCATGCGTTATCGCAATACAGGGTTGTCAATGTCGACAGATGCTGAAGCGGATGAGTATTCACGCTACGGTGTAGAGGGAGAGTCGGTTGCGGAAATGAAGTCGCTGATTGAGCGTCATCACGTGTAGCAACGTACCGATTTTTACCGCGCATCATGTCGCCCAATATGATGCTTGCTTGTACCAGGCCCCTGCAATTTCAACAGGGGCCTTTTTTTATCCTTCATATTTCAAGCCGCAGCTGCGTTGGTCACCACCCGGCTAAAAGGCTACGGCTTCGTGGCAATCAACACCGCACGCATCGGTGCAGGATAGCCTTCAACGGTTTTGCTGTGATCGGCCGGGTCAAGGAATTGCTCCAGCGATTCGGTAATCATCCAGTCGGTGCGGCGCTGTTCTTCGATTGACGTCACGCAGACATCTGCAATGCGTACATCCACAAACCCGCACTTCTCAAGCCAGTTTTTCAGTGCCAGCGCGGAAGGGATGAAGTAGACATTTCGCATTTGCGCGTAACGGTCACCCGGCACCAGAACCGCATTCTCATCACCTTCGATAACCAGCGTTTCCAGCACCAGTTCGCCACCGCTAACCAGCTGATCTTTAAGCTGCCATAGATGCTCCAGCGGGGAACGGCGGTGGTACAGCACGCCCATGGAAAACACGGTATCAAAGGCTTTAAGGGCTGGCAGTTGCTCAATACCCAGCGGCAGCAGGTGTGCGCGCTGGTCGTTACCCAGCAATTTACGCACTGCCTCAAACTGGCACAGGAACAGCTGCATCGGATCAATGCCCACTGCCAGATGCGCACCTGCGCCAATCATGCGCCACATGTGGTAACCGCTGCCGCAGCCGACATCCAGAATGGTACGTCCGGTCAGATCGGACAGATGCGGCAAAACGCGATCCCATTTCCAGTCTGAGCGCCATTCGGTATTGATGTTCACACCGTAAAGTGAAAACGGTCCTTTGCGCCATGGCATCAGGTTTCGCATCAACGTTTCGATGCGGTTAGTCTGCCCGGCGGAAAGAGGCTCTGCGCTTTCTGCGGTCACGCTATGCAGCAGATCCAGACGGTGAGGTGTCAGTTCAGGCAGAAACTCCACTGCATTTGACCACTGCTTTAACAGGCCGTGCTGCTGATCGCGCTGCCAGGTGGCAATCTGCGCCGGCAGGGTTTCCAGCCAGTGGGAAAGGTGGTTTTTCGCAATCAGCTGATAGAAGTTGCCGAACTCAATCATGCAGGAACCCCCGCTTTCAGTGCCACCAGGGAGCCAAAGTTGAAACACTGGAACCACAGTTCGCTATGCTCAAATCCTGCCTGACGCAGACGCGCTTTATGGGTCTCCACGGAGTCCGTGAGCATCACGTTTTCGAGCATGCTGCGCTTCTGACTGATCTCCAGCTCGCTGTAACCGTTCGCACGTTTGAAATCGTGGTGCATATTGAACAGCAGTTCGCCAACCTCGGCGTCTTCAAAGCTGAATTTTTCGGAAAGGACCAGCGCACCGCCAGGGTTCAGCCCTTTATAAATTTTGTCCAGCAGTCGCTGACGGTCTTCAGGCACCAGGAACTGCAGGGTAAAATTCAGCACCACCATCGACGCGTTATTGATCTCAATCTCACGGATATCACCTTCTACGACGTCCACCGGGGTAGGGGCTTTGTAAGCATCAATATGGCGACGGCAGCGTTCAACCATTGCCGGGGAATTATCCACGGCAATGATCCGGCAGCCTTCGTGGTGAACGTTACGACGTACCGACAGCGTTGCCGCGCCAAGCGAACAGCCCAGGTCATAGACCTTTGTGCCGGGTTGAACGAAGCGCTCAGCCAGCATGCCGATCATAGAGACAATATTGGAATAACCGGGAACAGAGCGCTGGATCATATCCGGGAAGACTTCGGCTACCCGTTCATCGAAGGTCCAGTCGCCCAGGCTGGCGATAGGCGCGGAAAAAAGCGTGTCGCGATCTGACATAACGTAAAAAATCCGGGAAAAATAAAGTGGCGTATTGTGCGCTAATGGAAGGAGAAAACCAACTCCCACGGCATATACCAAAGGTTAGCCAGCACCATCAGCAAAAGTGAACACCACGTCGCACTCATGCCGGAACGACGCCAGCGAAACAGGCGGTGGTGAAAACCGTAATAATGCATTAGTCGGCCGGCAAGCAGAAGCAGGCCACAGATGTGCACCATCCAGGTTTCTGCGCCATTCATCTCCATAAACAGCAGCAAAATTAACGCCACCGGGATGTATTCGACCGCATTGCCGTGAACGCGGATAGCGCTTTGTAGCTCGGAAAATCCGCCGTCACCGTAAGAGACGCGGTACTGCATTCTGAGGCGCACAACATCAAATGAAAATTTAATCAGTAGCAATGCACCTAATACCGCATACAGCGCGCTGACCATACAAACTCCCTGTTTTTTGGCAGATGGCACTTTACTATGATAGGGGGTGATATCAGAAAAGAGAAGATTGTTGTGGGATGACGGGGGCGCTGCCCACGGACGGTACCGCAGCCTGCAAGGCCTGCCAGAGAGCATCGACCAGTTCAGGTGCCTGCGCGATATCCGGGGTGTGCAGGAAGAGATATGGCGTGGTGGTCTGTTCCCACGTCGCTAATTTTTGCAGCCAGACGGCGAACATCTCCTGATTTTGCTTCATGTTATCGCTGCCGATAAACCTGACCATAGGGTGATGAGCCGTCACGATGGCATGAACAGGCACTTTGGGCTTTTTGCGTTGCGCATCAATGATGGCTTCGCTATGCGGAATGGCGCTATGCACCGGACGGCTGTCGAGGATCACACGGTTGACAGAGCGCTCAAGCAGACCGCGATTGAGCGCTTTCTCTTCTTCACCTTTGGCAAAAAATGCAGGATGCCTGACTTCTACGCCATAGGTAAATTCCCGGGGTAGTGTATCCAGAAACTGCCAAAGCGCGGGCAGATCGCGTGGGCCAAAGACGGCGGGAAGCTGCAGCCAGTACTGACCTATGCGGTTTGCCAGAGGCGACATTCTGTTCAAGAACTCGGCGGTCAAATCATCGCAGTGACGCAGGGCCGCGTTATGGGAGATGGTTGCCGGAAACTTAAAGCAGAAGCGGAAATCATCGGTTGTTTGCTCACGCCAGCGTTCAACAATCTCTGCTTTGGGTAGTGCATACAGCGTGGTGTTACCCTCGACGCAATTGAAGTGTCGGGCATACTCCTCAAGGCTGGTGATGCCAAGGCGCACCCATTTCGGGTGCGACCATTGGGGCAGACCCACATACATCATAACGCGTTTAAGATCTCGTCAGTGCTGCGCACACGGCCAATGCGCGGGAAGATGTGAGTCATACTACCCTGGTGCTGTTCTGCGGAGGCCGCGCTGCAGGCATCTTCGGCAATCACAAGGTTAAAGCCCAGTTCCCACGCGTTGCGGGCGGTAGATTCCACGCCGATGTTGGTGGAAATGCCACAAAGAATGATGGTGTCGATTCCGCGACGGCGCAGCTGCAGCTCCAGATCGGTACCGTAAAACGCGCCCCACTGGCGTTTAGTCACTTCGATATCACTGTCACGTTTGCCGAGTGAGACCGGATACGTCCACCAGTTTTCCGGTAGCGAATGCGCCGCAATCTGCGCATCGACGGGCTGTTTTAAGGCTTCGGCAAAATCGGCGGACCAGCCGACGCGCACCATGACAACAGGCGCTCCGCTTGTGCGGCATTTTTCCGCCAGGCGAGCGGCGCGGCTGACCACATCATTTGCGGTGTGGGGGCCTCCGGCAAAGGGCAGGATGCCTTCCTGTAAATCAATGACGATAAGCGCGGTTTTGCTGGTATCGAGTGTTAACATAGTCACTCCAGTTAAATTAATCACTTCCGCTACACCATACGACGTGATGGCCTGTTACCGGTCGGATAATTTTGTTAATTTTTGTGAGAATGCGCAATAAGAGTGCAGCAAACGACCGTCAGGCCGTGGTTCGCTCTTATCGTCCGGCGGAATTTCCAGTATAATAGCCGCCTTTTTTCATCCAGTTGTGACATACAGAAAGCTGCGACATAGTAGCCTGCATACCAGGCGACATTTAGCCTGCGGCTAATTAAGGGATATCTCATGCGTACAGAATATTGCGGGCAGCTGCGTCAGTCCCACGTTGGACAGCAGGTAACCCTGTGTGGTTGGGTCAACCGCCGTCGTGATCTTGGTAGCCTTATCTTCATTGATATGCGTGACCGCGAAGGTATCGTTCAGGTGTTCTTCGATCCGGATCGCGCAGATGCGTTGAAACTGGCTTCTGAGCTGCGTAATGAGTTCTGCATTCAGGTCACCGGCACTGTTCGTGCGCGTGACGAGAAAAACGTCAACGCAGACATGGCGACCGGCGCAATTGAAGTGCTGGCGTCCGATCTGGTGATCATTAACCGTGCTGAAGCGCTGCCGCTGGACTCTAACCACGTCAACACTGAAGAAGCGCGTCTGAAGTACCGCTATCTGGATCTGCGTCGCCCGGAAATGGCACAGCGCCTGAAAACCCGCGCGAAAATCACCAGTCTGGTGCGTCGCTTTATGGATGACCACGGTTTCCTGGATATCGAAACCCCGATGCTGACCAAAGCCACGCCGGAAGGCGCGCGCGATTACCTGGTCCCATCCCGCGTGCATAAAGGTAAATTCTACGCACTGCCACAGTCTCCACAGCTGTTCAAACAGTTGCTGATGATGTCCGGCTTCGATCGCTACTATCAGATCGTAAAATGCTTCCGTGACGAAGACCTGCGTGCTGACCGCCAGCCAGAATTTACCCAGATTGATGTGGAAACCTCCTTCATGACCGCTGAACAGGTGCGTGAAGTGATGGAAGCTCTGGTGCGTAGCCTGTGGAACGACGTGAAAGGCGTTGAACTGGGCGATTTCCCAATTATGACCTTCGCTGAAGCTGAGCGTCGCTACGGTTCTGACAAACCTGACCTGCGTAACCCGATGGAGCTGGTGGACGTTGCTGATCTGGTTAAATCCGTTGAGTTCGTGGTATTTGCTGGCCCGGCTAACGATGCTAAAGGCCGCGTAGCTGCGCTGCGTGTACCTGGCGGTGCGGCACTGAGCCGTAAGCAGATTGACGACTACGGTAACTTCATCAAGATCTACGGCGCGAAAGGTCTGGCCTATATTAAAGTCACCGAGCGTGCAAAAGGTCTGGAAGGTATCACCAGCCCGGTCGCGAAATTCCTGAACGCGGACATCGTGGAAGCGATCCTTGAGCGCACTGGCGCGCAGGACGGCGACATGATCTTCTTCGGCGCGGACAACAAGAAAGTGGTTGCCGATGCGATGGGCGCCCTGCGTCTGAAACTCGGTAAAGACCTGAACCTGACCGACGAGAACAAATGGGCACCGCTGTGGGTTATCGACTTCCCAATGTTTGAAGACGACGGTGAAGGTGGTCTGACCGCAATGCACCACCCGTTCACCTCGCCGAAAGACATGACGGCCGCAGAGTTGAAAGCTGCACCGGAAGACGCGGTGGCGAACGCCTACGATATGGTCATCAACGGCTACGAAGTGGGCGGTGGTTCCGTGCGTATTCACAGTGGTGACATGCAGCAGACCGTGTTCGGCATTCTGGGCATCAATGAGCAGGAGCAGCGCGAGAAATTCGGCTTCCTGCTGGACGCCCTGAAATACGGTACGCCTCCTCACGCGGGTCTGGCCTTCGGTCTTGACCGTCTGACCATGCTGCTGACCGGTACCGATAACATTCGTGATGTTATTGCCTTCCCGAAAACCACTGCCGCGGCGTGTCTGATGACCGAAGCACCAAGTTTTGCTAACCCGGCCTCTCTGGCCGAGCTGGGCATTGAAGTGGTGAAGAAGGAAGAGAAAAACTGATATGACATATAAGCTGCCCGTTTCGGTCCTGGTGGTCATCTATGCAGAAGACACGAAGCGGGTGCTGATGTTGCAGCGGCGCGATGACCCTGATTTCTGGCAGTCGGTAACTGGCAGTCTGGAAGAGGGGGAGACCGCGCTGCAGGCCGCCGCGCGTGAAGTAAAGGAAGAGGTCACCATTGATGTTGCCCGCGAGCAACTGACCCTGAAGGACTGTCAGCGCACGGTGGAGTTTGAAATTTTTAGCCATTTACGTCATCGCTATGCGCCGGGTACCGAGCGGAATACGGAATCGTGGTTCTGTCTTGCACTCCCCCACGAACGTGAGGTTGTGTTTACCGAACACCTGACCTACCGCTGGGTAAGTGCGGCGGATGCCGCCGCTCTGACCAAGTCGTGGAGCAACCGGCAGGCGATTGAAGAATTTGTAATTAACGCAGCCTGAGAAGGCGCGATTTTTGGAGAACTTTTTATGGCAGGTCATAGTAAGTGGGCCAACACCAAACACCGTAAAGCGGCACAGGATGCCAAACGCGGTAAAATCTTTACCAAAATCATTCGTGAACTGGTAACAGCGGCACGTCTGGGCGGCGGCGATCCGGCTTCTAACCCGCGCTTGCGCGCGGCGGTTGATAAAGCGCTGTCTAATAACATGACGCGTGACACCCTGAACCGTGCAATCGCACGTGGCGTGGGCGGTGATGAAGACGCGAACATGGAAACCATCATTTATGAAGGTTACGGCCCTGGCGGTACTGCGGTCATGGTTGAGTGTCTGTCCGACAACCGTAACCGTACCGTAGCCGAAGTGCGTCACGCGTTTACCAAAACCGGTGGTAACCTTGGAACTGATGGTTCCGTTTCTTATCTGTTCAGCAAGAAAGGCGTGATCTCCTTCGAGAAAGGCGACGAAGATGTGATCATGGAAGCGGCACTGGAAGCCGGTGCAGAAGACGTTGTGACCTTCGATGATGGCGCAATCGACGTCTACACCGCGTGGGAAGAGATGGGTGCGGTACGTGACGCGCTGGAAGCGGCGGGTCTGAAAGCAGACAACGCTGAAGTGTCTATGATCCCATCAACCAAAGCGGACATGGATGCGGAAACTGCACCGAAACTTCTGCGCCTGATCGATATGCTCGAAGACTGCGACGACGTGCAGGAAGTGTATCACAACGGTGAAATCTCTGATGAGGTTGCAGCGACTCTCTGATGAGAGCGTGTAAACCGTTAACGGGAGACGCGTGATGTCGATTATCCTTGGGATTGACCCCGGCTCACGCGTCACCGGCTATGGCGTTATCCGTCAGGTGGGACGCCAGCTAACCTACCTCGGCAGCGGGTGTATTCGCACCAAAGTGGACGATCTGCCGTCACGCCTGAAACTGATCTACGCAGGTGTGACAGAAATTATCACCCAGTTCCAGCCAGACTATTTCGCCATCGAACAGGTCTTTATGGCCAAAAACGCTGATTCGGCATTAAAGCTCGGTCAGGCGCGCGGTGTGGCCATTGTTGCAGCCGTAAACCAGGATTTACCTGTGTTCGAATATGCGGCAAGGCAGGTCAAGCAGACGGTGGTGGGGATTGGCAGCGCGGAGAAAAGCCAGGTACAACATATGGTGCGCACCTTGTTGAAGCTCCCCGCGAACCCCCAGGCGGACGCCGCGGATGCGCTGGCTATCGCGATTACCCACTGTCACGTCAGCCAGAACGCGATGCAAATGAGCGAGTCGCGGCTCAATCTGGCGCGAGGCAGGTTACGATAATGAAAAATCAGGCTGGATGTTTATCCAGCCTTTTTTTATTATGTCGGCAGTTAATTTTTCCAGAACGCAGGAGCGTCACGTGATAGGCAGACTCAGAGGCATCATCATTGAAAAACAACCCCCGTTAGTGCTGCTGGAAGTGGGTGGCGTGGGCTATGAAGTCCATATGCCGATGACCTGCTTCTACGAGCTGCCGGACGCGGGTAAAGAGGCGATTGTCTTTACTCAGTTTGTGGTGCGTGAAGATGCTCAACTGCTGTACGGCTTCAACAACAAACAGGAACGTACCCTGTTCCGCGAGCTGATTAAAACTAATGGTGTCGGGCCGAAGCTGGCGCTGGCAATTCTCTCCGGTATGTCAGCTCCACAGTTTGTGAATGCTGTTGAGCGCGAAGATCCCGCAGCGCTGATTAAGCTTCCGGGTATCGGCAAGAAAACCGCCGAGCGTCTGATTGTCGAAATGAAAGATCGCTTCAAAGGGCTGCATGGCGATCTCTTTACCCCTGCGACCGATCTGGTGCTGACCTCGCCTGGCGCGCCAGCGACGGATGATGACGCCGAGCAGGAAGCGGTTGCTGCGCTGGTGGCACTGGGCTATAAACCTCAGGAGGCCAGCCGTATGGTGAGTAAAATCGCCAAACCGGATGCCAGCAGTGAAACTCTGATTCGTGAAGCGCTGCGCGCTGCATTGTGAGGTAAAGGATGATTGAAGCAGATCGCCTGGTATCGGCAGGCTCCCTTCAGGCTGAAGACGTGGTGGATCGTGCGATCCGACCGAAGCTGCTTGATGAGTACATTGGCCAGCCGCAGGTACGTTCCCAGATGGAGATTTTCATCCAGGCGGCAAAACTGCGCGGCGATGCACTCGATCACCTGCTGATTTTTGGTCCTCCGGGGCTGGGGAAAACCACGCTGGCGAATATCGTCGCCAATGAAATGGGGGTCAACCTGCGTACTACCTCCGGTCCGGTGTTGGAGAAAGCAGGCGATCTGGCGGCGATGCTGACCAACCTTGAACCCCATGACGTGCTGTTTATCGATGAGATTCACCGCCTGTCGCCGGTGGTGGAAGAGGTGCTCTATCCGGCGATGGAAGATTACCAGCTGGATATCATGATCGGTGAAGGCCCGGCTGCGCGCTCTATCAAGATCGATCTGCCACCGTTTACCCTGATTGGCGCAACAACCCGCGCCGGGTCGTTGACCTCTCCACTGCGCGACCGTTTCGGTATCGTACAGCGTCTTGAGTTTTACCAGGTGGCGGACCTCCAGCACATCGTTGGCCGTAGCGCCCGCTATATGGGGCTGGAGATGAGCGAAGAGGGCGCGTTTGAAGTGGCGAAGCGATCTCGCGGTACACCGCGTATTGCCAACCGCCTGCTGCGCCGCGTGCGTGACTTTGCCGAAGTGAAGCATGATGGTTCCATTTCCGCCGAGATTGCTGCTCAGGCGCTGGATATGCTGAATGTCGATGCTGAAGGTTTTGACTACATGGACCGCAAGCTGCTACTGGCGGTGCTGGACAAATTCTTTGGCGGGCCAGTCGGGCTGGATAACCTGGCGGCGGCAATTGGGGAAGAGCGCGAGACAATTGAAGATGTGCTCGAACCGTATTTGATCCAGCAGGGCTTCCTGCAACGTACTCCGCGTGGACGCATGGCCACGGTGCGGGCGTGGAATCACTTCGGGATTACCCCACCGGCAATGCCATAATGTTTAATTCCCTCTCCCACAGGGAGAGGGCATCAGCGCCCTCGATGTCAACTTGCCGTCTTCTTCATCATACTGAAAATAAACAGCACCGCTGCACACAGCACCACAGACGGCCCTGCAGGCGTGTCATAAAACGCCGAGAAGGTTAACCCACCTGTTACCGCAACCATCCCAATGAGAACGGCCACACCGGCCATCTGTTCTGGCGTGCGGGCAAAGCGGCGCGCTGTTGCTGCAGGAATGATCAGCAGGGAGGTAATAATCAGCGCTCCAACAAACTTCATCGCCACACCAATGGTCAACGCTGTTACCAGCATCAGCAGCAACTTCACGCGCTGCAATTTCACGCCGTCAACAAACGCCAGATCCGGACTTACGGTCATCGCCAGCAAATTACGCCACTGCCAGAGCAGAATGCAGAGCACCACGACGACACCAATGGCGATAGAGATCAGATCTTCTGGTGTCACGGCCAGCAGGTCGCCGAACAGGTAGGCCATCAGGTCGACGCGAATGTTCGACATCAGGCTCACGACGACCAGACCCAGCGACAGGGCACTGTGCGCCATGATGCCAAGCAGTGTATCAATGGCCAGGTGTGGGCGTTTTTCCAGCCAGACCAGACCCCCGGCAAGGAGCAGCGTGACCACAATCACCGCATAGAAAGGGTTGACGTTCAGTAACAGACCAAAAGCGACGCCCAGCAGAGAGGCATGCGCCAGGGTATCGCCAAAATAGGACATTCTGCGCCAGACAACAAACGAGCCGAGTGGGCCCGCGGCGCAGGCAAGCATAATCCCGGCTAACCAGCCGGGCAGTAACAGTTCAATCATGAGTGTCCATTTCCCCGGCGCAGGACAATTCGTCCCTGTAAATCATGGCGATGATTATGATGATGGCGATAAATGCCCAGTTGCTCAGCACCGCGAGGGCCAAACATGGAGATAAACTCCGGATGCATTGACACCACTTCAGGCGTGCCGGAGCAGCAAATATGGTGGTTGAGACACAGCACTTCGTCAGTTTTTGCCATGACCAGATGCAGGTCATGGGACACCATCAGCACTGCGCAATCAAGCTCTCGACGTAGCTGGTCGATCAAATCATAAAGCGCAACCTGACCATTCACATCCACACCCTGAGTCGGCTCATCCAGTACCAGCAGCTGCGGGCTGCTCAGCAGCGCGCGGGCGAGTAAAACTCGCTGCGTTTCACCGCCGGACAGTTTTTGCAGAGGCGCATCGACAAGATGACCCGCCTGCACGCGTTTCAGTGCCGGGAGAATATCGGCTTTACGGGTGCCGGGGCGCAGACGCAGGAAACGGCTGACCGTCAGCGGCAGCGTGGCGTCGAGGTGAAGTTTTTGCGGCACATAGCCAATACGCAATTTTTCCTCGCGCTTGATCACGCCTTCATCGGGTGCGACCAGACCCAGCACCACGCGCACCAGGGTTGATTTGCCGGCGCCATTGGGACCGAGCAGCGTCAGAATTTTGCCGGGCTTCAGATCCAGCGACACGTCAGAGAGGACGCGGCGTTGCCCGAATGAGACCGAAATATTTTCAAGAGAAACCAATGTCGTCATGTCATTTTAAGCTTGAAGAAGTCAACGAATGTTATAATATCACATTCCACGCATTCACTACGATGATTAGTCGCATTATGTTACATAAAAATACGCTTCTTTTCGCAGCATTATCCGCTGCCCTTTGGGGTACAACCGCACAAGATGTTAACGCTGCGGTTGTCGCTTCGCTTAAACCGCTTGGATTCATCGCATCTGCCATTGCCGACGGGGTAACGGAAACCCAGGTTCTGCTCCCTGATGGTGCATCCGAGCATGACTATTCCCTGCGCCCGTCAGATGTAAAGCGCTTACAAAACGCGGACTTAGTCGTCTGGATTGGTCCGGAAATGGAAGCGTTTATGCAGAAGTCAGCGAAACAGATTGTTGACGAAAAACAGGTCGCGATTGCCGAACTCCCTGGCGTGAAACCGTTGCTCATGAAAGGGTCGGATGACGACGGCGACGAACATGACCATCATGCTGCAGACGGCG
This sequence comes from Enterobacter adelaidei, assembly GCF_041937165.1. Lineage (NCBI taxonomy): Bacteria > Pseudomonadati > Pseudomonadota > Gammaproteobacteria > Enterobacterales > Enterobacteriaceae > Enterobacter > Enterobacter adelaidei. The sequence goes on along the minus strand of NZ_CP154353.1, from coordinate 2,713,273 downwards.
AAAAAGGTGATGGAGATCACCATCACGGCGAGTACAACATGCATCTTTGGTTATCCCCAGAGATAGCGCGGCTTTCAGCGGTTGCAATCCATGACAAATTAGTGGAACTTATGCCGCAAAGTCGAGCCAAACTAGACGCCAACCTGAAGGATTTTGAGGCACAATTAGCCGCAACCGATAAGCAGGTAGGTACTGAGCTCGCACCGTTGAAAGGAAAAGGGTATTTCGTTTTTCATGACGCCTATGGCTATTACGAAAAACACTACGGCCTGACCCCTCTGGGTCATTTTACCGTCAACCCTGAAATTCAACCTGGTGCGCAGCGTTTACATGAAATCAGAACACAGTTGGTTGAGCAAAAAGCGACATGCGTTTTTGCTGAGCCACAGTTCAGGCCAGCGGTCGTAGAAGCCGTGGCCAGGGGGACATCCGTGCGCATGGGGACCCTTGACCCGCTAGGAACGAATATCCAGTTGAGCAAAGCGAGCTATTCGCAGTTTCTCAGCCAACTGGCGAACCAGTATGCGAGCTGCCTGAAAGGAGATTAACGAGGAAGTGAATACGTGCAACAGATAGCCCGCTCTGTCGCCCTGGCATTTAACAATCTGCCTCGACCCCATCGCGTTATGCTGGGGTCGCTTACAGTTCTCACTTTAGCGGTCGCCGTCTGGCGGCCCTATGTTTACCACCCGAGTTCTGCCCCTATCATCAAAACCATCGAGCTCGAAAAGAGCGAAATCCGTTCTTTGCTGCCTGAAGCCAGTGAGCCTATCGATCAGGCGGCTCAGGAAGATGAAGCTATCCCACAAGATGAACTGGACGATAAAACCGAGAGCGACGCAGGGACCCACGAATACGTTGTTTCTACCGGTGATACGCTGAGTAGCGTACTGAACCAGTACGGCATCGACATGGGCAATATCAGCCAGCTGGCGGCTGCAGATAAAGATCTCCGTAATTTGAAAATAGGGCAACAGCTCTCATGGACATTAACGGCCGATGGCGATCTGCAGAGTTTGACCTGGGAAATGTCTCGCCGCGAAACCCGCACCTACGAACGCACTGCAAACGGTTTCAAAATGACCAGCGAAATGCAGAAGGGCGACTGGGTCAATAGCGTTATGAAAGGGACTGTGGGCGCAAGCTTTGTTTCCAGTGCCCGAGATGCAGGGTTGACCAGCGCTGAAATCAGTTCTGTCATCAAAGCCATGCAGTGGCAGATGGATTTCCGCAAGCTGAAGAAAGGTGATGAGTTTTCCGTTCTGATGTCCCGCGAAATGCTGGAGGGTAAGCGCGAGCAGAGCCAACTGCTGGGCGTGCGTTTGCGCTCAGAGGGCAAAGATTACTACGCGATTCGTGCTGAAGACGGCAAGTTCTATGACCGCAGCGGTACAGGTCTTGCGAAAGGCTTCATGCGCTTCCCGACGGCGAAACAGTTCCGCGTTTCCTCTAACTTCAATCCGCGCCGTCTGAACCCGGTCACCGGGCGTGTTGCACCGCATCGTGGCGTTGATTTCGCTATGCCGCAGGGTACACCGGTACTGGCTGTGGGTGATGGTGAAGTGGTCATGGCCAAACGCAGCGGAGCAGCCGGATATTATGTTGCTGTGCGCCATGGTCGTACTTACACGACTCGCTATATGCACCTGCGCAAGTTGTTGGTCAAACCGGGTCAGAAAGTGAAACGTGGTGACCGTATCGCGCTGTCAGGCAATACCGGACGTTCTACCGGCCCGCACCTGCACTATGAAGTATGGATCAACCAGCAAGCCGTGAACCCGCTGACGGCGAAACTGCCGCGCACCGAAGGCCTGACAGGTAAAGATCGTTCGGATTACCTGGCGCAGGTGAAAGAGGTGGTGCCGCAGCTGAGCTTAGACTAAGCCTTCTGTGTTGTTTAATAAGCCGGTGTCAGTGTGCGCCGGCTTTTTCTTTTGTGCGTGGGCGACTGCCTCGCTACACTATCTGAATAAAATTTTGCGTCATCAGACCCTGGATCCAGCATGGAAACCCAAAAAAACAATATTGAATACATTCCCGAGTTTGAAAAATCTTTCCGTCACCCGCGTAACTGGGGTGCCTGGCTTGGCGTTTATGCATTTGCGGGTATTGCGATGTTACCAGCTTCTGTACGCGATCCTGTGCTGGGCAAAATAGGTCGCCTGGCCGGACGCTTAGGTAAAAGTGCCCGTCGCCGCGCGCAGATTAATCTTTACTACTGTTTCCCGGAAAAGAGCGACGCAGAGCGGGAGGCCATTATTGATGCCATGTATACCACTGCGCCACAGGCGATGGCGATGATGGCTGAACTGGCGCTGAAAGGGCCGGAAAAAGTCATGGATCGCGTTGACTGGAAAGGTCTGGAAATCATTGATGAGATGCGTCGCAACAACGAGAAGGTCATTTTTCTCGTTCCGCACGGCTGGGGCGTTGATATTCCAGCTATGCTGATGGCGTCGCAGGGACAAAAAATGGCGGCAATGTTCCATAATCAGGGTAACAAGATCTTTGATTACGTGTGGAATACGGTACGTCGCCGTTTTGGTGGTCGCCTTCATGCGCGTAATGATGGTATCAAGCCGTTTATTCAGTCCGTACGTCAGGGCTACTGGGGCTACTATTTGCCGGATCAGGATCACGGCCCGGAACACAGTGAGTTTGTGGATTTCTTCGCGACTTACAAAGCGACACTACCTGCGATTGGCCGTCTGATGAAGGTGTGCCGTGCCCGTGTTATTCCGCTTTTCCCGGTCTACGACGGTAATACCCATCGTCTGAGCATTGAAGTTCGCCCGCCGATGGATGATCTGCTCACTGCAGACGATAACACCATTGCGCGTCGAATGAACGAAGAGGTGGAAATACTGGTGGGACCGCATGCGGAGCAGTATACGTGGATACTGAAACTGCTTAAAACGCGTAAGCCAGGCGAAAAAGAGCCGTATAAACGCAAAGAGCTTTTTCCAACGAAATAAAAAAAGCCCTCTCTGAAAGGAGAGGGCTTTTTAACAGAGACTGACTTACTCGACTGTCATAACGCGAGTGGTGTTGGTTGAGCCGATGGTGCTCATCACATCACCCTGGGTCACGATGACGATATCACCGGATACCAGATAGCCTTTGTCACGCAGAAGGTTTACGGCGTCGTGTGCCGCAGCCACGCCGTCATTGGTGCTATCGAAGTGAACAGGGGTAACACCGCGATACAGCGCCGTCAGGTTCAGCGTACGCTCGTGCCGGGACATGGCGAAGATAGGTAAGCCGGAACTGATACGGGAGGTCATCAGCGCGGTACGGCCAGATTCGGTCATGGTGATGATTGCGGTTACGCCCTTCAGGTGGTTGGCAGCGTACATGGCGGACATCGCAATCGCTTCTTCCACATTGTCGAACTGAACGTCCAGACGGTGTTTAGAGACGTTAATGCTTGGGATCTTCTCAGCACCCAGACAAACGCGCGCCATGGCGGCCACGGTTTCTGCAGGATACTGGCCTGCCGCGGTTTCCGCTGAAAGCATTACCGCATCGGTACCGTCCAGCACGGCGTTGGCCACGTCCATGACTTCCGCACGGGTAGGCATTGGGTTGGTGATCATGGATTCCATCATCTGAGTGGCGGTGATCACCGCGCGGTTCAGCTGACGTGCGCGGCGAATCAGCGCTTTCTGGATACCCACCAGCTCAGGGTCGCCGATTTCCACGCCCAGGTCGCCACGGGCAACCATCACCACGTCAGAGGCGAGAATCACGTCGTCCATGGCGTCCTGATCGCAAACGGCTTCCGCGCGTTCAACTTTAGCGACGATTTTGGCATCACAGCCAGCATCACGTGCCAGTCGGCGCGCATAGTTCAGGTCTTCACCGCAGCGTGGGAAGGAGACGGCCAGGTAGTCAACGCCGATCAGCGCAGCGGTAACGATATCCGCTTTGTCTTTATCGGTAAGCGCTTCTGCAGAGAGGCCGCCACCCAGTTTGTTAATACCTTTGTTGTTGGAGAGCGGGCCGCCGACGGTGACTTCGGTGAACACTTTCATGCCCTGAACTTCCAGCACTTTCAGCTGTACGCGACCGTCGTCGAGCAGCAGGATATCGCCAGGTACCACGTCAGCCGGCAGGCCTTTATAGTCAATCCCGACCTTCTCTTTATCGCCTTCACCTTTGCCGAGATTGGCATCAAGCAGGAATTTGTCGCCGATATTGAGGAAAACTTTTCCCTCTTTAAAGGTCGATACACGAATTTTAGGACCTTGCAGATCGCCGAGGATGGCAACATGGCGCCCCAGTTTTGCTGCGATTTCACGCACTTTATCGGCACGTAATTTATGATCTTCTGGCGTACCGTGAGAGAAGTTCATACGCACCACGTTGGCACCTGCGGCGATAATCTTTTCGAGATTATTATCGCGATCGGTGGCCGGGCCTAAGGTGGTTACGATCTTGGTTCTGCGAAGCCTTCTGGACATGTATTACTCCGTTGACTGAAACAACTTTGGTGTTGCGTGAACATTGAATCGGCCTTCATTTGCCGCAAGGCGGCAGAGAGTGGACCGAATGCCGTAAATCGTTACATCGTAATTATTCGTTACGTCTTGTTATCAACTATCAGGGAACATCGCTCTTTATAAGCAATTCTTTATCAAAACGCGATTCCTTAAGCGCTTCCTTGACACGCTTCAAGTTATCTCTGAATTTTGCTCCCCTTCGTAAGGTAAAACCGGTCGCCAGCACGTCAATCACCGTGAGCTGCGCCAGACGGGAGACCATCGGCATATAGATATCGGTGTCTTCCGGTACGTCGAGGGTAATAGCCAGCGTCGCTTCACGGGCCAGAGGTGTACCCGCCGTCGTAAGAGCGATCACCATGGCATCGTTTTCACGCGCCAGCTGGGCCAGTTCCACCTGGCTTTTGGTGCGTCCGGTGTGCGAAATCAGTACCACGACATCATCTTCACTGCAATTCATACAGCTCATGCGTTGCAACACAATGTCATCTGAATAAATAACAGGTACGTTGAAGCGGAAGAATTTGTTCATAGCATCGTGCGCCACAGCTGCCGATGAGCCAAGACCAAAGAATGCAATCCGCTTGGCCTGGGTGAGTAAATCCACCGCTCGATTCACCGAACTCATATCCAGACTCTGGCGGACATGGTCAAGTGTGGCCATGGCTGACTCAAATATTTTCGCTGTGTAGGCATCAACACTGTCGTCTTCATCCACATTACGATTAACATAAGGTGTGCCGTTAGCCAGACTTTGTGCCAGATGCAGTTTAAAATCAGGAAAGCCGCGCGTTTCCAGGCTACGGCAGAAGCGATTTACCGTTGGCTCGCTGACACTCGCTTCCTGCGCCAGAGCGGCGATGCTTGAATGAATCGCCTGAGCGGGAGACGCGAGAATAACTTCGGCCACTTTTCGCTCGGATTTGCTAAGGTGTTCCAGTTGAAACTGGATTTTTTCCAGCATGTTCATTGTTAACATGACGCTCATGGGTGTAAACGATTTCATAAATGGGTGAAATCGTGATTCGATTTAGCCGATATTACCCCTGTGGCTTCCATAAAGGGTAACAGTCGACAAGATAATGTTGTTGTTTTTTTTCATTACTTGATCGGCGTCGGGTTTTGCCGGGCCCTTGTTGCGCAAAGAATCGACGGTTGTTGCGTCATTGCACCTCCGAAAGCACCGGAATGGCGAAAAATCGCGGTAAAGCACGTGGCGATAAGCGCTAATGGTTTCGGGAATGACGTAAAAGCAGTACAGTGCATTGTAATAAAATTACAACGATACCTGGCAGAAGTACCAGGTGATCCAACTGAGGAGAATGACATGGCGGTAACGCAAACAGCCCAGGCATGTGACCTGGTCATTTTCGGCGCGAAAGGCGATCTTGCACGCCGGAAATTGCTGCCTTCCCTGTATCAACTGGAAAAAGCAGGCCAACTTCATCCAGATACCCGTATCCTGGGTGTAGGGCGCGCCGAATGGGACAAGGACGCTTATACCAAAGTCGTTCGTGAAGCGCTCGAAACGTTCATGAAAGAGAAAATCGATGAAAGTTTGTGGGATACGCTGAGCGGACGCCTTGATTTCTGTAACCTGGACGTGAACGACATCAGTGCGTTTTCCCGCCTGGGCGATATGCTGGATCAGAAAAATCGTGTCACCATTAACTATTTCGCCATGCCGCCAAGCACCTTTGGTGCCATCTGCAAAGGTCTGGGTGAAGCCAAACTGAACGCCAAGCCGGCGCGCGTGGTGATGGAGAAGCCGCTGGGTACGTCGCTGGCAACCTCCCGCGAAATTAACGATCAGGTAGGCGAGTTCTTTGAAGAGTGCCAGGTTTACCGTATTGACCACTATCTTGGTAAAGAGACGGTCCTGAACCTGCTGGCGCTGCGTTTTGCTAACTCCCTGTTTGTGAACAACTGGGACAACCGCACTATCGACCACGTGGAAATCACCGTGGCGGAAGAGGTGGGGATTGAAGGGCGCTGGGGTTACTTTGACCAGGCCGGTCAGATGCGCGACATGATCCAGAACCACCTGCTGCAAATTCTGTGCATGATTGCTATGTCTCCACCGTCTGACCTGACGGCTGACAGCATCCGTGACGCAAAAGTGAAAGTACTGAAGTCACTGCGCCGTATCGACCGCTCTAACGTACGTGAGAAGACCGTTCGTGGTCAGTACACCGCCGGGTTTGCGCAAGGCAAAAAAGTGCCTGGGTACCTGGAGGAAGAGGGCGCGAACAAGTCCAGCAACACCGAGACGTTTGTGGCGATCCGCGTGGATATCGACGACTGGCGCTGGGCGGGGGTTCCGTTCTATCTGCGTACCGGTAAACGTCTGCCAGCCAAATGCTCCGAAGTGGTTGTCTACTTCAAAAACCCGGAACTGAACCTGTTCAAAGAGTCCTGGCAGGAACTGCCTCAGAACAAACTCACCATTCGCCTGCAGCCGGACGAAGGGGTTGATATTCAGATCCTGAACAAAGTGCCGGGTCTTGACCACAAACACAACCTGCAGACCACCAAACTGGATCTGAGTTACTCCGAAACCTTCAACCAGACGCATCTTGCAGACGCGTATGAGCGCCTGCTGCTGGAAACCATGCGCGGTATCCAGGCGCTGTTTGTGCGCCGCGACGAAGTGGAGGAGGCCTGGAAATGGGTTGACTCCATTACCGAAGCCTGGGCAGCCGATCAGGATGCGCCTAAACCGTATCAGGCAGGCACCTGGGGGCCAGTCGCGTCGGTTGCGATGATCACCCGCGATGGCCGCTCCTGGAACGAGTTTGAGTAAGATCATCCTCTAGCTCGAAAGTGTTATTTTACCGGTAACATGATCTAACACAGCTAGTGGCATAATTTTTAAACTTTTAAGCTCCGTGTGGATTCACCCGCGGAGCTTTTTTTATTACACTGCCGGAAGTGATTTTGCCCCTGAGCTCCGGACAGCAAGCGTTTCAGCGTTGTTAACAACTGCCAGCGACTTTGTAAACTCCTGAGCACGGACAGATAAATTAGAGGAGCATTTATGAATCCGACATTGTTACGCGTAACACAACGCATTATTGAACGCTCGAAAGAGACCCGTTCGGCCTACCTCGCCCGGATTGAACAAGCTAAAAGTAACACCGTCCACCGCTCTCAGCTGGCATGCGGTAACCTGGCACACGGTTTCGCCGCCTGCCAACCCGATGATAAAGCCTCGCTGAAAAGCATGTTGCGTAACAACATCGCCATCATTACTTCCTATAACGATATGCTTTCCGCGCACCAGCCGTATGAGGTATATCCCAATATCATCCGTAAAGCGCTGCACAGCGTGAATGCCGTGGGCCAGGTGGCGGGCGGTGTTCCGGCGATGTGCGACGGCGTGACGCAGGGTCAGGACGGAATGGAGCTTTCCCTGCTGAGCCGCGAAGTGATTGCGATGTCTGCAGCGGTTGGCTTGTCACACAACATGTTCGATGGCGCGTTGTATCTCGGCGTGTGCGACAAGATTGTGCCGGGCCTAGTAATGGCTGCGCTGTCGTTTGGTCATCTGCCTGCGATCTTCGTGCCATCCGGCCCGATGGCAAGCGGCCTGCCAAACAAAGAGAAAGTGCGTATCCGTCAGCTGTATGCAGAAGGGAAAGCAGATCGTCAGGCGCTGCTGGAGGCAGAAGCCGCGTCCTACCATGCGCCGGGAACCTGTACTTTCTACGGTACGGCTAACACTAACCAGATGGTCGTAGAGTTCATGGGGATGCAGCTTCCGGGCTCGTCCTTTATCCAGCCGGATGCACCACTGCGCCAGGCGCTGACCGAAGCTGCTGCCCGTCAGGTGACGCGTTTGACCGGTAATGGCAACGAATGGATGCCAATGGGCAAAATGGTTGACGAGAAAGTCATCGTTAACGGTATCGTCGCGTTACTGGCAACGGGGGGGTCAACCAACCACACCATGCACCTGGTGGCCATGGCGCGTGCGGCGGGCATTCTGATTAACTGGGATGATTTCTCCGAGATCTCTTCTGTGGTGCCGCTGATGGCGCGCCTGTACCCGAACGGCCCGGCTGACATTAACCACTTCCAGGCCGCAGGTGGTGTGCCGCTGCTGATGCGCGAGCTGCTGAAAGGCGGTCTGCTGCATGAAGATGTAAATACCGTGGCGGGCTTTGGTCTGCAACGCTACACCCAGGAGCCGTGGCTGAATAACGGCGAGCTGGACTGGCGCGAAGGGGCGAATGCCTCTCTTGATGCACAGGTTATCGCCACCATCGACAAACCGTTCTCTCCTCATGGCGGTACCAAAGTGCTCAGCGGCAACCTCGGACGCGCGGTGATGAAGACATCTGCCGTACCGGAAGAGAATCAGATTATCGAAGCACCGGCGGTAGTGTTCGAAAGCCAGCACGACGTATTACCTGCCTTTGACGCCGGTCTTCTGGATAAAGACTGCGTGGTGGTCGTTCGCCATCAGGGGCCAAAGGCCAACGGGATGCCAGAATTACATAAACTTATGCCACCACTTGGTGTATTATTGGACCGCCGTTTCAAAATTGCTTTGGTGACGGATGGACGCCTCTCTGGCGCATCCGGTAAAGTGCCTTCAGCCATCCACGTGACACCTGAAGCTTACGACGGTGGTTTGCTGGCGAAAGTGCGTGACGGCGACATGATCCGCGTAAACGGTCAGACAGGTGAGTTAACCCTGCTGGTGGATGACGCAGAGCTCGCGGCACGTAAGCCACATATTCCTGACCTGAGCGCATCGCGCGTGGGGACAGGGCGCGAAATGTTTGGTGCGCTGCGTGAGAAACTCTCTGGTGCTGAGCAGGGCGCAACCTGTATTACGTTTTAAGACGACTTGATTTTAACGATCTGGCGAGAGAAGACACTGATGAAAAACTGGAAAACAAGTGCAGAAGCAATCATGACCACTGGCCCTGTCGTGCCGGTTATCGTGGTAAATAAACTGGAGCATGCGGTACCGATGGCGAAAGCGCTGGTTGCCGGTGGCGTTCGTGTTCTGGAAGTCACCCTGCGCACCGCCTGCGCTATGGATGCCATTCGCGCAATCGCTAAAGAAGTGCCGGACGCCATCGTCGGTGCGGGTACCGTTCTGAATGCACAGCAGCTGGCGGAAGTGACTGAAGCGGGCGCACAGTTTGCGATCAGCCCGGGCCTGACGGAGTCTCTGCTGAAAGCGGCAACCGAAGGTACCATTCCGCTGATCCCTGGCATTAGCACCGTATCTGAACTGATGTTGGGTATGGACTACGGTCTGAAAGAGTTCAAATTCTTCCCGGCAGAAGCGAACGGCGGCACCAAAGCGCTGCAGGCGATTGCGGGTCCATTCGCTCAGGTTCGTTTCTGCCCGACGGGTGGCATCTCTCCTGCTAACTACCGTGACTACCTGGCACTGAAAAGCGTGCTGTGCATCGGTGGTTCATGGCTGGTTCCGGCGGATGCGCTGGAAGCGGGCGACTGGGATCGCATTACTAAACTGGCTCGTGAAGCGGTTGAAGGTGCGCAGCAGTAAGTTATTCGCAGCATGAAAAGCGGGCCTTTCGGCCCGTTTTTTTATCCTGTTACGCTAACTGCTGCGGAGGCTGTTTTCGCTCTCGCCACGGCGTCTTCTACGTTATCCCCGGTGGCTAATGCTACGCCAAGACGACGCGTGCCGTCGATCTCCGGTTTACCGAACAAACGCACCTGTAACCCTGCACCTACTGCGCCGTCGACGTTATCAAACGTGACATTCTGGCTGGTTAATTGCGGCAGGATCACTGCGGAAGCGGCCGGGCCGTACTGACGGATGCCACCAACAGGCAATCCGAGGAACGCGCGCACGTGCAGGGCGAATTCGGAAAGATCCTGCGAAATGAGCGTGACCATGCCGGTGTCATGCGGGCGAGGTGAGACTTCGCTGAAAATAACCTCATCTCCGCAGACGAAAAGCTCTACGCCAAACAGGCCATAGCCGCCCAGCGCCAGTACGGTTTTACGGGCGATCGCCTGCGCACGTTCCAGTGCCAGGGCACTCATCTGCTGCGGCTGCCAGGATTCACGGTAATCGCCATCTTCCTGACGGTGGCCAATTGGGTCACAGAAATGGACGCCATCAATGGCGCTGACGGTCAACAGAGTGATCTCGAAATCAAATTTCACGACGCCTTCGACAATCACGCGACCCGCTCCGGCACGACCACCTTGCTGGGCATAATCCCACGCGTTATCCAGGGTGCTGCTGTCGCGAATAAAGCTCTGTCCTTTTCCGGAGGAGCTCATCACCGGCTTAACGATGCACGGGTAGCCAATCTCCTCGACGGCTTTCAGGAATGCGGCCTTATCGCCCGCAAACCGATAGCTCGACGTGGGGAGCCCCAGCTCTTCCGCTGCCAGACGACGAATACCTTCCCGGTTCATGGTCAGTTTTGCCGCTTTGGCACAGGGCACCACGCGCTGGCCTTCCTGTTCAAGAGCGATCAGCGTATCGGTGGCAATGGCTTCGATTTCCGGGACCACGAAATCGGGTTTCTCCTGCGTAATCAGTGCCCGCAGGGCATCGCCATCCAGCATGTTAATCACATAAGAACGATGGGCGACGTGCATGGCAGGAGCATCGGCGTAACGGTCTACGGCAATCACTTCCACACCTAAACGCTGACATTCAATGGCGACCTCTTTACCCAGTTCGCCCGATCCCAACAGCATCACACGCGTCGCTGCAGGTCGCAGCGCAGTGCCTAAACGAGTCATAACATTCCCCCTGAAAAAGATGCGCGCAGTATAAACGAAAACGTTTGCGTGTGTCTTGTGCAGGGCTAAGGGAGGGGGAAGAAATTTGCGCATCTTTAGCCCATCCAGACATTTCCTGACGCCTGCTCGCTTACGCTGTGAAATATGTTCACCGTTAAGTGAGGGAAACCATGTCAGGTTGGTTAAATCAGTTGCAATCGCTGTTAGGACAGAAAGCATCGTCGTCTGGCGAGCAGGGGCTCAGTAAACTATTGGTTCCCGGCGCACTTGGCGGGCTGGCAGGCCTTTTAGTCGCGAATAAATCCTCACGTAAGCTGCTGGCAAAATATGGTACTGGCGCGTTGCTGGCCGGTGGCGGGGCCATCGCAGGCACCGTACTATGGAATAAATACAAAGACAGGGTACGGGCTGCACACTGCGATGAACCGCATTATAGCGAGCACACCTCGCCGCTGGATCTGCGTACCGAACGATTGATCCTTGCGCTGGTCTTTGCCGCGAAGAGTGACGGGCATATTGACGATAAAGAACGATCGGCGATTGAGCAGCAGCTTCGCGAAGCCGGTGTTGAAGAGAAGGGCAGAGCCCTGGTGGCGCAGGCGATTGAACAGCCGCTCGATCCACAGCGTCTTGCGCAGAGTGTGAAGAATGAGGAAGAGGCGCTTGAACTCTATTTTCTCAGCTGTGCCGCCATTGATATCGACCACTTTATGGAACGTAGCTACCTCAATGCCCTCGGCGATGCGTTGAAGATCCCGCAGGATGTACGCGAGGGTATTGAGCAGGATATCCGGGAACAAAAAAAAGCGTTACAGGGATAGCGTCGCGGCTGCGACACTGTTTCGCTTGCATCATGCGTGGGTTTTGCCAACCTTATAGGGTGTAAAACTTAAAAGAATGATGACATGCCACCGAAAGCCCGACGTACTCCTTATGCGATCACCACGCATGGCGATACGCGTATAGACAATTATTACTGGCTACGGGACGATTCTCGCTCCCGGCCAGAGGTGCTCGACTACCTGCACGAGGAAAACGACTATGGCCGCAAGGTCATGTCCAGCCAGCAGGCACTTCAGGATCAACTGCTGAATGAAATGGTGCTGCGCATTCCTCAGCATGATATTTCCGCGCCCTGGACCAAAAATGGCTATCGCTATCGTCATATCTACGAGCCCGGCAACGAGTATCCCATCTACCAACGACAACCCGTGTTAAGTGCCGAATGGGATGAGTGGGAGATTTTGCTGGATGCCAACCAGCGCGCCGCCCACAGCGAATTTTATACGCTGGGCGGCATGTCCATTTCACCTGACAACACGATTATGGCGCTGGCTGAGGACTACCTCTCCCGCCGTCAGTATGGCCTGCGTTTTCGCAATCTGGACACCGGGAACTGGTATCCTGAAATGCTGGAAAACGTCTCCCCGGATTTTGTCTGGGCGAATGATTCCGAGACCGTCTACTACGTCAAAAAGCATGCGTCCACGCTACTGCCTTATCAGGTGTGGCGACATACCGTAGGGACGGGTTCTGCCGATGACGAACTGGTCTATGAAGAGAAAGACGAAACGTTTTATGTCAGCCTGCATAAAACCTCCTCACGCCACTATGTGATTATTTTCCTCTCCAGCGCGACGACGTCTGAGGTTTTGCTGCTGGACGCCGAACTACCTGATGCCCAGCCGCTCTGTTTTCTGCCGCGTCGCAAGGATCATGAGTACAGCCTGGATCACTTCCAGCACAGTTTTTATTTGCGCTCAAATCGCGAGGGCAAAAACTTTGGTCTCTATAAAACCAAAGTGCGCGATGAGCGCAAGTGGGAGGTGCTTATTCCCGCGCGGGAGCAAGTGATGCTGGAAGGGTTCACTCTGTTTACCGACTGGCTGGTGGTGGAAGAGCGTCAGCGCGGGCTGACCAGTATCCGGCAAATCAACCGTAAAACCCAGGAAGTGGTGGGGATTGCGTTCGACGACCCAGCGTATGTAACGTGGATTGGTTTCAATCCTGAGCCCGAGTCGTCTCGGTTGCGCTACGGTTACTCCTCAATGACCACGCCGGACACGTTGTTTGAGCTGGATATGGATACCGGGCAGCGTCAGGTGATTAAGCAGACCGAGGTCAAAGGGTTTGAGTCTGAGAACTACCGCAGCGAGCATCTGTGGGTCACTGTCCGCGATGGCGTGGAAGTTCCGGTCTCACTTGTTTACCACCAGGCGCATTTCCGGAAAGGGAAAAACCCACTGCTGGTTTACGGCTATGGTTCCTATGGCTCAAGCATGGATGCCGATTTCAGCAGCAGTAGGTTAAGTCTGCTCGATCGTGGCTTCGTTTTCGCTATCGCCCATGTGCGCGGCGGCGGTGAACTGGGGCAGCACTGGTATGAAGACGGGAAATTCCTGAAAAAGAAAAACACCTTCAATGACTATCTCGATGTTTGTGATGCGCTGATTGAGCAAGGCTACGGGGATCCGCATCTCTGCTTTGGGATGGGGGGCAGCGCGGGCGGCATGTTGATGGGGGCGGTGATCAACCAGCGTCCCGATCGCTTCAAAGGGATTGTCGCGCAGGTTCCGTTTGTCGATGTGGTCACGACCATGCTTGATGAATCCATTCCCCTGACGACGGGGGAGTTCGAAGAGTGGGGGAATCCTCAGGATGCGATCTACTATCGCTATATGAAAGAGTACAGCCCGTACGATAACGTGGAGGCAAAAGCCTATCCGCACATGCTGGTCACCACCGGGTTGCATGATTCGCAGGTGCAGTACTGGGAGCCGGCAAAATGGGTGGCAAAACTGCGGGAGCTAAAAACCGATGATAATCTGTTGCTGCTCTGTACCGATATGGATTCCGGGCATGGAGGAAAATCAGGGCGGTTCAAGACCTATGAAGGCGTCGCCCTGGAATATGCCTTCCTGATTGGCCTGGCGCAGGGAACGCTGCCAGGCGGTGAAGAGCCTTAAGCTTCGCCCAGGTAGTGCTTCAGCGTTAAGCGCAGTTCCGGGCTCATTTTGTCGAGGTTATTGTAAAGCCAGCGCAGATAGCCCGGATCTTTATCCGCAATATCAGACACCGCTCTACCGCGATATTTGCCAAAGGTAAAGGTGGTGAGAAGCGCAGGACGACCGGTGATCGTTGCCATATCATCCGGCGTCCAGCCAGAGATATTCATAATATCAATGAGTAACGCGGCGGTAATATAGCAGTCGTACAACGCGCGGTGATGGTGAAGCCCCTCAGGTGTACGGACGCTAAGCTTGCGGGACTTATACAGCGCCATATTACTGTATTTGATCCCCGGCCAGAGGCGACGCGCCAGCTTCATAGTACAAATCCATTCCCCTGGCATTTCGGGCAATACCCGGCGGTCAAAGCTGGCGTTATGTGCGACGTACCACGGGCTACCGTAATAGTGTGGAATAATTTCTTCTATCCACGGCTTATCCGCCACCATTGATTCGGTAATGCGATGGATTGCCATAGCCTGCGGGCTAATGGGGCGATCAGGGCGCACCAGATGGCTCATTGGGTTGACGATTTTACCGTCTACCACATCGACAGAGGCCACTTCCACAATTCCGCCCTGAAGATCGCAAGTTTCGGTATCGATGACGCGCAGCATTGAAAACTCCTGAGCTTAAAACGCTTAGCCTAAAGGAATGATATCGCCTTGCCAACCCTGTCTGCCGAGCGTGCCGGTCAGCAAGAGCTCGCCTTTATCCGCGCGGACAATCAACTGACCTCTTTCATCCCATAACGCGCTGCCGCCACACGCATTAGCCATTAACACGGCAATCGCATATTTATGTGCGAAGCGCTGCAGGGTGCTGATGGACTGCCGCCAGCGATAATCAACAACAGACTGACAGCTGGTAAACAGCGCCGCCTGTGAATCGAGATTGGGTGAATCGGTATGCGCATCAATGATGCTAAGTTGTTTATCCCCCGGAACCAGACTTGCACCGCTCCCCTGCGGGTAGCGCAGGATACCCTGGCTGGAAGGCGTAAACAGCGCGAGTCCTTTCTGGCGCTGACCATTCCGTTCAAGAGGGAGCCCGGCAATGAGGGTAATTTGGTAAAAATGTGCGGCGTCGAGCAGGGGTCCAAGCTGCGCATCACTGGGGGGAGGAGGTAATACCGTTGTGCCCGAACCCGTTAATGAAAGTTCAGGAAATACCAGCAAATCGCATTGCTGGCGTGCTGCTTCGGCGATGAAGCAGAGGTGGCGCGCAACATGGTCATCCACACTGTGATGCTGCCCGGTATACTGGGCTGCGGCAATATTCCATTGTGACATCGTGACTTCCTTATACACTGAGTCGCAGGGATTTTAAGAATACACCTAAATTAATCAGGGTTTTCTTATCCTGGCATATTCTGCGTAAGGAAGTGTAACGACTTTTTAAGCTTATTTAACTTTAGGCTCGTAGGGCAAACGAGAGAGGTTGACCGATGCGAGACGGTGGGCAATTAATCTTTCGCGAAACCAGTCGCGCAGATGAGCCGGTTGTTCACGTTCAACAACCTCAGCCACGATGGGCATGTTGTAACGCTCTTTAAACGCGACGCCTGCGGCAGCGAGATCGACATTCACTTTATCCATCTCGTCCTGAGGAAGGGTGGCCAGATTGATCTTCATTTCCTTCTCCTTATTATGCGGCGGCAACGTTACCGCGATTGCACGATGATGACAAGCGGAGGCGGGATGATCCTCGACTCGTTTATTATACAGCGTTATTCTTTAGCATACAGACATAACAAAAAGGAATGATTGCGATGGGACTAACCACTTCCCGCGCGGTATGCGCGCTTGCCTTTCTGGCATCATTGGTCATGACGCCTTCTGTGCTGGCGCATGCTCATCTTAAACAGCAAACCCCGGCGGCAGACAGCCAGGTGACACCACCCCAGGTCCTTACGTTGATTTTTTCGGAAGGTATCGAACCTGGTTTTAGTGGGGTCGTGGTCACGGATGCACAAAAGCAGGTTATGAAAACAGGTACGGTTAAACGAGACGAAAAGAACAACACTCAGCTGACGGTTCCGCTGGAACAACCGCTGACGCCCGGGACCTATCAGGTCGACTGGCATGTGGTCTCCGTAGACGGCCATAAAACCAAAGGCAGCTACCACTTTAGCGTGAAATAGCATGCTGGCCCTGTTTTATGTCGGGTTGCGATTTATCCATTTCGGGGCGCTGATGCTCATTTTTGGCAATGCGCTTTACAGCGTCTGGTTTGCTCCTTCCTCACTCCACCGCCTGATGTCCCGGCGTTTCCAGTTACAGCAGAAAGTGGCGTCTTTAATCAGCCTGGGTGCTGCACTCCTGATGTTTATGTTTCAGGGGGGATTGATGGGCAGTGGCTGGGGAGATGTCTTTTCCCCGGAGATCTGACGTAGCGTGCTGGCGACGCAGTTTGGCAGCGTCTGGCTGTGGCAAATGATTCTTGCTGCCATTACCGTCGGAGCTGCATGGCTCGCTCCCCTGAAAGGTTCACGGCTGTTATTGCTCGCAATGGGTCAGCTTATTCTGCTGGCAGGGGTAGGGCACGCGGCGATGAGCGACGGTCCGACAGGGGCTTTGCAGCGTCTTAATCACGCTTTTCACCTGCTGTGTGCCGCAACCTGGCTTGGCGGATTACTTCCGCTGCTGTTCTGCATGCGTCTGGCGAAAGGGCGCTGGCAAAATGCCGCTATCTACACCATGATGCGTTTCTCGCGTGTCGGCCATTATGCCGTTGCGGGTGTGCTGCTCACTGGCATTATCAACACGCTGTTTATCACTGGCATCCAGATCCCATGGCAGGCTGACTACGTGCGGTTTTTGTTGTTCAAATGTGCGCTGGTGGCGTTGATGGTAGCAATTGCACTGGCAAATCGGTATTTTCTGGTGCCACGGTTTCGTCCGGAGACCGGACAAGCGCAACAGATTTTTATCAGGATGACACAGGCAGAGGTGGTGCTGGGAACGCTGGTGCTGGCAACGGTCAGTCTGTTCGCTACCTGGGAACCCTTCTGATAAGGTTAAATAGCATATGAAAAAGAAAGTACTTTCTCTCTTATTACTGGCCTGCACGGGGAGTGCTCTGGCTGCACCGCAGGTGATTACCGTCAGCCGTTTTGAAGTGGGTAAAGACAAATGGGCTTTCAATCGCGAAGAGGTGATGCTGACTTGCCGTCCGGGTCATGCATTATATGC
Organism: Enterobacter adelaidei; assembly: GCF_041937165.1. Classification (NCBI taxonomy): domain Bacteria; kingdom Pseudomonadati; phylum Pseudomonadota; class Gammaproteobacteria; order Enterobacterales; family Enterobacteriaceae; genus Enterobacter; species Enterobacter adelaidei. The sequence goes on along the minus strand of NZ_CP154353.1, from coordinate 2,695,819 downwards.
GATCAACCCAAGTACGCTGGTGCAATATCCGTTAAATGAGACCGCAGAGCAGCAGGTGGCTAGCGGTAAGAGCAGTGGCCAACCGATCAGTGTTATTCAGATTGATGACCCGGCTCATCCGGGACAGAAGATGAGTCTGGCACCGTTTATCGAGCGTGCCGACAAGCTCTGCTAATGCTCAGGTTTCCAATAAAAAACCGCAGATGCTTGCGAAAGCACTGCGGTTTTTTACTTTTTATGATGCTCTTACGCTTTTTTTCAGGCCGCTTTAGCTGTGGACTGGAAAACTCGGCGTCGTCATCTATTCTTAAAAGGCAAGGCGACTTAGCCTGCATTAATGCCAACTTTTAGCGCACGGCTCTCTCCCAAGAGCCATTTCCCTGGACCGAATACAGGAATCGTATTCGGTCTCTTTTTATCTGTATGAAAGTAAACGAATAAATCCAACGCCTTCTTTCTTTTACAGCGTGCACACTGTGTGTGTCTTGCTAAAACATAACACAACACAGCATGCGGAAGTCCAGCCCTTTTTGCCTGTTTTGTTAAATTTTTGTGCGCAGTCAGCGAAAGCCTATGCAGTGCTTAGAAGCGCGATTTAACAGATGCCTCAATTTCATCAAGGAGTTCAAAGCGACGGCGATATTCGGCACGTTTTTTACTGGCAATCTCCTCAAGGGATTTGCGTTCCATCTGCAAGGGCAGTTGCCAGCTGAATGTTGAGCGCTTTTGACCGTCGATAGAGGCCCAAAACTCATCGTAACTGGCGTGGAAATGACGGCCTTTACTCAGGCGATAACGCAGAGCACGGAAGATATGCCCTTCATCGCTGACGGCATAAATCGCTTTGATACCGGAGAGTGTTGCCAGCTGGAAAAGCACCTCCATTAATACTCGCTTAGGGAAAAGGCCGTGGCAGGCTCGTGTTGCCTGCTTGATCACATCACGGGATACGCTGCGGCGAGGTCCCTGAAGACCGCCAATCACCAGCACATATTCCCCGTTTTCCCGGGCGACGCAAAAGGTCACGCTCGCAAGCAGGGTATTTTCATTGTCTCGCAGCCACAGCGTACACTCGCCTTCGCGCTCCGCTTTACTGGCGTTCATGGCATTGACGTTATAGCTCACGCCATCTTTTGCATGAAACTCAACAATAGATTGCTCCTGGGGGCCAGTTAAAGCGTTGACCAGCCCGGCATCTTTCAGAGAGTCAATCCACTGATAATGACTAATGATAGCGTCGGCACGCGCGTTGGCATTCATGCCACGCATCAGATACTGACGATGGGTTTTACTTGGCAGCGTGATTTGCGAGGCCAGAAGTTGGTCAAAATCGTCGCGGCGGGCCAGCGCATCGAGCATTCGGTGCGTTGAAGACCAGAAAAGCAGCGAACGTAACAGAAATTTAAGTCGATACTCGCGTTTTTGCCAGATAGGGCCTGGGACGAGTTGACCTTTCACCAGTTCGGAAATGATATGGGTACGATGCGAATGTGCTGCATCGTCTTGCAGGCGCGTATTTGACACGGGAAAACCTCAAATTTTATGCATTGCATATTTTAGGGGGCATGCAAAACTGGATTAATACTGGTGAAATATTTATTTATCCTTAGTTTACTGTTTGTTTAGCTTTGTGGAAAGCACTGCTGGATTGCGTCTCTCCGGATAAGTCTGGTGCAACTATACTCGCTACAGGAGGTGTTATGTATCAGCGATTAGAAGGTGGGAGGTGGCGTCACGTCTGGGTTGTTAGCGACATTCATGGTTGTTACCAGTGGCTGATGGATGAACTGAAACGTCGTCATTTTAATCCATATGAGGATTTACTGATCTCCGTCGGGGATTTGATTGATCGTGGTCCTGACAGCGTTAAATGCCTGGCGCTAATCAATGAAAAATGGTTTCGCGCGGTGCGCGGCAACCATGAACAAATGGCAATCGACAGCCTGGATAATAATAATTTTGCGCTCTGGACGATGAATGGCGGAATGTGGTTTGCTCGCCTTGAACGTGACCAGCAACAGCTGGCGCTATCGCTGCTCAATGCCTGTCGCAGTTTGCCGCATATTATCGAGATCACCTGCGCAAATGGCCTGAATGTGATCGCCCATGCTGATTATCCTGCGGAGGAATACCGCTGGCAAAAACCGGTAAGCGCCCAGCGCGTATTATGGGATCGCGATCGGTTGATGGGGTTTATGGTGGGTAAAGGGCAGGGAATTCGCGGAGCGGATCATTTCTGGTTCGGACATACGCCTGTCGACCGAAGGTATGATTTTGATAATTTACACTATATCGACACGGGGGCTGTTTTTGACGGTTACTTTACGCTGGCACAACTGCAGTAATAAATAACCCGCCTTCGGGCGGGTTCTCTTTAGGTCAGGCAAGGCGCATGACCCAGGCATCAGTTTTGCTATCGTAATGCTCACGGTAAAGGACAGAGTGTTCGCCATCAAGAATTGCCGGGACGCTGATGTCCGCATCCCAGGCATCGAGTTGCATACACAAATCCGGGTCGGATTTGCAGGGAATACTTAACGTTCGATCGCCTTGTATTTCGCCGCGCAGTTCTGCGTCGTCGATCTCAAAAGCGCCAATACGCACGCTGGTTTTCGTCATATTGCTCTCCGGGTCGATTGTCAAAATCTGGTATGACCAGTACGGCCATCCATTTTTGATCGTAGACAAGGAGAGCGAAATCGCCAGTAAAAAAATGCGCTTTTTTTCAGGCGGTGCGATCGTTACCGGTAAACAGCCGACCATCTCGCACCAGTTCACGCGGATAGCTGTTCTTCAGTCGTGAGCCCACTTTTTTAGCCAGCCCCAACGGGTATCCCTGATACGTAACCACAATTTCATCATTCGATGGCGTACTGTCAGGATAAACATCGCGACCACGGTACCACTCTTCGGCTTCCTGATGTGTCAGGGCGAACGTATTCTCGTGTCCGGCGAGGGCGATAACGGCCTCATGCTGCCAGCGATAGCCTTTATTATGAACTTCCGCCAGGCGGATCCCGATACGGGAAAAACGTACTTTGCCAATAAGCGGTTCAATACTGGCGGGGAAAAGCCAAATCTCTTTCTCACGTAACCAGAGATGGTGCGTTTCATCCCAGGAAAGCCCGGCTTTTCTGGCGGCGAGGGTGACCTGCTCGGCCTCTCGGCCTTTCAGCGGTGTGAACGGGAAATTGCCGACCTTAAACGTTGGAGCGGGCAGGGGATCAACGGCGACAGCTTTACGCAGTCGGGCAACAAAAAAACCTTCACAGTCATAGATCTGCGGGAAAACATGCAGGAATCCTTCAGGCGTGATGGCCTCTTTTGCCGTGGGGAACAGATCGTTGAGCGGCAGAAACTCGACGGCATCGGGATATTGCGCCTTCAGCCACAGACAGACGTCTTCGTTTTCATCCCGGTTCAGTGTGCAGGTGGAGTAAATCAATGTGCCGCCTGGCCGCAGTGCATGAAATGCGCTGTCGATCAGCTCACGCTGGGTAGCAGCGATCTCAAGGTTGCTTTCAACAGACCAGTTCTTTAACGCATCAGGATCTTTACGCACCACACCTTCCCCGGAGCAGGGAGCATCCAGCAGAATAGCATCAAAGGCTTCCGGCAGGGCAGCACCGAACACGCGCCCGTCAAAGTGTGTCAGGGCAACATTATGAATACCGCAGCGGCTGATGTTGGCATGCAACACTTTGACGCGGCTGGCGGAATACTCATTGGCAAGAATTGCCCCCTGGTTACCCATCCGGGCGGCAATCTGCGTGGTTTTCGACCCGGGTGCCGCGGCCACATCCATCACCCGCTCAGGCGCGTTGTCATCGGCGAACAACGCGGCAACCGGCAGCATTGAACTGGCTTCCTGAATATAAAACAGCCCGCTCAGATGCTCGGCGGTACTTCCCAGCGGCACGGCATCTTCGTCATCACGCTCGATCCAGAACCCTTCAGCACACCATGGTACTGGCGTCAGTTGCCAGTTGTACGGGGATACCAGCGCGAGAAAATCGCCGACGCTGATTTTTAGCGTATTGACGCGAATACTTCGGCGCAACGGACGCTGACAGGCGGCGATAAAATCGTCTAACGACAGGTGAGAAGGAAGCGCCTCACGCATTTGCGCGAGGAATTGTTCAGGAAGAAATACGGAGTTTTGAGCCACGGGTACACCACAGGGAAAAGTTCAGGTGCGCAGTGTAGCATAAAGGCTCCGGTGCGTTGACACCGGAGCCCTGAGATTAACGCGGCAGAGCAGTTCCCCATTCACGCCACTCTTTCGGTTCACTTTCGAGCAGCAGGAAGTGTTTACCCGGTTGCGCTTTCGGTGCCAGCGGTGTGCCCGGTGGTGTGGCAAACGCAATCCCACCGCGAATAAACTGGTTGAAGGTACCAGTTTTCACGACCCCCCCCGTCAGGCCAAAGTCCAGCGAATAGCCGGAAGCCAGCCAGAATACCGAGTTATTTCGCACCAGATGCTGGTAACGTTCGCTGATCCGTAACGCCACCATCACGCGGTCGGAGAGCGTCCCGAGTGTCAGACCGGTCACTGTGCCCACCTCAATACCGCGGAACAGTACTGGCGTGCCGATGCTGAGCGAACCAGCTTCTGGTACCTCCACCACAATGCTCAGACCATCAAGATAGCGCGAATCAGTGATTGTGGCTTCCTGCAGCTCAAAATCACGACGGGCATTGCCCTGGCCAGGCTCGACGTTGATATACGGCTGCAGGATGGTGTCGAGGTGCTCAACGCCTGCGGCCGAGATTTGCGGCGTCACCACCGAGAAGCGCGAACCGGTGCGGGCGAACGTCTGTACATATTCCGGGTAGAGCACGGCGGTGGCCTGCACCTCGTTACGCGAGGTGATCAGCGTCAGCTTCTGGATCTGCCCGATATCAATACCCAGGTAACGGATTGGCATCCCTTCAGCCAGTTTTCCCGCATCAAAAGCGTGCAGGGTAATCTGCCCGCCAACGGCACGTGCTGCGGTTTCGGACGGGAAGAGAATACGCTTATCCCCTTTGCGCAGATTCGCACCTGCACCGCTGAGGTTATCGAAACTAATTGCCCCACGCAGCGCGCGTGAAAGCGGGGAGGCCTGCACCGTCAGCCCGTTACCGTTGAGCTGAACTTTTGCACCGCCTTCAGCCCAGAAGACGCTGTTTGGCGTCAACAGCTTGCGATACTCCGGCTTGATATGCAGCTCGATATCAAATGCGTCCGCGCGAGGGCGAACGGTGATCACTTCCCCGACCTCAAATTTGCGATACAGCACAACGGAGCCTGCCTGAACGTCCGGCAATGTTTCGGCGCTTAATGTCAGCGTAGTGGTAGGAAGATCGCTCAGGCTGTTTTCAATCGCTTTATCCAGGTTGGCATACAGCGGGTAGCTGTCACGCACAGGGCCTTTATCGCCCGGCAGAATGCGGATCCCGCCGTTGACCCATTCGCTGGCGCTGGCGCCAAGGAACTCCACCCCGTCCAGACCTACTTTCACGTCGACACGACTGTTAACCACAAACTTACTGTCGCCATGGACCAGGTTGCTGTATTGCGGGTCAATGGCGACCGAGAAGCTCACGCCGTTCTCGGTAAGCGTACGCTCAAGAACTTGTCCTACCTGAACACCGTGCAAAATCAACGGCTGGCCGGCTTCAATACCGTAGCTTTCTGGCGCATTCAGCGTGACCGTCACGACACCCGGCTTTTGCAACAAGGCTTTGTCGGCCGGGGCAATCACAAAGCTATTGCTGGGCTGACCTTCACCGGGCACCAGCTCAAACGTATTTCCCGTCAGCAGACTACTGATACTGGCATCGTTGAGTGATAGCTTTGGACTGCGCATTTCAATACGCGTCTTCTCGCGCAGAAGATCGACCACGCTCGGATCAACGGTCATTTCGCCGGTGACCGAGCCGCCCGGGTTGAGCGTCATTTTGGTAAGCTGACCGACCTGCAACCCTTGATACATCAGCGGTGTTGAACCGGCTTTAAGCCCCTTCGCATCGGGCAGGACGAGTTTGATAATCACTCCGCGCTGGCTGTGCGCCAGGTCAGCGTACAATCCGAACGAGTCATCAGCGGTGGCAGGGCTTGAGTTTTCAGGGGAATCAAAGGCAATGGCGCCATTCACCAGCGCAGCCAGACTCTCCAGTTTCACCTTTGCACCGCTCAGGCTGAGATCGGCATCCACGCCGGATACGTTCCAGAAGCGGCTGCCCTTTTTAACCAGATTGGTAAAGCGGCGCTCGATCAGCACATCAATGGTGACACCCTGTTTATTCGGGTTGATGGCGTAATCGTAAACGCGACCCACCGGGATTTTACGGAAATAAACCAGTGAGCCACTGTTCAGAGAGCCGAGATCCGGCGCCTGCAGATGGATCATCAAATCGCCGTTGTTAAGGCGGTACTTGGGCTGTGTATCCAGGGCAACAAAGTGATCCTGCGGTTCACCTTTACCTGGCATCATACCGATATAGTTACCGCCCACCAGCGCATCCAGACCGGAAACACCCGCCAGAGAGGCCTTCGGCGTGACCAGCCAGAATTGCGTTTCGCTGCGCAGGGCATCCTGCATGTCTGATTTAATACTGACCCGCACCTGAATCTTGTTCAGCCCTTTTCCAAGGGAGATGTCCTGAACCGTACCTACTTCAACCCCCTGGAAGCGAACGGGTGTTCGCCCGGCGACGATACCGTCGGCGGTCTGGAAATCAATGGTGACCGTACTCCCGCGATCTTGATAGCTCGTCCAGATAAGCCAGCCCGCAATCATCAGGGCGATGACAGGCAGCAGCCAGAATGGCGAAATGCGGCGTTTTGTTTTAATTCTCGCTTCAGTCGGCGAAGCGGGGGTTTCCTGACTCATGTGCATCCCAAAGTAAGCGGCTATCCAGCCATTCCACAGCAAGAATAGTCAATATCACCGCTGAGCCGAAATAAAAAGCCGCGGGTCCCATTGTAAAAGCAAGTAACTGGTCACGATTAATCAGCGACATCATCAACGAAATCACGAACAGATCCAACATCGACCAGCGACCAATCCAGGTGACGAACCGCAAAAGCAGGATACGGGTACGTAGCCCCTGCTCACATTTAAAGTGAATGCTGATAAGTAACGTAAACATCACCACCACTTTGGTAAACGGCACCAGGATACTGGCAATAAAGACGATGGCAGCCACCCCCACATTGCTGTGCGCAAGGGAAATAATGCCTGAGAGGATGGTATCTTCCTGGCGTGCACCATTCACGTAAATAATGGAAATCGGTAGCATATTGGCCGGGATCAGAAACACCAGGGAGGCAATCAGCGCCGCCCAGCATTTTTGCAGGCTGTTGTTGCGCCGCAGTCTCAAAGGAATATGGCAGCGTGGACAGCGGCCACGCGCGTCGGGCAGCCCGGTGTAGTGGCAACCCAGACAGACACGGAGGTTCTCATCCGGGCGTGTGGCTGGGCGCTGAGGATAAAAACGCTCCCAAAGCTGTTCGACGTTCAGGTGGATGAGCGTCAGGATACTGAGCAATACCAGGCAGATAAAAGCAAAGAGTCCGACGCCTGGCTGCAGAAACGCGTAGTCCTGCACTTTAATTGACGCCACGCCAACACCCACAAGATAGATATCCAGCATGACCCACTCTTTGAGTTTATCCAGCATCAGCAACACCGGTCGCAGGTTCATACCCAGAATGTTGCCGAGCCATAAATACGCAATCGCCGCGACCAGGACCAGCGGCGCGCCAACGGTGCAAAAAAGCACCATCGCTGCAGTTACCGGATCACCCTGCCGGGTCATCTGCCAGATACCCTGTAGAACGTTGGCATCAATGCGTACACCAAGCAGATAGAGTTTGAGGAGCGGTTCGCTCCACGCGAAAGGCATCAGAAGCAGCATCGTGACGGCCATGGCGGCGAGGCGGGTCAAAGACCAGTCGCGGCCGTCACGAATTTTGGCATCGCAGCGGGGGCAAAAGGCACTTTGGTGCGATTTCATCTTCGGCAACATAAAAAGCGTATCGCACTGGGGGCAACGCTGATAATGTGCACGAGGCAAAGCTTCGCTTACCGTATGGACAGTTATCTTTTTTGTCGGCGTAATTTTGGTTGTTTTTAAGGCCATCAGCTGTGCACAAATAAGTATTGTTGAAAGTTATAATAACTCATGAACTGATTCATCTTGAGCATGAGCGCATTTAATGCTTATTTTAATAGGCTATGCGGTAATTATGTAAGACAACTAAGTGATTGAATAATGAACAAAACAGAATTCTACGCGGATCTGAACCGCGATTTTAAGGCATTGATGGCGGGCGAGACCAGCTTCTTAGCCACTCTGGCAAATACTAGCGCATTGCTGTTTGAACGTCTCAGTGACGTTAACTGGGCTGGATTTTACCTTCTGGAAGGTGAAACACTGGTGCTGGGGCCATTCCAGGGCAAGCTGGCCTGCGTACGTATCCCGGTAGGGCGCGGTGTGTGTGGTACCGCGGTCGCCGAGAATCAGGTACAGCGTGTGGAAGACGTTCATGCGTTTGACGGACATATTGCCTGCGACGCTGCAAGTAATTCTGAAATCGTTCTGCCACTGGTGGTAAAAAATCAGATTATTGGCGTTCTGGATATCGACAGTACGGTCTTCAGTCGCTTTACAGCCGAGGACGAACAGGGACTGCGCGAGCTGGTGGCAAACCTGGAAAACGTTCTCGCTGCAACCGATTATCAAAAATTCTTTGCGAGCGTCGCAGGATAATCAACGGATAACGTAGCATTTACTGATAGCGTCATTATAATGACGCCTGTTCATGCCTGCGCTTGTTGGCAACGTCCGTTGTAATCAGGAAATTTCATGGAAAATCAACCTAAGTTGAATAGCAGTAAAGAAGTTATCGCATTTCTGGCCGAGCGTTTCCCACAGTGCTTCAGTGCTGAAGGTGAAGCTCGTCCCCTGAAAGTCGGTATTTTTCAGGATCTGGTGGCACGTGTTGAGGGGGAAATGAACCTCAGCAAAACTCAGCTGCGTTCCGCCTTACGTCTTTATACTTCGAGCTGGCGTTACCTGTACGGTATCAAACCGGGCGCGACTCGCGTGGATCTCGATGGCAACCCTTGTGGTGAGCTGGATGAGCAGCACGTTGAACACGCGCGTAAACAGCTGGAAGAAGCCAAAGCACGCGTTCAGGCACAACGTGCTGAACAGCAAGCGAAAAAACGCGAAGCCGCAGCGGCAAACGGCCAGGAAGAAGCGCCTCGTCGTGAGCGTAAACCACGCCCTGCACCGCGTCGTAATGATAATAACGATCGCAAACCGCGTGCTGACAAACCTGCAGCGAAAGCCCCGCGCGCCCCTCGTGAAGAGCCGCGTCATACCCCGGTTTCAGACATTAACGCCCTGAGCGTTGGTCAGGCGCTGAAGGTAAAAGCGGGTAACAATGCTATGGACGCCACTGTACTGGAAATCACCAAAGATGGCGTTCGTGTACAGCTGACTTCTGGTATGTCAATGATTGTACGCGCAGAACACTTGTTGTTCTGAAACGGAGGCCAAGCCTGGCATGAACACTTTTTTTAAGCTCACCGCGTTGGCGGGCCTGTTTGCCATAACAGGTCACGCTTTCGCAGTGGACGATATCACGCGTGTTGATCAAATTCCGGTTCTTAAGGAAGAGACGCAGCACGCAACGGTGAGCGAGCGCGTAACCTCACGTTTCACCCGTTCGCACTATCGTCAGTTCGATCTCGATCAGGCCTTTTCGGCCAAAATCTTTGACCGCTATCTGAACTTGCTGGATTACAGCCATAACGTTTTGCTCGCCAGCGATGTCGAGCAGTTCGCTAAGCGTAAATCTGATGTGGGTGACGAGTTGCGTTCAGGCAAGCTGGATCTGTTCTACGATCTCTATAACCTGTCGCAAAAGCGCCGCTTTGAACGCTACCAGTACGCGCTGAAAGTGCTGGAACGTCCGATGGACTTCACCGGCAATGACACCTTTAATCTGGATCGCAGTAAAGCACCCTGGCCGAAAGATGAAGCCGAGTTGAATGCGCTGTGGGACGGAAAAGTTAAATATGACGAACTGAGCCTTAAGCTCACCGGCAAAGATGAAAAAGAGATCCGTGACACGCTGACGCGTCGTTACAAATTTGCTATTCGTCGTCTGGCACAGACCAACAGTGAGGATGTCTTCTCACTGGCAATGACTGCCTTTGCTCACGAAATCGATCCGCATACCAACTATCTCTCCCCGCGTAACACCGAGCAGTTCAATACTGAAATGAGCCTGTCTCTCGAAGGTATCGGCGCGGTGCTGCAGATGGATGATGATTATACCGTGATCAATTCGATGGTCGCGGGTGGCCCGGCATCCAAAAGCAAAGCGATAAGCGTAGGCGATCGCATTGTGGGTGTGGGACAAACCGGTCAGAACATGGTTGATGTGATCGGCTGGCGTCTTGATGATGTGGTGGCGCTGATTAAAGGCCCGAAAGGCAGCAAGGTTCGTCTGGAAGTTCTGCCAGCAGGAAAAGGCACTAAAACCCGTATTGTTACCCTGACCCGTGAGCGTATCCGTCTGGAAGACCGCGCGGTGAAAATGTCGGTGAAAACCGTGGGTAAAGAGAAGGTGGGTGTCCTGGATATCCCGGGCTTCTACGTAGGGCTGACCGACGATGTGAAAGTGCAGCTGCAGAAGCTTGAGAAGCAGAACGTTAGCAGCATTATCATCGACCTGCGCAGTAACGGCGGCGGTGCGCTGACGGAAGCGGTTTCGCTCTCTGGCCTGTTTATTCCATCTGGTCCTGTGGTTCAGGTGCGCGATAACAACGGTAAAGTCCGTGAAGATGCCGACAACGATGGTGTGGTTTACTACAAAGGCCCGCTGGTGGTCTTAGTGGACCGCTTCAGTGCTTCAGCGTCTGAGATCTTTGCTGCCGCAATGCAGGACTATGGCCGTGCGTTGATCGTGGGTGAACCGACGTTCGGTAAAGGCACCGTTCAACAGTATCGCTCTCTGAATCGTATTTACGATCAGATGCTGCGCCCTGAATGGCCTGCGCTGGGTTCGGTTCAGTACACTATTCAGAAGTTCTACCGCGTGAACGGTGGCAGTACGCAGCGTAAAGGCGTGACGCCGGATATCATGATGCCGACAGGCACGGAAGAGACGGAAACCGGCGAGAAGTTTGAAGATAACGCGTTACCGTGGGACAGCATCAACGCGGCGACCTACGTGAAAGCGGGTGATATGACGCAGTTTGGTCCTGAACTGCTGAAAGCGCATAATGACCGTATTGCGAAAGATGCGGAATTCCAGTACATCATGAAGGACATTGCACGTTTCAATGCTCTGAAAGATAAACGGAATATTGTTTCTCTGAACTACGCTCAGCGTGAAAAAGAGAACAACGAAGACGATGCAACGCGTCTGGCGCGTATCAACGATCGCTTCAAACGGGAAGGTAAGCCTCTGCTCAAGAAACTGGACGATCTGCCAAAAGATTACAAGGAGCCAGATCCTTATCTGGATGAGACGGTGCATATTGCACTCGACCTTGCGAATCTTGAGAAAGAGAAGCCTGCTGTCCAACCTGCTCCGGCAAAATAATCTCCCAACAGGCACAAGAAATTGTGCCTGTTTCTTTTTGTTCTGCATCCTTCCGTCAGGCTGGTTTCCAATTGTGTAAAGTTGTGTCTTTCTGGTGACTTACGCCCACCTGATGCTTGAAAATAGCCACAATACCCATACGATGTGGGTAATCGCATAGTGCGTTTTGTTAAACTGAGGTTAAAAGAAAATTATGATGCGAATCGCGCTCTTCCTGCTCACCAACCTTGCGGTCATGGTGGTTTTCGGGCTCGTGCTAAGCCTGACAGGAATTCAGTCGAGCAGCGTTCAGGGTCTGTTGATTATGGCGCTGCTGTTTGGTTTTGGTGGCTCTTTTATTTCACTGTTGATGTCGAAGTGGATGGCACTGAAATCGGTAGGTGGTGAGGTTATTGAACAGCCGCGTAACGATATGGAACAGTGGCTGATGAATACGGTTGCTCAGCAATCCCGTCAGGCTGGGATTGCCATGCCGCAGGTCGCTATTTATCACGCGCCGGATATTAATGCGTTCGCTACGGGTGCTCGTCGTGATGCATCCCTGGTTGCCGTCAGCACCGGGTTATTACAGAACATGAGCCGTGATGAAGCCGAAGCGGTTATCGCTCACGAAATCAGCCATATCGCAAATGGTGACATGGTGACCATGACCCTGATTCAGGGCGTGGTGAACACTTTCGTTATCTTTATCTCCCGTATTCTGGCGCAGATTGCTGCAGGCTTTATGGGTGGCAACCGCGACGAAGGTGAAGAGAGCAACGGTAATCCGCTGATCTACTTCGCAGTTTCCATGGTACTGGAGCTGGTGTTCGGTATTCTGGCAAGCATTATCACCATGTGGTTCTCCCGTCACCGCGAATTCCACGCGGATGCCGGTTCCGCAAAACTGGTTGGGCGTGAGAAAATGATTGCTGCGCTGCAGCGTCTGAAAACCAGTTACGAGCCGCAGGAAGCGAACAGCATGATGGCCTTCTGTATTAACGGTAAATCGAAGTCACTGAGTGAAATGTTTATGTCTCACCCGCCGCTGGATAAACGTATCGAAGCGCTGCGTAGTGGGGAATACATGAAGTAACGCGAAGAACCGCAATAAGCCGGGCAGGAGAAGACTCCGCCCGGCTTTTTTTATGCCTGGGCTCTGGGCTGGGTAATGCGCAGACCGCTGACGATAGCCGCGAGGGTAGCAAGGGCTCCAGCGCTAAGGAGCGCAATGTGATTACCGTTTTGCCCGGCAAGGTTAAACATCAGAGCGACCAGAGCTGCACCGCTGCTTTGCCCTAACAGACGCGCGGTGCCTAACATACCGCTGGCCCCTCCACTGCGATGACGCGGCGCTGAGGTAATAATGGTGTGATTGTTAGGCGACTGGAACAGGCCAAACCCGGCTCCGCACAGGATCATGCGCCAGATGATATCGAGATCGGAAGGCGATGACGGCAGCAGTGCCAGCGCGAAAAGGCCTGTTGCCATCACAGCCAGCCCCAGAGCACCTAATAAACCGGCATGGACGCGTTCAATCAAGTAACCCGCCAGCGGTGCCATTACCATCGTAGCCAGCGGCCATGGGGTTAACAACAGCCCGGTCTCCACTTCAGAGCGTCCCACTACGCTTTGCAGGAAGAAAGGTAGAGAGACCAGGGCCAGCATCTGGGCGCAGAATGAGCAGACAGATGTGCAAATGGAGAGCGAAAAGAGGGGAATGCGCAACAGGTCAACTGGCAGTAACGGCACAGGAAGCGTGAGCTGACGGCGAACAAAGAAGAAACCTGTCGCCAGCAAGACGATGAGTTCCGCGCCGGTAAGCATCAGGGATTGTCCCTGTGCAAAACCGCTCAGGGCAGTAATCAGCAGACCAAAGGTGAGGGCATTCATTATCGCGCTCACGACGTCGAAGCGCGGCATTGTACTTCTGGGGCCGTTAGCGGGAAGAAAGCGTAGGGCAAAGAAGATAGCCACGATGCCCAGCGGCACGTTTATGGCGAACAGCCATTGCCAGGACGCGACGGAAAGAATGGCTGCTGCAATGGTTGGCCCGGCGGCAGAAGAGACCGCAACAATAAACGAGTTTATCCCCATGCCGCGTCCCAGATGACGCTGCGGATAAATTAAGCGGATCAACGCTGTGTTAACACTCATGAGCGCTGCACCGCCAAAACCTTGTGCAATACGTGCAAGTGTCAGGGTATGCAGCGAATCAGAAAGGGCACATAACAATGAGGTGAAGGTGAAAACCACCAGACCGCATTGATAAACCCGACGGTAGCCAAACATATCGCCCAGAAAAGAGAACGAGAGCAGGGAAATCACAATTGCAATCTGATAGGCGTTAACTATCCATATCGAACTGGCAGGGGAGGCATGCAGGTCGCTGGCGATGGTTGGCAGGGCCACATTCGCAATTGCGCCGTCAAGGACGGCCATTGAGATACCGATAATGATGGTCGCTATAGCGCCATACCGCTGGGGTAAAGGCAGGCCATCGGAAAAGGTCTTTTCCATTAGGATTAAAAAAGCTCAGCGTGAAATTATTCTCAGGGTAACTATTTTAGCATTGTTACAGCCGCGATATGTCGCAGATTTGTAACGAAGTAAACGCGGATTGATTGCAGGTGACATGACGGGAACTTATAATAAAAACCGATTCTGATTTTTATAAAACACTCTCTATGAGGTGGTAAATGGCAATTGCGGATTTGGATAAACAGCCAGATTCTGTTTCTTCCGTGCTGAAGGTGTTTGGCATCTTACAGGCGCTTGGGGAAAAGCGTGAAATTGGTATTACAGAGTTGTCGCAGCGTGTGATGATGTCGAAAAGCACCGTTTATCGTTTTTTGCAAACCATGAAGTCACTGGGCTACGTTGCGCAGGAAGGCGAGTCTGAAAAATACTCTCTGACGCTGAAACTCTTCGAACTGGGTGCCCGTGCGCTGCAAAATGTTGACCTGATCCGCAGCGCGGATATTCAGATGCGTGAAATCTCCCGTCTGACCAAAGAGACCATCCACCTGGGGGCACTGGATGAAGACAGTATTGTTTACATCCATAAAATCGACTCCATGTACAACCTGCGTATGTATTCACGTATTGGCCGCCGTAACCCACTCTATAGTACTGCCATTGGTAAGGTTCTGCTGGCGTGGCGCGATCGAGAAGAAGTGAAACAGATCCTTGATGGCGTGGAGTACAAACGCAGTACGGCACGAACCATTACCAGCACGGATGCGCTGTTAACCGTGCTCGACAAGGTGCGTGAGCAAGGCTATGGCGAAGATAACGAAGAGCAGGAAGAGGGGCTGCGCTGTATTGGTGTTCCGGTATTTGACCGCTTTGGCGTCGTGATTGCGGGGCTTAGTATTTCCTTCCCGACGTTGCGCTTCTCTGAGGAGCGACTGCACGAGTATGTGGCTATTCTGCACACCGCAGCACGTAAGATTTCCGAGCAGATGGGGTATCACGACTATCCGTTTTAATCCTCGTTAGCATAAAAAACGCCGCGAGTGTTGCGGCGCTTTTGCAGTTAACCTGGCTGATTAGCCATTATCGATCACGACGGATGTTTTACGCAGTACCGGGCAATTAGTCAGGCCAATGATTCCGCTGTCAGTATGCAGATACTGCGCGGTGCTTACTCCTTGTGCTGTTAAATATTTACACTGAATGCCTAATCCTGCTGCGTTTTCAGTGCTTCCCACCAGCACACCATAACCGGTTAACAGAAGGCCAATCCAGACGATGGCCAGTACAACAATTGTTCGAATGATTAAGCGCATCAATGCCTCTTTATCGTTGTTATCATTAAGCAAGCGTAAACGGTTTACGTAATGAAACAAGTGCATGATTCTGAAAAAGGCTTGATGTCGGTACAGTTAGCCCTTGTTTAAGATAACCGTGATAACCTGGTTACATCAGGTCTTTTGACGGAGTGTGGAGTGAAAAAAAATATGCTGGGTAATTCTGATTATCGTGCTGGTAGCGTGCGTGGTGCTATGGACGCAGACCATCAATGTGATGTGCGATCAGGATGTACAGTTCTTTAGCGGCGTTTGCGCAATAAATAAGTTTATTCCGTGGTAACACGCATTTTTTCTCAAGGTGATTTCCTTCCTTCGCGCCAGTGGTAAAATAGACGTTTTTATTGAGGTGGTGAAATGGGTGAGTTACTGAATTCAGGGCTGCTGAATGTGGCATCCTTGATGATTTCTTTGGTCGTTCTGCTTGTGGGGCTGGTCATTTGGTTTTTCGTTAACCGGGCCAGTTCACGTACTAACGAGCAGATCGAACTGCTGGAAGCGCTGCTCGATCAGCAAAAACGTCAAAATGCGTTGTTACGCCGTCTGTGTGAGGCTAACGAACCGGAAGAGAAAGACGCGCCGAAAGACGCTGTCGCTGAAGACGACAAAGACGAAGACGACTTTATCCGCCTGGTGGCTGAGCGTTAATCTTTTTGTCCTGGGAGGTGGCTGTGGTCTGGAAAAATCCCTGGTATGACCCCTCCCTGAAACATCACACACCGAATGGTTTCCGTAATACCCGTCCTGTCGGGCATCAGCCCGGTGACCTTGAGCGCTGGCGAAAAGCGCGTAAAGAGGCCGGTTTGCCCAGACCGCCCACACTCGGTTATGAGGATTTTATACGTCAGTGGTGGCAACCGGTTGATCTTATGCAACCTCATGAGGATGGGGTATGGTGGCTGGGACACGCGAGTGTGCTGCTGCAGATAGACGGCAATATTCTCCTCACTGACCCGGTTTTCTCACAGCGTGCCTCTCCGTTCTCATTTCTGGGACCACAACGTAAAACCCCTCCGGTACTTTCTGTCGATCAACTTCATCAGCTTGATGCCGTCGTTATCTCCCATAATCATTACGATCATCTTGATGACGCAACTATCCGTCGGATCCTTAAACGCTTCCCTGACGTGAGTCTGTTTGTACCTTTAGGTCTGGCCGACTGGTTTCGCCGCCGGGGAGCAAGACGTGTGGTTGAGCTCGACTGGTGGCAGAGTTTCACCTGGCAAGGGATGACCTTGAGTGCTGTTCCGGCACAGCACTGGAGTATGCGAACACCCTGGAATCGAAATCGCACCTTGTGGTGCGGCTGGGTCTTTGAGGGGCGGCATCACCGTTTCTGGTTCAGCGGTGATACAGGTTATTCGCCTGAGCTGCTATTGATACCGGAGCGTTTGGGGAGAATTGACGCTGCTGCATTACCTATCGGAGCTTATGCCCCACGATGGTTCATGGCTGTACATCATATGGACCCTCAATCTGCCGTTGCGTTATGGCAACAGTTGGGCTGCCCTCTGGCGTTTCCTATTCACTGGGGCGTGTTTGAACTGGCAGATGATGCGCTGGATGACCCAGTGAGGGAGTTAACGGTTGCGCTAGATAATTTAGCACCAGTTGATAGTTCTTTAAGGATACTGAAAATTGGTGAATATTTATCCTTATAAACGAAGCGATAAATTGTTGCATATATTCTGTATGTGAACGCGATAATGAATATTTTATTTTTATCGAAACGTTTTGCTTGCCTTGTTTTGATGCAGAGTCATAAAAATTTCATTATTTTGGTGCATAACACGGCTTATTAGCTGATGAATTTTAATACAGTCAACTGCAGGTTATTAACATTGTATTTTCTGCGAAACAATGCCGTGTCGTTACAATGATTTAAGCATAAGTTTTCACAAATTGTTCTAACTCAATCAATTTTGAAGATTTCTTTTCCCGGCTGCTGGACGCACTGGAATGATTGAGCTATGTTAAAAAAGTCTTAGATTACAGCGACTGCGAAAGCAACGTTGAGTCTCTGTAACGAAGTAGAATTGCCTGTATGTTATGCGCATAATTGTGCAAAACCTGACAGGCAGTGTTCGAATTTGTGCGGCGGATCGAGACATGTTTAAAAATGGCTTGCCATATTAAACATTGTGTGTGATAACACGTTTTGGGTCAAACGAGGTACAGTTCTGTTTATGTGTGGCATTTTCAGTAAAGAAGTCCTGAGTAAACACGTTGTCGTTGAATACCGCTTCTCTGCCGAACCTTATATTAGTGCCTCATGCAGTAATGTCTCAGTTTTATCTCAGTTAATGCCTGCGGGCTAAGAAAACACTCTAAGGAATTTTGCAAATGGCAAAGATTAAAGGTCAAGTTAAGTGGTTCAACGAGTCTAAAGGTTTTGGTTTCATTACTCCTGCTGACGGCAGCAAAGACGTGTTCGTACACTTCTCTGCAATCCAGGGTAACGGCTTCAAAACTCTGGCTGAAGGCCAGAACGTTGAGTTCGAAATTCAGGACGGCCAGAAAGGCCCAGCTGCAGTTAACGTAACTGCTATCTGATCGAACCACTGCTGACTGAAGCGCTTAGCACTTCACTCTCAGACATAAAGCCTCGCATAACGCGGGGCTTTTTTATGCCCTTTATCTTTCAAAATATTACCATCCCCGTACTTGTTAGTAACTTGTTGCAAAGCTGCGAGGTTAGTAGCACTGTTTCGGCTCCTTCTGCCCGGCTTTTCCCGTTAAATCAGGGCGTTGTTAAATTGTCCTGGGGTTCAGGTGAAGAAGAAGATACTTACGACAGCCGGAAATTTCACTCCGGCGCGTTTTGCGCTGCTCTGTTTTGCCATTTTTTGTAGTCTGGCTTTTTTACTGGGTCGTGTTGCGTGGCTGCAAATCATCAAGCCAGACAATCTGGTGAAGCAAGAGGATATGCGGTCACTCCGGGAACTGCCGATTGATGCTCCACGCGGCATGATCAAGGATCGTGAAGGAAGACCACTGGCGGTCAGTGTGCCAGTCAGGGCCGTATGGGCCGATCCAAAAACGGTACTGGCGAAAGGGGGAGTCGGCTTTGATCAGCGCTGGCAAGCGCTGGCGAATGCGCTACATCTCTCTTTGGCTACGCTCTCGACACGCATCAACGCGAATCCACAGGGACGTTTCATTTACCTTGCCCGCCAGGTTGACCCGGCACAGGCAAAGTGGATCGATAAACTGAATTTGCCGGGTATCAATTTACGTGATGAGTCTCGTCGTTTTTATCCCGCCGGGCATGTGGCGGCAAATCTGATTGGTTTCACCAATATTGACGGGCAGGGTATTGAAGGTGTGGAAAAAAGCTTCAACGCTCAGTTAACGGGGAAGGCCGGGGTCCGGCAGGTAAGAGAGGATCGCTACGGGCGTGTGGTAGAAAACCTGACAGAAGTTGCTCCTGCACCGGCGCATAACATCCAGTTGAGCATCGACGAGCGGCTGCAAACCATTACCGAAGATGCGCTTGATAATGCCGTGGCCTGGAATAAGGCCGAATCCGGGGCATCGGTGTTAATTAATATCCCAACCGGGGAAATACTCGCCATGGCGAGCTATCCGGATTTCAACCCCAATAATCGCGAAGGCGCAACAATAAACGATTTTCGTAACCGTGCGATCAGCGATACGTTTGAACCTGGTTCTACCGTCAAACCGCTGGTGCTGATGACTGCATTGCAGCAGGGGCTGGTCCAGCCGGACAGCGTGATTGACACCCATCCGTATACTCTCGACGGGCATCGTATCCGCGATGTGGGTTACTACCCTGAACTGACCATGACCGGGATCCTGCAAAAATCGAGCGATACAGGCGTATCCCGCCTCTCGCTGGCGATGCCGATCCAGCATCTTATTGATACTTACCGGAACTTTGGTTTTGGTACAAATACGGGGCTTGGCTTAACGGGGGAGAGTGCGGGACTACTGCCACAGCGTAAATTCTGGAGCCAGCTCGACAGGGCGACGTTTGCCTTTGGCTACGGGCTGATGGTGACACCGCTCCAGCTGGCACATGTTTACGCCACCATTGGCGGCTACGGGCTTGAGCGTCCTCTCTCAATCACGCGTATCGATCCACCCGTAATTGGACAACGCGTCATGCCAGAGGAAATCGCTCATGAAGTGGAGCACATGATGGAGAGTGTGGCACTGCCTGGTGGGGGAGGCGTTAAGGCAGCAGTGCGTGACTACCGCGTGGCGGTGAAAACCGGTACGGCGAAGAAAATTGATGATAGCGGGAAGTATGTCGATAAATACGTCGCCTACACTGCAGGTGTTGCACCCGCTAGCTATCCACGTTTTGCGCTCGTAGTCGTGATTAACGATCCTCAAAATGGGGCATACTACGGCGGTGCCGTCTCCGCGCCCGTTTTCAGCGAGATTATGGGAAACGTGCTGCGTCTGGAGAATGTGAAACCCGATGGTTTACCGGCGGGTTCAGATCACCTTATCGTCATGCGTTAACCCGGGCGTTTATAACCAGGGCGAATAGCGGTACACTTCGCCCTTTGAATATGCTCCGGAGTCACCATGACCTTCAGCTGTCCCCTTTGCCACGCCCCCCTGACACACTCAGATAAAAGTTATACCTGTCCGCAGGGGCATCAGTTTGATATGGCAAAAGAAGGCTACGTGAATCTTCTGCCGGTGCAGCATAAGCGCTCCCGCGATCCCGGCGACAGTGCAGAGATGATGCAGGCGCGTCGCGCGTTTCTGAATGCCGGGCACTATCTGCCGCTGCGGGAGACCGTCGCGCAGAGGCTGAATGACATTCTGCCGGATTCTGCCACCGCCATGCTCGATATCGGCTGCGGGGAAGGGTACTACACCGCACGGTTTGCCGAGATTGCCCGTGAGAAGGGCGCGCTGACATTCGGTCTGGACGTGTCGAAAGTGGCCATTCGCGCAGCGGCAAAGCGTTACGCGGACGTGACGTTCTGCGTGGCATCCAGCCACCGTTTGCCGTTTGACGATGCCAGCATGGACGCTGTTATCCGCATTTACGCGCCCTGCAAGGCGGAAGAGCTGGCTCGCGTGGTGAAGCCGGGCGGATGGGTAGTCACCGTGACGCCGGGCCCGCGTCATCTTATGGAGCTGAAAGGGCTGATCTACGACGAAGTGCGTCTCCATGCCCCTCATTCTGAACAGCTGGCCGGTTTTAGCCTGAAGCAGGAGCAAAGCGTGGCGTATGAAATGACGCTTAAAGGAGGAGAGGCCACCGCGTTGCTGCAGATGACGCCGTTCGCGTGGCGGGCAAAACCGGAAGTATGGGAAGCGCTAGCTGCACACTCAACATTTCGCTGCCAGACGGATTTCAGTATCCACGTCTGGCAGCGCGAAGATTAACCGGCGAAGTGTGCCCAGAGTATCTGGGCTCCGATGCCAATCAACACAATTCCCCCCAGGATCTCGGCGCGTTTACCCAGCAGCGGGCCGATAAACCGACCGACCATCATGCCCAGTGTGGACATAATTAGCGTTGCGCAGCCAATGGCCAGCGCGGTGGCGATAATATTAACCTGCAGGAAAGCCAGACCGACACCGACGGCCATCGCATCAAGGCTGGTAGCAATGGCTGTGGTAACCAGTAACCAGAAACCGTGACGGTGTTGAGGCTCCTCGTCTTCATCGTCACTGCCGCGAAAACCTTCAATGACCATTCGGCCACCAAGAAACACCAGAAGCACGAACGCAATCCAGTGGTTCCATTCCAGCACAAACTGGCTGGCGAGCATGCCAAGACCCCAGCCGATAAGCGGTGTCAGCGTTTCAATCGCGCCAAAGATAAGACCGGTGCGTAATGCTTCAGAGAATTTTGGTTTGTGGAGCGTGGCACCTTTACCAATGGAGGCGGCAAACGCGTCCATGGACATGCCGAAAGCAAGAAGGATGGTAGCGGAGATATTCATAACAGCGTCCAGACCGGGAGATATCCATATGACACATCACTGCCCCCAGTAAACAGCAGTTGATGTATCTATGGTCTCGCCTGATCACAACGCACATAAGATGTGCAGAAAGCGATCCGTACGCGCCACGTTTTTCAACGAGTATGTTGACACGTACATTTCCTGAGAACAGGAAATCGGCTACTCCCCAACGACGGGCGCAACCTTAACATATTTTGAGAATATAAAACAACAATGGAGAGGCATTATTTCAAACTCTTGTTGATAACGATTTTCATTTTTATTTAAGGGTGAATGTATCGTTAAGAAATATAGGTAGAAAGAAAAAGAGTAATATAGCTTCGGCTATGTTTATTGCGTAAAATACACACAAAATATAGCCGATGCTATATATCTAACTTATTGAGTTTTAACGAGTAATTTGTATATTTTTTCCAGATCGTCAATATTTTTAACACGAATAAGCAGGCGGCGTTGCTCTAATTGCATGACCAGTACACCATCTTCCGATAAATTCATCTCTTTAATACGGTTATATTCTATCCAGACATTGGCAAAGAAAAATCCACGGGATTTAAAAATGATTTTTGGCGTGCGGATCCAGAACAGATAAATCGCCATTAATGCCAGCGCACATAATAACCATGTGGTTAATATTGCACCATGGCTGGTGATGTTGTTGTAAATAAGGATAACGATGAGACCCGTGAAGATAAACGCATCTACGCGTCCGCGTCGCAGAAGAGGAAGGGAGAGCAGCGTCTCGCCGTGGCGGCGAGGCATGATGAACTCGTCATAGATCGCGTAAGCCAGAAGGGCAGCAATAAATAAAACCAATACGATGTCCGTGACAGTCATTCATCCTCCGAAGAACAGATAAAAAAACCGGGGGCAAGCCCCCGGCGTCTAACGTTATTGCTTTACAGGCCCAGCAGGCCGACAGCGTAACCCGCGATACCGATGATAAAGAAGCCAACGATGATCCACAGTGGGTTAACTTTCTTACGCAGCAACCACATGCAGGCGAAGGTTAACAGCAGCGGCACCAGGCCAGGCATAAGCTGATCCAGGATAGTCTGCACGGTGGTGACACGGGTCTGACCATCCTGCCCGGTGATGGTGGAAACCACCAGCGGAATGTTCACATGTGTCCACTTGTTAACCAATGCCCCCATAACAAACAGGCCGAGGATAGACGCCCCCTCAGTCAGTTTTTGCAGGAAGCCGCCACCCATGTCCTTAACGATGTCCACCCCTTTACGGTAACCGTATGCCACACCGTAGTAGCGGGTCAGGAGACGCACGGCGTTGAACAGGATGAAGAACAGCAGCGGGCCAAGCAGGCTGCCGCTCATCGCGATACCAGCCCCTAGTGCCGCGAAGACCGGACGAACGGTACCCCAGAAGATAGGGTCACCGACACCTGCTAACGGACCCATCAGACCGACTTTGATACCGTTGATGGCACCATCGTCAATCTCTGCGCCGTTCGCACGCTGCTCTTCCATCGCCAGCGTTACACCCAGAACGGGAGCCGCCACATATGGATGGGTATTAAAGAATTCCAGGTGACGCTTAATCGCCTGACGGCGCGCTTCGTTGTTTTCCGGATAAAGGCGTTTGATTGCCGGCACCATAGAGAAACAGAAGCCCAGCGCCTGCATACGTTCGAAGTTCCATGAACCCTGAAACAGGTTAGAACGGATGAACACGCCACGAATATCACCCGGAGTGAGTTTTTTCTCGGTGGTAGTTTTTGTCATATCAACCATTTCGCTCACCTGCTAGTCCAGTTCGTTATCGAGATCGTTGTTACCAGCAGCCTGCACTGGGGCACCCGCAACGCGGTTGTATTTCGGGCTCAGCTGGATATAGAGAATCGCCATCACTGCACCAATTACACCCAGCGCAACCAGGTTGAAGTTGGTGAAGGCAGCGGTCACGAA
Organism: Enterobacter adelaidei; assembly: GCF_041937165.1. Classification (NCBI taxonomy): domain Bacteria; kingdom Pseudomonadati; phylum Pseudomonadota; class Gammaproteobacteria; order Enterobacterales; family Enterobacteriaceae; genus Enterobacter; species Enterobacter adelaidei. Next base: position 2,672,535 of record NZ_CP154353.1, on the reverse strand, counting down.
GCCGAGGTAGAAGAACGGCATCAGGTAGCCTGCGCGCATCATGTTGATGACCATTGCGTAACCGACTACCACGATCATACCGCCCGCGATGTTCAGGCCGCCGGTGACCACTTCTGGAATGGCGTTCAGCATGCTCTGGACTTCACTGGTACCGACAGAAATCGCGACGATGACCGCCGGAATAGCGATACGCATCGCCTGCAGGAACAGGGATGAAACGTGGATCCAGGACAGCGCCGTGAGGTTGCCATTTTCGGCCGCCTTATCCGCTGCGTGCTGGAAAGCAACCGTGATGGTACGAACGATGATGGTCAGTACCTGGCCTGCTGCTGCCAGCGGGATCGCCAGGGCGATACCTGCACCAATACTCTGGTGACCGGCAATAACCAGAACGGTAGAAATGATGGAAGCCAACGCGGCATCAGGCGCAACCGCCGCACCGATGTTCATCCAGCCCAGGGCGATCATTTCAAGGGTACCACCGATGATGATACCGGTTTTCATGTCACCCAGAACGGCACCAATCAGCGTACAGGCCACCAGAGGACGGTGGAACTGAAATTCATCAAGTACGGATTCCATACCCGCAATACATGCGACGACGAACACCAGCACAATCTGAAGAGTGGTAATCTCCATTGCACTTCTCCTATTACATAAGCGTTATGTGAAAACCGGCGCGGGCTTATTTCCCAACTTTACCGATCAAATCCATCATTTTCAGTTTCTGATCCGTGGAAACCTTACGGGCTTCCAGCTCAATACCGCGGGCATTCAGTTTGTTAAATGCCTCGATATCTTTCGCATCAACCGAAATGGCGTTGTTGACCTGCGTTTTGCCCTGACGGAATGCCATACCCCCGATGTTCACGGAGGTGATTTTCACGCCGCCTTCAACAATGCGCTCAACGTCTGTCGGGTTAGTGAACAGTAGCATCACGCGTTCACCCGCATATTTCGGGTTGTTATAAACGCGGATCATCTTGGCGACATCCACCACGTGCGCGGTAACGCCAGGAGGAGCAACCTGAGTCAGAAGGGTTTTACGTACAGTATCGGCGGCAACCTCATCACTGACGACGATAATGCGTCGAACGTTGGTCTCTTTGGTCCAGCGCGTAGCGACCTGACCGTGGATTAAGCGGTCATCAATACGTGCAAGGCCAATAACCATGTAATCATTCGGGCCCATCGGTTTTGCCGGTGCAGCAGCTTTTGGCGCTGCGACAGCCGGTGCGGGTTTCTCGACTGGTTGTGCTTTCAGCGCTTTCACGCCTTCGCGGCCGGTTTCCACAGCGAGTGCAACCAACTCATCGAAAGAGGGATTGTCGTCGCGCGCCATGAAGGTTTCCACCAGCATCGGGATATTCACCCCGGCGACAACTTCGTAGTGCTCTTTATCGACGACAATGCGGCTGGCAGCATTGAACGGACTGCCTCCCCATGTATCAACGAGAAACAGCACGCCTTTGCTGGTATCCAGCTTCGCGAGTTGGGCGTTGTACTTCTCAATCAGCGTCTCGGCATTTTCACCGGGAACGAAATCGATCCAGCCGACGTTTTCCTGCTCGCCCAACAGCATCTCTGCTGTTTTGAGTAGCTGCTCAGCAGCCCAACCATGTGTGCCTATGACAATAGCAATGGTCACTTGCTACCTCCTTTTATTATCATTAATACGCCTGCCAGGCAGTCGTACTGAGAATCGTATTGGCGAACCGAATCGATTCAGATAAGGGTTAGAGTTCAAAAAACTAAGACTTCCGCGAATTATTTTAGATAGTGAAAAAATAATTTATGTGATGAAGATCCGTAATTTAGCTTTCGCAATCGAGAAATTACTCGTCAAGAATTAAGTCTTATCGAATTTTTGCAAAGGAACGTAAATCTTTGCTAAACAGATATTGTCTCTGATATGTTTAGCCTCCGTTTAATTGTTCAGGAGTATAGGGCTACAGCCCACTATATGGACCGTCACCGACGTCAGTCATCTACCAGGCCACCTCGCGCCTATTTCACCGGCGATCCTCGCCACGTATCGACTCTGTTTGCCTCTGTTTTGCCCACATTGAGTGGGGCACCGTTTCGTCATTCCTTGTGCAGGAGCTTGTCATGGAATTCTTAATGGACCCGTCAATCTGGGTGGGATTGCTCACGCTGGTGGTGCTGGAGATTGTTCTCGGCATTGATAACCTGGTGTTTATCGCCATCCTTGCGGACAAACTGCCGCCAAAACAGCGTGATAAAGCGCGCCTGATTGGTTTGTCGCTGGCGCTGGTCATGCGCCTGGCACTGCTGTCCGTCATCTCGTGGATGGTAACGCTGACAAAACCGCTCTTTTCCGTCATGGATTTCACCTTCTCCGGCCGTGATTTGATCATGCTATTAGGGGGGATATTCCTGCTGTTTAAAGCGACGACAGAGCTGCATGAGCGGCTGGAAAACCGTCAGCACGATGATGGACACGGTAAAGGCTATGCCAGCTTCTGGGTTGTCGTGATGCAGATCGTGGTGCTTGATGCAGTCTTCTCGCTGGATGCGGTGATCACGGCCGTCGGTATGGTGAACCATCTCCCGGTGATGATGGCGGCTGTTGTTATTGCGATGGCAGTTATGCTACTGGCCTCGAAACCGCTGACGCGTTTCGTGAATCAGCATCCGACGGTAGTGGTACTGTGTCTGAGCTTCCTGCTGATGATTGGTCTGAGCCTGGTGGCGGAAGGCTTCGGTTTCCATATTCCGAAAGGCTACCTGTATGCAGCCATTGGCTTCTCAATTCTGATTGAGCTGTTTAACCAGATTGCACGCCGTAACTTTATTAAACAGCAGTCGAATCAGCCGCTTCGCGCCCGTACTGCAGACGCCATTCTGCGTCTGATGGGGGGGCGTCGACAGGTCAACGTCCAGTCTGACTCCGAAAACCGTCACCCGGTTCCGGTCCCTGAAGGGGCGTTTGTGGAAGAAGAGCGCTACATGATTAACGGCGTACTCTCCCTGGCCTCGCGTTCACTGCGTGGGATCATGACGCCGCGCGGCGAAATCAGCTGGGTTGATGCTAACCTGAGCGTGGATGAAATTCGTCGGCAGTTGCTCTCGTCACCACACAGCCTGTTCCCGGTTTGCCGTGGTGAGCTGGATGAGATCATCGGTGTCGTCCGTGCGAAAGAGATGCTGGTGGCTCTGGAAGAGGGTGTCAACGTCGAAGCCATCGCTGCTGCTTCACCTGCGATTGTGGTGCCGGAAACGTTAGATCCAATCAACCTGCTGGGCGTGCTACGCCGTGCTCGCGGTAGCTTTGTGATCGTCACTAACGAATTTGGCGTAGTACAGGGGCTGGTGACGCCGCTGGACGTGCTTGAAGCGATCGCCGGTGAGTTCCCGGATGCAGACGAAACACCTGAGATCGTGGCTGACGGCGAAGGCTGGCTGGTTAAAGGTACAACTGACCTGCATGCACTCTCGCACACCCTGGGGCTGGAAAACGTGGTCAACGATGAAGAAGACATTGCCACCGTGGCGGGTCTGGTCATCGCGGTTAACGGGCAAATCCCACGAGTGGGGGATGTTATCGAACTGCCGCCGTTGCACATTTCCATCGTTGAAGCCAACGACTATCGCGTTGATATGGTTCGTATTGTTAAAGAACACTCTGTCCACGATGAAGATGAGTAAGTCTGCTTAACGTAACGGCATTAAAGGCACGATGTGTCCGTTATGGTGTGCTGGCGGGGGGGCGCTTCCCGCCAGCCATTGCGGAAAATCTCGCAGTGGCATAGGCCGCGCATAGAAAAACCCCTGCAGGACAGGTACCCCATGACGGCGTAAATACCGCGCCTGCTCCTCTGTCTCGACTCCTTCAGCAACCAGTTCGATATTCAGCCGCTGACCCAGAGCAATAATGATGTCTGTCACCGTTGAATTTACTGCATCAGTTCCAATTGCAGTGGTAAACGACCGATCAATTTTCAGAACGTCCGGGTGCAGTTTTTCAAGCCAGGAGAGGGAACTGTTCCCGGTGCCAAAATCGTCGATAGCGAGTTTCACCCCCTTACGATGGAGCTCACGCACAGTGCGATAATCCGCATCCAGCAACGCATCTCGTTCCGTTAATTCAATCACCAGTTGCTGGCGCGGGTGTGCGCTGAACCAGAAGTGGTTCAGATCCTGTATCAACACAGCGCGACGGAAATGGCTGGCGGCGACGTTAATCCCAATGTGGAAACCTGCGCTGGAAGGAAAGTAACCTATCTGGCGCACAGTTTCGGCGATGACGTAACGGGTCAGGGGAACAATCAGGTTGTGTTCTTCTGCCAGAGGAATAAACACTTCCGGGGAGATCCACCCCTGACGAGGGTTATTCCAGCGCAGCAGGATCTCAACGCCGGAGCACTCCTGAGTACGGGCATTCACCAGCGGCTGACAGAAAAGCTCAAATTCCCGCGCCGCAATCCCCATATCAATCTCCCATGTGAAGCTCATCCGGTTTGCCGTAGCGAGCCAGGCGAGATATCCCAGCAACAGGCTCAGCATTAACCCCAGCGGCAGTTGGGCTGGCAGGCTCTTTAAGGCGAGTTGTCCAGGACCCGGCCCGCTTACTGTAATGGAGAAAGGATTACGGATTGATGACTGCTGGAAAATAGCGCCATCTTCATCAAATGTCAGGCTATCAGTGACGCGTTGACCATAACGCAGAAAGCGATCCCCCACGGTCAGCGCCACGTCATCGATCAGCGGGCGCTGGGGTTCCAGTATCATTTTGGTGATCAGATCAATATTGATGATTTCAATAACGCCATCTTCACCGTCACCGGAAACAGGGTACCACTGGATCAAAATAGGGCTGCCCTTAAGCAGCCACTGGTCGGTCGATAAAATCAACTTCGTCGTATTGGCGGGTAATTCTTTCAGAAAATCACGAACCGGCACATCGCGGCTACCGAAAATACTGGAGCAATAGAGAATACCGTCTTTAATCAGGGCAATGGAGCGCACGGTCTGCAAAATGGCTGCCTGCTTTCGCAGAGCAAGGTGCACCTGAGGGCAGGGTTGACCCACGAGGGACTGCAGCACCTTGCGACGGTTTTCTAATGAAAGCAGTATGTTATCAAGGGAGCGAACGGTATGGCTGGTAAAATCGAGGATCCGCTGTTGGTTGACGTTCCGCTGCGAAATAAAGCGAATACCTAATGTCAGGATGAGCGTGAGGAGCGCGACCGTCACACAGACGATAACGCGTTTTCGGCGATAGTTTTTAATGATCGTTTGTGCTGTTTGCATGAACGGTCGCCTGATAAGCCACCAGCCACAAAAGCCGGACGCAACAGTACAAAGTGTAGTGGTGAAAGCAGAAGGAGACGAGAAACAGGAGGGAAATTCGCCCATCCGTTGCAGATGGGCGAAAGAGAGTATTAGTCGCACTGCACCTTAATAGCCAGGCCACCACGGGACGTTTCACGGTATTTCGCGTTCATGTCTTTACCCGTTTCGTACATGGTTTCAATCACCTTATCCAGCGATACGCGAGGTTCGCTGGTACGGCGCATCGCCATGCGCGAGGCGTTGATGGCTTTCACCGAGGCAATCGCGTTACGCTCGATGCACGGCACCTGCACCTGGCCCGCGACCGGGTCACAGGTCAGACCGAGGTTATGCTCCATACCGATTTCAGCCGCCACACAGACCTGCTCAGGGCTTGCTCCTAACAGCTCTGCCAGACCGGCTGCCGCCATCGAACAGGCCACGCCTACTTCACCCTGACAACCGACTTCAGCGCCAGAAATGGAGGCGTTCATTTTGTACAGCGCACCGATGGCACCTGCCGCCAGGAAATAACGGATGTAGATGTCCGGGGTCACGGGCTCAATAAAGTGATCGTAGTAGGCCAGCACCGCCGGAACGATGCCGCACGCGCCGTTGGTTGGCGCAGTCACGACACGACCCCCTGCGGCGTTTTCTTCGTTAACCGCCAGGGCAAACATGTTTACCCAGTCGACCACGTTCATCGGGTCGTTGGAGAACTTGTCCGTGGTCACCAGCATACGGCGCAGGGCGGATGCACGACGCGGCACGCGGAGCGGACCCGGCAGAACGCCTTCGGTGTTCATCCCGCGATCGATACAGGCGCGCATGGTTTGCCACACGTTCGCAAAATAGTCTTCAATCTCTTTTTTGCTGTGCAGTGCCAGTTCGTTCTGCATCACCATACCGGACAGTGAAAGACCGGTCTCTTTGCAGTAACCCAGCATTTCGGTAGCCGATTTGAACGGGTACGGTACGTTGACGTCGCCGACGCTGTCTTTACCAAAATGCTCTTCATCGACGATAAAGCCACCGCCGATGGAGTAGTAGGTTTTGCTGTAAATCTCTTTTTCACCGCTATAAGCGTGAATGGTCATGCCGTTTTCATGCAGCGGCAGGTTGTCGCTACGAAAACGCATGCCATCATCCTGCGGGAAATCGACTTCCTGCTGGCCGTTTGCCAGCAGCAGGCGGCCACGTGTTTCCACGTCGCGAATGAATGCCGGGATGGCATCAATATCAACGGTATCTGGCATATTGCCTGCCAGACCCATAATAATGGCGATATCGGTGTGGTGGCCTTTACCCGTTAATGACAGTGAGCCGTAAACATCCACGGCGACACGGGTAACGCTTTCCAGTAATCCTTTTTCGACCAGATCATCGACGAACTGTTTACCGGCCTTCATCGGGCCAACAGTATGGGAAGACGAAGGGCCAATTCCCACTTTGAACATGTCGAATATACTAATCACTTTCACACTCCTGACAGGGTTACCGGGGTTCCAGTAACGATGTTATAACTGCGCATAGTGTAAGAGGGAACACCGACCTCGGCTTAACTATTCACATGAATTAAACTAATGGTTAACGATGGGTTTTGCTAATAGCGCGACGCAGATCGCAAACCTGGCAGAAGAGGGCGGAATGTAAAGTATAGTCAAGGCTTCAGGCCGATTTGCAACGCCAGCTCACGAATAATCCCCGCCGTCATGCCCCAGACAAAATAATGCTGATACCAGGACAACCAGACCCGATGGTCATGTCCGCGACGCTGAATATCCAGCGGGTGATAACGACTCAGTCGAAGGGCTTCATCCAGCGGCATTTCAAACACCGCGGAAACTTCATCAACGCTGGCGTGATACTGCAGGCCCGGCGGGATAATGCCAACCACTGGCGTGACCTGAAACCCGGTGACACTGTCGACGGGCGGCAGCACGCCGATAACCTCCACCGCCTCTGGCGGAATGGCAACCTCTTCCTGCGCCTCCCGCAGCGCGGCGGCAATCAGCGAGGCGTCGGAACTGTCGACTGCGCCTCCTGGAAAGGCGACCTGACCCGCGTGCTTACGTAAATGGGGAGAACGCTGGGTGAGCAGCAGGCCCGGCTGCGCGCGACGCACGACCGGGATCAGTACGGCTGCCTGACGCTGATTAAGCGCTTCGCGGTTGACCTGCGGTCGTAATAGCTGAAAACGTGATAAAAAGTCATCCAGCGTCAGGTCCTCTTTTTCCACCCGTGATTACTCCAGTTGTTTCAGGATACGGTTAACTTTATCAAAGGTTTCCTGATATTCCGCATCGACCTGGCTATCAGCAACAATGCCGCCTCCGGCCGAACAGTAAAGATTTCCGTTGCAGGCCGTCAGCGTGCGGATCGTGATGCTGGTATCCAGCGTGCCACAGAGGCTGATATAGCCAATGCTACCGCACCAGGCGTTGCGGCGGTGCGGTTCCAGTTCGTCGATGATTTCCATGGCGCGAATTTTTGGCGCACCTGTGATGGATCCGCCAGGAAACGCGGCGCGGAGCAGATCGCAAGCGGTGCGAGAAGTGGGCAGACGCGCGGTAATGGTACTGACCAGATGATGCACCGCCGGGAAAGGTTCGACGACAAACAGTTCCGGCACGCGTACGCTGCCCGGAACGGCCACCCGGCCTATATCGTTACGCATGAGATCAACAATCATCAGGTTTTCGGCGCGGTCCTTCGGTGAGGTGGCCAGTTTTTCGGCCTGCTGACGATCGGCGTCGGGATCGGTAAGACGCGGCAATGTGCCTTTAATCGGACGGGTTTGAATCGTCCCTTCTGCCAGATGAATAAAGCGCTCAGGTGACAAGCTGAGTATTGCCCCCTGTTTCAGGCGAATAAACGCGCTGAACGGTGCCCGGTTAGTGGCATTGAGTCGGGTAAATGCCTGCCATTCATCGCCTTCATAAGTCGCCTGGAAACGCTGGGCAAGGTTAACCTGGTAGCAGTCACCGCTTTGCAGATACGCCTGAACACGCGAGAATTTTTCGGCATAATCCGCGGCGCTCATATTCGAGCGCCAGTCGGAGGTCAGCATGAACGTCTCTGCGGGTGCAGCCTGTTGCGCCTCTAGCCAGTCCAGACGCGCCTGCACGTCACGATGGCTCAGCAGGGAAACCGTTTTTTTCTGGTGATCAACAATTAACGCCCAGTCATACAGCCCCACGGCCATGTCGGGCAGGGGAATATCAGCTTGCGCATGCTTAGGCAGCGTTTCGTAACGACGACCCAGATCGTAGCCAAACAGGCCCAGCGCGCCACCCTGAAAAGGAAGGTCCGGGTTGGGGGTGGCAGATAAGCCCAGCGCGTTAATTTCTTGCTGAAGCTGCATCAGCGGATCGTCCGTTAACGGCAGGTCATCGGTTGTCAGCGTCTTGACGGGGTCGGCGACCAGAATATCGAAGCGGCTGTACGGGTGGTCCGCATAGCCGGAGTGCAGCAGCATCGCAAACGGAAGATGGCTCAAGCGAGCAAACCAGAATTCAGCGGCGTCCGTTCGCCAGGGCAGGGTAATAACAGTGGGGAAGCGCATGTTCATGTGTGGCATACTACCGGGCAGCGTGAAATAATTAGCGCCAATAATTTAGCAGGAGTTGACGATGTTTGCAGGTTTACCTTCTCTGAGCCATGAACAGCAGCAGAAAGCGGTTGAGCGAATTCAGGAGTTAATGTCCCAGGGGATGAGCAGCGGGCAGGCGATTGCCCAGGTGGCGGAGGAACTGCGCGCCACCCATACCGGCGAGCGGATCGTGGCGCGTTTTGAGGATGAAGATGAAGAATAACCGGCTTACACTGCCGCGATAATCTTAATCTCAACCTTGTATTCCGGTTTCATCAGCGTGGCCTGTACGGTGCAGCGTACAGGCGCGTGACCCGCCACAACCCACGCATCCCAGGCTTTGTTCATCGCCGCAAAATCGTCTTTGTTTGCCAGGAAAATGGTCGCATCCAGAATGCGGGATTTGTCACTGCCCTGTTTTTCCAGCACCGCGTCAATCTGCGCCAGGGTATTTGCCGTCTGCTCGAACGCATCTGCGTCAAGGTTAGCGGGTACGCCGGTGTAATAGAGCGTCTGGTTATGGATCACCACATCAGACCAGCGGGCTTCGGCATCAATGCGCACAATTGTCATAAACGTTTCCTCGTTATTTTTCGTCATCAGGCGGCAAGACTGCCATATTGTTCCGCTGACGTCACTATTTGGGGTGGCACTGGAGAGAAGGGGCTGACATAATCCCTGTGCAAAAATACAGTGAGAGAACACCGTGGCAGACGATTTTTCCCCTGAAGGTCAATTAGCACAGGCCATCCCTGGCTTCAAACCGCGTGAACCACAGCGGCAGATGGCGCATGCCGTTGCACGCGCCATCGACAAGGCGCAACCGCTGGTGGTCGAAGCCGGAACCGGCACGGGGAAAACGTATGCTTACCTTGCACCGGCGCTGCGCGCGAAAAAGAAGGTAATTATTTCCACCGGGTCGAAAGCGCTGCAGGATCAGCTGTACAGCCGCGATTTGCCCACGGTGGCAAAAGCGCTGAAATACAAAGGTCGTCTGGCCTTGCTGAAGGGGCGCTCCAACTATCTCTGTCTGGAACGTCTTGAGCAGCAGGCGCTGGCGGGTGGCGATCTGCCGGTGCAAACTCTGAGCGACGTCATTATTCTTCGCACCTGGGCGAACCAGACCGAAGAAGGGGATATCAGCACCTGCGCGAGCGTGCCGGAAGATTCTCCAGCCTGGCCACTGGTGACCAGTACTAACGATAACTGTATTGGCAGCGACTGCCCGCTGTATAAAGACTGCTTTGTGGTGAAAGCGCGCAAAACGGCGATGGATGCCGACGTGGTGGTGGTTAACCACCATCTGTTTCTCGCCGATATGGTGGTCAAAGACAGCGGTTTCGGCGAGCTGATCCCCGAGGCGGACGTCATGATCTTCGATGAAGCCCACCAGTTACCGGATATCGCCAGCCAGTATTTCGGTCAGTCGCTCTCCAGCCGTCAGCTACTGGATCTGGCCAAAGATTTCACTATTGCTTACCGTACTGAATTAAAAGATACCCAGCAGCTACAGAAATGTGCCGACCGTCTGGCGCAAAGCGCGCAGGATTTTCGCTTACAGCTAGGCGAGCCGGGCTATCGTGGCAACCTGCGTGAATTGCTGGCTGACAAAAATATCCAGCGCGCACTGCTGCTGCTGGATGATGCCCTTGAGCTCTGTTACGACGTGGCGAAACTGTCGCTCGGACGCTCCGCGTTGCTGGATGCCGCCTTCGAGCGCGCCACGCTCTATCGCGGGCGGCTTAAACGGCTGAAAGAGATTAACCAGCCGGGTTTCAGCTACTGGTATGAGTGTACCTCACGTCATTTCACCCTCGCCCTGACACCGCTTACCGTAGCGGATAAATTCAAAGAGGTGATGGCGCAAAAACCGGGAAGCTGGATCTTCACCTCGGCAACGCTTTCGGTGAATGACGATTTGCACCACTTTACCGAGCGTCTGGGTATCGAACAGGCGGAGTCAATGCTGCTGCCAAGCCCGTTCGATTACGAAAAACAGGCGCTGCTCTGCGTGCCGCGCAATTTGCCATTACCGAATCAGCCCGGTGCAGCCCGTCACCTGGCGGCGATGTTAAAACCGATGATTGAGGCCAACAATGGCCGCTGCTTTATGCTCTGCACTTCTCACGCCATGATGAGAGACCTGGCTGAGCAGTTCCGTGCCACCATGACCTTGCCAGTGCTGTTACAGGGTGAAACCAGCAAAGGACAGTTACTGCAGCAGTTTGTCAGCGCTGGTAATGCCCTCCTTGTGGCCACCAGCAGTTTCTGGGAAGGGGTAGATGTGCGCGGGGACACGCTCTCGCTGGTGATTATTGATAAACTGCCGTTTACCTCTCCGGACGATCCGCTGCTGAAAGCGCGCATGGAAGATTGCCGCCTGCGCGGAGGCGATCCGTTTGATGAAGTCCAGCTGCCGGATGCGGTTATCACCCTTAAGCAAGGGGTAGGGCGATTGATCCGCGACGTGACCGACCGCGGTGTGCTGGTCATTTGCGATAACCGGCTGGTGATGCGCCCGTATGGTGCCACTTTCCTTGCAAGCCTGCCGCCCGCGCCACGTACGCGGGACATAAAACGCGCGGTGCGTTTCCTCGCAAACCCAACGGCGGAGTAATTTGCCCCGGAGTGTGCTAAGATGCGCGCCATTTTGTGACTGACCCTTGCGAGAGCGCGACAACTGATGCGAATTCTGGCTATTGATACCGCTACAGAGGCTTGTTCCGTTGCCCTGTGGAACGACGGTACTATCTCTGCCCATTTCGAAGAGTGCCCACGGGAACACACCCAACGCATTCTGCCCCTGGTAAAAGCGATTTTAACCCAGGGCAACACCTCCTTAACCGACCTCGATGCGCTGGCCTTTGGCCGTGGCCCTGGCAGCTTTACGGGCGTACGTATCGGGATTGGCATTGCGCAGGGGCTGGCGTTGGGCGCTGCGCTGCCGATGATCGGCGTCTCTACTCTCGCCACCATGGCGCAGGGTGCATGGCGCATGACTGGAGCAACGCGCGTGCTGGCCGCGATTGATGCCCGCATGGGTGAAGTCTACTGGGCCGAATATACGCGCGATGAAAACGGCGTGTGGCACGGTGAAGAGACGGAAGCCGTGCTTAAGCCGGAAGCGGTCACCGAAAGACTGCAACAGTTGTCCGGTGAATGGGCGACCGTTGGCACCGGCTGGCCTGCGTGGCCGGAGATGGCGAGTGGCACCGGGGTGACGCTGGTAGACGGCAACATGCTGCTGCCGGCTGCGGAAGATATGCTTCCGATTGCCTGCCAGCTGCTCGCAGAAGGAAAAACCGTTGCCGTTGAACAGGCGGAGCCGGTTTATTTGCGAAACACCGTCGCGTGGAAGAAACTTCCGGGCCGCGAGTGAATCTCAGTAACAGGAACTGAGAAAAAGGAGTCGCATCATGGCGGTTCAGACCAAAGTAGTACGCCTTATTATGGCAGGCGCAGTTGCCATAGCACTGAGCGGATGCGTTTCCGTTCCTGATGCGATTAAGGGCAGCAGCCCGACGCCACAGCAGGATCTGGTTCGGGTGATGAATGCGCCTGAGCTGTACGTCGGCCAGGAAGCCCGCTTTGGCGGCAAGGTGATCGACGTGCAAAATCAGCAGGGGAAAACCCGTCTGGAGATCGCGACCGTCCCGCTGGACAGCGGTGCCCGGCCTGTTCTGGGTGAAGCCTCTCGCGGACGTATTTATGCGGACGTCAGTGGTTTCCTTGACCCGGTCGATTTTCGCGGGCAGCTGGTTACCGTCGTCGGGCCAATTACCGGTGCCGTGCAGGGCAAAATCGGCAACACGCCGTACAAATTCATGACCATGCAGGTTAACGGGTATAAACGCTGGCGGCTGGCACAGCAGGTGATCATGCCGCCTCAGCCGATCGACCCGTGGATGTGGGGGCCGCATCCTTATCGTTATGGCTACCCGGGTTGGGGTTGGTATAACCCAGGACCTGCACAGGTACAGACTATCGTTACTGAGTAACTTACTGTTATTGTTGGAAAAGAGACAGCGGCTCAGCCGCTGTCTCTGTTTTTTTACGGACAAGACGAAAAAAAAGAGTGACGCGCTTCGCAACCTTAAATCTGAACAATTAATAAACTGGTACGCTGAGTTAATATAATGTTAACAAACTGTTTATTATCGGGGTTGTGATGACGACGAACACTCATTTCAGAGGTGATGCATTGAAGAAGGTTTGGCTTAACCGTTATCCCGCAGATGTTCCTGCCGAGATCAATCCTGACCGTTATCAATCCCTGGTTGAATTATTTGAACACTCGGTAAGGCGTTATGCCGATCAACCCGCTTTCGTGAACATGGGCGAGGTGATGACGTTCCGTAAACTTGAGGAGCGTAGCCGGGCGTTTGCGGCGTATCTGCAGGAAGGGCTGGGGCTGCAAAAAGGGGACCGCGTCGCGCTGATGATGCCGAACCTGCTGCAATACCCGGTGGCGTTGTTCGGTATCCTGCGAGCCGGGATGATTGTCGTCAACGTTAACCCGTTGTACACGCCGCGTGAGCTGGAACACCAGCTGAACGACAGCGGCGCGGCGGCGATAGTGATTGTCTCTAACTTTGCCCACACGCTGGAAAAAGTGGTCGACAAAACCCAGGTTAAGCATGTCATCCTGACGCGTATGGGTGATCAACTCTCCACCGCCAAAGGCACGCTGGTTAACTTTGTCGTTAAATACGTCAAACGCCTGGTGCCAAAATACCATCTGCCGGATGCTATCTCCTTCCGCCGTGCGCTCCATGCGGGCTATCGTATGCAATACGTCAAGCCGGAAGTGGTGTCAGAAGACCTGGCCTTCCTGCAATACACTGGCGGCACTACCGGCGTGGCGAAAGGCGCGATGCTGACCCACCGTAACATGCTGGCTAACCTTGAACAGGTGAACGCCACTTACGGGCCGCTGCTGCATCCGGGCAAAGAGGTGGTGATCACCGCGCTTCCGCTGTATCACATCTTTGCGCTGACCATGAACTGCCTGCTGTTTATTGAGCTGGGTGGTCAGAACATCCTCATCACCAACCCGCGCGATATCCCGGGCCTGGTGAAAGAGCTGGCGAAATATCCGTTCACCGCCATGACCGGGGTGAATACCCTGTTTAACGCGCTGCTTAATAACAAAGAGTTCCAGCAGCTGGATTTCTCCACGCTGCATCTCTCTGCGGGCGGCGGCATGCCTGTTCAGCAGGCGGTCGCCGAGCGCTGGGTGAAGCTCACCGGTCAGTATTTGCTGGAAGGTTATGGCCTGACGGAGTGTGCGCCGCTGGTTAGCGTCAATCCACATGATATCGACTACCACAGCGGTAGCATTGGTCTGCCGGTTCCTTCCACCGAGGCCAAACTGGTCGATGATGACGATAACGAAGTTGCACCGGGTGAGCCGGGAGAACTGTGTGTTAAAGGGCCACAGGTGATGCTGGGTTACTGGCAGCGTCCTGATGCGACAGACGAAATCATCAAAGACGGCTGGCTGCACACGGGTGACATCGCAGTGATGGATGACGAGGGCTTCCTGCGCATCGTTGACCGTAAGAAAGATATGATCCTGGTGTCCGGGTTCAACGTCTATCCGAACGAGATCGAAGATGTCGTCATGCAGCACAGCGGCGTACTCGAAGTGGCGGCGGTAGGAGTTCCTTCCGGCAGCAGCGGTGAAGCGGTCAAAATTTTTGTGGTCAAGAAGGATCCCTCTCTCACCGAGGAGGAGCTGGTAACGTTCTGTCGTCGTCAACTGACGGGCTACAAGGTACCGAAGCTGGTTGAATTCCGCGATGAGTTGCCGAAATCCAACGTCGGAAAGATATTACGACGAGAATTACGTGACGAAGCCCGTGGCAAAGTAGACAATAAGGCTTGAGCTTCACGCTAATCGCCCAGACGCCGGTTAAGCCGGCGTTTTTTATGGGCGCAAACAAAAGAGAACCCGTTTTGAATTACCAGATGATCACGACCAATGACGAGCTGGCTTCGCTGTGCGAAGTGACGCGCGACTTTCCTGCCATTGCCCTGGATACCGAGTTTGTTCGTACCCGGACGTACTATCCGCAGCTGGGTTTGATTCAGATGTTCGACGGTAAACATGTGTCGCTGATCGATCCTCTCGGTATTACCGACTGGACGCCGATGCGTGACCTGCTGCTCGTTACTGCCGTGACGAAATACCTGCACGCAGGCAGTGAAGATCTGGAGGTATTTCTCAACACGTTTGGCATCATGCCACAGCCGTTGATTGATACGCAGATCCTGGCGGCATTCAGCAATCGTCCGCTCTCATGGGGCTTTGCTGCTATGGTAGAGGAGTATACGGGCCTGACGCTGGACAAAAGCGAATCCCGTACTGACTGGCTGGCGCGCCCTCTGACTGAGCGTCAGCTGGAATACGCTGCAGCCGACGTATTTTATCTGCTGCCTATTGCCGGACAGCTGATGAAAGAGGCTGAAACTTCAGGCTGGCTGGCTGCAGCCCTGGATGAGTGTCGTATGGCGCAGCAACGTCGTCAGGAAGTGGTTGACCCGAAAGACGCCTGGCGCGATATCAGTAATGCCTGGCAGTTGCGTACGCGTCAGCTGGCGTGCCTGCAGCTGTTAGCGGACTGGCGTCTGCGCAAAGCCCGCGAGCGCGATCTTGCCGTTAACTTTGTAGTCCGCGAAGAACATCTCTGGGCGGTCGCGCGCTATATGCCAGGCAGCATGGGCGAGCTGGACAGCATTGGGCTTTCGGGCAGCGAAATCCGTTTCCACGGCAAAACCCTGTTGGCGCTGGTCGCAAAAGCGCAGGAGCTGCCGGAAGATGCGTTGCCGGAACCGCTGCTGAATCTGATGGATATGCCGGGCTACCGTAAAGCGTTTAAGGATATCAAAGCGCTGGTGCAGGTCGTCGCAACGGAAAGCAAACTGAGTGCGGAACTGCTCGCCTCACGCCGACAGATTAACCAGCTGCTGAACTGGCACTGGAAGCTGAAACCGCAAAATGGTTTGCCGGAAATGGTGGCAGGATGGCGCGGAGAATTGATGGCCGATCGCCTGAATACGCTGCTGGAAGGGTATCCGCGCTAATAAATATGCCGGGTGAAATACCCGGCATATTCCCCCGGCGGCGCTGCGCTTACCGGGCTACAAAATCACAAACCTACGGACGTGACTCTTCCGCTTCCGGAAGCGTAACGTTCAGCTCCAGAATCGAAATATCCCCGTCTTTCTGCTCCAGCTGTACGGTGACCATCTCCGGGTCAATCTGCACATACTTACAGATCACTTCCAGGATATCCTTACGCAGCTGCGGCAGGTAATGAGGCTCGGCGTCGCTACGACGGCGCTCCGCCACGATAATTTGCAGACGTTCTTTAGCGATGTTGGCGGTGTTCTTTTTCCGCGAGAGAAAAAAGTCCAGTAATGCCATAACTTATCCTCCGAACAGGCGTTTGAGGAAACCTTTCTTCTCTTCTTCGATGAAGCGGAAAGGACGTTCTTCTCCCAGCAGACGGTCAACAGTATCAGCATACGCCTTACCTGCATCTGCCATTGTATCAAGGATCACTGGCTCGCCCTGGTTAGAAGCGCGTAACACGGACTGATCTTCCGGGATAACGCCTACCAGTTTGATGCGCAGGATCTCCAGCACGTCTTCCATGCTCAGCATGTCACCTTTGTTCACGCGGCCCGGATTGTAGCGGGTGAGCAGCAGGTGTTCTTTAATCGGGTCTTCGCCATTTTCCGCACGACGGGATTTAGAGGCGAGGATCCCCAGAATGCGGTCTGAGTCACGCACGGATGAAACTTCAGGGTTGGTGGTGATGATCGCTTCATCAGCGAAGTAGAGCGCCATCAGGGCACCGGTTTCGATGCCGGCAGGGGAGTCGCAGACAATGAAGTCGAAATCCATTTTTTTCAGATCGTCGAGCACCTTTTCCACCCCTTCACGGGTCAGCGCGTCTTTGTCACGCGTCTGAGAGGCCGGGAGAATGTAGAGGTTCTCGGTGCGCTTGTCTTTAATCATCGCCTGGTTCAGCGTGGCATCGCCCTGAATGACGTTCACGAAGTCATACACGACGCGACGCTCACATCCCATGATCAGGTCGAGGTTACGCAGACCGATATCGAAGTCGATAACGATGGTTTTCTTTCCCTTCTGGGCCAAACCAGTAGCGATGGCCGCGCTGGAGGTGGTCTTGCCAACGCCTCCTTTACCCGAAGTAACAACAATAATGCGTGCCATAGAAATTCCTTGTTAAAAAGGGATCAATTCAACGGTTGAACGGTCAACGCGTCGTCTGCCAGAAGCAGGCGAGCCGCTTTGCCATAAAATTCGGCTGGGATCTTGTCGCTCAGCCAATATTCACCTGCGATGGACACCAGTTCCGCCGTCAGGTGAGTACAAAATATTTGCGCATCCCGATCGCCACTTGCTCCCGCGAGCGCACGTCCACGCATCATACCGTAAACGTGAATATTGCCATCTGCAATCAGCTCTGCGCCAGCACTGACGTGGCTTGTAACAATCAGATCACAGTTTGGTGCATAAATGCGCTGACCGGAACGAACCGGTACATCAATCATTCGCGTTTTTGTGACGGGGGTAACGTTTTGCACCACGGGAGGGGGCGTCTGGACGGCAACAGGTGCTGTACGTGAGGCTTTTTCTTTGCCCTCGGTCAGAAGTGGCAGCCCCGCACGGTCAATTTCCGCTTTCAACTCAGCATCTTTGCAGCCGCTGATGCCCACAATACGCAGACCGGTCGAGGAGACGGCTTGCTGGAGAAGTTTCCAGTTAACCGGTGCTTCAAGCGCGCTGACATTGATAACAACAGGGGCATGTTTCAGAAAAGCGGGAGCCTGGGCGATTTTGTCTTCTAACGCCTGACGAATAACCTCGGGTTTTGCATCATGCAAATGTACCACTGATAAGGTGAAGCTACTGCCTTTAAGCTCGATGGGCGTGTTTGACATCCTGGCCTTACTCAATTTGCTATTAACCGCAACCACTCGCTGCGATATTCCGAAGAGTATCAGGCATGTTATAGTCAGGAGTATATTGAGGCAAGCAACCACCCATTAATTCAGAGTAAAAACATGTTTTGTGTGATCTACAGAAGTACAAGTCGTGACCAGACCTATCTTTATGTCGAAAAGAAAGACGATTTTTCCCGCGTGCCTGAAGAATTAATGAAAAGCTTTGGCCGACCGCAGCTGGCGATGCTGCTGCCGCTGGATGGTCGTAAGACGTTGGTGAATGCCGATCTGGAAAAAGTGAAAACGGCATTAACCGAGCAGGGCTATTATTTACAGCTTCCGCCGCCGCCTGAGAATTTATTAAAACAGCATCTTGAGGCGAACGGAAAAAAATAGTCTCAACTGTTTTTGGACACAACACATCAACCGTTTAGGGGTCGACCATGTATCAACATCATAACTGGCAAGGTGCATTACTGGATTATCCCGTCAGCAAAGTGGTCTGCGTGGGCAGCAACTATGCAAAACATATTCAGGAGATGGGCAGCGCGACGCCAGAAGAACCGGTTCTGTTCATTAAGCCAGAAACGGCGCTTTGTGATATCCGTCAGCCGCTGGCCTTACCGCAGGGGCTGGGTTCAGTCCACCACGAAGTTGAACTCGCCGTGCTGATCGGCGCGACGCTGCGTCAGGCCTCTGAAGAGCACGTGCAAAAAGCGATTGCTGGCTACGGCGTTGCGCTGGACCTCACGTTGCGTGATGTTCAGGGGAAAATGAAAAAAGCCGGGCAGCCGTGGGAGAAAGCCAAAGGCTTTGATAATTCCTGCCCGATCTCCGGTTTTGTGCCAGTGGGCGAGTTCACTGCTGACCCGCAGGATACGCCGCTTTCCCTGAAGGTTAATGGTGAATTCCGCCAGCAGGGAACCACCGCCGATATGATCCACAAGATCCTACCGCTGATTGCCTATATGAGCCGCTTCTTTACCCTGAAACCGGGTGATGTGATCCTGACAGGTACACCGGAAGGTGTTGGCCCGCTACTCAGCGGGGATGAGCTTGAGGTTGGTTTTAACGGCCTGTCGCTGAAAACCCGCGTGCTGTAACTGCATCTTGCCGCCTGAAGAGGGCGGCAAAACTTGCAACAACGTGCCAGACTCGTTATAAGGTGCGCTTTCTTTTGACGTGTGGACATCCTGATGAACGACATCCCTTTCTGGCAAAGCAAAACTCTTGATGACATGACTGACGCGGAATGGGAATCATTGTGCGACGGATGCGGGCAGTGCTGCCTGCACAAGCTGATGGATGAAGATTCTGACGAAATCTACTTCACCAACGTTGCCTGCAAACAGTTGAACATCAAAACCTGCCAGTGCCGTAACTATGAGCGTCGGTTCGAGTTTGAGCCGGACTGCATCAAATTAACCCGCGATAACCTGCCAACCTTCGAATGGCTGCCGCATACCTGTGCGTATCGCCTGCTGGCGGAAGGGAAAGGTTTACCAAACTGGCACCCGCTGCTGACGGGGTCGAAAGCGGCGATGCACGGTGAGCGCATTTCAGTGCGCCACATTGCGGTGAAAGAGTCTGAGGTTCGGGACTGGGAAGATCACATCATGAATCATCCCAACCGTTGAGTTGAAATAAAAAACCCGCCGAGGCGGGTTTTTTATTGTTTGCTGTATGTCGGGTCGCGCTGCGTTTACCTTCCAAACAAATCGCGTTTCTTCGGTTTGAATGGTTGAGCTATCAGCACCAGCAGTGCCACGACGAAGTAGGCCACAAAAATACCCACCAGCCACTGCGGCATCTCCAGGGTCAGGAATTCCCACTGACGAACGGAGCAGTCGCCGGAAGCAACAAACACCTGCGGCAGCCATTTATCCAGCGGTAGCCAGCTCGGGAAGCGGGCGGCGAAATCACAGGTCATAAATGGTGACGGATGCAGCTGCATCATGGTGTGCTGCCAGGAGAGTTCAATCCCTTTCCAGGCGCTGTACAACCAGATAGCGATTGCGGCATAGCGCAGCGGTGATTTCGGGGCAATCGCGCCCACCAGACCCGCCCCCATAATGCCAAACAATGCGCAGCGTTCGTAAATACAAAGCACGCAAGGCTTGAGTCCCATTACATGCTGGAACCACAGCGCGACCATTTCCAGCGCAAAGGCGGTCAGGGCCATTAACAACCACGCTCCGCGACCGCGGGAGCACTGGTTTAAAAATCTCAACATAATCATTTCCCTGGAACATGCTTAGAAAGCGCAGTGTAAACGAATTCGTTTTTCGCGCCACCTGTACCTGACGAAATAAAACGTAATTGGATGTTTATCGTGCGAAAAGGCAAACGGGCAGCGAACTGCCCGAGATGCATACTTTATTGCGCCGCAAGTATACCCGCTTGTATCAACCATTGCGTACAGGGAATGAGGGTAATTTTGACGCAAAGCAATCCCACAATCGTGAGCACCAGCGTATAGGGCAGGGCCATCCAGACCATCTTGCCATAAGAAAGTCGTATGAGTGGCGCCAGTGCAGAGGTCAACAGGAAGAGGAAAGCGGCTTGTCCGTTAGGGGTCGCAACCGATGGCAGGTTAGTGCCGGTGTTGATCGCCACAGCCAGCAGCTCAAACTGCCCCGGACTGATGACGCCTTGCTCCATGGCTGCTTTAGCTTCGTTGATGTAGACCGTCCCGACAAAGACGTTATCGGATATCGACGAAAGCAGGCCGTTAAACAGATAAAACAGCGAGAGCTGAGCATCCGGTGCAGCCTGTAAAACAAAGGCAATAATTGGCGCGAAGAGGTGTTGGTCAATAATTACCGCCACAACGGCAAAAAATACAGCTAACAGCGCGGTAAACGGCAAGGCTTCGGTAAACGCTTTGCCGATAGCATGTTCATCCGTTACGCCAGTAAACGTGGCAGCGAGGATAATGACCGAGAGACCAATCAACCCCACTTCAGCAAGATGAAACGCCAGCGCGGCAATAAGCCAGACACCGATGATCCCCTGCGCAATAAGACGCAGTGTCTCCTGGCGCGTCCGCTGGCTACGGCTTTGCAGATCGAATTTATGCAGTTCCTGGCGTACGGGGTCCGGAAGTAGAGCGCCATAGCCAAAGAGACGAAACTTCTCCACCAGCATGCAGGTCAACAGACCGCAGATCAGAACCGGTATACTCACCGGTGCCATTCTCAGGAAGAAATCACCAAAGTGCCAGCCTGCCGCTTTGGCAATGATCAGGTTTTGGGGTTCACCCACCATTGTCATCACGCCACCCAGGGCGGTGCCGACGCCAGCATGCATCATCAGGCTTCGCAGGAAGGCGCGAAATTGTTCCAGCACTTCCCGGTGGTAAGTATCAACCTGGCTGTCATCTAGCAGATCGTCACCGGGGCGCGAAGAGGCCACCCGGTGGTAAATGCCGTAAAATCCAACGGCAACGCTTATCACCACTGCAACGACCGTCAGGGCATCCAGGAAGGCCGAAAGAAACGCGGCAGCCACGCAGAAGGCCAGCGACAGAAGTGTTTTCGACGGAATGCTGAGCAGCAGGCGGGTAAAGATAAACAGCAGTAGCTGTTTCATGAAGTAGATACCGGCCACCATAAATATCAGCAGCAGAAGCACTTCCAGATTAGAGGCCAGTTCTGCTTTCACATGCTCTGCGCTGGTCATACCGATAACGACCGCTTCAAACGCCAGCAATCCGCCCGGCAGCAGGGGATAACATTTCAGCGCCATTGCCAGGGTAAAGATAAACTCGGCCACCAGCAACCAGCCGGCAATAAACGGGCTCACAATAAAAATGATGGGATTAACGACCAGGAACACCAGCAATAACAGTTTGTACCAGTCGGGTGACTGGCCTAAAAAATTGCGCCACACTGCGCGCCCAAAAGAAATTTCCACGACAGACGTCCTTCCCCGTCAACTCAGACAAAACATGAGTATACGCAAAAATCGCGGCCTGGAGGTGGATAAGTCAGTATTGTAAATTTCACAAAAATGAAACCGCGATCCCTCTTTTCTCTCTTTGCCGCGCTATCTGCTACAGCGTGCCTCTGGTATGATGAGTCCAATTTGCTAAAGCTGTGTAATGGAAATCTCACTATGGTCATTAAGGCGCAGAGCCCGGCGGGTTTCGCGGAAGAGTACATCATTGAAAGCATCTGGAATAATCGTTTTCCTGCGGGATCCATTCTTCCGGCTGAACGCGAACTCTCTGAACTGATTGGCGTCACTCGCACCACGCTGCGTGAAGTGCTCCAGCGACTGGCACGTGATGGTTGGTTGACGATTCAGCACGGCAAACCAACGAAAGTGAACAACTTCTGGGAAACTTCCGGGCTGAACATTCTTGAAACGCTGGCGCGCCTCGACCATGAAAGCGTGCCGCAGCTGATCGATAATCTGCTTTCCGTGCGTACCAACATTGCGACGATCTTTATTCGCACCGCTTTTCGTCAGCATCCGGAAGATGCGCTTGCCGTGCTGGCCAGTGCGAACGAAGTTGAAGATCACGCAGATGCGTTTGCAACCCTCGATTACAACGTCTTCCGTGGGCTGGCGTTTGCCTCTGGCAACCCAATTTACGGCCTTATTCTGAACGGTATGAAAGGGCTGTATACCCGCATTGGTCGCCACTACTTCGCTAATCCGGAAGCCCGCAGCCTGGCACTGGGTTTCTACCATAAGCTGAGCAAGCTCTGTTCTGAAGGCCTGCACGATCAGGTCTATGAAACCGTGCGTCGCTACGGCCACGACTCCGGTGAAATCTGGCACCGTATGCAGAAAACGCTACCGGGTGATTTAGCGATTCAAAGTCGTTAAATAAAAAACCTCTCATATGAGAGGTTTTTTTTCGTCGGGTGGCGGCTGCGCCTTACCCGACCTACGGGTTTGTAGGCCCGGTAAGCGTAGCGCCACCGGGCAAAAAAAAGCTGTACTACAGCGTATTCAACCGCGCCGGACAACGCTCAAGTAACTCCACGCTACCATCTTCATTCTGCTGCTCAAGTTGCACGTCAAAGCCCCACAGGCGATGCACATGCTTCAGCACTTCTTTACGCCCTTTATCCAGCGGCGCGCGGTTGTGCGGGATATAACGCAACGTCAGAGAGCGGTCACCGCGTAAATCAACGTTCCATACCTGAATATTGGGTTCAAGATTGCTCAGGTTGTACTGAGAAGAGAGGCGAGAGCGGATCTCACGGTACCCCTCTTCGTTATGGATCGCTGAAATCTCCAGATAATTATTCCGATCATCGTCCAGAACGGTAAAGAAGCGGAAATCACGCATGATCTTCGGCGACATAAACTGGCTGATAAAGCTCTCATCCTTAAAGTCGCGCATGGCGAAATGCAGCGTTTCCAGCCAGTCAGAACCGGCGATATCCGGGAACCAGTACTTGTCTTCTTCTGTGGGTGACTGACAGATACGTTTAATGTCCTGGAACATGGCAAAGCCAAGCGCGTACGGGTTAATCCCGCTGTACCACGGGCTGTTGTACGGCGGCTGGAACACCACATTGGTATGGCTATGCAGGAATTCCATCATAAACCGCTCGGTGACTTTTCCTTCGTCATACAGATGGTTGAGAATGGTGTAGTGCCAGAATGTCGCCCAGCCCTCGTTCATCACCTGGGTCTGTTTTTGCGGGTAGAAATACTGGCTTACCTTGCGCACGATGCGCAGTATTTCACGCTGCCATGGTTCCAGCAGCGGAGCATTCTTCTCCATAAAATAGAGCAGGTTTTCTTGGGGCTCGGACGGATAGCGACGCGCTTCGGCCACCGCTTTCTCTTCCTCACGCTTCGGCAGGGTACGCCACAGCATATTTACCTGGCTTTGCAGATACTCTTCGCGGCTTTTCTGCCGGGCTTTCTCCTCCTGCAGGGAGATTTTCTGCGGACGTTTGTAACGATCCACGCCGTAGTTCATCAGCGCATGGCAGGAGTCGAGCAGTTTTTCCACTTCATCCACGCCATAACGCTCTTCGCAGTCGGTAATGTACTTACGGGCGAAGATAAGGTAATCGACAATAGAACTGGCATCCGTCCAGCTGCGGAACAGGTAATTGTTCTTGAAAAAGGAGTTGTGTCCGTAGCAGGCATGCGCCATGACCAGCGCCTGCATGGTAATGGTGTTCTCTTCCATCAAATAAGCAATACACGGGTTGGAGTTGATGACAATCTCATACGCCAGCCCCTGCTGCCCGTGCTTATACAACCGTTCCGTTTCAATAAATTTTTTACCAAACGACCAGTGAGGATAGTTAATCGGCATCCCGACGCTGGAGTAGGCGTCCATCATCTGTTCGGACGTAATGACTTCAATCTGATGCGGATAAGTATCCAGGCGATACAGTTTTGCCACCCGGTCGATTTCGGCGAGGTAGACATCCAGCAGCTCGAAGGTCCAGTCGGGTCCATCGCTCAGACGTGTGTTGTCCTTGTTCAGGGAATCAATAGTAGCCATTAGCGCGCCCTCATTGTGGGTGCTCTCTCTGTCTGGAGAGCCTCCTTTCAAGCATAGATCAACGTGTTAAAAAGCGTGCTGGAGCAGAAATTTTTTCTTTGCGATTTCGCGTTTTTGATACGGCAAATAAACGGTGTCTCGCAGCATATTATGCTGGTTAAAAATAACGCGCAGCAGGAGATTCCAAATTAGCACCATCCCCTGATGCTGGGGGATGTGTGAGGTAAGTCACCATAAAAAAGTCATATGTTGAATAATATTTTCAACTAGGTTATCAATCTGTAATTAGAAGATTGTTCTTTTGCACATAATGGAGTGGCTATGCGTGTTGTCATACTGGGAAGTGGTGTCGTTGGCGTAACCAGCGCCTGGTATTTAAGTCAGGCGGGACATGACGTAACCGTTATCGATCGTGAATCCGGTCCAGCGCTTGAAACCAGCGCGGCAAACGCCGGGCAAATCTCTCCGGGCTATGCGGCGCCGTGGGCGGCACCCGGTGTTCCGCTGAAGGCGATTAAATGGATGTTCCAACGCCATGCGCCGCTGGCCATCAGCCTTGACGGCACCCAATTTCAGCTGAAGTGGATGTGGCAGATGCTGCGTAACTGCGACACCCGCCACTACATGGAAAACAAAGGGCGCATGGTGCGTCTGGCGGAGTACAGCCGTGATTGCCTGAAAGCCTTGCGCGCGTCGACCGGCATTGAGTACGAAGGTCGCCAGGGCGGGACGCTACAGCTGTTCCGTACAGAGCAACAGTACGAAAATGCGACCCGCGATATCGCTGTGCTGGAAGATGCCGGCGTACCGTACCAGCTGCTGGAAGCCAGCCAGCTTGGTCAGGTTGAACCGGCCCTGGCGGAGGTGGCGCATAAACTGACGGGCGGTCTGCGTCTGCCTAATGACGAAACCGGTGACTGCCAGCTCTTTACGCAACGTCTGGCGCAAATGTGCGAGCAGGCGGGAGTGAAATTCCGTTTTAACACCTCTGTCGACAAGCTGCTGTCGGAAGGGGAAAAGATTTACGGCGTGAAGTGCGGCGACGAAGTGATCAAAGCCGATGCTTACGTCATGGCGTTTGGCTCGTACTCTACTGCCATGCTGAAAGGCATTCTCGATATTCCGGTTTATCCGCTCAAGGGCTACTCGCTGACCATTCCGGTGAAAGAGGAGAGCGGCGCGCCCGTGTCGACCATCCTGGATGAAACCTACAAGATTGCGATTACGCGCTTCGATAACCGCATCCGCGTCGGCGGCATGGCGGAGATTGTCGGCTTCAACACCGAGCTGCTGAAGCCGCGTCGTGAAACGCTGGAGATGGTGGTGGGGGATCTCTTCCCGCGCGGGGGTTTTGTTGAGCAGGCGACGTTCTGGACCGGCCTGCGTCCAATGACTCCCGACGGCACACCGATAGTTGGGCGCACGCCGTTTAAAAATCTGTGGACCAATACCGGACACGGCACGCTTGGCTGGACGATGGCCTGCGGGTCTGGTCAACTGCTGAGCGACCTGATTTCCGGGCGCACGCCGGCCATTCCGTTTGACGATTTAAGCGCCGCACGCTATCAATCAGGGTTTACGCCGTCACGTCCACAGCACCTGCACGGCGCGCATAACTAAGGAGTCGTCATGTCCCGTCCTGTTCTGGCTCAGCTGGATCTGCAGGCCCTGAAGGATAACCTGCAAATTGTTCGCCGGGCAGCACCTGGTTCACGCGTCTGGTCGGTGGTCAAAGCGAATGCCTACGGCCACGGTATTGACCGTATCTGGAGCGCCCTCAGCGCCACCGACGGTTTTGCGTTACTGAATCTGGAAGAGGCCATTTTGCTGCGTGAGCGCGGCTGGAAAGGGCCCATCCTGTTGCTTGAGGGATTCTTCCACGCCGACGACCTGCCGTTGCTGGATAAATATCGGCTGACCACCAGCGTTCACAGCAACTGGCAGATTAAAGCCCTGCAGGATGCAAAACTGCATGCGCCGCTGGATATTTATCTCAAGGTCAACAGCGGCATGAACCGCCTGGGCTTCCAGCCTGAGCGGGTGCACACAGTCTGGCAACAGCTGCGTGCGCTGAAGAATGTGGGTGAAATGACGTTGATGGCGCACTTTGCCGATGCGGAAAAACCTGATGGCATTGCCGATGCCATGGTGCGTATTGAGCAGGCGGCTGAAGGGCTGGATTGTCCGCGCTCGCTGTCAAATTCAGCCGCTACGCTATGGCATCCTGAAGCCCACTATAACTGGGTACGACCGGGGATTGTCTTGTACGGCGCATCACCGTCAGGTCAGTGGCAGGATATCGCCAACAGCGGCCTGAAGCCGGTCATGACCCTGCGCAGTGAAATTATTGGCGTGCAGACGCTGAAGGCCGGTGACACGGTGGGCTACGGCAGCCGTTACCGGGCGAAGGGCGAGCAACGGATTGGTATTGTGGCGGGCGGCTATGCCGACGGTTACCCGCGCATCGCCCCGACCGGTACGCCAGTCCTGGTTGATGGTGTGCGCACCGGTACGGTGGGTACCATCTCTATGGATATGCTGGCCGTTGATTTGACGCCATGCCCGCAGGCGGGGATCGGTTCACCGGTTGAGCTGTGGGGTAACGAAATCAAAATTGACGATGTGGCTGCCGCGGCGGGAACGGTGGGGTACGAATTAATGTGCGCGCTGGCACCAAGAGTGCCGGTTGTGACGGTGTAACATATATTCGCCGGGTAGCGCTAGCGCTTACCCGGCAAAAAAACTACTACTCCGCTTCCTCGTCCATTGGCCTCACGCCAACTTTCCTGACCTCGTTATCTTCTTTCTCGGCCACCGTCCAGATCATCCCGGCAAACTCCACCTGGTCACCAACGACGGGGGCTGCACCCAGCATCTGCTGAATGATTTCACCCAGCGTTTGCTGTTTATCACGGTACTCCAGTCCCTCATCCAGACCGTAAATCAGCGCCACATCGGCAAACTTGGCGCTGGCTTCCAGAATAAAATCACCGAAGAAGCGCTGATCCAGCGCCACCGGTGGCGACTGACTGAACAGTTTGCCCAGTGCCGGCAGGTCGCGCTCGCGGCCAATGACACACAGGATATCGCCTTCGCGAAGGCGAGTGCTGCCGGTAGGATGCAGCAGAGCATTATCGCGGAACAGGGCGGCAATGCGCGTTTCGGACGGCATATGTAAATCGCGAAGCGATGCCCCCACGCACCATTTGTCGGCGCTCAGCTGATAGACGAATTGTTCCCATGGGTTCTCAGGGTGAATGTCCAGCCCCACGCGGGAAACCGGCCAGCCGACAGGAGGGACCACCACTTTGGCTTTTTTCGCCGCCCACCCGAGCGAGGTTCCCTGGAACAGCAGAGAGATCAGAACCACGAAGAACGCCACGTTAAAGAACAGACGCGCATTGTCCAGACCGGCCATCATCGGGAAAACGGCAAGAATAATCGGCACCGCACCGCGCAGCCCCACCCAGCTGATAAAGACCCGTTCACGCAGATTGAAGCCGCGAAACGGCAGCAGGCCCGCAAACACCGACAGCGGACGGGCGAAGAAGATCATCCACGCAGAAAGCAACAGCGCCGGAACGGCAATCGGCAACAGGTCTGACGGCGTGACCAGCAGACCCAGCACCAGGAACATGCCGATTTGCGCCAGCCATGCCAGACCGTCGAAATTCTGCAAAATGGCGTGACGGTTGCGAATCGGACGGTTGCCCATCAGGAATCCGCAGAGATAAACCGCCAGAATGCCGCTGCCGTCCAGCGCCGTGGTAACGGCAAAAATCAGAATGCCGCCGCTCAGCGCCAGCAGAGGGTAAAGCCCCAGAGGAAGCGAGATACGGTTGATCATCTGCTGTAACAGATATCCTCCCGCCAGACCGATGAAAATACCCAGACCGAACTGCTGCAGAATATGCCAGGCAAACATCCAGCTCAGCCCGTTTTCGTGCTGCTGAATCATCTCGATTAACGTGATGGTGAGAAACACCGCCATCGGATCGTTACTGCCGGATTCAATCTCAAGCGTGGAACCGACACGTTCGTTAAGCCCCTTTCCGCCGAGCAGGGAAAACACGGCAGCGGCATCGGTTGAGCCAACGATAGCGCCAATCAGCAAACCTTCCATGATATTGAGATGGAAAAGCCACGCGGCCATCATCCCGGTCAGTCCAGAGGTAATCAACACACCGATCGTCGCGAGAGACAGTGCAGGCCCTAAGGCCACGCGGAACGAACTCGCCTGGGTGCGCATCCCGCCGTCCAGCAGGATCACCGCCAGCGCGAGGTTACTCACCATGTAAGCGAAAGGGTAGTTATCGAATGGGATACCGCCGATGCCATCAATGCCAGCCAGCATGCCGATGGCAAGGAAAATAACAAGAATAGGTATGCCGAGACGCGATGAAAATGAACTTAATAAAATACTGCTGGTTACAAGCACAGAACCCAGAATGAAAAGGCTGATTATCGCTGCGGCATCCAATGTTGTCTTTCTCCCACCTCAATGTTAACGCTGTTACTAAAACCCTAACATATTAACGGTGGCAACAGCGTTTTATTAAGGGGGTTAAACGGTTTTTTTATGCCTTTATGACAGGATGGCCGCTGATGGTTAGTCGACTGCCTGAATCATCATGAATCAGGGCGGCGTGTGCGCCCAGCGCCAGGGTCACAGTCTGCTGCTCATGGCCAAAATCCAGCCCCGTAATAACCGGAATATCCAGCCGCGAGCGAATGAAATCGACCATGGTTTCAAGAGAGTAACCTGCGTCATAATCATTCGGTGCCGAGCCGCTAAAGCTGCCCAGTACAATCGCGGACTGACGTTCGAGGATCCCGGCGTGATAAAGCTGCAATAACATACGCTCAACGCGGAACGGATGTTCGTTGATATCTTCCAGCACCAGAATGCCGTCCTCAATTTGCGGCAGCCACGGCGTACCAATCAGCGAGACCAGCATCGCCAGGTTGCCGCCCCAGAGCTGGCCTTCACATTCCCAGTACGGCCCATTGCCTTGCCACTCCACGCTGTAGGTGGGATTACGCAGCGCGCGCCAGAAATGCTCCTGGGTGAAGGGGTCCAGCTCCGGCGCACCGAAATTACCCGCCAGCATCGGGCCGCTGAAGGTGATGACGTTATGCAAGGCCAGCAGCCCAAGCTGGATCGCCGTGAAATCGCTGTGTCCGCAGATCAGCAGCGGATCCTGCAGCTGGCGCTGCGCCAGCCCTTGCCAGTCAATGCTCTCCAGCAACCGGCTCGCACCGTATCCCCCGCGTACCGCGAGCACAATCTGGTTTTCGCCCTTCAGGTTCACCAGACTATTGATATCATTCAGCCTCTGCGCTTCCGTTCCGGCAAAGCGCTGAAGACGGCGGGGGATAATCGTCTGATTTTCTACCTGATGGTCGGATTCCAGCAAGCGCTGAACGCCCCGTTGTGCCGCGTCCTGGTTAATGCAGTAGCCCGACGGCGCGATAAGATGAAACTGAGACATGGCAATTCCTTGCTGAATGAGAAACTAATTGTCTATATCATGCCGCTTATACGCCGCCTGCTTCAAGAGGCGGCGCACCGCGATGACCGGCTATAAGGATAGATGACGTGAAATTGAGATGGTTTGCTTTTTTGATTGTGTTGCTTGCTGGCTGTAGTTCAAAACATGATTATCAAAACCCGCCCTGGAACCCTGAAGTGCCCGTAAAACGGGCCATGCAGTGGATGCCGATCAGTGAACAAGCCGGAAAGGCCTGGGGCGTTAGTCCACGACTGATCACGGCGATTATTGCGGTGGAGTCCGGCGGTAATCCAACGCTCGTCAGCAAATCCAACGCGGTGGGGCTGATGCAGCTTAAAGCGTCAACGGCGGGAAAAGAGGTCTACCGTTACATGGGCTGGAGCGGGCAGCCGTCGACCAGTGAGCTGAAGAACCCGGAACGCAACATTTCGATGGGGACCGCCTACCTGAGCATTATGGAGCATGGGGTGCTGAAGGGGATTCAGGACCCGGAAGTGATGCAGTATGCGCTGGTGGTGTCTTATGTAAACGGTGCCGGCGCGTTGCTCAGAACCTTCTCCTCTGACCGGAAAGAGGCGATAGCAGAAATTAATGGCATGGACAAAGATGAGTTCTTTGAGCATGTAGCTAAGAATCACCCGGCACCACAGGCACCTCGTTATATCTGGAAAGTTCAGAAAGCGATGGATGCCATGTAATGCCGTACACGGGCGGCGGTTACGCTGCCCGACTTTTCTCACAGAACTTTATTGGCGCGTTGCCGCGCTTCCCGCTCCAGTGAATAGATAATACGCTGAAGCTCGCGCTCTGCGCCGGGCCCCACGTTAAGGAAACGGAAGCTCAGGCGTGGCGTAGTGATAGTCTCGTTTTTGCTGTCTACGACTTTGCGATCGCTGATGGCAATCAGCTGTGCATCAAAATAAAAGCGACCCCAGCCTCCCATATCCAGTTCTATCTGGGTAAAGCGCATGCCTTCAACCAATCCCTCAGGAGTCGCGGTATCCATCAGCGCGCCCATACCGCCCAGAGACAGATCGAAGAGGCGGAAACGGATCTCTTTTTTGTCAGGCATTTTGGCCTTACAAAAATAGGCTGGCTGAAGTGGAGCGCTGATGCGGAAATACTCACGACGCTGGACAAACCAGAGATTGGTGGGAAGAGGCGTAACAAAAGCAGGAAGCCCCTGGTATTCACTCAGTTCCAGTCGTGGCAGCACAAACTCAACTTTCGCACCCTGCGTTTCGGCCATCACTGCGATATTTTCCGCTTTCAGTGCGGCACGGTTTTCATACTCCTGACTGCCCAGGTCGATAACCAGCCGCTCCTGCGAGGCATCAAGGATCTTGCTGATGAACTGATTATTCGACCAACTGATGCGCAGCGGCACTTCGCCTTTTTGCAGGTCGCGTAATACCCCTAATACAGCCAGCGGATTTTGCTTGAGGAACTGCTCACTGTAATGACTCACGCCGGATGGCTCCTTGAAAGATGACAGACTGTCTTAGCGTTATCGGCAATCAACAATGAAACTTAATACAAACCGGTGAGTTTTTTTTGCCTGTTTAAGCAAAGATAAGTCGGTGAGATGAAAATGGTTTTCCGGCGATGACCTATACTTAAGTTAGCTGTGCAGAAGGTTTTCTGCGCACGCGTTAAACCTGCAAGAGGGCATCGCTATGGGTATCATCGCCTGGATTATCTTTGGTCTAATTGCCGGCGCTATTGCCAAACTGATCATGCCGGGGCGTGATGGTGGCGGTTTTATTTTGACCTGTGTACTCGGGGTCGTTGGTGCGGTTGTGGGCGGCTGGCTGGCGACGATGTTTGGCTTTGGAGGCAACATAAGTGGTTTCGACCTGCACAGTTTTCTGGTCGCTGTCGTGGGTGCCATTGTGGTGCTGGTCATATTCAGGTTACTGCGACGAGCATAAATTGACATAAACGGCTCTCTGCGGAGGGCCGTTTTTTTACCGGAGTATTGATTTGCTAATCTAAATGATAATAATTGTCGTTCCTAATTGTATCTAACAACAAGACGACATTATGAATACCTCACGTTTTGCGCTGTGCGCCCTGGCAGGTTCCGTCACGCTGGCATTACAGGCCCAGGCGATTGCCGAAGAATCCACCATCGTTGTTACGGGCTCAGAGCAGGGCAGCGCGCTACCGGCCTGGACGAACAGCGCCACGAAATCGGCCGTTGCTGAAAGTAAAACGCCGCAGGTCATCACGACCCTCTCTGCGCCGGAAATAGAAAAGCGTCACGCGAATTCGGTGAATGAAATCCTGCGCTATGCCCCGGGCGTCTCAACGGAGGTACGGGGGAATACCTCCTATATGAGCGAATATAAAATTCGTGGCTTTACCGTTGACCAGGAGTTCTACAACGGGCTGCAACTACCCTATAACGTCACCGGAAACACCAAGGCGCGCATCGATCCGCTGTTAATAGACAGCGTTGATATCCTGAAAGGTCCCTCATCGGTCCTATACGGCGGCGGTTCGCCGGGCGGGCTGGTGAATATTCAAAGTAAAAAGCCGCAGCGAGAAGCCCGAACTGAGGTCGGTTTTAACACCGGGAACCGTAATCTGAAAGAGGGCTATCTCGACTCAACCGGACAAATTGCCGGCAGCGACTGGAGTTATCGTCTGCTGGGTAAAGCGACGGAAAATGACGATCAGCCGCACACTACCCGGTATGAAAACTACCTGATTGCCCCATCTGTCACCTGGCAACCGGACAGTAAAACCCGCCTCACCCTGGATGCCCTGGCGCAAAATACCCCGAGCCTGACGCCGTCTAATCCGTTGCCGCTCGCTTACCTGCGCTCGAAATACGCGGGCAAACGCGATTACGCCGGAGATGAGTGGAATGGATTTAAGCAGCGTCAGTGGATGTTGGGCTACAGCTTCGAACACGAATTTGACAGCGGCTGGGGCTTTAATCAGAAAGCGCGCTATTTCGACGTTGATACCCACCAGCGCAGCGCCTACGCGACAGGGACAGGAAGCGAGGTATACCAGCTCAACCGCTTTGCCTACACCACCGATGAAGACCTTAAGAGCTTTAACATCGATAACCAGGTGACCAAAACCGTTACGCTGGGTGACTGGAAACACCATCTGCTGGCCGGGTTTGACTATCAGAAGCTGAACTCCCATTTCCACTATCGCTACGCGTCGGCCACGCCGGGTATGGATATGCGTCATCCTGACTATTCGCAGATCCAGGAAAGCGCGCTGGGGCTCTACACCGCCCAGAAAAACCGTCTCAGCTACCAGCAAAACGGTTATTACCTGCAGGATCAGATGGAATTTGGCGGCCTCAACCTGCTGGGCAGCTTGCGCTACGACGATTACCGCTCCGTCACCACCAACTATCTGCAAAACGGCGATAAAGCCTGGGTATCGCAGGACCGCGTTACCAAACGCCTGGGGGCGCTTTACGCCTTCGACAACGGGATTTCGCCATTTATCAGCTACTCAGAAGGTTTTGCGCCGGTGTCACCGCAGGGAACGCTCGTGGCGAAAGACGTCAAACCGACCACCAGCAAGCAGGTGGAAGGCGGGGTAAAATATCTGCTGGCCGACTACGCCACCACCTTTACCGCCTCGGTGTTTAACATCCGTCAGAAAAACGTCGTCACCTCCGATCCGGGCTTCCTGAACTATCGTCAGACCGGGGAAGTGGAATCAAAAGGGGCAGAACTGTCCGCCATCAGCCGTCCGATGGAAAACCTTACGCTGATTGCTAACTATGCCTACACCCACGCGATCAATACGGAAGATGACAAGTACAAAGGGAAACGTCCAACGCAGGTGCCGGAAAATGCCTTTAATCTCTGGGGGGATTACACCTTTGAGAACACGGCGTTGAAAGGGTTGATGCTGGGTGCGGGCGCACGCTACACCGGGCCGATGGAAATCTCTCCGGCTAACTATGCGGGTAAACTGGGTGGTGCAACGCAGTACGATCTGGCGGCTTCGTACCGGATGGGGGAAATTATGCCTTCGCTGGCAGGGCTGACGCTTAAGGCCAGCGCACAGAACATCACCAACAAAGAGACGCTAACCTGCTACGACGCGACCAACTGCTGGATTGGGCGTGACAGGACGTATCAGCTAGGGGCGAGTTACAGTTTCTAAGCAAAGCCCGGTGAGTACAAAACGTAGGCCGGGTAAGGCGTAGCCGCCACCCGGCAATACTCACTTACTGCGCCGTCGCTTTCACCGGTGCCACCTCATCATTTGCCGCAGGCTGATTTTCCGGCACGCTGTCACACGGTTTCGCTTTCGGACACACCCGATCCAGCATTTTCAATGTCACACCGTTACTCCAGCCGAAGCCGTCCTGCAGCGGATACTCGCCTCCGCCGCCACCGGTCCCGGTTGTCGACACGTCATATTTCTCGACCAGTTTCTTTTCGCGGTCGTAAGTATGCTGAACGTTCTTCAGGAAGCGCCAGGTTACCTCCATCGAGACCTTCTCTTGCCCGTAATTCTGCAGACCTTCCGCGGCCACCCACTGCAGCGGGGCCCAGCCGTTTGGCGCATCCCACTGCTGACCACTGTTGATGGTGGTGGTGGAAATCCCGCCCGGTTTCAACAAGCGAGACGAGGTTGCTGCTGCCACTTTGTCGGCCCGATCCTGTGCCGCCGCCTTCACGTAAAGTGGGAACAGGGCTGCCGCCGTGAGTTGATTACGCACCTTTTTGCTCTTGAGATCGTAATCGGCGTACCAGCCCTCTTTATCATTCCACATATGGCTCTCAATGGCTTTCTGACGCGCGGTTGCCAGCGTTTCGTATTTGCTTGCGCTGGCGGCATCGCCACTCTCCTGGCTTGCCCGCGCCAGCAGTTTTTCCATCTTAAACATCAGGGCATTCAGATCGACGGGCACAATGCTGGTGGTCCGGATCGTGCCGAGCTTTTGCGGATCGTCCATCCAGCGGGAGCTAAAATCCCAGCCCGAAGCCGCAGCGGAACGCAAATCACGGTAGATCTCCGTCGCGGGACGGTTAGGGTTACTTTTGGCGGTATTCACATCGTCAAGCCAGGACTCCGGGCGCGGAGTATCGCGGTCATCCCAGTAGCGGTTGAGAATAGTGCCATCGTCCAGTTTCACCACCCGTTTACTGGCTTGCCCCGGCTGAAGGGCATCTACGCCATCCATCCAGTAAGCGTACTCTTTCTCCATCTGCGGACGATATTTCTTCAGCGCATCGCTGTCATGGGTTGCCAGCAGCTCAACCATCATTGAGAAAAACGGTGGCTGGGAGCGGCTCAGGTAGTAGCTACGGTTGCCGTTGGGAATGTGGCCGAAGGTGTCAATCTCATACGCAAAGTTATCCACCATGTTGCTGATTTTGTCCCAATGATTGCTTTCCGCCAGGCCCAGCATGGTGAAATAGCTGTCCCAGTAGTAGACCTCACGGAAACGCCCGCCGGGCACCACGTAAGGTTTGGGTAACGGCAGAAGGGAATCCCATTTGTTGCTGGCTTTATCCGTGGTGCGCGTCAGTACGGGCCAGAGATCGTCAATGTGCTCACGTAAACTTTGTCCAGCAGGCGGAACATATTTTTCCCCTTCCGCAGGGAGCGTGAAGTTCATCTCGACAAAGTGGCGTAAGTCAAAGCTGGACTGCGTGTGCTGCATCCGATAATCCGCCAGAATCATTAGCGGGTCGCTTTTGGGGACGGCATCAGCGAAGGTTTTCTGATCGGGAAACAGTTTGGCACTTTGCACATCATTGAAAAGAGGGCCCAGCAAAATATCAGGTGAGGTTGTCTGGGTCGCGGGGCTATCGTCGGCATAACCCAATGTCGTTACGCCGAGCAGCGCGCCGCCTAACGCAAGGGGCAAGAACGCAGGGCGTAGTGTATGAGGTCTTATCATTAGTTCGTCTCCTGTCTTCACTAAACAGCGTGACCGCTGTTGTCAATCACCTGAAAACCTTAGACGAATATTGCCTGCTTCGCGTTAAATATTGCTGTTCACTCAGGCCTCTTCCGGCGTCTGGCTGGTTTCCCGCAGCGTGCCCGGCGCATGTCCAATAATGCGCTTAAATGCCCGGCTAAATGCCGCCAGAGAGCCGTATCCCAGCCGCAGCGCGACGGTTTCAATCGGCTGATTTTCGTGTCGAATGTACTGAATGGCCAGCCTCATCCTCAGCTCGCTGAGATATTTTGCCGGCGTAGTTCCCGTCGCCGCCAGAAACCGTTCTGCGAATACAGAACGGGAAGTCCCCGCTTCTTTTGCCAGGTCTGCCACGCTCCAGTTCAGGCCAGGCTGCTGGTGCATAGCGTAAATGGCGCGGCTCAGGCGTGGGTCGCGCAGTACCTGCACCCAGCCGGTGGCTTTGCCACAGCCGCCTTCAACCCAGCCACGCACGATTAACGCTGCTACTACGTCGGCCAGCCGCGCAAGGATCCCTGCGTACCCGGCCTGACGCGCCACGGATTCCCGCTCCATCGCCGCCAGCAACGGATGGATCTCCGGCCAGGTGGACATCAACCGGCTGACCATCATCACTTCCGGCATCGCCTTGATCAGCGGCTGCATCCCGCCCAGCTCAAAATCCATGCACCCGCTAAAGATGATGGTGTTCTCGTTTTCCGGGCAGGGCTCGCAGGTGATGGCACACACCGAGCTGCAGATGGGCTCGCTGGGAAAGGCGTTAATGGGCGTAATGGTCGCCTGCTCGTCTGAGAGCAGGGCATGGGAATTGCCGGCAGGAATAAAAAGGGCGTCACCACTGCTCAGTTCGAACGTTGTACCGCTCTCCATTCGCAGCAGGGCGCTACCGTGGCTTACAAAATGAAACTGCGCCCTACCGGGTGCCTGATGGAACGCGACGCCAAACGGTGCACTGGCCTGGATGCGCCGGTATTTCACACCTGACAGGCGCATGCCGCGTAAAAGTTCGCTGATCAGATCGGGTGACTGTACGGTCATGGCGCAACTCCGGACGAATAATCAATAAGTGGAGATTATATGTCATAGATCGTCCAGGGTGAACCTTCTATGCTTTTGCGACAGTAGTCACATTTTCATAACGGGAGAACAACAGATGAATTCATGTGTCGCGGCGAGAGAGGCCATCGCGCCTGCAAAACCCGCCTGGCGAGCGGTCTATTCACTGGGGCTGGGAGTGTTTGGGTTGATTACGGCAGAATTTCTGCCCGCCAGTTTGCTGACGCCGATGGCTGCGAGCCTGGGGGTAAGTGAGGGGATGGCCGGTCAGGCCGTAACCGCCACCGCACTGGTGGCGCTGGTCACGGGATTGCTGATCACGCCGGCCACCAAGAACATCGACCGCCGCTGGGTATTGATGTTTTTCTCCGTGCTGCAAATCATCTCCAGCCTGCTGGTGGCTTTTGCGCCCAACCTGCACGTCCTGCTGATGGGGCGCTTGCTGCTGGGGGTTGCCATCGGCGGATTCTGGGCGATGTCGACGGCCACGACGATGCGTCTGGTTCCTGCGGATAAAGTGCCGAAAGCGCTGGCGGTGATCTTCTCCAGTGTATCAATTGCCACCGTAGTTGCTGCACCACTGGGAAGCTATCTGGGTAGCCTGATCGGCTGGCGTAACGTCTTTATTCTCTGCATTCTGCCAAGTATGCTGGCGCTGCTGTGGCAGCTCTGGGTGCTGCCTTCCATGAAACCGGAGAGCAGCGGTAGCCTGAGTACGCTGTTCCGCGTGCTGCGTCGTCCGGGGATGATCGGCGGCATGCTGGCGACCATTCTGATCTTCAGCGGCCACTTTGCCTTCTTTACCTACCTGCGTCCGTTCCTGGAAACAGTAGGGCAGGTAAGCGTTGAGAGTATTTCACTGATCCTGCTGGGTTTTGGACTCGCCAATTTTGTGGGCACCTCTGTCGCCGGGCACCTGCTGGCACGTAATCTGCGCCTGACGCTGGCGCTGGTACCGTTTGCGATGGGCGTACTCGCCCTCACGATGGTGGCGTTTGGTCATCTGGCGATGCTGGACGGGTTCCTGGTTGCGTTGTGGGGCTTTGCGTTTGGTCTGGTTCCGGCGGGCTGGTCAACCTGGCTTGCTACCACCGTTCCGGATGAAGCCGAAAGTGCAGGGGGGTTGCTGGTGGCCTCAATTCAGCTGGCAATCAGTGCGGGTGCGGCCGGGGGCGGGGCGGTATTTGACCTCAACGGTGCCAGCGGCGTATTTGCCGGAAGTGGTTTCCTGCTGGTGACGGCGATGGTGATTGTGTTTATGGGTGTAAAAGTTAAAGCAGAGTGAGTGCTTTCCCTCTCCTTTGGGAGAGGGACTTATCGGGTGTCCATCGTTCTATGCTGTCGCTCTTTCATTCCAGGTGTCTTTAAACATGATGTTCCCTTCGCAATATTTCCATTCAATTGATTCATAGCGGAGTTCGACTTCTTCCATGTGCGCACTCGCGATACCTAATGGATGCAATACTGGCGAAATCCTCGTTATCTTGACGTTTTCCAAAGTGATATGGAAGTATTCGCGCTCAATACCGGCGTCATCAATTTTATACATTTTTATTAATGCAGATTTGAATGTTTTGCCTGTGCATACAGCACGACATAAATAGGGTGTGATGCGGTCTATTTCCTTTTCAAAGGTAATTGGAACATGAAGGCGTGTCCCTGTCAGTTTTCCCGTGTTGGAACAGGTGGGGATCCAGACCGAGTGGTTAAACGATTTTAGTTCGGTAGAGCCCAATCTTGTAGGCATTAAACATTCACCAATAACGGGCGCGTTATTTTCATCAGTAAACCATATATGTGCTGGAGTAGGCATATTTCATTCCTTTCCCTGGTAAAAAAAGACAATTGAGTAAACGACGAGCACAATGACGCCAATGATTCCCATTGCAGTCAGGTCATCTTCGATGTAATTCACGACTAGCATGGCAAGAATAAGGATAAATAATACTATCCCATAACCTAAAATATCGTTGATGATATCTTTAATAAAGCTTATAAAAAATTGCTTGAAAAATTTGCTTATGGATTTCCACATTATTTCATCATCGCTTTCAAAGTATCAATGATTTCATGAGAGGATGCAGTATTTATATTAAGATAACCAGATTTCATTATTACAGGTTCTACCAGAAAGTACATCATTTCGAGATCTTCCATATATAGTGCATGGTAAAATTGTGGACAGAGATTTTTCAGGTTATTTGCGCTATCTGCGGCATGCTGAACTATTGCATAAGCATTTAACGCCGCCAGACCCCAGCCAGTTTTGTTCGCAATTTTTTTCATTAAAGCGTTTTGAACGGCTGTATTTACTTTGTTGCCATAACAAATATAGGATGCCAGGGCATAAACTAAACCATTTTTAGATATCACTCTAACTGAATAGTTGGATGTAAAAGGTGTGACTTTTTCGAGAGTATATCTTATTTCATTTTCACTCTTGTTTTTAAACAATGTCATTATGTATATTTTAATTATACGGAAAATGAGATCTCTTTTCTTGATTAACTGTATAATACCAAGCAAAAATCTTTGATCTTCTGAAGCCAAACGTTTACAGACATCCTGGTAATTGTCTGTAAAGCAAGATGTATAATAAAGCAAGCGCGTGGTAGCATCACCAAGATTGTTTAAATATTCTATAGCACCATCCTTTACTCCCGCGACGGCGCGATCGAGTCTTACTGCGAGGTCCTTATCGGATCCAATTATTTCTATAATTTCCTTGCTGTAATACATAATATGTTCCTGTTGTGTACAGGGTTTATCATGGTCTACGTTATCGTCTAAGGACAGTGATCGTACTCTCAATTTTAAAAGTAAAATAAAGAATAACTACTAACCTATTATCTAAGTTAATCGATGCTTATTTATAATTGATGCGATGAATTGGAACTTGTTGAATATTAATAAGATTATCTTGAATTATATATTCAGCGAGGAGAGGGTGATATTACAGAATGATGACATAATTTGCAGACCGGGTAAGCGTAAGCGCCACCCGGCATTAAGGTAAGATTTACAACCCTTTCTTATCCATCCACAAAGCCAGATCTACCAGGCGGTTTGAGAATCCCCACTCGTTGTCATACCACGCCAGGATCTTCACCATATTCCCGCCAATCACCAGCGTGGAAAGCCCGTCGATAATTGAGGAGCGTGGGTCGCCCTGGTAATCGCTGGAGACCAGCGGTTCATCGCTATATCCCAGAATACCTTTCAGTGGCCCGCTGGCGGCAGCGTGACGAAACGCGTCATTCACCTCTTCAACAGTCACGTTACGGCTTAGCGTTACCGTTAAATCCACAATCGATACCACCGGAACCGGCACGCGCAGGGAGTAGCCGGTCAGTTTACCGTCCAGGGAAGGGATGACTTTCCCCAGCGCTTTTGCCGCACCGCTGGAGTACGGAACGATTGACAGGGCTGCAGCACGTGCCCCGCGCAGATCTTTTTCAGGCTGATCGTGCAGCGCCTGACTGTTGGTATAAGCATGGGTCGTGTTCATCAGACCATGTTCAATCCCGAACTGTTGATGTAGCACTTGCGCAGCCGGAGCCAGGCCGTTAGTGGTACAACTCCCGTTACTTACGACAACATGCCGGGCAGGATCGTACTGCTCGTGATTGACCCCCATCACTATCGTCAGATCATCGTTTTTTCCGGGAGCGGAGATGATAACGCGCTTAGCGCCACCGTGGGTGATATGCACAGCCGCTTTTTCCCGTTCAGTAAAGAAGCCGGTGGCCTCAATTACCACGTCAACACCGGCATCACGCCACGGAATATTCGCCGGGTCGCGTTCGCTATATACGGTAATTCGCTGACCATCCACCTGCAACGCGCCGTCAACTGCTTCAACTGGAACCG
Source organism: Enterobacter adelaidei (assembly GCF_041937165.1). Lineage (NCBI taxonomy): Bacteria > Pseudomonadati > Pseudomonadota > Gammaproteobacteria > Enterobacterales > Enterobacteriaceae > Enterobacter > Enterobacter adelaidei. Next base: position 2,631,829 of record NZ_CP154353.1, on the reverse strand, counting down.
GCAGGGTACCGAGAAGGGAATCGTGTTTGAGCAGATGGGCGAGGGTTTTGCTGTCCGTCAGATCGTTAATGGCCACAATCTGCAGATCCGCGTTGCCCAGCGCCGCGCGCAGGAAATTACGTCCAATACGGCCGAAACCGTTAATACCGACCTTAACCATGGTGCACTCCTTATCTGTGTTGTCTGGAGTCACTGTAGGCGTCAGGTCGAATGGCGTAAACGACAAAAAAGGATCAGATTACGCCATTTTCCGGCAATGAAAGCGCTGGCGGTACTCACCCGGTGTGAGGTGGAGCTGTTTCTCAAACACGCGTCGCAAATTAATACTGCTGCCAAACCCGGTTCGCTCAGCAATAAGCTCAAGGGGATCTCGGGTCTGCTCCAGCATCTGTCGGGCGGCAGCCAGACGCGCTTCAGTGACGTAGCGGGCCGGAGAAACCCCGGTCTCACGAGTAAACACACGGGTGAAATTGCGCGGGCTCATCGCCGCTTTCCCGGCCAGATTTTCCACGCACAGGTCTTCCGTGAGGTTTTGCAGGATCCAGGTTTGCAACGCACTGAGCGGCCCAGAATCGCCGGGTTGCTGAAGGCTATAACGGCTGAACTGCAGTTGCCCACCGGGGCGGCGCAGATACATCACCATATCCTGCGCCACGTCGCGGGCGAGGGTAAAGCCATAGTCATCTTCCACCAGCGCCAGAGTCAGATCGAACCCGGAACTTACGCCGCCAGAGGTCCAGACAGGACCATCCTGAACATACAGCGGACCACTTTCGACCCTGATAGCCGGATACTGGGCTTGCATTGTCTCCAGCAGCCGCCAGTGGGTGGTCGCGCGACGACCATCGAGCAATCCCGTCTGGGCCAGCAGCATCGCACCGCCACAAATTGACGCTATCCGCCGCGCATGCGGCGCAGCCAGGTGCAGCCAGTCCACCACAGCGGTGCTTTCCTGTTCATTCATACCGCGACCGGTGATGATAATCGTATCCAGCGGTTCACGCGGGTCCAGCTCCGGCAGACGGTAGTCTGCCAGCAGATTCAGGCCAGACTGACCGTGGATCACCTGATGGGGCTGAGTGGTGGCGATGATAATGCGATAGCGGGGACGCGAAATACCTTCCGGATGCAGTCGATTGGCCTGCATCAGAATGTCAGCGATACCGGCGGCTTCAAACAGCATGCCGCCGTCAGGAACGATAATCAGGATCTTTTTCATGTCCTGAAAAGTACCTTTATTGCAGAATAAGTCAAGCGGCGGAGCCTGCCCACGTTTCTGGCAAAGCAATGCGATTTAAGTTCTTTGTTATTTCAGACGTTATCCCCGATCGTCAGGGCACTGTCTCTGGCGAAACGGCGTCTGAAGGAATGGGTAAACGAAACTCCCTCTATTTACATCCGCAACAACGCGAACAAATCCGCCATCTCGCATCGGGTTTTATATGGCGAAGCGAGCTGCCCACGTGGCTATTGATCGTCACTATTTATGCAGGCTGGTTTGCTACGCTGACGTTCTGGCAAACGCTCGGTCTGCTGCCCGCCACGCTGCTGCTCATCGGGTTTACCGCCTGGTACATGTCCCTGCAGCATGAGCTGATCCACGGGCATCCCACGCGTTTTGCCTGGCTTAACCAGCTGTTTGGCACCCTCCCGCTGGCGGTCTGGTATCCGTACGGCCTGTACCGGGACTCCCATCTTGCCCATCATCGGCACCATAGCCTGACCCATCCGGTGGATGACCCGGAGTCGTACTATTTTACGCCGGAGAGCTGGACGCGCTTCACCCCCTGGCAGAAGCGCGTGATCCAGGCGCGGAATACCTTTACCGGGCGGATAGTGCTGGCGCCGCTGCTGGATATCGTTCAGACACTGGGCAGCGCCGTGGCGGCATTTCGTCATCTTCAACTGCGGGCAATATCAATGTGGCTGGTTCACGGTTTGCTGCTGGTGGCTCTCTTCGCCTGGATGACGCAGACCGGCTTTTCACCCGTCTGGTTTGTACTGGCGGTCAGTTATCCGGCGCTGGCGCTGACCAAGGTTCGATCGTTTTTCGAACATCGCGCGGCGGATGACCCGCTCGCACGTTCCGTCATTAACGAGGCCGGGCTGTTCTGGCGGGTACTGTTTTTGAATCTCAACTACCATTCAGTACATCATGATTTACCGGGCGTGCCCTGGTATGGACTGAAGACGATCTACCAGCAAAACCAGGATGCCTATCGGCTGCGAAATCGTGGTTTTCTCGTTATGGGCTATGGCGAATGGTTCCGCCAGTTCTGGAGCAGACCCGTTAACGTTACCGTTCATCCGGGGAGCCAACAAAGGACAAATGATGAGTAACCTGCTGGCATTTCCCATGTATGCCGTGGATCAAGCCAATACCCGCGCGCTTTGGCTAACGGTAAAGAGGTTGCTGGCCGCACGTGGTGTGTCCGTTGACCGTGTCCCCGGCTGGCCGGAATCCAATCTGCTGACCCACTGGCAACAGCCTGAGCTTATCCTCAGCCAGACCTGTGGTTATCCGTTGGTGACGCTGCTACCGGACGTGCAGGTGGTCGGCTGTTTTCACTACACCGCTCCGGGCTGTGAGGGGATCCAGTACCGCAGTTTTCTGGTAGTGCGTGCGGAGGATCGGCATCTCACGCTGGCTGATTTTCGCGGAGGTCGGGCGGTCTGTAATTCCGCGGACTCGCAGTCCGGCTACCGTGCGCTGCGAAAAAAAGTGGCTGACGACAATTTTTTCTCACAAACAACATTCAGCGGCAGCCATCGCCAGTCGCTGATTGATGTCAAACGCGGAGAAGGTGATATCGCGGCCATCGACTGTGTGACCTGGGCGCTGCTCCAGCGTCACGAGCCGGAACGGCTTGAGGGGCTCGCGGTCATTGACCGTACCTCTTTGACGCCGGGGCTGCCGCTGATCACCTCGCATAACACCTCGCCTGATACGCTTAACGCCATTCGCGATGCGCTCCGCGCGCTGGTGGAATCACCGGAAAATCGGGACGTTTGCAACGCGGTGTTGATCGGCGGTTTTAGCGCGGTGGCACGCCAGGCTTACGCTTCATTGTCTGCCTGAAAAATCTCCTGAGCGTCAGTAAAACAGCGCAGCGCCAGCGAGGAGACGGGCTTCTGTCTGCGCATAATCAGGCCGACGGGCGCCTCAATGTTTGCATCGGTGATAGGGACTATCCTGAAATTGCTGTTCAGGTCTTCCAGCCCGTTGTTCAGCGGCATCACGGCGCAGCACACGCCGCTCTGCACCGCCTGAATGATCTGGAACGTGGAGTCGCTTTCAAAAACAGATTTGGGTTCGATCCCTGCGGCGTTAAAGCTGGCCTCCATATGCGCCCGGTAGTGCATCCCTTTGGTCAGGAACCCCAGCGGAAAATCCATCAGGTCGCGCCAGGTCAGCGTGTCCTGATCCAACTGAAAATGACGCGTATCGTGCAGCAGACCCATCTTCGTTTTTGGCAGCTGGATAATGTCAAACAGGCTGGTGTCGATGCTGTTGAGGTAGCATATACCCAGCTCAAGCTGATTGCGGCTGACGCCATCGGCGATCTGTGCCGAGGACATGGAATAAAGGCTGTAAGTCAGCTCCGGGTATTTTTGCGTCAACAGGCGGATAAAGGTCATCGGGTCCACGCTCGCCAGCGGGACCATTCCCAGGCGTAACTCACCCACCACCTGGCCTTTGCACAGCGCGGCTTCGGCCTGTAACCCGTCGTGGGCAGCAAGCAAGGCACGCGCCCATGCCAGAATGCGTTCACCTTCCGGTGTAAAGCCTTCAAAGCGCTGCCCGCGCACAATCAGCACCAGCCCAAGCTCCTCTTCCAGGCTGCGGATTCGCATGGAGAGCGTCGGCTGGGTGATGTTGCACTGCGAGGCCGCCTTACCAAAGTGGCGGGTCTGATCGAGCGCGATCAAATATTTTAGCTGTTTTATATCCATCGTTTACTCGGCGCGAACAGCCTTACAGCATGCGGATCTCTTTCGAGCGCAGGGTGATGCGAACCGGAACCGATTTATAGGACGGCGTACCGCTGTCCTTATCCAGATAATCGAGTGGAACCAGCACGTTGGCTTCCGGGTAGTACGCCCCGACAGATCCCTGTGCGATGCTGTATGCCACAACGGTAATATCTTCCAGACGCTGAACACTGCCGGGGAGGGCGGTTTCGATATCCACGCGATCGCCGTGTTCCAGCCCGGCCTGTGCCATATCATCTTCATTCATAAACAGCACATCCCGGCGGCCAAAAACGCCACGGTAGCGATCGTCCAGGGCGTAAATGGTGGTGTTGTACTGATCGTGGCTGCGCAGCGTGATCAGACGCAGAACATGCTCTCCTTCACCACTGGCATTTTCATGCACGCCGTCGAATATTGAGAACATCGCTTTGCCCGTTGCGGTTGGCCAGATACGTTTCGTTGGCGGTAGCGGCATGCGGAAGCCGCCGGGAACGCGGATCCGCGCATTGTAATTCTCGAACCCAGGAATGGTTTGCTCAATGAGATCGCGGATGCGGTCGTAATCCTCAATCAACGTGATCCAGTCCACGCGGGTTGCCTGCAGAGTGGCTTTAGCCATGCCGGCGACAATGGCCGGTTCAGCCCGCAACAGTGGAGAAGCAGGCTTCAGCTTGCCTGAAGAGGCATGCACCATCGACATGGAATCTTCGACGGTAATGGACTGACGCCCGGTGGCCTGGACATCCAGTTCTGTACGACCAAGACACGGTAAAATAATCGTCTCTTTACCGACCAGCAGATGGGTACGGTTAAGCTTGGTCCCGACGTGCACACTCAGTTCAAGTGACCCCATCGCCGGAAAACCGCGCTCGTGATCGGGCATCGCGACGGCAAAATTACCGCCGAGGCAGATGAGCGCTTTCGCGCGGCCGTCAATCATGGCTTGCGTTGCCTGCACCGCATCATGGCCGTGGTGGGAAGGGGGCTCAAACCCAAAAACGTCTTTCAGACGCTGCAGAAATGCCGGTGTCGGCTTCTCGCTAATCCCGACGGTGCGGTTCCCCTGCACGTTTGAATGACCGCGCAGAGGGCAGATCCCCGCGCCGGGCTTGCCAATATTGCCGCGCATCAGCAGCAGGTCTGCAATCAGCCGGACGTTAGCCGTGCCTTTATTGTGCTGGGTAATCCCCATCCCGTAAGTAATGATAGTGGCACTGGATTTCGCATAGGCGTCGGCCACGCTTTTAAGGGCCGCCTTGCTTAGCCCTGACTCTCGCTCGATCTCGTCCCACTGCGTATGGGCAATATCGGCAGCAAAGTCCTCAAAGCCCTGGGTGTGCTCGGCAATAAACGCGTGGTCGAGCACGTTACCGCGTTCGGCCTCCATGTGCAGAAGGTGTTTAGCAATACCTTTTAACGCGGCGGCATCGCCTCCGGCCTTCACCTGGAAGTAAGTCGACGCGATATCTGTCGAGCTGTAGGTCGCCATTTCAATGACGCTTTGCGGGTCCGCAAAACGTTCCAGAGCGCGTTCGCGTAGCGGATTAAAGACGATAATCGGCACGTTGCGGCGCGCAAGCTCATGAAGGGTACCCATCATCCGTGGGTGGTTAGTCCCGGGGTTGTGACCGATGGAGATCACCAGCTCTGTTTTATCGAAATCATCCAGTGAAACGGTACCTTTCCCGATACCAATCGAGCGTGGCAATCCGACGCTGGTGGCTTCGTGACACATATTCGAACAGTCAGGGAAGTTATTGGTACCGTATTCACGTGCAAAGAGTTGGAACAGGTAGGCCGCTTCGTTGGAGGCGCGCCCGGAGGTATAGAACTCAACCTGATCCGGATCGAGCTCGCGCAGGACCTCACCGATGCGTTGAAACGCCTCGTCCCATTCGACAGGCCTGAAAGTATCGCTTGCCCGGTCATAGCGCAGGGGATGTGTCAGACGGCCGTATCCTTCCAGTTCAAAGTCTGACTTAGCCAGCAGTGAGGTAACTGTGTTTTCGGCCAGAAACGCCGGGGTGACGCGTTTGCTGGTCGCTTCCCAGGTCACCGCTTTCGCGCCGTTCTCACAAAACTGGAAGGTCGATTTGTGTTCTTTATCAGGCCATGCACAGCCTGGACAGTCAAAGCCGTCAGGCTGGTTGGTACGCAGCAGCGTCGCGGGGGCATCAAAGGTATCCATTTGGGTACGTACCGCGATGGCGGTGGCTTTTAACGCCCCCCAGCCTCCGGCAGGACCGTCATAGTGCCTGATTCCGGGAACTGAGCGTCTTTTCTTGTTCATACCAACTCCTGACTCGTTAACTCATACACCGTCGGACCAGTAAAACCACTGTGGGAGGCAATAAGCGCAAGCAATGATCAGCACGTGTATCAATGCACACGGTGTTGCAAAGCGCTTTATCTTAAATACCTCTTTATTACAGTGATTTATCAACGATGCAATCTAAATATTTAAAGAAATTATAACGAAATTTTATCATTTTGATAATAAATCTTATCTATCACACATTCGGTGGGATAGATGACGCAGGAAGAAAAAATGATGTAGTAGCGGTAAAACTTCATATGAAAGTCGGGAAGGGTGAGCTAGCGGTAAACCTCAGCATAAGTTGGTTTAGAGAAAAATCTGAACATTCTGGCAGCATAAAAGTTTACTCATGCTTAATTGTTAATTCATTCAATTGATGTCTGAATAGACAGTTATCACCATACAAAATACAAACTTATTTTGGGGTGTGAAATTAACCGCCTGCCAATGACCGAATTAATCTCATTTAAGGTGCCTTGCTGGAAAAAATAAACATACTCTATCGATGCAACAAATAATTCATAATGAATATATTCTGTGCAAACCGAAAATAAACGAAATTCTACTAATTATGGTAGTGGTGAAAATAGGTTTGTTGCGTTAATGCAACTCGTTCTCTTTTGGGTTTTAATGTTATTAAACAGGGTATTATGTTAGTGATTCGCCTAATAATAACCTCATTCAGAATGCGTCGACTCTGTTTGTCAGATTAATCCTATAATGCGCCAGGTGCTTCATTAACCATCACTTGCGGGGCGTTAAATATTGAATTGATGCGAAGCTCATGTAAACTTGCTTGCTGTTTGTCAAAATATGTCAGGAAGACACTGGGCCTTATTCTGAAGGGCTCGTGCGGTAGCTATGCCCTTAAAATAGTCACGCCCCGAAAATATCCTGCATGTTTTAACTTTTGTACTTAAAACAAACTTCATTCCCTCATCTTCATCATCGAAATATCGCTACGGAAAAGCATATGAAAATGCGCGTACTGTTTTCACTTCTGTTTGTAATGGCGGTGGCGGGCTGTAAAGCGCCGCAGAAACCTGTGATCAACGACGATACTATCGTGACCAGCCAGGTCAACGGCGTCACCTTAACCCACCGTCACGCCGTTACCCCCCCGGCAGAATTCACCCAACTCAATGAGCCGTATCGTGCCATGTATCCGGCATCCGTGATGAGCCGTCCTGACTTTGGCGGAAAAGTCATTCGCACGCTGGAAACCGGAAAAACCTACGTGGTGCTGGGGCAGGTTGAACACTACTGGATGGCGCTTGCCGATGAAGGACAAGACCAGCTGATTGGTTACGTGCCGATGCGCGCCGTTATCAAGGCCGATCAGTACGACGCGGCCGTGCGTAAACAAGCCATTCGTCCTAAGTCACGTAAAAAAGCAACCTGTGTCGATGTTGATGGCAACAGCAAAGCCTGCAAAGACAGCGCTAACGGTACCTGGATCCTGAACTAAACGGCTTTTATGAGCGTGTTTTTATGAATAATAAAAATTTTCATCGGCTGTGGTTGGTCTTTTACGCGGTGGTTTTCACCCTTGTCAGTGGTTGTACGTCGTCTTCACACAGCGACCCTTCCCGCTACAATCTGCAGTTTCAGGCTCATCCACAAATCAATGAATCTGCGCCGCTTAAAGTCCGGGTACTGTTGTTGAAATCCGATGCGGATTTCATGTCCAGCGACTTCTATTCCCTGCAGAACAACGCGTCAGCAACGCTTGGCGCGAATCTGCTGAACAGCGATGTGTTCTTCCTGATGCCAGGACAGCTGTCGAAAACCCTCAGCGGACAAAGCTCTCCGGAGGCCCGCTATATCGGTGTGATGGCGGAATATCAGATGCTGGATGGCAAAAAATGGCGCGTTTCAATCCCTCTGCCTGTGCCAGGCGAAAATCATCTCTATCAGTTCTGGAAATGGTCCGCGGATGAACTCCAGGCCAACGTTTTTCTCGACGTGAATGGCATTCGTGTCATCAGTCAGTAATGCGCGTTAAAACAGGAAACACATCATGACGAAAGCAGAAAAGCTCGTCTGGACCGAAGGCATGTTCCTGCGTCCACACCATTTTCAGCGGGCTGAAAGCTATCTGCTCAACCATGTTCGTGAATGGGGTGCGCTACAGCGGTCCTATCTTTGGGGCTTTCTGGACGTTGAACTCGATGAAGCCATGCTGCGTCAGGGATGCATTGCCCTGAGCTACTGCAGCGGGTTGCTGCCGGACGGCACCTTTTTCCAGGTGCGCAACGGGCGCAACGGGCCTGCACCGCTGAAAATCCCCGACAACCTCACCAATGAAAAGGTGGTGCTCGCACTGCCGGTTCGCCGTGGCGAGAGAGAAGAGGTGATTTTTAGCGAAGAGCAGGCCTCTCTGGCGCGCTTCATCGCTTTTGAGCAAGAGGTAGAAGACGATAACGCCATGTCGGTGGGGGATGCCACCGTCCAGTTTGGCCGTCTTCGTCTGACCCTGATGCTGGAAAAAGATCTGACAGCAGAATGGACCGCCATCGGCGTGGCGGCAGTGACCGAGAAACGTAACGATAACCTCGTGCGACTCGATAACAGCTACATTCCGCCAATGCTGAACGCCAATAACAGCCCGCAGATCTACAGCATGATCAACGATCTGCACGGCTTACTGGTGCAGCGCAGTCAGCAGATTGGTGGTCGTCTGCGTCAGCCTGGCCGCTTTAACACCTCTGAACTGATCGAATTTACGCTGTTGTCGCTGGTGAACCGCCATCTGGGCGAGGTTTCTCACTTAAAAACGCTGCCGCTGCTGCACCCGGAAACGCTCTGGCGCAGCTGGCTGCCGTTTGCCACCGAACTCGCCACCTGGACCTCGCAACGTCACCCCGAAAACGTACTACCGATTTACGATCATGACGATCTCGCGAACTGCTTCAGTAAGTTGATGCTGATGCTGCGTCAGGGGCTGTCGCTGGTGATGGAAGATCACGCGATTCAGCTGCCGCTTAACGAACGCTCTCACGGTCTGAATATCGCTACTGTGCCTGAAACCAGCATGGTGCGTGAGTTTGGTTTCGTACTGGCGGTAAAAGCCAGTGTGCCAGGCGAACACCTGCAAACCTATTTCCCTGCCCAGATGAAGATCGCGCCGGTATCGAAAATCCGCGATCTGGTCCAGTTGCAACTGCCTGGCATTATGCTGCGCGCCATGCCGGTTGCGCCACCGCAGATCCCATGGCATGCGGGCTACAGCTACTTTGAGCTGGAGAAAGGCAGTGAGCTGTGGCACGAGATGGATAAGTCCGGTGCATTTGCCCTGCATCTTGCAGGGGAATTCCCGGGGCTGGATATGGAGTTTTGGGCCATCCGTAGCCCGACAGAATAATATAGCGAGCGCTAAATATGCAGGAACGACAGGATACCGGCAGTGATGCCGCGATTACCGGAGCCAGTAGTAACAATCCGCTGGTGGCGGCCGCTAATCCGCTGCTCAATGCGATTCCGCAGATCCGTCATTCGGTGTCTCATGACGATCAGGTGGCATTACGCCAGCGTCTGATCGATGAAATTCGCCGTTTCGAAGTCCGCTGTCAGCAGGCTGGCCTCGCCTATGAGGTGATCGTCGGGGCACGTTACTGCCTGTGTACGGCCCTGGATGAAGCGGCTGCGCTGACCCCCTGGGGGAGCAGCGGCGTCTGGTCAAGCAACGGTCTGCTGGTGACGTTTCATAACGAAACCTGGGGCGGCGAGAAATTCTTCCAGCTGCTGGCGCGCCTGTCGCAGAACCCGCGTGAACATATTCTGCTGCTGGAGATGATCAATTACTGTCTGCTGCTTGGCTTCGAAGGGCGTTATCGGGTGCTGGATAATGGGCGCACCCAGCTCGAGACGATCAAGCAGCGACTCTGGCAGATGATCCGTGGCGTACGTGGCAGCTATCCACCACCGCTTTCTCCCCATCCGGAAGATCGCCCAGTGCTGCGCAAACTGTGGCGTCCGATGGTACCGCTCTGGGCTTGTGTCGCGCTGGCCGGGTTTATCGCCTGCCTGTTCTACATCGTCCTTAACTGGCGTCTTGGCGACAACACCAGCCCGGTGCTGGCGAAGATTTACCAGTCCCAACTGCCGGAAACCACCATCCAGCAGCCAGCTCGCCAACTACCTGCGGTGTTAAACCTGCGCGGCTTCCTGAAGCCTGAAATCGAGGCGGGTCTGGTCGCGGTGAAAGACGAAGCGGACCGCAGCGTTGTTATCCTGAAAGGTGATGGGCTGTTTGCCTCTGCTTCCACCGTTGTGCGTGACCGCTATGAACCGGTGATTAACCGTATTGCGCAGGCGATGAATAACGTCAGCGGCAAAATTCTGGTGGTGGGCTATAGCGACAACGTACCGATCCGCAGCGCGCGCTTTGCTTCTAACTATGAACTGTCTCTGGAACGTGCCCGCTCGGTACAGAAAATGCTGCAGGGAAGCCTATCCCGGCCCGATCGTGTGAAAGCGGAAGGGCGGGGCGAGATTAACCCGGTGGCGCCGAACACGACGCCTGAAAATCGCGCCCGTAACCGCCGTGTGGAAATTACTCTGCTGGTGTCGCCTGAAAATACACAGGCTGAGCTGAACGGATTGCCGCAAGGAAACTAAGGATGCTGACTACACTTCTTTCCATTTTGACCAACCGCATTCTGTGGAGCTTCCTCGGCGTAACGGCGCTTGCGGCGGTGATCTGGATGATCGGTCCCCTGTTGTCCATCGTGGACACCCGACCGCTTGAGTCTGAACAAAACCGCATTATCAGCATCGCTGTGGTCTATCTGCTCTGGGCGCAAGGCCATATCCTGCCGCGGTTGTATAATGCCTGGCTGAACCGCAAGCTGATGGACAAGCTCAATGAGAACACGAGCAAACCGGAAGCCGCGGATCCGCAGAAACGACTGAACAGCGAGGAGCAGATCCTCGCCAGCCGTTTTGATGAAGCCGCGCAGATGCTGAAAAAAGCGCACTTCAGCAAAGCGGGGCAGAGTGCCCAGTGGACGCAGCGCTTCAGCACGCAATATCTGTATCAACTGCCGTGGTACGTCATTATTGGTGCACCGGGCTCCGGTAAAACCACGGCGCTGGTCAATTCCGGGCTGCAGTTCCCACTGGCCGATCGTTTCGGTAAGACCGCATTGCGCGGTATTGGGGGGACACGTAACTGCGACTGGTGGTTCACTAACGAGGCGGTGCTGCTGGATACGGCGGGGCGCTATACCACTCAGGAGAGCGAGCAGGTACAGGATGCCGGAGAATGGCTGGAATTCATGGGGTTACTGCGTAAGTATCGCCGCCGCCAGCCGATCAACGGTGTCATCATCACTATCAGCATTTCTGACCTTCTCACCCAGTCTGCCGAGGCGTCCCGCCAGCAGGCGGTGAATCTGCGTCAGCGTCTGTCTGAGCTGCATGAACAACTGGGCATTCGCTTCCCGGTGTACGTGATGGTAACCAAGGCTGACCTGCTTAAAGGCTTCCGTGCATGGTTTGCCGACTACGACAAAGCCCAGCGCGATCAGATCTGGGGCTTTACGCTGCCGTGGGAGCAAACCAGACACGCCGATTACGACCTGATGGGCAACTTCCAGCAGGAGTTTTCTCTGCTGCAGCAGCGCCTGGACGCCGGGTTGCCGGAAACCATGCTGAAAGAGCATGACGCGAAAACACGCGCCGAAGCCTATCTCTTCCCGCAGGAGTTTGCCGCGCTGCGTCCGCTGCTGGCGGACTACCTGAGCACGGTCTTCGCCCGTTCGAATTTCGAAACCGAGTTTTCCCCGCGCGGGATCTACTTCGCCAGCGGGACCCAGGAGGGCATGCCGTTCGACCGCGTGATGGGCGAATTGAACCGCGCGCTCTCTTTACCTGAAGGTGCCGAGGGCGATAGCTGGGATGCAGTCAGCAAAGAGGCACCCATTCCTGGTGCGAAAGGCCAGAGCTTCTTCATCAAGAATCTGCTGCAAAACGTCATTTTCCAGGAGGCCGGTATTGCCGGAGAAAACCGCTGGTGGGAACTGCGCAACCGGGCGGTGATCTGGTCCGGCTATGCAGCACTGCTGTCTCTGCTGGTGATCCTCGGTGGACTGTGGCTGACCAGCTACGCCAAAAACAAGGCGTATCTGGAAGAGGTCGATGCGAAGGTGCCGCTGCTTGATCAGCAGAGTAAAGCGTTACAGAACCAGCCTCAGCGGGACCTGTTTGATCTGCTGCCGCTGCTCAATGGTCTGGTGGACCTGCCGAAGAGTGACGCGTTTGATGTAAACGATCCGCCAGTATCCCGCCGTATGGGTCTTTATCGTGGGGATGACGTCAGTGATGCATCGCAGTCTCTGTACCAGAAAGCGCTGGATCAGATGCTGCTGCCTGCCGTCGCCATGCACATCACCACCTGGCTTCGTAACGACAACGGCAGCGATGTGGAATACAGCTACGAAGCGCTAAAAGCCTATCAAATGCTGTATCAGCCAAAGCACTACGACGGCAAATTTCTGCATTCGTGGGTGATGCTCAATCTGCAGCGCAACCTGCCGCAGAACGTCACGAAGGCACAGCTGCAACAGCTTGAATGGCATCTTACGCAACTGCTGGAACCGAAAATTCAGGCCTCCCCGTATGCCCAGGACGAATCCCTGGTTACCCGCGAAAGAGCGCTGATCAACCAGCAGCCGCTCTCCACCCGCGTATATGGTCGTCTGAAGCGTCTGCTGGAACATGATGAAAATCTGAAGCCGGTTTCTCTTACCGACCTGGGAGGACCGCAGAGCGAACTGGTGTTTTCACGTAAAAGCGGCAAGCCGGTGAGTGAGGGTGTGCCGGGGCTTTATACCCCGGACGGCTACTGGAAAAGCTTTAACGGCCAGATTGACAGCGTCACCACCGCCCTGCATGAAGACGATGCCTGGGTGCTGGGAGCCGCCACGGCGCAGGAAGATAAAAAGCAGATCGATAACGCCGTGCGCCAGCTCTACATGCGAGACTTTATCGCAAACTGGGATCCCTGGCTCGCCGACATTCAGCTTAACAATAGTGCCGACCTTTCTCAGCGTATCAATACCGCACGGCTGCTTTCTGGCACAAACTCGCCGCTGCGCCGTCTGGTGCTGAGCCTGAGTCAGGTACTGACGCTGTCTCGTGATGAACCAGCAGCAGACAATGCCGGTAAAGCACAAGATCAAAGCAACCGCGCTACCCGCACGCTGGAAACGCTGTTCAGCAATAACAACTCTGCTCCGTCACAAGCTGCCGTTGTCGCTCAGTCACCGGAACAACTGGTGACCGACCACTACGCCCCGCTGATTGAGCTGGCGCAACCGCTGGAGAAGGGCGGTAAGACTATCGTCTTTGATGACTTTCTTAAGCAGGTGGACGAGCTTTATCGTTACCTGACCGCCGTCCAGGACGCCGCCAACAGCGGCATGCCGGCACCGGGCGGAGAGGCGATCAGCCGTCTGCAGGCCAGCGCCGGTCGTCTGCCGGGTGGGCTGCAAACCATGTTCAGCAACATGGCGGTGGGGGCCAGCAGTGATACCCAGCGCCGCGATCTGGACAATGTGCGTAAGCGGATCAATGTCGAAGTGGGTGGATTCTGTCGTCAGGCGATTGCCGGTCGCTACCCGCTGGTACGCAGCGCCAGCACCGAGGTCACTCCTGACGATCTCGCGCGTATGTTTGCGCCGGGAACCGGGCTGATGGACGCCTTCTTCCGCGACAATCTGACCAATAAAGTGGATACCACGCAGGCAAACTGGCGCTTTATGCCGGGCATTGACGGCAAAACGCTGCCGGGAAGCGAAGGGCTGCTGAGACCGTTCCAGCAGGCCCAGTCGATCCGTGATGCTTTCTTTGCTAATGGCGCCACGACCCCGTCTTTCAAAGTGACGGTCCGCACCGTGCGAATGGATAACACCATTCTGAACCTGACGCTGGACGTCGATGGCCAGCAACTGCGCTACAGCCATGGTCCTCAGGCGGTGCAGATCATGAACTGGCCAGGACCAGGTGGTACTAATCAGGTACGTATGCAGCTGGGGCTGGCGAATGGCAGCACGGCGACGCTGGTGACCAACGGTGCCTGGGCGCTAAACCGCTTTTTCGATAAAGCGAGCACCAGCCCGGGGGCAGGTAGCCTGAGCCGCCAGGCCACGTTCAACGTCGACGGACATCAGGTCACGCTGGAGTTTGCGCCAAACAGCATTCGCAACCCGTTCCAGCTTCCTCGTTTCTCATGCCCATAACCGCAAGGACAGCCGTATGACGAATACCCCTGCGATGAACCGCTACAGCTGGTATGGCAAGTTACCCAGCGCCGGAGATTTTTTGCAGCGTCGCTTTCCTGACACTTTACAGCGCCAGTGGTCACACTGGTTCCAGGTTGGTCTGCTGGCCTGGCAGCAGGAAGAGCAGCGCAGCGGCGAGCGCCAGTTTCACAAAGCGCCGGTCTGGAATTTTGTTGTCCCCCCGATGCTGGGTAGCCAGATGATCCAGATGGGCTGTCTGCTGCCCGGCCGCGACAGCGTTGGCCGCCAGTACCCGGTTTGCCTTCAGCTAAGCTTCGCCCCGACAGAGTGGTCGACCAGCCTGCTCAGCCAGGCTGAAAGCTGGTATCAGCAGATTGGGCGCCTGGGTTTGCACGCGGTGCGCAATAGTTTTTCCGCCTCACAGCTGGACGAGATGCTGATGACCATTCCGGCGCCGCAGCCTGTCGAGCCGCAAAAGCGTTCTGACATCCTTGATGTGATTGGTTATGACGAGGACGGTCAGAACACGCTGGGCTGGCCCCAGGCCGCGGAGTGCTTTGATCCGCTGCGCCAGACGAGCTACTGGTGGACTAACCGCTGCGATGGTTATCCGCTGTACACCCACGTGCACAGCGGTAACTTTACCGGGCAGCTTTTCACCCTGCTGTTCGACCCGGCAGGGGGCGCCCGCCCGGGCCGTCACGGTCTCTATCCGCCCATGTTTGAATAAGCAGGGATCTCATGAATATCGAAGAATTTCTCGCGCCAATAAGCCCCGACAAGCCCTGCGGCGAAAACCTGGAGTACGACGCCGACTTCCAGATTATGAATCAGGCAAGTCTTGGGAAAGCAGAACAGCAGTTTGGCGACACCATTATCCCCGCAGAGCCTGCTGACTGGAACACGGTCGAAAAGTTCGCCACCAGCCTGCTGACCCGCACCAAAGATCTTCGCGTACTGCTGGCACTCACGCATGCCTGGACCCGCCGTCGCGGGCTGGCAGGTTACGCAGACGGACTATTGCTGGTGCAGGAGGCCATCAGCCGTTACTGGGAGCCGCTTTATCCGCTGCTGGAAGAGTATGGCGAAACCGATCCGTTCTATCGCATTAACGCTCTGGCAGGGCTGAGCGATAAATCTGACCTCACCGTCGCCGTGCGTAATGCTTCCCTGCTGCGTTCAAACGGCGATGAAATTTCGCTCCGGGATGCCCAGGCGCTGCTGGATGGCAGCAAGACCGAATGTCCGGATTATCCGGGCGGTCGTCCACGGCTGATTGACGAACTGGCTCGCGGCGACCAGCCGGGTACCGCCGCGGTTATCGTCATTCACGAACGACTGCAGGCCATTCGCGATCTCCTCACCGGGTATCTCGGTGAAAGCGGCGTACCCGAAATGGAGCAGTTGCTGAAAACCGTGGGGCTGGTCGCCGGCGCTTGTCAGGTGACCGACATCAGCAAGCTGCTGCCAAACCGTGAAGCGCAGGTTGAACAACAAGCTGAGCAGCAACAGGTGACAGCACAGCCCGTTCAGCAGGTCACCGACTGGCGCAGTGTGCAGGTCACCAGCCGCGCCGACGCGCAGCTGATGCTGGAAAAAGCGAAGCAGTATTTTGCGCAGTACGAACCGAGCCACCCTGCGCCGCTGATGATTGAACGGGTACAGCGGCTGTCAGAACTCAACTTTATGGACATTATTCGCGACCTGGCGCCGGACGGCGTTAACCAACTGGAAAACATCTTTGGACGCCGCGAATAACGCGTCCAGGCATTATGACGACAGGCATGGAGCCTGCCGTTTCAACTTCACCGCGCATCTTTGATGGAGAACATCATGGCAATGAGTAACAGTGGGCAGAAATTCATCGCACGTAACCGTGCCCCCCGCGTGCAGATTGAGTACGACGTAGAGATCTACGGTGCAGAACGTAAAATTCAGCTGCCGTTTGTGATGGGCGTCATGGCCGATCTGGTCGGCAAACCGGTTGAAAACCTGCCGGCCGTCGACGAGCGTAAATTCCTCGAAATCGACATCGACAACTTTGATGAACGCATGAAGGCACTTAAGCCGCGTGTGGCGTTCCAGGTGGATAACACCCTGACCGGCGAAGGTAAGCTCAATGTCGATCTGACCTTCGACAGCATGGAAGACTTCCTGCCGGATGCGGTGGCCCGCAAGGTTGAACCGCTGAACAAGCTGCTGGAAGCCCGTACACAGCTCTCCAACCTGCTGACCTACATGGACGGCAAAAACGGTGCGGAAGAGCTGATCGCGAAAATTCTCCAGGATCCGACGCTGCTCAAATCCCTGAGCCAGTTGCCGAAAAATGACGAAAGTGCGAAAGGTAGCGAGGAATAATCGATGAGCAACCAGACTCAACAACATGAGCAGCAGGCGGGTCAGGCGTTCAGCCAGGATGAATTCAGCGCGCTGCTGAACAAAGAGTTCCGCCCGAAAACCGATCAGGCGCGTTCCGCTGTAGAAAGCGCGGTCAAAACTCTGGCGCAGCAGGCGCTGGAAAATACCGTCACTTTCTCCAACGACACCTACCGCACCATTCAAAACCTGATTGCCGGTATCGACGAACAGCTGTCGCAGCAGGTAAACCAGATCATTCACCACGACGAGTTTCAGAAGCTGGAAAGCGCCTGGCGCGGTCTGAGCTACCTGGTGAACAACACTGAAACCGACGAGATGCTGAAGATCCGCTTTATGAGCATCTCCAAGCAGGAGCTGGGCCGCACCCTGAAACGCTATAAAGGCGTGGGCTGGGACCAGAGCCCGATCTTCAAGAAAATCTACGAGCAGGAGTACGGCCAGTTTGGTGGTGAGCCGTTTGGCTGCATCGTGGGTGACTACTACTTCGACCACAGTCCGCAGGACGTTGAGCTGCTGGGTGAAATGGCGCGCATCGGCTCTGCGGCGCACTGTCCGTTTATCACCGGTACCGCACCGGGCGTGATGCAGATGGAATCCTGGCAGGAACTGGCTAACCCGCGCGACCTGACCAAGATCTTCCAGAACACCGAATACGCCGCCTGGCGTTCACTGCGTGAATCCGAAGATGCCCGCTATCTGGGTCTGGTGATGCCACGCTTCCTGTCACGTCTGCCGTACGGCATTCGTACTAATCCGGTCGACAGCTTTGACTTTGAAGAGCAGACCGACGGCGCGAACCACAACAGTTACTCCTGGGCGAACGCGGCGTATGCGATGGCTGCCAACATCAACCGTTCTTTCAAAGAGTACGGCTGGTGCACCTCGATTCGCGGCGTGGAGTCCGGCGGGGCGGTAGAAAACCTGCCATGCCACACTTTCCCGAGCGATGACGGCGGTGTGGACATGAAATGCCCGACCGAGATCGCTATCAGCGACCGTCGCGAAGCCGAGCTGGCGAAAAACGGCTTTATGCCGCTGGTTCACCGCAAAAACTCCGACTTTGCGGCATTCATCGGCGCGCAGTCGCTGCAAAAACCGGCGGAGTACCATGACCCGGATGCCACCGCCAACGCGCGTCTGGCATCACGCCTGCCGTACCTGTTCGCCTGCTGCCGCTTTGCGCACTACCTGAAGTGCATCGTGCGCGACAAAATCGGCTCCTTCCGCGAGCGCGAAGAGATGGAACGCTGGCTGAACGACTGGGTGATGAACTACGTAGACGGTGACCCGGCTAACTCCTCCCAGGAGACCAAATCCCGCAAACCGCTGGCGGCTGCCGAAGTGCAGGTGCAGGAGATTGAAGACAACCCGGGCTACTACGCCGCGAAGTTCTTCCTGCGTCCACACTACCAGCTGGAAGGCCTGACCGTTTCCCTGCGTCTGGTTTCTAAACTGCCGTCGCTGAAGACGAAAGACGCGTAATAATGAGTGCCGGCCCTGGAGGGTCGGCAAAGTAAACTACATTGGCATAATTCATATAGAAAACTATCGATATTTATTAACTTCAGGAGGAATCAACATTGGGAACGAGTTCACCAAAAGAAATTGCAGATGGCATGTTGAAGATTTTTGATACGCGTAAACAGAGTGGCCCAGAAATTTTCGCTCGCAGCGCGGTCGATGGTTTTATGTCAATCCCGGAAGACTTATGGATGTTAACCAAAGATTTTCTGGATACAGACCATCGGTGGCGAAATGAAACAGATAAAATTAGGTTGTTAACGTTAATCAAAAAAGGGCTTACATCAGAAGATGTGCGTCGGTTAATTAATACAGTGGTCAAACGTTATCTGTCTGGTTTATCTGAAGAGCAATCTAAGGAACTCCTCCTTAAAATAGGTGGGTCGCAAGTAGGTGGTATAGCCTTTAAAATGGTTTTCGTGAATGAATTAATTACGCTATTTGTTTCAAAGATTGTTCCGCGATTTCTTGTTTCTGCAGGACTTACTGGTGTATTGAGTGTGGGTGCTTCAATTTCTCGCTCAGTTTATACCTCATACGATCTTTTAAAATTAAACAAAAATGTTTACTATGAGCTGCGTGGTGCGGGTGATTTAGATTTATTATATTTTCTCGTTGAAGATAATGTTAAGCCATTTATTGAAGCTATAAATTTCCAACAGAGTCATGGTGCTATAGATAAAGAAATTTTCAGCCAATTTTTAGCAGGGGCTACTCGTGTTTGAAAGAGCATCAAAGTACATTATAGTCTATCTCATGCTTATTGTTTCATTTATGCTTTTTTTCTCAGTCCTTGGCTATTATATTTTTGTCTTTGATTGGTCGGTAACTACCTTAGAAATAACGATAAATGCAGTTCTATTAATCATTCTTTTAGTTGCATCTATCGCTATTTACTATTTTGCGGAAATATTAAAATCAAGGCTTTGATTTACGCAAAAACTTTAGCGAGAAGTAAAATGCCAAAAGGATGACCAGCAAGAAAACTAATTTCCCAAAAAGTAAGCCTGCAGAAGTTGTAGTGATTTTTTCTAATGAAAATACATACCAGACTGATTGGAAAAGATCTACAGTTGTGAAAATTGCAATAATCAAAAATACAATGGTAAGTATTAATAACAATGTTTTCTTCATGTTCTGTTACCCTAGATGAATGATAGACGATTGAAAATATTCTAGATGATACAGTGAATCATTGTCTAGCGCTTAGTTACCATGAAGTGTGACTAACAAAATTTAGGGTGGTTGCAATTGCAGGCACTCTGAAGAGTCTGTACGAAGTTCGAATTCGTCAGGCTAGAGGCAGAGGTAAAATATGGACGGTTTTATTCAGCCCCATGCTTTCCTGTTTGCCATATAAGTGCTTTTTCGAAAGCAATATTGTTCATCCACGAAGAGTAGATATTATGGCTATTGATATGTTTCTGAAGGTCGAGGGTGTTACGGGCGAATCTAAAGATTCTAACCACACCGGCTGGACTGATATTACCTCCTTCTCCTGGGGCGCTTCCCAGCCAGGTAATATGAGCGTCGGCGGTGGTGGTGGTGCCGGTAAAGTTAACTTTAACGATCTGCACGTTAACGCTCTGATTGACAAATCCACTACAGCAATCCTGAAACACTGCGCCAGCGGTAAACACCTGACCAAAGTTGAGCTGTCCGTCTGTAAAGCGGGCGGCCAGCAGGTGGAGTACACCCGCATCACGCTGGAAGACGTTCTGGTAACCTCTGTTCAGTACACCGGTGCTGACAACGGCGATACCGTTGGTGTGACTTATGCATTCCAGGCTGCGAAAGTGAAACAGCAGTACTGGGAGCAGACCACGTCTGGTGGTAAAGGTGCTGAAAGCAGCGCTGGCTGGAACATCAAAGAGAACAAAGAAGCGTAATTGCGAATGTGGCCGGGGAATTTTCCCCGGTCATTATCAACCGGGAAGGAAGATAGCATGGCAAGCTTGCAGGAAGGGGGCGCCCGTCCTCTCACTATTGGCGAAATAGCACTGGCGCGCTCGGTTTTTGGTGACGCAATAAAGTACTCAGAAGTTAAAGTCCATAATAAAAGCTATTTGCCGTTTAATATGCAGTCGACAGATGTCGCGATGACCCCCAATGGTGAGCTCTATTTTCGCGAGCCGCATTATCGGGATGACTTCTCTATAGAGGTTCCGCGATATAAGCACTGGTTCATTCACGAAATGGTGCATGTACTGCAGCATCAGGTTGGAATGAATGTTCGAACCCGAGGCGCGTTCAGTTGGGCAGCAAGTTATAATTATTCTCTGCCCCCCGATAAAAAACTATCGGACTTTGGTATGGAGCAGCAGGCTTCTATCATTTCAGATTTTTATTATCTGATAAATTACGGCCTGGGTGATTTCCGAAACATTGCAGGTTTCGAGGGAATTATCGGACCAGACCTGAAGGATAAATATCTGCAGGTATTATCGTTGTTTATTCAAAATCCTAAAGACCGGCGGGTATGGTTATGAAACAGTTACTCAGTGTTGTAGCAATCGCATTAACGGTGAGTGCCTGTGTCTCTCATCCTGCACAATATCAGTCGCTTACGGTTACGCTAAAGAACAACGAACCCTGCTTTGCTATTCCCGCTAACTCCGGGTTAGAAGCGCCTGTCACCAGCCATTCGCCCACCATAATGAAACGCGCGGGAAATGAATGGAAAGCGATATCGCCGCCGTCAACGTTTAGCCCTGAGGTGACGTTAACGACCCAACAGTGTCACCTGTGGAAGGGGATTGCGTGGCAAGCGGGAGAATATGATGTTGCTCTGAAAGTGTCAGGGAAAAACGATTCTATTCGTTATGCTGCCCGTTTCACCTTACAAGAAGGTCCTTCAGGCCAGTTTAAGCTTACGCAAACTGAATAGAATGTGTTAACCCCCAAACGCCGCCGTTCTCGCTCCGAGAGCGGCAGCGTTTGAGCGCTAATCATACCAGCAGGAATACGCCATGCGATTCACGATTATTTCTACAAAACCCGGTCATCAGCCGCCGCAGAGCAGCTGTGATTTTTATGCCCCGGGCGGCACCATTGGGCGCGGTACGGATAACAACCTGGTGTTGCCGGATAATGACCGCACTATCTCTCGTCTGCAGGCCATTGTTCACGTTGACGCCCAGGGTGAATGCCGCGTGACCAACCGTGGCAGCGTCACCCGCGTGGTATTAAATGACATTCCGCTGGAGCGGGGGCGTCAGGTTGAACTGCAGGATGGCGACATTCTTGGTATTGATGACTACCGCCTCGAAGTGACCGAGCTGATCCACGACACGCAGCCCGTGAGCCGTATGGCGGCGAGCATGCAGCAGCAGGCACGTCCGACTGTCGCACCCGCTCCGCAACCGAAGCCTGTGAGTGCAGCGCCACGAGCGAAAGCAGAGCCGACAGCCGTGCCAACGGAAATCTGGGATAACCTGATGCAGGAGTTCTCTATCTCCGACAGTATCTCCAGCAACCGCACAAAACCGCAGCCTGCATCTTCGCACGATCCCTTCTCCCAGCCTGCGGCCCCGGAGCGTAACGCTGAAGATCCGCTGGCGATGTTCAACGACAGCGATCCTAAGCTTGAGCGTAAGAATGTCGATCCGGACACGCTGTTCAGCGATGAAGCGTTGTTCAAAAAAGAGAGCATCTTCGATGACGTCACCCCGTCAACACTGGTGCCGCCTGTAGAGAGTAAACCCGCACCAGAAGAAGAGGCGACGGATGAGCTCGATCCGCTGGCCCTGTTTGGTGGCAAGGCCAGCGCGCCATCTGCACGTAATGATGACCCACTCGGGCTGATGGGCGGCACGCCGTTAACCCATCCGGATGAGATCATCGACAATAAGCCAGTGTCTGAACCTGAGCAGGAAGACAACGTACTGGCTGATTCTCCGCTGTTTGCCCCTGAGCCGCAGGAACCACCACGAGCAGAAGAAGCGCCCGCGCGACCAGATTATGCAGGCTTCACGATGCCTACGCCGCAGGCTGTGACGCGCAGTAGCGCTCAGGCCCCTAAGGGCCGTCTGCGTATCGATCCGGTCAATAACACAGCCTCCCCAACTGCCACGGTAAACAATGGCGAGAAGGGCGATGTGTTGCAGGGTGAACTGCTGGAGGCGCTACTGGAAGGCATGGGCCTGAGTGAAATGCAGCCGGTGCCGCAGTTTGACCGTGAAAATATGCGTCAGCTGGGGCAGATTCTGGGTATGTTCTCTCAGGGAACCGTGGCGCTGCTCTCCTCGCGCTCCATCCTCAAGCGCGGCGTGAAAGCCGATATGACCATGGTGCTGGACGATGCCAACAACCCGTTCAAGCTGTTGCCGACCGGCAAAACCGTGCTGATCCAGATGTTCGGCACCCCGATGCCGGGCTTTATGCCGCCAACAAAATCCGTGCGCGACGCGCTGATCGATCTGCAGGCGCATCAGCTGGGTATGATCTCCGGTATCCGCGCCATTATTGCCGCGATGCTGCAGTCCTTTAACCCGGAGCAGCTGGAAGAGCAGGCGAAGCAGAACGGCATGACCTCCCGTCTGGCGCTACCGGGCAGCCGCAAAGCCGCCCTGTGGGACTATTTTGTCCGCAGCTATGGTGAGACGGCCGGTGAGATTGAGGATGACTTCCATACCCTGTTCGGCGAAGCCTTCCTTCATGCGTATGACATGGAGGTGAATCAGTACAAAGACTCACAGAGCGGATCGGAAGACAAATGAATATCGCAACGGCTTCTCTCTCCCGCCAGGGGACGCGCGCCAGCAACCAGGATCAGACGGGAGAAACCATTGGGGAACGTTCAGCCTGCTTTGTCGTCTGTGACGGCATCGCGGGCCTGCCGGGTGGTGACGTCGCCGCTGAACTGGCCCGCAACAGCATTATCTCCCGCTTCGATGGCAACAAGCACCTCAACGCGCAGCATATACGTGACTATGTGAAAACGGCGAACCGCACCATTCTCAGTGAACAGCAGGCGGTACAGGACTATCGCCGGATGGGCACGACGCTGGTCAGCCTGTTTATTGACAGGGATTACGGTCTGGCGTACTGGGCGCACGCCGGAGACAGCCGTCTGTATCTGTTTCGCCGTGGATGGTTGTGGCATGTCACCACCGACCACAGCCTGGTGCAACAGATGAAAGACGCCGGACACCAGACCGACAACCTGAACAGCAACCTGCTGTATCTGGCGCTGGGGATTGAAAACGGTGGACCGGAAGCGAGCTATAGCGACGTGGTTCAGGTTGAAGACGGCGATGCCTTTTTACTCTGCACAGACGGTTTCTGGCATGGCGTCAGCGAAGAGCAGATGAAACAATCGCTACACATGGTCAACACGCCGCAAGAGTGGCTGACCTTAATGAACCAAATTATTCAAAAGAATGCCGAGCAGGAGGGGAATGCGCAGGATAACTATACCGCCCTGGCGGTATGGATGGGCAACCCTCAGGACACCACATTGCTGCACACACTCTCTGACGCAGCACAATTTCTTCCCTGCGGAACTGATTAGACACACAAGGAACGATATGAAACTTTGGCTATCGGGTTTGGCACTTCTGACGGTGGCTTCCACCGCTCAGGCTGAGAATTTCCGCATTGTGCAGTCACCTGCGCAGAAGCTGGATATCTGGATCGACAACATCAAAGACAACACGCCGCAGAGCTGGTGTAAGCCAGAGGTCGCCCTGCGTATTGTGGCTAATGGCAAGAAAGACGTTTCCGTTCTGGAGAACTTTGTGCCACGTCTTGGTTCTCTGCTGGAACACCAGTGCAGCAAAGTGAATAAGCTCAACTGGACGCTTAACGATCCGGCGGGCACGACGCTGGCACAGGGCACTGCAGGTAAAGCTCAGGATTGGGCGCTGGTGGTGAAGCAGGAGCAGACCGCCCCTGCAGCGACCGTAACCGCAACCCCTGCCAGCGGTGCGTTAGTGCCGCCGGACCAGAATGTCGCCGCCCAAACTGCTGCCGCCGACCGCACGCCGTGGCAGGAATTTACTCTTCAGGATGGTTGCCACCTGCGCACCTTCTGGGAAGGGGGCTCCTCAGCACCGGCGCTGTTTATTCCGGATACTGACACCACCCGTTGCGGTAACGGGAGCTGGCTGAGCGGACACGCCGTCATCTCGCAGTCCCGTAACGGCGGGCAGAAAGAGATGGCAGTGACGTACATTCATGGCTTCCCGGTAACGGGGCTGAATCAAAGCGCCAACCCTGAAAATGCGCTGATCACCTCCGTCAACAAAGAGCGCATGGTATTCAGCACCCCAAACAGCGACCAGAGCTGGATGATCCTGCCTTACGACGACACCCTCAATAGCTGGAAGAGTAACGGCACCGTAGCGGTGGAGATTTCCCGCGAAACCGCCAGCGACGATGCAAAACTGCAGGCGCGTATTGCGGCAGTGAAAAAAACCTGGAGCGCCTGGGTTGCACCCGGTACCCCGGTGAATATCGTTCTGATTGATACCCTGCGTCCTCAACTGCGCGACCCGGCAGTCGGTGCGTGGCGCGCGGCGAATTAAGGAATGGCTATGAATACGCTTTATCAACACCTGGCGGGTGAGTCGCTCAGCGACGCGCTGGCACGTCTTGAAGCCGAAATCAAAGCCCGTCCGGCAGATGCCGATCTCCGCGCCGCGTTCGTACAGTTTTTAACCCTCAGCGGCAACTGGACGCGTGCGCTGACTCAACTGAAAAGCTGGCTGGCTCTGAAGCCTCAGGCAAAGCCAACGGTTACGCTGCTGGAGCAGTCAATCCAGGGCGAGTTGCAACGTGCGCAGGTAATGGCGGGACAAGCGCGTCCGGCTATGCCTGAAACCCAGTGGCCGTGGCTGACCACGCTTGCTGCGGCGCTGAGCGAAGAAGGCGAACAAGCAGCGGTACTGCGTCTGGACGCCCTTGAACAGGCGCAGGCAAACCCGGGACACCTCACCCTCGAAAACGAGGAAACACAGACGTTTGACTGGCTGATGGATGGCGATGCCCGTCTCGGTCCGGTGTGTGAAACCATAGTGAACGGCCGCTATTTCTGGCTGCCGTTTAGCGCCATCGCGGAGATCCGCTTCCAGGCCCCGGCCAGCGTCACCGATCTCGTCTGGCGCCATGCGCTGGTACGTCTGACCGACGGTACGGAACAGGTGTGTCAGATCCCGGCGCGCTATCCTTTTGCGGCCGATGCCTCCGATGCGGTCAAGCTGGGACGCACCACCGAGTGGCGTCCGCTCGACGAGGACGCCACCCTTTACGAAGGGATGGGGCAGAAAGCCTGGCTGAGCGAACAAAGCGAAAGCCCGCTGCTGACGCTAAGCCTCGTGACGTTTGCGACGGATGGAGCCGATGAGTAATCCCGCTGGCGAAGGCGATCTGCTGCGCAGCGGCTGGCAAGCCCGCAGCAAGCAGGAGAAGGTGGGGGCGCGCGATAAAATGCAGCCCTCACTGCTGGATCGCCTCACCGATAACGACCCGGAAAAAAAACGCGAGTCGGCCAACAGCAATCTGATCACCCACGCTGCGCTGCGTCGCAATGTCCTGCGGGATCTGCAGTGGCTGTTTAACACCATTAACCATGATGCGTCCGGTGATTTGAGTGCGTTGCCACACGTCAACCGCTCGGTGATCAACTTTGGTGTTGCGCCGCTGGCCGGGAAGCGCATGTCGGATATCGAATGGCACGACATTCAGCGCAAGCTCACTGAGGCCATCATCAATTTTGAACCACGTATTTTGCCGCAAGGGCTGCAGGTTCGCTGCGTATCGGATACCTCATCGCTGGATCTGCACAACGTGCTGTCCATCGAAATCAAAGGGCGTTTGTGGTGTGTGCCATACCCGCTGGAGTTTCTGTTTCGCACTGATGTCGATCTGGAAAACGGCCATTTTGAACTGAAAGATGCGGGGTAATCATGGAAAGTAAACTGCTCGAATACTACAACCGTGAACTGGCCTACCTGCGCGAAATGGGGGCTGAATTTGCAGAACGCTACCCTAAAGTCGCCGGACGGCTGGGCATGCGTGGCATCGAGGTTGCGGATCCGTATACCGAACGTCTGATGGAGGGCTTTGCCTTCCTGACGTCCCGTGTGCAGATGAAAATGGATGCGGAGTTTCCGCGTTTCTCTCAGCGCCTGCTGGAGATGATTGCACCGAACTATCTCGCCCCGACCCCCTCAATGGCGATTGCTGAAATCCAGCCAGACAGTAGCCGGGGCGATCTGAGCAAAGGCTTTATCGTGCCGCGCGGCACTATGATGGACAGCCTGGCGCTGAAAAAAACCGGCGTGACCTGCAGCTATACCACTGCGCACGAGGTCAACCTGCTGCCGCTGAAAATCGAGAAAGTCGAACTGGGCGGGGTGCCTGCTGACCTGCCGCTGGCGCAGCTGGGCCTGAGCCAACGGGGGATCAACAGCGCGTTACGGATCCGCATTGCCTGCGACGGCCCGCAAAACCTCGGCCACCTGGATTTCGACCGTCTGGAATTTTTCCTCGGCGGTCCTGACATTGAAGCGTTGAAGCTGCTGGAGCTGGTGATGGAGCACCACGCCGGGATCGTCTGCCAGACGGTCAGCCCGCAACCGCAGCGACAACTGCTGGCGTCTGACGCTTTGCGTCAGGAGGGTTTTGGATCGGATCAGGCGCTGCTCCCGGACGATCTGCGTAACTTTGACGGTTATCGCCTGTTGCAGGAGTATTTTGCTTTTCCGGCACGTTTCCGCTTCATCAGCCTGAGCGGTCTGAGCAGGCTTATTGAGCGCTGCGAAGACGAAAAAGCCTTTGATATTTTCATCCTGCTGGATAAATCGGATGAACAGCTGGAGCGCGTGGTCGACGCCAGCCATCTGGCGCTGCACTGCACGCCGGTGATCAATCTGTTCCCGAAAGTGGCGGCGCGACAAAAGCTCAACGACGGTCAGCATGAATATCATCTGGTGGTGGATAACATTCGTCCGCTGGATTATGAAATTTACGCCGTGAATAAAATCTTCGGCAGCGCCGACGGCCAGCGTGACGACCAGACGTTTCGTCCTTTCTGGAGTACCTGGAGCGGCGATGCAGGCAATTACGGTGCCTATTTTTCTCAGCGCCGGGAACAGCGCGTGCTCTCAGAACATGCTCTGCGATACGGCACCCGTACCGGTTATATCGGTTCGGAGGTCTTTGTTTCGCTGGTGGATGAACAGCATGCACCCTGGCAGGAAAACCTGCGCTACATCTCTGCAGAGGTGTTGTGCACCAGCCGCGATCTGCCGCTGATGCTGCAGCAGGAGCTCGGGCAATTCATTATGGCTGACTCCATGCCGGTGAAATCCCTGACCTTGCGTAAAGGCCCAACGCCACCGCGTCCGGCGCTGGCCGAAGGGTTCAGTACCTGGCGGCTTATCAGTCAGTTGCAGATGAACTACCTCAGCCTGATGGACAGCGAAAATGAAGAGGGCGCGGCGGCGCTGCGTCAGCTGTTAGGGCTGTATGCTAACCTGGCAGAAACGCCCGTTGCGCGTCAGGTCGAAGGGGTTCGCCACTGCGTGCTGGAACCCGTTCACCGTCGTGTTCCTGAACCCGGTCCGGTCGTTTTCGCCCGTGGGATCGGTATTACCCTGACGGTGGATGAGCGGGCGTTTTCCGGTGCCAGCCCCTGGCTTTTTGGCAGCGTGCTGGAGCGCCTGTTTGCCCGGCTGGTGTCGATCAACAGCTTCACCGAGTTCACCCTGCAAAGTCAGCAGCGCGGCGAGATCGGCTACTGGGCTCCGCGGATGGGTAAAAGGGCGCTGCTATGAGTGACGTTGCTGTCGCACCGCTGCGCGTCCAGCGCCTGACGCCGCTGCCGGATACGTTCTGGCATGGCGTTCGCGAGACCCCGTGGCGCTACGATCTGTTCCAGCTGTTAAGGCGTATTGATGCTCAGGGCGGCGAGCGCTACCCGCTGGGACGCGCGCCACTGCCAAAGTTTGAGCCGTTACGCATCGGTCAGCAGCCGTCGATGAGTTTTGCGCCGTCGACGGTGGCACAGGTCGGCCTGCGGGAGGAAAGCGGGCTGCATGAGGTGTCTATCCTCAGCTTCGGCCTGTTTGGCCCTAACGGCCCGCTGCCGGTACACATGACCGAGTACGCCCGCGAGCGTATTCATCATCACCAGGACACCAGCCTGAGCGCGTTTGCCGATCTGTTCCATCATCGTCTGACGCTGCTGTTTTATCGCGCGTGGGCGGATGCGCAGCCTGCAGTCTCTCTGGACCGCGCCGACAACAGGCGCTTTGAGGGGTATCTGGCGTCGCTGATTGGCATGGGACAGCCGGGCCAGATGGACAAAGGCAGCCTGAGCTCGCATGCACGCTTTACCCACGCCGGGCACCTGACCCGTCACGGGCGCGATCCCGAGGGGCTGGAGAAGATCCTGCGCAACTATTTTAAAGCGCCGGTCAAACTGATAAGCAACGTGCCGCAGTGGATGCCGCTTTCACCGCGTGAGCAGGCGCAGTTGGGCGAAGGACGTCGTTTGCCTCGTCTGGGCGAATCTGCGTTTCTCGGCGTTGCCGTCCGCGACGTGCAGCACAAGTTTCGCATCGACATTGGCCCGCTGAGCGCGGAGGAGTACAACCGTTTTCTGCCGGGCGAAGCGTGGGTCACCGAGCTGCGCGACTGGGTGCGCCAGTATCTTGGGGTGGAGTTTGAATGGGAAACACGGGTGATCCTGCGTGAAGACGCGGTACAGGGCACCACGCTCGGCAGCGCCGGGCGATTAGGCTATAACACCTGGCTGGGACTCCAGCCGCAGCCTGTCCCGCGTGGCGACCTGGTGTATTGCGCAGAGCGATAATTTTTCTAACGCATTGTTATCAACGGAACCGAACATGTCAGAAATTAGCCGTGCCGTGCTTTTCGGCAAACTGGATACGCTGTTATTTACCTCTCTGGAAAGCGCCACTGCGTTCTGCAAGCTGCGCGGCAACCCCTATGTTGAGCTGGTGCACTGGCTGCATCAGCTGATGCAGCAGCAGGATGGCGATCTGCAGCAGGTCATCCGCCACTTTGGTCTCGACGAACAGCAACTGACGCGTGATATCGTGGCCGCGCTGGACGCACTCCCGCGCGGCGCGAGCTCCGTTTCCGATCTCTCCGAACATATCGACAGCGCTGTGGAGCGCGCCTGGGTGTTCGGCTCGCTGAAGTTTGGCGTCAGCCGTATTCGTGGCGGGCATTTGCTGATCGGCATACTGAAAACCTGGAATCTGGCTAACGTGCTGAAAAGCATCTCTGCGCAGTTTACTCGTCTGAATGTCGAGGTGTTGATTGAGCAGTTCGACGCTATTTGCGCCAACAGCAAAGAGACGCAGCAGGCTGCTGCCGCGGCGGATGTGCCAGCCGGTGCAGTACCGGCTGCACAGGGCACGCTGGCCCAGTATGGTCAGGACCTGACTGCGCGTGCCCGTGAAGGGAAAATTGATCCGGTGGTCGGGCGTGATGAAGAGATCCGCCAGATGGTCGACATTCTGATGCGCCGCCGTCAGAACAATCCGCTGCTGACCGGAGAAGCCGGGGTCGGGAAAACGGCCGTGGTGGAAGGACTGGCGTTGCGTATCGCCGACGGCGACGTGCCGGAACCGCTGCAAAATATTCAACTCTGGCTGCTGGATATCGGCATGCTACAGGCCGGTGCAGGCATGAAAGGTGAGTTCGAAGCACGTCTGCAGGCATTAATCAATGAAGTGCAGTCCAGCGCCACGCCGATCATTCTGTTCATTGATGAGATCCACACTCTGATTGGCGCAGGTGGCCAGCAGGGGACCGGTGATGCGGCAAACCTGCTGAAGCCTGCCCTGGCTCGCGGGCAACTGCGTACCATTGGGGCCACGACCTGGGCGGAGTACAAAAAATACATTGAGAAAGATCCGGCGCTGACCCGTCGTTTCCAGACGGTACAGGTTCACGAGCCGGATGAAGCCAAAGCCATTCTGATGCTGCGCAGCACCGTCTCGCCGCTGGAGACCCATCACCAGGTCCTGTTGCTGGACGAAGCGGTCAGCGCGGCGGTGAAGCTGTCGCATCGCTACATTCCGGCGCGTCAGCTACCGGACAAAGCTGTTGCATTGCTTGATACCGCCTGTGCCCGCGTCGCGGTCAGCCAGAGCGCGCCACCTGCGCAGTTGGAAGACTGCCTGCGCCACCTTGCCGCGCTGGACGTGGAAATTGAGATAGCGGAACGCGAAGCCCGCTTGGGGGCAGGTGACGTCGATCGCGTGACGGCATTACTTGCAGATCGCGACGCGTATGAAACAAAACGCGAAGCCCTGGCCCAGCGTTGGGAAGAGGAACGCAGCCTGGTGCAGGAGATTATCCGCCTGCGTGCCGCGCTGTTTGCAGCAGGCGACGACGATAACGCGGAGCTTCGCCGCCAACTGGCAGAACAGCAGCAGGCGCTGAATGCCTTGCAGGGTGATGAACCGCTGCTGTTCGCGGCGGTGGATGAAAACGTGGTCGCTGCAGTGGTCTCCGACTGGACCGGCATCCCGCTGGGCCGGATGGTGAAAAACGAGATCGACGCGGTGCTGAACCTCGCCGACACGCTCAACCAGCGCGTTATTGGCCAGCGTCACGGTCTGGAGCTTATTGCCCGTCGCGTCAAAACCTCACGGGCGAAACTCGACGACCCGAACAAACCGGTTGGTGTTTTTATGCTGTGTGGCCCGTCAGGCGTCGGTAAAACCGAAACCGCACTGGCGCTCGCCGAATCGCTGTACGGCGGTGAACAGAACGTTATCACCATCAACATGAGTGAATTCCAGGAAGCACACACCGTTTCCACCTTAAAAGGTGCGCCTCCGGGGTACGTAGGGTATGGTGAAGGCGGGGTGTTAACCGAGGCGGTCCGCCGTCGTCCGTACAGCGTGGTGCTGCTGGATGAAATTGAAAAAGCGCACCCGGACGTACACGAGATTTTCTTCCAGGTCTTCGACAAAGGCTGGATGGAAGACGGCGAGGGTCGCCACATTGATTTCCGTAACACCATAATTATTCTGACGTCTAACGTTGGCACCGATCTGATCAGCGCCATGTGTGCCGATCCGGATCTGATGCCGGAGCCAGACGCCCTGAGCGGCGCGCTTCGCCAGCCACTGCTGGAAGTATTCCCGCCAGCGCTGCTGGGCCGCCTGCTGGTGGTGCCGTACTACCCGCTCAGTGACGAGATGCTGGGGCTGATTGTTCGCCTGCAGCTCAAGCGCATTCAGCGTCGTCTGGAAGAGAATCACAGCATTATTTCTGAGTTTGACGACAGCGTGGTGGAACAAATTGTTCAGCGCTGTACCGAGGTGGAGTCTGGTGGTCGCATGGTGGACGCTATCCTGACCAATACCCTGCTGCCTCAGATGAGCCAGATCTTACTTACCGCCAGCCGCAGCGACGAGCAGTACCGACGTCTGCATGTCACCTGCGAGCAGGGCGAGTTTCACTGTCAGTTTGCCGCGTAATAATCATCAAGAGAACTGTAAAAGATGACGGATAATGATAACAATCGGACTGTTCCAAACGCGCTCCCGGTCGGGTATCGCTTCAACGAGTTTGAAATCAAAGAGGTGATCGGCGGCGGTGGATTCGGCATCGTCTATCGCGCGTGGGATCATCAGCTCGAACGCACTATCGCTATCAAAGAATTTATGCCTTCTTCGCTCGCCGTGCGTGGCGATGACATGACCCTCGTGCTGCGCAGTGAGCGCTTTGGCAAAGCCTTTTCCGCAGGCCTGAACAGCTTTATTCAGGAGGCCCGTCTGCTGGCGCGTTTTAACCACCCGAACCTGCTGCACGTCCTGCGTTTCTGGGTACAAAACGACAC
This sequence comes from Enterobacter adelaidei, assembly GCF_041937165.1. NCBI lineage: Bacteria > Pseudomonadati > Pseudomonadota > Gammaproteobacteria > Enterobacterales > Enterobacteriaceae > Enterobacter > Enterobacter adelaidei. Next base: position 2,599,560 of record NZ_CP154353.1, on the reverse strand, counting down.
GGCCTATATGGGGACGCTGTTTTACAGCGGTACCACGCTTTCTCGCCTGCGTGAAGAAAAGCCGGAGCTGATTAACGAGGCCTGGATCCGTCGTACGCTGCCGATGCTGTTTGGCGCGATTAAGACCATCCATGACGAGGGTTATCTGCACCGCGACATCTCCCTGGATAACATTCAAATTCAGGAGAACGGTCTGCCGGTACTGCTCGATTTCGGCTCCGCACGTCGCACTATTGGTAACCTTTCTGACGAAACGGAAACCATGTTGCGCCCTGGCTTTGCGCCGATTGAGCAGTACACCGACGACAACGAAAGCGAGCAGGGCCCGTGGACAGATATTTACGCCCTCGGCGCGGTGTTGCGTACGCTAATCGTGGGATCGCCGCCGCCGGTCAGCGTGGTGCGTTCTATCCAGGACACCTGCAAACCGCTGGTAGAAATCATGCCGCAGGGCTATTCCATTCCGCTGCTGCAGGCCATTGACCGCGCGCTGGCGCTGCACATGGAAGACCGTCCGCAGTCAATCGACGAGTTTGCCGCGCTGATTGAGATGCCGGTCGCCGGTATCAACGACGTGCTGACGGCGAAAAAACCTGGCACGATGCTGGTTCCGGTGGAAGAGGAAAAACCGGCTTCTGTACTCGACTGGCGTCGCTACAAGATCCCTGGGATGGTTGCCGCAGGTGTGCTGGTAGGTGTTGTCGCCGGAGCGATGCTGTTTAGCGGCGGCCATGATGCGCCTGAGCAGGCTGCACAGGCACCGGCAGAAACACGTCCGACAGAAACCGCCGCGAACACGTCAGACGTGAAGCCAGAAACGGCGAAGGTTAATGAACAGGCGACTGCGCAGCAGACGCCACCACCTGTTGACGCCAGCCCGGTTGCCCTGGTCTATATCCGTATTCTCGACGGCGAAACGCTGAGAGTAAACGGCGAGACAAAAGCGCTGCGTCCGGCAACCAACGGCTATGCGTCGCTCAAGCTGCCCGCTGGTGAAGTGAAGATTGAATTGCAGGGCAACGGAAGAACGCGTAGCCAGACGCTGGATATTGCGAAGCCTGGCACCTGGCTGGTGAATCCATAAGTAAGGTAGACAGGGACAGGTAACAGGACGGAGCGAATGTATAACATTAAGTTTGTCTATCTTTTCAATGAGAATGTCTCGCCAGCGCTTTTTGCGAAAATTATCCGCCCGTCCGTTGCCGGGCAGTGGATTATGTCGGTTCCTGACAATTCGCTGCGCTCCTTGTTCACACGCTACGATTTGCTGCACGCCATCACTGGCGCGAATCCCTATCAGTCAGGGCGTGATACCCGTAAGCTGATTGTGCAGGATCTCGATATTGGCAGGGTCGTTGCTATCGACGAGAGCTATCGCAACTGGTCGTCAGTGACGGAGATGTTTTATATCAATGCTGATGGCCGTCTGCAGGCCGCCTCGTTGAACGGTCTGGGCTGGTACCCGGTAAGTACCATTGTCGATCGTTACGAAACGATGGTGCGAACCTATGGTTCTCGCCCTGCGCCAACAGTGCTGCCGAAGCAGGTTGTGAAATCCAAAACGGCACAGATGCCGGATAAGCCGACACCGGGCAAAGACGGTAAAACCTACGCGGCGCAACTGCAGGAGATGACCAAGGCAGAGCGCTGGCAGGCACGTAAGGATCTGATTGCGAAGGGAAGCAATAGCGTGTATCCCGATGCGCAGATTGCGGCTAAACGCCTGGCGGCGAATAATATCGCGGTAGAGAAAGCGAAACTGGCGGAGAATGTATATAAGACCGTGAACCCGCTGGAAACCACGCCTGGGGTGCCTGAGGGGTGGAAGGATATTAGTAATGATGCAAATGCGTTGAAGAAATATGGTCTGGAAAAGGAAGTTCTTTTTGATCATGCTGATACGCCTGATTTTCTTGCACGGATGTATGAACCTGATCCCGATGTGTTTGGCAACGACATGAATCCCACATTAGTGTTCAGAGGCTCACGAGAACCAGAAATACCTCCTTTAAATGATTATATCTCCGCATTAAAGAATAAAACGGATTTGCCTACTGTGAAAAACGGTGCTGACTGGATGAATAATTTTATGCAGGCCGTAGGAGGGGAAGCTCCTTATTATCGAAATGCGGTTGATTTAGGCCGTAAACTGGCCATGACAAAGCAGAAAATAGATATAGCAGGGCATTCACTTGGAGGTGGGCTTGCTTCTGCAACATCGATGGCTAGTGGTAAAGCAGGATGGACCTTCAATGCCGCTGGGTTAAATAGTAAGACCGTAACAAAATACGGTGGGAATATCGTAGGAAGCACAGATAACATCCAGGCATATCGGGTAGAAGGCGAACTACTAACCAAAGTACAGGAAATGAATCTTTGGGAAGACTTTAAGACGGTCAAGGGATATCCACCAGCGTTAGTTCTCAAGGAAGAGATTTCCGCACTAAGCCCAAACGCCGCAGGTATAGCACACGATCTTCCTGGCGGGACTGGAAACGAACTGGATCGGCATGGTATCAATCAGATTGTTGATTGTATTGAGAAACAAAAGGATGAGGATATTTCTATCATCGGGAGTCGCGTGTGAGAATGCTATTTGCAGTCATTGTAGCGCTATTTTTAACATTCATGGTTCAGGGGTGTAAGGAAGATATGGGTTTAAATCCGAATGACTATTTCACCGGGCAACAACTCTTACTGGCTGAATCAATCGAAAAAGGTGATGCCCAGAACGTGAAAAATCTCGCTGCACAAACGGATCTCAATAAGCCCGGCGAGCATGAAATGACATTGCTTTTTTGGGCATTAGGCAATGCAATGAATGAAAAGAAGACTGCTGATCAGCTAAATATTGTAACCCTTTTAGTCAAGGCGGGGGCGGATCCACTCCAGCCACGTTCTAAAGGTAAAAGTAGTCCTGCAGAGTTTGTCCTCATGGCCGATAGCGGTGTATGGATTAAAGCGCTGCTTGATGGTGGATTGTCGCCTAATGCAAAGGATAAAACATTTGATAAGCCAATTGTTTTCCAGTCAATAAAGGCTAAAAATACTGAAACGTTAAAAGTAATGTTGGATTATGGTGCAGATATAAACACAGTTAACTCGTTAGGCAGTACGCTGCTATTTGAAGCCTTGAATTATCATGCGTATGATCACGTTTTCCTTTTATTAGAGCGTGGCGCTGACCCTGAGATTAGGGCCGATAATGGATGGACGATGGTAAATCAATTGCAGAGACTGCTTAATGTGGAAGAAAAAGATAGTGATGAATATAAGATGTTAATAAAAATAAAAGATGCTGTCGTTGCGCATGGTGGGAAGTGGCCGCCTGCACCGGTTAAATAGGCAACATAAAGGACATGAATCTTACCACTCGTCTAATACTGATTTTCATTCTTCTGTTACAGGGATGTAGACAGAATACAGATCAAAACCCACAAGACTACTTCAGCGGCCAGCAACTGGTTCTGGCTCAGGCTATTGAAAGAGGCAAGATAGATGAAGTTAAAAAACGTCTAACGGGAACCGATCTCAACAAGCCTGGTCAGCAGGATATGACGCTGCTCTTTTGGGCGCTGATAAATACGCTCTATGATAAGAAAACGCAACCGCACCTACAGATTGTCACGGAGCTGATAAGGGCTGGAGCCGACCCGCTTCAACCAAGGCCTAATGGAAAAAGTAGCCCGGCAGAATTTGTTCTTATGGCGGACAGTGGTGACTGGATAAAGGCGATGTTGGATGGTGGGTTATCCCCGAATGCGAAAGATAAAGTATTCGATGAACCCATTATCTTCGAAACCATTAAAGCCAAAAATACCAGGACGTTGGAAGTGATGCTTGATAAAGGAAGCAATATTGATGTTGCTGATTCATTAGGTAAAACGTTGCTGATTGATGCCCTTGATTACGGAGCCTACGATCATGTACTTCTTTTGCTGCAGCGTGGAGCAAACCCTGAGATAAAAGCTGAAAGTGGCTGGTCGATGGGAAATCAATTGCAGCTCGAACTGGAGAGAGCGCAAGAGGGTAGCGAGTTATACAAGAAGCTTAACGAAATTAAAGAGGCGCTTATTCAATATGGCGGTAAATGGCCACCAGTCCCAGTAAAATAAGAGATAAGCAGGACATGACTGGAAAAGATAAGGTTTTCTTTTTCTGGGGTGGTATGGATATTCTTGCCATCATACTCTATTGTGTGAACTCAGTACGAATGGGAAGAATACCTGTCATTTCGGATACCCAATCATTTATTGATCTATGGCATGTACACAACGCTGTAGTGCCTGGTATATTCGTAATGATCCTTTTTATCCTGGATCTAGGACTTCTGCTTTCTTTTTTTGTCTCAGCAATTCTTTTCTTTAAACGGAAGCACTGGGCAGTTAAGTTTGCTCTGTTTCAAGAAGTTTTTCGATTGATATCATTCCGTTGTTCCGTTTCATTATTCCCGTTGCTGGTGGGCGTTACTGGTATCTCGAATGTTTGGGTTAATCTTATTTTATTCATAATCTCCGAAACGCTAAAATTGTACTCCCTAAAATATTATAAATATGTGCAGAAGGGAGTTTCTGCGTAAAATAGTGCTTTTATCAAGCACTGAGGGGCGAATGATTCTTCGAAATTTTTTCGTGTTAGTAATAGTAATCCTTTTGCCAGGTTGCAATTGGGATGTAGAGATGGGCCCCCGGGATTATTTCAGTGGTTCACAGCTTTTTCTGGCTGAGGCAATTGAGCGTGGCGATACGAGTCATGTAAAAAAACTTGTTGCAACAACTGAACTCAACAAACCTGGTAAAGAGGACATGACGCTGCTCTTTTGGGCGCTGATGAATACGCTCTATGATAAGAAAACGCAACCGCGCCTACAGATTGTCACGGAGCTGATAAGGGCTGGAGCCGACCCGCTTCAACCAAGGCCTGATGGAAAAAGTAGCCCGGCAGAATTTGTTCTTATGGCGGACAGTGGGGAGTGGATAAAGGCGATGCTGGATGGTGGATTATCCCCGAATGCAAAAGATTACGTTTTTGATAAACCCATTATTTTTCAATCAATTGAAGCAAAAACTACCGAGACACTGAAAGTGATGCTTGACCGGGGCGGTAATATCAACATTACGGATTCACTTGGTAATACGCTGCTCATTGATGCTTTCGATTTTCATTCCTACGATCATGTTTTCCTTTTACTGGAGCGTGGGGCTGATCCTGACATTCGTGCTGATAATGGTTGGACATTAGGAAATCAGTTGCAGCGTTTTCTGAGAAAAACAAAAAAAGACAGCGACGAGTATAAAGACCTTATTGCTATTAAAGAATCACTTATTCGACATGGTGGTAAGTGGCCACCAGAGCCGGTCAAAAGAGGGATTGAGTGAATATAACCGCGAAAAATAAAATATTCTATTTCTGGGGCATTATGGATGTCATTGGTATTGTGTTTTATTCAATTGGCCCATACCACTTGCTTCAGTCATGGTGGGATTCTACAGGCGGAAACTTTGGTGTTATTATCTTTATGCTGATAGCAGGAGGGGTAAACGGTTTATTGGCGGGGCTTTTTTATCTCGTTTACCTTCTGTGGCCGGTTTCATTATGCTTCTCTGCCTGGTTTTTTTTTCACAACGCACCGATATGCCGTCCGGTTTGCTCTGGCGCAGGAAGTACTGCGCCTGCTCACCATGAGTTGTTCGGTGACCTTGTTCCCGATGATTATAGTCGGTCTTGGAATGAGTGTTATCCCTCTCAATATCACGCTGTTTGTTTTTTCTGAAATAGTGAAAATTGGTTCGCTCATATTTGTAATGAAAAAATATTGTTCTGTGAATATCAAGTCTGATTCAGAATAGCCATTATCATCGTACGTTTATTGCCGTAATTATCTACATCGCATAAGCCATATGGATTAACGATTATGCTCAACCGAATTACCGTTCAGCTCCCGGTCGAGGGGCTTCTTTTCTGGAAACTTTCTGGCCGAGAGGCGATGTCCGAATCGTTCGCCCTGACGCTGACGCTGCTCGGCACGGATGCGCGCATTGACCGCAGTAAACTGCTGGGGCAGCCGGTCACGGTCACCATTCCGACGCAGAATCTGCTCACTTCCCGCTACATCAACGGCAAAGTCACACGGGTGGGGGTCAGCGCCGTGGAACTGACGGGCACCCGCTATGCGGTCTATCAGTTAACGGTAGAGCCAGATTTGTGGCCGATGAAACGTGACCGTAACCTGCGTATCTTCCAGGGCCAGACGGTGCCGCAGATTGTGAAAACCCTGCTGGGTGAGCATCAGGTCAACGTTGAGGATAAACTCACCGGCAGCTACCGGGTGTGGGATTACTGCGTGCAGTATCAGGAGTCCAGTCTGGACTTCATCAGCCGTCTGATGGAGCTGGAAGGGATTGCTTATCACTTTAATCACGAAGCGGACAAACATACGCTGGTGCTGACCGACGCCGCGACGCAGCATCAGCCGTTCAGTGGCTATGAGGTCATTCCTTACCACCAGACTCCGTCCGGCGGCAGTACGGACGAAGAGGGAATCAGCCAGTGGGCGCTGGAGGACAGCGTCACGCCGGGGATTTACAGCCTCGACGATTATGACTTCCGCAAGCCGAATGCGTGGTTGTTCCAGGCTCAGCAGAACCCGGCGTCACCGAAACCGGGCAGCATCGACGTCTACGACTGGCCGGGTCGCTTTGTGGAAACAGGGCATGCGGAGTTCTATGCCCGTATACGCCAGGAGCGCTGGCAGGTGGAGCATCAGCAGATTCAGGCCACCGCGACGGCGGCAGGAATTGCGCCAGGCCACACCTTCACGTTAACCAACGCGCCGTTCTTCAGCGATAACGGTGAGTATCTGGTGACGGCCGCCGGTTATCACCTCGAAGAGAACCGCTATGCCAGCGGCGAGGGGGAAACCATTCACCGTACCGATTTCACGGTCATCCCGTCGGCGGTGGTCTACCGTCCGGCGCAGTCCACGGCATGGCCACGCACCTACGGGCCGCAGACCGCGAAAGTGGTGGGACCGCAGGGGGAAAGTATCTGGACGGATAAATATGGCCGCGTGAAGGTGAAATTCCACTGGGACCGTCTGGCGAAGGGCGATGACACCAGCTCCTGCTGGGTACGCGTGTCGAGCGCGTGGGCGGGCCAGGGCTACGGCGGGGTACAAATCCCGCGCGTCGGCGATGAGGTGGTGGTGGACTTTATCAACGGCGACCCGGACCGTCCGATTATTACCGGCCGTGTGTATAACGACGCGAGCATGCCACCGTGGGCGCTGCCCGCGGCAGCGACGCAGATGGGCTTTATGAGCCGCACGAAAGACGGTTCCGTCGACAACGCAAACGCTCTGCGCTTTGAGGACAAAGCAGGTGCAGAGCAGGTGTGGATCCAGGCCGAGCGCAATATGGATACCAGCGTTAAAAACGATGAAACGCACAGCGTCGGCGGGGAGCGCAGCCATTATGTTAAGAAAAATGAATTGCATCGGGTGGAAGCAAACCAAATCCAGGCCGTAAAAGGCGGAACCGAAATCCTGACGGGTAAAGGCAAGCTGGATGCGGCGGTAGAGCAGTATGTCATTGCTTCCGGGACGAAGCTGCGGCTGGTCTCAGGTGAAAGCGCTATTGAGCTGAATGCTAACGGCAAGATTAACCTGATCGGCAAAGAGTTTAACTTCTTTGTTGAGGGCGATGGTTATATCACCACAGGCGGTAAGCTGCATCTGAATACCTCCGGTACAAATCCAGGTACCACGGCACCGGGAGCGGGACATAAAGGGGATATTGATGCGGCGGTGCAGGAGAAATTTACGACCAAAGGTGAGTAAGGCAGGAGCGGTGCTTGCCGCTCACTTAAAACGTTATCCGTTATGAATCTGAGTGCTGCACCGCTTCGGTTTCACCATGAAAAAACCTGACTCTCTTGCTTTAGTCTTCATTTTTCTCCAGTGGTTAGAAACGCAATACACATTCCTTAAATGACAAATAACGTGAAAAAGTGCATCCCGACATATCTCTGCTGTGCCCTGATGTTGACCTGTCTGAGCAGTTATGAAGTATTGGCTCAACAGGTTTTAGTAAAACAGGATTTTTCTGTGCAGGTAAAAGACCATACTGTCGCATTGGGCGACAGGTGGACTCATGACGTTGCGCGTAAAATCGAGGTGCCGGTTGAAGGGAATTTTGTTGGTGAGGTTCCTTTTGACGGAACCAATTATAAATTCTACCGGCATCAAAGGGCTGGGTTAGAAATATTCAGTTCCAATCTCTGGTGGGATAAAGCGGAAAGACGCGTTGATGATTATATCGTGTCGCAGATTACGCTGACGGTAGCGGATATCAAAACGCCGCGTGGTATCCATGTGGGTTCAACGACGACGGAACTGAATAAAGCATACGGTGACGGTCTGGTCGAAAATGATTCCGGGGAACGGTGGGTTTCCTATGAATTGGGTAAGAAATTGCTCTCTTTTGAGATTAAAGACAGCAGGATCGCAAAAATAACAATGAATTACGATAATGGTACTTCAGAGTGATTATGACCAGAAAATATTTGGCAGCTGCCTTGCTCGCAGCTTTATTGACTGGCACTGTTGAGCCGTCATTTGCGCTTGAATTATCGCAATACAATAACCTCGATACGGTAAGTCGCATCGTTGACGACAGTGCAGTGACAGACAATCTCAGGAAGGCGCTGGGTCGAGATTACGAGACGTTTATTGATAACTTTGATGTCTTTGGTGAACCGCATACCACCCCAGGTGGCGGATTGTTTGTTGAAGGCTGGCTAAAAGATCTTTATCAGGAGAACGCATCAGCTCTGGTCATCAATCCTGACGGCAAAATCTTTACGGCCTGGGTGGTTCCGGAGTCGGACGTTATACAATATCGGTCATCTGATAATAGTCCGGATATTCATGCCGATATTCGGCAATGGGCCGCCAGATTTAATACGATGCATTTCGCAACGATGAACTAATCAAGATTATGCACCGTAAAATTTATTGTCAGCAAAGGCAGCCATATTTTATTCGACAAGTCAGGTCATTGGCTTACAAAATAAAATAGCCAGCCAACAGGCCAGCGTGGATTGGCCATTCCTCTCTCAATAGTCATCATCCCGAGTTCACTTATGAAATACATCCTTCAGGAAGGCTCATTTTCCCTATTCCCTGCTGCCTGGCAGGATAACAGCATGAACATTATTCGTGATGACGAAAGTGGGTTGTCCGTGGTGGTCAGTCGCGGCGTTATCCCGGATGGCAGCAACTACGAACAAGAGTTCCACCGCCAGTGGGATGCTCTGCGTCCTCAGATGGGTGAGATTGCCCAGAGTGAATTCCGCAACGTAAAAGCCGGGCCTGACGGAAAAATTAATGGGCTGGAAGTTGAGACCACCTTTGACCGTAATGGCCAGCGCCTGTGGCAAAAACAGCTGGCCGTTCAGACACCGGGCAAACCGGTATTGATGATTTTTACCCTCTCGGCACTCAGAGCCTTCACCGAAGAGGACGAGGTGCGCTGGAGCGCGCTTAAGCAGAGTCTGACGCTAAACGACAACCGGAATGTGTAAGGCATGAGCGATAACAACGCGGCCCGTAAGGGCGATGAGATTATTCACTCCAGCATTTTTGCTGACATCACCAGCATTGTGGCGGAAGGTGCCGCCTATGCGGTGATCGGTGCGGCGGTGGGCGCGGCAGCCACCGTCGCTGCACCATTGCTGGGGGCGGGGGCTGCTGCCGCAGGCGTGGCGGCGATTGGTTCCAGCTGCTTGCTGAGCGGTATCATTGGCGGGGTGCTGGCAAACGTGGCGGGCATCACCGACGATATCAGCAACGCTGCGGAGGGATTGGGTAATGCACTTTTCCCGCCGTCGCCTGCGGGTAAAATCACCACCGGCTCGAATAATGTTCTGACGAATGCGATCCCTGCTGCACGCGCGGCGGGCACGCTGACGCCCGCGGATACCCCTTCACCCGAACCGCAGTCTCCGGGAAGCTTTGCCGATTACGCGGGTATGCTGCTTTCCGCCGCCGGACAGTTCGGCAGTGAAATGTGGCAGCCGAGTGTGGCATCTGCCGCTGCGGGGACTTCGCCGCTGGAAGAAGACAAGGTGGCGTGCGAAAAACACTCCGGGCCGCAGTATCTGGCAGAAGGCTCCAAAAGCGTCTTCATCAACGGACAACCCGCTGTGCGTGCGAAAGATCGCACCACCTGCGAAGGCACCGTTTCCGATGATGTCTCCCCGAACGTGATCATCGGCGGCGAAACGCTGACGGTCCGCGATATCAAAAGCGGCAAAACGCCTGGGCTGGCGCTGGGGATGATTGCGCTATCCTTGCTGCGCGGGCGTCCGGGCAAGATCCTGAAAAACATGCCCTGTGCGCTGGCGGCAGCCGGCGGCGGGATGCTGGCCGATATGGCCGTCAATGCCGTGTTTGGCTCCTCGCATCCGGTTCACGCCGCCACCGGCGTGAAGGTCTTGAATGACGACGACGAGCTCGACTTCTCGCTGCCGGGACGTTTCCCGCTTCGCTGGCAGCGCAGCTATAACAGCCTGACCACCCGCGAAGGGCTGTTTGGCCTGGGCTGGGCTACCACTTTTGACAGCTATCTGAAGCTGGAAGAGAACAACGCCACCTGGTTCGATGAAACCGGACGAGAGCTGACTTTTGAGCTGCCGCCGGTTGACCGCGCGTTCTACAGCATCAGCGAAGGCATCATTATCCGCCGTAATGAGAGCGGCGACGTGGCGATTGCCGACGATGACGGCGCTGTGTGGCGTCTGTATAAACCAACCCGGGCGGAGACATCTATCCTGCGTCTGGCCTCTCTCAGCGACGAATACGGCAACGCGCTGCTGACGGAGTGGGACGAGCACGGCAGGCTGGTCGGTCTGCACGATGAGTTGCGGGCGATAGACGTCACCCTGCGCTATGAAGATGAACGTTTCCCGCAGCGCGTTACCGCTGCCAGCCATTTTGACGGTAACCAGACATGGCCGCTGATGCAGTGGCGCTACGATGCGCGCGCACAGCTGGCGAGCGCGACGGATGCTTCCGGCGTGGTGACGCGTGAATACCGCTATAACGACCACGGCCTGATGGTCTGGCATCGCCTGCCGGGCGGTCTGGAAAGTGAATACCGCTGGAAAAAATTTGACCACTGGCGCGTAGTGGAAAACCGCACCAGCACCGGGGATGGCTGCCGCTTCACCTACGATCTGGACGCCGGGCTGACCACCGTTGAACACTACGATGGTCAGAAACGTCAGCACTACTGGAACGCGCAAAATCTGATAGTCCGCTACGTTGACGAGCGCGGCGAGAACTGGCGCTACGCGTGGGATGACAACGAGCTCCTCACGCAACGCATCGATCCGCTCGGGAACGTCGTCACCTTCGTCTACGACGACATGGGCAATCGGGTGCAGGAGATCGACGCCGACGGCAATGCCCGTACCACGACCTGGCTGGAGCACCGTGCGCTGCCGTCAGCCATCATTGAAGCCGACGGCAGTGCCACCCGGTTCTGGTACGACGAACATCACGGTCTGAAGCGCGTGGTGGACCCGATGGGGCAGACCACGCAGCTGCGACGGGATGAGTTCGGTCAGGTGGTTGAAGAGGTGGACGCCGCCGGGAACAGCCGCTACCAGGAGTACAACGATGCCGGACAAGTGGTGCGTGCGACGGACTGCTCTGGCCGCACGACCCGGTATCACTATCATCCGCTGGGCTGGCTGACGGCTGAGATAAGCGCTGACGGTGAAGAGACCCATTACCGCTACGACGCGGCAGGGCGTCCGGTGCAGCTTGATCGCCCTGAAGGCTGGACAGAGTCGCTCAAATGGAACGAACGTGGCCTGCCGATGAAGCATGCGGGCGCCGACGGTAAAGAGAGTGAGTTCAGATACGATGAGGCAGGGCGCTTAACTGCCACCCGCAATACCCGGGGCGAAGAGGTTCGCCGCCGCTGGGACAGCCGCGGGCGTCTGATTGCTCTGGAAAACGAAAACGGCGAAGCGTATCAGTTCCGCTGGGGCGCAGACTCGCTGCTGCTGGAAGAGGTGGGGCTCGATGGGGTGGCCTCGCAGTATCGCTACGACGCATGCGGGCGCACGATAGCGCGTACCTTTGCCGCCGGTCATCCCGAAGCCATTACTCACGCCTTTGCCTGGAGCGCGAGCGGCCAGTTGGTCGCCCGCACCACGCCGGAAGGACAGACCCGCTACCATTACACCCCATCCGGTCTGTTAAGCCGGATTGGGCTGCACCCTGCGCTTTCAGCGGACGCGTGGAGTACCGAGGCAGAGCAAGAACTCGCCTTTGAGTATGACGCGCTCGGTCGCGTGACGCGCGAGGCGGGCGAGCACGGCGAGCTGGCGTGGGAGTATGACGCGCTGGGCAACCGCACGTCCGTCACGCTGCCCGATGGCCGCGAGCTGAAGCAGTTCTACTACGGCAGCGGGCATCTGCTCAGCATTGCCCTCGATAAGCTGTCGGTCTCCGACTTTACCCGCGACGAACTTCACCGGGAGACCAGCCGCACCCAGGGGCTGCTGACCACCCGCAGCGAATACGATCGTCTTGGGCGACTGCATCGCCGGGACGTCTTTACCGGCAACGCTCAGCGCCCTTCGCCGCGTCGCTGGTCCCGCCGCTGGAATTATGACTACCGCAATAACCTGGTGCGCGAAGAGCGGGACGATAACCCGTTCAGCTGGTACCGCTGGCAGTACGACAGCGCCGGGCGTCTGCTCGTCCAGGACGGTACGCTGCCCGGCCAGGAGCAGTGGCGCTGGGATGCGGCCGGTAACCCGATCGAAGGATCTGCTGAGAAGGTCACGCACAACCGCCTGACGCAGCTGAACGGCATTCGCTGGCGGTATGACATCCACGGCCGCACCGTGGAGAAGGATAACGGCCAGACCCGCTGGCATTACCGCTACGACGGTGAACATCGCCTGACGGAGGTTATCAGCCAGCCGCGGGACCGCAATAAACCGCAGACGCAGGTGAGCTTCCGCTACGATCCGCTCGGACGCCGCATCAGCAAAACGCGCCGACAGATGCTGGGCGGTCAGCCAGCCGGCAAGCCGGTCACCACCCGGTTTGTCTGGGAAGGGTTCCGCCTGCTGCAGGAAGTGCACGGGGATGTGCCGCTGACCTACGTCTACAGCGACCAGGACAGCTACGACCCGCTGGCACGTATTGACGGCGTGGATGCGCCGGAGATTTTCTGGTTCCACTGCCAGCCCAACGGCACGCCGGAGCGGATGACCGATATCGAGGGGCAGGTACGATGGGAAGGGGTGAACAGCGCCTGGGGCAAGCTGCTGCGGGAAAGCGAGACGCAGCTATCAGGATATTCTCAGAACCTACGGATGCAGGGGCAATACCTGGACCGTGAGACAGGGCTGCACTACAATCTGTTCCGGTATTACGACCCGGACTGCGGAAGGTTTACGCAGCAGGACCCGATAGGGCTGGCGGGGGGGATAAACCTTTACCAGTATGCGCCGAATGCGCTGGGGTGGGTGGATCCTATAGGTTTAACCGCTTGCAAAAATGGGAGCCCTAAACGGTCAGTGAGAAACATGTCTTTTGCTGACTGGATTAAAAGAAAGGCAAAAGGTGGGAATAATACCCATGTGTATTTAGGATATAGAGATGGTAAACCTGTCTATGTAGGTATCAGTAAGGATGTAGATATTCGTGCTGTACAGCATGGTGAAAGATTCGACAAATTAGTTAGAATCACTGAAGAACCGTTAAATCGCGGTCATGCACGGAGCATAGAACAAGCAGTTATTCATAATAATCCCCATTTTGAGAATTCTATCAATAGCATAAGTCCGACAAGAAAGTTATACTCGGATGCTGTTTCGTGGGGTGAAAATTGGCTTAAAAAGAATGGGATTAATGTAAAATGGCCGACAAACTTACAGTAGTGTCAGGAAATGAAAAGCAAAAAAAGTGGCCTAAAGAAGGCGATGTTTTTTACTTTCAGTTAAATGATGGCCGATTAGGCTATGGTATGGTCTCCTTGGGTAAAATAGATGTCGGCCCATTCAAAAATGCTATAGTTATATATATATATAACTATTTTACATCTTCGCTTCAAGAAGATGCTGTATTGGCAAGAGATAATTTGCTATTGCCGCCAATTATTACTGATAATTCATGCTGGAAAAACGGTTGCTTCGTAACATTTAAAACTATCGAAACGAGCGAAGTGGATATCTTACCACAACATTATTTTAAAAATCCTGTCAGAAATAAAATATATGATCAGCATGGAGTGGCAATTGACTCACCGACTGAGAATATACCAATCGGTGAAGAGTCGATTCAATTCTATAAAAGCGTTATAAAATCTATAGAAAGCTTTATTAACTAATAGACTAGGCCGGGGAAATATTTCCGGTCTTTTGCTTACGCCATGAGAAAAATCATAAGCATACAAACAGATACTGCCACATTAGTTATTTATGATTTGATGTCATTAAAGCATAGAATTAATGATGATGCAGATTGGTGGAGTCTTCCAGAAGATGAAGTTGAAGAAATAAATAAAGGGAATGTATTATTTCTAAATCTTGGAGATGATGGTGTCTATAAAGTTCATATTAAAAATGATGTTGATGAATATACCGGGTCACTATTTTTAAACGTACCTTCTGGAAAGGTTTTCATTGGGGCGGGAGAAGATGTCACGGGCGGAGAACTTGAGCCTGATGACTCAGATGTTATATCAGGTGAGTTTATTACTTTAAAACCTGATAGTTACAATGTTAAATATAAAAAGCATGGTTCAGACGTTCTAATTTCCTTTGCAAAAGCAACGTGTACTGAAAACTCATTAGAAGAGGGAGTTTATCTCTGAATAAAAATCCACGCCCTGGCGTGGATTTTTTCATCCCAAAAAATGTTAAATAATTAGTTCACCACGTAGCCATTTTTAACATTATTCTTTTTTCCTTCTGCACGCATCTTGCTTGCTTTTTTCGCGCCTTGCCCTCGATAAACTGTCGGTCTCCGACTTTACCCGCGACGAACTTCACCGGGAGACCAGCCGCACACAGGGGCTGCTGACCACCCGCAGCGAATACGATCGTCTTGGCCGACTGCATCGTCGGGATGTCTTTACCGGCAACGCTCAGCGCCCGTCGCCGCGTCGCTGGTCCCGCCGCTGGGATTATGACTACCGCAATAACCTGGTGCGCGAAGAGCGGGACGATAACCCGTTCAGCTGGTACCGCTGGCAGTACGACAGCGCCGGACGGCTGCTCGTTCAGGACGTAACGCTGCCCGGCCAGGAGCAGTGGCGCTGGGATGCGGCCGGTAACCCGCTCGAAGGCGCTGCTGAGAAGGTCACGCACAACCGCCTGACGCAGCTGAACGGCATTCGCTGGCGGTATGACATCCACGGCCGCACCGTGGAGAAGGATAACGGCCAGACCCGCTGGCACTACCGCTACGACGGTGAACATCGCCTGACGGAGGTTATCAGCCAGCCGCGGGACCGCAATAAACCGCAGACGCAGGTGAGCTTCCGCTACGACCCGCTCGGACGCCGCATCAGCAAAACGCGACGCCAGATGCTGGGCGGTCAGCCAACCGGCAAGCCGGTCACCACCCGGTTTGTCTGGGAAGGGTTCCGCCTGCTGCAGGAAGTGCACGGGGATGTGCCGCTGACCTACGTCTACAGCGACCAGGACAGCTACGACCCGCTGGCACGTATTGACGGCGTGGATGCGCCGGAGATTTTCTGGTTCCACTGCCAGCCCAACGGTACGCCGGAGCGGATGACGGATATCGAGGGGCAGGTGCGCTACCGTGAGACAGGGCTGCACTACAATCTGTTCCGGTATTACGACCCGGACTGCGGAAGGTTTACGCAGCAGGACCCGATAGGGCTGGCGGGGGGGATTAATCTTTACCAGTATGCACCGAATGCGCTGGGGTGGGTGGATCCGTGGGGGTTGAGCCGTGAGTGTAGCGGTAAAACAAAACCTGATTTCTATGTTGGTCCAGCGGGACCAAGCGCTACAATGCCTTCAACTGCTTATCGTTATGTTCGATATTTGAATGACGATGGCAGTTTAGATAAATGGGTTCCTGGTCTTCTCGAAACAAAAAAAGCGCCCGTAACGTATTTTGGATTCGAAAAATTTGAAACGGGTAAAGCGGCTCGTGATGCGTTTCAGATAAAAGGTCCCGATAAAGTTGATCCGACGTTACCAGCGGATGTCTCTTGGAGTGATGCAAGGATTAGAGGAACGTTTGATACATTGCAACTTTATGAAAATGGTACTCCTCAAGTGAGGCATCCAAGAATGTTTGGAGATGAAATTGGTGCACCATTAGAACAATTTACGCATGCTTATCCGCAATACGGAAAGGGGGGCGTAGAACAAATGCATGCAGAAAAACGGACAATTATTTTCGATAATATTGATATTCTTCCGGAGGAATAATGAATTACGATTCATATAATGAAGTACTCTATTACCTCAAGGTCTTTTTCAACGAAAGAGTGGATTCATTAATTTATTTAGAAAAACTAATGACTCTGATTGAAGGTTCTCGCTCTGAAAAAACCGTGACTATAAGAGCTATTTATGAAACGTACATGCAGTATGTAAAAGAAAATAGGGATAACATTAAAGTTATCTCTGGAGAAAAAGAAATGTGGATTGATTTATTGCACCATTGGCAATAAGGATTTATTGTCATGTAGATTAGATTGAAATGGTTATAACGGTGTGGCGTAATGCAATAATTGATGCAGGTGCATTTTAGTTGCGTAGTGGAAAATGCAGTGTGAGCCTTGCATATAACACGTGTAATCTGTACGCGGAAATGCTTCTTTATATGGATGCCATCATGTTGTAGCTGATTTAGTTACAATCTCGTGTTAGGCATTCAAAAGTAGAACAGGGCAACATGATTGAATTAAAATTTAAACCGTTTACAGGTGAACTAAATCTTGATGGTCTGCCTTTGGAAATTGATACTAAAGAAGGCTTTTGTAAATGTGATTTATACTACGAATTAGTTAAGCACAAACTATAAAGAAAACCATGCCTAATCACTACCTTGTTGACTCAGTAGCGTTTTTCGACAAAGAATTTCAAGTTACTATACGCACAGTGTGCTATGGTTTTCCTTTTATGCTTCATCTTGTTGATAAAAACAGTCAATACTATAACGCATTAAATGATTGGAACGCTCGAACTAATATTCACATGCTAAATGAATCAGTGAAAAGCTTGTCTGATTGGCTGAAAGAATCACTAAACCTGGACACGTCTGATACCACGGAAACAGACATCATTAGATGGAACTTTGAGTGGGGGCGGGTTTCAGTCTCATATGAGACAAAGTCATTTAATCATGGGGTATATATAGTTTGGAATATAACGTAGTCACTTCCAAACAAGGTTGTTTAGATATTTTAGAAATGAAACTTGATGTTCATACTGGATTTGTAGCAACTAACAACTACCCAATCGAATTAAAAGATGTTGATACTTTTAAAAATTCCGCATTTTACAAGATCTTCTCGCCATTGACTAAAATAGGTTCTTTTTATTTCGCTATCGATAATGTTAAATGGAAAGATCAAATTTTCATTTTGGAACTAAGGCCTTCAGCATTTTCTTTTATCCCATCATTATTCCTTACTAGTAAGGATGGAAATTTTTATAAAACGCTAAATGATTGGGGTAAAAGGGCAAGACTGAGTAATTTATCGGATGAGCAGCAGCGTTTGACAGCATGGGTTGAGAGTGAAATAACCTCAAAGCCTAAGCTTAAAATTACCAATCCCCCATATGGATTTCAATGGGCGCATGAATGGGGAAGTATTGTTGTACAGTCTAATGAAAAAAGCTTCGATTGTGGTATTTATATCGAATGGAATGTTTGACATAAATAATGTTATTAATTAATAAAATCCCTCATTTTCTTCTCGCCTTACTTTTTCTATTAATAACTTAAAGGCTCAATAAAAATGAAATTAACTAATCGACTGAAGAAGAAGATATTAGTGCTGGATGGCATTGATAATGACTTTATAGATTATGGCGCAAAAATAGCATGCCCTGAATGCGAAGGCGTAATGGTCTACTCTATCGTAAACTCATATGAGTTTGACACGCTCACTGAAGAGGTAAAATGCTTTTTGGTTAAGAAAATGAGAGGTGTGAAGCTTGTTAGCGAACATAAAAAATATATCTACGACGATAGCCAATTAGATGTTTCGAAAAACACATGTTCTAAGTGTTTAAAAGAGTTTTCCACTGTATTAACGTATAAAGAAGTGCAGCCAGCCCGCTACCGGGTATATCTTGTGGGGCTTTTTCGAAGGTGATTTGAAACAGATCAAACTTTAAACGTTGAGGTTAACCTGTGATTGAAAATCTCAATTGCATCAAAGAAGATGACCTGCTTGAATGGACGGCTGGTGATAGTAAATTATGGTTCAGTATGTCATTTTTAGACTATGCAATGGTCGACTCGACACGCCAGTTAGTCTTTGTATTAAGCGAGCCAAAGCCATTACCAACCGTTTTGACCATCTTCAATGCTCAGGGAGAAAAGCTATTTTTGTCTGAACCTCCTGAAGGTGCTTTCTTCTATTACTTAACATTCAATCTGTCCAGGGAAGTGGTCGTTGTCTGTAGTTTTCCAGCAAAACAAAATGGCTGGCATGATTGGTTTTATTCCTGGGATATGAAACGTAACACGTTGTCACGATCTGGCCCTGCATATTAAGCTCAAATGCGCCCTAAAAATGATAATGATACCGGGTGGCAAAAGAGGGACTGCACAAGAGTTCGAACAAACGACGTAAAAACCAAACTAAGAGGCAAAGGATGAGTACGGTTTACATTGTCATACTGACCTATATCAAACCACTCGAAGAGATTGACGCAGCGATACCTGCTCATGTTGAGTGGCTTAAAAAGGGGTATGCAGAGGGGATTTTCCTGGCGTCCGGTAGACGGATCCCAAGAAACGGTGGGGTCATTCTCGCGAAATGTGAGAGCCTTGCCTCTCTTGAAGAGCGCTTACGCGATGATCCTTTTCAGAGGTTAAAGCTTGCGACTGTTGAGATCATTCCATTTGAACCCAGCATGAAAACAGAACTCCTGGAAAATGTGTTTTAACCCCGGAATAAAAAAATCCACGCCAGGGCGTGGATTTTTTTCATTCAAAGCAAATCAAACGTTAAACAGGAAGTTCATTACATCGCCATCTTTAACGATGTAATCTTTCCCTTCCGCACGCATCTTGCCTGCTTCTTTCGCGCCTTGCTCACCCTTGTAGGTGATGAAGTCTTCAAACGCGATTGTCTGCGCACGAATAAAGCCTTTCTCAAAGTCGGTGTGGATCTTACCGGCCGCCTGAGGTGCAGTCGCACCCACAGGGATCGTCCACGCTCGCACTTCTTTCACGCCAGCGGTGAAGTAGGTCTGCAGGTTCAGAAGCTCATAGCCTGCGCGGATCACGCGGTTCAGGCCCGGCTCTTCCAGACCCAGCTCGGCCATGAACTCTTCACGGTCAGCGTCGTCCAGCTCGGCGATGTCGGATTCAACGGCAGCGCACACCGCCACAACCACAGAACCTTCAGCCGCCGCGATTTCACGCACTTTGTCGAGGTACGGGTTATTCTCGAAACCGTCTTCGTTAACGTTGGCGATGTACATGGTTGGCTTCAGGGTCAGGAAGCTCAGGTATTTGATTGCCGCCTTGTCTTCTTCCGTCAGATTTTTCAGCGCGCGCAGCATGCCCGCGTTTTCCAGCTGTGGCAGACATTTTTCCAGCGCAGCCAGTTCCGCTTTCGCGTCCTTGTCGCCGCCTTTGGCTTTCTTCTGAACGCGGTGAATTGCGCGTTCGCAGGTGTCGAGATCAGAGAGCGCCAGCTCGGTGTTGATAACGTCGATGTCGTCAGCCGGATCCACTTTGTTGTTTACGTGGATAATGTTGTCGTTCTCGAAGCAGCGCACAACGTGACCGATCGCTTCTGTTTCACGAATATTGGTCAGGAACTGGTTACCCAGACCTTCACCTTTGGATGCGCCTTTTACCAGGCCCGCGATATCCACGAATTCCATGGTGGTTGGCAGAATGCGCTGCGGCTTCACGATTTCCGCGAGCTGGTCCAGACGCGGGTCCGGCATTGGTACAACACCGGTGTTAGGTTCGATGGTACAGAACGGGAAGTTCGCCGCTTCGATACCCGCTTTGGTAAGCGCGTTAAACAGGGTGGATTTGCCCACGTTTGGCAGACCGACGATACCGCATTTGAATCCCATTTCTAAATCACCTTAATATCTTGATAATCAATCCGTTAATGATAACCGATTGATGAAAAGTAAATAACTACGCCTATTATACACGTAACCCGCATGACGCGCGGTAAAAAAGCCGGATCGGGCAGATTATTGCGCTTTGAAAGCGTGTAAGCGGTTTGTCGCTTTGGTTAACCCATCTTTCAGCCAGATTTCAGTGCAGCGAGCCGCTTCGTCTACCGCCTCGTCAATCAGTTTCTGCTCAGAAACCGGGGGTTTACCGAGTACGAAACCAACAACTTTGTTTTTATCGCCCGGATGACCAATTCCCACGCGCAAACGGTGGAAATTCGGGTTATTGCCCAGCTTGCTGATAATATCTTTTAGACCGTTGTGGCCACCGTGCCCGCCGCCCAGTTTGAATTTTGCCACACCAGGCGGGAGATCCAGCTCATCGTGTGCCACCAGAATTTCATCCGGGTTGATACGATAAAACGTTGCCATCGCCGCCACGGCTTTACCGCTCAGGTTCATAAAGGTGGTTGGCACCAGCAGACGAACATCAGCGCCAGCAAGGTTGATACGTGAGGTATAACCAAAGAATTTAGGTTCTTCACGCAAAGGAGCACGTAACCGCTCGGCCAGGAGATCGACGTACCATGCCCCGGCATTATGGCGTGTTGCCGCATACTCTGCGCCTGGGTTGGCGAGGCCGACAATCAGTTTAATCGTCACGATTCAATTCCTAATGGGTTCCAGATCTGGCGCGTAGTTTACTGTCTGGCGAGCCGCTTGACAAAATTCTGCGATCTTCACAGAGGAATACGAATAATTTCTTATTTGAACAATTAGAATTTCAAGCTGTTCAAAGTCTTATTTGTAAACTTTTGTTTGGACGTTATCGGTAATTGTGATCATTCACGCAACTCATAAAAGTGGCGTTGTCTATACTTTACACACAAGGATTAGGGGCTTTTCCCCTGACAACCCAAAGTTCCGGAGGTGACACATGAAACGCAAAAACGCTTCGTTATTCGGTAACGTGCTGATGGGGTTGGGACTGTTCGTGATGGTAGCCGGCGTGGGTTATTCAATTTTAAACCAACTGCCGCAGCTTGATCTCCCGCAATACTTCGCGCATGGCGCTATATTGAGCATCTTCATTGGTGCGGTATTGTGGCTGGCAGGGGCTCGCATGAGCGGTCGTGAGGAAGTGTGTGACAAATACTGGTGGGTGCGCCACTACGACAAGCGCTGTCGTCGCGACCAGCACAAGCACAGTTAGTGCGACGATAAAGAACACCGAAACGGCTCCCGAGGGAGTCGTTTTTTTGCACGGACATGAAGCAGGAACCGCATATGATGAAGGGAATATGGATGGTGCCTGCCGTGCTTGCATCGCTCCAGCAGGCCACCCGGGTGATGATGCAGAGACGTTATTCTGCATCAGGCCACTCACAGATCCGCTAATGCGGCTTCACGGTTAGGGTAGAAGGAGAGTCGGCCAGGGATTGGCTGCACGCCCGCGCGCGCCATGGTGCGTAGAGGCTGGAATTCCAGGTTACTCACGCGCAGCTCACAGCCTTCCGGCAGACGTTTCACAAAGCGCTGGAAGGCATCCAGGCCACCGGCATCCAGCACCGGGACGGCATCCCATTTAAGCACCACAATCCGTTTCCCCGCGATGCGGGATTCGAGATCGCTGAACAGCCCCTCCGCGGCGGCAAAGAACAGCGGGCCAATCACGCGCAGAACCAGCACATCGTCAGGCACTTCGACGTTCACCGGGGAAAGACGCGTCATCTGCGCAATACGACGCATAAACAGCAGGGACGCCAGCACAATCCCGACGCTGATGGCAATGACCATATCAAACAGCACGGTCAGCGACATACAAAGCAGCATCACGATAATGTCGTCTTTCGGGGCACGACGGAGCAGGTTCACCACCTTATGCGCCTCACTCATGTTCCAGGCTACCATCAGCAGTAGAGCGGCCATGGCTGAAAGCGGTAGCCAGGAGAGCAGCGGAGCAAGGATAAGCAGGGCGAGGATCACCAGCACGGAGTGGATCACTGCCGAAATGGGGGATGTTGCCCCGGCACGCACGTTTGCCGCGGAGCGTGCGATGGCTGCCGTTGCAGTGATGCCGCCAAAGAACGGTGCGATAAGGTTACCCAGACCCTGACCAACGAGCTCGCTGTTAGCTTTATGCTTCGTTCCCGTCATGCCGTCCAGTACCACCGCGCAGAGCAGAGATTCAATGGCCCCCAGCATTGCCATTGAGAAGGCCGCGGGAAGGAGGGCGCGCAGGGAATCCCAGCTTAGCGTGAAGCTGGAACCGGGCATATCCCACGGCAACACCAGCTGCGGTAACAGCTGCGGAATACCGCTTCCCTGTGAACCGTCCGCCAGAACATAGTGGAACTGCGAGCCGATAGTAGCGACATGGCCACCGAACATATTGACGATAGCCATCACCGCGCAGCCCAGCAGCAGCGCGGGCAGATGGCCCGGGAGACGAATGCCTAGACGAGGCCAGATAATCAGCGTCCCCAGCGTCACAATCCCGATGGCGGCGTCGCCCAGGTTGGCGGTCGGCAGCGCCATAAATAGCGCACCGACTTTTTGCAGATAGTGTTCAGGTACGTGAGCCATCTGCAGGCCCAGGAAGTCCTTGATCTGCATGGTTCCGATGGTGATACCAATCCCGGAGGTGAACCCCAGCGTCACGGAAAGGGGAATGTATTCTATCAACCTGCCAAAACGGGCCAGACCAAACAAAATCAAAAAGACGCCGGACATCAGGGTGGCAACCAGCAGGCCTGCCAGGCCAAACTGCTGGGAAACCGGGTAGAGGATCACCACAAAGGCAGCGGTCGGGCCAGAGACGCTAAAGCGTGAACCACCGGTCAGGGCAATAACGATCCCGGCAACGGCCGAAGTATAAAGGCCATACTGTGGTGCAACGCCGCTGCCAATCGCCAGCGCCATTGCCAGCGGAATGGCGATAATGCCAACGGTGATCCCGGCTATCAGGTCACGTACAAAGCGTGACGAGGTGTATTTCTCTTTCCAGCAAGCGTCGATGAGGGCGCGAAAGGGCAGAACATGTGAGGAGGTTACGTTTTTCACAATTATCTATCTTCCAGATGCGCATCATCTGTCATGTGAATGGCAGGTGAAGGAGGCATTGATCATACAAATAAATATTAAAGACAAAAAAACCCGCCGCAGCGGGTTTTTTGGCCGTTCTCGATTAGTGTTCGAACATAGCTGAGATGGATTCTTCGTTGCTGATACGACGAATCGCTTCGGCCAGCATCCCGGACAGGGTCAAAGTACGCACGTTTGGCAGCGCTTTGATTTCGTCACTCAGTGGGATGGTATCGCACACCACAACTTCGTCAATGACGGAGTTACGGAGGTTGTTTACCGCGTTACCGGAGAAGATCGGGTGAGTTGCGTAAGCGAATACGCGCTTGGCACCACGTTCTTTCAGTGCTTCTGCAGCTTTACACAGCGTACCGCCGGTATCGATCATGTCGTCAACCAGCACGCAGTCACGGCCAGCTACGTCACCGATGATATGCATCACCTGAGAAACGTTAGCGCGCGGACGACGTTTGTCGATGATCGCCATATCGGTATCGTTCAACAGCTTCGCGATAGCACGAGCACGTACCACGCCACCGATGTCCGGAGAAACCACAATTGGGTTGTCCAGGTTCAGTTGCAGCATGTCTTCCAGCAGAATTGGGCTGCCGAATACGTTATCTACCGGGACGTCGAAGAAGCCCTGGATCTGCTCAGCGTGCAGGTCAACGGTCAGTACGCGGTCAACGCCGACGCTGGACAGGAAGTCAGCGACAACTTTGGCGGTGATAGGTACACGTGCAGAACGAACACGGCGGTCCTGACGGGCATAGCCGAAGTAAGGGATTACAGCAGTGATACGGCCTGCTGAAGCGCGACGCAGCGCGTCGACCATAACAACCAGTTCCATCAGGTTGTCATTTGTTGGAGCACAGGTGGACTGGATGATGAAAATATCACCACCGCGTACATTTTCGTTAATTTGTACGCTGACTTCGCCGTCGCTAAAGCGACCTACGGCGGCGTCGCCGAGGGAAGTGTACAGGCGGTTGGCAATACGTTGTGCTAGTTCCGGGGTGGCGTTACCAGCAAAAAGCTTCATATCAGGCACGAGAAGAACCTCAGGCATGCGTCCAGTGGTGGATAGCGTTCGCCGCAAACTGTGCGGGCCAGGCGAATACTACCCAGGCGGTGTATTAAAGAGCGCGATGCAACGTCTGGAACAGGGTGACGTTGTCACCGAAACTCAGTCTGCGCCAGAATGGCCTGCTGTAGGGGAGAGGTGTTCATCCCACGCGCTACAAAACCATGCAGCCAAACCGGCGCTTGCTCAAGCACCTGACGAGCGGCGGATTCGGTGTCAAATTCAGCAAAGACACAGGCCCCTGTACCAGTCAGGCGCGACGGCGCGTATTCTAACAGCCAGGAAAGCACCGCATCAACCTCGCGAAAACGTTTTCTTGCGATATCCTCGCAATCGTTGCTGAATTCACAATTTAATAACGTTTCTATTGACCGAACCGGAGTATCTCTTTTCAGGTCAGGATCTTTAAAGATGACCGGGGTCGGAATGCTCACGCCGGGATGGGCAACGAGATACCATTTTTCCGGCGGCTCGACCGGAGAGAGGATCTCACCTACACCTTCGGCAAATGCCGCATGACCACGAATAAACACCGGTACATCCGCGCCCAGCGTCAATCCTAAGGCTGCCAGTTCGTCCGTCGACAGCCCACAACCCCAGAGATGGTTCAGAGCAACCAGCACGGTTGCGGCATTGGATGAGCCCCCACCGAGACCGCCACCCATTGGCAGACGTTTCTCAATGCGGATATTTGCGCCGCTTGCTGTCGGTAGTCGTCCGGAGTCAGTTGCCGCTTTCATCAGCAGGCGCGCCGCGCGGACAATCAGGTTATCCTCATACGCAACACCTTCGACAGGCGTCAGCAGGCAAACCTGCCCGTCCTGACGCAGCTCAATCGAGATCGTGTCACCATAGTCAATAAACTGAAACAGCGTCTGCAGGGTGTGATAGCCATCAGCACGCTGGCCGGTGATGTATAAAAACAGGTTTAGTTTTGCCGGAGAGGGCCAGTGGGTCATCATTTAACGATCCAGTTGTCCATTTTCAGCTTGATACGCTGGCTGTCCTGGGTCAGTTCCATATTCGATGGCAGAGAAGGTTTACTGTTGCTGTCATAGGCGCTGTACACCACTTTCCAGGTTTTGCCATTCTGCGCGTAATTCACCTGGCTTAGACGGTACTGATCGTCAAGCTGGTAGTCGGTGGCATCCCCCGGCAGGCCAAGGATCCACTGGCGCAGGCTGTTGAGCGGAATAGGCATTCCCGTCAGCTTACCAATCATCTCTTCGGCATCTGTCGCGGTGTAATGCTGGCCTTTGTTATCGGTGATCTGCGCTTCGCCCGGTTTCGCGATAAGCTCCAGTTCGGTGCTGCCCAGCGGGTTCAGCAGCAGCAGACGGTAGTTGTCCTGGCCTGTTTGCTGCCAGAAGAAACGCGCATAAACCTTTTGTTCGTCAGAGAGATACGCGAAAGCGCCGCGAGTCTGATACTGGCTCAAATTACGGACGTCCTGCTGGTGTTGACGCCACTGCGGAGAATCAGGGCTTTTGCCTGGGCCTTTTGGTTGGGTGACAGTACAGGCGGTCAGAACCAGTGCGGCCAGCGGCAGCAGGCGAATCAGTCGGGTCATAATGAGGACAAATCCTTGAGATACGTTGCAGTTATAACTGTTAATGCTAGCGTTGAAGGGCCCCACCGTCTACGTTCAAATTATCTCAAAGCGCGATGTAACCTATTACTCCGAAAGGGTGCAGTCTCTTTTATTGATCTCGCGCATCCTGTATGATGCGTTCTGCTAACCTTATTAACGCTGGTACTACTCCCGCTCAACATGACCTTATTAGCACTCGGCATTAACCACAAAACAGCCCCGGTTTCGCTGCGAGAACGCGTAACGTTTTCGCCAGACACGCTTGACCTGGCGCTGGACAGCTTGCTTGCACAACCTATGGTGCAGGGTGGCGTGGTGCTCTCGACGTGCAACCGTACCGAGCTTTATTT
Organism: Enterobacter adelaidei; assembly: GCF_041937165.1. Taxonomy (NCBI): domain Bacteria; kingdom Pseudomonadati; phylum Pseudomonadota; class Gammaproteobacteria; order Enterobacterales; family Enterobacteriaceae; genus Enterobacter; species Enterobacter adelaidei. The sequence continues at coordinate 2,573,063 of NZ_CP154353.1, read as the reverse complement.
GAGTGTGGAAGAGCAGGATAACCTGCACGAGGCGCTGATCCGCTGGCTATGCGACTACCACAATCTCAACGAAGACGAACTGCGCAATAGCCTGTACTGGCATCAGGACAATGATGCCGTCAGCCATCTGATGCGCGTGGCCAGCGGGCTGGATTCGCTGGTTCTCGGCGAACCGCAAATTCTGGGGCAGGTGAAAAAAGCGTTTGCGGATTCGCAAAAAGGGCATCTGAAGGCCAGTGAACTGGAGCGTATGTTCCAGAAGTCATTCTCCGTGGCTAAGCGTGTGCGAACCGAAACCGACATTGGTGCCAGTGCGGTTTCTGTTGCTTTCGCGGCCTGCACCCTTGCACGCCAAATCTTTGAATCCCTGTCGACCGTTACCGTGATGCTGGTGGGTGCGGGCGAAACCATCGAACTTGTCGCGCGCCATCTGCGCGAACATAAAGTGAAAAAGATGATTATCGCCAACCGTACCCGCGAACGTGCTCAGGTGCTGGCGGACGAAGTGGGCGCAGAGGTGGTGGCGTTAAGCGACATTGATGAACGCCTGAAAGAGGCGGACATTATTATCAGCTCTACCGCCAGCCCACTGCCGATCATCGGTAAAGGGATGGTGGAGCGTGCCCTGAAATCCCGTCGTAATCAGCCGATGCTGCTGGTGGATATCGCCGTCCCGCGCGATGTTGAGCCAGAAGTCGGTAAACTGGCTAACGCCTATCTTTACAGCGTGGATGACCTGCAAAGTATCATTTCGCACAACCTTGCCCAGCGTAAAGCGGCGGCAGTGCAGGCGGAAACCATTGTTGAGCAGGAAACCAGTGAGTTTATGGCCTGGCTGCGCGCTCAAAGCGTCAGCGAGACCATCCGCGAGTACCGCGGGCAGGCGGAGCAGGTGCGTGATGACCTGACAGCCAAAGCGTTAGCGGCCCTGGAACAGGGCGGCGACGCACACGCTATTATGCAGGATCTGGCATGGAAACTGACCAACCGCCTGATCCATGCCCCAACCAAATCTCTTCAGCAGGCTGCCCGTGACGGGGATGATGAACGCCTGACTATTCTGCGCAACAGCCTCGGGCTGGAATAGCGCCCTATACCCATTTTCTAAGACAAGGTGCACTTACGCCTATGAAGCCTTCTATCGTCGCTAAACTGGAAGCTCTGCACGAGCGCCATGAGGAAGTACAGGCGCTGCTCGGTGATGCCGGGACCATTGCGGACCAGGAACGTTTTCGCGCGCTCTCTCGCGAATACGCGCAGTTAAGTGATGTTTCTAAATGCTTTACTGACTGGCGACAGGTTCAGGAAGATATTGAAACTGCGCAGATGATGCTTGATGACCCTGAAATGCGCGAAATGGCGCAGGAAGAGTTGCAGGATGCGAAAGCGCGTTCGGAAGAGATGGAACAGCAGCTTCAGGTGCTGCTGCTGCCGAAAGATCCGGACGATGAACGTAATGCATTTGTGGAAGTCCGCGCCGGTACCGGCGGTGATGAAGCGGCCCTGTTTGCCGGGGATCTGTTCCGCATGTACAGCCGCTACGCTGAATCGCGCCGCTGGCGTGTGGAGATCATGAGCGCCAACGAAGGCGAGCATGGTGGTTTTAAAGAAGTGATCGCGAAGATCAGCGGCGACGGCGTATACGGTCGTCTCAAGTTTGAATCTGGCGGTCATCGTGTGCAGCGCGTACCTGCCACCGAATCGCAGGGGCGTATTCATACGTCAGCCTGTACCGTTGCGGTCATGCCGGAGCTGCCGGAAGCGGAACTGCCGGACATCAACCCGGCGGACCTGCGTATTGATACCTTCCGTTCCTCCGGAGCGGGTGGTCAGCACGTTAACACCACCGACTCCGCCATCCGTATTACCCACTTGCCGACCGGTATTGTCGTTGAATGTCAGGACGAACGTTCGCAGCATAAAAACAAAGCCAAAGCGCTTTCCGTGCTCGGTGCGCGTATCCACGCGGCAGAAATGGCAAAACGCCAGCAGGCAGAAGCGTCTACCCGCCGTAACCTGCTGGGCAGCGGCGACCGCAGCGACCGTAACCGTACCTACAACTTCCCGCAGGGGCGCGTGACCGACCACCGCATCAACCTGACGCTTTACCGTCTGGACGAAGTGATGGAAGGCAAGCTGGATATGCTGATTGAGCCTATTGTGCAGGAATACCAGGCCGATCAGCTGGCGGCGCTGTCCGAGCAGGAATAATGGATTTCCAGCGCTGGTTACGCCAGGCCGTCGGTGAGCTTTCAGAAAGTGAGAGTCCAAAACGCGACGCCGAAATCTTGCTTGAGCATGTGACGGGGAAGCCGCGCACATATCTGCTGGCTTTCGGGGAAACACTGCTGGCTTCTGAGCAGGAGACGCAACTCGCCATACTGCTTGCCCGTCGTAAGGCTGGTGAGCCGGTGGCGCATCTGGTTGGAGAGCGGGAATTCTGGTCGTTACCTTTGTACGTTTCGGCAGCGACCCTGATCCCACGTCCGGACACCGAGTGTCTGGTCGAGCAGGCGCTGGCGCGTTTACCGGCTAGCGCCAGTCGAATCCTCGATCTAGGCACTGGGACGGGCGCCATTGCGCTGGCGCTTGCCAGTGAACGCCCGGACTGTGATGTGACGGCAGTGGATGTGATGCCAGACGCGGTAGCGCTGGCAAAGCGTAACGTGGACAGGCTCGGCCTGACTAATGTCACCGTACTGCACAGCAGCTGGTTTAGCGCGCTGGAAAATCACACGTTTGGGATGATTGTCAGCAACCCTCCTTACATTGACGAACATGATCCGCATCTTGCGCAGGGAGATGTCCGTTTCGAACCGCTGACGGCCCTGGTCGCCGCTAACGAGGGATTGGCCGATCTTGATCACATAGTGACAACGTCACGGAAACATTTAGTTCGCGGCGGCTGGCTGCTGGTGGAGCACGGCTGGACGCAGGGAGAAGCCGTGCGGGCGCTGTTTACGCAAGCAGGCTATACCGCAGTGGAAACCTGCCGCGACTACGGCGGCAACGAACGTCTGACGCTGGGGCAGTGGTGATGAGCCTGTTTACTGTGCTTATTTCCGCTCACCTGATTTCCGTTGCGCTGACCATCGGTTTTTTCATCGTGCGCTACTGGTGGCGTTACAGCAACAATCCGCTGATGGATGCCCGCTGGGTGCGTGTCGCACCGCACTGTATCGATACGGTTCTGTTCCTGACTGGCGCCGGACTCATGTGGAAGACCGGCTATCTGCCATTTACTGATAAAGGCGCATGGCTGACTGAAAAGCTGTTTGGCGTTATCATCTATATCGTTTTGGGTTTTATCGCGCTTGGGCGTCGTCGTCCGCGCAGCCAGCAGGTGGGATTTATTGCCTTTCTGCTGGGTCTGGTGGTGCTGTACATCATCATTAAACTCGCCACCACAAGAATACCGTTACTGGGGTAAGTCATGAAGTCCTTAGCCGATTTCGAATTTAATAAAGTGCCGCTTTGCGATGGCATGATCCTGATTTCGGAGATGATCCGTGACGATTTTACGTCGCAGTATGTCTACGATGAGCTGGAAAATCTGGTCAGCCTGGCGCGTGAAGAGATCAATCAGGCGCGTCCGCAGGACTGGCAATTAGAGAAGCTTCTGGAACTTTTCTACGGCGAATGGGGTTTCTGCGACACGCGTGGCGTGTATCGCCTGTCTGACGCATTATGGCTGGATCAGGTCTTAAAAAATCGTCAGGGCAGCGCCGTTGCGCTGGGCTCTATTTTGCTGTGGGTCGCACACCGTCTGGATATTCCACTGGTGCCGGTCATCTTCCCGACGCAGATGATCCTGCGTGCCGAGTGGCTGGATGGTGAGATGTGGCTCATTAATCCGTTTAACGGCGATACGCTGGATGAGCATACGCTGGACGTCTGGCTGAAAGGCAATATCAGCCCGGTGGCCGAGCTTTTTAACGAAGATCTCGACGAGGCGGATAACTCAGAAGTGATCCGCAAGCTGCTGGATACGCTGAAATCAGCGCTGATGGAAGAGCGTCAGATGGAACTGGCTTTGCGTGCCAGTGAAGTGCTGCTGCAGTTTAATCCGGAAGATCCGTATGAAATTCGCGACCGTGGGCTTATTTATGCTCAGCTCGATTGTGAACACGTCGCGCTGAATGATTTGAGTTATTTCGTGGAACAATGTCCGGAAGATCCGATTAGCGAAATGATTCGCGCGCAGATCAACGCGATCTCGCACAAACAAATTACACTGCATTAATCTTAATTCCGATTCACACCTGAATAAGGCGATCCTATGAAACAAAAAGTGGTTAGCATTGGTGATATCAACGTGGCAAACGACCTGCCGTTCGTGCTGTTTGGCGGTATGAACGTGCTGGAATCCCGCGATCTCGCTATGCGTATCTGCGAACACTACGTGACTGTGACCCAGAAACTGGGTATCCCGTACGTGTTTAAAGCCTCTTTTGACAAAGCCAACCGCTCCTCCATCAACTCTTACCGTGGCCCGGGCCTGGAAGAGGGAATGAAAATTTTCCAGGAGCTGAAACAGACCTTTGGCGTGAAAGTGATCACCGACGTGCATGAAGCCGCTCAGGCGCAGCCTGTGGCCGATGTGGTAGATGTTATCCAACTGCCGGCGTTCCTGGCTCGCCAGACTGACCTGGTTGCCGCGATGGCGAAAACCGGTGCGGTGATCAACGTGAAGAAACCACAATTCGTGAGCCCGGGTCAGATGGGCAACATCGTCGATAAGTTTATCGAAGGTGGCAACGACAAAGTTATTCTGTGCGATCGTGGTTCAAACTTCGGTTACGACAACCTGGTTGTGGATATGCTGGGCTTCAGCGTGATGAAGAACGTCTCTAATCAGTCTCCGGTGATCTTCGACGTGACGCACGCACTGCAGTGCCGCGACCCGTTTGGTGCAGCGTCCGGCGGCCGCCGTGCCCAGGTTACCGAGCTGGCGCGCGCCGGTATGGCAACTGGCCTGGCGGGTCTGTTTATCGAAGCACACCCGGATCCGGCTAACGCGAAATGTGACGGTCCATCCGCGCTGCCGCTGGATAAGCTCGAGCCGTTCCTGAAACAGATCAAAGCGATTGACGATCTGGTGAAGAGCTTCGACGAGCTGGATACCAGCAACTAATAAAAAAACCCGCTTCGGCGGGTTTTTTTATGGGGCATATTGCCGGGTGGCGCTTCGCTTGCAGGGCAAAAAGACTACGCAAATATCGTCATCAGATACGCAATAAACAAGGCCATATGCGCCGCACCGTTCAGCACGTTGGTGCGTCCCGTCGAGAACGAAATCTGACACAACAACAGTGATGCCACCATCACGATCATCTCTGGCGCACCCAGCGCAAACTGCAGCTCATTACCGGTCATAAAGGCAATCAGCGTCACCACTGGTACGGTAAGCGAAATCGTCGCCAGCACGGAGCCGAAGAACAGGTTCATTGCGCGTTGCACCTGATTATTCAGTACCGCTTTCAGCGCGCCCAGTCCTTCAGGGGACAGAATCAACAGCGCTACCAGGAAGCCGGTAAAGGCCACCGGCGCGTTCAACTCGGTTAACAGCGTCTCCAGCGGATTGGCGTTCATCTTGGTGACCGCGATAACCGCAATCAGATGCACGATCAGCCAAACCGTGTGCCACGCGCTGCTGTGGGCCGACGGTTTACCGTGATGCGGGTCGTCATCGTCGCTGTCGTCTTCATGCTCATACACAAACAGACTCTGGTGCGTTTTGGTCTGAATCAGCAGGAATACGCCGTACATGGCCGCGGAAATCAGTGCAACGAGCAATGCCTGACCGGTGGAAAAGTTTGCACCCGGCAGCGCCATCGGGAACACCAGCACGATAATCGCCAGCGGGAAGAGGGCAATCAGATACTGTTTAATGCCGAACAGGTTCATATACTGGGTCGCGAATTTACGACCACCCAATAACAGCGAGAAGCCCACCAGACCGCCCGTCACAATCATAATGATTGAGTAGAGCGTATCGCGCATCAGCGTCGGTGCGGCATCACCGGTCGCCATCAGCGCAGAGATCAGGCTAACTTCGAGGATAACAACGGAAAGACTAAGAATTAACGAACCGTACGGCTCGCCCAGACGGTGGGCTAATACGTCGGCATGGCGAACGACGCTAAAGGCGCTGGTTAAAATACCAACCAGAGCAAGAATATTGATACCAACCACCACTGGCAGTGACTGACTGCTTCCCCAGAAGAGCAGCACAGCCAGTGCCAGAACCGGGAAAATGAGAGACGTCTCCTTGTGGCGGGTCTTTACCGCCTCGTGTGTTGCTGTCATGTGCTTCTCCATCAATGCAGGTGCTTGTAATTATAGATAGATTTTTGAGGTCATTAAACTAACAGATCTCTGTTAAATACCCTTTATTTTTTACTTAATTTTACCCTTTGTCATAATTTTGTTTCTTGATGGGTAAAATGCAGAGTCTTTGTTTATTAGTCATTAAATAACAATGTATTAAAAATATAATGGCCTCATAAATTATTGCCGGGTGGCACCATGACATATCGTCGTCCACACTTATCTCTTGAACCAAAAGAGAGGTTAGCGATGCCCTATAAAACGAAACGCGAATTACCTGATAACGTGCAAAACGTGCTGCCCGCGCATGCGCAGGATATCTACAAAGAAGCGTTTAATAGCGCCTGGGAACAATACAAAGATAAAGAAGATCGCCGGGATGATGCGAGCCGTGAAGAGACGGCGCACAAAGTCGCCTGGGCCGCAGTAAAACATGAATATGAGAAAGGAGACGACGATAAATGGCATAAAAAGAAATAGCCGTGAAATTATTCGCTGCCTTCATTTTGACTTTTCAGGCGGTTGAACTTCCGTTGTATTGCAACTGGTCCGCTAATTGCTTATCGTTATTTAACTGCTGGCAAAATGACCAGCACCTAAGGCCGGGAAGGCGAATTACAGATGTCGCAAGGAAGCATGCAGTGGCGGAGGTGTAAAGTGTTAACGCGTGATTTCTTAATGAAGGCAGATTGTAAGACGGCATTTGGTGCTATTGAGGAATCGCTTCTCTGGTCGGCTGAACAACGTGCGGCGTCACTCGCTGCCACGCTTGCCTGCCGCCCGGATGATGGCCCGGTATGGATTTTTGGCTACGGCTCTCTGATGTGGAACCCGGCTCTGGAATTTGTCGAATCGGCAACGGGAACGCTGCCGGGCTGGCACCGCGCATTTTGCCTGCGTCTGACGGCCGGGCGTGGCAGTGCGTGTCAACCTGGGCGCATGCTTGCACTGAAAGAGGGCGGACGCACCACGGGCGTGGCATATCGCCTCCCGGATGCCACGCTGGAAGAGGAGCTCACGCTGCTCTGGAAGCGCGAGATGATCACCGGCTGCTATATGCCTAGCTGGTGCAAGCTGGAACTGGACGACGGACGTACCGTTAATGCGCTGGTCTTTATTATGGACCCGCGCCACCCGCTGTATGAAGCGGATACCCGTACGCAGGTGATAGCCCCGCTGATTGCTGCCGCCAGTGGCCCGTTGGGTACTAATGCGCAATATCTCTTCTCTCTTGATGACGAGCTGACCCGCCTCGGTATGAAGGACGACTGTCTGAACGAACTGGTGGTGAAGGTGAAGGCACTTCTGGAAGGGAACCCGCTCAACAGCTCGCTGCGACCGGGTTTTGCCTGAGAATACGCCCGGCTCGCCGGGCGTTTAATGTTATGCTGCTACGTAGCTGACAGAATGCTCCAGTGACTGACTGTGGCTGTCAATCAGGACATCCCACGTGCCGGTATAGGGCACCGTAAGCCAGGCTTTATCATCCTGCACGGTCAGAATATCTGCCTGCGATTGTTTTTGTGCTTTTGAACTCATCAGATGAATACGGCAGCGCTCTGAACAACGAACCACTACCGTATCCCCGCCAAACAGTTTCAAACTTGTTTTTACCAGTGCCATTTTTTACCCCGTAGTCTTAAACAACGCTCTCCCTGCTGCCATATCCGAGCGTGATATTGTTCACAATTCACTCATTGCATAACACCAAAGGGGAGGGGCCGGGATGCTGATTTTGATCAAAAAATGGCATAACGATTAAACAAAAATGACAAAATTCCTAAAAATTTCAGCTGGCGCGCGTTTTACCCGCTAAACGCGCGCCGGGATAAAATTAAATGCGGAAATGTCCGGCGGTTTCAGCAAGGTCACCCGCCTGGCTCTGCAGGGCGCCCGCGGCGGCGGCGGATTGCACAACCAGCTCGGCGTTCTGCTGTACCATTCTGTCGAGATGGGTTACCGCATGGTTGATCTCATGGATACCTTTCATCTGCTCGCTGGTGGCGATGGAGATTTCACGCATGATGCCCGAGACGCTGCCGATGCTGGCGCGGATTTCATTCATGCTTTCCCCTGCCAGATGCACGTAACGGGAGCCCGTTGCCACGCTGTCAGTGGTGGAGTCGATGAGCGATTTGATCTCTTTCGCCGCCTGAGCGCTACGGCTTGCCAGATTACGCACCTCTCCTGCCACCACGGCAAACCCACGCCCTTGTTCCCCGGCTCGTGCTGCTTCCACCGAGGCGTTCAACGCCAGAATATTGGTCTGGAAGGCAATGCCGTCAATTACGCTGGTGATATCGCCAATTTTTGCGGATGCCACTTCGATGGACTGCATGGTGCTGATTGCCTGCGATACCACCTCTCCACCGCGCGCCGCGGCCGCTGAGGCTTTGCTCGCCTGGTCGTTGGCTTCTGCTGCAGACTCATTCGACTGCGTCACGGAGGCGGTGATCTGCTCCACGGCACTGGCGGTCTCGCGCAGGCTGGATGCCGCCTGCTCGGTGCGTCCGGAAAGATCCTGGTTACCAGCCGCAATTTCCTGCGCGGCATTTTTCACCGATGCGCTGGCATCACGGAGCTGTACCATGACGACGGAGAGCTTATCGCTGAAGGCGTTAAACGCCTGCGCAATCTGCGCGACTTCGTCTTCACCATCATCCGGCAGGCGCTGCGACAGGTCGTTAGTCCCGTTAGCAATGTTGTGCATCGCGTCGCGGATGTCAGACAGTCGCTTCAGCAGACGGGCAATCAGGAAGTGAACAATAGCGGCGCTCAGCAGAGCCAGGATCACCAGCGAGATAGCCGACGCTTTAAGCAGGGAACGCATGCCGGATGTCGCATCGCCATTGTCGAGGGCGACAACTAACATCCAGTTAGTGCCTGGCACGGCCGTCGCAACAAAGGTTTTTTCTTTGTCATCGAATGTGCCGTCAACCGGATTACCGCTTTTCAGCGCCGCAAAATCGATACCTTTGATCGTCTCGGCAAACGGTTTAAGCGTCAGCGCCGGATCATTGGCAGCAATCACGGTGCCATCGCTGGTCAGAAGTAATCCACTACTTGCCGGGGTCGGATGGATCCCGCGCACGTTAGCGACTACGCTATCCATGGCCACATCGCCTGCTACCACGGCTTTCAGGGTGCCATTTTCTTTCACCGGCACGGCGAACGTCACCACCAGCTTCCCGGTACCGGCATCTACGTAAGGTGCGGTGACGACCGGGGCGTCCTGGCTTACCACCTGCTGATACCAGGGGCGAATGGTCGGGTCATAATCCGCGGGGACGCCCGCTGGGTCAGAGAATTTGGCTGTCTTGCTGGCATAGCCAACATAGACGTTGGTGAATCCCCCCGCCTGCGCAAGCTGTTTGAATACCGGAACCGGATCGTCACTCAGCGCCACGGTCTGAGCGGAGGCGATCACCGTCATTTTGCTTTTTACCCAGTCGGCAATCGCCATGTTATGGCTGGCGCTGGTGCTGGTCAGGATATCGCGCTGTGACTGCTGGTTATCCTGACGCGTGACCTGGAAGTTGATAACGGTATTAAGGAGAAGGGCGACGACCAGACAGCCTGCCGTCGCGGCGATGATGCGTGCACGAATCGATCTGAACATAAGTGAAATACCTGCTGTGTTGTTTCCATGCCTATCGGCAACCTTGCAGGTAAACTTGATGCTGAAACCGCGTCCATAAGAAAATAATATTTTTACGGGTTTATTATTAAAAAGTTAATACTTTATCGGCGGACAGCGTCCACTCGGCCAGCTCAACCAGCGTACCAATCTCTACGCCATCAATCAGCGGTAGACCGGTAATGCCGCGGCCGTCGGTGCAGGTCTTGCACAGCTTCACCGGCACATTTTGCGCGGTGAGGATCTCCAGCATTTGCTGAATGTTGTAGCCTTCTGCAGGTTTCTGTCCCTTCAGCCCGGCAGTGACCGCGTCCGACATTAAAAAGAGCCGTAACTCCAGTTCGCTCTCTTTATCGCGGAGTGCGATAGCCAGACGCAGGCTGTTAAAAAGGGATTCGCTGCCGTAAGCCGCACCGTTGGCGATGATCACTATCTTCTGCATGTTGACTCCTGTTCTTAAAAAGGCACGAATAATATAGGGTTTACCAAGTTTACGCCGTCTACAGCCGACAATAAACTTCAGGATATTCCTGAAATTTCCCGTAAGGCTGCAATTCTTTCTTAATAGCGTTAAGGTAAGAGCGTCTTTAACAAAACCCAGGCGCTAAACCCGACGTTGATGGCTGTATCGTCCTGCATTCGCTTTCTGTTATTACTCCCCCTTCTTACGGCGGGAGTCGTTCACGGTGCCCCGAATTCCTTTATGCAACAGGCAGAAAATCCCTTTGATAACAACGGGGATAGTTTGCCCGATCTCGGTATGGCCCCCCCAACTGGCGAGGGAGAAAAACACCTGGCCGAAATGGCAAAAGCGTTTGGTGAAGCCAGTATGACCGATAACGGTCTGACCACGGGCGAGCAGGCGCGCCAGTTTGCGTTTGGTCAGGTACGTGATGCGGTGAGTGGGGAAGTGAACCAGCAGATTGAATCCTGGCTCTCCCCGTGGGGTAACGCCAGCGTAAACTTGCTGGTGAATGACGACGGTAAATTTAACGGCAGCAGCGGGAGCTGGTTTATCCCCTGGAATGATAACAACCGTTACCTGAGCTGGAGTCAGTTTGGCGTGACGCAGCAGACGGATGGCCTGGTCAGTAACGCCGGGGTAGGTCAGCGCTGGATCGCCGGCAAGTGGTTGCTGGGCTACAACACGTTTTACGATAACCTGCTGGATGAAAACCTGCAGCGTGCCGGGCTGGGCGCGGAAGCGTGGGGTGAAAATCTGCGTCTGTCTGCTAACTACTATCAGCCGTTTGCCAGCTGGCGTGACAGCTCGGACGTACAGGAGCAGCGCATGGCGCGTGGGTATGATGTCACCGCCAAAGCCTGGTTGCCGTGGTTCCATCATCTGAACACCAGCGTTAGCTTCGAGCAATACTTTGGCGATAACGTCGACCTGTTCAATACCGGAACCGGCTATCACAACCCTGTCGCGGTAAATCTGGGGCTCAACTATACCCCTGTTCCGCTGGTCACATTGACGGCCGCCCATAAGCAGGGAGAGAGTGGCGTCAGTCAAAATAATCTCGGACTGAAGCTTAACTATCGCTTCGGCGTACCGTTTATAAAGCAGATCTCTGCCGGAGAAGTCGCCGCCACGCGCTCCCTGCGCGGGAGCCGCTACGACTCGCCGGAGCGGGACAACCTGCCTGTTATGGAGTTCCGCCAGCGCAAAACGTTATCAGTGTATCTGGCGACGCCACCGTGGGATCTGAAAGGGGGCGAGACCGTGATGCTGAAGCTACAAATTCGCAGCGCGCATGGTATTCGTCAGATCCACTGGCAGGGTGATACCCAGGCATTGAGCCTGACATCACCGGCGAACAGCAACAGCGGCGATGGCTGGAGTGTGATTATGCCTGCCTGGGATAGCCGGGAAGGGGCAACTAACCGCTGGCACTTGTCGGCAGTGGTAGACGATGAGAAAGGCCAGCGCGTCTCTTCCAATGAGATCACGCTTATCGTAGTGCAACCGCTGGTCGCATTACCCAACGATGACCCGCGCTGGAGGCTGCTGCCGGATGAGTAATGCTTAAAAAATCCGTTCCTGATGTACCCACACAGCGGCTTCAACGCGGGATTTTAACTTCATTTTCTTCAGCATGTGCTTCACATGTACTTTGACCGTGCTTTCGGTGATATCCAGGCGGCGGGCAATCATCTTGTTTGGCAGACCCTGAGCAATCAGCTTGAGAATGTCGCGCTCGCGTGGCGTTAACTGACTGACGTCGCGATCGGAGGTGGCGCGGTTGGCGCGCAGGCTGGCGGCCAGTACCGGCGTTAATGCTTCGCTCAGCACCATCTCACCTGCGGCAGCCTGTTGCAGCGCTTTAAGCAGATCTTCCGGCTCCATATCTTTCAGCAGATAGCCGTCCGCGCCACGCTTTAGCGCTGTGACCACATCTTCTTCATGGTTCGACACGCTAAAGACCACCACGCGACCGGAAAGGGATTTTTCCCGCAGTTTGTCGAGGGTTTCCAGACCGTTCATGCCGGGCATATTGAGATCAAGCAGGATCAGATCGGGATCAAGCGCTTCGGCAAGCTCAATGCCTTGTTCACCGTTGCTGGCTTCGCCTACGACGGTGATATCGGGTGCCATGCTGACCAGCTGTTTCACGCCAGTACGCAGCATCGGATGGTCGTCGATCAACAGAATTGATGCCGGTTCCTGATTAGTCATGGGTTTCTCCTTGAGCAGTTGTGAGCGGTTTCTCGGGAATAAAGGTGACAACAACTTCCGTGCCACCTGTCTCTCTCCGGCGAACCTGGCAATCACCGCGCAGGCTTTGGGCGCGGTCTCGCATGATGATTAAACCATAGTGGTTAGTTCGTTCGGCATTTTCCGGCACGCCGCGGCCGTTGTCATGAACCGTGAGCCTGACCTGATTAGCGTGCTGGCTGACGGTGACGGTTACCGCCGTCGCGCCAGCATGTTTGAGCACGTTACTCAACGCTTCACGGGCGATCTGCAGTAAATGAATGGCCTGATGCGACGGAACAAACCGCGGCGGCAGTTGGTAATCCAGCTTCACCGGGAACCCCAGCCGGGCGCTAAATTCGTGACAGCTGGATTCCAGGGCGGGGCGCAGGCCAGGTTCAGTGAGCTGCAGACGGAAAGTGGTCAGCAGTTCACGAAGTTGCACCCAGGAGGTATTCAGTTCGTTGCGGATCTGGCTCAGCAGCTGTTTATTACTTTCCGGCATCTCCGTATCCTGCATTTGCAGGCAGCTCACCTGCATTTTCATACAGGAGAGCGACTGGGCGATGGAGTCGTGAAGCTCGCGGGCGATGGTTGCACGCTCTTCCATGACGATCAGCTGCTGCTGTTTTTCCTGATGACGGTCGAGTGCCAGCGTGGCCGTCAACTGTTCAACCAGCGTATCAACCAGCTGTTGCTGGTCGTGGCTGAGGTGACGACCGGCCGGCAGGGTTGCCAGCAGAATGCCGTACTGGGTGTGGTTGTCCGTCAACCGCCACTTCAGCGTGGTACCACTCGACGTCAACGGCGGCAAGCCGCGAGGACAAAGATGGCAACCTTTGTCATCACAGGACATATCGGACTGGCAGGTAAACTCCTGATGGTTTTCTTCGTCTTCCACATCGTAGACCCGCAGCTCCAGGTCGTGAAGCAGGGTCAGATTTTGCAGGCCATTCAGTACCGGCGAGAGACGCTCGCAGAGCGGTACCTGCATATGCAGACGACGGTTGGCTTGCCACAGGAAGGAGAGCATCTCGTTTTTCTGCTCCAGCCCGGCCGTTTTTTCCTGAACGCGCTGCTCCAGCACCGCGTAGCTTTCGGAGAGTTCTGCCGACATGGTATTCAGCGCCTGGCCGAGCATCGCCATCTCGTTGCGCCCGCTGATATGGGTGCGCTGCGTAAAATCCCGTGCGGTGACCGCGCGGGTCATCGCCAGCAGCTGTTTCCAGGGATTCAGCAGCCGTGCACGCAGCCAGACAATGGTGAAGATGAGTAACAGCCCCATACACAGCGCCATTGCACGGTGCATCATCACTACCCGGTCAATACGCAATTCGGTGGTTTGGTCAAAAGAGGAGACCAGGGCATCAATGCGTGATACGAAACCCGCAACGTCATGCGCAACCGCTTCTGGACTGCGCGCCTGTTTCAGCCCCGGCTGCAGTTGAGTGTGCCAGTAGCCCTGGAGTTCTTTAAGCTGAGATTGCTGACCGGCGCGAATGGCGGCGTTTTCCAGTTCCGGGCTGAACGCCGTGCGTTCCATTTCATCGAGCAGTGGCTGATCGACCTGCGTCAGGGGAACCGATGACAGAAGGCGGTAACTCTGCATGCGTAGCGAGCCCGCCTCATTGATGGCATGCGCGTTACCCTGTACACCCTGTACCAGCCAGCCGGAGATCGCCATGCCCGTCACACCGAGGGCGGTGGACAGCAAAACGATCAGCGCGACCTGATTCACGAGTGTCAGTGGAGATAAACATCTTTTTAACATAGAGTTGCCGTGCTCCTGACGTGGCCTGCTTGCAGGAATGGCGCTATTCTGGTGCATACCCTGGAGTATACCCATACCAATAAAGGATTACTCCCAAATTGCCAACGGAGTAACGGGAAGGGGGTGGGGGTAGCAAGGAAACGTCAGCACCGTGAAAAACCACATCTTTTTTACCGTCATAACCTACTCATTAAGGATGAGGGCTTTTTTTGCGCCGCAAATCCTCCCACTTTTCCTTTGATTTATATCAACTTACCGCCGCTCTAAAACCCTAATGTTTGCAGCATCATTCGAGAATCAGAGGTGTCTATGAGTCACTCATCCGCTCCCGAAAGGGAAAATGGTGCCGTTATTACAGACTGGCGTCCAGAGGATCCGGCGTTCTGGCAACAGCGCGGCCATCGTGTAGCAAGCCGGAATCTGTGGATTTCCGTTCCGTGTTTGTTGTTAGCGTTTTGCGTCTGGATGTTGTTTAGTGCGGTGGCGGTAAACCTGCCAAAAGTCGGTTTTACCTTTACAACCGATCAGCTATTTATGTTGACCGCGCTGCCGTCTTTATCCGGCGCATTGCTGCGAGTGCCTTACGCGTTTATGGTTCCGGTGTTTGGCGGCCGTCGCTGGACGGCATTCAGTACCGGTATCATGATCGTGCCATGTGTCTGGCTCGGTTTTGCGGTACAGGATACGTCTACCCCGTTTAGCGTGTTCGTGATTATCTCCCTGCTGTGTGGTTTTGCGGGTGCGAACTTCGCCTCCAGTATGGCAAACATCAGCTTCTTCTTCCCGAAAGCGAAACAGGGCGGCGCGCTGGGTATTAACGGCGGTCTCGGCAACATGGGCGTGAGCGTGATGCAGCTGATTGCACCGCTGGCGATCTCTGTCTCCATTTTCGCAGCGTTTGGCGGCGGTGGCGTTGAGCAAGCGGATGGATCTTCCCTGTATCTGCAAAACGCCTCCTGGATCTGGGTTCCGTTCCTGGTGATCTTCACTCTGGCAGCCTGGTTCTTTATGAACGATCTGTCAGCGTCAAAAGCGTCACTGAGCGAGCAGTTGCCGGTGCTGAAGCGCGGGCATCTGTGGGTAATGGCGCTGCTGTATCTGGCAACGTTCGGTTCGTTTATCGGATTCTCTGCGGGCTTCGCCATGCTGTCGAAAACGCAGTTCCCGGACATTCAGATCCTACAGTTTGCCTTCTTTGGGCCATTTATTGGTGCCCTGGCGCGTTCGCTGGGTGGCATGGTGTCTGACCGTCTGGGCGGGACGCGTGTGACGCTGGTGAACTTTGTGGTAATGGCTGTCTTCTGTGCGTTGCTGTTCCTGACGCTGCCAACTGACGGACAGGGGGGTAACTTCACCGCCTTCTTCGGTGTGTTTATGGTGCTGTTCCTGACTGCCGGGCTGGGCAGCGCTTCTACTTTCCAGATGATTTCCGTGATCTTCCGTAAACTGACCATGGATCGCGTAAAAGCGCAGGGTGGAACCGAAGAGCAGGCGATGCGTGAAGCGGCGACGGACACGGCGGCAGCGCTGGGCTTTATCTCTGCCATCGGCGCAATTGGCGGCTTCTTTATTCCGAAAGCGTTCGGTATCTCTCTTGACCTGACCGGTTCTCCGGCGGGGGCAATGAAAGTATTTCTCGTCTTCTATATCGCCTGCGTTGTGATCACGTGGCTGGTATATGGCCGTAATACTAAGAAAAATAAGTAAGTTTGATTATCCGTTTACGCGGCCTTCGGGCCGCGTTTTTTTGGCTCGTGAATAGTTACAACATACTGACGGGTTTGCAGAGGAAATCTGCGGGTAACACTGTGATCGCCATCGCTTTGCAGATGGTTCTACCCCTTAATACCTGGGATGTTAAATCGTCTCCGTCTTTTTGTATGGCGAAATAAAAATATTCATATAAATCATCATTATATGAAAAATATAAAGCTACCGCTTTGGTGGTATTCGCTTTAATGCCTCGCCTGAAAGTCCCTCGTCGTCTTGATCGTTATCAATTCTCCCCCTCTTTCAGGGCGTTACCTTCGCTGCAAATCAGCAATGTCGATTTAGAGAGCCACAGGCTCCACACAGGAGATACCCGATGAGCAAATTTTTGGACCGGTTTCGCTACTTCAAGCAGAAGGGCGAAACCTTTGCCGATGGGCACGGCCAGGTTCTGGAGACTAACCGGGACTGGGAAGACGGTTACCGCCAGCGCTGGCAGCATGACAAAGTCGTCCGTTCGACCCACGGCGTGAACTGCACTGGCTCATGTAGCTGGAAGATTTTCGTTAAGAATGGTCTGGTGACCTGGGAAATGCAGCAGACCGACTATCCGCGCACTCGTCCGGATATGCCAAACCATGAGCCGCGCGGCTGCCCGCGTGGGGCGAGCTACTCCTGGTATCTCTACAGTGCTAACCGGCTGAAATACCCGCTGATGCGCAAGCGCCTGATGAAAATGTGGCGTGAAGCGAAAGTTCAGCACAGCGATCCGGTGGATGCCTGGGCGTCGATTATCGAAGACGCTGACAAAGCGAAAAGTTTTAAGCAGGCTCGTGGCCGCGGTGGCTTTGTGCGTTCTTCCTGGAAAGAGGTGAACGAGCTGATTGCTGCCTCTAACGTCTACACCGTTAAGACCTACGGTCCTGATCGTGTAGCGGGCTTCTCACCCATCCCGGCGATGTCGATGGTCTCTTACGCCTCCGGGGCTCGCTATCTGTCACTTATCGGCGGTACCTGCCTGAGCTTCTACGACTGGTACTGCGACCTGCCGCCGGCGTCTCCGCAGACCTGGGGCGAGCAGACCGACGTGCCGGAATCTGCGGACTGGTATAACTCCAGCTATATCATCGCCTGGGGCTCTAACGTGCCTCAGACCCGTACGCCAGATGCGCACTTCTTTACCGAAGTGCGTTACAAAGGCACCAAAACCGTAGCTGTGACCCCTGACTATGCGGAAATCGCCAAGCTCTGCGATCTGTGGCTGGCACCGAAGCAGGGTACCGATGCCGCGATGGCGATGGCGATGGGCCACGTCATGCTGCGTGAATTCCACCTGGATAAGCCTAGCCAGTACTTCACCGACTACGTGCGTCGTTACACTGACATGCCAATGCTGGTCATGCTGGAAGAGCGTGATGGCTACTACGCTGCAGGCCGTACGCTGCGTGCTGCCGATCTGGTGGACGCGCTGGGCCAGGAAAATAACCCTGAGTGGAAAACCGTTGCGTACACCAGCAACGGCGAGCTGGTGGCGCCGAACGGTTCTATCGGCTTCCGCTGGGGCGAGAAGGGCAAGTGGAACCTGGAGCAGCGTAACGGCACGACCGGCGAAGAGACGGAACTGCGCCTCAGCATGCTGGGCAGTCAGGACGAGATCGCCGATGTGGGCTTCCCGTACTTCGGCGGTGAAGGTTCCGAGCACTTCAACAAGGTTGAACTGAACAACGTTCTGATGCATAAGCTGCCGGTAAAACGCCTGCAGCTGGCTGACGGCTCCACGGCGCTGGTCACCACCGTTTATGACCTGACCATGGCGAACTACGGCCTGGATCGCGGCCTGGGCGATGAGAACTGCGCCACCGGCTATGACGACGTGAAAGCCTACACCCCTGCGTGGGCGGAGCAGATCACTGGCGTTCCTCGGGCACAAATCACCCGTATCGCGCGTGAATTCGCAGAAAACGCCGACAAGACGCACGGCCGTTCGATGATCATCGTCGGTGCCGGTCTGAACCACTGGTATCACCTCGATATGAACTATCGTGGCCTGATCAATATGCTGATCTTCTGCGGCTGTGTCGGTCAGAGCGGCGGTGGCTGGGCGCACTACGTGGGCCAGGAAAAACTGCGTCCACAGACCGGCTGGCAGCCGCTGGCGTTTGCCCTCGACTGGCAGCGTCCGGCACGTCACATGAACAGCACATCCTACTTCTATAACCACTCCAGCCAGTGGCGTTACGAGACCGTAACCGCTCAAGAACTGCTCTCGCCAATGGCGGATAAATCCCGTTACAGCGGCCACCTGATCGATTTCAACGTGCGCGCAGAGCGCATGGGCTGGCTGCCATCGGCACCTCAACTGGGCACCAACCCACTGCGCATTGCAGAAGAGGCGAAGAAAGCGGGCATGTCGCCGGTGGATTACACCGTTAAGTCTCTCAAAGACGGTTCCATTCGTTTCGCGGCAGAACAGCCTGAGAACGGTAAAAACCATCCGCGTAACCTGTTCATCTGGCGCTCCAACCTGCTGGGCTCGTCCGGTAAAGGGCACGAGTACATGCTGAAATATCTGCTGGGCACCGAGAACGGTATTCAGGGGAAAGATCTGGGCAAGCAGGGCGGCGTGAAGCCAGAAGAAGTGGAATGGAAAGACAACGGCCTGGACGGCAAGCTGGATCTGGTGGTGACCCTGGACTTCCGTCTGTCCAGCACCTGCCTGTACTCCGACATTGTGCTGCCAACCGCGACCTGGTACGAAAAAGACGACATGAATACCTCGGATATGCATCCGTTTATTCATCCGCTGTCTGCGGCCGTTGACCCTGCGTGGGAATCGAAAAGCGACTGGGATATCTACAAAGACATCGCGAAGAAATTCTCCGAAGTCTGCGTAGGGCATCTGGGTAAAGAAACCGACGTGGTGACGCTGCCAATCCAGCACGACTCAGCCGCCGAACTGGCGCAACCGCTGGACGTGAAGGACTGGAAAAAAGGCGAATGTGACCTGATCCCGGGGGTGACCGCACCACACATTATTGCGGTTGAACGCGACTACCCGGCAACCTGGGAGCGCTTTACCTCTATCGGCCCGCTGATGGAGAAAATTGGTAACGGTGGGAAAGGGATCGCCTGGAATACCCAGAGCGAAATGGATCTGCTGCGCAAGCTCAATTACACCAAAGCGGACGGCCCGGCCAAAGGTCAGCCAATGCTGAATACAGCGATTGATGCAGCAGAGATGATCCTGACCCTGGCACCGGAAACCAACGGCCACGTCGCCGTGAAAGCGTGGGCGGCACTGAGCGAGTTCACCGGCCGCGACCATACGCACCTGGCGACGAATAAAGAGGAAGAGAAAATTCGCTTCCGCGATATTCAGGCGCAACCGCGCAAGATTATCTCCAGCCCGACCTGGTCTGGCCTGGAAGATGAGCATGTCTCCTACAATGCCGGTTATACCAACGTTCACGAGCTGATCCCATGGCGTACGCTCTCCGGGCGTCAGTCTCTGTATCAGGATCATCAGTGGATGCGTGATTTCGGTGAAAGTCTGCTGGTCTACCGTCCGCCAGTCGACACCCGTTCAGTGAAGGCAGTAATGGGGGCGAAATCTAACGGTAACCCTGAAAAGGCGCTGAACTTCCTCACGCCGCATCAGAAGTGGGGCATCCACTCTACCTATAGCGACAACCTGCTGATGCTGACGCTATCGCGCGGCGGCCCGATTGTCTGGATGAGTGAAACGGATGCCAAAGATCTGGGCATAGAAGATAACGACTGGATCGAAGTGTTCAACAGCAACGGTGCCCTGACGGCGCGTGCGGTAGTGAGCCAGCGCGTGCCTGCCGGGATGACCATGATGTACCACGCGCAGGAACGTATCGTTAACCTGCCGGGTTCTGAAATCACCGAGCAGCGCGGCGGCATTCATAACTCGGTCACCCGTATTACGCCAAAACCGACCCACATGATTGGTGGCTACGCGCAGCTGGCCTACGGCTTTAACTACTACGGTACCGTAGGGTCTAACCGCGATGAGTTCGTGGTGGTACGTAAGATGAAGAATATTAACTGGTTAGATGGCGAAGGTAATGACCAGGTACAGGAGAGCGTAAAATGAAAATTCGTTCACAAGTCGGCATGGTGCTGAATCTGGATAAATGCATCGGCTGTCATACCTGCTCAGTCACCTGTAAAAACGTCTGGACCAGTCGAGAAGGTATGGAATACGCGTGGTTCAACAACGTAGAAACCAAACCGGGCACTGGGTTCCCGACCAACTGGGAAGATCAGGAAAAATACAAGGGCGGCTGGATCCGCAAGATCAACGGTAAACTGCAGCCGCGCATGGGTAACCGTGCGATGCTGTTGGGTAAAATCTTCGCCAACCCGCATCTGCCGGGCCTTGACGATTACTACGAGCCGTTTGATTACGACTACCAGAACCTGCATAACGCGCCAGAAAGCAAACACCAGCCGATCGCCCGTCCACGCTCGCTGATCACCGGGAAGCGGTTAGACAAAATTACCAGTGGTCCCAACTGGGAAGACGACCTGGGCGGTGAGTTCGAGAAGCTGTCGAAGGACAAAAACTTCGAGAACATGCAGAAGGCGATGTACGGCCAGTTCGAAAACACCTTCATGATGTATCTGCCGCGCCTGTGCGAGCATTGCCTTAATCCGGCATGCGTGGCGACGTGCCCGAGCGGTGCTATCTACAAGCGTGAAGAAGACGGCATCGTGCTGATCGACCAGGACAAATGCCGTGGCTGGCGTATGTGCATCACCGGCTGCCCGTACAAAAAAATCTACTTCAACTGGAAGAGCGGGAAATCCGAGAAGTGCATCTTCTGTTATCCACGTATTGAAGCGGGGATGCCGACCGTCTGCTCTGAAAGCTGTGTAGGTCGTATTCGCTACCTCGGCGTGCTGCTATATGACGCGGACGCGATTGAAAACGCCGCCAGCACCGAGCACGAGAAAGATCTGTATCAGCGTCAGCTGGACGTGTTCCTCGATCCTAACGATCCAAAAGTGATTGAGCAGGCGCTGAAAGACGGCGTACCGCAGAGCGTGATCGACGCCGCACAGCAGTCTCCTGTGTACAAAATGGCAATGGACTGGAAGCTGGCGCTGCCGCTGCATCCGGAATACCGCACGCTGCCGATGGTCTGGTACGTGCCGCCTTTGTCGCCGATTCAGTCAGCTGCAGATGCGGGCGAGCTGGGCAGCAACGGCATTCTGCCGGACGTGGAAAGCCTGCGTATTCCGGTTCAGTACCTGGCGAACCTGCTGACTGCCGGTGATACGCAGCCAGTACTGCTGGCACTCAAGCGGATGCTGGCAATGCGCCACTTCAAACGTGCGGAAACGGTAGACGGTGTTATTGATACCCGTGCGCTGGAAGAGGTCGGTCTGAGTGAAGCGCAGGCGCAGGAGATGTACCGCTATCTGGCCATTGCCAACTACGAAGACCGTTTCGTAGTACCGAGCAGCCACCGTGAACTGGCTCGCGAAGCCTTCCCGGAGAAAAACGGCTGCGGCTTTACCTTTGGCGACGGTTGCCACGGGTCAGACAGCAAATTCAACCTGTTCAACAGCCGCCGCATCGACGCCATGGATGTGACCAGTAAAACGGAGCCGCACCCATGATTGAACTTGTTATCGTTTCTCGTTTGCTCGAGTACCCGGATGCTGCGCTTGTGCAGCATCAACAGGAACTTTTCGATGCACTCGCATCATCTGAAAACCTGGATAAAGAGGATGCCCAGACATTGGGCATTTTCTTCCGGGACCTGTTAACGCGTGATCTTCTGGATGCGCAGGCGGATTACAGCCAACTGTTTGACCGGGGTCGTGCAACCTCGTTACTGCTGTTTGAACATGTTCACGGTGAATCCCGTGACCGTGGTCAGGCGATGGTTGACCTGATGGCGCAGTATGAGCAGCACGGCCTGCAGCTCGGCAGCCGCGAGCTGCCTGACCATCTGCCGCTGTATCTGGAGTATCTGGCGCAGTTGCCGAAAGAAGAGGCCCTCGGTGGTCTCCAGGACATCGCTCCGATCCTGGCGTTGCTCAGCGCGCGTCTTCAGCAGCGCGAGAGCCGCTATGCGGTACTGTTCGATCTGCTGGTGAAACTGGCTAACGCATCTGTCGACAGTGAAAAAGTGGCGGAAAAAATCGCCGATGAAGCCCGCGATGATACACCGCAGGCGCTGGATGCCGTCTGGGAAGAAGAACAGGTGAAATTCTTTGCTGACCAGAGCTGCGGCGAGTCTGAAATCTCGGCTCACCAGCGCCGTTTTGCCGGCGCTGTGGCCCCGCAATATTTGAATATCTCTAACGGAGGACGGCAATAATGCACTTCCTGAATATGTTCTTCTTTGACATCTACCCGTATATCGCGGGCACCGTGTTCCTGGTGGGAAGCTGGCTGCGTTATGACTACGGTCAGTACACCTGGCGTGCTGCCTCCAGCCAGATGCTGGATCGGAAAGGGATGCATGTGGGTTCTAACCTGTTCCACATCGGTATTCTGGGGATTTTTGCCGGTCACTTCCTCGGGATGCTGACGCCGCACTGGATGTATGAAGCGTGGCTGCCCATTGAGGTGAAGCAGAAGATGGCGATGATCGCAGGGGGCGCTTGCGGCGTGATGACGCTGGTGGGTGGTTTACTGCTGCTCAAACGTCGTCTGTTCAGCCCGCGTGTGCGTGCAACGACCACCGGAGCTGACATCCTCATCCTTTCCCTGCTGATGGTGCAGTGTGCGCTGGGCCTGCTGACCATTCCGTTCTCTGCACAGCATATGGACGGCAGCGAAATGATGAAGCTGGTCGGCTGGGCACAATCTGTGGTGACTTTCCACGGTGGTGCGTCGTCGCATCTGGACGGTGTGGCGTTTATCTTCCGCCTGCACCTGGTGCTGGGGATGACGCTGTTTGTGCTGTTCCCGTTCTCCC
Source organism: Enterobacter adelaidei (assembly GCF_041937165.1). Taxonomy (NCBI): domain Bacteria; kingdom Pseudomonadati; phylum Pseudomonadota; class Gammaproteobacteria; order Enterobacterales; family Enterobacteriaceae; genus Enterobacter; species Enterobacter adelaidei. The sequence continues at coordinate 2,549,955 of NZ_CP154353.1, read as the reverse complement.
GACTGGTACATATCTGGAGCGCGCCGGTAGAGTATCTGACGCGCAAATACCAGATTGTGCGCGCCCGTCGCTAATTTGCTGTTTTGATCCCAACCCCGCACTCGCGGGGTTTTTTTTCGCCCCAGCCCAGGTTATTGCCAGCCGCAGCAAACAATATCAGTGCGCCGCCCGCCAGCTGCGTCAGGTTCAGCGAGTGTCCGAATACCAGATTATCGACAATAATCGCTACCACCGGATAGATAAACGACAACGAGCCGGTAATGGGTGTAGGCAGCTTCTGGATCGCGCTATAGAGCAACTGATACATAATGCCGGTATGGACGATGCCCAGCGTCAACAAAATTGGCCACGGAAAATCCCCTGATAATGAGGGCATGTGGGCAAACGGCAGAAGCATTACCACGCCGGTCAGCACCTGAATAAAGGCAATATGCTGCGGCGCAATGGATCGCAGCTTACGAGCGATAATGGCGGTCACTGCGTAGAAGAAGGCTGCCGCCATTGCCAGACCGATACCCGTCAGCCAGTTGGCACTATGCGCTCCGGTCAGCTCACTGGAAAGCAATATCACCACACCGCCAAAGGCGAGGAATAGCCAACCCCATTTCACCAGGCTGACACGTTCACCTAAAAACATCCCCATCAAAACCAGCATAAACGGCTGGGTGTTATACACCACAGTAGAAAGACCAATAGAGATTCGTTCATAGGCAGCGAAGAGCAGGAGCCAGTTCACCACGAGTGCCACACCACCGAGAATGGCCAGTAACAGTGTTGTCCGGGTGAGGGGACTGAACGGCTTTTGACTCATCCGAATAAAAATAAACAGTGCGATGGCTCCGATAAGGCAGCGCCAGAACACAACTTCCGTTACTGGCAGACCGGAAAGTAAAACAAACGCGCCAATCGAGCCGGAAATTAACATCGCCAGGCTCATTTGCCAGACGCCTTTATGTAAATCACGCATCATCCACCTCCTGATTGTATGACGCTATTGTCGAGAATCGCTGTCGGGTTTTACAGGGATGAGATAAGGTGAAATGCAGTGATGGCTTTTTAAAATTAGGTGAAAATGATGGAATTCCTTCTCGATGATATCGACCGACAAATTTTGGCCTGTCTGGTCGAGGATGCGCGTATGTCTTTGAAGGTGCTCAGCGGACGCATCGGTCTGACCTCACCCAGTACGGCAGAGCGCCTGAAACGGCTGGAAGAGCGCGGCGTGATTCAGGGGTATGGCGCACGGGTGAATCTGGCGGCGCTAGGGTATACGCTGCAGGCGCTGGTGCGTGTGCGGCCTTTGCCGGGGTTATTGCATAAGGTGGATAAATACATTCAGGCGATGCCGGAGTGTATTGAGAGCGACAAAGTCACCGGGGAAGATTGCTTTGTGATTAGGCTGGTGGTGCGTTCAATTGAGCAGCTTGATGGGTTGCTGGACGGTCTGGCGGAGCATGCCCAGTGTAATACGTCGATCGTGAAGAGTTCGCCGGTGAAGAGACGCTTGCCGCCAATGTAGTCGTCTGTCGCTGGGTGGTCGATTCGGTTTTGTTATGATTTTTGAAAGTGATGGTGGTGGGGGAAGGATTACTCGGCGCGTTGCGCCTCGCCCTTCGGGTCGTTGCCTGCGGCAACGCTTTCTCGCTACGCTCGAATCGAACCTTCGTCGAAGCTTCTCATCCTTCCCCGTTGCGGAAATACATGATACAGGGTGCGAACAGAAGATTTGAAGTTATTTGAAAGTGATGGTGGTGGGGGAAGGATTACTCGGCGCGTTGCGCCTCGCCCTTCGGGTCGTTGCCTGCGGCAACGCTTTCTCGCTACGCTCGAATCGAACCTTCGTCGAAGCTTCTCATCCTTCCCCGTTGCGGAAATACATGATACAGGGTGTGAACAGAAGATTTGAAGTTATTTGAAAGTGATGGTGGTGGGGGAAGGATTACTCGGCGCGTTGCGCCTCGCCCTTCGGGTCGTTGCCTGCGGCAACGCTTTCTCGCTACGCTCGAATCGAACCTTCGTCGAAGCTTCTCATCCTTCCCCGTTGCGGAAATACATGATACAGGGTGCGAACAGAAGATTTGAAGTTATTTGAAAGTGATGGTGGTGGGGGAAGGATTACTCGGCGCGTTGCGCCTCGCCCTTCGGGTCGTTGCCTGCGGCAACGCTTTCTCGCTACGCTCGAATCGAACCTTCGTCGAAGCTTCTCATCCTTCCCCGTTGCGGAAATACATGATACAGGGTGTGAACAGAAGATTTGAAGTTATTTGAAAGTGATGGTGGTGGGGGAAGGATTCGAACCTTCGAAGTCGATGACGGCAGATTTACAGTCTGCTCCCTTTGGCCGCTCGGGAACCCCACCAGGGGTAATTCAAATTTTGAGGTACTGCTGAGAGATGGTGGTGGGGGAAGGATTCGAACCTTCGAAGTCGATGACGGCAGATTTACAGTCTGCTCCCTTTGGCCGCTCGGGAACCCCACCACGGGGCAATGCTTTTTACTGGCCTGCTTCCTGTCGGAAGCGGGGCGCATCATATCAAATGAGACGCCCCTGTAAAGCATTCCTTTAGGGAAATGAAGTTGTTTGGCTGCTTTTTATCCGTAAAGGTGCAAAGCTAATCAATTCATTTTCCAAAAGATTAAAGAATGATAGTTCTGTTACCGTAGACAAAGACGCGCTGCGCCAGCACCTGATACAGCGCACGGCTTAAGACGTTCTTCTCAACGTCACGCCCTGCACGCATCATGTCCTCAGCCGTGTAGGTGTGATCCACATGAATCACGTCCTGCATGATAATTGGACCTTCATCCAGATTGTCATTCACGTAGTGAGCGGTCGCACCGATGATTTTCACGCCACGCTCGTACGCCTGATGATAAGGACGTGCACCAATAAAGGCTGGCAGGAACGAGTGGTGAATGTTGATAATCTTGTTTGGGAAACGCGCCACGAAGGATGGCGTCAACACACGCATGTATTTCGCCAGCACGACGTAGTCGGGATTATGCGCTTCAATGGCCTGCGCCATCAGGTCGTCGTGCTCTTCACGCGTATGACCTTCGTGGCTCACCAGTTCGAACGGAATATCAAAACGCTCAACAAGCGTGCGCAGCGTCTCGTGGTTGCCGATCACGGCAGCAATTTCGACGTCCAGACCACCGTAGTTTGCTTTCATCAACAGATCGCCAAGACAGTGTGCTTCTTTGGTCACCAGAATCACGACGCGGCGGCGGCCTGCGGGAGTCAGTTCACGTACGGAGCCTTCCGGCAACGCGCTGTCCAGATCGGCAAGCAGGGTTGTGTCGTTGAAAATACCTTCCAGTTCGGTACGCATGAAGAAACGACCGGTACGGTGGTCAACGAACTCGTTGTTCTGCACGATATTCAGTTCATGTTTGTAACAAATGTTGGTAATTCGTGCGATCAGTCCTTTTTGATCGGGACAGATGGTGCGCAGAACTTTACGTTGTAGTGATTGCATCGCCGGGAAATCCTGTTTGTGTATTTGCGAAGTCTGGGTTGTCAGGCATTACTGCCCGCAACACTTTTTAAATTTTTTACCTGAACCGCATGGGCAGGGATCGTTACGACCAAACTGTGGGCGCGTTCCGTCAATATAATACCATTGCCCGCTTTCCTTTAAGAACCGGGAACGCTCGATAATGGCCGCCGTTTTATCACGCTCGATAAAGCGGGCAACAAAGCTGACGTAGCCTTCGTTGTCGTCGTTTCCGGCCGATGCTTCAAAAACGGTCAGTCCAAGCCACTGCGTGTTGGCGAAGCCAGCTTCAATGTCCTGGCGAAAATCGGCGGCATGGCAAGACGGGTGCCAGGTTTTGATCAGATAGTCTGCGTCTTTGATCACAAAAGCAGTGTACCGTGAACGCATGAGGTGTGACGGGTCTGGTGCAACCTGATCGCCAGAAAGATATCGCTGGCAACATAGGCTATACTCCAGAGCGCTACCACAAGGGCAGAGTTGAGACACGATTCTCTTCCTGGAACAAAAAATAAGGGCGTAAAACGCTTCGGGTAGCACTATGTTAACTGAGCAGTTGCGTTGATGTCATGTCAGGAATCCAGGGGACGTAAAACAGGGCTAATGAGAAAGGTTAAAATTGGACTGGCGCTGGGCTCAGGTGCAGCCCGGGGATGGTCACACATCGGCGTGATTAATGCCTTAAACCAGATGGGTGTTGAGGTTGATATTGTTGCAGGGTGTTCAATAGGATCGCTTGTCGGCTCCGCTTACGCGTGCGGAAAGCTTCCGGAACTTGAAACCTGGGTACGTTCCTTCAGCTACTGGGACGTGCTGCGCCTGATGGACCTCTCATGGCAGCGTGGTGGGCTGTTGCGCGGTGAACGCGTTTTTAACCAGTTCCGCCAGGTTATGCCTCTTGAAGACTTCACTGACTGTCAGATGCCTTTCGGCGCTGTTGCGACGAACCTCAGCACGGGACGCGAGCTTTGGCTTACTGAAGGTGATATTCATCTTGCCGTTCGTGCCTCCTGCAGTATGCCGGGACTAATGGCTCCTGTTCCGCATAACGGTTACTGGCTTGTCGATGGTGGCGTTGTTAACCCGGTCCCTATCTCCCTGACGCGTGCGATGGGTGCCGACATCGTCATTGCCGTGGATTTACAGCATGACGCCCACCTGATGCAACAAGATCTCATGCCGGTGAATCTCCAGAGCGAAGATGCCGAAGGCGAGAAACTGGCCTGGCATGAACGTTTGCGTGGACGAATCGGGCGTATGGCCGCACGACGCTCTGTGACTGCGCCGACGGCCATTGAAATTATGACTACCTCTATCCAGGTTCTTGAGAATCGCCTTAAACGAAACCGCATGGCTGGCGACCCTCCAGATATTCTGATTCAACCGTACTGTCCGCAAATATCTACCCTTGATTTCCATCGAGCTGAGGCCGCCATCGCAGCGGGCTCGATAGCCGTCGAAAAGAAAATGGATGAGCTGTTGCCTTTTGTGCGAACAGCACGTTAAGCACCTTTTTTTGATTACTTCAGCAAAATCTGACAGGCGGTAGTGCTGATAGCATGCCACTATTTAATTACTGTCAGCCAGGGGAGGAACCATGACGCAGCCATTGGCCGGAAAACACATTTTGATTGTTGAAGACGAGGCCGTTTTCCGATCGCTACTGGATTCGTGGTTATCCTCAATGGGAGCAATCACTTCGCTGGCTGAAGATGGCATAGACGCACTGGAAAAAATGGTCAGCATCACCCCGGACCTGATGATTTGTGACATTGCGATGCCGCGTATGAACGGACTGAAGCTGGTTGAACATCTCCGTAACGAAGGCAATCAGACACCGATTCTGGTGATATCTGCCACAGAGAATATGGCAGATATTGCCAAAGCGCTGCGAATTGGGGTTCAGGATATCCTGCTTAAACCGGTCAAGGACCTGAACCGGTTACGAGAGACGGTGTTAGCTTGTCTTTATCCGAACATGTTTAATTCCCGGGTAGAGGAAGAGGAACGTCTGTTTCAGGACTGGGATGCCCTGGTAAGTAATCCACCTGCCGCGGCTAAACTGTTACAGGAACTCCAGCCGCCCGTACAGCAAACTATTTCACATTGTCGGATAAACTATCGCCAGCTGGTTGCTGCGGACCAACCTGGGCTGGTGTTGGATATTGCACCGCTGTCTGATTCAGACCTGGCGTTTTATTCCCTGGATGTTACCCGGGCAGGGGATAATGGTGTATTAGCGGCGTTATTACTTCGTGCGCTATTTAATGGTCTCTTGCAAGAGCAGCTATCGCATCAGGGGCAACGGCTTCCGGAACTGGGCAGTTTACTAAAACAAGTGAACCAACTTTTTCGTCAGGCCAATTTGCCTGGACAGTTTCCGCTATTGGTCGGTTATTACCATAGTGGTTTAAAGAATCTGATCCTCGTTTCAGCGGGCCTCAACGCCTCACTGAATACGGGTGAACATCATATTCAGGTAAGCAACGGTGTGCCGCTTGGGACACTGGGAACAGCGTATCTTAATCAAATTAGCCATCGTTGCTCCTCCTGGCAGTGCCAAATTTGGGGTGCCGGGGGACGGTTACGATTAATGTTGTCCACGGAATAAGCAATTGGATCGTAATTTTAAGATTGCTTTACCTGTGTTTTGTGGGGAGTGCTACTATCCCTGCCCAGATTCATGCGTATTTATCCTAATTGATCGGCAACGCGTTCTTTTCAGACCCGAACTGTGGGGCGAGGCTGATATACTCAACGCGTTATTTATTGCATAAAAGTTCAAAACTTGAACAGCTCAGGAGAATTTGAATGGCTGCCCTAAATTCGAAAGTCAGAAAGGCCGTTATCCCGGTAGCGGGATTGGGGACCAGGATGTTACCAGCAACTAAGGCGATTCCTAAAGAGATGCTGCCTCTGGTTGATAAGCCATTAATCCAGTACGTCGTTAATGAGTGTATCGCAGCCGGCATCACTGAAATTGTGCTGGTTACGCATTCATCAAAAAACTCTATCGAAAACCATTTTGATACAAGTTTTGAACTTGAAGCCATGCTGGAAAAGCGTGTTAAGCGTCAGTTGTTACAGGAAGTGCAGTCTATTTGCCCTCCGCACGTGACTATTATGCAGGTTCGTCAGGGGCTGGCTAAAGGCCTGGGTCATGCGGTTATGTGTGCCCACCCTGTTGTCGGTGATGAGCCAGTGGCGGTAATACTGCCTGACGTTATTCTGGATGAATACGAATCAGATCTTTCTCAGGATAATTTGGCTGAGATGATCAAGCGTTTTGATGAAACAGGTAGCAGCCAGATTATGGTTGAGCCAGTTGAAGACGTAACCGCTTACGGTGTGGTTGACTGCAAAGGCGTTAACCTTGAGCCTGGCGAAAGCGTGCCAATGGTTGGCGTTGTAGAGAAGCCAAAAGCCGACGTGGCGCCTTCTAACCTGGCAGTGGTGGGTCGCTATGTCCTGAGTGCGGAAATCTGGCCTCTGCTTGCTAAAACGCCTCCAGGAGCGGGTGATGAGATCCAACTGACCGATGCTATTGATATGCTGATCGAGAAAGAGACCGTTGAGGCTTACCATATGAAAGGTAAGAGCCATGACTGCGGTAATAAGCTCGGTTATATGCAGGCATTTGTTGAATATGGCATTCGCCACAATACCCTGGGTGAAGAATTTAAAACCTGGCTCAAAGAGAGCGTGGGTATTAAGAAATAACCAGGGCAGCAAATGTTTGAGACCGGTGAGGCGTTGCCCACCGGTTTTTTTATGCCCATAACACTCGTTATCCCGCTTGAATGTAAGAGATGGCAATAGCCGAATAAGATTCTATGACAGAGTGTAAGGGGATGTTGGTGATAAAATTGTGGTTAAAAAAAATCCCGCATTACGCGGGATTTTATGGAATGTGGCTTGATTAATCCTTGATCAGGAAGTCATCCAGCTGTTTACCTTGCTCATCCATGGCTTTCTTGATAACAGCAGGAGTACGACCCTGGCCAGTCCAGGTTTTAGTTTCGCCATTCTCATCAACGTAGCTATATTTAGCAGGACGGGCAGCGCGTTTTGCTTTGGTGCCGGTTTTAGCTGCAGCCATGCTGTTCAGCAATTCGTTTGGATCGATACCATCAGCAATCAGCATTTCACGATATTGTTGCAGTTTACGAGTGCGCTCTTCGATTTCAGCTGCTGCAGCGCTTTCTTCTTCGCGACGTTCATTAACTACAACTTCTAATTTTTCCAGCATTTCTTCAAGCGTTTCGAGGGTGCATTCTCTAGCCTGCGCACGAAGAGTACGGATGTTGTTCAGAATTTTAAGTGCTTCGCTCATTGTAGTAATCTCAAACTTATAATGGGGGGGTGGTTTGTTGACCTAATAATAGAGCCATAAATTCAGTTGTGCAATAGCCAGGAATGTAAGGAATTCAAAAAATACTAAATAAAGCCACTATTATTAATTACGCTAACTTAAATTTCATCTCCCAGGAATCTCGCTTGTTATCAGCGTAAGCCTGCGCAACCTGCTCGATTGCATCTTTTTTTGTGACATTTACCGCAGGAATTATAGTTGCTGCGGATAAATATCAGCCTTTTGTATTAGTTCCATTGAGCGATGTTAAGACAGTAATAGTTAATAAATAGTGAATTTTAATGAACATTGATTCCACTATAAAATGAAGTGTTATGTTTGACTGACCTTATAACATATAGACCTGATTGATTACGTTTACTCTCTGTTTTAACGGATTATTTTCGTAATCTGAGGGTGCTTAACTCCGCTCTGAACCGCATCGTCTGTGCGCTGAGTCGCTGTTGACCAGACAAAATATGGTACAATCAATCATCGGGAATATTACACATTGATTAGGGTTTTACGGCCAATGGCACAACTTTATTTCTACTATTCGGCAATGAATGCCGGAAAATCCACAGCACTGCTTCAATCCTCGTACAATTACCAGGAACGAGGAATGCGTACTGTTGTTTATACGGCTGAAATTGACGATCGCTTTGGTGCAGGGAAGGTGAGTTCCAGAATAGGCCTTTCGTCTCCGGCCAGGCTGTTTAACCCGCAAACTGACCTGCTGGAGGACATTCGCGCAGCGCATGCCGCGCAGCCTATTCATTGTGTTCTGGTTGATGAGAGCCAGTTTCTGACGCGTGAGCAGGTTCATGCGCTTTCAGAGGTGGTAGATGAGCTCGATATCCCTGTTCTTTGCTATGGGCTGCGTACAGACTTCCGTGGCGAGCTATTCGCAGGGAGCCAGTATTTGCTTGCCTGGTCAGATAAACTCGTCGAACTCAAAACTATCTGCTTTTGCGGCAGGAAAGCCAGTATGGTGCTTCGTCTCGACCAGGCCGGAAAGCCTTATGCAGATGGTGAGCAGGTGGTGATAGGCGGAAATGAACGCTATGTTTCGGTCTGCCGTAAGCATTATAAAGAAGCGCTGTCTGTAGGCTCGCTGACGGCGATTCAGCACGACAACAGAAAATAATTTTCACCATGTTCTTCAGACATAAAAAAACCCGCCATTGGCGGGTTTTTTATCAGACTGTCAGTTAAGCGCTTTTCTTCGCTTTTTTGTCAGCTTTTACCGCAGGAGCTTCAACTTTAGCCACTGCTACATCACCTTCTTTGAACTCACGACCGTAGTAGGTATCCAGCAGAATCTGTTTCAGCTCGGAGATCAGTGGGTAGCGCGGGTTAGCACCAGTACACTGGTCATCGAAGGCATCTTCAGACAGTTTATCTACGTGGGCGAGAAAGTCAGCTTCCTGAACGCCAGCTTCACGGATAGATTTAGGAATACCCAGTTCAGCTTTGAGGCTTTCCAGCCATGCCAGCAGTTTCTCAATCTTCGCAGCAGTACGGTCACCCGCAGCGCTCAGACCCAGATGGTCAGCAATTTCAGCGTAACGGCGACGCGCTTGCGGACGGTCGTACTGGCTGAATGCAGTCTGCTTAGTTGGGTTATCATTCGCGTTATAACGGATAACGTTGCTGATCAGCAGGGCGTTCGCCAGACCGTGAGGAATGTGGAACTGAGAACCCAGTTTGTGCGCCATTGAGTGGCAAACACCCAGGAAGGCGTTAGCAAACGCGATACCGGCGATGGTTGCTGCACTGTGTACACGCTCACGTGCTACAGGGTTTTTCGACCCTTCATTGTAGGATGCTGGCAGGTTTTCTTTCAGCAGTTTCAGAGCCTGCAGAGCCTGACCATCAGAGAACTCAGACGCCAGTACGGAAACGTAAGCTTCCAGAGCGTGAGTTACCGCATCCAGACCACCGAAGGCACACAGTGATTTCGGCATTTCCATGACCAGGTTGGCGTCAACAATCGCCATGTCTGGGGTCAGTGCGTAGTCAGCCAGTGGGTATTTCTGACCTGTTGCATCGTCAGTAACAACCGCAAACGGAGTCACTTCTGAACCGGTACCGGAAGTGGTAGTAACGGCGATCATTTTCGCTTTTACGCCCATTTTCGGGAACTTGTAGATACGTTTACGGATATCCATAAAGCGCAGCGCCAGTTCTTCAAAGTGAGTTTCCGGATGTTCGTACATTACCCACATGATTTTCGCGGCGTCCATTGGGGAACCACCACCCAGTGCGATAATCACATCTGGTTTGAAGGAGTTCGCCAGTTCAGCACCTTTGCGAACAACGCTCAGGGTTGGGTCAGCTTCAACTTCAAAGAAGACTTCAGTTTCGACGCCAGCCGCTTTCAGAACAGAGGTGATCTGGTCAGCGTAGCCGTTGTTGAACAGGAAACGGTCAGTCACGATGAGCGCACGTTTGTGGCCATCAGTAATCACTTCATCCAGCGCAATTGGCAGAGAGCCACGGCGGAAGTAGATAGATTTCGGAAGTTTGTGCCACAACATGTTTTCAGCTCGCTTAGCAACGGTTTTCTTGTTGATCAGATGTTTTGGACCAACGTTTTCAGAGATGGAGTTACCACCCCAGGAACCACAACCCAGAGTCAGGGAAGGTGCGAGTTTGAAGTTGTACAGGTCACCGATACCACCCTGAGAAGCAGGGGTGTTAATCAGGATACGTGCAGTTTTCATCTTCTGACCGAAGTGAGCAACACGTTCTGGCTGATTATCCTGGTCGGTGTACAGGCAAGAGGTGTGACCGATACCGCCCATGGCAACCAGTTTCTCTGCTTTCTCTACTGCATCGTCGAAATCTTTCGCGCGGTACATTGCCAGAGTCGGAGACAGTTTTTCGTGTGCAAATGGCTCGCTCTCATCAACAACTTTCACTTCACCGATCAGGATCTTAGAGGTTGCCGGAACGGTGAAACCTGCGAGTTCAGCAATTTTATACGCTGGCTGCCCAACGATAGCGGCGTTCAGTGCGCCATTTTTCAGGATGATGTCCTGAACGGCTTTCAGCTCTTTGCCCTGCAGCATGTAGCCGCCGTGGCTGGCGAAGCGTTCGCGAACCGCTTCATATACGGAATCTACAACAACAACGGACTGTTCAGATGCACAGATAACACCGTTATCGAAGGTTTTGGACATCAGTACAGAAGCAACAGCACGTTTGATATCAGCCGTTTCGTCGATAACAACAGGAGTGTTACCTGCGCCTACGCCGATTGCTGGTTTACCGGAGCTGTACGCTGCTTTAACCATACCAGGACCACCGGTCGCCAGGATCAGGTTAATGTCTGGGTGGTGCATCAGTGCGTTGGACAGTTCAACAGAAGGTTGGTCAATCCAGCCGATCAGGTCTTTTGGTGCGCCTGCTGCGATAGCCGCCTGCAATACGATATCAGCAGCTTTGTTCGTTGCATCTTTAGCACGTGGGTGCGGAGAGAAGATAATTGCGTTACGGGTCTTCAGGCTAATCAGTGATTTGAAGATAGCAGTAGACGTTGGGTTGGTGGTTGGAACGATACCGCAAATGATGCCGATAGGTTCTGCAATCGTGATAGTACCGAAGGTGTCGTCTTCAGACAGCACGCCACAGGTTTTCTCATCTTTATAGGCGTTGTAGATATACTCAGAAGCAAAGTGGTTTTTGATCACTTTATCTTCAACGATACCCATACCGGATTCGGCAACGGCCATTTTAGCGAGAGGGATTCGAGCATCTGCAGCAGCCAGAGCGGCCGCGCGGAAGATTTTATCAACCTGTTCTTGGGTGAAATTGGCATATTCACGCTGGGCTTTTTTAACGCGCTCGACGAGGGCGTTCAGTTCAGCGATATTAGTAACAGCCATAATGCTCTCCTGATAATGTTTAAACTCTTTTAGTAAACCAGCGCTCGATACGTCAGACAGTATAGACAGAGCTGATATGACTTGCGTAACACAAAATAAAACAAAGAGTTACTTTCTACACCAGCACACTAATTTACTAAAAGAGCCTTACCTTAGCATCATCCCTTTTTGTCAGGTGACCTCCCTGGGGTGTAACCAAGATTACTCACTTCTGAGTACGGAAATCATGATCTGCGTCAATTTTCCCCCAAGCTGATACCTTTCAGCAGGGTTATTTCTTTGAGATTTTTCCAGTGTTAAATAATTACGTAAGTATTGGAAGTGGCGCTATCATTGATTCTACATATGTTTAACATCCTGAAATGATAACGTTTTGGCACAGATTTCGAGTGAAGTATGCTAATAAAAAGGGTATCTTCAGCGCGATTTCACATGACAAATTGTCAGTCCCGGGCATGCGCATAAGCGGAGCAAAACGTGATCCAAACGCTCTTTGATTTTCCAACGTATTTTAAATTTTTTATTGGTTTGTTTGCCCTGGTCAACCCGGTGGGGATCATTCCTGTCTTCATTAGTATGACCAGTTACCAGACGGCGGCGGCCAGGAACAAGACCAACCTCACCGCCAACCTGTCAGTGGCTATCATATTGCTCACCTCCCTTTTTCTGGGGGACGCCATTCTTCAGCTCTTCGGGATTTCGATCGACTCTTTCCGCATTGCGGGTGGGATCCTGGTTGTGACCATCGCCATGTCTATGATCAGCGGTAAGCTGGGTGAGGATAAACAGAACAAACAGGAGAAGTCAGAAACTGCCATCCGTGAAAGCATTGGCGTGGTACCGCTGGCGTTACCGCTTATGGCTGGCCCCGGCGCCATCAGTTCAACGATTGTCTGGGGTACGCGTTACCATAGCCTGATGCATTTGATTGGCTTTTCCGTGGCCATTGCCATTTTCGCGCTCTGCTGCTGGGGAGTATTCCGTATGGCGCCCTGGCTGGTGCGCTTATTGGGGCAGACGGGCATCAACGTTATAACGCGTATCATGGGCCTGCTGTTGATGGCGTTAGGGATCGAATTTATTGTCACCGGTATTAAAAGCATTTTCCCCGGCTTGTTACACTAATATTTCATATGAAAGAACGGAGCTACAGCTCCGTTTTTTTACGTGATTATCAGCAAATCATATAACTAAAGTTGAAATGCTCACATATCATAATAAATTCTACTAATAATGTTCATCTCTTGTATTTCAATAAGTTATTAATTTCCTTCCAACCCGCCTGCGCAGAAAACCTTCGATCGCTCTGTTATTTTACTCACACGATACTCTGGGGCTTGCTGAGAGATAACCGAAATGATATTAGTAATTTCAACATTCCCCTAGATGAATGTGCTAAATAATAACCAGTTGTTAAATTTTTGTACAAAAACACTCGATGATAGCGCAGCGACGCGCTTGTAGAGGAGGTTTCCTCTATCTTATTGAATGTCATGTTTTTTAGTGGCGTTTGATGTCTGGCAGGGCTGCCCTCAACGATACGGCTCTCACCGTAAAAGAGAATTGCTTAACAAATTTGCAAAATGTATTGGCGTGCGTTTACGCCATTTGATACTTTCCGGCCTACTATTTTGCAGCATAAAACAAGTAGATGAGAATTATTTTCATATGCTTCTCTTCTCAGATATCCAGCGCAGGTCACAAACAGGGGAGGCCTGCAAAGAATCGACGCAAGACGGCCATACGAGCGGTCAGTAATAAAAAAGTCGGTGATAGCAAGAAGTAAAAAAGAAGAACCTGGCAGCAGCAAAAAAAACTCCTGCGCTGTACAGGCCCCAACAGGGGATTACACAGCTGGCGAAGGCCAGTCATTATAATGAGTGGAGTACCAACACAATGTCCATCATCACAAAAAAAAATCTGGTAGCGGCGGGGATTTTAACTGCGCTAATCGCGGGCAACGCTGCAATGGCTGCGGACGTACCTGCAGGTGTTCAACTGGCTGAAAAACAGACGTTGGTTCGTAACAACGGTGCGGAAGTTCAGTCTCTTGACCCGCATAAAATTGAAGGTGTTCCCGAGTCAAACGTTAACCGCGACCTGTTCGAAGGTCTGCTGGTGACTGACGTAGACGGCCACCCGGCACCTGGTGTGGCAGAAAAATGGGAAAATAAAGATTTCAAAGTCTGGACTTTCCATCTGCGTAAAGATGCGAAATGGTCAGACGGCACGCCGGTTACCGCCGAAGATTTCGTTTATAGCTGGCAGCGTCTGGCGAATCCAAATACTGCCTCTCCGTATGCGAGCTACCTGCAATATGGCCACATTGCCAATATTGATGACATCATCGCAGGCAAAAAACCGGTCACCGACCTGGGCGTGAAAGCGATCGATGCGAATACCTTTGAAGTCACGTTGAGCGAACCTGTTCCGTACTTCTATAAGCTGCTGGTTCACCCGTCTGTTTCTCCAGTTCCAAAATCCGCAGTGGAAAAATTTGGTGAAAAATGGACTCAGCCTGCCAATATCGTGACCAACGGTGCCTACAAACTGAAAGACTGGGTAGTCAACGAACGTATGGTTCTGGAGCGTAACCCGCAATATTGGGACAACGCGAAAACCGTGATTAATCAGGTGACGTACCTGCCAATTTCTTCCGAAGTGACTGACGTTAACCGCTACCGTAGCGGTGAAATCGACATGACCTATAACAACATGCCGATTGAACTGTTCCAGAAGCTGAAAAAAGAAATTCCTAAAGAAGTGCATGTTGATCCGTATCTGTGCACCTATTACTACGAAATCAACAACCAGAAAGCACCATTCACCGATGTTCGTGTCCGTACGGCACTGAAACTGGCACTGGATCGCGATATCATCGTGAACAAAGTGAAAAACCAGGGCGATCTGCCAGCATACAGCTATACCCCTCCATACACTGATGGCGCAAAACTGACTGAACCAGATTGGTTCAAACAGACGCAAGAGCAGCGTAACGCAGAAGCGAAGAAACTGCTCGCCGAAGCTGGCTATACTGCTGATAAGCCGCTGACCTTCAGCCTGCTGTATAACACCTCCGATCTGCACAAAAAACTGGCTATCGCCGTCGCCTCGATCTGGAAAAAGAACCTGGGCGCAAACGTGAAGCTGGAGAACCAGGAGTGGAAGACCTTCCTGGATAGCCGTCATCAGGGCACCTTCGATGTGGCGCGTGCTGGCTGGTGTGCGGACTATAACGAACCAACCTCCTTCCTGAACACCATGCTGAGCGACAGCTCGAACAACACCGCGCACTATAAGAGCCCGGCATTCGACAAGCTGATTGGCGACACGCTGAAAACAACTGACGAAGCACAGCGTACTGAACTGTACTCTAAAGCTGAGCAGCAGTTGGATAAAGATTCCGCGATCGTTCCGGTTTACTACTACGTCAACGCCCGTCTGGTGAAACCGTGGGTAGGTGGCTATACCGGTAAAGACCCGATGGATAATATTTACGTTAAAAACTTGTATATTATCAAGCATTAATGGCAATGAGTGGGGCGAGTTCGCTCGCCCCACGGTGTCTAACCGACGTCACAATATATAGGCACACGCCAGAAGGTACGGGCAATGTTTAAATTTATCCTACGTCGCTGTCTTGAAGCGATTCCAACGCTGTTTATTCTGATTACAATTTCCTTCTTCATGATGCGTCTTGCTCCGGGAAGTCCATTTACCGGTGAACGTACGTTGCCGCCAGAAGTCATGGCGAATATTGAAGCGAAATATCACCTGAACGATCCTATCTCCACCCAGTACTTCAATTATCTGAAGCAGCTGGCTCACGGTGATTTTGGACCGTCATTCAAATATAAAGACTATTCCGTTAACGACCTGGTGGCTTCCAGCTTCCCGGTATCGGCAAAGCTGGGTGCTGCGGCATTTTTGCTGGCCGTTGTTCTCGGGGTGACTGCAGGCGTTATCGCCGCGCTTAAACAAAATACCAAATGGGATTATACCGTAATGGGGGTGGCGATGACCGGGGTAGTCATACCCAGCTTCGTTGTCGCGCCGTTACTGGTGATGATATTTGCCATCACGCTGAAATGGCTACCTGGCGGTGGCTGGAACGGCGGGGCGTTAAAGTTCATGATTTTGCCGATGGTGGCATTATCTCTGGCGTACATCGCCAGCATTGCGCGTATCACCCGTGGTTCAATGATCGAAGTGTTGCATTCGAACTTCATTCGAACCGCGCGCGCTAAAGGGCTGCCGATGCGTCGGATTATCTTCCGCCACGCGCTCAAACCGGCGCTGTTGCCTGTGCTCTCCTACATGGGGCCGGCATTCGTCGGTATCATCACTGGCTCAATGGTTATCGAAACGATCTACGGTCTGCCGGGTATTGGTCAACTGTTTGTAAATGGCGCGCTCAACCGCGACTATTCGCTGGTACTGAGCCTGACCATTCTCGTTGGTGCGCTGACCATTCTCTTTAACGCAATTGTCGATGTGCTGTATGCCGTCATCGACCCGAAAATCCGTTACTAACTGGAGCACGCCATGATGTTGAGTAAGAAAAACAGCGAGGCGCTGGAAAACTTCAGTGAAAAACTGGAAGTAGAAGGTCGTAGCCTCTGGCAGGACGCGCGTCGCCGCTTTATGCACAACCGTGCCGCGGTAGCCAGTCTGGCCGTACTGGTGATCATCGCGCTGTTTGTGACCCTGGCGCCGATGCTGTCGCAATTTACCTATTTCGACACCGACTGGGGCATGATGTCCAGCGCACCTGATATGGAGTCCGGACACTATTTTGGTACGGATTCCTCCGGACGCGATCTGCTGGTACGAGTCGCTATCGGAGGCCGTATTTCGCTGATGGTCGGTATCGCTGCTGCACTGGTGGCGGTGATTGTGGGCACGCTCTATGGCTCACTCTCAGGCTACCTTGGCGGTAAAGTGGACTCCGTGATGATGCGTCTGCTGGAAATCCTGAACTCCTTCCCGTTCATGTTCTTCGTTATCCTGTTGGTGACCTTCTTTGGCCAGAACATCCTGTTGATTTTCGTGGCTATCGGGATGGTTTCCTGGCTGGATATGGCGCGTATTGTCCGCGGACAGACACTGAGCCTCAAACGCAAAGAGTTTATCGAAGCCGCGCAGGTGGGTGGCGTATCAATCGGTAATATTGTTGTTCGCCATATCGTTCCTAACGTGCTGGGGGTGGTGGTGGTTTATGCTTCACTGCTGGTACCAAGCATGATTCTGTTTGAATCCTTCCTGAGCTTCCTGGGGCTGGGTACGCAAGAGCCTCTGAGCAGCTGGGGTGCACTCCTGAGTGATGGTGCAAACTCCATGGAAGTCTCTCCGTGGTTACTGCTTTATCCGGCGGGTTTCCTGGTCGTTACCCTGTTTTGTTTCAACTTTATCGGCGATGGCCTGCGTGATGCCCTCGACCCGAAAGACCGTTAAGGAGCGCCGTCATGACAATTATTGAAACGGCCACTGCGCCGCAGGCGCAACAGCAGAGCAAACTTCTGCTGGATGTGAAAGATCTCCGTGTAACCTTTAAAACCCCGGACGGAGACGTAACCGCCGTTAACGATCTCAACTTCGACCTGCGTGCAGGTGAAACGCTGGGGATTGTTGGTGAATCTGGTTCCGGAAAATCCCAGACTGCATTTGCGTTGATGGGACTGCTGGCTGCAAACGGTGTTATCGGAGGTTCCGCGAAATTCAACGGACGTGAAATCCTCAACCTGCCGGAACATGAGCTGAACAAGCTGCGTGCCGAACAGATCTCGATGATTTTCCAGGATCCGATGACTTCGCTGAACCCGTACATGCGTGTTGGCGAGCAGCTGATGGAAGTCCTGATGCTGCACAAAGGTCTGGGCAAAGCGGAAGCGTTTGAAGAGTCAGTCAAAATGCTGGATGCGGTGAAAATGCCGGAAGCCCGTAAGCGCATGCGTATGTTCCCGCACGAATTTTCTGGTGGCATGCGTCAGCGTGTGATGATTGCGATGGCGTTGCTGTGCCGGCCAAAACTGCTGATTGCTGATGAACCCACCACCGCGCTGGACGTCACCGTTCAGGCACAAATCATGACCCTGTTAAACGAGCTTAAGCGCGAGTTCAACACAGCGATCATCATGATCACCCACGACCTTGGCGTTGTGGCGGGCATCTGTGACAAAGTGCTGGTGATGTATGCCGGCCGTACCATGGAATATGGCAACGCGCGTGATGTGTTCTATCACCCAGCCCACCCGTACTCAATTGGTCTGTTGAATGCGGTACCGCGTCTCGATGCGGAAGGGGAATCTCTGCTCACCATTCCGGGTAACCCGCCAAACCTGCTGCGTCTGCCGAAAGGTTGTCCGTTCCAGCCGCGTTGCCCGCATGCGATGGAAATCTGCAACAGCGCTCCGCCGCTGGAAGCGTTTGCACCAGGCCGCCTGCGCGCCTGCTTTAAGCCGCAGGAGGAGTTGGTATGAACGCATTAGATGAAAAACGCAATGTGCTGCTCGAAATCGCTGACCTTAAAGTGCATTTTGACATCAAAGACGGTAAACAGTGGTTCTGGCAACCATCTAAGACCCTGAAAGCGGTCGATGGTGTCACGCTGCGTTTGTACGAAGGCGAAACCCTGGGCGTGGTAGGGGAGTCTGGCTGCGGTAAATCCACCTTCGCGCGCGCCATTATTGGTCTGGTAAAAGCCACCGGTGGCAAAGTGGCCTGGCTGGGTAAAGACTTGTTGGGGATGAAGCCTGACGAGTGGCGTGACGTGCGTAGTGATATCCAGATGATTTTCCAGGATCCACTGGCATCATTGAACCCGCGTATGACCATTGGTGAGATTATTGCCGAGCCGCTGCGTACTTATCATCCGAAGATGGCTCGTCAGGAAGTGCGCGATCGCGTGAAGGCGATGATGATGAAAGTTGGCCTGTTGCCTAACCTTATCAACCGCTACCCGCACGAATTCTCAGGCGGCCAGTGTCAGCGTATTGGTATTGCACGTGCGTTGATCCTCGAACCGAAGCTGATCATCTGTGATGAGCCCGTCTCCGCGCTGGACGTGTCCATTCAGGCACAGGTGGTCAACCTGCTGCAGAAACTGCAGCGTGAAATGGGGCTGTCACTTATTTTTATCGCGCACGATCTGGCCGTGGTGAAACACATCTCGGACCGCGTACTGGTGATGTACTTAGGCCATGCAGTGGAGCTGGGCACCTATGATGAGGTGTACCACAACCCGTTGCACCCTTATACCAAAGCGCTGATGTCTGCGGTGCCGATCCCCGATCCCGATCTGGAAAAGAATAAAACGATTCAGCTTCTGGAAGGGGAATTACCCTCACCGATTAACCCGCCGTCGGGCTGCGTCTTCCGTACGAGATGCCCAATGGCCGGGCCGGAATGTGCGAAAACGCGACCGGTTCTGGAAGGCAGTTTCCGACATGCGGTTTCCTGCCTGAAAGTAGACCCGTTATAATCGCAAGGGCTGACATGATGTCAGCCCTTATTTTTTGCGAGGTTACTGTGTCGCTTTTAATCACGCCCGCCCGTCGGCGGCTTTACCATTTTTTATTCGATCCTGAAACCGTATCCGGGAGACGCTTCGAAGGCCTCTGTGGTTTATTTGCGCTGCTAAGCGTATTTGTGATCTTTATTGAGTCTGGTGTTGGGACGCAATACCACCTGACGTTTGACGAGTGGCATATTTTTGTCTGGCTTGAGTTGGCGATTACCCTGGTCTTTACCGCGGAATATTGCCTGAGAGTCATTTGCTGGCCCAACCCGGCCAGATATGTTTTCAGCTTTTGGGGATTTATTGATTTAGCGACCATCCTGCCGCTCTATGTGATGTGGCTGTGGCCGGAAATTAGCCTGAGTTACGTCTTTGCCTGGCGAGCGATGCGCGTCATTCGGGTATTACGTATCCTTAAATTACTGCGTTTTATGCCGTCATTGCACGTGTTCTGGAGCGCGATTGTCAGCGCACGGCACCAGCTTATTCTGTTCTATTCATTTATTGCCATCGTCATGATTGTTTTCGGCGCGCTGATGTATCTGATAGAAGGGCCAAAATATGGCTTCACGACGCTTAATGCCTCGGTCTATTGGGCCATCGTGACCGTGACGACAGTGGGTTATGGTGATATCACACCGCATACCCCATTGGGACGTATTGTGGCATCAGTGCTGATCCTGATTGGCTATTCGGTGATTGCAATCCCGACAGGGCTCATTACCACGCATATGAGCAGTGCCTTTCAGAGTCGCAAACAGCAGCGCAAATGCCCGAATTGTCATCAGGGTGAGCATGAACACAGCGCACGGTTTTGTAACCGCTGCGGAAGCGAATTACCGGATTAAATAAAAAAGGCTGCAATCGCAGCCTTTTTTACTATTCGCGCCAGAGGATATGGCACAGTTTGTGGTCTTTCTCGCGGCACAGCAGGACGCGGGCGAAGATGTCATTTATTTCGCCGCCATCTTCATCGGCCAGCCCAATCACTACTTCGGCAAAGAAGTCAGGATTAAGGTCGAAATCCACATGTTCAGCCCAGTCTTCTGAAGGGTCGAACAATTCGGCACCGCCGCGCTCTTCGAACTGCAGATTAAAGAGGATCACGTCTGCGGGATCGAGGTTATCAACCGCCAGTTCGAGAAAAATGTCATAGGCCTGTTCGAGCGTTTCGTCTTCGGTCAGGCGATTGTTCAGATCCATTTCCATGATGACTACCTGTTTAACATCGTTGGGCACGTTTTACAGCAACGGACTAAAGAAGTAAAACAGTCGTTCGGCAATTCTCTGCCACATTGGACGTTTTACCCACAGTCTGGCATCCAGCAGTCGCGAGCGGGAGATATAATCATCCTGCACCGCCGCCAGGTCACCGCCAAAACCGGCGTCATCAATCACCAGTGTGATTTCAAAATTGAGCCACAGACTCCGCATATCCAGGTTGACTGTGCCTACCAGGCTTAATTCACCGTCGACGAGAACGCTCTTGGTATGAAGTAATCCGCCTTCAAACTGATAAATTTTCACCCCTGCGGCCAACAGTTCGCTAAAGAATGCCCGGCTGGCCCAGCCTACCAGTAGGGAGTCATTTTTGCGTGGCAAAATGATACTCACGTCGACACCACGTTGCGCCGCCGTACAGATTGCGTGCAGCAGGTCATCGCTGGGGACAAAGTATGGCGTGGTCATGATCAGGTATTCACGGGCTGAGTAGGTTGCCGTCAGCAGCGCCTGATGAATCAAATCTTCAGGGAAGCCTGGCCCGGATGCAATCGTATGAATGGTGTGCCCGCTGGCCTCTTCAAACGGCATAATATTGCCGTCCGGTGGTGGTGGCAGAATACGTTTACCGGTCTCAATCTCCCAGTCGCATGAGTAAACGATACCCATAGAGGTGGCAATCGGCCCCTCCATTCTTGCCATCAAATCAACCCATTGCCCAACTCCCGAATCCTGTTTAAAGAAGCGTGGGTCGACCATGTTCATACTGCCGGTGTAGGCGATATAGTTATCGATCATGATCATCTTACGGTGCTGGCGGAGATCCATCCGGCGCAAAAAGACACGCAGGAGGTTAACCTTCAGCGCCTCAACCACTTCGATACCGGCATTACGCATCATTCCCGCCCACGGGCTGCGGAAAAATGCCACGCTGCCTGCAGAGTCCAGCATCAGTCGGCAGTGAATGCCCCGACGTGCTGCGGCCATCAGGGATTCAGCAACCTGATCGGCCATACCACCGGGCTGCCAGATGTAAAACACCATCTCAATGTTATGGCGGGCCAATTGAATATCGCGGATCAACGCCTGCATAACATCGTCAGAAGTGGTCAGCAACTGGAGCTGATTGCCTTTGACACCGCCAATCCCCTGACGGCGCTCGCACAGCTTAAACAGCGAAGTGGCAACACTGCTGTTCTCTTCGGCAAAAATATGTTTGCAGGCTTTAAGGTCGTTAAGCCACTTCGCGGTCGAGGGCCACATGGCGCGGGCACGCTCGGCGCGGCGCTTGCCCAGATGAAGCTCACCGAAAGAGAGATAGGCAATGATCCCTACCAGCGGGAGGATGTAGATTATCAGAAGCCAGGCCATGGCAGAGGGTACGGCTCTGCGCTTCATCAGGATGCGTAATGTCACACCCGCGATTAACAGCCAGTATCCCAGAATGACCAGCCAACTCACCACGGTGTAGAAGGTTGTCATAGGTTAAAAAATCCTTTTGAAAGCGTATTGTTATGAGTGTACGCATCAGGATTCATCTGGCAAATAAAAACGCCAGGTAAAAGCGCTGGTTTGCTGTAGTGTTGGGTTTATAATGGCATCTCTGTTAGAGAAAGAGTTGTTGACATGAAGCGCAGTAGAACTGAAGTAGGGCGCTGGCGCATGTTGCGACAGGTGAGTCGTCGCAAGGCACGTTGGCTGGAAGCACAATCCCGCCGCAATATGCGTATTCACGCCATCAGAAAATGTGGAATGACCCGGCACCGCAACGCGTTGCTGTTCGCAGTCCAGGATATCTGAGAACCATGAGGGCACCGCAAGGTGCCCACTGATTTTATAGCGTCTGATTTTTAGGAATAGCGTTTTTGCAGCGATATTCCCGTTGTTTTTAGCAAAAGGAGGGAGAAGTGTTTGCGGAGTTTGGTGTACTGAATTTCTGGACGTACGTTGTAGGCGCATTTTTTATCGTGCTGGTACCTGGGCCGAATACCCTGTTTGTGCTCAAAACCGGGATTGGTCACGGCGTTAAAAAAGGTTATCTCGCCGCGACAGGTGTATTTATCGGCGATGCGGTACTGATGTTTCTGGCCTGGGCGGGTGTTGCGGCATTAATCCAGACCACGCCGGTACTGTTTAACATCGTGCGCTATCTCGGGGCTTTTTATCTGCTCTGGCTGGGGGGCAAAATGCTCTGGTCGGTGGTGAACCGTCAAAAAAACGCTCATGAGAGCGGGCCCGAACCTGCCAGTACGATCATGAAACGCTCGTTGGTGTTAAGCCTGACCAATCCCAAAGCGATTTTGTTCTACGTATCGTTCTTCGTTCAGTTTATTGATGTGAATGCCCAGAGCACCGGCACTTCTTTCCTGATCCTCGCGACAACGCTGGAGCTAATAAGCTTTGTGTATATGAGCTTCCTGATCTTCTCTGGCGCGTTTGTGACGCGTTATCTGAAAACCAAAAAGAAACTGGCAAAGCTGGGGAACGGTCTGATAGGGCTGCTGTTTGTTGGGTTTGCGGCAAGGTTGGCGTCGCTGCATTAATGTGAAGAAACAAAAAGGCTCCTGAGGGAGCCTTTTTAATGTTTGACAACTTCCCGCCATTTAGTTGTATAGTACAACTAAATGGCGGAGACAATAACATGCACATCGAAACCCCTCTTGTCAGCGATATCCGTAGCGCCTCACGTTTGATGGTGCGCGAATTGGGTTTTATGGCCTCGACGCTGGCCTCAACGAATTATTCCCCCTCGGCGGTTCATACACTTGTCGAAATTGATTTGCGGAAAGAAATGACCGCTGGTCAACTGGTGCAACTGTTAGGCCTGGAAAAGTCCAGCGTCAGCCGGATGTTGGCACGCCTTATTGCAGCAGGCGAACTTGAAGAAGTCGTTTCCAGTGAAGACGCCAGAACAAAGTATCTACGACTGACGGCAAAAGGGCAGGAAACCGTCAGACAAATTAATACCTACAGTAGCGCTCGGGTGCTCACTGCAATAAAACCACTGGATCCGTTGCAACAGAAAACAATATCTCAGGGCCTTTCACTTTATGCCAGGGCGCTGCTGGCTGGCCGTGAAACGCCGGTTGAGATTCAATCTGACGCGCTGAAAATTGTGCCGGGCTATCTGCCTGGCATGATTGGCCGTATCGCGGAGATGCATGCCAGTTATTATTCCCGGGAACATAATTTTGGCCGTTTCTTCGAGGCCAAAGTGGCTTCTGGATTGGCCGAGTTTAGTGGGCGACTGGAGAAGCCGTGTAATCAGGTCTGGCTGGCAATATTGAACGATAAAATCGTCGGCTCGGTGGCTATTGATGGTGAAGATTTAGAACCGGGGGAAGCTCACCTTCGCTGGTTTATTCTTGATGATGGCTGTCGCGGATTTGGCGTGGGGAAAAAACTTCTGACCGAAGCTATAGGTTTTTGCGATAACGTGGGCTTTTCTGCTGTGCATTTGTGGACATTCAATAAACTATCCGCCGCACGACGTCTGTATGAATTATTTGGTTTCAGATTAGCCAAAGAGTGGGAGGGGGACCAGTGGGGAAGTCTGATGACAGAGCAGCAATTTACCCGGTGTAAAGACGTCTAACGTAAAAAAGGCCCCTGCTGGAGCCTTTTAACATCAGAACACTTTTTTATAAGGGCGAACGGTCACCTTCGCATACACACCGGCCGCAACGTATGGGTCCGCATCAGCCCAGGCCTGAGCAGCTTCCAGAGATTCAAACTCAGCAATCACTGTGGAACCGGCAAAACCGGCGGCACCCGGGTCATTGCTGTCTACTGCAGGCATAGGGCCGGCGGTCAGTAAACGGCCTTCATCCTGGAGCAGCTGCAAACGTGCCAGATGCGCAGGGCGCACAGCCTGGCGTTTTTCGAGCGAATCAGCAACATCTTCAGAGTAAATCACGTAAAACACGGCGAAGCTCCTTAACCGGTAAAAGTGTCAGTTACGTTATGTGAAAGGGCAAACGACTGCAATGTAAAATAAAAACAATGTTAAAACCCTGATCTGAATGCGCCTTTTTTGGCCTCTCATGCGCTAAAGTTGCGCCATAACAAAGTGTCTTATTGAATATGATTGCTATTTGCATTTAAAATCAGGGTTCGGTTTTTTAACGTTGATGAATATGACTTCGATGACCCTTGATTTACCTCGCCGCTTTCCCTGGCCGACGCTGCTTTCTGTCGTGATTCACGGTGCTGTTGTGGCGGGTTTGCTGTATACCTCGGTTCATCAGGTTATTGAAATGCCCGCGCCCGCGCAGCCGATTTCGGTGACGATGGTATCGCCAGCGGATCTCGAACCGCCGCAGGTTGCCCCTCCGCCGCCACAGCCAGTGGCTGAACCGGAGCCGGAGCCAGAGCCCGAGCCTGTTCCGGTGCCACCGAAGGAAGCGCCGGTGGTGATCCACAAGCCTGAACCGAAGCCAAAACCTAAGCCGAAGCCAAAACCGGTGAAGAAGGTCGAGGAGCGTCCAAAACGCGATGAACGTCCGGTTGAACCGCGCGCAACACAGACGGTCGAGAATGCGGCGCCTTCGCGTCCGGTGATGAACAATACGGCAACGACCTCAAAGCCAACGGTTACCGCGCCAGTGGGCCCGCGTGCCGTAAGCCGCAACCAGCCCCAGTACCCGGCGCGAGCTCAGGCCTTACGTATTGAAGGCCGCGTACGGGTAAAATTTGACGTCACTGCGGATGGGCGCGTAGATAACGTGGAAATCTTATCTGCTCAACCTTCTAATATGTTTGAGCGCGAAGTGAAATCGGCGATGCGCAGATGGCGCTATGAAGCCGGAAAACCGGGCAGCGGACTTATTGTGAATATCGTTTTCCGCCTGAACGGCGGGGCGCAGATGGAATAAAAAAAGCCTCCGAAAGGAGGCTTTTTTTTGCCTGTCGATCAGGCTTGTGGAAGCTGACGAGGTTTACCCTCGCTGTCCACGGCGACATAAATAAACAGTGCTTCGGTGGCCTTATAACGCTGCCCAATCGGCTCAGAAGAGACTTTCTTCACCCAGACCTCGATGTTGATGGAAATGGAGGTATTGCCGCGTTTGACACAGCGCGCGTAGCAGCAGACCACATCCCCTACCGCAACCGGGCGCAGGAAGGTCATGCCGTCCACCCGCACCGTCACCACGCGCCCGTGGGCGATCTCTTTTGCCAGAATTGCGCCGCCCATATCCATCTGCGACATCAGCCAGCCGCCAAAAATATCGCCATTGGCATTGGTGTCAGCGGGCATTGCCAGTGTGCGTAAAACCAGTTCGCCCTGAGGGGCGTTAGTTGTTGTCATTGTTTTAACTCGTAACGGAAGACTTCAGGCGGGATGCTACTATGATTCGCGTGCGGAGAGAATAGACCAGAACGCCTGTCGTTGACGTTCTGGTCAGTCATTAATCAGTGGTTGTCGTCCTGCGGCATATGACGATAGATGTATACACCGCTTAACAGCGTGAAGATAAGCGTCAGCGCGGTCAGGCCAAAGACCTTAAAGTTGACCCAGATATCCTGCGGCAGCCAGAAGGCGATATAGATATTGGCGAGGCCGCAGAGAATAAAGAAGACCGCCCAGGCAATATTCAGGCGAGACCATACTTCCTGCGGTAGTGTCAGCTCTTTGCCCAGCATGCGCTGGATCAGTGGTTTTTTCATTACCCATTGGCTGATCAGTAATGCACCTGCAAACAGCGCGTAAATCACAGTGACTTTCCACTTGATAAATTCATCGTTGTGGAAGAAGAGGGTTAGTCCACCAAATACGGCCACCAGGACAAACGTCACCAGTGCCATCTTTTCCACTTTGCGATAGCGAACCCAGCAGTAGATCAGCACAACAGCGGTTGCAATGATCAACGCTGTGGTGGCGGCATAGATGTCGTACAGCTTATAAAAAGCGAAAAAGACGACGAGCGGTAAAAAATCAAGAAACTGCTTCATTCTGTGATTCCATCTTCTGAGCGGGGCGGGAGACAGCGATGTCCCCCCGCCTCGGGATTACTGACGAATTAACATATACAGGCGGAACAGATAGACGAGCAGTACCGCTGAAATGAGATTGCTCAGCGTATTCGCCACCACGGCGCCAACATTAGGCGTTAATACCGCAAAATTCGGCGCAAACAATAACAAGAGCGTTTTAGCAAGCAGCCAGCCGATCACGGCGGGGGCCACCAGACGCATATTAGCCCATGCCAGTCTGATGCTGCTGCGCATTGCGGTAAAAATCCCCATTTTATCCTGCACAACCATCACAGGGGCAAAAGAGAGCACGATAGCCAGCAACACACCTGGTACCACGACCAGCATAATCCCCATCTGCACCAGCATGGTGGTTAAGAAGATTAGGATAAACAGCTTAGGTAAGACCGGTGCGCTGGCTCCAATCGCCCGTAAAGCGCTGACCCGATGTCCCGCCGACACCAGCTGAATCATTAGCAGAACGCCACCGGCCAGCACCGCATTACCAATAAGACCTGAGAAAGTGGATGCAGCGGAAGCCCGCAGCAGAATTTGTTGTTGCTCAGGCGTCATGTTTTGTACCAGTTCAAACAACCCTACGCTTCCTGCAAGGTGGTCGCCCTGGCTCAGGCTGGCAATTTGTTCTTCACTCGGTGAGAACGCATGGCCAAGCACCACCGTGATAAAGGCGCAAAGCAACGCGATCAGTAAAAAGGTAATGAACTGATTGCGGAAAAAGTTTCCCGTGTCACGGTAGACAGACTTCGCCGTGATAGACATGCACTCTCCTTGAGTATTGCAGGTGTTAATTAGCCGGCAATTGTACACCGGATGCACCTGCTGTGGCAGCATCAAGGCTTGTATGGAAAAGCATATCTTTGTAAAGCGGCGGTAATCCAACGCGCGTGCGTGCGCGGTTACAGGCTTCGTTGACCTGCCCATCTTCCCCTGACATGGCAAATTCCCGGCACGGGCTGGGGCGATCCTCATAGATGGAACATCGGGTCGAGACCCCGGGCTCACCCTGTAGCGCTGCACAGCGGACCTGTTTTTGGTTGGTGCCACTCATGCAGCGCAGAAAAGGCGTTAGCGGCTCTGTGAGATGAACCGGAACGGTACCGCCACCATCGCTGGCTTCGGCCCAGTAGAAAGAGACTCGAAAATACGCACAACAGGCTCCGCACGTCATGCACGGGTTCGTATCACTCATGGCACACCTGCAAAAGAAGAACGCATCAAATCAACTTGTGAGAGCGATAAATTATCCAGCCACCAGAGGAAGAGCAAGAGGGGGAAAAGGGAAAATTTTGTAACTGTGAAATGCCAAAAATTGACATGGGAACAACTTATTGCTTTTCAATGCGCCACAAAAAATTAACCCAGATCAATGAATGTTAAGTTACTGGTTTTAATGTGATCTGTGGCAGATCACTTATTACTCATTTGTGAGTATATTCTCACCCGCGATTAAAACCACAACGATGGAGCGGATATGAAAAAATTAGCGGTGGCAGCCCTTGTATTAAGCAGTCTCTCTGGCGGCGCATATGCGCATGAAGCAGGCGAATTCTTTATTCGTGCCGGTTCGGCTACGGTTCGCCCAACTGAAGGATCGGATAACGTGCTGGGTATGGGCGGTTTTAACGTCAGTAATAACACCCAGTTAGGTTTAACGTTCACCTATATGGCGACGGATAACGTTGGTGTTGAGCTTCTGGCTGCAACGCCATTCCGCCATCGCGTAGGCCTTGGGCCGACAGGCGATATCGCCACAGTTCACCATTTACCACCAACGTTGATGGCGCAGTGGTACTTTGGCGATGCCAGCAGCAAAGTGCGTCCGTATATTGGCGCCGGTGTGAACTACACGACCTTCTTTGATGAGAAATTTAACGATACCGGTAAAGAGGCTGGTTTGTCAGACCTCAGTCTAAAAGATTCCTGGGGCATGGCCGGGCAGGTAGGTCTTGATTATCTGATTAACCGTGACTGGTTAATTAACGCCTCTGTCTGGTACATGGATATTGATACTGACGTACGCTTCAAAGCAGGCGGTCAGCAGCAAAGTATCAGTACTCGCCTGGATCCGTGGGTATTTATGTTCTCCGCGGGTTATCGTTTCTGATTTCATCTCCTGAGACTGGCCAAAAAACGGCCAGTCTTTCTGCAGGATTTCCCCTAGCGCACAACCAGCACCGGACATTTTGCGTGGCGGACAACGACTGCCGCGTTTGAGCCTAACAGATAGGTCGTAATATCAGGCCGATGAGAGGCAATAATGATCAGGTCCGCGTTGATACTGTCTGCCAGTTTCAGGATCTGGTCTTTAGGCGCGCCAGAAATGGCATGTGTCTGAACGCGTTCTGCGGGCAAATTGAACTGTTTTACCATCTCATTGAGTTTCTCCAGCGCCTCCTGCTGTATTTCCGCCAGTTTTGGCATCTCAACAGAATAGGCCAGCCCAAGAGAGGAGTAGTAGGGGAAAGAGGGAACGACCGTCAGAAAATGAACTTTACCGTTACTGATTGCTGCGTTTGCCTGTACATAAGGGATCACCTGTTCGGTCAGGCGACTCTCAGAGATATCGACAGGAACAAGAATCGAATTAAACATGCCACACCTCCTGTTTGTTTTTTATCCACTTAAAGTGTAGTGCTGTTGTAATGACATTCACTGTATTCGCGGTCAAAGTGGGATATAAGGCAGGTTTTGAGGCGGGAGATACACCCCAGATAGGGGCGTCCGTGACAGCATTATTTCTGAATTAAATAGCGGATGGTCGGTCCGTCCTGCTGGATATCTAACACCGTGTAACCGTGGTTTTTGGCATCCAGCGGAATATTGTTGATGGACTGCGGACAGTCACTCACCACTTCCAGAATTTCACCTTTTTTGAGCTGCGGAAGCGCTTCAAGTGTGGCAACTGCCGGATAGGGGCAGGGTTCGCCGACCATATCCAGGCGATAATCAGGCACGATCTCTTTCATGCGGCATTCTCCTGCGTTTGGGTTTTAACAGTGGCTCTGCGGAAGAAACGTTTTTCCTGTGCGACAACCAGTAAAAAGGCTACCAGCAGCAGACCATAAGTGACCAGCAGACCGCCGAGGGGGCCGAAGGTGCTCAGCAGGTTCACCTTGTCCCAGTTGGTGGCAAGCACAGGGGAGAGGTCGTCCCAGAAGTAAGCCAGTATCGTCGAGCCGATAACATTTCCCAGACCCACCCACCAGTAATGCACCTGACCCTCAACGGCGCGGTACATCCAGCCGGTTTCACACCCGCCAGCCAGCACGATCCCGAAGCCAAACAGCAGGCCGCCAATCACCGCGTTAGGACCCGCCCACATGATTTTCGGTTCGACACCTAACTGGACATAGCTGAAGATACCGATGGCACTGACCGCCATCCCGGCGATAATCGCTTTCGCCATCATCGTGCGGCCGGTGATCCACATATCGCGAAACGCCGAAGTAAAGCAGATCTGTGCGCGTTCAATGAGAAGGCCAAAACCCAC
The DNA here is from genome assembly GCF_041937165.1 of Enterobacter adelaidei. NCBI lineage: Bacteria > Pseudomonadati > Pseudomonadota > Gammaproteobacteria > Enterobacterales > Enterobacteriaceae > Enterobacter > Enterobacter adelaidei. Next base: position 2,519,996 of record NZ_CP154353.1, on the reverse strand, counting down.
GCCAAACAGCATCGCCAGACCGAGTTTCGGCTGGTTCAGAGCTGTACACAGCCCCCACGCCAGCATGGCGAAAAAGACCAACATACCCAGGCGGAAGCGGCGACGGGCCTGAGAGGGCTTTTGCGTCAGTGGAGAAGCCGCACTCACCTTGACCATTTTGACCGGAATACGGAACAGCGGGAGAAGGGTAAATTTTGCGCCAAAGTAAGAGCCGATGGCCGTGGCGACAGCAAAAAACCAGGCATGCAGTGAAAACTGAGGAATACCAGTGAAGAAGGCGGCAAGGTTGCACCCCATCGCCAGACGCGCGCCGAAGCCGGCAATCATGCCGCCGACAATCGCCTGCAGAATACGGATTCGGCTTTTAGGCAGCCTCAGCTTGACGTTATTTGCCCATAGCGCCGCAGCTAAACATCCGCCGAACATACCCATGATCATCATCCCATCAATGCGGGTGAGCGGTGTGCCGTCCAGATGAATGAGTTTAAAGTAACCCCACTCTTCGGTATGTACCCCAGCCAGTTGTAGCAGTTGCCCACCCCAGCGCGTGAACTCGCCGGTGACGGCCCAGAAGGTGCCGGTAATGCCGAAATAGTAGGTAGAAAGGATCCCCGCCGCGATAACGGCCGGTACAGGTGACCAGAACTTAACCAGGTAAGTCTGTTTAAAGTATTGCCATGACATGAGTAAGCCTCTGAACTCAGAAGGAGTATGTTGATTTAACGGACTGGAATATATAACGTTTTTTGTTTCTCCAAAACTGCTCTCCAAAATACTGCCTGTTTTTATGACCTCAATCATTAAACCGTGCTGCTCATCCAACGGCAGCACGACTTCGGAACAGAGATAGCACTGAACACCGGTAATACTGAGTTGTTTCTTCGATGCGGAAATTCAGATGGGTTTAGCTCAGTAGCCCGGCTCCAACGTTTACTGACAGACCCAGAATCGCCAGATTGAAAACAAAAGAAATCACCGACTGGAGCAACGTAATTTGCCGCATGTCGGTGGTACCGGTCGCCACATCGGCAGTTTGTGACGCTACCGCGATGGTGAAAGAAAAATAAAGAAAATCCCAGTAACCGGGTTCCTCCGGTTTTTCTGGAAAAATCATGGGTATGACGTCTTTAGTTCGGTGCAGGTAATGGTGATGAGCGTAATGCATCGCAAATGAGGTGGGCAGTAAGGCCCAGGAAACGGCCAGCGTGGTACCCGTCAACAGCAGATGCAGCACGCGCGGCGATCCGGTCAGGTGCTTGAGTGAGGTTAGCTCAATCAGGATCGCCAGAATGCTGGCCAGGCAGCCGATAATCACCATGCCCAGCACCAGCCCCGCGCTCTCATCCTGCATTTTGGCAATATGCGGAATATCCCGCACATCAGTACGTAACATACGAAACCACATAAAGCACAGATATAGCCACGCCAGCACATTCCAGCCTATCAGCAGCCGTTGCAGATATCCCAGATCAGGGGGAAGGGCTACAAAGCAGGTTACTCCGGCCAAAATGGCGAGCATTAACCGCATGCGCCCGTGAAAATAAGATCTGACAGAAAAGAGCATAATGTGAGTGTGTTTGTGAAGGGACAATAGATTAACTATAGTAGGTGAGCGTGAGGTTTTTCATCAAAACGTAATTAAAATACACACCTCAGTGGACTAATGTTGCACCACTGTTTTTTATACTCCATTCCGCTGAAGTATTTCCCAAGAGAGAAGATGATTTTTTTCTCATTCTGCTCACACAGTTCTCTGGCTCGATTATAATTTTCCCAAAGCAAGATGCTTCCCGCACCAATATTATTGTATTGAGGGTCGTATCCTCCATTGATGTCGTCGAAGTAAATCCACCCGGGGCATTCGGTTTTAAATATTAAATCAATGGCTATGATTTTCTTATTGATTGCGAGTGCGGATCCAAAAATCATATGTCTCAAGCTATTAATGGCATCCAGTAGATTTTCTCTTGGGTAGGGCGATACTTTGCCCCGCCAGCGAGCATTAAACAAGTCTATATAACTGTCGCAAATCTCGTCAGTGGAAAGATCGTTCACATCCAGTATTTCACCTCCAAGCTTGAGAAAACGACTTCTTTCTCCATTTCTTTTTCTAACCGTTTTTGTAGAAAATAGCGGTTTCATGTGACATATCTCATCATTCAGCATTTTACTGCTGAAGGAGTTGATGAATGAACTTTTCTGTAGTGGTGAAAGCTTTTTCGTCCTGACGGGAAGAAAGGATTTTGAATGGGTGGCGCTGGGTAAAATTATATCCTCAAAAACAAAAGGATGTGATTTTGAGTAGAGATTCAGTGACCCATTAATAGAATAAGTTGATGAAACGACAATGCCATCTTTTTTTCTGCAAAAGAACTGAATTTCTTTTTTTCGTTTGTTCGAAAGGTAAGTTAACACATCCGGATGTGTGCATACGCTACCGCCATAAGTAGCATATGCCTGACGGTAAATACTCAGGTCACACTCTTCCCAGCCAAAAATGAAATTTCTCAACATGTTATCCAAATATTATTACAATAGCAAACATGCGCATACATTATACTTTCCTTATAATAAGTAAATCGACAAAACGATATTGTTGACTGCCTGTTTAGTGAAGGGGGTAGTTAAGTATTAGTTTGCTATTTATTGCAATTGATATTAATGCTGTAAAGTGATGAGGGAGTATAAAAAGAAGATGGGAACCGTCTGGCGGAGTTGCCAGACGGCGAAGGGATTATGCTCTTCGGGTTGCGGCTTTCATTGCGCTTACGAATGTTTTCAGTTCGGCCAGCATCTGCTCGGGCTTATCAACGTTCTTCTCGATGATTTTGACAATAGCCGAGCCGGAAATCGCCCCTGCTGCTTTTGCTTCAATCGCTGCCGAGACCTGTTCAGGAGAGGAAATCCCGAATCCCTGCAGCGGCGGTGCGGCATGGTATTCAGCCAGCTTTTCTACCAGATGATGCAGCGGCAGTGCGGCTTTATTCTCGGCACCGGTCACGCCCGCACGGGAGAGCAGGTAGGTATACCCGCGACCGTAAGAGGCAATCTGGCGCAGCAGCTCGTCATCAGCATTCGGTGGGCAGATGAAAATCGGGGCAACGTTGTGGCGCATTGCTGCCTGGCGGAACGGTGCAGATTCCTCAACCGGCACATCCGCCACCAGTACAGAATCAACGCCTACGCGTGCGCACTCGGCATAGAACTCATCGATCCCGCGGTTAAACACCAGGTTGGCGTACATTAGCAGGCCGATTGGGATTGTCGGGTGTTTCTGTCGAATGGCGGCCAGCATCTCAAAGCACTGGGTTGGCGTGACGCCCGCCGCAAAGGCGCGCAGCGTCGCATTCTGAATCGTTGGGCCATCCGCCAGCGGGTCAGAGAAGGGGATACCCAGCTCCAGCGCATCGGCACCGGCTTCAATCAGGGCGTCAATAATCTTCAGCGACTGTTCCGGGCCCGGGTCGCCCAGGGTAACGAAGGGAACGAACGCGCCTTCCCGGCGGGATTTCAGTTCTGCAAATGCGTTATCGTAGCGTTCCATCAGAGTTCCCCTCGTGCTTTCAGAATATCGTGAACGGTGAAGATATCTTTGTCACCGCGACCGGAAAGGTTAACCACCAGCAGCTGCTCTTTCTCCGGGTTTTCTTTCATCATTTTCAGCGCGTGTGCCAGTGCGTGAGAAGACTCCAGCGCCGGGATAATCCCTTCGCTACGACACAATGTTTTAAAGGCTTCCAGCGCTTCATCATCGGTAATGGAAACATAATCCGCACGACCGATGCTGTTCAGGTACGCGTGCTGTGGTCCAACGGACGGGAAATCGAGGCCCGCTGAGATGGAATATGACTCTTCAATCTGGCCTTCGTCAGTCTGCATCATCGGGGACTTCATACCGAAGTAGATCCCTACGCGTCCATGCTTCAGTGGCGCACCGTGTTCACCGGTTTCGATCCCATGACCGGCAGGCTCAACGCCAATCAGGCCAACGCGGGTGTCGTCGATGAAATCGGCAAACATGCCGATAGCGTTAGATCCACCGCCGACGCAGGCGATCACCGCATCCGGCAGACGCCCCTCTTTTTCAAGGATCTGCGCTTTGGTTTCTTCACCAATCATGCGCTGGAATTCACGTACGATAGTCGGGAACGGGTGCGGGCCCGCAGCGGTACCGAGCATATAGTGCGCGGTTTCATAGCTGCCAGACCAGTCGCGCAGCGCTTCGTTACAGGCATCTTTCAGCGTGGCTGAACCACTGTGAACCGGGATCACTTCTGCACCCATCAGACGCATACGGAAGACGTTCGGCGACTGACGCTCAACGTCTTTTGCGCCCATATAAATGCGACATTTCAGGCCGAGCAGGGCACTGGCCAGTGCCGATGCCACACCGTGTTGACCCGCGCCGGTCTCGGCGATGATTTCGGTTTTACCCATACGTTTGGCGAGCAGCGCCTGACCCAACACCTGGTTAGTTTTGTGTGCGCCGCCGTGCAGCAAATCTTCGCGCTTAAGGTACAGCGTGGTTTTGGTGCCTTCGGTCAGGTTGCGACACTTGGTCAGTGCCGTTGGACGACCAGCGTAGTTTTTCAGCAGGTCGGTAAATTCAGCCTGAAATGCCGGATCCTTCTGCGCGCTGACAAACGCCTCTTCCAGCTGGCGCAGAGCGGGCATCAGGATTTGCGGGACGTACATCCCACCGAACTCACCAAAATAAGGGTTTAGTAATGTCGTCATCTTCTCTTCCTTAATATGCACGCAGAGTTTTAAATACCGAGGCCAGCTTGCTGGCATCTTTGATACCCGGTTGCGACTCTACGCCTGAATTGAAATCGAGGCCTGCGCAGCCCGTTTTCGCGGCTTCCACGCAGTTATCCGGGCTTAATCCGCCCGCCAGCAGGACGTTATCCAGCTTTTCACCATTCAGCAGCGACCAGTCAAAACGCTGACCGGTGCCGCCCTGGCCGTTATCCAGCACGTATTTATCAACATGATTAAGATTACGCGCTGGCAGGGTGTCGCCTACGGTCTGTGCTTTCCAGATCTGCACCTGCGGTGCCAGCGCGGTACGCAGAGCGTCTATATACGCCTGATCTTCATCACCGTGGAGCTGGACCGCGCTCAGGGATAAAGCGTCGGCTTTTGCCGCCACGTCCGTGATATCCGCATTGCGGAAAACGCCGACATAGCTGAGCGGCGCTGCCGCTATCACCTCGCGTGCCTGTTCTACGCTGACAACTCGTGGAGATGAATCGACAAAAATCAGCCCGCCGTAGATCGCCCCCGCGTCATACGCAGCCCGGGCATCCTGTTCGCGGGTCAAACCGCACACTTTGTTTTCACCCAGCAACACCCGGCGCACCGCAGCGTTGAGGTCGTCATGTTCCATCATGGCGGAGCCAATCAGGAAACCGTTGGCGAAGTGGCTCAACTCACGTACCTGCGCGTAGCTGTTAATACCGGACTCGCTGATCACCGTCACACCGGAGCCCAGACGCGGCGCGAGCTGGCGGGTGCGGTTGAGGTCGATCGACAGGTCGCGAAGATCGCGGTTGTTAATGCCGACCACTCTGGCTTCCAGCGCAATCGCGCGTTCCAGTTCTTCTTCATTACTGACTTCTGTCAGCACGCCCATGTTCAGACTGTGTGCCACGGCAGAAAGCTGGCGATACTGTTCGTCGTCTAGCACCGAGAGCATCAGCAGGCAGGCGTCAGCCTGGTAAAAGCGCGCCAGCCAGATTTGATACGGGTCGATAATAAAGTCTTTGCACAGAATCGGCTGTGGTGCGATGCCGCTGACGATGGGCAGAAAATCAAAGCTGCCCTGGAAATATTTCTCATCCGTCAGCACAGAAATGGCGGACGCATGATGCTTATAAATACCAGCGATACGCGCTGGGTCGAAATCGTCACGGATAACACCTTTAGACGGGGACGCTTTTTTGCACTCAAGGATAAACGCAGTGCGTGCACCCTGCAGGGCATCATAGAAACGACGGCTACTTGGAACGACGTCATTCTGGAAACTGGCAAGCGGCTGTTGTTGCTTGCGTGCTTCCACCCAGATGGCCTTATCGGCAACGATTTTCGCTAAAACGGTCTGCATTCTTTACCCTCTTGCCGCAAGTGCGGTAACGCGATCGTAAGCTGCACCAGAGCGCAGTACATCCAGAACTTTTTGAACGTTGGCCTTCAGGTCTTCCTCACCGTGCAAACGCATCAGCATGGCGACGTTGGCAGCAACGGCGGCCTCATGAGCGACCTCTCCTTTACCTTGTAATAAGCGCGTCAGAATGTCACGGTTTTCTTCCGGCGTACCGCCTGCCAGCGCTTCCTGGTGATACGGTGCTAAACCGAAGTCGGCTGCTTCCAGCTGATAGCTCAGGATCTCGCCGTCGCGCAGTTCGGCTACCAGCGTTGGCGCATGCAGCGACACCTCATCCATTCCTCCACTGTGGACCACGGCGGCACGTTGATATCCCAGAACACGCAGTGTCTCAGCAATCGGCAGCACCAGTTCAGGGCTATAGACGCCAATCAGCGCCAGCGGCGGATGAGCCGGGTTGATAAGTGGCCCCAGTACGTTAAACAGCGTACGGGTTTTGAGCTGCTGACGAACTGGCATCGCGTGGCGGAAACCGGTGTGGTACTTCGGCGCAAACAGGAAACAGACACCCAGGTCATCCAGCGCTTCACGGGAACGCTCGGCGTTCATATCGAGATTAATACCGAATGCGGCGAGCAAATCGGAAGAGCCTGACCGGCTGGAAACGCTGCGGTTACCGTGTTTCGCGACTTTCAAACCACACGCCGCCGCCACGAAGGCGCTTGCGGTGGAAATGTTGATGCTGTTGCTGCCGTCACCGCCGGTGCCAACAATATCGGCAAACGGATAGTCCGGGCGCGGGAACGGAGCGGCATTTTCCAGCAGGGCCGTAGCGGCACCGGCGATCTCCTGCGGGCTTTCACCGCGCACTTTCATGCTCACCAGTGCAGCAGCAAGCTGTTCAGGTTTCAGCTCGCCGCGAACCACGGCTGAGAAGAGCTGGTGGCTTTCCTGCTGGCTCAGGGTCTGCGCCTGGTACAGTTTTTCCAGAATCGGCTGCAGGGTATTAGTCTGTTCCAGCTTCTGTAATGCCCAGTCGAGAGTTTGTTCCAGCAGACGAGCACCGTTAGAGGTCAGAATCGATTCCGGGTGGAACTGCATACCGCAGACGCGATCCGCATCATGACGCACCGCCATCACCATCCCTTCAAACGAGGCGTTAATGGTCAGCCCGGCTGGAATGTTGCTTCCCACCAGCGAGTGGTAGCGTGCCACCGGGAGTGGGTTAGGCAAGCCGGCAAACATCGCCTGACCGTCATGTTCGATGCTGGACGCTTTGCCGTGCAGAATTTCGCCCGCCTGGCCAACGTAGCCGCCATAGGCTTCAACGATGGCCTGGTGGCCGAGACAGATACCGATAATCGGCAGCTTTCCGCGCATACGCGTCAACAGTTCTGGCATACAGCCAGCTTCACTCGGTGCACCGGGCCCTGGAGAGAGCATCAACACCGGGTTTTGCATGGTGGCCAGTCGGTCAATTAGCGTCTGTGCCGGCACGTGGTTGCGGTAGATAACGACGTTATGACCATTCGCACGCAGCTGATCTGCAAGGTTATAAGTAAAGGAGTCGATATTATCGAGCAGCAGAATGTCAGCCATCAGAAAATCTCCTGTGCATGGTGTGCGGTAGCAATGGCGCGAAGTACCGCACGCGCTTTACTGCGTGTTTCGTCAGCTTCAGACTGCGGAACAGAATCAAGAACAATGCCTGCGCCCGCCTGGACGGTGGCAATACCGTCTTCGACATAGGCAGAACGGATTACGATACAGGTATCAAGATCGCCGTGGGCGGTGAAGTAACCCACCGCACCGCCGTAACTACCGCGACGACGGCCTTCGGCACCGGCAATCAACTGCATGGCGCGGACTTTTGGCGCACCGCTCAGGGTTCCCATGTTCATGCAGGCGCGATAGGCGTGCAGCACGTCGAGGTCGCTGCGCAGTTCACCGACCACTCGGGAAACCAGGTGCATCACAAATGAATAACGGTCGACTTTGGTGAGGTCAGCGACGTAACGGCTACCCGGAGTACAAATGCGTGCCAGGTCGTTACGCGCCAGATCGACCAGCATCAGGTGCTCGGAAAGCTCCTTGTGGTCGGTACGCATTTCGAGTTCGATGCGGCTGTCGAGATCGCGATCCAGTGAACCATCAGCACGACGACCGCGCGGACGCGTCCCGGCAATAGGGTAGATCTCAATCTGGCGGCTGGTGGCATCGTATTTCAGTGAGCTTTCTGGTGACGCGCCAAACAGGGTGAAATCGTTGTCCTGCATAAAGAACATGTACGGACTCGGGTTGCTTTTCTTCAGCACGTCGTAGGCCGCCAGCGGATACGGGCAGGGCAAAGAGAAGCGACGGGAAGGGACAACCTGGAAAATTTCACCGGCACGAATCGCTTTTTGCATCTGGCGAACAACGGCGCCGTACTGATCGTCAGTCTGGTTGACGTCACATGTCATCTTCTCCACGCGCTGCACCGGAAGCGCAGGCGGTGCTTCGGTCATTTGCTGCTGTAGCTGCGAGATGCGGTGTTCAAGGCGGTTTTTCTCTGCTGCAGACGGTGTGAACAGGCTCGCCTGAATGCGGGTATATTTTTTTTGATGGTCGATCACCAGCAAGGTTTCCGCCAGGTAGAAGCAGTAGTCAGGGCAGCGGTTGCCTTGTTCTGTTTCCGGCAAATCTTCAAAACCCGCGACCAGGTCATACGCAAACAGCCCACCGAAGAACATTGCCTCACGCTCATCTTCCGGTACGGACACCAGGTTTTGCAGCAGGCGGAAAGCATCGAAAACGGACAGAGAACAGAGACGTGCGTCTTCATCCAGCAACTGGCTGACCGGCGGGAAATGCAGAACCCGCATTTCCGGATGACGTTCATTTTCAATTCCGGCAGGCAGGGCGGCATCCAACAGCGGCAGCAGCGACGCGCCATTTTCTGACAGTGCCTTAATGGTGACAGTGTCACCTAAAGCGGTAATGCGCAACGCGCTGTCAACCAGCAGCAGGCTCTTGAGATCGTCTTTGCTGTCGATATCCGCAGATTCCAGCAGCAACGTTGCCGGGCGAGCACCGCACACCTGATGAAACAGCGCGGTGGGGTTGTGGCGATAGGCCGCCTCGCAGGTTAGCAGTTCGAGGTGTGGTTTGGCTGTTTGCATGATGTTGTTCTCATTTATTCTGTTCAAAAAAAAGCCCGCTTAGTAGCGGGCTGGGTATCTGTTTGCATTTCGCAGACGCGTGACACTGCCCGATGATCAGGAAGTGCGCCACCAACCGTGCAGAGTGAAATGTGCTGTCATTTTCAGATACCTTTCTCGTGTGAACTTGCGTACTAGTTAACTAGTCCGATGGCAAGTTGTCAACCCTTGATTTCAGAATTTCACGTTAAGTCGGTATCATGGCGGTTTCGGATGTCTCCAACCTGCTATGGGAAGTGCTTTGAGCGATACCACCTACGCGATTATTTATGATTTACACAGCCATACACAGGCCTCTGATGGCCTGCTGACACCCGAGGACCTGGTTCATCGTGCCGTTGAAATGCGCGTCGGTACGCTGGCGATAACCGATCACGATACGACAGATGCCATTCCGGCGGCGCGCGCCGAAATCGCCCGCAGCGGGCTGGCGCTTAATCTGGTGTCCGGTGTCGAAATCTCCACCGTCTGGGAAAACCATGAAATTCATATTGTTGGCCTGAATATCGATATAGACCATCCGGCACTTCGGGCCTTTTTGCAAGAACAAAAAACGCGCCGCAACCAGCGCGCAGAGATGATTGGTGAACGTCTGGAAAAGGCGCATATTCCGGGCGCGCTGGAAGGTGCTCAAAAGCTGGCGAACGGCGGGGCGGTAACGCGCGGTCATTTCGCCCGTTTTTTGGTAGAGGCGGGTAAAGCCACGACAATGGCGGATGTTTTTAAAAAATATCTTGCTCGCGGGAAAACCGGATACGTTCCGCCACAGTGGTGTACAATAAAACAAGCTATTGATGTGATTCATCATTCTGGTGGCAAGGCCGTGCTGGCCCATCCGGGGCGATATAATCTTTCTGCTAAATGGCTGAAAAGACTGCTGGCACACTTTGCCGAATGCGGTGGTGAGGCGATGGAAGTCGCCCAGTGTCAGCAGGCGCCCAATGAGCGCGCGCAGCTCGCAACTTATGCCCGTCAGTTCGGCCTGCTTGGGTCACAAGGGTCTGATTTCCATCAGCCTTGCGCCTGGATCGAACTGGGGCGCAAGCTCTGGCTGCCCGCTGGCGTTGAGCCTGTCTGGACGCTCTGGGAACAGCCACAGCAAATTGAAGAGAGGGAAGTATGAGTCAATTTTTCTATATCCATCCGGATAACCCGCAGCCACGCCTGATTAACCAGGCCGTAGAGATCGTTCGCAAAGGCGGTGTCATTGTCTATCCGACCGATTCTGGCTATGCGCTGGGCTGCAAAATTGAAGACAAAGGGGCGATGGAACGCATTTGCCGTATTCGCCAGCTGCCGGACGGCCATAACTTTACCCTGATGTGTCGCGATCTCTCTGAGTTGTCGACCTATGCTTATGTGGATAACGTGGCGTTTCGCCTGATCAAGAACAACACGCCGGGTAATTACACGTTCATCCTGAAAGGGACGAAAGAGGTTCCGCGCCGTCTTCTGCAGGAAAAACGTAAAACCATCGGGATGCGCGTACCGTCGAACCCGATTGCGCAGGCGCTGCTGGAAACGCTCGGCGAACCGATGCTCTCGACCTCGCTGATGCTGCCGGGGAGCGAGTTTACCGAGTCCGATCCGGAAGAGATCAAAGATCGTCTGGAGAAGGTCGTTGAGTTGATTATTCACGGTGGCTATCTCGGACAGCAGCCGACCACCGTGGTCGACTTGACCGAAGATGCACCAGAAGTGATTCGTGAAGGCGTGGGTGATGTTAAGCCTTTCTTGTAATGGTGTAAGCAGATATACTACGCGGCCATCAAAGCAGGGGTAAGCCCTCTTTTGACCTGATTCGACGCCTGTGAAGGCGACACCTGAGGAAGCTCAATGAGCGAGAAGTTACAGAAAGTGCTGGCGCGCGCCGGCCACGGCTCACGCCGTGAAATCGAAGCCATTATTGAAGCGGGCCGCGTGAGTGTGGACGGTAAAATCGCCACGCTGGGCGACCGCGTAGAAATTGTACCGGGGCTGAAGATCCGTATTGACGGTCATCTTATCTCCGTAAAAGAGTCCGCTGAACAGATTTGCCGCGTGCTGGCTTACTACAAGCCGGAAGGCGAACTGTGTACCCGCAACGACCCGGAAGGTCGCCCGACGGTGTTTGACCGTCTGCCTAAACTGCGTGGCGCTCGCTGGATTGCAGTAGGTCGTCTGGACGTGAATACCTGCGGTCTGCTGCTGTTTACCACCGATGGTGAACTGGCAAACCGTCTGATGCACCCAAGCCGTGAAGTGGAACGTGAATACGCCGTGCGCGTCTTTGGTCAGGTTGATGAGAATAAACTGCGCGATCTGTCGCGCGGCGTTCAGTTGGAAGACGGTCCTGCAGCGTTCAAAACCATCAAATTTACCGGTGGTGAAGGTATTAACCAGTGGTACAACGTAACGCTGACCGAGGGCCGTAACCGCGAAGTACGTCGTCTGTGGGAAGCCGTTGGCGTTCAGGTGAGCCGCTTGATCCGCGTCCGTTACGGCGACATTCTGCTGCCAAAAGGTCTGCCGCGTGGCGGTTATACCGAACTGGATCTGACGCAAACTAACTATCTGCGCGAGCTGGTTGGTCTGACGCCAGAAACCACCTCTAAAGTGGCAGTAGAGAAAGATCGTCGTCGCATGAAGGCGAATCAGATCCGTCGTGCGGTGAAACGCCACAGCCTGGTGAGCAGCAACCGCCGTTCCGGCAGCCGTAACAACAACGGTTAAAACAGAAGCCCGGTCAGCGTGACCGGGCTTTTTTTAGTAATCAATCCCGATTTGCGCTTTGATACCCGCATCAAACGCATGTTTCACCGGACGCAGCTCGCTGACGGTATCTGCCAGCTCCAGAATATCCCGATGACACCCACGCCCCGTGACGATCACCGTCTGATGTGCAGGTCGGTTCTTCAGCGCACCCAGCACTGCTTCCAGAGGCAGGTAGTCGTAGGCGACCATATAGGTGATCTCATCCAGTAGCACCATGTTTAGCGAAGGATCGGCCAGCATTCTTTTGGCATGTTCCCAGACGGCGAGACAGGCGGCGGTGTCCGTTTCCCGGTTCTGGGTATTCCACGTAAACCCGGTCGCCATTACCTGAAACTCGACGCCATGAGGCTCAAGCAAATTCCTCTCGCCGTTGGGCCATATGCCTTTGATAAACTGGATGACACCGACTTTCTGCCCGTGCCCGACGGCACGCGTAGCGGTACCAAATGCGGCAGTGGTTTTACCTTTACCGTTGCCGGTGAACACGATGATGATCCCGCGTTCGTCCTGGGCTGCCGCGACGCGAGCATCGACCTGTTCTTTCAGACGCTGCTGGCGCTGCTGATGGCGTTCTTCACTCATTGGGAAATTCCTGGTTTACGGCCTGGCTGGGCGTCAAAGGTCATCCCTGTCTTGCGGCGACTGTCATCGCCCATTAGCCAGAGATAGAGCGGCATTATATCAGCCGGAGTTTTCAGCTTCTGTGGATCTTCGGTCGGGAACGCGCTGGCACGCATTTTGGTGCGCGTTCCACCGGGGTTAATGCAATTTACGCGCAGATGGCGGCTCTGATATTCCTCCGCCAGCACCTGCATCATGCCTTCGGTGGCGAATTTTGATACGGCATAAGCTCCCCAGTTCGCCCGGCCTTCGCGACCCACGCTGGAAGAGGTGAAGACCAGCGAGCCTGACTCGGATTTGAGTAATAAAGGAAGCAATGCCTGGGTAAGGAAAAACGTCCCGTTGACGTTGACCTGCATCACCTGCTGCCAGGTATCAGGATCTTGTTCATCCATTGGGCAAACATCCCCAAGCAAACCGGCGTTGTGTAGCACACCGTTCAGTACTGGATAGCGGGTACTTATGCGTTGGGCGAGTTCCTGGCACACTTCGGGAGTGCAGGTGAGTAAATCGAGCGTGTACCACGCCGCCAGTGTTCCACCAGCAGCTTCAATTTCCTGCGCGACACCTTTCAATTTCTCTTCGTTGCGGCCAATCAGAATAACGCTTGCGCCATATTCAGCGTACGTCAGAGCCGCCTCGCGGCCAATTCCGTCGCTGGCACCGGTAACGAGAATGATCCGGTTCTGTAGCAGGTTTTTTTGTGGTTGATAATGCACGGTGACTCCTCAGGCGTACAGTGACGCGATGACGCCTTCATAATGACTTTTCGGCTTTATGCCCGAATTAGCCTAATAATTCAATCAGTCTACAGGACGCATTACTGTGAAATTAACAATTTGCAAATATTTAAACGCCTGACCGGGGATTCCTGAAGGCGGCTCGCAGAGGTAATGTCACGAGCGAGACGCATGGGCAGGGCTGTTGTACACTGCCGTGAAAGATTCGTGGTTAAATCAAGGTGGAACGCGTGGAATTACTTTCTCAATATGGGTTGTTTTTGGCCAAAATCGCGACGGTTGTCATTGCCATCGCAGTGGTTGCCGTTCTGATTGTCAACCTGACGCAGCGCAAGCGTCAGCGTGGGGAGTTACACATCACCCGTCTGAGCGAGCAGTATAAAGAGATGCAGGAAGATATGTCTCTGGCGCTGCTTGATACTCACCAACAAAAACTGTGGCAGAAAGCGCAGAAGAAAAAGCACAAACAGGAAGCCAAAGCGGCAAAGGCAAAAGCGAAGCTCAATGCGCCGCAGGATAAGGTCACCCCACGCGTCTATGTACTCGATTTTAAGGGGAGTATGGATGCGCATGAAGTTTCCTCATTGCGGGAGGAAGTGACTGCCGTTCTGGCCGTGGCGACCCCGCAGGATCAGGTTGTCGTGCGTCTTGAAAGCCCCGGCGGTGTCGTTCACGGTTACGGATTGGCAGCCTCACAGCTGCAGCGTCTGCGTGAAAAACAGATCCCATTGACCGTTGCGGTGGACAAAGTGGCGGCGAGCGGAGGTTATATGATGGCCTGCGTTGCGGATAAAATCGTAGCGGCTCCGTTCTCCATTATTGGTTCAATCGGTGTGGTCGCGCAGATCCCTAACTTTAACCGTTTCCTGAAGAATAAAGAGATTGATATCGAACTTCACACGGCAGGTCAGTACAAACGCACGCTCACCCTGCTCGGTGAAAACACGGAAGAAGGGAGACAGAAATTCCGTGAAGATCTGAATGAAACGCATCACCTCTTTAAAGACTTCGTGCACCGTATGCGTCCCGCGCTCGATATTGAACAGGTCGCGACGGGCGAGCACTGGTACGGTATCCAGGCGCAGGAGAAAGGGCTGGTGGATGAAGTCGGGACCAGTGACGACCTGCTGCTCAATCTGATGGAGGGCAGGGAGTTGGTTGGCGTGCGCTATACCCAGCGTAAGCGCCTGCTTGACCGCTTCACCAACAGTGCGGCAGAGAGTGCGGACCGCCTGCTGCTCCGCTGGCTACAGCGCGGACAAAAACCGCTGCTGTAAACAAAAACGCGAGGCATATGCCTCGCGTTTTGCATTAATCGACCAGGTGATATTTCTCAGAAAGCGTATGCGCCAGGTATTTAAACATGTTAAACACGGCAGTGCTTTTTGGGGTCGGTAACCCCTGTTCGTCAAGGAAGTATTCGCCGCTGAAAATCAGCACGCCATTGCGCTGATCTACGCCAGTGGCTTCAATGCCCGCCAGCGTATCTTCATGGTCACGGATAAGCTTGTTTGCTTCGATAAGCAGAGAGGCTCGGTCAATAGGTTGGGTCGTATTCTGCATAATCCACTCCTTAAACAGTGACAATAGTCTACGCCGGGGGCGCTTCGGGGGCAAATTTTCCCTGTAATGTGAGGGGATAAGGTGCGTGGGCCTGGCTGGCGGGATTTGCTTTTGCATGCTAATAAAGTTGCGTAACGAATTTTATCAGGTAGAGTGTGCGCTTTCGTCATTCTGGCAACAGAATTGCTTGACATTCAACCGGGAATTCGTCACGAATTATACGAGATGTGAGAAAAATACCCGATAACTCAATCACCTGGGCGGTTTTTCTTTACCGCCCGGTAAGACAAAGGGGTTGATATCTCCTGACGCAGCCGCAATATCAATGGCTCGCCGTCAGCGGAAGGGAAATCAACGTGCGGCGTATTCCTGGAAGAATTAAATTAGGTAAAGGTGAATATGGGTAAAGCTCTCGTCATCGTTGAGTCCCCGGCAAAAGCCAAAACGATCAATAAGTATCTGGGTAATGACTACGTGGTTAAGTCCAGCGTGGGTCATATCCGCGATTTGCCGACCAGTGGCTCAGCCAGCAAAAAGAGCGCAGACTCTACCTCCACCAAAGGGGCCAAAAAGCCTAAAAAGGATGAACGTAGCGCGCTTGTCAATCGCATGGGGGTTAACCCATGGCATAACTGGGATGCACAATATGAAGTATTGCCCGGGAAAGAAAAAGTCGTTAACGAGCTGAAGCAGCTTGCTGAAAAAGCAGACCACATCTATCTCGCAACCGACCTTGACCGCGAAGGGGAAGCCATTGCGTGGCACCTGCGGGAAGTGATCGGTGGTGATGACAAACGCTACAGCCGTGTAGTGTTTAACGAAATTACGAAGAATGCGATTCGCCAGGCGTTTGAGAAGCCGGGTGAGCTGAATATCGACCGTGTAAACGCCCAGCAGGCGCGTCGCTTTATGGACCGCGTTGTGGGTTACATGGTTTCTCCACTGCTGTGGAAGAAGATTGCCCGTGGCCTGTCTGCAGGTCGTGTGCAGTCTGTCGCTGTGCGTCTTGTCGTCGAGCGTGAGCGTGAAATTAAAGCCTTCGTGCCGGAAGAGTTCTGGGAAGTCGACGCCAATGTGACCACGCCGGGCGGTGATGCTCTGCCGCTGCAGGTGAGCCATCAGAACGACAAACCGTTCCGTCCGGAAAACCGCGACCAGACCATGGCCGCCGTGGCGCTGCTGGAAAAAGCACGCTATCAGGTGCTGGAGCGTGAAGACAAACCGACCAGCAGCAAGCCAGGGGCGCCGTTTATTACCTCTACGCTGCAACAGGCTGCAAGCACGCGTCTGGGGTATGGCGTAAAGAAAACCATGATGATGGCCCAGCGTTTGTATGAAGCGGGTTACATCACTTATATGCGTACCGACTCAACCAACCTGAGCCAGGACGCGGTTAACATGGTGCGCGGCTACATCAGTGACAATTTCGGTAAGAAATACCTGCCGGAAAGTGCCAATCAGTTCGCCAGCAAAGAGAACTCTCAGGAAGCGCACGAAGCGATCCGTCCTTCTGACGTCTCTGTGTTAGCCGAGTCGCTGAAAGACATGGAAGCCGACGCGCAGAAGCTTTATCAGCTGATCTGGCGCCAGTTCGTAGCATGTCAGATGACGCCAGCGCAGTACGACTCCACCACGCTGACTGTCGGCGCAGGTGATTTCCGACTGAAGGCGCGTGGCCGCATCCTGCGCTTCGATGGCTGGACAAAAGTCATGCCAGCGTTGCGTAAAGGTGATGAAGACCGCACGTTGCCGGCGGTTAACAAAGGTGACGAGCTGTCTCTGGTCGAATTGATCCCGGCTCAGCACTTTACCAAGCCGCCTGCGCGCTTCAGTGAAGCCTCCCTGGTGAAAGAGCTGGAAAAACGCGGTATTGGTCGTCCGTCGACCTACGCGTCAATCATCTCGACCATTCAGGACCGTGGCTACGTACGCGTTGAAAACCGTCGTTTCTATGCGGAGAAAATGGGTGAAATCGTGACTGACCGTCTGGAAGCCAACTTCCGCGAGTTGATGAATTACGATTTCACCGCGCAGATGGAAGACAGCCTCGACCAGGTTGCCAGCCATCAGGCGGAATGGAAAAAGGTACTCGACAGCTTCTTCAGCGACTTTACCGGTCAGCTTGAAAAAGCGGAGAAAGATCCTGAAGAAGGCGGGATGCTGCCTAACCAGATGGTACTGACCAGTATCGACTGCCCAACCTGTGGCCGTAAGATGGGGATCCGTACTGCAACAACAGGCGTGTTCCTGGGATGCTCCGGTTATGCGCTGTCGCCAAAAGAGCGCTGTAAAACCACCATTAACCTGGTTCCTGAGAACGAAGTTCTTAACGTGCTGGAAGGTGATGATGCAGAAACCAACGCCCTGCGCGCCAAACGCCGTTGTAAAAAATGCGGCACGGCAATGGACAGCTACCTGATCGATCCAAAACGTAAACTGCACGTGTGCGGTAATAACCCAACGTGTGACGGGTACGAGATCGAAGAGGGTGAATTCCGCATCAAAGGCTATGACGGTCCAATTGTGGAGTGCGAGAAGTGTGGTTCTGAAATGCACCTGAAAATGGGGCGTTTCGGTAAGTACATGGCGTGTACTAACGACGAGTGTAAAAACACGCGCAAAATTCTGCGTAACGGTGAGGTGGCGCCGCCGAAGGAAGATCCAGTTCCGCTGCCTGAGTTGCCGTGTGAGAAATCAGACGCGTACTTCGTGTTGCGTGACGGCGCCGCAGGTGTCTTCCTTGCCGCCAACACCTTCCCGAAATCGCGTGAAACGCGCGCACCGTTGGTGGAAGAGCTGCATCGCTTCCGCGATCGTCTACCTGAGAAACTGCGGTATCTGGCCGATGCGCCACAGCAGGATCCGGAAGGCAACAAAACCGTGGTGCGTTTTAGCCGTAAAACTAAGCAGCAGTACGTTGCGGCAGAGAAAGAGGGTAAAGCGACCGGATGGTCAGCCTTCTTTGTCGATGGCAAATGGGTTGAAGGCAAGAAATAATCTTCCCTAACCGTAACTTACCTGTAAAAGGGCCGGATTTCCGGCCCTTTTTTATTACCTTGTTATTATTTTTTGTTCCGTACTATACAGTCAGGCTATAAATGATATAGTGGTTATAGTTAATCTGTTTTTTATTATTAAATCGTCTTAAGCGATTGACCGCATGCGCTAAATCGGATGGTCTGGCATGAAATTACAGCAGCTTCGTTATATCGTTGAGGTGGTGAATCACAACCTTAACGTCTCGTCTACCGCTGAGGGGCTTTATACCTCGCAACCTGGCATCAGCAAACAAGTGCGTATGCTGGAGGACGAATTAGGTATCCAGATTTTCGCCCGCAGCGGCAAACATCTCACGCAGGTAACGCCAGCAGGACAGGAAATCATCCGCATTGCGCGGGAAGTCCTCTCTAAAGTCGACGCGATTAAGTCTGTGGCGGGGGAGCATACCTGGCCGGATAAAGGCTCACTGTATATTGCCACGACGCATACCCAGGCGCGTTATGCCTTGCCAGGTGTTATTAAGGGCTTTATTGAGCGTTATCCACGCGTCTCTTTGCATATGCATCAGGGGTCACCGACGCAAATTGCTGAAGCGGTGTCGAAGGGAAACGCGGATTTTGCCATCGCGACGGAAGCACTTCACCTGTATGACGATCTGGTTATGCTCCCGTGCTACCACTGGAACCGTTCGATTGTGGTGACTCCCGATCACCCGTTGGCGGGTAAAGGGTCGGTGACTATTGAAGAGCTGGCGCAATATCCTTTAGTGACCTATACATTCGGCTTCACCGGACGGTCAGAACTTGATACCGCCTTTAACCGCGCAGGGTTAACGCCGCGTATTGTCTTTACCGCCACCGATGCTGACGTTATTAAGACCTATGTACGGCTTGGCCTTGGGGTGGGTGTTATTGCCAGCATGGCGGTTGATCCGGTTTCAGACCCCGATCTGGTGCGTCTTGATGCGCACGATATTTTCAGCCACAGCACAACGAAAATTGGATTCCGTCGCAGTACCTTCCTGCGTAGCTATATGTATGATTTTATTCAGCGCTTTGCCCCGCATTTAACACGTGACGTGGTTGATACTGCCGTCGCATTACGCTCGAATGAAGATATTGAAGAGATGTTTAAAGACATCAAACTCCCGGCAAAATAATCACTCCCGGTATCTTTCCATCAGGGAAAGATACCGAAATAACGTCTCAAAGCTAAATTAGAATTATCATCATCTACGCTTCCCCTGCCATATAATGTCATTACCCATTTTATCTGCAGGGTTATAATGTCGTGAATTGGCGACAAAAGTAGAAACTAATTTGACGCTTCGCAAATATTTCTTTTCAGTTATTTATTTCTGGTCAAAAGATTGGATATTTCATACCTCCCAATGCATAAATTCACTGGCTTTTCGGCTAAAGTTTCTTTAGGATTTATCTCAACAGATGATTAATTGTACCAATTGTTTGGTCCTAAATGATAAGCGATGTCGATTGTATGAGGTTAGCAATGCCTTCTGGAAGTGAAGAACCGCAAAGGGATCCTGCGCTTAAGCGTAAAGCCTGGCTGGCGGTCTTTCTCGTCTCCGCCTCCTTTTGGGCGGTGGTTGCTCTCCTGGCCTGGAAATATTGGGGTTAACTATGGCACTGACGGTACGAACAGAGACGGTAAAACAGATGCGTCAGCATCGTGACAATGGTCACAAGGTGCGGAAAGCACCTGCGAATACTGTGCCTGCATCCTGGAAACTGACGCCGCAGCAGCAAGCCTTTATTGATGTGTTCGCGGAAGACGAACCCAAAAAACAATAATTTAGTTGATTGCGTAATGATGCAAATAGTCTGAATAGTGACTCCGCATTTTTGTACTCTTTAATAAATACACATCAGCAATATAGAACCGAGGGCGACCTCGGAAACGTTTATAAATAATGCCTGGTGTCCCTATGATGAATAACATGACGTCTCATAAATACTGGTCATGGATCGGCGTTTTTACCGTGTCGATTCTGTTCTGGAGCCAGCTCATATGGCTGGCCTTCCGTTAAATTGTAAAACCTCGCTGCGGCGGGGTTTTTTGTTTTCACCTTCTGAACACATCTGAATTTATCAATTTGGGTTGTTATCAAAACGTTACAGCGTCTTTGTGTTATCTTTAATTACGGCCCTGATGATTGTCAGGACATCTCTGTAATTAAGGAGGAGCTTATGTCGTTAACCCTACGCGAAGCCAGTAAGGACACATTACAGGCAGAAAATAAAACCTGGCATTACTACAGCCTGCCGCTGGCTGCCAGGACGCTTGGGGACATTTCGCGTTTACCCAAGTCCTTGAAAGTTTTACTGGAAAATCTCTTACGCTGGCAGGATGGTGATTCTGTCACCCTCGAAGATATCCAGGCGCTGGCAGGGTGGTTGAAGCATGCCCACGCCGACAGAGAAATCGCTTATCGCCCGGCCCGGGTCCTGATGCAGGACTTCACCGGTGTTCCCGCAGTGGTTGATTTAGCCGCTATGCGCGAGGCCGTTAAACGCCTCGGCGGGGATACCGCAAAAGTGAATCCGCTTTCGCCTGTGGATCTCGTCATTGACCACTCCGTAACCGTCGACCGCTTTGGTGATGACGACGCCTTTGGTGAAAACGTACGTCTGGAGATGGAGCGCAACCACGAGCGCTATGTCTTCCTGAAGTGGGGACAACAGGCATTCAGCCGGTTTAGCGTCGTGCCACCAGGCACCGGAATTTGCCATCAGGTTAACCTTGAGTACCTGGGTAAAGCCGTCTGGAGTGAACTGCAGGATAAAGAGTGGGTGGCTTATCCGGACACGCTGGTGGGAACGGATTCACATACCACCATGATCAACGGTCTTGGCGTACTGGGTTGGGGGGTTGGTGGTATCGAAGCCGAAGCCGCGATGCTCGGCCAACCGGTATCCATGCTCATCCCGGATGTGGTGGGCTTCAAGCTCACCGGCAAACTGTCAGAGGGCATAACAGCTACCGATCTGGTACTCACCGTCACTCAGATGCTGCGTAAGCATGGTGTGGTAGGTAAATTTGTTGAATTCTATGGTGATGGGCTGGATTCGCTGCCGCTGGCCGACCGCGCCACCATTGCCAATATGTCTCCGGAATATGGTGCAACCTGCGGCTTTTTCCCCATCGATGATGTGACGCTGGAATACATGCGGCTTAGCGGTCGCAGCGAAGAGCAGGTCGCGCTGGTGGAAGCCTATACCAAAGCGCAGGGCATGTGGCGCAACCCGGGCGATGAACCGGTCTTCACCAGCACGCTTGAGCTCGATATGGGCAGCGTTGAGGCGAGCCTTGCCGGGCCGAAACGCCCTCAGGATCGGGTCGCGTTGAATGACGTGCCCAAAGCGTTTGCCGCCTGCAATGCGCTGGAAGTGAACGTGGCGCAAAAAGATCATCGCCCGATCGACTATGTCCTGAACGGGCATCAGTATCAGCTCCCGGATGGCGCGGTAGTTATTGCAGCCATTACCTCCTGTACCAATACCTCCAACCCCAGCGTATTGATGGCGGCAGGTTTGCTGGCCAAAAAAGCGGTTGAGCTTGGGCTAAAACCTCAGCCGTGGGTCAAGGCTTCGCTGGCACCAGGATCCAAAGTCGTATCGGATTACCTGGCTCAGGCCAAACTGACACCGTATCTCGATGAACTGGGCTTCAACCTGGTGGGTTATGGTTGTACTACCTGTATCGGTAACTCGGGCCCACTCCCGGAACCGATTGAAACGGCGATCAAACAGGGTGATCTGACGGTAGGTGCGGTCCTTTCCGGCAACCGAAATTTTGAAGGGCGCATACATCCGCTGGTGAAAACCAACTGGCTCGCCTCGCCTCCGCTGGTGGTGGCATATGCCCTGGCCGGAAACATGAATATCAACCTGGTGACCGACCCTATTGGTCACGATCGTAAGAATGACCCGGTCTACCTGAAGGATATCTGGCCGTCTTCGCGTGAGATCGCGCTGGCCGTTGAAAAAGTGTCAACCGAGATGTTCCGCAAAGAGTATGCGGAAGTCTTTGAAGGTACGCCGGAATGGAAAGCCATCAACGTCGCAGGGTCGGATACCTATGACTGGCAGGATGATTCGACCTATATTCGCCTGTCGCCGTTCTTCGATGAAATGCAGGCTGAACCTGCGCCGCTTAAAGATATCCACGGTGCGCGCATTCTGGCGATGCTGGGAGATTCTGTCACTACGGACCATATCTCTCCGGCAGGGAGCATCAAAGCCGACAGCCCGGCAGGCCGTTATTTGCAAAGCCGGGGTGTCGAACGCCGTGATTTTAACTCCTACGGGTCGCGTCGCGGTAACCATGAAGTCATGATGCGCGGCACGTTTGCCAATATTCGCATTCGTAACGAGATGGTTCCGGGCGTGGAAGGGGGCATGACGCGCCATCTGCCAGGTACGGAAGTCGTTTCGATTTATGATGCGGCTGTCAAATATCAACAGGAAGGTACGCCGCTGGCGGTGATCGCCGGGAAAGAGTACGGTTCTGGCTCAAGCCGTGACTGGGCAGCGAAAGGTCCGCGCCTGCTTGGTGTTCGTGTGGTCATTGCCGAATCGTTCGAACGAATTCACCGCTCGAATCTTATTGGGATGGGGATCCTACCGCTTGAGTTTCCGCAGGGCGTCACGCGTAAAACGCTGGGCCTGAGCGGAGAGGAGCAGATTGACATTAGTGGTCTGCAAAATTTACAGCCTGGTAAAACGGTGCCAGTGAAATTAACGCGGGCAGACGGAAAAACCGAGGTACTGGAGTGCCGGTGTCGTATTGATACGGCAACAGAGCTGACCTATTACCAGAACGACGGTATTTTACATTACGTGATTCGTAAGATGCTGGAT
The DNA here is from genome assembly GCF_041937165.1 of Enterobacter adelaidei. NCBI lineage: Bacteria > Pseudomonadati > Pseudomonadota > Gammaproteobacteria > Enterobacterales > Enterobacteriaceae > Enterobacter > Enterobacter adelaidei. Next base: position 2,497,132 of record NZ_CP154353.1, on the reverse strand, counting down.
TGACGAAACCAGCCCGGCACGTGCGCCGGGCTTTTTGCTCTTACTCTTTCAGCAGGTGGCCCATTTTTGCGGCTTTGGTATCAAGATAGTGGGCATTTTTAGGATTGCGGCCCACAATCAGCGGTACACGCTCAACAATATTGATCCCCGCCTCGGTCAGGATTTCCACTTTTTTCGGGTTATTGGTCAACAGACGAACTTCATCTACACCCAAAAGCTTGAACATATCGGCGCACAGGGTGAAGTCACGTTCATCGGCGGCAAAGCCGAGCTGATGGTTCGCTTCCACCGTATCGTAGCCCTGGTCCTGCAGCGCGTAGGCGCGGATTTTATTCAGCAGACCAATGTTACGGCCTTCCTGACGGTGATAGAGCAGAACCCCACGGCCTTCCTCTGCGATGTGAGTCAGCGCTGCTTCCAGTTGGAAACCGCAATCACAGCGCAGGCTGAACAACGCATCACCCGTCAGACACTCCGAATGTACGCGGGACAGAACCGGTGTCTGCCCTGAAATGTCGCCGTACACCAGCGCGACATGATCCTGTCCGGTTGCCAGTTCTTCAAATCCCACCATCAGGAAATCGCCCCATGGGGTTGGCAGTTTGGCTTCTGCCACACGTTTAAGCTGCATGTGATTCTCCAGAGTAGGCTGACACGTGCCGTGCCTTTCGCCTGTTTTGCTTTCTGTATCAGTTCATTTTGCCACAAGCTCAGCATGTTCACCTAATGGGCACCATGCTATATGAACGTTAAACGCACGATCCGACATATCCACGTATCGAATAAATTTCAGTTATGATTGTGACGCTTAGCAAAAAAGGAGAAGACATGCTTTCAATCGCCAGACGTACGGCAGCAGGTGCGGCCATTTTACTGATTATGCCTCTGGCCGTATGGGTTTCGGGCTGGATGTGGCAGCCCGGGCAGAATGCGGCATGGCTGAAAACGTTATATTGGATAACGGAAACCGTCACCCAGCCGTGGGGAATTATTACTCACGTCCTTCTCTGCGCGTGGTTTCTGTGGTGTCTGCGTTTTCGACTGCGGGCGGCGCTAATGCTTTTTGCGATCCTCGGTGCTGCCATTTTGATTGGTCAGGGCGTGAAATCCTGGGTTAAAGATCGCGTTCAGGAGCCACGGCCTTTTGTCGTCTGGCTGGAAAAAACTCACCATATTCCTGTGGATGAATTCTACAATTTAAAACGTAAAGATCGTGGCGCACTGGTGAAAGAACAGCTTGCTGAACAGCAGGATATTCCGAAGTTTTTGCGTAAACACTGGCAAAAAGAGACGGGGTTCGCGTTTCCTTCTGGCCACACTATGTTTGCGGCCAGTTGGGCGTTACTGGGCGTTGGATTACTCTGGCCGAGACGTCGAACCGTGACTATCGTGATTTTACTGGCCTGGGCGACAGGAGTGATGGGCAGCCGCCTATTGCTGGGGATGCATTGGCCGCAGGACCTGGCGGTCGCTACGCTGATCTCATGGCTGCTGGTCACGCTGGCGACCTGGCTTGCCGAACGACTCTGCGGTCCGTTAACGCCACCGCTCGAAGAGAAAGAAGAAATTGCCGAAAGGGAGCAAAGTGACGGTTGACGGTTGACGGTTGATAATCCGTCTTTCGCCCATAAATCCATAGCTGGCACGTTACTTTTTCCGTTTCGCGCCCGTCACTAAAATGGTAGTTTATAAGACTGATTGCGGTGAATTGAACACACTTTATTCGCTTGAACCACATAACGGGAAGTAATGTGAAATATTTACTCATTTTCTTACTGGTATTGGCGATTTTTGTCATTTCAGTCACATTGGGTGCACAAAACGACCAACAGGTGACGTTTAACTATCTGCTGGCGCAGGGCGAGTACCGGGTATCGAGCCTGCTGGCGGTCTTATTTGCTGCGGGCTTTGCCATTGGCTGGCTGGTTTGTGGTCTTTTCTGGTTGAAAGTCCGTGTTTCTCTTGCGCGCGCTGAACGTAAAATTAAACGCCTCGAAAATAACATTGCGCCTGCGTCCGACATTCCGGAAAGCTCTGGTGTGCCGGTCGTGAAGGAATAATCGACTATGCTGGAGTTGTTATTTCTGCTTTTGCCTGTAGCCGCAGCCTATGGCTGGTATATGGGCCGCAGAAGTGCGCAACAAACAAAGCAGGATGAGGCCAACCGACTCTCCCGTGACTACGTTGCGGGGGTTAACTTCCTGCTGAGTAATCAGCAGGACAAAGCGGTAGACCTGTTCCTCGATATGCTGAAAGAGGATACGGGAACCGTTGAAGCGCATCTCACCCTGGGGAACCTGTTCCGCTCACGCGGCGAGGTTGACCGCGCAATTCGTATCCACCAGACCCTGATGGAAAGCGCCTCCCTGACCTACGACCAGCGACTCCTTGCGGTACAACAGCTGGGGCGGGATTATATGGCCGCAGGGCTGTACGATCGTGCTGAAGATATGTTCTCGCAGCTGGTGGATGAAACTGATTTCCGTATCGGTGCACTACAGCAGCTGCTGCAGATTTATCAGGCCACCAGCGACTGGCAAAAAGCTATCGATACAGCGGAACGTCTGGTTAAGCTGGGTAAAGATAAACAGCGCGTAGAGATAGCGCATTTCTACTGCGAATTAGCCCTTCAGCAGATGGGCAGCGACGACATGGACAAAGCCATGGCGTTGTTGAAGAAAGGCGCCGCCGCCGATCGTAATAGCGCGCGTATTTCGATCATGATGGGGCGCGTCTTTATGGCGAATGGCGATTACGCCAAAGCCGTTGAAAGCTTGCTGCGTGTTATCGACCAGGACAAAGAGCTGGTCAGTGAAACGCTGGAGATGCTGCAAACCTGCTATCAACAGTTGGATAAGCAGGAAGAGTGGGTGGCGTTCCTGCGTCGTTGTGTGGAAGAGAATACCGGTGCGACCGCAGAGCTGATGCTTTCAGACGTGGTTGAGAAGTATGAGGGGAGCGACACCGCGCAGGTTTATATTACGCGTCAGCTGCAGCGTCATCCAACCATGCGGGTATTCCATAAGCTGATGGATTACCACCTGAATGATGCTGAAGAGGGGCGTGCTAAAGAGAGCCTGATGGTGCTGCGCGACATGGTAGGCGAGCAGGTGCGCAGCAAGCCGCGCTATCGTTGCCAGAAGTGCGGGTTTACGGCGTATACGCTCTACTGGCACTGTCCTTCATGCCGTGCATGGTCCACCATCAAGCCAATTCGTGGCCTCGACGGGCAGTAATTTTTTAAAACACTGCATTTTAGTTACAACATACTGATGATGCTTACCGCTTCCTGAACTCCGTGCGGTTTGCCAGTCTGGCAGGAAAACAAATGGATTCTGTCAATTTGCAGCGGTGGCAGGTAGAATGCTCGCCGTTTATCTGTTCCGCGCCGCTGCGCGCCCATAGACGAAAAGGGCTGGTCATGACGTCTGTTACTTCCTCCACTTCCCGCGTAATTACGGATTCTCCTGTTGTTGTTGCGCTTGATTACAATAAGCGCGACGCAGCTCTGGCCTTTGTCGACGGTATCGATCCTCGCGACTGCCGTCTTAAAGTTGGCAAAGAGATGTTCACGCTGTTTGGGCCGCAAATCGTACGCGATCTGCAACAGCGCGGCTTTGACGTTTTCCTCGACCTTAAATTCCATGATATTCCAAATACCACGGCGCACGCTGTTGCAGCCGCCGCGGAGCTGGGGGTATGGATGGTTAACGTTCATGCGTCGGGTGGAGCAAGAATGATGACGGCCGCCCGCGAAGCGCTTCTGCCGTTCGGTAAAGATGCACCGCTGCTGATTGCGGTCACCGTGCTGACCAGTATGGACGAAAGTGATTTACGCGACCTGGGTGTGACGTTGTCACCTGCGGAACATGCTGAGCGCCTCGCACGTCTGACACAAAATTGCGGTCTTGATGGTGTTGTCTGTTCGGCTCAGGAAGCGGTGCGTTTCAAATCAGTCCTGGGGCAGGATTTTAAACTTGTTACCCCGGGGATCCGCCCTGCAGGCAGTGAAGTGGGCGATCAGCGCCGTATTATGACGCCTGAACAGGCACTGGCTGCAGGTGTTGATTACATGGTCATCGGACGTCCGGTGACGCAGTCTGCGAACCCGGCAGAGACCCTTAAGGCTATCAACGCGTCGCTGAAAAAGGGGGCGTAATGACAGATTCCAACAGCCGTCTTGTTTACTCTACCGAAAGCGGACGGATAGACGAACCGAAAACGAAAGCGGAACGTCCGAAGGGGGACGGTATTGTTCGGATCCAGCGTCAGACCAGTGGGCGAAAAGGAAAGGGGGTATGCCTTATCTCCGGAATCGATCTGGATGATGCGGAACTGGCAAAGCTGGCGGCTGAACTGAAAAAGAAATGTGGCTGCGGTGGTGCCGTGAAAGACGGCATAATCGAAATTCAGGGTGATAAACGCGATTTAATTAAATCGCTGCTCGAAGCCAAAGGCATGAAAGTTAAGCTGGCAGGCGGCTAACAGAAATAAGCCACGACAAATGCCGTGGCTTGTTTTATATACGTGCGTAAGTCAGACCTGAAATGCGTTCTAAATAGCGTAATATCGGGGATGGCTTATCGAATTATTATTTGCCAACCTGGTGACCGATAATACCACCGACAGCCGCCCCACCTAATGTCCCCAGCGTACTACCATCTGTTAATACTGCACCACCGAGAGCACCGGCACCGGCACCAATAGCGGTGTTGCGGTCACGTTTAGACCAGTTAGAGCAAGCGCTCAGGGACATTGCTACAGTGATTGCCAGAACAGCGGCGGCTACTTTTTTGCTGGTTAAGGTCATAATACTTTCTCCTGAATTATCGATTCACGGAAAGATGTACACATTAAGTATAGACGAATCGAATACTTAATTCTGTTCTCCGCGAAAGCTGGTCGCGCAGGCGTTACGTAATCACGCAGGTGATAGTCACTTCCTGTTATATCGCTAACATTAATTTTACGACTTTAGGCCAGCTTAAACAGGTAAAAACTCTTAAAGGGAGGTTAGGAATCATCTCAGAGAATGGGCTGCGTATGCGCCCGAAAGTCGGGCGCATAATGTGCTCAGGCGGGGGTTTTAATAATATTGACGATGAGTCCGTCATCTTCCAGTTTATTACGGTGGACGTCGCTCAAACGTTCATCGGTAATGACGCGACTAAAGCGAGAAATTGGCCCCATTGTATAAGGGTGAACAGCGCCAAATTTAGAGCTATCCGTAAGCACAATGGCTTCACATTCTTTTTCGAGTACAGCATTTACTACGTCAGAACGCATCATATCCCGGCCGGTGAAACCTGTCTCCGGTTGCCAGCCGTCGATCCCGATAAACGCCTTGCTGAAATGAACCTGCTGGACATACTGGCGTGTCAGAGGACCTACCATACTTTCACTTTTTTTCTGGTAAATTCCCCCTAGCAAAATCACTTCACAGCGTGTTTCTTTGAGTAAATGCGCGATATAGCTGCTGACCGTGATGATGGTAACGTCTTTTTGATCGGCAAGCGTACGCGCCAGAAGGGCATTGCTGCTGCCGTTTTCAATAAAAACGGTCTCACCATTGTTCACTAAAGACGCGGCAAATTCTGCCAGTTCACGTTTAAGCGCGTAGTTATTCATCATTCGCGTTTCAACGTCTTCGCTGTCGAGTGGGACAGCATATCCATGCGCACGACGGAGGTAGCTCTGTTTTTCCAGCAGATTAAGATCCTGACGGATGGTGACTTCAGAAACACCCGTGGTTTTAGCAAGATCGACCACGCTTACGCGCCCCTGATCGATGACCATCTGCAAAATGATTTGTTGTCGGGAATTCATAGCATCCATTTAATAAAGCGAAACGAGGTCGGGAACGCTGGGGTTAAACTTCCCACGGCGCCTTTGGCTGACGGTTTTCTGGCGCATTGTCGGCACCATTCTGAGCAAGAAGTTCAGACTTCAGGATCTCAAGATTACGGATCGCAGAGTGATAATCGCCCGCCACCAGGATATCCAGCACGGTATCAATACGTTGTGCTACAGCTTGTGCATCAATAGTAGACATAATCTCACCCCAGGAGCGAAAAGTTAATATTTTCAATGATGCAGAAAATAGGATCAAAAGAGAAGGGAAAAAATGCAATAACTAAATTACATAAACAACAGTGATAAATTTATTCCCTCTCATGCAGTGGGCTTAATGAGTGGATTAGTCTAAAACTGCGCGCAAGGCGCTTTTTTATAAGAGGAATTAGACTATGACAGTTATCAATCAGCCTACATGCACACTGTTTACCGATTCTAAACGTTTCACGCAGTTATCAGGGTATTACGAGGCGGAGCGCCGTACAGTCTGGATGATGCTGCAGGCCCAGCCGCGTCCTTGCTTCAATCATGCGCTAATTGAGGAGATCATGAACCTCTCATGGTTGGTGCGTCAGTCTGGTTTTGAGGTCGATTTTTGGGTAACCGGATCGCTGGTTCCTGAAATGTACAATACAGGAGGTGATTTACAGTTCTTCGTCGAGTGCATTCAGAACGGACGTCGAGAAGCGTTACGGGCATATGCACGTGCATGCGTTGATTGCGTTCATGCGGCATCACGCGGGTTTGATACGGGGGCTATCACGCTGGCAATGGTAGAAGGCAGTGCGTTAGGTGGCGGGTTTGAGGCCGCTCTGGCGCACCATTTCGTAATGGCTCAGCGCGATGCCCGTTTAGGTTTCCCCGAGATTGCCTTCAACCTGTTCCCGGGCATGGGGGGATATTCACTTGTTGCACGTCGCTCCGGTATGAAACTGGCAGAGGAACTCATCTATAAAGGGGAATCGCATACGGCAGAATGGTACGAACAGCACGGGCTGGTGGATGTGCTGTTTGAACCTGGACAAAGCTACGTCTCTGTCAGGACATTTATCGACACGCTGCGGCCAAAATTGAACGGTATAAGATCAATGTTACGTGCCCGTACACGCGTTCTGCAATTGCCCCGCAGCGAGCTGATGGACATTACAGAAGACTGGGTTGATGCCGCATTCTGCCTCGAGCCAAAAGATATCGCCTATATGGAGCGTCTGGTTATGCTGCAAAACCGCCATCATGCGGCGGGTTTACGCAAAGCCAGTTAACGCTGATTTCGCGATTGATATCGTTTTAGCCATCGCTCGAATACGGCAGCGGGCATCGGCTTAGCAAAAAGAAAACCCTGCCGTTCGTTGACGCCATTCTTAGTCAGAAAGGCGTCTTCTTTTGCACTTTCCACGCCTTCCGCAATCACCTGCAGATTTAACGCCTGCGCCACCGCAACAATGGCGCGAACCAGGGACTGGGAGATGGATTGCTTATGAATATCCCTGACAAAAGATTGATCGAGTTTAATGGCATCGATCGGGAACCGGGCCAGTTGCGAGAGCGAAGAGTAGCCCGTGCCAAAATCATCCAGATGAATTTGCGCCCCTAACTTGCTGAACTGCTGGATTACTGAAAGCGCCAGCTCTTCGTTCTCGATAAGACAGCTTTCGGTTAACTCAACGTCCACAGGACAGTATTCAAAGTTCAGATCTTTGAGCGCCTGTTTTAAATCACTGAAAATAGTCTGATCGGCCAGCTGGCGCGCAGAGACGTTCACGGCCACGCGCAGATTAATCCCCTTGTCGCGCCATTTAGCGATCTGGCGAACCACGTCCAGCATCACCCAGCGACCTAAGGGCACAATCAAACCCGACTCTTCGGCATAAGAGATAAATTCCAGCGGAGGGATCAAACCGCGTTCTGGTGACTGCCAGCGGACCAGCGCTTCAAGGCTACGGACTTCCCCACGCCAGGTTATTTTGGGCTGGTAGTGGATCAGCAACTGATCGTTATCAAGCGCTTTACGCAGGTTGGTGTCTAGCCAGAGATATTCAAACACGCGCTGGTTCATCTCAGGTGAGAAGACACAAAACTTACCCCGTCCGTTCTCTTTGGCGGTGTACATCGCAGTATCGGCATTGCGAATGACGCTTTCCCGGTCAATGCCATGCTGTGGTGCGAGCGCGATACCCAGAGAACAACCGGTGTAAATTTCAATCAGACCAATTCTGAACGGCTGGCGCAGACGGGTTAAAATGCGCGACGCCATTGCTTCCAGAGAACCCTGCGAGGTATTTGTGGCCATGACAATAAACTCATCACCGCCGAGTCGAGCCAGTATCTGGCCTTCATCAAGACAACTCAAAATAGCGAGGGCGACAGCCTGAAGCAGCTGATCGCCAAACATATGCCCGTAGGCATCGTTGACCTTTTTGAAGTTATCGAGATCGAGATAGACCACACCAACCTGCGTTTCACCACGGCTGTCGATGGCATCTGAAATCAGTTCGTGGATCGCATTGCGGTTTGGCAACCCGGTGATGGTGTCGGTATTGGCCAGCACGCGCAGCCGCTCCTGAGCACGGCGTTCCTCTGTAATATCGGTACCGGAACAGATAAGAAAAATTTCATTTTTACCGCTGCCGCTGTGAACGAATTTGTTTCTGAACAGAAACAATCTTTGTCCTTTTCGCGTTTTGATCCAGCGTTCGACTTCATACGAACTGCCATTACGAAAGAAACCGGTAATATTGCGCTTTGAAGCTGCTGCTTCGCTGCGGCTCATAAAGAGCTTAAACACGTTCTGGCCAATGACTTCCTGTTCTTTCAGGCCGGTGTACTCTTCACTTAGTCGGTTAAAACGCTGGATATTACCGTTATGATCGAGAATAACAATGACGGAGTTGGCCTCTGAGACTACCTGTTCCGCAAATGAGAGACCCTGTGCCAGATCGCGGGCCACGGAGGGGGTATCATTCCAGGAGGAAGCGGTGCCAGCCCACTCATTGCGGGTTATTTTGCGTCCGACAAGATGGACAGGGACATTTTCCCCGTACAAAGAGAGCGTCATTGAAATGCTGGAGGTAATAACAGTTAACTGACGGATGAGGCCAGCCTGTTCGTCGTCCAGCGACACCACCTGAGTCACGTCGGCATTTTCACTTGCGGCAAGATGCAGAGCGTTGCTGTCAGCTGATAATCGCCACCATGGGCTGTGAGTGCCCATGTAACGAAACAGCAAATTCTGCTCCAGATCGTCCATCATGTATTCTCCCGCAGCTGCTCATTAGCGCACAAATTATTCATTTGCTGTCGACTTTTCCGTTGTGAAACAGCGGCAAAACCGAAGTGAACTTATTGTTTTTTCCCTGAATTCTTATAATAAAACGAGTCACGCTAAAAAGGATACGTAGCGTATAAAAATTCACGTAACCGAATATAACAACACTCTTTTACTGTAGATAATTATGGTGAGTTTGGGCGGAGGGAGATTGAAAATAGTAAGAAAAAGTGATGATTTTGTGGTGAAAGATAAAAGTAAAATGTCGGCCTCTCCTGCAAAGAAAGGACCGACATTTTAACAGTCTATCAGGCGACAGGGCGCGCGATAATGCTGCGGGTTTCCATGCGAACTTCAGCGATGTTTACGTCAATCACATCTGTGACTTTGTAAACCGTTTCACCTTTAATTTGCACAGTCCCATTTTCCTGGCTACAGACCATTTCGTCACGGACAGCGTGCAGGAACGGAGCAGGGATAAAGGCGACAGCACCGTTATCCACCAGACGGACGCGCATACCGCCACGGCTGATATCAATGATCTCCGCAGCAAAGCGGGTATCTGTACCGGTTTTGTCCTTCAGGAAACGCGCGTACAGCCAGTCCCCAACGTCACGTTCTGCCATCCGGTTCAGACGACGACGATCGGCCATCTGCAGGGTGGCATCGTCCTGAGGACGTGCAATCGTTTCGCCTTTGATAATCGCTTTCAGCAGGCGGTGGTTAACCATATCGCCATACTTACGGATCGGGGATGTCCAGGTCGCGTAGGCTTCCAGGCCAAGACCAAAGTGCGGGCCTGGCTCTGTGCTGATTTCCGCGAAGGACTGGAAGCGACGAATGCGGCTATCCAGGAAACCAGAAGGCTGTGCGTCAAGCTCGCGACGAAGCTTGCAAAAGCCCGGCAGCGTCAGTACTTCTTCTGGATCAACGTGCACATCGTGATTTTTCAGCAAGGCTGCCAGCGCTTCGGTATTGGCCGGATCAAATCCAGTGTGGACGTTGTAAATGCCAAAGCCCAGTTTGTCACGCAGCACGCGAGCGGCGCAAATGTTGGCAGAAATCATCGCTTCTTCAACAATGCGGTTGGCAATGCGTCGTGGCTCGGCCACGATATCCAGCACTTCGCCTTTTTCACCCAGAACAAAGCGGTAATCCGGACGGTCTTTGAACACCAGCGCATGGGTTTTACGCCACTCGCCGCGGTTCAGACAGATACGGTGCAGCAGACGAATCTGAGCGGCAATGGCGTCTGATTCCGGTTTCCAGCTGCCGGCGTTCTCCAGCCAGTCGGAAACGTTGTCATAAGCCAGCTTGGCTTTTGATTCAATGGTCGCGGCGAAGAACTCAATATCATCTTCAATCGTGCCATCTGCAGCGATGGTCATGCGGCAGGCAAGTACCGGACGCACTTCATGTGGACGCAGTGAACAGAGGTCGTCAGACAGCTCGCGCGGCAGCATCGGAATGTTAAAGCCCGGCAGATAGTTTGTGAACGCGCGGGTTTTCGCCATATCGTCCAGCTTGCTGCCTTCTGCAATCCACGCGGTTGGGTCCGCAATGGCAACGGTCAAATGCAGTTTGCCATCGGCACTCTCTTCAGCGTAGAGGGCATCATCCATATCTTCTGTACTGGCGCTGTCAATGGTGACAAATTCCAGGGCAGTGAGATCGCGACGAACCAGGCCTTCATCCTGCATCTCAGTTGCAACGCCATTCGGCGCCTCTTTTTCAAGATTATGGCGTGCAAGCGTCACCCACCACGGCACGAAATGGTCGTCCCCAAAGGTGATGAACTGGGTCAATTCAGCATAAAAACCGCGATCGCCTTTCAGAGGATGACGGCGCATTTCTGCTACGGCCCAGTCACCTTCTTTAAAATCATGCTCAACGCCACGGGCGGCGCGGCAGGGAATAGCATCTTTCAGCAGGGGGTGATCCGGCACGATAGAAAGACGATCGTCTTTTCTCTGCACCTTGCCCACAAAACGGGTCAGGAACGGTTCGATCAGTTCTTCCGGCTCGGCGGACTCACGATCCTTCTCGGTATGAATGACGGCCATGACGCGATCGCCATGCATCACTTTTTTCATCTGCGGTGGCGGAATGAAATAGCTTTTCTGCGCGTCAACTTCAAGGAAGCCAAAACCCTTTTCTGTGGCTTTTACGACCCCTTCTGCACGCGGCGTCTGGGAATGCAGTTGCTGTTTAAGCTGCGCTAGCAGCGGGTTGTCCTGAAACATAATGTTCTATTTTCGTAGCCATTGAGCGGCTGACAGTTTTACGCGATTCTCACTGTATCAGCAAGCGCTCTTTGGGTAATTAGTATGGTTATTCCTCTTTACCAAACGCGACGTTCAGGCGATTGAGCCAGCCATCAAATGCGCTTTGGCTTAGCAGTTCGATCGCGTGTACGGCAGGGAGTCCTGCATCCATGAGCGGGGTAAACTGTGCGGCGCTGAAGCGGTCAGGAGAGCGTGTCAGCAGTTCTGTTGCTGCCGAAAGTGCGGGAGAGGTAAGAGAAATCTCTTCGCGAATATTGATCAGGATTTCTCCCGTCAGGTCGAGTAGCGTCGGTTCATGGCAAAGAACCGGCGTCAGCGCTTCAAGCGCGGGTTCCGACTGCCAGCGGGAGAGAGATTCAAGCTGATGTGCACTTGCATAGCGCAGTTCGACGACGGGTAAAAGCGGTACCCACGCGTCATGGGGCGTGGGCAGGGTGTGCGGCTGAATATGATGGCCCGGCAACCAGCGAACAGGATGTCCCAGCAGAGCCTGAAACACCGCGACTACGCGAGCCTGAAAACCAATAAAGCCGATAATCTGGTTAATCACCACAATGTCGTAGGTTGACAGGCCCACCTCATCAAGCTGGTTCCGGGCTTTATCATCAATGACATCAGGAGAGCTGGCGAGCTGGCGGGCATGCTGGGTGATTTGCGCCAGACGTCGGTTGCTTTCACGCGAGGAGTCCGGGCCGGGAAGCGGGGCGAGGAGGGCGGCGTAGTGGTTACACAGCCGCTGAACGCCGCAGGCCTGCGCAACGGTTAACGCGGTACTGAGCCGATCGTAAGCGCTGAGCGTTTGCAGGCGATTCACGGGAACTGAGAGCGGAAACAGCAGTTGGCATAAGGCTCTGGCAGGAGTAAGCCAGCCTGTACAGGCGGCGACAATCTCATCAGGCAGGGCTAAATCGAGCAAAAAACGATCGTCGACGTTAGCGGCTTCGGGCACCAGGGGCAGAACATCCGTTTGCGCGTGGTTGGACTGGGTTTCGTGGTACCAGTGGCCTTTGCCGGAAAAACGGCGTTGTTCCATGTGCGTTCCTTGATCTCAAAATGGCGATCAATATCCTGGCGTAAGGCTGATAAAGGGAAAAATATTGTTAGGTGATAACAAATAGCAGAACGGAATAACGAAGGGGTGGTGCGGAGGGAAAAACTCTCTTCCCGTGCGGGAAGAGAGTCACAGCTTATTTAATTTCCAGCTCGTTCATTGCAGCGATGTTGAAGCCACCGTCAACGTGAACCACTTCGCCGGAGATACCAGCGGAAAGGTCAGAGCACAGGAATGCTGCAGAGTTACCCACATCTTCAATGGTAACGGTACGACGAATCGGGGTAACCGCTTCGCAGTGTGCCAGCATTTTACGGAAATCTTTAATACCGGAAGCTGCCAGGGTGCGGATAGGACCTGCAGAGATGGCGTTAACGCGCACGCCTTCAGGACCCATTGCGTTCGCCATATAGCGTACGTTGGCTTCCAGAGAGGCTTTCGCCAGACCCATGACGTTGTAGTTAGGGATAGCACGTTCAGCGCCCAGGTAGGACAGGGTCAGCAGAGCTGCGCCTGGGTTCAGCATCGCGCGGCAAGATTTAGCCATCGCCACGAAGCTGTAAGAGCTGATGTCGTGAGCGATTTTGAAGCCATCACGGGTAACCGCGTTCACGTAGTCGCCGTCCAGTTGGTCGCCAGGAGCGAAGCCGATGGAGTGAACGAAACCATCGAATTTCGGCCATGCTTTTGCCAGTTCAGCAAACATGCCATCGATGCTTTCGTCTTGTGCAACGTCACATTCCAGAACAATGCTGGAACCCAGCTGCGCGGCAAACTCTTCAACACGGCCTTTCAGCTTGTCGTTCTGGTAGGTGAACGCCAGCTCAGCGCCTTCGCGATGCATTGCCTGAGCGATGCCGTATGCGATGGACAGTTTGCTGGCAACGCCAGTCACCAGAATGCGCTTACCGGAAAGAAAACCCATAGCTTTAATCCTTATATTCATTGCTTATTTTGCCTTGTAATTCATAGTGTTACAGGCAGTATTTCAAAATCATTCGAAATTAGCTCGAAATTATAGCCCACTCACAGCCCCTTGTGTCACGATATTTCTCGCACTTCTCCGAAGACGCATGCCCCGAAGAATGCGTCGCGGACTCGCGGGGACTCAAAATTTCAGCATTAGTCCAGTATATCACCCGGCAACACGTTCACCTCATCCAACCAGCGAGAAAGCGCGATCCCGCAAGGGTATTCACGCTTTGCTGAGGTTATCGATGAAGCGCGCGATGACGATAAAGAAAACCGGTACGAAGAAGATCGCGAGAAGCGTACCGCTAATCATTCCGCCAAATACGCCGGTACCGATGGCATGCTGCGTACTCTCGCTCGCACCATTGGCCAGCATCAACGGAACAACCCCTAAGGTGAAGGCTAACGACGTCATCAGAATGGGGCGCAGACGCTGGCTGGCAGCATGAATGGTTGCAGCCAGCAGGGGCTGCCCCTGTCGATGGAGCTGCCTGGCAAATTCAACAATCAGAATGGCGTTCTTGGCCGACAGGCCGATAAGCGTAATCAGGCCGACCTTGAAGAAAACGTCATTCGTCATGCCGGTAACGGACACCGCTATCACCGCGCCGATAAGACCCAGCGGAACAACCGGCATGACCGCAAAAGGAATAGACCAGCTCTCATACAGGGCGGCCAGCACCATAAACACGACCAGTATCGACAGGACGATAAGGCCCGGAAGCTGAGATTCCGATTTTCTCTCCTGCAATGAACTCCCGGCCCACTCGCCAGCCATGCCCTGAGGCAGACTCCTGGACACGTTCTCCATAACCTTCATTGCGGTGCCGCTGGACTCTCCCGGCGCCGCATTTCCGGTAATGCGAATAGCCGAATATCCCTGATAACGCGTCAACTGCTGCGGCGCAACGTTCCAGGAAAGCGTGGCAAACGTCGATACCGGCACCATCTGTCCCATCCGGTTTTTCACTGATAATGTCAGTATCTGCTCTGGCTGCATTCGGTGGGGCGCATCGGCCTGAATAATCACCTGCTGAACGCGGCCGTTATTCGTATAGTCATTGACGTAATTTGAGCCCAGGGTGACGGAGAGCGTCTGGTTGATTTCATCGAATGAGACGCCCATCGCTTCCGCCTTTTCTCTATCAACCTGGAGCGCAAGGCTTGTTCCTTCCGGAAGTCCGTCTATATAGACGTCACTGAGTTCAGGGCGTTGGTTGGCTTGCAGGACCAGTGCGTCGGCAGCGCGCTTTAACGCCTCGTAGCCTAGTCCCGCTCTGTCCTGCACGTACCAGGTGAAGCCCGAGGAGGTGCCCATATCCGAAATGGCCGGCGGGAGCAGGCTCATCGTGACGGCATCAGGGACGTTTGCCATACTGGCCTGTATCCGGTCGGCTTCCCCCTGGGCCGTCGAGCCCTGCCGATCTTTCCAGTCCTTCAGCGTGGTGAAGGCCATAGCCGAATTTGGTCCTGAACCTGAAAATCCAAACCCCAGGATCATAATGTTGCTTTCAATATCCGGTCGGGCCGCAATTTCCTCTTCAAATTTTTTAACCACGTCGAGGGTACGCTGCATTGTGGCATCAGAAGGCAGTTGGATTGAGGACATAAAGTAGCCCTGATCTTCATCCGGCAGAAAGGACGACGGTAACGAAGACAATCCCAAAAACAGCGCAGCACAAAGCGCAGCGTACAGGAGCAGCATACGCCCGGTTCGCTTCAGAACGGCACCCAGCCCGGCTTCGTAACAGGCGGTGAGCGAACGAAAGCGCGCGTTAAACCCGACTGCGAACCTTCCACCTCCGCTCTTTTCTGCCTTATGCGGCTTGAGTAACGTTGCGCACAGGGCAGGCGTCAGCGTCAGGGCAAGAAACGCGGACAGCAATATGGAGACTGCCATGGAAATACAAAATTGTCGGTAGATAATCCCGACGGATCCTTCGGCAAACCCCATGGGGATAAAGACGGCGGTTAGTACCAGCGTGATGCCTATAATCGCCGGGGTGATTTCCTGCATGGCTTGCCGCGTGGCGTCACGCGGGGACAGGCTTTTTTCCTCCATCAGTCGTTCAACGTTCTCCACAACCACGATGGCATCATCAACGATAATCCCTATCGCCAGGACCATGCCGAACATCGTCAGAATATTGATGGAGTAGCCGCTCAATAGCATCACCGTGAAGGTGCCAAAAAGTGCGACGGGCGCAACAATCGCCGGGATAAGCGTACAGCGTATCTTGTGCAGAAACAGCAGCATAACCAGGAAGACCAGGACCATCGCCTCTACAAATGTCTGAACAACCTTCATGATAGAAAGTTTCACAAACGGCGCGGTATCGAAGGGAACCGTAAACACCATTCCTTCGGGTAACACCCGGGAAAGCTCGTCGATGCGCGCCCGTACGCCGGAAGCTGTACTCATTGCATTCGCGCCAGGCGAGAGCTGGATTGCCGCCGCCGTTGCGGGCACGCCATTTTCACGGATACCAAAGGCGTAGCTTTGCAGGCCAGATTCAATCCGCGCAATGTCGGACAATTTCAGGCGGGCGCCGGATGCGTCAGATTTCAGGGTGATATTTCTGAACGCCTCTACCGAGGAGAGTTGTCCCTTCACGGTGATGGGATACGTCACCCCTTGTCCTGCAGATGCGGGCTCATCTCCCGTTTTACCAGGCGAAACAAGGGCATTTTGCTGGCCAACAGCGGTAAGAACATCACTCACCGAAAGCCCGTAGCTGTGGAGCTTCATGGGATCCAACCAGATGCGCAGCGCTTTTTCGCCGCCAAACAGCTGAACTTTCCCTACGCCGGGCACGCGACGAAGCTCGTCACTGACATTTCTGGCAAAGTAGTCGCTTAAATCGGCTTCCTCAAATTGACCCGTCGCGGACTTCAGCCCCACCATCATTAAAAACCCAGAGTTAACGGCCTCAACGTTAATGCCGTTTTGCCTTACCGCCTGAGGTAGACGAGGCTCGACGATCTTAATCTGATTCTGCAGATCCATCTGCGCCAGCTTGATGTCCGTGCCCGGTTTAAACGTAACGGTAATCGATGCTGAACCGGTTGTGTCACTGGATGATTCAAAGTAGAGCAAATTATCTACGCCAGAGATTTCGCGCTCGATTAACGATATCACCGACGTGTTCATGACATCGGGGCTGGCCCCCGGGTAACTGACGGAAATAATGATTCCAGGGGGCGCCACCGCCGGATACTGCGCAACCGGCAAACGGGGAATAGACAGGAGTCCTGCCAGAACGATAAAAAGCGCCACTACCCAGGCGAAAACGGGGCGTTCAATAAAAAAATGCGGCATTAAATTAACGTCCCGTTACGTGAATTTCATCATCAGTGGATACGCGCTTACCGATATCCCTGAGCTGCGAAAATTTCTCAAGAAGCTGCGGTGCATCATCGAGGCTCGTCGCGAACATCCACATGTAGGTCATCACCGAATAAATATGTCCGGCGGTGATGCCGGTTGAGCGCGTCATCCAGACGATGGTCAGCGTAAAAAGCGCGGCAACAAGCACGCCAACCCACAAATAACCCCACGCCTCGCGGTCAGATAATGCGATACGTAAACGCGCCAGCGTGGAGTAATGTCGGTGAAGCGTGGCCGTGCCCGCCTTATGAACATAATCCACTTCTTTTTCCAGCCGATTATTCAGGCGCATGAACAGCCATTCATTTTTACGGGCGTATCCTGAAACAAATCCGAGCAGGATAAATACAATCGCAAAGCACATGACGCCGGCCCAAAATTCAATAAACATCAACATGATTGCGGCACCAAAAAGTGAGCT
Organism: Enterobacter adelaidei; assembly: GCF_041937165.1. Lineage (NCBI taxonomy): Bacteria > Pseudomonadati > Pseudomonadota > Gammaproteobacteria > Enterobacterales > Enterobacteriaceae > Enterobacter > Enterobacter adelaidei. Next base: position 2,479,897 of record NZ_CP154353.1, on the reverse strand, counting down.
CAGCGAAGTAATAAGCAGGGGAAGGTGCATTTCAAAGAAATCTACATATTCGCGCGAGAGCGTTACCCTGGCGGCGATCGCCGAATGGTTAAGCTGATATTTGCGCTGTGCCAGGACGACGGAAACCGCGAGTCCGGCATAAATGCGTGCAAACGTGCGCGTGTCTACGCTCCGTCTGGCTGCACCGATGAACCACATGCAAAGTACCATCAGGCCATACAGCGCGGCGTTAAGCGTTTCACCGGCGAGGATGGCATTTATCGCGATGCCAGCCAGAACGGGATAAAGTAAAAACGTCACGTTTTCGGCCACCACCAGGAAAAAAGTGACAACCAGTTTTTTCCGGTGCCGTATTGCGAGTTTTTTTAGCGAGTGCATTACTCCGGCTGGTTCAGAAGAACGAAGATTATTACGGTTCATCATTATGGGTAATTTTTATCAGGTTTTTTCAGTGAGTTATTTTTGTGCAAAATAGCGTGAGGGAGAGTCTACCGCGCACCTGTTTAGCGGAAATGGGCGGTTTGTGGAGGTTGTGTGGAGCAACGGCTCAAATCATTCTTATAATAAGGTACAGCGGGGCTCCACCAAAAAAAATGATCAAATAACACTCGTAGTAAAAGATCAGATCCTCGATATCAGGTATCACGTTTAACAGCACGGTGAACGTAATAATGAGATAAACAAAAATCACCATCAACCAGAAGGCGACGACGAGTAGCTCAGTCAACGCGCCAGCTTTATTCTGGATTATCAGAGAGACAACCGACAATGCGATGCAGCCATAGATGATGGGTGAAGAGAGTAGCGTTGAGGCGACTTTTTCATCCATTTTGTGTACCAGCACCAGCCAGGTATAAAGTAATCCCCAGGACAGCAGCAGGAACAGGGAATATATGCCCAGCTTTTTGGGAGAGAAATATTTAGAAAGTTCCATGTTCATTATTTGAGTCAACTTCATAAAGTCATTAAGTAACAGGATTAATTTGCAACGCCCAATGTAAAAAGAGTTTTGTCTCAATAACGATTGTGTACGGGCATTGTCGAGTCTTTATTGACGAAATGTGTAGGCTGTATGGAGAATTAACCGGGCAGGTAAATCAGCCGGGAATTTTTCGTGACTACGGCACTTTCTCCCGGCGGCTGTGTCTTATTGTGCTAAAGAGATCTGATAGCGAGCTCAAAGGGTTTTCACCCACGGAGATAAAATGTACAAAAATACGCTGATCCTAGTTGTTGAAGATGAAGACGAAATCGCCGATATACTGATGAGCTACTTAGAGCGTTCGGGAATGAAAACGCTCCGAGCCCGGCAGGGCGAGCAGGCCATAGCGCTCAATCGCCTCCATAAACCTGATCTCATATTGCTGGACATTCACCTGCCCGTATGTGACGGCTGGAGTGTACTCACCACGATTCGTCAGGAAAGTGTTGTCCCCGTCATTATGGTTTCCGCTCTCGATCAGGATGTCGATAAGCTCATGGGGCTGAGGCTGGGCGCGGATGATTACGTGATCAAACCCTTCAACCCTTCTGAAGTTGTCGCACGGGTTGAGGCGGTGCTGCGCAGGACAAAACCCGCGCTTCAGCAGACGGGTTCCCAGCCGCTCAGAACGCCATTTATTACGGTCTATCCGGATGACTTCTACGTGGAAGTCACCGTGGAGGCAGAGGTTGTCTCCCCGGTATTAACGACGACCGAATTTAAATTGCTCACATACCTGGTGAGATACCCGCGAAAGGTCTGCTCCCGCGAAGAGCTACTCAACACATGTCTGCCGGAAGGGGATACGCTCGACAGAACGGTCGACAGCCATATGAGCAAGTTGCGTAAAAAACTGGAGCTTGCTGGCCTTTACGGTGTTCCAGAGAGCATCAGAGGCATGGGTTACCGGCTTGGGGAAAAGAAATGAACAAAGAGTCTGTTCTGAGTCGTCAGATCTTAACGTATATGCTGTTGTTGACGTTTACGATCATTGCCATCGCCGTACTCGGCTCCTGGTTTTTTTACTCCTTTATTCTGGAACACCTCCCGGGCGGCGCTGCTGCGGGCGATGACGAGCAGATGACGATGTGGGACTGGGTATGGATTGGGACCGCGACAACGATCAGTCTGATTATTGCACTCTTTTTCACGATCAAACTTTCATCGCGGATCCTCACCCCGCTAAACGCGGTAGCGTCCAGCCTGAAAAAGATTTCTCAGGGCGATCTGGACGCCAGGGCATTCTGCGCCAGTTCCCGGCTGGGTGAGATCAATCACCTGGTGACGGATTTCAATGAAATGGCGGAAAAATTACAGACGCTGGATATTCAGAGGAAATCCTGGAATGCCGCTATTGCGCATGAGCTGAGAACCCCAGTCACGATCTTACGCGGACGGCTTCAGGGGTTGGTTGACGGCGTTTTTACCCCGGACCCGGTGCTGTTTAATAATCTTCTCAAACAGACGGAAGGGTTAACCCGCCTGATTGAAGATCTCCGGGTTATCAGTTCGGATGGCGGGGCGGGTTACACGTTATGCCAGTCCAGAACGGATCTCAAAGGGACAATACAGAATGCACTCGATACGTTCATGCCCGAGTTCAGCCGTAAGGCGTTTACCGTCAATACAGACCTGAGGGATCAGCAATGCGTATTCGATCCATTACGCATCAATCAGTGTCTGACCGTTTTATTTGATAATGCCTTACACTATTCAACCTCGCGCACGCTCATCGTGAAAAATGGCGTTTCTGATAAAGGCAATTATATCCTTATTCAGGACGGGGGACCGGGCATCCCCGGAGAGTTTCATGATTTCCTGTTTCAGCCCTTTCAGCGCGATAATGGCGCCAGACATGTGAACCCGGAAGGCTGTGGTTTGGGCTTGTCGGTGGTAAAAGCCATCATGCTGGCTCATGGTGGCGATGTTACCTATACCTTATCGACGCAAAACCACTCGATATTTAAACTCACCTGGCCCGACTCGTGAGCTTCAGCGGCAGGTCAAATGTGCCTGCCGGCGATAAATGCCATATTTTTCCTAACTTAGCATCCCATTCCTGCGGGGTAATCGTCAGTTTACCGCGTCTCGGGCTTAAGGTTATCTCGCTGAAATAGATTTCGTCTCTTTTTAACATAAGGTCCACACGGCAGTAGTCAATGCCATGCGCCAGCTCCTGGGAGGCCAACAAAGCCTGTCGGAACAAGAGCGGTTCGCCTGGCTCTACTGAAGTATTCGGATATTCCATCCGGAAGGGTTGTAAGTTCCAGTGCCTGTCATAAACGTTGATAAACCCTTTGCCGTTATCATCCGTAAAATCCGCTTCTACATAGTGAGCAACACCATGAAAGCAATGGATCCTCAGCATTTCGGGCGTTGTGTTCCTGTCAGCATCGTCGAAGAGATCGACAAACGGCTCGCAAAGTATACTCGGCGTAATGTTTTTGTACTGCCATTCGCGCGTGGTGTAGTAAAGATTTTTCTTTAACGCGAGGCTCAGCTTTTTACACGCTTCTCTTTCATTAAATTGCGATTTGTTTGTACATATTATTGTGCTGCCGCTGTCATGGTTGCACTTAAGGACGAATTTGTCAGGAAGAACTGAAAAATCAATCTGCGACGGCCTCGTATAAACGCCGATTAATGGCACTGTTTTCACGCGCGTTGTTCTGGAGGAAACGTACGCCCGAACGGCGAGTTTATCGGCAAGCATCGTGTAGAAGTTATTATGGTCATAGACCAGACGATGGCATATTTTTTCACTCAACGTTGTGGGTGAGTTAATGTCAGGGTTTTTCCCGGATACTCTTTTAAGCCTCATGGTATGAAAGTGCAGGTCCGTCATTAAAAATGAACGGCATTTTCTGATGAGATACTCTGTGTATTTTAGAACGTAAGTGACAGTGTTCATTTCTTCTCCTCCGTATTGTCCGGATATTCTGGAGAAGAACTGTTGATTGATATTGCTTAAAATATGGAGCAGGGGTGGAGACGAAAAATTAAAGGATTAAATAGCGTACGCAGGCTATTTAATCCTTAATTTAGGGGGGATTTGTGTTTACCGTCGCGCTTAGCGGTCCTTTCTCCACGCATCAGCCGTCAACGCTTCACCGAAATGACCGGCAATCAGCCGTTTTGTCAGCTCATGAAGCGGAGAGGCCATCACATCCGCCGTGCTGCCGCGCTCGACAACTTCGCCCTGGTGCATGACCATCACCTGGTCGCTGATGTGTTTCATCATCCCCAGATGTTGGGTGACGTAGATATAAGAGATACCCTGTTTTTCCTGCAATTCCAGCATCAGGTTAATTAACTGCGAACGCATCGACATATCCAGCGAGGCAAGCGCTTCGTCGGCGATGATCACTTTCGGGCGCAAAATCAACGCGCGCGCCAGGCCCAGACGCTGTTTCTGACCCGGGGCTAACATATGCGGGTAATAGCTTTCGTGATCGGGCAACAACCCAACCATACGCAGGGTTTCAAAGATACGCTTACGGCGCGCCTCTGGCTCCAGGTCGGTGTTCAGACGCAGCGGAAAATCCAGAATTTGCGAAATGCGCTGACGTGGATTGAGCGAGGTTGACGGATCCTGGAAAATCATACGGATGCGCTGGCTACGGAAAGAGTAATCACCGAATTCCAGGGGATGATCGTCAATCAACACTTCGCCTGCCGTCGGTTCAACCATGCCGGCGAGCATTTTCGCCAGGGTGGATTTCCCGGAACCGTTCTCGCCGATGATCGCCAGGGTCTGTTTTTCACGCAGCGTAAAGCTCAGCGGTTTCACCGCGTCTACGGTTTGACGATGAAACAGCCCCGTACGGTAGCGAAAGGTCTTACTCAGGTTGCGAACTTCCAGCAAAGTTTCGACCATTTCACTCTCTCTCCATGTTCAGTGGGAAATGACAGGCGTAAAGATGATTTTTGGCCCCGGTCAGGCGTGGTGTCTCGATACATTTACGCTGAGCATACGGGCAGCGCGGGCCGAGACGACAGCCTATCGGCAAGGACTCCAGCAGTGGAATGGCTCCTGGCAACGTATTCAGGCGACTCTTATGCGGCATGGCGCTGCCAAAATCCGGAATGGCACGGATCAGCGCCTGCGTGTATGGATGATGCGGCGCGTTGATTAAATCTTCACTGGGCGCTGTTTCGACCGTTTGCCCGCAGTACATGACATCAATTTTGTCGGCCCATTTGCTAAGCATCTGCAGGTCATGGCTGATCAGCAAAATGGTGGTGTTGTTATTCTGGTTGAGACGCGACAGCAGGCGGAAAATTTGCGCCTGCGTGGTCGGTTCCATCGCGTTTGTCGGTTCGTCGGCAATCAGCAAACGCGGCTGATTAGCCAGCGCGATGGCAATCATCACTTTCTGACACTCGCCGTCGGTCAGCTCATACGGGAAGCTGCGCATGGCATCTTTATGATCTTTGATCCCGACGCGGTGCAGCAGCTCAATGGCGCGACGCTTGCGCCAGCCAATGCGCTGCCACCAGCGGCCTTTATAGGTCCAGCCTGGTATGTTCTGCATCAGCTGTTTGCCCACGCGCTCGGACGGGTCGAGACAGGATTGTGGCTCCTGGAAAATCATTGAGACGTTATGGCCCACCAGTTTACGACGCTCGCGGTGGGAGAGGCGCAGCAGGTCAATATCATCGAACCGCATACGGTCAGCGGTCACGCGCCAGTTATCTTTTGCCACACCGCAGATGGCTTTAGCGATCAGGCTCTTGCCCGAACCGGATTCTCCCACCAGCCCGCGAATTTCACCCTCAGCGAGCGTGATACTGATGCGATCGACGGCTTTAACCCAGCCTTCACCGGTTTTGAACTCGATAGTGAGGTTGCGAATATCAAGAAGCGGCATTATTGCACCCCCGCGTTAATTGCACGGCGAATACCGTCGCCCAGCAGGTTGATAAGCAGCACGCTCACCATGATGGCCGCACCTGGCAACATAACCACCCACGGCGCCACGTAGATGAGCTCCAGGGCATCGCCGAGCATCGCACCCCATTCAGGCGAAGGCAGCTGTGCGCCGAGGTCGAGGAAACCGAGCGCCGCGATGTCCAGAATCGCCATCGACAGGGCGCGGGTGATCTCGGTGACCAGCCCGGAAGCGATGTTCGGCAGAACGGCGAACCACAGAATATTGAACGTTGTTGCCCCGTCCAGACGGGCAGCGACGACATACTCTTTTTCCAGCTCATCATGCACCATGCTGTAAACCGAACGAACGATGCGGGGTAAAATTGCCAGCCAGACGGCGAACATGGCATGCGACAGATGCGGACCCGCAAACGCGACGACAATGATTGCCAGCAGCAGAGACGGGATCGAGAGCAGGGTGTCCAGAATGTGGTTCAACACCGCCGAACGCAGGCCATGGGTGGAACCTGCAAAAATGCCGAGCGCCAGACCACAGATCGTTGCCGCAAAGGTCACCACAAATGCGCCACCCACCGTTGGCGCTGCACCGCTCAACAGGCGGCTTAACACATCGCGCCCAAGGTCGTCAGTGCCCAGGAAGAAAGAGACCTCGCCGTAGCGTGACCAGGAAGGCGGCAGCAGTTGATAGCCAAGGAACTGTTGGTCAATGCCATACGGCGCAAACCACGAGCCAAAGACGCAAAGCAAGACCAGACCGGCACAGCCATACAGGCCGATCATTGCCGTGGTGTCACCATAGAATTTACGCCACACGGTACGCAGCACACCGGGCGTGCGCTTTTCACTGTATACGTTATCGTAAGGCATACCATTCCTTATGCTTCAATGGGTTAGCCATCGCACCCAAAATATCGGAGATCACGTTAACAATAATCACCAGCGAGCCAATCACCATGACACCTGCGGAAATAGCCGCATAGTCCTGCTGGCGGATGGCGTTTATCAGCCAGCGTCCGAGCCCCGGCCAGCTAAAGACCATCTCGGTGATCATTGCCAGCGTTAACATGGTCGAGAACTGTAGCCCCAGACGTGGGATCACCGGCGGCAGCGCATTGTGTAGCACATGACGGCGCAAAATGGTCAGACGTGATAATCCACGCGTGGCGGCGGCTTTGACATAGTTTTGATCAAACACCTCGATGGTGCTCAGACGCATCAGACGGATCACTTCGGTCGTTGGGGCAACCGCCAGCGTTAGCACCGGCAATACCATATGGCGCAGCGCGCTGACGATCATCTCATGACGCCACACCGAATCAGAGAGCCATGCGTCTATGATTGCAAAACCGGTCACCGATTTAACGGTATAGAGCAGGTCAAAACGACCGGAGACCGGGAGCCAGCCCATGGTCAGTGAGAAGAAAAGCGTCAGCAGCAGCGCCAGCCAGAAGACAGGGATCGAGAAGCCGAGCAGGGCGAGAGCGCTGATAAACTTATCCTGCCATTTGTTGCGATAAATTCCGGCCAGCATGCCCACGGGAATGCCGACCATCAAAGCAAAGCCGAAGGCCAGAATGCACAACTCCATCGTGGCCGGAAAAACCTCTTTTAGCTGATCGGAGATCAACTGCCCGTTAATGCTGGAGACGCCAAAATCCCAGTGCAGTAGACCGTTAAACCAGAAGATCCAGGCATCCCACAGCGATGACCCCTGAAGTGGGGCATGCGGCGTGAAATAGCTCAGGCTGAAGCCGACGAAATTCAGGAAAAAGAGCGTCACCAGCAACAGAAGAAGCCGACGTAAGGTAAAAATAATCATGGTTTTTTCACCTCTTGTTCTTTTTCGCGCGACACTCCGGCGAACGAGGCGTTGCCAAACGGGCTCAACACCAGACCTTTAATATCATAACGATAGGCCTGAAGGCGCAGGGAAGAGGCCAGCGGCAGTACGGGCAACTCCTGGGCAAGGATCTTCTGTGCTTCATCATAGGCGTCGATACGTGAGGCCAGCTGCTGGGAAGCCAGTGCTTTTTGCAGCACAGCGTCAAACTCCCGGTTACACCAGTGGGCATAGTTGGTCTGCGAGTTGATCGCCGCACAGCTCAGAAGCGGCCGGAAGAAGCTGTCCGGATCGTTACTGTCGGTCGCCCAGCCGGTCAGGGTTAAATCATGGTTCATGTCCATCAGGCGTGCCTCCTGGAAACGACCCTCAACCGGTACGATGATCACTTTCACGCCCACCTGCGCCATATCCGCCTGTAGCAGTTCGGCGGTTTTCAGTGGGCTTGGGTTCCATGCCTGGGAGCTGGTGGGCACCCAAAGTTGCAGGGTCAGGTTTTCCGCGCCCAGCGCTTTCAGTTGTTCACGCGCTTTTGCCGGATTGTACTCCGTAATTTTAGCTTCACCGTCATAGGCCCATGAGGCGCGCGGTAAAATTGAGGCGGCGGTTTCCGCCGTGCCGTAGTAGATCGACTGCATCAGGCGCTGATTGTTGATCGCCAGCGCAAGGGCATGGCGGACGGCAGGATTATTTAACGGCGGTTTGTCGGTATTAAACGCCAGATAGGCAATATTCATACCCGGGCGCAACGTCAGGCGCAGGCGCGGATCGTCGCGCAAAATGGTGAGCTGGCTGGCAGCAGGCCAGGCGAGCACGTCGCACTCCCCGGTCAGCAGTTTTGACAGTCTTCCCGTCCCGCCAGAACCGAGATCGACCACGACCTGCGGCATCAGCGGTGTACCGCGCCAGAAATGCTCGTGACGTTGCAGGCGAATATATTGACCCGCGCGGTATTCGGCGAGCTGGAACGGACCGGTGCCGACAGGTTGACGATCGAGCTGCTCCTGATGGTCCGATTTAGTCAGATTCGCCGCATATTCAGCAGACATGACTGACGCATAATGGGTTGCCAGGTGCCAGAGGAAAGAGGCATCCGGGCGCGTCAGTGTAAATTCAACGGTCCGGTTATCCAGCTTGCGCACGCTTTTAACCGTGTCGGCAAACTGCAGGCTGTCGAAATAGGGGAAGTTGCTGCCGTTAACATTATGCCACGGGTGGTTGCGGTTAAAGATTCGCTGGAAGGTAAAGACCACATCATCCGCATTCAGCTTGCGCGTTGGGGTAAACCACGGCGTTTTTTGAAACGCGACATCATCACGCAGATGAAAACGGTAGGTGGCGCCGTTATCAAGCACTTCCCAGCTTTCCGCAAGCTCAGGCACCAGACGATAAGTGTAAGGATCGACATCCAGCAGACGATCGTAAAGTTGTGCGGCAAGCGTATCGACAATCAGGCCGCTGCCCGCCTTTTGCGGGTTGAAAGTATCCACCTGACCGCTTACGCAATAGACGAAGCCGCTGTCACGAATATCAGGCTGCGCAACGTGCTCGGGCGCAGCAAAGGCCAGGCTGCTGAAGAGACCGAGTGCAAAAAAGGACGATAAAACCAGACGCATAATTTTTAAGGTTTTTAGGTTCGATCTGCAAAGTGTATCGCACTTACGCCTGCTTCGTAAAAATGTCTGCGGGTAAGTGCTGATATTGTCAGCGCATTTGATGCTTTTTGAGCAATGCCCTTAATTGATGGTAGGTCAGACCCAGGAGTTCAGCCGCGCGTTTCTGGTTATATTTCGCCGTCTTCAGACTTTGCTCAAGCAATTGCTGCTCCTGATGATGCTGAAACTGACGCAAATCAAGAGGAAGAGTGGGTGACTCGCTCGCTAACGACGGTGCGGAAGCCGGCTGCATGGTGCGCTGGAAAGGATCGATAATGATGTTATCCAGCTCCGTCTCACTGCTGCCGTGGCGATAAACCGAGCGCTCAACGACGTTTTTCAGTTCACGGATATTGCCCGGCCAGCGGTAAGCAAGGAGTGTTTCCTGAGCAGATTCGCTGAAACCTGGAAACAGCGGCAGGCCGAGCTCCCGGCACATCTGAATAGCAAACTGCTCTGCCAGCAGCATGATGTCGCTTTTGCGCTCGCGCAGCGGTGGAAGCTGAACGACGTCAAAAGCCAGGCGATCAAGCAGATCGGCACGGAATTTTTCCTCCGCCACCATTTCCGACAGGTTGGCGTTAGTGGCGCACACCAGGCGTACATTGACCTGCAGCGGCTGGCTGCCGCCGACGCGTTCCAGCTCGCCGTACTCAATCACGCGCAGCAGTTTTTCCTGCACCAGCATGGGGGCGGTGGCCAGTTCATCAAGAAAGAGTGTGCCGCCATCGGCGCGTTCAAAACGCCCCGGATGGCGTTTTTGAGCGCCGGTAAACGCGCCCGCTTCATGGCCGAAAAGCTCGGTGTCGAGCAGATTTTCATTCAGCGCCGCACAGTTGAGGGAAATGAAGGGGCCATCCCAGCGCCCGGATAGATAATGCAGGCGGTTGGCGATCAGTTCCTTACCCGTACCGCGCTCACCAATGATGAGCACCGGTTTATTCAGCGGCGCGAGGCGAGAGACCTGTTCCAGCACTTCCAGAAAACTGTTTGCTTCACCGAGTAGATTGTCTTTGTATCCAGGCATGATGAAATTAACCACTCCTTAGCGATATTCACCAGGTAAGCATAGTTATCCGTTGCGTTAAAATCAATCAGTTCGATTAAAATCAATAAGATAAAAAACTGGCATGGTATTTGTATTATCTGTACAGCAGGGCATTGCCCGATAACAGAACTATGAGGACTAGATTATGGGTATTTTTTCTCGTTTTGCCGACATCGTGAACGCCAACATCAACTCACTGCTTGAGAAAGCGGAAGATCCGCAGAAGCTGGTACGTCTGATGATTCAGGAGATGGAAGACACGCTGGTTGAAGTGCGTTCTACCTCCGCCCGTGCGCTGGCTGAGAAGAAACAGTTAACGCGTCGTATTGAACAGGCTACCGCTCAGCTGAACGAATGGCAGGAAAAAGCCGAGCTCGCGCTGCGTAAAGATAAAGAAGATCTGGCCCGTGCAGCGTTGATTGAAAAACAGAAGCTGGCGGACATGATTGCAGCGCTTGAGCATGAAGTGACGCTGGTGGATGACACTCTCAACCGCATGAAGAAAGAGATTGGTGAGCTTGAAAACAAACTGAGCGAAACCCGTGCGCGTCAACAGGCATTGGCTCTGCGCCACCAGGCGGCAAGCTCTTCACGAGACGTTCGCCGTCAGCTGGACAGCGGTAAACTGGATGAAGCGATGGCGCGTTTTGAATCGTTTGAACGTCGTATCGATCAAATGGAAGCGGAAGCCGAAAGCCATAGCATCGGTAAGCAGAAGTCGTTGGATCAACAGTTCGCTGACCTGAAAGCCGACGATGAAATCAGCGAGCAGCTGGCGGCACTGAAAGCCAAAATGAAGCAAGATAACCAATAATAATTTATGCGGCACCTGAGCGTGCCGCCATGCATCGTAAGACAAGGAGTACACATGAGCGCGCTTTTTCTGGCCATACCTCTGACTATTTTCGTGCTGTTCGTTTTGCCGATTTGGTTATGGCTGCACTACAGCAACCGTTCTTCACGGGGCGAGCTTTCCCAGAATGAACAACAGCGTCTGGTACAGCTATCCGAACAGGCGAATAAAATGCGCGAACGCATTCAGGCACTGGAAGATATCCTGGATGCCGAGCATCCAAACTGGAGGGATCGTTAATGTCTGGACTGAATCTGAACAAAAAACTGTGGCGAATTCCGCAGCAGGGTATGGTGCGCGGCGTCTGCGCCGGGCTGGCCCATTATCTTGATGTTCCAGTGAAGCTGGTCCGTGTCGTCACGGTATTGTCTATTTTCTTCGGCCTGGCGTTTATCACCCTGGTGGCGTACATCATTCTGTCATTTGTGCTCGACCCGATGCCGGAAGGTGAACTGGCTGCGGAAGGTGCGCCAACCAGCAGCGATCTCCTGAATGCAGTGGACGATCAACTGGCCGCAGGTGAAAAGCGGTTGCGGGAAATGGAGCGCTATGTCACCTCGGATACCTTTACGCTGCGCAGTCGTTTTCGTCAGCTTTAAGAGAGAGCCTACATGAAGCAAAACTGGCAACAGGCCGGTCAGAAGGTCAAACCCGGCCTGAAAATCGCAAGTAAACTGGTCCTGCTGACGGCGTTACGTTACGGCCCGGCGGGTGTGGCGGGGTGGGCAATCAAATCTGTTGCCCGTAAGCCCGTCAGATTGTTGCTGGCCGTGGCGCTGGAGCCACTGCTGCAGAAACTGGCCGGACGTCTCGCAGGAAAATTTAAATAATAGTGGTATGGCATGCGCATCAGCGTGCCGTTTCACTGTACGGTTTTATTCCTTTCATGTAGCCCCCATGTCATATTTTTAAAAAGAGATAATCCTTCAGGCAAAAAGGACGGCGATGAAGCGACTTAAGAACGAATTCAATTCACTGGTGAACCGCGGTGTTGACCGTCATTTGCGTCTGGCGGTGACAGGTTTGAGCCGCAGTGGTAAGACGGCATTTATCACCGCGATGGTGAATCAGCTTCTTAACCTGCACGCCGGGGCACGCTTGCCTTTGCTTAGCGCCGTGCGGGAAGAGCGTCTGCTGGGGGTTAAGCGCGTACCTCAGCGCGATTTTGGCATTCCACGATTTACGTATGATGAAGGGCTGGCACAGCTTTATGGCGACCCACCAACGTGGCCGACGCCAACCCGAGGGGTAAGTGAAATTCGTCTTGCGTTACGCTTTCGTTCCAATGAATCCCTGATGCGCCACTTCAAAGATACCTCAACACTGTATCTTGAAATCGTCGATTATCCTGGCGAATGGCTGCTCGATTTACCCATGCTGGCGCAGGATTATCTTAGCTGGTCCCGTCAGATGACGAGTTTGTTACAGGGTCACCGCGCGGAGTGGTCAGCAAAATGGCGGCAATTGTGCGAAGGCTTAGATCCGCTCGCGCCTGCTGATGAAAACCGTCTGGCGGCTATCGCGGAAGCCTGGACGGCGTATCTGCATCAGTGCAAACAGGAAGGGCTGCATTTTATCCAGCCGGGGCGTTTTGTCCTGCCGGGGGATTTAGCCGGAGCGCCCGCGCTGCAGTTCTTCCCGTGGCCGGACGTGGATGGCACCGGAGAGTCAAAACTGGCTCAGGCCGACAAGCACACGAATGCCGGGATGCTGCGCGAGCGTTACAATTACTACTGTGAAAAGGTGGTCAAAGGTTTCTACAAAAACCACTTTTTACGTTTTGATCGTCAGATAGTGCTGGTGGATTGTCTTCAGCCGCTTAACAGCGGGCCACAGGCTTTCAACGATATGCGCCTCGCGCTGACACAGCTGATGCAGAGTTTTCACTATGGTCAGCGGACGTTATTTCGCCGGCTGTTCTCGCCGGTGATCGACAAGCTGCTGTTTGCGGCCACCAAAGCCGATCATGTTACGGTCGATCAACACGCCAATATGGTGTCGCTGCTGCAACAACTGGTTCAGGATGCCTGGCAAAATGCCGCTTTCGAAGGGATCAGCATGGATTGCCTCGGGCTGGCGTCCGTGCAGGCGACGCAAAGTGGGCTGATAGACCTTAACGGCGAAAAAATACCGGCATTGCGCGGGAACCGTCTCAGCGACGGCGAGCCACTTACCGTGTATCCGGGCGAAGTTCCTGCACGGCTTCCAGGCCAGGCGTTCTGGCAGAGCCAGGGCTTCCAGTTTGAAGCCTTCCGACCCCAGGCCATGAGCGTCGATCAACCGTTACCGCACATTCGTCTGGATGCGGCACTGGAGTTTTTGATTGGAGATAAATTGCGATGACGGAACCGTTAAAACCACGCATAGACTTTACCGGAACGCTTGAGCAAAAGAATCAGGAAGCGTTTAAAACGGCACAAACGTTCAGTGGTGCGCAGGCTGAAAACTTTGCCCCGGCGCTGACGGAGGAGCCTGATGTAGAGGAAGGCCAGGCGGAAGCTGTCGTTGAGGCTGCTTTACGCCCGAAACGCAGCCTGTGGCGCAAGATGGTCACCGCCGGTCTGGCGCTGTTTGGCGTAAGTGTGGTTGGGCAGGGCGTACAATGGACGATGAATGCCTGGCAAACCCAGGACTGGGTTGCGCTCGGCGGGTGTGCTGCGGGTGCTCTGATTGTGGGGGCGGGTATTGGCTCGGTTGTAACGGAGTGGCGTCGCCTCTGGCGTCTGCGGCAGCGCGCGCATGAGCGCGATGAAGCGCGGGATCTGCTCCACAGTCACGCTACCGGAAAAGGTCGCGCATTTTGTGAAAAGCTCGCCAGTCAGGCAGGAATTGATCAATCGCATCCGGCACTTCAGCGCTGGTATGCCGCCATCCATGAAACCCAGAATGACCGCGAAGTGGTAACGCTCTATTCTCATATGGTCCAGCCGGTGCTGGATGCCCAGGCGCGGCGCGAGATTAGCCGCTCTGCGGCGGAATCCACGTTGATGATTGCCGTTAGCCCGCTGGCGCTGGTCGATATGGCATTTATCGCCTGGCGTAACTTGCGCCTGATTAACCGTATCGCGAATCTTTACGGCATCGAGTTGGGTTATTACAGCCGGCTCAGACTGTTTAAACTGGTTTTGCTCAATATCGCCTTTGCCGGTGCGAGTGAGCTGGTGCGCGAAGTGGGAATGGACTGGATGTCGCAGGATCTGGCGGCACGGCTCTCAGCCCGTGCTGCTCAGGGTATTGGGGCGGGTTTATTGACGGCGCGTTTAGGCATTAAAGCGATGGAAGTCTGTCGTCCGCTTCCCTGGATTGATGACGACAAGCCGCGGCTGGGGGATTTCAGGCGCGAGTTGATCGGTCAGCTCAAAGAAACGCTCAATAAAAAACCTGCCCCGTGAGGTTTTGTTCACTAATCGTGCTGGCTGTCAATATTTGTTGACAGCCATCTTCCGGATCACCGTGTTCTGACATATCATTTTACTGTTATTGGCTTAAAACGGTGAATTTCCCATGCGTCTTGAAGTCTTCTGTGAAGACCGTCTCGGTCTGACCCGCGAATTACTCGATCTTCTTGTTTTACGTAGCATTGATTTACGTGGCATTGAGATCGACCCTGTCGGGAAGATTTACCTCAATTTTTCCGAAATTGAATTTAATACCTTCAGTAGCCTGATGGCCGAAATCCGCCGTATCGCTGGCGTTACGGATGTACGGACTATCCCGTGGATGCCCTCTGAGCGTGAGCATCTGGCGCTGAGCGCGCTGCTGGAAGCGATGCCAGAGCCTTTCCTCTCTCTGGATTTGAAAAGCAAAGTAGAACGCGTTAACCACGCCAGCTGCCAGCTTTTTGCGCAGAGCCAGGACAAGCTCAGCAACCACAACGCCGCGCAGTTGATTCCCGGTTTTAACTTCCAGCGCTGGCTGGACAGCAACCCCCAGAACACACATAGTGAGCACGTTGTTATCAACGGACAGAATTTCCTGATGGAGATCACGCCGGTCTATCTGAAAGGGGAAAGCAATACCCGCGTGTTAACTGGTGCGGTGATCATGCTGCGATCAACGTTACGTATGGGACGTCAGTTGCAAAACCTCTCCAGTCAGGATGTAGGGGCATTCAGCCAGATTATTGCCGTCAGCCCGAAAATGCGTCATGTGATTGACCAGGCCCGTAAGCTCGCGAGTTTGACTGCGCCGCTGCTGATTACCGGCGATACCGGCACCGGGAAAGACCTGCTCGCTCACGCCGTACACCTGGCGAGCCCGCGCGCTGCAAAACCGTATCTGGCGCTTAACTGCGCCTCCATCCCTGAAGATGCCGTCGAAAGCGAGTTATTCGGTCACGCCCCGGAAGGCAAAAAAGGGTTCTTCGAACAGGCTAATGGCGGTTCCGTGCTGCTGGACGAGATCGGCGAAATGTCGCCACGTATGCAGGCTAAGCTGCTGCGTTTCCTGAACGATGGTACGTTCCGCCGCGTGGGTGAGGATCATGAAGTGCATGTGGACGTGCGCGTCATTTGCGCCACCCAGAAAAACCTGGTGGAACTGGTGCAAAAGGGGATCTTCCGCGAGGATCTCTATTATCGCCTCAACGTCCTGACACTCAACATTCCACCGCTGCGCGATTGTCCGCAGGATATCATGCCGTTAACCGAACTGTTTGTGGCTCGCTTTGCCGACGAGCAGGGGGTTCCACGTCCTAAGCTGTCTGCCGATCTCGGCACGGTATTAATGCGCTATGGCTGGCCGGGCAATATTCGTCAGCTCAAAAATGCCGTTTATCGGGCTCTGACGCAGCTGGAAGGATATGAATTACGTCCGCAGGATATCTTGTTGCCAGATTACGACGCCGGGTCAGTATCCGTCGGTGAAGAGGCGATGGAAGGTTCACTGGATGAGATCACCAGCCGTTTCGAGCGTTCAGTGCTGACACAGCTTTATCGCAGCTATCCAAGCACCCGCAAGCTGGCAAAGCGTCTTGGTGTCTCGCATACCGCGATAGCGAATAAGCTGCGTGAGTATGGTTTAAATCATAAGAAGGGCGACGAATAACAAAAAGCCTCTGTAAAGAGGCTTTTTTCTTTTTGCTTATTCCTTCGCAAGAGGCGTGGTTACGATTTCTGTTTTGGTGTCTCCCTGAATCGACGCAATTCTGTTTTCCACATCTTTCACCTGTTGCGGGTTGTGAAGCAGGGTATAGGTCAAATCAAACTGCGTGCTGGCTCCTGGCTGCAGCTGCTTAACGCGTTTCTGCTCGCGTTCGATGGTGACGGGGTACGCGTAGCTGGTGCCTGGCTCAATACCTGTGACATAACCCTGTTTCAGCGTGTCGGTGTTTTTCCAGAGAGTCAGCACGGGCAACTGGCGAGTATCAAACTGAATTGACGCACCTTTATCACCGGCTTTATTGATCACTGCTGCAAGCGTTTCGTGGTTATTATCCGCGAGCGGTTTGATATTAAAGACCATCTCATCAAAGCCTTTTGTTGGCCCTGCATAAGTCTGCCAGTCGTTAACACCGGCTTTGGCGTAATCATTGAATGGGCTCACGCTTACCGCCGGGGCAAGGAATCGAGCGCCTTCTTCGAGGATCGGTGTTCCAAAGTTACTGTGATAGATGATTTGATAATCATGAGGGTAATCAGCATGGTTAGTCAGAACATCATGCAGGCTGAACTGGTTGCTTCCAGGAACGTAACGCAGTTCGGTCATGGTCTGCAGATCGGCTTTCTTGAACGTACTCTCTTTGATTAAACCGCGAATGCGAATCTCATGTGGGGCAGCATCAGCAACTTCCACTTCCACCTGCGAGGCAGGCGTATTACCCGCCTTACCGTGAAGGGTATAGATTTGTCCATCAGCGGTGACCGGATGGCCTGTCCACTCATAGCCACATCGCACCATCATCTCATTGAAACCTTCCAGCCAGCCGAGCCCGTTTCGACTTTCCAGATTAATATAGGCCGGGTTCACGACCTCTTTAACTGGGGAATTCCACCCGAGTTTGGTACCAAACCCTTCGACATGCAGGAGATCCATGCCACGAGTCGGGCTTAACGCAATTGTCAGTCCATTTTTACTGCTGATGATGATGACTTTACTGCCTTCCTGTTTACCCCCGTGTAAGACTTTTTGCTCAATGCTGAACGTTTGATCTTTAACGTTCAGCTCACCGCTGGAAATCTTCCAGTTCCCTTTCTCCACGCTGCTTTCAGCACTTGTCAGCACCCAGGTTTTAGCCGCAACTTGGCCAGAGATCAGTACTGCGAGTATCGTAAACGCCAGTTTGATTTTCATTTTCATTCCTTTTTGCTGAAACGATTATTTGATTTCGTAAGAAAATCTAAAGGTTTAACAAAAATGGAAATGTGATGTGCTTCACCAGGCATGAAAATATGAATTTTTGGGAATGGTTATGGGATATAGATCGCTATATTGTTAAATATTGCGAATGGTTTTGCACAATTAATGTGAATTATGGCAATAATAGCTTGAACGATTCAGCTTTGAGGAAATAAAAAACCCCGCCATCGCGAGGTTTAGAAAGTACTGTATAGATTGCTAAGCAATTATTATGCTTTCAGCACGTCCAGCGCAGCAGTGTAATCTGGTTCGGTGGTGATTTCGTTAACCAGTTCGCTAAATACGACATTGTCATTTTCATCAATAACCAGTACAGCGCGTGCTGCCAGGCCTTTCAGCGGGCCTTCCGCGATGCTGACGCCGTATTTTTCCAGGAAATCCTGGCTGCGCAGAGTGGAGAGGGTGATAACGTTGCTCAGGCCTTCGGCACCGCAGAAACGAGACTGGGCAAACGGCAGGTCAGCGGAAATGCACAGCACAACCGTGTTGTCCATTTCAGTCGCCAGCTGGTTGAACTTGCGTACGGATGCAGCACAAACACCGGTATCAATGCTTGGGAAAATGTTTAGCACTTTGCGTTTACCCGCAAACTGAGCCAGTGTGACGTCAGACAGATCTTTAGCCACCAGAGTAAAAGCCTGGGCTTTGCTGCCAGCCTGCGGAATGGAACCTGCAACAGCAACCGGGTTGCCCTGGAAATGAACGAGTTGTGACATAGATATCTTCCTGTTTACATATAGTTAACGTCGGGGCTAGTGTATGCCATCAGCGGATAACACGGCAAACCAAATTTTTCGCCTTTCCGGGCCGCAAGGAGTCAGTGATGAGAAGCGTTAAAGTCTATGAAGAAGCCTGGCCATTGCATAGCCCATTTGTCATCTCCCGCGGCAGCCGAAGTGAGGCCGGTGTGGTGGTAGTTGAAATTGAAGAAGAGGGGTTTAAAGGTACGGGAGAATGCACGCCATACCCACGCTATGGAGAAAGTGCTGCGTCAGTGATGGCGGCTATCATGACTCTGGTACCCGATCTGCAAAAAGGGCTCTCGCGCGAAGCATTACAGCAGCGTTTACCTGCAGGAGCGGCACGTAACGCTATTGATTGCGCGCTCTGGAATCTTGAAGCTGCTAAAGAGCAAAAATCCCTGACATCGTTGCTGGGGGTGACCTTGCCGCAATCGGTCGTTACGGCGCAAACCGTTGTTATTGGTGAGCCGGAGCAGATGGCTGCCAGCGCAAAAGCGCTTTTTGATGCAGGGGCCACCCTGTTAAAGGTGAAGCTCGACGATCGTCTGATTAGCGAAAGAATGGTTGCCATTCGCGCGGCAGTGCCGTCGGCCACACTGATTGTTGACGCCAACGAATCATGGCATCCCGAAGGGCTTGCCGCGCGATGTCAGCTGCTGGCTGACCTGGGCGTGGCGATGCTGGAACAACCTCTACCCGCAAAGGATGATGCGGCGCTGAAGAATTTTATCCATCCGTTGCCTGTGTGCGCGGATGAAAGCTGTCATACCCGCGAGAGTCTGAGCGGGCTACAGGGCAGCTATGAGATGATCAACATTAAGCTCGACAAAACCGGTGGGCTAACGGAAGCGCTGGCCCTGGCGGCTCAGGCCCGGTCGGAGGGTTTTTCCGTGATGCTGGGATGCATGCTTTGTACATCCCGGGCGATCAATGCGGCACTCCCGCTGGTCAATCAGGCCAGTTTTGCTGACCTGGATGGCCCGACATGGCTGGCGGTTGACGTTTCACCGGCGCTTAATTTTACCAGCGGCGTGCTTCATCTTTGAGGCTGCCAGCGCAGAAGTTCCACCATCGCTTTTAAGTATTTTTCGCTGGCTTCATCGGATGAGATTGCCGGGAATTCAGCGGTGATACACGGTAAGCTCAAATCGGCGCACCAGCTTCCGAATGAGCCGGGCGTTTCATAGCCAACGCTGGTAACCAGCGGCAGGGCGAAAGCCTCTGCCAGCCATGCGCCCAGTTCGGTGTGCCGTGGATCTTCAATGCAGGCCAGCGGATCGTGGAAGGAGACAATCCAGGCGGGGTGGATCTTATGGATAAGCTGGCACAACGCTTGCGTTTCCGGCTCCGAACCCGGGGTGTCTCCCGTCAGCAGGACCACATCCCGCTCTTCGGCGGCGCTGTTCCAGCGATAAACCGTTTCCCCGGCATGCCAGTTTGCTGCCGGGAAATTACGGTTTAAGTCGACTCCTCTCGCATTCGCGCGTAATCCAAGCTGACATCCATCCGGATTCACCGCCAGAATGACGTGATGACGCCGTAGTTTGGGCGTCAGTGTTCTCAGTGCACATGAGAGCGTGACGATAGAGGAATTTTCATCGCCATGCGTGCCGGCAATGACCAGACCGCTATTGCGATCGGCATCGGGGGCAGGGAACCAGATCAGCGATGCGCCTAAAAATGAGCGGCCATATTGCTCAGCGCCCGGCGGAAAGGCGCCTCGTTCCGCTCTTGGTCGGGTGATTGCCATACGAAATCCTGATAAAGAAGTCTCTACAGGCAGTGTTGTGCAAAATTCGCTGTTAATCAAATAGTTTCCTTATCGGTTGAGAATTGTCGCAAATCACTTTTCCGGGCGAAGGTATTTGCATTTCTCTTTTTCGAAACAAATAATTACGCATCTGCTTGTTATCTGAATTCATTAAAGGGGATCGTATGAAGCATCCTGTCTCGCGTCTTTGTGCTGCACTATGTCTGTGCGGACTCTCAACACTCTCGTACGCTGCTGATGTGCCACAGGGCACGGTACTGGCGCAACAACAGGAGCTGGTCAGACATATTAAAGATGAGCCTGCCTCGCTCGATCCGGCAAAAGCGGTGGGGTTGCCAGAGATTCAGGTGATTCGCGATCTCTTCGAAGGGCTGGTGAATCAGAACGAGAAGGGGGAACTGACCCCGGGCGTGGCGACGCGCTGGCAGAGCAACGATAACCGTATCTGGACGTTCACCCTGCGTGATAACGCCAGATGGTCTGACGGTTCCCCGGTCACCGCGAAGGATTTTGTCTACAGCTGGCAGCGTCTGGTCGACCCGAAAACCACCTCTCCGTTTGCCTGGTTTGCCGCACTGGCAGGTATCAACAACGCGCAGGCGATTATTGATGGTAAAGCAGCACCTGATACGCTGGGCGTGACGGCGGTCGATGACAGAACATTACGCGTTCAGCTGGACAAACCGCTGCCGTGGTTTAGCAACCTGACAGCAAGCTTTGCGTTCTATCCGGTGCAAAAAGCCAACGTTGAAAGTGGTAAGGAATGGACGCGTCCAGGAGCTCTGGTTGGAAATGGCGCATACGTTCTTAACGACCGCGTGGTGAATGAAAAACTGGTTGTCGTTCCAAATACGCATTACTGGGACAATGCAAAAACTGTCCTGCAAAAAGTGACGTTCATTCCAATCAATCAGGAGTCGTCTGCCACCAAACGCTATCTGGCGGGAGATATTGATATTACCGAATCGTTCCCGAAAAACATGTATCAGAAACTCCTGAAGGATATACCGGGGCAAGTTTATACTCCGCCTCAACTGGGTACCTATTATTACGCGTTTAACACGCAAAAGGGACCGACGGCGGATGCCCGCGTTCGTCTGGCGCTGAGTATGACCATCGATCGCCGCATTATGGCGGAAAAGGTATTAGGGACCGGTGAGAAGCCAGCCTGGCATTTTACCCCAGACGTGACGGCGGGCTTTACCCCAGAGTCTTCACCGTTTGAGCAGATGTCACAGCAGGAGCTGAATGCTCAGGCAAAAACCTTGCTGCAGGCTGCGGGTTACGGTCCTCAGCGCCCGCTGAAATTGAACCTGCTGTATAACACATCCGAAAACCACCAGAAAATCGCCATTGCGGTGGCGTCCATGTGGAAGAAAAATCTTGGTGTGGATGTCAAACTGCAAAACCAGGAGTGGAAAACCTACATTGATAGCCGCAACACCGGCAATTTTGACGTAATCCGCGCCTCATGGGTCGGTGATTACAACGAACCCTCGACGTTCCTGTCGCTGCTGACGTCAACTCATACCGGTAATATTTCGCGTTTTAACGATCCGGCTTACGATAAAATTGTTCACCAGGCGACGCTGGAAACGACGGCGAAAGCGCGTAACGCGGACTACAACATGGCGGAGAAAATCCTCATGGAGAAAGCCCCCATCGCGCCAATTTACCAGTACACCAATGGTCGACTGATTAAGCCCTGGGTGAAAGGATATCCCATCAATAACCCGGAAGACGTGGCATATAGCCGTACGATGTATATCGAGAAGCACTGACGTATAGCCATCACCTAAGCGAAACTGGCGCTAAGCTGCGCCAGTTTTTACTTACCGCACTATTCTAGCAATGCATTAAATTTCGCCAGCCACTGAGGATGTGCAGGCCAGGCGGGAGCAGTAACCAGATTGCCGTCCACATGTGCCTGATCGATGCCAATATTCGCGTAGTGTCCGCCGCTGAGACGGACTTCAGGGGCACAGGCCGGGTAGGCGCTACAGGTACGTCCTTTCAGAATGCCTGCGGCAGCAAGCAATTGCGGGCCGTGACACACGGCGGCAATCGGTTTACGCGCGGCGTCGAATGCCTGTACCAGCTTCAGCACGTCATCATTTAACCGCAGATATTCGGGGGCTCTCCCGCCGGGGATAAGCAGTGCGTCGTAGTCCTGCTCTTTTACTGCGGAAAAGTCGGCATTGAGCGTAAAACGGTGACCGGGTTTCTCGCTATAGGTCTGGGCACCGTCAAAATCATGGATCGCCGTCATGACATAATCGCCCTTTGATTTATCGGGGCAGACAGCATCAACCTGGTGACCAATCATCTGTAAAGCCTGAAAGGGCACCATCGTTTCGTAATCTTCGGCGTAATCGCCAACCAGCATCAGGATCTTCTTGCTCATCATTCCTCACCTCTGTGAATAAAGATGATTAAGATATAGCCTGGTATGGCTGAAATGCCGGAAATAAAAAAAGCCCGTCAGAGAACGGGCAACATAAGCAAATGATTTAGTGATTTGTTATCAACGTTATTGGATGATAACGCCGCGCATTTTACGTGGCGTTAAGGGATTCGGATAGCTGACAAATTCGGTAGGTGAAACAATAAATTAAACGTGTTTTATAACGCATCGAAGGTAGGGTAGAGGCTGTTTTCCAGAATTTCTACGAGATACCAGATTTCACCACTAAAAATAAACCAAAAACCAAATATAATAAGGCTCAAAATAATTAAGATGAGTATTATTTCTGTTTTACTCATTGAAGATGTTACCCACCTCTATTCGGTTTATTCGAGGCGGGCATTGTAACGGGGCTTTCCTGGATACTCCAGTTTCATGCTGCAAGGACCTTGTTGCGCCCATCATTTTTCGCGCGATACAGCGCATCATCCACTCGCTTAAACAGGTCATCAATACTCTCGCCCGGGCTATGTCGCGCCACGCCAATGCTGACGGTAAACCGAGGTAAACCCGGGATAGTGATGCGGGCAACGGCAGAGCGGATTGATTCGGCAATCTGCAAAGCAGTTTCGAGGGCGGTGCGCGGCAGCAGGATGACGAACTCTTCACCACCCCAGCGGAACACCAGATCATCTTTCCGGCCACAGGCTTCCAGCGTTCGGGAGAGCGCGATAAGTACTTCATCACCTTTCAGATGACCAAAGAGATCGTTAATGTTTTTAAAATGATCGGTATCCACTAGCAGCAGGCTAAATTGCTGTTGCGCGGGAAGTTGATTCTGGCTGGTTTGATCGATAAGGGTGTAAAACTGCCGACGATTGAGCAGACCCGTCATGGCGTCACGCGAGGCAGCGTGTTCCAGCTCTTGCTCCAGCCTTTTTTGCTCGGTGATATCGTGGATGATGCAAAGCATGAGCTTGTCACCGTAAATCTCAAGAGGCCCGGCATACGTCTGCACATGACGGGTGGAGCCATCGGCAAGACGGTGAACAAAGTTGAGAGGTTTATGACCACCGGGCAGTGCGGCGATTTCGGTCATAATGGGTATAACATCTCTTCCAAGAGTATTTATTTCCCAGGTATGTTTACTGCACATTTCATCATGCGAATAACCATAAAAATTGAGTGAAGCCAGGTTTGCATCGACGATTTGACCATCGCGGGCAGGATCGATTAACAGCATCGGTGCGCTGTTGGTCAGGAAAAAGCGCGCGTAAAACCCCTGTTTTTTGCGCCGGTAGGTTGCAGAACGGCTGGCTTTGAGTCCGGAGACTATTTGCGAAGAGATCCCTTCGAAAACAATCACATCACCATAGGGTGTGTAGTGGGCCAGCGAGAGTCGACAGCTCAGTGGGGCATCTTGTCCATCCCGGTTAATGGTCCAGATTTCGACGATCTCCTGCTCCGTTTTGAGTTCAGAAACGTACATCGACAGCACAGTTTGCGCACTCGCGGAATAAATTCCTTTGCGTAAATCATTCAGTGTTTTGTCACCCATTACCTGAGCTGCGGCCACATTTGCAAAAATGATCTGTTCCGAAACAGCTGAAATAAGCCACACGGGTGTTTTAATTACATTCAGCGCATCAAAACCATTTTGCGACATAGGCATTTCCTGTTCATCGGCACATTGTGCCTGACAATCATGATCGGATTGACTCGTGCGTACTCTTTTGAAACATACTCTACTTAAACTCGTCAGGCATGATTTTTTTGTGAAATAAATACGTGTTCTGAATGAATTTTACCAATTGGTATAATTTGTTTGTCTGAGTTCTTCTGCAACAGCAGCCACGGCACCTGTTCGGCAGGTAAAGGACGGGAAAAAAGGAACCCCTGCAGATAATCGCAGCCGAGGCTGGTCAGTACCGCTTGCTGCTCTTCTGTTTCGATCCCTTCTGCAACCACATTCATCTCCATGGTCCGCGCAATGTTGATAATGGTTTCCACCAGCTTGCGGCTTTTTTCATTTTCCAGCATCGACATCACAAAACTTTTATCAATTTTGAGCTCTTTTGCCGGAAGAACGCTCAACATCAGCAGGTTTGAATAGCCAGTCCCGAAATCATCAATCGAGACGGTGATCCCCGCTTGAGTAAACGCATTGAGTAACTCGATACTGCGGTCGAGATTTTTAAGCGCGGTACTCTCAGTCACCTCGAGGATCAGCCGGGAAGGAGACAGGTTATATTTTTCCAGCATCGACGATACGATATAGAAGATGTCTGGCTGTTCGAACTGAACAGGGGATAAGTTGAATGACAACGTCCACTGGCTAAAACCTTGTTCAGTCCAGAAATGAAGCTGTCGGCATGCTGCTTCAATTGCCCAGTTGCCAACCGGAATAATTAAACCTGTTTGTTCCAGCGAGGGTAAGAACAGATTAGGCAGCAACACCCCTTGCTCAGGATGGCGCCAGCGGAGAAGCGCTTCAAAACCGTGAATCGTTTTCTCTTCGGCATGCCAGGTTGGTTGGTACCAAAGTTCAAACTGATCGCGTTCAAGTGCCTGGGTGAGTTCCTGCAAAAAGCCAGGTTTAGCCGGAACCGCCGTCGACATTTCAGTCCGGTAAATAGCCCAGCCATTACGGCCATCCTCTTTAACGTGATGTAAAGCCGCATCCGCCTTCAGTTTAAGTTCATGCAACGTTTCTCCATCCTGTGGGTAGAGGCTAACCCCCGCGCTGACGGTTGTACTTAACGTGTGTCCACAGATTGAAAGAGGACGACGCATATCCCCGAGTAACGTAGCGAGCAGCGCATTGAGTTTGTCGTCGTCGCATTCTGGAACCAGTAAGATAAAGGCATCCCCTCCCAGTCTGGCCAGGGTCATCTCACGCGTGAGTCGGGCCGTGATGCGTTGTGCAAGCGTGATTAACAACTCATCACCGACATTGTGACCCCAGGTATCGTTGACGCGTTTGAAGTGATCGACATTCAGGAAAATCACGGCAAATTGCTTGTTGCTGAGCAACGCGCTGCGCAGACAGTCCTGCATGCGAATATCCATCTGGTGGCGGTTGGCGAGCCCAGTGTGTGCATCAAAGCGAGCCTGTAGCTCTAACTGGCGGTTGAGTTGTCGAAGATTTTCAGTCAGGCGATTGGTGCGCCAGTGAGAATCTACAAGCGAGATAATAAGCATTACGCCGAGCAGGGTGAGCGTAGTGACCGAAACCCAGATAGACAATCCCAGCTCGCTGATCCCACCGGGGAGGGTATGTGACATTTCATGAAAATGCGCGGCACTCATACCGGTATAGTGCATCGCACAGATGGCGGCGCCCATAATAAAGGCTGCAAGAATGCGACTGACAAAAACCCCTTTGTGAATATCGCGCAGCCGGAAAGCCAGCCACAGGGCAACGCCGGAAGCAACAACGGCAATCAGCACAGATAAACCCACAATACGCCGATCCCAGACGATGCTGCCGTCCAGCATCAATGCGGCCATACCGATGTAGTGCATAGACACCACGCCCGCACTCAGGATCACCGTGGCGAAGAACAGTCGAAAGGGGGAAAGTTTTTTGCCGGTGACGGCAATATTAATGGCCACGGACGACGCAACAACTGCCGCACCCAGAGACGCAAGTGTTAACCAAAGGTCGTAGCTCATCATCATTGGCATTTGCATCGACAGCATGCCGATGAAATGCATTGACCAAATCCCGATGCCCAGCGTGACGCCTCCGGCAATGCGCCAGAACATTGCCGCCTTGCGGCTGGAAAGGGGGATTTTCCCGGCGCTGTCCAGAGCGACAAAGGAGGCGATAAAAGCCACCAGATAAGAGATGGCGATGAGTACAGGGTCCCACGATATATTGAGCATTATGCAATCCCACTCCTGAGAGGGTTACCGATTTCGCCTGCCGGGCACATCTCTATCTGGCAACGAACATGCGCATTAAACAATATTAGTTATTTATCGTGAAAAATGGCCAGTCATATTAAAACTCTAAAAATAGTAAGGAATATAAAATATATTCCATTTATTAATCTATGTAGCATTGCTAAACAAACAGGAATAACTATAGCAAAGCTCCTTAAATATGAGGCTAAAAACAACCTCTCACCGCAGGGGATGGTATCGCTTAACGTGGCAGGAGACCAGTATCGCAGCATGCCACGCATAACATTTTTACTAATACACTCTTTTTATCTGACTTAAGCTAAATCTCAGGCAGCTAACGGTAAAACAAAAAACCGACGGTGTTTGTGAGGACAAAGTTCAGAGCCGATGCTATAAGTCTAAATGCCGACCAAAATATAAAACGTGGGTATAATCATGCTAAGAAATATTAGTGTCAGAACCTTCATTGTCTGGTTTCTTTTTTGTCTTTTTTTGGTTAATGCAGGTGTCGTTGTTCTATTTTCCAGCAATGTCTCACTTTTCGTTTCACTTAATTTATTAAATTTCGTTGCGCTATTTTTACTTTGGGGCTACATGACAAAGTATCTTGTGACACCGATCAATACTGTGAAAAAAAGTATTGAAGAAGTGACCGCAGGCAATCTTGGCGTATCTATTCCTGAGTTTGGTAATAACTGTGCAGGCAGATTAATCCCGGGGATTAATAGCCTTTCCAGCAACATTGCCACGCTTGTCCGGGAGATCAGGGCATCGTCGCAAACCGCCATGACGTTATCGGATCAACTCTCTTCCCGAAGTGCGCAGCTCTCGGTGAAAACGGAGCAACAGTCTGCATCTCTGGTGCAAACTGCGGCCAGCATGGAACAGATGGCCGCGAGCACTAAAAACAATGCCGATAACACCCGGCTGGCGAGCGAACAGGCGAATGTGGCGACGTTACAGGCTCGCAAGGGAGGAGAGCTGATGGGGCAGGTCGCGACTAATATGCAATCCATTACCGAATGCGCACAGCAGATGACAGAAATCATATCGCTCATCGATGGTATTGCGTTCCAGACGAATATTCTGGCGCTTAATGCGGCCGTCGAGGCGGCGAGGGCGGGAGATCATGGAAAAGGCTTCTCGGTGGTTGCGGAAGAGGTAAGAAACCTCGCACACCGCAGCGCGGAGGCCGCGAAAAATATCAAAGCGCTGATTGAAGTCACCAGCACTAACGTCACTCAGGGTGTCACTGTTGTGTCTCAGGCAGAAAAGAATATGCATGAGATCGTGGCGGGGTCGGGAAAAGTGAGCCGGTTGATGGACGAGATTTCCACGTCCACATCAGAGCAGGAGAAAGGCATTTCTCAGATCACTCTGGCGTTGTCCGAGCTTGAACGGGTCACGCAAAGCAATGTGGCGATGGCTGAGGAACTCAATGGTTCATCTGATGTGTTGCGTAATCAGGTGATTGAACTGCAGACGCGCACACGTAACTTCCGGCTTAATAATAGCGATGAGGCAGACATCACGTTCTCATCACATGCGGGCAATTTGTTGTTCCACCCGCGACCCGGTCACTCCCTGTGACGGAACAAAAAAGCCTGGTACGCCGGGCTTTTTTTATGCTTCTACCCAGCGATTACGTCCCTGCAGCTTCGCCATATACAGGGCTTTATCCGCACAGCCAATGACCGATTGGGGCGATTGCCCCTGTGTCCAGAGCGTCAGCCCCTGGCTCACCGTTACGTGAGGATTGACTGGGGAGAGGGCGTGAGCGAATGCCTGGCTTTCCAGCATGCGGGAAATGCGTTCCGCAGTTGATCGCACCGTGCTGACATCGGCCTCGGGGAGTAAGACCATAAACTCCTCGCCACCCACCCGGCCTACAATGCCTTCGTTTTCACGGCTCGCAGATTCAAGTACACCCGCAATCATGATCAGACAGCGATCCCCCTGTTGATGCCCGTAATGGTCGTTGTAGAGTTTAAAATGATCGACATCCAGCATAATCAATCCAAATCCTTTCCCATCCTTCTGATGGCTGGCGATTTCCTGATCCATACGCGCTTCAAAACTTCGACGGTTGGCTAACCCGGTCAACGGATCTTTGCTGGCGAGCAGACCTAGCTGATGAATAAGATCGGCGTTTTCTTGTTCACGTTGCAGCGCAAGAATAAACCAGCGGTTAAGGATCCGTCTCCCGGATTCAATTAAGCCTGCCAGTAAGACCCATTGCAGCGCGCTCAGGACGGTGAGCTGAGTGGGGTGAAACAAGGTGGTAACCAGAATGGTCACCCACACAGGGATGATAAAACTTAATAGCACTCTGGGGTCGAAATAGAGGGAAATGAGCGACGCAAACAGTAGGAGTGCAGCGAACGGGAAGATGATCCGAATATCTTCACTGGTGATTAATACGTAAAAGCACGTCGCCCAGCAGAGGCTTAATCCGACAACAACGCCTCTGGCCAGGCTTCTGAGCCAGGGGGCGTTTTGCAGCGGTGCCATTCGCAGTATAAAGAGTACGCCTGCCGAGAGGGTAAGAATGATAACCATCATGCCTTCCATCAATCCTGCTGGATGAAGGGAAGGTGTTAACACCCCAATTGGAGCAAAATAACGTCTCCCCAGGATGAACAGCGAAAACAATATGTTCACCCACAGGAACCAGGTCATGCTGGTTTTTATCGCGATTGCGCGCATTTCTGCCAGGCGCAAATCGAATGCGACGCAGTTCTTTTTTATGGTCACGCACTTACCCCAGCATATTTTTAGAACAATCTAGCAGCATTTCTTTAACTCTAATGATTTGCCTGCGACTGTCTACAGGAACCTGTTGCAATACGCTCAATTCCTGAGCGATTTCAGCGCGATGCCGCATATAGTTGTTGCTTAACCCCTGATGAAAGCTAGACTGACATCGAAAGAGCTTAAAAGGCGGAGGCGCAGTGGAGAGCATTAAAGGATCTGAACTTAACGTTCCTGACGCAGTTTTTGCGTGGGTGCTGGATGGGCGCGGCGGTGCCCGACCGCTGGAGGATAGCGATGTCATTGATAACGAGCATCCTTGCTGGCTACACCTGAACTACACCCACCCGGACAGCGCTGACTGGCTGGCTTCGACGCCGCTCCTGCCTAACAATGTGCGCGATGCGCTGGCGGGAGAAAGTCTGCGACCTCGCGTGAGCAGAATGGGAGACGGAACGTTGATTACCCTGCGCTGCATTAATGGCAGCACGGATGAACGTCCCGATCAGCTGGTTGCGATGCGCGTCTATATGGATGATGGTCTGATTGTTTCCACCCGGCAGCGTAAAGTCCTGGCGCTGGATGACATTGTTAACGATCTGAAAGAAGGTACCGGGCCGATCGACTGTGGCAGTTGGCTGGTGGACGTCTGCGACGCCCTTACCGATCATGCGAGCGAGTTTATCGAAGAACTGCACGATAAAATCATCGACCTGGAAGATAACTTGCTCGATCAGCAGATCCCACCGCGTGGATTTCTGGCGTTATTGCGTAAGCAGTTGATCGTTATGCGTCGTTATATGACGCCCCAGCGTGACGTATATGCCCGTCTGGCAAGCGAAAGACTGACCTGGATGAATGACGATCAGCGACGCAGAATGCAGGATATCGCCGACCGGCTGGGCCGCGGGCTGGACGAAATTGATTCCTGTATCGCCAGAACGGCAGTGATGGCAGACGAAATCGTCCAGGTGATGCAGGAATCCCTGGCGAGAAGAACCTATACAATGTCCCTGATGGCGATGGTATTTTTGCCCAGCACGTTCCTGACCGGCTTGTTTGGTGTGAACCTGGGGGGAATTCCGGGGAATGCCTATTGCTACGGCTTTACCGCTTTTTGCGTCATGTTAGTTGTTGTGATTGGTGGTGTTGCATGGTGGTTACATCGCAGTAAATGGCTGTAAATTTACGTTTTTTTCACGTTTTACGCGGTTCAAAACGCTCTTTTAATTGAGCGAAGTCAATAAACATCTACCCCGTAAGGTGCAATATTACTCCCGCAGGTGAATGCAACGTCAAGCGATGGGCGTTGCGCTCCATATTGTCTTACTTCCTTTTTTGAATTACTGCATAGCACAATTGATTCGTACGACGCCGACTTCATAGTCGGCTTTTTTTTGCCTCCTGTTTCCCAGCGTCTACCCTAAGAAGAGTACGCCTAAACCTGGAGGGAAATATGAGCATGCCATTGTTACAGTCCATTCCGACCGGCCCAACCCCCAACGATCCCTTACCGATGCCCGATCCCATCCCGCGTCCTCAGCCGATGCCCGACCCGCCGCCAGATGAAGAACCGATTAAAATGTCGCATCAAACCGCGAGATCTGCGAGGATACGCGCCATCTGACTGCGAAGATGACCACGAGAGATTATTGTGACTGCTTTTTCTACCCTGAATGTTCTGCCCGCCGCCCAACTCGACAACCTCAACGAGTTGGGTTACCTCACGATGACGCCGGTTCAGGCGGCGGCACTGCCCGCTATTCTTGAGGGCAGTGATGTACGCGTACAGGCGAAAACGGGCAGTGGGAAAACGGCGGCATTCGGTCTTGGCCTGTTGCAACATATTGATGCCGCGATGTTTCAGACCCAGTCTCTGGTGTTATGTCCCACCCGTGAACTGGCAGACCAGGTCGCGGGTGAACTGCGTCGCCTTGCGCGTTTCCTGCCAAATACCAAAATTTTAACCCTCTGCGGCGGACAGCCTTTCGGTGCACAGCGTGATTCGCTCCAGCATGCGCCGCACATTATTGTCGCGACGCCAGGTCGCCTGCTGGACCACCTGCAAAAAGGCACCGTTTCGCTGGATGCGTTACAAACGCTGGTGATGGATGAGGCAGACAGGATGCTGGATATGGGCTTCAGCGATGCGATTGACGAGGTGATCCGTTTTGCACCATCCGATCGCCAGACGCTGTTGTTCTCTGCCACATGGCCGGAAGCCATCGCCGCCATCAGCGGCCGCGTGCAGAAAAATCCGCTTACCATTGAAATCGACAGTGTTGACGCCCTGCCAGCCATTGAACAGCAGTTCTTTGAAACTTCGCAGCAGGGAAAAATCCCTCTCCTGCAGAAATTGCTGAGCCAGCATCAGCCTGCATCCTGCGTGGTGTTCTGTAATACCAAAAAAGACTGCCAGTCAGTCTGCGATGCGCTGAATGCGGCGGGGCAGAGTGCATTGTCGCTGCATGGCGATCTGGAGCAGCGCGATCGCGATCAGACGCTGGTCCGTTTTGCCAACGGCAGCGCCCGTGTACTGGTCGCGACCGACGTGGCGGCGCGTGGTCTGGATATCAAATCGCTTGAGCTGGTGGTGAACTATGAGCTGGCGTGGGATCCTGAAGTCCACGTCCATCGTATCGGCCGTACGGCGCGAGCAGGAAACAGCGGCCTTGCGATCAGCTTCTGTGCGCCGGAAGAGGCGCAACGCGCCAATATTCTCTCAGAAATGCTGCAGATTAAGCTGAACTGGATGACCCCACCAGCCGGTGTCAGCCTCGTGCCGCTGGAGGCTGAAATGGTGACGCTGTGCATTGATGGTGGTAAAAAAGCCAAAATGCGTCCAGGCGATGTATTAGGTGCGCTGACCGGAGATGTGGGGCTGGATGGGGCGGATATCGGTAAGATTGCGGTGCATCCGTCACATGTTTATGTGGCGGTTCGCCAGGCGGTTGCGCATAAGGCCTGGAAGCAGCTGCAAAACGGCAAAATTAAAGGGAAAACCTGCCGCGTTCGTCTACTGAAGTAAAGGATATAGCGTCTCAGAATCTCTTTCTGAGACGCTATCATTTTATTTCACTTCGAGTACGTTCAGACGCAGTTCTTCGAACTGATTGTCATCTTCTTCTGGCTGCCAGCCAGCAGGCTGCATAGGGATCTCTTCCCGATCAAACGCCAGATCGCCGCCATTCACTACGTCTGATTCGTGGTTGATACCTTTGAAGTCGAACAGCTCAACATCCGCGAGGTGGGACGGCACAACGTTCTGCATCGCGCTGAACATGGTTTCGATGCGACCCGGATAACGTTTGTCCCAGTCACGCAGCATGTCGCCAATCACCTGGCGCTGCAGGTTAGGCTGAGAGCCACAGAGGTTACATGGAATAATCGGGAATTCTTTGGCCTGAGAGAAACGCTCAATATCCTTCTCGCGGCAGTAGGCAAGAGGGCGGATGACAATGTGCTTGCCGTCATCGCTCATCAGTTTTGGTGGCATGCCTTTCATCTTGCCGCCGTAGAACATGTTCAGGAACAGTGTCTGCAGGATATCGTCGCGGTGATGGCCCAGCGCAATTTTGGTTGCGCCCAGTTCCGTTGCGGTGCGATACAGAATGCCGCGGCGCAGACGGGAGCAGAGAGAGCAGGTGGTTTTCCCTTCCGGGATCTTCTCTTTCACAATACCGTAGGTGTTTTCTTCAACGATTTTGTACTCAACGCCCAGCTTCTCCAGATATTCCGGCAGAATGTGCTCCGGGAAGCCCGGCTGTTTCTGGTCAAGGTTGACCGCCACCAGGGAAAACTTCACCGGCGCGCTTTGCTGAAGATTACGCAGGATCTCCAGCATCGTGTAGCTGTCTTTACCCCCTGACAGGCAAACCATAATACGGTCACCGTCTTCAATCATGTTGAAGTCTGCAATGGCCTCGCCCACGTTACGGCGCAGTCGCTTTTGCAGTTTGTTCAGGTTGTATTGCTCTTTCTTTGTATTTGCTTGATTTTCTTGCATGTATTACTACCTTCGGAGCCAATAGGGGCAAAAATTTTTCAGCGTGCGAGCTTATCGTTAAGCATCAGCACCTGTTCGCCATTCATTTCTTCAATCCACGCACCGTAGACTTCATAAACCATTTGCGCGTTTTCATGCCCCATCTGGCTGGCTATGAAAGACGGTTAGCGCTGACAGATAAAAGCCAGCAGGCAAAAGTATGCCGCGTATGGTACGGATTCCGGCGGCGAATGCCAGCACGTTTTACAGCAGCGTTAAATCTGGCGCCGATACTTGATAAAGAGTAGTAGGCTTTCTGTTCTCCCTTGCGCATCCGGGGTATGAAAACGAATCACAGGCTCTAGCAGATCGCTTCGCCAGTGGCGAGACTTTTAGTATCCATGGAAGAAGTAGCGAATCTTCAAGCCGATAAACTTCAACACTGGCCAGACATAATGCTGGATGAAATATAGAGCAGGTGGAACAACCAATGCCGCACCAGTTGCGCAGATTGCGTATACTGCCGAGTCCTTTGCAATTAATGAATAATTTAGGTTAAGTGTTTCAAGGTTAATTGCATTGGTTGTACTGGAACCTACAAATCCAGAGCCAAAAACAACCAGGAACACATAAAGTGATACTGTTATGAGCTTTAAAATTAGCCGAATGTATTTCACGATGAACACCTGCTGAATGAATCCCCCTTTTTACACATAAGCAACGTGTTTAGCTAGCTCATGGTTTACGTTGCTCTAAATGGTATTCTGAACTTTACACCCGAACCCACAAAGGCTGGCTGTGTTGACCTGTTCTCGCGCAAAGTTATTGGCTGGTCAATGCAACTCCGAATGACAAAAGATAAATAGCTTGAGCCTGATACATGCGTGATATCGCGTATAATGCTTCTTCAAAATCGCTTAACATCCACTGGCTTGTACTATGACTCTCAATCGTTTTTGTTATTTACTCCTGATCCTCGCTGCGGTCGGCAGCATTCTTACCTCGTATCCAGTGGTGATGTGGTTGCTGCTGATCAATGTGCTGACGATGGTCATGTATGGCGCAGATAAAATGGCGGCGCGTAAAGGTATGCGCAGGGTTCCGGAAGCGACGTTGCTGGTATTTGGTGTGACAGGGGGCTGGCCTGGGGCCATTTTGGGGCAACAACTCTTTCGCCATAAAACCCAAAAGCAGCCATTCAAAACGTATTTTTTTATCAGCGTTATCGTCAGCATCGCCGTGATGGCGGTGGCTTACCATTTCTCTCCTTTTACCTCTTCATGAGCGTCGGCAGGGGCTGGCGAAATGCCTGTTGACATCAAGTTAACTTGAGCTTTTAAGATGCCTGCCACAGGTTGATAAAGGAGTAACATCTTAAAATGAAAGATATTGATGTCGGTTTTACACATGTCGCGTTCATGGTCAGGGATCTTGAGAAGAGCATTGCTTTCTATCGTCGTTACGCGGGTATGGAGATTATTCACTCCCGTGAACCCGATATTCCTGATGCCCGTAAAGTGGCGTGGCTAAGCGACCATACCCGTCCTTTCGCCCTGGTGCTGGTACAGGCGGATAACGTAACCGATACACCGCTGGGTAACTTTGGTCATCTGGGCATTGCCTGCGCCACCCGTGAAGAACTCGACAGGAAAACGGAGATGGCAAGCGCTGAAGGTGTGTTAAGAAAAGCGCCGGAAGAGCTGGGGGATCCCGTCGGTTACTATGTATTTTTTGCCGACCCTGACGGTAACACGTTAGAACTGTCTTTCGGTCAGCGCGTTGGGCTTGAAGCAATCCGAACGGCTCATCCAGAAAGTAAAGATAACGGGATATAAGAGAGAAATAATGGAATACAGATTGCCATTACAAACCTCGCGTTTGTTACTGCGTCCACTGGCATCCGCCGATTTGCCGGAAATTTCGTGCTACCGCAACCAGCCTGAGGTGGCCCGTTTTCAGAGCTGGGATCGTTTTACGATGCAGGATGCGGAGAAATTATATGCTCAGCAGAACACCCTTGCGTTTAACTGCGATGACACGTGGTACCAGATTATCGTTGAACGGCAAATGGACGGGGCTGTGATTGGGGATATTGGTGTTCATTTTTTTGACGAGGGCAGGCAGGCTGAACTGGGTATGACCTTTGATGTGAAATATCAGAATCAGGGTTATGCCCGGGAAGCTATCAATGCCATAATCACGCTGCTATTTACGCACTATAACAAGCACCGGCTTATCGCCGTTGTGGATACACGCAATATTCGCGCTGCAAACCTTTTGCAAAAACTCCATTTTCGACGGGAAGCCCATTATCGGCAGAACATCTTTTTTAAGGGAGAATGGGGTGATGAATATTGTTATGCCTTGCTGAAAGAGGAACACCTCCGGCATTAACAGAGCGTCAAAAGTTTCTCAATACCGACACCGGCACCGCTAATAGTAGTAGGTTTATTCTCTATGGCTTGCTGTTTTTTGCACAATCTGAATAATAAGTGCAACAACACATAAGACAACATCCCATGAAAATTCAATCTATTACACTGGCGATGCTGGCATTCATTGCTGCACCTGCCTGGTCCGCGTTTCAGGAGCGGGAATATAATACATGGTATATAAAAAATGCCGTTCTTTATGACATGACACAAACTTCAGAGGGTTTTCCTGTCATGGTGAGTATATCCCAACCGGAGCGGCGGTCTGCCAATCTGCTGGTGTCCTATATTTCTGAAGGACAATGTGGTGGGGACAGGAAAGAGCTTAACGTCAATGGAAAAGCACTGCCTGCACAATATCACTGTGTTCAGGTGGGCCTGAGCAAAATTGAACATTTTTCTGTGATTGATGCTGATAGTGTTAATGGCATGGTGACGCATCTTAAGTCTGATTTCACCATACTGCTTCAAAACGACATAAAGGTATGGGCGGCAAATATTAAAACACCAAAATACGGACTGACACCCAGATTCTAAATACTGAAATCCCGTCTTTTTACGGGGTTTTAGCATGCGCCAACAATTATTTCCTCTATAATAATTTAATTGTTTTATTATTCCAAAAAATGATAAGTGGACTTGTTTTTTTACGTATTGAAAATTCTGTACTTAAAGCGATACGAAATTGTATGAGTTAACTTTGCTAAATATTCTTTTCATAATGGATAAAGCTCACTTTCAGTCTTACGCTTGCTAACAGCTTTTTAGTTATTCAACACGTCTGTACTGGGTAAGGAGCAGAAAATGACACAGCTTAATAGTCTGGATTCACTCAGCCGTAAAGAAGGGATGTGTTTATTAGAGCAAAGTATGGGTTTTGTCTGGCAGACAGCACTTAGGGCAGTTGCGGTGTTAGGCGTCGCGGACCATCTGATCGAAGGAAAAAAATCAATTAAGCAACTGGCCCTGGAGCTTAATGTCGATCGCGACTATCTGCATAGAATCATGCGATTATTATCCTCCCGTGGGGTGTTCAACGAATTAACTGAAGACGAATACAGTCTTAGCCATTCAGCAAAATTCCTTTGTTCTGAGTATGAATTTTCATTGCGTTCAGCGGTACTTATGCTGACCGATCCCACTTTCTGGCAGCCAGCGTCCAGAATGGATGAAATATTACAAGGTAAACCTGTTTTCAATGAATTGTTTGGCAAGCCTTTTTACGAATACTGGCAGCATGATGACACGGTTACGGGCAGCAATATTTTTCATGCCGGTATGGCATCTATGTCATCCGTGGAAAATGAAGTCATTGTGGATTGCTATGCGTTCCCTCATCATGCCGTCGTTGCAGATATCGCCGGGGGACTGGGGAATCTATTACTGGCTGTTTTACGTCGAAATCCAGGCCTAACCGGGATCCTTTTTGACCAAAAGGATGTGCTTGCGCGGAACCGACTGCATTTGCTGAATGACGATCGCCGGTGGAGGACGGTAGAGGGTAGCTTTTTTGAGACCTGTCCTGATGCGGATATTTATCTCCTTAAATACATCTTGATGGATTGGCCAGACGCGAAAGCCGTTCAGATACTGCAGTGCTGCAGAAAGGCAATGAAAGAACGTTCACGATTATTGGTTTTTGAACCCCTTATCAAAGACGAAAATAATGAGCAGGGACGGTATGAGATTGACCTGCTTCTTTTAACAAGCTTTGACGGAGGGCGGGCAAGGACAAAATCTGAATATCAAAACTTGTTTGAACAGGCGAATCTTAAGTTAAATACAATAATAAACACCCGCTCGTACATGTCGATACTGGAAGTCATACCTGTTTGAACCGCTTTCATGGTATTAACAGAGCAGTTGAACACCATTCCGTTTTAACATATTCCTGCTACGCTTTTCTGTTGTAAAAGGGAGCGCGAATATGCAAAACAAAGATGAACAAACAGGTTTAGTGGGGCTGGCGATCGGTGCCGCCGTCATTGGGCTGGTTTCAGCGCAGAAACCGATTGATCGCGATAGCATCGTCAATGAACTGGTCAGGCTGGGCAGGCAGAAAGGTGATGGTGTTGAGGATGAAGTTTTCGTCAAAGCTGCCGCACTTGTGAGGAAAGGGGTGTAACCGATGGGTGAAATTCGTCATGCGCAGTGCCATTGTGGCGCGGTGGTATTCACCGTCGAGCTTTCTGATGGCTTTAATACTGCGCGGCGCTGCAGCTGTTCTTTCTGCCGAATGCGGGGGGCTGTGGCGGTATCCGCGCCGTTATCGGGGATTACCGTAACCAAAGGTGAGGATAAGCTCACAGAGTACCGATTTAACACGGGTACGGCCCGGCATTTCTTCTGCTCAATATGCGGGATTTATACGTTCCATCAACGGCGTTCCAACCCGAACGAGTACGGTGTGAATGTTGCCTGTTTTGAAAACGTATCGCCGTTCGACTTCCCGGAGGTTACGGTGATGGACGGAGTTAACCATCCTATGGACGGGGGGAGCGGAGTTTTTGGCTATCTCTCTTTTCGCAAAAAATGAATGTTTCCAGGATCAAGGCTAACCAGCATCCAGGTGGTTCAGAAGAGCGCTGAGGTGACCAACAATATCACCAAAATCAAAAATTAGCGCCATCCACAGAAGCGCTAAGAGAGTAAGTACGGCAACGGATACACGACCAAACAACGTTGTTGTCCTTAATGAGGGAAGGGCTATAACCGCAGTTTAACCAGCTTTCTTTCAACTTACCCTCAACCAGATCGTCAGAAATATTCCTTTTTGTGACGAAGTTCAAAAAAATTGGGCCCGCATAATTATGCGGGCCCGGACAATCAGAACTGGTATACCAGGCCTAACGCAACAACATCATCGGTACCGATGCCGTTGTTCTTGTAGAAACTTTCATCTTCGTCCAGCAGGTTGATTTTATAATCAACATAGGTGGACATGTTTTTGTTGAAATAATAGGTCGCACCTACTTCAGCATATTTAACCAGATCCTGATCGCCCTGACCGTTGCCCAGGTCTTTACCTTTAGACTGCAGGTAGGACAGGGTTGGACGCAGACCGAAGTCGAACTGGTATTGCGCGGTGATTTCGAAGTTCTGAGTTTTGTTCGCCACGGCGTCGGTATTATCACCATAAGGCGTCATGTTACGGGTTTCAGAATACATTGCCGCCACGTAGATATTATTGGCGTCATATTTCAGACCCGCAGTCCAGGCATCCGCTTTGTCACCGCCGGCCGTGGTATTCATAACCTGCTCGTTGGTACGGTCAGAAGAGGTATAGGCCGCACCTGCGCTGATCCCCATCCCAAAGTCATAGGTGGTAGAAATACCGAAGCCGTCACCGTTTTCATGGCGGGTGTCACGGCCGTTGTTGGTACCTTCCTGGTTGTTGCTGGCGTCTTCATTCTTACCCTGATACTGCAGAGCAAAGTTCAGACCCGGTACCAGACCATAGAAGTCGGTGTTACGGTAGGTTGCCACACCGTTCGCACGACCGGTCATAAAGTTATCGGCTTTGGTGTAGGAGTCGCCACCGAATTCTGGCAGCATATCTGTCCAGCCTTCAATGTCGTACAGAACGCCATAATTACGGCCGTAATCGAAGGAACCGTAGTCACCCACTTTTACGCCCGCGAAGGCCAGACGTGTCCAGGACTGGTTATCTGAACCTTCAGTATTGTTCGCCTGAATGTTGTATTCCCACTGCGCGTAACCGGTCATCATGTTGTTGATTTGGGTTTCACCTTTGAAACCCAAACGCATGTAGGTCTGATCGCCATCAGCGCCTTTATCGTCGGAGAAATAGTGCAGACCATCTACTTTTCCGTACAGATCTAATTTGTTGCCGTCTTTATTATAAATCTCTGCTGCATGCGCAGCACCAGCCATTAACAGAGCCGGAATCATCAGAGCCAGTACTTTTCTTTGCATTGTGATATTCCTTTGCAGTTGTTTTTATTTAATTACCTGTTGAACTTTCCGAATGAGAAAGTTGTCCCATGCTAAATCACTCCAGTGTAAGAGTAATAAAGTATAATTGTTACGAACTAAGTAAAATCTAAACTGAATAAAACGACGGAAATGATCATTGGTCTCATGAATGATTCGCGGTGAATTATATAAAATAAAAATTATTAATAAGGGATTAAGTAAGCTAGTCTCTGTGCTGTTATATGCCTTTAAGATTATTTATCCATAATTTACATGAATGCTATTTAGTTTTCTAAATAGATATTTATTAATTAACTGGATTGGCCCGATGTGATTACATCGGGCTTTTTTTATGGCAAAAAAATGCCCGGACTAGCCGGGCGGGGGGATTAATCGCTGGTTGATTTTTCGGCTTTACCGGCCATATGCGCCAGGAAATCATACCGTTTTTGCAGGTCAGCGGCGGCATCTTTCCATAACTGCTCAGCGACCTCAGGCTGTTGCGCATTGAGGCGGCGGAAGCGTTGCTCCTGCATTAACGTTTCGGCCAGAGCATCTGAAGGTGGACGCGAATCCAGCGCCAGCGGTAACTTGCCCTCGTCCGCACGGCGCGGATCGAACCGGTATAGTGGCCAGAATCCGGTAGCTGTCAGCTGACGCATCTGATCGTGGCTGAGTGCCAGGTCGTAGCCATGCTCTTCGCATGGGCTGTAAGCAATAATCAACGACGGGCCTGGATACGCTTCCGCCTCCTGAATAGCTTTCACCGTCTGGTTAAGTTGCGCACCCAGCGAGATTTGCGCGACGTAAACGTGACCGTACATCATCATGCTCACACCGAGATCTTTGCGCGCCTTACGTTTTCCGTGTTCACCAAATTTTGTAACGGCGCCCAACGGCGTAGCCTTTGATGCCTGACCGCCGGTATTGGAATAACACTGCGTATCCAGGACCAGAATATTGACGTTTTCGGTCAGGCTCAACACGTGATCCAGCCCGCCAAAACCA
The DNA here is from genome assembly GCF_041937165.1 of Enterobacter adelaidei. Classification (NCBI taxonomy): domain Bacteria; kingdom Pseudomonadati; phylum Pseudomonadota; class Gammaproteobacteria; order Enterobacterales; family Enterobacteriaceae; genus Enterobacter; species Enterobacter adelaidei. The sequence continues at coordinate 2,439,329 of NZ_CP154353.1, read as the reverse complement.
ATATCGTAAGCCCAGCCGTCACCACCAATCAGCCAGATCGATTTTTCAACCAGGGCGTCAGCGTCAGTCAGAAGTTGTTCTGCACCCGCCACCCCCTGAAGGGCATGCCGCAGCTCAGCAACTTGCTCGCGACGAACTTCTGGTGTGGCTTCTGCGCGTAGTGCCTCATTGAGCTCAGCAGGGATCTGCCCGGCAAACTGTTCCAGCAAACGCATCACTCGAGCGCGATGCTGGTCGACGGTCAGACGGAAGCCGAGACCAAATTCGGCATTATCTTCGAACAATGAGTTTGCCCATGCCGGGCCTCGACCATTCGCGTCGGTGGTGTACGGCGTGGAGGGCAGGTTACCGCCGTAGATAGATGAACAGCCGGTGGCATTGGCAATCAACATCCGGTCGCCGTAGAGCTGAGTCAGCAGCTTAATATAAGGCGTTTCACCGCAGCCAGAGCAGGCACCAGAGTACTCGAATAACGGCGTGATGAGCTGCGACGTTCGAATATCAATACGTTCCAGCTTGCTGCGATCGATTTCCGGTAAGTTCAGGAAGAAGTCATAGTTTACTTTTTCTTCTTCAACGTGCTCCAGACGCGACATCATATTGATGGCTTTGATATTCGGGTCCTGTCTGTCTTTCGCCGGGCACACCTCAACACACAGATTACAACCAGTACAATCTTCCGGTGCGACCTGCAGAACGTATTTCTGTCCGCGCATATCACGCGATTTCACATCCAGAGAATGCAGACTGGCCGGGGCATCCGCCATTGCTTCCGGGGAAACCACTTTGGCGCGAATGGCCGAATGTGGGCATGCCGCTACACAGTGATTGCACTGGGTACACAGACCTTCTTTCCAGATGGGTATCTCTTCGGCGATGTTGCGTTTTTCCCACCGCGTGGTCCCCATTGGCCAGGTCCCATCTGGCGGCAGGGCAGAGACGGGAAGGGCATCGCCCAACCCGGCCAGCATTGCCGCCGTCACGGTCTTAACGAAATCAGGCGCCGCATCAGATACCACCGGAGGACGATTTGGACTTGCAGCATTCACAGGTTGCAGCGCTACTTCAAACAGAGATTCGCGAGCGAGTGCCAGCGCCTGCCAGTTGCGTTCGACCAGTTCCTGCCCCTTGCTGCTGTAGCTTTTGGCAATTGCGCCCTGCAGTTCCATGAGTGCACTGTCGCCAGGCAGGATGTTGGTCAGATGGAAAAAGGCCATTTGCATAACGGTATTAATACGCGCGGCCAGACCACATTCGCGGGCAATTTTCGCAGCGTTAACCACATAAAAACGGGCTTTCTTCTGGTTGAGGACCGCCTGTACCTCCTGCGGCAGACGCGCCCAAACTTCGTCTGCACTGTATGGCGTATTCAGCAGGAAAATACCGCCGGGTTTCAGGCGCTCGGCCATCTGGTATTTATCAATAAACTGCAGCTGGTGGCAGCCAACAAAATCAGCCTGCGAAATAAGATAAGCCGAGCGGATGGGGTGTTCACTCACGCGCAGGTGGGAAACGGTCAGACCACCAGCTTTTTTGGAGTCATAGACGAAGTATCCCTGGGCATACCACGGGGTAGAATTACCGATGATTTTGATGTTGTTTTTGGTCGCCGAGACGCTGCCGTCGCTGCCCAGACCATAGAACAGCGCCTCAAGTTTGGCATTCGATGGTAACGTGTTTTCTGGCAAAGCCAGGGAAAGGTTAGTCACATCATCATAAATACCCACCGTAAAGCGAGGCTTCGGTTTCGCTTCATTTAACTCGTTAAATACCGCCAGCACGCAGTCCGGTCCAAACTCTTTGGAGGACAAACCATAGCGGCCGCCGATCACGCGCGGTAGCGTTTCACGTTCGCCGTTATTAAATGCTTCAGCCAGCGCGGTCATGACATCCAGATATAGGGGTTCCGCGTGTGCGCCGGGCTCTTTGGTACGGTCAAGTACCGCCACAGCACGTGCGCTTTCAGGTAGGGCCGAAAGCAGATGTTTAGCTGAGAACGGACGATAGAGACGCACCTTAAGCACGCCAACTTTTTCGCCGCGCGTAAGTAGCTCGTCAACCACCTCTTCACAGGTTCCAATGGCGGATCCCATCAGCACAATCACCCGTTCTGCCTGCGGGTGGCCGTAGTACTCGAACGGTTTGTATTCTCGTCCGGTTGCGGCAGCAAAGTCAGCCATCGCCTGATCAACATGGTCGTAAACCGCGTTGTACCATGGGTTCGTGGCTTCACGGGACTGGAAATAGGTATCTGGATTCGCTGAAGTCCCACGGATCACCGGATGCTCCGGGTTAAGGGCGCGGGCGCGGTGCGCGTCGATTTCCGCCTGCGGCAGAAGATTCAGAATAGTGTCGTCAGCCAGAGGGACAATTTTGTTGATTTCGTGAGACGTGCGGAAACCATCAAAGAAGTGAATAAATGGAACGCGGCTTTTCAGCGTGGCGATATGCGAAATCAAGGCGAAGTCTTGTGCTTCCTGCACGCTGCTGGCACAGAGCATCGCGCAACCGGTCTGACGCACGGCCATTACGTCGGAGTGGTCACCGAAGATGGAAAGGGCGTGGGTGGCAATGGTTCGTGCCGCAACATGCAGAACGAAGGGGGTGAGTTGACCGGCGAGTTTGTACAGTGTCGGGATCATTAACAACAATCCCTGAGAAGAGGTAAACGACGTGGAGAGCGCACCTGTCTGAAGCGCACCATGTACCGTGGCAATCGCACCGGCTTCAGACTGCATTTCTACCACTCTCGGGACATCGCCCCAGACGTTTTTTAACCCGTTACCCGCCCAGGCGTCTGCCTGCTCAGCCATGGTAGAACTTGGCGTGATTGGATAGATGGCGATAACTTCGCTGGTGCGAAACGCGACTGAGGCAACTGCACCATTACCGTCAATAGTTTGCATAGGACGACACCCTTACATTGCGCAAAAATAGAGGGGCTGTCATCAGACGACGAGCCCTGAATATTATCTCTTTAGTCTAGCAAACAGGGGATTCGACGATTTTCGCTTTTGTGTCCTCGGTATTACTGGTATCAATGAGTAGATCAAACTTTTGCCAAAAAAATTGCGAGAAAGTGTTTCCGGGGCGCATAAATACGCACTTCCGCTCTCGACGACACGGGATGTGATGCCTATTATGCATAGGTTTCGCATTATTCATGGGGGAGAGAGCATGCGCTCAGCATTTTTGGTAGGGTGTGCCGCGTTATTATTGTCGGCATGTAGCAGTGAACCAGTCCAGCAAGCAACAGCGGCACACGTGGCGCCCGGAATGAAAGCGGCGATGTCCAGCTCCGGTCAGGCCAACTGCGCGATGATTGGTGGTTCGTTGTCTGTTGCCCGCCAGCTTGACGGTTCTGCTATCGGGATGTGCGCCTTGCCAAACGGCAAACGCTGCAGCGAACAGTCGCTTGCCGTTGGAACTTGCGGTAACTACTGATTATTCTGCACGCTTAAACAACAGCGTTTTATCGGCTGTCGCCAGCGTTAACTGGTCTTCTGTCAGGTCGACCTGCGCCCCTTTGCGCAGCATGTCGCCGATGGCGTGATCCAGTTCGTTAAGCTGCGGTTCAGTACAAAGTTTACGTGTCATGGCCAGACCGCTGACTTTAAGCTCGCCTTCGGACAATTTCCCTTGCCCGTTGAAGCGATTACACATCTGGCCTGAAACGCGAATGTTATTAACCAGGCTAATATCTGGCAGGGCGCTAAAGCTGATCTCAGGTTGCGTTGTTGTGGCCTTCACGGCTTTGCCGTCCACATTTTCCAGAACAAAACGATGGTTCTTCAGTTGCTCCGGCTGAACGGAAGCTTTCCCCGGATTAACACAACCGGTCAGGACAAGGCTAATAACACTTAACGCAATGAGCTTTTTCATTTTTCTTCTCAAACTATAAATATCGTGAATCTTTGTACAGTGTAACGATACGCTGTCGTGCGTTAATGGGGTTTATCTGAAAGTGCGGGGCGGGTGTCGGGCAACGCAGCGGTTGCCCGACATGAAGATTAGTGAGACTTAAACCCTGCGGCTGTCATCAACATACGAAACAGCATACTGACCGCAGCCAGCGCCAGCACGCTTCCGCCCCAGATAATGGCCAGCCACATCAATCGTTTCCAGACAGGTTGTTGCATCAGTGATAACCCTCCCCATGCTGAACTTTTCCGCGAAACACGTAGTAACTCCAGAAGGTGTAGACCAGAATAATGGGAATGATCAATAACGCGCCCACCAGCATAAAGCCCTGGCTTTGCGTCGGCGCGGCGGCCTGCCACAGGGTGATTGACGGTGGAATGATATGCGGCCAGATGCTGATCCCAAGACCGCTAAAGCCGAGGAATATCAATCCTAACGTCAGGATGAATGGGCGATTATGGCTTGCAGGATTATTGAGGCAACGCCACTGATACAGACTCAGAAGCACCACCAGCACCGGAACAGGCAACAGGTAAAACAGATTCGGCAGCGTGAACCAGCGCGCGGCGATGGCTGGCTGCGCCAGCGGTGTCCAGATACTGATTGCGGCAATGAAGGCCAGAAGAATGATTAACAGCGTTCTGGATACCCCACGCATCCGCTGCTGAAGGGCATTTTCGCTTTTCATCACCAGCCATGTAGAGCCTAACAGTGCATAGGCCACCACCAGACCGGCACCGCAGAACAGGTTAAACGCGGTGAACCAGTCAAAGAGCCCGCCAGTATAGGCCCGGCCAGTCACGGTAAAGCCGTTGATCACTGCGCCCACCGTTACACCCTGGGTAAACGTAGCCAGAATTGAACCACCAATAAACGCTTTATCCCAGAAGGGACGGTGCGCCGGCGTTGCTTTAAAGCGAAACTCGAATGCTACGCCACGGAAAATAAGTCCGATCAGCATTAATGTCAGCGGGATGGTGAGGGCATCAACGATCACCGCATAGGCCAGTGGAAATGCACCGAACAGGGCCGCACCGCCGAGCACCAGCCAGGTTTCATTTCCGTCCCAGACCGGGGCGACGCTGTTGACCATCACATCGCGATCGTCGGCATTTTGTGTCGCCGGAAACAGAATACCCATCCCGAGATCAAAACCGTCCATCACGATATACATCAGTGTGGCGAAGACGATGATGACAAACCAGATAATGGAAAGATCGATACCCATTATGGCTGCTCCTTATGTTCAGTTGTGACGGCAGAGAGTGGGCGTGCCGGACGTCCGTCTGATTCGGTGGCATAAGATTCATGAGGCTGCGGACCTTTCCTGATAAGGCGCACCATACAGCTGTAACCCACGCCAAACACCGAGGTGTAAACGACGAAAAAGGCCAGCAAACTCACGCTCATATGCAGGTCACCATGCGCTGAAACCGCATCTTTCGTTCGTTGCAGACCATAAACAACCCACGGCTGGCGACCCACTTCGGTGGTGATCCATCCGGCCAGAATCGCAATCAGCCCGGATGGCCCCATCAACAGGGCAAACCACAGGAAAGGGCGAGAAGCGTAAACACGCTTTTTATAGCGTAACCACAGCGCCACAACGCCGAGCAGCAACATCAGCATGCCTAAGCCGGCCATAATGCGGAATGACCAGAAGACGATGGTCGAGTTCGGGCGGTCTTCCTTCGGGAACTCCTTGAGAGCCGGAACCTGTTTATCCAGGCTGTGCGTCAGGATAAGACTCCCCAGCGCAGGGATCTCCAGACCAAAGCGGGTGCGCTCCTGTTCCATATCCGGCCAGCCAAACAGCAGCAGCGGGGTGGGTTCTCCTGGCGGGTTTTCCCAATGACCTTCAATGGCGGCGATTTTAGCGGGCTGGTGCTTTAGCGTGTTCAACCCGTGCATATCACCGACCATGGCCTGGATGGGGGCGACAATTAGCGTCATCCACAACGCCATAGAAAACATCGCGCGGATGGCAGGAGTATTATTCCCGCGCAGCAGATGCCATGCCGCGGAAGCGCCGACAAATAACGCGCTGCTGAGGAACGCGGCTATCGACATATGCAGCAGTCGGTAAGGGAAGGAGGGGTTAAATACCACGGCGAACCAATCCACCGGCACGACCTGACCGTTGACGATCTCATAGCCTTGCGGGGTCTGCATCCAGCTGTTTGATGAGAGGATCCAGAAGGTGGAGATAATGGTCCCCAGTGCCACCATGCAGGTGGCGAAGAAATGCAAACCAGGCCCTACTTTGTTCCAGCCGAAAAGCATCACACCAAGGAAACCAGCTTCCAGGAAGAAGGCGGTCAGCACTTCATAGGTCAGCAGCGGGCCGGTAATGCTGCCCGCAAACTGCGAAAATCCACTCCAGTTGGTACCAAACTGGTAGGCCATCACCAGCCCGGAGACAACGCCCATACCAAAGTTAACGGCAAAAATCTTCGACCAGAAATGATACAGCGAGCGCCAGACCGGATTTTTGGTTTTAAGCCACAGGCCTTCGAGCACGGCAAGATAGCTTGCCAGGCCGATGGTGATGGCCGGGAAAATGATGTGAAAGGATACGGTAAAAGCAAATTGTATCCGTGCAAGATGAAAAGCATCTAAACCAAACATGCACAACCTCAATGTCAAACGGTGTGCTGTTATGCTATAGGGGCAGAAATCAAACTATCAGAGGCAGAAAAGTAAAATTTATATATAACAGTTGGAGGAATAATCAGGAATTGAACATCTGATATACATCGTGTTTGTGAATAAAAAATTTATTTTTATGAATTTTACGCATGAAACTGCTTGCTTTGTCTTCAACACCATGCGTTAATGACCTTCTGGTTTTGAGTCCAAAAAAATATCTGACGTAGTTTTATAAAGTAGTCCTCATCACGTTGTGCCTCTCCGCAGCCGCTCCTGGTTCTCTTTCTACACTCCGATTAGTTTTTGTTTCAAACCACTATCGCCTGAAAGGCCCATTAGCAATTTACGTTTTAACGTTCACAGGAGAATCCTATGACTTCTTACATTCATTTCCGCTGCCCATGCTGTCATGGTTCGCAGTACCGTACCTCAGTCTTTGATGTGTCTGAGAAAAACCCGTTTGGCGCGAAATGCATTTTTTGCAAATCGTCGATGATTACGCTCGATCACCTGACCGTTGCACATTCAGCCCAGAGCCACGTTATCGAGTACCTCAAGTAATCAACACCGCTTTTCATAACAGTTAGCAAAAACTTCTCTTTTTCTCCTGCTGATATACACTGTCGGCATTAAGGGGAATCTGATGAAAAAATACCAGCGTCTGGCGCAACAAATTATCTCGCAGATTGAGCTTGGCGTATGGTTGCCGGGCGATAAGTTGCCTTCTCTGCGCGAGCAGGTGGTGAGCAGCGGCATGAGTTTTATGACCGTTGGCCACGCGTACCAGATGCTGGAAAGCCAGGGGCGCATCGTCGCCAGACCGCAGTCGGGCTATTACGTTGCCTCGCGCCCGACGACACAACAGCCTGCTCCGCCTGCCCAGGTGATGCGTGACGAAGCGGTCGATATCAACACCTATATCTTCGACGTATTGCAGGCCAGCCGCGATCCATCGGTTGTTCCTTTTGCTTCTGCGTTTCCCGATCCCCGACTTTTCCCGCTTCAGCAGCTCAACCGTTCGCTGGCGAATGTCAGTAAAACGGCGACCGCAATGAGCGTCATTGAAAATTTACCTCCGGGTAATGTTGATCTCCGCCACGCCATTGCTCGTCGCTATGCCCAGCAGGGGATGAACATCTCCCCGGAAGAGATCGTCATTACCGCTGGTGCGCTTGAAGCGCTGAATCTCAGTTTGCAGGCAGTGACTGAACCTGGGGATTGGGTGATTGTCGAGAATCCCTGTTTCTACGGCGCATTGCAGGCGCTGGAACGCCTGAAACTCAAGGCGCTGTCTGTTGCGACGGATGTCCGCGAGGGGATCGACCTGAATGCGCTTGAGCAGGCGCTGAATGAATACCCGGTAAAAGCCTGCTGGCTCATGACCAATGGGCAAAACCCGCTTGGCTTTACGCTGAGTGCCGAGAAAAAAGCGCATCTGGTGGCGCTGTTAACGAAACATAACGTCACCCTGATTGAGGATGATGTCTATAGCGAGCTTTACTTCGGCCGGGAAAAACCGCTTCCGGCGAAGGCCTGGGACCGGGAGGAGATGACGCTTCACTGCTCATCGTTTTCGAAATGTCTGGTGGCGGGGTTTCGTATCGGCTGGGTGGCGGCGGGAAAACACGCACGCCGTATTCAGCAGCTTCAACTGATGAGCACGTTATCGACCAGTTCTCCGATGCAACTGGCGCTGGTGGACTATCTGGCGACTAAACGTTACGACGCGCATCTGCGCCGCCTGCGACGCACGCTGGCCGAGCGAAAGCAGCAGGCCTGGCAGTCCCTTTTGCGGCATATGCCTGCCGGGGTCAAAATTCACCATAATGATAGCGGCTACTTTTTATGGCTGGAGCTTCCGGCGCAGCTGGATGCAGGGCTGCTTAGCGAAAAGGCCTTAATTCACCACATTAGCATTGCCCCCGGAAAGATGTTTTCCACCTCTGACGCCTGGACGCCATTCTTTCGTTTTAATACCTCCTGGGCATGGGGGGAGCGTGAAGAACAGGCGGTTATTCAGTTGGGGAAATTAATTAGCAGTATGCTGAAATAAACTTTTCTTACCTTCATTTAAATAATCATTCCTTATTCGTATGGCGGCACGGCGAATATTTCGTGGCGCCATATCCCAGAAAATCTGCATACCGTCTCCCATCGCTAACTCCTTGTCTATAATCCAGTTAACGGGGAATGCGCCCTCGGTCACACCTTGATGAAATTTCCTTAAGCCGCACGGTGCGGCGCATTTACGCGGTCTACGTTTAATAAGGGAGATATTTTTACGGCACGGCTGCCGCTAAATTCCATTGCGACAGGAGTAACCCTTATGAGCAAAAAATTTGCCCGCAGCAGCCTGTGTGCGCTCGGCATGACTATCATGACAGCGCAAGCCGCAGAATCACCAAAGGCTATCGGTGACGGGGAAGGACGACTGGATATTATTGCCTGGCCGGGATACATCGAACGAGGACAGACGGATAAAAATTATGACTGGGTCACCCAGTTTGAAAAAGAGACCGGATGCGCGGTCAACGTCAAAACGGCGGCCACGTCGGATGAGATGGTGAGCCTGATGGCGAAAGGGGGATACGACCTGGTCACCGCGTCGGGTGATGCTTCCCTGCGCCTGATCATGGGCAAACGCGTGCAGCCCATTAATCCCGACCTCATTCCCAACTGGAAAACCCTCGATTCACGGATTGTGAAAGGAGAATGGTTTAACGTAGGTGGCAAAGTCTACGGCACTCCCTATCAGTGGGGGCCAAACCTGCTGATGTACAACACCAAAACCTTCCCGACACCGCCGGATAGCTGGGGCGTGGTCTTTAACAAACAGGATCTCCCGGACGGTAAAACCAATCAGGGGCGTGTGCAGGCGTATGACGGCCCGATTTACATCGCCGATGCCGCGCTGTTTGTCAAAGCTACTCAACCGCAACTGGGTATTACCGACCCGTACCAGCTCACGGAGAAACAGTATGCCGCCGTACTCAAGGTGCTTCGCGATCAGCACGCCTTGATCCACCGTTACTGGCATGACACGACCGTACAAATGAGTGACTTCAAAAATGAAGGCGTCGTCGCCTCCAGCGCCTGGCCTTATCAGGCGAATGCCCTGAAAGCCGAGAACCAGCCGATTGCCACCGTCTTCCCGAAGGAAGGGGTTACTGGCTGGGCGGATACCACCATGCTTCACGCGCAGGCAAAACATCCGATGTGCGCCTACAAATGGATGAACTGGTCGCTGACACCGAAGGTGCAGGGCGATCTGGCGGCATGGTTTGGCTCACTGCCTGTGGTTCCTGAAGGGTGTAAAGCCAGTACGTTGCTGGGTGATAAAGGTTGCGAAACAAACGGATATAACGAGTTCGACAAAATCATGTTCTGGAAAACCCCTATCGCTGAAGGCGGCAAATACGTGCCATATAGTCGCTGGACGCAGGATTACATCGCCATCATGGGCGGCCGTTAATCGCCCGGGAGCAGAACATGACGTATGCCGTAGAGTTTAATAACGTTTCTCGTCTGTACGGCGAGGTACGGGCGGTGGATGGGGTCACCATTGCGATTCGTGACGGAGAGTTTTTCTCCATGCTGGGGCCTTCGGGCTCCGGCAAAACCACCTGCCTGCGTCTGATTGCCGGTTTTGAACAGCTCTCAGGCGGCACGATCGCTATCTTTGGCAAAGAGGCGAGCGAACTTCCTCCGTGGGAACGGGATGTGAACACCGTATTCCAGGACTATGCGTTGTTCCCGCATATGTCGATCCTCGATAATGTCGCCTACGGGTTGATGGTCAAAGGTGTCGACAAGAAAAAACGCCATGCACAGGCCCGGGATGCCCTGGAAAAAGTGGGCTTAAGCTTTGCCGTAGCCCGTAAGCCCTCACAACTTTCTGGCGGTCAGCGCCAGCGCGTTGCTATTGCACGTGCGCTGGTCAATGAACCACGCGTCTTGCTGCTGGACGAACCTTTAGGCGCACTTGACCTCAAATTGCGCGAGCAGATGCAGTTCGAGCTGAAGAAGCTTCAGCAGGAACTGGGTATCACCTTTATTTTTGTCACCCACGATCAGGGCGAAGCCCTTTCCATGTCAGACCGGGTGGCGGTGTTCAATAACGGACGTATTGAGCAGGTCGATACACCCCGCGATCTCTACATGCGCCCGCGCACCCCGTTTGCGGCCGGTTTCGTCGGCACCTCCAACGTCTTTGATGCTGGCCTTGCGCAGAAAGTCTGTGGTCTGGAAGGCACTTACTCGCTACGTCCTGAGCATATTCGCCTCAATGAGAGCGGTGAAGTTCAGGTTCAGGGCGTCGTGCAGGCGGTACAGTATCAGGGGGCGGCAACACGTCTGGAGCTCAAACTCGCTGATGGGGCAAAACTGCTGGTGAGCCAGGCCAATCTTAGTGATATCACGATGCTGAGTGGCGTTGAGCCGGGGCAGGCAGTGATGGCGTCGTGGTCACGGGATGCCATGATCCGTCTGTCTGAGGAGAGGTGAAATGGATATGAGTGTCGCTCATCCTCCCGCACCACGCAGCCGCTTAAGCCGCATAACGGCTCTGTTCTGGCGAAAGCCATCGCTCGGCTTGTTCCTACTCCTGCTTGCTCCGCTGATGTGGTTTGGCATCGTCTACTTAGGTTCGCTCCTTACCCTGCTGTGGCAGGGATTTTACACCTTTGACGACTTCACCATGGCGGTGACGCCAGATCTGACGCTGGCTAACATCCAGGCGCTCTTCAACCCGGCAAACTACGATATCATCCTGCGTACGCTGATGATGGCAATCGCGGTCACCATTGCCAGCGCAATCCTGGCATTCCCGATGGCCTGGTATATGGCGCGTTATACCAGCGGTAAGTGGAAAGCATTCTTCTATATCGCGGTGATGCTGCCGATGTGGGCGAGCTATATTGTTAAGGCGTACGCCTGGACTTTACTGCTGGCGAAGGATGGCGTGGCGCAATGGTTTCTCAGCCATATGGGGCTGGAGCCGATCCTGACCTCAATGCTGACGCTACCGGCGATTGGCGGAAACACGTTGTCCACCTCAGGGCTGGGGCGGTTTCTGGTCTTCGTCTACATCTGGTTGCCGTTTATGATCCTGCCCGTACAGGCGGCGCTGGAACGGTTGCCCGCTTCTTTACTGCAGGCCTCGGCCGATCTGGGTGCGCGTCCCCGTCAGACCTTTCGTTATGTCGTTTTACCGCTGGCGATCCCGGGTATTGCCGCAGGGTCAATATTCACCTTTTCCCTGACGCTGGGGGATTTCATTGTTCCGCAACTGGTGGGGCCGCCGGGCTATTTCATCGGGAACATGGTCTATTCTCAGCAGGGGGCGATCGGCAATATGCCCATGGCCGCGGCGTTTACTCTGGTTCCCATCGTGCTTATTTCTCTCTATCTGGCGTTCGTGAAACGTCTGGGAGCATTCGATGCACTCTGAACGCGCACCGTTGTTCCTGAAAGTGGCAGCGTGGGGAGGGGTAATCTTCCTGCACTTCCCGCTGCTGATTATTGCGACCTATGCCTTTAACACCGAAGACGCTGCGTTCAGTTTCCCGCCACAAGGGTTGACGCTGAAGTGGTTTAGCGTGGCGGCAGGGCGCAGCGATATTATTGAATCCGTGACGTTGTCACTTCAAATTGCCGCCTTATCAACCGCAATCGCCCTCGTGCTTGGCACGCTTGCTGCAGCGGCACTGTGGCGCAGTGAGTTTTTCGGCAAAAACGCGATCTCATTGTTGTTGCTGTTGCCGATTGCGCTACCGGGGATCATCACCGGTCTGGCGCTACTGACAGCATTTAAGGCTATCAACCTCGAACCGGGATTTTTCACCATCGTGGTCGGACACGCCACCTTCTGTGTGGTGGTGGTATTTAACAACGTGATTGCCCGGTTCAGACGTACCTCCTGGAGTCTGGTTGAGGCGTCGATGGATCTGGGGGCTGACGGCTGGCAGACCTTCCGGTATGTCGTGCTGCCCAATCTGGGCTCAGCGCTATTGGCCGGGGGCATGCTGGCGTTTGCGCTGTCGTTCGACGAGATTATCGTCACAACATTTACCGCGGGACACGAGCGTACGTTACCGCTGTGGTTACTCAATCAGCTCGGGCGTCCACGCGACGTGCCGGTCACCAACGTCGTTGCACTGTTGGTGATGCTGGTGACGACCATCCCCATTCTGGGAGCCTGGTGGCTAACCCGCGACGGCGAGAACATTGCCGGTAGCGGGAAATAACTTTAATTTCAACAGGATAATGCTATGCAAAAACATCTGCTGATAAAGGGTGAACTGGTTGCCGGAGAAGGAGAAAAACAGCCGGTTTATAACCCTGCCACCGGAGAGGTACTGCTGGAGATTGCTGAAGCCTCGCCTGCTCAGGTTGATGCGGCCGTTCAGGCTGCGGATCGTGCTTTCAGCGACTGGGGGCAAACCACGCCTAAAGCGCGTGCTGAGTGCCTGCTGAAACTGGCTGATGTCATTGAGGCGCATGGTGAAGAGTTTGCCCGGCTTGAGTCTCTTAACTGTGGTAAGCCGCTGCACTGTGTTCTGGGTGATGAAATTCCGGCCGTCGTCGACGTTTTTCGTTTCTTTGCCGGGGCTGCGCGTTGCCTGAACGGGCTGGCCGCCGGAGAATATCTTGGTGGCCACACCTCGATGATCCGTCGCGACCCGATTGGTGTTGTCGCCTCTATCGCACCGTGGAACTACCCGCTGATGATGGCTGCATGGAAGCTGGCACCTGCGCTGGCGGCCGGTAACTGTGTGGTGATCAAACCCTCTGAAATTACGCCGCTGACAGCCTTAAAACTGGCAGAACTGGCGAAGGATATCTTCCCGGCAGGCGTTCTGAACGTGCTGTTTGGTCGAGGTAAAACGGTAGGTGATCCGCTGACCGGACATGAAAAAGTGCGTATGGTCTCACTGACCGGTTCGATTGCCACCGGGGAACATATCATCGGGCATACCGCGTCTTCGATTAAGCGCACCCACATGGAGTTGGGGGGCAAAGCGCCGGTTATCGTCTTTGATGATGCCGATCTCGATGCCGTTGTCGAAGGTGTTCGTACTTTCGGTTTCTACAATGCCGGACAAGACTGTACGGCAGCCTGCCGTATTTATGCCCAGAAGGGGATTTATGCCCGGCTTGTTGAAAAACTGGGGGCAGCAGTAGCCAGCCTCAAAATGGGTGCCCCGGAGGATGCCTCTACCGAGCTTGGGCCGCTCAGTTCGTCCGCCCATCTTTCACGGGTCTGTAAAGCTGTTGATGAGGCGAAAGCGCTCGGCCATATCCGCGTTGTCACGGGAGGCAGTAAAAAAGAGGGGACGGGCTACTACTTCCAGCCAACCCTGCTGGCGGGTGCAAAACAGGAAGATGCCATTGTTCAGCGAGAAGTGTTTGGTCCGGTGGTGAGCGTGACCGAGTTTGACGATGAAGCGCAGGTGCTGGCATGGGCTAACGACTCGCAATATGGCCTGGCATCATCGGTCTGGACCAAAGATGTGGGGCGGGCCCATCGCCTGAGTGCGCGCCTGCAGTACGGATGTACCTGGGTTAACACCCACTTTATGCTGGTGAGCGAAATGCCACATGGCGGCATGAAATTGTCCGGATACGGAAAAGATATGTCGGTTTACGGGCTTGAGGATTATACGGTTGTCCGGCACGTTATGATTAAACACTGACCATCATGCCCGGTCGCTTGCGCGGCCGGGTGTACTCTCATTTCGCCACGAATGTTGCGTAAAATACCCAATTGTTATTAGCCATAATTTTTAAGTGGTTATTCTGTAACGAAAAAACTTGATCTGTATCAACATATGACGCATATTGCGTGCGGTTATTTTTTCGGCTCTGGTATACAGAATGACGTTGTATCAAAAGATGTTGGTTTTTTATGCAATCATGGCTTCCATCTGCGCATTAATTACCTGGTTCCTCTCTAAAGACCGTAAACGTATACGCCTGCTGAGTGCTTTTCTGGTGGGATCTACTTGGCCAATGAGCTTTCCCGTTGCGCTGCTGGTCTCGCTTTTCTGAAGCTCGCTTCCAGTTTTAAAAGATGAACATAGCATTCCAGATGTGATGACTGTATAAATACACAGTGCATCATAAAAGGAGTGCTTATGAACAGTTTTTACTCGCAACAGGCTGGTTGCACTGTGCGCTGGCATGATTTGCCCGGTGCTGACGATCCCGTCGTCTTCATTCACGGGTTGGGTTGCGCCTCTTCCTATGAATATCCCCGAGTCGTTCGTGATCCATCATTTGGCGCGCGCAGAGCCATTCTTATTGATTTGCCAGGCAGCGGTTATAGCAATAAGCCTGAGCACTACAGCTACAAAACCACTGACCAGGCGCACGTTGTGGCGGAACTGATTGACCATCTTAAACTGAATGCCTTCTGGCTCTATGGTCACAGCATGGGTGGCAGCATTGCTATCGAAGCAGCGGGGCTGCTGGCACCGCGCGTCAGAGGATTGATGGTGTCAGAACCCAATTTTCACGCAGGTGGCGGAATGTTCAGCCGGTCTATTGCAGCGCAAACCGAGCAACAGTTTCTGGAACAGGGTTATGGTGCCATGCTCAGCACAGAAACGACGGCGTGGGCGGGGTGCCTGCAGAGTAATGCCCCTTATGCCGTGTGGCGGGGCGCATCAAGCCTGGTGGAAGGTATGGAACCCGAATGGGAAGCACAATTCCTGTCTCTGACCTGCCCGGTGACGTTGATTTTCGGCGAGCTGTCGCTGCCGGATAACGATGTGGATAATCTGAAGCAGAAGGGCGTTGAAGTGAAAATCATCCCAGCAGCCGGGCATTCAATGTCCTGGGAAAACCCGTCCGCGCTGGCACAGGCATTAGCAGAATGCGTGGCAGCGTGATAATAGCCCGCATTGCTGCGGGCTAAAAAGATCAGCGCAATAATGCCTGCAGCGCCTGACGAGAGGCGGGCTGAACATCATGCGGATGCTGGTAATCAATGTTCTCTATCGCCCGGCTATAGAGCGCAACCAGCCAGTCGTAAACATACGCGGTAGCCGCATGTACGGGCTGTTCCCCCAGTCGGGTCAGACGAGGCTCCGCGCTACTCACCACCGGCGTGACAAAGATGGCCTGCCCCTTACGGATGCGGCTTGCCGGACGTGCTGTAACAGGTGTCTGGTCGTAACCCAACCAGCCAACAAAGTTACCCATCACAGCATGGAGTTGTGCGGCGCTACTTTTATCCGTTTCAACAATGCGCTGAAGTTGCTGAGGCAGGTTAAGCCGGTAGCTGGTTACCACCAGAACATCTGCGATTTGCTGCAACACTCCGGGCTCCAGTCCAAGACGGGCTGCCGTGGCCTCATTGCGGCTCCATTGACGCAGATGATTTATCCACACTCGGTGTGCCAGACGCGCTTTGTCTTTGGTCTGGAACATGCCGGTACTTTCCTGTGCGTTATCGGCAAACAGGTCAATGGAATCCGTAAACAACCCGTTAACCTGCTCCTCACGGGGTTGCTGAACGGCCAGCAGGGTTTCAAAGGCTTTAAGCGGCGGCAGAAGACCCTCCAGCAGTTCACCGTGGCGGGCGGCGCAGCCCTGAAGGGTTCGCACCATACTTTCTGCACGGGTTCGTCTGGCACCGGGGGCCTCAACCAGCGGTGCCAGATAGCTTTGCATCAGAGACGAAAGCTCCTGCCGCAGCAAGTTTTTCAGCGTACTAAGACGCTTCTGCCGCTGGGCAGGTAATGTAGCCTGAGACAACCACTCGATCACGCGCTGCATGCTGTGGCTGTCAAGTGCCTGGAGGGTGCCCCAGCGCAAACCCGGTTTACCGAGCAGATGCTGCACGGCTTCATCGAGATTCTGCCGGGTGGTAAAACGAGCGTCATGAGGGGTGATTGCCCACACCAGACCCGGCAGGGCAGATTCTTCAGCAGGCTGTGTCTCTTTAACCCAGTTCATTAACACTTTTGCTTTTTTGGCCGTCTGCTCGTGCTGTGCGGTCGCATTGCAAATAACCAGAACATCTGGCTGTAGCTGTTGACGGTAGTGCTCAAGCAGCCACTGTGATTTAGCCTGGTGTAACGGATCGGCATTATTTTCTTCAAATACAGGAATATCAATAATATCGACATTATCCAGGGCACTGTTCTCAACCGGTAACACCAGCTCGCGGGTCAGGAAGGCAAGCACATCGACGGGGATGCTGATGGCATTGAGCATCTCACCGTTATTCAGTGGATGAAGCAGCGTCTCCTGCGCTTCCTGAAGGGTTAACGTGCCGTCGTGCGTCAGGAACCCTTCACCGGGCAGGCCAAAGCTATCCACCAGTAGGCTAAGCGGCGCGGCAAGTTCGCTGGCATGGCTGGTCTGATGCAGCACATGGGCGAGTTTTAACCACTGCTGGGTCAACTCCTGTTGCTCACCCCACAACAGTGACCAGACGCTGGCTCTCGTGCTGAGATCAAGGGAGGGGACCAGTTGGGCAAACTGGTGCCACAGGGCATCATCAATTTGCTGTTTTGCGGCGGGTACCGTGTTCTGCCAGAAGCGGGCAATTGCCCCGACTTCCTGAGACGTGATGCCAGGCACGCCCTGCGGCTGACGCAGACCGCGCCATTTTTCCAGGCGCGTCTCAATGACGGCTTTATCCACGGCGCGCATCTGCGGGTGCTGCGTCGTGCGGGCAATAAACAGCTGTACCAGTTCGGCCTCGGTGATCAGACTCAGACGCAGAGGAAACGCCTCATCAACGACATTTGCATGTTCCCGGGTGAAGCGGACGGCCATGTTTGTCAGGGCATGTCCCGGATTGATATGGGAAAAATAGTCAAAGGTGCGCTGGCCCGGTGTCACGTTCAGGCGTCCGTTGCCGCTACCGCACAGAGACAAAAGCAGGTGCGCTTTTGCACTCTGAGAATGACCGTAAAGCCCAATGCTGCTCTGGCGAGTCAGGGCATGTTCAATGGCTTGTTCCCGCGCCTGCACCGCGTTGATGCGAGCAAGCAGGGCGTCGGCATCGTTATCCAGCACCGGGGCGTTCAGGCGCGTCTCATTAATCCACCCGATTAAGGCCTGAGTGGTGGTCGTCGTCACTGTCATTTCAGGTATACGCTCCCGCTGTCGATCCAGTAGTGGCTACCGCTATGACGGCGATCGGCCAGAGTATTCAGTTTGAAGGTTAACGCGTCAGGGGCGACCGGGGTGCCGTCCTGGAGCCAGGCATCGCTCAGTTCGAAGGACTCCGGGCCTTCCTGCTTGCTGCCACCGCAGAGTTTAAGCCGCACGTTCAGCACGCCATCACCCGCAATCGCTTTGGCCAGTTCAGCCGAGTTGATGCTAAGTGTATAGAGCGGAGTGGCCGGCCAGCGTGCGTTTGCCAGCTGGCGGAAGCCGAGGGTGACGTTACCGCGCAGCGGGAAGTGCAGACGCGCATCGAGTTTCGCACCGGGTTTATCGAGATCGATATCCTGATACCAGACGTTCTCTTCGCGCAGGGTGTTGACCGTATTATCCAGCACACCCAGATACCGCACGGTTGAATACGCACCAATATCTGCTGCCTTAAAGTTAAAGCGCGGCAGACGCAGATCAAGCGCCAGGCTGCAAAGCATCGCACCCACGGCGGCTGTTGATTTGGGGTTGCCAATGCGGCCCTGCTGGCTGAACGGATACCACTCATGAACCTGATACTTATCCAGCCAGACGATGCGATTGACCGGAACCGGCTGCAGGTGACGAATCAGTGCCTGAACGCCAGGCAGGCAGCCAGGACGCCCGGTGATCAGCAAAATATCGCAGCTGTAATGGGAAATCGCCTCACATACTGCATGGAGCGGCGAAGCCAGCGTAAACTGACCAGCCAGCATTGCATCCTGCATCTCACGGAAATTCACGTGCAGCGGAACGGTGAACAGATCGAACGTTTCAGAACCCGCAGGCAGGGCATGATCGATCGCCTGTTGCAGATAATTCATCACATTGCGGGTCGGTTTCTGCGGCAGGAGATCGCCAAAGGTGGCATGCAGGCCAGCCAGCGGATCGTCAATATCGCTCGATTCCCACGCGGCAAGAATGGCATGACCAATCGGCATAAAGAGCTGAAGCGCCGTTTGCTGGCGCAATACTGCCTGGGTGTCAATTCGGCCGGAGTCACCGAAGAGTGAAGCCATCAGCAGCGAGGCATCCGCAATCCCCGATTTCTGCAGTTGCGTTTGCAGGGCGGGTAGTACATAGCGCTGAATCACATCAAGCAGGGTATCGTCACCCGCGACTTTAAACCCTTCACGGAACAGCAGCTGCGGCGTGATTTTAACGTTGTTACCCGAGCCATCATCAAGCTGATAATGGGTGATCGCCATATCTGTTGTGCCGCCACCAATGTCGATGGACGCGACGCGCAGTGAACGCCCCGGCTGAGCGCCAGGCTCAGGTTCACGATCCGGGCGGGCGAGGGAGGCAAAGAACGCCTCAGTCTGGCCGCCAAAACGAGAAATGGCTTCGTTATACAACCAGACCAGTTGACCGCAGCTGGCTTCATCCCACTCCATCTGGATTTCAGGAACCGGCACCACACTTTTTTCCTGCTGTTTACGGGTCGCAAAATCTTCATCCTGCGGGTGCCATCCCATTGCTTTCCAGACAATGGCGATCGCTTCGAACATGCGACGACGGAAAATCTCCCGCTCCTGCTTTGGCATGGCCGACGGCAGGGTAAGGATCAGGGTACGTAACTGGCGCGGAGATGCCGGGAAGCCCAGACGCAAGCGCGTGGCGACGCTATTGATCTGCCCCAGAGCCTGTGCCAGCAGCTCGCACAACATGTGTGTCATCAGCGTGCTACGGCTGTACTGCGGTGAGAAGACTGGCAGTCGCTCGTCCTGCGGCAGCGTAAAGAGCGGCTCACCGTCATCGTTCATCAGGTTCATCAGCGGAAACGCGGTAGCCAGAGGTTCACGCTGGGTTTTGCTGTTCATCTGGCTAAAGCGCCAGTCCTGTACCACCGGTGTTTCATCCCAGAGGTAGCGACGCGGGCTGGAGATGCCGCTGTTACCTTCGGTTCCCAGGCGCTGGGTAGCCAGTTTCCGTGCTTCATCGCCGACGCGGACAATCGACGGCCAGACAAAGGCATCTTCGCGACCGCTTTCAACCGAGAAGTGCTGCTTGCCAAAACGCGCTTCTGAGAACTCCAGGCGGCTGGTGAACAAGGGTTCATTGAGGAATTGTGGCTCGCTCAACGAACGTACCTGCAGCTCGGCAGTCTGGCGCAGACCATCGTTCGCATCCCCGTGGTCTTCAATAATCACGCCGCAGGTATGGGTATTGCCCACATCGAGGATCAGGTCGACCGGAATGGCAGGGGTACTGAGCGTATGAGTGACAAATTTCACTTCCGGCACGGTAAGCTGCTCACCGAGCATGGTCAGCAGGTTGAGCCAGTGTGCCTGATATTCAAAACTACGCATCGCCTGTTGCAGGTCACGTTCAGAGCGGTTTTCAACACCGTCGGCATACTGGGTAAATGCCTCACGCAGCCAGCCGTCAATCCAGGTCTGGTCGAGGAAACTTTCCACTTCGTTATCCCGCCAGGCCAGAGCGAAGCGGGTTCCGTTCAGAATGTCGTTTTCGACCGGGGACAGCGCGGACGTGGCATGTTCGGCAATCTGGCTGTCAAGCGCGAGGGTCACGCGGTGCGTATTGCCTGCCGTGTCGGGTTTATCAAGCTTGCGAACCTGAACGCGAGCCCAGTTATCCGGGCCGTCAACAAAGGTCCGTGGCGGGTTAAAGCGCAGGAACGGAACAGGAAGCCAGACACCATCAAGGACCGCCAGCGACTGATGCAGCGCAATGGTGGTTTCCGGTTTCACCACTTCAGGCTGCCCGCCGTTCAACCCGGGCAGAGTATAACGCCCGTTCACCAGGTCGAAATCGAGACGCAGAAGCGGGCCGTTCGCGGTTTTACGTACGAAGCGCCCGTTGCTGGCGGTGTCCTGCGGCGTCAGGCCGAAATCAAGGAACTGCACGCCGCTGTTAGCGATAAGCGTGACGCTTTGTTTATAGTCGCAAAGATTTACCAGCATAGGATCAGGCACCTGCTTTCTTGAACGTCAGTGGGACGACGGTGTTTGCATCATAGTGAGCACGACATTCTGCGATATCGCTGGTGCCTGCTTTACAGGAAACCTCCGGCATCGGGTAGCGTGAACCGTCGGTGCAGCGGGCGTTACCGCGACTCTTAATCATCAGTTCACCATTGCTGTGAAGCCCGGAGAAGATCTCTGCGCGGCAGACAATGTTGTCACCATGTACTACACGGGCGAAACCTTTATTGTTCTGGATCTGGTAGCGCAGTGACGGTGGCTTACCGGTCACCGGATCTTTCACATCGAGGATGGCGCGCCAGGTCCCGTTGAGGAAGCGGGTCGATCCCGCTTTCACTTGCTGACCTTCCATGACCATCGCATCTTTCGGGATCGCGACGATAACGACCGGGGCGGGCGCTGGTGCAGGAGCAGGTTCTTTTTCTTTGCTTGCCACTACCTCAGCCTGATGCAACGGTAGTTTCATCGCCAGTGGTTCCACTGCTTTGATCGGTTTCGGTGCAATTTCTACAGGTGCTGGCATAGGTGCAGGTGCTGGCTGCGCGGAAGGGGCCTGTTTTGGCCACAGCAGCGGTGCGGCAATGGCGGCAACGATCACGGCGGCAACGGGCAGCGTCCACAGCGGGATACGACGCTTTTTCACAACGGTTGTCGGGGTGGGTTCCTGAGCAGGTTGTGGTTGTGTCGCGACTGGAGCAGGTTCTGGTTCATACAGATCCTCCGGCGTAATGCGCACCACCGTTGACGGTGCAATCAGTGGCTCGTCTGCTTGTTCGAAGGTGATGATCGGTTCCGGCTCAGGTTCCGGTTCCGGATCTTCAATCACAACGGGGGCGGGCTCAGGGATCAGTGATTCACGCAGGCAGTCGAGGACATCGTCGCGTGCATTTTCGTTCAGGTTTACAAAGCCCCAGAAGCTAATGACCGGTTTTCCTTCGACCAGAAAGAGAAAGTTTTCGCCCGGAAACTGGAACGCTTTTGACAGCAGTGAACCAAAAAGCTGTTGTGCTGTTTTAGGTGACTGGAGGCACTTCTTACTCAACGACTCGACGCTGGCAAGCGTATTTTCCAGATAGCGCAGGGCGCGAAAACGGTCGTCTTCATCGGCCGCTTTCCAGCTGGTAACACTCCCCTCTATCGGGGAATACCAGTCTACACGGTCACCGCTATCGTTGACCTGTGGAATGGCCAGACAGTCGACAATGGCCTGTTGTTTGCGCAACCGGAGCGCTTCCCGGATTTGTAACGCTGATTCAAAAACGGCTTGTCCGCCGCCGCCAACGGCCTGAAAATCATCCAGATTACCGCTGCGTAAAAGAGTTTTTGCCACGATTTGATCCCATATACTTCTTCACACCGTTACTTTAACGAAATGAGGAAGCAAACAAACGGAGGAAGAGACGCTAAAAGCGCCGATTTCTTGCGGCATAGAAAGTGACGGTTGTGCTTGACGGATAATGGCACTTAAGGCAAATCATCTTTTTCCGCATTGACTGCAAAACCAGCGAAAAACGTGACTTTAGAATAACCTGATAGTGTTTCGTTATTTGCCAGGTCATTAAGCCTGTGCTGTTATTACTGTCCTATATAATAAAACATCCAGGGTTATAACCATGTCTACAGGGAAAACACTGCTCGCCCTTGCGCTGAGCACGCTTTTACCAGCCGGTGCCGCATTGGCGGCAAATAATGACACCATTATTTACTGCTCTGAAGCCTCACCCGAGTCTTTCAACCCGCAAATCGCCAGCTCCGGCCCGTCTTTCGTGGCCAGCTCTCAGGTGTTGTATAACCGTCTGATCAATTTCGATCCGGTGAAAAATACGCCGGTTCCGTCGCTGGCGGAGTCCTGGACAATCTCACCAGACGGTAAGACCTATACGTTTACCCTGCGTAAAGGGGTGAAGTTCAACAGCAATAAATACTTCAAACCGACCCGTGACTTTAACGCCGACGACGTCATTTTCTCCGTCATGCGTCAGAAAGACCCTAAGCATCCATATCACAACGTCTCGCAGGGCAACTACGAATACTTTAATGACGTCGGCCTCGATAAACTGATTCAGGACGTTAAAAAGGTCGATGATTACCATGTTCAGTTCACCCTCAGTGAACCCAACGCTGCATTCCTTGCCGACTGGGGAATGGATTTTGCCTCGATTCTCTCCGCTGAATACGCTGACGTGATGCTGAAAAAAGGTACGCCAGAGAACGTGGATACCTGGCCGATCGGTACAGGGCCTTATGTGCTGCAGCAGTACAAAGTGGATTCACTGATCCGCTATGTCGCTAACCCGAACTACTGGGAGGGCGAGGTACCGACAAAACACCTGATCTTCTCCATCACGCCAAATGTGGAAACGCGTCTGGCGAAATTGCAGACCAACGAATGCCAGATCATTCCTGCTCCATCCCCGGTGCAGTTTGATGTGATTAAAAATAACAAAGACCTGACGCTGCACTCTGTCGATGCGTTGAACGTCGGCTATCTGGCGTTTAACACCGAGAAAAAACCGTTTGATAATGTTCTGGTACGTCAGGCACTAAACTACGCAACCGACAAGAAAGCCATCGTCAATGCGGTCTTTATGGGCTCGGGTACGGTGGCAAAATCACCAATTCCGCCAAACATGATGGGCTTTAATAAAGACCTGAAGGACTACAGCTACGACCCCGAAAAAGCGAAAGCCCTGCTGAAGCAGGCCGGGCTGGAGAAGGGCGCGGAAGTGACGCTGTGGTCAATGCCGGTGCAGCGTCCGTACAACCCTAATTCGCGCCGTATTGCGGAGATGATCCAGAGCGACTGGGCGAAAGTCGGTGTGAAGGCCAAAATTGTCTCTTACGAGTGGGGCGAATACCTCTCCGGCATGCGTAAAGGTGAGCATGACTCTGCGCTGTTCGGCTGGATGTCCGATAACGGTGACCCGGACAACTTTGCCGACGTACTGCTGGGGTGCAACAGCATTAAAACGGGTTCAAACGCAGCACGCTGGTGCGATAAGGGGTATGATTCCCTGGTGCAAAAAGCGAAGCTGACCAGCAACCCGGCTGAGCGCGCTAAACTCTACGGTCAGGCGCAGGAGATTTTCTACCAGCAGGCGCCGTGGATCGCACTGGCGAACGGGAAAACGTTCTACGCTACCCGCAGCAACGTCACGGGTTACAGCGTGAGCCTGATGGGCAGCGATTTCTCAAAAGCGAAGCTGAACTAAGCGTATTACTGCCGGGTAAGGCGTAGCCGCCACCCGGCAATTCACAAGGAGTGACAATGTCACATTTAAACGATGTTATCGCCCGCGTCGATGCCGCCATCGAAGAGAGCGTAATTACCCACATGAATGAACTGCTGATTGAATTAAGCGATGATGCAGAGCTCAGCCGTGAAGATCGCTACACCCAGCAGCAACGTCTGCGCACCGTGATTTCACACCACGGTAAGCAGCATAAAGAGGAGCTGGAAGCGCGACAGGAACAGCTAACGAAAGGCGGCACCATTCTGTAGCGATCAAAACTGGCGTCGCGCGACCAGCCAGGCCCCCACGACCAACATCACCGCGCCGCACACCGGGCCGATCAGGGCGCGCAGCGGTATGCCGTTGCTTCTCAGCACGTCCATCACCAGCCCGCCGATCAACTGGCTTGCCACCAGCACAGCGATGGTCGTCGCCGCGCCTACGTTCTGGTATCCGCTGATACTGGCAAACACGAAAAACGAACCCAGCAGCCCCGGGATCAGCGTCCACCAGCGCACCGTTGCGGCCAGCTCGCAAAATCCGGCAAAGCCCTGTTTCAGCAGCAGAATGCTGACAAACAGCACAATGCCGACCAGTGAATTCAGCAGCATCGCGATAAGAATAGTGGAGGAGGTCTGGGTGATGCGCACCATTAAGGTATTTTGCACCACCAGACCGATTCCCGCCGCCACCAAAAAAGCCAGCGTCATTGACTGATTCATGGGATGGCGTCCGGGTCGCTGCGCTCATCCAGCTGCAGCTGCATAAAGGTTAAGTCCAGCCAGCGGCCAAACTTGGTACCCACCTGCGGCATTTGACCCGTCGTCACAAAACCGAGCGTTTCATGGAGATGAATCGAGGCATGATTCTGCGCTTCGATGCCTGCGACCATCACGTGTTTGCCGATGGCACGGGCTTCGTTAATCAGCGCTTTCATCAATGTGCGACCAATCCCTTTGCCCTGATGATCCGGATGAACATAGACCGAATGCTCTACCGTATGACGAAAACCGTCGAAGGCACGCCAGTCGCCAAAAGAGGCATAGCCTGTGATAACACCGTCTTCTTCACTGACCAGTACCGGGTAACCTGCGAGGGTGCGTGCCTCAAACCAGGCGATACGATTATCGGTGTCGACGGTCTTATCGTTCCAGATTGCGGCAGTGTGCAACACCGCGTGGTTGTAAATTTCTCCTATCGCGGCGCAGTCTTCTTTGCAGGCATGACGAACGATCATGATGAAACCTCTGTGTGTTGTTCACTATAGTATTACGATTTAACTACGATATTACACAACTGTATCGCCAGATAGCTATGACATAAGCCATATTTTTTTGTTATCAAAAGCCCATTGAAATGCCGTTCATACACTATAGTATGACGTCATGAACACCATAACAGACACCATGAATCAACGGATTAGCGCAAGAATTCGCCTTGAACGCGAGTCTCGCGGATGGTCTTTGAGCGAGCTTGCTGACCGGGCAGGCGTTTCGCGTGCGATGATCCACAAGATAGAACGTGGGGACAGTAGCCCTACGGCAACGTTGCTTGCCCGCTTGTCGGGGGCTTTTGGCATCAGCATGTCGACGCTGATTGCCAGAGCCGAGATGCAAGAGGGAAAACTACTGCGCCTCGCCAACCAGCCCGTCTGGCGCGATCCACAAACGCATTACCTTCGCCGCCACGTTTCTCCCCGCACAGATCTTCCCATTGACCTTGTTCAGGTTGAACTCCCGGCGGGGAGCGATGTGCCTATGCCTGCCTCTTCTTATGCGCTGGCACGTCAGCTTATCTGGCTACAAATGGGTGAGCTGGTGTTCCAGGAGGGCGATACGCGCCACGAGATGCGGGCCGGGGACTGCCTGGAGCTGGGGCCGCCTAATGACTGTCGGTTCATCAACGAGACGAATGAAACCTGCATCTATCTGGTCGTACGGCTTAACCAATCTGGCTCGTAATGTTAAAGCGATTACGCCGATCGTGAGCCAGGCTGTAATGACATTTGAACCAGAAGGAGTTCCTGATGAATCAATCTGTTTCCCTTAATCGCCGCTGGGTACTGGCCTCCCGCCCACAGGGCGCGCCTGTCGCGGAGAATTTTCGTCTGGAGGAGCAACCTGTTCCAGCGCCAGTTGAGGGGCAGCTTTTGCTCCGTACGGTCTGGCTGTCGCTGGACCCTTACATGCGTGGCCGCATGAGCGATGCGCCATCCTATTCACCGCCGGTTGAGATCGGTGCGGTGATGGTGGGAGGGACGGTCAGTCGCGTTGAGCGGTCAAACCATCCCGACTTCAAAGCTGGTGAATGGGTGCTGGGCTACAGCGGCTGGCAGGAGTATGAACTCTCGGACGGCAGCGGCCTGGTCAAGCTGGGTGAAAATCCGTCTCATCCTTCCTGGGCGCTGGGTATTCTGGGTATGCCGGGCTTTACCGCCTATATGGGGTTGCTGGATATCGGGCAACCTAAAGCGGGGGAAACGCTGGTGGTTGCTGCCGCAACAGGCCCGGTTGGCGCGACCGTTGGGCAGATTGGCAAAATCAAAGGTTGCCGGGTGGTCGGCGTGGCCGGTGGCGCAGAAAAATGCCGCCATGCGGTTGAGGTCCTCGGGTTTGACCTCTGTCTGGATCACCACGCTGCGGATTTTGCCGACCAGTTGAAACACGCCTGTCCGAAAGGAATTGATGTCTATTATGAAAACGTCGGCGGGAAAGTCTTTGACGCCGTTCTGCCGCTGCTGAATACCTCCGCGCGCGTCCCGGTGTGTGGTCTGGTCAGTGGCTATAATGCGACGGGTCTGCCTGACGGCCCGGACCGTTTGCCGCTCCTGATGGCGACCATTCTGAAGAAACGCATTCGTATGCAGGGCTTTATCATCGGCCAGGACTATGGGCATCGCATTAAAGAGTTCCAGCAAGAGATGGGGCGCTGGGTGCAGGAGGGCAAAATTCACTATCGTGAACAGGTGACTGACGGCCTGGAGAACGCGCCTGAGGCGCTGATTGGCCTTCTGGAAGGGCGAAACTTCGGCAAAGTCGTGATTCGCGTCGTGGGCGACAATAAATAAACCACAATATGGCGGGGTTTCCCGCCATATTTATTTGTGAAGATACGATATATTGTCTTTAATTAACTGACATGGCTTTTCGCGCCATCATCCCGGATGAGCCCGAAAACGAAAAATACAAATTTTGCACGTTTTGATGTTTTTACGTACTTCCCACCACCAGGCATGACGATACAGGATATATCGGACCGGCGTCGTTTTATTAAACTGACGTTTAAAAATAGCATTGAGCTTTAGCTACAGGAATTGAACATGCTTGATTTGGATCATTTAGAAAAAGCGCAAAGGATCAGTCTTACCATGCAAGTTGAACTCAGTTTGAAAGGAGCGTTAATTACAGGCTCACTCAAACCTGGAGCACGACTGATTACGAAAGAGATCGCCGATAAATTAGGCACCAGTATTACCCCGGTTCGTGAGGCGCTTTTGCGTCTGGTGTCATCAGGGGCGTTACATGCCACGCCAGCACAGGCATTTCTGGTGCCTGAGGTGACGCTGGAGCGTTATAACGAGATTAATGCCATCCGAAAACAACTTGAGCCGATGGCGGTTGCCGCAGCATGTCAGAATATGTCTGACGGCAAGCTGGAGGTGCTGCACAAATTGTCGGATGCCTTTCATGACGCCATGCGTAATGGGAACGTTCAGCAGGCCTTGCATGCGAATCGTGTCTTCCGGTTTACGCTTTATCAGTATGCGGAAATGCCTACGCTCAATGCCTTAATTGAACAGTTGTGGGTCCGCATTGGGCCGTGCATTAACTATCTGCACCAGGAACTCAACGACATCACGATGTCGACGTATCACTATGATGAGCTACTTGCGGCCCTTGAGCGACGGGATGTGGGCGACTGCCAGAAGGCGATTGATAAGTTGATTGATGAAGCAAATTCTCTTTTACAGCGACAATATTTTAACTAAGAGATTATTTAACACAGCGACTATATACCGTAGCTAATTATTTATTCGGTGAATAACTCCTGATGGCTTATTGCCATCAGGAGGGTTATTTCATTAATAAAATAAACTTTTCTTTTTGCTTACTCGAAGCGATAAGAGATCGACATACCTACGCCATAGTTACGCCCGGGTGCAGGCTCGTAATAACGACCATTGGATTCGTTGACAATAACCGAGCCGACGTACTCTTTGTCGAACAGGTTATCTACGCGGCCAAAGACGTCCATTCCCCAGTTACCATAGTTGAGCTTATACCCGGTATTCAGCCCAACCACGGTGTACGACGGGGCTTTCGCCGTGTTTTCGTCGTCGGCCATGATATCGCTCATGTAGCGGACATCTGAACCCGCGTACCAGCCTTCCTCCGGCTGCCAGCCAAACGAGGCATAACCCATGTTACGGGCGATACCTGGCATGCGGTTTCCATTACAGTCTGCGTCGCTGCATACGTTAGTACGGTAGGTGGCGTCCAGATAGGTCCACGCCATTTTCAGCTTCCAGTTTTCAGCAAACTGCTGGTCCAGGGAAACCTCCACCCCCTGACGACGGGTTTTACCGGCATTTTTAAACGTATCGCGTCTTCCCGTCGATGTATCGACCACAATTTCATTATCGGTATCGGTGCGGAAAAGCGTAGCAGTCAGTAAACCATTGCCGATGCGGGTTTTACTGCCTATTTCATAGGTATTATTTGTAGAAGGTTTAAGGTCATAATTTAATCCCCCGTTACCTCCTGCAGTGTATGCGCGTTCATTGATAGTTGGTGTTTCAAAACCGCGGCCTGCAGCCGCATAAATGTTCCAGGCATTGGTGATCGCATACTTCACTGAACCCGCAGGAAGCCACTTGTGATAGCTGGTGTCGCCGCTATCATCGCCATTCTTCAGATAGTGATCATTTGAATCAAACCAGACAGAACTATAACGAACTCCTGTATCGAGTGATAACTTATCTGTGAGTTGCCAATTGCTCTGGAAGTAAGGATCCAAATTCCACATCAGATTACGCTCATCACGACGTTTTGTTCCTTTTACACCGTAATCTGGTTTGCTATTGACCATTACATAGTTTTCATAACCCAGACGATCTTCGTTGAGATTTTCGTAGTTCAACCCTGTAGTGAATGTGACTGGAACAAGCAATTCACCACGATGGGTCCATCGAGTATCTATCCCTTGATAGTGACGTGTCATATCAATGACACCTCCAGAGTGGTTCGGGTTATTTCGCTGCGCAGTGTACGGAATCGACTGGTACTGCGTCATTTCACGCTCACCGGCATACATCATCACGCTAAGGTCGTCCTGGGCGCTGAGCTGGCGGTCATAGCGCAGACCGGCCTGGGTCTGTTTGATGGTCTTACGGGTGTTGTACTGATCGCCGCGCGGAGACTGGCGCGGGTCATTCCGCCACTCCTGGTAATCGAGTCCACCCGGATCGTTAGCCTTCATGTCCACGCTATTAACGATCAGCGTGAGTTTACTGACATCATCTATACGCACACCCAGTTTGGCATTGGCGAGATTCTTCCGCGCACCGCTGTGGTCACGATAGCCTTTAGTGGTGAAGCGGGTGGTGGAAACGGTGTAATCCACATCGCCTGCGTGTGTCCCGTCACCCATTGCCCCCGTGGCTTTCATGCCATAGCGCCAGGTACCGTAACTGCCGTAATAGCTGCTGGCCTCAATGGTCGGCGGCTGCTGCCCGGTCTGGGTGTTGATGTTAATCACGCCACCCGAGGCGTTGCCGTACAGGGCAGAGAAGGGGCCGCGCAGCACTTCCACAGTGTCCACACTGGAAAGATCGATGTTGGAGGTTTGCCCTTGTCCGTCAGGCATGGTGGCTGGAATACCGTCGACATACATGCGGATACCGCGTACGCCAAAGGTTGAACGGGCACCAAATCCACGCATTGACAGCTGGAGATCCTGCGCATAGTTCTGGCGGTTTTGAATTTGCAGGCCTGGAACGCTACCCAGTGATTCAGACAGGTTGATGCGTGGCGTGGCCTGACGCATATCATCGCCATTCACGACGCTCACCGCGGCTGGAGTATCGAGTTCCGATACAGTTTGCGGTGTAGCGCTGACGATCATGGTCTGTTCATCCGCACTCATCGCAGTGAGAGGCGCAACAATAACAGGAACCAGCATCAGAGATGCCTTACGGGCGGAAATGATTTTCATGAGTAAAACCGGTTGTGGTATCTAAACGAACCAAATGGAACATGTGCCTATATGTTAAAGGTTTTGTAAATGTTTTGAAAACTTTAACCGCACGTTGCGTTAATGAATGTGGGCGAGGGAAAGAAAAACTCCACATTTTGTTGATTAATGATTACTATTCTCATTATCAAAAGGCAATGCCAGGACGTTGCCTGCCGGAAGTGATGTCAGCAGAAACCCTCTTTTCAGAAAAGGAATTGTTATGTCTTTACGTCATCTGTGCTCGCCGCGACTGAGCCTTTCTCTGCTGTCTGCTACGTTACTGTTTGCCAGCACCTTCCAGGTGCACGCCGCCGAAGAGATCCTGCGTAAAGCGGTGGGGAAAGGGGCGTATGAAATGGCGGTAAGCCAGCAGGAGAATGCGCTGTGGGTTGCGACGTCGCAAAGCCGTAAAACCGATAAGGGCGGGGTTATCTATCGCCTTGACCCGGTCACGCTGGACGTGACGCAGGCGATTCATAGCGATCTCAAACCTTTCGGTACCACCTTTGACAAGGCGAGCCAAACGCTGTGGTTCGGTAACACCATCAACGGCGCGGTGACGGCCATTGATGCCAAAACGGGCGACGTGAAAGGGCGTCTTGTGCTCGATAATCGCCAGCGCAGTGAAACCGTCAAACCGCTGCAGCCGCGCCAGCTGGTGGCTGATGACAGCACTAACACCGTCTATATCACTGGTGTGGGTAAAGAGAGCGTGATTTGGGTGGTGGATGGCGCAACGCTGAAGCTGAAAGAGACTATTGCTAATACCGGCACCTATAGCACCGGCCTGGCGCTGGATGCGCAGGCGAAACGCCTCTATACCACCAATGCCGACGGTGAGCTGGTGACGATTGATACGGCCACCAACAAAATCCTGAGTCGTAAAAAAGTGCAGGACGACGGGAAAGAGCACTTCTACCTGAATCTGAGCCTCGATACTGCCGGCCAGCGCGCGTTCCTGACTGATTCAAAACAGCCGGAAGTGCTGGTGGTTAGCCTGAAAGACGGCAGCGTGATCGAGAAAATCTCAGTACCAGAATCACTGGCCGTGCTGTTTAACCCGGCACGCAATGAAGCGTATGTGACGCACCGTGAAGCCGGTAAGGTGAGCGTGATTGACGCGAAATCTTACAAAGTGACGAAAACCTTCGACACGCCGGTCTACCCGAACAGCCTGGCGCTCTCTGCGGATGGCAAAACGCTGTATGTGACGGTAAAACAGAAATCTACCCGTCAGCAGGAAGCAACCCAACCTGACGACGTAATTCGTATCACGCTGTGATGTAAAAAAAGGGAAGGCATCTGCCTTCCCTTTTTAATGATTAACGCGACGTTTCTTCAACCAGCGGCGCGTCGTGTTTTTCATCATCAGGATGAACCGGCGCGGTGCTGTGAATTTCGTGAACGCGTTTACGTACGCCAAACCAGCCAGCAATCAGCAGTACAGCCAGCAGCGGTATAGTGGCGATGGTGTAGGTGCCGTTCGGGTAATCGAACGCCATCAGTACCAGCACGCTGAACAGGAAGAGCAGGGTGAGCCAGGAGGTCACCGGCGCGCCAGGCAGCTTAAAGCTCACGTCAGCGGCTTTACCTTCTTTAATGGCTTTACGCAGACGCATCTGGCAGACCACGATAAAGGCCCAGGATGCGATAATACCAAGCGCAGCAACGTTCAGAACGATTTCGAAGACCCGGGACGGGACCAGATAGTTCAGGAATACGCCGAATACATACACTACCAGCGTCGCCAGAATACCGGCATACGGCACGTGCTGCTTGCTCATTTTCGACATGAACTTCGGCGCAGAACCACCCATGGACATGGAGCGCAGGATACGACCGGTAGAATAAAGCCCGGAGTTCAGGCTGGAGAGCGCTGCGGTCAGTACCACGATGTTCATGATGCTGCCAACATAAGGCACGCCCAGCTTAGAGAAGAAGGTCACAAACGGGCTCTGACCCGCCTGATAGGCGTTCCACGGCAGTAACAGAACCAGCAGTACCACGGAACCAACGTAGAACAGACCGATACGCCAGATCACGCTGTTAATGGCTTTTGGCACCATCGTCTGCGGATCTTTACATTCACCCGCAGCAGTACCCACCAGTTCGATAGAGGCAAAAGCAAACACCACACCCTGAACCAGTACCAGCGCTGGCATCAGACCGTGCGGGAAGAATCCGCCGTTATCGGTTATCAGATGGAAGCCAGTGGCATTACCATCCAGTGGTTTACCGCTGCCGAGGAAGACAGTACCCACGATCAGGAACACGACGATGGCCAGCACTTTGACCAGTGCAAACCAGAATTCCATCTCCGCAAACCACTTCACGCCGATCATGTTCATGGTACCGACAATGGCCAACGCGCCAAGCGCAAAGACCCACTGCGGCACATCACCAAACGCGCCCCAGTAGTGCATATACAGCGCCACGGCGGTGATATCGACAATACCGGTCATCGCCCAGTTGACGAAGTACATCCAGCCTGCAACATAGGCCGCTTTTTCACCGAGGAATTCACGGGCGTAAGAGACAAAACTGCCGCTTGAAGGGCGATGCAATACCAGTTCGCCCAGTGCACGAAGAATAAAGAAAGAGAAGATCCCGCACACCAGATAGACCAGGGCGAGAGCCGGGCCCGCCATCTGCAAGCGAGCGCCTGCACCTAAAAACAGACCCGTTCCGATAGCGCCGCCGATGGCGATCATTTGAACCTGACGGTTGCCCATCGCTTTGTGGTAGCCCTCTTCGTGGGAATTCAACCAGCGACGTTTAGCAGCATGATGATCGGCTGCGCTTTTATTGCTTGTTTTCATTGAGTTACCTGTTTGCCTGTCTGAACCATTATCGTGATAGTCCTGCCTGGCAGAGTGCAATACAAACGATTGCTTCTGCGCAAACACATGTCGCCTTCCCAGTGATTCTACGTATGGATAAGGCGAAACATGGCGAGGCATCCTACCTGCAATTCATAAGCGACGCAAAATATAACCGTGCCGAAAGTGATGCAGGTCGAAGGAAATCGTGTGGTCAGAGCAGACGTGGATCACAAGATGCTGAATCGTGGTGATTTTTTAGACGAACCCATTAGTGACTTGATGATTTATTCATCAATATTGCTTAATGGTTGCGCAGTGAAATGAACTCATTGCAAACGCAACGCTTCAATCAGCAACGAAAAGGCGAGGGTATGCTGGCGACGGCTTGGGTAATAAAGATGATCGTGACGCAGGGTCGTGGCTGGTTACAGGAGTGGGGCAAAGAGGCTGAGCCGCTTAACCAGGGCGATGACGCACATTGCCATCGCCGAATCCGTAAACGGTAGCCCGGTAGAGTGACTGGAAAAAGTTACTGACGAGCAGTACCTGAACGACTAACCGCCAAAAACGGAAATTGCCTGCTGCAGGCGCGTTGTGCGCTGCGTCAGGTGATTAGCGGCCTGAGTGACATTATCCACCATCCCCGTATTGTTATGCGTCATTGCACCAATACGGGAGATGGACGCGTTGATAAGCGTCAGCGCCTGAGTCTGTTCCTGCGTGGCATGACCGATCTCCTTAATCAGGGAGGACATCTGCAGAACATTGTCGATCATGACCGTCAGCTGCGTTTCGGTTTGTTCCACCTTTTCCACACCCGCGTTCACACTGGAGACGTTTTTCTCAATAAGCGTTTTGATCTCTTTAGCCGCCGTCGCGGAGTGCTGCGCAAGGTTTCGCACTTCAGCCGCCACCACCGCAAAACCGCGCCCGGCTTCACCTGCGCGTGCCGCTTCAACGGCAGCATTTAGCGCCAGTATATTGGTCTGAAAGGCGATGCGATCGATAACGCTGATGATATCGACGATCTGACTGTTATCCTGCGAAACGGATTGCATCATGCCGATAGTCTCTTTCATCATCGCTTCACCGCAGTGGGCGCTGGCACTGGTGCGATCCGCCATCAGGATCGCTTCTTTTGCGGTTTCCGCCGTCTGCTTAACCGCACTGGCAATTTCTTCCACTGCGGCTGCGGTTTGCTGCAGAAAGTCTGCGGTCTCTTCAGAACGTGCCTGCAGATCCGCGCCCTCTTTGGCGACCTGCTGGCTGATAGTGCCAATCCCGTTAATCTGCGCCCCGACATCGTCAACCAGAGAATTCAGGTTTAAACCGGATTGGTTGACCAGACGCATCATCAGACCGATTTCATCGATCCTGTCAAAGTGGTAATACTCGGTTTTACGCCCTGAAACCACGCACTGCATCTGTTGAACAATGGATTTTACCGGCCGGGCAATTTGTGCATGAAGATAATATGCCAGGGTTATAAATAGCAGAACCAGACCGCCGAACTGTGTAAGCGTATTCGGGAATAATAAAATCAGCAAACAGGAAAGCAGGGCCGTCACTGTAATACCGAGATAGATTCTTTTGCTGGTACTGAGTCGTTTAAAAAGAGACATGAAAGAAAATAAACCGCGACGAACCAATAATCCCTTGTAAAAACGATGATGCGTTAATTCGTTATTGCGTACTTTCTCATAGAGTTTTTCACTGGCAGCGATCTCTTCGCGTGCTGGAATATTCCGCACGGAGATATAGCCTGTTAAGTTTCCATCCTGCCAGACTGGCGTCACATTAGCGCGTACCCAATAGTGATCGCCGTTCTGACGACGGTTCTTGACTAGCCCTGTCCAGGTTTCCCCCTGTTGTAGGGTAAACCACATGTCACCAAACGCCTCGGCAGGCATGTCGGGGTGGCGAATAATATTATGTGGTTCGCCCATAAGGTGTTCTTCTTTATATCCGCTAGCTTCAATAAAAGCGGAATTGGCATAGGTAATATGACTTTGCGTATTGGTGGTCGACATTAACGTCGAGCCTTCGTTAAGAAAATACTCGTTTTGTGTAACGGAACTGTTACGCCTCATGAGTAACTCCATGATGATGTGAAAGAATAAAAACCGCCCGGTAAACACTCAGGCAAGATTGATGTGATTATTTTTATAGCTGTCTGCTGTGTATTCTCTATTAAATTCTGCTTGTCCGAAATACCTGGTGCTAATTATTTTTTATCTATTAAACTGAGTCAATGTAATAAAAATGAAAATAATTTCGAGCGCAGTTTCGTCATCCCCTGCAAATAAATGACATAAGCCAAATTAAAAGCGGGAGATCACCTCCGCGAGGTAAATTAAGATGTCGAAATAGCGTTTCTTTAACAGAATGAAAACGTGATGATTTGCGCGACCCTGTTGGCTCGGATGCGGGCAGAAAAGTGGTTGCACCTCAAAAGTCTTAGTCTTTGCATGGTTTTGGATATCTGATTTCCGGCAAACTAAATGTAAATTAATTGTTTCTCAGTAGTGAAAGACGCCTTTAATAATGTCGCCATGTTAAGTCAAACGAGAACGCAACATGTCATGTCGAATCAGCATTCTGGATAAAAGCCCCATCGCTGAAAACGAAACCGCTGCCGATGCACTGGCGCGTACTTTGACGCTGGCGCAACAGGCAGAGAACCTGGGTTATCACCGCTTCTGGATTGCCGAACATCACAACACACCGCAGCTGGCCAGTCCCTCACCGGAGCTGCTGATTGCCTGGATCCTGGGACAAACAACGCGCATTCGAGTGGGGTCGGGCGGCGTCATGCTCCAGCACTATAGCCCGTATAAAGTTGCCGAGAATTTTAACGTTCTGGCCGCCCTGGCGCCGGGTCGCGTTGATCTCGGCGTCGGAAAAGCCCCGGGCGGGCTGCCACTCTCGACCCGCGCGCTGCAGCAGGGTCTGAATCAACAGGAAAAGGGCAGCTTTGCCGAACAACTGGCTCATCTTGACCACTGGATCCGCCCAGAAAACCAGGCTGCGGAAGAGGTTGTTCGCGCAACGCCGCTACCGCCCGTACCTGCACAGGGTTTTCTGCTGGGCGCAAGTGCTGAAAGCGCGCTGCTGGCCGCAAAACTCGACTGGCACTTTGTTTTTGCTGCGCACCTGAATGGCGATCCTGACCTGCTGCGCGAGGTGATCGCCACCTGGCGTGAAAACAGCGTCCGCGACGTGATGGTGGCGGTGCAGGCAATTGTTGCGCCGACGCAGGCTGAAGCGGACGCGCTTGCGCAGAAGGTCGAGGTGTGGGGCGTTGAGCTGGCAAACGGCCAGCGCGTGACCGTCGCCAGCGAAGAACAGGCTTATGCCTTTGCACGTCAGGCGGGCAGCGAACCGGTACGTATTGCCCGTCGGGCCCAGTCTCTGCTGGCCGGTACGGCTGAATCAGTCCTGGAACAACTGAACGCCCTGCATGAACAGTGGGGCATTGACGAATTCATTATTGATACCCCGGTTGCGGATGGCGTTGCGCGCGTGCAGTCCCTGCGTCTGCTGGCCCAGGAGCGGCTTAACAAGGAGGTCACGGTATGAGCTTTGGCGAACAACTGATTGCCTGGCGGCGCGAGCTGCATCAGAACCCGGAATTGTCAGGTCAGGAAGTAGAAACCACCGCACGCCTGCACCAGTGGCTGACAAAGGCAGGCATAACGCCGTTGCCTTACGCACTGCCAACCGGTCTGGTGGCGGAAATCGGGACCGGTGACAAGCTGATTGCGCTACGGGCAGATATAGACGCTTTGCCGATTGAAGAGCGCAGCGGGGTGCCGTTTAGCTCACAGCGTGCGGGTGTGATGCATGCCTGCGGGCATGATATCCACACCAGCGTGATCCTTGGGGCCGCGTTAAAACTGAAAGAGCGGGAAGCCTCGCTCAACGGCCGGGTGCGAATCCTGTTCCAGCCTGCCGAAGAGAACTTTGGTGGTGCGAAAAGCCTGGTGCGGGCCGGTGCGTTGCGTGATGTCAGCGCGATTTTCGGCATGCATAACGAACCTTCGCTGTCGGTCGGCGAGTTCGCCACCCGTGGCGGGCCATTCTATGCCAACGTCGACAGATTTGTGATTCGCATAACCGGTAAAGGCGCGCATGCTGCCCGGCCACATGAAGGCAACGATGCGATTGTTCTGGCGAGTCAACTGGTGACCGCTCTGCAAAGCGTCGCCAGCCGTAACGTCAATACGCTGGATTCGGTGGTACTGAGCGTTACGCGTATTGCGGGTGGGAATACCTGGAACGTGTTGCCAGAAAGCGTCGAGCTGGAAGGCACACTGCGCACTCATCGTACGGAGGTGCAGCAGAATGTTAAAACCCGCGTGGAAGAAATCGCCGCCGGGTTTGCCAGCGCCTTCAGCGCACAGATTGATATTACCTGGTACGCCGGGCCCACCGCGCTGGTGAATGATGAACGTTGGGCAGATTTTGCCACCTCGGTCGCCCGGGAAGCGGGGTATGAGACCCGGCACGCCGAACTGCATATGGGAGGGGAAGATTTTGCCGTCTATTTGCAGCAGATCCCGGGGGCATTTGTCAGCATTGGCAGCAATAGTTCGTTTGGTTTACACCACCCGGCATTTAATCCGGATGAAGCCCTAATTGAGCCG
The DNA here is from genome assembly GCF_041937165.1 of Enterobacter adelaidei. NCBI lineage: Bacteria > Pseudomonadati > Pseudomonadota > Gammaproteobacteria > Enterobacterales > Enterobacteriaceae > Enterobacter > Enterobacter adelaidei. The sequence goes on along the minus strand of NZ_CP154353.1, from coordinate 2,401,725 downwards.
GCTGCCCGCTATTTTGCACAGCTTGCGGAAAAAGCCCTGCAACACGTTTAATTCAGAAGAGGTAAATATGTCTGCAACCCGACAATTGCGGCTGGGGACCATTTTGCATGGTGCATCCGGGAATATGTCAGCCTGGCGCCACCCGGCGGCCACCGCTGATGCCAGTATTAATTTTGAATTTGTAAAAGCGACGGCATTAAAAGCGGAAGAGGGGAAACTCGATTTCTTATTCGTTGCCGATGGCCTTTATATCAACGAAAAATCGATCCCGCATTTTTTAAATCGTTTTGAACCGCTGACGGTATTGTCCGCGCTGGCAAGTATCACCTCGCGTCTGGGGCTGGTGGGAACTTTATCCACCTCTTACAGCGAGCCCTTTACCACGGCGCGCCAGTTTGCCAGCCTTGACCACCTGAGCAACGGGCGTGCGGGCTGGAACGTGGTGACCTCGCCGCTGGAAGGTTCTGCGAAGAACTTTTCCCGCGAAAAGCACCCGGAACATGCCCTGCGTTACCGGATTGCAGACGAGTATCTCGACGTGGTGAAAGGGCTCTGGGACTCCTGGGAAGGTGACGCCTTTGTACGCAATAAAGAGAGCGGTCAGTTTTTTGACCCGGCCAAACTGCATGCGCTGGATCACTACGGTGACTTCTTCCAGGTCGCCGGACCGCTGAATATTGGCCGTACACCACAAGGGCGTCCGATTGTCTTTCAGGCGGGCGCGTCGGATGACGGTAAAAGACTGGCGGCGAAACATGCCGACGCCATTTTTACCCATCACGATACGCTCGACGAGGCAAAAGCTTTTTACCGCGACGTGAAGCAGCAACTGGAAACTAACGGACGCCGCACGTCAGATCTGCATATTTTCCAGGGCGTCAGCGTGATTGTCGGAAAAGACGCCGAAGATGTGGAAAACCAATATCAAACGACGGCGGCGCTGGTGTCGATTAATGATGCTTTGAACTACCTCGGGCGTTATTTCGAGCACCACGATTTCAGCCAGTATCCACTCGACGAACCGTTCCCGGATATCGGTGATTTAGGTAAAAACAGCTTCCGTAGTACTACCGATGAAATCAAACGTAATGCCCGGGAGCGCAACTTAACCCTGCGTCAGGTGGCGCTTGAGGCGGCTTCACCGCGCCCGCGTTTTTCCGGTACGCCGGAGCAGGTGGCGGACGGTCTGCAAGCCTGGTTTGAGGATTATGCGGCTGACGGATTCATCATTCAGGGTGGGACGCCGGACACCTTCCCGCGCTTTGTTGACCAGGTGGTGCCCGTTTTACAAGCCCGTGGCCTGTTCCGTACCGAATACCCGGGCACCACGCTGCGCGAAAGTCTGGGCTTAGACGAACCCCAAAACCAGTTCATAAAACAATAAAAGAGAATACCGCTATGCAGAAAAAAACGCTTATTCTGGCGCTTGCGCTGGCCTTTACTCCTGCCGTCTGGGCAGAGAATGTGAACATTAACGGTACTGGCGTCAGCATTGAGGCCAATAAAACGCCGATCAACACGACCAAAAACAGTGATGCAGTAGCAGAACTGCCTAAGGATTATCGGTTTGCCGTACCGGGCAAATTTACCGTCGCGGTGGCAGGGCTGAATCAACCGCCGCTGACGGTGTTTTCAGATGACAACAAAACGCTGCTGGGCAGCGAGGTTGATGTCGCCCGTCTGGTGGCCGACAGCCTGGGCCTGGAGCTGAACGTGGTGCCCACCTCCTGGGAGGACTGGCCGCTGGGCGTGGCCTCCGGTAAATATGACGCGGCCATCAGCAATATCACGGTCACTAAAGCGCGCAAAGAGAAGTTTGATTTTGCCACCTACCGTAAGGATTCCCTCGGCTTCTATGTGAAATCGACCAGCCCGCTGAAGTCGATAGAGAAAGCAGAGGATATTGCCGGGCTGAAAATTATCGTCGGCTCAGGCACCAATCAGGAAGCCATCCTGCTGGCCTGGAATGACGAAAACCTCAAGAAAGGGCTCAAACCCTTTACACCTGTCTACACCAAAGACGATGCGGCGCAAACGCTGGCACTCCAGTCAGGACGTGCGGATGCCTATTTTGGCCCGAACGTAATAGGCGCGTGGAAAGCGGCGTTAACCGGTAAAACCAAACTGGTGGGCAGCGTCGACGGTGGTTGGCCGAAGGCGGCGCACATTGCAGTGACGCTGAAAAAAGGCAGTGGCCTGGTCGAGCCGGTGCAAACCGCACTTAACGGCGTCATCAAAAACGGTGATTACGACAAAGTGCTGAACCGCTGGGGAGAAGGAGTGGAGCGTATCCCGCAGTCTGAAGTAAACCCGGCGGGTCTGGGTGACTAAGGAGGGGCTATGAGCGAACAATTCCGGGATGTGTCACCAGAAGATGCGGATCTTCAACCTGTTATCGAGGGGCTATTTGGAGAATATGCGGCCCGCTACGGTGACTACTTCTCTAAAGACGCTGAAGTGGAACTTACCGAGTGGTACTTAGCGCCGCAGGGGCTGTTCATCGTGCTGGAGCGCGATGGCGAGATTATTGCCACCGGCGCATACAAACCCTTTGACGAGCGTACCGCTGAAATTAAACGTATCTGGACAAATAAATCCCTGCGTCAGCAGGGACTTGCTGGCCGGGTAGTGGCGGAACTGGAGCGCAGGGCGGTGCTGGCCGGTTACAGCCAGATTTACCTCACCACCGGTTTTCGTCAGCCGGAGGCGGTCAGGCTCTATCTCAGCCAGGGGTACCAACCGCAGTTCGATCTCAACCGCAATCCGGAAGAGTACAGTCAGCCACCGTTTGACGGTCGGCTGCGTTTCACCAAAACGCTGGTACGCGAAGCGTTCAGTAAAACCGCATGAGGAACGACGATGAGCAACGTTGAAACCATTAAGGTGGTCCCGGCGCGTTATCCGCTGCGGGCCGTTGGTGCCGCGGTAGCGCTGTTTGTGCTGGCGGTCGTGATTCAGTCCGTAGCCTTTAACCCGCGCTGGGAGTGGGCAGTGTTCGCCCGCTGGTTCTTTGACCCGGTGATCCTTGAAGGTGTAGGGCAAACGCTTCTGCTGACGCTGATCGGCACCGCGCTGAGCGTGGTGATTGGCGGCATGCTGGCCCTGGCGAGGCTTTCTTCATCCTGGCTGTTGAGCAGCCTGGCGTGGGGTTACATCTGGCTGTTTCGATCGTTACCGCTGATCGTGGTGCTGATCATCCTGTACAACTTTTCCTATCTCTACGACACACTCTCGCTCGGCGTGCCGTTCACCGGCATCACCTGGGGCAACTTTGAAACCATCAACGTGCTGGGGCAGTTTTCCACTGCGGTAGTGGGGTTAACCCTCGTTCAGAGCGCCTATACCGCAGAGATTATTCGCGGCGGATTTCTCGGCGTTGACCACGGGCAATATGAAGCTGCCGCTGCGCTTGGTCTGCCTGCATGGCGACCCACGGTGCGCATCATTTTGCCCCAGGCACTGCGCACCATTCTGCCGTCGGGATTCAATGAAATCATCAGTCTCGCCAAAGGTACGGCGATGGTTTATGTCCTGGCGATGCCGGAACTGTTTTATACCATTCAGATGATCTACAACCGTACGCAGGAGGTGATCCCTCTGCTGATGGTGGGGGCTGCCTGGTATCTGGTGATTACCACCGTTTTGTCCGCTATACAGCATGTCGTTGAGCGCGGTCTTGCCCGCAGCGAACGCCGTTCTGCCGTTAATCAGAACCGTGCGGCCAGCCGTACCCGGTCTGTTACCACCTCGCCAGCACAGGAGCCCATCCATGCAAGCCTCTCCTGAAGGACACATTTCCATTACCGGCGTCAGTAAGTTTTTTGGCCGCCACAAAGCGCTCGACAACGTCACGCTTGAAATCCCTCCGGGATCGGTCACGGTGATCCTCGGGCCGTCCGGCTCGGGTAAATCGACCCTTTTACGCACCATTAACCATCTGGAGCGAGTCGACGAGGGTTTTATCCAGATCGACGGGGATTATATTGGCTATCGCCGTCAGGGAGACAAACTCTACGAGCTGAAGGAGAAAGAGATCCTCAAACAGCGTGTCAACGTGGGCTACGTGTTCCAGAACTTCAATCTCTTTCCGCATCTCACGGTGCTGGAAAATTTAATTGAGGCACCTGTCGCGCATAAGAAACTCAGCAAAAAAGAGGCGGTAGAGCATGCCTGGAGCCTGCTTGACGTCGTGGGTTTACGCGATAAAGCGGATGCCTGGTCGCGTCATCTCTCCGGCGGTCAGCAGCAGCGCATTGCCATTGCTCGTGCGCTGGCGTTACGTCCTCGCGTGATGCTGTTTGATGAACCCACCTCGGCTCTCGACCCGGAGCTGGTGGGCGAAGTACTGGACGTGATCAAAAAACTGGCCCGATCCGGCACTACGCTGGTGGTGGTGACCCACGAGATTGGTTTTGCCCGGGACGTGGCGGATCAGGTGGTGTTTATGGTCGACGGTAAAATTGTGGAGCAGGGCAGCAGTGACGAGGTTCTAAACCGCCCATCGCACCCGCGAACGCGCCAGTTTCTGTCAAAAGTGCTGTAAGGAGCGCAGATGAAATATGGACTTCTGGCGGGGCTGATCTTCTCGGCTGCCAGCCACGCCAGCTTAGATTTAACAGCAAACGAGCGACCTCTGCCGGTAACGGTCGATCCCCAGGCGGTGGCGAAGATACCTGCGGACTATACGTTCGTTGAACCGGGAACACTGACGGTGGCCATTTCGGCGCTGAACTCTCCGCCGCTGGCGCTGCTTGCCAGCGATAACCGAACGCGGATTGGCAGCGACCCGGATATTGCTCGTCTGCTGGCGGGCAGTCTGGGGCTAAAACTGAAGCTGGTCCCCACGGCCTGGGAAGACTGGCCGCTGGGGATCACCTCCGGGCGCTATGATGTGGCGCTGGTGAATATAGCGGTAACCGAGCAGCGGAAAGAGAAATTTGATTTTGCGACCTATCGCGTCGATTCACTGGCCTTTTCGGTGAAATCCACGAGCGAGATTCAGTCAATCAAAAGTGCGGAAGATCTGGCAGGGAAAAAGGTGATCGTTGGCTCTGGCACGAATCAGGAACGTATTCTGCTGGGCTGGAACGAAGAGAACAAAAAGGCAGGGCGTGAACCTGCGCTACCGGTCTATCTGACCGACGATGCCTCGGGCAATCTCTATATTCAGTCCGGCAGGGCAGATGTCTTTTTTGGGCCGCAGTCGGTGTCGGCGTATAAAGCTGCACTGACCGGCAAAACCCGCGTGGTCGGTTTAGGGCCGAAAAAAGCCTGGGTTGCCACCACGACCAAAAAAGGGAATCAGCTGGTTTATGCTCTGCAAGCCGCACTGGACGGGGCACTTAAGCGAGGAGATTACCAGAAGGTGCTGGCGCGCTGGGGAGAGCAGGGCGAAGCAGTGGAGCGCTCCGAGGTCAACCCCCCTGGGATAACCTACTAACCTACTAAAGGTGCTCTACACTTAGGGTTTTTATCCCTGAGGGGGCAACATGATTAAACTCTATGGCGTACCCGGCTGGGGCTCGGCAATCAGCGAAGTGATGCTAACCCTGGCTGATATCCCTTATCAATTTATCAACGTGGACGGGTTTGACCAGCCCGGTCCGCAGCGTGAGCTGTTGTACAAGCTGAACCCGCTGTGCCAGGTGCCCACGCTGGAGCTGGAAAATGGGACCATCATGACAGAAACCGCGGCGATTGCTCTGATGGTACTCGATAAATGTCCCGAGCTTGCTCCACCTCCAGAACAGGCCGAACGCCAGCAGTTTCAGCGTTTACTGATCTGGTTTGTCGCCAATGTTTATCCCACCTTCACGTATGCCGATTATCCCGAGCGCTGGGCGCCCGATGCGCCAGAGCAGCTGCAAAAAAATTGCATTGAGTACCGTAAATCGCTCTATCAGTGGTTCGACGGTCAGCTCAAGGCGAGCCCTTATGCGCTGGGTGAACGCCTGACGCTGCTTGATGTGTATATTGTGGTCACGCGCACCTGGGGGCCTCGTCATGAATGGTTTGCCGCGAATACCCCGAAGATAACAGCGATTGCGGATACAGTTACTCAGCTTCCGAAACTGCACAAGGTGTTAAAGGCAAACAATATTATCTGATAACGTGGAACCCTGGCTCATAACTGGAAACCTGCACATGCCACATGTAGATATCAAATGTTTTCCCCGCGATTTGAACGACGAACAAAAAACTGCGCTGGCGGCGGATATTGCCGACGTCATCATTCGCCATTTCAACAGCAAAGACAGTTCCGTGTCGGTTGCGCTGAACCAGGTAGCGCCGGAAGACTGGAAAGCCGAGGTCTGGGATACCGAGATAGGTCCGAAGCTGGATGAGCTGATTAAGAAGCCAGGGTATTCGATGTAAATCTTTTGCCGGGGAGCGGATAAGTTCTCCCCGGCTCAACTTTCCGTTTTTCGCAAAAAACGATAAAAATGCGTTTTGTCTTATCCGCTACACTTAACGTTTCTGACTGACTTATTATTAATCCTTAGGAAAGATCTCCACCAGAATCAATTAAGGACAGATACGTTAAAGGATAATTTTCTGATGACAAAATTACCCCGTTTTTCATTCGCCTTTCTTCATCCCCGTTACTGGCTAAGCTGGGCAGGCATTGCCGCGCTGTGGCTTATCATGCTGCTCCCTTATCCGCTTCTGTTCAGAATTGGTCATGGTCTTGGTCGACTGGCGATGCGCTTGCTTCCCCGCCGCGTCGATATTGCCCGCCGCAACCTTGAGCTTTGTTTCCCGGAGATGAAAAAGGCGGAGCGAGAGTCATTGCTGCAGCGTAATTTTGAGTCGGTAGGAATGGGGGTGATTGAAACCGGAATGGCATGGTTCTGGCCTGCGTGGCGGGTTAAGAAATGCTTTACCGTTAGGGGCTATGAGCACATGGAAACGGCGCGGGCGAAAGGTAATGGCGTGGTGCTGGTGGGAATGCATTTTCTCACACTTGAGCTGGGCGCGCGGATATTTGGCATGCTCAACCCCGGTATTGGCGTATATCGTCCTAATAATAATGCCCTGCTGGACTGGCTACAGACGCGAGGGCGTCTGCGTTCCAATAAATCCATGCTCGATCGTCATGATTTAAAAGGCATGATCCGCTCGCTGAAGCAGAATGAAATTTTGTGGTATGCCCCGGATCATGACTATGGCAAAACCAATAGCGTCTTTGTGCCGTTCTTTGCGGTTCCGGATGCCGCGACGACCGCTGGAAGCTATATGCTGGTCAAAAGCGCTAAGCCCGCCGTCATTCCCTTTGTGCCGCGACGCAGGGCGGATGGCAGCGGTTATGAACTGATTATTCTGGAGGATATCAGCGAGGCGTTGCAGGGGGGAGATAAAGAATCTGTTGCGACGCAGATGAACAGAGCGATCGAACAAGCGGTACGCATGGCACCAGAACAGTATATGTGGCTGCACCGGCGCTTCAAAACCCGCCCGGAGGGGGTGCCGGACCGATATGCGCGCGCAAAAGACGTGACGTCCTCCGTTAATATCTTATCCGCTGAAGAGATTTCTGAGCGGTCTGGCATACAACACTGAGGCAAAAAACCATGCCCTCACTCTTGTGGTGAGGGCATAAATATCCCCTACAGGGCAGACCTGCGATAAGGTGCGTAATCCGCTTGCCACCAGGTCTGCTCGATGCGCGCCAGCAAGATTTCGTTGTCTATCGACGGGGCGACGCCCTGATCAATCGCCGCACGGGCAACGGCGAGGGCAATCTGGCGTGACACCGTTTCAATGCGATCGACCGGCGGCAACAATCCCCCTTTCTCGGTGGTCACCAGTGGAGACTGCGCGGCCAGGCTGCGGCTTGCCGCCATCAACATCTCTTCCGTCACTCGGCGGGCGTTGCTGGCCAGGATCCCTAGCCCCAGACCCGGGAAAATATAGGCGTTGTTACACTGGGCGATGTCGTACTGCTCGTTTTGCCAGAACACCGGGGCAAACGGGCTACCGGTGGCCACCAGTGCGGCACCCTGGGTCCACGCGATAAGATCCTGTGGCTGCGCCTCTGCCCGTGATGTCGGGTTCGAGAGCGGCATGATAATAGGGCGCGGGCAGTGCCGATGCATCTCTTTCACAATTTCTTCACTGAAGAGTCCAGGCTGGCCTGAAACGCCGATCATCACCGTCGGATGTGCATTTTTTACCACTTCCAGCAGGGAGATATTATTGGCTTCTACCTGCCAGTGGCTAATCGCATCACGCGCGGTGAGAAGGTTTTTCTGGAAGTCGAGCAGGTTGGTCATATCGTCGGTCAGCAAGCCAAAGCGGTCGACCATAAAGATCCGGCTGCGGGCTTCGGACTCTGTCAGGCCGTCATCAACCATCAGGGCCACAATTTTTTCTGCTATTCCGCATCCGGCGGAACCGCTGCCCAGGAAGACCACACGCTGATCGCGAATGCGTGTACCCGCTGCATGGGCTGCCGCAATCAGCGTACCTGCGGTGACGGCTGCCGTTCCCTGAATGTCATCATTGAAGCAGCACAGCTGGTCGCGGTATCGCTGGAGCAGTTTAGTGGCGTTTTTCTGCGCGAAGTCTTCAAACTGCAGAAGAACATTTGGCCAGCGTGCTTTGACGGTGCTGACAAACATATCCATAAATTCAGCATATTGATCGTCGCTGATGCGCGGATGGCGCCAGCCCATATACATCGGGTCGTCCAGGTGCTGCTGATTGTTCGTCCCGACATCCAGCATAATGGGCAGGGTGGAAGCCGGATGGATCCCCCCGCAGGCGGTATACAGCGACAGCTTACCAATCGGGATGCCCATTCCACCGATACCCTGATCGCCAAGCCCCAGAATACGTTCCCCGTCAGTCACTACAATCACTCGAATATCGTTGCGCGAGAAACTTTGCAGCATCTCATCAATACGATGGCGGTTTGGCCATGAAATAAACAACCCGCGTGCCCGACGGTAAATGGTGGAGAAATGCTCGCAGGCTTCACCTACCGTCGGAGTATAGATAATTGGCAATGTCTCTTTCAGGTGCGAGCGTAAGAGATTGTAAAACAGGGTCTCATTGGTATCCTGAATATTACGCAGATACACATGACGGGAAATATCGCTTTTAAAATGACAGAATTGTACCCACGCGCGTTCCGTCTGCTCTTCAATGGTTTCAACGTTGTGAGGCAATAAACCATGCAGATTAAAATTATCACGTTCTTCTTTTATGAACGCGAGACCTTTATTTAACAATGGGTTTTCCAGCAATACGGCCCCGTTATAGGGAGTGTACAGAACTTCTTTGCGAGACATGGTTAACTCCTGAATTTTTTAAATAAAACAGATTAAGAGATTAAATAGATCATAATGCCTTCAGTCAGTACGCCGACGGCAGTGCCAATTAATATGGAGGATGAGGCAGTATCAATATAGGTGTCGCTGCGTATGGCAAACATACCTGCGGCGATAGCGGAAGGCGTCGCACCAATAATAACAACCTGCTGGAGTAAGGTATGGCTAAGACCAAATGCGATACCGGCTACGGCCATGATGGCGGGTTGAATGAGGTTTTTAATACTGATATTGGTAAATGTCTGCACATTCAATTTTGGACGTTCACCGTAAAATAACAGGCCGAGAGCAAACAGCGACAGTCCACCGGAGACTTTGCCAACCATCTCAATGGGCATACTGAGAATTGACGGGATCTGTACGCCAGCCAGGCTGAGCAATACACCGGAAACGGGTATCCAGACGATAGGATTACGTGCCGCTTTGATGAGGTTTTGTATCACCATCGCGCCAGGATGCAGCGATTCCAGACCATCATGACTGTTCTTATCTCCCATACGAATCAGGACGATAGTCAACGGGATCATGATAACGCTGGTGATGATATTGCCGATCAGTACGCCAATGAATCCTTCTGGCCCAATCAACACTGCAAGCACGGGTGCCCCAAAGTAGGCCATATCCGGAAAGGCACAAACCAGAGACTGAATGGCACTGGTTTTTATATCGTGACGAAAAACAAAACGTGAAATAAATAATGTCAATAAATACGAACCCATTAAACCGACAACCAGGACCGCCATAAACGTCAGGTTCTTAATTTTGCTCGGGTCGGTATGCAATGCGCCAATAAAAAGATGAAAGGGAAGTGCAAAACGAATCACCACGGTCGCCATAACGTTTGCATCTTCACGTCGGGAATACCCGAGTTTCCCGCTTAACCACCCAAGCAGCATTATAAAGACGAGCGGAAACAGCGACTGTAATAGTAATGAAGGCATAGTATTTCCTGTAGGGTATTTTATGTGTTTTGTTGCAGCGCTAATCTAACGGTTAGATAGCACGGTAAGAGTGACAATGGTCACACTCTCTCTGGTTTTATTAATTTCAAAATGATTGCGTTAGTTGGATAAGTAATAGGGGTGGCAAAAATTGATTAGGCACAAGAAAACAGCAATGCCTGCCTAAAATAACTTTAGTTACTAAATGATGAATAAAGTTATTTAACGGGAAAGGGTTGTATTGTTCACACTTCTTTCAGGCCCCGCATGTTATTTTTTACACTGAGCCTGTTTTTAGAAAAGGCCACGTAAGTCTTTAATTGATATTAAATAACATTTATCCGTATTGGAATAATTCCGTGTTTATTCCTTTTCTTTGCATATCCGAACACAATTATCAGGTGATTATATGAAAGATAATCCTGTACCGACTTCTGAGTTGTCGTCCACGCGTTTCGCCTTTGGGCTTTACAATACCGAGGTTGGCGCAGTCCCGTTGATGCTATTCGTCGGGATCGCTGCCATTGTGGCGACCTCTGCCTGGGCAGGCTTGCTGCCGAAAAATATGATCGGCGGACTCGCAGTCATCATGACCCTTGGTTTTGCGTTTGCGAAAGTGGGGCGGCAAATCCCGTTGCTGAAAGACATCGGCGGCCCGGCAATCCTGTGCCTGATGGTCCCCTCCGTACTGGTCTATTTTGGTGTCTTCGAAAAACACACGCTGGATACGGTGCATCTGTTGATGAAAGAGGCAAATCTGCTCTATTTCGTCATCGCCTGTCTGGTGGTAGGGAGCATTCTGGGAATGAACCGGATACTGCTTATCCAGGGGATGATGCGCATGTTTATCCCGCTGGTGGCCGGGACTTTCATGGCAGTACTGAGCGGGCTCATCGTGGGTTCACTGTTTGGCTATACCCCGTACCACACGTTCTTTTTTATCATCGTGCCGATCATTGGTGGCGGGATTGGTGAGGGGATTTTGCCGTTGTCCCTGGCCTATTCGGCAATCCTTGGTCATACGCCGGACGTCTATGTTGCTCAACTGGCGCCTGCCGCGGTGGTGGGGAATATCTTCGCCATTATTTGTGCAGGCTCGCTGGCGCGTCTGGGAATGAAACGTCCTGCATTGTCGGGTAATGGCATGTTAACCCGTAGCAAAGAAGACAGCAGCCTCTTTGCGGGCGCGGACAGTGCTCAGCAGACAGATTTCCATCTGATGGGGGGCGGGTTACTGATGGTGTGCGCATTTTTCATCGTCGGCGGGTTGTTTGAAAAACTGGTACACATTCCCGGTCCGGTGCTGATGATCCTGATAGCCGTATTGTGTAAGTACTTCAAGGTGATCCCGGCTTCAATGGAACAGGGCGCGCACAGTTGCTATAAATTCGTCTCGGCTGCGCTCGTCTGGCCACTGATGATTGGTCTGGGAATGTTATACGTGCCGCTTGAGAGCGTGGTGTCAGTCTTCTCGGTGGGCTACGTGGTGGTATGTGGTTCGGTGGTGATTGCGATGGCGCTAAGCGGCTATTTTATTGCCTCGCGTCTGAATATGTATCCTGTGGAAGCGGCCATTGTCACCTGCTGCCACAGTGGTCTGGGCGGGACAGGGGATGTGGCTATTTTGTCTGCCTCTAACCGAATGTCGCTCATGCCGTTTGCACAGATTGCCACCCGTATCGGCGGTGCATCGACGGTGATCATCGCCACGCTGCTGATGGGCTGGATTATGTAACGTAGCAGGGGTAAGCCGGGTAACATACCCGGGCTTACCCCTTTGTTGTCGGCACAATCTGAACATGGTTTTGTTTCACCTCATGACCCTGCGCATTCACATAACCAATATGCACCGGATCGCCGCTTTCTTTATCCACCAGGGTTAAATGCGGTGCGGTGTGTAAAACATGTTTGTGTCCCCATTCCATCAAAGATAAAAGCACCGGGGCAAGGGTGCGGCTTTTGTCGGTAAGCTGGTACTCATACCGTTCCCGTGCTCCCTCTTCCCGGTAAGGTATACGGGAAAGCAACCCCAGTTCTGTCATCAACTTTAAACGTGTCGCTAACGTCTGTTTCGTTATTCCGGTATGTATTCGCATGGTTTCGAAACGCGTCACACCGTAAAACGCCTCTCTCAGAATCAACAAAATCCATTGATCGCCCACGATTTTTGCCCCTTCAGCCAGACCGCACAGTTCTGGCGAGAGGTAAGGCAACAATTTATCTTTTGACACAGGATGTTTTCCTTTTTAATCTAAGTATGATTTTTAGACCTTGCTTATAGGGAGAATACAATGCCTTTTGTAAATGTACAAACGATTAAAGGGATCATGAATGCCGAGCAGAAGAGCGAGCTGTTGCGCCGTATGACGGACTTAATGGTGGAAATCGAAGGGAAAGGGGATCCGGAGTTCCGGCGCTCGGTCTGGATCCGTATTGATGAGCATGACCCGGAGCAATGGAGCCTGGGGGGATTACAGCCTACCGCTGAAATGATTGCGAAGAAATTCGCGTCGACGCAGGCGTCCTGATAAGAGGCCGGGAGGGACACAGTATCTCCCGGTGAAACCTTGTTTGCAGCCGGGTTCGACCGCAACGAGTATCGACCAATGAACAGTCCACAGCTTCAAACAAGACGGAAAATTGCGGCCAGTTTTTTGACTGCGTCTTCTATTTCCCTCTCCGTATAAGCGGCAAAACCCATCAAAAAACCGCTGGTCAGGGGTTTGTCTGCATATAAACTGGTAAGCCCTAATATATCAACATTTGCGCGACGGGCGGCGGCGGCAATCTCCTTCTCGGAGATCCCGTGCCTGAGGTGACAAGGCATCTGCATTCCACCTGTTGGTATTACGCACTCAACATAATCAGAAAGATACTCATCCAACAGACTGGCCAGTTTGTTACGGCGAGTAACATAAACGCTCCGCATCTTGCAAATATAGGCACCAAAATGTCCTCCCTCCAAAAATTTCGCCAGCGTCAGTTGGGATATTGAGGCGGTATGGCCGTCCATTAATGTCCTGGCCATGGTCATCGACTCTACCAGTTCTGGGGGAACGATCATGTACGCAATACGTAGCCCGGGGAACAGGGACTTGGTGAAAGTCCCGATATAAATTGTCCGGTTGTAAGCATCAAGCCCCTGAAGACAGGCCATAGGCTTTCCTTCATAGTGAAACTCACTGTCGTAGTCGTCCTCAATGATCCAGGCGGAGTGACGATTTGCCCAGTCAATGACAGCCAGGCGTCGGTCAAGAGAGAGCGTCACCCCGGTAGGATATTGATGAGAAGGGGTAAGGTAGATAGCCCTGGCAGGGCTGGTCAGAGCATTCAGCGCGTCAATTGAGATGCCTTTATCTTCAAGAGGAACCGGAAGACAGCGCAGTCCGGCAGATTTAAACGCTTTGTATGCTCCTTGATAGCAGGGATCTTCAATGGCAATGCCATCCTCTGCGTCCATCAGCACGTGGGAACAGAGAGCAAGCGCCTGCTGAGAACTGGTCAGAATGATGATCTGTTCAGCCCTCGCACGCGTCCCGCGCTCAAGATTGACATATTCCGCGATTGCCCGCCGTAGGCGTTCCATGCCCTGCGGAGGGCTTTGCTCTAATATCTGGTGTTGATATTCCTTAAGAACCTGCCGCTGAAGTCGCTCCCAGGTTGGAATGGGAAACATGCGCGTCTCGGGGATACCCGGTGCCAGTGGGCGGGGCGAGGAAAATTCGCGGATCCCGCCACTTTCATAGATGATCTTTCCACGAGCGCTGAGTTTTGCCTTTCGTCTATCAGCGGCAGGATGCTGCTGCCGGGAATGCGGTTTTAAAAACCGTGCGCTGGAAGAGACAAAGCTTCCTCTGCCTGTTTGCCGCTCAATAAAACCTTCTGCATGCAGGCTGGAATAAGCTGCTTCAATCGTATCCCGGGAAACACACAGTGAACTCGCCAGCGCGCGTGAAGCGGGAAGGGCCTTACCGTGAGATAAGATCCCTTCCAGTATCAGTGTCCGTATCGCTCTCTGGATCCTTTCATGCAGGGGCAGCGATCCGTTGGAAGGATCAATAATCCATGCCTTAACCGTTTCAAGTTGTGCGTGCTTAAACATCTTTTTCCACTCTCCCTCGTGTGGCCTCCATTATAAAACAACACGGCAAAATTGGTCTGCTTCATTTGCGGAAATTGGCGGGGCTAAACGTGCCATTTAGCGCATACACTCATCCCGAAACCGTGAATGAATAAACAAAGAGGTTGTTATGAATAATACGATTGTGACCATTGAGGCTGTTCAGGAAAGTGATTACGAGAGCTGGATACCACTGTGGGGTAAATATCAAGAATTTTATAACGTCGATCTCTCCGGGGTAGTCACTCAGCGCACCTGGCAACGATTTTTCAGCCCTATTGAGCCACTATTTTGCTTAGTGGCAAGATATAACGGAGAGGTGGTGGGTTTTGCGCATTATCTTTTCCACCGTTCAACCTGGGCGGAGAGCGATTACTGTTATCTTGAAGATTTATATGTTTGTGATGCTGTCAGGGGCAAACACATTGGTAAACAATTAATAGAATATGTTCAGCGAGAAGCCAGAAAACATCATGCTCGTCATCTTTACTGGCATACACATGAAACCAACTACCGCGGGCAACGATTGTATGACTGGGTCGCGAAAAAAAGCGGCATGATTGAATATCGTATGCACGTAAGATAAATTCCTTCGCTGACGTGATGCCCCCTCAAATGTTGACGGGGCGTTTTCAACCTATTATTTAGCCTGTAACAGTATGTCCATCAGCCCCGGGAAACGGGCATCGAGATCGTCTCTACGCAAAGAAATCATATTCTCTCGTCCCTGCTGACGTTGCCAGATCACTCCGCTGTCACGCAATACGCGCCAGTGATGTGTCATTGTGGACTTCACCACATCTTCCGGGCGTAGTGCATTACAGCTTAGCTCGCAACCATCGGCCAGCCTGCGGATAATCGACAGCCTGAGCGGGTTGCCGAGGGCAAACAACACATTTTCCAGCAGTATCTGTTCAGTTTCGGGGTGGTTTTGGATCATCGTTTTCCTGCGTCTGGTGTCAGATTGAGCTATATCAACAATAGGTCAATCGTTAAAAAATAGTTCGATAATACTCGTACAATAGGACTATTATAGCAAACGAACGAATACACGACCATCCTGGTCGTCACAACCTGTCTTACTGACTAAGGAAATATTATGCCCCGACCCATCCCCCTCGAACGTTATCGCAACATCGGTATCTCCGCGCATATCGATGCCGGTAAAACGACCACCACCGAGCGCATCCTGTTTTACACCGGGATGAGCCACAAACTGGGTGAAGTACACGATGGCGCGGCAACAACTGACTGGATGGCGCAGGAGCAAGAGCGCGGGATCACCATTACGTCCGCGGCCGTGAGTTGCTTCTGGCCGGGTATGGACAGAGGGTTTGAACCGCACCGGATCAACATCATCGACACCCCGGGGCACGTGGATTTCACCATTGAGGTGGAACGTTCCATGCGTGTACTCGACGGTGCCGTGATGGTGTATGACTCCGTTGGCGGCGTTCAGCCGCAGTCCGAAACCGTCTGGCGTCAGGCGAATAAATATCACGTGCCGCGGCTGGCCTTCGTTAACAAAATGGACCGTCCGGGTGCCGATTTCTTCCGCGTCGTACGCATGATGCAGGAACGTCTGAAAGCGAACCCAGTACCGATTGTTATTCCGGTTGGCGCGGAGGAACACTTCACCGGCGTGGTGGATCTTATCAAAATGCGTACCATTTTGTGGGACGATGCCACCCAGGGCATGGTGTTCACCTATGCGCCCGTGCCGGATGATTTACTGAGTACCGCGAAGGAATGGCGGGAAAAAATGGTCTCTGCGGCGGCGGAAGCCAGCGATGAGCTCATGGATAAATATCTGGAAACCGGCGATCTGGACGAGGCGGAAATCATCAGAGGTCTGCGTATTCGCACTATCTCGGGTGAAATCCAGCCTATGCTGTGCGGCAGCGCGTTCAAAAACAAAGGTGTGCAGCGCATGCTCGATGCGGTCATTGAGTTGATGCCGTCACCACTGGATGTGCCAGCCATTGATGGCGTGGATGAAAAAGGCCAGCACGCTGAGCGTCATCCCAGTGATGATGAGCCGTTCTCCGCTCTGGCATTCAAACTGATGAGCGATCCGTACGTCGGGCAACTGACCTTTATCCGCGTTTACTCTGGCGTGCTGCGCAAAGGCGACGCGGTGTATAACCCGGTTAAAGGGAAGAAAGAGCGCATCGGGCGTATTGTGCTGATGCATGCCAACGATCGCCACGAGGTGGATGAACTGCGCGCCGGTGATATCGCGGCCTGCGTTGGGTTGAAAGATGTGACAACCGGTGACACGCTCACCGATCCGAATGCCGTCATCACGCTTGAACGCATGGAGTTTCCTGATCCGGTTATCTCCCTTGCTATCGAGCCGAAAACCAAAGGCGATCAGGAGAAAATGGGGATCGCGCTGCAGCGTCTGGCGGCGGAAGACCCCTCTTTCCGCCTGCATACTGACGAAGAGTCCGGCCAGACGATTATCTCCGGGATGGGTGAATTACACCTTGAGATTATCGTCGACCGCATGAAGCGTGAGTTTGGCGTCGAGGCGAACATCGGTCGTCCACAGGTGACCTACCGGGAAACCTTGCGTAAAGCGGTGAAGGATATCGAAGGTAAGTTTGTCCGTCAGTCCGGCGGTAAAGGACAGTACGGTCATGTGGTACTGAGCCTTGAGCCGACTGAACCGGGCAGCGGATTTACGTTTGAAGATGCCACCAAGGGCGGCGTGGTGCCGCGCGAGTATATCCCGTCCGTTGAAAAAGGGCTTCGGGAAGCGATGAACAGCGGCGTGCTGGCGGGGTATCCGGTGGTCGATGTCAAAGCGACGCTGACGTTTGGTTCGTATCACGATGTCGACTCCTCGGAGATGGCGTTCCGCATGGCGGCGATCCTCGGATTTAAAGAGGGCGCTCGCAGGGCGGATCCGGTGATTCTTGAGCCGATCATGCATGTTGAGGTGGAAACACCGGAAGAGTACGCCGGCAACATTATGGGCGATCTCTCTTCTCGCCGTGGCATGGTGCAGGGGATGGAAGAGCAGTACGGAAGCCAGATTATTCGCGCTGACGTGCCGCTGGCAGAGATGTTTGGTTATGCCACCACGCTGCGCTCGATGTCACAGGGGCGTGCGACGTATACGATGGAGTTCCATCATTTTGCGGAAGCACCGCGAAATGTTGCGGATGAGATTATTTCACGACGTGCAAAGAGTTAATTCATTGCACATGGTAGTCGTTGGGCTACCATGTGTTTTTGCCTCTGCGGCAGGGGACATTTCCTTTCATACCACATTGTTACTTAATCAGCGTGGCGGAACGAACTTTCCATTTCCCTTTTTCCTGGACGAGACAATCAGCTACAACGTGATCTTGTTTCTTACCAAACGCGATATAGACGTTTGTGCAAACGGCATCAAAATCAGAATGTAAGACGGTTATCTGATCCCAGTCCTCATTCCAGTCCTGCGCTTTGATGAACATATCAGCATCTGGCATGTCTTTTTCGTTACTGTCGCCAGAGTACATTTCTTTAATTGCCGCAATTGTTTCTGATGCAACGTAATCATTCATTATGTCTGGATTGAGGACTGGTGCTTTGTCCTGATTCAACTGAGCGATATACCATTGATTGAATTTAAGCGCCGCCAGCCCTGGGGCATCGGTGCTATCAGCGACCGCGAACGGAGACACGGCAAAAAGAAAAAAGCAAAGTGTTTTCATTAGTCATGCCTGAAGAGTTCGTAATGGGGTTGTATGTTTCGGTAAGCCTGTCCTGGGTACATGGTGCGTTGTACAAAATCGCTGATCCACTGCTGACCATCGTAGATGCACACGTGTCCGCTATCGTGACCCACAATGTTTTGGATAACGGCTACGTCACCAGCATGAGGTTGATCATATACCAGGCGGAAGCCAGCGTTGACTAATGTCAGCCCCATGTCTTTTGCAAGACGCGTATTCGGGATTTTTAATCTTCCTCCGGATCTGATTGCTTCGGTGACGTAGTGAGCACAATTACCTGTGCTCTTCGGTTGGGCGTGTGATCGGGCATATGAGATTGCGCCATATTTATTCCATGACATTGATATTTCCTTATTGAGAGATCGCTAATGCAACAACCCTGGAAATATCCTCCGTTTTACCACGTCATGGTAAACTTAAAATGCCATAAAAATTTAATATAATTCAGTAGGATATAATTAATTAAATCAATCCAGCGCCTTCACTATCTTCCCGCTAGCCACAAACGTCCCCGCACCAAGATGATGCAGCGTATTCAGCTTATCTCCGTCAAACTGCCAGCGTCCGGCGAAGAACGCGCGTTCATCGGCTGCGGCAGAAACCACTTCACCAAACAGCGTGTCATATTTTTCAGCCGCTGCGGTCACCGGGAGTAAACGACACTCCATCCATGCCAGACATTTTTCTTCAATGACGGGCAAACCGAGTTCCGGACCGTTCACTACCGGGATCCCGTAGCAGTTAAATTTGTCTTCATCGCGCCCGCTAACGCTACCGACTGCCCAGGTCCAGTTTGCCGCCGCCACGCCGGGGATAACGATGCCGAACATCCCACTGCGTTCAATCAGCTCACGTGACCAAGTACTTTTATCCACGACGATCGCGATACGCGGCGGTTCAAACTCAACGGGCATTGACCATGCGGCGGCCATAACGTTGCGTCTGTCGAGGCTTTCATCCCGACTGGTGATAAGCACAGTAGGGCCGTGGTTCAGCAGACGGCTGGCATGATGTAATTCAACGGGGCGAAAGTAGCTCATAGGGTCTCCTCATGTACAACGATGAGTATGACGAAAAAGCACGTAAATCAAAGTGGGCGCGTAGAATTAGTTTATAAACAAAACATCACTATCAAAGGAAACTGATGCATGTCCCCATTTCTGACTGCCTATTTCGCCCGTATCGGCTGGAATCAACCGACCGGGGTTAATATCGACACGCTGCGCGCGCTGCATTTACACCACAACTGTGCGATCCCTTTCGAGAATATTGATGTCGTCCTGCCGCGTGAAATCCATCTTGACGATCGGTGTCTGGTCGACAAACTGCTAACAGCGCGACGTGGGGGGTATTGTTTTGAGCAAAATGGCTTATTCGAACGGGTGCTGCGCGAAGTCGGTTTTACGGTACGCAGTGTGCTCGGGCGCGTGGTATTAGCGAATCCACCACAAATGCCGCCGCGAACACACCGCCTGCTGCTGGTTGAGCTTAACGGTGAGCGCTGGATTGCGGACGTAGGCTTTGGCGGACAGACGCTGACGGCGCCGATTCGGTTGCTCGCTAACGAAGAACAGACAACGCCGCACGGGGCGTATCGTTTGCTGAGCGAGGGCAATGACTGGGTATTGCAGTTCCGGCACCACGAGCACTGGCAGTCGATGTACCATTTTGATCTGACGACGCAATATTTCAGTGATTATGTCATGGGCAACTTCTGGTCAGCACACTGGCCGCAGTCGCATTTCCGTCATCATTTGCTGATGTGCCGCCACTTGCCGGACGGTGGCAAGCTGACGCTGACCAACTTCAACTTTACCCACTGGCAGAATGGCCATGTGGAGGAGCAGATCCATCTTCCTGATGCTGCGGCGCTGTATCAACTGATGCAGACGCGTTTTGGGTTGGGCATTGATGATCCTAAGCACGGCTTTTCACTGGCGGAACTGACAGCGGTGATGGCAGGGTTTGAAACACATCCACAGGCAGGGAAATAAGGTGAAAAGGGGCTAACGCCCCTTTGCCACATAAGGCTTACAGCTGGGTAAACTTGCTGATCCACGGGCTGTTTTTTTCACCAGACCACAGTTGAACAAGCATGTCTCTGAATTTTTCCGCCGCCGGGCTGAGAGGCGTTTCCCTGCGCTGTACAAGGCCTAACGTGCGCCGTATGACGGGTTCAATCAGCGGCCGGCTGACCAGAATATGATGCTCATCGGCCGGCATAGCCAGGCTGGGAACGACAGAGACCCCGAGACCCGCTTCCACCATCCCCAGTGACGTTGAAAGATGTCGAACTTCATAAAACCAGTTAGGCTTCCACGCCATTTTCTCAAACGCCTGATCGATAAGGGAACGGTTTCCGCTCGAACGCCTAACCCCAATCAGCTTCATTCCAGCCAGATCGTCCCATGTTACCAGCGGCTTTTTTGCCAGTTCATTGTCGCGGCGACATGCCAGAACAAAGGGTTCATTCACCAACGGCGCAAAATCGATATTTGGATGTGTGATGTTTATCATATTTATACCGAAATCTGCGTCGCCATTTAAAACGGCTTCGAGACAATCGCTGGCACTGTGCTCAAGTATGCGAATACGGATGTTTGGATAGGCATTGTTATAATCTCGTATCACTGAAGGCAGAAAATAGAACGCGGCAGTAGGGATACAGGAAACGGTAATAACACCTGCCTGATGTGTTGCCATCTCTTTAATACTCATGACTGAGCTTTCATAAAAATCTATTAAATTCTTTGCCTTAGGTAAAAACTCTCTGCCCACCGTCGTCAGCTTGACGCTGCGAGTGGAACGTTCAAACAGCGTGGTCCCCAGGCTCTCTTCCAGTTTCTGAATTCTGCGTGTTAAAGCTGGTTGTGAGATGTGAAGAAATTGCGATGCTTTTGTAAAACATCCAATTTCTGCAATTTTTACAAACGCTTGTATTCCCTGTAATTCATGCTGCATATCTGCACCCCATTCTCGCTTTACCTTAACCATGCTAACGCAGGGGTATTAATGTGCAAAGCGTATTAATCCTTCTTTTTTTGACATTAGAGTTATCAACTGGAGTGTGAAAACCTTATTGCGTTCCTGATAAAAACGAAATGAGAAAAAGACATGTTAAAGATCCCTTGCGTATTAATGCGTGGCGGTACGTCAAAAGGTCCCGTCATTCTGGCCAGCGACCTGCCGGCGGAAACCGAAGCGCGTGACGCGGTATTACTCAGCCTAATGGGCGCAGGCCATGAACTCGAAATTGACGGCATTGGTGGCGGAAGCCCGCAAACCAGTAAGGTGGCGATCGTCAGTCCGTCCAACAGTCCGGACGCGGATGTAGATTACTTATTCGCACAAGTGATGGTGAACGAACGTCGTGTCGATACCACACCAAATTGCGGGAATATGCTCTGCGCCGTGGGGCCTTTTGCCATTGAAAAAGGGCTGGTGAAGGCGCAAAGCCCGGTGACGACAGTGCGTATCCGCAATCTCAACACTGGTACTCTGGTTGATGCTGAAGTTCAGACGCCAGACTATCGGGTTGAGTATGAAGGCGATACCCAAATCGACGGTGTGCCGGGTACAGCGGCACCGATTGGCTTAACGTTCCTGAATTCTGCGGGGTCTAAAACAGGGAAACTGCTGCCGACCGACAGCGTGACGGATGTATTCGATGGTATCGAAGTCACCTGTATTGATATGGCGATGCCGATGGTGCTGATTGAGGCATCAGCACTAGGGAAAACAGGAGGGGAGTCACCGGCAGAGTTAGATGCCGATCGTGAGTTTAAAGAAAGGCTGGAGAGCGTGCGGCGCCAGGCTGGCACGGCGATGGGATTAGGGGATGTATCGAACAAAGTGATCCCTAAACCGGTTCTCCTTAGTCGGGCATGTAAAGGCGGAACGCTCCAGGTTCGTTATTTCATGCCACATACATGCCATAAGTCGCTGGCCATTACCGGTTCGATCGGCATATCGACCGCGACGCTGATTGAGGGCTCAGTGGCCTGTAAAATCATAGCCGACCGTCCAAAGGGGTTATTTACCAATATTATTGATATTGAACATCCCAGCGGAAAAATATCCGTTTCATTATTGAGGGAGGGTGACAAAATCGAAAACACCCGTGCGGCTGTTATTCGTACTACACGCAAGTTATTTGAAGGTGTTGTTTGTGTGCCTGAAAATACATTGTCTGAAGTTGATTGATGAAAATATTAATCAAATAAACAACCAGCATTAAAAAAATTACATTCTGTACCTTAACTATAATACTGAGGTTATTATGGCGTTAACTCATGCTAACAATACCCAGAGGGCTCCTGATCCTGTAAAAGCCAGTGCGCATATTCGCGTGATTCTGGCCCTGGCATTATCAGGGCTTGCTGAGCTTGCTTCTCTATTCTTTATTCAGCCACTGCTCCCGACTGCACGTTTTTAGTTCACATGTTCCTCGGCATTCCCTGGTGGTGTTTCCTGATGCAGCACGGCATGCTGCAGTCTTAATTGTCCGATGGCGGCTACGCCTTACCGGATCTGGAACGGATAAAACAGTAGGCCGGGTAAGGCGTAGCCGCCACCCGGCACCTGTCACTATTTCCGGTTAGCGTATCAGGATTGTTTTTCCTTCGCCGTCAACCGATCGGGTTGGAATAACATAGCGATCAATGCCAATCAGTGTGCAAAACAGATCTCGGGTAAATACTTTATTTCCGAAATACCACGAATGTGATGGCATTCCTTTAATCCCTGCGGGTTCATCCTGTACGAGAATAGCAGAGTCACTTTCTAGTTTTTCGTAATACTGTGTACAGTCTACATTTATTGCATTTGAAGGTGCGTTCTCAGGAAGACCCACACGCCCAACCCGAGGAGCAACGCCGACACGTTTCACATTCGATATATCCAGAGCCTGGTCACGACGGCTGGAATAATTAGTTAGACGAATACCATGACGGTAAATAGAATCACTTCGCGGGTCAGGGTTTGACATTACGCTGCTCGATACATCGCCTGCGACGAAAATGATCTGGCTCACTTTCCAGGCACTATTTGGCAGGTTGGTATCATCCGCATCATCAAATGCTTCAGTGAGCACATAAGCCCCAGTAGAATGACCCAAAACATGAATATTAATCGGACAGTCGGGTTTTTGTTTTTCTGATACGTAGGAAATTCCTTCTGTCATAAGGCGCATTGCGGTAAGTTTTGCCTTGTGACGGTCAGGTAAATAGGCCAGCGCCTTATCATCACTTGGCCAGTCAAAGGAAATCACTATTCCTTTAAAACCAATATCAGACAATCCGTTTGCCAAAAGTCTGTGTCGCTCGATCACTTCACTCTCGCTCATGTTGTAACCATGCACAGAAAAAAGTAAATCCCCTCGCTTTTCGCCTTTCTCGTTTTTCCACTGTGCACCTTGTATAACTTGATCAAACCATTTTTGTTCAGGAATGGCATGGTCGGGACTGGGGTCCTCTCCATCAGGAACAACCAAATAGCTTGTTCCACCAATATCGGAGGTAAATTTACCTCTTGATGCTTTACGAACAGACATAACATATGAAGGCATGATTTAATCCCACGTTGAGTAAAAAGTTATCTTTGTTTGTAATGGAGGAAATCTATTCTAAAATTGTCTGATTCACTTTGCGGTTAAATTTTCCTTTTTATTGGAAGGGCAGTATGAAGTGTATATGAGAACGCAAGTGATTTAGTGCAATATGTTTCTTTTGTTAAGGAATTTGAGGTGGCTCGCATTATTTCTGATTTTGTGTTAAATATTCATGGCTTGAATGTGTGTGAAAGGATGTCTGCGCAGATTAAGAACCTGTACTCTACAGCAGGCTCTTAATGTATGGGTTAAATAACGTCTAACGATGATTAATTCAATTCAAGGTCGATCAATTTATCGAGATGCCTATTAAACGCGGCTTCGTTCATTTCGGGCATGTTTAAGATATACATCCCGTCCAGACCGCACACCAGACCAATCAAGCGCCAGGCGATATTTTCCGCTCTATCGCCAGGACGAAATACCCCGGCCTCCGTTCCCGCTTTGATTAGCGCCACCGTTTCCTGGCGCCACATTTCCATGGTCATAATATAGGCACCCTTAATGTCAGCATCGCGGTTGGCCAGGATCTGCGCTTCACGCCACAGGCGAATGTAAGGTTCAAACCTGCCATCATCGCTCCCGAGCATGGCATGAAGCTGCTCCCGCCAGCCAGCCTGCTTGCCGACGACATCTGCATCCAGCAGTTCACGGATCAAGCGAACAAAAGCCAGCGATTTGAGTTCCCCGCCGGAGGTAAAATGATGGTGAACCTGTCCGGTCGCGACCCCGGCTTCAGCCGCAACGCGGCGTACCGTCATGGCTGCCAGTCCTTCGGACAGCGCCACGCGCATGGCGGCCTGTAAGATTTCTTCCCGCCGTTCATCCTTGCTCAGATATCGCATTTCGACTCACTCTCAATAGGAATGAAACGAGTGTAACAAAAAGCTGGACACGCGTTCAACTTTACGTAGGATCGCATTCTGGACATGTGTCCATGATTTAATTAAAAGGAAATTTATGTTTCGTCAGTGGTTAGCGTTAGTGATTATCGTGCTGGTGTATATCCCGGTCGCGATCGACGCAACGGTGCTGCACGTGGCGGCGCCGACATTGAGTATGACGCTGGGAGCCAGCGGCAATGAATTGCTTTGGATCATCGATATTTACTCGCTGGTGATGGCGGGGATGGTGCTGCCGATGGGCGCACTGGGTGATCGTATTGGTTTCAAACGGCTGTTAATGATCGGCAGTACGTTGTTTGGCCTGTCGTCGCTGGCGGCCGCGTTTGCCCCGTCTGCAGGATGGCTGATTGCGGCGCGCGCCTCGCTGGCGATTGGTGCGGCGATGATTATTCCGGCTACGCTCGCGGGTATCCGCACGCTGTTTACTGAAGCGCGGGATCGTAATATCGCGCTTGGCGTCTGGGCGGCTGTGGGGTCCGGTGGCGCAGCATTTGGTCCGCTGATTGGCGGTATGCTGCTCGAACATTTTTACTGGGGATCGGTATTTTTAATCAACGTACCCATTGTATTGGTCGTGGTTTCGCTGGCCGCACGTTTTGTGCCGCGTCAGCAAGGTCGCCCGGAACAACCGCTTAATATTAGCCATGCCATCATGCTAATCGCGGCGATTTTACTGCTGGTCTACAGTGCGAAGACCGCGCTAAAAGGCGTCCTGGCACCAGGCGTCGTCGTGGCCGCGCTGGTTACCGGCTCGATGCTGCTGTTTATCTTCGTGCGTATTCAGCTTCGCGCGCGCGTGCCGATGATCGACATGCGTCTGTTCTGCCACCGCATCATTTTGAGTGGCGTGGTAATGGCGATGACTGCGATGATTGCGCTGGTCGGGTTTGAGCTGCTGATGGCCCAGGAGCTGCAGTTTGTTCACGGCTTTACGCCGTTTGAAGCAGGGATGTTTATGCTGCCTCTGATGGTTGCCAGCGGCTTCAGTGGGCCGATCGCCGGTGTACTGGTTGGACATCTGGGGTTACGCATCGTCGCCGCTGGCGGAATGGGGCTGAGTGCCGTCAGTTTTATTGGTCTGTCGCTGCTCGACTTCAGCACCCAGCAGTGGCAGGCGTGGTGCCTGATGGTGCTGCTGGGCTTCAGTGCTGCCAGCGCGCTGTTGGCTTCAACCTCAGCGATCATGGCTGCTGCGCCAAAAGAGAAAGCCGCTGCAGCAGGAGCGATTGAAACCATGTCGTATGAACTGGGTGCCGGTCTGGGGATCGCCATTTTTGGTCTGCTGCTGACCCGCAGCTTCACGGCGTCGATCGAATTGCCACTGGGGCTGAATGCTTCTCTCGTCGACAAAGCGTCGTCATCCATTGGTGAAGCGATGAAGGTGGCGCAGGATCTGACACCCACGATGGCGGAAACACTGATTGAAGCAGCGAAAAGCGCGTTTATCACTTCGCATAGCGTAGCGTTGGGGAGTGCTGGGGGAATGCTGCTGTTGCTGGCCGTTGGCGTTTGGTTTAGCCTGGCTAAGGTCAACCCGCGGTAAATAGATCCGGAAAACCAGGTTTATGGTTGGCGTCAGTGGGGCAGATGCACTATGTTTTTTAAAGGATTATCTGACTCTTGCTGGAAAATATGAGCCTGCTCCACCGCAGTGAATCGCGCCAACCGTTCTCCCGGTTAACCCTGCTTGCCGGTGGTGCGCTGGGTGTCGTTTTTGGTGATATTGGCACCAGTCCGCTCTATACCTTCAGGACCGTGTTGTCGCTCTCTGAGCATGATCCTACGCCCGCAGTGGTTCTGGGACTGCTCTCGCTGATTACCTGGACACTCATCCTGGTGACATCCATAAAATATGCTGCATTCGCCATGCGAATTGATAATCATGGCGAGGGCGGCATCATGGCATTGATGTCTCTTCTGGTGGAAAAAGGGAAAGGCGGGCGCTGGGTCATTTTTTCCGCACTTATCGGCGCTGCGTTGATTTACGGTGATGGCGCGATAACCCCGGCAATCTCCGTACTTTCCGCTCTGGAAGGGCTGGAAATTGTTTTTCCTGAATCGCAGCCGTATATATTGCCGCTCACGGTCATGGTTTTACTGGCACTTTTTCTGATCCAACCTTTTGGTACCGCTCGTATAGGAAAGATATTTGGTCCGATCATGGCGCTGTGGTTTTTTGCAATTGCAGCGTTGGGCGTATGGGGGATCATTCAGCACCCATCGGTATTGCTGGCGCTGAATCCTGCGTATGGCATCGCGTTTTTGTTTTCGAACGGGTACACCAGTTTTCTGGTCCTGGGGGGCGTTTTTCTCTGTGTGACTGGTGCTGAAGCGCTGTACGCCGATATGGGGCATTTCGGTAAAAAACCCATCTGGCTTGCCTGGTACGGTGTCGTATTTCCCGCATTGCTGCTCAATTATGCGGGGCAATCCGCGCTGATCCTGGCCGGAGCCGACAGTAAACAAAACCTTTTCTTTATGCTGTGTCCGCCTGTGATGCAGTTTCCGCTAATTATTCTTGCCGCACTGGCGACGATAATCGCCAGTCAGGCGATAATTACGGGCGCTTTTTCCATGACGCGGCAGGCTATTCAGCTCGGCTGGTTACCCCGTTTACGGATCAAACAGACGGCGGCAGAAAGCTACGGTCAAATCTATATAGGCACAATCAATTGGCTGCTTATGGTGGTAACGATTGGGCTGGTGGTGTTCTTCAAATCTTCCGACAAGCTTGCTGCTGCATACGGTATTGCCGTGTCATTAACCATGCTGATGACGACGGGCCTGCTATTTGTGGCAATGCGGGAAGTGTGGCACTGGAGTCGGGTCAGCAGCGCGGTTATTGCCCTCTGTTTCCTGGTGATTGATGCCACCTTCTTGTTTGCCAATCTGATTAAGGTCCTGGAAGGCGGCTATATTCCGTTGCTGATGGCCGCAGCGATTTGTACGGTGATGCTGATCTGGCACCGCGGCGTTAAGGCGGTCTCCGCATCGGTGGGCGAGAAGGGCATCAGCGTGGATGCGTTCTTTAACCAGCTTCAGCAAAAGACGGTACCCAGAGTTGCAGGTTCCGCCGTTTTTTTGACCCGTACACAGAACAATATCCCCCCGGTCATGCGCTGGCATGTTGCGCGCAACAAGGTGCTACAGCGAGATGTGCTATCTCTGACCATTGACATCCTGAATGTGCCCTATGTGGGGGAAGAACAACGGATCAGGGTAGAGCAGCGCGCGCCAGGTTACTGGCACGGCGTGGCACAATACGGTTTTATGGAGCACCCGGATATCCCGCATTTGTTGCAGGGTGTCAGTGAAATCAACGTGCTGTTCGCGAATGATGATGCCACCTGGTATGTTGGACATGAAACTATCGTAGCCGGTGATGGAACAGCGGGTATGGCAGCATGGCAACGGCATATTTTTGCTTTCATGAAGCGCAACTGCACGCACGTCATCAACCACTATCACCTTCCCAGCGACAGGGTTGTCGAAATCAGCCGACGCGTTGCCGTGTAGACTCTGGCGAAAGCAGAGGTCCTCTGCTTTCGCACCATTCTATTTCTCAAGCGCCGCAGACAGGACACTATGCAATAACACATTCGCCCCTTTCTCCGACCATTCTGGCAGGATCCTTTCCGCTTCGTTATGGCTAATGCCTTTCACGCAGGGGATAAAGATCATGCTGGCGGGCGCAATTTTGCTGACATAGCAGGTGTCGTGACCCGCGCCGGAGACCATCGGTTTCGACGAATAGCCCAGTTTCGCCACGGCCTTCTCCGTACGAGCCAGGCATTCGGCATCAAACGCAATGGGCGCGTAGTCAAAAATACGTTCAACGAGAGCCGACACGCCGCGCAGGCTCAGGCTTTCAGCCACCTTATGCAGCGCCGCCTCCATGGTTTCCAGCGCCTGCTGCTCCGGATGGCGAAACTCAACGCTGCATTCCACGCGAGACGGCACGACGTTGCGCGAGTTTGGCGTAACCTGCGCCATACCGATCGTCGCGCGTCCGTCTGGGGCATGCCGATAGCCAATCTCTTCCACCTTCAGCGCCAGCTCTGCGAAGGCGGTCAGCGCATCGCGGCGGCTGTGCATCGGCGTGGTGCCTGCGTGGGCGGCAAATCCGTCCAGCGTCAGGGTAAACCAGCGCTGGCCCATTGCCGCGCGGACTAAGCCGATATCGATGGCTTCATCTTCCAGGATCGGTCCCTGCTCGATGTGCAGTTCGTAGCAGGCGTGAACAGGAAACGCGCGAGCAGGGATTTCACCCCGGTAGCCAATGCTATCCAGCGCTTCGCCCACGGTGATGCCATCGTTATCCGCACGGGCATGCGCGTACGCTTCGCTAAATTGCTCCGTCCAGACCCCTGAAGAGAGCATGGCTGGCGCAAAGCGCGCACCTTCTTCGTTAGTCCAGTTCACCAGCACAACGTCACGTTCAGTCTCAACGTGATGATCGTTAAGGGTTCGCAGCAGCTCCAGCCCTGCCAGCACGCCGTAAACACCGTCGTAGTTACCGCCCTGCGGCTGGGTATCCACATGTGAACCCGTCATGACCGGGGCAAGCTGCGGGTTTTTCCCCGGGCGACGGATAAACATATTGCCCATGCTGTCGACGTCGCAGGTGAAACCCGCGTCCAGCGCCCAGCCGCGCAGCAGGTTTCGCGCAATACGATCTTCCTCGCTCAGTGCCAGACGGGTGACGCCACCGGCAGGCGTGCCGCCGATCTGCGCCATCATCTCAAGCGTTGACCACAGTCGTTCGGCGTTGACGCGGATCATGTCTTGTCCTTACTGCTGCGGTAGCGGAAATCACAGCATGAACCGCCCTGCATGATGGTGGTGGTCCGGGTCAGTTCCACGTCCGGCGCATAGCCAACGATGAATTTTTCATCGCGCGCGCAGGAGAGCAGATGACCAATCTCGCCCAGCCCCATTTCGTGATACATCTCCGCGTAGCGACAGCGGGTCACGTTGTAGTTGTACTGCTGGTCGTCGGCGTCGATCACCTTCACCTCAAGCGCGTTATCTTTCTCCCACAGATATTGCAGTGCGATAAAACTCTTTACGTCCGCGCCGTTGGGTTCTTTGCTGGCAAACGCTTTGCCTGCGTCAATTGCAGCCTGCTCAATGGCCTCACCAATGACCGCCTGGGCGCGGGTTTTCCCTATCTCGCGCACCAGGATTTCATAAATTGGCTTAATAATTTCTGCTTCAATTTTGCGGCGGGCGAGAATGCCCAGCTCGTTATTATCACTCATCACATTGCCCTCACTGCGTTACTTCGCTTTTGTGCCACCCAGCACGGTTTGCGGCTGCCATTTGCCATCGACGACCTTGTAAACGGTGAAAGACGGCGATTTCAGGTTACCTTCTTTATCAAACGCTATCTGGCCGGTGACGCCGGAGTAGCTGATGGCGCGCAGGGCGGGCAGATAGTCGGACGGCTCAACGGAATCTGCTTTTTCCATCGCCGCAACCAGCACGCGGGTGGCGTCATAGGCGAACGGGGCGTGCAGTTCGATATGGGTGTGGTAGCGGGCCTGATAGGCCTGTTCGAATGCCTTTCCACCCGGCATCTGGTCAACGGGCAGACCCGGCTCCAGCGCGACCACGCCTTCGCCTTCTTTCTGCGCCAGCTGCAGGAACGTCTGGCTGACAAATCCGCCTGCGCCCATCAGCGTGGCGTTCATGCCCAGCTGTTTGATACGACGCGCCAGCGGTGCTGCCTGGCTGTCGACGCCGCCGAAGAAGATCAGATCGGCGTTTTTACTCCGGATGGCGGTCAGTACGGCGCTGAAGTCCACCGTTTTGTCATCAACGTACTGACGATCGACAACCTTCACGCCCTGTGCTTCCAGCGATTTAATGAACTGGTCCGCCAGCCCCTGACCAAACGCGGTACGGTCGTCAATCACCGCAATGCGTTTCGCTTTCAGGGTATTTACCGCGTACTGTCCGGCCAACTGGCCGCCGTCATCGTCGTGGCCCATCACGCGGAAGCTGGTATCGAAACCCTGTTTGGTATAGGCGTGACCGGTCGCTACGGGCGCAACCTGAGCGATACCGGCATCGTGATACACACGCGCAGCCGGAATACTGGTACCGGTGTTCCAGTGACCGACAACGCCCGCCACGCCGCTATCCACCAGACGCTGCGCCACGGCCACGGCGGTGCGCGGGTCAGACTGATCGTCTTCGGACTGCAGTTTGAATGTCACCGCTTTGCCGCCGATGGTCGGGTGCTGCTTGTTGATGTCATCAATCGCCAGCTGTGCGCCATTCTCCAGATCTTTACCGATACGGGCCGATGGTCCAGTGAGCGGGCCCGCCAGACCGATAACCACGGTTTCACTGTCGGCGGCCCATGCGCCCGTTGAGGCAAAACCACCGAGCAGAATAGCGGCGCTGAGCGCGCTGATTTTTACTGTTTTCATTGTATTTCCCTGATGTTGGTTAGTGTTGTTAAGCCGGCATTTCGCCCAAATAAATCTGTGCAATCTGGTCGTCATTGAGCAGCGCTTTCGATTCGCCTTGATGAACAATGCTGCCACTGTCCATCACCCACGCGCTGTCGGTGACTTCCAGCGCCAGGCGGGCGTTTTGTTCGATGAGTAGCAGGGCAACGCCGCGCTCGCGCAGGCCGGCTATGACGGCAAAAATGTTTTCTACCATCTTCGGCGCAAGCCCCATTGAGGGTTCGTCGAGGATCAACAGGCGCGGGCGACTGAGCAGGGCGCGGTTAAGGGCCAGCAGCTGTTGCTCTCCGCCGGACAGCAACCCGGCAAGTTGATGCTGGCGCTCGCCCAGACGCGGGAAGCGCTCGAAAATCTCGTTCATCTCGCGCTTTACGGTGACAGTGTCACGCCTGAGCCAGGCGCCCATCTGCAGGTTTTCCAGCACCGTCATTCGGGAGAAGATTCCCCGGCCTTCCGGGACCATCACCAGTCCGTCACGGAGCAGGGTTTCGGGCTTGTGCTTACGCACCGCTTTACCGTTGAATTCAATACGACCGCTAAAGTTTTCCAGCCCGGTAATGGCGCGCACGGTGGAGCTTTTACCCGCACCGTTAGCGCCGATCAGCGTGGCCTGCTCGCCCTCGTGCAGGGTAAAAGAGACATCGCGTACGGCCTGAATACCGCCGTAATGCACGTCCACGCGTTCCACTTTCAGTAATTCAGACATGGGCGTTGCCTCCAAGCCAGGCGGCGATCACTGCCGGGTCGCGACGAACGCTCTCCGGCGTGCCGCTGGCGAGCGTTTTGCCGTAATCCAGCACCGTCAGGCGATCGCAGATGCCCATCACGAGCTTGACGTCATGTTCAATCATCAGAAGGGTTTTACCGTCATCACGTAGGCGGATGAGTAACTCGCCAAGCGCTACTTTTTCTGCTGCATTCATCCCGGCGGCGGGTTCGTCCAGTGCCAGCAGCAGAGGGTCGGTTGCCAGCGCTCGGGCGATTTCAAGTCGACGCTGATGGCCGTAGGCCAGATCGCAGGCACGGTAGTGAGCGAACTTCGCAATGCCAGTGTATTCCAGCCAATGCCAGGCCAGCTCACGGGTTTGCATTTCTTCTGCGCGGGCGCGTTTGTGGCGGCTCAGCGCGGCCCAAAGACCGTTACGGGTGCGCACGTGGCGACCCACCATTACGTTTTCCAGCACCGACATGTCGTTAAAGAGGCGCACGTTCTGGAAGGTACGCGCAATCCCGGCGGCGGTGACCTTCTCAATGTGTCTGGGGAAATAGGGCTTATCGGCGATTGAAAATTCACCGCTGTCCGCCGGATAAAGCCCGGTGATCAGGTTAAAGCAGGTGGTTTTTCCCGCCCCGTTAGGACCTATCAGCCCGTAGATTTCACCCTTGTTCACGGCGATCGAAACGTCATCCACGGCGGTAAGCCCACCGAAACGTTTGGACATGTTGCGTACGGTTAACAGACTCATGTATTCACCTCCTTGTGGCGTACCGGCCAGATCCCGGCAGGACGAACCAGCATGACCAGCACCAGCGCCAGGCCGTAGAACAGCTGACGCAACACTTCGGGGTCAATCAGCACCGTACCGAACAGCGCCTGCTGAACCGGGGCTGCCTGACTGCGCAGCAGTTCCGGCAGGGCGGTAAGCAGTATCGCGCCGAGGATCACGCCCGGAATATGCCCCATACCGCCCAGCACCACCATCGCCAGCACGGCAATGGATTCCTGTAACGTGAAGGATTCCGGGGAGACAAAGCCCTGAAATGCGCCGAACAAGGCACCCGCTACGCCGCCAAATGAGGCACCCATCGCAAAGGCCAGTAGCTTATAGTTACGGACGTTGATGCCCATCGCGCGGGCCACATCCTCATCTTCACGAATGGCATGCCAGGCGCGACCAATACGCGAGTGTTGCAGGCGCAGGCAAACAAAAATAATGGCCACAATCACCAGCATCAGCAGGTAGTACCACAGCCACAGGGCAGGCACTTTAAAACCGAACCAGTGATACACACCGCTGAATTTCAGGCCGAAAAGATTCAGGGTATCGACGCCGGTAATACCTTTCGCACCGTTCGTGATATTCACCGGACGGTCGAGGTTACGCATCAGGATGCGGATGATCTCCCCAAAGCCCAGCGTCACGATCGCCAGATAATCCCCACGAAGCTTTAACGTTGGCGCACCGAGCACGATGCCGCACACCGCTGCAACCAGTGCCGCTATGGGAATAATCAACAGATAAGACGTGTGCAGCCCGTCCGGGAACCAGACCGTGAGAATCGGGAACACTTCAAGCAGGTGCGGTGAAGCCAGCAGGGCGGCCAGATAGGCACCCACTGCGTAAAAGGCGATAAAGCCCATGTCCAGCAGGCCGGTGTAGCCGACCACAATGTTCAGCCCCAGCGCCAGCATGATGTAGAGCAGGGCGAAGTCGATGACGCGCACCCAGTAATTTCCGCCGAGCTGGCTGGCAACCACTGGCGCAATCAGCAGCGCGAGGCAGAACAAACTCATACCGGACCAGAATTTGCGCGTAGCGGTCGGCGTTTGTAGTTGTACGGTTGTCATAGTATCCCTTACGCTCGGTTTGCCACACGCTCACCCAGCAGACCTGCCGGACGGAAGACCAGTACCAGAATCAGCACGATGAAGGCAAAGACGTCCTGATAGTTGCTGCCAAAGACGCCGTGGGTCAGTTCACCCAGGTAGCCAGCGCCCAGTGCCTCAATAATGCCAAGTAGGATCCCGCCAATCATTGCGCCGCGAATGTTGCCGATACCGCCCAGCACGGCGGCTGTGAATGCTTTAATTCCCGGCAGGAAGCCCATTGAGAAGCTGGCGTTGCCGTAGTTGCTGGCCATCATGACGCCTGCCAGCGCGGCAAATACGCCGCCAATGGCGAACGTCAGGGTAATAATGGCATTGGGGTTAACCCCCATCAGCGTAGCCACGCGCGGGTTTTCCGCCACGGCGCGCATGCCACGGCCCAGGCGGGTGTATTCCACCAGCAGCCATAGCCCTGTCATCACTGTAAGCGCCAGCACCACGGTAACAATGCCGGTGACGGTCACAATGGCAGGGGGATGCAGTTCACTTCCTGACGTCACGGCGATCGGTTCCATGGGCAGGATCTGAGGGAACATCAGAGGGTTGCGCGTCCAGACGATCATCGCCACGGTTTGCAGCAGCACCGAGACGCCAATCCCGGAGATCAGCGGTGCCAGACGCGGCGCGTTACGCAGGCGTCGGTAGGCAAAGCGCTCCACGGCCATCGCCAGCAGGGCACAAACGGACATGGCGATCAGCAAGGCAAAACCGAGCTGAATCAGAAGCGGCAGGTGCGGGAAAGTATTGTTGAGGCTGTTCATGGCAGAAAGTGTGGTTAACGCACCCACCATCAGAATATCGCCATGGGCAAAGTTAATAATGCGCAAAATGCCATACACCATGGTATAGCCCAGCGCGATCAACGCGTAGATGCTTCCCAGCATCACACCGTTGATCAGTTGTTGTATGAATGTATCCAACGTAGGTTCCTGCAAAGTGCTCTTTCTGCGGCTACCATCCAACAAATGAAATAAATTGTAAAATACACATATATTATTTCTTATGATAAACAGATATTGTTTTATCTTTATGATTTATATGAAAATATAAAAACTCCGTTTTCGGGTGTAAAGCCTAAAGAAATCAACATATGAATAAAACAGAACAGTCACCTGGCCTACCCATTTATGGAGAAAGTCGACTGGCCAATGATCCGCCGCTACGGGCTGTACGTGCTTTTGAAGCTATCGCCCGATTGGGCAGTGTTACGCTGGCGGCACAGGAGCTGGATATTTCACCGTCTGCTGTCAGTCACCAGCTCAAGGTGCTCGAAGGGTTCCTGCAAATGCCGCTGACGGAACGCCAGGGGCGCAGGCTGGTGCTGAGCCAGCACGGACGTGAATATTACCGCTCCATCCGTGCGGCTTTTAACGTGTTGCGCCAGGCAACGGAGCATCTGGCTGAACAGGCGCAAACGCGTCAGGTCACCATCAGCCTGATCCCGCTTTTTGGCATGGGGTGGTTTATCCCGCGTCTGCCTGCTTTTATGCGTGCCAATCCGCAAACCGAGATCAACGTAGTGTATGCCAATCATCGTAACTATCTGAGCGATGCGTCGGATATGTCGATTCGCTTCGGCAACGGTCAGTGGGCGGGATATCAGAGTGAAAAATTGATCTCCGGTCAGATGGTGCCTGTATGCAGCCGTGCATTTTTGCGCATTCATGGCCATATCGACACGCCAGAGCAACTGCTGCAAATGCCGTTGCTGCACGATGAGGAGCGCACCACATGGTCACAGTGGTTCCTGTTACAGGGAGTGAAACGCCCTCTGCGGCGCAGTGGCCCCCTGTTTGAGGACGGACTTTTGACGCTGGCGGGAGTACAGGCCGGGCTGGGCTGCGCGTTGATGCGTGAGCCGCTGATCGCGCCTTATCTTGAGAGTGGCGAGCTGGTGAAGATATTTGACTTACCCATTGATGACGGGCGCGACTATCACCTCTGCGTGCGTTCGGATTCGGAGATGACTGAGGACGGTAAGTTACTGCAAAACTGGCTTCGTCGGGCCGCGGGGGAGAATCTCCTATGAGGTAAGCAAACAGTGCTTATCCATGGCTTCAATTTCTGAACCGCTGTAGCGCGCATATTGTCCGGTCAGACCAAAGAATGCGGGCTGGGTTTCGGTATAGATTTCAGCGGCGAGCACCAGACGACGTCGTTCATCCTCGCTCATCTCAAGTAATGTCCATGGGATGAAATAGCGTGCTGTTGAGGTCAGCTTGAACCACAGAGGACAACCACACCCCGGACAGAACCAGCGTTCTCCTCGCGCAGAGGACGAGAAGTGAGAAGGGGCAATCGAGTCTTGCTCCACAAGCGGTTTACCCGCGGCTTCCAGATACATGGCAATTCCGCCTGACCACTTCTGACATTGCGTGCAGTGGCAGGCATAGACGTCGAAATTGTTGAGGGAAACGCTGAATTGGCTCATCCCGCATAGACAGCGTCCTTTGAATATGTGCATGGCGTGCTCCTTTATTACGCCAGTCAAACTGGTATAAAAAAAGCCAGCCACGAAGGCTGGCCTTTTTATACTGACAAATCTTAGAACTGGTAAGTCAGACCCAGAGCAACGATGTTGTCGGTAGCAATAGCTGCATCTTTGGTGAACTTGTTGTCGTCCAGCAGGTTGATTTTGTAATCAACGTAGGTAGACATGTTCTTGTTGAAGTAGTAAGTCGCGCCAACATCAACGTATTCAACCAGATCCTGGTCGCCATAAGTACCGATGTCTTTACCTTTGGATTTCAGGTAAGCAACGGATGGACGCAGACCGAAATCGAACTGGTACTGAGCAACAACTTCAAAGTTCTGAGCTTTGTTCGCGATATAACCTTTACCGAAGTTGGTCATATTGCGGGTTTCAGAGTAGGTGCTTGCCAGGTAGATGTTGTTTGCATCGTATTTCAGGCCAGCAGCCCAAACTTCTGCGTTGTCACCGCCAGCGTTCATGGTATTAGCCACTTCACCAGCACGAACCTGATTGTTGGTA
This sequence comes from Enterobacter adelaidei, assembly GCF_041937165.1. Classification (NCBI taxonomy): domain Bacteria; kingdom Pseudomonadati; phylum Pseudomonadota; class Gammaproteobacteria; order Enterobacterales; family Enterobacteriaceae; genus Enterobacter; species Enterobacter adelaidei. The sequence continues at coordinate 2,365,012 of NZ_CP154353.1, read as the reverse complement.
CGGTCAGATTTCGCATAGGTTGCACCCACGCCGAAACCGTCCATTTCATAGGTAGAAGACAAGCCCCAACCGTCACCGTTCGCTTCGGTGATGTCGCGCTTGTTGTTTTTACCCTGGTACTGAGCGGCAAAGTTCAGACCGTCAACCAGACCGAAGAAGTCGGTGTTACGGTAGGTTGCAACGCCAGTGGCACGCTGAGTCATGAAGCCATCAGTCTGCGTCCAGGTATCACCACCGAACTCTGGCAAAACGTCAGTCCATGCGCCGATGTCGTAAGCAACACCGTAGTTACGACCGTAGTCGAAAGAACCGAATTCGTTGAATTTCAGACCAGCGAAAGCCAGACGCGTTTTGTTGCCTTTGTCGCCGTTGCTTTCATCGTTGTTGCCTTTGAATTCATATTCCCACTGACCGTAACCGGACATCTGGTCGTTGATCTGAGTTTCACCTTTGAAGCCCAGACGTACGTAGGTTTTGTCGCCGTCGTTGCTGGTGTCATCAGAGAAATAGTGCAGACCTGTTACTTTACCGTACAGATCCAGCTTGTTACCGTCTTTGTTATAAATTTCAGCAGCGTTAACAACGCCTGCTGCCAACATGGAAGTCACTGCCACTGCAACTAATTTAAGTTTCATCTTAAATATTCCTTATAATTTTCTTAAGTATTTCCTGAGCCACTTCGAACGATTTCTAAACGAGGCTGTTCGTCAATGGCATGCTATTTTTAAAAATGTTGTAGTTGCCTTTCAATAATAAGTTTCAAATTATTGCTAATAATTTCCTTTAGTGTGATCGAGATCGGATAAATGGTCGCTAAACAGAATGAAATGAAGAGTGTTTAACCGGGTTTTGTATATTTTCTTATCAGATCTATTATCCGCAATATAGTTTTTTAATGGTTTAATTTAGCTATGTTACTATCAATTTTATCGGTGCATTTTGTAGAATTAAGCTTAACCGTTTACCGTAAATCATTGTGTTAGGTTATTGAATGCACGTAATTACCGTGTTTTTTGCTGAAATACACAGAAACACACTATTGCACTTTGTGCTATTAAGGTTGTTAATATTCGCAGGAGAGTAATTGCGCTACGGTGTCAGTTTATGTCAAGAAGAGAGGAGGGGGGGAATGCGAAACAACGATAATATAAACAGAATTTAAACACATTCTCTAATGAGCTTATGAATATTTTGACGTGCGATCACATATTAAATTTATGTTAATTTTCTGCCGGGTTACAGGCCTCCCGGCAGAGCGACGGACCCTTATTTTCGTGTCGCGAACCAGCAAAGCAGCGACCCGGCGCAGACCATCAGCGCACCTTGCCAGAACGAGAAAGAGAGTGGAGAGCTCAGCAGGGCGGCAGCCAGAGCGGCAGAAAGTACAGGGGTAAAATAGGATACGGCGGCAAGTACCGTGACGTTGCCATGGAGAATACCGATATTCCATGAGGCATAGCCAAAACCCAGAGCAACACCGCACATTAATAGCTTCACGACAACCGGGACACTGAATACCATTTCTGGCTGCTCGCTAAGGGCATATTTCACCCAAAGACTCAACGCAGTCAGCAAAACAAAAAGGGTAATGCCGTTTTGCCCTTTGGCAAATTTGCTGGTTACGGTGCAGTAGGCCGCCCAGATAAATGCCCCGGCAAACGCCAGCGCGTAGCTCAGCGGGCTGGAAACGATATTGCGGGTGATCTCCTCAAGATGTAATCCCTGTTCACCGCCTAATACCCAGCAGACGCCCAGCAATGAGATGGCTAAGCCGGGGATCACCCACAGTGTTGATTTTTGCCCGTTGAACAAAATGGCAAATACAATCGTCAGGCTCGGCCACAGATAATTGACCATGCCGACCTCAATGGCCTGCGATCGCGTTGCGGCATAGCCCAACGAGAGTGCCAGGCAAATTTCATAGCTGACAAACAGCACGCTGCCTGCAATAAGATAGCGTGGCGAGAATTTGCGAATATCAGGAAATCCCACCGTCACCAGACACAATAATCCACTGACGGTGTAGATCATTGCCGCACCGCCTACTGGCCCTAACCCCTCGCTCACGCTGCGAATGAGCCCAACCATCGTGCTCCATAACAGTATTGCCGCCAGCCCAATAAGCGTTGCTTTTTTTCTGTCCATTACTTCGCCATTGCAATAAAAATCAAAGGAAAAATGTATCGCATTCATCCTGACGCTGTCGCCAATTATTCTCTTAAACCGTTAATCAAAAAGGGGTATTTAAATGTACCGGTGGTGACTATTAAGGGGGTGAAGACAGATGACCTTGATTTGACGCAAAAAAATCAGGGGAGTTACTGCTAGTTTGCGGCGCGAAGTCTTATTCGAAAAAGAGGACAACAATGGACGTCAGCCGCAGACAATTTTTTAAAATCTGCGCGGGCGGTATGGCCGGAACAACGGCAGCCATGCTGGGGTTTGCTCCCAAAATGGCGCTGGCTCAGGCACGCAACTATAAGCTGCTGCGCGCAAAAGAGATCCGTAACACCTGCACATACTGCTCCGTAGGTTGTGGGCTTTTAATGTATAGCCTGGGCGATGGCGCGAAGAACGCCAGAGAAGCGATTTACCATATTGAAGGGGACCCGGATCATCCGGTGAGCCGCGGGGCGCTTTGCCCGAAAGGGGCGGGGCTGCTGGACTATGTTCACAGCGAAAACCGCCTGCGCTACCCGGAATACCGCGCGCCGGGTTCCGACAAGTGGCAGCGTATCTCCTGGGATGAGGCCTTCTCCCGTATTGCCAAATTAATGAAAGCCGACCGCGACGCCAACTTTATTGAAAAGAACGCCCAGGGCGTGACGGTTAACCGCTGGCTCTCCACCGGGATGCTATGTGCCTCTGCAGCCAGCAATGAAACCGGCATGCTGACGCAAAAATTTGTGCGCTCTCTCGGCATGCTGGCGGTAGACAACCAGGCGCGCGTCTGACACGGACCAACGGTAGCAAGTCTTGCTCCAACATTTGGTCGCGGTGCGATGACCAACCACTGGGTTGATATCAAAAACGCTAACGTCGTGGTGGTGATGGGCGGTAACGCCGCTGAAGCTCATCCGGTGGGGTTCCGCTGGGCGATGGAAGCGAAAAATAAAAACGATGCGATGCTTATCGTCGTCGATCCGCGCTTTACGCGTACGGCATCGGTGGCCGATATCTATGCGCCGATCCGCTCCGGTACGGACATTACGTTCCTGTCCGGCGTGCTGCTGTACCTGATCGAAAACAACAAAATTAACGCGGAATACGTTAAGCACTACACCAACGCGAACCTGCTGGTGCGGGATGATTTTGCCTTCGATAACGGGTTGTTTAGCGGCTATGACGCCGAAAAACGCCAGTACGATAAAACGACCTGGAACTATCAGTTCGATGAAAACGGCTATGCGCTGCGGGATGAAACGCTGACGCACCCGCGCTGCGTGTGGAACCTGCTGAAACAGCACGTTTCCCGCTATACGCCGGAGGTGGTGGAAAACATCTGCGGCACGCCGAAAGCGGACTTCCTGAAAGTCTGCGAGGTGCTGGCCTCAACCAGTGCCGCCGACAGAACCACCACGTTCCTGTATGCGCTGGGCTGGACGCAGCATACCGTTGGTGCGCAAAACATCCGCACAATGGCGATGATCCAGCTGCTGCTCGGCAATATGGGGATGGCCGGTGGTGGTGTTAACGCCCTGCGTGGTCACTCCAATATTCAGGGCTTAACGGATCTTGGTTTACTGTCGACCAGCCTGCCGGGCTACCTGACGCTGCCGTCTGAAAAGCAGGCGGATCTGCAAACGTATCTTGAGGCGAATACGCCAAAAGCGACGTTACCGGATCAGGTGAACTACTGGAGCAACTATCCGAAGTTCTACGTCAGCCTGATGAAATCCTTCTACGGCGACGCGGCGCAAAAAGAGAACGACTGGGGCTTCGATTGGCTACCAAAATGGGATCAGGCGTACGACGTCATCAAGTATTTCAACATGATGGATAAGGGCGACGTCACGGGTTACATCTGCCAGGGCTTCAACCCGGTGGCCTCGTTCCCGGATAAAAACAAGGTTGTGCGCAGCCTGAGCAAGCTCAAGTACATGGTGGTTATTGACCCGCTGGTCACTGAGACCTCTAACTTCTGGCAGAACCACGGCGAGATGAACGATGTCGATACCGTATCCATTCAGACCGAAGTGTTCCGCCTGCCGTCCACCTGCTTTGCGGAAGAAGACGGGTCTATTGCTAACTCTGGCCGCTGGCTGCAGTGGCACTGGAAAGGCCAGGACGCTCCGGGCGAAGCGCGTAACGACGGCGAGATCCTGGCCGGGATTTACCATCGCCTGCGCGAAATGTACCGCACCGAAGGCGGCAAAGGCGCTGAGCCGCTGCTGAAGATGAGCTGGAACTACAAGCAGCCTGACCATCCTGAGTCAGAGGAAGTCGCCAAAGAGAACAATGGCGTTGCGCTGGCGGATCTCTATGACGCTAAGGGCAACCTGGTGGCGAAGAAAGGCCAACTGCTGAACAGCTTCGCGCTGCTGCGCGACGACGGCACGACGGCGTCTTCCTGCTGGATCTACGCCGGTAGCTGGACGGAGCAGGGTAACCAGATGGCTAACCGCGATAACGCTGACCCGTCCGGGCTGGGCAATACGCTGGGCTGGGCATGGGCGTGGCCGCTCAACCGTCGTGTGCTCTACAACCGTGCCTCGGCGGATATCGACGGTAAACCGTGGGATCCGAAACGGATGCTGATTCAGTGGAACGGGACAAAATGGACGGGGAACGATATCCCGGACTACAACACCGCCGCGCCGGGCAGCAACACCGGGCCGTTTATCATGCAGCCGGAAGGGCTGGGACGCCTGTTTGCCCTCAACAAGCTGGCGGAAGGGCCGTTCCCGGAACACTACGAGCCGATGGAAACGCCGCTCGGCACCAACCCGCTGCATCCAAACGTGGTCTCCAGCCCGGTGGTGCGTATCTATGAGGACGATGTGCTGCGTTTAGGTAAGAAGGATAAGTTCCCGTATGTGGGGACCACCTATCGCCTGACCGAGCACTTCCACACCTGGACCAAGCATGCACGGCTTAATGCCATCGCCCAGCCGGAACAGTTTGTGGAGATAAGCGAAACTCTGGCAAAAGTGAAGGGCATTGCCAACGGCGACCGCGTGAAGGTGAGCAGCAAGCGCGGCTTTATTCGCGCAGTGGCGGTGGTGACCCGACGTCTTCAAAGTCTGAACGTGCACGGGCAGCAGGTGGAAACCGTCGGTATCCCGCTGCACTGGGGCTTTGAGGGCGTGGCGCAGAAAGGCTACATCGCCAATACCCTGACGCCAAACGTTGGCGATTCCAACTCGCAAACGCCGGAGTACAAGGCGTTTCTGGTTAACATCGAGAAAGCGTAAGGAGCGATTACATGGCGATGGAAACACAAGACGTTATCAAACGCTCCGCGACTAACCCGATAACTCCCGCGCCCCGCGCGCGGGACTACAAGGCAGAGGTCGCCAAGCTTATCGATGTCTCCTCCTGCGTGGGCTGCAAGGCCTGCCAGGTGGCGTGCTCGGAGTGGAACGATATCCGCGACAACGTTGGGCACTGCGTTGGGGTTTACGATAACCCGGCGGATCTGAGCGCCAAATCCTGGACAGTAATGCGCTTTAGCGAAACCGAGCAGAACGGCAGGCTGGAGTGGCTGATCCGCAAAGATGGCTGCATGCACTGTGAAGATCCGGGCTGCCTGAAGGCGTGCCCGTCTGCCGGCGCGATTATTCAGTACGCCAACGGGATCGTCGACTTCCAGCAGGATAACTGCATCGGCTGCGGGTACTGCATTGCGGGCTGTCCGTTTAATATCCCGCGCCTCAATAAAGAGGATAACCGGGTATACAAATGCACCTTGTGCGTGGACCGCGTCAGCGTCGGGCAGGAGCCAGCCTGTGTGAAGACCTGCCCGACCGGCGCGATCCACTTCGGCACCAAAAAAGAGATGCTGGACGTGGCGCAGGCGCGGGTAGACAAGCTGAAAGCACGCGGTTACGACAAGGCCGGTATTTATAATCCGCAGGGTGTGGGCGGCACGCACGTGATGTATGTGCTGCACCATAACGACCAGCCGGAGCTGTACCACAACTTACCGAAGGATCCGGCGATCGATACGTCCATCAATCTGTGGAAAGGGGCGCTTAAACCGCTCTCAGCGGCGGGCTTTATCGCCACCTTTGCCGGGCTGATTTATCACTACATTGGGATTGGGCCAAACAAAGAGGTAGACGACGAGGAGGATCATCATGAGTAAGTCGAAAATGATCGTGCGCACGAAGTTTGTCGACCGCGCCTGTCACTGGACGGTGGTGATCTGCTTCTTCCTGGTGGCGGTGTCGGGGATTTCGTTCTTCTTCCCGACGCTGCAGTGGCTGACCGAAACCTTCGGTACTCCGCAAATGGGGCGTATTCTGCACCCGTTTTTCGGCGTGCTGATTTTCGTGGTGCTGATGTTTATGTTCGTGCGCTTTGTCCATCACAACATCCCGGACAAGCAGGATATCCCATGGGTGAAAGGGATCGTCGAAGTCCTGAAGGGTAACGAGCATAAAGTCGCGAAAGTGGGCAAATACAATGCAGGGCAGAAGATGATGTTCTGGACCATCATGAGCATGATTTTTGTGCTGCTGGTGACCGGAGTGATTATCTGGCGTCCGTATTTCGCACACTTCTTTCCGATTCAGGTGGTGCGTTATGCGCTACTGATCCACGCGACGTCAGCAATCATTCTGATCCACGCCATCCTGATCCATATGTATATGGCATTCTGGGTGAAAGGATCGATTAAAGGGATGATTGAAGGGAAGGTGAGCCGCCGCTGGGCGCAAAAACACCACCCGCGCTGGTATCGTGATGTGGAACGTCTGGAAGCGAAACAGGAAAGTACGGAAGGCATGAAGTAAGACCTGCGCCGTCGGCTTTGCCCGGCGGCGCTGCACTTGCGCGGGCCTACGTTATGTATTGGTTACTAATGCATCGATCGCCGCAATCACAGTACTCCTCGCGCTGCGAAGATTGCATACATAATTTTTATTATTTAGTTTCTTTTTCTCCACGTGTGTTATGCCAGCGGTGTTAAGAAAATATCGCTCAAAATCAATATTCACTAAGGGCGCCGCGGCGTTGATATGTCCACATAAATAATTGTGGTAACTTAATGGAATAATCAGTCTTGTTGATAAATCATCATAATAGTCATGTTGAATTATCATAAAATAAGGTTGATAGTCCCGGGTTCTCTCTGAAGGGTTACGGTAAACGTCAAACTGAAAGCACATTAAATCCCTCCAAAGAAAGGATCGTCTGATAATAATCCCGCTTTAGCCGTAAATTCATTCATGGCTCTTATGAACTCTTTATCTTGCTGATGCTGTCGTCTTTGCGCCTCTTGTGTCTGGGCTTCACGGGAGACTCCACTCGCCACGCTCTCCCTTTTACCATAGTCTTTGCTTCGGTTTGGTTTCATTTTAAGCTCCTTTGTTGGTGCGGTTATTATCAACCGCAGCCAACAAAAAACAATACTTTACCCCCTGGTAATCTACATTCTGCGAGGCGTATTCCAGTAATTTCAGAACCGCTCTTCCACATACCGGAACGGGTATTTCGTGGGTTTCACTTTGCCTATTTTACGTTTCGGTAAATCCACCTTGTCGACATGAATTTCTTTATACGGGATTTGCGTAAGCAGGTGCGAAATAATATTCAGGCGCACGCGTTTTTTATCTTCTGAACGCGCCACAAACCACGGCGCCCAGGCGGTATCGGTGGCTTCAAACATTGCGTCGCGCGCAAGGGTATACTCGTCCCACAGGTTAAAGGATTTAATATCCATCGGTGACAGCTTCCAGATTTTACGACCATCGTTAATGCGGTCACGCAGACGGCGCTCCTGCTCTTTCGGCGTCACCTCCAGCCAGTACTTCAGCAGGATGATCCCTGCATCCACCATCGCTTTTTCCATAACCGGCGCACCATCAAGGAACTTCTCAACTTGCTCAGGGGTGCAAAATCCCATTACCCGCTCGACACCCGCGCGGTTATACCAGCTTCGGTCAAATATGACGATCTCCCCGGCGGCAGGCAAATGGGGAACATAACGTTGAAAATAGAGCTGGGTTTTCTCTTTTTCAGTTGGCGCGGGGAGGGCAACCACGCGGAACACGCGTGGACTGACGCGCTCGGTGATCGCTTTAATGGTACCGCCTTTGCCGGCGCCGTCGCGTCCTTCAAAAACAATACACACTTTGAGTCCTTTGGCGACAACCCATTGCTGGAGCTTAACCAGTTCAACGTGCAGGCGACGAAGCTCTTGCTCATACTCTTTGGTTTTTAGCGGTGCATTTTTTACGACATCAACAGTGGCACTGGTTTTCTTTTTGCTTCCCATGATTGTCATCCTCAGGTTATCCGGCGCGGGAAAAAAGCGAGGCCGCACTATGAAGTGTAATAGATCGTCGCGGACGCAACAAAATCAGCACTTTTAATACCGCTCACATTGTGTGGTTAATGGGATAATTTCATTCTTATTTACTTAAAGGAACTAAGAATGAGTTGGAATAAAGAAGCTGCAGTTTCACATCTTCGATCACGCGCTCTTGGTCGTTCACATAACGAATGTGCAACCTTTACCAGGGAAGCAATACAAGCAGGTGGCATCAGGCTGGAGAGAACCCTAAACGCAAAAGATTACGGGCCATCATTATTGCGAGCGGGGTTTCATGAAGTTCCACCGGGTTCAACATTATTGAGTGGTGATGTCGCTGTCATTCAACCCTATCCGGGTGGAAACTCAAGCGGGCATATGACAATGTATGACGGAACACAATGGATTTCTGATTTCCGACAGCACGGAATGTACCCCGGCCCTGGGTATCGCTCAGCTCAGCCATCCTTCAAAATTTACAGGAAGAATTGATGCGTGCTGCAATAGTGTTATGTGCATGCTTGCTATCCGCTTGCTCAGCTAAGCAGTATCAGTCTGCTCCGATGCGAGTACATTCTTTTTACTCTACTTATCTGATGTCTCTTACCAGCAGCGACAATAATTACTCTCCGTCCGAGCTGCGTGAATATGTCTCTGCCGACACGCTCAAAAGACTGGATAATATTGAGTCGATACCCGAACAAGACCTTATTGGATCTGATTACTTCGCTTATGCGCAGGACTATGATCCATCGTGGGTATCGGCACTCACTGTTGGTGACGCCAGGTCTTTTATGGGTGGCGAGATTTTGCCCGTATGGATTGGTAAGGAGCACGGAGGGAAGTTAGAGCTTCAGGTATATGTTCGGCGTGAGTCTGGTACATGGAAGATATACAGGGTCCGTGATGTAACCGATAACTACGAACATCCAATATTTAATGCAGGAGCCATCACGCGCGCGAAGTCTGCTGCTGAAAGCGGTTGTGCTGATTTCCGTCGTAAAACTTGAAAACAGGTCAGAAAGTTCGATAATCCTTTTATGCTTGGCAGAGTTGCGCCGCACGGCAGCGACGATAAGCTAACAATCTGAACATGACGAGAACCCCGCCAGCGCGGGGTTTTTGCTTTCCGGCGATCCGACAGGGGTATTCGCAAAGATGCATTGCATCAGTACCCCTGTCAGATCGTCGCAATAACTATCAATTTCAGCATTTTTAATCCCACAATTTATTACAGGTTAACGTAATAATTTCATTCTTACTTACTTAAAGGAACTAAGAATGAGTTGGAATAAAGAAGCTGCAGTTTCGTATCTCCGTTCACACGCTCTGGGGCACTCTCATAGTGAATGTGCTAAATTTACCCGCCTGGCTATTCTGGCTGGAGGTGTTAAGGTACCGAACACAGATTATGCAAAAGATTGTGGGGCGGAATTCAGGGCCGGGGTATCGCAAAATGCAACCAACCTTTAAAATTTACAGGATGCATTGATGAAAAGGATATTTATATTATTCGGTATGTTGTTAGTGGGATGTAGTTCGACAGCCAATCATGATCAGAGTGCGCAAGACACTACCATATCATTTTATAAATCCTATCTTTCCGCATTCGGCAGTGATGAAGCCAGGCCTTACCCTGCCGACGAACTGCGTAAATATGTTTCTGCTGATACTATTGTTCGCATTGGTGCCATTCAGGAAATCTCTGAACAAGAGTTAATAGAGTCCGACTATTTTACATATACTCAGGATTACTCTCGCGAATGGATACCTGCGTTACGAGTGGAAAACGCAAGACCATTTTTAAACGGTGAAGTAGTCCAGGTCATTGAGGGGGCGGGTGGCGGGAGAAGCATACACCTTGAAGTATTTCTTCGTCGTGAAGGTGATGCATGGAAAATCTACCGCGTTCGTGACATAACGAACAATCACGAGCATCCAATTTTCAATACTGGCGCTATTACACGCGCTAAAGCAGCGGCAGAAAGCGCATTGTAAAAACTACACCTCAAACCCTCTCACCAGATTTAAAAAAATATTGGATAAAGCATCTGAATTAATGGATTAACGTGTCAGCCAGCTCATTTGAACTGGCTCACCATACAAGATTATTCAATAATGCCCGTCGCGAGTGATTAACCAGTGGTTGAGGTATGAAAAAGACAATTTTTTCGTTGGCGCTGAGCACCTTTGGTCTGGGAATGGCTGAATTTGGCATTATGGGCGTGTTAACCGAGCTGGCGCATGACACCGGTATTTCGATTCCCTCCGCCGGGAATATGATCTCGTTTTATGCCTTCGGCGTGGTGATTGGCGCCCCGATTGTGGCGCTTTTCTCAGGCAAGTTCTCGTTAAAAACCACGCTGCTGTTTCTGGTTGCCCTGTGCGCGGTCGGGAACGCTCTGTTTACGTTTTCTACGTCATATTTCTGGCTGGCGGCCGGGCGCCTGATTTCCGGTTTTCCGCACGGCGCGATTTTCGGTGTCGGGGCGATTATTCTGTCTAAAATTGCCCCGCCGGGGAAAGTGACGGTCGCGGTGGCCGGGATGATCGCCGGAATGACCGTAGCCAACCTGGTGGGCGTTCCACTGGGTACCTGGCTGGGGCACGAATTCAGCTGGCGCTATACCTTTTTCCTGATTGCAGTGTTCGATGCGCTAGTGATCCTCTCGGTTCTGCTCTGGGTACCGGATATCCACGACACATCAGAAATCAAATTGACCGAGCAGTTCCACTTCCTTAAAAAACCAGAACCCTGGCTGATTTTTGCTGCCACCATGTTTGGCAACGCCGGGGTTTTTGCCTGGTTCAGTTTCGTTAAACCATTTATGGTCAACGTCTCTGGCTTCACCGAAGGGGTGATGACAGCCATCATGATGCTGATGGGACTTGGTATGGTGTTGGGCAATCTGTTGAGCGGCAAACTCTCGGGTCGCTTTAGCCCGCTGCGCATTGCGGCCACCACCGACATGGTGATTGTGACTTCTCTGCTGCTGCTTTTTGCCTTTGGTGAACTGAAAACGGCCTCGTTGGTCATGGGGTTTATCTGCTGTGCCGGGCTGTTCGCGCTCTCTGCGCCGCTGCAAATTCTGCTCCTGCAGAATGCGAAGGGCGGTGAGATGCTGGGTGCTGCAGGCGGTCAGATGGCATTTAATCTCGGCCGTGCGGTTGGCGCATTTTTCGGCGGGATGATGATTACACTCGGCTTTAGCTGGAGCTACGTCACGCTGCCTGCGGCGATACTTTCTTTCTCGGCCATGAGCGCGCTGCTGATCTACGGTTATCTGCGGGCCAGGCAGGCTCAGGCTAACGCTCGCGCGCTAGCCTGATCGGGTCAGGCAAGCCAGGGCTCGCCAAGGGTCAGCATCAGGCGGTTGGCCCAGGCGAAGAACGCCGCGGACTGCACCAGATCAAGCTGCGCCAGGGTATCCAGCCCCTCTTTTTCGAGTGCGGCAAGGTGCAGCGGCGTGGCGGCAGGCGGCGTAACCGACAGCGCTGCCGCAAAGTTAATTTCCGCCTGCCAGCGCGCAGACTGCCCCTCGCTCAGGGATTGCCCCGGACGCACCGCCAGAAGCGCCTCTACCGCGCCGTCATCCTTTGACAGCTGGCTGGCTTTACGTGCATGGACAGATGCGCAGTAGATGCAGCCGTTGATTTTACTGGCGACCGTTGCGGCCAGCTCGCGCTCGGCGCGCGGCAATCCTCCTGGGGTATAAAAAATTCCTTTATCCGTTAGCGTGCGCTGTTCAAGTACCGGCAGGTTGCGCGCCAGCAGGCGGAAGTAGTCGGAGTCGGTATGGCCAAATTTCGTCAGGATGGCAACCTCATCGTCACGGAAGTCCGCCAGCAGTTTGGCCGCTATCCACGGTTCCCATCCCAGCTCCTGCTGGGTAAATGCGACGGGTGCCGCCTTTCCGGTGACCGTTGTTGCGGTCGTGTGCCAGATGCCTGCCGCCACCGGCGCATCGCTTGTGGCGACAGGCCTGTCGTTCAGCAGCCGCAGCCCGGTAATGAGTCGGCTCTGGAAGCTCACAAATGCGACGAGCTGCGCCAGGGTAACAATGCCTTCCTTGCTCCATCCCGCCTGGGTCAGCGCCTTTAACGCAGCAGGCGTCGCTTCGACGGGTGAGAACGTCAGCAGACGCGCGAAGCTCAGCGCCGGGGTAAGCCGTTCCGTGGTCGGATCGGCCAGGCCAAAGCCCGCGTAGTGCGCGGCCAGCGCCTCTGCGTTGTGCCATCTGGCAACTTTTGCTGCCACAGTGAAGCGTTCATCAAGTGGGAAATCGGTGTCCTGCTGGCTGAAGAGAATTTCGTAGCTGCCCTGCGCGTGTCGTGTGGCGGCATCACGCGTGGCGCGCGCCTCTGCCAGAGGGGAACCGGGTTTAATTTCCGCCAGCTCGGCGAGAATGTCCTGACTTAATGACATAGGTGTCTCCTCAAAGGATGTGGGGGGCAATATGTTCGGCGATCAGTTCGATGGAGCGCAGCGTGTCGCGATGCGAAGGCTCGACCGAATGGACCTGGAATGAGATATCCGTGGCGCGCCGGAGAACGGAATCGGCCTGCAGCGAACGCAGCACCGTCTCAGGCGAACCGATATGGGCATCGAACTGACGACGATAATCAGTGACGTTGTCACCTTTAACCGTGTATCCGGCAGCGCGATGCTGCTGGGCTTGTTTCGCGAGACCCGGCGTTGCGACTCTGAGCGCATAGTCATCGCTGTCAGCGACGAAGGCTGTACGGGAGGCCAGAATACGCGGGGCGATGCCTGCCGGCAGCGCATCGAGGTAGGCATCCACAATCGGGTTCTGGATCGCGTCGAGCGTTAAATCCAGCCGATCTGCCGGGCGCGGCTGCGTGCGGGAGAGCATTAAACCGTGTCCGGCCTGCGCGGCGCGAACGGCACCGTCAACTGAGAAGGTGGCTATCCAGATACGGTCGGCCAGCTGTGGCGCTGGCGGGTACAGGTGGTTATCCGGATGGGTGAGCGAATCCCCGCGCCAGGCGCTCTGGATCACATGTAGATGGTCAGCAAAGGCCGCGCCGCGCTGTTCGAACGTCAGTCCGAACGGCAGGAAAGAGGTCGGCGTGCCGCCCGAACCAAAACCGACTTCGAGACGTCCATCGGCGAGTAAATCCAGCACCGCGGCATCTTCTGCGACGCGCAGCGGGTTTTCCATTGGTAGCGTAATGATGGCCGTGCCGAGTCGAATGGTTTCGGTATGCGCCGCAACGTGTGCCAGAAACAGCAGCGGCGACGGCAGGCCGCCTTCACTTTCATGGAAGTGGTGCTGAGCAATCCAGGCGCTGTCAAAGCCGTGGCGTTCGGCGTGGCGGATCTGTTCAGTTGCCAGACGATAGCGCTCCTTCGGCGTAGCGTCGTCAAGCAGGCGGGTGAAAAATCCCAGGCGTTTTCGCGTCATGCGAACTCCTCCGTAGCGGGTGAAAAATGGGGAATGGCAGCAATCAGCTCGCGGGTATAGTCGTTCTGTGGCGACGTGAATAAGGTTCCGACGTCGCCCTGTTCGACCACCTGACCGCTGCGCAGCACCGTGACGCTGTGGGCGATTCGGCGAACCGTGGACAGATCGTGCGTAATAAAGAGATAGGTCAACCCCAGTTGCTGCTGCAGCTGCTGAAGCAGAGCCAGGATCTGCGCCTGCACGGTGACGTCCAGCGCGGAGGTGGCTTCGTCCAGCACCAGAATGGTCGGCTCCAGGATCAGCGCCCGGGCGATAGCCACGCGCTGGCGCTGCCCGCCTGAAAGCTCACGGGCAGTGCGGCTCAGAATATCGACGGGCAGGGCAACCCGCTGCGCCACGGTCTCCACCCGGACCTTTCGCTCCTCCTTACTGAGGCGAGAAAAGTTCTTCAGGGGCTCTTCGATGATCTCAAACAGCGTCTGACGCGGGTCGAGAGAGGCAAACGGGTTCTGGTAGACAAACTGGATCTTCTGGCGCAGCTGGCGACGGGCCTCGCGGCTAAGCGTGGTGGCATCAATATCATCAATAATGACCTGTCCGCTGTCTGCCTGTTCGAAACCCAGCAAAATACGGGCGAGGGTGGTTTTTCCGGAGCCGGACTCACCCACCAGCGCATGCGTGCTGCCGCGCCTGACGTTAAACGTTACCCGATCCAGCGCCTGAAGCTGATGGCCTTTGCCCAGGGAGAATTGTTTGCTGATGGCGCGGGCGCGAATGGCCGGTGACGCGAGCGGCAGACCTGCCACCGGGGCAATGGTCAGGCGCTGGCCCTGGAGATCGCTTAACAGCTGGCGGGTGTAGGCGTGCTGCGGCGTGCGCACGATATCGGCAGTGTTTCCCTGCTCCTGAACCTCCCCATCGCGAAAAACCAGCAGCCTGTCCGCGCGCTCAGCGGCCAGCGCGAGATCGTGGGTGACAAACAGAACGGCGGTACCCGATTCCCGGCGCAGGATATCCAGCAGGTCAAGAATGCGTTTTTGCACCGTCACGTCCAGCGCGCTGGTAGGCTCATCGGCAATGATGACGTCCGGGCGCAGCGCTATGGCGATGGCAATCAGCACGCGCTGTTTCATCCCGCCGGAGAGCTGATGCGGATACTGGGTCATGCGCTGTTCGGGGTGGCTCAGGCCGACCTTTGTCAGCAGGGCGAGCACCTGCTCGTCGCGCTGAGCGCGAGTCACTTTCTGGTGTAGCTGAATAATCTCTCCAACCTGCGCACCAATGGTCTTCACCGGGTTGAGCGAATTACCCGGGTCCTGCGGAACCAGGCTAACTCGCGCGCCGCGAAGGGTATCGAGACGCTTAGCGGACCACTGGCTTATCTCCTCGCCGTTGAGAATGATTTTTCCCGCATCGCGCCGGGCGTTATCGGCCAGCAGACCGATGATCGCCTGCGCCGTGGTTGTTTTGCCGGAGCCGGACTCGCCGACAAAGGCCAACATTTCTCCTCGCCCGAGCGTGAAGCTGACGTTATGCACCACCTCGCGCCACTGGCGCGCGGTACGGTAGCTGATGGTCAGGTTTTCTACCGAGAGTACGCTCATTTCAGGCCTCCGCTGAACTGTTGACTGATACGGTTGGTGGCCAGCACCACGGCGATGACGACCACGCCGGGGAAGGTGGTTAACCACCAGGCGGTAGAGAGATAGTTACGGCCTTCGGCGATCAATAAGCCCCACTCCGGCACCGGCGGCGGGGTGCCGTAACCGAGAAAGCTCAGCGTGGAGAGCGCCAGGATGGCCTGACCAAACTGCAGCGTGGCAAAGGCGATGACGGCAGTTAAGGCATTGGGCAGGATGTGTCGCCACAGCACGGCGAAAAACGTCCCGCCGCAGCCAAACGCCGCTTCGACATAATCCGTGTGGCGGATGCGCACGACTTCACCGCGCGCGAGGCGGGCGAAGCTGGCAATGGAGGCAACGCCTACGGCAATCGCGGCGTTAACGGTGCCAAACCCGAGCAGAATAATCACCGTCAGCGAGAGCAGCAGAGACGGGATGGACAACAGCACGTCGACGAAGCGCATCAGCAGAGACTCGACGCGTCCGGCGAACGCCCCGGCAACCACCCCTAAGCCGGTGCCTGCCAGCAGACCCATCGTCACGGCGGCCAGCGCCGCGCTCAGGGAGTGGGACGCACCATAAACAATACGGGTATAAACATCGCGACCAAGCTGATCGGTGCCGAGCCAGTGTCCCGCCTGCGGCGCCAGGCGCTGTGCACCGGCGATGCCCTCAATCGGGCTGTAGTGGGTTAACAGGCCGGGCGCCACGGCGGCAAAAAGCGCAATGATAATTACTGCCCATGCCAGCCACAGTCCTGGTTGCCACGCGACGCCCTGCCAGGCGGGAACGCGTTTTCGCGCGGCGGCAGCGTAATCGACCAGGCTCATGATGCACCTCCGGTAACGGTTTGCAGACGGGGATCCAGCAGCGGCATCAGCAGGTCCACCAGCAGATTGATCAGGACAAAACCGAGGGCGGAAATCATCACCACCGCCTGAAGTACGGCAATATCCTGGTTATTCACCGCCTGCTGGGTCAGTTGCCCGAGACCGCTGCGGCCAAAAACGGTTTCCGTGATCAGCGCCCCGGCAATCAGCTCGCCGAGCAGTAGCCCGGCAATATTTAGCACTGGCAGCAGGGCGTTGCCGGTCACATGACGCCACAGGACAGCGGTTTCACTCAGCCCTTTGGCACGGGCGACGGCGACAAACGGCTGCGTCGCCACCTGGTCCAGACTGCGCATCAGAATTTGTGCCAGCGGGGCGGAGATTGGGATCGCGACGGTTACGATTGGCAGGATCAGCCCCTGCAGCGGCGTCGGGTTAATCACCGGGATCAGCCGCAGCTGGAAAGAAAAGAGCTGGATAAGGGCAATCCCCAGCCAGAACGTCGGTAAAGAGATAAACAGGACTGGCAGAGACTGGAGGGTATTACTCAGCCAGCGCAGACCCGGCAGGCGCGACGCAAAGGCCAGCGCAAATGCCAGCAGGACCGCGAGTAAAAAGGCTGGCAGGGCGAGGCTCAGGGTATCCGGCAGATTGCTGGCAATCAGCTCGCTGACCGGCACCCCTGCCTGTAGCGAATAGCCGAAATCCCCGCGCAGCATCGCCAGCAGCGTATGACCGTATTGCTGCCACAGCGGGCTGTCCGCGCCGTAGGCCACGCGCATCTCCTCGATTTGCGCCGGGCTTAAGCCCAGGTCCGGGTTCTGAAATTTAATCAGCACCGCGTCGCCCGGCAGCACCTGGAGCAACACGAACGAGAGGGTAAAGGCGGCCCACAGTACCAGCAGCCCGTGCCCAAAGCGTTGAAGAAGTGCGTGGCGCATCGTCGGCTCCTCAGTGTTTCTCAATCCACGCGCCGTAGAACGACGGGCGGCCTACCGCTTCAAAATTGATGCCTTTCAGCCACGGCGCACCGGCAAAGACCTGCGGCTCCTCGAAAATCGGAATGACGTAGGCGTTATCCAGCAGGTAGCGCTGGGCGTCCCCCGTCAGCTGCAGGCGTTTTTGCGGATCGACTTCAGCAGAAATGTTCACCAGCAGTTCATTCAGCTTGTCGTCACGGAAGTTTTTGACCTTGTCGCTGGATCCGCCTTTTTGCAGCAGCGCGTCGCGGTTAGCCGGGTAGAACATGCTTTTCACCACGTCAGGATCGGCGCGGCCCACTTCGGAGACGGTTAACGGGGTTTTCAGCGGGTCAAGGTTATCCAGCGTGCGGCTGCCTGCGTCACCGGCTTTGACGCTCAGCGCCACGCCCACCTGTCGCCACTGCTGGGCAACCAGCTGCAGCACCTCTTTGTTTTGCGGCTGCGGCAGGGATTCATACACCGTCAGTGCCAGACGTTGGCCGTCTTTGGCGCGGATCCCGTCGCTGCCTGCTTTCCAGCCCGCGTCGTCCAGCAGATGGTTGGCTTTAGCCGGGTCAAAGGCCAATTTGTCGCTGAGATCGACAAAACCTGCGGCGGAATCGGCAATCACTGACTTCGCCTGCGGATAGTTGGCCGAGAAGAGGGTCTCAACCACCTGTTTTGCGTTGGTGGCATGCAGCAGCGCCTGGCGCACGCGAATATCGGAGACCAGCGGGTTATCCGGACGGAAGCTGATGCTGTCGTTCACCCCGCGCGTCGGGGCAGCATAGATCTTATAGCCCTGATCTGTAGCCTGCTTTTCGTCATATGCTTGCACCTGGCGAATAAAATCAGCCTGACCGGCCAGCAGGGCGCCCACGCGTACGCTGTCTTCCTGAGTCACGATAAACTTGATGCCATCAAGATTGGCTGGCCCCTGTTGCGCCAGATTTTTGGGACCCCACTGGTAGTCCTTACGCGCTTCCAGCGTTACTTCGCGACCCAGCTTCTCGTCCTTTACCACAAACGGGCCGGAGCCAATGATATGACGGGCATCCCCCAGCTCTTCAAAATTGCGTTTCAGCGTGCTGAGCGAGACCAGACCCGAGCCAATGGTGGCGGTGCCTTGCAGGAACCCCGGCGACGGTTTTTTGAAGTAGAACTTCACGGTCAGCGGGTCGATGACTTCGCTGCGATCGTAGTTATTGATCACTTCTGACACCGGCAGGCGCTGCGCCTTATTGCCTAAACCGTAGGTATCAAAGTTTTTTGCCACGGCGTTCGCGTCCAGCGGCGTGCCGTCAGAGAAGGTGATGCCAGGGCGAATTTTAAAGGTGTATTCGGTTTTATCGGCGTTGGTGGTCCAGCTTTCTGCCACCCAGGGCTCCACCTGCAGCGTCCTGGGGTTCTGCCACGTCAGTTTGTCGGTGATCTGGTTCAGAATGCCGCCGTTCGGGTAGAAGCCACCGGCGGGCGGGTAGAGGTTGGTGTGTGCCTGTTGCTCCAGATAAATCAGCGTGCCGCCTTTAACAGGTGCATCCGCGGACCAGGCTGCGGTGGTCGTCAGAATCAGCGCCGTCAGCAGCGGCAGACGAAACGGGGTTTGCATGGTGAATTCCTTTGTTATCTTCTTGTTAGCGTCGGATTCATCATCGGGCGCGGGGGAAAACAAGGGAACAAAGGAATTAAGATAAGGATTGCCGGAAAATGGCTATAAAAAACCGCCCCTGTCAGGAGCGGTACTTGAACGGTGGGTGATTATGAACGCAGGTCAATCACCATACGGCCACGTATCTGACCCTGTTCCATTTCTTTAAAGATGGCGTTGATGTCTTCCAGCGGACGCATCGTGACTTTCGGCACGACCTTGCCTTCTGCCGCAAACTGGAACGCTTCCTGCAGATCCTGACGGGTACCGACCAGCGAACCGACAACCTGAATACCGTCCAGCACCAGACGCGGAATATCGAGGCTCATTGCTTCCGGTGGCAGGCCAACCGCGACCACGCGGCCACCGGCACGCACGGCATCAACCGCTGAGTTGAATGCTGCTTTTGCGACGGCAGTGACGACTGCGGCATGCGCGCCGCCGGTTTTTTCCTGCACAATTTTAGCGGCATCTTCGCTGCGTGAGTTGATAGTTAAATCCGCACCCATGCTTGCCGCCAGCTTCAGCTGTTCATCGTTAACGTCAAGAGCGATGACTTTGGCGTTAAAGACGTTTTTAGCGTACTGCAGTGCGAGGTTACCCAGCCCGCCCAGACCATAAATTGCAATCCACTGGCCCGGTTTAATACCAGACACTTTTACCGCTTTGTAGGTGGTCACGCCGGCGCAGGTGATGCTGCTGGCAGCAGCCGAATCCAGACCGTCCGGCACTTTTACCGCGTAATCCGCGGTAACAATGCACTCTTCCGCCATGCCGCCATCCACGGAGTAACCGGCATTTTTTACATCGCGACACAGGGTTTCGTTGCCGGTATTACAGTATTCGCAGTGACCACAGCCTTCAAAAAACCATGCCACGCTTGCGCGATCGCCGACTTTAAGCGATTTCACGCCAGGACCAACTTCTTTTACGATACCAATCCCTTCATGGCCCAGGATAACCCCGGTTTTATCGCCGAAATCACCGTTCTTCACGTGGAGATCGGTATGGCATACGCCACAGCACTCCATCTTAAGCAGGGCTTCTCCATGCTTTAACGGTCTTAACGTTTTTTCGGTGATATTGACCTGGTGATCCTGAGTGACAACAGCAGCCTTCATGTGTATCTCCTTGTTCATGATTAGAATTTGCATAGCAGGTGTAATACCCCTTAAGGATTGATACATTAGCCTGGTAATGCAAGGCTACGGCAACATAATGTCATCATTTGATTCGATTTAAGATTAAGAATACGGCGATCCCTCTTATTATTAAGGGGGAAAAGACTGGCCCGGCGAGCAACTCGCCGGGCGCAGTTTTACAGCTGTGCTTCTATCTCCTTAATCTCTTTACGCCATTGCGCCTGAAGCTGCGGCTTCTGATGCTTCGGCTTCCGTGCCAGATCGTCTTCCAGCAGCGTTTCCAGAGCGACCAGCCGTTCAAGCAGATCGTCATACGGCGAGGGTTGAACCGTCGCGGCAGCAGCGGGCGCCGCGGATGTCACTAGCCCTGCGCTTTCACGCAGACGCTCAAACACCGCTTCTGCATCGTGCCATTCGCTCAGTGTCCCATTCTCAATCAGCCAGAAACGATTACAACTTTGGCTGATCAACTGACGGTCATGGCTGACCAGCAGAACACCGCCTTCGAACTGCTGAAGGGTTTGTGCCAGCGCCTCTTTGCCTTCCATGTCCAGGTGGTTGGTGGGTTCATCCAGCATCAACAGGCTATAGCGAGCAAGCGTCAGGCCCACGAACAACAGGCGTGAACGCTCGCCACCGCTTAGCGTGCTGACCGTTTGCCCGTGACGCGCCCACGGGAAACCCGCGCTTATCAGCGCCATTTTGCGGTTCTGCGGATCCGGCGCGAAAGGCTCCAGCGCGTCGAGCAGCGTGGCGTTGTCCGGTAGCTGATTCAGCGTCTGGTCGTAATAGCCTGGCGACACGCGGGGGTGCAGCTTCAGCCCGTCGTGGGTCAGTTCATCGGTAAACTGTCGCCAGATAAGCTTCATCAGTGACGATTTGCCGCAGCCGTTACGACCGACAATCGCCACACGATCGCCGCTTTTCAGGCGCGCTGTCTCAATGCTGAACAGGTTGGGTAGCCCAGGAGCAGGGTGGACGCCGAGATTTTCCATCTCCAGCAGACGGTCTGCCCGCAGCGCATCACCACGCAGGGTTAATGTCCACGGACTGCCTGCGGTGAGCTCCGTCTGGCTCTCCCTGAGTCGTTCGACCTGTTTTTCCATCTGTTTGGCTTTGCGGGCCAGGTCTTCGTTGTCGTAAACCTTGCCCCAGGTCGCCAGCCGCTTAGCGCTGGCGGTCACACGGTCGATCTCCTTTTGCTCCGCCTTGTGGCGCTGCGCGTCGCTTTCATCCTTTGCTTCAAGCGCCTTGCGGGCGGCCGTGCAGGGAAGGGCGAAGTAGTGCAGCGTTTTATCGCGCAGGATCCAGCTACCGTTGGTGACGGCATCCAGCAACTGTCTGTCATGCGAGACCAGCACAAAGCTGCCTGACCAGTTCTGCAAAAATTGCTCAAGCCAAAGCATGGTGGGTAAATCGAGATGGTTACTCGGTTCATCCAGCAAAAGCAGATCCGGCTCGTGAATCAATGCCCGCGCCAGCAGCAGGCGAGTGTGTTGCCCGCCGCTGAGTGTCGCGGATTGCAGCATCATATCCTGCGGCGTGAAGCCCATGCTTGCCAGCAGCGTTTCGGCTTTCCAGCCCAGGCTGTCACGTTCAGCAGAAGGTAACTGCGCCAGCACGGCATCCAGCATGGTCAGCGGGAAAATAGCGTCCGGCAGGTGCTGTTCTACCCGTGCCATCAGGCAGTGCCCGGCCAGCGAAACCGTTCCTGAGGCAGGAGCGTCAGTGCCGTCCAGCACCTTCAGCAGCGTACTTTTGCCGCAGCCGTTATCGCCCAGCAGGCCAATGCGGTCGCCTTTTTTTAGCGTAAAGGAGAGCGAGTCGAAGAGCGTGCCAAACGCCGTATCAACGCGTAAAGATTGTGCAGTGAGTATAGTGCTCATTGTTGCTTACCCAAGAGTTACAGGCATGTTTATGCCTCGTCAAACATCGCTGACGATAACTCAGTAAGCCCGAGAGAAGGGATTTCAGGGGTTGGTGTCTTCGCTCAAGCAGAAGTTATCGCAGCACGATACCGATAACGCTTGAGCTGGTGCGATCACCAAATGTATGTGAAACATTGAAAATTTCACAGTACAGCATAATTGGCCTCCTTATATGTTATGAGTTTGTAAGTAATTACCACTATACAACGTTTTCGAGTGTATACCAAGTAGAGGGGCAGCATTGCTGCCCAGGATTATCTTTTCCGTATAAGCAAATACAAGGCTAGTGTAAGAGCTGAGGCAATGAATGCGGCTATACTGAAAAAAAGGTACAGCACAAAATCCATAATCAATTCGTCGCCATAGATTTCAAAATGCTCCGCAAAAGAGTACTGCGCATCTGGTGGAATAACTTTATATAATGTGATTAATGACAGAAATACTACGGTACACCATAGAATTACAAGGAGTACCACCATCACTAATGGACAATCAAATAGTTTCATTCTCACCACTTGTCGTTGCTCTGCGGTTAAATTAAACATTTTCTCTCTTAGTTAGAGGCGAAGCATCCTTTGCCTTCTTCGTCATCATGCACAACAACGATCGTTCCATGAATCACGATAGATAATATTACCCTCTGTATACTTCCAGGTAATCGCTTCATAACGTAATTCGAGCGTTTCAAGGTGCGTACTGCTTATACCGTTAGGAGACAGGTAGGGTGCAACCGTTGTAAACTTGACGTTTTCCAGAATGATATTGAAATACTCGGCCTCAATACCTGATTCCAGAATACGGTACATTTTAATTGTGGCCTTCTTCATGGTTCGGCCTTCACAGACAGCACGGTACAAAAGTGGTGTTGTTTGATCAAATTCCTTCACTATTGTGATAGGGCGATGGACACGCGTTCCTGTTAGTTTTCCCCAGCTTGGATCGACAGGGATAGTGACACCGTGAGAGAAGGATTTTAACTCGATAGACCCCAGACGAAGTGGCATAAGACAACTGCCAACGATCGGTGAACCATTTTCATCTTCAAGCCATAAGTGTGCGGGTATAGACATAATATATCCTTATGCATAAATTTACGATAATGCTAACGTTTGAATCTTGCAATTTCATATATTGATAAAACAACCATCACAAACACAAAGAATAAGGGGATCAGCCAGATTGGGGCGTCAGGAAATAATGAGCCCTGAATCAAGGCGAATACTACTGTCAGCGCTGATGGGCCATAATACGAAACTAACGACCTGAACATTCGCCTGAAAAATCTTTTAATAAGATTCATCATGGTTATCGAACCATCCTGGTTATGATATCCGCAATTTCATCATCCGATGCCCATTGTGCTGTAAGCGCCTTAGCCCGCTCAAACACTGGCTCTATCAGGAAATACATCATTTCCAACTCTTGAACGTATAGCGCTGAGTAGTAAGCGGGATAAGTAATGTGAAGACGATGCGCGCTGTCTGCTGCTTTTTGGACAATGCCGTATATGCCAATAATCCCAACAACCTGTCCCGCTCTTCGCCCTGCCAGGGCACTGATTTCAAGGTTTAGATTCATGCCTGCTGCGACAAATGATGCCGTTGCTAAAGCAAACCCCACGTTTGTGAGTGAGCTTGCGGCAATATGGATATTAACAGCCATAAGCATTTGTTTGATACGTTCAAGCTGTTCTGTGGTTTTATCTTTAAATATTTCTTCGAAATAAATTTTGAACATGTCATACGCAACATTGTTATGTCGAAGAAGATAAATAACACCGTTTCTAAATCGAATGTCTTCAGCTTTTTGTTTCTTGCATACGTCCTGATATTCATCAGTAAAGCAGGACGTATAATACAGTGCGCGCGTTGCAGCTGCGCCGATCGTTTCAATCTGATTTGATACGGCTTTTCCTACACCCGTTAATGCGTGGTCGAGTTTTAACGCAAGAATTTTATTCGCCTGCAAGTAACTTGTCACTTCATCTCTGTAGCACATGACCGCTCCTTGCTTCCCTCGCGATCTTGTACATCAACAGCGTCTTTGATATCTGCACCGCCGTCATCTTTAAGCCAAAGATATGCCGGAATTGCCATTTTAATACCCTTTTTAAATTAATGAGTTTAGTGATGTGGAACGTTACTAAACCCTTAAAAGAATTTGTTTATTAGGCAAAAAGTGTTATGTGAAAATTTTATATTTCAGCGAGATATGAATTATCGTTGAATTATTGATTTTTTAAATAAGGGGTAGGGGAACGCCGTTGTAGCGGCTAAGAAAATAAAGAGAGGAGGGTGTTCACGTTCCCTCTCCCTTTTGAGGAGAGGGAACGGTTGGAACGCAGAGTTAAATCGACGTCCGGCGATAACTCCGGTATTCAGGCTTCCAGAAGTTGTCGTCAATGGCCTGCTGCAGCGCGTCGGCAGAGGTTTTCACCGCCACGCCTTGCTGCTGCGCCATTTTACCTACCGCGAACGCGATAGCGCGCGACACCTTGTGAATGTCTTTCAGCTCCGGCAGCACCAGACCTTCACCGTTGTTGACCAGCGGCGAGTAGCCTGCGAGGGTTTCGCTTGCCGACATCAGCATTTCATCGGTGATGCGAGACGCGCCGGAGGCGATTACGCCCAGACCAATGCCCGGGAAGATGTAAGAGTTGTTGCACTGGGCGATCGGATAGGTTTTATCCTTCCACACCACTGGATCGAACGGGCTGCCGGTGGCAACCAGGGCGTTACCTTCAGTCCAGGCGATGATGTCCTGCGGCGTCGCTTCCACGCGGGAGGTTGGGTTAGAGAGCGGCATCACGATAGGGCGCTCGCAGTGCTTGTGCATCTCGCGAATGATCTCTTCGGTGAAGAGGCCGGTTTGCCCGGAAACGCCGATCAAAATATCCGGCTTCACGTTGCGCACCACGTCCAGCAGGGAGAGCACTTCGTTGTCGGTATCCCAGTTTTTCAGGTTTTCGCGCTTCTGCACCAGTTTCGTCTGGAACGGCAGCAGGTTTGGCATACCGTCGGTCAGCAGGCCGAAACGGTCAACCATAAAGACGCGAGAGCGCGCCAGCTCTTCGCTTAACCCTTCTCGCTGCGTCTGCGCGATAATCTGCTCGGCAATACCGCAGCCGGCAGAGCCTGCGCCGAGGAAGACAATTTTCTGATAGCTCAGCTGGCTGCCTGCCGCGCGGCTGGCGGCGATCAGCGTACCCACGGTGACCGCTGCGGTACCCTGGATGTCGTCGTTGAACGAGCAGATCTCGTCGCGATAGCGGTTCAGCAGCGGCATGGCGTTTTTCTGCGCGAAGTCCTCAAACTGCAGCAGCACGTCCGGCCAGCGGTGCTTCACGGCCTGGATGAAATCATCAACAAACTGATAGTACTCATCGTCGGTGATTCGCGGATGACGCCAGCCCATATAAAGTGGATCGTTGAGCAACTGCTGGTTGTTGGTGCCGACGTCCAGTACCACCGGCAGGGTATACGCCGGGCTGATACCACCACAGGCGGTATACAGGGAGAGTTTACCGATGGGGATCCCCATCCCGCCAATGCCCTGGTCGCCGAGGCCGAGAATACGCTCGCCGTCGGTCACCACAATCACTTTGATATTGTGGTTAGGCACGTTTTGCAGAATGTCGTCCATGTTGTGACGGTTCTGATAAGAGATGAAAACGCCGCGAGAGCGACGATAGATCTCTGAGAAGCGCTCGCAAGCCGCACCCACCGTCGGGGTGTAGATCACCGGCATCATCTCTTCGAGATGGTTCTGTACCAGGCGATAGAAGAGGGTTTCGTTGGTGTCCTGAATGTTACGCAGGTAGATGTGTTTGTCGATTTCAGTTTTGAAACCCTGATACTGGATCCACGCGCGCTCTGCCTGTTCTTCAATGGTCTCAACCACTTCGGGCAGTAAACCCAGCAGGTTAAAGCTGCTGCGCTCTTCTATACTGAAGGCGCTGCCTTTGTTAAGCAGGGGGAATTCGAGTAAAACCGGTCCGGCATAAGGGATATATAAGGAACGATGTTTTTTCAGTTTGTTGTCCATGTCACTCACTCTTTTTATGAAGATCCGTCCCTGACACTGCTGTTTGTCATCTTTCTGGCCTGTGCTACGGGATTCGGTCAGCGGTATTATAAAGGAGCTAAATATGAATTACCGCAACACATAAACAAAAACACCATCGGAAGACCGATGGTGTTGAGGTTCTGTTTCTGGAACTTACTTGCCCGCGTGGCGTTTTCTGCCGGTGGCGTGAGTGACTTGCGTTTCATGGTCGCCTTCAATCACCACTTTACGTTGGTTTGAAAGCTTGTAGTTCAGCCCCAGAATGTGGCGTGCCTGACGGTTCGATTTCATGTTAACTCCTCAATCCTGTTGATAGTTTTAAGGACCAGTTTGCTCACGCAAACGAAATGTAACCCCTTAGGTTGCACATCCAGCATAGCAGGTTTTTACATTACCACTTCATTTCGCCGGTATTCACTTTGGCGCTCAGCTCCAGTGAGCTGGCTTCTGCAAGGTTCGGCCACTGTTTTTTCATCGTGTCGATTACGCTGGCTGAGTTTTTATGTTGACCCAACGCCAGTTCGAACTGCTGAAGGTACTGACGGGTAAAGTCGATAGCCCCGGTTCCGACTGGCGGCGTGCCGAGATAATGCCCCGGAATGACGCGTGCGGGCTTATGTGCGGCCATATTATCCAGCGTTTCTTGCCACTGCTTACGGCTCGCGGGTGTCTGGGTGTCTGCTGTCCAGACGTGAATGCCCCAGGAAACCCCGGTACCGCCAAGAATGGTTTTCGCTGACGGGATCCAGACATAAGCCGCGTAGCTGTCTGGTTGCTCAATATCAATCTTTTCCCCGTCAACCATAAACGTGGTGGAGGTAAGCACCTGCGGCACAACCAGCTCGGTTGGCGCGCCGTCTTTCATCTGTGGACCCCAGAAGGCGAGCTTGGCGTCTTTGGTGGCTTTAATATGGTCAACGACATGCTGGGTGGCTACCACTTTGGCATTCGGGAAGGCTTTTACCAGCGGCTGCAGACCGAAGTAAAAATCGGGGTCGCCAGACGTGATCACAATCTTATTCAGCGTTTTACCGCTGTGGCGAATTTTCTCTACCAGCGCTTCGCCATCTTTCACACTGAACTGCGCATCAAATAGAACAGCTTCTTTCGGGCCGGAGACCAGCGTTGATGAGACTGCGAAAATACCTTTTTCTCGCGGGTTATAGGTATCAATGGTCAACGGTGCGGCAAAAACAGCCGGAGTGAAAAGGGTGGAAAGCAAAGCAAGGTGAGTGAGTTTCATACTGTTGTCTCTGTTGTGCAGGAAAGTCTCTATTGTACGGATATTCGTATTTGCCAGAATTCCTGAAACAAGACATGCTTAGTTTCATAAATCGAGCAAATGGAGTTTCTATGGATCGCGTTATTGCCGCTCAGGTCTACAACCGGATATGCGAGCTGGGAAGTTTGAGCGCGGCGGCCCGCGCGCTGGGGATTTCCCGACCGATGGTGAGCCGCTACCTTGAACAAATGGAGAAGTGGGCGGGAACACGGCTGGTTAATCGCTCAACGCGCAAGTTAACCCTGACCGCGGCAGGGGAAAAGGTGCTGCAAAAAACACGGACACTCTCGCAGATCTCGCAGGAAATCGAAGGTCAGTCAGAGAAAGATCTGCCGTCTGGCACGTTGCGGGTGGCCTGCGCCCATTTTACCTCTATGCACCTCATTGCGCCGGTACTGCCCGGTCTGCTTTCGCGCTATCCGCAACTGCGCATCGAGCTGGATGTGAACAACCACCCGGTCAGCCTGGTGGGAGAGCGCATTGATGTCGCCGTGCGCATTACGGATAACCCTGAACCGGGCATGATTGCCCGTCGGCTGGGAGAATGTCGCTCGGTTCTCTGTGCCTCACCCGATTATCTTGCACTGCACGGAACGCCCGTCAGCCCCGAAGAATTAGCACAGCATAACTGCCTGCACTACAGCTTTTTCGCCGGGCAGTCCTGGCACTTTTTGACCCCGGAAGGTGAAAACCTGAGCGTGGCCGTCAGCGGCAACCTGAGCGCCAGCATCTCTTCGCTGTTGATGGATGCGGCGATAAAGCATTGTGGTATTGCGATGCTGCCGGAGCGTGAAGCGTCTTCCGCGCTGGACCAGGGCTTACTGGTGCCGGTGCTGAGCGCGCTGGAGCCGAAACCGCTTGCCATCCATGGCATTTATCAGTCCCGGGAATATCAGCCAGCTGCACTGCGCGTGTTTCTCGATGAACTGGCCGGTTATCTGGCATGATAGCCGCGAACGCTCTTGATTACTTTGCCTTTAGCCAGGGCGTGGCGGTGCTCCAGAAAATAATATCGGCCCCGAGGTACTGTTCTGCGAACTGGTCAAACTCGGCTTTGGTAAAGGGCTTACCGGTCTGCGGATTTTTATAGGTCAGGGTCGGCTCCTGAACCGCCATGGCGATGAGCGGCAGCGTGTGTTTATTTTTATGGAAGAAGGGATAGGCGTTCTTCATGTGGGCCTTGCGGTTGGGAACAATGTCCGGTCCACCCAGGCCGATATTGTTAGCGCTGGCATACGCAAACAGACGCCCCATGTAGTTGTGGTCATTATCCCACTCGCACGGCCAGAAGTTCACATATTGCACAACGTGTGATTTCTGAAAAGCCTTTCGCGCAAAGGCGAGGTTTTCCATTTCACCCGCGAAATAGCTGTCGCAGGTAAATCCGGCCGGCGGATTTTTTTCGTCGATATCAATGGCGGTTTCCGGCAGGTTTACCCCGTATACCTCGCCATCAAAGCGTTTCGCCAGGGCGGCCAGCAGCGCCTGGTAGCGCTGGCGCACGGCAGGATCCCACTGACGCGCCACCCATCCTGAACCGACTGGCTTTCCTTCGCCGGGGTTATCGAACTGCGGTGCAATCCCGCCACCATATTGCTTATCGTGCATCAGATAATCCGGCACGTAGCGGGCATTAGGCTCAAAGAAACGATCCTGAATCTGGATGAAGAGCTTTTTCCTGGCAGTCTTAAGACGCGCCAGATCCTGCTCAATGCGCGAGAAGTCATACTTGTTCTTCTCGGGTTCAAGCAAGCGCCAGTTGTAAACAATCTGCACGCCGCCGATGTCGCTTCGCGCAACAAGCGGAAACGCCGCATCGAGATCGCCGGAGCTGGTATAGATAAAGTTCTCCGGCGTTTTCGCCAGTGAAGACAGCGATAGAGCCAGTGTGGTTACGGCAACGGCCATCCTGATTTTTAGCGCCATATCATTATCCTTTTTGTTGGTGCAGCAGGTGAAAGTCCTGGAAAAGTCTGTGTTCCAGGGTGGGTCAGATGCGTAGTCTATACTTAACCCTTTGTAAGCCAAAAGGAGAGCAAGAATGACTATTCATAAGCACGGTTCGGCACACTGGTCTGGCGACATTAAGCGCGGAAAAGGAACGGTTTCCACCGAGAGCGGCGTTCTCAATCAACAGCCTTATGGTTTCAATACCCGCTTTGAGGGCGAAAAGGGGACCAACCCCGAAGAGCTGATTGGCGCAGCACATGCGGCCTGTTTTTCGATGGCACTGTCGCTGATGCTTGGCGAAGCGGGCTATACCGCCGATTCCATTGATACCACCGCGGACGTCTCTCTGGATAAAACCGACGGCGGCTTTGCTATCACGAAGGTTGCCCTGAAAAGTAAGGTGACCGTCCCGGGCATCGCCCCTCAGCAGTTCGATGGCATTATTCAGAAAGCGAAAGCGGGCTGCCCGGTATCGCAGCTCCTGAAAGCCGAGATTACGCTCGACTATAAGCTTAACTAAGTCCCAGCCGGGTTCGCGCCCGGCTCTTCCTCTCGCGCGTTCCTGGCGCTGGATTTACAGGGACGGGGGATCCGCAAATCTAATCCAGATTCCGCCAGCAGCGAACGTTCCGGCCCTTATGTGAGGGCTGTAACGGTTGCGGATGTTCACATCCCTCCATTGCCATCGGGCAGCGATCACGGAAAAAACAGCCAACCGGCAAATGACGGTTTCCGGGAAGTTCAGTCTTACGCAGCGCCAGCCCCTCATCCAGCGGTTGACCCGTTCTGGGAACGGAGTCAAGCAGCAGCCGGGTGTAAGGATGGCGCGGCTCCCCCAACACCTGTGCGGCACTGCCCAGTTCAACAATCTGACCCAGGTACATTACTGCCACGCGGTCGCTCATATGCCTGACCACCGAAACGTTATGGGAGATCAAAACAAAGGTCAGATTACACTGCTGTTGCAGTTTTACCAGCAGGTTGAGGATTTGCGCCTGCACCGAGATATCCAGCGCGCTGGTGGGTTCATCGAGCACTATAATATCCGGATCGGACGATAGCGCCCGGGCGATGGCAATGCGCTGACGTTGTCCACCGGAAAAGGCGTGCGGGAGTCGGTCGAGATACTCCGGGCGAATACCTACCAGCAGTGCCAGGTTTTCAGCCAGCTGGCGGCGCTCGCGCTCGCTGCTGCGTTTTTGCACCCACACCGGCTCGGTGATAATGCGCCAGACCGGTAGACGCGGGTCGAGTGAGGAGAGCGGGTCCTGGAAAACCATCTGCATGCCGCCCGCGTGCTGTGTCCGCTGGCAGGCGCCGGTGCTGGGTTTAAGCATACCCATTAATAGCTGAGCCAAGGTGCTTTTCCCGCAGCCGGACTCACCGACTATACCCAGTGTTTCTCCCCGGCGGATCTGTAAATCAAGCCCGTTGAGGGCATGTACCTGTTCCGTTACGCGGCCAAGCCAGTTTTTGCGTGCCGGAAAATTCACGTACACGCTATCCAGTTCCAGCAGTACATCAGACATGGTGTTGCTCCCGTTGTGGATACCAGCAGGCAGCCTGTTGGCCTTCTGCTCCATTGGGTTGTAAGCGCGGTGTTTCACTGCATTTCGCCCCGGCGGCAAAGCAACGCTCGCGGAAAGCGCATCCTTGCGGAAGCTGGCTGAGGTTGGGTACTGTGCCGGGGATCGCCGGAAGCATGTCGCGCGGCTGACCATTTTCCGGTGCACACTGCAACAGACCAATAGAATAAGGGTGTACGGGATGGTGGATCAGCGTTTGCGTGGATCCGCTTTCTATCACGCTACCCGCGTACATCACATACATGCGATCGCAGAGTTGCGACACCACGGCCATATCGTGGCTAATAAACAGCACCGAGGTGCCGCTGGCGCGTGCTTTGTGTTTCAGTAGCCGGAGCACCTGTAACTGAACGGTGACATCCAGTGCCGTGGTGGGTTCGTCGGCGATGATAAGTTCAGGCTCGCAGGAGAAGGCAAGGGCGATCATCACCCGCTGGCGCATGCCGCCTGATAGCTCGAACGGATAGCGTTCCATGACCTGTTTCGCGTCCGGGATTTGCATCTCCTCCAGCAGAGTAATCGCCTTCTGCTGCGCCTCACCCCGCGAAAGCGGCTGGTGCTGGCGGATCACCTCCACCATCTGTTTGCCAATCCGCCGCGTCGGGTTGAGTGCAGTCATCGGCTCCTGAAAAATCATCGCCACTTTAGCGCCTCGCCACTGGCGAAGCTGTTGCTCGGATGCCGTCAGGACATTTTCACCCAATAGCCTCACCTGACCGTGATGAATATGGTAGCTGCCTTCCGGCAGCAGGCGCATAGCCAGCATGGCGGTAACCGATTTTCCCGAACCCGACTCACCAACAACGCCAACGATTTCACCTCGTTTGATCTCCAGCGAGACGTTGTTGAGGGCATGGACCTCACCGCGAAAAATCGGGAAGCTCAGATGTAAATCTTCAATGGTTAATACCGATTCGGTCATGACTGTTTCCCTCCCGATTTCGGATCCAGCAGATCGCGGATACCGTCACCAAACAGATTAAAGCCCACGGCAGTAATCAAAATGGCTGCACCAGGAAAGGCACAGTACCACCACTGGTCGAGGACGTAGTTACGGCCAACGGCCACCATTGCGCCCCATTCGGCGGTCGGTTGCTGAGCACCCAAACCAATAAAGCCCAGCGTGGCGGCCATCAGAATGGCGCTACCGATATCCAGTGAGGCCTGCACAATCAGCGGTGGCAGGGCATTGCGCAGGATATGCCAGCGGATTAAATGCCAGCGCGATGCGCCAAACGTGCGGGCGGCCTGGACATAGGTAAACTGGCGCACCACCAGCGTTTGTCCGCGCGCCAGGCGGACGTAAAACGGAATGCGGACAATCGCAATCGCCAGCATGGCGTTAAAGAGGCTCGGGCCCAGCGCGGCTGCCAGCGCCATGGTGAGTACCAGGGAGGGAATAGAGAGCATAATGTCCATCACCCGCATGATGATGGCGTCGCCGCGCCCGCCCAGAACACCGGACAAACAGCCCAGCAGCGAGCCAATCCCTCCTGCAATGACCACAACGGCCAGCCCGGCGGTAATGGATTGCTGACTGCCCGTCAGTACGCGGCTGAACAGATCGCGGCCCACCTCGTCAGTGCCAAACCAGTGTTGCGCCGACGGTGCCTGCAGGCGGGCGGTCAGATCCAGCGCGTTCGGGTCGTGCGGCACTATCCACGGTGAGGTCACCATCAGAAGCAGCATGGCGATCATAATGACGCCACCGACGATCGTGAGCGGGCTTTGACGCAGCATCCAGAAGAGCTTTGCCCAGTTGATGCGTTGTCTCACGGTTTTAACCGGTACGGGCGTTTCCTGCGTTAACATCATTCGGCACCTCCGCGCCCGATTCGCGGGTCGATCCACAGGTAAAGCAGATCGACCACCAGATTAACCAGCACGTAGGCCAGCGAGACGACGACCGCGAAGCCCATCACCGCCGGGAAATCCAGCGCCTGGATGGACGTCACCACCCAGGCCCCCATTCCGGGCCAGGCGAAGACGGTCTCGGTGAGCACGGCACCGTAAAGCAGATCGCCCAGAGCCAGCCCAAGTACGGTAATTGACGGGATCATGGCGTTTGGTAAGGCATAGCGCAGCACGATGTACCAGCCTGGCAACCCGCTGGCGCGGGCGGTACGAATGTAATCCTCGCTCAACTGCTCAAGCATGGCCGAGCGTACCTGCCGCGCCACAATGCCCAGATGCACAAACGCCAGCGTCAGTGAGGGTAAAATCAGATGCTGCAGGGTGTTCAAAAACACCTCTGCGTTGCCTTCCAGCAGGGAATCGATCAGATAAAACCCGGTGACATGAGCTGGCGGGTCAAGCCAGTCGTCCAGCCGACCGCCACCGGGAAGAATTTGCAGATGACCATAGAACAGCACAATGACGCCCAGCCCGAGCCAGAATGCGGGGGTGGAGATCCCGGTCATTGCCATCAAACGCACCAGATGATCCAGCCAGCGGTTACGATACACCGCCGATAAAATCCCCAGCGGCACGCCAATCACCAGGGCCAGCAGCAGGGAACAAAAAGCCAGTTCCAGCGTGGCGGGGAAAAAGGCTTTCAGGTCTTCCGCGACCGGGCGTCCGGTACGGATGGACGTCCCTAAATCACCGTGGGCGAGAGCCTCCACGTAGCGACCAAACTGGATGTACAGCGGTTGGTCCAGCCCCAGTTGCTGGCGGATGCCTTGTACAATTTCGTCGCTGGCACGGTCACCGGCCAGCAGACGGGCCGGATCGCCGGGGATCATGTGTGAAATAATAAAAGTAATAATACAGACACCGGCCACCACCAGGAGTAACCCCCAGCAGCGCTGGCGCACAATGCTCCAGAACGTCATACACTTTCCCCCGGCGAGAACCGTTACTTACTCATGGTGGCGATGTTAAACACCTGCTCGAGCATAGGATTAAAGGTGAAGCCTTTAACGTCTTTGTTCATCGCCAGCTGGTAATTCTTCTGGAACAGATAAACGTACGCGGCTTCGTCGATCACCACTTTTTGCGCCTGCTGGTAGTCTTTGGTGCGCTCCGCCTGATCGGTGGTTTTCAGCGCGGCCTGCAGCAGTGAATCAACCTCTTTGTTCTCATAGAACGAACGGTTGCCTGGCAGCCCTTTTTTGTCCGACTCGAACCAGTAGTTCATGAACATATACGGGTCGGCAAAGTCCGGGCTCCAGTTGCCGATGGCAATGTCATAATCACCTTTACCGACACGGTCGCGCATGGTGGCGTTTGCCAGTTTTTCCAGCTTGACGTTAATGCCGAGTTTGCCGAGGCTGGCCTGGGTGGAGAGGGCGATAGGCTCCCAGTTCGGGTCGTTGTCCGAGTAGAGGAAGGTCAGGCTGGCCGGTTTGTCTTTCACCTTCTCCAGCGCGGCTTTGGCTTTGGCCTCGTCAAAACTGTACTGCATGGCCGTCGCGTCAAAGCCCCACATGCCGTCCGGGATCGGGCCACGCATCTGCTTGCCATTGCCGCTCAGAATGCCTTTCACCATTCCCTGATAATCCGTCGCCCAGGAGACAGCCCGGCGTAAATCCACCTGATTGAGCGGTGCCTTACTGTTGTTAAGATACAGGTAGGTCACGCGCAAAGAAGGGTATTCTGCGACGGCCACTTTGCCTTCCTGTTTCAGTGCGGCCAGCTGATCAACCGGCAGAGAGTCAGCAATATCCAGATCGCCACGGGAAAGCTGCAGTCGGCGGGAGGCGCTCTCACCGATTATTTTCACGGACACGCGTTTAAAGTGCGGTTTATCACCCTGCCAGTGGGGATTTGGCACCAGTACCAGTTGCTGACCTTTCTGCCAGCTTTTCAGCATAAACGGGCCTGATCCAGCGGTGTTTTGCGCCAGAAAACCGCGCGCATCGTCCGCCGCATTGGCTTTCAACACCGCCGGGTTAATGATGGAGGCACCGTCGTTCGCCAGCGTGTAGAGGAACGGGGCAAACGGCTGACTGAGCGTGAATTTCACCGTATGGTCATCAACGGCATCAATTTTCAGGTCTTTCGGGAAGGCTTCAGACGGCCCCTGGCTGAGCTTCAGCAGGCGTTCGAACGAGAGCTTGACCGCTTCGGCGGTGACCGGCGTGCCGTCGGAGAATTTCGCATTGTCCGTCAGGGTAAAGGTCCACTCTTTTTGGTCGTCGGAGGCTTTCCATCCTGTTGACAGATCGCCTTCCACTTCGGTTGTACCGGGCTTGTATTTCACCAGTCGTTGATAGGACGGATAGGTGACGGTCCAGTCGTTGTTATCAATCGTTACGGCAGGATCGAGCGTTTGCGGGTCAGCTGCTTTACCGATCACCAGCATGTCTTTCGGGACGGCAGCCAGCGCCAGCGGGGCGCTCAGTGCCAGCGTGGCGGCAATTACGGTCGTGAGAAGCGTTGTTTTCATGGCAGTGCTCCAGGTTTAAAGAGGGGTGTGCGTCAATGGAAAACAGGCAAAACGGTCGTCAAGCAGCGGATAGCTGGCGGCATTCGGCAGTTCGAAATGCCACCATTCGCTGCTGATCCCCACAAAACCGCCGCCGAACATGATGGCGTTCAGCAGCAGACGGTTGCGCTGGGCGTGCGGTGGCACGGAGGGATGATACGGATGCGAGCGGTCATGCATTTCGTCAAAACCGGCACCCATATCCAGCACGGTGTTATGTTCATCCATCAGCGTGACGTCGATAGCCGTACCGCGGCTGTGATTGGAGCCAATCGCCACATCCACCACATATTCCGGGTTCGGGCAGGCATCCCACAGCTGGGCCTGCGCCTGTTGCGGTCGATAGGCGTCGTACACCACCAGTTTCAACCCGGCCAGCGTGGCAATACCGATGGCTTTCGCGAGTGCGGTGGCAGCGTCGGTATGCAGCAGGCACTGTGCTTCCTGATAGATCGGGCGGCCAGTGATGTTGTCGGCGGTGGCGTACTTCAGATCGATGTGCAGCGTGGGAAACGCTTTCGCCACATCAATCAGTTCACTCTCTTCGGGCATAGCTCCGCTCCTTTAGCGTTCGAATTGGCCAAACTCTTGTTGTAATTGTCGGTTTACGGCCAGGCGCGCCGGAAGGGCGTCACCTAACGCTTCCACCACGCCCGACAGCAGCAGGTTGAACAGACAGCTCACGGGGGCAAGTGAATCCCAGAAATGGCCGGTATCGGTTTTCACTTGCAGTAAATCAATCGGATAATCGCGTGCCCACGGACACCAGATATCAGTGATCAAGGCCAGGGGGATCTGTTTCTCACTCGCCACACGACAGTACTGCCGAGCGACAGCGGAGTAGGTACGGGTATCTGTCAGCACCACATAGGGATGAGAAAACCCTGAGTTCAGAGATTCAACCCAGCTCCCGGATGCCCCCTCGGAATAGCTGACGCCCGGGCGGAGATACTCGAGGTGGCTGAAGAAAGCGTTGGCGATCCCGCGCGTCGACTGGATTCCCAGCACAAAAACGGCCTCCGCGTGAGCCAACTGATGCACCACCTGGCGGAAGGTGTCCGTTTGCGCCAACTGATACACCTGCGTTATGGCATCCACTTCCAGCGACAAAGCGTGCTGAAGGCGATTGGGCAGGGGGCGCTGCTGCTGCCAGGAGTCCAGACGCTCATTCATGCCCCAGGGCTGGTAAGGGTCGCGCAGGCTTTTCTTGGCGTCTTCCAGGTTACGATACCCCAGCTTGCGCAGAAAGCGTCCGACGGTGATGCCGCTGGTACCGGTCGCCAGACCGACGCTCTCTGCCGTTTCAAACGGAATTTGCGCGGTGTGCGCCAGTAGCCAGCTGCCAACCCGTTTTTCGCTGGGCGTCAGTTGGCTGAAGGTCGCTTCGATACGGCTCAACATCTCGGGTTTTGTCGTCATACCGCCTCGCTGTTAACAGGCTGTCAGTCGCCAGAATTGTGTTACTTGATTAACAATGCATGACGCGTGCCAGAGTCACAGGGCAGTGAGAACCTGCTGCGACGCAAACTTCATGCAATATTTAATTAACCAATGATCAACATTTGTGCAGCCTAGTTCACTTTTGGTGCACTGGCTGAGCGGGCAGGTATGAATTTGTTGAATACGTCAGCTTCTTCACATTTTTGATAAGATATAAACACAGTGAAAATAAAAGGGATCCCGGCATGGCGAATTTGTCCTGGCGTGTGAGCATGCGCCTGATGGCTCTCGCAAAAAAAATAGCGATGGTAGCGGGGATCGTCCTGGTCGTGCTGCTTGCTGTGCGGGTGTATCTGTCTCAGCAGGGCCCGGAACTGCACCTCTGGCATACCTGGCGGGCAGATGAGATGTCCGTGCGCGAGCTGGACAAAGCCGATTTTGCCAGGTATCAGGCCCGGGAAAAGGCGATTTTCACCGATCTGGATAACGCGGTGACGGCGAAAACAGCGGGCGAGGAACAAACCCCGTTAAACCGTTATTACCGCCAGAGCCTGGTATGGCCCGGTCAGTTTTCACCAGATGCCAACCGTTCATTGGTGCTGATGCCTGCCGGAAAGCCGCGCGGTGCGGTGGTGTTGCTGCACGGATTGACGGACTCACCTTACAGCGTAAGACACCTGGCTTTGCATTATCAGCAGCACGGGTTTGTGGCAGTGGTACCGCGGCTACCCGGACACGGCACCGCGCCCGGCGCGCTGACGGACGTTGACTGGGAGATGTGGCTGGCGGCAACGCGCCTTGCCGTGCGGGAAGCCACGCGTCTGGCGGGAGAGAGTGCGCCACTCCATCTGGTGGGGTACTCCAACGGCGGGGCGCTGGCGATGAAATATACCCTCGATGCGCTTGACGCGCCTGCGCTTCGTAAACCGCAGCAGGTGATGCTGCTCTCACCGATGATCGGCGTGACGGCTTTTGCGCGCTTTGCCGGTTTCGCCGGGCTACCGGCGCTGCTGCCGGCGTTTGCCAAAGCGGCGTGGCTGAATATCGCGCCGGAATATAATCCGTATAAATACAACTCGTTCCCGGTAAATGCTGCCCGCCAGTCGTGGCTGTTGACGAAGACCCTTCAGGAGCAGATTGGCCGCGCGGCGCGGGAACACAAACTGGGGCAGTTGCCGCCTGTTCTGGCGTTTCAGTCAGTGATGGATTCCACGGTCAGTACCCGCGCGGTGGTAACCGGGTTATTTGATCAGCTTCCGGCGAACGGCAGTGAACTGGTCATGTTTGATATCAACCAGGCGGCTAGTTTCCGTCCTTTGTTTAAGCCGTCATCCTGGACGGCGGCCTCGTCGCTGCTGCCCGTCGAACAGAGACGTTACAGTGTCACGATTATCACCAATGCCAGCGAGCACAGTTTCTCGACGGTGGCGAAAATAACCCCGGCAGGCAGCACCCATGAGACAGTCGTACCGCTTGCGCAGTCCTGGCCGCAGGATGTCTACTCCCTGTCGCATATTGCCGTGCCGTTCCCGCCGGATGACGATCTGTATGGCCGCGAACCTGGCGTGAAAAACCACTATGGCATTAGCCTGGGGACGATTGCGCTCTGGGGAGAAACGTCCGTGTTGAGCGTCGGAAAAGAGGCGCTTATGCGAGTCACCTCGAACCCGTTCTACGACTACATGCTGGAGAGGATCGACGTCCGGATCGGGGATCAATAACCGTAAAGAACCCTTGTGGCGTGAATATGTTAGGTAGCACTGATTAATTATGATAAACAGTAGGTTCAAGGCACCTTTCTCTCTCATTGGAACCCGCTCTTGTGCTGACAACGCTCATTTATCGAAGCCAGTTGAATTTATCCCACCCGTCCACCGAACTGCGGGAGCTGGTGGAGCGGGCCAGGGGCCGCAACACAAAACTGGATATTACCGGCGTCCTCCTGGCTAAAGGGAGTGATGTTATGCAAATCCTAGAAGGGTCGGAAGAGAGTGTGGTCAAATTGTTCCACACCATCCGTGAGGATAAACGGCACAGTGGTGTGGTTGAACTGATGCGGGACTACGGCCCGCGCAGACGGTTCGAAAATGTCGGTATGCTGCTCTTCGACCTGCAGATCCAGTCGGCGAAAGACGTGCTACAGTCGGTACTGCGTTACAGCAAGCTGGACAGCTATCTCGCCTCTGATGATCGGGTATTCAAATTTATCCAGAGGTTTATTACAGATCAGCGACCGTCCTCGTCTGGGGAACGTTACGACCCGACAAAATGGACGCTCTCACCGGAGACATTACCGTTTGGTGATAGCCTGGGCCTGCTGGCTAACCAATCTTGCCAGTTTGCGCTCCAGCCCATTGTTGAGCCCTCCGAAGGGAAGATTAGTTCACTTGAAGCCCTCATTCGCGGTAATGATGGCGGCAGTCCGGAGCATTTTTTCAGCTCCCTCGACCCGGACAAAATCTACGAAATTGACCTTCAGACGAAAGCCTATGCCTTTGCGCTGGCTGAAAAGCTCGGTATTGGTAACCATAAAATTGCGGTAAATCTGTTACCGATGTCGCTGGTCAATGTTCCTGGCGCCGTGGCATTTCTGGCGGATCAAATTAAAAAACACGGGCTTAAACCGGAGCAGGTTGTCATTGAAGTCACTGAAAACGAGATGATTTCCGGCTTCAACCAGTTTAATAGCGCCATTAAACAACTTCGTGCTGAAGGCATTGGCCTGGCGATTGACGATTTTGGTTCCGGCTATGCGGGGCTTTCGCTGCTGACCCGGTTCCAGCCGGATAAAATTAAAATTGACCGGGAAATTGTCAGCAATATTCATCTTAGCGGCCCGAAACAGGCGATCGTGCGCTCGATTGTCAGCTGTTGCTCCGACCTCGAAATCACCCTGGTGGCGGAAGGGATCGAGAAAATGGAGGAGTGGTGCTGGCTTGAATCAGCCGGGATCCGCCGTTTCCAGGGCTTTCTGTTTGCCCGTCCACAGCTTAATGGCGTAGGCGATATTCACTGGCCGCATCTGGTGCGTTAAGCCAATTTTCCACCCTCGTTATTTCCCCTTTTCCTGACCTGTGCTTAAATAGCTAAAACGGTTTAACAATGTTTAGCTAAGAGGATCACATGAAAAAAATCTGGGTACTTGGCGATGCGGTAGTGGATTTGCTGCCTGACGGCGAAGGCAGATTACTGCAGTGTCCCGGCGGTGCACCGGCAAACGTCGCCGTCGGTATAGCCCGGCTGGGCGGTCGAAGCGCCTTTATCGGCAGAGTTGGCGATGACCCGTTCGGGCGTTTTATGTCTAAGACATTAGCCGACGAGCGAGTCGACGTGAAGTATATGCGCCTGGACCCGGCGCATCGTACCTCTACGGTGGTGGTGGATCTGGATGACCACGGCGAACGCTCGTTTACCTTCATGGTGCGCCCGAGTGCCGATCTGTTTCTGGAAACGGCCGATCTGCCGAGCTTCAGCGCCGGGGAGTGGCTGCATGTCTGTTCCATCGCGTTGAGCGCAGAGCCAAGCCGTTCTGCGACCTTTAGAGCGATGGCCTCCATCCGGGAAGCGGGTGGTTACGTCAGTTTCGATCCCAATATTCGCCCGGACCTCTGGCAGGATGAGAACGAACTTCGCTGCTGTCTCGAACGCGCTCTGCAGGGTGCAGACGTGGTGAAACTTTCTCTCGAAGAGCTGGCCTTTTTCACTGGCGAAACGCAGGTGGAGACCGGTCTGGATAAACTCATGAATCGCTGCCCGGCACATCTGGTGCTGGTTACACAGGGTAAAGAGGGCGTCATCGCATGGCATGAGGGCACCGTGAAACACTATCCGGCCACGCCTGTGAAATGTGTTGATACGACCGGCGCAGGCGATGCCTTTGTGGCGGGGCTGCTTTACGGGCTGGCCGCCGGTCAGCCGTTGACGTCCGTTATCGCTTTAGCTCAGCGCTGCGGTGCGTTAGCCACCACGGCAAAAGGAGCCATGACGGCTCTGCCATATCAGCACGCCCTGTAATTCCTCCCATTGCTGGCCGCCGTCCGGCGGCCTGAATTGTCGCCTCGATCACACTTACTAAAACGGTTTAGCAAAAAAGATTGCCGATCCAAAATTCAGAGGTTTAGTATCAGCAACCTAAACCGGTTTAGCAATTTAGCACGTTTAATGACTTCTTTTAGGGATGCGACAAAATGTATAAAAAACGCAGACTTGCCGTGATGATAGGCATGCTGGCCGGAAGTACCTCTGTTTTTGCCCAAACGGATATGACAAGCATCGAAGCGCGACTTGCGGCGATGGAACAGCGTCTTCAGGACGCGGAGACGCGCGCACAGGTTGCTGAGAAACGCGCGACGGATGCAGAACAAAAAACGCAGCAACTGGTTGCGGCTCAGCAGCAGGCGCAAACGACAACTCAGGAAGTGGCTCAACGCACCACCGCGCTGGAGAAAAAAGCGGACCAAAGCGGTGGGTTTGAGTTCCACGGCTATGCCCGTTCTGGCCTGCTGATGAACGATGCGGCCTCCAGCAGCAAAAGTGGCCCTTATCTGACACCAGCCGGGGAAACGGGCGGAGCAGTAGGGCGTCTGGGTAACGAAGCCGACACTTACGTTGAGCTGAACCTGGAGCATAAACAAATCCTGGATAACGGGGCGACCACGCGCTTCAAAGCGATGCTGGCCGACGGTCAGCGAACCTATAACGACTGGTCAGCCGATACCAGCGATCTCAATATTCGTCAGGCCTTTGCGGAGCTGGGCAACTTGCCTGATTTCACCGGTGCGCTGAAGGGCAGTACCTTCTGGGCGGGTAAACGCTTTGACCGCGACAACTTTGATATTCACTGGTTGGATTCCGACGTCGTGTTCCTTGCCGGTACCGGTGGCGGTGTGTATGACGTGAAATGGAACGATTCGCTGCGCAGTAACTTCTCTATTTACGGCCGCAACTTCGGCAGCGTGGAGCAGACCGACAATAACGTTCAGAACTATATCCTCAGCATGAACCACTTCGCCGGACCGTTCCAGCTGATGGTAAGCGGCCTGCGGGCGAAAGATAACGACGACCGTAAAGACACCAACGGCGATCTCATCAAAACTGACGCCGCCAATACCGGCGTTCATGCTCTGGTCGGGTTGCACAATGAGAGTTTCTACGGCCTGCGGGAAGGGACAGCCAAAACGGCGCTGCTGTACGGTCACGGGCTGGGTGCGGAAGTGAAAAGCATCGGTTCCGATGGCGCACTGCTGTCTGAGGCGGATACCTGGCGCTTTGCAAGTTACGGTGTCACGCCGATTGGCGGGGGCTGGAGCGTTGCGCCTGCTGTCCTGGCGCAAAGC
Organism: Enterobacter adelaidei; assembly: GCF_041937165.1. NCBI lineage: Bacteria > Pseudomonadati > Pseudomonadota > Gammaproteobacteria > Enterobacterales > Enterobacteriaceae > Enterobacter > Enterobacter adelaidei. Next base: position 2,322,890 of record NZ_CP154353.1, on the reverse strand, counting down.
AGTAAAGATCGTTACGTCAAGGGCGATAGCTATGAGTGGGTGACGCTCAACACCCGCCTGATTAAAGAGGTGACGCAGAACTTCGCCCTGGCGTTTGAGGGAAGCTATCAGTACATGGATTTAAACCCGGAAGGCTATAAGGACCGCAACGCCGTCAACGGCAGTTTCTACAAGCTGACCTTTGCGCCAACGTTAAAAGCGAGCAAAATCGGCGATTTCTTCAGCCGTCCGGAGCTGCGCCTGTTTGCCACCTGGATGGACTGGAGCAGCAAACTGGATCATTACGCCAGCGATGATGCCTTTGGCAGCAGCGGTTTCAACGCAGGCGGGGAATGGAACTTTGGGGTCCAGATGGAAACCTGGTTTTAACCCATCACGCTCCCGCCTGGCGGGGGCGTTTCGCACATCATAAAAAGAAGTCAGGCAGAGGTATCTATGGATTTTAATCAAATCGCCCGCGAGCTTATTCCGCTGCTCGGTGGCAAGGAAAATATCGCCAGCGCGGCGCATTGCGCAACGCGTCTTCGTCTGGTGCTGGTCGATGACGCGCTGGCAGATCAGCAGGCTATCGGCAAGGTCGAGGGCGTGAAAGGCTGTTTCCGTAACGCCGGGCAGATGCAGGTAATTTTTGGCACGGGCGTGGTCAACAAGGTTTACGCTGCGTTTATTCAGGCGGCGGGGATTAGCGAATCCAGTAAATCTGAAGCCGCGGATCTGGCGGCGCGCAAGCTGAACCCGTTCCAGCGTATTGCCCGTCTGCTTTCCAATATCTTTGTCCCGATCATTCCTGCGATTGTGGCGTCCGGCCTGCTGATGGGCCTGCTCGGTATGGTGAAAACCTACGGCTGGGTCAATGCGGATAACGCCATCTACATCATGCTGGACATGTGCAGCTCGGCGGCGTTTATCATTCTGCCTATTCTGATTGGTTTTACCGCCGCGCGGGAATTTGGCGGTAACCCGTATCTCGGCGCGACGCTGGGCGGCATTCTGACGCACCCGGCGCTGACCAACGCCTGGGGCGTGGCGTCGGGCTTCCACACCATGAATTTCTTCGGCCTTGAGATCGCGATGATTGGCTACCAGGGCACCGTATTCCCGGTGCTGCTCGCCGTCTGGTTTATGAGCATCGTGGAGAAAAACCTGCGCCGCGCGATCCCGGATGCGTTAGACCTGATCCTGACGCCGTTCCTCACGGTCGTTATCTCCGGCTTTATCGCCTTGCTGATTATCGGTCCGGCGGGGCGTGCGCTGGGTGACGGTATCTCCTTTATCCTGAGTACGTTAATTGAACATGCGGGCTGGCTGGCCGGGCTGCTGTTCGGCGGGCTTTACTCGGTGATTGTGATCACCGGTATTCACCACAGCTTCCACGCGATTGAAGCCGGGCTGCTGGGTAACCCGTCGATTGGCGTTAACTTCCTGCTGCCAATCTGGGCGATGGCAAACGTGGCGCAGGGCGGCGCCTGTCTGGCGGTGTGGTTCAAAACCAAAGATGCCAAAATCAAAGCCATTACCCTGCCGTCGGCGTTCTCTGCCATGCTCGGTATTACTGAAGCGGCTATTTTTGGTATCAACCTGCGTTTCGTAAAACCGTTTATTGCTGCATTGATTGGCGGCGCGGTGGGCGGAGCCTGGGTGGTCTCAGTCCATGTTTACATGACCGCCGTGGGGTTGACCGCGATTCCGGGCATGGCCATCGTGCAGGCAAGCTCTCTGCTCAACTATATTATCGGCATGGTGATTGCCTTCGGCGTGGCGTTTACCGTCTCGCTGCTGCTGAAATATAAAACGGACTCTGAATAATGACGTTACCTTCCCGCTGGCCTGCGATCCTGCAGGCCGTTATGACAGGTCAGCCGCGGGCGCTGGCGGATAGCCACTACCCGCAGTGGCACCCCGCGCCGGTGACGGGGCTGATGAACGACCCCAACGGGTTTATCTGGTTTGCCGGGCGTTATCATCTGTTTTATCAGTGGAACCCGCTGGACTGCGAACATCGGTTTAAATGCTGGGGGCACTGGAGCTCTGAGGATCTGCTGCACTGGCAGCATGAGCCGCTGGCGCTGATGCCCGACGAAGAGTATGACCGCAACGGCTGCTACTCCGGTAGCGCCGTGGATAACGAGGGTGTTTTGACCCTGTGTTACACCGGCAACGTCAAATTCGATGACGGCAACCGCACCGCCTGGCAGTGTCTGGCCGTGGAACAACCGGACGGCAGCTTTAAGAAACTCGGACCTGTGCTTGCGCTACCGGAAGGTTACACCGGTCACGTGCGTGACCCGAAGGTGTGGCAGCACAATGGGGAGTGGTACATGGTGCTGGGCGCGCAGGATCTGCAAAAACGCGGCAGAGTGCTGCTGTTCAAATCCGCTGATTTGCACACCTGGGCGTCCTGCGGTGAGATCGCCGGTCACGGCGTTAACGGCCTGACGGACGCAGGGTATATGTGGGAGTGCCCCGATCTGTTTGCCCTCGACGGGACGCATGTACTGATCTGCTGTCCGCAGGGGCTGGCGCGCGAGCCTCATCGCTATCTCAACACCTATCCGGCCGCATGGATGAGCGGGGCGTTTGACTATGCAAACGCCGCATTCGATCACGGCGATCTGCACGAGCTGGACGCCGGATTTGAGTTTTACGCGCCGCAAACGACGCTGGCGGAAGACGGTCGGCGCATTCTGATCGGCTGGATGGGCGTGCCGGACGGAGAAGAGATGCTTCAGCCAACGCGAACGCATGGCTGGATGCACCAGATGACCTGTCCGCGCGAATTACGCTACCACGACGGCAAGCTCTGGCAGACCCCGGTTCGTGAACTGGAAGCGCTGCGTGAAGGTGAACAACGCTGGCAGGGGATCGCCAGTGATGCGCCAGAACTGGATGCGACGCGTCTGGAGTTTGAACTGAGTACATCGCGCGTGGAAGTCGATTTCGGCGGAACCTTGCGTCTCACGGTCGATGAGCAGGGGCTGCGTCTGGAACGCGCCAGTCTGAAAACCGGTGAAACGTTGACCCGCTACTGGCTGGGGGACGTCAGCCATTTACGCGTTCTGTGCGACCGCTCCAGCGTTGAAATTTTCATCAATCACGGCGAAGGAGTGATGAGCAGCCGCTATTTTCCTGACCATCCGGCCCGGGTACGATTCGAAGGTGCGTCCGACATCACATTACGCTACTGGTCGCTGCGCGCCTGCATGATAGAATGAGGGTTTTGGCAGCCGGATCTAAGTCGTTGTGAGAAAAACAAAACGCGTCACCATTAAAGACATCGCGGAACTGGCGGGGGTATCAAAAGCCACCGCCAGCCTGGTTCTGAACGGACGCAGCAAAGAGCTGCGCGTAGCGGAAGAGACGCGTGAACGCGTGCTGGCGATTGCCAAAGAGCACCACTATCAGCCCAGCATTCATGCCCGCTCGCTGCGTGATAACCGTAGCCACACCATTGGCCTGGTGGTTCCTGAAATTACCAACTACGGTTTTGCCGTGTTTTCTCACGAGCTGGAGACGCTGTGCCGTGAGGCTGGCGTTCAGCTGCTGATCTCCTGTAGCGATGAAAACCCGGGGCAGGAGACGGTAGTGGTGAACAACATGGTGGCGCGTCAGGTGGACGGGCTGATTGTGGCTTCCAGCATGCTTAACGATGCGGACTACCACAAGCTGAGCGAGCAATTGCCCGTGGTCCTTTTTGACCGCCACATCAACGACAGCGCGCTGCCGCTGGTGATCACCGATTCCATTACCCCGACGACGGAACTGGTGGCTGACATTGCGCGTCAGCATCCTGATGAGTTTTACTTCCTCGGCGGTCAACCGCGCCTTTCCCCGACGCGCGACCGCCTGGAAGGGTTTAAGCAAGGTTTGCGTGAAGCCAATGTGACGCTGCGCCCCGAGTGGATCATTCACGGCAACTATCATCCAAGTTCCGGATACGAGATGTTCGCTGAACTTTGTGCCCGCCTGGGGCGTCCGCCGAAAGCGCTTTTCACCGCCGCCTGCGGTCTGCTGGAAGGGGTGTTGCGCTATATGGGTCAACATAACCTGTTGCATAGCGATATCAGGTTAGCCAGTTTTGACGATCACTACCTCTACGATTCGCTGACGATCCCTGTCGATACCATTCGTCAGGATAACCGCCAATTGGCCTGGCACTGCTTTGATTTGATTAGCAAATTGATCGAAGGGGAGACACCTCAGCCCTTGCAGCGCAAGCTGGATGCCACCCTGCAACGACGCTATAAGCCAGCAGTATAGCTCTGCCCGATACATCAATAACTTTAATTAATTTAAGTTTTGGATGCGCCGATAACCATAAGGAATAATTCTCCTTGAGGTATTGGTCTATGTCGTTAAAAAAGTCGTCCCTGATTGTCCTGTTCTCACTGCTTTTCTTCTTTGTTGTCAGCACCGTTACCAGCGTTGGCCTCATCATTAAAAGTAATAATTCCCTGGATAATGTGAACAAAGAGATCCAGGTTGTGCTGTCGATTATTGACCCCATCAACCACAGCCGCACCCTGCGCGTTCGGGTGATGGAGTATGTGAAGATGGTGGAAGCGGGCAACTCTGCGGACGAGTCTGCGAAGCTGGCCGCAGTGAAAGAGGCGCTGACCAAAGCGGACCACGCCTTTGCTGCCTTTATGGATTCACCGCGTCTGACGGATGAAGCGCCGCTGGTGACTGCCTATCAGGATGCCTGGCAAAACTACCGCAACCAGGGACTGGTACCGCTGATCAATGCTGCCGAAGCGCACGATGTTGCCAAATTTAACGCCCTGATCCCGGACGTGTCCCGCCTCGACCGCCAGTACGAGATCGTTCTCGACCAGGTGCTTTCCGTCCACCAGAAATACGCCAAAAGCCTGAACGAAGATGCGAGCAGCAACTTCGTCTCCGGCCTGGTGATGATTGCTGCTATCACCTGCCTGTTTGTGGTGGTGATTGTCGCAGTCAGCCTGCTGATGAAGCGCTTTGTGTTTGCCCCGGTAAACCTGGCACGCGAACACTGCAGCCAGATTGCGGCAGGTAAGCTGGACATCCCGGTGCCGGTGAAGGGACGCTCTGGCAACGAAATCGACCATCTTATGAGTTCGATGGAGCAGATGCGCCAGGCGCTGCTTGCGACCATCGCCCAGGTGCGCGATGCGAGCCATACCGTGACCCACGCAGCGCAAGAGATTGCCTCCGGGAATATTGACCTGGCGTCACGTACCGAACAGCAGGCGTCCGCGTTGACCCAGACGGCGGCCAGCATGGAAGAACTGAGCGCAACCGTGGCGAACAATACCGATAACGTCTATCAGGCCGGAAAACTGGTGCAGGACGCGGTGAAAAATGCCCATACCGGTGAAGCGGTGACCCGTGAAGTCATCGACACCATGAATACCATCGCGGCGAACTCGAAGCGCATCGAAGACATTACCAGCGTTATCAACAGCATCGCCTTCCAGACCAATATTCTGGCGCTCAATGCGGCAGTTGAAGCGGCGCGCGCCGGTACGCAGGGACGCGGTTTCGCGGTTGTGGCCAGTGAAGTTCGCACCCTGGCACAGAAAAGCGCAGTGGCGGCTAAGGACATCGAGAGCCTGATTGCGCAGTCGGTTTCCAGCGTGAAAAACGGTGCCGAGCTGGTGAACCGTTCGGGCGAGGTGATCGATTCCATTATCGGTTCTGTTAATAAAGTGAATACGCTGATGGAGCAGATCTCCGTCGCCTCTGAAGAGCAGAGCCGTGGGATCAGCCAGGTCGGACAGGCGGTAACCGAGATGGATGGCGTAACCCAGCAGAACGCCGCGCTGGTGCAGCAGTCCGCAGCGGCCGCGGCATCGCTGGAAGAGCAGGCGCAGCAGCTTTCGAGAAGTATTTCGAGTTTTAGTTTGCCGGTGCAGGCTTGATTGAATGGATGGAGGCTCCTGAGGGAGCCTTTTTTGTGAGTATAACGTGTCACTATAAGCCATACAGAAGCTTATTTCGGATATATAGTAGTTATCAATGCAGCATAAATAACTATTTTTTTACGGGGTTACTTATCATTTTGCAAGATAATAGAAGATTGGTAATAAATACTTTTAGATACTGCTAATTGTAATGAGAAATCAAGAGCATATCTGATTCATTAAGAATTTATTGTGAATAGTTGCCTTGTTCTCGACTTATCTGCTATTAATAATTAGAACTGCTTCAAAAAATGGCAAAAGCTTGTTTCGAATATATTCTAGCTCTCAAGTTGGGGGTTGTAAGATGGCTATAGATATTGTTTCGGAGGAGTTGAGTTTTTTTAAGTCTGCTACTACACGAATGCGCTGGTTGGTAAACAGTACGGTGCTCATATCTGCTTTAATCATGGTGCATATTTATCTTGCAAACTTTAGCTTACAGGACCAGCAACTTGAGGGTGTTGTTTATAATCGTTTTATAAATCAATTGGTTAATTACAGGCAGTGCCAAGGGGAGATATTTGTTGAGCTTGTCAAACATCCAGACAGTAGCATGGAAAAAAGGGAGAAGATCAAAAATGAAATTATAAAAAACTTTTCTGATTGTAGGGTCTTGTCCTCAAAGTTACGCGACTATTTATTCTTAACGCCACTTATGGATATCATAAAACAGTACTCCAGACTGGAGTATCAAGTTCAATCAAACGAACATACGTTGGCGAGTGAAAGTCTTCCTACCCGAACGATTCCCTTGCTTAATATGAATATTCCTGCAAATGATTTTGTTATTATAATGGCTATCTTGTCTATGTTTATAGTAATAGGTATTTGGATGAATCTGCGAGGTATTCATGCAGCTCTTTCGTCGCTATGTAGTCATGGTAATATTGATGTTCTTAAGGTTGCTCAATTAAATACCGTGTTTCTGACTTATTCTGAAGTGGGTGGTAATAGATTTGCTAGACAGGTCCGTGCACTTTCTATGTGGCTTCCATTTATCTCTATTGTATCTGCAACAATTGTTGGGTATTGGCCAATATTACACACCCGTTTTGGGAATGACGGTAACAGAATTGGTTATGACTATTACTTTGGGTCCGATGTAGTGATAGCAGTTTTCTTGGGATTATCCATAGTTATATCGTGTATGCATTGCTGGATTGCAATAAAATGCTATAAGGAGATTTCGGGGATTGACTCAATATTCGAAAGGACATTAATGCAAACCCACCATAATTAAAAAAGGCTTCGATCCCATTTTTTATTTTTCTAGCAATATTTCCCTCCCTCATTCGTCTACCTCATCACAAGCCATAATCAGTTACTGTAAACGAGGTACACACCATGAGAGATTTTGATATGCACGAAAGAGGTCACGGACGCGGATTCGGTCGCCACCGTATGGGCAAGGGTTTAGTCATCGGCGCAGTGATCTTCGTTGCACTCGGCCTGCTGGTAATGTCCCTGTGGAACGCCTTGCTTCCGGCGATCCTCGGCGTGAAAGCCATCGGGTTCTGGCAGGCGCTGGGCATACTGGTGCTGAGCCGCATTCTGTTTGGCGGGCTGGGTTTCCGTCCCGGGATGTTTGGTGCACACCGCCGGATGCACGAGCGCTGGATAAACATGACCCCCGAACAGCGCGAGGCGTTTATTCAGCAGCGTCGCGAAGGGTTTGGTCGCCACGGGCGCGGTCACTGCGGCTGGCACGGCCATCGTGACGATAAGCGCGATGACAACGCGCCAAAAACGCCGGAAGCAGAGTGAGCGAAATGAAAGCCGGGGTGGCGGGCGGAACCATGCTGATGTCGGCGCTCAATGCCTGTCGCGCCAGGCTGAAAGCCTTCATACGCGGGCGCACGTCCGTTCGTGATGATGCCGACGACATTTTGCAGGAAGTCACTTATCAACTGATGAAAGTGGAACAGCCAGTCGAGAACGTTGCTGCGTGGCTGTTCCGCGCGGCGCGTAATGAGATGACTGACCGGTCGCGGAAAAAACGCGAGGTTTCGCTCTCCGGCTATTTTACGGGCGACGATGAAGACGGCTTTCCGGAAGACGAGCTGGCCGAAACCCTGTTCGGTGTGCCACAGACACCGGAAGAGGAGTATCTCAAAACGCTGTTGTGGGAAGAACTGGAACAGGCGTTGTCTGAACTTCCACCGCCGCAGCGGGAGGTATTCGAAAAGACCGAGCTTCACGGCTACAGCATTAAAATGCTGGCAGAGGAGACGGGTGCCAGCGAGCAGGCGCTGTTATCCCGTAAGCACAAGGCGGTGTTGTTTCTGCGTACGCGGCTGCGGGATGTTTATGACGCGCTGACCGGTGAATAGCGGCGACAGACAAAACCTTACACTTCCGGCACTTGTAGATTCATCACTATCGTTTATGATCGGGGCGTCTTGTTACTCTGGAATGTTATGCGCAACCGTCAGCTTCTCGGAAAATGGCTTTTGATCGTCACCTGTCTCGCGATGGCACTTTGTCTCGTGCAGCGTGCGGTGTATCTCAACCATTTTTTACAGGGACTGGATCCGCAAACGTCCCAGATAGCTGACGCCCCAGCTCAAAACAGCAACACTGAACAGCCCGGCCCGTCACCTTGTCAACTGGGCGCACACTCGCTTCTCTGCGCGCAGCCGCTGTTCTTCGACGGTGCGCTACCGGCCATTATTATCTTCTTTGCCCTCCTGCAGCTGTTTACGCAGGGGCGGGTATTTGTTTCCAGAGAACAACCCGTTCAGGCGCCGCCTCCCCGAATACATCTTAAAAACTGCGTCTTCCGTGAATGAAAAACATCGTCACCACACGATAATTTTCACTATTCACGGAGTAAAACATGTTTAACCTTTTCAGGGGGTTCGTCTTCCTGTGGCTGTCCTGCATCGGTATTACCCATGCGGCAGACACTGGCTGGCAGGTCTCCCCACAAAACGATCACGCGCGTATCCGCTTTCAGGCGGAAAGGGATCAAAACCGTATTCAGGCCTTGCTCACCGTCGAGCTAAAGCCCGGCTGGAAAACCTACTGGCGTTCGCCGGGCGAGGGCGGTGTCGCGCCGAAAATCAGCTGGCCGGAAGGCGTAACGGACAGCTGGTCCTGGCCAGTCCCGTCGCGCTTCGATATCTCCGGCATGACCACGCAGGGATATCACGACAAGGTCACGATCCCGATTGTCCTCGACGGGGTGAAGGGAGACGCGCTCGACGGAACGCTGACGCTCTCCACGTGCAGTAACGTCTGTCTGCTGACGGACTACCCGCTGCATCTCGATTTTACCCAGCCGGTCGATGCAGGTTTTCGTGACGCTTTTGACCATGCGATGCGCTCCATTCCCGGCTCGTCGGGTGTTTCATCCGACCTCACCGCCTGGCTGGCGGACGGCAATCTGGTCATTACAGGGACAACGGAAGGAAAGTGGGACAATCCGGGGATCTATTTTGACCTGCTGGTGGGGGATATTCTTCCGGGAGAACCCGTCATTAAACACGACGGCCATCAGCTTCGGGTGACCGTTCCCGTCACCGATGAGTGGGGAGATAAGCCCACCTCGCTGGCAGGTAAAGCTCTGTCGTTTGTGTTGACTAATGGCAGTAAAGCCCAGCAAACCGTAATGACGGTTGGATCAACGCCTGCTGCGTCCGCAGCGCCCGGCACGGGCAAAATGATGCTCTTTGCGCTGTTGGGCGGGCTGATCCTGAACCTGATGCCCTGCGTGTTGCCGGTGATGGGTATGAAGCTCAACAGTATCCTGCATGCGGGCTCGAACAAACGAACGATCAGGCTGCGTTTTCTGGCAACCAGCGCCGGGATCCTCACCTCCTTTATGCTGCTTGCCGCGATGGTGACTGCGCTTAAGCTGACCGGGGCATCTCTGGGCTGGGGTATTCAGTTCCAGAACCCGTGGTTTATCGGCCTGATGGTCGCCGTGACTTTCCTCTTCGCGCTGAATCTGTTTGGGGTGTTTGAGATGCTGCTGCCTTCTGCTACCGCAGGACGCCTGGCCGCAACAGGCGGCGCGGGGCTGGGCGGCAGTTTCTGCGAAGGGATGTTCGCCACGCTGCTGGCCACGCCGTGCTCCGCACCATTCCTCGGTACTGCCGTGGCGTTTGCCCTCGGCGCACCGCTGCAGACCCTGTGGCTCATTTTTCTGATGCTCGGCGTGGGAATGAGTTTGCCGTGGCTGTTTGTTGCCCTGGTGCCAAAAACGGCTACGTTATTGCCGAAGCCCGGGCGCTGGATGAACACACTGAAGATCATCCTTGGCCTGATGATGCTGGCCTCCAGCCTCTGGCTGGCGACGCTGTTGAACCTGCATCTGGGTGATACGATTGGTCAGATCGTGATGCTGGTGCTGATAGTTGTCGCACTGGCGCTTTTTGCATTGAAGGGGCAAAGGTCCTCACCGTTGTTCTGGGTGGTGGTGATCTCCCTGTCGGTATTTGGTGGATACCAACTGCGAGGGTTGCTTAACGCATCACCTGTCCTCGCAACGCAAAGTGTGGAGCAGACGATCCCGTGGCAGCCGCTAAGTGAAGAGGCCATCCAGATGGCGCTTGCGCAGGGGAAACGGGTGTTTGTGGATATCTCTGCCGACTGGTGCGTAACCTGTAAGGTTAACGAGCATCGGGTACTGAATCAGCCGGACATCATTGCCGCACTGAGTCAGCCGGACGTGGTGGCCCTGCGCGGAGACTGGAGCCAGCCTTCCGCGCTTATCGCTGCGTTTCTTGAGAAGCGAAATCGCTACGCCATTCCGTTTAATGAGGTGTATGGCCCCGGTATCCCGGACGGGGAGATCCTCTCGCCGCTGCTGGATAAGCGCACCCTTGTCACTACCCTGAACAACGCAAAAGGCTAACCGTTTTATGAAAAAAATCCTTATTACGCTGCTGCTACTTCTGGCCTCTGTTCAGGTGATGGCGGCAACACCCCTGACGCCGGAACAAGAACAACGTGCGCAGAAGATGATCTCTGATTTCCTGTTTAACGATCCGAACTCCCCGCGCATCGGCGCGAAAAACCCAAAACTGACGCTTGTGGTCTTTACGGACTACAACTGCCCGTACTGCAAAAAATTCGACCCGTACCTGGAGAAAATTGTCGAAAAATACCCGGATGTCGCAGTGGTCTTTAAGTTTTTGCCTTTCCGCTCGGAAAGTTCGCTGACCGCAGCGCGTGATGCCCTAACGCTCTGGCGCGCGCATCCGGAGCAGTTTATGAAATTGAACCATACCCTGATGGCGAGAAAGGGGTACCACGATGACGCCAGCATTCAGGAGGCGCAAAAACGGGCGGGGGTGAGTGTCACGACGCCAGATGAGGAGAGCCTGATGACGATTAAGCGCAGCCTGATCGTTGCAGAGAAAATGGGGATTCAGGGAACACCCGCCACGCTCATCGGTGAAGGATTGCTTCCCGGCTGGGTGCCGTTTGAACAGTTCGATGAAATGGTCAGTGACGCACTGAAAAACCGCTAACCTGAAAGGGGGCTTGATGCCTCCGATAAACCGGAGAGGGAAATGAAAAAATTACTGTTACTTTCAGCGCTGGTATCGTCAGGGCTGGCGCAGGCGGCTGAAGCCATACCGGATGTGGTAAAACACTTCAGCGAGCAGCAGGACATCAAAATCATTAAGAAACTGGATGCGCCTGGCGGCGCACCAGCCTGGCTTGGACAATATCAGGATATGGGCGTGACGCTCTTTTTAACGCCGGACGGCAAGCACGTGATCTCGGGGTATCTGTACGATGACAAAGGAAAAAACCTCAGCGAAGGTTATTTCCAGAAAGAGATCTATGCCCCGATGGGACGCGAAATGTGGAAAAAGCTTAACGCGGCGCATCCCCTGAAAGAAGGGGCGGAGAACGCTCCGCGCAAAGTCTTTGTGTTTGCGGATCCGTTCTGCCCGTACTGCAAACAGTTCTGGTCAGAGGCGCAACCGTGGGTGAAGGCCGGTAACGTTCAGCTCAATACGCTGCTGGTGGCGTTTCTCAACCCCAACAGCGGACGTAATGCCGCCGCTATACTAAATGCGAAAGATCCGGTCTCGGCCTGGCGTGATTACGAATTATCCGGCGGTAAAAAATTGCCCAAACCGGAAGGCAGCGCATCCCGTGAAACCGTTGAAATACTGCAGAAACACCAGGCATTAATGGACGCTCTGGGCGCTAACGCCACGCCAGCCATTTATTATCTGAATGCGGAAAATGAGCTTCAGCAGGTGGTGGGTATGCCGGATGAAAAACAGCTTGAGGCAATGTTCGGGCCGAAGCCATAAAAGAGCAGGCAGAAACGGGGCGTTTCTGCCTGCTCTTCACTTAGCTACCCCAGCGACCTTTCAGGTAGTTAACCGCCTGCTGGGTCTGCGGCTGGTTCAGGTAATCTTCCCTGAACAGGATCGTACCATTTACGTTAGGTAGAGAATCGTTCAAATCGAGCTGCTTTTTCAGCTCCGGCACGCCGCCCTGAACCATCCAGTCCGGTTCATTTTTCGACGGTTCGCCCACTTTATAGAACGCAATGCCGATATACAGGCGAGTGTGGGTCGGCTTAACGACGTCGGCCCACCATTTGGTCAGCACGTCATAGCGCGCCGCATCCCGGGAGAAGGGCCAGTAAATCTGCGGGGCGATGTAGTCCAGCAGGCCTTGCTGCACCCACTGACGCGTATCGGCGTAGGATTCATCATAGGCTGCAGCGCCGCGTGTGTCCGAGCCTGCCGGGTCAAATGAACGGTTACGCCACACGCCAGCCGGGCTGACGCCAAACTCGACACCGGGTTTTGTCTGTTTAATCGCGCGGGAAACCTGCACGATCAGCTGCTGCGTGTTGTGCCTGCGCCAGTCGGCTTTTGAGGCAAATCCCTGGCCGTACTGCCGGTAAGTCTTCCCGTCATTGAGCGCCGAACCGGGTGATTCAGCATAAAAGTAATCATCAAACTGCACGCCGTCTATCGGGTAGTTTGCCACCACTTCGGTGACCACTCGGGTGATCCAGTCGCGCACTTCCGGAATGCCCGGGTCGAGTACGAAACGATCGCCAGAAATGCGTACCCACTCCGGGTGCTGGACATAGACGCTGGACGGGGTCTGATATGACGTCCGGTTCAGGGCGGCGATGGTCGAGGGTTTGGTGTTGGTCGACACGCGGTATGGGTTGAACCAGGCATGCACCTTCATGCCGCGCTTGTGCGCTTCATCCAGCATAAACTGAAGTGGATCGTAACCTGGATATTCACCGATATTGCCCGTCAGCATATCTGACCACGGTAAAATTTTTGACGACCAGAGTGCCGTGCTGTCCGGTTTCACCTGGAAAAACACGGTGTTAATTCCTAGCCGCTTAAGATTGTCGAGCTTGCTGGTCAGTGCCTGCTTTTGCATCGCGATGCGTTGGTCAGCGCTGCGGCCATTCACTGATGCGACCGGTGGCCAGTCGAGGCGGGAGACGGTCGCCAGCCAGATCCCGCGCATCGGCTCGTTGGACTGCTGCGTCGGTGTACTGACGGTGGGAAGAGGGGTAACCAGTGATTTCGGTGGTTTTGAGGAGCAACTCACAAGTAAAAGCGCGCAGCCAGCCAGCGCACCAATCCGTTTTACATGTCGCGTCATTTGCGTATTAGCTCTTGATAATCCGACTGTTAGCCCAGGGATTAAAGGCGGGCGTTTCCTGTTCTGCGCGTCCTTCATCGTTGAGGGAGTCCAGATACAGGGCTTCGACTTCCGCGCGCGCCCACGGGGTACGGCGCAAAAATTTCAGGCTCGATTTAACGCTGGGATCTTTTCTGAAACAGTTAATTTTGATTCGGTCGCCCAACTCGTTCCAGCCAAATTTTGCCACCAGGGCGTTGACCATCATCTCCAGCGTTACGCCATGCAAAGGATCGTTAGAAATGTGTGCAGTCATAAGCGTCCGGATGTCTCAATTGTAATGGGGTTGGGTTAACCGGTGAAAGGGTACAAGAAAGCACGGGAAGCGGCAATGACATCCCGCACTGATGCTTATTCCGCACGGCTGGCGTCCCGGTTGGTATAGGTGACAGGCACCCACCCATAGCCGCCGTTTTCGCCTTTGGTGACATAGCCGATACCCGGGAACGGTAGATGGGGCGCGGCAACCAGGTCCCTATTTCTCACAAAGCCCGCAAACGCCTCTTCGCGCACGCGTGCCGCTTTGTTCTGATCTTCATCGTAGGTGATGGTCACGTCGGGCTGCGGGAACTGGACCGCCGCGGCATGAATAATGTCGCCCACAAAAGTGATTTTCTCGCCTTTACTTTCCAGGGTATAGAATGCCGAACCCGGTGTATGGCCGGGATGTACCGTGCCGGTAATCCCCGGCAGGATCTCAGAAGTGCCGCTAAAAGGCACCACTTTACCGGCATCAAGGTAAGGTTTTAAGGTCTTCTGCGCGACGTCAAAGTAGTTCTGCCCGTAACCCGTTTTTTTCTGATTGTCTTCGTTAAAGAAGAAGTCGATTTCCGGTTTTCCAACGAAAACGCGCGCATTGCTGAACACCGGCTTACCGTCTTTCACCAGGCCGCCAGCATGATCGGAATGGACGTGAGTGAGCAGGATTTCGGTAATGTCCTGCGGCTTAACCCCCTGCGTGGCAAGGCTCTCAATCAGACGTCCACCGTTACCGGGGCCAAAGAGCTGGCCTGAGCCGGTATCCACCAGGATTTTGTGTCCGGGCATCGCAATCAGGAAAGCGTTAATGGACACTTCAGCCGGGTTGGTCTGGAAATTTTTCGCGAGCAAAGCATCAATCTTTTGCGGCGTTGTCCGGCGCAGTAATTTATGCAGATCCTGAGCGACGCTCCCGTCTGTAAACGAAGTGACGATAATATCGCCGACCTGAACGCGGTATCCGCCAGCTGGTTGTTCAACAACGTGCTGAGGCGTATTTGCCAAAACCTGTAATGAAGGGTAGAGAAGTAATGCACTGGATATCAGCGTGGACAGAGCAAGTTTTTTCACGGTAAGCATAAGAGTCTCCTTTGAAAGCGCTCATCTTACTTCTCCGTAAAAATAGAAGAACCTACCTAATAATGACAGGAGCCAGCGTATTAGCCGGGTGGTGCAGACACCATTCCCGGCCCGTAAGACGCTATTTTTTCAGCGGTGCGCTCCAGCTGTCCGGCGTGGCTTTTGACCAGGAGCCATAAGCGGCATTAGGCAGCACAATCCAGTCATTGCCGAAGTGTTCAGCGCTGGCCTCAACCAGCTCACGTTGCTGCTCGCTCGGTTTTTTGTTTTTAAATTGCACGGCGAAATCCGGCAGGCTGTCGCCGAACAGCATCACGATCTGCTGTTTTTTGAGGATACTCTGGCGACGCTCTTCTTTGCTGACCGTATCCAGAAGTACGCTCTCGTCTGTAACCTGTGGAAGTCCCAGAGATTTTAACGTATTGAGCGTGTCGGCTTTGTTTTCCTGCATACGATCTGAAACATAATAAATACGGACTTTGCTTTGGTTTATGTGGTCAAGAAAGGCTTTCGCGCCAGGGATCAAACCCGGTTTGCCCTGTTTCTCCCAGTCACTCCAGGTGTCCCATTGGGTAAAATCGTGACACTGTTCCGTATCGCGCACCAGTAAAGGGGTGTTATCAAGGACAGTTTCATCCAGATCCATGACGACGGCGTAATTCTCTGGCGTTTTCAGATCTTTTAATTTTTCATTGAAACGTTCAGTGGCAAACCGATACGTCTGCATCTGAAGCGCCATAATCTCGGCCGATTTCTGCTGATAGCGCAGCGCCATTTCATACGCTTTGGGTTCACACAGGTCACGATTAGCCGCCATTGCCGTTGCACTGAATACGGGTAATGCCAGCAGTAATACCTTAGCCATTGAATTCACACTTCTTTCCTCAACATCTTGTTAAAATCCCGCAAGCGTAATGGAGTTCAATGACAGAAAAATGAACCTTATGTGGCAACTCAACTTACAGTGAGGCTGCCGCCCGGGCCGCAGTGTCATACAGTGATGATATGGTGCGTAACAGTTGTGCGGTTTCTCCAATAGATGCCCCTGAAATGCCACTCTCTGCCTGAATATTGATAAGACACGCTTCCCGTACATCACGGTATTTCATGCATAACGCTTTACCTTCCTCCGTAGTGGAGAAGAAGAGCTCTTTGCCCGCTTTTTCGCTCGTCACGTAGCCCGCTTTGACCAGCTTTTTCAGGGCATAGGTCACCACGTGGGTATCTTCCACGTTGAGGACGAAACAGATATCGGCCAGCTTTTTCTTGCGGTCACGGTGGTTCACGTGATGCAGCAGCGAAACGTCAAACGCGCCCATATCGGGCTCTCCGGCAGCCGCCATGCAGCGCACCATCCATTTGTTGAACGCGTTACTGGTCATGATCAGCGCGTATTCCAGCTCCGATAACTCCGCGCAGCGCTCGGACACCAGATGGCGGGAAGAGACGATCCGGCCATCGTTGATAGCGTCGCGATCGGGTGAAGCACTCTTTTCTGAGGTCATAACGTTCCTTAGCCAGAAATGTAAACTCGTCGATAAAATAAGAACATTTTATTGATAATTTGTTTACATGTTTTTGAGGTTCAGATATAGCTTTTTAGCGCAGGTTTTGCGAAGTCTGCCAACAAAACACAACATCGCTCGCCGCAAATTAAAAAAATAGCCGTCGGCGCGCAACGCTCACTTTCGATAGGGTAAACGTTTATGGACGGTACTACGCTGTTACCGCTGATCGGGATACCGATCGTGGTTATTGGTTTTGCACTGCGCTTCAACCCGCTACTGGTGGTTGTGGTGGCGGGGCTGGCGACGGGTCTGCTGGTCGGCATGGATTTCGGCATGCTGCTGGAAACCTTCGGCGAGAAGTTTGTGAATAGCCGATCGCTGGCGACCTTCATTCTGATCCTGCCCGTTATCGGTTTGCTGGAGTACTACGGGCTTAAAGAGCGCGCTCAGGCCTGGGTGGCGAAGATCGCCAGCGCGACCTCGGCGCGTATTCTCATGCTTTATTTTGTCGCCCGTGAGGGTACGGCTGCACTGGGTCTGATGTCGCTGGGCGGTCATGCGCAGACGGTGCGCCCGCTGCTGGCACCGATGGCCGAAGGGGCGGCGCTGAACGAATATGGCGAGCTGCCGCAGCACATTCGCGACAAAATCAAAGCCCATGCCGCCGCGTGTGACAACATCGCGGTCTTCTTTGGGGAAGACATCTTTATTGCCTTTGGCGCGGTGCTGCTGATTGACGCGTTCCTGAAAGAGAATGGCATTCAGGGCATTGAACCACTCCATATTGGTCTGTGGGCCATCCCGACCGCCATTGCGGCATTGATTATTCATATGACGCGCCTGCTGCGTCTGGATGCCAGCATCCGTCGTGACGTGATGGCCTGGCGCGCGGAGCAGGGAACGCAGGAGGCCGCGCAATGATGACGCTTATTACCATTAACCGCGTGTACTACCTGATTGGTTTTGTCGTGATGCTGCTGGTTGTGATGACCCTGCGCGATCGCGCCAATCCTAAGCGTTTTACCACTGCGCTGTTCTGGTTTTTATTCGGCGGGATCTTCCTGTTTGGCGACCTGATGGTGCAGGAGCTCGGTAAATCGCTGGCCTACAGGATTATTGGCGGCGGCGTTATCGTTATCGCGCTGCTGGCGGGTTTTGGGCTGGTCGGGAAAGGGCACTATAAAATGTCCACCGAGGAGGAGCGGGTTGCCTCGTCAAACCGGCTCAAAAACTGGCTGTTCCTGCCCGCGCTGATGATCCCGGTGGTGACGGTTCTCGGAACGTTATTCCTGAAAGGGGTGTCGGTGGGCGGCGTGTTTCTGCTCGATCAGAAACAGCTCACCCTGGCGGCGCTTTGCGTGGCCTGCGTCGCGGCGATCCTCACCGGCTGGTGGCTCACCAAAGGCACCCCGCTTCATGCGGTTCGTCAGTCCCGTCGTCTTGTTGATACCATCGGCTGGGCGGTGATCCTGCCGCAGATGCTGGCCATGCTCGGCGGGGTCTTCGTGGTGGCGAATACGGGCGACTCGGTGCAAAAGGTGGTGAGCCTGTTCGTGAACCCGGATAGCCGCTTCATGCTGGTGGTGATTTACTGCGTGGGTATGGCGCTGTTTACCATGATCATGGGTAATGCCTTTGCGGCCTTCCCGGTGCTGAGTGCGGGGATCGCGTTGCCGTTTCTGATCAACGTGCATCACGGCAACCCGGCGCCGCTGCTGGCGATTGGCATGTACGCGGGCTATTGCGGCACGCTAATGACGCCGATGGCGGCGAATTTCAATATCGTTCCCGCCGCGCTGCTGGAGTTGAAAGACAAATATCAGGTGATCAAGATCCAGATCCCAACCGCGTTAACCCTGCTGGTGGTGAACGTGTTCTTAATGTATTTCCTCGTGTTTCGCTAAGGAGCTGTTATGGAATTAACGCAACATCAGGCTGACGCGTTTGCCCGCATGCCATTGACCTATTTGCGCCAGGAATATCCGAACCACATTATGCACCTGCTGAATGATGATGGAGATGTTCTGCCACCTCGCGAATTGCACCCGATTTTCTACGGCTGTTTTGACTGGCATTCGGCGGTGCACGGCTACTGGCTGCTGCTGCGCTGCGTGCGTCTTTATCCAGAATTGCCGTGCAGAGAGGAGATTGTCGCGCTCTTCGCTGAGCACCTGACTGAAGAGAACGTGGCGAAGGAGCTGGCCTATTTCACCGCACCGTTCCGCGCGTCGTTTGAGCGGCCGTATGGTTACGGCTGGCTGCTGGCGCTGGCCCAGGAACTGAAACAGTCGTCGTTGCCTCAGGCCGCAGGCTGGTATCAGGCACTACAACCCTTAACGCTGGACATTCGCGACAGGCTGGTAGATTACCTGAACAAGCTCACCTATCCGATCCGCGTCGGGACGCACTACAACACGGCGTTTGCGCTCGCCCTGGCGCTTGATTACGCCCGGGCAGTGGAAGATAGCGCGCTTGAGCAGGATATTCTGACGGCGGCGGAGCGGTTTTATCTTGCCGACACGCGCTATCCGGCCCACTACGAACCCGGCGGTGATGAGTATATTTCCGGTGCGTTGACCGAAGCGTTACTGATGAGCAAGGTGTCAGAGGACTTCCCGGCGTGGTTTGACGCGTTTCTGCCGGAGGTGGGGTCGATTGCGGCACTGATGAACCCGGCGGAAGTGAGTGACCGAACCGACCCGAAAATTGCTCATCTGGACGGATTAAACCTGAGCCGTGCCTGGTGTATGAAGCACATTGCCAAAGCATTGCCGGCAAACCATCCGGCACAGCAGGCATTGCGTGATGCCGTGACAAAACATCTTGCCGCAAGCGTAGAGCATGTGGTGGGTAGCCACTACAGCGGCGGACACTGGCTGGCGAGCTTTGCGTTGCTCGCTCTGGAATAAACGAAGGTGCAGCGCCGTCAAGCGCTGCACCAGGTTTAGGCTGCGGCCCGAACTGCGGGACGTAGCCTGCTCAGGCTAAACAATACCGATCCCGTTGAGGCAATCACGGCGATCCACAGCGCCAGATGGACCGTTTGCTCATCAAGCGTTTGATGTTCGGGTGCTGCGGCGACGGTCAGCAGAACGCCTACCACGGCAGCGCCGAGACACTGACCAAATGTCCGGACAATAGACAACACCCCGGACGCATAACTGGCATTTTCCCGCGCCACATTCGAGAGCATTTCCCGGTTATTGGGGCTCTGGAAGCAACCAAACCCCACACCGCAAACCAGGCTACGCAGGCAGATATTCCATGCGGAAGGGCTGGAAGGTAACGTCGCCAGCAGAACCAACCCGACGACAAAAATAATCAGTCCGATGGTCGAGATCAGCGGTGCTGAAAGCGTATCCGCCCAACGCCCGGCATGCGGGGCAATCAGCACGATACCGATTGGCCACGGTGTGAAAAGCAGAGCGGAAACGACCGGACTGTAGCCATAGACGCTTTGAAACAGGAACGGCAGCGCGACAAACGTGATGCCCTGACTCACAAATGAAGCCAGAGAGGTCAACGCGGCAAGTGTAAAGCGGCTATTTTTGAACATGACGGGGGGCAGTAATGGCGCCCGGCTGCGGCGAATATGCCAGATAAAGGCGATGGCACTGACCATGGCGATAAGCGCCCACGTCACGCTTTCCTGACCAGCGCTTTGCAACACGTGCTGAAAACTGTTGGCCGTCATGATCGTCGAACCTAACAGTGCGGCAGAGAGCACCGCCCCCATCGTATCAAAGGGAGCACTATCAACAGCCGCTTTGCGTGGTAAAGCCCTCCAGGCCAGCAGCAAGGCAATGCTTCCTGGAATAATGTTAATGGCGAACAACCATTGCCAGCTCAGCGTGTCCAGTATCGTGCCGCCCAGCACGGGCGCAATCGCGGTACTGGAGGCGATAAGCAGAGCGTGTAACCCCAGAATGCGGCCAAGCAGTCGACCGGGGAACACGGAACGCAGTATCGCCGGGGCTATACTGAGGGTGGCCGCACCGCCGATACCCTGCAATATACGCATTCCGATCAACACCTCGGGTGTTTTCGCCAGTGCGCAGCCGAGGGAGGTGAGCGTAAAGGTGGTAAGCCCGGCCAGAAAGACCCGCCGATAGCCAATGCGAGCCGCCAGCGCAGCGAAAATGGCGAGTGTCATTGCCGCCGACAACAGATAACCATTCGCAAACCAGACCGCGACATTCGCGGACACCTGCATGGCATTCGCCATGGAGGGCAGCGCTATATTGATCATGGTGCCATCAAAGACGCCCATCAGCGTGGTGGTCATCACTGCAGCCATGACCCGGGCGCGTTCATCTCCCGGCAGCCCTTCATCGCCGGGTTGATTTGAAAATAGCATCATCATCGTAACTCCAGATAAGAATGTTGATGACGAAACTATAACCATGGGGTATACAGGGCGGAAGACGCAGCACCTGCAACTTATCGTTGCATTAAACGCCTTATATGAGGAACCACCGTGACCGATCCCGATTTTAATCTGCTTGTTGCGCTCGACATCCTGCTGGCTGAAGCCAGTGTTGCGGGCGCGGCGCGGCGTTTAAACCTGAGTACCTCCGCCATGAGCCGTACGTTGAGCAGACTTCGGGAGGTGACTGGCGATCCGATCCTGGTGAGAGCCGGGCGTCATATGGTACTGACACCCTGGGCCGAAGCCACACGGGACCGCGCCAGAAGCGCCGTGCATGAGGCGAGGGCGGTGCTGCAACCCTCTGCCGACACACTGAAGGTGGAAAGTCTGGAGCGGCTGTTCACCATCAGAGCCAACGACGGTTTTGTGGTGGCGTTTGGACCCTTGCTGATTGCCGCCGTGGCGGACGTCGCGCCTGACGTGTGTATCCGTTTCACCCCGAAACCGGAGAAAACGTCGCGCTATCTTCGCGAGGGATTAGTTGACCTGGAAATTGGCGTGCAGAGCAATATGGGGCCTGAAATCCGTCTGCAAAGGTTATTTCAGGATCGGTTTGTTGGCGCGGTGCGCAAGGGGCATCCGCTGGCGTCACGCCCGACAGTGAGCCTGAATGACTATGTCTCCTGGGGGCATGTGGTCGCCTCGCCCGACGGATCGTTACACGGTTTTGTCGATGAGGCGCTGGCGGAATTAGGGATGAAACGTAAAGTCGCCAGCGTGGTGCCCAGTTTTCCGACGGCATTATCCGTCGCGCTGACGTCCGATCTGATCGCGATGGTGCCGGCGTTGTATTTGCTGAATCAACCGATGACCGGGCATGCGCACGTCTTTGAACTGCCCTTCAGGACCCGAACCATTACGGTCTCACAGATGTGGCACCCGCGAATGGAAAGGGACCCTGGTCATCAGTGGCTCAGAGAGAAGGTTCGCGACGTGTGTCGGGCGGTACGCTGACGACTCATACACCTTTTCGCGGTACGGTGAGGATGAAGCGAGTCGATACGGTATCCGATTCCACATGCACTTTACCGTGATGCGCAGTGACGATGGACTTGACGATGGCAAGCCCAATGCCGCTCCCTTCACCTTTACGTTGTCTGGATGGATCAACCCGATAAAAACGATCAAACAACCTTTGCAGATGTTCTTCCGGGATGGGGGTTCCGGGGTTTTCAATCACCAGTTCAAAATCGCTTTCCAGTTCTCTGATCGAGACGGTGACCGCTTTCCCTTCCGGGGTATAGCGCAGTGCATTAGAGATCAGATTACTAATTGCTCTTCGGAACATCTGCGGATCGCCTTCCGTCAGGCAGGGCATACCGTTGAATTTCAGCGATACGTTGCGTTCTTCCGCCCACGCCTCAAAGAAATCGAACACTTTAACGACTTCTGCGCTCAGGTCGAACATGACCCTGTCTGGAATGAGCTGGTTATTATCCGCCTGGGCGAGGAAAAGCATATCGCTGACCATTCTGGTCATCCGGTTATATTCTTCAAGGCTTGAGTACAGGACATCTTCCAGCTCCTTTTGCGAACGGTTCTGGCTCAGCGCGATTTCGGTTTGCGTCACCAGATTCGTGATGGGCGTTCTGATTTCGTGCGCGATATCGGCAGAGAAGTTGGCCTGGCGGGTAAAGACATCTTCAATTTTTTCAATCATATGGTTGAATGAGATCACCAGCTGTTCCAGTTCGACAGGCACGCGGGAGGGCTCCAGCCGCGCGTCCAGATTTTCAGAGGTGATGTTTTTAATGGCGTTGCTGACGTTACGCAGCGGCAGGTGTCCCTGGCGAACTGCGATTCGAACGATAAGAATAATCAGCAGGCCGATCGCCGTGGCGATCGCAAACAGATTCTTTTTCAGCGCCTCAAGGTAGTGCAGATGGAAATTAATGGAGAGCCCGATCAGCATGACATAGCGCTGCGTTTTTCCCTGCAGCGTCGCTGTTCCTGAAGAGGCGATAATCCGGTACGTTTCCATTTTCATATCAGACCCGGCGTGCATTGACCCGGCGGGTTCCTCCACCGACCAGAGAAATACGTCCTGTGCGCGGCGGTGCGTGCTAAAGTCTGCCGAGTTCATCGCCGGGCGTAATGCCGCCCCTCGTGCCGAGCTGAACAGTTCATTTCCCTGCGGATCAAGAAGCAGGACGGCAACGTTGCGGTAACTGGCAATCGACTCTTTGATTTTACTGACTTTCTTCTGATCGGGTTCTGACGGGGACTGCAAGATGCGCTGCATCGCGGTGCTGATTTGCTGCAGATCGTTAACATCCTGCTCGGCAAAGTGTTTTTCAACGGAATGCAGCATAAACCAGGTAAAGGCGAAAAAGGCCAGGATCGTGGAGAGGCTGATAAAAAAGGTTAGCCGCAGAGCAAGAGAAAAAGGGCGCCTGAGGGGCTTACTGCGCATCCGGGACCTCCAGCATATAACCCACGCCGCGCACCGTCTGGATCAGTTTGGGTTCATAATCGCTATCTATTTTCGCCCGCAGACGCTTCACCGCAACGTCAATCGCGTTTGTGTCGCTGTCAAAGTTCATATCCCAAACCTGGGAGGCTATCAGGGAGCGGGGGAGCACTTCTCCCTGATGACGCATGAAAAATTCCAGCAAGCTGAATTCTTTGCTGGTCAACAGAATACGGTTTCCGGCGCGGCTCACTTTTCTTGAAACGAGATCTACCGTCAGGTCCGCCACCTGAAACTGGCTTTCAGTAATCACCGTATTTCCGCGTCTTAGCAGCGTTCTCACCCGGGCGAGAAGCTCAGCAAAAGCAAATGGCTTTATCAGATAATCATCTGCTCCCAGCTCCAGCCCCTTAACCCGGTGTTCGATCGTGCCGAGGGCAGTCAGTAACAGTATCGGCATGCCTTTTCCGGCAGAACGAAGCATGCGGACAATATCCCAGCCGTTCACATCGGGAAGCATGATATCCAGTATCAGTAGATCATATTCGGCGGTCATGGCGAGATGGTACCCATTCAGACCATTGTCAGCGTGGTCGACAATAAACGCTGCTTCAGTGAGCCCCTTGCTGAGGTATTCACCGGTTTTAATTTCATCTTCAACGATCAATATTTTCATCTTGCTCCCCTGACTGACTGCTGATGACATTCTAGTGAGCCTGCGATCGTTAACAATGACTTAGGGTAAAAATGACAACATTGTCATTATCCTGTCACCCGTCAAACAGGATGCGTTCAGTAGAGTAGCCCTAACAATACTCTGGACTTCATTTGAACCGTTATGTTCCTGTTAAAACGACTTAGCATCAGCACGGTATTTATTCTGGCAGGCTGCGTCTCGTTGGCACCTGACTACCAGCGACCGGCGGCACCAGTACCTCAGCAATTTTCGCTTTCACGCAACGGCCTCACACCCGCAGTGACGGGATATCAGGACACTGGCTGGCGTCATTTTTTTGCTGATCCTCAGGTCGCCGGGTTGATTACCGTAGCCCTGAATAACAATCGAGATTTAAAAATGGCCGCGCTGAAGGTTGAGGAGGCCCGGACACAGTTCAATGTGACCGACGCAGATCGTTATCCTCAGCTGAATGGATCGTCTGGTATCACTTACAGCGGTGGTCTGAAAGGTGACAAACCTGGCACACAACAGTATGACGCGGGTATTGCGCTTAGCTACGATCTCGATTTCTTCGGCAAGCTCAGAAACATGAGTGAGGCTGACCGACAAAATTATTTCGCCAGTGAAGAGGCGCGTCGCGCCGTGCATATTTTGCTCGTCTCGAATGTGTCGCAGAGCTATTTCAACCAACAACTGGCGTATAAACAACTGCGTATTGCACGGGATACGCTGAAAAATTACCAGCAGTCCCTGGCGTTCGTTGAGCAACAGCTGGTGACCGGCAGCACGAACGTCCTGGCGCTTGAACAAGCTCGTGGGCAAATTGAAAGTACCCGGGCAGAAATTGCCAAAAGAGAAGGGGAACTGTCGCAGGCCAACAATGCCCTGCAGCTGGTTCTTGGAACCTATCGCGCAGTCCCGTCCGAAAAAGAGATGGACGCCAGCGATATTGCACCAGTAAAACTGCCGCCGCATCTGTCATCAGAAATACTGCTGCAGCGTCCGGATATTATGGAAGCGGAGTATCAGCTTAAAGCGGCTGATGCCAGTATCGGCGCGGCACGTGCGGCCTTTTTCCCGTCCATATCGTTAACCAGTGGTCTTTCGACAAGCAGCACGGAATTATCCAGCCTCTTTACGCCAGGGAGTGGGATGTGGAATTTTATCCCTAAAATTGAGATCCCCATTTTTAATGCGGGCAGGAATAAAGCCAATCTGAAACTGGCTGAAATTCGCCAGCAGCAGTCCGTTGTTAATTATGAACAGAAAATACAGTCCGCTTTCAAACAGGTTGCTGACGCGCTCGCGTTGCGAGACAGCATCAACCAGCAGCTTGATGCACAACAGCGTTATCTTAATTCTCTGCAAATAACGCTTCAGCGTGCCCGGGGATTATATTCCAGTGGCGCGGTCAGTTATTTGAATGTACTTGATGCGGAACGTTCGCTTTTCTCTACGCAACAAAACATCCTCGACCTTATCTATTCCCGGCAGGTTAATGAAATTAATCTGTTCACCGCGCTGGGTGGCGGTTGGGTTGAGTAAACTTATTTAATTAAACAGGAAAATAAAAATGCGTAATTCTCTTAAAGCCGTTGTATTCGGTGCGATCTCTGTGATGTTCTCCGCCAGCCTTCAGGCTGAAGTTCATCAGCATGGGGAGATGAGTGTCGCCAGTGATGCCGGCGCAGAGCAAATCATCAACGCCACGGGTGTCGTGAAAGACGTTGACCTCACGAATAAAAAAGTCACGATTTCTCACGAAGCTATACCTGCAATCGGCTGGCCTGCAATGACCATGCGTTTCACTTTTACCAATGCTGACGAGAGCATTAACGCCTTAAAACCAGGTCGTCATGTTGATTTTTCATTTGTTCAGCAGGGCAATATCTCTTTACTTAAGAGCATTAAATAGAGAGGATTGGCATGGCCTCTTTCAAAATAAAATATGCCGCCATGATTATCAGCAGTCTCCTGATTGGAGGAGTGATATCCGTGACGGCATGGCAAACAATTCATGCATCTGAAAAAACAGAAAATAGCGCATCTGAAAGAAAGGTACTTTTCTGGTATGACCCGATGAAACCAGACGTTAAATTCGATAAGCCCGGTAAATCGCCGTTTATGGATATGGACCTGGTGCCGAAATATGCGGATGAAAATAACGAAAAAAGCAGTGCCGGTATACGTATTGATCCGACGCAGGTCCAGAATCTGGGGTTAAAAACACAAAAAGTCACCCGTGGAGAACTGAATTATTCCCAGACGATCCCGGCTAACGTCAGTTATAACGAATATCAATTCGTCATTGTTCAGGCACGCTCGGAAGGCTTTGTTGAGAAAGTGTACCCCCTGACAATTGGCGACCATGTGAAGAAAGGGACACCACTTATTGATATCACCATACCGGACTGGGTAGAGGCGCAGAGTGAGTTTCTGCTGTTATCCGGTACCGGCGGTACACCCACGCAAATAAAGGGGGTTCTGGAACGGCTTCGGCTTGCCGGCATGCCGGACGATGACATTCAGAGGCTACGTGCAACCCGGACTATCCAGACCCGGTTTACCATAAAGGCACCGATTGACGGCGTGATCACGGCTTTTGACCTGCGTACCGGTATGAATATTTCTAAAGAGAAAGTGGTCGCGCAAATTCAGGGAATGGATCCGGTCTGGATCAGCGCTGCAGTACCTGAATCTATCGCTTATCTGCTGAAAAACTCGTCGCAGTTTGATATTTCCGTACCCGCTTATCCGGATAAATCGTTCCCGGTCGAAAAATGGAACCTTCTGCCCAGCGTGGATCAAACGACCCGCACATTGCAGGTGCGATTGCAGGTATCAAACAAGGATGAACTCCTGAAACCGGGCATGAATGCGTTTCTGAAACTGAATACCCAAAGCCCGGAAATGCTGCTGATCCCATCCCAGGCCGTGATAGACACCGGCAAAGAACAGCGTGTGATTACCGTCGATGCTGATGGTCGTTTTGTGCCCAAAAAGATCCACGTTCTGCACGAATCTCAGCAGCAGTCCGCTATTGATACTGGACTGAACGAAGGGGATTCGGTGGTGGTCAGTGGTCTGTTCCTGATTGACTCCGAGGCCAATATTACCGGTGCGCTGGAACGTATGCGCCGTGCTGAAAAAACTGACGACACGCATTCAGGTCATTAAGGAGACGATGATGATTGAATGGATTATCCGGCGGTCAGTCGCCAACCGTTTCCTGGTGATGATGGGGGCGCTGTTCCTCAGCGTGTGGGGTACCTGGACCATCATCAATACCCCGGTCGACGCCTTGCCCGACCTGTCTGACGTTCAGGTGATTATTAAAACCAGCTATCCCGGCCAAGCCCCGCAGATTGTTGAAAATCAGGTCACGTATCCGCTTACGACTACCATGTTGTCGGTGCCAGGCGCAAAGACCGTGCGCGGATTTTCTCAGTTCGGCGACTCGTATGTATATGTTATTTTTGAAGATGGCACCGATCTGTACTGGGCCCGATCTCGCGTTCTGGAATACCTTAATCAGGTTCAGGGCAAACTGCCTGCGGGGGTGAGTTCTGAAATCGGTCCTGATGCCACGGGCGTGGGCTGGATATTTGAATATGCTCTGGTTGACCACAGTGGAAAGCACGATCTTTCAGAACTGCGCTCATTGCAGGACTGGTTCCTGAAATTTGAACTCAAAACCATCCCGAACGTGGCTGAAGTCGCGTCCGTGGGCGGTGTGGTTAAGCAGTATCAGATTCAGGTCAATCCGTTAAAACTGGCCCAGTACGGTATCAGCCTGCCGGAAGTTAAGCAGGCGCTTGAATCGTCTAATCAGGAAGCAGGGGGATCATCTGTTGAAATCGCGGAGGCGGAGTATATGGTCCGCGCCAGCGGTTATCTCCAGACCATTGATGATTTCAATAACATTGTCCTGAAAACCGGTGTAAACGGGGTCCCGGTTTATCTGCGTGACGTTGCCCGCGTACAAACAGGCCCGGAAATGCGGCGTGGGATAGCAGAGTTTAACGGTTTGGGAGAGGTCGCTGGTGGCGTCGTGATCCTGCGTTCGGGCAAAAATGCGCGCGACGTCATTACGGCGGTGAAAGATAAACTGGAAACGCTAAAGGCGAGTTTGCCCGAAGGGGTCGAGATCGTGACTACTTACGATCGCAGCCAGTTAATTGACCGGGCCATAGATAACCTGAGTTCTAAACTCCTCGAAGAATTTATTGTGGTCGCCATCGTCTGTGCGCTGTTTCTGTGGCATGTACGCTCTGCGCTGGTGGCAATTATCTCACTGCCGCTTGGGCTGTGTATTGCCTTTATTGTCATGCACTTCCAGGGGCTAAACGCCAATATCATGTCGCTGGGAGGCATTGCTATTGCCGTTGGCGCGATGGTGGATGCGGCCATCGTGATGATTGAAAACGCGCACAAACGGCTGGAGGAGTGGGATCACCAGCATCCGGGGGAACAGATTGACAACGACACGCGCTGGAAGGTTATCACTAACGCCTCCGTCGAAGTGGGCCCTGCGCTGTTTATTAGTCTGCTGATCATCACCTTATCGTTCATCCCCATTTTTACCCTTGAAGGGCAGGAAGGGCGGTTGTTTGGTCCGCTGGCGTTTACAAAAACCTATTCCATGGCGGGTGCGGCCGCGTTGGCTATCATCGTGATTCCTATCCTGATGGGGTTCTGGATACGCGGGAAGATCCCTGCTGAGACCCGTAATCCACTGAACCGGTTGTTGATTAAGGCCTATCATCCCCTACTGATTAGGGTGCTTCACTGGCCGAAAACCACTCTGCTGGTCGCGGCGTTATCCATCTTCACGGTTATCTGGCCACTGAGCCAGGTTGGTGGTGAGTTTCTGCCGAAGATCAATGAGGGGGACCTGCTGTATATGCCGTCAACATTGCCAGGCGTTTCGCCGGCTGAAGCCGCCGCGATCCTGCAGACCACGGATAAACTCATCAAAACCGTTCCTGAAGTCGCCTCTGTTTTTGGCAAAACCGGTAAAGCCGAAACGGCAACGGATTCCGCACCGCTCGAAATGGTAGAAACCACGATACAGTTGAAACCGGAAGATCAGTGGCGGCCCGGCATGACGATTGACAAGATTATTGACGAACTGGACAAAACCGTTCGTTTGCCTGGCCTGGCAAATCTTTGGGTCCCGCCTATCCGCAACCGCATTGATATGCTCTCAACCGGGATAAAAAGCCCCATTGGCATCAAGGTGTCCGGTACCGTTCTGGCTGATATCGATGCCACGGCGCAGAGCATTGAAGCAGTAGCCAAAACAGTGCCGGGCGTGGTTTCTGCCCTTGCAGAACGCCTGGAAGGGGGGCGCTACATTGATGTGGACATCGACCGGGAAAAAGCCTCCCGCTATGGGATGACGGTGGGCGATGTGCAACTGTTCGTCTCTTCGGCCATCGGTGGGGCGACGGTGGGTGAAACGGTGGAAGGTGTCGCCCGCTATCCAATAAATATCCGCTATCCCCAGGACTACCGGAACAGCCCAAATGCGCTGAAACAGATGCCGATCCTTACGCCGATGAAACAGCAGATCACGCTGGGAGATGTGGCTGATATTAAAGTCGTGTCCGGCCCCACGATGCTGAAAACGGAGAATGCCCGGCCCGCCAGCTGGATTTACATCGATGCGCGGGGCAGGGATATGGTATCGGTGGTAAATGACATTAAGACGGCCATCAGTCAGAACGTGAAGCTGCGGCCAGGTACCAGCGTGTCATTCTCCGGACAGTTTGAACTGCTCGAGCACGCGAACAAGAAACTGAAGCTGATGGTGCCGATGACGGTGATGATCATCTTCATTCTGCTGTACCTGGCATTCCGTCGCGTAGATGAAGCCTTATTGATCCTGATGAGTCTGCCTTTCGCCCTGGTCGGGGGGATATGGTTCCTCTACTGGCAGGGCTTCCATATGTCTGTGGCAACAGGCACCGGGTTTATCGCTCTTGCCGGGGTTGCAGCCGAGTTTGGTGTGGTCATGCTGATGTATCTGCGACATGCCATTGAAGCGCATCCGGAGTTATCTCATCGGGAAACATTTACCGCAGAGGGGCTCGATGAAGCGCTTTATCATGGTGCCGTACTGCGTGTTCGACCGAAGGCGATGACCGTTGCGGTGATCATTGCAGGTTTACTGCCTATTCTCTGGGGAACCGGTGCGGGGTCAGAAGTGATGAGCCGGATAGCAGCACCAATGATTGGGGGAATGATCACGGCTCCGCTGTTATCGCTGTTTATTATTCCTGCGGCGTATAAATTGGTTTGGATGCGGAGGCACAAAACAGCGAGCGCATTTCGTGAAGATGACAGGGGAACGGATAGCTGATAAATTAGCTATTCAATAACCTATTCATAAAGCGATTCAACACCATGACAAATCGATCCGAAACGTTACGTCAGTTGCTGAGGAAAGGCCCAATATCGGTAAGGCAACTTACTGATAATATGGGAATTAGTCAGCCTACGGCTTCGAGAGCGATTAAAGCGCTTGGTGATGAAGTGGTGCGTATTGGCTCTGGTCCATCTATTCATTACGTACTACGCGATGCGCTTCGTGGGTTCAGTTCGGCCCCCATTTACCGCATCACCGAAGAGGGCAAGGTCAAGCCGCTGGGGCAGCTCATACCGGTTTATCCCGATGGTTTTGTGATGGAGCAAGCGGATAACATCTGTCTTCATAGCGATGGGCTGCCCTGGTGGCTCTTTGATATGCGGCCTCAGGGATATCTTGGCCGGGCGTATGCATCTCGATTTTCAACTGAACTTGGCCTGCCGGCAAATCCTGAAAACTGGACAGACTCCGATGTTATCAGGGCTTTACTGGCTCATGGGCACGATGCGGTAGGGAACGTATTAATAGGAGAGCAAGCGCGGAACCATTTTGTGGATATGCCGCAGCCTGTTGCAGTGGAGCGGGCAACGGCATATCCGTCTTTGGCTCTGGCCGTTAGCTCCGGAGAGGTCCCGGGGTCATCAGCTGGCGGTGAACAACCAAAATTTTGCACCTATACAGAACGTGGTCATGTCATCGTGAAGTTCACGGCTCCCGACGATAACCCCATAAGCGAACGCTGGCGAGATCTTCTACTCGCAGAACATCTTGCGTTAAAAGTGCTTGATGTTGAAACAGAGGTATTTGATTTTGGTGGACAGCGTTTCCTTGAAATCCCACGGTTTGATCGTGTAGGACCACTTGGCCGTAAAGGTCTTTTTTCTTTACGGGCTCTGGAGGCGGAATTTGTCGGCCGAGCAAGAGAGGCCTGGCCCGTATTGGTTAACGAGTTGGTTAAGCAGGGATGTGTTCATCCTGATGCCATCGCAGGAACGGCGCGGCTTTGGGCATTTGGCATGTTGATCGGCAATACCGACATGCACCACGGGAATTTGTCGTTTATTAGCGCCCATGGGCGTCCTTATCATCTTGCGCCTGCCTATGACATGCTGCCCATGGGATTTGCGCCGAAGTCGGGGGGCGGAATGGTGAATACACTTCGTCCGGCAATGCTCCTTGATGCGATTGCGGGAGAAATCTGGCATGAGTCACTTGAACTGGCTGAGCGCTTTTATGCTTTGGTCAGCGATTGCAACCGTTTTTCTGCCAGCTTTGCGCCATGCGTGGCGGCGTTACGCGCACATCTTGACGAGGCGAGGCCAAGGATATCGCGTCTGGGATAATGCAATGCATTCGGACCTTAGCTTATGAAGTTGAAAACCCGCAGATGACTTTGCGGGTTTTTTATTCCAGCCACAAAAAGGTCGATAAATCAAAATATAAAATATTTATGCAATTAAGTTTTGATTAAGAAAAATAAATTAATAATTAACGATTGCTTAATTGTTAATTTAAAACAAAACCGTTTTTTTACCTTTTTCTGAATGGAGGGGTATTTATCCTGATAATAATTAAGCACTTGAGATTTTATTCTTGATTAAGAGCTTATAGTTGTTATTGATGCTTTGTTTTTGTCATTAAGTGGTGTATTACATTGCGCGATTAATGGAGCAGCAAAATGAAATTCTGTATTATTAAAGTCAGTTGCGGGAAGTGATTACACCACCCATATTTAAGAACGTTCTGATTGCCAGTTATTGCACTGGCTAAAATATAAAATATATCACAAACAGCTTCTGCCAGATTGAAGCTGGCGGGGGCTTTGTTGACAAATCTGTATGGAAATAAATGGATCCCAGAAACCATTTCAAAATAGATGGGGCGAACTCCGAAAAGCCAAATGAGTAGGATGACTAATATCGAGGAAATATCATGTCGAATCAAGAGACTATTGTTGGTGGCTGGACGGCTTATCATACGTTGACCGAAAAAGATTGGCAGGTATTTAAAGAAGCCATGGCGGGATTTGTTGGTGTAACGTATGAGCCGCAGGCCGTCTCAACGCAGTTAGTGGCCGGGACAAATTATCGCTTCAAGTGCCTTGCTTCAATTCCGCCTGCATTAGTGGTGTGGGAATCTATTGTTGAAATCTTCCAGCCTTTGCAGGGCGGCCCACATATTGTCGGAATCACCAGAATCTGAATTTCAATTAATACTGTGTCAATGCGTGATTTAGGAAAGCATTCCAGACTTTGACGGTCTTTTCTTAAATAAGTGATTTTTATTAACTTGGTGTTTTATATTTAACCGAGTTCAAAGAGTTCACTCCGTTCTTAGTAACTGAAAGGGTATTTAATAATGCTAAATCATATTCTACAGGCTGGCACCAATCCATCGATTAACAGTAATAACATGAAAGCGAGCGCTGATGCCTCTACCACAGCAGCCGTGATCATTCAAAACTATGTCGGCACCATTTTAACGCAGGCCGATCTCTCCCTGCCGGATATATTACCCGATCTACCGGAACATCAGGCAAAAGCCAGAGACCATGCCACATCCTGGCGTGATGTCATACAGCCGCAAATGATCTCAACCAATACGGATATTGTGAGCTTCTCTAACAATTTTGATTCCTATTATGATCCTTTGGTTAAGCTGGCGGTAAAAATACAGCAAAACCCTTCGGACACAGCATCAATTAATACTTTTAAACTGGGTGTTCAGCAACTTCAGGCGTTGGTCGCTCAAAAACAAACCGCTACGCATAACGTGGTTAATTCAGTGGGCGGTTTCCAGACCACGCTTGCCGAAGATGCCCGCAATTTCGCCAGTGATTTTACTACGGCAGAAGCGGCATTAGCCGGTAAAGACGGACAAATTGCCGCACTGGGGAAACAGATCGACGCTATTAATTCCGCCATGAGTAAAGACTTGACTATGATTGCAGCGGGTTCAACCGCTGCAGTGGTAGGAGGATTAATGATTGCCGTGGGGGCACTGGCGGAAATTGCGACCGCAGGTGTCAGTACCGCACTGATTGTCGGTGGATTGGTGGTCGTCGGGGCCGGTGCTGGTGTTGCCATTGCCGGGGGAGTTGACTATGCCAAGCAAACCAGCGCGCTCAGCACGGCTATTACGACCAAAACAAAACTACAACAACAGTATTCTGCCACCAAAAACGTGAATACGATTGTTCAGAATCTTTCGGGCCAGGCATCCGCTGCGGTTCAGGCCGCGGGTTCTTTACTGGCAGGTTGGCAGACGCTTGAACAGGACTTTATTGTCTTCCAGTCGGCGCTGACCAGCGCGACCCCAGATTTAGGCTATTTCCTGATCGCGCAACTCAATGCGGCGAAAGCGGACTGGGATGATGTTGGCAATCATGCCCGTAAGCTATTGGATTATGGTTCTTTACCGGTCAGCAACGCATCGGTCACCAGCAGTGGGATCCTGTTGCCTAACCCAACGGCGACGTTTGCACGGCTGGCTGCTGCATAGCGTTTATTAATCATCAATCAGGCCCGTGAGGGTCTGATTGTTTTAACAGACAAACCGGACGCATCGTTTCACGATGATGCCAATAAGTGACCCGTGTCTAAGGTTCAGAGTATGCCAGCATTGAAAGTCAGCTTTACTCAGGCATTAACGGCTCAACAAAATGTGCGTCAACAGATGACGCAGGTCGCACAACAATTAGAACAGCTTCCGCCCATTAACGATCCGCAGATCCCCGATCTGAATGGAAATATCCTCTCCGTCCACAATCATGCGAATTATTATCTGTCTGACATTGTGGTGAGAATGGATTCGTTGTATTCCGAGGTTATCAAGTTTGGAGACGAGCTGGATTCTACGGTTGCCAACATCCGTTCTGAATTAAATGGGCCTGACGGACAGGAATATCTCACAAAAGCTCAGGGGCAGATTAAGCAATTACTCTCCGACAGCACGCCGCTATCTGCATCTCTGAATGAGTTCAATGAGGTTGTTATTTCCTTTAATAATGACATTACGACGGACTCAAGGAACTTGCTAGCCGATCAGCAAAGGGCGCAACAGTTATTAGCTGCCGATCGGGCAAGGTTAGAAGCTCTTAACGCTCAGCTGAATGCGCTGAAAGCTGAGCTTGAAAGTAAAAAGAGGATGGAAATTATCATCGGCATTTTTACTTTTGGGATTGGCGCCGCGATTATGGAATTAACAGGCTATGTGCAAAGCACGGAGCGGACGATTGCTCAGGCGCAACAGGAAACGGGGATGCTTTATCAGGAAATAGGACAACTCGGCGCCACCAGTGATGCACTGAACGCATTGACCAAAGGAACCGCTATTTTGTGTGGCCTGACACAATCTCTTCAATATGGTTGGCAAACCGTGACGGCCGACCTGTCGGAGGTCACCCAACAACAGGTGACTGCGGATTTTCTTATAGTCTCCGTTAATACCGTACAGGCGAACTGGCAGGAAGTGATGCGCACCGTTGAGCAATTGCAGTAAGCCAAAAACCAATTAACGACTTTGAGGTTTTCATTATGATCATGCAAGCCATTGCAGCTGCGAAAAATGATACTGAATCATCATCAACCAATGCCTTAATGACAGGTATTCAGGGCATCGGTGCTTCATCGATTGCTCAACAGACTTATGCGAGCACTGTATTATGTCAACCCAATATTCATTTAGATATTTTACCCGATCTTCCTGCACAGCAGGCTATTGCGCGCGATCAGGCGCAGGAATGGTTATCTTCGATTAATCCGGCGGCCATCTCTTCGCTGGTAAATGTGCGTAATTTTTCGAATCAGGTGGGGGCTTACGTCGATGCACTTCTTCCGGCGGCACAAAAATATGACATGGGGGATAAAAGCCAGCTTCATTATATCCAGCAGGGTATCCAACAGTTGCTTTCTCTTGCTCAGAAAAACGTCACTTCCACGGGAGTGTTTGTCGATAACGTCCAGGTTTATGTGAATGGGATCAACAGCAGTCAGAGCACATTTAAAGCGGCTAAAGAAACCGTGCAGACGCAAATTACCGGTGATAAAGGGGAAATATCGGCACTCCGGCAGAAGCTAAACGATCTGAATAAACAGATGGATGCAGATATTGTGCAGATTTCGGCGGGAGCGGTGAGCGACATTATAGGGATCGGCATGATTGTCATTGCGGCCACAACAATTATCGAAACCGGTGGGGCAACGCAAACGCTTCTGGCTGCGGGTATTACCCTGGTCGCAGGCGGAACGCTGGCGATGACCATAAGCTCTGCCGATATCGTCAAAGCGCAAAAAGAGTACAGCACAACGTTGACCAATCTCGTTGGGCTTGAACTGGAGGTGGCTGTTTTTGACACGGTTTATAACCAGTTGACGGCCAGTGAAAGACTTTCTCAGTCTGCCATTGATTCCGCTAAGTTGCTGGTCAACGGATGGCAGACCGTTGCTGATAGCTACCAGCAAACGCTGACCGACCTGCAGCAGAGTTCAAAGGGGTATCTGGCACTGAGGCTGAGTGCGATGAAACGCCAGTGGCAACAGCTAGGTGAACAGGCGGGAAGCGTGATGCAGTTAGGGCCGCTGCCTTTCAATACTGTTCCCGCAAATGAACTGAAGTCGAGTGCATGACAAGCGAAGATTAATATTTGGCTGCTGCTGCCCGGCAACCGCCGGGCTGACAGGCTTGTTTCCGTCCGAAGGCGGTACACCGTCAGCGCTGTTGGCTGAAGGTGAGTGGTACAAAACAGAGCAGGGAATGCAATCGCATTCAGCCTGCATTGATCATGCGGCGGTGCGCTTCGGCCATGGCCTCATGTGGGCCGGACTGACCGTTATTCATGAATTCATGGGCAACCGCAGCTCTTTTATGCTCATCCATCGCTGCGTAAGACGTTGACGAGACGGTCATGGATACAGTGTTATTTCCCATCATCTTCTGATGACTTTCCACACCCTGGATCCTGACAGGAGCCGCGGCAGACTGCATCTGGTGAGCAGGAGCTTGCGCATTGTTGACGCGCTCATGGATATCCACGGTTTCAGTGGCCCAGGCCGAAGAAATTAAACCAAAGCCCAGCAAAGATGTTAATACGATATTTTTCATGATAACTCTCCATTTCTGAATTAGTGATGTCCGGGGAAGTACAACCGATATTTTCAGTTCCATAACTGAAACAGGTTCGGCAGTGTTTATTTATCCGGGAGAGGGCTGGATATTCATTTCCTGGCATACTCTGACGCCGAGTATTGATGAAGTGATTCAGCCTTTCTGATAAGTTGCACTAATTATATCGAATGGCTTCTGTTTGCTGCATGACATGCTAATGACATCTTTGTCATGAATGTCAGGGTTTACATCGATAATATACAGAGGTGAATATGAAAATGTTCGCTAGGAAACCTATAGGCTGGGCAATGTCATTCTCACCGGACAGCAACCTAACAATCAGGTAGTTGGAGGGGATAGGTAAGTTTATGATTAATCATAGTCTGTATGAACGGCAGACTTCATTTAACATAATATACATTATGCGCACCAGTATTGTAATGGCTCAATAGTAATGTCCGCCTGTGGCTCAATTCAGATGTCCGCGCTATGGTAAGCTTCACTGGTCCGTTTAAACTACCGGGAGGCATATCATGAGCGCAGAAAGCTCAGGAGTGTTTACTTTGAAAGAGATCAACCGGATCAAGATTATACAGGACGTCATTGAACGTCGCATCACAACGCGCCGTGCGGCCGAGCACCTCGGTATCAGCGACAGGCAATGCCGCAGACTTCTTGCCCGTTACCGTGAAGGCGGACCGCTTGGTATGGCCAGCAGACGATGTGGCATGCGTGGTAACCGCCAGTTGCCACCCGGGCTCGCAGATCAGGCTCTGGAACTGATCAAGACGCGTTATGCTGATTTCGGTCCGACTCTGGCGCGTGAAAAGCTCGAAGAACTCCACGGACTGTTTCTTGGCAAAGAAACTGTCCGGCGCATCATGGTGCGGGCTGGCTTATGGGTTCCCCGTAAACAACGTGCCGCAAGGATCCCTCAACCACGGTACCGGCGTCCGTGTACTGGTGAGCTGATACAAATAGATGGCTGTGATCACGACTGGTTTGAAGGCCGTGGCCCGGCCTGCACCGCGCTGGTCTATGTTGATGATGCAACCAGCAAACTGATGGAACTGTTGTTTGTTAAATCGGAGTCCACGTTTTCTTACTTCGAAGCCACGCGGCGCTATATCGATAAGCATGGTAAACCGCTGGCACTGTACAGCGATAAAGCCGGTGTTTTTCGTGTTAACAATAAACACGCCACAGGCGGAGACGGGCATACTCAGTTTGGGCGAGCCATGCATGAACTGAACATCCAGACTATCTGTGCAGAAACCAGTCCCGCCAAAGGGCGTGTAGAACGAGCTCACCTCACTTTACAGGATCGTCTGGTCAAAGAGCTGCGGTTACAGGGCATTTGTTCAATGGAGGCTGCAAATGACTTCGCTGAGGCCTATATGGCTGACTATAACCGCCGTTTTGGCAAAGTACCGCGACATGATTTTGACGTACACCGTGCTGTAGAACATGATGAGGACCTGGGGCTTATTTTCACTGTTCGTGAAAAACGTAAAGTCTCAAAATCGTTGACGATACAATATGATAAAATGTTGTACCTGATTGAAGACAGCGAACTGAGTCGCCGTGCAAT
Organism: Enterobacter adelaidei; assembly: GCF_041937165.1. Taxonomy (NCBI): domain Bacteria; kingdom Pseudomonadati; phylum Pseudomonadota; class Gammaproteobacteria; order Enterobacterales; family Enterobacteriaceae; genus Enterobacter; species Enterobacter adelaidei. Next base: position 2,284,871 of record NZ_CP154353.1, on the reverse strand, counting down.
AGGTAAATATATCGATGTGTATCACTATCCTGATGGCAGAAAAGAGCTGCGCCTGAACGGTACGCTACTTCCCTACTCTACCTACGACCGACTGTCAGAAATCGACCAGGGCGCGATTGTCGATAACAAGCGTCTTGGCCGAACCCTGGAGTTTATCAGTCTGGTGCAGAGCAAGCGGGATAACACGCGCTCTCAGTCAATTCCCGCTGGAGATGGCCCTTCCCGACGACGGCCAAAGCAGGAAGGGAAGAAATCCCAGCGCTCACTGGATAATGATGACATGCTCGAAGCACTCAAACAGCTTCAGTCACGTTCAGAGGACATTTTTGGTAAAAGAGCCCGCTGATGGTACTCACTGGCCGGACAGTGGTTGCTCACCAGTTGATATTGTCCGGCCAGACCCATGATGTATTATTCATTTCGTTCAGCATCTTTATGTCCTGCTTTTCACGGGCATACTTACCCCATAATGAATGAAAAGAACGAACAATACTGATTAACTGCTTTTTTCTTTGCTCCGGAGATAGGCTGATAAAATAGCAGCACCTGCTGTCAATATTATCCTCAATGAAATTAAAATCAGAGTCTGATGCATATTTTACTGTTAGCATAATATCATTCGACGTTGTTCTCTCAGACTCTGTTAATGCTGATTCTATCAGGTATTCAAAGGCATACATGACAGACAGCTGGTTTTTGTCTGTCTGAATATAACCCATTGAGTTTCTGAGTATTGAGGACTGTACCAGGACCAGAGGCCATAAAAGCTCAACACCATAAAGCTTATATGTATCATGTTGATCATACTGATGTTGCTCAACACGACGATTACCTTCCCGTGCTTTACGAATATCATAGGCAAGGGATAACATAAATCCGTCTTTAACTTTAATCAGTGGGCTTTCATCCACGATGTAATGAATGAGTTCATGTAATTCATTCAGGGCTTCTGAATCTCCCCACAGTATAAAACCTGCATTGTTCGGCGTTAACTCGTATCGAAGCATGGGCTCAATCATCCTGTTGTTTCAGTCGGAGGAAAGTCTATCGGCTTTGTTGAATAAATCGAACTTTTGCTGAGTTGAAGGATCAGATCACGCATCTTCCCGACAACGCAGACCGTTCCGTGGCAAAGCAAAAGTTCAAAATCACCAACTGGCCCACCTACAATAAAGCCCTCATCAACCGTGGCTCCATAACTTTCTGGCTGGATGATGAAGCTATTCAGGCCTGGTATGAGTCAGCAACACCTTCTTCACGAGGCAGACCTCAGCGCTATTCTGACCTTGCCATCACGACTGTGCTGGTCATTAAACGCGTATTCAGGCTGACCCTGCGCGCTGCGCAGGGCTTTATTGATTCCATTTTTTCTCTGATGAACGTTCCGCTACGCTGCCCGGATTACAGCTGTGTCAGCAGGCGGGCAAAGTCGGTTAACGTCAGTTTCAAAACGGCTTTGTTGAATAAATCGAACTTTTGCTGAGTTGAAGGATCAGATCACGTATCTTCCCGACAACGCAGACCGTTCCGTGGCAAAGCAAAAGTTCAAAATCACCAACTGGCCCACCTACAATAAAGCCCTCATCAACCGTGGCTCCATAACTTTCTGGCTGGATGATGAAGCTATTCAGGCCTGGTATGAGTCAGCAACACCTTCTTCACGAGGCAGACCTCAGCGCTATTCTGACCTTGCCATCACGACTGTGCTGGTCATTAAACGCGTGTTCAGGCTGACCCTGCGCGCTGCGCAGGGCTTTATTGATTCCATTTTTTCTCTGATGAACGTTCCGCTACGCTGCCCGGATTACAGCTGTGTCAGCAGGCGGGCAAAGTCGGTTAATGTCAGTTTCAAAACGCCCACCCGGGGTGAAATCGCGCATCTGGTGATTGATTCCACCGGGCTGAAGGTCTTCGGTGAAGGCGAGTGGAAAGTCAAAAAGCATGGCCAGGAACGCCGCCGTATCTGGCGTAAGCTGCATCTCGCCGTTGACAGTAAAACACATGAAATCATCTGTGCAGACCTGTCGCTGAACAATGTGACGGACTCAGAAGCCTTCCCGGGTCTTATCCGGCAGACTCACAGAAAAATCAGGGCAGCATCGGCAGACGGCGCTTACGACACCCGGCTCTGTCACGATGAACTGCGGCGTAAGAAAATCAGCGCGCTTATCCCGCCCCGAAAAGGCGCGGGTTACTGGCCCGGTGAATATGCAGACCGTAACCGTGCAGTGGCTAATCAGCGAATGACCGGGAGTAATGCGCGGTGGAAATGGACAACAGATTACAACCGTCGCTCGATAGCGGAAACGGCGATGTACCGGGTAAAACAGCTGTTCGGGGGTTCACTGACGCTGCGTGACTACGATGGTCAGGTTGCGGAGGCTATGGCCCTGGTACGAGCGCTGAACAAAATGACGAAAGCAGGTATGCCTGAAAGCGTGCGTATTGCCTGAAAACACAACCCGCTACGGGGGAGACTTACCCGAAATCTGATTTATTCAACAAAGCCACGTTGTGTCTCAAAATCTCTGATGTTACATTGCACAAGATAAAAATATATCATCATGAACAATAAAACTGTCTGCTTACATAAACAGTAATACAAGGGGTGTTATGAGCCATATTCAACGGGAAACGTCTTGCTCGAGGCCGCGATTAAATTCCAACCTGGATGTTGATTTATATGGGTATAGATGGGCTCGCGATAATGTCGGGCAATCAGGTGCGACAATCTATCGATTGTATGGGAAGCCCGATGCGCCAGAGTTGTTTCTGAAACATGGCAAAGGTAGCGTTGCCAATGATGTTACAGATGAGATGGTCAGACTAAACTGGCTGACGGCATTTATGCCTCTTCCGACCATCAAGCATTTTATCCGTACTCCTGATGATGCATGGTTACTCACCACTGCGATCCCCGGGAAAACAGCATTCCAGGTATTAGAAGAATATCCTGATTCAGGTGAAAATATTGTTGATGCGCTGGCAGCGTTCCTGCGCCGGTTGCATTCGATTCCTGTTTGTAATTGTCCTTTTAACAGCGATCGCGTATTTCGTCTCGCTCAGGCGCAATCACGAATGAATAACGGTTTGGTTGATGCGAGTGATTTTGATGACGAGCGTAATGGCTGGCCTGTTGAACAAGTCTGGAAAGAAATGCATAAGCTTTTGCCATTCTCACCGGATTCAGTCGTCACTCATGGTGATTTCTCACTTGATAACCTTATTTTTGACGAGGGGAAATTAATAGGTTGTATTGATGTTGGACGAGTCGGAATCGCAGACCGATACCAGGATCTTGCCATCCTATGGAACTGCCTCGGTGAGTTTTCTCCTTCATTACAGAAACGGCTTTTTCAAAAATATGGTATTGATAATCCTGATATGAATAAATTGCAGTTTCATTTGATGCTCGATGAGTTTTTCTAATCAGAATTGGTTAATTGGTTGTAACACTGGCAGAGCATTACGCTGACTTGACGGGACGGCGCTTCCCTACCCTCATGGCCGCCTCCCAGGAATCGACCCAGGTGCTTATCGTGGACATAATCCTTTACTCATAAATTTATCTTATTCCATTATTGTACCTGTCGCGCAAAAGTTGCAGAAAAGCCATAAACGCAGGAGAATCCTGTCGGCGGTGAGGATAATAAATATGGTAGCCGTCAAAATATGGACACCACTCGGTCAGAACAGCAATCAGCTTGCCGCTTTTGATATATCCATCTGCAACATACTCGGGAATATAGGCAATCCCCAGCCCGTCTAATGCTGCATCGAGCTGATGAATCGTGCTGTTCGCAATATATTGCCCTTTGACTTTCAGACTGAATTTCTGAGCATCTTTCTCGAATTCCCAGGCGTACAATCCACTCGTATCAGAATAGCGGACGTTAATGCAGTTGTGGTTCAAAAGATCCTGCGGCTTCCTGGGCTTAGCATAACGCTTAAAATAATCTGGTGCAGCAACAACAAGCTGGCGCCAGTTCTGGCTTATTTTTGCGGCAATCATATCATTATTCAGAACATCGCCCGGACGAATCCCGGCATCAAAACGCTGATCAACAATATCTGTAAATCCATAGTCAATGCCGATTTCAATCTGAATATCTGGGTAGCGACTCAGAAAGTCCGGTAATACAGGACGGATCAAATACTGGATAACATCATCTGCCGCCGTGAGGCGTATGACGCCAGTGGGTTTTTCCCTAAGCTCACTCAACCGACTAATAGCATCATCAACCTGTTCCATTAACGGGCCAACTTCGTTAATGAGCCTTTCACCTGCTTCCGTAGTGGAGATACTGCGGGTGGTTCTGGCCAGCAGGCGGATCCCAAGCCTTTCCTCAAGAGATTTCACCGTGTGGCTGATGGCTGAGGGTGTCACACCTATTTCAGCTGCGGCTTTGGTAAAGCTTTTCAGCCTGGCCACTGTTAAAAAAACCTTTAATTCATCCACACGATTCCTCCTCCTCGGTCCCTACTGGAGACGTCAGCGTACCAGTCTGTCATTAATTATCAAATAAATTTCACAAGTAAGTGAAATTTATGTTGATTAATAAATAAAATTCAAAATGGTACTTTATATTCCACGACGTGAATATGTCCTCGTTGTAGTGACGGCTTTTAATTCTGAAAATGAGGTAATCATTATGCAAGATTTTATCTATCATAATCCGGTAAAAATTCTTTTTGGTCGCGATCAAATTTCTGCGTTAGCACAAGAAGTCCCGCAGGGTAAAAAGGTCATGATTGTCTATGGCGGGGGCAGCGTTATAAAACACGGTATATTGAAACGCGTAAAAGAGTCCCTGACAAACACCCTGGTTTATGAGTTTGGCGGTGTAGAAGCAAACCCTCATTATGAAACCCTGATGAAAGCCGTTGAGATTGTCAGAACAGAAAAAATTGATTTTCTTCTGGCCGTGGGCGGCGGTTCAGTGATCGACGGGACTAAATTTATTGCCGCCGCAGCCCTCTACGAAAATGATCCATGGGAGATCGTCAAGAGTTATGGCGGCGTGGTGAAACAAGCTCTCCCTTTTGGATGCGTGCTGACCCTGGCGGCCACGGGTTCAGAGATGAATAACACGGCGGTGATTAATCGGGTGACCACCCAGGATAAACTCTTTTTCACCTCCCCTTACGTTATGCCGAAATTTTCAGTGCTCGAACCGGAAATGACCTACACGCTGCCTGAACAACAAACCGCAAACGGGGTTGTTGATGCCTTTGTCCACGTTCTTGAGCAATACATTACTTACCCGGTTAACGCTAAGGTGCAGGATCGCCTGGCGGAAGGACTGCTGAGCACGCTGAAAGAAGAAGGCCCAGTAGCCCTTAAAAATCCACAGAACTACGACGCCAGAGCTAACATCATGTGGGCTGCGACGATGGCCCTGAATGGAATGTTGAGCGCAGGTGTCCCAACTGACTGGGCTTCTCACATGATTGGCCAGGAAATTACTGCATTATACGGAATCGACCACGCCCGTACCCTCGCTATCGTTATGCCTGCACTATGGCGCTTGTGCAAAAAGGAAAAAGCAGAAAAGCTGGCTCAGTACGGTGCGCGTGTCTGGAATATTCCTGAGTCTGATAGCGAAAAAATGGCCGATGAGGCTATCAATGCCACCGTGGAATTTTTTGAACTGATGGGCGTTAAAACCCGACTTTCTGATTATGGTCTGGGCGCGGAAGATATTTCAGCTGTTATCGGCAAGTTAAAAGAACATGGGCACATCGCATTAGGTGAACATGGAAAAATTACTGCTGAAGTGGCGGAAACAATACTGAACATGGCACTTTAATTGACTAACGATCTACTCTATTAGGCGCTAAGCCTGCGCACCTGGCAGGCTTAATTAAACATTAACGGTATTGCAAAATGCAGAAAATGAATGACACATTTCCCTATATGCCATTAATGGCTTTTGCGATGACCGGATTTATTTGCATCATGACGGAAACTATTCCAGCAGGATTATTGCCAGAAATCAGTAAGGGAATGAATATTTCGCTGGCTAGCGCAGGCCAGTGGGTCACCGTCTACGCCCTCGGGTCATTATTTGCCGCTATTCCGTTAACTATCGTTACCCGGTCGTGGAATCGGAAATATGTCTTATTAATGACCGTAGCGGGATTCTTCATTTTTAATACCATTACCGCACTTTCATCAAATGTTTACCTGACCCTGTTAGCGCGTTTGGGGGCCGGGGCGGCTGCGGGACTGGCGTGGAGCCTGCTGGCGGGGTTTTCACGCCGAATTGTTGAGCCGCTTCATCAGGGTCGGGCTATGGCGATAGCCATGGCTGGGACACCGCTGGCGCTCTCACTAGGCGTTCCGCTGGGAACCTGGCTTGGGCATTATCTTGGCTGGCGCCTGACGTTCGGTATTATGTCAGTACTTTCGCTGTTACTAATGATATGGATCCGTATCAGCGTTCCGGACTCTGCGGGGCGGCTTTGTTGAATAAATCGAACTTTTGCTGAGTTGAAGGATCAGATCACGCATCTTCCCGACAACGCAGACCGTTCCGTGGCAAAGCAAAAGTTCAAAATCACCAACTGGCCCACCTACAATAAAGCCCTCATCAACCGTGGCTCCATAACTTTCTGGCTGGATGATGAAGCTATTCAGGCCTGGTATGAGTCAGCAACACCTTCTTCACGAGGCAGACCTCAGCGCTATTCTGACCTTGCCATCACGACTGTGCTGGTCATTAAACGCGTATTCAGGCTGACCCTGCGCGCTGCGCAGGGCTTTATTGATTCCATTTTTTCTCTGATGAACGTTCCGCTACGCTGCCCGGATTACAGCTGTGTCAGCAGGCGGGCAAAGTCGGTTAACGTCAGTTTCAAAACGTTCACCCGGGGTGAAATCGCGCATCTGGTGATTGATTCCACCGGGCTGAAGGTCTTTGGTGAAGGCGAGTGGAAAGTCAAAAAGCATGGCCAGGAACGCCGTCGTATATGGCGAAAGTTGCATCTGGCAGTTGACAGCAACACACATGAAATCATCTGTGCAGACCTGTCGCTGAACAATGTGACGGACTCAGAAGCCTTCCCGGGTCTTATCCGGCAGACTCACAGAAAAATCAGGGCAGCATCGGCAGACGGCGCTTACGACACCCGGCTCTGTCACGATGAACTGCGGCGTAAGAAAATCAGCGCGCTTATCCCACCCCGAAAAGGTGCGGGTTACTGGCCCGGTGAATATGCAGACCGTAACCGTGCAGTGGCTAATCAGCGAATGACCGGGAGTAATGCGCGGTGGAAATGGACAACAGATTACAACCGTCGCTCGATAGCGGAAACGGCGATGTACCGGGTAAAACAGCTGTTCGGGGGTTCACTGACGCTGCGTGACTACGATGGTCAGGTTGCGGAGGCTATGGCCCTGGTACGAGCGCTGAACAAAATGACGAAAGCAGGTATGCCTGAAAGCGTGCGTATTGCCTGAAAACACAACCCGCTACGGGGGAGACTTACCCGAAATCTGATTTATTCAACAAAGCCAAGTCTATCAGTAAAGAGAATGAGAGATCAAAGTGGTCATTTTAATTGAGCTGGATAACGGACATTTCAATTGAGCCTTGACAAGTATGAATCCATGGGAAATCTACACATTATCTGTTGTCATTGCCCTGGTCATTGAGCCCACTGAAAGTACCTTCCAGACGCTGTTCATCATTTTCCGTTTTCAGGTGGCGTCGCTGGTGCGCTATACCAGTTCTCTTTTGGCACCATTACACTGTTTTCCGGTTGCAATACAAAGTTCGGAGACATGATCTGCACGTTAAATTCATTGAAGACGTCCTGAATATTGCTGTGCAGTTCGTTACGGGCATCCGCCAGTGACACATCCGGCAGCAGTCGTACCTGTAATTCATAAGCAATGTACCAATCCATCAGACTCAACTGTCGCACCAACGGTGGCTGTGAAAGATCGATTCCTTTGGCACGTTTGGCCGCCAACTCCAACATTGCATGCACCTGACGCCATGGCGTGTCGTAACCAATGGTGACGCCGACAGTCAGGTTAACGCCACCGTTTGTACTTTGCGCACTCAAATTGGTAATTTTACCGCTTACCACGACAGCGTTCGGCACGGTAACCACGTAGTTTTCACGGGTGATAATTTTGGTTGCAAGCATACCAATTTCACTTACCAGCCCCTCGTTATCTGCCACCCGAATCATGTCTCCTTTGCGGAGAGCACGCGAGTAAATCAAAACCAGACCACTCATTGCATGGTTCATCACCCCGGCAGAGCCTAGCGTGAGCATCAGGCCAAAGAAAACACTGATGCCTTTAAAAGCCAGTGAATTGGCCCCGGGCAAAAAAGGATAAGCTGCCGAAAGCGCAAAGAGCCACACCACGACTGAAATCAGCTTGCGGGTTGCACCAACTGTTTCAGGATGGATACCGGGCAGTTGCAAACGCCCTGCTTCCACCTGATTGAGTACCATCTTTAACAACTTCAAAATGAAGGCGGTAATAAGGAAGATGATCAGAACAATCAACAGGCCCGGTAACGCTGAGACAATAGACAGCGCGATATCGCGTACCGCGCGTACGGACCACTCTCCCAGAGACTCTCCCCAGACGCGCGTCCAGGGGAACAGGCTGAAGGTCCAACTCAGCCAGACATAGAGTGCGACAATTCCCAGTAAAATCATCAACAACGTATACAGGCGCGTTTCGATAGCACCGATAAACCGCCGCCAGCGCTGAGGTACCCAGCTTCGATTCTCAAAAATACGCCGGCGATAAACACGTTTGATCCAGCGCCATAAACGGTATGTGCCGTACCAGAACAGCACCAGTGCCAGCAGTCCCGCTACGGTCTTCACCGCCGATAGCGCCAGCCAGCCGCTGTTATACTGATCGCTCAAGGCTGAGCGTTGCGCTTCCATACGCGCCAGTACGCGCTGCGCCGCCTGGTCAAGCGTAAGATCGTCTCCCTCGTCGAGATCGCCTGCTGTCAGTAGCATCACCGGTTTGCCGTTCATCACGATGAGCCGTCCCGGCTGGTTATAACGATTTACTGACACAATCTTTAGCGGTTCGCGAACATCAGCTTCAGTGAAATTTCGTAGCGTATTGCGGATGCGTAACACCCGTTCTTCTGGCGTGGTAAGACCGAACTTTGCCTGTAGCATGACGATCGGTTGATGGAAAATATAAACCGTGCGAGCGCGCTCCTTTTCAGTGGGCTCCTGTCGAGGTTCCGCCGCATGGGAATTAACAAGCACAGAGAAGAGAAAACACGTTAAAAGCGCGAGCACAATCCTGTTCATATTCGCCACCGAAAACGCGAGAATTATCGTTATTTTTCAAAAAGCCAAATCAAGGCCGATCGCTTTTTTAGCATAGTCCAGCCCTTCACTTACGCAATGATAGATACCCCTTTTTCCGATATCGCACGGATCCAGTCCTCATCGGTATTGCCATCGATAACGATGGTATTCGCCAGAGACACATCGCCAATCACAAACGATGACGCGGTGTTTATTTTTTCCGGTGAGGCCAGGACAACCGTCTCGGCGGCTCTGCCGGAAAATGCACGTTTGATGCACGCTTCTTCAAAATCACCGGTCGTCAGTCCCGCGTCAGGGTGGATGCCGGTCACTCCCATAAAGAACAGATCTGCGTGAATATTTTCGATACCTTCAATGGCCCCCGCGCCGACCGCAACAATAGAGTGTTTATACAGGCGGCCACCAATCAGAATCACCTCGACAGAAGGATGATTAACCAGTCCCAGAGCGATACTCGGGCTGTGCGTTACCACGGTGATGTGCAGGTCAGGAGGTAAAAACGTAATCAGTTCAGCGGTCGTTGTCCCGCCGTCAACGATCACCACCTGACCCGAAGAGATAAGCTGGGCACCTTTTTGGGCCACCTTTTTTTTCGCATCCATCTTAACGAGTTGACGTTCTGCGAACGGAGCAATGGCTGAAGATGACGGTAGCGCGCCACCGTGAACGCGCTGTAAACGCCCTTCTGCCGCCAGTTCACGTAGATCACGCCGTATAGTGTCTTCAGAGACATCGAAGAGAATACTAAGTGCTTTCGACTGAACTTGCCCTTCGGCTTCGAGTTTTTCAACGATCAATTGTTTGCGCTGACTGGTGAGCATTTAGATTCCTGATGTTGCATGATTAATCTTGAAGTTGCACGATAATGCTGGTTATGATGAATACTCTACGTAAGGAGGAACAATCGTGCAATCAAAACGTGCAGATGTACGCATTATTGACAGTGAAACGCTGTCAAATAACTGGTATATCCTTAAAAAATATACCTTTGACCTGCAGCGCCGTGATGGCGAATGGCAGCGGCAAAACCGTGAAGTTTATGACCGGGGTAACGGCGCGACAATCCTGCTCTATAACCGTGAGAAAAAGACGGTGATCCTGACCCGCCAGTTCCGTTTTCCTGTATTTATCAACGGCCATGAGGACGATTTGATCGAAGCTGCTGCCGGGTTGCTCGATAACATGGATCCAGAGAGCCGCATTAAAGCTGAGGCGGAGGAAGAAACCGGGTTTAGCGTTTCATGCGTGCAGAAAATCTTTGAAGCGTATATGAGCCCGGGCTCCGTTACGGAAAAACTCTATTTTTACCTTGCCGAGTACCATCCGAAAGACAAAACCAGCTCAGGCGGCGGAATCAAGGCGGAGGGCGAAGATATTGACGTACTCGAAATAACGCTGGAAGAAGCATTACAGGGCATTGAAACGGGTAAGATTGTCGACGGAAAAACCATCATGCTGCTTTACCATGTTGCACTGAAAGGCATTTTGTAATTTGCGACGCTCATGACGCCTGCCGCTGCGCAGGTGTCTGCCTGTGCTATTCTTGCAAAAACATGCAAAACGGAGATCTGACAATGGCTGACTGGAACCCTTCCCTTTACCTGCAATATGGTGCAGAACGAACGCGTCCTGCCGCTGAACTGCTCGCCAGAATTCCACTGGATGAGGTCTCCTCCATCGTTGATCTGGGCTGCGGGCCAGGCAACAGTACTGCCCTGTTAAAGCATCGCTGGCCCTCGGCACATATCACTGGGGTTGATAATTCACCTGCGATGCTGGAAGAAGCACGCAAGGCGTTACCTGACTGCCATTTTGTTGAAGCCGATATTCGCCAGTATAAGCCCGGCCAGCCGCTGAGTCTGATTTACGCTAATGCATCGCTGCAATGGATCCCTGACCATTACGATCTCCTGCCTCACCTTGTCTCTTTGCTTATGTTAAATGGCGTGCTGGCGATCCAGATGCCTGACAACTGGCTCGAACCCACCCATGTGGCGATGCGTGAAGTGGCGCTGGAGCAAGATTATCCCGATCGTGGTCGTGAACCGTTGCCCGGCGTACATGCCTATTTTGATATTTTGTCAGAAGCCGGTTGCGACGTAGATATCTGGCGGACAACGTATTTTCATAAAATGAGCTCTCACCAGGCCATTATTGACTGGGTCAGCGCCACCGGTTTGCGCCCCTGGCTGCAGGAGCTGAATGAGAGCGAGCAGAAACATTTTCTGAAACGCTACCATGAACTACTGGTAGAGCAGTATCCGCTCCAGGAAAACGGGCAGATACTGCTGGCTTTTCCACGGCTGTTTATTGTTGCTAAACGTCAACCCTGATGGCTTATGACCGGGCTTCTTTGAGCAGCTGTTGAATGACCTTCTCTTGCTGTTCATAGTTGCCTTCGCCAAAAGAGGTGTAGCGTAACTGCCCTTTCGCATCAAAATAGTAATGTGCGGGCCAGTACTGGTTGCTGGTTGCCGAAAGCATTCCAGATTTGATAGTTGTTATCGGTCACAACCCGATAGGGCAACTGCCACTTATTCACCGCATTTTTTACCGAGGAAAGCGGTTTTTCCCAGGGGTACTCGGGCGTGTGGACCCCAATCACCACCAGACCCTGTGACTGGTATTTTGTCGCCCAGTCACGCACATGCGGGAGCGTATGCTGGCAGTTGATACAGTCCCATGTCCAGAAATCGATCAGCACTACCTTACCGCGCAGCGATTCAGACGTGACACTGTCACCATTTATCCACCCTGTTCCACCGCTTAACGAAGGTAACTGACTGCTGGGCTCCGCCATCACGACTGGCTGAAGCTTCACCGGTGTGGTTGCTGGTTTTGCCAGATTCAGCAACGATGTTTCCAGATAGTCGGCAACGCCGTTAGCGCCTTTCAATATGGATGTTACGCCTGTTGCATTCAAAGCCACAGCCGCTAGCATCACGCCCCCCGCAGCCTGGCGTAATCTCTCCATCAGCGCCGACTTTGCTCTCAGCGGTGCCATCAGTTTTCGCCCGCCGATAATAAGCAATCCCAGCATCAGCGCGCATCCGCTGCCATAGGCGGCCAGCAGAGCCCCTGTCGCAATGGCTGAATTCCCCGCAATATTAATGCTGAAAATGGCGCCCAGAATCGGTCCGGCACAGGGAGACCAGAGCAACCCCACGGCTAGTCCGGCCAGAAAAGCCGATGCTATACCGCGCGTTTGCCCGCTCCGGGTATTGAGGGCATTTCCCACGCTGACGGCAGGCTGCGCAATACGCCGGGCAAAGGATGGAGAGATTAAGCTCAGCGCGGCGATAGCCAGAATGACAAGCGCGACCCAGCGCCCGATAATGGTTGCCTCTGCAATCCACTCGCTGGCGACGGTGACGGCCATCGCCACCAGGGTGAACATCACGATCATCCCCGCAAAGAGCGCCAGAATATGTCGTCGTTGCCCTTGAAAACCGGCGAACAGGAGCGGAATAACCGGGAGCGTACATGGACTGAGCAGGCTTATCATCCCACCTAAAAAAGCGATTATCAGAAACATAGTGACCTCACATGACAGATGCTGCAACGCTGCAGTGAGGCTATTTCATCGTACCGATGTGTTCAGGATATGTGTAAAACCTGGGGTTTTGTCTGGCTCTGTATCTGTCTCCCTGAGAGATACAAAGCCGTACAATTAGCGTCGAGGCAGTGCAATGGAGACGTCGAGCCCTCCCTCTGCGCGGTTTACCAGCTTCAGCTTTCCTTCGAGTTGGGCGGTGAGCTGCGCGGCAATAGCCAGACCAAGCCCGGTTCCGCCGGTGTCACGGTTGCGCGATGTTTCAACTCGATAAAAAGGCTGCAACACGGCCGCGAGCTCGGCCTCGGGTATTCCCGGCCCCGCGTCCCTAATGTGAATGATAAGCTCCTGGGCAGATGAATCATCAATAGCGATGACGGCACGCTCGCCGAATTTCAGAGCGTTATCCAGCAAATTAGTCATCACCCGACGAAGCGCCTGCGGGCGAGTAACAACGGGTAAACGAGCCTCGCTTGCCTGAAACTGCACGTTTTTACCGATGTCCTGATAATCGCACGCTATGCTATTTACCCACGCGTTCAACTCCAGTTTCAGCGACGTCTCTTCCAGTGATTCTGATGACCGGGCATATGCAATCCCCTCCCGCACCAGACGCGACATGTTATCAAGGTCATTTAATAGCTTGTCGCGAAGCTCAGGTTGTTCTGCCATTTCGACACGCAGTTTCATGCGTGTTATTGGGGTCTGGAGATCGTGAGAAATGGATGCGAGGATCTGCGCGCGGTCTTTGATATAGGACTGGATGCGAGCCTGCATTGCATTGAAGGCATGCGCTGCTCGTTGTACTTCAACCGGTCCCTTCTCTTTCATGGGGGCATTTGCCGAAGGATCCAGCGTATCTACCGCATGGGTAAATTGTGAAAAAGGCCGTATCACCTGTCGTACCGCGATCCAGGAGCAGGCAGCAAGGAGCAAAAGTTGCAGGATGAGAACAACAGGTAGCCAGCTTGCGACCGGCGGCATTCGGGGGATCAGGTCAATGGTCAGCGGCGAGCCATCGTGCAATGTGAGATGTGCCTGAATATGGGAAACAGAACCCGGAACCGCGGTAAAACTGAGCGGATAGTCAGCCGCGAGGGTCTCTTTTAACGTTCGGATGGCATCCTGCGAACGCTTATCCGTCGGCGCGGCGCCAGGCTCACCTGCACCGAGGATATAACGATAGTTACCCCGTTCAAGTCGCGGAAGCCAGGCCGCGCGTTCACTGGCGGGTAACCGGTCTAAAATGGCCACGCTGGTTGCAACATCGTATTCCAGATTACCGAGCATCACCGTGCGGGCACTGTGCATTCGTTCAACCATGACCAGCGTCATACTCAGGGCGTTGGCCAGCAAGAGACCCGCAAGCACAATGATCAGCAGTCGGGCAAGCAGTGAGCGTGGCCAAAGCGTCATTCATTAACCTCTTTGATTGTCACGGGCATGGTAAAAACATAGCCTTCACTGCGCACGGTTTTAATATAGGCAGGCGTGCGTGCATCTTCATTCAGACGCTGGCGAACCCGGCTTACGAGCAAATCGATAGAACGTTCAAACAGTTCGGCGTCTCGCCCTTGCGTCAGGTTGAGCAACTGATCCCGGGAGAGAACACGTTGAGGATGGTCGAGGAATACGCGCAGCAGGCGATACTCCGCCCCGCTGAGCGCCACGATCACCCCTTCCGGGTCAATTAAGTGGCGGGCGACGGTATCCAGTTGCCATTCACCAAACATCACCAGTCGTCCTGCCTCGGTCACCTGTAAATTGGGCGGCATGGTGCGAAACCGCCGCAAAATTGCTTTGATACGTGCCAGTAGCTCACGGGCGACAAACGGCTTCACAACGTAATCATCCGCCCCCATTTCCAGTCCCAGGATCCTGTCCGTCTCTTCGCTGCGCGCCGTCAGCATCAGGATGGGCAAATCTTTGTGTTTGCCGCTGCGAAGCTGTCGACACAGGGTGAGTCCATCATCACCGGGCATCATGACATCCAGCACTACCAGGTCGATATGCTGTTTATCCAGCACGGCACGCATCTCTTTACCGTTTGCCGCACCGGTCGCGCGATAACCGGACTTAATGAGATAGTCGACAATCAGTTCACGAATATCCCTGTCGTCATCGACGACAAGGATATGATCAATATGCTCCACCGAATTCTCCTGACTGAGGGGTAACGTATTGAAAATAGCACATATCACAGCCTATCCGCGTCGATAACCGCCTTGACGAAATCCTGTGGATCTTCCTGAGGAGGGTTGTGCCCCACGGTTGCGCCGAAGGTGCGGTGCTCATATTTACCGGTAAATTTACCTGCATAGGCCTGCGGTGCCGGGTGCGGCGCACCGTTATTTCCGCCTTCAATGGTAATGGTCGGGACGGTAATATTCGGCAAAGTCGCCAGTTTTTGCTCGTAGCTGTCGTATTTACGCTCCCCTTTTTCCAGCCCTAAACGCCAGCGATAGTTGCTGAGCGTCACTGCGACGTGATCCGGGTTATCAAGGGATTTGGCGCTGGCGTTAAAGGCTGCATCGCTAAATTTCCAGTCAGGCGATGCCTGCGACCAGATTAAGCGCGCGAAATCATGCGTGTTTTTGGCATAGCCTTCAGCACCACGCTCGGTGGCGAAATAGAACTGATACCACCACTGCTGTTCGGCTTTTGGCGGCAACGGTTGTTTGCCAATCTGCTGGCTGCTGATGAGATATCCACTCACCGACACCAGTGATTTAACGCGCTCTGGCCAAAGCGCCGCAACGATATCCGCCGTACGGGCACCCCAGTCGTATCCCGCGAACACCGCCTGTTTGATATTCAAAGCGTCCATCAGGTTAACAATGTCTTTCGCCATCGCCGAAGGCTGGCCGTTGCGCGGCGTTTTTGCAGACAGGAAGCGCGTGGTGCCGTAGCCGCGCAGAGAAGGCACAATCACCCGGTAGCCTTTGGCCGCCAGCGCAGGCGCTACCTCGGCGTAGCTGTGAATATCGTAAGGCCAGCCGTGTAATAAAATGACCGGTTGACCATTTTTGGGGCCGATGTCGACATAACCGACATTCAGATCGCCGGCGTTAATTTGCAGTGGATGATCAAAAGCTGACGCGAAGTTTGTGCCGGTGGCTTCGGCCTGACAGGACATCACCGTGCCAAGAGAAACGGTCAGTGCGAGGGTTGAGTACGCGAGTTTGCTGAACATGTTGGTATCTCCGGTTGAGTACATTTCACGGGGATATAACAACACCTCAATGTATAGCGGATATGTGCGAAAGCGGGTTTATTGCAAGCCTGTGTATGTATCCGGGGCGCTGATACAGTGTGATACAAACACAGGCGTTACAGATTTACAGGGAGAGGCGATAGCGGACGTAATCGTCAGCTTCACCATATTTATCATAGAGTTTACGCGCCGGATTGTTCTCCCTGGTGACCCAGTATAGTTTTGACCACCCTTCCCGCTTGCCTTCCTCTATCAGGGCATCAATGAGCGCTTTTCCGGCTCCCGCCCCGCGCTCGGTGGCATCAACAAACAGATCTTCCAGGTAACAAATGGGCGCCGTCGACCAGGTTCCTTCGTGCAGAATGCACATCGCAAAACCGATGACCTTTTCGTTCTTCTCTACTACGCGGCAGAACATCTGTGAACGATCTGATAACGCCCTTTCCCATGTCGATGCGGTAACAGATTCCTCAAGGTAGCAGTCATAAAAATGGGTATAGCCATCCCACAGGGGACGCCATTGAGAATAATCATCTGCGCGTAAAGCTCTTACCGTGACAGCCATGTATTTCCTCGTATTACAAAGAGTTCGCCATTATCAAAACCCGACTTAGTTTTCGGTAACGTCACATCACCTCTTTAACGGATTTTTAACCGCATTTCACGTGCCAGCCTGGCAAGACGCTGAGTACGACAATACAGCGTAAACAGCACAAAACCACTGCTATTCATCACTACCCGACAAAGTAACAGTGCGGAGAATGCGATGACTAGTGGCCAAAGACTTCCGTCATGGGAAAGCAGAAGATATAGCGTCTGAACGAGGGTTAGTACCAGCATAACTATGAACAGCGTCATAAACCCCTGCAATCCCGACGTTGCCCCTCGTGCCAGAAGCGCGCTTATAACAATGAGCGCGCCTGTCATTACTAATGATGGTACGAAAAAGCTCAGTGCATGATTTAATGGAGATAACCCCTGCATAGTATGGAGAAAAGGCAAAAGGTTAAACGCAAACACCACTAAAAACAGAGGGAACAACGTGGCTACCGGGTAAGGATTTTGACGCGGCAACTCGCTAAGGGGACGAGAAAAATACTGTTCCATCTCGGGAGTGGAATAGTTCAACAAACGAGGATCACGACGAGCAATAGCTTCCTCTATCTCTCTGCCATGCTGCAGAAGATCCAGGAAAACCCGTCCCGTTAAAAGAGACAAAAATCCCATCAAAATTTCGCCACTAAAGAAATGTTGCCCATTTTTGGTAGTGAATAACCCCAGCATGGCTCAGCAGAATGTGATAGACATGAAAATATCAGAACCCAAACAAAAGCATAACGCTTAAATATGGAGATCCGCGGATGACGATACCGACTCTCACGACAGAACGCCTATTGCTAAAACCGTTGGTTGCCGAAGATGCCGTCCAGATACAGAAGCTTTATCCGCGCTGGGAGATCGTCCGCTATATGGTCTCTTCTGTACCCTGGCCCTACCCGGATAACGGCGCGGAAAACTATGTCAATAATGTGGCGCTGCCGGATATGGCAAAAGGAATTGCCTGGTTCTGGAGCATCCGCCGTCGCGACGTTCCCGATGAACTGATGGGCATTATCTGCCTTTACGATGTCGAAGATAATAACCGTGGTTTTTGGCTGGCTCCGGAGTTTCAGGGTCAGGGATTTATGCGAGAGGCCAGTATTGCAGCAACGGATTATTGGTTTAATACACTGAACAAGTCGTTATTGCGTGCGCCAAAAGCCGCTGCAAATAGCCGCTCCCGACGTATTTCGGACAGTAGCGGCATGCGGCTTATCAGGACAGAAAAGAAAGCGTACGTCAGCGGAATACTGGATTCTGAGCTGTGGGAGATCACCCGCGACGAGTGGAACGCCCGTCAGGTCAGCTGATAATGTTTATCCGGCATCAGCCTGTCAGGAATAGTCTCTTCATCGTTCATCTGCAGCAGATCGCGTTCCATCATGTTGCAGATGGCGTCCAATGGCAGGTCATTATTTTCTGTACCAAACGGGTCTTCCAGTTCTTCCGCCAGTGCATCCAGCGAGATGAAAGTGTAAGAAATCAGCGCAGAGACAAACGGCGTCATGTAATGCAGGTCCACAACCAGCGCGAACGGCAGCATGATGCAAAACAGATACACCGTACGGTGCAGAATTAACGTATACGCAAACGGCACTGGAGTCGTCGCAATACGCTCACAACCAGACAGAACGATGGACATGTCGTTCAGACGGTTATTCAGACTGTGGAAAAGAATGTCTGATAGTTGTCCGTTACGACGTCGAACAGCCAACCACTCTCCCATGATCAGCAAAATACGGTTCGCCGGCGAGTTGGCTTCCATCACTTTTTTTAAATCATCTGCGGCAAGATAGCGAGACAACTGACCGGCGTTCATTTCCCGGCGCAGGGTCATGCGTAAACAGTTGGCGAAGGCAATCTGCAGGCGGACAAATTCACCCAGATACTTATCGTCTGGTAGGGTGTTTTTTACCTCGCGAAACAGAGAGCGGGCCGCTATCATCAGTTGCCCCCAAAGCAGGCGAGCTTCAACGTAGCGCGAATAACAGGCGTTGTTTCTGAAACCTAAAAAGATAGCGATCGCCACGCCGAGAATGCTAAATGGCGCAACCGTAAATTTGATGCCGAGAGAGGTATACCACGGTAGCATCACGATCACGGCGATAGATAACAGGAAGTTAAGTAACAGTCGGGTATAGATTTTAGGCAGTACTGAGCCATGCCAGACAAAAATCATTTGCAGCCAGTGCTGCTTAGGACGAACAATCATAGTGAGTTTCAGAAAAGAAAAGAGCGTGGTTATTAAACGTGATCCCCCACACGGTTGCAAGCATGTTAATGGAACATTGAAATTTCACACCTGTTTAGCTTTAACCGCACGGTGCTGCATCTGAATTTTTAAACAGGCATAATAGTATGTTGTAACTAAATGGTGATGTTATTAAACCCGGCCGAAGCCGGGTACCGTCCTTAGCAAAGCGGTTTTACCGCTGAGCGCATTCCTTTCAACAAAATGGCATCAAGATCCAGTGTCACCTGGTCTACGAGACCA
This sequence comes from Enterobacter adelaidei, assembly GCF_041937165.1. Lineage (NCBI taxonomy): Bacteria > Pseudomonadati > Pseudomonadota > Gammaproteobacteria > Enterobacterales > Enterobacteriaceae > Enterobacter > Enterobacter adelaidei. Next base: position 2,265,686 of record NZ_CP154353.1, on the reverse strand, counting down.
CGAACCTGAGTGAGATCCTGCTCCCAGTGCTCACTTACGCTCAATACCGCCTGCACCAGCTCACGGGTACTGATCTGCTTATCGTGATGCTGCGCCCACAGCTGTTGATAACGTTCGAGCCAGTGTGCATCATCCTGCACCGGATAGCGTTCCCCGTTACGCTCTGCACGATAGAACGCCATCAGTGCCGCTAAGGCAAATGTCAGGCGTGCAGGTAATTTACCTGTCGCTTTCTGCCCTGCCAGCAGCTGCGGCAGTATACGAGTGCGATATTTGGTCATGCCGTTGAGCGCAATAGAGAGCAACTGATGCCTGATGTAAGGATTACGGAACCGACCTGTTACCGCGCTGGCGAAAGATTCCAGTTCATCACGCGGTAGATCCAGAACAGGAATAATTTCCTGATAAATCGCTTTCTCGACGAAGGCGCAAACGTCGCTATCATTCATCGCCTCACCTACCGTATCCAGCCCTGCCTGAAATGCCACCGGCACCAGCGCCGTGTGTGCACCGTTCAGAATCGCGACTTTTCGCTCTTTGTATGGCTTGATGTCATCAACAATCAGCACATTTAGCGGGTATTTATCCAGGCAAAGCTCACGGGCAAGGGATGCCGGTCCCTGAATGACAAATAAATAGAAATGTTCAGCCGTATCCAGGAACCCATCGTGATAACCCAGCTCAGCTTCCAGCGTGGCCACTTCGTCACGCGGATAACCGGTCACAATACGGTCGACCAGCGTCGAACAGAAGCTGTTGGCCTCGTTCAGCCAGCGGATAAAAGCGGCAGGCAGCGCCCACTCTTGCGCATAGCGCAACACCAGTTCACGAAGTGCATCTCCGTTGTAGTCAATCAATTCACAGGGAATGATTATCCAGCCTTTGTCTCGCGCGCCGTTAAAGTGACTGAAACGCTCAAACAGCAATCGCGTGAGCTTCGCCGGGTAACTCACTGCGGGGGCATCTTCAAATCTGTCACCGGCGTGATAACTTATCCCGGCTTCGGTGGTATTCGAGAAAACAAAGCGCATATCCGGGTTGTGAGCCAGTTTCAGGAACTCATCATACTGGCTATAGACGCTGATCTCCCGGTTAACGGAACGGATAAGACGGGCATCGCTCACCGCCTCCCCCTGCGCATTCAGGCCACGAATAATCGTGGTATACAGGCCATCCTGTGTGCTAAGCGACGGCGGGAAGTCACTTTGAATAGGACGAACGATAACCACACCAGCGTTAAGATCGGTATGTTCATTTAACAAATCGAGTTGCCAGTCGACGAACGCACGCAGGAAATTGCCTTCACCAAACTGAATGATACGTTCAGGATATTGCGCACCGGGAAAATCACGACGGTTGAGAGTGTCCACTTTAGGTTCCTTTTATAATTAGTCATACAGCCTGATAAGATTGGTACGATAACTTATCAAAACCTGACGACCAGAAACCCTGTTTTGATCAATCCCGGTGCAGTTGTGCAAAATAATTACAGGAACTTGTAGAACACGGACGTGGCCGTCATGGCACCGTCCGGCATAAGAGCATAGCGTGGGATCTCGCCGACCTTTTGCCAGCCAGCGCGCTGGTAAAACGTCTCGGCGCCGCTGCCTGTGGAAGTATCAAGCACCAGCACGGAAATGCCTCTGGCTCTGGCCTGAACTTCAAGCGCTTCCATTAGCGCCATCGCGGCCCCTTTCCGACGCGCTTTCTCATGAACCAGCAGCTTCGCTACATCGGCGCGATGCGGCTGGTTTTCCGGCTGGTCTGTGATTAACTGCACCGTTCCGATGATGCCGTCCTGCAAGTCGACACAGGCCAGCACGAGGCGCTCATTGCGCCCTACGCTTTCAGCAACACCGCGCCAGAAAGAGCGGCCCTTCTCCAGACTAAAGGGAAGCATAAAGCTGACGGATGCGCCGCCGTTGACACAGTTTTCGAGGATCCCGGCCAGGGCATCAATATGGGTGAGAATGTCTTCGCGGGTGAGGCTTTTGATTTGCAGTGAGGTATTCATTGTTATTCCTTACGTTGAATACGCTCACTGTGCATTTAACATCTTCTTAACGCAAACGGATCGGACATAGGCTTTTGTTATGTCACCGGGCGCGCTGGCGCTGCTGTTTCATGGCATACATCTTTTCATCAGCATCTTTTAACCACTGCTGCAGGTCGTTGCCGTTATGATCGAATTCACTTAGCCCCCATGAGAAGTGAAGCGACCAGGGGTGTAACTTGCGGGCGTTATAGTTTTCTACCTGCTCGACGAGGTACTGCATGGCAATCCAGGCGCCCTGCTCATCCGTATCCGCAAACAGCACGGCGAACTCGTCCCCGCCAAAACGAACCAGCAGATCCGCTTCACGGAAAGAAGCACGCATCAGTTGCGCCATGGCTTTCAGCGCCTTATCCCCCTCTTCATGCCCGAAGCGATCGTTAATTTCCTTAAAGCGATCCAAATCCAGCCAGCCGAGCGTCAGCGGCTCGGCCCGGCGCCGGGCAACGGAAAGCGTGAAACGCACGAGTTGATTAAAACCCCGACGGTTGAATAGCCCGGTTAATTCATCCGTGGTCGCCGCGCTGATGGCAGCAAATTCATCTTCCGCCAGTGCGCCAAGGTCTCCCAGGACAGCAAGGTCGGCGTCAGAAAACTCCCGGGGAGCGTAATCAATCAGGCATAGCGAACCAACGCTTGCGCCGTCACGCAGGCGCAATGGGAAGCCCGCGTAGAAACGAACACCGGGTTCGCCTGCCACCAGCGGATTATCAGCAAAACGATCGTCCTGTAGCATATCTCCCACCACCAGCGGCGCTTCGGTAAGGATCGTATGGCCACAAAATGAGATGTTACGTGGCACACTGCCGGGTGCCTGCCCATCGGCTGATTTAACGATCAGGGCATGTTCATCAATAAGATTGACCATCGCAAGCGGCACCTGGAAGAATCGCTTTGCCAGTCGTGTTAAGCGGTCAAACGATGGGGAACCGTCAATCTCGAGCAAACCAGACTCACGCAGTGAGTTAAGACGTTCCGTTTCATTTTCAGGGATTGCAGGTGCTTTCATAATGTCTCCTGACGTAAAGCGTTACTCAAAGCGTAGCTTAAACAGGGACATTGTCAGTGTTCTAACATCCTGCTAAGTCGCTTACTATTCACGTCAATGCCTTATGACGATTAACGCAGCTATGTTTCACTCCCGGAGGTCGCGGCAATTTGCTCATCCGACACCCGGGCGCTGGTACGATTTCGACCCGCTTTTTTGGAACGATAGAGATGATCGTCCGCTTCGGCCATCAGTTTGTTGAAGACCTCCGTCAACTGCCATGACTCAGCCTTGCCACTCCCCAGGCCAATACTGACCGTCAGATGGAGCGCTTGCTGACGCCATGTAAAAGGGTGACTGGAAACAGTGGACCGGATACGCTCAGCCAGTTCAAAACCATTCTGCGCGTCGCCAGAGTTTACCACCACCGCGAACTCTTCTCCGCCCATTCGCGCCACCATCCCATCTTCACCAACGACCTCCTGAACCTGCTGGGCGAACGACGCGAGCACACGATCACCGCACTCATGGCCGTAGTTATCATTAATGCTTTTGAAGTAATCAATATCCAGCAGCATGACGGTCAGAAAACGTGAATGGCGGTGCGTTTCTTCACGCTTTAACGCCTCATAAAGCCCGGAACGCGAGTAAACCTGCGTTAAAAAGTCGTAATCCGCCCTGAGAGAAACCTGGCGAATCAGGGAATTAATCGCTGCCATGCTGACGGATACCATCACCGGGCAGATCGCCATTGTGGCGATCCCCAGACGGGCTGAAAACATCATCGGCGTCGTAAACGGTGTCGCCACGGCAATATTAATAATCGAGTTGGCGACCAGAATGATTTCAGTCGCGCCCGTGATAAACGTCAGCAGACAGGTCGCAGGCAATGAGTAGCGAACCGCACACCAGATAAGCGCAGGAAGAGGAAATGAGAGACTCCCCGCCCCGCCAATCACCACCGATGCAACCACCGAGACGATCAAGGCAATCACCGGCAAGAGCTGTTCAAGACGTAACCTGAATTCACGCTGGGGCATACGTAACGTGAGCATACAAGGCACAACAAGCACGCCGGTTGAGAATTGTTCGCTAAACCAGTCGGCAAACAGCGGCCAGAAGGTGTGACTATCAATCCCCACTGACCCCACCGCACCGAGCAACGCACAAAGCAGCGCGGCAATCAGGCAGTAGTTAAACAGACGTAACGCGTTGAGCGGGTCGGGGGTTTTCTTCATTAACCGTCTGTCGCGCTGAACCAGCACGGCGACAACAACGATAAAGATCATATTAGACAGATTAATCACCACTGAGGCCATTCCCCAGTTGGTCGTCACTGCGTCGTACGTCAGCATAGCAACATACGACACCGCGTAATAATGCAGGCGATTCAGATAGACATAACGGGCAAAGATCCCCGCCATGACGCCATTCAGCGGCCAGAACAGCGACAAGGCCTCAACCAGCCGTAATTCCGCCCCCACAAAATAGAATAAGGTGGTGAGAATAAAAATCGCCAACGCATTTCGCAGCGGCGTATCGGGTTGGAACAGCCTGAAAGCGGTAAGAGCAGAACGCATTAAATATCATTCCATATGTTGCTTATGGCAATTACTGCGGTCGTCAGCATGGTCGGGACTAACTTAGGATGCATCTATAACACAATTACAACGGGAGCATAACTCGTCAAATTTAGGTGTTCATCTGGAGCACCAGCCAGTGGTGGATCACGCTGACGATATAATGCTGTTGCTGCACCGTAAGCTGAACACCCTGCGGAATGTTATGCCATTTTGCCAGACAACCCCGACAACAGGTGGCCGTAGCATGTTGGGCAATAAACACCGGGTGACCACGCATCGGTGTCTGTTTGCCATCATTTACCGGCAAGGCCGGAGCAAGGCGCTTTTCTACAAAGTCAGCGGCATGTCGATCGATGGTTTCGGCACCTTTGTCCCAGCAGTACTGTCTTTCCTTATCGCCTAAGCGAAAGCGCGAACGAAAAGTCGATCGCGCCAGGCGGGAAAAGAGAGGGTCAAGGTCAGGCATCAGTACACGGAACGCCCAAGACGCTGGGTCAGTTTTTCCAGAACCGCCACACCGGCAAGCGAATTCCCCGTTTCATCCAGCTCCGGGCTCCAGACGGCAATCGCCATTTCATGAGGCACAATTGCCACCACACCGCCGCCAACGCCCGATTTTGCCGGGAGGCCGACGCGCCAGGCAAACTCACCAGCGTTTTGATACATCCCGCTGGTTGCCATCAGCGCATTAATCTGACGCGCCTGCAGAGGTGAAACCACCGGCTGGTTAAGATGCGGAGCGTGCCCCTGGTGCGCCAGGAACAGGAATGTCTGAGCCAGCTCAACGCAGCTCATTTTCAGGGCGCAGTAATGGAAATAATTTTGCAGTACAGTCGCCACGTCATTATGGAAATTGCCGAAGGATTTCATCAGCCAGGCGATGGCGGCATTGCGGGCGGAGTGTTCAAATTCCGAGCGCGCCACCACCGGATCGTAGGCGATATCGTCTACGCCTGAAAGCTGGCGAACAATCTCAAGCATTCGCTGACGCGGCGCGCTGAGGCGGCTTTGCAACATGTCGCAGACCACCAGAGCCCCGGCATTGATAAAGGGATTTCGCGGTTTACCCTGTTCGATTTCAAGCTGCAGCAGTGAGTTAAAAGGCTGGCCGGAAGGATCTTTACCCACGCGCTGCCAGATCTCGTCACCTTCATACTGGCGCATAGCTGCAACCAGACTCAGCACTTTGGAAATGGACTGAATGGAAAAACGTTCAGTTGCATCGCCTGCCTGGTATCGCTGTCCGTCCAGGGTGCAGATAGCGATGCCAAGTTTATTCCCGCTGACCGAGGCAAGGGCCGGAATGTAGTCGGCAACCTTCCCCTTTCCAATTAACGGACGAACCTGCGCCAGAATCTCGTCCAACATCTCATTATGGATGACCGCAGCCACACTTTGCTCCTTGCCCTCAGGCTAAAACGGGCAGCGAGTATAACAGAGGCTAATGTATTGCGTCAGGCGCTAAGACGAAAACGCGAAACCGCCTGCAATAAAAGATCGGATTGCTTTTGCAGCCGCACTGAGGAATCCGAGGCGTCAGAGACCAGTAAATCCGTCTGACGGGAGACCTGATTAAGCGCCTGAAGTTGGCTCGTCATCCGATGAATACTCTCTCCCTGACTGAGCGTGGCGGCTGAGATCTCATTCAGCAAACTACTTAAATTCCCCACCAGACCGGTGACCTGCTGCAAATTCTCTTCCATCAGGTTGACGGCGCGGGAACCGTCTTCAATGCCCTGCAAAGAGCGATTGATTAGCTCCTGGATAGTCTGGGTCGAATGACTGCTCTTTCTGGCCAGCAGTCCGACTTCCCTGGCGACAACGGCGAACCCCCGCCCCTGGTTCCCGGCATGGGCAGCCTCGATGGCGGCATTCAGCGCCAGGATATTGGTCTGAAACGCCACGCTGTCGATCATTGCCACGATCCCGCGCATCTCTGAGGATCGGTCGACGATCGCCTGCATAGAGGCATTAACGGCAGACATCATCCGATCTCCGCCAACTACCGCCTGGCGCGCTTCATCAGCCCGCGAGCTGGCGAGTCTGGCATAACCGGTGTTCCCTTCTACATGCGTTTCCAGTGCCGCAATATGCGCCGTCACGTCCTCAAGCTCTTTCGCCTGACGTGCCGACTGCTGATACAGCTTCTGGTTGCCCTGCGCCAGGGCACCAATGTTCTCAACCATAGCGGTGGTCGCATTGCTGACCTCAGACACCAGCTGCTGCAAACCCTGTTGCATAGTGGCAATACTGTCGCTGAGCTGCCCTATTTCCCGGTTGAAACGTATGACACCCGGCGGGATGCCGGAGAGATCTCCGGCAGCCAGTCGGTTGATATGCGCAATCAACCGACGCAACGGCGTAATCACCCATCGGGACATGCCGAACCAGACGGCAATAGCGATGGCGAGTAACAGAACCGGAGCAAACAGGAACAACGTTTGCAGACCGGAAAGCTGCGCCATCAACGTCTGGCGGCCCTGCACAGCCTGCTGCTCGCTGGCTTGCTGGTAGCGCGCGTAATTGTCGTTAAAGTCTGTCTGAAAAGCCTGAGCCGGTACGGCAAAAAACGCGTCGATAGTGTTGGTTTTGACCAGACCTTCCGCCTGCTCTTTGATCGCGCCGTAGAACAGCTGATAGCTATTCGTCAGGGCTTCATCTTTCGGCGGATTGAGCGCCAGCCAGGCCTTCCATGCCTGCTGAGAAACCGTCAGCGCCTTTTGCGCGTCATCCATCAGGCTATGCCAGCTTCCGTCGGAGCCGGTCTCTTTATCCTGCATAAACCAGACGCCGGACCGGTTAAGCAGATCGCTTGCTGCCAGCAGGGAAACGCGGGCCAGATCCAGCTTACTCTGTTGCTGATACGCCAGCAGATTTTGCTGCTCGTTGCGTTGGGCTTCGTTCAGTGAGGCGTTAAGCAAAAATGAAGAGGAGAGCTGCAGCGCGGAGAAAAGGCCAATAATACAAAAAATACCCGTCAGCAGGCCAAAGTGACGAGGGATAACACGCTGCGCAATACGGCGGAAAATTTGCGTTAGGTTCATGATTTTCTTCATTAACAATGCGTTAGACGCGTGCGAGTCTACGAAATGAAAATGACAGAACCATTGCAAAGAAATGACAACGGCCCTCGTGATGAGGGCCGAATAAATTACACGCGATCCTTCCACACCGTCTGCACGTTGCAGAACTCGTGCAGCCCAAAGTGGGAAAGTTCGCGGCCAAATCCACTCTTCTTCACGCCACCAAAGGCCACGCGCGCGTCGCTGGCGCTATAGCCATTGATAAACACCCCGCCGCATTCCAGCTCGCGAGAGAATGTATCCGCAAGCGCTTCATCGGCGGTAAATACGGTGGCGGAGAGTCCAAAGTCACTGTCATTTGCCAGTTGCAGAGCATGTTCCGCGTCTTTCGCTACTGTGATGGCCGCGACCGGACCAAACAGCTCCTGGCGGAACGCCGTCATCGATGGGGTAACCTTCGACAACACGGTTGGTGCGTAATAGTTACCCTCACCGCTGATTTTCTCCCCGCCCAGCAGCAACGTTGCCCCTTCAGCCAGCGTGGCCTGCACCTGCTGATGCAGTTCATCGCGCAGGTCAAAACGCGCCATCGGGCCAATATAGTTCTCTTCCCGATCCGGAGCACCCATCTTCAGCGCAGAAACCGCATCGACAAAACGTTGGGTAAAGGTATCCGCAATACCCTCTTCCACAATGAAGCGTTTTGCTGCCGCACACACCTGTCCAGTGTTCTGGTAGCGACCCGCTACCGCCGCCTTCACGGCAAGATCGAGGTCGGCATCGTTGAGAACAATAAACGGATCGGAACCACCCAGCTCAAGCACGCATTTTTTCAGCGCCGCCCCGGCCTGGGCGCCAATTGCCGCACCGGCGCGCACGCTGCCGGTTACGGTAATTGCCGCAATACGACGATCGTTAATCACCTGGCTCACGCCATCATTAGTGGCATTCACCCAACCAAAAACGCCTTCAGGAAACCCTGCGTCTGCAAAAATCTGCGCAATAAGATCGGCTGAACTGAGGACGTTTGGCGCATGCTTAAGCAGATAGCTGTTCCCGGCAAGCAGGATCGGTACCGCACCGCGCAGCACCTGCCAGAGCGGGAAGTTCCACGGCATCACCGCGAGAACCGGTCCCATTGGTCGGTACTCAATCACCGCCTGCTGGTTTTCCACCAGCGTGGGCTCCGCGCGCAGCATCGCCGGGCCATGCTCAGCATACCAGTCGCACAGACCGGCGGATTTTGCCACTTCCGCCCGCGCCTGCAGAATGGGTTTTCCCATTTCCCGGGAGATCGTCTGCGCCATCTCTTCCGCACGGTTGCGCAGCGCTGCGCCGAGAGCGCGTAGTTTCTGCGCACGGTGTGAAACGCTTTCGCGTCGCCACTGACGAAAACCCGCGTCAGACAGTGAAATCGCGTGCTCAACCTCCTCCTGGGTTGCCCACGGCCAGGCTGCGAGCGTTTCCCCCGTTGTCGGGTTCACAGAGAGGGCATGTGTTGCAGGTGAATAAGTCATGATGTTCTCCACGTTAAAACGGTTGATTAATTGTGGCCCACTCTGCTATTTCTTAAAAATGAATAATACTAACCACCTTATTCACGAATCGAGAATGCCATGGATTTAACCCAGCTTGAAATGTTTAACGCCGTCGCACAGACGGGCAGTATCACCCAGGCGGCTCAGAAGGTGCATCGCGTGCCGTCTAACCTGACGACCCGCATCCGCCAGCTGGAAGCTGACCTTGGCGTTGAGTTGTTTATTCGTGAGAACCAGCGTTTGCGTTTATCCCCCGCCGGGCATAACTTCCTGCGCTACAGCAAGCAGATCCTGGCGCTGGTGGATGAAGCGCGCATGGTCGTAGCGGGAGATGAACCCCAGGGGTTATTTGCCCTCGGGGCGCTGGAAAGTACCGCTGCGGTACGCATTCCTGAGACGCTGGCGCAGTTTAACCAGCGCTACCCGCGTATCCAGTTTGCCCTTTCTACCGGGCCATCCGGGACGATGATTGATGGCGTACTGGAGGGAACCTTAAGCGCCGCCTTTGTCGACGGGCCACTTTCGCACCCGGAACTGGAGGGAATGCCCGTCTACCGCGAAGAAATGATACTGGTCACCCCCGCCGGACATGCGGAGGTCAAACGTGCCACGCAGGTGAGCGGTAGCGACGTCTACGCTTTTCGCGCGAACTGCTCGTACCGTCGACACCTGGAAAGCTGGTTTCATGCGGACAGAGCCACGCCCGGGCGCATTCACGAGATGGAGTCCTATCACGGTATGCTCGCCTGTGTTATCGCGGGTGCGGGTATTGCGCTGATGCCCCGTTCAATGCTGGAAAGCATGCCGGGGCATCATCAGGTTGAGGCGTGGCCGCTGGCGGAAAACTGGCGCTGGCTGACCACCTGGCTGGTGTGGCGCCGCGGGGCAATGACTCGCCAGCTGGAGGCCTTTATAGCGCAGCTAAACGAACGTCCACAACCAGTGCCTTCTCCATAAACAGGCTGAGGGGATCGTCAACGTACGGGGCAAACGCCGGGCGCATTTCGTACCCGCACTGTTCGTAAAGCCGAACCGCAGCGCGCTGTTTGATGCCCGTCTCCAGCCGTACCGTGTGGCAATGTCGGCTGAGGGCTTCGTCCTCCAGTGCGGCCAGCAGCGTCTCTCCAAGATGTTGGCCCCGATGGGCCGGGTCGATATAGACCCGCTTCATCTCCCCCGTTCCGTCACCGTTGAGAACGACCGCTCCACACCCGACAGCCTGAAGCTGCTGGTCGCGAATGATCATCAAAATTAACGATGACTCTGGTAGCGCAGTCAGATCAAGCAGATGGTTACTTTCGGCGGGATAGAGTTCGCTCTGATAGCGGTCAAGCGCCGCAATCAGTTTGAGGATATCCGGGTGACGGGCAGACTCAGAGGTAATGGAATACATGGCAGGCTCCTTGCTTTTTTTGTGAGACTAAACTTCAACATAGCGCAGCCCTGCCATGGTGCTTCATAGTATTAACTTATAGCGATCCACTCTTAGCGTAAATAGATACGCCCTTTCAGATACAAGGTCGCCTGGCCGCCAATTAACACCCGGTCGCCCTTCAGTTCGCAGCGCAGATCCCCGCCGCGATACGACACCTGGCGGGCATTCAGTGAGGTTTTACCCAACCTCTCGCTCCAGTATGGGATCAGCATGCTGTGGGCGGATCCTGTGACCGGATCTTCCGGCACCCCTTCACCCGGGCAGAAGAAGCGACTGACGAAATCGTACTCATCACCCGGCGCCGTCACGCAAACCATTTTATCCAGCGGGAGCATCGCCGCGATGTCCGGCGTTAGTGCTTCCACCGCCTCCTGGCTCTCCAGCACCACCATGTAATCTCGACCAACGCGCACCTCTTTCGCCTCTGTGATGCCCAGCGCGCTAAACAGTACCGCAGGTGGGTTATCGACCCCCTCCGTTGACCACGCAGGGAAATTCAGGGTCAGCCAGTCGCCGCTGCGTTTTACCGTCAGTTCACCGACAAAGCGCGTGGTGAAGGTGATTTCGGTATGAGGGTAATCAAGGTATTCGAAAATAACGTGTGATGCCGCCAGCGTGGCATGGCCGCACAGGTTAATTTCATCCAGCGTGGTAAACCAGCGCAGCTCAAACCCGTCGTCGGTTCGTACAAAAAAAGCTGTCTCAGACTGGTTATGCTGCTGCGCCATTTTGAGCAGCGTCTCGTCCGGCAACCACTCTTCCAGAGGACACACTGCTGCCGCATTGCCGCCAAACGTTTTGTCACTAAAGGCATCCACCAGATAAAATTCAATTTCCTGCATTGTCTCTTCCTCTCTTGTTATGGGTATTCAGCGCAGAAAAACTGTGCCTTTTAAATAAAGTGCGGCCTGGCCGCTCATCAGCACGCGTGAGTCTTTCAACTCGCAGCGGACATCCCCGCCGCGTGCGGAAACCTGACGAGCAAGCATCGTCGTTTTACGCAGTTTTTCACTCCAGTAAGGAATGAGCATCGTATGTGCAGAGCCGGTAACCGGATCTTCCGGGACGGACACCCCCGGCGAGAAGAAGCGGCTGACAAAATCATATTCACCGTCTCCCCGTGCCGTTACCGTCACTTTATGTTCGCCTGGCGTCATCGCGGAGATGTCTGGCGCGAGCGCTTCGACCTGCTGGCGATCGTCCAGCACGATGAGCCAGGCCCGGCCTTTACGGGCTTCAGCGTAGTGGCTGATCCCCAGGGCCGAGAGCATCTCCGGCGGGGGCGTCTCTTCATGAGTTGGGCATGCCGGGAAATCCAGTGTCATCCAGTCACCTTCACGGCTTACCGTCAGGCGGCCAGATGCGGTATCAAAGTGGATCCGCGAGTCGGGATAATCCAGTTCGGTAAACAGGACATACGCCGCCGCCAGCGTGGCGTGACCGCAGAGATTCACTTCCGTAAGGGTGGTAAACCAGCGTAGCTCAATCCCCCCTTTACTGCAGACGAAAAAAGCCGTCTCCGACTGATTATGCTCTTGCGCCATTCTCAGCAAGGTCTCATCGGGTAACCATGTCTTCAACGGGCAAACCGCTGCCGGATTGCCGCCAAAGGTTTTGTCCCTGAAGGCATCAACCAGATAAAAATCAATCTCCTGCATTGTCTTACCGCCTGTTTTTATTATGTTGTTCTTTTATATTCAATGAAAACGACGTTCCCGGCTACCGCTTTCATAAGGTAAATATTGAGATCTGCATCACATAATGATTGAGTTTTCACCATTTAACGTTTTAAGATCGACATCTCTTCTTTTCAGCAACGAATCTCCGACATCCCTATGACAACGAACACAGTTTCCCGCAGAGTTGCGTGGCTACGGGTGGTCACGCTGGCTATTGCCGCATTTATTTTTAACACCACAGAATTTGTTCCGGTTGGGCTGTTGTCTGATATCGCGGAAAGTTTCCAGATGGAAACGGCGCAGGTGGGCATTATGTTGACCATCTACGCCTGGGTGGTGGCGCTGATGTCCCTGCCGTTTATGCTCATGACCAGCCAGATGGAGCGGCGTAAGCTGTTAATCGGTCTGTTTGCGTTGTTTATTGCCAGTCACGTTTTGTCGTTTATGGCGTGGAGCTTTACCGTGCTGGTCATTAGCCGCGTCGGTATTGCCTTTGCCCACGCGGTGTTCTGGTCAATAACCGCGTCTCTGGCTATACGGCTGGCACCGGCCGGCAAGCGTGCCCAGGCGCTGAGCCTGATTGCCACCGGTACGGCGCTGGCGATGGTATTGGGTCTGCCTATTGGCCGCATCGTAGGGCAATATTTCGGCTGGCGTACCACCTTCTTCGCCATCGGCATGGGGGCACTGATCACGCTGGTTTGCCTGATCAAACTGCTGCCGACGCTGCCAAGCGAACATTCTGGCTCGCTGAAAAGCCTGCCGCTGCTGATGCGTCGCCCGGCGTTACTGAGTATCTACCTGCTTACCGTCATTGTGGTGACGGCGCATTACACGGCGTATAGCTACATTGAGCCGTTTGTACAGGTTGTGGCGGGCTTTAGCGCCAACTTTGCCACGGTATTACTGTTAATCCTCGGTGGAGCGGGCATTATTGGCAGCATTCTGTTTGGTAAGCTGGGTAACCAGCATGCCTCCACTCTGGTGAGTAGTGCCATTGGCCTGCTGCTGGCCTGCCTGCTGTTACTGATGCCCGCGGCGGGAAGTGAAAACCATCTGGCGATCCTCAGCCTGTTCTGGGGGGTGGCGATCATGATTATTGGTCTGGGCATGCAGGTGAAAGTCCTGGCCCTGGCACCCGATGCGACGGACGTCGCCATGTCACTCTTCTCGGGGATTTTTAATCTGGGCATTGGCGCGGGCGCGCTGGTGGGAAATCAAATTAGCCTGCATGTGTCGATGTCGGCGATTGGCTATCTGGGCGCTATTCCGGCACTGGTGGCGCTTGTCTGGTCGGTGCTCATTTTCCGTAAATGGCCGGTGGCGCTGGAGGAACAGGGTCAGCACGGGTGAGCCTTCTTGCCGGGTGGCGGCTTCGCCTTACCCGACCTACAAAACCCGTAGGCCCGTGCAAGCGAAGCGCCGCCTGGCAAGACATCAATGATAGGTCTTAATAATTTCCAGCACGCCGTTAATAATAAACTGCACGCCCATACAGACCAGTAAGAAGCCCATCAGACGGGAAATCGCCTCGATACCGCCCTTGCCTACCCAGCGCATAATCGCGCCAGAACTGCGCAGTGAGACCCACACGATAACCCCAATAATCGCAAAAATCAGCGGTGGCGCAATCGTCAGCACCCAGTCCGGGAAGGTTGCGCTGTCGCGCACCGTGGATGCGGAACTGATGATCATCGCGATGGTACCCGGCCCCGCCGTGCTCGGCATGGCAATTGGTACAAAGGCGATATTCGCACTCGGTTCGGTTTCCAGCTCTTCCGATTTACTGGTCGCTTCCGGTGACTCATGCGCTTTTTGTGCCGGGAACAGCATACGGAAACCGATAAAGGCCACAATCAGCCCCCCGGCGATACGCAGGCCAGGGATAGAAATCCCGAAGGTGTTCATCACCAGTTGTCCGGCGTAGTAAGCCACCATCATGATGGCGAATACATACACAGAGGCCATCATCGACTGATGATTACGCTCGGCGCTGTTCATGTTCCCCGCGAGCCCGAGGAAGAGCGCAACCGTCGTTAACGGGTTGGCCAACGGCAGCAATACCACCAGCCCAAGACCAATTGCTTTAATCAAATCCAACATAGTGCGTTGTTATCCTTATTCATATTTAACACAGCAATTATAGGGGGAAAGTGTGACGTTCAGCCATGTGCACAACGTAACGATTATTTTCCTCCGTGAACAATTACTCCCAGTTATCTATTTGATTTGAAAGACCTCAAAAACGTACATGAAACGTTTTAGCAATTCGTGGCATCGGTTAATTCATTCAGTTGACTTATACTTGCCTGAGCAATAATATCTGCCGTGACTAAACTACTTGCCAGGGCAACCATTGTGAAAAGCACCAGTGATCTCTTTAACGACATTATTCCACTGGGTCGTCTTATTCATATGGTCAATCAGAAAAAAGAGCGCCTGCTCAATGACTACCTGTCACCGCTGGATATCACCGCAACACAGTTCAAAGTGCTGTGTTCCATTCGCTGCGAAATGTGTATCACGCCGGTTGAGCTGAAAAAGGTGCTCTCTGTCGATCTGGGTGCGCTAACCCGCATGCTGGATCGTCTCGTCTGCAAAGGATGGATAGAACGAAGCCCTAATCCGAATGACAAACGCGGCGTGCTGGTGAAACTCACCGAGGATGGCGCAGCGATGTGCGAACAATGTCATCAATTAGTAGGACAAAAATTACATCAGGAACTCACAAAAAACCTAACGGCAGATGAAGTGGCAACCCTTGAGCTTTTGCTTAAGAGAATACTGCCGTAATCAGAATAAGAGGTATGACGATGTCCAGACGCAATACTGACGCTATTACCATTCATAGCATTTTGGACTGGATCGAAGATAACCTGGAATCGCCGCTCTCCCTTGAAAAAGTGTCCGAGCGTTCAGGTTACTCCAAATGGCACCTGCAACGGATGTTCAAAAAAGAGACTGGCCATTCATTAGGTCAATATATTCGCAGCCGCAAGCTGACAGAAATTGCCCAGAAACTGAAAGAAAGCAATGAGCCGATCCTTTATCTGGCGGAGCGTTACGGATTTGAATCGCAACAAACCCTGACGCGTACGTTCAAGAACTACTTTGACGTGCCACCTCATAAGTACCGAATTACCAGCGTGCCGGGCGAATCCCGATACCTGTATCCGTTAAAACATTGTAGTTAATCATCGCCTTTAAAGACGTAACCGAGGAAATCATGAAAGCTATCGCCTCCGCCGCCCTCGCCTTGCTGGTGCTATTCTCCAGCCAGACCTTCGCGGAGCAAACCCCTCGTGCAACGCAGCAAAATAATCCTGATACGATGATTTTGCCGTCAGCACATGACCGGTCACCCTACGATTTCAACCACATGGGTGCAGGTAGCGACAAGTCCGACGAATTAGGCGTGCCTTATTACAATTAGCACGGCCTCTGATTCGTTTTGCCCCGCAGATGCGGGGCTTTTTTATGCCTTTCCACTGACCCGCGTCGCCCGACGCACGCGCAAACCAAAGACATTAATATACAACCCGGCCATGATCAGCACAGCGCCAAGCAGCTGCAGCGCGCTCAGCGTTTCATTCAGTAAGAGTGCCGCACTGGCAAGCCCCACCACCGGAACCAGCAGCGACAGCGGTGCGACGCGCCAGGTTTCATACTTGCCAAGCAGTGACCCCCAGATCCCATAGCCGATAATGGTGGCGACAAACGCCAGGTAGAGTAGCGACAAAATCGTGGTGAGATCTATTTCAACTAGGCTGTTCAGCATCACATCCGGACCATCCAGAATAAACGACGCCGCCAGAAACGGGATTATCGGGATCAGCGCACTCCAGACCACCAACGACATAACCGCCGGACGCGCCTCATGCTGCATGATCAATTTGTTGAAGATATTCCCGCAGGCCCAGCTCAGCCCCGCCGCCAGCGTCAGCATAAAGCCGAGCAGCGCCACATCCTGACCATTCAGACTGGCCTCAATCAGTACCAGCACGCCAAACACCGCGAGCGTGATCCCCGCCAGCTGTTTGCCCTGCAGACGCTCACCAAACACAAACGCGCCGAGAATAATGGTAAAGAACGCCTGCGCCTGTAACACCAGAGAGGCAAGACCGGCCGGCATTCCGAACTTGATGGCACAGAAGAGAAAAGCGAACTGGCCAAAGCTGATGGTCAGGCCATAGCCCAGCAGCAGTTTCAACGGGATTTTAGGACGGGCGACGAAAAAAAGCGCCGGGAACGCCACCAGCATGAAGCGTAAACCGGCCAGCATCAGCGGCGGCATGTTATGCAACCCCAGCTTGATGACCACAAAATTGAGCCCCCATACTACGACCACCAGCAACGCCAGCAGCCCGTCTTTACGCGTCATACCCTGCCCCTGAATTATTAATTATTTGTTAACACTTCAAGGTAACAGAAAAAAGCACGCTGCGAGAAGATCATTAATTCTGGCAGTCAGGCGAAGCACTTACGGATAAATTGGGTGCTATACAAGCCCCTTATGTCGTGATACTCCTTTTAGAACACCACAAAAAAAGCATAAGCAATTGTCGGGCAGGAATATGAAACCATCTCTCAGGCGCTCAACCGCAGCGCTGCTGGCATCGTCATTGTTGTTAACAATCGGTCGGGGGGCAACGCTGCCGTTTATGACCATTTATCTCACGCGCGTCTATAGCATGAGCGTCGAGAATATTGGTTATGCCCTGACGATTGCGCTGACTATCGGCGTGGTGTTCAGCCTGGGGTTTGGCATTCTTGCCGATAAGTTTGATAAAAAACGCTACATGCTGATCGCGATCGTGGCTTTTATTGCCGGATTTGTCGCGATCCCGTTGGTCGATAACGTCACGCTGGTGGTGCTGTTCTTTGCGCTGATCAACTGCGCCTATTCCGTCTTTTCAACGGTGCTGAAGGCCTGGTTCTCCGACGTGCTCACCGCAAGTCAGAAAGCGCGTGTCTTCTCGCTGAACTACAGCTTCCTGAATATTGGCTGGACGATCGGGCCGCCCATTGGCACCCTGCTGGTGATGTACAGCCTGCAGCTGCCGTTCTGGCTGGCCGCCTTCTGTGCCGCACTGCCGCTCGGATTTATCCATTTCTTCGTGCAAAAAAGCGTCGCACTGGATACCACCGAGGAGAAAATGCCCTGGCAGCCTTCAGTGTTGTTGAAAGACCGCGCGCTGTTCTGGTACACGCTCTCTGGCCTGCTGGCGTCCTACGTGGGCGGATCGTTCGCGAGCTGTATTTCGCAATACGTTCTGGCCGCGCATGCAGACAGTGATTTCGCTGAAAAAGTGGTCGCCGTGGTGCTGCCCGTCAACGCCGCCGTGGTGGTGACGCTGCAATATGCGCTGGGTCGCAAGATCTCTGCCAGCAATATTCGCCCGCTGATGACCCTCGCGACCCTGTTTTTTATTATGGGACTGGGCGGCTTCATGCTCTCCGGAGAAAACCTGATTTACTGGGGTATTGCTGCCGCCATCTTTACGCTCGGCGAAATCATCTATGCACCGGGTGAATACATGTTGATCGACAATATCGCTCCACCGGGAATGAAAGCGAGCTACTTCTCCGCGCAGGCGCTGGGCTGGCTCGGCGCAGCGGCAAACCCAATGATCACCGGTATTATCCTGACCAACCTGCCGCACTGGTCGTTATTTGTGATTATGATGGTCGCCATTGTGATTGCCTGGCTGATGATCTTGCGCGGGATGAGCGTGAAGGCATGGTGCGAGTCACCCAATGTAGCGTAGCACGTGTAGGCCGGGTAAGGCATTGCCGCTACCCGGCCGTAAAGCATCAATGGTGTAACATCTCCTCCACCACCTGCTCTTTGTACATCTCGTTCGGGTAGTAGGTCGGCCAATTATCCATCTCTTTCAGCAGCGCCTCGTGGGAGGTGTTGCCCATGAAGATATGGAAGTGCGAAGAGGCCTTCGGTCCGATGGTATGGTCGCTGAACTGCACGAATTTCGGCGCCTTGCTGCTGGTGTCCTTGCACTCAAACAGATAGCGAACGCCTTTCTTACCTGACGCGTAGGTCAGGATTTTGTAGCCGCTGTAATCATAATGACAGCGGCTAACCTCTTTACCTTTGTGAAATTCCATAACGTTATTTTCAATGCCGATGGCATCCACGTCCGTCGCATATCCCGTGCGGTAGTAGGCTTTCACCTCATCAAAGGATTTGCTTTTATCCTTCTGCGCTTTCTGCCTAAAGACCGGATCCAGCGAACCATCGAGCAGGAACGGATAGACCGACTGCCAGGTACCGTCCCAGTCAGACAGCGCTCTGTCCTTCACGTCTTTATCCTCAAACACGCCGTTCGCCGCCTTCTGTTCCGCTTCGGTCATCTGATGCCCGTGCGAGTGAGCAAACAGCTGGCCGCTGACCAGCAGCGCCCCCAGAGTCATGGCAAATTTTCCAATATGTGCAGCCAACATAACATCCTCATTCCGTTTGATAAGAATGCGAATGTTATATTATAACATTTCAAATCGCAACCAGGCCGCGAACGCCCTCCTGCTCCATGTTTTCACCTCGTCCGCGCTGAATGATAGTGCCGCGCGACATCAGCAGATAGCTGTCAGCCAGCCCGGCGGCAAAATCATAAAACTGCTCGACCAGCAGGATCGCCATATCGCCCCGATCCGCCAGGGTGCGGATCACCTGACCTATCTCTTTTATGACAGACGGCTGTATACCTTCGGTGGGTTCATCGAGGATCAACAATTGCGGGCGGCTTGCCAGCGCTCGACCAATCGCCAGCTGTTGCTGTTGTCCTCCGGAGAGATCGCCCCCGCGACGCTGTTTCATCTCTTTAAGCACCGGGAACAACTGCCAGATCTCTTCCGGAACATGCTTTGCATCGCGGGCAGAAAACCGCGACAGGCCAAGCAGCAAATTTTCTTCAACGGTTAAGCGAGGGAAAATTTCACGCCCCTGCGGGACATACGCCACGCCAGACTGCACCCGCTGGTGCGGCTTGCTATAGGTGATTTTTTTGCCCTGCCAAATCACCTCCCCGGTTTTCGCCGGGATCAGACCCATAAGGCACTTCAGCAGCGTAGTTTTCCCGACGCCGTTACGCCCCAGCAGGCAGGTGACTTCGCCAGTGATGGCTTCAAAGCTCACGCCGCGCAGAATATGGCTGCCGCCATAATATTGATTCAGTTCGTTAACCTGTAACATCACCGCTCCTTAGCGTCCCAGATAGACTTCAATCACATGCTCATTGGCCTGCACCTCGCGAAGCGATCCCTCCGCCAGCACGCGCCCCTGGTGCAGTACCGTCACGTGATCGGCAATGGTTTCTACAAAGCCCATATCGTGCTCCACCACCATCAGAGAATGCTTGCCCGCCAGCGTTTTGAACAACTCAGCGGTATATTCGGTTTCCGCATCGGTCATCCCGGCCGCCGGCTCATCCAGCAACAACAGATGCGGATCCTGGACCAACAGCATGCCGATCTCGAGGAACTGTTTTTGCCCGTGCGAAAGTAGCCCGGCCAGGCGGTCACGTTCACTACTCAGCCGCAGCAAAACCAGCATTTCATCAATCCGGTCACGTTGTTCCCCGTTGAGTTTTGCCCGCAGGCTCGCCCAGACGGATTTATCGGTTTTCATGGCAATCTCAAGGTTTTCCCACACCGTTAGCGCTTCAAATACCGTCGGTTTCTGGAATTTTCGGCCAATCCCCTGACGGGCAATGGCGGCGGGCTCAAGCAGCGTCAGGTCAATAGACTGGTCATAAATCGCTTTGCCGCTTTTCGGCCGTGTTTTGCCAGTGATGACATCCATCAGCGTGGTTTTCCCTGCACCATTGGGACCAATCACGCAGCGCAACTCGCCCACACCGATATTCAGCGTCAGATCCGTCAGGGCCTGAAACCCATCAAAGTTAACGTTGATCTTATCCAGTTGCAGCACAGGGTCAGTCTGCTCACGGTAGCGATCGCCAGGTAACTGGCGGGTGAATAATCCTTCAGCTGGCTGCATTACTTCTCTCCCTTACGAAACAGACCGTAAACGCCGCGTGGTAAAAACAGGGTCACGGCGATAAAAATCATCCCGAGAAACAGTTGCCAGTATTCCGGCATCGCGAACGTGAAAACACTCTTTGCACCATTCACCAGCGCAGCGCCTATCACCGGCCCCACCAACGTGCCACGTCCGCCCAGCGCTACCCAGATTGCCGCTTCTATCGAGTTTGTCGGCGACATCTCTCCTGGGTTGATAATGCCCACCTGCGGAACGTAGAGTGCCCCTGCCAGGCCACACAGCACTGCAGAAAGTGTCCACACCAGCAGCTTGAACCCGCGAGGATCGTACCCGCAAAACGTCAGGCGGTTTTCGGCATCCCGTACGGCGGTCAAAATACGGCCAAACTTGCTCTTCGCCAGCGCAAATCCGGTGCCTAACGCCAGGAGCAGCAACAATACGGTCGCCAGAAACAGCGCAATGCGCGTGGTCGTTTCCGTCACCGAAAACCCCAGCAACGTGGTGAAACCGGTAAAGCCGTTATTACCGCCAAAACCGGTTTCGTTGCGAAAGAACAGCAACATCCCCGCATAGGTCAGCGCCTGGGTCATAATTGAGAAGTAGACCCCTTTGATCTTCGAGCGGAAGGCAAACCAGCCAAACACCAGCGCCAGCAGGCCAGGCACCATGACAATCAGCACCAGCGTCCATGCAAAGTACTGGGTTCCCCACCAGAACCACGGCATTTCGGTCCAGGAGAGAAACGACATAAACGCGGGCAAACCGTCACCTGCGGCCTGGCGCATCAGGTACATGCCCATCGCATAGCCACCCAGCGCGAAGAAAATGCCGTGCCCAAGGGACAACATTCCGGCATAGCCCCACACCAGATCCAGCGCCACCGCAACAATGGCGTAGCAGAGGATCTTACCGATAAGCGTCAGCATCCAGGTCGAAAGCGCCAGCGGATGCGTCGCAGGCAGCAAGGCAAAAAACGGTAATATTAGCAGACACGCCACCAGCAGGCTGCCGACAATCTGAATGGTTCGTGGCGCTTTACGCGCCAGCGTTAAGGTGAGTGGCTGGCTCATCAGTCAATAACCCTCCCTTTCAGTGCAAACAACCCCTGCGGTCGTTTCTGAATAAACAGAATGATCGCCACCAGAATCAGAATCTTGCCCAGTACCGCCCCCATCTGCGGCTCAAGGATTTTATTAAAGATCCCAAGACCAAAGGCTGCGGCCACGCTGCCTGCCAGCTGGCCTACGCCACCGAGAACGACCACGAGGAAAGAGTCGATGATATAGCCCTGACCCAGCTCTGGCCCGACGTTCCCAAGCTGAGATAGCGCCACGCCGCCTAACCCGGCAATGCCTGAGCCAAGCCCGAAAGCCAGCATATCGACACGCCCCGTCGGCACCCCACAACAGGCAGCCATGCTGCGGTTTTGTGTCACCGCACGCACGTTAAGCCCCAGACGGGTTTTATTCAGAATCAGCCAGGTGAAGAACAGCACCAGCAGCACGAATCCCAGCACCACTATGCGGTTCCACGGCAACGTCAGGTTAGCAAAGACCTGCACGCCGCCAGACAACCATGCCGGGTTTGCCACCTCCAGATTCTGTGCGCCAAAGGTCATGCGCACCAGTTGGATGAGCATCAGGCTGATGCCCCAGGTTGCCAGCAGCGTTTCCAGCGGACGACCGTACAGGTGACGGATCACGGTACGCTCCAGCACCATCCCGATGCCCGCCGTCAGGCAGAACGCCACCGGCAACGCGATAATCGGATAGAGCGCCAGCCACTGGGGAGCAAGCCCGGCCATCACCTGCTGCACCATCCATGTAGCGTACGCCCCGAGCATTAGCATCTCACCGTGGGCCATATTGATTACCCCCAGCAAACCGTAGGTGATAGCAAGACCCAGCGCGGCCAGCAGCAGCACCGATCCCAGAGAGAGTCCCATAAACGCCTGTCCCAGCAGATCGCCCCACATCAGGCGATGCTTAATCTGGCTAAGGCTCTCTTCTGCGGCAGCGCGAACGCCAGCATCAGGCTCTGTCTGTACCTGCGCAAACGGTGTTAGCTTTGACTGCACATCCGGATCGTCGGACTGACCTAACAGCTCGACTGCCTTGCGGCGCACCTCTGCCTGCGGACTTGCCAGCTGAAGATTCGCCACCGCCAGCAGCAGCGCCTGGCGCGCCACATCATCGGTTTCACTCACAACCCGCGTTTGCAGGAAACCGAGCATGCCTGGCTGAGCGTCACGCTGAAGCTGGCGAGCCGCAGCACGTCTTTCAGTGACACTGTCACTCACAAGCTGATGTGTAGCAATGGCTGTTGCGGCAAGCACCCGCAGCCGGTTGGTCAGACGCACGGCTTTGGTTGGCCCCTCTGCAGTTTTGGTTTCCCCCAGCGGCTTGATGTCGCCATTACGTTGCACAAACGCGTGCTTTTGGCTGTCGGTGTAGAGGTTTTCATCTTGCAGTGCCTGAAGCAGCGGCAACCTTGCGGCATCCGGCGCTGCGGCCCACTGCGTCAACAGGTCAGCCTGCTGGCTGCGACTGGCGGCAACAAAACGATCGGCATCCGATGCCTGCGCCATCCCTGGCAGCAGACCGGCAAGCCACACAATAGCGACGATCGTGCGCATGACGTTCATGGATTATCTCCCTGCTGTAATGGCTCAGTTGCTGGCGGTTTTCATCGGCTGATCGGGCTTTTTGTCATTCCCGGCAATGAACGGGCTCCACGGCTGGGCACGTACCGGCTGTTCAGTCTGCCACACCACGTTAAACTGACCGTTCCCTTCAATTTCACCGATCATGACCGGCTTATGCAGGTGATGGTTGGTGGCATCCATGGTGAGCGTAAAACCTGAAGGGGCTTTGAATGACTGGCCTGCCATCGCCGCGCGCACTTTATCTACATCGGTAGAACCGGCTTTTTCCACCGCCTGTGCCCACATATGGATGCCCACGTAGGTGGCTTCCATCGGGTCATTCGTGACCACGGTGTCGGCATTCGGCAGTTTGTGTGCTTTCGCATACGCTTTGTAATCCGCCACGAACGCCTGGTTGGTCGGGTTATCAACGGACTCAAAGTAGTTCCACGCCGCCAGGTTGCCGACCAGCGGTTTGGTGTCGATCCCGCGCAGCTCTTCTTCACCCACGGAGAATGCCACTACCGGCACGTCGGTCGCTTTCAGACCCTGGTTGGCCAGCTCTTTGTAGAACGGTACGTTGGAGTCTCCGTTGATGGTCGATACCACGGCGGTTTTACCGCCTGCGGAGAATTTCTTAATGTTGGCAACAATAGTCTGGTAGTCGCTGTGACCAAACGGGGTGTAAACCTCTTCGATATCCTTATCCTCGACACCTTTCGAATGCAGGAAGGCACGCAGGATCTTGTTGGTCGTACGGGGGTAAACGTAATCGGTACCTAACAGGAAGAAGCGTTTTGCCCCACCGCCGTCTTCACTCATCAGGTATTCCACCGCCGGGATCGCCTGCTGGTTCGGTGCCGCGCCGGTATAGAAGACGTTCGGTGACATCTCCTCGCCTTCATATTGCACCGGGTAGAACAGCAGGCCGTTCAGTTCTTCAAACACCGGCAGAACCGATTTACGCGACACCGATGTCCAGCAACCGAACACGACCGCAACTTTATCCTGGCTTAACAGCTGACGAGCTTTCTCAGCAAACAGCGGCCAGTTCGACGCCGGGTCAACCACTACCGGTTCCAGCTTTTTACCCAGTACGCCCCCTTTGGCGTTGATCTCATCGATCGTCATCAGCGCAACATCTTTCAGCGGGGTCTCGGAGATAGCCATCGTACCGGACAAAGAATGCATGATGCCCACTTTGATGGTATCGGCCGCTTGCACGCCAAAACTCATTCCCATAGCAACAACAGAAGCTGACAACGCGAAGGCTTTCAATAAGGTACGACGGTGCATATTTTCACTCCTGAAAAAGAACGCTGTGCGAAGACGTCCGTTACGGCGTGGACGCGGAAAAAAATGTGCCAGCTAAGCAGGAGCAAAAAGGATGCCAGAATGGAAAAAGCGCGATTGCAGGGAAAGTGAAAGCAGGATGTAAAGAGAACGACTCAGAATGGCACAGCGCTGCACTTTTATAATGCAGCGCCGGGAACGAAGGGTTTACCAGACTTCGCTGGCGATCTGCGTCACCAGACGCACTTTATCCCACTGCTGGTTTTCACTTAGCGTGTTGCCCTCTTCCGTGGAGGCAAAACCACACTGTGGGCTGAGGCAAATTTGCGCTTTCGCCACGTATTTTGCCGCCTCCTCCAGACGAGCCTTTACCCCTTCCGGGTTTTCAAGTTCGCCGTTTTTAGTGGTGATAAGGCCCAGCACCACCTGCTGCTTGCCCGGGCGAACAAAGCGCAGGGGTGCAAAATCACCGCTGCGGTCGTTGTCATACTCAAGGAAGAAGGCATCAACGTTGACCGTGCCAAACAGCACTTCCGCCACCGGCTCGTAGCCGCCTTCGGAAATCCAGGTTGAACGGAAATTCCCGCGACAGACGTGCAGCCCGATGGTCAGATCGTCCGGTTTCCCTTCCAGCGCCTTGTTTAGCACGCGGGCATAGATACGCGCCAGCTCATCGGCATCATCGCCGCGTTCGCGGATCTGACGGCGCTGTTCGTCAGAACAGAGATACGCCCAGACGGTGTCATCCAGCTGCAGATAACGGCAGCCTGCGTCGTAGAATGCGCGGATGGCATCACGCCAGGTGGTCGCCAGGTCGTCAAAATAGTCATTCAGATCCGGGTAAACCGTCGCATCAATGTCTTTACGGCCTCCGCGGAAATGGAGCACGCTCGGGCTGGGAATGGTCATCTTCGGCTGAGCGTTGCCGCTGATGCTTTTCAGATAACGAAAATCTTCCAGCATCGGATGCTCGCCAAAGCCCAGCTTGCCGATGACGCGCACGCCATGGGCTTTGGTTTGTACCCCGTTAAATTGAATACCCTGCTGTGAATCGTAACGCTCAACGCCCTGCAGACCGTCGAAGAAATCGAAATGCCACCAGGCGCGGCGAAACTCTCCGTCGGTGACCACATGGAGCCCACATGCGCACTGCTGCTCGACAACATGGCGGATCGCCTCATCCTCCATCGCGCGAAGTTCTCCGGCATCAATTTCGCCGCTGGCAAATTTCAGGCGGGCCTGTTTGATGGTGTCCGGACGTAAAAAACTGCCTACTACATCGGCGCGATACGGGGCGTGTTGTCGTTGCATGGAATTCTCCTCAGTCTGCCGGCGATAATTGCCAGAAGTGATAATTCATTATTTGAATATTTAGACTTCTGGATGTCTAAATGTCCAAAAAAGATGTCATATCTGTCATATCCCGGCAAACGAGAAAATTTCACGGGTGTTGAATAAAATTCATCTTCACAGCGCGGTAGCGGTTTCGCTGCTGGCAAAGGCGAACTTTTCATCTTCCCAGCCGGTGATCCCCCCGAGCATGATTTTGACCGGCAGCCCTAGACGTGCCAGCTTGAGCGCCGCTCTGTCCGCGCCGTTACAGTGCGGCCCTGCGCAGTAGACAACGAAAAGCGTGCCTTCAGGCCATTGCGCCATGCGCTCAGGAGTAATCTGGCTACGCGGCAGGTGCAAAGCACCAGGCACATGACGGCGTGCAAACTGCTCCGGACTCCCCACTACGTGCAGCAGCACAAAATCTTGCTCCTGGTTGACGATGGCATGATGCACATCAGCACAGTCGGTTTCGACGCTCAGGCGGCGCAGAAAATGGGTGACAGCTTCCTGCGGTTCCGCAGCCGGAAATTCAGTAACATAACTCATGATACTTCCTCATCTTTGGCGTTTGTGTTAACACTACTCTATCCACAAATTCAGCCCGTGAATGCCCGCGCGTATGCCAGAAAACAGCAAAAAGATGACAAACTTAAGACAGATAACGCGGCCGCTGGTGGCTGTGCTGGCGTATGACGGTCTGTGTACCTTTGAGTTTGGCGTGGCGGTGGAGATCTTTGGTCTACCGCGTCCTGAACTGGGGGACGAATGGTATCGTTTTGCGGTGGCGGGTATTGATAGCGGTGAACTACGGGCAACCGGTGGGATCCGTATAATAACCGACGGCGATTTAAGCCTGCTTGAATCTGCCGATCTGATCGTGATTCCTGGCTGGAGAGGCCTGGATTCACCAGTCCCGGACACACTTTGTGAGGCATTACGCCAGGCCAGCGCGCGAGGCTGCCAGTTGCTGTCCATCTGTTCGGGGGTCTTTGTGCTGGCGGCGTCGGGGTTGCTGAACGGACGTAAAGCCACGACGCACTGGCGCTATCTTGACGCGCTTAAAGCCCGTTACCCTGACATCCAGGTGGTCGAGGATGTGCTCTATCAGGATGAGGGAGATATTCTTACCTCCGCAGGCAGTGCGGCAGGAATTGATCTTTGCCTGCACGTTGTACGGCGGGATTATGGAATGGGAACGGCCAATAGCGTTGCGCGTCGGCTGGTCATTCCCCCTCACAGGGATGGCTCACAACCGCAACAGCTCAGTCGCCCGGTCGCGCAGTTGCGGGAAAGCCAGCGCCTGGGCCAGCTTTTTGATTTCCTGCACAATCATCTTGTCGAGCCTCATAGCGTCGATTCGCTGGCGCGTCGGGTGGGCATGAGCCAGCGTACTTTCCTTCGTCGCTTCGAGGCAGCGACAGGAATGACCCCAGCGCGTTGGTTGATCAATGAACGCCTGATGCGGGCAAAAGATTATCTTGAAAGCAGCCGTTTAAGTATCGACAGTATTGCAGAACAAACTGGATTTGGTCAGGCATCGACGTTGCGCCATCATTTTCGCCAGCAGTTTGCACTTTCCCCGGCACAGTATCGCAAGCAATTTTCAGGTCCAGGTAATGCCCGCTGAGGCATCACTCTTTTGGTTGTGTTGAAATACGGAGCACCTGATGATCACCACACACGTTTTTATCGCGGTCAGTCTTGATGGCTATATCGCCCGAGAGAATGACGATATCGACTGGCTTTTGCAGCGCGATGACCCGACAGAAGATCATGGCTATGAAGCGTTCATCGCGGACAAAGAGTGGATCGTAATGGGACGAGGGAGCTATGAGAAGGTATTGTCCTTTGACACATGGCCTTATGACCGGCCCGTGCTGGTACTCTCCCGACAGCTGGCGAATACTCCCGTGCCGGAGGCCCTGAAGGGCAAAGTACAGTTCTCTCATCGCACACCAACAGAGGTGCTCGATGACCTGGCGGCGCAGAACGTCCATCGCGTCTATCTCGATGGCGGACAGGTGATGCAGTCGTTCCTGCGTGAAGGGCTGGTCGCGGATATGGTTATCACGACCGTCCCTGTTCTGCTTGGTTCAGGAAAGTCTTTGTTCGGAAGCCTGCCCCAGGATATTGATTTGACACTGGTATCAAGCCACAGCTTCCCTTCAGGTCTGGTGCAGTCGCACTATCGGCTGAAATCATAAACCGCGGCAAACATCGTGACGACATGTACAAAAAAAACCGCCATTATCTGGCGGTAAATGCTTGCATGGATAGATTTGTATTTTATGCTCTACGTCCCGACACTCCATGGCCGGGCAGCGGATCCATTACAACCTAACACCTTTTATCTTAACGAGAGGTAAACAGCCCTATTAACCCGCTTTGGTATTGATTTGCAAATAACGCATCAGCCCCTGTTCAGCGCTCAATTTTGCGTCATCATTCATTGCTTCCAGATAAAACGAACGCGCGACGCTATAAGGTGCTTTATCAGAAGGATACACGGCAAACTGAAATGTTTTTCCCCGCAACTGATTGGTGCAGTCTAATTCCCAATGTTGATCGTTCACTTTGGTGCTATTGCAGGCAACACGGCCATAATCGCTGGTTAAATATGAACCAACACGTGTTTGTGCGGACTTAATATATTCCGGTTCGTTGTCACCAGCGTAGTGAAACCCAGCAGCAGCCACAACAGCAGCCGCTACAATCCCAAACGTTATCATTTTTTTCATTAATCAGGACCCATTCCTTAGCCATAGACTCGCTATTATATAGGAATAATCTTTAAAGTAACTGTCCAGTTATGTACCAAAAATGGCGGCTTGCAATATATCAGATGATTTTTAAGATGTTTCCTGGCTGTCTTTTATTCCGACAATATTTGACATTCTCTTTGCGATAATTTGAACTTTTGAATAATAACACCATGAAATAACAGGCATGATATTCCTGCTCTGTCATTTCGCGGTGAACACATGATAAAAAAAGGGTTAACACTCATAATGCTGATTTGCGCCCTGTTTTCAGGCCAACTGATGGCCGGGCACAAAGGTCATGAGTATTTATGGGTAAAAAATGTTGGGCATCAGCTTCGGCATGAAGCTGACAGCGATGAGTTGCGAAGTGAAGCAGAAGAATCAGCGGAAGGTTTGCGCGAACACCACCTGTGGCAAAAATCGCGCAAACCAGATACACACTTTCGTTAATTACCTTTGCGTTTAGGCAGGGTTTTCATAAGTTCGTCCGGGCTTACTGAGGCTACGACACTCCCCGGCGCTGGCATTTTGAAAATATGGTTTTTCATCTTGCCAATTACATGCATTTCGCAAGGACGGCAGTCAAATTTCAGGGTAAGCACTTCGTCACCATTCACCAGTTGCATAGGTGTGGCCTTCCAGCTCTTGATGTTCCCTTTCGCCTGCTTAGGACACAGGTTAAAGGCAAAACGGAGGCAGTGCTTGGTGATCATCACCGGCACATCACCCTTCTCTTCATGTGCTTCATAGGCCGCGTCGATCAGCTGCACGCCGTGACGATGATAGAATTCACGTGCTTTATGGTTGTAGACGTTAGCCAGGAACGACAAATGCGTATCCGGGTAAACGGGCGCTGGAACAGCTTCAGCTTTACGGCTACCTCGCGGATAGTGAGCCAGACGAGCCGCATCGAGCATTTCCGAGGTTTCCCGACGGAACTGGTTAAGCAGGCTGTTCGGCACGAACAGTGCGTCAGACAGATTCACCTCAATATTACGCGCGTAGTAAATCGTCTGCCCCAGTTTCGCCACACCCTCTTTCAGGTTGTTTAGCGCTTTGTCCGCATTGTTGGCGACCTCAAACTGGCCATCAAGTGTATGCGTCACGCTGATGCTGTCTTCGCAGGTCATGGTCAAAATCAGCTGCTCTTCCCAGCCTCCCAGTTCAATATCCACCGCGATGCGACGCTCGCTGGAGGTTTTCAGCAGCGCCTGCTGCCAGTTATGATCCAGGTTACGGTTTAGCGCCGCGTTCGGTCGCGCTTTGTAGAGATCGGCAGGCATTTCATTCGGCCACACGCGATAGCGATTTTCTCCGGTTTTTTCAACCGTATTGGCACGGAAGCCTACGACTTCACGCTTAATCATCACGTTCAGGCCATCGCCGTTCGCCAGCGGCTCCGTGACCTCCACGTCCAGATGATCCTTCGCCACTTTCAGAACTTCACCGACCGGCAAGCCGATAAATTTCGGCGAATCAAACGCGCCGATGTCACCTTTACGGGCGTTCACGAAATAGTCGGTACTGCCACGATGGAAGGTTTTATCGGTCGACGGAATAAAGAAATGCTCGGTACGACCGGCTGACGCGCGTGCCAGGTCACCACGATCTTCAATAATGGCATCCAGCATTTGACGATAGTGTGCGGTGATGTTCTTCACGTAGCTCATATCTTTATACCGCCCTTCAATTTTGAAGGAGCGCACGCCTGCATCAATCAGCGCACCGAGGTTGGCGGTCTGATCGTTATCCTTCATGGAAAGCAGGTGTTTTTCAAACGCCACGACGCGACCCTGATCGTCTTTCAGGGTATACGGCAGGCGACAAGCCTGAGAGCAATCGCCGCGGTTAGCGCTGCGCCCGGTCTGGGCGTGAGAAATATTGCACTGGCCGGAATAAGCCACGCACAACGCGCCGTGGATAAAGAACTCAATCGTCGCGTCTGTCGCCTGGTGGATATCACGGATCTGGTTCAGGTTCAGTTCACGCGCCAGAACGATCTGTGAAAAACCGACGTCGGAGAGGAATTTGGCTTTTTCAACGGTGCGGATATCGCACTGGGTGCTGGCGTGCAGTTCAATAGGTGGAATATCCAGCTCAAGAACGCCCATATCCTGAACAATCAGGGCATCGACCCCGGTCTGGTAGAGATCGGTGATCAGACGTTGCGCAGG
Source organism: Enterobacter adelaidei (assembly GCF_041937165.1). Taxonomy (NCBI): domain Bacteria; kingdom Pseudomonadati; phylum Pseudomonadota; class Gammaproteobacteria; order Enterobacterales; family Enterobacteriaceae; genus Enterobacter; species Enterobacter adelaidei. The sequence goes on along the minus strand of NZ_CP154353.1, from coordinate 2,235,162 downwards.
TTCCAGTTCATCATCATGAAGAATGGTGTTCAGGGTCACGAACACTTTCGCCCCGAAACGGTGGGCGAACGGTACCAGTTCAGCAATATCCTGCAGACTGTTGCTGGCGTTATGGCGGGCACCAAAGCCTGGACCGCCAATGTAGACGGCATCTGCACCGTGAAGGATCGCTTCACGGGCAATGGCGGCGTCGCGGGCCGGGCTTAAAAGTTCAAGATGATGGGATTGCAGGCGCATACTTCGTCGTTATCCGTTATGGTCAAAATGGCGGCTATTGTAGTCAGAAGTATGCGACAGCGAAACAGTTTTGCGTAGCGTCAGCGGGGATAATGGATTAGGGAGTGAAAATGCACCGTCCGGTCGCTGCTGTTACGGTACGCGTGCGGTTTGTCTCCGGCAAAACGGATGCCCGAATCGGCAGGAATGGTCTGCCACTCACCCTCCAGCTGCATCTCCAGCTCGCCGCTTATCACCACCACATGCTCAATCACCCCCGTTTCATGGGGCGTTGACTCGCTTAGCGCGCCGGGTGCCAGGGTGATGGAGAAATGATCAAACTTCAGCGTCTCATCCCACGGGAACAGCGGTTTTACCACCATGGCCTGCTGCTGCGGGTCAAAAACAGCCTGCTTGTCCGCCTCTGGGGTGATAAAGGTGGAAAACGGTACGTTCAGCCCGGTGGCGATTTTCCACAGTGTTGATACCGTCGGGCTGGATTCATTGCGCTCGATTTGCCCGAGCATCGCTTTTGAAACCCCCGTCTCTTCTGCCAGCTTCGACAAACTCCAGCCGCGATCCTGGCGCAGTGTTTTCAGTGTGGTTGCAAGATGTTGTGTGATGTCCATGTGCCCTCCTGGTGAGGATGAGCATACCACTTGTACGCTATAACGCACAGTGTTACCTTACCACGGACGCTATAACGCACAACGGAGTCTTCATGCGCGATTCTTCAACACACCTTGTTCCAGCCGTTCTGGCGGGTTTTGTCGCCGTCCTGGTCGGCTACGCCAGTTCTGCTGCCATCATCTGGCAGGCCGCAGCGGCAGCCGGCGCAAATGCGCAACAGATTGCGGGCTGGATGACGGCACTCGGGATTGGGATGGGAGTCAGCACGCTGGCGCTTTCCTGGTGGTATAAAGCGCCGGTACTCACCGCCTGGTCAACACCCGGTGCGGCGCTGCTCGCGACCAGCCTGCACGGTGTCACGCTGGCTGAAACGATCGGCGTGTTCATCTTTGCCAATGCGCTCATTTTACTCTGCGGCATCACCGGGCTATTCGCCCGGCTGATGAAGTTGATCCCCCATTCGCTTGCGGCTGCCATGCTGGCAGGGGTGCTTTTGCAGTTTGGGCTGCATGCGTTTGCCCATCTGGAGGGGCACTTTCTGCTGTGCGGTAGCATGATTGCCGCGTGGCTAATGGCAAAAGCGCTGGCCCCCCGCTATGCCATTGTGGTTACGCTTCTGGCAGGCGGCATCGTGGCCTGGGTAAGTGGTGACGTTGTCACGGATAAATTCACCCTTTCCCTTGTTGTGCCGGAGTTTATTGCGCCATCCTTCACCTTCACCAGCCTGGTGAGCGTGGGCATCCCTTTCTTCCTGGTGACCATGGCCTCTCAAAATGCCCCGGGATTCGCCACGATGAAAGCCTCCGGCTACCCGTTGGCGGTTTCGCCGCTCATCATCTTTACGGGCGGGCTGGCACTGCTGTTTTCGCCCTTTGGCGTCTTTTCCATCTGTATCGCGGCGATTACCGCCGCCATTTGTCAGAGCCCGGATGCGCACCCGGATGCAGGTAAACGCTGGCTGGCAGCCATCGCGGCCGGGGGATTTTATCTGTTAGCCGGTATTTTCGGTGGTTCTATTACTGCAATCATGACGGCGCTACCGCTCAGTTGGATCCAGACGCTGGCGGGTCTGGCGCTACTGGGCACCATCAGCGGAAGTCTGTATCAGGCGCTGAATCACGAAGCGGAACGTGACGCAGCGATAGTCACATTCCTGATGACCGCGAGCGGTGTGACGCTCCTGGGCATTGGTTCGGCATTTTGGGGACTGGTTCTGGGCAGTGTGTGCTATGCCCTGTTATCACGCACTCGCCGCGCGTAGCTGAGAAGGCGTCATTCCCGTCACGCTGCGAAAGCGGTTACTGAAGTGGCTGGCGGAGTTAAACCCACAGGCAAGCGCGATATCCGTCAGCGGCGTCGCCGTGTGTTGTACCAGCGCTTTCGCCTTTTCCATTCTGCGCTGCATCACGTACTGATGCGGCGCCAACCCCGTCGACTGGCGGAACATGCGGGCAAAATGGTATTCGCTGAGGGCGGCCTGCGCCGCCAGTTCTGCCAGCGTCAGGGGCTGCCCCAGGTTCTCTTCGATAAAGGCCAGCACGTTACGCAACACGAACGGGGATAACCCGCCCGTGACGACCGGCAATTTCCACTGAACGTTCGAGTAGTTTTGCAGCAGATGCGTTAACAGCAGCGTAGAGGCCGTGCTCAGGGTGAGCTGGTTAGCGTGCTGCTGCCAGTCGCAGCCAAGTAAAAACTGACGGTACAACGCGGTTATCTTCGGGTCACTGCCGAAAATACGCTCGTCCAGGGTCAGCGAAAGTGGCCGCTTGTCCCAGATTTTTTCTCCCACATCGCGCAGATGTTCATCGGTGCAGTAGAGATGCACAAACGACAGGTCATCCCGGATATCCCACGTTGATTCGCTCTCTTTGGGCATCAAACAGAAACGATCCGGACCACCGCCATTTTTCCAGCCGCCCGGCGTTTTTTGATAACTTTCGTAACCGTCAGCCACGTACAGGCTAAGGGTATGATGATTGCTTTTTACCGTTATCGTATCGTGCTTGTTGTACCACGCTGCCAGCTGAATACCCGAGTTCAGCGAGACGGTTTCCCGCAGGACTGCATTCTGTTGGCGCAGCGTTTCAAAGGTATCGTAAGCGTGAGACATAACCGTTAGCGTGTTATTGATCAGAATATCAGTCTAAGAATTGTTGCCGCCGGTTGCCAGTCCCCATAAAAGAAAAAAGCGCAAGAATTTGCAAGTCTACCGCAAGGCAGTGCAAGCCCCTTGCGGCTCAGCGCGCCATACTGCGCGCTTCCGTGGTTTGAGAAGAGAAAAAGTATGAACGCATTATTATACGGACTGGTGGTCATTATCTGGGGAACCACCTGGATTGCGATTTTCCTGCAGCAGGGCCCAGTGGCGGCGCCCGTCTCTATTTTCTGGCGCTTCGCGGTTGCCAGCCTCACGATGATGGTGGTGTTACTCGCCCTGCGTCGACTGCGCAAACTGGCGCTGCGGGATCACCTGTTCTGCATACTCCAGGGATGCTGCGTTTTCTGCTTTAACTTCTGGTGTTTTTATACCGCGGCCTCGCACATCAATACCGGGCTGGAATCGGTGATTTTCTCAATGGCGGTGCTCTATAACGCCATTAACAGCTTTATTTTCTTCGGCCAACGCCCACCAGCGCGGTTCTGGACCGCTGCGGCTCTGGGGTTGATTGGCATTATCACCCTCTTCTGGGACGATCTTCTGGCCAGCGGCTGGAGCGCGTCACTCCTGACGGGTATTGGTCTTTCCGCACTCGGTACCTACGGTTTTTCGCTGGGCAATATGATCAGCATGCGCCATCAGCGCAAAGGCCTTGAAACCATGACTACCAACGCCTGGGCGATGCTGTATGGCACACTGGTGATGGGCTGCATTGCCCTTTTCAGAGGCGACAGTTTCACCCCGGAATGGACGGTGAGCTACATTGGCGCGCTGCTCTATCTGGCTTTGTTTGGTTCGGTGATTGCTTTCGGTGCTTACTTTACGTTGGTGGGACGTATCGGCCCAGGCAAAGCGGCCTACAGCACGCTGCTCTTCCCGCTGGTGGCGTTGTCCATCTCCACGGTGTATGAAGGCTACGTCTGGCATATTAACGGTATCGTCGGATTATTGCTGATTCTGGGGGGAAATATGGTGATGTTTACCAAGCCAGAAACCTGGTTCAGGCGCTTACGAACGGCGTAAATAAAACGGCCTGCATTTCGCAGGCCGTTTTATTTTATTTAGAGGTTTTTTTCACATCAAACATGGTGGCATCTGTCGCCATGTCATCAACAACCTGTTTTAGCGTTGCGAAAGTCATTGGCGTGCTTTCGTTATTCAGCTCTTTGCCTTCGCCTTTACGAACCACTTTAATGACAGGCTTGCCGGTTTTCGCATCAATCAACTCACCTTCAAAGTAAAGGTGGGTATCCATTGTGCGGTGGCCGGTCGCCATTTGCGTACCCGCTACAACCAGCGCCACAGGCACCACTTCATAGAACTGCAACCCTTCTTTCTTCGAGCTTACGCCGGTGATCGCACCACGGAAGATCAGGCTACGCGGCCCTGGCGTGGTAACAATCGGTTTGCGTTGACCAATTGCAGTTTTCATTTTGTTGTTGGTATAACTCAGCAGCTCATCCAGTGTTTTTTGACCAATCTGCGTGGTTGGTTTTGGAGCCGGATAATAAGTAATCGGGTTCCAGACAATATTGTCATAATTAGCTTCGTTATATGACGGATCAACCCAACGTAAGGTCGGTTTACCCGTTGCAGAAGTTGTTTCCTTTAAACCAGAATAGTCTTTTAAAAAGCCTGAGTATTGTTCGGGAGCGGCCACTTTTGATGAACAGCCCGCCAAAGCCAACAGACCAGTAAGCACTGCAACTTTTAAAAAAGTTTGAGTACGCATGATGGTTTTCCATGTTATCTGCAAGTATGCATTTGAAGTTATAGCAAAGGACTGGAGGGTTTGTTGTGACAAAAAATGATGTCGGGAGCACAAATTGCAAAAAGACTGCCCGGATGCGTGCCGGGCAGTGAAAAATTACTGATGTATATCCAGTTGCCAGAACAGATGCTTACCGAACGGGTCAATTTCATAACCCGTCACCTCTTTGCGCACCGGTTCAAAAATGGTTGAATGCGCAATCATCACCGCTGGCATCTGGTCATGCATCATCTGCTGAGCCTCTTTATACAGCGCCACACGTTTATCGTGGTCGGTTATTGATTTTGCCTCCGCAATAATTTTATCAAATGGCTTATAGCACCACTTCGCCGAGTTCGAACCGCCATTTGCAGAGGTGCAGGTAAATAGCGGACCAAAGAAGTTGTCCGGATCGCCCGTTGCGGTCGTCCAGCCCATCAGCGCAGCCTGATGCTCCCCGCCCTTCACGCGCTTGAGGTATTCACCCCATTCATAGGTGACAATGTGAGTTTGTACGCCCACTTTCGCCCAGTCGGCCTGAATCATTTCGGCCATACGTTTCGCATTCGGATTGTACGGACGCTGCACCGGCATTGCCCACAAATCAATGTTCACTCCGTTTGCAAAACCTGCTTCCTTCAGCAGCGCTTTTGCCTTTTCCAGATCGTAATCGTAATCCTTAAGTTCACTGTCGGCGCTCCATACCCCTGGCGGCAGCAGGTTCTTCGCGGCGGTCCCCGTGCCATGGAACACCGCGTCAATAATGGCTGATTTGTTGATGGCGATGGCCAGCGCCTGGCGAACCTTCACGTTATCCAGCGGTGGCTTTTGGGTGTTAAACGCCAGAAAACCAGTGTTCAGCCCTGCCTTGCTCATCAGGTTGATGTCTTTGTTCGCCTTCATACGCGGCAGATCGGCTGGGTTCGGGAACGGCATCACCTGACATTCGTTCTTTTCGATTTTGGCAAAACGTACTGAAGCATCCGGCGTGATGGTAAACACCAGTCGATCGAGTTTCGATTTACCCTGCCAGTAGTCTGCAAACGCGGTGAAAAGGATGCGGGAGTCCTTCTGATACTGTGTGAGCTTAAACGGCCCGGTGCCAATCGGCTCCATATCCACCTTCTCTGGTGTCCCCGCTTTCAGCATCGCGTCGGCATACTCCGCAGAGAGGATCGAGGCAAAATACCATGCCAGATCCGCGACAAACGGCGCCTCCGGGTGTGCCAGCGTAAAGCGCACGGTGTGGTCATCGACTTTATCAATGGCGGTTATCAGACTGCCAAACTCCAGACTTTCGAAATTGGAATAGCTGCCGTTAGAGACGTTATGGTAAGGATGATTCACATCTTTCTGCCGCATAAACGAAAAGATGACGTCATCGGCGTTAAAGTCCCGGGTCGGTGTGAACAATTTATTGCTCTGGAATTTCACCCCCTTGCGCAGATGGAAGGTATAGACTTTACCGTCGTCGCTGACCTCCCAGCTCTCCGCCAGGCTCGGTACCAGCTCCGTGGTGCCAGGTTTGAAATCGACCAGCCGGTTATAAACAGGTACGGCACTGGCATCCACGCTGGTGCCCGACGTGTATAACTGAGGATTAAAGTTTTCCGGCGATCCTTCGGAACAATACACGAGCGTTTTCGCAGCGACAGTGGAACTGACGGTGAGCGCCGCAAGAGCAAGCGTTAAGATTGTGAGTTTGCTTTTCATCATTTATTCCTGTCTTTTTAATTCGACGGCTAATTAATTCTTTTGCCATTTCATAAATAACATTAAAGTGAAGTGGCAAACACCTGAAAAATAAATAAGAAATAAATCACTATGGGCTCGCCACTTTCCAGACAATTAACGCACCGCTTTTTTCGCTATCTCTCCATCACCAGCCAGAGCGATGCCAGAGTAAAAACGCTGCCCTCTACGCCAGGCCAACACAACATGGCGCAGGAGCTTGCTCAGGAGCTGGCACAGCTGGGGTTAGACGACATTGTGATTGATGAATTCGCCACAGTGACCGCGGTGAAAAAAGGTAACGTCGCCGGTGCGCCGCGTATTGGTTTTATTACCCATATTGATACCGTCGACGTGGGATTATCACCGGATATTCATCCGCAGATATTAACATTTACAGGTGAAGACCTCTGCCTGAATAAAGACAAAGACATCTGGTTACGCGTAAAAGAGCATCCGGAAATTCTGGCCTATCCGGATGAAGAGATTATTTTCAGTGACGGAACCAGCGTTTTGGGCGCAGATAATAAATCAGCCGTTACCGTAGTCATGACCGTGCTGGAAAACCTGACCGCGGAGCATCAACACGGCGACATTGTGGTCGCATTTGTCCCGGATGAAGAAATCGGTCTGTGTGGCGCGAAGGCGCTCGATCTGAAACGCTTCGACGTTGATTTTGCCTGGACCATTGACTGCTGCGAGCTGGGTGAAATTGTCTACGAGAATTTTAATGCGGCAGCCGCGGAAATCCGCTTTACCGGCGTGACGGCACACCCCATGTCCGCCAAAGGCGTGCTGGTGAACCCCCTGCTGATGGCGACCGATTACATCAACCATTTTGACCGCCAGCAAACGCCCGAGTGTACCGAAGGTCGTGAGGGCTATATCTGGTTTAACGGTATTCAGGCGGGGCAAAACGAGGCCATCCTCAAAGCGAATATCCGCGATTTTGACAAGGACAGCTTTGCCGCCCGCAAGCAGCAGATTGCCGACGTTGCCGCGCTGATAGCCGCCCAACATCCAACGGCCAACGTGGACTATCGCATTGAAGATACCTACAGCAATATCAGCAATGCGATTGGCGAAGACAGGCGCGCCATCGACCTGATGTTTGAAGCGATGGAATCGCTCGGCATCACGCCGAAACCGACGCCGATGCGCGGCGGCACAGACGGTGCGGCACTCTCGGCAAAAGGGCTACTTACGCCAAACTTCTTCACCGGCGCGCATAACTTCCACTCGAGGTTTGAATTTCTGCCGCTGTCGTCGTTCGAGGCCTCTTACCAGACTGCCCTGCAACTCTGTCTGCTGGCCGCCCGTTAAGTGGGCTTACGCGCCAGCATGGTGGCAAAGCGCAGCTTAATGCGATTGCCGTTTTCATCGGTGCGGTGCAGTTCACCAACGTCTTCGTTGTATTTGAGCAACTCCCAGCCTTCATAGTAGTTGCTCAGTTCACCGCTTTTGAATGCAAACGGGAAACCAACGGTACACGGGTAGTCCACCGTATCCATGGCGGCGACAATCAGGTTGTGACCGCCTGGTGTAGTGCAGCGCTGCATATTGGCGATAAGACCGGGGATGGTTTTTGCATCCAGAAACATCAGCACGACGGTGGACAAAATAAAATCATATTCACCGTCGAAACTCAGGGTGTTGAGATCTTTTATCGCCGTGTGGAGGTTGTCGATCCCTTCTTCAGCCTTAATGCGCTCGATATTATCAATGCTCATCGGGTTTTTATCCCAGGCCGTCACCTCGTGACCGTTAGCAGCAAGGTAGAGACTGTTACGGCCATTGCCACAGCCCAGATCCAGCGTTTTACCCGGTTTAACCCTTTCTGCACTGAACAGCACCTCGGAATGCGTTCGGGTTAAGCCATATTTCTCTGTGAAGTAATTCTCATCGACGGTCATTATTTTTTCCTGATCCTGCATAAATTTAAAGTGCATTTTTAATGCCATTTTAAGGCGTTTACCGTCTGGTTGCCAACCGTTCGAAAACCGAAATATTTGCTACGTTTAGTTAAGACGGTTATCAGAGAGAGCAAGATGAACAAATATCGCCTGAGCGACGATACACGCCTTTGGCAATGGAAAAATGGCGAAACAACCCACTCGACCACATTACGGCAGATTATCGCCACGGCGGAGTTTAACGACGTGACGATAGGTACGAAAGGTGGATGGATTGACGATGAGCGCGCCCTCGCACAAGACGGTGACTGTTGGATCTACGACGAAAACAGCGTGGTGTTCGCCGGTGCCACCGTATCCGGCAACGCGCGGCTTACTCTGCCTTGCATCATCAGCCACGAAGCGCATATCGGCGACAATTGCTGGCTGGACGAGGCTGAAGTCAGCCATGGAGCCCGAATAAGTGACAACGTCACCATTCAGCACTCCTGTGTTCGGGGTGAATGTCATATTTATGGCAATGCCCGCGTGCTTCACAACAGCGTCGTTATTGCCGCCAAAGGCCTGACGCCGGACCATGAACAGATCCTGCAAATCTACGATAACGCGACGGTCAGCCAGTCACGCATTGTGCATCAGGCGCAAATCTACGGCGATGCGATGGTGAATGATGCCTTTATTGAGCACCGCGCCGAAATATTCGACAACGCAATCCTTCAAGGCAACGATCTCAATAACGTCTGGGTGTGCGACTGCGCAAAGATCTATGGCAATGCCCGCGTGATTGCCGGTTTTGACGACGATGCCATTCCGACGGTGCGCTACAGCTCTCAGGTCGCGGAGGATGCGGTGGTAGAAGGAAACTGCATCATAAAACACCACGTTCTGATTGGGGGACAGGCATGGCTACGCGGTGGGCCGATCATGCTGGATGATAAAGTCGTGATTCAGGGACGGGCGAGGATCAGCGGCGATGTGCTGATTGAGCACCGGGTTGAAATCACCGACGATGCGGTGATTGAAGCGTTTGCCGGTGAGAATATTCATCTGCGCGGCGAAAAGGTCATTAATGGCAACCAGCGCATTACCCGCACGCCCCTGCTGGGCGCGCTATAGCGTGTAAATCTTGCCGTAGATGTTCACATCGTCGAAATGACCATTGAGGAATTCCGCTTCGCGCAGGCAACCTTCCAGCGTAAAACCGTTGCGCAGGGCAACTTTGTTGCTGTGCTGATTCGCGACCCGACACTTAATCACAAAACGACGGATTTCACCGCGTTCAGCGTAGTAACGCATAAACGCCTGCAATGACTGAGAGAGGATCCCCTGCCCTTGATGCGCTTCATCCAGCCAGTAGCCGATGTACCCGGCTTTGTTGGCCGGTTCAATCGTGTTAAACGACAGCACGCCGACCAGCCCATCATCCTTAAAGATCAAAAACATTTTGGCGTAGCCGCGCTGGTGCAGCATCTGGTTACTCTGCACGTTACGGCGGGTATCTTCTTCGCTGCTCGCGTGCTGGGCCCAGTCAAAGGCGGTTTGCAGAAAAGCTCTGTTTTTGACGACAAGGTTGTGCAGTTCGGCGGCGTAGCGCTCTTCAACGGCGCGCAGTTCGATGTGTTGCGATACAGGGATGATTTCAGATGTCATAATACCTCATATTAACGAATGTGACTCTTTAAACAAGAATGCCGTTTCACAATACTAAGCTTTGTTATTCTCATGGCTTCTTGCTCGAGCGCATAAAAATTTGCTGAGCAAATCTTAAAGTATTCATTACCCGTGAATGGCTCAGAGTGAGTGTAACTACGTTCATTATTTACTGAAGAGCAACCGGCAGAATGCAGGAAAGTTGAATTTGAAGGATCCATCTCACTGCTTATTTCACTTCTTTTACGCAAATTTAAAACATAGCCTTCAGGGTTTGCATTCAGCCAGTTTTTATATTGCACTTCGCTGTTATCGAGTTCTTCACTGTGAAATCGCACAACGGAGGCATTACGATCAGTAATATATTTCATCGCAGCCAGAAGATAGGAGGCTTTGAAAGTCACATCCTGGTAGTCTTTCGCTAACAAACTTTCAGCTTCTTCAAACCGCTCAACAAATGCTGCAACCTCTTTGGGATCGATACGGCTAATATTATCTTTTCCATTTCGGACAAACAGCTTTTGCTCTTCAGTGTAGAGAGTGAAAGGAACATTCCTTGATCCAGTGTACAGCTCGACGGGGTGGGAAAAATACTCCAACATTAGATGATAGAAATCTTTATAAGCCATGATTCTGTCTCCCTTTAATATTCGTGAAATGCGTGGCTGTTTTGTTGCTCATCATAAATGACTTCAGGCTCATCTTCAGGGAAGCAACTGAACGAATCCTGCCATTCGCCTTTCACCAATCCACCAGATTCAAGGTCAAAGGGCACACACCATAGAGATAAATCTTCGTCAAAACGGAACACCGGTAATGGCGCAGCAAAGTACTGATGACGCGGATAAATCAGCATCATTTTGCCTTTCCCATGAAGATACTTTTGCCCATAGGCGAACATCTGATACAGGTCCGACTGGCTGATTTCATACTTCCTCAGAGCATCATCAGCTCTGCTATCTAATAGCTTCCATTTAGCATCCATAACCACCGTCTGCTCGCCGGTGATAAGAAAGTCAGGTTTAAGCATGAACCATCGTTGAGATAACTTTTCGCCAACAGGAACATGTTCTAACAAGTACTGGCTCTTAGTCTGCTCAATAAGCTGGTAATCGTGATGCAACGCTCCAGCCAGACCGTATCCTACCCAGCCCTCATATAACTTCTCCATAGGGAACAGCAAAGATATTCCCTGATGCAATCCATATTGAAAATCTGGATTCATCTGTTCAAGAATGAGCTGGCACCACGGCTTTATCGCGCGATAGCCAAAGAGATATTTACCGTCACTCCACTGCCTCATTGAAAGTGTTGTACTGCCAGAGATCGGCACTATGCCATCCAGTTGGTGGCTAAGTGAATTTGCCTGCCTCCAGCTCTGCCCTTGTCTGGTCATTTTGAGAGTCCAGTCTAAAGCAGTCCGTAACAGGCGATTTTCGATACGCTGAGGGGAGAACTCAGCATAACGCACATGAAAATGAGTGCCTCTGCCCGGAGGCATTCTCATTTGCGCAGTGACATCCAATTGACCACGGATGAATGCACTATGCTCATCCTCAATGAGGTGATAATCGAAACGCAGTCCTTTGCGAACTAAATCAGTAAGATGTCGCAAAAACTCGCTGATTATCCATTCATGTAGAGGCTGGTCACTACGTTGCAATACCGCCTGGCTCGCCTCACGAGGTGCAATTCCGGTAGAGGCACTTAGCATTCGGCGTAAAAGCTGACGCAGAGGGACTATTTCAGCGGGAACGTCAAGAGTGGTTTTTGGCAGAATTTCAATTGACTCGCCAGTCGGGGATTGCAGATAACCGACATAGCTTCCCAAACGCAAAAATCGCCTCCCTTCCCGGCTGAGAATTTGAGAGGTACCACTCCACTTTTGTTGCAATTGCTCAAGCCAGGAAAATGTTGCTTCAGAGACAATTCCCAAATCCATACTGGCTGGTTGAGAGTTATCACAGGTAAGCAGAGCATATTCCCGGACCTGAATCATCATGCCACAATACCCTGATAAGCTTCTGCCGACACGAAAGCATGTTCATTGATACGAAAACGCCTGTCAGACAAACTATCCGCAATATCTTTCGGGAATAGCGCAGAAAATGACGGTAATTGTGCTGACTGTTGCAAGAGAATAAAACGGTTTTCTTTCGCTTTCACTGAATCATTAAGCACCCAACCGATACGTTCATAATCATCAAAGAAATACTCTCTCAGCAATGGAATGAGTTTTTCCTGGAAGATGCTGGCAAGACAGGCTTCACGGTCGGCGTTATTTTCTAATTTCTTTAATGGCATGAAGTAAGCATGACCAATCATATGCTCACTATCCAGCAGTGCTTCGATACGTTGATTAATGCGCGTTAACAACGTTTCGACATCAACGCCAAACGCAGTGACCCCAGCTAATAACTCCGGTCGTGCAGGCATTTCGGTAAAGCTAAAGCGTCGTCTTAGCGCCAGGTCCATTTGTATCAGGGATTTATCCGCAGTATTCATCGTCCCAATGACATAGACATTTCTTGGCACGGAAAACAGCTGTTTAGAATAAGGCAGGACTAAGGAGCGGGAATCTTCAGCTCCCAATCGTTTATCGGATTCCAACAGAGTAATCAATTCACCAAAGATACGGGCAATATTTCCCCTGTTTATCTCATCGATAATGAGCACATGCGGTAATGCTTGATTATCACTTGTTTCTACCGGGGCCAATAGTTGAGACAGTTTTTCTCTGTCAATTGAGGCATCCCTCAACTCATATAATGTCATCTGTGAAAGTGCTTTTAAAAAAAGCTGCTCTTTCGGTAAGCTCGGTGAATAAGTTCGTAACCAGTTGACCTTACGCATTTGGTGATAGCCTACGCGTTCATCATTTGGCAGGAATTGATAATCCCCGGCGATCTCGGCGATGGCCCTGAACTTATGATTACCATCGGAAATAATAACCAGATCGCCATTCCGAATGATATTTTTAAACATGTTGACCGCAGTCAACATGTATTCACTTCTCTCAACCTGGCCTTCATTCGATTCGTCTATGCGTAATCGGACATCCGCAGGAGTAGTGCAACCACTAAAATCAAGATTATCTCCCCAACCCAATAAAATATAATTGTTCGCAAGGCACTCATCGAAAATATAATCTTCACCGTCAAGAGTATTTCCAAGAGACATTTTCCAAATCCGTCTCCCATTCAAAGACAATGACTGGGTTGAACTACCACTCGTTTTAACTTCAGCATTCAGGCACAGCTGCTTAAAAATACCATCCATAACTTCGTAGCGAAGCGTACCCGAGCTTTCATCAGTAGTCGCACGAATACCCTCGATAAAGTCCTCATAGGAGAAACTTTGATGGAAAGTGGTAAACATGATGCGCTGCTTTTCTACCAGAATCTGATACCGCTGCTTTACCTTTTCCCGTAAGTCATTGCCATGATGCTCACGCGTAGCCTGTTGATACCATGCATTATCCGCAATTTTGACTGCCAATTCGGTCGTCGTGTAGGTTTTACCCGTGCCTGGTGGTCCAAAGAGAATCTGGTTTAAGGGATACATTAACGATTGCTCCTTGTTTTCGTTGTCTCTTTTTAGTCCAGGCTGGGTGATCAAAGAGGGTTGGCCTCTCAACAAATTCACGAGAGCCTGTAGCGCTTCGACTGATTCAACATCAGTTGCATAACCATATTGGGAGGTACCATTATCTTTCGGGTAACGTCGATAGCTGGTGCTTTTTACTTTTTCCCAAAGGCAGTAGAGACCCTCAATGCGATCAATTTCCGCCTTTAAGGCAAGGGTGTCTGGTGCGAGAACCAATGGGCTCTTGTTAACAACGCCGTCCCGACTGCGTTTGACATACAGATACTTCCCATTTCCGAGCGGATGCTCGGATGCATAGCTTGGCTCGAATTTTCCATCCTCAAGCCGGTAACCCAATTCATTCAGTGCATGGAATATCTGGAGCGAATTCAGCATTTCCTACACCACTCCTTGTTAAGAAAGCAGCACAAATGAGAACATATGCTAAATCATGATTTATAACAGTTAATCGCCCGGCAGCGTTACGCTTACCAGGCGCAGTTCAACTCGATTAACGCATTACCCTGTCATCAACGTACTGACGTTTATCCGGTGCTGGCGGGAAATACTGATACAGCCAGGTTTCACTGATGGCATCCCCCTGGCAGCGCAGGAACAAACGCATGTCCACTGGTTCGGTCGAATCCGATGTTGGATACCAGTCAAACAGAATGCGATAGCCGTCAAACGGTTCAACGTAAAGGATCTCAACCCGCTTCGCTTCACCGCTGGAGAGCGTAATGACCGGCTCGATGCCTTTTGGTGCAGCCGCTTTCAGGTCGCCACCGACAAAGTCGATAGCGAAGCGACGGGCCCACACTTTCGGGTAATTTTCGCCGGGTGCCCACCCTTCCGGGAAGCCCCCCATACCGGTGCGGGTCGCGAAGACCGTTGCCAGCGGAGAACGCACTGGCGGCATGGCGCTCCAGTAGAGGCGATATTTGAAGTCCAGCTCGTCGCCCGCTTTGACCGCTTTTTCTGGCTGCCAGAAACAAACCACGTTATCCAGCGTTTCACCCGTGGTCGGGATCTCCATCAGGCCAACTGAGCCTTTGCCCCAGTCATTGCGTGGCTCAACCCACAGGCTTGGGCGTTTGTTATACCAGCCCATCACGTCCTGATAGTGCGAGAAATCGCGATCAAGTTGCAGCAGGCCGAACCCTTTCGGGTTTTTGTCCATATAGGCATTGAACTGCAGCTTCTGCGGGTTGTTCAGCGGACGACAGATCCACTCCCCGTTGCCGCGCCACATGGCCAGGCGGTCGGAGTCATGAATTTGCGGGTGAATGGTGTCACACATGCGGCGTTCGTTATTACCGCAGCTGAACATGCTGGTCATCGGCGCGATGCCGAGTTGCTTAATGTCTTTACGCGCATAGAGGTGGTTTTCCACCTCCATAATCACCTGGCTCTTCTCGCAGTGGATCAAGAATTTATAAGCACCAGTGATGCTTGGGCTGTCCAGCAGCGTATAAACGGTAAAAGTGGTGTCACCAGGTTTGACGGTTTCAAACCAGAACGAGGTGAAATCCGGAAACTCTTCCGGTGTGTCGGTAAAGGTATCTACCGCCAGGCCACGTGCGGAAAGACCGTACTGGTAGGTGTCATCAACCGCACGGAAATAGCTCGCACCGAGGAAAGAGACGATATCGCGACGCGCCAGTTCAGGGGCTTTAAACGCACGGAAGCCCGCAAAGCCGAGATCGCTTTGCCCTTCCAGCTGTTTGGTATCCACACCCGTTTCACCATAGCTGAACAGCTCCGGACGGAAGTGGATCTCGCGCGCCATAGAAGTAGACTGGTCGAGCGAGAACATCCGCACGCGGCGACGGAAACCCATTCCCATATGGAAGAACTGCACGTCCAGTTGACGCCCTTCAATGTTATTCCACAGAGACTGCTTTTCATCGTAGCGGATGGCGTTGTACGCCTGCGGCGTCATGGTGGCCAGCGTGTCCGGCAGCGGGCGCGGCGCACCACCCCACGGGGTTTTCGCCAGGTCATGCGCCATGGATTGCAGTACGGAGAAATCAAAACGACGGCTCTGGCCGTCAGCAATGTCAGAGTCAGCAGCGTATGCCGCTTTGGAAAACAGAGAAGCAAGGCCAGATGTGCCGCTCAGGGCTGCCACTGCCAGCGAGCCTTTTAGAAAACGTCTGCGATTCATGCCTGGAAAAACGTCCTTATGGTCGTGTGAATGTGTTTCGCGCTCGGCGAAATGACGGCAAGAAAGAACGCACAGCCTAAACAAAAATGGTTAAGAATCCAATTGTTGGCCGGTGATTATATGAACAAAGTGTGAAATATTTTCTGTCGACCAGAACGGCCCGAAAGTGGTGTAAAGAAAGCCTGGAGAATGTGTAGAAAAATGCCCCGGCGCGACATCGTTCGCCGGGGCCAATGAGGCGGTTATTTTACGCTGACATCGATACCCGGGAAGTACTTATCAGCGAGTTTAGCGATCGTGCCGTCGGCACGTACTTTATCAATCGCGGCATCAAGTTGCTTTTTGGTGGCCTCGTCACCTTTACGCAACCCAAAACCGATCCCACTGCCGAGGATAGTGTCGTCAGACACCGGTTTGCCGATGAAGCCAAACCCTTTCCCCTGCGGCTTGCTGAGGAAACCTGCCTGCCCGGCCGCTGACATGACCAGCGAGGCGTCGATCCGACCATTCAGCAGATCGCCCCAGGCCATATTCTGATCTTTATAAGACACCACGGTGACACCCTGCTTTTCCCAGTGCTCTTTCGCATAGGTTTCCTGAATGGATCCCTGCAGCACACCGATGGTTTTTCCCTTCAGCCCTTCGGGAGTCGCCTCTACCGCCGTTCCGGCCTTACCGACCAGCTGCGACGGAATACGGTAGATCGGTTGGGTAAAATCAATACTCTTGCGGCGCTGTTCGGTGATATTCATCGCCGAGTTGATCGCGTCGAATTTCTTCGCCACCAGCCCCGGAATCAACGCATCAAACGAGGTTTCAACCCAGGTGCACTTCAGCGCTGCGGCTTTACAAATGGCATTCCCCAGTTCAACGTCAAACCCTTCCAGTTCGCCCGCCGCATTACGGCTCTCAAACGGCGGATATTCCGCTTCCAGACCGTAACGCAGCTCGGTAGCCGCGAAGGAAGAAAAAGTACACAGCAATCCCATGCCGACAACTAACGCGCGTAATTTCATCCAATACTCCTCAGCGTGGTTTAACCCGACACAGGGCCTGGGCACCTGCCCGTAACGTCGCCTCATCTTTCGCAAAAGAGAGACGAATCAATTTATTATCCGTACCGTCCGCATAAAACGCCGACAGCGGAATGGTGGCAACACCGTACTCAACGATCAGCCGTTTCACCAGCTCGCTATCGCGCTCATCGCTAAACTGGCTGTAGTCCGCCAGCATGAAGAACGACCCGGCACTCGGCAACAGGGTAAACGGCGAATCCTCAAGCAGACTTTGCAGCAGATCGCGCTTACGCTGGTAAAACGCCGACAGCGACAGCCAGGTTTGCGGATCAACCATATGCTCAGCAAAGGCATGCTGCATTGGCGTATCGGCAGAAAACATTAAAAATTGATGGACTTTACAAATCTCGTCCATCAGTACCGCCGGGGCAACACAGTAACCCACACGCCACCCGGTAACGTGATAGGTTTTTCCGAAAGATGAGATAATCACGCTACGCTCCGCCAGCTGCGGGTGGGTGGCCATCCCGTGGTGCGGTTCACCATCAAAAACAACGTGTTCGTACACTTCGTCAGACAAAATAATGATATCGGTATTGCGCGTCAGCGCCGCCAGCTGCTGCAGGTCGTTGGCTGAGAAAACCTGACCGCTCGGGTTGTGCGGCGTATTGATGATAATCATACGCGTACGCGGGGTGATCGCGGCACGCACTTCATCCCAGTTGACGGCAAAATCCGGCACCGTGAGTTTGATGGCGACCGGGGTTGCCCCCTGTAGGCGGACAATTGGCGCATAGCTGTCAAATGACGGTTCAAAGTAGATCACCTCATCGCCCGGGTGCACCAGCCCGCTGATTGCCGAATAAAGCCCTTCGCTGGCGCTGGCGGTGACCAGCACCTCGCTACCTGGGTCATACTGCGTGCCGTAGAGGGTGGCAATTTTATCGGCAATGCGTTCTTTGAGCGGCTGCAGACCGGTCATCGCAGCGTACTGGTTGTGCCCTGCCTCCATTGCGCGGGTGACGCCCGCAATCAGCTTCGGGTCGCAGGAAAAATTCGGTGCGCCCTGAGAAAGGTTAATCGCGTTATGCTGCGCCGAGAGCTGGCCGATAACGGTAAAAATGGTGGTACCCACATCAGGCAGTTTAGAGCGTGTTTGCACCGGCGTTCGTAAAGTCATCCTCTTTCCCTTCTCATGGACATTGCATAACTATTCAAACAACAAGTGAGTTGTCGGGACAATCGAATTGTTGTCATAATAGCCATGAGAAAAATGCATAGCTGAGGTGTTTATATGTCGCGCCGTTCGCTCCCGCTCAATGCCATCGACGCATTTTTAGTCACCGCGCGTCACCTGAACCTCACCCACGCCGCCGCTGAGCTTTGCCTGACACAGGGGGCAGTGAGCCGCAAGATCGCTTCCCTTGAAGCGTGGTTTGGCTTTCCGCTATTTGAGCGTCATGCGCGTGGGCTGCGGCTGTCACCGCAGGGAAGCGCCCTGTTGCCTGAACTGCAATCGTCTTTCGAGCAATTGCTGACGGTGGCCGACCGGGCCCGCAGCCAGCAAACCGTCATCCGCTTAAAAGCCCCCACCTGCGCCATGCGCTGGCTGGTCCCCCGCCTGCTGGAGGTGGAGCGTGAACAGCCGGATCTGCAAATTGCGTTGACCACCACCACCGATCACAACGTGAATTTCAAAACCGAATCTTACGACGCGGCCATCGTGTTCGGCACGCATATGAGTGCCGGCGACCTGCTGTTTGAAGAGGCGTTAACCCCGGTGCTTAGCCCTATGCGCGCGAGCGCCGCACTGGGTTCGTTGACATTTCTTCACCCGACAAGAGATAAGACAGACTGGTCATTGTGGCTGGCAAAACAGGAAGGTCCGGGCTTTGTTATGCACAAAAATCAACACTTCGATACGATGGATCTCGCCATTACGGCGGCCATTCAAGGGCTGGGCATCGCCATTGCCGACGAAACGTTGGTAGAAGAAGATGTCCGTGCCGGAAGGCTAACGCGGCCCTATGAGGCAAGTATAAAAACCGGCGCGAGCTACCGCCTGGTGCTGCGCGAAACGCCTGGCGAAGAAAATGGGCTGGCGGCGTTTCGCGCTTGTTTGCTTAGTCGAGGCTGACGTGATGCTTCATCACCCGCCTGAAGAGACCCATGCGCGCACGCATAAAGCGGTTTTCAAGCCTGAAACCTGCATGTTTATTCAATCCAATACGTAACAGAACGTCCCTCCCTTTGCGACATGCTGGCCAGTGCGTGGGCCCAGGCAGGATGTCGCGACGCCCGGCGTCACGCGCGAAACTTACCCAGTAATCGGCCACCTGGGCAGCAAACTGGAGATCGCGTGCATTAACATACTGACGCGACGGTTCTACCTGACCAAGCGTATCGAACACATAGGGAACTTCATTGCCGTGCCAGGCACCGTTGATATAGGTGTCATGTTCTGCTTCCGCGACATAGTCGAACCAGTAACGCCAGCACAATCCGCCGATACGCTGTTGAGCCTGCATCACTACGTAGCCCATCGTGGTGAACGCCATATCGCGGCACACCTGTCGGCCCAGCTCTTCGTCACCTTTGACGCCAGGATAGAGCAGCTTAATCAACCCCAGACCAAAGCGACGTTCGCGGCGCAGTTTCTGGATTTGCCCGGCAAGATCGATACCAAACACCGCCATCACGCTGGCTTCATCGCTGTTTGAACCAATCATCACCGGCACAGGATGCTGTCGGGCGGCGAAGAAGACATCGAGCATCGCTTCCGGCAGCACGCAATCCCCGACGATGGGTGCCGGGGCAATGTTCAGCGGTGCGGTTAATGGCCAGAACGCGTCGGGCGGAATAGCGCGTAGCTCCTCGGCTGTCGCATTCTCCAGGCCAAAATGGGCGGCCAGCGCTTCCCCCTTCTGCAGTGCCTGCTCGCGCGGCGTGTCAGGTAAGGTGTAACCGCTTTGTACAATCGCCTTATGGAACAATCCTTCTGCCAATGGCGAGGCCAGCAGCGAAAGCACGCTGCGCGCGCCAGCGGATTCGCCAAACAGGGTCACGTTAGCAGGGTCGCCGCCAAACGCAGCAATGTTATCCCGCACCCATTCGAGCGCGGCGATCTGGTCCAGCAGGGCAAAATTATGCACAACGCGATCTTCTTCACCCTCCAGTGCAGGATGGGCAAAGAAGCCAAGATGACCGAGGCGATAGTTGATCGTGACTACAACCACACCGCGCATTGCCAGCGCTTTGCCGTTATAGGGCGGCAGGCCCCCGGCACCAATGGTAAACCCGCCGCCGTGCAACCAGACCATCACCGGAAGCGATTCCGCGCGCTCTTTGGGAGACCAGACGTTGAGATAGAGACAATCTTCAGAAAACTGGCCCGGATCGCCGCCGCCTAGCTCCTGACAATACTCGCTGCTTTGCCAGCTTGAGGCCGAAAAGGTGGTGGCTTCGCGAAGTCCATCCCACGGTTCAGGCTGCCGCGGGGAACGCCAGCGCCACTCGCCCACGGGCGGTGCGGCGTAGGGAATACCGCACCAGACATGGACATTTTCATCGGTTAAACCAGACAGTGCGCCGCAGCGCGTTTCAACCACAGGGGCGGAAGGATTTTGCATAACAACCTTATATTTTCCATCACACCCCAGCAGAGTAACGGTTTCAGAGCAAACCGCAACGCTGTTTGCTTCGTACTTCAGCCTCCTGATAGAGCGTAAACTCGTCATACACCGGGCAGCCCAGCGCCGCTTCAAAGGCATCGCGGCTGGCATTTCCGTGGCTGCGCGCCTGGGTTTCGTTCCCGAGATTGGACTGAAATATCCCGGCGGCGCTGACCGGCAGGAAATCTTCGTAGGTAATCGGCTGAGCGACCACCCACCCACGTTCGATCAGCGGCTGCGGATCGTCTCCGGGACGAAACGCGTGGCGATGCGCTTCCCCCGCAGGCGTCAGACGATAGCGGAAATAGGCCAGCTCCTGACGACGCATTAGCATTTCGCTGTCCGGGAAAGCGTTAAAGATCTCCCGCAAATGCAACTGGTGGGTCAGGTTATCTTTACCGGTA
Organism: Enterobacter adelaidei; assembly: GCF_041937165.1. NCBI lineage: Bacteria > Pseudomonadati > Pseudomonadota > Gammaproteobacteria > Enterobacterales > Enterobacteriaceae > Enterobacter > Enterobacter adelaidei. The sequence goes on along the minus strand of NZ_CP154353.1, from coordinate 2,214,268 downwards.
CCGGCCTGTGCGAGCAGGCTATCGTACAGTTCACGACCTTTCGGGGTCAGAGCTACGCCGCGCTGTTCAATCTCACCAAAGCGCGCGGTGTGGGTGCCTTTATGTTCACCGGCAAACAGCACTGGTTCTTCCAGCGCCTTAAAGCTGGTCTGGCGCAATAAGACGGGAACCTCTCGACGAGGAGGGCCTTCGATCAGAATTTTAGGTTCGATACCGTACTTCGGCATCAGCTCCTGCACCCGGTCGATATCCAGGGTACGCGGCGTGAGGTGGTTAATGTGGCAGCCCGGGAAGCAAACCACATCGGCAATCAGCCGGTGTTCGTTGTGCAGGGCCAGATAGGTTTCCTGATCGACCGTCGCATGACGATGCCAGCGGAAGGTTTCCAGCGCTTCCTGCACAAATTCGTGCGCCTGTGCGTCAGTAAACTGCCCTTCCGACTCATGGAGCTCGATCAGCGCCAGACAGCGTGGGGTAAAGATGTTCCGGTGAGACAGGATCTCCGCCGCACGTTCACGCAGCGCAACGTTTTCAATCAGCTCAAGACGCAGCAGCGAGGTAAAGATACGAAACGGATTACGGCACAGCGCCGCATCGTCTATCGGACGAAACGCAGTGGAGTGGACCGGCACCCCCGCCTGAGAGAGATCGTAATAGCTGACCGGGTACATGCCCATGATGGCAAACATACGACGCAGGGTTGATAGTTCCTGTGCCGTGCCGACGCGGATCGCCCCGTGGCGCTCCACGTTCAGGCGCGCCAGTTCATCGGCATTAGCCAGTTGTTCATGTAATAGCGGGTTATTTTCCAGAACCGCCAGGTTTACGTCTGCGACCAGTTCGAGCAAAGTGCCGTATTGCGGAACTTCCTGCTGGTACATCGCCGACATAGCCTGCGAAAAGCGTTCCCGAATGTCATCAGCCGTGATGGTGTTCGCCATGATGTCATGCCTCCAGTGAATATTACCTGGAGTGTAGAGAAACCCGTTCCTTCCTGGGGGAAGAATTTCTGATTTGTGATCTTAAGACGACAGTGGTCAAACCGTGTGCTACTGGCCCCCTGAACAACCCCGAACGGAACCATTATTTTATCCTCACACTGTCTCCAGACGAGGATTTTGCCAACAGGGTCTACACTCTATCTTTAGGTAAAGAGGTTCGCGGAAGTTGGCACGGCGATCCGCATTCCGACCTGCTCACCGTGGCCGATTGCGGCACCGGTATCAAAAACCGTAATCGGTTTTGCCTGGTAGCAAAAGCAGCCCGGCGATGCGCGTGCCCCATCGTTTCAGAGGTACGGACCATGTTCGCACTTGATGCATTCCATTTAGCAAGAATTCAGTTCGCTTTTACCGTCTCGTTCCACATCCTGTTTCCTGCGATCACCATCGGGCTCGCCAGCTATCTGGTGGTGCTGGAGGGCATGTGGCTGCGCACCAAAAACGACGTCTGGCGATCGCTGTACCATTTCTGGCTCAAGATATTTGCCGTTAACTTCGGGATGGGCGTCGTTTCCGGTCTGGTCATGGCGTATCAGTTTGGCACCAACTGGAGCGGCTTCTCACAGTTCGCCGGCAGTATTACCGGCCCACTCCTGACCTATGAGGTGTTAACCGCCTTCTTCCTGGAAGCCGGTTTCCTTGGCGTTATGATGTTCGGCTGGAATAAGGTCGGTCCGGGTCTGCACTTCTTTTCAACCTGCATGGTGGCGCTCGGCACGCTGATGTCGACCTTCTGGATCCTCGCCTCCAACAGCTGGATGCATACCCCGCAGGGTTTCACTATCGAGAACGGGCAGGTTATCCCGCAGGACTGGCTGGCGATTGTCTTTAACCCCTCCTTCCCTTACCGCCTTATTCATATGGCCATCGCCGCTTTTTTGAGCAGCGCTCTGTTTGTCGGGGCATCGGGCGCATGGCATCTGCTGCGCGGTAACGATACCCCCGCCGTTCGCACCATGTTTTCGATGGCGATGTGGATGGCGCTGGTGGTCGCGCCCATTCAGGCGGTGGTGGGCGATATGCACGGCCTGAACACGCTTGAGCATCAGCCGGCAAAAATTGCCGCCATTGAGGGGCACTGGGAAAATCCTCCCGGCGAGGCTACCCCGCTGCTGCTGTTTGGCCTGCCGGATATGGACGAGGAGCGCACCAAATACGGTCTGGAAATCCCCGCGCTCGGCAGCCTTATCCTGACGCACAGCCTGGATAAGCAGGTCCCGGCGCTGAAAGACTTTCCGAAAGAAGATCGCCCAAACTCGACCATCGTTTTCTGGTCGTTCCGCGTGATGGTCGGGATGGGACTGCTGATGATTACCCTTGGTCTTATCAGCGTCTGGCTGCGCTATCGCCATCGACTTTACCACTCGCGCCCGTTCCACTGGTTTGCCCTCTGCATGGGGCCTGCCGGGCTGCTGGCGCTGCTCGCCGGATGGGTAACCACCGAAGTGGGACGTCAGCCGTGGGTCGTCTATGGCTACCTGCGCACCATCGACGCGGTATCGCTGCACAGCACCTTGCAGATGAGCATCAGCCTGCTGGCGTTCTTCGTCGTCTACTCGTCGGTGTTTGGCGTAGGCTATGTCTATCTCATCCGGCTGATTAAGAAAGGTCCTCGGCCCGTCGATACGCTGACGTCAAACACCTCGGGCACGCCTGCCCGTCCGCTGTCTGCCGCTGAGTCTGTTCCGGAAGAGGAGAAAATCTGATGGGTGTCGATATCTCAGTGATTTGGTTTGCCATCATCGTGTTTGCCACGCTGATGTACATCATTATGGATGGCTTCGATCTGGGCATTGGCCTGCTGTTCAACTTCGTCGGCGATGCCAGAGAGCGCGATGTGATGGTCAACAGCGTGGCGCCCGTCTGGGACGGTAACGAGACCTGGCTGGTACTCGGCGGCGCGGGGCTCTTCGGCGCATTTCCGCTGGCCTATGCGGTCATTATTGATGCGCTGACGATCCCCCTCACCGCGATGCTGATCGGCCTCATTTTTCGCGGCGTCGCCTTTGAGTTCCGCTTCAAAGCCACCCCCTCACACCGCAAGTTCTGGGACTACTCCTTTGCTGGCGGCTCCCTGCTCGCCACCTTCAGCCAGGGCGTGGTGGTGGGGGCGATGATAAACGGCTTCGACGTGGAGGGACGGCGGTTTGTTGGCTCGGCGCTGAACTGGCTCACACCCTTTAACCTCTTCTGCGGCATCGGTCTGGTCGTCGCCTACACGCTGCTGGGCACAACCTGGCTCATTATGAAAAGCGAAGGCGCGTTGCAGGTCCGTATGCGCGAGCTGACCCGCCACGTGCTGCTGGCGCTGATAGTGGTAATTGCGGTGGTGAGCGTCTGGACGCCGCTCGGCTGGCAGTACGTGGCCGACCGCTGGTTTACCCTACCCAACTTCTTCTGGTTCCTGCCGGTTCCTCTGCTGGTCGGGATCTTCAGCGTGTTGATCTGGCGCCTGACCCGCAATCCGACCAGCCACGCGCGCCCTTTTCTGCTGACGCTGGGACTTATTTTCCTCGGGTTTAGCGGACTGGGCATCAGCCTCTGGCCGAATATTATTCCGCCGCGTATCACCCTGTGGGAAGCCGCAGCCCCGCCTGCCAGCCAGCTGTTTATGCTGGTCGGGACATTACTGATTATTCCGGTGATCCTGGCGTACACCGCCTGGAGCTACTATGTCTTCCGGGGCAAGGTTTCGGATACTGAAGGCTATCACTGAGGAACGCCATGACGGCGGACTGTTGTCGCGAAAAAGAATGTTTCTCTGTCCGCCTGTCATTTCTCGAAAGGAATATTCGAAATATATACATGGCGTTCAATCATGGCATATTTAATTTCTCGCATACCTGTATAGCAATTATTATGGCGGCCAATAGCAGAATACCTTCGATTTTTAAGGTGCGTGTTTTTAGGACTTATCACATTTGCCCCATAAAGGAATAGCAATAATACTTAATAATTCAATACACCCAAAGATGAAGGATATCAGATGAAATTATCATCCGCTTTCGCTTTAGTGATATTTCTGGCTCCGACCGCATGGGCAGATAATAACGGCGGATTACAAAAAGGCGAAGCCCCACCGCCACCTCATTCGCTGGATAGCGGATATCGCGGAACCGACGATGCGCGCATTATGACAATCACTCAGGCAAAACAAATGCACGATGGTGCAACAATTTCATTGCGCGGTAATCTTATTGACGGTAGCGGCGATAAATTTGTATTTCAGGATAAAACCGGAAAAATCGACGTTATTATTCCCCAGACAGTCTTCGACGGCAGAACGGTAAAACCCGACCAAATGATCGGTATTAACGGTTCGCTTGATAAAAAATCATCCCCTGCCGTCGTCCGCGTAGATCGTTTGCAGAAATAATTCAGCGAAGCGTTAACGCTGCAGTTATCCATCAAATCTCACCCCTTGGCTTAAGGAGTCAGCTATGAGCGATACCCAACAACGTACGAACGCTTACCCGCAACCCCCGTTCCCGGAACAGCCGCAAACGCCGCCGGGACTGGCATCCGAAATGCAACCTGTACCTGACCATGGGGAAACCAGTTACAAAGGGCATGGACGCCTCACCGGCAAAAAAGCGCTGATAACCGGCGGAGACTCCGGTATTGGACGTGCGGTGGCGATTGCCTATGCCCGTGAAGGTGCCGATATTGCCATCAACTACCTGCCGGAAGAGGAGCAGGACGCGGTAGCCGTTATTGACCTGATTAAAGCTGAAGGCCGCACTGCCGTCGCGCTTCCGGGCGATATCAGGGACGAAACCTTCTGCCAGAACCTGGTTGATGAGGCCGCCACCCAACTTGGCGGGCTGGATATTCTGGTGAATAACGCCGGTCGCCAGCAGTTCCGGGAATCAATTGAAGAACTGACTACCGAAGAATTCGACGCGACGTTTAAAACGAACGTGTATGCCCCTTTCTGGATCACCAAAGCCGCTCTGCGCCACCTGAAAGCTTCATCCGTTATCATTAATACCTCCTCCGTGCAGGCGGTGAAGCCCAGCCCCGTACTGTTGGATTATGCCCAGACGAAAGCCTGTCTGGCGGTATTTACCAAAGCATTAGCCAAACAGCTGGGGCCAAAAGGCATTCGCGTCAACGCGGTCGCCCCAGGTCCTTACTGGACGGTGCTGCAATCCAGCGGCGGGCAACCGATGGAAAAAATGAAGGAGTTCGGTGGCGACACCCCGCTGGGGCGTCCGGGCCAGCCCGTCGAGATTGCGCCATTGTACGTCACGCTGGCCTCGGATGAATGTTCCTTTACGTCCGGCCAGGTGTGGTGCTCTGACGGCGGTGACGGCGTGATCTAAACCGGTTAGCTACTCCTCTCCTGAATGCGCGATAAATGAACACGGACGTTCGCTTTTGTGCCCCGTCGAAAAACATGTTGTAACTCAAACAGATCAAATGTTAAAAATATTTTGCTATCAGGTTATCAAAATTAAACAACTTAACTTGTCACCCGCATCGCTCTGTTTTTAACATCGCCTATGGAAAAAAATGGTCTGTTCAGTCAGCGCATCCGCTTGCGCCATTTGCATACATTTGTGGCCGTCGCTCAACAGGGAACGCTGGGGCGTGCGGCTGAAACTCTTAACCTGAGCCAGCCTGCTCTCTCGAAAACGCTGAATGAGCTGGAACAACTTACCGGTACACGTCTTTTTGACCGTGGCCGTTTAGGGGCACAACTGACCCTGGTGGGCGAGCAATTTCTCACGCACGCCGTAAAAGTGCTTGATGCCCTCAACACCGCGGGCCAGTCCCTCAATCGCAAAGAAGAGCACGCCAGCGAAGTTGTGCGCGTGGGAGCCCTGCCTACCGCTGCACTGGGTATTCTGCCTCCGGTCATCGGTCAGTTCCACAAACAGCAAAGACATACCACGATTCAGGTTGCCACCATGAATAACACCATGCTGCTCGCGGGGCTGAAATCAGGTGAGTTGGATCTTGGCATCGGTCGAATGTCCGATCCTGAACTGATGGGTGGTCTGAATTACGAACTGTTGTTCCTGGAATCACTGAAGCTGGTTGTGCGTCCTGACCACCCTCTGTTGCAGGATACCGTGACGTTAAGCCGCGTCATGGAGTGGCCTGTGGTGGTTTGCCCTAAAGGGACGGTCCCGCGAGACACTGCCGAGACACTGCTTAAAATGCAGGGATGTTCGCTGCCTTCGGGTTGTATCGAAACGCTTTCGGCCTCGCTTTCACGCCAGCTTACCCTGGATTATGACTACGTCTGGTTCGTTCCCTCCGGCGCAGTAAAAGATGATTTACGCCAGGGTACGCTTACCGCACTGCCGGTGACGTCGCCTGGCGCCGGTGAACCCATCGGTATTCTGACGCGGGTAGATACCCCGCTTTCCACAGGCGCACAGACGCTGCTGAGCGCCATTCGCAAATCTATGCCGGTCTAGAAACCCTTCCCCTCACTCTACCCCTCTCCCCAAAGGGGGCGAGGGGCAGTCCTGTGCTCTAATCAATTAATGCGAAATTATTCATTAACAATTGCGTAAAACAATTTAACAGTTTTATCATACCTGTGGATTCACCAAATGGTTCGCAAATCATTTTACAAACCCGAATTCACTCGTATTTATCATTACTCCCTCTGCAATTATTACCCAACTGGTACATTTCCGGCACGGCGGGGGGATCTAAAGGAGACAGAAAATGGCATTTGGCAGCGCGCCGCGCGGGATACCTCGTATTCTGCAGTGGCTACTTGCCGGACTGATGATGCTCATCGGTCTGGCCGTCGGCGGGTTGGGCTTTAAGCTCGCCTCCGTAGGTGGAAGTTGGTACTTCCTGATAATGGGCGTGGTGATGGTGATTGCCGCGATCCTCATTTTTACCAGTCGCACCAGTGGGATAGTGCTTTATAGCATCGCGTTTATCGCCTCGCTGTTCTGGGCGGTAAGCGATGCGGGCTGGGATTTCTGGCCGCTCTTCTCCCGCCTCTTTACGTTTGCCGTACTGGCATTCCTCTGCGCCATCGTGTGGCCTTTTCTGCGTGCAGCAAACCATAACGCACCGAACAAGGCTCCCGCTTTTGGTATCGCAGCCGTGCTTGCGGTGGCTATGCTGGTCAGCCTGGGCTGGATGTTTAAACCGCAAACTCTCGTGGCGGCTAACGAGCCCGTTCCGGTTAAACCCGTCGCACCCGGCGAGCAGCAAAAAAACTGGGAGCACTGGGGCAACACCACGCGCGGCGACCGCTTCGCCGCGCTGGATCAGATTAACAAACAGAATGTCAGTGACCTGAAAGTTGCCTGGGTTGCACACACGGGTGATATCCCGCAGAGCAATGGTTCTGGCGCGGAAGATCAAAACACGCCATTGCAGATTGGCGACACGCTCTATGTCTGTACGCCATACAGTAAAGTGCTGGCGCTGGATGTCGACTCAGGTAAAGAGAAGTGGCGCTATGATTCCAATGCCACGGCACCTAACTGGCAGCGTTGTCGTGGTCTGGGCTATTTTGAAGATCGCTCTTCAGTGACAACGTCACAGGTTGAGACACAGCCTGCCGCGTGCCCTCGCCGCCTGTTCCTGCCCACTACTGATGCCCGCCTGATTGCCATCAACGCGGATACTGGTAAGGTATGCGAAGACTTTGGCGACCATGGCACCGTTGACCTGAGCGTCGGCATGGGCGAGATCAAGCCGGGCTACTATCAGCAAACGTCTACTCCGCTGGTTGCCGGGAATGTTGTTGTCGTCGGCGGTCGCGTCGCGGATAACTACTCCACCGGCGAACCGCCGGGCGTGGTGCGCGCGTATGACGTTCACACCGGTAAACTGGCGTGGGCGTGGGATCCGGGTAACCCGAACCTGACCGGCCTGCCGCCGGAAGGCCAGACCTACACGCGCGGTACGCCGAACGTCTGGTCGGCGATGTCTTACGACGCCAAACTGAACCTGATCTACCTGCCAACCGGCAACGCCACCCCGGATTTCTGGGCAGGTGAACGTACCGCGCTGGATGATAAATACAGTTCATCTATCGTGGCGGTTGATGCAGCCACCGGTCAGGTCCGCTGGCATTTCCAGACCACCCACCACGACCTGTGGGACTTTGATCTGCCTTCCCAGCCGCTGCTGTACGACCTGCCCGACGGTAAGGGCGGTACCACGCCTGTACTGGTGCAGACCAGCAAGCAGGGTATGATCTTCATGCTCAACCGCGAAACCGGTAAGCCGGTGGCGAAGGTTGAGGAGCGTCCTGTCCCGGCGGGTAACGTCGAAGGTGAGCGCTACTCTCCAACCCAGCCGTATTCTGTTGGTATGCCGATGATTGGCAACCAGACGCTGACCGAGTCCGACATGTGGGGGGCGACGCCTGTCGACCTGCTGCTGTGCCGTATTCAGTTCAAAGAGATGCGCCATCAGGGCGTCTTCACGCCGCCAGGTCTCGACCGTTCCCTGCAGTTCCCTGGCTCGCTCGGCGGGATGAACTGGGGCAGCGTCTCCGTTGACCCGAACAACAGCCTGATGTTCGTCAACGATATGCGCCTGGGGCTGGCAAACTACATGGTACCGCGCGCTAACGTGGCGAAAAACGCCAGCGGCATCGAGATGGGTATCGTACCGATGGACGGCACGCCGTTCGGCGCCATGCGCGAACGTTTCCTGTCGCCGCTGGGCATTCCGTGCCAAAAGCCGCCGTTTGGCACCATGTCAGCCGTTGACCTGAAAACCGGCAAGCTGGTGTGGCAGGTTCCTGTCGGTACGGTGGAAGATACCGGCCCGCTGGGCATTCGTATGCATATGCCGATCCCAATTGGTATGCCGACACTGGGTGCGTCACTCTCTACTCAGTCTGGTCTGCTGTTCTTTGCCGGCACTCAGGACTTCTACCTGCGCGCGTTTGATACCGCCACCGGGAAAGAGATCTGGAAAGACCGTCTGCCGGTGGGCAGCCAGTCCGGCCCGATGACCTACGTGTCGCCGAAAACCGGCAAACAGTACATCATCATTAACGCCGGTGGTGCCCGTCAGTCACCGGATCGCGGTGATTACGTTATCGCGTATGCCTTACCCGATAAGAAGTAACAGATGAAAAAAAAGGGACCGAAAGGTCCCTTTTTTTTCTGGTGGCGTAACTCAGAACGTTTCCCAGTTATCCCCGGAAACCGTCGCCGCGGGGCGTAGCGGCGTGCTCTTCGTCACTGAGGCTGGTGTAGCCACTCGACCTGGCTTCACGCTGCTCAAACGAAACGCGCCAACTGCCTCGGTCAGACGCGCGCCCTGTTCTTCCAGAGATGCTGCGGCTGCTGAGGCTTCTTCCACCAGCGAGGCGTTCTGCTGGGTTACTTTATCCATCTCAGAAATCGCCTGACTCACCTGCACAATGCCACGACTCTGCTCATCAGACGCTGCGGCAATCTCCAGCATGATGTCAGTCACCCGTTTAACCGCCTCCACGATTTCATTCATGGTGTTGCCGGCGGCGACAACTTCACCAGAACCCTGGTCGATCAGCGAGACCGACTCGTTGATCAGGCTCTCAATCTCTTTTGCGGCATTCGCACTGCGGCTTGCCAGGGTACGTACTTCACTTGCTACCACAGCAAACCCACGCCCCTGTTCACCCGCCCGCGCCGCTTCTACCGCTGCGTTAAGCGCCAGGATATTGGTCTGGAAGGCAATGCTGTTAATCACTGCGGTAATCTCAGAGATTTTTTTCGAACTGCTGGAGATGTTACCCATGGTTTTGACCACCCCGGAGACCATCTGGCCGCCACGGCTGGCTTTACCGGAGGCATCTTCTGCCAGTTTACTGGCATGGTGAGCATTATCCGCGTTCTGTTTCACCGTTGCGGTCAGTTGTTCCATGCTTGCGGCGGTCTGCTCAATGGCAGCAGCCTGCTGTTCAGTGCGCGAAGAGAGATCGGTGTTACCGGCAGAGATTTCACTGGTTCCACGGTAGATCTCCTCCGCCCCCTGACGTACGGTACCCACGGTGTTTTCAAGCGAGTGCTGCATGGTTTGCAGATCGCGCGTCAGGCGGCCAATTTCGCTACGTCCGGCCACATCGTCCGGCATCGTCAGGTCGCCTTTGGCGATATTCTCGATACGTTTCGCCGCACGCTGCAGCGGATGGATCACCGTGCGGCGCAGCACGGTAAAGGTCAATGCCGTCAGCACTAGTGCGAGCGCGAACGCGCCGATCATAAACATCAGACCCAGCTGTGTGCGGCTGTGCGCCTGTGCCGTCAGGGCATTGGCACGGTCGGTACGGATCTTAATCGCCTTCAGCAGCACGGCGTTGTAAGCGTCGTCCAGCGGACGCGCTGTTTCGTTTTCATGGTTGATAATCGCTTCGAACATACCGTTTTTGGCGAATTTCACCATCGGCTGCATACCCGCAATATAGGCGTCATATCGTGCTTTAAGGTCAGCATCCAGCGCTTCGCCCTCTGCGGTACGCACGGCGCGATTCATATAGGCGGTGAAACTCTCCTGAGACTGCTTAATACGTGTTTCCGCATCGCTGATGTTCTGCTTCATGGCATCCATCTCCGCGATACGGCTTGCCGCACCGGCGTGGATAAGATTGATACGCGCGGTTCGCAGATGGTTTGAGCTGTTCGACAGCCCCATACGCACCTGAATTTCAGATGTGACATCCTGCTGATCGCGATCGGCCTGAAGCAGGAAATATCCCGCCAGACCTGAGCTCAAGGCAAAAAGCAGAATAATGCCACCGAGAATGGAGGAAAACAGCGGAACCAGCCTGATGTGATGCAAGAAGCTCAGCTTGCGCTGCGCCTGCATCGAAGTAGTGTTGTCCATGACCGTCGACTCTCTTATAGGTAAGATGCGTAAAAACACGCCCGTTAAATAGTCATCGGCACGGCAGAGATTTAGATTACGGCTAAAAACGCCGCACTGGTCACACTTTAGAGAAGATTATTAAAGAAATGCCAGCGGTGAAAAACCGCTGGCAGAAGAATTACTTGTCGCCGAAATGAATAACGGTGCGGATGGATTTCCCTTCGTGCATCAGATCAAACGCTTCGTTGATCTGCTCCAGTGGCAAACGATGGGTGATGAACGGGTCGAGCTGGATTTTTCCGGCCATGGCATCTTCAACCATACCCGGGAGCTGAGTACGCCCTTTCACGCCGCCAAACGCGGAACCGCGCCACACGCGACCTGTCACCAGCTGGAATGGACGAGTTTTAATCTCCTGACCCGCCCCGGCAACCCCAATAATGATGCTCTCGCCCCAGCCTTTGTGGCAGCACTCCAGCGCAGAACGCATGACGTTAACGTTGCCGATACACTCGAAGCTGAAGTCAACGCCGCCGTCGGTCAGCTCAACGATGACATCCTGAATCGGTTTTTCGTGATCTTTCGGGTTCACGAAATCGGTCGCACCCATTTCACCCGCCAGCTTGAATTTCTCCGGATTGGTGTCGACTGCGATGATACGGCCGGCCTTCGCCTGAACCGCGCCCTGAATCACCGCCAGACCAATGCCGCCGAGACCGAACACCGCCACGGTATCGCCCTCTTTGACCTTTGCCGTGTTATGCACCGCGCCGATACCGGTGGTCACGCCGCAGCCCAGCAGGCAAACTTTATCCAACGGCGCCTGCGGGTTCACCTTCGCCAGCGAGATTTCCGCGCAAACGGTGTACTCGCTGAAGGTGCTAGTGCCCATGTAGTGATAAACCGGCTCGCCGTTATAAGAGAAACGGGTGGTGCCGTCCGGCATCAGCCCTTTGCCCTGAGTGGCGCGAACCGCCTGGCAGAGGTTGGTTTTACCGGATTTACAGAACTTACACTCGCCGCACTCCGCGGTGTACAGCGGGATCACGTGATCCCCTGGTTTCAGGCTGGTCACGCCCTCGCCCACTTCTACCACAATCCCGCCCCCTTCATGACCGAGTACCGCAGGGAAAACGCCTTCCGGATCGTCACCCGACAGCGTAAACGCATCGGTATGACATACGCCGGTATGGGTTATTTTGATCAACACTTCGCCTTTCTTCGGCGGTGCCACGTCGATTTCAACGATTTTGAGCGGCTGGCCGGGGCCAAATGCGACAGCAGCGCGAGATTTCATATTGTCTTCCCTTATTGTGAGGTATGTGGGTTTATTTTAGATAAGAGCGCAGCAAATGGCCGACTTCCGCCATGCGCACGGCTCGCTGATCCGGCGTTGTTTCCCCCGTCACCAGCTCATCGTTGAGGTGAATCTCGACCATTTCGCCCATCAGGCCATTGGCAGCACCGCGCACGGCGGCGATTTGCTGCAGGATGGCTAAACAGGGATCGCCCGACTCCAGCGCGCGTTCAAGGGCATCGACCTGCCCACGAATGCGACGGACGCGGGTAAGGATACGTTTTTTGTCTTCGGGTGAATGCGGCATTTGCCCTCCTGATACTATAGGGGGGTATGGTACTATCACAAACAACTGTCTGTAAACATTACGTTTTCCATGGTTATCATGCATCAATTCTAAATTGTTAAATCTAATATTTAGCCTTCACAAAAGCTTTAGTCTATTCACATAACTTCACTCTTTCCCATTCTCTCTTAAGAATCCCCCCCACTACCTCCATTAATTCTTCTGAACCATTTAATAAGTCTGTATAAACTTCGGTTACATTAGCCAATCCACCTGAAGCTTCATCAATAACCAATCTATTTATTGAAGTCTTTAAAAAAATCATCAATCGTTTAATTTCGTGAGTTTCTTTTTCTTTAGGATTCAAACTTAGAAGTATAAGGAATTTCATTTTATCCATTCCATTGTGAGTTAATTGAGATCTCTCCAGTCAACTTGCAAATTCATCACTTGCATCCTGATAACGAGCTCTAAAATCCTCTGAGTAATTAGTGCCTTTATATATATCAGTTATTACCCGCAACTTACGCTCAGTAATCAGATAGCCTGAACGGGCATCGTAGTGATTGAACATTAACAAACAAAACTCAGCAATATTATCACGAAAATCATTAATCCATTTCTGCCTGTTAGCAGAAATAACTTGTGCATTAATTGTCTTTTGGGTTAGCATTTTTTGTATTTCACGTTCTTCTTTCTATGAGGCAAATTGAGAAGCACGCTCTCCCATCATAAACAACTGTTGCTTTGCCCTTTCAGATTTTAAGAACCGCTGCTGCTCATCTCTTTCTTTTCTTACATTTTTTGCATTTACGTGAAACGTTCTCCAAGCAATCAGTGCAGGAATGATACCGCCAAGGAAAGTAGCTCCAACCGTTAACCAGAGTTGACTGTAGTCAGTAGGCGTGTCGATAGTTATTTTAGGAAGAGACGTTAGTTTCAAAAAAAGCTGTTCAACACTGCCGGCTTCAAGAAGCTTGAATGGTACGCCTTGCCAAGACATAGATTATCCTTACGTCTGTATGATGATGAGGAACTAAGATAACATCCTAATGGGCATGATGGAATTGTGAACCAAATGAAAAAATGCTTTTGCAGGCCCAATAATTTTTCTGTCACATATTTTACATAATTCAGACTGCAACATATAAAAATTTCCTCGTCCAGCACATTCTCGCGCCTCACAACTCGCTTTCGTGCTAGTTACTTTTTCTATCTGGTTTAAGCAGATAAAGTTTTAATAGAGCGTATCTCATTTATCTAACTTGGGTTAAAGAGTTCTATCGCGAACATGTGGAAATGATAAATAATGTTTGATTTGGACTTCGTTCTTTATACCCCCACCATCAGAAGCTCTTATTTTGTCATAAAATTTAAGTTAGACTGATGACTTTCACCTTACATATGAGGGCGTAATTGTATTTACCAGGCGATGTAAACCTTCCATTTTGGATTGTGATAACAACAGATCATTTTAAGCATTTGATTAACTACACATATCAAATACAAAAACCAATAACCCGCTGAAATATATAATTTTTCAATAGCATTATTTGCCTAATCGGATTGAAACTCTCGTTGTTTAGTGACACTTTCATCTACAACAGGAGTTAACACATGGCATGGAACAAACACGCAGCGGCCCTGTATGCACGACAGAATGCCGGTACTTCCTCGCAAAAACGCTGTGGAGAATTTACGCGTAAGGCTATACGTGCAGGTGGCGTGGATATTGGCAATGCACCTAACGCAAAAGATTACGGCGGTAATATTGAACGGGCAGGTTTTCGAATTTTAGGACAAGGCGAAACATTACAGGAAGGCGATGTGGTTGTTATTCAGCCCTATGATGGCGGTAATCCTGCGGGTCACATGGCAATTTACGACGGCACTACCTGGTACTCAGATTTCAGACAAAGAGATATGTGGGGTGGTCCGGGATATCGTTCTGCGCGCCCTTCTTACAAAATTTACAGGAAAAACTGATGCGTAACGTTCTTTTGATGTGCCTGTTATTGACGGGATGTTCAGCACAGATGGATTCGCCGGAAAAACGTATCAATGATTTTTATTCGTTCTACCTCACGGCCTTCGTTACAGATACCCATGAAGATAATCTCGATTCACCAAAAATGCGTGAGTATATTGCGCGCGACACGCTCTTCCGTCTGAAGAAAATTCTTTCTCTCAATGAGCAGGAAATTATCGGTTCTGATTATTTTACCTATACACAAGACTATGCCGCGGAGTGGATCCCTGACCTGAGCGTAAGCAACGCAATAAACTCAGTGTCCGGAAAAGTTGTTAACGTCGGGCTGGGTGCAGGTAATGGGCAAAAACAGCGGTTAAACGTGTATCTGCGCAATGAAGACGGTAAATGGAAAATTTATCGCGTCACCGATACGAGCCATCATTTCGAACAGTATATTTTTGATGACAGGGCGATTGCTGCCGCACAACGATATGCGGCCAGTATAACTTCTCCATAATTAGCAAGATCGGTCAGGATCATAACTGGCCGGTCCGGCAAAGTAGGTCATCAGGAGGATGCAATGAACGATGCAATCAAAACGGTCTACCGCGAGCGCTTCACGATGGTGTGCGACTATATCGCCCACCATCTCGATGAGCCGCTCACGCTGGAGAAGCTCAGCTCGTTAGCCTGCTCTTCGCCTTATCATTTTCACCGGCAGTTTCTGGCATTCAGCGGCCAGCCGCTGTATCGCTATATCCAGTGGTTACGCCTCCGTCGTGCTTCGTGGCGACTGGCGTTTAATCCACAGGATAAGGTGATTGATATTGCGCTTGATGCCGGATTCCAGAACCCCGAATCGTTCAGCCGCGCCTTCAGAAACGCATTTGGAAAAAGCCCCCGTCAGTTTCGGCAACAGCCGGACTGGCTGAGCTGGCACCAGCGCGTACCGAAAATGACCTTTCAGGAGCAAAAAACAATGGAAATTAAGATTGTCGATTTCCCACAGACCCGAGTGGCAGTGCTGCAGCACCGTGGCAGCCCGGATAGGGTTAATGACAGCGCGGCGAAATTTATTGCCTGGCGTAAAACCTCGGGCTTATCACCCGTACACGAAAGCAGCACCTTTGGCATTGCCTGGGATGACCCGGCAACCACACCCGCAGACGCCTTTCGTTTCGATATTTGCGGCAGTATCTCTGAAGCGATACCAGAAAATGACTTCGGGGCTTCCAGTGGTGAAATCGACGGTGGTCGATACGCCGTCGGGCGTCACACAGGTTCGCTGGATAACATTTCCGCCACGGTATGGGTGATGTTTCGCGACTGGCTACCGGCCAGCGGCGAAACGCTGCGCGATGCCCCGGTATTTTTCCACTACCTCAACTTTATTCACGAGGTGCCGGAACATGCGCTGCAAACGGATATCTACCTGCCGTTAAAATGACTAAACCTCATTGACCGCTATATCGGCCGGGTAGCTGCGCTTACCCGGCCTAAACGTCCCTACCAGTCTGCGCTAGCGACTGCAGTTCCTGCTTAAGCCATCGGGTCGCACCCCGCTGCCCGCTGCGTTTATGTGAGTAAATTTTCACTTCGAACGCGTGTATCGGGAACGGTAGTGCAAAAATTCTGAGATCCGCTGTCGCAATCAGCTTTTCAGCAGCATATCGGGGGATCGCCATCAGCAGGTCGCTTTCCGCTACGATAAACGGCGCGCTGAGCATCGACGGCGTTTTGATCGCGATTTGTCGGGTATAGCCCAACTGCTCAAGCCGCACGTCCAGCACGCCCTTCTTCTCATTCCACGGGGTCACCACCAGATGCCGGGCCGCGAGATAATCCTCCAGCGTAAGCCGCGTCCGGCTTGCGTTGCTGATGACCACATACTCATCTTTAAACCAGCCGATCTCTTCCAGTTCCGGATGGCGGATATCATCCGGCGTGCTAAAGCCCAGCGCCAGATCCACCTCACCCGCCAGCAGCTCCGTCAGCGCCGGGCTGTGCGGCAGATAGCGCAATTCAAATCGTAAACCCGGCGCAGTAAGCTGCAGCTTGTGCATGAGAGCAGGAAAAATGCAAAGCGCGGTAAAATCCGTTATCGCAATCTGCAAGCTCTCTGTACTGCTGGCTGCATCAAACTCCAGCTGCGGGGTCAGCTCATGATTCAGGAACGACAGTGCGGAAGCAATCGAAGGCGCGAGCTGAGAGGCATACACACTGGGAGACATACTATGTCCTTCGCGAAAAAACAGCGGGTCATTCAGGGTGACGCGCAAACGCGACAGCGCATGGCTGAGCGCGGATGTGCTCATCGCCAACTCGTCAGCGGCCAGCCGAACGGAGCGGTGACGGTAAATCGCGTCGAAAACGGGCAGCAGGTTTAAATCAAGCCGCCTCAGTACCGGATGCATAATATTCATCATATATTGATTTCATTGCACTTAATTCTACGGACAATACTCCGTATGCTTAACGCCATCAATCAAGACGCACGCTAAAAGCAGGGAAAACAATGAGCATCACCATTCGTCAGGCACGCCCCGAAGATGCGGCGGCCATTTACGCCATGATCTATGAACTGGCAGTGTATGAAAAAGCGCCGGAAGAAGTGGTTACTACACCGGAGGAGATCCGGAAAACGCTCTTTGTCGCAGATACCAAAACCGAAGCATTGATCGCGGAGTGTGAAGGCAAGATCGCCGGCTATGCCGTGTACTTCACCAGTTATTCAACCTGGCTCGGGCGCAACGGGATTTATATGGAAGACCTGTACGTTTCTCCGGAATATCGCGGTAAAGGTGCAGGCAGAGCGCTGCTGAGACATATCGCGCAGCTCGCGGTAAAACGACAGTGCGGTCGTCTTGAGTGGAGCGTGCTGGACTGGAACCAGCCTGCTATCGACTTTTACCTGAGTATTGGCGCGCTGCCACAGTCCGAATGGATCCGCTATCGTCTTGATGGCGAAGCACTACTCAAATTTGCCGAATAGCAGCACGATTTACCCGAGAATAATCCCGCCCCGCGGGATTATTCTTATCTGCGTTGCTCCCTTCTCTACAGTTTATGAATTTATGCTACTCTTCCATAAATTTCATAAACATAATGCAGAACATCATGACGACAGTTCCTTTTATCCGCCCGCAACTTACCCTGCCAGACGGTGCCGAAAAACTGCTGCTGCACTCCTGCTGTGCCCCCTGCTCGGGTGAAGTGATGGAGGCTATTCAGGCTTCTGGCATTGAATACACGATTTTTTTCTATAACCCCAATATCCATCCGCAAAAGGAATACCTCATTCGCAAGGAGGAAAATATTCGGTTTGCGGAAAAACACGGTGTGCCGTTTGTTGATGCCGATTACGACACCGATAACTGGTTTGAGCGTGCTAAAGGCATGGAGTGGGAGCCCGAGCGCGGCGTGCGCTGCACTATGTGCTTCGATATGCGCTTCGAGCGAACGGCGCTCTATGCGGCAGAAAATGGATTCAGCGTCATCTGCAGCTCGCTGGGTATCTCCCGCTGGAAGAACATGCAGCAGATAAATGACTGCGGTCAGCGTGTGGCTGCACGCTATCCAGGTATGGTTTACTGGGACTATAACTGGCGCAAACAGGGCGGATCCTCACGCATGATAGAGATCAGCAAGCGTGAACAGTTTTACCAGCAGGAATATTGCGGATGCGTTTATTCTCTCAGGGACAGTAACCTGCATCGTAAGTCTCAGGGCCGCCCGTTGATCCGCATTGGGAAGCTCTATTACGGTCAGGATGACAATGAGAAATAACGGGTTCCCGATATAGAGATATATCCGAAAACCATCCTGTCAGGTGCCGAATTTAGCCTTTCGTCTCGCACCTCTACAAAGAGCGGCTATCCTTTAACTATCAACAAAAGGAGGCAAAAATGTCTGATTTCGGTACTGATAAAAATACCCAGTTTGCTGAAGACAAAGCAAAAAATAAACTTGATGAACTCGCAGGTTCAGCGCAGCAGCAGTTTGGTGAATTCGTTGACTCACCAAAACATCAGATAAAAGGTGCCGCGAAAAAATATGCCGCGCAGGCCAGCGATGCGGTCTCCGATGTCACCGAAGCGGTCAGAAACAACCCTCTCACCGGCCTAATCGCCGCTGGTGCTGTCGGTATTGTGCTCGGCCTGCTGCTGGGTCGAAAATAACTCAAGGCCCTTCGGGGCTTTATTTTCCTTACTAGCTAAATAACCGTACCATGCGGTCTAACTCATCTTCTTTCACAGCACGAGATAAATAATACCCCTGAAAGTTTTTGACGCCCAGGGCAGCTAATTTCTCAAACTTTTCTTCGCTATCAACTCCCTCTGCAATGCAATCCGTCCCGGTCATATCGCTATAAAGTTGTATCGCTTTAATAAGGTGATAGTCATTGTCATTTGCCACGAAATGCTCAACAATGTCCTTGTCTAGTTTGAGCCCATCAAAATGTACCTGTCGCACCGGGAACATGGTTTGATGGTTAGAGAAGCAGTCATCCAAAAATAATCGACATCCCGTACTCCGTAAATGCCGCATAGTTTCAGGGATCCTGGTGTCCTTCGTGACATCAATATCCTCCGCAAATTCAAAGACTAAATTTTCGGCCCACCGCGGTTTGAGTAGCATGTCGATAGCTTTCTTTGCCATATCAGGCAATGCATTCCCGGAAGCCAGTCGGGGTGGTATATTAACTGAAAAATAATATTTCCCGTTATATTTATTAATACCTGACACGGCAGCATGGATAACTAACGCCGTAATCTTTAGCCATATTTCATTATTTGAAATATCAGCCAAAAAACTGACTGGCTTGACGATTTTACCATTTTTATTCCAGCGAATAAGTATTTCAAAACCAACCCCTTTTTTGTTATGGTCGGTAATGATCTGGTACACAGGGAAGATCTCCCGCTTAAGCAGTGCGTTAAAAATCTCTGTTTCCTTTTTCGTAAAGTCTGTCTTTTGATTTTTTCGCTTAATACTTTCACCCACATTGAAATTGTGTGGATCGTTTACCCATTGCTTGATTAAATGTAATTTTTGAACACCTTCCTTTCGGTGAGTATATACCGTTTTATTAGACAACCCCATTGTATCGCACAATTCTTTTACGGACATACCCCGGTAGAAACTTAATAAAACATCAACCTCCCTTCGGGTTAGCCATTTAAAATTTCCTTTAGCAGAATAATCCAGAGAGTGATCCCGCAATAAACGAGAACCATCCTTAAATATATTATCATGCATGCTGATGGAGCCTATTATATCAGACACGCTGGCTATGCGAATCAGCGATAACTGACGGCTGCTATTTAAAAGGCTACCCAGGGTGCGATACAGCCAGCTGTCTGGTATATCACCATACAGAGTAACACGTTGAATAACGGGTAGCGAATTAAGTACGGATGCCAGGCGTTTCAGACTCTCAAGGAGATTGACAATACCTTTCCCGAGGAACACCACAATGTGAGCACTCTGATTTATAAGAATATTTTTTCTGTCTTGTTGCGATATCTCATCCCCAACAAAGCGAATAAGCGATGCCTCTATCCCGTATTTTTCCAGGATCAGACGATATCCCTGAAATGTGAAGCCGCAGGCTGAGATGACAAACTTTTGGTCATCGCAAGCCCCATTTCTGAGAGAAATTTTTTGGGTCATAACCTGCTCCTGGGCACCAACGCGCCATTTCCATTTGTGAATGCATAAAATGTCATGCACCTGATGTGAGTATTAATTTTACCGTACAACAACAGGGTAAGAAACAGTCCTCACCGGAACATCTTTGCGTTAATCACTTCACGCCACACAACGTGCAAATATACTTTTCTTTTCAAATAACCACGGTAAATGTTTCATTCTCAGGGTATAATGAAAATTCCGAAAAAGAAGGCTGGATACTTCATCTATCGGCTCATTCAAATACGAGAAATACGCTATGGATAATCATATCTCATCCAGGGCCTTGCTACATCGAAGGGATGTTATAAAGAACAATCCGCGATTCAGTGAGGCAATATTAGAGCACTACACCATTAATGACACCATCTACAAAAAACAACCTTTGTTCTACAAAACAATGCTGCAGGAATCACGATTTAACATTATCCTTTCCATGTGTTGTTTTATTTTTGGAAATCAGGCTGAATCTGTATCGGAAATAAAAGAGTTATGTTCTCGCTATAAAATAGCCAGCCCCAACAGCGTTATTGCAATCATTACGATACTCAGAACCACCGGGCGCATCAGCACCTGGCGCTGCACGGAAGACAGACGCAAAACGAGAATAGCGCCAACTGAAAAAGGCCTGAATGAACTAAAGCGATATATGTCCGGGGCTTTTTTGCCGGTCAGCATTCTTTATCCGGCATTTAATATTGACGTTAACCTTTTGGATAATGACGTGTTGAGAAATAATTTTTTCCGTCGCGCAGCAGAATATCTATTTCGGGGATTAACGTTCAGAAAGGTTTTGCCTGAAGTGGGATTATTCATCGATAAAGATGGCGGTCGAATGATTATGCTCTATCTATACCTGCAGGCCATAAAAAACAAATCTGCCCATGGTGCAACTATTGAGTATTCAGCAAGCACACTCGCAAAAGAATTTTTTGTTTCAAGAATTCACGTCAACCGAATCATCAAATCGGCACAAGAGGCAGGCTATCTGAAAGATCGCGGTGATGGGCGTATGTCGATATACCCGGCGTTTATCGAACTCGTTGAAAATTATGCCGGATTATATTTTGCATATGTCACGCATTACATTAACGTTGTTCCTAAAGATCGCCGCCACGGTCATCACGTGACGTCAACCGCTTAACTCAGGAGGCGTTCGGTGTTCCGAACGCCATTCGCCTATCGCTCTCGTAACGCCTCTTTCGCTTTATTCAATGGTTTCAACAGATAATCCAGAATAGTTTTACTGCCCGTTTTAATATCAACCGTGGCTATCATGCCCGGAAAGACCGGAAATTCTTTGCCTTGCTTATTGGTCAGATGGTTATTGTCGGTACGGATGTAAACGCGATAATAGTAGACGTCTCTTTTCACTTCATCCTGTAAGGTGTCCGGGGAAATCATGGTCACGTCTCCTTCCAGCCCACCGTAAATGGAGTAGTCATAGGCCGTAATTTTTACCAGCGCTTTCTGGCCTGGATGGATAAAGGCCACATCACGCGGTGAGATTTTCGCCTCAACCACCATCTGATCGTCCAGCGGAACCAGACTCATCAGTTTGCCGTTGGGGGGAATAACGCCACCAACGGTTGTAACGTCAATATCCTTAACAATCCCGCGAACCGGCGCATTGAAGGTCAGCCTTGTCAGGGAATCCTCGCGTCCCTTCATCACCGAACGCTGGGCTTCAATTTCCGCATTCGCTTTTGCCAGCTCTTCACGGGCGCGAACGTAGTATTGATTTTTCATCTCGGTGATTTTATTCTCAAGCTCATTTTTTTGACGCTCAAGACGTAATACCTCAACCTTGCTGGCCGCACCCTGGGTCACCAGTGGTCGGGTTAACGACAGCTCTCGCTGCACCAGTTCTGCCCCCTGACGCAAACCAGCCAGCCCTTTTTCCAGACTCTCGCGACGGGACTGGTAAAGCGCTGTTTCCTGCTTGACCAGCTCAACGTCGTCATCCAGTTCCTCAGGAAACGCGAGCTCCGTATCGTTCACTTCGGCCTTCAGGCGCGCAGCCGTTGCCAACGCGGCATTCAGACGAGACTCACTCTCCAGCACGCTTGACTCGGTTTTGGTCCGGTCAAGCTGCGCAAGCTGCTGACCGCGTTCAACAATGTCACCTTCGCGCACCATCAGGCTGTGAATAATGCCGCCCTCAAGAGACTGAATCACCTGCTCATGCGATGAAGGTATAACTTTGCCGTTGCCGGTAGTGACTTCATCAAGCTGGAAAAGACTCGCCCAGATGATAAACACCGCCAGCAGGGCGAACAGCGACCATGCCACCAGGGACGAACACGGTAAGCGCGGCTCCTTCAGACGACTATTGAAACGTGAGAAATCATTCATGCCGCGCCCTCCTCTGCCACCGCTGCCGGTTTCATGGTCACGGTGCGCTGAGCCGCTTTTTGCGGTGCCATACCGTGCTGATGCAGGATCGCGTCACGTGGACCGTCCATCACCACCTTACCGTTTTCCAGCACAATGATACGGTCGACCAGGTCCAGAATAGGCAAGCGGTGAGTTGCCACAACCAACGTCCGGCGTTTACCCAGCCACTTGTGAAGATGTTGAATAAACTGCTTCTCGCTCACTTCATCCAGCCAGGCGGTAGGCTCATCCAGCAGCAGGATATGCGGTGAGGTGATCAGGGCGCGCGCCAACAACAGCGCCTGGCGCTGGCCGCCCGATAGCCCCGTGCCTCCCTCGTTGATGATGGTGTTCAACCCCATTTTCTGTTTGCGCACAAACTCCAGCGCACCGCTGTTGACCAGCGCATGATGAATTTCATCGTCAGTGGCGAGCGGGTTCCCCATCAGGATGTTGTCACGCACCGAGCCAAAGAACAGGCGCGCCTGCTGGCTGAGCAACTGCATATCACGACGCACGTCGGCCGGATCAAGATGGTTCAGGGCAATATCGTCCAGCAGAATGCTCCCCTGCTGCGGCTCCTGCATACCCGCCAGAAGCTGTAACAGCGTGCTTTTACCGGAACCATTTCGCCCCAGCACCGCAACCCGTTCTCCGGCACGGATCTGCAGCTTGCTGATGTTAAGCACGGTGAGCTTCTCTTCTTCGTCGTAGTAAAACCCGACGTCCTCAAGCCTGTAGTCGCCGCGCAGGTGCGCTTTGTGCACCTTTTTGCCGTTCTGCGGATCGTCAATCGGACGCTGCATCAGGTCGTCCAGCCCCTTGCGGGCCACTTTTGCCGACTGCCAGCGCGAGAGCACGCCTGAGATCTGCGACAGCGGCGCAATTGTGCGCGATGCCAGAATCGAGGTCCCCACCAGCGCACCGGTGGTCATGTCGCCGCTGATCACCAGATAACAGCCCACCAGCAGTACCACCGCATAGACAATCGACTGCACCTCCTGCGTCCAGGTGAGCAGCAGGCCCGTCAGCCAGCGCTGCTTCATTCCGACGCTGGCGGCAACGTCGTTGGTGTTATTCCACTGGTTCTGGAAACGCTGCTCGGCGCGCATCAGCTTGATGTCTTCAATGCCCTGCACCGCTTCAACCAGCGTGGCGTTACGAATGGCGGATTCGCGCATCCCCTCACTGGAGAGTTTACCCAGCGGACGCTGCACCAGCAGACCCGGAATGAGCAGCAACGGTACGGCGAGCAGAACCACCAGCACCAGTGGACCGCCAATCATCCACAGGATGAAGACGAACAGCAGGAAAAACGGCAGATCGGAAAGTGCCGCAATGGTGGTGGAGGTGATGAGCTCGCGCACCGACTCCAGCTCGCGGATCTGGGCTATAAACGATCCGGTTGATTTAGAGCGCGCGCCGTTTTTAATCCTTAGCGCATGGGCAAAAACGCGTTCGGAGATGCGCAGATCGGCACGCTTCCCCACCACGTCAGAGATATGCACGCGCAGCATACGCATGATGAATTCAAACACGATGGCAATCATCACGCCACCAAACAGCACCCACAGCGTGGCTTCAGACTGCGACGGTACCACCCTGTCGTAGACCTGCATGGAGAAAACCATGCCGGAAAGCGCCAGCACGTTAGCGACCAGCGCCACCAGCATAATGTCGCTGTAGCGTCGCCAGTCCTTCAGCGCCAGTTGCCAGAACCAGTTTTTTTCATACGGTTTGATGTAGTCATCCACGCGGGCATCCGGCGCGGATTCAAGCGGGCGCAGCACCATTAGTCCTGTTAACCGTGACCCTAGCTCCTCACGCGTTAGCGTTGTCTCCAGACCTCCGTCACCGCTGAACTGCAGACTGACATTACCTTCACCGTCCATGCGAGCGATCACCGCGATTTGCCCGCCGGTGAATTCCGCCAGCATCGGCAAGCGCCACGGGTCAAGGGATACGGCATCTGCCGCGACCATACGCATCCCCAGCCCAAGCTGGCGTGCCATCTCCTCCAGCACCAGCTGGCGCGGAGACTGACTTTCATGATTAATGGTGACCCGAACATGCTCCGCAGAAAAATCCAGCCGATAATGCTTCGCGATGACGAACATGCCCTGCAGCCAGGGTTCGTACTGTGGATGTGTCTTCATAATGCTACGTCCTGTCCAGCGCGATAATTACGCACTGAAATGATAACTTTACGGGATGATTGAAAATCGAACCGTCTCTAAACGAGCCCGCAAAATAATCTTGTGAAATATAGGGTTATTGCTATTCCTGTAAAGAAACGCAAAAAGCCGCGAGGATCGCTCCCCGCGGCGCTGTTTTACGCAATTAACAGCTGATGGTTTGCCAGCAGCGTCGCCAGATCCGTCTGAACGCCGTTGAGTGTCACCAGGGTGGTTGGCGTGAACTGACCGCCGGTACCGTCCAGATCCACCTGAATTTCGGTATTGCTGCCGTTCTGCACCACGCGGATGTAATCGCTGATATTGCCCGCGCTGCTGTCCAGCGTGGCCACGCCGTTCACATAGCTCGCCGAGCCCGTGCCGGTATAGCCGCTGCCGGAGAGCAGATCGCGCAGGTCAATACGATCCGTGTCCGTGGTCCCTTCCCAGGTGCCGACCGTAAAGCCGTTCACCACGTCGTGACCGTTACCGCCCGTGGCATCCGACGCGTTGATCAACTTATAGAGCAGCGTATCGTGACCGCCGCTGCCGATGTTGAAGGTGTCGTTGCCGCCTCGGCCTTCGAACTGGTTATCACCGCTGTTGCCAGTGATAACGTCGTCGAAGTCAGAGCCGTTAATCCCTTCAATGTTCAGCAGTCGCGTGGTACCGAACCCGGTGCTCTGGGCGGTTGAGAGGCGTAAGTCAACCGTAATCCCGGACGTTGCGTTGCGGTAATCCACCACGTCCATCCCACCGGTATTGCTCCAGGTGTCGTAGTCGGAATGGGTATTCCAGCCACCGGAACCGTTGTAGGTATAGGTGCCATCCTCTGCGATAAAGGTGTCGTTATACCCGGTCCCGGTGATGGTCCCGCTGTGGCCGCCGGTGGCCGCTTCGGCCGTCAGGACGTAGCCCTCTTTGCCGTTGCCCGCCTCCAGACCGCTCCAGGTGACGTTATCCGACACGCCGTTGGTGATCTTCAGGATCTCTGCCGAATAGGTTTCTTTCGGACCCAGCCCGTAGAAACTCACCAGTGCAGAGGTATCGTTCGAACCGATACCGGACTGGGCGTTGATGATCTGCGACGCCACCAGCACGCCCGCGGCGTTATACAGATTGACCGTGTTGCCGTAGTAGGCGTTGATGCCCTCGCTGTCGACAATGTGCAGATGCATCGCAGTGCCGTCAGCAATGGTTTTGCTGTTTTGTACCAGCACCACCTTACCGTTTTGCTGAGACACCAGCAGATCCTGTGCGCCGTCCCAGTTGTAGTCCACGGCCGCCACGCCGGTGACGTTCGCCAGTCCTGACGCCAGCTGGCTTGAGGTCCAGGTGGAGCCGTAACCGTTGTTGGTGAACAGAGTCGCCGTCTGCGAACCGCCGTAGGTACTGAGCTTGATGATGTCCATCTGCCCGTCGCCGTTCCAGTCCACCGCCACCGACAGATAACCTGCCGTGGCGTTCGAGGCTTCCACCGCGCTCTTGGTAGCAGAGAGCTTCCCGGTACCGTCGTTGTAGTAGATCACCCCGCCGTTGTTGTTGTAGCTGCTGCCCAGGTACAGATCCATGTAGCCATCGCCGTTGAAGTCCGCCCACGTCATGGACGCCGCCGTGGTGGTATTCGAGGCGTTAGCCACAAACACGTTGGTCAGGTTCTGGCCGATGGAGAGCGTGCCGTTACCGTTGTTGTTGATCACGGTTAACGAGTTCGCGCCGCTGCGATTGGTGTGCTGAACAATATCCACCGTGCCGTCGTTGTTCAGGTCAACGCCTGAAATTTCACGCATGGTGGTGAATTGTCCCCAGAACCCGGCCCCGCCGTTGGTGCCATCCGGCGACAGAACGCCGTTCTTATTGATCAGGTAGGTAATGGAGTCGGCACCCGCATCGCCGTACGCCAGATCCAGGTAGCCATCCCCGGTTTTGTCGTACGCAATCACGCCGCCGTACCAGATGGTGGTCCCCATCGCCAGCTGGCTGGCGTTATAGGTGCTGCCATCGTAGGTCCACATCACCTGCGTGGATCCACCATAGGTGTTCTCCGTGGCGAAAATGTCCTGCGTGCCGTTACGGTCAAAGTCGGCGGCGGTCTGGCTCACCACGTAGAAGCCGCGGGTGTTGGTCAGCGTATTCCCGGCATAGCTCGAGCTATCGCTGCTGGAGTAAGACTGGCCGTTAGCAATGATATTCCACAGACCGCTGCTATTCATGCCGAGGGTCATGGTGGAGTTGTTGCTGTTCCCCGCCGTGGTTGCCCAGTCGGTATTCACCGAGGTGGTATCAATCACCAGGCTGCCGGTCGCCTTGCCGGTGGTATTGCCGTTACCCGCGCTGCTCTTCACCTGCGCCGTCACGCTGTAGCTCGACACGCTAAGCGCATCGCCGTCCGGGATCTGCAGATACCAGGTGTTATGTGCCGGATCGACCACTACCGCGCCGCCCGTCTGGGAGGTATAGGTTTTGCCGTTCACCGTCACCACCAGGTATTCACCGTTCACCAGATCAGCGGAGACGGTACCGCTGACAATCGGCGTGGTATCCGATGTGGTCTGCGCGGTAATCGCCGCCGTGGTGGTCGGGATGCTGGTATCCACGTTCAGGACAAACCCGTCCGATTCCGTGTAGTTACCGGCCCTGTCGGTGACACGCACAATGTAAGTGTGGTTACCATCACTCAGGCCGTTGTCCTGGAAGGACCAGCTGGCACTGCCGTTCATGGTCACCTGGCCGAGCAGGACCCCGTCACGATAGAGCTGCACAATTTCACCGTCGTCCGGAGCGCGGTTAAGCGTCCCGTTGATCAGCGGCGAGTTATCGTCTGTTGCCACCGCGCTGCCAAAGGTGCCCTGACGCTCGCCTTCACCGTCGGTATAGCTCACTACCGTGCCTACCGTGGTTGGCGGCGTGGTGTCCACCGTCACCACCTGAGAGGCGGTAGAGCCCACGTTGCCCGCCTGGTCAATAATCCGAACCTGGTAGGTATAGTCCCCGTCAGGCAGATCGCGGGTATCGGTGTAGCTCCAGCGCTGGTTGGTGACCGTGGTGTCGAGCCAGGTATTCCCGCCGTCCAGGCTGATCTGTACGCGCTCGTCATTTGCCAGCGCGCTGCCCAGCGAGCCGTTGATCGTCAGCGTGGTGTCCATGGTGATGAAGTCACTGCTGGACTGCCCGGTATCTTCACTGATGCTGTCAACGGTGATGCCGTACTGCGGTGCCTGGGTATCCACCGTTACCGCCTGCGAGGTGGTTGCCCCAACGTTCCCCGCCTGGTCGACGACCCGCACCTGATAGTTATGGCTACCGTCGGTCAGGGTACGCGTGTCGCTGTAGCTCCACTGCGTACCGCTTACGGTGGCGTACACCCAGGTGTTGCCGCCGTCCATGCTCACCTGCACGAATTCACCCGCGCCAGGTTCTGCGCCGAGCGTTCCGTGCAGCGTGTACGAGGTCGAACTGGTCAGGAAGTCGTTATTGTCGAAGCCGGTATCCACGGTGATGTTATCCACGGTCACCGTAATGGCCGCATCCGGGGCGACCGTATCGACGGTCACCTGCTGATGGGCGCTGGCCCCCACGTTACCGGCGGCATCTACCACGCGGACATAGTAGTCATAGGTCTGGTTACCCAGCGTGCGGCCGTCCATGTAGTACCAGCTGTTGCCGGTGACAATCACGTTCTGCCAGGTCACACCGCCGTCGATGCTGATCTGGGCATACTCGCCGTCCGCAAGCGTCGCGCCGAGCGAGCCGTGCAGCGTCAGGGACGTGTCGCGAGTGATAAAGTCGCTGCTGCTCAGGCCGGTATCGTCGCTGATGCTGTCGATGGCGATCGTTTTACTGGCGTCCGGTGCCACCGTATCAATCGTCACCACCTGGCTGGCGGTGGCGCTGATATTGCCCGCGTCGTCAATCACGCGAAGCTGGTAGTTGTAATCCCCGTCGGCCAGGGTACGCCCATCCACATAGGTCCAGCTCAGGCCGCTGACGCTCACATCGGTCCAGGTAACGCCACCGTCGAGGCTGATCTGCGCGTGGTCGCCAGCGCCCAGCGCCGCGCCAAGCGTCCCTTTCAGGCTGATCTGGTTGTCGCTGGTGATAAAGTCGCTGCCGGACAGACCGGTATCCTGAGTGATGGAATCCACGGTAATGGTCGTTGCCGCAGGCTTCGTCAGATCAATCACTACGTCCTGGCTGTCCGTTGCCCCCACGTTACCCGCGTTATCGATCACGCGAACCTGGTACTGATACGTTCCGTCCGTCAGGCTGCGGCCATCGGTGTAGCGCCAGGTGGTACCCGTCACCGTCAGGTCAATCCAGGTTAACCCGCCGTCAAGGCTGATCTGCGCCTTCTCGTTATTGCCGAGCTGTGCGGTCAGCGAGCCATTCACCACCACCTGATTATCGTTAGTGATGAAATCACTCGCGCTCAGACCGGTGTCGTTTTGCAGGGAATCAATGCTGATCCCCATCGACGGCGCGGTGAGATCCACCGTAACGGTATGATTGTCGCTGGCGCTATTGCCGATGGTGTTGCTGACCTGCGCGTTGATGACGTAAGAACCGCCGTCTGCCAGCGCGCTCACCTCTGCGCTGCCGACCGTGTAGCTCCAGGTACCGTCATTCTGGACGGTTGCCGCGTAGGTTTTACCGTTCAGCGTGATGGTCACCGTCTGGCCTGCCGGGGCGTTGGTGGTGCCGCTAACAACCAGCGGCGTGCCGTGCTCGGCGGCGTTGACGATATCGTCCTGCGCAAAAGTGTTAATGGTGATGGTTGGGACGTCGCCGTTCAGCGTCACGTCGTGCGTGGCGCTGCCCGGGTTACCCGCCTTATCGTTCACCGAGGCGGTAATCGTGTAATCCCCGTCGCTCAGACCGAGGAAATCACGTCCCGGCACGAAGACCGACCACGAACCATCTGCCCCGACGGTCGCCTGATAGCTGTGTCCGTTGAAGGAGACGGTCACCGTCTGCCCCTGTTCCGCTGTGGTTGTGCCACGGATGGTCTGGCCCGCCAGCTGCTCTGCGTTGTTGACGATATCGTCATCGGCCACGGTGCTGATGGTCACGGTTGGCGCGACGGTATCGACCGTTAACGTGTGCGTGGTCTGGCCGTTGTTACCGGCTTTGTCATTGACCGATGCGGTCAAGGTCAGAGCTCCCTGGCTCAACGCAGCCAGATCGGCTGCCGGCACGTCGAGCGTCCAGGTGCCATCGTTAGCTACGGTTGCAGTGTAGGTTTTCCCGCCGAGCGTCACGGTGACGGTCTGACCCGCCTCTGCACTGGACGAACCATGCACCGTCAGCGGCTGCTGCGCTTCTGCCGCGTTCAGCATGTCATCGCCCGACAGCGTCGCAATACTCACGACTGGCGCCGTAGTATCTACGCTGATGCTGTGCGTCGCCGACGCGCTGTTGCCCGCGCTGTCCTGCGCCGACACAGACACCTGGTAGCTCGCGCCATCGGCCAGCGCGCCCACGTCGGCGGCAGGTACGGTGGTCGTCCAGCTGCCGTCGCTCTGGATGGTGGCCGTATAGCTCTTGCCGTTCAGGGTCACGGTGACCTGGGTCCCGCTGGCGAACTGGGCGCTGGAACCGTTAATCACCAGTGACGAACCAGCTTCAGCCGCGTTGATCACATCATCCCCGCTGAGGGTGTTAACCGTCAGTGCCACAGACGCGGTGTTGACCACCACATCGTGTGTCTGGGTGCTGCTGTTGCCCGCGCTGTCGGTAATGGTCGCACTAAGGGTCACGGTGCCGTCGGTGAGCGCGGAAATCACGCTTGCCGGAACGCCCACGCTCCAGTTACCGCTGGCGTCAACGGTAGTGGTGTACTGATTCGAACCGATGGTAATGACCAGCTTATCGCCAACGCTCGCACCGGTTGCCGTGCCGCTAACAATCTGTGCCTGTCCGTGCTCCACGCTGTTAATGACGTCATCGCCCGCGACAACGTTAAAGCTGACGGTTGGCGGCGTGGTATCAAGCGTAATCGCTTTGCCCACGCTGCCCGGGTTACCGGCAGCATCGTTCACGCTGACCTGCACGGTGTAGCCGTTATCCGCCAGAGCGGACAGATCGGTACCCGGCACGTTCACGCTCCAGATGCCACCCTGCTGTACCTTCGTGGTGTAGCTTTTACCGCCCAGCGTCACGCTGACCGTCTGCCCGACTTCCGCCGTGGTAGTACCGGAGAGGGTCACACCTGCGGACGCTTCGCTGGCGTTAATCACGTTATCGCCTGCAACCGTATCAATGGTCACGGTTGGCGCGGTGGCTTCCACGCTGTACTCGCGACCCGCAGACGCGCTGTTGCCGTTCACATTGGTCACGCTCACCTGCACGCTGGCATCGCCGTCTTTCAGGCCCGCCAGATCCGCAGAAGGCACGGTTGCGGTCCAGTTACCGTCGGCATCCACTTTCGCGGTATAGGTCTTGCCGGCGAAGGTGATGGTGACGCTCTGGTTTTCCTCTACGTTCGAGGTACTACCGGAGAGCACCAGATCCGTACCTTTCTCCGCCGCGTTAATCACGTCGTCGGTGGCAATTGCATCAATACTGATAGCCACCGCCGCCAGGTCGACGGTCACGTCATGACTGATCGTTACCGGGTTGCCCGCCGCGCTCTGGCCTGCAACGGTCACGGTGACCGTGCCTGCTGCCAGGGCCCCGACGTCTGCCGCCGGGATCGCCGCGATCCAGCTGCCGTCCGCCAGCACGGAGGCAGCATAGGTTTTGCCATTGACGGTTACCGTCAGCGTGGTACCTGCTGCCAGCCCGTTGCTGGAGCCGGTGAGGATCAGGTTCTGTCCGTGTTCGATGCTATTGATCACGTCGTCGCCCGCCACGGTATCCACACGCAGACCCGGCAGGTTGGCGTCGATGGTGATCTCACGCTCGCCTGTGCCGGTGTTGCCGTGGCCGTTGGTGACGGAAGCTAACGCAGTCAAATCGCCGTTGCCCAGCGCGGTCAGAACGTCGGACGGCACGTTAACGGACCAGGTGAGATCGCTCTGCACGGTTGTCGTGTACGTGTTGCCGCCAATGGATACGGTGACGGTATTGCCTGCTTCCGCGTTCGCTACCTTGCCGCTAATGGTCTGCCCCGCGGCCACTTCTGCCGCGTTGATGACGTTATCACCCGCTATGGTGTTGAGGGTAACGGTCGGCAACGCGGTGTCGACCAGCAGGTTCGCGGTGTTGCTGACGCTGTTGCCCACGGCGTTGGTCGCTACCGCGCTCAGGGTGTAGTTGGCTTCGCCCAGCGCGGCAAGATCCGCCGCCGGAACCGTGAGGCTCCAGCTGCCATCCGCCGCCGTGGTGGCGGTGTAGTTTTTACCGTTGAGGGTCACGGAAACCACTGTGCCTTCCGTCAGGTTGGCGCTGGTTCCATTGACGCTCAGATCCTGACCTTTCTCCACCGCGTTCAGCACGTTATCGTCGCTGATGGTGTTGAAGGCCACCGATGGCAGACCGGTATCGACGGTCACGTTATGCGTGCCGGTGCCGGTATTGCCCGCCGCGTCGGTGACTGACGCAGTAACGGTTACGGTGCCGTCGCTGAGGCCGGAAATCACATTTGCCGGTACGCCAACGCTCCAGTTACCCGCCGCGTCCAGCACGGTGGTGTACGTCTGTCCACCGATGGTGACGGTGACCTTATCACCCGCTGCCGCACCGGTGGCGGTGCCGCTGATGATTTGCGCCTGAGCGTGCTCAGTGATGTTAATCACGTCGTCGCCCGCCACGGTATTGATGGTCACCGCGGGCACGGTCACGTCCACCGTCAGCGTGTGATCAATCGACGCCGGGTTACCCGCCTTGTCGCTTACCGATGCGGTGACGGTCACACTGCCATCCGTCAGCGCCGCAACATCCTCCGCCGGGACGTTCAGCGTCCAGCCGCCATCCGCGCCCACGGTTGTGGTGTACTCTTTACCGTTCAGGCTCACGGTCACCGTCTGACCCGCTTCAGCGGTGCTGGTGCCGGACACGGTCAGGTCAGCCTGCGCTTCGGTGGCATTCAGGATGTCGTCAGCCGCAAGCGTATTGATGGTCACGGACGGCGCGGTAGCATCCACGCTGTACTCGCGGCCCGCCGAGGCGCTGTTGCCGTTCACATTGGTCACGCTCACCTGCACGCTGGCGTCGCCATCCTTGAGGTGTGCCAGATCCGCAGATGGTACGGCGTAGGTCCAGTTACCGCTGTCGTCCACGGTGGTGGTATAGATTTTGCCGTTCAGGCTCAGGGTCACGGTCTGCCCGGCTTCCACGTTGGTGGTCGCACCTGACAGCACCAGATCCGCGCCCTTCTCCGCCGCGTTAATCACATCATCGGTGGCGATGGCATTGATGCTGATGGCAACGGTCGCCAGATCCACCGTCACATCGTGACTGATGGTAATCGGGTTGCCCGCTGAGCTGTCGCCGGTAACGCTGATTTTGACGGTGCCTTCCGGCCACGCGCTCACGTCGGAGGACGGGATCGCCGCACTCCAGGTGCCGTCCGCCAGCACCATGGCCGCATAGTCTTTACCGTTGACGGTGACGGTCAGCGCCGTACCTGCCGCCAGCCCGTCGCTGGAGCCGGTGACGATCAGGTTTTGCGTATGTTCAATACTGTTGATGACATCGTCACCCGCCACGGTATCCACGCGCAGACCCGGCAGGTTAGCGTCGATGGTAATACCGCGCTCGCCGGTTCCGGTGTTGCCATGACCGTTGGTGACGGTCGCCGTTACGCTCAGGCTACCGTTGCCCAGCGAGGTCAGCACGTCAGACGGCACGTTCACGGACCAGGTCAGATCGTTCTGCACCGTTGCGGTGTAGCTGTTGCCGCCAATGGTGACGGTGACGGTATTGCCCGCTTCGGCATTCGCCACGGTGCCGCTCAGCGTCTGGCCTGCCGCCACTTCCGCCGCGTTGATGACGTTATCACCCGCCACGGTATTGATGGTGACGGTCGGCAGCGCAGTGTCCACCAGCAGGTTCGTGGTATTACTCACGCTGTTGCCCACGCCGTTGGTGGCGGTCGCGTTCAGGGTGTAATTAGCCTGACCCAGAGCGGCCAGATCCGCTGCCGGAACCGTCAGGCTCCAGCTGCCGTCTGCAGCCGTGGTGGCCGTGTAGTTTTTACCGTTCAGGGTCACCGTCACCACGGTGCCTTCCGCGAGGTTAGCGCTGGTGCCGCTCACGCTCAGATCCTGACCTTTTTCCACCGCGTTCAGCACGTTATCGTCGCTGATGGCGTTGAAGTTGACCGATGGCAGACCGGTATCAACGGTCACGTTATGGGTGCCGCTGCCCGTGTTCCCCGCTGCGTCGGTAACTGACGCCGTGACGGTCACGGTGCCGTCGCTGAGGCCGGAAATTACATTCGCCGGTACACCCACGCTCCAGTTACCCGCCGCGTCCAGCACGGTGGTGTAAGTCTGTCCGCCAATCGTGACGGTCACCTTATCACCTGCTGCCGCGCCGGTGGCGGAGCCGCTGACGATCTGCGCCTGAGCGTGCTCAGCCACGTTAATCACGTCGTCGCCAGCGATAGTGTTGATGGTCACTGCAGGGACGGTGACGTCCACCGTCAGGTTGTGATCAACCGACGCCGGGTTACCCGCTTTGTCGCTTACCGATGCGGTGACGGTCACACTGCCGTCCGTCAGCGCCGCAACATCCGCCGCCGGGACGTTCAGCGTCCAGCCGCCGTCAGCGCCCACGGTTGTGGTGTAGTCTTTGCCGTTCAGTGACACCGTTATCGTCTGACCCGCTTCGGCGGTGCTGGTGCCGGACACGGTCAGATCAGCCTGAGCCTCTGTCGCATTCAGAATGTCGTCAGCCGCAAGCGTATTGATAGTCACGGACGGCGCGGTGGTATCCACACTGTACTCGCGACCCGCCGATGCACTATTGCCGTTCACGTTGGTCACGCTCACCTGCACGCTGGCATCGCCGTCTTTCAGGTTGGTCAGATCGGCGGCGGGCACCGTGGTGGTCCATTTGCCGTCAGCGCCAACGGTCGCGGTGTAGCTCTTGCCGCCAAAGGTGATGGTGACGGTCTGGTTTTCCTCCACGTTCGAAGTCGCACCGGAGAGCACCAGATCCGCGCCCTTTTCAGCCGCATTGATCACATCGTCTGAGGCAATGGCGTCAATGCTGATGGCGACGTTTGCCAGGTCCACCGTCACATCGTGGCTAATGGAGACCGGGTTACCGGCGCTGCTCTGGCCTGCAACGGTCACCGTGACCGTGCCTGCAGCCAGTGCCCCCACGTCTGCCGCCGGGATCGCCGCGCTCCAGGAGCCGTCAGCCAGCACGATAGCCGGGTAGGTTTTGCCATTAACGGTCACGGTCAGCGCCGCGCCAGTCGCCAACCCGTCGCTGGTGCCGGTGATAATCAGATTCTGCCCGTGTTCGATGCTGTTGATCACATCGTCACCCGCCACGGTATCCACGCGCAGGCCCGGCAGGTTAGCGTCGATAGCAATATCGCGCTCGCCCGTTCCGCTATTACCCACGCCGTTTGTGACGTTAGCGGTCACAGTCAGATCGCCGTTACCCAGCGCGGTCAGAACGTCGGACGGCAGGTTAACGGACCAGGTCAGGTCGCTCTGCACCGTTGCGGTGTAGCTGTTACCACCAATCGTCACGGTCACGGTGTTGCCCGCTTCGGCATTCACCACTTTGCCGCTGATGGTCTGGCCGGCTGCCAGCTCAGCAGCGTTGATCACGTCGTCGCCCGCAACGGTGTTGATAATCACGCCCGGCAGAACGGATTCCACGTTCACGGTGTGCGACGTGCTGGTGCTGTTGCCGACGCTATCCGTTGCCGATGCGGTAACGGTATAAAGCGCCTCGCCAAGTTGCCCCACCTCGTTAGCCGGAACGGTCGTGGTCCATTTTCCGTTGCTATCAACCGTAGCGCTGTACGCTTTGCCGTTGAGCATTACGGTCACGGCCGCGCCTGCAGCCAGCCCGGACGCCGTACCGGAAAGGGTCAGATCCTGCGTTTTCTCGGTGCTATTGATCACATCGTCACCGGAAACGGTGTCAATGGTCAGCGCCGGTGCGGTCAGGTTGACTTCCACGCTGCGCGTGGCGCTGTTGCTGTTGCCCGCTTTATCCGTCAGCGCCGCGGTGATGGTGTAATCCCCGGCGGCCAGAGCCGTAACATCTGCTGCCGGCACGCCCACACTCCAGTTGCCAGCGGCGTCGATCGTGGCGGTGTAAGATTTGTTATTGATGGTGACGGTGACCACATCGCCCGCCGCCGCGCCGGTCACAGAGCCGGTAACAATCAATGCCTGCGCATGCTCGGCGCTGTTGATCACGTCGTCGTCGGAAACGGTATTAATGGTCAGCTGTGGTACGGTTGTATCAACCAGCACATCGCGATCCGCTGAGGCCGGGTTACCCGCTTTATCAGACACGGCGGCGCTGACGGTATAGTTGCCGTCGGCAATCGCCCCCAGATCCGCAGACGGTACGGTCACACTCCAGCTGCCGTTTGCCTGCACGGTGGTGGTGTAATTCGCGCCGTTCAGCGTGACGGTAACGGTCTGGCCCGCTTCGGCGTTGGTCACACCGTTGATCACAAGATCCTGCTGCGCTTCGGCCGCATTGATGATGTTGTTATCGCTGATAATTTCGATAGACACCGTCGGCGCGGTTGCATCCACGCTGTACTCGCGGCCCGCCGACGCGCTGTTACCGTTCACATTGGTGACGCTTACCTGCACGCTGGCGTCGCCGTCTTTCAGGCTGCCCAAATCGGCAGACGCTACGGTCGCCGTCCAGTTGCCGTCCGCATCCACCGTCGCGGTGTAAGACTTACCGCCAAATGAGATGGTGACGGTCTGGTTTTCTTCCACGTTAGTGGTGCTGCCGGACAGCACCAGGTCCGCGCCTTTCTCCGCCGCGTTAATCACGTCGTCTGTGGCAATCGGGTCAATGCTGATGGCGACTGCCGCCAGATCCACCTTCACGTCATGGCTGATAGAAACCGGGTTACCCGCTGCGCTCTGGCCTTCAACGGTCACAGTGAGCGTGCCAGCAGTCAGCGCGCTGACGTCTGCCGCCGGAATGGCTGCCGCCCAGGTACCGTCAGCGAGCACCGTCGCCGCGTAGGTTTTGCCGTTAACGGTCACGATTAGCGCCGCACCCGTTGCCAGGCCCTCGCTGGAGCCGGTGATAATCAGGTTCTGAGCGTGCTCGATGCTGTTGATCACATCGTCGCCGGCTACGGTATCAACGCGCAGGCCCGGCAGGTTGGCATCAATGGTGATGTCGCGCTCGACTGTTCCGGTGTTGCCGTGGCCGTTGGTGACGCTGGCTGAAACCGTCAGATCGCCGTTACCGATGGCGGTTAAGACCGTAGACGGCACGTTGACCGACCAGCTCAGATCGTCCTGAACCGTAGCCGTATACTTATTTCCGCCGATACTAATAGTGACAGTGTCACCGCTCGCTGCGCCGCTCACTTTGCCGCTCAGGGTCTGCCCGGCAGCCACTTCCGCTGCGTTGATGACATCGTCCGTGGCGACAGGGTTAATGGTGACCTGCGGCAATGCGCTGTCGACCAGTACGCTGTGGCTGGTACTCGCGCTGTTGCCTGCGGCGTCAGTTACACTCGCCGCCACGACGTAGCTTGCTTCTCCCAGCGCAGAGACGTTTGCCGCCGGAACGGTGATGCTCCAGTTACCGCTGGCGTCTGTGATGGCGCTGTAATTGATACCGTTCAGCGTCACCGTAATGGTGGTTCCGTCCGGCTGGTTGCTGGTACCGGAAAGAAGCAGATCTTCACCTTTCTCTGCCGCATTGATCACATCGTCACCCGCCAGGGTATTGATGGCGATAACCGGTGCGGTCAGGGAGACGTCAAAATCATGCGTGGCAGTGGTGCTGTTGCCCGCTTTATCGGTGAGGGTCGCCGATATTGTCTGGTCGCCGTTAGCCAGCACGCTCACGTCCGCCGCCGGAACACCCACGCTCCAGCTTCCGGACGCATCCAGCATCGCGGTGTAGTCTTTACCGTTCAGGGTCACGGTAATCACGTCGCCCGCCTGTGCCCCCGTAACCTTACCGGAAAC
This sequence comes from Enterobacter adelaidei, assembly GCF_041937165.1. Classification (NCBI taxonomy): domain Bacteria; kingdom Pseudomonadati; phylum Pseudomonadota; class Gammaproteobacteria; order Enterobacterales; family Enterobacteriaceae; genus Enterobacter; species Enterobacter adelaidei. The sequence continues at coordinate 2,176,591 of NZ_CP154353.1, read as the reverse complement.
AATCAGCGCCTGGCCGTGCTCGGCAATATTCACGATGTCGTCGCCCGCGACGATATTGAAGGTAATCTGCGGTACGGTGGTGTCAACCAGCACAGAAGCACCCGCACTGGCCGGGTTGCCTGCTTTATCGGACACCGTCGCCGTTACCGCCGCATTGCCGTCGGTGATGCCTGCCATGTCTGCCGCCGGGACGTCCAGCGTCCAGCTACCGTCGGCCTGCACCTGCGCAGCGTACTGATTGCCGTTGAAGGTCACGGTCACCGTCTGGCCTGCTTCGGCAGTAGACGTGCCGCTCAGGGTCAGATCCTGAGCCGCCTCGGCCGCGTTCAGCATATTGTCCTGGCTGATGGTGTTGATGGTCACCGTCGGCGCGGTGGTATCGACGCTGAATTCCTGCGCCGAAGACGCCGCGTTACCGTTCACATTGGTGACGTTGACCTGCACGCTGGCGTCACCGTCTTTCAGGCCGCTCAAATCGGCTGCCGGTACGGTGTACGTCCAGTCCCCGTTGGCATCCACCGTGGTGGTATACGTTTTACCCGCGAAGGTGATGGTCACGGTCTGGCCCGCTTCAACGTTGGATGAGGTGCCGGACAGCACCAGATCCTGGCCTTTTTCCGCCGCGTTGAGCACGTTGTCATCGGTCACGCTGTTGATGGTGATAGCCACAGGTGCGAGATCGACATCCACGACAGTCCCGATAGCGACCGGATTACCGGAGGTATCCTGTGCGCTTGCTGTGATCTTCAGCGAACCGTCCGCCCACAGAGATACATCCGCCGCCGGCACTGCCGCCTGCCAGGAACCGTCCGCCAGCACGGTTGCAGAATAAGTGTTGCCGTTAATGGTTACGGTGACGATGCTGCCCGCGGCCAGATCGGTGCTGGTGCCGGACACAATCAGGTTCTGAGCGTGCTCGATCACGTTAATCACGTCGTCACCCGCCACGGTATCAATCCGCAGTCCCGGGAGCTGGGCGTCGATGGTGAAGTCGAGAGAAGAAGAGCCGGTATTACCGTGCGCGTTGGTGACGCTGGCGGATACGGTGAGATCGCCGTTGCCGAGCGCGGTCAGCTGGTTCTCGCTTAACGGCAGGCTCCAGGTCAGATCGTCCTGCACGGTAGCTGTGTATGTCTGGCCGCCCAGGATAATAGTGACAGTGTCACCTGACGCCGCGTTCGTTACCTTACCGGTCAGGGTTTGCCCTGCCGCCACTTCCGCTGCGTTAACGATGTTGTCGCCCGCCAGCGTGTTGATCGTCACAACCGGCAGCGAGCTGTCCACCAGCACGTCGTGTGAGGTTGACGCGCTGTTACCTACGCTGTCGGTGACGTCCGCCGTCACGGTGTAATGGGCTTCACCCAGCGCGCTCACCGCGTAAGCAGGCACGGTGACGCTCCAGTTTCCGCTGGCGTCAGTAGTGGCTGTGTAGTGAATGCCGTTCAGGGTCACCGTAACGGTGGTGCCTTCCGGCTGGTTGCTGGTGCCGGAGAGCAGCAGATCTTCGCCTTTCTCTGTAGCATTGATCACATCGTCCGCCGCCAGCGTGTTGATACCGATGACAGGCGTCACGGTATTCACTACCACATCCAGTGAATGGCTTCCGGTATTACCGGACTGGTCGGTCACGGAGACGTTAATCGTCCAGGTACCGTCAGCCAGACCTTGCACCACTGACGCAGGCAGTCCCAGGCTCCAGTGACCTGCCGCATCGACCACGGTGGTGTAATCCACGTTATTAATGGAGATGGTTACCCTGTCGCCCGCAGCCGCACCGGTGACGGAGCCGCTCAGGATCTGCGCCTGTGAATGGGCGATTTGGTTAACGGTGTTGGTATCGGTGACAAAGTCGTTAATCGTCACCTGCGGCACGGTCGCGTCCACCAGCCCAATGCGATCGGCACTGCTGGTGTTCCCCGCCACATCGCTCACGGTTGCCGTCACGGTCACAATGCCATCTGCCAGCGCGCCGACGTCAGCCGCTGTTACACTCAACTGCCAGGTACCGTCCGTCTGAACCGTGGTCTGATAGGTTTTACCGTTCATCGTCACAGTGACCACCTGGCCTGCTTCAGCATTGCTGCTGCCGCTTAACACTAAATCCTGCTGCGCTTCTGCCGCATTGATGATGTTGTCGGTGGTCAGATTATCGATCGTTATTGTCGGCGGCTGAGTATCTACGGTGACCACGCGCGACGCCTCGGCACTGTTACCGTTGACGTTAGTGACGCTAACGCTCAGCTGCGCGCGACCGTCGATCAGGGTTTCCATGGCGCTGACGGGTACGGTCAGGCTCCAGGAGCCATCCTGCTGCACCTGTGCGGTAAAGGTCTGGTCAGCGAATTTCACCACCACTGTCTGCCCCGCTTCCACGCCCTGCGTCTGGCCGGAAAGGGTTAAATCACTGCCTTTTTCTGCCGCATTCAGCAGGTCATCGCCGGAGACGGTATCAATAGTGACCGCCACTGCGTTCAGATCGAGTTCGATCGGGTGTTCAGCCGCAACAGTGTTGCCCCAGGTATCTTCAGCGCTGACGCTGACCGTCATACCTCCCGCCGTCCAGGCCTGAAGGTCCGCCGCGGGTACGCCGATCTGCCAGTTGCCGCTGGCGTTAACCGCGGTGACATACTCGACGTTGTTAATGGTGACGACAATCTGCGTCCCCGCTGCCAGATGAGTACTGGAGCCGGTGACGCTCAGATCCTGCTGCTGCTCGATGGCGTTGATCACGTCATCGCCGGAAATGGTGTTCACGCGCAGGCCCGGCAGCTCAGCGTTGATATTGATATCACGCTCGCCGGTGCCGGTATTGCCGTGCCCATTGGTCACCGATGCGGTGAAGGTTAAATCACCGTCGCCGAACGCCTGAAGATCCGCTGACGTGATTTTCACGCTCCAGGTCAGATCGCTGCCAACCGTTGCGGTATAGCTCTTGCCGCCGACGGTGACAGAAACGGTATCGCCCGCCGCCGCGCCGGTGACGCGGCCGCTGAGGGTTTGATCGACGCCCGCTTCGGCGTTATTGACCAGGTTGTCGCCCGCAAACGTATTGATAATGACCTGCGGAAGGATAGTATCCACCAGCAGATTCGCTTCTGCAGAACCGCTGTTACCCACGCTGTCGGTACCGCTGACGCTGACGGTATAAAGCGTGTTCGCCAGATTCAGCACGTCGGAAACCGGCACCTGGACCGCCCAGATACCGTTTTCGACGGTCGCCTGATAGTTAACGTTGTTCAGCGTCACCGTGATAGCGCTGCCGTTCGGCAAATTGCTGGTACCGGTCAGGCTCAGCGGCTGCATCGCCTCCTGAGCATTCAGAACATTGTCCTGACTGATGGCGTCAATCGTAAATTCTGGCGGGTGTCCGCTCAGCGTAATGCCGTGCGTGGCGCTGCCGGTGTTGCCTGCCGCGTCAGTCACGGAAACCGAAAGCGTGTGGCTGCCTTCACCCAGCGCGCCCAGCACGGACGCAGGAACGCCGACGCTCCAGCTACCGTCCGCAAGCACCACGCCGGTGAAAGTCTGGCCGCCAAGGGTCACGGTGACCACATCGCCCGCAGCTGCACCGTTCGCCAGGCCGGAAATAATCTGTGCCTGACCCTGCTCGCTGGTATTGAGAACATCGTCGCCCGCCACGGTATTGACGGTGACAACCGGTGCGGTGATATCAACCGTGAAATCTGCGGTAACAGACGAGCCGTTGCCCGCTTTATCGCTGACGTTCACCGTCAGGGTGTGATTGCCCTCGCTGAGCGCCTGCACCTCGTTCGCCGCCAGCGTGACGGTCCAGGTACCGTCACCCGCCACGGTGGCGTTGTAGTTTTTACCGTTCAGCGTCACGGTGACAATCTGACCGGCTTCCGCATTGGTTTTACCGGTCAGCGTCAGCGGCTGGTTGTGCTCAGCCGCATTGATGATGTTGTCCTGCGCGAGGGTATCAACAGACAGCGTTGGCGCGGTGGTATCGACGCCAATCGTCTGGCTTCCGCTCACGGTGTTCCCCGCCGCGTCCTTACCGCTGACGTTGACCGTCCAGGTGCCGTCGCCCAACGCCTGCGCGTCAGCTGCAGGCACGTTAACGAGCCATGCGCCGTCTGCGCCCACTTCAGTCGTGTAGGTTTTGCCGTTCAGCGTTACGGTGAGTTCAGTACCCTGCGCCAGGTTTTTGCTGGCACCGGAAAGCGTAAAGCCCGCGGATTGCTCGCTGGCGTTAAGCACGTTATCGCCCGCCGTGGTGGCCAGCGTAATAGAGGCATCGGCGGTAGAAACCGTCACGGTAATACTGCCCGCAGCGGTGGTTTTACTGCCGTCGATCTGCACGACCGACCAAGTATGCTCCCCGTCGGTCTGGGTTGGTAATTTTACCGTCCAGGTACCGTCTTTAGCGACCATTGCACTGGCGATGGTACTGCCGCTGCTGTCTTTGATCTGGATGGTTGCGCCCGGTTGGCCGGTACCACTAAAGGTTGGGGTGTTATCGTCCGTGACCTCTTTTGCACTCAGCACCCCCTGCTTGTCACCCGCTTTATCTGTCAGCAAAAAGGTGGGCGTTGCGCTTTCAACCTCTTTGGTATTATCAACAACCCTTGTTTTGGTTTCGCCGTCTCCCCCGTGAGCCAGCAGTGCCCCGATGGCACCACCGCCTAACGCAGCGCCCGCAATCCAGCCCCACGGCGCGTCGCTCAAAACGCTTCCCTGCTCGAGGAAAGGCTCAATGCTGCTAATCGGTGTGGCCTGCACGGTTAATTCAGTTACTGCAGCGCCTGACGCTTCCCCGGCATCGGCAAAAGAAATATGTGTCAGTTCCTGACGGTCGTTGAACACCAGTTCTGACTGATTATGCGTTTCTGGATCTTCGACAAAATAGTTATTGCAGCGAATAACGCTGCCATCTTTCATATAAATGAGGAGATCTTTACCCTGGCGAACATAACGCGCCACATCCTGAGCAGAGCCCTGGATTTCAATCACACTTGGCGATGAAATAGAGACCGACAGATTTCCTTCACCTGTTAATTTCGTTTTCTCCGCCGTTTTGCGAATGATGACATCAACAACCTTTACGTTACTCATTTTCTTCTCCTTGCAGGTGTAAGGATTCCTGTGGATATGTCCACCAGATGGATGTAGCTATCCCTGGGAAAAATCACCCATTATTTTCAGACTTATTTTGCGCAACCAATGTGCGCCATTTTTTAACTCAAATCGGGTAGTTTTGCGGTAGCGCTTTTCTCTACTCCAATAAGTGGCATTAAATTATCAACCGCAGCAGCATAATTAATTGCCGAACTCCAGCCATCATACTCAGCGATTATTTTTGCCGAGGTGGCCTGCCAGACATCCTGCTCAACGCTGAGCAGATCGTTAATGCTCCGCTTGCTCAGGGTGTATTCATTTTTATAGACATCGCGGGCGCGCAGTGCATTTTCCAGCTGTTGCTTCCCGGCTTCCATTCTTCCCCGAGCGCCGGTCCAGTCCGCCTGCGCCACGGAAGCCTTTTGCAGGACATCGAAACGCGCCTGATCGACCTGAGAGGAGGCCATGGCTCGTGCGCCTTCCGCCTGCCGAACGCGTGCGGAAACCGCGCCCCCCTGATACAGTGGGGCATCAATGTTGAGCTGTATCTGGTCGTCCCAGTAAGAACGGTTGTCCGATTCATAACGGGTACGCCCTCCTTTCAGACTTAGCGTCGGCCAGTGCTGGGACTTCGCCGTTTCCACACCATACTGAGCAGACCGTTCCATGTTCTGCGCGGCCATCACCGCCGGTATCAGCGAATAATCTATGCGATTAAGCGAGTCCGGCTCCACGGCAAGATTTGCAGGCACCGGCGAATAGACCTCTGCCTGCATTCCGGTTAAAACCGCTAGCCTGGCGCGGGCGCCGTTAAGGGCGGCCTGATACTGAGCGACCGTCGCCTGCATGCCGGCAATACGCGTGCGGGTCTGGAGCTCATCGGACGTGGAGCTCACGCCTGCATCAGCGCGCAGTTTTGCCAGCTGCTCGACGTTTTTGAGCGCCTGAACATTCTCTTTTGCCGCCAGCAACAGATCGGAATAGCGTTTGACCTCTACATAGCTCAGCGCCGTTTTTTCCGCCACATCCGAAAGCGTGCCCATCAGCTGATAGCGGTAGCTATCACGCTGGGCGGAAGACTGACTGATGCTGTTATTGGTTTTGCCAAAATCGTACAGCAGCTGCGTCAGGCTCAGCCCCCAGGCGGCTGAATTCTTCAGTGACCCGCTGGAATCGGTGGTCTGGCTGTGCCCTGTACTCCCGTTTAACGATATTTGCGGCATCCAACCGCTGCGCGCTTCATCTATTTGTGCCTGACCAATATCTAATTGCGCGGCCTGCTGACTAATTGACGGATCGCGATCGATAGCAAAAAGAATACTTTCTTTTAATGTTGTTGTGGAAACCGGGGCAATCCCCACTTGCCCGCTATTGGCACAAGCGGTATTTATGGCTATCGAAAATAGTGCCATCGCGGCGGTATATCGAAGTAACATAGGTTTACTCAATTTCGTCATTTTATCTCCCTGACTCTGAGTGATACTCAAACAAATACCCAAAAAGAGGTATGGATAATTAGACAAATATTTCTTCGGTTTCCTTGCCGGATTTCAGGTAATACTTCCCATACCCATTTCCATTGGAACTGAGTTCTGTCTGCGTCTTATTTCAATTAAGAATTTACTTATTTCTTAAACTGATTAGCAGCATAACAAAATGCGGTATAGGCCACTACACCCACAATGTTAATGCGGTGTTACAAATAAGAAAAAACATGGGGTTTCTGGACAAAACCTCGAAAATGGACTTTCAAATGAAACATATAAACCCCCTGTTATTTAAGGAAAATTCCTAATTCGTTATATGCACATTTTTGCGTTAATTTCATGACGGGTCAGACACAAAGATTTTCAAAGAAGTGTCAACTTACGTAGTTAAAGCCTACACTTCGGCATATATGACCATTAAAAAACAAATTTACGTTATTTTAATTCGTTAATTCAAATTTAATTGAAATATATAGCCAGGTAAGGGTGATACAATAGCAACATAATCCAAACTATTAAATAAAACATAACAATAACACTATGATTAACATTTAAAACGGTTTACTTATAAGCACTTAATATAATTTTAATAATCACCCACCTGAATCATTACCCCACTTGCATATCCTGGTGACGACATTGTGCTTCTCTCTGCGCTGAAATGCTGTATTATGCGAACTATTGCGACATTTTGCAGGATTTGTTCATGCACAAAACGGCTCGTCAACGATATGTACTTGATATTATTAGTGAGCAAGGACAGGCCAGTATCACCGAGCTGGCAGAAAAGCTTCAGGTTTCAGCAGACACCATCCGCCGCGATCTGACTGACCTTGAAAACCAGGGCCTTGCGCAGAAGAATCATGGCGGGGCTATTGCACTCAATCTTTCCGCCATGAATCGTCAGGGGCGCAGTACGTTGCTGCCCGAAGCCAAACAGCGTCTGGGTAAACAGGTCGCGCAGGCAGTTCCGCCGGGCTCCACCCTGTTTCTGGATGCCGGAAGCACGGTGATGGCTGTTGCCACCTTTCTTCAGGGGCCGCTGACTGTTATCACCACCTCGCTGGATATTGCCCAGCATTTTAGCGACCAGGATAATATTGAGCTGATCCTGCTCGGTGGAAAATGGGACCAAAAGCAGCGCCTGTTCGCCGGAAGCGCCACCCTGTCCCTCCTGTCCCGTTATCGTGCGGATATCGCTATTCTCGGGGCGTGCGCCATCCATGCCGATCTCGGTCTGAGTGCCAGTACAGAAGCAGATGCGGAGGTCAAGCGCGCGATGCTTGCCGTAAGCCATGCTCACTGGATTGTCGCCGACCACCTTAAAGTCAACCGCTGCGAACCGTATCTGGTTTGCGAGTTATCCAACATCCAACAACTGTTTCTGGATCGTCCCTGGCCTGAGCTTGGGGACCATAGCGCATTGCAGGTCACGGTTTGCGCGAATCAACGTGGAGAAGGTCATGAGTAAAGTGAAAACAATCAACATTGCATTGATCGGGTATGGATTTGTCGGCAAAACTTTCCATGCACCGCTGATCCAGTCCGTTGATGGACTTAAGCTGGCGGTCGTCTCTTCTCGTGATGAAGAAAAAGTAAAACGCGATCTTCCGGATGTTCAGGTGGTTGCAACACCGGAAGAGGCCATTCAGCATCCGGATGTCGATCTGGTCGTTATTGCCTCCCCCAACGCCACCCACGCGCCGCTGGCCACGCTTGCGCTGAACGCCGGGAAACATGTGGTCGTGGATAAGCCTTTCACCCTCGACATGCAGGAAGCCCGCGACCTGATTGCGCTGGCGGATGAAAAGCAGCTTTTGCTCTCCGTCTTTCACAACCGCCGCTGGGACAGCGATTTCCTCGGCATTAAGCAGCTTATTGAGCAAGGTACGCTCGGCAAGATTAAACATCTGGAGTCGCATATTGACCGTTTCCGTCCGGAAGTACGCGTGCGCTGGCGCGAGCAGAACGTCCCCGGGAGCGGCCTGTGGTTTGACCTGGGTCCTCACCTGATTGACCAGACGCTTCAGCTCTTTGGCCTGCCGCAGTCGGTTCAGGGGAATATCGCGACGCTGCGCGACGGTGCAGAAATTAACGACTGGGCGCACGTGGTCTTAAATTATCCGCAACATAAGGTCATTCTGCATGCCAGCATGCTGGTCGCAGGCGGTACGGCACGCTTTACGGTCCACGGGGATAAGGGCAGCGTGGTGAAAGCCAGAATCGATCAGCAGGAAGCGCAGCTGCTCGCAGGGGTGATTCCCGGCAGTGCAACCTGGGGCGAAGACAGCGACAGCATGGTGCTCTATGGAGCAGACGGAGCACAGCAGACTATTGCGACCCCGAAAGGCGATCAGCGCCAGTATTACATTAACGTACGTGATGCGGTTCTCGGGAAAATCACCAACCCCGTTAATCCTGTCGAAGCATTAGCGGTTATGGCTGTACTGGAAGCGGCAGTGAAATCATCTGAGACCGGATCAACGCAGGCGCTGGCGTTAACTGCTGAAGAGCGTGCTCAGCTGCGCTAAAAAAAAAGCCGGGTGGCGCTGCGCTTACCCGGCCTGTTTTCCGCATTTATTGACGCTTTTTCGGCATCATGCGCAGAAGGGTATTATCTTTCCAGAAATAGTGGTGCATCAGTGCTGCCAGTGCGTGCAGGCCAATCATAAAATAGCCCAGATTCGCCAGCGTAACGTGCCACTCTTTCAGCACATCGACCAGGTCAAAATTGGATTCCGCCGCATGCGGCATCACCATGCCAAAAGCAAACCAGTCGCTGCCCCGGTTGTACATCATCACAATACCAATCAGCGGTAACGCAATGAACAGCATATACACCACCAGATGCCCCAGATGAGACATCCCCGTCACCATCGCTTTTGGCTTTGGTTGAATCGGTGGCGCGCGGAACTTGAGACGAACCAGCAGACGCGTCACCATCAGCACCAGAATGGTGATTCCGCATGAGACGTGGATCATATTGATCAATGGGCGAGCGGTACGCGGGAAGAAACCTTTAAACTCCATCGCGCAATAAGCAACGATGATTAACAGAAACACCAGCCAGTGAATTGCGATTTGCAGGCTTGTATATTTAGTACGCATGGGATTTCCTGAAAAAAACGGATATCGCGTCAACATAATCCCCTTTCCTTAAAAATTCATCAATTTTTCTGTATGGTTTTTCAAATACTTCCTTCCGCATGAAGCATCTTCAATTGCCGCCCAGCCCGTGATGGTCTAAGCCTGGATGAGTTCAAACTGTCGTATCGACACGTTCACAGGAGAACACCATGAGTAAAATTGGCATTAACGGATTTGGACGCATTGGACGCCTTGTACTGCGCCGCCTTCTTGAAACCCAGGATAGCAACACCGTCGTCGCCATCAACGACCTCACCTCTCCCAAAGTATTGGCCTATCTGCTCAGGCATGATTCCAACTACGGTGGTTTCCCGTGGAGCGTGGATTTCACTGAAGATGCGCTGATTGTTGACGGTAAAACCATTGCGGTATACGCCGAAAAAGAGGCGAAGCATATTCCGTGGAAAGCCGCAGGTGTGGATATCGTTGTGGAGTGCACCGGCTTTTACACCTCCGAAGAAAAATCACGAGCGCATCTGGATGCAGGCGCAAAGAAAGTGCTTATTTCTGCCCCTGCCGGAGAGATGAAAACCATCGTTTATAACGTGAATGACGACACCATTGACGCCAGTGATACCATCATTTCCGTCGCTTCCTGTACCACCAACTGCCTCGCCCCACTGGCAAAAGCGCTGCATGATGCCTTTGAAATTAAAGTCGGTACCATGACGACTATTCACGCCTATACCGGTACCCAGGCACTGGTAGATGGGCCTCGCGGAAAAGATCTTCGTGCCTCACGCGCGGCGGCAGAAAATATCATTCCGCATACCACCGGTGCGGCGAAAGCCATCGGCCTGGTCATCCCCGCGTTGAGTGGCAAACTGAAAGGCCACGCGCAGCGCGTGCCGGTTAAAACCGGCTCCGTCACCGAACTGGTCGCCATTCTGGGTAAAAAGGTCACGGTTGAGGAGATCAATACCGCGTTGAAAAAGGCGACGCAGGGAAATAAATCGTTTGGTTATACCGATGAAGAGATTGTGTCGTCAGATGTGATCGGTTCGCACTTTGGTTCGGTATTTGATGCCACGCAAACTGAGGTAACGGAAGCGGGCGATCTGCAACTGGTGAAAGCCGTCGCCTGGTATGACAACGAATATGGTTTTGTGACGCAGCTGGTGCGTACGCTGGATAAGTACGCCGCACTGTAATGCCTTCCCCCTCTTTGCGGAGGGGGAAACCACAGGATGCTCAGAGAAGCGAGCGCCGGGATAAGGCGGTTTTCAGGACCGGATCCTGCTGTAGCAATGCCCATGCGTCAGCCACGGCATCAGGAAACTCAACGTGAGCGATAAAATCACGTCCGGCAGGACCATAGCCGTTAACGTCATCATACAGTCGCGGCAGTTCCCCCAGAACCAGTGACAGGTAGCGGTCAACGGGCCACAGTCCGGTGTTGCCCTCGCTAAATTCCACCCCATCTTTGCCGTTCTGCAGTGTCGGTATAACCCCCGGGTGACTTATCCACCGCGGTGCAACGGGTTCATCCCGGCACACGCGGGCAAACGTCGCCATGGTACGTCGCTGCATCGTCGGATCCTGCACCACCAGCACTCGCCCGGTAGCTCGCTGATGCTGTTTCAGTATGTTCCAGCTAAAACGCGCGTTTTCACCACAGTTGGTGGATTGATCTTCGATCCACAAACGTCCCTCAGGGATCTGCCAGAACTCGCGCGCAATGTCGGCCAGAATACTGGCTTCCGCCCGCCCAGTGACCGGTATCGTGTGATAACGCGGGTGACTGCCAATGGCCGCATATAGAAACGCGGTCGAATGGCCGATACCGCCGCTAATCAGCAACGGGATCTCGTTTTGCGCGGCGATACGGCAGGCCGCATCAATAGTCGGAATGACCGCGTTTCCTGCCAGAACCACCCCATCGACATCCGGGTTCTGACGGGAACCGCTCAGATCATCCTGCGCCAGCCATGTGCCGAGAGTATTAATCGCCGCCAGAGTGGCATCAGGCAGAATGGGGAAATGGGTCTGAACCATGATGAACTTCTCCTGTGAGTCTCTTCAGGGGGACGGCTTCTGGCTAATAAAGTACAGGCGAGCGCCGAATCGGATTGCATCTGCCTATTATGCTATTGGTTTTCTATCACTCAAAACATTCTGTTGCGTGTGCTGTTTAAAAAAGTACCCAGTGCGGCTCAATTATACCGTGAACGATTTTACAGGGAACTTCGGGGCCAGATTTACGAAGGTTCAATGCCTGAAGTGCTACGATTACCAGGTCCCTATTTCGCCCCCAGTTTTTACTCTCAGGAGCCAATCTATGCAACAACAGTGGTCAGCAGTAGATAATTTCATGATTTCTTCGCTTATTCCTGAAGATGATGTCTTGCGTCAGGTACTGGAAAACAACAAACGCGGCGGGCTCCCCGAACACGATGTAGCGGCCAATCAGGGTCAACTGCTGGCGCTGTTTGTCCGTCTGACGCAGTCGCGGCGTGTTCTTGAGATTGGCACGCTCGGTGCCTATAGTTCCATCTGGATGGCTCGCGCTCTGCCGCCAGACGGAAAGCTGATTACGCTTGAAGCGGATCCAACCCATGCCGAAATTGCCCGCCAGAATATCCACCTCGCGGGGCTAAACAACCGTATTGAACTGGTAGAAGGCCCGGCTCTGAACTCGCTCGAGAATTTCGGTGATATACCGCCATTCGACCTGATCTTTATTGATGCAGATAAGCCAAACAACCCAGGTTATCTGGAATGGGTGCTGCACTACTCCCGCCCAGGGACGTTGATTATTGGTGATAACGTGGTACGCGAGGGCGAAGTGATTAACGAGCAAAGTGACGATGCGCGCGTGCAGGGTGTTCGTCGGTTTATCGAGATGATTGGGGACAATCCCCGTTTAACCGCCACCGCGTTGCAGACGGTGGGGGTTAAGGGGTGGGACGGGTTTACGCTGGCAATTGTGGAACGATAACCAGCCAGGTGGCGGCTACGCCTTACCCGGCCTACATTTTCTTCCGTAGGCCCGGTAAGCGCAGCGCCACCGGGCAAGGGTTTTAACCGGAAATCTGCTCCATTGTCTGCAAAATACGTTTATCCGAAATCGGATACGGCGTACCGAGCTGCTGGGCAAAGAAGCTGACACGGAGCTCTTCGATCATCCAGCGGACTGCCTGAACGTCTTCATCGTCGCGGCGTGTCGGTGGCAGTTTATTCAGCCACTGCTGCCACGCCTGCTGCACGCTCTCAACTTTCAACATCTGAGCGCGATCGCGATGTGGGTCGATAGCCATTTTCTCGAGCCGTTTTTCAATCGCCTGCAGGTAACGCAACGTATCGCCGAGTCGCTTAAAGCCGTTTCCGGTGACAAACCCGCGGTACACCAGCCCGGCCATCTGTGCTTTTACATCTGACAGCCCCAGCGCCATGGTCATATCCACGCGCCCTTTCAGACGTTTGTTGATATTGAAAACGGTGGTGAGGATTTGCTCGACCTGTTTGGCAATATCTACCACCGTGTCGTTCAGCTCCGCGCGCACCTTGTCATGAAGCTGAGCAAAACCTGCTTCCGTCCAGACCGGACCACCCGCCTCGTGGATCAGTTTGTCCACGCCGCAGGAGATGCAGTCGTCGATCAGATCCAGCACTTTACCGTATGGGTTAAAGTACAGCCCCAGTTTGGCTTTGTTCGGTAACTTCTCGTGCAGATACTTAATCGGCGACGGGATATTCAACAGCAGCAAGCGGCGCAGGCCGCGCCACATCATCTGTTGCTGTTCCTGCGGGTTATCAAACAGCTTGATCGCCACACTGTCGCGCTCATCGACCAGCGCAGGCCAGGCCTTCACCTTATAGTTACCGCGCTTCTGCTCGTAGCTTTCCGGAAGCTGACCAAAACTCCAGATGTGCAATCCGCTCTGCTCGATACCGTCATCCGCAACCGCAGAGAGCGTCTCCTGGACTTTGCCTTTCAACGCCTCTTTCAATTCGGTCAGGGAACGCCCTTCCTGCAGCTTTTTGTTTTTATCGTCCACCACGCGGAAGCTGATTTTCAGGTGATCGGGCACCTGATCCCAGTTCCAGTCATCGCGGTCGATGGTCGTGCCGGTCATGCGTCGGAATTCACGCTCCAGCGCGTCCAGCAGCGGCAGTTCCAGCGGTGTGACGCGGCCTAAAAAGGCTTCCGCATAGTTTGGCGCAGGCACAAAGTTGCGGCGCACCGGTTTAGGCAGCGATTTGATTAATGCAATGACCAGTTCGCGACGCAGGCCAGGAATTTGCCACTCGAACCCGCTCTCTTCCACCTGGTTTAACAGTGGTAGCGGAATGTGTACGGTCACCCCATCCGCGTCTGCGCCGGGTTCAAACTGATAGGTCAACCGCAGCTTGAGGTTGCCCTGATGCCAGAAGTTCGGGTAATCAAGTTTGCTGACTGACTCTGCCCCTTCCTTAATCAACATGCTCTTCTCAAAGTTGAGCAGGTCTGGCGTCTCTTTGCTGGCCTTCTTCCACCAGCTGTCGAAGTGACGGGCAGAGATCACATCATGGCTGATGCGCTGATCGTAAAACTCAAACAGCGCCTCGTCGTCCACCAAAATGTCGCGACGGCGGGATTTGTGTTCCAGCTCTTCCACCTCGGCGCGCAGTTTGAGGTTTTCACGGAAGAAGGCGTGGCGAGTCTGCCAGTCACCTTCCACCAGCGCATGGCGGATAAACAGCTCGCGGCACAGCGCCGGATCGATCTGGCTGTAGTTGACCTTACGCGCGGCCACGACAGGCAGACCGTAGACGGTCACCTTCTCAGTTGCCATTACCGCGCCCTGCGCACGCTCCCAGTGTGGCTCACTGTACGAGCGTTTCAGCAGATGTTGCGCCACCGGCTCAACCCATTCCGGATCGATACGCGCCGCAATGCGCCCCCACAGACGGCTGGTTTCCACCAGCTCGGCCACCATGGTCCATTTCGGCGGTTTTTTGAACAAGCCGGAACCGGGGAAGATGGAGAAACGGGCGTTACGCGCGCCGGTATACTCCTGCTTTTCTGCGTCCTTCATCCCGATATGGGACAACAAACCGGTCAGCAGTGCGATATGCACTTCCCGGTATTCCGCCGGTTCACTGTTGACCGGAATGCCCAGCTCTTTCACCACCTGGCGGAGCTGGGTGTAGATATCCTGCCACTCGCGTACGCGCAGGTAGTTGAGGAAATCCACGCGACACTGGCGGCGGAACTGGTTCGAGGAGAGCGCTTTCTGCTGCTCGCCGAGGTAGTTCCACAGGTTCACGAAAGCGAGGAAATCGGACTCTTTATCGTGGAAGCGGCGGTGTTTTTCATCAGACGCCTGCTGTTTGTCCATCGGACGTTCACGCGGATCCTGAATGGAGAGCGCCGAGGTGATGATCATCGCTTCACGCACGCAGCCGTGTTTTTGTGCTTCCAGCACCATACGCGCCAGACGCGGGTCGACCGGCAACTGGCTGAGCTGACGGCCCAGCGGCGTCAGCTTATAAGCCGTTGCCTGCTCATCGGTGGCAATAGCGCCGAGCTCTTCCAGCAGACGTACACCGTCCTGAATGTTGCGTTTGTCCGGCGCTTCCACGAACGGAAACGCCGCGATGTCGCCCAGCCCCAGGGCAGTCATCTGCAGGATAACGGACGCCAGGTTGGTACGCAGAATTTCCGGGTCAGTAAATTCCGGACGCGACAGGAAATCGTCCTCAGAGTAAAGACGAATACAGATCCCTTCTGACACACGACCACAGCGGCCCTTACGCTGGTTCGCCGAGGCCTGGGAAACCGGCTCAATCGGCAGGCGCTGAACTTTGGTACGGTAGCTATAGCGACTGATACGCGCCGTACCCGGGTCGATAACGTATTTGATCCCCGGTACGGTCAGCGAGGTTTCCGCCACGTTGGTCGCCAGCACGATACGTCGCCCGCTGTGCGCCTGGAACACGCGGTTCTGTTCGCTGTTTGACAGACGTGCGTACAGCGGCAGGATCTCCGTGTGGCGCAGATCGCGCTTGCTGAGCGCGTCGGCGGTGTCGCGAATTTCGCGCTCGCCGCTCATAAAGATCAGAATATCACCCGCGCTTTCGTTACCCAGTTCGTCAACGGCATCGAAAATAGCCTGCAGCTGGTCACGCTCGGTATCATCCGCCTCTTCCACAATCGGGCGATAGCGCACTTCCACGGGATACGTGCGTCCTGACACCTCGATAATCGGCGCATTGTTGAAATGCTTCGAGAAGCGTTCCGGGTCGATGGTTGCGGAGGTGATGATGATTTTCAGATCCGGGCGACGCGGCAGCAGCTCTTTCAGGTAGCCGAGCAGGAAGTCGATGTTCAGACTGCGTTCGTGCGCTTCGTCAATAATGATGGTGTCGTACTGCATCAGCAGGCGATCCTGCTGGATTTCCGCCAGCAGAATACCGTCGGTCATCAGCTTGACCATGGTGTTATCGCTAACGTGGTCGCTGAATCGCACCTTGTAACCGATGCAACCGCCCGGCTCCGTTTGCAGCTCTTCGGCAATACGGTTCGCAGCAGTACGCGCCGCCAGACGACGCGGCTGGGTGTGGCCAATCAGCCCTTTGATCCCGCGCCCCAGCTCCATACAGATTTTCGGCAGCTGGGTGGTTTTCCCCGAACCGGTTTCACCCGCGACAATCACCACCTGGTGATCGCGGATAGCTTCGAGGATGTCCTGTTTTTTCTGACTGACGGGCAGGTTATCCGGGTAATTGATCGCCGGACGTGCAGCTTCACGCAGCACAACTTTCCCTGCCGCCTGTTCAATCTCTTTTGCCATCTCCTGGTAAATGGCCTGTTGTGCATCAGGATTTTTAACCTTCTTCACGCCGTGTAAACGTCGGGCAAAGCGCTGTTTATCACGCAGCGTCAGCGAATCAAGCTGTTGCAGTAGCATCGCGAAGGTGAGTTTTTGTTGTTCTGTCATAGCGTTAACGGGCAGTGCACTGCCAGGTAAAATCTCTTTTTAATGATTGCTATAGAGTACCACATTGGTGCTTTCAGCGCCTTATTCAAAAAATTCGAACATAGGCTTCGATATATTGCGCTATCTCTATGGCAGGATTGTGAATAGAGTGTCAACAAGCAACGGGGCAACCCCCTTCAATCAAATGCAATAACAGGAATCACCCATGAGCAAAGTATTAGTTTTGAAATCCAGTATTCTGGCAGGGTACTCTCAGTCTGGTCAGCTGTCTGATTACTTCGTTGAACAGTGGCGTGAACAGCATTCTGCTGACGAAATCACCGTGCGTGACCTGGCTGCAAACCCAATTCCTGTGCTGGACGGCGAGCTGGTTGGCGCGCTGCGTCCAAGCGATGCACCACTGAGCCCACGTCAGCAGGAAGCTCTGGCCCTGTCCGACGAACTGATTGCTGAGCTGCAGGCGCACGACGTTATCGTCATTAACGCCCCAATGTACAACTTCAACATCCCAACTCAGCTGAAGAACTATTTCGACCTGGTGGCGCGTGCTGGCGTAACCTTCCGTTACACCGAGAACGGTCCTGAAGGCCTGGTAAAAGGTAAACGTGCGATCGTACTGACCAGCCGTGGCGGTATCCACAAAGACACCCCAACCGACCTGGTTGCACCATATCTGACCGTTTTCCTGGGCTTCATCGGTATCACTGATGTGAACTTCGTGTTCGCTGAAGGTATTGCCTACGGTCCTGAAATGGCGACCAAAGCGCAGACCGATGCGAAATCCGCTATCGACAGTTTCGTAGCTGCTTAAGATATTCCCCTCTCACCGCCCGGTGGGAGGGTTTTTCTTTTCTCCGCATTTCGTTATCATCCGCACCCACTCTCCAGCCGGGCGGCCTGATGTCTGCGATTATCGATTCTTTTATTGCCCCACCGTGTCACGACGACATCGAGATCCTCTGGCAGGATGAACATCTGCTGCTGATCAATAAACCTTCCGGTCTGCTCAGCCTCTCGGGCAAAAATCCGCAAAACCTCGATTCTGTCCATTATCGTCTGGTCCAGACGTTCCCTGGCTGCACGCTGGTACACCGCCTGGATTTTGGTACCTCAGGGTTGATGGTGGTTGCGCGCAATAAAGCTATCAATGCCGCACTGTGCGAACAGTTCAGCCAGCGCAGCGTGGAGAAAGTCTACAGCGCCCTGCTTTGCGGACATGTTGAAAATGACGAAGGTGTAATTGATGCGCTGATTGCCAAAGATCCGGCGCTATTCCCATTGATGTCGATCTGCGCGAAAAACGGTAAACCCGCCCGCTCCCACTATCGGGTGGTGGAACGGTTTTATCAGGAGACGGGACTGCCGTTAACACGGGTGAAACTCACCCCGGAGACCGGGCGAACCCACCAGCTGCGCATTCACTGCCAGCAGCTGGGGCACCCGATTCTGGGCTGCGATCTGTATGGTGGTCTCGAAGCGCCGGGAGCGGAAGACGCGCCCCGGCTGATGCTGCATGCCTGCGAATTGAATTTTATTCATCCCGTGAGCGGAGAGCCGGTTAACGCCCGTCACGCCGCCCCGTTCTGAAGGGGATTTACCACATCAAATCGTCCGGAATTTTGAAGTCCGCGTACGGATCGTCTTCGTCCTGCTCTTCCTGGCTGAGCGCGCTGTTTAATACGATACTGTCGGCATCGCGCTGGGCAATTTTGTCTGCCACCACCGCCGGGATAATTGCGTATTCGCAGTCGCCGCTGGCGTTGATGACCAGGCGGGCAATCGCCAGACGACCGTTAATCAACTGAGTTTGAGTCTGCTTATCAACCTCGATTCTCTTGATCAGATTACCGTCGGTGAAGTTAAAGGTAATGTTGCCCCTTGAAACAGTGATGCGGTTCATCTCAATCAACTGTTTCACCTGGGCTTTAAACTCTTTCGCCAGTACTGCCTGTTTTTGCTGCTCGCTCAGCAGTTTATCGCGCTCGATCTGCGCTTTCTTGTTCTCTTCAACCGCTTCCCGAGCTTCACGCGCCTGAACGCGTGATTTCTTTGCCGTGCGCTGCACTTTCGCCGCTTTCTTGCTGCTGACCAGGCCTGCTTTCAGCATCTGCTCTTGTAAGGTGAGTTTTGTCATGATCGTTTCTAAACCGATTGGAAATTTTGGGGATTATAGCGGGAATTGGTCTCGCGGTGCTAGTTATCGAGGATGTTAAAATGCATTATTAGACTATGTAAAGTACTTCATCCATGTATTATAATCACAACGATATCGTTAAGGTATATAGTATCTTATAACTACTGTTTTTAACTCCCCTTTTCATAAAGGACTAATATGTTCACTAAAAATGATTATGATAAGAAAATAAAGAAAATAGTCGAGCGAAACAAAGGGAAATGCTACTTTCCAGGTTGTAAGAATATTAACATTTTTTCCCATGTAATTTCCAAATCCATTTCAATGAGTGTCATAGCAAAAGACAATCATGTCCTTAAGTTTTCTCCATCCAGATTCAAGGACGAAAAGATCCCTAAATTTCTCCCAGCCGGAATTAATGAGACACCCGCATTTAATGGTTTCTGCAAAGAACATGATAATATTTTCAAACAAATTGATGATCACGAGATTGAGAATTTATTTGGTGTATACCTTCAAATATATAGAACGATTACTAGTGAAATTCATTCGTTAGGAATTGGCTCAGTTCTGTACCCAGATCTCGACATAGACACCGCCATAGCAAAGATAGCTGCTGATACAAGATGCGAGCTTGAGGAAAAAAATGAAATCATTGATGAAGAAAAATTCCAAATAGCACTCACCAAAATTAAAGAAACCCTTGTAAAAACAAACATTGAGAAAAATAAAAAATTAGAATCATCACACAAGACAATTGAGGTAACACAAGGTTATTTTTTAAGTGAAATAATATCCAACAAAACAAAGCTGACTAACACCTCACTCACCAAAAACACACTCCAGGTATTTGATCTTGAAGTAATAAAAAGTCAGTTATTTATATACATAACAGACTTTCAAATTCCTGTTGCAATTAGTACAATGCACACATGCCCAGGCATTTACATTGATCAACCTAACACAAATCATTTTTTTATCGTAATACCTTATGTAAACGGAAATATTATCATAGGTTTGATAAATAACCTTATACCTCAAAAAATGCTTTGGAAAATAACTAATAAAGTTAATAATTCTTTTAAGAATGAGATCTCCATACTCAATTTCGTAGAAACTCTGGTTATTTCATCGCCCGATGGTACATATTTTTCTCCAGATGTTATTGAAAGCATGGAGGATACAAAGCGTAAAGCGTTCACGGAAGACTGTATGTTCCTCCATGAATTCTTAAGCTCCGAGAAATATTTTTCTGACTATGATCTCTCGATCTTTGATCACGTCAGATCTAATCTTTTCACTAAATTATCCATAGAAAGTCAAGATGTTATAGCCAAAATATACTCAATTCCAGCCAGGAAATCTTACGAAGAGAGACTTTACGAAATGAAGGATAAAATAGATAAAGAAAACATTATTTTACAAACACTTAACTGATAATCCTATTCCATCCGCTACTATCCAGTAGCGGATTTTTCTTCAAACAAGGGAGTTTCATTCATTACATCATGAACTTCCCTCATGTTGCATTGAAATTAAGTCACTTCCCCTGCGCCGCGGGCTCAGGCATAAATTATGCATCGGTAACTTCTTAGCAACATGAACTTAGGATGCATAACCACAATGAGCAAAGCTTTCACATATACCCTTAAGCGCAGTTGCTTCGATGAGAATTACAACCCGTCTGAAAATACGCGTACGACCACCAACTTTGCCAACCTGGCGCGCGGGGAAAAGCGTCAGGAAAACCTGCGCAATACGCTGGTGATGATCAACAACCGTTTTAACGCCCTGGCGCGCTGGGATAACCCAAATGCCGATCGCTATGTGGTCGAACTTGAAATCATTTCAGTTGAGATGAATATCGGTGCTGAGAAAGCATTCCCGGCCATTGAGATACTGCAGACCACCATTGTCGACAAGAAAAACAACCAGCGTATCCCTGGCATTGTCGGGAATAACTTCTCGTCGTATGTGCGGGATTATGATTTCAGCTTGCTGCTGCTCGAGCACAACAAGAACCAGCAACACTTCAGCATTCCGGAAAAATTTGGCGAACTGCATGGCAATATCTTCCGCCATTTTATGAACTCATCGGAGTACAGAGAGAACTTCAATAAGGCACCTGTAATTTGCCTGAGCGTCTCCAGCAAAGATACCTACCGCCGTACGGGAAACGAGCACCCTGTGCTCGGCATCGAGTATCAGCCGGATGGCGAGTCTTTAACAGAACAGTACTTCGCGAAAATGGGCCTGAACGTACGCTATTTCATGCCTGAAAACAGCGTCGCACCTTTTGCGTTCTTTTTTACCGGCGATTTGCTGAGTGATTACACCGATCTGGAACTGATCGGCACCATCAGCACGATGGAAACGTTCCAGAAAATCTATCGCCCGGAAATTTATAACGCTAACTCGGCGGCGGGACTTTTCTATCGACCGGATCTGAACCAGCAGGATCACTCATTAACAAAAATTGTTTATGACCGCGAAGAGCGAAGCCGTCTGGCGATTGAACAGGGTCGATTTACCGAAGAATACTTCATTAAGCCTTACCAACACATTCTTGAGCAGTGGTCTGATAACTACACGCTTTAATACATCAAAAAAGGTCTTTTACTATGAAAACATTGCTCCCGACTTCTACGGCTGGCAGCCTGCCTAAGCCGACCTGGCTTGCTCAACCTGAAACGCTGTGGTCACCCTGGAAATTACAGGATCAGGAATTACTCACGGGGAAACAGGACGCACTTCGTTTATCTCTGGATGAGCAGATCCGTGCGGGTATTGATATCGTCAGCGACGGTGAACAAACCCGCCAGCACTTTGTCACCACCTTTATTGAACACCTGAGCGGCGTTGATTTTGAAAACCGCCAGACGGTGCGCATTCGTAACCGCTATGACGCCAGCGTGCCGACCGTGGTCTCTGCCGTTGCGCGCCAGAAACCGGTATTCGTGGATGACGCGAAGTACCTACGCCAGCTCACGGACAAGCCAATCAAATGGGCCCTGCCCGGGCCGATGACCATGATCGACACCCTTTACGACGCGCACTATAAAAGCCGTGAAAAGCTGGCCTGGGAGTTCGCCAAAATCCTGAATCAGGAAGCAAGAGAATTAGAAGCAGCTGGCGTCGATATTATTCAGTTTGATGAGCCAGCGTTTAACGTCTTCTTTGATGAGGTCAACGACTGGGGCATCGCCGCGCTGGAACGCGCCGTTGAAGGCCTGAAATGTGAAACGGCGGTACATATCTGCTACGGGTACGGTATTAAAGCCAACACTGACTGGAAAAAGACGCTCGGCTCGGAGTGGCGCCAGTACGAAGAGGCCTTCCCTAAACTGCAGACCTCTACCATCGACATTATCTCCCTGGAGTGCCACAACTCCCGCGTACCGATGGATCTGCTGGAGCTGATTCGCGGTAAAAAAGTGATGGTTGGCGCGATTGATGTCGCCACTAACAGCGTCGAAACGCCAGAAGAAGTGGCCGATACGCTGCGTAAAGCCCTGCAGTTTGTTGATGCCGATAAGCTTTACCCGTCAACCAACTGCGGTATGGCTCCTCTTTCCCGTCAGGTTGCCAACGGTAAACTGAAGGCCCTGAGCGCCGGGGCGGAGATTATTCGCAAAGAGCTCGCATAACGGCGAATCACTCACCCTTCCGGTTAAAGAACAGCGTCACCGTGGCGACGGTGACGCCCAGCTTCTTCATCTCGGTTTTGTTGAACAGATGTGTCTCATCCTGCAGGTACATCCAGTCGTCAAACTTGAGCAGCCAGGTACTGCCGTTAGCCTTCACATTCATGCTGTAATGCCAGTTAAAGGCGTTGCCTGCTGCCTGCCCGGTGGCGACCCCTTCAATGTCCCCTGCCGTTCCCTCGTAGCGATCGTTCCCCACGCGGCGGATATGCCAGACCCGCTGCTGCTTTTCACCGTCGTCATAAACAAAGTGTTCATTGAGCGTCAGCGTATCGCCGATAACGTCCCCGGTAATCTCCACATGAAAACGGCGGATCTGCTTGCCGCTGCGATCCTGCACCATCCCCCACGCTTCGGTTTTGCCCTGGAAATAGTGGAAGATATCGAGCCGTGGCTGCTGCTGGCGATACTCGGTCACGTCGGTGCTACAGCCGGCCAGCAGCATCAAGAATGCCAGCGCCATCATCAGGATACGTTTCATTTTTGGCCTCCGATTAACTGCTGACGCAGGTCTGGATACTGCGTGCGTGGGCCAAGCCAGATCGCCAGAAAGCGAGTACTGAATGCTTCTGACTGGCGTGGTCCCAGGGGAATAAAACTTTTCTGGGAAGTGGGCTCGCGATACCAGAACTGCCCCTGCTTATCATTGAGGACAAATGCCAGTTGCGAACCCGGTCTGACATCCGGCCACAGTGACTGAAGCATACGCAGCCAGGCTTCGCTTTGCGGTTCCTGCGCCAGGATCCCCTGAGCCTTCCACTGGTCGCGGGTCGCTTCAACCAGCTCATCGCGATCGATATCGCGCGCATAGGTAATAATTAGCGCCTGATCCTGATTTTCCCGGCTGTATCGACCATCGGGAGTGCGCAGCTGAGAGGTATAGACGGTGAACGGTCCCCACGTCAGCGTGGCATCCCCTACCTTACGCCAGGCCAGCCAGTCGGCCGCCTGAACCAGAGGGGATATGGTCATCAGCCAGATAAGCAAAACGGCAGACCTCATTTTTGTCTCCCAAGCAGCAGGTGGAAAAACAGCATCAACACCAGCCAGCCCGGCACCATCCAACTGACGACGATAAAGGTCGGCTCCAGAAACGTGATGGCCCCCAGTCGCTCGCCAATCAGGTACGCCACCGGTCCTCCTGCGGCTGGCAGCAGAGTCAGCAGCCAGCCGGGTAAGGTCGTAGTGAGCGTAAGCTGTGTCCAGACGGTGGCGAACATCAGCCACAATGCCACCATCCATAGCGGTATCAGGGACTCGCTCCTGAAGGAAATCAGCCCCGTTAACACCCAGAGCGCATCCAGCAGGCAGCCCGCTGCGGCCAGACCAATTGCGTACAGACGGTATGCTGACGGCAACAACAGACAGGCAAGGATCGCCAGCGCGAGCCAGATAATCAGGCCCTGTTCTCGAAAAAGCACCACCAGCGCCCAGTAAAGATCGAACGCTATGGCCAGCAGGAAGACCTGAATGTATCGTTTCATACGCGCTCAGCGGTCAACTGCACTACGCTAATGGTGCGGGCGTTAAACCCGGCTTCGCAGTAGCCAAAGTAGTAAAGCCACATCCTGCGAAAACGCTCATCGAACCCGAGTTTTTCAATCTCCTGCCAGGTATGGATAAAGCGCTGCCGCCAGTGGGCCAGCGTGCGGGCGTAGTCAGGCCCCATGTCGAAGAGATTACGCACCACGAAATCGGTGTGGCGTGTCATCAGCTCATTCATCGCGGTAATGCTTGGCAAGAAGCCGCCGGGAAAAATATAGCGCTGAATAAAATCGACGCTTTTGCTGTAGTCGCGATAGCGCTGATCCTGAATGGTAATGGCCTGAATTGCCATGCGACCTCCCGGACGCAGCCGCGCCTGGCAGGTACGGAAGAACACTGGCAAGTAGCGCTGCCCTACGGCTTCAATCATCTCTATTGAGACCAGCTTGTCATACTGCCCGGTAAGGT
Organism: Enterobacter adelaidei; assembly: GCF_041937165.1. NCBI lineage: Bacteria > Pseudomonadati > Pseudomonadota > Gammaproteobacteria > Enterobacterales > Enterobacteriaceae > Enterobacter > Enterobacter adelaidei. The sequence goes on along the minus strand of NZ_CP154353.1, from coordinate 2,152,164 downwards.
CACGGTAATCGCAAAGCAGTACCTCGACGCGATCCTGCAATCCCGCGCGGGCGATCCGCTCCGTCGCCCAGAGATATTGCTCTTTCGACAACGTGGTAGTGGTTACCCGACAGCCGTAGTGACGCGCGGCGTATTCCGCCATCGCACCCCAGCCCGTGCCAATTTCCAGCAGGTGATCGGTTTCGCTCAGTGCCAGTTGTTCGCACAAACGCGCCATTTTTGCCTGCTGCGCCGCCGTCAGATCCTGCTCGTCCGCGGTAAACAGCGCGCTGGAATAGAGCAGCTCCTTATCCAGAAAATGGGCATAAAAGGTGTTGCCCAGATCGTAATGGGCGGCAATATTTTCACGTGCCTGCGCGCGGGAGTTACGCCGAGTCCAGTGACGTAAGCGCTCCAGAGGCTTACCGAGAAAACGGAATCCTTTCTCCAGACGGCCAAGTACCTCGCCGTTAAGCGCCAACAGCTCGAGAAGCGGCGTGAGTTGCGTGGTTTCCCATTCGCCGTCCATCCAGGCTTCTGCCGCGGCAAGGCTTCCGCCGGTTAAGACACGCCAGTAGACGCCGGGAGAAAGGATTTGCACATCCGCATGCAGCGCGGAGGATGTCTCGCCAAAATGGAAAGTTTGTGCCCCTTCGCGCAGCGTCAGCGAGCCGCCGCGAATACCGCTTAGCAAACGAAAAAGCAGCCAGCGCGCGATGCGGACGTTGCGCGGGATATCGGGTTCAAGCGCAAAGACAGGATCGGTCATGAGCGTTCACTCCTGCTGACGGGATGGTTATACAGCGGCACACGCTTGAGCCACAGGCGCAGCGCCTGCCAGTAAATGGCGAAAACGGTTTTCAGGGTCATGAGCGGGATGCGCAATAGCAGTGAGCGCAGTGCCGGGCGTGTCAGAGGCGCCCGGCGTAGCGCCAGCGTGGCATCGAAAACTTTCCCTTCCTGATGATTTTCAATGTGCATATGCAGCGTGTTATCCGGGTCGTTAAAGCGCCAGTGATAGACCATGTCCATCGGGTTGAAGGGGGAAACGTGAAACGCTTTTTCGGTGGGCTGCGCATTTTGTCCGTTAACGGCATAGTAATGACGTTCATTCCACGGCATGTTGCGAACCTCCGCCAGCACCCAGCGCAGCATTCCCTTCCCGTCGTAGCAGTAGTAAAAGTTGACCGGATTGAAATGAAAGCCGAAATAGCGCAACTGTGTCAGAAGCATCACCCGCCCGTCCGGGCGTTCTCTGGTCAGGCTTTCCAGCCTGTTCAGCACGTTCTCTTTGAGCGGCAAGCCGAGCGGATAGTCCGCGTCATAAAACGCGGCGGCGGCAAAGCGATTGCGCCGCACGCCGATGGAGGCCAGCAGCGGCAGTTCATCCAGATCCAGCCAGGCCATAAAGACGCTGTAGCGAAATTCATGGGTTTTCGGCTGAAGGCGACGGTGGCGCAGTACGCCATGATAGAGGCAGCTGTTCATCTCAGTTCCCCTCTCCGGACGCTATCGCATTGACCACGTCCAGCGCGCTGCGCACGCCATCTTCATGAAAACCGTTGTACCAGTAGGCCCCGCAAAACCAGCTTCTCTGGTGGCCGTTGATCTCGCCCCGCCGCGCCTGTGCCCGCCAACTTTTCGGGTTAAAAAGCGGATGTTCATAAACAAAACGTTGCAGAACGAAGCGTTCATCCACCGGCGTGTCCGGGTTCAGGGTGACGCAGAACAGCGGGCTACCCACAGGCAACCCCTGCAAAATATTCATGTTGTAGGTAACACAGGCGCTGGCCTGCTCGTGTTCGCTCAGGCGGTAGTTCCAGCTGGCCCATGCCCGCTGCCGCACCGGCAGCCAGCGCGGATCGCCGTGTAAAACGACCTCGTTGCGCTGCCAGCCGATATCGCCCAGCACCTCGCGCTCTGCGGGCGTGGGGTCATCAAGCATCGCCAGGGCACTGTCGGAGTGGCAGGCAAAAATGACCTGGTCGAAGGTATGGCTGCCGTTTTCAAGCTGAAGCGTAACCCCGCGAGCGTGTCGGCTCACCCGCTGCACCGGCACGTTGAGGTGTAGCGTCATGCGGTTGCCCAATTTGTCCAGCATGGCGCGGATATACTCCCGCGAGCCGCCGGGTACCACGTACCACTGCGGGCGATGGGTGATATCCAGCAGGCCATGATGGTGAAAGAAGCGTAAAAAGAGCGGCAAGGGGAAACGCTTCATCTCCTGCAACGACGATGACCAGATGGCGGCCCCCATCGGCAGAATGTAGTGGCGCGCAAAAAACGGCGTGAAGCCGTGCTGCTCCAGAAACGTTTGTAGCGTGGCATTCGGGTTCACCTCCCCAGCCAGCGTCTCTTTCGCCAGCCGATTGAAGCGGACTATCTCCCCGAGCAGCCGCCAGAACGTCGGATTCGCCAGATTTCGACGCTGGGCAAACAGCGATGTCAGGGTGTGTCCGTTGTACTCCAGCCCCGTCGCGGGATTGTGCACCGAAAAGCTCATCTGCGTTTTTTGCCCGCTGATGCCCAGCTCGCTGAGTAGCCCCATAAACCGCGGGTAGGTGCGGTCGTTGTAGACGATAAACCCGGTATCGATCGCGTATGTGCCCTGAGGTGTCGTCACGTCAACCGTTGCGGTATGGCCGCCGGGCGTGGCTCCCGCTTCAAACAGCGTCACCCGATGGTGCCCGGCCAGGCGCCAGGCGCAGGTCAGGCCGGCGATGCCGCTGCCGATAATCGCAATGTTCATGAACGCACCATCCTGCGCAGCAGCGCACGCTGAAGAAACGCAGGCAGTCCGGAGAGTAATCGCATAATCAGGCCGAAACCGTCAGGAAACGCGATATGCATTTTTCCTGCCGCCAGCCCGGTGCGGATCGCCTTAACCGCGTCGTCGACAGTCACCCGGCCAGGCATGACAAAATCATTTTTGCGCGTCAGAGGCGTGTCAACAAAACCCGGAGAAACAACCGTGACAGCAATCCCTTTTGGCTCCCAGTCAAGGCGCAAGCTCTCGGCAAACCAGCTCAGCGCCGCTTTGGACGCGCCGTAGGCCTCCGCGCGTGGAAATGGAAGCCAGTGGGCCATCGAGCTCACCAGCACCACACGGTTGCCAACAGCCATCTGCGACTGCAGCATCTCAAGGCAATTCACCGGGCCGAGGAAGTTTGTCGCCATAACGCGTTCCACCAGCGCCGCATCTACCTCGCCATGATCGAGGTATTCGCAGGTACCGGCGCAAAGAATGATCAAATCGGCATAGCTGCCGGTCAGGGCCTGGCGACAGGCGTCCCTGTCTGTCATATCGAACAGGCGAACGGTAAGATTGGGGCAACTCTGGTGCAGGGCTTCAAGACGTGCAGGGTCGCGCCCGCAGGCAATCACGTGGTAGCCGTCAGCGGCAAATGATTTCGCCAGCCCGGCGCCAATACCCGAGCTTGCGCCAGTAATGAGCACCGTCTTCATGATTTCACCCTCCGCTTCACGCCGCGTACCGCCCAGCCAAGTAGAGGAAGGTGTTCGTAGAGCATCTCTCCCGCATCGTAGTAATCACGTTGACGCGTGATGAGATGGTTTTCCGTCTCCACTACCGAACACCCCGGCAGTTCGAGCGGCTCTCCACCCGCAATGCGCGGATGCGACCAGTGCATTACCCAGGTGACAGCAAAGCAGCTTTCGCTGCACAGCGGCGGATCGATAGTGAAACGGCAATCTTCGACATTGGCCAGCAGATGGGTGAAATAGCGCTGAAGTGCAAAAATCCCCTGATGCTCGCCGAACGGATCGATAAGCGTGGCATTTGAATGATAAAGCTCAGCCAGCGCAGAGGGTGGCTGGCTATCCAGTGCGGTGTAGTAATTCACAAAACGACTCACGACAGTGTGCAACGTGCTCATGGGTCACATCCCGGCTGTATATAACGTGGCGTAATCGCATAATTAAAACTTACACAATTGTAGTTATTTGTCCAAGTTTGTGTGATGATTTTTTTTATATCATTTATATTTCAGTTGGTTAAAACCATACTTCGAATGACTAATGATGTAGCCCGGATAGATGCCTTCCCCCTGCTCGTTATATAGAACGCGTACTCCCCACTAAAACAAGTGGTAGAACATTTTCGCCAGAACGCGCTAGTCTGCCTGCGACGAGTGGATGACAGACGATAAGATTTTTATGGAAATTATTTTGATGCGACATGGAAAGCCCCAATACGCAGGCGCGCCAAAAGTGTCGTGCAGGGAAATGCCGGAGTGGATCGACAACTATAATCTCTCTTCTACGGGCCGCGATATGCCACCGGAAATCAGTAAAGTGCTGATTTATCGCGCACTCACCTTCATCAGCAGTCCGCTTCCGAGAGCCCTCTCATCGCTAAAAACACTGGGGTGTGAACCCGGCTTCATTGATGACGTGTTTCGGGAGGCGGAGCTACCGGTATTCCGTATCCCGGGGTTGCGGTTATCGCCTTTTTACTGGGCAGCGTTATTTCGAGTACTTTGGCTCTGTGGCCTGTCTGGAGAGGTAGAGTGCGTAAGAATGGCAAAAAGTCGTGCCGTTAAGGCGGCAGAGCTCCTCGTGACGGCGGCTAAGGGCTCCGACGGACCCGTTTTGTTCATGGGACATGGGATCATGAACCGGTTTATTGCAAAAGAACTGATCGCATTGGGCTGGAAAGAACAGACTCGCCCGGGTAAGGGATACTGGGGAGCCGGTGTTTACAGCATTGTATAGCGGCGCATACGGAGGCCGAGGTTTTTTATCCTCGGCGCTTGGATCATCGGGTCTGGCTAAGAATAACGCGATCGAACAGACGGTCACCCAACCAGACGCGCATGCGGATGAGCATCTTTGCATACTTGCCGGCAGCATAACGTGTACGCGGATGAGGACTGTTAACGGCGCGGGCAACCACGTCCGCAATCACCTTCGGGTCGCTGCCTCTGCCATTCCCGTAAGCATTTTTGACCGAGTTCGCCACCTTCCTCACCAGATGACCATAAGGGCCACTAGCTGAACGTTTGACAATACTGCCGCTGACCACTTCACCAAAGCCTGTCTCGATTAAACCCGGTTCAACAATCACAACCTTAATTCCATATTCAGCCACTTCAAGACGCAGACAGTCAGACCATCCTTCGAGCGCATGTTTCGTTGCGTGATACCAGGCTCCCAGGGGGGTGTAAATTTTCCCTCCTATCGAAGTGATATTGATAATGTAACCACGGCGTCTGGCGCGCATGGCCGGGAGCAGCAGTTGCGTAAGGCGGGCCGCTCCAAACACGTTCACCTCAAACTGATAGCGAGCTTCATCAATACCGATCTCTTCTACCGGTCCATAGAGCCCAAAACCCGCATTGTTGACCAGTACGTCAACCCCACCTGTCTGCGACACGATGGTATCTACTGCAGCCAAAATGTCTTCATCACGCGAGATATCCATCCGCAGAGCGCGCGCACCAAGCTGGGCGAGATCGTTCATTTTCTCAACGCTACGGGCAGCAGCGTAAACCTGATAGCCATCCTGAATAAGACGACGGGCGATGACTTTGCCCATACCTGACGATGCACCGGTGACCAGCGCGGTTTTCTTGTCCTGAGTAAACATAAATACCTCGGTGAGTAGACTGTCGTTATTTTGCCCTCCTTCGGCCCTACGTTAACTAGCGTACCGCGCCATATGACTCGCAAACTGCGCCATCGAGCGATAAATATGCACCTGCTTACTCAAGACGCATGGCTGTCCTGGCCGCTTCAGGGGTCTGGCCCGTCCAGGTCATAAATGCGCGATAGAATGAGTTAGGATCTTCAAAGCCAAGCAAAAATGCGATCTCATACCCGGAAAGACGCGTATTACGAAGATAATGACGGGCCAGGTGTTCACGACAAGCATTAACAAGGTTGCGAAAGTTGCCCCCTTCCTGCTCAAGCCTGCGTTGCAGCGTGCGTTTGCTCATTCCCAGACGCTCCGCCGCTTTTTCAATAGTCGCTTCGTTACCGGGAATAAGTTCCAGGAGTACCGCACGTACGCGCTCGGCGGTTGAAGCCAGTTCATTTAACTGACTGAGACGACGCTGAAGTTCTGGTTCAAATACCTGCCACATCCCCTCATTTGCCGTTAAAAACGGCCGAAGAGCATCGGTCGAGGAAAAGCTGATGGCAGGCTGTTCTCCATATTGCACGTCAGTTCCAAAGAAATGGGAAAAGTGGCTGTTCTGAACCGCTGACGGCAGTGCAGAGACACGGACCTGTAAGGGGTTAACCGGTTCGCGGGTCCCCAGCCGCAGAAGCTTGAGCAGGAAGCCCAGCTCTGCCACCTGCAGAGACGGCGGGATAGCTATCGCATAGAGCCAGCGCGGTGAAACGGTAAGTATGCCGTTTTGTTCCACCGTTGTTTCCAGAACCATGGGTGCAATAAGCTGTTTATATCTGGCCAGACGCTGGACAGCCTGCATCATATTGCTACTACACAGTGCGGCAAAAAGTGGCGGATCAAACACATCCGCTGAGATCAACTCAATGAGCGGTACGGGAAAGGCAGGATCGTTCGTTTCGGCCTCCAGCGCGCTCCAGAAGCGGATGTATTCATGCGTATCGAGTCCGCGCGCTTTTTGCAAAAAGAGATCGTCAGGTAATCCTGCCCTGCGGAGAATGCGTACTGGCTCAAGCCCCGCGTCTTTCAGCAGCGTTTTCCAGCTTATATCGAGAGCGAAAGTACGGTTATAGGCCATTTGCTCATTTCCGGTGTGAAGGTTATTCAACGCTTAGCGTTATTGCTCATAGACTATGCAGTATTGTTGGCTCGCACGTCACAGGGAAATTCAGCGAGTTAGCAATAAAGCAAAGCTCATGCGCGCGGTGATGAAGTGCCACAGCGCGATCGATATCATCCCCAGGACGAAGCGTAATGTCGGGCTTGAGCACAATAGAGGTGAAACATCCCTTTTCTCCTTCGCGCATCGTTCCTTCCGCCCGGTCAATATAGGTATAAACGCTTATCCCCGCTTCAGCGCAAAGATGCAAATACCATAATTTGTGACAGGCAGAGGCTGACGCGACAAGAAGATCTTCAGGATTCCAGCATGATGCATCACCAAGAAATGCAGGGTCTGATGAACCTGCAATCGGAGATTTATCGCCCGCCGTGATGTCATAAAGCCGATCATAGGCTTTATAGGCTTCCGTCCCACGGCCTTTGTTCCCTTTCCACTCAACCTTAACCTGATAATGATGCTCACGATGGCTCATCTTGATACTCCCGATAATGATACCCGATGGGTTTTACTCGCGATGTTTGTTCGCACATCCCCTGACTCGACGTAAGCTAGCAGATGGTATACCATTATTCCATCTTTTCAGGAGAAACAGTATGCAACTGAACGCCCTTTCGACCCCGGACGTGCTCGCCAGTGAATTAAGAAAGATGATCAACAGCGGACGTCTGCGTGATGGAGAAAGGCTTGTTGAAAGGGATCTCGCCAGTTATTTCTCTGTCAGCCGAATTCCCATGAGAGAAGCGATCAGACAGCTTGAACGCGATGGGCTGGTGGAAATTTTCAGGAATCGCGGCGCTGTTGTCAGAACGCTATCCGTTGAGGATCTGGATGAGATTTACTCCCTACGCGCCTTGCTGGAAGGTGAAGCCGTCTTTCAGAGCGCGAAAATGGTGAATTCTAATACGCTGGCGAGAGCAGAACTGACGCATACGCTGCTCGCCAGAACGACTGAATTTGAAATGCAGGGCGCACTAAACCGGGAGTTCCACGATCTTATCTACAGTGGGTGCAAAAACCAACGCCTGCTGAAGTTGATTAATGATACCCGCAATCAGATAGAGCGATATGAATATCTCCAGCGAAAGCTCCTTTCCGAAACCCCAGTTTTTCAGGATGACCATGCTGGCATCCTTACAGCCTGCAAGGAACGGGATGCAGAGAAAGCACGGGCTGAAGTCATGCGACATATTCATAGTGCAGGAGAAATACTGAAAACGTTCATCAGCCGCCGCGTTGAGGGTTAAGGGGAAGTCTCATTAACCCTCTATCAACCCGGCTAATGCCCTCCTCAATGGAGGGATGACATCATCCGTATCCATGCCCATTTGTGCATGGATAATTGCGCCGTCAATGAGCAACATGATTTCGTTGGCGACGTTCTCATTCGTCATGCCCGTCAGCTGCGCAATGATTTTCTTTGTTTCGATTTTATGATCGCGGCATATCTCTTTTATTTCGCTTTCAATATCTTCCGATTTTGCCTCTGCGCTGGCATTAATAAACGCGCAGCCGTGGAAATCGGACGAAATAAACCATTCGTAAAGCGTTTCAGATATCGCATCAGAAGGTTTTTTACCTTTGACGAGATGTCGACGCAGCGTGGACTCAAACCAGCTAATCCATATTTCATGCCGATAGTGCAAATAGGCAAGAATAAGTAAACTTTTACTCGGGAAATGGCGATAGAAAGTCACCTTTGTCACTTTCGACGCTTTAATCAGCGTATCCACCCCCGTCGCCCTGAAACCTGTGGAATAAAACAGATCGTGCGCCGTCAGTAATATCTTATCCCTGACGCTGATTTTTGTATCGTTGCTTACGGGGTCTGTTTTCACTTTTCGGTAGCCTCAAAACGGATGTTGACAACGTTATTTCACAGGCATAGATTACCGCAAGTAGACAGACCTGTCTACATAATATAATCCTGAGGTAATCGCCATGAACACACGTCCTCCTTTACCGCCCTTCACGCGTGAAAGTGCTATCGAAAAAGTCAGGCTGGCAGAAGATGGCTGGAACAGTCGCGACCCGGCGAAAATCGCACTGGCCTATTCACTTGATACCCAATGGCGCAACCGTGCGGAATTCGCCACCAACCGTGAAGAGGCCCAGGCGTTTCTGGAGCGGAAATGGAAAAAAGAGCTGGATTATCGCCTGATTAAAGAGCTCTGGGCATTTACGGATAACCGGATCGCGGTTCGCTACGCCTATGAATGGCATGATGATTCAGGCAACTGGTTCCGTTCATACGGCAATGAAAACTGGGAGTTTGAGCCGAATGGGCTCATGAAGCGTCGTTTTGCCTGTATCAACGATATGCCGATCAACGAATCAGAGCGACTGTTCCACTGGCCACTGGGCAGACGCCCGGACGATCACCCCTCTCTGAGCGATCTGGGTTTATAGGATTTTCGCATCACTCCGGGCAGACCCCGGAGTGATGAATTTACAACGCCCCCAGCTGTTTCATCAGCGTCAGGTTGTCCTCAATATGCCAGTTAGCCACAATTTTGCCGTCACCGATCTCATAAATATCCGTGGCGATAAAATCTATTTTCTGCCCCTTTCCTTTTAGCTTGCCAAATGTCCCGGTGAATGTGCCGTGAAAATGTAAATGGGATACGACACGGCTACCCGAAATAATCATTTGCTCAACGTCACAGCGTAAATCAGGTACGGCCGTACGAAATGCCCGGGAAGCTAAAATAGCGCCTTCGGGACCTTGCTTGCGACCTTCAGGAGGCGTTTTATCAATAAAATTAATCGCCAGGGCATCACGGGCCAGGGACTCTTTCCCCGTATTCCAGAACGTTGCATACTCTCTGGCAACATATTCATTCGCCGCTAATTGCGTCTGCGTCAGGCTTTTATCGACAATAAGATGTTCCGGCTTCACCAGTTCAACCTGGGCCGAAAATGCGGTTCCCGTGGTACCAGCAAGAATAAGCGCCATTATGCCTGGGGAAAAAAATGTTGAATATTTCATAATCTCTCTCGATACGTTATTTAGATAACTGCAGATCATTCTCTTGCAGGTTGTATATTGGATAATCGGTATATCCCGTCGCAGTGCCACCAAACAACGTGGCGGGGTCTCGCACCTGAGCCAGAGGCAACTGGTGCGCCAGCCGGTGAGGTAAATCCGGGTTGGCAATAAACGGCCGTCCGAACGCAATCAAATCGGCATAACCGGCAGCAAGTATTTTTTCCGCTTTATCAAGGTCATAGTTTCCTGCGACGATAAGGGTTCCGCTAAACGTCTCGCGAAGCGATTGACGGAAATGATCAGGCACCTGAGGCGCATCGTCCCAGTCAGCTTCCGCCAGGTGGATGAACGCGATCCCTTTTTGCTCACACCAGGCCGCGAGAGCGAGTATGGCTTCCGTCACCTGCGGATCGTTCATCCCACGTTGGGTAATAAACGGTGAAAGTCGGATGCCCGTACGCTCGGGACCAATAGCCTCCGCAATCGCGTTCAACACGTCCTGGGCAAAGCGGATCCGGTTAGCAAGCGTGCCGCCATACTCATCCGTGCGTTTGTTGGAGGTTTGACGCAGGAACTGGTCGATCAGATAGCCGTTTCCGCCGTGAACCTCTACGCCGTCAAACCCGGCCTGAACGGCATTCAGTGCCGCCTGGCGGTAATCCGCGATGATGCTGTGAATGTCCTTTCGCGAGAGCGTTCTCGGCTGCGGGCAGTCAACCATTTGACCTTCCCCCTGTTCATTCACCACCCACACTTTGGCGTCCGGCGCCAGTGCTGAAGGGGCGACGGGCTTACCGTCCTTGTGAAAACTGGCGTGCGACATCCGGCCGACGTGCCAGAGCTGAGAAAAAATCACCCCACCCGCCTGATGCACAGCGCCCGTCGTGAGTTGCCATCCTGAAACCTGCTCCGGCGAATGGATGCCGGGTGTCCATGAGTATCCCTGGCCCTGAGGCGAGATCTGCGTGGCTTCCGTAATGATCAATCCCGCGCTGGTACGCTGTCGGTAATACTCAGCCATCAGTGAGGTCGGAATATTTCCTGGCTGAAGGGAACGCGCACGGGTCATCGGCGCCATAACGATACGATTTTTGAGGTTTAGCTCACCTAGCCTGTAACGTTCAAAAAGTGAAGTACGGTTCATGATTTCATCTCGAGTGGTTTGGATGAAATCACTATACAGCTCACACTTTCTTTTGATAATTACAGCAAAAACAGATGCACTTTTCGGAAAAAATGAATAATGGGCAAACTTGAAGACATGGCCTTACTGGTTGAAATTGCCGAGGCGGGTAGTCTTTCCGCCGCCGGACGACGCCTGTCGCTTTCCCCTGCCACCATGACGGCCAGGTTAAAAGCGATTGAAGAGCGTTACCAGACACGCCTGTTCCATCGTTCTACGCGCGCCATTACGCTGACCCGTGCAGGCGAAGAGTTTTACCATGCCGCGCTTCGCGTGCTGGAAGAGATGCATCACGCCGAGTCGTTACTGACGCAAAAAGAAGGTGTACTCAGCGGCAATATTCGCCTTTCTGCACCCTCTGACTTTGGCAGACAGTATCTTAGCCCCGCCATTATTGAATTTTCCCGATGCCATCCTGAAGTGAAATTTTTCATCTACCTAAGGGAACATGTTGAGGATCTGGTCGCTAACCGGCTGGATATGAGCATTCGCTTCGGCAACCTGCCGGACAGCAGCCTTGTCGTCAGAAACATCCGTCCGAATCATCGGGTGCTGGTCGCCTCCGGGGCATATCTTAGCGATCGCGGTACCCCCTCCACCTTTGCCGATTTAGCCCAGCACCGGTGCCTAGCACTTGAGTCTCAGGGCGTGGTGATGAACGAATGGCGTTTTGAAAGTGAGGGAGAAGAAACCATCGTTCGTATAGAACCTGCCATGGTGTGCGACGACGGAGCATTGCTTCGTCAGTGGGCGCTCAGTGGCGCGGGTATTGCAGGAAAATCGTGGTGGGACGTCAAAGACGATGTTGAGAGCGGTAAGCTCATGGTGCTGTTTGCCGACAGCTTCACCGGGTTTAGCCGTTACGACCGCAAAGACGTCGGGCTGCAGTTTGTTTACCCACAACGCAAATTACAGCCGCTTCAGGTCACGGCATTTAGTCAGTTTTTTCTCGACTGGCTAAAAGAGCATTAATTTGTCGCCGAAATAAGAGACAGCACGCATTTCGGTGACACCCTCAGGACTACCCTAAGAGCGGTTTTCAGGAGGAACAAAACATGAAAAAGCTTCTGATATGTTGTTTGTTTGGTAATACCGCAAACTCGCTCGCCAAAAAGATGCAGTCTCTGGCAGAACGCGAAGGTTATCCGCTGATGATTAGTGCTGTAGGGCTGGATAATTTCGCCAGTGTCGCTCCCGCTTTCGATGGTTTCCTCATTGCGCCGCATATTCAGTACAAACTCGATGAGATAAAAGAAACGGTGGGGAATACGCGTTCAATCGCCATTGTTGAGAGTCTGCCATATGCGTCTCTGGACGCGAAAAAGGTATTGAATTTTGTGAAGGAGCAGATGCCTGAACTGGCTGCCTGACATATAAGGCCGCATTGCACTGGAGTACCCTGCTCGGGTACTCCAGACAACGCCTGCAAGCATCTGCATTGATAAAAATGATTGTAGCTAAACCGGCTATAGCGTTCAGGAACTGGAACACCGTAGCACGGTATACTCGATGGAAGCCCCAAATTTTACATCACTGCCAACGACGGGAACCTGCCTACTACACGAGTTGTAGCCGATAACCCCGTCCGCTCCGGTGAGAAGTACCTCACCAGACAGGGGCTGGTAGTCTGTTATCTGGGAAATGAGGCCTCCTGCCTGTTGAGCTGACCGTAACATCGACTCCCTGATGAGGATTTCCTGTCATAGTAATCACCGTCAGCGCCTGATCGCTCAGTAGAGCGTACTTCTGTATCAGGTGCCGCCTCAGCAGATCGCTATTGGTGGTCAGCACAAGATTCATATCTGGATTCTGTACTGAAAGCACCCTGAAGATATCGACCATTGCAGCGCGGTTTAGATCGTCAAGATGTGCCACGGGTTCATCCAGAAAGAATGTGCCCCCCAGAGAGCGTGCCCGCGCCAGATAGAGAGAAAGTGCCAGATCCTGACGTTGCCCCTGGCTGAAGTAGCTGTCGGCCACCAAAGCATCATCATTGTCTCCCGGACCTTCAACCAGAGCCCGCCAGCGAAGTTCTCCTTTGCCTGCAATATTCAGTCCCTTATAGACCTCATTGGCATGCATTCTGGAGAAGAGCTCTGAAGCCGGCACGATCAGCTCATTAATGCGTGCATCTGCCAGTTTCTCAATTTCATGCGTAACTTCTGACAGAGCAACATTAGCGACCTGTTTGCGTTTTGCCTGTAATTCAATACGCTGACGAAGTTCCTTCTCTTCACTGAGCAGAAGGATATAGTCTTCACCAGCTGCGGCGGCATGAACGGCAATCTTAGCCTTTTCATATAGCAGGGTGATGTTCTCGTCGGCAGTAAGATCGCTATCCAGTGTGTTTTTGTATTCAGAAAGTGTTTTCTGACTTACCGGAGAGTTTCCGGTAAAACTGTCCCATAATGTTCTGAATGAGTCCCAAGTTTCCCTGTACCCTCGAAGCACTATTTCAATGTGATTACGCTCGGAAATCAGTTCATTTAACAAAACAGACTCCTGCCCGAGCTTTAGTTCAAGCTCTGCTTGCTGGCGAGCAAGATTGGTCAGCAAAATATCATGTGTTCGTTGCGTAGTTGTAAGTCTTGAACTGTATTCCTCAGGTAGATCCCCCAGAGCGACATCATTTCTCAGTGTCTGGTCATCCAGTAGCCTCTCAGCTTGCCTAATTTTATCCGCAAATTCGGCAATCATCCGGCCCATATTCAGCCGGGTTAAGTAGTTTTCCAGTGTCTCATGTCGCCACGTTTCCGGAGTCAAGGGCGTGAGCCACTCCACATCAAGAAGCGCTTTTTGTTCAAGAAACGTTTTATCAGCACGACGCAGACGTTCCTGATAGCTAGTAGCGCGATCTCTTTTAACTTTCAGGTCACGGATCTCTTCCCGGAGCTGCCCCATCTCCTCTTCGGTTTGCTGCAGCTCGGTCTTAAGTGCCTGTAAAGCTGGCGAGAGCATGCTTTCTGACTGCCGTATCGCCTCCATCAGAGATGCATTTCCCTCCCAGTCATGGCTGCATAATGGACAATGAGTTTCACCAGAATGACTGACGATACGCTCGCCGAGGTTCATGAGCTGAGTCAGAGTGTCGTTGAGATGTATCTGTCTGAAACGGAAAGAATCGCGCTTTTCCCTAAGCACCTGAAAACGCTCCCCCCTGGCTTTCAGCGGAGCTTCATCACTGTATTCCAGTATGTATTCTTGCCACTCCTTTCTCGTATCTTCGTCAAGCCAGCATGCCCGGTGTACGGCGAGAGCTTTATGCAGTAAGGAAAGTCGTTTTCCGCTCATGGCAGAGGAGAGATGGGATTCAGGCACCATTGCCTGCAACTGCGCTAATGTGAGTCGGTCTGGATACTCCCCTATGGTTTCAAAAACGCGCTCACTGACCATTTCCCACTGATTGTTAAGAGTGGTGAGAGTTTCGGTTACCCTGTCCCGTTGGTGATTCACTTCCGCAATATGGTGTTTTAAAGCACGTATCTGCGTCTTCCGTTCACTCTGCTTTTCCTCACGGGAACGGATCTCAGATTCAAAATAAAGATGTTTTTGATCCGCAAGCGTCAGTTCTTTTTCCGCATAGTGTGCAGATTCCCAAGTTTCGGCGAGTTGTCTGTAGCGAGTTTGCTGAAGCTGATGATCAAACTGCCGTATCTGCAGTGTCATCAAGGCCCGATCAAGCTGTGTCCGGGGAGGAACGTTTTCCCTAGGGATCCGCAGCGCATCACATAACGCTGTCAGCCTCTCTTCAGTGCGGGTAGCAAGTATCCCATAATGCTCACGCTTTTGTTCGAGTTCCTGCCGTTTTGTTTCCGTATCCCTGAGCTTTTTATAAAGCGAGACGGAATGTGGCAAATGCCGCAGATAGTCCATCAGTAATTTCTGCTGAGGAAGTAAGTGACCATAGCCAAGTATATTTGCAAAAATTTGTGAACGCTGTTCCGATTCGGCTTCATCAACCAGCAGAGCCAGCGAATGCGAATAAAGCCAGCGACTGTGCCGTAACCACTCGCGTTTGTTTCTCGTGGCAATGTTTGATCGCGCTTTGAGACCAGCTTCTGCCGGCGTCAGCATCGCGAGCAACTCGTCATCTTTTATATGCCTCTCTTCTCCTTCCTCTGTTTGAAGAGTGGCACCCTGCAGGGTGCGAACCAGGGTTGTTTTTTTTCCATCAAGAAGACAAACACAGGTCACCTCCGTCGTGCCGGTGGCGAAATGGCACACCAACGCATCCGCAGGGACCTCAGCCACTTCACCTGTGAGAACCCACTCAACGGCATGACATAACGTGCTTTTCCCCGTACCATTTACCGCATAAATGACGGTCAGCCCCGCATCAAGTGGAAGTGTAACCTCTCCCTTAATACCCCTGAAATTCTTAATCTTTACCGATAAAATGCGTAAATCAAACATCACCACTCTCCCATTCATTTGCATGTCGGCGGGCAAGACCGGAGGGACTGCTGTGGGTAATGTCCATGATCAGACGCTCTGTAGCGTCGGTAAAACGTGCGCCATCGGATGCATGAATTTCTGTCGAGACTGGGGAAAGCCCCAGAACAGTGATCCGTTCTGTCCGGGTCCAACGGCCGCCTACCCTGATAACAACGTGCTTACGGGCCAGATGTGTGTCACGTTCGATCCGCCCGACAAGAGCTGAAGGACATAGGGACGGATCCCTGAAGGCATAAATGAGAGAGGCATCGATAACGTACCCTTTTGTTTCTCTTTCGCGCGTCAGGGTATCAAGAACCTGCTCACCGTAATTTATCACACGGATGAGGTCGTTTTGAGGCACATAACTGACATCCCAGAGCAGAAGCGAGGCATAATCGGACTCCCAATACCCTGCCGCATGCTTCACCTGCGCAAATCGGGTGCGGGCTTTTTTATGGGGTAAAAACCCTGTCATGCTGGCTCTGGCATTTATCAGGTTTACTAGGTTATCCATTTTTTAGACCCTGTATCTGTTTCAGAAAGGACGTGCGATCCGCTGCGGTTGTGCTTGTCATGCTGTTTTGCACCAAGTCCATCAGCCCCACCACCCAGGCCCTGCGGGAAATCCTTGGCATAACGGTGCTGTCCGGAATTTCGTCGGGCTGTACAATGTCATTGCGGGTCAGATCGAGCGGTACCCGGTTTTGCCCGGCTGGCATATGCCCCTCGAAAAGAGCGAAAACAAATAAGTCGGGGTGCCATGAACCATCCCTCATCCATTCGAGCAGGCGACTCTGCACCTGGATATAATTCATTCCCTGAGCATCCCAGCCAAGGATCCCGTCCTTCTGCCCACCCGACTGCTCCCAGGAAAGGTGTGCCGTCATGCTTGTGTCAGACTGCCAACTGATATTGACATCACCGGAGAGATAACTAAGCGCTTGCAGGATCCGTAGCAGGGCAATCCTATGATAGTGCAGGGAGTCCGGTTCGGTGTTGTTTTCAGAGCCCGTACCATTGAGTGCATATTGCACCAGGTTTTCCGGATATGGGATTGTTCCCGTCAGTATTCCCTGGCGCAGATCAGTAAGACCGACGGAAGTCATAGGATACATCGTCGACGGGATCAACGGGCTTAACATACGGTCAAGCTCCATCTGAATGCCCTTGCTGAGAGACAGTAACTGCCCCGCATGCCGCTGATATAAAAAGGAATCAATCAGGCTAAAACTGTTACGGGTCTTGTCAAAGGCAAGCGTTAGTATAACGGAGGCAATGTGGCTGCTTCTCAGGAGGAAGAAATCCTGCGCCTTCGGACAGAGGAACAACCGGTCGTCGCCGGTACTCAGCGGGAAAAATCCCGTGGCATGTCGCAGAGCCTCACTGATTTCCGGGTTTTCTGCCGCGTGACAAAGTACCACCCCTAACTCCGACTGCCTTCTGAGCATATTGAACAGGTTCACCTGACGACAGACTGTGTCCTGCTGAATGGGGCCGGCAGAAGAGACGAGCAGGATATTACCTCTTCCTGAACGATCATCCTTCATCCCGACCAGAACTTTTTCGCACAGCAAGTGTTTATTCAGCGTATCCGGGTAAAAATCACCACTCAGGGTGCACCAAAGATTGATATCCGCAAAACTCAGTCGAAGGGACAATCTGCCGTGTCCAGTCCCCGAACCGCGGTCAGTGGTTTCGAGTAATAACCACACCTCTGGAGCTGAATTCTCTTCCTTTATCCAGCACCAGCCCCCCTTATAGTCTGCGTCAGCCGGGTAAAGCGTTGTGTCACCGTCCGGGAAATTTATCGCTAATTTTCGTAACCCATTAAGCTCACTGCCTTTTACGCACCCGAAACCAGCTTGCAAAACAACGGGAAAGGGATAGCTGCTGACCAGATTATTAAGGGTTGCATAATCAGATAGCGTGAAGGCATCTGCACAGAACACAATTACAGAAGGCTGTGAGCCCGTCTGGCGGGGAAGATGCGTTGTCAGCATCTCGTCTAGTGTCTTGAGCGCCTCATGTCCTCGCTGGTGGATGAGTACCGAATGAAGTCGTTTACCGTACAGCATTGTTGCGTTGGAATACCGTGTATATACGGACCTGTAAGCAAGGTAATTTGACGCAAGCAGCTCTGGCTGTTCCGGCATATACTCCCGGAATAACCGGTGGATCTCATCTACCGAACAAACTTGCTCCCGGGCAAAATAGGTATTCATGACATAGTCGCACCTCCTCACTAGCGGAGAAAGTGACTCCTGACGGAACAGCGTATATTTAAATGCTTTTAATCTGTCGCTCACCATCGCCAGAAGCTGGGCATCGGTTTTACCGGTAAACACAGAGCTGTTTTTAAGAAGGGCATATTTGCTCTTAACGATTCTGGCCGCCGTTTCCCACTTACTTTGGTTATTCGTGAGATCTTTAACCACAGCATTTTCTTTGTAAAGAAACTGAACACATCTGCCGCGACGTTGTTGGATACCGCAAGAATATACCGGAAGGGTGTTGAATGATCCTCGGGAGGAAGCAGGTCGTCAATGACAAGTCCGCGCAGAGTAAGAGCAAGCAACTCCTGACGAACCAGCGTCATGGTAACGTCAGCACTTGAATAACGTTTGCACTGCACAATGCCCCGGCTTTCTTGATCGAGAGATAATAGGACATCAACGCCATTATCGGCACCATCATTTACGCGGCAGACATCATCATACCAGTTCCAATCGACTCCAGTGCCCTGCAGATGCCGGAAAAGATCGGCAATCAATAACTCAAAATGTGAGGCATCAATGTTTCCGAACGGAAGCTGACCACTGTCATGCTGATAGACATTTACCCCCCCGGATTTGTTCCCTTAGGGAGTCGTCATCAAGCCGCCGTAATGAATGGGTCATTTTATCATTCCGTTTTAAAAGAGGACCGTTCGTAATATTCCTGACCGCAAGTGACTGGCCTTTTAAAATGCCAGTTGAAAAGGAACGCATTTCGGCGCGCCTGACACATTGTAGATAAATTACAACGTAAAACCACCGTCACCCACTTGTGCCTGAGCGTACCATTTCATTAGCTCCGCGGTACCTGGCTCGTTTTCAGCAGGTGCCCATGGGGCTGAATCTTGTTCGGCAACAGGCTGGTAGCCACCGTGTTTTACCTCAAAAATGACCCCGCCTTTATCCAGCGATAACACGGCATGCCAGATCCCCGCGTCCATCTCCAGCACCTTGCAATCTTCACCCAGTACAACACGCTGGGTCACGTTACCGTTGTCATCAAAATTCAGTACTAAAAAGCGCCCGCTAAGAGCCGTCAGCAGTTCAAACGTGTGCGGGTGACGATGAGGACGAACATAGGTACCTGGTTCCATGGCAATAGCCAGACGCTGAACCGGATCGCTGAGCTCAGGGTGCAAATTTCGATGAGCGCGTAAGCGAGGGGAATTTGCGGCTTGCTCGCTTTGTTGCTGCAGGTCACTGAACGTAATTTGTTTCATATAAACCTTTGGGAGTGTAGTTAGCTTACGGCAACTCGATTGCCGCAGCACGTTATACCATTAGAAACAGACAATCAGCTACGGCGATCCTCAATAAATTCTCCTCAGAGCCAGCAAAGACCTTAACGCGTCTGCAGGTTCCGAGCCCTGTGTTATGGGTAAAATTCAATGTTGAGTAAAACTCACGCTGAGTCTTACTATTTGTCGTTTTTCAATTTAACCGCACTGAAATATCATTCCCTCAACCTTTTTTATTGCTGTTCGATGAAATGAACATCGAGACGCATACTCTAAATAATAATGAGAGTTGATGAGGAACCTATGACGCTAGAAATTTTATGCCATTTAATGAATATAGTTTTGCCACATAAAAATACCACGACTGAAAATTTACATACGTTTATAAAAATACTTTCAGCTGAGAAAGGAAACTCTGAAGCACTTTCACAATTTATACATCGCCTGCATCTGCTCTCATTCGCCCTTAGTGAGCCTGGCAAAGCTGAGGAGTTGCTTTCTGCGTATTTACCCAAAGAAGACATCCCCCTTCCCCTGCCTGACTTCGCGGAATGGTCCCGGGTGCCTAACACCGCGTCAGATGAAATGCAGGCATCTGAAGCAGTGGATTATTTTCATAAAATGACAGCGGCTGCCAACGTATTACGCACTGCGTTGATCGATGCAGAGCGGGAAAAAGGAGCACCTGCCCTCTACATTCTGGATAAATTGCTCAACCTGAATAGTGCATTGCCGGATAGATATAAGAAAATGGCTAACATCCCCTACGCATAAATAATGCTGACAGACAGGATACTCCGCAGGGAATATCCTGTTTCAGTACGACCTTTTATAATCCCAATCAAGACATACAATATCCAGAGAAGGAACAACCGGAGTATTAAGATTAAGCCAGCCTAACAGGCGTTCGATACTTTGCTTTCTGAGCGAATTTTTCGGCCAGACAATATAGTAGCCCTCTCCTGTTGCGATGGCCTCCCGAAAGGGAAGGACGAGAAGGCCACCCGTCAGGGCTTCTGACGAGAGACGAAGGTCAGTCATAGCGACACCATGACCGTTCATGGCTGCAAGACTTCCCTGTTCAAGGGTATCAAAGACAATCCCGCCACTCACGTCGAGTCCGGGAAATTTCCCCGTCCTTTTCAGCCACCTTCTCCAGTCTCGTCTGTCCGGTGAGGGATGGATAAGATCGCACTGAGGAAGATGATGCCGGGCAGATTCCAGCAAAGAGGGGGCGCAAGCGGGGATAAGCCATTCACTGAAAAGCAACCGGCTCTCTGTGGCTTCACCAAAATACCCATTTCCGAGGAGTATCGCGCAATCGTAAGGCTCGCGAGTGAAATCAACGGTATCAATGTCCATCCAGACACTGGCTATTTCAACTTTGGGTTTCGCATGGCTCTCGCGAAAAGTTCTCAGGGCATCGAGCAACCACCTCATGGTAAGCGAGCTGGGGGCTTTGAGGCGCAGGAGGTGATGTTCACTTCTGAATGCCCGACAGGCCCACTCCATGCTGGCGAAACTTTCGCTGAGTTGCCCGGCAAGAATCCGTCCGGCCTCACTCACCTCGACTCTCGGGCCTTGTCGTTTAAAAAGCTCACAGTCGAACCACAACTCAAGCGTCCGGACATGTCTGCTGACCGCGCCCGGCGTAATATTGAGCGTTTCAGCGGCTTTACTGAATGAGTTCAGCCGTGCGGCCGCTTCAAACGCGCGTAGGGCATACAGTGGTGGTAATGACATCATTCACCTTGTTTTTTGCGATATTCCGGCCAGTGCTCAGTCATTTATCCCCCGACGCCTCCGGAGGAAATGTCAGCAGTAATTCCCTCAGCAGGGATTCAAGCTGCCCGTGTTGTTCGCCCGATAACGGTTTCAGTAGTGCATTCTGTGTTTCTGTATGAACGATCAACGCGCGTTCAATACACTCCTGCCCGTGAGGCGTCAGGCTGACGAGGGTGCTGCGTTTGTCTTCAGGGTCAGCAATCCGCCGGATAAAACCTTGTTGTTCCAGATGATTGAGCCGGTTAGTCATTGCCCCAGAGGTGATCAACAGCGATTTATACAGCTGCGTGGGCGACAGGCAATAGGGTTCACCGGCGCGACGCAACGTGGCAAGCACATCAAATTCGCCCTCGCGAAAACCGAACGACGCCATGGCCTGCGCACGCTTTTTTGCAAGATGCTTCATCAACCTGAGCATGCGGCCAAAAATTTTCATCGATGAGACATCCAGTTCCGGCATGGCACTGCCCCACTGGTCAACAACAAAATCGACATGGTCTTTCATTTTCACCCCTGATAACGCGGGAATTTATCCTGTTGTGCGGTACATCTTACACAAAAAAAGATTTTATCTTAACGTTAAGATAAATGCTTGCGGTGTTTTGCCCTGGCTGCTCACTACCGAAAAGGATCTCATGTTGAAACGCACATCGCCTTTACTCTTTGCCGTTCTCGCTTTTATCGTCGGGTTGAACCTGCGCCCTATACTTGCTTCTGTCGGACCGTTGTTTTCAGTACTTCAACGTGAAGTGGGGTTATCAGCCACAGAGTTCAGCCTGCTTACCACGCTACCTGTCGCCATGATGGGGCTGGCGGCATTAAGCGGCCCCTGGCTTTTAGCCAGAGTGGGCGCCGTCCGGGGGATTATGATCGGACTTTTCATCCTGCTCCTGGCCTGTTCATTCCGGGGGATGAGCGCCACGCTGACCGGCCTGATGACCACAGCATTATTGGGCGGGGCCAGCATAGGCATGATCCAGGCGTTAATGCCTGCTCTGATAAAAAGGGAGTATGTACAGACGGCCAGCACGGTGATGTCCCTGTTCAGCACGGGCATTATGGCCGGGGCCGCATTAGCGGCCGCCAGTGCCGAGCCGTTATTTTCATGGCTTGCGCTGAAGCCCGCGCTGGCGATGGCAGGTGTGTTAACGCTGCTTGCGCTGGTACTGTGGCTGGCGTTGGTTAAGCATCATCGCGGGCAAACGCCAGTGCGCGAATCAGTGACTCTCTCCTCTTCCCGTACCGGGCTATTGCTGCTCTTTTTCGGTGTGGGGACGGGAGCCTACACGCTGGTTCTGGCGTGGCTGCCACCGCTCTATATTCAGGCGGGATGGAGCGCACGCAGCAGCGGTTATATGCTGGCCTGGCTAACATTAACCGAAGTTGTCGCAGGGTTTGTTGTCTCTGCGCTGATTGGTAAATTCCCCGACCGTCGCGTTCCGCTGATTACTGTTCTGCTGTTGCTGCTGGCGGGGTTAATGTGTCTGGTCTTTTCGCCAGGAACCACGCCCGTAATATCAACCTTACTGCTTGGCACAGGTATCGGCGCCCTCTTCCCGCTGTCGCTCATCGTCACATTCGATCACGCACAAACACCCGCCCAGGCAGGGAAATTACTTTCGAAAGTGCAAGGCGGCGGGTACTTGATTGCGGCACTCATGCCATTAATTGCGGGGATCGTTCGCGACAATGCGGTTTCACTGACCAGCGCCTGGCTGGTAATGAGCGCCGGTGTCGTGCTGTTGATCGTCATCGCCCTTACGTTTAAACCCGTGGCGGCATGCCCGATACGGTAAATGAGATACCAGAATTGAGGGTAGTGTTAATGCCAGCCATACTTTAAATTCAGCATTAATTTCAGGCAATCCAGGGGGTGCTATGTCGCAGATTTTACCGGGAGTTGACGTGTTATTTATCGCGGGTTTCGGACCCATTTCGCGAAATACAGAGTCCAGTTACGGGTTTTATGTCGAGACGCTCGGATTGCCGCTAAAGCCGATGGAAGGTAATAGCGACTATCTTCTTGCCGAAGAAGGTCTTTTGCAGGGGGTTAAACATTTTGCCGTCTGGCCGCTTTCGCAGGCTGCCACGTCATGTTTTGGCCAGGAGCAGTGGCCAGCCGATCATCCGATACCTCAGGGATGGATTGAATACGAGGTGCAGGATCTCGCTTCTGCTACCCGTATCCTGAGGGATAAAGGTTATCGCCTGCTGGTGGCTAACCGTACTGAACCGTGGGGGCAAACCGTCACTCGCCTGCTTAGTCCGGAAGGTTTGCTGACCGGGCTGACGATCACACCGTGGCTTCGGGGGTAAACGGTGTCCGCGTCCGGCACGAAGCAGACCTGCATGAGTAAATGTGGGGGTATTCTTTGAGCGAGGAGCGGACGTTGCGACCAGGATCTAAACGCGCTTCGACTCAGGCGTTCCCTGATGGAATACCAATTGCCATTGGCCATTTCCATTCATTTCCCAGCATGAAGAACGAAGAGAGGCATTACTACCATCTGGATCAAAAGTCCTATAATGCAATATTGCGAAATTATTTCTAACGATGATAAGTCTAAATTCGTCACTGTGTATTATTGAACCACCAACTTCAGTAGAAAGTACCTCTATTGTTTCTGCCCGATCAACTAACATGCCAGATCGCGTTATCTCTCGAAATTCCTCATGAAGTATCTGTTCAAGCCATTTCCGATCGTTCCGCTTGTTATTATGAAGAGAGCATTCGAGACGTTTAAGTTTCTCAAGGAGCATAGTATTGTCCTGATTACATAGGGTCATTAATTTTTAGGACAATCAACGCTGGAAAGCCACGTCCGCCTTTGGCACTGAGCTGACATACTATCGTCAGGCAACGTCCGTTTCTGGTAAATCAATGATAACCAGTGTGCCAAAACTGCCGGGTTCTACCGTATGAGGAATACCCGCTTTCGCGACATAAAGCTGGCCGGACGTAACAGAGATTTTGTTTCCTTTCACACTCAGCTCCAGACGTCCATCAATAACCAGTAACCCCTCGTCGTACGCATGTACCTCTTCAATGACTGAGCGTTCATCCATGCGTAAAACTTTGAGATTTGCGGTGCCAATGCGGCCTAATACAGTAGAGTGCCAGCTCTCAGGTAATGCAATTGCTTCGGCTCGAAGGTCATAAAGCGTCATAATGTCACTCCTTTTTATGTTCGTTAATCACTCTTATGCCATACAAACTCGCTGTCGTCATATGACAAATATGGACAAACAAGTCGAATAAGATGCTAAACCCTTTGGCTATGCAACATTACCTTGTGTTACTCAGGATTTTTGCTCAATTTCTGCTGCATGAAATCAATGAGCGCTCGTGTTTTAGCAGGCAAATAGCGTCGTTCTGAATAAAGTGCAAACAATTGCAATGGCGCTGGCGATTGTTCAAACTCAACTTCGATTAACTGTCCATTGTTAATGTATGGCTGACAGGCTTGTTTCGAAAGAATGGCAAAACCGACACCTGCGACCGCCGCTCGCCCTGCCATTTCTCCGCTGTTTACCCGGTAATGACCTTTAACCTTAATGGTTTCAAATCCCCCTTTTTTACTAACAAACTGCCAGGGAGCACCTCTCAGTGCACTTACCGTTGTAATACAGGGTAACTCTTCAAATTGCTGTATCCGAGAAGGTGTACCATAACGCTGAATAACGGAGGGGGCTGCAACAATAGTGCAAGGGATAGTCACCAGATGACGGGCTATGTAGTCACAGTCATCCATTTGACCACGGCTAACGATAACAGCTAAATCAAGATCATCTCGCAGGGATTCAAAACCAGACAAATTTGTTACGCAGCTTATTTCCAACTCGGGATACTGGCAAGCGAAATCGGCAACAACAGAGCCCAGCAATGCAGGACCTATTTCATTCGGAATACAAATGCGTAATGGACCCTTGAGTTGCATTTGCCGTAACGTTAATTCTGTTTCAGTTTGCTCAAGCGCCTCCAGTAGTGGCTTAGCCCGGGCATAGAGTAAGTGCCCCGCCCGCGCGTTTCGCCGATCATGACGCATCTCCTGCATGTTTAAACGGCAAAGAATAAGTGATTTTACGCAACGGCTTCAATCAGTTTATCCCTTGCGGTATTGTATACGCCCCCCTGTCAACGGGCGGTCATACTACCTGCCGTTTGCCGAAAGTACGCCAGAAGCAAATATCTCGAATAACGGGAACACTCAGATCTTGAGTGCGGCGAGGATGGAGGCTTCCATTTTCTCCGGCGTCGTGAACGGTGCAAAACGCTTAAGCGGTGTGCCGTCGCGACCTATCAGGAACTTCGTGAAATTCCACTTGATCCGTCCCCCCAGCACCCCGGGCAATTCATTTTTCAGGTAACGAAACACCGGGTGCGCGGCGTTGCCGTTGACCTCTACTTTCTCGAACATCGGGAAGCTCACACCGTAATTGATATAACAGGTCTGCTCGATTTCATCAGCACCGCCGGGTTCCTGCTTACCAAACTGGTTACAGGGGAAACCCAGCACCACAAACCCATGGCCAGCATACTTCTTGTAGAGCGCCTCAAGGCCAGAGTATTGTGGCGTGAATCCACACTGACTGGCAGTGTTCACCACCAAAACCAGTTTGCCAGCATAGTCAGCCATTGAGATAACCTGGCCGCGCAGACTGGTAGCAGAAAATTGATAAAAGGTGGTCATATCGCGCTCCTGAGAGTAACAACTGTCAATGCCGGCAAAGCCTGGAACCATTTTAAAACAAAAATTTTATTTAGAAGCGTGCCATCATTACGTAGGTAAGATCAATATCCGGAGAATAACGTGTTCGGAAAATTTTTTTTAAACTACATGCCAGGGCTGCAAAATTTATTAGCCTACGATAAAAGCTGGCTAAAACATGATGTTAAAGCTGGGTTATCCGTTGCGGCTGTAGCACTGCCCGTTGCTATTGCTTATGCTGAGTTGGCGGGTGTTGGGGCTATCGTAGGTCTGTATTCATGCGTTTTACCAATGATAGCCTATGCGCTGTTTGGCTCTTCACGTCAGCTTATTGTTGGCCCCGACGCAACGACCTGCGCGGTGATTGCCGCCGTCGTGTTTCCTCTTTCTGCCGGAAATCCCGAACTGCACTGGCAACTGACGATCGTCATGACATTGATGATGGGCGGATGGTGTCTGCTTGCCAGTAAATTTCGCCTGGGTGCCCTTGCCGATCTGCTTTCTCACCCTATTCTGACTGGCCTGCTTAATGGCGTAGCCGTAACGATTATTGTCGGGCAATTAGGCAAGGTTTTCGGGATCAAGCTTGATGAAGCGCAGGTTATTGAGAAAATAATTGCCTTACCGGGCCGAATTTCAGAGAGCCATTTATTAACCTTAGGAATATCCATTTTAACGTTAGCGATTTTAATGGCGATCAAAACGTTTCGCAGCCACTGGCCCGCACCGTTGATTGCCATCGTGATAACGACGTTTCTGGTATGGGGGACATCTGCGCAACAGTATGGTATTGCCACTATTGGGGGGGAAGGCTTCCAGCCCGGTTTACCGGTCGTTAACTGGGTGGCGTTCCAGCCGGGCCCGATGCGTGATTTAGTGATCCCTGCGCTGAACCTGGCTTTGGTTAGTTTTGTCAGTCTGATGCTGACCGCCCGCAGTTTTGCCG
Organism: Enterobacter adelaidei; assembly: GCF_041937165.1. NCBI lineage: Bacteria > Pseudomonadati > Pseudomonadota > Gammaproteobacteria > Enterobacterales > Enterobacteriaceae > Enterobacter > Enterobacter adelaidei. The sequence continues at coordinate 2,125,852 of NZ_CP154353.1, read as the reverse complement.
CGAAAAATGGCTATGAAATTAATGCTGATGCAGAGTTCAGAGCGCTGGGTATTGCGAATATCATGTCGGGGTTATCTCAGGGGTTTGCTATTAGTGGGGCCGATTCCCGGACCGCGGTTAATGATTCCACTGGAGGAAAAAGTCAGCTGGTATCCATTGTCGCAGCCTTAATCATTGGAGTCGTATTACTCTTTTTCACCCAACCCTTACAATTTATTCCGGTCTCTGCCTTAGGCATTGTTCTTATGTATGCGTCGTGGTCATTAATTGATTTGCGTGGGCTATGGAACCTGAGACGAAGAAATAAACAGGCATTTCGCCTGGCCTTTTTCACGTTTGGTTGTGTTTTAATTATCGGCGTTATTCAGGGGATCGGCCTTGCTGTGCTGCTTGGCCTGTTACAGTTCCTCCGTACAGTCTTTCGCCCCTCTGAGCATTTACTGGGAACAGACGAAAATGGCATGATCCACTCATTAGGGAATACCACCGATATTAAAATGGTTCCGGGCGTGCTGATGTATCGATTTAACTCACCGTTGACCTATTTTAATGTGGCTTATTTTAAACGCCGCGTGTTGAACTTAGTTGAAGGCGCAGCAGAACAGCCTAAATGGGTGGTCATTGATGCCGTTGCCTGCTTCACGTATTCAGATATCAGTGTCCTGGCAACCATTAATGAGCTAAAGCGTGACCTGAAGGGTCGGCAGATTAAGCTCATCCTTGCGGGCAGGAAAACGGAATTAACACGCTGGTTCAAAGAAAGTCGACCAACTATCAATGATGATGAAATGATTCTGGCGCCAGACCTCTATCTGGCACTCCGCTTCATTCAAAGCAAAGAGACTGCGAGTGAGGGTGAAACCGGTAGTGTTATATAACCCCAAACGGGTTGAAGGCGAATATTACCAGAATTTTCAAAGGGCTGCTGTCGCAGCCCTGCGATAAAGCGGAGAGAAAGATGTTACTATATGTCGCACAATCAACAGGTGGTACATCACTTCATTCTATAATGTCGTCACACCAGGTGAAGGATTCATCTAAAGCTCCACTGTGCTGTAATGACAAATACGGATGGAATTATAATACCTACATCCATCCCAAAATAAGACGTAAAATTGTATTGAAATCCATGGTATATGTAGGGAGAAAAGCCGATTCCTGTTACTTTTTTGAAATCATGGTATGACCCATGGTCACCGCAATCATTGAAAGCATCAAAGAAAAACTCGCCGACATATCCATATATCCCTTTAAAAACCCAACCGTTATCCCACCCTGCCCAGTCTCTTCTGACGCCGGCAGCCAGACATCTGTTATCAAAGCTGTTTTTCATTGTGCCTAGCACAAAGCTATATTTCGAATCATCCGAGAACTTCCTCTCCACGGATATAAAGTTATTCTCAAAATTCTCAGTATATTGTCCGTGATTGTTTGTAAGATGATAGACGTATGAACCCGTGTTTATTGAGTACAGGTTTATTTCATCTGCAGAACAATGCAATGCAACCAGATAAAAACTTCCGCACCACAACCATGCGCGGTATCTTTTCCAAACTGTCTGTTCATGTGGACTATTATCCATAATCACTCACTTTGGCTAACGCGCTGAAATTGCGACGTTTTATCTTCGGCTTATCGCTGTACAAATTTTAGCATACTTTCGGATATGTGGGAGACACCCAATATTGGTTGGGTTGCTGAGATGACCTCCCAACAACGCCAAAAAATATTGCTTCCCTATCGTGTACTGGCGGCCAGCCTCGTCTACCAAATGAACGTCTTTTTAACCCGAACGGAGGTACGGAAGTACGGGATCCAGATACAAGCGTATATCACATGCATAATAATAGGCATTATCTGAGCCATATTCAGGGAGATCTGCGGAAAGATGTAAGAAGTGGCGACCCTGTCAATTAGCATCAGAGCGATACCCGAAACAAGCAAAGCACAATAAGCCAGAGGTAACTCTTTCTTTTTCCGCAAAAACAGAGAAACAATATAGATGATAAAAAGCAGGAAAACTAAGTTAATCCCACTAGCAACAAAGAGATAGGTCGTCTGGGAGAGCGGAAGACGACCTACCGTTTCCATCCCGGCACTTAACGTTACTGCCATAGAGTTAAAGTAGGCGTAAGCGATAAACAGCATATTGATAAATGGCAGATATAACAAACCACCTATTTTGCGATATCGTTTTTCTTCGCACTCAGAACAATATTCAAGATGCTGTGGGATCTCTTTATCACATTTAATGCACGTCCACTGAAACGCTGAATTGGTCATTTTATGTCCTTATTTCATAATAGCTCGGTAAGGCCTGGTTATTGATTATCGCGTCACACTCACATTTTCCAGCGTCACCAACCTTTCAGGCTTATCGCCCAGTTGCTGAGCAACAGGGACGAAGATATTGAGATCCTGCAGCCAGGCTAATTTGCTCCTGTTATCCGGTTGCCCCTCATTACTTTCGTGACACTCAACTAACAAATATTTCCCACTAAACTCAGGTGCGATACGCTGTGCATCCCCTTCCCCCGTCACTTCACAGCGCATCGCTGACGATGTGACTTTCTTATCCGCATCAATATTTTCCAATTTAGCCTGATATTTTTGACCCTGTACTAACGGGAAATGCAGATCCGTCTGCAATGTGTTGAGCAACATGGCACCGCTACTGATGGACATGGCGAATTTCAGTTGCAACAGATTAGCCAGCGTTAAACGTTGAACAGTCCAGATGCCATAATCTTCCAGCTTACGTATATAACCATCCGATTGCGCATCCAACTGGACTTTAATCTTACCGAGCGCGCTGACTTCGGTATACCGAACCTGTTTAAAACGCGGTATCGCCCAGGATTTGATCAATGCCTGCGCCTGGCGATCAACGGCAGCAGAAAGGGGGTATTTGCTCAACCATTGCGGATTATTATTGCTCAGATCGGGCATTGAGGGCCCCATCAACGTGGACGCTGACTTGTTCACCGCGGGTACAAAGCGCCCTTCAGCGGTGAACGTTTTGCCTGCAGGTAGCTGGCAGAGTTGCTCAAAGTGTTGTGCCTTTTGAGCGTCAATCTTGAAGCTACTTTTGCGGCGAACAATATCAGCCGTGATGAGTGAGTCCGTTACGCGACCCTGGCCATCGAAGTTCATTGCAGCGACAGCGTCGCCCTGATGGGTTTTGCAATTATAGAAATAGTGCTCAATCTTTAATTCAAGCGGCGCGTCATAAGGCGGTTCCCAGATGATATCGGCAAAATCATATCCCATGCGTACCGTTAAAATGTCGCCAACGCGATGAATGCTGTTAACATCGACAAGATCGGTAATGCCCGTTGCAGACGTGGCTGATAATCTTTCCCACAGAGGTTCTTTTACCGGTAGCTGGCAGATCTTACGGATATCCTCTGCCGTCATCAGCTTATCATCCTGTGCTGGCGCATACCGCATGTAGCTGTCGCCGTAAAAACGGACTTTGGTTAACCCTTCATCATCCAGTAAATCCTTGTACAGAAGCTCGGACTTACCCTGCTTACAATCCACTGAACGCCATTGTTGCGCTGTTTTGCCGTTATTGAAGTTTAACGACACCATATAACTCACACGATCGTGGATGCGGGTAACAGACAAGGGGTTAATGCCACCGCCGATAAGTTCAGGCTTTTCAGCGGCCTGAGCAAAAGAAAACGGCAACAGAGAAAGTAAAAACAGAGGGCGAAGAAGAGGCCGTGCGTAATGCATACATGTTCCTTCATATATAACCAGAGAAAAAGATTATCGGCAGCAGGGATTAAATAATTAGCCTCATTTAATTGCAACTGTACAGATAACCGCAGCATGGGTCGGTTCCATCCGCCCCTGCTTCAATATCTCACCTCACACCGCCGACTTCGGCCTTAAATTCTCATCAAACGTCAGCCTTTTCCGCCCAGGCTCCACTTCACGCAGCGGTTCCACCTGGTGCATGGTCAGCTTACAGCGCTCCACCAGCACCTGATATTCCCTTGTACCCTGTTTTTTCCACGCCAGTTCCTGCTCGCTCAACTCGCGAATCGCTTTGGCCGGGCTGCCAATAATCAAATGCCCTGCGGGCATTTCCGCTTTCGCCTTCACAAATGCCGCCGCGCCGACGATGCTGTTTTCACCAATCACCGCGCCGTCCATCACCACAGCGTTCATTCCCACCAGTGCGTTACGGCGAATAACACAGCCATGCAGAATCGCGCTGTGGCCGATATGTCCGTCCTCTTCCACCACCGTGTCCTGCTCAGGGAAACCATGCATCACGCAGTTATCCTGAATGTTCGCGCCATCTTTCACCACAATACGGCCAAAATCTCCGCGCAGGCTGGCGTTCGGGCCGACATAAACACCTTTCCCCAGGATCACATCACCAATGAGTACCGCCGTCGGGTGAACATAGCTCTCGTCAGGTACGACCGGCGTCAGACCATCAATTTGATAAACAGGCATCCTCACTCCTTATGTGCTCGTAAGACCACCAAAGCGTTGATAGTAGAGCGTGCCGGGCACGGGCAGTTCACCGACGGAGGTTTCGCCTTTCTCACTGACAAACGCCAGCGCCCCTGGTGCCACACGCTGATAAATATTGATGCAGAGCTGCCGGGCGCTTTGCCCGGCCCAGTGCGCTGGCAGTAGCTCTTCCGGCAGCAATGGGTCTTTCAGCACCACACGACGATAAAAATGGATAAGCAACAGCTGGATCTGGAAACAACGCTCTGGCGTCAGCTCCTCTGGTGTCGCCTCTTTCAGCAGCGGCAGCAGCGGTCGGAACGAGCTAATAAACGTTTCGTACATCGTGTTTTGTTCGGTCAGTTGCCAGCACTCTTCCACCCGCGAACGCAACGCAGCGCGGGATAAAGCCAGCGGCGAGTGAGCTTCAAAGAAGATGACGTTTTCCGCCACGCCAGCATCATGAAGCAGGGACTGCACATCCGCCAGATGCTGCGATGGCGAGGCCATCAGGCTCGGCGCCAGCGTGCCAAACCCCTGCCAGATCAGCTGTTTTTTGACATCGGCAAGCGTGGTTTTGTCCAGGCCTTCAGAGAGCAGCAATAACCATTTTCCGTCCCAGGCGGGCAACTCCGCGCGATAGATCTTATTCTCCGCGCGGCGGGTTAAGCGTAGCCCTTTGTCGCTCAGGCGATAAAAGCTGCGGCGTCCAATGCGCGAGACGTCAAGCCAGCCCTCTTTGTTAAGGCGGAATAACGCAGTTCGCACGAACCGTTCGCCGAACCCCATACCCTCCAGTAATGCCGCCAGGCTTCCGAGCCAAATCTCGCCCCCGCGATGGGAAAGCGCGTCACCGTATAATGAAGAGATAAGGGATGTCCCGCTGACCGGAACGGAGCTGACCGCGTGCTGGATGAAGGCGTCGAGTTTCATGTGATTCATTCTGTTGTAATTTTTGTCCCGGATGAATCATAGCATAGTTCTGCATTCCCTCTCTCCGGCGGAGAGAGGGAAGAAGAAACTCAGCCGTTGGCCGCGACTTTACGCAAATCAAACACCCGGCAGGCTTTCCCCTCTGAGCGCGGGATACTGCCGCAGTTAACGATCATCACGTCGGTTGAAATCCCGACCATCGATTTAATGCGGTGGCGCAACTGGTGGCACACCTGGCAACGCTGTTCGTGCGTCAGCGTCAGGCTGCTCTCTTTCAGCTCCACCTTCACGGAAAGTGAATCAAGATGTCCGCGACGGTTCACCTCCAGCTGGTAATGCGGCGAGAGATGTTCGAACTTCACAATTTCCTCTTCCAGCTGCGACGGGAAGACGTTGACGCCACGGATGATCAGCATATCGTCACTGCGACCGCTGATCCGGTCCATACGACGCATACTGCGCGCGGTTGCTGGCAGCAGGCGTGTCAGGTCACGGGTACGGTAGCGGATCACCGGCAGCGCCTCTTTCGTCAGCGTGGTAAACAGCAGTTCGCCCTGCTCGCCGTCATTAAGCGGCGTGCCGTCGTTCGGGTTGACGATCTCCGGATAGAAATGATCTTCCCAGATGGTCGGACCATCGGCGGTTTCGATACACTCCATCGCCACGCCGGGGCCCATCACTTCAGAGAGACCATAAATATCCAGCGCTGTGATCCCTAGCCGTTTTTCAATCTCACGGCGCATGGCCTGCGTCCACGGCTCGGCGCCGAACACGCCCACACGAAGAGAACAGGTACTGGCATCGCCGCCCATCTGGCGTTCCAGTTCTTCAATCAGGTTAAGGCAGTAGGATGGCGTCACCATGATCATATCTGGCTGGAAATCCCGGATAAGCTGCGCCTGCTTCTCCGTCTGACCACCCGACATCGGGATCACCGTTGCGCCTAAACGTTCCGCACCGTAATGCGCGCCCAGACCGCCGGTAAACAACCCGTAACCATAGGCTACGTGAATTTTGTCTTTTGCACTGCCGCCCGCGGCGCGCAGGGAGCGGGCCACCAGATTGGCCCAGGTGTCGATATCATTTTGGGTATAACCCACCACCGTTGGCTTGCCGGTGGTGCCTGAGGAGGCGTGAATACGCACTACCTGCTCCATCGGTACGGCAAAGGTATCGAACGGATAGTTATCCCGCAGGTCCTGCTTGGTCGTGCACGGGAATTTACGGATATCCGCCAGCTCTTTGAAATCGTCAGGGTGAACGCCCGCTGCGTCAAACTTGCGTTTGTACATCGGTACGTTGTTATAGGCATGGTGCAGCGTCCATTTCAGACGCTCGGTCTGAAGAGCCTGTAATTCGTCAAGGGATGCTGTTTCGATCGGGTCAAGCTTTGTTGTATTTGTCATTGTAGGGTACTCACATTGTTATTCGCTCAAACACGCTCAAGGATCATGGCAATGCCCTGACCCACACCGATGCACATCGTACACAGCGCATAGCGCCCGTTGCGTCGATGCAATTCATTGCTTGCGGCCAGCGCCAGTCTGGCACCGCTCATCCCCAGCGGGTGGCCTAACGCAATAGCGCCCCCGTTCGGGTTAACGTGAGCGGCATCATCGGGTAACCCTAACTGACGCAGCACGCCCAGCGCCTGCGAAGCAAAAGCTTCGTTAAGCTCGATGACGTCCATATCGTTGATACTGAGTCCGGCTCGCTCCAGCACTTTGCGGGTGGCAGGTACCGGGCCTAAGCCCATCAGACGCGGCTCCACGCCTGCCGTCGCCATCGCCACAATACGCGTACGCGGGACTAATCCCTGCGCGAGCGCCATCTGTTCACTGGCGACGATCAGCGCTGCTGCGCCGTCGTTCACGCCAGAGGCATTCCCCGCCGTAACCACCCCATTTTTACGAAACGGTGTTTTCAGCCCGGCAAGTTGTTCAAGTGTCGTATCCGCTCGTGGATGTTCATCCACGCTACATTCCGTTACCGCGCCTTTTTTACCTGGCACCAGCACCGGCACAATCTCCTGCGCCAGAATACCGTTCTGCTGCGCCCTGGCGGTTCTCTGCTGGCTGCGTAGCGCAAAAGCGTCCTGATCGGCACGGCTGATATTTAACAATTCAGCTACATTCTCTGCCGTTTCCGGCATACTGTCAGTTCCGAAGTGCTGATGCATGAGCGGATTCACAAAACGCCAGCCGATGGTGGTATCAAAGATCTCTGCCTGACGCTGAAACGCGGCGGTGGCTTTCCCCATCACAAACGGCGCGCGGGACATAGACTCCACGCCGCCCGCCAGCAACAGATCGCCATCGCCTGCTTTAATAGCGCGGGCTGCAAAGCCAATCGCGTCCAGCCCCGAACCGCACAGGCGGTTAATGGTGGTGCCGGAAACCGTCTGCGGCAATCCCGCCAGCAGGGACGACATGCGCGCCACGTTGCGGTTGTCTTCCCCCGCCTGGTTGGCGCAACCGAGGATCACATCATCAATCCGCTCCAGATCAAGCTGTGGATAACGCGCCAGCAGCGCACGCAGCGGAACGGCGCCCAGATCGTCAGCGCGAACAGCGGAAAGTGCGCCGCCGTAACGCCCCACCGGGGTTCGTACGCCATCACAAATAAATGCATCACGCATCAGGCTTCTCCTGTCACACTGCCGCCAATGCGGTGCGATTTTCCGCGAAAAAGGGCGACGGTTTTCTGTTGTTGATTCTGAATTTCAATGTCATACACGCCGGTGAGTTTGCCCTGATGCTTTACCCGCGCGGTGGCGGTCAGCGTATCCCCCGCAAAGCCCGGACGCAGAAAATCAATCGAGCAACCGGAGGCGACCGCAGCCAGCCCCTGGCTGTTGCAGGCGTAGGCAAAGGCGGTGTCCGCCAGCGAGAAAAGCTGTCCACCGTGACAGGTTTTATGGCCGTTAAGCATCTGTGGGGTGATGGTCATCGTCACCACCGCATAACCTTCGTCCATTTCAATGATGTCGATTCCAAGCGCCTGCGCGCAGGCGTCCTTTTCGTACATCGTGCGGGCGTTATGCCAGGCGTTAGGACTCATAGCTACTCTCCAGAAGCGCACGCTGGCGCAGCAGTGAACAGGGACGATAACGTTCTTCACCATAATGACGTTGCAGGTTCTCCAGCAGCGTCAGCAGACGTTGCCAGCCCAGACGCTCCCCCCAGGCAATCGGACCGCTCGGGTAGTTCACGCCGAGGCGCATGGCGGTATCAATATCCTTCTCGCTGGCCACCCCTTTTTGCAGGGCATCCAGCGCTTCGTTGGCAATCATCGCCAGCGTGCGCCAGACCAGCATGCCCGGATAATCGGCAATTTGTACGACCCGTTTGCCCTGCTGTTGCAAGTACCAGATGGCTTTTAACGTCGCGGTCTGCGGGTTGCTGGCTGCCGCCGCAATCACCGCCACATCGCGCTCAATACGGTCAACCATCACCACCGGGCAGTTAAACCGTAACGCCAGCGCCTGAGCGGTTTCACCCTGCGTTTCCATCAGATACACATCGTCAATTTCAGTGACGCCGTCACTTTTCTTTTCGATGCGCATCGGACGATAACTGTCATCCACGGGCTCAACCCACTGCACGTCGGGTTTATCCCCTTGCCAGTCGTAAACGCCCTTTCCGCTTTTTTTACCGAGTCGCCCCGCCAGCACCAGCTCCTGCTGGACCAGCGAAGGCAGAAAACGGCGTTCCTGCCAGAAGGCGTTAAACACCGAACAGGTCACGGCAAAGTTAACGTCCTGACCAATCAAGTCTGTGAGTTCCAGTGGCCCCATCGGGAAACCGCCGCCTTCGCGCAGTGCGGCGTCAATCACTTCCGGCGCGGCCACCTGTTCTTCCAGTGCGCGCCAGGCTTCAGAGTAGAACGGACGTGCAACGCGGTTCACGATGAACCCCGGCGTTGACTGGCAGCGAACGGGTTGTTTCCCCCAGTTGAGCGCCAGCTCGCACAGCGCATCGGCCACTTCCGGAGAGGTCGCCAGCCCGCTGACCACTTCCACCAGCTTCATTACCGGTGCCGGGTTAAAGAAATGCAGTCCCGCCACGCGCTCCGGGTGGTGCACGTCGGCCGCAATCGCGGTAACTGAAATAGACGAGGTGTTACTGGTCAGCACCGTCTGAGCCGGGCAGATCGCGGCCAGCTGTGCAAACAGCGCCTTTTTCACCTCCAGACGCTCAGAGGTCGTTTCAATCACCAGATCTGCCGCCGAGAGTGCCTCGATATCGGTCACTGGCAGCAGTCTGGCCAGGATTTGGCTACCGGCATCTGCGGAGAGTTTTCCCCGCGTCACCCGGGAAGCCAGACGCTGGCGAATGCCGTCAATGGCGCGCGAGATCGCATCTGCGGAGATGTCGTATATCAGGACGTGATGACCATGGCTGGCCGCGACTTCGGCAATTCCGGCGCCCATCGTGCCGCTGCCAATCACGGCGACAGTGCGTATGTTCAACATCTTATTTCCCCGTAAAGTTCGGCGCGCGCTTTGCCAGGAAGGCGCTGACGCCCTCGCGGTAGTCGTCGCTGCGCCCGGCCAGGCGTTGATAGTCGCGCTCGAGATCGAGTTGCGCATCGAGGGTGTTGGTTTCCGCCGCGTTGATGGCCTGCTTGATCAGCCCCAGACCAAACGTCGGCTGTGAGGCAAAATGCAGCGCCATCTGCTGTGCCGTGGCGGAAAGCTGCTCGTCGTCCACCACCTGCCAGATCATCCCCCAGGCCTGCGCTTGTTCGGCGCTGAGTTTGTCCCCCAGCAGCGCCAGCCCCATGGCGCGAGCGCGTCCGGCAACGCGCGGCAGCAGCCAGGTGCCACCGCAGTCCGGGACTAACCCAAGCTTGCTGAAGGCCATCACAAAGTTGGCGGAACGCGCCGCAATGACCATGTCGCATCCGAGCGCCAGCGTAGCCCCGGCACCGGCCGCCACGCCGTTGACCGCGCAGATGACCGGCTTCGGCAGTTTTGCCAGGCGGCGCACCAGCGGGTTGTAAAACGTCTCCACGGACATGCCCAGATCCGGCGCCGGGCCGTTGGGGTCAACATTGCGGTCATTCAGATCCTGACCGGCACAGAAACCGCGTCCTGCCCCGGTGATCAGCAGACAGCGGATGGTGTCATCACGCTCGGCCTGTTTCAGGCACTCCGAAAGCTGCTGATGCATCACGTCGTTAAAGCTGTTCAGACGCTCCGGGCGGTTCAGCGTAATGGTCATTACGCCTTGCTCTACGTTACTCAGGATAAATTCCACAATTAGCGTCCTTTAAAGTCGGGGGTGCGTTTCTGTAAGAAGGCATTGATTCCTTCCCGGCGGTCTTCGGTCGCGGAAAGCAGCGTAAAAAGCTGACGTTCCTGTGCCAATCCTGCCTGCAATGGCACTTCCTGAGACTGGCGCAGCGCCTGTTTCGCGGCCTGCAATGCCAGCGGCGAATGACGCGCCATCAATGCCGCCTGCTTCAGGGCATACTCCAGCGTCAGGGAGACCGGGAACACATCGCTGACCAGCCCAGCACTCAGCGCCTGTTGTGCGGAGAGACTTTCCCCGGTCAGCACCATTTTGCTGGCGAGGGATTTGCCCACGCTGCGAATGAGACGCTGCGTGCCGCCCGCGCCAGGCATAATCCCGAGGGTGATTTCCGGCAGACCGAAACGCGCGTTATCCCCGGCGATCACCACGTCGCAGAGCAGTGCCAGTTCACATCCAGCCCCCAGCGCGAAGCCGTTCACGGCGGCAATCAGCGGTTTGTTAAATGCGTCTATCCGCTTCCACAGCTGCGGACGGATATCGTTCAACGTGGCCGGCAAGTCTTTATCTGCCATTTCGTTGAGATCCGCCCCGGCCGCGAAGCAACGCTCGTTGCCATAAATAACGCAGGCAGAAATGCCGCTATCACAGGCCGCCGCCTCAAGCTGTTCCGCAATCTGCGTCAGCAGCGAATTGTTGAGGGCGTTGCGTGCCGCCGGACGGTTCAGCGTCAGCTGCAACACGCGGCCATGGCGGGTGACAATCAGTTCGCTCATGCCATCCCCTTCGCGTCGAAATCGACGATCACGTCAGCGGTTAACGGCAGCGACTGACAGCTCAGCACATACCCGGCGGCCAGTTCGTCCGGCTCCAGGCTATAGTTGGTCACCATGTCCACTTTGCCGCGCAGCACTTTACATTTACAGGTGGCGCACACGCCGCCTTTACAGGCATACGGCAGATCCGCCCCCTGGCGCAGCGCGGCATCAAGAATACTTTCATCGTCCGCCGTTAGGGTGATTTCACGGTCACGGCCGTCCTGACGAACGGTGACTTTCTGCCCCTCAGCCTGCACGCTAACCGTGCGTTTAGCCGCTGAGCCTGGCGTATTAAAACGTTCCAGATGGATGGCTTTTTCCGGCATCCCCAGCGCTTTTAATGTGCTTTCGGCCTCATCCATCATCGCCGACGGACCGCAGATAAACGCTTCGTCGTACTGGCGGAAGTTGATCAGCGTTTTCGCCAGTGCCTGCAGTTTTTCCCCGTCAATACGACCATGGAGAAGATCGCTGTCCAGACGCTCCTGGCTGAAGATGGAGACCAGCTGCAGCCGCTGCGGGTATTTGTCTTTCAGGTCCGCCAGCGCCTGGCGGAACATCATGCTCTGGCTGCTGCGGTTGCCGTAAATCAGGGTGAAATGACTGTTCGGTTCGGTGGCAAGCGTTGCGGATAAAATCGCCAACATCGGGGTGATCCCGGAGCCTGCAGCAATCGCCAGATAGTGTCCTTCACGTTCCGCCTGCGGCTGGTAGCCAAACTGGCCCTGAGGAACCATCACCTCCAGCGCCATACCCTGTTTAATCTGATCCCGGGCATAGCGGGAGAATCGTCCGCCCTCGATGGCTTTGACCGCCACGCTGATCTCACCCGGTGCGCTGCTCCGGCAAATGGAGTAACAGCGGCGCAGTTCATCCCCGCCCAGTTTCGTTTTCAGGGTCAGGTGCTGCCCCGGACGAAAGCGGTACGCGTCCTGTAATTCCTGCGGCACCGCGAAGGTGATCGTTACCGCATCACGGGTTTCGGGTTCCACTTTTGCCACTGTTAATGAATGAAACGTTGTCATGGCAGCCTCAAATACATTTGAAATAGTCGAAAGGCTCACGGCAGGTGTTGCAGCGATAGAGCGCTTTGCAGGCCGTTGAACCAAATTCACTGATAAGCGAGGTATCGGTGCTCGCACAGCGCGGACACGTCACCTCAGCGGGCGCATGGGCATGGCAGCTGTGGCCGACCGGCGGGCTGATGCCATATTCACGCAGACGCTCGCGGGCATCGGCGGTCATCCAGTCGGTGGTCCAGGCGGGTTCAAGCTGGAGCACAATATGAACCGGCGTAAACCCGTGTGCGGTCATCGTTTCGCGGATAGCACCCAGCAGGTGTTCCGTCGCCGGGCAACCTGAGTAGGTCGGCGTGAAGCCAATGACCCAGCCTTCACCTTGCGGTGCGACGCTTCGCACCATGCCCAGATCGGTGATGGTTAACACGGGCACTTCCGGGTCCGGGATCTGGCTTAGCAGCGACCAGATCTGCGGGATCTCCGCCGGTGCAATCTCAGCAAAACGCTGCATCATGACCTCCGCTATTACCACTGTTGACCCGGATACGCGCGCTGGAGATATTGCATTTCCGCCAGCATCGGGCCCAGATGTTCGGTATGTAGCCCTTTCTTGCCCCCGGTGCGATACGCCACTTCGTCGGGTACCTTCAGGTTGGCTTCTGCCAGACCGGCAAACACTTCGCTTTCCCACGGTTGGCGCAAGGTGCGCGGGTCAACCGCCACGCCGGAGGCAATCAGCTCCAGCTCGACGTCATCGGCTTCGAACAGTTCGGCCGTAAAGCGCCACAAAGTGTCGATGGCCTGCTGCATTTTTTGCGTGGAGGTTTCGGTGCCATCACCCAGGCGCACCAGCCAGCCACGGCTAAAGCGCAGATGGTAGCGCGCCTCTTTAATGGCTTTTGCAGCAATGGCGGCAAGCTGACTGTCGCTGCTGTGTGCAAGGCGTTCATATAGCGCCACATTCCAGGCATCCATCAGGTACTGACGGGCAATCGTGTCGGCGAAGTTGCCGTTCGGCTGCTCCACCAGCAGCACATTACGGAACTGACGCTCGTCACGCCCAAATGCCAGCGTGTCTTCATCGCCCTGACCTTCCAGCTCCGCGGCATAGGTCAGGAAATTGCGCGCCTGCCCCAGCAGGTCGAGACCGATATTGGCCAGCGCGAGGTCGATCTCAAGCTCCGGTGCGTGACCGCACCAGGCGCCGAGACGCTGCGAAAGCACCAGACCGTTGTCGCCCAGACGCAGGGCATATGCAGTGACTGTTTTCATCCCCAACCTCACATGTGCTCGATGCCATCAGGGATGGTGTAAAACGTCGGGTGGCGGTAGACCTTGCTTTCCGCCGGGTCGAAAAACTCGCCGCTCTCTTCCGGCTGGGAGGCGATAATCTCGCTCGCCTTGACCACCCAGATGGAGCACCCTTCGCTGCGGCGGGTATAAGCATCACGCGCATTTTCCAGCGCCATGCGATCGTCAGCGGCATGCAGACTTCCCACGTGACGGTGGGACAAACCTTGTTTGCTGCGTACGAACACTTCGTACAGCGGCCAGTAGACATTGCTCATCGTGATTCCTCTCAAGCCACTTTGCGGGCATGTTGTTTTTCTGCGTGCGCCAGTGCAGCTTCACGCACCCACGCCCCCTCTTCCCAGGCCTTGCGTTTGGCGGCCAGGCGTTCGTGGTTACAGATGCCACGCCCGTTAATCACCTCTTCAAATTCCTGCCAGTCGATCTCGCCGAAACGGTAATGACCGCTCTCGTCGTCAAAACGCAGGTCGGGATCGGGCACCGTCATGCCGAGCATCTCCACCTGGGGAATGGTGTTGTCGACAAAACGCTGGCGAAGTTCGTCATTGCCGAAGCGTTTGATTTTCCAGGCCAGGCTGCGGGCGCTGTTCGGCGAGTTGTCATCGTTCGGCCCAAACATCATCAGTGCCGGCCACCAGAAACGGTTGATGGCGTCCTGCAGCATCTGGCGTTGGGCTTCACTACCCTGCGCCAGCGCCATACAGGCTTCAAAGCCCTGGCGTTGATGGAAGCTCTCTTCTTTACAGATTTTCACCATTGCCCTGGCATACGGCCCATAAGAAGTCCGGCACAGCGCCACCTGATTAACGATGGCAGCGCCGTCCACCAGCCAGCCGATCACGCCGATATCGGCCCAGCTCAGGGTTGGGTAGTTGAAAATGGAGGAGTATTTCATCTTGCCGTCGAGCATCTTCTGGTAGATGTCTTCCCGCGCGCAGCCCAGCGTTTCTGCCGCGCTATACAGGTACAAACCGTGTCCGGCTTCGTCCTGCACTTTCGCCAGCAGGATCGCTTTACGACGCAACGTCGGTGCGCGGGTGATCCAGTTACCTTCGGGCAGCATGCCGACAATTTCGGAGTGCGCGTGCTGGCCAATCTGGCGGATCAGCGTCTTGCGGTAGGCCTCAGGCATCCAGTCCTGGGGCTCTATCGCCGTCTCCTGCGCTATGCGCTGCTCAAACCGTTGTTCTTGCGTCACGTCATCACCTTTATGATTCGTTAGTTTGCAATCTAAAGCGAAATGTTGAATCACTTTGTTTTTTAAAAGTTACACAAAGGTTAAATATAACCCCAAGAATTGTTTCCTGGTTTTGTGATGCCGCTCGCAAGGCTTTTACAGCACACCCTAACATCCGGGCGTTTGCGCACTGCACTTCATCAGTGCCGGATCACAATGTTAACAAATCATTAAAACTCAGCTTGATTTTTATGATTCACGATCAAACTATTAATGGTGAATTTTCGTAACATTTGGAGATAAGCGATGCAGCAGTTAGCCAGCTTCTTGTCCGGTACCTGGCAGTCTGGCCGGGGCCGCGAACGCACTATTCATCACGCCATCACTGGCGAAGCGCTGTGGAGCGTGACCAGCGAAGGGCTGGATATGGCGGCCGCCCGTCGCTATGCCATTGAGCACGGCGGCGAAGCACTTCACAAAATGACCTTTATCGAACGTGCTGCCATGCTGAAGGCGGTGGCGAAACATCTGCTTAGTCACAAAGAGACGTTTTATGCCCTGTCCGCCCAGACCGGGGCGACAAAGGCAGACAGCTGGGTGGATATTGAAGGCGGTATCGGTACCCTCTTCACCTATGCCAGCCTGGGCAGCCGCGAACTGCCGGATGACACACTGTGGCCTGAGGATGAGTTGATCCCTCTGTCGAAGGAAGGTGGTTTTGCCGCACGCCATGTCCTGACGTCAAAATCGGGCGTGGCGGTTCATATCAACGCCTTTAACTTCCCGTGCTGGGGCATGCTGGAAAAGCTGGCCCCTACCTGGCTCGCCGGGATGCCTGCCATCATCAAACCCGCTACCGCCACAGCGCAGGTGACCCAGGCGATGGTGAAATCCATTATCGACAGCGGCCTGGTACCGGACGGCGCCATCAGTCTGATCTGCGGTGGCGCAGGGGAGCTGCTGAATCATCTCGACAGCCAGGACGTGGTGACGTTTACCGGCTCCGCCAGTACCGGGCAAAGCCTGCGCGTCCACCCCAATATTGTGGCGAACGCCATTCCCTTCACCATGGAAGCTGACTCCCTGAACTGCTGCGTGCTGGGGGAAGACGTTACGCCAGACCAGCCAGAATTTGCCCTGTTCATTCGGGAAGTCGTCCGTGAAATGACCGCCAAGTCCGGACAAAAATGTACGGCGATCCGCCGCATCATTGTGCCGCAGACGCGGCTCGATGCCGTCAGCCAGGCGCTAATCGCGCGGCTGGAAAAAGTGGTGGTGGGTGACCCGGCGCAGGAAGGGGTAAAAATGGGCGCGCTGGTGAACAGCGAACAGCGTGCGGACGTTCAGGAGAAAGTGGATCAGCTGGTTGCCGCAGGCTGTGAAATTCGCCTGGGGGGCAAAGCGGATTTGCAGGCTACTGGTGCCTTCTTCCCACCGACCCTGCTTTTCTGTCCGCAGCCGGATGAAACACCGGCAGTTCACGCGACTGAAGCCTTTGGTCCGGTTGCGACCCTGATGCCGTATCGCAATGCAGCCCACGCGATGCAGCTTGCCCGCGCGGGCGGTGGAAGCCTGGCCGGGACGCTGGTCACTGCGGATCTGGCAACCGCCCGTCAGTTTATTGCCGGCGCGGCACGCGCTCATGGACGTATTCAGGTCCTCAATGAGGAATCCTCGAAAGAGTCTACCGGCCACGGTTCTCCGCTTCCTCAACTGGTCCACGGTGGTCCAGGTCGCGCGGGCGGCGGTGAAGAGCTGGGCGGCCTGCGGGCAGTGAAGCACTATCTGCAGCGCACCGCCATTCAGGGCAGTCCATCCATGCTGGCTGCCATTGGCAAACAGTGGGTGCGCGGTGCCGACGTGCAGGAAGACCGCGTTCATCCGTTCCGTAAATACTTCGAGGAGTTGCAGCCGGGCGACAGCCTGCTGACGCCGCGTCGTACGCTCACAGAAGCAGATATCGTGAACTTTGCCTGCCTGAGCGGCGATCACTTTTACGCGCACATGGACAAGATTGGCGCGGCAGAGTCAATCTTTGGCGAACGCGTGGTCCACGGTTATTTCCTGATTTCCGCCGCAGCAGGATTGTTCGTTGATGCCGGTGTCGGGCCGGTGATTGCCAACTACGGCATGGAAAACCTGCGCTTTATCGAGCCGGTTAAACCGGGCGATACCATTCAGGTGCGCCTGACCTGCAAACGTAAAACGCTGAAGAAACAACGCACCGCCGAGGAAAAACCGACGGGCGTGGTGGAGTGGGCCGTTGAGATTTTTAACCAGCATCAGCAGGCCGTGGCGCTCTACTCCATTCTGACGCTGGTGGCGCGCCAGCAGGGTGACGCCTGACACTTTTCTCTCTCGCACGTTGACCGGGGTGTGATGCCACCCCGGTCTTTTTTTAACCTGGCAAGACTGACAAATAATCTGGCAGATGCAGGCAAACGCTTTTCTCAGGCGCCTGTCAGGATAAGGCTGTCACCACACAATAAACACAACAAGATGAGGTCTACGATGGGAAGCAATTCTTCTTTTTCTGCCCGTAGAACGGCACTGGCTATGGCTGTTGCGCTGTGTTGCGCCTGGCAATCCCCTGTTTTCGCTCACGGCAGCGAGGCGCACATGGTCCCGATGGACAAAACGCTGCAGGACTTTGGCGCGGATGTCCAGTGGGATGATTACGCACAACTGTTCACCATCGCGAAAGACGGTGCTTATGTGAAGGTCAAACCGGGGGCGAAAACCGCTATCGTCAACGGTAAAACCCTCAAGCTGCAGGTACCGGTGGTGATGAAAGGCAAAAAGGCCTTTATCTCTGACACCTTCATCAACGACGTTTTCCAGTCCGGCCTCGACCAGACTTTCCAGGTTGAAAAACGCCCTCACCCGTTAAACGCGCTAACGGCTGACGAAATCAAACAAGCCGTAGAGATCGTCAAAACCTCTGCGGATTTCAAACCGAATACCCGTTTTACCCAGATTGCACTTGCTGAGCCAGATAAGACCAAAGTGTGGGACTTTGTGCTTAACGGTACGGCAGTGGATTCTCCCCGCCAGGCAAACGTGGTTATGCTCGACGGGAAGCACGTTATCGAAAGCCGGGTGGATCTGAAGGACAAAAAGATCCTGAGCTGGGAACCGGTAAAAGACGCACACGGCATGGTGCTGCTGGATGACTTCACCGCGGTTCAGCAGATCATCAACGAGAGCACTGAGTTTGCAGAGGTGCTTAAAAAACACGGTATCACCGATACGAAGAAAGTGATTACCACGCCGCTGACCGTCGGCTATTTTGACGGTAAAGACGGCCTGAAGCAGGAAGATCGCCTGCTGAAAGTGGTCAGCTACCTGGACGTCGGTGACGGTAACTACTGGGCGCATCCGATTGAAAACCTGGTGGCCGTAGTCGATCTTGAGCAGAAGAAAATCCAGAAAATTGAAGAAGGCGCTGTTATTCCGGTTCCCATGGCTCCGCGTCCGTATGACGGCCGTGACCGTATCGAAACAGCGAAAAAGCCCCTTGAGATCGTCGAGCCAGAAGGCAAGAACTACACCATTACCGGTGATATGGTGCACTGGCAGAACTGGGATTTCCACCTGAGCCTGGATTCCCGCGTCGGCCCGATGATTTCGACTGTGACGTACAACGATAACGGCAAAAAGCGCCAGGTTATGTATCAGGGCTCCTTAGGTGGCATGATCGTCCCTTACGGCGACCCGGACGTGGGCTGGTATTTCAAAGCCTATCTGGATTCCGGCGACTATGGCATGGGCACCCTGACCTCTTCGCTGGTACGGGGGAAAGACGTGCCGTCTAACGCCGTGATGCTCAATGAAACGATCCCGGATTACACCGGTGCGCCAATGGAGATCCCGCGCGCAATCGCCATTTTCGAACGCTACGCCGGGCCAGAATACAAGCACCAGGAGATGGGACAGCCAAACGTTAGCACCGAGCGTCGTGAACTGGTGGTACGTTGGGTGAGTACTGTCGGTAACTACGATTACATCTTCGACTGGGTATTCCATGAAAATGGCACCATTGGAATTGATGCTGGTGCGACGGGTATCGAAGCGGTGAAAGGCGTACTGGCGAAAACCATGCATGACGCCACCGCGAAAGACGACACCAAATACGGCACACTGATCGATCACAACATCGTGGGTACCACCCACCAGCATATCTATAACTTCCGTCTTGATATGGATGTGGATGGCATCAACAATAAACTGGTAGCGATGGATCCGGAGGTTAAACCGAACACCGCCGGTGGCCCGCGCACCAGTACCATGCAGATCAATCAGTACGACATTGATACCGAGCAGCAGGCAGCACAGAAATTCGACCCGGGCACCATTCGCTTGTTAAGCAATACCAGCAAAGAGAACCGCATGGGCAACCCGGTCTCGTACCAGATTATCCCTTACGCGGGCGGTACACACCCGGTAGCGACGGGCGCGAAGTTTGCCCCGGACGAGTGGATTTACCACCGGCTGAGCTTTATGGATAAGCAGCTGTGGGTCACCCGCTACCATCCTGATGAGTTGTACCCGGAAGGGAAATTCCCTAACCGTTCCATCCACGATACGGGCCTGGGGCAGTACAGCAAAGATAACGAGTCACTGAATAACCAGGATGACGTCATCTGGATGACCACAGGGACAACCCACGTCGCCCGTGCCGAAGAGTGGCCGATCATGCCGACGGAATGGGTACATACTCTGCTTAAACCGTGGAACTTCTTTGACGAGACGCCAACGCTCGGCAGGAAAAAAGACGAACAAAAATAATCAGCAGCCGGGCGTAATGCCCGGTTTTTTTTGCCTTTCATTTTGATGATTCATCCAACCTGCTTATAGTTAATGATATCTCACCTTCACGCCCCCGGACGGGTAAACAACCTTTATGGAAAAAAGACGCAATACACCACCCGAGCTAGCCACCTGGCCCACCCGAAAATCCATGGTGCACCATGGCCTGGCGATGAATCTACCGTGGCTGGCTTTCGTGAACGTGAGCTTTGCGCTGATGCTCCTGCTGCGCAACGTCTTGTTCGGTAACATCGACAGCCAGGTCGGTGCAACGAAATACCTAACGATGATGGTCGATACCTCAATGCTGGGGGTCATTATCCTTTCAACTGCGCTGATGGTTATGGCCTGGCGACGTATCGTCGGGATCAGTGTCGTGCTGTTTATCTGCAGCCTGCTGTGGTCATTGTGTAGTTATTTGTTGATCACGGTTGTTCAGCTTCCTCACGCCTGGCCAATCTTCGTGATTCTGTTGCTCGCGGGAATGACCGCGCTCTATTTTCACCCGTCGGGGCTGCTCTCTTTTGTCCTGCCGCTCTGGATCGCCCTGCCGTCTGCAAGCATCGCCCTGAACCAGAGCGTTAACCTGCACTTTGCCGTGATCTGGGTGGTATTCACCCTGATCCTGATTTGCGGGCGCTTTATCCTCCTGAACTGGTTCGAAGAAGCCTGGCGACGTAACCAGCAGAATCAGCGACTCATTCTGCGGCTGGATGCGCTGGCGCATCTGGATGCGTTAACCCAGACGGCAAACCGCCGGGCCATGGAAACCGTGCTGGAAAACGCGGTTGATCAGAAAAAAGCCTTCTCGCTGATTATGCTGGATGTCGACTATTTCAAACTTTACAACGACACTTATGGCCACCAGGCGGGTGACGACTGCCTGGCGCAGGTAGCGCAGGTGCTGAAAAAGTCAGTACGTACACCTCACGACGTTGTTTCTCGCTACGGTGGTGAAGAGTTTGTAGTGATCCTGTTTGACTGCCCGGAGAACATGGCAGAACAGGTTGCTATACGCATTCAGGAGGGGTTGTATTCAGCCGCGATACCGCACAGTGGCTCGAAGGTTAGCGGGGTTGTCACCGCCAGCATGGGGATTGCGGGAATGGAGGACGGTCTGGCTGGCCCCGAGATCATCGCCCGGGCTGACGCGGCGCTGTATCGGGCGAAAGAGGCCGGGCGGGATCGGTGGTCCCGTTAATAAAGCCGGGTGAGGCGTAGCCGCCACCCGGCTTGTTTTTTAATACCGCACGCACACCGACTTCGTTTCGCACCAGCCGTCCAGCCAGTCCGGGCCAAAGTCACGTCCGGTGCCAGACTGTTTCATCCCGCCGAACGGCAGGTTAGCGTCGATCAGCGTATGGCTGTTTACCCAGACGGTACCCGCCTGCAGCCTGTCGGTATATTCCAGCGCCTTGCTGATATTCTGCGTCCAGACGCTGGCCGTCAGGCCATACTCGGTGTCGTTTGCCAGCTGGAGCGCCTCTTCACCATCGGCCACTCGCACCAGGTTGACCACCGGGCCAAATACCTCTTCACGAGTAAGCCTCAGCGCGGCATCCGGGTTCACCACCAGCGTTGGTGAAACGTAATAGCCTTTGCCTTCCGGGCCACGGTTACCGGCGATCAGTTCCGCATGACGGGACTTCGCTTCATCGAGGAAAGTCTGCACCTTGTCGCAATGCGCACGCGAAACCAGCGGGTTAATAAAGGCTTCCGGCGACATGCCCGGCCCGACGCTCAGCGATTTCACCGCCTGTTCAAACCCGCTGACCAGCGTGTCGAACAGCGGCGCTTCGATATAGATGCGGGAGCTTGCCGCACAGACCTGTCCCTGATTCAGGAAGCTGCCGGTCATCAGGCCTTCAATCACCCAGGCAGGATCGGCATCTTTCAACACGATGGCCGGGTTTTTCCCGCCCAGTTCCAGGGTCACCCCGGTTAACGTGTCCGCCGCCGTGCGGGCAATTTGCTTACCCGTTGCCGTTGAACCGGTAAAACTCACTTTCGCAATGTGCGGATGCGAGGTCAACGCTGCGCCACACACCGCGCCGCTCCCGGTCACCACGTTGAACACCCCGTCCGGGATGCCCGCTTCACTGGCCAGCTCCGCCACGCGCAGCATGGTCAGCGGCGTGGTTTCTGACGGTTTAATCACAATGGAACAGCCCGCGGCCAGCGCAGGCATCACTTTCCACATCCCGATCATTAGTGGGAAGTTCCAGGGTACAATTCCGGCCACCACGCCAACCGGCTCTTTGCGCGTCCACGCCTGGTAGCGGGCCCCCTGTGGCAATGGGATAGAGAGATCCAGCGTTTTGCCAGCGATCTTCGTGGTCAACCCGGCGGTATAGCGCATCCAGTTCAGGGTGCAGCCAACTTCAAAAGCGCGGGAAATGTTAATGGATTTACCCTGCTCCAGCGTTTCAAGCTGAGCCAGCTCCTCACTGTGCTGCTCAACCAGATCGGCAAAATGGAGCAAGATCCGCTCGCGTTCAGCCGGTAATTTTCCGGCCCAGCTGCGGGCAACAAACGCGCGCCAGCCGGACATCACGGCACGGTCAACATCGTCAACGCTGGCATCGGCAGTCGAGGCAATCACCTCGCCCGTGGCCGGGTTGTAGACATTCAGCCGTTTTTCACTGTCTGATGCGGCCTGACGCCCTTCGATCCACAGGCCATGATGTCGGTCTAGAAACTGCTGCACAGCAGGTTGGATTGCCACCAGTGATTCAGACATAGGGTACTCCTTCGTTATTATTCGTCGGGTGTTGATCCAGTCTAAGAGGGGTTTCGCATTCTCGCTTTTGTCTGTGTGACATTCGCTTTGCCACCTGTGACAGGCTCCGCAAATCGTGATAATTCCGCCTTATATCACTGTTCCCGGTGAGTGTTCTTTCCTATATTCAGCCTCATAGCTCTGACAAAATGCAACACAAATGCAACAATGCGAAAACGTTGACGGCGCAGTGAGAGAAACGATGGCGTGTGCAAGCGAGCAGGAACAGTATCAGCAGTGGCTGGCGCAAATTAACCAGGTTTGCGGGCGCTTTAACGCGCGTCCTCTGGAGGGAAAATTCTTCGGCGAACTGGAAACCAGCTACGCGCGCAGCCTGAAGCTCAGTACCGTTACCGCAGGCGGCGTGAATCTGTTCCGCTCCCGTCAGGAGATCGCTCAGAGTAATGATGCCTGGTTCTATACCGTGTTCCAGCTTGAAGGCAGCGCAGAAATTGAGCAGGATGACCGGCGCTCTGTGCTTAAAACCGGTGATATCACGCTGCTTGACGCATCCCGCCCCTGCTCAATCAACTGGCAGGAAAAATCCCGTCAGATTTCGCTGCTGGTACCCCGTCAGATCATTGAGCAGCAGTGTCGGTTTCAGGAGATCAACTGCGCGCTCACCCTTTCCCGTTCGTTGCCAACGGTACAGCTGAGTCATCGTCTGTTAATGGACAGTATGAACAATGCCGATCTGAGTGACCGGGAGAGTGAAGCCGCGCTCGAAGCGATGGTCTGCCTGCTGCGCCCCGCTTTCCAGCAGCGCGAGTTGATTCAGCCGCGTAAGGAACGCCAGTTCCAGCACGTGGTGGCACTGATCGACGATCATATTCAGTCTGAATCTCTGCGTCCGGAATGGATTGCCGCCGAGAGCGGTATGTCCGTGCGCAGCCTCTACCGCATGTTTGCCGAGAAAGGGCTGGTGGTGGCGCAGTACATTAAAAACCGTCGTCTGGATCTGTGCGCGCAGGTGTTGCGTTCTACCAGTGATGACGAAAAGCTGGCGGGGATTGGCTACAGCTGGGGATTTACCGACCATAGCCATTTTTCCACGGCGTTTAAGCAGCGTTTTGGCGTCTCGCCAGGTGAATACCGCAAGCGCTACCGCTAACTATTTTTTCAGCCATTTTCCGTTAATGCCCTTCACATACTCGCCGGGTTGAGCACGGGCAACCAATTTTTGTCCCGCCATTTTCGCCACTTCATCGACCGGTAAATTATTGCTGTCAGCCAGCTTCTGGTAGTTTTCCGTGCGCGCCGCATTGATACGGTTAACCAGCGCCAGCGTTTCCGCATCCTGTTGGATCGGGGCAAGATACCCGCTCAGGGTTTCTCCTACACGCCCCTGCGCCCGGGCATCATTTAAGGTGAGCGCGGCCGCCTGCACGTTCATCCCCAGTGCCAGTAAAATCAGAGCTAATCGTTTCATGGCGTCCTCAGAACAGATCGCTGCGCGATTTCAGCAGAGTTTCAACGTCTTTATCGACCTTAATGTGGATCTCATGTTCGATTTTGACATTCATATTGATGGTAATCGGCTCTTTCGGTGCCGCGACTTCAATGCGCGGCGTACAGCCAGACAGTAGCGCGACAACGGCAACGGTGAGTACACCAGCCATCTTTTTCATTGTTGTTCCTCACTTTCCTTGCCAGTCGAACTGCGGGGACCGGGTATCGCCGCGTGTTGCTCAAACCAGGTTTGCAGGTTGTCTCCAAAACGCAGGCTGCGCCAGAGGGTAAAGACATTCTCGTCATGGGTATAGTTCAGGTTGACGGTGCTGCTTTTGCCATCGACACGGCTGGTCCCCTTGATGGTGGCCTGCATGGTTAATTGCCCCAGGTTATCTAAATTGATTCTCGTCCACGAACGCGAAATTTCCATATAGCGGAGCCAGTTAATCGCGGCACCCGCGACCATATTATCGTTCACAATGGCGTCTGCAGTATCTTTGTCGATACGCAGCGTCATGGGCCCGGGGTTGCTCAGCCAGCCATCTTTGATGATCCATTTTTCATTGTCCAGCCAGAACGGTAGCGCCCCGCTGACCGGCCCCGACATGGCAAACTGTTTCGGATTGACGGCGCTAATCAGCTCGCTGGAAGATATATTGTCTACGCGCAGCAAGGCCGGATCGTGTTGCGGCATTCTCAGCTGCTGCATGGTGATTTTCCCGCCGAGGGTTTCCACCTTCACGTTGGTGAGCAGGAGCGGGTTTTCCTCGGTCCATGGGTAGTCCCCCTGGAGGTCCGCCGTAATATTTCGCGCGGTCACCAGGTTTTCCACTTCATCTATGCGCAACGTTACCGGGCCTCGCGTGCCCAGGGACCAGGTCCCTTCGCTGAAGCGGAACGGCAGCACAAAATCGACGCCGTTGACCTGGTTATCAGGCATCCAGGCGCTGCCGGATTTCAGCACGCCGTGCCCACCGGCTTCAAAGCCCTGATCGGCCGCCGCCGAGAAGGCGACCTGCGCATAGAGTTCCCCGTCACGCAGCGTCATTTTCCAGTCCGGTGGTATCAGCGGCTGAAATACGGTAAGCGACTGTTTCGGCCACCAGGCCTGCCCGCGAAGACGTTCCCCATCCCATCGACCATTTACCTGTACCGGGCCAATTTTGTCTGCATGGAGGTCGCCCTTGAACTGGAAAATCGTTGGGTCTGTTCCGTCGACGCTAAAGGTCAGTACTGAGGGCGGTAACACGCTCCCGCCGGAGAAGCGGGTTTGTCCCGCATTGAGCGCCAGCGCGCCGCTGAAGGTGGGTTTTTCGGGGTCACGGAACCAGCGCACCGGTTGATCCAGCACCAGACGTGGCTTGCTAACTTCCATCGTACCGTACTGAAGTTTGTCAAAACCGGTGGAGAGCGCAGTTAGCTCAATGAGATTGTCACGCCATTCGCCTTTCCCGGCGACATCCCAGCGCGCATTCATCGGCGTAAAGCCCCCTTTTCCCCAGTAGCGCCACTGCCACAGACCATTGTCGGGTAAAAAGTCGTTGGCCTGGCCGTCCAGGTGGAGCTCAAAATCGCCCATTTCGTTTTCATGGGCCCGCAGAATGGCCTGCAAACGGCCATCTACACCCTTTTGCGTGAGCTTGACGCCCGCCAGTGGCCAGCGAATTTCATCAATATTGAGGGAGTTAATAATGCGTCCGCGTGAACGAAGCAGCGCCCCCGGCTCAAAGGAAAGCTGAGGTTCATACAGGCTTCCGGTCAGTTTTGCCGGCAGTCTGGCGTAGAGAATAAGGTCGTTTTGTTTCACCTCACCGCTCAGATACAGCGGCATGTCGCTGTTTTCCATACTGAGCCTGCCCGGCCCAAGGTTCAGAACTGCGTTGCCTTTCCCTGCATCACCTCGGGTAAGCACATTGAGACGTCCGGACAAGGTTGCTTTCTCCAGTCCCTGCTGCCAGTTGTCGACTCGCAGGCCAACTCGCCCGCTCAGCGGCATACCGGAGAGGTCCCAGTTCCAGCGTCCGTCACTGATATTCAGCTGTTCTGCCGTGATCTGCCACGGGAGGTCGAGCAGCGGGTCGGGGTTATCGCGCGCCATCACCACCAGTTGTCCCTGATTTTCCTCCCAGTCCAGATCGGCATCGACCAATGAGGTGAGCTGTGGCACGTTAAAGGTCGCGACCGCGTGGCCTTTAACCGGTACCCCATCGGGAACCAGCGGCAGAGTGAACTCGCCCACCAGTTTTATGGGCTGAGGCCGGTCGGGAAGCTGTACATCGAACTGGCTGACGGAGAGCAACTGTCCACGAAGTTTCCCTTTAATGCTGACCTGCTCGCCTTTATAGGTAATCTCCTGGCTGGCTGGCGTCAGCGAGGCATAAAGCTCGCCCTGCCATTGTTGCCAGGGCGAGAGCGTCAGGCGATGAACGGTAAGCCAGGTCTTCGGTAAAACCGCCTGCCACTGTGCCAGCGTTTTGGGCGCAACCGTTGAGGGTGCAGACTGAGGGATTTTGCTTAAACACGCGGAATTAAGCTCAAGCGCACCGATATCCAGTTTCCAGCGACTGGGACGTGACAGCGTCACGTTATCGACCCGGGCAATCTCACAGTCTTCAACCAGATAGCGAACATCGGGAATGACCAGTGCGTGACGGGTGATTTTGGGGCTTTGTTCAAAGGCGATACGTGTCCCGACGGGCAGCCAGATACCGGCAAGCGTTGGGACCCACTGGGCGAGCGTCATCAGCAGCGTCAGCGGCAAGAGGATGAACAGCAGTAAAAGCGCAATTGCGGCTTTGTATTTACCCTTCATGGGCAGTTAATATCCTGATTTAGCGAAAGAATTAAGCCGACATTGCCGATCATTGTCGCATGTTTAGCCAGTCAGTTGAAGGGAATGCCATTTTTAAGGATAGATGCTCTAGAATAATTGATAGAACTTATTGAATTCAATAATATTTCAAAAATTGTAAGATAATTTTAATCATGCTAACGTGAATGCAAAATCACTGGAGAAAGTCTTATGAAACTCGCGGTATATAGCACAAAGCAGTACGACAAAAAGTATCTGCAACATGTTAACGAGGCTTACGGGTTTGAGCTTGAATTTTTCGACTTTCTGCTGTCCGAAAAAACCGCCAAAACGGCGCACGGCTGCGAAGGCGTCTGCATTTTTGTGAACGATGACGGCAGTCGTCCGGTACTGGAAGAGTTGAAAAAACAGGGGGTGAAATACATCGCCCTGCGCTGCGCGGGTTTTAACAACGTTGACCTCGACGCGGCGAAAGAGCTGGGCCTGAAGGTGGTTCGCGTGCCGGCGTACTCCCCGGAAGCGGTCGCGGAACATGCGATTGGCATGATGATGTCGCTCAACCGTCGTATTCACCGCGCTTATCAGCGCACCCGTGATGCTAACTTCTCGCTGGAAGGACTGACCGGCTTTACCATGTACGGCAAAACCGCCGGCGTGATCGGCACCGGTAAAATTGGCGTCGCCGCCCTGCGCATTCTGAAAGGCTTCGGCATGCGTCTGCTGGCATTTGATCCCTACCCAAGCGCTGCGGCGCTGGAACTGGGCGTCGAATACGTCGACCTGCCAACCCTGTTCTCACAGTCTGACGTGATCTCCCTGCACTGCCCGCTGACGCCGGAAAACTACCACCTGCTGAACCAGGCGGCATTTGACCAGATGAAAGATGGCGTGATGATCATCAACACCAGCCGCGGTGGGTTGGTTGACTCTCAGGCCGCCATCGAAGCGCTGAAAACGCAGAAGATTGGCGCGCTGGGGATGGACGTGTATGAAAACGAGCGCGATCTGTTCTTTGAAGACAAGTCTAATGATGTGATCCAGGACGATGTGTTCCGCCGCCTGTCTGCCTGTCATAACGTGCTGTTTACCGGACACCAGGCGTTTCTGACTGCCGAAGCGCTGATCAGCATTTCGGAAACCACGCTGGGGAATCTACTGCAGTTGGAAAAGGGCGAAGCGTGCCCTAACGAACTGGCATAAGCCTAGCGCCGGGTGGCGGCTATGCCCCACCCGGCGAACTGTCAGTTTCCCATGTCCGATGAGCACAGCGCCACCACAGCAGGACGGCCACCAGGGCAATCGCGCTCAGTACGCTGAACGCCGTCGCAAAAGAGTAATGACCGGCGATCGTACCGGTTAACGCCGGACTCATGGATGCCCCAATCCCCTGCATCAGCATCACCACGCTTTGCCCGGCATTGACGTGCCCGCTTCCGCGCAGCAGCACCACAATAAACGACGGTACCACGACACCCAGGATCCCGGCGGCCAGTCCGTCGAGGATTTGTACCGGTATCATCATTAACGGCGCGTCCGTAGATGCCGCCAGCGCCGCGCGCACCGGCATAACCAGCAGCGCCAGCATAATTAAGCGCCAGTAGCCGTAGCGTTCTATGCGGTGTGCGACCCAGATGGCAACGGGGATCATCACGGCCTGTGAGATGATGACGGTACCCGCCGCATACAAACCGGGGTTAATCGAGGCAGGTGCCGCTGCAACTCTCATGCTCAGCATCGGCAGCAGCGCGGCGTTTGCCAGGTGGAACAGCAGCAGCGTCAGCCCGGTCACAAACAGCGCACGGTTTTTCATCAGCACCGCAAAGCCGGGAACCGGCAGGCTCGCCTGAGATGACAGTCCGCGCGCGGCGTTGTTGTCGATATCGCCGTGGCGAATGGCAAGCAGCGCGCAGAGCGTGAGCAGCGTCGTGCAGGTCATCAGCAGGAAAATCCCGCCCACGCCCCAGTACCAGGCAATGCCGCCTGCAATCAGTGCAGTGACAAAGTTGCCGCCGTGATTGAACGCCTCATTTCTGCCCATCTGCGCACTGAACCCGCCCTGGCCGGTCAGCCCCAGCGTTATACCGGCGATCAGCGGCCCCACAAATGCCGCACTGATACCGCTGACAATTTGCGAAACAGCGACAACGCTGCTCTGCTGGCTAAACCAGAGCAGGAGCGTACTAAGGGTGATGAGCAGGCACACCAGCGCCAGCACGGATCGCTTGCTGCGTGAGGTGTCGGTGATAAATCCCGCCGGCAGCGTGGCCAATAATCCCGCCAGACCACCGGCCGTCATCAGTATGCCGATATCATCAGGGGACCAGTGACGTTCAGTCAGAAAAATACCGAGAAAAGGACCAAGACCATCGCGGACATCCGCAATGAAAAAACTGGTCAGGCACAACGCCCGCAGTGAACGAAGAGACATACTGTCTGCCTTAGCATGTTACAGCCTGTTATAAATACAATCGAGTATACCGGGTATTGTTGAAAATCAGGTGACATCTTTAAAAACTTTTTCCCGAACTTAAACAATTCATAACGAACGTTGTTTTTTTGCTTTACTCATTATAAAGCCTTATTATACTGGCGATAAATTTACACAGGAGTCCTTCGGTGGAAAGTCACCTTATATATGATACGAAGGTAAGCTAGTGCGATTTCACGCTGCTTACCTGAACGGTGGGCAGCAATCATCTCAACGCGATTGCATCCCGACACTTTAAGAACCGCTATAATTGTGGGTAATCGCTATGTTTCTGTTTACACATTCACTCTTCCCGCCGCCGTCGCGCTGAAAATACGTAGTGTTTAAATGGCGTCATATAGTGCTTTAGCACTGACGTTTATTATTGAATAACGTAAACAGGCGACAGGATGATGTTCCCATATATCTCTCATCTGCTCGCAGCAATGCTGCTGGGCGCAATTATTGGCGCAGAAAGACAATGGCGCCAGCGGATGGCCGGGCTTCGTACCAATGCACTGGTTGCTACAGGCGCGGCAGTATTTATTTTAAGTTCCGTCTCCACTTCTCCTGATAGCCCGGGGCGCATCGCAGCACAGATCGTCTCCGGAATAGGTTTCCTCGGCGCAGGCGTGATTATGCGTGAGGGAATGAATATTCGGGGTCTGAATACCGCGGCAACGCTGTGGTGTTCGGCCGGAATTGGTGTGCTATGCGGATTAGGTCAATTCTGGAATGCCGCGATGGCCAGCGTAATTATTCTCTGTGCCAACATATTGCTTCGCGAAGCCGCGCAGCGGATTAATCAACTCCCCGCGCTTCACGAAGGCGAAAAATGTTATGTTCTGAAAGTGACCTGCAATGATGAGCATGAAGATGCCGTGCGGCAGAATGTTGTCAAAATGGCTCAGGAGCTGACGTTAAGTCTGAAAGCCATTTATTCAACGGCAGCGAAAACAGAAGGAACCACCGAAATTCGGGCTGAAGTGATTACCCGGGAGGAATACCGAAAATTACTCGATTTGATTATGGGTAATATGGGTGGTAATAAAATTATCGCTTCCGTAAGCTGTCATGCAATATGAACATAAGCCGGGCCCTGTGCCCGGTTACGCGACCACTCAGCAAGCCCACGCGCCCAGACGGCTAAAATAAAATTTGCTAATTAATCCAGTCCGTGTATTAATGATCTCGTTGGTTCGATGCAATACTGAATGTAACATTTTACTAAGCAGTCCTCATAACCAGGCGCTATCGCTGATACCCCCTCCTTTTGAGTCCATACGTATACAACTTATACGTTCTCTATCATAACGTTACTACTTTAAAAGCATTCAAATGGAGTATATATGTCGTCAAAAATTTTAGGTCTGGTTAAGTGGTTTAACGAAGATAAAGGCTTTGGTTTTATCTCCCCGCTTGATGGCAGTAAAGATGTTTTTGTCCACTTTTCCGCCCTTGAGGGGGACAGTTTCAACACGCTTTTTGAAGGTCAAAAAGTCGAGTTTGCTATCATTAGCGGCAGTAAAGGCCCTGCGGCAGGCAACGTAACGCTGTGCGATAAATAATATCACCACGGACCCGCGATAACGATGACGGTTTTCCTGAGTAGACGGGTCCTTAGCATTGCTTTTTAATTGTCTGGCGAAATTATTTTTTTAAAATCGTTGAGAGGACTTAAAAAGAGTATTGCAATATGGGCAAACAAGCTGTGCGCCCTTTTGTACGCGATTATAGCTGTGCTCTGAATCTTTCGAGCAGTTTGGGCAGGGACATTTGACTAAATGATTTCGACGAAATTGCGTATTTTTACGTCCAGACATAGGCTTCTCCTGATTAAATGGACTGCCACAGTACACGTTAAGTCAGGATATTGCTTGCTTTAATTTTCGAAAAAGTTAAAGCAATGAATAAATCAGTCTCTTTGGACGGCATCAGCTTAAAAAATCACGAATGATTACAGGGTGATATATGAAAAAGGTGATAGTGTTCTTTAATGGTAAGCCGAGCAAAGTTATGACCGTGCTTAAGGGCATTACATCCATACGTGAAGAATACCCGAATGGCGAAGAGGTTAATCTTCAGATAATGTCTGCTGGTTTTCCGTCTTTAACAGGCGATCATGATGTTATCTATGTTGCCTCGGATCGGGAACTTACCTCTCAGGAAATACTCGCTGCAGCACAAAAATATTTGTGATGTATCGGGTTCGCAATTAATTTTTTGAATTAAGATTAGAATAACAATTATGCATCATCATTAGCGCCTGCTTAACGCAGGCTTTTTTTATGACCATTTGTCCTCAACGGTGAGCGGGTCAAGCGGGCGCTAACCCTGGATGACCCGCCAACTATGGCATTACGCGCTCAATCCGCGATTCTCCAGCATCGGTTCAATCTTTGGATCGTGCCCGCGCCAGTTACGATACAGTTCCGCTAAATCTGTACTATTCCCACGGGATAAAATCGCCTCACGGAATTTTTGCCCGTTTTCACGGGTTAAACCGCCCTGCTCGACAAACCACTGATAGCCATCGTCCGCCAGCATTTGCGTCCACAGGTAAGCGTAATACCCCGCCGCGTAACCGCCACCAAAGATATGAGCAAAGTAGCTGCTGCGATAACGCGGCGGTACGGCGGGCAGATCCAGCCCCTCTTTTTTCAGGGCGGCGGCTTCAAACGCCTCGACACTTTCAACAGGCTCACGAATACTGTGCCAGTTCATGTCCAGCAGCGCGGCACTGAGTGTCTCCGTCATGTCATAGCCTTTGTTAAACTGAGTCGCACTCAGCATGCTTCTCCGCAGCGCTTCCGGCATCGGTTCACCGGTTTCAAAGTGACGGGCGTAATGGGCAAATACCTGAGGATGGCTGGCCCAGTGTTCGTTTATTTGCGACGGAAACTCAACGAAATCACGTGGGGTATTGGTCCCCGCGAGCGTGGCGTAGCGCTGGCTGGCAAACAGCCCGTGTAGCGTATGGCCGAACTCGTGGAACAGGGTAATCACGTCATCCCAGGAGAGTAGCGCCGGGCGTCCATTACCCGGTTTCTGATAGTTACAGACGTTGTAGATAACCGGACGGGTGGCAAATTCATAGGATTGCACGACAAAACTGTCCATCCACGCCCCACCTTGCTTGGAGTCACGGGCAAAGAAGTCACCGTAGAACAGTGCCATACCAACACCCGTGTGGTCGAAAATTTCCCATACGCGAACGTCAGGGTGGTAAAGCGGAATATCGAAACGCTCCACAAAGCGGATGCCAAACAGCTGGCTGGCCGTCCAGAATACGCCATCGTGCAGTACGTTATTGAGCGCAAAATACGGCCTGATTTGCGACTCATCGAGGGCATATTTTGCCTGACGTACGCGCTCCGCATAGAAGGCCCAGTCCCAGGCCTGCACGGTGAAACCACCCTGTTCGTCATCAATGACATTCTGAATATCGGCCTGCTCGCGTTCCGCGCGGGTACGTGCGGCAGGCACAATGCCACGCATAAATTCCAGCGCGGCGGCCGGGGTTTTCGCCATCTGGTCAGCGATGCTCCAGCTGGCGAAGTCCTCATAACCCAGCAATCGGGCCTGCCGGGCACGTAGCGCCGTAAGACGGAGGATCAGCGCGCGGGTGTCGTTTTCATCCCCTTTCTGAGTACGCGTCCAGCCTGCGTTAAACAGATTTTCGCGCGTCTGACGATTGCGTAGCGCCGAAAGCGCGGGTTGCTGGGTGGTGTTCAGGAGCGGGATCAACCAGCGATCGTTAAGCTCTCTCTCGGTGGCAGCCTGTGCGGCATCAGCGATTTCGTCAGCGCTAAGCCCATCAAGCTGGTGTGCGTAATCCACCACCAGCCCGCCAGCCTTATCAGCAGCCAGCAGACGCTGATTAAACTGGCTGGTCAGAGAGGCCGCCTCGGTATTAAGCGCCTTCAGCTCGGTTTTTTCTGTCTCATTCAGACGTGCGCCGGCCAGAATAAACCGCTGATATGTCTCCTCAACCAACCGACGGGATTCAGCGTCCAGCGCGGCACGGTCCTGCCAGACGCTCTCCACGCGTGCGAAAAGCGTGTCGTTTAGCCAGATATCGTTCGCCAGCGCGGCAAGTTCGGTAGAGAACTGCTCTTCCAGTTCCTGCAGGTACGCATTGGTGTGTGCGGAGGTCATGGCGAAGAAAACGCTGTTGACGCGCGTGAGCATGGCGCCGCTTTTCTCCAGCGCCAGTACGGTGTTGGTGAAGTCTGGCGCAGTGGTCTGAGAGACAATGGCGTCAATATCCGCCCGCTTCTGGCGAAGCGCTTCATCGAAAGCCGGGCGATAGTGGCTATCGTTGATTTCATCAAAATGAGGTGCCTGGTAAGGTAAAAGGCTGATTTCAAAAAAGGGATTCGTGGCCGTCATCTTTTGCTCCTGAGTACGGGTATCCTCCCAGATTAGGCCAGGCCGCCATCCCCTGCAATGCTGCCATACAAATGTTGCCTTAACGCACCCTCGGCGACCGTGCTATGTTAGTACAACACAAAAAGCGTTGAGGAACAGTGAGATGATTATTTTAGTTACCGGGGCGACAGCGGGTTTTGGTGAAAGCATCACGCGTCGCTTCGTCGCCAACGGACACAAGGTGATTGCAACGGGCCGTCGTCAGGAGCGCCTGCAGGAGCTGAAAGACGAACTGGGTGACAGCATCCTGACCGCGCAACTGGATGTGCGTAACCGCGCGGCCATTGAAGAGATGATTACTAACCTGCCTGCCGAATGGCGTGCCATTGATGTGCTGGTCAACAATGCCGGTCTGGCGCTGGGCATGGAGCCTGCCCACAAAGCCAGCGTTGAAGACTGGGAAAACATGATCGACACCAACAACAAAGGGCTGGTCTATATGACCCGCGCGGTGCTGCCGGGCATGGTCGAGCGCAACCGCGGCCACATTATCAATATTGGTTCCACCGCCGGGAGCTGGCCATATGCGGGCGGCAACGTCTATGGCGCGACCAAAGCGTTTGTGCGCCAGTTCAGCCTGAACCTGCGTACCGACCTGCACGGTACGGCCATTCGCGTCACCGATATCGAACCGGGTCTGGTTGGCGGGACTGAATTCTCCAACGTGCGTTTCAAAGGCGATGACGCGAAAGCGGGTAAAACCTACGAAAACGCTAACGCGCTAACGCCGGAAGATGTCACTGAAACGGTGTGGTGGGTGGCGACGCTGCCGAAACACGTCAACATCAACACCGTAGAAATGATGCCGGTCAGCCAGAGTTTTGCCGGACTTAACGTCCATCGTGGCTAACTGAGCCCTTCCCGGCCTGCGGGCCGGGTCTGTTTCGGGTTATAAAAGAATGGTAGTATGTTCAGGCTAACTCTCTGAGAAATGACAACTCATGGCCGCTGAATCGCAACTCAATCCCACCCAGCCAGTAAACCAGCAAATCTATCGCATTTTGCGACGTGATATTGTCCATTGCCTGATCCCACCTGGTACACCGCTTTCTGAAAAAGAGGTGTCCGTGCGTTTTGACGTTTCCCGTCAGCCGGTGCGCGAAGCGTTTATTAAGCTCGCAGAAAACGGTCTGATTCAGATCCGCCCGCAGCGCGGCAGCTATGTGAACAAAATTTCACTCTCTCAGGTGCGCAACGGCTGTTTTGTTCGCCAGGCGATTGAATGTGCCGTCGCACGCCGTGCTGCAACGCTTATCAACGACAACCAGTGTTATCTGCTGGAGCAAAATCTGCACCAGCAGCGTATTGCGATAGACCGTAAACAGCTCAATGATTTCTTCCTGCTGGATGACGAATTCCACCAGAAACTGGCGCAGATTGCCGATTGCCAGCTGGCCTGGGACACCATCGAGAACATTAAGGCCACCATCGACCGCGTGCGCTACATGAGCCTCGATCACGTCTCCCCGCCGGAAATGCTGCTCCGCCAGCATCATGATATTTTCAGTGCGCTTGAAAAACGCGATGCAGACGGTGTGGAAAAAGCGATGACACTGCATTTGCAGGAAATTAGTGAATCTGTGCAGCTTATTCGCCAGGAAAATAGCGAGTGGTTCAGCGAAGAGTAACATTTGCCGCACCCCTTACGGATGCGGTGAAGAAATTAACGAACGACTAATACCGGAATAGTGGCGTAGCGCAGAATAGATTCCGCATTTGAACCAAGCAGATGAGTGGTGATGCCCGGGTTTTTCGACCCGATGACGATCACATCATATTCCCCCTCCTTGCTCAGCTTGATAATTTCATCGCGGACATTGCCAAAACGAACCATGCCGTGAATATTCTCAGGGGAGATATCGAACAGTCTCTTTAACTCGTTCATTTTCTTCCCGGATTCAGCGGTCATATACTCTTCAAACTTTTTAATATCAGCGTTAAACCCGCGCAGCAGTGAGCGACTGCTGGCCGGAAGAATGTTGACCAGGGTAATCGACGCACCCTCAGCCTTTGCCAGGTTGGCCGCATGGCGTACCGCTTTATCGCTTAACTCCATTTCAAACACATCAACAGGCATCAAAATCTTCTTATACATAAGCCTGACTCCTTATTCCGATGAAGGGTTATTTCCTGCCTCCAGAATGGCATCACAAATATAAACCAACCCTCAACGCTTCCCTATCGAAACTATCAGCTTATGAAAATAACGGTCTGCTTTGTAAATTGCTGTCGTGAACCGTCAGCACTCGATGCAATAAACAAAAAAGTGTGAGTTTGATCAAAAACAAAAACATGAAGCGCGGACAGGCGTATTTATATGCCCCGTGAACGGCAAACCTGAATTAGCGCCGTAACGGATAAGTTAGAGAGGAGAATATACCATGATGACATACGACCGTAACCGTAATGCAATTACCACTGGCAGCCGCGTCATGATAAACGGCACAGGCCATACCGGGGTCATTAAAGCGATCCATAGCGACGGTCTTGATGCCGCGCAAGTGCGTCGTAGCAAAACGGTGGAAGTGGAAGGATGCGAAGGTAAGTTCGAACCGATTGAACTGATTCGCCTGGGTATGCACTAAATTGTACCCGTACATGCCGCCGCGAACGGCGGCATGAGATGAATTATCGTTGCGCGGCGTACTGTGCCACCGTGGCTTTTGCTCCCTTCTGTAGCAACGTCTGATACGCGCTCATCACCGCATCCACAAAGCTAGCCTCTTCAGGTAACTCTCTGCCAAAAATAGCCTCGATGCCAAGCAGGGCTTTCACACGGCTTTCCCCCTCGGTACTTCCCTTCACTGCCGCCTGAATCACGGCCAGTTGCGGATCGCTCACCTCAATGGTATTACCCTGTTCATCCACACCGCCAACATAGCGCATCCAGCCAGCCACACCCAATGCCAGTAGCGGGAACGGCTTTTGATGCACCAGATGCCAGCGCACAGAATCCAGCATACGCTGCGGGAGCTTCTGGCTACCGTCCATCGCAATTTGCCAGGTTCGATGACGCAGGGCCGGGTTACTGTAGCGAGCAATCAGCAGATCGGCATAATGACCTAAATCGACGCCTTTCACTTTTAAGGTTGGCGCCTGCTCGTTGAGCATCAGCTTATGCGCGGCGAGGCGGTAATTTTCATCCTGCATACAGTCGTTGATATGCTGGTAACCCGCCAGATAACCAAGATAGGCAAGGAATGAATGACTGCCATTGAGCATACGCAGCTTCATCTCTTCAAACGGAATAACGTCTGACACCAGCTCGGCCCCGGCTTTTTCCCATTCAGGACGCCCGGCAACAAAGTTATCTTCGATCACCCACTGGCGGAACGGTTCGCAGGCCACTGCCGCCGGGTCGCGCACGCCAGTCAGTTGTTCGATTTTATTCAGCGTGTCTGCCGTTACTGCAGGCACGATGCGGTCCACCATCGTTGACGGGAAGGTGACACTGGATTCAATCCAGTCCGCCAGCTCACCATCGACAGCGCGAGCATAAGCACAGGTGACATTGCGCATCACATGGCCGTTCTCCGGCATGTTGTCACAGGACATCACGCTGAAAGCAGGCAAACCCGCAGCTTTACGGCGCGCCAGGGCTTCAACCACTACCCCGGGTGCGGATGTCGGGTGATGGGGGTTTTGCAGGTCGGCAGCAATTAACGGATGATCGAACATCAGTTGTCCGGTCGCGGGTGAGTGACAATACCCTTTCTCGGTGATCGTCAGCGAGACAATTGCCACCTGCGGTTCACACATCGCGGCCAGCACGGTCTCCAGCCCGTCAACCTGCGCATGGAGTGCTTTTTTGACCACTCCGACCACGCGAGATGTCCATGCATCGGCAGACATCTCCGCCACGGTATAGAGGTTATCCTGCGCGTTGAGATCGGCAATCTGCTGCTCGCCGCCAATCAGGTTTACTTCACAATAACCCCAGTTGCTGCCGTGTTCCGCTGCGAGAATGTCGGCATAAACCGCCTGATGCGCACGGTGAAATGCGCCGAAGCCAAGATGAACAATGCGTGCCTTCAGGTCGTCGCGAGTGTACTGAGGAAGCGTGGCTTTCGCCTGTAATAACCGGTTTTCCATGATTAAGACTCGTTAAGTAGAACGCTGTGAACCACTGCCGCTCATTGACCAGAGCGGCAGTGCCTGCTGACTACACCAACTAGAATGGCAGTTGGGGTAAAAAAATAACTGCCATTAACCATACTGATACTTCAGTTTGAAATTTTGATTTATATTAACTTTTGTTCATGTGGTGTGACACACGCTGAAAGTTGTGTGACAAATTACTCAAGTTATAAACCATCAGCGCCGTGAGGAGACGGCTCCGAAGCTTACGGACTCTTCTGGCGCGACTTCCGCTGCATCTTGCGCCGCGCTCAGATCACGGTCACGCACTTCCGGCATCAGGAATGCAGAAACCAGCCCAATCACGGAATAGGCCACCAGCATGGCGACAATCGGCCACCAGGAGCCGGTCATATTGCAGAAGATCCCGGCCAGCACAGGGCCAAACCCGACCGCCACCAGACCACCCGCCTCTTTTGAAATGGCCATACGGGTAAAGCGATTACGCGAACCAAACATCTCCGCCATGGTGATGTTTTCCAGCGCAAACAGCCCCAGAACGGCAAAATTATGGATAACGATGATCGAGAGCATAATCACGCCCGGCGCATAACTTTTATCAACGATGATCGACAGCATCGGGTACGCCAGAATAATGGCGGAGATATTCAGGATAATGTACGGCAGACGACGACCTACTTTATCCGACAGCCAACCTAACAGTGGGATGGTGATAAACCCGAGAATCGAACTGATCATCAGCGCATCAGTGGGAATCGCTTTATTAAACAGCAACGTCTGGACCAGATACCCGGCAAGGAACGTCTGAATCAGACCTGAGTTACCCGCCTGACCAAAACGCAAACCTGTTGCCAGCCAGAAGGATTTGCTCTTAAACATGGCACCTAAAGATGTATCGGGAACCACGGTCTCTGTATCGCTGACTTTCTCAAATACCGGGCTCTCTTTGAGATTCATCCGCAGCCAGATGGCGAAGATCATCACCACCACACTGGCAAGGAACGGTACGCGCCAGCCCCATGCGAGCAGCTGTTCACGATCGAGGGCAAAGAACATCACTGCCCAGATAGCCGTTGCGCTCAGCGTCCCGCAGTTGGTCCCCATCGCCACCAGCGAGGAGATTATGCCGCGTTTCCCTTTCGGGGCATATTCTGCCAGCATGGTCCCGGCTCCGGAGATCTCTGCCCCGGCGCCCAACCCCTGAATAATGCGCAGCGTCACTAACAGAACAGGTGCAAAAATCCCGATTTGCGCATAGGTTGGCAGGACACCGATGAGGGTGGTACAGATCCCCATCATCGTGATGGTGATGAACAACACTTTTTTACGGCCGATGCTGTCCCCCATTCTGCCAAAGATAAAGGCCCCGACGATGCGCGCAATATAGCCTGCACCGTAGGTTCCCATCGCCAGGATCAGCGCCATCGCAGCAGACTGTTCCGGGAAGAAGATCTCATGGAAGACCAGGGCGGCCCCAAGCGAGTAGAGCTGGAAATCCATAAACTCCAGAGCGGTGCCCAGCCAGCCAGAAACGGCGGCTTTCACCAGATCGGAGGTCGTTCTTTGAGGTTGTATTTGCGTCATAATGGCTATCTCTGAAAGGTAAGATGCGTACCACATAGAGCCTGTCTGCGCAGGCTCTTAACCGCGTGAATTATTATTTGTCGAACGTCAGCAAGACCTTGCAGCATTGCCGCTGATCTTTTTCAAACAGTTCGATGGCGTCTGTTACGTGGTGATAGTCAAAGGTGTGCGTAATCAATTTTTCAGGGTCGATAAGCCCCTTTTCCAGCCAGTCAATGACGACCGGGAATTTGTTGGCGTTCAGGCGTGAAGAGAAAATCGTCAGCTCTTTACCGGTGATGCCCTGCTGGGCAATCTGGCTTGGTTCGCTTGAGAAGCCCATCAGCACGATGCGCGCCGCCGGAGAGGCCAGCGTAATGGCCTCCTGCAAAATCGACGGATGACAGGCGGCATCAATGATTAACGTCGGTTTGATGCCTTTTTCGTCTAGCGCGGCCTGCAACGACTGCTCTCCGTTATTCAACACCCAGTCCGCGCCGCTGCGCTGGGCCATTTTCAGGCGTTCATCGATGCGGTCAACCACGATAACCTGCTTCACCTTGTAGACACCCTTCAGCGCCTGAACGGTGACCAGCCCCATCGGTCCTGCGCCGTATATCAGCGCAACGTCCTGCTCGGTGGGGTTGGCCTGCCCCGTCACGTTGGCGGCAATGGTGAAGGGTTCAACCATGACGGCGTGTTTATCCGGGATCGCGTCCGGGATAGGCCAGGCATTTTTAGCGGGCACTGCCGCATAGTCGCTGAATCCGCCGTCACGGTGAACCCCCAGCACCACCAGCGAGGTGCAGACGTTCGGTTTTCCGACGGAACACGGATAGCAGTGCCCGCAGCTGATCACCGGGTCAACCGAGACGCGCTGGCCCAGACGCGAACTGTCGACGCCCTCGCCCACTGCATCAATGACGCCAAAAAACTCATGGCCAATCACACGCGGATACTTCGCAAACGGGTTATGCCCCCGGTAAATATGGCTGTCTGAGCCACAAATCCCGGCCAGTTTAATGCTGACACGCACTTCTCCGGCTGCAGGTTCCGGGCGTGGACGCTCTTCAATCACCAGTTGGTTCGGCTGCTGAATCACTATGCTTTTCATCGTTCGCTCCTCACTTACCAGTTCCACAGTGTGCCGTCTTCAAGACGGGCCACCGGCAGATAGGCAGGATCGTACGGATACTTCGCTGCCAGCTTTTCATCAAATTCAATGCCCAGGCCCGGCTTATCGCCCGGGTGCATATAACCATTATCAAAGCGCCAGCTGTGCGGGAAGACCTCCAGCATCTGTTCGGAATAGCCCATATATTCCTGCACGCCAAAGTTCGGTACCCACAGGTCGAAATGCAGCGCGGCCGCATGGCACACTGGCGAGAGATCCGACGGGCCGTGTGAACCCGTACGCACCTGGTAGAGCGAGGCAAAATCCGCGATGCGGCGCATCCCGGTGATCCCCCCCGCATGGGTAATGGTGGTACGGATATAGTCGATAAGCTGCTCCTCAATGAGCTGTTTGCAGTCCCAGATACTGTTAAACACTTCACCCACCGCAATTGGCGTAACGGTGTGCTGGCGGATCAGGCGGAAGCACGCCTGATTTTCCGCAGGCGTGGGGTCTTCCATCCAGAACATACGGAATTCTTCGATGCTTTTGCCGAAACGCGCCGCTTCGATGGGCGTCAGACGATGGTGCATGTCGTGCAGAAGATGTTCATTGAAACCAAATTTACTGCGTACCGCGTCAAACAGCTTTGGAGTGAAGTCGAGGTATTTTTCGGTGGACCAAAGCTGCTCTTCCGGCCAGTCTCCTTTCGTGGCAGGCTCATACGCCAGCCCTTTCCCTTTTGACATGCCGTAGGTGGTTTTCATGCCCGGTACGCCACACTGGACGCGGATCGCTTTAAAACCCATCTCTTTGTGACGGGCGTAATCTTCCAGCACGTCGTCAAGGGTGTGCCCGGTGGTGTGGCAATAAACCATCACCCCTTCCCGGGACGCGCCGCCCAACAACTGGTAGAGCGGCATGTTCGCCGCTTTGGCTTTGATGTCCCACAATGCCATATCCACGGCAGAGATGGCCGACATGGTAACCGGGCCACGACGCCAGTAAGCACCTTTATAGAAAAACTGCCAGATATCTTCGATGCGGTGGGCATCACGACCAATCAACTGCGGGCAGAGGTGATCCTTCAGATAAGACGCTACGGAAAGTTCGCGCCCGTTCAGCGTGGCGTCGCCAAGACCGATAATCCCCTCGTCGGTAGTGATTTTAAGCGTGACAAAGTTCCGCCCCGGGCAGGTAACAAACACGTCAGCCGCGACAATCTTCATAATTCCTTTCCTTACATCGTTGGTTGTGATGTTGGAAATTTACTCAACTACACTACTACCATACAAGTATAATGATCATAAAATCAGCGAGCGGTCACAAAAACCGGGCGCTCAGGCTCGCCCCCATCCCGCAACAATAATCAGCATACCGCACAGGGCAATCAGCGCGCCGGCCCAGTCGTATGCGCTGAGTTTTACGCCATCCACCACGCGCAGCCACAGCAGTGCGGTACAGACATAGACTCCACCGTAAGCCGCATAGACACGACCGCTGGCTGCCGGGTGTAGCGTTAACAGCCAGACAAACAGCGCCAGCGCCACGCCGGCCGGGATGAGCAACAAGACCGTTCCGCCCTTCTTCAGCCAGAGCCAGGGCAAGAAGCATCCGATGATTTCGCAGAGCGCGGTGGCGAAAAAAAGGAGTGTGGTTTTGATCATATTTAACGTTGTATGAGGATTTATTTAGACATCATACCTGATGATGTCCTTTACTTTTCCATACCCTGGCTACGGGTATGACGTAATTTTACTTTGGTGTAGAATCTGAACGGGATAACGTGATTATCTGCACTCACTTAAAAGGAAACGCGATGACTACATTAAGCAAACGCCTTTGTCTGACAGCCCTGCTGGCGCTGTCATCGTTCGCCTTTGCCGCCTCAGCAACAGCGGAAACCAGTAAACTCGTTATTGAGTCTGGTGATAGCGCGCAGAGCCGCCAGAACGCCGCCATGGACAAAGAACAATGGAATGACACCCGCAACCTTCGTCAGAAGGTTAACAAACGTGCGGAAAAAGAGTGGGACAAAGAGGATGTCGCTTTTGACGCGCGTGATAAATGCCAGCAAAGTGCAAACGTTAATGCTTACTGGGAGCCAAATACCCTGCGCTGCCTGGATCGCCGTACTGGCCGCACGGTCGCGCCTTAATGTCAGCGCCCTGTGATATAAAACTCCGTCCGCTGGAGCGTGAGGACCTGCGCTTTGTCCACCAGCTCGATAACAACGCC
Source organism: Enterobacter adelaidei (assembly GCF_041937165.1). Lineage (NCBI taxonomy): Bacteria > Pseudomonadati > Pseudomonadota > Gammaproteobacteria > Enterobacterales > Enterobacteriaceae > Enterobacter > Enterobacter adelaidei. Next base: position 2,083,103 of record NZ_CP154353.1, on the reverse strand, counting down.
AGCGTAATGCGCTACTGGTTCGAAGAGCCTTACGAGGCTTTTGTCGAGCTGTCCGATCTTTACGATAAGCACATACACGATCAGAGCGAACGTCGTTTTGTGGTGGAGTGTGAAGGTGAAAAAGCCGGGCTTGTTGAACTGGTTGAAATCAACCACGTTCACCGTCGGGCAGAGTTTCAGATTATTATTTCACCGGAACATCAGGGGAAAGGTCTTGCTTCACGCGCGGCGAAGCTGGCGATGGATTACGGATTTAACGTCCTGAATCTCTACAAGCTTTACCTGATAGTCGATAAAGAGAACGAAAAAGCGATTCACATCTACCGCAAGCTGGGCTTTATGGTGGAAGGTGAGTTGATACACGAATTCTTTATCAACGGTGAATACCGCAATACCATCCGCATGTGCATCTTCCAGCACCAGCACCTGGCCGGACATAAACCCTCCAGTGCCAACCTGCTGAAACCTACCGCGCAGTAACCTGCGCGGCTTTATGCTCAGTAGTACTCAATCGTGTTTTTGATCGTGTATTTGCGCTCAACGGCGGGTTTGACGCTATCGTCCGTTATTGTGAGATCGCAACTGACAGGATTATTATGACGATCGTAGTCGCAGCTCTGCTTCACGTTGCCCAACGGCTTGTCATTCAGCATGCTCACTGCCGAGTAATCCATCCTTTTGCGAATATCCTTAGACGGTGTCGACTGAACGGATAAATGCTGATCCCCGGAGACGGTGGTTTTACCCAGCGGGTAACCGTCCGCGTCGTAGCGGTACTTCACCTCCATCTCTTTGCCGTGCGCCGCCACCACAAAACCGTTATCGTCGGTGTCCCACGTCACCCCGGCTGATGGTAATTCCGCCAGCTGGCATTTCCCCTGCAGTTTCACTTTGCGCTGCTGAGTTTCCGCATCAAGGTAGTAATTGGCATCCAGCACCAGCGCCACACCGGTGTTAGCCTCGAGGTCATGCAGCTCCAGGGTATCGAAGCACCCTTCTGTCGACACGGTACCGGCGACCCGTTTAGACACTTCCCCTTTTTCATTGAACAGCGTCTGGGTAAAGTCTTTGACCGGACCGCGCAGAGGGTCAAAATCAAACTCGTTAGAGAAGCTCGCCATCTCGGGGGTAAACGACAGCGGCGCGGTGTTGTTATCACACCCCACCAGTGTCGCTGCCAATAGCGTTATCGCTGCGTATTTATTCACATTCATTACCGTACAGAGAGATTATTCCCAATCATATTAGCAAATACAGTTGTTTACACGAAGCCTGCTAAAATTAATCTACACACAGAGATAAGGAGCTACAGATGAAACGGTTACCCTGGATTACCGCCCTGCTGTTAATGAGTGCTTCAACGGCCGCGCTGGCGGCACCGGATTCCTGCGAACGCGTGAAAAGCGACATTCAGCAGAAAATCATCAACAACGGCGTGCCGGAGTCAGGTTTTACCCTGAGCATTGTGCCAAACGACCAGGCTGACCAGCCGGGCACGCAGGTGGTGGGTCATTGCGCCAACGATACCTTTAAAATCTTGTACACCCGTACGGGCAACGGTGCTGCTGAAGCTCAGTAATTCACCCTCAATCCCCTTTGATTTGATGAGGATTAATATTTAATACCCCCACCCATCATTAGCCCGGTTGTAATTACGGGAAAAATAATACGCAATTATAATGATGGGGTGAGCCATGTCCGATACTGAACATCACGGCGGAATTAGCCGTCGAACACTCGTGAAATCTACTGCCTTAGGTTCTCTGGCGCTTGCCGCCGGTGGTTTATCGTTGCCCTTTGGCGTGAAAAGCGCCGCCGCTGCGGTGCAAAACGCCATAAGCCCCGTGGAAGATAAAGTGGTCTGGGGTGCCTGCTCGGTCAACTGCGGTAGCCGCTGCGCATTGTGTCTGCACGTCCGTGACGACGAAGTGTATTGGGTCGAAACCGATAACACCGGTGAGGATATTTACGGTAATCACCAGGTTCGTGCCTGCCTGCGCGGGCGTTCTATTCGGCGTCGCATCAATCACCCTGACCGTCTGAACTACCCGATGAAACGCGTGGGCAAACGCGGTGAAGGCAAATTCGAGCGTATTTCGTGGGATGAAGCGCTGGATACGATCGCCAGCAACCTGAAAGGGGTAGTGGAAACATATGGCAACGAGGCGGTGTACATTAACTACTCCTCCGGTATTGTTGGCGGCAATATCACCCGCTCCTCCCCTTATGCTTCTCTGGTCGCGCGCCTGATGAACTGTTACGGCGGTTTTCTGAGCCATTACGGCACCTACAGCACCGCGCAAATCGCCTGCGCGATGCCGTACACCTACGGCAGCAATGACGGCAACAGCACGTCTGACATCGAAAACACCAAACTGGTGGTGATGTTCGGCAATAACCCGGCGGAAACCCGCATGAGCGGCGGCGGGATTACGTATTACCTCGAGCAGGCTCGCGAGCGTTCCAACGCGCGCATGATCGTCATCGACCCGCGCTACACCGACACCGCTGCAGGACGTGAAGATGAATGGATCCCGATCCGTCCAGGCACCGATGCCGCACTGGTGGCCGGTATCGCCTGGGTATTAATCGACGAAAGCCTGGTTGACCAACCTTTCCTGGACAAATACTGCGTTGGCTACGACGAAAAAACGCTCCCGGAAGGCGCTCCCGCTAACGGTCACTACAAAGCGTATATTCTCGGCCAGGGTGACGACCAAACAGCCAAGTCCCCGGAATGGGCCTCTCGCATTACGGGCATACCGGCAGACCGCATCATTAAGCTTGCGCGCGAAATTGGCTCCGCAAAACCGGCCTGTATCTGTCAGGGCTGGGGGCCACAACGTCAGGCTAACGGCGAGTTGACAGCCCGCGCCATCGCCATGTTACCGATTTTAACCGGAAACGTGGGGATCAACGGTGGTAACAGCGGCGCGCGTGAGTCGACGTATACCATCACCATCGAGCGAATGCCGCTGCCGGATAACCCGATAAAAACGCAAATCTCCTGCTTTAGCTGGACGGATGCCATCGCTCGTGGGCCGGAAATGACCGCCCTGCGCGACGGCGTTCGCGGTAAAGATAAGCTTGATGTGCCCATCAAATTTATCTGGAACTATGCAGGCAACACCATCATCAACCAGCACTCGGATATCAACAAAACCCACGACATCCTGCAGGACGAAACCAGGTGCGAAACCATCGTGGTGATCGATAACTTCATGACGTCATCGGCGAAATACGCCGATATCCTGCTGCCGGATCTCATGACCGTCGAGCAGGAAGACATCATTCCCAATGATTACGCCGGGAACATGGGTTACCTGATTTTCCTTCAGCCCGTGACCGCACCGAAGTTTGAACGCAAGCCGATCTACTGGATCATGAGCGAAGTGGCAAAACGTCTTGGGGCTGATATTCATCAGAAATTCACGGAAGGCCGTACCCAGGAACAATGGCTGAAGTATCTGTATGCCAAAATGCTCGAAAAAGATCCGCAGCTGCCGTCGTATGATGAACTGAAACAAATGGGCATCTATAAGCGCAAAGATCCCAACGGGCACTTCGTGGCCTATAAAAAATTTCGCGATAACCCGGAGGCTAACCCGCTGAAAACCCCTTCGGGTAAGATTGAGATTTACTCCAGCAAACTTGCAGAGATTGCGGCAACCTGGGAGCTGGCCAAAGATGAAACCATCAGCCCTCTTCCGGTTTACGCTTCGACATTTGACGGCTGGGATGCTCCCGAGCGCACCCAATTCCCGCTGCAGCTGTTCGGTTTCCATTTTAAAGCTCGTACTCATTCGAGCTATGGCAACGTCGACGTGCTGAAAGCGGCCTGTCGTCAGGAGGTCTGGATTAATCCTGTTGATGCTGAAAAACGCGGCATTAAAAACGGCGATACGGTGCGCGTCTTTAACGATCGCGGTGAGGTGAGAATTGAAGCGAAAGTCACGCCGCGCATCATGCCCGGCGTGAGTGCCATGGGACAGGGAGCCTGGCACGACGCCAATATGAACGGCGATCGTATCGACCATGGCTCTTGTATCAACACCCTGACAACCCATCGACCTTCTCCGCTGGCGAAAGGCAACCCGCAGCACACCAATCTGGTGCAGATCGAGAAGGTGTAGGGAGTGAAACGCAAGACCATGGTTTATTCTATGGTCAGTATTATAGGTTAACACAGTCGCGCGGACGTCATCCGCGCGAGCAAGGAAGGTTTAATGAAAGACATATCGCATCGTGAATCGTTAGCGTTTAGCGCCCGGGTACTGGGCGCGCTGTTTTATTTTTCTCCTGACAGCGAGCAGGCTGCACCGCTGGTGCAGGCCCTTTGCGCTGGTGAATGGGTTCAGGACTGGCCCCTGCCATCGGAAACGCTGCTGCCTGTTGCCGATACGTTTGCCTTATCTTCCGATGAGCCGCTGACGGACGCCTGGCAACGGCTGTTTATCGGCCCTTACGCCCTGCCCGCTCCGCCATGGGGTTCCGTCTGGCTCGACCGCGAATCCGTGCTGTTTGGCGACTCGACTCTCGCGCTGCGCCAGTGGATGCGGGAAAACAATATCGCCTTTGAGATTCAGCAAAACGAACCGGAAGATCATTTCGGTACCGTGCTGCTGCTTGCGGCGTGGCTGGCCGAGAATGGCCGCGAGGCGCAGTGCGATCAGCTTCTGGCCTGGCATCTATTGCCGTGGAGCACCCGCTTCCTGTCGGTGTTTGTCGACAACGCCGGGCATCCGTTTTATGCCGCGCTGGGCAAGCTCGCACAGTTGACGCTTGCGGACTGGCAATCAAGATTGATTATTCCAGTCGCGGAAAAAACGCTCTACCGCTAAGGGCTGTGGCTTGCTTACGATTTAAGGGTTGGCTGCAGTTGGTGCAACCCACTCATTCTTAAGAGATAGTGTATGTCTGCCATGGATTTATCAAAAATGGGCATTGCCAACGTGGCGCTGAATATAAGTGACTGCGGTCATACCGTTATTGAAAAATATCCAGTTGGCGAGGTGGAGTACCGTTTCTATCAAGACGTTGCCACGGAGCTTAATCAGGCAGGAATTGCGACCCCAAAGCTCTTTTCTGCTGATGCTTCCATGCGTATGTTAAGAATGGAATATATTCCTCACAAGGTTGAACAGAACGATGTCGCAGATGATGATGCCATCATTATGCTGGAACGCTTGCACTGTTACCCTGCAAATTCTGAATGGCGCTACCACACTCACTTATGGTCAGAACTCGCGCTCGAAAAGGCCCTCAAGCTCCTGGCATTACCTGATAAAACTGCGCAGCAGCTACGGCTTTTTCAGAAATGTAGTGAGGTTTTGTTTGGTAAACAAAACCTGGTATCAGGCGATAGCAATGCCGGCAATTGGGGAAGAAGAGAAAACGGTGATTTAGTTCTTTTCGACTGGGAAAGATTTGGAAAAGGAAGTGCCGCTATCGACCTTGCGCCTCTGATAAAAGGCCTGGGAACGAAGCAAGCGTTTATTGATATTTCTAAACGCTATTGCCAGTTCTCTTTCCATTACGATGCTAATACGTTAGCGAGAGAAATTGCCATTGCCAAAGCATGGATTGTCACCGAAGTCATTGTGCTGCTCAATGAACGGCAAAAAGCAGCATTTCCCTTGTATCTCAAGTGGTATAGAGAACATCTTCCAGACTGGCTGGATGATGTCGTCAAAATGCTATGAATGAACAATGGTCTAGTTACAGACAAAGATGTCTGCTCTGTGCCAAGACGGAAGTTGCTAAAAACAGTTTGTGTGGATTACGGGGGGCAGGTCAGGCTTTCCGTGGGCTATCAGTGTGGGATCTCATTTGCAAACACACACTGAAAAAGATCTGCCGTATTGACTCAAAATAGAGCAGATGCCATATCATAGGTCCGAAGCTTCGGTAGACAAGCGATAATAATAAACAGGAGTGTCGATTTGGTAACCAGTACGCCCTTATTAGACAATTGTTCTTTGTCGGACCTGATTTTCTTGAAGGTGAACAAAGGTGACAGCAGCAATCCGGAAAAAGTAGCTGACGATTTATTGAGAGAGGCTCGCTATGAGCAGGCATTATCCAGCTACCTTCAATTAGATCAAACCGACCCTCGACTGGTGGCAAAGATTGCCTATTGTGAATGGATGCTAGACCAATACGAAGAGGCCAGGCAACGCCTGATAGTGCGAATTGAAACGCTTGATGGGGATGGTATTGCACTGTTGAGCAAACTCATCAGTATTGACCGTGATTTCTGGAAAAGAGATGGCGATGATGAAGCGCTTATTTGGCCGCGATTGAAAACCGTCACCTCCGCTAGTACCGTCCCATTAATAGCGGTTTTCGCTCGTATTCAGGGCCGCTGGACAGCAGATATCCGCGATCCTGCACAAAAGCTTCATGACTTATCCCGCTTGCTTGCTTTTTATCCAGACTGCCAGCCTCTTCGAATTGCCGTTTTTGAGAGCATGCAACGGATGAAAGTCTCTGCTGAAGAGCAATATGCGTTACTGCATGCCCACTCCTCTTCACCTCTAATGCCTAAATTTATGTGGCTACTGGCCAGTGCCGCCGCTGAGGTAGGTAGATTCGATGAAGCATTGGGATATCTGACTCAGCTTGAGTCAAATGAACATCTCGCCGATCAACCCTCACAGGAGGTTCTGTGGGAAATTGAGATTGCCCGATGTGCTATATACGCAAAAACCAATCCCCTTGAACCCGCATCGGGTTTTATCCGACTTGGAAACGATGCCTCCTGTTCATTTGAGGGGCGGGTGATTGCCCACAGATCAGCGCTGGCTGTTGCCTGCGAAAGCGCAGTCCATCTGATCCCTGAACTGGCAGACTCCTTTTTAAATACGCTCGAATCAATCAAGAATGACATACTCATAAGTTCTGCAGGATTAATGAATCCACTCTCCCCATTTACCGGTAATCGATGGGGTGGTTACGTGACGTCCTGGTCCTGCGGAGACCTGACACCCTATAAGCAACTCCTTATCGACACTACTAAGGACCGTTCTAATCGACTCATTTGTGCACTGTTCGTCATTGAAACATTGGAATCGGCTTTCCTTTATACAGACACCGATGAGCTTAGCGCAGAGTTCTGGGATAACTTGGCGAGAGATCTCGGAGATGTTACTGAGTATCCTGATGAGTTCAAGGGAGAATTGCTCTCACTTTATACCGTTATTCACGCCCATAGAGTCCGCCCCAATTGGGCAAAATTGGGTCAGTACTGGATGATTTCTGCCCGGGTGGCTCAAGAGCATGAGGCCGAACTGCCTCACCACGCCTTAATAATTGAAGTCCTTGATAAACAGGCAGAATCTGCGCGTAAGTTTGCCACTGGTGTGATTAAATATCTTAAAAATCATTCAATTACATCACCAAGCGCCTTTGACCTAGTGGAAGAGCTGGTGCAGTCTCTGACCCGTCACCGATTATATAAAGAGCTCTATCAGTTAATGGTCATCGTGGCAAAGGATGACGAACGAAGTGATGTCCAATTTTACCTGGGATTATCATCTCAAAACATGAAGCAAAAAAACGAGGCTGTTTCTGCATACCAGCACGTGCTTACGAAAAACCCCGAGCATCATTCAGCCCTTTTCAACGTGCTATTACTTTGTACAGATCACTCGGATACCCCTCTACTTCAACAGATTGAGCCCTATATCCTCAACTTCAGCGGTGATGCTGAACAGGAAGAAGAGCTGAGTGAAGCTTGGATCAGTGCACAGAAACGCTGTGAAGACAAAAACGCGGCAAAGACACATATTATCACTCGCTATTTGTCCACATTCCCCCCGCTACTTGAAGACATCGTGAGACCGGAGGATATCTCTTTGCGCTCAGCAGTTGCATTGATGGCGCTTTACCGGTGTACTCATGCAGAACCACATGATACAGACCTCTACTCGCTTGACGAAAGCAGCCTTTCGTTTTCTCCTGTTATTCCAAATAGAGCCATTTTGTTTGATCTTCTGCAATCTGGGCTTGCATCCATCCACCCGGCAACTCCCGCTGATGCTTTTCCAGTTTCTGATGGAAAAGTGTCTGGCATTCGCTTCGGCAGTGTTCGCTGGCATATGTCCGCTTCATGCGAGGCACTGATCAAACAACTCCGAACCCTCAACGGAGACCTTCCTGAACGCTGGCAAAAAGAGCTTATACCTTTCGCCCGGGAAATCGCGCAGGGAGAAATCATGGAGTATTTAGGCTTTCTCGCGGAAGAACGCAGATGGCCTGAACCCCGCAATACGGAAACACTTTCGGATCTAACACGTGAGCTAATCAATGAGTTATCCGTCGCCCAGGCTTTCAACCTGGCATATCTGGGTGCTATGTCAGCGAGCGACTACAAACAGAAATATCCAGTTAATGCACAGCAGGCGACGGATATGCTGATCAGGCGTACCGGAGACAGACTCGAATCTGTGCGCAGCGGGAGGTATCAAGCCAAACCTTACGATCGGCCATGGAAATTACCACGCTCTGCTGTAAGCATCGTACTGTGGGGAACATTGTTAAACCGGGGAGACGATGGGTTTACTCAAAGGATGTCAGATATAAAATTAGAGTTTTTATCTAAATAACTAAAAAAGCTGATTCAGAATGGTACTTCAGCTACTCAATACGCTCGTGTAATGCTAATACAGGAAACACGACGCTAATAAAAGCCTTTGCATCAGTCTTTCGCCCATTCAGCCGATATAATCAGATACAATCCGGTTGGGTGGGCAAAATAGTCCATAAGAAAACAACTCAACAACCCGCCTACTAACACTAAAAGTCATATTGGCTGAGCAATGCACCTCCACTGACTTGAGTTAGCAGCAACTTAACCGAATTTTTAAGGAGTCTGTGACCAGCCTCTGTTGATTATCTCACGGAAATGCTATAGATGCCCTTCGCGATTCAATTGCAAACTCCCGCTCCTCGCTCACAGCGGCCCCTTCAGTTATTGAGGCGATCCGCTTTGTGCTGTGAGGCATCCCAGTCCCTGTAATGTCATACGAACAGCCTCATCAAGAGGGGTATGCGGCTCGGCACCTAAAAAAGTCACGAGCTTCGTATTGTCCAGGCGGACCGATTGACGCCACAGATACCGCATTTCCAGAAGTTCGCGCAAGGTTGCGTTGAAAGGTGCCGCCAGGTACATAAACCACCACGGAAATGAGTGTATTTTGGCAACAACGCCATAGTATGCGGTGATACGTTGTATCGCCCTGACCATTTGGCTGCCGTCGGGATCCCAATGTCCTTGCATATGGAATCGCGCAAATGGCTCAAGTTCTTCACGTCGCGCCAGCAATGCAGTAATAGTTTTCGCGATATCAGGTAAATAGGCCCACTGATGACCTGTTTCAGCCGTACCTGGATTAGAAATTACTTTTGGCAGCGTGCCAGGCTTGATCAAACCTTGAGAAAACCAGCTATTACCAGCGTGTGGACCGAAAAAATCCCCCGCGCGGACGACCAGAACCCGTCCGCCACGCTGTGAATAGGCCTCAAGTTCTTTCTCCATTTGTACCCTGATCGCTCCTTTCCTTGTGACTGGCCTTTGCTGAGCATCTTCTCGTAACAGCGGGAAGGCATCAGGGCCATAGTTGTAAACGGTACCTGGAAGCACTATCAAGGATCCATTTCGTTCTGCTGCATTGATTGTGTTGCGCAGCATAGGCAATACAAGATGCTGCCAGTTTCGGTAGCCGGGTGGGTTGACGGCGTGAACGATCACAGAACAGTCTTTCGCCGCAGAGGCGACTTGTTCTTTGTCGAGAGCATCGCCCGCTATCCACTGGATTTCGCCATTAAGTTCGCTTCCATGGCTTCCTCGTTTTAATGCACGTACCTCCCATTTTTCCCGAATGAGTTGTCGAGCAGTTTCACCACCAATACCGCCTGTAGCGCCTAGTATTAAGACCTTCCCTCTGGTTTCCATCGTATTTGCCTCTTTGCTGATTTCAGATTGACAGCATAAGTACAGGCAGAGCTAAATGGTATTGCATATCAATATAGGGCAGGTATACAAATTTGTATGAAGACATCTATTCCATGGGAGTGGTACCGAACATTTCTTGCGGTGCTCAGAGAAGGATCTCTTTCCGGTGCATCGCGCATGCTTGGTATTACGCAACCAACGGCAGGTCGGCACATAGCTGCACTGGAATCTGCCCTCGGCCAGGTATTGTTCACGCGGTCGCAAACGGGATTGCTGGCAACTGAAACTGCGCAGGCGTTGAGGGTACATGCCGAAGCGATGGAGAGTACGGCTAACACCCTGGAGCGTACAGCGGCCAACGTTGGTGCTAGCAGCGCGTCCATTCGCGGTGTAGTACGTGTCTCTGCAAGTGAGATTATTGGTGTCGAGGTACTCCCGCCACTCATTGCGCAGCTCAGGGAATCCAACCCGCAAATCACGATTGAATTAGTGCTGTCCAATCGGGTTCAGGATTTACTGCATAGAGAAGCAGACATTGCGATACGCATGACGACGCCAATACAGGAGCAGCTTATTGCTCGTCGCGTTGGCAGCATTGAGCTCGGTCTACACGCGTCCACTGCTTATCTTGCCCGACATGGCGCGCCTGAAAGTACCGAAGATCTGTTGAAACACGCGCTGGTTGGTTTTGATCGGAATACGCCCTTCATCCGTAATGTATTGAAAAAATACCCGCAGCTAAATCGGGATCTCTTTTCTATACGCACTGACAGCGACGTGGCTCAGTTGAGCCTGATTCGCGCCGGTGCAGGCATTGGCATATGCCAGGTACAACTGGCCAATGGATATGTTCCGCTACAGCGGATACTTCCACATTTCTTTTCTTTATACCTTGATACATGGCTCGTTATGCACGAAGACCTGCGTAATAGTCGGTGCTGCAAATTAGTTTTCGATGTTCTGTCAAAGGGATTAGCGGAATATATCTACCCGAAGCGAACGTAAAAATGCCAAAATACATCACCCATGTAATGGCATGCCACCATACAGTTCGGCCTTAGATCGTCCTTAATCAGATTACACTGAGCGCTATCGTGCAAGAAATATTGACTCATGCACGCGTGTTTATCGGCGTTCTTCATATTTGCTGCGTTTATGCTGATAGAGTAACTCGTCGGCTTTCAGCATCGCGACATCCAGCGTGTCTCCAGGCCGCAACTGATATGCCCCCCAGGAAAATGCCACCAGTTTATCCGGGTCAATCGTGAGTAATTGCTTCTGCGCACGGGTAATAACTTCGCGGGATTTATTCAGCGTATAATCGATAAGAAGTAAACAGAACTCATCGCCCCCAAGCCTGATACCGTAGTCACTTTTACGAATGACATTGCCAAGAACCATCCCCAGCGTCTGTATCGCTTTATCCCCCATATGGTGACCGAGAGAATCATTGATTCTTTTGAGGCCATCACTGTCAATGGCGATGATCGTGACAGGGATAGCTCTGTCAACGAGTGAGCGGATTTTATGTTCCAGCTCAGGTGTAATGACTTTTCTGTTATACAGTCCGGTCATTGCATCCGTCACATTATCCCTGGAAAGCAACGTTTGTCTGATTAACTGCTTATACGCATATCGGCATAATGCCCAGGTTCCGAGGAGATAAAGCAGAAACAGCCACAAATTCGCAATAATGACGTAGAAAGCATCCAGTTTCACATGCAGAGTGTAATACTGGGTGAGTGAATCTTCATAACTGATCAAAGCAAAAGATTTGATATATGGCTTATGGAAAGCAATATGGATGCCGGTTCCATTATCGGTGACATATAAAGAAAGGAATCGCCATAACAACGGACGATCGACAGTATTAAATGAAACAACCAGATCGTCAACATTGATGTCTGTAATCAGAATGCCTTTTACTTTATCACCCAGAAATACCGGGGTAAGCATGCTAATAATATTATTGCGAGTGTAGCCATCCTGATAAATATGAGACAGCGTGGTTTCCCCCTTCAGTAGATCTTTAAGGGCATTATCATCAATCGAAATCGTGTGTGCGCTATGTGCAATATTGATGCTGCCATTATTACCCTCAAGCCAGTTACTGAAGGTATAGTTGTGGGTATTAACTAGCTGATTAATATAAATATAGTTATGAGCAAGATCGATATAGTATCTGATGTTCCTGAACGTATAGCCGGAATAATTTGAAAAGCTGTACTTCGACTGGGCTGCGCGCTCAGCGGTGTGGATAACCGAAAGTGCGCCAATGTCTCCCGCCCACTCGTTACACGAGGTATTGCGGGTTTGCAGCGTACCTTCAAGGTTATTCCTGTTTTTCTTCAACAGATTGAATCCGTAAATATTACCCTCGGTTTCTAACTGCTGACATATTGATGCCCGTTCGCTATCGTCAGAGTGCGCATCGGCTATTCGACGATAAAACTCGCGCGAGAGCCGGGTGGCAATATTCTGGTTAATAGACTCTTCATGAAAAAGTGCCGATTTCCCATTTTCAGCAACGTACCCCAGATAGTTCTGTAAATCATGCACGTTACGAACAGCCAGCGCGGTAAACAGTGAGGTTGTGCAAACCACGATCAGAATAATCGCACTGATATATTTTTGTCTGATCAAGATGGCTCATTCCCTGTTGTACCACCTAAAAATAATAGCAATTATAGCACTGGCATCTTAGCCGATGCTTGCTCAAGGAATAAATTTTCAATGCCACCCATAATGCCAATCTATTCCAGACAACCACCAAAGGTTACGATGGGATAAATGCCATAGATATCAAATAGTTGCAGTGATATTTTATATGACGAAGGTATAACAAATGCTGATGCCGCATGAAATATATTAATATTGCCGGAATCTAATGCAATTCATAATGACCTTGATTATGGAATGAGATATAACGTGCCCCGAAGAAAATTAACATTTTCATAACGTAATTAAGGTTAAGCAAATGAAGCAAGTTGGTATTGTTGGCTGGCGAGATATGGTCGGTTCTGTTTTGCTACAGCGAATGGTTGAAGAGAACGACTTCGACAATATTTCTGCACATTTTTTCAGCACCTCCAGTGCAGGTGCTGCTGGTCCTGTCATTAATGGTGTCAGCTACACGCTTAAAGATGCTAATTCCATTAGCGCCCTGGCCGATATGGATATCATCATAACCTGTCAAGGTGGGGATTATACCAAAGCCGTTTACCCGGCTTTGCTTAACCATGGCTGGCAAGGCTACTGGATTGACGCGGCCTCCGCGCTGCGGATGGATGAGAAAGCCTGCATTATTCTCGACCCCGTCAACCGCACAAATATTGATCGAGCAATCAAAGAAGGTATTAAGCTTTTTGTCGGTGGCAACTGTTCCATTACGCTGAGTCTTATGGGCCTGGCTGGGTTGATAAAGGCTGACTTAATCGAATGGATGAGTGTGATGACCTATCAGTCCGCATCGGGTGCGGGTGCACAATATGTACGGGAATTAATCACACAAAGTGCTTACATAAGTAACCATTTATCTTCGGATGAGCTGGCGTCCTCAGGTTCAGTGCTTCCTTTAGTTAACAAGGTCAGTGAGTTGATTAACAGCGCTGATATGCCGACCCAGAACTTCGGTGCTCCTTTGATGGGCAGCATCATTCCCTGGATTGACAGCGATTTAGGCGATGGCAATAGCCGTGAGGAATGGAAAGGTGAGGCTGAAACGAACAAAATTTTAGGTCTGTCTCCCGGCACGATCCCGGTAAACGGCTTATGCATACGAGTCGGCGTAATCCGCTGCCACAGTGCTGCTATAACCCTTAAGCTCAAGCGTGAAGTCCCTGAAGAGGAATTTGCAGAATTAGTGATGAATTCTCACCCTTGGGTTAACTATGTGCCCAATAACAAGGCTGAGAGTATCAGCACACTAACACCGGCATATATCAGCGGTTCGCTTAAGGTGGGTATTGGCCGTTACAAAAAAATGTCGCTAAACAATGAACCTATCTACTCGGTCCTGACGGTAGGCGATCAGCTATTGTGGGGAGCAGCGGAACCATTGCGTCGCATGTTGAATATTCTGCTTGGTAAAGTGTAAATCATAATATTCCGACAAAACACCTACTTAGTAGGTGTTTGCAGAACTTACTTTAGCGATTTCGTTTCACCTCGTATTGCAGGCACACTACCCCCGACGGGAAAATATGACTCTTCACCAACATGAGTGAGGTTCTGTCTTGTATATTTTTGAACAAGGGAATGCCTTGCCCCAGCAGAACGGGATTGACGAATAGCCAATATTCATCGATGAGGTTTTCCGCCATTAGCGCGTGAGTCGCTGAGGGGCTACCAAACAATAAGATTTCGCTGCCCGCGTTTTGCTTGAGCTTATTGATTTCGTCGCTTAAGTTGCTACTGATAATTTGCGTATTAGGATGATTTTTTTCCAACAGCGTTTTCGACAACACCACTTTTTTGGCAGATTTATACCAACGCGAATGCGCAAGGTCATGCGGGCTGGCGTCAGGCTTATCGGCAGCAGTGGGCCAGTACGATTCCATCATCTGGTAGGTGGTACGCCCATATAGGGCGGTGTCGGTCTGCTGAATCCGCTTCTCCACGTATTCAAACAAATCGGGGCTTATGCAAATCCAGTCCAGACTCGCCTGCCCCTCAGCGTTAGATGCGACAAAACCATCCAGCGACACATGAACAAACGAAACGATTTTTCTCATGGTTTTCTCTCTGATTAAGTGTTGATTACGTAGCCTTTGGTTTGTCCATTCACCACCGATCACGCTCAAGTTGTATCGGATCGCGATGAACAAAAGCGTGAAGCGGTGAAAAAACCAGGATGTTCGATCACGAATGCCGCAGATTGCTTCAAAAAAATGACCGTATTTGTTATATTGTTGCTCATTGATTATTCACCTCTGCGGTGCCAAAAAGAATAAGATTCACCGCAACCCAGGAAAGAGAAATGTTAGATTACCGCTTCCCGACAGCTTTGCAGATGGTTCTCAGCGTAGCGATGGCGGAGCAATTGGGTGAACGTTCGACGAGTGCCATTCTGGCCTACGGCCTGGAAGCCAACCCGAGCTTTATCCGCAAATTGATGGTTCCGCTCACGCGTGATGGCATTATTGTCTCAACGCTTGGCCGTAACGGCTCTATTCATCTTGGTCGCCCGCCGGAAGAGATCACCCTGCGCGACATCTACCTTTCGGTCATCGAAGATAAAAAGCTATGGGCGTCGCGTCCAGACGTACCGGCTCGCTGCGTAGTCAGCGCTAACGCCTGCTGGTATTTCAAGTCAATTTCCGAAGAAGCGGAGCAAGCTTCGTTAGCGGTATTAGCACGCCACACTGTGGCAAGCGCGCTGGAAGAGGTCAAAAAAGCCGATACCAGCGGGTGCGATCCGGTGCCTGAACTTATCGCCCTGTATAAAAAAGCCCATTAATTTTTACGAAAAAAAACCGCCTTCACAGTGAAGGCGGTTTTTTATTATCTGCAATGTCCTTACGCAGGCAGCACTTCCCTTTCCGCTTTACCGCGCGTCACGAGTTTACGCAGCGTCACGTAGAACACCGGTGTCAGGAACAGACCAAACAGGGTCACGCCCAGCATCCCGGAGAAGACGGTGATCCCGGTGACGCCGCGCACTTCCGCACCCGCACCGTGACCGAGTATCAGCGGAATTGTCCCGGCAATAAAGGCGATGGAGGTCATCACAATCGGACGTAAACGCAGACGACAGGCCTCCAGCGCCGCTTCCATAATGCCTTTGCCCTGAATTTCCAGCTCGCGGGCAAACTCCACGATAAGAATCGCGTTTTTACAGGCCAGCCCCATCAGAACCACCAGCCCCACCTGCACGAAGACGTTGTTATCGCCCCCGGTCAGCCAGACGCCAAACAGCGCGGAGAGCATGGTCATCGGCACGATGAGGATCACCGCAAGCGGCAGCGTCCAGCTTTCATACAGCGCCGCCAGCACAAGGAACGCCAGCAGTACCGCTACCGGGAAGACGATCAGCGCCGTATTGCCCTGGGTGGCCTGCTGGAAGCTCAGATCCGTCCATTCAATATTCATCCCGTTCGGCAGGATCTGCTTAGACATCGCGTCCAGCTGCGTCATCGCCTGCGCTGATGAGAGCACGCGCGGGTCAGCATCACCAATCAGGTCCGCCGCCGGATAACCATTGTAACGAATCACCGGATCCGGCCCGTAGGTGGTCGTGATTTTCACCATACTGCCAATCGGCACCATTTCGCCCTGGCTGTTACGGGTGCGCAGATTAGCAATATCTTCCACGCTGTCACGGAACTGCCCATCGGCCTGCGCCATCACGCGCCAGGTACGCCCGAACTGGTTGAAGTCATTCACGTACGACGAACCCAGATAGGTCTGCAGCGTACCGAAAAGATCGGTCAGCAACACGCCCTGCGCTTTCGCCTTATCGCGGTCAACCTGCACGTCCAGCTGCGGCACGTTAGCCTGGTACGTTGAGATCGGGAAATGCATCCCCGGCGTTTGCATAATCGCACCGGACATGGTGTTCACCGCGTTTTGCAGCGCGCCATAGCCCAGACCACCGCGATCCTGGATGTACAGCGAATAGCCCGACCCCTGACCCAGACCTAAAATCGGCGGTGGCAGGATGGAGAAGCCAAAGCCTTCCTGGATTTGCGCGATTTTTGCGTTGATCTCAGCGTTAATTTCCGCCGCAGTATGTTTGCGCTGGTCGAACGGTTTCAGGCCAAAGAAGACCGTCCCGGTATTCGGCGTGTTGGTGAACTGCAGCGCATTCAGCCCCGGAAACGCGACCGCATAGTCCACACCTTCGGTATTCATCCCGATTTCGCTCATTTTGCGGATCACCGCATCGGTGCGCGCCAGCGACGAACCTTCCGGCATTTTCACGCCACCAATCAGGTACAGCTTGTCCTGTGTCGGAATAAAGCCGCCGGGCACCGCTTTAAACATCACGCCCGCCGCACAGAGCAGCAGCAGATACACCGCAAATACCGCACCGCGTCGTCCGAGCGTTTTCCCCACCAGCCCCTGATAACCGTTCGAGCTGCGGTGGAAAAAGCGGTTAAACGGACGGAAAATCCAGCCGAACAGACGGTCAATAAGCCGGGTCGGAAAATCCTTCGGTGCACCGTGCGGTTTTAACAGCAGAGCCGCCAGTGCCGGAGAAAGCGTCAGCGAGTTGATGGCGGAAATCACCGTCGAAATCGCGATCGTCACCGCAAACTGCTTATAGAACTGCCCGGTGACGCCTGAGAGGAACGCCATCGGCACAAACACCGCACACAACACCAGCGCAATCGCGATAATCGGCCCCGAAACCTCACGCATCGCCTGATGCGCCGCCGCAAGCGGAGCAAGCCCTTCTTCGATATTTCGCTCGACGTTTTCCACCACCACGATGGCATCGTCCACCACGATACCGATAGCCAGTACCAGCCCGAACAGGCTCAGGGTGTTTAGTGAAAAGCCCAGCAGGTAGAGAATGCTGAATGTCCCCACGACAGAGACCGGCACCGCGATCAACGGAATGATCGACGCGCGCCAGGTTTGCAGGAACAGAATCACCACCAGCACCACCAGCACCACCGCTTCCAGCAACGTTTGTACGACAGCACGAATCGAATCGCGCACAAAGACCGTCGGATCGTAAGGAGCCGCCCACTTCATGTCTGCAGGGAAACGCGTGGATAGTTCGTCCATTTTGGCGCGCACCGCGTTAGACAAATCAATGGCGTTCGCCCCCGGAGACTGGAAGATACCAATCCCGACCGCGTCTTTATTGTTGAGCTGAGAACGCAGCGCATAGCTGCCGGAACCCATTTCGATACGCGCCACGTCGCGCAGGCGGACAACCGTACCGTCCTGCGTCGTTTTCAGGACAATATTGCCAAACTCGTCTTCAGTATGCAGACGCCCCTGGGCGTTAATGGAGATCAGGAAATCACTCTCTTTCGGCAGCGGCTCGGCACCCAGTTGCCCGGCGGACACCTGAACGTTCTGCTCCTGCATCGCCGTGACCACATCCGAAGCGGTCAATCCGCGGGCTGCCACCTTGTTAGGATCCAGCCAGACGCGCATCGCGTATTCGCCTGAGCCGAAAATCTGAATCTGGCCGACGCCGGGCAGGCGCGCCAGCTCGTCCTTCACCTTCAGCGTGGCGTAGTTACGCATATACAGGGAGTCGTATTTCCCGTTGGGCGAAAACAGATGCACCACCAGCGTGAGCGTTGGCGACTGTTTCTGGGTGGTAATCCCCAAACGCCGCACGTCTTCCGGCAGGCGCGCCTCGGCCTGCGCGACGCGGTTTTGCACCTGTACCTGCGCCTGATCCGGGTCGGTTCCCGGACGGAAGGTGACGGTGGTCACCAGTACGCCGTCCGAGCCCGCAACGGACTTCATGTACATCATGTTTTCAACGCCGTTGATCGCCTCTTCCAGCGGCGTCGCCACGGTCTCGGCAATCACTTTCGGGTTGGCGCCCGGATATTCCGCGCGCACCTGCACGCTTGGCGGCACAACGTCAGGATATTCGCTCACCGGCAACAGCGGGATGGCGATCAATCCTGTGATAAAAATCAGAATCGACAGGACGGCGGCAAAAATGGGCCTGTCGATGAAAAAACGGGAAAAGTCCATGGGTCGGATTCTCAGGTAAGGGATCAGTTAAGGGCGGCGCTGGTAGTCATGGCAACGGTTTTCGCGTTAACCGGCATCCCCGGCATGAACACTTTTTGTAAGCCCTCGACGATGACTTTATCGCCAGGGTTCAGCCCCTGCCGCACGATGCGTAAACCGTCTGCCAGACGCCCCGGCGTGATGTCGCGACGCTGTGCTTTCCCCTCTTTATCCACGATATACACGTATTTGCGATCCTGATCGGTCAGCACCGCTTTGTCGTCGATCAGCGTGGCTTTGAATTCCGCGCTGCCCGGCAGGCGTACGCGGGCAAAGAGCCCTGGCGTGAACTGACGCTGCGCGTTATCCAGCAGCGCGCGCATACGGATGGTGCCGGTACTCGGCGTTAACTGATTATCAAGGAAGTCCACTTTGCCCTGATGGGGATAACCCTCCTCGCCCGTCAGACCAATCTCCACCGGAAGCGCCATGTGATTGCTGGACGCCCCCTGCCCGCTGCGGGCCAGATTTTGGTAGTGAAGATAGGTCGACTCATCCACGTCAAAGTAAACGTAAACCGTTTTCTGCGAGACCAGCGTGGTGAGGACGCTGGCGGTGTCCCCCGCAGTCACCAGATTACCGCTGGTGATCAGCGCCCGGCTGGCGCGGCCATCAATAGGCGCGGTGACTTTGGTGAAATCCAGGTTAAGTTGTGCGGCGTCCACTGCCGCCTGAGCGGCGCGAATGTCGGCCTGTGCCTGGGTGGCAGCTGAACGACGCTGCTCCCATTCTTCACGGGAGACTACGTTGGTATTGACCAGTTTATCGGTACGGTTGGCCTCGCTTTGTGCCAGGCTGGCCTGCGTTTTGGCTCTCGCCAGGTTCGCCTGCGCCTGTTCCAGCGCCGCACGATAGGTTCGGTCATCAATGGTGAATAACACCTCGCCCTTTTTCACCTCCTGGCCATCGGTGTAATTCACTTTATCAATGTAACCGGAGACGCGCGGACGTAACTGAACGCTCTCCACCGCCTCAATCCGACCGTTAAAGCTATCCCACTGGCTAATGGATTTCACAACCACGTCAGCAGCGCTGACGGCGGGCGCAGGTGGCGCAGCGTTTTGCGCGACACTGTTATCGCATCCGACGAGCAGCACGGAGAGCAACATTACCCCCAGCGCGCTCAGATGAAAGTTACCCCAGGTTTTTTGCAGGCTCATTATTTTTATTCCGATAATTGTAGCCGCCGGACAAGACGCCGCAGGAGATGCCGCGCCACTTCCTTTGTCCGGTAGCTGGCTTAAGGCCATTTGTGCCGTTCATCGCCACAAAACTGTAACAGTAATGAATACACTATTCGCGGCGATTGTAGGAAGGCGCTTAACTAAGTGCAAGAATAATTGTTGCACTTTATGTGCTATTTGAGTCGAAGGGAAAAGAGCCGTTTCGCTCAAGGATTTAAATGCAACAATAAAACTTGCAATTAACGTAAAAACCAGCCAACCTTTAAATGCAACAGACAAAGATACTTTTAGACGAGCGGTATGAGGGTAACCAGATGAACACTGGCGCATTTATGCATGATTTACTCGACTGGATCGACAACAACCTTGATAGCCGTCTGGACATTGAGTCCGTCGCCAGGCGATCCGGTTACTCAAAATGGCACCTCCAGCGGCTCTTCAAAGAGCATACTGGCTCCCCTCTCGCCGAGTATATTCGCGCGCAAAAGCTGCAAAAATCGGTCGAACGGCTGGCTCAAAGTGATGAACCGATCCTGAATGTGGCGATCGCGCTGGGCTTTGACTCACAGCAGTCCTTCAACCGCAGCTTTAAGCGTCAGTATGGTCAGGCGCCTGGCGCATGGCGGCGGAGTCTGGGTGGCCCGGAAACGCAGCAGCTACGCTAGCAATGAAATTGTCACGGATGACATCCTCCCTGCTTGCATCCCTGGCGATGCCCACCTCCCAGCTTATTGACTCCCCCGTTAGCGGAAAAATCATCAGTTCCGGCGGCGCGATATGGGTCACGCTGGTGGGCAGAATGGCCACACCGATCCCCGCAACCACCATCGCGACGATAGTTTGTATATCGTCAGTCAGTTGCGTCGATGAGATGAAAAGACCGTTGTCATGCAGGAAGCGGTCAATCTGTGCGTTTAAACCCCGTCCTCGCTCATCATATAGCCGCAACAGAGGGCGTTTCGTGAGCCACTCAGCCACAGACATTGTCGGCGACGCGGCGGGCGCAACCAGAACCAGCCGATCGGTAAATAACGGCAGGTATTCAAGCGCCACGGGGGGAGGAACCCTGACAAACCCCACCTGTAGCTCATCATTTTGCAATTGCTCGTACTGCTGGAAGGAAGGCAGATCCGTCAAGGACATCTCGACTCCCGGGAAGTCGCGACGAAAGTCTGCAATACAGCGTGGTGCCAGATAAAAGCTTGAGAGACCAAACCCGACGGCAATATGCCCTTCAACCCCTTTTGAGACCCGCTCAGCATGCTGCATAAATAACTGGGTTTGCCTGACCACTTTTTCAGCCTCTGGCAGTAAACGTTTGCCGTTGGCCGTCAGTACTGCGCCGTGACGACCTCGTGAAAAAAGAGACATATTCACCTGAGATTCGAGGAGATTAATCTGTTTGGTCAATGCCGGTTGCGAGATAAACAGCGCCCGCGCCGCATCGGCATAGTTCCCTTTTTCAGCCAGTACCACAAAGGCTTTAAGCAACCGGATGTTCAATTTTGCATTCCAGATGGTTATTAAAATCAGAAATAATTTGATTATACAGTTATTGATTTGATTATACAGTTATTGGAAAGCGTTATGTAATTCAGTTTCGAAAACAACTGGAGACGCATCATGAACGAACATCAATCCTTAAAGGCGGCAACCGTACAGTTTCAGCATCAGGCCAGTAATAAAAAATACAACCTGCTGATAATGGAGAAATTTATTGAGCAAGCGGCGCTTGAGCAGGTGAAAATTCTCACCTTCCCTGAAATGTGTATCACCGGCTACTGGCATGTCCCCAAACTCACCTCAGCGGAGGTATCAGCTCTGGCAGAGCCGATTGCTGAAAGCCCTTCCCTGACGCTCATTCGCTCTCTGGCGATCAAACATCAAATGCTTATTGGCGCCGGTCTTATTGAACGCGCCGACGATGGCCGCCTCTACAATGCGTATGTTGCCTGTATGCCGGACGGCTCAATGCATACGCACCGTAAGCTCCATGCTTTTGAACATCCGGCTATCAGCAGCGGGGACAGCTTTACCGTTTTTGATACGCCGTGGGGAGTGAAAATCGGCATATTGATTTGCTGGGACAATAATCTGGTCGAAAATGTACGCGCGACGGCGTTGCTGGGTGCCGATATTCTTCTCGCACCTCATCAAACAGGCGGTACCGATTCCCGCAGTCCTCACGGAATGAAGCCTATTCCGCTGTCGCTCTGGGAGGAGCGGGAAACGCGCAAGGAGGAAATTACGGCCGCATTCAAAGGGGCAAGCGGTCGGGAATGGCTCATGCGCTGGCTGCCTGCCCGTGCACATGACAATGGATTAATTGTTCTCTTCAGCAACGGTGTGGGTGCAGATGATGACGAAGTGCGCACAGGGAATGCCATGATCCTCGACCCATATGGAAGGATCGTGAATGAAACCTGGGCGGCTGAAGATGCGATGGTGAGCGCTGAGCTGGATTTAAGTCTGCTTGCCATGAGCACCGGTCGCCGCTGGATCCACGGTCGCCGCCCCGATTTATACCAGATATTGACCCAGCCGCAGGGCTATGAACGTGATGCGATCAGCGCACGATTTTCGAATGAGCCCCCTGCCCGCTAGAAATGTGCGCATTTTTTAGCTGCAACATAAACCCGGAGCTGTTATGCTGTATATAATTACAGTACGAGGTGCGCATAATGGCTGTTGAAACAAAATATGTTGTCGTAAGAAAAGGTGAAGAGAAAATGACATTTGCCAGTAAGAAAGAAGCTGACGCTCACGACAGGCTGCTTGATATGGCAGACGCGTTCACCGACTGGCTGTTGCAAAGCGGAATGCAGATGGATGAAACACAGGCTGAAGACCTTGGTCTGTATCTCGCCGAGCAGAAAGAGGCCGTGCAGCATATTCTGCGTACCAGCAAGCTTCCCGATCTCAATGCCGCCGCTGTTGCAGATAAAACAGAATCCGATGCGGTTGATGATAAAAAAATCAGAGCGGTGAAAGTGGCTTGATTGCAAGAATAATCATTACCTGTTCCGAAGCCGTAAGGAGATAACTCCTTACGGCTTTTTTAGTTGTCTGTAGGGTTCCCCTTTAATCTTTCAGCAGGCTTATTTCTTCGAGCAGCCATTGCTTCAGCGTTCGTATTTTAAACGAATCCTTATTATCCAGACGGTAAACTAAATCGTATCCCCGCTCTGCTTTAAGTTTGTATTGCGGAAACGGAACAACAAGCCTTCCGGCAGCGACATCATCTGCAATCAGCACACTCCGTCCCAGAGCCACGCCTTCGCCACGTATAGCGGCTTCGGTCGCCATGCTGCCAAGCGTCCATAAGGTCCCCTGATGGCCGCTGAAATGGTTTTCTCCGGCCATTTCAAACCATGCCTCCCAGTTCGCCAGCATTCTGTACTCATGAAGAAGGACGCAGTTTGAAAGATCCCTAATATCTTTCAGACCGTTATGTTCCTCAATAAAGTCGGGGCTACAGACAGGAGTGACTGTTTCACTCAAGATTCGCTCAGAACAGACGTCGCGATAATTACCACGGCCATAACGAATTGCTGCATCGACCTGACCATCGTTAAGGCAGTGGCTTCAAAAGCCCGAAGCGTTTGCAAGGGTGGGAGGCGATCGAACATCATATGCGTGATAATAATTCACGCATGGTGTGAGAACAAATGATTTGTCAGACCCTCGTCCCAAAATCAAAATCGACACAAATGACTATTTTATTTTCATCATGTTATCGGAGGGATAATGGAAAGTTTGTTCGTGTACGGGACGCTCGGTCCAGGCAGACCTAATGCGCATATTCTTGAGAATATCGGTGGGTCGTGGCAGGAAGGACACGTGGGCGGGTCTCTGTTAAATAAAGGCTGGGGTGCAGAGATGGGGTATCCGGGGATCGTGCTGGATGACTCAGGTAATCGTGTTCAGGGTTTTATTTTCACTTCAGCGAATTTGCATAATCACTGGGATGTACTCGATCGGTTTGAAGGTACTGAGTATGAGCGTGTACCGGTAGACGTCACGACGACTGCCGGTCAGACAATACATTCGTGGGTGTACCGGCTTAAGCCATTCGCTCATTTTACGCAACACTGCATTTACTGAATGCCCGTTTTTAACGCGGTTCGAACGCATTATGATGGCGCTATTCCGTTATGAAGGGGGCAACATGCGTTTTGAAAGGCTGCAGTATTTATTTGATCCACTTTGCGGCTGGTGCTACGCCAGCGCGCCGGCGCTGGGTTACCTTGCTCAGCACCACGCTGATAAACTTGAGCTAATGCCCAGCGGGCTTTTCAGCGATGAGGGAGCCCGGGACATCACCGCGGAATGGGCGGAGTACGCCTGGTCCAACGATCGACGCATCGCTTCACTCACCGGGCAGCCTTTCAGCGAGCGCTATCATCAGCTTTTGCTGACCGGTACGCGGTTTGATTCGACGTTTATGAATCGTGCACTGACCTTGGTTCGTGACATCAACCCGTCGGCCGAGACACATCTTCTTCATACGCTACAGCATGCCCGCTATGTTGAGGGGCGAGATACCTCAAGACCTGACGTGGTGGGTGATATCGTTAAGGACTGGGCCGGGAAAAACAACCTCGCGTTAAAGCATGAACGGGTCGCTCTGGCGCTTGAAACCGATAACGCGCTGCGGCATATCACGGACGAGAGGATCGCGACAGTGAAGCGTCTTATGAATCAGCGAGGTATCCGAGGAGTGCCTTTGCTGCTGGCGACGGTTAATGGCACGGAGCATATGATTAGTGGACATGCTCTTTACGGTGGCGCAGAGAAATTACGCGCTACGCTATCAACGCTTGCCTGAATGAATTTTCCAGCATAACGGCCATTCCTTAGCTAATCGGGCTGCAGCTGGCGTAAACCATTCTATATTGCACCGGGAACCCATTCTCTGACAGGTTCCCAGGTCAATATTAACGCCAGCAGGCTTAGTGGCGAGAAAGGCTGCAAAAACATGCTGTTACGGCACAAGCTGTCAGAACTAATCCCAGCTGCTGCACGATACCGGCAAGTCCCAGCATCATTCCCAACAGCATATAGTAGACTAATCCAAACAGCGCTCCGGCTGCTCCGGCCTGTTCACGATACTGGCTCAGGGCCTGGCTCAACACGTTTGGAATCGCGATGCCATAGGCAACCACAATCCCGGCCATCGGCAAAAGGATCCATACAGATTGCTGTAAAACCCATGCTGCAATACCCGATAACAGGGCCAGCAGGCACGCATTCTTCACCAGCTGTTCTGGTGACAAACCGACAGACAACAGTTTCCGGTTCCAGAGGCTGCCCGACAGAGAGGCAAAAGCCAGTAAAACTCCCGTCCATCCAAAAGCCCTGGGGCTCCAGCCCAGTTGCCCGAAAAGAAACGGCGCAAGGCTGTAGTAACTGAAAATCATCGTATTGAGCAGCGCAACAAGCACTGCATTTTTCCACAGCCTTCCATCACCCGCCATTCGGTAAAACAGCCCGCCAAAACGGGCACTGGAAGTATTTTCCGACCGCGTTTCTGGCAGCAAGAATGCGGTCAGTATCAGCAGAACCAGCGCCAGTGACGCCAGCGCAACAAATACGCCGGTATGTCCGTACAGGCTAACCAGCCAGCCTCCACTCACCAGACCGAAAACCGGGCTGATTGCCAACGCCGCACCCATAACAGAAAAGACGCGGGCTAAGGCCGTCGATTCGTAACGATCACGTAGCATGGTCTGAACGACAACGGATCCGGCTGCTGCCCCCATGGCCGCGACCATGCGTGCCATGAGCAAAACACTAAAGCCTGGAGCGACAAGCGCCAGTGCAGAACCGGCCCCGTAGCACAGTAGTCCGGCCATCATCGCCGGTCGCCGACCGATATGGTCGCTTAACCAGCCCCAGAGCGTAACGCCGACGGCAAACGCGACAAAATAGACAGAAAGTGTCTGCGCGGCACGTTCACTGCCTACCTGAAACGCACGGGCAATGCCAGGCAATGCGGGGCTGTAAATGGTTTCGACCAGTTGAGGAAACATAATCAGTAATGTCAGAAGCCACAACGGTGGCTGTTTATCGGTGTTCATAACAACAATCCTCAGATAAGCAGAATATGCTGCTATCATTGCGGAAGTTGCTATGTCGAATTACCATTATTACGACTACATATATTTAAAATCGGACATTCAATGAAGATAAACCCTCAAGATTCTTTCGATCCGGATCTGTTCGACGATCTGGTTATCGGAATTGCATCCGATATGGGGGTACATGATTCAGGGATGCACAGCCACCTTCGTCATCAGTTACTTTTTTCGGCGGCGGGAAGTATCACAATTGAGCTGGATAATACCCTTTGCCTGCTTCCACCCAGGCGTGCGGCATGGATACCGGCCGGCACGGCTCATCGCGCCATAATGAAGGGTACGATGGCCTACCGTTCTCTGTACTTTTCTAGCACTTTACCGTTATCAGCATTACCTCTGCAGATTGTTGAAGTTAATCCCCTGTTCTTTGAGGTGATCGAGCGGATGGCATTCTGGCCATGGAGAATGCCCGCAGAACGACAAAGCAGTCTAATCAATGTTTTTTGTGAGGAAATTAAAAATGCCCATCGCGAAAACTGGACGTTACGGTTTCCCTCAGATATTCGCCTGAATACCTGGTTAAACACCATCCGCAATGGCGAATTACCCCCACGGCTTGGACAATTAGTCCAGAAGGTAGGGGCATGTGAACGCACGATAAGCCGTATATTTATCCGGGAAACGGGAATGAGTTATCAGAGCTGGAGGCAACAGTGGAGGCTGCTGAAAGCGATGAAAATGTTGTGCGAGGGTATGTCGCTAAGTCAGGTTGCACAGCAGCTGGATTTTGTCAGTGACAGTGCCTTTATTGTCTTCTTCCGCCAATATACGGGGACAACGCCGACCCGCTACCTCCGGCATTCAATTGCTGAACTGACATGTTCCCAATTGTTTGACTCACGGCATTGCTAGCAATAACCATGGATACTCAATGACAAACGTCTGCTGTTCGCTCAAAGCAGACCTCTAGTCCTGTAAGCTTGTCTGCTTTGTGCTAACAGCGGAAGTTGGAGCGCCAGAGACTCTAAAAGTTGATGGTTCTTTTTGCAGGGATGCTTACTCCTCTGATTGTGTCCATGTATTATTCTCTAAATGTGATAAATTGTATGAACGTTAAGCTCAGGCGTAAATTATAATGGCTATACATCCCTAGATCTCAACTTCAGCACCCTATTAAAAAGGAATAAAAATGGATCCGGATAAAATTCAAAACGATATTGATGCTTTATTGATTTTTATGAATGACGATATGGAACGAATCGGGGGAACTATAAAGGATACGTATTGGGGTTTTGCTCAGGGGCAAGGGGATCGTAATGCAGTAGAAAAGTTACATGGTTGGTCAGAAGAAAATTTATTTGGAATTATAAATAGATGCCATTCACGCGGCTTGTTGAAAAACATGTCAACCAGATACGATCGTGTGGTATTAACAGAAGAAGGACAGAGCCGCGCTCTGTCGGTTAAGCACGGTAAGAACCGCTCTTATGAACTTGCAAGGAGCAGTTATACCATTGGCTCTATCCATGTTGCCGGGTCAGCTCAGGTAGGCGATGGTAATACGCAAAATATTTACAATGTCTTTCAGGAAATAATAGACAAAATTGACCGTGCTGAAGCGACTTCAGAAGAAAAGGCAGAAGCTAAGTCACTTTTAACAAAGTTCTTGGAGCATCCACTCACTTCTTCTGTGGTAGGAGGTGTTGCTGGTTCTCTTACCGGACTTTTATAAAAGGTAAGCCACATGGAAGAACTGAAGAAATCCATCGGCCTGAGATGTACTTTCTGCCA
This sequence comes from Enterobacter adelaidei, assembly GCF_041937165.1. Taxonomy (NCBI): domain Bacteria; kingdom Pseudomonadati; phylum Pseudomonadota; class Gammaproteobacteria; order Enterobacterales; family Enterobacteriaceae; genus Enterobacter; species Enterobacter adelaidei. Next base: position 2,055,384 of record NZ_CP154353.1, on the reverse strand, counting down.
CTCCGTGCTGTTTGCATTGCCACACGAAAAATACGCCCCTCTTCATGGCTCGCTGATTGTGTGCGCAAACTGTGGGCGCGAAAATGATGTGACTTCTCTCATCTTTGTTGTTAAGGCTAAAGCGATGAATATCGCAGAAGACTATGCAGACAAGCTCATTGATAAATTTCAAAAGGATTTAAAGAAAGCATTCAAAGGAAGTAAGCACCTAAAATTTAAATAAATTCTGTAAGAATGTTGCAAGCTATTAGTTAACCATCTGTTTTAAAAGGAGTTTACCTTTTCATGTTCAAAATTTACTTTCATTTAACATGATGGTGAATAATTCTTAACACAAAACCATCTACTCAGGATTTTTTGTGAACCATATTGATTTACATAGCAATGAGTTATCAGGTGGTTTTACATCGATAATTTTACTTAAAAACAGGTGTGGTACCTTAGGGCTAGTTACGTTTTGCACAAGATTAAATGCTGGGTCTTTCTGACCTCAGCAATAACTTTATGGTGATTGTCTGTAATTCGCTCTTAGCAGACCTCGCAACGCTTCAGGCGGTCCGCTTTGTGCCAGGAGCGGATGTTGCTATGTTGTGGTGTGTTAATCAAGCGTACGGCCAAGAAAAATGCGAGAAGAAAAAGGCCGCTAATGCGACCCCAAATTGAACAGGAAATCAGCTATTGATATTGAGAAAGATACTCTGCAACTCCATTCGCCGGATTTAGTCCACCGGTATAGACTGTTCCTAGTTCTTGAGGCGTAACATATGTTGTAGGCCATATAACCATATCTTTAAAATAGTTATCTATTTTAATTCTTTTGAGCTCTTTAAAGAGATAATCATCTAATTCATTTCGTTTTAAACAATTAACATAATAAGCTGCCGCACTTGCTACTATATCTGCGATTTGTAGTTGAGGATATTCTTGCGATGAATGGAATGTCAAAGAGCGAGCTTTAATTGGTAGCTCAAAAGTCCTTCTATCATATCCATATACCTCCGTAATTTTTGACATATCCATAAATTTATTAAAAATATCTTGTTGTTCTGTAATCGCTTTGGAATCGTCATGCTTAATATAAAAACCGTTGGGATATAATTTACCCCATTCTATACAGTGCTTGAAGAGAGAGGGTATGGAAGGATCTAGTGTATTTTTTTCAACATCTTCTAGAATGTCATCAATTTCATTTTTGGTAATGCTAATTCTATTGATTGTGTCTATAAACCTTTTGTCGCTTGAACATGCCTTTAGCTCATCAACTGACGTGTAAAATTCATCAATAGATTCAGGGGCTTGATTTCTAATCATGCTCATAAATTTTTGATACATTTTATCTGTTTTCTCCTCTCCACAGAAAGCAGGAAAACAGAAATAATAAACATTAGATAGAGCAAGATTCTGCCCATTTTTATAAAGATCCAACCCTCGATTGTAACACCATGTTTCAATTAAAATATCAACAATTTTTGTTGTTAACATATACTTTTTATCGACCAAAAAAATTTTGACATTTTCTTCATTGACGTACTTGCTTTCAAGCAGTCTAATAATTCCATCTTGGCCTGATTTTCTACGTCTAAGAGTTTTAAAGTGAGCTTCTGCTGGTGACTTGCTTCCAGTTAGCTCTAATGCTTTAAGTGCATCTGCTTTATTAATGCTACTTGAACTTAAGGTGAAAAAAGGTTGTGTTGAATCAAGTAAATTTCCGCCGGTATTACCCGACTCATCAAAGAATATATCAGGTTTTGTGTACATCATTTTATTTTTCTTTGCAGTTAATACTCTAATTTTTTCGTTTTTCTGCTTTTTCTTATTCACGCGTCTACTTTGACTATTCTTACCCATAAAACCTCCTGATTAATTTGCAACAAGAATGTTAATTTAAAACATTAATGACATAGCGATGATAATATCACTTAATACAAGTTTAATTCTATATTTTACATCAAGATTGACTCATTATTTTTTGATAAGAGTAAAATAGTGAGCATGTCCGCTCCCCGCTCAGAGCAGACCTTCTGCACAGTGAGTTAGTCCGCTCCGTGCCAGAAGCGGACGTCGAAATATGTCACAAGTTCAAACATGTGATTAACTATTTTTTCATTTAATGCTATAGTTTTAATGCATTATATCAGTCCATTTTTATTAGGCATTCATGATAAATAAGAGGGATTATGAAGTTTGAATTTGGTGATTTATACAGATTTATCGTTTCATTGGGTATTTTCTTGATAAGTTCTGCATTTGTTTTTCCATGGTTATTTTTAAAGGAGAAACTGGAATTAAATACCGATGCTATATGTAAGATATCAAGTCTTGATTGTGATGTTGCGCATACAAAAAAAGAAATAATTTACTATATTCTTAAATCAATACCGGTTATTTCCCCTGTGTTTTTTATCGTAGGGATATTGGTTGTTATTTTTGGTGTGGCAAAATGGAGAAAGAATCAATTACTATTGGATGAGCAAATAAAAATTGAACACGATTTGAAACAAGCCAGTCTAAGACCTGCTACTCAGGATGAGATCATTGATAAACTTGAGAGTGAGATTATAGAGTCAGAACCTGAAGTAAGTTGCGTGAATAACTTTTCGGAGAAGGTAAGTGTTTGGGAACGTATGGAGGATAAAATTGCCGAAAAATTAACAAACACTAATGTAGGCAATGGACTGGAAAGAAATGTTATCATAGCAAATCATGAAGTGGACTTTATTATTAAAGGTAACCTCTTCAGAAGGGATTGTTTGATAGAAGTAAAATACATACGCAAAGGATTTAATTTTGGTTGGTTAAAAGAGGTATTTCTAAAGCATCTTTATAAAAAAAGCTTATATGAACAGTTCAGAGGAAAAAAAGCAATCGCTCTTGTATTAATATTAATAGAGGATGGGGTTTTCAGTAAAGATAAATATGAAGAATTGCAGACAAGATTGATTCAATCAAATGTTTATCATGATAAAAATGACAGGATAAAAATCTTCCCAGTGAGTCAATTTATGAACATTGAAGCATCCAAAATGGATTCAGTATTGTTTGGCTAAACTTACAGACGTATACTTTCTCCGTTGCACGTAAGAACCATATATATGGCAGCTCTTCGCTCATAAGGGACAACCATACTCAAATCTCCCACATTGCAGGAGATTTGAGTATGAACACGTCACGGTGGAACAAAGACCGTATCATCGGCCAAAAAAACCACTTCAGATATCTCATATCTGGGAGATCCGAATCCGGCTTGAACTGGAAGGTAAAACGCGCGATTTAGCTCTGTTCAATATGGCCCTGGACAGTAAGCTTCGGGGCTGTGATCTGGTCAAACTCAAAGTATCGGATGTGGCATATGGTAGTTCGGTTTCAAGCAGAGCAACGGTGTTGCAACAGAAAACCGGTAGCCCTGTGCAATTCGAGATAACCAAAGGGACAAGAGAAGCTGTTGCTGCATTGATAAAGCTTAGCAATTTGCACAGTAAAGACTTCTTGTTTCGGTCTCGGGTCGGAACTAACCAGCACATTTCAACCCGGCAATACAACCGAATCTTTCATGGGTGGGTAGAAAAGCTTGGTCTCGAAGATTCTCTTTACAGCACACATTCCATGAGAAGAACAAAACCTTACCTGATCTACAAGAAAACCAAGAATCTCCGGGTGATCCAACTTCTGTTGGGTCATAAGAAACTGGAAAGCACAGTCCGTTATCTGGGCATTGAAGTCGATGATGCGTTAGAGATCTCTGAATCGATTGAAGTCTAAGGTTGTCAGGGCTGCAACAGCAGCCCTGTGCCAGAAGCGGACATTTTAAGCATTCGAGTGTAAGATCTGTTTTTTAATTTGTAATTTTAGGAGGTAACATGCCAAAGAAAAGACGGTCTATTAGCCAAGTAAAAGAAGACATTTCAATCAGGGTTCTGCGGGAAAAACTACCTCGCGAATGGGTCGTACATAGCTATGGCGCTGACTATGGTATTGATTGCGTTGTTGAATTATTTGATTTTATTGATGACAGTGAAAGTATTGCAGAAACCCTTGGTGAAAACTTCTTTGTACAACTAAAATCTTCAGATTGTATTGAATATTGTACACGTAAAGCCTATGCTCGTGGAAATGTAACCAAAGGAAATTTAACAGAAGATAAAAGCGATTTTGTCGAAATCCCTGTCGCAAAATTCAAGTTAGATATATCAGATGTTTTGACTGTTCAGTCTATAGGTATTGCAATTCCAGTATTATTGATACTAGTTGACACTAATACAGAAAAGGCATTTTTTATTTGCCTTAATGATTACATAGATAAAGTTCTTATACCAGAAGACCCGAACTATTCTAAAAAAGACTCAAAGACTATATATATACCTCTTGAAAATGAGATTCTGGATGATGAAGATGCGCTTATTCCATTACGTGCATATGGTAAAAGATCAAAAATGTATGGTGCATTCTCACTTTTTAACTATCAATTAAAAGAAATAAACCGATTACAAGGTAAAGCGGCCGTACAATTTCCTGTCTCTTTCGATGAAGCTATAGAGATGGTAAATAACTTTATTGTAATTGCTCTTAGACAAGATATATGGTCTGGACATGAATTTTGGAAACCGATGGTATGGAGCCAAAAGGAGTTGATCCAACTTCAAATAGATATTGATAAAGAGGTAAAACCTGAACATTATGAACATTTATTGAGTTACTGTTCCGAAGTGGTTTGGCATAAGTTAACAAATCTTTCAAATATGTATGAGGAGCTTGTTAGAGAATGGTTCATGCCAACCTTGCTAGCGACATTAACATCAGCCCGCCCTAAATAATAATAGTAGCAATGCTACGCAAAAGCATCCTAGCCCTAAATTCTTAAATAAGGGCTTCATATCAAATTGAAGCCTTTGTGAACAATAGAAACAACACTAAAGGACACCCCTATCACATTTAGTTGAATAGAAAAATAATAATGCGCCCACGACGATACAATTACTAACGTCCGTTCCTCGCTCAAAGCTGTCCTTGGGCCTAACCTACGATAGCTTCGTGCAAAGAGCAGACATACATATCTTTATATTGAGAGACTTAAACCGCTTTGCTAATGAGGACAGGCGATCTGTGCCCAACACGCAATACGACTTCCACAACTCGTTCAGCGCTGAAACTCACCAAAGCCAACGTCTCCTGGGCTCCTGCCAGGCTCCCTGCCACAGGTCAAAACGTGTGAGTGGTTCAATTTTTTTTAGGATGGCAGCTTCACCCGCGGATGAGAGACTTCGCTCCGAAATGGAAATACCGAAAAGGCCTTCAGCGATCGGGAATATTTCACATTCTGACGTCAGCAATCCCAATGCTTTTTCTATCTTGCTACGTTCTGCTTTGATAATTAACTGAAGTCCCATCAGCTTTTAAACTCCACAATGGCTACTTGTTCAAGCGCTTGCCTGACCTGGGCCTGAACATGATCAGGGATGGATTGCCCTCTGATGTCATAGACGACCCGGCATGTGTGAATATGCGGTGGAAGCTGCGATAGTCCCCAGCCTATTCTGGCAATATTGTATGCAATACTGAGTCTTATCGATTCTGGTGATAGCAGACCGTGGTTGGCCACAAGGAGAAACTCGCCGCGTTCTTCATTTATAAACTCCGGGGTAAACATTATTCCTCCCTTCCATTGTCTTCGCCAGCTTCTGGCAATTGAATGCTTTTTCATCAATGCCTTATTTTAGCAGGAATCCTGTTCGAGTTACGACGTCCGCTGGACGTTCAGAACGGATCTTAAACGTCGTTATCTCGTCAGCTATTCGCTCATAGCCGCCCTAACGTTACCTAAACCCCGAACTCCCCCCATAAAACCTGGTAGCTATACAAACGGACCAGGCTGTTACGTTAATACGTGTTAATCACTTAAAAAGGAAATGCGCATGACCCCACATCCGCTGCGTCAGATCATCGAATCCTGCGATCGCGCCATCACCACCAAAAACTATGACGCCCTGATGGTGTACTACGCCGAAGATGCGGCTCTGGTGGTCAAGCCCGGCATGACCGTTAAAGGTAAAGAAAACATCCGCAGCGCGTTTATTGCCATCGCAGATTATTTTCAGGATCAGCTGGTTGTCGAACAAGGAGAGATGCAGGTGATAGAAGGTGGCGGCAATGCGCTTGTTATCATGGAAACCATTCTGCGTTTTCCTGATGGCAAGGGTGGAAGAACGGAAATATCACGTCGCGCCACCTATGTTTTTCGACAGGAGAGCGACGGTCGCTGGCTTTGTACCATCGACAATTCCTACGGGACGTCACTGCTGGATACCGGGAACTGACAACTTCTATCACGACGTCAAAGGGGCACTACCGCCCCTCCATACCAGCACCCTTAATGCGCAGTAATGCGCGGCTCCTTCACAAACTCCGCCAGCAGCCACACCATATCGTGCAGCAAGCCCGTTAGCTCTTTCGCTACATTCGCAGGTAGCGTTCCGCCCTTAACCGCTTGTGTCAGCGCCAGAGCATAGTCCACCTGGGTCACGGTATCTTGCCAGCAGTCCGGTACGCAGGAGTTCAGTTTCTCACCCATGATCAGTTGCGCGATCAGGTCTGGCGGAAGATCGACATCGCAGAGTTCCCTTAGCTTCCGCAGGGCGTGCAGCAGACGCTCGCAAAGCGTCGTTAACATCGTTGCATCCTCGATTTCGACCAGCACACTTACCAGTGCAGCGCAGTTGTCGGCGACGACAAACAGATCGGCGTCAGCCGGAAGTGGCCGGGAGATAAGTTGCAGAATGACGCTTTCGTCAGATGGGAGGTAAGTCAGGGTTGGGATCGTAGACATCGTAAGGCATCCTCAGTGTACAAATTGGGTGAACCACCCGATGAGTTCCTACGCTCGAGGGGGTAGCGCTGACAGAGGTAGGAATACCGCCCACAGAGAAAACGGCCAGCCTTGCGGCTGCTCCGCCAGCGCCACCGCAATTTTAGCGATTGAAGCGCTGCCGCGACAAATAAATATCACTCTGTAGATACGGGTTCCTACGCCCGATTGCGGATGTGCCGCAACGCAGGCACTTTACGACCGCGATCGGTATAAGAAAAGACATAACCCTTAATTTCACAAGGTTACTTTGCGGTTTGCGAGGCGTCTTCCAGAAACGTTCCGTCTGGTCAGGAAAAGCACTCCCCACCAAATTTTGCCCCAACCTCCTCTGCTGAACTGATGTATTGTTTTCGCACAATGAACGCCTCTAAAGGACACCTGCGCAATGATAAACATCCTCGGTAAAACCACCTCTATCAACGTTCGTAAAGTGCTCTGGACCTGCGAAGAAGCCGGTATCGCGTACCAGCAGGAAGATTACGGCAGCGGCTTTGCCTCCACCGAAACGGATGAGTTTCGCGCGCTGAATCCTAACGCCATGGTGCCTGTGCTGATCGATGACAATTTCGTGCTGTGGGAATCCAACTCTATCTGCCGCTATCTGGCGCGCAAGGCAGGACGTTATGATCTGCTGCCGTCAGAGCCTCAGGCCTGTGCCAATGTCGAACGCTGGATGGACTGGCAGGCAACCGAGTTCAATAACGCCTGGCGCTATGTCTTCCCTGCGCTGGGGCGTAACAACCCGGACTATAACGATGCCGAAAGGATTGCAGCGGGGATAAAAGAGTGGAACAGGTGCATCACCCTCCTTGAGGGGCAGTTACAGCGCACCGGTGCCTTTGCCGCAGGCGAAGTGTTTACGCTTGCAGATGTTGTGCTCGGGCTGTCGGTGAATCGCTGGAAAATGACCCCTTTCGACAAACCTGATGTACCCGCCGTTGATGCCTGGTTTGAACGACTCAACCAGCGCCCGGCATTTTTGCGTCACGGTAATAACGGAATGGTGTAGAAATACGGCCGGGCGTCGCCCGGCTTTTTCGCACGCATACCTTTTGCTAACCCTGCCATTTCCCGCCACAATATTGCATCGACTCCGTTTAATCGCGACTCATGCAACGTCTTCACACTTATCCCGACATCCGGGCAATGTTTCGTCGACTCCTGATAGCCACCATCACTGGCGTACTGGCCGCGCTGGCCGTTGCGGTGTTCCGCCACAGCATGTATCTGCTGGAGTGGCTGTTTCTCAGTAACGACAGCGGCAGCCTGGTGAATGCCGCCGCCGCGCTCTCTCCCTGGCGGCGCGCACTGACGCCTGCCCTGGGTGGGCTGGCGGCCGGGTTACTGTTATGGGGATGGCAACGATTTACCGCGCAGCACCCTCACGCCCCAACTGATTATATGGAAGCGCTGGAGACCGGTGACGGTCAGTTTGACTACGGCGCCAGTCTGGTGAAATCCCTTGCGTCACTGCTGGTCGTTGCCAGCGGGAGTGCCATTGGCCGCGAAGGCGCGATGATCCTGCTTGCCGCCCTCGCCGCCTCCTTTTTCGCCCGCCGCTTTACGCCGAAATCCGAATGGAAACTCTGGATCGCCTGCGGCGCCGCGGCCGGGATGGCCAGCGCCTACCATGCTCCGCTAGCCGGAAGCCTGTTCATTGCGGAGATTCTGTTTGGCACGCTGATGCTGGCCTCGCTTGGCCCCGTGGTTATTGCTGCGGTGGTGGCGCTGCTCACGACGCATCTTTTAGCGCCCGGAACCCTCACGCTCTATGACGTACATCTGAGTGGCATACTCACCGCGGCAGATTATGCCCTGTTGCTCGCTATGGGTCTGCTGGCGGGCCTCTGCGGCCCACTGCTGATGTGGCTGATGACGTTCAGCCATGGGCTATTCCTGCGTATCAAACTTTCACCGCCGTGGCAACTGGCGCTCGGCGGTTTGATCGTCGGGCTGCTGTCCCTTTTGACGCCTAAGGTGTGGGGGAATGGCTACAGCGTGGTTCAGGCTTTTCTACTCGCGCCCCCGTTGCTGTCGGTCATTGCCGGTGTGTTTATCTGTAAACTGCTGGCGGTACTGGCCAGCAGCGGCTCGGGTGCGCCGGGAGGGGTATTTACGCCTACGCTGTTTGTCGGTATGGCGACGGGGATGCTGTTTGCTCAACTTTTCGCGCTGTGGTTACCGGGCTCTGAGACGGCAATTTTGCTGGGGCTGGCAGGGATGGCAACGTTACTCGCCGCAACCACACATGCGCCCATTATGTCGGCGCTGATGGTCTGTGAAATGACCGGGCAGTATTTTTTACTGCCCGGCTTGTTGGTCGCCTGTGTCGTGGCGTCCGTGCTGTCGAGGACGTTACGCCACGACTCGATCTACGGTCAACACGCCACCGAGGGCAGAGAGATCGATGTATTGCGCTAACTCGCGCTGCTCTGCGCGGGGCAGGTACGGCAACTCACCGACCAAAGGCCCAGGCAGTTTTGTGCTCAGCACGTCGATGATTTCAGCGTAGTGCGCAAGTCCTGGGTTGATGCGGTTTGCCACCCAGCCAATCAACGGCAGGCCGTCATTGGCAATGGCTTGTGCCGTCAGCAGCGCATGGTTAATGCAGCCTTCCTGGATACCCACAACCATCACCACAGGAAGTTGTTCCTGCACCACCCATTCAGACAGCGGGCGCAAATCATTCATCAGGCTGCGCCAGCCGCCCGTCCCTTCAACCACAACGTGATCAACCTTCCCGCTCAGGTTTGCCAGGCCATCAGACAGCAGGGGGTAATTAATCATACCGCTGTGCGCCACGCTGCTCTCCTCTTCGCTTAACGCAATTGGATTAACCGCGTCATAAGGCAGCTCCAGCGACGAGACGCTTTGCAGCACCAGAGCGTCTTTATTACGCAATCCCTCTGGCGTCTCTTTACTGCCTTTTGCGACCGGTTTGTACCCTGCAACGCGTTTACCGCTTGCAGCCAGTGCCTGCAGTAATGCGCGGGATACCACTGTCTTTCCGACAGAGGTATCTGTACCAGTAACAAAGAAACGCTTAAGCATGACTCGCTCCACCTCTTGGGTATGCTTCGAAATATAAACCAGGTAAATAATTCAGTGGGGGAAGTCTACGGGAAGCGTGCGCTACCCGGCTTGAGATAGCGCAATTTTTCTTACATCTGCGGAAAAGAGTTAACCCTGTAACAGGCGGATCAACAGCGAGCCGTTATACATGGCATCTTTGACCAGCGCCGCACCTGCCATCGTGCCCTGGTTGGAGAATTGGGTACTTTCTACCGCAATATTTTTGCTATACGCAGGGAGCGACTGCTGATGAATGCAGGCCGAAATAGCCGGGAAGAGGATCTCCGCCGCCTGGCTGAGTGGTGAACCAATCAGGATTTTTTGCGGATTAAAAAGATTCACCATAATGGCCAGAATGCGGCCAACGTTGTTACCTACACCGGTAATAATGTCCTTCGCCAGGAGATCGCCCTGACGCGCGGCAGCGCAGAGGGAATCCACCGTTAAGGGTTGTCCGTGTAGCGAGGAACTCATGGACTGGCCGAGCCTCGCCTGCGCCAGTTCCAGCACGCTTTCCACGCTGGCAATCGTCTCCAGACAGCCATGGTTCCCGCAATAACAGCGTTTACCGTAAGGGTCGACCTGGGTATGGCCGATTTCGACCAGACTACTGCTTCCGGCATGCAGAAGGCGTCCGTCAGTGATAACACCCGCCCCGACGTTATGATCGATGACAACCTGAATGACGTCTCGCGCACCACGTGACGCGCCAAACAGTGCCTCAGCCATCGTCCAGGCGCTGATGTCATGCTGAATATAGACCGGCACACCGGTATGGTTTTTCAGCACTTCACCCAACGGCATCTCTTTGACATCGTCGTAAAACGGCATACGGTGAACAATGCCGTTTTCGGTATCAATAATGCCCGGCATGGTGATAGCTATCGCCGTTAAGCGTTCAAGCCGCTGCTGATGGCGGATAAAGAAGTTATCAATATGCGAGACAATCGCATCGAGGAGCGGTTCCTCAGCATTGAGCGGCAGTTCAAGCCTGTCTTCCACCACCAGTTTGCTGCTCAGGTCGCGCAGCGCAAGGAAGATTTCTCCCCGACTGATGCGCAGTGACAGGTAGTGCCACGCTTCCGTCTCGACCACCAGCCCGACCGCCGGACGGCCACGGCTGCCCGGCTCCTGGATCTCGGTCTCCTGAACCAGGTGGGCTTCCAGCATTTCGCGGACAATCTTGGTGATACTGGCAGGTGCCAGTTGTGCCAGGCGCGAAAGATCGATACGCGAAACCGGACCAAGCTGATCAATCAGGCGATACACCGCGCCAGCGTTGGTCTGCTTAATCTGATCAATATGCCCTGGCTGACTATCAGCAACCACCTCGTACTCCCTTATTTTCGAGCTTCGAAATAAACTGTGGGCTATGGTGAAGCACTTCCATGGCCGTCGTCAAATATTTACTTAGCCATGTGATTTACTGCACATTTTTACCCGTATTTCCCTATAAATATCGCCCGGCAGAGGCGCTAATTAACTGCTGTTTAAAACGCTGAGCGGCATGACTCTGTTCATGATGTTTTGACCATACCAGCCACATCTCTGAAACGGCGTCCTCTTCAGCGATGGTAACCCAGCGCATTTCGCGCAATTGTACCCGTTTAAAGGAGGCCGGAAGAATAGACACGCCCAGCCCGGCAGCGACCAGACCAATAATGGTCATCGCCTCCCCAACTTCCTGAGTGATAACCGGGGCAAGATCGTAGCGGCGCATCAAACCCAGAATATCATCATACAGGCCCGTCCCGACCTGCGGGTCAAAAAAGACAAACGGTTCTTTTGCCAGCTCTTCCAGCGTGACAGACGAACGCGAAGCCAGCGGATGATCGTGAGGGATCATCGCCATCAGCGGTTCGCGCAGGATCACCTGCCACGACAGCGTGTCCGGCAATTGAGTGTTACGCATCAGCCCCAGATCCAGCGAACCTTCATTCAGTGGCGCAATCTGTTCGCGGGTATTAATTTCGCGCGTCTGAATATGAACATCCGGAAAATGCCGGCGGAATGAGGAGAGTGTCTCCGAGACGGGGCTGATAAACGGTGCGGACGAGGTAAACCCGATCCGCAGTTCTCCGGTTTCCCCGAGATACAGCCGTTCTGCCCGGGCCGCGGCCTCCTCGACCATACTCAGGATTTGTCTGCTGTCGGCCAGAAACTGTTTTCCCGCTGCCGTCAGACTCACGCTGCGGTTAGTACGGGCCAGAAGACGCGCCCCAACCTGCTGCTCCAGGATCTGAATCTGCTGGCTTAGCGGTGGCTGAGAGATATTCAGTCTTGCCGCCGCGCGGCCAAAATGCAGTTCTTCTGCAACGGCAACAAAGTAGCGGAGGTGACGCAGCTCAATATTCATATTTTTAAAGTATCATTTGAGATTATTAATATATTAGACAGAATATTTACATTTTCCTACTCTGATCGTGTGGTCATACCCGTCACCAGAAATCACGGGGATGTTTAAGCAAGGAAACTGTGTGAGTCGTACAACTGCCATTGATATCGATCCGGCCAGAGATATCAATGATTTACCCGTAGCATCTCAGCCGGTTCAGTTCATTAAACGCGGTACACCTCAATTTATGCGCGTCACGCTGGCGCTCTTCTCAGCGGGTCTGGCAACGTTTGCATTGCTCTATTGCGTTCAGCCGATCCTGCCCGTTCTCTCTCACGAGTTTGGCGTATCGCCTGCCAGCAGCAGCATTTCGCTCTCAATTTCCACCGGGATGCTGGCGATTGGCCTGCTCTTTACCGGCCCACTTTCCGATGCCATCGGTCGCAAACCGGTGATGGTTACCGCGCTGATGCTGGCCTCGGTCTGTACGTTACTCTCGACCATGATGACCAGCTGGCACGGTATTCTGGTGATGCGCGCGCTGATTGGTTTATCGCTCAGTGGGGTTGCCGCTGTAGGGATGACCTACCTCAGCGAAGAGATCCACCCGAGTTTTGTTGCCTTCTCAATGGGGTTGTACATCAGCGGGAACTCCATCGGCGGGATGAGTGGGCGTCTGCTGAGTGGGGTATTTACGGACCTCTTTAACTGGCGTATTGCGCTGGCTGTCATTGGCTGCTTCGCCCTTGCCTCTGCACTGATGTTCTGGAAAATTCTGCCGGAATCGCGCCATTTCCGCCCCACCTCGTTGCGCCCTAAAACGATGTTTATCAACTTCCGTCTGCACTGGCGTGATAAAGGGTTGCCGCGCCTGTTTCTGGTCGGCTTCCTGCTGATGGGCTCCTTCGTCACGCTGTTTAACTATATTGGCTACCGCCTGATGCTCTCACCGTGGCATCTGAGTCAGGCCGTTGTCGGTTTGCTTTCTGTCGCTTATCTGACCGGAACATGGAGCTCCCCAAAAGCCGGAGCGATGACGGCACGCTTCGGGCGGGGACCGGTGATGCTGGTATTCACAGGCGTGATGTTACTCGGCCTGCTGTTGACGCTCTTCTCCTCCCTGTGGCTGATTTTTGCCGGGATGCTGCTCTTCTCCGCGGGATTCTTCGCCGCCCACTCGGTTGCCAGCAGTTGGATTGGCCCACGCGCCCGTCGGGCCAAAGGTCAGGCGTCGTCGCTTTATCTGTTCAGCTACTATCTCGGTTCCAGTATTGCCGGGACGCTCGGCGGCGTGTTCTGGCATAACTACGGCTGGAACGGCGTGGGTGGGTTTATTGCGCTGATGCTGTGCGCCGCGCTGCTGGTTGGCGCCAGTTTGCATAAACGTCTGCATTAACAATCCGCCGCCTTCGTGTTTAAATCAAGCCGATGCTAATTTTTGTCATCGGCTGATTCAGACACGAGGACTTCATGAAAAACAACAACTACCAACAACTCACCCGCACCTTCCAGCGTCTCTCCCGATTCTCCCACCTCTCCTCCATCGCCAGTTGGGATATGTTCACCATGATGCCGCCAGGCGGCAGCGCTGCCCGTGGCGAGGCGCTGGCGGAGATAAGCGTCCTGCAACACCAGATCCTGACCGATAAAAAAGTCGGCGACCTGTTAGCGGCGGCGGCAGATGAAAATCTGAATGATATCGAACAAGCCAACCTGCGCGAAATGACGCGTCAATATCAGCAGGCCTCGCTGCTGCCAGAATCGCTGGTGGAAGCCAAATCCCTGGCGGGCAGCAAGTGTGAACACGCCTGGCGCACGCAGCGCCCCGCCAACGACTGGCAGGGCTTTTCCGCCAACCTGAAAGAGGTGGTCAAACTCAGTCGCGAAGAGGCTCGCCTGCGGGCCGAAGCCAAAGGCTGTACGCCGTACGACGCGCTGCTGGATATTTTTGAGCCCGACATGACCAGCGCGCGTCTGGACGTCCTGTTCGGCGATATGAAATCCTGGCTGCCGGACCTGCTGGCAAACGTGGTGGAAAAACAGGCTCAGCGTGCGTTTGTTCCACCGCAAGGCCCCTTCCCGACAGCAACACAGCGTGAGCTGGGGCTGGAAGCTATGCAGATGTTGGGCTTCGATTTTAACGGCGGACGCCTGGACGTCAGTGCGCACCCTTTCTGCGGTGGCGTACCGGAAGATGTGCGAATTACCACGCGTTATGATGAGAATGAACTGCTGAGCGCGCTTTTTGGTGTGATTCATGAAACCGGGCACGCCCGCTACGAACAAAACCTGCCGCGAGCGTGGGCAGGACAGCCTATCGCTCTGGCACGCTCCACCGCCATCCATGAATCCCAGAGCCTGTTCTTTGAGATGCAACTCGGCCGCAGTGAGGCCTTCCTCAAACATCTCCTCCCTGCAGTGCACGCTCGCTTTGGCAGCCAGGCGGCGTTCAGCGAAGAGAACTTTATTGCCTGGAACCAGCGCGTGAAGCCGGGCTATATTCGCGTCGATGCGGACGAAGTGAGTTACCCGGCACATGTGGTGCTGCGCTATGAGATTGAACGTGCGCTGATCAACGGCGAGATCGAGGTGGACGATATTCCCGCCCTGTGGGACGAGAAAATGCAGGCCTGGCTCGGATTATCCACCAAAGACAACTACCGCAACGGCTGCATGCAGGATATCCACTGGACCGACGGCGGTTTTGGTTACTTCCCGTCCTACACGCTGGGCGCGATGTATGCTGCACAGCTATTCCATGCAGCAAAGACTGCGCTTCCGGGTCTACAGGCCTCCATCGCTGAGGGCGATTTTTCCGCTTTGTTTGACTGGCTGCGCCAGAACATCTGGCAGCACGGTAGCCGCTTTACCACGTCGCAGTTAATTACCCAGGCGACAGGTGAAGATCTGAATATCCGCTACTTCCGGGAACACCTGACTTCGCGTTATCTGTAATCTGTTTGGCCAGGGCTGAGGGATCTCCAGTAAATTTTTTAAGCAGAAGCGATTCAGATTTTCCAGGCGTAATAATTGACTCGCAGCGACGCCCTGGCCCGGGGTCGCCATGGTGGTGGCGATTGAGCCACCCTGGCACGTTCACCGGTGTTGTCATTACAGAGTAGCAAGGAACGACCACTACAGCCGTATGTTCCCCCTCACTCCTGCCCTCTCCCTCTGTACACCCTCAAGGGAGAGGGGGTCATCTGTGCAAGCATTATTTTCTGGGGAGCCCCGGCAATGTACATATGGTTACACAGCGATACCAATCACTCACGGAAACCTCGAATTTACAGGGATATAGTTATTTCAACGGCCCCGCAGTGGGGTTAAATGAAAAACCAAATTCGAGGGTATGAGAATGAATAAAGTATTAGCTCTGGTTGTTGCCGCTGCTATGGGTCTGTCTTCTGCTGCGTTTGCTGCTGAAACTACTGCAACCGCTGCACCGGCTGCCGCTCCAGCTGCAACCACTACTGCTGCTCCAGCAAAAGCGGTTCACCATAAGAAACATCATAAAGCAGCAGTGAAAAAAGAAGCCGCTGCACCAGCAACCGCAGCACCAACCGAGCAGAAAGCTCAGGCTGCCAAAAAGCACCACAAAAAAGCCGCTAAACCGGCTGTAGAGCAGAAAGCGCAGGCCGCTAAAAAGCACCACAAAAAAGCGACCAAACCAGCTGTAGAGCAGAAAGCGCAGGCTGCTAAAAAGCACCACCACAAAAAAGCGACCAAACCAGCTGTAGAGCAGAAAGCTCAGGCCGCTAAAAAGCACCACAAAAAAGCAGTAAAACACGAAGCTGCTAAACCAGCTGCACAGCCAGCTGCGTAAGAGTACAAGCTTAATCGTGCCCTTCGGGGCACGTTGGTAAACCGGCGCTGAACCGGAACAGGTTCCGCGCCGTTTTTTTATCCGGAGGGCGTATGCTGCGACGCTATCGGTTTGAGCTGATCCTGATCCTGCTTATTTTATGCGCGCTCATCGCAAGCCATTTTTATCTTTCCTGATTGTAGCACGCTGATTTTACTCCCACTTTAGCGCTGTCCCGTCTATAGTATTTTCATAGGGTTCACTTTTAATAATCATAATTACCCCCACCAGAGTGTGATATGCGTAAATCTGTTGTGTTGTTACTGGGAACGTTTGGCCTTTTTTCTGGATTTTCACATGCGGATGATGGCGGTGATGACACCATTAGCGCGAAAGATCTAAAAACGCTTTTTTTCGGTCATGATGACCGGACTCGCGTCACCGATCCTACCCAGGCGCCCTGGGATGCGATAGGGCAACTGGAAACCGCCAGCGGTAACTTGTGTACCGCGACGTTGATCACCCCGCAGCTTGCCCTGACGGCCGGCCACTGTCTGTTGACACCGCCAAACGGTAAGCCAGACAAAGCGGTTGCCTTGCGGTTTGTGTCGCAAAAAGGAATCTGGCGCTATGAAATCCACGGTATTGAAGGCCGGGTTGACCCTTCTCTCGGCAAACGCCTGAAACCCGATGGTGATGGCTGGATAGTGCCACCGGCAGCCGCCTCATGGGATTTTGGCCTGATCATTTTGCGCTACCCGCCTTCAGGTATTACGCCGCTGCCGTTATTTGACGGAGATAAAGCCGCACTCACCGCCGCCCTGAAAGCTGCCGACCGCAAGGTGACGCAGTCAGGCTACCCTGTTGATCATCTGGATGCGCTTTACACTCACACCGACTGTGTTGTGACGGGCTGGGCACAAACCGGCGTGCTTTCGCATCAGTGCGATACGCTGCCAGGCGACAGCGGTTCACCGTTAATGCTGAAAACGGATAATGGCTGGCAATTGATTGGCGTCCAGAGTTCCGCGCCTGCGGCGAAAGATCGCTGGCGCGCAGATAACCGGGCGTTGTCTGTTACCGGTTTTCGCGACAAGCTGGAAGCGCTGGCGCAACAGTAAATCAGCACGATCTGATCTGATAGTACGACAGGCAGCGAATTTCGCTGCCTGTAAATAATGGCTGTCAGTATATCAGGCGAGTTTTATCATGATCATACCAGCAAGCAGTAATATCAATCCTACCCAGCCTTTGTTATTTAAACGCTGACCGAAGAGCACCCAACCTGCTGCCAGCGTGGCGGCGATACCAAACCCTCCCCACAACGCATAGGCAACAGAAAGGTCGATTCCTTTTACCGCCTGGGACAGGGCACTGAACGCCCCCAGAACCGCCGCAATCGACATCAGTCCGTACACTTTACGGCGAAAACCATCCGAGAATTTCAGCAGGACGTTAGCCAGAATTTCCAGCACGATGGCAAAACCCAGCCAGGCCGCATGAACCCATTCAAACTGTTGCATGGTTCTGCTCCTTCTGCTGTTTTGTCGGCTTACGAGTACCCGATTTAATCAGCACAATACCCGCAACCAGGGTCGTTAACCCGGCAACCTTCATCGTGGAGAGCGTTTCGTCAAATATCATGACGCTGAACAGTGTAATCAGCAAAATACCGATCCCCTCCCACAGGGCATAGGCCACACCCAGCGCAATTTTTTTCACTGCAAATGAGAGGAAAATATAGGAAAGTGAAATCATCACCAGCATTAAAATAAAACCGGTGTTGCCATCGCTGACACTTGCCCATTTCATCGACAACGTGCCAGTAATTTCAGCGATAATAGCCAGAGCTAATAAAATCCAGTAAAACATGTTTTTCTCCTGCTTGAGAATATAATCCATCGTGGCCCGCCGCGAACAGCAAACCAAAAAATATGAAATTAAATCGGACAGCTAAGCGCGTAGCGCCAGCTCAGGCAGAAGATGTGACTATAGTGCGGTGCGCCAGTGTTGCTCACCAGAAAGCAGGCAGAAGGAAGAGGAAAATACAGCAGTATTGTTTGAAAAGTACGTCCTGAACAAATTGTCCATAAAATTACAATTATCCGCGGTGTTGCTTCTCGTCTTTGCGGATCAAAATTGTCCTCGGTAGTTAAACACGCCAGATTTGTACCATAAGTCAGGATTTTACTCAAAGTCTTTGCAATTCTTTACCCACCCCGTTTGATTTTGGTTGCTTTATTACAGCGGGTTTCGCATTTATTATAAATAAAAAGATTATTCCGGAGTCACCATGGCTAAACCCATCATTACCCTGAACGGGTTAAAAATTGTCATCATGCTGGGCATGCTGGTGATCATTCTGACAGGCGTTCGTTTTGCCGCCGACATCATTGTCCCCTTTGTTCTGGCGCTGTTTATTGCGGTGATCCTTAACCCGCTGGTACAGCGTATGACTCGATTACGCATTCCGCGCGTACTGGCGATCACCCTGCTTATCAGCATCATTATTATTGCGATGGTTCTGCTCGTCGCTTACCTGGGGACGTCGCTCAATGAACTGGCGCGAACATTGCCGAAATACCGTTCGTCACTGGCGATACCGCTCCTGCAAATTGAACCCTGGCTGCAGCGCGCAGGCATAGAAGTCTCGGTTGAGGAGCTCCTGAAATATATCGATCCCAACGCGGCCATGACGCTTGTCACCAGCCTGCTGGCGCAACTCTCCAATGCCATGACCT
This sequence comes from Enterobacter adelaidei, assembly GCF_041937165.1. Taxonomy (NCBI): domain Bacteria; kingdom Pseudomonadati; phylum Pseudomonadota; class Gammaproteobacteria; order Enterobacterales; family Enterobacteriaceae; genus Enterobacter; species Enterobacter adelaidei. The sequence continues at coordinate 2,036,569 of NZ_CP154353.1, read as the reverse complement.
CTATTTTCCTGCTGTTCTTAACGGTGGTGTTCATGTTACTGGAGGTACCGCAACTTCCCACAAAGCTGCAGCAGATCATGGTTCGTCCGGTTGAAGGTATGGGGGCAATTCAACGTGCGCTGGACAGCGTTTCCCGCTATCTGGTGTTAAAAACGGCCATTAGCCTGGTCACAGGAGGGGTGGTCTGGGGAATGCTCATGGCGCTGGATGTCCGCTTTGCATTTGTCTGGGGGTTACTGGCATTTGCGCTGAACTACATCCCTAACATCGGCTCCGTACTGGCAGCAATTCCTCCTATTCTTCAGATGCTGGTTTTCAGCGGGTTCTATGACGCGTTGATTCTGCTGGCAGGATATCTGGTGATTAATCTGGTGTTCGGCAACATTCTTGAGCCACGGATGATGGGACGTGGACTGGGGTTGTCCACACTGGTGGTATTTTTGTCCCTTATTTTCTGGGGCTGGCTGCTCGGCCCCGTTGGGATGCTGCTTTCCGTTCCGCTGACCATCATTGTGAAGATTGGCCTGGAACAGACGGCAGGTGGGCAAAGTATTGCCGTGCTGCTGAGCGATATGAGCCATCAATAGCGGTCACGCCATCATCGACAGGATAGGCTTGCCGGTTCTGCCACCTTCACGGTACGCACTTAGCGCCCTCTGCCATTCCGTCAGAGGGTACACCGTGGCATGGCTGTACTGGCTACCACGCAACTGAGGCCAGATGCGTTCGAACTCGGCATGCCACGCCTCCACGCTGAGGGCATCGAGATAGTTGCGAATATGAAACCATGCCACGCGCGGCATGGGGCGCTGCTGACGGAAGGTTTGCCCGGAGAGCAGTCCGTAGCAAACAAACATGCCCTGCTCGGGCATCACGTTGAGAATAGCTTCCGCAAGCGCTCCTCCGGTCGCATCGTAAACAACATCGGTACACGCAGCGATAGCGCCGATTCTCGTCGTATCCTGTTGCGCGACGGGAATGATCCCCATCGCATCCAGCCTTTCAGCATGTACAGGCGAACGGTGAATACCGTATACCGCTTGCGCTCCCCTCTGACGCGCCCACTGCCCGAGCAGAATGGCACAGTCAGAACCGGCAGCCGTGAGCAACACCCGCTTTCCCTGTGGTGGATAGTGAGCGAGCATCATCTGCGCCGCCAGCGGATTGATATAGGCCCGTGCGGCCAGGCGTGAGTCGATATTGTCCGGAACGGGGATCGCATACTCAGCCGGGCAATCAACATAGCGCTGCCAGGTTCCCTGCCCCCGTAAGGGTAAGACGCGCTTGCCCACCAGCCCCGTGAAGGGGGCTGGTGCCTGGGTCACAATCCCGACGCCTTCATACCCTGCCACCGCCGGTAGCGGCGTCCGGTGGCGATAGGCCCCGGTAATGGGGATAAGATCGGACGCGTTCACCGGGGAAAACAGCATTTGCACACGAAGATGACCCGGTGCAAGCTCGCCCAATGGCGCTGTTTCCGGCTGCAGAACAGAATCTGGCTCGCCAAAACGTCGATACCAGAGGGCCAGGTTTTCCATTACGATCTCACGGCTGATTACAGAATGGCTACTCGCGCCAGCCCATTGCCGGTGCGACATGTTTGAGAATGGACTCAATCACATGCGCATTGTAATCCACACCAAGTTGATTCGGCACGGTCAATAATAACGTATCTGCCTCGGCAATCGCGTCGTCCTTTTTCAACTGTTCAATCAGCTTATCAGGCTCTGCGGCATAGCTACGTCCGAAGATTGCACGCGTTTTCTCATCAAGATAACCGACGCTATCGCTGTCGCTCCGGCTGGAGCCGAAGTACATCCGATCGCGATCGTCCATCAGCGCAAAAATACTGCGGCTAACCGAGACTCGTGGCTGACGCGTATGCCCTGCTTCCGCCCACGCCTGACGGTAAGCGCGGATCTGTTTTGCCTGCTGAATATGGAACGGCTCACCGGTTTCATCGTCTTTTAAGGTAGAACTTTGCAGGTTCATTCCCAGTTTTGCCGCCCACACTGCAGTCGCATTCGAACCGGCTCCCCACCAGATACGCTCGCGCAAACCGGCGGAATAAGGTTCAAGGCGCAGCAACCCCGGCGGGTTCGGGAACATAGGTTGTGGATTCGGTTTTGCAAAACCTTCTCCACGCAATACCTCAAGCAGTACCTCGGTATGGCGGCGTGCCATATCAGATTCGTTTTCCCCTTCCTGCGGGACATAGCCAAAATGACGCCAGCCATCAATAACCTGCTCCGGGGAACCCCGGCTGATGCCAAGCTGCAAACGCCCACCTGAGATCAGATCCGCGGCTCCAGCATCCTCTGCCATGTACATCGGGTTTTCATAGCGCATATCAATGACGCCAGTACCGATTTCAATGGTTTTCGTTTTGGCGCCTATTGCGGCCAGCAGGGGGAACGGGGAGCTCAGCTGCCGGGCAAAGTGGTGCACACGGAAATACGCGCCGTCTGCACCCAGCTCTTCGGCCGCCACGGCCAAATCAATGGACTGAAGCAATGTATCCGCTGCTGAACGCGTGCCGGACTGCGGTGAAGGTGTCCAGTGACCAAACGACAGAAACCCGATCTTTTTCATAACGATTTATCCTGATGGGACTTTGCATCTCACCTACTTTACGCATTACCCGGTAAGAATAAATGCCGTTTATTTAACGGAATGATTCAAATAAATTGACAGAATTGAGGGGTTCGTCATTACGCTCCATAATGGGATATAATATCCCCCACTCTTTTCATGGCAGGTAAAACCGGCAATGGCTTTGATCCCTAAAAACTACGCGCGACTGGAAAGCGGCTATCGCGAAAAAGCATTAAAAATCTATCCATGGGTGTGTGGACGCTGCTCGCGAGAGTTTGTTTATTCCAATCTGCGTGAACTCACGGTTCACCATATCGATCACGACCATACCAACAACCCGGAAGATGGCAGCAACTGGGAACTGTTGTGCCTGTTTTGCCATGACCATGAACACTCGAAATACACCGAAGCGGATCAGTACGGTACCACCGTGGTTGCAGGGGAAGACGCGCAAAAAGAGGTGGGCGTCGCCACGTTTAACCCGTTCGCCGATTTAAAAGCGATGATGAATAAGAAGAAATAAGCTCGCACCGCCCATACCAGCCGTATGGGCGGCTCAGGAAAGGATAAAGGCCATGGACACCCTCCGCTGCTACTGGGATATGTTTTATACACCTACGGTTTACTTTTCACGAGAATACTTTGCCTCATACTTCTGGTCTGGCTGTGCCATGATTTTCTGCGCCGCCCAGGGAAAAACGCTGCTGATGCCGCTGGCCCGATCGCAGAAGCCGATGCCCGGGAGCGATATCAATGGCGTTTTCAGCTGTGGTCATTGCGAACGTTACAACTCCTCTGCCTGCTCTCACTTTTCTGGATGCTTATTAAGGGACTCTTTGCCTGACCCTTTCCCTCGTTAAAATGTCCAGGTAATTGCGGCGGTTGCAGACCCCTCATTACGCCGCATCACGATCGGGCTGTTATTCGCATGGTCGCCCAGCCAGGTATAGTCCGCACTCAGCACCGTCCCCCAGTGGGCATCGAACTGATGGCTCCAGGTCAGGCTGGTGTCGACGCCATAGAATCCACCCGGCGCAGCATAGCGGCGATATCCGGTGCGTCGGCTCTGCTGCTCGCTTACCCCATACCAGGTATTCAGATAACGGCTGTCGCCAAACAGGGCCGCAGACTGAAAGGCGACCGTGTCCTGGTTATTTTGTACGGGGATCAGCGTAACGGAAGCCTGATAGCTTGCCCCCTGGCTGTCCGTTAACGGCAGCGTCGCTTTGCCTTCCATACTCAGCCATGGTGTGGCCTGCCAGCCCACGGCAAGGCCGGTATTCAGGGTGGCATCAATGCCCCTCATCCCTTTCAGATTGTTTGCGCCCTCACGCCAGCCAGAATTTTTATCAGCCCTTCCGAAGTCGTAGCCCAGCGTGTGTTCGAAATACCAGCCGCTGTCGTTTTGCAGGTCATATCCCCCCCCTTTTTGCGCATCAATAAAGAAAGCGCCTTTGCGTCCCTGCAGCACCGGAACCACCTGCCACACCTGCTTGTCTGAGCCTGAGTAACGCGGGGCATACTGCCCCCCAAGCCCGACTGTGAGGGAATCGAACGCGGTGCCATCATCCGCCTGCGCGCCGGAAGCCACGGCCATCAGAAGCGGGACGGACATATACAGGACTTTTTTTATCGCTATCATACTGCTCTCCATACGGACGCTGGCGCCTCCTGATACGGGGGCAGCCACACAACGTTGGCGCAGTATGATTTGGGTGAATCAATGAATCGTCGGGATAGTGTTAAGAAATGGTCAAGGTGAACGGATGTTGTCCAGAAGAGTGCTGATTATTGAAGATGACGCCGATGCGGCCGGCGTGCTCGAAGCCTATTTACGGCGGGAAAATTACGACGTGACCATTACCGGAGACGGTCATTCCGGGCTGGATATGGCGCAGCGGTGGAAGCCCGACCTCATTCTGCTGGACGTGATGCTGCCGGGGCTTAACGGCACCGAGGTGCTGGCTGGCCTGCGTCGTAAAAGCGATGTGCCGGTGATCATGGTCACGGCCATGGGGGATACCCCTGACCGCATTGGCGCCCTGCGATACGGTGCCGATGATTACGTTGTGAAGCCTTATCATCCGGGCGAAGTGGTGGCTCGGGTGCAGGCGGTGCTGCGGCGCAGCAGTAAAAAAGAGACGGACGAAGCAATCCTTCGCTGGCAAACGCTGGAGGTGGACGTGGCCGCCATTGTGGCGAGCGTGGATAACGGCGGCGACGCGCCAGTGATGCTCGATCTTACGCCAACGGAATTCTCGCTTCTGGCAACGCTGCTGCGTTCTCCGGCGCACCCGTTCTCCCGCCAGTATTTACTGGAGCACTGTTTGCCGGAAAGCGAGGCGCTGGAGCGCGTGGTGGACACCCATATTTATAACCTGCGTAAAAAACTGGAAGCGGCGGGGATCTCCGGCGTGCTGATCAACGTTCGCGGCGTGGGTTACAGGTTCAGACAGCCATGATTAAAAATCAGCACTCCTCTCTGTGGCGCTGGATTTGCGCGCGTATTCTGGCGCTGGCTATCGGCAGCGTGATCGTCATTGCCACCTGCATGTGGCTGCGCTATGCGGTTCAGAACTACTGGATAATGGGCAAAATGCCAGCGGCGGTCCGCCAGGAGTTTCTGACGCTCAGCCAGAACCCGCAGGCCAATCCGGCCCGCTTCCACTCGATTGTGGACACCTGGTGGGGCCTGAGCTATTCCACGCCGTCTATCGCCTCAGCCGACTGGGCCACGGTGGCCCTGCTGGTGCTGGTGATGATCCCGTTTATTGTGGTGATGGGGCTCAAACACGCCCGGCCGCTGGCGCTGCAGTTCAGCCGCCTTCGCGATGCGGCAAAGGATGTCGCCGACGGGCAGTTTGGCCGCCAGGCGGAACTGATCGAGGATGCGCCGGCTGAAATGGTCAGCTTTGCGACCGACTTTAACTCCATGACGGGGCAACTCGCCCGCTATGAAAAAGAGCTCCGCGCATCGCACGTCGCGATGGCGCACGAGCTGCGCTCGCCCCTGACGGCCGCCATAGGGCGTCTGCAGGGCATGTTAGACGGCGTGTTTGATGCCAGCCCGGCGCAGCTGGGCATGGTGATGAAACAGCTCCAGCACCTCAACCGCCTCACCGATGAGCTTCACCTTCTCTCGCTCGCCGACGCGGGTAACCTCGTGCTGGAGGACCAGCCGTTCTGTCTGGATGAGCTGATTCAGGAGCGGGCTGCCTGGATCATGCCCGAGGCTGACGCGCATCATTTTCGGATAACGCTTCGCAACCCGCGTACCAGCCCCTTCAGAGGCGATGCGTTCCGTCTTGGACAGGTCGTTACCATCCTCATTGAAAATGCGCTACGTTACGGGCGCGATGGCGGCCACCTTGAGGTGGCGCTGCACTACGCCAGCGGGCATTACATCCTCGAATTTACCGATGACGGGCCGGGCGTTTCGCCACAGTTCTTACCGGAAATGTTTAAACGCTTTAGCCGCGAGGAGCAGTCCCGCGCGCGGCATTCCGGCGGCAGCGGCCTCGGTTTATCCATCGCCCGTGCGATTTGCGAGGCGCATGGGGGTGAGATTAGCGCGTCATTACCGGAAACCGGCGGCCTCGCCGTGTGCATTTTATTGCCCTGGCATCCGTCCGGTAATGAAAATCTTCACTCTTGATAAAGCCTTGACAGAACATCGAATCTTTCTCGACGTAGCGCGCATTTAATAACTCCATTCCCTTTATGGAGCGGCGTTATGTCAGACGAATTTTTTCTCTCCCTCCGCCACTGCCTGCATCATTTGTACGGCGTGGCGCGCACCCTTTCCTGGCTGCATTTTCTTCCCCTGGCCCTGCTTGCGCTGGCGATTTTTCCGCTAACCGGCTGCGGTGATAAACACGAAAATAAGCCCGACCCTGCGCGAGCGGTACGCTACGTCGTCGTCGGGACCGCCCAGACCCTTCCCGCGCTGGAAAGAACCGGTGAGATCCATGCCCACGATGAAACGACCCTGAGCTTTCGGACCGGGGGCCGGATACTGACGCGCAGCGTTGATATTGGCGACCGGGTCACTGCCGGACAGCTGCTGGCCACGCTTGACAACACGACCGGACAAAACCAGCTCGACGGCGCGGCGGCCGACTATGAAGGTGCCAAAGCCTCAGCGCAGGTCGCCGCGCTTAACGTCAGTCGAATGCAAAAGCTCATGCCAACGGGCGCGATAGCCCGCACGCAGCTCGACAGCGCCCGTGCGGACTGGCTTGTCGCCCGCGCGCGCTTAAAAAGCAGCGAGGCCGCGTGGAGAAATTCCCGCGAAAGCCTGGTCTGGACGCGCCTGATCGCGCCGCAGGCGGGCGTCATCACGGCCGTGAACGCTTCTGCGGGACAGGTTGTCAGCGACGGTCAGTCCGTGCTGACGCTGGCAACGGGTGAAGCCCGCGACGTGGCGTTTGATATTGCCACTCCGGATGCGATCCCGCCTCTGGATAAGGCGGAATTGCGGGTTTCACTCCTCAGCGACCCGTCGGTACAGGCGTCTGCCGCGCTGCGGGATGTCACCCCGCAGGCCGATCCTCAAACCCGCACCTGGCGCGTCAGGGCCACCCTGCAAAACCCGCCGGCGGCCATGGCGCTGGGCGCCAGCGTTACCGTCACGTTGCCATCGTCTGCCCCGCGCGGATACACCCTTCCCGTCTCGGCGCTGACCCGCATCGGCGACAAACCGGCCGTTTTTGTGATTACCCCGCAGTCGCGGGCGCAGCTGCGCGCGGTGGTGCCCGCGAGCTATACGGCCACCTCCGTCATGATTGCCTCCGGCCTTGAGCCGGGCGACAGGGTGATTACGGCGGGCGTGAGCACATTGCGGTCCGGTGAGCCGGTAGTTGCCGGAGAGGTTCAGCCATGAACACAGGACCGGAAGCCAAATTTAACCTCTCCGCCTGGGCGCTGAAGAACCAGCAGATGGTCAGCTTTTTCATGCTGCTGGTAATTGCGATGGGCGTGTTTTGCTATGAGAAGCTGCCGCGTAACGAAGATCCGGCTTTTACCATTAAAACGGCCGTCGTCTCCGCGCAGTGGCCGGGAGCCTCCGTGGCGGATACCACCCGCCTGCTGACCGATACGCTTGAAAAAAAGCTGCAGGAAACGCCCTGGCTGGACTATCTCGAAAGTGAAACCCGGGCCGGACGCACCGTTATCCACGTCAACCTCCGTGACGATACGCCCCCGCAGAGCGTGCCGGACATCTGGTATCAGGTTCGCAAAAAAATGCAGGACATCGCGCCGTCCCTGCCTGAAGGGGTGCAGGGCCCTGCCGTGGACGACGAGTTTGACGACACATTCGGCACAATTTATGCCTTTATTCCCGAGGGTTTCACCCTGCGGGAGGTGCGGGATCGCGCAGAGACAATTCGTCGCGAGCTGATGTCCCTGCCGGATATAGGCAAAACCACCCTGCTGGGCGAACAGCAGGAGCAGTGGGTTCTCGCCTTTTCTCCCGCGCGCCTGGCCGGGATGGGGCTCGATATTCAGGAAGTTGCCGACGCCCTCCGGGCGCAAAACGCCGTTGTCCCGGCTGGCGTTATGCGTACCGGACAGGAGAACATGGCGATAAAGGTCAGCGGGGCGCTCACGACCGAAGAGAGTTTACGTGCCGTCACGCTGCACGTTAACAATCGCTATATTCCGCTGACCGACATTGCCACCGTCACCCGGGAAATCGCCGAGCCACCGGCCCCAGCCTACCGGGTGAACGGCAAGCCGGCTATCGGGCTGGCGGTGTCGATGGCGCCAACGGGCAACATGCTGCGTTTCGGCGCTGCGCTGAATGCCAGAATGGCGGCCCTCAGCGCCGGGCTGCCGCACGGTATCGAGATGGTGAAAGTTGCCGATCAGTCAGCGGTGGTCAGTGACGCGGTAAGCGGGTTTATCCGGGTGCTTATCGAAGCCGTTGTGATCGTGCTGGCGGTTTCATTTGTCTCGCTGGGGTTACGGGCCGGACTGGTGGTGGCGACGGCCATTCCGCTGGTGCTCGCCATGACGTTTGCCGGCATGATGCTCGCAGGTATTGGCCTTCAGCGTATCTCGCTCGGGGCGCTGATTATTGCCCTGGGCCTGCTGGTGGATGACGCCATGATCGCCGTCGAAACGATGGTCTCCCGGCTGGAAGCGGGGGATTCCCGTCGGCATGCGGCCACCCATGCGTTTAAAACGACGGCATTTCCGATGCTCACCGGTACTCTGGTGATGATTGCCGGTTTTATTCCCGTTGGTTTTGCGGCCTCCAGCGCCGGTGAATACTGCTTTTCCCTGTTTGCGGTGGTGCTCATTGCCCTGCTCTGCTCCTGGGCCGTCGCGATCCTGTTTTCGCCGCTGACGGGCACGTGGCTGCTGCAGGAAAAAGTCAGACACCACGCGGCAGGCCCCGGCAGGATCGCGCGCGGGTACGGACGCCTTTTACGCCTGGCACTGCGCCACCGGCTCGCTACCGTGCTGTTCGCCCTTTCCGCGCTGGGGCTGTCCGTGTACGGCACGACGTTTATGCAGGGCGAGTTTTTCCCCGTTTCGGACAGGCCTGAGCTGCTGGTCAGCCTGACGCTTCCGGCCAACGCGTCGCAGCCGGAAACGCTAAGAGAGGTGGAAAAGCTGGAAAAGGCGCTGGCCGGCAACGGCAACATCGATCGCTATTCGACGTACGTCGGGTCGGGCGCCATCCGTTTTTACCTGCCGATGGACGTGCTGCTGGAAAATGAAAATATCGCCCAGATGGTCGTGGTGGCTAAGGATCTTGAGGCGCGGGATCGTCTGCATGCGCAGCTCAACAGGATCCTGGCGACGCAGTTTAGCGACATCATCACGCGCGTGTCGCCCCTTGAGCTGGGGCCGCCCGTCGGCTGGCCCATCAAATACCGGGTGAGCGGGCCAGATTATCTGCAGGTTCGGGCGTTGGCGAACCGTCTCACGGACGCGATTGGCCGGTCTCCGTTCTCACGCGACGTTAACCAGACGGCCGGAGAGCCGGAGAGGGTCATCACCCTTAAGGTGAATCAGACGGCGGCCAGGGCGGCGGGAATATCGTCAGAAAGCCTCGCCCGCACGCTGAACACCGTCTGGTCCGGCAGCGTTGTTACCGCCATCAGGGATAATGACCGCCTTGTCGACGTTGTGCTGCGGGCCACGGACGATGCACGTCACAGCACCGCCACCCTCTCCTCGCTCACGATGCAGGGGAATGACGGTAAAAAAATTCCGCTCAGCGCCGTCGCGACGCCGGTCTGGGGCGTGGACGATCCGGTCATCTGGCGTCGCCAGCGCGTGCCCTTTATCACGGTGCAAACGGACCTTGCCCCGGGGCTGAAGGCTGAAGCGGTATCCGCGGCGCTTCGTCCGGCGGTCGACAAGCTGCGCGCGAGCCTGCCCGCTGGTTACAGCATTGAAGAGGGCGGCGCGGTTGCCGAATCGGACAAGGGGAACAGCTCCGTCTTTACCGTTCTTCCGGTAACGCTGGTCCTCATGCTGTTCCTGCTGATGCTTCAGCTGCGGCGATATTCCCGTATGCTGCTGGCCCTCCTGATGGCCCCGTTTGGCTTGCCGGGGATCGTGCTGGCTATGCTGCCCGGCGGCACGCCAATGGGGTTTGTCGCGCTGCTGGGCGTCATCGCCCTGGCGGGGATGATCGTGCGCAACGCGGTGATACTGATTAGCGAAGTTGACAGCAATCTTGCTCAGGGGATGGCAAACGATGCCGCAATTATGGCGGCCGCGGAACACCGGGCCAGACCCATCTGTCTGACCGCCTGCGCCGCCATCCTGGGCATGATCCCGATCTCTCATCAGGTCTTCTGGGGGCCAATGGCCTATGCCATTATCGGCGGGCTACTGGTCGCGACGCTGGTGACGTTGACCGTGTTACCCGCGTCGTTTAGCCTGCTGTTACAGTGGGGCGCTCAGCGCAACGCCGCAGAAGACGGACTGCGCTGAGGCCCCCTCGTTCCCCGGCAGTTTACGCGGCGGTCAGCGCAAAACGATCCTTCAGGACATGGCGGATTTCATCCTCCGCCAGTTTCCGCGTTTCAGTGCCGTTCGCCGTGATGGTTTTCAGCATATCGCCCAGTAAAATCTGGCGTCCTTCCGGGCTGTGCTGCACCACCACCCGCTTCTGCACAAAGATGGCATCCGGGTGAGTGGAGTTAAGGTAGTTGGCCGGAACGAAATCAATCCATTCCTGAGGGGTGAGATCAAAGCCGTACTGCCGGGCCCACTCTCCCTCAACCTTCGCCTCAAGCAAATACTCACCCTCCGCGCTGCGGCTCAGTCGGAACGTGTCGAAATCCTGTGCGATCTCAACATCAAGCGTGTCCAGCGCCATCGGTACACGGATGCCGTAACTACCGAACCCGAGATCGCAAAGCCACTGTCGACTATCTACCTCAGCGATGAGCGCCATATGGGTTTTCGGCCGTCGCGCAGGGTAGAACATCGGGCGTGCCGCCACGAAACGGTAAGGAATACCTACCGCCTCCAGCGCCATGGCAAAAAGCCCGTTCACCTCATAGCAGTAACCGCCGCGCCCCTGGGTTAACACCTTATCGGCAATATCGTCTGGCGCCAACGAGACAATTTTGCCCGCCTGCACGTCCAGATTTTCAAAGGGAACTGAAAATAGCTGATGGCGCATAAGTGCATGCAACGTGGCCGTATCAGCAGCCACCGGTCCGGTGTAGTTTATGCGTTTGAAATAATTAGAGATGTTGAAATTATTGCTCTGCATAATGCCTCCTTGTCCTGAACATGTCGGACACTATAGATGGCGCGCATCATTGGCTGTATAGTCAGTTTTATCGAAAATCAGCCTGAACAGATGCCCATGTCTGCCCCATCTCCGTCGTCCCCACATTACCGCCGAATAGCTGAGATGCTCCGTCTAACACTGACTTCTGGTGCGTTGCGGGTCGGTGACCGGATGATCTCCGCGCGTAAACTGGCCGAACGCGAGCACGTTAGCCTTCCGACGGCGCTGGAAGCCCTTCGTTGTCTTGAAGCCGAGGGGCTGATTGTGGCGCGTCCACGTTCGGGCTACTTCATCTGCCAGACCAGTATCACTCCGCGTGCGGAACCTTCGCACTCCGTACCAGGCCCGGTCCCTGTGACAATGTCCGCCGTGGCCCGCTCGCTGTTCAGCAGTGCAGAAGCCCGTCTGATACCGTTGGGCGCAGCCCTGCCTGACCCCGCATGGCTACCCGGCGATATGCTGCAACGGGCGTTGCACTCTGCCGTCCGCCGTCTGGACGCACACGGACAAAGCTATAGCCTGCCTCCGGGAAGGCGTGATTTACGAAGTAAGATTGCCGCGCGTTCTGCGCAATGGGGGGCTCGTTTCGGCGCGGATGATCTCATCATCACCGCGGGTGCTACACAGGCGCTGCGCCTTGCCCTTCAGGCAGTGTGCCAGCCAGGTGATATCGTAGCGATTGAGCAGCCTGCCTACTTTGGTACACTCCTGCTGCTGGAAGATTTAGGCCTGAAAGCCTTAGCGATCCCGACCGATCCCGTTGAAGGCCTGTTACTGGAACCGCTGGCTGACGCCATTCGCTGCCACCGCCCCGCTGCCGTTTTGGCCTCACCCACCGTGCAAAACCCTTTAGGTGCCAGTATGCCCGTTGCACGCAAGCAAGAGCTTGTTGCTCTGCTTGAGCAGGCAGAGATCCCTTTAATTGAGGACGATGTCTATGGTGACCTCGTTGGCGAAGGGCAACGCCCTCCGGCCTGTAAAGCGTTCGACCAGAGCGGAAACGTGATTTACTGCAGTTCGCTCTCTAAAACGCTTGCGCCAGGCTGGCGGATCGGCTGGATTGCCGCCGGGCGCTACCACGCGCAGGTATTGCAGACGCGTATGGCCGGAGAGTGGGCAGGTGCGCCAATGCTGGAAGCCGCAACGAGCGAGATCCTCGCAAGTGGCGACTACGATCGTCATCTGCGGCGGTTAAAGCACCGGATCGCAGAGGGAATAGACGCCGTCGTTGCGCGGGTCGAGACGAGTTTCCCACCGGGTACACGTGTTAACATGCCCACTGCCGGCTTCCTGTTGTGGGTAGAACTTCCTCAGCAGATCAACGCGCTGGAAGTGCATCGTCGTGCGCTGGCGTTGGGCATCGGCGTCAGCCCTGGCCCGCTGTTTTCCCCTGGCGCAGAATTAACGCACTTTCTGCGGCTAAACTGCGCAAACGAACCAACGCCCCTCCTGCTGAATGCCGTGGAACAGATTGGCGCGCTGTGTCACGAGCTGGCTGGCAGAAAAGTCGTAAAGTTACGGGTCCAGAGAGATTGAAGGGTTGGGAGATATCTTTTTTAGACTCTCGTGCATATTCCTGCCCTGCCATACCTTATTATCAGCGCGTGAGTATAACGCGCCGATCGTCACTGCCCCCCCCTCTTACAGTCAGGGAATAATACGTGCCGCTCTCAGCTGCGCGAACAGGTTGAAAAACATCTCATCGGTTGCCTGTATTCGCGTGAAGCCAGACCGCCGAAGCTTGCTGCCATCACCGAACATGTCGTAATTCCAGCTAAAGACGAAATCGGCAAAATGTCCGTCATTCAGCTGCATAATATCCGTTTCTACCAGCCGATCTCTGGCAAGCTCGCGCCATACCTCACGATAGTCCTTAAACAGCTGATGAAATGACAACCTCACGGGCGGAGCAGATTCCAGTTCAAACCAGCGTGCGATGCGCGGCCATAGCTCACTCCAGCGCCAGATATCGCCGTTATTCACGTTGAAAGCCTGATTCTGCGCCGCAGATGTCGTGGCAGCCCACAGCGTTGCCTCGGCCAGCAACCCGGCGTCAGTATGATCAACGATACTGTGCCAGGTCTGCTCGGTACCGGGAAAGCGCAAAGGTAGCCCCTGAGCCTTACACAAAGACGCATACAGAGCGATGCTCAGCGCCAGATTCATCGTGTTGCCGGGCACGGTACTTCCCACCACGCCCGGTCTGATGGCATTCCAGTGCCAGCTTTTTCCACGCTGAAAATCGCTGAGCCACGTGAGCTGAGCGGCGTTAAATTCTGCACCCGGTACGCCAGGATCGCTTTCGCGTGCCGGGGTTTTGAACGGCCCCAGATGTGCACCATAGACTTTGTACCCCTGCATCAGGCTGACCGTCTGCAGCGGTGCTGTTTTTTCGATATGACTGACCAGATGACGCAGCATCGTAACGTTCGGCTCGACCATGTCTGTCCAGTTTGCTGCGTTCGCCCAGGCGCTGTAAAAAATATGGGTGATACCACTCAGGGGTTGCAGCACCTCTGCGCTGTTCTGCGCATCCAGTAAATCGACATTCACCATCGGAATAGCATCCGGATGGGTCACTGCATTGCGACTGAGACCGATCACCTGCCATTTATTGTGCAGGAGCGTTTTGACGAGCTGTCTGCCCACAATTCCGCTGGCACCAGCGACCAGCGCGACGTTTTGTTGCGCCATCTTATTCATGAAGTTTCTCCAGAAAGGGTGACAGGCGCAGTGTCATATATTATTTTTTTATTGGATATCCCCTTAAACCGATGGCACTTATCAGAAAAATCATTAAATGAATAATAAACTCAACGCCATTTCCACCTTTCTTTGCGTTGCAAAAGCAGGTTCCTTTTCTGCCGCCGCCCGCCAGAGCGGGATGAAGCAATCTGCGGTCAGCCAGCAGATCGCCGCCCTTGAACAAGAGCTTGGTGTCGTGTTGCTGCATCGTACAACGCGATCAATGAAGTTGACTGAACAGGGAGAGCGTTACAGCCGTGATATGCAGCTTGTGCTGGATGCCATGCGGGAAGCTGAGATGCGGCTGGATCCTGTCGATCAGCAATTTCAGGGGAGAGTGCATGTCCAGCTGCCGAGCGGGCTGGGCCAGATCTTTTTGCCACATTTGCTTTCGCTGCAACGCCTGCATCCAGAATTGCACCTGATGCTTTCCCTCGATGACCGCATTGCCGACCTGGTGACAGAAGGGGTGGATGTCGCAATACGACTAAGCAGTGAGCCTCCTCTGGCGCATGCGGCTCGCGTGCTGGCACGTGTTGAAACCGCGCTGTTTGCCGCCCCCGAATTTCAGGCGGTGCACAGCGTCAGCGAGCTGGCGACGCTGCCACATGTACGATTTAGCGGCATCCCGCTGGATGCCCCATTGCGGCTGCTTTCTCAGGAAGAGACCCTCGACGTGAAGGTGAATACCGTTTTCCGCGCCAATACCAGCGACGCGCTATTACAGGCGCTGGAGTCAGGCATCGGAATCGGAGGCATGCAGCTACCGCTTGCGGCCAGAGCATTGAAAAATGGCACACTGGTGCCGATCTTACCCGCCTGGCGGTTACCCGACCGATTCCTCTATGCCGTTTTCCCTGATGCCCGCTTTATTCCACAGCGCGTCCGACGTGTCGTCAGCGTGATTGAGCAATTACTGCCTGAGATCATGAAGAAAAACTGAACATTCCCCCCGCAAATCACGTGCACTTTTTGACCATAAGGAATAGAGTATTTTCACCGTATCCTCTTCTTTATGGAGCACATATGCCCGATTACAGTTTCTTCAGGAAAGGCCCGGATCTCGTTGCGATCGAGAGCGCAAACATCGATGCAGCTTCTCAGCTGACCGCTCAGGGGTTTGAAAAGCAGTTTGAGGAGATCAGCGCTGCGGATGAAAAAACGGCGCTTACCCGCTTTGCTGATATCCATAAAAATAATGACATCGATCGCCATAACTTCCTGGCAGGTGCGGGCCAAATGCCGTTGATCGGCGTGCTGACGGCGGCGGCAACCTGGTTGACGCAAAAGAAATAACGCAGGAGTACTCTACCTCGCCACCGGCAAATCCGCGTACCGCGTGGTATAAGCCGGAGACAGCATCTCGCGTTTCATTGCCCAGGATTTCTCAATCCCCTGCCCGGCAAACCATATCTTCCCTTTGCCGGAATGATTGACGCTATCGATCATGTCCATCAGTGCCGCACTGTTGACGCGCAGACGGTTATCGTCAAACAAATTAAGCTGGGCGACACCTGTACTGAAAAAGTCCGCCAGCATCACCCCCGCTTTCATGTAGCGATACCCGTCAAGCCATATACGCCCCAGCGCCTCCGTGGCAGCACGGATGATATCGCGTGAGTCGTTGGTCGGCGTCATCAGGATGGTTGAAGCCTGATTGCCGTAATAAATTTCGTTGTCGGCATGAGGGCTAGTGCGCAAAAACACGCTGATAAAGCGGCAGTATTGATGCTCGCCGCGTAGTTTTTCTGCGGCACGTTCCGCGTAGGCACAAATGGCCTGATGCATCTCTTCGTATTGCGTAATCCGGTGTCCAAACGAACGGCTACAGATAATTTGCTGCTTTGTAGGAGTAAACTCTTCCAGATCAAGGCAGGGTTCGCCGCGAAGCTCTCGCACCGTGCGCTCCAGTACCACGTTAAAATGTTTACAAATGACCCAGGATGAGGCATCCGCCAGCGCCAGTGCCGTGGAGATCCCCATTGCATTAAGTTTTTTCGTGATGCGCCGTCCAACGCCCCACACCTCGTCTACCGGTACATTCGCCAGCAGTTTGCGCTGCCGCTCGCGATCCGATAAATCAACCACACCGCCAGTGCCCGACCACCGCTTGGCCGCATAGTTGGCCAGCTTCGCCAGCGTTTTTGTCGGAGCAATACCGACGCCAACAGTTAAGCCCGTATTTTTAAGTATCTGTGCGCGCATCTGACGACCAAACGCTTCCAGCGACATGCAGTGGCTGACACCTGACACATTCACGAACGCTTCATCAATGGAATAGATCTCTATTGCCGGGGCAAGATCGGTCAGGATTTGCATTACCCGGCTGCTGAGATCGGCATAGAGCGCATAATTCGAACTAAAGACGTATACCCGGGAGGGGTAGCTCTTCTCTTTGAATTTGAAATAGGGCTCACCCATTTTTATACCGAGCTGCTTTGCCTCCCGCGACAGCGAAATAATGCAGCCGTCGTTATTCGAAACCACTACGATGGGCTTCCCCTTCAGATCGGGACGGAACACCTTCTCACAGGAGGCATAGAAACTATTCACATCAACCAGCGCGAACATGTTTATGCGTTTTGAGCGTGTGAGTGACGACACCGAAGATTTGCAGCTCCTCTTCGGACTGAAAGGTAATCGGCTGATAGCGGACATTATGTGGCAGGAGTCTCAGGACCGGACGGGTCTGCAACTCCTTCACGGTAAATTCACCGGCGACCGACGCCACCACAATATCGCCATGTTCAGCATTTAACGAGCGATCAACCACCAGCAGATCGCCGTCGCCGATCCCGACGCCAATCATCGAGTCTCCGCTCACCTTGACGAAATAGGTTGCACTCGGGTGTCTGACCGCCAGTCTGTTGAGATCGAGACGATCCTCCACATAATCCTGCGCAGGGCTTGGGAAACCACAGGCAACACGCTCCAAAAATAAAGGTAATTCAATGTATTGATTTGGATGATAAGAAAAGAGAGTGCTCATAAATGCCTTTCTCGCCATATACTGTATATAAATACAGTATTACGGATATTGACCCAGGATCAAGGTCATTTCCGCAGACGATCCCAAACGCATTGAAGTTTGAGCGGATTTAATTCAGCAGCAGCGTCTGTAGATTACTCCACCACCACTTTCACCTTCGGCTTCGACAACAAAATTTGGATAAGCCTGGTAAAAGGAACCGGTTTAAAAAAGTAGTACCCCTGCTGAAAGACGATGTGATTGCGATTGAGGTAGTCTAACTGCGCCTTCGTCTCTACGCCTTCCGCTACAATGCTGATGGAGAGTTTACGCGCCAGATCCAGCACACAATCAAGGATGCGGGTTGAGTCCACGTGCTCGTTAACCCGGCTAACGAAGCTCTGGTCAATTTTGATATAATCAATATGCAGATCATGCAGATAAGAGAGTCCGGAATAGCCGGTGCCGAAATCATCCAGTGCAATGGCGAACCCTTTGTCATGGAGCACATTCAGGGTCTGGACAAGGTTCTCATCAATATCCAGCGGTTCCCGCTCTGTCACTTCGATCACCAGGTTCAGATCTTTTCTGACGAAACTATCCTTGTACTTCAGGCACTCATCCAGGAAGGTCGGCATCGCAATATGGGGAGCACTGAAATTCAACCCGACGTGAAACCCTTCCGGTAATTTCGTGGAAATCGCGTTCATCTGTGTCGCCACCTGCGCCATCAGGCTCTGCGTCAGCGGAACAATCAACCCCGATTTTTCGGCAATGGGAATGAATGTGGCCGGAGAAATATAACCCGCCTGCGGATGTTTCCATCTTGCCAGCACCTCTACGCCCCGCAACGTGCCTTCCCTGCCATTCACCACAGGCTGGTAAAACGGAACGATTTCCCCTCGGGCAATAGCGGTACGAAGTGACTCTTCAGGTAGCGTGTTTTTGTTCAGATATTTATACAAAACGTAAGCGGCAGTAGCGGACATCAGCAGTAAAAACAGCATGATGCCCGCCCCCTGTTCGATCAGCCTTTGTACGCTAAACAGAGGAGGAAGATTATATCTGACGCTATAGGGGTAATTTCCCGACCGGGCCTGCCCGGCCTGCGTTTCCTGGCGATGAGTGATGGTGAAATTGCCGGAAGCATCAAGAGCGTAACCGCCCACCACCAGTGCGTAATTAACATGCTCCAGAGGCGTACTCAGAGCGTCACGGATATGGCTATCGCTCACGCTGACTATAATACGCCTGGTGGCAAAGTGAGTCTGAAATAACAGAACCGGTCGTCCATTTACCGTATCGCTCGCCGGCGTGAGCAGTAATTCTGAAAAAGGTATACTGTCAATATTCAATAATAAAATCCGATTCCCCGGCAGAGAAGAACACCAGGGTTGCCCCTTTTTGAGAATGACGATGGTTCTGAGATGGGGTTGCAGAGCGGCCTCCGTACCAAGCTGATACTGCCCTTCTGCATCGCATCCTTTCGCAATAATTTCCGTCGCGGTTCTGGCTGCAACCCGTGCTTCATCAAGAATGGCATTGATATGGTTAACGGCGTATCTGGCTCCCGACGAGCTATCAACCCGAGCTGAATACCATAGCTGTATATTGAGGATAAAAATGCCTGCAATAAAAATAGCCACTGCTGTTATGACAGGAATAAAGACATTGCGCATTGTCATCTCTTTATATTTAGCGTTATCAGTACAAAGAGCATGGTCGACAACATTAAAAATAACCACTGAAAAAAGAGACCAATCTCAGGATGTTGCAAACAAAACCCGGAAATTTTCCGGGCTTTGCTTAAATCAGGTTTAGTCCACCAGCGAATTGAGCGTTTTCACAACTTCAGGCGGTAAGTGCAGATCCCCCGCCGCGAGGTTTTGCCGCAGATGGGCCACGGAAGAGGTTCCGGGGATCAGCAAGATGTTCGGGGAACGTTGCAGCAACCACGCCAGCGCCACCTGCATTGCCGTTGCGCCCAGTGAATCAGCAACGGCCTGCAGCCCGGAAGATTGCAGTGGCGTAAAACCTCCCAGCGGGAAGAACGGTACATACGCAATGCCCTGCTGTGCCAGCCCATCCACCAGCGCATCGTCCTCCCGGTTTACAATGTTGTACATGTTCTGCACGCACACCACCGGCACCATCTTCTGCGCTTCCGCAACCTGAGTGGCCGTCACATTGCTCAGACCAATATGACGCACCAGCCCTTGCTGTTGTAACTCTGCCAGGGTGGAAAGCGGTTCCGCAATCGACCCTTCTGCAGGCCCGTGTGTGCTGAACATAATTCGCAAATTCACCACGTCCAGCACGTCAAGCTGCAGATTACGCAGGTTGTCATGCACCGCCTGAGTCAGTTCCTGCGCGGAAAAGGCCGGCAGCCAGGCACCTTTACTGTCGCGACGGGCACCGATTTTGGTCACGATAGTCAGATCGTCCCGGTAAGGATGAAGTGCTTCGCGGATCAGCTGATTGGTAATATGCGGACCATAAAAATCACTGGTATCAATGTGGTTCACCCCCGCCGCGACGGCTTCACGCAGCACCTCCAGCGCGGTGTTTTTGTCCTTCGGTGGGCCAAAGACGCCCGGCCCGGCAAGCTGCATCGCGCCATAGCCCAGTCGTTTAACCGTCCGCGTCCCGAGCGCGTACGTCCCGCTTTTATCAATGCTGCTCATGTTAACCTGCCTCATAAAAATGATCCGGATTTACAACAGGTTCCCTGAGAGAACCCTTGGTTAAGCGCGAGTTAAATTAAAGTTTAAATTCTCTACGACGATAGTATTGGAGTACCCCTGCATTTTCTCTAACGGACGACCGCTATGCTGAAAAACCTGCACGTGATTACCGGTATTATCTTTGCCCTCACCATATTCTGTCTGTTGCAAGTTGTCACGGGAGGGTTGTTCTACTCTGCTGTCAGCAACGATCGCCATAACTTCCAGAACTCCGGGGTGCTCAATGCCCAACAGGAGAGTCTGAGCGACAGCGTGAACACGCTGGTGAAAACCCGCGTCACCGTCACCCGCGTGGCGATCCGCTACCTGAAAAACCAGCGTGACCCGGCTTCCCTTGCGGCGATAAACAAACTGCTTGGCACCGCAGGCGACTCGCTGGCAAAAGCCGAGGCCTACAACAAAGAGTGGCAGAAACTGCCGCAGGTTAAGGGTCAGGATGCGGCATTAACCGACGAAATGCAGAAGTCCTGGAACCAGATGCACGAAGTGATGCGTTTATCGATTGAGTACCTGCGTGCCGATAACTACCAGGCCTATGGCGATCTGGACGCTCAACAGGCCCAGGACGATATGGAAGCGGTCTATAACCGCTGGCGTGCCGAAAACAACACCCTGCTGAAGGCCGCTACGGAAGAGAACCAGAGCAGCTTTACCCAGATGCAATGGACGCTGGCGGCTATTTTGCTGGCCGTTATCGCGGTACTGGTAGTGATCTGGCAGGGCTTACAACATCTGCTGTTAAAACCCCTCAACACCATTATGAACCATATTCGCGCGATTGCGGGCGGCGATCTGACGCAGGATATCGTCATCACGGGTCGCAATGAGATGGGTCAACTGGCCGCAGGTCTGCAGGATATGCAGCAGTCGCTGGTGACCACCGTCAGCGCCGTACGTGGGAGCACTGACTCCATCTACACCGGCGCTGGCGAAATTGCCGCAGGCAGCAACGATCTTTCCGCCCGCACCGAGCAGCAGGCCTCCTCGCTCGAGGAGACCGCCGCCAGCATGGAAGAACTGACCGCAACGGTTAAACAGAACTCCGATAACGCCCGTCAGGCTACGCTACTGGCGAAAAACGCCTCTGAAACCGCAGCCCGTGGCGGTCACGTGGTGGATAACGTTGTTCGCACCATGACCGAAATTGCTGACAGTTCGCAGCAAATTGCGCACATTACCGGCGTGATTGACAGCATCGCTTTCCAGACGAACATTCTGGCACTTAACGCAGCGGTGGAAGCTGCTCGTGCCGGGGAGCAGGGTCGTGGTTTTGCGGTTGTGGCAGGCGAAGTCCGTACGCTGGCGAGCCGCAGTGCGCAGGCGGCGAAAGAGATCAAAGGGCTTATCGAAAACTCCGTCAGCCGGGTGAATACCGGTTCTGAGCAGGTTAGCGAAGCAGGCACCACCATGAAAGAGATTGTCGCTGCCGTTACCCGTGTGACCGATATTATGGGTGAGATTTCGTCGGCATCCGATGAACAGAGCCGTGGTATCGAACAGGTAAGCCTGGCCGTTTCACAGATGGACAGCGTGACACAGCAAAACGCCGCGCTGGTGCAGGAGTCCGCCACGGCGGCGGCGGCGCTGGAAGATCAGTCTGAACAGCTGCGCCAGGCAGTGGCGGCATTTCGTCTGAACGGCAAAGAAAAAGTCGCAGCCCCGCGCCCGGCCAATGTGAAGACACCGCAGTTGCTGCGTCCGGCAACGACAACCGCCTCTACCGACAGCAACTGGGAAACGTTCTAAGTCTATGGCGGGCGAGGCTATCGCCCGCTAGCGGCTGCGCTTGGCGTGCCGCTCCCAGTTTTCCTGTTTCGCTTCATCGGATTTTCGTAGCGAAACATAACATGCCCCGCTGCCGCCGTGATGCGGCAGCGCCACGCAGAAAGCCTGCACTTCCTCAAACTCGGTTAACCAGCGCGCCAGATAGCTGCGCACCACATTAGGATGGGAGTTCTGCTCACGCCCTTTCCCGTGAATGATAATCAGGTTACGTAACCCGTCACGTCCGGCCTGGCGAATAAAAGAATACAGCATCTGACGGCAGCGTTCGGCGGGCTGACGTAAGAGATTTAAGCTGGCCTGGCGGGCATATTTACCCGTGCGTAGCTTATCAATAACGCCCTGCTGCACCCCTTCGCGCTGGAACGCCAGCGCCTCTTCAAGGGGCAGAAGTTCCAGAAAGCCCAGGGTCAGGAAGTTATCCAGCTGTTCGGTATCCATCTCCTGGCGCGACCGCGTATTGCGGCTTGGCTGCCAGTGAATATCCGGGCTGCGCTTCAGGGGCTGGACATCCTCCATGGCGTCAAGAAAAAAGGATTTGTCGTCAGGGTTCATGGATATCCTCCGGCTACATCTGAGGACTGTACTATACCTGTGCCAGACAGGGGCCTCAATAACCGTTATACCGCAAGGTATGGTATAAATATTAACCTAATGAATAGATATAATAATCCCCCCACAGACTTAAACCACACTTAACTAAAATTTTAGCAAAGATAAAATAAGTGATTTGTGTTAAAAATTCGTGAAATCAATCACTCACCCGCCTTTCAATTTTCAGGAAAGGTGTTATAACTAAATAAACCTGCCCCATGGATATAACACTCAGGATCTGCGAAAGGACGCACTGCTGTGTGTACTGTAGGGTCTGTCTGATGTCGGGCAGACCCTTTTTTTTTATTATATAAACTTCACTCTACGACTATTTTTCTCGCTTCTCTTCTGAATTGCGTTATTAACGATTCGGCAAGAGGCGTCTGACGTGAATCACGGCGCTGAACTAAATAATATGCCGCTTTTGGAAGCGACTCGATAACCGGGATCATGACCAGACGGTGCGCCAGCAGCGGGTCACAGCCCAGTTCCAGTGGCAATATACTTAAAAAATCACTTTGCGCGACAAGGCTAATACAGGAAGTAAACGTTTCACAGACCACACCAATCCGCGGTATTTGCGAGCGATGGTTAAATACATCCTCTAATTGCTTATAATAACTTCCCCGTGGCGTCGGCATTGTCCAGTTATAATGCAAAAGTTCATTAATAGAGGTTGCTCCTGTCGCCGGATGCCCTTTCCGGCAAAATACCGCAAACGGTTTTTCGAACAGCTTTTCAAACGTAAATTCATGGTCGTAAGGTCCCTGATAATAGGTGTTGATGGTAAAGTCCAGCTCCCCCTGGCGTAGTTCATTGATCATCGACACCAGTTGCCCTTCCATAATCCGGACTTTGACCTGCGGGTGCTGCGCATGAAAGCGGGTGATGACGGCGGGCATGAGGCTGCGTGAAACACTGGCCCCCATCCCAATGTTGATTTGCCCGGCCAGTTCCCCCTGCCGCTGGCGAATGTCATCCTGCGCCGCACGTAACTCTTCCAGAATCAGCCTGGCGCGCGGGTAAAAACCTTCGCCACATTCGGTCAACGCCACGCCCTTACTCCTGCGCACAAAAAGCTGCGCCGCCATGCCCTCTTCCAGCTCTTTGATGGATTTGGTCAGCGCCGGTTGTGACAGATTGAGCGCCCTGCTGGCACCACGAATACTGCCCTGGCGCGCGACTTCAACAAACGCCCGGATTTGATGAAATTTAATCTGAAATGACATAGCCCGACCGATAACCGTTGTTTATCAGAGTAAAGAAACTGTCATCTACTTTAATAGAAAGGGATGTGCGAGGGTAATTCCTGAACGGTTAAAACTGTGAAAAAACGGTTAGTGATAAGTAAAAACTATCACAGCGTGAAGCAGTTCACATATTTTAATGATAACAGGAACAGATATGGACACACTGGCGCAATACATCCAGACATTAACGCCGCAGCTAAGGGCATGGCGTCGCGATTTTCACCATTTTGCGGAATCCGGCTGGGTGGAGTTTCGTACCGCCGCGAAGGTCGCGGAAATCCTTGACTCAATGGGTTACGAACTGGCGATGGGCCGCGACGTAGTGGATGCCGAAAGCCGTATGGGGCTGCCTGATGACGACACCCTTGCGCGGGAGTTTGACCGAGCCCGTGCACAAGGCGCGCCTGAAAAATGGCTCGCGCCGTTTGAAGGCGGATTTACCGGGATTGTAGCGACCCTCAATACCGGCCGACCAGGGCCGACTCTGGCGTTTCGCGTGGACATGGATGCCCTTGATTTAAGTGAAGCACTCGACGACAGGCACCGCCCGTATCGCGACGGATTTGCCTCCTGCAATCCTGGGATGATGCACGCCTGCGCGCACGACGGCCATACCACCATTGGTCTGGGACTGGCACAGGTGCTTAAGCAGAGTGAATCACAACTCAATGGTACCCTCAAACTGATCTTCCAGCCTGCCGAAGAAGGGACGCGCGGCGCACGCGCCATGGTCGCTGCCGGAGCGCTGGACGACGTGGACTATTTCACGGCCATCCATATTGGTACCGGCGTGCCTGCCGGTACGGTTGTCTGCGGCAGCGATAACTTTATGGCGACGACCAAGTTCGACGTGAACTTTACCGGCGTTGCCGCACACGCAGGTGGTAAACCGGAGGACGGGCGTAACGCTCTGCTCGCCGCGGCGCAAGCCGCCATCGCCTTGCACAGCATTGCACCGCACAGCGAAGGTGCATCCCGGGTGAACGTTGGGGTAATGCAGGCGGGCAGCGGACGCAACGTGGTGCCCGCCAATGCGATGATCAAGGTTGAAACCCGCGGCGAAAGCGAAGCCATTAATCAGTATGTCTTTGAACGGGCACAGTCTGTCATCACCGGCGCGGCGGCACTCTATGGCGTGACGGCCGAGATACGCCTGATGGGAGCCGCCACCTCCAGCGCCCCCACCCCCGCCTGGGTCGATTATCTGCGCGAGCAGGCAGGCCAGGTGTCCGGCGTGGTGCATGCCATTGATAACGTTAAAGCCCCGGCGGGTTCCGAAGACGCCACGTTAATGATGGCCCGCGTGCAGCAGAACGGCGGCATGGCGTCATATATGGTGTTTGGCACGGATTTGAGCGCCGGACATCACAATGAAAAATTCGACTTTGATGAGCAGATAATGGCTGTTGCCATCGAAACGCTGGCGCGGACTGCGCTTAATTTCCCGTGGACGCGAGGTGTGTGATGCAGGAGAACTACGCTTTTATTGCCGATGCGATCGACACGCGATGTCGGATGTTAACCGATATTGCCGACGAGATTTGGGATCATCCCGAAACGCGTTTTGAAGAGTTCTGGTCAGCTGAACGGCTCGCCAGTGCGCTGGAGGCCGAAGGCTTCACGCTAACCCGTGAAGCGGGTGGCATTCCGAATGCCTTTATCGCCAGCTTCGGCAGCGGGAAACCGGTTATCGCTCTGCTGGGCGAATACGACGCGCTGGCCGGCTTAAGCCAGCAGGCGCACTGTGCAGCAGCGCAATCCGCCACGCCGGGAGCTAACGGCCACGGCTGCGGGCATAATCTCTTAGGTACCGCAGCATTTGCGGGGGCAATGGCGGTAAAAAGCTGGCTGGAACAACACGGTGGTAGCGGAACAGTGCGTTTTTACGGCTGCCCCGGTGAAGAAGGCGGCTCCGGAAAAACCTTTATGGTGCGTGAGGGTCTGTTTGATGACGTCGATGCCGCCGTCACCTGGCACCCGGAAGCGTTTGCTGGCATGTTTAACGTCAGTACGCTGGCCAACATTCAGGCCGCCTGGCGTTTTCACGGCGTGGCGGCGCATGCGGCCAACTCTCCCCATCTTGGACGCAGCGCGCTGGATGCCGTAACACTGATGACTACTGGCACCAACTTCCTTAACGAACACATCATCGAGAAAGCGCGCGTCCATTACGCCATTACTGACACCGGGGGCATTTCACCCAACGTGGTGCAGGCGCAGGCCGAAGTGTTGTACCTGATCCGCGCTCCGGAGATGGCCGACGCGCAGCAGATCTATGAACGCATTGGGAAAATCGCCCAGGGCGCAGCGATGATGACCGAAACCACCGTCGAGTGCCGCTTTGATAAAGCCTGCTCCAGCTACCTGCCGAACCGTACGCTCGAAGCGGTGATGTATCGCGCAATGCAGCACTACGGTACGCCCGAATGGACCACCGAAGAGCGCGATTTTGCCCGCGAGATCCGCGCCACGCTGACGCCAAACGATCTGCAAAACAGTCTGAAAAATATTGCTGCAACAGGTGGGGAAGCAGGTAAGGCCTTTGCCCGGCGCCACCAGGAGACGCTGCTGGTGGATGAAGTCGCGCCCTATGCCATCACCGACAACGTGCTGGCGGGTTCAACCGACGTGGGCGACGTCAGCTGGAAAATGCCGGTCGCCCAGTGCTTCAGCCCCTGCTTTACCGTCGGCACGCCGCTGCACACCTGGCAACTGGTGGCGCAGGGACGTACCTCCATTGCCCATAAAGGCATGCTGCTGGCCGGAAAAGTGATGGGAGCTACCGCGCTAAATCTGCTACAGGATGCAGAACTGCTGAAAAAATGCCGGGAAGAGTTCGAACAACAAATACAAGAAAAACCGTACGTGTGTCCGATCCCACAAGGTGTGACACCGTCACCTTTAAAATAAAAAAACACAACACAACAACACAATAGTCACGAGGAACGCCCATGAGTATGTCATCCATACCTTCGCATTCCCCATCCGGTAAGCTCTATGGCTGGGTTGAAAGGATCGGCAATAAAGTACCGCACCCTTTCCTGCTGTTTATCTATCTGATTCTGATTTTAATGGTCGCCACTGCCGTGCTCTCCGCCTTTGACGTGAGCGTGCGCAGCCCGGCTGACGGCAGCCTGGTGGCGGTAAAAAACCTGCTCAGCGTTGACGGGCTGCATTGGTTTTTACCCAACGTCATCAAAAACTTCAGCGGTTTCGCCCCGCTTGGCGCCATTCTGGCGCTGGTTCTGGGTGCAGGGCTCGCGGAACGCGTAGGACTGTTACCGGCCCTGATGGTGAAAATGGCCTCTCACGTCAGCGCACGTTACGCCAGCTATATGGTGCTGTTTATCGCCTTCTTCAGCCATATCTCTTCCGATGCTGCGCTGGTCATTATGCCGCCCATGGGCGCGCTGATTTTCCTCGCAGTCGGACGTCATCCTGTAGCGGGTCTGCTGTCGGCAATTGCGGGTGTCGGGTGCGGTTTTACCGCCAATCTGCTGATTGTCACTACCGACGTACTGCTCTCGGGCATCAGTACGGAGGCGGCGAAAACTATCGACCCCGCGATGCATGTCAGCGTCATCGATAACTGGTACTTTATGGCAAGCTCGGTCATTGTCCTGACGATTGTCGGCGGGCTGATAACCGATAAGATCATCGAACCGCGTCTGGGAAAATGGGAAGGTCGCAGCGATGAAAAGCTGGAAACCCTGAGCAAAGAACAGCGCTTCGGCCTGCGCGTGGCGGGCGTGGTCTCGCTGGCCTTTATCGCGCTGGTGGCGCTGATGGTGGTGCCGGAAAACGGCATATTGCGCGATCCGGTTAAACATACCGTTCTTCCCTCACCGTTTATTCAGGGCATTGTGCCGCTAATTATTCTGTTTTTCTTTGTCGTGTCGCTCGCGTATGGCATCGCTACCGGCAAGATTCGCCGTCAGGGCGATCTGCCGCAGCTGATGATCGAGCCGATGAAAGAGATGGCGGGCTTTATCGTGATGGTTTTCCCGCTGGCTCAGTTCGTCGCCATGTTTAACTGGAGCAACATGGGCAAATTTATGGCCGTCGGCCTGACCGACGCGCTGGAGGCTGCCGGGTTAAGCGGCGTCCCGGCGTTTGTCGGTCTGGCGCTACTGTCATCCCTGCTGTGCATGTTCATCGCCAGCGGATCGGCCATCTGGTCAATTCTGGCCCCGATCTTCGTGCCGATGTTTATGATGCTGGGGTTCCACCCGGCATTTGCCCAGATCCTGTTCCGTATCGCTGACTCCTCCGTCATCCCGCTGGCGCCGGTATCACCGTTTGTTCCGCTGTTTTTAGGCTTCCTGCAGCGCTATAAACCGGAAGCCAAACTGGGTACCTACTATTCGCTGGTTTTGCCCTACCCGCTTATCTTTTTAGGAGTATGGCTGGTCATGCTGGTGGCGTGGTATCTTGTCGGCCTGCCAATTGGACCGGGGATCTACCCGAGGCTGAACTAAAGGAACGAGGATGCTGAGATTACTCGAAGATAAGATTGCGACGCCGCTTGGGCCGCTGTGGGTGATCGCGGACGAGCAGTTTTGTCTGCGTGCCGTTGAGTGGGAAGAGCACAGCGATCGCATGGAAGATCTGCTCGATATTCATTACCGCTCACAGGGGTATGAACGTATCAGTGCCACCAACCCTGGTGGACTGAGCGACAAGCTTGCGGCGTACTTTGAGGGCGATCTCAGCAGCATCGACACCCTACCCACCGCCACGGCCGGAACACCTTTCCAGCGCGAAGTGTGGCAAGCACTGCGGACTATCCCGTGCGGACAGGTCATGCATTATGGCCAGCTCGCGGAGCAGTTAGGCCGCGCCGGGGCGGCACGCGCAGTGGGTGCCGCGAATGGCTCCAACCCGGTCAGCATCGTGGTGCCCTGCCATCGAGTGATTGGCCGCAACGGCACCATGACGGGGTATGCCGGAGGCGTACAGCGCAAAGAGTGGTTACTGCGTCACGAAGGGTATCTTCTGCTGTAAATCCCAGGCTTTTTGTGCTTAATTTTCTAACGGTTAGGCTAAAAATCCATAATCAAGCTGTGGAATTTCAAGGAGATGGCAGCACATTGCCGTCTCTTGTTCTTATTGAGAGTTTGCCAGGCTTACGTACTTACCAAAAAGATGTTAAAATTGACCAATATCAATTAAGGCTTGAGCAAACCTATGATCCCGGAAAAGCGAATTATACGACGCATTCAGTCTGGCGGTTGTGCTATCCATTGCCAGGATTGCAGCATCAGCCAGCTCTGTATCCCGTTTACCCTGAATGAGCATGAACTTGATCAGCTTGATAATATCATCGAGCGTAAAAAGCCTATTCAGAAAGGGCAGACGCTGTTTAAAGCGGGAGACGAACTGAAATCGCTCTATGCTATCCGTTCTGGCACCATCAAGAGCTACACCATCACCGAACAGGGTGATGAGCAGATCACCGGCTTCCATCTGGCGGGTGACCTGGTTGGCTTTGATGCCATCGGCACTGGCCACCACCCGAGCTTTGCTCAGGCGCTCGAAACCTCTATGGTTTGCGAAATCCCATTTGAAACTCTGGATGACCTGTCCGGAAAAATGCCTAATCTGCGCCAGCAGATGATGCGCCTGATGAGCGGTGAGATCAAAGGCGATCAGGACATGATCCTGCTGCTTTCCAAAAAGAATGCAGAAGAACGCCTGGCTGCGTTTATCTACAACCTCTCCCGTCGCTTCGCTGAGCGTGGTTTCTCTCCACGCGAATTCCGTCTGACCATGACTCGTGGCGATATCGGCAACTACCTGGGCCTGACCGTGGAAACCATCAGCCGTCTGCTGGGCCGTTTCCAGAAAAGCGGTATGCTGGCTGTTAAGGGTAAATACATCACGATCGAAAACGGCGAAGCACTGGCCGTTCTTGCCGGGCACGCCCGTAACGTGGCATAAAGCCCATATGTATATTGCCAGACCAATAAATTTTCTTGATTTATTGGTCTGGCATATTAACACTTCCGTTATCTGACATTTTCACCGTAGCACGTCCCCACACAGCGCCCAAAAGGTTCTCGTTGAGGTTATGAATTGAGAGAAAGTTTATTTTTCGTTTCAGTCGTGATTGCCTCAGTGACCTTTATCTTCATCTGGATCATGCTTGTCGGCCCGATGAAGGGGGAGGAAAAAACCTACGTTCAGGATTCCACGACCTTTGCGATAGCAGTGATGGTGTTGCTGTTTATTGCATTTATTGCGGTGACAACGACCGTTCTTTTCCTCTGATAATTTTTCATGAATTATTGATCTGGCAAAACCTCCCCCCTGTTTCATTCAGGATATATAGGTTACTCTTTTAATTACAGACTGTGGTGACAGTAGTAAGGAGACCTGTATGGCAAAGTATCAAAACATGCTGGTAGCTATCGATCCGAATCAGGACGATCAGCCGGCATTACGACGTGCTGTGTATTTACATCAACGGATTGGCGGCAAAATCAAAGCGTTTTTGCCGATCTATGACTTCTCATATGAGATGACCACCCTTCTGTCGCCTGACGAGCGCACCGCTATGCGTCAGGGAGTGATCGGCCAGCGTACCGCGTGGATCCGCGAACAGGCGAAGTATTACCTGGAAGCGGGAGTTCCTATTGATATTAAGGTGGTCTGGCATAACCGACCTTTCGAAGCCATTATCCAGGAAGTCGTTGCCGGTGAGCATGACCTGCTGCTGAAGATGGCGCACCAGCACGACAAGCTGGAATCCGTGATCTTCACCCCTACCGACTGGCATCTGCTGCGTAAATGCCCTTGCCCGGTCTGGATGGTGAAAGACCAGCCGTGGCCTGAAGGCGGTAAGGCCGTCGTGGCAGTCAATCTCGCCAGCGAAGAGGATTACCACAATGCGCTGAACGAGAAGCTGGTTAAGGAGACAATCCAGCTCGCTGAACAGGTCAACCACACCGAAGTGCATCTGGTTGGCGCGTATCCGGTGACGCCGATCAATATCGCCATTGAACTGCCTGAATTTGACCCGAGCGTGTATAACGACGCCATCCGTGGTCAGCACCTGTTGGCCATGAAAGCGCTGCGCCAGAAATTCAGCATTGATGAGAAAATGACCCACGTGGAAAAAGGGTTGCCTGAAGAGGTTATCCCGGATTTAGCCGAACATTTGCAGGCCGGGATTGTCGTGCTGGGCACCATTGGTCGAACCGGTATTTCTGCCGCATTCCTCGGCAATACCGCCGAACAGGTGATCGACCATCTGCGTTGTGACCTGCTGGTCATTAAACCGGATGAGTACCAGACGCCGGTTGAGATGGACGACCCGGAAGACGATTAAACAGCGTTTGGGGATAAAAAAGCCGCCAGAATTGGCGGCTTTTTCATTTAGTACAACTTACAGCGCTTTCAGAATAGCATCCACGCTGGCTTTGGCGTCGCCAAACAGCATATGGGTGTTCTCTTTGAAGAACAGCGGGTTCTGAACCCCGGCATAGCCAGTGTTCATGGAGCGTTTGAAGACAATGACGTTCTGCGCCTTCCACACTTCCAGAACCGGCATACCGGCGATTGGGCTACGCGGATCGTCCTGCGCCGCCGGGTTAACGGTGTCGTTAGCACCGATGACCAGCACGGTGTCGGTCTCGGCGAAATCATCGTTGATCTCGTCCATTTCCAGCACGATGTCGTAAGGCACTTTCGCTTCCGCCAGCAGTACGTTCATGTGACCTGGCAGACGCCCTGCCACCGGGTGAATACCAAAGCGAACCTTGATCCCGCGCGCGCGCAGCTTCTCAGTGATCTCCGCGACCGGATACTGAGCCTGTGCTACCGCCATGCCATAGCCTGGGGTGATAATGACCGAATGCGAGTTTTTCAGCATATCAGCAGTATCTTCCGCGTTAATCTCGCGGTGCTCACCCACTTCTTCGTCAGAACCCGTCGAGGAACCATCAGAACCAAACCCACCGGCGATAACGCTGATGAACGAACGGTTCATCGCTTTACACATGATGTAAGACAGGATCGCACCGGAAGAACCCACCAGCGCACCGGTGACGATCAGCAGGTCGTTGCTCAGCATAAAACCTGCCGCCGCAGCCGCCCAACCGGAGTAGGAGTTCAGCATGGAGACAACCACTGGCATATCCGCACCACCGATGGAGGCTACCAGGTGCCAGCCGAATGCCAGCGCAATGATGGTCATCACCAGCAACGCCAGTACCTGCAGACCCACGCTTTCGGTACGCACGAAGACCACCAGCAGCACAAACGACACCACCAGCGCCGCCAGGTTCAGCTTATGACGGTTTGGCAGCATCAGCGGTTTAGACGAGATCTTCCCGCGCAGTTTACCGAACGCAACAATGGAGCCGGTGAAGGTGACCGCACCGATGAAGATTCCGAGGAACACTTCCGTCAGGTGGATGTTCACCAGAATCGGTTCCAGACCCGGGGTGTGGTACAGGTAGCTGTTGAAGCCTACCAGCACCGCCGCCAGACCGACAAAGCTGTGCAGAATCGCAACCAGCTCCGGCATCTCGGTCATTTCAACGCGTTTCGCCAGACGAATACCAATCGCACCACCGATGATCATCGCCACCAGGATCCACGCAACGTTGCCGGTGTCCGGCCCAAAGATGGTGGCAATCAGTGCAATCGCCATCCCGGCGATACCAAAGTTATTACCCTGCTGAGACGTTTCGTGTTTGGAAAGCCCCGCCAGACTGAAAATAAACAGGATTGCAGCAACAATGTATGCGGCTGTCACTAATCCTCCAGACATATGCTACCCCTTAGCCTTTACGAAACATTTTCAGCATGCGCTGAGTCACGGTGAAACCACCGAAAATATTGATACTGGCGATCAACACCGCAACAAAGCTCAGGAAGCTGATCCAGCCGCCGTGACCAATCTGCAGTAACGCCCCAACCACGATAATCCCCGAGATGGCGTTGGTGACCGACATCAGTGGCGTATGCAAGGCATGGGAAACGTTCCACACCACGTAGTAACCCACCACGCAGGAGAGCGCGAAGACGGTAAAGTGGCCAAGGAACTCTTTCGGTGCAACGTTAGCCAGCCAGCCGAACAGAATAATCGCCAGCGCCATGATCGCGTATTTGCGCCATGGAGAAGCGGGTTTGGCGGGTTCTTTAGGTTCTGGTGCCGCTTTCGGTGCAGCCTGAGGCTGAGCAGAAACCTGAATAGGTGGCGCAGGCCAGGTGATTTCACCTTCACGAACCACGGTAACGCCACGTACGACCACATCGTCGAAATCAACGGTGACGTTGCCGTCTTTCTCTTTGCAGAGCAGTTTCAGCAGGTTAACGAGGTTGGTGCCGTACAGCTGAGAAGACTGCGTTGGCAGACGGCCTGGCAGATCGGTATAACCGATCACCTTCACGCCGTTCGCGGTCGTGGTCACCTGATTCGGGACGGTATATTCACAGTTACCGCCGTTTTGCGCCGCCAGGTCGACAATCACGCTGCCCGGCTTCATGGAATCTACCATTTCACGGGTGATCAGCTTCGGCGCGGGTTTACCCGGGATAAGCGCAGTGGTGACAATAATATCGACATCTTTCGCCTGGGCGGCGAAGAGTTCCATTTCGGCTTTGATAAAGGCTTCAGACATGACCTTCGCGTAACCATCGCCGCTGCCTGCTTCTTCCTTGAAGTCCAGCTCAAGGAATTCGGCACCCATACTTTGAACCTGTTCCTTAACCTCAGGACGGGTGTCAAACGCGCGCACGATAGCCCCCAGGCTATTTGCTGCACCGATTGCAGCAAGACCCGCAACGCCCGCGCCAATCACCATCACCTTCGCCGGAGGGACTTTACCCGCCGCAGTGATTTGACCGGTAAAGAAGCGACCAAATTCGTGGGCCGCTTCAACAATGGCGCGGTAGCCGGCAATGTTTGCCATGGAGCTTAAGGCATCCAGCGACTGGGCACGCGAAATACGCGGCACAGAATCCATGGCCATCACGGTCACGCCACGTGCCGCCAGCTTCTCCATCAGCTCAGGATTTTGCGCAGGCCAGATGAAACTCACCAGCGTCGTACCTGGATTGAGCAGCACAATCTCACTCTCTTCCGGTGCGTTCACCTTCAGAATCACCGGTGACTGCCAGACTTCAGCACTGTCCACCACTTCCGCGCCAGCCTGGATGAAGGCTTCGTCATCGAAACTCGCCAGTTTGCCTGCGCCGCTTTCAACCGCGACGGTAAAACCCAGTTTAAGCAGTTGCTCCACCGTTTTCGGTGTTGCCGCTACGCGGGTTTCATTGGCTAACCGTTCTTTTGGTACCCCAATACGCATAGTTTTCCCTTCCATCGGTTTTTGATGATGGTTTGTCGATAAATGCCCGCGGTTTGTATCAATTTTCGCCATCACAATAGCGACGAGATATGATTAACCCCGGAAAATAAAACAGTAACAAACTGTCTATAACCTACTGAAAATAGCGCCCGTGATCTACCGCCAGAAAACACTATTTCTTACTTTATCTGTGAAAAATAAGCGATCGGCGTCACTGACAGTGATATTTACCTTAAATTCATCGTCGAAGCCGATAAATCGCGCAAGCGAAGCGGTAAAAACATGATATAGCGCCATAAGAGAACAAGTTATTAACATTAAATTAACTTGTGAAAGTCATAAGCTTTATCAGTTTTACTTGTCAAACGTCTGTTTTTTCAACATATCACTAAATGTTATCGAATTCGGTGATTCAGTAAGCACTGGCAGTGAAAAATGCCGCAGACAGCGACAGGTTTTAAATGCCATAATCGGGACCGTCTCAAATTAACAACAATACCAGTACATGGTTTGCGCAAGGCGAAGGATTATTTTTATGAAGCTTAAGAACACACTCCTGGCGTCCGCACTTCTCTGTGCGACCGCCCTGTCTGCGAATGCCGCAACAGAGTTAACGCCGGAGCAAGCGGCAGCGTTAAAACCTTTTGACCATACGGTCATTGTGGGTCGTTACAATTCCATTGGCGATGCCGTCGCCGCCGCATCAAAAGCCGCCGATAAAAATGGTGCGGCCTCGTTTTACGTCGTTGACCAGTCTGATTATGGCAACAGCGGTAATCAGCGCGTAACGATTGCGCTGTTCAAAGACAATGCACCGAAAGCTGATGCACCGAAAAATCGCGTGATTAATGGCATCGTTGAACTGCCAAAAGATCAAGCGATCGCATTGGAACCTTATGACACCGTCACCGTTCAGGGCTTCTATCGCAGCCAGCCTGAAGTGAACGATGCCATCACCAAAGCGGCGAAAGAGAAAGGTGCATATTCTTTCTATATCGTGCGTCAGGTGGATGCTAACCAGGGCGGCAACCAGCGCATTACCGCGTTCATCTATAAAGAAGATGCGAAAAAACGTGTTCTGCAAAGTCCGGATGTTATCCCGGCTGATTCCGAAGCAGGCCGCGCGGCAATCGCGAAAGGCGGTGAGGCAGCGAAGAAAGTTGAAATCCCTGGCGTAGCAACATCTGCTGCACCAAGCGCTGAAGTGGGCCGTTTCTTCGAAACGCAATCCACGAAAGGTGGCCGTTATTCCGTGACGCTGCCAGACGGTACCAAAATTGAAGAGCTGAACAACGCCACTGCTGCGCAGATGGTGCCGTTCGACAGCATCAAGTTTACCGGCAACTACGGCAACATGACGGAAGTCTCTTATCAGGTCGCGAAGCGTGCGGCGAAGAAAGGGGCGAAATACTACCACATCACCCGCCAGTGGCAGGAACGTGGCAACAACGTGACGATCAGCGCCGATCTCTACAAGTAACAAAATCATTGATCAAAGGCGGCGCAATGCCGCCTTTTTTTGTTACTTTTTTTGAATTTCTGCCACACGTCATTGCATGCTTTCGTTACACTCCGTAAAATCCCGCGCCTTAGTGTGATCCACCATTTTTATGCGCCTGTGCGAAATAATTATTCTGGATTTGGACTTTTCATAACAGGAAGCCAATGGAAAAGAAACTTGGCCTGAGTGCTCTGACTGCACTCGTTTTAAGCTCAATGCTGGGCGCGGGCGTATTCAGTTTACCGCAGAACATGGCGGCGGTGGCAAGCCCAGCCGCACTCCTCATTGGCTGGGTTATCACCGGCGTTGGGATATTGCTGCTGGCGTTCGCAATGTTGCTGCTGACCCGCATCCGACCGGATCTGGACGGCGGTATTTTCACCTATGCACGTGAAGGTTTTGGTGAGCTGATTGGCTTCTGCTCCGCCTGGGGATACTGGTTATGCGCGGTTATCGCCAACGTCTCCTATCTGGTGATCGTCTTCTCGGCGCTGAGTTTCTTTACCGACACGCCTGAGCTGCGTCTCTTTGGCGATGGTAACACCTGGCAGTCTATTGTGGGTGCCTCGGTACTGCTGTGGTTCGTTCACTGGCTGGTTTTACGTGGCGTACAAACAGCAGCCAGTATTAACCTTGTGGCAACCCTCGCGAAGCTGGTCCCGCTTGGTCTGTTTATCGTGCTGGCCTTTATTGCGTTCCGTATGGACGTATTTAAGCTCGATTTCACCGGCGTTGCGCTGGGCGTACCTGTCTGGGAGCAGGTGAAAAACACGATGCTCATCACCCTGTGGGTGTTTATCGGTGTTGAAGGCGCGGTCGTGGTTTCCGCCCGGGCACGCAATAAACGCGATGTGGGCCGTGCAACTCTGCTGGCCGTACTGGCCGCGCTGGGGGTCTATCTGCTGGTGACGCTGCTGTCGCTGGGCGTGGTAGCTCGCCCTGAGCTGGCCGGGATGCGTAACCCATCAATGGCAGGACTGATGGTAAAAATGCTTGGTCCCTGGGGCGACGTGGTAATTGCTGCGGGGCTGATCATCTCCGTCTGTGGCGCTTACCTGAGCTGGACCATCATGGCCGCTGAAGTCCCGTTCCTGGCCTCTACGCATAAGGCGTTTCCACGCCTGTTTGCCCGTCAGAACAAAAACAGTGCGCCGTCTGCGTCACTCTGGCTGACTAACATCAGCGTGCAGGTCTGTCTGGTGCTGATCTGGCTCACAGGTTCTGACTATAACACTCTGCTGACCATCGCCTCAGAGATGATTCTGGTACCCTATTTCTTAGTGGGCGCGTATTTGTTAAAAATCGCCACACGCCCGGCGCACTATGTTGTGGGTGTAGGAGCCTGTATTTACGGTCTGTGGTTGTTGTATGCTTCCGGGCCTATGCATTTGCTGCTGTCTGTAGTGTTATATGCACCGGGTTTGCTGGTGTTTATCTATGCACGCCGCACGCATCAGCTGGAAAACGCACTTAAACGCCGCGAGATGGCCTTAATCGGACTGTTACTGGTTGCTGCTTTACCGGCAACCTGGATGTTAATGGGATAGCATCGCCTTTCCCATTGTTGAACTGTAAAGGAGAATACGATGGGAAATGAACAGCTTCACCCAATACTGATTACCGGTGGAGGCCGCCGTATCGGCCTCGCCCTTGCCCATCATTTTCTCAACCTTCGCCATCCGGTCATCGTCAGTTATCGTACTGAATATCCCTCTGTCGAAGGATTACGGAAAGCAGGAGCTGTCTGCATTCAGGCGGATTTTTCAACCGATGAAGGCATTCTGGCCTTTGCGGATAAGGTGAAGTCCACCACGACGGGGCTACGTGCCGTTATCCATAACGCCAGTGCCTGGTGTGCCGAAAAGCCCGGCACGTCGCTCAGCGAAACGCTCTCTGCCATGTTACAGATCCACGTTAATACGCCCTATTTGCTTAATCACGCGCTGCAGGATCTGCTGCGCGGCCACGGGCATGCTGCGGGTGACATTATCCATTTCACCGATTATGTGGTGGAGCGTGGCAGCGACAAGCACATTGCCTATGCAGCCAGTAAAGCCGCGCTGGATAACATGACGCGCTCGTTTGCCCGCAAACTCGCGCCCGAGGTGAAGGTAAATGCCATCGCTCCGGCAATGATTTTATTTAACGAAACCGATGATGCGGAGTATCGCCAGCAGGCGCTGAACAAGTCGCTGATGAAAATCGCCCCAGGCGAAAAAGAGGTGATCGACCTTGTGGATTACCTGCTCACCAGTTGCTACGTTACCGGCAGAACCTTTGCCGTAGACGGAGGCCGCCCGCTGCGCTAGTGAAAACGGCTCCAGAAAAAGATTAACACCCAGGCGCTGAGCCCCCAGCAGACCACTGCCCCGCTCAGCGCCAGGGGAAGTCGCAGAAAACCGGTGAAATACCAGAGCGATAACAGGTAGAGGAAATACGGGATGATAGACCACATGCCAAACACGATGGTCGTTCGCAATGCTTCTGTGCCCCGTTCAGAGGCCACAATATAGTGTGCAATGAGCGCAAAAGTCGGAAAGAGTGGAATCAGCCCGGCAATATAATAATTTTTGGTTTTTGCCAGAATGCCAATCAGTAACACCACCAGCGCCCCAAGCACGGCTTTAATCACCAGTCCCATACTTTTTCTTTCCTGAAACAATCAAGTAACAATATGAGTCAGAATAACGGAACTGATGCTAATTTTGAAAGATTAATGGAAGGTTAAGGTTCTGCGGTGTATGTTGACATTTTTCACGATAACAGACGTTGTATGAATAAGATTGTTTATGTTGAAGACGAACCCGAAGTCGGGCAATTGATCGCCGCCTATCTGGGTAAACATGATATGGACGTCATTGTTGAGCCTCGTGGCGATCGCGCCGAAGAGGTCGTCGTGCGTGAAAACCCGGACCTGGTACTGCTGGATATCATGTTGCCAGGAAAAGATGGCATGACGCTCTGCCGCGACCTGCGCGCCCGCTGGGACGGTCCTATCGTCCTGCTCACCTCGCTGGACAGCGATATGAACCATATCTTGTCGCTTGAGATGGGTGCCAATGACTACATTCTGAAAACCACACCGCCTGCCGTTTTGCTCGCGCGCCTGCGTCTTCATTTACGCCAGCACGCCAGCATTGAACGCGAAGCGCCTGCTCCGTCGCTGACGCCGCACAAAGCGATGCGTTTTGGTACGCTTTCCATTGATCCGATCAACCGTCAGGTACTGCTTTCCGACGAGCTTATTGCGCTCTCGACAGCAGATTTTGACCTGCTTTGGGAGCTGGCAACACATGCCGGGCAAATCATGGATCGCGATGCGCTGCTGAAAAACCTGCGCGGAGTAAGTTATGACGGCATGGATCGCAGCGTTGATGTGGCGATATCGCGCCTGCGCAAAAAGCTGCAGGATAACGCCACCGAGCCGTACCGCATTAAAACCGTGCGTAACAAAGGCTACCTGTTTGCCCCGCACGCCTGGGAAACCTGATTATTTCATCATCCGGAATCGTTAATGAAAAAGCTGTTTGTGCAGTTTTATCTTCTGCTGTTTGTCTGCTTCCTGGTGATGACCATGCTGGTCGGGCTGGTCTATAAATTCACTGCCGAACGTGCAGGCAGGCAGTCGCTGGATGACCTGATGAAAAGCTCGCTGTATCTGATGCGCAGCGAGCTGAGAGAGATCCCACCGCACGACTGGGCAAAAACCCTGAAAGAGCTGGATCTGAACCTGTCGTTTGATTTACGCATTGAGCCGTTGAAAGATTTCGATTTGGACGCGCGTGCCATGCAGCGTCTTCGCGACGGAGACATTGTCGCGCTGGATGAGAAATATACCTTTATCCAGCGTATTCCACGCAGCCACTACGTGTTGGCCGTCGGGCCGGTGCCCTACCTCTATTATCTGCACCAGATGCGTCTGCTGGATATGGCCCTAATGGCCTTTATCGCCATTTCACTCGCGTTTCCGGTTTTTATCTGGATGCGGCCACACTGGCAGGACATGCTGAAACTGGAATCCGCCGCACAGCGTTTTGGCGAGGGACATTTTACCGAACGTATTCACTTCGACAGCGGTTCCAGCTTTGAACGTCTGGGCGTGGCCTTTAACCAGATGGCCGATAACATCAATGCCCTAATCGCCAGTAAGAAGCAGTTGATCGACGGGATTGCACACGAGCTGCGGACGCCGCTGGTTCGCCTGCGCTATCGTCTTGAAATGAGCGAGAATCTGACGGAAGCGGAATCTCAGGCTCTGAATCGCGATATTGGCCAGCTTGAAGCGCTGATTGAGGAGCTGCTGACCTACGCGCGCCTCGACCGCCCGCAGAACGAGCTGAACCTCAGCACGCCGGATCTGCCTGACTGGCTGCAAACTCACATTGATGATGTCCAGAGCGTGAACCCACAACGCACGCTGTTGACCCGCGTTACCTCGGGTGATTATGGTGCTCTGGATATGCGCCTGATGGAGCGCGTGCTGGACAACCTGCTCAACAACGCCATGCGTTACAGCGAAAGCACATTGCAGATTGGACTGGATTTACAGGGCAATCAGGCTTGTCTGACGGTGGAGGATGACGGGCCGGGGATAGCCCCGGAAGCGCGAGAAACGGTGTTTGAACCGTTTGTGCGTCTCGATCCCAGCCGCGATCGCGCCACTGGCGGATGCGGCCTGGGGCTGGCGATTGTCTACTCTATCGCACAGGCGATGGGCGGAACGGTGCATTGCGAGGAGAGCGAACTCGGTGGCGCGCGCTTCTGCTTTAGCTGGCCGGTATACCATAACATCGCCCTTCCCGTTCCTGCCTGACTTAAACCGCACGCTGGCCTGACCCAGCGTGCTGTGCTATATGATAAGTATGTTGTAACTAATGAGTATATTTATGGCGACTTACGATCTCATCGAAAGGCTCAACAGCACCTTTCGCGAAATAGAACATGAATTACTTACGCTGACAGAACGCTTGCAAACCTGCCGCCTGCTGGCCGCGCGCGTCTTTACCCTACCGGATGTAGCCAAAGGGGCTGAACACGATCCGCTGGATACCATCGACGTGAAACAGCACATCGGCAAAGCCGCATTTGAACTGGCATTAAAACATTATCGTCACCTTTTTATTCAGCAGCAGTCAGAACAACGCAGCAGTAAGGCGGCTGTTCGTCTGCCTGGCGTGATCTGCCTGCAAACCGATACGACAACGCGTGAAGCGCTGGAAGGTCAGATTACGTATATCAACACTCTGAAAGCGGCATTTGAAAAGATCATCACCGAAGAGTCAGGCCTGGCCCCTGCTGCCCGGTTCGAGTGGGTGCATCGTCAGCTTCCGGGATTGATTACCCTGAATGCCTATCGCACGCTGACGGTATTGCGTCATCCCGCCACGCTGCGCTTCGGCTGGGCCAATAAGCACATCATTAAAAACTTCACCAAGGATGAGATTCTGGCGCAACTGGAAAAAAGTCTGAAGACGCCGCGCACCGTGGCACCGTGGTCGCGGGAACAGTGGATTGAACGCCTGGAGCAGGAGTATCACAGCATCGCCTCGCTACCGGCGGACACGCGCCTCAAAATAAAGCGCCCGGTGAAGGTCCAGCCTATCGCCCGCGTCTGGTATTCCGGTCAACAGAAACAGGTGCAGTATGCCTGTCCGACACCGCTGATTGCGCTTTACGATGACGATCGGGGTGCTATCGTGCCGGATATCGGTGAACTTCTGAATTACGATGCTGAAAATATCCAGCACCGTTACAGACCTCAGGCGCAGCCGCTACAGCTGATTATTCCGCGGCTGCACCTTTATGTGGCGGGATGATTATTTCAGACTGCCGACCATCGCTTCCGGACGAACCCAGGCGTCGAACTCCGCCTCCGTCAGGTAGCCCAGCGCCAGGGCGGAGGCTTTCAGCGTCAGCCCCTCTTTATGCGCTTTTTTGGCAATCTCGGCGGCTTTATCGTAGCCGATATGGGTATTGAGCGCGGTCACCAGCATCAAAGACTCGTTGAGCAACTGGCTGATGCGCTCGCGGTTTGGCTCAATGCCTACCGCACAGTGCTCGTTAAAGCTCTCCATTCCGTCCGCCAGCAGCCGAATGGATTGCAGAACGTT
The DNA here is from genome assembly GCF_041937165.1 of Enterobacter adelaidei. NCBI lineage: Bacteria > Pseudomonadati > Pseudomonadota > Gammaproteobacteria > Enterobacterales > Enterobacteriaceae > Enterobacter > Enterobacter adelaidei. The sequence continues at coordinate 1,995,197 of NZ_CP154353.1, read as the reverse complement.
GTGGATCACCATTGGACGATAGACGTTCAGCTCGAAGTTGCCGGATGCGCCTCCCACGTTAACGGCCACGTCGTTGCCCATCACCTGACAGCAAAGCATAGTCATGGCTTCGCACTGGGTCGGGTTCACTTTACCCGGCATGATGGAGCTGCCCGGCTCGTTTTCCGGGATGCTGATTTCACCGATGCCGCAGCGCGGGCCCGAGGCCAGCCAGCGCACGTCGTTGGCGATTTTCATCAGCGAGGCCGCCAGCCCTTTCAGCGCACCGTGGGTGTGGACCAGCGCATCGCAGGTCGCCAGCGCTTCGAACTTATTGGGTGCCGTAACGAACGGCTGCCCGGTGATGTTTGCCAGCTCCTCCGCCACGCGCACCGCGTATTCAGGGTGAGTATTTAACCCGGTCCCCACCGCCGTACCGCCGAGCGCCAACTCCGCCAGATGCGGCAGGCTGTATTCAATGTGCTTCAGGTTATGTTCCAGCATCGCCACCCAGCCGGAAATCTCTTGTCCGAGGGTTAACGGCGTGGCGTCCTGCAGGTGAGTACGACCAATTTTGACGATATCGCGGAAAGCCTGCGCTTTTTCGTTGAGGGTCTTTTTCAGCACATTCAGCTGCGGGATAAGCTGCTCGCGAAGAGCGATGACAGCCGCCACGTGCATTGCCGTCGGGAAGACATCATTAGAGCTTTGGCTCTTATTGACGTCATCATTCGGATGAACCTTACGCTCCATACCGCGCACGCCGCCCAGCAGCTCGCTTGCGCGGTTTGCCAGCACTTCGTTCATGTTCATGTTGCTTTGCGTACCGGAACCGGTCTGCCAGATGGCCAGAGGGAATTCATCGGGGTGCTTGCCTGCCAGCACCTCGTCAGCCGCGCTGATGATGGCCGAGGCTTTTTCTGAAGCCAGCAACCCTAAGTCCTGATTCACTTTGGCTGCGGCGCGTTTCGTCAGCGCCAGCGCCTGAATCAGCGAAACGGGCATTTTCTCTGTTGAGATGCGGAAGTGTTCCAGCGAACGCTGGGTTTGTGCGCCCCAAAGTTTGTCGGCCGGGACGTCGATCGCGCCCATAGAATCTGTCTCGCGACGATGCGTTGTCATTACTTTCTCCTTGATAACAAAGATGGGATTGCTCACATGCTTAAGAGATAAGTATTGATGGCTTCTGAATTACCGTATGGCGCTTTGTGCGCTCTTTATTATGCCGGGTGGAACTGACGCCACCCGGCAGAGTTTTAGCTTACTTTACACACGCCGAACATTGGGAGGACTGGATCTGCTTGAAGAAGTCATTGCCTTTGTCATCCACAAGGATAAACGCCGGGAAATCTTCCACTTCAATTTTCCAGATCGCTTCCATACCCAGTTCCGGGTATTCCACGCACTCCAGGCTCTTGATGCTGCCCTGCGCCAGCACGGCAGCCGGGCCGCCGATGCTGCCCAGATAGAAACCGCCATGCTTGTGGCAGGCATCCGTCACCTGCTGGCTACGGTTGCCTTTCGCCAGCATGATCATGCTGCCGCCGTTGGCCTGCAGCTGGTCAACGTACGAGTCCATACGCCCTGCCGTGGTTGGGCCTAACGAGCCAGAGGCGTAGCCTTCCGGGGTTTTCGCCGGGCCAGCGTAGTAGATCGGGTGATCTTTAATGTACTGCGGCAGCCCTTCGCCATTGTCCAGACGTTCTTTCAGCTTCGCGTGCGCGATGTCGCGCCCCACGATAATCGTGCCGTTCAGTGAGAGACGCGTAGACACCGGATACTGGGAAAGCTGCGCCAGGATCTCTTTCATCGGACGGTTCAGATCAACGCGAACCGCTTCACCCTCACCTGCTTTACGCAGTTCTTCCGGAATGTACTTACCTGGGTTGTTTTCCAGCTTTTCGATCCACACACCTTTGCGGTTGATCTTGGCCTTGATGTTGCGATCCGCAGAGCAGGACACGCCCATCCCGACCGGGCAGGATGCACCGTGACGCGGCAGACGGATCACGCGCACGTCGTGAGCAAAATATTTGCCGCCAAACTGCGCCCCCAGGCCCAGATTACGTGCTTCTTCCAGCAATTCCTGCTCAAGCTGCACGTCGCGGAACGCCTGGCCGTGCTCGTTCCCTTCCGTTGGCAGGCCATCGTAGTATTTGGTTGAGGCCAGCTTGACGGTCTTCAGCGTGCTTTCAGCCGAGGTACCGCCGATCACGAAGGCAATATGGTACGGCGGGCACGCCGCGGTGCCGAGGGTGCGCATCTTCTCAACCAGGTAATTCTTCAGCTTGCCCGGGGTGAGCAGCGCTTTGGTTTCCTGATAAAGATAGGTTTTGTTGGCTGAACCGCCGCCTTTGGCGATGCAGAGGAATTTGTACTCGTCACCGTCTACGGTATAGAGGTCAATCTGCGCAGGCAGGTTGGTACCGGTGTTAACCTCTTTGTACATATCCAGCGCCGCGTTTTGCGAATAGCGCAGGTTATCTTCGGTGTAGGTGTTGTAGACGCCGTGCGCCAGCGCCGCTTCGTCACCGCCGCCGGTCCAGACGCGCTGGCCTTTTTTACCGACAATGATTGCCGTGCCGGTGTCCTGACAGGTCGGCAGAACGCCTTTCGCCGCGATGTCTGAGTTACGCAGGAACTGCAGGGCAACGTATTTATCGTTCTCGCTGGCCTGCGGGTCGCTCAGGATATCGGCAACCTGCTGCTGATGCGCGGGACGGAGCATAAACGAAGCGTCGTGGAACGCATGCTGCGCCAGCAGCGTCAGCGCCTGCGGATCGACCTTGAGGATCTCCTGTCCTTCAAACTCAGAGACGGAAACGTGATCGCGGGTTAACAGGTAATACTCGGTCTGATCCTTACTCAGCGGGAAAGGATCCTGATAATGAAAGGGTTTATTCGACATTGTTCTCTCACTTACTGCTTCAGTCTGATTATTTGGGCAGATGTTCCGCTGCCCGCTTAAAAGCGAGTCAGCTTATCCTACACAATTTTTTAACAAAAACTGAGACTAGTACGACTTTTTACATCCGCAGGTTACTTCCACGTGGTTTATTGCTTTAATACCCGGAGTTAATTCCACATTTGAATCAGGGCTTGATAATGCAAAAACTCATTAACTCAGTGCAAAACTACGCCTGGGGAAGTAAAACTGCGTTAACGGATCTCTACGGTATCGCTAACCCGAACAACCTGCCGATGGCAGAACTGTGGATGGGGGCGCACCCGAAGAGCAGCTCAAAAATTGAAGATGCCAGCGGCCAGATTCGCGCTCTGCGCGACGTCATTGATGCCGATAAAGGCGCGCTGCTGGGCGACAAGGTTGCCAGCCGTTTTGGCGAGTTGCCGTTCCTGTTTAAAGTACTGTGCGCCGACCAGCCGCTCTCCATTCAGGTTCACCCGAACAAGAAAGCCTCTGAGATTGGCTTCGCCAAAGAGAACGCAGCAGGTATTCCGTTAGATGCCGCCGAGCGTAACTACAAAGATCCTAACCATAAGCCGGAGCTGGTCTTTGCGCTGACCCCGTTCCTGGCGATGAATGCGTTCCGCGAGTTTTCAGAGATCATTTCCCTGCTGCAACCGGTCGCGGGTGCCAGCAAGGCTATCGCCCACTTCCTCGAAAACCAAAACGCAGACGCGCTGAGCCAGCTGTTTGCCAGCCTGCTTAACATGCAGGGTGAAGAGAAATCGCACGCGCTGGCGGTGCTTAAAGCAGCGCTAAACACGCAGCAAGGTGAACCGTGGGAGACTATCCGCCTGATTTCCGAATTCTACCCGGACGACAGCGGACTGTTCTCTCCGCTGCTGCTGAACGTGGTGAAGCTGAACCCGGGCGAAGCGATGTTCCTGTTTGCCGAAACGCCTCACGCCTATCTGCAGGGTGTCGCCCTGGAGGTAATGGCCAACTCCGACAACGTGCTGCGCGCGGGTCTGACGCCGAAATACATCGATATTCCTGAGCTGGTTGCCAATGTGAAGTTCGTGGCGAAACCTGCCGGCGAGCTGCTGACTCAGCCGGTGAAAAAAGGCGCAGAGCTGGACTTCCCTATCCCGGTTGAGGATTTTGCTTTCTCACTGCACGACCTGAGCCAGACAGAAACGACCATCGCGCAGGAGAGCGCGGCGATCCTGTTCTGCGTAGAGGGCGAAGCGGTGCTGCATAAGGGAGAACAGCGTCTGGTGCTCAAGCCGGGCGAGTCGGCTTTCGTTGCGGCCAATGAATCTCCGGTTAGCATTAGCGGTAAAGGCCGCCTGGCGCGCGTTTTTAATAAGCTATAGGGACTTACTGAATTTTTTAACAACTCTTGCTAAGCTAGTTGCTGGCTTTATATCTCCGGGCGGTGTCTACCGCCTGGTTTCATTTTAGGGATAGTCGCAATGAAAAAATCGGTCGTAGCGGTTGGAGTGATTGTAGCGTTAGGCGTGGTCTGGACAGGTGCCTCCTGGTTTACCGGGAAACAGCTGGAAGGCCGTCTGGCTGAGATGGTGGCGCAGGCTAACAGCGAGCTTAAACGCAGCGCGCCGGAAGCAGGTCTTGAGCTGAGCTACCAGAATTATCAGCGCGGCGTATTTACCAGCCATATGCAGGTTGTGGTGAAGCCGGTTGCCGGTACTGAAAACGGCTGGCTGAAATCGGGCCAGAGTGTGGTGCTGGATGAAGTGGTCAGCCACGGTCCGTTGCCTCTGGCGCAGTTGAAGTCCTTTAACCTGATCCCGTCGATGGCATCCGTTCACACCGTACTGGTGAACAACGACCTGACCAAACCGCTGTTCGACCTGGCGAAGAATGAATCACCTTTCGAGATTAACACTCGCATCAGCTATGCCGGTGACACGAGTTCCGATATTGCTCTGAAAGCGCTGAACTACGAGAAAGAGAATGAGAAAGTCGCCTTCAGCGGCGGTAACTTCAAGCTTGATGCTGACCGCGACGGAAACGTGTTCTCCCTGACGGGTGAAGCGGAAAGTGGCCTGGTCAATGCCGTCAATGAATACAACCAGAAAGTTCAGCTCACCTTCAATAATCTGAAAGCCGACGGCAATAGCCGAATGACCGATTTTAAAGAGCGTATCGGCGATCAAAAACTGTCTCTCGATAAGGTTGCCATTGCGGTTGAAGGAAAAGAGATGGCCGTGCTGGAAGGCATGGACGTCAACGGCAAATCTGACGTTTCCAAAGACGGTAAGAGTATCAATACTCAACTGGACTACACGCTGAAGAGCCTGAAAGTGCAGAATCAGGATCTGGGCACCGGCAAACTCTCTCTGAAGATCGGCAATATCGACGGCCAGGCGTGGCACGAGTTTAGCCAGAAATACAGCAAAGAGAGCCAGGCGCTGCTGACCGATACCGCACTGCAGCAGAACCCTGAGGTATATCAGCAGCAGGCGATAGCGGTGCTGTTCAATAACCTGCCGATCCTGCTGAAAGGCGAGCCGGTGATAACCGTTGCGCCACTGAGCTGGAAAAACAGCAAAGGCGAAACCAACTTCAACCTGTCTCTTTTCCTGAAAGATCCGGCAACTGCCACGGGTGAACCGCAAACGCTGGCACAGGAAGTGGATCGCAGCGTGAAATCGCTCGACAGCAAGCTGACCATCCCAATGGAGATGGCAACCGAGTTTATGACCCAAATTGCGAAACTGGAAGGCTACGGTGATGAAGACGCCGGCAAGCTGGCGAACCAGCAGGTGAAAGGCCTGGCGGCGATGGGCCAGATGTTCCGCATCACCAAGGTGGAGAACAACACGATTTCCACCAGCCTGCAGTACGCCAACGGCCAGGTCACGCTTAACGGCGACAAAATGCCGCTGGAAGACTTCGTCGGCATGTTTGGTATGCCGGCTCTGGGGATGCCGGACCCGGCTGAACCGGCAGCACCAACCGAACCGGCTGCACCTCAGCAGTAAACAACGAAAACCCCTCGCTAGAGGGGTTTTTTATTGCCGGGTGGCGCAGAGGAGTCTATTTCACCGTCACCAACCGCGCCGCCACAATCTGGTGCCCGGCCTGGACATCCGTATTCTCGATGCGCTGCATAATCCTGTCTGCCAGCGTGTAGCCCATCTCCCGCGCGGGCGTCGTGGCCCAGACGATTGGAAGATCGTCCAGCGCGTTTTCGCCGACGTCGGCAAATGCCCCTAGCGCCACCTGATGGCCGAAGAAGGTTTCTACCCCGCCCTCGCCGCTCTGACGCCCGGCGCGGATCAGGCCAAACCAGGCGCCCATGGCAATCACGTCGTTGTAGCAAATCACGGCGCTGATCGTCGGGCTGCTGCGCAACAACGCGCTTATCGCTTCCGCCGCTTTCTTCTGGCTGGATTCGCACTCAACGACCCATTCACTGTGGAATGGCAGGCCGTATTTAATCAGCGTCGCGCAGTAGCCGCCTACCCGCTCGGCCCGGGTCAGGGACGAACTTTTGCCGCCGAGCCAGGCAATGCGCTGATGACCGCGACGAATAAGATGTTCGGTTAACATTTGTGCGGCCTGCATGTTATCCGGGCGCAGCGTATCAGCCTCATCCAGGTAACTGGCGCGCGAGGCAAACACCAAAGGCACGCCTTTTTCGGCGGCACGTTCACACAGCTCACTGCCCACGCCTGACGCACCGGCGACGATCACCCCGTCGACCCCCTGGTTAAGCAACATATCCAGGCGGGAAAGCAGCTGATCGGCCTCACGACCGCCGTGCAGCAGAAAGACCATCCGTCCCTGCGCTTCAAGCGCCTCGGTTAACCCTGCGGTCAGTTCTGCATAGAAGGGAGACGTCAGGTCACGAACAATCAAACCGATCACCCCGCTTTGCCCACCGCGCAGCGCCGATGCCTGGCGGTTGCGCACAAAGCCCAGTTGTTCAACCGCCTCGTTCACCCGCTGGCCGGTCGCAGGAGAGATCCGCCCTTTCCCGCTAAGCACCAGAGAAACGGTGCTGACGGAAACACCTGCCGCCAGCGCAACATCGTTGATGGTGATTTTTTTCGCTACAGCCATGTGTCGGCGTGACTCCCTGAAATGAGATCGGTAAAACGTTTTATCAATACGTTATCTTTATACTACCAGTCAAAGCCTGAGAATGTGATTTAGCGCGCACTAAACTTTGATAAAACGTTTTATCTTCTCGCAGCATTGAAGCAGATAAACTGATTTTAACAATAAAGGAGTCGTTTTATGACGGCGAAAGCAGCACAAAAAATATCGTTGTGGGAGTTTTTCCAGCAACTGGGTAAAACCTTTATGCTGCCCGTGGCACTCCTCTCGTTCTGCGGGATCATGCTCGGGATCGGCAGTTCACTCAGCAGTAAAGACGTCATCACGCTGATCCCATTCCTCGGCGCGCCAGTGCTGCAGGCGATCTTTATCTGGATGAGTAAGGTCGGCTCCTTTGCCTTCAGTTTCCTGCCCGTGATGTTCTGTATTGCTATCCCGCTGGGTCTGGCGCGCGAGAATAAAGGCGTGGCCGCGTTTGCCGGTTTTGTGGGTTACGCGGTGATGAACCTGGCCGTTAACTTCTGGCTGACCGCGAAAGGCATTCTGCCTACCACCGACGCTGCGGTGCTGAAAGCCAACAACATTCAGAGCGTGATTGGTATCCAGTCTATTGATACCGGGATCCTCGGTGCGGTGATCGCCGGGGTGATCATCTGGATGTTGCACGAACGCTTCCACAATATCCGTCTGCCGGATGCGCTGGCGTTCTTCGGTGGTACCCGCTTTGTGCCGATTGTTACCCTGGTGGTAATGGGTTTGTTTGGTTTGATCATTCCGCTGATCTGGCCAGTCTTTGCGATGGGTATCAACGGCATTGGGCGTATCATTAACGGCGCGGGAGATTTTGGACCGATGATCTTCGGTACCGGCGAACGTCTGCTGCTGCCGTTTGGCCTGCAGCATATCCTGGTGGCCCTGATTCGCTTCACTGAAGCAGGCGGCACCATGGAAGTGTGCGGTCACGACGTGAGCGGTGCATTGACCATCTTCCAGGCACAGCTGAGCTGCCCGACTACCCACGGCTTCTCCGAAAGCGCAACCCGCTTCCTGTCTCAGGGGAAAATGCCTGCCTTCCTCGGCGGTCTTCCTGGCGCCGCGCTGGCGATGTACCACTGTGCACGCCCGGAAAATCGTCATAAAATTAAGGGCCTGCTGATTTCCGGGGTGATCGCCTGCGTGGTAGGTGGTACCACTGAGCCAATCGAATTCCTGTTCCTGTTTGTCGCACCGGTGCTGTATCTCATCCACGCCGTGCTGACCGGTCTGGGCTTTACCGTGATGGCGGTGCTGGGCGTCACCATCGGGAATACCGACGGCAACGTGATCGACTTCGTGGTGTTCGGTATTCTGCACGGCCTGTCCACCAAGTGGTATCTGGTGCCGGTCGTGGCGGCTATCTGGTTCGCGGTGTACTACGGAATCTTCCGCTTCGCCATCACCCGCTTTAATCTGAAAACGCCGGGTCGTGATACCGATACAGCCAGCAATGTTGAGCAGGCGGTTGCGGGGACCGTGGGTAAATCCGGCTATAACACCCCTGCTATTCTGGCGGCGCTGGGCGGTGCGGATAACATCACCTCTCTGGATAACTGCATTACCCGCCTGCGTCTGTCGGTGGCGGATATGTCGAAAGTAGACACCAACGCCCTGAAAGCCAATCGGGCCATCGGCGTGGTACAGTTAAATCAGCACAATTTGCAGGTGGTTATCGGCCCTCAGGTACAGTCGGTGAAAGATGAGCTGGCAACCCTGATGCGAACAGTAGAAGCCTGATGCCTCAGCCCCCTCACCATGAGGGGGTTTTACTTTAAGGACGCACGTCATGTTTGATTTTTCTCCCGTCGTGGATCGTCACGGCACCTGGTGTACACAGTGGGATTTCGTCGCCGACCGTTTTGGCGCGGCCGATTTGCTGCCCTTCACTATCTCGGATATGGATTTCGCCACCGCCCCCTGCATTACCGATGCGCTGCAACAGCGCATTCATCACGGCGTGTTTGGCTATAGCCGCTGGAAGAACGAGGAGTTCCTGGCCGCCGTCGCGCACTGGTTCCAGCAGCGGTTTAACAGCCAGATTGATACGGAAACCGTCGTTTATGGTCCTTCAGTCATTTATATGGTCTCTGAATTGATTCGTCTCTGGTCAAACCCCGGCGACGGCGTGGTGGTACACACCCCGGCATACGATGCGTTTTACAAAGCCATTGAAGGCAATGCTCGTCAGGTGGTGCCCGTCGAGATGAAAAAGCATGCCGCAGGCTGGCAGGGAAATATGGCTGCACTGGAAGCGGCCCTTGCAAAATCTGAAAACAAAATTTTGCTGCTGTGCAGCCCGCAAAACCCGACCGGCAAGGTCTGGACGCGGGATGAGTTGACCCACATGGCGGAACTGTGCGCACGCTATGACGTGGCGGTGATCAGCGATGAAATACATATGGACATGGTGTGGGGAGATCGTCGTCACACGCCGTGGAACGCGGTAGCACGGGGCAAATGGGCGCTTCTCACCTCCGGTTCGAAAAGTTTCAATATTCCGGCGTTGACCGGCGCTTACGGCCTGATTGGTGATGAAGAAAGCCGTAACGGTTATCTTAGCGCGTTGAAAGGCCGGGACGGACTCTCTTCCCCTTCCGTGCTGGCACTGACGGCACATATCGCCGCCTATCAGCAGGGAGAGCCGTGGCTGGATGCCTTGCGGCGTTATCTGGAAGAAAATTTGTCGTATATCGCGCAGGAAATAAACAGCGCTTTTCCGAAACTGAACTGGCAGCCGCCAGAAGCGACCTATCTGGCCTGGATTGACCTGCGCCCACTGAACATTGACGACCGGGCGCTGCAAAAAGTGCTGATCGAGCAGCAAAAAGTCGCCATCATGCCAGGAAATACCTACGGCAAAGAGGGAAATGGCTTCGTGCGCCTGAATGCTGGCTGCCCGCGCAGCAAGCTGGAACAAGGGGTTCAACGCCTTATCGCCGGGATTAACACGCTACTGTAATTCATTTGCGCAACGGAATATTCCATTGCGCAAATAGCTTTTTACCTCGTTTTGTTTTTATAATATGGCGCACTTTAACCAGAAAAGAGTGCGACCATGATTGATACACGCCTGCCATTAACTGATATTCATCGTCACCTTGACGGTAACATTCGTGCCCAAACCATCCTCGATCTTGGCCGCCAGTTCAATTTAACGCTTCCTGCTCAGACACTTGAGTCCTTGATCCCTCATGTTCAGGTCACCTCCAATGAACCGGATCTGGTCAGCTTCCTGAGTAAACTCGACTGGGGCGTGAAGATGCTGGCCTCGCTGGATGCCTGCCGCCGCGTGGCGTTCGAGAACATCGAAGATGCCGCCCGTAACGGTCTGCATTACGTCGAACTGCGTTTCTCGCCAGGCTATATGGCGATGACCCACAACCTGCCCGTTGCAGGCGTAGTGGAAGCCGTCATTGAAGGCGTCCGCGAAGGCTGTAAAACGTTTGATGTCCAGGCCCGTCTGATTGGCATCATGAGCCGTACGTTCGGTGAGGCAGCCTGCCTGCAGGAACTGGAAGCGCTGCTGGCGCATCGCGATGCCATCACTGCGGTCGACCTCGCCGGTGATGAGCTGGGCTTCCCGGGCAGTCTGTTCCTGTCCCATTTCAACCGCGCGCGTGACGCCGGGTGGCACATTACCGTTCATGCAGGTGAAGCGGCAGGTCCGGAAAGCATCTGGCAGGCCATCCGCGAGCTGGGCGCCGAGCGTATCGGCCACGGCGTAAAAGCGGTAGAAGATCGCGCTCTGATGGATTTCCTGGCGGAACAGCGCATCGGAATTGAGTCTTGCCTGACGTCTAATATTCAGACCAGCACCGTGTCAACGCTGGCACAGCACCCGCTGAAAACGTTCCTTGAGCACGGTGTGCTGGCTACACTGAATACTGACGATCCGGCGGTTCAGGGGGTGGATATTATTCACGAATACAACATTGCTGCACCTCAGGCGGGTCTGAGCCGCGAGCAAATTCGTCAGGCGCAGATCAACGGCCTGGAGATCGCTTTCCTGACGCCTGAAGAGAAGCAGGCGCTGCGGGATAAGGTGGCATCCGCGTAAGACTTTTTGCCGGGTGGCGGCTGCGCCTTACCCGGCCTACAAAATACCTGTACCTTATGCCAGACAGAGCGTGGCGCGATGTTTGGCTGATTCGATGCCCAGCTCAATCAGCTCCATAATCTGAATGGCCTGGCTTGCCGGAACCGGATTTTCCCCCGTTCCGTTCAGCGCATCGCGGATAGCTGCATAATAAGCCGGGTAGTTACCTGGAATAGTCAGCAAGGTTTCCTCCACCAGCTCCTCACCTTCAACCCGCGTCACGACACCGTCTCGCATATCATAGCCCCAGTCTTCCTGTGGCAAACGCTCCCCGTTTTTTAAGCGATCTTCCTGCGGGTCGAGACCAAACTTCACATAGCTACCGCGCGTACCGTGAATGATATAACGCGCGGATTCTGCGGCCGCCACCATCGTCCCGTGGAGCACAATTCGACGCTGTGGGTAACTCAAAACCGCATGGAAATAATCCGTTGTCTGCGCGCCAGGCCTGAGCTGTGCCAGATCGACCGTCATACTCACCGGCAGGCCAAACAGATTCACGGCCTGATCCAGAAGATGCGGGGCCAGATCGTACCAGATGCCGCTGCCCGGACCGGCCTGCTCGCGCCAGCGGTTTCGTACCTGCGGGCGAAAACGGTCAAAATGCGATTCAAAAAAGAGGATCTCCCCCAACGTACCTTCGCTGAGAAGCCTTTTTACGGTCAGAAAATCGCTGTCCCAGCGACGGTTATGGAATACCGAAAGTAACCTGCCCAGGCTCTTTGCCAGCGCATCAAGCTCGCGTGCTTGTGACAACGTCACGGTAAAGGGTTTATCAACGACCACGTGCTTGCCGGCTTCCAGCGCCGCCTTTGCCAGCGGAAAGTGCGTGTCGTTTGGCGTGGGGATGATAATTAAATCAATATTCGGATCGTTAAAAAGATGTTTAGGTTCAGAGACAACCGGCACGGAAGGCCAGTCGGCATGGACTTTAGTTGCATCACTACTGGATACGGCAGCCAGCGCCATTCCGGGCGTCCCGTCGATCAGAGGCGCATGAAACGTTTTTCCCGCATATCCATAACCAATAAGCCCGACGCGGATATTATCACTCATAGTGTCATCCTCTTTTATGGCGTTCTTATTTCACACTGGCTAGCCTGGCATTACCACAGATTAATAATGTGCCATATGACTTAAAATAGCAGGTTGTATGGGTTGTTTTTGTTACATAGTATTAACCACCTGATTTTGTTTAAGGGAACCGTTCCCAAAGCACTTGCCGCCGGGGAAACGCCGCTGTAACATCTGCTCCCTGTATTTATGGATAAATTACAACTCCGAATCATGACGTCAATTATTAATCGAATCATTGAATTAGCGGGATGGATTGTTCTTGGGGTATCGGTCATTTTGCTTGGCGTTGCCAGCCATATCGATAACTACCAGCCGCCGGAGCCTGTCACAGTCGCCCAACCTAAGTAACCGGTTACTGCAATAAAGAGTGACACAATATGTCAGTTACGTATTGCCAGCCCTGGTGAACACGGTTAACCTTCTCTTCCAGGCATCATTTGATGCCTGAAACTTTCAGCAAAGAAAACTCCTAATTTAGTCGCATTACCTGAGTGGGCTGTTTACGTCTTTATTAATCCGTTTATTATTCGAACGAATTACCTTAACTGGTATTACTCACTTTTATATGGAAAATTATTAATATGACAGTTCAGGACTATTTATTAAAATTTCGCAAGATCAATTCGCTTGAAAGCCTGGAAAAACTGTTTGACCATCTGAACTACACCCTGTCGGATAATCAGGAAATCATCAACATGTATCGTGCCGCTGACCATCGCCGTGCGGAACTGGTCTCCGGAGGCCGGTTGTTCAATGTGGGTGAAGTGCCTAAGTCTGTCTGGCGTTACGTTTTATAAGAAAGTAGCCATCAGCGCGAAATGTTATATACTCTCCGCCCTGCAAACTGGCTGAACAACATTTCGCGCAGATTATGGGAGAGTTTATGACCGCAACGCCTGGAGAACGCATTGGAGGCTGGTTAATCGCCCCACTGGCATGGCTGCTGGTTGCCTTATTAAGCGCATCACTTGCGCTGCTGCTTTATACCACCGCACTGATTACCCCGCATGTCATCCAGACGCTGATGTCGCAAAGTGTGCTTAATATTGCGATGTGGTTTGTATCGTTCGTTTTCGCGATAGGGATGTGGTACTACACGCTGTGGCTGACCATCGCTTTCTTTAAGCGCCGTAAAAGTGTGCCTAAGCATTACATTATCTGGCTGCTGATTTCGGTCCTGCTGGCGGTAAAAGCTTTTGCTTTTTCGCCGGTTTCTGACGCACTGGCCGTCCGCCAGCTACTTTTCCCTTTACTGGCCGCTGCGCTGCTGGTGCCCTATTTCAAGCGTTCGACACGGGTGAAAAACACCTTTGTGAACCCGTAATAACCTTACAGATAACCTGTTGTCGCCTGCGTTGGTTTATCCGATAATAGGCGGCTTTTTTATTTCAGGCTAAATAATGACCGATTACTTACTGCTCTTTGTCGGCACAGTGCTGGTTAACAACTTCGTCCTGGTGAAGTTCCTTGGCCTATGTCCATTTATGGGCGTTTCCAAAAAACTGGAAACTGCAATGGGCATGGGGCTGGCGACCACCTTTGTCATGACGCTGGCGTCTATTTGCGCGTGGTGGATTGATACCTGGATCCTTATCCCGTTGGGGTTAACCTATCTCCGTACGCTGGCCTTTATTCTGGTTATTGCAGTGGTTGTGCAATTTACCGAAATGGTGGTGCGCAAAACCAGTCCGGCGCTCTATCGCCTGCTGGGGATTTTCCTGCCGTTGATTACCACCAACTGCGCCGTGCTCGGCGTAGCGCTGCTGAACATCAACCTTGGCCATAACTTTATGCAATCGGCACTGTATGGTTTTTCTGCGGCCGTCGGTTTTTCTCTGGTGATGGTGCTGTTCGCCTCTATTCGTGAGCGCCTCGCCGCAGCGGATATCCCTGCGCCGTTTCGCGGTAATGCGATTGCGCTGGTGACCGCAGGTTTAATGTCTCTGGCCTTTATGGGCTTTAGTGGTCTGGTGAAGTTGTAATGAATGCTATCTGGATTGCCATCGCCTCTATCAGCGTCCTGGGGTTGGTGTTTGGCCTTATCCTGGGTTACGCCTCCCGCCGTTTTGCGGTAGAGGACGATCCTGTTGTTGAAAAAATTGATGAGCTTCTTCCACAAAGCCAGTGTGGACAGTGTGGCTATCCCGGTTGCCGCCCCTATGCCGAAGCGGTAGGGATTCAGGGTGAAAAAATTAACCGCTGTGCACCGGGTGGTGAAGCGGTAATGCTGAAAATTGCGGCTCTGCTGAACGTTGACCCGCAGCCGATTGACGGTGATGGAGATATCCAGGAGCCGGTTCGCGCACTTGCTGTGATCGACGAAGCGAACTGCATCGGCTGCACCAAATGCATTCAGGCCTGCCCTGTAGATGCCATCGTTGGCGCAACCCGCGCCATGCACACCGTCGTCGCGGATCTGTGTACTGGCTGCAACCTCTGCGTAGCGCCCTGCCCGACGCAATGTATTGAACTGCGCCCGGTTGAAACGACTACCGAAAGCTGGAAGTGGGATCTTCAAACCATTCCGGTTCGCAACATTCCTGTGGAACAACATGCTTAAGTTATTTTCTGCTTTCAGAAAAGAGAAGATCTGGGACTTTGACGGCGGTATTCATCCGCCGGAGATGAAAACCCAGTCCAACGGCACCCCACTGCGTCAAATTCCGCTGGCGACGCGCTACGTTATGCCGCTCAAGCAGCATATTGGCGCGGAGGGCGAGCTGTGTGTGAAAGAAGGCGATACGGTTCTTCGCGGCCAGCCGCTGACCTTTGGCCGGGGACGAATGCTGCCTGTACACGCACCAACGTCCGGTAAAGTGGTGGCAATCGCCCCGCATACGGTGGCTCACCCGTCAGCACTTTCAGAACTCAGCGTCATTATTGAAGCCGACGGTGAAGATCGCTGGATCGAGCGTGACGGCTGGGGCGACTACCGCAACCGGAGTCGCGACGCGCTCATCGAGCGTATTCATCAGTTCGGTGTTGCCGGACTGGGCGGCGCAGGCTTCCCTACCGGTGTCAAACTGCGTGGCGGTGGCGATAAAATTCAGACGCTGATTATCAATGCCGCTGAATGCGAGCCGTATATTACCGCAGACGATCGTCTGATGCAGGATTGCGCCGCCCAGGTGGTGGAAGGTATCCGCATTCTCGCGCACATTCTGCAGCCGAAAGAAGTACTGATTGGAATTGAAGACAATAAACCACAGGCCATCTCAATGCTGCGCGCCGTACTGGCCGGTAGCCATGATATCGCCCTGCGCGTCATTCCAACCAAGTACCCTTCTGGTGGCGCAAAACAGCTGACGCAGATTCTTACCGGTAAACAAGTGCCGCACGGTGGACGTTCCTCAGATATCGGTGTGCTGATGCAAAACGTCGGGACCGCCTATGCGGTGAAGCGCGCGGTGATTGACGGCGAGCCGTTGACCGAGCGCGTGGTAACGCTGACCGGAGAGTCTGTCTCGCGTCCGGGGAACGTCTGGGCGCGACTGGGAACGCCGGTTCGTCACCTGCTGGAACAGGCTGAATTTTGCCCTGGCAGCGACCAGATGGTGATCATGGGCGGCCCACTGATGGGCTTTACCCTGCCGTGGCTGGATGTCCCGGTGGTCAAAATCACGAACTGCCTGCTTGCGCCTTCCCCAACCGAAATGGGCGAAGAGCAGGAGGAGAAAGGTTGTATCCGTTGCAGTGCCTGTGCCGACGCTTGCCCGGCGGACCTGCTTCCGCAGCAGTTGTACTGGTACAGTAAAGGCCAACTGCACGACAAAGCACAAGCCCATAATCTGGCTGACTGTATTGAATGCGGAGCCTGCGCCTGGGTTTGCCCAAGTAACATTCCACTGGTGCAGTATTTCCGCCAGGAGAAGGCTGAAATTTATGCCATCTCAATGGAAGAAAAACGTGCAGCCGAAGCAAAAGCCCGCTTTGAAGCGCGCCAGGCTCGACTGGAGCGCGAAAAAGCGGCTCGTCAGGAGCGCCATAAGCAGGCTGCTGTTCAGCCAGGCGAGAAAGATCAGGATGCCATTAACGCGGCACTGGCGCGCGTTCGCGAGAAAAAAGCGACCGCAGCCCAAACCGTGGTCATCCCAGCGGGTGAGAAACCGGATAATAGCGAAGCGATTGCCGCCCGAGAAGCGCGTAAAGCAGCGGCTCGTGCCCGTCAGGCTGAAAAAGGGCAAACAGCTCAGGCTGAAGTTGAGGTTGATCCACGAAAAGCCGCCGTTGAAGCGGCAATTGCCCGCGCCAAAGCCCGAAAAGCCGGTGAGCAAAACGTGGTTGTCGAGAAAGAGGCGGTGGACCCGCGCAAAGCTGCCGTCGAAGCGGCAATAGCCCGTGCCAAAGCCCGTAAGTCAGCACAACAGACGCAAACAACCGAACCCGAAACGCCGGTCGATCCGCGCAAAGCCGCCGTTGAAGCGGCAATTGCCCGCGCTAAAGCCCGTAAAGCGGCGCAACAGGAAGAGCAACCGCAGGCCGCAAATGACGACCCGCGCAAAGCTGCCGTCGCCGCTGCCATCGCGCGCGTTCAGGCGAAGAAAGCCGCACAGCAAGCAGTTAACGAGGATTAAATGGTTTTCAGAATCGCAAGTTCCCCTTACACCCACAACCAGCGCCAGACATCGCGCATTATGATGCTGGTCTGCCTGGCCGCGCTGCCGGGCATTGCCGTTCAGTGCTGGTTTTTCGGCTGGGGAACCCTGTTCCAGATAGTCCTGGGCTGTGTCAGCGCCTTAGCCGCTGAAGCCCTGGTGCTTAAACTGCGCAAGATGGTAGTTTCCCGCATCCTTGCCGACAACTCCGCGCTACTGACCGGCCTGCTGCTGGCCATCAGTATTCCACCGTTTGCCCCATGGTGGATGGTGGTACTCGGTACCGTCTTCGCAGTGATAATTGCCAAACAACTGTATGGTGGGCTCGGTCATAACCCGTTTAACCCGGCAATGATCGGCTACGTGGTGCTGCTGATCTCCTTCCCGGTACAGATGACAAGCTGGTTGCCACCGCATGAGATTGCGGCAACGGTTCCGGGCTTTATGGATGCCCTGCACGTGATCTTTTCCGGCCATACTGCACTCGGTGCTGATATGAACACGCTGCGTATGGGCGTGGATGGTATCAGCCAGGCGACGCCTCTCGATACGTTTAAAACGTCCCTGCACGCGGGCCACAGCGTTGAACAGATTATGAAATCAGCCATCTACAGTGGCGTGCTGGCAGGCGCAGGCTGGCAGTGGGTTAACCTGGCGTATCTGCTGGGCGGTCTGTTCCTGCTGCAACAAAAAGCCATTCGCTGGCATATCCCGATCAGCTTCCTCGTGACGCTGGCGGTTTGTGCCACGCTGGGCTGGGTGTTCTCCCCCGAGTCACTGGCCAGCCCGCAGTTGCATTTGCTCTCCGGCGCGACCATGTTAGGCGCATTCTTTATCCTGACGGATCCGGTTACCGCGTCAACGACCAACCGTGGCCGCCTGATCTTCGGTGCGCTGGCTGGGTTGCTGGTATGGTTGATCCGCAGCTTTGGTGGCTATCCGGATGGTGTGGCATTTGCCGTCCTGCTCGCCAACATTACCGTTCCGCTCATCGACTATTACACGCGTCCGCGCGTGTACGGACATCGTTAAGGGTTTCGCCATGTTGAAAACAATGCAAAAACACGGCGTTACGCTGGCTGTCTTCGCCGCGGTCCTGACTGGGCTGACGGCACTGGTGAATTCGTTGACCAAAACGACCATCGAAGAACAGGCTTCGAAGCAGCAAAAAGCGCTGTTCGATCAGGTGATCCCGTCTGACTTCTACGATAATGACCTGCAGCAAAGCTGTTTCATCGTCCAGGCGCCGCAGTTAGGCAAAGGCGCACATCGCGTCTTTATCGCCCGTAAAGGGGATAAACCGGTGGGCGCGGTGATGGAAGCGACAGCCCCCGATGGCTATTCCGGTGCCATTCAACTGCTCGTTGGCAGCGATTTCTCCGGTACGATACTGGGCACCCGCGTAACGGAACATCATGAGACGCCGGGTCTTGGCGATAAAATTGAAACCCGTCTGAGCGACTGGATTTTGCATTTTGCCGGTAAAGTGATTCATGGCGAAGGAGATACTGCCTTTGCGGTGAAGAAAGATGGCGGCGAGTTCGACCAGTTCACCGGGGCGACCATCACCCCACGCGCCGTGGTTAACGCCGTAAAACGAGCCGGGCTGTATGCTGAAACGCTGCCCGCGCACATCAACAATCTTCCGGCCTGTGAGGAGTAATCATGAGCCAGGTTAAAGAAGTTATTGTCCAGGGGTTGTGGAAGAACAACTCCGCGCTGGTACAGCTTCTGGGAATGTGTCCATTGCTGGCGGTCACCTCCACCGCCACCAACGCGCTTGGTCTGGGTCTGGCGACCACGCTGGTACTGACCCTGACCAACCTCTCCATCTCAGCCCTGCGCCGCTGGACGCCGTCGGAAATCCGTATTCCGATTTACGTCATGATCATTGCCTCGGTCGTGAGTATCGTCCAGATGCTGATTAACGCTTACGCATTCGGTCTGTATCAGTCGCTGGGCATCTTTATTCCGCTTATCGTCACCAACTGTATCGTGGTTGGACGCGCGGAAGCCTTCGCTGTGAAAAACAGTCCGGCCATGTCGGCGCTGGATGGTTTTTCGATTGGTATGGGCGCCACGGGAGCCATGTTTGTGCTGGGCTCAATACGTGAAATCCTCGGCAACGGTACGCTGTTTGACGGTGCAGACGCGCTGCTGGGCGGCTGGGCCAGGGCGCTGCGCATTGAAGTGTTCCACACCGATACGCCATTTCTGCTGGCCATGCTGCCGCCAGGCGCATTTATTGGCCTCGGCATGATGCTGGCGATAAAATACCTGATTGATGAGAAACGTAAGCGCCGCGCGGCAGAGCGCAGCGTCCTGGAAGGGATACCCGAGAAGGCCTCATGAATAAAGAAAAGCGCATTGCGATCCTGACTCGTCTGAGGGACGAGAACCCACACCCGACGACAGAGTTGAACTTTAACTCCCCGTTTGAGCTGCTGATCGCCGTGCTGCTCTCTGCGCAAGCTACCGATGTAAGCGTCAATAAAGCCACCGCCCTGCTCTATCCTGTTGCCAATACGCCGAAGGCCATGCTGGAACTGGGCGTGGAAGGCGTGAAGTCTTATATCAAAACCATCGGCCTGTTTAACAGCAAAGCGGAGAACGTGATTAATACCTGCCGGATCCTGCTGGAACAGCACGGTGGCGAAGTGCCGGAAGATCGCGCGGCGCTTGAGGCGTTACCCGGTGTAGGTCGAAAAACCGCGAACGTTGTGCTAAATACGGCATTTGGCTGGCCGACTATCGCTGTCGACACGCATATCTTCCGCGTATCTAACCGCACCAACTTCGCACCCGGCAAAAATGTCGAGCAGGTTGAGGAGAAACTGCTCAAAGTGGTTCCTGCCGAATTTAAGGTTGACTGCCACCACTGGCTGATTCTGCACGGGCGTTATACCTGCATTGCGCGCAAGCCGCGCTGCGGCTCCTGCATTATTGAAGATCTTTGCGAATACAAAGAAAAAGTGTATCCCTGATCGTCGTAACCCCTTATTAAAAGAAGGGCTACCAGAGACCCTTCTTTTGCCCATTATTTGTCCGCCTTTCGTGTTCCCTCACCTGTCACTTCTTCGGTTGTTTAACGCTAAAACAGGTTAATAGTTTTTTCATAGCCAAAAATTTCCATACATCTGTGATCGCGATCACCCTGATAACTTCATGTTGTATTTTTGTTGTCAAAATCAACCTAAACCCTTTGCCTGACAAGACACTCCTCTTTCTTTGCCGACGATAAGACCAGCTATTTTTCAGAATATGGGCTATATCACTGCCACAAGCGGCAAATAGCAGAACATATCGCCATACACCGCCCTTTACAGGTTTTTTCTAGTGAAAAAAACTACCAATTCTCAACCAATGAAATTTAACGCTGAATAACATTTGTATGAACCGATGATTATACCACTAAAGATATATGTAACAGATTATTACAAACATCTTGCCAGAATGAACAGGATAGTGAACATTACCCGCCGTTTCTCCTCCCAAAATAACTATAAGGCGTATGGACTACGGCCATCACGCTATGAACACCCCCGTTAATATGGGATGTAAAAAAAGAGGTATATGTGTCTACTGCAAACAATAAACCAACAGATGAAAGCGTAAGTCTTAACGCTTTTAAACAACCAAAAGCGTTCTATCTCATCTTCTCTATCGAGTTATGGGAGCGTTTTGGTTATTACGGCCTGCAAGGGATCATGGCGGTTTACCTGGTAAAACAGCTGGGTATGTCCGAAGCCGATTCCATCACGCTGTTCTCCTCCTTCAGTGCTCTGGTTTACGGTCTGGTCGCAATCGGCGGCTGGCTGGGTGATAAAGTTCTCGGTACTAAACGCGTTATCATGCTGGGTGCCATTGTACTGGCAATCGGTTATGCGCTGGTTGCGTGGTCTGGTCATGATGCTGCTGTCGTGTATATGGGCATGGCGACCATCGCCGTGGGTAACGGGCTGTTCAAAGCGAACCCATCTTCCCTGCTCTCTACCTGTTACAGCAAAGATGACCCGCGTCTGGACGGTGCATTCACCATGTACTACATGTCCGTGAACATCGGTTCCTTCTTCTCCATGCTGGCAACACCGTGGCTGGCCGCTAAATTCGGCTGGAGCGTGGCGTTCTCCCTGTCCGTGGTCGGTATGCTGATCACCGTTGTCAACTTTGCCTTCTGCAAACGCTGGGTTAAAAACTACGGTTCAAAACCTGACTTCGAACCTGTACATGTGGGTAAACTGCTGGCGACCATTGTAGGCGTTGTGATCCTTGCTGCAATCGCGACCTGGCTGCTGCACAACCAGGGTATCGCGCGTGCGGTTCTGGGTGTGGTTGCACTGGGTATCGTGATTATCTTCGCGAAAGAAGCCTTCGCCATGCAGGGTGCTGCACGTCGTAAGATGATTGTGGCGTTCATTCTGATGCTGGAAGCGATTATCTTCTTCGTACTGTACAGCCAGATGCCAACCTCTCTGAACTTCTTCGCTATTCGTAACGTTGAGCACTCAATTCTGGGTATCGCATTCGAACCGGAGCAGTATCAGGCCCTGAACCCGTTCTGGATTATGATTGGCAGCCCAATTCTGGCCGCTATCTATAACAAGATGGGTGACCGTCTGCCAATGCCGCACAAGTTTGCCATCGGCATGGTGTTGTGCTCCGGCGCCTTCCTGGTGCTGCCACTGGGTACCAAATTCGCGACTGATGCAGGTATCGTTTCCGTTAACTGGCTGATCCTGAGCTACGCTCTGCAGTCTATCGGTGAACTGATGATCTCCGGTCTGGGTCTGGCGATGGTTGCACAGCTGGTACCACAGCGTCTGATGGGCTTCATTATGGGTAGCTGGTTCCTGACCACTGCCGGCGCAGCAATCATTGCAGGTAAGATTGCAAACCTGATGGCCGTTCCGGATAACGTCACTGACCCACTGGTCTCTCTGAACGTCTACGGTACTGTATTCATGCAGATTGGTATCGCTACAGCAGTCATCGCTGCTCTGATGCTGCTGACGGCGCCGAAACTGAATCGTATGACTCAGGACGACGACAAGACCGCTAAAGCGACTAAAACCGCTACCGCGTAATATCATTGAGAAACGACATAACAGAAGCCGCTAATGCATTAGCGGCTTTTTTTTTACCCGTTCGCGCACTAACATAGCTGAAACCTCAGCAAAAAGGAGTTACCGATGAAACTGTTCTACAAACCGGGCGCGTGCTCTCTTGCTTCCCATATCACCCTGCGCGAGAGCGGCAAAGATTTTACGCTGGATGGCGTTGATCTGATGAAAAAACGTCTGGAAAACGGTGATGATTTTCTTGCCATCAACCCGAAGGGACAAGTTCCGGCACTGTTGCTGGATGACGGTACTCTGCTGACCGAGGGTGTGGCGATTATGCAGTTTCTGGCAGATAGCGTGCCCGATCGCCAGTTACTGGCACCGGTAAGTACGGTTTCTCGCTATAAAACGCTGGAGTGGCTGAACTACATTGCGACCGAGCTGCACAAAGGCTTTACGCCGCTGTTCCGTCCCGATACGCCAGAAGAGTACAAACCCACCTTGCGTGCGCTTCTTGAGAAAAAGCTGCAGTACGTTAACGAATCGCTGAAAGACGACCAGTGGATTTGTGGTTCGCGTTTCACAATTGCCGATGCGTACCTGTTTACCGTACTGCGCTGGGCGCGCGCGGTTAAGCTGAACCTGGAAGGGTTAGACCATATTGCATCGTATATGACACGCATGGCAGAACGTCCTGCGGTAGCTGCAGCGCTGAAAGCGGAAGGTCTTAACTAACATCGCCCGGCGGCGCGGCGCTGGCACGGGCCTACGGGTTGAGTAGGCCGGGTAAGCGCAGCGCCACCCGGCATATTTTAAAGCTGCGTTGCGCTAAAATAGTGTTCCGGCTTAGCAATACGATCCTGTGCCGCAACGACCTGTAATTCATACTCCTGCATTTCTTTCGTCGCAATCATGATTTCGTATACCGCCGCGGTGACATGCTCCAGGGCATCTCGCAACGTTGCACCCTGCAGGAGTTTCACCAACAGCAGACCGCTGGTCACATCCCCAACCCCTACCGGCTGACGTGGGCCAAAATCCACCAGCGGACGGCTGATATGCCAGGCATCGTCTTTCGTCACCAGCAGCATCTCAAAACGGTCCTTACTAAGCCCTGCACGCGCGAGATGTTTCACCAGCACAGTTTCTGGCCCCAGAGCTATCAGCTCGCGGGACGCGCTTACCGCCTCTTCTACGCTGTTAACGGGATGCTCGCAAAGGATCTCCAGTTCGACCAGATTTGGCGCAATGATATCGCTGGCGGGCAGCGCATGGCGAACATGAAACTCTGCGACACCCGGTGCCACGATGCAGCCTTTCTCCGGATGGCCCATAACAGGGTCACAGAAGAATTTTGCCGCTGGGTTTGCCGTTTTCACCTGGCGAACAATACCGAGGATATGCTCTCCCTGCTCTGCTGAACCGAGATAACCGCTCAGTACGGCGTCACAACGTTTGAGCTGGCCGATATCGGCAATACCTTGCACAACTTCCGTGAGGTGTGAAGGCGGCATTACGCAGCCGGTCCATTGGCCGTATTGCGTGTGGTTGGAGAACTGTACGGTGTTGAGGGGCCAGACGTTGGCACCGAGGCGGCGCATTGGAAATTCCGCGGCGCTATTGCCAGCATGTCCGAAAACAACGTGGGACTGAATGGCGAGGATGTTCTTCATTTTTTTCTTACCAAACCCTGTAAAAACAAAAGGGGCGTGGTTTCCCACGCCCCTGGCTACTTTTAATTATTTCCAGCAGATCAGACAGTAATTTTTCTTGCCGCGACGCAGCAGCGTGTAGCGACCATACAGACGATCGCTGTCAGTGAAGGTATATTCCGGGTCGGACTGCTTCTCACCATTGATGGTGATAGCGTTGGACGCGATGGTTTTACGCGCCTGACCACGGGAAGGCTGCAGCTCGGAGTCCACCAGCGCCTGCATCAGGTCAGCACCTTTTTCCATCTCGACCATTGGCACGCCGTCCTGCGCCAGCTGTTCGAAGTCCGCTTCGCTCAGATCGCTCAGTGTACCGTTAAACAGGCTTGCCGTAATGCGTTTTGCCGCGGCCAGACCTTCTTCACCGTGAACCAGTTTGGTCACTTCGTCCGCCAGCACGTACTGTGCACGTGGCGCCTTACCGCTATTTTTGTCCTCTTCTTCCAGGGCATTGATTTCTTCAATGTCCATAAAGGTGAAGAACTTCAGGAAGCGGTATACATCGGCATCAGCCGTGTTGATCCAGAACTGGTAGAATTTGTACGGGCTGGTCTTTTTCGGATCAAGCCATACCGCGCCACCTTCGGTTTTACCGAATTTGGTCCCGTCGGCTTTGGTGATCAGCGGAACGGTCAGACCAAAGACCTGGTTCTGGTGCAGACGACGGGTCAGGTCAATACCGGAGGTGATGTTACCCCACTGGTCAGAACCGCCAATCTGCAGGGAAACACCGTGCAGTTTGTTCAGACAGGCAAAGTCATAACCCTGCAGCAGGTTGTACGAGAACTCGGTGAAGGAGATACCCTGGTCATCACGGTTCAGACGCTGCTTCACGGCTTCTTTGTTAATCATCTGGTTAACAGAGAAATGCTTGCCGATGTCACGCAGGAAAGTCAGCACGTTCATGCCGCCAAACCAGTCATAGTTGTTAGCGGCAATGGCGGAGTTATCACCACAGTTGAAGTCGAGGAACGGTGCAACCTGTTTGCGGATCTTATCCACCCACTCCTGCACGGTGTCTTCGGTATTCAGTTTACGCTCAGCGGCTTTAAAACTTGGGTCACCAATCAGACCTGTCGCACCGCCAACCAGGGCAACAGGTTTATGGCCCGCCATCTGGAAGCGTTTCAGGCATAACAATGGAACAAGATGCCCCAAATGCAAGCTGTCAGCGGTGGGATCGAAGCCGCAATAGAGCGCGATCGGGCCTTGCGCCAGTCGCTCTGCTAACGCTTCCTCGTCCGTCACCTGAGCCACGAGGCCCCGCTCTTGCAATTGTTTAATCAAGTTACTGCTTGCCATCAAATTCTCCATGTATAAACGACTGCACCTTTGCCGGTACACGACTTTTCGCCTGATGCGAAAGTACCATAGAATAAAGCGCAAGCGCGGTGTGCGCTAGCGCTTAAATCAACAAATTTCGGGGATTATGGTGCCAGTCTGTCGATTTTCCAGCCGCCATTGTCGCGCTGGTATAAAAAGCGATCGTGCAGGCGATGTTCGCCCCCCTGCCAAAACTCCATCTGCTCAATCGGGATGCGGAAACCGCCCCAGAAGCTTGGCAGGGGAATTTCACCCTGCTGGAACTTCTGTTTCAGCTCAAGAAATTTGCTTTCCAGCACGCCTCGAGCTGAAATTCGGCTCGACTGTTTTGAGACCCAGGCGCCAATCTGGCTGTCGCGCGGACGGCTGTGGAAATACTTCACCACTTCCAGCGTCGAGAGACGTTCCGCTTTGCCTGTCACCATGACCTGACGCTCCAGCATATGCCAGGGGAACAGCAGGCTGATACGCGGATTGTTTTCCAGATGGTGTGCTTTGCGACTGCCCAGGTTGGTGTAGAACACCAAACCTTTCTCGTCATAATGCTTGAGCAATACGATGCGCTGATACGGTTGACCGTTTTCATCGACCGTTGCGACAACCATAGCCGTTGGGTCGGCCAGTTTCGCTTCACAAGCCTGTTTCAGCCAGCGTTCAAAAAGCACGAGGGGTTCAGCGGGAAGGTCCTGGCGACGCAGGCCACCTTTAGTGTATTCACGGCGCAGATGCGCGATTTGCTGCAGTTCGTCGTTATCTGACATGGCGTTAGCTGACATTGAGATTGGGTGGCGCTATTGTGCGCCGCCCCTGTAAAAATCTCAACGCTTCGGATTTTCGAGCTGACAATTGTTCAGCACGATACGGTCACGTTTGTAGACCGTGGCGCTGTCCCCTTTCGACCAGAAGACATAGATACCATCGGTATAACGTGCACCGGAGGCCGAGATGCCCTGCTTCAGGGTCAGCAATTTATTGTCGTACACAAAACTGGCTTCCTGGCGCGGGTTATTCAGCTTAACGGTCAGCGGCTTTTCATCGCAACGATACTCTAGCGTATCGGTCTGCATACGCTCAACGAGTTGGTTATAGACGCTGCATCCTGACAGCAACAAAGGCGCGACAATAAGAAGAAGTTTTTTCATGAGCGTATTCCGACGACTTTCCTGGTCCTGGAGGGCGTGACTGCCCTCCTGTTTTTATTCCATTCTAACGACAATACGCGACGCTGAATTTCAGTTAACTCTGATTCTGACGAGGGTTGGCCGGGAAAATGGCACCAAGGACGCTCGCCTCACGCGCACCGGTTACCGACGGTAAATTGCCCGGTAGCCCGGCAATCGTGCGCCAGGCAAGCCATGCAAAGGCCAGCGCCTCCATATCATCTCCACTGATACCCGCCTCATCTGTCGTCGTGACTTCTGTACCCGGCAGTAGCCCGGCAAGACGCGCCATCACCAGCGGATTTCGGCTTCCTCCCCCGCACACCAGCAGACGTTCGCATCCGCCACTGAGAAGCACCTGTTCAGATATCGACACGGCCGTTAACTCAGCAAGTGTTGCCTGGACATCCTGCGGCGCGAGTGCCGGGAATTGCGCCAGCTGGCGCTCAAGCCAGCCATAGTTGAAATATTCGCGCCCCGTGCTTTTCGGTGCCGGTAGTGCAAAATAAGGGTCGCTTAACATGGACTGCAACAGCGGAATAATCACTTTACCCGCGCTCGCCCACTCCGCGTTTTTATCATACGGTTGACCGCACTGACGCCAGATCCAGGCATCCATTAACATATTGCCCGGGCCGGTATCGTAGCCACGTACGGGCTGTCCCGGGATGAGCATGGACAGATTGGCGATACCACCAATATTGAGCACCATACGGCGTTCTGAAGGGTGCGCCAGTAAAGCCTGATGGAAAGCGGGCACCAGCGGTGCACCCTGTCCTCCAAGCGCAATATCGCGACGACGAAAATCGCCCACCACCGTTACACCGGTCTTTGCCACAATCTGGTTGTTATCACCAATTTGCAGGGTATGCGGTGCTTCGCCACCTGGCTCATGCCAGACCGTTTGTCCGTGACACCCAATGGCAACCACATCCTGTGGACGAAGATGTTCTTTGTGCATTAACGCCTGTACCGCATCAGCAAACAGCGCTCCCAAGCGTACATCGAGCTGCCCTAGCTGGGAAAGGGTGAGTTGCTGCCCCTGACAGATACTCAGAATATCCTCTTTCAGTGAAATGGGGATTGGCCAGGTCAGGCTCGCCTGCTGCGCCACCATGTTTTCATCAATGGCGGCCAGAACGACATCTACCCCATCCAGACTGGTGCCTGACATCACACCAATGTAGCGACCCGATTTCATGCGCTTTCCTTACGTTGCGTGGGCTAAGAGTATCCACTCAACCATAAACAGCGCTGCTTTGCTATCCGGCGATAATATTTTTTAACAATGTCAGACGGGTAACACGTGCGAAGACTGTTTATGTCTCGTTAAGTCAAATTCAAGTACAATTTTCCCATTGTTAGTGCAAAGATATGAACTATGGCCCCTTATGCCATATAATTTAGCCATAACGGATGCCCTCAATCGGGCGTTTTTGGTGAACAGGAGATTCAAATGATTTTACGTGTACTGGGCGTTTCGCTGATTGGTTTAACTCTGGCTGGCTGTGTGAATGACAGTTCACTTTCTGGCGACGTTTACAGCGCTTCTGAAGCGAAACAGGTTCAGAATGTGACTTACGGTACCGTTGTTAATGCCCGTCCTGTACAAATCCAGGGTGGTGATGAAAACAACGTGATGGGTGCAATCGGCGGTGCTGTGCTGGGTGGTTTCCTGGGTAATACCGTCGGCGGTGGTACAGGCCGCTCTCTGGCGACCGCAGCAGGCGCCGTTGCCGGTGGTGTAGCAGGACAGGGCGTTCAGGGTGCGATGAACAAAACCCAGGGTGTAGAGCTGGAAATCCGTAAAGATGATGGCAGCACCATCATGGTTGTTCAGAAACAAGGTAGCACGCGTTTCTCTGCAGGCCAGCGCGTTGTTCTGGCGAGCAACGGAAGCCAGGTTACCGTTTCTCCACGTTAATTCGTTTTTGGATGTGGTCACCAGGCCACATCCATTTACAAAAATATAATATTAATTAATATTTTCACACAAATATATACTTAACTTATTATTAATTAGTCTTGATATTGTTCCTGCGCAAAGTATTTATAAAATTCATTAGTTAAACTCATCGCAATTGCCTTTTTTTATTTATTATAATTTTGTTAAAACTTATATGCTTGCGATGAATAATTGTGTGAAGAACCGTTATTTCTTATTCTGTATCGGCTGCATTGCCGTCATTGGGCTATTGCAGGGTTTATTTTTAGAACTTGTCGAACGGGTACCGTCGTTCTCTCCGCTATTATTCCCTACACTGACCATTTTCTTACTGGTATTTCACCTGTTTATTGCCTGTTTTATGGCAATGAAATACTGGTGTGATCGAAGAAGGTTGTATCTGATTGCAATTGCCTTAGCCTTTGCCGGCTCGGCGATGATGATGGTAGGAACGCTATCCAGCTTCCCTTCCTGGTTAGCTCTCTATCAGTTCAATGCAGTTAACTATAATGATGCCATGATCTTCTTTATGTTCCGCCATCTTATCATGGCGGTTCTCATCATCCTTTCAGCCTTGCTTTATACCATCCGGGATTACCCGCTTTCACGTCCGGCACATATTTCCATCGTGACTGGCGGATTTATCTTTACTGTTTCTATGGTGGCTCTGGCGTGGTTTTGTTCCAGTCATTCATCACTGTTATTACTGGATCTTGTCGATAATGAAACCCGGCAATTTATGGTTCTCTGGAGCCAGGCCATTAATATTCTTCTTATTGTTCTCTGGATAGTAACGTTAGCAACACTAATGTTTATTACCCGGGTACGTAACCTTTTCTGGGTTGGCGGTAATTTCTTATGCGTCTGTTATATTGTGACGCTGACAATGCTACTGGCTGGCGGACACGCTGAAGATATCGCCTGGTATCGGGCCCGATTATTTGAAACAGTTGCTACGCTGCTTATTATTTTTGTTCTGCTTTATGATGTCTTCAGGTTGTATCGTGACTCACATTTAAAGTATCAGCAATCGTATCAGAACTCGATTCGCGATCCGCTCACCCGGCTTTATAACCGCAGTTATTTCTATGAATCATTAAATCAGGCCCTGGATATCGCCAAAGCCAGTCGTCCTGTTTCTGTTATCGTCAGCGATCTCGACCGCTTTAAGCGAATCAACGACAACTATGGGCATCTCCAGGGAGACAAAGTGTTGCAGTTTGTCGCTCATCTGCTGATGGATTCCGTGCGCCCACAAGATATTGCGGCCCGTATCGGTGGCGAAGAGTTTGTACTGATGCTGGCTAACACCTCTTCAGAAGAGGCTTACAAGGTGGCTGAACGCATACGGCTCAATCTGAGCGGCTTTGATAAGGCCAGCAGCGAGGGGCAGTTACCAGAACCGATCACTATCAGCATGGGAGTATTTACGGCAACCTCATCAGGGATTACTGCAGAAGAGTGCGTGGAAAGTGCCGATAAGGCAATGTACGAAGCAAAAGAGACAGGCCGTAACCGCGTAGTCGTCTTTAAATGAAAAAGGCCTTGCTGTTGCAAGGCCCTTTGGAATGTCAGTCGCGCGACTGCAGCTCATGGATGTTTTGTTCCAGGCGACCAATAAGGCTGATGAGCATTTCAAGCTCCGCCGGAGAAACACCCGAGAGGATTTCACCCCGCGTTTTGGTAATCACGGCTTCCATTTCAGTAATGATGGGAGTCGCTTTCTCTGTGAGTTTAATCCGCTTAGCGCGACGATCGCTGGCGCAGGTTTGCCGGGAGATGAGTCCCTTCTCTTCCAGCTGGTCAAGCGTGCGCACCAGCGACGGTTGCTCAATACCTATCGCTTTTGCCAGTTGAATTTGCGACTGTTCAGGCGGCAGCTGATGAATGTTATGCAGCGTAACCCAATGTGTCTGTGTCAATTCCAGAGGTTTCAGGCGATGGTCAATCAGAGCACGCCAGACGCGTACCAACCTTGCCAGATCAGAACCTAATGGCGATTCCAATTTCATCTCCTTATAATTAGCTTGCTAAGTTATTATACTGATTTTAGAATAGTGTGCAGCATTTATATTGCCAAAACAAATGCAATACTGCATTCATGGAACTTAAAAGTATGACTTACACTGAATTGTGATACCTCATCATACTAAGACAAGCCATTGTGACATTCTGTTCACTGCAAAGGATTTCTACCTGTGACGTTTTTTCATCACTCAGAAGGTTTGCCCCTTCAGGACTTGATCTTCGGTGCATCAGTCTACTTTCCGCCTTTGTTTAAAGCCGTACTGATAGGTTTTATTCTCTGGCTCATCGCACATCGTCTGCTTCGTGACTGGATGTATTCCGGCGAAATCTGGCATCCCATGTTGATGGATCTCTCCCTGTTTGCCCTCTCCGTGTGTCTGGGCCTTGCTGTCTTGCTGGTGTGGTGAATATGCCCCTGAAAACGCTGAAGTACTTTTCCACGTTGTTTGTCCTCGCTCTCGCGCTGGTTGCAGGCTGGTGGCTGTGGAATTTTTATATGCAATCACCCTGGACGCGTGATGGCAAAATTCGCGCTGAACAGGTCAGCATTACTCCCCAGGTTTCAGGGAGTATCACGGCGCTTCTTGTTAACGATAACCAGTATGTTAAAAAGGGGGACGTGCTATTCCGTATCGACGATACCCCGTATCACATTGCGATTCTGAATGCCCAGGCTCAGCTGGCAAAAGCCCAGTCTGACTTAGCGAAAGCCAACAACGAGGCAAACCGCCGCCGACATTTATCGCAAAATTACATCTCTGCAGAAGATTTAGATACTGCGAATATCAACGTTAAGGCCATGCAGGCAAGCGTCAATGTGGCTGAGGCTACGCTGAAACAAGCCCAGTGGGAGCTAACCCAAACCGTTATAACATCGCCTGTCGACGGATGGGTGACCAACCTTTCAGCGCGTGTGGGTAACTATGCCACTACCGGACAGCCGGTGTTTGCCCTCGTCGACAGCCACTCCTTCTATGTCGTGGGCTATTTTGAAGAGACCAAACTTCGCCATATCCGCGAGGGTTCTCCGGCAACCATTACCCTTTATAGCAGTTCGCAAAAGTTACAGGGTCACGTATCCAGTATTGGTCGGGCGATATACGATCAAAGCGTTGAAACGGATTCCGGCCTGGTACCGGACATTAAGCCGAACGTTCCCTGGGTGCGTCTGGCTCAACGCGTTCCGGTTCGTGTAGAGTTTGACCGTCTACCGCAGGACATCACCCTGGTATCCGGCACGACCTGTACCGTCTCCATCGGAACCCGTTAATGAAACTGCAGGTGCTCTCCTGGCGTAACACGCCGTGGATGAAAGCGACGCGTCCCCAGTGGCGCTATGCGCTGCGTAATGGCATCGCGATGTGTCTTGCGCTGACCATCGCCTATTACCTGAACCTTGATGAACCCTACTGGGCGATGACCTCTGCGGCGGTGGTGAGTTTTCCCACTGTCGGAGGTGTAATCAGTAAAAGCCTCGGTCGTATCGCAGGCAGCCTGCTGGGTGCCACTGCAGCGTTAATTATCGCCGGTCATACGCTGAACGATCCATGGCTGTTCTTGCTGAGCATGGCGGCATGGCTGGGATGCTGTACCTGGGCCTGCGCTCATTTTACCAACAACGTCGCCTATGCTTTCCAGCTGGCGGGCTATACCGCCGCCATCATTGCCTTTCCGGTGGTTAACGTACTCGATACCACCGAACTGTGGGATATCGCTCAGGCGCGCGTCTGTGAAGTGATTGTCGGTATCCTCAGCGGCGGGTTTATGATGATGATCCTGCCCAGTACGTCCGACGGCACCGCGCTCATCACCGCGCTGAAAACCATGCATGCCCGATTACTGGAGCACGCAAGCCTGCTGTGGCAACCTGATACCAACGATGAGATCCGTCTCGCCCATGAAAAGGTCATCGGGCAGATCCTGACCATGAATCTGTTACGCATCCAGGCCTTCTGGAGTCATTACCGCTTCCGCCGTCAGAATACCCTGCTTAACTATCTGCTGCACCAGCAGCTGCGCATGACCAGCGCTATCTCCAGCCTGCGCCGGATGTTACTCAATTGGCCGACGCCACCAGAAAACACCCGTGCGGTGATTGACGTACTGCTCGCAACCCTTGCACGCCCGGATGCGGACATCTACACCGTCGCGAAGATCATTGCGCCGCTCGCCCCGGTCGATGAGTACGATTATCGTCATCGCGCCTTCTGGCAGCGTCTTAATTATTTTTGCCGGCTGTATCTACGAAGCAGCCGCTGGATTAGCGCCGTCGAGAATGCCACCCCGGTGACTGAATTCAACGTCCCGGGTAGTCCAGCGCTCGCACGCCATACAGACTATCTCGAAGCACTGTGGAGCGGCTTTCGCACCTTCTGCGCACTGATGCTGGTGGGGGCGTGGAGCATTGCCACGCAGTGGGACTCCGGTACAGCTGCCCTGACGCTCGCTGCCATCAGCTGCGTGCTTTACTCCGTTGCTGCCTCACCGTTTAACTCTCTTACGCTGCTAATGCGCACCCTGGTATTACTGTCGTTGTTCAGTTTTGTGGTGAAGTTCGGCCTGATGGTGCAGATAAGTGACCTGTGGCAGTTTCTGCTGTTTCTGTTTCCGCTGTTAACCACCATGCAGCTTCTGAAGCTGCAAATGCCCAAACTGGCGGGGCTATGGGGACAGTTGATTGTTTTTATGGGGTCGTTTATTTCCGTGACGAATCCACCGGTTTACGATTACGCCAGTTTTCTCAATGACAACCTGGCGAAGATCCTCGGTGTCGGACTGGCCTGGCTGGCCTTCGCGGTGTTACGCCCCGGTTCAGATGCGCGCAAGAGTCGTCGGCACATCCGGGAGTTACGCCGGGGGTTTGTCGACCAACTCAGTCGTAAACCGCATCTGAGTGAAAATGAGTATGAATCGCTGGTTTATCACCATGTCAGCCAGTTGAATAACAGCCAGGACGCACTTTCCCGCCGCTGGCTGTTGCGCTGGGGCGTAGTGCTGTTGAACTGTTCGCACGTAGTCTGGCAGCTTCGCGTATGGGAAACACGCTCTGATCCCCTCTCACAGGTTCGGGATGTTTGCATCTCCCTGCTACGCGATGTCATGAGTGAACGCGGTGTCCAGCAACGTCCCCTCGAAGCCACACTGGCTGAGCTGCAGCGGATCTGCGATACCCTCGCGCGGCACCATTTGCCCGCTGCACGAGATTTGGCCTCGATCATCTGGCGCCTGCACTGCTCGCTGTCGCAGCTGGAGCAAGCGCCTCCTCCGGGAACCATTGGGGATCAAATTACGCCGCAGGCATAACGCACTCCGCCACCGCCAAGCGGTTTAGGCTGATCGGACATATTGTCACCGCCAACATGGATCATCAGCGCTTTGCCTTTAATCTCAGCCAGCTTTTTCAGCCGTGGTGCAACGACGGGTTCCGTGGCTTTGCCGTCGTTATTCACCACCAGCACAGGGAGATCGCCGAGATGCCCCATCCCGTTAGGACCTTCGTGTTTACCGGAATGTTGGGGATCAAAGTGGCCTCCCGCCGATTCCGCCGCCGAGGCTTTTCCCTCTTTCAGTGCAGGCTGACAGCTACCGTTGGCATGAACATGGAAACCATGTTCACCGGGTGGGAGTGCTTTGAGGTTGGGTGCGAACTCCAGTCCTTTGTCGGTTTCGGTTATTTTCACCGTTCCGATGGACTGCCCCACACCCTGAGAGGTGACAAGATTCATTTCCACTTCATCACTGGCCGCCTGCGCACCAGCGCAGACTACCAGCGTGACGAGCGCCAGAGCAAAACGCTTCATATGACCTCCACGGGTTATTTTTTGCCCCTTAAGTTTATACCAGGGGCAAACATTTCACCGGAAAGTCACTTTTTGCTGGTTTACGGTACGTCGTAGCCGAGTGCGGCTTTACGGATGCGGAACCACTGCTGACGGGTCATCTGCAGCTCTTCTGCCGCAATCGCAGAGCGTACGCGTTCAATTTTACCAGAACCAATAATTGGCAGTGGTTTTGACGGCAGGCGCAGGATCCACGCGTACACCACTTGTTCGATGCTCTCAGCATTGAGCTCGCGGGCGATGGTTTCCAGTTCATTGCGCAGCGGCTGGAATTCATCGTCATTAAACAAGCGTCCCCCTCCCAGGCACGACCACGCCATCGGGCGAATACGCAGCTGTTGTAGCTGGTCAAGCGTCCCATCCAGCAGCAGCGGCTGGTGAACCGGGGAGATCTCGACCTGGTTAGTGGCCAGGGTAAATGGCAGGCGCGACTGAAGCAGCGCAAACTGTGCCGGGGTAAAGTTTGAGACGCCAAAATGACGGACTTTCCCGCTCTGATGCAGATTCAGAAACGCTTCGGCCACGTCATCGGCATCCATGAGCGGATCGGGACGGTGGATTAACAGCAGGTCGATATGATCCGTCGCCAGATTGACCAGCGACTGCTCAGCACTTTTGATGATATGCGCACTGTCGGTGATGTAATGACCGAGGGCATGCTCAGGTTTTGCCGTGGTGGCAATACCGCACTTCGTGACGATCTCCATGCGTTCGCGCAGGGCCGGAACCAGCTTGAGCGCCTCTCCGAACGCGGCTTCACACTGATAGCCACCATAAATATCGGCATGATCGACCGTGGTGATCCCTAAATCGAGATGCTCTTCAATAAAGCTCGCCAACTGGAGGGGGGACATATTCCAGTCCATCAGGCGCCAGTAGCCCATCACAAAACGGGAGAATTCTGGCCCCTGGGGGGCAAGGGTAATTCGCTGAACCATAACATTTTCCTCAAGGACGTGATGTCATGAGTATACGCAATTACCGTGTTAAAAAAGTGAAGGTTGCTGGGGTTCTTCTGCCTCACCCGCTTTATTTGCGCGTATTTTGCGCAGAAGTCGCTGTCGGCAGAGTCGAAGCACCTCCTGTTTTTGCGTGTCGCTAAAGGTTTGCCAGTTGAAACGTTCATCACGGGTACGCATGCACCCGCGGCAATATCCACGTTCATCTACCTGACAAATACCCCGGCACGGGCTCTGGATGGGGAAAAACTCCAGTTGCTCTGCCACACTCACCTCCAGATTACCGCTATCACTTACAGTGAAGACGTTAAACATGCCTCGTGCAAGGGCTTTACCACAGATTTGTGGCATTAAGGTTTCACTAATCTTCCCTCTCTATACTCGCCCCATCATTAAAATGACAGGTTTTTCATTCGATGCGGTTAATTAAAAAGTTACAGTGTAACGACATTAAATTTACTCTTGGCTGTGCGCTCTTCTTTACCCTGGTAAACGCGCTATTTATACAACGCAGCTGGGCAATTATCGCCCCCGCTCATCTTCACGATATCCTCTTTGCCGCTACCGTACCGCTGGTGCTGTTTTGCGGCTGGGTGATTGTGTTTAGCCTGCTCAATATTCCCTTTATTCGCAAGCCGCTGCTGATTGTGCTGACGCTCGGGTGCGCCGCTGCCACCTACTTTATGTACACCTACGGCGCGGTTATCGATCAGAACATGATCGTGAACGTGTTCGAAACGAACTCCCAGGAAGCCACCGCCCTGGTAACGCCACAGATGATTTTGTGGATTGTTGTTGCCGGTCTCATTCCATCCGTAGTGCTGGTATTGACCCGCATTCGTACCGGGAAATGGTGGTATGCCCTGTTGATGCGCGTTGCCGCAATGCTCGGTGCCCTGCTGGTGATTATCCTTATTGCCGCCGTATTTTATAAAGATTACGCGTCGCTGTTTCGTAATAACAAAAGCATTGTCAAAATGGTCACCCCCGCGAACTACGTCAGTGCCGTGATGAAGTACAGCAAAATGCGCTGGTTTGCAGGCGATCAGACGCTGGTGCGGATTGGCGAAGATGCACACAAAGGACCCTTGATTTCAGGTCAGCAAAAGAAAACCGTTCTGGTGCTTGTCGTCGGCGAAGCGTCACGCGCGGCGAACTACTCCCTGAACGGCTACGAACGCGAAACAAACCCGGAACTGAAAAAGCAGGATGTGATTAACTTCCCGCAAGCCTCCTCGTGTGGTACTGAAACCGCGGTATCCGTTCCCTGCATGTTCTCCGGCATGACGCGCAGCAAATACGATGCTGACCTGGCTCATCATCGGGAAGGACTGCTCGACGTGCTCAAGCATGCGGGTATCAATCTGCTGTGGCGCGACAACGATGGCGGCTGTAAAGGTGCCTGCGATCGCATTCCGCATACCGACATGACGCAGTGGAAACTGGATCAGTTCTGCAAAGACAAGTCCTGCATCGACGACGTGAATTTCTACCGCCTGGACAACATCCTGGATGGCCTGAAGCAAGATACCGTTCTGGTTATCCACCTGATGGGCAGTCACGGCCCCGCGTACTATCGCCGTTATCCGGATAATTTCCGTAAATTCACCCCAACCTGCGACACCAACGAAATCCAGGATTGCGATCATCAGGCGCTGATAAACACCTATGACAACACGATCCTGTATACCGACAGCGTGGTCAGTAAAACGATTGATACGTTGAAAGCACGACAGGCAAGCATGAACACTGCGCTGATTTACCTCTCAGATCACGGCGAATCGCTGGGTGAAAGCGGTATCTATCTGCACGGCACGCCTTACATGCTGGCACCGGAGCAGCAAACGCACATTCCGTTTATGTTCTGGTTGTCACCGGACTATGCGAAAAACTTTGGCATTAACGAGCAGTGTTTACGTGACCATGCGGCAAAAAATGCGGTTTCTCAGGACAATTTGTTCTCGACTGTACTGGGTATGATGGACGTGAAATCAACGGTTTATCAACAGCAACTGGATATTCTGCACGCGTGTCGTCAATAAACTTGCTTGCATTAGACCGAACGGTCTATTAGAGTGCGGCCATGAGCAGAAATACTGAACACGATACCCGCGAACATTTACTGGCGACCGGCGAGCAACTTTGCATGCATCGCGGATTCACCGGTATGGGTCTGAGCGAGCTATTAAAAACCGCTGAGGTACCGAAGGGGTCGTTTTACCACTACTTCCGGTCCAAAGAGGCGTTTGGCGTCGCAATGCTGGAGCGTCATTATGCTGGTTATCACCAGCGTCTGGCGACCCACTTTGCATCGGGTAAAGGTAACTATCGCGATCGTGTTTTGAACTACTATCAGGAAACGCTGAACCAGTTCTGCCAGCAGGGCATTATCAGCGGATGTCTGACGGTAAAACTTTCTGCTGAAGTGTGCGATCTCTCCGAAGACATGCGCACGGCAATGGATAAAGGTGCCAGTGGTGTTATCGCTCTGCTGGCTCAGGCACTGGAGAAAGGCCGCGATGAAAAAACGCTGGCCTTTCCCGGTGAGCCGCTAACCCAGGCGCAGGTGTTATACGCCCTCTGGTTGGGCGCTAATCTGCAGGCCAAGATTTCGCGCAGTGCCGTGCCGCTGGAAAGCGCACTGGCACATGTGAAAAACAGCATTACTACGCCTGGCGTTTAACAGGCGTTTTTATTTACCTCATTACTAGTCGACTGGTCTACTCAGGAGTCTTTATGTCAGCTGAAAAATTATTTACCCCATTGAAAGTGGGTGCCGTCACTGCGCCAAACCGCGTGTTTATGGCTCCGCTTACCCGTCTGCGCAGCATTGAGCCGGGTGACATCCCAACCCCACTGATGGGTGAATACTATCGTCAGCGCGCAAGCTCTGGCCTGATCATCACGGAAGCCACACAGATTTCTGCTCAGGCTAAAGGTTATGCGGGCGCGCCGGGTCTTCACAGCCCGGAACAGATCGCCGCATGGAAGAAAATCACCGCGGGCGTTCACGCTGAAGAGGGTCGTATTGCGGTTCAGCTGTGGCACACCGGTCGTATCTCTCACAACAGCATTCAGCCAGGCGGTCAGGCACCTGTTTCCGCTTCCGCACTCAGCGCGAATACCCGTACCTCTCTGCGCGATGAAAATGGTCACGCAATCCGCGTTGATACTTCTATGCCACGCGCGCTTGAGCTGGACGAGATCCCGGGTATCGTTAACGACTTCCGCCAGGCCGTAGCCAATGCGCGGGAAGCCGGGTTTGACCTGATTGAACTGCACTCCGCGCATGGCTACCTGCTGCATCAGTTCCTGTCACCGTCGTCTAACCATCGCACCGATCAGTATGGCGGCAGCGTCGAAAACCGTGCCCGTCTGGTACTGGAAGTGGTTGACGCCGTATGCCAGGAGTGGAGCCCTGAGCGTATCGGTATCCGCGTCTCCCCGATTGGCTCTTTCCAGAACGTCGACAACGGTCCGAACGAAGAAGCGGACGCGCTGTATCTGATTGAAGAGCTGGCGAAACGTGGTATTGCCTATCTGCACATGTCCGAGCCCGACTGGGCCGGTGGTCAGCCTTACACAGAGGCTTTCCGTCAGAAAGTACGCGAGCGTTTCCATGGCGTGATCATCGGTGCGGGAGCCTATACTCCTGAGAAAGCCGAAGATCTGATCAATAAAGGTCTGATCGACGCCGTCGCATTTGGCCGCGACTACATTGCCAACCCGGATCTGGTTGCCCGCCTGCAGCAGAAAGCGGCACTGAACCCACAGCGTCCGGAAAGCTTCTACGGCGGTGGTGCAGAAGGCTACACCGACTACCCTTCTCTGTAATCCCTCCATTGAGCATTGATAGCGGCGACAATTCGCCGCTATACTAAAACATCGTTTCTGTTCAAAAACATATTCTATTCCATAGGTTAATGAGGAAATTATGCGCCTACTTCACACCATGCTGCGCGTTGGCGACCTGCAACGTTCTATTGATTTCTACACTAACGTCCTGGGTATGAAACTGCTGCGCACCAGTGAAAACCCGGAATACAAATACTCGCTGGCTTTTGTGGGTTATGGCCCGGAAACGGACGAAGCGGTGATTGAGTTGACTTACAACTGGGGCGTAGACAGCTATGAGCTGGGTACGGCCTACGGCCATATCGCGCTGGAAGTGGACAACGCGGCCGAAGCGTGTGAGCGCATTCGCAGCAACGGCGGTAACGTGACGCGCGAAGCGGGCCCGGTCAAAGGTGGCACTACCGTGATTGCGTTTGTGGAAGATCCGGACGGTTACAAAATCGAGCTGATTGAAGCCAAAGACGCCGGTCGCGGTCTGGGCAACTGATCCCTCAGGGCGCAATATGCGCCCGTAGTTTTACTGCATACCCTTCCAAAATTTGCCATAATGCGCTCTGCTTTTTCCCCATGTAAGAGACCCTGATGTCCGATAACGCTCAATTTAGCGGTCTGTGCGACCGTTTTCGTGGTTTTTATCCCGTTGTCATTGATGTAGAAACAGCCGGATTTAACGCTAAAACCGATGCGCTGCTCGAAATTGCCGCCATCACGCTGAAGATGGATGAACAGGGCTGGCTTACACCGGACACCACGCTGCATTTCCACGTTGATCCTTTTGAAGGGGCAAACTTACAGCCGGAAGCACTGGCGTTTAACGGTATCGACCCGCATAACCCGCTACGTGGTGCAGTCAGTGAATATGATGCGCTGCACGCCATTTTTAAGATGGTGCGTAAAGGCATGAAAGAGAGCAACTGCAGCCGCGCGATCATGGTGGCCCATAACGCCACGTTCGATCACAGCTTTACCATGGCCGCCGCAGAGCGTGCCTCGCTCAAACGAAATCCCTTCCACCCATTTGTCACCTTCGATACTGCCGCCCTGAGTGGCCTGGCGCTTGGACAAACAGTGCTATCAAAGGCCTGTATCACGGCAGGTATTGAGTTTGACGGTACGCAGGCGCACTCTGCCCTGTATGACACGGAACGCACTGCAGAGCTGTTCTGTGAGATCGTCAACCGCTGGAAACGTCTGGGCGGCTGGCCGCTACCGATGGGCGACAGCGAAGAGTAAAAAAAAGCGACCTGAAGAGGTCGCTTTTTTATTTCGGCAGAAAGTTACTCTGCGTCCGGCTCTTCAGTTTTGTACTTAGCCGCCGTCTCTTTGATCAGCTGCTGCAGTTCACCGCGCTGATACATTTCAATCAGGATATCGCAACCGCCAACCAGTTCACCGTCTACCCACAGCTGTGGGAACGTCGGCCAGTTAGCGTACTTAGGCAGCTCAGCGCGGATGTCCGGGTTTTGCAGGATATCAACGTAAGCAAAACGCTCACCACAGGCAGACAGTGCCTGAACGGCTTGCGCGGAGAAGCCGCAGCTTGGCAGCTTCGGAGAACCTTTCATATACAGCAGAATCGGGTTTTCAGCGATCTGGCGCTGGATTTTTTCAATAGTGGTGCTCATGTCTTGCTTCCTTTAACTTCTGTTACGGCATTAGTCTGACATTGTAGCGGTTCAGACTGGCATCGGAAAATAACATTTTTGTCACGTTTATTTATTTTACCGCGACTCATGAAAAGTTGCATTGCAAATGGTGTTTAACCCTGCTGCACTGAGGGTTTTGCTTAGGGAGTGAACAAATGTGCGACAGAACGATGAATTTTTTTGCACTTGCTAACGAAACACGATTGTAGATTGAAAAATGCTATTAACTTCTCGGGTTTTTATGGATTAGAATCGACGGGCTTTGTAAATCATACGCAGGTACTATAGATGGCCTGCATTTATCAGGGGACTGCCCAGTGGCGCGGATAAATAAAATCTCGATCACGCTCTGTGCTTTACTGTTTACATCACTCACTTTCACGCCAGTGGCAAACGCCTCTCAGCAGGCGCGGCATTCTGCTGTGCAAAAGAACCATCTGGTGAAAGCCACAGAACGTAAGAAAAAAACCACCAGTAAGAACGACAAGAAAAAAACAACTGCTCAGACTAAACAAACCGCTTCCAGCAAGACAAAAACAAAATCTTCCCGCACTGCTCACACATCCAAAAGTAAAGCCTCGCAGACTGCCGCCAACCTCGTGACTGAAAAATGCATCACGCGTAAAGGCCACAAGGCGAAATGCACGAAGGTCACGAAAATAGCGGAAGTGCATAAAGTGCGGGTACAGAAAGCGCAAAAAACCGCGATGAACAAACTGATGGGGCAAATTGGCAAACCTTATCACTGGGGTGGCAGTTCACCGCGTACCGGTTTTGACTGCAGTGGTCTCGTCTATTACGCCTATAAAGATCTGGTGAAGTTCCGCATTCCACGTACTGCCAATGAAATGTACCACCTGCGCGATGCTTCTCCGGTTGACCGTGGTGAGCTGGAAAACGGCGATCTGGTCTTCTTCCGTACACAGGGTCGCGGCACGGCTGACCACGTCGGTGTCTATGTCGGTAACGGAAAATTCATTCAGTCACCACGCAGCGGTCAGGATATTCAGATCACCTCGCTGAGTGAAGACTACTGGGTTCGCCACTACGTCGGCGCGCGTCGCGTCATGACACCTAAAACCATTCGCTAATCCCTGCCCTGCCGCGTCGCGGCAGGGTAAGTTCCTCTTTTGCATACCCTTTCAATTTGCTATCCTCTCCTCGTTGTCTGTGTGGTTATTGGCAACACAAAATACAATAAGGAGAGAAGCAATGTCGTTCGAATTACCTGCACTACCGTATGCAAAAGACGCCCTGGCACCGCACATTTCTGCGGAAACCCTGGAATATCACTACGGCAAGCATCACCAGACGTACGTCACCAACCTGAACAACCTGATCAAGGGCACCGATTTCGAAGGCAAAACGCTGGAAGAGATCGTCCGCAGCTCTGAGGGGGGCGTATTCAACAACGCAGCTCAGGTGTGGAACCATACCTTCTACTGGCACTGCCTGGCGCCAAACGCCGGTGGCGAACCTGCCGGTGAACTGGCTACCGCCATCAATGCCGCCTTTGGCAGCTTCGCGGATTTCAAAGCGAAATTTACCGATGCAGCTATCAAGAACTTCGGTTCTGGCTGGACGTGGCTGGTAAAAGAAGCCGATGGCAAACTGGCTATCGTTTCCACCTCTAACGCGGGTACCCCACTGACCACCAGCGCTAAGCCGCTGATGACCGTGGACGTTTGGGAACACGCTTACTACATTGATTACCGTAACGCGCGCCCGAACTACCTGGAGCACTTCTGGGCACTGGTTAACTGGGAGTTTGTGGCGAAGAACTTCGCCGCATAAGAGACACGCAGAAGGGTTCGCCCTTCTGCGTTTTTTTGCTTATTCAGCAGCGCAGGCTGTTTCTGGCTGCTTACGACCGGACATCATCACCAACAGCAGACCAAGCGCGGCAATAATCGCCCCCATCACCGGTACAAAACTGTATCCCAGCCCCCCGGAAATAACCGCGCCACCGGCGGCTGCACCGAGCGCATTACCGAGATTGAACGCGCCAATATTCACTGAAGACGAAAGACCCGGCGCCTCATGGGCGACCCGCATCACGCGCATTTGCAGCGGTGGAACCACAGCAAAGGTGGCAGCTCCCCAGACGACCATCGCAATGGCTGCTCCGAACTCATTACGTGCCAGCCACGGAATAGCAATCATGATGACAATCAGCAGGGTTAAGAAGCCCTTCAACGTCCCGCTCACGGAACGGTCGGCAAATTTCCCACCCAGATAGTTACCAATCGAGAAGCCCACGCCAATCAACACCAGCATCGCAGTGATAAAGATCGGTGTCGCGTGAGTGATGTCGTGAAGCACGGGAGAAATGTAGGTATAGAGGGTAAACATCGCCCCTGCCCCCAACACGGTCGTCAGCAATGCCGAGAGCACCTGCGGGCGTACCAGCACAGACAACTCTTTGCGCACGTCAGGACGTTCCCCCGCGCTGCCTTTCGGCAGGGAGAAGAACAGTGCCACCATCGCGATCACACCGAGACCGGCCGTCGCCAGGAAAGACATACGCCAGCCGATCGCTTCACCCAGCCAGGTTGCCGCAGGCACCCCGCCGATGTTGGCAATCGTTAGTCCCATAAACATGGTTGCCACGGCACTCGCCTGCTTGTGTTTTGGCACCACGCTTGCGGCAACAACCGACCCCAGCCCAAAGAACGCGCCGTGGTTAAGGCTGGTCAGAATGCGTGACAGCATCAATGTGGTGTAGTCCGGCGAAATGGCGGAAAGCACGTTGCCCAGTGTGAAAATCGCCATCAGGAAAATCAGCGCATTGCGGCGCGCGCGATGCGAAAGCAGAAGCGTCATCAGCGGCGCCCCGACCATCACGCCGATAGCGTAGGCGCTGATTAACATCCCTGCGGCAGGGATCGAGACATCCACGCCTCTGGCAATAACAGGCAGTAAACCCATCGGGGAGAATTCAGTGGTGCCAATCCCAAAAGCGCCAATCGCCAGGGCCAGCAGGGGAAAATTGATTTTCATACGTCAACTCCGGATGCCGTGTCATGAGGTGACACAGAACAAAGAAGCGGAAAGCATGACATCAATCACAAAAAATGAGAAGTTAACAAAACGGCAAAAGATTTTTGCCAGAGAAGTAACAATCCGGGGAATCGGGAGGGAGAAAGCTCTCCCTCCACGTAAATCAGTGCAGTGCGGCCGTCAGACCCGCTGCGACAATCAAAGCCAGCACAATAACGGTGGTGAACAGCGAAAACTTCAGATCGGAACTCATCAATTTTTCTCCTTTGAATCCCCCCACGAAAAGTGAGCTTGCTCATTTTTGCACAATTTACGTCAAAAATCTTCCTGGATTTAAACGGATAACCA
Source organism: Enterobacter adelaidei (assembly GCF_041937165.1). Lineage (NCBI taxonomy): Bacteria > Pseudomonadati > Pseudomonadota > Gammaproteobacteria > Enterobacterales > Enterobacteriaceae > Enterobacter > Enterobacter adelaidei. The sequence goes on along the minus strand of NZ_CP154353.1, from coordinate 1,951,545 downwards.
CTTTACCTCTTCCCCTTTTCATCAAGATAGGACAAAATTCCACGCTAAATTTATTAGCGTACCGGCCATTGACCCCCTCCTGACGTCCTGTGTCGTTTTCCCGGCGTGTCGCAATTCAAAATTGCGTGATAAGGGTGAGAGAAGGCAAACGTTTACCTTCAAGTTTTTCAGGAGTTTAGGATATGGTCTGGAGTGACATTTAATGGCAACAATTAAAGATGTAGCAAAACGCGCAAACGTTTCCACTACAACCGTATCACATGTAATTAACAAAACCCGCTTTGTGGCGGAAGAGACGCGCAACGCCGTCTGGGCAGCGATCAAAGAGCTGCACTATTCGCCAAGTGCGGTTGCGCGTAGCCTCAAGGTTAATCACACCAAGTCTATTGGTTTGCTGGCGACCAGCAGTGAAGCGGCCTATTTTGCCGAGATCATTGAAGCGGTTGAGAAAAACTGTTTTCAAAAAGGCTATACCCTGATTCTGGGCAACGCGTGGAACAGCATTGAAAAACAGCGCGCCTACCTGTCGATGATGGCGCAAAAGCGCGTGGATGGCCTGCTGGTGATGTGTTCCGAGTACCCGGAATCTGTGTTGTCGATGCTGGAAGAGTATCGCCATATCCCAATGGTGGTGATGGACTGGGGTGAAGCCCGCGCGGACTTCACCGATTCCGTTATCGATAACGCCTTTGAAGGCGGTTATATGGCGGGTCGTTATCTGATAGAACGCGGTCACCGCGAGATCGGCGTGATCCCGGGTCCACTGGAGCGCAATACCGGTGCAGGTCGTCTGGCTGGGTTTATGAAAGCGATGGAAGAAGCGCTGATCACCGTGCCGGAAAACTGGATCGTGCAGGGCGACTTCGAACCGGAGTCGGGCTACCGCGCGATGCAGCAGATCGTCTCCCAGCAGCATCGTCCGACCGCCGTTTTCTGCGGGGGCGACATCATGGCAATGGGTGCCCTCTGTGCTGCCGATGAGCTGGGTCTGCGTGTACCGCAGGATATTTCTGTGATCGGGTATGACAACGTGCGTAACGCGCGCTTCTTTACGCCGGCCTTAACGACCATTCACCAGCCGAAAGACTCACTGGGTGAAACCGCCTTCAATATGCTGATGGACAGGATCGTCAACAAACGTGAAGAGTCGCAGTCCATTGAAGTTCACCCGCGTCTTATTGAACGCCGCTCCGTTGCGGATGGTCCGTTCCGCGACTACCGCCGGTAATCTCTTCACGGGGCCAGTTAAGCTGGCTCCCGTAACCATTCCCGGTTTAGCGTTTCGCTGTCTCCCAGATAATCCAGCAGCCAGGCCATCGCTGGCGAGACATCATTTTGTTGCCAGGTGAGGCAGCAGGCCGCATCCGGGAACGGGTTCTCCAGTGTCAGTTCAACCCACTCTCCGGTGTCAATTCGCGGCCGCGCAAAATGAACGGGCACCATCGCAACGCACAAGCCAGCACTGAGGCACGTCGCCGACGATTCCCAGTCGGGTGCAACCACCCGCCGCTGGTTGTCCAGAAGCCAGGTGATACGCTTGGGTAATGAACGGGACGTATCCTCCAGTACCAGAGACGGCCAGTTGCGTAGCGTATCGTCGCTCAAGGGGCCTTCCAGAGCCGCCAGCGGATGATCGCTTGCCACCACGCATTTCCAGCTCAGCATCCCCATATCGCGAAACGCATAACGTCCCCCAACCGGAATCGCCTGCGTGGCCCCGATCGCCATCTCTGCCCTGCCGTCCGCCAGCGCATCCCAGACGCCGTTAAACACTTCCTGCGACACCCGCAATTCGACGTCAGAAAAATGACGATAGAAGTCGACAATCATTTGCCGGGTACGCTCGGGTTTGACGATATTATCCACCGCGATGGAAAGATGCCCCCGCCAGCCGTTAGCGATCTGCTGACACTGTTCGCGGGTGATCTGCATTTTTTTGATGACAGAACGTCCTTCTTTCAAAAACCACGCGCCGGCGGGCGTTAATTCCACATCACGATGTCGCCGTTCAAACAGCGGAACCGCCAGCCACTCCTCCAGCTGACGTACTGTATAGCTGATAGCTGAAGGCACGCGGTGTAACTCCTGCGCCGCTCCACTGAAACTGCCGTTACGCGCGACAGCATCGACCACTTCAAGAGAATAATCTGACCACATTTTCTGCCTGCAAAAAATTTGAATGCACACGCCAAATATTAGCGTTTCACAAGCGGCTTTGCACTCCCTACACTCAGCGCCAATGTATACCTGCCTCCTCAGGAGAATAAAACAATGCAACCCAGGAAAGGTTTTTTAGTCTGGCTCGGCGGCTTAAGCGTGCTGGGCTTTTTGGCCACTGATATGTACCTGCCGGCTTTCGCCGCCATGCAGGAAGATTTGCAAACCCCTGCAGCGGCCATCAGCGCCAGCCTGAGTTTGTTCCTCGCCGGTTTCGCCTTCGCGCAGCTACTTTGGGGGCCGCTATCAGATCGTTTTGGCCGTAAACCAGTACTGTTGCTGGGACTTGGCATTTTTGCCGTCGGCTGTCTGGGTATGTTATGGGTACGCGATGCGACCTGGCTGCTGGTGCTGCGCTTTGTGCAGGCCGTCGGCGTCTGTGCAGCAGCGGTGACCTGGCAGGCCCTTGTTACCGACTACTACCCAGCCAACCGCACCAACCGGATTTTCGCCACCATTATGCCGCTGGTAGGGCTTTCACCTGCCCTCGCCCCGCTGCTGGGCAGCTGGATCCTGGTGCATTTCGAGTGGCAGGCTATCTTTGCCACGTTGTTTGCCATCACACTGGTACTTATGCTGCCGGCATTCGCGCTCAAACCAGCGCATAAAAAAGAGGCACATGCGGATGCGAAGCCCATTACCTTTACCTCTTTGCTGAGTGCCAAAGCGTATCGCGGTAATGTCCTGATTTATGCCGCCTGCTCGGCGAGCTTCTTCGCGTGGCTGACCGGTTCGCCATTTATTCTGCACGATATGGGGTACAGCCCAGCGGCGATCGGCCTGAGCTATGTCCCGCAAACCATCGCATTCCTGGTGGGTGGGTACGGCTGTCGTGCGGCGCTGCAGAAATGGGAAGGTCAGCAGATGCTGCCGTGGCTGCTGGTGCTGTATGCATTGAGCGTTATCGGGACATGGGCCGTTGGTTTTATCCCTGGCACCGGTCTGGTAGAAATTTTAATGCCATTCTGCGTGATGGCCGTCGCTAACGGGGCAATCTACCCTATCGTTGTGGCGCAGGCATTACGTCCGTTCCCGCAGGCGACGGGTCGCGCGGCTGCGCTGCAGAACACCCTGCAGTTGGGTCTGTGCTTCCTGGCAAGCCTGGTGGTCTCTGCGCTGATTGCCACACCGCTCCTGACCACCACTACCGTGATGCTGGTGACCGTTGTGCTGGCCTTTGTGGGCTACCGTATGCAGGCTTCCGCACAGCGTGAGCTGAATAACAGCACGCCGGTTGAAACATCGCATGCGTAATCGCGCCGGAAATTATGTTAACTCCCAGTGATTAGGTTGCTAAGAATTTTTTATTGAATCACCAAATTTTGCGGCCTATACTAAATTTGGTTCGATTAAATACGATAAATATTAAGTGTTAACGGGAGCCGGAGTGCTCCCGTTTTACCATGGAAGGCATTTCGGCAAGGGTTATCTCCCTTCCTCTGTTCTACGTCGGATATTAGCCTCGCGGTATTTACCGTGAGATTTCTCACAAACCAAAAAAAGCGTCTACGCTGTTTGAAGGTTCTGATCACACAGGGTGATGGAGAAGCTATGAGTTCATCGTGTATAGAAGAAGTCAGCGTTCCGGACGATAACTGGTCCCGGATCGTCAGTGAACTGTTAGGTCGAGCAGGCATCACTATCAATGGATCGTCGCCAGCCGATCCCCAGGTTAAACATCCCGACTTTTTTAAGCGCGTGTTGCGGGAGGGTTCGTTAGGCCTGGGGGAAAGCTATATGGACGGCTGGTGGGAGTGCGAACGGCTGGATATCTTCTTCTCCAGCGTGTTGCGTGCCGGTCTGGAAAATCAACTCCCCCGCAATCTGAAAGACACACTGCGCGTCGCCTCTGCCCGGCTGTTTAATCTGCAAAGTAAAAAACGCGCGTGGATCGTCGGCAAAGAGCATTACGATCTCGGCAACGACCTGTTCAACCGTATGCTTGACCCCTTCATGCAATATTCCTGCGCTTACTGGAAAGAGGCTTCGACGCTGGAAGAGGCTCAACAGGCTAAGCTGCATCTGATTAGCGAGAAACTGAAGTTAGAACCCGGAATGCGCGTGCTGGATATCGGCTGCGGCTGGGGTGGGCTGGCCTGGTTTATGGCGAAGCACTACGGCGTCAGCGTGGTGGGTGTCACTATTTCAGCTGAACAGCAAAAGATGGCGCGGGAACGCTGCCAGGGTCTCGATGTGGATATCCGGCTACAGGATTACCGCGATCTTAACGAACAGTTTGACCGTATCGTTTCGGTGGGCATGTTCGAGCACGTGGGACCGAAGAACTACAACACCTATTTTGACGTGGTGGATCGTAATTTGAAACCGGACGGCATCTTCCTGCTGCATACCATCGGCTCTAAGCGAACCGATAACAACGTTGACCCGTGGATCAACAAATACATCTTTCCGAATGGCTGTTTACCGTCCGTTCGCCAGATTGCCAACGCCAGTGAACCCCATTTCGTGATGGAAGACTGGCATAACTTCGGTGCGGATTATGACACCACGTTGATGGCATGGCATGCTCGTTTTCAGGAAGCCTGGCCTGAGATTGCGGACAACTATTCTGAACGATTCAAGCGGATGTTTAGCTATTATCTGAATGCCTGCGCGGGGGCGTTTCGCGCGCGGGATATTCAGCTCTGGCAGGTGGTCTTCAGCCGTGGCATTGAACACGGTTTGCGGGTCGCCCGCTAAAAAAATAACCCCGGTTACCCGGGGTTATTTTTTATTCTTCTTCTGCTGTTTTAATTATTGCAGCTTCTTTTGCCGCCAGCACACGCTCAACGGTATCCACCACCGCCTGAGTTTGCGGATCGATTTCGATATTTACGCGATGCCCCAGTTTTTTCGCCCCCAGCGTGGTGCGCTGCAGCGTTTCAGGAATTAAATGCACACAAAAACGCGTCGGCGTCACTTCCCCGACAGTCAGACTAATCCCATCAATACCAATAAACCCTTTGTACAGGATGTATTTCATTAATGAAGGATCCTGCATTTTAAACCAGATTTGACGGTTATTTTCCGAGGTCACAATTTTCGCCACTTCGGCAGTGGTCATGATGTGCCCAGACATCAGATGCCCGCCAATCTCATCGCTGAACTTCGCCGCCCGTTCTACGTTGACGGTATCCCCAACAGCCAGCTCACCCAGGTTGGTGATACGCAGCGTCTCTTTCATTAAATCAAAGCTAATCTGGTTGCCGTTAATTTCGGTCACGGTCAGGCAGCAGCCGTTATGCGCAATCGAGGCACCGGTTTCAATGCCCTCAAGCATATATTCCGGCAGCTCAACAACATGAGTACGGAAATTAGGTTTTTCATCAATGGACACCACTTTGGCGGTGCCCTGCACAATACCAGTAAACATGCTTACAACTCCTGTTTTTTCCGGACGGTGGTGACACCGTTTAATCCCATCACAATAACAGTTGGAAAAACAGGTTGCCAGCGGAGCGCATTTTCTGGCGATTTTTTCACTAGATAAATAGCTAAAGCCCGCTACAATAGCTGGCACCCCCCTGCATTTTCTTCTTGCTGCCCGTTTCGGCGGCTTTTTTAGTCTCTCAAATAACAACAAAATAAAGGTGTTCACGTGCAGAAGTACATGAATGAAGCGCGCCAGTTATTGGCACTGGCTATACCAGTGATCGTCGCGCAAGTGGCCCAGACCGCAATGGGATTTGTGGATACGGTAATGGCGGGTGGCTACAGCGCCACCGATATGGCGGCCGTTGCTATCGGCACGTCAATCTGGCTTCCGGCCATCCTGTTCGGCCACGGTCTGCTGCTCGCGCTCACGCCTGTTATCGCCCAGCTCAATGGCTCGGGTCGTCGCGAGCGCATTGCCCATCAGGTCCGTCAGGGTTTCTGGCTGGCGGGGTTTGTCTCCGTGCTGATTATGGTGGTGCTCTGGAACGCGGGCCATATTATTCGCGCCATGCATAACATTGACCCGGCACTGGCTGACAAAGCCGTGGGTTATCTGCGCGCCCTGCTCTGGGGGACTCCAGGCTACCTCTTTTTCCAGGTGGCGCGTAACCAGTGTGAAGGTCTGGCGAAAACGAAACCTGGGATGGTGATGGGCTTTATTGGTTTGCTGGTCAATATTCCGGTGAACTATGTCTTTATTTACGGTCATTTCGGAATGCCGGAACTGGGTGGCGTCGGCTGCGGCGTGGCGACGGCGGCCGTTTACTGGGTGATGTTCTTCTCGATGATCGCCTTTGTAAAACGCGCCCGTTCCATGCGCGATATCCGCAACGAGAACAGATTTAGCACGCCAGACTGGAGCATCATGACGCGTCTGGTGCAGCTAGGTTTGCCGATTGCCCTCGCGCTGTTCTTCGAGGTGACGCTTTTCGCCGTGGTCGCCCTGCTGGTCTCCCCGTTGGGCATTGTGAACGTAGCCGGGCACCAGATTGCGCTGAACTTCAGCTCGCTGATGTTCGTCCTGCCGTTGTCGCTGGCGGCGTCGGTGACTATCCGTGTCGGCTTCCGTTTGGGGCAAGGTTCGACGATAGACGCGCAAACCGCCGCGCGAACCGGGCTGGGTGTCGGTGTCTGCATGGCTGTCTGTACGGCGCTCTTTACCGTCACGCTACGCGAACAAATCGCCCTGCTCTACAATGACAACCCCGAAGTCGTGGCTCTGGCGTCACATCTGATGCTGCTGGCAGCGGTCTACCAGATATCTGATTCCATTCAGGTGATTGGCAGCGGTGTGCTGCGTGGATATAAAGACACGCGTTCCATCTTCTTTATCACCTTCATCGCCTACTGGGTATTGGGTCTGCCGTGTGGTTACATTCTGGCCCTGACCGACCTGGTGGTTGACCGCATGGGTCCGGCCGGATTCTGGATGGGCTTTATCATCGGTCTTACCTCTGCGGCAATTATGATGATGATGCGAATGCGCTTCCTGCAACGTCAGCCATCAACGGTCATTTTGCAACGCGCAGCACGTTAATTACGCAGTAGCCGCCAGCTGGCGGCTACTTTATCTTCACTTTGCGCGGTAATACAGCAATCGCGTGAAATCAGAGAGAAAAATGCATTTTCCCTCTTGCCTCATTGGTGCTGTGCCGCTAATATTCGTCCCCGTTGTCACCGACAACACGTTGCGTTCATAGCTCAGTTGGTTAGAGCACCACCTTGACATGGTGGGGGTCGTTGGTTCGAGTCCAATTGAACGCACCATTCTGCGTCCGTAGCTCAGTTGGTTAGAGCACCACCTTGACATGGTGGGGGTCGGTGGTTCGAGTCCACTCGGACGCACCATTTCAGTCCTGAAATGGTGCAAATTCTCCTCTGATTTCCTGAATTATCCTAATCCCTTATTTTCATCACTGTTCTCCTGCTACGCTTTCCTCATGGAAAAAAAGAGGAATACCGTCGATGAAGAAAATCGCCATTATCGGTTCCGGCCCTACAGGGATTTATACCTTTTACGCACTTCTTAATAATCCGCAGCCGCTTTCGGTTTACGTCTTTGAGCAAGCTGATAACGCGGGCGTGGGTATGCCCTATAACGACGACGATAATTCTCGTCTGATGCTGGCGAACATTGCGAGCATTGAAATCCCGCCACTGTTCATGTCCTACCTCGACTGGCTTAAGGGCCAGAGCGAAACCCATCTGGCACGCTTTAAGGTGGATAAATCCCGTTTGCATGACCGGCAGTTCCTGCCCCGACTCCTGCTTGGTGAGTATTTCCGCGACAGCTTTTGGTCAATCGTAAAAGAGGCGAAAAAACGCGGGTTCCATGTTGAAATCCATGAGTCTGCCCGGGTCACCGACATCGTGCCCACGAATGACGGCGTCACGCTTTCCGTCAACGACAGCAGTTTTCCTGAACGCTTTGACCTTGCGGTTATCGCCACCGGCCACGTCTGGCCTGCAGACGACGAAGCCTCTCGCACGTACTTCCCAAGCCCGTGGTCCGGTCTGATGGATGCCAAAATTCCGCCCTGCCGTGTTGGTGTTATGGGAACATCGTTAAGCGGTCTTGACGCGGCAATGGCGGTAGTGATGCAGCACGGCGCGTTTCGCGACGATACATTCGTTCTGGATACAGGCAGCGAGGCGTTAAAGATTGTCCTGATGTCCCGAACAGGCATTCTCCCGGAAGCCGATTTTTACTGCCCTATTCCCTACGAGCCGTTATCAGTGTTGACCGAGCTTGCGGCTGAACGCGAAATAGCTAAAGGGCCGGATGGCCTGCTCGATCGCATTTTTGCCCTGATGGTCAAAGAGCTTGAACACGATGACCCGGCGTGGTGCGCGAAAGTTTCGTTACGTAAGCAGACAGCGGACAGCCTTCGTGAGGCCTGGTTTGAAGATCGTAAACGACACGACCCGTTCACCTGGGCCGAAGAAAACCTCGACGAGGTTGAGAGAAACAAACAGGAACACCGCACCGTGGCCTGGCGCTACACCGTGCTTCGGCTGCATGAAGTGGTTCAGACGATCGTACCGCATCTCGACGATCGCGACAGTAAGCGCTTCAAACAAGGGCTGGCCCGGGTCTTTATCGACAACTATGCGGCCATCCCTCCACAGTCTATTCGCAGGCTGCTCGCGCTTCGCGAAGCCGGCATTATTAGCGTGGCTGCTCTCGGTGATAATTACACGCTGGATATTGGCAGCGATAGCGCAGCAATCGCCATAAAAGAGACCGTCTACCGTTTCGACGTTTTTATTGATGCGCGCGGGCAAAAGCCGCTCAAAACGAAAGATCTGCCCTTCCCGACGCTGCGCAAGCAGCTGGAAGCAACGGGTGAAGAGATACCCGACATCGGCGAAGATTACACCTTAAAAGCGCCTGACACCGTTCGCGGACGCATCGCCTTCGGCGCGATACCGTGGCTAATGCACGATCGTCCCTTCGTTCAGGGGCTGGCGGAGTGTGCAGAGATTGCAGAGGCGATGGCGAAAGCGGCAGAAAAAACCGCGTCTGGGTTACGGCGGAAATTACCGTATAGTGAGGACTGACAGGGCATCCATGCCCAGCTGTAATGGATTACTCGAAATACACTTCCGGGTTTTCAGACAGCGAAACGAAGGTTTTCGTTGCTTTATCCAGCGCGCGAATTTCGCCGCTTTCAATGTCATACACCCAGCCGTGCAGTCGGATAGAGTTGTTACGAAGGCCCACCGCCACGGACGGATGGGTCTTAATGTTGCTCAGCTGCGCAAATACGTTTTCCTGCACCATCGCGTTGACTTTATCGATCGGCTTATCCCAGGTTTTCTTCTCAACCACCGCTTTTGCCGCATCGGAATAGCGCAGCCAGTGCGACACAGCAGGCATCGGCTCCAGGTTCGCGTTATCTGCGATCGCCTTCATCGCACCACAGTTGGAGTGACCGCAAATCACGATATCCGTCACACCCAGCGCCACAACAGCGTATTCGATGGTTGCGGACACACCGCCAGGCTCAGGTCCGAACGGCGGCACGATGTTGCCAGCATTACGAATGACAAAGAGTTGTCCTGGCTCCTGCTGGGTGACCAGTTCCGGGACCAGACGGCTGTCGGAGCATGAGATGAACAGCGCTTTGGGATTCTGGCTGGACGCTAAACTGCGGAAGAGTTCTTTACGTTGCGGGAAAATCTCTTTTTGAAAGCTGAGAAAACCTTCAATGATATGTTGCATAGCAATGTCTCTTTTATCTGTTTTAGTTTAGGTATGATCGAGATCACACTCGTAAAGTTTACCCATCGTGGTTTACTTCAGACAAGCAATATATTTCTGGCCCGACCGCCGCACGATCTCGTCAGCAAAGGCAAGAATGTTCTGCCCTTCGAATGCGCCGTACAGCCGTGCAAACGTTCTGCCTTTCAGATGACTCACTACCGATGCTACGGTCCGGGCCGGCAGCGGAAGATAATTTGGGTAACTCCACATAAACGAGACAGCGTCTTTCCCCGGCGTGACCTGCAGAATATCGCCCACCAGCAATACCCCCGCACCTTCCTGCCAGTGCAGCACTGTCCCGCCAGCAAAATGGCCGCCGAGGCGCAGCAATGTGACCGACGGGAAAATTTCCAGCGCATCGTCCTGCCAGAAGTGGATTGCCGGGCTATCGCGCATGACCCATTCTCTGTCGCTGGCGTGCAGATACAATGGTGCATCAAACGCCGCAGCCCATTCCTGCATCGTGGTGTAATAGTGCGGGTGTGAAATCGCAATTGCGCTGATGCCGCCGAGCGCAGTGATGAGTGTTTTAGTTGCCAGGTCGAGATTAGCGATACAGTCCCAGAGAATATTGCCGTGCGGGGTACGCAGGAGCAGTGCCCGCTGATTGATAGCAAATGCGGGCACCGTTTTGATACTAAACAATTGCGGCTCCAGCTGCTGCCATTTGTTGCTGTGTGTGGCGGTTACGGTATCGAAATCTGTCCACACCTGGCCCGTGACGGGCACATACTGACGGTCATCCTCGCAGATCGGGCATCTGTCAGGCTGTGCATCATAGGCGGTTCCGCAGGTTTTACAGAGGGTAATCATGTGTTCTCCTCAGCGATAAAGCACTGAGTATGGCAGGGATTATCCTTATGTGCTGCGAGGTACATTGCTGGCTTTTTTTGCCCTATACTGTGCCAGTATCAAAAACTGAACAGAGCAGGTGCAACATGGAAATTGATCTCGATAACTTAGTGTTTAACGGTCTGGATGAAGCAGAAGAGCGTAATGCGGAACGTCTGGACGACGCGGATAAAAAAGCGCAGGCGATTGTCGCCGACGACGACTGCGGCGACGCCTGCAAGATCTAATAAAAAAGCACCGGGAAACCGGTGCTTTTTTATTTCACTCGTTAAACGTCGCGCACACCTCGTTCCAGTACGTTTCGCGCGTGCGGCGCAGTTCAGCGTGGCGTTTTATCATGGAACCACTCCGGGTCAATGTTGGCAACGTCTACGCCATACAGGCTGGCGACAGGCAGTATCGACTCAAGAACACGTTGCGCGCTGTTCTCCGCATTCGCTGGCCGGGCCACAAAAAACCGCCGTAACGTGCTGATCCATTTTTTCATCGTCTTACCCTCTCTCGCCGTATCTGCCTTCAGTTAAGCACCCAAATCCCGTGGAGGGGAAATACCAAAATCCACTGTCGATGTGCAGGATCTGCAAATAGCCCCCCGGCCTTTTCACTCTTCATTAACACCTTGTTCACTAATGCTTTTTTGCTCATAGCAAAGAACGATTTCTTATTTGGCGATAGCTTTCCCTTATGGGAGCGTAACGGGGTAAAACAAAAACAACGGGATGGCGTATGACTATGGCAGCAAAAATGAAAGGGTTTAAAAAACGGACGCTGGTTCTGGGATTAGTGGCAGCCTGGGGCCTGTTTTCAGCGCAGGCGCAGGCCGATCAGCTGGCGGATATCAAGGCAGCAGGGGTGGTGAAAGTAGCCACATTTGATGCCAACCCGCCGTTTGGCTCGATTGATGCCAAAACGCATGAGATCGTGGGTTACGACGTGGACTTCGCCAAAGCGCTGGCTAAATCACTCGGCGTAAAGCTTGAACTGGTTGCCACCAATCCGGCCAACCGCATTCCGCTGCTGCAGTCCGGCAAAGCCGACCTGATCGTGGCGGATATCACCATCACCCCGGAACGCGCACAGGTCATTGATTTCTCGACGCCTTACTTCGTCACCGGCCAGCAGTTCCTGGTTCCGGCGAAATCACCGGACAAGCTTGATGACTACAGCCGGGCGCGTATTGGCGCGGTCAAAGGAACCACGGGCGAACAGGCGCTGCACCAGCGTTTCCCGCAGTCCCGCGTGCTCTCTTATGACGATATTCCACTGGCGCTGACGGCACTGCGCAATGGCAACGTGCAGGCAATCACCCAGGACAGCACTATTCTGGCCGGTCTGCTGGCGCAGGCGCCGGATAAAGCCAACTTCAAAATCCTGCCCGATCTGCTCAGTAAAGAAGAGATTGGCGTGGGGGTGAAGAAAGGTGAAACCGCGCTGCTGAAGGCCGTTAACGACGAGCTGGTTAATCTCGAGAAGAACGGCCAGGCGGCAAAAATCTACGACGTCTGGTTTGGTCCAGGCACTCCAGCTCCACAGCCTCGCGCCTTTAAAATAGAAGCTAAGTAATATGCTCTCAGGTTTATTTTCACACTCCGCGGTCGGTGCCGCGGATTTTTCACATCTGGAACAGGCCAGCGTCGAGTTTCGTCATGTGGACAAACGCTACGGTGACCATCAGGTTTTAAACGACATTAACCTCACCATCACGCCCGGAGAAGTGGTCGCCATCCTCGGCCCTTCGGGTTCCGGTAAATCCACCCTGATTCGTCTCATCAACCAGCTTGAAACCCTGAGCGGCGGGGAGATCCTTGTCGACAACAAACCGACCGGCAAGCTGTCTGGTATCGGGCTGCGTCAACTGCGCAGCCGCGTGGGGTTTGTGTTCCAGCAATTCAATCTTTATGCCCATCTCACCGCCAGCCAGAACATCACCCTGGCGCTGGAGCAGGTTCACGGCTGGAAGCCGCAACCTGCCCAGGAGCGCGCGCTGTCCCTGCTGGAGAAAGTCGGAATGCTGGAAAAAGCCCACCATTTCCCGGCAGAGCTTTCTGGTGGTCAACAGCAGCGCGTGGCGATAGCCCGTGCTCTGGCCTCTTCGCCGCAAATCATTCTCTTCGACGAGCCGACATCGGCTCTCGATCCTGAGATGATTGGCGAAGTGCTGTTTGTGATGAAAGCCCTCGCCCACAGCGGGATCACCATGATCGTCGTGACCCACGAGATGCAGTTTGCCCGGGAGATTGCCGACCGGATCGTCTTTATCGACGGCGGGCAAATTCTCGAGATTGCGCCGCCGGCGCAGTTTTTTAGTCAGCCCTCACATCCGCGCGCGCAGCGTTTCCTGCAAAAGGTGCTTAACCCACTGCATCAGGAGCATCTGTAATGCCCGCGCTCGACTGGCACGGGGTACTGACCGGACAGCCCCTGCAGTGGATATTCTCCGGATTTCTCACCACCCTGTGGGTCACGATTATGGGGGTCATGCTGGCAAGCCTGCTGGCATTACTTTTTATGCTCCTGCGCCTTTCCGGCGGACGCCTCGGGAGCGCCATCGTCAGTGGCTGGGTATCGCTGTTTCGCAATACGCCGCTGCTGGTGCAGTTGCTGTTCTGGTATTTTGCCGCCTGGAACGGATTACCACAGGCGTTTCGCGACGTGGTTAACGCGGATCACAGCTGGTCAATTCTGCCCGGCGATGTCTGGTGGTTTACACCCGAGTTTTTATGTTCCGCCTGGGGGTTGGGCGTCTTTACCTCGGCGTTTTTAATCGAAGAGGTGGAGTCAGGGTTACGTTCTGTGCCTGCCGGACAACGGGAGGCCGCGCTGGCTCAGGGTTTCTCTTCGTGGCGTTTGTTTCGTCACATCCTTCTGCCGCAGGGCCTGGCCAACGCCTGGCAGCCCGTTGTGGGGCAGTACCTTAATCTGATGAAGCTCTCCTCGCTCGCCAGCGGGATTGGCTTTGCCGAACTCACCTACCAGGTCAGGCAGATTGAAAGCTACAACGCGCATGCGCTGGAAGCATTTACTGTCGGTACCGCACTCTATCTCCTGACCGGTCTGGTCATGGGAATGGTGCTGGTTCGTATTGGACCTCAGGCGAAACGTAAACGCCCCATCGCTGTCACCGCAGGGAGTGAAAAACATGATTGCCGGACTTAATGTCATCACCGATAACCTCGATTATCTGCTGTGGGGACGCGCGGCAGCGGGTGAACCGGGCGGCGTATTGCTCTCGTTGATGATGGCGGCTGGAGCCGCCGCCATCGCTCTGCCCGGTGGGATAGTGCTCGCGTGTCTGGCCTGGCGCTTTACCGGGCTCCTACGCAAGCTGCTCTTCTTGTGGGCAGAGCTGATCCGCGGTATCCCGCTCATCTTCGTGATTTTCTGGATGTGGTATCTGCTGCCGCTCATTACCGGGGGCGATCTGCCGGGGGCTCTTACCGTCACGCTGGCCCTGGCCTGGTTTACGGCGGCAACCGTGATGCACTCGGTGCTGGCCGGACTTAACGCGCTACCCTCCGGGCAATATGAGGCTGCACTGTCTCAGGGATTCAGCACGCAACAAACGTTGTTGCGCGTGCTGCTGCCGCAGGCGCTGAGGAATATTCTGCCGTCACTGGTGGGGATTTTTATCAGCCTGCTGAAGGATACGTCGCTGGCGTTTATCGTGAACGTACCGGAACTGACCACAGTCGCGGGACAGGTCAACAACCGGGTGCAAATCTACCCGGCGGCCATTTTTATCTTTACGGGTGTGGTCTACTACCTGCTCTGCTGCTCGCTGGAGCAGCTTGCGAAACGCTGGCGTATCACCCGGCCAGCGCTTTAACCACCGTTTCCATCGCTTCGGTTGTTAATTCACTGCGTTTAACGCGCTGGTTCGCCAGCGCGGTACGTAGTACTCCGGCAATGACAATATGCTTTGGCTCCTGCCCTAAATCACGCATCTCAAGCACCACCTTACCGACTACCCGGCACATCTCCTGATACAGCGCTTCATCTTTAGTCACATTACCCATCGTCATCACTCCATTGCCTGTTAAACGTTGAGCTTAAATGATTCTCCTGCCGGATACAAAAAAGAAGCCCGGCGAGAAACTCGCCGGGCTTCATCTGTAAAATCAGCTAATTAGTTGTTTACTGGAATGACCGCGCCTTTGTACTTGGTGCGGATCCAGTCCTGAATCTCTTTCGAGTGCAGCACGTTCACCAGCGCAACGATATCTTTCTTCTTCTCGTCACCGCGATGAACGGTAATGATGTTGGCGTACGGGTTGTTTTCACCGCTTTCTACCGCAATCGGGTCGTGAACCGGATCCAGTCCGGCGTCAATCGCGTAGTTGGCGTTGATCACCACCGCATCGCCTTCGTTGTTGTTGTACATCTGCGGCAGCAGAGACGCTTCCACGTTAGGGGTAAACTTCAGCTTTTTCGGGTTTTCTACGATGTCGCTGATGCGCGCGGTCACTTTGTCGATGCCTGGTTTCAGCTTGATCACGCCCTCTTTTTCAAAGATAGAGAGGATACGGCCCTCTTCAGAAACAGCGTCACGCATGATGATCTTGCCGCCTTCCGGCAGATCTTTCAGCGACTTATATTTTTTAGAGTAAATGCCGATTGGCTCAATGTGGATCGCGCCTGCACTGACAAAATCATAATCCTTGTCGCCCGCATGATCTTTCAGAACGCTGTTCAGGTAAGGGATGTGCTGGAAATAGTTCGCGTCGATATCATGACCCGCCAGCGCGGTGTTGGGCAGAATGTAGTCCTGGAACGGTTTAATCTCCAGGTCGATACCCTGCTTCGCCAGAATCGGTTTTGCCTGCTCCAGAATTTCAGCGTGTGGCGTGTTTGATGCCCCCACGGTCAGGGTATCTGCCCAGGAGGCAAAGCTCAGGGCACTCAGGGTTGCTGCAGCAATCAATGTCAGTGTCTTTTTCATGATGTGGTTCCTGTGTGTATTTATTAGCGTTTATCTAACAGTGAAGTAATGATGTCGCCGCAGAACTGGATGATGAAAACGATGATTAAAATAGTCACCGTTGCCACCAGCGTGACGTCACCATGGTTGCGCTGGAATCCTTCCAGATAAGCCAGATTTCCCAAACCACCGGCGCCAATCACCCCCGCCATCGCGCTGTAACTCACCAGCGCAATCAGCGTCACCGTAATACCTGATACCAGTGCAGGTGATGATTCCGGCAGTAAAACCCGAAACACTAACGTGCTCAGTCGTGCGCCCATCGAGCGAGTTGCTTCGATGACGCCTTTATCCACTTCACGCAGGGCGATCTCCACCAGGCGTGCGTAGAACGGTGCGGCGCCGACAATCAGTGCCGGCAGTGCCGCGTTGGCGCCAAGGATGGTGCCAACAATGGTCTTGGTGAACGGGATCAGCAACACAATCAAAATGATGAACGGAATAGAACGGAACACGTTCACCACAATCGAAATGACGCTATACACCGTGCGATTGTGAAACAACCCACCGCGTGCGGTTAAAAACAGCGCCAGACCCAGCACGATGCCCAGCACAAACGTCGCCACGCCTGAAAGCGCCGTCATGTACAGCGTCTCCAGCGTCGCCGCCCAGAGCTGATCCCATTTGAGATGCGGAAAGAGATTCTCAGCCATGTTTAATCACCTCGCCTTCAATATCGCTGTGCTGCAGGTCGGCGAGGATATTGTTCAGTTGTTCGTCAGATGCCACGACGTGCACCCAGAGCTGGCCAAACACGCCATGGGCGGTTTGCGTCATTTTCCCGTGCAGGATGTTAAACGGCAGGCCGTAGCGGAGGGTCAACTCACCTACGATCGGCTTATGCGTGCTGTGCCCGGTAAACGTCAGTTTGATGACCGTGCCTTCCAGATCGTTTGCCAGCTCGCTATTAAAGGTTTCCTCCTCCGCGTACTGACTCACCTGGCGGACAAACTGCTGCGTAATGGGCTGTTGTGGATGGGTAAAGACGCTCAGCACATCCCCTTCTTCCACCACTTTACCGTTCTCCATTACCGCCACGCGGTCGCAGATTTTGCGCACCACGTGCATCTCGTGCGTGATCAACACGATGGTCAGTTTGAAGCGGCGGTTAATATCCAGCAGCAGATCGAGGATTTGATCGGTGGTCTGCGGGTCGAGCGCTGACGTAGCTTCATCACAGAGCAGCACGTCGGGGTTATTCGCTAGCGCACGCGCAATGCCGACACGTTGCTTTTGCCCGCCGCTCAACTGCGACGGGTAGGCATTCTCACGCCCTTTCAGCCCAACGAGCTCGACAAGCTCGGCCACGCGCGCCTTGATTCTCGCTTTCGGCACACCTGCAATTTGCATTGAAAACGCGATGTTTTCTGAAACCGTGCGCGACCACAGCAGGTTGAAATGCTGGAACACCATACTGATTTTCAGGCGTGCCTGGCGCAGCGCCTCGCCACTGGCGGCAGAAATGTTCTGCCCATTAATGGTGACACTTCCGGTGCTGGGTTTTTCCAGACCGTTCAGCAGACGAATCAGCGTGCTTTTCCCGGCCCCACTGTAACCAATAATTCCGTAAATCTGTCCCTGCTCTACCGTCAAGTTGACGTCATCAACGGCAGTCAGTGCCACTTTTCCGTTGTCAAAAACCTTCGAAATATTACTCAGTACAATCATTCTTATTCGTTATCCGTCCCGCGCATGGCGGTTTAGAAGTATGGATGTCCAAATGAGTGTAAACAGGCGTTATCAGCTTTTAAATGAATAAAAAGGCATGTGTTATAACCGTGGGAAATAAACAGCGGATTTACCGGGAGGGAAGCATTTAGACCAATTTCAGCAATGATTATCTGCCAGATGTATATCTGCTGGCTGACACCCTTAAAAATCGGTCATTTTTGCAGCATTTATCACTAGTATAGCCATCCTCACATCCAGACAACTTTACGTCTTGCTATCCTGACATCCAAAAACGGCATTTATATTCCTTTCAGTTCTAAACGGCAGTGAATGGTTCTTTATTGCGAAAATTACACCGCCCTATCATCCCGTCATGACATCCAGAAAGGAAAACATCATGGCGATTTATCACTCCGTCACCGAACTCATTGGTCGTACCCCGCTTATCCAGTTGCATAAGCTTGATACTGGTCCCTGCTCGCTGTTCCTGAAGCTGGAAAACCAGAACCCGGGCGGTTCTATTAAGGATCGCGTTGCGCTGTCGATGATTAATGAAGCGGAGCGTACCGGGCAGCTGCAGCCGGGCGGTACGATCATTGAGGCGACGGCGGGAAATACCGGTCTCGGCCTGGCTCTGATCGCCGCTCAGAAAGGCTACTCGCTGATCCTGGTGGTACCGGACAAAATGAGCCGCGAGAAAATTTTCCACCTGCGCGCGCTGGGTGCCCAGGTGGTACTGACCCGCTCCGACGTTAATAAGGGCCATCCCGCCTATTACCAGGACTACGCCCAGCGCCTGGCTAATGAACTACCCGGCGCGTTTTACATCGACCAGTTCAATAACGAAGCCAATCCGCTGGCACACCGCACCACCACAGCCCCGGAACTGTATGAGCAGTTGGACGCCAAGATCGACGCTATCGTAGTGGGTGTGGGTTCAGGCGGGACGCTGGGCGGCCTGCAGGCGTGGTTCGCCGAGCACTCTCCGCACACGGAGTTTGTGCTGGCAGACCCGGCAGGATCCGTTCTGGCAGACCAGGTAGAAACCGGGAAATATCACGATGCCGGCTCCTGGCTGGTTGAGGGAATTGGCGAAGACTTTATTCCGCCGCTGGCCCACATCGAAGGCGTGAATCGCGCCTGGCGCATCACCGACCGGGAAGCCTTCACCACCGCGCGCGAGCTGCTGAAAACGGAAGGTATTCTGGCAGGCTCCTCCAGCGGCACGCTGCTGGCGGCGGCGCTGAAATACTGCCAGGCGCAGACCACGCAGAAGCGCGTGGTGACTTTCGCCTGCGACAGCGGCAATAAATACCTCTCGAAGATGTTCAACGATGACTGGATGCGTCAGCAAGGCCTGATCACGCGCCCGCAGGCAGGCGATCTCTCCGACTATATCGCCCTGCGCCACGATGAAGGGGCTACCGTCACCGCCGCCCCGGACGACACGCTTTCCACCGTCCTGGCACGCATGCGTCTGTATGACATCTCCCAGCTGCCGGTACTGGAGAACGGCAAGGTCGTCGGCATTATCGACGAATGGGATCTCCTGCGGAATATCGACGGCGATGGCGATCGCTTCGCACTTCCCGTAACTGAGGCCATGACCCGTCAGGTGGAGTTCCTCGATAAACGCGCACCAGAGAGCGACCTGAATACCATTTTCGACCGCGGTCTGGTGGCCGTGATCAATGACAACGACCGTTTTCTCGGTCTGATTACGCGCAGCGACGTTCTGACCGCCTGGCGCAACCGTCTTCAGCAATAAAGGAATAGATGATGAAAAACCTGGCTACCTTGAGCGTCCACAGCGGCGAGTTTAACGATCAACATGGCGCCGTTATGCCACCGATTTACGCCACCTCGACGTTTGCGCAACCCTCCCCCGGGGAGCATACCGGCTATGAATATTCCCGGAGCGGCAACCCCACCCGCCATGCGCTGGAAACGGCGATTGCCGAACTGGAGGGCGGTACACGCGGCTACGCGTTTGCCTCCGGTCTGGCTGCCATCTCCACGGTGCTCGAACTGCTGGATAAAGACAGCCATATTGTCGCCATCGATGACGTTTACGGTGGGACGTATCGCCTGATCGAGAACGTGCGCAAGCACAGCACCGGCCTGCAGGTCAGTTGGGTTAAACCGGACGACTTAGCCGGGCTGGAGGCCGCCATTCGCCCGGATACGCGTATGGTCTGGGTCGAAACGCCCACCAACCCGCTACTGAAGCTGGCGGACCTGGCGGCCATTGCAGCTATCGCCCGTCGTCATAACGTCATCAGCGTGGCGGATAACACCTTCGCGTCGCCGGTGATCCACCGTCCGCTGGAATCGGGTTTCGATATCGTGGTGCACTCCGCCACCAAATACCTTAACGGCCACTCTGACGTCGTCGCCGGACTGGCGGTGGTAGGAGATAACCAGGCGCTGGCGGACAAACTTGGCTACCTGCAAAACGCGGTCGGTGGCGTACTGGATCCGTTCAGCAGCTTCCTGACGCTGCGCGGTATTCGCACGCTGGCTTTGAGGGTAGAAAAGCACAGCACCAACGCGCTGGCGATTGCGCAATGGCTGGAGCAACATCCGCAGGTTGAAAAAGTGTTCTATCCAGGACTGGAATCGCACCCACAATATTCGCTTGCCCGAACGCAGATGGCATTGCCCGGCGGAATGATTTCTGTTGTCGTAAAAGGCGATGCGCAACGTGCAGCAGAAGTGATTCGCAACCTGAAGTTGTTCACCCTTGCGGAAAGCCTGGGCGGCGTTGAGAGCCTTGTGAGCCAGCCTTACAGCATGACGCACGCCTCGATTCCGCTGGAGCAACGCCTGGCAAACGGCATTGTGCCGCAGCTGATCCGCCTGTCAGTGGGAATTGAAGATCCAAAAGACCTGATTGCCGACCTCAGCCAGGCGCTGAAAAAATAAGCAAAATGCGGCAGGTTAATCCCCTGCCGCCATAAGTTGTCATTATGGCTTAACGCCTTGATAACAATATTATGTGAAACTTCACAGATTATTTCTGAAACACCGTTTCCATTTTCCTTTTAGCTAAAAATCAGCGTATAATGCGCGCCTAATCCCTGGTGAATGGTTTCAGCGCTTGGAATACAAAAAACAACGTACAACTTCTCCTCTCCTTCGTTGGGCTGTCACTCAGGCACACTTTCTTCTGCACGCTCATTTGATGTCTCCTATCCTTAGTGCGTGTCATATACTCTTTTGCAACACAGGTTTGACTCCGCGGCGGTGCGCCCCAGGAGCGAGATTTCCATATCCTTCCCAACTTAAAGACTAAGACTGTCATGAAAAAGACGAAAATTGTTTGTACTATCGGCCCGAAAACCGAATCTGAAGAGATGCTGAGCAAAATGCTGGATGCCGGCATGAACGTGATGCGTCTGAACTTCTCCCATGGTGACTACGCAGAACACGGTCAGCGTATCCAGAATTTGCGCAACGTGATGAGCAAGACCGGTAAAAAAGCCGCGATCCTGCTGGATACTAAAGGTCCTGAAATCCGCACCATCAAACTGGAAGGCGGTAACGACGTCTCTCTGAAAGCGGGCCAGACTTTCACCTTCACTACTGACAAATCCGTTGTCGGCAACAGCGAAATCGTTGCTGTGACCTATGAAGGCTTCACCAGCGACCTGTCCGTCGGTAACACCGTACTGGTAGACGATGGTCTGATCGGTATGGAAGTCACCGCTATCGAAGGTAACAAAGTTATCTGTAAAGTGCTGAACAACGGCGACCTGGGTGAAAACAAAGGCGTTAACCTGCCGGGCGTTTCCATCGCGCTGCCAGCACTGGCTGAAAAAGACAAACAAGACCTGATCTTCGGTTGCGAGCAAGGCGTTGACTTCGTTGCAGCCTCTTTCATCCGCAAACGTTCCGACGTGGTTGAAATCCGTGAGCACCTGAAAGCGCACGGCGGCGAGAAGATCCAGATCATCTCCAAAATTGAAAACCAGGAAGGCCTGAACAACTTCGACGAAATCCTCGAAGCCTCTGACGGCATCATGGTTGCACGTGGCGACCTGGGCGTTGAAATCCCGGTTGAAGAAGTGATCTTCGCGCAGAAGATGATGATCGAGAAATGTGTTCGCGCGCGTAAAGTGGTTATCACTGCAACGCAGATGCTGGACTCCATGATCAAAAACCCACGCCCAACCCGCGCAGAAGCAGGCGACGTGGCAAACGCCATCCTCGACGGTACTGATGCAGTTATGCTGTCTGGCGAATCCGCGAAGGGTAAATATCCGCTGGAAGCAGTGACCATCATGGCCACCATCTGCGAACGCACCGACCGCGTGATGAAAAGCCGTCTGGATTACAATAACGACAGCCGTAAACTGCGCATCACTGAAGCCGTGTGCCGTGGTGCAGTTGAAACTGCAGAGAAACTGGAAGCGCCACTGATCGTCGTAGCCACTCAGGGCGGTAAATCTGCTCGCGCTGTGCGTAAATACTTCCCGGATGCGACCATCCTTGCACTGACCACCAACGAAACCACTGCTCGTCAGCTGGTACTGAGCAAAGGTGTTGTGCCTCACCTGGTAAAAGAAATTGCCTCTACCGATGATTTCTATCGCCTGGGTAAAGAAGTGGCTCTGGAGCTGGTTGATCGTGGCCTGGCTCAGAAAGGTGACGTTGTGGTTATGGTTTCTGGTGCACTGGTACCAAGCGGAACTACCAATACAGCATCTGTTCACGTGCTGTAATAATTCCCGAACGAATTAATTTTGGTAAAAAGCGCCCCTCGGGGCGCTTTTTTTATTCCTGGCATTAGCCAAAGTCATTCAAAATGCAAATCGGGTTTTTCTATTTAATTGCGAATTATCTAAGATGAATCCGATGATAAATGCCTTTTTTTACATAGATTTTTGCCCGAAAAGGGCTGATTCGATGCTTCTTTGAGCGAACGATCAAAAATAGGGGTATTCCCATCAAAAAAATATTCTCAACCCAAAAAACTTTGTGTAATACTTGTAACGCTACATGGAGATTAACTCAATCTAGAGGGTATTAATAATGAATCGTACTAAACTGGTACTGGGCGCGGTAATCCTGGGTTCTACTCTGCTGGCTGGTTGCTCCAGCAACGCTAAAATCGATCAGCTGTCTTCTGACGTTCAGACTCTGAACGCTAAAGTTGACCAGCTGAGCAACGACGTGAACGCAATGCGTTCCGACGTTCAGGCTGCTAAAGACGACGCAGCTCGCGCTAACCAGCGTCTGGACAACCAGGCTACTAAATACCGTAAGTAATAGTACCTGTTAATAAAATGGCGCACATTGTGCGCCATTTTTTTTGCCTCCATCAAACTGCTACTGCGTCACCTTCTCCCCTTCATCTTCCGCTACGGCAGCAGACGCCTGACTGTTCTGCACCGACAACACGTTATTACTGGCTGATGGCGCGCTACCCGACGATACAACAACCGGGATCCCGGCACGGCGTGACAGGGCCTTATTGATAAGCGCTTTATCACTTCCCGCCTGAGAAACAAATGTCGCAAAGTCTGCGGAGTGCGTGATTGGCGAAACCTGCGGGTTTTCCCCCTCAACCTGCGCCAGCGGACGGTGGACTTCAATATAGCGTTTACCATCCGGTTCGACGGAAAACTTCACGGGCTCATTGATAATCTGTACCCGCGTGCCAACCCGTACCTGTTCAAACAGAGCTTTAATATCCGGGGCGTTCATCCGCATACAGCCAGAGCTGACCCGAAGGCCGACGCTGTCCGGCGCACTGGTGCCGTGGATCAGGTATTCCCCATTACCCACGCCTAAACGCAGTGCAAAGCGTCCTAGCGGGTTATTCGGCCCGGCGGGTACAACCGGAGGTAATTTAATCCCCTGCTCCAGAGAGCGTGCTCTGATGCCCGGTGTTGGTGTCCAGGTAGGATTAGGGATTTTCTGACTCACCCGCGTGGTCGTGACGGGTGTTTCCAGCCCCAGTTGTCCGATGCCGAGCGGAAAGACCTGAACAATGTTTTCTCCCGGCGGGAAGTAGTAGAGCCGTAGCTCAGCGAGATTCACCACAATCCCCTCGCGGGGCGTATCCGGCAACAGCATTTGCGACGGAATGGTAATAACGGTTCCCGGGGCAGGGTTTATCGGCGCAATAGAATTGTTGGTTTCCAGGATCACCTGGGCTGCAGTATTAAACCGGCGGGCAATGGTCTGCAGCTTATTATCCCCTTCCTGTATCGTGTAGGTTTGATTTTGCCCAATCAGACGACTGCCTGCGGGCGGCAATGGGTAGTCCATCGCGCGGGCCGAATTAAGAGCACCGAGCGAACCAAGAAGTAATAGAGTTATGAGAGACGCGCGCTTCATGCTGAGATTCCTTATTCACTGACAGAACGTCAGAAAGCTGAAAAACCAGCGAGGCGGGAACCACCTCGCGAAACAGAATGAATGCTGTTTTATAAGTCTAGCTAAGGATTGCAGCTTTAGCGCGAATGGCGCGAATCATCGCTTCGAGTCCCTGGGAACGGGAGGGGGTGAGGTGTTGAGTCAGAGCCATTTTTTCAAACCACGGGCGGACATCAAACGCAACAATGTCCTGCGCCGACATCTGGTGATAAAGAATAAACACCACGGCGATAAGCCCTTTTACAATCGCTGCATCGCTGTCGCCGTGCAACTGGATTGTGCCGTCGTGAGTTTGCTCCATCACAATCCACACCTGGCTCTGGCAGCCCTGAATAGTATTCTCCGGGTTATGCGCCTCTTCACTGAGCGGGGGTAAACGCTGTCCCAGCTCAATAATATAGAGATACTTCTCTTCCCAGTTCGCGCAACGCCCGAAGTTACGCAGCAATTTATCTTTATCCGGCAACTCTGCCATATTTTGCCTCTCCGTTAGCCCAGCAGCTGGTGAATACGTTTTAGCCCTGCCACCAGTCTGTCGACCTCTTCCATTGTGTTGTACATCACCAGCGACGCGCGGCACATTGCCGGCACCTGGTAAAACGCCATCAGCGGCATGGCGCAGTGGTGTCCGGTACGGACCGCCACGCCGTAGTTATCGAGAAAACTGCCCACGTCATAGGCATGGTGTTTCCCGAGATTAAACGCGATCACCCCTTGCCGGTCGGCAGGTCCATATAGGGTCAGATCCGGCACGCTGGCAAGCTCCGCAAGCGCATAGTGCATCAGCAGCTGTTCGTACTCCTGAATACTATCAAGGCCGATCGCGGAGACATAAGAGACCGCCGCCCCCAGTCCGATAATCCCGCCTGTGTTAGGTGTCCCCGCCTCAAAACGCCACGGCGCACGGGCGTAGGTAGTCCCTTCCGACAGGCTGACGGTGGCAATCATCGACCCGCCGCCTTCCCACGGCGGCATCGCCTGCAGGATGTCCTCTTTCACATACAACACGCCAATCCCCGTTGGGCCATACAGCTTATGCCCGGAGAAGACGTAGAAATCACAGTCCAGCGCCTGAACATCAACCGCGTGGTGCATTACCGCCTGGGCACCGTCAATCAGCACCTTCGCGCCGGCCTGATGGGCTTTCCCGACAATCTCTGCGACCGGGTTTTCCGTCCCCAGTACGTTGGAGACCTGAGTGACCGCCACCAGCCGGGTTTTATCGTCGAGTAATGCGTCAAGCTGCTCGAGCTGCAGCGTCCCGTCTTCATTCAACGGAATGACCCGCAATTGCGCCCCCACACGCTCACAGAGCATCTGCCACGGCACAATATTGGCGTGATGCTCCATCTGGGTGATGATGATGTTGTCACCTGCGTGGACCTGCGCGTTGCCCCAGCTGTTGGCTACAAGGTTGATCCCCTCCGTGGTACCCCGCACAAACACCAGCTCTTCCGGTGACCGTGCATTGAGAAAGGCGGCTATTTGCGTACGCACATTCTCCATGCGTTGAGTCGCTTCAGCACTCAGCGTGTGGATCCCCCGATGCACGGCGGCGTAGCCATGACGGTAGAACTCGGCTTCCGCATCCACCACCTGATTCGGCTTCTGTGCGCTGGCCGCACTGTCCAGGTAGGCCAAAGGAAGACCGTTCACTTCACGGGTCAGAACCGGAAAATCTGCCCGCACTTTCTCTACGGGAAAACTCATACTTCGCCTCCAGGCAGACGCTGACCAATACGGGCCAGCACCTGCTGTTTTAACAGGCCATCGTGCAACGCTTCCGTCAGTTCGGCGGCAAACGCATAGATAATCATTTTCTGCGCCGCCTGCTGGTCGATACCGCGGGAACGCAGGTAGAACATCTGCTCATCATCAATCCGCCCGACCGTCGCACCATGGCTGCATTTCACGTCGTCGGCATAGATCTCCAGTTGCGGTTTGGTATCCACTTCTGCCAGTCGTCCCAGCAGCAGATTGTTATTGGTCATCTGCCCGTCAGTTTTAATCGCGTGTTGCGCCACGTTAATCAGGCCATTAAACACCGCACGCCCTTTGTCGCTGACAATGGTTTTGTGCAACTGACGGCTGTTGCAGTAGCCCTTGTTGTGTTCAAGCCAGGTGCGCGTGTCGCACACTTCCGCTTTGACCGGCATCGCCAGGCTGTTGATGCGCAGCGTGGTGTTTTCACCGTTAAGCTGCGTGCTGGTGTTATGGCGCAGCACGGCGCCACCGAGTAGAAAACTGTGGCTGTAGGCTGCGGCATCCTGACCGAGCAAAATATCGTTATGGGCGAAGTGGTGACTCTGCGCATTCTCAAACGCCAGCTTGATATGGTGAAGATGGGCATTGGCGGCAACGTTCATCGTCAGACGCGATCCGGTAAAGTGTCGGATATCGTTGAGACTGACGTAATGCTCAATCACCGTGGCTTCCGCCCCCTCAGCCAGTTCAAGATGATGGCGGTAGTGAGCCGTGTTGATCTCGTCGCCGTCCAGCCCCTGGGTGATATGCATCAGCAACAGCGGTTTGGCCGGGCGCTGGTTACGCTTCACATGAATATGCGTCACCGACTGCGCCAGACTTTCAGTGAGATGCAGAAACACTTCCGGCTGAACTGCTGTCGTCAGGCTCTGACGATCGTCGTTAATCGCGATGCCGAACCCGCTCTCCTGCGTGTCATCGCTCAGTTCCGGGCGGAACTGACCATCGACAAACACCAGACGCACGGCATCCACACTCAGAGCCAGCGCATCGCGCTGCACCGGGGTGATATCCGCCAGACGGGTGACAAACTCGCCGTTCATCAGGCCATCAAGCGGGGTGTATTTCCAGTTCTCATGCTTTCGCGAAGGCAGGCCGAGACGCAGCATCTGCTGTAAATGTTGCTGCGCTTGCTCAGATCGTGTCTCACCCTGGGCTTCAAACAGTCTGTGCCACTGCTGGAGCACATTACTGCTGTTCGGTAAGCCAGCCATAACCCTGCTCCTCCAGTTGTTTAACCAGCGTAAAATCGCCCGATTTCACAATGCGCCCCTGGTAAAGCACGTGGACGTAGTCCGGCTTGATGTAGTCGAGAATACGCTGATAGTGGGTGACGATAATGAACGAACGCTTACCATCGCGCAGCGAGTTAACGCCGTCAGCGACAATCTTCAGGGCGTCAATATCCAGACCGGAGTCGGTCTCATCCAGAATGCACAGCGCGGGTTCCAGAACCGCCATCTGCAGGATGTCGTTGCGTTTTTTCTCACCCCCAGAGAAACCAACGTTAACCGAGCGGGTGAGCAGATCCTCCGGCATTTTCAGCAGTTTGATCTTCTCTTCCATCAAATCCTGGAAATCGAAGCGGTCCAGCGCCTCCAGGCCGCGATACTTGCGCACCGCATTCAGCGCCGTTTGCAGGAAGAACTGGTTACTGACGCCAGGGATTTCTACCGGGTACTGGAAGGCCATAAAGATGCCCTCTCCCGCACGATCTTCCGGGGACATTTCCAGCAGATCTTTGCCGTTAAATTCGACCGAGCCGTGGGTCACTTCATAATCTTCACGGCCTGCCAGCGTCGCTGAAAGCGTACTTTTCCCGGAACCATTCGGCCCCATGATGGCGTGAACTTCACCCGGTTTGACATCAAAATTGAGGCCACGCAGGATCGCTTTGTCTTCCACGCTAACCTGTAAATCTTTAATACGTAACATGTGCTTTCCTTAACCGACGCTGTGTTCAAGACTAATGGCGAGGAGTTTCTGTGCTTCAACGGCAAATTCCAGCGGCAGTTCAGAGAACACGTCCTTACAGAAGCCGTTCACAATCATCGAAATAGCATCTTCTTCGCTGATCCCGCGTTGCAGGCAGTAGAAGAGCTGATCTTCCCCAATACGCGACGTCGTCGCCTCGTGCTCAAGCTGGGCGGTATTGTTACGACACTCAACGTACGGGAAGGTATGCGCCCCGCAGTCCGCGCCAATCAACATCGAGTCACACTGGGTAAAGTTGCGCGCATTGGTGGCCGTCGGCATGATTTTCACCAGACCACGATAGCTGTTCTGGCTGTGTCCGGCTGAGATGCCTTTCGAGATGATGGTCGACCGGGTATTTTTCCCGATGTGGATCATCTTGGTCCCGGTATCGGCCTGCTGATGGCCACTGGTCAGCGCCACCGAATAGAACTCACCGATGGAATTATCCCCACGCAGAATACAGCTCGGGTATTTCCAGGTGATAGCCGAGCCCGTTTCTGACTGGGTCCACGACATCTTGCTGTTTTCACCTTCGCACAGCGCACGTTTGGTCACGAAGTTCAGGATGCCACCGGTATTGCCGTCACCCGGAAACCAGTTTTGTACCGTCGAGTATTTCACCTCGGCATCTTTATGGATGATGACCTCCACTACCGCCGCGTGCAGCTGGTAGCTGTCACGCACCGGGGCGGAACACCCTTCGATGTAACTGACATAGCTGCCCTCATCGGCCACCAAAATGGTCCGTTCAAACTGACCGGTTTTTTCGGCGTTGATGCGGAAATATGTCGAGAGTTCCATCGGACAGCGCACGCCTTTCGGCACATAGATAAAGGTACCGTCAGAGGCCACCGCCGCGTTGAGCGCCGCAAAGAAGTTGTCGTTAGAGGGCACCACGGTCCCAATGTACTTTTTCACCAGGTCCGGGTGCTCGTGAATGGCTTCGCCGAAGGAGCAGAAAATGATCCCCTGCTCTGCCAGCTTTTCACGGTAGGTGGTTGCCACTGAGACGGAGTCAAAAATGGCGTCTACCGCCACCTCTTTGCCCTCACGTACGGGCACGCCCAGCTGGTTGAAGGCTTCTTCCACCTCTTTGCTGAGGAAGCTGTTTTCAGCGCCAGTCTGCTGTACTGCGCCAGGCTGAGAGGCACAGGTATCGTCGCAACTGCCGCAGGATGGCGCTGAGTAGTAGCTGTAGTCCTGATAATTCAGCTTGTCATAATGCGCTTTCAGCCAGTGCGGCTCTTCCATCTCCAGCCACGCGCGGTAAGCGCTCAGGCGAAACTCCAGCATCCACTCTGGCTCATTACGTTTCGCCGAGATCGCCCGCACGACATCTTCGTTAATGCCTTTCGCCAGCTCGTCGGTCTGCAGCTGGGTGAAGAACCCCTCTTTATAGTTGAGGTGCCCCCCGCTCCAGGTATTTACTTCACTCGTTGCTTCAGTATTACGAGACATAGTTCCGCCTATACCCCAAAGCTTTCGCCACAGCCGCATTCGTTCTGGGCTTTCGGGTTGTGAAATTTGAACAGCTGGTTTAAACCTTCCCGTACGTAGTCCACTTCTGTACCGTCGATAAAGGGCATGGCCTGCAGCGCGACGAACAATTTTGCGCCGTCGGTCTCGAAGACCAGATCATCTTTCTCGGGTTCGGTGACGGTATCAAGCACGTAGCCGAAGCCTGCGCATCCCGTCTGTTTGACTCCAAGGCGCACGCCGAGGATCTCGGGCTTTTTCGCCACCAGCTCGTGAATATGTGCCGCCGCCGCTGGCGTGAGCGTTAAACCACGCCAGGTAAAATCGGCAGGATTGAAGGTTTCTGAATGCAGTTCCATAGGTCCACCTCATCTGATTTGCCATCAGGGCATAACACCATGTTAGTGATAACGATTATCACTTCAACCCTCTGGCAGCAGGGGCATTCGGCTAAACCGCCCTTTTTGGCTACTTTTATTAAGCATAGACCCTGTTGCGACAGGCCGGAGGGATGGATTTAATTGTTCAATGCATTGATAAATAATGCATTATTCATCCAAAAACACGAAGGAAGAGGAAAAAATAAAATATGCATCGGAAATGCCTATTTTTAAGATAGACGATGCCCGGAAAGTGACACTGATAAAAAAAGGCCTTCAAGGCCTCTTACACTCAGTGATGAAATGAGACAGCAAACCCCTGTTCACGCCAGTGATCGAGCTGTTCCTGCTGGCGAGGCGTTGGAGATTTCCCCGTCCAGACGAAGATTTTTTGCCCCGGGAAAAGTTCCGGACGCGGTGAGTCAATAGGTTCCGCCAGCACATCAATATGCCAGCCTTTCTGCGATAAGCGTGCGGCCTCAAGCCACAAATGAGTACGGTCCTCGCATTCCCAGCCAATAAGCAGCGCGTCTTTACCCGCTTTCTTGCGGGACTCCGCCAGGCTTGCAATCGCGAATTCAATCAGGACGCCGTCAAGCAGGCTTGCCATGTGACGCACGGTGTTCTGGTCCTGATTCATTCGCTGGCGGACGGGAGAGATGATGTTATCAATCAGTGCATCCAGCGCGTGATCGCGGCGAAACTCACCAATTTTGGCGCGCAGCTTTGCCGGGCTGGCATAACGCAGAACGGTCATCATCTCTTCCTGGAATGAAACCCAGTTACCCTGAGTCAGTACGTCCTTGTTTTCCAGTAAGGCTTTGACTTTTCCGACCGAGACGCCGCTTTTCATCAGGCGCTTGATCTCTTCAATACGCAGGATATCTTCATCGTCAAACTGACGATGACCCCCTTCGCTGCGCTGCGGCTTCAACAATCCATAACGGCGCTGCCAGGCACGCAGCGTAACGGGGTTGATACCGCATCGTTCGGCCACTTCGCCGATACTGTAATAGGCCATTAACTCCCTCACGCACAGTACTTCCATACCCAACTACACCAACCTTATCAGATTGTACAAACCATTTGTATAACTAAGACCTCGTTTTAAGCAGGTGATTGCGTTACAAGCCATTTACCTGTTCATACATTGTTGTATAAATTTTACCGTTCGTACAGTCACGTCAGTCGAACTGTGTACAGCTTTTTCAGAACTCGGACTTTTTCTCTGGCCACGCAATAGCCGGAATTCCGCCATGCCGGGGGCTGGCAAAAAGGTGTCCCTGAAACTGAGAAATTCCTGCAGACTCCAGCCACATCCACTCTTCCGCCTTCTCCACGCCGACCGCACAGAACTGAATTTCAAGGGAGGTACAGCACTTGATGATCGCCTGAATGATGGCCTGTCTGGGGCCGCTTTTGTGCACGTTTGCGACCAGGTCGCGATTAATTTTAATTCTGTCCGGCTGGAACTGTGCCAGTAACTGTAGCCCGGCAAAACCGGCACCAAAATGATCGATCGTCACACTGATACCCGCACTTTTTAACTGCCTGACCGAATGGGTAAATTCATCGAAACGGGAAATGGCTTCGCTCTCCGTGAATTCCACCACAATTTGCTCGGGCACAAAGCCATTTGCATCAATCGTGGTGAGCAGGAAGTCCACGGCGTTCGGAACATTCACCAGCGTCATAGGTAGCAGGTTGAGGGATAATGTCTGGTCCTGTAGCCCCAGCGCGCTGGCCATTGAGAGCGCAACCTGCTTGCTGTGCAAATCAGACGCGTACACGTCATCACGTGGGCGGTTGGCGAAGTACACACCTGGTGAATCCCCGGATGGTGTGCGGAGAAGCGCCTCCCAGGAGACGACCTGCTGCATGAACGGATCGACGATGGGTTGAAACGCAAAACTGCAGTCCGCTCCTTTTGCCACCACCTCAGGTTGCGCAGATAGCGGTGTTTCTTCGGGGATAAAATCCCATGAATCCGCCGGAGGCAATTCAAAATAGTTGGCTTTCTCAGTGGCCTCGACAAAGGTGCGGAAAAACTGCAAAGGACGGTCATTGTATGTCAACTGATAACGTGTGGTGCCTTTGTTAAGCACCTGCTGAAGTACCTCCTCCCTGTCGAACTGGCGCAAATCAAACAGCTCCATACCCACGTTGCCAAAACGTCGGGTCGGCCCGTGATCGCGCATCAACTCCACCACGTTATGGTGACGTGCGTCCTTACAGATCTGCTCATAGATTGACGAAACGTGTTCCACTGGCCCTTCGAGCAATTGAAAAAAATGTGTGCCGTTAAACAGCAAGATCCCCGTGACATTGGATTGCCGATTTTTACTATTTGCAGCAGCGACCATTTTTTCCAGCGCTTTCACTGGAACGTCCTCGCAGATATGACTGCGGTAAATGATGGTTGTAAGCATGCTATTCCTGGGGGGTTAGGGTTCTGACCACAAAAACATGTGGATAAGGATCTGTTATAGCACATTAATTGCCTGACAAATAATTTACATCTCAATCATTTACGCCATTTAATGATTTCTATTTTTGCGCTGTACAACTTAACAGTGCCGCTCTGATTTGTACAATATATCTTGTAAAGTTACCATTTCGTGACATGCAAACAACCCATTGAAATAATTATAATTAATAAAAAATATCACAAATAAATCCAAAATCTGTACATTTTTAATGTACAGATTTGAGAATTGTGTATACCTTAAATGTAACGTTACTGATTACGAATTTTTACAGGAGTGAAACATGCAACAGAACGGTTATGTCGTAGATTCGGCAGCAGCGATTGCACAGTACTTCGAAAAAGCAGCACTTCCTACTCAGCAGGAAACATTGGGGCAGGTCGTGGTTGAGATTCTTAGCGACGGGCGAAACCTCAATCGCAAATCGCTCTGTACCAAACTGTTAAGCCGCCTCGAAAGGGCCGATGGCCCGGAAGAGGAACAACATTATCACATGCTGCTTGGTCTCCTCTTCGAGCGGTAATGCCATGAACAGCAGTGACGCAGATCGACTGATAGACCAGCTTATCGGTGAAGCCGTCCTTTCTCTTCTGAAAGAGCGGGGGCCAGTGACAACCGAAGGATTGCTACAGCGTCTGCGGGCCATGAAAAAACATGAAAAGGATCCCTGGCGGCGGGAGACACTTGCGGTGGTGATTGCCGAGATCGGCTCAAACAGCATCGCCTTTACACGTCGCAGAACCGCGCAAGGACGAACGAACAGAGAGGGATCTCTCAACGATAACAAAGACAATGTTGTGCCGTTATTTGGAAGTGGAAAACCGTCCAACCCAAAAAAAATACATTGACTGTCATTTAACAGCTACGGTGAGAACAAATGAGACAAAATATTCAGCTTCAACCCGAATACCATTCTGCTTTTTTAGACAGTGCGCTGTCGGAATATTTCCGTCACGCAGGCGATCGTTTTGCTGAAGAGTCCACTGTTTTTTCTACTGCAGTACGCTGTGTTCTGGCCTCCGAAGGGCATCTCTCCAACAAAGCGATCATCCTCTGGCTCATTCAGACGCTGGAATCGACCAACGACGTTGTCCAGGCGGATGTTATTCGCAAGACCCTGGAAATTGTCGTGGGCTACACCATGGACGACCTGTAATATCACGGCCACTCATCCTGCTCTCGTGTCATCGTCAAAACTGACGAATGTTCTGACGATGACACGCGCCTTCCTCGCTTAACCCCCTGTAAAACCAGCAAAGCCAACCTGGCACGGTTCCTGCTTACTTCCGATTACGGGGCTGGGTTTTCCAGCCAACTTTGCTTCATTTCTTAACAGGTCTGTTATTGATGAAAAAGATCGCTAGCGTCTGCCCCTACTGCGGTGCAGGCTGTAAATTAAACCTTGTCGTTGAAAATAACCGTATTATCCGTGCCGAAGCGGCAGAGGGCGTCACAAACCAGGGCACCCTGTGTCTGAAAGGCTTTTACGGCTGGGATTTCCTCAACGATACCCGTCTCCTCACCCCACGCCTGACCCAACCGATGATCCGCTACCACAAAGGAGAGGCATTTACTCCCGTCACCTGGGAAGAGGCAATCCGCTATACCGCCCACAAACTCAGCAGCATTAAAGAGCAGTACGGCCCACGGTCGATCATGACCACCGGCTCCTCCCGTGGTACCGGGAATGAAACCAACTATGTGATGCAGAAATTTGCCCGTGCTGTGCTGAACACCAACAACGTCGACTGCTGCGCACGCGTCTGTCACGGTCCTTCCGTTGCCGGCTTACAGGAAACGTTGGGCAACGGGGCAATGAGTAACTCCATCAACGACATCGAAAACTCAAAATGTCTGCTGGTTTTTGGCTACAACTGCGCAGACTCTCACCCTATCGTCGCCAGACGTGTGCTGAAGGCCCGGGAAAACGGTGCAAAAATCATCGTCTGCGATCCGCGTCGCATTGAAACGGCACGCATTGCCGATCAGCATCTGCAACTAAAAAACGGCAGTAACATGGCGCTGGTTAACGCCTTTGGTTATGTGCTGCTGGAAGAAGAACTCTATGACAAAAACTACGTTGCGCGTTTTACAGAAGGGCTTGAGTCCTATCGTCAGACGGTAAAAGACTATGCACCAGAGAATGTCGAACATCTTACCGGCATTCCCGCCCGCGATGTTCGCCAGGCGATGCGCACTTTTGCGGCGGCACCTTCAGCCACCGTGATGTGGGGCATGGGTGTAACGCAGTTTGGTCAGGCTGTTGATGTGGTTAAAGGACTTTCCAGCCTGGCGCTGCTGACCGGCAACCTTGGACGACCTGCCGTCGGCGTTGGCCCTGTACGCGGCCAAAATAACGTACAGGGTGCCTGCGATATGGGGGTTCTGCCCAATATGTTCCCGGGTTACCAGGACGTCACGGACCCGGCAATCAGGCAGAAGTTCGCTGATGCGTGGGGGATTGACGTCAACAAAATGGACGATCGTGTCGGAACACGCATAACTGAAGTGCCACACCTGGCACTGGAAGGTAAGGTCAAAGCCTATTACATCATGGGGGAAGATCCGCTTCAGACCGAGGCCGATCTCGGCCTGGTTCGCAGCGGTTTTGGGGCCCTCGACTTTGTGGTGGTTCAGGACATCTTTATGACCAAAACAGCGGAAGTAGCGGATGTTCTTCTCCCCGCCACCTCCTGGGGTGAACACGGCGGTGTATTTACCTGTGCCGACCGGGGGTTCCAGCGTTTTGGCAAAGCCATCGAAGCCAGCGGCAACGTGAAGCGCGACTGGGAGATCATCAGCCTGCTCGCAAGCGAAATGGGCTACCCGATGCATTACGAGTCTAACCAGCAGATCTGGGACGAGATGCGCGAGCTGTGCCCGCTGTTCTTCGGCGTGACATATGAAAAAATGGGTGAGATGGGTCATGTCCAGTGGCCGTGCCCGACGCTGGATCATCCGGGAACCCCGTACCTGTACAAAGGCAATCAGTTCGACACCGCATCCGGTAAAGGGCAGCTCTTTGCCGCCCCGTGGCGCGCGCCGGCGGAAACCCCGGATGCGAATTTCCCACTGGTGCTCTGTACGGTACGCGAGGTGGGGCACTACTCCTGCCGCTCCATGACCGGGAACTGCGCCGCGCTGCAAAGCCTGGCCGACGAGCCTGGCCGCGTGCAAATGAACCCTGCCGATGCAGCTAAGCTGGGCATTACAGACGGGCAACTGGTCTGGGTGCGTTCGCGTCGTGGTAAAGTGATTACCCGCGCCAACATTAGCGAGCGTATCAACGCCGGGGCGGTCTATATGACCTATCAGTGGTGGATTGGGACCTGTAACGAACTGACGCAGGACAACCTCGATCCCGTCTCCAAAACGCCGGAGACGAAATACTGCGCGGTGCAGCTGGAGGCGATTGAGGATCAGCGCTGGGCGGAGGATTTTGCGGCTTCATCTTACCAGACGATGAAAACGCGGTTGATAAACGCAGTGAATGTCTGATAATGAATGAGGCTCGCAACGGCGAGCCTCATTTCCCTTACCCAATCATCAGCAGGCAAGACAGGTCGTCCCCGTCATTTATTTTATCAATCGCATGATTCTGGCGGGCATCAATGATTTGATTATGCCGCGTCTTCTCCGAAAAGCTGGTGATGGTTCTCATCATCACTTATCGACTCATCTCTCCATGTATTGATTTCACGCTCAGGAATACCTTGATATAGAAAAACTCGAGAACAATGCGATAAAACTGGCGCATGATAGTCGCAGTATTTTCCCTGGAAAGTAGCTATGGTAAACCTTGTAAAGAAGGAAGTTGCGCAAAACATGGGGCTCTGACAAACATGAACTTTCACAGACGTTTTGCCACTGCTGGTTTATTAAAGGCCGCAATCGCGGCCCTTTCATTTACATACACTCAATGGACGTGAACGCCCAACCGCCAGGCAAAGTAGATCTCTTCTTTCAGTTCATTCGAAGAGAGCGCCAGCAAATCTGCAAATTCCAGCTCAAGTTGTTTCAGCTTTTTCAGGTACTGCGCCGGAGACAGGTTGCTTTTATCGCGACGTAAATATTCAATTGCCAGCTGTGTTGGGGTTATTTCAGTATCCATGATGTCCTCGCTTATGTACAAAACCTGACCACTATATCACAACGCAGTGGCTAACTTTTGACCAAAGGCAAAACATCTGAAATCTTTACACAACTGCCGTCGTCAGCCGCGACGAACAGCACAAACGATCCTGCTCATCGAGAATGTCAATTTGCCATACCTGATGGCGGCTTCCGGCGTGCAGGGCGCGACAAATACCGCGCACGCGCCCGCTGCGCACCGAGCGAATATGGTTAGCATTCACCTCAAGCCCGACAACCTTCTGCTCCCCTTCAGTGCAGAGATACCCTGCTACCGAGCCCAGCGTTTCAGCCAGCACGACGGACGCGCCACCGTGCAATAAACCAAACGGCTGGTGCGTGCGACGATCGACGGGCATGGTCGCCTCGATATCATCGTCGCCAATGCGGGTGAACTGGATATCCAGCAGTCCCACCATATTGCCCTCGCCCATAGCGTTCAGCGCCTGCAGCGTCACAGCACGTTTCCAGATCATCCAATTATCTCCAGTAAAGCCTGCAATGGGTGGCGTACCCCGTTACCTTCTACCCGTTTCACCTGACTACGACAGGAGTAGCCTGTCGCCAGACAGCGGTTTCGCGGCAAACGCTGCATCGCCTGATGCCAGGACAACTCGTAGATACCGAGCGAGTTCGCGTGATTTTTCACTTCGTGTCCGTAGGTTCCGGCCATGCCGCAGCAGCCCACATTGACGCTCTCCAGCTTCGCGCCGAAGCGGGCAAAGACAGAGGCCCACTGGGCAGGAGCGCCCGGCAGCGCGGTAACTTCCGTACAGTGACCGAACAGATACCACGGTTCACCGCTGACATCCTGAACAGCCTTATCCTCCAGGGCCATCGGCAGCCACTCGTGCACCAGCATGACGTGGAAATCACCACGTTTATTGCCCAGCGTCTGCTTGTATTCATCGCGATAGCAGAGCACCAGCGCCGGATCGACGCCAACCATCGGTATACCCAGTTGCGCCACACGGTTTAAGAAATCAGAGGTTTTCTGCGCGGTTTTCGCAAAGCGCGTCAGGAAGCCTTTAATGTGCTGCGCCTTACCATTCGGAGAGAACGGCAGAACCACTGGCTGATAACCCAGCTTCTCTGACAAGCGGATGAAATCCGCGACCACTTGCGCATCGTAGTAACTGGTGAACGGATCCTGCACCACCAGCACCACATTTGCTTTTTGCTCGGGGGCTAACGTCTCAAGCTGTTCAAGGGTCATGTTCGCTGAGCTGTGCCCGACGAGCTGTCGTTGCAGCGACGGTACCGACAGCAGCGGCAGATCGACCATTCCGATATGTTTTTCGGAGAGCTTGCGCACCAGTGGTTGGTTAATAAAGAAGTTAAAGGTCTTTGGCGCACGCGCCATCAGCGGCGCATAACTTTCAACTGTCGCCACCAGATGGTCACGTACCGGACGCAGGTATCGGGTGTGATAAAGCTGCAGAAAACGCGAACGGAACTCCGGCACATCTATCTTAATCGGGCATTGGGTTGAGCAGGCTTTGCAGGCCAGACAGCCAGACATCGCCTCTTTCACCTCATGGGAGAAATCATACTCGCCTTTATTTGCATGCCAGCTATTCCGTGTGCGCTCAATCAGCGAACGCAGGCTGGCGCGTTTTTCCGGTAGCTCCTGCTCAAGCTTGAGCGGATCCACTCCGCGGTCGGCCAGCAGACGCAGCCATTCGCGCACCAGCGTTGCACGCCCTTTCGGAGAATGGATACGGTTACTGGTGATTTTCATCGACGGACACATCGGGCTTTTCACATCAAAGTTAAAGCACAGGCCGTTGCCGTTGCACTCCATCGCGCCGCGCCATGAGGAGCGTACCGCGATAGGGATCTGTCGGTCATAGGTGCCGCGTTTAACGGCATCCACCCGCAGCATCGGCGCATCCACACCTTCAGGCGGACAGATTTTCCCCGGGTTGAGACGGTTATCCGGGTCAAACGCCGCTTTAACTTTGCGCAACTCCGCATAGAGCTGCTCGCCGAAAAATGCCGGACTGTATTCAGCGCGGAAGCCTTTACCGTGCTCGCCCCACAGCAGGCCGCCATATTTCGCGGTTAACGCAACGACGTCATCGGAGATCTGTTTCATCAGGATCTCCTGCTGCGGGTCGCACATATCCAGCGCCGGACGCACGTGCAACACCCCGGCGTCAACGTGGCCAAACATGCCATAGCTCAGGCCGTGGCTGTCCAGCAGAGCACGAAACTCAACGATATAATCCGCCAGATGCTCAGGCGGAACGCAGGTATCTTCGGCAAACGGAATGGGCTTGGCCGCCCCTTTCGCGTTGCCAAGTAGCCCCACGGCTTTTTTCCGCATCGCGTAGATACGTTCAATGCCGGCCAGATCGTTACAGAGCTGCCAGCCAATCACCCCAGCTTCACCCTGCGCAATAAGTTCATCCAGCCGCTGACAGAGCGTCGTCACCTGGTTTTCAATAAGCGCCGCGTCATCGCCGGCAAATTCAACGATATTAAGGCCAAGCATTTCTTTATCTGGCACATCGGTAATCAGCTCACTGACGGAGTGCCAGACGATATCTTCCCGGGCCAGATTCAATACTTTGGAGTCAACGGTTTCAACCGACAGCGCTTGCGCTTCCACCATAAAAGGTGCATTACGCAGCGCAGAGTCGAAAGAGTCATATTTGACGTTCACCAGGCGACGCACCTTTGGCAACCGGGTGATATCAAGCCGCGCCTCGGTAATAAACGCCAGCGTTCCCTCGGAGCCGGTCAGTATGCGGGTTAAATCGAACTGGGTCAGATCATCGTTAAACACATGACGCAGATCGTACCCGGTCAGAAAACGGTTCAGTTTGGGGAATTTGTCGAGGATCAGCTGACGGTTTTCGCGGCAGCGCTCCAGCACGGTACGATAGATCCGTCCGCTGGCGGTGTTATCTTTACCCAGGGTTTCCGCCAGTGCAACCGGCATCGGCTGCGTATCAAGAATATCACCGCCCAGCAGAACGGCACGCACGCCCAGCACGTGATCGGAGGTTTTACCGTACACCAGCGAGCCCTGACCGGAGGCATCCGTGTTGATCATCCCGCCGAGGGTCGCGCGGTTGCTGGTGGAGAGCTCAGGGGCAAAAAAGTAGCCGTAAGGCTTGAGATACTGATTCAACTGATCTTTGATAACGCCCGCCTCGACCCGCACCCATCCCTCTTCAGGGTTGATTTCAATAATGCGGTTCATATAGCGGGACATATCAACAATGATGCCCTGGTTCAGCGCCTGGCCATTGGTTCCGGTGCCACCGCCACGTGGGGTAAAGACCAGAGAAGCAAACCGCTCCTGCGTTGCCAGCCGGGCGATAAGCGCGACATCGGCCGTTGAACGAGGGAAAACAACGGCATCGGGAAGAAGCTGGTAGATACTGTTATCAGTCGCCATCGTCAGCCTGTCGGCATAATTCGTGGCGGTATCACCTGTAAAACCCTGTTGCTCCAGTGCCTGCAAAAAATTAAGCACCAGCTGAACGACGCCAGGTGCCTGAGAAATCTGTGGGATCATGACTGTCGACCCTAATTAGAGTAATTTGAAATCGTTTGCGTTGTGTCTGGAAAGTTTTATCACATTTTTTTCTTATGTGCTTCGTAGAATTACGGGCAAAATCCGCCTGTCAAAAATCGCCGAAATCACTAATGATTAGAGAGACGCGGTTTTCCGTTCCCGCCAGCCACGCTGGTGTTCATTAAAGGAAGTTTCAAATATGGTCAATCTTCGCCAGCCCAGGGATGTTGCGCAAATCTTGCTGTCGGTGCTGTTCCTGGCTCTCATGATTATTGCGTGTCTGTGGATTGTTCAACCCTTTATTCTCGGCTTCGCCTGGGCTGCGACCGTTGTCGTTGCCACGTGGCCTTTACTGTTGCGTTTGCAGAAGCTGCTGTTTGGCCGCCGCGGGTTAGCGGTGCTGGTTATGACACTCTTGTTGTTCCTGCTGTTTATTATTCCCATTGCTTTACTGGTGAATAGCCTGGTGGATTCCAGTGGTCCGATAATTCGAGCCATTACCAGTGGTGAGCTGACGCTACCGGATCTCGCCTGGCTAAACAGTATTCCAGTGGTGGGTGCCAAACTCTATAGCGGCTGGCATAGCCTGCTGGAGATGGGCGGCAGCGCGTTGATGGCGAAAGTGCGTCCTTATATTGGTACCACCACCACCTGGTTTGTGGGACAGGCGGCGCATATTGGTCGCTTTATGATGCACTGTACCCTGATGCTGGTCTTCAGTGCCCTGCTCTACTGGCGTGGTGAGCAAGTTGCTTTGGGTGTTCGTCATTTTGCTACCCGTCTGGCTGGCAAACGGGGTGACGCAGCGGTACTGCTGGCTGCACAGGCTGTGCGCGCGGTTGCGCTTGGCGTTGTGGTAACGGCGCTGGTGCAGGCGATACTGGGCGGTATCGGTCTGGCAATTTCCGGTGTGCCGTACGCCACCGT
Organism: Enterobacter adelaidei; assembly: GCF_041937165.1. NCBI lineage: Bacteria > Pseudomonadati > Pseudomonadota > Gammaproteobacteria > Enterobacterales > Enterobacteriaceae > Enterobacter > Enterobacter adelaidei. Next base: position 1,911,071 of record NZ_CP154353.1, on the reverse strand, counting down.
CTTTACCGTTGTGATGTTGATGACCTGTCTTGCGCAACTGGGACCGTTGCTGGTGCTGATACCCAGCATCATCTGGCTTTACTGGACAGGTGATACCACGTGGGGAACGGTTCTGCTGGTGTGGAGCTGCGTGGTTGGTACGATGGACAACGTCATTCGTCCAATACTCATCCGCATGGGTGCTGACCTGCCGCTGATCCTGATCCTCTCAGGCGTTATTGGTGGATTGATTGCCTTTGGCATGATTGGCCTGTTTATTGGCCCGGTGCTTCTCGCCGTGACATGGCGTCTGTTCTCCGCCTGGGTGCATGAAGTGCCGCCACCGGGTACTGACCCGGACCTCATCCTGAATGAGCTGGAAGAGCTCGAAGATAAGAACAGTCAGTAACCGCAGTGCCGGGTAAGATATGCTTACCCGGCCCTTAATACTTAAGCAATACTTAACTATTTATTCATTGAGCACTGGTCAGACCCACCTTCCCTGCACTAAATCTGCTGCTAACCTCAAGAAATCTTTACGTCTCTTTAACTATTGAGACGAATCTGATCGACGCTAAATAACACAATGCCTAGTATTAGCACACGGTTATAAATCAACACCTTGGTTTATAAGCATGGAAATCCCCTGAGTGAAACAACGAATTGCTGTGTGTAGTCTTTGCCCATCTCCCACGATGGGCTTTTTTTTCAGTAAATTACGGCGCTCTAAAGACCTTCAGTGCCCAAACCGTGTAAAGTGCAAAAAAGTACCAAACTGCATACCACCCTTGAAATATCAATAAATTAAACTACATGCATGCTATTTCTAGATGTGTGACAAACACAAAAAGGGCCAAAAAATGGAGGTTCCGGAATCTCTTTAATCTCCTGCTCTTCATCGTCTAGAAAGTTCCCCTGCATTCAAATTCATTAATCTTAGGCATAACAGGACTAAATACAGAGATGATAGTTAAATTATCATTCACCCAATGAACATAAAGCCTATTCTGATCATCAAAGGTAAAGACACTACTACCATCCTCAGCAGTTCCCGAGTGATAGTACTGCTTGCCAGCGTACCCCATAAATTCACCCTGCCTAACAACACCATTTTCAATAGTGACTTTCTTCCCGTTCATATCCTTACAGACATAACTAGAAGCATTAGCACTGCAAGAAGCAAGCACAAGAACAGCTATCAATAGTTTTCTCATTACAGGCTACCCACCATCTGATTTATCCCGCCGCGAATCATACACTGGCTAATCATGTAAAGGTGTGTAGCTTCACACAGCCTTTTATAGTTACGCGCGCTCTGCTCGCTATCATTCTTAGCTGTGAGTGCGGTAGCTAAGCCTTAAGGGTATTCTGCTCCTGCCCTGTTCTCTTCTTGTCCCGCAGTTGCTCTAGCTCTAGTGTTAAGTATTAAGCCTTGCGGCTGTGCTTCTGCCTAAGCCACCGCTAAATCCTGCTCATGATTTGCTTTCTGTTCATTCGGTGACGTTCACCCACACTCTGTCGTAATTAGGGCATCATCAAACGTTTCATGTTCTATCTGTTATTAATAAGAGCAATAACCATATTTATGATGCGAGCCATAGTTGCCGTGTGAATACAGCCCTTTAGGGCAAGCAAAGGCGGTGAACGTTAAACGGATTCATATCACTGCAAATAATGTTTTCACTGGACAACTTCGGTTACTTCCCCTGTCTCATTATCCTGTACTTCACCATTACCAACCCATTCACCTTGATGTTCATCACCACTTTCTACCGTAATAGTTACTTCTTGCTCACCTGCGGTGGCACAAATATCAGAGCCGTTAGAATCTGTATATTCATAATCGCAAGCAAGCACTGAAAAACTAGCAGAGACTAACGATACAGCAATAATTAACTTTTTCATTTATTCACCTTTAATTTTTTTCTTAGCGGAACGAATAGCTACCACGTCACAGGCCTAACCATATCAGCGGAACAAACGACAGGAAAGCAACTATGTAAGCAATGATGAATGCAATGAAATGCGCTTCAGTATCCATGCAGAGAATAACCATTTCTTTAAAGGTCACAGGCATTTTAAGTTCACTCTGCTTCACATCTGCATTATGTGCAATTGGAAGCTTTGCCCATCTCCCATGATGGGCTTTTTTTGTCCTGACTACGCGCGCTTAACCTGACAGCTACTGAGCATCTGCCACTCCGCAGACAGCAACCGCGTTTCACCTGTCACATTAACCGTCACCACCTCGCGGATATCCGTCGACGATGCGCCAATCTGCAACTCAAACTCACCCGGCTCAACAATGCGTTTTCCGTCCCGACGGGTGAAGTTGAACATCTCAACTGGCAGCATAAAAGTGAGCGTGGCGGTTTCGCCCGGCGAGAGCGTGACCCGCTGGAATGCCTTTAGCTCCTGAAGTGGCCGTACCTGCGTGGCAACCTTATCCCTGACGTAAACCTGCACCACCTCGCTGCCACTGCGTTCTCCGGTATTGGTAATTTCCACACTCAGCGTCACCTCACCGTCAACCGGCACGCTGGATGCCACCACTTTCGCCGTTCCCCAGTTAAACTGCGTCCAGCCAAGGCCGAAACCAAACGGATAACGAGATCCGAAATGGAACGCAAACGGCGTACCGCCACTTTTGAGCTTGTGATTGTAGTAATACGGCATTGCCCCGGCACTTTTCGGTACACTCACTACCAGACGCCCTTGCGGTTCCGCACGCCCTGTCAGTACGTCCGCAATCGCCCAGCCCCCTTCCTGCCCTGGAGCCCAGGCCATCATGAGCGCCGCTACTTTGTCTTCCAGTCCCTGAAGGTTGTATGGCCGCCCTCCGGTCATCACGACAATCACCGGTTTGCCGGTGGCTACCAGCGCCTCCAGAAGTTGCTGCTGCACACCCGGCAGATTCAGAGAATCGGTATCAGACCCTTCCCCTACCGTGCCGCTCTGGAACAATCCGGCGAGGTCGCCAACGAAAGCCACTACCACATCACTCTCTTGCGCAGCGTTAACAGCCTCGGAGATCAAATCAGTACATTGAGAAACCGGCGACTGCTGCATCGGTTTGCCGCCGCTGTCGCCCGGGAAGACCGGCGCGCCCGCCATCCGTTTTTCGATAATGTGACACCCTTTGGCGTAGCGGACCTGTGAGGCACCAAGATAATGCTCCAGCGCCGCACGCGGGGTCGTGACCTGCGAGGTCTCTTCCACCATATCGCTGATGATCAAATGCACCGGGAAGCTGTAGCCGCTGAGCAGCGCGAGCGGGTCGTCCGCCGTCGGCCCCACCACCGCCACGCGGGGTTTACCCCCGAGCGGTAAAATGCCGTTGTTTTCCAGCAGCGTGAGCGATTTCGTCGCCACTTCCCTAGCGGCCCGGCGGGCCATATCGTTTTGCAGATCGATACCATTTTCATCCGCGTACGGGTTTTCAAACAGGCCAAGGCGGAATTTTTCCGTCAGCGTACGCGCCACAATCTCATCGACCTTCGCCATAGAGATTAGCCCGCGCTCTACCGCTTCCGCCAGATGCCGCGCGCAGTCATCTTTCGGCAGCTCAACGTCCAGCCCGGCGTTGAACGCCAGCGCAGCGGATTCGGCCGCGTCGTGGGAAATCCCGTGGTGCTGGTGCAGCAGGCTGACGCCGCCGTAGTCCGCGACAATAATCCCGTCGAACCCCCACTGCTCGCGCAGGACGGTGGTCAGCAGGAAGCTGTCGCTGTGCCCCGGCTGGTTATCAATATCGTGGTACGCGGGCATAACCGAACCGGCGTTTGCCAGCTTGACCGCCATTTCAAACGGCAGCAGGAAGGTGTCGTTCAGCTCGCTGAATCCGAGGTGGACCGGCGCATGGTTGCGCGCGCCTTCGCTGAACGAGTGACCCACGTAATGTTTCAGGGTCGCCAGCAGATCGCGTTTATCGCCCTGTAAGCCCTTCACGTAGGCGGTGGCCATCACCCCCACCAGCCACGGATCTTCACCAAAGGTCTCTTCGGTACGCCCCCAGCGGACATCGCGAGAGACATCCAGCACGGGCGCCAGCCCCTGCTGACAGCCAACGGACCGCGCCTCTTTACCGATCTGCTCTGCCACGCGCTGTACCAGTTCAGGATCCCAGGTAGAGCCGTAGTTCAGCGACGACGGGAACAGCGTGGCGTCTTTGCACAGCAGCCCCACCAGGCACTCTTCATGGAACAGCGCCGGTATGCCGAGACGCGTCTCCTCCATCATCATGCGCTGCAGGCGGTTAGCGGCACGCACCCCAGTTTTCGCGTCGACGATATGGGTACCCAGTGGACGGGTGATCTGCCCGACGCCCAGCTTTAGCCGTTCGCTCAGCGCAGCCTGCTCGCTCACGCCGGAGAATTCGTCACTCAGATCGCTGCGCTCACGATGGTTACCGTTTTCATCGAGGATCAGCCAGTACGCATGCATCTGGGCAAACTTCTCTTCCGGGGTCATACGTGCCAGTAAGTCGGCGACGCGCTCGTGCACGGGACGTCCCGCGTCCTTATAGATAGCTGTCATGTTTTACTCCTGTAGTGCGGAAGGGGTTGCCGGGCTGAGCTGCCCCGGGTCAGGTCTCACCTCACGTTTGCTGGCCAGCTCCCGGGCAATGGAATCCACCAGCCGGCTGTTAAGTTTGTAGATAGCAAGCAGCGCGACCATGCAGAGGAACAACGCGCAAGGGATAAGGGTGAACAGTGCATTAATGGTAGAGAGAACATGCGGTGCCTGAGTTGCCTGTCCCGGGGCGTAATCCACCATACCAAGGACCCAGCCGACGACCGCCCCACCCAGCGCCAGGCCAAATTTGATGGCAAACAGCGCGGTGGAAAAAACCAGCCCGTCCAGGCGACGACCGCTGCGGTGCTCTTCGTAGTCGACCACATCGGAGAACATGGTCCACTGGAGCGGTGTGGTGAGGTTTTGCACAAAGCTAAAGACAATATTGAGGCCAAAGATCAGCCAGACCTGCGAAGGGGGAAGGAAGAAAATCAGCGCGCCGAAGATGACGAAGGAAATAATGGTCCACTGGTAGGCCCGGACGCGGTCAAATTTGCCCAGCAACCGTTCGGATAATAATGCGCCGCTTAAGGAGGCCACCATTCCGGAAACAATAAAGGCAAAAACCAGCTCCGGACGCAACAGCACATAGTTGACGTAATACATGGTGGCGGAACCGCGCGTCACCACCGCCGTTAACAGCAAAATATTAAACACGAACACAATACGCCACTGGCTGTTTCCGGCCAGCAGTTTTAAATCGGTGAGCATGGAGCCGGAGGTATCATTGCGCGGAGAATAACGCTCGCGAGTCATCAGGAAGCAGCAGAAGAACAGTACAATCCCGAGTAGTCCCATCAGGCTCATGGCATAGAAATAGCCTTTCTGCACGTTGCCCTGTCCTAACAATGAGACCAGCGGCAGGGCAATAACCGTAACAATCAACCCACCGATAAACGACAGGCCAAAGCGCCATGACTGCAGAGAGTGACGCTCGCGCGGATCCAGCGTCAGCGCGCCGGGCATGGCGCAGTAAGGTACGTTAATCGCGGAATAAATCAGGCTTAAGATCGCGTAGGTCACGCAGGCATACGCAATTTTCGCCGTAGGTCCCACGTCCGGAACATAGAAGGTGATGAGGCAGCTCACGCCAAACGGAATGGCGAACCACAGCAACCATGGACGGAAACGGCCATGACGCGTTTGCGTACGGTCGACCAGTGCACCAATGCACGGGTCGACAAACGCATCGACCACGCGTACCACTAAAAACATGGTGCCCATAATCGCGGCGGGCAACCCAAAAACGTCCGTATAGAAATAAGCAAGAAATAACGTAGCCGTTTGCCAGACCAGCGCGCTGGCCATATCACCTAAGCCGTAACCTATTTTATCTTTGGTACGCAATACAGAGGAAAGTGTCATTGTTATTTGCCTTTTTATCAGGTTAAAACGTATTTCAACCAGTTGCGCATCATCGGTAGGGAAATGCGCAGTAAGGCTCAAGTATTAGCAACGGTTTGCGCGCTAACAATTGTCTAAATTAACAGACAAATTATGATATTTGGTTTTTTACTTTATTTGTGATGGGGAGCAAATAAGAAGAGAAATAAAAAAGGCGAGGAATAATCTCCTCGCCTTTTCGGGTTATGATGGTGTTACTTGTTCAGTTCTGCCAGGCTCAGCCAGGTTTGCACCACGGTGTCCGGGTTCAGGGACAGACTATCAATCCCCTCTTCCATCAGCCATGCGGCAAAGTCTTCATGGTCGGATGGGCCCTGACCACAAATCCCAACGTATTTACCCTGTTTCTTCGCCGCACGAATGGACATCGACAGCAGTGCTTTCACCGCCTCGTTACGCTCATCGAACAGCTCAGAGACCACACCGGAGTCACGGTCCAGGCCCAGCGTCAGCTGCGTCATGTCGTTCGAGCCGATCGAGAAGCCGTCGAAGTGTTCCAGGAACTGCTCGGCCAGCAGGGCGTTGGACGGGATTTCACACATCATGATGATCTTCAGCCCGTTCTCGCCGCGCTTCAGCCCCTGACGCGCCAGCTCGTCCACAACGGCTTTCGCCTGATCCACCGTACGCACAAACGGGATCATGATTTCGACGTTGGTCAGTCCCATGTCGTTGCGCACGCGTTTCACCGCTTCACACTCCAGCGCGAAGCAGTCGCGGAAGCTTTCGGACACATAACGTCCAGCCCCACGGAAGCCCAGCATTGGGTTCTCTTCTTCCGGCTCATAGCGCTCGCCGCCCACCAGGTTGGCGTATTCGTTAGACTTAAAGTCAGACAGACGCACAATCACGCGTTTCGGGTAGAAGGCGGCACCCAGGGTGGCAATCCCTTCCGTCAGACGGCCGACGTAGAACTCTTTCGGTGAGTCGTAGCCTTTCATCATCTCGCGGATTTCGTTCTGCAGTTTCGGGTCCTGATCATCAAACTCCAGCAGTGCACGCGGGTGAACGCCGATCATACGGTTGATGATAAATTCGAGACGTGCCAGGCCCACACCTTCGTTCGGAAGGCAGGCGAAGTCAAACGCGCGGTCCGGGTTGCCAACGTTCATCATGATCTTCAGCGGCAGGTCCGGCATGGTTTCAACACTGGAACTTTTCACGCTGAAGTCGAGGATATCGGCATACACATAGCCGGTATCGCCTTCGGCGCAGGAGACAGTTACATTCTGTCCGTCTTTCATGCGCTCAGTGGCATCACCGCAGCCGACAACCGCAGGAATACCCAGCTCGCGGGCAATGATCGCCGCGTGACAGGTACGACCGCCACGGTTGGTGACGATAGCCGCCGCTTTCTTCATGATCGGTTCCCAGTCCGGGTCGGTCATGTCGGTCACCAGCACGTCGCCTGGCTCAATACGGTTCATCTCGCTGATGTCGTGGATCACTTTGACCGGACCAGCACCGATGCGGTGGCCGATAGCACGACCTTCCGCAACGATTTTACCCTGCGCGTGCAGCGTATAACGCTCCATGACCTGGCCGCGAGAGCGGACGGTTTCCGGACGCGCCTGCACGATAAACAGCTTGCCGGTGTTCCCGTCTTTCGCCCATTCGATGTCCATTGGACGACCGTAGTGTTTTTCAATCTGTACCGCCTGCTTCGCCAGTTCCTGTACTTCAGCGTCAGTCAGGGAGAAGCGGTCACGCTGCTCCTGCGGTACATCTTCAATTTTAACCTGCTTGCCATGCTCCTGGGTTGGGGCATAGATCATGCGGATTTTTTTCGAGCCCATGGTGCGGCGCACCACCGCCGGGCGGCCAGCAGCCAGCGTTGGTTTGTGGACATAGAATTCATCAGGGTTGACCGCCCCCTGAACCACCATCTCACCCAGACCCCACGCGGAAGTGATAAACACCACCTGGTCGAAGCCGGATTCGGTATCAATGGAGAACATCACGCCGGATGAGCCCACGTCCGAGCGCACCATGCGCTGTACACCTGCGGAAAGTGCTACGCCGCGATGGTCATAGCCCTGGTGCACGCGATAAGAGATGGCACGGTCGTTGAACAGGGAAGCAAACACGTGCTTCACCGCCACCAGCACGGCATCGTATCCCTGCACGTTCAGGAAGGTTTCCTGCTGCCCGGCAAACGAGGCGTCTGGCATATCTTCTGCGGTTGCAGAAGAACGCACGGCAAAGGAGGCTTGCGCATCGTCAGCAGAGAGCTGGTTGTACGCATCGTGAATGGCTTTTTCCAGTTCCGGCTGGAAAGGTGTGTCGATAATCCACTGGCGGATTTGTGACCCGGCTTTGGCAAGCTCGGTAACGTCATCAATATCCGTTTTATCCAGCAGGTCGTAAATGCGCTGGTTCACGCCGCTCTGGTCTAAAAACAGGTTAAACGCATCGGCAGTTGTGGCAAACCCGTTTGGTACGGAGACACCCATACCCGACAGATTTGTAATCATTTCACCCAGGGAGGCATTTTTGCCCCCAACTCTGTCTACATCATTCATGCCGAGTTGGTTATACCAAAGCACCAGCGGTGACGAGCCATTGTTGGACATCGAAACAATCCTTTTGTGATATTTGATCGGAGTAAGTAACACCTGACTACGTATTTATAGTGGCATATTTATTAGCGCTAAAAAAACGGTGAATCGTGTAAGCAATTTAAATTTTCAACTTTTCGGATACTTTCCCATCACCCACGAACCCGATGATTCCTATATATTCAGCCAGAAACCACAAAAATAAAGTCGCTATTTGAAAAATGAAATCCACTTTTCAGGAAAATCAAAAACATCGTTTCATTTATAATTAAGATAAGTTCTTTGCTGTGTAATTTACTTTTTTAATTTATGCTTTCAGGCAATTAGGTATGATATTCAGGGTGAGTAAAATGGATAATGCTGTCGATCGCCACGTTTTTTATATTTCTGATGGTACGGCGATCACCGCCGAGGTGCTGGGCCATGCGGTGATGTCGCAGTTTCCCGTTTCGATTAACAGCATCACGCTGCCGTTTGTCGAAAATGAGAGCCGCGCCAAAGCGGTGAAGGACCAGATTGATGCCATCTACCAGCAGACCGGCGTCCGCCCGCTGGTATTCTACTCGATCGTGATCCCCGAGATTCGCTCCATCATTCTGCAAAGTGAAGGCTTCTGTCAGGATATCGTCCAGGCGCTGGTGGCTCCGCTGCAAAGCGAGCTTAAGCTTGACCCGACCCCGATCGCTCATCGTACCCACGGGCTAAACCCCGGCAATCTGACCAAGTACGATGCGCGTATCGCTGCCATTGATTACACCCTGGCACATGACGACGGTATCTCGCTGCGTAATCTTGACCAGGCGCAGGTGATCCTGCTTGGCGTATCGCGCTGCGGCAAAACGCCAACCAGCCTCTATCTGGCGATGCAGTTTGGTATTCGTGCCGCAAACTACCCCTTTATTGCTGACGACATGGATAACCTGGTGCTACCTGCCGCCCTTAAGCCTCTGCAACATAAGTTGTTCGGCCTGACGATCAACCCGGAACGCCTTGCCGCCATCCGCGAAGAACGCCGCGAGAACAGCCGCTACGCCTCCATGCGCCAGTGCCGGATGGAGGTCTCCGAAGTGGAAGCGCTGTACCGCAAAAACCAGATCCCGTGGCTGAACAGCACCAACTATTCGGTTGAAGAAATTGCCACCAAAATTCTCGACATCATGGGGCTTAATCGCCGCATGTACTAATATGCTAGTACATTAGCTCGGATTCAGGTATCATCATCGGCAACCACGGGGCGGTGTCGCCCCGAACTTGAAATCAGCAGGGATTGGTTTAAGGTGATGCCCATCACTTCCCGGTAGTCTGCCGATGAAGCAAAAATTTTCTGAGACATTCCATGAATAAAACCGACGAACTCCGCACTGCGCGCATCGACAGCCTGGTTACCCCGGCTGAACTGGCACTGCGGCATCCTGTTTCCGCCACCGTTGCGGAACATGTCACGGCTTCCCGCCGGCGCATTGAAAAAATCCTGAATGGTGAAGACAAACGTCTTCTGGTAGTGATTGGGCCTTGCTCCATCCACGATCTGGATGCCGCAATGGATTATGCCAAACGACTTCAGGGGCTGCGGGACAAATACCAGCATCGCCTTGAGATCGTGATGCGAACCTACTTTGAAAAACCGCGGACCGTAGTGGGCTGGAAAGGCCTGATTTCCGATCCTGATCTGAACGGTAGCTACCGCGTGAACCACGGTATTGAGCTGGCGCGCAAACTGCTCCTGCAGGTCAATGAACTGGGCGTACCAACGGCGACCGAATTTCTCGATATGGTGACCGGGCAGTTTATCGCCGATCTCATCAGCTGGGGCGCAATTGGCGCACGTACCACCGAAAGCCAAATCCACCGCGAGATGGCCTCCGCCCTCTCCTGTCCGGTCGGCTTTAAAAACGGAACTGACGGTAACACCCGTATCGCGGTAGATGCGATCCGCGCTGCCCGTGCCAGCCATATGTTCCTGTCGCCGGATAAGAGCGGTCACATGACCATCTACCAGACCAGCGGTAACCCGTACGGGCATATCATTATGCGCGGCGGGAAGAAACCCAATTACCATGCACAAGATATTGCGGCCGCCTGTGAAACGCTGGCAGAGTTCGACCTGCCGGAACATCTGGTGGTGGATTTCAGCCACGGTAACTGTCAGAAACAGCATCGCCGCCAGCTGGATGTGTGCGATGAAATTTGCCAGCAGATCCGCAGCGGCTCAACCGCCATCGCGGGGATTATGGCCGAAAGTTTCATCAAGGAAGGCACGCAGAAGATCGTTGCCGGACAGCAGATGGTGTACGGACAGTCGATCACCGACCCATGCCTGAGCTGGGAAGACAGCGAACTGCTGCTGGAGAAACTGGCTTCTGCGGTAGATACGCGCTTCTAAAATCCAGCCCTTCTCCTTCTCCCTCTCCCAAAGGGAGAGGGGCGGGGTGAGGGCATCAAGCCGCACTTCACCCCCAAATTTGATCCTCTCACCCTTTTTTCACAAAAACGCTTGCTGTGAATTTACAGTTTATTGATAATGATTATCATTGTTACATTGATTGTCATTTATAAACATTATGTCACGTACGGATAACAACGCGGCAACGCCAGAAAAAACACACACAGCCCCTGCCTCCACCGAGCGTCGGATTGACAGCAAAGCCCTGCTCGGCGATGAGGGGCGGGTGATTATCGAGCATGACGGTCAGCACTACCTGCTACGCCAGACCCATGCCGGAAAACTGATCCTGACTAAATAAACAACACGATAACTTCGCCAGCCACCCAGGTGTTCCCCAGGCAGCCAGCGCTTTCGATTCTTAATGGAGAGTTGCTATGCCATACCTGCATTCCGCGTCTTTACGCCCGTCAATTCTGGCTCTGGCAGTCGTCAGTACCCTGCCGGGCGTCGCGTTTGCTGCCGCAGATGATATTACCGTCACCGCCACGGGCAACGCCCGCAGCGCCTTTGAAGCTCCGATGATGGTGAGCGTGATCGACGCCAGCGCGCCGGAGAAACAAACCGCCAGCTCTGCTGCCGACCTGCTGCGTAACGTTCCTGGTCTCACACTGGACGGCACCGGGCGCACCAACGGGCAGGACGTGAACCTGCGCGGCTATGACCGCCGCGGCGTGCTGGTGCTGGTTGACGGCGTGCGCCAGGGAACCGATACCGGCCACCTGAACAGCACCTTCCTCGATCCGTCGCTGATTAAACGTGTTGAAGTGGTTCGCGGACCATCCGCCCTGCTCTACGGAAGTGGCGCGCTGGGCGGCGTGATCTCCTATGATACTGCCGACGCCAAAGACCTACTGGAGCCGGGAAAAAACAGCGGCTACCGCGTATTTGCTACGGGTGCAACGGGCGATCATAGCCTCGGAATGGGGGCCAGCGCGTATGGCCGCACCGACACGCTGGACGGTCTGGTCTCCTGGTCGAGCCGTGACCGGGGTGACATTCGTCAGAGTAACGGGACAGCAGCGCCAAATGATGAATCCATTAACAACATGCTGGCAAAAGGTCGATGGAAAATCGACCCGGCGCAGACCCTGAGCGGCTCCCTGCGCTACTATAACAACGACGCACAGGAACCCAAAAATCCGCAAACCATTAAAGCGGATGCCTCCAGCAACCCCATGACTGACCGTTCCACCATCCAGCGTGACGCTCAGCTGGGCTACAACATCGCGCCGGAAGGCAATGACTGGCTGAACGCCGATGCCAAAATCTACTGGTCTGAAGCGCGCATTAACGCCCAGAACATCAACGGCAGCGGTGAATTCCGCAAGCAAACCACGAAAGGTGGGAAGGTGGAAAACCGCACCCGACTGTTTAGCGACTCCTTTGCCTCACACCTCCTGACCTACGGCGGAGAATATTACCGCCAGGAGCAAAGCCCGGGCGGTGCGACGACCGGTTTCCCGGACGCAAAAATCGACTTCAGCTCCGGTTGGCTGCAGGATGAAATTACCCTGCGCGATCTGCCCATCACCCTTCTGGGGGGGACGCGCTATGACAACTATCGCGGCAGCAGTGATGGTTATGACGATGTGGATGCCGATAAGTGGTCATCCCGCGCCGGCTTAACCGTCAGCCCAGCCGACTGGCTAATGCTGTTCGGCTCTTACGCGCAGGCCTTCCGCGCGCCGACCATGGGTGAAATGTATAACGATGCGAAGCACTTCTCGATCGGCCGCTTCTATACCAACTACTGGGTGCCAAACCCGAACCTGCGTCCGGAGACCAATGAAACTCAGGAGTTCGGTTTTGGTCTGCGCTTTGACGATCTGATGCTGGCGAACGATGCCCTGGAGTTCAAAGCGAGCTATTTCGATACGAAAGCCAAAGACTACATCTCCACTACCGTCGATTTCGCAGCGGCGACCACCATGTCCTATAACGTTCCCAATGCCAAAATCTGGGGCTGGGACGTAATGGCGAAATACTCCGCCGAGATCTTCAACCTTGACCTGGCCTATAACCGCACGCGCGGGAAAGATACCGACACGGGAGAGTACATCTCCAGCATTAACCCGGACACCGTCACCAGCAAGCTGGATATCCCGGTAGCGCAAAGCGGTTTCTCCGTGGGCTGGATAGGTACCTTTGTTGACCGTTCAACGCACATCAGCAGCAGTTACAAAAAGCAGCCTGGCTACGCGGTCAACGATTTCTACGTCAGCTATCAGGGTCAGGCACAACTGAAAGGCATCACAACGACGGTGGTGCTGGGTAACGCCTTCGACAAAGAATACTGGTCACCGCAGGGTATTCCGCAGGACGGTCGCAACGGCAAGATTTTCGTAAGCTATCAGTGGTAACCCCCTCGCCCCGGTTCACCGGGGCATCCATGAAGAAGGACGAAACAATGAATCACTACACACGCTGGCTTGAGCTAAAAGAAGAAAACCCGGGTAAGTACGCGCGTGACATCGCAGGTTTAATGAACATCAGTGAAGCTGAACTGACCTTTGCCCGCGTCGGCCACGATGCCTGGCGCCTGAACGGTGAGATCCGCGATATCCTTGGCGCGCTGGAAGCCGTGGGCGAAACCAAATGCATTTGCCGCAATGACCATGCCGTTCACGAGCAGGTAGGTACCTTCACCAATCAGCATCTCCACGGTCACGCCGGGCTGGTACTGAACCCACGCGGACTGGATCTGCGTCTGTTCCTCAATCAGTGGGCGAGCGTTTTTCACATCAGTGAAGCTACCGCGCGCGGCGAGCGTCAAAGCATCCAGTTCTTCGACCATCAGGGTGATGCGCTGCTGAAGGTCTACGCCACCGATAGCACCGACGAATCCGCCTGGAGCGACGTACTGAGCCGCTTTATCTTTGCCGATAATCCACCGCTGGCGTTAAAGGTGGCCGATGTCCCGGTTCACGCAGAAAACGCGCAAGCCGCGCTCGTGGACACAGAGTGGCGCGCCATGACCGACGTGCACCAGTTCTTCGGCCTGCTGAAGCGCCACAATCTCAGCCGCCAGCAGGCGTTTAACCTGGTGGGTGACGATCTGGCCTGCAGGGTAGAGAACTCCGCGCTGGCGCAGCTGCTGGAGACGGCGCGCCAGGACGGCAACGAAATTATGGTGTTTGTCGGCAACCGCGGCTGCGTGCAGATCTTCACCGGCGCGGTGGAAAAGCTGGTGCCGATGAAAGGCTGGCTCAACATCTTTAACCCGACCTTTACCCTGCATCTGCTTGAAGAAGCCATTGCGGAAACGTGGGTCACGCGCAAACCGACGGCTGACGGGCATGTCACTAGCCTGGAGCTGTTTGCCGCCGACGGCACGCAAATCGCTCAGCTGTATGGTCAGCGTACCGAAGGCGAGCCGGAACAGAGCCAATGGCGTAGCCAGATTGACGCCTTAACGGCGAAAGGGTTGGCCGCATGAAAAAATGGCTCGCCGTTCTCAGCGCCCTGCCCCTGATGGCGTTTGCCGCCACGCAGGAGAAAATCGTTACGCTTGGCGGCGACGTGACGGAAATTGTCTTTGCCCTTGGCGCACAGTCGTCTCTGGTGGCTCGCGACAGTACCAGTCAGTGGCCACAGGCAGCAAACGATCTGCCTGACGTGGGATATTTGCGCCAGCTGAATGCGGAAGGCATTTTGTCCATGCGTCCCACCCTGGTGCTGGCAAGCGCCCAGGCGCAACCGTCTCTGGCATTAAAACAGGTCGAGCAAAGCCATATCAGGGTCATCACCGTTCCGGCAAGTAACGCGCTGGGCGTCATTGATGAAAAGGTGCGGGTCATCGCGCAAGCGACACATCGCGAGGTTGAGGGTGAAATCCTGCGTAACACGTTACGTCAGGCCCTGACCGCCCTGCCCGCCTCGCCACTCAACAAGCGGGTGCTGTTTATCCTCAACCATGGAGGGATGACCGCAATGGCTGCCGGACAACAGACCGCAGCGGATGCCGCCATTCAGGCGGCGGGGCTTAGAAATGCGATGCAAGGTTTTACCCGCTATCAACCGCTGTCACAGGAGGGCGTGATTGCCAGCCAGCCCGACCTGGTGGTGATTTCTCAGGAGGGTATCAACGCGCTGGGCGGTGAAGACAATCTCTGGAAACTGCCGGGTCTGGCGCAAACGCCGGCGGGACGCAACAAGCAGCTGCTGGCAATTGATGATATGGCGCTTCTGGGCTTTGGCGTGCGAACGCCGCAGGCAATTCAACATTTGCGCGTCAGAGCGGAGCAACTACCCTGATGTCCCGACGGATCACCTTGTCACTGTGGATACTGACCGCACTCCTCACGACGATGACGATCGTGGCGACCGGTTTTGGCGCGTTGCATTTACCGGTCAGCCTGCTGTGGAACGGCAGCGATGATGCGCTGCGTCAGATCTGGCTGACCATACGCCTGCCCCGAGTGCTGTTGGCGCTGGCTATTGGGGGTTCACTGGCGCTGGCAGGCTGTGTAATGCAGGGGTTATTTCGTAACCCGCTGGCAGATCCGGGCCTGCTCGGGATCAGCAGCGGTGCGGCGCTTGCCGTTGCGTTATGGGTGGTTATTCCGCTCTCGTTACCTGCACTGATCATGCTTTATGCCCCGATGATCGCGGCCTTTTTCGGCGCGCTGTCTGCCACTTTCGTGATTTTCCTTCTCAGCCAGCAGCGTAACAGCTCGCTCTCCCGGTTGTTGCTAGTAGGTATCGCCATTAATGCCCTGTGCGGGGCAGCCGTCGGTGTGCTGTCATGGCTCAGTAATGATGCACAGCTTCGCCAGCTTTCACTTTGGGGTATGGGCAGCCTCGGCCAGGCGCAATGGTCAACATTGCTGGCCGTCACCTCGCTGATGATGCCCACTCTTCTGGTGATATGGCGTCTTGCCAGCGCGCTCAATTTACTGCAATTGGGTGAAGAAGAAGCGCACTATCTCGGCGTGGAGGTTGCGGTTGTGCAGCGGATCCTGCTGCTGTGTAGCGCCTTGCTGGTCGCCGCTGCGGTAGCGGTCAGTGGCGTTATCGGTTTTGTCGGTCTTGTGGTCCCCCACCTGATGCGCATGTGGCTCGGGGCAGATCACCGGGCGGTGATCCCCGGATCTGTACTCGCCGGCGCGGCGCTGCTGCTGATTGCGGATACGGTGGCTCGTACCCTGGTCGCCCCGGCGGAAATGCCGGTTGGTTTGCTGACCAGCCTTCTCGGCGCGCCGTGGTTTCTGTGGCTGATTTTTCGTCGTGGAGGCGAGCATGGCTGAACGCTATTGTGCAGAAAAAATAGATTTCCACACCGGACACCGGACGCTTATAAACGAAGTATCCCTGGATTTATCCCTGGGTGAAATGGTGGCGTTGATTGGCCCGAATGGCGCCGGAAAATCGACGTTACTGAGGGTGCTCACGGGGTATTTAAACCCTACTGGCGGGCAGTGCAACCTGGCAGATATCCCCCTCAATGCCTGGCAGCCGGAAAGACTCGCTCGCCGCCGGGCGGTGATGTGCCAGAACACGCAGCTCGGCTTCGGCTGGCCTGTGGAGGCGGTAGTCGGCATGGGCCGCGCTCCCTGGACTCGCTACCCCGAACCCGCAGTTGTTCAGGAGGTGATGCAGATTACCGGATGTTTACCGCTGGCGGGCAGGCAGTTTGCCGCACTCTCCGGTGGGGAACAGCAGCGGATCCAGCTTGCGCGGGCGCTGGCGCAGCTGTGGCATGAGGGTGCGCCGCGCGGCTGGCTGTTCCTTGATGAACCCACGTCTGCGCTGGATCTCTATCACCAGCAACATCTGCTGCGCCTGCTGAAATCCCTGACCCATCAGGGAGATCTCCACGTCTGCGTCGTGCTGCACGATCTTAATCTGGCGGCGCTGTGGGCGGATCGGATCCTGCTGTTACACAATGGCAGATTGGTCTGCGAAGGCGCACCTGAAGCCGTTTTGCAGGCTGATGCGCTGGCACACTGGTACGGGGCAGAAGTGCTCGTCGGCAGACATCCAGTTTACGCCACGCCGCAGGTGTTTCTCGCCCCCTGACCAGGCTGATAAAAATCCTTCAGTGTTTCCAGCAGGGCACGCGCCGCTTTTGAAAGCTGCGTGTGCCCTGGATGGATCACGCCAATGCATTTCTCAATAAGCGGGTTATCCAGTGGAATACAGACCGCGCCTAACGCCGCCATCTGCGTTTCGCACAATGCCGGAACAGCGCTGCCTCCCAGTCCACTGGCGACCATCCGCCCCACCGTCACCAGTTGATGACTCTCCAGCGCCACATCCAGTTTTCTGCCGCTTCGGGCCAGCTCCTCTTCCATCATCAGACGTACCGCTGAGGGTCGCTGCAGGGTGATGAAATCCAGCGTCAGCAGCTCTTCCCATGACAAGCGTTTTTTACCGGCAAGAGAGGAATCTTTCGGCACAATGGCGACAAATCTGTCGAGACCCAGGGGCGTAAACAGCAGGTTATGCGTGGGTGCCGGCTCAAACGCGATCCCCATCTCCACCCGCCCTTCCCGAACCATCTCGATCACGTGTTCGTTGATGACATCATGCACGGTGACGTTGATCCCGGCGTGGCGATCGCGAAAGGCCTTGAGTACCTCCGGTAAGACATTCGCGGCAAACGACGGCATGGCCGCGACCGAGATTTTGCCACGCTGTAGCGTAAAACACTGATGCATCGCCTCTTCGACGTTATCCCAGTCGGCAAGCAGTTGCCGCGCCATGGGCAAAAACGTCTCCCCTTCCTGTGTCAAGGCCACTTTACGCGTGCTCCGCTGCAGCAGCGGCCCTCCCAGCACATCCTCAAGCCCTTTAATCGTCAGGCTCAGTGCCGGCTGGGAGAGATTTAATCGTTCGCTGGCGTGCGCGAAATTCAGAGTGTGAGCTACCGCTAAAAACGCGCGTAACTGTTTGACACTCATTCTCATTTTTCATCCTGTTAACTAATTGAAAAAATTTAGTTAACAGTAAATTAATAAAAAAACCAAATGAGTGAGTCACAAATTCAAAATTAACAAATGAGTCACCGCCCCTAATGATACCGGCACGGACAACGGGAGAGATGACGATGGCGGGACTGGATAAACGCGTCAGCAGCTATGCGCAAGCGCTGGAAGGGCTGACGGACGGGATGACATTGCTGGCAGGCGGTTTCGGCTTGTGCGGGATCCCTGAGAACCTGATTGCAGAAGTCAGACGCCGTCAGGTGAACGATCTGACGGTGGTTTCAAACAACTGCGGCGTGGATGGTTTCGGCCTCGGAATACTGCTTGAGACGCGGCAGGTACGCAAGGTGGTGGCGTCTTACGTGGGTGAGAACGCGCTATTCGAGCAACAGGTATTGAGCGGTGAGCTGGAGATTGAACTCACCCCTCAGGGGACGCTGGCAGAAAAAGTGCGCGCGGGCGGCGCGGGCATTCCGGCATTTTACACCGCCACCGGCTATGGCACTCCCGTGGCGACTGGCAAGGAAATTCGTCAGTTTGCGGGGAAGCACTACGTCCTCGAAGAGGCCATTACGGGTGATTTCGCGCTTATCAAAGGCTGGAAAGCAGACTGGTACGGCAACGTTATCTATCGCCATACCGCGCAAAACTTTAATCCGCTGATGGCCACGGCGGGCCGGATAACCGTTGTGGAGGTGGAAGAAATTGTTCCTCCGGGCGAACTGCCTCCGTCCGCTATTCACACCCCGGGAATTTACGTCGACAGAGTGATTGTCGGCCAGTTTGAAAAACGCATTGAACAGCGCACGCTGCGCGCGGAAGGAGTCTGACAATGTTGACCCGTGAACAGATGGCAATGCGCGTCGCTCGCGAGTTGCGCGACGGTTACTACGTCAACCTGGGGATCGGCATCCCTACCCTGGTGGCGAACTACATTCCGCCGGGGATGGATGTGATGCTCCAGTCGGAAAACGGTCTGCTGGGAATGGGGGAATTCCCGGATGAGCAGAACCTCGATGCCGACATGATTAACGCCGGTAAACAGACGGTGACCGCGCGGATCGGTGCTGCCATTTTCGACTCGGCTCAGTCATTCGCCATGATCCGTGGCGGTCATGTCGATCTGACCGTATTAGGTGCGTTTGAAGTGGATGTCGAAGGAAATATCGCCTCATGGATGATCCCCGGGAAGATGGTGAAAGGGATGGGGGGAGCAATGGATCTCGTTGCCGGGGCACAGAACATCATAGTGGTGATGACCCACGCGTCAAAAAGCGGTAAGTCAAAGCTACTCCCCCGCTGCACGCTGCCACTCACGGGCGTGGGCTGCATCCGTCGGGTCTTAACCGACCTCGCGTTACTGGAGATCAAGGACGGTACGTTCATTCTTCGGGAATACGCTCCGGGGGTGAGTATCGACGAGATCGTGGCGAAAACGGCCGGGAAAATAACAGTGGCGGACGACGTGCGCGAGATGCGCTTCAACTGAGGACTCAACATGAAAAACGTCATGATTGTCGGGGCAGCGCGAACCCCTGTGGGTGGTTTTCGCGGCTCGCTCGCCTCCCTTTCTGCGGTTGAACTGGGTGCAGTAGCGGTACAACACCTGCTGGCGACCAGCGGTTTGCATGCAGATCAAATAGACGAGTTGCTCTTCGGTCAAGTGCTGACGGCAGGTTGTGGACAAAACCCCGCGCGCCAGACGGCAATCCGCGCCGGGTTACCTGTCAAAACGCCCGCGACAACGGTCAATCTGGTGTGTGGTGCGGGCTTAAAAGCGGTGCAACTGGCCGCGCAGGCGATCCGCTGTGGCGATGCCGACGTGGTTATCGCGGGCGGTCAGGAGAGCATGAGCAACGCGCCTTATCTGCTGGACGGTGCGCGCTCAGGGTTGCGTTTTGGTCATACGGGCCTGCAGGACAGCATGATTACCGACGGGCTATGGGATGCGTTCAACGATTACCACATGGGGATCACCGCAGAAAACATCGCCCGGCAGTACGGCATTTCTCGTGAGCAGCAGGACGCTTTTGCCGCCCGGTCGCAGCAAAAAGCTGCATCCGCGGCTGAATCCGGTCGATTCGACGCCGAGATAGTGCCAGTGACGGTGAAACAGGGTAAAAAGCCGCCCCTGATCATCAGCCGTGATGAACAGCCCCGGCCGGGAACCACCGCAGAACAGCTCGCGCAACTACGCCCCGCGTTTTTACACGAGGAAGGCACGGTCACGGCGGGTAATGCCTCAAAGCTCAATGATGGTGCCGCCGCGGTGCTGTTGATGAGCGAGGAAAAAGCGCGGGAAAGCGGTTTGCCGATCCTGGGCCGCATCGCGAGTTACGCCGTGACGGGCGTCGACCCATCCGTGATGGGAATTGGTCCGGTCAGTGCCTGTCAGACGGCTCTGGCGCGGGCTGGCTGGACGCTCGATGACGTGGATCTCATTGAAGCCAATGAAGCCTTTGCGGCGCAAGCGCTGGCGGTGGGCAAGCTGCTCGGCTGGGATGAGTCCAGGGTGAACGTCAACGGTGGCGCGATTGCGCTGGGTCATCCGATTGGTGCTTCCGGCTGCCGCATTCTCGTCACGCTGCTGTACGAAATGCAGCGTCGGGAGGTTAAAAAAGGGCTCGTCACCCTGTGCGTAGGCGGCGGACAAGGTATCGCTCTGACCGTCGAGCGTTAAACATCTCGTTGGTACCCGAATATAACAATGATAGTGAGGAGTCGTAATGAGTGTGTTAATTGCCCTGGCGGCACTGGCATTGCTGATGCTGGCGGCCTATCGCGGATATAGCGTTATTTTGTTTGCGCCGATTGCGGCACTGGGTGCAGTGTTGCTGACCGACCCGGGTGCCGTAGGCCCGACGTTTACCGGTCTGTTTATGGAAAAAATGGTGGGCTTCGTCAAGCTCTACTTCCCGGTGTTTCTGCTGGGTGCCGTTTTTGGCAAGCTGATTGAGCTTTCCGGTTTCTCACGATCGATCGTCGCCTCCGCCATTCGGATCCTCGGTCGTCGCCACGCGATACCGGTCATTGTTCTGGTCTGTGCGCTGTTAACCTATGGCGGCGTTTCGCTGTTCGTGGTGGCGTTTGCGGTCTATCCGTTTGCCGCCGAACTGTTCCGCCAGAGCGGCATCCCCAAACGACTGATCCCGGCCACCGTGGCGCTGGGGGCATTTTCGTTTACCATGGACGCCCTGCCCGGCACGCCTCAAATCCAGAACATTCTCCCCACCAGCTTCTTTGGTACTAACGCCTGGGCCGCGCCGTGGCTTGGGGTGATCGGTTCCCTGTTTATTATCTGTTTTGGCCTGCTCTGGCTGGAGCGTCAGCGCCGTAAAGCACTCAATAACAATGAAGGTTACGGCTCGGACCTCAAAAATGAACCAGAAACGCCGGACAACATAAATCTGCCACATCCGCTGATTGCTATCTCCCCTTTGCTGCTGGTGGGTATCCTCAACCTGCTGTTTACCCGCTGGATCCCTGGCTGGTACGGTACGAGCCATGAGCTCACCCTGCCAGGTCTGGCGAAACCGATTGTGACCGAGGTGAGTAAAATCACCGCCATCTGGGCCGTGGAGGCGGCGCTGATCTCCGGCATCATGCTGGTGCTGATTTTTGGTTTTCGCAATATCCGCGGGCGTCTGGCTGAAGGCAGCCGGACGGCGGTCAGCGGCGCCATTCTGGCAGCGATGAATACGGCCTCTGAATATGGTTTCGGGGCCGTTATTGCTGCACTGCCTGGTTTTCTGGTGCTGTCAAAAGGGCTGGCCGCGATCCCAAACCCGCTGTTAAACGAAGCGATCAGCGTGACCGTCCTCGCCGGGATCACCGGTTCCGCCTCCGGGGGGATGAGCATTGCACTCGCGGCAATGTCTGACAGCTTTATTGCCGCTGCGCACGCCGCCAATATTCCTCTGGAAGTACTGCACCGCGTGGCCTCGATGGCAAGCGGTGGTATGGACACGCTTCCCCACAATGGCGCGGTGATTACCTTGCTGGCAATCACCGGCCTGAGTCATCGTCAGGCCTATGGCGGTATTTTCGCCATCACCCTCATAAAAAGTCTGGCAGTGCTTTTTGTCATTGCCGTGTTCTATCTGACCGGCATTGTTTAAGGAGAGAAAAATGAATCTGAAGGGTAAAACCGCTCTGGTGACCGGTTCGACAAGCGGTATTGGACTTGGGATCGCCCGCGTGCTGGCGAAGGCCGGGGCGCAACTGATCCTCAACGGTTTCGGCGACAGCGAATCAGCAAGAGAAGAGATTGCGCAACTCGGCCAAAAGCCGGGCTATCACGATGCAGACCTGCGTGACATACTGCAAATTGAAGCCATGATGCGCTACGCCGAATCGCAGTTTGGTAGTGTGGATATTCTGATTAACAATGCCGGAATACAGCATGTGGCCCCGGTTGAGGTATTTCCGGTAGAGAAATGGAACGACATTATCGCGCTGAATCTCTCTTCCGTGTTTCACACCAGCCGGCTGGCACTGCCTGCCATGCGTGAGAAAAACTGGGGCCGTATCATTAACATTGCCTCCGTTCATGGGCTAGTCGCGTCAAAAGAAAAGTCAGCCTATGTCGCCGCCAAGCATGGCGTGGTGGGCTTTACGAAATCCCTGGCGCTCGAAACCGCCCGCACGGGGATTACCGCCAACACGATCTGCCCGGGCTGGGTACTGACTCCCCTGGTACAACAGCAAATCGACAAACGCATTGCCGATGGCGTCGCACCAGACCAGGCACGAGACCAGCTTCTGGCGGAGAAACAGCCTTCAGGTGAGTTTGTCACCCCGGAACAGTTGGGCGAACTGGCGCTATTTTTGTGCAGCGACAGCGCCGTAAATGTCCGGGGCGTCGCATGGAACATGGATGGTGGGTGGGTCGCACAGTGACGGGTAAGCCGGGTGAGCGTCGCATCACCCGGCAAAATGACTAACTTGAGCAGCTTACCTCCAGCCGCTTGCCCCAGTCAGGCGGGCGGCTGACGTAATCGTCATCCCTGTCGGCAAACGGCGTGCGTAACGCCACATGCAGACGGTGTAACTCGTCATACTCACCCTGCTCTGCCTGCTCAATCGCCCGTTGGGCCAGCCAGTTGCGTAACACCATCGCCGGGTTCGCCGCGTTCATCTGCGCGTGCCGGGTGGTATCGTCAACCTGCTCTTGCTGCAACCGCGTGCGGTACCGGGCAAACCAGTCGTCAAACGCCTGCCTGTCGATAAACTCGTCCCGCAACGGTGAGGCGGCACTGTGCTGCTCCGTCTGGCCCAGCATCCGGAAAGTGCGGGTGTAATCGCTGCCTTCACGCGCCATCAGGGCAAACAGGTCATTGAGGATCTCGTTATCTCCCCTTTCCTGGGTCATCAGCCCCAGCTTGTTGCGCATCAACATACCGTATTCACGCAGCAAAATATCCTGATAGCTATCGAGCGCGTCATTCAGGGCATCAACGTCGATAAACGGTGACAGCGTTTGCGCAAGACGTTGCAGGTTCCACAATCCAACCGCAGGCTGATTGTCAAAGCTGTAACGGCCCTGATAATCGGAGTGATTACAGATATATCCCGGCTGATAATCATCAAGGAACCCAAACGGACCGTAATCAAAGGTCAACCCCAGGAGCGACATGTTGTCCGTATTCATGACGCCGTGGGCAAATCCTACCGTTTGCCAGCGCGCGATCATTGATGCAGTACGGGCAATCACATCCCGGAACCAGAGAACGTATTTATCATCCTCATCCTGCAAATGTGGCCAGTGATGAGCGATAGCGTAGTCTGCAAGCTGACGCACCTTTTCCGTCTCGCGGCGATAGTAAAAGTGCTCAAAATGGCCAAAGCGCAAATGACTTTGCGCAATGCGCATCAGCATCGCCCCTTTTTCCATCGTTTCGCGCGCAACCGGCGTGTCGCTGGTGACAATCGACAGCGCACGGGTGGTCGGGATCCCCAGCGCATGCATCGCTTCAGATGCCAGGCATTCACGAATCGTTGAACGTAATACCGCACGCCCATCCCCCATCCGCGAGTAAGGGGTAAGGCCTGCGCCTTTCAGGTGCCAGTCAACCGTCTCCCCGTTGGGAAGCTGTTGTTCACCAAGCAGGATCCCCCTGCCGTCGCCCAGTTGCCCCGCCCAGACGCCAAACTGGTGTCCACTATAGACCTGAGCCAGGGGTTGCATGCCTGCGAGGAGCTTTTCGCCCCCCCAGACGCCAGCGCCGTCTGAAGGCTGAAACATGGCAGGTGGAATCGCCAGTTCCTCTGCCAGCCGATCGTTGTGCCAGATAAGACGCGAATTTTGTAAGGGTGTTGGTTTGAGTGCTGTGTAAAAACCAGGCAACTCGTCATGCCAGTGAGCAGTAAAAGACAGGGTCATAAGTCCTCCTGCTTTTAGTGTAGAGGGTTTACCCGCACTTAAACACGGGTGAAAGAAAGGGTTATCGCTGAACCAGCGTGGTGACGTGCTCTGCACTGACCGCTGGCCAGAGCGCTCCCTGCATCGCACCGACGTTAAAGGACAAGACACGTTGCAACAGGTTGTGATCGTCGATTCCGGCTACGATGACAGACTGGCAATGGGGTGTTATCTGCCAGAGAATTGCACGCATAAAAGGTTCAAAAGAGAGCTCCGATGCACGCTGCTGAATGAACCCTTTGTCGATGATCACCCGTTTAAATAATCCATCATAGACGGCTTTGAGGGATGCTGCGCCTGCACCAAAGTTTGCCAGAACCAACGGGAAATGAATCGCCATTCTTGCCAACTGGAGATCGTCTTTTCCGTTATTTAAACCTGGATAGTTCTCATTAACAGTAAACTCAATAAACGGATAACGCTCAAGGATTGAAACAGCGTTTCCATTGCTTAATAAAAACTCAACAATAACAGGTGTAATATTGATCCATGCAATTAACTGATGCTGAATAAAAAACAGTTTGCAGGTATCAAGCAATTGCAGTTTCTCGTTAAACAACGCTAACTCTTCTGTCGCTGTAAGACGAGGGATAACGAGGTCAGTGGGGATCCTTACATCAGTGCCGACGCCAGTAAAGTTAACCAGAACCTCTAAACCTTTAAGCTCACCTGCACTATTACGGGCAGGCATGAACAATAGTTCAGACTGGTAAGCATTATCTAGCGTAATTATCATTGCACTCGCCCCGCATTAAAGATGAGAGAGGACATCCTGGAGCAATTGCCGACACAATTCCACTGTCTTGATTTTAATAAGATTAATTTCATTAGTTCCGTATTAATTTTCAGATTTATCCCTGAATCTAAAATAATCTTATCCTGGTTACTGAATAATAGCCAGTTTTAGATAAAACAGACACATGCGGGCTTAGCTAATTTTAGGTAAATTTAACTTTAATCATCTTATTTGCGAAAAAACGGCATGATTTATTCGCTACCATGCCGTCATAAAGACACATCCGGGGCAGACTAAATACGTCGTGCTTGCCAGAAGTTTTTACGCCAGTACACATTATCGAGAGAAGATCGCATCACTCCGCGGCTGGTCGAGGCGTGAATAAACTGATTGTCTGTATCATAAATTCCAACGTGAAGACCGCTTTCACCCGACCCGGTTTTGAAAAACACCAGGTCTCCAGGCAGAAGCTCATCTTTATCAATTTCAGTCCCTATTTCTGCCTGCTTGCGCGTTTCGCGCGGAAGCTGTAAGTCAAACTTGTCGCGGAACGTCATCAGGACAAAACCAGAACAATCTACACCGCCACGGCTCATGCCGCCATAGCGATAAGGCGTACCGCGCCAGTTGCTCAGCTGATCGTTGAGGCTGGCAATGACGGTGATAGAATCTGAAAGCCGCGGGTTAGGCGGCGGCGCACGATGGCTACTGCATCCCGCGAGAAATAACGCTGCCATCAGGAGAAACCAGAATCGCATTTTCAGACGAATCCTCTGCTTTTTTTGTTCTTTTCGTAATTTAGCGTGCAATTGTGCTAACAGGCAAGAAACGGTTACTCCTGCCCGGTAGAAATCAGCATCTTATGTCCCTCTATATCCAGCCTGCGGAAAGACATATTGTACGCAAGGGCAAGATTTGGCGGCGTAAGAACCTGATCCCGCGTCCCGCTGGCGATCATCTTTCCACGTGACAGCAACCACACCCGGTGGGCATGCCGCAAGGTATGGTTGAGGTCATGACTGCTCATTACCACGGCGATACCCTTTCGGCTCAGACTACTTAACAGCGAATCCAGCGCCGCCTGCTGCGCCACATCCAGACCGCTCATCGGCTCATCCAGAAGCAGCATCCGCCCGTGAGGGTTACCTGCCGGGTGAATCTGAACAATGACCGCCGCCAGGCGCACCCGCTGCCATTCTCCGCCGGAAAGCTGGCTGGCGTGCCGGGACAGTTTATCTTCTAGCCCCAGGGCCGCAGCCACTTCAGTCAGCAGTGCCGTATGTTGTTTGTCGTGCAAATGCAGCATCAGATAATGCCAGACAGGCATCGCAAAAGGGGGCATTTGTTGCTGCACAAGGTAACTGCGCCGGTGCGCCAGCGAGACCGGCGACCAGTCGGTTAGAGTATGCTCCAGCAGCGATATCTGCCCTTGCCCGGAGGTTAGCCCCGCCATACGGGCCAACAACGTGCTCTTCCCTGCGCCGTTGGGCCCAACAAGATGCAGGATCTCTCCCGCATTGAGGGTACCGGTTATCGGCTCCAGACGTCCCTTCTCGGCAACGTCCGTGAGCTGCATCAGCAACGACATTATTTCGCCAGCGCCAGCTTGATAGATTCCATGACAATCGGATCTTCAGGCGTCATATCCGGCGAAAAACGCTGAACCACCTGGCCATCACGACCAATCAGGAATTTTTCAAAGTTCCACAGAATATCATCCGGGTAGAGCGGTGCCCGACCTTTGCTCGCCATACGTTCATAAAAGCCGCTGCCTTCTGGCGCAACGGCTGTCGGCGCGGCAGCAATCAGCTTCGCATACAGTGGATGGCGATCTTCGCCGTTAACATCAATTTTGCTGAACAGCGGGAACGTCACACCGTAGGTCGTACTACAAAACGTTTTGATCTCTTCTTCGCTTCCCGGCTCCTGGCCCAGGAACTGGTTGCAGGGGAAACCCAGCACGGTGAAACCGTCTTTCTCCCACGCTTTCTGAATGTTCTCCAGCTGCTCGTACTGTGGCGTCAGGCCACATTTGGATGCCACGTTGACGATCAGCAATACATTGCCTTTGTAGCCTTCCAGCGTGGTGTTATCGCCATCAATGGTGGTCACTTTGGTGTTCAGGATATCTGACTGCATAGCATTCCCTCTGGTTGTCTTACGGATCGTGATTTAACGTCCGGCTTTTAATAGTAGCCAGATAAATACCGGCGCGCCCAGCGTGGCGGTCACTACACCAATGGGCAGTTCCGCGGCTGTCAGGGCAAGCCGGGCGATGATATCGGCCACCAGCAGTGTTACCGCCCCGGCGACTGCCGAGGCCGGAAGTAAGGTTCGATGGTCGGTGAGGCCACACAGGCGAAGCATATGCGGAATAACCAACCCGATAAAACCAATCGCCCCCGCCAGCGCCACGCTGACCCCCACCAGCCAGCCAATGGCAATAACCAGCACATTACGCCAGAACACCAGTGGCATCCCGAGCTGGCGAGCGGATGTTTCACCCAGCGCGAGCATGTTGAGTGGTTGTGCCTGCATGGTCGCCCACAATATGACCGGGATCAGAAGAACCATCAGCCAGCCCTGGTGCCAGTCCACGCCCCCAAAACCGCCCATCATCCAGTACATCAGCTGACGCAGGTCAAAAGAGGTCGAGAAGTAGACCGCCCAGGTCATCAGCGCGCTACAGATGATACCCAGCGCTACCCCGGCAAGCAGCAGACGGCTGGTCGACAAGTGCCGTCTGGCGAAACGCAGGAGAATGAGCGTTATCAGCAATGCGCCAGTAATGGCGCTCAGGCTGATACTCCACCCGGAAAGTGCTCCCCCGCCAAGCATGACGGCCGCTATCAGCCCCACGCCTGCGCCGTTCGATACGCCGAGCAGCCCGGGTTCCGCCAGCGGGTTGTCGAACAATGCCTGCATAATGGTGCCGCAGAGCGCCAGTGCAGCCCCCACCAGGATCACCGCCACGGTGCGCGGCAGACGTATTTGCCAGATGAAGATCTGCCCGTCAGGGCTCATCCAGCTTTCAGGCCCTATCCATCTGTCGCCCGCACACAGGCTTATGCCGGCGGCGACAACAAGAAGCAGCACCAGCAAAAACAGGCGACGTTGATCGGAACGGTGCTGGCGATAGGCGTAATCAAGCATGTGTACAGTTTTATTGACGTAAGATGTAATTGATTTTACGGCGGGTTTGCCAAAGAGCGCAAAGAAAAAAGGCCGCGTGAGCGGCCTTTTTAGTTAGTTCATATTACTCTGCTTTGGGCGTTGCGTTTTCGACACGGCTTTTTAACTTCTGGCCGGGTCTGAAGGTCACCACGCGGCGAGCTGTAATGGGAATATCTTCCCCCGTCTTCGGGTTGCGGCCCGGACGTTGGTTTTTGTCTCGCAAATCAAAATTGCCAAAACCGGAGAGTTTTACCTGTTCACCATTTTCCAGAGCACGACGGATCTCTTCGAAAAACAGCTCTACCAGCTCTTTGGCATCCCGTTTGCTAAGCCCAAGCTTATCAAACAGATATTCTGACATTTCAGCTTTTGTAAGCGCCATAGGTTCAATCCCTCAATGATGCCTGGAATCGCTCTTTTAATGCCTCTACACATTTGGCGACGGTAGCGGCAATCTCCTCTTCTTCGAGTGTACGGCTGGTATCCTGAAGGATAAGGCTGATAGCAAGGCTCTTGAAACCTTCTGCTACGCCCTTGCCGCGGTACACGTCAAATAAGTTTACGCCAACTACCTGATTTACGCCAACTTTCTTACATTCGGCCAAAATATCTGCTGCGGGCACATTTTCCGCGACCACAACCGCGATATCACGGCGGTTCGCCGGGAAGCGTGACACGTCCTGCGCCTGAGGAATGACGCGGTCTGCAACCGGGTTCCACTCCAGCTCGAACACGATGGTACGGCCATTCAGATCCAGTTTACGCTCCAGCTCAGGGTGAACAACACCAATGAAACCAACACGTTTGCCGTCTAAATAAATGGCTGCACTTTGCCCCGGATGCAGTGCCGGAATGGCTTCTGCACGGAATTCAATTTCAGATAATTTACCGGTCAGATCGAGAATTGCTTCCAGATCGCCCTTCATATCGTAGAAATCAACCGTCCCTTTCGCCAGATCCCAATGCTCTTCATAGCGGTTACCGCTGATGGCACCAGCCAGCATAAGATCCTGACGGATGCCTAAATTTGCCTGATTATCCGGTACAAAGCGCAAACCGCTTTCGAAAATTCGCACACGGTTTTGCTGGCGATTCTGGTTGTAAACAATCGTACCCAGCAGCCCCGTCCACAGAGACAGACGCATCGCGGACATTTCGCTGGAGATTGGGCTTGGCAGGATCAGCGCTTCCTGGCCCGGATGGATCAACTGCTGCAGCTTCGGATCAACAAAGCTGTAGGTGATCACTTCCTGGTAACCTTTATCATTGAGCATGGTTTTCACACGCTTCAGAGACAGGTCAGCTTCACGGTGGGTGCCCATCACCAGACCCGCCTGTACAGGCTCATCAGGGATGTTGTTGTAGCCGTATACGCGAGCCACTTCTTCCACCAGGTCTTCTTCGATCTCCATGTCGAAACGCCATGATGGCGCAACGGCCTTCCATTCGTCCTGACCTTCGGTGACTTCACAGCCCAGGCGCTTCAGAATGTCGGTGACCTGCGCATCGGCAACGTGGTGCCCAATCAAACGATCCAGCTTGCTGCGACGCAGAGTGATGGTTGCGCGTTTTGGCAGAGTGGCTTCGTTTGTCACATCAATAACCGGGCCAGCTTCGCCGCCGCAGATATCGATCAGCAGGCGGGTCGCGCGTTCCATCGCTTTGTACTGCAGCGCCGGGTCAACGCCGCGCTCGTAGCGGTGGGAGGCATCGGTATGCAGGCCGTGACGGCGTGCGCGACCGGTGATGGAGAGCGGGCTGAAGAAGGCGCATTCCAGCAGGACGTTTTGCGTCTCGTCGTTCACGCCTGAGTGCTCGCCCCCGAAGATACCGCCCATCGCCAGCGCTTTGCCATGATCTGCAATCACCAGGGTATCAGCGTTCAGTTTTGCTTCGCTGCCGTCCAGCAGAACCAGGGTTTCACCCTCTTTCGCCATACGTACAACAATTCCGCCTTCGATACGATCTTTATCGAACGCGTGCATTGGCTGGCCAAGCTCCAGCAGAACGTAGTTAGTGACGTCAACAACCGCATCAATGGAGCGAATACCACAGCGACGCAGTTTCTCTTTCATCCACAGAGGGGTTGGCGCTTTAACGTTAATGCCTTTCACAACACGCCCCAGGTAACGCGGGCACGCATCGGCGGCTTCAACCTGAATTGGCAGAGTGTCGGTAATGGTTGCAGCTACTGGCGTGATGTCTGGTACGTTCAGCTCAACCTGGTTCAGCACCGCAACATCGCGCGCTACGCCGATGATACCTAAGCAATCAGCACGGTTTGGCGTGACGCTGATTTCAATGGTGTTGTCATCAAGCTTCAGGTATTCACGGATATCGGTGCCAATTGGCGCATCCAGCGGCAGCTCAATGATGCCATTGTGATCGTCGGAAATACCCAGTTCGGAGAACGAGCACAGCATGCCTTCAGACGGCTCACCGCGCAGCTTAGCCGCTTTAATTTTGAAATCGCCCGGCAATACCGCACCAACAGTTGCCACAGCAACTTTCAGCCCCTGACGGCAGTTTGGCGCACCGCAGACGATATCCAGCAGGCGCTCGCCGCCCACGTTCACTTTTGTTACGCGCAGTTTGTCTGCATTAGGATGCTGGCCGCATTCAACTACTTCACCTACGACCACGCCATTAAAGGCACCTGAAACCGGCTCAACGCCGTCAACTTCCAGGCCAGCCATGGTGATCTGGTTAGAAAGCGCTTCGCTGTCCAGCGTGGTGTTCACCCATTCGCGTAACCACAGTTCACTGAATTTCATTGTTCTGTCCTGCCCTTATTTAAACTGTTTGAGGAAACGCAGATCGTTTTCGAAGAATGCACGCAGATCGGTCACGCCGTAACGCAGCATGGTCAGACGCTCCATGCCCATACCGAACGCAAAGCCGGAGTAAACTTCCGGATCGATGCCTACGTTGCGCAGTACGTTTGGATGCACCATGCCGCAACCCAGCACTTCCAGCCATTTGCCGTTTTTACCCATCACGTCAACTTCCGCAGACGGTTCAGTGAACGGGAAGTAGGACGGACGGAAACGAACCTGCAGATCTTCTTCAAAGAAGTTATTCAGGAAATCGTGCAGCGTGCCTTTCAGGTTGGTGAAGCTGATGTTTTTATCAACAATCAGGCCTTCCATCTGGTGGAACATTGGCGTATGGGTCTGATCGTAATCGTTACGATATACACGGCCCGGCGCGATAATACGGATTGGCGGTTCCTGATCCTTCATGGTACGGATCTGAACGCCGGAAGTTTGGGTGCGCAGCAGACGCGTGGCGTCGAACCAGAAAGTGTCGTGGTCAGCGCGTGCCGGATGATGGCCAGGAATGTTCAGGGCATCGAAGTTGTGATAATCATCTTCAATTTCCGGGCCAGTCGCCACGGTAAAGCCGAGCTCACCGAAGAAACTTTCAATGCGATCGATGGTGCGGGTAACCGGGTGCAGACCGCCGTTTTCGATGCGGCGACCCGGCAGAGAAACGTCGATAGTCTCTGCAGCCAGACGCGCATTCAGCACTGCACTTTCCAGCTCAGCTTTGCGTGCATTCAGCGCCTGCTGTACCTGCTCTTTGGCTTCGTTAATTACCGCCCCCGCTGCCGGGCGTTCTTCTGGCGGCAGTTCACGCAGGGTTGTCATTTGAAGGGTCAGGTGCCCTTTCTTACCAAGATATTCGACGCGGACATTGTCTAACGCGGCAACATCTGAGGCCTGATTAATGGCGGCTGTTGCACTGGCAACCAGCTCTGCGAGATGTGACATGATTTTCCTCATTATGTCGGTGCAGACACCGATTTGGTGGAGTTATTCTCTCAAATTCAGGCACAAAAAAAGCCTCCATCGGGAGGCTTATCTGGCGCTGTTTTTCGTTTCATCTTTCACGCGCTAGCCTCCTGAATTCAGGTGCTAAAGTAAAAGAAGAAGCGGAAAATAGCAGCATTCATGCTTGCGTTACCTTGTGTGGTAAATACCGTTAAGACCTTATTGAAAAGGTTGCACCGGTAAAAGTCAATCTTCTGATGGTGTTAAATGAAAAGAGGGAGCTAAGCCCCCTCTCTCAACTGGCTTATGCCAGTGCTGCTTTCGCTTTTTCGACCAGAGCGGTGAACGCTACTTTGTCGAATACTGCGATGTCAGCCAGGATCTTACGGTCGATTTCAACAGAGGCTTTTTTCAGGCCGTTGATGAATTTGCTGTAAGAAATACCGTTCTGACGTGCTGCTGCGTTGATACGCGCAATCCACAGTTGACGGAACTGACGCTTACGCTGACGACGGTCACGGTAAGCGTACTGACCTGCTTTGATAACAGCCTGGAAGGCAACGCGGTATACGCGTGAACGCGCACCGTAGTAGCCTTTAGCTTGTTTCAAAATTTTCTTGTGACGTGCACGTGCAATTACACCACGTTTTACGCGAGCCATGTGTGCTCTCCTGTATCTATTCTAAGTTAAAAAAGTTAAACGTTAACGACTTATGCGTACGGCAGGCACGCGATTACCAGGCCCAGATCGCCTTTAGAAACCATGGCTTTTGGACGCAGGTGACGTTTACGCTTGGTAGCTTTCTTAGTCAGAATGTGACGCAGGTTAGCGTGCTTGTGCTTAAAACCACCTTTACCGGTTTTTTTGAAGCGCTTAGCAGCACCGCGTACGGTCTTAATTTTTGGCATCTTAATAACTTCCACTTCGCATTGTTAAATAAACGAAACATAGGCGAACAAAACCTATGAAACCCGAAGGCTCCACAGATTTTGCTGCTTGAAGGCCTTACTGTTTCTTCTTAGGAGCGAGCACCATGATCATCTGGCGGCCTTCGATCTTCGTAGGGAAGGATTCGACTACTGCCAGTTCACTCAGATCGTCACGGACGCGGTTAAGCACTTCCATACCAATCTGTTGGTGGGCCATCTCACGACCGCGGAAACGCAGCGTGATCTTGGCCTTATCGCCATCTTCCAGAAAGCGAATCAGGCTGCGGAGTTTTACCTGATAATCGCCATCGTCGGTACCAGGACGGAATTTGATTTCCTTAACCTGGATAACTTTTTGCTTTTTCTTCTGTTCCTTAGAAGACTTACTCTTTTCATAAAGGAACTTGCCGTAGTCCATGATACGACAAACTGGCGGTTCGGCGTTAGGGCTGATTTCAACTAAATCTACTCCAGCTTCTTCAGCCTTTTCGATTGCTTCTCTCAGACTCACAATCCCCAGCTGCTCGCCTTCCAGACCTGTTAAGCGAACTTCCTGGGCGCGAATCTCGCCATTGATACGATTCGGACGTGCCGTTTGAACTCGTTTTCCGCCTTTAATACCTTATTCCTCCAGTTGTTGAAGACTGCGGCTGCGAATCTCTTGTTGCAGCTTCTCAATCACTTCACTTACGTCCAGGCTGCCCAGGTCTTTACCACGGCGGGTGCGAACGGCAACTTTGCCTGCTTCCACCTCTTTATCACCACAGACCAACATATACGGGACACGACGTAAAGTGTGCTCGCGGATTTTAAAGCCAATCTTCTCATTTCTCAAGTCTGCTTTTACGCGAATGCCCGCATTTTGTAGTTTCTGCGTCAATTCTTTAACGTAATCCGCCTGAGAATCGGTAATGTTCATCACCACGACCTGCACTGGCGCAAGCCAGGTTGGGAAGAAGCCGGCGAACTCTTCAGTCAGGATGCCGATGAAGCGCTCCAGAGAACCGAGAATTGCACGGTGAATCATTACCGGTACCTGACGCTCGTTGTCTTCGCCAACATAAGAGGCGCTTAAACGCTGCGGCAGGGAGAAGTCCAGCTGTACAGTACCGCACTGCCATGCGCGATCGAGGCAGTCATACAGGGTAAATTCAATTTTCGGACCGTAGAATGCGCCCTCGCCCAACTGGTATTCGAACGGAATGCCGTTCTCTTCCAGCGCCACGGCGAGATCCGCTTCTGCGCGATCCCAGGTCTCATCGCTGCCGATACGTTTTTCCGGACGCGTTGAGAGTTTGACCACGATCTTCTCGAAGCCAAAGGTGCTGTACATATCGTAGACCATACGAATACAGGCGTTAACTTCGTCACGTACCTGATCTTCCGTACAGAAGATATGCGCATCATCCTGAGTAAAACCACGAACACGCATCAGACCATGCAGCGCACCTGATGGCTCGTTACGGTGGCAGCTACCGAACTCTGCCATACGCAGCGGCAGGTCGCGGTAGGACTTCAGACCCTGGTTGAAGATCTGAACGTGCCCCGGGCAGTTCATTGGCTTAATGCAGTATTCACGGTTCTCGGAAGAGGTAGTGAACATCGCATCTTTGTAGTTGTCCCAGTGGCCGGTTTTTTCCCACAGCACACGGTCCATCATGAACGGGCCTTTTACTTCCTGGTACTGGTATTCTTTCAGCTTGGAACGAACGAAGGTTTCCAGTTCACGGAAAATGGTCCAGCCGTCGTTGTGCCAGAACACCATACCCGGCGCTTCTTCCTGCATGTGGTACAGGTCAAGTTGCTTACCAATTTTACGGTGGTCACGCTTCGCGGCTTCTTCCAGACGCTGCAGATAAGCATTCAGCGCTTTTTTATCGGCCCATGCGGTCCCATAGATACGCTGCAACATCTTGTTGTTGCTGTCGCCACGCCAGTAGGCGCCTGCGATTTTCATCAGTTTGAAGTGATGACAGAAGCGCATATTCGGCACGTGCGGTCCACGACACATGTCGACGTATTCTTCGTGATGGTACAAGCCTGGCTTGTCATCATGGGAGATGTTTTCATCAAGAATAGAGACTTTATAGTTCTCGCCACGCTTCACGAAGGTTTCACGCGCTTCGTGCCAGCTGACTTTCTTCTTGATGACGTCATAGTTCGTTTCGGCGAGCTCGTGCATACGTTTTTCGAGCGCGTCGATATCTTCCTGAGTCAGGGTGTGATCAAGGTCAACGTCGTAGTAAAAACCGTTGTCGATAACCGGACCGATCGCCATTTTAGTATTTGGCCACAGCTGTTTGATGGCATGACCTAACAGGTGTGCGCAGGAGTGGCGAATGATCTCCAGACCGTCTTCGTCTTTCGCTGTAATGATGGCAAGCGTTGCATCATTTTCGATCAGATCGGAAGCATCAACCAGCTCACCGTTAACACGGCCAGCGATGGTCGCTTTCGCGAGTCCAGGGCCGATGTCCAGAGCAACATCCATTGGGCTAACAGCATGGTCGTAATGGCGTTGGCTGCCATCAGGAAGAGTAATTACAGGCATTTTATATCCTTATTTGCAGTGATGCCCCACACATAAGAGCATATACAAAGAAAATAATCGTGATTTGACAATAGATTACGACACCATCTGACCAACAATCGTCAAATTGGTTCGTCATCATTCACCCGCAGAAAAATCAGATAACGTCCGATTTACGGCAAGCCTTGCAATGTTAACACTAACAAAAGGGAGATTGCACCCTCTGCTGGCAGATTGATGTGCTGGCACTTTCGCATGAATTTGCAGGTTGCATACCCCTGGTGCTCGCATTCCAGAGATGCTGGGCTACTCTTGAACAGGTCATTAAACCCAAAGGTGCATACCATGAACGTATCCAGTAGAACGGTTGTGATATTGAACATCCTTTCAGCCACAGGTTTATTGTTAATTCTCGCCGAACGATTCCACTGGTTCTGAGCCTCACCTAAGCGGGTATAACCTAATCGCGCCCTGCGATGGGGCATTTTTCTGCCCTGTTTGATAGACTATGCGTATCAAGGAACAAGGATTAGGTTATGCCAACAAAACGATTTGCCGTAAAACACTGGAAAATGGTGCTGGTGCTGATAGCCATCTGCGGCGCTATGCTGTTACTGCGTTGGGCGGCAATGATTTGGGGCTAGAGGCGAATAGTCGTCATCAGAAAGTACGTCAACAGGCCTTAGATGTAAAACGGGCCGACATCTTCATCGGCCCGCCATTATTACATTCTATAACCCAGTGAAACTGTGGTTCTGCGATCGGTATGATCCGGTGCAGTTTCTGGCGGTGAAGAGTTCCAGGTCACGTTGTAAGCCACTTTCAGACCAAAGTGTTCGTTGATAGCCACGTTCAGTGCTGTCTCGGAGTTCAGCGTCGTATCGTCGGCACCAAATACTGAAACACCCTGGGTAAATTTGGTGTTGTCGGTCATCTGCCAGGCATAGGTACCGGAAGCGTAACCGAGCGGTTGAGTTTTGGTATCGCCATCGGTGTACTCGTCATAACGTACACCAGGACCGAATTCAAAACGGAAGCTATGTACCGGGCCATTCAGGAACTGACGACCATAACCCGCGGTGAATACATCACGCTGACGATAACCGTTGTAACGGTCAGTCAACCAGCTTGCCTGACCAAACAGGTAGTCATAGTCAGTCATGTTGTAGCGGCTACGTCCGCCTACCGCATATTTCTCGGAAGA
Organism: Enterobacter adelaidei; assembly: GCF_041937165.1. Taxonomy (NCBI): domain Bacteria; kingdom Pseudomonadati; phylum Pseudomonadota; class Gammaproteobacteria; order Enterobacterales; family Enterobacteriaceae; genus Enterobacter; species Enterobacter adelaidei. The sequence continues at coordinate 1,874,415 of NZ_CP154353.1, read as the reverse complement.
GCGTTCATCATTAGCGGAAGTGTTGCTGGCATTTCCCCACAGAGACCATGCGGTGGTGTTACCGTACCAGGTGAGCGTACTGTCCGCTGTCAGAGAGGAGCTTTTCGTGTTACCGGATTGTGCCAGGTACCCGGCGTTCAGGTTACCTTCAAACGGTTTTTTCGCGGTGGTGGGATCGTCCATGACAGTAAAAACGGTATCATCGGCGCTCGCGTTCATTGCCACAAACACGCCACCCGCCAGCATCAGTGCAGCGGGTACTGTCTTCAAAAGCTTCATTTTATTAAGGAGTCCGTACAACAAAAAAAGAGACCACACGGTCCCGGAATCTTTCTTGAGGATCAATGACAAGGCGTCCAGAGAAAGGTAACAAATTATAAAAAGCCGCAAATAACATAGCAATGTTTTCTTATTTCATTTTTTGAATAAGAACGATCTCAAATTGCGTTTTATTTTATATATCCCCAAAATGTTATTTCATCCCTATTCATATTTAAAATCATACTGTTATTTACATTGCCTTCCTGATAAATGGTGCCAGACTAATAAGAACCCATACTAAAAGGAGGTAATGATGGTTTCTATCTACACTCTGACGCTCTCCCCTTCCCTTGATTCCGCCACCCTGACGCCCCAGATTTACCCGGAAGGTAAATTGCGTTGCACGCCCCCTGTCTTTGAGCCAGGCGGCGGCGGTATCAACGTGGCGCGCGCGATTACGCACCTCGGCGGTAAAGCGACAGCAATATTCCCCGCAGGGGGAGCCACCGGTGAACACCTGATCTCTTTGCTGGCAGATGAGCATGTTGCCGTAGAGACAGTCGATGCCAAAGACTGGACACGACAAAACCTGCATGTACACGTGGAGTCAAGCGGAGAGCAATACCGTTTTGTCATGCCAGGCGCAAAGCTCAGTGATGATGAATTTCGTCAACTGGAAGAGAAAGTGCTGGCGATAGAAAGCGGTGCACTGCTGGTAGTGAGCGGCAGCCTGCCACCCGGCGCGAGCACGGAAAAATTAACAGCGCTCATCCGGGCTGCACAACAACGCGGGATCCGCTGCATTGTCGACAGCAGCGGCGATGCCCTGCAGGCTGCATTAGTGCCAGGCAATCTTGAGCTGGTTAAACCCAACCAGAAAGAGTTAAGTGCACTGGTCAACCGCGAACTGACACAACCAGATGATGTTCGCACCGCCGCACAGGAGTTGGTGCGCAGCGGTAAAGCGCGACGCGTCGTGGTTTCACTTGGTCCTCAGGGGGCGCTGGCAGTCGATGAATCGTCGTCCGTTCAGGTTGTGCCACCCCCAATGAAAAGTCAGAGTACAGTGGGTGCCGGTGACAGCATGGTCGGTGCAATGACGCTGAAACTGGCGCAGGGCGCATCACTGCTGGAAATGACACGCTACGGTGTGGCGGCGGGGAGTGCTGCAACCATCAACCAGGGCACGCGTCTCTGTTCACTGGCCGATACGCAAAAAATCGTTGATTACCTGTCACGCAATTAACACCCGTTCCCCTTCTTTATGGAGGGGAAATTCACATCGTAGTCGCCAAACACAGACTATCGACTATGCTAAGAAAACTTTCATGATAACAATGAGGTGAATTATGAGCAGTGGTGACATCACCCGCTACGTTGTAACCGTCAACCTTCATGAAGCATCGCTCACCGAGCTGAATGAGCTCAACAACGCGTTCACCCGGGCTAATTTTCTCCTCACGCTCACGGATGACGAGGGCAATGTTCATGATTTAGGCACGCTGACATTCGGCATAATCAGTCCCCTGAGCCAGGAAGAGGTACATGCGCTGGGCACCAGTCTGGTGGAAAGCGTGACTGACAAGCCTGCCGAAATTGACGTGGAAACCTGGGAAAGCTGGGAGAAAAAAGAACAATAAGTGCCCTGCATGAATTTAAACCGCTCAGGTGTGCGTTAGTTCGTATTTTTTTACCGCAATTATGCGCTAACTTTATGATCTGGCAGACAACATGGGAGAGACAACATGTGGCAGGCTATCAGTCATCTTTTAAGTGAACAACTGGGTGAAGGTGAAATTGAACTGCGTAACGAACTGCCAGGCGGAGAGATCCACGCCGCGTGGCATTTACGCTACGCTGGACGCGACCTTTTCGTTAAATGTGATGAGCGGGAACTGCTTCCGATCTTTACCGCCGAAGCTGACCAGCTGGAACTGTTGTCGCGCAGTAAAACGGTGACGGTCCCACAAGTTCTGGCCGTGGGGAGTGACCGAGACTACAGCTTTCTGGTGATGGAATATCTCCCAGCCCGTCCGTTAGATGCCCATAATGCTTTCATTCTCGGCCAACAGTTAGCGCGCCTGCATCAATGGAGCGACCAGCCGCAGTTTGGTCTCGATTTCGACAACGATCTCTCCACTACCCCACAACCTAATTCCTGGCAGCGTCGCTGGTCGACGTTTTTTGCTGAGCAACGCATTGGCTGGCAACTTGAGCTGGCCGCAGAAAAAGGGCTGGAATTTGGCAATATAGATGCCATCGTTGAGCACGTTCAGCAGCGTCTGGCATCCCACCAGCCTCAGCCTTCTTTGCTACACGGCGATTTATGGTCAAATAATTGCGCGCTAGGCCCTAACGGCCCCTATATTTTTGACCCGGCCTGCTACTGGGGTGACAGAGAATGCGATCTGGCCATGTTGCCGCTGCATCCGGAACAGCCACCGCAAATATACGATGGGTACCAGTCGGTTTCCCCCCTGCCGCCCGGTTTCCTCGATCGCCAGCCGGTGTATCAGCTTTATACGCTGATGAACCGAGCCATCCTGTTTGGCGGGGAGCACCTGGTCAACGCGCAGCGGGCCCTTGAACGTATACTTGCCGCGTGAAGGCAGATAAGGGTGGCTCTTTCGCCACCCTTATCTGTTACAGAAAACCGAGCAGCGAGAAGAAGAAGTATCCCGCCACAATGATGATCACCGGGAGGATATAGAGCGGGAAAATTTGCAGAAAAATGGTATGACGCGGCACAACAATGCGGGATTCAATCTGCTCCCGACTCATCCCTTCCGGGCCTTTAGCCTGCTCCAGAATTAACTGATCCTCAACCCCTTCGCGTAGAAAGCGCGTCTGACGACTCATTCGTGCGCCAGAGGCCTGCAATGCGAGGGCGATAAAGATCAGTGCGTAAATGCCCCAAAAGCCGATATTCAGTTGCTGATGAAAATCCGGGGTGGGTGAGTTGAACCAGAAGACATTCAAGAATGGTGTGTTAAAACGCATCATCTCAATCATGACATGCGCAAAATCAAGCATTACCGCATTAATACCCGGCTGTTTTTCGCTGTGATCGTACATAAATTTCAGTACAGAGATCAGCGTAGAAATGACAGCTGGAATAAAAATCGCCCAGCCAGCAATACGTTTTAAGACCGCGATGCGTCCAGCTTGTTGATACGTCATCAGTTCCTCTTCATAAAGACGCGTTATTTGTGCCTAAGTCTACCTGCTGGTCATCAATTTCGCCCGATCTTTAAAGGCAATATGCTAAATTGCAGGTTGTGCTTAGCACTTATCGTCTGTCGAACACCCTGGATAAGGAGACGTTGTGATGTCGACACCGCGCCAAATTCTTGCCGCAATTTTTGACATGGATGGATTACTGATCGATTCCGAACCGTTGTGGGATCGCGCCGAACTGGACGTCATCGCCAGCCTTGGCGTAGATATCAGCCGCCGTAATGAACTTCCAGACACGCTTGGCCTGCGCATTGATATGGTCGTCGATCTGTGGTTTGCCCAACAACCGTGGGTTGGCCCGGATCGTGATGAAGTGACCGCACGCATTATCAGCCGCGCCATCTCGCTGGTCGAAGAGAACATGCCGTTGCTGCCTGGCGCACGTGAAGCCGTCGCGCTGTGTAAAGCTCAGGGGCTGAAAGTCGGTCTGGCCTCTGCTTCACCGCTGCATATGCTGGAAAAAGTGCTCATCATGTTTGAACTGCGCGACAGTTTCGACGCGCTGGCATCAGCGGAAAAATTGCCTTACAGCAAGCCGCACCCGCAGGTCTATCTGGACTGTGCCGCTAAGCTGGGTATTGATCCGCTCAACTGCGTTGCGCTTGAAGACTCCGTAAACGGTATGGTGGCATCGAAAGCCGCACGTATGCGCTCCATTGTGGTGCCCGCTGAAGAAACCCGCCACGATCCCCGGTTTGCCCTTGCCGATGTGAAGCTTACTTCACTGGTCGGGTTGACGACGCATCACCTGCAGGGCGGTTAATGCCTGCGTTGGGTTTGTGACAAACAGTTACACCGTCACCTCTTCCGCCTACTGTATAAAAACCCTATACTGTATGAATTGACAGTTTTGTGGGTTTTATCATGACGGCGGAAGGCCACCTGCTTTTTTCTATTGCGTGCGCAGTATTTGCCAAAAACGCTGAACTTACCCCCGTGCTGGCGCAGGGGGACTGGTGGCATATTGTCCCTTCCGCCGTATTGACCTGTTTGCTGCCCGACATTGACCACCCCAAATCCTTTCTTGGGCAACGCCTTAAGTGGGTATCAAAACCTATCGCTCGCGCGTTTGGTCACCGGGGATTTACGCATAGTCTGCTGGCCGTGTTCGGCCTGCTGACGTTCTTCTACTTAAAAGTGCCCGAAAGCTGGATTGTCCCTGCGGATGCCATCCAGGGGATGGTGCTGGGCTATTTAAGCCATATTGTCGCCGATATGCTAACGCCTGCGGGCGTGCCGCTGCTTTGGCCCTGCCGCTGGCGTTTCCGTTTTCCCATCCTTGCACCGCAGAAAGGTAACCAGCTTGAGCGCGTATTGTGCATGGCACTGTTTGCCTATGCTGTCTGGATGCCGCAAACATTGCCCGAAAACAGTGCAGTCCGCTGGTCTTCCCAGATGATTAATTCGCTGCAATTTCAGTTCAATCGTTTTATTCATCACCAGATTGAACAGTAAACAGACAAAACTATCTCATTTGTCATAACCCATTCCATTTGGATATAAGCGCTACATCACACTTCTGCTAACCTTCCGCCAACAGGATCGGTAAAAACCGACCCCATAATAAATCAGGAGAACGGGGATGAATTTTCCACTCATCGCGAACGTCATTGTGTTCGTTGTATTGCTATTGCTTCTCGCGCAGGCGCGCCACAAACAGTGGAGTCTGGCGAAAAAAGTACTGGTTGGTCTGGTCATGGGTGTTGTATTTGGTCTGGCATTACAGGCAATTTATGGCTCCGACAATCCAGTTCTGAAAGATTCCATTCAGTGGTTCAACATTGTTGGTAACGGCTATGTTCAGCTGCTGCAGATGATCGTTATGCCACTGGTGTTTGCCTCTATTCTGAGTGCCGTTGCCCGACTGCATAACGCGACCCAACTGGGGAAAATCAGCTTCCTGACCATTGGTACGCTGCTGTTTACCACGCTGATTGCGGCGCTGGTAGGTGTACTGGTCACCAACCTGTTCGGCCTGACTGCCGAAGGGCTGGTTCAGGGCAGTGCTGAAACAGCGCGTCTGACCGCGATTCAAACCAACTACGTGGGTAAAGTGGCGGACCTGACCGTTCCGCAAATGGTGCTCTCCTTCATTCCGAAGAACCCGTTTGCTGACCTGACCGGCGCCAACCCAACCTCCATCATCAGCGTGGTCATTTTCGCCGCGTTCCTGGGTGTGGCGGCACTTAAACTGCTGAAAGACGATGCACCAAAAGGTGAACGCGTGCTGACCGCTATCGATACCCTGCAAAGCTGGGTGATGAAGCTGGTTCGTCTGGTGATGCAGTTAACCCCTTATGGTGTTCTGGCGCTGATGACCAAAGTGGTTGCGGGCTCTAACCTGCAGGACATCATCAAGCTGGGTAGTTTTGTGATTGCCTCTTATCTGGGCCTGGGCATTATGTTTGTGGTGCACGGTATCCTGCTGGGTGTGAACGGCGTTAGCCCGCTGAAATACTTCCGCAAAGTCTGGCCGGTGCTGACCTTCGCCTTCACCAGTCGTTCCAGCGCCGCGTCTATACCGCTGAACGTTGAAGCACAGACCCGCCGTCTGGGCGTGCCTGAGTCTATCGCCAGCTTCTCTGCCTCTTTTGGTGCCACCATCGGTCAGAACGGTTGTGCAGGTCTTTACCCGGCGATGCTGGCGGTGATGGTTGCACCAACCGTGGGTATCAACCCGCTTGACCCAGTCTGGATTGCTACACTGGTAGGGATTGTGACCATAAGTTCCGCAGGCGTTGCAGGTGTCGGTGGTGGCGCAACCTTCGCCGCGCTGATCGTGCTGCCGGCTCTGGGTCTGCCGGTGACGCTGGTTGCACTGCTGATCTCCGTTGAACCGCTGATCGACATGGGGCGTACCGCGCTGAACGTAAGCGGCTCAATGACGGCCGGTACGCTGACCAGCCAGTGGCTGAAGCAGACTGACAAAGCGATTCTGGAAAGTGAAGACGACGTCGAACTGGCGCACCGTTAAACACTGATAATTAAAAAAACCGCCTGATGGCGGTTTTTTTATGGCTGTTACTCTTCAACCTCTTCATCCTGGCGGATCTGCATCGCCCACCGTTGCGCGGATTCCGGTACTGTAAAAGTCGGGGAACGACGGAAATGTTCACCGATCAGCACAAACGCCACATATTTACCGCGTAACAGCCAGACATCACGAAAACCCTCCACTTTCAGGGCATGATCCGGCGGCGCGGGTTCAACGCGGGGCACATAGCTAATAACCTGGCGGTTTTGTTGGCGAAGAGGTTTCATAAGCGACTGGTTCACTAAAGCAAATTCTTGAAGCAGGAAAATTCTATGATAGCCGATCCTGCTACCTTCCGTCGCGCCCCGAGTGGGTGAGATGGCTTCTTTCGCTAATGACGGCATGTGAAAACTCTTAGTTAGCAAACCATCTTGCGACATTGTCCTATCCTTAAAAGGTTTTTTAACAATGAATCAAGGAGCATCGTGCAATGTCGAACAAAGATAAAACACATCAATCGCCGATTCATGGCACTGAAGAGTCTCAACCGGGAATGGACTCCCTCGCCCCTGCTGACGGCTCTCACCACCCCTCTCCCGGCCCTTCAGCCCCAGGCGAACAACCTACCGCACCGGGAAGCGTGAAATCACCGGACACGGGAAATGAAAAACTGAAATCTCTAGCGCCACACCGTAAAGGCGGCGAAGGTTTTGCGCTCACCACCAATCAGGGCGTGCGCATTGCTGACGATCAGAACTCCCTTCGCGCGGGCGCGCGCGGGCCGACCCTGCTGGAAGATTTTATCCTGCGGGAAAAAATCACCCATTTTGACCACGAACGGATACCGGAACGCATCGTCCACGCCCGCGGTTCCGCGGCCCACGGCTACTTTCAGCCCTATAAGAGTCTGAAAGCGATCACCAAAGCGGATTTCCTCTCCGACCCGGATAAAATCACACCGGTGTTTGTGCGTTTCTCCACCGTGCAGGGCGGCGCTGGTTCGGCAGACACCGTCCGGGATATCCGCGGCTTTGCCACCAAATTTTATACCGAAGAGGGAATTTTCGATCTGGTGGGCAACAACACTCCCGTGTTTTTCATTCAGGATGCGCATAAATTTCCTGACTTTGTCCATGCGGTAAAACCAGAGCCTCACTGGGCCATACCGCAGGGACAAAGTGCGCACGACACCTTCTGGGACTATGTCTCCCTGCAGCCTGAAACCTTACACAACGTGATGTGGGCGATGTCAGACAGGGGCATTCCGCGCAGTTATCGTACAATGGAAGGATTTGGCATCCATACCTTCCGTCTGATCAATGCCGAGGGAAAAGCCACGTTTGTCCGCTTCCACTGGAAGCCTGTGGCGGGTAAAGCCTCGCTGGTGTGGGACGAAGCGCAGAAGCTCACCGGACGCGATCCAGACTTCCATCGCCGCGAGCTGTGGGAGTCCATTGAAGCGGGCGATTTCCCGGAATACGAACTGGGCCTGCAGCTCATTCCGGAAGAGAACGAATGCAAGTTCGATTTCGATCTCCTTGACCCGACCAAACTGATCCCGGAGGAGCTGGTGCCGGTTCAGCTGGTGGGTAAAATGGTGCTCAACCGTAACCCGGATAATTTCTTCGCCGAAAACGAACAGGTCGCGTTCCACCCGGGGCATATCGTGCCGGGGCTGGATTTCACCAACGATCCTCTCTTACAGGGACGTTTATTCTCGTATACCGATACGCAGATCAGCCGTCTAGGTGGGCCGAATTTCCACGAAATCCCGATTAACCGTCCAACCTGTCCGTACCACAACTTCCAGCGGGACGGGATGCACCGTCAGGATATTGATACCAACCCGGCGAACTATGAACCGAACTCCATCAACGATAACTGGCCGCGCGAAACCCCACCCGGGCCGAAACGCGGTGGATTCGAATCGTATCAGGAGCGTATTGATGGCAACAAAATTCGCGAGCGCAGCCCGTCATTTGGCGAGTATTACGCCCACCCTCGCCTGTTCTGGAACAGCCAGACGCCGATTGAGCAGCAGCACATTATCGGCGGCTTCAGCTTTGAGCTCAGCAAAGTGGTGCGCACCTATATCCGCGAGCGCGTGGTCGATCAGCTGGCGCATATTGATATTCAGCTTGCTCAGAGCGTAGCCGATAACCTGGGTATTACGCTCACCGATGAGCAACGCAACCTGGCGCCGCCAAAAGCGGTTAATGGTGTGAAAAAAGATCCGTCACTGAGTCTGTACGCAGTGCCGGGTGGCTCAATTAAAGGCCGCGTGGTCGCCATTCTGCTAAATGATAAAACCCGCGCCAGTGATGTGCTGGGAATTATGCAGGCGCTGAAAAAGCAAGGCGTGCACGCCAAACTGCTTTATTCCCGCATGGGCGAAGTGACCGCCGATGACGGCTCCGTGCTGCCGGTGGCGGCGACTTTTGCCGGCGCGCCATCGCTAACCGTCGATGCGGTGATTGTGCCGTGCGGGGATATTAACAGCCTGCTGACCAACGGTGACGCCGTCTATTACTTGCTGGAAGCCTATAAACACCTTAAACCGATCGCGCTATCCGGCGATGCACGACAGTTTAAAGCGCAGTTGAAGGTGGCGGATCAGGGTGAGGATGGCATTGTGGAGGGCGATAACGTCAATGACGCGTTTATGACGAAACTGTTTGATTTGCTCGCTGTTCATCGCGTCTGGTCGCGCAGCAGTAAGATTGACCAGATACCGGCGTAAAAAAATGCCGGGTAAGGCAAAACTGCCCCCCGGCACTTCTTACAGATCCCTGAACGTTCCCAACCGATATCCGCGCTCGGCAATCGCATACTTCAGCGATGCCGACGTCAGCACATCCAGTTCCGCCAGTCGAGGCCAGCAGTAGGCGCTCTTGCGTACCGTGTTATCAACAAAAGCGGGGTGCGCCATCACTTCCACCGACCGTTCGCCTCGGGCGGCGGAATCATCCAGCACTTTCAGGAACAGTGCTTCATCGATCCCTTCGCCATAAAACGCGCTGCTGAATCCGTCCGTTGTGGGCACAGAGAAGAATGACAGACCGTGCAGCGCCTGCACGTCACGATCCACGCGCATTGCAACCCCTTTACGTCGCGCAAATTCCGCAACAAGCGGGAAAATCGCCGGAATCATATGGACGTGATGGTGACTGTCAATGTGCGTCGGCTCCTTGCCAAACACAGCAACAAAGCGGTTGAACTGACAGTCCAGCTCACGGGTAATATCTTCGAGCGGCAGAGCATCCTGCTCCGCCAGTTCCCAAATCCACTTACCCAGCTGTCCGTCGCGAGTCAGACCTGGCATCGGCGAAAGCGGCATCCCAAGCGTCAACACAAAGTGCATGCCGACGCCCAGCGCCGGAACGTCGCGGCTCAACTGCGCCGCGTGTTCAACCGCTTCACCATTAACCAGTGCCGTTGTAGAGGTCACGATCCCCCGACGGCAGGCTTCAATAATGCCGTAGTTTTGACCTCTGGAGAGACCAAAATCATCAGCATTGACGATCAGCAGGTTTTCCATTGCGCATCCCCTTAACGGTGTTTGAACTTCAGCTTCTCTATTGTTGCAGCAAAGTTCGGCAACCATTTTTCATGTGCCAGAATCATTTCACTGGCCAGTTGCTCCGCATCGCGATCAGAATGGACCAGCGGGCTGAGGTTCAGCGCCAGCAGCACGTCATTAAGCTCACCGCTTAACGCCGCATGGCTGGCAGCCACTTCAAATCCTTTGATGGTGTGAATCAGGCCCATGACTTTGTCATCAAAATGGGTGATGCGTGGATGTGGTTTCGCCCCATCACGCCCCAGAATACAGGTCATCTCGATGGCCCAGTCAGCCGGAATGTTGTCGATATGACCATGATGCGGCACATTAACGTAATGCTCCGCTTGCTTATCGTTGTAAATGGCATTGATAACTTCACATGCTGCATCGGAGTAATATGCCCCGCCGCGCTGCTCCAGCTCTTTCGGTTTGACGTTCAGGTTCGGATCTTTATACAAATCGAACAGCTGCTTCTCAACCTTCTGAACGATCTGCGCACGCGCGCCGCCCTTATAGTACTCGCCCATTTCGATAGCCAGCATCTCTTTCTGCTTAAAGTAGTAAAGCAGGTACGAGCATGGCAGCAGATTCAGCGAGCGGATCAGCCCTTCGCTGAACGGCAGGTCAAAGATGTTTTTCACTGACGCCGCGGTCAGGCGGCCGGAAGCCACGCCGTCGAGCAGTTCGGCAAAGCGTGATTTTCCGTTCACAATGACATCTTTGATAAACACCATGTGGTTCAGGCCGAACAGATCGATGGAGAGATCGTCGTTGTCGGTCAGTTCCAGAACGTCGCGGATAAACATCTTCATGCCAATCGGAATATTACAGACGCCGATAAAGCGTTTGAAACCCGTATGGCGGTAGACCGCCTCGGTCACCATCCCGGCCGGGTTAGTAAAGTTAATCACCCATGCGTTCGGGCAAATCTCTTCGACATCTTTGATAATGTCGAAAATGACTGGGATGGTACGCAAACCTTTGAACAGGCCGCCCGCGCCGTTGGTCTCTTGTCCCAGATAACCGTGACTCAGTGGAATGCGTTCGTCCAGTTCACGTGCCTTTAACTGACCCACGCGTAGCTGGGTGGTAACGAAATCCGCATCTTTCAGCGCCAGTCGACGATCCAGGGTTTTATGCACGGTTAAAGGCACACCGGCTTTCTCAACCATGCGCTTGCAAAGGTCGAAAATAATATTCAGTTTCTCCTGGCCTTCCTCAACGTCAACCAGCCATAACTCGCTAACCGGTAATTCATGATAACGTTTCAGGAAACCTTCAAGTAATTCCGGGGTATAACTGCTGCCGCCACCAATGGTTACGACTTTTAATTTCTTTTGCATAATATCTCCCTTAGCGTATCAGGTTAATCGCCTGCAAGGTATAGCGTACTCTTCCCGCTATTTGGGCAAGCAATCAAGGCAATATTCGCGGCGGGTAAATCCGCCGAAATTTAATTAATTACCGTCAAGTTTTTCCGGTAACTGTTCGGGGTGAACGATGTCAATTTCTTAAAGGTTTTAATAAACAGACTGGGGCTACTGTATCCGGACTCGTAAGCAATATCGGTGACAGAATAGTTGGTAATTTCCAGCTGTTTTTTGGCAAAATTAATGCGGATTTCATTAATAATTTGCACAGGTGTTTTACGATAATAACGCTGTGTCGCGCGAGTCAGATATTCCTGCGATTTTCCCGACAGTGAAACCATATTCTCCAGCGCATTTTCACTGAACTGCCCTTTATCGTGCATCAGTTCAACAGTACCGCGCAGCCATTGCGGAACATCATCCGTCACCTGCTGCTCTTCGCGATGATGGCGCAACCGGTTCATCACATAGAATGTCACCGTTTCAATAAACTCATCAAATTCATTGTCGCGGAAGTTAAGCGAGGCGATAACCGTTTCAATCCAGGTCATAAACTCGTTTTTGACACGATAGACCTGCGATGCCACAAAGCAGAAAGGTACCAGCGGCAGATAGTGCTTCTCAAAGAAGCGTCTGCTGACGCCCACATTCAGAATGCGTGTGGCGCCAAATTCGTAAAAGCTCTGGTGATAGGATCCCATCGGTAAGAAGACAAAATCGCCCCGTTCAAGCAGAACGCGCTTACCGTTAATTTCCTGGTAGTAGCGGCCGGTCAGAACAATCGTGAACTCATAGTAGTCATGCTGGTGCAGACCGCTGGCGCTCTCCGTTTTGTTGTAAATGACCACGTGAAAATTCTTGCCATTAAACAGTTGCTGCTCAAGTGCGGTTTTAATTTCCATCGTGCTGACCTCCTGCTGCCTGACCTGACTTATTGCATTTTCTCGTGAAGCTCAATTAACTCCGCCACCAGCTCGCGTGCCAGCATCGACGTCATCAGGTGATCCTGCGCGTGTACCAGCACCAGGCTAACCTTCATCTTCCCTTCCCCCTGGTCACCTTCGATGAGCTTCGTCTGCACCAGGTGTGCTTCATTCAGCGCCGTACGGGACTGATCCATCATGGTTTTCGCGGCGGCGAAATCCCCCTGCTTGGCCTGCTTGAGGGCGGCATAGGCCAGGCTACGGGCTTGTCCGGAATTGATGATGAGCCCCATCACCACTTCTTCGAGATCGTTCTCTGCGCTTTCTTCTGCAACAATACTATCCAAATCTAACATTTTAAGCTCCTTGTGGCTGGCGCGGGTTTCCCCGCGCCGGTCAATCTTAGAATTTCAGTGAGAGGGCAATATCCTCTTCGCTCTCTTCTTCATCAATGATGGTTGCTGCTTTGTTCGCAATAGCCACGAATGGCATGTAAAGCAGTGTTGCAATCCCGAGGTTGAATATCGCCAGCAGGAAGGCCGCCACGCTGCCGTTGGTGTTGAAGAACGCGCCCAGACCCGCCGGCATTGTCCATGGTGCAATGTTGGTGATTGGTGGAATGATCCCCATGTAATAGGCCGTCAGGGTAATGGCTGCCAGCAGCGGCTGAATCAGAATGAACGGGATGAACATCACCGGGTTCATGATGATTGGCAGACCAAACAGGATCGGTTCGTTAATCTGGAAGATACCTGAAGGCAGCGCCAGTTTCGCCACCTGACGATAGTCAGCACGACGAGAGACAATAAAGACCGCGATGATCAGACCCAAGGTCGCCCCGGTACCGCCCAGGAAGATATAGGAGTCAAGCATCGGCTTCGCCCACACATGGAAGGTTTTACCCGCTGCCAGCGCCGCGTCAACAGAGCCGTACTGCTGGTAAAGTGCTACGTTTTCCAGTGCCCATGGGGTCATAATCCCGCTGTCCAGCGCTGCCAGTGCCAGTGAACCATGCACGCCGAAGAACCACAGCAGAGAAGTGAAAATCACATACGCCCAACCGACCACTCCACCCATTGACGCCAGCGGCGTAGAGATAGAGTCCATGATGATCTGGTGGAAGTTAGTGCCCCAGTGAGAAAGCGCCCAGGCGATAATCCCCATGATGGAAAGAATAATGAAGCCTGGAATCAACGCGGAAAATGAACGAGAAACCGAAGCCGGAACGCTATCTGGCAAACGGATAACCCAGTTTCGACGAATAATAAAGGTGAACATCTCCGCCACCACCAGCCCGATAACAATACCGGAAATGATGTTAGCTCCGCCCAGCCAGTTGGCGCCTACTGCATACGCTTCACCGACACTGTAAGGAGTCACGGTCATAAATGCGGCAACGGATAATAAACCAGCGGCCAGTGGATCCACTTTCCGCTCTTCTGCCAGCGCCATCCCTATAAAGAAAGGCGCCATCAGCGACATAATACCTAACGTCCCGTTATAGACGTTGCCGCCGATGGCTTTAAAACCGTTAAGGGTTTCAATAGTCGAAGCGTCTAACCGAATTCCTAATGAATAAAAGAAGGAACCTTCACCAAAGCTCAGAAAAACGTTGTTAATTAAAACGAACATTGCCCCGGCCAGCGTCAACGGCATTAATTTAATAAAACCGTTTTTGATGGCATTAACGTGAGGCTGCTTTCCTATTTTAACAGCAAAAGGAAGGAGTACCTTTTCAAGTGAAGCGATGACTTTACTCATAGGAAAATACCCTTAAATGCCGCAACACAAGTTACGGCGTATTGTGTGTGAAATAACTCTTTGACGGGAAAAATAAAAATTAATTAGCAGCTTTTTTAATGGCTGCCACAGCAGCTTTCAGTACACCTAAACCATCAATCTTGCCGTACAGCCCTGAGTCGATCACTTCGACCGGTTTATTCGGTAACAGTCGTTGAATTTCGGGTAACATATAGGCGATTTGCGGCCCCAGTAAAACGACGTCGGCTTTCTGGCCTTTTTCGCCCGCCAGCGTCTCAGGAAACGCTTCAATCACCACAGGGACTTCATACTTTTCAGCTTGTGCACGCATCTTTGACACCAGAAGCGAGGTTGACATGCCCGCTGAGCAGAACAGGTAAATATGTTTCTTTTCCATCATAATTTCCCTCTTGTATGACTACCTGCCATCTTGCTATCACTCGACTCGCTGTCCCGGCAGGCAGGTAGCTTGTGTATTGTTGTTTGTCGTTGGAGTGAGTATACGCAATGGTACAGACAGGGGATAATTCTGAACAGACTCAAATTGTCTCTCATTGACCTGGCTTGTTGACTCCCTTCACATTTCGGGCAAATAATTCGCGCAAAGAAATAAGATTTTTGTATGCATAAAAAAACCGACCCACTGGTCGGTTTGTTAACATCCTCAGATACGCAGGGTTACTACGCCTTAGGTGCCTGCGGATCGGTGTCGTATTCAGCACAGGTCTGATAGCCGGAGTTAATAACATGGCCGGTATCATCCAGGGCGACAAAGTAGGTCTCTGCCTTACCATCACGTTGACCCAGGATATAGGTCTGGCAGGTTCCTTTCGCATGGATCATGGTCACTTCAGAAGAAGGTTTACCGGCAATCGCAGCCACCTGCGAACGGGTCATGCCTTTTTTGACATCTTTAACCACTGGCTGTGTGAACTGATCTTTGGTGCGATCGTAAGCTGTACACCCTGCCAGCATAGTCAGTACTGCCGCTGCGCTAAGAATTCCTGCTACGTTCTTGTTCATATTCCGTCCTCTTGTTTATCAGCGTGTTATCTAAGCATGGAATAAAAAGTACGATTGTTCAACTTTGTGAATTACGCCAGACGAATTTCGGAAAATTCTAATAAAACAATGATAACCTGCTAAATCGCCGCAAATTAGCGCACTCAAAACTGTGATCCTTGTCGTTTCTCGCCCAAAGGGTTAGTTTTAGCAGTAAATACATTCGGTTTATGTTCTGCATATGGAGGGCATGATGGCTCTGCAACAAGAGATTATTCAGGCGCTGGGCGCGAAGCCTGCGGTAGATGCACATGAAGAGATCCGCCGCAGCGTGGATTTTTTAAAATCTTATTTAAAAACGAACCCTTTCCTGAAATCCCTGGTGCTGGGTATCAGCGGGGGCCAGGACTCGACGCTGACCGGTAAACTCTGCCAGATGGCCATTTCAGAGCTTCGCGAAGAGACCGGTGATGAGACACTGCAGTTTATCGCCGTGCGTCTTCCGTATGGCGTGCAGGCCGACGAGCAGGATTGCCAGGATGCCATTTCGTTCATTCAGCCTGACCGCGTACTGACCGTCAATATTAAAGGTTCGGTCCTGGCAAGCGAGCAGGCGCTCCGCGAAGCCGGCATAGAATTGAGTGATTTTGTCCGTGGGAACGAGAAAGCCCGTGAGCGCATGAAAGCGCAGTACAGCATCGCCGGGATGACCAAAGGTGTAGTTGTTGGAACCGACCATGCAGCAGAAGCGATCACCGGTTTCTTCACCAAATATGGCGACGGCGGCACCGACATCAACCCCATTTTCCGTTTGAACAAGCGTCAGGGTAAGCAGCTGCTTGCTGCGCTGGGTTGCCCTGAGCATCTGTATAAAAAAGCGCCAACGGCGGATCTGGAAGACGATCGCCCTTCCCTGCCGGATGAAGCGGCGCTGGGCGTCACCTATGACAACATTGATGATTACCTGGAAGGCAAAAAACTGGATGAAGGGACCGCGAAAATCATCGAAGGCTGGTATCTGAAAACCGAGCACAAGCGCCATACCCCTATCACGGTGTTTGACGACTTCTGGAAATAAACGCAAAACGGTAACCCAGGTTACCGTTTTTTGTGTTTGCGCCCTCTCCCGTGGGAGAGGGTTGGGGTGAGGGCATCAGGCCGCACGTCCTGGCCGGGTAAGGCGTAACCGCCCCCCCGGCTCTTTTTTAACCACCACACTCCTGCTACACTGTATACCTGAACAGTATATGGAGGAGTATGTGAGCAGGCGTCAATCCGCCCCGCGTCTTGAGTTTGAAGCGGCGGCTATCTACGAATATCCCGAACATCTTCGCCCCTGGCTAGAGGCGCTGCCTAAACAGCCTGGCGTGTACATCTTTCACGGTGAGAGTGACACCCTGCCACTCTATATCGGTAAAAGCGTCAATATTCGCAGCCGGGTATTATCCCATCTCCGTACGCCGGACGAGGCCGCCATGCTGCGCCAGTCACGACGCATTACCTGGGTTCAGACCGCAGGAGAAATGGGCGCGCTGTTGCTTGAAGCCCGACTTATCAAAGAGCAACAACCGCTGTTCAATAAGCGTTTGCGCCGCAATCGTCAGCTTTGCTCCCTGCAGATAACCGCGGGCAAACCGCAGATTGTCTACGCACGTGAAGTCGATTTTTCACATGCCCCAAATCTGTATGGGTTATTCGCGAATAAACGTGCGGCACTTCAGGCCCTGCAAACGCTGGCGGATGATTTACAGCTTTGTTACAGCCTGTTGGGTCTGGAGGCAACCACCCGTGGGCGCGCCTGTTTCCGATCCGCTCTGAAGCGCTGCGCAGGTGCTTGTTGTGGGAAAGAAAGTGTTGAGGAACATCATGCCCGGCTTCTCAACGGGCTGGCGGCCATCAGTGTCGCCTGCTGGCCGTGGGAAAATGCCGTTGCCCTAAAGGAAGTGGGTGAAGCGATGACCCAGTATCACATCATCAATAACTGGCTTTGGCTGGGCGCCGTTGACAATGTAAACGACGCGGCAACCTTGCTACGCACACCCGCCGGATTCGATCATGACGGCTACAAAATACTCTGTAAGCCGGTATTAACCGGCAAATATGAGATCATTGTGCTGAGTGACCCGCCAGCCAGTTAATTTCACTGAACAATAAGGTGCCTTCAGACTCCAGCAGACGGAGAGTGTGGGTACCCTCTTCCCAGAATGCCCCCTGATCGGCGGTCAACAATTTATCCCCCAACTGCCACGCGCCGCCTAACACGAACACCACGCCGCCCCGGGAACCAAAGGTGGTAAAGGTACGATCGGCAACGCGTACTTTTGCCTGGCAGCAATCGCGCCGGGTCATGATGTTGAAATCCATTGCCATCCTTCCATCCGCCAGCAGTGCTTTTACCGGTAGATCGCCAGAAAAACTGTAAGGCTGATGCTGTTTCAGGGTATGACAGAATGCCTGACCGGCATCCAGCGTCACCTCTCCTCCCTCCAGTAACGTTATGACCCGATCAACACCGGGAAAAGAGGAGAATTCACCGTTACTGGCAATAGTCGCAATACTGGCACGCCAGTAAAAATCCCGCGTCGCGGGAGGAAAACAACAAATCTCTCGCGTTTCGCCAGCACCATTGCGCCAGAGACTGACCGGCATCTTACGGATATCAAAGAACTCCATCACCACTCCTGAATGGCACAACCTGTGCCAGGGCAAGGATATTGCTATCGTTGCTGTCTTGTTTGTTATCGTTAGGGTTTCACAGACACAGTATCGGCAGCAGAGCGGGCAGGCATTAACTGAACGTTAATAAAAATTCTAACGCCATGACTCTACGAACATTCTCTGAAGCGACTACAGGAGCATACCGCGCTCGCGGTGGCAGACAAGAGGGAAGGAAAGAAAAACCGCCGGTCCTGTCCACAGCGATAGCGCTTTTGTGGACAGGATCCCGGCGGTCTTAAGATGTTGAACCGATTATTCGGTTGGTGCTGGCATTTTACCTTCCATCGCCGGACGTTCTGTCAGACGCTTCTCAAAATTCGCATTAAATTGTTTTTTCTGTTCCGGAGTCAGAATGTTGTAGATCTTATTCTGGGTTTCCATGTGAGCCAGCATGCGGGCTTTGTGCTGCTCAGCCATTTTGTCGATCTGCGCTTCAGCTTTCGCCTTATCGAAACTATCGCTGGCGATGATGTCATGCATTGCGCGACGCTCTTCAAGCGGAGGACGTTTCATCTGGTCGCGTTCGCCTTTCCTGATATCGCGGATCTGCTGCTTCTGCGCATCCGTCAGATTCAGATCTTTAAACATCATCATCTCGTTGTGCATACCCGGCTTGCCTTTATGATGCATCATCATTTTGCCTTCAGTTGGCGCGGCAGCGGTGGTGGTCGTATCTGCGGCGAACGCCATGCTGGTAGCGCCCAGAGCTAGGGTAGAAGCAACAAACAGTGCAGTAAGTTTACGCATAATTTATTTCCTTTCTTTCAGTTATTCTTCGGCGCTATGCCGTGTTGACGAGATTAACTTTACGGGCTTTATCGTCAATTAGTCAGAGCAACGGTAAAACAATGAAAGTGTAAAAAACAAATTTTCGCCAAATGTGGAGGAAATAAGGATAAAGCGTGGAGAGTTGCAACAAAAAATAAACAACACGATGATTTTAAAGAAATTGAGCATGAGTATAGCGAAGTGAAGATTAATAATAAAGCAATTCACCAGGAATATTCTGCAAAAGAAGTGCGAACGCTTTAATCGTTAAGAAAAGGTTTTTGCTTCCCCCCTCAGAGGATGAGAGGGGAAATACTCAGGAGATTTTTTCCAGCATCAATCCGGCTCGCAAACCAAACGCCACCGACGGGTTAGGAAACAACACATATTCGGTTGTCTTCTGCACTTCATAACGATCCTCACCATCTTCGGCCAACAGGACGCCTTTACGGAACGGGGTAAAGTTGAGCGTATGTGCAGCCATATGAAGCAGGAAGGCATCGCTGCGGCGAGTGATCTGCTGCACGACCCGATACCGTTCAACGGGCTGATGCGCGTGCTCAGGAACCGTTCCTCCCAGCAGCGCCCGAAGAGCGAGATGCGTAGGCGCAAAGCGAGTCAGATCGTTCTGGCCGAACGGTAGTGCTTTTCCCAGCTCCAGGGTACACGCCAGCGCAGCGAAACGTTCGCAGGTAAAGTGAGTAAACGTTCCCCCCGGTGACTGATGAAAGACCAGCGCCTCCAGCCCGGCATCGCCCAGCCAGCTCAGGAACGCTTCATCCCACGGCTGATGACGCTGCGGCAGAACGCCAAAGCGAACATGATAAGACGCCCGGATCGCCGTATGCAGATCCAGATGCCAGCGCGCAGGCCCCGCAGCCGCAAAAAACGCGCTCACGACGTTCTCCAGCCACTGTGCCCGCGCCGTTTCGTCACTCTGCGGGAACTGCGACCAGCGCCCACCGAACATGCGGTTAATATCGCTCACCAGATACCGTTTGTTTTGTGCCAGCGCAGGCGGGTTGCCGAGCACCACCAGCACACGACACTTAAGGGTGATATCTCCGCGATACAAAGCGCGCAACAGCAGATCGACAATCTCAACGGGTGCCGTTTCATTCCCATGAATCCCCGTTGAAAGCAGCAGCGACAGATCGCTTTTTGCGGTCGGCGTCAGCTCAAGCACTCCGCGCCCCAACCAGCGCCAGTGGAATGAGGGCCCCTCCCCCTCACTCTGCTCAGGTGTTTCATCAGCCAGGGTCAGCGCCAGTAGATTTTCCATACTCACTCCTTTAGCGCTGGAACGGATAAACCGATCCCAGCTGCAGGATGGATGTCAACGCGTCCAGCGCCTCACGACCTTCGCGCAGCAGTTGAGGGTCGACCAGGTCTGCCTGCGTTAACCGGTCACGATAGTAACGATCCACCCAGTCGTTCAGGGTGTTAAACAGCGTTTCGTTCATCATCACTGCCGGGTTAACGGCCTGCATTTCATTCTGCGTCAGTACCACGCGCAGGCGCAGACAGGCTGGACCACCGCCGTTGGCCATACTTTCACGCAGGTCAAAGACGCGCAGTTCGTCAATTGGGTTATCGGCCTTAACCAGGTCTGACAGATAACGCCACACCCCTTTATGATCCCGGGACTCTTGCGGCAGCACCAGTATCATGCTGCCATCGTCACGGCTCAACAGCTGGCTGTTGAAGAGATAGGTTTCCACTGCATCCTGCACGCTGACCGCCTGCGTCGGCACCTGAATCGGCATAAAACCCGGCACGCGTTCATGTAACGTAGCGAGCAGCTTCTCCTGATGGGCAAACGCCTGCTCATGGCAGAACAGTACCTGGCGGTTGGAGACGGCAATCACGTCGTTGTGAAACACGCCCTGGTCAATCACCTGTGGATTCTGCTGGGCAAAAATCACCTGGGAAGGATTGACCTGATTCAGGCGGGCAACGGCCTGACTCGCCGCTAGCGTCTGACGGGCAGGATAGCGGACGGGTTCGGAATGACCGCCCTCTTCACGCCCGTAGATAAACAACTGCACACCAGGGTCGCCATAATCACCTCCCAGCCGGTTATGGTTGGCAGCCCCTTCGTCGCCAAACATCGCCACCTGTGGCAAAGCCTGATGCACCGCAAAATGAGCGTCATGACTGAAAATGGCGCGCAACACGCGCTCGGTGGTTTCCGCTTCAGTGGCACGGTGGAATTTGTTATTCAGGTTCGCCACCGTTAAATGGACTTTTCCATCCAGCGTATCGGCAGACGGTGCGACGGTTGCTGCATTCGCCACCCACATTGATGAGGCAGAACTTGCCGCAGAGAGCAGATGCGGTGTCTGTGTACCCGCTTTTTCAACCACCTGCTCATCGCTGCCGGTGAAGCCAAGTTGACGTAACACTGCCACATTTGGACGCTCTTGCGGCGGAATAACCGCCTGCGGGAAACCGGCATCCGCCAGCGCTTTCATTTTTAGCAGCCCCTGTTTCGCCGCCAGTTTCGGGTTGGAGACCTGAAAACGATGCTTCGTCGAGGCTTCATTACCAAAAGAGAGACCCGCATAGTGGTGCGTCAGCCCCACCAGCCCGTCAAAGTTGACTTCACGCGCTTTCATGACGATCCCCTCCGGTAAAGTCCAGACCCGGATTGAGCGTTTCCGGCAGCGTCAGCGCCGGGGTTTCCAGGCTTGCCATCGGCCACGCGCAGTAATCCGCGGCGTACCACGCGCTGGCGCGATGGTTGCCCGATGCCCCCACGCCACCAAACGGTGCGGTGCTCGCTGCACCGGTCAGCGGTTTATTCCAGTTCACAATCCCGGCGCGCGCTTCAAGCAGCAGTTGGTCAAACTTCTCGCGATGAGGCGAAATCAGCCCGCTCGACAGGCCGTAACGGGTGTTATTGGCCATTGCAATCGCCGCATCAAAATCGTCATAACGCCAGACGCACAGCAGCGGGCCAAAGACCTCTTCGTCCGGCACGTTGCTCGCACCGCTCATCTCAATAATGCCCGGCGTCAGCAGCGAGGTGCCAGGCTGGACCAGCTTCGGTTCCAGCAAGGTTTTTGCACCACGCGCGACATGATCCTGCCAGGCCTTCAGCACATTCAACGCCGCCTGCTCGGAAATCAGACCGCCCATAAACGGCTGCGGGTCGGCATCCCACGTTGCGGGTACCAGACGCGCGCTCACTTCAACCAGCCGTTTCAGGAAGGCATCCCCCTGCGCACCACGTTTTACCAGTAAGCGACGGGAACAGGTACAGCGCTGTCCGGCGGTAATAAAGGCGGACTGAATGGTCAGATGCACGGCAGCGTCAATATCGTCAGGATCTTCCACGATCAGTGGATTGTTACCGCCCATCTCCAGCGCCAGAATTTTTTCCGGCTGCCCCGCCAGCTGGCGATGCAACTGATAGCCCGTTCCGGCGCTGCCGGTAAACAGCAGGCCGTCAATATCGCTCAACGCACTCAGCGCCTGACCGGTTTCACGCCCACCCTGTACCAGATTCAGCACGCCAGGCGGCAGGCCAGCCTGTTCCCAGAGTTTCACCACCGCCTCGCCGGTTAATGGCGTTAACTCGCTCGGTTTGAAAATCACGGTATTGCCCGCCAGCAGTGCGGGCACAATGTGACCATTCGGCAGATGCCCCGGGAAGTTGTACGGACCAAACACCGCCAGCACGCCGTGCGGACGGTGGCGCAGCGTGGCCGCACCGTCCGGCATGTCGGTGTGCTGTTCACCGGTACGGGTGTGGTAAGCCTTCACCGAAATGGCAATTTTGTTGATCATCGCCGTCACTTCGGTTGTTGCTTCCCAACGCGGTTTACTGGTCTCAGAGGCGATGATGCGCGTCAGTTCGGCTTTGTTCGCCTCCAGCAAACCGGCAAACTTTTCAACAATGGCCTGACGCACGGCGAAAGGCTGTTTTGCCCACGCAGGAAACGCGCGGCGCGCGGCATGACAGGCTTGTTCAACCTGCGCGGCGCTGGCGTCATTCCCTTTCCAGAGCACCTCTTTTCCTACCGGATTGGTCTTTACGCGCTGTTCGCCTTCGCCCGTGACCCAGTCACCGTTAATCCATAATGTCATGCTGTTTTCTCCTCAGGGCAGAGACGCACCAGGCGAACCGTATCGCCGGCGTTACATTTCAGGGCATCCAGTTCTGCAGCCGTCAGCACCAGACGTTCACATTTCGGGTTGGTACGCACCAGCATGGCGCGGAAGTTGGTGTAATTTTCGTTCGACACCAGACATGCCGGCCAGTCACCCGGCGCAGGCTGACCTTCAGCGACCTCAACCAGCCGGCTTTTACGAATCGCACGCACGCGGTCGATATCGCACTCAAGCGTTGGCCCGCCGTCAAAGATGTCGACATAGTTACGGTAGCGGAAGCCCTCTTTCTCCAGCACCGCGCGGGCGGGAGCGGTTTGCGGATGCACTTCACCAATCACCGCCTGCGCTTCCGGGGTTAAGAAATGGGTATAGATAGGATGCTTCGGCATCAGTTCGGCAATAAACGCTTTCTGACCGGTACCGCAGAGATAGTCCGCCCGGCTGAACTCCATCGAGAAGAAGCGCTCGCCCAGGCTCTCCCAGAACGGTGAGTAGCCTGTGTCGTCGATCACGCCGCGCATCTCGGCCACTACCTTTTCGTTAAAGCGATCGCGGAAGGCGGCCATAAACATAAAGCGTGATTTAGAAAGCAGGTAACCGTTGCCCTCTTTGCGCCACGCCGGGTCGAGGAACAGCGTGCAGAGCTCGCTGGCGCCCGTGTGGTCATTACAAAGAAACAGCGTCGGCAGCGCGTTATAGACGTTCAGCTCTTTCGAAGCATGAACCATCGTGCCGACGCGGTAGTTGTACCACGGGTCGTTTAACCCAACAGCCACCTCGATGGCGCAAATCCCGGCAACAGCACCGGTGTCGGTATCTTCAAGAACGAACACATAACCCTGTTCGCTTTTTGGCAACGTCCCCTGCCAGGTGTGCAGGGCGCGCTCAATGCGCGCCGACAGTGTTTTTTCGTCGGCGGGAAGTGAGGTCAACCCACCTCCCGTCTTACCGGCAAGCTGCATGAGCCCGGCGAGATCGCCGCGCTCAACGGGACGGATGACCATCATGATGACACCCCGGATTTCACATGTTCGCAGGCCAGCGCAAAGCGATCTAAACCAGTTTGCACCTCTTCCTGGCTGACAATCAGCGCAGGAGCAAAACGCACCACGTTGGCACCGGCAATCAGCACCATTACGCCCACTTTTGCCGCTTCTTGTGAAATAAGTTTAGCTTTTCCGGCAAACTCGGCGGTGAGCTCGCAGCCGATTAACAGCCCCAGACCGCGAATTTCTTTAAACAGGCCGGTCTTACTGTTGATGGCATTCAGGCGTTCAACAAACCAGTCGTGACGCTGCTTAACGCCTTTCAACACCTCAGGGGTGTTAATGATGTCGAGAACCTGTCCGGCAACGGCGGTTGCCAGCGGGTTGCCGCCATAGGTGGTGCCATGGGTCCCCACGGTCATCACGCTGGCGAATTTATCGGTGGTCAGCATTGCCCCAATCGGGAAGCCACCGCCCAGCGCTTTGGCTGTCGAAAGAACGTCCGGCGTCACACCGTAGTGCATGTAGGCATACAGTTCACCGGTACGGCCCACACCTGTTTGAACTTCATCAAAAATCAGTACCGCATTATGACGATCGCACAGTTCGCGCAGCCCCTGCAGGAACGCTTTTTGCGCCGGAAGCACGCCACCCTCGCCCTGCATCGGCTCAACAATTACCGCGCAGGTGGTGTCGTTGATCAGCTCGCTGGCTGACTGGAGATCGTTATAGATACCGTGACGAATATCGGGTGGCAGCGGTGCAAAATCCTGCGAATAAGAAGGCTGACCGCCCGCGCTGACGGTAAAGAGCGTGCGACCGTGGAAGGCGTTCTTAAACGCGACAATACCGCTTTTGTGCGTGCCAAACTTGTCGTGTGCATATTTGCGCGCCAGCTTCAGCGCCGCTTCGTTCGCTTCCGCCCCCGAGTTACAGAAAAAGACCTTTTCGGCAAATGTCGCGTCGATCAGTTTTTTCGCCAGACGCAGAGCGGGCTCGTTGGTAAACCCGTTACCGGTATGCCAGAACTTCGCCGCCTGGTCATTCAGTGCCTGACGCAGTGCCGGATGAGCATGGCCCAGCGCGTTCACCGCAATCCCACCTGCAAAGTCGATATACTCTTTACCCTGCTGGTCCCACAGGCGTGAGCCTTCCCCACGAACCGGAATAAAAGCCGCCGGAGCGTATACTGGCATCATCCATTCATCGAAATTTTCACGCGTAATTGACAGAGACATAGCGACCTCATCCGGTAAATAAAAAGTTATTTGAATGTTAAATAATTGAGTGTTTGCACTGTGAATGTAGATTGCAGCCTTCGTGCCAGCCAGCGATAAAAATGCATAAACGGGTTGAGCCAACAGAATATCAATAAGTTACAATATGGAGTTATTCACTGTTAGTGCATAAAAAGTGAATATTTTTACGACAAGCGGCGCTTTGCCGCATGAAAATAAGAAAGAGTATGCAGAGGCCAAATATAATTCTGGAATTGTGATCGCTCGCGAAATTTATCTGTCATTTATGCCCTGTTTGAGGGCGAGACGCGTCAGAATGGTGCAAATATTGCACCACTGGCATTATCTGTCGCAGTTATTGGTCAATCCCCGTAACAGTTGACGCAAATTCTGCTACCATCCATGCACTATTCACCTTGCACTGGCAGCGACTATGAAATTTGTCTCTTTTAATATCAACGGCCTGCGTGCCCGTCCTCATCAGCTTGAAGCTATCGTTGAGCAACATCAGCCAGATGTGATCGGCCTGCAGGAGACAAAAGTTCACGACGACATGTTCCCCCTCGAAGAGGTGGCGAAACTCGGCTACAACGTCTTCTATCACGGACAGAAAGGCCACTATGGCGTTGCGCTGCTCACTAAAGCGCCACCGGTATCCGTCCGCCGCGGCTTCCCTGGCGATGATGAAGAAGCACAGCGTCGCATTATCATGGCGGAAGTGCCTTCTGCACTCGGGAATATTACGGTCATTAACGGTTACTTCCCGCAGGGTGAGAGCCGTGACCACGAGACAAAATTCCCGGCTAAAGCAAAGTTCTACCAGGATCTGCAGGACTACCTGACCACCGAACTGAAAAAAGAGAATCCGGTGCTGATCATGGGCGATATGAATATCAGCCCGACGGATCTCGATATCGGTATTGGCGAAGACAACCGCAAGCGCTGGCTGCGTACCGGCAAATGCTCCTTCCTGCCGGAAGAGCGTGAGTGGATGGCGCGTCTGCTTGACTGGGGTCTGGTGGATACGTTCCGCAGTGCCAACCCGGAAACACAGGACCGCTTCTCCTGGTTTGACTACCGCTCAAAAGGCTTTGATGACAACCGCGGCCTGCGTATCGATCTGCTGCTGGCCAGCTCGCCGCTGGCAGAACGCTGCATTGAAACCGGTATCGACTACGATATCCGCAGCATGGAAAAACCGTCCGATCACGCGCCGGTCTGGGCAAAATTCAAGCTGTAATCACGTGTGAACATTCGAAAAAGACTCTTCCTGTGCGCTCTTCTGGGCGCATTTATTCTGACATTTATCGCGCTTCCTCCGGGCACACTCTCCCTGGATGAGATTAAAATTCACCAGCAGGCGTTACTCTCTCATGTTGAACACGCGCCGCTACAAAGTGCGCTGATCTTTTTTGCGCTCTATGTGGTGGTTTCCGCCCTGTCGATACCCGGCGCGGCGATACTGACCCTGCTGGGTGGTGCGCTGTTTCCTCTGTGGGAAGGCACCATACTGGTCTCGTTTGCCTCCACGCTCGGTGCCACGCTGGCGATGCTCGCCAGCCGTTATCTGCTGCGCGACTGGGTCCAGCGGCGGTTTGCTCAGCAGATGAAAACGGTGAACGCCGGGATGGCGCATGACGGCGCGGGCTATCTTTTTGCTCTGCGTCTGATGCCGCTGTTCCCGTTTTTTCTGGTGAATTTGCTGATGGGGCTTACCCGCATTGGGCTACGTCGTTACTGGTGGGTCAGCCAGCTCGCCATGCTGCCCGCCACGGTTGTCTTTCTGAACGCCGGGCGCGAGCTGGGAAAAGTGTCAACGCTGCGCGATATTTTGTCGCCGGGTATGGTATTCGCCTTTACACTACTGGGGTTATTACCGCTGGTCACACGCCGGCTATTTACCCGTTATACCCCTTCGTCTAAAAAGTGAGGCATTATGCGCCGTGTGCGTTTTTGCACGTTTCTGACCAGCCTGCTGCTGGCAACCCCTTTGTATGCCGCAGACAGCTGGCAATCCATCCAACAACAAGCCAAAGGCCAGACGGTCTGGTTTAACGCCTGGGGCGGCGATCCGGCGGTAAACCGCTACCTTGAGTGGGTAAGCGGTGAGATGAAAACGCACTACGCCATTACCCTCAAAATTGTCCCACTGGCAGATGCCGCCGATGCGGTAAAACGTATTCAGACGGAAGCCAGCGCTGGACGTAAGACCAACGGCTCAGTCGACCTGCTGTGGGTTAATGGCGAAAATTTCCGCACATTAAAAGAGGCTAACCTGCTGCAAACCGGATGGGCACAGTTGCTGCCAAACTGGCGCTATGTCGATACCCGCAAACCCGTAACGGAAGATTTTGCTGTTCCCACTGACGGGGCGGAATCGCCGTGGGGCGGCGCGCAGCTGACCTTTATCTCACGCACAAAGAGCATGCCGACGCCGCCGGAGGATCCGCAGGCGTTGCTGGCTTACGCGCGGCAGCATCCGGGTAAAGTCAGCTATCCTCGCCCGCCCGATTTTACCGGGACGGCGTTTCTTGAGCAGTTGCTCCTGACACTTACCACACAGCCGGATGCGCTGCAAAAGGCACCCGATAACACCTTTGCCCAGGTAACAGCCCCGCTTTGGGATTACCTCGACAAACTCCACCCACTCCTGTGGCGCGAAGGCAAAGACTTTCCCCCTTCGCCAGCACGTATGGATGCCCTGCTTGCCAGCGGCAGTCTGAACCTGTCGCTGACCTTTAACCCGGCACATGCGCAACAAAAAGTCGCCAGTGGTGAACTGCCAGCCGACAGCTACAGCTTTGGTTTTCACACCGGGATGATCGGTAACGTCCATTTTGTCGCCATTCCGGCTAATGCCAGCGCGAGCGCAGGTGCGAAAGTGGTCGCCAATTTCCTGCTTTCACCGCAGGCGCAAATTCGCAAGGCTGACCCGGCTGTCTGGGGAGACCCGAGCGTACTGGATGTCAAATTACTCCCTGAAGGTGAAGCGAAACATTTGCAAGCCCGCACCCCTGAAGGGCTGCCGAAGATACTGGCTGAGCCGCAATCGGCCTGGGTTAACGCGCTGGAGCAGGAATGGCTGCGTCGTTACGGCACCCGTTGAGTTGGCTTGCCTGGCTGGCAATGGCGGCCATCTATCTGCCGATCCTGCCCGCTGGTGCGATGCTGCTCGCCCCGGCATTTTCGGTGACTCACTGGCAGTCGCTGCTTAACGACCCGCAACTGCCTCAGGCGACCGTCGCCACGCTGGTCTCAACGCTCATTGCGACGCTGGGTTCCTTGCTAATCGCCCTTTCCCTGCTGGCGCTTCTCTGGCCCGGCAAACGCTGGCGGCGTCTCAACACGCGCCTGCCGTGGCTGTTAGCCATTCCCCACGTGGCGTTCGCCACCAGCGCTTTACTGCTGTTTGCGGAAGGCGGTCTTTTTTACCAGGTCTGTACCGTCTGTACGCCTGCACTGGACCGATACGGTGCAGGGCTGGGCCTGACGCTCGCCGTCAAAGAGAGTGCGTTTGTGCTGTGGGCCATCTACGCCGTACTGCCGGAAAAACGTCTTGCACAGCAAAAAGTTGTGCTGCAAACCTTCGGTTATGGACGTTTTCAGATACTCAACTGGCTGCTCCTTCCGGCTATCGCCCCAGTCCTCGGGGCGGTGATGCTGGCCGTTCTTGCATGGTCAATTTCGGTCGTGGATGTGGCAATCGTTCTTGGGCCAGGCAACCCTCCCACGCTGGCCGTGCTGGCCTGGCAGTGGCTCAGCCAGGGCGACGCACAGCAACAAACAAAAGGGATGCTGCTATGCCTGCTCATCCTCCTGCTGTTGGCTGCACTTGCCGCGCTGGGTTACGGAGCCTGGAAGGCATGGCGTCGCACGCTTTCGGATCTGCCGGGGACGCGTCGCACGTCTCCTGTCCCACTGCCCGAGCGGTCGATAAGCAGGCTGTTACCCGCGTGCGGCGTACTTTGCGTAGCAGTACTGCTGATGCTGGCACAGCGGGACGAGATGGGCTCCCTGGGTACCAGCCTTTCCTTCGGCCTGCTTTCCAGCCTGATTGCCCTGGTCCTCATTTTTCTCTGGCTTGAATGGGGGCCGCAGCGAGGTACGTTGTGGGTGTGGTTACCCCTCGCCCTTCCGGCGCTACCGCTCGTCACCGGGCAATATTTTATTGCGTTGCGACTGGGTATCGACGGGCAGTATGTCGCCGTGCTCTGGAGCCATCTGCTGTGGGTGTTACCGTGGATGCTGCTGGTGCTGCAACCCGCCTGGCACAGGATCGATCCCCGGCTTATCCTTACCGCCAGAACGCTCGGCTGGCGACGGGTAAAAATCTTCTGCCTGCTGAAATGTCCCCTGCTGGTGCGCCCGGCTCTGCTGGCTTTTGCCACCGGTTTTTCCGTCAGCATGGCGCAATATATGCCAACGCTCTGGCTGGGCGCGGGCCGTTTCACCACGCTCACCACGGAGACCGTCGCACTCAGCAGCGGGGGCAGTATCCCGGTTCTGGCTAACCGGGCGCTGGGGTTATTGCTGGTCACGGGCATGGTGTTCGGCCTTGCCGCACTGCTATCACGGCTCGCGGGCCGCTATCGTCAGGGATTACGTTAATGCTGAAGGTAAAAGATCTCACCATCGAACCGCTTTTCCGCGAGGTCAATTTCTGTGTGCCTCGCGGAGAGATTGTCACCCTGATGGGACCATCTGGTAGTGGGAAATCGACCCTTTTTGCCTGGATGGTGGGCGCGCTGTCCGACGATTTCCAGGCCCAGGGCGAGTTATGGTTAGACGAGCGCCGCTGCGACAGGCTTCCTGTAGAATCCCGCGGGCTGGGTATTCTCTTTCAGGATGCCCTGCTGTTTGACCACTTCACTGTTGGTCAAAATTTGTTGCTGGCATTACCCGAGCGGATTGTCGGACGCGCACGGCGGGATGCGGTCGAGCAGGCACTGAGTTCCGCCGGGCTTAAAAACCACTACGCCAGCGATCCGGCGACTCTCTCCGGCGGGGAGCGTGCCAGGGTCAGTCTGCTGCGGGCCCTGCTCGCTGAGCCACAGGCGTTACTGCTCGATGAACCGTTCGGGCGCCTCGACAAAACGCTACGTGCGACGTTTCGGACATGGGTGTTTGACGTTGTCCGGGCACGCGGCATACCGGTTATTCTGGTCACGCATGATGAGGAAGACATTCCACCCAACGGTGAAGTGATTGCGATTTCTCGCTGGCAATAATGTGCTAACGCAATGTTCTACATTTCGGGAGAGACGACAATGCCCCCCTCTTTTACTGACGTCAGGTTATACGATGAAACGTGTTTCTCAACTGACCGCGCTGGCTCTGTTTTGCAGCCTCGCTTCCCTTTCCTCTCTGGCGGCTGAAATGCCTGACACAATGACGCTGTCTCAGCTTCAGGAACAGCACGGTGCGGTGATCGACACCCGTGCCAGCGCCTTTTATAACGGCTGGCCACAGTCTCTAAGCGGCACCTCCGGCCATGAACCTGCCGCGCTCAATCTTTCAGCCTCCTGGCTTGACGCAATGAGCGACGAGCAGATTGCTATCTGGGCAAAACAGCATCACCTTACGCCCGCAACCTCCCTCGCACTCTACGGCGGCGATAAAACAAACCAGGCCGTGAAAGCCCGTCTGGAGAAAGCCGGATACACTCATGTTTCGCTTCTCAGCGATGCCCTGCAAACGCCTGCTCGTCTACAGCGCCTGCCTCACTTCGAGCAACTCGTCTACCCACAGTGGATCCACCAGCTCCAGCAGGGTAACCCCGTCACTGCCGCTCCGGCGGGGAACTGGAAAGTGATCGAAGCTGCCTGGGGTGCGCCGAAATTTTATCTGCTGAATCACATTCCCGGTGCGGGCTACATCGACACCAACGAAGTGGAAAGCGAGCCGCTGTGGAATAAAGTCTCTGACGACAAGCTGAAAGCGATGCTGGCAAAGCACGGTATCCGTCATGACACCACGGTCATTTTGTATGGCCGTGATGTGTATGCTGCCGCGCGCGTGGCGCAGATTATGCTGTATGCAGGTGTGAAGGATGTCCGTATTCTCGATGGTGGCTGGAAAGCGTGGTCAGATGCGGGTCTGCCCGTCGAACGCGGTATGCCTGCAGAGGTGAAACCTGCCGCTGATTTTGGTGCGCCGATCCCCGGTCAGCCGCAGCTGATGGTGGATATGGAGCAGGCGCGCGGGATGTTACATCGCAAGGATGCCTCGCTGGTCAGCATTCGCTCGTGGCCGGAGTTTATTGGCGAAACCAGCGGCTATAGCTACATCAAACCGAAAGGTGAAATTGCCGGTGCCCGCTGGGGTCATGGCGGAAGCGACGCCACTCACATGGAGGATTTCCATAACCCGGATGGCACCATGCGTAGCGCCGACGACATCGCCAGCATGTGGAAAAGCTGGAATATCCTGCCGGAACAGCATGTCGCATTTTACTGCGGTACCGGCTGGCGAGCCTCTGAGACCTTTATGTACGCCCGGGCGATGGGCTGGAAGAACGTCGCCGTCTATGACGGCGGCTGGTACGAATGGAGCAGCCACCCGCAAAACCCGGTCTCAACCGGCGAGCGCGGGCCCGAGAGCTCCCTCTAAGAATTGAGTGACTTCAACGTCACATAACCGCTCCAGATGCGCGTTGTGGTGGTCAGCCAGCACAACGCGCCGAATACCCACGCGAAAAGCGTAAAGTGCGCCGGAAACAGGCAGCACAGTGCAAACAGCGCAATGGTCTCTGTCCCTTCTGTTAAACCACCGATGTAATAAAACGATTTGTGCGCGTAGCCCGGGTTGTCGATATCGTGTTTCGCCGCCAGCGCGGCAAAGGCCAGAAAGCTGCTGCCGGTGCCGATAAAGGCGAACAGCAGCCAGGCGGCGGCCAGCGCATTCTCTTCGGGAGCTGCCAGTGCAAAGCCAAACGGCACCAGGGCATAGATCAGAAAATCGAGAGCGATATCGAGAAAGCCTCCAGAATCCGTCAGCCCTCTCCTCCGTGCCAGCGCGCCGTCCAGACCATCCAGCAGGCGGTTAAATACGATGGCGACAAGCGCGGCAAGATACCAACCGAGGGCCAGAAACGGTAGCGCCAGCACGCCCACGGTAAACCCGGCCACGGTTAATCCGTCGGGCGTAATACCGGGTTTATCCAGCCAGGCCGCCAGCCGGTTAAGGGCGGGCTTTACCCGTGGATGGATATGTCGATCAAGCATGCGGCTTTCCTTTTAGCGTGTCGCACAGTCCCTGCGCCGGGATATCGAGAGCGGCGTTGAAGCGGGCGGAGAGATTTTGAAACGCAACCAGAGCCGTCATTTCGGTAATCGTCTCATCGGTGAAAAGACGTTTGAGGTCGCGTTTGAGCGCCTCATCCACCTGCGGCGGCGTGGCGGTAACGGCCTCCGCGTAGGCCAGCGCCGCGCGCTCCTGCTCATTGAAAAGCGCGGAGTCACGCCAGTGGCTGACGGCCTGGACTTTATCCAGCGCGCCCACGCGTTCAGCAAGGCGCAGACTGTTGGCATCAATACAAAAAGCACAGTGGCATATCTGCGACACCCGCGTCATCAGCAGCGAGCGCAGCACGGGCGTCAGGCGTGCATGACGCCGTTCGAGGAAACCGACAAACAGCGCCACCAGCCAAAAAAGACGCGGCATACGCCCCCACCATCGCGTGGGGTTAAGCACGACACCGAAGTGTTTTTTCTGCATGGCGGCAATCGGTTTTAAACTCGCCGGAAGGGTTGAGATGGGCGCTACCCAGGTGGAGGTTTCTTTCACCTGATTCTCCTGATGACTGGACTCTGACAAAGGGCAAGATAATATGGTGGTTTTCGCTTTCAAGTATTGACGACCATGCTTAAAACAGTCGATGTCGTTGCGGCAATCATCGAAAAAGACCATAAAATTTTACTCGCGCAGCGCCCGGCACATGCTGACCAACCCGGTATGTGGGAATTCGCTGGTGGAAAAGTTGAAGCCGGAGAGACACAACCCGAGGCGCTTGTCCGTGAGTTGTGGGAGGAGCTCGGTATTCAGGCCCAGCCGGGGCAGTATGTGGCAAGCCATCAGCGGGAAGTTTCGCAGCGGTTAATCAACCTTCATGCCTGGCACGTTCCCGCGTTTAGCGGTGATCTGACGGCGCACTACCACAGTGCGCTGGTGTGGTGTACGCCTGAAGAGGCGTTCGGCTACGCCCTGGCCCCCGCGGATATTCCCCTGCTGGAAGCCTTTATTGTTTTACGCGACGCCAGACCAGCGGGTTCGTGCTGATCGTGCGCTCATCGCGCTGGCACTGCAACAGGACGCCATCCGCCTTCACCACAGCCCCTTCCGAATAGTTCTGATCCTGATAGATGCAGCACTGATTACAGGGCTGAGAACTTTGGCCGCTGGAGCTAAAGACCTCCGGCGGCACATTCACTTGAACATCCGGGCGAATGCGGTCAGCCTGAGCGCCTGCGGTAAACATCAAACATAACGCGGTCATCACGTAACGGTTCATAGACTTGCCTTCCTGTTGTGTTCTGTTAACCACTATAACGGTTAACCGAAGCAGAACCTTTAATTTATCTCGTCATCGCTTTTTGTTATGACGCGCTGCGTATGATTAATTTCCCTTTCCGCATGAATTTCTGCTTGCCTGACAAAGCGGTGCGGGTGGTATAGTCAAAAAAACAACACAAATCGCATAAGCAATAATCATAAAATACCATAAGGGGTTCTTATATCTATGGATCAGACACGTTCTCTGGAAAGTTTCCTTACCCATGTTCAACAGCGCGACCCGCATCAGAGTGAGTTTGCGCAGGCCGTACGTGAAGTGATGACCACTCTGTGGCCCTTCCTTGAAGAAAACCCGCGTTATCGTCAGATGTCTCTGCTTGAGCGCCTCGTAGAGCCAGAGCGCGTGATCCAGTTCCGCGTGACCTGGGTGGATGACCGCAATCAGGTCCAGGTCAACCGCGCGTGGCGCGTGCAGTTCAACTCTGCCATCGGCCCGTTCAAAGGTGGGATGCGCTTCCATCCTTCGGTGAACCTGTCGATCCTGAAATTCCTTGGCTTTGAGCAGACGTTTAAAAATGCGCTGACCACCCTGCCAATGGGCGGAGGTAAAGGCGGAAGTGATTTCGACCCGAAAGGCAAAAGCGAAGGCGAAGTGATGCGTTTCTGTCAGGCGCTGATGACCGAACTCTATCGCCATCTTGGTCCGGACACCGACGTCCCGGCGGGAGATATCGGCGTGGGTGGCCGAGAAGTGGGCTTTATGGCCGGAATGATGAAAAAACTCTCCAACAACAGCGCCTGCGTCTTTACCGGCAAAGGTCTGTCGTTTGGCGGAAGTCTGATCCGCCCGGAAGCGACCGGGTACGGCCTGGTTTACTTCACTGAAGCCATGCTCAAGCGTCACGGCTTAGGCTTCGAAGGCATGCGCGTCGCGGTATCGGGCTCCGGCAACGTGGCGCAGTACGCGATTGAGAAAGCAATGCAGTTTGGCGCTCGCGTGGTGACCGCCTCTGACTCCGGCGGTACGGTGGTGGATGAAGCGGGCTTTACGGCTGAGAAGCTGGCGCGCCTGTGTGAGATCAAAGCCAGCCGCGACGGGCGCGTGGCGGACTATGCCCGGGAATTTGGCCTGACCTGGCTGGAAGGCAAGCAGCCGTGGGGCGTGCCGGTGGATATCGCCCTGCCGTGTGCCACGCAAAACGAACTGGACGTCGACGCCGCACGCACGCTGATTAGCAACGGCGTGAAGGCGGTGGCTGAAGGCGCTAATATGCCGACCACCATCGAAGCGACCGATCTGTTCCTGGAAGCAGGCGTTCTGTTTGCACCGGGTAAAGCGGCGAACGCGGGCGGCGTGGCGACATCAGGCCTTGAGATGGCGCAAAACGCCGCACGTCTCGGCTGGAAAGCAGAGAAAGTGGATGCGCGTCTGCACCATATCATGCTGGATATTCACCATGCGTGTGTGGAGTACGGCGGTGAGGCATCGCAAACCAACTACGTGCGCGGCGCGAATATTGCCGGATTCGTTAAGGTGGCGGATGCAATGATTGGGCAGGGTGTGATTTAAGTTTTTCGCCGGGTGGCGGCTACGCCTTACCCGGCCTATAAACTCATGCCGCGCTCTTCTTCTTTTTAAAGGGTTTCTTCGCGCCAGCACCTGGCGCAACCATCCCTCGGAACCGCTTCACCGGCGTGCTGCGCGCCTGATCGATCAGCTGATAAAGCGTCCCCACCAGCGGCTGCATAAAGTCCTGATAGCGGCACTGCTTTTCGCTGATTTGCGTCAGCACGGACTCCCAGTGCGCCGTCATGTCTGGCCTTGCCGCCAGCTCAGGCAGCGAATGAATCAGTGCGCGTCCGGGCTCCGTTGAATGGATGTAACGCCCTTTTTTCTCCAGAAAACCGCGCTTAAACAGCAGTTCTATAATACCTGCACGCGTTGCTTCGGTACCCAATCCGTCGGTTGCGCGCAGGATCTTCTTCAGATCTTTATCCTGCACAAAACGGGCTATTCCCGTCATGGCTGAAAGCAGCGTCGCATCCGTGAAATGGCGTGGCGGCTGGGTTTGACGTTCAACCACTTCGCCCTTCTCACACAGCAGTTCGTCATCTTTGGCGACGACAGGCAGCGGCGTGCCGTCGTTCTCTTCATCACGCTCTTTGTTCCCCAGCAGCGTACGCCAGCCTGCTTCTGCAAGGAAACGCGCTTTGGCGACAAACTTGCCTTTGGCAATCTCCAGCTCAATAACGCACTTGCGGAACACCGCATCCGGGCAGAACTGCATCAGGTACTGACGGGCAATCAGGTTATAAACCTTCGCTTCGTTATCGGTCAGATTGACGTTGCTGGCGCGCGCCGTCGGGATAATCGCATGGTGAGCATCCACCTTTTTATCGTCCCAGCAGCGGTTATGGGTATCCGGGTTCACCGCCGGTTGCGGCAGCAGATCCGGCGCGTGGACGCTAATGGCGTTCATCACCGAATGACGTCCGGCAAAGTGCTCTTCCGGCAGATAACGGCTATCTGAACGCGGATAAGTGATCAGCTTGTGGGTTTCGTAGAGCTTCTGGCAGATGTCCAATACGTTCTGTGCGCTGAGACCAAAGCGCTTCGCGGCCTCAATCTGCAGGGCTGATAGCGAGAACGGCAACGGTGCCGGTTCTGATTCCCGTTTATCGTTATAGCTGGTAACGATAGCCGGCTGACCTGTAATGCGGTTAACCACATGATCCGCCAGCGGACGGTGCAGCAGTCGCCCCTCTTCGTCCTGATACGACTCACAGGCATCGCTCGGCTGCCAGACAGCGGTAAAGCGTTCGTCTTTAGGCGTGACGATATGCGCTTTCACTTCAAAGAAATCTTTGGCGACAAAGTTCTCAATCTCCTCGTCGCGACGCACAACAAGCCCCAACACCGGCGTTTGCACACGGCCCACAGAGAGCACGCCCTGATAACCCGCGTTACGCCCAAGAATGGTATACGCACGGGTCATGTTAATCCCGTACAGCCAGTCCGCACGGGCGCGGGCCAGCGCGGAGACGCACAGTGGGATAAACTCGCTGTTGGCGCGCAGACGGGAGATCGCTCGTTCAACGGCCTGCGGGTTGAGGTCGTTAATCAGGCAACGCTGCACCTGCTGACGCTTTTCCGGTGCCAGTTCCAGATAGTCCAGCACTTCATCGACCAACAGTTGCCCTTCTCTGTCCGGGTCACCCGCGTGGACGATTTCAGCGGCCTCATGCAGGAAGCGCTTGATCACGTTGAGCTGTTTGGTGACCGAAGGCCGGGGTTGCAGGCGCCATTTCTCTGGCACAATGGGCAGATCGTTCAGATTCCAGCGGGCATAGCGGCTGTCGTAGACATCCGGCTGCGCCTGCTCAAGCAGGTGACCAATACACCAGGTGACCACCTGCCCGTTGCCACATTCGATAAAGCCATCGCCTTTGCGATGCGGTTTAGGTAGCACATCGGCGATGGCTCTCGCCAGACTCGGCTTTTCGGCAATAAACAACCGCATCGAATTAACGGATCTCGATCATCGGTCGGCCACCGCGCGCGGTCACCAGCTCACCGATCGCCGTCAGGGTAATACCAAACTCGGCGGCAGTGGCCTGTACCTCTGCTTCGGATTCCGGTGTGACCGCCAGCAGCAGGCCGCCAGAGGTTTGCGGATCGCACAGCAGGTTACGCCATTCTTCAGGCATCTCGCCCATCAAATGACCGTAGCTGGCGAAGTTGCGCTGCGTACCGCCCGGAACCGCGCCCTGAGCAATATACTCTTCCACGCCCGGCAGCTTCGGCACATCCTGATACCAGACCTGCGCCTGCACGCCCGCCCCCTGACAGACCTCGGAAAGATGTCCCAACAGACCAAAGCCGGTCACGTCAGTCATCGCCTTCACGCCGTCAATGTTGGCGAAAGCCGCACCGGCGAGGTTCATCTGGCACATGACTTCCGTTGCCAGCCCTTTGTGCTCCGGTTTGAGCAGGGATTTTTTCTCAGCGGTAGTGAGTACGCCAATGCCCAGCGGCTTGGTAAGGAACAGTTTGCAGCCTGCCTGCGCGGTGCTGTTGCGCTTCACGCGTTCAGTAGGAACCACGCCAGTGACGGCGAGGCCAAAAATAGGCTCAGGCGCATCAATCGAGTGACCGCCGGCCAGCGCAATCCCCGCCTGCTGGCAGGCAAAACGCCCACCCTCGATCACCTCGCGGGCAACTTCCGGTGGGATGGTGTTGATCGGCCAGCCCAGAATGGCAATCGCCATAATCGGCTTACCGCCCATGGCGAAAATATCGCTGATGGCGTTGGTGGCCGCAATGCGCCCAAAATCGAACGGATTGTCGACAATCGGCATAAAAAAGTCGGTGGTACTGATAATGCTGGTGCCGTTACCTAAGTCATAAACTGCAGCATCGTCGCGCGTTTCATTGCCGACAAGCAGGTTCGGGTCGACAAACTTCGCCTGTTCACTGTGCAGAATGGTCTCCAGCACTTTCGGGGAAATTTTACAACCGCAACCGGCTCCGTGGCTGTACTGCGTTAAACGAATGGTTTGCTCGCTCATGGACGTCTCCTGTCATCTCAATCGCGCTATGGTAGCGCTCATTCCATAAAGAGGTAAGTATGACTGTCTGAATTCTGCGGCAGATGCTCAGAATCCAGACAGTTTAGCGTGCGTTATCAGAAACGGCTGACGAAAGGCGTGGTGTCCGGCACGCTGATGGTGCTGGAGGCTTTAAGCTGCGGGGTGCCGAGATAGAGGAAACCGACAATTTTGTCATGCTCACCGCACTCAAAACCGTCACGAACCACCGGGCTTTCGGTTAATGCACCGGTGCGCCAGATACCGTTAAATCCTTGTGCGACGGCAGCCATTTGCATCGCCATCACCGCACAGCCTGCGGACATTTCCTGTTCCCAGACCGGCACTTTATGGTCTGGCTGGCATTTTGCCACGACGGCGATGATCATCGGTGCGCGGAACGGGGCGCTGCGCGCCTTGTCGATACCTTTCTCATCCTGTCCGGCGGCAATCGCGCCCTGCTCCAGCAGCTGACTGAAACGATCGCGACCTTCGCCTTCAATCACAAAGAAGTGCCACGGCTGCAGCGTGCCATGATCCGGGGCACGCATGCCGGCACGCAAAATGTTCTCCAGCTGCTCGCCTGCCGGGGCAGGTTCGGCCAGACGGGAAGCGCTACGGCGGTTAACAAGCAGTTCGAGTGCGTCCATTGGTTAACTCCTTTCTTGAAATTTACTCACAAAATTAACACGACGGCAGATTTTGTTACAGCCTGGCAGGCGATTCCTGCTGACAAGTGGCGGTTGGGTCATTACGATAACCCAACATTACCGTCCAGTGGCGACGGAAACAGTCATTTTCTGGTTAGGGAGAATACATGCGAACCCTTTGGCGAATCTTTGCCGGTTTCTTTAAATGGACGTGGAGACTGCTCAACTTCGTCCGCAACCTGGTGATGAATATCTTCTTCATCTTCCTGGTTCTGGTTTGCGCGGGCATCTGGATGCACATCAGTAGTGCAAATCAGGCTCAGCATTCAACGCGCGGCGCGCTATTACTCGATATCACCGGTGTGATTGTTGATAAGCCGTCCACAAGCAGTCGCCTGAGCGTGATTGGTCGCCAGCTGTTTGGCGCAACCTCAGACCGCCTGCAGGAAAACTCCCTGTTTGATATTGTCGATACCATTCGTCAGGCGAAAGACGACCGTAACATCACGGGGATCGTGCTGGATCTGAAAGATTTTGCCGGAGGCGATCAGCCATCCATGCAGTACATCGGTAAAGCCCTCCGCGAATTCCGCGACAGCGGCAAGCCGGTGATTGCCGTAGGGGACAGCTACAGCCAGGGGCAGTATTACCTGGCGAGCTTTGCTAATAAAATCTGGCTCTCCCCGCAGGGCACGGTGGATCTGCACGGCTTTGCCACCAATGGTCTGTACTACAAATCCCTTCTCGACAAGCTGAAAGTCACCACCCACGTCTTCCGCGTCGGTACCTATAAATCTGCCGTTGAGCCATTTATTCGCGATGATATGTCCCCTGCCGCCCGTGAAGCCGACAGCCGCTGGATTGGCGAGCTGTGGCAGAACTATCTGGGCACCGTTGCCGCGAACCGCCAGATTACACCGGAGCAGGTGTTCCCTGGCGCGCAGGGCGTGCTGGACGGCCTGCGCAAGGTTGACGGTGATACCGCGAAATATGCGCTTGATAACAAACTGGTTGATGCTCTGGGCACGAGTGCCGAGATTGAAAAATCCCTGAGCAAGCAGTTTGGCTGGAGCAAAGAGGATAAAAATTACAGCGCCATCAGCATGTATGATTACTCAACGAAAAAGCCGGATGACAGCGGTGACAGCGTCGCCGTGGTGTTTGCCAACGGCGCCATCATGGACGGTCAGGAGACCCCGGGTAACGTGGGCGGTGATACTACCGCGTCACAAATCCGCGATGCTCGCCTGGATCCGAAAGTGAAAGCGATCGTCCTGCGGGTGAACAGCCCTGGGGGCAGCGTCAGTGCTTCAGAGGTGATCCGCGCTGAACTGGCAGCAGCGCGTGCCGCTGGCAAGCCGGTCGTCGTATCAATGGGTGGAATGGCCGCCTCTGGCGGTTACTGGATCTCAACGCCAGCCAACTACATCGTGGCCAACCCAAGCACGCTGACCGGCTCGATTGGCATCTTCGGGGTGATCAACACCGTGGAAAACAGTCTGGATTCGCTGGGTGTGCACACCGATGGCGTTGCCACCTCTCCGCTGGCGGATGTATCGGTGACCAAATCCCTGCCGCCGGAAGTTTCTGAGATGATGCAGCTCAGTATTGAGAATGGCTACAAACGCTTTATCACTCTGGTGGCAGATTCCCGTAAAAAGACGCCGGACCAGATAGACCAGATTGCACAGGGTCACGTCTGGACCGGTCAGGATGCGAAGAGCAACGGCCTGGTCGACAGCCTGGGCGACTTCGATGACGCGGTGAAGAAAGCCGCTGAGCTGGCGAAGCTCAAGCAGTGGCATGTTGAGTATTACCAGGATGAACCGTCGTTCTTTGATCTGGTGATGAACAGTATGTCCGGCTCGGTTCGCGCCATGTTGCCTGAGGCATTGCAGGCGTACCTGCCTGCGCCAGTGGTGACTGCCGCCAAAGCGATGAAAGCAGAGAGCGATAAGCTCGCGGCCTTTAACGATCCACAGAGTCGTTACGCGTTTTGCCTGACCTGCGCGAACGTCCGTTAAAAACCGTCCCCTCTTCCTGCGAAGAGGGGATTTTTTTCTTTTGAAGAACAAGAACTCACTACCATGCAGAAGAAATCGATTTATGTAGCCTACACTGGCGGTACCATCGGTATGCAGCGCTCTGAAAACGGCTATATCCCTGTCTCCGGCCACCTTCAGCGTCAGCTTGCGTTGATGCCAGAATTCCACCGTCCGGAAATGCCTGACTTTACTATCCACGAATACGAGCCGCTGATGGACTCCTCCGACATGACGCCGGAAGACTGGCAGCACATCGCGGATGACATTAAAGCCCATTACGACCAGTACGACGGTTTCGTGATCCTGCACGGCACTGACACCATGGCGTTCACCGCCTCGGCGCTCTCCTTCATGCTGGAGAACCTGAGCAAGCCGGTTATCGTCACCGGGTCGCAAATCCCGCTGGCGGAGCTTCGCTCTGACGGGCAGATCAACCTGCTTAACTCCCTGTACGTGGCGGCGAATTACCCGATTAATGAAGTGTCGCTGTTCTTTAATAACCGTCTGTATCGCGGCAACCGCACCACTAAAGCCCATGCCGACGGTTTTGACGCCTTCGCCTCCCCTAACCTGCAGCCGCTGCTGGAAGCCGGTATTCATATCCGTCGTCTGGGAACGCCTCCGGCACCGAACACCGCCGGCGAGCTGATTGTGCATCCGATTACTCCGCAACCGATTGGCGTGGTCACCATTTATCCGGGTATCTCCGCCGACGTGGTGCGCAACTTCCTGCGTCAGCCAGTAAAAGCGCTAATTTTACGCTCCTATGGCGTGGGCAATGCGCCGCAGAACGGCGAGTTCCTGAAAGAGCTTCAGGAAGCCAGCGAGCGCGGAATTGTGGTCGTGAACCTGACCCAGTGTATGTCCGGTAAAGTGAATATGGGCGGCTATGCCACCGGCAACGCGCTGGCGCATGCTGGTGTGATCAGCGGCTTCGATATGACCGTTGAGGCAACGCTGACTAAACTTCACTATTTACTGAGTCAGGATCTGGACATTCAGTCCATTCGCAGCGCGATGATGCAAAACCTGCGCGGCGAACTGACCCCGGACGAATAAGGAGTGCTCATGAAGCAACGCGCCCTGCTACTGGTCGATTTGCAAAATGATTTCTGCGCGGGCGGTGCGCTGGCCGTCGCCGAAGGTGACAGCACCATTGACGTGGCAAACACGCTGATTGACTGGTGCAAAGCTCGCGGTGAAGCGGTTGTCGCAAGCCAGGACTGGCACCCGGCGAATCACGGTAGTTTTGCCAGTCAGCACAACGTAGAGCCGTTCAGCCAGGGTGAACTTGACGGCCTGGCGCAAACCTTCTGGCCGGATCACTGCGTGCAGCAGACGGAAGGTGCGGCGTTGCATCCGCTCCTGAATCAGAAGGCCATCGACGCGGTGTTCCATAAAGGGGAAAACTCGGCTATCGACAGCTATAGCGCGTTTTTCGATAACGGGCATCGCCAGAAAACAGCGCTGGACGCGTGGTTACGTCACCACGAAATCACGGAGCTGATCGTGCTGGGTCTGGCAACGGATTACTGCGTGAAGTTCACCGTGCTGGACGCCCTCCAGTTAGGTTATAAGGTCAACGTCATCACCGACGGCTGCCGCGGGGTGAACATTCAACTGCAGGACAGCGCTCAGGCGTTTATGGATATGGCAGCGGAAGGCGCGACGCTGTATACGCTCGAAGACTGGCTGGAAACGCAGGCGTAGTCCTTTTAGCCGGGTGGCGGTTGCGCCACCCGGCAATCCCCCCTCCGATCGTCCATAAAGTGAACTCCCTCGCATCCTCAGCGAAGCGGCAATGCTATTCTCCTCAGGTTGTTTTTTCGCCACGCCTTTTCCGTGGCGTGGTTAATTTTATTAAGTCAAAGAGGAACTTGTATGAAACGTTTGCCCTTGCTGGCAGCATTACCCTTGCTTTGCGCGTCACTTGCTTCCGCCGCACCCCTGATGTCCGTGGGCTACTTTAACGGGGGTGGAGATGTCACCGCCGGACCGGGTGGTGATATCAATAAACTGGACGTTCGCCAGATCACCCACCTCAACTACTCGTTCGGTCTGGTCTATAACGACGAAAAAGACGAAACCAACGCTGCGCTGAAAGATCCGGCGAAGCTGTATCAGATCTGGCTATCGCCAAAAGTGGCGTCCGATCTGGCCCTCATCCCTGCCCTGCGAAAACAAAACCCGAACCTCAAAGTGCTACTCTCCGTTGGCGGCTGGGGGGCGCGTGGCTTCTCTGGCGCCGCGGCAACCAAAGAAACGCGCGCGGTATTTATCCGCTCCGCACAGGAGATTGTCGACAAATACGGTCTGGACGGGATCGATCTCGACTGGGAGTATCCGGTCAACGGCGCCTGGGGGCTGGTTGCCAGTACGCCTGCCGACAGGGATAATTTCACCGCCCTGCTGAAAGAGATGCGCAATGCCTTCGGGCACAAAAAACTGGTTACCATTGCGGTAGGCGCCAATGCGGAAAGTCCGAAAAGCTGGGTGGATGTGAAAGCCATCGCTCCCCTGCTCGACTACATCAACCTGATGACCTATGACATGGCGTACGGTACACAGTACTTCAACGCCAATCTGTATGATTCCAGCGCCTGGCCAACGGTGGCTGCCGCAGACAAGTACAGCGTCGATTTTGTGGTGAACAACTATCTTGCCGCCGGGTTAAAGCCACAGCAAATGAACCTTGGGATCGGTTTCTATGGCCGCGTGCCGAAACGCTCTGTTGATCCAGGTATCGACTGGAGCAAACCGGACGCACAAAAAAATCCAGTGACCCAGCCGTACTTTGGGACTCAGGAGATCGGGTTATTTAAGTCTCTCGGCTACGACCTGACCAAAGATACTTACGTGAAGTACAACGATATCGTGAAGAAGCTGTTGAACGATCCGCAGAAGCGTTTTACCGAGCACTGGGACGATCAGGCGAAAGTACCGTGGCTTTCGGTGAAGGGTGCCGATGGCAACGCGCTGTTTGCGATTTCCTATGAGAACCCGCGTTCCGTTGCAATCAAAGCGGACTACATCAAAGAGAAAGGTCTCGCCGGGGCGATGTTCTGGGAGTACGGGGCTGACGACGAAAACCTGCTAGCGAAACAGCTGGCGGAGTCGCTCGGGATCCCACACAAGTAGTGAGTCAATCAAGCCCTCTCCCTGTGGGAGAGGGCTGGGTGAGGCGCACCGTTATTGCATTTTCATTGTCGCAATCGGCTTCGGCGTGATACCAAAGTCTTCTTTCAATTCGCGCTTACTCTTCATCACCATCTGACCCTGAGTGTCGATAGTCATGTGCTGCGCATCCGTGTTATTGCGCGCCTGCCACAACATCACCAGTTGCAAACTGTTCTCTTTTTGATCCGGGGTAAGCGCAACGCCATCAGGCCATTTTCCCAGTTCTACGGCGGTAACCAGACGCTGATAAATTTCCGGCGTCATACCGTTAATCATGTCATCAATATTCACGATCTCTCCTTTTCAAAGGAATAATTTGCTGAATCGTTTTTTCAACCTTTGATCTGGTCGCCGTTTTCGTCATCAGTAAAGCTCATAGAGGCTGAGTTCACACAGAAACGTTCACCCGTTGGCTGAGGGCCATCCGGGAAGACATGACCAAGGTGCGCGTCGCAGTTTCCACAACGAATTTCGGTGCGCACCATGCCGTGTGAGGAATCTGTCAGATAGCGGATTGCGTCATCGCTTACCGGCTCATAAAAGCTCGGCCAGCCGCAGCCGGAATCAAATTTCGTTTGGGAATTGAACAGTGGGGCATCGCAGACCAGACAGTGGTAGACGCCGTCTCGCTTGTTGTGCAGTAAACGCCCGGTGAATGGCGGTTCTGTTCCGTAATTCTGGGTCACGTAAAACTGCATTTCTGTGAGG
This sequence comes from Enterobacter adelaidei, assembly GCF_041937165.1. Taxonomy (NCBI): domain Bacteria; kingdom Pseudomonadati; phylum Pseudomonadota; class Gammaproteobacteria; order Enterobacterales; family Enterobacteriaceae; genus Enterobacter; species Enterobacter adelaidei. The sequence continues at coordinate 1,829,821 of NZ_CP154353.1, read as the reverse complement.
TTTTTTTTCAAATCGTCAGGGTTACGTTGGTTCGACATATGCTTACATCTCGCTGTAGAAACAGACATCTTTTAACCCGGATTCTAACAAAACATTAACACCCTTGCGTGCACTTTTGTTCTAAACTTATGTGTCGCGAAAAAGCGGTCAGGCAATTGTGATCTTGTTCACATTTTTATCCTGTGAGGACTTTAAAATCCCGGGCGCAGCCCCCATTTGGTTGCAAGCTCAAAGGGAAAGTGAGGCGAGTCAGTCGCACAAACGTTAGTCACAGGATTGATTTGTCGCAATGATTGACACGATTCCGCTTGACGCTGCGTAAGGTTTTTGTAATTTTACAGGCAACCTTTTATTCACTAACAAATAGCTGGTGGAATATATGACTATCAAAGTAGGTATCAACGGTTTTGGCCGTATCGGCCGTATTGTTTTCCGTGCTGCTCAGAAACGTTCTGACATCGAAATCGTTGGTATCAACGATCTCCTGGACGCTGAATACATGGCGTACATGCTGAAGTACGACTCAACTCACGGTCGTTTCGACGGCACCGTTGAAGTGAAAGACGGCCACCTGGTTGTTAACGGCAAAACCATCCGCGTTACTGCTGAGAAAGACCCAGCTAACCTGAAATGGAACGAAATCGGTGTTGACGTTGTTGCTGAAGCAACCGGTATCTTCCTGACCGACGAAACTGCGCGTAAACACATTACCGCGGGTGCGAAGAAAGTTGTTCTGACTGGTCCTTCCAAAGACAACACCCCAATGTTCGTTCGTGGTGCAAACTTCGAAACTTACGCTGGCCAGGATATCGTGTCTAACGCATCCTGCACCACCAACTGCCTGGCACCGCTGGCTAAAGTTATCAACGACAACTTCGGCATCATCGAAGGTCTGATGACTACTGTTCACGCGACCACCGCTACTCAGAAAACCGTTGATGGCCCGTCTCACAAAGACTGGCGTGGCGGCCGTGGCGCGGCTCAGAACATCATCCCATCCTCTACCGGTGCTGCTAAAGCTGTAGGTAAAGTACTGCCAGAACTGAATGGCAAACTGACTGGTATGGCGTTCCGCGTTCCAACTCCTAACGTATCCGTTGTTGACCTGACCGTTCGTCTGGAAAAAGCTGCTTCTTATGAAGAAATTAAGAAAGCAATCAAAGCTGCTTCCGAAGGCGCAATGAAAGGCGTTCTGGGCTACACCGAAGACGACGTTGTATCTACCGATTTCAACGGCGAAGTGTGCACTTCTGTGTTCGATGCTAAAGCTGGTATCGCACTGAACGATAACTTCGTTAAACTGGTATCCTGGTACGACAACGAAACCGGCTACTCTAACAAAGTACTGGACCTGATCGCTCACATCTCCAAATAAGTTGGGATGAGTGCTTGATCCAAAAAGGCGACTACGGTCGCCTTTTTTATTGCTTTAAAGACAGAGGATTGCGTAATGATTAATAAAATTTTTGCACTTCCGGTAGTCGAACAACTTACCCCTGTGCTCTCCCGCCGTCAGATCGACGGTGCCGATATTATCGTCGTTGACCATCCGCGCGTAAAAGCCTCCGTAGCGCTGAACGGCGCCCACCTCCTCTCCTGGAAACCTGAAGGAGAAGTTGAAGGTTTGTGGCTGAGTGATGCAACCTCTTTCAAAAAAGGGGCCGCGATCCGTGGTGGCGTGCCGATCTGCTGGCCGTGGTTCGGCCCGTCCGCGCAACCGGGTTTGCCTTCTCACGGTTTTGCCCGTAACCAGCAGTGGACGCTGAAAGCGCATAATGAAGATGACAACGGCGCAGTGCTGACCTTTGAGCTGCAGGCTAATGATGAAACCCGCGCCCTCTGGCCGCACGATTTCACCCTTTACGCCCGCTTTAAGCTGGCTAAAACCTGTGAAATTGAACTGGAAGCCCATGGCGAGTTCGAAACCACCTCTGCCCTGCACACCTATTTCAACGTGGGTGATATCAACGCAGTGAAGGTGAGCGGTCTTGGCGATACCTTTATCGACAAAGTGGACAACGCCAAAGAAGGCAAGCTCAGCGACGGGGTACAAACGTTCCCTGATCGTACCGACCGCGTATATCAGCATCCGGAAGCGTGCAGCGTGATCCATGACGGAGCCCTGAACCGCGGAATTGAAGTGGTTCACCACCATCACAGCGACGTAGTGGGCTGGAACCCAGGTCCAGCACTTTCTGTTAGCATGGCTGACGTTCCAGACGATGGTTACAAAACCTTCGTCTGCGTAGAAACGGCTTGCGTGACGACGCCGCAGAAAGCCAGCGAAGAAAAACCATCTCGTTTAGGGCAAACCATTCGCATTGTTAAGCGTTAATCTGGTTGCACCACGATAAAGCAAACGGGGCGCTTGCGCCCCGTTTTGATGCACTGACTGCACCGTATTAATGCACAATCAGAACTTGTAGGTCACACCAACAGAGAAAATGCCTGCCCAGGACTTGTCGACCATTGGGCTATCTTTCACTTCGTCGCTCAGACGCTCGTAACGACCAGTACCGTATACGTTCCAGTCACCGAGGAAGTTGTAGCTCGCGGTCAGCTCCAGGTACGGATCCCAACCATCATCTGCGCTGTAGCTTTTCAGACCGCTACGACGGGACTCGTTTTTAGAAACGCCATAGTAGTAGTCGTTGTAGTTCTCACTGTTGTACTGCACACCAATACCTGGCGTCAGGGTCAGCGCACCGTTGGTGTAGCGATAAAGCCACGCCAGATCCCAGATAAAGCCGTTGCTGTTATCCAGTGTATCTCCCGCCAGCGCGGTACGCAGGAAGCCATACTGGGTGTTATGCACATAAGAGAGACCGGCCATCATGGTGCTCTTACGCTTGTCGAGCTGACGCAAGGCGTGACTGTCACTGTCACCTGGTTTGAAGTGCGTCGGATCGTAGTAGGCCATGATCGAGAGCTTATCAGCCGTATCGTTCCACAGATAATAGCCGCCGCCCAAACCGCGGAACCAGAAATTATCGCCTTCATAGGTGACAACCGGAACGGGGTAAAGATCACGGTCATACTGTTTGTATGGGCTGTTAATGACGCCAACGCCCGCCCCAACCGTCCACTGACTTTCCGCCTGTGCGGTGCTAACTGCGGTTACGGCGAGTACGCCTAATGCCAGAAGTTTGAGTTTGGTCACAATCCATTCTTTCCTGTAGTCAAATAATCAGCGGGTGAAGTGTAACCGCCAGACCCGTACTTCCCCAAATTTTTTGCCTGCTAATCACTTTGATTAACCCGTTATTTTTCATTTTTCAGATGACAGGCCGTTTTCATTTATATGACCACCAGGTGAAGAATGCCCTTATGACTTATATCGGCAATGGAAATTTTTGGATGAGTTATTGATATGTCATTGAAATTAGATTTTATCGGCATGCAAGTTTTGCAAATGCCATCTACGCTTTAATTTAAGAAGAGTTTTCCTGAACACCCTGCGGTTCTTAGCGTCTGACCTGGCACACAGGTTGCTGCTCTGGCAGTGAGGTGCGAGAGATTCTCTTCCGGGAGCCTCCACTACTCATACGAACGGCTCTTATCCTGTGCTAAAAAACGAAAGGACGGCATGCCATGAATATATTCGATCACTATCGCCAGCGCTATGAAGCTGCCAAGGACGAAGAGTTCACACTGCAGGAGTTTCTTACCATCTGTCGGCAAGATCGCAGTGCCTATGCCAATGCGGCAGAACGGCTATTAATGGCTATTGGTGAGCCAAACATGGTTGATACTGCCCTGGAACCCCGGCTTTCCCGTCTCTTTTCGAATCGGGTGGTCGCCCGATATCCGGCGTTTGAAGAGTTCTATGGTATGGAAGATGCCATCGAACAGATTGTCTCGTATCTGAAGCATGCCGCCCAGGGTCTGGAAGAGAAGAAACAGATCCTCTATTTACTGGGCCCAGTGGGGGGTGGTAAATCATCTCTGGCTGAACGCCTGAAATCACTGATGCAGCGCGTCCCTATTTATGTGCTGAGTGCGAACGGAGAACGCAGCCCGGTAAACGACCATCCGCTGTGTCTGTTTAACCCGCAGGAAGATGCGCAAATTCTGGATAAAGAATTTGGCATCCCGCGTCGTTATCTTGGCACTATTATGTCGCCGTGGGCGGCAAAACGTCTGCATGAGTTTGGTGGCGACATTACCAAATTCCGCGTAGTGAAAGTGTGGCCATCCATTCTGGAACAGATTGCCATCGCCAAAACGGAACCCGGCGATGAGAACAACCAGGACATCTCAGCCCTGGTGGGGAAAGTCGATATTCGTAAGCTGGAAAACTTTGCGCAAAACGACCCGGATGCCTATGGCTATTCTGGCGCCCTGTGCCGGTCAAACCAGGGGATCATGGAATTCGTAGAGATGTTTAAAGCACCGATTAAAGTGCTGCATCCTCTGCTGACGGCCACCCAGGAAGGGAACTACAACGGGACGGAAGGTATCTCCGCCCTGCCGTTTAACGGCATCATTCTGGCACACTCAAACGAATCAGAATGGGTGACCTTCCGTAACAACAAAAATAATGAGGCGTTCCTTGACCGTGTTTATATCGTCAAAGTGCCTTATTGCCTGCGGATCTCTGAAGAGATCAAAATTTACGAGAAACTGCTTAACCACAGTGAGCTGGTACATGCCCCTTGCGCGCCCGGTACTCTGGAGACCCTCTCACGCTTCTCCATCCTGTCGCGCCTGAAAGAGCCGGAAAACTCCAGCATCTACTCGAAAATGCGCGTTTACGATGGTGAAAGCCTGAAAGACACCGACCCGAAAGCGAAGTCGTATCAGGAATACCGTGATTACGCCGGGGTCGACGAAGGGATGAACGGTCTGTCTACGCGTTTCGCGTTTAAGATCCTCTCCCGCGTCTTTAACTTCGACCATGCGGAAGTGGCCGCTAACCCGGTTCATCTGTTCTATGTACTGGAACAGCAAATCGAACGTGAGCAGTTCCCGCAGGAACAGGCTGAACGCTACCTTGAGTTCCTGAAAGGCTACCTGATCCCGAAATACGCCGAGTTCATTGGCAAAGAGATCCAGACGGCCTACCTGGAATCCTATTCAGAATACGGGCAGAACATTTTCGACCGTTATGTCACCTATGCTGACTTCTGGATCCAGGATCAGGAGTACCGCGACCCGGATACCGGCCAGTTGTTTGACCGTGAATCCCTGAACGCAGAGCTGGAAAAAATCGAGAAACCTGCCGGGATCAGCAACCCGAAAGACTTCCGCAACGAGATTGTGAACTTCGTGCTGCGCGCCAGAGCGCATAACAGCGGACGTAACCCGAACTGGACCAGCTACGAAAAACTGCGCACGGTTATTGAGAAGAAAATGTTCTCCAATACCGAAGAGCTGTTGCCGGTTATTTCGTTTAACGCCAAAACCTCAACCGATGAGCAGAAAAAGCACGACGACTTTGTCGACCGTATGATGGAAAAAGGCTACACCCGCAAGCAGGTTCGCCTGCTCTGCGAATGGTATCTGCGTGTGCGTAAATCGTCTTAAAACAAGTGCCCGGTAGGCACTCGCGCTTACCGGGCCTACAAAATGCAAGTTGGCAAATGCAGTACGGGGGGTATATGACCTGGTTTATTGACCGGCGTCTTAACGGCAAAAACAAGAGCACGGTGAACCGCCAGCGCTTCTTGCGCCGTTATAAAGCGCAAATTAAACAGTCTATCTCCGAGGCCATCAACAAACGCTCGGTGACTGACGTCGACAGCGGCGAATCTGTCTCCATCCCTACCGATGACATCAGCGAACCGATGTTTCATCAGGGGCGTGGCGGACTGCGCCATCGCGTACACCCAGGTAATGACCACTTCGTTCAGAACGACAGAATTGAGCGTCCTCAGGGCGGCGGCGGTGGTTCAGGAAGCGGTCAGGGACAGGCCAGCCAGGATGGTGAAGGTCAGGACGAGTTTGTCTTCCAGATTTCGAAAGATGAATATCTCGACCTGCTGTTTGAGGATCTGGCGCTGCCGAATCTGAGAAAGAATCAGCATCGTCAGCTTAACGAGTACAAAACCCATCGCGCGGGCTATACCGCCAATGGCGTACCCGCCAATATCAGCGTCGTGCGTTCATTGCAGAATTCACTGGCGCGACGCACGGCCATGACGGCAGGTAAACGTCGCGAACTGCGCGAACTCGAAAGCAACCTGAAAGTCGTGGAAAACACGGAACCGGCACAACTGCTGGAAGAGGAGCGCCTGCGTAAAGAGATTGCTGAGTTGAGGGCGAAGATCGATCGGGTGCCGTTTATCGACACCTTCGACCTGCGCTACAAGAACTACGAAAAACGTCCGGAGCCGTCCAGCCAGGCCGTGATGTTCTGTCTGATGGACGTCTCCGGTTCAATGGACCAGGCCACCAAAGATATGGCGAAGCGTTTTTATATTCTGCTCTACCTGTTCCTGAGCAGAACCTATAAGAACGTGGAGGTGGTCTATATTCGCCACCACACGCAGGCCAAAGAGGTGGATGAGCATGAGTTCTTCTACTCCCAGGAGACCGGGGGAACCATTGTATCAAGCGCACTGAAGCTAATGGATGAAGTGGTAAAAGAGCGTTACGACCCGGCGCAGTGGAACATTTATGCCGCGCAGGCCTCGGATGGCGATAACTGGGCAGATGACTCGCCGCTGTGTCATGAAATTCTGGCGAAGAAAATTCTGCCCGTCGTGCGTTACTACAGCTATATCGAAATTACCCGTCGTGCGCACCAGACCCTGTGGCGGGAATATGAACATCTGCAATCTATGTTCGATAACTTTGCCATGCAGCATATCCGTGACCAGGATGACATCTATCCGGTGTTCAGGGAGCTGTTCCACAAGCAATCGGCAACCAGCAATGCTTGACCCTACAGCCAGCGAATTCGCTGGCTGTTTTCTTTCGACCCCGTTCATCCCGTGCTAATGTAGAAAACTGCATACTAAATTATCACCGGGAAAATCGTTATGTCTGATGACGTTATTGGGACAGGGACTCACCAGCAGCTGATCGCTTTACTCACCGAGCAGGGCGCGCGGTTTCGCGTCATGGAGCACGAGGCGGTCGGGAAATGTGAGGCGGTGAGTGAAATTCGCGGGACCGATCTCAGGCAAGGCGCTAAAGCTCTGGTCTGCAAAGTAAAGGGAAACGGTGTAAAAAAACACGTTCTGGCGATCCTGGCCGCCGATCTGCAGGCCGACCTGAGCCAGCTTGCCAGCCATTTTGGCGGATTAAAAGCGTCTCTCGCCAGCCCGGCCGAAGTTGATACTCTGACCGCCTGCGTTTTCGGCGCTATCCCGCCTTTCAGCTTCCATCCCGATCTGACGCTGGTTGCCGACCCGCTGCTGTTCGAGCGTTTTGACGAGATCGCGTTCAACGCCGGTCTGCTGGATAAATCTGTGATTATGGATACCCAGGATTATCTGCGTATCGCCCGTCCTGAGCTTGTGACGTTCCATAAGGCCTAATCACACAGGCTGGCATTTCTGTCAGCCTTTTCTTTCCAGAAACAGAACAGAGGCAACGAGAATAACGGCAATTGCGAAAAACGACGATGAGATAATTAGCGTCTCAACAAACATGTGATCGTTCATGATAGCGACCCCTTTTGCGATTTCTGTCTTCGTTTTAATCCGCGTAAATGACAAGGTTATGACAGTGATGAGATCTTTTAAAAACTGTCCTCCGCCGTTTTTCCGCGTAAAGTAAGCAGGATGATTTTTTTGGCAAGGATTCCCTATGTTTGACCCTACTCTGCTCATTCTTCTGGCGCTCGCCGCGCTCGGCTTTATCAGCCATAACACCACCGTCGCCATCTCGATTCTGGTGCTTATCATCGTGCGCGTGACGCCCTTAAACACCTTTTTCCCGTGGATAGAAAAACAAGGCCTCACTATCGGGATAATCATACTTACCATTGGTGTGATGGCTCCCATTGCCAGCGGTACGCTGCCTGCCTCAACGCTGCTGCACTCGTTTGTAAACTGGAAATCGCTGGTGGCGATTGCGGTCGGTATTTTTGTCTCGTGGTTGGGGGGGCGTGGCGTCACGCTGATGAGCAGTCAGCCCTCGCTGGTGGCGGGTCTGCTGGTGGGAACTGTGCTGGGTGTAGCGCTGTTTCGCGGCGTGCCAGTGGGCCCGCTGATTGCAGCGGGGCTGGTCTCACTGTTTATTGGGAAGTCGTAGTCAGGTTAGCCATATAACGTGCCGGTGTCTGGCCAAGCCCCTTCCTGAACATGGTGATAAATGCGGTGGTAGAGTCATAGCCCAGTGTCTGTGCCACCTGCTGTACCGACTTCCCGCTAATCAAATGCTGTAGCGCCACAATTAGCTGCAGCTGATGACGCCAGCGGCGAAAGCTTAAACCGGTTTCTTTCACCACCAGCCGCGCCAGATTGCGTTCGCTCATGGCAAAGTGGCTCGCCCACTGTGCCAGCGTCTGCCAGGCGGCAGGTTCTTCCGCCATCTTTTCACTCATCAGCCGGATTTTGGGATGAGGTGAAACGGGTAACTGCAAATGCTCCTGACGCTGCAGCGGCAGTTCATCAAATAAGACATCCACCAGGCGTGACGTAGCCGCAAGATGAAGCTGTTCACGCGACTTTTCTGCCAGAGATAAAATCAGTTCCCGTACCAGGGGAGAGATTTTCAGGGTGCAGCAGCGATCGGGCAAACTGGCAGCACCGGGTTCAATGAATAAAAAACAGAGCTGTGCTCCCGGCGTAGCCCTGTTACTGTGCGGCATCTGGCCGGGGATCCAGACAGCATACTGAGGCGGTACCATCAGCATGGCATTTTCCACTTCGCAGGTGATAGCACCACCAAGGGCCAGAATCAACTGCCCCTTACGGTGATGATGCAATGGAATATATTGTTCCTCCGCCACCACGCGGATGCGGAACGCGATGGCCGCATCGTGCTGGCTATCAGGATCGTAGCCATCCAGTCCCAGACCGATCATCATGTTGTCCGATATTAGCGATAAACTGTCATTTTAGCCTGATTTCAACCACTGAGAAAATCGGTATTGTGTTCCCTCGCTTGAACGTATGAGAACACAATGACAACTGCTATTCGCATCTCTGGAAAACAAAGCGCGCTGTTGATTGCAGGCATCCTGATGATTGCCACCACGCTGCGCGTTACCTTCACCGGGGCAGCCCCGCTGCTCGACGCTATTCGCCTTGATTATGGCTTAAGCACGGCACAAACCGGTCTGCTGACCACCCTGCCTCTGCTGGCTTTTGCGCTTGTCTCCCCGCTCGCCGCAGGTGTCGCCCGGCGTATCGGCATGGAGCGAAGCCTGTTTATCGCCCTGCTGCTGATTTGCGCCGGGATTGCGGTTCGCTCCCTGCCCTCGGCAACGTTGCTTTTCATGGGTACGGCGGTAATTGGCTGCGGTATTGCGCTGGGGAATGTTCTGCTGCCGGGATTAATTAAACGTGATTTTCCAGGTCAGGTAGCCCGTCTCACCGGGGCCTATTCCCTGACGATGGGAGTCTCTGCGGCGTTAGGCTCTGCGCTGATTGTTCCTCTGGCACAAGGTGACGCTGGCTGGCATGGCGCACTGCTGATGCTGATGGTGTTTCCCCTGATTGCACTGCTGCTCTGGCTGCCACAGTGGCGTCAGAAACACGTCGCGACGGTAACGGGCGCTGGGGCGTTGCATAATCGCGCGATCTGGCGCTCTGCTCTCGCCTGGCAGGTGACGCTGTTTTTGGGGATTAACTCGCTGATTTACTACGTTATCATCGGCTGGCTGCCGGCGATATTACTCAGCCACGGATACAGCGAAGCACAGGCCGGCTCGGTGCATGGTCTGTTACAGCTCGCCACCGCCGTACCAGGTCTTGCTGTGCCGTTGATCCTCCATCGTCTGAAGGATCAGCGGATAATCGCCGGGGTTGTGGCCCTGATGTGTGCAGTCAGCGCGGCAGGATTGTGGTTCGTACCTGAGATGGCAGTCCTGTGGACACTGGTGTTCGGCTTTGGCACCGGCGCAACGATGATCCTCGGCCTGACGTTCATCGGCCTGCGCGCCAGCTCTGCACACCAGGCTGCGGCGTTATCCGGTATGGCGCAGTCAATTGGCTATCTGCTCGCTGCCTGCGGTCCACCATTGATGGGAAAAATTCACGATACTGCGGGAGACTGGCGCATCCCACTTCTGGGCTGCGCGTTGGCTGCGGTGGTCATGGCCATCTGCGGTATGCTCGCCGGGCGTGACCGGGAGATCACGCCCCGTTAAACATTGTGGCGGGCCGTCGGGCCTGCTTTTTTAGCCGCGCGCCGCGCGCAGCATCGCCTGTACCAGTACCACCGGGCGACCTTCCAGTGCCGCACGCTCATGCTGGAATAAGGTGATCACAAAGAAGGGGTGGGTAACCAACTCTGCAGCGCGGATCTCACCCTGCTCATCCCAGCCAGTCACGCGCATATCACCGTTTTCAAGCGCCTGTGCAAACGCCGGCGATACGCCATAGTTACAATGATAGCCCTCTTCAATTTCCGGCTTACCATAGGCTTTCGCGATCAGCGTGTTATTACGCAGCTCAATGGCATCGGTTTTTTCCACCAGCGAACAGGCCAAAGGTGCAATCACCATGGTGCCTTCGGTATCCGTTTCGGCATGTGCCGCATCGCTCCAGCCCAATACGTTACGGGCATACTCAATCAACGCATGCTGGAACCCACCGCAGGTACCGAGGAACGGAATGCTGTTTTCACGGGCGTAGCGTGCCGCGATAAAGGCAGCTTCCGTGTTTTTATAGGGGCTTGCAGGAACCAGCCAGATGGCATCGTACCCTACCAGATATTCAGGACTGGTCAGTTCGGTCGTGGCAAGCCAGTCGTAATCGGCGGTGAGATCGAGGACTGCGGCGGCGTCGTCAATGGCCAGCGGAATCGCCTGATGTGCAATAACATCAGGATTGTAATCGCCAACCAGCGCAATGCGCAGCGTCGTTTTAACCGGGAGGTGTTCCATGAAAGGTTCCTTATGCCAGGGAATTATCAGATAACATAAGGAACCTCAGACTACCGATCTTCTGCAATTATCACAATACCTTAAATTAGGAGGGAGGAAATATGATTCAATGTAAACGGGTCTATGAGCAGGCAAGTCCGGACGATGGCTATCGTGTTCTGGTGGACAGGCTCTGGCCGCGCGGGGTTAAAAAAACGGACCTCGCGTATGATGAATGGTGTAAAACGCTCACGCCTTCAAGTGAATTACGCAAGGCCTTCCACGGCGAAGCCATTGATTTCGATGCCTTCAGCCAGGCCTATCGTGAAGAGCTGGCGCAGCATAAGGACGAAGGGATGCGCCTGGCGGCGCGGGCTAAAAAGCAGACCGTCACCCTGCTCTACGGGGCGAAAAACAAGGCACAAAATCATGCCCTGATATTAGCCGACTGGCTGCGCCAGCTGTGATCAGCCAATCGTCAGTTCATCAAGGGTTTGCGGTGTTTCATCCGGGGTAAGCGGCATCAGGTGTTCAGGGCGAACAAATGCAAAGCCGTGCTGATTGTCAAAGGCGTAGACATCTCCCGTTACCAGCCATAGCGCGCGATCCGCCGTCGCGGGCAGTTCCGTCATAACACCATTGACCGGGTTAAAGAAACGCAAGCCGGGCTGGCAAAGACCAAACAATTCAACGGATTTACCAATATTGCGACGGCCAGAGGCTGTGCGGGCACCGATGATCATCGCCATGCTGCCCGGTTTAAGCTGAAACATACTTATCTCACGGTAAAGGTGGCCAGAAACTGGCTAAGAATAATCCTAAAGAGAAGTGTATCGCAGTCAATATGTCATTGTCACCTGGTGGGTTGCGGATGATCGCGACGATAAAGTGTCCATTCATCGATCACTTCGCCACCCGGTAACTTGCACTCCGTGCGGACACCCTGTGGGCTTTGAACCGGGATCTGTTCCCCGCCTTTCTCCAGACAATAAACGGAGGCCGGGTTTGCCATACCGACAACGTGTGGTGGTTTCGGGGCATCAGGTGGTGTTGTTTTTGTGGTGCAGGCAACCAGGGGGAACGCCAGCGCCAGAAGCAGAAATCTCATCTTATTGATCCTTTTGACATCATCAATAGTGTAAGGGTAACGGGTCACTCGCGCTTTCTCCATGGTTTCTCCATTTTAACTGCACTTTTCAACGCTATAGTGTGGCGTGTTCTCAACATGACCAGAGAACATCATTCCGTAATCAAGATGTCTTTGCCCCGGTCTCAACAACGGGGCTTTTTTTCGCCTGCGCCTCTCCCCCTTCATATATTAAATTTTCTGTATTCATGTTTTACTATGCCAGAAGTCTAAAAATTCAGCATAACATGCAGATGCAGACGCCTTCTGCATGGGAGTCATTCTACGTCATGTCGGATATCATCCTTGCCCGTGTTTCAGAAACCCTCGCCACTGAACAATCCCTTGAAAGTCTCGTTCGTCAACTGCTGGAGATGCTGGAAATTGTGACCGATATGGAGTCGACCTATCTGACGAAGGTCGATATCAAAGCACGACTGCAGAATATTCTCTATGCTCGCAACAGCAAGCAGATGGAGATCCCGGAGGGACTGAGTGTTCCATGGGATGAAACACTGTGTAAGCGCGCACTGGATAGCAACACGCTATTCAGCAATGATGTTCCTGAACGTTGGCCTGATTGCGAGGCTGCGAAAGCGCTTGGCATTACCACCTACATGAGTATTCCTGTTCATCTTGCTGATGGTTCACTTTACGGAACGCTCTGCGCCACCAGCACGGCAAAGAAACCGCTCAGCGAGCGCGGCGAACAGGTTCTGAAATTGTTCGCCGGGTTGATTGCCCAGTACATTCAGAAAGAGTCTCTGGTGGCCCAGCTTCGGGAAGCCAATGCCGCGCTCATCGCGCACTCTTATACCGATGCCCTTACCCGCTTACCCAACCGTCGAGCCATTTTTGAGGATCTGACGACCCTGTTTTCTCTGGCGCGACACCTTAAACGTAATGCCATCATCGCGTTTATTGACCTGAATGATTTCAAACTGATTAACGATCGTTACGGGCATGAAGCTGGCGACCAGTTCCTGGTTGAAGTGGGCAAGCGTTTGACGGAAGAAAAACAGCAGGACGATATCATTGGCCGGTTGGGCGGCGATGAGTTCCTGGTGGCTTCTCTGAGCAAAACGGGCAATGAAGGTGATAGCACGCAGATAAGCCTGCTAAAAACACGCCTCAGCGCCTGCATTGCGGGTGAATACTGGTTGGGCAGTGTCCATATCATTTACCCGGGAGCCAGCATTGGCGTTATCGAAGTTGATCCTGACGTAACCGATCCGGACAGTGCGTTACACGCCGCTGATATCGCGATGTATCAGGATAAGAAAGGAAAAAGCAAAACACGCTTTCTCACTATGGATTAACCCCGTACACTCTACGGCGTTATAGAAACCGAAACAGGTGATGATATGAGAATAGGGATCCTCTTCCCGGTCGTTATTTTTATAACGGCTGTGGTTTTTCTGGCGTGGTTTTTTGTCGGTGGTTACGCGGCACCAGGGGCATAAATGAGAAAAACAACCCTCATTATGTTGATCGTTGCCATTGGGGCTTTTGCCGGTACACAGCTCGGCTGGTGGTAAACCCGCTACGTAAAAAAGGCTGCCCTCTGGCAGCCTTTTTCAACGCGTTCAGATTTAGCTTTTGATTTTTCTGTAGACAAACAGAACAACCAGCGCACCAATCACTGCAACGACAAAGCTGCCGAAGTTAAAGCCATCGACCTTGCCAAAACCGAACAGCGTACTGATCCAGCCGCCGACGACCGCGCCGACAATCCCCAGTATTACGGTAACAATAAACCCACCGCCATCTTTGCCCGGCATGATCCACTTCGCCAGAATACCCGCAATAAGCCCAAAGATAATCCAGGATAAAATTCCCATAACTTTCCTCTCTGTATGGTTTTTGTCATTAAATCAACGACACAAAAAGAATAGCACAGGATCAGAGAAAGAAAATTTGTGATAAGCATCACAGTGAGAGAGCGTCTGTTTATTCACCAACAAAAAAGAGCGTTTCACATAAATTGTGGGGTTGCATCTTTTGTTGAGAAAGATTATCTTTCTCAACACTGAGTAGTTGAGTAAAAGACTCAAGTATTCAGTACGACATTGCTCACATTGCTTCCAGTATTTCTTGCCCACTCTTGAGTGGGCTTTTTTTTCTGCTCATACCCCAACAAAAGCGTACTGGTTACGGCCGGCGCGTTTTGCCTGATAAAGCGCCTGGTCTGCAGCAATGATAATACTCTGCTGGCTACCGGCTATTTCTACAGCACGTGCAGTGGAGACCCCTACGCTTACCGTTACCCGCCCAAAAGGACTAAAAGCATGTTCAATTTGTAAAGAGAAGACATTGCGAATAATCGTCTGAGCAATACGCCGCGCCTCCTGGATATCTGCATCAGGTAAGATCAGCGCAAACTCCTCCCCGCCATACCGCGCCACAATCTGGTTATCACGGGTAAGACTTTTCCTGAGAGTGTCTCCCATTAGAGCCAGGCAACGATCCCCTTCAGGATGGCCATAGTTATCATTGTATTTTTTGAAGTAATCCACATCCACGATCAGCACCGAAATCGGCGCACCGCGCGCTATGCAACCCGCAATTTCCGAGAGTATTTTTTCATCAAAACTGCGGCGGTTGAAAAGGCCCGTCAGCGCATCTTCAGAGGCAATAATCTTCAGCTCTTTGTTATCTCTGGTTTTTCGTGATAAATCCGAATACAGGAAATACGACGCCACAATGAGTATTACGGTAAAAACGAAAATAAGAACGGCAAGCTGAATAGCCTGCTTGCGCCAGGGAGAGAGTGCTTCATCGGTGCTGACGGCCACCGTGGTGACCAGTCCGTAACGTGTGTTTTTCTCATAGGCATAAATGCGTTCGATTTTATCAAACCGGGAAATAGAACTGGCGATCCCGGTATTTTGTACCTTGAGATATTTTCTGAAGAGAGGCGAATCAGAGACAATCGCGCCAATATAGTTATTTTTAAAGGGATAACGGACCAGCAAGACGCCTGACTGTGTCGTTAAGCCAATGACGCCAGAATGACCAATATTAATCTGCCCGTAGAGCGCCAGAAAGTTTTCGATGCCCAGTGTCACAACGACGACACCATTAAACGCTCCGGTATGGGTTTCAAGGCGTCGGCTAATGGTGATAACCCATTTACCATTAGTTCTGCTTACCACAGGCTCACCAATAAAAATCTGCTGACTCTTATTATTCTTGTGGTAGATAAAAAAAGCCCTGTCCACTCCTTTCCGGGGGCCAGAAAAAGTTTCGTGCAATGCGGTAAAGAGTTCGCCCCGGACATCGTAAACAGCCACATTATTAATCTGGGTAAGGAGATTATCCTGGTTGCTTATCATCCGCTGGATATTGGTCGCCTGTTGTGGGGTCATGCCATAAATTTCGATTATGTCGGAAACCGTCGTAATCAGCATTTCGCTTTGGCGCATGATCCCCTCAGTATACACATCCAGGGTATGACTCAGGTTGGCAACGCTGGTATTAATTTGCTGGATTGACTGCTGTCTGGATGTGCTAATTTGGACAGCAAGCGAAAGCGAGATGATCAATGAGACAATGATGACGGTAATGGTTGTTGTGTAGAAAGTATTTTTTACATGCACGAGCTTTTCCACCTTATCACGCCTGACATCCCTGGCTGACAACTCTTGTCACTGTAACAAAGCTCAGGATAAGAGGAAAATGAATTGCACTTAAGCATACAACAGAAGCTGGCCTTAATTGCATTTTACAAACTCATAGTCTCCCTGGGCTTAGATAAAATGACTTTAATAAAGTCAATATAGGAGACGGGCTTACCAAAATAGTATCCCTGCAAAAGGGTAATCTCATTACGGTTGAGATACTCCAGTTGCTCCCTCGTTTCTACGCCTTCAGCCACAATGCGCAATGACAGTTTTTTAGCCAGATCAATGACGCAGTCCAGCAGAATCGTTGAATCCTTCTCCTCAGAGACCCGGTTTACAAAGCTCTTATCAATTTTAATATAATCAATAGCCAGTGCATTAAGGCACGAAAGCCCTGAATAGCCCGTCCCAAAATCATCCAGTGCAATGACAAAGCCAGCGTTATGTAGCGTGTTGAGATTTTCCACAAGATGAGGATTATCGATCAACGGTTCACGCTCCGTTACCTCGAGGACCAGTTTAACTTCTTTCCCCTGAAACCCCTTTCCGAAGACACGACAGTCACCAATGAAAGAAGGTGCATTGATATGTCTGGCGCTGATGTTAACCCCGATGTGAAACCCGTCTGGTAGCTTAGGCAGAAGCGGCTTTAGCTGGTTGACCACCTTCGCCATTAACCCTTTGGTCAGAGGAATAATCAAACCGCTCCGTTCCGCAATCGGAATGAAAACATCCGGCGGGATAAAACCCGATTTTGGATGCTTCCATCTTGCTAATACCTCAACACCGTACAGCCCACCGGTATCACCATTGACGATCGGCTGATAATAAGGAACGATCTCTCCGTGCAAAATGGCTTTCCGCAGATCGTCTTCAAATGAGGAGCTTTTCCCCTTGTAACGACGGATCAAAAATCCAACCGTAACGGACAATGCGAGAATGAGCAGTATCAGGCTCCATCCTTGTTGCAGTAATCGCGTCAGACTGAAAAAAGCGGGTGGCTGCCAGACCACGCTAAACGGGAAATGCGCCGATGCCGTTAACGCCCCTGCCCATGAGGCGGCTTTCCAGTCCCTCACATCACCGGTGCGCGCAAGCATTCTTTCACCTACAACCAACGCCATGTCAGCGCTATTTGTTGCGCTTGCAATCACATCCCGCAAATGTGCGTCACTTACGCTGACAATCACGCGCCCATCCGCGATCGGCATCTGGAAAATGAGAACCGGAATACCATTCACCAGTCGATTACCCGGTAACAGCATCAATGTTTCGTTGGGTAACGTTTGAGGACGAACAATTAATACGCCATTTCCCGGCAGTGAGGTACAAATGATTTGGCCTTGCTGCTGGATCATCACGGCACGCAGATGCGGTTTCAGTGCGGCTTCTGTCCCCAGCTCCAGCTGTCCGTCACGGGTACATCCCTGTGCAGCAACATGCTTAGCGGTATTGGCGGCACTGACAGCTTCAGCAAGAATATTATCTATTTTTTGAGTGCTTGCGGCGGCGGTCTGGGTGTAACTGAGTGTAGCCATATGCCATAACTGCCAGTTAATAATTAACATGCCACTCAGAAAGAGAAATAAAGCGCAGAGGATGGGCATCATAAGGTTGCGCATGATTTTTCCTTACCAGAAAAACAAGTAGGGTTCCTGAAAAAGGCGCTATGTTTAACTCAGCGTTGCATATAGCATTAAAAATAGCTTAGTCAAAAGCTATCTTAAAAAACTGATGCTTTTGCATGAGTTATCGTTCTGAATGTGATCAACGGGCGTGACTATCAGGCTTGTGCCTGGTCCTGTCTGTGTTAGGATTTGTAAAATGAGGGAGCAGACAGGATAACGGGAAAATGAAAAAGATCATTGCTGTTGCTATCATTTCAACGCTTCTGGTCGTTCTGTCTCTTTATGCGGTCAATGCGGTTATCGTTAGCCAGCAGAAGAGCAAACAGCTTGAGATTTCCCATACGCTTTTACAATATTCAGAAGACCTGTCCCAAAACGTGGCACTGGCTCTCAAAAGCATCACTACACAGGGATGTGATAAAACCAGTCTTGATAGTTACAGGCAAATAAAACTCGACAGCCTCTATTTTGGTGATGTCGGATTCATAGAGAAAGGAAAAATAGTCTGTACTGCTTTTTGGGGTAAACTCGCTACTCCTGTTGCACTTCCTGCAGAACTGCATAAAACCCCAAGGGGCTTTCTTCTGGCCCAGTTTGACAAAAAAGAGTTTTTTACCGGTAACGCGGCAATTTATCATAACATTATTATCTTCACCTCCCGCTACGCTTACGATAAATTCTCTCCGGTTACAGCGAGTTACTCTCTGAGTGCAACCACCAAAGACTTTGGCAGAACATTCTTTTCGACCCCCCCTGCGTTTAAGCAACAGGACTTGCTGCATTCGACATTGTTTACCATCACCCTCACGCAGTGCAGCGCTTTCTGGGATTTATGCGTCATTGTGAAACATCACAACGCAGGGCTTGCTTCGCTATCTCCCGTTGTGTTTACGTTTCTTGTGGTCATTTTGTATTTTATCTGGGTAGCGATAACGTTCTTTTTCTTCCGCATTTATGAAGACCGTTTTTCTCTCGAACGAACGCTGGTCAAGGCTGTCATCACCAATACCATCAGTGTTAAATATCAGCCAATCATTCGAATTCAGGATAAAAAAATAGTGGGCATTGAGGTTCTGTCGAGATGGCACGATCAAAAACACGGTGATGTCTCCCCGGAGCTTTTTATTCCATTAATCAAGAAGATTGGCCTGTATAGAAAATATTACATTAATATTATCGAAAAATCCCTTTTAGAAATTGCACCACTTGCAACAAAACATCAACTGGTCGTCTCACTCAACGTTGGCCGAACGGAAATCGAAGACGGGCAATTCATTGCTATCTTACGTCGCGCGTGTTTAATTCATCGCATTCCACTCTCCTTGATAAAAATCGAACTCTCTGAAAAGGCCGTTTCCACTGTAGATATTCTTGAAGAATTCTGTCGGGAATTAAAATCTCTTGGCATAAAGGTATCAATAGATGATTTTGGTGTGCAAAATTCAAATCTGGCCAGACTGTCACTTCTGGAATATGATGAAATCAAAATCGACAAATCGCTGGTCGATGGCATCAGTGAACATTATAAGCAGAACATCTTTGTTATTTTTAGTGATGCCCTTGCCCGACTGAATAAATCCCTTGTTTTTGAAGGGGTAGAGAATGAAATACAATATCGTTTTATTGCCGACAGATATCCCGATGCCCTGGTTCAGGGATGGTATTTCTCAAAATCACTGACCCGCAGTGAGCTGGCGCAGAAACTTGTCGGAGTCGCGCGGTAGCCACTGATGTCTGGCGTGCCCATGTTTTTTCGGATCAGGCATTTTCATTCCTCGCCCAAAAACATATAGTTGTAACAATCAGACGGTAGATTACCCTGAAGCACACTCTTATTTTGGTTAAAAACGTGAAATTATCCTTACTATTACCAGTGGTACTTTTCTGTCTGACCGTTATTTTCGCGTTGTTTATCGACGCCCCCGCTTCACATATTCTGCGTAAAAAATGCATGTGGTCTGATAGCGTGATGCTGAGCTGCATAGCAAAGCATCAGCATAATGGCTTTTGAGGAAGACTATTCATTCCCCCACTGATTGAGGAAATTCGCAATATCATCAATGCGGGAAGCACGGATCCCGGCCTCAGTGGCCATCTCCTGCTGGGCTTCCTCGCTGATCTCCTCGTTATTTGATAAACGGGTGAGCAGCAGCTGGAAATAATGTGCCAGCGCATCGAGCTCTGATTCAGCGACCTGCTCTGCGGCTTCCGTCGCGTACTCATCGGCAATATCATAATATTTCAGTGGGATATCGTTATTCATAACTATCTCGTTGCTAACCTGTAAGGGTAAAGCCATCAGTATATCGGACGCCTTACCTCAACCAAAGCATTGCTTCAGATGAGTAACGCAAGCAGCGCAGCGAGAGCGGGCACGGCCTGTACATACAAAATTTTTCGGCTGGCGGTGGCTGCGCCAAAGAGCCCGGCGATCAGCACGCAGGTCAGGAAGAAGATGGCCACATGAACGCCCTTTTCACCGAGCCAGAGGCTCCAGAGCAGACCAGCCGCCAGAAAACCGTTATACAGCCCCTGATTTGCGGCCAGCACGCGGGTGTCGCGCGCAAAATCGGGACGCAGATTAAAAGCCTTGTGCCCTGTTTCGGTGTTCCACAGAAACATTTCCAGCACAAGAATGTAGAGATGGATGAATGCAACGACAGCGATAAGGACAGTGGCTAACATCGTGTTGTCTCCTGCAGGCAGAGGTAAAAAAAACGGGAACCCTCAGGCCCCCGCTCTTGTTTAACCCAGAATCTGGATTACATGTTCGCGATAATCGCGTCGCCAAACTCTGAACATTTCAGCAGCTTAGCGCCTTCCATCAGACGTTCGAAGTCATAGGTAACGGTTTTCGCGTTAATCGCGCCTTCCATTCCTTTGACGATCAGGTCTGCGGCTTCGAACCACTCCATATGACGCAGCATCATTTCTGCGGACAGGATGATAGAACCTGGGTTCACTTTGTCCTGGCCTGCATATTTTGGTGCAGTACCGTGGGTCGCTTCGAACAGGGCGCACTCGTCACCGATGTTCGCGCCCGGGGCAATACCGATACCGCCAACCTGTGCCGCCAGGGCATCAGAAATGTAGTCACCGTTCAGGTTCATACAGGCGATCACGTCGTATTCAGCAGGACGCAGCAGGATTTGCTGCAGGAACGCATCGGCGATCACATCTTTAATGATGATCTCTTTGCCAGTGTTCGGGTTCTTGATTTTCTGCCACGGGCCGCCGTCGATCAGCTCACCACCGAACTCTTCTTTCGCCAACTGGTAACCCCAGTCTTTGAACGCGCCTTCGGTGAACTTCATGATGTTGCCTTTGTGAACCAGGGTCACAGAGTCACGGTCGTTGGTGATGGCGTACTCGATGGCCGCACGTACCAGACGCTTGGTGCCTTCTTCGGAGCACGGCTTGATACCGATACCGCAATGTTCAGGGAAGCGAATTTTCTTCACGCCCATCTCATCGCGCAGGAATTTAATCACTTTTTCTGCGTCTGCAGAGTCAGCTTTCCATTCGATACCTGCGTAGATGTCTTCTGCATTTTCGCGGAAGATAACCATGTCGGTCAGTTCAGGGTGCTTAACCGGGCTCGGGGTGCCCTGGTAGTAACGAACCGGACGCAGACACACGTACAGGTCCAGCTCCTGACGCAGTGCAACGTTCAGAGAACGGATACCGCCACCGACAGGTGTGGTCAGTGGGCCTTTAATAGCAACGCGGTAGTCGCGGATCAGGTCCAGCGTCTCCGCTGGCAGCCAGACGTCCTGGCCATAAACTTGAGTAGATTTTTCACCGGTGTAAATTTCCATCCAGGAAATTTTACGCTCGCCTTTGTAGGCTTTCTCAACAGCGGCATCAACCACTTTCAGCATTGCCGGGGTAACGTCTACACCGATACCGTCACCTTCGATGAACGGGATAATCGGATTGTGAGGAACGTTAATCTTGCCGTTTTGCAGGGTGATCTTTTTACCTTCCGCCGGAACAACTACTTTGCTTTCCATTAACCTCTCCTTCGAGCGCTTCTGGTTGTTACTGATCTTATGTTAATAAATTGTAATGAGCCCTTCGATAGTACCTGATTGTCCGACGCCATGAAAGGTCTTCGTTATTAGGCTATAATGCGGCAATTGATAGAGCCTGAAAATACCATGAAGAAAACTTCTTTTACAAAACACCGGGTTGAGCGATTCAGCTCGCGACAAGCCGCCAGAAGACCGCAAGAAAGCCAGCCGAAGCGGGTTATTTTGTTCAATAAACCCTACGATGTTTTGCCGCAATTCACTGATGAAGCCGGGCGCAGCACGCTTAAGGATTACATTCCAGTCCAGGGCGTCTATGCTGCCGGGCGTCTGGACCGTGACAGCGAAGGCCTGATGGTCTTAACTAACGACGGCGCCCTACAGGCGAAGCTCACGCAGCCGGGGAAGCGCACGGGTAAAATTTACTTCGTACAGGTAGAAGGTGAACCGGATGAAGAGACGCTGGCTACATTACGCAGCGGCGTCACGCTGAATGACGGTCCCACTCTGCCGGCAGGTATTGAACGCGTGAATGAACCGGAGTGGCTGTGGCCGCGTAACCCGCCCATTCGCGAACGCAAATCCATTCCGACAAGCTGGCTCAAAATTACCCTTTATGAAGGCCGAAACCGTCAGGTTCGGCGCATGACCGCACACGTTGGCTTCCCTACCCTGCGCCTGATTCGCTACGCCATGGGCAACTACACGCTGGAGAGCCTGGCTAACGGTGAATGGCGGGACGCTACCTCCTAAGGAGTCACTATGTTCAAACCTCATGTCACTGTCGCCTGTGTCGTTCACGCGCAAGGTAAATTCCTGGTCGTCGAGGAGACGATTGGCGGCAAAGCCTTATGGAACCAGCCCGCAGGACACCTCGAAGAAAACGAAACGCTGCTGCAGGCCGCAAAACGCGAGCTGTGGGAAGAGACGGGGATCCATGCCGAACCTCAGCACTTCATCCGCCTGCACCAGTGGATAGCGCCTGACCACACGCCGTTCCTGCGCTTTTTATTCGCCGTTGAGCTTAACGAAATGTGCGCCACAGAGCCGCAGGATGATGATATCGACCGCTGCCTGTGGGTCACTGCTGACGAGATCCTGAACGCGCCAAACCTGCGCTCGCCGCTGGTTGCGGAAAGCATTCGCTGCTGGCAGTCTTCTGGCCGCTTACCGCTGGATGTTATCGGAGAATTTAACTGGCCGTTTACAGAGGGTGTCAATGGTGGGGGGGCGTGATAGAATACGCCGCCTTGAAGTTCAATGTCGTGAGTATTCCATGTCAGATAACAGCCAGAAAAAAGTAATCGTCGGCATGTCCGGCGGTGTCGATTCCTCCGTTTCCGCCTACCTGTTACAACAACAGGGCTATAAGGTGGAGGGCCTGTTCATGAAGAACTGGGAGGAAGATGATGGCGAGGAATACTGCACTGCCGCTGCGGATCTCGCCGATGCGCAGGCCGTATGCGACAAGCTCGGCATTGAACTGCACACCGTTAACTTTGCCGCAGAATACTGGGACAACGTTTTTGAACTGTTCCTGGAAGAGTACAAAGCAGGCCGTACGCCAAACCCGGATATTCTGTGCAACAAAGAGATCAAATTTAAAGCCTTCCTGGAATTCGCGGCGGAAGATCTGGGCGCAGACTTCATTGCGACCGGTCACTACGTGCGTCGTGCCGATGTGAATGGCAAAAGCCAGCTGCTGCGCGGCCTGGACGGTAACAAAGATCAAAGTTACTTCCTCTATACGCTGAGCCACGAGCAAATCGCCCAGAGCCTGTTCCCGGTCGGCGAGCTGGAAAAGCCGCAGGTGCGTAAAATCGCCGAAGAGCTGGACCTGATCACCGCGAAGAAAAAAGACTCTACCGGTATCTGCTTCATCGGCGAGCGCAAATTCCGCGATTTCCTGGGGCGTTACCTGCCTGCGCAGCCAGGTAAAATTGTTACCGTCGACGGGGAAGAGATTGGCCAGCATCAGGGGCTGATGTACCACACCTTAGGCCAACGTAAAGGCCTGGGTATCGGCGGGACGAAAGAAGGTAGCGAAGATCCGTGGTACGTGGTCGACAAAGATGTCGAAAACAATATTCTAGTTGTCGCTCAGGGTCACGACCACCCGCGTCTGATGTCCGTTGGCCTGATCGCGCAACAGCTGCACTGGGTCGATCGCGAACCGCTGAAAGGCACGCTGCGCTGCACGGTGAAAACGCGCTACCGTCAGACCGATATTCCTTGCACTGTTACTGCGCTCGATGACGATCGCATTGACGTGCGATTCGACGAGCCTGTTGCTGCTGTCACCCCGGGTCAGTCTGCTGTTTTCTATAGCGGCGAAATCTGCCTGGGTGGCGGGATCATTGAACAGCGCCTGCCGCTGACCGCTGTTTAACACGATTGCACACATAAAGGAGACCGTGTGGCGAAGAACTACTATGACATCACCCTGGCACTGGCGGGAATTTGCCAGTCTGCCCGTCTGGTGCAACAGCTGGCGCATCAGGGTCATTGCGACGCTGATGCGCTGCACGTTTCACTCAACAGCGTTATCGACCTCAACCCCGGCTCAACCCTGGGTGTCTTCGGTGGGAGTGAAACTAATCTTCGTCTCGGTCTTGAAACCCTGCTTGGCGTGCTGAACGCCAGTAGCCGTCAGGGATTAAACGCAGAGTTGACCCGCTACACGTTAAGCCTGATGGTGCTTGAGCGTAAACTGAGCGCAGCGAAAGGTGCGCTCAATACGCTTGGTGACCGCATTGCCGGGTTGCAACGTCAGCTCGACCATTTTGATCTGCAGTCCGAAACGCTGCTGAGTGCCATGGCTGCCATTTATGTTGACGTCATTAGCCCACTTGGCCCGCGTATTCAGGTCACCGGTTCCCCTGCTGTTCTGCAAAGCCCTCAGGTCCAGGCAAAAGTGCGTGCCTCCCTGCTGGCCGGGATCCGCGCCGCTGTGCTGTGGCATCAGGTTGGCGGCGGCCGCCTGCAGTTAATGTTTTCTCGTAATCGCCTGACTACTCAGGCAAAACAAATTCTTGCTCATTGTTAACCTCCCGGAGTTGCGAATTATGGAATTATCCTCACTGACCGCCGTATCCCCTGTCGATGGACGCTATGGCGATAAAGTCAGCGCGCTGCGCGGGATCTTCAGCGAATATGGTTTGCTGAAGTTCCGTGTTCAGGTTGAAGTACGCTGGCTGCAAAAGCTAGCCGCCCAGGCAGCAATCAAGGAAGTTCCTGCTTTTGACGCCCAGGCAAACGATTACCTTGATAAAATCGTTGCTGACTTCAACGAAGAAGATGCCGCGCGTATCAAAACCATCGAGCGCACCACCAACCATGACGTGAAAGCGGTTGAGTATTTCCTGAAAGAGAAAGTGGCTGCTGTGCCTGCTCTGCATGCCGTATCTGAATTCATTCATTTCGCCTGCACATCAGAAGATATCAACAACCTGTCTCACGCGCTGATGCTCTCTACCGCACGCAAAGATGTGGTACTGCCTTACTGGCGTAAAATCATCGACGCGGTAAAAGCGCTGTCCGTGGAATACCGCGACATTCCGCTGCTCTCCCGTACCCACGGCCAGCCAGCCACCCCATCCACGATGGGTAAAGAGATGGCGAACGTCGCGTATCGTATGGAGCGCCAGTATCGTCAGCTGGAACAGGTTGAAATTCTGGGTAAAATCAACGGTGCGGTCGGTAACTATAACGCCCACATCGCCGCATACCCGGAAGTGGACTGGCATCAGTTCAGCGAAGAGTTCGTCACCTCTTTGGGTATTCAGTGGAACCCGTACACTACCCAGATTGAGCCGCATGACTACATCGCCGAACTGTTTGACTGCATCGCCCGCTTCAACACCATTCTGATCGATTTCGATCGTGACGTGTGGGGCTACATCGCGCTGAACCACTTCAAACAGAAAACCATCGCCGGTGAAATTGGTTCTTCTACCATGCCTCACAAAGTGAACCCAATCGACTTCGAAAACTCAGAAGGCAACCTTGGTCTGGCGAACGCCGTGTTGCAACATATGGCAAGCAAACTGCCGGTTTCCCGCTGGCAGCGCGACCTGACAGACTCCACCGTTCTGCGTAACCTGGGTGTGGGCATTGGCTACGCGCTGATTGCTTACCAGTCCACCCTGAAAGGCGTGAGCAAACTGGAAGTGAACCGTGACCGTCTGCTGGACGAACTGGATCACAACTGGGAAGTTCTGGCTGAGCCAATCCAGACCGTGATGCGTCGTTACGGTATCGAAAAACCGTACGAGAAACTGAAAGAGTTGACTCGCGGTAAACGCGTTGACGCTGAAGGCATGAAACAGTTCATCGACAGTCTGGCATTGCCAGAAGAAGAGAAAACCCGCCTGAAAGCGATGACCCCGGCGAATTACATTGGTCGCGCCATCACCATGGTTGATGAACTGAAGTAAAAGCCCTCTACCCTCTTTCCGCCCGGAAAGAGGGTTGCTTTCCCCCGGTTTACTAAATGTTTATCCCCACAACAACATAATCAGCGTTAAACTATTCATACCATTAATTTAGGGAGAAGAGATGATGCGCGTATTGGTTGTTGAGGATAATGCATTGCTACGCCATCACCTGAAAGTACAGCTTCAGGAGATGGGACATCAGGTGGACGATGCCGAAGATGCAAAAGAAGCCGATTATTATCTCAATGAACACCTGCCGGATATCGCCATCGTCGATTTAGGGTTACCTGATGAAGACGGTTTGTCGTTAATTCGTCGCTGGCGCAGCCATGATGTTTCTCTCCCGGTTCTGGTTCTGACT
This sequence comes from Enterobacter adelaidei, assembly GCF_041937165.1. Classification (NCBI taxonomy): domain Bacteria; kingdom Pseudomonadati; phylum Pseudomonadota; class Gammaproteobacteria; order Enterobacterales; family Enterobacteriaceae; genus Enterobacter; species Enterobacter adelaidei. The sequence continues at coordinate 1,803,635 of NZ_CP154353.1, read as the reverse complement.
GCCCGTGAAGGCTGGCAGGACAAGGTCGAAGTGCTCAGTGCGGGTGCAGATGATTACGTCACCAAGCCGTTTCATATTGAAGAGGTGGCGGCGCGCATGCAGGCGCTGTTACGCCGCAACAGCGGGCTGGCCTCACAGGTCATTTCTATCCCTCCGTTCCAGGTTGATCTCTCCCGGCGGGAATTAGCCATCAACGATGAAGTGATCAAGCTAACCGCCTTCGAATACACCATTATGGAAACGCTGATCCGTAACAATGGCAAAGTGGTGAGCAAAGATTCTTTAATGCTCCAGCTTTATCCAGATGCTGAACTGCGCGAGAGCCATACCATTGACGTACTAATGGGACGTTTGCGTAAGAAAATTCAGGCGCAGTATCCACAGGATGTGATTACCACCGTCCGTGGTCAGGGCTACCTGTTCGAATTACGCTAAATGAGACGGATTTTGCGCCACATACTGCCCCTCTCGCTGCGGGTTCGTTTTTTACTGGCAACGGCCGCCGTTGTCCTGGTCTTGTCGCTTTCGTACGGTATGGTGGCGCTGGTGGGCTACAGCGTCAGCTTCGATAAAACGACCTTCCGGCTGTTGCGCGGTGAAAGTAATCTGTTTTATACCCTGGCAAAGTGGGAAAACAACAAAATCACCGTTGAAATGCCGGAAAACCTCAACCAGCAGAGTCCAACGCTGGCCCTGATTTATAACGAAAAGGGAAAATTGCTTTGGGCACAGCGCGATATCCCCTGGCTGGTCAACAGCATTCGTCCGGAGTGGCTTAAAACCAACGGGTTTCATGAAATTGAAGCCGATCTCAATACCACCAGCTCGCTGATTCGTGAAGATCGCTCTCTGCAACAGAAACTGAATGAGATCCGCGCCGATGATGCCGAAACGGAAATGACTCACTCAGTTGCAATCAATCTTTATCCGGCGACGTTGAACATGCCGCAGTTGACCATCGTAGTGATCGACACCATTCCAGTGGAACTGAAACGTTCTTATATGGTCTGGAGCTGGTTCATCTATGTTCTGGCCGCGAATCTGCTGCTGGTGATCCCACTGCTGTGGGTGGCGGCGTGGTGGAGCTTGCGCCCCATCGAATCACTGGCGAAAGAGGTTCGCGAACTGGAAGAACACCACCGTGAAAAGCTCAACCCTGCAACCACGCGTGAACTGACAAGCCTTGTGCGGAACCTCAACCGCCTGCTGAAAAGCGAGCGCGAACGCTATGACAAATACCGCACCACACTTACCGACCTGACGCACAGCCTCAAGACACCGCTTGCGGTAATGCAGAGCACATTGCGTTCAATGCGCAGTTCAAAACTCAGCGTCGATGATGCTGAACCGGTGATGCTTGAACAAATCAGCCGTATCTCTCAGCAAATTGGCTACTATCTGCATCGCGCCAGTATGCGCTCGGGTAGCGCGTTATTAAGCCGCGAATTACATCCTGTAGCGCCACTGCTGGATAACCTCACGTCCGCTCTGAACAAGGTTTATCAGCGAAAAGGGGTAAATATCAGCCTCGATATATCGCCGGAAATCAGCTTCGTCGGCGAGAAAAATGATTTTATGGAAGTGATGGGGAACCTGCTCGACAATGCCTGCAAATACTGCCTGGAGTTTGTAGAAGTGTCGGCGCGTCAGACAGAGGACGAACTGCACATTATTGTTGAAGATGACGGCCCGGGTATTCCACTTAATAAACGTGAAATGGTGTTCGATCGCGGCCAGCGTGCCGACACACTGCGTCCCGGCCAGGGCGTGGGATTATCTGTGGCACGTGAGATTGTCGACCAGTACGATGGCGACATCGAAACCGGTGATAGCTTACTGGGCGGCGCCAGAATGGAAGTGATTTTTGGTCGTCAGCAGCCCATATTGAACGATAGTTAACCCGTTATGTGAAAAATGCGAGGATCTCGCACCCAGGCTCCTGAGCTTCCGTTATAATCCGAGTCAGTAAGAGCCTGCGGAATAAAAAAATATGGACTATCACTTAACACTTAACTGGCCTGAGTTTATTGAACGTTACTGGCAAAAACGCCCGGTGGTTCTGAAACGCGGGTTCAGCAATTTTATCGACCCCATCTCTCCAGACGAACTGGCCGGTCTGGCCATGGAAAACGAAGTCGACAGCCGCCTGGTCAGCCACCAGGACGGGAAATGGCAGGTCAGCCACGGTCCTTTCGAAAGCTATGATCATCTCGGTGAAAACAACTGGTCACTGCTGGTGCAGGCGGTCAACCACTGGCACGAGCCGACTGCCGCATTAATGCGTCCGTTCCGTGCCCTGCCTGACTGGCGAATGGACGATCTGATGATCTCCTTCTCAGTACCTGGCGGCGGTGTGGGTCCGCATCTGGATCAGTACGACGTATTTATCATTCAGGGAACTGGCCGCCGCCGCTGGCGCGTGGGCGAAAAAGTGCCGATGAAACAGCACTGCCCACATCCGGACCTGCTGCAGGTAGACCCTTTTGAAGGGATCATCGACGAAGAGCTGGAGCCGGGGGATATTCTCTACATTCCGCCAGGATTCCCGCACGAAGGTTATTCACTGGAAAATTCGCTGAACTACTCTGTCGGGTTCCGTGCGCCAAGCGGTCGCGAGATGATCAGCGGTTTTGCCGACTATGTTCTGCAACGCGAACTGGGCAGTTATCGTTACAGCGATCCCGATGTCCCTGCGCGCGAGCACCCGGCTGATATTCTGCCAGAAGAGCTGGATAAACTGCGCGGCATGATGCTGGATTTGATCAACGAGCCCGAACATTTCCGTCAGTGGTTTAGTGAGTTTATCAGCCAGTCGCGTCATGAGCTGGACGTTGCGCCACCAGAACCGCCGTATCAGGCCGATGAAATTTATGATGCGTTGCAACAGGGCGACAAGCTGGTTCGTCTGGGCGGGTTGCGCGTTCTGCGGATTGGCGAAGATGTGTTCGTCAATGGCGAGAAGCTGGATTCACCACACCGTCCTGCCCTCGACGCCATCGCCAGCCATCTGGTGCTGACTGCTGATACCTTCGGCGATGCACTGGAAGATCCCTCTTTCCTCGCGATGCTCTCTGCGCTTGTAAACAGCGGGTACTGGTTCTTTGAGGACTGAGTTGTAAACATTTGCCGGGTGGCGGCTGCGCCTTACCCGGCCTACAAAAGCTCGATCCCGTAGGCCCGGTAAGCGCAGCGCCACCGGGCATTATTATTTCCGCTCACCCGCTGCAAAATCCTCAATCTCTCCAGCCCAATCCACCGGGTACAACCCTTCCCGTACATCACGATGAAACGTTGAATACGGCCAGTCGATAACTTTGCTAACATAACCATGCTTCATCGGGTTGATGTAGACATAATCCATATGCCGCCGATAGTCTTCTTCGTTACGGATGGTGTGTTCCCAGAAGCGCGACTGCCAGATGTGACGCATTTCAATGTTACGACTGAACGTTTTTTTGATATCCCGCCAGCGAGCCGAAAAATCACAGTCTCCTTCCGGTAAGGTCCAGATACAGTGCATATGTTCAGGAAGGATAACCCAAGCGTTGATGGTGAAGGGTTTAGCTCGTTTAACCGTTGAAGTGGCGGAACGCAGGCTATTGATATGGCGGGTAAGCAAATCACTCTGGCGGTTTTGCAGGTTGACGGTGAAAAACCAGGTTCCACCAGGGATGTAGTGGCGACGATAGTTTGACATGGGCATTCCTTGCCTTAACGCCGGGTGGCGGCTGCGCCTTACCCGGCCTACATTCTGATCGTAGGCCCGGTAAGCGTAGCGACACCGGGCAATGTCTTATCGCTTCGCGGTTAACTCCGCTATCCGCACAATCACCTTCACTGCTTTTTCCATCCCTTCCAGCGTCACAAATTCGTGTTTGCCATGGTAGTTGTAGCCACCGGTGAACAGGTTCGGGCAAGGCAAACCCATAAATGACAGCTGGGATCCATCAGTGCCGCCACGAATCGGTTTTAAGATCGGTTCAATGTCGCAGTCGCGCATCGCCTGCTGGGCGATATCGAGAATATGCGGATGCGCCATCACCTTCTCACGCATATTGTAATAGCTGTCTTCGATGATCAGCTCAATATAGCAGTCAGGGTGCAAGCCCTTCCCGACCTTCTTCGCGATCTCCATCATTTTACGCTTGCGCGCTTCAAACGCTTTGCGGTCAAAATCGCGGATGATGTAGTGCATCTGCGCGCTGTCGACTGTGCCCTTAATGCTGGTCAGGTGATAGAAACCTTCATAGCCTTCCGTCTGCTCCGGGCTTTCTTCTACAGGTACTTCCGCATGAATGCGTGATGCCAGCGACAACGCATTCACCATCACCCCTTTGGCGGAGCCTGGATGAACATTGTTCCCGACAATCTTGATCGTCACCGATGCGGCATTGAAGTTTTCATACTCCAGTTCACCGACGCCACCGCCGTCGACGGTATAGGCCCACTGCGCGTTAAAGGCTTCCACGTCGAAATGCTTCGCGCCCTTGCCGACCTCTTCATCCGGCGTAAAGGCCACGCGGATATCCCCGTGCGGGATATTTTTGCCCTTCAGCACCGCCAGCGCCGTCATGATCTCCGCGATCCCCGCCTTGTCATCTGCCCCCAGCAGCGTTTTCCCGTCGGTGGTGATCAACGTCTGACCGAGTAACTGGTGCAGCACCGGAAACATTACAGGAGAGAGCACTTCATCACCAATGCCCAGCGCAATATCACCGCCGCGGTAGTTTTCAACAATCTGCGGGTTCACGTGTTTGCCGCTAAAGTCCGGAGAGGTGTCGACATGGGAGATAAAGCCAACCGCCGGAATATCGCCCGGAACGTTTGCAGGCAGCGTTCCCATCACAGTGCCTTTATCGCTTAACGTGACGTTCACCAGCCCCATGGCGTCAAGCTGCTCTTTAAGCAGGTTTAATAACTTCCACTGGCCTTCGGTGCTCGGCACCTGGCGGACACCCGGTTTAGATTGGGTATCCAGCGAAACGTACTGTAAAAAACGCTCAAGTAATTTATCCATGCAGTCACCCTCACTTTTTGTGACAACATTATCAATAAGCATCAAAACGCAAATATTGCGTCAGGTCACTTTTATCCCGCAAACGAGAATATTTTCCGTTTATATCGTTATACGCTAGTAAATGTAGCTTATGAATCAGTGACAAGGATTGGCGATTCCAGTGGTTTCCCGTAGAATGTCCGCCCTCATTACGAGTCACCAAGGTGGTTACACACAAACCCCGCTTCAGTCTGCTGCCTGAGGCGTCTATATGGGACAGCGCAAAAATTGAATACACAATCCCGTTCACGTTCACCGCTGGTGCAACTGGAACGAATTCGTAAGAGTTTTGATGGTAAAGAGGTTATTTCAGAGCTCAACCTGACCATCAATGACGGTGAGTTCCTCACGCTGCTTGGCCCCTCTGGCTGCGGCAAGACAACCGTACTACGCCTTATTGCCGGGCTGGAAAATGTCGATAGCGGCACAATTCATCTTGAAAACCAGGATATTACCCAGCTCCCCGCTGAAGATCGTCACGTTAACACCGTCTTTCAGAGCTATGCGCTTTTCCCGCATATGACCGTGTTCGAGAACGTGGCATTTGGTTTGCGCATGCAAAAAACGCCGGCCGGCGAAATCCCTCCGCGTGTCACTGACGCGCTGCGTATGGTGCAACTGGAAGAGTTCGCACAGCGCAAGCCCCATCAACTTTCCGGCGGTCAGCAGCAGCGTGTGGCCATCGCCCGCGCCGTGGTGAATAAACCGCGTCTGCTCCTGCTGGATGAGTCTCTTTCAGCACTGGATTACAAATTACGCAAGCAGATGCAGAACGAGCTTAAAGCCCTGCAGCGCAAGCTTGGCATCACCTTTGTGTTCGTGACCCACGACCAGGAAGAGGCGCTGACCATGTCGGACCGTATCGTGGTCATGCGCGACGGCAAAATCGAACAGGACGGTACGCCACGCGAAATCTACGAAGAGCCGAAAAATCTGTTTGTCGCCAGCTTCATTGGTGAGATCAATATCTTCAATGCCACGGTGATTGAACGCCTGGACGACCAGCGGGTGCGCGCCAGTGTTGAAGGTCGCGAGTGCAATATCACGGTGAATTTTCCCGTCGAAAAGGGACAAAAACTCAACGTTCTGCTGCGTCCGGAAGACCTGCGTGTCGATGAAATTCACGGCACTACAGAGGCTGAGGGGCTTATCGGCTATATCCGCGAGCGGAACTATAAAGGAATGACGCTGGAATCCGTCGTCGAACTCGAGAACGGCAAAATGGTGATGGTCAGCGAGTTCTTTAATGAGGATGACCCTGACTTCGACCACTCTCTCGACCAGAAAATGGTTATCAACTGGGTAGAAAGCTGGGAGGTTGTACTGGCTGATGAAGAACACAAGTAAATTCCAGAATGTGGTGATTGCCACTATCGTCGGTTGGCTTGTGTTATTTGTCTTTTTACCCAACCTGATGATCATTGCCACCAGCTTCCTGACCCGTGACGATACAAACTTCGTTTCGCTGGTCTTTACGCTGGAAAACTACGCGCGCCTGCTCGATCCGCTCTATTTTGACGTGCTTCTTCATTCACTCAATATGGCGCTGTTCGCCACCGTTGCCTGTCTGGTGCTCGGTTATCCATTTGCGTGGTTTCTGGCGCATCTGCCGCAAAAGGTCCGCCCGGTGCTGCTATTTTTACTGATAGTGCCTTTCTGGACCAACTCGCTCATTCGCATCTACGGGCTGAAAATCTTCCTGAGTACTAAAGGCTATCTCAACGAGTTTCTGTTGTGGCTGGGGGTGATTGATACGCCAATGCGCATCATGTTTACGCCGGGCGCAGTGATCGTTGGACTGGTCTATATCCTACTGCCGTTTATGGTCATGCCGCTCTACTCCAGCATTGAAAAGCTGGATAAACCCCTGCTTGAAGCGGCTAAAGATTTGGGTGCAAATAAACTGCAGACCTTTACCCGCATTATCATCCCGCTGACCATGCCCGGTATTATCGCGGGCAGTCTGCTGGTGATGTTGCCGGCGATGGGGCTATTTTACGTTTCTGACCTGATGGGCGGAGCGAAAAACCTGCTGATTGGTAACGTCATTAAAAGCCAGTTCCTCAACATCCGTGACTGGCCGTTCGGCTCGGCCACCAGCATTACCCTGACGGTGGTAATGGGCCTGATGCTGCTGATTTACTGGCGCGCTTCAAGGCTGCTGAACAAGAAGGTAGAACTCGAATGATCGGTCGACTGCTTCGCGGCGGTTTTATGACCGCCATTTACGCTTACCTTTATATCCCGATTATCATTTTGATCGTGAACTCGTTTAACAGCTCGCGCTTCGGGATTAACTGGCAGGGGTTTACCACCAACTGGTACAGCCTGCTGATGAACAACGACAGCCTGCTGCAGGCCGCTCAGCACTCGCTGACGATGGCGATTTTCTCCGCCACCTTCGCGACGCTGATTGGCTCCCTTACCGCCGTGGCGCTCTACCGCTATCGCTTTCGCGGCAAACCGTTCGTCAGCGGCATGCTATTTGTGGTGATGATGTCACCCGATATCGTCATGGCGATTTCGCTACTGGTGCTGTTTATGCTGCTGGGCGTTCAGCTTGGCTTCTGGTCACTGCTGTTTTCCCATATCACCTTCTGTCTGCCGTTTGTGGTGGTGACCGTCTTTGCGCGCCTGAAAGGTTTTGACGTGCGCATGCTGGAGGCGGCGAAAGATCTGGGCGCCAGCGAGATGACCATCCTGCGCAAAATCATCCTGCCGCTGGCGATGCCCGCCGTGGCGGCTGGATGGCTGCTCAGCTTTACCCTGTCGATGGATGACGTTGTCGTCTCCTCCTTTGTGACCGGGCCGAGCTATGAAATTCTGCCGTTGAAAATCTATTCGATGGTAAAAGTCGGCGTTTCACCTGAGGTGAACGCGCTGGCGACCATTCTGCTGGTGTTTTCGCTGGTTCTGGTGATCGCCAGCCAGGTTATTGCTCGTGATAAAACAAAATCTCAGGGGACAATGAAATGAAAAAAATGCTCACCGCTGCGGCGCTGGTGCTTGGCATGGGTGCGGCACACGCTGATGACAGCAAAACGCTCTACTTCTATAACTGGACCGAATATGTGCTGCCGGGCCTGCTGGAACAGTTCACCAAAGAGACGGGCATCAAGGTTATCTACTCGACCTACGAATCGAATGAAACCATGTACGCCAAGCTCAAAACCTACAAAGACGGCGCGTACGATCTGGTGGTTCCTTCCACCTACTTTGTCGATAAAATGCGCAAAGAGGGCATGATCCAGAAGATCGATAAAACGAAGCTAACCAATTTTTCAAACCTCGATCCTGAGATGCTCAACAAGCCGTTCGACCCAAATAACGACTACTCCATTCCATATATCTGGGGAGCAACTGCGATTGGCGTTAACAGCGAGGCCGTCGATCCGAAATCGGTGACTAGCTGGGCCGATCTGTGGAAACCGGAGTATAAAGGTAGCTTGTTGTTAACCGACGACGCACGCGAGGTATTCCAGGTTGCGCTCCGCAAGCTGGGCTACTCTGGCAACACGACGGATCCAAAAGAGATTGAAGCGGCGTATGCCGAGCTGAAAAAGCTGATGCCTAACGTGGCGGCCTTCAACTCTGATAACCCGGCAAACCCGTATATGGAAGGTGAAGTGAACCTGGGCATGGTCTGGAACGGCTCAGCGTATGTCGCCCGCCAGGCCGGTACGCCGCTTGAGGTGGTCTGGCCGAAAGAAGGCGGTATCTTCTGGATGGATAGTCTCGCAATTCCTGCCAATGCGAAAAACGTGGATGGTGCTCTGAAGCTGATTAACTTCCTGCTGCGCCCGGACGTGGCTAAACAGGTTGCTGAGACGATTGGCTATCCGACACCCAACCTGGCCGCACGCAAGCTGCTGAAGCCTGAAGTGGCTAATGATAAGTCGCTCTACCCGGATGCCGAAACCATCAGCAAAGGTGAATGGCAAAACGATGTCGGTGACGCCAGCCGCCTTTACGAGGAGTACTACCAGAGATTGAAAGCGGGCAGATAAACACACCGCGTTCTTCCTCACGCCGTCTGTACGGCGTGAGGAAGCGTTTAACTCACGGCATTCTCCCCCGCCCAGAGTGTTGCCCTTCGCATTGCCTCGACCACATCCTCATCTGACAGCCCGAGTGCCTGACGAACTCTGGTCGCATCGTCCCACCGCTGCTGCTCATAATAACGGCAAAGCGTAACCATATCCGATAACTGCCCTTCATGATGGCACAGCGCATTGCTCACACTCTGTGGCACCGTGATTTGCTTCATCAGCTCAGCCATCGGCAGTTCAAGGAGAGTATCAAGCAGTGAAAACAGACCGCACATGAAGGCATTTTCAGCCAGCGTCGGTTCGTTCATCTTCTCTGCAATCAGTTCACAGAACTTTCCGCGCATCATGCTCAACGGGTAAAGCTCGCTGACGGTATCATTCCCCGCACTCGCCAGGAGCACGACGGCAACAAACCGCCTGAGCTGGTTTTCCCCGAGATATCTGAGCACTTCACTCAGGGTTAACTTACTGAAATTACAGGCACCGACATGTTTAAATGCGGTGTGCTTCATATAGCGCATGATTTTATACGACAAGGTGAGATCGGTTTTTATCAACGACTCGATGATCCGAAAATCAGGTTTATTGCGTCCCACTTCCATTTGCAGACGGAAAATAGCCAGCTGATTTTGCGATAATCTTTTATATTTAATCACCTCTGGACGGCAGAAAAAATATCCCTGAAAAAGAGAAAAACCTTCATCCCGGTATAGTTTGAATTCCTCTTTAGTCTCAATTTTTTCAGCGAGATATTTAATATGTCCGGTCAGGTGTTTACGTTCATTCAGATACTGTTTAATTTGCGCTAAGGAATAATTTCTGACATCGAATTTCAGTATTGAAATATAGGGTAAAAAAGCATCCCACTCCGGAGCAAGGGTGAAATCATCAAGTGCGAAGTGGTATCCGTGCGCATGCATTTCCCTGACAGCCAGCAATAGTTCTTCCCCTGGAACAGCATCCTCCAGGATCTCAATGACCACTTTCTCTTTATCAAGCGCCTCTCCACTGCGGTCAATGACCATCCTGGAAGGAAAATTAATAAACGACACATGCGCCCCGGCGATGCGCTGAGAGGGCACACATAAAAACTGGTCGGATATCATTCTGGATGTGGCATATTCCGCCGACACATCCGGAAAACGGTTTGTCATCCCATCTCTGAAAAGCAGCTCATAAGCTACCGTATTCATATCAGGATTAAAAATGGGTTGTCGCGCGATAAATCCGTACATATCCCATCCTCCTCTACAACTTTATATTTATTAGCATCCTCTTTCTACACGACGATAACGAGCATTATCGAGTACTATTTTGATTGAATGCACAAAATAAAAGCATCCACACTAACTAACAGGATTTGAAATCCTGAAATTTAAATTAAATATACCTGGTACTCTACAGAAAGGAGGCGATATATCCGATAAGTAATGTGTGCCTGCCCGACATGCACAACATTACGGGAGATGAGAATGAAAGACGCCATGGTCCGAAAACAAAAAATGAGAGTCAAGACGTTGATGCTATTGTCCATTTTCCTCACCGTGACGGTGGGCTTTACCGCAACGATCGGGTTTATGATGTGGCAGTGGATGGCACAGCAAGACATTCTCGCCAAAAAACATATCCGGCAAATTGCCGAAGTGCAGTCTTTGCAGGTCAGCAAACAGCTGGATTCCGCCCTGTCAGCCGCCCGGGATATGGGCAACAGCGCTCTGGCGCTGCACGAGGTGGGCGTAACCGATCGTCAGAGCCTCAATCAGTTGCTCACCCATTATCTCTCGGCTCACCCACAGTTTCTCTCCATGTCGATGGCCTTTGAACCCAACGCTTTCGACGACAAAGACGCCACTTTTGCCGGGCAGAGCGGTGAAGACCCTGCCGGGCGTTACGCCCGCTACGTCGACCGCGACGCCACCGGCAAACCCGCATTGCACTTGCTGACGGATTTCGAATCGCCGGGCAGCGGCGATTATTATTTGCTGCCGAAGCAACGGCATAAAGATGTGATCATCGAACCTTATATTTATCCCTACAACGGCGTGGACGTGATGCTTACCTCGATTGCCGCGCCCATCATGCGTGATGGTCAGTTCCTGGGATCAGTCACCTCTGACTTCTCGCTTGCCACGCTGCAGTCGATGATCGGGGCGATTAAACCGTGGAACGGCACTGGTTATGCCCTGCTCCTCTCCGCGGGTAATAACGTGGTTTCCAGTCCGGACAAACGTGCCACAGGCAAGCCTTACGCGGGCAAGATTGCCGGTAATGACGTCATCCGGGCGGACGATCCGCTACTGAAAGAAGAAGTGTTTATCACCTGGCAGGACATTGTTATCGGCAACAGTCAGACACCGTGGAAACTGGCTATTGTCACACCGGTCAGCGAAGTGATGGCCGAAGCAAGGGCATTTTTACTGAAAGCTATCATCCTGATGGTGTTAAGCATCGTTGCCGTCAGTCTGGTGATGGCACAGATATTTACCCGTAAAGTTGACCGTCCGGTTGGAGGCGAACCGGCAGATGCCGCGGGGATCGCCCTGGCTGTTGCCCGAGGGGATCTGAACAATACCATCCCGGTTCGTCCCGGGGATACCAGCAGTATTTTTTACGCGCTGCACACTATGCAGATGCAGCTCAAGCGCATCGTCGACAATATCAGCGAAGCCAGCCATTCCGTACACGGCGGCACCAGCGAAATTTCGGCGGGTAATCTTGATCTCGCTTCACGTACCGAAGAACAGGCGGCAGCGATTGTTGAAACAGCCGCCAGCATGGAAGAGATTTCGGTCACGGTGAAGAACAATGCCGATAATGCGCATAAGGCGACAACGTTGACCGACCGCGCCGCCACGCTCGCCGGGCACGGGGAAACACTGGTGAACGACGTGGTCGTTGTGATTGGAGAGATTGATGAGAGCGCACGTAAGATCGGCGAGATTAACAGCATCGTCGATGGCATTGCTTTCCAGACCAATATCCTGGCGCTGAATGCTGCCGTTGAAGCGGCCCGGGCTGGCGAACAGGGACGCGGTTTTGCGGTAGTGGCAGGTGAAGTCCGCAATCTTGCCCAGCGCAGCGCTAACGCGGCTAAAGAGATCTCTCAGCTGATCGCCGAGTCGTCAGGTCGCGTCAGCAAAGGCGTTGAGCTGGTCAATGAGACGGGGGTCATGATGAAACAGGTCATTGAGGCCGTATCGCATGTCCATCTGGTGATCAACGATATGGTTCAGGCCCTGGACGAGCAGAATCGGGGAATTAGCCAGGTGAGCACTGCCGTCAATCAAATGGACAGTACGACCCAGCAGAATGCTTCTCTGGTTCAGCAAATCTCTGCGGCTGCCCTCTCGCTGGACGAACAGGCTAAGTCGCTGGAGAAAACGCTGGCGTTCTTTAATTCATAACAAAAAGGCACCCGGAAACGGGTGCCTTTTGGGATTACAGCCCTTTCAGCAGTTTATCGACAAATTCCGGTACGACCGTACTTGCAAGTCCATAGTGCTTCTCTTCAAACTCGCTTCCCACCTGACTTGGCTCCAGGTTCAGTTCGACCGTGTGTGCGCCATGCAGCCGCGCCTCGTGAACAAACCCGGCCGCCGGATAGACATGACCTGACGTGCCAATCGCGATAAACACATCTGCCATCGCCAGCGCGCTGTAGATCTCATCCATCCCCAGCGGCATCTCACCAAACCAGACCACATGCGGACGCAGCCGCGCGGGGAACTGACAGCAGTGGCATTTATCCTCTGGCAGCACGTCCTCTTTCCAGTCCAGCACCTGACCGCTCCAGGCACAGCGAACTTTCAGCAGCTCACCGTGCATATGGATGATATTGTGGTTACCGGCCCGCTCATGCAGGTTGTCGATGTTCTGCGTAATCAGCAGAAAGCGATCGCCCAACGCCTCTTCCAGCTTCGCCAGCGCCAGATGCGCCGCGTTCGGCGCAATCTCAGGCTGCTGAAGCTGGCGACGGCGGGCGTTGTAAAAGGCCTGCACGAGATCGGGATCGCGGGCAAAACCTTCTGGCGTGGCGACATCCTCCACGCGGTGTTCTTCCCACAGCCCGTCCGCCGCACGGAAGGTACGAATTCCTGACTCGGCGGATATCCCCGCGCCGGTCAGCACCACCACTCTGGGTTTATCCATCGCTTCTGGCATCATTCTGTCTCTGAAAAAGATCCGCTGGCGCAAGCGCTCACGTAAGCGGCGTTTGTTTTTGCGAAAACGGCTGAGTCGACCCTGGCGACGCGACAGCATAGAAACCTCGTAAACTAATCGGTGAGATGAAGGAATGCGGCTCCGCGCATGCCTCCTGCGTCCCCGTGTCGCGCGCGTTCAATACGCGGCACGCGGGCAACCGGCAATAAATGTCGGGGCAAACGCCCGGACAACCGTTCCGTAATCGCGGTAAAGTTTGAAAGCCCTCCCCCGATCACCAGCAGGTCCGGGTCGACGATGGTGAGAATGTTTCCCAGACACACCGCCAGCAGATCCAGATAGCGCTCAACGTGCTCACGCGCCTGCGCATCCCCTTGCTCCCACAGGGTAATGATTTGAGGAGCTTCAAGTTTCTGATGATAGAAGTGTTCGTAAAGCCATGCAAACCCGCGGCCTGACAGGTAGTTCTCAATACAGCCGTGCTGACCGCAGCCGCAGCGGGTCAGCGGGAAATCACGCCCCACCACATCAAGCGCATCCACCGGCAGACGGATATGGCCAAACTCGCCTGTGATGTAGCTGCGCCCGGTGATGGGCTTACCGTTGAAAATGATCCCACCACCAACGCCGGTGCCGAGGATCAGCCCCATCACCAGGGGATACTGTGTAAATTCTTCGTCCCAGGCTTCCGAGAGCGCAAAGCAGTTGGCATCGTTGTCTAAACGCACGTCGCGTTCAAGGAGAGCTGAGAGATCTGCGCGCAGCGGTTTACCGCTGGCGGCAGGCACGTTGGCCGCGTAAAGCGTACCGTCGTCGGTTTCGGGCATGCCCGGAATACCAATGCCGACGCTGCCTTTCACGCCGAAACGTTCATCCGCCTGCGCCACCAGCGCGGCAATGGCGGTTAAAAATTCGTCGTAGCTTTCGCGCGGCGTGGGAACGCGGGTTTCCCACTGCAGTTTGAGATCTTTATCAAACACGCCGAGCGCAATCTTGGTGCCGCCAATATCAAATCCATAATACATAATGCATTCCTCTTTCTGACATTGCGGCCTCAAAACCGCTACATCATGACGTAATTACTGGCCACTTAGTACCCTCGCCGGATCAATTCGGCTTGCGCGACGCGCCGGATACCAGCTTGCCAGCAGACTCAGTAAAAGTGCTGTCACCAGCACATAAAAAACGTCCAGCCAGTGCAGTTCAGACGGCAGGAAGTCAATAAAATAGATATCACCCGACAGGAACTGGTGACCAATAAGTTTTTCAATGCCGTTGATAATCGGCGTAAGTTGCAGAGAAACCACCACACCAATCACCACGCCGCACAGGCTACCGAATAGTCCCGCCAGCAAACCGTACCAGACAAAGATGGCGCGGATAAGACCGTCTTTTGCGCCTAAGGTGCGCAGCACAGCAATATCGCCACTCTTGTCTTTGACCGCCATCACCAGCGTCGAGACAATGTTAAAGCACGCGACACCAATCACCAGCACCATCGCCAGGTACATAATGGCGCGGATCATCTGGATATCACGGTACATATACCCGTAAGTGCCGATCCAGCTTTTGATGTAGACATAGTTATTGGTCACACCGCCTGCGTCACGTACCAGTTTGTTGGCGTTAAAGACGTCGTTAACCTTAATGGCAATGCCCGTCACGCTGTCGCCCATATCGAGATACTGACGCGCATCTTCCATCGGCACCATCGCAAAGCTGTGGTCAAGCTGGCCGCTCAGTTGAAGAATACCGGTGACATGAAGACGCACGCGTTTAGGCTGCTGCAGTTTGTGGTCGGCACTGGCGTTCGGGATCATGATTGACACCCAGTCGCCCTGCTTCACTTTCAGAGCATCGGCAACGCCTTTACCCATGATGATCTGCTGCTCACCGGCCTTAAAGTTCGCCCATGCGCCGTTCTGTACATACTTCGGCAGTGCGCTCAGACGCTCCTCCTGCGCCGGGTTTACCCCTTTTACCTGAATGGCGCGCAGGTTTACCCCGCTCTCCACCAGCCCGGTAAAGTTAATGTAGGGGGCGGCGGCGGCAATGCCCGGCACTTTTTCCACTTTGGTCAGGGCATCGCTCCAGTTGTTCCACGGTTGGTTAACCGGCTCGATCTCCCCGTGCGGCACCACCGCCAGAATGCGGTTGTTGAGTTCGCGCTCAAAGCCGTTCATGGCGCTCAGCCCCACAATCAGCACGGCGACACCCAGCGCAATGCCCACGGTGGAAATCACCGAAATAAGCGATACCATGCCACCGCGACGGCGACCGCGGCTAAAACGTAGCCCAATGAGTAACGATAACGGTGAAGCCATTACTCCGCTCCCATCAGGGTCAGCTCGGCGTTCAGATGACCGTCACGCATCTCAAGCTGGCGTCCCATGCGTTTTGCCAGCTGCAGGTCGTGGGTCACCACCAGAAATGCGGTGCCCTGCGAGGCGTTCAGCTCGCCCAGAAGCTGGAAAATACTGTCGGCATTGCGCGCGTCCAGGTTACCGGTAGGCTCATCCGCCAGCACCAGACGCGGGTTGTTGACCAGCGCACGGGCAATCGCCACGCGCTGGCGCTCGCCGCCGGAAAGCTCAGATGGACGATGGTTACCGCGATGGCCCAGCCCTACCGCTTTCAGCATGTCGCTGGCGCGGGCGTTAATTTCTGCCGGTTTCTTTTTACCAATCAGCAGCGGCATCGCCACGTTTTCCAGCGCCGTGAAGTCCGGCAGCAGGTGATGGAACTGGTAGATAAAACCGAGCTCACGGTTACGTAACTCGGCCTTCGCCGCTGAGGACATTTTGCTCATCGGCTTGCCGGAGAAAATCACGTCTCCGCTGGTTGGGGTATCCAGCCCGCCCAGCAGGTGTAATAAGGTACTTTTGCCGGAACCAGAGCTACCGACAATCGCCATCATCTCGCCTTCTCCCACGCTGAAGCTCACATTGTGCAGCACGTCAGTCTGCACAGTGCCTTCCTGATAGCGTTTGGACAGGTTGTCGCATTGCAACAGGATCTTATTCATAACGTAAAGCCTCAGCGGGTTGAGTGGCGGCAGCGCGCCAGGAAGGATAAAGCGTAGAAAGCAGCGCAATCGCCATCGCGGCCAGCGCAATTCCGATCACCTGTAGCGGCTCAATCGCCACTGGCAGCGCCGCACCATCGAGCAACGCACCGATGATCGGCATTAAGTTGTTAAGCTGACTGGCAAGCAGTGCACCCAGCACTGCCCCAAGCAGCGCGCCGATAATCCCGGCGCTAGCACCCTGTACCATAAAGACCGCCATGATCTGGCGCGGCGTGAGTCCCTGGGTTTGCAGAATAGCGACTTCGCCCTGTTTCTCCATCACCATCAGTCCCAGTGAGGTAATGATGTTAAACGCGGCAACGGCCACGATCAGGCTCAGCAGCAGCCCCATCATGTTTTTTTCCATGCGTACGGCCTGGAACAGTTCGCCTTTGCGCTCACGCCAGTCCTGCCATTTGGTCCCTTCCGGCAGTTTTTGCTGGCTGAGGGTATCAACTTTCAACGGTGCGTCGAGCCACAGGCGCCAGCCGGTAATATTCCCTGCCGGGTAGCGCATCAGGCGCGAAGCGTCCTGGATATTAACCAGCATCTGGTAACCATCGACTTCGCTGTTGGCGGCAAAGGTACCAATCACGTTGAACAGGCGCTGGCTTGGCAAGCGCCCCATTGGCGTGAACTGGCTGGCAGACGGCACCATCACACGCAGCTGATCGCCGCGGTTGACGCCAAGCTGCCCGGCAAGCTGTTCGCCCAGAATCACGTTGTATTTACCCGCTTCCAGATCGGTCTGTTTTACGTTAACCAGATACGGCGTCAGCGGATCGTTTTGCGCCGGGTCAATCCCCAGCATCACGCCGACCGCCACGCTGCGGGCGCTTTGCAGCACCACATCGCCTGTGGTTAACGGCGCAACGCGCGTGACACCCTGTAACTTCGCCGCACTTTCCGGCAGCTGTTGCGGGTTAACCGAACCGTTGGTTGATGAGAGAACGGCCTGCGGCATCAGCCCCAGGATGTTGTTTTGCAGCTCGCGTTCAAAGCCATTCATGACGGACAGTACCGTCACCAGAGCCATCACGCCAAGCGTAATGCCAATAGTCGAAAGCCAGGAGACAAAGCGACCGAAGCGGTCCGCGGCGCGCCCACGCATGTAACGTAAGCCTATGAAGAGTGCGACAGGTTGGTACATGAAATCCGTCTGTTTGCTGATAGCAGACCCACGAGTATATAAGCGAATCCGTTAAGCGTAAATGACTGAAACAGTAAGCTTTGGTAATCATTTTTCCGAAAAATTCAGATAAATCAGAGTGCTATTGTCTGAATACTCGCCTTGTAACCTCCACCTTTTCCGAAAAAGCTCCTGATACAGACTGTTACCCGTTACATCCAGGCGTCGTTTAACAACAATTGCTCGTTCGTTTATGGCAATAAGGTAGTGGCGAACAATGAAGCAAAAAGCATTATGGATTAACCAGATAAAAGGGCTGTGTATCTGCCTGGTGGTTATTTACCATTCGGTTATCACGTTTTATCCGCATCTGATCGGGCTGCAACACCCGCTCTCCGGCCTTCTCGCCAAATGCTGGGTCTATTTTAACCTCTATCTCGCTCCGTTCCGAATGCCGGTCTTCTTCTTTATCTCCGGCTATCTGATCCGTCGTTATATTGCTGAGGTGGACTGGCGAACCAGTCTCGACAAACGGATCTGGAGCATTGTCTGGGTCCTGGCGCTGTGGGGCATCCTGCAATGGCAGGCGCTGACCCATATGAATGCCTGGCTGGCACCCGAGCGTGAGCTCGCCACATCATCGAATGCGGCCTACGCCGACTCGCTCTCAGGATTTGTGCTGGGGATGCTCACCGCCAGCACCAGCCTCTGGTATCTGTATGCTCTGGTGGTGTACTTCACGCTGTGTAAACTGCTGAGCCGATGGAAGCTGCCGGTACTGGGGCTGCTGGCGCTGGCAAGTATCGCGATCAACTTCCTGCCGCTACCGTGGTGGGGGATGAACAGCGTGGTACGCAACATGATCTACTACAGCCTCGGGGCGTGGTATGGGGCAGCGCTGATGGCGTGGATGAAAAGCGTCAACCTGCGCCGCCTCTGGCTGGCAGCCGGCGCTTTCGCCGCCGTCTCCGTGGTGCTGTGGTTTGCTAACGTCCCGCTACTGCTCTCATTGCTATCGATTGTGTTGATCATGAAGCTTTTTTATAGCCTTGAGCAGCGCTATGCCGTTCACCCGAACAACCTGCTGAACGTGATTGGCTCAAATACCATCGCGATTTATACCACCCACCGCATCTTAATCGAGGCCTTTAGTCTGTTCCTGATTGGCGAGATGAACGCCGCATACTGGCCGGTCTTGGCAGAACTGTGCTTAATTCTGGTCTACCCGTTTGCCAGCCTGCTTATCTGTACCCTTGCCGGGCTCGGCGTGCGTAAACTCTCTACCGCACTGTTCGGAGACGTTTTCTTCTCTCCTCCGTCTTCGCTGACCCTGTCGCCATCCTCCCGTTGATGGCTCTTTTCGCCCCGGCCGGGGCGAATTTTCCCCCTGTGCGGTTCTGGTTTGCTTATACAAAACGATCGAGGATAATAAAGACATTGCGTATCAGTGATATGCCCCAATACTGTTGGTATATCCATAAGAGACTCTGACATAGCCATGCCTGAACACTATCGTTATTCCTTGCCTGTCAAAGCGGGTGACCAGCGCCAGCTGGGTGAACTCACGGGCGCGGCGTGCGCCACGCTGGTAGCGGAAATCGCTGAGCGTCATCCTGGCCCGGTAATTCTGGTTGCCCCGGACATGCAAAACGCCCTGCGTCTGCACGACGAGATTCGCCAGTTCACCGATAATCTGGTGTTCAGCCTGGCCGACTGGGAAACGCTGCCCTATGACAGTTTCTCTCCTCACCAGGAGATCATTTCCTCGCGCCTGTCGACGCTCTATCAACTCCCGACGATGCAGCGCGGCGTGCTGATCGTGCCGGTGAATACCCTGATGCAGCGCGTCTGTCCGCACAGCTATCTGCACGGTCACGCGCTGGTGATGAAAAAAGGCCAGCGCCTGTCCCGTGATGCCCTGCGCGCGCAGCTTGACGGTGCCGGATATCGCCATGTTGATCAGGTGATGGAACACGGAGAATACGCCACGCGCGGTGCGTTACTCGATCTCTATCCAATGGGGAGTGACCAACCGTATCGCCTGGACTTTTTCGATGATGAAATCGACAGCCTGCGCGTGTTTGACGCTGACACGCAGCGTACGCTGGAAGAAGTGGAATCTATCAATTTACTGCCCGCCCACGAGTTCCCGACGGATAAAACCGCCATCGAACTGTTCCGCAGCCAGTGGCGCGATAAATTCGACGTCAAACGCGATGCCGAACATATTTATCAGCAGGTCAGCAAAGGTACGCTGCCCGCAGGTATTGAGTACTGGCAACCGCTGTTCTTCAATGAACCCCTGCCTCCGCTGTTTAGCTACTTCCCGGCAAATACGCTGATTGTTAACACCGGAGATATCGACGCCAGCGCCAGCCGCTTTGAAAACGAAACCCGCGCCCGCTTTGAAAGCCGCGGCGTTGACCCGATGCGCCCGCTGTTGCCCCCGGAGGCGCTCTGGCTGCGAACCGATGAACTCAACGCCGAGCTGAAGCGTTGGCCGCGTATGCAGCTTAAAACCGATTCGCTTGCCGCTAAAGCCGCCAATACCAACCTCGCGTTTCAGAGGTTGCCAGATCTGGCCGTTCAGGCGCAGCAGAAATCACCGCTGGATAATCTGCGGAAGTTTCTGGAATCCTTTACCGGTCCGGTGGTGTTCTCAGTTGAAAGTGAAGGCCGTCGCGAAGCACTCGGGGAGCTGCTGGGGCGCATTAAAGTGGCGCCGAAGCGCATCCTGCGTCTGAGCGAAGCCACCGGAAACGGTCGTTATCTGATGATTGGTGCCGCCGAACATGGGTTTATTGATACGCTCAATAACCTGGCGCTGATTTGTGAAAGCGACCTGCTGGGTGAGCGCGTCGCACGTCGCCGTCAGGACAGCCGTCGTACCATCAACCCGGACACGCTGATCCGCAACCTGGCCGAGCTACACCCGGGCCAGCCGATTGTTCACCTGGAGCACGGCGTCGGGCGTTACCAGGGGATGACCACGCTAGAAGCAGGCGGTATCAAAGGTGAATACCTGATGCTGACCTACGCGAACGACGCCAAACTGTATGTTCCGGTCTCTTCCCTGCATTTGATCAGCCGCTACGCGGGTGGCGCAGAAGAGAATGCGCCATTGCATAAGCTGGGTGGCGATGCCTGGGCACGCGCGCGCCAGAAAGCAGCGGAAAAAGTGCGTGACGTGGCGGCTGAGCTGCTGGATATCTATGCACAACGCGCGGCCAAAGAGGGCTTCGCCTTTAAACATGATAAAGAACAGTATCAACTGTTCTGCGACAGCTTCCCGTTTGAAACCACGCCAGATCAGGCCCAGGCCATTAACGCCGTGCTGAGCGACATGTGTCAGCCACTGGCAATGGACCGCTTAGTCTGTGGCGACGTAGGCTTCGGCAAAACCGAAGTGGCGATGCGCGCCGCCTTCCTTGCGGTTGAAAACAACAAGCAGGTAGCGGTGCTGGTGCCAACCACCCTGCTCGCTCAGCAGCACTTCGACAACTTCCGCGACCGCTTCGCCAACTGGCCGGTACGCATCGAGATGCTCTCGCGTTTTCGCAGCACCAAAGAACAGACGCAGATCCTCGAACAGGCAAGCGAAGGTAAGATCGATATTCTGATCGGCACCCACAAGCTGCTGCAAAGCGACGTGAAGTGGAAAGACCTGGGGCTGCTGATCGTCGATGAAGAGCACCGCTTCGGGGTGCGTCATAAAGAGCGCATCAAAGCGATGCGTGCCGACGTCGATATCCTGACTCTGACCGCAACGCCAATCCCGCGAACCCTGAATATGGCGATGAGCGGCATGCGCGACCTGTCGATTATTGCCACCCCACCGGCGCGTCGTCTGGCGGTGAAAACCTTTGTCCGCGAGTACGATAATCTGGTGGTACGTGAAGCGATTCTGCGTGAAGTGCTGCGTGGGGGTCAGGTCTATTACCTCTACAACGATGTAGAAAATATCCAGAAAGCGGCGGACAGGCTGGCGGAGCTGGTACCGGAAGCGCGCATTGCTATCGGTCACGGGCAGATGCGTGAGCGCGAGCTGGAAAGGGTGATGAACGACTTCCACCACCAGCGCTTTAACGTCCTGGTGTGTACCACCATCATTGAAACCGGGATCGATATTCCGACGGCGAATACCATCATCATCGAACGAGCCGATCACTTTGGTCTGGCGCAACTCCACCAGCTGCGCGGCCGCGTCGGGCGTTCACACCATCAGGCCTACGCCTGGTTGTTAACGCCGCATCCGAAAGCGATGACCACCGATGCCCAAAAGCGTCTGGAAGCGATCGCCTCCCTGGAAGATCTTGGCGCAGGCTTTGCGCTGGCAACACACGACCTGGAGATCCGTGGTGCCGGCGAACTGCTGGGTGAGGACCAGAGCGGCTCCATGGAGACCATCGGCTTCTCCCTGTATATGGAATTGCTGGAAAACGCGGTCGATGCCCTGAAGGCCGGACGCGAGCCGTCGCTGGAAGATCTCACCAGCCAGCAGACCGAGGTTGAATTGCGTATGCCTTCCCTGCTGCCGGATGATTTCATTCCGGATGTAAATACCCGTCTGTCCTTCTATAAACGCATCGCCAGTGCGAAGAGTGAGAACGAACTGGAAGAGATTAAGGTTGAGCTGATCGACCGCTTCGGCCTGCTGCCAGACCCTGCGAGAAATCTGCTGGATATCGCACGCCTGCGTCAGCAGGCACAGAAGCTCGGTATTCGGAAGCTCGAAGGGAATGAAAAAGGTGGCGTGATTGAATTTGCCGAGAAGAACCACGTCAACCCGATGTGGCTGATCGGTCTGCTGCAAAAGCAGCCGCAACATTTCCGTCTTGATGGTCCAACGCGCCTGAAATTTACCCAGGAGCTAACGGAACGCAAAACCCGCATGGATTGGGTGCGTCACTTTATGCGTCAACTGGAAGAGAACGCGATCGCTTAACCCATTCTCCCCCTCTAGCGGGGGGAGAATTTACAAACACTTTGCACTTCACCCGATCTTCCCGACACACCCATTCGCCATAATTATCATTAACGCCTTATAAAACAATAACCTTAATATTTATATGGATTATGGTAATGATGACCTCTTCGCGTTTTACTCGCTGGATAACATTGTTTGCGCTGGCAGCCACCGTCGCGGTTGCGCTTCCTGCCCGTGCAAACACCTGGCCACTTCCACCACCGGGCAGCAAGGTCGTGGGGGAAAACCGCTTTCATGTGGTTGAAAACAATGGTGGCTCGCTGGAAGCGATTGCCAAAAAATATAACGTCGGTTTCCTGGCCCTGCTGCAGGCGAACCCCGGTGTAGACCCTTATGTACCGCGTGCGGGCAGCGTACTGACCATTCCGTTACAAACAATCCTGCCGGACGCCCCGCGCGAGGGGATCGTCATAAATCTGGCAGAATTACGTCTCTATTATTACCCACCGGGTAAGAATGAAGTCACCGTGTACCCTATCGGTATTGGTCAGTTGGGCGGCGACACCCTGACGCCAACGATGGTTACCACCGTATCAGATAAGCGCGCTAACCCAACCTGGACACCAACGGCTAACATCCGTGCCCGTTATAAAGCACAGGGCATCGACCTTCCGGTCGTTGTTCCTGCGGGGCCAGACAACCCAATGGGTCACCACGCGATTCGCCTGGCGGCTTACGGTGGTGTCTATCTGTTGCATGGAACGAATGCAGACTTTGGCATCGGCATGCGCGTCAGCTCCGGCTGTATTCGTCTGCGTGATGACGATATCAAGACGCTTTTCAACGTCATCACACCGGGAACCAAGGTGAATATTATCAATACGCCGATTAAAGTCTCGGAAGAGCCGGGTGGCGTGCGACTGGTAGAAATTCACCAGCCATTATCGAAAAACATCGGCGATGACCCGCAGACATTGCCCATTAACCTGAATGCCGCAATGGTAAGTTTTAAAACGAATACCAGCACCGATGGCGTAGTCATGGAGCGCGCAATGGAGACCCGGTCGGGAATGCCAACCGATGTCACCCGACATCACAACGTCGCTTCACAGGCGATGTAAACGCACAGATAAGAAAAACGCCCTGCTCATGCAGGGCGTTTTTTATTGCAGTGGCATAAATGAGGGTTCAGCCGGGCTTATTTGTAGATAACAGCAGTGCCGTGCAGCGTGTTAGGACCGGTAACAGAGGTGATGCGGTAAGATTTTGCACCCATCTCTTGTGCTTTTTGCGCCAGCTGATCTTCCAGGGAGCCCAGGTTAGTACCGGCAGACGCAGAGATAGTGCCAACTTTATGCTGATCTACAGGGGTGGATTGCACCTGTACAGCTGCAAAGCTTGCGAATGAAAGTGAACTCAAGACTGCGGCAGCGATGAGGGTTTTTACGTTTTTCATGATGTTTACCTTTAGCAGATGAATTTGGAGGTCGTTAATCATTTAGTTAACGA
Source organism: Enterobacter adelaidei (assembly GCF_041937165.1). NCBI lineage: Bacteria > Pseudomonadati > Pseudomonadota > Gammaproteobacteria > Enterobacterales > Enterobacteriaceae > Enterobacter > Enterobacter adelaidei. The sequence continues at coordinate 1,779,737 of NZ_CP154353.1, read as the reverse complement.
TCGATAGGTAAATGATAAATGTGATCCAGGTCACGCGTCAACATAATTTTATAACGAGCATTAACTTATTTTTAAAGTCGTTATTTTTCATACGCATATGATTAATTTATTTTTAAGCATTCTGCACTGGTGGTGGGTTGCGTTTATTTTTATAATGGTCATTCACCAAACCAACAGAGGACCAACGGCAAATGACAACCGATGTCACGAGTTGTGCGAAGAAAAGCCGTGGCCGACCAAAAGTGTTTGACAGGGATGCAGCGCTTGATAAGGCCATGACTCTCTTCTGGCAACATGGGTATGAAGCTACTTCGCTTTCCGATCTGGTAGAAGCTACCGGAGCCAAAGCGCCGACGCTGTATGCCGAATTTACCAATAAAGAGGGGCTGTTCAGGGCAGTGCTGGACAGATACATTTCGCGCTTTGCAGCGAAGCACGAAGCCCAACTTTTTTGTGAAGAGAAAAGCGTTGAACAGGCGCTACGGGACTTTTTCACTAGCGTCGCCACTTGCTTCACCAGTAAAGATACGCCTGCGGGCTGCTTTATGATTAACACCTCTGCCACCCTTGCGGCGTCCTCTAAAGAGATCGCTAAAACGGTGAAGTCGCGTCATGCCATGCAGGAGGAGACGCTAAGTGCGTTTCTGGCACAGCGTCAGCAGCGTGGTGAAATTCCCGCGCATTGCAATCCTCAGATACTGGCGCAATACCTGAGCTGTATTTTGCAGGGGATGTCGATAAGCGCACGTGAAGGCGCAACGCTGGAAAAACTGCAGAGTATTACCGACACCACCCTACGACTGTGGCCTGAACTACTCAAAATCTGAAGCAAAAAAAAAGCTCCTCAGCCTGAGCGCATGAGGAGCTAAATTCAGAGAACATCTTTTTTACACTTTGTTATTCAGAACCAGCTGACCATTTCCATCCAGTGGAATTTGTGTGCCAGGATCTTTATCCATGCGGATTTTGCCCTGCTGATCGCCAATTTTGTACGTCACGTCATAACCCAGCATTTTTTCCGACTTGTCATAGACGGTTTTGCAGCGTTGCTGAGTCGTAGTGTAGGTATCATTATCCTGCATCGCACCCTGCACCTGGTTACCGGCATAGCCGCCGCCCAGCGCGCCGACCACGGTCGCCACATCTTTACCCCGACCACCACCAAACTGGTGACCAATCACGCCCCCCGCTACCGCACCCAGAACAGAACCGGCAATGCGGTTTTCATCCTGTACCGGACGACGGTGCGTCACGGAGACGTTGCGGCACTCCTGACGAGGGGTTTTCACGGTTTCTTTAATCGGTGTAGCAGAAACCACCTGTGCATACTGCGGGCCGCGATCTAAAACGTTGAGACTGGCAACGGCAGCCACACCTAACGCAGCCGCGACGCCAATCCCTATACCCGCCAACATTGATTTATTCACGGGACTTCCTCCTTTGTTGCTATTGGTAACAATTTTGCAATGGAGACAAAGCTTCGCCAATAAGATAAAGGATCAAAAAAGGGGCGTTGAGAGGAGATATATTGTATTTAGGAGAACTCTTAAGCACTCAATCTGCGATCTACAGCATGAAATGCTAAAAACTCCCTCCGGAGAGCCCGGAGGGAGTGAAAGATTAGTGCAGCTTCAGACGCGGACGGATCACGCGGTTGATTCTGCCCACCAGCATCATCAGCCCGGTTTTGAAGTAGCCGTGCAGCGCAATCTGGTGCATACGGTACAGGGAGATATACACGAAGCGGGCAATGCGCCCTTCTACCATCATTGAGCCACGCATCAGGTTGCCCATCAGGCTGCCGACGGTAGAGAAGTTTGACAGCGATACCAGAGAACCGTGGTCTTTATAGACATAGCCTTTCAATGGCTTGCCTTTGTACTGCGCCAGAATGTTGTGCAGCACCAGGCTTGCCATCTGGTGAGCAGCCTGGGCGCGCGGCGGCACGAATCCACCTTCAGGACGCGCGCAGGAAGCACAGTCACCGATAGCAAAGATTTCAGGATCACGTGTAGTTTGCAGCGTCGGCTCCGTCACCAGCTGGTTAATGCGGTTCGTTTCCAGGCCGCCGATATCTTTCATAAAGTCAGGTGCTTTGATACCCGCTGCCCAGACCATCAGATCCGCTTTGATGTATTCGCCGTCCTTGGTGTGCAAGCCACCTTCGTCCGCGCTGGTCACCATCGTCTGCGTCAGCACCCGCACGCCCAGTTTGGTGAGCTCATTGTGCGCCGCACCGGAAATACGTGGCGGCAGCGCAGGCAGAATGCGCTCACCGGCTTCAACCAGCGTGACGTTCAGCGCTTCGTTGGTTAATCCTTTGTAACCGTAGCTGTGCAGCTGTTTCACCGCATTGTGCAGTTCCGCAGACAGCTCTACGCCCGTCGCACCACCGCCGACAATGGCGATATTAACTTTACCGTTCGCACCCAAATTGCTGGTGTACTTCAGGAACAGGTTCAGCATTTCCTGATGGAAACGACGCGCCTGGTGCGGGTTATCGAGGAAAATACAGTGCTCTTTCACGCCTGGCGTGTTGAAGTCGTTGGAGGTACTACCCAGCGCCATGACCAGCGTGTCATACGCCAGTTTACGCTCAGGAACCAGCAGCTCCCCTTTTTCATCGCGCAGCTCTGCCAGGGTGATGGTTTTGCTTTCACGGTTGATATCCACCACCGAGCCCAGTTGGAACTGGAAATGATGGTTGCGCGCGTGCGCCAGATAGCTGAGCGCATCCACACCCTCATCCAGAGAACCGGTTGCCACTTCGTGCAGCAACGGTTTCCACAGGTGGCTATGGTTACGATCTACCAGCGTAATTTTGGCTTTTTTACCGCGACCCAGCTTCTTGCCCAGCTGTGTAGCCAGCTCCAGCCCGCCAGCACCACCGCCTACAATCACTATCTTTTTCAATGGCGTAGTCAACGTGACCCCCTCAAATTATTAACCAATTGTTAATTAAAAGTTATAAAAATAACCCTTAATTAACAACAGGTTACAGCACTGAAACCATTCAGGTGCATTGAGAATACCACGTCAGGCGCATTGGTCATACCAAAATTGATATGCATCAAGTTTTGATGGCTTAAAAGTAGACAATTCTGGTCAAAAAGAAAGCCCGATACGCTTTCGCGGCCGGGCTTTGGTGCCTGCGGATGAGAGGTTAACCCAGCGTTTTAAACGCTTTGATACGCTGCAGGTGCGGTGAGATGTTTTTGAATTTGTGCGTCTGTTCTTCGTCCCAGACAATTTCATAGTAATGATGCAGCAGTTCAGCAGCCCGATGGCTGTTGAGCGCCTCATCTTTACGTGAAAGGATCACCAGACAGCGGTCGCGGTTTTTCTCACGAAAATTGCTGACGCACTTGGTCGCAATATCGACGTACTCTTCCGGACGGTCAATTTTGCCTTCCATATTCTCGTTCGGGAAAAGGTTAGGATTGAACACCACCTGGCGGATGTCGCACAGGAAGCCAATGCGTTCCGCCCAGTAGCCGCCCAGTCCTACACCGCAAATCAACGGACGGTCATCGACGTTGAGCTGCAACATCTTGTCCACTTCTTTGAGAAGATGTTGCATATCATGCTTCGGATGGCGCGTGCTGTAACTGATCAGCCGAACATCCGGATCAATAAACTGCAGTTGCAACACCTTCTCATGATTACCAGGGCTGTTTGAGTCAAAACCGTGTAAATAGATGATCATTGTCTTCTCACCACGCTACGCCTTCCGGGAGGGTTTACAGGCTGGCTTTATGTGCCTGCCAGCGCTCATTCAGGTCTTCAAGCCGGGCGTTGACCGCCTTCCAGCGGGCCGAATCCATCAACTCCTGACGGCTAAATGAACCTTTATGATACAATTGTGTAACACGCTGTGCATTGATCGGCGACAGGTTATCCAGCACGCTAACGGCACCTTTACGATTATTGCAGACCAGGATCATATCGCAACCTGCATCCAGCGACGCCTGACCGCGTTCCGCATAGCTGCCCATAATCGCGGCCCCTTCCATCGACAAGTCGTCTGAGAAAATCACGCCATTGAACCCCAACTCCTGACGCAGAACGGTTTTCAGCCAGTGCGGAGAGCCGCTGGCAGGACGCGGGTCGACGTCGCTGTAAATCACGTGCGCTGGCATAATGGCGTCCAGCTTGTTATCGGTGATAAGCGAGCGGAACACCGACATATCTTTGACTCGAATTTCCGCTTCCGGGCGCGGATCGCGCGGAGTTTCTTTGTGCGAGTCCGCGGTCACTGCACCGTGGCCCGGGAAGTGTTTCCCGGTGGTTTTCATTCCCGCATCGTGCATGCCGTCGATAAACTGGGTCGCCATCGCCAGCGCAATACGCGGATCTTCATGATATGAGCGTTCACCAATGGCAGCGCTGATATGTCCCACGTCCAGAACCGGGGCAAAACTAATGTCGATATCCATGGCAATCATTTCACTGGCCATCAGCCAGCCAGCTTCCTGCGCCAGTATTCCCCCCTCATCTGTACCCAGCAGCGCAGCAAAAGACTGGGCTGCTGGCAGACGGGTAAAACCTTCGCGAAAACGCTGCACGCGTCCACCTTCCTGATCGACGGCCACCACCAGATGATTGCGCGATGCGTCGCGGATCTGACGCACCAGTTCACGCAGCTGTGCCGGATCGTGATAGTTGCGGGTAAACAGGATCAGACCACCCACCTGCGGATGCGCCAGAATCTCACGCTCTTCCGCATCCAGTTCAAACCCTTCTACATCCAACATGACTGGACCCACACCAACCTCTCTTATCCTTTAGTTTGTAACTGACGCCAGGCATCGTCTGCCAGCGCAATAAATTGTTTGTCTCTGGACTGCTGCAAACGCATTTCAAACCAGCCAGCCATCAGCATCACGACCCATGGTCGCCACCGCCTGACCTGACGCGCAAGCGCTTCAACATCAAAATGTGCCATCCTGGCGTAGTCTCGGACGAGGTTTTGCCGCGCGGCTTCACTCTCTGTCCAGACTGCCGCCAGCTCAAGCGCCACATCGCCGTCTCCGGCATATTCCCAGTCGATAAGCCTGACTCCTGCTGACGTATGAACAATGTTCCCGATATGAACATCCATATGCAACGGGGAGAGCCGCATCGGCTGTGGCTCACCCGCTTTACGCAGCCGTTTAAGATGAGCAAGCCACATTGGGGTACGTCTGTCTGGCAGGGCTTGCTGCCAGTAGTGCTCAAGCAATGGAAGCAGTGCGATTCGCCACCCCAGACGCGGCTGCTGGTGCAAATGATACAACATAGACGCAAGCACAGGGGTGTCCGGGAGCTCGCTTTTGACCTCACCCGCCAGATACGCAACAGCCATCCAGCCCTGCCGGAAAAAACAGGGTTCAGGCACAAGATCCGACGGAAGACGTTTCAGGGCGCGAAACTGACGACGAAAATGGGAAGCAGGTGCGAAAGGATCATGGTTCTGCCGCAATACCAACCGTTGTTCGTCTCGCTCTATAATGCAACTCGCGCCGCCAAGCCCGGAATGGGCCTGCGGCGCGATAAGGCGATACTGGGGAAAATAACGCGTCAGGATCTCTTCACGCGTAAATTCACTGCTGCGTAACGGCACCTTTACCTGACCAGATAATTTCGCCTGTCTGAACCAGCATCAATTGCATCTGCAGAGCTGGCGTATTCACATTCCCGGTGGCGTTAGAGTACAACACGTACTGTGCACCTACGTTACGGGCAATACCGATCGCCTTGCTACGGGTACCGAGACTATCCTGTGGTGACAGGCCCAGTTGCTGTTTAGCCACCGCGAGCTGCTGAGCCGAGACCAGCGTAAACTTACCGTTGTTTGCCAGAGCATTGCGCAGCGTCTCTGTCGCTTCACCCGCGTTCAGTGAACCATTGGTACGGTTGTTCACGCTATCCACCAGCAACACGCTGCCTGCCGTCACGCCTTGAGCCTGCAGCATTTTTCCCACCATCGGCTGCATCGCACCGTTCCAGTCATAATGACGCACGCGTGGCGCTGGTTGTGACGTCTGATCCGGATGTTCAATCGGGCCCGGCTGCGACGGGATTGACGGTACAGACGGCACGGTTGGCTCCGGCTGCGTGGGTTGTGTCGGCTGCTCAGTCCCGGGTTTAGCTTCTTCCACAGGCGCAGGCTGCTCAGTACGGGTCACACACCCTGCGAGGAATAAAGCAAAAGCTGTCACGAGCGCATAACGGCTCATATTTTTAATCAAGGTTCACCCCTTACAGATAAAGATAAAGTCTCACCTTATGTGCACCCAGATAGTTGGCGCTGCCATAGAGCGTTACCGACGACCTTGCCGGAATCGTGACGCTGCGCGGCGCCTCCAGCGGGTGCATTTCAAGACCTCTTACGTCATACCAGAAAAAACGGTAATGAACCGTCACGGGCTCATGTCTTTCATTAAAGAGCGTAGAGGAAGCAGAAGAGTTGATTTCACTGATGGTCAACGCAGGTTGTTGCGCCGTGATGCCCGCAGCAAGCACAGAAGATTCCATCACCAGCGTCTGTTCATCACTCACGGGGATCGCCGGACGCGAGCTGCACCCCGCAATCATCACCATCAGTATCAGCGCTGCAATACGCCCTTTAAGCATGTCAAAGACCTTTATGTGCCAGCATCGGTCCCAGAGGACGTCCACCCAGCAGATGCATGTGAATATGATAAACTTCCTGGCCGCCATGACGATTACAGTTCATGATCAGGCGGTAGCCGTCTTCAGCAATCCCTTCCTGTTCAGCAATTTTCGCGGCCACCGTCAGCATACGACCTAACGCCAGTTCGTGCTCGGCTTTTACGTCGTTTACGGTTGGAATCAGAATATTAGGAATGATGAGGATGTGAGTCGGTGCCTGAGGGGAAATGTCCCGGAAAGCCGTCACCAGTTCATCCTGATAGACGATATCCGAAGGAATTTCGCGACGGATAATTTTACTGAAAATCGTTTCTTCAGCCATGACCTTTTCCTTTTGTGTTTAGTCTGACGTGGTGCATCCGCTGTTAACACACTCTCTCAACGATCGTGTGACATAACGCAAGAGTATGAGCGAGTTTCTCCTGTCCTTTCAACCTTCTCCCCCGATTTCTTTCCCGAATGTTCATCTGCTGTATGAAGAGTGACCGCTTGCATGCCTTAGAGACGTTTTTTAAGACATATTCCGCACCAATAAAAAAGGCAGCCATTCGGCTGCCTTAGTCTCCCCTGGTCACAACTTAGTGGCCGCGGATGTACTCATCCATTTCGGTTTTCAGGTTATCGGATTTAGTACCGAAGATTGCCTGAACACCAGAACCAGCCACAACAACACCTGCTGCACCCAGTTTTTTCAGGCCAGGCTGGTCTACTTTCGCGACGTCGGCAACGCTCACACGCAGACGGGTGATGCACGCGTCCAGGTTAGTGATGTTCTCTTTACCGCCGAACGCGGCAACCAGTGCCGGAGCCATTTCGCTGGTTGTACCTGCTTTGCTGTCTTCTGTTGCATCTTCACGACCTGGAGTTTTCAGGTCCAGTGCTTTGATCAGCACACGGAAGATGGTGTAGTAAACAACGGCATAGCACGCACCAACGATTGGGAACAGCCACAGTTTGCTGCTGTTACCGGACAGAACGATGAAGTCGATCAGGCCGTGAGAGAAGGACGTACCGTCACGCATACCCAGCAGGATACAGATTGGGAACGCCAGACCCGCCAGAATCGCGTGGATAACGTACAGGATCGGCGCAACGAACATGAAGGAGAACTCGATCGGCTCGGTGATACCGGTCAGGAACGAGGTCAACGCTGCGGAGATCATGATACCGCCCACTTTTGCACGGTTCTCTGGCTTAGCAGAGTGCCAGATAGCAATCGCGGCAGCCGGCAGACCGTACATTTTGAACAGGAAGCCACCTGACAGTTTACCTGCAGTTGGGTCACCCGCCATGTAGCGTGGGATATCACCGTGGAATACCTGGCCTGCCGCGTTGGTGTATTCACCAATCTGCATCTGGAAAGGTACGTTCCAGATGTGGTGCAGACCGAATGGTACCAGGCAGCGCTCAACGAAGCCGTAGATACCGAACGCAACAACGGGGTTCTGGTAGGCTGCCCACTGAGAGAATGCCTGAATCGCGGAACCAATTGGTGGCCAGATGAAGGACAAGATCACGCCAGTGAAAATCGCTGCCAGACCAGAGATGATCGGAACGAAACGCTTGCCCGCGAAGAAGCCCAGATACTCAGGCAGCTTGATGCGATAGAAGCGGTTAAACATATAGGCCGCAATCGCACCGGAGATGATACCGCCCAGAACACCGGTATCAGCCAGGTGTTTCGCAGCGATCTCTTCTGCAGGTAAGTGCAGTACCAGTGGTGCAACCACAGCCATGGTTTTCACCATGATGCCGTAGGCCACAACTGCTGCCAGCGCAGAAACGCCGTCGTTATTAGTGAAGCCCAGAGCCACACCGATCGCGAAGATCAGAGGCATGTTAGCAAAGACAGAACCGCCTGCTTCGGCCATCACGTGGGATACTACGGCTGGCAGCCAGCTGAAGTTTGCAGAACCGACACCCAGCAGGATACCTGCGATAGGCAGTACGGATACTGGCAGCATCAGCGATTTACCGACCTTTTGCAGGTTAGCAAATGCATTCTTAAACATAATTGAGAGTGCTCCTGAGTATTTGTGCTTTTTTTACGCTTTCACGCATTGGCCCGGGGGGAGTACCGTGCCGTGGACAGGACATCTAAGCGCCCTTTATTTATTACACAGAGTAAAATAATTCCCTCTGGGTTTGTTTGACGGCTATCACGTTTCAGCTTAAGGCGGTCGAAAAACTTTCAGTTATTTACAAAAAGCATGTCCGGATGTGTCTAAAAACACCCTCACCGCCCCAAATGAGGCGGTGAACTTTACTCGTTTTATTTATTAATTACGAGCCTAAAAAAAACAGGTGTATCAAACAGATTGCAGGCGGGCGGGGTCGATATGGAACAGCGTAGAGAAGTTTTCGGTCGTGACGCGGGCCAGCTCTTCAATACTGACACCTTTAAGCACGGCCATGTACTCAGCTACATCTCTCGTCATGGCTGGCTGGTTCTCTTTACCGCGATGCGGTACCGGTGCCAGATAAGGAGAGTCTGTTTCCACCAGAATGCGATCGAGCGGAACATAACGCGCAGCATCACGGAGCTGCTCTGCATTACGGAACGTCACGATCCCAGAAAACGAAATATAAAACCCCAAATCAAGCAGTTTGCCCGCCGTTTCTCTGTCTTCTGTGAAACAGTGTAGTACGCCACCACAATCCGTCACGTTTTCTTCCCGGAGGATCGCCAGCGTATCGGCACGCGCATCGCGGGTATGAACAATGACCGGCTTGTTAAGCTCGCGGCCAATGCGGATATGATGGCGGAAGGACTCCTGCTGGCGAGATTTAGTTTCAGGTGTGTAGAAATAGTCCAGTCCCGTCTCGCCCATCGCGACAACACCCTCTTCCGCTGCCAGACGACGTAAGTCCTCAACGTCATACTCTTCATCCTGATTCAGCGGATGTACGCCACAGGAAAATACGACGTTATCGCGAACGCCGACCAGCTCACGCATGGAGAGGTAGCCCGGCAGCGTGGTTGCTACCGCAAGACAGAATTTCACATCGCGGGCAGCGGCTTTCGCCAGCACGTCATCGACGTTTTTATGCAGAGATTGATAATCCAGGCCATCAAGATGGCAGTGTGAGTCGACTAAAAACATAATGTCTCTCTCAGAGATGGGAAACAGGCGGTGTGATGCCTGGTTGCAGGTAATGTTCAATACGCAGTAACTGGTCGGTCAGTAACAGCTCGCGATTAAGACCAGTGACTGTCAAAAGCTGTTCACGGCTCTGGCAAACCTCATGAAGGATAGCGTGCAGAACCGTACCTGAGAGGCGGTTTGCCAGTGTGTTCACCAGCGGCCACACATCCAGGTTGGTCAGCAGCGTTGCACCTTGCTGGATCTTAAGTGCATCCAGAAGTAAGGAGGCCAGCCAGTGCAGACGTTCAACGGCCTGATCGCTATTCAGTGCAGGCAGTAAACTTAGCCAGTCATGGGTATTGAGTGAAGAGTCGACTGCCTTACAGAGCGTCTCTCGCTGCGACCAGACATCAGGTTGCAGCAGTGCCAGAGCTGCAGCAGGCGCACCGCTGCTCAGACGCAATGCGGTCAGCGCACCATTTTGTGACGTTGTCACCTCTCGCTCCAGCCAGCTTAACGCCCACGATTCCTGAGGCACTGCAAGGTGATGAAGCCGGCAACGACTGCGCAGCGTCGCCAGTAATCGTCCCGGGTCACGGCAAGAGAGGAAGAACCACGTTTTTTCCGGCGGCTCTTCCAGGGTTTTCAAGAGTGCGTTCGCTGCCGCCTCAGTAAGCAGTGTGGCGTCTTTAAGCCAGACCACTTTTGCGCCGCCCAGTCGCGCGTGTTCGTACAATTTTTCACTGACTTCACGCACGGCATCAATACCCAGCGTGTTTTTGCCCTTCTCAGGCTCAAGCGTGTAGTAGTCGGGATGCGTGCCCGCCTGCATCAGCTGACAGCCACGGCATTTACCACAGCTCTTGTGCCCTTCCGGTTGCTGGCACATCAGAAAACGGGTGATGGCATAAATCAACGCATCATCCCCCATCCCTGGCAACGCCTGAATCAGTAACGCATGATGCCCCCGACCCGCCTGATAGCTGCCGATCAGCTGTTCAAAGTGTGGGCGCAACCATGGATACCATTTCATGCCTGCTGCTCCCGAAGCCACTGCGTCACGGTTTGCTGAATAGAGCGGGTAACCTCTTCCAGAGATTGGGTCGCATCAATAGTGCGAATAGAACTATCCTGCGCTGCCAGCTCCAGATAACGCGCACGAGTGCGGTTAAAGAAGTCGAGAGATTCCTGCTCAATACGGTCCAGTTCACCGCGCGCTCGGGCACGTTTCAGACCCACTTCCGGGGTCACATCCAGATAGAGCGTCAAATCGGGACGAAAATCACCGAGCACGGCATTACGCAGCGTTGCCAGCATCGTCTGGTCAATACCACGCCCACCCCCCTGATACGCCTGAGTAGACAGATCGTGACGGTCGCCGATTACCCACTTGCCAGCGGCCAGCGCGGGTTTGATTACCGTCTCAACCAACTGTACGCGCGCAGCGTAAAACATCAAAACTTCAGCTTTGTCCGTGATAACTTCATCGCCAACGGATTTAATATCCAGCACCAGGCTACGCAACTTCTCAGCCAGCTGCGTGCCGCCCGGCTCGCGGGTAAAGACCATGTCCGCAACGCCGAGCGCGTTGAGTGTATCAACCACCACGTTGCGAGCGGTGGTTTTACCCGCCCCTTCGAGTCCCTCAATGACAATGTATTTACTGCGCATTTTTTTCCTTAAGTGCCTTCAGATAGTCCTGAACAGAGCGATTATGGCTGGCAAGGTTGGTGTTAAAGGTATGCCCCCCTTTTCCATCAGCCACAAAATAGAGATACGGTGTTTTAGCCGGATGTGCGGCCGCACGCAGAGAAGCTTCACTTGGTGTGGCAATCGGGCCTGGCGGTAACCCGCTAATCACGTAGGTATTATACGCCGTTGGCGTCTCAAGATCTTTTCTCGAGATCTTACCCGCATAACTCTCTCCCATGCCGTAGATGACAGTAGGATCGGTTTGCAGACGCATACCGATGCGCAGACGGTTGATAAACACCGATGCAACCCGATCGCGCTCGGCCGCGACGGCCGTCTCTTTCTCTATGATTGAGGCCATCGTGACAAACTGGTTTTGATCTTTATATGGCAGCCCTTCCATTCGCCCTTCCCAGGCGGAATCCACAGCGGTGACCATTTTTTTATGTGCCCGCTTCAAAATCGCCACATCGGTGGTGCCTGCCGTGTACATCCAGGTATCAGGCCAAAACCAGCCTTCAACCCATTCCGGGTGTTCAAACTTCAGCGCGTCAGCCACCGTCTGATAGCTATCGTCTTTTAACGTATGTTTGATATACGGCGCGTCACGCAGCTGTTTGAGATAATCGCTCAGGCGCATCCCTTCCACAAAACGCAGCGGGAATTGAGCCTCTTTACCGCTTTCCAGCAGTTGCAGCATGTCTCTGACGGTCATGCCAGGTGTAAAACGATAGGTACCGGCTTTGAAATGCGACAGCTCAGGTTCGATACGCAATAGCCACTGGAAGACACGCGGACGGTTAATGATTTTATCGCTGTAAAGCTGTTCACCCAGCGCCAGACGTCCGGTTCCTGCTTTAAGGGTAAATATTGTCTCTTCTTTGATCAGAAGCTTGCTGTCCGCCAGCTGACGAACCTTCCACACTCCGACTCCGCCAGCAATAGCCAGCACAACAGCCAGGAGCAGGATAAAGCGCAACATTTTCTTCATGACGTTCTGGTTTGCTCACATAACGGGGCTAAAAAATGATACAGCTCGCGCGATGACCAGCGATGTTGGCCGCAGGCGCGAACAGGTACAACTGGCATTAACGCATTACAGACAACGACCTCTTCTGCTGTTATCAGCGCATTCTCAGCTGCGTTAACTTCGACAACGCGAAAACCAGAGTGTGCCAGTTGCTGTAGACAAAACTGGCGCATAATGCCATTTACGCCAGCCTGATCAAGCTTCGGCGTAAAGACATCGCTGCCCTGCCGCCAGAATAAATTAGCCGCACAGCATTCAGTAATGAACCCTTCGCTGTCAAGGACCAGGGCCTCGTCTGCGTCTGACTGGTCAAGATGAGCGCGGATCAAGACCTGCTCAAGACGGTTAAGGTGTTTTATTCCGGCAAGCGCAGGGTTTCGTCCAAGACGTACCGGGCTTAATTCAAGCGTGATACCGTCATGACGCCAACGTTCATAATGTGAAGGATATGCAGAAACGGAGAGGATCCGCACAGGATGCTGGCAGCTCGCGCCACTGTAACCCCGGCCACCACTACCACGGCTGATGATCACTTTCAGCACGCCGCTGGAATGCCCTTTTGCCCGTTGAGCCATCTCGCCGGCAAGTGTGTCCCAGTCCGTGAAAGGGATCAGCAGTTTTTCACAGGCACCCCGCAATCGTCGGATATGCTCTGCAAGTAAACAGACATCGCCATGATGAATACGCGCCGTGGTGAAGCAGCCGTCACCAAACTGAGTCGCCCTGTCGCTTGCAGGCAGCGTGTCCTGCTCAAGGCCATTGATTAGAAACATACTGGCTCCTTATGCGTGGTAGTACAGTCTGGCAAGGTGAATAACATCGGACAAGGGGATAAAACCGAATAAAAAAGGTCCGACAAGCGGACCTTTTTATCTCCATCAGGCAGTCAGGCTCAGACCTTTTTAAAAATCAGGGAACCATTCGTACCACCAAAGCCGAAGGAGTTACACAGGGTGTACTCCATGCCACTGACCTGGCGCGCTTCGTGAGGAACGAAGTCCAGATCGCAACCTTCATCCGAGTTATCCAGGTTGATGGTTGGCGGAACAGCCTGATCGCGCAGGGCAAGAATGGAGTAGATAGACTCTACTGCACCCGCCGCGCCCAACAGGTGGCCGGTCATGGATTTCGTGGAGCTCACCAGTACGCGGCTGGCAGACTCGCCGAAGATAGACTTAACAGCCTGAGCTTCCGCTTTATCGCCTGCTGGCGTAGAAGTACCGTGCGCGTTTACGTAGCCAATTTGTGCCGGGGTAATACCCGCGTCACGAATCGCGTTCTCCATAGCCAGCGCAGCACCTGCGCCGTTCTCTGGAGGCGACGTCATGTGGTAAGCATCGCTACTCATACCAAAGCCAACGACTTCAGCATAAATTTTCGCGCCGCGTTTTTTAGCATGTTCGTACTCTTCCAGCACGAGCATACCCGCACCATCACCCAGTACGAAACCATCACGGTCTTTATCCCACGGACGGCTTGCCGCCTGAGGATTATCGTTGCGGGTAGACAGCGCACGCGCGGCACCGAAACCACCAACACCCAGCGGGGTACTGGCTTTTTCAGCACCACCCGCAACCATAGCATCTGCATCGCCGTACGCAATGATACGCGCGGCCTGGCCGATGTTATGCACGCCGGACGTACATGCGGTCGCGATAGAAATGCTTGGCCCACGCAGGCCAAACATGATGGTCAGATGACCCGCCACCATGTTAACAATCGTGGACGGAACAAAGAACGGGCTGATCTTACGCGGGCCACCATTCATCAGAGATGTATGGTTTTCCTCAATCAGGCCAAGACCGCCAATTCCGGAGCCAATAGCGGCACCGATACGGGTTGCGTTCTCTTCCGTAATTTCAAGACCAGAATCCTGCATGGCCTGAACGCCAGCGACAATTCCATATTGAATGAAGGCATCCATCTTGCGCTGTTCTTTACGCGAGATGATCTCTTCACAGTTAAAATCCTTTACTAAGCCAGCAAATTTCGTTGCATAGGCGCTAGTATCGAAATGGTCGATTAGGCTGATGCCGCTCTGACCGGCAAGGAGAGCTTTCCAGGTGGACTCTACGGTATTGCCGACAGGAGACAACATGCCAAGTCCGGTCACAACTACACGACGCTTAGACACGTTTGTCCTCCAGGGAGGGATAAAAAAGGGATTCGTGGGACAAAAAAGATAAAACTCAGGCGGTCGAATGACCGCCTGGAGATGTTCACTTACGCCTGGTGACCGTTGATGTAATCAATGGCAGCCTGAACGGTGGTGATTTTCTCAGCTTCTTCGTCCGGAATCTCAGTATCAAACTCTTCTTCCAGAGCCATTACCAGCTCAACGGTGTCAAGAGAATCTGCGCCCAGGTCTTCAACGAAGGAAGCGGAGTTCACAACTTCTTCCTGCTTAACGCCCAGCTGTTCGCCGATAATTTTCTTAACGCGTTCTTCGATAGTGCTCATACTCTTAAATTTCCTATCAAAACTCGCTTTCGCGATGGTTTTCGTAGTGTATAAAATGTTGAAAAATTTGCAACTAAATCCCGGCAGTTCTTACCACGATTTTACGTTATTTTGAGGCCAATCCCTACAATAACGCAAATATTTTTCATCGTGATTAAACCATATACATCCCGCCGTTGACGTGGAGGGTCTCACCAGTGATGTAACCCGCTTCGTCAGAGGCTAAAAATGCAACCGCACTGGCAATTTCTTTAGGGTCACCTAAGCGACCTGCAGGAACTGCTGCCAGTGTACCCGCACGCTGTTCTTCAGTCAGCGCACGCGTCATGTCCGTTTCAATAAAGCCCGGAGCAACAACGTTCACAGTAATACCGCGAGACGCGACTTCACGCGCCAGCGACTTACTGAAACCAATCAGACCTGCTTTCGCCGCAGCGTAGTTAGCCTGACCAGCATTTCCCATGGTACCAACCACAGAACCGACAGTGATAATACGACCATGACGCTTTTTCATCATAGCGCGCATTACCGCTTTTGACAGACGGAATACAGATGACAGGTTGGTTTCGATAATATCGTTCCACTCGTCGTCTTTCATTCGCATTAACAGGTTATCACGAGTGATCCCGGCATTGTTTACCAGAATATCCACTTCGCCGAACTCTGCGCGAATATTTTCCAGAACAGATTCGATGGATGCAGGTTCAGTCACATTCAGTACCAGACCTTTACCGTTTGCACCCAGATATTCGCTGATGGCCTGAGCGCCATTCTCGCTGGTTGCTGTACCAATCACTTTCGCGCCGCGCGCAACCAGTGTTTCAGCAATTGCACGCCCGATACCGCGGCTTGCACCCGTCACCAGGGCGATTTTTCCTTCAAAACTCATGGTATTCCTCTTTTATTGCGAGAGTGCCGCTGACATCGCTTCTGGCTCGTTAATCGCCGAAGCTGTCAGGGTGTCAACAATACGTTTTGTCAGACCGGTGAGGACTTTACCTGGACCGACTTCATACAGATGCTCAACGCCCTGTGACGCCATAAACTCAACGGTTTTGGTCCACTGTACCGGGCTGTAGAGCTGGCGAATCAACGCGTCACGGATAGCGTCCGGCGCTGTTTCGCATTTCACATCGACGTTATTCACAACGGAAATTGTCGGTGTGTTAAACGTAATTTTTTTCAGCTCAACCGCCAGTTTGTCGGCAGCAGGCTTCATCAGCGCACAGTGTGACGGCACGCTCACTGGCAGTGGCAGAGCACGCTTCGCGCCCGCGGCTTTACAGGCAGCACCCGCACGTTCAACCGCTTCTTTATGACCGGCGATAACCACCTGGCCCGGCGAGTTGAAGTTAACCGGAGAAACGACCTGACCTTCGGCTGATTCTTCACAGGCTTTCGCAATGGCGGCATCATCAAGGCCGATGATGGCAGACATGCCACCCGTGCCTTCTGGTACAGCTTCCTGCATGAATTTACCGCGCAGTTCCACCAGACGTACCGCATCAGCAAACGCGATCACACCGGCACACACCAGCGCAGAGTATTCACCCAGGCTGTGACCCGCGAGCAGCGCTGGCGCTTTACCGCCCTGCTGCTGCCAGACACGCCACAGCGCAACGGATGCAGTCAGCAGCGCTGGCTGAGTCTGCCAGGTTTTGTTCAGTTCTTCAGCCGGCCCCTGTTGAGTCAGTGCCCACAGATCATAACCCAGTGCATCTGAAGCTTCACGGAAAGTCTCTTCAATTACCGGATAGTTTGCTGCCATTTCAGACAACATCCCAACGGTTTGAGATCCCTGGCCCGGGAACACAAAAGCAAATTGCGTCATTTTTTATTCCTTATCCTAGAAACGAACCAACGCGGAACCCCAGGTGAACCCACCACCGAAGGCTTCAAGCAAGACCAGTTGGCCCCGTTTAATTCGTCCATCACGTACCGCTTCATCAAATGCGCACGGTACCGATGCCGCAGAGGTGTTGCCGTGACGATCCAGCGTCACCACAACGTTATCCATCGACATGCCCAGCTTTTTAGCGGTCGCGCTGATGATTCGCAGGTTCGCCTGATGCGGCACCAGCCAGTCGAGTGCGGTGCGTTCAAGGTTATTGGCTTCCAGCGTCTCGTCGACAATGTGCGCAAGCTCAGTCACCGCTACTTTGAAGACTTCATTACCCGCCATTGTCAGGTAAATGGAGTTATCCGGGTTAACGCGATCGGCGTTAGGCAGCGTCAGCAATTCACCGTAGCTTCCATCGGCATGCAGATGCGTGGAGATGATGCCCGGCTCTTCGGACTGACCCAGCAGTACCGCACCCGCACCATCACCAAAAATAATGATCGTACCGCGATCGGTTGGATCGCAGGTACGCGCCAGCACGTCAGCACCAATGACCAGCGCATATTTCACTGCACCGGATTTAACATACTGATCGGCAACGCTCAGCGCATAGGTGAAACCTGCACACGCAGCAGCGACGTCAAACGCCGGACAGCCCTTAATGCCGAGCATGTTTTGCACCTGGCACGCCGCGCTTGGGAAAGCATGCGTGGCTGACGTCGTGGCGACCACGATCAGGCCAATCTCTTCTTTATCGATGCCCGCCATTTCGATAGCACGCTGTGCGGCTTCGTAACCCATGGTGGACACGGTTTCGTCTG
Organism: Enterobacter adelaidei; assembly: GCF_041937165.1. Classification (NCBI taxonomy): domain Bacteria; kingdom Pseudomonadati; phylum Pseudomonadota; class Gammaproteobacteria; order Enterobacterales; family Enterobacteriaceae; genus Enterobacter; species Enterobacter adelaidei. The sequence goes on along the minus strand of NZ_CP154353.1, from coordinate 1,762,154 downwards.
GCGCGGCGATACGACGTTCACGGATACCTGTGCGCGTGACAATCCACTCGTCAGACGTATCTACCATTTTTTCCAGATCGGCGTTGGTACGCACTTGTTTTGGCAGGTAGCTGCCGGTACCTAAAATCTTCGTATACATGTACGCTCAGTCACTTTTAGCTAATACAGATTCCAGGCGAGCGGCAATCCGCTGAGGGACTTGTCGCTGCACCGCCTGCACTGCCTGTTCAATGGCGACAGAAAATGCTCGCTGATTGGCGGCGCCATGACTCTTAATCACGATGCCGCGCAATCCTAACAGACAGGCGCCATTATACTGGTCGGGGTTGAGGTGACTGAATCGCCGCGTCAGGCTTTTTTGTAACCAACGCTTCAATAAAATCAACCACCAGGCGCTTTTTTTGCCTTCTCCTTGAGATTTCAGCAGAGAAAGAAACATGCGCACGACCCCTTCCATGGTCTTTAACGTTACGTTTCCGGTGAAGCCATCGCACACCAGAACATCCGTTTTACCCGTCAGCAACTCATTGGCTTCGAGATAACCAATATAGTTGATGGAAGGAACCTGTTTGAGCAATTCTGCGGCTTCGCGAATGCTGTCCAGGCCTTTGGTCTCTTCTTCACCAATGTTCAGTAACGCAACACGGGGATTGTTGATCCCGACCACTTCTTCTGCCAGCACCGAACCCATCACGGCAAACTGAGCCAGCATTGTACTATCACAGTCGACATTAGCGCCCAAATCGAGCACCACTGTCTTGCCCTTCTGTTGATGCGGTAATACCGTCACCAGCGCCGGGCGCTCAATACCCTCAATAGGCTTGAGCAACAATTTCGACAGCCCCATCAGCGCACCGGTATTTCCCGCACTGACGCAAGCCTGCGCTCGCCCTTCTTTCACCAGCTCAAGCGCCATCCGCATTGAGCTACCACGGCTATTGCGAATCGCCTGCGAGGGCCGGGCATCACTGGCAATAACTGACTGTGCAGGAATAATCTGCAGACGCGAACGTTGTTCAAAGTCAGCTTTTGCAAGTAATGGCGTGATTGTGTCGGGATTGCCGACTAAAAGAAGTGTGAGTTGCGAATTAGAATTCAGTGCCTGCAATGCTGCAGGCACTGTCACAGAAGGGCCAAAATCTCCCCCCATGACATCTAACGCCAGGGTTAGACGTGTCAAGGTATCGTCGCAGCCTGGTTCGGTAAATTCCCCGTTTGCACGGGGAAATCCTCACTAAGCTTCATCACGCTTGCGCGTGATTACTTAGTGATAACCTTGCGGCCGCGGTAGAAACCGTCAGCGGTGATGTGGTGACGCAGGTGTTTCTCACCAGAAGTCTTGTCTACAGACAGGCTGGTAACTGCAGTCAGTGCGTCATGGGAACGACGCATGCCACGTTTGGAACGGGTTGGTTTATTCTGTTGTACGGCCATGGACCTTACTCCTCAATTACTTACGCTTTAAGCTGGCTAATACGGCAAATGGGTTTGGTTTTTGCGCTTCATCAGGCAGTTCCCCAAAGACCATGTCCGCCTCGGACACTTCACAGTGTTCAGAATCATGCACCGGAACCACTGGCAAGGTGAGGATGATTTCATCTTCAACCAGAGCCAGAAGATCGATTTCACCGAATTCGTTAACCTCAATCGGCTCATACGCTTCCGGGAGTGCTTCAGCCTGTTCGTCAGAACGAACCGGACTGAAACAATACGTTGTGTGAACATGCTGTACAAACGGTTTCCCGCAACGCTGACACTCGAGCGTTACCGTTACCTTTGCATCACCGGTTAAAACGGCGAGACGCTGGTTATCGATAGCGAACGACATGGAGCATTCTACATCACTGTCCACACTGACTACGGATTCGGCAATACGCTCGGCCTGATCGGAAGTATAGATACCTTCGTAATCGAGGCGTTTTTGAGCCGTACGAACCGGATCAAGAGTCAGGGGTAATTTTACCTTTTGCATAGGGCGCGCATATTAACTTTGTAACGTCATATAGTCAAAGAAAAAGGCAACCTGGGCTGCCTTTTGCCAATTATTCGCACACATTGCGGCCTGTAGTTTAAAATGGCTGGCATCGATACGCTATATCTGGTGATAAAAATATGCCAAATCTCGTACTTGCTTCCACTTCTCCCTACCGCCGAATGCTGCTGGAAAAGCTCGGGCTCCCGTTTGAATGTGCTGCACCAGACGTTGATGAGACGCCACAGCCTGGCGAATCACCGCGTCATCTGGTGACGCGTCTTGCTAAGGAGAAAGCACAATCGCTCGCCGCACATTATCCTTCGCATTTGATTATAGGCTCCGATCAGGTTTGCGTGCTTGACGGCGTTATCACCGGGAAACCTCATACCGAAGAGAATGCCATCCAGCAGTTGCTGAGCGCACGCGGCAATATCGTCACCTTTTATACTGGCCTGGCGCTGTACAACTCGGCCTCTGGCCATCTGCAAACGGAGTGCGAGCCTTTCGATGTGCACTTCCGCCATCTCAGCGAGCAAGAGATCATGGATTATGTGCGTCGTGAGCGACCGCTGAACTGTGCAGGCAGTTTTAAAAGTGAAGGATTGGGGATTGCTCTGTTCGAAAGGCTGGAAGGCCGCGACCCAAATACTCTGGTCGGTTTACCGCTGATTGCGCTGTGCCAGATGTTACGGCGTGAGGCCTGCAATCCGCTGACGATGTGATTTTTGCCCAGCGGCGCTTCGCTTGCATGGGCCTACGGGCTTCGTAGGCCGTGTAAGTGCAGCGCCACCCGGCACAGAATCAGCCGCGCAGAACCTTCAGACAGCGCTTTAACTGCTCATCCAGCGGTGCTTCAATACGGATGGTTTCGCCCGTATTTGGATGAGTAAACTTTAGCGCTGCCGCATGCAGGAACAGACGAGACAGCCCCGTGCCCGCCAGCTGCTTATCGAACTCCCGATCGCCATAGCGATCATCAAACGCGATAGGATGGCCTGCAAACTGGGTATGCACGCGGATCTGGTGGGTACGACCGGTCACCGGACTGCAGCGCACCAGTGTGGCAAACTCATAGCGCTCTTCAACTTTGAAACGCGTCTCTGACGGTTTCCCTTCCTGGCTCACGCGGACAATACGCTCGCCGCTTTGCAGAATGTTCTTCAGCAATGGCGCCTGCACCACTTTCACATGGGACTGCCACTGACCGCGAACCAGCGCCAGATAATCTTTCTGCATCCCTTTTTCACGCAATTGCTCATGTAAAGAACGTAGTGCAGAGCGTTTTTTCGCCACCAGCAGTACGCCGGACGTGTCACGGTCAAGGCGGTGCACCAGTTCGAGGAAACGCGCCTCCGGACGCAGGGCTCGCAGCCCTTCAATCACGCCGAAGCTCAGACCGCTACCACCATGAACAGCAGTACCTGACGGTTTATTTAGCACCAGAATGTAGTCATCCTCATAAAGGATCACATCGCTCAGGGCCGCGACTTTTTGTAGCTTAGGTGAAACGACCTCTTCTTCACGTTCTGCAACGCGCACTGGCGGAATACGCACTTCATCGCCAGCTTCGAGCTTATACTCAGGTTTCACGCGCTTTTTATTAACCCGCACCTCACCCTTACGCAAGATACGGTAGATCATACTCTTTGGCACACCTTTCAGTTGAGTGCGCAAAAAGTTGTCGATACGTTGCCCCGCTTCATCTTCGGCGATGGCAACCATTTTTACGGCTGGAGTCTCTGTTTTCATGGTTGGCGATTCTAAATATCGTCAGCCATTAGCGCCACTCATTTTTCTATGCTTATATTTACTTTTATCCGGCCTGTCCCCCCGTTTCGCGCAACCGATTTGGTGGTTATTAAACCAATCACCATTCAGAAGTGAAGAAACTGTGAGTAACCGGGTGATAATTGGTAAAAGTCATCTTGCTATAACCCGGCGAGCAGTGGAATAATGAATCCGTTTTCCGTGTTTAATCCAGGTTTTGTAAGGATGTTGACGGAATGACCAATTTTGTCTGACCGATCATCCACGCAGCAATGGCGTAAGACGTATTGATCTTTCAGGCAGTTAGCGGGCTGCGGGTTGCAGTACTTCCCGGTATAAGGATTGTTCTCTGGAGAGTTCTACCCAAGCAATTCCCCTGATAATTGCGCTGTGTTTCCGTATGAAATACAGGCAACCGACACTCTGCGCCTCTTAAGCGAGCGACAACCGTGAGGTTGGCGACGTGAATAGACACGAGGCCATCGGTTCATACCCCGGAAAGCGTCACCTTGCCCGCAGCTTTGTCGTCAATGTAAGAATAACGAGTAAGTTACGATGAAAAGAATGTTAATCAACGCAACTCAGCAAGAAGAGTTGCGTGTCGCCCTTGTGGATGGGCAGCGCCTGTACGATCTGGATATCGAAAGTCCTGGACACGAACAGAAAAAAGCGAACATTTACAAAGGTAAAATCACCCGCATTGAACCAAGCCTTGAAGCTGCATTTGTCGATTACGGTGCTGAGCGTCACGGTTTTCTCCCTCTGAAAGAAATCGCCCGCGAATATTTCCCTGCAAACTACAACTCCCATGGCCGTCCAAACATCAAAGATGTTCTGCGTGAAGGTCAGGAAGTTATCGTTCAGATTGATAAAGAAGAGCGTGGCAATAAAGGTGCCGCACTGACTACCTTTATCAGCCTGGCAGGGAGCTATCTGGTTCTGATGCCAAACAACCCGCGCGCGGGTGGTATCTCTCGCCGTATCGAAGGTGATGACCGTACCGAGCTGAAAGAAGCGCTGGCTAGTCTCGAATTGCCTGATGGCATGGGGCTTATCGTGCGTACAGCAGGCGTAGGTAAATCAGCCGAAGCATTGCAGTGGGACCTGAGTTTCCGTCTGAAGCACTGGGAAGCCATCCAGAAAGCAGCGGAAAGCCGCCCTGCTCCATTCCTGATCCACCAGGAAAGCAACGTTATCGTGCGTGCCTTCCGTGATTACCTGCGTCAGGACATCGGTGAGATTCTGATCGATAACCCGAAAGTGCTTGAGCTGGCGCGCCAGCACATTGCCGCATTGGGTCGTCCGGATTTCACCAGCAAAATCAAACTGTACACCGGTGAAATCCCGCTGTTCAGCCACTATCAGATTGAATCCCAGATTGAGTCAGCGTTCCAGCGTGAAGTGCGTCTGCCATCCGGTGGTTCTATCGTTATTGATACCACTGAAGCGCTGACCGCTATCGATATCAACTCCGCGCGTGCAACACGCGGCGGCGACATCGAAGAGACTGCCTTCAATACCAACCTTGAAGCCGCTGATGAAATCGCCCGCCAGCTCCGCCTGCGCGACCTGGGTGGTCTGATTGTTATCGACTTCATCGACATGACCCCGGTTCGTCACCAGCGCGCAGTTGAAAACCGTCTGCGTGAAGCAGTGCGTCAGGACCGTGCGCGCATCCAGATTAGCCATATCTCGCGTTTCGGTTTGCTGGAGATGTCCCGTCAGCGTCTGAGCCCGTCACTGGGTGAGTCCAGCCATCACGTCTGCCCGCGCTGCTCCGGCACCGGTACCGTCCGTGATAACGAATCTCTGTCCCTCTCTATCCTGCGTCTGATCGAAGAAGAAGCGCTGAAAGAGAACACCAAAGAGGTTCATGCCATTGTGCCTGTGCCAATTGCGTCCTACCTGCTGAACGAAAAACGTGCAGCGGTTAGTGCCATCGAAGCACGTCAGGGTGGTGTTCGCTGCATTATCGTGCCAAACGATCAGATGGAAACCCCGCACTATCATGTGCTGCGTGTCCGTAAAGGCGAAGAGACAACCACGCTCAGCTACCTGCTGCCGAAGCTGCATGAAGAAGAGATGGCTCTGCCTTCCGATGAAGAGCCTGCCGAGCGCAAATTGCCTGAGCAACCTGCGTTAGCCACCTTTATCATGCCTGAAGCACCACCTGAAACGGCGCTGGAAAAACCTGCTGCAAAACCTGCAGCACAGAAATCAGCAGCCACAGTGGAAAAAACCCAACCGGATCAACCAGGTCTTCTGAGCCGCTTCTTTGGCGCGTTGAAGAAAATGTTTGCCGGCGAGGAAGCTCAACCAGAGCAACCGAAAGAAGAGCCTAAAGCGACCAAGCCTGAGCGTCAGCAGGACCGTCGTAAGCGTCAGAACAATCGCCGCGATCGTAATGACCGCAACGACCGTAATGACCGCAGCGAGCGTCGTGACAACCGTTCAGACAACGGTGAAGGCCGTGAACAACGCGAAGACAACCGTCGCAACCGTCGCGAGAAACAACAGCAAAATGTTGAAGATCGTGAAATTCGCCAGCAGGCGGGCGATGAGTCTGAGAAGAGCAAACAGCGTGACGACCAGCAGCCACGTCGCGAGCGTAACCGTCGTCGTAACGACGAGAAACGTCAGGCGCAGCAGGAAGTCAAAAACCTGAACCGCGAAGAGCCTGTTGAACAGCAGGACGGTGAGCAGGAAGAACGGACTCAGGTTATGCCGCGTCGCAAGCAGCGCCAGCTTACTCAGAAAGTTCGCTTCGCCACCGAAGCTACCGAAGAGTCAGCCGTTGTCGCCGATGAAACAAGCGAGAGCGCAACCGGTACCCAACTGGCAAAAGTTGATCTACCTGCTGTGGTAGAAAACACGGTTGAGCAGGATGAAAACGGTGAAAACCGCGATAATGCCGGTATGCCTCGCCGTTCACGTCGTTCTCCACGCCATCTGCGCGTCAGCGGGCAGCGTCGCCGTCGTTATCGTGATGAGCGCTACCCTGCTCAGTCACCAATGCCATTAGCCGTGGCATGCGCATCACCTGAAATGGCATCCGGTAAAGTCTGGATCCGCTACCCGGTCGCTCGTCCGGAGCAGGTTGTGGAACAACAGGTGGTGACAGAAGAGTTGATTGCGCCAGTCGCAGCAGTGGAAGAAGCCGTAGCTGAAGCAGCCATCGTGGTTGAACCGCAAGCTATTGAGGTAGAAACCCCGCATGCCGTGACGGTAGAAACCACGCATCCGGAAGTGATTGCCACCCCGGTTGATGCTGCACCGCAGCTGATTGCTGAAGAAGATACCGTAGTGGCAGAAGAGGTCGCGGAAGAAGTACAGCCTGCTGCTGCTGTTGAAGATACCGCTGAAATCGTGGCCGAAACCGTCACTGAAAATGTGGTTCAGGATGTTGAGATTGTCGCTGAACCTGTTCGTGCAGCCGAAGAAGTGAAAGCACCTGAGGTGAAACCGGAGCCGGTTGTGTCTGCGCCAGCTTTTGCCCACGTGGCGACAGCTCCTATGACGCGCGCTCCGGCACCTGAGTACGTGCCTGAAACCCCGCGTCACAGTGACTGGGTACGCCCTGCTTTCAATTTCGAAGGCAAAGGCTCAGCAGGTGGTCACAGTGCAACGCATCAGGCGACTGCACCGGCGACTCGCCCGCGCTCTGTCGAGTAACGGCATCAAGTAAAAAGCCGACCTCCGGGTCGGCTTTTTTATTGCTTGTTTACAGGCTTTCTCATTCCGGCAATGTCCGGCATCACCTGCTTCATCATCTCAAGAAAACGACGTAAACGCGCCGGATAGTATCGCGACCAGGGATAAACCAGATGGACTGGCAGAGCCGCAGGTTGCCACTCAGGAAGAAGATGAATCAGGCGCCCTTCCTCAATATCCTCTTTCACCGTCCAGCTGGAGACCATTGCGACACCCAGCCCGGTTAATACCGTATTGCGCGCCACGTACAAACTGTCAGTACTGAGACGCGGCGTAATGGCGATACGCGTTGGTTGTGCCGAGCCGTCAAATAACTCTATATGCCGCTGATAAAAGGTACTGATGGCGATCCAGGGGAGTGCCTGCAAATCCTCTGGCGTTTTGACCTCCGGAAAACGCGCCAGCAGTGCCGGGGATGCCACGACGGATCGCGGCACCTCTGCCAGTTGCACTGATACCGTCGCCGGATCGACCTCAGCCCCCACTCGGATCGCGCAATCAATGTTGTCACTCAGGAAATCTACCGACCTGTCATGCAACATCCACTCAACGGACAACTGCGGATAACGATGCAAAAATTCGGTTAATGGCTTCAGAAACTGATCCTGCCCGAAAGCGTGCGGTGCACGCACACGTAATACCCCCACCGGTTCATCCTCAGCCTGTCCGACTTCATCCTCAAGTGCCAGCCAGCTGTCAATCACGCGCCGGGCGTGTTGATAGCAGCGCTCACCATCGTCAGTAAGTCGGGTCGCATGGGTTGTACGCAGCAGCAAGCGAGCCCCCAGCAGGGTTTCCAGAGACTGCAAACGTCGGCTAACCGTGGCCTGAGTGGTTGAAAGCTGCCTTGCCGCTGCTGATAACGACCCGGTTTCAACGATACGAACAAACGTTCGCATCAATTCCACTCTGTCTAAACGCTCAACTCGTTTCATACACCTCCCTGACATACGTTTAACGTATAAGCGTTTTACCACCGGGCTGGCTACCCTCGCAAGGCAGACTGATAAAAAATAGCCCCACACGACGAATGAGGAACATCTTATGAACACAACGACTTCCCCCCACGCAGCCAGCCGCTGGGTAATTTTCATGCTGGCGCTGGGCGCTGGGCGCTGGCTTTAGCGTGGCATCCATCTATTACGCACAACCCCTTCTTCCGCTAATGGGTGCCGATCTTCATCTGAGCATTGAAGGCATGGGGTTAGTACCAACCTTAACTCAGGCAGGTTATGCGCTCGGCATTCTGTTCCTTCTGCCACTGGGCGATCGTCATGACCGCAGGACGTTAATCCTGATTAAAAGTGCGGCGCTGGCGCTGTTCCTGCTGGGCTGTAGCCTGACCGGGCAACTCCATTCCTTGTTGCTGGCAAGTTTACTTATCGGCATGGCCGCCACCATTGCACAAGATATCGTTCCGGCGGCGGCTATTCTCGCGCCGGAAGGGAAGCTGGGTAAAACCGTGGGTACGGTGATGACGGGGCTGCTGATGGGCATCTTGTTGTCGAGAACTGTTAGCGGCGTGGTGGGAGAAGCCTTTGGCTGGCGCGTCATGTACCAACTGGCTGCGGTGAGCATTGCGTTTATCGGGGTGATGATGTGGATTGTACTTCCCCGTTTCGCCATTCACTCCACGCTGAGCTACCCCGCGCTGATGCGTTCTATGGAACATCTGTGGCGTCGTTATCCGGCATTGCGCCGTGCAGCGCTGGCACAGGGTTTTCTCTCGATTGCCTTTAGCGCCTTCTGGTCCACGCTGGCGGTTATGCTTCTGGAGCGTTATCACCTGGGTAGTGCCGTAGCCGGTGGTTTTGGTATTGCGGGTGCAGCAGGTGCATTAGCCGCCCCGCTTGCGGGTGGGCTGTCAGATAAACTGGGAGCCGGAAAAGTCACACAGCTTGGCGCATTACTTGTGTCCGTCTCGTTTGCCCTGATGTTCCTGATGCCTGCTTTGGGAATTCACGGGCAGTTGATTCTGATTGCTGTCTCCGCCGTTGGGTTCGATCTGGGTCTGCAGTCCAGTCTGGTGGCCCATCAGAATCTGGTCTACAGCCTTGAACCACAGGCCCGGGGACGCCTTAATGCTCTGCTCTTTACCGTTATCTTTATCGGCATGGCACTGGGTTTCGCCTTAGGCAGTAATATTTACTCGCTGGCAGGCTGGACGGGCGTGGCCGCTCTGGCAACCGTCTGTGGCGTCATTGCGCTGGGGATCCGTCTGGTTGAAAGCGCTCGAGTCGCCTCCACACCAGCAGAAGTTGCATAAAAAAATGCCCAATCCAGACGGATTGGGCAGTAAAACATGCCCAGTTTCAAGACATGTTCTAAGAGGTCAAGATGTTATTTGTTCAGCTGGAACAGAGACATGCCCTGCATATCGCTAAACGCTTTATAAGACGCCTGCAAGGCCGCCTGCTGCATGGTGTAAGAGGAAATTGCCGCATTCCAGTCAACGTCCACAAGATCGCTCATTTGCGAAGTCTGAGAGAGCGAACGGTCATTACTCAACGTGTTCAGTTTATCCAGTTCGTTAAGCTTGGTACCCAAATCGGCCCGCACGGTTAATACATTATCAAGTGAGTTACGCAACCCCCGGTTTGCAGCATCAATAGCTGCATTCTCCTGATCCACCTTAGTTTGATCGTCACCGACGGGTGTGTTCAACGAGGTGATAGCATTATCCAGTATCTTGAACAAATTCTTTTCCGGCGTTCCACCACCCGGCTCCGGTGTTGCATTGCTGGTAAACGTGGCGAAAACCTCTGTGCCAGTGTGGCTGATCTGCATGTTTCGCGCAGAATCCACCTGCTGGTTAATCGGGGTAGTACCACCGATATAATCGCCGCTGGTTTGGTCAAACGCGACATTATCCGTCTTATAACCTGCGAAGATATATCGTCCATTACCGTCAGTGCTGTTGGCCAGGTTCATAAGCTGATCGCGGATCCCTTGCAGATCCGTCGCCAGCGATGCCCGATCGCTGTCACTTAATGTCCCGTTCCTCGCATAAACAACTTTTTCCTGAGCGCTCTGAATGGCCGTTGTAACTTGAGAAAGGACACTCTCCTCAAGTGATACTTTCTGCGTTGCAAAGGTACGCGCAAGATCGAATTGGCTATTCTGGGCCTGAGCCTGAGACAGAACAATTGCCTGCGACGCCGCGATAGGATCGTCCGACGGACGATTGACGCGCTTTCCGGTGGACATTTGCTCGCCGTAGTTCAGCCACTTGCTTTGAGAGTCGGTGATCCCCCGCATGTTCTGATCGTACATCATCTGGGTGCTAATACGCATTTTTCACCTCAACCTTAGCGAATATTGATAATTGCATCGAAGAGCGTACTGGCAGTTTGTAGAACCTGCGCATTGGCCAGGTAATACTGCTGATAACGCTGCAAATTGCCATACTCTTCGTCGAGGTTTACCCCTGAGATGGACTGCTGCTGCTTAGTTAACTGTGTTTCCACATTCGCTTTCGTCTGGCTGCTCACTTTCAGTGACGCCGTTGAGCTCCCGACGGTACTGACGAGAGAAGCGTATGCATCGTTGAATGTTTTGTTTCCACCCACCACTTTGGCGTTTTGCAGATCAAGCAGTTTTTGACCGTTACGGTTGTCACTCTCACCGCCGTTCTGCACAGATGCCATCGCCAGTTTGGACTCGTCACTGATTGCCAGATCCATGTTCATGATGACATTGGAAACAGGCTTCACAATGAAACTGTCTTTGGTGTTTGCTGTGCCGCTCACATTGACGTTAAGACCGTCAAACGACAGATTGCCGCTTGCATCCGGGCTCATCGTAAAGCTGGTTTTATCGGAGGTACGGGTGACCGTCCAGTCGGTGCCATTAAATTGCAGTTTATAGTCTGTCGCCTGGACTTGTTTGCTGTCCGTTACAGAAGCTGTAACAACGGCCGAACCGCCATTCTTGCTATTGGACAGAACCGCCGGAGAACCGAAGTCGAACAGCTTACCGCCCGCATCACCGTTTGCATCAAAACCGGCTTCATGCTGCGTGTTCATTGCATCGGCAAAGGCCAGTGCCATTTGGTTCAGGGTGTTACGGGCTTTATCCAGATCTTCATTACGGAATGTCAGCAAACCACCCAAAGAGCCGGTCGTAATCATTTTTTCCGGGATCTCAATATTACCCGCAACGTCGTCGACGTAAGCCACGGTCGTACGAGCCGGATCTGCGCTGGACTTAACGGCCGCCAGCTGGTTGGCTTTGCTGCCCTGCACCAGGCTGTAACCGTTGCCGAAAGAGATGTTAAACGTGCCACCATCCTGAACAGAAACTTCCACACCTACGATTTTGTTCAGCTCACTGACGAGCTGATCGCGCTGGTCGAGCAGATCGTTAGGGGATGCACCCGCACCAACACCAGTCAGACGGGAAATCTGATCGTTCAGATTCGCAATCTGTTTGGCGTAGTTGTTGATCTGAGAAACGCTGGTCGAAATTGCAGTATTTACCTGAGAATCCTGATCGCGGAGATACTGATCGTTGGTTTTAAACTGATTGACCAGACCATCTGCTTTTCCCAGCACCGTCTGGCGTGCAGCCGGATCTTCCGCGTTACTTACCAGCGTTTGCAGACTCTTGAAGAAGTCCTGCAACGTCGTAGAGAGCGAGTTGGTCGTATCGGACAGCACATCGTCGATTTTTGACATCTGCTGATAGCGCGTCGTCAGGCCGCTGCTCTGCGTTTGCGCGGCACGCAACTGGTTGGTGATGAAAGCGTCATACTCACGCTGGACACCGGAGACATAAACCCCGTTACCCACCCAGCCACCGCCGGTCAGCGTGCTGTTAGACGCGCCCAGCACCGTGGTCTGGCGGGTGTAACCTGCCACGTTATAGCTTGAAATATTATTACTGACGGTATTGAGTGCCGACTGCGCAGCACTGAGGCCACTCATGGCGCTGTTAATCAAACTGGACATGGGGGTTCCTTTTATACGTTCAGACACGAGTCCTGATGAAGGTTATCGGCAACCTCCACCGGGACTTGAGAACTTTCAGAACAGATTTTCAATATCTGTGCTATAGGCTTTGCTGACCTTCTCGCCCATGGATTTCAGCTGCTGGATCATGCTGGTGAGCTTACGCGCATAGTTCGGATCGGTCGCATAACCTGCGTTTTGCAGAGCCTGAGCCCCCTGCTCCGCCGTCGCCGCCTGGGTAACGGCGGTATAACGCGGATTTCGGCTCAGCAGGCCGACATAATCGGACAACGCTTCCAGATAAGAGCTGTAAACGCGGAATTTTGCTTTGACCTTCACCGCCGCACCGTTCTCGTATTCGGTGGTCGTGATCTCCGTGGTTGGTCCCTTCCAGCCGGAAGTCGCCTTCACGCCGAAGATGTTAAAGCTCGGCTCGCCGTTTTCCTTGCGGATCTGTCGCTGACCCCAGCCCGACTCCAGCGCGGCCTGTGCCAGAATCAGGTGGTGTGGAACACCGCTCTGTTCACTGGCAAGTCGCGCAGGCAGAGAAAGCTGCGCCAGGAAGTCTTTGCTGTCGCCGGAGAGGGGTTCATCACCGCCCCCCGTTGTTTTCGGGATCGCCTTACGCACCATCTGCGTCAGCGCCTGGTTCTGATAACTGGTCACCGTTTCCAGGTCGAACTTCATCGGCACTTGCTGCGTCTGCTCTTGCGGCTGAATACCTTGCGCGGCTTCGGTCTGTTTCACAATCATGTCAGCCAGACCGAGACCTTTACCGGCAGTCATCTGCTGCGCAATCTGCTGGTCATACATGCTGGTGTACAAACGCGTTGAATCGCTGCTGAACATCCCATCTTTCGGCAGGGTTTCACGCATGCTTTTCAACATCATCTGTACAAACATCCCTTCCACCTGGCGGGCAACCGGGCGGATATTCGCCGCCGGGTCTTTACCTGCTTTGGTTTTCAGTTCGTTGAGCGACTGGGCGTCCCAGGCGGCACTGGTCAACAGTTTGCTATCGGTCAGCATTAGATGATTTCCAGTTTGGCACGCAAACAGCCCGCGCTTTGCATGGATTGCAGGATGGACATCAGATCCATCGGCGTTGCACCCAGGGCGTTCAGAGCACGCACCACGCTGTTCAGGTTGGCGCTGGAGCGAACGCTCTGCAACGACCCGCCGCTCTGGCGCAGATCAATCTGCGTTTGCGGTGTCACCACCGTCTGGCCACCACCAAATGGCGTATTTGGCTGACTCACGTTCGCGGAGCGGTTCACCGTCACGGAGAGGTTACCCTGCGCCACGGCACAACTGTCCAGAGAAACTTCCCGGTTCATCACCACCGAGCCCGTACGGGAGTTAATGATCACCTTCGCATCCTGCACTGGAACATTCACTTCCATATTCTGGATATCTGCCAGCATGCGCACCTGGTTGCTGCTGCCGGTGGAGGTACGGATCTGCACGGTGCGCGCATCCAGTGCCGTTGCATTACCGTAACCGCGGCTGCGGTTGATGGTATCGGCAATTTGCTGCGCCATGGTGAAGTCTTCATTATTGAGCTGCAGGTTGATGGTGTTGCCTGCGCCAAACTGGGTCGGCAACTCACGCTCAATGATGGCGCCGTTAGTGATACGTCCACCGTTCAACTGGTTCACCTGCACGCTGCTTCCGCCTGCGGATGCACCCGCACCGCCAACCAGAATGTTCCCCTGCGCCAGCGCATAGACCTGGCTGTCAACGCCTTTCAGCGGAGTCATCAGCAGCGTACCGCCGCGCAGGCTTTTGGCGTTACCCATTGAGGAGACCACCACGTCAATGGTCTGTCCCTGACGCGCAAACGCCGGGTAGGACGCGGTAACCATAACGGCGGCCACGTTTTTCAGCTGCATGTTGGTTCCCGCCGGGACCGTAATACCGAGCTGGGAAAGCATGTTGTTTAAACTCTGAGTGGTGAAAGGCGTCTGGGTGGTCTGGTCACCCGTGCCATCCAGACCGACCACCAGGCCATAGCCAATCAGGGAGTTTTCGCGTACGCCCTGAACACTGGTGAGATCGCGAATACGGTCAGCCTGGGCAAACGTTGCCACCAGCGCCAGCGCCACGGCGAAGATCGATTTAAACATGGGTCACCTCGCTTACATCGGCGATAAATTAAGGAAGAAGCGCTGCAGCCAACCCATATTTTGCGCCTCGTTGATGTAGCCGTTACCGACGTACTCAATGCGCGCATCCGCCACCTGGGTGGACGGAACGGTGTTGGTGCCGCTGATCGTGCGAGGGTTAACCACGCCCGAGAAACGAATGAATTCAGTGCCCTGGTTGATGGCGATCTGTTTTTCACCCACAACGTGCAAGTTGCCGTTAACCAGAACCTGGTCAACCGTGACCGTCAGCGTGCCGCTGAAGGTGTTGCTGGCGTTCGCGCCGCCTTTACCGTTAAAGGTATTGCCGCCGGACGCGTTCACATCCGCACGCGCGTTGCCGAACAACCCTTCGAGATAGCGTGGCACGGTATCGAAGCCAAAATTAGTTTTGCCATCGCGGCTGGCGTTCGCCGACGAGCTCTTGCTCGCGCTGACGTTTTCCTGCAGCACAATGGTCAATGTATCGCCGACGTTACGCGGGCGGCGATCTTCAAACAGCGGCTGATAGCCGTAATTAATCGGCTGCGCGGTCTGGAAAATGGAGCCGTTTACCACTGGCGCGGGGCCAGGAACGGGTTGGGCAGTCGTCGCACCCTGGACCAAAGGTTTAGACGGGATCCAGGCACACCCGCTGAGGGTGACAGCCAGAACAGTCAGTATCGGATAACGAAACGCCGCGTTTTTTTGCATTGCCTTCATCTTCGAAAACAGGGAGCCGGCGCGGCGTTTACCGCACCGGGCTACACCTTAGAGTTGCGTCAGTTTCTGCAGCATCTGGTCGGTCGTCGACACTGCTTTACTGTTAATTTCATACGCGCGCTGGACCTGGATCATATTCACCAGCTCTTCCGCCACGTTCACGTTGGAGGTTTCAACATAGCCCTGATACAGCAGGCCCGCGCCGTTCAGGCCCGGGGTGCTCTCATTTGGCGTACCGGAGGATTGCGTCTCGGTGTAGAGGTTCTCACCAATGCTTTCCAGACCAGTATCGTTCATGAAGGTGGTCAGGTTGAGCTGCCCGACCTGAACCGGCGCGGCCTGTCCCTGCTGGGTCACGCTGACCACACCGTCACGTCCGATGGTGATGCTCAGGGCGTTCGCCGGGATGGTAATCGCAGGCTGAACCTGGAAGCCGCCCGCCGTGACCAGCTGGCCGTTCTGATCGACCTGGAACGAACCGTCGCGGGTATAGGCAGAGGTACCGTCAGGCAGCTGCACCTGGAAGAAGCCCTGGCCTTTGATCGCCACGTCTTTACTGTTGTTGGTCTGAGACAGGTTGCCCTGGCTGTGCAGACGCTCGGTGGCTACCGGACGAACGCCGGTACCGATCTGCAAACCCGACGGCAGCGTCGTCTGTTCAGAAGACTGTGCACCCGGCTGGCGGATGGTTTGATAAAGCAAATCTTCGAAAACGGCGCGCTGACGCTTGAAACCATTGGTGCTCACGTTTGCCAGGTTGTTGGCAATCACGTCCATATTGGTTTGCTGGGCGTCCAGGCCAGTTTTCGCGATCCATAAAGAACTGATCATAAGGAGTCCTGTTAACTCATAGCCAGAAGTTGGTTAGCCTTGCCCGCGTTTTCATCCACGCTGCTGATGATCTTCATCTGCATTTCAAAACGACGGGCGCTGGCAATCATGTCGCTCATGGCGGCTACCGGCTTAACGTTGCTGCCTTCCAGAACGCCGGACATCACGCGGATGCTCGGATCGGCCTGTAACGTGGCACCACGCGTCGCCTGAGCCGCCTGGGTCAGACGGAACATGCCGTCATCGCCGCGCTGCACCTCTTTGCCTTCCGCCTTAACCAGCTTCAGACGACCAACGGGCGCAACGGTATTGGCCGGATCGCCCGGGTTCAGCGCCGAAATGGTGCCGTCCGCGGCGATAGTCAGCTCCGAGCCTTCCGGCACGGTCAGCGGACCCGCTTCCCCCATCACCGGATGACCCTGAATCGTCAGTTGGCCCGTCGCGCTCACCTGGATATTGCCGTTACGGGTATAGCCTTCGCTGCCGTCTGCCGTTTGCACCGCCAGCCAGCCGTCCTGCTGCAGGGCAACATCCAGCGGGCGTGACGTGTAATCCATCTGCCCTGGCGTCATATCTGCGCCAGGGGTTGATGCCGTCACCAGCGTACGGGTTGGCAGGGAAAGCCCTTCAACCGGCACCGCGCGCAGCGCATTAAGCTGGGCACGAAAACCCGGTGTCGAGGCGTTTGCCAGGTTGCTGGCCGTAACGGCTTGCTGGTTGAGCGTCTGACTTGCCGCGCCCATCGCGGTATATATTGCGTGATCCATTGCGCTTTCCTGTTAGCCGCTTAACGCAGGTTAACCAGCGTGTTGAGGATCTGGTCCTGGGTTTTGATGGTCTGCGCGTTCGACTGATAGTTACGCTGCGCGACGATCATGTTCACCAGTTCTTTACTCATATCCACGTTGGAGGCTTCCAGCGCGCCGTTGGTCAGCTTGCCGAAGTTACCGGTACCTGCGGTACCCAGCAGCGCCACACCGGAGGACTGGCTGGCAGACCAGACGTTATCGCCTTCCGATTTCAGACCTTCGTTGTTGGCAAAGTTTGCCAGTACGATCTGACCCAGAACCTGAGACTGTTCGTTAGAGTAACTACCCACCACGGTGCCATCGTCGTTGATCTGGTAGCTCACCAGGTCGCCAGGCTTGTAGCCGTTCTGATTGGTTGCCACCACGCTGTTCGCACCGGTGTTCTGCTGCATGGAGTTCAGGAAGCTCAGAGAGAAAGTCGCCGCCGTCGCACCGCTGACAGAACCGGTGGTGATATTGATTGCAGGGGTTGCGTTTGGCGTTGCGCTCAGCACACCCGCAGCGTCGTAGTTATAGACACCCGCCAGGTTACCGTTCGCATCAAAGTTCATCTGCGCCGCTTTCGCTGCTGTAGAACCCGCAACGCTGCCGTCCTGAGTGTAAAGATCCCATTTATTGTTGGCTGTCTTAACGTAGTAGACATACATGTTATGGGCGTTACCCTGGCTGTCGAATACGGTCACGGTCCCTTTTTTGTTGTAGGTATCCGGGTTAGTCGCATCGAACGGGGCAGTTTGAACAGGATCGGTTGAGTTCAGGTTGATCTGCTGCGTCGCGGTGGTGGTCGATTTCGCCGCCATCAGGGTATTCGGGATAGTAATCGCCTGAGGGTTTGCACCGGTCTGAACGGTCGGAGGCGATCCGGCTACCGGATAGCCTGTCAGCTGCATGCCCTGCATGTTAACCAGCGTGCGGTTTTCGTCCAGCTTGAACTGGCCGTTACGGCTGTAGAACACAGAGCCGTTGGAATCAACCATACGGAAGAAACCGTTCTGGCTGATGGCGACGTCCAGACCACGACCGGTGTTGGTGGTGGTGCCGTCGGTAAAGTCCTGAGTGATGCCCGCAACTTTCACACCCAGGCCAACTTTAGAACCGGCAAACATGTCTGCAAAGGAAGCAGAACCGGATTTAAAACCATAGGTCGCGGAGTTGGCGATGTTGTTGCCAATGACGTCCAGGTTGGTGGCCGCAGCATTCAGGCCGCTGACCGCTTGAGAAAAGGCCATGACTTACTCCTGATAAGTGTTAAGGCTTAGATAATCTGCCGAACTTCGTCGAGTGTGGTGGTACCTGAGGTACCCAAATCCAGTTTGTTGCCGTCGCTTCCTTTAATTACGCCCTGGACCAGCGCGAACTGCAGCGGCTGCGCCACCAGCTGGGTTGTCCCGTTGCTGGCGCTGATTGCCACTTTGTAGGAACCGTTTGGTGCTTTAGTACCGTCGGTCAGGCTGCCATCCCACGTAAAGGTGTGAACGCCCGCCTTCAGCTCGCCAATATCAATGGTACGGACAACCGCGCCAGTGGAGTCCGTGATCGTGGCAGTCACCTTCTCAGCCGCCTGCTGGAGCTCAACACCAAACGGCGTGGTAGTCGTTGTGGTGTTGCCTTCGGTGGTGCTGGAGCCCGCCAGAATGGTGGTGCCTGGGATCATTACCCCATGGCCAATCAGGCTCGCGGCCTGCAGAGACTGGCTGCTACCAATCTGACCAGAGACGGAACCGAGGGTGGTGTTCAGTTTCTCAATGCCGCTAACGGTGCTGATCTGCGCAAGCTGCGTGGTCAGTTCGTTGTTCTGCATCGGGTTAGTGGGATCCTGGTTCTTAAGCTGCGCCACCAGCAGCGTCAGAAAGCTGCCCTGAAGATCGGCGGCATTGCTCCCTGTGAGGGAGTTAGAACCCGTCGTACTCTTTGTGTTGTTAACACCCGAGTTCGTAGGATCATTCACATTTACGGCGATGGACATGCATGTCTCCTTTACTGGCCGAGAGTGAGTGTTTTGAGCATCATGCTCTTCACGGTATTAAGCACTTCGACGTTGGCCTGGTAACTACGGGAAGCCGACATGGAGTTCACCATCTCACCCACCACATCCACGTTAGGCATTTTCACGTATCCGTTAGCATCCGCGAGTGGGTTGCCGGGCTCATACACCAGCTTATCCGGTGCCTGGCTCTCTACCACATCAGACACTTTCACGCCGCCTGTTGCCGCGCCAGGCGCCGCATCAACCTGGAAGACAACCTGTTTGGCACGATAAGGCTGGCCGTCTGGTCCAGTCACGCTGTCGGCGTTCGCCAGGTTACTGGCAGCCACGTTCAGACGTTTGGACTGCGCGGTTAACGCCGAACCGGCGATATCAAAAATATTCAGCAAGGCCATCTATCAGTTGCCCCCCTGCAGGACGTTCATCATGCCTTTGATTTGTCCGCCGAGTAGGGTCAGTCCCGTCTGGTATTTCAGGCTGTTATCGGCAAACTGCGTACGCTCCCGGTCCATATCCACGGTGTTGCCGTCGAGTGAAGGCTGATCAGGAATGCGATAGAGTAAATCGGTCGTTGGCGCGGTCATCGCCTGAGCAGGAATATGGCGCGAGGATGTCATGGCGAGTGCAACACCCGTTCCTTCGGCACGTCCACGCTCCATCACCTTTTTGAGTTCACTGGAAAAATCAATATCGCGCGCCTGATACCCTGGGGTATCGGCGTTAGCGATGTTGGCGGCTAAAATCTCCTGCCGCTGGGCGCGTAAATTGAGCGCTTCCTGCTGAAAACGTAACGCGGCGTCGAGTTTATCGAGCATGTCTCCTCCGCTGATGGCAAAATTTCAGTTCACAGCTTAAATCTCACCCGGTCTCCCCTATCGACGGAATAAGCGCATAATGCGTCGCTATTTATTCCGTTGATGCAAAACCACTGCAGGTAGAATTCACTCAATTCTGGAAACGGTGGAACTTGCGATGCAAACGTTAAAACGTGGTCTGGTGGCAACTTTCTTGCTGTTTAGCCCGCTGGTGCAGGCTGAAGGCTTACAGGATCAACTGACGGCTTTTTTCGCTGAAAAGCTGGCGGGTTTTAGCGATGACGTCACTGTTACCGTACGCACGCCACCGAATCTCTACCCTACGTGTGATCAGCCTTCATTCAGCGTGGTGGGGTTCACAAAGCTCTGGGGGAATGTGAACGTGCTGGCACGCTGCGCCAACGAAAAACGCTATTTACAGGTTGCAGTTCAGGCGACGGGCAATTATGTTGTCGCCGCCGTGCCCATTGCGCGCGGCAGCGTGCTGCAGACAAACAGCGTGACGTTAAAACGCGGCCGTCTGGATCAGTTGCCGCCACGCACGATGCTGGAAATTAACCAGGCGCAGGACGCTGTCAGTCTGCGCGACGTCGCCCCAGGCCAGCCGATACAGCTCTCAATGTTGCGCCAGGCATGGCGGATAAAAGCAGGTCAGCAGGTGATGGTGGTGGCCAACGGAGATGGCTTTAGTATCAACAGCGAAGGGAAAGCGTTAAACAATGCTGCGGTGGCACAAAACGTCCGCGTCAGAATGACCTCAGGGCAGGTGGTTAGCGGAACCGTCGATTCTGATGGGAATATTCTGATTAACCTATAATCTTTTTAAAGATTTCGCGCCGCTTGCCGATAAATATTCAACTAATGATGATGTCAGGCGCAAACGCCGCGAACCCTCGATGAGGACAACACTATGAGCATTGATCGTACATCAGCCCTGAAGCCGGTAAGCGCTGTACAACCTCGCGAAACGAATGACACGCCAGCGCAGAAAGCGCGTCTGGAAAAACCGTCAACCTCTAACAGCACCAGCGTAACCCTGAGTGATGCTCAGGCAAAACTGATGCAGCCAGGCAGCAACGATATCAATATGGAACGTGTTGAAACGCTGAAAGCGGCAATTCGTAACGGTGAACTGAAAATGGACACCAGCAAAATCGCTGATGCCCTGATTCAGGAAGCACAGAGTTTCTTACAGAGTAACTAACCGTATGAGTCGACTGTCAGAAATACTGGATCAAATGACGGTTGTCCTGAACGACCTGAAAACGGTAATGGACGCAGAGCAACAGCATCTCTCTTCCGGTCACATTAACGGCAGCGCGTTGCAGCGGATTACTGAAGACAAAAGTTCGCTTCTGGCAACGCTGGATTATCTGGAGCAACAACGCCGCGCTGAGCAAGATCCTAAGCGCAGTGCAAATGACGATATTGTTGAGCGTTGGCAGACCATTACTGAAAAAACGCGACACCTGCGCGATCTTAACCAGCATAACGGCTGGCTGCTTGAAGGTCAGATAGAGCGTAATCAGCAAGCGCTTGAGGTGTTGAAACCGCATAAAGAAACCGGACTGTACGGTGCGGATGGTCAGACTGCTACTGCACGTATTGCGGGTGTAAAAAAGATTTCGATTTGAAGCAGCAGCGACAAATCATGCAGCGGGGAGCACCATAAGGTGAACTCCCCTTTTGGCGTTTATGCCGTACGACGGGTGAATTCTTTCACCTTGAACCCCAACACGGCGAGCGTGGCAAAGTAAGCCACCACGCCAACCATCACCACGGCCATCAGCCGCATCAGACGGTATGGCATGGTTCCCTGGGACCACTCCGGCATCACGTACATCATGCCGAGCAGCGCTGCAGACATCACCAGCACCGCGACGATCAGTCGTACAAGGAAACGTGACCAACCCGGCTGCGGCGTGAAGATATCCTGCTTGCGGAGTTGCCAGTACAACAGCCCGGCATTCAGACAAGCGGCCAGACCGATAGACAATGACAAGCCCGCATGCTTCAGCGGACCAATAAACGCCAGGTTCATTAGTTGGGTCATAATCAGCGTCACAATCGCAATTTTCACCGGTGTTTTGATGTCCTGCCGCGAGTAGAAGCCCGGGGCCAGCACCTTGACGACGATCAGCCCCATCAAACCAACCGAGTAGGCAATCAGGGCACGCTGCGTCATGGCAGCATCAAACGCGGTGAATTTCCCGTACTGGAAGAGCGAGACCGTCAGCGGTTTGGCCAGAATACCCAGCGCCACCGCGCTTGGCAGCGCCAGCAGGAAGCAGAGACGTAAACCCCAGTCCATCAACCGACAGTACTCATCGTGATTGCCACTGGCAAAACTCTTCGACAGCGACGGCAGCAGGATTGTCCCCAGCGCTACCCCCAGCACCCCGGACGGAAACTCCATTAGACGGTCAGCGTAGTACATCCAGGAGACCGAGCCGGACACAAGGAAAGAAGCAAAAATGGTATTGATAATAAGCGAGATCTGGCTGACGGAGACGCCAAGGATCGCAGGTCCCATCTGCTTAATAACACGCATTGCACCGGCATCTTTGAGATTGATACGCGGCAGCACCAGCATGCCTATTTTTTTCAGATGCGGCAGCTGATAAGCCAGCTGCAGCACGCCACCCACGGTCACCGCCCATGCCAGCGCCAGTACCGGCGGATTGAAATGCGGTGCGGCAAACAGGGCAAAGCCGATCATGCTGACGTTAAGAAACGTCGGCGCAAATGCCGGAACGGAAAAACGGTTCCAGGTGTTCAGTATCGCCCCCACCAGCGAGGCCAGCGAGATCAACAGAATATAAGGGAAGGTAATGCGCAGAAGCTGTGAGGTCAGGGCAAATTTATCTGCCGTATCGGCAAAACCAGGCGCAGTCACCATAATCACCCAGGGCGCCGCCAGCATCCCGACGACAGTCACCACAGCCAGGGCCAGCGTCAACAACCCGGAGACATAAGAGACAAATACGCGCGTCGCGTCCTCACCCTGCTTGCTTTTATATTCCGCCAGGATCGGAACAAAAGCCTGAGAAAATGCCCCTTCCGCAAAAATACGACGCAGCAGGTTTGGCAATTTGAACGCGACGAAAAAGGCGTCCGTAGCCATCCCTGCACCAAAGACCCTTGCCACAATTGCATCGCGCGCAAAACCGAGTACGCGGGAAAACATGGTCATCGAGCTGACGGCTGCCAGCGATTTTAATAAGTTCATTAACGTGAATTTCCACAACCCTACGGATTTGTAAGCCGGGTAAGTGTAAGCACCACCCGGCGAAACCAACAACCGGCGCTTAGTCTACCCGGATTTCAACGAATTACTATCCGCAGATGTTACAGCGAATTATTCACTCATCGCCTCTCGCCAGAGCCGCTCCACAATACGTTGCGCCATAATGGCCTGCTCGCCGGACGTTTCAGGAACCGTCTGATTTTGCACACAGGTGATAAAGTGGCGGGCACATCCTGCGAACCCGCGCTGCTCCAGGGTGCTCTGCCAGCCAGGCGCCGGCAGCGTCACCACGCCGTTGCCCTTCTCTTCCCGCCACTCACGCATATCGGTGATTTCGTAAAGCGCACCGTCAGTCACCGCCTGAACGGACTCACGCTGACTGCCCGCACGACGATGCATGCTGGTCGTTACCTGCAGATGGTCAATCGCGAAGTGATGTTCAGCATAGACCATCTCGCCCTGCTCATTCGTCAGGAGCGTCCCGCTTTGCAGCTGCGCATTACCGTTACTGAGCCACAGCGCCGTGTCCACGACGTGCAGATAGTCATCCAGCAGCGTGAAGCGTAAATCGTTGGGGCCGATACTGTCGGTACGGTGTTTATCCATACGGAGCGAGGCCAGACTGCCGGACTGCGCTTTCAGCTGTTGGTAAAGTGGCGCGAAGCGGCGGTTGAAACCCACCATCAGCGTCAGTTTTTTACGCGCCGCCAGCTCAATCAGCCGTTCCGCGTCCTGGACATTTTCAGCCAGCGGCTTATCCACACATACATGAACCCCTGCATGGAGTAGCTCACTCACCACCTGATAGTGGGTTGCCGTTGAGGTATGAACAAAGACCGCATCGCACTCGTGGGCTAAATCCTGAAGAGAATTGGCATAAGGGATGCGCCACGTTTCGCAGATCCGCTCGGCCTTCTCGCGATTCGGTGACCACGCCCCCTGAAGCGTCCAGTCCGTCGCCGCACCCAATACCGGTAGCCAGGCTTTTTGCGCGATGCCGCCCAGACCCACCACGCCTACGCGTAATTTTTTCATCCTTAGTCTCCCAGGTGTGCCAGCAAGGCATCCAGACGCTGTTTCAGTCCTGCGACCTCGTCTTCCAGCGCTGCCACGCGCGTAACCAAATCATCTTGTTCAACACTTACATCGGTTACCAGAGACTTTACTGAAATATCAACTTCGCCGCTGAACAGATGCATATAGCGGCTTTCACGTTTACCTGGCTCGCGCGCCAGACGCACCACATAAGGCCCCTCTTCACGCGAGGCCAGCCCTTCCAGGACCTGCTCAACTTCCTGCATATCCGCAAACTCATGCATGCGGGAAGCACGAGTACGCAGCTCACCCGGCGTTTGCGCCCCGCGCAGCAACAGCGAGGTAATCACCGCGACTTCTGCGGCGCTCAACTTCAGATTGCCAAATTCGGAATTACAGAAACGCTGCTCATATTTCGTCACACGGTTACCGAAGCCGCTGACGGTCCGCAGGTAGTGCCGTTTGACCAACTCATCCAGCACATCCTGAACTTCGTGTTCACTCAGGTTCATGACTGGCTCACGGTTGGTTTTCTGATTGCAGGCCATCGTCACGGCATTGACAGAGAGCGGGTACTGCTCTGGCGTGGTGACCTGTTTTTCGAGTAAGCACCCAATCACGCGCGCTTCGGTACCGCTTAGCTGATATTTCATCTTTTCTCCTTAACGACCTGCAGTCCAGTCCCGGGTGGTTAATGCTGTCAGAACGTGGTCACGCCATTCTCCGTCTATCAACAGATAATCTTTGGCGTAGCCCTCTTTCTCGAACCCTAATCGCGCCAGCAAATTACCGCTACGCTGATTATGCGGCATGTAGTTCGCCATAATGCGATGGATATGTTGCGTACGCTGCATATAGCGAATAGCCACCGTTAGCGCCTCGTACATTAGCCCCTGTCCCTGCCATTTCTGGCCGATGGAGTAGCCAAGGTAACAGGCGTGAAACGATCCCCGCACCACGTTGGAAAAATTGGCAATCCCAATGATCTCTTTCTCCTCGGGATCCAGCAGCGCAAAATAGAAAGCACTTCCCTGCTTGTGAAATTCCGCAATCATGCTGAGACGCGCTTGCCAGCCAGAAGGGTAACAATGGCTCTCATCCCGAACGGGTTCCCAGGGTTTTAAAAACTGGCGATTCTCGGCGTAATAGTCCGCCAGACGCCAGGCATCACGCTCATGCACCAGACGAACGACCAGCCTGTCCGTTGTCAGACGCACTTTTGGCACATTACTGCGATAGCCAAACATCGATCCCACTCCTTCCCGTCACTTCTGCTTACCCATTAGCTTTACTATACCTGCGCCTGCGCCGTCTGTGAAAACAGTGACATACCATTTTGCCCTCTTTTCACCATTTTCGATGAGAACTCTCTATCAAAGCACCCTTTTGATAAAAAAATATTGTCACGTACAGGGGTGGGAAAAAGCGGAATGACACCGCAGAATGTTAGCGTGCTCACCTTCTTATTTTCCCCGGAGGGAAAATGTCCCGCGTATCACAGGCCAGGAGCCTGGGTAAATATTTCCTGCTCGTCGATAACATGCTGGTCGTGCTCGGCTTTTTTGTCGTATTCCCCCTTATCTCGATTCGTTTTGTCGATCAAATGGGCTGGGCGGCATTGATGGTTGGCATTGCCCTGGGGTTACGCCAGTTTGTCCAGCAGGGTCTCGGTGTCTTTGGTGGCGCCATCGCTGACCGTTTTGGCGCGAAACCAATGATCGTTACCGGTATGCTGCTGCGCGCGGCAGGTTTTGCCACGATGGCGGTCGCTCAGGAGCCCTGGCAGCTGTGGTTCTCCTGCTTCCTTTCCGGTATCGGGGGCACGCTGTTTGATCCGCCTCGCACTGCGCTGGTGGTGAAGCTCATTCGCCCGCAGCACAGAGGGCGTTTCTTCTCGATTCTGATGATGCAGGACAGTGCGGGTGCAGTTATTGGCGCACTACTGGGAAGCTGGCTGCTGCAGTATGACTTCCGTCTGGTGTGCGCCGCTGGTGCGGTGCTCTTTATTCTGTGCGCGCTGTTTAATGGCCTGTTCCTGCCTGCCTGGAAACTGTCGACGGTCAAAGCCCCCGTTCGGGAAGGCCTCGGTCGTGTGCTGCGCGACAAGCGTTTCGTCACGTACGTGTTAACCCTGACGGGTTACTACATGCTCGCCGTACAGGTGATGCTGATGCTGCCGATCATGGTTAACGACATTGCGGGAACCCCAGCTGCCGTCAAATGGATGTATGCCATCGAAGCCTGCCTGTCGTTGTCGCTGCTGTATCCGATTGCCCGCTGGAGCGAACGGCGTTTTCGTCTGGAGCATCGCCTGATGGCCGGGCTGTTCCTGATGACGCTGAGCATGATGCCGATCGGCCTGGTGAACTCCCTTCAGCAACTGTTTACGCTGATTTGCACGTTCTATATTGGTTCTATCATCGCCGAGCCCGCCCGTGAAACGCTGAGCGCTTCGCTTGCGGATGCGCGGGCGCGTGGCAGCTATATGGGGTTCAGCCGGCTGGGGCTGGCGCTTGGCGGCGCATTAGGTTACACCGGCGGCGGTTGGTTATTTGATGCCGGTAAAGCCCTGAATCAACCCGAACTGCCCTGGATGATGCTCGGCGTGGTGGGTTTAATCACACTGTTGGCCCTGTGGTGGCAGTTCAGCCAGAAACGCAGCGCGAGCGGCATGCTCGAGCCTGGCGCGTAGCACTTCCCTTGAGCGGGAGTACACTCCCGCTCCCATTTCTCAGTTTTTTCTGCTGGTTTCTGCAATTTCACACTGACATACTGACGTCACAGGACAGAAGCGCCGATTTTTCGTTGAGGAACACTATGAAGAAAATTGTTTTCGCCGCAGCATTGATTGTCAGCGGTCTGCTGGTTGGCTGTAACCAGCTAACGCAATATACCGTCAGTGAACAGGAAATTAATCAGGCGCTGGAAAAACATAACAATTTCTCTAAAGACATTGGCGTGCCAGGGCTTGCCGACGCACATATCGTCCTTTCCAATCTCACCAGCCAGATTGGGCGTGAAGAGCCAAACAAAGTCACTCTGGCAGGAGATGCAGATCTTGATATGTATTCCCTCTTTGGCAACCAGAAAGCTAACATTAAGCTGAAACTGAAGGCCCTTCCCGTTTTCAATAAAGAGAAAGGCGCG
Source organism: Enterobacter adelaidei (assembly GCF_041937165.1). NCBI lineage: Bacteria > Pseudomonadati > Pseudomonadota > Gammaproteobacteria > Enterobacterales > Enterobacteriaceae > Enterobacter > Enterobacter adelaidei. The sequence continues at coordinate 1,735,035 of NZ_CP154353.1, read as the reverse complement.
ATTTTCCTGCAGGAGATGGAAGTGGTCGATGCTCAGGTTTCCCCGGATAAGATGGCTCCGGTTCTGCAAACGCTGATGCCCTATCTGAACCAGTCGCTGCGTAATTATTTTAATCAGCAGCCTGCGTATGTCTTAAGTGAAGACAAGAGTAAGGGTGAAGCCCTTGCGAAAAAATATGCAAAAGGGATAGAGGTGAAACCGGGAGAAATTGTCATTCCTTTCACCGATTAACCTGAAGGGCGCTGAGGCGCCCTTTTTTTTACGGAAAAGTGTGCAAACGAAAACGTTTCCGCTTATGATTTGTGTCCGGCAAAAACAGCCATCCTAATGACTGATTCCTGACAAGCCGGAGCTTCCATGACTGCACAACCCCAGGTTCTTAAAATCCGCCGCCCAGACGACTGGCATATCCATCTGCGTGATGGCGATATGCTGAAAACCGTCGTGCCCTATACCAGCGAAATTTATGGCCGCGCGATTGTCATGCCTAACCTGGTTCCACCAGTCACCACCGTCGATGCCGCAATCGCATATCGCCAGCGCATCCTTGATGCCGTTCCCGAAGGGCATGATTTCACCCCGTTGATGACCTGCTACCTGACCGATTCACTGGATCCGAACGAAGTGGAGCGCGGTTTTAACGAAGGTGTATTCACTGCGGCAAAACTCTACCCGGCGAATGCCACCACTAACTCCAGCCACGGTGTTACCAGTATTGATGCCATCATGCCGGTGCTGGAACGCATGCAGAAACTGGGCATGCCGCTGCTGGTACATGGTGAAGTCACCCACGCTGAGATTGACATCTTTGACCGTGAAGCCCGCTTTATTGAGACCGTGATGGAACCGCTGCGCCAGCGACTGCCTGCGCTTAAAGTCGTGTTCGAACACATCACCACCAAAGACGCGGCAGAGTATGTGCGTGACGGCAACGATCTTATTGCCGCCACCATCACCCCTCAGCACCTGATGTTTAACCGTAACCACATGCTGGTAGGCGGCGTACGTCCGCACCTGTACTGCCTGCCGATCCTTAAGCGCAACATTCACCAGCAGGCCCTGCGCGAGCTGGTAGCCAGCGGGTTCTCCCGCGCGTTCCTCGGTACCGATTCCGCGCCTCACGCCCGCCATCGTAAAGAGGCAAGCTGCGGCTGCGCGGGCTGCTTCAACGCCCCAACCGCCCTCGCAAGCTACGCGACCGTGTTTGAAGAGATGAACGCACTGCAGCATTTTGAAGCGTTCTGCTCCCTCAACGGCCCGCGCTTCTATGGTCTGCCGGTCAATGACACCTTCATCGAACTGGAGCGTAAAGCAAGCCAGGTTGAGGAATCCATTGCCCTGACGGATGACACCCTTGTCCCATTCCTGGCAGGCGAAACCGTTCACTGGACAGTAAAACGCTAAATATTCAGTGCCCCTTGTTGTCAAACCGATAATATACCTGTATAAATAAACAGTATATTACACAGGGGGCATTTATGCGTATTGAAGTCACCATAGCCAAAACTACCGTCCTGCCTGTTGGCGCGCTGGATGCGCTGGCAGGGGAATTATCCCGTCGAATTAACAACACCTTTCCCGACAATACCGGTGCCGTAACGGTTCGTTATGCGACAGCAAACAACCTCTCCGTCATTGGTGCTGCGAAAGAAGATAAAGATCGCATCAGCGAAATTCTGCAAGAAACATGGGAAAGCGCTGACGACTGGTTCATCACAGATTAATACTGCTCCCTCATTGTGTTTTTTTTGCCGGGTCGCCCCGGCTTTTTTTTCGCCTGAAAATTCTGAAAGTTCAAATTATTCCGATATCTTCTTTAAAAATCATGAACGAGATGGTGTTTTATTGTTCGAACAATCCTAAAAAGCAGAAAAATGTGTTGCTACCTGTTTATTTTTGCCGTCGAACCCCTTATTACTTGGTATACTGAAAAAGCTTCAGAAAAACATGCATTGAACCTCAGAGCCGTTGTCTTCTAACACGCATTAAGGGGGTTATAATGGAAAAGAATAGTGAAGTCATCCAGACCCATCCGCTTGTAGGCTGGGATATCAGTACCGTAGATAGCTACGATGCACTGATGCTGCGTTTGCACTACCAAACCCCGAATCAACTCAACCGTGAAGAAGCGGAAGTTGGACAGACGCTGTGGCTAACAACAGACGTCGCTCGTCAGTTTATTTCTATTTTAGAGGCAGGTATTGCAAAAATAGAATCTGGCGACTATCAGGAAAATGAGTATAAGCGGCACTAAACGAATGCCAACCTTTCACTCAACAGGCACCCTTGCGGTGCCTTATTTATTTCACCCTTGTCTAACCCCGCGTTGTTAATTACTCTGCTCACATAACGTGAGTTTACGAGATGCATATGAGATACGACTTAATCATTATTGGTAGCGGCTCCGTAGGTTCCGCCGCCGGATATTATGCGACACAGGCAGGGCTGAACGTCCTGATGATTGATGCCCACCGCCCTCCTCATACAGAGGGTAGCCATCATGGCGACACCCGACTCATACGCCATGCGTATGGTGAAGGGGAGCGCTATGTTCCGCTGGTGCTCCGCGCACAGGCGCTGTGGGATGATCTGGCGAAACAGACTGAAGATCGCATTTTCGAGCGCACAGGGGTGATCAACCTCGGCCCGGCCAGTTCTGATTTTCTCGCCAACGTCGAACGCAGCGCGAAAGCTTTCAATCTGGACGTTGAGAAGCTGGACGCGACGGGTATTACCGCGCGCTGGCCCGAAATTACCGTCCCGGAAGATTATATCGGCCTCTTTGAAGCCCATTCCGGGGTGCTGCATTGCGAAACGGCGATCAAGACCTGGATCGAGCTTGCCGCGAAGGCTGGCTGCGCGCAGCTGTTCAACTGTCCGGTAGACGCCATCACCCATGACGATAATGGCGTCACGGTAGCGACCCTTGACGGTGAATATTCCGCGGATCGCCTGCTTGTCAGCGCGGGAACCTGGGTTACCCGCCTGCTGCCCGCTCTGCCGATCCAGCCGGTGCGCAAGGTCTTCTCCTGGTTCCAGTCGGATGGTCGTTACAGCGCCCAGAATAAATTCCCGGCCTTCACCGGCGAATTACCCAACGGCGACCAGTTCTACGGCTTCCCGTCAGAAAAAGACGCACTGAAAATCGGTAAACACAACGGGGGCCAGGCTATCTCCTCCCCTGAGGAGCGTAAACCCTTCGGCGCTTACCCACAGGATGGGTCAGAGGCCTTCTCGTTCCTGCGCAATATTCTTCCAGGCGTCGGCGGCTTGCTGTATGGCGCGGCCTGTACCTACGACAACACGCCAGATGAAGACTTTATCATTGATACGCTGCCGGGGCATGACAACACTCTGCTCATCACAGGACTGAGCGGCCACGGCTTTAAGTTTGCTTCCGTGCTGGGCGAAATCGCCGCGCAGTTTGCTCAGGGTATCACGCCACAGTTTGATCTGAGCCCCTTCTCACTCTCGCGTTTTAACAGATAATCCCTAACAGGCTCCGGACATCCCGGAGCCCGTTTCATTCATACTGCATTGCGGAGCGTTATGCGCAGGATCGTTAACTTTCTTATGAATAATATTCGCGAGCATTTAATGCTCTATATCTTATTGTGGGCACTGTTGGCCATTATTGATTTTGTTTACATTGTATTTTATTGAAAAGCCAGACTGACAATAATTGACATTAATTTAGCTTTATTGAAAATCTAAATTTCATCTTGCACGAAGAGATTGAATTACCTTTATCGATCCTTTTCAAAATCGCTGAAATAAATAAAATAAAAATCAATATACATTTATTTCAGTTGCAATATCACATCTTCCCGTTCATTTTTACCCTTCGGTTAATTTGAAAATGGACATTCTGATGCAATTACGTAACTCTTCCCGGCGCTATGGAATAATATCCATATGTTTGCACTGGATATTTGCTATTGCCGTCTATGCTATGTTCGGACTGGGTCTCTGGATGGTAACACTCAGCTATTATGATGGCTGGTATCATCAGGCACCGGAGTTACATAAAAGCATTGGCGTCCTGTTGATGCTGGGACTGGTTATTCGCGTGATTTGGCGACATATTTCTCCACCACCCAGCGCACCGAAGACCCACAGTAAATTGACTCGCATTAGTGCCGTTGCCGCGCACATTGCGCTCTATATACTGCTCTTTGCCATCCTCATTAGCGGCTATCTCATCTCGACGGCAGACGGCAAACCTATTAGCGTCTTTGGTATTTTTGACGTACCGGCAACGCTTAGCGATGCGGGCTCTCAGGCTGACACTGCTGGGGCCGTTCACCTCTGGCTGGCATGGAGCGTCGTGATCCTGTCTGTACTGCACGGACTTGCCGCCCTCAAACACCACTTTATTGATAAAGACGATACGCTAAAGCGCATGCTTGGCCGCTCGTCAGTTGACTCTGGAGTATAAAATGAAAAAACACCTGCTGGGTATCGCACTGGGTTCTCTGTTATTCACCACCGGTTCCGCCGTGGCGGCTGATTATAAAATTGATAAAGAGGGCCAACATGCTTTCGTCAATTTCCGTATTCAGCACCTTGGATATAGCTGGCTGTACGGTACCTTTAAGGATTTTGACGGCACATTCAGCTTCGACGAGAAAAATCCTGCGACCGATAAAGTCAATGTGACCATTAATACCAACAGCGTCGACACGAACCATGCTGAACGAGATAAACACTTGCGCAGTGCAGAGTTCCTGAATGTCACTAAATACCCACAAGCCACCTTCACCTCTACGGAGGTGAAAAAAGCGGGTGATAAGCTGGATATTACCGGAAACCTGACGCTTAACGGCGTAACAAAACCCGTCACCCTGGATGCGAAATTAATCGGTCAGGGAGATGATCCATGGGGCGGCAAACGTGCAGGTTTTGAAGCAACAGGTAAAATTCATCTGAAAGATTTCAATATCACAACAGATTTAGGCCCGGCATCTCAGGATGTCGAGCTGGTTATTTCTGTGGAAGGGGTTCAACAGAAATAATAAATTCGCCCGGCAGGTTTTCACCTTGCCGGGCGTTACCATTATTCCGGGTCGGGGATACCCAGTTTGGTATTCAGGCGGCCGCGAGATTTATTGAAAATCTTATTGCCATTTTCCCGTCCAGCCCGACGGCGACGCTGCTCTTCTTCTGGCAGAATGCTCTCTTCACTGCACAGTTCGCTACAGCAACCGTTAAACTTCTCAGCACAGGCCGGACACTGGATGAACAGCAGATGACAGCCGTCATTTTTGCAGTTGGTATGAGTATCGCACGGTGCGCCACACTGATGGCACTGAGCAATCACGTCCTCAGAAATACGCTCACCCATTCGCTCGTCAAAGACAAAGTTTTTACCGATAAAGCGCACCGGCAAACCCTGCTCACGGGCACGGCGGGCGTACTCGATAATCCCCCCTTCAATATGCCAGACCTTATTAAACCCGTTGTGTTTCATCCACGCGCTGGCCTTCTCGCAGCGGATGCCACCAGTGCAGTACATAACGATCTTTTTATCTTTATGTTCCTGCATCATCTCAACCGCTTTGGGCAGTTGCTCGCGGAAAGTATCCGCCGGGATTTCCATCGCATTTTCGAAATGCCCCACTTCATACTCATAGTGGTTACGCATATCAATGAACACGGCATCCGGATCGTCCAGCATCGCATTCACTTCTGCGGCCTTCAGGTAATCACCGACATCCGCCGGGTTAAATTCAGGATCGTCAATGCCATCCGCCACGATGCGTTCACGCACTTTCATGCGCAGCACCCAAAACGATTTTCCGTCATCATCCAGAGCAATATTCAGGCGTAAGCCATCAAGTGCCGGATCGAAGCGGTAAAGGAAATCACGGAAAGCATTTACTTTACTTTCCGGTACGCTAATCTGCGCGTTGATCCCTTCGTGAGCAAGGTAGACGCGTCCAAAGACATTCAGCGTGGTGAATGCCTGGTAAAGTTCATCGCGAATCGCTTGCGGATCGTTGATCGTGAAATATTTGTAGAATGAGATGGTTGTGCGCGGTTCGGTTTCAGCCAACATACGCGCTTTTAACATCTCATTCGAAACGCGGTTGTGTAACACTGGCATGGTGTACAAGTCCTGGGATCGTTAGAGAGAATGAAAAATCGGTCGGCATGATATAGCAAACAAAGTTAATTTACATCCACACAATTTACGCTACATTTCACTCGCCCTGGTTAATCAGGCTTAACAATTGCTGTATTCGTGCACGTTTCGAACGCAGATATTTTGGCTATGTCTCAAAAAATGAGACAATAGCGAAACAGGACGTTAGAACACAGGAAAGACATGACCCAGTTACCCAAATTTACCGTCGCCCTTTTGCATCCCCGCTATTGGTTGACCTGGCTTGGCATTGGCTTTTTATGGCTTCTGGTGCAACTTCCCTACCCTGTTATTTTCTGGTTGGGTAAATCTCTGGGCCATATCGCGCAAAAGTTGATGAAGCGTCGTGCCACAATTGCGTACCGCAACCTTGAGTTGTGCTTTCCGCAGATGAGCGAGTCAGAACGACATGACATGGTCTCGAAAAATTTCGAATCTGTCGGTATGGGGCTTATGGAAACCGGTATGGCGTGGTTTTGGCCGGACAAACGTATGGCGCGCTGGAGCGAAGTGACAGGAACCGGCATGGAGCCAGTGCATACGCTGCAGGCGAATCAGACAGGTGTCCTGCTGATTGGCGTGCATTTTCTGACGCTGGAAATCGGGGCGCGAATGTTTGGCATGCAGGCACCGGGTATTGGCGTTTATCGCCCCAACGATAACCCGGTCATCGATTTAATCCAGACCAACGGCCGTATGCGTTCCAACAAAAGCATGATCGACCGTAAAGATCTGAAGGGCATGATACGCGCGCTTAAATCCGGTGAAGTGGTCTGGTACGCCCCTGACCACGACTATGGTCCGCAATCCAGCGTATTTGTCCCCTTCTTTGCTGTTGAAGAAGCCGCCACAACAACCGGCACCTGGATGCTGGCGCGGATGTCCAAAGCCGCGATCGTGCCCTTTGTACCCCGTCGTAAACCGGATGGGTCTGGTTACGAGCTGATTATGCTGGAACCTGAACTCGCACCACCGCTGGATGATGCAGAGACCACCGCTCTCTGGATGAACGGCGTTGTGGAGAAGTGCATCATGCTCGCGCCGGAACAGTATATGTGGTTGCACCGTCGCTTTAAAACGCGGCCACAGGGCACGCCTTCCCGCTATTAACTCGCATGCGGTCTTCCTGGCCGCATGCTGTTTTAGCATTTAAAGCTCCTCCTCATTGCAGCAATCATATCCCAGGCGCATAATTAGCAGGCTTATTACTTCATGCCTCAGGTGTTCTGCACCTCATTATGCGGATTGTTATGTCACCCTCAGATGCCCCCATAAACTGGAAACGTAACCTCACAGTTGCATGGTTTGGTTGTTTTCTTACCGGTGCGGCGTTTAGCCTGGTCATGCCTTTCCTGCCTCTCTACGTCGAGCAACTGGGCGTAACGGGCCATAGCGCGCTCAATATGTGGTCTGGCCTGGTGTTCAGCGTCACGTTTCTCTTTTCCGCGATTGCCTCACCCTTCTGGGGCGGCCTTGCCGACCGTAAGGGGCGTAAAATTATGCTGCTACGTTCGGCGCTGGGGATGGCCATCATCATGGCATTGATGGGTATTGCGCAAAACGTCTGGCAGTTCCTGATTTTACGCGCATTACTGGGCTTGCTCGGTGGATTTATTCCCAATGCGAATGCCCTGATAGCCACCCAAATTCCGCGTCACAAGAGCGGCTGGGCACTGGGAACGCTTTCAACGGGTGGCGTGAGTGGTGCCTTGCTGGGGCCACTGGCCGGCGGATTGCTGGCGGATAATTACGGCTTGCGGCCCGTCTTTTTCATCACCGCCAGCGTGCTTTTCCTGTGCTTTGTCGTCACGTTGATCTGTATTCGGGAAAACTTCACGCCTGTCGCCAAAAAAGAGATGCTTCACGCAAGGGATGTTCTTACCTCACTTAAAAACCCCAGACTGGTGCTGAGCCTGTTCGTGACGACCCTGATTATTCAGGTAGCTACCGGTTCGATTGCCCCCATTCTGACGCTGTACGTTCGCGACCTGGCCGGTAACGTCAACAATATTGCGTTCATCAGCGGGCTAATTGCTTCCGTTCCCGGCGTGGCGGCGCTCCTTAGCGCCCCGAGACTAGGCAAACTGGGGGACCGGGTGGGTCCGGAAAAGATCCTGATCTGCGCGCTGGTGATTTCCGTTCTGCTGCTTATCCCTATGTCGATGGTGCAATCCCCGTGGCAGCTGGGCGTTCTGCGCTTTTTGCTGGGCGCTGCCGACGGGGCGTTACTCCCCGCCGTTCAGACCCTGCTGGTCTACAACTCCACGAATCAGATAGCCGGGCGTATCTTTAGCTATAACCAGTCATTTCGTGACATCGGTAACGTGACCGGGCCGCTTATCGGGGCAGGCATTTCTGCAAGCTTCGGTTTTCGCGCCGTCTTTATCGTGACGGCGGGCGTGGTGCTGTTCAATGCAATTTACTCGTGGTTCAGTTTATCCCGTGCGTTACGACCGGTGGCTGAATAACACGAACGTCTGACAGCTTATTTTCGCATTCATACTTGCAGGATCTTATATTCAGCTATTATTTCACTGAAACCTTCTGGAAAACAGGGAGACACCAATGACCATGTACGCCACGCTGGAAGAAGCTATTGATGCCGCTCGTGAAGAGTTCCTCGCCGATAACCCCGGCGTTGAAGAAGAAGATGCTGACGTGCAACAACTTAATATCCAAAAATACGTTCTGCAGGATGGGGATATTATGTGGCAGGCCGAATTCTTTGCCGATGAAGGGGAAGAAGGAGAATGTTTGCCGATATTAAGTGGTGAAGGTGCGCAGGCCGTTTTTGATGGCGACTATGATGAAATTGAACTGCGGCAGGAATGGCTGGAGGAGAACACCCTGCACGAGTGGGATGAGGGCGAGTTTCAGCTCGAGCCACCGCTGGATACGGAAGAGGGTCAAACCGCAGCCGATGAGTGGGACGAGCGTTAATTTACGCTATTCGTAAGGGCCGTGGCTGGCATCGATCGGCAGCAGCAGCGTGTCGAAAATCAGCGAAAACGGTAAATCAAGCACGGTAAGATAGCGCCACGCGGAATCACGAACATCCCATTTCACACCCGGGTAGTACTGATTACCGTGGCCCTGCCCTGGAATGGTGCGACTGATGATGCTGCCGCAGCCGCTAAGCAGGCATGCCATCATGACGACGATGATAATTTTCATCTCAAACCTCTAAAAAAATACCGGCGATTAAGCCGGTATTTTATTTGGCGGGTGGCGCTTCGCTTACCCGCTCTACTTAACAACTTACTTCGCCTTCAACGCCAGCGGGTTCAGTTTCAGTTCTTTATAGTAATTTACCCACGAAGAGTATCTCTCCGGAGCGGACCACACGCGGTAGTGAAGACGCGCCATCGTGACCGGGTCGCTCAACAGGACCAGACGGCGGTCGCGATTGAGTTTTTCCGGGGTCTCGTTCAGCGCCTGCTCAACGTGACGATCGCGGGCAATCTCCAGCACCTGGCTGGCACGGTGGCGTGCTGTCGCCATCGCCGTTGCCAGCGCGTTGAACGACGGGTTAAACACGGCGTGCATAAAACCATCATCCAGCGTGCGATTGCGGTTCTGCTCCAGATATTTGTCGGTATCGACCAGTACCTGCGGCGGGGAATACTCTTCCGGGATCAGGAACAGCTTCCAGCGTTTGGTACGCAGGCCAACCGTTGAACGGCTGGAGATGACCGATACAAACGGGGACAGAATCAAGGAGAATACAATCGGCGCCAGCCAGAACAGGAAGCGCAGATCCAGCCACGCCATCCCCGCCGCCCACACCAGGCCCAGCAGAAGTTGCGAGCCATGACGCATAAAGGCTTCACTCCACGGCGTCGAGTCGTCATCACGCTGCGGTGAATTCCAGACCACTTCCCAGCCCAGGAACGCACTGACCACAAACACGGTATGGAACAGCATACGCACCGGCGCCAGCAGCACGGAGAACAGCACTTCCAGCAGGAGTGAAAGGGTCACGCGGCAGAAACCGCCGTACTCTTTCGAACCTTTGCACCAGATCAGGATGATGCTGAGCAGCTTAGGCAGGAACAGCAGCACCATGGTGGAGGCAAACAGCGCAATCGCCAGTTCCGGACGCCACTGCGGCCACACCGGGAACAGCTGGCGCGGTTGCAGGAAGTATTGCGGCTCAGTCAGGGCATGCACCACCTGCAGCGCAGTGGAGAGCGCAAGGAACATAAACCACAGCGGTGCGGAGAGATAAGACATCACGCCCGTCAGGAACACCGCACGGTGAACCGGGTGCATCCCTTTTACCAGGAACAGGCGGAAGTTCATCAGGTTACCATGACACCAGCGGCGGTCACGTTTAAGCTCATCCAGCAGGTTCGGCGGCAGCTCTTCGTACGATCCCGGCAGGTCGTAGGCAATCCAGACGCCCCAGCCAGCACGACGCATCAGCGCCGCTTCTACGAAGTCATGCGACAGAATAGAGCCGGCAAACGAACCTTCACCCGGCAACGGTGCCAGCGCGCAGTGTTCAATGAACGGCTTCACGCGGATAATGGCGTTGTGACCCCAGTAGTGCGATTCACCCAACTGCCAGAAATGCAGACCCGCGGTAAACAGCGGCCCGTAAACACGGGTGGCGAACTGCTGACAGCGCGCATAGAGCGTGTCCATACCGGATGCTTTCGGCGATGACTGAATAATACCGGCGTTCGGGTTGGCTTCCATCAGACGCACCAGACCGCTCAGGCAGTCACCGCTCATGACGGAGTCAGCATCCAGCACCACCATATAGCTGTACTGGTTACCCCAGCGACGGCAGAAGTCATCAATGTTGCCGCTTTTACGCTTCACACGACGACGGCGGCGGCGGTAGAAGATCTGGCCTTCGCCCTGCACTTCCGCAATCAGTTCCATCCAGGCTTTTTGCTCTGCAACGCAGATATCCGGGTTGTAGCTGTCGCTCAGGATGTAAACGTCGAAATGCTCCGCGTTTCCGGTCGCCTTAACGGACTCCCAGGTCGCACGCAGCCCCGCAAATACGCGGTCAACGTCTTCGTTACAGATAGGCATAATCAGCGCAGTACGGTGCTCAGGATTAAGGGGTTCATCCCCGACCGTTGACGCGGAAATACTGTATTTGTCACGCCCCATCAGCAGCTGCAGGAAGCCCATCAGTGCGGTCCAGAAACCGGCCGATACCCAGCAGAACAGGACAGCGAACAGCAGGAGGATGCCGCTCTGAAGGATATACGGCAGCAACTGCATAAAGGAGACCCAGAGATCCTGGCCCATCATGTCCGTCGGGTTGATGAACGCCCAGCCCTGGTAAGGCAGAATGGTTTTCATATACCAGGTCGCGACAACCGTCTGTGCCAGCGTCAGAAGCAGCAGGATGTAACGACGGATTGTCCCCACGGTACGCCATTTCTGTTCAGAGGCCTGCTCTTCTTTCGTCAGGCGAGACAGATAGCGCGGCGTTACATCACGTCCGCGCAGACGATCCCAGAAGCGGCCAACCGGGTTGGTACGCCACGGATCGGGGAACATCGAGGAACGCGTAGCCTTCGGCATTGCCTGAAGCTGATCGCGTCCTTCGTCGTCTTTAATCAACTGCCCTTCTGCCAGCGAGTCCGGCCATGCCTGCTCCAGACGAGCCTTAACTGACCCCAGCGGCGTATCATCATCCCGGGAAAACTGATGATGTTCACCATCCAGCGCGGTATGAACCGCGCGGATGTCGCTCTTAGGCAGTGCCGCTTTTTCGATATCCGTCAGCGGCATGGCATCAATATATTCAGATGTATTATTCATTGGCAGGTAGCTGGTAGCTCCAGGTTTCACTCAGCGGCTGATCGTCACTGACCAGCGCAGCACGCATTTCAGTGGTCTGCTTCGGATCTTTCACTTTCACACGCAGAGTCAGACGCCAGCCCTTCGTTATCGGGTTGTAACGCACGGTATTCTCAACGATTTCACCGTTATCCCCAATGCTGGCCTGAGCAGCAACGGCGGTATCCGGTGACAGTTTCTTCATATCCTGGCCTGTGAAGTCCACAACAAAGGCCACAGTGCCGTCAGGCTGACGGATAAGATTAGACTGTTTCACATCCCCCGTTGAGCGGCGAGTCTGCACAACATACGCGCTATCCGGCGCATGCAGCTTATCTTCGTCGCGGCTGAAGGTAATGGTGTACTTGAAGTTCATCTCTTTACCGGCTTCCGGCAGCTGATCCGGTGTCCAGTAAGCCACGATGTTATCGTTAGTTTCATCGTTGGTTGGAATTTCAACCAGCTCAACCTTCCCTTTACCCCAGTCACCTTTCGGCGTGACCCAGGCACTTGGACGCAGGTCATAGCGATCGTCCAGATCTTCAAAGCGAGAGAACTGACGACCACGTTGCAGGAGGCCAAAACCTTGCGGATTTTCCATCGCAAAACTACTTACGGCCAGATGTTTCGGGTTATTCAGCGGACGCCAGATCCACTCACCGTTACCGGCATGAATAGACAGGCCATTGGAATCGTGCAGTTCCGGGCGGAAGTTCGTTGCTGGTGACGGCTGGTTTGGCCCAAACAGGAACATACTGGTCAGCGGTGCAACACCCAGTTTGCCCACTTTGTCACGCAGGTAAACTTTAGACTGCACGTCAACCACCGTGTCACGACCCGGCATAATCACAAAGCGATAAGCACCGGTTGCTCGTGGGGAATCCAGCAGCGCGTAAATGGTCAGACGTTTGTCCGTTGGTTTTGGACGTTCAATCCAGAACTCGCGAAAACGTGGAAACTCTTCACCTGATGGCAGCGCGGTATCAATAGCCAGACCGCGCGCAGAAAGCCCGTATACCTGCCCCGCGCCGATCACGCGGAAGTAGCTGGCACCAAGCATGCTGACGATTTCATCGTTTTTATCTTTGCTGTTGATCGGGTAAAGCACCTTGAAGCCTGCGAAGCCCAGGTCTTTCACCGTATCTTTGTCGTGTTGCACATCGCCGAAATTAAAATAATCCGGGCTGTACTTGATCTTACGTACAGCCGTTGCCGTCACTTCATTGATGGCAACAGGCGTGTCGAAGTACATACCCTGATGATAAAACTCAAGCTTGAACGGGGTCTTAATAGTGTTCCAGTACGCTTTGTCGTGATTGAACTGGATCTGCTGATAGTCCGCATACTTCATGTCGCGGAAAACGGAGGGCAAGTTACTTTTCGGCGCTTCGTAGCTCTTGCCTGCCATCGATTTTGCCTGTTTTGCGACATCATCGATGTTAAAGGCCAGTGCCGATGAGGTATACAGTGATAACACGACTGCAGCACCTAACCAACGCATTTTCATCATCTGTGGTTTATGTTTCATAATAAGTAAGCACTTCCCCCTTTGTGTGCTTATATCGATCCGATCCATTTTAATGGAAACTCAGGCAATCCGACAACATTATCACTGCTTTGTTCAGCTGCTGGCTCATGGATTAAGCAAATGAAAGAACCCGCGATTCACTTTACGTGCTTATCCTGGAGACAGGGTGTCGGTCTTGGTGTAGGGTTGGCTTCGAATGTAACCATTATGAGTCTTAGGGATAAGACGAAAAGTCTGAGAATGCACAAAGTTATATGAGCTCAACACCAACAGAACGTGAATATTTCCTCGACTCGATCCGGGCATGGCTGATGCTATTGGGGATCCCCTTTCACATCTCACTGATTTACTCCAGCCACACCTGGCATGTTAATAGCCAGATGCCCTCCTGGTGGCTGACGTTGTTTAATGACTTTATTCACGCCTTCCGTATGCAGGTGTTTTTTGTCATATCCGGCTATTTCTCTTACATGCTGTTTCTGCGTTACCCGCTCAAACGCTGGTGGAAAGTGCGCGTGGAACGCGTAGGTATCCCGATGTTGACCGCCATTCCGCTGTTGACGCTGCCGCAGTTCATTATGTTGCAATACGTCAAAGGCAAGGCGGAGAACTGGCCGAATCTTTCATTGTATGAAAAGTACAACACGCTGGTCTGGGAGCTGGTGTCCCACCTTTGGTTCCTGCTGGTGCTGGTAGTGCTTACGACGGTCAGTGTGTTGATTTTTAGCCGCCTGCGCCACCATTTGAGTTATAAAGCCGATACCTTTTTCGCCAATATTACGATGGGCAAACTGACGGTGCTCTTTTTGCTGTTAGGGGTCGCCTATGCCGCCCTGAGACGTACCCTGTTTATCGTCTATCCGCCGATTTTAAGCGATGGGTTATTTAATTTCGTGGTGATGCAGTCGCTGTTCTACATTCCGTTCTTTTTAATCGGCGCGCTGGCATTTATTCATCCAAAACTTAAATCACTGTTTACCACTCCATCGCCATGGTGCGCGCTGGGGGCTACACTCGCGTTTGCGGCTTATCTGCTGAATCAGCGCTACGGAAGCGGCGACGCCTGGATGTATGAAACGGAAAGTGTGATCACCATGCTGCTGGGCTTGTGGATGGTCAATGTGGTATTCGCGCTCGGCCACCGCCTGCTGAACTTTAAGTCCACTCGCGTGACTTACTTCGTTAATGCATCGCTGTTTATTTATCTTGTGCATCATCCCCTGACGCTGTTTTTCGGGGCTTACATCACGCCGCATATTACATCCAACACGCTGGGTTTCTTTACCGGACTGGTGTTTGTCGTCGGTGTTGCCATCGTACTCTATGAGATTCATTTGCGGATCCCACTTCTGCGTTTTCTCTTTTCAGGAAAACCACCCGCGAAAGCGTCATAAACAACGGCGGCGCACTCAGTGCGCCGCCGTTGTTTCAGGCTTCTGATTCCTGCCCACGCTGGGTCAGAAGCCGTTGATAAAGATGGGTGGTTTCTTCGTCAAAACAGACAAAGATAACCTTTTCAGGCATCGGTTTGAGCGACAGATAACGGTAAACCGTTTCTACGGCGATAGTCGCTGCAGCCGCTTTCGGATAGCCATATACGCCGGTACTGATGGCCGGGAATGCCATCGTTTTATAGCCATTATCGGCAGCCAGTCGCAAACAGTTTCGGTATGCCTCCTCCAGAAGACTCGCTTCATGCTGGTCGCCACCGTGCCAGACGGGACCTACAGCATGAATAACCGCTTTGGCAGAAAGATTGCCTGCAAGCGTAATCACCGCATGACCAGGAGGGCATTCTCCCTGCTGTTGACGCACGACTTTGCAGGCCTCCAGCAACTGCGGTCCCGCAGCCCGGTGGATAGCACCGTCCACACCACCGCCCCCCATCAAAGATGGATTGGCCGCATTGACGATAACGTCGACGTGCATGGTCGTAATATCGCCATGAATGATTTCAATTTGCGGTTTCATAAAGCCCCTCTGCAACCCGCCTTTTTCTTAAGTGTATCGCAGAGGAGCCAGGGAGAAAAAACTATCAGACAACATCCTCTTCCGCCGCGGAGCGGAAGAGTGAATTAGCGATACTGGATCTGGACAATCGCGAGCGTTTTTTCAGGATTAAGGTATTTCATGCTGAGAGTGGCGAGGCTGGAATCGGTCACCGTGCCATTAAGCGCCTCTTCATAACTGACCATTCGCGTTTGCATACGGTTATTATCCGGGCATGACATGGCAAACTGTCGCTGTTGCGGCGTGACTTCACAGGGGTCTGCAACAATGGCACCACGAAAATGAATTACCCCACCATTTGCAAGGGTGGCTGAATAAGCGGGGAGAATGAAAGCAGAAGCCATCAAACCCAAGCCTGTAGCAAGCTGAGCTAAATATTTGGTCATTATATGCACTCCTCAATGAGAATCGTCCTTGAGGGGTAAACGCGCTTCATTAAGGCAAACGAAGGCTCGCGTTACGGAACATCACTACTCAGTTCCTGATATCAGCATAGCTCAACGCCGCAGGCCCGCCACATTCATAACATATTGATTTAATGAATGATTATAAACTCTTTTCCGCCGGCGACCATTGTTGTGATAAATGAAGCGACTTTCCATCAGTAATGGTGACAACGATTTTTACCGTATCCCCCGCGTCAATATTTAAACTCAACCGCATTAAATCAATCGTCTGATTAGCGGGTATAAAAAGTGTATTTTGCTGTCGCGAAGAGCTTTGCCCGCCCTGCCCTTCTCGCTCAGAGACTATCTGAACCTGGCAATTGCACGGCTCCGTCAGAGTGACCTGTGGAATAATAGTGGTCATATTTTCCTGCTGTGACGTTTTAAACGTGATTTGGCTGGAAAGTGCGGCGAGGAGAATTAAGGTATTCATGATGAACTCCCGAAAAAAAACAGGGCGGATGCCCTGTTTTTTTGTAGCACAGAT
This sequence comes from Enterobacter adelaidei, assembly GCF_041937165.1. Lineage (NCBI taxonomy): Bacteria > Pseudomonadati > Pseudomonadota > Gammaproteobacteria > Enterobacterales > Enterobacteriaceae > Enterobacter > Enterobacter adelaidei. The sequence goes on along the minus strand of NZ_CP154353.1, from coordinate 1,718,614 downwards.
TTAAGTATCAGTACTGATGAGCTGTCGCGTGGTTACCAAAACCAATCTGGGTAACGTTGACAGTTGAGTTAGAAGCAGTCTGGTCGACCAATGCGCCGTTAAGGCCACCGTACTGGCTAACATTCATAGTAGATTTTTTACTGTTCCACTGATCAAGTGTTGCACTGTTGCCGAAACCGTTCTGGGTCAGGTTAATTTTACTGTCATCAGACCCCTGACCAACATCAGCACCGTTACCGCCACCGGTCTGGCTAATATTCAGAACTGAATTTCTGGCATCTGTCTGCAAAGCTACAGCAGAGTTACCGCCACCGTTCTGGTAAATATTCAGGGTAGAATTTGGGCCACCGTATCCGCCATGGCCATGTCCATGACCCCATCCGCCCTGATCAATCAGACCAGCCATTGCACTACCAGAAACTACGATTGCTGCGAGTGCTGCCACTTTGATAAATTTCATGGTAAACCCCCATCGGATTGATTAAAGTCGTCGCGAAATAGTTAGCGCTGGATAACGCGAATTGCCATTTGCGACTGTTTCTGCACTACAACTGCGGTTTTCTGTGTACCGTACTGCGTAATGTTTGCTCTATTACCCGACCCTTTCTGGATAATTTTCGCACTATTACCATATCCATCTTGCGTAATACCTGCATCGTTCCCGTTGCCGCTTTGATCGATCCAGGCCATATTGTAACTCCCTGATTGATCAACTTTCGCTCTGTTACCTGCCCCATCCTGGGAAACTATGGATAATAGTTTTGAACCGTCCTGGTGAACCTGAGCGTCATTTAGAATGCCCCGTTGACCAATAATGGCTGCCTGATTTAAAGATGAAAGACTTAATTCGTTAACCGCGAAATTATATTCAGTATTCGCCATATCTGAATTAGCCGCGGTTACAAATCCAGGCGCACCCAGCAATGTAAACATCATAAATAACGATATGTTTTTCATGTTGTCACCCTGGACCTGGCTATTTAAGTACTCCATAACCGTGTAACAATGATATTGTTAAAACGACTCGTGATGTGTTAACGCGTCGTTACGGTGAAGAGTATGTCCGCTGAAACATTTTAAATATCTCACCCACGCGGCTTATTTTTATTTGTCGGATCACCACAAAGTCGTAATTTAAGGAAAAAATTGCTTTAAACAGGACAGCTTATTTTTTTATTAAACATTTCTTCTCGCCAGCTTGTACAACATCGCGAGGGCTGTCCACGCTTCATCCCGCCTTGTTTAAACGGAACGGCAGGATGCCATTTTTCTCATCGCGTGACACGAGGCGTGTTTTCTTAAGACAGAAGCATCGTCATTCCATGACTTAGAAAAAATCGGCACCTCATACCTCTCAGCAATCATTAAAAAATAATAAATAAACAATAAAATCAATTAATTATAAATATTTGTATGATTTTTAAAATCTGTGCACACATATTTGCATGTACAACTTTATTATCAAAATTCGGCATTCAATACCGCCAAATATCACAAATTAATATTGATTTTTACATTTGGTTACATGATTAACACTTGCTTTAAACTTCGTAAAAGCTAGATTGAAATTAGATGCACGAAATTGGTTTTATATTTACCTCCCTGTGGAGGTTATGGTCTGATTCTACACACAGCAGTGCAACATCTGTCAGTACTTCTGGTGTCCTCTTTTTACAGGAGGACAGCTGTCAGGTGCCAAAAAAAAGTGGGGTTTCATCATGTATAATGAAGTCCATAGTTTACATGGTCATACATTACTGTTGATCACAAAACCTTCTTTGCAAGCGACAGCTTTATTACAACATTTAAAGCAATCTTTATCACTGAGCGGGAAATTGCATAATATTCAACGTTCTTTCGATGATATTGCACCTGGCAGCATTATTCTTCTCGATATGATGGAAGCTGATAAAAAGCTTATCCATTACTGGCAGGATATTTTAAGCAGGAAAAACAATAATATCCGCGTGCTATTGTTGAATACGCCTGATGAGTATCCTTTCAGAGATATTGAAAGCTGGCCGCATATCAATGGCGTGTTCTACGTCACGGAAGAAGAGGACCGGGTGGTAGAGGGGCTGCAAGGTATATTGCGCGGAGAGTGTTATTTTTCGCAAAAACTTGCCAGCTACCTCATCACACACTCCGGAAATTATCGCTATAACAGTTCAGAGTCAGCACTGCTAACGCACCGTGAGAAAGAGATCCTGAACAAGTTACGCATTGGTGCTTCAAATATTGAAATCGCCCGTTCGTTATTTATCAGCGAAAATACGGTAAAGACGCACCTTTATAATCTTTTCAAGAAGATAGCTGTGAAAAACCGAACTCAGGCGGTTTCGTGGGCAAACGATAACCTCAGGCGTTAATCACATGAAGCGCACGTTGAGTTGGATCGCCGCAGCGAGTTTCCTGCTCGCTGCCGGGAATCTGAAGGCCGTCGAGGTCGAAGTTCCCGGATTGTTAACAGACCACACCGTCTCATCGATCGGGCACAGTTTTTACCGTGCCTTCAGTGATAAATGGGACAGCACATACACTGGAAATATAACAATCAACGAGCGGCCCAGTGCACGATGGGGAAGTTGGATAACAATAACGGCTAATCAGTACGTTATTTATCAAACGTTTTTATTCCCCACAAAAATGGACTTCGACAAAAACGTATCCTTAGCACTGGCACAATCAGAAGACGCTATTAATCGCCTGCAAATAGATAAAGCCCTATTAAGCACCAGCGATTTAGCAAAAGACGAGTTCTAGCGAACCGATATGCGGAGGCTGTCATGCGTATTGCATATGCAGTTGTTTCGATAATGCTGATCACCCCCATAAGTTGGGCCGGGAACATGACGTTCCAGTTCCGTAACCCTAACTTTGGCGGTAACCCTAACAACGGTGCGTTCCTGCTGAATGAAGCTCAGGCGCAAAACTCTTATAAGGACCCGAGTTATAAGGATTTTAGCGTTGATACCCCGTCTGCTCTGGACAACTTCACACAGGCTATTCAGTCGCAGATTTTAGGTGGGTTACTGACCAACATTAATACCGGTAAACCCGGTCGAATGGTCACCAACGACTTTATTGTCGACATCGCCAACACGGACGGACAGCTCCAGTTGAATGTTACCGATCGTAAATCAGGAAAAACCTCAACGATCCAGGTTTCCGGTCTACAAAGTAATTCAACTGACTTTTAAACAACAGCAAAATAAGGACAATGATCATGCAGCGCTTCCTGATATTTGTTGCAGTGTGCTTATTGAGCGGTTGTTTAACTGCTCCACCTAAAGAAGCTGCAAAACCTACTTTAATGCCTCGGGCCCAAAGTTATCGTGATTTAACACATTTACCGTCACCAACCGGTAAGATATTTGTCTCTGTTTACAACATTCAGGATGAAACCGGGCAATTTAAACCTTACCCGGCAAGTAACTTCTCCACGGCGGTGCCGCAAAGCGCCACAGCCATGCTGGTTACCGCACTCAAGGATTCACACTGGTTTATTCCTCTGGAACGCCAGGGGCTACAGAACCTGTTGAATGAACGAAAAATTATTCGTGCAGCACAGGAAAACGGCACCGTCGCGGACAATAACCGGACGCCTCTGCAATCTCTGGCAGCCGCGAATGTCATGATTGAAGGTTCGATTATCGGTTACGAAAGTAACGTTAAATCGGGTGGTGTAGGAGCACGTTACTTCGGTATCGGCGCTGATACCCAGTATCAGCTCGACCAAATCGCCGTTAACCTGCGTGTGGTTAACGTCAGTACGGGCGAAGTGCTCTCTTCGGTGAACACCAGCAAAACCATTCTGTCTTATGAAGTACAGGCTGGGGTATTCCGCTTCATCGACTACCAGCGTTTGCTGGAGGGTGAAATTGGTTACACCTCTAACGAACCGGTCATGATGTGCCTGATGTCTGCCATTGAAACCGGCGTTATCTTCTTAATTAACGATGGTATCGATCGCGGGTTGTGGGATTTGCAAAACAAAGCAGACGTGCAGAACCCGATACTGGTGAAATACCGCGATATGTCAGTTCCTCCGGAATCCTGACAGGAAGCGCATAAAAAAGGCGAGATGATTATCTCGCCTTTTTTTATTCACTCACCGCAGTGATGCTTTGCGCTTTTTCCCGCCGCGCCGCCAGCCAAAGACCGCTGTTCTTCATGGCGTAGCCAAACAGCAACCCCAGCGCCAGCGAGGGGACAACCAGTTTCCAGTCACCCTGCCCTGCAAAGGTCGCACACGCCCCCATAAAAGTTCCCGGCACGAACGAAAGCAACAGATGTTTTGCCTGGATGCACATCAAAAAAGCAACCACGCCCGTCATGACATACCCCAGCATCTCCAGATGCGGGGCCAGCGCGCTGCCTTTCATAATCACCAGCGCCCAGATAACACCGCTCATCAGGGTGCAGCCTGAAATAAAGAGACCTTTAACACCCCCCTGCGGGCAGGCGAAATAGGCCGTGCAGCCAAGAAACCCAGCCCAGCTGAGCAGCCCGAGAGACACAGCTACCCATCCCCAAAGCCCGGAGAGAATACCTGTGGTTAATGCGATACAAAGTAATATGTTCATGGTGCGCATCTTAGCAGAAGCGCACCATAGAAATGAGATCGCTAGCACATTACGTGCAAGTTGAAATGTATAGTTGCAGAGTTAATGTGATCCAGATCACTCTTCGTGTTCTTCTTCCAGCTCATCCCACATTGCCGCGATGGCGTCTCGAGTCAGCGGAGCCAGCGTTCTCCAGAATGGCGAAGTCGCATGTGCTTCGACTTTGCCAAGGAACGTTCCGACCCATGGCAACAGATACGTTTCGAACAAGGTTTCGATAGCTTCATTCTCATCATCACCTGCGTTGTCTTCGATCCAGGATGCAGCCAACAGCAGCGTACCAATATGGTCGGCTGGTGTATCGCTCAGCGGCATACCGCGAGTGGAGAGGAAAGCACGGACTTCCGCTTCTGTCGCCCCTTCCTGCCAGGCAGAACGGTATGGCGAAACGCGGCATTCATCACCCACGAACAGCGCATTGTAGTCGGTCGCTACCTGCTGCATATCGCAGCTTTTTTGCAGACGCTCCAGTAACTCATCCTGTTCCAGCGGCCAGTTCTGCGCCAGTTTACCTTCACGAATTAACGTAAAGAGTGGAACCAACAGCGGGTCTTGCGGCTGGCGATAATAGAGCGTACCCAGCACGCGACAAAGGATGGAGAACTCGTTCATTTTTATTATTCCATTACACAATTAAAGATCGGCAAATTCGTCAATCGGTTCCATGCCGCGCGACTCGAGGAAATCGAGCAGGCGGCGTGGGGTCACGTTCAGGATTTGCGCTTCCGGGAAGTTAACGTCATTAAGCACCTTCAGGCACTCACTAAAATCACCCAGCGTAAACGCGGTATGGGAGTCAGAGCCCAGCGCCACCATACCTCCGGCATCCCGCACGGCAGCGGCCACTTCACGGCAGTTTGCTTCACTGCCCTTACGCGAGTGAACAAAGGAGGAGTTGTTAATCTCCAGCGCCACGCGGTGTTTCGCTGCCGCCTGGGCGACAGCCTGAATATCAATCGGATATTTTGGATTACCCGGGTGGCTTATAATATGCACATTGCCGCTGGCAATAGTGGCAATCATCGCCGCGGTGTTGGTCTCTTTATCCTGGGGAGGGAAAACCGGCTCATGGAAACCGGCGAGGATAAGGTCAAGAGACGTCAGCATCGGGCCGGTGCAGTCGATCTCACCGTCGGTATTTTTAATATTCGCCTCAATACCACGCAGTATCCCAATGCCGTCAACCAGACGTGGCCAAATCCGCATATTCACAAAATGCCAGTAGTGCGGCGCATCCGCCATGTCCGGGCCATGATCGGTTATCGCGAACAGCTTGATGCCTTTAAGCTTGGCCTGGGCGATATAATCGTGGAGATTGCTATACGCGTGGGTGCTGGCGACGGTGTGCATATGCAGGTCAACGGGATACATCTCTCTCTCCTCTGCGGTTTTTCCAAAGGATAGCAGTTATCAGCGGCGAATATTAGCAAAAACCCGGCGAACGCCGGGTTTCTCTCAGTAGCCGCGCTGCCTGTCGACCTGTCCGGTGACTGCATTACCCTTTTCCATTTCGCTGATGGTATGGGATATATACGCCACCGCTTCTGCCGGACGCGTCACGGCAGCCACGTGCGGGGTCATGGCCACGCGCGGATGCGCCCACAGAGGGCTTTCCGCAGGCAGCGGCTCGCGGCTGTAGACATCCAGCATGGCGCCTTTTAGCTTTCCGCTGTCCAGGGCCTTCAGCAGATCGGGCTCGACCAAATGCACCCCGCGCGCCAGATTCATCAGGTAGCTCTCATCGGCTAACAGGTTGAGCAGGGCCTCATTGATAATACCTACCGTTTCCGCCGTATTAGGCAGCAGGTTAATCAGCACGCGCGTGCCTTTCAGAAAGGCCGGCAGTTCATCTGTTCCGGCAAAGCTCTCTACGCCCGGATAATCTTTGCGGGTGCGGCTCCAGCAGCGCAACGGAAAGCCCCACGGTGCGAGCGCTTCAGCCACTTTTGACCCCAGCACACCAGCACCGAGGATACCAATGGTAAAATCTTCGCGCTGATAATCAGGCAGCGGTTCCCAGTGGGATTGCTGTTTTAATACCTGATAGTCATCAAAGCGACGGAACCAGTGCAGAACCTGGCTCACGGCATACTCCTGCATTTGCTGACCCATACCGGTGTCTTCGAGGCGGAAAAGAGGAATATCTTCCGGCAGCATTTCCGGGTGAGCCTTCAGCTTGCTCAGAATGGAGTCCACACCGGCGCCCAGGGCAAAGACAGCTTTCAGTTTACGCCCCTGCAGCATTTCTACCGGCGGATGCCAGACCAGCGCGTAGTCAGCATGTTCGTTGTCACCCCGCTTCCACTCGCGAACGCGTGCGCCGGGTAACGCCGCGGTAAGCGCCTTGATCCAGTATGCCGCATCAAACGTGGGGTGATAGAAGAGTATATCCATAGTCATTCCTGCCTTTTATTGCGCTGAATTATTTTGATTTTCAACTGGATTGCCAGCATAACAAATTTATTGCGCGACTGTGCTGCTGATAAAAAAGACGCTTTCAGCACATTTAAGAATCAGGTTGCCTGAAGTTTGTCTAAACACGCTAAATTACTGAAAAAGTGAGTTGACGGCAGTTCGGCTTTTCCTTACATTAGCGCCCGTCCCGACAACAACGGGATGACAATATGGTGAGGTGTCCGAGTGGCTGAAGGAGCACGCCTGGAAAGTGTGTATACGGCAACGTATCGGGGGTTCGAATCCCCCCCTCACCGCCATATTTAAAGAAGAGCTCGCATGAAAATGCGGGCTTTTTTTTCGCATGTTGCACTCATGCAGGGGGGATGAGAATCCCCGACCGGGGTTCGACAACTGGCGACAGCCAGTTGGACAGACTGAGAGCGCAGCGAACAGGCTGCCCGCAGGGCGAGCAAAGCGAGTCAATCCCCCCCTCACCGCCATATTTAAAGAAGAGCTCGTACGAAAGTACGGTTTTTTTTTTCGCATATTGCACGCTGCGGGGGGATGAGAATCCAGAGACTCGCTGCGCTCTTTATGTCGGGTGGCGCTGCACTTACCCGACCTACAAAAAACTATTCTTCAACCATCTTCGCATATTCTTCAGTCAGAAAATCCACCAGCGTCCTGACAGAAGGTAACAACCCGCGTCTTGATGGATAAACAGCGTGAATCACTTCCCGTCGGGGTTCCCAGGCCTCAAGTACCCGAATCAGTTCACCTGACGCCAGCTGATCCTTCACCATCAAAATCGGCAGCTGCACCACGCCGATGCCAGCCATGGCAGCTTCACGTAGCGCAAGCATATCGGTGGTGATCAATCGAGGGTGATAATGGATCTCCGCTTTAGCACCTCCAGGCCCGGACAGTGCCCATTTATGAATATGTTTCCCCTCGTTCATGCTTAGCCCGGGCCAGGCACTGAGTTCAGACGGGGCTATCGGTTCTCCCATGCATTGAATCAACGCCGGACTCGCGACCAGACAATGCCCCCTGTCAGCCAGCACCCTTAACACCAGATCGCTGTCATCAAACGGGCGAGGGCGGACGCGGATCGCGATATCCACGCCCTCTCCCACCAGGTCTACCCGTCGATTGGTCGCCTCAAGCTGAAGATTGATGCCGGGATAACGCGCCATAAATCTTGCCAGCATCGGACCAACATGGACATGCAACAGGGTTATCGGGCAGGTGATCCTGACAATGCCGCGCGGTTCTGCCTGCAGTGCCGCCACGGCCTCTTCTGCCGCCTCCGCCTCCACCATCATCGCTTTACAGTGCTGATAGAAGGTCTGCCCGACCTCAGTCACCGTAAATTGCCGGGTTGTTCGGTGGATGAGCCGCACGCCAAGGCGCTCTTCCAACTGCGCGATCCGGCGGCTTAGCCTGGACTTTGGCAGGTCAAGCGCCCTTCCCGCCGCCGCAAAGCCACCGTAATCCACCACCTTCACAAACCAGACGAAGTCATTGAGATCCTGCATAAATCCTCATCGTTCCATTATTAGAACAGTGAATGCCATTTTCACTATCTACCGGGATATTAAACCTGAATATAAGCTAATTGCATCAACAGAACATCAGGAGTTCATCATGAAAAACGTAACAGGTATTTATACCGCTCCCCGACAGCACTGGGTGGGCGACGGTTTCCCGGTCCGTTCAATGTTCTCTTATCAGACGCACGGGGAGCCTCTCAGCCCGTTCCTGCTGCTGGACTACGCGGGCCCATACACCTTTCCGGCAGATGGTGCGAAACGCGGCGTAGGCCAACATCCTCACCGGGGTTTCGAAACGGTCACTATCGTCTATTCCGGTGAAGTCGAGCATCGTGACTCCACGGGCAAAGGCGGTGTAATTGGCCCCGGCGACGTGCAGTGGATGACGGCAGGCGCAGGCATTTTGCACGAGGAGTTCCACTCCAGCGCGTTCTCGCAGAAAGGCGGAGAACTCAAAATGATGCAGCTTTGGGTCAACCTTCCGGCGAAAGACAAGATGGCGGCACCGGGCTACCAGAGCATCACCAAAAGCGACATTCCAGTCGTGACGCTTTTGGATAACAGCGGCACGCTGAGGGTTATTGCCGGTCGCTACCAGGATGTGACCGGCCCGGCTCACACCTTTTCACCGCTGAATGTCTGGGATATGGCGCTGAATCAGGGAAGCCATTTGACGCTCAATCAGCCAGAAGGCTGGAGCACCGCACTGGTGGTACTGGAAGGCAACGTCACGGTAAACGGCACGGCTGAAGCGGGTGAAGCGCAACTGGTCGTCTTAAGCCAGCAAGGCGACAAAGTGCATCTGGAAGTCAGTAGCGATGCAAAAGTGCTGCTGATGGCCGGTGAGCCACTGAACGAACCCATTGTGGGCTACGGCCCGTTTGTCATGAACAGTAAAAGCGAAATCAACGAAGCCATTCGTGATTTCAACTCCGGCCGCTTCGGCCAGATCTGAACGTAATAAAGGAGAAGAAAATGTCCACACCTGCAAATTTCAACGGAGCGCGTCCGGTTATTGATGTGAACGATGCGGTGATGTTGCTTATCGATCACCAGAGCGGTCTGTTCCAGACCGTTGGGGATATGCCAATGCCGGAACTGCGTGCCCGTGCGGCAGCGCTGGCAAAGATCGCTACCCTGGCGAAGATCCCGGTGATCACGACAGCGTCCGTTCCCCAGGGGCCGAACGGCCCGCTTATCCCGGAAATCCACGCCAACGCGCCGCATGCGCAGTACGTACCACGTAAAGGAGAGATTAACGCCTGGGATAACCCGGAATTTGTGGCAGCGGTAAAAGCCACCGGTCGCAACACGCTGATTATCGCGGGTACCATCACCAGCGTTTGCATGGCTTTCCCGTCAATTAGTGCGGTTGCTGATGGTTATAAAGTCTTTGCGGTGATCGATGCGTCTGGTACCTACAGCAAAATGGCGCAAGAGATCACCCTGGCTCGTGTCGTCCAGGCTGGCGTAGTGCCAATGGATACAGCGGCAGTCGCCTCAGAAATCCAGCGAACCTGGAACCGTGAAGACGCGGCCAAGTGGGCCGAGGTGTATACCCACATCTTCCCGGCTTATCAGCTGTTGATCGAAAGCTACGGCAAAGCACAGGAAGTGGTAAAAAACAGCGAAGTGCTCGATTCACAGCGTTAATCCGGCTCTAAGCGACATGAGCTGATTAAGGCTTAACCGAACAGGCACTAAAGCAGAAAATCTGCTTGACCGTTTTAGCGCAACTCCCTATAGTAGCGCCCCGTTGCCCCCCAAGCGGTCAGGCAGCAAAACAATATGGTGAGGTGTCCGAGTGGTTGAAGGAGCACGCCTGGAAAGTGTGTATACGGCAACGTATCGGGGGTTCGAATCCCCCCCTCACCGCCATATTTGATACAAAATCAATTAGTTACGATACATATTTGGTTTTGTCCTGCATAAAATGCTGCATAAAGAAGCTCGTGTAAACGGGCTTTTTTTGTATCTAAACTTCTTGTTTTTGCTGTGATTTTCCTGATGAAAGGTTTGTTTTTGGACCTTTGGTTGCGACACCAAACTTACTATAGATTGTGTAAAAACAGCCCCACTCCCCTACCTGAAACGCTTTAGAAAAGTTTGCATAAGTATCTCTCGGCAGCAAAAGAACACCGGGTTCCTCTATCTGAAGCTGTTGTTGCTCTGTTAAAAGATTTACCACGATTAAAAGATAACAATCATGTATTCCCTGCCCCTCGCGCTGAAACGCTTTCTGATATGTCGTTATTGGCTGTATTGAAACGAATGGGCCATAGTGACTTAACGCAGCATGGCTTCCGTTCTACTTTCCGTGAGTGGGCTGGTGAAACAACGGACTATCAACGTGAGGTTATTGAACATGCGTTGAAAAAAGATTCATTAATTCAAGACACAAGGATATGCCTTGGTGATATCCTTTGTCGCAGGAAATCATTACATAACTACTTGTTGAGGAATCTATGAGTATTAGTGTTTTTTTAAGCCATAATCACAATGACAAACCATTTGTCAGAAAGCTAGCACGAGACCTTGAAAATCATGGTGTTCGTTATTGGCTTGACGAAGCAGAAATGAAAATTGGCGACTCTCTGATTCAAAAAATCAGGGAGGGAATTGATGGTGTTGATTACTTTGCTGTTGTTCTATCACCTGACTCAATTAATGCACCTTGGGTAGTAAATGAACTTGATATAGCAATGAATTATCAAATAAGCGGTAAAAAAATAAAAGTATTACCTATTATGCTGAAAGAATGTGAGCCTCCGGGTTTTCTAATTGGGAAACTGTATGCAGATTTTAGAAATGAAGATAACTATGTTGAGGCGTTTAAAAAGTTAATTCAAAGCATAGGGGTGGTTTTTAATAAAAACGTCATGAGCGACAAGAACACATCTAATAATCTTGGTACCGCTTTAGATAAAGCATCTCATGCAAATATCCCTATGATGTGTAAACCATTTCATAGACCGTTTCAATACATGGGAATGCAAGTTCCACAAGCAGAAAAAATCTTTGAATGTAAAGGCAATGAAGTTGGAAGCATTATTATTGAAGACGATGATTGTCGTATGTACCTTGAAGCAGAAGGTAATTTCATTAGTTATATAGAAGTTGATTTCAAAAAAACCGCCCCACATTATCAAAACAAAGAGTTCGATTCAGAAATTTTCCTTGGCGCGCTGAGCATAGGCTTATCAGAACTAGATCTAGTCGGCAAGAAAACACATAGTCATGCATATTATGATCATCGACGGAAATTAAAAATAACTGTAAGTTGTTTATACGATGAAGCACCAATAACCGTATCCTTTAGTTCTAAATATTATGGAATGTAATATTTAGCATGTAGGCATTCAATTTTGCAATTGGATGCCATTATATTTACATACAAATATTAGAACTCTTATACCTTATGCCCTATAGATTAGATGTTTCATATAATGTATCGTTGAATACTATTTTTAAATACAATAGCGATGAGGTATATTAAATGAGTATTACCATTAGAGGTGAAGATGCAACATGTTTATTTGAAATGTTATCTAATCCTAAAGCGATTTGTATCGAGGGACATACAGGCTCCGGGAAAACAACGGCTGGAAAGAAAATAGCAGAAAAGTTTGGAGCCAAATTTTTCGATACAGATAGCTATATAATTAAAGATCCAGCTTCAGATGTTATTAAACCATATGAAGATATGGTAGACATCGCAAAGCTATCAAAAGAACTAAATGATGAAAAAGGTAAAAAGATCATTGCTGGTATATGTCTTCGGAAAATATTAAGATTAGCTAAAACATCTGAACAACCAATATTTATTTACATAAAATGTATATCAAGAACATCATCTCAATGGATAGAGGAAAATATATTAGAGGATCTTAGGGAGGGAGTCATTGGCATAGACAACATCCCTGAGCCTCATGCAAGTGATTATCGATATATTTTGGAAATGAATCCTCAGCATAATGCAGATATTGTTTTCGAACGATTGGAAGAAAATAGCTAACCGCATATAATACATACTCATGCTTGGAAAGGGGAATATATATCCCCTTTATAACCATCACTAATACATTGATTTAATAGAATATCCACATGTGCGAAGCTCTTTTGAGACACTCATTTTCCAAGCACCATAAGGAGGGAATATTTTGGAAAGATTACTTAGCGCTCTGTTCTTTTATATAGATAACGGATATTAATTAGATATCAACCCCTGTCATAAAATTTTTTTAATCTTTTTTATTTCTGCCTCCCATCCATTTGAGCAAGAAACCACCTCCCTACTTTTATATATTTTATTCTTTCAATATCATTCAACTCAGATACTGAAAGTAAAATCCCCATAACAAGTTCTTTATCCACCTGTTCGATACTACAATTCATAGCCTTAGCTACTTCCGCCCCAAGAATAATCTTGAGCTTTGTTTCGACTTTCTTTTGCTCTGATTTTTCCATTGACTTAAGGCGGTTAAGTTCAAGTTGAGCAAATGCCACTTTTTGCTTTAATGTTTTTTCTGTTCTTGATCTTTTACTTTCATTATCCATACTACCTCCTTCGATTGTTATATCTTATTTTAATTATCACAAAAGTAAATAACGTCAAATTTATACCATTTTGTCAGAGACAATGATTCTGATACGTCTCTTTATAAATACATGCAACACATGTGATAGTATTTAATAACTAAAAACATCTGAAACTCTCCGCGTTACTTATTTTTGTGCATTCGTGTTTTTATTTTCACCTATCAATTTTAAACTCTATTTTTCAATTTCAACCTGTGAATTGTGCAACACATAACACTCTCTGTTTTATTAGCTTTTCTCTTCAATTTTAGCTATCCCGCCTTACGGCGGGAACAATTAATACTTCTTTTGCCCTTACGGGCCTTTTCTTTACTCTTTTTGTCCTACGGACGTGAAACCTACACCTTTAATCCAGTTTGCACCGCTTAATCCGGCGTTTTGTTTTACAACAATCAGTATATTTCGTATTAATTAACTAAGGAGAAGTTTTTACATTGGCTTATTTTTTAAAGACAATGCCCACCTATACACTGCGTAGCAGTGTGGGGTCTACCGACGGTTGCCTGCCGCAGGCTAACACCGTTTCCTTCGGAAACAAGGTCAACGTCAACACCAGAGTTTTTCTTGCGAAAAACTAAAACCAGCATAGTCGCATTAAATATTTATATTTTGGTTTGATATTTAAATTTATATTGAGGTTCTTTTTATTGTATGGCTATTTTTCATCTTGATTTTAAAATTGTGAAACGAAGTGAGGGCAAATCTTCCGTTGCGAAAGCTGCCTATCATGCTCGTTGCAGAATCACAGATGAAAGAACAGGTGATACCTATGATTATAGTCGCCGTACTGATTTGTACGGGCATTTCATATTAGCACCTGTTAATGCTCCAGAACATATTGTTAAAGATTCTACAGCATTGTGGAATGAAGTTGAACGGGTCGAGCGTCAGCAAAATGGTCAAACAGCTCGTTATTTCGATGTTGCCATTCCTGCCGAGTTAAACAATGACGACAAGAAAAAACTTGTCCTTGAGTATTGCCAGAAAAATTTCGTTGATAAAGGTATGATTGCCGACATCGCTTTTCATGATCTTGATAGCGACAACCCACATGCTCACGTTATGTTGACATTAAAAACTATAGGACCAGAAGGTTTTGGTAAAAAGGAAAGGAGCTGGAACGACAGAAAAATGTCTGTTTTATGGCGTGAATCATGGTCAGCTATGGCTAACAGCTACCTTGCTGCCGCTGGTTCGTCAGAACGTATTGATCATCGTTCCCTTCAGGCCCAGCACGAGGAAGCTTTAGAAAAAGCAGCAGTAGCTTTAGATAATGAAGAAAAAGCGCTATGGCTTGCTAAAGCCACTGAAACGAACCGCCCTGCAATGAAACGTATCCACAGTGCCATATGGCGTAGTAAGGCGGCTCAGGAACAAAGAGCCACAGAACAAGCTGTACGTGATGCTGCCAAGCAGGAAGCAGTTGAAGTCTACAAAACATTCAGCGAACTTGATCTTGAAATCGTCGTTGATGTCAGAAGCTTTACGATTACACATCTTGCTGAACCAGAAGAGATTGTATTACCTAAAACACACCCCGGCTCTTCTACTGATGAGAATCAAAGACCTGTATTGGTAGCACCAACTCCTCATACTCGTATGCGTGGCGTTAAATCTTACCGTGATAAAACAAAAGTCAGTAAGGTCGTTGCTGGTAAGAAACCATCAGTCAGTATTTCTGATTCTGGAACAAATACTATCCTGAAAACATCCTCCTCTCAAAACCCAAACAGGGCATCCAGAAGCGCCCCTGAACGTGTTAAGAGGACACAGGCTATTCCACGTCAGGATAATATTTTTAAACGCTTCACAACTCTTGTCATAGATTTTTTCAAGCGAAAGTTTGTATGGGCTAAAGCAAACAAATCCCAAATTGATCTTATCAGTGAAGAACATGATAAACGTATTGCTGAAAACTACGTCTTTGACGAGGTATTAGGCCGTCATATCTCTCGCACTGAATATGAGAAAAAAGCCAAGTTTAACCAAGATGGCTATAAACCAACACCGGATGAAATCAGCCGTTTCCCAAGTCGTCCTAAGCAGGAGCAGGCAGAACACAATCAAAGTGAGAATCTCACCCCGTCTGTACCACTTGAGCAGATGGGAAAAGATAGCTATCCAAAGTTCAGACCACTGTGATTACGAGGTATAGATTCGTAGAGCTATAACAGAATGAAACTATAATATCATTTACCAGTTATAGCTTTGATTAGTTTACCAAAGCTGATAAGCCCACCTCGAGAAGACAAATGATTAGGCAACTCTCTGGTTTTGGGGAATTTACGGTGTTTCGGACCAAAAGATAGTATTATTAGCTTTTTCTTAGTTGTAGGGTCATACCATCTGTAATGAATAACTGCTGCAGATGTTGCCCCAGATATATTTAAATCACGGATCTTTGCTTGAGTAGATGTTGAGTTAGGATCATATGGTCCAATATGATAATGCCAATGACCGCCTGATTTATATCCTATAAGGGTTGATATTTCATCACCATTAGTATCAGTCCAAGACGGCTTATTTTTCCCTCTAAAAAGTTTTCCATCTTCAACATCAAGAACAAATAGTGATAAAAGAACAGCTTCACAATTAGAAGTAAGATCATTAGTTAAGAGAGAGAAATCACAAAATTTCTCTCCTCGATAACTACCACTAATAAAATCAGGATGATAATAAACGATAGCAGGCATAGTTAATTAGCATCTAATCCATTATTTATAAAGAAGGTGAGGGACAGCCTCTTGCTCTTCACCAAGAACTGTTTTTGCAACCTGACGTTGCCACTCTAAAAGAGACTGTAAACGCTCTTCTCTCGTGCCATCACAAACAGGTGCTTTGATCAGGTCAGACTCGTCAATGTGCTCACCACGCTTGAGCAGCATTTCATGTTCTTTGGCCTTTAAACTCAACATAATAACCTCCTATCACTCTTGAAGAAATTTAAGCCAAAAATACCTTTTTGTCAATTATTTATACAGTTTTCATGCTAAGGGAAGATGACACTATATAATTGATTTTAAAGCTATTTCATATGAGAACGCTTGTTCTCAAGTTATACTATGCATGGTTCAGCAAGGCCGTAGTGTGGATCTTACACCATCCATGCCACATTCCAGCAAAGCTCAGTAATCCCCGAGAATGATACCGCCATGATAATCTTTTCATACAAATTGAAATTTTTTTTCATATCCAACCTTGAAAAACGTTTAACTGACCCTATCTGAAATAAATCAGGCACGACCTGTGTGTCCTGATTAAAACATTAAATACCCGGAGGATTTATGGGATTGTTAGTCAAATCAGACCTTCAATACGAAGATGAATATAGCTGGACCGCGATAGATGGTGATAATCCAAAAATAACAGGTATTCCCGATAGCACACTGTTGAACCGTGAAGAAGGCTATGAAGTATTAGCATTCATCAATCGTTTTGCTAAAAAACATTCACTTAAACAAAAAGATAGTGGTCTGAAAGTTGAGAGCATGATTCATGATCACTTACCCGGTGATGTTCGCAGCCATGCTAATGTTGAAAAGTGGCTTGTAGAAAACTGGAAAAAATATTAATAAATTAGTAGGCGGTTATTACATTAACCGCCTTTAATAAATATTGGTCCATCTGAAATTTTCATTTTTAACCGAACTCATTTTATTTAAAAAACATATAGACTGGGATAATTCAAGATAACAACCTCACTGGTACTTTATTTAAATCTTTCTATTCAATGTTGTGGATATTCATCTTTGCATTCGTCAATATATCCAATCTGTTTTAATAATGACAGAGCCACAATCAACTCATCCACAATTGCATAATAAATTCTTTTCCGCTTATCCAGAATATCTATTTTAAGTAGACCAAAAAGATCACAGCTGAAATATCTTCCATTTAATTTATCCACGTCTGGATTTATTATTTTACATAGATACCTCCAGTCCATATGAAAAACGCATACCTAAATAGATTCCGGGATTTCTATCCTATTGAACTCAAGGGAAAAATCAACATCACTCAACTTACAAGAATAAATGTTATTTTTTAAATTATCAAACATACATAAACCCTCATGATTTATATCCTTTTCATTAAATCGTGCACCTAAGTAAACTCCAGTCAAAACACTGGGATTAACCTTAATCATTGGATAAAACACGACGTTATTTTTGACCAATCTATTTAATGCCATCATTGAAAATATAACATTATCATCACTTAATTTAATTTCAAACACTATATTTCCCCCTGAGAAAATAAATGATTCTATACATTCTTCACTCATTATATTAAAAAATACATCTTGGATTTTTTTAGGCCTTAACGATAATTTGTTATCGTCATAATCTTGATAGATAAAACGCACGAAATCATTATCTATCGTGTAATCTACGATAACATCAATGCGAGAGATATAATAGTCAAGAAGAGATTTAATTGGCATTATAAAATAATCCGCTCGCCGAAAGTCAGCAACGTATCGGATCTCTTCTTCTATCTTCCACTCATCACCTTTCTCAAAAAATGATTTTTTAAGAGCAGCTATGTTAGCTGCCGAGTATAATATCCCTCGTTCATTATCGCCAGCGTATATTACTAGTCCACAATTGTAATGATTACTATCTCTCTGATTGAATAAGTTAATTTTATTATTTATACCATCTTTTATTTCATCAGAGACTGTAAACTCCAGAAAACCTCCACGATGATTATTTGCATAATGCGACATCATCATTGAACTACCTTTCCTTGTTGTTAAAGACACAATTCCAGAATACGCGCCATTATTATCCAAATCCTCTCTAAATCTCTTTGAAAAACGTTCTCGATTGTGTTCCTTTAAAATTTTCGCATATGCTGATACAGCATCATCTTTATACTTCCTTGTAAGTTTTGCTTCGAATGGATCATTTAAATAGCATGCGGGAGTAAGTGCCAACGCAGGTTCTTTCAAAAAAAGAGATATATGCGGTGTATATTTGTAAATTTTCATATGCTAAAATTTCATCATTATATATTTATATGTAAAATACCTATTCCAAAAGCATAAGTCAAGAGAATATAAATAGAGCATTAGGAATAAATACACCAAATCAGTCTTATTCAACAATTGCTATTAATTTATAAGTTCATAGCCTAGATGATTAAATCTGCGAACTTTCATATGATAACTGATATTGATTTAAACCATGCCAACTAATTTATATAATAATAAACCCTGTATCAAACAGGGCTATATGAATTAAAAACTACAGATTAATACAGCTTACCAGCTATCATTATTCCGCTTTTCAATAGCATCCCGATAACGCTGTTGTTCCACAATATCCAGATTTGGATCGAATAACACACTTGATCCCTTCACAGCAATATCGGTATCAATCTCAGATTGGGGAGCATAGACTTTATGACAATTCGGCTGCACAGTGGCTGGAGGAATATATGCCCCACAGTTTTTGCTATTCCCGGAACAACCGATATAAGCTAACAGGCAGGCAAGCAGGAAGAAGAATGTCCATACTGTATTGTAGCCGTTAATCGTATATCCACTTCCATTAACATCTGAAAACACGCCATGAAACCTCACGGCATAGACAATCAGGAATGATGAGAGGATAACAGCCCTGCTTTTACCTACGGTTAAATGCTTACGAATGAATTTCACCGTTGGAAGCAGTGTGACCAAAAACAGCCCAATAGCAACAACGACCAGCCATACAGGAAACAGCCCGTATTTTTGCGTGGTGTTCTGCGATAGCGTCACAAGGGACAGCACCAAGGAAGCGTTAAGCAGAGACAGTCTGAATACCAGCGATACCTTCACCTTCTTTGATATCTTATGTAGAAACAGCATCGGAGTCAGTGATGGTATGTTCATCAGCAGACCGATGATAAGCACCCAATAGATAGAGTTCATAGCGTTCTTCCTGTAATTACCGGGCTTGCCAACCGTTATTGGTTTTCACCAGAACAATTTTGGATTCTTCGGGTTCAGCCATCCCCTTAACGCCAGAGAAAGCTTTTTTATCCACCCAGCCCGGAACGTCATCGAGTTTCCACGTATAGGTCACTTGCGTCATTTTAACGCCGTTACCCTCACTCGGTTCAGTCCAGCTTTTAACCTCAGCAAGGCTTTGTTGAATAAATCAGATTTCGGGTAAGTCTCCCCCGTAGCGGGTTGTGTTTTCAGGCAATACGCACGCTTTCAGGCATACCTGCTTTCGTCATTTTGTTCAGCGCTCGTACCAGGGCCATAGCCTCCGCAACCTGACCATCGTAGTCACGCAGCATCAGTGAACCCCCGAACAGCTGTTTTACCCGGTACATTGCCGTTTCCGCTATCGAGCGACGGTTGTAATCTGTTGTCCATTTCCACCGCGCATTACTCCCGGTCATTCGCTGATTAGCCACTGCACGGTTACGGTCTGCATATTCACCGGGCCAGTAACCCGCACCTTTTCGGGGAGGGATAAGCGCGCTGATTTTCTTACGCCGCAGTTCATCGTGACATAGCCGGGTATCGTAAGCGCCATCGGCGGCGGCTGACCTGATTTTCCGGTGGGTTTGCCGGATTAACCCGGGGAAGGCCTCTGAGTCCGTAACGTTGTTCAGCGACAGGTCAGCGCAGATGATTTCATGTGTTTTACTGTCAACGGCGAGATGCAGCTTACGCCAGATACGGCGGCGTTCCTGGCCATGCTTTTTGACTTTCCACTCGCCTTCACCGAAGACCTTCAGCCCGGTGGAATCAATTACCAGGTGTGCGATTTCACCCCGGGTGGGCGTTTTGAAACTGACATTAACCGACTTTGCCCGCCTGCTGACACAGCTGTAATCCGGGCAGCGTAGCGGAACGTTCATCAGAGAAAAAATGGAATCAATAAAGCCCTGCGCAGCGCGCAGGGTCAGCCTGAATACGCGTTTAATGACCAGCACAGTCGTGATGGCAAGGTCAGAATAGCGCTGAGGTCTGCCTCGTGAAGAAGGTGTTGCTGACTCATACCAGGCCTGAATAGCTTCATCATCCAGCCAGAAAGTTATGGAGCCACGGTTGATGAGGGCTTTATTGTAGGTGGGCCAGTTGGTGATTTTGAACTTTTGCTTTGCCACGGAACGGTCTGCGTTGTCGGGAAGATGCGTGATCTGATCCTTCAACTCAGCAAAAGTTCGATTTATTCAACAAAGCCCCTCAGCAATTGCCCGATGACCGACACAGGCACCTTTCTCACGGTCCCAAAACTCAACCTCTTGGCCTTTGTCTGTTACTTCCAGAACATCAACACTACTGAAACCATTAGCTTGTTGAGAAACATCAAGCAGTCCCTGATTAGCCAGACCTTTTAAGATTTCATCACTGGCACTGTATCCAGCAGAACGATAGCCGTGATTAACCCGGATGGGGAAACCTTTATTGAACACAATGTCATTGTCCTGCAGTGAGTAGCACAGCTTTGATTGTGATATTTTCGCGTTGATCGCTTTCTCAAAATCGCCTTTTTCACCGCATCCCGATAAAAGAGCAGCAAGACCTGCCACGAGTAAAAATTTACGCATCGTGTTATCCCAGAGTTAATGGTTAATCGTACCGTTTCTCAGAACAACCAGACGAACTGGCATATCGGCGTTGTTGACGGTAGCGAATCCACGGACTTCGAAATTGTTTACCGTTCCGGTGACGCTGACTTTCTGGCCTTTCTTATAGGTAAGAACTGCATCATCAATACCAGAGTAGTAATCCAGCCAGACTATCCCGCCGCAGTAGCTTGTATCGGCTGTTTTAAAGAGCAGATAATAGTTAGGGGCTGATTTGGGCATTCCCGTCATCATATCGCTGGCACTTCTGCCCTTCGTAACTTCAAGAACAGTGGCATTGGTGATAGAGATCCTTTTGCCAGTCCATTTCTTTTCTGCTGCCATCGCATTTTCTTCATAGTCTTTGCAGACAGCACCAAGGCCAGATACAGACGATACCGGGCCAAGGCTTTGAGTGGTGGCAGTTCCCCCCAGCGCTTTACCTACTGAAGACAACGAAGAACTGATTGCTCCATTAACTGTATTCACGCCATCGTTGAGCTGCTGGCAGCCAGAAAGAAACACCAGAGAGACCGCCAGTGGTAAGAAGTTATGTCCTTTCATTTATTCCTCAAGGATTTAGTCAGATTCGTATACCCCAATCCCGGCGCACTGGCCTATAGATCAGGAGCTATCGTCTAATCAATTGATAGAATTGAATTATTTTTAGTGTTCGTCACATCGTTTAAATCGATCGATACAAAACAAACGATAGCCAAAGACTATCATAATAAAAATATCGATCGATTAAATCAATTAAAAAACCGATCGATAAATCTTATTTAATCGTTAATATCTATCAATATAAATTTATCGATCGATTTTACAGATCATTTTGCTTGAGTATGCTGGCACTGGCGACTATGCTGGGCTGAGATAAAGCAGTAAAACAGCGAGGGATGAGCATGGAAAACAACAACGAGCAAAGCTCTATGGAAATCTTCGAAAAAGATCAAAAAATCGCTTTTGTTGACTCGTTCAGCGATGCTGTTTTGTCTTACGAATACGAACAGGCGGGTTTCACCATAAACTTACTGAAGCGCTCTGTTCTTCTCTTTAACCATAATATGAAGAAAAACGTAATGTCTTCGACATTGCGTAAAAATATGAACAGCATATTTATATATTCATATAGCAACATCAGGGAAATCAACTACTCGCTGCCTGATTGCAGATCCGATGATGCCGAGATCTGTATTATGACTGATGATGTATTAAATTCAGTCTGGACGTTCAGGGTTCCATCTCACGCACATTATATTTGCGAGAAATGGATGGAAGTATTTAATAACCGTATTTTCTTTGACCCATAAACAAAGTATTAAACAAAAGGAAAATAAATATCTGACTAATGATTCTAATTAATAGAATTATTTGCTTTTTAGTAAATTAATGTTTAATTATATACACATAGAATAATTGATATCGAGGTATATTTATGTCTGGAAAAAATCCGTTTTGGAATTATGATTATAATGCGGCGCAACGTAATAGAGAAATTGTAGACTCTTACCAACAGGCAAATGAGGCAAGGCTGGATTCTCAACAGTCGCAGTTTGAAGCGTCTATGGCTAATGACAGGGTTAGTAGAATACAGATGCAGTTGAATAACACAATCAATAGCCATAAGAAGGTTGTCGCTGATTACGAGCAACGTCTGGAAGGGTTTAGGCTTAACTTCTTCAAAATAATGATGCAGTCGAATATTTTCTACAGAACGATAAACAGATTGCAAGAAGAATGGCCTGACCAAAAAGACCATATTCTTGATGAAATTCAACGGCAGCGAGACTACTGTAATCATCCAGAATATCGCGAAAAATGGTGGAACGCCGTATCTAAAAACAATATAGGTGAAAGTGTTTTGGCGTTTCCTTATCCGCAACGCGAGCTAAAAAAGAAACCATAAAAAGAGCTTTGGCTTCTTCATGATTTATAATTATTTCCTATAAGATACTATTCGTTGTGTCTCCTATAGACACGTCTAAATATTAATCATCCATTTTATGGAATACTCACCATGACAGCTATTTTGCATCCAAATTATGTTGTTGTATCAAAGCTAATATCTAAGTTTGACATTACACATGACAGTAGAGATGAAAATATTAATATCTTGATTTCTGTCATTTATGACTTGGATAACGGCAATACAATTGAATACTACATTAATAATCAGGAAGAGGCTGAGAAAAAATGCATTGAGAAAAACAGATTTTCAAGAAAATTTAAAAATCGCATTGATAATATATCATCTGAAGAAACCCGCTCGGCTAAAGATAATCACAAACTCAAATAAAAAATTTGAACTCAGGATGGAACTAATGTCTATACCATATAATGTATTGATTTTGTGCACAGGAACGATTAAAACTATGATGTTATTGCTTGTATTCTTTACCACAAACATTAGGGAAATCGCATGTCTGATGCTTTAAAGATCATCAACAATATTCGCACTCTCCGTGCTCAGGCTCGTGAACTGACACTCGATACTCTGGAAGAGATGTTAGAAAAACTCACTATCGTTGTAGAAGAACGTCGTGAAGAAGTAGCCTCATTTCTCAAACAGCAGGAAGAGAAACAGGCCAAGCTGGAAGCATTCCGTCAAAAGTTGCTGGAAGATGGCATAGACCCGGCAGAGTTGCTTTCAACTGTCAGCCCATCGTCTTCCAAGACCGGAGCGAAACGCACCCCACGTCCAGCTAAGTATAAATACATCGATACCGATGGTTCTGAAAAGACATGGACAGGTCAGGGCCGAACTCCTCGTGCTATCGCTTCTGCACTCGAAAGCGGTAAGACGCTGGAAGATTTCGAGATCAAGTAATCTTCAACAATGATTATCAAATCCGCTCATTTTTCTTGGGCGGGTTTGTTGAACCAACCTACAGGGATTAACATGCCAATAAAAGAGTTCTTAATTATGAAATCAAAAGCCTTTATTAACTTCATGCGCACTGAACTAAAAAACACATTTACAACACCTCCTTGCGAAAATAAATTAAGAAAGGTTATTTTTATTTTTTCTTTATTAAATGCCTTAAATATCATAGGTTATTACATCCTCACATATAGTATGCAAATCCTGTTCTTGTTGCCTATTATTTGGGGAGGGTTATTAGCACACGGAACTTACAAGCGCTATGGAGATTTGCTTAGATCTGGTTCTGATTGTGCTCTTTTTCTGGTGGCTACTATTACATCAGCATATCTCGTCATTAACACAGCAAGTGATGATGTCGATTTTTTTGAAAAGCATATGATAAATGGATTAGGTTTTTTGATTACATATGTTTTTGCTGTAGCTGCATCCGTTCGTTTTTATATCAGTGCAATAGATTTATATAATAGCTCTATTTCTTTTAAAAAATTAAAAGAAAAATGAAATCACTCATCCTTAGAGTCCATATCTGCCCTGAGGATGATATACCAAAATACATATATAAAGGTAAACAATAAATTAAATGCATAAACCTTTTGATTCATTGCTATTAAGTTCACAAAAACACTCACAATAAGAAATAAATAGTTCTTTTTTCTATGTTCTTGTAGATACCTGATGAATGACATAATAACCTCCATATTGAAAACATAGCAATTATTTAACATCTATCATTAATAAGTCAAGGCCGTCTACAGGAATTTATTCACTTGCCTGTGTCGCTCTTGTAGCATTAGTTTTTAAATTATTCAGCATTTGCTTATCAACCGGTTGCAGTTGTTGTCCTAACAGAGCCGCAAGCAAAATATTTGTGTCTTCTGTTCTTTCGATTTGAAGCATTTGTAATCTTAAATCAAGTGCCTGCATTCTTGCCTGCTCATGCGCAGTTTCTTTTTCATCAGCACTACTGATTTTTACCTGCCAAGCGTCAGCACCTGTTGTATCCGCATAGCGTGAATAGATCTCATATCTTAACATTTCCCATTCAGAGGGATTATCCGGGAATGTTGTGCCGGGGAATAGCGTCGCATACTTGCTTTTTACGGAAGCATCTGACCAAGCAAGGTTTGCTCCCTGCGTAGAGCCTAATGTGGATCCTATTTTGGCCCCTCTGGAGTTCACTGATACATTACTTGCTTTTTTCATTGCCAGTACGGAATCAATAGCATTTGTTCCAGCAGTGCTTCTGGAGACAAAGCTCGAAAAGGCGGATAAATATTCTCGACCTTCATTTGTGTCTTCTAATCCTTTGTTCTTCAATGGTTCAACGGGCAAGTTCCCTATAAGATTTCTTTTTGCCGCTTCAGCAACCTCAATCTGCTCAACAGAATAGGACTGATTCGAAACCTTATTAGACAATGCTTCGGATTTAGATAATGGTGGTGTAATTAGGCTTGATGCCGACTTATCTTTATCAGGATACTGACCTATAGTATTGCACCCGCCTCTGTTATATTTCACATCATCTTCAGAGCAAACATTTATTGATACTCTGCCCATGATGTTTTTCTTGGCCTCATTTATTCCGGTATTTGCTTGTGTAAACATCTTAACGCTGTTTTCAGATAAAGCCTCTTTCGCTGAGCTTGTATTTGATCCTGCTGCACCACGACCACCTGCGCTCGTGACTTCTTCACAGGCATTGGCATCAGGTATCCTGTTTAAGATATTTTTCATGCGCTGTTCTTGGATTGCCTGACTGGCATTACTGACAACAGCATTCTTCTGATTCTCATTTGCTGTTATTGTTGCTTGTGCCAGCTTGTCGTTCATTGAAACTAATGTTTCAATTATTCCATTGCCCATAGATTGAGGTGAAGCCCCCATAAGATACGGTGTCAAAATCTCTTCTGTGACGGGCCAGACAGCAAAAGCTGTATTTGTATATAACACAGAAAAACACAAAGCCGAAACCACTGTTATTCTCTTTAATTTAAATTTATTATTCCTCATCACAACACTCCTATCAACTTATTACCTTCTTTATTATTTAACCAATTAAATATAAGCTGTCAATTTTGAAAAAAATAATTTATTGGCATTGGTGCGGAAAAGTAGTATAACCAGAGTGTTATAAATTAAACGGAGTGAGTGTCATGGTTGAGGAAGTTATTTTCCCGCAAGAAAAACAACAGATTCTGGATGAAATAAACGGATGGCTTACCACTGTCTATCCTTATAAAAAATCACCCGCATATCTTTGTGACCCGATTGATAGAGCCAGCAATTTTTTCCGTATTGATACTCACAGGAAAAAGTTCAGTATTTATCTCAGATTTGGGAAGACATGGGCATCCTCTCAGAATAAATCTATCGTCATCGCAAAAATCCGCTTTGAAAAGGAACGTTCAGGTCATGGTTCAACGTTGCTAAATTTATTGGCAGTTATAGCACAAGAATATAATTATGAAACGATTGCCATTGAATCAGTTAATGATAATAGTAGGAATTTTGCTTTGAAATTTGGTTTTTCAGAATATCAAACCGATAATGATTATATCATTACAACTGACAAACTTGCCACTGTACTTAAAAAATCACATGAATCAACGCTTACCTTGGGGTAGAATTCATGAGTCATACAGTGTTATGGCTGTTTCAAATTAGGGTCCTATCCCCCACACGAAATATGATAACATTTCTTATACAATATATTCCCCTGAAAAATAAGGAGTTGCTGATGCTAAGAATTGAAGTAGAAACAGCAAAGTTGATTGTTGGAAACAGTGAATTTTTAATCGAAATACCGAAATCATTATATGAAGTAATTTCAAGTCAAAATAAAAAGGACCAATTAACAACGATAAAAAATAATGAAGCAGAAAAAATAGAGTTTTTTTTAAGAGATAGATTATATTTTGACATAAGGCCACCAAGTAAAAGACAAATGGATTACATAATAGCAATAGCAGAAAAATTAAAAATAAAGATTAATAAAAAAGTATTCGAAAGCACATCCATAGCAAGTTCCTTTATCGATAAGTATAAAGATGCTTTTGATAAAAAAGTAGAAGAAGAACAACAAGCATGGGTTGAGTATCAAAAAAGTGATGAATATAAAATTCTTCAGCAAGTTGAAAAAGCAATAAAACGACATTTTATAAGATATAACACAACAAGAAAAAAATTAATTGCAAAGCAGCTGGTTGAATCTGGTTTATCTATTAATGACGTCGCGGAAAAAATAGGTGTCACAACAACCACCATTAATAAATATTTGTCTGAGGTGGCAGATATAACTGATAAAGCTATCACCAATGTTAGTTCATGGATAACATTCCATTATTTATTATCAGGAATGGTATTCTCTAACAAAGAAAAATTAACCCCTAGCGAATGGAGAGACACTTTTATAAATTTATCAATGAAAAATAGATGGTATGAAGAAGCTTGGTTTTTTACAGAAGAATAAAACCATATCAGAGTAATATCTTTATTAAAACAGGCTGTGGCGATATTTTATTTTCGATGCAGCCATTTCAACTTTGTTTATAAGGGAAAATATAAAGTGAGTTTCATTGCAGATAATAATCAGTTAGAAAGAGGACCGAAGCCCTCTTAATATCACATTATCTGTCATTACTTTCAGTGGGTGATGAACTACCACCGGAAGATCCACTACCGCTCCCTTTCTCTGGAGCCTTAAAGCTTTCAATTGGTGAAGCTTGGGCCTGTAAACTTACAGGCAGCAACGGTCTGTTATGTTCACCAAACGATACCGCTCTGTTAGCAGCCTTTTGAGCTACATTCATATAACCCGCTGCGCCTGTTGTATCACCAACAGCATCTGCTGCCTCAGCCGCATTGTAAGCCGAGTTAGCACTTTCAAGAGACTGATATTCATCCTGCTGATCCAGTGGGCCAGCATTACTCATATGAGTTCTGAATGCAGATCCCGTATCATTGGCTTTATTAGCTGCCTGTGCTTTCCCCTGTTTAGCCTGTTGCTGTTGTTGAAGCTCACGTTGCTGTTCACGGTCTTTGTTGATTTGCGCATTCCTGATCTGATTACCCATCGCATTTGAGGTATGAGAAACCTGATCCAACACGGTTTTGGTGAACATAGCACCTTCAACACCTTTTGATGCCGACTGAGCGTAACCCGACATGCTCTGACCACCATGAACACCAAGCCACTTCATAATTTCATCAGGGATGATGTGAATCAGTGAAAGTGATTTCTTCACTACCGTGAACATCATGGCAATATACACAGCAATGAGGGCCAGTGACTCGATGATACCTATCCCGGCATTGGCTGACATCATGCCAAACGCGCCGGAGAATGTTTCATTGACGATCCCACCAAGGATAGGGAGCATCGTATAGGCTGCTATTAATCCTGTTATCATTAGCGCTGGTCGCATGGTCAACGATAAAACCAGACCATAACCAGCGCCACCACGACCCACTACGCCATCACCATCTGGATGTAAATGTGTTATTACCCATAACGGTGCTGCAACCATTGCTTCAAGGCACAGGATCATCCAGCCTACACAAACACCAAACCACATAACATAAGGTAGCATAGGAATAACGACGGCTAAGGTATCACCTGCTATCCATAAAGGGATAACCAGTGGCATAACAATCCCCATAGCGCCAAATGCACCTGATACCCAGCTTGCAGTCCATGATGTCCATGCGCCAAGGCCCGCGCCAACAACCGCAGAACTCCCTAATAGCGTCCAGCCAGCGGCACTGATCGTATCCCCAAGTCCTTTAACAGCCAGTAACGGGTTTATCGCCTGTAAATTGGCAGCGGTTGTGTCCGTCGAGAATGCGACAATTTTTCCCTGCTTTCTGCCATTAATAACGCTGGAGCTGAGAAAACCCGCCATTGCACCAGAAATGCTCTTATTCGCTTCACTCTGAAGAGACGAAACAATTTTACCGGCATCTGCTGTTTTCGGACCTTTACCACTTTTACCACTGGTATTGGCTTCTGTCTGGTTTTGCGCATCAATCCCATTAGCATATCTTGAAGCTGTCGTTGATCTCGCCATATCCTGAGCCACTTTAGCCATAATCGCATTCAGGGTATTATCGAATATATCGCCGTATTCCATAGTCTGTTGTCCGGCGACAGGAAGGTTATGTGCAGCGCCGTTAATCGCGTCCTGAACACGGATAAGCTTCATACTCCATGCGCCAGCCATAAACCATCCATCTTTCTGGACATTCTCCTTGAAATCATCCCACTGGTCGCCAGTGGAGAAAACTGTTCGTACTGCAGTATCAATAATGGATACATATGAGGCCGTTGCGCTGTTTATTCCGGTCTGAATATCAATATTATTATCGGCCACATACTGTTCAGCCAGCGTTTTCATACTATTATCAAGACCGATGAATGCGGCATTGTGTGCCTCAATAACATCTGAAATATTCGTCTTTATATCCTGTGGCATATAAGCCATATACATGCCGCCAGCAGCAATGGTAGCCTGAGCTTTAGCCTGTTCGTCATAAGAAGCTTTGGCCTTGGGGTCTGTAAGCGTGATGCTTCCACATGCAGCCTTGGATACCAGTAAATTTTTATTCATATCATTACCGGCATTGCTGGCTCCATAACTGTATGTGTATAAATAGGCACCTTTCTCCGGCGTCATTTCAAACGCAGGCGTGACGTGCGGGAAGGGATCGGCTGCTGCTGATTTCTTCCATAATTCACCCGCCTTCAACATACAGACGTTATTGATAAACGCAGTTTTCGCTATACGGTCAAGTTCCTGATAAGACGCTGATGTTGTGATAACAGCCCCATCTGAGGGGTTGGATGCATAGGTATTCCAGACGGTATCTGCCAGACCGACTCCCTGATTAATCATCCACAGAACCATAACCTGAGCGGCACAGAAACCCCCTGCTGCCGGGAGTATCATTGCCGTGCCTAATGCAGTTCTTACGGGCAACCACATGGAAGACCATTTCTTACCCAACATTTCTCCGTCATGTGCCGTTGACATGGTTCCGGCAATCAGCGTATATGCAGCTAAAATGCCTCCAACCAGTAAAACAGCGCTGTTGAGGATTGTCATTGTGCTCGCTAAAGGACTCTGGGCTAAATTGTCAGGAAATAAGATATCCAGAAACCACAACTTTGACTTATCAGTATCCGGGACGGTAAATAAATCTGCGGCATAAGCTGACTGAGTTAAGAACAGGCAAACTAATATTGCTAATAATATCAACACTTCCTTTTTCTTTATATTTATCATTATCATATTCCTTTGTTGCTTACTTCATTGAGTTACTGATGCTGTTCCAAACATCGGTTCCGTTGACAGTTGCTCCCGATCCTGATGAAGAGCTTGTTCCTGTAGAAATACTTCCACTTGCGACATTCCCAAGGACGGGCATATCAATGGAAATGCTTTCGGATATATTTCCGGTCAGTTGACTGACTTTTTCTCTCGCAATCGAACAGGCTTTACTTATTGCCGCTTCCTTAGTTTTTTTAATTATTGAATCCACAGAGGGAAGATTAATGCCGAGGTTTCCGGCGGGCCATGCGTCCGTGCAGCCAATAGTCTCAAGCGACTGATTGATGTTATCCATGAAATTCTTCGCTACCGGCTCTAACTGAGCCGCATCCTGCTTCATTGCGTTATATTGCGCTTGTTTTAATGATGAGCTGACATCCGGGCTACAGACTGCTGAGTTAGCTGTGGTTGCTGAAATTAATATTGTTGCGGGAAGGATTATTTTGAAAATGCGGACACATACATTTGTTCGCCATTTATTTTTACTAAGTTTATTCATTTGATACTCCTTTGATTTATTACATTTTATTCACCATATTTTCTTCTTCTGATTAAATAAAAACACAATGCCTTATTAATATATATTAAATAAAATAGAATTAATCAAGAGAATGATAATTTAATTTGACAATGACTTTATTTTTGATTATTGTTTAAAAGTAAATAAATGACTACTCCAAAAATTTATTACAATACTCTGAAGAGGCCAGTTTATCTGGCTTCTTTTAATTTAATAAGGATTTCATCTTCCACATCCCAACGTTTAAAATATGAATATATGTGTATAAAAAGTTCAGAGAAGTCGCGTTAATGGATCACTAAATATTATCCCAATCTAACGGTTCTTCTGGTGGCACAAGACTTGTGTACTCTACAGAAGGGATTTTATTTATACTTTCACTCTTCACTAACCCTTGAGACTTTTTAGCCTGCAATCTTGCGATTAACAAATCTATGTCATCTTGGTTATTAACTTCTTGTATAACTGCTTCAATTGACCTGTTTTTATCTTTAAGTGTGCTATTGCCGCCGCCATTGACGACTATGCTTTCGGGTTGTTCTTCCATTGCTTCTTTCTTTTTTATAATCTCTGAAACAAAGCGAGCACGATCACCATTGAAGACAATAGCAGGGTTTATGAAATACCAGTTTTTCTCATTGGTTTTAGCAATAATACGTTTTTCGATGAGTTCTTTTATCCCTCTGTAAAAGATAGATTCAGACAAGACAAAGTGATCTATCTTTTCCGCAAGAGACATTGCCTTTTTACAGCTCAGGTAGAAATGATCTTTGCCTATCGCATCCTGATATATTCGTAAAAATATGAAAAACACTTTGTATGCAGTTTTCGTGAGATCAAAGTATGCTTTTATCTGAGAGGTATAGAGTTTAATGAACTCTTCTTTATCGACCTCTTGCGTATGCACGATATTGGCGAAGTAGCTTTTACCTGTATCTTTTTTTTCGATAAGTTCTGTGCCTCTTAAAACGGTCAGATTTTTCTTTCGTATTTCAATCTTTAGCTCTGTCTCAAAGCAAAAAGGATTTAATCCTAAATCCAAGTCAACGTCTATTTCATTCATTTCAGTATTACCTCTTGTTATTTTATTTATAATTAAATACCATGCACAAAATAGATATCAAGTTTTTTGCATATTTTTTTGCGAAAATATTTTAGAAATCGCAAGTATTCCAGTGACTAGAATTTAAAACACAGTCATTTTTAGTTTATAAAATGACATAGAAACTGACTACAGAGTCAGGAAAGCTCACTGTACAGTCAGGAATACTGACTACAGAGTCAGGGACACTGACTGTACGGTCAGTCGTATATTTTCGTTCTAAGCCTTATGCCGTAAGGGCTACAGGCCGTTTTCTTCTTAATTTAATTTTGCAAGAAGTAAGAGATAATACTTAATAGGATTAAAAGAAACCGGGCGATTTTATGATCACCATATGGGGTTTCAAGCTCAAAATGATTAGCCATTTATGAATGAAGTTTATATTTTTATTGTAAAGCGTTCCTCTCTGTTTGATTAAAATCCTTTTTTGATAATATCCACCATCTATGAGCTAACGCTCATGTGCTGACGCACGGCTACGCCCTGACTCTGACATTAATATATTTTCTCTTGATAAAGTAGTTCAATATTTCTAGTAAAGACGTAAAAGATCGGTTTTAGATCGTTTTATCATTCAGTTATAAAAAAATGATCCTATGTTTGAACATAGCATTACTGTGATAAAATATAACATTCACTCTTGATCGTATAGGAAAACTATATTCATAAAAGCAGCACTTAGTGATTGTTCAAGACAATCACATTGCTGGAGCAGGGTTCATCCCTGTTAGTGATGGATTTATCCAAAAAAGATCGCGTCGAAGACGCACACAAAGTAAAAGGCAAATTAATTAATCTCTCACAATAAAAGCAGCGATTCGTGATTGTAGAAAACAATCACTCCGCTGTAATAACAGAATAAGAAAAATAAACAGATTACACCATTGGTGCCATTTTCATAAGGCACAAATAAACTTCATCGCAAAACGTTTCTGGACAGATCAATTAAGAAATATTTCAATACAATTCATCCTTCATTGCTGAAAACCTCCAACGCCATTCATAAAACAGCAGGTGCCATTCAACAGGCACACATTCCCTTTTACTATATTAAACTTATTACTATATTACAGCTGTTATTTCTCATATAAAACAATATATTACAGAATAAAGGTTATAGGTTCCTATAACTATGGTTATCGATATCTATAACTCTGATTATAGTTTACTATAACCATAGTTAGCAAAAACTATAACTATAGTTCCGCACTAAAACTATTATTCAATAACTGGCGGACATTCCACTCTAAGTAAACTTATTCCAGCCAGAAAGTAATAAGCTTTTTATCCATCATACTCAATGGATAGCTCTCCACTATTTTATAACTTTTTCCACTTATTTTTGACTTTGTTATTGACGATAGTGTTTAATCTGTTATGTATTAATAAAAAACAATAAAAGGAAATATACGATGACACAGATAGATTTCAAATCCCTTAACGACTTATCACCTTTTGAGCTAAAGCAGTATATTGATGATCACCATTTCACCAATGAACAGAAAGTACAGATATTCGAACATTATTACAGCACACATAAAGACATTACCAATATCTATTCAAGAAAAGAAAACATTAAATCTATCAAAAAGGATGTTGATTATGTCCATATGTTCACAAAAAACTTTCAGCAACTCGCAGAACTTGATATTTCAAAGAATGAACTGAAAGTTATCGCAAGGATCTTAAATATCATGGAGTTTGGAAACTGCTTTCATATCTCACAAGCAAAGTTATGCCGCGATTTAGACATTAAAAAATCAAATATGTCTCTTGTTTTTAAAAAGCTCAAAAAGAAAGGGATCATTATTGATAAAGATGGTGATCTATTTATGAACTCCAACATATTTCTTAAGGGACAAGCGCATTCTATCAATGCCAAACAACGCCCTAATGTCAAAAAGGCGCAGGGATTTGTTGTTGATGAAAAAGAACAATTTGAAAACGTTTATACTTTTCGAACAGGGACTGATGAAAGTAATAAGATGGACAATAATAGTAAACCGTCCACCGACAATGAGGATTTGATACTACAGTCCCCTGATGAGATGCCCGAATGTCTTTTTGAAGAGATAGAGTAATCGATATTTTACAAAAAATATTATATTAAATATTTCTCTTTAATTTGACACTTACACTACACCTCGTAATATAAATATATCCACTATTTTATAACGAGGTTTTATATGAGAAAAGTAAAAACAGACAACAGTGATTTAATCCAGTATTTAGCGACAATAAAAGAACTAAAAAATCATATTTTGATAGAACAATACAGGAATGAATACCGTAGGCTACGTTCCGATGATGTTCCTTTAATTAAAGCCCAAAAGTTTAAATCTGCACACACCGAACTTCGTAGACTTGAAAAAAAGAGAGAATCTCTTATTGAATACTTTATTGATGAGCTTAACCCAATAAGCAGTTCAAAAGCTAACACATCAGCAAAATCATCAGGTAATCTTGAACTGTTAAACGAACGTGTATTATACCGTAAAGCAATCTCAGAAAAGAGTGATGAAGAAATAATTGCCTTGGTCATAAAACAGCGTACAGAAGCCGCTGTTGAGTTCCAGCGTTCTATTGAACAAAGTCTTGAGCAACTCTCTCACATCTCGTCACAGTTCGAGCCATCAAGCCAAAAGCGTAGGAAAATGTCTCTTTAAAGAACTGCTCTATGTTATTCGTATAAAATGAGATTTATTATATTGCTTAACCGATAATATTTACTATATTATTTACGGGTTGTTTTTTGACTGTTCAACCATACCGCATACATTAGTTTTATTAAACGCCCATTTTAAAACACCGGATGACATACTATGAGTGAAGTTCTCAAGGCACTGAACAATATTCGTACACTTCGCGCGCATGCTCGTGAAACAGATCTGGCAACTATGTTAGGAACTTGATTATGCCTTCATTAAAAATAGAAGGCATTGGATGATTTCTCATTATAACTTTCATGTGAATTCATGATAAATAGTATTCAAACTTTTTGCTGCGTAAATTTCATCTCTGGTTGGTGTAAAATGAAGAGTAAATCGATTACCAACATACATTGGTAATTCTTTGTTTGAATAATAAGATAATTTATCAACGGCCTGAATCAGAATAGCAACCACATCACCTTCATGCAAAGTGTTTTTATTAGAGGAATCCAAAAACCTAATCAGTTCTCTTTCTAAGTATATGATAGCATCATACAATTTTAATTTATGAATATCAGGAATGCTCTTAATCTTTTGTATGTCGTCTAAATCCTCTCTTGCAATTTTAATACAGTATTCTAAAAAGGTTTTATTTGATTGACCGCTTAAAGGGAATTTCAATCCTAAACTGGTGAACATTGAATAATTCACCTGAAAATTATTTTTAAATCTTAATGAACTTAA
Organism: Enterobacter adelaidei; assembly: GCF_041937165.1. Classification (NCBI taxonomy): domain Bacteria; kingdom Pseudomonadati; phylum Pseudomonadota; class Gammaproteobacteria; order Enterobacterales; family Enterobacteriaceae; genus Enterobacter; species Enterobacter adelaidei. The sequence continues at coordinate 1,683,638 of NZ_CP154353.1, read as the reverse complement.
AATATCCAGATAACTTTGCTTTGTTAGAAATCTATTAGCTGCATCAGAAAAACAATTATCATCGATACCCAGTAGATAAATGACAAGGTTCGCTCTTCTTGCTTTAATCTGACTTATTTCAATATAACAATTTTGGCCCAATCTAAACTTATCATAAATTTCAGGATACAAGTTAAATAAACTATAAAATATAGCTGCTGCTGTAATAGACAGATATAAAGCACCTATATTTGATTGCATATCTTGATAACTAAAAAATAGCATTGGTGATATGATCAATAATACAAGTAAAAATCTTTTATCAATACACATTAAAAACATGGCGGCAATGTGTTTGTTTTTAAACTTATGATCATACCATCTGTCATAAATTAGTTTACTGTATAAATCAAGGGTTTTTATTTTCATACGAGTTACCAATTGTTTTATCGCTATTTGATTATTTTGCATCTTATATACATTTCTATAGTCAATTTTTATTATATGTTTTTTTAACTTACGTGCTAATGTGATTTCCTTTTGTGCCCAAGGAGATAGGTGATAATTATCCGAAATTATAGCCATGAAATAATCAGATGATATTAGTTCATTAAATACCCGCTGTTGCTTGTTTTTACTAGTATTATGCAGTAAATCTATATAACAAGAATAACCCAGTTTCTTTATTTTCGCCTCAATGACCTTCAGGCTATAGATATCTAATTTATTATCTCGTGTCGTATAGCTTACGAATATTCTCTTTTTTTTTTACTTGAAACAAGAAGGACTACAATCGATGAAACGAATATAAATATTGACAGCAGCATTACTTCCATTGATGTTGTTAAATAAGTTAATGCTACATATGCTACAAATGCCATTAAATAAATAGTTATATACATGACCATACTAGAGTTAAAAAAAGAAGATACCCAGTTTGTATCTTTTAATGAAAATAACTCTATATTATTTTCAACGCATAAGAGTTGTTTGAATCTAGATTGACGTTCTCTATTCTTGCGCTGAAAGAAATACGTTGTCGCGTCAGTAATGTGAAATAGTATTGTTATTAATAAGGTTATACAAATCGATGTAAATATTATATCGATATCAGTATTTTTAACATCATTAGAAAAATTTAATTTAGATAAGAAAAAACCATTAAAAATACCTATAGTTGTTATACATAATTTCTTTATTTCAAAAGATGATTTGCTGATTTCTAATATTGAAGCATGAAGCTCTTTCACTTCATTCATTATTATATTGTTTTCTTCTTTATTATTACTCATTTTTCATATTATATATCTGTGTACAATACTATAATTATAATCTTTAAATCTAAAAAGATAAAGATCTTTTTGAATTTAAAAGTTACTGGTTCATCCCCAAAATTAATCGATGCAAACATAAGTAGGGTTTTCTCTTAATCTGAATTACGATACTTTCCATTAACTGCTCACGTTACGACCAATCGGAACACTGCCATTCTTCACGGCTTATTGGATCACTTGCGCTCTCGAACCAATTCTCTGTTCTTACTATGTGAAGCTCCCAGCCCATAACCACCTCCATGTTTTTGATGTAGATACATTATTATACAAAACTCTTATCAGTCAATGAGATCTTCTGGTGAAATTCGGTCACACGCCATTTTCTCAAGCAATCTTTGTGCTCTTTTCATTTTCAACTTATGAGCCTTCTTCTCACGAATCTCCTGATAGTATTCTTCACGACGTTCGTTGACTACGCTCCTGAACTTTTTCAAAAGCTGTTCCAGTGTTTTAATGTCAGTAGTTGCGGCTTCTGCTTGGATTTTTTTATACATATACATCACATGAAATTCATCAATCATTTTGACTCCTTGGATTGGGTATTTTTAACAGGATAATGTTTTCAAATATTTGTCAGAACATTTTCACTGTTAGTTTTTAGCCTTCATATCAGATTTTTTATCAGCCCCATGAAGGGGCAGATAAACGTCAGAACACATCAATATATTGACTCCGCCAGAACGGTGTAGTGCATTTTAGCTAATGCCTGCTTAACCTCTTTAAAATCCACCTCAGACAGTTTTTCAGCAGCATTCTTTTTCCATGCTTTTTTCAGAAGATGCTTCTCAGCATTTCTCATCGCCAGATCGATTAGTTTACAGACAAACTCATGATCCATTACATGTGTCATAATCATATTTGATGTCGTTTTGTCCTTTGAGTTAAAAAGCTCCGCGTAGATATGCAAGGACACAACATAAAAGATTTCAGTAGATTTATTTTTAAATATATTCATTTTTATTTCCTCTTTAGTTTAATGTTGGAATAGCAAAATGTTTGTATGAGTATTAGCGGTATACACACTTATAGACAATCCAAAGCTGACGAAGATGTTGCTTTACTTTCGCATAGTTAACACTCCCGGATATTCGATCTTTTTCTTGTTCACCTTCAGTCCCATAAAAACTTTTCTTTGTTTTATCGATAATATTTTCGATCACTTCGTTCATATCCTTCTTATTCTTCAGCAAGTGGTAGAAATGCACAGGCTGGTTTCGTAGTCGTTTATTCAGATAATGGTTATACAAACATTCGGCTTCACTGATAAACTGCTCTGTCGTATTAAGTTCTATTTTCATATATTGCCCTTTTATTATTTAAGATAATAAGAGTCCCTGAGCGAAAATCATCTATTCGCCCGGAAACGGTATTTATGTTTTATGCTGCGTTCTGGCGTGAGTTCCGAATAGTGGCTTCAATCCATTCATCTATCTCGCTTTCAACAAAAGCGACCGTCCTCGGCCCTATCTTCACCTGCTCAGGAAAGCGGCCCTGCCGGATAAGTTCATACAGCTTGGTTCGACCAAAGCCCACTCGTCTTAATACTTCCGGGACGCGGATAAATCTCTTCGTTGTGTTATTTTTCATCTTTATCTCCTGTTTTGTTTCAACAGGAGCTATGGTAGCCAGAACTGACATCGCCGGATGCAGACATCAGACAACTCTTTTCTTCGGGAAAATAGAAGGGTGCGGTTTTCGGGGAAAAATAAATTTTGTGGATTTCGCTGGGTTTGAAAAACGGGGCCAGCCTTCGTTGCTGACCCGTCGTGAAGCGGGATAAGCTCAGGCCGTCTCCTCCTCATCCATCTTCATCACATCAGCGATTTTCGTGTCCATAAGGTAGTCATTTTTGCTCAGCCAGAGGTTAAACAGACGGTCAAATTCACGCGTCAGCGCCCTTTCAGCAAGCGGCCTGTCGGTATCCTTAATCTGAGCTCCTCCCCTGATCACGTTCGAGTCATCGGGATAGAGCAGCCTCGACATCTGTTCATACGAGATCCGGGCACCATTGCGTTTTTCCCACAGCATCAGATCCAGCATCGGGATAATCCTGTAGTGGATCAGCTTCTTCACCGTACTGAGGCCAAACCGGGACGTGTTAATCGCCGGTTCGCCAGTGCCATACTCTTTTCGCCACTGGGGAAGCATTCTTTTCACATGCTCCACCACTTCCTCATCAGTCAGCAAGGCGATATTCAGCCACAGATACAGCGGGTGATCGGCGTTCAGCTCATCAATATCAGTCAGCCTGCGTCTGCCATCCTCTTTCGATACGGGTCCTGACGAGCCATCACCGCGCCGGAGTATATCCAGTTCACGCAGCCGGGCTTCATAGCGACCAATATCAGCGACCGTGATATGCCGGACATGAAGGCTGGCATCAGTGAGAGGATTGATTTTCCGGGCCGTTGGTGCTTTTGTCGTGGAACTGACCAGAAGGGGATTACCCGCCAGTATCCGGGCTTCATACTCCAGACATCGCAGGCGACGGGTATCATTCCCGTAATCGAAATCATACCGTAGCAGTGAAGCTCGCCGGTTGATTTCATCGCTCAGGTCGCCAGCCGTAATCTCCTGTAAAACATCATAATTGCGCAGGCTGAACCATCGTTTTACCGATACCATCACTTCACTTGCTTTCATTCGCATCCCTTCTGTTTATGCTGCCTTATCGACAGGCTCATATCCGCAATAATCGGTCCAGTCATCCATCAGCGCAACGCGTTTGGGCCACAGAGTGCCGCGCTGGTAGGCTGCTTCTGCTTTATCCGCTAACTGATGGGTCAGCGCATGTTCAATCACTTCCCTTTGGTAGGATGTGGTCTCCCCGGCCCATTCCCTGAACGTGGAGCGAAAACCATGCTGGGTTAAATCACTGCGGCCCATGCGCTTTAATACCGCTGTTAATGACATATCCGACAGTTGCCCGCCGCGCGGAGCAGGGAAAACAAGATTATTGTCCTTAAACCGGGGCAGCATTCTGAGCAATGCCACCGCCGCATCAGACAACGGAACACGATGTTCTTTACTGGCCTTCATCCTTTCTGCCGGAATAATCCACGTTTTTGCCGCCAGATCGATTTCACTCCATTCTGCTCCCCGAATTTCACCGGAGCGGGCCACTGTCAGTATGGAAAATTCCAGTGCTCTGGCCGATACGCCTGTCCGGGTACGAAGTTCAGCCATAAACGCACCAAGTTCACCATACGGCAATGCAGCATGATGTTTTTTGTTCTGCACCTTACTTGGCATTGGCAACAGCGGCTTCAGCATCCCCTTCCACGCAGCGGGATTATCCCCTTCAAGGTATTCTTTCGCTTTAGCGTAATCCAGCACAGTTTCAATACGACCACGCACGCGGCTGGCGGTTTCGTTTTTGGTTAACCAGATGGGTTCCAGTATCGACAGCAGATCGGTCTTGGTAATCTCACCCACCCTTTTCTGACCAATAACCGGATAAGCATAGGTCTCCAGTGAAGAGCGCCACTGTGCGACATGCTTTTTGCTCTTCAGTTCACGCCCCTTAATTTCCAGTACGGCTTCCGCACATTCGTGGAACGTCTTCTGTTTACGGGCTGTTTTTTCCTGATGTGCTTTTTGGGCATGTTTTTCTCTGAGCGGATCAATGCCATTACGGATCTGCCTGCGCAGTTCACGCGCCTTATCACGCGCTTCTGCCAGTGAAACTTCCTGATACGGGCCAAGACCCATATTCAGTCGCCGGGGAACGGTCTTACCTGCCCTGTTTATTCGGGTGCCCATCGCAACGCAAAGGACCCATGCGCGTGAGCGCCCGGCGATCCGCAGATACAATCCGTCAACACCACCCACCGCATAGCGACCTTCCGCTTTAAGTCTGGAAACGGCTAAGGCGGACAGTTCTCTGGCTTTCTTTGGCATAACCCTCACTCTTCTGTAATGCATCCTGTACTGCATAAAATGACGGATTTACGAAAAGATAGCAATACGTCAGCGAACAAAGAATAATGACAACACATTGTATATAAAGAAATAATCATGATTAATGCGAATGATAATGAACGTAAATATGGCAGACCCCCTCACCGCCATATTTAAAGAAGAGCTCGCATGAAAATGCGGGCTTTTTTTTCGCATGTTGCACTCATGCAGGGGGGATGAGAATCCCCGACCGGGGTTCGACAACTGGCGACAGCCAGTTGGACAGACTGAGAGCGCAGCGAACAGGCTGCCCGCAGGGCGAGCAAAGCGAGTCAATCCCCCCCTCACCGCCATATTTAAAGAAGAGCTCGTACGAAAGTACGGGCTTTTTTTTCGCCCAAAAGCAGAGCGAGTTTCAGCTAACTTGCAACCAATCTTAAACAAACATTTCACTCTCCAGACACAGTTTATCACCGCTGATAAACTAGGTGGTATCCCCCCTGGAGAGCGGAAGGTTATTGTCATGCAATATGAAGAACAGCAGCTAATCAACGGCCTTTTCGAACGTCTGAAACAGACCGGACAACAAAACAGCCAACGGGATGCCGATGCAGAGCGTCAGATCGCGGAATTCGTCAGACAGCAGCCTGCGGCCCCCTACTATATGGCGCAATCGATTTTGATTCAGGAAGCGGCGCTGAAACGCCTACAGTCCCGGGTTCAGGAGCTTGAAAGCGAATTAGCCGCGCAAAAAAGCAAACCCTCGACGGGCGGCAGTTTCCTCGGCGGCCTGTTTGGTGGCGGGAAAAGCAACCCGCAGCCGGACAACAGCTGGAATGCCCAGCAGCAACAGCCACCGGCGCAGGATTATTCACGGGCGGCAGCGCCAGCTTCGGCTCCTCGCGGCGGCAGTTTTATGGCAGGCGCGCTGCAAACAGCCGCTGGCGTGGCCGGTGGCGTCGTGCTGGCCGAGATGCTGACCAGTATGTTCCATCAGTCGCGGCCGGAAGAGATCGTGAACATCATCGAAGAACCGACAACGCCCGCCGGTAATGAGCCGTTTATCGGTAATCAATACGGCGACTTTAATAATGTCTCTGACACCCGCTTCCTCAACCAGGACGATCCGTTCGGCAATAATAACGACATCTGGCAGAACGACGATGCAGATGACGACTACAGCGATGATGACGACAGTTTTATTTAACGACGTTAGCTAAAGTGGCTTTAAACATACAAGGGAAAAGAACAAAGCCCGGCTTCCCGGGCTTTGAACAGAACAACAAACTCAATAATACGCTTGCAGCGTGCGCTGACACAGCGCCGATCGCACGCAGTCATCTTTGGTGAAGCGGACCACACCAATCATCTCATCTTCCTCAAAACGTGACATAGCGTCGCTCAGTCCGGATTTCACGCCGGATGGCAGGTCACACTGGGTAATATCGCCGTTAACGATAACCGTCACGTTCTCCCCGAGGCGCGTCAAAAACATCTTCATTTGCGCAGCGGTCACGTTCTGAGCCTCGTCAAGAATGACGACCGCATTTTCAAATGTACGTCCGCGCATATAGGCGAACGGCGCGATTTCCACCTTGCCAATCTCTGGCCGCAGGCAGTACTGCATAAAGGAAGCCCCCAGTCGCTTCACCAGCACGTCATAGACAGGCCTGAAGTATGGGGCAAACTTCTCCGAAATGTCTCCGGGCAAGAAGCCGAGATCTTCATCAGCTTGCAGTACCGGACGGGTGACAATAATCCTCTCCACGTCCTTATGGATCAGCGCTTCCGCCGCTTTGGCTGCACTGATCCAGGTTTTCCCGCATCCGGCTTCACCGGTTGCAAAGATGAGCTGTTTACTCTCGATAGCATTCAGGTAGTGCGCCTGAGCCTCATTGCGCGCCACAATTGGAGAATTGTCACGGCTGTCCCGCGCCATGCCAATTGCTTCTACGCCACTCATCTGCACAAGCGAGGTGACCGATTCTTCTTCACGCTGTTTATGGCTACGTGAATCCCGTCTCAGCACACGTTTTGCTTCGCGACGAGCTTTGATCACTGCTTTTTGTCTTCCCATGGATAGCACCTTGAGTTGTTGGTATTCATCACACGCGCCAGTTTCAGCACGATTATGCGCACGAACATCAGAGGGTTGGCTTCCTTGTAAGCCATTGCTTGCTTTATCGGATGACGATACGGAACAGCTACGCGCACCGTTCTGCACGTCGGTCGAATGAGATTCTTGAGGAAGGGGGGAGAATTTAGTGGTGAGGAAATCGCTGCCGGAGTCTGAGCCTCCGCGCCGGGTGCTGCGGTTGTTGTGTTTACCATGTCCAGTACAGGACGCAACCATTCGCGATCTCCATAGTGATTCAGCATCACTGCCGGGAACTACCGCTGTCTTATCTTAATTACATCAGGTGTTATCATAAATGCAACATTTATTTTACCTGATTGCAACCTTTAAGACTGTCCCTACAGTTGAAATCAGTCTCATACAGAAATATTACAGAAATATAACAACAGAATTGTCATATGAAAAAATAATGTCCCTGCGAACGTGGCGCAGGGACAGCGATCAGGCCTCAATCAGCCCTTGAGCGAGATACGCGTGTTGATCGCGTACGCCTGGCAGGGCAAAGAAATAGCCGCCGCCGATAGGTTTAATGTACTCTTCCAGCGCTTCTCCATTTAGCCGCTTCTGCACGGTCAGGAAGCCTTTTTCCAGATCGTGCTGATAGCAGACGAACAGCAGCCCCATATCAAGCTGGCCGGAGTTGGTTACGCCCAGAGAGTAGCTGTAGCCACGGCGCATCATCAGGCTGGACTGCGTCTCTTTGGTGCGCGGATTAGCCAGACGAATATGGCTGTCCAGCGCAATCACATCGCCATTGGGATCTCTGGCGTAGTCGGGCACGTCATGCTCGTTCTTCATGCCGAGCGGTGCCCCGCTTTGCTTATCGCGACCGAAGATCGTCTGCTGCTCTTTGAGCGGCGTGCGGTCCCAGAACTCCACGTGGAACTGAATAATCCGCACTGCCTGGTAGCTACCGCCAACGGCCCACGCTGGCTCGCCCTGATCGGCAGTGACCCACACCACCTCCTTCATGAGCGCACCATCGTGGCTGTCCGGGTTGGCCGTACCGTCCTTAAAGCCCAGCAGGTTAACCGGCGTCTCTTTCCCTTTACTGCGGGCAGCATGGTCCGAGATAAACCCTTCCCGCTTCCAGCGCACGCTCAACAGATCCGGCGTGTGCTTGATAATATCCCGAAGGGCGTGGATCACCGTGTCCTGGGTATTGGCGCAAATCTGCAGAAGCAGGTCACCGTGACAAAGAGCAGCGTCCAGCGAGTCATTCGGGAAACGCGTCATTTTCTGCAGCGCTTTTGGCTTCTGTTTTGCCAGTCCATAGCGCGCATCAAACAGCGATTCACCGAGCGAAACGGTCATCGTCAGATTATCCGGGGCGATAAACGGCCCCAGGATACCGGAGTCCATGGGCGGAAGACGCGGATTTGGCGTTTCCGGTGCCGGCCCGCCTGCGGTGAGAAACGCGATACGTGTCGTCAGCAGACGGAACAGACGCTCCAGATCGGCTTTATCACTCGCCAGTGAGTCAAATGCCACCAGCATCATCGACGCCTGCTGCGGTGTCAGAATGCCCGACTGATGTTCACCGTAAAACGGCTGCGTCTCCATGCGAGCATTAGGGGACAGCGTGCCGGGCGCGCTTTGCGGTTTCGCCGCATGCGCCACCGGACACCCACCAGCCAGCGCAAGAGCGCCCCCCAGCGCCCCTACCCCTTTTAGCAACCGACGACGTGAAGGCTCAATCACCTCGCTTTCGTTATGCTTATTCATCGTGCTTAGTCCAGACCCAGTACGCCACGCAGCAGGGAGAGATCTTCTGCCAGGGCGGTAATCGGGCCTTTAAGCGCGTTGCGGTCGGCATCGGTCAGCTTATCGTAGGTTTCAAAGCCGTCTTTGGTTCGGTACTTCGCCAGAATGGAGTCGACTTTTTTGAAGTTAGCATCCACTTTAGCCAGCAGTTCGCTGTTCTCTTTCTGCAGTTGAGGACGCAGCAGATCGACAATTTTTTGTGAACCGTCGACGTTGGCCTGGAAATCCCACAGGTCGGTATGGCTGTAGCGATCTTCTTCACCGCTGATTTTGCTCGCGGCCACTTCTTCAATCAGCCCTGCGGCACCGCCCACCACTTTTGACGGTGGGAAAGCCAGCTCGCTGATGCGCTTTTGCAGCTCCAGCACATCACCGTTCAGCTGCTCAGCGTATTTCTCCATCCCTTTGGTGGAGTTGTCGCCAAACAGGGCTTTCTCCAGACGGTGGAAACCGGTGAATTTCGGATCGGCGGCTTTCTGCTCGAAATCGTCTTCGCGGGCATCAATGCTGCCATCAAGGTCAGAGAACAACTCGGCAATCGGCTCGATACGCTCGTAGTGCTGACGGGTTGGCGCATAGAGGGATTTCGCTTTTTCGATATCACCTGCTTTCACCGCATCGGTAAAGGCTTTAGTACCCGCAACCAGGTCGGCCGTCTCTTTGGAGACATACGCTTTATATGCGGTAATCGCCTCACCCAGGCTCAGCACCGCCGCACCTTTCGTCGCATCGGCCGTTGCTTCACCTTTGACGATCAGCTTACCTTTAGGGTTAGTCAGTAGACCGCAGGTCATCTCATACTCGCCCGGCTGCAGGTTGGCGGTCATCTTCTGGCTGAAGCCAGGAGCGATATTTTCGCGCTCTTCCACCACCAGTACACCCTTCAGAATTTCCCACTCCAGCGCCTTCTGGCTGTGGTTCTGGATAATAAACTGGGTCTTGCCGCTGTTAACCGTGAGGGTCATCGGCTCACACTGCTTGTCATTGACGGTGACTTTAACCTGAGGAACATCCGCACCCCAGGCGGAGAATGCAGAAGCGAACAGCGCGGCGATGCCTGCGCATAATGCACTACGACGGAACTGAATTGCCATGGCTCTTCCCTTTAAAAGTATGTTGTAACTAAAGTAAATATTATGGTGTAACGCGCGACGCCTGCGTGCCGGTACGCGGCGGCATTGCGAACAGCACCAGCGCCGGAATGAGATAGATAAAGTACATCGCCACTTCGCTGACGCTCGGGGTTTCCTGATAGCCGAAGATGCCTTCGAGCAGGGTGCCGGTCAGTGAATGGGTGGAAAGAACGTTGCTGAGATCAAACGCCACGTCCTGGAAATGGTTCCACAGGCCCGCTTCATGGAAGGCGCGAATCGCCCCTGCGGCCAGCCCTGCCGCCACCAGCAGAATAAACAGACTCGTCCACTTGAAGAAGGCCCCCAGGTTAAGGCGAATGCCTCCCCAGTAGAGCAGGAAACCCAGCACCACAGCCGTAGCAAGGCCCAGCATCGCACCTAACGGCGGCCAAATGCCGACATCCTGCTGAAACGCCGCCAGCAGGAAGAAAACGGACTCCAGGCCTTCACGCGCGACGGCGAAAAAGACCATCATGATCAGCGCCCAGCCGTGGTTATTGCTCTTTTGCAGGGCGTTATCCACCGCCTGCTCCAGCTGTACCTTTACGTTACGGGAGACTTTACGCATCCAGAACACCATCCAGGTGAGGATCACCACCGCGATCACCGCAACGATACCTTCAAACAGCTCCTGCTCTTTCTGCGGGAATTCACCGGTGGTTTCATTGATCAGGATGCCCAGGCCCAGACAGAGCGCCGCGGCAAGGAACACCCCCACCCACATGACGCCAATCCAGCGTCCACGCTGGGTTCGCTTCAGATAACTGGCGATGAGACTGACGATGAGGGCAGCTTCGAGCCCTTCACGCAACATAATGAGAAATGGAACAAACATGCCGACACCTTAAATGTTTATCGCAGTCAACTGATGCAAAGAAAGGTAAATTCTTGTGATAGTGATTATCATTACGGCGAAGAGAAAAACAAGCGAAATGTGTGTTGTTTTGATGACGAGTTGTAAACGCAAAGTCTGGTAATAGTTGCCGTCGTTATCGTTAAGTTTATAAGTTATAACGAAAATGCCCATTTACGGTTAATCAGGGCTGTGGCTAAATACCTGCCTCAAACACCTGGTGAAAATTAATTATGTTTAAGATTGTCCATTTCCTGCTGGCGCTGGTGATTATTCTTGCGCTGGCCTGGCTGGTGAGTTTCGACCGCCGAAAAGTTCGCATTCGTTTTGTTTTACAGCTGATTGTCATTGAGATTGCTCTGGCGTTCTTTTTCCTGCACGCCGAAAGCGGGTTATTCCTGATTAAATACGTCTCAGGGTTCTTTGAATCACTGCTGAAATTTGCTGCCGAAGGCACCAATTTTGTCTTTGGCGGAATGGGTGAAAAAGGGCTGGCGTTCATTTTCCTCGGCGTACTTTGCCCGATTATTTTTATTTCCGCGCTGATCGGTATTCTGCAACACTGGCGAATTCTGCCGATATTTATTCGGGTGATCGGCACGCTGCTGTCAAAACTGAACGGTATGGGCAAGCTGGAATCCTTTAATGCGGTGAGTTCATTGATCCTCGGCCAGTCTGAAAACTTCATTGCCTACAAAGGCGTGCTGGGCGATCTCTCCTCACGTCGTCTCTTCACGATGGCGGCTACAGCCATGTCGACGGTCTCTTTGTCGATTGTTGGCGCCTATATGACCATGCTCGATGCCAAATTTGTGGTGGCGGCGCTGATTCTGAACATGTTCAGCACTTTTATTATTCTCTCCGTCATCAACCCGGCGCGCCCGGAAGCGGAGCCGGATATCAAACTTGAAAAACTGCATGAATCTCAGAGCTTCTTCGAAATGCTCGGCGAGTATATTCTGGCTGGTTTTAAAGTGGCGATGATTATTCTGGCGATGCTGATTGGCTTTATTGCCCTTATTAGTGCCGTTAACGCCCTCTTCTCCAGCCTGTTTGGCATGAGCTTCCAGCAAATCCTGGGGTATGTATTTTATCCCCTGGCGTGGCTGGTGGGCATTCCTCTGAGCGATGCCTTAAATGCGGGCAGTATTATGGCAACCAAACTGGTGGCGAATGAATTTGTGGCGATGATTGAGCTGCAAAAAATCGCCCATGAGATGTCACCGCGCGGGCTGGGCATTTTGTCCATCTTCCTGGTGTCGTTCGCGAACTTTGCATCCATCGGCATTGTGGCCGGGGCGATTAAAGGCCTGAACGAGCAGCAGGGGAACGTGGTGTCACGTTTTGGTTTGCGTCTGGTGTATGGCGCGACGCTGGTGAGTCTGCTGTCCGCGAGTTTTGCGGGTTTAGTGTTGTAAATGAGAACGGCGGGATATCCCGCCGTTGCGATTAAAACTGCACGCAAACCGGCTGGTCGACACGCATCACCGATTCCTGCGCGAAGCGGGATTTATAAATCCCGCGTAACGCTTCGATGTTCTTTTCACTCTGCGCATCTTTACCGTGGATCAGCATCAATGCTTTACTCGGTTCACGCGCCACTTTCCCGTCGTTCCCCAACCACTGCCCACGCGCATCAAATACCGTCAGACCGTCACGAAAACGCGGTGTAACGTCCTGATCAACAAACTGCTGCCACTCGTTACTGGTGATCTGCGCCCCAGCCGGACGGTTCAGTCCGAAATAGAGCGTGGTTTGCTGCATCTGGTTATCCGCTTTGCAGGTCTCTACCGCCGCGTGTTGCGATGGCGCAGTGCAGCCAGCCAGCATCAATAATGCCGCTGCCATTACCCCTGTTTTGATTGTCATGCTTCGCTATCCTCATTGTTATAAGCACATGGATATCACAGGAAATTACGGATTTTGGCAAGAAAAAAGCCGGGCAGCGCTAGCGCTTGCCCGGCCTTCAGTGTTCCGAGGGAAAAATTATTCCGGCTGCAGCTTAGTCGGTGGTGCAGAGCGGTAATGCGCATCTGCTTCAGCAAAGCGTTTCTGCATGGAGGCGGACGGCGCTTTACCCAGCAGGCTGAAGACCACAATACCAATGCTGCCGAAAATGAAGCCCGGTATGATTTCGTACAAGCCCAGCCATGCGAACTGTTTCCAGACGATAACGGTCAGTGCACCGATAATCATTCCCGCCAGCGCGCCGTTACGGGTCATATGTGACCACATGACGGAGAAGAGCACTACCGGACCAAATGCCGCACCAAAGCCCGCCCATGCGTAGCTCACGAGGCCCAGCACGCGGTTTTCCGGGTTGGCCGCCAGTGCAATCGCCACCAGCGCCACCAGCAGAACCATAAAGCGCCCTACCCACACCAGCTCTTTCTGGCTTGCACCTTTGCGCAGGAAAGCTTTGTACAGGTCTTCGGTGATGGCACTGGAGCAGACCAGCAGCTGACAGCTCAGGGTAGACATCACTGCCGCCAGGATCGCGGAGAGCAGAATACCGGCAATCCACGGGTTAAACAGAATCTGCGCCAGCTCGATAAACACGCGCTCGGCGTTCTGGTTAACGGCTCCCGCCTGCGCCGGGTTGTTATTAAAGTACGCGATACCGAAGAAGCCTACCGCACACGCCCCCGCCAGACACAGGATCATCCACGTCATACTGATACGACGCGCATGCACGATGGTGTGGTGAGAGTCCGCGGCCATAAAGCGCGCCAGGATATGCGGCTGACCGAAGTAACCCAGCCCCCAGCCCATCAGCGACACGATGGCAACGAAGTTCAACCCTTTCAGCATGTCGACGTTTTCAATGCTCTTCTGTTTGATCACTTCCAGCGAATCGGCAAAGCCGCCAACGGTGAAAATAACAATCACCGGGGTCAGGATCAGGGCGAAGATCATCAGGCTCGCCTGCACGGTGTCTGTCCAGCTTACGGCCAGGAAACCGCCCACGAAGGTATACAGGATAGTCGCCGCAGCACCGGCCCAGAGGGCGGTTTCGTAGCTCATGCCGAAGGTGCTTTCGAACAGACGCGCGCCCGCCACAATGCCGGAGGCACAGTAGATGGTGAAGAACAGCAGAATAACCACCGCAGAGATAATGCGCAGGATGCGGCTGTTATCTTCAAAGCGTCCGGTGAAGTAATCCGGCAACGTCAGGGCGTTATTATTGGCCTCGGTATGCACACGCAGACGGCCTGCCACCAGTTTCCAGTTGATCCATGCCCCGACAGTCAGGCCGATGGCAATCCAGCTTTCTGAAATACCGGAGATGAAAATCGCGCCTGGTAACCCCATCAGCAGCCAGCCGCTCATGTCTGATGCCCCCGCAGATAACGCGGTCACCATCGGGCCTAAACTACGTCCGCCCAGAATGTAGTCGTCAAAGTTCTTTGTTGAACGCCATGCCAAAAACCCTATAAGGATCATGCCAAAAATATAAACGAGAAATGTCACCAGCATCGGTGTGCTAATAGCCATTCAAATTCTCCAAAAAGTCGAGCGACAACCGTCCGGGTTGCCTTGTTATATGATCACCGGAACGTGGTGAATGTATCTTGTGTTTCCGTTGGGCGCGCTATCCTGCCGTATGCGCCCCCCGCTGACAAACGATTTAACACTGCATTTACATCAAATTCATCCCTGGCTTGATACAACTTTCCTATAGGTTGCACTCGCTCACACTTATACGGGTTGCACCTTTTAAAAATGTTAAGCGCCGCATAAAAACAGGCCTGCGATGCAGAAGCCAGCTCTTTTTTCCAGCTAACCATTCATTAACAATCCATTCATTTTCTGGGTTGCAAACCAGGTCACATTTAACACGGTTGCACAAAGTTGCAACATGGTGGATATTTCACGCTAACGACAGAACACTATTAAAGAACAACAGGAGTTTTGGCATGGGTATGACCACCATGGGGGTTAAGCTGGATGACGCAACGCGCGAACGGATTAAGTCCGCAGCCACCCGCATTGACCGCACACCACACTGGCTAATCAAGCAGGCAATTTTTAACTATCTGGAAAGACTGGAGAGTGAAGACGGTCTGCCAGAGCTGCCTGCCCTGCTGGCTGGCGCGGCGAATGAAAGTGAGGAAGCCCCGATCGCGGGCGAAGACAGTCATCAGCCGTTCCTTGAATTTGCCGAGCAGATCCTGCCGCAATCCGTCAGCCGTGCCGCCATCACCGGCGCCTGGCGCCGTGCCGAAACCGACGCCGTTCCGATGCTGCTGGAGCAGGCCCGCCTGCCAGAAGCGATTGCCGCGCAGGCACACAGCCTGGCGTATCAATTAGCCGACAAGCTGCGTAACCAGAAAACCGCCACCGGCCGCGCCGGAATGGTTCAGGGTCTGCTGCAGGAGTTTTCCCTCTCGTCACAGGAAGGCGTGGCGCTGATGTGCCTCGCGGAAGCGCTGCTGCGTATTCCGGATAAAGCCACCCGTGACGCGCTGATCCGCGACAAGATCAGCAACGGTAACTGGCAGTCACACATTGGCCGCAGCCCGTCGCTGTTCGTTAACGCCGCCACCTGGGGTCTGCTGTTTACCGGTAAGCTGGTCTCGACCCATAACGAAGCCAATCTCTCCCGCTCCCTGAACCGCATCATCGGCAAGAGCGGCGAGCCGCTGATCCGCAAGGGCGTGGATATGGCGATGCGTCTGATGGGCGAGCAGTTTGTCACGGGTGAAACCATTGCCGAAGCGCTGGCAAACGCCCGCAAGCTGGAAGATAAAGGTTTCCGCTACTCGTACGACATGCTGGGTGAAGCAGCGCTGACCGCCGCCGACGCGCAGGCCTATATGGTTTCTTACCAGCAGGCGATCCACGCCATTGGT
The DNA here is from genome assembly GCF_041937165.1 of Enterobacter adelaidei. Taxonomy (NCBI): domain Bacteria; kingdom Pseudomonadati; phylum Pseudomonadota; class Gammaproteobacteria; order Enterobacterales; family Enterobacteriaceae; genus Enterobacter; species Enterobacter adelaidei. Next base: position 1,667,685 of record NZ_CP154353.1, on the reverse strand, counting down.
AAAGCGTCAAACGGTCGCGGGATTTATGAAGGTCCGGGCATCTCCATTAAGCTGTCCGCGCTGCACCCGCGCTACAGCCGCGCGCAGTACGACCGGGTGATGGAAGAACTCTACCCACGACTGAAAACGCTGACCCTGCTGGCGCGCCAGTATGATATTGGTATTAACATCGATGCCGAAGAGGCCGACCGTCTGGAGATCTCTCTCGATCTGCTGGAAAAACTGTGCTTCGAGCCAGAGCTGGCGGGCTGGAACGGGATTGGTTTCGTTATTCAGGCATACCAGAAGCGCTGTCCGTTCGTCATTGATTATCTGATTGACCTGGCAAGCCGCAGCCGTCGCCGCCTGATGATCCGTCTGGTGAAAGGCGCCTACTGGGACAGCGAAATCAAACGCGCCCAGATGGACGGTCTGGAAGGCTATCCGGTCTATACCCGCAAGGTATACACCGACGTCTCTTACCTCGCCTGCGCGAAAAAGCTGCTCGGCGTGCCGAACCTGATCTATCCGCAGTTTGCTACCCATAACGCCCATACGCTGGCGGCGATCTACAGCCTGGCCGGACAGAACTACTACCCGGGCCAGTATGAATTCCAGTGCCTGCACGGCATGGGTGAACCGCTGTACGAGCAGGTCACCGGTAAAGTGGCGGACGGCAAGTTGAACCGTCCGTGCCGTATCTATGCCCCGGTGGGCACCCACGAAACCCTGCTGGCCTACCTGGTGCGTCGTCTGCTGGAAAACGGCGCGAACACCTCCTTCGTTAACCGCATCGCCGATACCACCCTGCCGCTGGACGAGCTGGTGGCCGACCCGGTACAGGCGGTGGAGAAGATGGCTGCGCAGGAAGGCCAGATTGGCCTGCCGCATCCGAAGATTGCCCTGCCGCGCGAGTTGTACGGCAAAGGCCGCGTGAACTCGGCAGGTCTGGATCTCGCCAACGAACACCGTCTGGCGTCCCTCTCCTCTGCCCTGCTCAATAGCGCGCTGCAGAAATGGCAGGCCAAACCAATGCTGGAGCAACCTGTCGCTGATGGAGAAATGCAGCCAGTGATTAACCCGGCGGAGCCAAAAGATATCGTCGGCTACGTGCGTGAAGCGACTGACGCGGAAGTGGATCAGGCGCTGGACAGCGCAGTAAATAACGCCCCTATCTGGTTCGCCACCCCTCCAGAGGAGCGTGCCGCCATTCTCGAACGCGCTGCGGTGCTGATGGAAGATCAGATGCAACAGCTCATCGGCATTCTGGTGCGCGAAGCGGGTAAAACCTTCAGCAACGCGATTGCCGAAGTGCGCGAGGCGGTCGACTTCCTGCACTACTATGCCGGCCAGGTGCGTGATGATTTCGATAACGAAACCCACCGTCCGCTTGGCCCGGTCGTCTGTATCAGCCCGTGGAACTTCCCACTGGCGATCTTCACCGGCCAGATTGCCGCGGCGCTTGCGGCGGGCAACAGCGTGCTGGCAAAACCGGCAGAACAAACCCCGCTGATTGCCGCCCAGGGCATCAACATTCTTCTGGAGGCCGGCGTTCCGGCGGGCGTGGTTCAGCTGCTGCCTGGCCGGGGGGAAACCGTCGGTGCGAAGCTCACCGCCGATAACCGCGTGCGCGGCGTGATGTTCACCGGCTCGACCGAAGTGGCCTCCCTGCTGCAGCGCAACATCGCCACCCGTCTTGACGCGCAGGGTCGTCCGACGCCGCTCATCGCGGAAACCGGCGGCATGAACGCCATGATCGTTGACTCCTCCGCGCTCACCGAGCAGGTGGTGGTTGACGTTCTGGCTTCCGCCTTCGACAGCGCCGGCCAGCGCTGCTCCGCCCTGCGCGTGCTGTGCCTGCAGGATGACGTGGCCGACCACACGCTGAAGATGCTGCGCGGTGCAATGTCCGAATGCCGTATGGGCAATCCGGGCCGTCTCACCACCGATATCGGGCCGGTGATCGACGCGGAAGCCAAAGCCAACATCGAAAACCACATTCAGACCATGCGTGCCAAAGGCCGTCCGGTGTTCCAGGCCGTACGTGAAACCAGCGAAGATGCCCGCGAATGGCGCACCGGTACCTTTGTGCCGCCAACGCTGATTGAACTGGCGAGCTTCGACGAACTGAAAAAAGAGGTTTTCGGTCCGGTACTCCACGTGGTGCGCTACAACCGTAACAACCTTAACGCGCTGATTGAGCAGATCAACGATTCCGGCTATGGCCTGACGCTGGGTGTCCATACCCGTATTGACGAAACCATCGCTCAGGTGACCGGTAGCGCCAAAGTGGGCAACCTGTATGTCAACCGTAACATGGTTGGCGCGGTCGTGGGCGTGCAGCCGTTCGGCGGCGAAGGCTTGTCCGGTACGGGTCCAAAAGCGGGTGGGCCGCTCTATCTGTACCGTCTGCTGGCGAACCGTCCGGAGAACGCGCTGGGCGTCACCCTGGCACGTCAGGACGCAGACTATCCGGTGGATGCGCAGCTGAAAACCGTGCTGACGCAGCCGCTGGAAGCGCTTATCACGTGGGCGGAAAAACGTCCTGAACTGCGTGCTCTCGCGCAGCAGTATGGCGAGCTGGCGCAGGCAGGTACGCAGCGTCTGCTGCCGGGTCCAACCGGCGAGCGCAACACCTGGACGCTGATGCCGCGTGAGCGCGTGCTGTGCGTGGCGGATAACGAGCAGGATGCGCTGGTGCAGCTGGCTGCTGCCGCGGCGACCGGTTGTGAAGTGCTGTGGCCGGAAGATGCGCTGCATCGCGACCTGGCTAAACAGCTGCCGAAAGCGGTCTCGTCCCGCATTCACTTCGCGAAAGCGGATGCATTGCTGACGCAGCCGTTTGACGCCGTTATCTACCACGGTGATTCTGACCAGCTCCGTGAACTGTGCGAGCAGGTTGCAGCCCGCAGCGGGGCGATTGTTTCGGTGCAGGGCTTCGCCCGCGGTGAAACCAACCTGTTGCTGGAGCGTCTGTACGTTGAGCGCTCACTCAGCGTCAACACCGCCGCCGCAGGGGGTAACGCCAGCCTGATGACAATCGGCTAACGCTGTGCTAATAAGGCTCCGGAGACGGAGCCTTATTTTATTGGGGAGTGTATGAAACGAATTCTTATTGCGGGCGCAGTAATGCTGATGAGCGCCAGCGCATTGGCCGATGAGTGCGACAAAGCGACCACTCAGCTTGAACTAAACACCTGTAGCGCGCAGCAGTATCAGGCTGCCGATAAAAAACTCAACCAGACGTACCAGGCCGTCATCAAACGCGCGGCAGCCCCCCAGCGAGATCTGCTGAAAAAGGCGCAGCAGGCCTGGATTGCCCTGCGCGATGCGGACTGCACATTTATCGGTTCGGGTACAGAAGGAGGCAGCGTTCAGCCCATGATCGTTAATCAGTGTCTGGCGGAAAAAACCGTGGAGCGTGAAGCGTTTCTGGCCTCGCTGATGCAGTGTGAAGAGGGCGACTTAAGCTGCCCTCTCCCGCCGGGAAACTAACGCACGCGGATCCCTTCAATGATCATCTGCTGCACATTTTCCAGCGTGCTCTGGAAAAACGCCTCATCCTGGAGCGTTTTTCCGGTCACCGCCTCAACCTGGGCCGCAAAGTCAGCGTAATGCTGAGTGGAGGCCCAAATCATAAAGATCAGATGATGCGGGTCGACCGGTGCCAGTTTCCCGCTGGCGACCCATCCGGCAATAATGGCCGATTTATCATCAACCAGCTGCTTTAAATCCCCCGTCAGTTCCGCCTGCAACAGCGGCGCGCCCTGCAGCATCTCCAGACAGAACAGCCTTGATGCCTGCGGGTAATCGCGTGACACCTCCAGCTTCAGGCGAATGTACTCTTTGATCGCCACCAGCGGGGCCAGCTCTTCGCGGAAGGCTTTCAGCGGTGCCAGCCAGATATCGAGGATCTGCTGCATCACCGCGACATACAGCGCCTCTTTCGACGGGTAGTAGTAGAGCAGATTGGTTTTGGATACCCCGGACTGCTCCGCCACCTGCTCCAGGCGCGTGCCGTGAATACCAAACTGCGAAAAGGTCTCCAGCGCCGCGCTGAGGATCGCCTGTTTCTTAGCGCTCACCGCCTGCGAACGTTTACCGGGTGTTTTCACTGCGCCTTGTGTCATTCCTGCTCTCCATTTTCTGCATTGCCCTCAGCATAGCAAAACCCCTGTCTCGCCACGACATCCTGCACTCCGATCGCGCATGAGTGCCTGTTTTCTGTGCAATGTTTTTGACCATTTAGTCCACATTTTATCGCATCAAACCACCAACTTCTGGTTAACACATTAATAACACTGCCATTTTCAAAACTGGCACTGCCTTTGCAAAAACACCGTTACACCTGCGACGTAATGAAGAGAGGTTCGTGATGAAAATTGGCGTATTCGTCCCTATCGGCAACAACGGCTGGCTTATCTCGACCACTGCACCGCAATACATGCCGACCTTCGAGCTGAATAAAGCCATCGTGCAGAAAGCGGAGCACTACCATTTCGATTTTGCGCTTTCGATGATCAAGCTGCGCGGCTTTGGCGGCAAAACCGAATTCTGGGATCACAACCTGGAGTCCTTCACTCTGATGGCCGGGCTGGCCGCGGTAACCTCGCGTATTCAGATCTACGCCACCGCCGCCACCCTCACTCTGCCACCTGCAATTGTGGCGCGTATGGCCTCCACCATCGACTCCATCTCCGGCGGGCGCTTTGGCGTCAATCTGGTGACCGGCTGGCAAAAACCGGAGTATGAACAGATGGGACTCTGGCCGGGTGACGATTACTTCTCGCGTCGCTACGAATACCTCACCGAGTATGTGCAGGTGCTGCGCGATCTGTGGGGCACCGGCAAAAGCGATTTCAAAGGTGACTTCTTCACCATGAATGACTGCCGCGTCAGCCCGCAGCCTTCCGTGCCAATGAAAGTGATTTGCGCCGGACAGAGCGACGCTGGGATGGAATTCTCTGCTAAATACGCTGACTTCAACTTCTGCTTCGGGAAAGGCGTAAACACGCCTGCCGCCTTCGCCCCGACCGCCGCACGGATGAAAGAAGCCGCTGACAAAACCGGGCGCGACGTAGGTTCCTACGTGCTGTTTATGGTGATTGCCGACGAGACCGACGACGCCGCTCGCGCCAGATGGGAGCGTTACAAAGATGGCGCAGACGAGGAGGCGCTAAGCTGGCTCACCGAACAGAGCCAGAAAGATACCCGTTCCGGCTCAGATACCAACGTGCGCCAGATGGCCGACCCGACCTCCGCCGTCAATATCAATATGGGCACGCTGGTTGGCTCGTACGCCAGCGTCGCCAGAATGCTGGATGAAGTGGCCGCAGTGCCTGGCGCTGAAGGCGTCCTGCTGACCTTCGATGATTTCCTCACCGGCGTGGAAACCTTCGGCGAGCGTATCCAACCGCTGATGCAGTGCCGCGCCCATATTCCCGCTATCACAAAGGAGGTTGCGTAATGACGACACTTGCTGCACGTCCGGAAACCATCACGTTTGATGCACAGCAGAGCGCCCTGATTGTGGTGGATATGCAAAACGCCTACGCCAGCCAGGGCGGCTATCTGGATCTGGCGGGGTTCGACGTTTCCGCCACCAAACCGGTGATTGAGAACATTAAAACCGCCGTAGCCGCTGCCCGCGCCGCCGGGATGCTCATCATCTGGTTTCAGAACGGCTGGGACGATCAATACGTGGAGGCTGGAGGCCCTGGCTCGCCCAACTTCCACAAATCGAACGCCCTGAAAACCATGCGCAAACAACCCGAGTTACAGGGCAAGCTGCTGGCAAAAGGCGGATGGGATTACCAGCTGGTGGATGAACTGGTTCCTGAGGCAGGCGATATCGTGCTGCCCAAACCACGCTACAGCGGCTTTTTCAACACACCACTCGACAGCCTGCTGCGCAGCCGGGGTATTCGCCACCTGGTCTTCACCGGTATTGCCACCAACGTCTGTGTGGAATCCACGCTGCGTGACGGCTTTTTCCTTGAGTATTTCGGTGTCGTGCTGGAAGACGCGACGCATCAGGCCGGGCCGGAATTCGCCCAGAAAGCGGCTCTGTTTAATATCGAAACCTTTTTTGGCTGGGTGAGTAATGTGGCTGATTTCTGCGAGGCCCTGAATCCCCCACTCGCCCGTATTGCCTGAGGAGAGACATGATGCCGAAATCCGTAATCATCCCCGCTGGCACCAGTACGCCGATTGCCCCGTTTGTTCCCGGCACCCTTGCCGATGGCGTGGTGTATGTCTCCGGCACGCTGCCATTTGATAAAGACAATAACGTGGTGTTTATCAACGACCCAAAGGCGCAAACGCGCCACGTGCTGGAGACGATCAAAAATGTGATCGAAACAGCGGGTGGCACCATGGAGGATGTGACCTTCAACAGCATCTTTATCACCGACTGGAAAAACTACGCCGCGATTAACGAAATCTACGCGGAGTTCTTCCCCGGTGATAAACCGGCCCGGTTCTGCATTCAGTGCGGGCTGGTGAAGCCGGAGGCGCTCGTTGAGATTGCGTCCGTTGCACACATCGCGAAGTGAGGCCGCCATGAAACTCTCTGTCTCACAGCCCCCGTATGAGGGGGCGCCCGTGGTGGTGCTGATTGCCGGACTCGGCGGCAGCGGCAGCTACTGGCTGCCCCAGTTGGCCACACTTGAGAAGGAGTATCAGGTGGTGTGCTATGACCAGCGCGGTACGGGCAATAATCCCGCCACCCTGCCGGAAGGTTATAGCCTTGCTGAGATGGCCGACGAGCTGGCGCAGGCGCTGAATGATGCCGGGATCACGCGCTACTGCGTGGTGGGCCATGCGCTGGGAGCGCTGGTGGGTCTGCAGCTGGCGCTCGATAAACCAGAATCGTTGACTGCGCTGGTGTGCGTCAACGGCTGGCTGACCCTGAACGCCCATACCCGCCGCTGCTTTCAGATCCGCGAGCGTCTGCTGCATGCGGGTGGTGCGCAGGCGTGGGTAGAGGCACAGCCGCTGTTCCTCTACCCGGCTGACTGGATGGCCGCCCGCGCGCCGCGTCTTGAGGCAGAAGACGCCCTGGCGCTGGCCCACTTTCAGGGCAAAGCCAACCTGTTGCGCAGGCTGGACGCACTGAAAAAGGCCGACTTCAGCCGCCACGCCGCACGCATTCGCTGCCCGGTACACATCATCTGTTCCGTTGACGACATGCTGGTGCCCTCGGTGTGTTCCACGGAACTGCAGGTAGCGATCCCACACAGCCACAAGGCGGTGATGCGCCAGGGCGGCCATGCCTGCAACGTCACCGAACCTGACATCTTTAACACCCTGCTGCTGAACGGGCTTGCCAGCCTGCTGCACAGCCCTGAACCCGCTTTATAAGGAGTTTTGATGAGCGAAGCCATTAACCCCACCGCGCTGGAGACGTTATTTACTGGCGCGCGCACTCACAACGGCTGGCAGGACATTCCGGTCAGCGACGAGACGCTGCGCGAGATCTACAACCTGATGAAATGGGGACCCACGTCCGCCAATTGCTCCCCGGCGCGGATTGTGTTTGTAAGAAGTGCAGAGGGAAAAGAGAAGCTGCGCCCGGCCCTCTCCAGCGGCAACCTGGAGAAAACCCTCACCGCCCCGGTTACGGCCATTGTGGCCTGGGACGGGGAATTCTACGAGCGCCTGCCCGAACTGTTCCCGCATGGCGATGCCAGAAGCTGGTTTACCTCAAGCCCGGCACTTGCCGAAGAAACCGCCTTTCGCAACAGCTCAATGCAGGCCGCATACCTTATTTTTGCCTGTCGTGCCCTGGGGCTGGATACCGGCCCAATGTCCGGCTTTGACCGACAAAAAGTCGATGAGGCCTTTTTCACCGGCACAACGCTTAAAAGCAATCTGCTCATCAACATTGGCTATGGTGATACGAACAAACTTTACGGACGCCTGCCGCGTCTGGACTTCGACGATGCCTGCGGGCTGGCGTAAGGAGCGATGATGACAGTACCGGATAAACAAACCTTTCGCGACGCCATGGCCTGCGTCGGGGCAGCAGTCAATATCATCACCACCGACGGCCCGGCAGGGATGGCAGGCTTCACCGCCAGCGCCGTGTGCAGCGTCACGGATTCACCGCCCACTTTGCTGGTGTGCCTGAACCGTGGCGCATCGGTCTGGCCGACCTTTAGCGCAAACCGCACGCTTTGCGTGAATACCCTGAGCGCCGGGCAAGAGCCGCTATCCAACCTGTTTGGTGGTAAAACCCCCATGGAGGAACGTTTTGCCGCCGCCCGCTGGCAGACGGGCGACACGGGTTGTCCGCGTCTGGAAGCGGCACTGGCCTCGTTTGACTGCCGTATCAGCCAGGTGGTCAGCGTGGGTACCCACGACATCCTGTTTTGCGACATTGTTTCGATTATTCGCCACCCCGCGCCGCAAGGGCTGGTGTGGTTCGACCGCGGCTACCACGCGCTTATGCGACCCGCCTGTTAACCCTCCTTAAGGAGATAGCTCATGGCAATGTTCGGATTTCCCCACTGGCAGTTGAAATCGACCTCCACAGAACCTGGCGTGGTCGCGCCGGATGAAAGGCTCCCTCTCGGGCAAACCCTGGTGATGGGCGTCCAGCACGCGGTCGCGATGTTCGGCGCCACGGTGCTGATGCCGATGCTAATGGGGCTTGACCCCAATCTCTCCATTTTGATGTCAGGTATCGGTACGCTGTTGTTCTTTTTTGTCACCGGCGGGCGCGTCCCCAGCTATCTGGGCTCCAGCGCCGCTTTTGTGGGAGTGGTCATCGCCACCACCGGGTTTAACGGCCAGGGGATCAACCCTAACCTGAGCGTGGCCCTCGGCGGCATCATCGCCTGCGGTCTGGTCTACACCCTGATCGGTCTGGTGGTGATGAAGATCGGAACACGCTGGATCGAACGCATGATGCCTCCGGTTGTGACCGGGGCGGTGGTGATGGCGATTGGTCTGAACCTCGCGCCAATTGCGGTCAGAAGTGTTTCCGGCTCGCCGTTTGAAAGCTGGATGGCGGTGATCACCGTGCTCTGTATCGGTCTGGTGGCGGTGTTCACTCGGGGGATGATCCAGCGGCTGCTGATTCTGGTCGGGCTGATTGTCGCCTGCCTGGTCTATGCCCTGCTGGCGAACGTTTTTGGCCTTGGCAAACCGGTCGATTTTACCCTGCTTCATCAGGCTGCCTGGTTCGGCATGCCGCAGATCACCTCTCCCACCTTTAACACCCAGGCGATGATGCTCATCGCGCCCGTGGCGGTGATCCTGGTGGCAGAGAACTTAGGCCACCTGAAAGCAGTGGCGGGGATGACCGGGCGCAGTATGGACCCGTATATGGGCCGCGCATTTGTCGGTGACGGGCTGGCGACTATGCTCTCCGGCTCGGTGGGCGGCAGTGGCGTGACCACCTATGCCGAGAATATCGGCGTGATGGCGGTGACTAAAGTCTATTCGACACTGGTCTTTGTGGCGGCAGCGGTGATGGCCATGCTGCTCGGTTTCTCACCGAAATTCGGGGCTTTGATCCACACCATTCCGTCGCCGGTGATTGGCGGGGCATCCATTGTGGTGTTTGGGCTGATCGCTGTGGCCGGCGCGCGTATCTGGGTACAGCATCGCGTCGATCTCAGCCAGAACAGCAACTTGATTATGGTGGCGGTCACGCTGGTACTGGGCGCGGGCGATTTTGCCCTGACGCTGGGCGGGTTTACGATTGGTGGAATAGGTACGGCGACCTTCGGGGCGATTCTGCTTAACGCCCTGCTGAGCCGCCGGAAAGCGGCCGCACCGCAGGGCGAGGTCGTGCATCAGGAGTCGTGAAACCTGTATGTCGGGTAATGGCTACGCCTTACCCGACCTGCATGTTCAGTAAGAACAACAGGATGTAGCGTAATCACTCTTGCTCAAACAATCGTTCAATAGATTTTGTAGGGAAGAACAGAGAATTACTGTTATCCCCTTGCAGGGGGATAAAACCTTGCTTCAGATAGAACCTTTTTGCCTGCTCATTAAGCGCATCAACAAAAAGGCCATGCACACCCACAGCCTGTGAAGCCAGGTAAACAACCCGCATAGCATGCGTAACGAGTGTTGTCCCCCACTCATTTCCCTGTAGTGTTTTATGAACAGCTAAACGTCCCAGAGTCACACTGGGTACGTTGGTATAGGGGATCCTGCGCTGCTGCGTCTTAGAAGGGAGCATCGCTTTTTCAAAGCAACTTCCAGACAACGTGTAGTAGCCCAGCACGTGTGGATGGTCACGATCTTTTAGCAGATAGCCGCGCAGAATGCGCCCATTGTGCTGGCGCACCAGATGCTCTCTCAGGAAGGCATTTAGCGAGGGCTCACCACAATCGAAATCCTCGAAAGCGTATTCGGTTCCCTCTGAAAACATTTCGATCGTGAGATTTTCCACGACGCTTCACTCCATGTTTTTTAGACGCTTTGCGGCTCGCTTCAGGCGTTCATTCGGCTCGGGTGGATTGTCGATGGCATCCATTACGGCATTCCACGATGCTTCGTTTAATACGAGACGTCGATGCTGATCGATGACTTCTGCAGCACGTTCCGAAGCACTGTTCACCATAAACTGGGTGATCGTTTGATTCGTCATCGCCGCCGCTTCTTCAATCATTGTTTTGTCTTCGTCGGTTAAGCGAAGATCGATACGCTGTTTTTTAAGTGCTGGCATGATTTACTTTTCTATGTACGGTATTTGTCCGTACATATCCTGGAGAAATCTGTGCATTTTTTCAATCAAAACCTTTTTCAACCGTCAAATCACTCACCTCTCTTTGGCGCTTGCGGAGCTTTAGCTCACTCACCAACACCCCAACGACGATAAACGCCGCACCAACCAGCGCCAGCAGCGGTAAACGTTCTCCAGCGAGACGCCCGAAAATCCCGGCCCAGACGGGTTCTCCTGTATAGATCACCGTCGCCCGCGTCGGGGATACGCTGCGCTGCGCCCAGTTCATGGTGACCTGAATAATGGCGCTAAAGATGCCCAGCCCCAGCGCGACCACAATCAACCCGGTGGACATCGGTGGCACGGACTCCCCTGCCGGAACCATCGTCGCAAACGCCACCAGCGATGCCGTAGCGAGCTGCACCACCGTCACGCGCTTAACGTCAACCTTGCCCGCCCAGGCGCTGGTCAGAATAATTTCCGCGGCAATGGCAATGGCTCCCACCAGGGTGATGATCTCCCCCGGCCCCAGTGCCAGCAGGTTGTTTTCCGGCCCGGCAAGTAAAATCAGACCAATAAACGCCAGTACGATGCCAATACAGGACATCAATCCCGGTAGTCGCCCAAGACACAGCCACTGCAGTAACGGCACCAGCGGTACATACATGGCGGTGATAAACGCCGATTTACTGCTGGATATCGTCTGTAACCCCCACGTTTGCAGGCTGTAGCCCATCGCAATTGCCACCCCGATTGCGATGCCCGCCTTAAGCTCTTTAAGCGTCAGTCCACGCAGCGTTTTAAGCGATATCAGCCCCACGGCAATCGCTGCCGTCGCAAAGCGCAGACCAACAAAAAAGAACGGATCGCTGAGGGTCACCGCGTACTGGACGGCCAGAAAAGTCCCGCCCCAGAACATGGTGATAAGAATGAGGATGGCTTCCTGCGGTTTAACGGAGAATTTGAAGCGTGAGACAGACATGCGGCACCAGAAATTAAACTCAATTCTGTAGTGTGCGTTGCCTTTGGTTACAGTTCAATGTTGCAGAAATAAAAAAACCGCCGGGAAACCCCGGCGGCAGGGGTCCAGCCCGGCATATTACTTGTTACTGCCATGGCTGTTTTTACCCCCTTTTTTGCCAGCCTCTGATGCGCGCTGAGGGTCATTTTTGAAGTTACCCCCGCTGGACTGGCCACCTTTACGACCTGCTTCTGATGCTCTTTCACGGTCTTCAGCGAAATTACCTGAACCACCACGATGGTTTGCCATCTCTAACCTCCAGGATGTGAAACATTAGACATCATATTGCATTCAGTAAAAGAGGATTCTTTCACCTCGCGACACCAGGTGAGTACCTTTATCTGTGTCACGTGAGACTAAGCTTAGTGGAGTGAGGCGATCAGGCAAGTCACAGGTAATATCCTGCAACATGATCTCAGCCTTTCGTATGAGATTGCGTAACGGCCATTAATAAGCCTTTCTTATCGTTTCAAAAATCGACCGCCAAAAAGTTGTTTCATTTTGCTACAAAGCGTTTTCTCATCCATTTTGTTATAAATCAAAGAAATGCCGTTCATTTTTGCAGTATGGCTGTGATGGCATATCTTTAAATGAACGCAGCGATCCGCTGCCAGAAAAAACAAACGAGGAGTGATGCAAAATGGCAAAAGTTCTGGTGCTCTATTATTCCATGTATGGACACATCGAAACCATGGCTCACGCGGTAGCAGAAGGTGCAAACAGGGTGGATGGCGTTGAGGTTGTGGTGAAGCGCGTACCGGAAACCATGCAGGCAGAAGCCTTCGCGAAGGCCGGGGGGAAAACGCAAAATGCCCCGGTCGCCACGCCTCAGGAGCTGGCAGATTACGATGCCATTATCTTCGGGACACCTACCCGCTTTGGCAATATGTCCGGCCAGATGCGCACCTTCCTCGATCAAACCGGCGGGTTATGGGCCTCAGGCGCATTGTACGGCAAGCTTGCCAGCGTCTTCAGCTCCACCGGAACCGGTGGCGGCCAGGAACAAACCATCACCTCAACCTGGACGACCCTTGCTCATCACGGAATGGTCATTGTGCCAATTGGCTACGGCGCACAGGAGTTATTTGATGTTTCTCAGGTACGTGGCGGAACACCTTACGGTGCAACCACCATTGCCGGTGGCGATGGCTCCCGACAGCCGAGCAATGAAGAGCTCACTATCGCCCGCTATCAGGGTGAATATGTTGCAGGTCTCGCCAAAAAACTGAACGGCTAACCCAACAGGAGGACAAGTATGCCTACTCAAGAATCAAAAGCCCACCGCGTGGGTGAATGGGCAAGTTTACGCAATACCTCTCCGGAGATTGCCGAAGCCATTTTTGAAGTCGCAAAATATGACGAGAAGCTGGCAGAGCAAATTTGGGAAGAAGGCAGCGATGAAGTGCTAATGCGCGCCTTCGAAAAGACGGACAAAGACGCGCTCTTCTGGGGTGAGCAAACCATCGAACGTAAAAACGTCTGAAACAATCCCCCCGCCAGGGCGGGGGGTATCTTCTATTTCGCCGCGTTGTTGATTACCGCATTGAATTTATCGACCGGACAGAAACCGTTGGCATCAACCGGACATCCCTTCAGTTCCAGCGTCACGCGCTGCGCCGGAGACTGCAGCGACAGCACGCTGGCGTTTCGCAGCTGCTCCGAACTCTGATAGACATACTCAATTTTCATCAGCTCCTGATTGGCATTTTTGTCATGCCAGCGCTGGAAAACAATCTTGCCGCCAATCGGGGTACGTTCCTGCTGGTCGTGCAGCTGATACGGTTTGAAATCCAGCGCGGTGAGCAGCGAAGCAATGTTCGAATCATGCCCCACCAGCACGGTGATTTTTGGCGCTTTGGCCTGATCGGTCACCAGGGCTTTGTCGATATATTTCACCAGCGGTTTCGCCACGTTTTGCGCCACTTCGGTGGAGGTAAACAGCGAATCCTGATAGCCGTTCTTCAGCTTCGACAACACGCGCCACTGCTGGTCGGTTTTGATTTCTCCCCAGGCCACCTTATCGGCCGGGAAACCTTCGTAATACTGCAGCGTAAACGCATCGACCAGCGAGTTCCCCACTTTCAACGGTCCGGATACGCCGGGCTCTTTTTCATAGTCTGCGCTGAAGGTATCTTTCGCGTCCGCCAGCGAGCATATTTTCTTCTCTTTGCAGGACGGCGAATCAGCATAACTGGTCATCTGCTCCAGCAGCTTATAGCTTTCTCCGAGCTGCATTTTCTGCCGTTCCGCTTCCATCGCCTTCAGCGCTTTTTCGCGGAACTCAGGCGAGTTATCGGTAATCACCGGATTAAAGGTCGGATCCATGGTGCCCATTTTTTCCTGGTGATGCACAGGGATATCGCATCCAGGGAAGGCCCCCGTGATGAAGAACTGCGCGGTGGCAACGGTACGTTGCAGGCTGTTGGCATAGGCGTAGACGCTATCCGCTGGCGGACATTCTCCCGTCTTCACCATCCCCTGCTCAGCCAGCCATTCCCGCATGTAATGGCCCATGTAGACTTCAAGCACGCCACCTTTGGTGGTGAGCTGACCGCCTGGTACCTCCCATTCCGGCCACTGCTTCGGCGTCGATTGTTCCAGTACGCTGCCGTTATTGGCGAGCGGCGCGCGTAGGTTATGACGACTCATAATTAAAACTTGCTCCAGCTGATACCCTTCCGGCGTCTCTTGCGCCTGCACGCCAAATGTCGCTGAAATGGAACCGGCGATTGCCAGCGCGAGTAGTGCTTTTCTCATCCCTAATTCCTCACTCGTTTTAAATGTCGCGTTTAGTGTGACAGATTCGTGACACTTTTCCGGGAAGCATTTCTCAAACTGATGAATAACAGACTTACCCGGTAGACAGATTAGTTTTATAATAAAACCATACCCCCGCCGGAGAATTGACTGTGAAACGTACCCGTCTTGAAGAGAGCACCTGCCCTGTAGCCCGTTCGCTGGATATCATCGGCGACTGGTGGTCATTGCTGATTGTTCGCGACGCGTTGCGGGGTATCACGCGCTTCGGTGAGTTCCAGAAAAGCCTCGGTATTGCGAAAAACATGCTGACCACGCGTCTGAAACTGCTGGTCGACGAAGGTATCCTCACGCTCCAGCCGGCATCCGACGGCAGCGCCTGGCAGGAGTATGTCCTCACCGATAAAGGGCGCGCCCTGCAGACGGTACTGGTTGCTCTGTCGCAGTGGGGCAATGAATTTTTGTTTGCTGAAGACGAATTCGGCACCGTGCTGGTCGATACCGAACAGCGTAAACCTCTGCGTAAACTGGCACTTATCGCCGACGATGGCCGCGAACTGACACCTGAAGAGATCGTACCAAAACTTCCTTCCTGACCCGCTTCGCCAGGCAAAAACAAAAAATTGCCAGCAAAATGGTTGCATTATAAAACCAAATGACAGAGAGTAAATTAAGTTTCATATTGAAACCAAATAACCCACTTTGCTCAGAGGTAACACACGATGACTACGCAACTCACTACCGCCCTGATTACGGGCGCCTCTTCCGGAATTGGCGCTGTTTATGCCGATCGCCTGGCTGCACGTGGCACCAATCTGGTGCTGGTCGCCCGACGTGAAGCACGTCTGCAAACGCTGGCCGCGGATCTTCGCAAGCGCTATGGCGTATCTGTCGATATTCTGGTCGCCGATCTGACCGAGGAAACCGGGATCCGCGCCGTGGAAGAGGAACTGCGCAGCAATACCGCTATCGACACGCTGATTAACAACGCAGGCACGGCGCAGATGGCGCCCTTCCTCGCGGGCGATGTGGCGCAGCATCAGGCGATTAATACCCTTAACACCACGGCATTGATGCGTTTGACGTATGCGATCCTGCCGCGTCTGGCGCAAAACAATCGCGGTACGCTGATCAATATCGCCTCGGTATTGTCCCTGCATGTGCGGGCGGGTAGCGCGCTGTACAGTGCCACCAAGGCGTGGGTGCTTAGCTTTACCCGCGGACTACAGGAAGAGTTTGCCGACAGCAATGTGCGTATTCAGGCTGTTTTGCCTGCCGCCACGGCTACAGAGATCTGGAGTCATTCTGGCGTGACGGTTAACGATCTGCCGGAAGGCTCGGTGATGACGACCGACGATATGGTCGACGCATCGCTGGCGGGTCTGGATCAGGGCGAACTGATCACCATTCCACCGATGCATGACGTCAGCCTGTGGGAACGCTACGAAGTCGCACGTCTTGAGCTGTTTAACAGCGCGCGCACCGGTATTCCTGCACCGCGCTATGTCAAACAGTAGTCTATCGTTTGAGCTGGTCGCCGTATTCACGCATCCAGGCGGCCAGCGGCGAGAGCGCGCCCTGTAGGGGTAACCCCAGTTCAGTTATCTGGAACAGGAAACCTGTAGTTCAAAAGGCGCTGATGCCGGTAACAATGCCGACGTACAGCGCCGCCCATACGGCCGCAGAGAACAGACTGACGACGTATACCTTCGCCACGTTAAGCCTGAGCATACCCGCTGCCAGCGGCACGATATAGCGCAGCACCGCCAGAAAACGCGCAGTGAACAGCACCAGCACGCCGTTTTTCTGTAGCTGATGTTGCACCCGTAAAAATTTGCCGGCATGTTTTGCGGTGAAGCGTGCCACCCACCGCGTGTTCCCCATCAACTGACCGATATGGTAATTCAGCACCGAACCCACCGTTGCGCCCATCACCACGGCCAGCCATGCCAGCGCAGGATGCATGCTAGCCTGGCTGACGGTAATGCCCGCCAATAGCATCACCGAGGCAGGAGGCAGCACGGAAGAGATCAGCACCGTCGATTTACTCAGTGCCATGATAAACAACACCGCAAAAAGGTGTGCCGGATAAAGCGCAAAATGATTCAGCAGATTGTCGAGCCATGTCATTTTCCCCTCCTCCATTTTTCTTTTCACTCTCCATTTAAAATGAACAACCTTAAATAAACCTTCAACATTCCATTAATAAGATTCTCCTAAACCATTCTTAAACATTATTTAAAATCCTGAGCGGTAAAATAAAATAAGCGTATTATTTCTTTCGTTTTACAACGATCTCGTTATGGCGAGGCTCCTGTACAAATACACGTTATCGCTCTGGTGGGTTCGAGAGAACCGGCACAGGGTAAAACAGGCACTGTCGAATCAAGGCTTTGTCAGTATAACTTCCCTCGCGGGATACGGTGTACAGTGCTGAAACCAGGACGTGGGGATCTCCTCTTCGACATGCCCTGTCTTGCTCGCCCCTGAGAGATTTTATTATTCAAAGGGAATTCACTATGTCTTACGCTATTCACAACCAAAACCTGGCATTCAATGACAGCGCCATCGCGCAATATATGAATACCGATTTTATTGTCCTCGATATTTCATTATGCGTGGCGCTGGCACGCGAGCAATTCTTTGAGAAATTAAAAGATGATGATATTCCGTCGCATATTTTTATCGAAGATAATGGTCGCCTGGCGGGCATGATTGCGGTGCGCAAATTACTGCAGACCACCGATACGGTACAACCGGTGAGAGCGCTGATGATCTCGCAGTTTCTGCAGGTCAAACCGGAGGATGAACGCGCCGATGTCGCAGGCCTGCTGGCACACGGTGGTGCGGATGTCGTGCCCGTGGTCACCCATGGAAAGCTGGTTGGCTGCCTCACCGAACGCGAAATTGCGCATCTGCTGGAAGATGACGTCACCGAAGATGCTCAGCTTCAGGGGGCGACTCTGCCGCTGGAGAAACCCTATCTGGAAACCAGCGCCTTCAGTCTGTGGAAGAAACGCTCCGTCTGGCTGCTGCTGTTGTTTGTCGCAGAAGCTTATACCAGCTCGGTGATCCAGCATTTTGAAGAGGCGCTGGAATCCGCCATCGCACTGGCGTTCTTTATCCCGCTGCTGATTGGTACCGGTGGTAACAGCGGAACGCAGATCACCTCCACGCTGGTGCGCGCCATGGCGCTGGGGGAAGTGCATCTGCGTGATGTTGGCCGCGTGCTGCGTAAAGAGATGAGCACCTCGCTGATGATAGCCGCCACGCTCGGCCTGGCCGGGTGTATTCGTGCCTGGATGATGGGTATTGGGATGGAAATCACGCTCATCGTCAGCCTGACCCTGGTCTGCATTACGCTGTGGAGTGCGATTGTCTCGTCCGTCATTCCGATGGTGCTTAAGCGCTGTGGCATTGATCCGGCCGTCGTCTCCGCGCCGTTTATCGCCACGCTGATCGACGGTACCGGGCTGATTATCTACTTCAAGATCGCGCAATATACGCTGGGGTTGGAGTAATTTAACGCGCCTTGTCGTCCAGGCTAAGACCGTTAATGTCTGCTTAAGTTATTTCTTCTATAACTCACCTTATAACCCTGTAAGGTGAGTTAAAAATGAAAAACAGCTACGCACGAAGCCAGATAATAATTCACTGGCTGGTCCTACTGGTGATTATCGTCGCCTATGCCACCATGAACCTGAAAGGGTTCGCACCGAAGGGAACACCCGCGCGAACCACTATGGGGCTGATCCACTACACGGCAGGGCTAAGCGTTCTGCTGCTGATGATCCTCAGAGTGGTGCTGAAGCTGCGAAACAGCGATCCGGATATTGTTCCTGCCCCGCCACGCTGGCAGGAGATTGCCTCAAAATCCCTTCACGGATTGATCTACCTGATGTTCATTTCACTTCCTCTGCTGGGCATGGCCTCTCTTTACTTCGGTCAGATTGAGTGGTCGTTTTTCGGGATCGCACTGCCCGTCGCGGCCACACCAGACGTGAACCTGCAACACGGGCTGAAAGAGGTCCATGAGATCATCGCCAATGCCGGTTATTACCTGATTGGTCTGCACGCTGCCGCTGCGCTGTTTCACCATTACGTCATGCATGACAACACCCTGGAAAGGATGCTGCCCGCATTACGAACCCGGAAAAACACTAAATAGACGCCAGCGATGTGACCGCGAGCCCAAACGCCTCAATCGCCAGCGCGACATCTTCAGCCATCACCGACTCCGCCGGATGGTGGCTGATGCCCCCCTTGCAACGCACGAACAGCATCCCGACCGGCCAGCGCTCCGCCAGGGCGATAGTGTCATGCCCGGCACCGCTGGGCAGGGATAACGAGCGCCCTTGTACCGACTCAACGGCCTCCCCCAGCAGACGCTGCAAACGCGTATCGCACGGCGTGGCGGCGATGCGGTAAAACTCTTCGGCAGCAAAATGCATCCCGCGTCGGGCCGCTATCGACTGCGCCTGCAACAGCAGTTCACCGAGCAGCGCATCAAGCGGCGCATCCTGCGGGCCACGAATATCCAGCGAAAGCGCAACCTCGCCGGGGATCACGTTCACCGCACCGGGAAAACAGCGCAGCTCACCGACCGTCGCGACCAGATTACCGCCGTGTTGCAGAGTGGCGTTTTCAACCTGCATCATCCATTCAGCGGCCGCCGCCAGTGCGTCTTTGCGATGATTCATGGGTACGGTCCCGGCATGGCCGGCTTCACCGATGAAGCGACAATTGAGGCGGCGTGCGCCGTTAATGGCTTCCACCACCCCCAGCGCCAGACCTTCCTGCTCCAGACACGGCCCCTGTTCGATATGCAACTCGAGACAGGCGCTGAAATCGTCCTGATGTCGCGCCGCCAGTGCCACACGTGAAGGATCGAGTCCTGCCTGCACCATCGCCTGCGCCACGCTGACGCCACCGGCATCGCACGTCTCCAGCCAGCCCTCCGGCCAGGTTCCCGTCAGACCACGGCTACCTAATAGCGTGATGCCAAAGCGGGTACCTTCTTCATCACCAAAGCCGACAATTTCGATAGCCTGCGCCAGGCGAATCCCCCGCTGATGCAGACTGTCCACCACTTCGATGGCGGTGAGCACCCCGAGCATGCCGTCGTAGCGCCCGGCATTGCGCACGGTGTCCAGGTGCGAACCCAGCAACACCGCCCGGGCGCCCTCTCGCTCGCCTTCGTAACGTCCGCAAATATTACCCACGCTGTCCTGCCAGACGGTCATCCCCGCCTGGCTCATCCACTGCCCAACCAGCTGGTTGGCCTGTAAATGCTGCGCGGAGAGATACACCCGTGTCAGCGCATCCGGGCTTTCGCTGATGGCGGCCAGCGCGTCGGCGCGCGCCATCACCCGTTCTGCCGCCGGGCTCATTCTGGCGTCTCACTGCGATAGTGGTCCCACGCGGCCTGCATCGCCGCGCCCTGCGTAGTGGTAAATTTCAGGTAGTTGAGTACCGACTCCAGCGCGCTCAGGGTGGTCATCACGCAGTCTTTACGCGCGTTGTAGCCCATAGTGCCAATGCGCCACACTTTGCCATGCAGCGGGCCAAATGACGTGCCGATTTCAATCCCGAAATCCTCCAGCATCAGCTTGCGCACCCGATCGCCATTCACGCCCTGAGGGATCACCACCCCCAGCACGTTGTTCATCTTGTGCTGCAGGTCGCCGAAAGTTTCCAGCCCCATCGCCTGAATGCCTTTCAGCAGCGCATCGCCGTGCAGCTTGTGGCGAGCGATGCCGTTATCCAGCCCTTCCTGCAGGATCAGACGCGCACATTCGCGGGCGCCGAACAGCGCGGTGGTCGCTTCGGTGTGGTGGTTGAGACGCTCTGGCCCCCAGTAGTCCATCACCATACCGAGATCGAAGTAGTTGGAGTAGATCATCTCCTCGTCGCCGTCGCGGTGGGCGTCGGTACGAATGCCCTCCTCAACGCACTTGCGGCGGCGGATCGCCTCCTCCATTCGCGCGCTAAGGGTGATCGGCGAAGTGCCCGACGGACCGCCGAGGCACTTCTGCATCCCTGCCGAGACCGCGTCCAGCCCCCAGGCGTCAGTCTCCAGCGCGTTACCGCCGAGCGAGGCCGTGGCATCGGTATAAAACAGCACGTCGTAACGGCGGCAGATGGCACCCAGCTCCGCGAGCGGCTGCAGCATGGTGGTGGAGGTATCGCCCTGCACGGTCAGCAGCAGGCGCGGGCGCACGCGTTTGATGGCATCTTCAACCTGGTCTGGGGTGAACACCTCGCCCCAGGGGACTTCGATGGTGTGTACCTCCGCGCGGCAGCGGCGGGCAATTTCGCACAGCAGATGACCGAAGCGGCCAAAGACCGGTACCAGCACTTTGTCCCCTGGACGAATGGCTGACACCAGAATCGCTTCTATCCCCGCGCGGGATGTGCCGTCCACCAGCATCGTCCAGCGGTTTTCGGTGCGGAATACACCGCGATAGAGCGCCATCACCTCGTTCATGTAGTGGGTCATGGCCGGATCGTACTGGCCAATCAGCTGGCTCGACATGGCGCGCAACACGCGCGGGTCGGCGTTGATCGGGCCCGGCCCCATCAGCAGGCGCTGCGGCGGGTTGATTTGCGGAAAGTGTGCGATGTCCATTTTGGTGTCCTTCATTAGTTGAGACCGCGTACGGAGGAGATAAATTGCTTCAGTTCTGTGGTCTGCGGGTTGGCAAACAGCGTTTTGCTGTCGCCCTGCTCCCACACTTTCCCCTGATGCATAAACACCACGCGGTCGCCCACTTCGCGGGCAAAATTCATTTCATGCGTGACAAGGATCAGCGTCATCCCTTCGGCCGCCAGTTGCTCCAGCACTTTGAGCACTTCGCCCACCAGCTCCGGGTCAAGCGCGGAGGTGATCTCGTCACAGAGTAAAACTTTAGGCGACATCGCCAGGGCGCGGGCAATCGCCACGCGCTGCTGCTGGCCCCCGGAGAGGCTCGACGGGTAGTAATCCAGACGGTCACCTAACCCGACTTTCTCCAGCATGCGCTGCGCCAGCTCTCGACATTCGGCGGCGCTTTTCTTCAGCACCCGACGCGGAGCGAGCATCACGTTTTCCAGCGCCGTCATGTGCGGGAACAGGTTGAAGCTCTGGAACACCATACCGACCGAGCGGCTGATTTCACGCGCCTGGGAATCCCGGTCGGTAATGGTCATGCCGCCGAGTTTGATGCTGCCGTCCTGATACCCTTCCAGACCGTTGATGCAGCGCAGCAACGTGCTTTTCCCCGACCCGCTGCGTCCGATAATCGAAATGACCTGGCCCATGTCGATATCCAGATCGACTCCCTTGAGCACATGGTTATCGCCGTAGTACTTCTGCACCTGATTAATGGTGATGAGAGGCATTGAATTTCGTCTCCAGATAGCGGCTGTAACGGGACAGCGGATAACACAGAATAAAGTAGCCCAGCGCCACCAGCGCAAAGACCTTAAACGGCTGGTACGTGACGTTAGTCAGCATCGTCCCGGCCTTGGTCAGCTCGATAAAGCCGATAATCGACGCCAGCGCAGTACCTTTGATCACCTGCACGGCAAAACCGACCGTTGGGGCGATGCCGATACGTAGCGCCTGCGGGGCGACCACGCGAAACAACGTCTGGCCAAACGTCAGCCCGAGACAGCGCGACGCTTCCCACTGTCCTTTTGGCAGGGCACGAATACTGCCAAACCAGATATCGAGCAAAAAGGCACTGGTGTAGAACGTCAGCGCCAGCGAGGCGGCGGTCCACGGCGAAACGTCGATGCCGAACAGCGCCACGCCAAAGAAGGCCAGGAATAGCTGCATTAGCAGCGGCGTGCCCTGAAACAGCTCGATATAGCCGCGGATGATGCGCTTCACCGTGCGTCCACCAGTGAGGCGCAGCAGCAGGAGCGGCAGCGTCACCACCGCCCCGCCGACAAACGCCACCAGCGACAGCAGCACCGTCCAGCGCCCGGCCAGCAGCAGGTTGCGAATAATGTCCCAGTCGGTAAAGGTGGTCATCATGCCTGCACCCCCAGCCATTTCCGTCCTGCCGCCATCATCAGCTGGCGCAGGGTAATCGACAGCGCTAAGTAAATGCCGGTTGTCACCAGGTAAACCTCAAAGCTCAAAAACGTTCGGGACTGGATGAGGTTGGCGGCGAAGGTCAGCTCTTCATACGAGACCTGCGACACCACCGACGAGCCGAGCATTACGATAATACACTGGCTCACCAGCGCCGGGTAAATGCGCTGCAGCGCGGGCGGCAGCACCACGCGAATAAAGGTCTGCAGGCGGGTCAGCCCCAGCACGCGTCCGGCTTCCCACTGCCCTTTCGGCGTGACCTGAATGCCTGCCCGGATAATTTCGGTGCTGTACGCCCCCAGGTTCACCACCATCGCCAGCAGTGCCGCTTCCCCGGCGGTCATTTTCAGCCCCAGATTAGGCAGGCCGAAAACGATAAAAAACAGCTGTACCACAAACGGCGTGTTACGAATAATCTCCACGTAACCGCCCCAGATCCGGCTGAACCACGTCGCCCGCCCGCTGCGAATGGCCGCCCCAAAAATACCGATTGCCAGGCCGCCGAAAGTTGCCATAACGGTCAGTTGAATGGTGACCCACAACCCCGCCAGCAACTCCGGCCAGTGTGGCCAGAGTTCGGAGAAATGAAGTTGCTCTGTCATCGGCTCAGACGCCAAGGTTTGCCGGCAGCGGAGCTTTCAGCCATTGCTCAGACAGGCCGTTCAGCGTGCCGTCTTTGATGCCTTGTTCAATCAGCGCATCCACTTTTGCTTTCAGCGCCGGTTCATTCTTTTTCAGCCCAATAAAGCACGGTGAGTCCTTCAGCATAAAGCTCGGTACCGGGGCTTTAGCCGCGTTCTGGCGGGAAATGCCCGCCACCACCAGGTTGCCGGTGGCCACATACTGCACCTGCCCGGAAAGGTAGGCAGACAGCGTGGTGTTGTTGTCTTCATAGCGTTTCACGTCAGCGTCTTTCGGTGCCAGGCTGGTCAGCACCATGTCCTCCACCGCCCCGCGCGTCACGCCGATGGTTTTTCCGCTCAGCGCGGCGGCATCTTTCAGCTCTGCTCCTTTCGGGCCAAACACGCCGAGGAAGAACGGTGCGTAGGCGCGGCTAAAATCGATCACCTTCTCGCGCTCCGGGTTTTTACCGAGGCTTGAAATGACCAGATCCACCTTATCGGTTTGCAGGTACGGCACGCGGTTGGCGCTGGTCACGGGTACCAGCTGTAGCTTGAGCTTCATCTGTTTAGCCAGATAACGCGCCATGTCGATGTCATACCCCTGCGGCTGCAGATCGGTCCCCACCGAGCCAAACGGCGGGAAATCCTGCGGAACGGCGATGCGGATGGTGCCGCGTTTCTCAATATCCTGAAGCTGGTCCGCCTTTGCGGGCAGTTGTGTGAAGAGACATACGGCCCCGGTCAGTGCAATCAACAGTTTTTTCATGGTGCTTCCCCGTAACGTTAACATGAAACAAAAGATTCTTTGAATGTGATTTTGCAACTAATGTGCCAGACAAGGCGAAGCGGGAAATATTCTTGTAAAGCCTGATAAAACGCAGGCGGGTCGAAAAAACGCGTGTTTTCCCGACCCGCCAAATGCACCATTTAGATGCAAAGCACCAGCCTGATGCCCCATTATCGTTGTTCGAGTTCGTCCAGTTGCTGGTAGAGGGAGGCAATCTCGTGAATGCGCGGACGGCCTTTATCGAGAATCTCATGCAGGAAGGCATTCGCCAGCAGGTTGATCAGGCTGTTGACCGAGGAGTAGCTGTCATAGGCCGAAACGCTGTCCAGCGGGGCGCAAAGCTGCCAGCTTGCCAGCGGAAACAGGCTGTGCGCCTGCGGCTCGCACATCAGCAGCACCGGAATTCCGCTTTGCTGAAGCTGCTGCATCAGCGGGCGGACAATACGCGGGCGACGGCGAAAAGCCATCATGATAACCAGGTCGTCAGCGGTTAAATCTACCAGCTCCTCGCTCAGGCTCTGCCCGGGCTGCGGCAGCACCAGCACCTGTCCGCGCGCCTGCAGCAGCTGCTGGCGGAGATGCAAGGCTGCCGGATAGGCGTTACGCATACCAATAATGATAATGCGCCGCGCTTTCACCATGCAGGCCATCGCCTCGGCAAACTGCTGCGCGTCGAGGGCATTGACCCACTGGGTCAGGTTCGCCATCTCCTGTTTATAGTGACGTGCCAACAGCGTATTACCCTGCACCGCGTCACGGTTATCGGTAAGCGGCATCCCGCTCTGGCGCAGCGTGCGTAGTTCGTCGCGCATGTCCTTATATTTCTCATAGCCCAGACGCTTAAACAGGCGGCTCACGGTGGCTTTCGACACCCCGCTGAGCTGCGCCAGCTCGGCGCTGTTGTAGCTAATCAGGTCGTCAAAGTGATCGAAAATAAAATCCGCCACCCGCTGTTCCTGCGGCGACAGTGACGGGTATTGTGCTTTCAGACGTTCATCCAGTTGTTCCATAGCGCCTCTGTAACTTTTGTTTCATCACTTTTTACTTTTGATTCTACCTTTCATTATACGTGCCAGTTTACTGAAACTTTTCTTTCAGAACTGGAACAGCTTTTGCAGCACCTTGTGACTTTCAGAGTTACGAGGACGCTTCATGCAAAGTAATGTCTCCACGCACGGCATGGCCGTTGCGCCCCACCATCTTGCCAGCCAGAGCGCGCTGGCAGTACTGCGCGAAGGCGGCAGCGCGATAGAAGCGATGGTCGCAGCGGCAGCCACCGTTGCCGTGGTTTACCCGCACATGAACGGGCTGGGTGGCGATGGCTTCTGGCTTATCGTGCCGCCGGAAGGCGATCCGATCGCCATTGACGCCAGCGGTGCGGCGGGTTCGCTGGCAACGCTCGCCGCCTACGACGGGCTGGCACATATTCCCCATCGCGGACCTCAGGCGGCGCTGACCGTCGCCGGAACGGTCAGCGGCTGGGACGAGGCGCTTAAGGTCTCGCGCGAGATGACCGGCAAGGCGCTGCCGCTGGCTCGCCTGCTGGCCGACGCCATTGATTACGCGCAGAATGGCACGCCGGTCACTGCCTCTCAGGCCAGCGCCACGGCCAGTAAATACGAGGAACTGAAAGAGATCCCAGGATTCGCGGAAACCTGGCTGGTGGACGGCAAACCGCCGCAGGTCGGGAGCCGTTTTTACCAGCCCGCCATGGCCTCAACGCTCAAACGCCTGGTAGAGGACGGTCTGGACAGCTTTTACCGCGGCCCGCTGGCAGAGTGCCTGGCGCGGGGAATGGCGAAACTGGGTCTGCCCGTTACGCTGGCCGATTTACACGCGCATGCCGCCCGGCGCACCACGCCGCTGCGCTTGCAGCATCAGCAGGGGGAGATCTTTAACCACGCCCCGCCGACGCAGGGGCTAGTCTCGCTGGCGATACTCGGCATCACCGATCGCCTGAATATGGCGAAGGCCGACGACGCCGAAACCATTCACCGCATCGTTGAAGCCACCAAGCTGGCCTTTGGCCTGCGCGATGCCCACATCACCGACCCGCGCGAGCTGAAAACCGATATCCAGAGCCTGCTGGAACCCGCTGCCCTTCAGACGCTTGCCGGACAAATTGACGACAGCCGCGCCGCACCGTGGGGCACAGGAAAAGGCCCCGGCGATACGGTGTGGATGGGCGTGATGGATAACAGCGGGCTTGCCGTGTCGTTTATCCAGAGTATTTATCACGAGTTTGGCAGCGGCGTGGTGCTACCCGATACCGGCATCGTCTGGCAGAACCGGGGCGCCTCTTTCAGCCTCGACCCCGATCATCTTCTGTCGCTTGCCCCTGGCAAACAGCCCTTCCATACCCTCAACCCGGCGGCGGCACGGCTGAACGACGGGCGCGTGATGGTCTACGGTTCGATGGGCGGAGACGGGCAACCACAAACCCAGGCCACGCTCTTTACCCGCTACGTCGTTCAGGGCGTTCCGCTGCAGGAGAGCATCTCCCGCCCGCGCTGGCTGTTGGGACGCACCTGGGGACAAACCTCGGACACGTTAAAACTGGAAGGCCGCTTTACCGCTGAGACGGTCTCTCAGCTCCGGACGCTGGGTCATGAGGTGGAAATGTTCCCTGACTTCAGTGAAGCCATGGGCCACGCGGGCGCGATTGTCCGCCACCCGAACGGCCTGTTCGAAGGGGCATTTGACCCGCGCAGCAACGGCGCGGCTGCCGGATTCTGAGGAGAAAACAATGACGACACAACAACCCGACTGGCACGCGTATCTGGCGCAAATGGAAACCGTGCTCGGCGTGACGCTGGACGCCTCCCGTCGCGCCGAGCTGCAATTGCAGTTCAGCCGCATTGCCGCCATGGCCGCGCCGCTGATGGCGCTACCGCTCGACGACCGTCTGGAGATTGCAGGAGTGTATAAAGCATGACGCTACACGAGATGAGTATCAGCGCGATCCAGCAGGCCCTGAGCGCGGGCGAGCTGAGCGCGAGCGAGATTGCCCGCCAGACGCTTGAGGCAATTGCCCGCGTTAACCCGCAGATCAACGCCTGGACCGCCGTAACGGAAGAACGCATGCTGGCCGAGGCAGAAAATATAGACACCCTGCGCCGGGAAAAGCGACCATTGCCGCCGCTGGCAGGCGTGCCCTACGCGGTGAAAAACCTGTTTGACGTTGCCGGACACACCACGCTTGCCGGGGCGGAACTGTTCAGCCAGCGCCCTGCCGCTGCCGCAGACAGCTTTGCGGTACGTCAGTTGCGCAGTGCCGGCGGGTTGCTGACCGGGATGGTTAATATGGATGCCTACGCCTACGGCTTTACCACTGAAAATAGCCACTACGGCGCGACGCATAACCCGCACGATATGGCGCGCATTGCGGGGGGATCGTCCGGCGGATCTGCCGCCGCCGTTGCCGCCGGGCTGGTGCACTTTTCGCTCGGAACCGACACCAACGGCTCCATTCGCGTTCCGGCTTCCCTGTGCGGGATATATGGCCTGAAGCCCACTTTTGGCCGCTTATCGC
The DNA here is from genome assembly GCF_041937165.1 of Enterobacter adelaidei. Taxonomy (NCBI): domain Bacteria; kingdom Pseudomonadati; phylum Pseudomonadota; class Gammaproteobacteria; order Enterobacterales; family Enterobacteriaceae; genus Enterobacter; species Enterobacter adelaidei. The sequence continues at coordinate 1,640,222 of NZ_CP154353.1, read as the reverse complement.
GCTCCGGTAGCCATCCTTTTGTGGCAAGTCTGGACCATATCGGCCCGTTTGCCCGCCGCGTGAGCGATCTGGCGTCGGTATACGACGCGCTGCAAGGGCGGGATACCAGCGACGGTTTTCAGGCAGAAAGCTCGCGCGAACAGACGCGTCCCTTGCTCGATCGCGGGCTTGATGGTCTGCGCTGCGCCGTGCTTGGCGGCTATTTCACCACCTGGTGCGACGCGGACGCCCGCGACGCCGTAGCGCGGGTGGCAAAAGCGCTCGACGTGCAGGATGAACTGCATTTCCCGGATGCCGAACTGGCACGTTCCGCAGCGTTTATCATCAGCGCCTCCGAAGGAGGAAATCAGTACCTGCCCGCGCTTCGCGGCGAGCCTGAACGATTCGAACCACACTCGCGTGAGCGGCTGCTGGCCGGGGCGATGATCCCCTCCGCCTGGTACATCCAGGCCCAGCGTTTTCGCGCGCACGCCCGGCAGGCGTTCAAAACCTTATTCGCCCAGGCTGATATCCTTATCGCCCCGGCAACGCCACGCAGCGCCACGCTGATTGGCGAGCAATTCATGGAAATCAACGGTCAGCAGCTACCCGTACGCGCCAGCATGGGGATGCTGACGCAGCCGATTTCGTTTCTGGGTTTGCCCGTCACCACCGTTCCGCTACGCACCGCCGTAGGTGCGCCGATTGGCCTGCAGTTGATTGCCGCGCCGTTTAACGAGCAGGCCTGCCTGCGCGTGGCGCGGGTTCTGGAAGAGAGAGGAATAACCGATGCCCGTCCGGCGGAGAGTGCAGCATGATGAATCACGATGACATTAACCTCCCGTGGGTGGTTACAGAGGTGACGGCCGCGTTTTACCGCTATGAAGACGCGCTGGTGAGCAACAACATTGCGGTGCTGGATGAGCTGTTCTGGCATGACAAAAATACGGTGCGGCTGGGTGCGGGTGAAAACCTGTACGGCATTGAGGAAATCCGCGCCTTTCGCGCGGCACGTCCGTCCGCCGGGTTGCAGCGGACGTTGCGTCACACGGTGATCACCACCTTCGGTGAGGATTACGCCGTGTGCAGCACCGAGTTTACCCGCGAAGGCACAGAACGCATTGGACGCCAGCAGCAGACGTGGGTGCGGTTTGCGTGCGGGTGGCGGATCGTGGCGGCACAGGTGAGTGTGATGTCGTAATGAAAAGATGCTTACAGTTTCATCCATAGGCCACCGCTGAGATATTTACTCACGGTTGTTTATCGGGTTGCATAAGTCCCTCTGCTTTATCGAAAAAATGATCGTGGTCATTTTACAAACGAAAGACATGCATCTGGGTGAATAGTTATTCATGACCTCAGAATTCACCAGGCGCGTTTTTCGTTTTTTTTTTTATTGCGGCTCAGAGTGGGAAATCGCTCTGAGCGCTTTTTAGCAGTGCACGTAATGGTACGGAAAAATACAAAACGGATATTGTCGTCATTCTTCAGGCCTGGAAGAGAGAATCGGTGATGTGTTGATGCCACCAGGCATGGAAGGCGGCATCATTCGCCCGTCGTCAATCCGCCGATACCAGGGTGAGATACAATAAAGCACAGTTCCCCGCGCTTCGCGACCCCTGCTAAGCCGTCTTTTCCGTCATATATAGCAATACAGTTGCGTTAATTTCTGCTTCCCTTTTTTTAACTCCCTGCGATGATTAAGGTTTTGAGGGATTTCACTTAAGGAAGGATGATGAACATACGTTATCCGGTACGGAAAGCCGACGGACGGGACTATAAGAACTATGACGAACTGCTGACCGACATCCGCAAAAACGCCCACGGGTGGTGGTTACTTGGCGTAAATCGCTACTGGCACGGGGGGATCCACATCGGGACGTCATCGTCTCCGGCCTCGGTGCTGGATCAGGATATTCCGGAAAAATCGGTGCCGCTCCAGTTCATGATGGACGGCGAGGTGGTGGCATGGCGGGTTAACCGCGATTACGCGGCTATCGAGTGTAATCAGGAACGCCCCCTGCGCCAGTCCGGTACCTTTGTGCTGGTTAAATCAGTTTACAAGCCAGACGAACAGGATGAAGCTACCTGGCTGACGCTGTACCAGCTTTACATGCACATCGCGCCATTGTCAGAATTTCCGAAACGCCCGCTTTACCGGGTCACACCGAAAGGCCACGGCGTGCGGATGCGTAAACATTCCCGCCATGATGACAGCCGTGAAATCGCGCCGGACGTGCTGGCAAATAAACACGGCCACGCCAGAACACTCGTGCAGGGCGACACGCTTGCCCTACTGCAACAGAAATCATTTTTACTGGAACAACGACCGGAGCCGTTCGCCCTGGTGCAGCGTCTTCAGGACGGTAAGCCCGCCGGAGAACTTTTCTGGGTCTCAATGCGCCCGGAATTTCTGGAGCCTGACGGCGAATGTTATGTGTGCCTGCCTGACTGGATGCACAGCGCACTGAATCACGGTGTGTTTGATGATGTGGTAGTGCCACCTGCGCCGCTGAAAGTGGCGGTAAAAGCAGGGGATGCGGTCGGATTCCTCGGCGCTCAGGATCTGGCTGACGAAGATAACTATCCGCAGGTTATCACCACGGAATATAAAGCCCATATCGAGTTGCTGAGCCTTGATGAGCATGTGCCGGATATTGTGGCAAACGTGAAAGGGATTAAAGCGGGCAAACAGTTCATTAAGCTGAAGCTGAAACGCCCGCTGTACCTTAGATGCGGGGAGGACGAGGAAAGTACCTTTGAGCAAATAAGTGCCATTACCCGAGCCGATGCCGGAAAAAATATTCCGCGTGATGCCACGTACCCGTTTACGGATAAAAACGGCGTAACATACTTTCAGATCCGCCCGCATACGTGGATGCACCAGGACGACGTGGAGCAGCTCAGTCAGCATGATTTAGCGGGACTCAACTTTCACTGTATTGAAGCTGAACATACTACCGATTTTACGCGCACGCTGGATGAACGCTGGCTGATTGATGCCCTGAAAAGCATCCGCGCACACTTTGATGGAGAAAAGGGACCGGATAGCTCACAGGCCGGAATGTTTTATGACAGCCTTATCCGTAATACTGAAAACAGAAGACCGCCCAGCCCATATCCCGATAAATCTCAGGATGCGCAGCTGTTTGGAGCACTGCATACGAACCAGATGAACATCCCGGAATATGCTCGACGCCTGATAGTAAAACACGACAGCGACTGGCACAGTACCCGCGATGATACACGCTGGTCATCAGTATTTAAGGCCAGGGATGAAAGCCCGGTTGTTAAGATGGCCAACGGGGGATTTCTGGATGCATCGCGCTGGATGGATAAGGTGCCGCCGTTCGCCAGTCAGCGGTCAGTATGGCATTTTCATCCGCTTGAGTTTCTGGAAATATTACGAAGTGCAGAGTTTCCCAAGACTCCTGTGAATGGGGAGCTAACTCCTATAGAGTTTATTAATTTCTATAATGGAGACAAAATTGACGATACTGATTATGAAGAGGCTGCAAAGGAATTGGGATGTGAAGTCGCAGCAATTAAAGCTGTAGCAAAAACAGAAACCGGCTCCTATGGAGCCTATTTTAAATTTGAAGATAACGATGATTATGTTCCTGCGATATTATTTGAAAGGCATCACTTTCATAAATATACGAATGAAAAGTATGACCAGTTCGACGATATATCAAATCCTGCTGCGGGTGGGTATGGTGCAACATCAATACAGTATGCAAAACTAGTCAAAGCGTATACTCTAGACAAGAAAGCAGCTTTAAAATCAGCCTCTTGGGGTAAGTTTCAGATTTTGGCGTCGAACTATGCCACAGCAGGCTACGCTAGCCCTGAGGATTTCGTTTTTGCATTAAGTAAGTCTGAGAAAAATCAGTTGAAAGCATTCGTTAGTTTCATTAAAGCTGATAGGGTTTTATTGTGTTCCATTCGGACTAAAGATTGGCTTTCGTTTGCACAAAGATATAACGGACCAAGGCAGAAGGGATATAATTTAAAAATGGAGCGAAATTACAATGCATCATTATAAGTTCTTTGCGTTAGTTGCGATTTTTTTGTGTGGTTCATCGTTTGCAAGTGATGAATATTTTGTGTGCAATACTGCAAAAGGAACAATCAAACTAGATGAAAACAAAGGTGTACTTCGGTACACCTTATCGAAAGACCACAAAACTGAATTTAACTATGAGTCGAAAGGTAATGATTATTCAGGATTTAAATACAATCATTACTCACGATTTCAAACTGATTATTTCAACGTGTCGTTTGTAAATGCAGAGTATAAATACACGATATTTAGTAATTATGAGGGTGAGAGTGAAAGTCGTGGGGTTAGTGTTACAAATCTGAATAGCAAGAAGGAATCTGTTTACGATTGCAACTCCGTTGTCATTGATCGTCTTAGTGATTTGTCGGCAAAACTGGCTTGTGATAAAGATTCCGCTTTGGGGTGTGAAGGATGAAAAATCTAAAATATAGCATTGTTTTGCTCTTGTCGTTCATTGCATATTCAGGAGTCAGCACTGCTGCATTTTCTGAGGAGGAAAATAGCCAACTTGCGAGCATTAATCAAAAAAGTTCAGGGGAAATAAAAGCAGCATTAGATAATTTAAACAAATCTGTTGATGCACAAATCAATAATAATCAAGATCATAAATCATTGATTCTTGAGCTAAAAAAATCATGGGGAGAGATGATTGATAAAAAATGCCAATTGGAAACGATTGATTCGAAAGGAACTGATGCTGAAACAGCCGAAGTGAGCAATTGCCTTGTAAGAAGCTACCAGGAGGAAATGAAGTATTTCGATGCGATGCTCCCGTAACATCAGCTCCAGGCACGCATCCTTTTTTTGGTGCGCATAATGTAGCACGCGTTATGTTGAACAGGCCGCTGCGAGAATCGAGCACCGCAGCAGCCTATTTACACATAACGTCATTATGCGAACCAAATCACCAGTAATAACTGTTACATCTGTGGAAATAATAAATGATTCCATACCCGATCTCATTTACTGCCAAGAAGACAATCAACTGCCAGAACGCGCTACCGTACCAGCTAATATCCATCTGAATAGGAAAGTCATCTCGAATGCCTGCGTTATAATCCAGCACCGGAAAAAGGCTGCACCAGAACAGGCTGACCATAAACGGTGCTGTGAATTTGATTACGTTAAAATCAGAGTGGTAGCTCCAGAAAAGAACGCTAGTGGCTGCCAGTCCCCAGACCACTATTTTGAGGCCGGCTTCAGTTGCAACGTCCCATGGAACGTCAAACGTCCTCATGATCTAGACCGCAAAACCGATTGTAAGCACACCCGTTTTAGTTCCACACAGCGACCTGGTCGCCAGCAGCAGACGTGGGTGCGGTTTGCCTGTGGGTGGCGGATCGTGGCGGCACAGCTGAGTGTGATGGCGTAAGATAGCTGGCCGGGTAAGGCGTAACCGCCACCCGGCTAAACACGACACATTACTTCTGAAACGGATGCACCTCCCGCCAGTGGTCGGCAATCTGCTGACGGGTACAGACCCACACCCGCTCATGCTGCTGCACATAATCAAGAAAGCGCTGCAACGCGCGAAAACGCCCCGGACGCCCCAGCAGGCGGCAGTGCATGCCGATGGACATCATCTTCGGCGCGCTTTCCCCCTCTTCATACAGCACATCAAAGCTGTCCTTCAGATACGTATAAAACTGCTCGGCGGTGTTAAACCCCTGCGCGGTCGCAAAGCGCATGTCGTTGGCATCCAGCGTGTACGGCACAATCAGGTGTGGTTTACGGGTGCCGTCGCTGCACGCCACTTCCGTCCAGAAGGGTAAGTCATCGCCATAGTAGTCGCTGTCGTAGTCAAAGCCACCGTGCTCCACCACCAGCTGGCGCGTGTTAGGGCTGTCGCGTCCGGTGTACCAGCCGGTCGGCGGCTTGCCAAACAGATCGGTCAGCACATGCACCGCTTTCTGCAGATGTTCGCGCTCCTGGCTGATGTCCATATTCTGATAATGGATCCAGCGCCAGCCGTGGCTCACCACGTCATAATCCGCCGCCTTGATTGCCTCGACGATCTCCGGGTGACGCGCCAGCGCCATCGCCACGCCAAAGACCGTCAGCGGCAGACCGCGTTTCTGAAATTCATTGTGGATCCGCCAGAACCCGGCGCGGCTGCCGTATTCGTAGAGGGAGTCCATGGACATATGTTTATCGGGATAGCTGGCTGCACCGATGATATCCGACAGGAATTGCTCTGAACCGGCATCGCCGTGCAGAACGTGGTTTTCCGCCCCTTCTTCATAATTGAGCACAAACTGCACGGCGATGCGCGCCTGATTCGGCCACTGCGCGTGCGGCGGGTTACCTGCGTAGCCACGCAGATCCCGCGGGTAATCCTGTTCAAAAAGCGCCATTACGTCTCCCCTCATCTTCAAAATGGATTCAGTGCCTGAAACTGTCCGCTTAACGCTTTTTTCTCCGGGAACGCCAGGTCCCCATGCTTGCTGGTCGACAGCCCTAGCGCCACCAGCGACTCCACCATTTTCACCGCCGCGCTGACGCCGTCGATGACCGGCACACGCAGCTCGCGCGTCAGCTCCTGCGCCAGCGTCGCCATACCTCCGCAGCCCAGCACAATGGCCCCGCAGCCATCTTCTTTCAGTGCCTGTATACAACGCGCGCGCACTTTTTCCTGCGCCAGACCGCTGCCGTCTTCCAGCGCCAGCACCGGGAGATCGATGGCGTGCAGGGCTGCACAATGATCCTGAAAGCCATACTGGTGCAGCAGGTGACGGGCGATGATCAGCGTGCGCGGCAGCGTGGTGACAATAGAAAAGCGTGTCGCCACCAGCGTGGCCATATGCATGGCGGCTTCAGCAATACCGACAACCGGCCCCTGCGCCAGCTCGCGCGCCGCCAGCAGGCCCGGATCGCCAAAGCAGGCAATCACGTGACCCGATACGCCCTGCTCTCTGCCTTTTTTGATCTGCTCAAGGACACCAACGGCGGCAATGGCCTCATCAAAATGGCCTTCTATCGACGGCACGCCTGCAGTCGGACAGACCGCGAGGATCTCCGTACCCGGCGACGCCACCGCCCGGGCCGCCGCGCCGATGGTTTCCGTTATCGCGAGGCTGGTGTTGGGGTTGATCACTTGTATACAGACAGACATTACGACTCCTTGTGGCCGGCAAACAGCCGGGCAAAATCAGGCAGACATTCGCCCGCCCGCTCGAAGCAGAGGCTGGCGACGATATGTTCAAAATGGTGCATCAGGGCATCGCTTAGCGGCTGGAGCGCTTTCTGGCGCAGCAGCTCCACAAGCTGTTCGTGATCGTTACAGCGGCAACCCTGACGCCACGGCGCGCCCCAGGTGGCAATCACCAGCGACGAGCGCTGGCTCAGGCTGGTCACCATCTCCGTCAGCACCTGGTTGCCGGAGATGGCCTGCAGCTGAATGTGAAAATTGGCGGAGTGGCGGATTGCCGCCGGGCCGTCGTACGCCTCGTGCGCCTGCTGCTCCTGACGAATAATGGCTTCCAGTGCCGCCAGATGTGGCGGCTGGCAGTGGGCCAGCACGTCCGGCAGGTTGGCGACCTCCAGCAGAGCACGTGTGCGAAAGATATGTTGCGCCTCTTCTACTGTCGGGCTGGCGACATGTGCACCACGTTTGGGCGTTAACGTGACCATTTGCACAGCCGCGAGTCGTTGCAGCACCTTGCGGATGCCCGTGCGGCTCACGCCGAAGACCTCGGCCAGCGCTTCTTCCGGCAACTTACTCCCCGGCAGCAGCTGATGTTCGACAATCGCAGTCATCAACGCCTGAAAGATGGATTCGTCTTTGTCTTGCAGGTCTGGCGCGGCGTGCAGACTGTTTACGTTGTTCATTACCCACTCCACTTTTTACTTTCCGATATCGAATCGTATACATAAAAATAAAATATTGCATACAAGATTTATTATTTTGGCCTGGATCCTGCAACACCCGTTGCACTCCCACTTAACGGGTTTTCATTCACAGGAGCAGGTTTCATGCCAAACAGACAAAATACGCAGCAAGGTACGGCCGCTGATTCCGGTGCGGTTTACAGCCCACGGCTTTGCAATGAGGATCTGGCACCGACGCGTGACCAGAACTGGAGCTGGTACAACATCTTTTCTTTCTGGATGTCGGACGTTCACAGCATGGGGGGTTATGTTGTCGCCGCGAGCTTCTTTACGCTCGGGCTGGCAAGCTGGCAGGTGTTGCTCTGCCTGCTGGTGGGGATTTGCATTGTACAGCTGTGCGCCAACCTGGTGGCCAAACCGAGCCAGATGGCGGGTGTGCCCTATGCGGTGATCAGCCGTCAGGCATTTGGCGTCTTCGGGGCGAACATTCCGGCGGTGATTCGCGGGCTTATCGCCTTCGCGTGGTACGGCATTCAGACCTATCTGGCCGCCAACGCCCTGATGCTGGTGGCGCTGAAGTTCTGGCCATCGCTCTCTTCGCTCACCGCCGACTCTTTCCTCGGGTTGTCGCACCTGGGTTGGATCTGCTTTGCCATTATGTGGGTATTGCAGGCGATGGTCTTCTGGCACGGCATGAGCGCCATCAAGCGCTTTATTGATATTGCCGGTCCGGCGGTGTACGTGGTGATGCTGGCGTTGGCGGGCTGGATTGTATACAAGACCGGGTTCGACGGGATCTCCTTTACCCTTGCCAGCAAATCCCTGAGCGCGGGCGAGCAGACCTGGCAGATGATCACGGCGACCGCGCTGGTGGTCTCTTACTTCTCCGGCCCGCTGCTCAACTTTGGTGATTTCTCGCGTTACGGCAAAAGCATGGGTGAAATTCGCCGTGGAAACCGCTGGGGACTGCCGTTTAACTTCCTGCTGTTCTCCATCGTTACCGTGGTGATTGTCTCCGGCACCCAGTCGCTGTTTGGCCGCATGATCACCGACCCAATTGAAACCGTCAGCCGCGTGGGCAACGATCTGGCCGTGGCAATTGGTCTGCTGACGATGATCACCGCCACCATCGGGATCAACATCGTGGCGAACTTTGTCTCCCCGGCGTTTGATTTCTCTAACTGCTCGCCGCAGAAAATCAGCTTCCGCACCGGAGGGATGATTGCCGCCGTTGGTTCGATTCTGCTCACTCCGTGGAACCTGTTCAACTCTCCGGAGCTTATCCACTACACCCTGGACGTGCTCGGGGCGTTTATCGGCCCACTGTTCGGTATTCTGATTGCGGACTTCTACCTGATTAAGCGCGGGAAAGTCTCTGTGGACGATCTGTTTGACGACACGCCAAAAGGCAAATACTGGTATCGCAACGGCTTTAACCCGAAAGCCATCGCTGCGCTGCTTCCGTCCGTTGGCATAGGGCTGGTGATAAGCTTCATCCCGGCCCTGCACGAAGTGGCGAACTTTAGCTGGTTTATCGGCGTCTTCCTCGGCGGCGTGACCTACCGCTGGCTCGCGCGGGAAGAGCGCGAAGTGGCTGCTGCCCCGCAATTTAATTCCCGCGTGGCGACGCAAAAAGAGTAACCCTTCCTTCTGGCCGCAGGTTTCCTGCGGCCTTCCTCAAGCTGGCACCCTTTTTGCTCATTCTCATGACTCCGCTACGCAAACATAAAGGCAGGAACCATGATGGAATACCAGACAGCGATCCGCGGTGCATTTTTTGATATTGCCCAGGTCTGCGACAGTGCAGACACTATCGCCCAACACGCACGCTATCTTGAGGACGGATTGCTGTTCATACAGAACGGTAAAATTCAGGCGCAAATGGCGTGGCAGGATGGCGAGCAGTATCTTGATCCTCACAAAGGCTACACCGACCTGCGCGGCAAACTGCTGATGCCCGGTTTTGTCGATACCCACGTCCATTATCCGCAAACGGAGATGATCGGTGCGTTTGGCGAGCAGCTACTGGAGTGGCTGACCACCTATACGTTCCCGGTGGAGAGCCAGTTTTCCGATGAGGTGTATGCGAAAGAGATTGCCGAATTTTTCATTAACCAGCTGGTGAGCCATGGCACCACTACCGCGCTGGTGTTTTGTACGCTGCATCCCGAATCGGTCGAGGCGCTGTTTACCGAAGCCCTGCGCCTCAACATGCGCCTTATCGCCGGCAAGGTGATGATGGACAGGAACACCCCGGACTATCTCAGCGAAGACGCGAAACAGAGCTACCGGCAGACGCGTGAGCTGATCCAGCGCTGGCACCACCGGGGACGGTTGGGGTATGCCATTACCCCGCGTTTTGCACCGACGTCTTCACCCGAGCTGCTCGCGGCGGTGAGTTTACTCAGAGAAGAGTTTCCAGATACGTGGATGCAGACCCATCTGAGCGAAAACCCGAATGAAGTAGCCTGGGTGAGCGATCTCTGGCCAGAGCACGAACGTTATCTGGACGTGTATCACCACTACGGCCTGACCGGCGAGCGCAGCGTGTTTGCCCACGGGATCCATCTGCATGAGAGCGAATGGCGCTGCCTGCATGATACCGGCTCCGCTGTCGCATTTTGCCCCACCTCCAATCTGTTTCTCGGTAGCGGGCTGTTTCGCCTGCCCGCCTGCTGGCAGCACAAGGTGCGGATGGGCATCGGCACTGACGTCGGCGCAGGCACCACCTTCAGCATGCTGCGCACCCTGGGGGAAGCCTACAAAGTCGGTCAATTGCAGAGCTACCGACTGCGCGCCAGCGAAGCGTTTTATCACGCCACGCTGGGTGGCGCGCACGCGCTCAGGCTGGACGACAAAATTGGCAACTTCACACCGGGTAAAGAAGCCGATTTCATCGTGATCGACCCTGACGTGACGCCGTTACAACGCCTGCGCAATCGTCGCTGCAAAGATATCTACGAGCAGCTTTTCGTGCTGATGACTCTGGGCGACGAGCGCAATATCAGCGAGACCTGGGTCAACGGCGAGCGGGTCTGGTCAACTGCCCCGGTAGGTTGACCACCCACCAGGCGCAATCACAAACGGCAGATGGAAGTGCTCCTCTGCCGTTCCTCCCGTCACAAAATCAATTTGCGCGCAGGGATAGAGGGTGTCGCGGCCAGTTTCGCGAAACCATTCACCGATCTCCGCCACCAGCCGATAACGGCCTGCGGGCAGAAAGGGAACGAACGTGGTAATGCGCCCCTGCGCGTTGGTCACGTCCGTAGCCAGCGTTTTTCCTTCCTGTTGCAGATGAACCGTCACCCCCTGTGCCGGTTTTCCCGTCGAAATATCCAGAATATGCGTACTTAAGGTGCTCATTCGTTTATGACTCCTTCCAGCCGTAGTAGCGTAATGTCCCGCAGCTGTTCCAGCGCGGCACGGACTTCCTGCGCATCGCTGTTCTCCAGCCGCGCGTGCAGCGCCTGTAAAATGTCCTCTCCGCTGCGGCCTTTGGCGCGGATCAGAAATACGCGTCCGAAACGGGCTTCATAACGGGCATTACCTTCGCGCAATGCCTGCGCAAGGGCTGCGTCGCTGTCATTCACCGCTCCTTGCTCCTGACGGGACAGCGCTGCCTCGGCCTGTGAACCGGTGGGTTTTTCCCCGATGCGCGGATGCGCGCTCAGGGCCTGCGCTAACGCCGCATCATCCCAGGTTTGCGCCTGTGCCGTGGCCGCGTTGAACAATGCCCCCCGGCTCGGGTAAGGCCGACCGCGAACCAGCGCCTCGGCCCAGGCAGGAATGGCTACGCAGGGGCGTAGCAGCGCAAGTGCATCTTTGTCAGGAAGATGATTAAAGTCGTGCAGTGCGATCATAGTGGCTCCTTTATCACAATCCTTCTGGCTGTTGCACAAATCGCGCCACTTTTACCGCGCCAGCGCACCTTAGCAGTGCAACGTCACCTCTCTCAATGCCCTTTTCGCCGCTCTGCAGCCTGGTACGCAAATTGCTCACTCTCATTACACCCTGCAAAAGGAGAGAAGCATGAGAGCAATCGTCATTGGCGCGGGTATTGGCGGCCTGAGCGCCGCCGTCGCGCTGAAGAAAGCGGGCATCGACTGTACCGTGTTTGAAGCCGTAAAAGAGATCAGGCCCGTCGGGGCGGCCATCTCCATCTGGCCTAATGGGGTGAAATGTATGCAGCACCTCGGCATGGGCGACATCATCGAGACTTACGGCGGTCCGATGCGTTTTATGGCCTACAAGGATTACCGACGCGGCGAGACCCTGACCCGCTTTAGCCTTGCCCCGCTGGTTGAGCGTACCGGAGGGCGTCCCTGCCCCGTCTCGCGCGCTGAACTCCAGCGCGAAATGCTGGACTTCTGGGGGCGCGACAAGGTGCAGTTTGGCAAGCGCGTCGAACATGTCAGTGAAGATGACGCTGGCGTCACGGTGACCTTCACCGATGGCACTACCGCAACCGGGGATTTCCTGATTGCCGCCGACGGCAGCCACTCGGCGGTTCGTCCGTACGTGCTGGGATATACGCCCGAGCGCCGCTATGCGGGCTACGTTAACTGGAACGGGCTGGTGAAGATTGATGAAGAGATAGCTCCCGCTCACCAGTGGACAACCTTCGTGGGCGAAGGCAAACGCGTGTCGCTGATGCCCGTCTCCGGCGGTCGTTTCTACTTCTTTTTTGATGTTCCGCTTCCCCTCGGGCTGGCAGAAGACCGCACGACGGTGCGGGCCGATCTCACCGGCTACTTCCGCGGCTGGGCACCGCCGGTGCAGAAGCTCATCGCGGCGCTGGATCCTGAAACGACCAACCGCATCGAAATTCACGATATCGAACCGTTCGACAGCCTGGTACGCGGCAAGGTGGCGCTGCTCGGCGATGCCGGGCACAGCACCACGCCGGATATCGGCCAGGGCGGTTGCGCCGCCATGGAGGATGCGGTGGTGCTCGGGGACTGTCTGCGTGAAAACCATAACATCATGCTGGCACTGAGACAGTACGAAGCGCTGCGCTGCGACCGGGTTCGTGACCTGGTGCTAAAAGCCCGCAAACGCTGCGACGTCACCCACGGGAAAGATATGGCGCTGACGCAGGCCTGGTATCAGGAGCTCAAAGAGGAGACCGGAGAGCGCATCATCAAGGGTCTGTGCGACACCATTCAGGGCGGACCATTAGGCTGAACACAAGAGGGATAACGATGAAAAGAGAACCGACTCCACCCGCCCATTGTACCTTTGAGCCAGAGGACTGGCTGCGCCTGGCGAAATGCTGGCATCCGGTCGCGCGCGCCTGCGACGTCGGCCCGGCACCGGTCAAAGCGACCCTGCTGGATGAACAGCTGGTGATTTACAGGATTAACGATCGGGTCGTGGTCGCCCGTGACGTTTGTCCTCACCGTGGCGTACCGCTGACGCTCGGCTTTCACGACGAGCACGGGATCATCTGCCCTTACCACGGTTTACGCTTTGGGGAAGACGGGCGCTGCAACCGTATTCCGTCAAGCCCGGACCAACCCGTTCCGGCGAAGCTGAACCTGATTAACTACGCCGTGGAGGAGCGCTTCGGCCTGATCTGGACCTGCCTGGCGTTTGACCCGGACAATCCTGCGCCGCTGCCCACCATGCCGCACTGGGATGACGACGGATTTCAGCAGATCAACTGTCCGGCGTTTGAGGTAAACGGCTTCGCCGGACGCCAGGTGGAGGGTTTTCTGGACGTGGCGCACTTTGCGTGGATCCACACCGATACCTTTGCCGATCCCAATAATCAGCTTGTACCCGCCTATCAGCCGCAGGAGACGCCGTTCGGCTTCGTGGCGGATTACTGGAGTTCTGTGAGTAACTATCCCGCCAGCTCGGACGTGCAGGCGCCGGAAGGGTTTCAGTGGCTACGCCATTTTGAAATGCATCTGCCGTTTACCGCCACCCTGACGATCCATTTCCCGGGAGAATCGAGGCTGGTGATCATGAATGCCGCGTCGCCCGTGTCATCACGCGTCACCCGCATGTTCGCCCCTATCGCGCGTAATTTTGACCTGCATATTCCGGTGGAAGATGTGCATGCCTTCAATCTGCGCATTTTTGAAGAGGATCGTTTGATGGTCGAAACCCAGCGCCCGGAAAGCCTGCCGCTGGACCTGACCCTTGAAGCCCATATTCCGGCGGATAAAAGCTCGATTGCCTACCGCCGGGGACTGAAAAAAATGGGTTTTGGCGAGTTTTTCCTGGTCTGATGGAGGCCGATATGTTGAGCGTGATTGTTGACGGGATATGGCGTGAAGGGGATAAAAGTCTCGCCGTCCGGCTGATCGCTGAAAACGGTGAAGCGCTGCCGGCATGGCAGCCCGGGGCGCATATTGACGTGCACCTGCCCTGCGGGGTGGTGCGCCAGTATTCCCTGACCGGGTCATGTCAGGACGAGAGCTATCTTATCTGCGTGGGCCGGGAAACCGCCTCGCGCGGCGGGTCGCGCTATGTGCACGATACGCTGCGTCCCGGACAGAAATTATTGGTCTCTGCCCCACGCAACCTGTTTCCGCTTCTTCCGGCAGAACGGGTTTTGCTGCTGGCGGCGGGCATTGGCATTACGCCGCTGTATGCGATGGCCCTGCAGCTGAAGGCGGCCGGAACACCGTTTACGCTGCACTATTACGTCAGAAACCGCGAAAGCGCGGCGTTTGCGCGCGAACTCTCGCCGTTTGCTGAGTGCATCATTCATACCGCCAGCCCGCGCACAGCGCTGGCAGAGCATCTCCCGGCGGCTGAGGCGGGACTTCACGCCTGGATCTGCGGTCCGGCAGGATTCATGGAAAAAGTGCGGGAGGTCGCGACGGCAAAGGGTTGGGAGGACGCCCAACTTCACAGCGAGGCGTTCCAGCCTGTTGCCCCTCTCTCCTGCGGTGAAACGGGTGAGATTTTTACGGTCAAACTGGCCTCCACCGGCGAGCGCTGGCCGGTGCCAGCGGATAAAACTATCGCCCAGGTGTTACAGGCAAACGGCGTGGACGTGCCGCTGTCCTGCGAAATGGGGATCTGCGGCGCCTGCCTGACCCCGGTGATTGACGGCGTGGTGGATCACCGGGATAGCGTGCAGTCGGAAGCGGAAAAAAGCGCGGTAAATCAGCATGTGGCGCTATGTTGTTCGCGGAGTCATTCCGGGGAGCTGGTGATCGGGCTGTAAAACGAAATAAATAGCCTCCGGCATAGCCGGAGGTTTTTCAAACAAGTCGTCCGGATAAGGGGTAATTAATATGACTGGCCTGCTCGCGCGCCAATGTCTCATCGCCCTGTAATCGCGCCGCCAGGGTAAAGGGTAAAGGCGAAATCAAATACGTTACCCAGCCCACGGCCACTCAGCAGATTGCCGTCTTCCACCACGTCGGCATCAACGTACATGCCATCGCTAACGGTTTTCCACAAATCGCCGGAACAGACATAGCGACGCCCCTTGAGCAGTCCGTTGCCGCTCAGCACGCGGGCGGCGGCGGAGCAAATCGGGCAGATATATTTGCCCGCTTCATCATGCCGCCGAATGAAGGCGATCGCCTCCGCGCTTTTCCTCATGTTAACGCCGCCTTCCGGGCCGCCCGGTAACACCACGGCGTCAAAGGTCTGATCAACGCAGGCCTTCAGGGTGCTATCCGCCACCATCGAGATGGCGTGATAACTCACCACTTCGCGACTCTCGCCGCAGGCAATCGTCTGAACCGTAATATTCAGGCGGCGCAGGATATCGATAGTGACAATCGCTTCCCCCTCTTCAAAACCGGGGGCTAATAGCACGGCTACGCTTTTCATCTTGCTCTCCATGGCTTAAGGGTTACCAGTACGGATGCCAAATCTGTCGCAGCCGCGCCAGCAGCTCAAGATAGAAATAGTCCCCCCAGCTACAGCACTGATCGACGCCCTTACCGCTGCCCATATGATAAACCGAGTGCTGCAGCAGCCCTTCGGTCGGATCATCGTCACGAGCAAGGTAGTTATCGGTCAGCGACTGCGCAATGCGCAGCGCCATCTCTTCATAATACGCACGGTTTGCGTCGAGCGTCGGCAGCGCCTTGACCAGCTCCAGCAGGCCGCAGGCGGCAATCGCCGCCGCTGAACTGTCGCGCACGGCGTCGGTTCCGAGCAGGGCCAAATCCCAGTGGCAAACATCATCTTCCGGCAGACGGTTGAGGAAGTAATGCGCCAGGCTGCGTGACAGCTCAACCATCTGCTTATCGCCGGTATGCTGATAGCTGAGCAGGAAGCCGTAAATGCCCCACGCCTGGCCGCGCGACCAGCACGAGGTATCGCTGTAGCCCTGATGGGTGTTGCCAAAGCGCGGCGCACCCGTCTGCACATCCATATACCAGGTGTGATACGTCGAGGCATCTTCACGCACGATATAGTTCGCGGCCTGTCCAGCGTGAGCCGTCGCCGCGTGCGCGTAACGTGGGTCGCCGGTCTGTTCGCTGGCCCAGTACAGCAGCGGCAGGTTCATATTACAGTCGATGATCATTCGCCCCTGCTGCTCTGGGTCGTTTAAATCGCCCCATGCCTGAATAATGTTGGCCGTCGGGTTAAAACGCTCCATCAGGCGCTCGGCAGCCAGCAGCGCCGACTGGCGAGCGGCTTCGTTGCCGGTGAGCCGCCAGGCGCTGATGCAGGAGAGCGAATAGAGGAACCCGAGATCGTGCGTTGCGGTGTCGATACGCTGCTCAATGCGCCTGGCGAACGACGGTAAATAGCGCTCGGCAGCTTCGCGATAATGCGCTTTGCCGGTCATCTCCCAGGCCAGCCACAGCTGGCCTGGCCAAAAGCTGGTGGTCCACTCCACGTTATCGGTGCGCGGCCAGACCCCATTCTCACAGGCTTCGCCGGGGAACTTATCGCCGAAGGCGACAATATTGTTGTCGATCTTGCGCGTTACGCGGATTAAGGCCGCTTCCAGCTTCTGGCTCAGCGCCAGACGATCAACCTGATGCAGTTCGATCGGCCGCAGCGCTTCGGTGATAACAGATTTGGTCATAACAACTCCTGAATTAATGTTTGGCCGGTTCAACCGGGGCGGTCTCTAAAGCCGGAGCAAAGGGGCGTGAGGAATCGCGCGTCGACTGGCAGCGCGACAGCGTAAAGGCGGAAATCAGCGTAAATATCAGGGCGCAGCAGCCCATCAGCAGATAGGTATGCTCAAAGCCTATCCTGTCGTACAGGTAGCCGGCAGGCGGAGCGACCACAATCGAGCCAACGTAAATCATCGCCTGGTAGCCCAGCAGGTACATCGTGGCGTTAACCCGACGATGGAAATGTTCGGCGATGTATTTGAAGACCGATATCAGCAGCAGCGCGATCTCGACGCCATAAAACGGTTTGATGATGGAGATAACAATCGGGTCGCTGGTCAGTCCGGAGGCGATCAGCCGTGCTCCTACCACGCAGCCGCAGAACAGCAGGCCGCGCTTAGCGCCGTAGTGGTTCACCAGCCACGGGATAAACATCATCATTACGAACTCCATCCCCGACTGGACGGTGCTCAGGTAGCCGTACCAGGCATTTCCCTGCTCTTTGGTGGCGAAGAACGATACGAAGTAGCGCGGGAACTGCTGTTCGGCGATAAACATCATCCACGCCACCCCGGCGACGTAGAGGCTGAACATCCAGAATTTGCGGTTTTTCAGCAGCATCAACACATCGGCAAAAACGATCTTATTGGCGGAGATGACGCTGTTATTGCGCAGCTGCTCATCGCCGATTTTGAGGCTAATCAGCACCAGCAGCATCAGTACCGAGGTACCGCTGCTGAGCAGAAAGTTGGCCAGCGGCGTGAAGTTAAACAACAGCCCGGAGACCGAAGCCGCCATCGCCCAGCCCAGCGAACCCCACATTCTGATGCGGCCAAACTCCAGCCCGTACAGGCGGCTAAAGCGGTCGGCGTAAGATTCAGACGCCGCCACGCCGGCGTACCAGCCCAGGCTCAGATACAGCGCGCCGATGATAATCCCCGCCATCGCATGGCTTTGCAGCAGCGGCTGATACACCAGCGCAAAGAACGGCGCCATCAGCGCAGAAATGGTGCAGACAAAATAGAGCAGCCACTTGCTCATGCCGATTTTGTCCATGATGTAGCCGTACACCGGCTTCAGGACCACCGCGAAGACGCCATTGATGGCGAACACGCTGCCGATGGTGATGCTATCCAGGCCCACTTTCTGGCTCAGCCACAGGGCGTACAGGCCAAAGCTGGATGACCACGTGAAAAAGTAAAGGAAAATAAAGGTACTCATTTTGCACTGTGCGGCGCGTACGGACGATGATGTGCTCATAGCGATGCCTCCTGGGCCAGAACGAGCGTCATTTCTTGTCGTGCCGTCACGAAGCGTACCGCATCATCGCTAATGATGGCCTGTGGACAGCGTTGCGGATCGAAGTCGGCGGCATTTCCCGCCCACACCGCGCTTATCAACACATGCTTACCGGGGTCGAGTTCGCCGCGCAGCAGCGGCACCGCCGCGCGCTCGGCGAACAACAGATTACTGTTTGGCGGCGTCAACACCGTCTCGCCGCGGCGGGCGTGCGGATGCAGACAGAAAATGGCTGATACATCCTGGGGATTGCGTAACCAGCAGGCGTTGTCGCTCTCGTGTACCTGCGACTGCGGGCGGTTCGCCAGGCTAAAGCCACCCTCCGCACAATCCAGCGCGCGCCGGGTATTGATACGATGGACGCGCAGTTGCCAGTCGCCCAGCGCCAGCAGCCAGCTCTCAATCACCACATCGCGCCACGGCAGCCAGATGCTGTAAATGGTGCCGTCTGCGGTGACCACGTGCTGGCATTCGCGGCGGCCACGCCAGTAGTTATCTTTTTCGGCCAGCAGCAGCATCGAATCGGGCGCGGCGTGGTTCAGGCCGTAGCGCCCGCGTTCGATGGTGAAGCCAAAGCGGGTGGAATAGGCAAATTTGCAGTATTTCGCTTCGGTATTGACGAAGTTGTTCAGCTCGAGCTGGCCGGAAGTCAGCATCCACAAGTGATCGGCCTGACGCACCACCACCTGATCCGCGTGGGCTATCGTGTGCTGGACGGGCAACGGCGGCAGCGGCAGCTCAGCCGCCTGCCAGAAGGCATCGCCCTCTTCTAATGCCAGCACCAGCAGGGTCTTCAGGCCCCAGTACGGCGAACCCGGCGCGTTGTAGTCTTCCGCCATCGCCAGGTTCGGGTAGCTGTAACCGACGCTGAGTACGCCGTCGCGGTCGAACATCGGCTGCTTCAGCCACCAGCGCAGATGACGCAGAACGATGCCCTTTATGACGCCGGGCGAAAAGACCTCCAGCCCGGCGAAGGCCGCCGCACTCCAGAACGCCGCCTCGGCAAAGCGGTAGGTCAGGCTCCGGCCAAACGGGATCGCCGCGCCGTCTTCGGCGAAGAAATGGATGAAGTCAGAGGAGAAACGCGCGGCCCGGTGACGCAACGTTGCGCAACGCTTTGGATCGACATCGACCATGAGCTTCGCGTAAATCAGTCCATAGAAATGAAAGCCCATTGAGATGTAATAGTCGTGCGGCCGCCCCGGACCATCGGCGTACCAGCCATCGCCGAGGTAGTAGTGCTCCATGGCAGCAAAATGATTTTCCAGCACCTGCGAGTTGGCCGGCATGCCGCAATAATGGAAGCCGACCTGCACCAGAATCGGAAAGAAGTGCCAGTTGTTATCGGGGATCTCCTGGGTCTCGCACTGCTTTAGCCAGCGCCATAAATTCTCTTTCTCGGTCTCAGAGAAGTGTGCCAGTACGGTATCGCCCGCCAGCGCCAGCAGCAGCCCGTAGGCCGCCATCTCGACGATTCGCTGATCGTAAGGCGCGACGTCGCCCCAGTAATCGGCATGCTGCGGATTGGTGCCGTTTTTTATCGCCTGTAAATAATAGGAGAAGTGTTGCGGCTCACTGCCGCCAGCCAACAACGGCGTTACGCCCCACAGGAGACGGGAAAACGTTTCCATGCTCGCGACCTGCTGGCCGTAGTGAGCGGTAAAGTTCGCTAAATCAATGCGGCTGGCGTCGTTTTTAAAGTAAGGCGCCACTGCGTTTAGCATATCGTTAACCAGCCGTAGCACCTCTTCACGACTTGTCAGTGGATTATCCAGATTAATATTTTCAGGTTGCACAGGGTCCTCCCGCATTACACGAGGGTAGAGATAACTTATTGTTATTAGGCTTTTTAAAGCCACGAGTGCGACGTCTGGATGAAGAGTAACTGCTTTTATTCCCGGCACTGAGTGAGCAGACTCACAAAATTGAACCACCATTTCATTTTTGCTGGATTTTATCGATCGTGAGGAGGATAAATTACAAATGATGGCCTAAAAATTTAAATCTGTTGTCCTGGAGGTAAAATGGGTGAAACGCAGCTGCTGGAACGCATTACGCTCGATCGGCAGGCCATTTCTTTTAACCGCCTGTACGCCAGCAGCGCGATTTACTACCACTGGCATCAATGCGTTGAATTGCTCTACATTTCCAGCGGCTACGGCATCGTGGTGGTGGATAATCAGCACTACACCGCCCGTCCGGGGCGATTATTTATCTTCCCGCCCTTCCGTTTGCACAAAGTGCAGGTCGATCATAGCGATAAAAACCCCTATCACCGCACCACTATGCACATTGAGCAAGCGGTCGTCGAAAGTGCGCTTAGCGCCTTCCCGCGCCATCAGGCCAGGTTCGCCGCGCTGGCCGCCAGCAATCTGCCCGCGCAAATCTACGATCTCAGCGAGCACGCGGCGTTTATCGAGAGGATCCTTGAGCAGTTCCAGCGCCTGGAGGGCAACGAGCAGACCGAGGCCTGCGAGGTGGCATTTCTGGTGATGCAGCTCATGACATTTCTTCCCGAGCAACCTCAGCCCTACCCGCCGCGCCAGCAGACCGTCGCCTCGCGGATTATGAGCTGGATAGAAGCCCACTATGCCAGCAAGTTTTCGCTCGACCAGCTAGCGCACGACCTGGGGCTTTCGCGCAGCTATACCTCACGCATTTTCCGCCAGCAGACCGGGGGCAGCATCCACGAATATTTGCTGACCCGGCGGATAAAAAGCAGCTGCGATCTGTTACGGTACAGCGATGAGAGTATTGACACTATTGCCCTGGCCGTCGGGTTTAGCGAGGTGACCTATTTCATCACCTGCTTTAAAAAGATGATGCGTCAGACGCCGCTGCAGTATCGACGTCGTATCCTCAGCACCAGAATGCCCTGCTAAGGGGGGGGGGTTGACCGCTGGCCCAAAGCTGGACGCTTTCCGGCGTCCAGTCTGGCGGGGGGTTTTGCCTTTCCGTCATGCCGGAACCGGCAACTCAATGCCGCTTTGCGCCAGTTGCCCCATCTCGCAGTACATTGCGCAGGCCGCACTGACGATAGACATAGCCAGCGCGGCGCCGCTCCCTTCGCCAAGACGCATGTCAAGATGGATAAAGGGCGCCAGCCCAAGGTGCTCCAGCGCACGTCTGGCACCTTTTTCGGCGGAAAAATGAGAGGGAATACAGTAGCTCTTAACCTCTGGTGCAATCTGACAGGCGGCGATGGCCGCTGCATACGAGAGAAAACCGTCTAACACCACGGGCAATCCGCATGCGCCAGCGCCCAATATCACCCCGGTCATGCCCACCAGGTCATAGCCGCCGACTTTGGCCAGAACATCAACCGCATCTCGCGCATCCGGCTGGTTAATGCGTATCGCCTGACGGACAACGGTTTCCTTATGTTGGACCCGATCCTGAGGCAAATTGGCCCCAATCCCCACCACATCATGCGGATCGCTATCGGTCAGTACGCTGATGATTGCCGAGGCCGGTGTCGTGTTGGCAATACCCAGCTCGCCAACGCCAAAGACGGAGATCCCCTCCTGAGCGCGTTTTTTAACGAGGCTGGCGCTCGCCAGCAGCAGGTGCTCGGCATCCTGGCGGCTCATCGCCGGCCCCTGGGCGATATTACCGCTGCCACGCGAGAGTTTAAGGCTGAGCATATTGTCGATAGGCTCACCGTCAATACCGATGTCAACGGGCAGCACCGACGTCTGGCTATTGCGGGCCAGCACGCACACCCCGGTCACCCCCTTTTGCATATTGACGGCCTGAAGCCAGGTCACCACTTGCGGCGTCACGGCCACACCTTCATCAAATACGCCATGGTCGGCGCACATGACGATAATCTCTTTTTGCAGATTATCGAGCCTGTCGAGTCCCCACATTCCCGAAAGCTGTACAGCCAGGCTCTCCAGCCGACCGAGGCTGTTTGTCGGCTTTATTAAGCCATCAACATGCCGTGAGGCCGCCTGAATCTTCTGTTTATCAAGCGGTCTGATGGCCGCCGCCAGCTCCTTCACTGTACCCATCCTCACACCCTCATTCCTCAGTTTGCCAAACGTTTCTGCCATTAAATACGCGTAACACCCAATGCCCGGCCCGATTTTCAACGACCGTGTAGGCATCGTGACTGAACGGGAAATGCCACATTGCCGCCACGGGCATCCCTAACCAGGTTGCCAGCAGCAGGCTCAGCACGCCCTGATGCGCCACAATAAGCGTGTCTTCGCGCTTCTGCAGTTGACTCATCTCATCCGCCGCCGCCCTGACGCGCGCGGCGAAATGCGGGAACGCCTCGCCACCGTCCGGCGTGGCGTTTTGCCAGTCATCCATCCAGCGCTGCCACGACGCGGGATGTTCTTTTTCGATGTCGCTGAAGTGCCGCATCTCCCATTCACCAAAATCCAGCTCATTAAGACGCGCATCAACATGGATATCATGGGCTGTCGGCACGATAAACCGCGCCGTTTGCTGCGAACGCTGGAGCGCGCTGACGCGCGTGTGCCCGAACGCGACCCCGGACAGGTACCCGGCAACACGCTGGCTTTGCGCAATACCCTGCGGCGATAGCGACAGATCGGTGCTCCCGTAAAACACGCCGCTGATGTTAGCGGTTGTTTGACCGTGCCGAACCAGAAAAATACGCATACATCAAACCCACAGAAGCGCCAGAAGGAAGGCCATTTCGCCGATCTCCTCCATCGCGCCCAGGGTATCCCCCGTCAGCCCGTTCAGTCGGCGGCTTAAAAAGGTCTTTACGGCGTTGACGACAATCCAGGTGATAACGCTGGCGACCAGCCCCTGCATCCCCGCCAGCAGCCCCACGAGCGCCACGCCGATGCAGAGGGTGATGAGCGTCTCTTTGCCGCTGATATGGCCGAGATAGGCGTTTGCCATCCCTGCACCTTCGCGCGCGTAGTGCTGCCGGTACATGACCAACACCATTCCCGTTCGCCCGACGATCGGCGCGCACACCAGCAGCGCAAACAGGGTATGAACCGGAAGGTGAGCCAGGGAGATCGCCGCTGCGACCTTGATAAGAATGCAGAATACGATAGCCAGACCACCGTAGGTCCCCAACCGGCTATCGCGCATAATCTCCAGCATCCTTTCGCGGGTGCGGGCAGAAAACACGCCATCACAAGTGTCCGCCAGACCGTCCAGATGAAACCCACCGGTCAGCAGCACCAGCGCCAGTACCCAGGCGACGGCACCGATATAAATCCCCCCGCCGGTCTGGCTCACTGCCAGATAGCCTAAGGCGGCCAAAACCCCAACGATCAGGCCCACCACGGGGAACCAGGGGACGCCACGGCCATACTGTGAAAATTCAACGCCGTCGCTCCATTTTTGCGGCACCGGAATGCGGGTAATAAATCCCAGCGTCGCCCACAACATTTTTAACGGCATTTAATCTTTACTCCAATTCCCGAGACAACCAGCCACACTTCCTGTGCCGCTTGCGCCAGCCTTTGGTTCGCGCGCCCGGCAATATCAACAAAATGACGCGCCAGCCGATTCTCTGGCGTGATGCTCATACCCAGCTCATTGGTCACAATATAAACCGGCCCCGCCGACTGCTGGCAGGCCGCAATCAGGTCGTCCACCTGCTGTTGCAGCACCGCCTCAAGCGCGGAAAAATCGAGGGTCTCCGGCGAAGCGCCGCCGCTGGCGTCATAGAGCAGGTTCGACAACAGAGTGGTGACGCATTCCAGAACCACGCCTTCGCCCGGCTGCACCTGATGGCGAATCACGTCGCCCAGATCGCGATACCCTTCCCAGGTTCGCCAGTGCGCAGGACGCTGTGCGCGGTGCTTGTCAACGCGCAGCGCCATCTCTTCATCGGTAATCACCGACGTCGCGATATACAGCACGCGCTCGCACTGCCGCGCCGCCAGCTGTTCGACGTGCGCACTTTTCCCGCTGCGCGCGCCTCCGGTGACTAAAATCATGCGCCCTCCTCCTGATGCTCCTGCATTATTTGATAGATCTTTTTAATATCAATGTGTTCTCTCATCGCGCTGGCTAAGAGATCAAACTGTTGCGCTTTGTAGCCCGCGTAATCTACCGCAACGTCTAATGGCGCCAGTCCTTTGCGCTGGCGTAAGCCATCCACCATCGCGCGCGTGAAGGCATCGTTATCGAACAACCCGTGGAGATACGTCCCTATCACCTGCCCGTCAGCGCTGATGGCGCCGTCCGCTATGCGCTCGCCCTCTTTTTCCAGAAACAGTGCCGGATAATCGTCGGCTGTCAGCCAGGTCTCTCCCATATGAATCTCATAGCCCTGCACCTTAATGCCCGCCGCCGACTTAAGCCACGCCGGGAGCGCCGACGCCATCTGCGCCGAAACCTGCGTCGTGGTTTTTCGCTGCGCGAAGCGGGTCACGGTATGGAGCAGACCCAGCCCTGGCTGGGTTCCCATACCAGATTCCACCTCATCGATGATGGTGTCGCCAAGCATCTGGTAGCCGCCGCAAATGCCCATGACGGGTACGTTCTGCTGGTGTGACTGGAGCACCGCGTGCGCCATACCGCTTTCCCGCAGCCAGGCCAGATCCCCCAGCGTATTTTTACTGCCGGGTAGAATCACGAGGTCAGCCCTCGCCAGCTCCTGGGGATAACGGACATAGCGCACGCGTACATCGGGCTGCGCCGCCAGCGCGTTAAAATCGGTGAAGTTGGAGATATGCGGTACCTGCACCACGGCGATGTCGATATCGCGCTGCGCGGTTCGCAGGTATTTTCCCTTTTGCAGCGCCACGCCGTCTTCATCTTCCAGATCGACATCCAGCCACGGCATAACGCCCAGTACCGGCACGCCGGTCAGGTTTTCAATCTGCTCAATGCCCGAATAAAGCAGCGCAACATCGCCACGAAATTTATTGATGATGACCCCTTTCACGCGCGCCCGCTCGTGGTCGTGCAGAAGCGCCAGCGTACCGTAGATGGCGGCAAATACGCCGCCTCTGTCAATGTCCGCCACGAGGATCACCGGGCACTGCGCCATTTCGGCCATGCCCATGTTGACGATATCGCGATCGCGCAGGTTGATCTCCGCCGGGCTGCCCGCACCTTCCAGCACCAGCACGTCATACTCCCCGGCCAGGCTGTTATAGACATCGCGGATCTGCTCCCGCAGGCGCGGTTTGTACTCGTGGTAGCTGACCGCGTCCATATCGGTTGCCACCTGTCCCATCAGCACCACCTGCGCTTTACGGTCGCTGGTTGGTTTTAACAATACCGGATTCATCCGTACGTCCGGCGTAATCCCCGCCGCCTGCGCCTGAAGGATCTGCGCGCGACCCATCTCTTTTCCCTCCGGTGTGATACCGGAATTGAGCGCCATATTCTGCGACTTAAACGGCGCGGTACGCAGGCCATCCTGATAAAAAATCCGGCACAGCCCCGCCACCAGGACGCTTTTGCCGACGTCAGAAGCGGTGCCCTGCAACATAATTGCCTGCGTCATGAGGCCTCCTTCATTGCGTTTTGTTTTCGCATGCGGCTGAAAAATTCATCTTCGGTTTTACACAACGGCAGGCCAAGCTGCGCGTGCAGTTTAACGAGCCAGGGCTGCGTTAATCCGACCCGTTCCATCAGCTCGCCGCGAGCGAAGACCTCACCCGGCGCGCCGTGCGCCAGCACTTCTCCCTGGCGCAGCACGTACACGGCATCGCTGACTTCGTAAATCAGGTCAATATCATGGCTGGAGATCACCACGTGGTTCCCCTGTGCCACAATGCGCCTGATGATCTCGATCATCTGCGAGCGTCCTGAAGGATCAAGCCCGGCCGTGGGCTCGTCCAGAAGAAGATAGCGTGCCCCCAGCACCAGCGCCCCGGCAATGGCGACCCGCTTCTTTTGCCCATGGCTCAGGCACTGGATCGGCTGCTGGCGAAAATGCTGCGCGTCGACCAGCGTCAGCGCATCGTCGACGCGCCGCGCAATCTCCGCTTCCGCTACGCCCAGGTTACGCAGGCTGAAGGCAATGTCGCTATCGATATCGGTATAGAAGATCTGCTGATCGGGGTCCTGAAACACCGTTGTGACCTGCTGACGGAGCGCCAGCAGTCCGCGCTTGCTGTAGTCCAGCGGCTTCCCCTGCCACAGCACCGCCCCCTGCTGCGGCTTCAGCAGACCGCTCAGGTTCATAAATAACGTCGACTTTCCGCAGCCATTAGCTCCCACTAGCCCGGTGACGGCATGCGTCGAAAAATCCAGCGTCAGCCCTTTGAGTACATGCGTCTCCTGATAGCGAAACCAGAGATCGGCGGTGGTCAGCATGGTGCGATTCCTTACAGGGGAAAATCACCCTGGTAGAGTTTAATATCCAGCGTGGTCGCCATCTGCTGATAGCGAATCAGCACCCGGGTAAACAGCAAACCGACCAGCATCGCCAGCGAGCGATAACTTTTTGGCAGGCTACGATAGCCAAAACGCAGCGTCTGCGCGCGGTGAATCGCCAGCGCTTCGTCTAACAGAATAAAAATAAAGCGCCAGGTCAGCAGGATCTGCTCGGTAAGCAGGCGCGGCACGCGCGCCCGCTTAAGCAGCACAATCAGCTGCGGAAACGGCAAGTTCAGCACCAGCCAGAAAGTTGCCGCCAGCGCGGTAAGGCTGCGCCAGAAGGTTTCATTCGCGGCGGTCAGCCCGGAAGCGGTTATCCCCAGCCAGTAATGCCCCACCGGAACGCTCATCGCCAGCGTATGCGGATCACGGGTGACGCTAAAGAGGATCGTCAGTACCCCGACCAGCAGAAAGCCAAACGGCAGCGACATCCAGCGACACCAGCGCCAGAAGGTCATCCGCAGCAGCCAGCAGGTCAGTCCCGCCGTCAGCGCCAGGACGATCCCCTGCCCCAGCGGCGGCAGCGCAAACGCCAGCGTCATCAGCGCCAGCCAGAGCAGAAACTTGCGTTCCGGCGCAACCTGAGCCCAGCGGCTCTGGTAGCTCAGCCTGTCAAGCCCGGTCATCACGGCGCTGTCTGCCTTTGGTGTAGCCCAAAATATAGAAAATCACCGCTGCGCCAATGGATCCCTGGAGCGTAAACAGCAGACTTTCAATTTCGCCGCTGGCGGGTTCATAGAGCGGCGTGAACCATGGCGTGTAATGAGGTGCCACAACCTGGATTTGATTTTCGGCTTCACCATCCGAGCCACCAAATTCGCCACCGTGATCGATAAAAAATGGCATTACGATCAGGGCGAGCACCATCGCCAACAGCATCAGTGTCTTTTTCATCTCAGTATCCTTGCACGGTAATCAGCCGACGTTTGGTCAACTGGTCATAAATCATGACGGTTAACAAGCCCTCCGCGATGGCAATGGGGATTTGCGTCAGGCAGAAAATGCCCATGAATTTCACCATCGAGCCCGCAGCGCCCGTCGCCGGGTCCGGGAACGCCGCGCCAAGCTGGACCGAGGTGACAAAATAGGTCACCAGATCCGCCAGCATGGCGCACAAAAAGACCCCGACATCACGGCGAAGCCCGGCACGGCAGGCCATCTTCCACACCATGTACCCGACAACCGGCCCAATCACCGCCATCGACATGCCGTTCGCACCGAGCGTGGTTAACCCGCCGTGCGCCAGCAGCAGCGCCTGAAACAGCAGCACGATGGCACCGAGAATGGCGACGACGCCCGGCCCGAACAGAATCACGGCGAGCCCCACGCCGGTCGGATGCGAGCAACTGCCGGTTACCGATGGGATCTTCAGCGCCGACAGCACGAAAATAAACGCCCCGCACAGCGCCAGCAGAACTTTCTGGTGATTATCCTCCTGCACGATACGACGCAGGCGCACCAGCCCGTACCACAGGCACGGTAAGAAGAGCAGCCACCACGCCAGCGCCCACATCGGCGGTAAAAACCCTTCCATGATATGCATCGCGAACGCCTGCTCCGGCACCACCATCAGCAATAGCGCCGCCGCCAGGCCACTTAATGACAGCTGTTTAAGCTGTTGTTCGAGTTTCATTGCGCATACTCCCACTGTTTGTTGACCAGAATGGTCGAGAAATAGGGTAACGGCTGGTCATCAGCAACCTCATCCAGATGCCGCCAGCACTGCTCGCCAGGGAGCGTGGCCTCTGACATCATCAGTGCACAGTTCAGCAGCCCGGCCTGCGTCAGTAGCGCTTTGATGCGCGCAAACCGGCCATAGACCTTCATCAGCACCAGACTGTCGTGTTGCTGCAGCGCCAGTGCAATTTCTGCTTCCGGCGCAGTACAGGAAATCACCGCCAGCGACTGCTGTTCCATCGCCAGCGGCATTTTTGAACGCGCGGCAATCGCGGCAAACGACGTCACGCCTGGCACAATCTCCAGCCAGTCCGGGCTGCCAATGCGCTGAAGTAAGAACACCCAGGTGCTGAACAGCATGGCATCACCAAGGGTGATAAAACCAACCTGTTTCCCGTCGTTCACCTCACGCACTAACGCGTCGGCCACCGCATCCCACACCGCCTCCTTTTCAGCACTGTCGGCGCTCATAGGAAAGTGGCAGCAGCGGATTTCGGTCTGTTCGCCGATAAACGCCCGGACGATAGAAAGCGCCAGGCTATCGCCGCCTTTGCGGCCCGCCGGGGCGTAGAGAATATCCAGCGAACCAAGGATCCGTGAGGCACGCACGGTGATAAGATCCGACGCGCCCGGCCCGGTACTCAGGGCGTACAGTTTGCCGCTCATGCCGCCTCCTCCAGCGCCATACTTAGCGCCTGCTGTAAATGGGCGACGAACATTGCGCGTACCGCCGGGTTTTCACCCAGCCCGCTCAGCCACGGCGTCGCCGGGATCCCGGCGGCGTTAAACAACGTCTTCCAGGAGTCCTCGTCATCAGAGGCCATATCGTTGATGGCGTGATCGCCGGCCACCAGCATCAGCGGCATCAGATGCACGGCGGTGACGCCTTCTTTACCGAGGCTCTCAATCAGGATGTCGACTTCCGGATAGCTCTCCACCGCGCCGACGCGGGCCGGGAAGCCCTGGGCCATCATCATGTGGTCGAGGCAGGCATAGGCCGCAAAGGCGTGATGGCTGGCGCCGTGGCCCATAAACACCACTTTTTCCTTTGCCCCAAGCGTCGGCATCTGCTGTTGCAACGCGCGCATCAGCTGCGCGTAATCGTCGTGGCTGCTCAGTAGCGGTACCCCCAGCGTCAGGCGGGTAAACAGCGGGCGCAGGCTCTGCACTTCACGGACGATTTTCTCGTACTCATCGCCGTTGATGATGTGCAGAGACTGAATCGCCACATCCTGATATCCCTGAGCCGCAAGCTTTTTCAGTGCCTGCAGCGGCGTGTCGATCTCAATGCCATCACGCTGTTTGAGCTTGCGAATGATCATCCCGGAGGTGAATGCCCGAAACAGCTCGCGGTCAGGGCAGCTTTCCGCCAGCGCGCGCTCGCACGCCACAATGTTCTTCTCGCAGGTATCGTGGTAGCTGGTACCAAAGCTGACCACCAGAAGCGCCTTTTTCATCTCTAACTCCTTAATCAGCGGCCAGCCAGCGCGCTAAACGCCCGGCGAATGCGGCCTGACTTTCCAGTAATTCCTCTCCCGTCACCAGCGGTGCCGGGCGTGTAATCACGATGCAGGGGATGCCCGCATCCAGACAGGGTTGAACCTTCTCCTGATAGCCACCCTCTGCGCCGGAGGCTTTGGTAATCATCACATCAGCCCGGCAATGACGATAAAATGCCGCGTTAAATTCAGCGCTGAAGGGCCCGCACATAGCGAAGATCTCGGTGACGCCAAAGCCAAACCCGGTGCATTGCTCAAGGACCTCGGACACTGGCAAAACCCGGGCCAGCAGCGTTTTCTCCGGCAGACCGGCGCACCAGCGCGCCAGATCTTTACTGCCGGTGGTCAACAGCACCCGTTCGCCCAGCCGCCGCGCGATCTCGCAGGCCTCTTCAATTCCCGGCACGCTGTAGAGCAGCGGATGCGTCAGCTCGCTGAGCTGTTCGGGGCGCTGATAGCGGCTAAGTAACACGCCCACCGTTTCACAGGCCGTCAGGATGTTGCGGCTGACCACCTCAGCGTAGGGATGCGAAGCGTCAATCACCCAGCGGGTCCTGTTTTCCGCCAGCCAGTCAACCATCTGTTGTGGCTCCAGGCGGCCACAGCGCACCTGACCGTTAATATCGCCCGCCAGCCGCTGCCCGGTGGGTGTTGCCACCGACAGGGTGTAGGCCACGCCCGCCGCATCCAGTTGCTGGCAGATCGCGCGGGCATCGCTGGTGCCGCCCATGACCAGCACGTCGCCATAGTTCACAGCACATAACCCCGGGGGGTGATCATCAGCCCCTCCTGAACGAAGGTGGCTTTATTTCCGACGATCACCAGGCTTGTCATATCGACCGGCTCAAAGTCCATATCGCCCAGGGTGGTCAGCCACTTCTCCTGCTTTTTACGCCCGGCAGACTTCACTACCCCTACCGGCGTTTGCGGGCTTTTGCTGGCGGACAGCAGCTCAAACGCCCGTGCCAGATGGCCCTCGCGACCCCGGCTGCGCGGGTTATAGAAACAGATGACAAAGTCCGCCTCTCCCGCAGCGACAATACGTTTTTCGATGACCGGCCACGGCGTCAGCAGATCGCTTAAGCTGATGTGGCAAAAATCGTGCATCAGCGGTGCGCCAAGCAGAGATGCGGCGGCGATACTGGCTGTCATTCCGGGGATCAGGCGAACCTCAACGTCCAGTTTCTGTTTGCTGACCAACTCCAGCACCAGCCCCGCCATCCCATAAATCCCGGCATCGCCGCTGCTGATAAGCGCGACGTTATGCCCGGCCTGCGCCAGCTCGATCGCCGCCTGACAGCGTTCAATCTCTTTGCACATACCGGTTTTGATCACCTGTTTGTCGCCGGTGAAGGCCTTCACCAGATGGGTGTAGGTTTTGTAGCCAACGATGATTTCTGCCGCCTGCAGCGCGTCTACAGCTTCCATGGTCATCATGGCCTGCGAGCCAGGGCCGATTCCAATTACGGTTAACATCAGTGTGAAACTCCCAAAGTGATAGTGACGCCCTGTTCGCGCAGGGTTTCGCCTCGTAGTTGCCCATGGCTCAGCAGCCACGCTGCCGGACCAGAGACGCTCCCCACTCCAACCGTCTGGCGTACAAACGGTGAGGCCGGAAAGCGATGTTCGTGCTCACGCAGCGCGTCAGCGGTAAAGGTTTCAAACGGCACACCCCAGCAGGCGGCAAGCTGGAGCAGGCCCGCTTCGTCTTTTTTAAGGGAGACGCTGCCAATCGCTTTTAGGGCCAGCGGGTCGAACCGTTGCGCCTCAAGCTGACGCGCCAGCAGCGTCGCCAGCAGCGGAAACGGCGTGTCGCGCCGACAGCCGATGCCCGCCACGACCCGCTGAGGGACCAGCTTCCAGTGCGGCAATGGCAGTTCCGGCAGCGTGTTTCGCAGCGTAATACACACCAGCGCATCCAGTTCCGGCAGGTGCTGCAGGTTGCTCACGGTGATAAACCCGCGCCGATCGCATTGACTGACGTCGTCATCGAGTTCCGCATCCCACCACAGCCCTACCCGCTGGTGGCTCACCAGCATCTGGTTGACGATTTTTACCGTCGCCCGGAAATCGCTCATTCGGGCGTTCAGCTGAAAGGCCAGGGTATCCAGCGCGGCCATCTCGTTGACGTCCGTGGCGGTGGTAATCACCGGGTCAGCCCCCAGTATTCCCGCCAGGTGGCGGGTTAACGCATTCGCACCACCAGCATGGCCGGAAAGCAGGCTAATCACGTGCTGCCCGCGTTCATCGATCACCACCACCGCCGGGTCGCTCAGTTTGTCGTGGATTAACGGTGCCAGGACGCGCACCGCAATGCCGGTTGCGCCGATAAAAATCAGCGACGGGTAGCGCATGAACGCCTCGCGAACCGCCGGGGCAAAGCCGCCGTCGAAGGGAACAAAGCCCTCTTCCTGCAAACGCTCGCTGGTAAAGCAGGTTACCGGCAGCATCGCCGCCAGCCGCTTCGCCAGCCGCACGCCGCCCGGGGTCAGGCAAAAAAGCGCGATGGACTCAGGCTTTACGGTATTCATGGCTAAAATCCGCGGCATAGAGTTTTGAGTAGTGATACTCCTCGCCCAGGAATTTCCCGACCAGAATGAGCGCCGTTTTGCGGATCCCCGCCTCGCGTACCTTGTCGGCGATGTCCGCCAGCGTGCCGCGTACGGTCTGGCTTTCCGGCCAGGTCGCTTTATAAATGACGGCAACGGGCGTGGTGTCTGGATAACCGCCTTCAATCAGACGTTCCGCCACCCGATGAATACGCTGGACCGAAAGATAAATCGCCATTGAGGTCTGATGGCTGGCAAATGACTCCAGCTGTTCACGCTCCGGCACCGGCGTACGACCTTCGAGGCGGGTAATAATCAGGCTCTGCGAGACTTCAGGCACGGTGTACTCCACCCCAAGCTCCGCCACGGCGCCGAGGAAAGCGCTGACGCCGGGCACCACCTGCCAGGCGATTCCGCGTTTGGTCAACTCTTCACCCTGTTCCCGGACGGAGCCGTAGAGGGAGACATCACCGGTCTGTAAACGCACCACCGTTTTTCCGGCCATTACGCCCGCCGCCATCAGGTCGATTATCTGTTCTAAATGGAGTTCCGCGCTGTCGTGGCATTCGGCTCCCTGTGGGCAATAGGCCAACAGTTCGGTATTGATAAGCGAGCCGGCATAGATGACCACCTGCGCCTGCTGCAGCAGCCGGTATCCCTTGAGCGTAATGAGCTCTCGATCGCCGGGACCAGCACCGACAAACCACACGCAACGGGAATCAAACGTCTCAGACATGGTGTTCTTCCTTCTGACAGGCGATAACAAAAACGGGATTGTTCGGTTTGAAATAGTGGCCGCTGCCAAGCGGGGCCAGTGCGGAGACCTGCATTTGCAGGCAATCAATGTCCTGCGCGCCGATCTGCTGCAGATGGGCCAGCGCGGTTGTGAGGTTTTCCATCAGGATAAACGTCATCACCAGACGTCCGCCTGGATGTAACTGGCGCATGGACCAGTCAATAAGCGATGTCAGATGGCCACCGCTGCCGCCCATAAATACCGCATCGGCCTTATCCGCCACCGGCAACGGCGCTACGCCCGGCAAAATAGCGATATTGCGACAGGCAAAATGCTGGCGATTTTCTGCAAGCAGCTGCAGAGCCGCAGGGTTACGTTCAATGGCCGTCACGCGCAGCGAGGGAAACTGCAGCGCCGCCTCTATCGACACGCTCCCTGTCCCCGCGCCGACATCAATCAGGTGGCTGGCGCGGTGCAGCGCAAGCTTTGCGATGGCCAGGGCGCGTACCGCCTCTTTGGTCATCGGCACCGTTTCGCCGCGCAAAAACAGTTCATCTTTCATCGAGGATCACCACTGCATTCATTTCATAGTCGGCACTGACCTCACTGACGGGCAGCCAGTGGATCCGTTCGTTTTCCATTGCCAGGTTTTCACCAATCACCATCCAGCGATGGCCCTTACCGCGTGCCACCAGCTGAGCGGCAATCTCTTTCGGCCCGTACTGGCTATCGGTGACCATCGCCACTTTGCGATGCCGTGCCAGTTCGTCCACATTCACGCTGCGACCATGGCTGCTGGTGAGCCACATCTCATTCATATCAATGCCCGCCTGCGCACACAGGTACTGCACCGCGCTAATGCCGGGAATAATCTGCACGCGCGCAATACCGAAATGCGCCACCATTCGCGATCCGATGCCGTAAAACAGCGGATCGCCGGAGGCGACAATCACCACCTTTTTCGCCTGACGCGCCTCTATCCAGGCCAGCAGCGCCGGAATGTTAGCGCCCAGGACAAACGTCTCGCCGCAAAACGCCGGGAACTGCAGCAGATGACGTTTTCCGCCGACCAGCGCATCGGCACACTCAATGGCTTCACGCGCAGCGGGAGTCATCAGATGCAATCCCGCAGGCCCCATTCCCACGACCGTTAGCATTGCAGCTCCCGGGCAATCGCCTCGACCGGGCGGTTGCTACCCAGCACCTGGTTATCAAAGGAAAACAGAATGGCATCACAGGTCGGCGGAGTTTTGGTAAAGCGCAGCATCTGCATCACACGCAGGCAGATACGTTTGGCGAGGTGGCTGTAAATAGGCTGAAAACCCCAGGTTTCGATATGCTCCATCGCCGCCTCGGTGGTATCGCAATCGCTGACGAGGGTCAGTAACTCCAGCGGCGCGCCGAGCAGCGCCAGATGCGCCACCAGCGTTTCCATGCGCGCATCGGCGATATGGCTGTGGGTGTGGAAAATCCCGGCGGCAATTTTGATGAGCTTGCCGGGATGGCCGACCAGCACTATCTGGCGAAATCCCAGCCGCACCGCCTCTTCGATCATGTAGCCGACAAAGTTGCTCATGGTGACCACGACATCTTCATCAATGCCCATCTGCTCGCGCACAAAACGCTCGCCATGATTGCCCGGCACCAGCACGACCCGTTCCAGCCCCGCCGCACGTTTAATCTCCAGCTCAAGAGAGAGCGAGCGTTTCCAGCTCTCCTCTGACATCGGTGTGACAATACCGGTGGTCCCGATGATCGAAATCCCGCCCAGGATCCCGAGGCGTGAGTTGTAGGTTTTCTGCGCCCGCGCTTCACCTTCAGGCGCAAAGATCTCAACGTCAGCCCCGCGCGTCGGGCCAATCGCCTCGCGCACTGCGGACTCAATGGTGTGACGCGGCGTGCGGTTGATCGCCGCACTGCCGATGGGCAGGCCAATTCCTTTACGCGTGACGGTCCCCACGCCTTCGCCACCCGAAAGCGTAATCTCGCCGCTGTCGTTGAGCATCACGCGGGCGAAAATCAGCATGCCGTGTGTGGCGTCGACGTCATCACCCCCGTCTTTGCGGATGGCCGCAATCGCCTGCTGACCTTCAATGTGCGGCGACTCCACGTTCAGACATAGCGTGACGCCGGAAGGGGTCACAATGGAGATCTGATGAATAAGATGCTGGCGCAGCACCATCAGTGCGGCGACTTTCGCTGCCGCGGTCGCGCAGGAACCGGTGGTGTAGCCTTTACGTAACGCCTTCCCGTTATGCCATACCGGGGCATCGAAGGTTGAATCGCTCATCGCGCCCCCTGCAGGTAATAGAGCATGGCGTTCACAATCGCCGCCGCCACATTGCTGCCGCCTTTGCGCCCAAGGGCCGCAATCGCGGGCAAATTGCTGTGCGTCAGCGCCTCTTTCGATTCCGCCGCCCCTACAAAACCCACCGGAACACCCACCACGCCGCTGACAGCAACATCATGCTCAAGCAGGCGAAACAGCGCCGTTGGCGCATTGCCAAAGACGAAGACCTTCTCGCTCTCTTCCGTCACCGCGATATCCACCGCCGCCATCGAGCGGGTTATTCCCTGCGCTTTCGCCTGCGCCACCACCCGCGGATCGCTGATATAGCAGCGACATTCACCCCCGAATGTCGCCAGCAGCGTTTTGTTGATCCCGGAGAGCGCCATCGTGGTATCGGTATAGATAACTGACGGGCGACGGAGCGCCGCGCAAAGCTGTTCCAGCGCATCATCTGAAAACCAGAGAATATCCAGCCAGTCAAAATCTGCGGTGGTATGGATCACCCGCTTGACGATCGCCTCATGCAGCGGGCTGGCAAACCGGTATTCCGGCCGCGTTTCGCGAATGATTTCGCCAATGATGTCGAAACTTTTGGCTTCAATCGCCTGGGGTTGCTGGATGTATTGCATTGTCTCTTGTCCTCAGGCCACGCCAACCATCAACCAGCGTGCTGCGATAAACAGCGCCAGCGCCAGGGTGGAGGAAACCCACATCAGTCGAATCGTTCGGGAAATGTCGTCTACCGCAATCGGGCGCTGCGCGTCGCCAATCCACGGCTTTTCTACGCGCTGACCAAAATAGTCGTTGGGTCCGCCAAGCCGGATGCCCAGCGCGCCGGCGACCGTCGCTTCTGCCCACGCGCAGTTGGGGCTGCTGTGGTTGTAGCGGTCGCGCCAGCCGACGCGCAGCGCGCGGGAGAAATCGTCACGGCATAGCCACGCCGCGATGCTCAGCAGAAGCCAGCTCAGACGAGCGGGGATATAGTTCGCCAGGTCATCCATACGGGCGCTGACCATGCCGATCGCACGGTATTTTTCGTGCTTGTAGCCCACCATTGAATCGAGGGTATTCACCGCCTTATAGGCCATCGCCAGTGGCGCACCGCCCAGCATGAGGAAAAACAGTGGGGCGATAACGCCATCGACCGTGTTCTCCGCGACGGTCTCCACCACCGCCCGGTTGATCTGTTCCGGCTGAAGTTGAGACGTATCGCGTCCCACTATCCAGGAGAGTTTTTCGCGGCTTTCATCAAGGTCGCCCGCTCGCAGAGGACGTTCAACGTCCCGTGCAGCGTTTGCCAGGCAGCGCCCGGCCAGCACGGTAAACATCATCCACACTTCAATCGCCCAGCCCAGCCAGGGATGAACCATCCGTCCGAGCGCCAGTACGCCCCAGGATATGCCCCAGGTCAGCCCCACTACCGCCAGCCACATGACGCCGCCGCCAACGCGTAGCGCCGTGTCGCTATGACAGCAGCGGCGAATACTCCGCTGCATCGCATTGATCAGGTTGCCTATCCAGCGCACCGGATGCGGCCAGTTTTGCGGGTCGCCGATAGTGACATCGAGCAGCCACGCGACGCACCAGGCCAGCAGGGTCATAGCGCCCCCCTCGCCGCCGTCAGCCAGCGGTTGAGCATCATGGGGCGTTGGGCAAAGTGGAGGTGCAGGTAGCTTGCGAACGTGTTGCCAACCTGCCAACCGCCCGCCCACTCCTGCATCGTTACGCCATCGCGTACTTTGCGACACGCCAGTACCGCGGGGGTTTGGGGAGAGAAGTCGGAATAGTGAAACTCATGCCCACGCAGCACCTCTCCGCTATCGGCCAGCAGCGTGGGCTGGCGCGCCTGCGCCTCACAATAGCCAAAACGGGTCAGCCGTTTACCCATCCTGCTGTGGCCAGGGATAACATTGGCCATCCGGTGGATGACCCCCTCGCTATCTTCGAGCGTGCTGCCGAGATACATCAGCCCACCACATTCGGCGTAAATCGCTACGCCTCGCCGGTGCGCCTCCCGCAGGCTGGCAAGCATCGTGGTGTTTTCCGCAAGCCGTGCCGCGTACAGCTCCGGGTAACCGCCCCCAAGCCAGACCATCTGGCAGTCAGGTAAATGGGTATCGCGCAGCGGGCTAAAGCGGATAATGTCGACCCCGGTACGTTCGAGCAGCGTGATGTTATCCGCGTAATAGAAGTTGAAGGCCTCGTCATCGGCCATCGCGAGCGTCAACCCGCGCCCGGCGTCCCCGTCAGGGAGCGCGGGCCAGGAGCCCTGCGGCAGCGACGCCATCTGGCTGAGCGCGAGAAGTTGCCCGATGTCCAGCGTACGTTCGAGAATGGCGGAAAAATTCTGCCAGGTCTGCAGGTCCGCGACCGACTCCCGGGCGGTGACCAGTCCCAGATGGCGCTCGGGCAAACCGACGCCTTCAACGCGGGGTACATAACCCAGGACGGGTACCGTGCAGTAGTGTTCAATTGCCGTTTTGAGCAACTGATAATGTGGTTCGCTGTTGACGCGATTGACAATCACCCCAGCAATATTGAGGGTGGGATCAAATCGCTGAAAGCCCATCACCGTGGCGGCAATTGAGGTCGAGACCGCCTTGCCATCCACCAGCAGAATCACCGGGCAGCCCAGCTGTTTTGCCATCGCGGCGGTGCTGCAATAGTTCGGGTCGGTGCCGTAGCCGTCATACAGCCCCATCACACCTTCAATCACCGCGATATCCGCCTGCTGCATATGCTCGCAGAACAGCGCGTTGAGTATCGGCTCAGGAAGCATGAAGCTGTCGAGGTTGCGGGAGGACGTACCGCTGACTTTGGTATGCCAGCCGGTATCAAGGTAGTCAGGGCCCACTTTATATGGCTGGACGCGTAACCCACGCTGTTTTAACAGACTCAACAGGCCTAGCGTCACCGTGGTTTTACCACAACCGCTTCCGGTACCTGCAAGAACAAACGCGTACTGCTTTGCCGCCATGGCCCTGATCCTGTCCAGGGTGGTCGGGAGGTATAGATACACGTAACCCCAGTCTTTCGACTGTATGATGCATCAGTACAACCCACTTCCCACCGAAGTTGTTGAACGTTCCCGACAGGCAGGTCTTCTGGCTTAGCGTCTTCCTCGCCCGTCCTTCCCAATCTCACGATCAGTGGTCATTACGGGGTCGTCAGCATCACAGCAGCGGGGGCTGCGGGGGATTATCACCCCCTTCCCTACCACAAATGTGGCAAACCGGTCGGCTTACATAATGAGAAAATAGCGCGTTATAAAACAGCAATGCTATTTACGGCGTTTCACTTCACCTTAGGCAAATACTTAACCGTAATGAAATACACGCTAAGTAAAATGTGGCGCCAGAATAATTGACGCCTTCCTCAATAACTCAACGTTTTATCACAAAAAATTAAAAGCAAAGATAATTACGCTTAAAATCTCAATATTTATTGCGCTATGACAAGTTATTGCACCACTTGATATTTTTTCATTTTATCGTGATCAAAATTCATTAAGGCATTAAAACCTGGCTATCACATAATATTGCTATTCAACGTAAGTTCGTGTGGCTTTATTGATGCGTTACGTATTCAGCAGAATCGCAGAATAATATGTAGATTATCCAGGCGGGAATTTGCGGTATATCAAGGTACGAGGGATATCCTCATGACACTATGCTTCAGAATTTGCAGACCAGAAAGGTGGAAACGTGGCTGTTGCGCAATGCCCCGCGTCATGCGGTGAGCTTATCCAGGGCTGGATTTTGGGCAGTGAGAAACTGGTCTCCTGCCCTGTCGAATGGTACAGCACGGTTGAGGTGAGCTACGGCTCAGCCCTGGCGGATGAACGCCCGCTGTCGCGCGCGATGGTCGAGCGGTTATTGCAGCACTGGCACTACCCGGCGCAGTTGAGCCAGGATATCCGCATTGATGTGCATTCGACCATCCCGATTGCCAAAGGGATGGCCAGCAGCACCGCAGATATTGCCGCCACCGCCGTCGCCACCGCCCACCATCTGGGGCATCAGCTTGACGAAAGCACACTGGCAACGCTTTGCGTTTCGCTCGAACCCACCGACAGTACCGTGTTTCGCCAGTTGACCCTTTTCGATCATAACGACGCCTCCACGCAGATTGCCTGCGACGCCCAGCCCAATCTCGATCTGCTTGTTCTCGAAAGTCCGCAAACGCTGCGCACGGCAGATTACCACCGCATCCCGCGTCAGGCGGGGTTATATGTCGGTGCGCCAGCGCTGAAACGCGCATGGGAGAAAGTACAGGAATCCTGTATGACGCAAAACCCTTACCGGATGGGAGAAGCGGCAACCCTCAGCGCCATCGCCAGCCAGACGCTGTTGCCTAAACCGGATTTTGACGCACTGCTCTCACTGGTGGAGGAGTGCGGTATCTACGGGGTGAACGTGGCGCACAGCGGCAGCGTCGTGGGGCTGATGCTGGACAGAAATAAAGACGATGTCGATTATGTGAAATGGCTGTTAGCGAAAAAACAGCTCACCCGCCACTGGCCTGAACAACACCTGCTGCGGATGGTAAAAGGCGGCGTGACGCTACTCTGACAGCAACTTGTGCTGAATGAGCCACTCGACCTGCTGCTTAACCTCTTGCTCGTGTTCCTGCGCTAAAGCCTCTTGCAGCGGAACATGCCGGAAAAACGCGTCCCAAAATGCACGCTTGCGCTCCCGATCACTGCACGCGCTATTTACCCTTTCACGCAGCGCCCCCGCCAGCCGCACGCTTTCCCGCATGCCAGGGGGAAGATGGGCTGCGACATGCGCTTTGAGGATCTTGCTGTACACCGGCGCATTGCCCCCGCAGCTCAGCGCAATAATGATCGGCGAATGGTCAATAATGGCCGGCGAGATAAAGGTGGCAGCAGAAGGGTCGTCTGCGACATTGCAAAACAGACGCTCCGCGCTGGCGTCCCTGGCGACCTGACGGTTCACCTGCGGATCGCTGGTTGCGGCAATAACCAGCCAGCATGATTGCAGATACTGCGGCGCAAACGTCGCCGGGACCCACTCGATGTCACCGCACGCGTGCAGGCTGGCGAGTTCCGGCGTCAGGGTAGGCGCAACCAGACGCAGCTCTGCCCCGGCAGCCAGTAGCCCCTTTGCCTTATGCGTCGCCACCTGCCCACCACCGACGATCAGGCAGCGTTTACCCTTCAGATTGCAAAAAATCGGGAAATAGTCCATCGCCTAGCCTTGTAAAACGTCAGTCAGCGCGGCAATAAACCGACGGTTCTCCGCTTCAGTACGCACGGCAATCCGATAGTAGTCGCGATCGAGCCCGGGATAGTTTTCGCAGTGGCGAATAAGGATATGATGACCAAGCAGTGCCGCTTTCAGGTCGAAACCCTGACGCAGGCAGCGGAAGAAAATAAAGTTGGCCTGCGGCTCCCAGACCACCAGCGATGAAAAACGCGTCATCGCCTGCCACAGGAAATCCCGCTCCCGGGCGATAAAGGCGTGGCTGCGAGCAATATAGTCTTCATCCAACAGCAAATGTTGCCCCACAAGCGCCGAGAAGGCATTCACGGACCAGGGCTCGCGGGTGCGTTTCAGCTGGCGAATAGTCTGCGTATTTCCGCTCAGCAGATACCCAAGGCGCAGCCCTGGAATAGCAAAAAACTTGGTCAGAGAACGCAGCAGGTAAAGATAACGTGAGTCAGCCAGCCGTGGCGCCAGCGTGGAGCCCTGCGGCAGAAAATCGATGAACGCTTCATCCACAATCAGCGAAATCTCCAGCGTTTCGCACAGCGAGGCCAGCCGGGCGAGAAGATCGGCATCAGGCATGAGTCCGGTAGGGTTATTCGGCGTTGCGATAAACAGGCAATCGGGCCTGTGCGCACGAACGGCGTCCAGTATGGAAGCATCCACCTGGAACCCGTTCTGCTCACTCAGCGCATAGTCGATTATCTCGCAACCCTGCTGCTGTAATGCCCGGCGATATTCAGCGAAGCCCGGCACCAGCAGCATCGCCCTGCGAGGGGCAAGCGTTCGCACCAGGCCATAGATCAACTCCGTTTCGCCATTTCCGGCAATCGTCTGGTCGTAGTCACACCGACTGGCGCTGGCCAGCGCCAGATGAAGATGGCGGTATTCAACGTCCGGGTACTGCGTAATGATATCCAGATGGGACACAATGAGCGACCTGACGCGCTGGGGCAGGCCTAACGGATTGATGTTCGCGCTAAAATCCAACAGCAACTCGGGAGCGATCCCCAACTGCAGCCCCGTTTCCAGGACATTACCACCATGCTCACTCATTCGTTTCACTCGGCCATTTCGAAAATGTCAGAATAACATCAGACAACAACCTGATTCAGCGCGATATGCGATGCAGAAAACGCCAGTATCTCCTGCAGGTTGACCACCTCACCGACGACAATCAGCGCAGGAGCATGCAGTTGTTGACGCTCAACCTCGAGGTGGATATCGGTCAGCGTACCTTTGGCAATCTGCTGACGAGACTGGCTGGCATACATCACTACCGCCACCGGCGTCTCAGTGGACATGCCTCCCTCAATGAGCTGCTGGCAGATTTCCGTCAGCCGGGTCATTCCCATCAGAACGATCAGCGTTCCGTTGATTTGCGCCAGCGCATGCCAGTTTTGCGGGTCGTTCCCCTGGCACATATGACCGGTCACAATATGAAAACTGGAGGCGTAATGACGGTGCGTGACCGGGATCCCGGCATAGGCCAATCCGCCAATCGCGGAGCTGATCCCCGGCACGACTTCGAACGCCAGGCCGTCTTTTGCCAGCTGCTCGGCCTCTTCACCCCCGCGGCCAAAAACGTAGGGGTCACCACCTTTCAGACGCACCACCTGCCGCCCTTCCCCGGCATGCTTAACCAGCAAGGCATTGATTTGTTCCTGAGGTACCGGATGATGACTTGGGGTTTTACCAACATCAATAATCAGACAGCTTGCCGGAGCCTGAGCCAGAAGCTCAGGGTTAACCAGGCGATCGTGGACAATCACCTCCGCGTGGCGGATACAGTGCAGACCTTTTACCGTTATCAGAGACGCATCACCAGGCCCTGCCCCTACAAGCCAAACCTTCCCTTTACTCATCGTTATATCCTCAGATTAAATATTCAAAGATGCAAGAAAACGGGTAATTAAAATTAGCGCTGAATTATACCCACCTCCACATGCCAAAAATTTGATGTATTTATCACTCTCCCTTAATTGTACGAATGGCGTTTATGACCAATATCAATAAAACAGTAAATACCCTCTCACCAATGTCTGCATGGCAATAGCCCTCCACTTATAAAAGTCAAAAAAAATATATTTTCTACTCTCAACAATAAAACAGGCGCTCGATCACAAATATCACAATGCTTTTGTCACCAACGTTTACAGATAAATACCAAACCCAAAACAAACCCCACCCAACAGATTGAATTAAAATGATTTTCCATGATGCATCATTACCATCATCATTTTGGGAAGGATTTTTTGAAAATAGATCAATTGCTTCCTTTTCGTCTTCAAAAGACACTCCAATACTATTAACAGACCGAATATCCATTAACTATTTTTAATACCCATAATATTTTTACAATCAGCCCTACAGAGGATTACCCATGAAGAAATCAACACTTGTTATTGGCGTCATTGGTGCTGACTGCCATGCGGTAGGCAATAAAGTTCTGGACCGTGTTTTTACTTCCCATAATTTTCACGTAATCAATCTTGGTGTGATGGTGAGCCAGGATGAATATATTGATGCGGCCATCGAAACCGGGGCTGATGCTATTGTCGTTTCATCCATCTACGGCCATGGCGACATCGACTGCCTGGGGCTGCGTGAGCGCTGCATCGAACGCGGTATTGGCGACATCCTGCTTTTTGTTGGCGGTAATCTGGTCGTGGGTAAGCACGATTTTGCCGATGTCGAAGCCAAATTCAAAGAGATGGGTTTCAACCGCGTTTTCGCCCCAAGCCACGACCTGGAAGACGTCTGTCAGCTGATGGCGAACGATATACAGCAGCGTCAGCGCGTTGAAGAGCTTTGTCTTGAAGAGGGTTTCTGATGCAAATCGTCTCAGTCGACATAGGTTCGACGTGGACCAAAGCAGCGCTCTTCACACCAGAGGGTGATGCGCTAACGTTGGTCAACCACGTTCTGACCCCGACGACGACCCACCATCTGGCGGAGGGGTTCTTTACCAGCCTGAACCAGGTGCTAAACGTTGCCGATGCGCGACCTTTGCTGAACAGCGGGGACGTTACGCTGAAATACTCCTCGTCGGCAAAAGGTGGGCTCGCCGTTGCCGCAATGGGTCTGGTGCCGTCGATAACCCTGGAATCGGCCAAAGTCACCGCCCATTCGGCAGGTGCCAAAATCGCCCAGTACTACTCCTACAAACTGAACCGCCACGATATTCGGGCGCTGGAGGATTCTCCACCGGACATTCTGCTGTTCACAGGCGGTACGGATGGCGGAGAAGAGAGCTACGGTCTTGCCAATGCTCG
Organism: Enterobacter adelaidei; assembly: GCF_041937165.1. Classification (NCBI taxonomy): domain Bacteria; kingdom Pseudomonadati; phylum Pseudomonadota; class Gammaproteobacteria; order Enterobacterales; family Enterobacteriaceae; genus Enterobacter; species Enterobacter adelaidei. Next base: position 1,596,418 of record NZ_CP154353.1, on the reverse strand, counting down.
CGCGCTGGCAGCGTCAAAGCTGGATTGCGCCATTATCTACGCTGGAAACCGCGATATTCAGGACGACGTGCAGGCTATTCTTGGCCACAAAGATCTGATTACGGTCGACAACGTTTTGCCTGACCTCGATCACCCGAATCCGTATGCCGCCCGCAAGGCCATCTGCGATGTCTTTCTGTCCCGCATTGTGAAGGGGAAAGGACTGGACGTTATCGTCGGGGAAACCGGCGAGGAGCCGATGCCAACACCGTGGACCGTCTACGAACTGGTGAAAGCGATCAGCGACGTCGACAGCTCGTGGAAAGAATTCATGCTGATCGACATGGGCGGTGCCACCACCGACGTCTATTCCGCCAGCGCCAACATGCTCTCCCCGGATACCGTTCTGCACGGTGTGCCTGAGCCATTTGTTAAACGCACCGTAGAGGGAGACCTCGGTATGCGTGTCTCAGCGGTGGTTGTCGGCGAAAGTACCCAGGAACTGGTGAACGCGGTGTTCGCCCATCAGCCTCAGCGCAAGGAAGCGTTTTATCGCTATCTGCGCCATCTGGTCGCCCACCCGGATTATCTGCCGGTCACCGAAGAAGAAAAACATTTCGACACGCTGCTGGCCGGGCTGTGCGTTGGGTACGCCAGCGAGCGCCATGCCGGCACTAAAAAACAGGTCTGTACCTGCGTAGGTAACGTCGATTTGCAGGTGGGGCGCGATCTGACCACCGTGCGCAAAGTGGTGGGCTCCGGGGGATGGCTCTCCCGCGCCAGCCAGTTTGATGTTCACCGCTGGCTGAAGTACCGCGAGCTGGACGACAGCAGCAGACGTGTGCTTTTACCCGGGCAGTTTGACTATTACCGCGATGCAAAAGGTCTGCTTCCTCTGCTGGCGAATGTCGCCAGGCTGGACCCGCAGGCGGCGGCTCGCACCAGTATTCATTGTTTAACCCTATAAAACCTAAGGCAGCAACGAATGGAACTTCGAAATAAAAAGCTAACCCATGACGAATTCATGACTGAGCGGCAACAGGTCTTACAAACCTGGCATACCGGCAAGGACGTTGAGAACTTCGAAGATAGCGTGAAGTACCAGCAAACCATTCCTGAGCAAAAACGCTTTTCTCACGCTCTACTGAAGGCGGACCAGGAAGGTAAAACCCTGAGCCAGCCGCGCGCTGGCGTAGCGCTCATGGATGAACATATCGCCCTGCTCAAAACGCTGCAGGAAGAGTGCGATTTGCTGCCCAGTACCATTGATGCCTACACCCGTCTGAATCGCTATGAAGAGGCAGCGGTAGGGATCCAAAAATCCATCGAAGCGGGCACCTCCAAGCTTAACGGCTTACCGGTCGTTAACCACGGCGTCGCCGCCTGCCGTCGCATGACTGAAGCGCTGGAGAAACCGATTCAGGTACGTCACGGCACGCCGGATGCGCGCCTGCTGGCAGAGATCGCAATGGCCAGCGGCTTTACCAGCTACGAAGGCGGCGGTATCTCGTACAACATCCCGTACGCTAAGCGCGTCACTCTGGAAAAATCCATCCGCGACTGGCAGTACTGCGACCGCCTGATGGGCCTGTACGAAGAGAACGGCATCCGTATCAATCGCGAACCGTTTGGCCCGCTGACGGGCACCCTGATCCCGCCGTTTGTGTCCCACTCGGTGGCGATTATCGAAGGTCTGCTGGCGCTGGAACAGGGCGTGAAGTCAATCACCGTCGGCTACGGCCAGGTTGGTAGCCTGACGCAGGATATCGCCGCCATTCAGGCTCTGCGCGAACTCTCCCACGAATATTTCCATAACCACGGCTTTGACGATTACGAGCTGAGTACCGTCTTCCACCAGTGGATGGGCGGCTTCCCGGAAGATGAGTCAAAAGCATTTGCCATTATCTCCTGGGGTGCAGCGGTTGCCGGTATGTCCGGAGCGACCAAAGTGATCACCAAGAGCCCGCACGAAGCGTTCGGTATTCCGACCGCTGCCGCAAACGCCCAGGGGCTGAAGGCCTCGCGTCAGATGCTCAACATGGTCAGCGATCAGAAATTCCCACCGTGTGCCGCCGTCGAGCAGGAAGTCGAGCTCATTAAGAGCGAAGTCCGCGCCGTGCTGAAGAAAGTCTTCGAGCTGGGCAACGGCGATGTCGCGCGCGGAACGGTGCTGGCGTTTGAAGCTGGCGTGCTGGACGTACCGTTCGCGCCCGCCTCCTGCAACGCGGGCAAAATCCTGCCGGTGCGTGATAACGCCGGTGCGATTCGCGTGCTGGAAGCCGGCGCGGTTCCGCTGCCGAAAGATATTCTCGCCCTGCATCACGATTACGTCGCCGAGCGCGCGCGTTTTGAAGGACGTAAGCCCTCATTCCAGATGGTTGTTGATGACATCAACGCTGTATCCCACAGTAAATTAATAGGAAGACCATAATGAAAATTAAACAGGCCCTTTTCACCGCAGGCTACTCCTCATTCTATTTCGACGATCAGCAGGCCATCAAAAACGGTGCCGGGCATGACGGGTTTATCTATACCGGCGCTCCGGTAACGCCTGGATTTACGTCCGTTCGTCAGGCGGGTGAATGCGTATCCGTACAGCTGATTCTGGAAAACGGCGCGGTGGCGGTGGGCGATTGTGCAGCGGTGCAATATTCAGGTGCAGGCGGTCGCGATCCGCTGTTCCTGGCTGAACACTTCATTCCATTCCTTAACGATCACATCAAACCGCTGCTGGAGGGCCGTGACGTTGACCGGTTCCTGACGAACGCCCGCTTCTTTGACGAACTGCGTATAGATGGCCATCTGCTGCATACCGCCGTGCGTTATGGCCTGTCGCAGGCGCTGCTCGACGCGGCAGCCCTGGCGACCGGTCGTCTGAAAACGGAAGTCGTTTGTGACGAGTGGCAACTGCCGTGCGTCCCGGAAGCCATTCCATTATTTGGTCAGAGCGGTGACGACCGCTATATCGCCGTCGACAAAATGATCCTCAAAGGCGTTGATGTACTGCCGCATGCGCTTATCAACAACGTGGAAGAGAAGCTGGGCCTGAAAGGTGAAAAACTGCGTGAGTATGTACGCTGGTTATCCGACCGCATCTTAAGCCTGCGTACCAGCCCGCGCTATCGCCCGACGCTGCACATTGACGTGTACGGCACTATCGGTCTGATTTTCGATATGGACCCGGTCCGTTGCGCCGCGTATATCGCCAGCCTCGAAAAAGAGGCCCAGGGCCTGCCGCTGTACATTGAAGGGCCGGTGGATGCGGGTAACAAGCCGGACCAAATCCGCCTGCTGACCGCCATCACCCACGAGCTGATGCGTCTGGGTTCCGGCGTGAAAATCGTTGCCGATGAGTGGTGTAACACCTATCAGGACATTGTGGATTTCACCGATGCGGGCAGCTGCCACATGGTGCAGATCAAAACCCCGGATCTGGGCGGTATTCACAACATCGTTGATGCGGTGCTGTATTGCAACAAACACGGCATGGAAGCCTATCAGGGCGGTACCTGTAACGAAACGGAAATCAGCGCCCGCACCTGCGTGCACGTGGCCCTCGCCGCTCGCCCGATGCGCATGCTGATCAAGCCGGGCATGGGCTTCGATGAAGGTCTTAACATCGTGTTTAACGAAATGAACCGCACCATCGCACTGTTGCAAACTAAGGATTAAAAGATGGCACGTACATTTAAGATCTTATCGCCAACGGCAATCCTGGGCTATGGCTTCCCGGAAGAGAGTTTTCGTAAAGCTATGGAAGAATCGCCGGATCTTATTGCTGTTGACGCGGGCTCTTCCGACCCTGGCCCCCACTACCTGGGGGCAGGTAAGCCTTTCACCGACCGGGCGGGGGTAAAACGCGATCTGCGCTATATGATCGTGGCTGGCGTGAAGCACAATATTCCGGTGGTGATCGGTACCGCGGGTGGCTCCGGTGCCGCGCCGCATCTGGAGTGGTGCCGGCAGATAATCCTCGAGATTGCTCAGGAAGAGAAACTCTCATTCTCTATGGCGCTGATCCCGTCGGATGTCGATAAAGCCACTGTGCATCAGGCGCTGGACAACGGGAAAATCACTGCCCTGGATTTCGTCCCGGAGCTGACCCACGAGGCCATCGAGGAGAGCACCTATATTGTCGCGCAGATGGGTATCGAGCCTTTCCAGCGGGCTCTTGCGGCCGGGGCGCAGGTGGTGCTGGGCGGACGGGCATACGATCCGGCCTGCTTTGCCGCACTGCCTGTCATGCAGGGCTTCGATGAAGGTCTGGCGCTGCATTGCGGTAAGATCCTTGAGTGCGCGGCGATTGCTGCTACGCCGGGATCTGGCTCCGACTGCGCGATGGGCATCATTGACGATAACGGCTTTACGCTGAAAACGTTTAATCCGAAGCGTAAATTCACCGAAACGTCGGCCGCGGCGCACACCCTGTATGAGAAATCCGACCCGTATTTCCTGCCGGGACCGGGCGGCGTTCTGAACCTGAAAGGGTGCAGCTTCAAAGCGGTCAACGAGGGCGAAGTGTACGTCAGCGGTTCCCGTCACGAAGAAACGCCGTATGCGCTGAAGCTGGAAGGTGCCCGCCGGGTCGGCTTCCGCTGTCTGACCATTGCCGGTACGCGTGACCCGATCATGATTGCCGGGATCGATAATATCCTCGAAGAAGTGCAGGTCAGCGTGAAGCGCAACCTCTCGCTGAATGACGACAGCATCCGCATGACGTTCCACCTGTACGGAAAGAACGGCGTGATGGGCAACCATGAGCCGATGCAGTCTGCCGGGCACGAACTGGGAATTTTGCTGGACGTGGTGGCCCCCACCCAGGATATCGCCAACAGCGTCTGTTCGCTGGTGCGCTCTACCCTGCTGCACTACGGCTATGAAAAACGGATCGCCACAGCGGGCAACCTCGCGTTCCCGTTCTCCCCTTCCGATATTCAGAGCGGCCCGGTGTATGAGTTCTCAATCTATCACCTGATTGAAGCGAGTGACGCGCTACGGTTTGATTTCCACATCGAGCAGGTCACGCCAGAAGGAGTTCAGTTATGAAACACGGTATTTGCTCACTGGCGCAGGTCATTCGTTCTAAAAATGCGGGGCCGTATGAGCTGGTTCTTGATATTTTATTTAAAACGCGTGAAGACTATCAGCGGGTAAAAGCCTCGGAGCAATTAACGCCACAGCTTATTGCCCGTTTATATAACGTTAAGCCTGACTTTATACATCGCATTATCTGGTTCGACCCGGCCAATGCGGTCAAAATTGTCATGCCTCGCGATATTATCTCCGGCAACGTCGGTGACAATGATGTTTATGGTGCCCAGCAGCATGCGCCGTTATTAAGTATTGAGTTTGAGCTGTAACACTACAAATACAACAACGTCCATTGGGATATAGATATTTGCTGTATCACTGTATTCCAGATAATTCATGCGGTTGGTCACAACAAACGTGCGTCTGAGCGGTTCGTCATGGCTCAGACGCACGCGACCCTACACATTAACCAACCTTTATCCGATGGAGTAAACATGAAAAAAATAAGCTTAACGAAAATGATCATATTAGGTTTGATACTCGGCATGATAGCCGGGGTGGTCATTAATAATATGGCATCAGCAGATACAGCAAAATCGTATTCACAAGATATTTCTATTTTCACCACTATATTCTTACGTATGGTGAAAATGATTATCGCCCCACTGGTCATTTCAACCCTGGTGGTCGGCATAGCCAAAATGGGTGATGCTAAAACACTCGGCCGTATATTCTCCAAAACCTTTTTCCTTTTTATTTGTGCCTCGCTGCTGTCGATCGCGCTGGGGCTGGTTATCGTCAATATCTTCCAGCCTGGCGCAGGCATTAACTTTGTCGCCCATGACGCCGGGGCCGTTGCGGCCGTTCAGTCCGAGCCGTTCACGCTGAAAGTGTTTATCTCTCACGCGGTACCGACCAGCATCGTTGATGCTATGGCCCGCAACGAGATCCTGCAAATCGTGGTGTTCTCGATTTTCCTCGGCTGCAGCCTGGCGGCCATTGGCGAGAAAGCCGAGCCCATCATTAAGGTGCTCGACTCTCTGGTGCATGTGATGCTGAAGCTGACGGGCTACGTCATGCTGTTTGCACCGCTGACCGTGTTTGCCGCGATCTCCGGACTGATTGCCGAACGCGGTCTGGGTGTGATGGTCAGCGCAGGTATTTTCATGGGCGAGTTCTACATGACGCTCGGCCTGCTGTGGGCGATTCTGATTGGCCTGTCCACGATGATTGTCGGTCCGTGCATCAGTCGTCTGACAAAAGCGATCCTCGAACCTGCGCTGCTGGCCTTTACGACCTCAAGTTCAGAAGCGGCTTTCCCGGGCACGCTGAACAAACTGGAAAAATTCGGCGTCTCCTCCAGGATTGCCAGCTTTGTCCTGCCCATCGGCTACTCCTTTAACCTGGTCGGCTCAATGGCCTACTGTTCGTTTGCTACCGTGTTTATCGCCCAGGCGTGCAACATCGAACTGAGCATTGGCGAGCAGATTACCATGCTGCTGATCCTGATGCTGACCTCGAAAGGGATGGCGGGCGTGCCGCGTGCATCGATGGTGGTTATTGCCGCCACGCTCAACCAGTTCAACATTCCGGAAGCGGGCCTGATTTTGCTGATGGGCGTCGATCCGTTCCTCGACATGGGCCGTTCCGCCACCAACGTGATGAGTAACGCGATGGGTGCCGCTATCGTCGGGCGCTGGGAAGGCGAACACTTCGGCGTCGGCTGCCGCGGCAAGGTTCCGGCCAAAGAAAGTACCACTTCAGACACAGAAATCGCCATGTATTGATTACAAAGGCCAACCGTCGTTGGCCTTTTATCTTCCGATTTACAGGATAGCCCCATGAAGATAAATATTTTCGGCGTCAGCCTCTTATCCGTCAGCCTGTTATTTAGCGCCGCCGCGCTGGCGCAACCCGCCCCGGACTACGCGCAGTTGCTTGAGCAGGCTCACCAAAAATTTAAAGGTAATCATGAGGGGAAAGTCGCCGATTACATCCCTGCCCTGGCGACCTATAGCCCCAACAATTTCGCCATCACCCTTGCCACGGTCGACGGCAACATTTACCAGGTTGGCGATGTCAAAAAAGCGTTCCCAATGGAGTCGCTGAGTAAAGTGTTCACCCTGGCGCTGGCGATGGAGCAACGTGGCCCGCAGGAGGTGCTGGATAAACTCGGTGCCAGTGCGACCGGTCTGCCCTTCAACTCCGGCTTAGCGATTGAGCTGACCAAAGGTGCGCCGGAAAACCCGCTGGTAAATGCGGGGGCGATGAGCACGGTAAGCCTGATTGAGGCGAAAGATAAGACCGACCGCTGGAACAAAATCCTCAATAACCTGAATGCGTGGGCCGATGCCTCGCTGACCGTCAACGAACCGGTGTTCAAATCTGAAATGGAGACCAATCAGCATAACCAGGCGCTGGCGATGCTGATGGCGTCCTACAACAGCTTTTATGGCGATACCCGGGAAGCTGTCGAAATCTATACCCGCCAGTGTTCCGTAGATATCACCGTTGAGCAGCTCGCCAAAATGGGCGCAGTGCTGGCGAACAAAGGCAAATCACCTTTCAACGGTAAGCAATTGCTGAATGAACGCTACGTACCGCAGGTTCTGGCGGAAATGGCGATTGCCGGGCTGTACGACGGTAGTGGCAAATGGCTGTACACCGTTGGGATCCCGGCGAAGAGCGGTGTCGGCGGCGGCATGGTTGCCATCGTGCCCGGGCAATACGCCATCGCGGTCTATTCGCCACCGCTGGATGCCGCCGGGAATAGCGTCCGCGCCCAGCAGACGATTGCGTACGTCGCTGAGGCGACGCAGGCCAATCTCTTTTTAGCCCATTGACCCAACCGGCTGTGATTTTGTAAGCCGGGCGTGGCAGCTGCGCCAGCGCCCGGCAAAAACGACCACAAAGTGAGAAGTATTATGTCTAAACCATTTGTCTGGCAGGAATTGTTTGTTCAAAGTAACGATACGACGGAATATGAACTCCTCAGCACGCAACACGTTACGGTGACGGAGTTAGAGGGCGAGGAGGTCATTAAGGTGGCGCCTGAGGCATTGACCCTGCTGGCCCAGCAGGCCTTTTATGAAGCCTCATTTTTCCTGCGCGCCGGACATTTAACGCAGATAGCCAGCATCCTGCACGACCCGCAGGCCAGCAGTAACGATAAGTATGTCGCCCTGCAGCTGCTGCGTAACGCCGAGGTATCGGCAAAAGGCGTTCTGCCAAACTGTCAGGATACCGGCACGGCCACCGTTGTGGCGAGCAAAGGCCAGCACGTCTGGACCGGCGGTGATGACGCCGAAGCGCTGAGCAAAGGGGTTTATGCCACCTTTAGCGAGTGTAACCTGCGCTACTCGCAAAACGCACCGCTGGACATGTATACCGAGGTCAACACCCAAACCAACCTGCCGGCGCAGATAGACATCAGCGCCACGCCGGGGAGCGAATATCGCTTCCTGTTCGTCAATAAAGGCGGCGGTTCGGCTAACAAAGCCGCGCTTTTCCAGGAAACGAAATCCATTCTGCAGCCGGAGAAGCTCACCGCGTTCCTGATCGAGAAGATGAAGTCGCTCGGTACCGCGGCCTGCCCACCGTATCACATTGCCTTTGTGGTCGGCGGCCTCTCTGCAGACCAGGCGCTGAAGGTGGCGAAGCTGGCCTCAACAAAATATTATGACAACCTGCCCACCAGCGGGAACGAGCTGGGCCAGGCGTTCCGCGATACGGCGCTGGAAGCCACGCTGCTCAACGCCAGCCGCGAATTCGGCATCGGCGCCCAGTTTGGCGGCAAGTACTTCGCGCACGATATCCGCGTCATCCGTCTGCCGCGCCACGGCGGTTCCTGCCCTGTCGCCATGGCACTCTCCTGCTCCGCCGACCGCAATATCAAAGCGAAAATCAACAAACACGGTATCTGGCTGGAGAAGCTGGAACATAACCCAGGGAAATATATCCCGGAGGCCAGCCGTGATGAAAACGACGCCCGTGCCGTACAGATCAACCTGAACCGCCCGCTGCGTGAGATCCTGCGCGATATGTCCGCCCTGCCGATCGGCACCCGGCTGTCGTTAAGCGGCCCGATTGTGGTCGCCCGCGATATCGCACACGCAAAAATCAAAGCGCGGCTGGATAACGGCGAGCCGATGCCGGAGTACATGAAAAACCATATTGTCTATTACGCCGGGCCGGCGAAAACACCGGAGAATCAGGCCTGCGGCTCCCTCGGTCCAACCACCGGCGGGCGCATGGACGGCTATGTCGATACGTTCCAGGCCGCGGGCGGAAGCCTGATCATGCTTTCCAAAGGTAACCGCAGCCAGCAGGTCACCAATGCCTGCCATAAACACGGTGGCTTCAACCTCGGCAGTATCGGGGGTGCGGCGGCTCTGCTGGCACAGCAGTTCGTTAAAAGCCTGCGCTGCCTGGAGTATCCCGAACTGGGCATGGAGGCGGTGTGGATGATGGAGGTCGAAAATCTGCCCGCCTTTGTGCTGGTTGACGACAAAGGGAATAATTTCTTCAGCCAGTTTGAGCAGCTGCATCGCTGCGCATCCTGCCCTGCCGGACATTAAGGAGCCATTATGGAAGCGCGAGCTAACGCAGACAGACACCGCCAACGGCAGCAAAAGCGTAAAGAGCAGGTTGATACCCTCGTAGCGGCGGCGACAGAGAAGAGAGGAATTCTGATCGTCTTCACTGGCAACGGAAAAGGCAAGTCCACTGCTGCCTTCGGCACGGCAACGCGTGCCGTCGGACACGGTAAAACCGTTGGCGTCGCGCAGTTTATTAAAGGTCAGTGGGATAATGGCGAATACAACACCCTGCATCCGCTCGGCGTCGAGTTTCACATTATGGGCACCGGCTTTACCTGGGAGACACAAAACCGGGAGACGGATATTCAGGCCGCAACGGCTGTGTGGCAGGAGAGTAAACGCATGCTGGCTGACCCGAGTTACGACCTGGTGGTCCTGGATGAGCTCACCTATATGCTGGCTTATCACTATCTGGATGCTCAGGAAGTGATCGCGGCGGTTGAGAACCGTCCGGTGCAGCAGACCGTGATCGTCACCGGACGCGGCTGCCACTCGCAATTACTGGCGCTTGCCGACACAGTTAGCGAAATGCGCCCGGTAAAGCACGCATTTGACAGCGGTATTCAGGCACAGGAAGGCATTGACTGGTAAGCATGCCGGTACAGGATGGCGCGCTATGCTGCCGCCATCCGGTATTTTTACTCCACCGGAGACACTACTGATTTTTGAAGTAGCCACTCGCGGAAGGTCTGTAACGGCAGGGACTGAGCCTTTTCCTCCCGCCATGTCATGATGAAGCGGTTACCGGTGCGGATAGGAACATCACAGGGGATAACCATCTCGCCACAGTCCAGGTCATGCTGGATGGCGAAGCGGGGAAGCAGCGCGACACCAAGGTTCGATCGTACTGCGGCAATCAGCATCGAAAGGAGGTCAAAACGCGGGCCAAGATTCACTTCCGGACTGGTAATACCGGAAAGCGCAAACCACTCCTGCCAGCCATTGATGCGAGTGCTTTGGTGTAACAGTGGAAATTCCCTTAGCAGCTCCTCAACCCCCAGTTTCTGCTCCGCACTGGGGAGCAAGCTTCGGCTGCAGACCGGCAGGATCTCCTCTTCAAATAAATAATCGACCTCCGACCACGGAGGACAAAAATCTGCGCGCATAATAGCCGCATCGTACTCACGATTTAAAAAATCGCCGATATTAGCCAGCGAGTGAATGTTAACAATAATATCAGGATTTAATTTATTAAACTCCCATAAATTAGGGATCAGCCAGTGCGTACTGAAGGTAGGATTTACCGCTAACTCCACCACCTGAACGGCAGGCTGCCAGCTCATTATCATATTTGTATCGCGCTCCAGCCTATTAAGCGTCTCTTTCACGATATTCAGATAATGCTTTCCAGCTGCATTTAGAAAAATCCGTTTTTTGGCATGGTTAAATAATGAGGTGTGTAAAAACTCCTCCAGGGCCGTCACCTGTCTGAACACTGCACTCTGCGTTAACGCCAGTTCTTCTGCCGCGCGGGTATAGCTTTCGTGACGCGCCACAACTTCGAACGTCACCAGCAACTCGCTCTTGGGGATTTTTCCTCTCATCATGTCTTCCATTCATGGTGGATAATAGTAATTTTTTGAAGCGAATAAACCCTGCTTCAGAACGATACCGCCATTATATTTTAGTTATGTTCTGTCGGCAGTGATCCACACCATGATTTAATCAGTTTTGCGTGTCAGACCAAACTATTTGCAGAAAATTAAATGAAACATGAAAAATTATTAAGAACCTGTTCACTTTTATGTCTCACGTAATGGAGACAGCGTCTTATTATACGAAAAACCGTATGGGCATTAAAAATAGTAATAGCCAGGGCTGGACGTTAAAAAATATAAAACAAAACATTATGCTAAAAATTGAGCAGGTTTTTTGTCCTGTTGACAACACGCTGCGCGCCCTGCAGCTGATACACACTGTGTATGGAAGAACACCGTTCCAGCGCCACATCAGCATGACTGAATCGCATGCTGAAACCGGCTAAAACAAAAAACCCAGGTCGCATAACGACCTGGGTTTCGAATTTGGCGGAAGCGTAGAGATTCGAACTCTAGAACCCTTTCGGGTCGCCGGTTTTCAAGACCGGTGCCTTCAACCGCTCGGCCACGCTTCCAAAGTGAGGCGCACTATAAACATCTATTAGCGCCTTGTAAAGCAGGAATTTTTCTATTTTTACCCGCAGGCGTTTAACTGCGCAAAAAGTCACCCAGCTGCTTACCTCACATCAGTCTCTGCGCCCTTGTACATACCGTAACACAGCAACGCTCATCTGTTTAAATCGCTCTGGTATAGAATGCCACATAAACAGACGGCCTTTTGTTGTGTAATTGTTATAAATCGAAATGACAACAGACTTCAAAAAATTACTGTCATGTAATCTTACTGGTTGATGATGAAAATCAAAAATACGCTTTGCTTACACATCCTGATGGCGACACTGGCCATTTTGTTCCTGTGTGTTCACCCGTTGGTGACAAGCTTCGATCCGCCCCTCGCCTTTCAGCCACTGATTAAATCAATGGCGGGCACACCTAAAGAACAAGCGGAAAAAATAGCCACCATTTCCCATGCCTTAGAAGGGAATGCTATTTTCTTCATCGGTGCATCAGAGGTCGCCACCTCTGAAGATGAACATTACGCTGTATATAATTACTTTAATAAGCAATTGCACAAGCCCGTCGTGGCGTATGGCGATGCATTTGTCGATGACGAAACGCAATTCTTACTGTTCTCACGTTTTAAAAATAGCCTTAACGCAAACAGTAAAGTTGTGTTGCTTCTGGCACCTGACAGTTTTTACTCAAAAGGTCTGCCTCCTGCTATCTATGCCGATAATTTCCCCGGTTCTATTTTTAATCCGCTGATGAAAGATCCGCAGGCGCGACCGCTGCTGGTTAATTATTTAAAGCATATTGATAGTAAAGACATAAGCCATTTAACCTTTGGCCAAATGCGTGTCTTTGGCTGGCACCCCGATCTGATGTGGGACGAGCTGAGCTTCCAGTTTGCGAACGTCTGCACCCTGATAAAAAACGACTGGCTGGCGCTGCTCAACATCACGCCCCAGACGGTACAGCCCTGGCCGCAGCAGCCAACCACCCACATCGCCCCAGACTGGGATAAAGAGCTGGCGAACGCGCGCGAGTTAAATAAAAAACGCCAGCAGAGCGCGGCCACGCTGTGGATGGACAAAACGATTTACGAAGAGGACGGTAAACCGCAACAGTGGGATGACACGCCGGTCGTGCCTGCGCAAATCGCCGCGTTCAGTAAAACCGTTCAGCTGCTGAAAGAACGTCACGTGCAGGTGATTGCTATCGTCGACCCGGTTAATCCCTGGGCACTTTACAATACCGATACCTTCCGCCCGGTTGATAAGCAAATTAAAACCATTCTGGAAAAGAACCAGATCCCTTATTTAGATATGTACGCCATGCCTTATCAGAATGGCTGGAACTGGGATCGTTTGCACCCTTCCGAACTGGCCTGGGTTCCTATGATTCGCTTTATTGCACAGAGTTTTAAATGATGAAAATCGCGATCCGTCTTTTTTTCCTTTATCTCCTGTTGGCAATCACCGTTGTCGCATGGACCTCTGTTGATGACAGCATGAGCATGCAGCTGCATTTTGAATATCAAAAGTTCTGAGGCCGAATGATGTATAGCTCAGGAATGTTTTTTGTCTATTTGTTTTCATCCGCCCTGGTGTTTGCGGCGGTTAACCGCGTATTACGCCATCGTCTGACCTGGTTATCAGCATTCTCCATACTGACAGCATTAGGTTGGGGCTATATTTTTCAGGGTGATTACCTTGTTCCCGTAGCCGTTTTTTTCAGTTTTTATGTTTTCGCCACGTTAAAAGCCAAAGGATGGTTAAAAACGTGGCAGGCGGTCGTTTTAACATTATTGCCGTTGTTCCTGGTGAAATTACACTTAAATAACCACTGGGGCATGATTGGCCTCTCTTTTATGACGTTCCGCGCAATTGATGTATTGCTCTATCGCAGTAAAAAAGAAGGCCAGAATTTCCTGCATTATTTCTGCTATCTCTTTATGCCTTTTATTATCCTGGCTGGCCCTATGTACCGCTGGCGGACATGGATGAATGATGTCAGCAAGCCCGTGTTTGCTCTTAACCGTGAACAGTTTTTAGTGGCCTTAGAGCAAATCATTACCGGCATTATCCAGAAGTTCCTGTTTGCCATGCTGATCGATTCGCTTGTCGTACAGCCCTGGAGCCATAAGCCGTTTACGCTGACCGTGGGCGTGGTGATGTCGATTGCCTATAGCGCCTACCTCTACTTTGATTTTGCGGGTTACAGCAATATGGCCATCGGCGCAGGCCGCCTGTTCGGGCTGAATATTCCGGCAAACTTCAATATGCCGCTTCTTGCGAAAAACCCGCAGGATTTCTGGCGTCGCTTCCACATCAGCCTGTCTGAATGGCTGCGTGATGTGGTCTTTATGCCCGTCTATATGAACCTGATGAAGGTCAATTTTTTCCGCCAGAACAAAACGCTGGCGCAAAATATCGGTATTTTTTGCACCCTGTTCTGTATGGGGGCATGGAATGGCCTGGAACGCCATTACGTCATTAGCGGCGCGCTGTTTGGCGCAATTTCTGTTGCTCATAACATGCTGCTGTGGTCAGCCAAACGCAGCCCGGCATTGAACCGCGGCTTGCAGTATCCGGCTGTTGCGTTTTTGGGGCGAATTCTGACGCTGGGAAGCGCCGCGGGCTCCCTTTACATCTTTAGTGGAATGTCACCTCTATGAAAAATCACTCTGATCTTCAGGAACTGCAGGATTTCTTACGTGCAGCATTGTTCGATCCTGCCTCTCCGCAGCAGCTGGCCATCACCGGCAGCGACGAAGCCTTAAGCTGGTTGCAACTTTCCTCCGCCGTGGCGGACTGGGCGCAGCGTTATCGACGCTGCCAGCCTGGCGACGGCACACCGGTGGTATTGTACGGTCATCAGCAGGCTGAGTTCGCGGTGGCTATTTATAGCTGCCTGCTGCACAACATTCCGTACATCCCGGTGGACTGTATTTATCCGCAGGAACGACTGCGTGAGATCTGCCATCTGGCCAGTGCCCCATACTACTATGACGTGGCAACAAAGCAGTTCATTGCCACCGGCGAGGCGGGCAAGGTTCTGGAGGAGCAGGATCTGGCCTATATCATGTTTACCTCAGGCAGCACCGGCAAGCCTAAAGGGGTGCAGATTGGGCGTGAAAGCGTGTGGCACTTCATGAAGTGGGTCAGCCAGGACTTTTCACTGCCGGAAAAACCGGTCCTGATGAACCACGCGGTGTTCAGCTTTGATCTCTCCCTGATCCCTTTGCTGGCAAATCTGGCAATGGGCGGACATATCGTGCTGAACGCCAAAGACGATATTCAGAAAGAGAACTGGCTGGAGCGACTGAAAATCAACGCCGTTTCAGCCTGGATTTCCACCCCCTCTTTTGCATACCAGCAGCTGCTTTCACCGCAGTTCAACAGTGAGTATTTGCCTGCACTGAACGTCTTTATCTTTATTGGTGAAGTGTTAAATAAAGCGCTGGTTAAACAGTTACGCCGCCGTTTCCCGCAGGCCAAAATCATTAACTCCTATGGCCCAACGGAAGCGACCATCGCGACAACCGTGGTCGAGATAACGGATGAGATCCTCAACAGCGACAGCGCCGTGCTGCCGGTTGGGGTCATGATGCCCGACAGCAGAATGGAAATTTCCGCCGAGGGCGAGCTGATTATCTGGGGTAAAAACGTCATGCGCGGCTACCTCGGTCTCCCTCAGGAGAACGCAGCAAAATTATTGCGTCGGGAGAGTGAAATGTTCCGCGGTTACCGGACAGGCGATCTGGGCTATGAAGATGGGCTCATCTATTGCCAGGGCCGCAACGATAGCCAGGTCAAGCTGAATGGCTACCGTATTGAAATCAACGAGATTGAAAACCGCCTGCTGGCTATGTCCGGCATCAACGAAGCCGTGGTGCTGCCGCTGATGAAATCCTGCGGCAGCGTGCTGCGCATTGCCGCATTCTGCGTGACGGATATGGCGCCGGAGGCGATCAAAACCTCGCTGTCGAAGGTAGTTCCACCCTATATGGTGCCTTCACAAATTATCGTAAAAGACGCTTTGCCGCTGAATCCTAACGGCAAAATTGACCGCAAGTTGCTGGACGCTTACGCCCGCACAAATTAATAACTCCAGGAAAAATTATGGAACAAGAAATTCTCGCCCTGTTCGAAAAAGTGTTATCCCGCAAGGTGGGCTTTCACGATGAACTGATTGAATCCGACATTCTCGACTCCATTCTGGCGGTCGACATGGTACTGGAAGTGCAGGACGTTTACGGCTGTATGATCCCTCCAACAGACGTCGCAACGGTGCTGAAAACCCCGGCGGATCTGGCCCGCTATATTGAAGAAAACCGCTAAACGCCCCTGACGTTAACGTTGTTCTGAAGGCTCTGGAGGGTTGCTCCAGGGCCTTCATTTGCTCCCTCCTCTGGCCTCCAGGCAAAATGAATGCCTTTCACAGAAATGAAACCCACTGCTTTTATTTTCTCCTACACTTTAGGAGTACTGTCGGTACGGAAAACATAAAAAGCCAACTTAATTAAGAGATTATGATTCGCTTTGCACTCGGCATGCGATCGTGTTGTCTATAACAGAGGAATCTGCTGTATGGCATTCGTAACCACGAAAGACGGCGTCAACATTTACTACAAAGACTGGGGCCCAAAAGAGGCTCAACCCATTGTTTTCCACCACGGCTGGCCGTTGAGTGCCGATGACTGGGATAACCAGATGCTCTTCTTCCTTGCAGAAGGCTATCGCGTTATCGCTATCGATCGTCGTGGTCATGGGCGTTCGGACCAGGTGAGTGAAGGCCACGATATGGATCATTATGCGGCAGATGCGTCAGCCGTGGTTGAAAGCCTGGATCTGCACAATGCCGTGCACGTCGGTCACTCCACCGGCGGCGGCCAGGTCGCCCGCTATGTCGCCCGGTACGGTCAACCGCAGAGCCGCGTCGCCAAAGCGGTACTCGTCAGCGCCGTGCCACCTCTGATGGTAAAAACGGAGACGAACCCCGGCGGAACGCCCATCGAGGTTTTCGACGGCTTCCGCAAAGCGCTGGCGGCTAACCGAGCTCAGTTTTACCTCGACGTCGCCAGCGGTCCTTTCTACGGTTTTAATCGGGACGGGGCAGACGTTTCACAGGGTACGATCCAGAACTGGTGGCGTCAGGGAATGATCGGAAGCGCCAGGGCCCACTATGAGGGAATTAAGGCGTTTTCTGAGACCGACCAGACGGAAGATTTAAAAACCATCACGGTCCCCGTTCTGGTGATGCAGGGCGACGACGATCAGGTCGTGCCCTATAAAAATGCAGCCCTTCTGCAGGACAAGCTGCTGGCGAACAGCGTGCTGAAAATTTATCCGGGCTTCCCGCACGGGATGCATACCACCCATGCGGACACCATCAACGCTGATATTCTGGCCTTTATTCGCTCTTAAACGTCACGTTCAACGCCACCCAAAGGTGGCGTTGTTTATTTCGCTTAGCGATTATCCAACTCGGCGCGGACGTTGTTCAGCCCGGTGGTATTGATGCGGTAAGGCTGCCCGTTCACGGAACGGATCAGCTTTTTAGTGCGAAGTTTTTTAAAGACGTTAAGCGTGCAGTCGCTCAGCACCAGTCCTTCACGGGTATAGCACTCAACGGAAGTAACGCGGCCTGAACTGTCGCGGACGTGCACAATACGTCCACCTTTGGCGAGAACGTGTAAGGTACGTTGTTCCTGACGGGATAAATTCATACTGGAAAACCTGTGTAATCATCATGCGTAAAAACGAGCCCACACCCACAGGTGCGTGCGTAAGGTTTAAGCGCAGCGATAATCAGTCCGTCCTGAGAAGGGCGGGAAACTGATTATCTGATGAACACATTCTCCAGCATCAAAGCCTCGGTAAGAGATGAAAAATATTTACGGGATGAATGATAACGTCTGGTTTTTACCGGGAAATAACGAGGTTTTAAAAGTGTGAGCAGGATCGTTCAATCAAAAAGAAAAACCCCAGGTCAACGAGTAACCTGGGGTTTATATCTGGCGGAAGCGCAGAGATTCGAACTCTGGAACCCTTTCGGGTCGCCGGTTTTCAAGACCGGTGCCTTCAACCGCTCGGCCACACTTCCTAAGTGAGGCGAACTATAAACACCTCACCGTGTGCTGTAAAGAGTACAGCCATTCGTTCGCTGTAAAAATAGTCAAAATGTGTTTAATCGGTTGAACTGACGACACATCGACGATTTTATCAGCACTGGCTTAATGTTTTTTGATGTACATGTCTTTAGTGAAATAGTACCCCAGCTTATCCGGCGTAAATCCCCCTACCCAGGGTTTCACCAGGTGCGTACGGACGTAGTGATAAACCGGAATAGCCGGCACATCGCGTCCCAGTAAATCTTCCGCCTGCTGGTAGAATTTGCCGCGCTCAGCCGTGGTTTTGGCTTTTGCAGCGTTAACCAGGGCCTGATCGTATTCCAGGTTGCTGTACTGACTGGTGTTTTCACTGTCACCGGTACGGAAGTTGTTCAGGAACGTCGCCGCATCGTCGTAATCGGCAATCCACGCGTAGCGCACCGCATCAAAGTTGTGGGTGTGCATGGTATCCAGCATGGTTTTCCACTCCTGATTTTGCAGCTTCGCGTCCACGCCGAGATTTTTCTTCCACATGGAGCTGGCCGCAATGGCGATACGCTGGTGCGATTCAGAGGTGTTGTAGAGCAGGTTGAAGCTCAGCGGATGGCTGGCGTTATACCCGGCCTCGTTCAGCAGTTTTTTCGCCTCAGCGATGCGCTTGTCCAGCGGCCAACTGGCGTAATCCGGATTCTGTAGCTTAACACCGCCAATATCGGGCTGGCTGATGAGCCACGCCGGGCGCTGCCCCTGCCCTAATACTTTCCCGGCAATAATGTCTTTATCCAGCGCCATGTTCAGCGCCTTACGCACGCGTGCGTCGTTGAACGGCGGCCGGGTGGTATTGAATTCATAGTAATAGGTCGCCAACTGCGGAGAGACATCCAGTTGAGTGCCCAGGGTTTTCTTGAGCTGAGCGAACTGGTTGATCGGCACCGTATATACAATATCAATTTCGCCCGCTTTATAGCGGTTTACATCTGAGGCCTCAGACGTGATGGGCAGATAGGTTACTTTGTTGATGACGGTGTGTGCGTTATCCCAGTAGCGCGGGTTGCGCTCCGCCACGATGCGTTCATTGACCACCCACTGCGACAGCTTATACGCCCCGCTGCTGACGAAATGCTCCGGTTTGGTCCACTTGTCGCCGAACTGACCAATCAGCACTTTATCCACCGGCACCAGCGACGGGTGCGCCAGCATCGCGAGGAAAGCCGCGTTTGGCTGCGTGAGCGTCACCTCCAGCGTCGTGTCATTGATTGCTTTTACGCCCAGCGTATCCGGTGCTTTTTTCCCCTGTGCGATATCGGCCGCGTTAGCGATATGCATGTTGCCCGGATAGCTGGCATACGGTGAAGCGGTTTTCGGGTCGATCAGGCGCTGCCAGCTCCAGACCACATCTTCTGCGGTAATGGCCGTGCCATCGCTCCAGGTGATGCCCGGGCGCAAATGGAACGTCCAGACGGTATTGTCCTTGTTCTCCCATTTTTCCGCCAGTCGGGGCTGGACTTCGCCTGTCGGGGAGACGCTTACCAGTCCTTCGAATAAATCACTGATAATATTGAATTCGACATCGCTTTCGACTTTGTGGGGATCGAGCGAAGCCGGTTCGCTGCCATTATTCCTGACCAGTTCCTGTTTCTCTGCCAGTTGGGTTCCTGCTGGCACGTTAGCCGCCCAGGATGCCGTGCTGGCGCACAGAATCCCGGCGGTTAGCAAAGAGAGCGTAAAGTGAGTGCGTGTTTGTGGTTTCATGTCCTTCGCCTTATTGTCTGTTTATGACGATCCGGAGATAACTCTTAGCGTTCTAATGGTAATAACGCAATATTTTTCAGTAACCTATAAGAGGTTGATCTGATAAATACTTGCAAACCGCTGTTCATACTGGTGAAACGGACTTCTGCAGATGAAATAACCACCTCAAGCGCTAACGTACTGAGTAAAGATGGGTAAAACCACTTTGAGACTGGCGCGCCGTTTCCTATTCTTTCCGTTAATTACATCTGTCATAAGAGAGTGACTCATGGATCGTATAATTACTTCCTCACGCGACCGCACATCGCTACTCAGCACCCACAAGGTGCTGCGCAATACCTATTTCATGCTTAGCCTGACGCTGGCGTTTTCAGCGATCACTGCAACCGCCAGCACCGTGCTGATGCTGCCGTCTCCGGGGCTGATCCTGACGCTGGTGGGCATGTATGGTCTGATGTTCCTGACCTACAAAACCGCTGACAAACCCGTCGGTATTCTGTCCGCGTTTGCCTTCACAGGCTTCCTGGGCTACATCCTGGGGCCGATGCTGAACGCGTATCTGTCTGCCGGAATGGGCGACCTTATCGGCATGGCGCTGGGCGGTACCGCGCTGGTGTTCTTCTGCTGCTCGGCCTACGTGCTGACCACCCGTAAGGATATGTCCTTCCTCGGCGGCATGCTGATGGCGGGTGTTGTAGTGGTGCTGGTGGGTATGGTGGCAAACATCTTCCTGCAGCTGCCGGCCCTGCATCTGGCGATTAGCGCCGTGTTTATTCTGATTTCTTCAGGCGCGATCCTGTTTGAAACCAGCAACATCATTCGCGGCGGTGAGACGAACTACATCCGCGCTACCGTGAGCCTGTATGTGTCGCTGTACAACATCTTCGTCAGCCTGCTGAGCATCCTGGGCTTCGCCAGCCGCGATTAAGCCACAGCGCTGTGAACCTGGCCCCGCTTATGCGGGGCTTTGTTTTTTGGTACACTGTTGCGGTTTTTGACTGACGTGTGAATGATAATGTTGAGTTTTGAAGGCAAAGAGATTGAGACCGATAACGACGGTTATCTGAAAGAGAGCAGCCAGTGGAGCGAAGCGCTGGCGGAAGTGATTGCAGAGAAAGAAGCCATCACCCTCTCCCCCGAACACTGGGAAGTGGTGCGTTTTGTCCGCGAGTTCTATCTTGAATTCAACACCTCTCCGGCTATCCGCATGCTGGTCAAAGCCATGGCCAATAAGTTCGGCGAAGAGAAAGGCAACAGCCGCTATCTCTATCGCCTGTTCCCTAAAGGCCCGGCAAAGCAGGCCACCAAAATTGCCGGCCTGCCAAAACCGGTGAAGTGTATTTAGTAGCGAATACCGAAATTAACGTATTCCCGACCGGGTTGATGCGGTTCTGTTAACACCTTATCAACCCGCGCGCTGCGCGGACCGCCCGCTTTCAGCCACGCCACCAGCTTATCGACCTGCTCCGCTTCGCCGCAGGCCACCACCTCAACGCTACCGTCATCCATGTTTCGCGCGTATCCCGTTAGCCCAAGCTCAATCGCTTCGCGCTGGGTGCTGTAGCGGAAGCCGACGCCCTGAACGACACCGTGAACCCAGGCGATGGTGCAGACTTTTGCCATTTTGCTTCTCCTTAACGTAGCGTTTTCGGTAAACAGCCATAGTGTTGCCGGAAACGGGCGGTGAAACGAGAACTGGAAAGATACCCACATTGTAATGCGATTTCGCCAATCGGTAATCGGGTTGACTGTAACTGTGACAGCGCAACGGCCATCCTCACCTCCTCCACAATCTGGCGAAAGCTCTGCGACTCTTCACGTAACCTTCTGCGAAGCGTCGGCACGCTCAAGGCCAGACGGCTGGCGATGTCCTGCGCGGTCCAGGCTCTGGCGGGCGACAGCATAATGAACTGCCGCACCTGTTCGGTCAGGTTAATATTTCGCTCAATAAGCAGCGGACCTGCCACGCCATCATGCAGCAAGGCCAGTAAAAGACCGAAGGCCTGATGCTTTTGTAGCGCCTCTGGTAAATCCTGACGCACGGCATGCAGCAGGTTATCCCACATAAACGCCAGCCCCTCGCTCAGTGGGGCACAGAGCGAATGTAATGTCGTGCGCGGCCAGGATTTCAGATAATGCGCTTTAAACTCGGCAACGATCTCCGGGGACAACATCAGCAAGTCCGATCGAAACATGCCGTTCGCGGGCTGATTGATAATCTCCATCACCGTATTAGCAGGGATAATGATGAGCTCGTCCCGTGTCGCCACCAGCCGGTTGTCATCCTGAACAATTACCTTACTGCCGTGCGTGATATGACAAATAGCCGGAAAAAAGAGTTTGACCTGATGCAGGCGATGCATTTTGCTGGCACTCACTTCACCCGCCGTGAGATGTTTATGTCGAAAATGGAACTCCTGCACTCCGCCATCCTTATCTACTGTAGGTCGCTGTTAACTGAGCTTTTGCCAGAACGTGACTATTGATCATAAAGCCGACCAGCGCGCCGCTGGCATTTTTGTCGACGGGCAGTTTATCCACGTCCAGGGCCCAGACGGTAATCTGATAACGGTGAGGTTTGTCCCCTGCGGGTGGACATGCACCGCCGAAACCAGAATAGCCGAAATCATTACGTCCCTGCACAACGCCGGCAGGTAATTTCTCGCCGTTCGGGTTACCGGCATCAGCGGGCAGCGTCATTGTCTTCGCCGGTATATTGGCTACGGTCCAGTGCCACCAGCCGCTACCGGTGGGCGCATCCGGATCATATACCGTGACGGCAAAGCTTTTCGTCGCGGCGGGCGGATTTTTCCATGCCAGCTGTGGAGAGCTATTTCCACCGTGGCAGCCAAATCCCTCAAACACCTGCTGTTGCGCCAACCGGCGTTCGCCAGAGATATCCTGGCTGGTAATGCGGAAAGGCGTTGCTGCTAAAACCTGAAAACTCATTGCCGCCAGAACGGTTATTGCGATTGCACTGCGCTTTTTCATGGGGGTTTCCTTTGCTGAACCGGAAGCCCTAAGGTAAAGCATGCGACAATGCCGTAATGTGCTTAAGCGATTTGATTTTGTGCCGAAACGCTCAACGGTATCCGCAGATGATTGCGCCTTGCTGAATGTGCTACTCTACGCGCCATTTCCTGAAATCGACAGAACAGCAAATTATGAGTGTACGTTTAGTGTTAGCCAAAGGGCGCGAGAAGTCATTACTGCGCCGTCATCCCTGGGTCTTTTCCGGCGCGGTTGCCCGTATGGAAGGTAAAGCCAGCCTCGGTGAAACCATTGATATCGTTGACCATCAGGGGAAATGGTTAGCGCGAGGTGCTTACTCGCCTGCGTCCCAGATCCGTGCCCGCGTCTGGACCTTCGATAAAGATGAAACCATCGACATCGACTTCTTCGTTCGCCGTCTGCAGCAGGCGCAGCAGTGGCGCGACTGGCTGGCAAAACGCGACGGACTGGACAGCTACCGCCTGATTGCCGGCGAGTCCGACGGCCTGCCGGGCGTCACCATTGACCGCTTTGGTCACTTCCTGGTGTTGCAACTTCTGAGTGCTGGTGCTGAATATCAACGTGCGGCGTTGATTAGCGCGCTGCAAACGCTGTTCCCGGAATGCGCCATTTACGACCGCAGCGATGTGGCGGTGCGCAAAAAAGAGGGCATGGAGCTGACCCAGGGTCCAGTGACAGGCGAGTTGCCGCCTGCCCTGCTGCCGATTGAAGAGCACGGCATGAAGCTGCTGGTGGATATTCAGGGCGGCCACAAAACGGGTTACTACCTCGACCAGCGCGACAGTCGTCTGGCGACGCGTCAGTACGTTGCCGACAAACGCGTGCTGAACTGCTTCTCCTATACCGGTGGTTTTGCCGTTTCAGCGTTAATGGGCGGCTGTGCTCAGGTGGTGAGCGTGGACACTTCGCAGGAAGCGCTGGACGTGGCAAAGCAGAACGTTGAGCTGAACAAGCTGGATGTGAGCAAAGCTGAATTTATTCGCGATGATGTCTTCAAACTGCTGCGTAAGTATCGCGATCAGGGCGAGAAATTCGACGTTATCGTCATGGATCCCCCTAAGTTTGTGGAAAACAAAAGCCAGCTGATGGGTGCCTGCCGTGGCTATAAGGACATCAACATGCTGGCCATTCAGCTACTGAACCCGGGCGGCGTGCTGCTTACGTTCTCCTGCTCCGGCCTGATGACCACAGATTTATTTCAGAAAATCATCGCCGATGCCGCAATAGATGCTGGCCGTGATGTACAATTTATAGAGCAGTTCCGTCAGGCAGCCGATCACCCGGTGATTGCTACCTACCCGGAAGGGCTCTATCTGAAAGGGTTTGCCTGTCGCGTCATGTAACTTGAAAAGAGAAATATTGCCCGCACATAACGTGTAAGTCGTATTTCCCGGGAGGTGACTATGATTGCCAGCAAATTCGGTATCGGCCAGCAGGTCCGCCACACTTTGCTAGGGTATTTGGGTGTGGTCGTGGATATCGACCCGGAGTATTCTCTTGATGAACCGTCTGCAGACGAGCTGGCGGTAAACGCCGAGCTTCGCGCTGCGCCCTGGTATCATGTGGTGATGGAAGGTGACGATGGACAACCCGTTCACACCTATCTTGCTGAAGCGCAGCTGAGTAGCGAACTACAGGAAGAACATCCGGAGCAACCCACGATGGATGAACTTGCTCAGACTATCCGCAAACAGTTACAGGCTCCACGCCTGCGGAACTAAGCGTGTAAGAAAGCCCGATTATCGGGCTTTTTTTTATTACTTCGCCAGCCCCAGACGGGGGATTTCAATCGCCGGGCAGCGGTCCATCACCACGTTCAAACCAGCCTCGCGAGCCAGCACAGCAGCTTGCTCGTTAATAACCCCTAACTGCATCCACAGCGTTTTCGCGCCGATAGCGATGGCCTCTTGCGCCACTTCCCACGCCGCCTCAGAATTGCGGAAAACATCAACCATATCCACTTTCTCAGGTACGTCGTTTAGGGTGGCGTATCCTTGCTGGCCCAGTAAGCTTTTACCGGCCACCTTCGGTGACACCGGGATAACGTGATAACCCTGATCGAGAAGGTATTTCATGACCCGATAGCTTGGACGATCCGGTTTATCGCTCGCGCCCACCAGCGCAATGGTGCGCGTGGAGGTCAAAATCTCGGCAATATCGTTCTCTCTCATGGTTTGTCTCCTGGTTTTTTTCAAAGTGTACGCCAAAGCGCACATCTCAACCATCCATCCCATACAGATGTATGAGGGCAAAACCGTGAAATATGTCTATATGTTAGTAAAGATGATTTTCGAAAGATTTAGATACATTAATGCAACATCAGTATTTCTGACAGGAGCCTTCTATGAAAACCGGAATTGCCACTGCTGTGATTGCATTAGTGATGCCGGTTTGCGTCTTTGCGACCACGCTCCGGCTCTCTACCGACATTGATCTGCTGGTTCTGGACGGAAAAAAAGTCTCCAGCTCATTATTACGCGGCGCAGACAGCATCGAGCTAGATAACGGGCCTCATCAGCTGGTCTTCCGGGTAGAAAAGTCGATCGGCCTTGCTAATCATGAACAACGGATGTACATCTCCCCGCCGCTGATCGTCAGTTTTAATACCCGGCAAATCAGTCAGGTGAACATCACCCTGCCCCGCCTTGAAACGGAGAAAGAGTCTGCGGCCTTTGACACCTCACCACGCGTTGAGCTGCTGGATGGCGATGCGATGCCTATTCCGGTGAAGCTTGATATTCTGGCGTTGACCACATCCCCTAAAGGGCCGGATTATGAGGCCGCAACCCAGACCTATAACAAAGCAGGTAAACGCGCATCGCTTCCCCAGTTTGCCACTATGATGGCAGACGACAGTACGCTGTTATCCGGTGTATCTGAACTGGATGTCATTCCTCCTCAGTCCCAAACCCTGACGGAACAACGCCTTAAATTCTGGTTCCAGCAGGCCGATCCGGATACGCGAGCCCGCTTTTTACAATGGGCGAAGCAACAACCTTCATCATAAGCCACATTTTTTTCGCCTTTCTCTTGCAGCGTCAGACAGTTCCCGTCATCGTGTAGCCAGTTAACCTGATGGATACGATTATGGAACTGACAACACGCACGCTACCTGAACGCAAACACATTGCGCTGGTTGCGCACGACCACTGTAAACAAATGCTGCTTAACTGGGTTCGCCGCCATCAGTCTTTGCTGGAAAAGCACACCCTCTCGGCGACCGGTACAACCGGTAACCTGATCCAGCGCGAAACGGGTCTTGAGGTCAATGCCATGCTGAGCGGCCCGATGGGTGGCGATCAGCAGGTAGGTGCCCAGATTTCTGAGGGGAAAATTGATGTGCTGATTTTCTTCTGGGATCCGCTGAATGCGGTTCCGCATGACCCGGACGTGAAAGCGTTGCTGCGCCTTGCCACCGTCTGGAATATTCCAGTGGCGACTAACCTTTCAACGGCGGATTTTATCATCGAATCGCCGCAGTTTAACTCGCCGGTTGATATCCTTATTCCGGACTACCAGCGTTATCTGTCTGAAAGATTAAAGTAAATTTTAAGCCGGGTGGCGGCTACGCCTTACCCGGCTCACAAAAACAAGCCTGACGACGTTACGGCTTGCGCACTACCGGCACATCAATATTCTTCAGAATATCAACAAACACCGACGGCTCTTCTTTATTGAACAGCAGCCACACGCGGTGACGCGCGCGGGTGATGGCCACATACAGCAAACGCCGCTCTTCGGCATCCGGGAAATCTTCCGGCATCGGCAGTAAAGCCTGCTCCATGACTGACTCACGAACCGGAGCCGGAAAACCGTCGCTACCGTCTTTCAGCCCTATCACAATCACATAGTCGGCCTGCTGGCCTTTACTGGCGTGGATCGTCATAAATTCAAGCTGCAGTTTCGGCCAGCGCGTGGCCGCTTTCTCCAGCGCTGCGGGTTTCAGATGATGGTAGCGGGCCAGCACCAGAATACGTTCATCGGGCTTCGCATAGCCGCTGAGCTTGTCCAGCAGCGGTTCAAGTTGGTCATCCGCCAGCAGGGTGACCGCTTTTTTATCTCCTGGCCGCAGGCTATTAAGCGGCTTGGCCAGCTGATGCGGGTTCTGCTGGATAAAGCGATTGGCGATTTCACCAATACGGGAATTGAAGCGGTAGGTGGTATCCAGATCGCTACGATCGCCTTCACCAAAATAGTGATGAAACGCGGTGGTCAGCGAAAGCTGCGCGCCGCTAAAGCGGTAGATGGCCTGCCAGTCATCCCCTACGGCAAACAGAGAGGTATGTTTATTTTGCGCCCGTAACGCCGAAAGCAATGCTGCGCGTTGCGGTGAGATATCCTGGAATTCATCCACCAGAATATGTTTCCACGGGCTGACAAAGCGCCCCTTCTCAAGAATGATAATGGCCTGATGGATAAGGCCAGAGAAATCGACAGCATTTTCCGCCTTCAGAGCAGTTTTCCAGGCTTTTAGCATCGGAGCCATCAGTTTAACCCGCTTTGAAAACAGATCGCGGATCTCCTCCGGCGCACTTTCAATCATTTCAGCCTGCGATCCGCCGTGCATTCGCATCAGGCTTACCCAGCGGTCAAGTCTCGAGCCCAGTCGACGCGCCAGTTTTTCATCCTGCCAGAAACTGCCCTCAGGCACCTCCCAGTTGAGTTCTTCCTCCAGCCACTGACGCCATCCTTTCGCCTGCGCCTTTTTCTCACTGCACTGCTGGCGCCATGTTTTGATAAACAAAGCCTGACGCGCCTGCGTGTCGTTTTCGAGTTTACTCACTGCAGGCACTTTTTTGCTGCCCTGCTGAATGATGTACAACGCCAGAGCATGGAAGGTTCTGGCCGTAATATCCCGGGTGTGCAGGCGTTCCTGGATACGCTCGTCCATCTCCTCGGCAGCTTTGCGCCCAAAAGCCAGAAGCAGAATTTGTTCAGCGACGGCTTCCCCGGTTGTCAGCAGCCAGCCCGCGCGCGCCACCAGCACCGATGTTTTACCGCTCCCGGCCCCTGCGAGCACCAGCAAGGACTGCTCACCGTTAACCACCGCACGTGCCTGGGCGGGATTGAGTGGTGAAGATTCAACCGTACTGAAAAAATCGGCGTATCGGGTGAGCATGGTGTCAGTCCAGGCCTGGTTATGGGCGAACCGGCTCTTATCCATATCGCTTAGCCAGGCCTGACACTGACGCCAGGCATCGCGGCAATTGTCGAACTCATCGAGACGCGTCACGGATACCGGCAGCGCGGAGAGCGCCTGCCTGATTTTTTGCTGTAACCCGGCGGTCTGCTGGCGGGTAAGCCATGTTTGCTGCGCGTTGCTTTGCGCGATATCATCCAGCACCTGCTGCAGTACCTGGGCGGCAATCACGCTCATGTCCTGGCTCCACTGTTGCCAGAGCGCATTCAGATGATGATGGAAACGCTGGGTCTCCACCCACTCGGTGCCGTGAAGACGCACGACTTTATCATCAGGCAGAACGAACTCCAGTTCCCCCCACACCAGCCCACGTTTGCAGTGGATAGCCAGAAGTTGATTAAACGGAATAAGGTATTCATGGCGTTCTCCGGAGACTTTCACCCCGGCATTGAGGAGAACAACCCTGTCATAGGGGTGTTGCGCCAGGCGTTTGCCTAATGAAGTTGCTTTAAGTTCCATGTCCCGCCAAATCCACGAAGAGATAATTTACCTGACAGTTTAACTGCCAGTTTTAAGGTGCTCCAGCCTAAAAAAACGTTACAATCATCAGGCGTTAATTTTATCGAAAGGAAGTGAGGATTTATGCGTACCGTTCTGAATGTGTTGAATTTTGTACTGGGGGGTTTTGCCACCACCCTTTCCTGGCTTTTTGCCACGCTGGTGAGCATCGTCCTGATTTTCACACTCCCTCTGACCCGCTCATGCTGGGAAATCACCAAACTCTCCTTCATCCCGTATGGAAATGAAGCCATCCACGTTGACGAGCTGAATCCCGAGAGCAAAAACGCGTTGATGAACACGGGCGGCACCCTGCTCAACATTCTGTGGCTGATATTCTTCGGCTGGTGGCTGTGCATCATGCATATTTTTGCGGGTATTGCCCAGTGCATCACGATTATTGGTATTCCGGTCGGGATCGCGAACTTTAAAATCGCCGCGATCGCCCTTTGGCCCGTCGGGCGCAGGGTTGTTCCGGTTGAAGTGGCTCAGGCAGCACGTGAAGCAAATGCTCGTCGTCGTTTTCAGTAAATAAGGACTGGCCGCGCTTATGCTAAGCCCACTGCTTCGCCGTTATACCTGGAACAGCACCTGGCTTTATAACGTCAGGATTTTTATCGCGCTTTGCGGCACGGTAGCTCTGCCGTGGTGGTTGAATGATGTCAAGCTCACCATTCCGCTCACGCTGGGGGTGGTTGCGGGGGCGCTGGCGGATCTGGACGATCGTCTGGCCGGACGTTTGCGTAACCTGGTGATTACGCTGGTCTGTTTTTTTATTGCGTCCGCTTCCGTTGAGTTGCTCTTTCCGTGGCCCTGGCTGTTTGCCCTGGGTCTTACGCTCTCAACCAGTGGCTTTATTTTGCTGGGCGGCCTTGGGCAGCGCTATGCCACCATCGCGTTTGGTGCATTGCTGATCGCCATTTACACCATGCTGGGCGTTTCCCTGTACGACCAGTGGTACCAGCAGCCGGTTCTGCTGTTGCTGGGTGCCATCTGGTATAACCTGCTGACGCTAACCGGTCATCTGATCTTCCCGGTACGCCCTCTGCAGGATAACCTTGCCCGCAGCTATGAACAGTTAGCTCACTATCTGGAGCTAAAATCCCGGCTTTTCGACCCGGATATCGAGGAAGAAAGCCAGGCCCCGCTCTACGATCTGGCTCTGGCAAACGGCCAACTGGTTGCCACCCTTAACCAGACCAAAGCGTCACTGCTTACCCGTCTGCGCGGCGATCGCGGCCAGCGTGGGACGCGAAGAACCTTACACTACTACTTTGCCGCCCAGGATATACATGAGCGTGCCAGCTCCTCGCATGTTCAGTATGCCGCCCTGCGAGAAAAGTTTCGCTACAGCGACGTGATGTTCCGCTTCCAGCGTCTGCTGTCCATGCAGTCCCAGGCATGCCAGCAGCTCGCACGCTCTATTCTGCTGCGCACGCCTTATCAACATGACCCCCGTTTTGAACGTGTGTTTAGCCATCTTGATGCAGCCATTGACCGCGTTCAGGCCAGCGGAACATCACCGGAACATATTAAAGCTCTGGGATATCTGCTGAATAACCTGCGGGCGATAGATGCTCAGCTGGCGACCATTGAGTCAGAACAGGCGATGGCGCTACCCGGTAGTGATGCGGAAAATCAGCTTGCGGATGACAGCGTCCACAGTTTTAGCGATATGTGGCTGCGGCTGAGCCGCAACTTTACGCCGGAGTCGGCTCTCTTTCGCCACGCGGTGAGAATGTCGCTGGTATTGTGCGTCGGTTATGCCTTTATCCAGATAACCGGGTTGCAACATGGCTACTGGATCCTGCTGACCAGCCTGTTCGTTTGCCAGCCGAACTACAATGCCACCCGACACCGCCTTGCGCTGCGTATTCTCGGCACGCTGGTCGGTGTCGCCATTGGACTGCCGGTCCTCTATTTCGTGCCGTCCGTTGAAGGCCAACTGATCCTGATCGTGATCACCGGTGTGTTGTTCTTCGCCTTTCGCAATGTGCAGTACGCCCATGCCACCATGTTCATCACGCTGCTGGTTCTGCTCTGCTTTAACCTGCTGGGTGAAGGGTTTGAAGTCGCCCTGCCCCGCGTGATTGACACCCTGATTGGCTGTGCGATCGCCTGGGCGGCTGTCAGCTTTATCTGGCCAGACTGGCGATTCCGTAATTTGCCACGCGTGTTAGACCGGGCTATGAATGCCAACTGCCGATATCTTGATGCCATCCTTGAACAGTACCATCAGGGCCGCGATAACCGTCTGGCTTACCGGATCGCACGCCGGGATGCGCACAACAGCGATGCAGAACTGGCCTCGGTTGTCTCTAACATGTCAACAGAGCCTCGTGCCACCGCAGAAATTCGTGAGACGGCATTCCGCCTGCTCTGTCTGAATCATACCTTTACCAGCTATATTTCTACGCTGGGTGCCCACCGTGAGAAACTCACCAACCCGGGTATCCTCGCCTTGCTGGATGACGCAGTCTGTTATGTCGATGACGCACTTCATCACCGGCCAGCTGATGAACCGCGTGTTCAACAGGCTCTGGATGAACTGGCTCAACGCATTGCCCATCTTGATCCAGGAAACGACAGCAAAGCGCCACTGGTTCTTCAGCAAATTGGTCTGCTTATCGCTCTGCTGCCAGAAATTTGCCGACTGCAACAGCAAATCGCTACCTGGAGGAGTGATTCTCCTGTGGCTCAGGCAGCGCATTAAACCACTCCGTCAGCTCCCGGCGTATTCCCGCCGGGAGTGCCGCTTCATGAAGTCCCTCAATGGCACCTTCCAGCGCGAAAAGCACTTTAATACTGAGTGCTTTATTTCTTGCCCGCATCTTCAGCCAGCTCGCTTTCGCACCAAGCGTCCGAAGCGTTTCTTCATCGGTAATACCCGCTTCAAAAAGCAAGACTTCAAGCTGAAACGTCAGGTTCGGGAGATCCTTAAGCCGGTTTCGTTGATGACGCTGAGAGCGCTCTTTTCTTGCCGCTCTCAGTGCGAACGAGGAGAGCTGAAGCAACCGCTCTCTGTCCTGCCACAATCCGTCATCCACGCGATAATAGTTCAGAAGCACCGGACGCCCCCGTTTCATGAGTGTCAAAAACGAGGCGGCATTCTTTACACAGTATTTCGCACTTTCCTCACAGGCGCGGAGGTAGAGTTCTCCCTCTGACACCATGGCAAAGACTGCATCATCCACTGCCAGGGTATAGCCCCCGAACAGTGCCCGATGTTGAATGTCCCCCAGCGGAGACAGATATTCTTGGGATTTATAGATCCGTTCATAAGATATCTTTTTCATGATATTTCCTTATAAATCAAAAATTAACAACGATGTTTCTTACTAGCGGATCCGTTAGCAGGAAAATAGGCAACTTATCGCTGTTGGGCAAGATGATTTTTCAAGGGGCATCAATATTGAATGAATTTTGCGAGTCGCTTTCCGAAAATGAGGTTGATCTTTATGCATACAGGAGTTACTGTATATTCATACAGTAACTACAGGGCTGGAATGAATATGCACACTTCAAGCTATGCAAATCGCTCAACCTTTATCACTTCTACCGCTGGCAACGTAGCGCAGAACACCGTCGGCAGTGTTTCGACAGGGCTTATCAGCGAAGTGGTTTATCGTGAGGATCAGCCTCTGTTAACTCAACTACTGCTGCTGCCGTTATTACAGCAGCTTGGCCAGCAGTCTCGCTGGCAGCTTTGGCTGACGCCACAGCAAAAACTGAGCCGGGAATGGGTTCAGTCCGCAGGCCTTCCGCTGGCAAAGGTCATGCAAATTAATCAACTTTCTCCTTGCGATACTGTTGAGTCGATGATCCGGGCTTTACGCACCGGAAATTACAGTGTAGTGATTGGATGGTTACCAGAGGAATTGACGGAAGAGGAACACTTTCGTCTGACTGAAGCGGCTGAAGAAGGGAATGCGATCGGGTTTATAATGCGCCCGGTTCGTCCAGATTCTTACCGCAGAGGACAACTTTCTGGGCTAAAAATTCACTCAAATTTGTATCATTGAGTGAAATTAAGATTTTTCCTGGAATTTTTTTTGACCACAAGATGTGCTTTTAGTTCCCGACCACAAAATTGCGGCAAGGCTTGTCTGGTGCGGGTTCTCCTTAATTTTATTGCACAAAATTCGCGCGAAAAATGTTAAATAATAGGTATACGGAACTTTTTTTTTCATATGCCTGACGGACTTCACACTTGTAAGTTTTCAGCTACGTTGTAGACTTTACATCGCCAGGGGTGCTCGGCCTAAGCCGAAGATATCGGTAGATTTATATTTGACCACGCCCCCCGGTGAAGGATTTAACCGTGATTCTCTTTTGAGACTATCATGGCGAATTTTGGATGATAACGAGGCGCAAAAAATGAAAAAGACAGCTATCGCGATTGCAGTGGCACTGGCTGGCTTCGCTACCGTAGCGCAGGCCGCTCCGAAAGATAATACCTGGTATGCAGGTGGTAAACTGGGTTGGTCTCAGTTCCACGACACCGGCTGGTACAACAGCAAACTGAACAACGATGGCCCGACTCACGAGAGCCAGCTTGGTGCAGGTGCGTTCGGTGGCTATCAGGTTAACCCGTATGTTGGTTTTGAAATGGGTTACGACTGGTTAGGTCGTATGCCATACAAAGGCGACACCGTAAACGGCGCTTTCAAAGCGCAGGGCGTTCAGCTGACCGCTAAACTGGGTTACCCAGTAACTGACGATCTGGACGTGTACACCCGTCTGGGCGGCATGGTATGGCGCGCTGACTCCAGCAACAACCAGACTGGCAGCGACCATGACACCGGTGTTTCCCCAGTATTCGCTGGTGGCGTTGAGTGGGCTATGACCCGTGACATCGCTACCCGTCTGGAATACCAGTGGGTTAACAACATCGGCGACGCTGGCACCGTTGGTGTTCGTCCTGACAACGGCATGCTGAGCGTAGGTGTTTCCTACCGTTTCGGCCAGCAGGAAGAAGCAGCACCAGTTGTTGCTCCAGCGCCGGCTCCAGCTCCAGAAGTACAGACCAAGCACTTCACTCTGAAGTCTGACGTTCTGTTCAACTTCAACAAGGCAACTCTGAAACCAGAAGGCCAGCAGGCACTGGATCAGCTGTACTCTCAGCTGAGCAACCTGGATCCTAAAGACGGTTCTGTAGTGGTTCTGGGCTTCACCGACCGTATCGGTTCTGACGCTTACAACCAGAAACTGTCTGAGAAACGTGCTCAGTCTGTTGTTGATTACCTGATCTCTAAAGGTATCCCAGCTAACAAGATCTCCCCACGTGGTATGGGCGAATCTAACCCAGTTACTGGCAACACCTGTGACAACGTGAAAGCTCGCGCTGCACTGATCGACTGCCTGGCTCCAGATCGTCGCGTTGAGATCGAAGTTAAAGGCATCAAAGACGTTGTAACTCAGCCAGCGGCATAAGTTATCGTCTTATAAAAAAACCCCGCAATGCGGGGTTTTTTATTATCTGAAGAAAACAAAAGTCTATTTTTTGCCCAACAATGCCTGAAGGTCGTTCTTCAGCGTCGACATCTGGTTAGCGTACTTCTCTTTATGCTCCGCATCCTCAATCAACTGCACAATCGTTTCCGACAGCGTTTTACCACGCCGTTGTGCCAGCCCCGCCAGGCGCTGCCAGACCACGAACTCAAGGTCGATTGATTTTTTGCGAGTATGTTGATGCTCCGCATTAAAATGTCGTTTGCGTCGCGCGCGGATAGTTTGCTTCATTCGGTTCAACAACGCAGGATTGATGTGCTTCTCAATCCAGCCGTTAACCTGTACCGGTTCATTTTCGAGGGTCAGCAAAATATCCACGGCTTCTTGCGCAGCGCTGGCTTCGATGTAGCAGGTGATCAACTCCCCTTCACGGTGCTTTTTGACCAGGTACTTCCATTTCCAGCCGCTTTCGAGATTTTCCAGTTGTTGATATTTCATTGCGATCTCAGTGTTACCACGTAACTCTGTTCAGAATATCAGTTTTTTAGCAATCTGCTGAAAAGAAATCATATATGTGAGTGAATGCAGGCAATCCCCCTGTCGAAATCCCCAATCCTGCTTGGGTAGTCCCCCTCGCTTACGGTATACTCCACGCTTTTACATCTGACTAAAAAACATCAACTTTGACCATTACGAAACTTGCATGGCGTGACCTTGTTCCGGATACCGAGAGCTATCAGGAACTGTTTGCACAGCCAGATCTCGCAAAAGAACACGAATTCATCCTTAGCGATACGCAACCACGTTTGCATTATGCGCTGGAGCAGGTGTTAAGCCCATGGGCAACGGCGCCTTTCATGTTGCTTAAAGCCCCGGAAGAAACGGAGTACCTGACGCTTGTCGGGGACGCCATGCGCCAGTTGCAGCCGGAAACGAATGCCCTCTTTGGCGGCGAATATCGTATCGCGGGACATGATGTCACTTTCGAACCGGCAGTTCAGACGGATGGCCGTTTTGCCGCTAAAGGCGAAGTGATTACCGCTAACTGGGTCGAGGCGGAACAACTCTTTGGTTGTCTGCGCCAGTTTAATGGTGAACTTTCGCTGCAACCGGGGTTGGTGCATCGCGCCAATGGCGGTGTACTTATCATCTCACTGCGTACCCTACTCTCGCAGCCGCTGTTGTGGATGCGTCTGAAAACGATTGTGAACCAGCAACGTTTTGACTGGGTCGGCTACGATGAGTCCCGTCCTCTGCCTGTCTCTGTTCCCTCTATGCCTCTGTCGTTGACCGTCGTGCTGACGGGTGACCGCGAATCTCTGGCAGACTTCCAGGAGATGGAACCGGAACTGGCTGAGCAGGCGGTCTACAGCGAGTACGAAGACAACATCCAGATTGCCGATGCCGACGATATGGCGCAGTGGTGCCAGTGGGTAATGGCTGTAGCTGAACGCTTTTCGCTGCCAACACCTGCGGCTGACGCGTGGCCAGGCTTGATTCGCGAAGCGGTGCGCTATACCGGTGACCAGGAAACGCTGCCCCTCTGTCCGCTCTGGATCGGCAAACAGCTGCGTGAAGTGGGGGTGATCAGCGGTAACGGTGCGTTCACCGGAGAACAGCTCACACAGATGCTGGCTCAGCGTGAGTGGCGAGAAGGCTATCTTGCTGACCGTATGCAGGATGAAATTCTGCTGGAACAAATTCTGGTCGAGACAGAAGGCGAACGCGTCGGACAGATTAACGCCCTGTCGGTGATTGAATTTCCGGGCCATCCTCGCGCAATCGGCGAACCGTCCCGTATCAGCTGCGTTGTCCATATTGGCGATGGTGAGTTCACCGATATCGAACGGAAAGCCGAGCTGGGTGGTAACATTCACGCGAAAGGCATGATGATCATGCAGGCGTTTTTGATGTCAGAGCTGCAGCTCGAGCAACAGATCCCCTTCTCCGCCTCGCTGACGTTTGAGCAGTCCTACAGCGAAGTCGATGGTGATAGCGCCTCTATGGCAGAACTGTGCGCCCTAATCAGCGCCCTGGCCGAAGTGCCCATCAATCAGAACATCGCGATCACCGGCTCGGTGGACCAATTCGGTCGTGCCCAGCCAGTGGGAGGCCTCAATGAAAAAATTGAAGGCTTCTTCTCTATCTGTCAGCAGCGCGGTTTAAATGGCAAACAGGGTGTGATTATTCCTGCTCCCAATGCACGCCATTTGAGCCTCAGTCAGGATATTCTGGATGCGGTGGAGCAAGAGCAATTCGCCATCTGGGCCATCGAAGGGATTGAGGATGCACTACCCTTACTGACAAACCTGATATGGGATGGCGAAGGGCAAACCAACCTGATGCAGACTATTCAGGAGCGTATTGCTCAGGCGACACAGCAGGATGCTCGTCATCGTTATCCATGGCCGTTACGCTGGTTAGGCTGGTTTGGTTCGAACTGATCGGACTTGTTCAGCGTACACGTGTTAGCTATCCTGCGTCCTTCACTAAAATAAGGCTTACTGAGAACATGGTAGATAAACGCGAATCCTATACAAAAGAAGATCTTCTTGCCTCTGGTCGCGGTGAACTGTTTGGTGCGAAAGGCCCACAGTTACCGGCCCCGAACATGCTGATGATGGACCGTGTCGTGAAAATGACCGAAACCGGCGGCAACTTCGATAAGGGTTACGTAGAAGCAGAACTCGATATCAACCCGGATCTGTGGTTCTTCGGTTGCCACTTTATTGGCGATCCGGTAATGCCTGGCTGTCTGGGCCTGGATGCAATGTGGCAGCTGGTTGGCTTCTATCTGGGCTGGCTGGGTGGCGAAGGTAAAGGCCGTGCACTGGGTGTTGGCGAAGTGAAATTCACCGGTCAGGTTCTGCCTACTGCGAAGAAAGTGACCTATCGTATTCACTTCAAACGCATTGTTAACCGTCGCCTGATTATGGGCCTGGCGGATGGCGAAGTGCTGGTCGATGGTCGCCTGATCTATAGCGCGAGCGACCTGAAGGTGGGTCTGTTCCAGGACACTTCCGCGTTCTGATATTGCATTTCGCAATCTCAAAAAGGCGAAACCTCCGCATTGCGGAGGTTTCTTTTTTTAAAGAGACGTTATCAGGCTATGAGTGCCCTGTCGCCGATGGCTTCTCGCCAGCCTCCAAGCCATTGTGACCTTTGGTTTATCGTCTGATAAGGACACATTTCTTTAGAACGTCCAGCGATGCCGGCCTGATAACCACGTTGATGAGCCCGTTCCAGGCGATCTCGTTTCTGTCTCTTCATGCCTCGTTTCCCTCATTCTTTTGTCTGGTGGAAAGAAAACAGTGTCTGCACAAATGCACAGGCACAGATAACGAATACCCCGAATTAGTCGCAGCGTCAATGTTCAAAATTCATACGGGTGTCATATTTGTGAGCTAGCTGGAAGATCATTTGTACAAAAATTGTGACCCGGCACAAGTAACAACCTGAAGTGAAAACGAAAAAAAAACCGCAATCAGTGGCAGACCGATTGCGGTTTTTGACGATGAATTTTACTTATGGCAGCCGGGAAATTTCCCTGGCGATACTGGCCGACTCCTGTGCCCAACCCTGAGCCAGGACTTTCACCATTTCGTCATAGCCATCTTTCTGCTGCTTCAGCTCCAGATGGAAAGGACGCTTAATCAGCTGCCCCTGATGATTCAGCAGCCACTCACCGCTGATCACCACCGCACCGTCATAACGGCCGTGGAAGCCTGTTACGGTGACGTTCAGCGTATCTTGATCGTTACCCAGCGGCTGCGAAGCGACAACCCAGCCCGGAAGCTGGCTGCCCAGATTGGCCACCAGCGTGTTGCGCAGTTGCTGATCCAGCGGGCTGGCCCACAGGTTGTTTGTCGCAATCACGTATTTCACATCGCTGGTTTGGTAGACCACACCGTTACCTGCCAGATAATCTGGCACGGCAACCTGCTCAACCCAGAGCTGACGATTTCCCTGACTGGCCGTACTTTGCCCGCTATTCTGCGTACTAACAGGCAACTGGTAGTAGCTTTTATTCTCTACACCTGAACTGCACGCCGTTAATAGCAGAGCG
Source organism: Enterobacter adelaidei (assembly GCF_041937165.1). Lineage (NCBI taxonomy): Bacteria > Pseudomonadati > Pseudomonadota > Gammaproteobacteria > Enterobacterales > Enterobacteriaceae > Enterobacter > Enterobacter adelaidei. The sequence goes on along the minus strand of NZ_CP154353.1, from coordinate 1,558,617 downwards.
CCAACCATCAATAGCCACTTATTCATTCTTTTGCCCTCTTAGGCTCAGGATCCTTTTTATCTTTCGCTTCGAACACCAGCGCGTTGCTCTTCTCATTGAGCGTCTTCAGAACAGGCTGCAGTTCACGTAAGACCTGATCAAGGCGCTGCATATCAGCCACCATCTTGTTGTAAGCCGCAGAACCAGGCTGGAAGCCCTGCATACTGCGGTTCAGCTCACGCAACGTTTTCTGCATATCCTGCGGCAGTTGCTGCATGCTCTGGCTCGCTGTGATCTTGTTGATGTTATCCAGCGTGGTTTGCAGACGGCGCATCGTTGCCTGGCTCTCGCTCAGAGAGTTTGTCGCGGCTTCAATCATCGGATTCAGTGGCAGATTGTTAATCTTATCCAGCGTTTCCATCAGGCGCTGCTGGATCTGCGCCAGGCCGCTGCTCACCGTTGGGATAATCTTGTAGCCACCGAATTCACGGATACCGGTAATCGGCGGAGCTTTCGGGTAGAAGTCCATATCCACATACAGAGCACCTGTCACCAGGTTACCGGTTTTCAGCGACCCGCGCAGACCGCGTTCCATCAGTTGAGAGATGTGCGTGCCAATATCCTGATTTTCGCCAATCTGATTGACCAGACGCTCTGGCTCAATGCGGATCAGCACCGGGATGCGGTAATCATCATCCAGCACCTGCTGAAGTCCCGGAACGAAGAACGGAACTTGCCCAACCGTACCAAGACGAATGCCGCGGAACTCAACCGGTGCACCCGGCTGCAGGCCGCGGACGGAATCTTTGAAGAACATCAGGAAATCAACGTGGCTGGTATACAGCGCATCCTGGATGCTTTTTTGATCGTCAAAGAGTCTGAAAGCCGTGTTTTCTGTAACCGGCTGCCCCAAATCCAGGCCTTCCGGTACGTCAAAACTCACGCCACCGCCAAACAGCGTGGTCAGAGACCCCATTTCAACGCGCATACCCGCAGAGGTCAGATCCACCGCGATCCCGCTGTCTTTCCAGAAACGGACGTTACTGGTGACCAGCCGATCGTTCGGTGCATTGATAAACAGTTGATAGCTGATCGCGCGTTTCTGCGGATCAAAGGTACTTTTCTCAACCGACCCGACGCGATAACCGCGGAACAGCACGGGATCGCCCGCCGTAAGCTGACCCGCTTTTTTACTGTCGAGGATCACGCGGATACCCTTGGCATCAGGCGGCGCAAGCGGTGGTGAATCCAGAAGCTGGTATTTTCCCGGCTGGCTACCCTTCGTGCCGGGCTGCAGTTCAATATAGGCCCCGGAGAGCAGCGTCCCTAAACCGCTAATCCCTTCACGTCCTACCTGAGGCTTAACCACCCAGAAAACGGAATCGCCATGCAGCAGTTTTTCCATGCCAGCATTAAGGCGCGCCTTAATTTCCACATGGGTTAAATCATCGGTCAGGGTTGCGCTTTCAACCACGCCTACGTCCACGCTGCGGCTCTTGATGGTCGTTTTACCGCCCTCAATCCCCTCGGCATTGGTGGTAATCAGCGTCACTTCCGGTCCCTGATGGCTGTAGTGATAAAACAGGATCCATGCCCCGATCAGCGCCGTCACGATGGGGAAAATCCACACCGGTGACCAGTTCTTGACCTTCTGCACTTTCGCCTCTCCACTCTTATTTTCCATGCTCTTACTCTTCCTCATGGCTTGATTCAGGCTCACGATCCCACGATAAACGAGGGTCGAAGGTCATGGCCGCAAACATAGTCATAATCACGACCAGTGCAAACATTAATGCCCCCATCGCGGGATAAATACTCATCAATCCGCCCATCCGCACCAGTGCAGAGAGAACGGCAATAACAAACACGTCAATCATTGACCAGCGTCCAACAAACTCGACCACTTCATAAATCAGATGCATGCGTTCGCTGTCGCGTCTACCGTGGCCTTTCGCATCCCAACAGAGCCAGGCGATCGCGATCATTTTCAGGGTTGGCACCATGATACTGGCGATAAAGATGACACCAGCGACCGGATAAGAACCTTCACCCCACAGCAATATCACCCCGGCCAGGATCGTCGAGGGCATTTTGTCGCCGAGCAAATCGGTGATCATAATCGGCAAGATATTGGCTGGCAGATACAGCATGATGGAAGTCACCAGCAGCGCCATCGTCCACTGCAGGCTGTTTTTACGCCGCACGTGCCCTTTGGTTTTGCAGCGCGGACAAACGTCGAGATCGGCGGGCAGCACGGCGGTACAGCACGGACACGAGCGTAGCCCCTGACGAATACCGGGCACCCCGACCTTCACCGTCTGCGCAAGCGTCGGCGCTGGCGCGATATCGTCCCACGCCCAGCGCCTGTCCACACACTGGAAGGCGCGCAGCTGCAGGACGCAGTACAGACACCAGGGGATAAAGCTGCTGCCAATCCCCACGTCGCCATACGCCATCAGCTTCACGAAACTGACCAGAATCCCCGCCAGAAAGATCTCGGCCATTCCCCAGCTTTTAAGCTGAAAAAGGATACGCGCGAGTTTGATTTTCAGTGACGACGGCATCCTGACGCGGTTCACCAGCAGCAGGATAACGACCAGGCAAAAAGCCGGGACTATCTGGACGAAGAGCAGAAAAAAGGTGCCGAGGCTGGCGTAATCTTCTGAGAACATCACGCCCGGGATTTCGAGCAAATCGACCTGGCTGGTAATTCCGCCCACCTTCATATAGATGAACGGGAAGAGATTGGAGAGCAGCAGCATGAATAATGCTGCCAGAGCGTAAGCAGTGGGACGCTGCCGCGGTGCGTCCCACTCGGTTGTCAACGTTGCGCCGCAACGTGGACACAGCGCTTTATGTCCGTGACCAAGCTCTGGCAACGCCACGAGCATGTCGCATTGCGAGCATAATATATGCCTGTCGGCATGGTGCTGGTCACACATATGTTATCCCTGTTTATGCGCCGTTTTTCAGAGACTCAAGGTACTCCCAGCGCTCAAATGCTTCTTCCAGGGCCTTTTCAGCCGCGGACAGTTCAGCCAGTATTTTCTGAGTATAGTCGTGCGATTGGGTAAAGAATGTCGCATCAGCAACCTGAGCTTGTAGATCTTCAAGCGTGGCCTCCAGCTCTTCCAGACGCTGAGGTAGCCCCTCCAGTTCGCGCTGCAGGTTATAGCTTAGTTTAGCCGAGCTTTTCTTGACAGTTTCTGCTTTTGTTACAGCAGGTTCAGAACTTATTTTGGACTTTGACTGTTTCTGCGCCAGAGACTGCGACTGCTGCCCTTTTGCATCGTGATAACCGCCGACATACTGACCAATTCGCCCTTCACCTTCGAAGATCCAGCACTCGGTCACGGTGTTATCCACGAATTGACGATCGTGGCTAACCAGCATCACCGTCCCCTGATAACCGTCGATCAGTTCCTCCAGCAATTCCAGGGTTTCGACATCCAGGTCGTTCGTAGGTTCATCGAGAATCAACAGGTTACTTGGCTTCAGGAACAGACGTGCCAGCAGAAGACGATTGCGCTCACCGCCTGACAGCGCGCGTACCGGCGTCATCGCACGTTTCGGATGGAACAGGAAGTCCTGCAGGTAGCCCAGCACATGGCGCGGCTTGCCGTTTACCATCACCTCTTGCTTACCTTCAGCGAGGTTATCCATCACCGTTCTGTCCGGATCCAGCTCTGCGCGGTGCTGATCGAAGTAGGCCACTTCAAGCTTGGTGCCGCAGTGGATACGACCGCTGTCAGCCTGCAATTGACCCAGCATCAGTTTCAACAGCGTGGTTTTGCCGCAACCGTTCGGACCAATCAGTGCAATTTTGTCCCCACGCTGAACCTGCGCCGAGAAGTCTTTCACCAGCACTTTACCGTCGACCTGATAGTTAACGTTTTCCATTTCGAAGACAATCTTGCCGGAACGGGACGCCTCTTCCACCTGCATTTTGGCGCTGCCCATCACTTCGCGGCGCTCGCTACGCTCACGGCGCATCGCCTTCAGCGCACGAACGCGACCTTCGTTACGTGTACGACGGGCTTTGATGCCCTGACGGATCCAGACTTCTTCCTGTGCCAGCTTGCGGTCAAACTCCGCATTCTGCAGCTCTTCCACGCGCAGGTTTTCTTCTTTTTCCAGCAGATAGGTATCGTAATCGCCAGGATAGGTAACCAGCTTGCCACGATCGAGATCGACGATGCGCGTCGCCATATTGCGAATAAACGAACGGTCGTGAGAGATAAAGATGATGGTGCCGCTGAAGGTTTTCAGGAACCCTTCCAGCCAGTCAATCGCTTCGATATCCAGGTGGTTCGTCGGTTCGTCTAGCAGCAGCACCTTCGGTCCGCTGACCAGCGCACGGCCCAGTGCCGCTTTACGCAGCCAGCCGCCGGAGAGTGCTGACAGCTCCATATCGGCTTCAAGACCGAGCTGTGCCAGCACTTCATTAATACGGTTTTCCAGCTGCCACAGACCGTGGTGATCGAGCATCTCCTGCACTTTCGCCAATTCGTTGAGATTCTTATCGCTCGGGTCAGTCATCACCAGATGTGAAATCTCGTGATAACGCTTCAGGTATTCAGCCTGCTCAGAAATACCTTCAGCCACGAAATCGTAAACGCTGCCGGTCACATGACGCGGCGGGTCCTGCTGCAGGCGAGAAACGATAAGATCCTGCTCGTAAACAATACGCCCGTCATCCAGACCCTGTTCACGGTTGAGGATTTTCATCAACGTGGATTTGCCCGCGCCATTACGGCCCACCAGACAGACACGCTCGTTATCTTCGATATGCAGCTCTGCATTATCGAGAAGCGGTGAGTCGCTGAAAGAGAGCCACGCGCCGTGCATACTAATTAAAGACATTTATTTTTCCTTTCAGGCCGCGGTAATCAACCAGCAGTTATGGATTTGACGGTTACGGGCGAAATCCTGAGACAGCGTTTTTTGGCTGATTTCTTGTGCTTTTAGCCCCAGGGCTGCTAAACCGTCATGATCCATACGGAAGCCGCGTTTGTTGTTCGAGAACATAATCGTGCCGCCTCTACGCAGCAGGCGCTTCAGGTCGGTCATCAGGCGCAGGTGATCGCGCTGCACATCAAAGCTATCTTCCATACGCTTGGAGTTAGAGAAGGTCGGCGGATCGATAAAGATCAGATCGAACTGCTCGTCGGTATCACGCAGCCAACCCAGCACGTCGGCCTGCATCAGGCGATGCTGACGCCCAGTTAAACCGTTAAGGCGCAGGTTGCGCTCCGCCCACTCCAGATAGGTGCGGGACATATCCACCGTGGTGGTGCTCCGCGCGCCGCCCAGACCCGCATGCACGCTGGCGCTGCCGGTATAGGAGAACAGGTTGAGGAAATCTTTGCCCTTGCTCATCTGTCCGAGCATGCGGCGGGCGATACGGTGGTCAAGGAACAGACCGGTATCAAGGTAGTCAGTCAGGTTAACCCACAGACGAGCGTTGTACTCGCCCACTTCAATGAAGTCGCCCTTTTCACCCATTTTCTGATACTGGTTTTTGCCTTTCTGACGTTCGCGGGTTTTCAGCACCAGCTTGTTTGGCGCAATACCCAGCACGGCGATGGTTGCCGCAATGACGTCCAGCATACGCTGACGCGCTTTTTGCGCATCAATGGTTTTCGGTGGCGCGTATTCCTGAATCACCACCCAGTCCGCATAGCGGTCTACCGCCACGTTGTATTCCGGCAGATCGGCATCGTACAGGCGGTAGCATTCAATACCTTCCTGCTTCGCCCATTTCTCGAATTTCTTCAGATTCTTGCGCAGACGGTTGGCGTAATCTTCCGCCACGCCCGACGGTTTGCTGTCCGCCGCTTTCTCAGCCAGATGGTAGTTCTTCTGCACGCAGTCCAGCGGGCCGTTTTTCGCCTTAAACTGGCGATCGGCACGCAGCTGCAGGCAACTCAGCAATTCAGGTGAAGCACTGAACAGGGAGAGATTCCAGCCGCCAAAGTAATCTTTCATATTGCGGCCCAACAGGCTGTGCAGGGCAATCAGCGCCGGTTCGCTGTCCAGACGCTCACCGTATGGCGGGTTACTGATAACGGTACCGTACGGACCTTTTGGCAACGGGTTGGTCAGGTTCGCCACGTCTTTCACCTCGAAGGTGACCAGCTCGCCGATACCGGCGCGACGGGCGTTGCTGCGGGCACGTTCAATAACGCGCGGGTCGCTGTCCGAACCATAGAAATGGGAGGTGTATTCCGCCAGGCCCTTACGCGCACGGGTCTGCGCATCATCTTTGACCTCTTTCCACAGTGCTTCATCGTGCTGTGCCCAGCCCTTGAAGCCCCAGTGACCACGGTGCAGGCCCGGGGCACGGTCGGTGGCCAGCATGGCAGCTTCAATCAGCAATGTACCAGAACCACACATCGGGTCCAGCAGCGGGGTACCCGGCAGCCAGCCGGAGCGCATCACAATGGCTGCAGCAAGGGTTTCTTTGATTGGTGCCATACCGGTACGATCGCGGTAGCCGCGCAGGTGGAGGCCTGCGCCGCTCAGATCCAGAGAGATGCTCGCGGTGTCGCCGTTCAGCCAGACGTTAATACGCAGATCCGGATTTTCGCGATCGACGTTCGGACGTTCCTTATTTTTACGGGTGAAGCAGTCAACAATCGCGTCTTTAACGCGCAGGGCACCGTACTGGCTGTTGCGGATCTCATCATTCACGCCGTTGAAATGCACCGCAAAGGTGGCATTCGGAGTGAAGATCTCTGTCCAGTCGATCATCTGTACGCCGGTATAGAGGTCAAGGTCGCTATAGACCTTGCACTCTTTCATCGGCAGCATGATGCGCGACGCCAGACGGCTCCACATCAGGCTCTGGTAAATAAGCCGCGTGTCGCCCTCAAAATGGACACCACCCTGAACTACCTGGCACTCTTGCGCACCCAGGGCTTCCAGTTCAGTTTTTAACAGCTCTTCCAGCCCACGGGCCGTACTGGCAAACAGAGAATTCATATCGTCACTTTTACTCTTAGAAAATTGTCGCGCATTATAGCTAATATGGCGTGTATGTCATAAAGTTGAAGGCTTATTTTCATTCGAGGGAGTGTGCAGTGGCGACGTTATCCAGGCTTTTTATTCATCCGGTGAAATCCATGCGCGGCATCGGCATTTCTCACGCACTTGCCGACATGAGCGGATTTGCCTTCGATCGTATCTTTATGATCACCGAGCCTGACGGTACGTTCATTACTGCACGCCAGTTCCCGCAGATGGTTCGCTTTATCCCTTCCCCCCTTCATGACGGTTTGCATCTTACCGCGCCGGATGGTTCCAGCGTGGTGATCCGCTTTGCTGATTTTGCGCCTGTGGATGCGCCAACAGAAGTGTGGGGCAATCATTTTACCGCGCGTATTGCCACTGACGAGATTAACAGCTGGCTTAGCGGCTTCTTCTCGCGCGACGTGCAGTTACGCTGGGTAGGACCGTCGCTGACGCGCCGCGTGAAGCGTCACGATGCAGTCCCGCTCTCATTTGCGGATGGGTTTCCTTTCCTGCTGACCAGTGAAGCTTCCCTGCGCGACCTGCAGCGACGCTGTAAAGCCAGCGTTCAGATGGAGCAGTTTCGCCCCAATCTGGTGGTAGCCGGTACCGAAGCCTGGGAAGAAGACACCTGGAAAGTGATTCGCATCGGCAGTGTGATTTTCGATGTCGCGAAGCCATGCAGCCGCTGTATCTTCACCACCGTAAGTCCGGAGAAAGGCCAGAAGCATCCTTCTGGCGAGCCGCTGAAAACCCTGCAATCCTTCCGCACTGCGCAGGATAATGGCGATGTGGATTTTGGCCTGAACCTGATCCCACGTTCCAGCGGCGTAATCCGTGTCGGTGACGAGGTCGAAATTCTTGCACGTGGGCCCGCGAGAGTTTATGGCTCCGGTCAGGAAGACGAGTTTGTCGAGGTTGAGACGCAGGTCAGTTCATCAGTGGATATTCACTGGCAGGGCAACGTCATCCGGGGAAATAATCAGCAGGTTTTACTTGAACAACTGGAACAAGCAGGGATCCGCATACCCTATTCCTGCCGCGCGGGGATCTGTGGCTGCTGTCGAATCAAGCTGGTTGAGGGTGAAGTCAGTGCGCTGAAGAAATCCGCAATTGCCGACGACGGCACAATTCTGTGCTGTAGCTGCATCCCGACAACTTCAGTACAGCTGGAAGCTTAAACGGCCTGTTCCAGGCTGAAAGAATCCACTCGAAGTTGAGGTTTCAGCCTGTCGTTCATGACTTTGATGGCATCCCCAAGCTGCATCGTCCGCCCGGCAATTGTCACGCCGGGTTGGGCCAGCAGACAGAGCGCGGCATTTTCGCCCGGCTCAACCACCAGCAGACTCACCTCTTCGGCGCTATCACTCAGGTTGACGCTGGCCGCGTCGCCCGTCGCGGGTGTCCAGCTCATGCCATGCGGCAGGAAATGCCAGCTTTTTGGCATTTGTGGTTTCAGGAAACGGATAGCCACCAGCGCATTTAATACCAGTTCGGCACGCTGCTCTTTAGAGAGGACCAGATCGCGACATTTTTCTTCAAAGGAGAAATAAAGCGCAGCGTCGTCAACACAGAATCCTGACGGAGAAAAAGCGTCCGGGGTTAACATTCGGCGGGCAAAACGAGAACGAAACAACATACCATTGGCTAAATCGAGCATCATACGGTCATGCTCGTCGCAAAAATACCAGCGCCAGTTATCGTCAGGTTTAATTCGCATGTTTCTCTCCCGTCCCAAACGTCCTGTACTAAAAATGTCCTGCTCGCCGCTTCGTTTTTAACACCATTTAATAAAAGACTATAATGTCTAAATAAGCAACAATGACGGAATATAAAACAACCAGGGCCGGAAATAAAGCCCTGGTTGTCTGATTAAGAGAAAAGATTAGATATGAGTAACGATTTCTTTAATCAGCGGCGGTCCTTTAAAAATAAAGCCGGAATAGATTTGCACCAGTGACGCACCTGCCGCCATCTTCTCGCGTGCAGCAATCACTGAGTCGATACCGCCGACGCCGATAATCGGTAAACGACCGTTTAATTCCGCTGACAATGCACGAATAATTTCGGTGCTTTTTAATTGTACCGGGCGTCCACTTAACCCACCCACTTCGTCACAGTTTTTCATTCCCTGAACCAGGGAGCGATCGAGTGTGGTATTGGTCGCAATCACACCATCAATATTATGGCGAACTAAACTGTCGGCAACCTGGATCAATTCTTCGACAGAAAGATCCGGAGCGATCTTAACCGCGACGGGAACATATTTATGGTGGATCGACTGCAGTTCATTTTGTTTATTTTTAATGGCACTCAGAAGATCGTCCAGCGCTTCACCATATTGCAAAGAGCGCAGACCCGGGGTATTGGGTGAGGAAATATTCACCGCAATATAACCGGCATAGGCGTAGACTTTTTCCATACAAATCAGATAGTCATCTTTACCTTGCTCTACCGGCGTGTCTTTATTTTTGCCGATATTGATACCTAATACGCCATCAAAATGGGCTTTTTTTACATTCTCAACAAGGTGATCAACGCCGAGGTTATTAAAGCCCATGCGGTTGATCAGCCCTTCGGCTTCGACCAGGCGGAACAGTCGAGGCTTGTCATTTCCCGGCTGCGGGCGCGGCGTGACGGTACCGATTTCGATAGATCCAAAGCCCATCGCGCCCAGGGCATCAATGCACTCGCCATTTTTGTCCAGACCTGCCGCAAGACCCAGCGGGTTTTTAAAGGTCAATCCCATGCATTGCACAGGTTTTACCGGCACATTTTGACGCACCAGAGCGACCAGAGGCGTTCCTGTAATACGACGTAATTGCTGGAATGTAAATTCATGAGCGCGCTCAGGGTCGAGCTGGAAAAGGGCTTTACGAACGAAGGGGTAGTACATGAACTCTCCTGGATTCCCGGTGTGCAAACCGGGAGGGGATTATGGGCGATCCGACGCCGAAAGGGAATTGACCTGCGGCAAAAAATCAGCGTAAAACGCAATCGTTTACCTCCCGGCTCATTTCTTATGCACTTTTTCGCATTTAAATTGCAGATAAATCATTTAGTGGAATAACCGCGCAGTGTCACACTCCTGAAAATTGTTATGAATGTTAGATAAAAGCAAACAATTGGTTATAAGGAGAACGTATGCGCGTCATTACTCTGGCCGGAAGTCCACGATTCCCTTCACGCTCCAGCGCCCTGCTGGAATATGCCCGTGAAAAACTTAATGCCCTGGATGTGGAAGTGTGCCACTGGAACCTGCATAACTTCGAACCTGAAGATTTGCTCTATGCCCGTTTTGACAGCCCGGCGCTTCACACCCTGACGGAGCAGCTTAAAGGCGCTGATGGGTTAATCGTGGCGACCCCCATTTATAAAGCCTCTTTTTCCGGGGCACTGAAAACCCTGCTTGACCTGCTCCCTGAACGTGCGCTGGATGGCAAAGTGGTGCTGCCTCTGGCAACTGGCGGTACGGTGGCGCATTTACTGGCGGTGGATTATGCCCTGAAGCCGGTGCTGAACGCACTGAAAGCACAGGAGATCCTCCACGGTGTGTTCGCGGACGACTCCCAGATCATCGACTATCAACATAAACCGCACTTTACACCGAATCTGCAAACCCGCCTCGATAACGCCCTGGAAACCTTCTGGCATGCCCTGCATCGCAGGGATATCCAGGCACCTGCTTTTGGTCATCCGCAAGGAGTTGCACATGTTTAAAACCTTAACCCATATTGGACTAGCCGGACTGATGGCGCTGACGTCGCTGGCCCATGCCGGGCAAACGTCACCAGAAAGCTTACGCATTGGCTACCAGAAAGGCAGCGTCAGCATGGTGCTGGCAAAAAGCCACCAGCTTCTGGAAAAACGCTTCCCGGACACAAAATTCTCCTGGGTTGAGTTCCCGGCTGGTCCTCAGATGCTGGAAGCGCTGAACGTGGGCAGTATTGATCTGGGCAGTACAGGCGATATCCCGCCGATATTCGCCCAGGCCGCGGGAGCAGACCTGCTCTATGTAGGTGTTGAACCGCCCAAACCGAAGGCCGAAGTGATTCTGGTACCTGAAAATAGCGACATTAAAAACGTCGCCGACCTTAAAGGGCATAAAGTTGCTTTCCAGAAAGGCTCAAGCTCACACAACCTGCTGCTGCGTGCTCTGCAAGAGGCCGGACTCAAGTTTACCGACATTCAGCCCGTTTACCTGACGCCTGCCGACGCGCGCGCCGCGTTCCAGCAGAAGAACGTTGATGCCTGGGCCATCTGGGATCCGTACTATTCCGCCGCATTACTGCAGGGCGGTGTACGGGTGCTAAAAGATGGCACCACGCTTAAACAGACCGGCTCGTTCTATCTGGCTGCTCGCCCTTATGCGGAAAAGAACGGCGCCTTTGTGCAAGAGGTTCTTGATACCTTTACTCAGGCGGATGCACTGACTCAAAGCCAGCGTCAGGAGAGCATTGCCCTGCTGGCGAAAACCATGGGCTTACCTGAGCCGGTGATCGCGAGCTATCTCAACCACCGTCCACCGACCACCATCACGCCCGTAGACGCGCACGTCGCCGCACTTCAGCAACAAACGGCTGACCTCTTCTATCAAAACCACCTGGTGCCAAAACAGGTCACTATTCGCGAACGTATCTGGCAGCCCGCCGGTAAAGAAGGAACAAAATCATGAGTCTGAATCTTTTCTGGTTTTTACCCACCCATGGTGATGGCCACTATCTTGGTACGGAAGAGGGGTCACGCCCGGTTGACCATGGCTACCTGCAGCAGATTGCACAGGCAGCGGACAGAATTGGTTTCACTGGCGTACTGATCCCGACCGGACGCTCGTGTGAAGATGCCTGGCTGGTCGCCGCGTCGATGATCCCGGTCACCCAGCGTCTGAAGTTTCTGGTGGCCTTGCGTCCGAGCGTGGTCTCCCCCACCGTGGCGGCGCGTCAGGCGGCAACCCTGGACAGACTGTCCAACGGCCGCGCCCTGTTTAACCTTGTTACGGGCAGCGATCCGCAGGAGCTGGCGGGCGACGGCGTGTTCCTCGATCACACTGAGCGCTATGAAGCCTCCGCCGAATTCACCCGCGTCTGGCGACGTCTGCTGGAAGGTGAAACCGTGACGTTCGAAGGTAAACATATTCACGTTCGCGACGCGAAACTCTACTTCCCTCCGGTCCAACAGCCACGCCCTCCTCTCTATTTTGGCGGGTCATCGGACGTGGCGCAGGACCTGGCGGCAGAGCAGGTTGATCTCTATCTGACCTGGGGCGAACCGCCAGAGTTGGTGAAAGAAAAAATAGCCCAGGTACGCGCTAAAGCGGCCGCCCATGGCCGTAAGGTACGCTTCGGTATCCGCCTGCATGTGATTGTGCGTGAGACCAACGAAGAAGCCTGGCAGGCGGCCGATCGTCTCATCTCCCATCTGGATGATGCCACCATCGCCAAAGCACAGGCCGCGTTTGCCAAAACCGATTCCGTCGGGCAGCACCGAATGGCGTCCCTGCACAACGGCAAGCGCGAGAACCTGGAGATCAGCCCAAACCTGTGGGCGGGCGTCGGCCTGGTGCGCGGCGGTGCGGGCACGGCGCTGGTCGGCGACGGACCGACCGTAGCCGCCCGTATTAATGAATACGCTGACCTGGGCATCGACAGCTTTATTCTCTCCGGTTATCCGCATCTCGAAGAGGCGTACAAAGTGGGTGAGCTGTTATTCCCGCATCTGGATGTTGCCATCCCGGAAATTCCTCAGCCGCAACCGCTCCAGCTTCAGGGCGAAGCCGTGGCGAACGAATTTATTCCACGAAAAGCCGCACAAAGCTAAGGAGTGACCATGTCTGCCATCTCACAAAAATGGCTCCTGCGCGCCGCCCCGTGGTTTTTGCCCGTCGGTATCGTGGCCGTCTGGCAGCTCGCGTCGTCCACCGGCTGGCTGTCGAGCCGCATTCTGCCCGCACCTATAGGCGTTATCGAAGCGTTCTGGTCGCTGAGCGTCAGCGGAGAGCTGTGGCAACATCTGGCGATCAGCTCCTGGCGCGCCGTGATTGGGTTTTCCATCGGCGGCAGCATCGGCCTGATTCTGGGTTTGATCAGCGGTCTTTCACGCTGGGGCGAGCGGCTGCTGGATACCTCCATTCAGATGCTGCGCAACGTGCCGCATCTGGCGCTGATCCCGCTGGTGATTTTGTGGTTTGGTATTGATGAGAGCGCCAAAATATTTCTCGTCGCGCTGGGCACCCTGTTCCCGATTTACATCAATACCTGGCATGGGATCCGCAATATCGATCGCGGTCTGGTCGAGATGGCACGCAGCTATGGTTTATCGGGTTTCGCCCTCTTTACCCACGTGATTCTGCCGGGTGCTCTGCCCTCCATTATGGTGGGGGTGCGTTTTGCGCTCGGCCTGATGTGGCTAACGTTGATAGTGGCTGAGACCATCTCGGCCAACTCTGGCATCGGTTATCTGGCGATGAACGCTCGCGAATTCCTGCAAACGGACGTGGTGGTAGTCGCGATCATCCTTTATGCCCTGCTCGGCAAACTCGCCGATGTCAGCGCCCAGTGGCTGGAACGCAGCTGGCTGCGCTGGAACCCGGCCTATTCCCTTCAGGAGTCGAAAGCATGAATACAGCACGACTGAACCAGGGGACGCCGTTACTGCTGAACGGCGTGACCAAACGCTACGGCGAAAACACCATTCTGAATGCGCTGGATCTGCACATTCCTGCCGGACAATTCGTAGCCGTTGTCGGGCGCAGCGGCGGCGGTAAGAGCACGCTGTTGCGCCTGTTAGCCGGACTGGAGGCCCCAAACGGCGGTGAAATTCTTGCCGGTACAACGCCGCTGGCAAAGATTCAGAACGACACCCGCATGATGTTTCAGGATGCGCGCCTGCTGCCATGGAAAACAGTCATTGATAACGTCGGGCTGGGGCTTAAAGGCAACTGGCGAGAGGAGGCCCGCCAGGCGCTTGCCGCCGTAGGGCTGGAAAATCGCGCGGATGAATGGCCTGCGGCGCTGTCAGGTGGGCAGAAGCAGCGCGTAGCACTGGCGCGGGCGTTAATCCATCGTCCGGGCCTGTTGTTGCTTGATGAGCCGCTCGGCGCACTCGACGCCCTGACACGAATCGAAATGCAGGATTTGATTGGATCCCTGTGGCAGAAGCACGGCTTTACGGTGCTACTGGTGACGCATGACGTGTCTGAAGCGGTAGCGATGGCCGATCGTGTGCTGTTAATAGAAGAAGGGAAAATGGGTCTGGATCTGACGGTGGATATTTCGCGCCCTCGCCGCGTAGGTTCGGCAAGACTGGCGGAGCTGGAGGCAGAAGTGCTGGATCGGGTGATGAAGCGCGGGGGCACGGAGTTACAGCGAGCTAAGGCTAATGCCTGATGCCCTCACCCCGACCCTCTCCCGCAGGGAGAGGGAGGGTTATCTTTTATTACGCTAACGCTTTAGCAATCTTCTCGTACAGATCGCCAGACAGGTTTTCCAGTCCTTTCAGCTGCTCAAGCGCGGCACGCATTTTCGCCTGGCGCTTAGCATCGTAGCGCTTCAGACGGATAAGCGGCTCGATCAGACGTGATGCCACCTGCGGGTTACGGCTGTTCAGCTCGGTCAGCATTTCAACCATGAACTCATAACCGCTGCCGTCTTCGGCGTGGAACGCGGCCGGGTTGCTGCTGGCAAACGCGCCAATCAGGGAACGTACGCGGTTCGGGTTGCTCATGGTAAACGAACGGTGCTTCAGCAGGCTGCGTACTTTGCTGAGCGCGTCTTGCGCCGGGCTGGTCGCCTGCAGGATGAACCATTTGTCCATCACCAGGCCATCCTGATGCCACTTGTCGTCATACTCCTGCATCAGCGCATCACGGCACGGCAGTTCGGCGGCGACGCTTGCAGCCAGGGCAGCCAGCGCGTCAGTCATGTTATCCGCTTCATGATACTGCTTGCTTACCAGCGTGTTCGCCAACTCAGCCTCACCAAACGCCAGATAGCGCAGGCAGGTATTACGCAGAGAACGTTTACCGATGTCCGCGTGCTCTACGCGATAAGTATCAAGTTTATTGGCGTTATAAATCGCCAGGAACTCATCGGCCAGTTCTGCAGCCAGCGTACGGGTCAACGCTTCACGCACCGCGACGATGGCAATTGGGTCGATGATGTCAAACAACTCGGCGATTTCAGTCGCTGACGGCAGGGTCAGAATTTCAGCGGCCAGCGCCGGGTCAATCTTCTCATCCAGCAGGATCGCGCGGAATGCGTCAGCCACATGGGCAGGCAGCGACAGCGGCTGGCCCTGCTGATGACGGTTTACGTTGAGCTTAATGTAGGTCGCCAGCAGACTTTGCGCGGCATCCCAACGGGAGAAGTCGTTGCGCGCGTGACGCATCAGGAACGTCAACTGCTGATCGCTCCATTTATACTCCAGTTTCACTGGTGCAGAGAACTCACACAGCAGCGCAGGGACCGGCTGGAAGTAAACGTTGTCGAAGATGAAGGTCTGCTCTGCCTGGGTCACATTCAGCACGTGGTGTACCGGGTGGCCGCCCTTCTGGAGAGGAATGACTTTGCCTTCGTTATCATACAGTTCAATGCTGAACGGAATGTGAAGCGGATGTTTCTCTTCCTGCTCCGCTGTCGGCGGCGTGCGCTGGCTGATGGTCAGGGTGTACTGCTCGGTTTCCGGGTTGTAATCGTCTTTGACGGTGACAATCGGCGTACCGGCCTGGCTGTACCAGAGGCGGAAGTGAGAGAGATCCACATTGGAAGCATCTTCCATCGCCTGCACAAAATCGTCGCAAGTGGCCGCGCTGCCGTCATGACGCTCGAAGTAGAGCTGCATGCCTTTCTGGAAGTTCTCTTCACCCAGCAGAGTGTGGATCATGCGGATAATTTCAGAACCTTTTTCATACACCGTCAGGGTGTAGAAGTTGTTCATCTCAATGACTTTATCCGGGCGGATCGGGTGCGCCATTGGGCTGGCATCTTCCGCAAACTGCAGGCCGCGCATAGTACGCACGTTGTTGATGCGGTTAACCGCACGAGAACCCAGATCGGAGCTGAACTCCTGGTCACGGAAGACGGTCAATCCCTCTTTCAGACTCAACTGGAACCAGTCGCGGCAGGTGACGCGGTTACCCGTCCAGTTGTGGAAATATTCGTGACCGATAACGCGTTCGATATCGAGATAATCTTTATCGGTAGCGGTATCGGTGCGCGCCAGCACGTATTTGGAGTTAAAGATGTTAAGACCCTTATTCTCCATCGCGCCCATGTTGAAGAAATCGACAGCCACGATCATATAGATGTCGAGATCATATTCGAGACCAAAGCGCTCTTCGTCCCACTTCATGGAGTTGATAAGCGACGTCATCGCCCACGGTGCACGGTCCAGGTTGCCACGGTCAACAAACAGCTCTAGTGCCACTTCGCGGCCGGAGCGTGTTTTAAAGGTATCGCGCAACACGTCGAAATCACCCGCCACCAGCGCAAACAGATAGCATGGTTTCGGGAACGGATCCTGCCATTGCACCCAGTGACGGCCGTTCTCCAGTTCGCCTTCGCCCACACGGTTACCGTTGGAGAGCAGGAATGGGTAGAGCGTTTTATCGGCGATAATTTTCGTTGTGAAGCGTGCCAGCACATCCGGGCGATCGAGATACCAGGTGATGTGACGGAAACCTTCCGCTTCACACTGAGTGCACAGCGCCACACCAGACTGGTAAAGTCCTTCCAGCGCCGTGTTGGCGGCAGGGCTGATTTCATTCACGATGCGCAGCGTAAAGTGTTCCGGCAGGTTGTCGATCACCAGCTGGTTGTTTTCTTCTTTATAGTCAGACCAGGCTTCATCATTAATATGCAGGGAGACCAGCGTCAGGTCTTCACCATCAAGACGCAGTGGCACAGCAGTCGCACTGTGGCGCGTCACCTGGCTTACCGCCGTCACAACGGTTTTAGTGGCATCCAGGTCAAAAGTCAGATCGATATCGCTAATCAGGTATTCCGGCGCACGGTAGTCGTGGCGGTATTTGGCTTGTGGCTGTTGTGTCATAGAAAACCTTATGCATCGTTTGTCGAGTAACGTTTCAATATATTCCTGTTGTGTAAAACGCGCTACGCAGAATGTTCATCTTTTCAGGTACAAAACCCTTTTTTGCTACATTTATATAACACGGGGCACAAAATGCCCTCGACCATAAAACGCGCTTATGTTGTGATCGGGGTTCAATAAATCACTAAACAAGGTATACTCCGGAGTTGTTTATTGTACTAAACGCTCCTGTGAGAGGATGCTACTGCGCACCTATGACTCAATTCGTTTCTCCTGTTCTGCATACGTTGCTGGATACTGACGCGTATAAACTGCATATGCAGCAAGCCGTTTTCCACCATTACTATGACGTTCATGTCGCGGCCGAATTCCGCTGCCGTGGCGACGACTTGCTCGGTATCTACGCAGACGCTATTCGTGAACAGGTCGATGCTATGCAGCATCTGACGTTGCAGGACGATGAATATCAGTGGCTTTCTGGCCTGCCTTTCTTCAAAGCTGACTACCTGAACTGGCTGCGCGACTTCCGCTATAAGCCAGAGCAGGTCACTGTACTTAACGATAATGGTAAGCTGGATATTCGTCTCGAAGGCCCGTGGCGTGAAGTGATCATGTGGGAAGTGCCGCTTCTGGCGGTGATCAGTGAACTGGCCCACCGCTACCGCTCGCCGGAAACCGGTGTTGAACAGGCGGTCGCAGCGCTGGAAACCAAGCTCGCGGGCTTCACCACGCTGACCGAAGGGCTGGATATGTCCCGCTTCCGCCTGATGGACTTTGGCACCCGTCGCCGTTTCTCTCGCGACGTTCAGGAGGCCATCGTTAAGCGTCTGCAGCAGGAACCGTGGTTTGTGGGCACCAGCAACTACGATCTGGCCCGTCGCCTTAATCTCACGCCTATGGGCACCCAGGCGCATGAATGGTTCCAGGCGCATCAGCAGATAAGTCCAGACCTGGCGAACAGCCAGCGCGCGGCGCTGGCTGCATGGCTAGAGGAGTACCCAAATCAACTGGGGATCGCCCTCACCGACTGTATTACGATGGATGCCTTCCTGCGCGATTTTGGTCCCGAGTTCGCTGAGCGTTACCAGGGGTTACGCCATGATTCCGGTGATCCGGTTGAATGGGGTGAGAAAGCCATTGCCCACTATGAAAAGCTGGGTATTGATCCAATGAGCAAGGTTCTGGTCTTCTCTGATAATCTTGACCTGCCGAAAGCGGTTGAGCTCTATCGCCAGTTCAACACCCGGGTTAACCTGAGCTTCGGGATTGGTACCCGTTTGACCTGTGACATCCCTCAGGTTAAACCACTGAACATCGTCATAAAATTGGTGGAATGTAACGGCAAGCCGGTGGCGAAGCTCTCCGATAGCCCGGGTAAAACTATCTGCCATGACAAAGCGTTTGTCCGCGCATTGCGCAAAGCGTTCGATCTCCCACAGATTAAAAAAGCCAGCTAAACGCTTACGGGAGCCTTCATGGCTCCCCTCACCTTATTTATTTCTCAATTCTTCTCTTTTGACTGCGAAATTTACTTGTCTGATGGCAGATGGCAGGTAACATAGATATCCCCCCATAAGGGTGGACAAGTGTCTATTTTTTCCGACTATTAACAGAGAGAATATTATGAGCGTTGTGCCTGTAGCCGACGTACTCCAGGGCCGTGTCGCCGTTGACCAGGAAGTCACCGTGCGCGGATGGGTGCGTACCCGCCGAGATTCTAAAGCTGGCATCTCCTTCCTTGCCGTCTATGACGGTTCCTGCTTTGATCCTGTACAGGCCGTCATTAATAATTCTCTGCCCAATTACAATGATGACGTTCTGCATCTGACGACGGGTTGTTCCGTTATCGTTACCGGCGTGGTTGTGGCATCACCAGGCCAGGGCCAGAGTTTCGAAATTCAGGCTTCTGCCATTGAAGTCACCGGCTGGGTTGAAGATCCGGATACCTATCCGATGGCGGCTAAACGTCACAGCATTGAGTATCTGCGCGAAGTCGCTCACCTGCGTCCGCGTACCAACCTGATTGGTGCAGTGGCGCGTGTGCGTCATACGCTGGCCCAGGCGCTGCATCGCTTCTTCGACGAACAAGGTTATTTCTGGGTGTCTACCCCGCTAATTACTGCTTCTGATACAGAAGGTGCAGGTGAAATGTTCCGTGTCTCGACGCTGGACATGGAAAACCTGCCGCGTACGCCAGAAGGTAAAGTGGACTATGACAAAGACTTCTTCGGCAAAGAGGCTTTCCTGACCGTATCCGGTCAGCTCAACGGCGAAACGTACGCCTGCGCGCTGTCTAAAATCTACACCTTTGGCCCTACCTTCCGTGCCGAAAACTCCAACACCAGCCGTCACCTGGCAGAATTCTGGATGCTGGAGCCTGAAGTGGCGTTCGCCAACCTGGACGATGTTGCCGGCCTGGCGGAAGCGATGCTGAAGTATGTCTTCAAAGCGGTGCTGGAAGAGCGTCCTGACGACATGAAATTCTTCGCCGAGCGCGTAGACAGCGATGCTGTAGCACGTCTGGAGCGTTTCGTTTCCGCTGACTTTGCACAGGTGGATTACACCGACGCGGTAGCGATCCTTGAGAAATGCGGTGAGACGTTCGAGAACCCGGTTTACTGGGGCGTTGACCTGGCGTCTGAGCATGAACGCTATCTGGCCGAGAAACATTTCAAAGCACCGGTTGTCGTGAAAAACTACCCGAAAGACATTAAGGCCTTCTATATGCGCCTTAACGAAGACGGTAAAACCGTTGCAGCGATGGACGTACTGGCGCCGGGCATTGGTGAAATCATCGGCGGTTCTCAGCGTGAAGAGCGTCTCGACGTGCTGGACGCGCGTATGGAAGAGATGGGGCTCAACCCAGCGGACTACAGCTGGTATCGCGATCTGCGCCGTTACGGTACCGTACCGCACGCCGGTTTTGGTCTGGGCTTCGAGCGTCTGATCGCCTACGTGACCGGTGTTCAGAACGTACGTGATGTTATTCCGTTCCCTCGCACACCACGTAACGCCAGCTTCTAATCCACAAAAACGTCAATGGCCAGCGAATGCTGGCCATTATTTTATTCTGCATTGTCAGTTTACGTCAGCGTAAAGTCAGCATTTTTAAACCATCACCCCGTCACAACCGCTACCTGTTACGTATTGTTTCCGTGAAATATCCAGCCACAAAAAACAAACTCCATTCTTATTGCGATTATTACATCCTCAAGCAATAGCACAAATTTCAACCATTTTTTTAGCCATCCAGATGTCTTTTTTGCATCATAAGAAAAAACAAGTCGTTTAGCCTCTGTTTATATGAATTGCCTTTATCCAAATTAATCATAAGGAATTCATATATATAGGATAAACACTGCCGCTTAATTCGCCAGGGAGTTCTGAAGTTTGAGGTGGTTCACAAAGTTCCGAAAAATACACATTTAGTTACACATATTTTCTTTAGGTTACTTAATCTTGAGAATTGTAGCACTTTCAGGCTAGCGAAACGCTTCGGTGAATGGAAAGATGCCTGTCAGATACATAAAGACACCAAACTCTCATCAATAGTTCCGGAAATATTTATTGACAGAATTTATTGACGGCAGTGGCGAGTGTCATAAAAAAACCAATGAGGGTAATAAATAATGATGAAGCGCAATATTCTGGCAGTGGTTATCCCTGCTCTGCTGGTAGCTGGTGCAGCTAACGCTGCAGAAATCTATAACAAGAATTCGAACAAGCTGGACTTCTACGGTAAAGCTGTAGGCGAACACCAGTGGACGACTAACGGTGAATCTAATAACAACGATACCACCTATGCCCGTATCGGTTTCAAAGGTGAAACCCAGGTTAACGACCAACTGACCGGTTACGGCCAGTGGGAATACAACATGGACGCATCCTCTCAGGAAGGTGCTCAGGGTACCAAAACCCGTCTGGCTTTCGCGGGTCTGAAAGCAGGTGAATACGGTTCATTCGATTACGGCCGTAACTACGGCGTGTTCTATGATGCGCTGGCTTCAACCGATATGCTGGTTATCTGGGGTGGCGACTCACTGGCCGCAACAGATAACTTCATGACTGGCCGTAGCACTGGTCTGGCTACCTACCGTAACTCCAACTTCTTCGGTCTGGTTGATGGTCTGGCACTGGGCCTGCAGTACCAGGGTAAAAACGAAAACGGTCACACCACTTCTCGCCAGAACGGCGATGGCGGTAGCTACTCTCTGGGCTATGATTTCGCAGAAGGTTTCAACGTAACTGCGGCATACACTAACTCTGACCGTTCCACTAAGCAGTCTGCTGACGGTAAAGGTGAACGTGCTGAAGGTTGGGCAACGTCTCTGAAATATGATGCGAACAACGTATACGCATCTGTTATGTACGGCGAATCCCGTAACATGACTCGCGAAAACGATGACCAATTCGCGAACAAATCGCAAAACTTCGAAGCTGTGGTTCAATACCAGTTCGACTTTGGTCTGCGTCCTTCCCTGGGCTATGTACAGTCTAAGGGTAAAGACCTGACCGCCCGTACTGCTAACGGTTCTACCTTCGCTGGTGGCGATGCTGATCTGCTTAAATACATCGAAGTGGGTACCTGGTACTACTTCAACAAGAACATGAACGTTTACGCTGCGTACAAGTTCAACCTGCTGGATGATAATAAATACACCCGTGCAACAGGTCTGTCTACTGACGACCAGGCTGGTGTAGGTATCGTTTACCAGTTCTAATCAGTACACCACTTTGTTATATGCTTAATGAACAGGGCTTCGGCCCTGTTTTTTTATGCCTGACAGAAAATAATGGCGACTTTTGAAAAGCCGCACGCTTTTCGTCGCAAACGGTTGGCATTTTGTAAATCTACCGTTAACCTGATAGCGGATTTCACTTCTGTAATCACAATGGAACTTCGTCATGTTTGAGAACATTACCGCCGCTCCTGCCGACCCTATTCTGGGCCTGGCCGATCTGTTTCGTGCCGACGACCGCCCTGGCAAAATCAACCTGGGTATTGGTGTATATAAAGATGAAACCGGCAAAACTCCGGTACTGACCAGCGTTAAGAAAGCTGAGCAGTATCTGCTGGAAAACGAAACCACCAAAAACTACCTCGGTATTGATGGTATCCCTGAATTTGGTCGCTGCACCCAGGAGCTGCTGTTCGGTAAAGGTAGCGCAATTGTGAGTGACAAACGTGCCCGTACAGCACAGACCCCTGGCGGTACCGGTGCGCTGCGCGTGGCGGCGGATTTCCTTGCGAAAAACACCTCTGTTAAGCGTGTATGGGTAAGCAACCCAAGCTGGCCGAACCACAAGAGCGTCTTTAACTCTGCGGGTCTGGAAGTGCGTGAATACGCTTACTACGACGCAGCAAACCACTCTCTCGACTTTGACGGTCTGCTGGCGAGCCTGAGCGAAGCACAGGCAGGTGACGTGGTGCTGTTCCACGGTTGCTGCCATAACCCAACCGGTATCGATCCGACGCTTGAGCAGTGGGAACATCTGGCGAAGTTGTCCGTAGAGAAAGGCTGGCTGCCGCTGTTTGACTTTGCCTACCAGGGCTTCGCCCGTGGTCTGGAAGAAGATGCAGAAGGCCTGCGCGCGTTCGCAGCCGTGCATCAGGAACTGATTGTCGCAAGCTCTTATTCCAAGAACTTCGGTCTGTACAATGAGCGTGTAGGTGCTTGTACGCTGGTCGCGGCAAACGAAGAGACCGTCGATCGTGCGTTCAGCCAGATGAAATCGGTTATCCGTGCTAACTACTCTAACCCTCCGGCACACGGTGCGTCTGTTGTTGCCACTATCCTGAGCAACGATGCGCTGCGCGCCATCTGGGAACAAGAGCTGAACGATATGCGCCAGCGTATTCAGCGCATGCGCCTGCTGTTTGTGAACACCCTGGCTGAGAAAGGCGCGGACCGCGACTTCAGCTTTATCATCAAACAGAACGGCATGTTCTCTTTCAGCGGCCTGACCAAAGAGCAGGTTCTGCGTCTGCGTGAAGAGTTCGGTGTGTACGCCGTGGCGTCTGGCCGCGTGAACGTAGCAGGCATGACGCCTGACAACATGGCGCCACTGTGCGAAGCGATTGTCGCCGTACTGTAATTTGCGCCCATAAAAAAGCCTGCGTTATGCAGGCTTTTTTTATTCGTGTTACCAGACAGGCATTTCATCCTGAAGGAACGGGTTATGGAGCCGTTCATAGCCCAGCGTCGACATCGGACCGTGTCCAGGGATAAACGTCACGTCATCACCCAGCGGCAATAACTTCTGTTTTATCGACTGAATCAGTTGCCCGTGGTCACCACGCGGAAAATCGCTGCGTCCTACGCCACCTTTGAAAATCACATCGCCGGAAATCAGCAGACGAGACTGGTCATCAAAGAAGACGATATGGCCTGGCGTATGCCCAGGACAATGCAACACCTGTAAAGTCACATTCCCTACGTTAACGCGCTCTCCCTCGTTCAGCCAGCGATCGGGCGTCAGAGGTTGACACTCATCAAGGCCAAACATGCGGCTTTGGGCTGGCAAACCCTGCAGCCAGAACTCATCTTCTTTTTCCGGACCGATCACCGGCACACCATAGTGCTGTGCCAGTTCCGCCGCTGCGCCGACATGGTCAAGGTGACCATGCGTCAGTAATATCTGCATCAGCGTCACACCGCTATCTGCAATTTCCTGTTTGATCTTCTCAGCGTCGCCGCCGGGATCGACAAGCGCGGCCAGTTTGGTTTGTTCACACCAGATTAATGAACAATTCTGGGAGAACGCCGTAACCGGAATAATACGATAGTTCATACTGCTCCTGTGTTTCGTTATTACCAGTGCCGAACTGGACCGGTATCAATATGCACAAAGTTGCTGCTGGGGTAATATCCTACACCACCTGCACGCATAGATAACGCAGCTTTGCGAATATTGGCTAACGAAACGCCTTCAATGTGGAAATCCATTGCCTGTCCCCTGGTGTGGTAGCTTTTTTTGGCTACCCCACGGCTATGGGCGCGCAGTTCATTATTAGTATCAATTGAGCGATAACCAGAAATAAGCTGCACCGGCTTGCTGGTACCCAGCAGGCCCTGAAGGCGGAAAAGCTGATCAAACAGTCCTGGATCGATGGCTTTTATTTTATTTGCGCGGTAATCACGGAAAAAGTGGTTAAGTCTTGCTAATTCATCCTGAATATAGCCTCTGCCATCGAAGAATTCCGCTTTTAGCGACTCACCGGTATGGAGATTGTTGAGCGTTAAAACTCGCGGACGAGGTGTCGAGAGGGTGGCAAATGCTGGCGTCGGCAAGATGGCCGCTGCGCCGAGCGCAACACCACCTAACGCCAGCAGTTTGCGGCGATTAGCGTCAAATTTGTCCATGATAATCAGGTCTACAGGTCAATGTTTATCGTAATATGCTTAGCGCACGAAGGGCACCTTAACTGGCAAAACCGGGTACGTCAAGGCGCCCAACCCCAGTGAATACGCGGCTTACAGCGATATTGCCCCTTATTCACCATAACTTACGACAATCATTTCTCCCGAACTACTTCATTTACCTGATTAATTGTTCAGCTTTTGGCAAAATTTGTGCGCCGGATCGCGCGATGAGATCATAATTGTAAATATCTGTACGATACTGAGTACGCCCGTCTTCGCCAACAAACGCGGTCAGATAGTAAAGATTGACCGGAATATTGTGTCGAATATTAACGTACCGCGTATCCCCCTGTTTCAGGGCGTCAGAAATACGCGTATCGTTCCAGCCCGCATCCTGCAACAGCATATTGGCAAGCTCTGAGGCTTTGTTCACGCGCACACAGCCAGAACTCAGGGCGCGAGTATCTTTCTGGAACAGGTTGTGGTTCGGCGTATCGTGCAGATAGATAGCTTCTGAACTCGGCATATTGAATTTGTAGCGTCCCAACGAGTTATGCGCCCCTGGAGCTTGCTGGAAGCGGAACGGTAAATTAGACGCCGTAATCGTCGACCAGTCGACCATATATGGATCGATGGCCTCCTTGCTGTTCCATCCCCGCATAACCGTGTAGCCATGACGTTCCAGATAACCCGGATCGTTCCAGACTTTAGGCAGAATATCTTTGCGCGCCAGGGTCGGCGGTACGTTCCACGGTGGGTTAACCACCACGTTATTCAGCGCACTGCTCATCATCGGTGTTTTACGATCGGGACGTCCGACAATCACGCGCGACGCCAGTACTTCACTACCGTTCTGGTAATAGACCAGCGAATACGCAGGAATGTTAACCATGATCCCGGTAGAGAGCGTTCCCGGCAGTAAGCGCAAACGCTGGATATTCAGCGCCAGCACCCCTGCCCGCTGCGCAGGTGATACGTTCAGCCAGTCACGCGTCGTCTGGCCGATGACGCCATCGGCCCCCAGCCCCTGAGCGGCCTGGAATTGTTTAACTGCCGCAACCAGTTCGCGATCGTAAGCCGCCGGTTTGTCGCTCACGACCACCGCTTTCTTCTCTTTCACAGAGGCTGATGGACTGACCACGACGTTTTGCGGATCATCACCAGGCAGTGCAATCTTTGGCCCGCCGCCCAGAATACCGGAACGCTTTAGGATCTCACGCAGGGCAGGAACATCGCTGCTCCACTGCCCCGGACGCAGTGTCGCACTGCCACGCATTTGCGGCCATGGACGCGAATCCCCCACCAGTTCAAGAAGCGACTGGTGCAGGGTGGCATATTGCGGATGCGCTGGCGCAAGACTGGCTATAAAGCGGGGTAGATCGCCATTATCGAGGGCCAACTGCCACTGATTAATCACCGACAGCGCCGGCGTTGCCAGCTTATACGGCTTGTCGCTGTACAACCAGCGGTTGCCATTGACCGGAATACCTGCCACAAACTGCAGGTAGCCCATCATCGCATCAGAAAGCACCACGTCCCGCGCTTGCCCGGTGACGGCAGGATCGGTTAACAGCTCAACCCACGCTGTAAACTGAGGCTGGAACCCGGCAATCGCCACTTCCGCAAGCTGTTGCTGAAAGGCGCGTACTGCGTCACGGTTGTCCCACATCGGTTTCATATCGCGGGCAGCATAGAGCAGAGTGAGCTGATTGATATAGACAGGTGTGTACCCTGAAGGCAGCCCAGCGTGTAGCTGCTGACGGAGAGAGTCGACGTCAATGCCTTCGGGCAACGGCTTAATACCGGCCATAATAGCCGTTGCAGGTGACTGTTCCAGCGGTTGAGACAACGACGTTGGCTGTGCGCCTGTCGTTGCGGAGCTGTCAGTCGGCACAATTTCAGGCTCATCGGCCTGAGCGGTTAACAGCGGAGCAAACATCACTGCCAGGCATAAGCTGAGCGCAGACAGCTGACGACCACATTTTTTCTTTAGCAACATCCCTTGCCCCCTGTTTTCACGACATGCCCATCACGGTGGGGCTTTCTTCTATTATAGGTAGACGGCAAATCAGTTGCCTTACCTTATGTAAAGAAGTTTAAAGATAACGCAGCCCTAAGCACAAGTTAAGTTTAAAAAAAAAGCGGCGCCAATGCGCCGCTCCTGATCAGGAGACGCTTCAGGAAGCGTCCGCCGTGGTTTCCGGTAATGACTCTGGCGGCTGAGGGGCAAAACCACGCAGCCCAACAACGTGAACGTGTTCGCTGTTCTGGAACACCTTACGCACCAGCTTATAGGTGGTCCCTTTTTCAGGACTGATGTTTTCCGGTGCCGCAATGATGAGCTGCATATCAAGACGCTCGCAAAGCTCAAACAGCGTAGCAATAGAGCGGGCATCAAGACGAGCCGCTTCATCCAGGAACAGCAGTCGACATGGGGAGATGTCTTTGCCGCGCAGGCGGCGTGCTTCATCTTCCCAGCTCTGTACCACCATCACCAGAATGGACATCCCGGTACCAATTGCTTCACCCGTAGAGAGCGCCCCCGATTCCGCACGCAGCCAGCCGTCGGAACCACGGTTAACCTCAACTTCCATTTCCAGATAGTTACGGTAATCCAGCAGCTCTTCACCGATGGTTTGCGGCGTGCGTTGCCCCATATCAATCTGCGGGTTCAGACGCTGATACAGCTTCGCCAGGGCTTCAGAGAAGGTCAGACGGTTGCTATTGAACAGATCCTGATGCTGTTCGTGCTGCTCTGAGAGCACTTCCAGCAGCGTCGAGTGGGCTTCACGCACATTGACGTTAAGACGCACGCTGTTCACCTGGCCAAACGACACGCTCTGCAGGCCCTGGTTCAACTGACGAATACGGTTCTGCTCGCGCTGAATGGTTTTGCGGATGATATTCGCCACGCTGCGAGAGCTGATCGCCAGCTTCTGCTCACGGGAGGTCAGTTCTTCCGTCAGACGACCCAGCTCAATTTCCATCTGTTCGATGGCTTCGACCGGATCGTCGGTACGAATGATATCCTGACGAATACGTTCACGCAGGTGCTGATAAACGGCCACAAAGAACTGAATTTTACGCTCAGGACGTTTCGGATCCTCTGACATGCGCAGTACATCGCGCAGGTGCTCGTTGTCCGCGACCGCCAGACGCAGCGCACCCAACGCCTTATCCGACATAGAGCGCAGTTCATCGGCAGAGAGATACGCCAGCTCGCGACGGTGCAGACGGCGCTCAACGTTGTTGTCTTTCACCATCCGCATTACCGCGCACCAGCCCGCTTTCGCGGTCACGACCTGCTCGCGCATTTCATGGTAGTCGCGTTCCAGTTTACGCAGGCGACGCGTCAGGTTATCCATTTCTGCTTCGCAGAAGGTCAGCGCTTTTTCCAGCTGATTGCGGCGTGCGCGGTTATTACTGAGCTGTGAATGCAGTTCGTCACGGCGTATACGCGCCCGCTCTTCTGCCCCGCTGTCGGCACGAACGCCAATGTCCTGAAGCTCTTTCTGCAGGTCGTTTAACAGCTCTTTCTTGGTGTCGAAGGAGCTTTTCAGCGAGGCCAGCACCTGGTTGTACTGGTTCAGCTGTGCCGAGTGGCTACGCATCGCTTCGCGAGCACGCGTACGTTCCGCTTCAGCCAGCTCAAGACGCTGACGCAGCTTTTCATTCAGGTCGCTGTTGCCGCTCAGCATTTCAGCCGAATCGGAGTAGCCGAAATGTGCACGACGCTGCACGACTTCCGTCAGGGCAAATGCCTGCTGACGCGCTTCGCGCTGCACCTGTTGCGACCAGGCATAGTCTTCTTTTAACTGCTCAAACTGTTCCGGGTCACTCTGCAGAACAGAGACAACCGACTCCAGCTTCGCCAGTTGATTACCATGCTGCTGAATGAAACGCGCAGCTTCCTGGGCTTCATCCAGACGTTCCTGGATCTCATCCACACGGTCGGCCAGGGTTTCATCCGCCAGCAGATTCAGGCGTGGCAAAATGCGGTTAAGAGCAGCAACGCCCTCTTTCGCCTGTTCGAACTGAACACGGCTCTGCTGGTTGTCATTTTCATGACTGGCAATGGCTCGTTCCAGTTCACCACGACGGGTATTGAGCTTACGGATTTCCGCTTCCGGGTCAGCATCAAACGCCACGCCCAGGTGGCTGCCGATAAAGCGGCTAAATGCCTGGTGCAGGCGCTGGGTTTTCTGCACGTCAAACGACAACGTCGCAAAACGTTCAGACAACGTTTCTCGCTCGGCGTGCAAACTTTCAATGCGGCTTTCACGTGCAGCGCGGCCAAACAGAGGCAGCTCAGGGAAGCGGGAATAACGCCACTGACGGTCAGCGATTTTCACCACCACCGCTTTTTCCAGCTCGTCGACACTGAATACGCTGTCATCGAACGACTGCGGATCCCCTTCGATCAGGTAGAGATCTTCCGGGCAATCTTCCAGACCAGCAAGCTGCTCGGAAACCAGCGACAAATCCGGCACCACAATCGCGTTACGCGATGGGCCATAAAGTGCTGAGAAGTACGGGGCATCGTCCAGTCCGACATCGTCATAAATTTCGGACAACAGCACACCGCCGAAACGTTCAGCCAGGGTATTCAGACGCGGATCTTCCGCACCACCCGGCTGGCTTAAACGTTCAATCTCTTCATCAACGTCACGCTTACGCGCGCCCACTTCATCACGCTCAACAATGGCCTCGCGCTCGCGCTCCAGCAGTTGCTGCAGGTATTCGGTCACTTCCTGGCTGGATGTAAACTCTTCGCCGCACTGCTCGCTGAGCAGGTTCAGGCTGCTTTGCGCCGCCAGCCAGACGGGCGCACGCTGCAACAGAGTTTGAGAACGAGACTGAAGCTGCTCCATCTCCTGACGCAGGGTCATACGCTGTTCGCTGGCGCTGGAGACGGTGTCGGAGAGTGCGGCGATACGCGCTTCCAGCTCCTGATGCAGAGCCTCTAGGTCGTCGATATCGTAATTTTTACCCTGACGCTTGCAGAACTCCGCCAGCAGACGCTCCGCTTCCTGTTGCTCGCGCAAGCGCTGTTCCAGCTCGTTCAGACGCATACGCAGTGGCTGCATCTGCTCGGCCAGATGTCGCTGGTTCACGCCGTCGCGCAGCAATTCGCGGGCGATGTCCCATGCTTCATTGCGCGCAAGCGGACCGTTAATCGCCACCACCAACTGATAAGCTTGTTCAAACTGGCTGTGTGCCGTTTGCGCGACGCTCATTTTCTGTTCGAGAGAGAGCAGCTTCTCGGTTGCTTCCTGCTCTTTAGCCTGGAAGGTATCCAGCCACTCATCAGCGCTTTCTGGTGTCAGATCAGGCAGGTGGCACAGCTCTTTTGCACGCTGTAACGCCTGCAATGCCTGGGTGTATTGAATTGCACGCGTCTGCTGCACATCCAGCGCCTGCTGATAATCAGCAAGCTGGCTTTTCAGCTCATCGACTTCCAGTTCGGCGGCTTCAGCGCGGGCTTCATTCTCTTCCTGCATGTCGGCAGCTTCAGCCACCACTTCATTCTGTTCTTCGAGACGAATTTGCAGCTCATCGAGATCCGCTTCGTAGCGTTCGATTTTCTCCTGCTGGCGCAGTGCGGTCTGCACCAGATTCAGGTGATCGCTGGCAGCCTGGTAATCCGCTTCCAGATCGCCCTCAGCACCGGTGTGCTCGCCCAGCTCGCGCGCCATTTCGACGTGCTTGTACTGCTCGGCCACCAGCTGTTTACGGGAGGTAAACAGCTCGCGACGGTACTCTAATGCGTGATCGAGATGCACGCGGCGCTCGTTGGCGTGACGCATGTAGTCCGCAGCCACGTAGTTAGTAGCTTCGCTGATCAGGTGTTTAAACAGGTCGCGGTCAGACTGGGTAACGCGAATCGCTTCCAGCGTCATGCGGTTTTCACGCAGTGCGGCTTCCATATCCTGGAAGGCCTTACGCACGCCGCTGTTTTCCGGCAGCAGGTAGTCTCGCAGCGAGCGGGTAATGGCGCTGGAGATACCACCGTAAAGCGACGCTTCGATCAGACGATAGTATTTGCTACGGTCTGATGCCGTGCGCAGACGACGCGCCACCACGCCCAGATCGAACATCAGCGAGTGGTAGTCGGTAATGGAGTTGAACTGCTTGAACTGCACGCCTTCGATGGCTTCGAGCTTGTCTTTCAGCTCCTGCAGCGTCAGCACGCGCGCCTGGCGCTCGTTCAGGGTTTCCGTTAGCAGCGCCGTCGGCTGCATAGATGTTGGCAGCCCCTGGATCGCAAACGGTTTGATATCCACTTTACGGTCGCGACCCGCGACCTGCTGCAGGCGTACGCCCACCACCACACGCTGATGACGGGAGTTAATGACGTCCAGCACCGAATAGCAGACGCCAGCCTTCAGCTTACCGTGCAGACCTTTATCACGGGAGCCGCTTGTTGCCCCCGCCTCGGTGGTGTTACGGAAGTGCAGCAGCGTCAGATCGGGAATCAGCGCCGTAACAAACGCAGCCATAGTGGTGGATTTACCCGCACCGTTACCGCCGGAGAGCGTCGTGACCAGCTCATCCAGATCGAACGTTCGGGCGAAGAAGCCGTTCCAGTTAATCAGCGTTAGTGAGCGAAATTTACCGCGTTCAATCATTACTCTTCCTCCCCGCTATCCGGCAGATTCTCTTCATGCTCATCATTGAGCTGCAAATGGTTTTCCACCGGCATCGCTTCACCATCGCGGATCATGCGAAGCTGCGCCTCACGCGCGTCATCGCCCGTACGCACATCGGCGCCGAAGCGGAAGACAGATTCCGTGATGCGGAATTTGCTGCTGTCGTGGCCCATAAACCAGACCATACCCAGACGACGCAGACGGTTCAGGGAAGAACGAACCTTTTCCTGTAATTTCTGACGATCGAGATCCGAACCCGTGGAGCGGTTGTTCACCAGCTTAAGCAGCTTGCTCTCATCTGCCAGCGTCAACAGCTCGTCGTAAAGTTCCTGCTGGGTGAAGATCCCTTCATTCGCCAGACGTTCCGGGCTGAGATAGAGATAGCAAAGAATTTTGCCGACCATCATATCCAGCTCGGAGAGCACGGAGCGCGGAATCAGCGTCGTGGAGCGTGGACGCAGGTAGAAAAACCCTTCCGGTGCGCGGATAAGCTCCACGTTATAGCGTGCATAAAACTCTTCCAGGTACTCCTGGAAGTCCATCAAAAAGGCGTGATTATCCAGCTCGTCTAAGCCAATGTGACGACCGGCACGCAGCTGGCTGTCCAGCGCCGGAAATAACGGATTCGCCAGCGCCTGTGCCAGCTTAACTGGCATCACTTGTTCAATATTTGTCAATGACATGCGCCTGTACCTTGGCTCCGTAATCGTTAATTGGCTGCCACTTCGGCGGCAGTCCGGTGAAATCTGCTTGTGCGACACCCAGGCGCACCGCCTGGTCTACCACAATGCGTGCAACATCGAAGTGGCGTGCACGAGGATATTGCGCCAGATAGTCGCGCACCACGAGACCAAGATCCAGCGGCACTTGTCTGGTTTTGTAGACAGCGAGCTGTTCTTCGATCATGGCCGCAAGTTGCTCACGAATTTCGTTGAATTCTTCGTATTCCAGATCCGGTGGCAGTTCACCGGTCACCTCTTCGTCACGCAGCGCCATCTCTTCGTCGCGCATATCCAGCAGACGATCGGCATTGGCGTAGGTCAGCGCCCACGGCGCATCGAAATAGGTTTGCACAGACTGACGCAGACGCTGGGCAAAGACGCGGTTTTTATCCATATCAATCGCGGTACGGATAAATTTATGCACATGGCGGTCGTAGCCGATCCACAGGTCGATCGACTGCTGTCCCCAGCTAATAATGCGATCGAGTTTACTCTGCAAATCAAAGACCAGACGGTCGACAAAATGCAGATCGTCATGTGCCATGGTCGCATCCTGAATGCGTAGCAGGTTGGCCTGGAGCTTATCCCCTGCGGCCTCCAGCGTATCCTGCAGTTCACGCAGCGTGCCGGAGGTTTCCGACAGCAACAGTTCGCAGCTGGAGATAGCCGCGCGCCAGTCTTTGTTCAGCAACTGCGCAATATCGTCTTTCACCTGCTGCTGCTGTTCGTCCATCAGACGCTGAGTCAGATCGATACTGTCGAAAATCTCCGCTACCGAGTATTTCAGCGGTGCGTAAACATTGCGGTGCCAGTGGAATTCGTCACCGTTTTCATCCGCAGCATCGGCGGCACGCTTAAGTTCACCCGCAACAATCGAGAGCTGCATGGAAAGACGCAGCGTGGAAAATTCACGCTGGCGAATGTAGTAATCGGTGATGCCGATGCCCAGTGGCGTCAGGCGATAGATGGCGTTTCCTTCCGCCTGCTCGCTGGTAAAGCGGTTCAGCAGACGTTGACGCACCATATCGTTGATTGCGTTGTTGGCACGCACGCTAATGGTTTCGCTGGTTTGCTCAAACGCATCACTGACATGGCGGAACGCATCCACCAGTTCACCCTCGCTCATTTCACCATCCAACCGTTCGCCGTTCAGCGTGGCAACCGCCAGCAGGAAAGAGAGTCTGTCTACCGGCAGCGAGATGGAGAAATCGTTTTTCCTGGCCCAGGCAACCAGTTCGGGGACTGTCTGGGAAAATTCACTCATAGGTTATCCTTGCATCTGCGGCTTGTGCGCGGTGACGTGAATATAGCGGCCAAGGCTGATAAAAGGCTCCTGACGGCAATACCGCGTTTCTAATTCTGTTAAGGTGTCAAAACAGTCACGCTGTTTGTGTTTTTCACGCAGATAATCATGAAACACCCTGACGCCCGTCTTCCCAACGATCTGCCAGCCAATCTCTTCCAGCCAGCCGTACACCTGCTGTGGATCGCGCGGATAGTCCGGGGAAAGCGTGCGCTTTTTCTTTTTCGGCATCCCGACCTGAACATAGTCGAAATTACCTGCAACCATGTTATGCATCAGGAAGCCGTTAGCATTGTAGAACATCAGCGACAGCGTGCCGCCCGGGCGTAACATCGACCACAGGGTTTGTAACACACTTTGCGGATCGGCAACCCACTCCAGCACCGCATGAAACAATATCAGATCAACCTGGGTTTCCAAATGCTGTGAGATATCCTGAGCGGCGCATTGTATAAAATGCATGTTGTCGCTCACACCTTTCTCTTCTGCTGCACGCGTCGCACGGGCGACCATTTCAGCAGAAAGATCGCAAAGCGTGACGTGATGACCGCGCTCGGCCATTTTTATCGCCGTCTGCCCTTCACCGCCTCCGGCGTCCAGCACCCGCAACGTTTGACCGCCAAAGGTGGCAAGAATGTTGTCCAGATCCTGCCAGAGGATCGTCTGACGTAACTGCCCTTTCGTGGTGCCATAAATGTTGCGCGAAAACTTTTCCGCGATGTCATCAAAATTGCGATCCCGCATTGGGAGAGTTCCACTCGCTAACTGCAAAACCGCTATTTTGTCACACCCGCGCGGAGAATGAACCTCTCTGGTGTAATATCACGGGTAATCACCTGCTATATGGTCAAAAAAGGAACCAAAAAGGATGCTTTTTACCCTTAAGAAATACATTGGAGGGATGATGCTTCCCCTTCCTCTGTTGCTCATCATCATCGCGCTGGGGCTGGCGCTGGTGTGGTTCAGTCGCTTTCAGAGAAGCGGCAAAACGCTTATCACGCTTGGCTGGTTTGTCTTGCTGCTGTTGAGCCTGCAGCCGATCGCGGATGGCCTGTTACGCCCAATCGAAAATAAGTACCCGACATGGCAGGGAAATCAGAAAGTAGCGTACATCGTGGTGCTGGGCGGCGGATATACCTGGGACCCTGACTGGGCACCCAGCTCAAACCTGATCAACAATAGCTTGCCAAGGTTAAACGAAGGTATTCGCCTGTGGCTTGCTAACCCGGGATCAAAAATGATCTTCACCGGCGCGGCGGCCAAAACGAACCCGGTAAGTACGGCTGAAGCAGGTGCCAGAGTCGCGGAATCACTCGGCGTGCCACGATCCGCTATCATCACTCTGGACAACCCAAAAGATACCGAAGAAGAGGCGGCTGCAGTGAAGCAGGCGATTGGCGATGTCCCATTCTTACTGGTGACCTCCGCCTCACACCTGCCACGAGCGATGATTTTCTTTGAAAAACAAGGTCTGCACCCGCTTCCCGCACCGGCAAACCAGATGGCCATTGATGCCCCGCTCAACCCATGGGAACGGGCAATCCCGTCCCCGGCGTGGCTGATGCATAGCGATCGCGTCGGCTATGAGACGCTCGGTCGCCTCTGGCAGTGGCTGAAAGGTTCCTCAGGCGAGCCAGGGCAAGAGTGATTTTGTCGCCAGATCGAAGTTTGCGCGATTAAAACGCCCGGTATTGACCAATTGCGCGACTTCGTCCCAAAGCAGATAAAGCCAGCGTCGCCAGAGAAACGCTTCTGCAACGGGCGCGCGTTGAAGGTAGTGCCAAAGTAAACCTTCCGCCGCCCCGCTGTCGCTGAGCCTGAATAACTCATATTCGCGCGGAGCCCAGAGCATGATCCCCGGCCCGACCATCGCCAGAAGCTGATCGCTGCGGGAATCTTTCAGCATGCTGCGCAGGGTAAAATTACCGTGGATCAGCACGCAGTTATCATTAAAGCCTTCAAACAGCGCCGGTAAGCACTCGCGGGTGCGAAACAGAATACGTTTGTCCTGCATAGTTAAACCGGTGTTATTGAACTGGTTAAGCGTCCCCCACAGCACTTCAACCCGCTGGCGATACCACAGCGGCCACAGGTTTTCCTGGGTACTGTCGACCGGACCGACAAGACCACGGCTATCCTGACGGTGCCAGGCCAGCAGCGCCTCGACTATCTGGTCCTTCAGCTGTTCCCAGCGTTCCGGCGTGCGTGCCGGTGCTTCAACAGGCACGCCACGCAAACGCTCTATCAGCAGTACGTCCGGGCCGGGGTGTTCCTCATGGGTCATCACGCCGTACACCGTTGGCATACGCACGGTCCCCTCCCGCGCCAGCATCGACATTTTCCACGCAAGCTGCCTGGCAACCCCCGGCGAGGTAAAACTTCTGGCCATCAGTGGCATTGGGTTGCCCTGACTGTCATACAACGACCAGAGCGCGGTATCGGCCTTTTCACTCACGCACTCAACCCGGCTTAACTTCTCGCCCAGCAGATGGCTAAGTTCGGCACGCAGCTGTTCCATATGAGATTACCCCCATCAAGACTACTGCTTTTATAATGAGCGCGCAGAATGAAGATGTCACCCGGAAGAGATCAATTATGGAAAAGAAAGGGAAAAAATAGCAGGGAGAGAACATCCCCCCGAAAGGAGGGATGAAGGCAATATTAACGCAGTTCGGCGCGAACGCGCTCAAGATCTTCCGGTGTATCAACGCCCGTTCCAGGCACTTCCATGGCAACAGCAACGTGGATTTTTTCACCGTACCAGAGCACACGAAGCTGCTCCAGCATTTCAATATGTTCCAACGGGCTGGGTGCCCAGGTGACATATCGACGAATAAAGCCGGCGCGATAGCCGTAAATCCCCAGATGGCGCAGGAATGAATCACCGATAGTCTCTTTAGAGAGCGCAAAGCGATCGCGATCCCACGGAATCGTGGCGCGGGAGAAATAGAGCGCATAACCTTCGGCATCCATCACCACCTTCACCGCATTCGGGTTGAATGCTTCTTCAGCGTGGTGAATGGGTACTGCGAGTGTGGCCATACCGACCTGACGTTGTGCCAGGTTTTCCGCCACCTGACGGATAATAACCGCCGGGATCATCGGCTCGTCGCCCTGGACGTTAACGATGACCGTATCGTCACTAAAACCGCATTTTTCAACCACTTCCGCCAGACGTTCAGTGCCGGACTGGTGATCGGCACGGGTCATGCACACCTCTCCGCCGACTGCCTCCACCGCGCGGGCGACGTCCGGATGATCGGTAGCAACGATAACGCGATCGGCACCCGATTCACGTGCACGCTCCAGGACATGCACAATCATCGGCTTGCCGTTGATATCCACCAGTGGTTTACCCGGCAGTCGCGTT
This sequence comes from Enterobacter adelaidei, assembly GCF_041937165.1. Taxonomy (NCBI): domain Bacteria; kingdom Pseudomonadati; phylum Pseudomonadota; class Gammaproteobacteria; order Enterobacterales; family Enterobacteriaceae; genus Enterobacter; species Enterobacter adelaidei. Next base: position 1,522,171 of record NZ_CP154353.1, on the reverse strand, counting down.
GACGCATAACGCGCAGGAATAATGACAACAAAACTCATGGCTTGCTCTCTTCTGCCACCAGGGAGCGGGCTTCGTTTTCCAGCAAAACCGGAATGCCGTCACGCAGCGGGAAAGCCAGGCTGTCCAGCTTGCAAATCAGCTCTTGTTTGTCCTGGCTATAGTAGAGTTTGCCGTTGCACACCGGGCAGGCAATAATTTCAAGTAAACGGTGATCCATAGTTCCTCCGTATGGGTAATCATTAAAGCTTACCACATTCCCTTTTCAGAGAGTGCCTGTTTCCCAGCCACTTCGGCAGGTTGTAAACAGTCCGTCAGGTACCCGCCCCATCGTCACGTTGCTGGCCCCCTGCCAGCGAGCAAAATCGCTTATAGCGGACGCTAACCCTTTTTCCAGACTCGCTGACACTCTGATACCCTCTTCCAGATAGAGTGCGATGACCTCAAGCGTGTCGGTTTTACGGTGCATTTTGGCGTCCATGCGCCCGACAAGTTGCCCCTTGTGCAGCAGAGGCAGAACAAAGTAGCCATACTGGCGCTTCGGTGCTGGAGTGTAGCACTCCAGTCGGTAAGTAAAACCGAACAGTTGCTCGGCTCTTTTTCTGTCCCAAACCACCGGATCGAAAGGAGACAGCACCGCGCTATGTGTTGCCTGAAGTTTTCCTTCCTGAGCCTGAGGCAGAAGCGGAAGTAGCTCCGAATGCAGCCACATTTCTCCCAGTGTTTCCACTGTGACGGGAACGACTCGCTGTTCGCGCTGCCATATTTCCAGCAATGGTTTCAGCGCGGGCTGACGCAGGCGGTAATAATCTGCCAGCCACTGTGGGCGGAAAATACCCAGACTGCGGGCACTGTTTTCCAGCATGACATCCTCAGCCGCTTCCTGAGTCAATAAGTCACGCTCATCGTCCCAGTGAGGCATCACACGATGGGTCAGGTCGTATACACGCTGAAAATTACGCCGTTCAATCACCATGACCTGGCCTGACGTAAACAGTCCTTCGAGATGGCGTTTGTGCGGCTTCCATTCCCACCAGCCACTCGTACCTTTTCGCGGATGCTCAAAATCGGCAGAACGTACAGGTCCGTTTTCCTGAATGTGGCGGATGAGTTGCTCAATCTCAGTTGCATGTTCCAGCATCCACTCTTGCCGGTACTTCCAGCCCATCTTCTCCGGAGCAAGCATCCGGTGACGAACCAGGGCAAAATCACTGCGAGGCAGGAAACAGGCTTCGTGCGCCCAGTACTCCATTAACTCCCCTTTGCTGAGAGCCTCATCCAGCCATTGCGAGGGATAATTCCCCAGACGGCTAAACAGCACCAGATAAGGGCTACGGGCCACGATGTTAATGGTGTCGATTTGAAGTAGCGACATGCGCTGAACGGTAGAGAGGATATCGGCAGATTGCGCGCGGCGACGGGGTTTTTTGAGTAACCCCTGCGCAGCAAGGTGCAAATTACGTGCGGCTGAAAGCGAGAGTTGCGGTAAAGACATGCGTTTTCCTGTCAGTCAAAGCGCCACCAGAACCGCGTAAGCCTTCACTTCACCAACGCGATCAGTTCCTTGAGTAATTGTTCCGGTTGCTCGCCGCTGAGTTCAGCGTCAACCGGCAGGTACCACCAGTTTTCTTTTGCAAAGGCACGGCATTTCACCGCATCTTTTTCGGTCATGATCAGCGTCTGTCCCGGCATAGTCAGGGCATCGACCTGCTGTTCCACCAGCGCCTGGTGGTCCGCCAGCGGCACACATTTTTCAAGCTGTGCGCCACACTGTTCCAGCGTCGTGAAGAAACGTGGAGGATGGCCAATACCGGCCATCGCCACCAGGGCGGGAAGTTGTGCAACTTCCCGGCGTTCCCCGGTCTGCAAATTCACCGCCAGACCAGGATGGAGATGCATAGGGATTTCACCCGTTTTTGCCACACCGCCATTCACAATGACCGCATCTACGGATTTCAGACGTGAAGCGCGTTCGCGCATCGGCCCGGCCGGCAGCCACCAGCCATTGCCAAAACGACGAACGCCATCAATAACCACAATCTCTTTGTCACGCGCCAGAGCATAATGCTGCAGACCATCATCAGTGATGATGATTTGTACCGCATGTTCTGCAAGCAGTGCCTGCACGGCGTCGCTGCGCACCGGAGAAACCGCAACCGGAGTGCCGGTACGCTGGTAAATTAAAACCGGTTCATCACCCGCTTCAGCAGTCGATGTTTCATCCGTCAGCAGCAGTGGGTAATGCGTTGCCTTGCCGCCATACCCGCGCGACACTACGCCGGGGCGTATACCGCGTTTTTGCAACTGTTCCACCAGCCAGATAACGACTGGCGTTTTACCGTTGCCACCGGCGGTGAGGTTACCGACAACCACTACCGGAACCGGCGCGCGCCATGCGCGTTTGAGCCCCAGACGATAAAGAAGACGAATGACGCCGCTCACCAGGCCGTACAGCCAGGAGAGCGGCAGAAGCAGTAGCCACAGCGGCGATTCACCGGACCAGATGCGTGCAATCATGCGCCAAACTGCATCTTATGAAGCTGGGCGTAAACACCACGGTGCTCCAGCAAATCAGTATGACTTCCGCGTTCAACAATGATGCCATCTTCAACCACGACGATTTCATCAGCCTGCTCGATAGTCGACAGACGGTGTGCAATCACCAGCGATGTACGGTTCTTTTGCAGTTCATCCAGGGCTGACTGAATCGCGCGTTCCGATTCCGTATCCAGCGCCGAGGTCGCTTCATCAAGGATCAGAATTGGGCTATCGCGCAGCAGCGCACGCGCAATGGCGATACGTTGACGCTGCCCACCGGAGAGGAGCACCCCGTTCTCACCGATTATGGTATCCAGTCCGTTATCCATCTTGTTGATAAAGTCCATTGCGTACGCCATACGCGCGGCGTTTTCAATCTGCTCGCGGCTGTATTCATCAGTGCGAGCATAAGCAATGTTGTTTGCAACAGTATCGTTGAACAGATGCACGTTCTGTGAGACCAGCGCAACCTGGTTACGCAGCGACTGCAGGGTGTACTCTCGCAGGTCATGGCCATCCAACAGAATCTCACCTTCGTTAATATCATAGAAACGGGTGATCAGGCTGGCAATGGTCGATTTACCTGAACCGGAACGACCAACCAGTGCAACGGTTTTCCCCGCCGGAATGGTCAGGTTGATGTTGCGCAGGGCCGGAGTTTCACGGCCAGGATAGGCGAAAGTGACATTGCGGAATTCGACATCGCCACGGGCGCGCTCAATCACGCGTGTACCTTCATCTTTCTCCTGCTCGGAATCCAGAATGCTGAAGAGAGTCTGACAAGCAGCCATCCCACGCTGGAACTGGGCATTGACGTTTGTCAGCGATTTCAGTGGACGCATCAGAGCAATCATCGAGGAGAAGACCACGGTGATAGTACCCGCCGTCAGCGTCTCCATCACGCTAGGGAAGCTTGCCGCATACAGAACGAATGCCAGTGCCAGAGAGGCAATCAGCTGAATAACAGGGTCAGAGATTGAAGAGGCCGACACCATTTTCATCCCCTGCAGGCGCATTTTGTTGCTGACTTTGTCAAAGCGGTGGGTTTCGACTTCCTGACCACCGAAAATCAACACCTCTTTATGTCCTTTCAGCATCTGTTCTGCACTGGTCGTCACCTGCCCCATGGTGTTCTGCATATTCTTACTGATATTGCGGAAACGTTTTGAGACGACGCGAATCGCAATAGAAACCACCGGTGCCAGAACGATAAGGATGATCGACAGCTGCCAGCTGTAATAGAACATCATCGCGAACAGGCCGATAATCGACGCGCCCTCACGCACAACGGTAATCAGTGCGCTTGATGACGAGGAGGCAACCTGTTCTGAGTCGTAGGTAATGCGAGACAGCAGCGTCCCGGTCGACTGTTTATCAAAGAATGAGACCGGCATGCCCATCATGTGACTGAACAGACGGCGACGCATAGTCATAACCACTTTCCCTGATACCCAGGAAATACAGTAGCTGGAGATATAGCTGGTGATGCCGCGTAAGATCATCAGTCCGATAACCACCAGAGGCATCCATAGCAACACTGAGCGATCCGTTTTACCAAAACCGTCGTCCAGTAACGGTTTGAGAAGCGATAGCATAAAAGTATCGCTGGCTGCGTTGAGGATTAACGCTACACCCGCCACGATCAAGCCTGGTTTAAAGGGCGCAATCATCGGCCAGAGTCGGCGGAAGGTTTGCCACGTGGAGAGATCTTTGTCGTTATGCATTCAAAAAACCAGCATTTGTTGAAATAGCCGCATATTCTACCCGTTATCTACGGGCGCGCCAAACCACTGATGATACCAACGTGGTAAAAATTGCTCTCGCAAGCGCAGGATTTGCCAGCGATGTTGCGAAAATGTCACCGATATTTGTCCAGAATGGGGGGTATCGTGCCAGATATATCCCTCTTTTCGATAACGTCGAACCACTTTCGCCGACGGAAATCGCCATGCGTTATAGCGTGCCGCCGAATCCAGGGCAATTTGCCCTTCTACCCGTTGAACCAGTGGCAATGAAGAAGACGTCTTACTGCCATGATGGGGTACCTGTATGAGTGTAGACGTCACATTACGCCAGTAATGGCTAAGCATTGCCTGTTCCGCTTGCGCTTCAATGTCCCCTGTCAGCAGAACACTCTGCTCGCCGTCGTCAATTTTTACCACACAGGAGTGGTTGTTTCCTTGAGCAGGATAATTTTCAGGTGGCCAATGGACGGCGAAGGTCAACCCCTGCCAAATCCATCTCTGCCCACGAAAACAGGGATGATGCCCTGCCTGGCGTAATGGACTTCTTATCCACAAATCAGGCCATGTTTTTTGCAGCGATACCAGCCCTCCCGCATGGTCAAGATGCTCGTGACTGAGAATTACGCCTTCTGGTCGCAGGTGATGCCAGCGGAGCCACGGAATAATTAACCGCTGCGCACTATCGCCACCTGGCCAGGCGAGCCCGGTATCATAGAGAATCGCTTTTCCCTGTCTTTCAATAACCATTGCCAGGCCCTGCCCCACATCCAGCATATGTAACGTCCAGCTATCGCTTTTTGCCGTTCGCCAGAGGGGAAATGTGAGTATGACACTTCCAGCCAGGCAAACGGCAGGAACACTGTTCCAGGCACGAAACCGCCAGCCAACAATGATAAGCCAGGGGAGTAATGTGAGGGACTGCCAGCGTTGATCCACATTTTGCCAGCCATCAGGCAGGCGCATCAGCAGCCACAACAATACCGCCAGAGACTTATCGGCTACAAACCAGATGGTACTTTCCAGGGCCGTCAGTGGAAGCAGATGAAGCAGCATACCGAGCAGGATCAGCGGGACAGAGACCAATGTCACCAGGGGAACGGCAAAGAGATTCGCAACCAGGGAAGAGATGCTGAAGCCATGGAAAATCAGGACCTGCAAAGGCATGAGCAACAGCAGCATTCCTATCTGAAGATAAAGCAGATTCAGTAGCGGCCGCATCCAGCGAGCCCGGTGTCCGTGAGGAAGAGGCAACCACTGAAACCAGAAAATCAGTGCGGCAACCGCAAAGGCTGACAAGAGCAGACTCTGTGAAAGCACAGCTAATGGATCGATTAGCAGGATCGCCGCAACACAGCAAAACCAGATCTCCCAGGGGGACCATTGACGGGCGGCGATCCGCAACGCCGCCAGCATAGTAATGGCGGTAACCGTTCGCAATGCCGGGGGTTGCAGACCAGTAAGCCAGGCGTAGAAGGCAGCAAAAACCACCCCAGCCAGCAGAGGCATCTGCCAGCGGATCCAGTGGCAGGGTAATAAAAACTGGAACCCACGTGCGAGTAGCCAGGCGATGGATGCTGCCATCGCAATATGCAGTCCTGAAATTGCCATCAGATGGAGTGTGCCGGTTTCCCGCATCAGGTCTTTTATTTCCTGGGGTACGTCCAGACGTTCTCCCATCCCCAACCCAAGGATAACCGCCCCCCATTGATAAGAAGAAAGCCGGTTTTGCAGTGACATCAGGTATTGAGCACGCAGGCTACAGCGTCCATCGACGAGTTCCGCATGGGTGAAGCGCCCACTCAGTGTTTGATGTTGGGCAAACGCGCTTCGCTGAAGATCGTAGCCCCCGTCATTTAATTCTCCATGTACAGGCCTAAGTCTGAGCGTCATGGCCCAGCGCTGGCCGGCACAAACCTTTTGCGGCAGTGCATTGCCATACAATGTTACGCCAGCCGATGTCCACCCGCGTTGGCCATCGACGCTGATAATCTTTCCCTGATGCATTGTTGAACCATCAGTGGCGGTGATCTCTACCTCAGCATGTACAGCATCTGACGTTAAATGTTGCATCGGCCAGACGCTCTCTTGAGCGGCAAGAATTCCCCATACGCAAAATAATAAACCGATCCCCACATATTTCAGTCGTACGCGCCGCTGCGCGGCCAGCCCTATTCCGCCAACAATCATTATCCACACGAAATAGCGTGGTGGCAGTTCAGGTAACCAGAGTAACGGAGTTATCGCCAGAATGGCACAGACGCTAATAGCGGGAATTCTCATGACTACCTCCCTGTCTCAGGAAAGGCAGTATGCCGGCAGGCAGGGTGAGCCGTCAGTTGAGAAAAATGCGTTTTACAGCAAGCGCTGTATTGATTTTATTGGTTTGCAGAAAACGAAATGGAAAATGCGCGGTTTCTTCAGAATTGAATCGATAAAGACAAAAAAAGCACCCGCAGGTGCTTTCTTTCGAACCCAGTTTAACCCGATGGCTAAACTCAGTTACCGTAAATATTGGCGCGGTCGCGCAGTTCTTTACCCGGCTTAAAGTGCGGAACGTACTTACCTTCCAGCTCGACTTTATCACCCGTTTTCGGGTTACGCCCGGTGCGTGGAGCACGATAGTGCAGAGAAAAACTACCGAAACCGCGGATTTCAATGCGCTCGCCCTGGGCAAGAGTGGAGGCCATATGCTCCAGCATCTCTTTTACGGCATCTTCCACTGCCTTGGCAGGGATATGCGGTTGCTGACTGGCAAGTCTTTCAATCAATTCTGACTTGGTCATGATTCCTCCGGTTCCTTTCAAACCAATTAGCTGAACAGCTCATTAAACAAGGGCGGCCGTAGCCGCCCTTTGTTATTGATTACAGGACGAATCCTGCAATCTGTCAAGTTTGCTCCTCATCCTTCACGCTGTAAATGCATTACAGCTCAAATGATGCTGAGAACTTGATATTACTCGCCTTTAGCTGCTTTGAAAGCTTCAGCCATTGCGTTGTTAGAGAAGTTTGCATCTTCCTGTTTGTTAACAGTTGCGATTGCATCTTTCTCATCAGCTTCGTCTTTAGCACGAACAGACAGGCTGATTGCACGGTTCTTACGGTCAACACCGGTGAACTTAGCTTCAACGTCGTCGCCTACGTTCAGAACCAGAGTGGCATCTTCAACGCGGTCACGGGAAGCTTCAGAAGCGCGCAGGTAACCTTCAACGCCGTCAGCCAGTTCTACGGTTGCGCCTTTAGCGTCAACTGCAGTCACTTTACCGTTTACGATTGCGCCTTTCTTGTTCAGTGCAACCCAGTTGTTGAACGGATCTTCTGCGAGCTGTTTAACGCCCAGGGAGATACGCTCACGCTCTGCGTCAACCTGCAGAACAACCGCAGCGATTTCGTCGCCTTTTTTGTATTCACGTACTGCTTCTTCGCCTGCAACGTTCCAGGAGATGTCAGACAGGTGAACCAGGCCATCGATGCCGCCGTCCAGGCCGATGAAGATACCGAAGTCAGTGATAGACTTGATTTTACCTTCAACACGGTCACCCTTGTTGTGGGTTTCCGCGAACTGCTGCCATGGGTTGTTTTTGCACTGTTTCAGGCCCAGGGAGATACGACGACGTTCTTCGTCGATATCCAGAACCATTACTTCCACTACATCACCAACGTTAACAACTTTGGATGGGTGGATGTTTTTGTTGGTCCAGTCCATTTCGGAAACGTGCACCAGACCTTCAACGCCTTCTTCGATTTCAACGAAGCAGCCGTAGTCAGTCAGGTTGGTAACGCGACCAGTCAGTTTAGTACCTTCTGGGTAACGCTTAGCGATAGCTACCCATGGATCTTCGCCCAGCTGTTTCAGGCCGAGGGATACACGAGTACGCTCGCGGTCGAACTTCAGCACTTTAACAGTGATTTCGTCGCCCACGTTCACGATTTCGCTTGGGTGCTTAACGCGTTTCCACGCCATGTCGGTGATGTGCAGCAGGCCATCAACGCCGCCCAGGTCAACGAATGCGCCGTAGTCAGTGAGGTTCTTAACGATACCTTTGACTTCCATGCCTTCCTGCAGGTTTTCCAGCAGCTGATCGCGTTCTGCGCTGTTTTCGGACTCGATAACAGCACGACGGGAAACAACAACGTTGTTACGCTTCTGGTCCAGCTTGATTACTTTGAACTCAAGCTCTTTGCCTTCCAGGTGCAGGGTGTCACGGACTGGACGAACGTCTACCAGAGAACCTGGCAGGAACGCACGAATACCATTCAGCTCAACAGTGAAGCCGCCTTTAACTTTGCCGTTGATAACACCGACCACAGTTTCAGCTTCTTCGTAAGCTTTTTCCAGCGTGATCCATGCTTCGTGACGTTTCGCTTTCTCACGAGAAAGCAGGGTTTCACCGAAGCCGTCTTCTACTGCGTCCAGAGCAACGTCAACTTCGTCACCAACCTGAATTTCCAGCTCGCCCTGGGCGTTTTTGAACTGCTCTGCCGGAATGGCGGACTCAGATTTCAGACCGGCGTCAACCAGTACTACGTCTTTGTCGATAGCAACAACAACACCGCGAACGATGGAACCCGGACGGGTTTCGATTTCTTTTAAGGATTCTTCAAACAGTTGAGCAAAAGATTCAGTCATGTTTAATCTTCAGGTTAATATTAACGTCCACCTGGCTCCGTGCCGGATGGGGTTGTTTCACATACCCGCCGTCAATCCATTGCAGCGGGGGTACTGCTAAATCGGTCGCGATTACGCGAGTGCCAGTTTTTGGCGCGCATATTGTAGCGCTTTTTCAATCACTTGCTCAATAGTTAAACTGGTTGAATCCAGAACTAATGCATCTTCTGCAGGAACAAGTGGGGCGACGGCGCGGTTACGATCGCGGTCATCACGCTCTTTTATCTCGGATAAAAGGCGATCAAAGTTAACACTAAACCCCTTCTCCTGCAACTGAAGCATGCGGCGTTGAGCGCGTTCTTCAGAAGAGGCGTCAAGGAAAATTTTCACTGGCGCATCAGGGAATACCACGGTTCCCATATCGCGTCCGTCGGCGATCAGACCCGGGGCTTCACGGAAAGCGCGCTGACGGCGTAACAACGCCTCGCGAACGCGCGGGAATGCTGCAACCTGAGAGGCCGCATTCGCGACTTCCTGAGTACGAATTTCGCCACTTACGTCTTCCCCTTCCAGGATGACTTCCAGGTTGCCATCGGTCGAGACAAAACGCACATCCAGATGCGCAGCCAGCGGGACCAGCGCTTCTTCAGACGCAACATCCACATGGTGATGCAGCGCTGCCAGAGCCAGCACGCGATAGATTGCTCCCGAATCTAAAAGATGCCATTGCAATGCTTCCGCCATCGCTTTGCACAGAGTACCTTTCCCTGCGCCACTCGGACCATCAATGGTGATTACCGGGGCAACTGCCGTCATCTTTTTCTCCTTAAATAAGGCATACCGTTTACATGAACGCCGCGCATTATACGCGCCAACGTGCGCAACTGTTACCTTTGCGTGCAAATTACGGAATGATTGAAGCAGAGTGTAGAAGAAATGAACGGAAGTGTTCGTCAGGAAACGTAAGGAAATGCCGCATCAGATGATGCGGCAAAACATCATCAGGCCAGCGTGCTAATGCGCGCCAGTTGCTCAAAGTAGTCAGGGAAGGTTTTCGCCGTACATTTCGGATCAAGAATGGTAACCGGCGTGTCGGACAGCGCCACCAGCGAGAAACACATCGCCATACGGTGATCGTTGTAGGTCCCTATTTCTGCAAACTGCAGTTTGGCGGGTGGTGTGACGCGAATGTAATCTTCGCCCTCTTCCACTTCAGCCCCCACTTTACGCAGTTCGGTTGCCATCGCGAACAGGCGGTCGGTCTCTTTCACGCGCCAGTTATAGATGTTACGCAGCGTCGTGGTGCCTTTCGCAAACAGGGCTGCCGTTGCAATGGTCATCGCCGCATCCGGGATATGGTTCATATCCATATCAATAGCCTTCAGCTCGCCATGGGTACAGGAGATAAAGTCATCGCCCCAGGTCACAACCGCGCCCATTTTCTCAAGTACATCAGCAAAACGGATATCGCCCTGCACGCTGTTTCGGCCAATACCGGTCACTTTTACCGTGCCGCCTTTAATCGCACCCGCGGCCAGGAAGTAGGACGCGGATGACGCATCCCCTTCAACCAGGTAGTTGCCCGGCGACTGGTACTGCTGTGCCCCGCGCACCACGAAGCGCTGATAAGACTGGTTTTCCACCTCAACGCCGAAGGTCTTCATCAGGTGCAGCGTGATATCAATATACGGTTTGGAGACCAGCTCACCTTTAATTGTGATAACCGTGTCCTGCGGCGCCAGCGGCGCGGCCATCAGCAGTGCCGTCAGGAACTGGCTGGAGACGCTGCCGTCAACCTCAACGTGACCGCCGGTAAAACCTCCGCGCAGACGCAGCGGTGGGTAGTTTTCCTGCTCCAGATACGCAATCTGCGCGCCGCCCTGGCGAAGCGCATCCACCAGATGACCAATCGGGCGCTCTTTCATGCGCGGCTCGCCGGTCAGCACAATATTGTTGCTGCCCAGACACAGGGCTGCCGCCAGAGGACGCATTGCGGTACCTGCGTTGCCCAGAAACAGTTCCAGCTCTTCACCCGCGCGCAGTGCACCGCCGTTGCCGGTCACTTCGCAACGCGTGCGGTCGTCAGACAACGTGTATTGAACTCCCAACGCTTTCAGCGCATTGAGCATGTGGCGTACGTCATCGCTATCCAGCAGGTTTGTGAGGACAGTGGTGCCGTTTGCCAGAGCTGCCAGCAGCAGAGCGCGGTTCGAGACACTTTTTGAACCAGGCAGATTGATGGTGCCATCTACCCGCGCGATAGGTTGTAACGTCAGGGATTCCATGAAAACTAAACTCTCAAATCAACATAATAAAAACCCCGCAGCAGGGCTACGGGGGTGAAAACAGCGTAATTAACCGTGGCGACGTTCAAAGTCGATCATGAAATCGGTCAGAGCTTTAACGCCTTCCAGCGGCATCGCGTTATAGATGGAGGCGCGCATACCGCCAACAACACGGTGTCCCTTCAGCGCATGCAGGCCGGCCGCGAAGGACTCTTCCAGGAAGACTTTATCCAGGTTGCTGTCTGCCAGCTGGAACGGCACGTTCATGCGCGAACGATTGGTTTTCGCGACATCGTTACGGTAGAAATCGCTCTTGTCGATGACGCCATACAGCAGTTCAGCTTTCTGCTGGTTAACTTTGTCCATCTGCGCCACACCGCCGTTTTGCTTCAGCCATTTGAACACCAGACCGGAGAGGTACCACGCAAACGTTGGTGGAGTGTTGAACATAGAATCGTTATCGTTCAGCACGGTGTAATCGAGAATCGACGGACAAGATTTATGCGCTTTCCCCAGCAGGTCTTCACGCACGACGACGATAGTCAAACCGGCCGGACCAATATTTTTCTGCGCGCCCGCATAGATAACACCGTAGCGGCTGACATCAATTGGCGCAGACAGAATGGTGGAGGAGAAATCCGCGGCAACCACGACATCGCTGCCGAAGTCTGGCGTCTCGTCGATGGCAATCCCGTCAATGGTTTCGTTCGGGCAGTAGTGCAGATACGCTGCATTATCAGAAAGCTGCCATTCGCTCATTGGCTTAACGGCACGCAGACCGTCAACGGTCACTTTGGCGTCGATAACATTTGGCGTGCAGTATTTATGCGCTTCTTTAACGGCACTTGCCGCCCAGTAACCCGCGTCAACATAGTCAGCCGTCGTTTTGTTACCGAGGATATTCAGCGGTACACCTGCAAACTGACCGCGTCCGCCGCCGTGACAGAACAATACTTTGTAGTTCGAGGGAATATTCAGCAGATCGCGAAAATCCTTTTCTGCCTCTTCCGCCACCTGAATAAACTCTTTACCCCGGTGGCTGATTTCCATCACCGACGTACCGAGACCGTTCCAGTCACAAAGTTCCTGTTGGGCCTGTTTAAGCACGTCTGCCGGTAACATTGCCGGACCTGAACTGAAATTAAAGACTTGAGCCATTTCCCCTCACCACGCTAAAAGCCATAAGTTATAACTGTGGATATCGGTTTTATCATTCAGTGACACGCGCCGCAATGTCTAAAACTTATGGCCGGCGAAATGTGTCCCGCGTCACACAAAACAATCTACCGCCTCGCCAGGACAAAACCGACAAAATGGCTGTCAGGTAAGCCGTTTGGCCCGGCTAACCTTTGACCATTCCGGATTTGCGCAGCGGGGGCATAATTGACGATCGCCCGGCTGCATCGCAACCACGTGGCTGCATCGTATGCAAGCATAGTCGCCAGCTTCAGGAACCGTTCTGAAACGTTCGATCAGCATGTCCGGTAAAATACAGAGACCGGGCTTGACGTCCTCGTCAGAATAGTAATAAACGCTGATCTGCCCGTTGGTTTCCATTATTGCCAGACGTACCTGCCCGAGCTGTTCCACGCTATTCAGGCGTAGCTCCATAAAGAATTCAAACTCGGTCATGTTGGCACTTTTTACATTTTCCCAGGCCAGCTGGCCGTCCTCGACGATAACAATCGGCTTCCCTTCAAGCAGGTCTTCCAGCTTTTCGCTTTTCGACATCAGCCACATGACAAGACGGTAAATAAGCGCCAGTGAGACAAAGACAATAAACACCGGCACCATTGGCACATCATCATAGAAGGCAACGTCACCCGCCGCGGATCCCAGCGTCAGGATAATCAATATCTCAAAGAGCGACATCTGCCGGACGCCACGACGGCCCGTAATCTTGAGAAACAGAAAGACCAGGACGAAGGTATACAGACTGCGCAGAGCGACTTCGCCTAAAAACTCGGGAGGGACTTTATCAAACGCCATCCGATGGAGATCGAAAGCTTTCATTTTTCTATGCCTTACAGTAGGTTACTGGCTATAAGCATAGCTCAGGCATTTATTTTCGCCGAAAATAGCACCTGTCACGCAAAACCCGTATCATTGCGCGCTTTACGTACGATAAAAGTGAACGCCATGACTCAAACATTTATCCCCGGCAAAGACGCCGCCCTGGAAGATTCCATCGCTCGCTTCCAGCAGAAACTGACCGACCTGGGCTTTAACATCGAAGAAGCCTCCTGGCTCAATCCGGTGCCTCATGTCTGGTCCGTGCATATTCGCGATAAAGACTGTGCCCTGTGCTTTACCAACGGTAAAGGTGCAACAAAAAAAGCGGCACTGGCCTCTGCGCTGGGTGAGTATTTTGAGCGTCTGTCCACCAACTATTTCTTCGCTGACTTCTGGCTGGGCGAAACCATTGCTAACGGCCCGTTTGTTCACTATCCAAACGAAAAATGGTTCCCACTGACCGAAGATGACGAACTGCCGGAAGGGATCCTCGACGCGCGCCTGCGTGCCTTCTACGATCCGGAAAACGAACTGACCGCCAGCATGCTGATCGATCTGCAGTCCGGCAACGACGAGCGCGGTATCTGCGCCCTGCCGTTTACCCGTCAGTCTGATGAGCAAACCGTCTATATTCCGATGAACATCGTCGGCAACCTGTATGTCTCCAACGGTATGTCCGCCGGTAACACCCGCAATGAAGCGCGCGTGCAGGGTCTTTCCGAAGTCTTCGAACGTCACATCAAAAACCGCATTATTGCCGAATCTATCAGCCTGCCTGAAATTCCGGCAGACGTGCTGGCGCGCTACCCGGGCGTGGTGGAATCCATCGCCAAACTGGAAGCAGAAGGTTTCCCAATCTTTGCGTATGACGGCTCGCTGGGCGGTAAATACCCGGTTATCTGCGTCGTGCTGTTTAACCCGACCAACGGCACCTGTTTCGCCTCCTTCGGCGCGCACCCTGACTTCGGCGTGGCGCTGGAACGTACCGTCACCGAACTGCTGCAGGGCCGTAGTCTGAAAGATCTCGACGTGTTCACCCCGCCAACGTTTGACGATGAAGAAGTGGCCGAGCATACCAACCTCGAAACCCACTTCATCGACTCCAGCGGTTTGATCTCCTGGGATATGTTTAAGCAGGACGCAGACTATCCGTTCGTGGACTGGAGCTTTGCCGGTACCACTGAAGAAGAGTTCGCCACGCTGATGGCGATCTTCGACGCGGAAGATCAGGAAGTCTATATTGCCGACTACGAACACCTTGGCGTCTACGCCTGCCGTATTCTGGTGCCAGGTATGTCCGACATCTACCCGGCTGAAGATCTGTGGCTGGCGAATAACAGCATGGGCGCGCATCTGCGCGAGACGCTGCTGGCTCTGCCGGGCAGCGAATGGGAGAAAGAAGATTATCTGAACCTGATCGCCCAACTGGACGAAGAAGGTCACGATGACTTCACCCGCGTACGCGAACTCCTGGGTCTGGCTACCGGTAAAGACAACGGCTGGTATACCCTGCGCATCGGTGAGCTGAAAGCCATGCTGGCCCTGGCGGGTGGCGATTTGGATCAGGCCTTGGCCTGGACCGAGTGGACCATGGAATTCAACCAGTCGGTCTTCTCTGCCGAGCGCACCAACTATTACCGCTGCCTGCAAACGCTGTTGTTGCTTGCACAGGAAGACGATCGCGAGCCGCTGCAATATCTGAATGCCTTCGTACGGATGTACGGTGCTGAGGCGGTAGAAGCGGCCAGTGCGGCCCTGAGTGGCGAAGAGCCGTTCTATGGTCTTCAGGTTGTTGATAGCGATCTGAAAGCCTTCCCGGCGCACCAGTCGCTGCTGAACGCCTATGAAAAACTGCAGAAAGCAAAAGCCGCTTACTGGTCAAAATAAGCGCACATAACATTAGCAGCAGTAGGCGTATTCAATCGTCTGGGCTATATTACGGGGCAATTTCATTGCCCCGTTTTTTATTTTCTTCGGCAATGATTGTTGATTGTAATAATAAAGTTAAACATGGGTAAATATAATAATATTAACCCGGGCTTTACTGTTACTTTTTATGGTAAATACTCCATATTAATTAACTGTTTTAGAGGTGGCCGAACGAAAAAATTCAACTCTTTTCATAATTTTTAAAATTTATTTTTATACGGATAATCAAATACTTACTCCGCATTTGTTGTAAAACCATACACACTGCGGGCCTATAAGCCAGGCGAGATATGATCTATATCAATTTCTCTTCTATAATGCTTTGTTAGTATCTCGTCGCCGACTTAATAAAGAGAGAGTTAGTGTGAAAGCTGACAACCCTTTTGATCTTTTACTCCCTGCTGCGATGGCCAAAGTTGCCGAAGAAGCAGGTGTCTATAAAGCAACGAAACACCCGATGAAGACGTTCTATCTGGCGATCACGGCTGGTGTGTTCATCTCTATCGCTTTCGTCTTCTACATCACTGCCACCACCGGTACTGCTGGAATGCCTTTCGGCATGGCTAAACTGATTGGCGGTATTTGCTTCTCACTGGGTCTGATTCTTTGCGTTATCTGCGGTGCCGACCTCTTCACCTCAACGGTGCTGATTGTCGTAGCGAAAGCCAGCGGAAGAATTACCTGGGGTCAGCTGGCGCGTAACTGGCTTAACGTCTACGTGGGTAACCTGGTTGGCTGTCTGCTCTTTGTTTTGTTGATGTGGCTTTCTGGCGAGTACATGACCGCCAACGGTGGCTGGGGGCTCAACGTCCTGCAAACTGCCGACCACAAAATGCACCACACATTTATCGAAGCCGTTGCTCTCGGCATCCTCGCTAACCTGATGGTCTGCCTGGCTGTATGGATGAGCTACTCGGGTCGCAGCCTGATGGACAAAGCCTTAATTATGGTTCTGCCAGTTGCGATGTTTGTTGCCAGCGGCTTTGAGCACAGTATCGCGAATATGTTCATGATCCCAATGGGTATTGTCATCCGCGACTTTGCAAGCCCGGAGTTCTGGACCGCAGTTGGTTCATCCCCGGAAAGTTTCTCTCACCTGACTATTATGAATTTCATTACTGATAACCTGATCCCTGTCACTATCGGGAACATTATCGGTGGGGGTCTGTTAGTTGGGTTGACATACTGGGTCATTTACCTGCGTGGCGACGATCATCATTGATGGTTTTCTCAGGCAGTAAATAAAAAATCCACTTAAGAAGGTAGGTGTTACATGTCCGAGCTTAATGAAAAGTTAGCCACAGCCTGGGAAGGTTTTGCGAAAGGTGACTGGCAGAATGAAGTAAACGTACGTGACTTCATTCAGAAAAACTATACCCCGTATGAAGGTGACGAATCCTTCCTGGCTGGCGCAACTGACGCGACCACCAAGCTGTGGGACAGCGTAATGGAAGGCGTTAAACTGGAAAACCGCACTCACGCGCCAGTTGATTTCGACACCTCCGTTGCTTCCACCATCACTTCTCACGATGCTGGCTATATCAACAAAGCCCTTGAGAAAATCGTTGGTCTGCAGACTGAAGCACCACTGAAACGCGCAATCATCCCGTTCGGTGGTATTAAAATGGTTGAAGGTTCCTGCAAAGCGTATAACCGCGAGCTGGACCCAATGCTGAAAAAAATCTTCACCGAATACCGCAAAACCCACAACCAGGGCGTATTCGATGTTTACACCAAAGACATTCTGAACTGCCGTAAATCTGGCGTTCTGACTGGTCTGCCAGATGCGTATGGCCGTGGTCGTATCATCGGTGACTACCGTCGCGTTGCACTGTACGGTATCGACTTCCTGATGAAAGACAAGTACGCGCAGTTCGTTTCCCTGCAGTCTGACCTGGAAAACGGCGTGAACCTGGAAGCGACTATCCGTCTGCGTGAAGAAATTGCTGAACAGCACCGCGCGCTGGGTCAGATCAAAGAGATGGCGGCTAAATACGGCTGCGATATCTCTGGTCCTGCTACCAACGCACAGGAAGCTATCCAGTGGACCTACTTCGGCTACCTGGCCGCAGTTAAGTCTCAGAACGGTGCAGCGATGTCCTTCGGTCGCGTATCCACCTTCCTGGATGCTTACATCGAACGTGACCTGAAAGCAGGCAAAATCACCGAGCAAGACGCTCAGGAAATGATTGACCACCTGGTCATGAAACTGCGTATGGTTCGCTTCCTGCGTACCCCAGAATACGATGAGCTGTTCTCCGGTGACCCAATCTGGGCAACTGAATCTATCGGCGGTATGGGCGTTGATGGCCGTACTCTGGTAACCAAAAACAGCTTCCGCTTCCTGAACACCCTGTACACCATGGGTCCTTCTCCGGAGCCGAACATCACCGTTCTGTGGTCTGAAAAACTGCCTCTGAACTTCAAGAAATTCGCCGCTAAAGTGTCTATCGACACCTCTTCTCTGCAGTACGAGAACGATGACCTGATGCGTCCGGACTTCAACAACGACGATTACGCTATCGCTTGCTGCGTAAGCCCAATGGTTGTTGGTAAACAAATGCAGTTCTTCGGTGCGCGTGCAAACCTGGCGAAAACCATGCTGTACGCAATCAACGGCGGCGTTGATGAAAAACTGAAAATGCAGGTTGGTCCTAAGTCTGAGCCGATCAAAGGCGACGTCCTGAACTTCGACGAAGTCATGGACCGCATGGATCACTTCATGGACTGGCTGGCTAAACAGTACGTCACTGCACTGAACGTTATCCACTACATGCACGACAAGTACAGCTACGAAGCCTCTCTGATGGCGCTGCACGACCGTGACGTTATCCGCACCATGGCGTGTGGTATCGCAGGTCTGTCCGTTGCTGCTGACTCCCTGTCTGCAATCAAATACGCGAAAGTTAAACCAATTCGTGACGAAGACGGCCTGGCTGTAGACTTCGAAATCGAAGGCGAATACCCGCAGTTCGGTAACAACGATTCACGCGTTGATGACATGGCGGTTGACCTGGTAGAACGTTTCATGAAGAAAATTCAGAAACTGACTACTTACCGTAACGCTATCCCGACTCAGTCTGTTCTGACCATCACCTCTAACGTTGTGTATGGTAAGAAAACCGGTAACACCCCAGACGGTCGTCGTGCTGGCGCGCCATTCGGCCCAGGTGCTAACCCAATGCACGGTCGTGACCAGAAAGGTGCTGTTGCCTCTCTGACCTCCGTTGCTAAACTGCCGTTTGCTTACGCTAAAGATGGTATCTCTTACACCTTCTCTATCGTTCCAAATGCGCTGGGTAAAGACGACGAAGTGCGTAAAACTAACCTCGCGGGTCTGATGGATGGTTACTTCCACCACGAAGCGTCCATCGAAGGTGGTCAGCACCTGAACGTGAACGTGATGAACCGTGAAATGCTGCTCGACGCGATGGAACACCCTGAGAAATATCCTCAGCTGACCATCCGTGTATCCGGCTACGCAGTACGTTTTAACTCCCTGACTAAAGAACAGCAGCAGGACGTTATCACCCGTACTTTCACTCAGTCCATGTAAGTGGAATTGACTGAAATCACGCGTTAAAAAGCGTACAATAAAGGCTCCACGCAAGTGGGGCCTTTTTAGCACTCTCTCCACCTCAGTCTCTTTTGTCCGCTATCTATACTTAATGGATAACAGCCAAAACAGACTTAACACAGCCGGTTTTGAGCTGTGCATACACAGGCCCCGGACGGGCCGATGCTGGAGATATCACCGCAATGTCAATTATTGGTCGCATTCACTCCTTTGAATCCTGTGGCACTGTCGATGGCCCAGGTATCCGCTTTATCACCTTTTTCCAGGGCTGCCTGATGCGCTGCCTGTATTGCCATAACCGCGACACGTGGGATACGCACGGCGGCAAAGAAGTGACCGTTGAAGATTTAATGAAAGAGGTGGTGACCTACCGTCACTTTATGAACGCGTCTGGCGGCGGTGTAACCGCATCCGGCGGTGAAGCCATTCTTCAGGCAGAGTTTGTTCGTGACTGGTTCCGTGCCTGCCGCAAAGAAGGCATTCATACCTGCCTGGACACTAACGGCTTTGTACGCCGCTACGATCCCGTTATTGACGAACTCCTGGAGGTGACCGATCTGGTCATGCTCGATCTCAAACAGATGAACGATGAGATCCACCAGAACTTGGTGGGCGTCTCCAACCACCGCACGCTGGAGTTTGCCAAATACATTGCCGATAAAGGCATCAAAACCTGGATCCGCTACGTGGTTGTGCCAGGCTGGTCAGATGACGACGACTCCGCGCACCGCCTGGGGGAATTCACCCGCGACATGGGCAACGTCGAGAAAATCGAGCTTCTGCCCTATCACGAGCTGGGTAAACACAAATGGGTGGCCATGGGTGAAGAGTACAAGCTCGATGGCGTGAAGCCGCCGAAGAAAGAGACGATGGAACGCGTCAAAGGCATTCTTGAGCAGTACGGCCATAAGGTGATGTATTAAAGATAAGCCCGGTGAAAACCGGGCTTTTTTATATTCTATTTAAAGACGCCGTTAATCACGGACGTCACAATGGCTGTACTCAGCGCAATTAAGACCAGATCGTCACCCACTACCCGCCACTCATAGCCTGGATAGGAAGGAAGCTGGCCCAGCATAGAGGCCGGCACGGTTTTCTTCGCAATACCCGGAGGCAACGGCTTGCCGCGCGCCAGGTTTTTCGCGATACCCGGAGGCAGAGACTTATAGCCCGTTAGGCCATAATTCAGCGCCAGATGGCGGGCATGATCGAAACTCACGCGAGCATCAACATCGTTACCGACATCTTTACTGCTTTTAACGCTCTTATCCGATTTTCCAGGGTTATCCTGACCGTTATTTTTCTTATTGCCATGGTTACCAGAATTTCCGTTACCATGACTGCCGCTATTACCCTGTCCGCCGCCGTTTCCGTGACCATTGCCATTCCCGTTTCCAGGATTAGCCATGACCGGAGCCGTTGCAAACGTTAAAGACAACACTACGGCAAGTGCGGTAGCGGAAAAACGACGAATAGACATGATTGCTGCCTTATAGTGGTAGGACTCACATGAATTATCGCCTGGCGCAATAAACAAACAATAAGTAAAACTCTTAGTTGTGACTGGGACAAAAAAGCCTGTCATCGACAGGCTTTTATTTAATCAGGCATGTGCCACAGGCGTAGGATGTTCGCCCACTTTGCGCAGCAGCATTAAGAGATAAATAAACGATACGCTGGAGATCATGATAAACAATAAATTATCAGAGTAATTCTGCATCAGCATCGCGGTAAACGTTGGCCCTAATAAACTGCCGATGGTATAGCTCAGTAACAGCGCCTGGTTCATTGCCACCAGCTGGTGATGTTCTACTTTCTCACAGGCCCAGGCCATCGCGACCGGATAGAGCGTAAAGCCGGCGGCCCCGAGAATAAACAGTGCAGGCGCCATCGCGGCGTTGCTGAGCATGGCTAGACATCCCAGGATCACCACGAAGACCTGAACACGCAGTACCAGCAGACGACCGAAACGGTCCGCCAGTCGGCCAATCGGCCATTGCCCGACGATCCCTGCACTCACCATGACCGCCATCCAGAAACCGATCCCGGAGTCGCTGACGCCCTGATGATTTAGATAGAGCGGCATCAGGCCATAGAGTGAGCCCAGTACAATCCCCGAGATAATGCAGCCGTTAACGCCCAGCCGCGCCTGACGGAGTCTCAGCATCGGCCAGACGTGGGTTGCTTCCTGGTGTTCGCTGTTCTGGTTCACAATGCGCGTAAAGAGCAGCGGCAGGATCGCGGCCAGCACCATACCCGTTACCCACGGCAGAACGCTCATCAGGTCGGTTGGCAGCTTGCTTACCATCAGTTGTCCCAGCACGGTGCCGACGTAATAAACCATCATGTAGGCAGCCAGCAGGCGACCGCGGTTGCGGGAGGTGCCGCTGCACATCAGCGCACTTTCAACGACCACCCAAATCATCGCGCAGCCAACACCGGCGATAAAGCGCCATGCCATCCAGCTCCAGAAGCCGACCATCAGGCCCAACCCCGCACACCCGGCAGCGAAAATCAGCGAGGCCAGATAATAGCTGCGGTTAAAGCCAAAGCGCTTGATCAGGCTCCCGGTCACCAGCGTACCCAGCAGGTTCCCGGTAAAAAAGGACGAGCTGACCATACCTACCTGCCAGGTCGGTAAGTTTTCATGGGCGAGCCACAGCGGGACGAGCGTATTTAACACTGCGATCGCCAGGGTCAACAGAAGCAGGCCACAGAGCAACAGCAGCACTGGCCGGGTATAGGTGGTCATGGGTTAAAAACCGTGAGGAAGTTCAGATTTCGTGCGCATCATGCCACTGGCAAAAACAAAGTCAATCCACTGATTTAGCCGCCTCGCACAATATGTTCCCTGTCGATTTAAAAAACTTATCCTGCTAATGCCACGCCTGCTATAGATATTAATTATGTCTCTGTTTTCATTTATTAATGGGCAAAATTAAAACAACACGACAGTCGAAAAATTTCATGATCGAAAAAAGAAAAAGCCGGGCACTCAGGCCCGGCTTGATATAACCAAATACAACATTAACTGGCGATAGCCATACCTACAGTCATATGCAACCCGTAGAACACGCCGCGACCAATCAGTTCACCCGCCAGTACCAGCACAAAAGCCAGTGACAACAACGGCAGCGCAGGCTGATAGCCTTTGAGCTGAGGAGCAATCCAGAATACCAGCGCAGCGACCAGCAGGACGATACGCCAGGCCATCAGCGCACCGTAGTCCGGCACCAGGGCAGAGGCCTGCTGGATAGAGCTGTGAATGGTTGCCAGTTCAGAACCCTGCATCAGGGCGACCATCGCACTCACTACCAGCGCCAGAAGCGAAACAGCGGGCAGCAAACGCATAGCCCATCCGTCGACACCCGCCACGCGCAGCAGCAGGTAGCCCAACAGCGGCCCGCCGATAAACATCGTCAGGAAGAAACTCATCGGCGTCCAGACGCTGTACCAGGTGGGAACGGTATCAATGGTGTTGTACACGCGCACCATCATCCATACGAATACCACGCCCAGCACCATGGTCACGATCAGCCACAGGCTGCGCATACCCGCAGGCAATTTTTTCAGCGCTGCCAGCAGCCATCCCAGCCCACCGACGGCGAAGAAAATCGCCCCGCTGGCAATCTCATTACTGAGTGATGAGGCCCCCACGCGGTTCAGGGAGTTAAACGCGCGCATCGGTGAACCGAGGTGCAGCGTTGAGGCAATAAAACCAATCCCCATCAGTACCCACAGACCAAACATACTCAACACGAGACGCTGCTGCTGTTCAGCACTGAGGTTGCCCTTTAACAGCGCCAGGGCGAGCACGATAAACCCGCCTGCAACACATTGCCCAAAGACCGTGAAGATCATCAGCGGCCATTCATGCCATCCACTTCCCATCTCACACCTCCTTCGGATTAGCCAGGTAGCCGGTGGTGTCACCTGTTGGACGGCTGTTGGCGTTAGGTTTAATCACAATGCTCGGCTTCGTGAAGTGCGCAGACGGCAGCGGTGCCACTGCGGCAAGCTGACCGTGTTTTTTACGCAGTTCTTCAATTGGGCCAAAGTCCAGCGCGCGCAGCGGACAGGACTCGACGCAAATCGGTTTTTTGCCGTCCGCCACGCGTGAGTGGCAGCCGTCGCACTTGGTCATATGACCTTTGGCGGCGTTGTACTGCGGCGCGCCGTACGGACAAGCCATATGGCAGTAACGGCAACCAATGCAGACATCTTCATCCACGACGACGAAACCGTCATCGCGCTTGTGCATCGCTCCACTCGGACAGACCTTCGTACAGGCCGGATCTTCACAGTGGTTGCAGGCAATCGACAGGTAGTAGGCGAAAACGTTTTGATGCCAGACGCCGTTATCTTCCTGCCAGTCACCCCCGGCGTATTCGTAGATACGGCGGAAGCTGACGTCCGGGGTCAGATCTTTGTAATCTTTACAGGCCAGCTCGCAGGTTTTGCACCCGGTGCAACGGCTGGAATCAATAAAAAATCCATACTGGGTTGTCATCGGTTACTCCTTAAACCTTTTCAACCTGAACAAGGTTTGTGTGAGATGGGTTACCTTTCGCCAGTGGCGATGGGCGCTGTGTAGTCAGTACGTTAATACTGCCTGCCTGGTCGATGCGGTTGGCATCCGGGTTATACCAGGCCCCTTCCCCCAGCGCGACAACGCCAGGCATCATGCGCGGTGTAACCTTGGCTTCGATATGTACCTCACCACGCCCGTTGAAAATGCGTACGCGATCGCCATTGTTGATGCCACGCGCTTTGGCATCCATCGGGTTGATCCACATCTCCTGACGGCAGGCGGCTTTCAGTACGTCGACGTTACCGTACGTGGAGTGAACTCGCGCTTTGTAGTGGAAACCGGTCAGCTGCAGCGGGAATTTCGCCGTCAGCGGATCGTTGTAGTTCTCAAAACCTGGCGTGTAGATCGGCAGCGGATCGATAACGTCCCCTTCCGGCAGCTCCCAGGTCGACGCGATTTTTGCCAGCTCTTCGGAGTAGATTTCGATTTTGCCCGACGCCGTGGTCAGCGGGTTCGCCTGCGGATCTTCACGGAACGCTTTGTACGCCACGTGGTGCCCTTCCGGATCGCGCTGTTTGTACATACCCTGCTTGCGGAAGGTATCGAAATCCGGCAGGTCAGGGACCGCCTTACGGGAAAGTTCATGCAGATGACGCATCCACCCTTCCTGAGTACGCCCCTCAGTAAACTGCTGCTCAACGCCAAGACGTTTCGCCAGCTCAGAGGTCATCTCATAGATGGTTTTGCACTCAAAGCGAGGTTTGATGGCCTGATCGGTGAAGATCACATAGGACATGTTGCCGCAGGAGGCGTCCAGCGCGAAATCCATCTGCTCAGATGCAGTACAGTCCGGCAGCAGGATATCGGCATATTTTGCCGAGGAGGTCATGTGGCAGTCGATGACCACTATCATCTCGCACTTCTTGTCATCCTGCAGGATTTCGTGGGTACGGTTAATTTCAGAATGCTGGTTGATCAGACAGTTGCCGGCATAGTTCCAGATCATCTTGATCGGCACATCCAGCTTGTCCTTGCCGCGCACACCGTCGCGCAAAGCGGTCATTTCCGGACCACGCTCGATCGCATCGGTCCACATAAACATCGAGATGCTGGTCTGAACCGGGTTATCCAGCGTCGGCATACGTTCAAACGGTACTTCATACGAGCCTTCACGCGCGCCGGTGTTACCGCCTTGAATACCAACGTTGCCGGTCAGGATGGAGAGCATAGAGATGGCGCGGGTCGCGATTTCACCGTTTGCATGACGTTGCGGGCCCCAGCCCTGGCTGATATAGGCCGGTTTGGCTGAGCCAATCTCACGAGCCAGTTGGACGATGCGTTCGACCGGAATACCGGTGATGGTGGACGCCCACTCTGGCGTTTTCGCCACGCCATCGCTGCCCTGGCCAAGAATGTACGCTTTGTAATGCCCGTTTGCCGGCGCGCTGGCTGGCAGGGTTTTCTCGTCGTAACCAACGCAATATTTATCCAGGAAAGGCTGATCGACGAGGTTTTCGGTGATCATCACCCACGCCAGCGCTGAGACCAGCGCCGCATCGGTACCCGGACGGATTGGGATCCACTCATCTTCTCGCCCGGCACCGGTATCTGTATAGCGCGGATCGATGATGATCATGCGGGCATTGGACTTAGCGCGAGCCTGTTCGAGGTAATATGTCACCCCGCCACCGCTCATGCGGGTTTCACCCGGGTTGTTACCGAACAGCACAACCAGTTTGCTGTTTTCGATATCAGACGGGCTGTTACCGTCTGCCCAGCCACCGTAGGTGTAGTTCAGGCCGGCGGCAATCTGCGCCGACGAGTAGTCGCCGTAATGATTGAGATATCCGCCGCAGCAGTTCATCAGGCGCGCCACCAGTGTTTTACCCGGTGGCCAGGAACGGGTCATGGTGCCACCGAGCGTTCCAGTACCGTAGTTCAGGTAGATGGATTCGTTGCCATACTCTTTGATCAAACGCTGCATGTTGGTGACGATGATATCGTAGGCTTCATCCCAGCTAATGCGCTCGAACTTCCCTTCCCCACGTTTGCCGACGCGCTTCATGGGGTACTTCAGACGGTCCGGATTATACACACGACGACGCATGGAACGGCCACGCAGACAAGCGCGTACCTGATGTAATCCTTCGTAGTTATCGTCCCCGGTATTGTCGGTTTCAACATATTTAATTTCGCCATCCACCACATGCATACGCAGTGGACAACGACTACCACAGTTTACGGTACAGGCGCTCCACACCACTTTTTCCGGAGCTGTCGCCGGGGACAATGCATCTGCCGCCGACGCCAGCCGGGTAAAAGGAAGCGTGAGGGCGCTACTGGCCATAGCCAGGCCGCCTATTGCCGTGGTTTTCATCAACCCACGGCGAGTGACCTCAGCTGCCATTAATGCTTCAGGCGCGTTGATTTTCATAGAGACTCACTTGGTTGCTCACAAAGAAAAGAGAGGCGGCACATACCGCTATATAGTTTTATATATAACGAAACTCTTCGTTATCAGTCTTTTATGCTAACTTTCATTCGGAGGAGTATTACTACTTTAGAGGGAGGGGGTATTGCGTAGTATCAATTCAGAGGCATAAAAAAAGCGCCCGAAGGCGCTTTTTTGTTGTGAGGCAAAGAATTAGCCGATGTACTGCTGGCCTTTCATGTATGGGCGCAGTACTTCAGGGATCTCGATACGACCATCTGCCTGCTGATAGTTTTCCAGCACGGCAACCAGCGTACGGCCGACAGCCAGACCAGAGCCGTTCAGGGTATGAACCAGACGGGTTTTCTTGTCAGTTTTGCTGCGGCAACGTGCCTGCATGCGACGCGCCTGGAAATCCCAGACGTTAGAGCAGGAGGAGATCTCACGGTAGGTGTTCTGCGCAGGCACCCACACTTCCAGATCGAAGGTTTTGCAGGCGCCAAAGCCCATATCACCGGTGCACAGGGCCATACGACGGTACGGAAGACCCAGCAGCTCCAGCACTTTCTCAGCGTGGCCGGTCATCTCTTCCAGCGCGTCCATGGATTCTTCAGGACGGACGATCTGCACCATCTCAACTTTGTCGAACTGGTGCATACGAATCAGACCGCGCGTGTCGCGACCGTAAGATCCTGCTTCAGAACGGAAGCACGGAGAGTGTGCCGTCAGCTTAATTGGCAGGTCGTCTTCGTCGATGATCTCATCGCGCACGAGGTTAGTCAGCGGCACTTCAGCGGTTGGGATCAGCGCGTAGTTGCTGCTGTCCGCTTCCTCGTCCAGCGGACGGGTATGGAACAAATCGCCGGCAAATTTCGGCAGCTGGCCCGTACCGTACAGCGTATCGTGGTTGACCAGATACGGTACGTAGGTTTCGCTGTAGCCGTGCTGCTCAGTGTGCAAGTCCAGCATGAACTGCGCAAGCGCGCGGTGCAGATGGGCAATCTGGCCTTTCATCACCACGAAGCGAGAACCGGTCAGCTTAACCGCTGCCGCAAAGTCCAGGCCCGCGTGCATTTCGCCCAGCGTCACGTGATCGCGCACTTCGAAGTCGAACTCGCGAGGCGTACCCCAACGTTTCACTTCAACGTTGTCGTTTTCATCTTTGCCGACAGGCACGCTGTCGTCAGGAATATTCGGGATAGCCAGGGCAATATCACGAATTTCGGTCTGAAGAACATCCAGCTCAGCTTTCGCCTGATCCAGCTCTTCACCCAGTTTGTTCACTTCCAGGCGTAATGGCTCAATATCTTCCCCGCGCGCTTTCGCCTGGCCAATGGATTTCGATCGAGAGTTACGCTCTGCCTGCAGATTTTCAGTTTGTACCTGCAGAACTTTACGACGCTCTTCAAGAGCGCGCAGCTTATCTACATCCAGCTTAAAGCCCCGGCGTGCCAGTTTTTCAGCGACTGCGTCTGGCTCGTTACGCAGCAGATTGGGATCGAGCATGCTTATCCTGTGCTTATCGAATTAAAATAGGAAAATGTGACCACAGCCTGCGGTCACAGGGATACATTGCCAACATTACCGCAACGATAGCGCTAACGGTAGCGTTTTATAGGGCTATTTTGATCCTGTCCGGCGAGCCAGGTGAGCTTTTCACCAATCTTGCCTTCAAGACCTCTGTTTGTGGGGTGATAATAGCGCGTTTGTGCCATCTCTTGCGGGAAATATTCCTCTCCGGCAGCGTAGGCGTTGGGTTCATCATGGGCGTAACGGTACTCCTGACCATACCCCATCTCTTTCATCAGTTTGGTCGGTGCATTACGCAGATGAACCGGCACATCGTAGTCCGGACGTTCACGCGCATCAGACATTGCCGCTTTAAAGGCGGTATAGACCGCATTGCTTTTCGGCGCACAGGCCAGATAGACAATCGCCTGCGCAATGGCGCGCTCCCCTTCAGCGGGACCGACGCGGGTAAAACAGTCCCATGCTGAGAGCGCCACCTGCATAGCCCGTGGATCAGCATTGCCGACATCTTCCGAGGCAATAGCCAGGCAACGTCGTGCAACATACAGCGGATCGCCACCGGCAGTGATAATGCGTGCGTACCAGTAAAGTGCCGCATCCGGCGCGCTGCCTCGCACGGACTTATGCAGCGCCGAGATCAGATCGTAAAAACGGTCGCCCTTGTTATCGAAACGCGCGCTACGTTCACCGGCAATCTCGGTGAGCAGCTCCGGTTTAAGCACTCTCTTGCCGGAGTCATCAATTTCGGCCATATCGGCCATCATCTCCAGCGTATTCAGTGCCCGACGCGCATCACCGTTGACCAACTCAGCAATCGCACGACGCGTCTCGTCAGGTAAAACGATATCCTGCCCACCGTAGCCGCGTGCTTTGTCGTCCATTGCCTGGGTGAGAACCTTTTCGATATCCTCGGTAGTCAGCGATTTGAGCAGGTAAACGCGCGCACGCGAAAGCAGCGCCGAGTTCAGTTCAAACGATGGGTTTTCAGTGGTTGCACCGATGAAGAAAATCGTGCCGTCTTCAATATGCAGCAGGAAAGCATCCTGCTGGCTCTTATTGAAGCGGTGGACTTCGTCCACAAAGAGGATGGTACGCCGCCCGGCATTGCGGTTCTGCCGCGCACGCTCGATCGCCTCGCGGATCTCTTTCACGCCGGAGGTGACCGCCGAAAGACGTTCAACGTCCGCATTGGCATAGCGGGCGATAACTTCTGCAAGCGTGGTCTTTCCGGTGCCAGGGGGGCCCCAGAGGATCATGGAGTGAAGATGCCCGGCCTCAATGGCGCGCGGCAATGGCTTACCGGCAGCCAGCAGATGCTGCTGGCCGATGTACTGCGCTAAATTTTCTGGCCGCATACGAGCGGCCAGAGGTTGAAACGCGTTATCTGAAAAATCGAGCGACAGATTGCCCACTCACGCCTCTTACTTATTGCGTTGGTCGTCCACCGTTACGCCCTTCGGCGGGGTAAAGGTGAATTTCGATGCATCCACGGCGCCGTTCTGCTGAGACTTAAGCTGGTAGCTGCTGCGCTGATCGTCCTGCTCAACCGCGCCGAACTGATTAATGGTTCCGTTGGTGCTTACGTTAATGGTGAACTGCTTCAGGTTGCCGTTGCTGCCTTTCGGCGTCAGGATAAACTCGTCACCCGTCTGTTTGATATTGTACTGCTGCCAGTCGCTGGACTGGTTGCGGGCAATCAGCATAAACGGCGTATTGCTGGTGGCATCTTTCAGCCAGGTCGCCGTTGCCTGCTCAACGAACGGGTTGAAGAACCATAAGGTTTTACCGTCAGACACCAGGATGCTCTCATCCGGCTGGGTCATGTGCCAGTTAAACAGATTGGGGCGCTTTACCCACAAATCGCCCTGGCCTTCCTGCACCGCGTTGCCGCTGCCGTCAGTCACTTTTTGCGTGAAGCTGGCGTGGAAGCTGCTCACTTTATCCAGTCGGCTTTTAAGGTCGCTGGCTGCATCAGCCCAGACGCTGCTGGCGACAAAACTGGTCAGTAATGCACAGGCGATGGCGATTTTTTTCATTGTTATTCCTTAAAATACGTCTTCCCGAAATGGGGTTTCCGTCTTCTATTCTGGACCTGCCCGAAGGCAGGCGACAGAAGAAAATGCTTAATTTTTTGCTGATTTACCCTTCTTTGCAATCGCTGAAGGTTAGTCAAACGGCGGCGGAGCCAGCACCTCGCGGTTACCGTTATGCCCCTGCTCGCTCACGATGCCCTGCGCTTCCATCTGCTCGATGATACGCGCTGCGCGGTTATAGCCGATGCGGAACTGACGCTGAACGCCAGAGATGGACGCTTTGCGTTTTTCGGTAACGAAGTTAACCGCCTGATCAAATAATGGATCCAGCTCTTCTCCACCGTCAAAACCGCCACCGCCGCCTTCGCTTTCTACATCGCTGGTAATACCGTCAACATACTGCGGACGACCACGCGCTTTCCAGTCCTGCACCACGGCGTGAACTTCCTCATCGCGGACAAACGCGCCGTGGACACGCACCGGAGAGGTGGAGTTCGGGCCGGAATAGAGCATGTCACCCATACCCAGCAGCGACTCTGCGCCACCCTGATCAAGAATGGTACGGGAGTCAATTTTACTTGATACCGTAAACGCAATACGCGTCGGAATGTTCGCTTTAATAAGACCAGTGATAACGTCCACTGAAGGACGCTGGGTCGCGAGCACAAGGTGAATACCGGCCGCACGCGCTTTCTGCGCCAGACGGGCAATCAACTCTTCCACTTTCTTACCGACGGTCATCATCAGGTCAGCGAACTCATCCACCAGAACGACGATATAAGGCAGTTTTTCCAGCACCGGATGCTGGGCATCCATGCTGTCACCCGGCTTCCAGTAAGGATCCGGGATCGGACGTCCCATGCGCACAGCCTGGGCAATTTTCTCGTTATAACCGGCCAGGTTTCGCACGCCCAGCGCAGACATCAGCTTGTAGCGGCGTTCCATCTCATTGACGCTCCAGCGCAGGGCATTGGCGGCGTCTTTCATGTCGGTGACCACTTCGGTCAGCAGATGCGGAATGCCTTCGTAGACCGACAGTTCGAGCATTTTCGGGTCGATCATGATGAAACGCACGTCTTCCGGCTGCGCTTTATAAAGCATGCTGAGGATCATGGCGTTCACGCCGACGGACTTACCGGAACCGGTGGTACCCGCTACAAGCAGGTGAGGCATTTTGGCGAGATCAGCCACCACCGGATCGCCCGCGATATCTTTACCCAGCACCACGGTCAGCGGGGATGGGTTATCGCGGAATTTGGTGTTATCCAGCACTTCGCGCAGGTAAACGGTTTGACGTTTTTTGTTCGGCAGCTCAAGGCCAACGTAAGGTTTGCCGGGAATCACTTCCACCACACGTACCGCAACGGTCGACAGCGAACGCGCCAGGTCGCGGGACAGGTTCGAAATACGTGCGGCTTTAACACCCGGCGCCAGATTCAGTTCAAAACGGGTAATAACCGGGCCAGGAGAGTAGTTCACCACGTCCGCCTTGATACGGAAGTCGGCCAGACGAGCTTCCACCAGACGCGCCATCTGCTCCAGCGCAAACGTATCGACCGGCTCAACTTCAGACGGCGGCGGCGTTAACAGGTCCAGCGACGGTAACGGCGTACTTGGACGTTGCAATGGACGGCTGTCACCATTACGCATCAGCAGCGGGTGAATCAGGCTTTCCTGCGCCTGAGGCGCAGGTTGCTGGAATTGCGGAGGCTGTTGCGCCTGTTGCGGCTGCGTATAAGCCTGCGGAGCTGGCTGCTGGCGCACTGGCTCGGCTTCCGGCATCACGCTCGGGGTAAATAAAGGCTCGCTCGGACCATCATCCACCAGATCCTTCATTGGCGAGAATTCAAAATCAGACAGCGAGAACGGGTTCGCACCAGCAGGTTGTTCACCGGAATAGCGTTGCTGCTGCGTTGCGGCAAACTGGCGCGCTAATTCGGCTTCCGCCGCGTCATCTTCATCTTCCAGAATCGGTTCATCGTGCTGGTATTCCTCACCGTAACGTTGATTCTGTTGCGCTGCGAACTGGCGGGCCAGCTCGTCCTGCTGCATTTCATCGGCGTCATCTTCGTAGTCTGGTTCACGCGCTTTTTCTTCGGCCATACGCTGGGAAGGCAGCTTGATACCGTAAGAAGCAAGCTCACGACGAGTGGGAACGCGGACGCGGTTAGGACGAGGCAATTGTGGGCCAATACCCTCTTTCACCTGAGGACGTGGTGTCCCACCGGTTGCCAGACTGAAGACAGGTGCAGCCACGGCCGCCGCCGCAGTTGCCTGCTTAACGCTTTCCGTAACAGGAGCAACAGCAGGTGTTGGGTCAACCGACGGAACAGAGAAAGAAGGTGCTTTGGTAACCGGCTCCTGCACCGGTTCAGGCACAGGCTGATACCAGGCTGCCAGCTGCTCGCGTTCACGAGCACGACGCTCTTCAACCTCTTCAAAATAATACATTGGTGGACGAGAGGGTTTCACCTCTTCCACCACTTCAGGTTCAGGCTGTGGCGCTACATAAGGCTGCACAGATTCGACCGGCTCAGGCACATACTCCTGATACGGCTGGGCCACAGGCTGTTCATATTGCTGCGGTTCATATTCAGGTTGCGGCGGCTGATAAGGCTCCTGCCACTGCTCCTGATGCACAGGGATATAGCTTTCCGGTTCAGGGGCGATAACGGGCTCCGGTGTGTGAACACCGGGTGCTGTCTGCCAGTCAACCTGAGGCTGCTGAATAACGGATTCCGGCGGCGAAACCGGCGCAGATGGCATCACGGCTTCGACAGGTGCAGCATACGCCTGCGCAGCGGTCGTTGCTGCTGCGGCTGCCGCAACCGGCGCGGTAACGGTTTGGCCATTTAGCAGCGGATCGTATTCGTCAAAGTCACCCGGCGTGGCACGGCTCCCGGAGAAAAGCACATCATCAGGATCGACGGCGTTACCTGCTGAGCGATACTCAACCTGCTCGTCTTCATCCATGCGTTTGCCGGAGAAGAGTGCCGCATCGGTTTTACGTCCAAGCGGGTTGGCAAATTTTTCAGCTACGCGCTGGCGACGCGCCAATGCCCCACGCAGGATACGGGCGCGACGGGATTCGCGACGTTGCACAGGCGCTTCATCCTCATCTTCGTCTTCATCTTCATACTCGTCTTCATCCACCCACGTATCGTCACGACGGGTACGGTTGCTGGCGAAGGTCAGAATGGTGAGGATAAAACTGCCGATTTTCTCGGCAATGCTCACCCAGGACCAGCCGGTAAACAACGTCAGCCCGGCAGCCCAGATGCACAGCAGCGCCAGCGTGCCGCCGCTGCTGTGGAGCATCGGTTGCAGTGCAGAACTCAACAAACTGCCGATCACTCCGCCAGAGGCAAAGT
This sequence comes from Enterobacter adelaidei, assembly GCF_041937165.1. Lineage (NCBI taxonomy): Bacteria > Pseudomonadati > Pseudomonadota > Gammaproteobacteria > Enterobacterales > Enterobacteriaceae > Enterobacter > Enterobacter adelaidei. The sequence goes on along the minus strand of NZ_CP154353.1, from coordinate 1,489,585 downwards.
ACCAGATATCATCGGCATTAATGGCCGCCAGACCGCATGAGGTCAGGATCAGTGCCAGCGCGCCGATCAGGCGCAGCGAAACCGCGAAATAGTCGATGTAATCATCGTTCTGACGATGACGCCACGCAAACCAGCATCCGCCAATGATAATGACGGGAAGGGTGTAGGCCATCACACCGAAAATGAAAAACAGCGTGTCCGCAAGCCAGGCACCGGGGACACCGCCTAAATTATGGATAGGCTCATGCCATGCAGTTTGTGACCAGCTGGGATCTGAGGGGTTGAAACTGAGTAAGGCTGCCATCAGCCAGACGGCAAAAAGGGCAATAACAATCAGCAAAGCCTCGAGGAGACGACGTCCGCTGCTTAGCTTCGATAGTGTGACTTCTTTGTCTTCAGTGTATTCCTGGCTCAAGAAAGGCTCTCCAGGTATCAGGCATATCCTGCCTGTTTGCTAAAACGGACAACAGCGCCGGGACTCCCCGGCACTGTTGCTGTATGGATTAACAGGAGTGTAATCAAACTACGCTGATTTTGCACCTGTTCCGTGTTAGCGCGTCTTAATAACCAGACGATTGCTCTGTTTGACCTCTTCCATCACCACATAAGTACGGGTGTCGTTCACGCCCGGCAGACGCAGCAGGGTCTCACCCAGCAGCTTACGGTAGGCGGACATATCCGGCACACGGGTTTTCAACAGGTAGTCGAAATCACCGGACACCAGGTGACACTCTTGAATTTCTTCAAGTTTTTGTACAGCAGCGTTAAATTGCTCAAACACATCCGGCGCACCACGATTCAGAGTAATCTCAACAAATACCAGAAGTGAGGCATCCAGATAATGCGGGTTCAGCAGAGCAGTATAGCCCTGAATGAAACCCTGTCTTTCCAGTCGGCGCACACGCTCAAGGCATGGCGTCGGGGAAAGTCCCACACGTTTTGAAAGCTCGACGTTGGAAATACGCCCATCCTTTTGCAATTCATTAAGAATGTTACGATCGATACGGTCGAGATCTTTGCCAGGGCGCTTCTTGCTATCTACCATTATTATTGTCTCTCTGTATTCCTTCCCTACTCCTGCCTGGACCCTGTGCACATCACTGTTCAGAGCCTGTACCCGTTAGTCATCACATCGCCTGGTTTTGTATTAGACGCGATGCGGATTCGGGTTCTGTTGGTAAGAAGACCGTTGCCCGAAGGCAGTCACCGACATCACGTATGGCGTCTGTCCACGCCATGCGTAGATTTCACTGACCCGGTAAAAATGGCATTTACGTGCATGCCTATGCGGCACACGGTTAACGCGGTTTTTTTTCTTCCTTGAATGTTTTCGCAAAAGCGCAGGGGATTGTCAAAGCAAAACATCGTTTTTTAGTACAACATGCCGGATATTCATTACGGCAGGGTATGAATCCTCATTTTATTGCCTTACAAACGACCGTTTTTCAAGGGAAAGCGCGATGTTATCGCGCGCCATTCATCGTCAGCGGCTATTACACAGATTGATATCAAAATTGCTGCGCTCTTTTTTTACGGCAACAAATTCCCTACAATCCAGCCAAATGTCTGCCAACAACAATGGGGATCTCATGGGCACGGCTAAACACAGTAAGCTGCTAATCCTTGGTTCTGGACCTGCGGGATATACCGCGGCGGTCTATGCTGCACGCGCTAACCTGCAACCGGTGTTAATTACCGGCATGGAAAAAGGCGGTCAGCTGACCACCACCACCGAAGTGGAAAACTGGCCAGGCGACCCGCACGACCTGACCGGGCCGCTGCTGATGGAGCGTATGCACGAGCATGCCGCTAAATTCGAAACCGAAATTCTGTTCGACCACATCAATAAGGTCGATCTGCAGAACCGTCCGTTCCGCCTGACGGGTGACAGCGGCGAATACACCTGTGACGCGCTGATCATCGCCACCGGTGCCTCTGCCCGTTACCTCGGTCTGCCATCCGAAGAAGCGTTCAAAGGCCGCGGCGTTTCTGCATGCGCTACCTGCGACGGTTTCTTCTACCGCAATCAGAAAGTCGCGGTCATTGGCGGTGGTAACACCGCAGTGGAAGAAGCGCTCTACCTGGCGAACATTGCCTCTGAGGTGCATCTGATCCACCGTCGCGACACCTTCCGCGCAGAAAAAATCCTGATCAAACGTCTGATGGATAAAGTGGCAAGCGGCAACATCGTGCTGCATACCAACCGCACCCTGGAAGAGGTGACGGGCGATCAGATGGGCGTTGCGGGTCTGCGTATCCGTGATACCCAGAACACCGATAATGTTGAAACGCTGGAAGTGGCGGGTCTGTTTGTGGCTATCGGCCACAGCCCGAACACCGCGATCTTTGACGGTCAGCTGGAGCTGGAAAACGGCTACATCAAAGTGCAGTCTGGTATTCACGGCAACGCGACCCAGACCAGCATCCCGGGCGTGTTCGCCGCTGGTGACGTGATGGACCATATTTATCGTCAGGCGATTACCTCAGCGGGCACCGGCTGTATGGCCGCGCTGGACGCTGAACGCTACCTCGATGGACTGGCTGAACAAGGTAAATAATCTTTACAAGTCAGTAACAAACGTAAATAAAGGCGGCGATAAGTCGCCTTTATTGTCTCACCGTTGTAACATTGCGCTGCCCAATTTCTAATAACGTCACCTGCAAAGTACGCAATGGAAAAAACCCGTCAACAAGAGTTAACACGCTGGCTGAAACAGCAAAGCGTTCTTTCCCGCCGCTGGCTTACGATCTCCCGTATTCTTGGGTTCGTCAGTGGTCTGTTGATTGTTGCCCAGGCATGGCTGCTGGCCCGCATTCTTAATCATATGATCATGGAGAACATTCCACGCGAAGCGCTCCTGCTGCCCTTTATTGTTCTGATCCTGATTTTTATCCTGCGAGCCTGGGTGGTGTGGCTGCGTGAGCGTGTCGGGTTTCACGCCGGACAGCATATCCGCTACGAGATCCGCCGTCAGGTGCTCGATCGCCTTCAGGAAGCCGGACCTGCGTGGATCCAGGGTAAACCGGCCGGTAGCTGGGCGACGCTGATTCTTGAGCAGATTGACGATATGCACGACTACTATGCGCGCTACCTGCCGCAAATGGCTCTTGCCGTCTTTGTTCCGCTGCTTATTGTGCTCGCCATCTTTCCGGTCAACTGGATGGCCGCGCTGATTCTGATGGGCACCGCCCCGCTGATCCCGCTGTTTATGGCGCTGGTCGGCATGGGGGCTGCGGACGCTAACCGTCGTAACTTCCTGGCATTGGGTCGCTTAAGCGGCCATTTCCTCGACCGTCTTCGCGGCATGGAAACATTGCGCATTTTTGGCCGCGGTGAAGCGGAAACCGAAAACATTCGCCAGGCATCGCAGGACTTCCGTCAGCGCACTATGGAAGTGTTACGCCTCGCCTTCCTGTCCTCAGGCGTACTTGAATTCTTCACCTCGCTGTCGATTGCCCTCGTGGCGGTTTATTTCGGCTTCTCCTACCTCGGCGCGTTGGATTTTGGCCATTACGGTACGGCGGTGACCCTTTCTGCCGGTTTCCTGGCACTGATCCTGGCCCCGGAGTTTTTCCAGCCGCTTCGCGATCTGGGGACCTTCTATCACGCTAAAGCACAGGCGGTTGGCGCGGCCGACAGCCTGAAAACATTCCTGGAAACGCCGCTAGCGCACCCGGAACGGGGTGACATTACGCTGAATGCTAAAGATCCCGTGACTATTGAAGCGCAGGACTTTTCCATTTTGTCACCCGAAGGCAAAGTGCTCGCGGGTCCGCTGAACTTTACCTTACCTGCCGGACAACGCGTAGTGCTCGTCGGCACCAGCGGTTCCGGGAAAAGTTCGCTGCTGAATGCGCTATCCGGTTTTATGGCCTACACAGGTTCACTGCGGATCAACAAAACGGAACTGCGCAACCTCGATCCTGACGCCTGGCGTAAACAGCTCAGTTGGGTAGGCCAAAATCCGCAGCTTCCAGCCTCTACGCTACGTGAAAACGTGCTGCTGGCGCGCCCGGATGCCCGAGAAGACGAGCTGCAATCTGTCCTTGACCGCGCATGGGTCAGCGAATTTCTGCCGCAACTCCCGCAGGGAGTGGATACCGTTGTCGGCGACCAGTCCGCCGGGCTGTCGGTCGGGCAGGCGCAGCGTGTGGCCGTTGCCCGCGCGCTGCTCAACCCATGCCAGCTGATGCTGCTGGACGAGCCCGCAGCCAGCCTGGATGCACACAGCGAGCAGCGCGTAATGGATGCTCTGAATGACGCCTCTCTGCAGCAAACCACCCTGATGGTCACCCATCAGCTGGAAGGCATTGCCGACTGGGACCAGATCTGGGTTATGGAGAACGGCCGTATTGTTGAGCAAGGCGATTACGCCTCTCTCGTTACCGCGCAGGGACCGTTTGCCGCCCTGCTGGCGAATCGTCAGGAGGACATCTGATGCGTGCTCTGCTGCCTTATCTTGCGCTCTATAAACGCCACAAATGGATGCTGACACTGGGGATTGTGCTGGCGATTGTGACGCTGCTCGCCAGTATCGGCCTGCTCACCCTTTCCGGCTGGTTCCTGTCGGCCTCTGCCGTTGCGGGCGTTGCCGGGTTGTACAGCTTCAACTATATGCTTCCGGCGGCCGGTGTTCGCGGTACCGCCATCACCCGTACTGCCGGACGCTATTTCGAGCGGCTGGTCAGCCACGACGCCACTTTCCGCGTGCTGCAGCACCTGCGTATCTACACATTCAGCAAACTACTGCCCCTCTCCCCTGCCGGGCTGGCGCGTTTTCGTCAGGGCGAGTTGCTTAACCGCGTGGTGGCGGATGTCGACACGCTGGATCACCTTTACCTGCGCGTGATATCCCCGATCGTGGGCGCGTTTGTGGTGATTGTAGTGGTCACGCTGGGACTGTCCGTTCTGGATGTTCCCGTTGCGCTGACGCTGGGTGGGATCATGTTGCTCACGCTCATTATTTTGCCACCGCTGTTTTACCGCGCCGGGAAATCCACCGGGGAAAACCTGACGCGCCTGCGCGGGGACTACCGTCAGCAACTGACCTCCTGGCTTCAGGGGCAGGCCGAGTTGACCATTTTTGGTGCCAGCAAGCGCTACCGCGCCCGAATGGAAAGTACGGAGCTGAACTGGCATGAAGCCCAGCGCCGCCAGTCGGAACTGACGGCCTTCTCTCAGGCGCTGATGATGTTAATCGGCGGCGTGGCAGTAATCGCTATGCTATGGCTGGCATCCGGTGGTATCGGCGGTAATACGCAGCCAGGTCCTCTGATTGCCCTTTTCGTGTTCTGTGCTCTGGCCGCATTTGAAGCGCTGGCACCGGTGACAGGCGCTTTCCAGCATTTGGGACAGGTAATCGCCTCCGCCCTGCGCATCACCCAGATCGCCGAGCAAGAACCTGAAGTCACATTCAGTGCCGCACAGACCGCGGTGCCAGACAACGTTGCGCTCACGCTTGATAATGTCACTTTCGCTTACGACAAGCAGGCGCAGAACGCACTGGAAGGTGTGAATCTCGCGGTAAACGCGGGCCAGCGCATCGCCATACTCGGCCGTACCGGCTGTGGCAAATCGACGCTGTTACAGTTGCTGACCCGCGCCTGGGACCCGCAGCACGGTCAGATTCGTTTCAATGATACGTTGCTGACAGATTTCAGCGAACAGTCTCTGCGCAAAACTGTCAGTGTGGTTCCGCAGCGCGTGCATCTGTTTAGCGCCACACTGCGCGATAACCTGCTGCTGGCATCACCAGAGGCCTCTGATGATGAACTGAGCGCCATGCTGGAACAGGTTGGACTGCATAAGTTGCTTGAAGATGCAGGGCTAAACAGCTGGCTGGGTGAAGGTGGCCGTCAGCTCTCCGGCGGTGAACTGCGCCGTCTGGCGATTGCCCGCGCGCTGCTGCGCGATGCGCCGCTGATGTTGCTGGACGAACCGACGGAAGGTCTGGACGCCACAACCGAGAGCCAAATCCTTGATTTGCTGGCCAATGTCATGACCGGTAAAACCGTGCTGATGGTCACGCACCGCCTGCGCGGACTGGCGAGTTTTGATCAGATAATTGTGATGGACAACGGACACATTATTGAGCAAGGTAGTCACACAGAACTGTTGGCGAAACAGGGTCGCTACTACCAGTTTAAACAGCGTCTGTAGACTATATTTGTACCGATCCTCACTCGCGTATTGGAGTTCTGCTGTCATGCGCCTGGTCCAGCTTTCTCGTCATAATATTGCGTTCCCTTCTCCGGAGGGGGCGCTACGTGAACCCAATGGGTTGCTGGCTCTTGGTGGCGATCTCAGTCCTGCACGACTATTGATGGCCTACCAGCGAGGTATTTTTCCCTGGTTTTCCCCCGGTGACCCGATTTTATGGTGGTCTCCCGATCCGCGTGCCGTGCTGTGGCCTGCGCAGTTTCACCTGAGCCGCAGTATGAAACGTTTCCATGCAAAATCACCGTATCGGGTGACCCTGAATCACGCCTTTGGTCAGGTGATTGAAGGCTGTGCTGAAGACCGCTATGAAGGGACATGGATAACCCGCGATATCATTACCGCCTACCACCAGCTCCATGAACTGGGTTACGCCCATTCCATCGAGGTGTGGGAAGGTGGTGAGCTCGTCGGCGGTATGTATGGCGTCGCACAAGGGACGCTTTTTTGCGGCGAATCCATGTTCTCCAGAGCAGTTAATGGCTCGAAAACCGCGCTGCTGGTCTTCTGCCAGGCGTTTTCCCAACGCGGCGGACGCCTGATCGATTGTCAGGTACTCAACGAGCATACGGCCTCGCTGGGTGCTGTTGAAATTCCGCGACGCCAGTACATCGAACAACTGGATGCCAGCCGTCAGGAGAAGCTCCCGCGCGACTTCTGGATACCGAGAACGCTCTTTCTGCCCAATGCCTAAATGTTTTCCGCATATTTTTTGTGAGGGTGTTATAATTATGCCGCAGAGTAGCTTCTGCCTGTTGCCCCGCCGCCGTTTGGGACCCTCGCTTCAGATAACGTCCTGACGTTTATCCTGTCGTCTCCCCTTTACGAATGCGCTTCCTGTTCGGTTGTACCGTGACGCTTGGGCAATGCGCCGAAACTGTTTTGCTGCGTTTTAATCGCGCAATTCTTTACTTAATTGATGAATTTCGGCATTATCTTGCCGGTTCAAAACTTGGTAGTGATACCCCAGAGGATTAGATGGCCAAAGAAGACAATATTGAAATGCAGGGTACCGTACTTGATACGTTGCCTAATACCATGTTTCGCGTAGAGCTGGAAAACGGTCACGTGGTAACTGCGCACATCTCCGGTAAAATGCGCAAAAACTACATCCGCATTTTGACGGGCGACAAAGTGACTGTTGAACTGACCCCGTACGACCTGAGCAAAGGCCGCATTGTCTTCCGTAGTCGCTAATTGTTTTCGCCTGTAATGGCAGATGAATATTTAAAAGGTCGGGTTAATCCCGGCCTTTTTTATTTGTGGCATTAATGTGGCTGTGCAGGAAGATGTATTTCAGTGCGGCACGATGCCCTCACCCTGACCCTCTCCCACAGGGAGAGGGAGAAAAGCGGGCACAAAAAAAGCCGGGTTAAAAAACCCGGCTTTTAGATTTAAAACAACTCAGTGAGCCGCTTCAGGCTTGTGTTTCTGCGCACTCTGGAAATCATACGTCAGCTCATTCTTCGCCTGATCCAGCGCCACCGTCACCTGGCCGCCATCCACCAGCGAGCCAAACAGCAGCTCGTTCGCCAGCGGTTTCTTCAGGTTGTCCTGAATCACACGCGCCATCGGACGGGCGCCCATCGCACGGTCGTAGCCTTTCTCGGCCAGCCAGTTGCGGGCCTCCTGGCTTACTTCCAGCGACACGCCTTTCTGATCCAGCTGAACCTGCAACTCGACGATGAACTTGTCTACGACCTGGTGGATCACCTCGGTAGACAGGTGATCGAACCAGATAATGTTGTCCAGACGGTTACGGAACTCCGGCGTGAAGATCTTCTTGATCTCCTCCATCGCATCGGTACTGTTATCCTGGTGGATCAGGCCGATAGATTTACGCTCGGTTTCACGTACCCCGGCGTTGGTGGTCATCACCAGCACCACGTTGCGGAAGTCCGCCTTGCGCCCGTTGTTGTCGGTCAGCGTCCCGTTGTCCATCACCTGCAGCAGAATGTTGAACACGTCCGGGTGCGCTTTCTCGATTTCATCAAGCAGCAGGACCGCGTGCGGATGCTTGATCACCGCGTCGGTGAGCAGGCCGCCCTGGTCAAAGCCCACATAGCCCGGAGGCGCACCAATCAAACGGCTGACAGTGTGACGCTCCATATACTCGGACATATCAAAGCGCAGCAGCTCAATGCCCAGCGCTTTGGAGAGCTGTACCGTCACCTCGGTTTTCCCCACGCCGGTTGGGCCAGCAAAGAGGAAGGAACCGACAGGCTTGTGATCATGACCCAGTCCGGCACGGGCCATTTTGATAGCCTCAGTTAAGGCCTCAATGGCTTTATCCTGACCAAAGACCAGCATTTTCAGGCGATTGCCGAGCGTACGCAGCGTGTCGCGGTCGCTCTGAGAAACGCTCTTCTCAGGGATACGCGCGATACGAGCCACCACGGACTCAATATCCGCCACGTTAACGGTTTTCTTACGCTTGCTGGCCGGCATCAGGCGCGCACGCGCCCCTGCCTCATCAATTACGTCAATCGCCTTATCCGGCAAATGACGGTCGTTGATGTATTTCACCGCCAGCTCCACCGCCGCACGTACCGCTTTCGCGGTGTAACGCACGTCGTGGTGCGCTTCGTACTTCGGCTTCAGGCCATTGATGATCTGCACCGTCTCCTCGACGGACGGTTCGGTCACGTCGATTTTCTGGAAGCGGCGCGCCAGCGCACGGTCTTTCTCAAAGATGTTGCTGAACTCCTGGTAGGTGGTGGAGCCAATCACGCGGATCTTGCCGCTGGAGAGCAGCGGTTTGATCAGGTTCGCGGCATCCACCTGGCCACCGGAGGCCGCACCTGCACCGATGATGGTATGGATTTCATCAATAAACAAAATGCTGTTGGTGTCCTGCTCCAGCTGTTTTAACAGCGCCTTAAAGCGTTTTTCAAAATCACCGCGGTATTTGGTGCCCGCCAGCAGCGAGCCGATATCCAGCGAGTAGATGGTGCAATCGGCAATCACTTCCGGCACGTCGCCCTGCACAATGCGCCAGGCAAGCCCTTCGGCAATCGCGGTTTTACCCACGCCAGATTCCCCCACCAGCAGCGGGTTGTTCTTGCGGCGACGGCACAGCACCTGGATCGCGCGCTCCAGCTCTTTATCGCGACCAATCAGCGGGTCGATACCGCCAACGCGAGCAAGCTGGTTAAGGTTGGTGGTGAAGTTTTCCATACGATCCTCCCCGCCTGCTTGCTCTTCATTGTTATTGACCTGATTGCTGGAATCCGATGCCTGGTTAGGCTCGTCTTTGCGCGTTCCGTGAGAAATAAAGTTAACCACGTCGAGGCGGCTGACTTCGTGTTTGCGCAGCAGGTAGGCAGCCTGTGACTCCTGCTCGCTGAAGATGGCGACTAAGACGTTTGCGCCAGTCACTTCGCTACGTCCGGAAGACTGGACGTGGAAAACCGCGCGCTGCAATACACGCTGGAAGCTGAGCGTCGGCTGCGTGTCGCGCTCTTCTTCACTGGCTGGCAGCACCGGTGTGGTTTGTTCGATGAAGGCTTCGAGTTCCTGACGTAGCGCCACCAGATCCACGGAGCAGGCTTCCAGCGCTTCGCGGGCAGATGGGTTGCTAAGCAGTGCGAGCAGTAAATGCTCGACGGTCATAAACTCATGTCGGTGCTCACGCGCTCTGGCGAAAGCCATGTTTAAACTGAGTTCCAGTTCTTGATTGAGCATAGGCACCTCCCCCAATTTTATGCCTTATCAGGCCTTTTCCAGCGTACACAGCAACGGATGCTCGTTCTCCCTCGCATAGTCGTTCACCATCGCCACTTTGGTTTCCGCGACTTCAGCAGTAAAGATGCCGCAGATCGCTTTGCCACGATAATGAACGGTAAGCATCAGTTGCGTTGCACGTTCTACATCATAAGAAAAGAACTTTTGTAGCACGTCAATAACAAATTCCATCGGCGTGTAATCATCGTTCATTAACATAACTTTATACATAGATGGCGGTTTTAGCGCGTCGCGCACTTTGTCTTCCGCCAGCTGGTCAAAATCCAGCCAATCGTTGGTCTTACCCATTATGCATAACCACTTTGAATCTACCTCAGATGTTAGATAACAATCATCTATTACTGTCATCCGCGATGTCTGTCACAAACTGTTGCAATAGCGTTAACTGCTTCAAACTTTGGTTGATTATTGTCCCATCTCCAGCCCCAAACGCTTGACGACTTCTTTCGTTTCTCTAAATTGTACAAGCGTGAGATGGCGAGGTTTTGAACAGCCCCCACTCCACCACCGGTTCATTCCATCTTAATTTATAAGATTTACGAAGGATGTCGAAGCATGGAAATGGGTACTGTTAAGTGGTTCAACAACGCCAAAGGGTTTGGATTCATCTGCCCCGAAGGCGGCGGAGAGGATATCTTCGCTCACTATTCCACCATTCAGATGGATGGTTACAGAACGCTCAAAGCCGGGCAGTCCGTCCGGTTCGATGTACACCAGGGACCAAAAGGCAATCATGCAAGCCTTATCGTACCCATTGAAGCAGAGACGGTTGCATAGCTCTCTGTTTTATTGTGTACATCCCGCAGTCAAAATGCCAGCCCGATCGGCTGGCATTTTTATTTTCAGCCTATTCGCGGGCCAGCGCATCAACCGGATCCAGCCGCGCCGCGTTGCGGGCCGGCAACCAGCCAAACAAAATGCCGGTAAATGTCGAACACAAAAATGCGGTAAGAATAGCCAGCGGCGAGAAGCCAATCTCCCAGCCGGGTAAAAAGAGCTGGAGCGTAAATGCAATCATCATCGAGAGCGCAATGCCCATTGCACCGCCGACCAGACACACCAGCACCGCTTCAATCAAAAACTGCTGAAGCACATCGCTGGCCCGGGCCCCGACCGCCATACGGATACCAATCTCCCGCGTGCGTTCGGTCACCGACACCAGCATGATATTCATCACCCCAATGCCACCCACCACCAGCGAGATCACTGCCACCAGCGTCAGGAACAGCTGAAGAGTACGTGTGGTCTTTTCAGCCGTTTTCAAGAGGCCGTCCATATTCCAGGTGAAGAAATCTTTCTTTCCGTGACGTAACGTGAGCAGCTGTTCCAGCTGCTGCTCGGCCCGGGCACTGTCGTAGCCTTCCTTCACGCGCACGGTGATGGAGTTGAGCCAGGATTGCCCCATGATCCGCCCTGAGATGGTGGTATAAGGCAGCCAGACGCGCAGGATCTTACTGCTGCCAAACATCGACTGCTTCTCTTCCGCTACGCCAATGACGGTGGCAGGCATATTCCCTACCAGGATCACCTCACCCACCACGTTGGTTTTATTGGGGAAGAGTTGCCTGCGTGAGTTCGCGTCCAGCACCACCACCTGTGCCCTGCCCGCCAGCTGCTCGGCGTTGAAGGTAGCGCCTTCACTGAAGGTCATGCCGTAGACGTTGAAATAGTCTCCACTCACGCCATTCGCGCTGGCGGCCACGTCAACGTTGCCCACGCGCAGACGCAGGTTCTGCGAAACCGCAGGCGTGGCGGAGTTCACCCACGGCTGCTTCTGAATAGCCTCCAGATCGTTATATTTCAGCGCCTGCTGATACTGTGGCTCGTCGTCGCCAAAGTCTTTGCCGGGATAGACATCAATGGTATTGGTACCGATGGCACGAATATCGGCCAGCACCAGCTGCTTGGCGGCATCGCCCACCACCACAATCGACACCACCGAGGCGATACCAATGATAATGCCGAGCATCGTCAGCAAGGTGCGCATTTTATTAGCCGCCATCGCCAGCCAGGCCATGGTCAGCGCTTCGCGAAAGCCGCTGGAAAATTGCCCCCAACCGGTTGACGCTGGTAGCACTTCTTTCGGCGCGGCTGCCCTGGCGTGGCGTGGCGGCGGGTTGCTGACCAGCTCGCCGTCGTGGATCTCAACGATCCGCTCCGCCTGCGCCGCGACCTGTGGGTCATGCGTCACGATAATCACCGTGTGCCCCTGATCGCGCAACTGATGGAGGATCGCCATGACCTCTTCACCCGAATGGCTGTCGAGCGCACCGGTCGGCTCATCCGCGAGGATCACCTGTCCACCGTTCATCAGCGCACGGGCAATACTGACTCGCTGCTGCTGACCGCCGGAAAGCTGAGACGGTTGATATTCCACCCGTTCTGCCAGCCCCAAACGCGTTAATAATGCTTGCGCCCGCTCCAGACGCTTTTTACGCTCCACGCCCGCATAGACCGCGGGCACTTCCACGTTCTGTGCCGCACTTAAATGAGAAAGCAGGTGATAACGCTGGAAGATAAAACCAAAGTGTTCGCGCCGCAGTTTTGCCAGCGCGTCACCATCAAGCGTGGAGACATCCGTTCCCGCCACGCGATAGGTGCCGCTGGTGGGTTTATCCAGGCAACCGAGAATATTCATCAGCGTCGATTTACCGGAACCGGACGCCCCGACAATCGCCACCATCTCGCCAGCCTCGACGCGTAACGAGATCCCCTTCAGCACCTCCACCGGGCCGTCGCCCGACGGGTAGCTGCGACGAATGTCGTTCAGCTCAAGCAGCGCCGTCATTTAGGCGCTCCTGGCAGGCTTTCGCTGGTGACAACCTCCTCACCCTCTTCCAGCCCTTTCGTCACCACCACGTCAGTATCGTTACGCGCGCCGATCACCACTTCTCGATCGCGGGTTTCGCCATTGCGCAGTACCTTCACCTTATAACGGCCCTCGCCAGTGGATTCACCCAGCGCGGAGAGTGGAATGGTCAGCACGTTTTTCACGCCGGTGAGCTGAATATGCACCTGTGCGGTCATGTCCAGACGCAGAACGCCCTGCGGGTTGGGCACCTCAAAACGGGCATAGTAGAAAATGGCGTCGTTGACCTTTTCCGGCGTCGGCAAAATATCTTTAAGCACGCCTTCATAACGCGTCTGCGGATCGCCAAGCACCGTAAACCAGGCATTCTGCCCCGGTTTAAGATGGATCACATCCGCCTCTGAGACCTGGGCTTTCACCAGCATGGTGCTCATGTCTGCCAGGGTCAGAATGTTTGGCGCCTGCTGTGCCGCAATGACCGTCTGGCCCTGAAGCGTCGTGATCTGGGTGACTTCCCCGGCCATCGGGGCAACAATTTGCGTGTAATCGAGGTTGGTTTTCGCCGTATCCAGCGAGGCCTGATTGCGTTTGATTTGTGCATCAATCGTGCCAATCTGCGCCTGCTTGACCGCCAGTTCTGTGGTGGCAGTATCTAAATCTTGTTTCGAAATAGCCTGAGTTTTGGCAAGCGCCTGCTGGCGGGTGAGCGTCACCTGGGCGAGGTTACGCTCTGCCAGTGCCTGTGCACGCTGCGCCCGCAGTTCCATCAGCGTCGCTTCCACCTCACGGATCTGGTTCTCAGCCTGTTCAGGGTCGATTACCCCAAGCAACTGACCTTTTTTCACCTTGTCGCCAATCTCTACCGACAACGTTTTCAACTGGCCGCTGACCTGAGCGCCGACATCAACCTTGCGCAGGGCGTCAAGTTTGCCCGTTGCGAGGACGTTTTGCTGCAGTTCACCCGGACGAACAATCAGTGTCTGATACTGCGGCACCGGCGCATTAAGCACCTGCCAGAGCCAGTATCCGCCGACCAAAACCACGACCGCCAGCAGCAGAAACAGCGTTCTGCGTTTTCCCTTGAGGTTCATAAATATTCCAAATAAATGTTCTGGCAATTATCAGTGTTGATTTTATCTAAACGACTCCTCAACGAAACCCCTGTTTCCCGAAATCGTCACAATTTGTTTACGAGATGTTGAACGTTCGCCTGCTGAAATGAAGCTCTTCAACAAGAAGCAGGATCTATCATGTCTTCCATCGTCGATACACCTTTTTCAAACCTGCCGCAGCCTAAATCAGGCTGGCAGCTTTTCAAAAATCTGGCTTTCGGTCAGCTCACACCTGGGCTTGCGTGGAAGAATCCCTCCTATCGACGTAAATTCATGTTACGTTCGCTGGCGTCACCTGTTAGCACCGCGCGCCTTTTAACGAGTCTGGCAAAACAACCGCGTCTGATGCAGATGTTGCAGGTACAACCTGGGCTACCATGCCGGCTGCATCGTCCCTGGTTAACGGTGAATATGGATAGTCAGCACGCGCTGGAATCCCTCAACTGGCACTATCAGACGATGAGCCGCCAGCTTCCTGCGACGCTGCTTAATGGTTATCTTTCTAAACAGGGCTTCACGCTGCTGACCTTAACCGGCAAAGATGAACAGCAATTTACCGTTCGTCTGTGCGCAGATGCATTCCTGGATAAAGAAGGAGAAGCCACCCTCGCTTTCTGTGACAGCCAGAACACGGTGCTGGCAGAAATGACCTTTACGTTGTGCCAGTTTGAAGGAAAATCGACGCTGTTTATCGGCGGTTTGCAGGGCGCAAAAGCACACGTTCCGCACGAGCTTATCCAGGGGGCAACGAAAGCCTGTCACGGCCTGTTCCCGAAACGTCTGCTCGTTGAAGCCGCAATGACCCTCGGCACCGCTTTCCCGGTAGAACAGATTGTTGCCGTCAGTAACGCCACCCATATTTATCGCAGCTGGCGTTATCGCAAGAAAAAAGAGGGGAAACTGCTGGCCGATTACGACAGTTTCTGGGTTTCCATCGGCGGTGAAAAACAGGATAACGGTAACTTTAGGCTGCCGCTTGTCATGCCACGTAAGCCGATGGAAGAGATCGCGAGCAAAAAACGTTCCGAATATCGCCGCCGCTACGAACTGCTGGATAGCCTGATTCAGCAAGTGAGCCAGGCAACCCAATCTTAATCCGCTTTCCCGCGTGCCAGCCATAGCACGCGGGAGAACATCTTGCGCAGCAGCGTCGGTACCGACTCCACGCCCCGTTTCCCCGCCTCCGTCGCCACTTCAATGGCTAAATCCGGTTTTGACGAACGATGAATGGCTTTGGCAATCACGCGCCGCATGTTCATCGGGACATCTACAGGTACCATCGCAATTCTGTGGAATACGTCGTCAAAACCCTGACGATACATAAAATGCTCCATGTCCATCGCAGGGAGCATGGTTAAATGGTCGCGCTCTTCTTCTCGTTCATTATTCAGCAGGCTACGCACGGTTGAGGCGTATTTTTTACCCGCTTCGTCACCGTCTACCAGGACATGCCACTCGATCCCCATCCGGCGGGCAAATTTTATCAACGGTTTTAATCCCGACTGGGCAAACTCAATCACCTTAATGCCTTCGGCATCAAAATGGTGGCCGCACTGGCGCGCCAGTTCGTTGATGACCCAGGTTTCCGTTTCCCCTTCCACCAGCAGCCAACAGCGGGCAAAAAGCGACGATGCTCGATTAAAGCGAATATGAAACGCAATACGGCGCCCGTCTTCCGCGTTCAGACCGCCAGGCCCGAGCCGGTAAGCAGAAACGCGCGAAGATTCACGCACCAGACGGCAGACGTGTTCAACCGGCGTCAGCGATAATAACTCGCCGGAATTGGTGGTGGTAATGCGCTGGAGCGGCAGCAGATTCAGCAGATGCCATGCCACGGAGAGCATAATGGGATGCAGACGGGTCTCAGGATCTTCCACCAGCAGCAGCGGGCGGGCGTCCCGGTCGAGACGAACGGTTCCTTTCGCCTGCAGAAGTGTTGAAAACAGCCCCAGCAAAATTACCCGATGGGAACGGCCTCCAGGCCGGTCGATCATCCGGTTAATAATATCGAGGTAACGCCAGCTTCGCTGCTCATCATGAGAGCGTCGGCGCATCAGACGATGGCGCGACTCCGACGTGCCCTGTTCGGAAAAATAGTGTTCGAGAAGTTGCACCATCGCGGACAATCCCTGACGGATTTGCCCATCGGTCAGATTTTGCGGACGCGAAACCAGCTCTCTGGCCAGGAAATCCAGCTCCCGGGCCGTGACTTCCACTTCCGGCATATGCGGTACGGTACCGTTACGGATACGCCGCATAAAGCGCGCATCACGCAAGCGTAGTACCGGCGTCAGGCGGGTCAGGTGGCGCGCCAGATCGTCGATATTCTCCAGGGGGATCGGGTTGGCTTTCTCATCAAGAAAATCGCGCAGGGTCAGTACCCCTTCGTTTTCCGACATCTCGCCTTCAAGCCGATAGAAAATACGATGGAAATCGTCATCGCACGGCACCCAGCAAGGTGATAACGGACGGAAACGACGCACGCGATGACGTCCTGGCTCAGATTCCCGGAACGTCAAAATGATATGCAGATGCTTCTCGCGGCCCGTGATGTCACCCGGTGGGAACCAGAAATCATCGTGGACGAAGTGATACAAATCATCTTCGGGCGAAAGCAACAACGTTAGCGCATCCAGCAGGCTGGACTTACCCCAGGCGTTCTCGCCGATCAGGACGTTGTTCTGTTCCAGCTGCAGCGACAGGCGGTTAATCCCGCGAAACCCGACAATTTCCACACGTTCGAGAAGCATAAATCCCCCGCGAAATGACCACTTTTTCCTTTAAGTTATCAGCAGTATAGCGGGCGGCGTTCTGTCACGACAGCATAACATTCGTCCTTGCGAGAATTGGTCTATGCTCTATTTACCGCTTATTTGAACAAGGATTGACATCACATTGCCTTAAATCAAATTAATCGAATTTATTTAAGTGGCGAAGGGGTGTTGTTGGTTTTTAGAATAACGGCTCTTTGAGTCGTCATCCCTTTAAGGCGATATATCCCGTACGCGGGAAAGCGTGCGGAAATTTATTATTGAGGTGGTTATGTTTAGAAAATTGGCAGCAGAATGCTTTGGTACATTCTGGCTGGTATTTGGTGGCTGCGGTAGCGCCGTTCTGGCTGCGGCATTCCCGGAATTAGGCATTGGTTTTGTCGGCGTCGCACTGGCGTTTGGTTTAACCGTATTAACCATGGCCTTTGCCGTAGGGCATATTTCGGGTGGCCATTTTAACCCGGCGGTGACATTGGGTTTATGGGCGGGCGGCCGTTTCCCTGCGAAAGAAGTCATTGGCTACATCGTCGCTCAGGTAGTGGGCGGTATTATTGCGGCAGCTGTGCTTTACGTGATTGCCAGCGGTAAAGCCGGCTTCGACGCGGCAGCCAGCGGGTTTGCCTCTAACGGCTTCGGTGAACACTCACCCGGCGGCTACTCCATGCTGTCTGCCATCGTGATTGAAATTGTGCTGACCGCAGGCTTCCTGCTGGTGATCCACGGCGCAACCGACAAACACGCACCAGCAGGCTTTGCCCCTATTGCCATTGGTCTCGCGCTGACGCTTATCCACCTGATTTCTATTCCGGTCACTAACACCTCCGTCAACCCGGCACGCAGTACCGCCGTCGCCATTTTCCAGGGCGGTTGGGCGCTTGAGCAGCTGTGGCTATTCTGGGTGATGCCAATCATCGGCGGTATTCTGGGCGGTGTGCTGTATCGCACCCTGCTGGAAAAACGCGATTAATGATTTTCTCCCTCTCCCGTGGGAGAGGGTTGGGGTGAGGGCATCAGGCCGCATAACCCCACATACACTCAAGCCGGGTAAGGCGCAGTCGCCACCCGGCTTTCTTTTTGCCGCTTTACTGAACAGCCTTTATTGGGTAGTGTCACTGGCGCTTAACAGATACTCAAAAGGACCAGCTGTTCATGTTTTCAGGACTCCTCATCATTCTGCTGCCCCTGATTGCGGGCTACCTTATCCCGCTGCATCAGGAATCCGCATTACGTCTTATCAACCGTTTTCTCAGCTGGATTGTATACGTCATTCTTTTCTTTATGGGGATCAGCCTGGCCTTCCTGGATAATCTGGCGACCAATCTGCTTTCTATCCTGCATTATTCAGTGGTCACCGTGGTGGTTATTTTACTGTGTAATATTGCCGCACTCTTCTGGCTTGAACGTACCGTTCCCTGGAAAAACCATCATCATCAGGAAAAGCTGCCTTCCCGAATTGCGATGGCTCTGGAATCATTAAAACTGTGCGGCGTCGTGGTGCTCGGGTTTCTTCTTGGGCTGACCGGCTGGGCATTTTTACAGCACGCAACAGAGGCCAGTGAATATACGCTGATCTTCCTGCTGTTCCTGATCGGTATTCAGCTGCGAAATAATGGCATGACGCTTAGGCAAATTGTTCTGAACCGTCGGGGAATGATGGTCGCGGTCATTGTTGTCGCCAGCTCCATGGTGGCGGGCGTGATTAACGCTTTTATTCTCGACCTGCCGCTGAAAACAGGCCTCGCGATGGCCTCAGGTTTCGGCTGGTATTCCCTCTCCGGGATTCTGCTGACCGAATCGTTCGGCCCGGTGATTGGTAGCGCCGCCTTCTTTAACGACCTGGCACGGGAGTTAATTGCCATTATGCTGATCCCGGGTCTGGTGCGCCGAAGTCGCTCTACGGCGCTGGGTCTGTGCGGCGCGACGTCAATGGACTTTACCCTGCCGGTATTACAACGCTCTGGCGGACTGGAGATGGTGCCCGCCGCCATCGTGCACGGTTTTATTTTAAGCCTGCTGGTTCCGGTTCTGATGGCAGTCTTCTCGGCCTGATACTTCTTTGGCGGTAGGGTTCCTGCCGCCAAAATTGCGCTAAATCAATCTCCCTTTATTTTGTAGCAAAAAGCCCTTTTCACCGTTCTGGCACAGGCATAACCTTAAACATGTATATCAAATATAACTTTAACAGGTGTGATTATGTTTTGTGTGCAATGTGAACAAACCATCCGTACCCCGGCAGGCAATGGCTGCTCTTACGCACAGGGTATGTGCGGCAAAACCGCAGAAACATCTGACCTGCAGGACCTGCTGATTGCGGCCCTGCAAGGCCTTTCCGCATGGGCGTGCAAAGCGCGTGAATATGGCATCATCGACCACTACGTCGACAGCTTCGCACCGCGCGCCTTCTTCTCCACGCTAACCAACGTTAACTTCGACTCTCCGCGCATTGTCGGCTACGCCCGCGAAGCCATTGCCCTTCGTGAAGCGCTGAAAGCGCAGTGTCTGAAGGCGGACGCTAACGCCCGCGTGGAAAATCCGATGTCAGAACTTCAGCTGGTGAGCGACGATCTGGGCGAGTTGCAGCGTCAGGCGGCTGAGTTCACCCCAAACAAAGACAAGGCGACCATTGGCGAGAATATCCTTGGCTTGCGTCTGCTGTGCCTGTACGGTCTGAAAGGCGCCGCGGCCTATATGGAGCACGCGCATGTGCTCGGTCAATACGACAACGACATCTACGCCCAGTACCACAACATCATGGCGTGGCTCGGCACCTGGCCTGCAGATATGAACGCGCTGCTTGAGTGCTCAATGGAAATCGGCCAGATGAACTTCAAAGTGATGAGCATTCTGGACGCCGGTGAAACCAGCACTTACGGCCACCCAACGCCCACCCAGGTCAATGTCAAAGCAACCGAAGGCAAATGCATCCTGATTTCTGGTCATGACCTGAAAGATCTCTACAACCTCCTGAAGCAAACCGAAGGTTCGGGGGTTAACGTCTATACCCACGGTGAAATGCTGCCGGCTCACGGGTATCCAGAGCTGCGTAAATTCAAACATCTGATCGGTAACTACGGCAGCGGCTGGCAGAACCAGCAGGTTGAGTTTGCCCGTTTCCCGGGCCCAATCGTGATGACCTCTAACTGCATCATCGACCCAACCGTGGGCGCGTATGACGACCGCATCTGGACCCGCAGCATCGTCGGCTGGCCGGGTGTAAGCCACCTTGAGGGCGATGACTTCGGTCCGGTCATCAAGCAAGCGCAGCAGATGGCGGGCTTCCCGTACAGTGAAATTCCGCACCTGATTACCGTCGGTTTTGGCCGTGAAACACTGCTCGGGGCTGCAGATACGCTGATCGATCTCGTCAGCCGTGAAAAACTGCGCCATATCTTCCTCGTCGGCGGCTGTGACGGCGCGCGCGGCGAGCGTAACTACTTCACCGATTTCGCCACCCGCGTACCGGAAGATTGTCTGATCCTGACGCTGGCCTGCGGTAAATACCGCTTCAACAAACTGGACTTCGGTAACATCGAAGGTCTGCCGCGCCTGGTGGATGCCGGACAGTGTAATGATGCCTACTCTGCGATCATCCTGGCGGTTACTCTGGCGGAGAAACTAGGCTGCAGCGTGAACGATCTGCCGCTGTCGCTGGTGCTGTCATGGTTTGAGCAGAAAGCGATTGTCATCCTGCTGACCCTGCTCTCTCTGGGCGTAACCAACATCGTGACCGGCCCCACTGCGCCGGGCTTCCTGACGCCGGACCTGCTGGCCGTGCTGAACGAGAAATTCGGCCTGCGTTCCGTGACCAACGTTGAAGACGATATGAAGCAGCTGCTGAGCGCGTAAGGAGTTATTCATGACCATGCCAACCTCACAATGTCCGTGGCGGATGCAGGTTCATCACATCCATCAGGAGACGCCGGATGTATGGACACTGTCACTGCTGTGCCATGACTACTATCCGTACCGTGCAGGGCAGTATGCGCTGGTCAGCGTTCGCAATTCGGCGGACACCCTGCGCGCCTATACCCTATCCTCAACGCCGGGCGTGAGCGAATACATTACGCTCACCGTCCGCCGCATTGACGACGGTGCGGGCTCCCAGTGGCTGACGCGTGACGTGAAGCGCGGGGATTACATCTGGCTGTCTGACGCGCAGGGTGATTTCACCTGTGACGACAAAACAGACGATAAATTCCTGCTGCTGGCGGCGGGCTGTGGCGTGACGCCGATTATGTCGATGCGCCGCTGGCTGGCGAAGAACCGCCCGCAGGCCGACGTGCAGGCGATCTTCAGCGTCCGTTCCCCGGACGATGTGATTTTTGCCGAGGAGTGGCGTGATTATCCGGTGACGCTGGTGGCGGAACATAACGCAACCCATGGTTTTGTGCCCGGTCGTCTGAGCCGCGAGCTGCTGCAAAGCGTGCCTGATATCGCAAATCGTACCGTGATGACCTGCGGCCCGGCGCCGTATATGGCTATCGTGGAAGAAGAAGTGAAAGCGCTCGGCGTGACCCGCTTCTTCAAAGAGCAGTTCTTTACCCCCGTGGCAAAAGCGGCTACCAGCGGGATTAAATTCAGCAAACTGCAACCAGCACAGACTTTCTTTGGCCGTGTGGGCACTACGCTGCTGGAGGCGCTGGAAAGCAATAAGATCCCCGTAGTGGCAGCCTGTCGTGCAGGCGTGTGCGGCTGCTGTAAAACGAAAGTGGTCTCCGGGGAGTACAGCGTCACCAGTACTATGACGCTGTCCGACGCGGAAATTGCAGAAGGTTATGTGTTGGCCTGCTCGTGTCATCCGCAGGGTGATTTGGTTCTGGCATAAACGGTAAACGTTCGATCACAGGCCCGGTAAGCGCTAGCGCCACCGGGCTTTTGTTATCCTCACCGCCACGCAGGACCTTTCCCTACCGCAAACCGCCCTGCCCCTAAACACGCCACCGCCAGCGAGCCGATAAAGAAGTACACCAGGCTTTCAATTGCCCATGCGCCTACCTTATCGAGCGCGAGCGTTTCCCCCATTCCCACCATCAGCCACGCCACAATCATCGTAAATGCCAGCACCAGCGCGGCCGGGCGCGTAAAGAGCCCAATAATAATCAGGATCGGTGCCACGACTTCGCCAATCAAAACGCCATAGGCGATAAACCCCGGCAACCCTTTTTCCACCAGCATGCCGCTGATGAATCCCACACCACCAAACAACTTATGCAAGCCGTGAAACAGCATTAGCCCACCCACGGCAAGTCGTAACAAGAGTTTGCCAAGATCGTCGCACGATAGCTTTTCATTAACAGCAATTAACAATGATTTAACCATTTGAAATGATTCCTGTTTTCACTGAGGTATCACCAGATTATGCCGAATAATTGCGCGTGAACAGCACCTTTTAATTGGGGGGATGCGGCGGGCAATACGGAGACTTTCTTCTAAGCTTGTAAGCGATATCACAAAAAGGAGACGGACAACCATGAAACAAACCGTGGCTGCATACATAGCGAAAACCCTGGAACAAGCAGGCGTAAAACGCATCTGGGGTGTCACCGGCGATTCACTTAACGGACTGAGCGACAGTCTCAACAAGATGAAAACCATTGAATGGATGCCGACCCGTCATGAGGAGGTCGCCGCCTTTGCCGCCGGTGCCGAAGCCCAGCTCACGGGGGAACTGGCCGTCTGCGCCGGATCGTGTGGGCCGGGAAACCTGCATTTAATCAACGGTCTGTTTGATTGCCACCGTAACCACGTGCCGGTGCTGGCGATTGCCGCTCATATTCCGTCGACAGAAATCGGCAGCGGCTATTTTCAGGAGACGCATCCGCAGGAGCTGTTCCGTGAATGTAGCCACTATTGCGAGCTCGTTTCGACACCCGAGCAGATCCCTCAGGTCCTGGCGATTGCCATGCGCAAAGCTGTGCTGAATCGGGGTGTTTCCGTGGTCGTGTTACCTGGCGACGTCGCGCTCAAGGCCGCACCAGAAACCGCCAGCAGCCACTGGTATCATGCGCCACAGCCAGTGGTGACGCCAGCCGAAGAAGAGCTGAAAAAACTGGCGCAACTGCTGCGCTATTCCAGCAATATTGCCCTGATGTGCGGCAGCGGCTGTGCAGGCGCACATAAAGAATTACTTGAGTTCGCCGGTAAGCTCAAAGCGCCGATCGTCCACGCCCTGCGCGGCAAAGAGCATATTGAGTACGATAACCCCTATGATGTGGGTATGACCGGCTTAATCGGCTTTTCCAGCGGTTTCCATACGATGATGAATGCCGACACACTCATTTTGCTCGGCACGCAATTCCCTTATCGTCCGTTCTACCCGACGGACGCTAAAATCATTCAGATTGATATCAACCCCGCCAGTATCGGCGCGCACAGCAAGGTCGATATGGCGCTGGTGGGCGATATTAAATCCACCCTTGCCGCCCTGCTGCCGCTGCTGGAAGAAAAAACGGACCGCAAGTTCCTCGATAAGGCGTTGAGCGACTATCGCGATGCGCGCAAGGGGCTGGACGACCTCGCCAAACCGAGCGACAAAGCCATCCATCCGCAGTATCTGGCGCAGCAGATCAGCCATTTTGCTGACGACGACGCCATCTTTACCTGCGACGTGGGTACCCCAACCGTCTGGGCAGCGCGCTATCTGAAAATGAACGGGAAACGTCGCCTGCTCGGCTCGTTCAACCACGGATCGATGGCCAACGCCATGCCGCAGGCGCTAGGGGCGAAAGCCACCGCTCCGGAACGCCAGGTCGTGGCGATGTGCGGCGATGGCGGGTTCAGCATGCTGATGGGCGATTTCCTGTCGGTGGTGCAGATGAAGCTCCCGCTTAAAATCGTGGTTTTCAACAATAGCGTGCTGGGCTTCGTGGCGATGGAGATGAAGGCCGGCGGCTACCTCACAGACGGCACCGAGCTGCACGACACTAACTTCGCGCGTATCGCCGAGGCCTGCGGCATCACCGGTATTCGCGTGGAAAAAGCGTCAGAGGTGGATGAAGCCCTGCAACACGCCTTTTCCATTGACGGCCCGGTACTGGTGGACGTGGTGGTCGCCAAAGAAGAGCTGGCGATCCCACCGCAAATCAAACTGGAACAGGCCAAAGGCTTTAGCCTCTACATGCTGCGCGCCATCATCAGCGGCCGCGGCGATGAGGTGATCGAACTGGCAAAAACGAACTGGCTCAGGTAAAACATCTGGCATCGCCTTTTAAATATAAGGACATGCCATGATTGATTTACGCAGTGATACCGTAACCCGTCCGAGCCGCGCCATGCTCGAAGAGATGATGGTCGCTCCGGTCGGGGACGACGTCTATGGTGACGATCCAACGGTTAACGAGCTGCAGCGCTATGCCGCAGAGCTCAGCGGGAAAGAGGCCGCTCTGTTCCTGCCCACCGGTACGCAGGCCAACCTGGTGGCGCTGCTCAGCCACTGCGAGCGCGGCGAAGAGTACATCGTGGGCCAGGGCGCGCATAACTATCTGTATGAAGCAGGCGGTGCAGCGGTGCTGGGCAGCATTCAGCCACAGCCGATTGACGGCGCGCCGGACGGCTCCCTGCCGCTTGATAAAGTCGCGGCGAAAATCAAAGCTGACGATATTCACTTTGCGCGCACAAAACTGCTCAGTCTGGAAAACACCCATAACGGTAAAGTTTTGCCGCGCGAGTATCTGAAGGCGGCGTGGGAATTTACCCGTGAGCGTAAACTGGGGCTGCACGTGGATGGCGCACGCATCTTTAACGCCGTGGTGGCGTACGGTTGCGAGCTAAAAGAGATCGCGCAATATTGCGATTCGTTCACCATTTGCCTCTCTAAAGGGTTGGGTACGCCAGTGGGTTCCCTGCTGGTCGGTAATGCGGACTACATCAAGCGTGCCAACCGCTGGCGTAAAATGACCGGCGGCGGCATGCGTCAGGCGGGTATTCTGGCGGCGGCCGGGCTGTATGCCCTGAAAAACAACGTAGCGCGCCTGAAGGACGATCACGACAACGCCGCGTGGATGGCGGCGCAGCTGCGCGAAATAGGTGCCGATGTTATGCGCCACGACACCAACATGCTGTTCGTTCGCGTGGGTGACGAACACGCTGCCGTGCTGGGTGAATTTATGAAAGCCCGTGGCGTGCTGATCAACGCCTCACCTGTCGTGCGTCTGGTCATGCATCTCGACGTGAGCCGCGAACAGCTGTCAGAGGTGGTGAAACACTGGCAGGCGTTTTTACAGCGATAAGGAGCATCACGTGCCGCAACGCATTCTGGTGCTCGGCGCCAGCGGGTATATCGGTCAGCATCTCACCACTGTATTAAGCCAGCAGGGGCATCAGGTGCTGGCCGCGGCACGCAACACCGAACGTCTGCAAAAACTCAGTTTGCCTCGCGTCACGTGCCATAATGTTGACCTCAACTGGCCGAAGGAACTTCCCGCGCTGCTGGAAGGGGTCGACACGCTTTACTACCTGGTGCACAGCATGGGTGAAGGCGGAGATTTTATCGCCCACGAGCGTCAGGTGGCGATGAACGTCCGCGATGCCCTGCTGCAAACGCCGGTGAAGCAGGTCATTTTTTTAAGCTCGCTCCAGGCGCCCGAACATCAGCAATCCGATCATCTGCGTGCCCGCCAGCTGACGGCGGAAACCCTGCGCGGCGCCACTATCCCTGTTACCGAACTGCGCGCCGGAATTATCGTCGGCGCGGGCTCCGCCGCCTTCGAAGTGATGCGCGATATGGTCTACAACCTGTCGGTACTCACGCCGCCGCGCTGGGTCCGTTCGCGCACCACGCCGATTGCGCTGGAGAATTTACTGCATTATCTGGTGGCGCTGCTGGACCACCCGGCGGAGCAACACCGCGTGCTGGAGGCGGCAGGCCCGGAAGTGCTGAGTTATCAGGAGCAGTTTGAACATTTCATGCGCGTCAGCGGCCGTAAACGCTGGCTGATCCCTATCCCCTTTCCAACCCGCTGGATTTCGGTGTGGTTTTTGAATGTGATTACCTCTGTGCCGCCGACGACCGCCAAAGCGCTGATCCAGGGACTCAAACATGATTTACTGGCGGACGATCGCGAGCTGCGGGCACTCATTCCCCAGGACCTGATCCGCTTTGATGATGCCGTGTGCAATACGCTGAAAGAAGAAGAGCAACTGGTGAACTCCAGCGACTGGGGTTACGACGCCCAGGCGTTTGCCCGCTGGCGACCGGAGTATGGTTATTATCCCAAACAGGCCGGTTGCACGGTAAAAACGCAGGCAAGCCTGGAGGCGCTGTGGGACGTGGTGAACCAGATTGGCGGCAAAGAACGTTATTTCTTCGGCAATATTCTCTGGCAAACGCGTGGAGCAATGGATCTGCTGGTGGGACACAGGCTGGCAAAAGGCCGCCCTGCTCGTCCTTACCTTGAAGTGGGCGATGCGGTCGACAGCTGGAAGGTGATCATCGTTGAACCGGAAAAGCAGCTGGCACTGCTGTTCGGTATGAAAGCTCCGGGGCTGGGTCGACTCTGCTTTACGCTGAAAGACAAAGGCGCACATCGCGAACTGGATGTCCGCGCCTGGTGGCATCCGCACGGGATGCCGGGTCTGTTCTACTGGTTGTTCATGATCCCCGCCCATCTGTTTATCTTCCGGGGAATGGCGAAGCGGATTGCGCAACTGGCAGAACAAAAGACGGAAAAGTTCTAAATAAAACTCTCTTTCTTTCACCTTTCCCATTGCAACCCGCCGTAATTCACGAAAGAATGCGCACGAAATTCTTTTTCAACACAGTGGATTGATATGAAGGTACTGGTTACCGGGGCGACCAGCGGCTTAGGCCGAAATGCGGTCGAATTTCTGCGCAACAAAGGCATCAGCGTCAGGGCTACCGGTCGCAACGAAGCGATGGGAAAACTGCTGCAAAAAATGGGCGCAGAGTTTGTCCATGCTGACCTGACGGAGCTGGTCTCCTCTCAGGCGAAAGTGATGCTCGCCGGTATCGACACGCTGTGGCACTGCTCCAGTTTCACCTCTCCGTGGGGAACCCAGGAAGCCTTTGACCTCGCTAACGTGCGGGCAACCCGCCGTCTGGGCGAATGGGCCGTTGCCTGGGGCGTGCGTAACTTTATCCATATCTCCTCCCCGTCGCTCTATTTCGATTATCACCACCATCGTGACGTGCAGGAAGATTTCCGCCCCGCACGTTTTGCCTGTGAGTTTGCCCGCAGCAAGGCGGCCAGCGAAGAGGTAATTGACCTGCTGGCGCAGTCAAACCCGCATACCCGTTTTACGGTACTGCGTCCGCAGAGCCTGTTCGGGCCGCACGACAAGGTGTTTATTCCGCGTCTGGCGCAGATGATGCATCACTACGGCAGCGTGCTGCTGCCGCGCGGCGGCGATGCGCTGGTGGATATGACCTACTATGAAAATGCGGTTCACGCCATGTGGCTGGCAAGTCAGCCGGACTGCGATAAGCTGATTTCCGGCCGTGCCTACAACATCACCAACGGCGAGCCGTGTTCGTTACGCAGCATTGTGCAACGGCTGATTGATGAACTGCAGATCAACTGCCGTATCCGTTCCGTGCCCTACCCGATGCTGGACATGATCGCCCGCAGCATGGAGCGTTTTGGCAGTAAATCGGCCAAAGAGCCCGCGCTGACGCACTATGGGGTATCCAAGCTCAACTTTGATTTCACGCTGGATATTACCCGCGCAGAGAACGAGCTGGGGTATAAACCGATCGTGACGCTGGATGAAGGGATTGTGCGCACGGCGGCGTGGTTGCGGGACCACGGGAAGCTTCATCGCTAGCCTTTTTGCCCGGTGGCGGCTTCGCCTTACCGGGCCTACAACAGCACAGTGCGAACACGAAAACGGCAACCTTTCGGTTGCCGTTTGCTTTTACAGCGCCGTCCAGGCGTCAGACCATGCCAGACCTGCGCCGGGTTCATAGTACGCCGGAGCCGTGTTACACCAGCCGCTGTACGGGAACGGTTTGCACTGGAACAGTTTACCGTGGTTGTTCACGATATCACCTGCTTTGTACTTACTGTTCGCACTCCACGCGGCGTAGGAGCCGGATGTCCCTTCGTCCTGAGACGGAACCGCTTTCGCCTTCACGTTCAGCAGGTAAGAGGTTGTGCTGCTCAGCTCGCCGTCGCTAACCGTGAGGCTAATTTCAACCTGCTGGGCCGTCGCCGCTTCTGGTGCCCTGAAGGTCACAACCGCTTTATCCTGACCCGTCACCGTCTGGCCATCCTGAGAACGCCAGGTGTAAGTCAGCTTGTTACCATCAGCGTCCGTCGAACCTTCGGCGCTCAGTGAAACCTGCGCGCCTGCATCAACCGCACCGATTGGGCCGGCAATATGCGCGACCGGTGCGTGATTCACCGCCGCCGGTTCTGCCGGCGTTTCATCCGGAACAGGCGCGGGTGCCGGAGCCGGGGTTTCATCCGGCGTGGTGGCAGAACCCTCATCGTTAACGATGTTCACTTTAAAGAACTTCTGCACGCACTTGCTGTAGTCGCCCTCTTTGAACGCGCTGAACGGCGTCTGGTAACCTACCAGCTGGCAAGAGTAGGTTTCGCCGCTTGGCGTATCCGCACTCCATCCCCAGTCCTGCTCCCAGTAAATCTTCAGCGCGCCTGCACCACCTTCATCGAACTGCTTCATGTTGGCGCAGCCCAGCACTTCATTCGCCGGAACCGGAACCTTCAGGTAGTTCGCAAACTCTTTGTAGTACTTGATACGGTTTTGCGACTGGGCAATTTCAGTCGGGCCGCCGCATTCTACGCCGCCGTTGATGATCTGGGTGGTCACGCCAAAGCCCGGTACCAGACCGTTGGCTTTATCGTGATCGTTCGGCTGCCATGTGCCGTCAATAACCTGCAGCATGCTGGGTTTTGGTGGCTGCGGATAGGCGAAGAAGAAGATCGCACTCGCCAGGTTCAGCCAGGTATCCGCCACCAGCTCGGGTTTATCGAGCAGCGTACGCACGTCACCGTACATCGCTTCAGAGAACGGGCCATAGTTGTAGTTGTAAGACAACTGTTTCGCGCCGCGACCGAAGTAGCTCAGGAAATCGCCGTCTTTATCTTTACCGCACGGCCAGGTCTGACCCTGCCAGACGTCCGGGTTACATTCGCCGTTATAGCCCCCCTTCTGCCCTTCGCTCCAGCCCATTTCACGTACGTGAACCAGCGCCTGACGCCATTCGGCTTCCGGACGCCAGCTTTCATGGCCGCCAGTCTCCTGAGCGAAGTGAGCAAACATGGTTGCCAGCTCTTTGCGGCAGATGGCGTCGCTGTCACGACCATCCTTATAGGTCTTACACAGCGCCGGGAATTTACCGACCGCTTTCAGGAAGTTGCTATAGGTGTACGCCTGCGCACGCAGCGGGAAGAGAAATTCCCAGTCGCTGGCCTTAACAATGCCTTCAACGCGCTTCACGTTTTCCGGGTTCGCTGCACGGCCTGGCTCAATCAGTTCAACCTGCGCATTATCCAGCGTCTGAATGGTCTCTTTCACTGAGGCCATCAGCGGGAAACTGGTCAGCTCTTTTTCTTTCTTCGCCAGATCGCTGGCTTTCATGGTGTATGGCTCACTGGTGGTCGCTTGCAGCGAGGCAGCCTGTGCCATAAAGGGAGCTACACATGCTCCGGCAACGAGCACACTTAGTAACGTCCTTTTGTTCATTTCCGATTCCTGTTAATTGAAGTTAAAATTAAAATCCCGGTTTATGTATTAATCCATTAATACATAAACCACAGACAGCTGTTTTTTCTTTTCGAAGAACACCCTGAGGAATTCTTCAAAAATAAAAAACATTAATATTGTGCAGCTAATTTTAATTGCTGATATTTTTTCCAGACTTTATGGGCATAGATCATACGCTGCGGATAATTCTCTTTTTTTAAACCTGCGTTATACGCGCCGACAGCCTCCCAGTTATAGCCATAGACCTTAATCATTCCGGACAGAATGGAAGCACCGACCATGATGGAGGTACAGGGCTCGGTCATCAGTCTGCGTTCATCAATACCTCTGGTCTCCAGTTCCGTAAAATGTGAGCTGTTAATTTGCATCAACCCAACATCACGCGTGCCATCATGATTTTGTCCCACCGCATACGGATTCATACCGGATTCGACATTGGCTATGGCATACAATAAATACGGGTCGACATGATAATAACGTGCCGCGTTATCCCAACAGTTTGCCAGTGCGCTTTGGCTTATTATTAATAACAACAAAATGATCTTTTTCATTTTTACCTGCTGACAGTTTCGGTTATTTCTCCCTACCAACATCCTGTAAAATGAATTTTTCATCACTCCCCCTTCGTGAGGGGGAGTGATTATCGGGTTAGATTATTTGCAATCTGTTGATGCGCCTTCTTTCACCCATACGTCGCTATTAGCCGGGTTATCGCCACGGGTCCACCATTTGGCACGGTAAACGTTACCCTGGTAAGTGGTGGTTTCACCGCCGTTGTAGACCAGATCAGAACGCCAGTTCATCTTCACGTTGCTCACCAGTTCCCAGGCATCCACACCGAAGCCAGGTTTGTTACCTTGCGTCCAGTATTTCGCTTTCCACACCAGGTGGTCAGCACTCACGGTGTCGCCATTGTTGTAGATTTTGCTGGCATCCCATGCGGCATATTTGCTGGCGTTAGCATCGACTGGCGCGTCGCAGCTACCGGTTGCCGTGCCTTCATCCGAAGGAGGTGTCACTTCATCAGACGGAGGGGTCACTTCATCAGCAGGCGGGGTGACGTCAGCAGGTTTAGGATTCACCGTGACCTGCACGTTAGACTGCACGCTGGTTTTACCATCGCTTACGACGACACTCAGGGTGTAAGTCGAGGCGGAGGTCACATCTGGCGCAGTGATATTCACGTTCGCCGTATCAGTCCCGGTCGCGTGCATATCCGCCGGAACGCTCCAGGCGTAGGTCAGTGCATCACCGTCTGGATCCGCGGCCTGCGCGTGCAGCGCATAGGTTTCACCTGCCTGCAGCGTCACTGCTTCCATTGGGTTCACAACCGGTGCCTGGTTCGCTTTTGGTGCTTTGTTTACAACCTGCACATCAATCGCGTTGCTCAGTCCTTTCGCGTCAGTCACGGTCAGGCGGAATGCCATCGTCTGATCGCTGGTCACCGCAGCCACGTTGAAGGTGGCTTTCGCTTTGGTGCTGTTGGTGAGCGTCACCGATGGGCCAGAAATCTGGGTCCACTTATAGGTGATTGCATCGCCATCCGGATCGCTGGAAGCAGACCCGTCGAGCGTTACGGTCGCCGGGCCAGAGACGTAAAGATCGGTCGAGGAAGCAATCGGCGCATGGTTGGTGACAACAGGTTCAACCGGGGTTGAACTACCGCCCAGCAAGCTTTCATTCATGGCGTTCAGAATGTCGCCGTTATCTGAGTCAATGGACCAGGAGAACAGACCGCCCAGCTGATTCGCCATAACATACTTGCCTTTTGCGGCAGCAGAACGCGCATCTTCATAAGTGATCAGGCCGCCAGTGGATTTATTGAAGACGTACGGTGCTTCCGCGTCTGCGTCGTAACCGTATTCCCAACCCGGCTTGCCTTTGTACTCATTCACAATCTGACGGTAGTCAACCACGCCCGGTTCCCAGGTCCCTTTCACCTTGCCGGTGGCGGTGCCAGTGAACGGATTGTTGCCGGTGTAACCATGAACCCCCGTCCAGCCGCGGCCGTACATGGCGGTTCCCACCACAATCTTGCCAGGCTGTACGCCCTGCTGCAGCAGCGCGTTAACGCCGTTTTCGGTGGTGTAGTTTGTGTCCGGACGCCATGCAGGTGCTTTCAGCGCAGCCTGGTGACCCAACTCTGTATTGCTCCAGCCGCCGTAGAAGTCATAGCTCATCAGGAAGATGTGATCGAGATACTGCTGTGTGGTGGTGTAATCCACGTCTTCGATCTTATCTTTGCCGGAACCGATCGCGGTGGTCAGTTCATAAGTACGGCCCGTTTCGCTGGAGAGTTCGTTCAGCATCGTGCGCAAATCATGCATCAGCGCGGTATACGTCGCTTTATCCTGCTGCGGATTACCCAGTGCCGTGTTCTCACCGCCGCCGCCCGGGAATTCCCAGTCGATATCCACACCGTCAAAGAATTTCCAGGTTTGCAGGAACTCTTTCACCGATGCTACGAAGCGGGAGCGAATAGCAGGGTTGTTCATCTGGAAGAACGGATCGGAGAGGGTCCAGCCACCGATAGATGGCAGTACTTTCAGCCCAGGATGTGCTTTTTTCAGCGCCATCAACTGACCAAAGTTACCTTTGTAGGGGTCATCCCAGCCAGAAACGCCGGCCTGTGGTTTTTGCAGCGCCGCCCACGGATCGTGAATGGCAACGGTATAATCCGGACGACCATTACAGGCGCGTTGCAACGCCTGGAAGCTGTTACCCCCTTCGATGGTTTTCAGGCTGTCGTTGATGCCGTCACCGCCACAGATTGGAATGAAGCCATACAGAATATGGTTCAGGTTAGCCGCCGGGATTTTATCGACCTGGAAGTTACGGTCATAGACGCCCCATTCCGGGAAGTAAGCCCCCACCACTTTGTCAGTATGCTGAGCAAAGGTCTTGTTGTTTTCCTTCATGGTAGTATTGAGAGGAAGCAAGTGGCTACCGTCGGTATCCGCGACAATAATCAGCTTGCTGGCGCTTTTGCTACAACCGCTGGTGTTACAGAGCTCTACCTGCTCCTGGTAACGTCCGCCTTTTTTCACCTTGAAGGTGGCAGAGCCTGATGCGCTGCCCGCACCGGTCCAGACGGTTTGCCCGTCCAGCAGCACCTTCGCGGACGTCGGTGCATCACCGCTCCAGACGTTCCACTCCACTTTTACATCCACGCCGTCTTTATGTACTTTGACGAGGCTGTTGTAATCCTGTGCTGCCTGATCGACTTCAACAAGGGCAAATTTGTCATTACCGTAGCCGATCGTCGGTGTACCCGGTGCTGCAGCAAATGCGGAGCTGGTTGCCGCCGCAATAAAGAGCGCCAGATATTTAGGCTTCATAAATTTCATTTTTATTTCCTGATAAATTTATTCGTAACGTTAATCATCCATGTCTTCCTTGAGAACATGGAGCTTTTTGCGTAATGCGTATTTAACCAATCTGAAAACCGAGAAAAAAAACGTTTTTGCTGCGTTGTATTCCTCCATAAAAAGATATAAGCCCCAATTCCGTGTAGCTTATATCCCTTACGATACACTGGGCGCAAAGAGACGTCCTTCTCTTCCACCGTCAAAAAAATTTATAAAAAAACTTGACCTGAATATTTAAAAAATGAAAGCAAACTGCTGACTAATAAACACCACTATTCCAGCAAATGAGAGATACGGCCCGAAAGAAATCGTGAGGTTATTTTTATTTAAATTAAATAACGTGAAATAGCCGACAATACCGCTCAACGCTGCCACTAATTCAAGTACAGGCAACGACTGCCAGCCGCACCAGGCCCCTAAGGCCGCCAGCAGCTTAAAATCGCCGTACCCCAGACCTTCCCGCCCGGTTGTCAGGCGAAACGCCCAATAAAGTAACCAGAGCGACAGGTAACCCGCCACGGCACCGAACAGCGCATCCCGTAAAGGCAACCGGTGGTCAAAAGCATGGAGCAGCAATCCCGCCCAGAGCAGCGGCTGGGTCAGGCAATCCGGCAGCAGTTGATAGCGCCAGTCGATCATGGTCAGCGGCAATAAAAAAGCGGCCAGCAGCCAAAGGGAAAACAATGCCTGTACGTCCGGCATACACCAGGCTGTAATACCAAAAAAAAGTGCAGAAAAAAGTTCGATTAAAAATATCCGCAATGGGATGGCGGTGTGGCAGCTTCGACAGCGTCCGCGTAAAACAAGCCAGCTGACCAGCGGGATATTCTCCCAGGCGGCAAGCGTGTGCTGGCATACCGGGCAGTGCGAGGCTGGGAACAGCAAATTGCTACTGCCTTCCTCTTCCATCACCATGCCAGGTACGCGCTCGGCGACGACGCCAAGAAAACTCCCCACAATGCTGCCCAATATCGCACTCATTGCCGGGAACCCCACAGGCCAGGTGTCCCGCATCAGCGCGAAAGTATTCATGCGGTTTTGCTCCAGGTGAGCTGTATTTCTGCTTTCACATCGCTGAGGTGATCGACCGGTGTGAGGTTCATTTTTTGCAGTCTGACACCGGATGTCTGGTTAATTTCCCGCAGCCAGCTTTTTAATTCGTAGACGTTAACGCGACTAACCACGAACGATAATGTTTGTCCATCCTGACGCACATCGGTCAGAGAGAGATTAATTTCATGTGCGCTGTTTTCCACCACCGTGCGCGGATTGTTTGTTTTAACAACCTGAACCGGAAGGTGGTTTTTATTTATTTCGCTGCGCATCC
Organism: Enterobacter adelaidei; assembly: GCF_041937165.1. Classification (NCBI taxonomy): domain Bacteria; kingdom Pseudomonadati; phylum Pseudomonadota; class Gammaproteobacteria; order Enterobacterales; family Enterobacteriaceae; genus Enterobacter; species Enterobacter adelaidei. The sequence goes on along the minus strand of NZ_CP154353.1, from coordinate 1,455,550 downwards.
AGTTCAGCGTCTCTTTTTGTCTGGTGAGCGTGGCTTTACTATTTTGAATCATATTATCCAGAGGAATAACACCTGCATAATATATAGCGCCCCCCAATACGGTAATAGCACATATTTTCAGGATGTTTTTTTCTCTGGCGCTGTAATGCTGATAACGAGACTTGAGCTGTGCGATTCGCGCTTTCATTTATATTTCCCGGCGATCATAGCGGTATAAGGAGCAGAAGTAGAAACAGGCTGCAGGGTGAAATCAAAATTTTCACCCGCCTGATTTACAAACGTCTGCAATGCAGTTTGGCTTTGCGAACTGACGCTCAGCGTCAGCGAGTTTTGCCGGGCATCGTATTCGAGCAGAGAGATCTCCATTCCCGGTACGGCCTGTCTGGCTTTTTCCAGTTCGTCCAGTTGCAGAAATACGCCTTTACTCTGTTTTTTCATGTTTTGACCAAAGTGATATTTGATATTGGTCTGCTGACGCATACTGGGGAAATGATGCTGATAAACCTGAAGGATCTCCTGCTGAACCTGATTTTCCTGTTGCACCAGCATCCATGCCATGGCGATCCGCGGGCCCAGTAACAGGCCAAGAGAGAGCAGGCCCGCTGCGACCATCACCGTTTTGATGCTCTTCGCGGCTTTACCCGTGCTCGCTTTCGCGCTGAACTGCCCATGCAGGAGCGTGACGCGGCAGGTTTGCCACTGCGGCTGGATCAACACCAGTGGATGCTGCCAGGGTTGCACGACATCGACGTCAACATCGGCAGGCGTTTCCCCGTAACAGCACACCTCCCCCTCTCCCGCTTTCTGCAGTAAAAGGGGCAACAGGCCCGGCGCTATTTCGCAGGCGGCATGCGGCGATGAACGCAGCCAGTAACCATTGTCCATGGCGACAAGCGTGCTTCCGCCTGCCGTTGCGGGCAGCAGCCAGGCATCCGGCAGCGCCTGTATGATCTTCAAACCGGCCTCCTGGCAGCGGGTTAACCACCCGCGCAGACAATCGGCGTCGATGGCTACGGCGTCAACCTCGGCACCCTTTTTGTTAAGCACCGTCCAGTGAAGGTTGTCCACATCACCCATCAGCGTCTCTTCTGCCATCCACGAGAACGCCGTCGCCTGCGAGGCGACTTTCTTCGGCAGCGTAAAATGGCGGAAGATCATGTTGCTCGCGGGCAGCAGCAGACAAACACGGGCTGCCAGAGGATGCTCCACCAGTGCGTCCAGGCTATCCACTACCTCAACCTGTTCGCTGCCGGAGAGACACCACATTATTTTCCCGTCCTCGCGGCTGTCGGGACGAACAAAAAGTACCTGTTTCATAGCGTTCAACTTTTCTTATTCAATCATTCGGTAACGACGTTGCCACGTCACGATCTCGCCAGCCTCACTGTTGACCTGAAGCTGGCTCACCACGCGAAGCGTTAATTCATCAGTATTGCCGGTATAATTGACGCGGAAATACCGGCTATTGGTTGAGAAGAACTCAGCCACCTGCGGGAGATCGTCTTTTAGCTGTGGGAAGGCCCGTTCCAGCGCTTTGCTGAACGCTTCCATATTTTCCCAGCCAGTTTCAGGGCGCGATTCAATCAGGCGCAGGGCGTCATCTTCGGTTATTTTTCCGGGGAACATTGCGGCCAGTAAGGCCGCCTGCGCCGGTTTCAGCGTGTTCACATCCACCTTGCTGGCGGAGTCTGGTAATGCGCATAACAGCTTGTTCACCTTCGGGTATGCCGTTGCCGGAAATGCCGGCAGCAGCGTGATCTCCGCAATCGTGCGCATCATCTGGTTCGCCGGTTGTCGGGCGGGCACCACGCCAGCCCAGGCATCGGTCTCGCTACCCTCTTTGGCCGTCGTCGTATCGCCATCGAGATAGTCCACCAGCTGTTGATACACCTCTTCTGCCGTGTTGTGGCTCAGGCCACTCTCTGTCAGAAGCTGTTCAACAATCTGCTCTTTACGCGATTTTTCCGGTGTGACAGGCACATTTTGCCCTTGCGCAATTTTCTCAGCGGCCAGCAGGTTATTAACGTTAAAACAGTCCTGCGCGTCTTCTATCTGGCTGACGACCGTATAGTCTTCCCCGCGTGTTTCCAGCGGTTGATGCCAGTCGCCCTCAAGCGTGAGGGCTTTACTCTCGCCGCTAGCATCGGCTTGCAGCCGGTCTTTCACCACCTTCTCCTGCGCCTGCATCGCCCAGCGCAGCTGCTGCTGGCTCACCTGGTAATGCGTTTTTTGCAGGTTGCGGCAAAATTGCTGGCTGATTTTAGCGGCCAGCGCCGACATCATGACCAGCAGGATCAACACCACCAGCAGGGCCACCCCTTTCTGTTTGCGTAATACACTCATGATGTTGCTTCCGGTGCCGCTGGCGACGCAGCTTCCGGCAGATCGCCCGGGGTCGTAAACACCCAGCGCCAGGTATCACCGTTTTCCATGGTCAGCGTCAGTTCTACGCCGTCCGGCAGATGCGCCGGGTCGCTCCAGCTTTTCAGCCAGCCCTGATGGTAAAAACGCCACTGCAGGGATTTCACCTCGCTGACAATCGGCACCTCGTCGGGTTTGGCGTCCGCCGGGCCGTCAATCACCGGCCAGACGTCGCGATACAGGCGCCCCTCTTCCAGCCGCCAGCGCACGCGCTCCAGTTGTACCGTTCCGCTCACGCCGTTCAGGGTGGTCAGTTCAAGCACATCACCAACCTGACGAAACCGATCCGGCTCGTTACGCGGGGCGCGCGCCTGAAGCTGGTAGAAATCACGCTCCATCAGGTTCCAGGCCCGCTGAAGCTGATTGAGCTTCGCCGCGCTGGCATCGGTGGCCGAGCTGGTACGCATCGCGCCGTCCAGAATTTGCCAGGCCAGGGTGCTGATCACCGCAAAGATGGTCAGCGCAATCATGATCTCCAGCAGGGTAAATCCGCGCTGGCGTCGGGTTTTCTTCACTTGCTCTCTCCCGGCCCAATGATTTGCAGTGAGATTACCGGCTGGCTGTCGTCGCCTTCCGCATACACGCGGATGGCGTTAGCCCAGCTGTTGTCGGCGGTTTTGACCCGCTGCTTGCGCCAGTTCCAGCTGCGTCCGCCCATGATTTCCGTTCCCTGCTGCTCAGCATCCGGGAAGTCGGTTTTCGCGAGCTGCGCTTCCGCCAGCTGGTTCTCGGCAACCCAGCTCGCCTGCAATGTGTCGGCCAGACCATGGGTGAAACGCACGTTCAGGGAGACCGAGTTCATCAGCGCCAGTGCGGCAGTCGAGAAGATGACCAGCGCGACCATCACCTCCAGCAGCGTCATGCCCTTTTGCTTAGCGTTGCCTTTAGTCATCGTTTTCTACCGATACCGGGGCCGCACCTTGCGACACCACGCGAAAATGGTGCTGTTTGTCGTCGCTTTGCAGCGTCAGCGTGAAGCGGCTGATTTCACCATCCGGCAAAAAGAGCACCTGCGGCTCGGAGGCGACCGTGGCGGCAAGGCGCTGCGGCGAGAGCGAAACGTGCATCTCCTCAGGGAAATCGCCTTTGGTGGTAATACGACCTGCGGATAACGGTACCCAGTGCCGCTCGCCGTTTTTATCATCGAGCGTCACCAGCTGATAGTTATCCGTGGTTAGCACCAGCCCGACGATATTTCCGTCCATCACCGCACGGTCTGAACCATAATCAACGAGGGCTTTTAATTGCTGGCCAAATATATCCGCACCGCTGCGCGAAGGTATTGTTGACACCACCATCATGGCGCAACTGGCAAATATCACCAGCGCCAGAATAATTTCCAGCAACGTAAAGCCGCGTTGATTTTTCATTATTTCTCTTTCTTATCCAGAGACCAGTTCGTAATATCATCGGCGGTATTGGCTTCACCATCAGGCCCTGCCGAGAAGACATCGACCGCACCGTGTTCGCCCGGGCTCACCAGAATATACTCTCCGCCCCATGGGTCCTGCGGCAGGCGACGAATATAGCCGTCAGCACGGTAGCCGTTCGGGATGGGGGCGATTTCAGGTTTAGTCACCAGCGCCTGCAAACCCTGTTCCGTTGTCGGATAACGGTGGTTATCCAGCTTATACATATCCAGGGAGCCTTCGAGCGCGACAATATCGCTGGTCGCTTTTTGGGTATCGGCCTTTTCTTTATTTCCCATTAAGTTTGGCACTACCATACTCGCTAACACGCCGAGAATAACAATAACCACCATTAATTCGAGCAAAGTAAACCCCGCCTGGCGTGCCAGGTGTTTTCTTTTCATAGCCATGTTTTAACCTACCATATTATTAAGTTGCAGAAGCGGTTGTAATATTGACAGCACGATGAATAAAACAATCGTTGCCATGGATACCACCAGCGCCGGTTCAAATACCGACAGCGTTAACGTAATTCGATGCTGTAATGCCGATTCCTGGTTTTCCGCCGCGCGATCCATTAAATTGCCTAATTCGCCGCTCTCTTCGCCGGAGGCAATCATATACAGCATGGTCGGCGGGAATAATTTCGCCTGTTCCAGCGCGGCATACAGCGACGCCCCCTGGCGCACGGTATCTGCTGCCTGCTCCAGCACCTGACGGGCATAGAGGTTTTCAATGCCGTCCATCGCGATGTACATCCCTTCCAGTAACGGCACGCTGCTGGCCTGAAGAATGCTCAGGGTACGGATATAACGGGCGCTGTTAATGGCGCACACCAGCTTTTTAACTGGCGATCCGTTAACCAGCCAGCGGTTCCACGTGAAACGGTTTTTGGCATTTCGGAGCCAGGCCTTAAAGCCGACGAATCCACCGCCCAGCACGCCGACAATGTAGATGCCGTAGGCCTGCAGGAAATCACTCACCGCAATCAGCGTCCGGGTGGTGATCGGCAGCTGCTGTTTCATGTGGGTAAACTGCTCGATCACCTGCGGCACCACCGCCACCAGCAGAATGCTGATGACCGCGATGGCCACCACCGTCAGGGTGATGGGGTAGACCATCGCCTGCGTCAGCTTGCTTTTCATCTTCTGACGCTGCTCGTTGTACTCGGCCAGCTTCTCCAGCACATCGCCGAGGTGGCCGGTTTTTTCTCCGGCCATCACCAGCGTGCAGTAGAGTTTGTCGAAGGTGCGCGGAAACTGGCTGAAGGCATCGAAGAGCGTGTGCCCTTCCACCACCTTATCGCGGATCTCCACCACCATCGCCGCCAGCTTTTTGTCTTCCGTCTGCTTCGAGATCGCTTTCAGCGCGCTCTCCAGCGGCAGCGCGGCGTTGACCAGCGTGGAGAGCTGGCGGGTAAACATCGACAGCACCGGGGTGGAGAGCTTTGTCCCCGTTTTCGCTTTTCCGGTTGACGCTGCTTCCCGGGTCTCGGTGATGCTGACGGGCATCAGCTTTTGCTCGCGCAACATCTGGCGAACCTGCTTTTGCCCTTCGGCCTGCAGCGCGCCACGCACGGTTTTGCCCGCGACATCCGTTGCCGTCCAGGCGTAGAAGGCCATTACGCGTCCCCTCCACGCTCGGCGGTCACCCGCATCACCTCTTCAAGAGACGTTACGCCGCCGATGACTTTCAACAGGCCGTTTTCACGCAGGCTGTAGGCCTGCTTAAAGAGCTGCGTTTCGATGGACATCTCGTCTTTATCTTCATGAATGGCGCGTCGCATAGCGCTGTCCACCACCAGGAATTCATGAATACCGGCCCGGCCCTGATAGCCGCTCTGGCGACAGTGTTCACACCCTACCGCGCGATAGATCGTTTTGGGTGGCGTCGCCATAAAGCTGAACAGCGCCTTTTCATTGTCATCCAGCGGACTGGTGGTTCGGCAGTGAGAGCACAACCGGCGCACCAGACGCTGGGCAATGACACCGAGTAACGATGACCCGATTAAGAAGGACTCCAGCCCCATATCCCGCAGACGGGTAATCGCCCCTGCGGCACTGTTGGTGTGCAGCGTAGACATGACCAGGTGACCGGTCAGCGACGCCTGCACCGCAATTTGCGCAGTCTCACCATCACGAATTTCCCCAATCATCACCACGTCCGGGTCCTGACGCAAAATCGCGCGCAGGCCGCGGGCAAAGGTCATGTCCACACGCGGGTTAACCTGCGTCTGTCCCACCCCTTCCAGCTCGTATTCAATCGGATCCTCAACGGTCAGAATATTGCGTTCATGGCCGTTCAGCGCCGACAGAATGGCGTACAGGGTGGTACTTTTACCGGAACCCGTTGGCCCGGTGACCAGGATAATGCCGTACGGGCGGTCAATCAGCCCCTTTAACTTCTCCAGCTCTTCATCAATCAGCCCCAGCTTGTTGATGTCGGGCTTGAGATTGCTTTTATCGAGCAGACGCATCACTACGCGCTCGCCGTACTGGGATGGAATGGTCGACACGCGCACGTCGATCGCCTTACGGCCAATACGTAAAGAGATACGACCATCCTGCGGCAGGCGCTTCTCGGCGATGTCGAGTTTTGACATGACCTTGATGCGCGACACCAGCAGCGGCGCGAGTTTACGCGCGGGCTGCAACACCGGGCGCAGTACACCGTCGACGCGGAAGCGAATGCTCAGCGTGCGCTCAAAGGTTTCGATATGAATATCCGACGCGCCGTCCTTGACCGCCTCGCCGAGAATGGCGTTGATCAGGCGGATCACCGGGGAGTTTTCGTCGTTATCGAGCAGATCTTCGTTATCCGGGATCTCCTCGGTTAACGCCATCAGATCGATATCTGCATCCATATCGTCCACCAGCTGCTGAGATACGCCGCTGCTCTGCTGCCAGATTTTGGCCAGCATCTCATCGAAAGCGTCAGACGTCAGGGTTACCGGAACGAACGCGCGCCCCAGCACCCGGTGCACCTCCAGCAGGGCAAACGCCGGGGTGTCAGCACGGATATAGACAGCATTGTTGTAAAATAAAACGCCATTATCTTTCGCGTAGCTGCTGCTACACAGAGTTTTCCCCAGCTCGTCCACGTTATGCCTCCCTTACTCTTTAAGCGGGTTGCGGGAGGCAGAGGGCAATGCAGGCAACACCGCATTATCGGTTGGCTCAACGATACCGAGCTTTTTCTCCTCCACGCGCTGCTGCTGGCGAGCGCGGATTTGGTCATACTTCTCTTTCGATGCAGCGCTGTAGTTATCGTCGTCACGCAGGACGGTGGTATGGATGAAGACCATCAGGTTGCGTTTGGACGTATCCTGCGAGGTGTAACGGAACAGCTGACCGACCAGCGGGATATCGCCGAGCAGCGGCACTTTGGAAACCGACTGTTTGGTGACGTTTTCCATCAGACCGCCAAGCACCACCGTCTGCCCACTGTGCACCATCACTTCGTTGTTGATGGTACGGGTGTTGAAGGTTGGGCCGAGGCTGGCGTCTTCCGTCGCACTGTTGTCGACGCTGGACACTTCCTGCTCAATCTTCAGGTGGATCATGTCGCCGTCGTTGATTTGCGGCACAATTTTCAGCTTGGTACCGACCGTCTTACGCTCAACGGAGTTAAAGACGTTGTCGCCGCTGGTGGTCTGCGAACCGGAAAGCACCGGCACATCCTGACCCACGTTGAACGACGCTTCTTTGTTATCCAGCGTGACCACGCTTGGGGTCGAAAGAATGTCATTTTTGCCATCGGTGGAAAGCGCGGTCATCAGGGCCCCGAAATCACCGTTAAAGAAGCCTGTCGCCAGGCCGGTGAAGCTCGCCCCTTTCATCACGCCATTTTTCACCTGGCTGATGGGCAGCCCGGTGGAGCCGAACTGCACGCCGCCGTGCTTACTGGTCCACTGCACGCCGAGATCCAGTCCGTTACCGTCCTGCACCTCAGCAATGATCGCTTCCACCAGCACCTGCGGACGGCGGATGTCGAGCTTGTCGATCACCTTCTCCAGGGAGTTCATCACGTTAGGCTGCGCGGTGATCACCAGCGAGTTGGTTGCCTCATCGGCGGTAATATTCAGATCGCTGGCTGCAGTCGCGGCTTTCGCCTTTGGTGCGCCCGCTTTGTCTTTCAGCTGCTCGCCGATACCGGTAAGTACCGGAACCACTTTCGTGGCGCTGGCATACTTGAGATAGAAGACGCGGGTGTTCCCCTCGTTGTTCTGCTCGCGATCCAGCTGATGAATAAGGGAACGGGTACGCATCCGCGCATCTTCCGAACCGCTGATCACCAGACTATTCGTTTCGTCATCCGCCACCACTTTGGTGGCCAGCTGCGGCGCGTTTTGCCCTTTCTGCTCTTCGTTGTTGAGGTTGTTCAACATGTCTGAGAGCGCCTTCGCGGACGCAAAGCGCAGCGGCACGATCTCACGACGCTGAACCCCGTCTTTATCCACGCGCTGAACCAGATCCACCAGGCGGTTCACCACCGAGGCTTTCCCGGTTAACAGCAGCACGTTGGAGGGCTCGAAGTGCACCACGTTCCCGATGCCGGTGGCATCGTTGAGCTGACGCAGCAGCGGAGCCAGTTCACGTACTGGCACATTTTCCATGCGCACGACGCGAGTGATGATCTCATCGCCTTTGCCCGGATTGTTGCTGTCTGCCAGCGGCGCGCCGGCGGTGCGGGCTACGCTTGAACGCACCACTTTGACCATGCCGTTGTCCATCGGGATCACCGACAGCCCGTACAAATCCAGCACGCTCAGGAAGAACTGGTAATACTCATCTTCCGTCAATACGTTGTAGGTTCTGACCGACACCGTGCCCTGAACGGACGGGTCGACGAGAATGGTTTTGTTAAGATTGCGGCCAACCGTATCAATAAACTCGCGGATATCGGTATTTTTAAAGCTCGCGCTAAAGTTGGCTGCAAGCAGCGAACTCGAATATAACGACAATGCGGTCAGCGCCACGCACGCCCAGGGAAATTTCTTCATGTCTGTACACTTGTTAATTGTTTAAAACATTAACCCGAATATTTTCAAGGTGAGCGTGACGTCTGACGACGACCTCCGCTTCTTTTATTTTCGACCAGCTGGCAATAATACTTTTTGCCTTTGCTTGATCGGTCATATCGACTGAGTTCACTTCTACTGCCACATCCCCTTTTTTCAACCCTGAATGGCTGTAGAAGGTGGAAGCATCCTTTGGATTAATGTTATAGCCTTCCAGTTGCCCATTTTCGATTATTGGTTTTAACACCAGATAATCATCCAGATGCACATTGTCCGCACCTGCATCTTTCTTCGATTGGGTTACCAGGCCGTTGTCAACGCCGCCCTTAAAATAATCAGGTTTATTTAAAGCCAGTACCTGCGTAGCACCTTCGTAATTAACCACCACATTATCTTTGTTAATTTCCTGAATATAGGCATCGTCAAATCCCGCCAGTGGCTCACCTTCGCGGTAACTCTTTTGACCACCGGGTGTTTTGATGACGGCGAAGGAAAGCCAGGTATCATCACTGCGTACGATGCCTTCAATTTCCGCAGCCAGAGGGGCTTTGACTGCCGCAGGTAAGTTATCCTGACGTACAGCAGCGGCGAAAAGTGTGAATGTCTTTTCTTCACGAGGATTTTTCGCTGGCTGCACATCAGAATTAACCAACTTATTCGTCACTTTTTTATAATCTTTAAACGTCCGATACCCTTGCTGGCCGCAAAAAATTAACAGCACAAACATAATGCAAGGCGTTATCCACCGAGACAGATATGAGAACCTCATTTTTCATCTGGCCTTTAGCAAAGCGAAAATAAGCAGCATCACGCTGCACTAATATGTGTGGAAAGCGTAATACCTCGCGATAAATACGACCACTGGCTTTGCCGCTAACTTTCATGAAAAAACATATTGACCGTATAAAATTCAGATGTTAGGTATCGACAGCAGGATATTTTTACCCTGTGTATAAATTGCCCCCTCGGTGGCGTTGCTTTACTTTCTCGTCCTGTTGCTATTCAATCAGAGACGGTAAGTCGTTATGTATCAGAGCCACTTTAATTTTAAAAATCCGCCCTTTCGGAAGATCACTCGTTTATCCGGGGATTTTCTGGTGCCTTATCATCAGGACGTTTTCAACCTGCTGAAAGAGAAAACCCAGCTGGCGGGAATTACGGGGCTCTTTTCTGACGATCTCCCGCTGCTGGGCCAGTTCAGCGATGCCCTGAAATCTGCTAACCCTAATGTTCTTGCCATCAACGCGTTCCCAAAACTGAGTGCCAGTAGCCTGCTGTATAAGCTCAACCCGGGAACGAAAGAGAACAAGAACAGGATTCAGGCGGTGGATGCGGTGTTGCACCAGTGGCAAGGCGGTAAAACCAGGTCGAAAGTGCTGGTGATCGCCCACACCGAAGCCATGAAAGACACCTGCCGGGAGGTGCTGGCTCTGTTGCTCACGCGCGCCCAGGAGCTGGAGTTTGCTCTTTCCATCGTGCTGATGGGCGCAACAGCTCAGGAAGCTGTCCTGATGCAGCAATCTGTGTTGCGGGAATATACGCATACCCATCACACGTTGCGCTCACTCACCTGCCGGGAATATCTCAACTACGTGCAGGCGCAGTGTGACGAACAGGGATGCGAGAACTCACCGTTAACTCCGGCCCGCGTGCGTAAAATGCATGCCCTGACCAAAGGGAATATCAGCAAGCTGAATGAACTGGCGCACCTCGCGATGCTTGCCGCCTGGACCGAGCGTGCAAGCCAGGTCAGCCCACGTCATTTACGCCTGGCCGCGGGAGAGATCCTGCCCGGGAAAAAATGCGGTAAGTACCTGGCTACCGTGGGATTATTCGCGTCTGTGCTGTTCGCTGCCTGCGGCTGGTATTTCAGCTCAGCGATGACGGCACGCCTTCCGATTCAGCTGCCGGTTCCGGTAAGCTGGCGGCATCAGACGCCAAAAGTTCAGGCGCCTGTTGTGCCGGTTATCGATAACGAAATGATCACCCCGTCAGATGCCATGCATCAGCTCTACCTGATGTGGGGTTATGACGCCTCGGCGGACGATGCTCTGTGTCAAAACGCCGCGAAGGTGAACCTGATGTGTAAACAGGGAAATGCCTCACCGGAGGCGCTGGCACAGGAGGGCTATCCGTGGATCAGTGAACTGAAAACGGGTAACCACCTCAATTATGCCGTGGTCGCCCGCGTCGGAGAGACCTCAATCGACCTGCTGATGAACAACCGCACCTGGCAGGTGAGCCGCAACTGGTTTAACCAACACGCGACCGGAAACTACACCCAACTGCACAGCCTGACGCCGGAAGGTAAAGACGCGATCGGCGCCGCCAGCGACAGTAAAGATATGACCTGGCTTGACCAGCAGTTGAGCCAGGCCCTTGCCCAACCGGAAACCCACTCTCAAACCTGGACGACGGAAATGATGAAACGCACCCGCGAGTTCCAGCAAAAAATGCATCTGCATGTGGATGGTATTCCCGGGGAAGAGACGTTGATGCAGTTGATGCGCGTAACCAATACCACGCCGAGCGTATTGATTCAGACCACTCAAACGCAGGAGGGGCGTTCCTGATGTCTACCATCTGTCTTGCGGCTCAGCGCAGCTACACAACCGGGGAGGCGGTGTGGTTTTCGTATCGTTTCCCCCACCTGAGAACAATATTCACCAACACCGTCGTATGGATGGTGAGTCTGTGTGCCATGCTGATGGCGGGACTGTACACGCATACCTACTGGAACCTGCGTCATCCCGCACCGGAACTGGCAAAAAAAGTCAGCGTCGTAAAACCCGAGACGCAGATTTCAGATATGCACTATGTGTATGTGAGTAAGCCGTTCCCGCATCCGGAGCCGAAACCTGCGCCAGTACACCATGATATTCCTGCCATGCAGGATCTTCCCATTAACAGCGATGATGCCGACTGGCAGCAGGCTCCTCAGGGTACGGAACCGCACGATACGTCGCGGGATACGTTACCCGGAACTGAAGCTCACGATGTTTCGCCCGCCAGCACAGACACAAATAATTCATCGTTAACCGAGTTGTTTAAGCAGGCATTAAAAGAACAAGAACAGGATTACTCGCACGGAAAAATTCCCGCGCCGCCAGTTGACGAAACGCACGAGAATTCACAGTCTGGTGTATTACATAAAGCAGACACCCGATCGCCTTTGAGTCAGAAAGGCGATCGGCTGGAATAATTAATATTTCTCAGGCAATGTTGCCATATTAAGGAGACGCCCCTTTTCCACGACAATATACTGACCTTTTTTCAGGTCGGAGAGAATTTTAATGATGGTACTACGCGCCAGATTGGTGTACTCCTGAATATAATCATAAACATTAATATCACGTTGATGATGAATAATCAGTTCATTAATTTCGTACAGGAATTCGCGTACGACTGAATAGGCACTGCGGGCAACCAACACATCGTCTCGCTTGCTCAGCATACAAATGTACCAGGAGAGGACTTTAGTCAGTTCCGGCCATAAGTTGTTTTCAGTCATTAGCTGGGCGAAAACCTCTTTTTTAATTGATCGCACCACGGTATTGGCACGAACGAGGCCATACATGTGCGTTGCGTTGTAGTACATGGCAGAGAGACCAAAAATGCACTGGCCCGTCACAGTGAACATACACAGCTCGTCGGATTCACGGCGGAACTCAACTTCGCCGCTGACGATAATATGAATATACTGTGAATCAGAGGTCGATATTTTTTGCCATTTCTTTAAGGTTCTTTCTTCAAAACCTGACGTTGCAGAGATAATGGTTTCCATTTCATGCTGCGGACGTAATTTTTTCGCATAGATGCTTAACATTATTATACCCGATTTAAGATGTGAAATTTAAAAAGCAAGACTAAGGTATAAAACCTTAACCTTTTAATATTTTCCTGATGATATTCTCAAGGAGAAAATAAAGGACGAGTACGTTATATTTATTTGCTGCATTACTTAGCAAGCTATGTGTCTATCTTAAATCCGGATAATTTTAAGTCAATTAACTAAAAATGAATTGAGTTTGTACTTAAGATTAATCTCAAGCAATTCAGCATAAACAGGCGCATTCGGGGGCAATCCGAAGGATTATCCCTGCCCGTATGTCTCTAAAAGTGCTTCTGCAATGGCCATCGTTTCGATATCCGCGACACCGTTCCACAGATCGGGCCGGAAATGCATCTGGAAGACCATGATGATGCGTTTTTGCTGCGCCGGCGTACTGTCTGCCGGTACTTCATAGCCATAACGCGCAAGGAGATCGAGTAACGCGGGAGTATCCACCTGCTGATAGCGCGGACGCCCGTTCATATAGAACGCAACACGTGCGGGATCGGGCCATGCGCCGATGCCTTGCTGGGCCAGTTGCCGCCACGGAAACAACGGACCGGGGTCATCTTTACGCTGCGGCGCGATATCCGAATGGGCCACGACATTTTCAGGTCTGATGTTGTAGCGGGCAATAATGTCTTTGGCGAGCGGCACCAGCGCCGCGATCTGCGCAGGTTCAAAAGGAGTAAAGTGCTTAACGCCAGACCTCTTTTGCCAGCCACGGTTTTCCAGCTCAATGCCGACAGATGTATCATTGATACGGTTAGTACCCCGCCAGAAGCTAATGCCTGCATGCCAGGCCAGCTCGCTCTCGGGCACCAGTTGCCAGATGCGCGGTTTTCCTTTCGGTGCCGGTGGCTTTGCAGGGATCAAATAGTGAGAGCTGACGTTTTTATCCGTTAGCGTGGCGAGCGAGCTGTCAAAATCATCCGCGGTGTAGTGGATCACCAGCACCTTGATGCGCGGGTAAGCCGCCTGCGCCTGATGCCGGGTATCCAGCTCGTAGGCACCTTTATCAATAATCCCTTTTTCAGCGGTGCACCCTGCCAGCAACAGCGCCAGCAGGAGCGCCGTAAGCGAACGCGTCATCGAAGAGTTTTCACCGCCGTACCGCTTACGCTCACCATCAGCATGCTGGCATCTTTCCCGACCGTTTCGTAGTCGATATCAATCCCCACGACCGCATCCGCGCCGAGCGCTTCCGCCTGCTCGCCGAGCTCTTTAAAGGCGATCTCGCGCGCTTTGCGCAGCTCTTTTTCGTATGCGCCAGAGCGTCCACCCACGATATCGCGGATGCCGGCAAAAAAGTCACGGAAGATGTTGGCACCGAGAATCGCTTCACCGGTGACCACACCGCAGTACTCGGTAATGGTCTGCCCTTCCAGGGTTGGCGTTGTTGAAAACTGCATATTTTATCTCCTTCTTTAGCGTTCAATGCCTTAGGCACAGCATTATCGGTTCGTTACGCTATGATTGAAAGGATAGTTAATAAATAAGGAAATCAACATGCGCTATTCTGCTTTAACACTTTTCGTGCCCTGCGCGCTGGTGCTCAGCGCCTGTACCACCACGGTCACGCCAGCCTTTAAGGATATCGGTACCCGCAGCGGCCCCTGTATTGATGGCGGCCCGGACACCGTGGCGCAGCAGTTCTATGATTATCGCATTCAGCACCGCAGCAACGATCTCACCGGCCTGCGCCCGTATCTGAGCGATGGGCTGGCAAAATTGCTGAACGACGCCACCCGCGATCCGCAGCACAACGCGCTGTTGAAATCCGATCCGTTCTCCAGCCGCGCCACGCTGCCTGACAGCGCCGAAGTGGCCAGCGCGTCAACTATTCCGAACACGGATGCGCGAAACATTCCGCTGCGCGTGAAGCTGACTCAGGGTACTCAGACCTGGCAGGATGAAGTGCTGATGATCCGTGAGGGTCAATGCTGGGCGGTGGACGACGTACGCTACGTCGGCGGCAGCGTTCATGCCCCGGCAGGCACGCTGCGTCAGTCGATTGAAAACCGTTAAACCATCCGATACAAAATTGTAACCCCCGAAAAATGTGCGGCATTTCATTCGGAATGCCGACATTTATACTCGCCGACCTTGCCGTTCGCTATTTTGTGCTATGTTTAAGAGGAAATACGGGTTATATTTAACTTTTAACGCAGAAATATTGCATAACTATTCTGTCAACGGTACTATCTGCGGCCTCAATTGCTATAGATTGCCTGGATGAGTAAAGACTGCCCCGATGAGTATTAAACTAAACGGCATTAACTGCTTCTACGGCGCACACCAGGCGCTGTTTGACATCACGCTGAACTGCCCGGAAGGCGAAACGCTGGTTTTGCTTGGCCCAAGCGGTGCAGGTAAAAGCTCCCTTCTGCGTGTCCTTAATCTGCTTGAAATGCCACGTTCAGGTACGCTGGCAATCGCCGGTAACCATTTTGATTTCGCGAAGACCCCGTCAGATAAAGCGATTCGCGAGCTGCGTCAAAACGTCGGCATGGTCTTCCAGCAATACAATCTCTGGCCGCATCTGACCGTGCTGCAAAACCTGATTGAAGCCCCGTGCCGTGTGCTGGGGTTAAGCAAAGATCAGGCGATTGCGCGTGCCGAAAAACTGCTGGAGCGTCTGCGTCTTAAGCCTTACAGCGACCGCTATCCGCTGCACCTTTCTGGTGGGCAACAACAGCGTGTGGCGATTGCTCGTGCGCTGATGATGGAGCCTGCGGTACTGCTGTTTGATGAGCCGACGGCGGCGCTGGACCCGGAAATCACCGCCCAGATCGTCAGCATCATTCGTGAGCTGGCGGAAACCAATATCACTCAGGTCATCGTAACCCACGAAGTGGAAGTGGCGCGCAAAACCGCCAGCCGCGTGGTGTACATGGAAAACGGTTATATCGTCGAGCAAGGTGATGCGAGCTGCTTCTCCAACCCGCAAACCGATGCCTTCAAAAACTATTTATCTCATTGATTGTGTCAGGGGAAATATAATGAAAAAAGTATTACTTGCCGTGCTGCTTGCTGGCGTTACCCTTTCCGCTACCGCAGCCCAGACCATTCGTTTCGCCACGGAAGCGTCCTACCCTCCGTTTGAGTCCATGGATGCCAGCAACAAGATTGTGGGCTTCGATGTGGATCTGGCGAACGCTCTGTGTAAAGAGATCGACGCAACCTGTACCTTCAGCAACCAGGCGTTCGATAGCCTGATCCCAAGCCTGAAGTTCCGCCGTATCGACGCTGTGATGGCCGGAATGGACATCACCCCTGAGCGCGAAAAACAGGTGCTGTTTACCACCCCTTACTACGACAACTCCGCCCTGTTCATTGGTCAGAAAGGGAAATTCACCTCTGTTGATCAGCTGAAAGGCAAGAAAGTCGGTGTACAGAACGGCACCACGCACCAGAAATTCATCATGGATAAACATCCGGAAATCACCACTGTTCCGTATGACAGCTACCAGAACGCGAAGCTGGACCTGCAAAATGGTCGTATTGATGGCGTCTTTGGTGATACCGCTGTGGTGACCGAGTGGCTGAAAGCCAACGACAAGCTGGCACCAGTGGGCGACAAAGTGACCGATAAGGATTACTTCGGCACCGGTCTGGGGATTGCCGTTCGTCAGGGCAACACTGAGCTGCAGCAGAAATTTAACGCTGCGCTGGAAAAAGTGAAGAAAGACGGCACCTACGAAACCATCTACAAAAAATGGTTCCAGAAGTAATTCCTGATGAATGAAATTTTTCCTTTAGCAAGTGCCGCCGGGATGACCGTCGGCCTTGCCGTTTGCGCACTGATTATCGGCCTTGTGCTGGCGATGTTCTTCGCGGTGTGGGAATCAGCAAAATGGTTCCCCGTCGCCTGGGCAGGCTCCGCGCTGGTCACTGTGCTGCGTGGACTACCGGAAATTCTGGTGGTCCTATTTATCTATTTCGGTTCCTCACAGCTGCTGTTAATGCTGTCGGACGGCTTCACCATTAATCTTGGCGTTGTGCAGATCCCGGTGCAGATGCAAATTGAGAATTTTGACGTTAGCCCGTTCCTGTGCGGTGTCGTTGCCCTCTCTCTGCTCTACTCCGCCTACGCGTCGCAAACGCTGCGCGGTGCGCTGAAAGCGGTACCGCAGGGGCAATGGGAATCCGGTCAGGCGTTAGGCTTGTCGAAGTCAGCCATCTTCTTCCGTCTGGTGATGCCGCAAATGTGGCGTCATGCCCTGCCGGGGCTCGGTAACCAGTGGCTGGTGCTGCTGAAAGATACCGCTCTGGTGAGCTTGATTAGCGTAAATGATTTGATGCTGCAAACCAAAAGCATCGCCACCCGTACTCAGGAGCCGTTTACCTGGTACATTGTGGCGGCAGCTATCTACCTGGTGATTACGTTGCTCAGTCAGTACATCCTCAAGCGTATTGACCTGCGTGCGACGCGCTTTGAACGGAGACCAGGCTGATGCTTGAATATTTTCCCGAGTTGATGAAAGGGCTGCACACCAGCCTGACGCTGACCGTGGCGTCCATCATCGTGGCGCTGATCCTGGCCCTTATCTTCACCATCATCCTGACGCTAAAAACGCCGGTGCTGGTGTGGATTGTGCGCGGCTACATCACCCTGTTTACCGGTACGCCGCTGCTGGTGCAGATCTTCCTGATTTACTACGGGCCCGGCCAGTTCCCGTCGCTGCAGAACTACCCGGTTATCTGGCACCTGCTCTCTGAGCCGTGGCTGTGTGCCCTGATTGCTCTTTCGCTGAACAGTGCTGCCTACACCACCCAACTGTTCTACGGGGCTATCCGCGCTATTCCTGAAGGGCAATGGCAGTCGTGCGGGGCGCTGGGCATGAGCAAGAAAGACACGCTGGCGATTTTGCTGCCGTACGCCTTTAAGCGCGCGCTCTCCTCGTACTCCAACGAAGTGGTGCTGGTGTTCAAGAGTACCTCTCTGGCCTACACCATCACCCTGATGGAAGTGATGGGTCACGGACAGTTGTTGTACGGACGCACCTATGACGTGATGGTATTTGGTGCCGCAGGCGTGGTGTATCTGGTGGTTAACGGTCTGTTGACGCTGATGATGCGTCTGATTGAGCGTAAAGCGCTGGCATTTGAGCGCAGAAATTAACCACGCGAATGCATAAAACGGTATTCATGGAGCGGGTAACCTGATGGGTTATCCGCTTTTTTTTACAACAGACATAATATTTAATCATTTTTATTGCATACAAATTCATTAACTGGCATTGTACATCCAGGCCGCAGACACGGCGCATAAATAAGACAGACGGGAGCATTACAATGAAAAAGTTAGTTCTGGCCGCATTACTCGCCACCTTCGCCGCTGGCGCATCCGCTGCGGATAAAATCAATTTCGGCGTGTCCGCCACCTATCCGCCGTTTGAATCGCTGGATGCCAGTAACCAGATCGTCGGTTTCGATATCGATCTGGCAAAAGCGCTGTGCAAACAAATGCAGGCCGACTGCACCTTTACTAACCATGCTTTTGACAGCCTGATCCCGTCGCTGAAGTTCAAAAAATACGACGCGGTGATCTCCGGGATGGACATCACGCCTGAACGCAGCAAGCAGGTCGCGTTCACCGACCCGTACTACGCCAACTCGGCGGTGGTGATTGCGAAGAAAGGTGCTTATAAATCCTTTGACGAACTGAAAGGCAAACGCATTGGGATGGAAAACGGCACCACGCACCAGAAATACCTGCAGGACAAACATCCTGAAGTGAAAACCGTGGCCTACGACAGCTACCAGAACGCGATTATCGACCTGAAAAATGGCCGTATTGATGGCGTGTTTGGTGACACTGCCGTGGTGAACGAGTGGCTGAAAACTAACCCGCAGCTGGGTACCGCAACCGAGAAAGTGACCGATCCACAGTACTTCGGTACCGGTCTGGGCATTGCAGTACGTCCGGATAACAAAGCGTTGCTGGAAAAACTGAACGGCGCCCTGAAAGCAATTAAAGCGGACGGCACCTATCAGAAAATCAGCGATCAGTGGTTCCCGCAGTAAGTATTTTTGCCGGGTGATGGTTTCGCCTTACCCGGCAATTTCTTACAACGGCACAAAGAACCGGAAACGTGCCCCGCTCACCGAATCCATCAGCCTGATCCCTCCCCCATGCAGCTCCAGCATTCGCTTCACAATCAGCAAGCCTAATCCGCCGCGATTCTCCCGCGATGCCTGCGGGTTTAACGCAGAAGGACGCTGAAACAGATCGTCACGCAATGCACGCTCGATACCTGAGCCACTGTCCGCCACCTCAACCTGCAGAAGCCCATTCTCCTGCCAGACCTTAAGCAAAATCTCGCCTCCTGCCGGGGTATGGCGAACGGCGTTATCCAGCAAATTCGTGACCACCCGCTCAATCATCGACACATCGGCATACACCAGCGGCAGCGGGCCAGGGACGTCTATATGCATTCGCAACTGCCTTGTCTGTGTGGTCAGCTCGAATTTTTGCGCCACATCTGAAATCAATTCAGCCATGGCAAAACGTTCGCGCTGCGGTTTAATCCCCCCATGCTCAAGGCGCGCCAGTTCAAACAGCTGTTGCGAGAGATGGCGCACTTTCTGCCCCTGACGCAGTGCGATAGCCAGGTATTGATTCTGCTCCTCGGCACTCAACGTGGCGGACTTAAGCGAGAGGGTTTCGAGATACCCCAGCAGCGAAGTCAGCGGCGTGCGAAGATCGTGAGAGATATTGGCGATAAACTCCCTGCGCTGACGGTCACCGTCAGCCAGCTGATCCCATTGTGAAGCAATCTTGCGCGATAACTCGATAAACGTGTTACGAAGCAGTTCAACTTCGTTTTCAGGAGCCAGATTGACCGGCCGGGCGGCCAGACTTTTTATGGCGCTGATGCTGTCCTGCTCAAGGTCATTTACCTCGCTGGTTAACTGTTCCACTGGACGGGTAACCCATTTTTTGACCAACCACCAGGCCAGCGAGCCAAAGAGTAATGCCAGTAAAAGCGATCCTACGATAGCGTCGGTCAGGGCCTTGTGCCACGCGGTGTTCGCCAGTGCATTCAGGTCTTCGCCCTGGAGAATAATATACAAGTAGGAGTGCAGATTGCCGTTCAGGAGGATCGGCGCCACGCTGAACACCTTACGTTGATCCAGACTTCGTGGATCATCGCCATACACAGGGAAAGCAGCCCCGGATAAATAGTTGTTTAACGGGGTAAGATCGATCGTTTGACGCTTCATGTGCCCGACCGGGGCCGCGTCTGCCACAATATGTCCCTGAGGCGACACCACATAGAGTTCAACGCTGGGATTAAGCGTCATCAGACGATCGAACAGCGATTTGAGATTCTCAGTGTTTGCTTTACCCTGGTTATCAAGAAGCGGTTCACTGTTAACTATCTGCTGCGCCAACCCCGCTGACAGACGTTGCACCATGGCATCGCCGTACTGCTTACTGCTATAAAGCTGCACGCCACATGCCACAAACATGCATAAAACAAGCGTGGCGCTAAAAAGAAGTGACAGGCGCTGGCTTAAGGTTAAGTGGCTTATCATGCGTGGGGCTCCGCTTTTTCGACGGCAAATTTGTACCCTTTCCCCCACACCGTCAGGATGATATCTGGCTCTGCGGCATCTTTTTCAATTTTGACGCGCAGACGGTTAATGTGCGTATTTACCGTGTGCTCGTACCCTTCATGCTGGTAGCCCCAGACATGATCCAGCAACGATAAACGGGAGAACACCTCGCCCGGATGACGGGCAAACCAGTAGAGCAAATCAAACTCACGCGGGGTCAAGTCAATGGTTTCCCCCCGCAGGCGAACCTCTCGTGCCAGGGGGTCAATTTCCATGCCGTGACAGCGAATAATACCCGCCTCCAGACGAAGATTTTGCCCCATCGCTTCCTGACGTCGAAAGAGCGC
This sequence comes from Enterobacter adelaidei, assembly GCF_041937165.1. Lineage (NCBI taxonomy): Bacteria > Pseudomonadati > Pseudomonadota > Gammaproteobacteria > Enterobacterales > Enterobacteriaceae > Enterobacter > Enterobacter adelaidei. The sequence goes on along the minus strand of NZ_CP154353.1, from coordinate 1,434,955 downwards.
CTTGACGCGAGCAATCAGCTCCAGAACGGAGAACGGTTTAGGCAGATAATCGTCAGCCCCCATCTCAAGACCCAGTACCCGGTGCGTCTCGCTGGTGCGAGCGCTGATGATAATGACGGGCAGATAGCGGGTCATCTGGCGGATACGGCGACAGATCTCCAGCCCGTCCACGCCAGGCAGCATCAGATCGAGAATGACCGCATCCCAGTGCTGTTTTTCCAGTTGGAGCAGCGCACGTTCGCCATCGGCTTCGTGCACAATCTCAAAACCTTCATCTTTTAAGTTCAGGCTCAGGAAGGCGGCGATATCGCTATCGTCCTCCACCAGCAATATTTTCTTTGCGTTACTCATGACCCACATCCACGCCGTTTCATTACAGTTGAGCTTACCTAATAACGCCCGCCGGAGTTATCACATTTTATTTAAACTTCCGTGAGGATGTGGTGACCGAATTTATCTTAGGATTTGACCACGCAATGGAATAACGAGGTCACCATGTCTCTGCCAACAGCTGTTATTCATCCCCTTTGGGTCAGGGTGTGTCACTGGATTAATGCCCTCGCCATGGCTGGCATGGTATTCAGCGGATGGCGAATTTATAACGCCTCGCCGTTGTTCCCATTCACTTTTCCGTCCTCTTTCACGCTGGGAGGCTGGCTGGGCGGCGCGCTGCAGTGGCACTTCGCCATGATGTGGGTTTTAGGTATTAACGGCCTGATCTACTGCACGTTAGGTATTGTCACCGGGCGCTTTGCACGCACCTTTTTCCCTTTGTCTGTTAAGGGGTTGCTCAAGGATATGGCGCTGGCCCTGCGGGGAAAACTGCAGCATGCCGATCTCAACCACTACAACATGGTGCAAAAACTGGCCTACTTGCTGGCCATATTAACCGGCGTAATGCTTGTGCTTTCCGGGCTGGTTATCTGGAAATCCGTTCAGTTTCCGCTTTTACGTGAACTGTTGGGAGGCTATGACACCGCACGTTACATCCACTTCTTTTGTATGTCCTTCATTGTCGCGTTTGTCGTGATCCACCTGCTTATGGTGCTGCTCGTTCCTAAAACATTACTGGCAATGCTGCGCGGTCGCTAAGGGTATCTCATGAAAAAACCAACCTTTCTCTCTTCCCGCGACGCGGAATATCTGGTCAAGGACGCCGAAAAATCCGTAAACGCACGGCGACGTCACTTTCTTAAACAGGGGCTGACGTTAGGCGGGATTATGCTGCTTACAGGCTGTGACCTGAGCGACAACGCCAGTGTTGAAACTGCACTTTCACGAATGTCGCGCTTTAACGATCGTGTCCAGGGTTTCCTGTTCAGCGACCGTCATCTGGCACCTGAATATACCGAAAGCGACATCACCCGCCCTTTCCCGTTTAACGCCTTTTACGATCGCGACCAAATTCCGCAGGTCGACGGCCGGGATTATCAACTCGCCATTCGCGGCCTGGTGCGAGACACCCGCAGCTGGTCCCTGCCTGAGTTGTATCGTATGCAGCAGGTAAACCAGATCACGCGCCATATTTGCGTGGAAGGATGGAGCGCCATTGGCCGTTGGGGTGGAATCCCCTTCCGCCATTTTCTGCAGGCGATCGGTGCCGACACCCGCGCCAAATACATCAGCTTCCGCTGCGCGGATGATTACTACACCAGCATTGATATGGCGACCGCGTTGCACCCGCAAACGCTGCTCGCCCTGACCTGGGATAACCAAATCCTCCCTCCTGAGTACGGTTATCCCATGAAGCTCCGAATTCCGACCAAGCTGGGATACAAAAACCCGAAGCATATTCAGGTCATTGAAATCACCAATCGCTTCCCTGGCGGCTACTGGGAAGACCAGGGTTACAACTGGTTTGGTGGCAGTTAATACAACAACGTAAACGACGAGGAAATACCATGAAAAAAATGATCATTGCGGCAACCGTGCTTTCGGCTCTGTTTATGGCAAACGTGCAGGCGGCAGACTCCATGAGCAAAGAGACGATGGCAAAAGACAACATGTCCCAGCCACACGATAAAATGTGTAAGGGCGACATGTGCAAGGACGCCATGAAGAAGGATCACATGGGGAAAGACAAAATGGGCAAAATGGACAACATGAAAAAGGATGAGATGGGTAAAAAAGACGCCATGAGCCAGTAAGTCTCATCGCAGCCGGAGGCACCCGCCCTCCGGCTGCTTCACTTATTGCTTAACGAGTAGCGTCAACACTTCATAGTGCGCAGTGTGCGGGAACATATCGAAAAGCTGAACGCGCTCAATGCGGTAACCCGGCAAATGCGCAATATCTTTCGCCATCGTCTGCGCGTTGCAGCTTGAATAGACGATGTAATCCGGTGCCATCTGGCTCAGGTAATCGCATAGCGCTTGTCCGATGCCACGGCGCGGCGGGTTTACCAGTACCAGCTCTGGCACATTACCCTGCCCGGTCGCGAACTGCGTAGAGTCCAGCGCCTGGAAGTGCAGATTCGTTAACCCCAGCTCAGCGGCGGACTGTCTGGCGCAGGCAATCGCCTCAGCAGAGATCTCAATCCCGGTAAGCTGCATCTCAGGCGTGGCGCAGTGCAGACCAAATCCCCCCACGCCGCAGAACAGATCCCACATATGATGGATGTTTAACGCCCGAACCCAGTCGCGCGCGGTGGCGTACAGCGCACTGGCGACAGTCGGGTTGGTCTGGAAGAAGCTTTGCGGGCGGATCCACAGCGGCACACCGTTGAAATTCTCCGCCAGCGCGTGCTGTTCGGTGAAGAAGACCTCTTTTTCCCCTTCCATGATCGCCATATGCACCGGCTGAATATTTGCCGTAATGACCTTGAGCTGCACAAGCTGTTCCTGCAACCACGGCAGCGCCGCGCGAAGCTGTTCCAGCTTGGTTTCGGAACGCAGCACGAAACGCAGCATCATGCCGCCGTCAATCTGGCTTTCCGTCAGCAGAAGGTATTTCAGCTCGCCGCGCTTGCGGGCGACGTTGTAAGGCGTTAACCCGGCCCGCGCAATAAACGGTTTGAGTGCCGCAAAGACGGGCTCAAATGAGGCGGGGTAAAGCGGGCAGTCAGTTAAATCTTCCGGCGTGCCGTCGCGGTGCAGCATCCCCAACAGCGGTTTTTCTACGCTGCCGCTGACCACCATTTTGGCTTTGTTGCGAAAGCCCTGCTCCGGGCCGCTGACGGGTGCGCACCACTCGTCCACCGCGTGTGCTGCCAGCAGCTGTTGCAGGTCGGCCATTTTGGCGGTGAGTTGTTGAGAGACCGGCTGTTCTATCCACTGACAGGAGCGGCAGCGACCGGCGTCATAGAGTGCGCACTGCATATGAAAACCTTAAAAATCACGAGGGCTGCGATTATACACATTATTGCAGGCGGAAGAACCGCCGACTGGAAGCCGGAATAAACAGCAGGAACAGAACCAGTATGTCCGGCAGTTTTTGCATAAACAGCGCGCGCAGGATTTCGCGTTTGGATTCACCGGCAATGCTGAACAGCTCCGGGTAGCCATAGCCCAGCGAGGCGGCCCACAGATAGCTGGCGGCGGTAATTTGCGTCAGCAGATAGACCCAGCGCGCCCAGTTGCGTCCTTTCACCAGCGAAAAGGCGCAGTAGATCTCGATAAACACCAGCACCAGGCTGCTCAGAAAGACCAGCGTCAGATTCCACGTCTGCACGCTGCGGTGAATAAATTCACCAATGCCGCGCGCGCCCAGGGTGTTCAGAATCATCAGCACATCCAGGCAGCGGATCATAATAATGGCGAGCGCCGCCACCTGAACCAGCGCAGGAACGTTTGGACGAGCGTGCGTAAGACGTGATTTCTTTAATAATCCCAATGTTTTACTTCCCTGAAAAACAGTGCCGCGTCGTACGCGGCACATCACTGGAAATTTTAAATCCTTCAGCCGCGTCTTGCACGCTGGATATCACGCACACGCTGTTTTTCCGCGCGCGCCATCAAATACCAGGCGATAAATCCGACAATTCCGACCACGCCAAGAATAATCGAGGCCAGGGCGTTGATTTCCGGGTTCACCCCCATGCGCACGCTGGAGAAGACCAGCATCGGCAGCGTCGTCGCCCCCGGGCCAGAAACAAAGCTGGCGATAACCAGATCGTCGAGCGACAGGGTAAACGCCAGCAGCCAGCCCGAGATCACCGCTGGCATAATCATCGGCAGGGTGATGATGAAAAAGACCTTCAGCGGCGTCGCACCAAGATCCATCGCCGCCTCTTCAATGGAGCGATCCAGCTCGCGCAGACGCGAGGAGATCACCACCGCCACGTATGCGGTACAGAAAGTGACGTGCGCCAGCCAGATGGTGAGCATCCCGCGATCAGCCGGCCAGCCGATGGCATGCGCCAGCGCCACGAACAGCAGCAGCAACGCCAGACCGGTGATCACGTCCGGCATAACCAGCGGGGCGGTGATCATAAAAGCAAAGCCGTTCGAACCGCGAAAACGCCCGAAGCGCACCATCACCAGTGCAGCGATGGTCCCCAGCACCGACGCCATGGTTGCGGCCAGCGCAGCAATCGTCAGGCTCAGCCCCACCGCGCTCATCATCGCATCATCGTGGAACAACTCGCTGTACCAGCGCGTCGACCAGCCAGCCCAGACCGTCACCAGTTTGGAGCTGTTGAAGGAGTAGATCACCAGCATCAGCATTGGCGCATACAGGAAGGTAAAGCCAATCACCAGGATCGCAATTCGCCACGGGGAGCGCACTACCGGTAAGTTGTTCATCCGTGGTCTCCCATCTGTTTCTGCTGATGCTTGTGGAACCACATGATCGGCACGATCAGCAGGAGTAACATCACTATTGCCACCGCAGACGCCACCGGCCAGTCGCGGTTATTAAAGAACTCTTGCCACAGCACACGACCAATCATGATGCTGTCCGGCCCGCCGAGCAGTTCCGGGATCACAAACTCCCCCACCGCCGGAATAAAGACCAGCATCGACCCGGCAATAATCCCGCCTTTGGTCAGCGGGACGATCACACTGAAGAAGGTCTTCAACGGGCGCGCGCCGAGATCGAGCGACGCTTCCACCAGCGAGTAATCAATACGCGTCAGCGCCGTATAAATCGGCAGCACCATAAACGGCAGATAGGCGTAAACAATGCCGATGTAGACCGCGAGGTTGGTGTGCAGGATCGTCAGCGGCTGATCGATAACTCCGAGCCACATCAGGAAGTTATTCAGTACACCGTTGTTTTTCAGGATCCCCATCCAGGCGTAAACGCGGATCAGGAACGAGGTCCACGACGGCAGGATCACCAGCAACAGCAAAATGTTACGCGTCGACGGCTTACTGTGCGCCACGGCCCAGGCCAGCGGGTAGCCCATCACCAGACAGCAGATCGTCGAAATCGCCGCCACCTGTAACGACTGTAAATACGCTTCGAAATAGAGCGGATCGTCCGTCAGCTGCAGGAAGTTGCCGAGATTAAGCGTCAGCGTGAGCTGCCCGTCGGCCCAGTCCAGCAGGTTGGTATAAGGCGGGATCGCCCGCGCCATTTCTGCGAGGCTTATCTTGAAAACAATCAGGAACGGCAGCAGGAACAGCAGGATCAGCCACACGTATGGCATGGCGATCACCAGCTTGCGACCGTGGTTCATCTGCATACGCGCCAGCCAGTTCGCAAAACCACCCGTTTTTTCTGCGCGGGCTGGAGGTTCTAGTGTACTCATGGGCCGCTCCTTATACCGTCAGCACAACGCAACTGTCAGCATCCCAGCACAGGCGCACTTCGTCACCCCAGGTCGGCTGCCCCTTGCGATAGCGATGTTCGTTCTGCAACTGAGCGCTGAGCATCTGTCCGCTTTTCAGACGCACATGGTAGATGGAAAGATCGCCCAGGTAGGCAATATGCACCACTTCACCGACGGCAAAGTTATAGCCATCGGCAGGGGGATCCTCACAGAGCATGATTTTCTCCGGGCGCAGCGCGACGTAAACCGGCACGTTATCCACCACCGAGTTATCCGGATCGACCTTAAGCGGGTGTTGCAGCCCCGGTGATTCAATGACCAGTCCATCTTCCTGGCGGTCTTTCAGCAGCCCTTCGAAGACGTTGACCGAGCCAATGAACTCCGCGCTGTAGCGGGTAGTCGGGTGCTCATAAATCTCTTCCGGTTCGCCAATCTGCACGAACTTCCCACGGTTCATGATGGCGATACGCCCGGCCATGGTCATTGCCTCTTCCTGGTCGTGGGTCACCATCACGCAGGTCACACCCACACGTTCGAGGATATCCACCACTTCGAGCTGCATACGGTCGCGCAGTTTTTTATCCAGCGCCCCCATCGGCTCGTCGAGCAGCAACAGTTTAGGACGTTTTGCCAGACTGCGGGACAGGGCGACACGCTGACGCTGACCGCCAGAGAGCTGGTGCGGTTTACGCTTCGCGAACTCCTGCATGTGAACCAGGCTCAGCATCTCGGCCACACGCGCGGTAATTTCGGCTTTCGGCAGTTTGTCCTGCTTCAGACCAAAGGCGATGTTCTGCTCCACCGTCATGTGCGGAAACAGCGCGTAGGACTGGAACATCATGTTAATCGGGCGCTGATACGGCGGCACGCTGGAGAGATCCACGCCATCCAGCACAATCTGCCCGGCAGTGGGCTGTTCAAAACCGGCCAGCATACGCAGCAGGGTCGACTTACCGCAGCCTGATGCTCCCAGGAGGGCAAAAATTTCACCTTTGTAGATCGTCAAATTGACGTCGTCCACGGCATGCTGGCCATCGAAAGATTTGGTGAGGTTACGAATTTCAAGAAGCGGGGTCAGCGCTTTACGGACTTTCGCCTGCGGGCGGGGGATCGCGTCATTCACGGGGTGCTCTCCGGCAGAAATCAAATCATGGTGCAGGCGCACCATAACGGTGCGCCTGTTGCCGGGGGCGCTGTGCTTGCCCGGCCTACAACTCACGGGTAATTACTTACCGCTTTTCACCTTGGTCCACGCACGGGTACGTACGCGGTCAATTTTTGGGTCCTGAACTTTCAGGGTAAACAGCTTGGCGAACACATCCGCAGGCGGATAGATAGCCGGGTTATTGCGGATCTCTTCACTGACCAGCGGCACGGAAGCCTTGTTACCGTTCGCGTAGTAGACGTGGTCACTGATATGGGCGATGACGTCAGGACGCATCAGGTAATTGAGGAACTGATAGGCTTCATCTTTGTTTTTCGCATCGGCTGGCATCGCGAAGACGTCAAAGAACGCCAGCGCCCCTTCTTTCGGAATGAAATAGGAAACGTTCACGCCGTTTTTCGCTTCTTTCGCGCGGTTCGCCGCCTGCCACACATCGCCCGCCCAGCCAATCGCGACGCAGATGTCGCCGTTTGCCAGGTCGTTGATGTACTGGGACGAGTGGAAGTAGCGAATGTTTGGACGCAGCTTCAGCAGCAGATCGGTCGCCGGGCCGGTGTAGTCGTCAGCCTTGTTGCTGTTCGGATCTTTGCCCAGATAGTTCAGCACGGTGGCGAAAATCTCTTCCGGCGCATCGAGGAAGGAGACGCCGCAGCTTTTCAGCTTCTCAAGGTTTTCCGGCTTCAGCACCACGTCCCAGCTGTCCAGCTTGACGTCCGGGCCCAGCACCGCTTTGACTTTATCAACGTTGTAGCCGATACCGGTGGTCGCCCACAGGTAAGGCATGGCGTATTTGTTGTCCGGGTCATGCTTCGCCACCAGCTTCAGCACTTCCGGATCGAGGTTTTTCCAGTTCGGTAACTTGCTCTTATCCAGCGGCTGGAAGACGCCTGCCGTCAGCTGACGCTCCAGGAAGCTTGCAGAAGGCACCACAAGATCAAACCCGGTGCTGCCCGCCATCAGTTTTCCTTCCAGCACTTCGTTGGAATCGAAAACGTCGTAGACCACTTTAATGCCGGTCTCTTTTTCAAAATTCGCCACCGTGTCCGGCGCGATATAGTCAGACCAGTTGTAAACGTGCAGCGTTTTTTGTTCCGCAGCGAGCGTGCCGGCAGAGACGGCCATCAGAGCACCCGCAACCAGACCCGATAACCATTTTTTATTCAAGGCGATCATATCTTTATTCCTTCTGAAAGCTCGTTAACAAACGAACTAAAACTGTGCAATCTGAAGATATGCAATAATCATGCATAGTTTGTCGCTCTGCCTAAAATAAAAAGAAACCTCTTTACCCGGCAGCTTCCGCTCGCTTTTTTAAGCATCGCAAGAATAACTGTAGCCCGTGTCTCCGGCTATAGCCCAGACGAAAAAACGCCTTTTATCAATTTTTTATGCAGGTTATGTCTACGTGATAAGCCGAAACGGCCTTGAGGGAGGTGAAAAATTCTTTAAAGAAAGGTTAAAAGCAGCAGAAAAAATGGCCTTCTGCAGCCGCTATGGCAGCGACTGCGCAAAAGTCAGACAGGCTTAGTGAAGAAAATTGGGAGATGCATCATTATTCTCTGCATCATCTTCCGCGCTATACAGCAGATGATGTGCATTGGCTTCCATCATTACCATGGAAATTTGCTCTTCACTCAAGCGCATAAACCATGAGAACTGTTTGAACGACAGCCCTGCACCGGAGAATAAAGACTGGCAAACGACCAGTTTTGGCAGATTATCATCCTGTATATCGAGAAATGCCTTCACGGTCAAAGAACTAGCATTGATGGCCGACAGGTCGGAGGCCAGCGCCAGCAGCGCAGACGGCTTCACTTCAGCCAGCGCAGAGAAAAGAATCACGTCGTTAATGAGATCGATTTTGGCATCAAAAATGCCATCGAAATTCTGCATATGAGGCAGATGCAGCGCCTGGCAGGAATCGCATTCGAAGAACGTAATCCCGGCATCATCAAGCCATTGACGTAACGTATCCAGTGTTGGAACGACCTGTAAATCCATCGCTGTGCAGCCTCTTTAATAAAAACTTCGCATAGATTACGCAAAAAGTGGGTTCAATTCCATTTAACCGCCCGTTTTCAGACAGTAGCCCGGCGTCGCATGACGTTCGATCCATGAGATCATTTTACCCGCGATATTGACCCCTGTGGTTTTTTCCACGCCTTCCAGCCCCGGCGAGGCATTCACTTCCATGACCAGCGGTCCACGCGTTGCTCGCAGAAGGTCTACCCCCGCCACGTCCAGCCCCAGGGTTTGTGCCGCTTTCACCGCAATTTCCCGCTCGCGCTCGCTGATATCCGCCACCCGCGCAACGCCGCCACGGTGCAGGTTTGAGCGGAAGTCGCCCTCTTTTGCCTGGCGCTCTATGGCCGCCACCACCTCGTTCCCCACCACGAAGCAACGAATGTCGCGACCTTTGGCCTCTTTGATGTATTCCTGCACCAGAATGTGGGCATTCAGCCCCCGGAAAGCATCAATGACGCTTTCTGCCGCCTGGCGTGTTTCCGCCAGCACCACACCAATGCCCTGCGTGCCTTCCACCAGCTTGATCACCAAAGGTGCGCCGCCCACCATATCGATCAGATCGCTGGTGTCGTCCGGTGAGTGGGCAATCCCCGTAACGGGGAGATCGATCCCCTGCCGGGCGAGCAGCTGTAACGAGCGCAGCTTATCGCGGGCGCGAGAAATGGCGACGGATTCATTGAGCGGATAACTGCCCAGCATCTCGAACTGGCGCAGCGCGGCGGTGCCGTAATAGGTTATCTGGGAGCCGATGCGGGGGATCACCGCATCAAAATGCGGCAGCTTGCGGCCTTTGTAGTGAATCGACGAGGCGGCCGGATCAATGTTCATATAGCAGGACATTGGGTCGAGGATCTCAACCTGATGTCCGCGTTTCGCCGCCGCTTCTCGCAGACGTTTACATGAATAGAGCGTTCCATCCCGGGACAAAATGGCAATTTTCACCCTGCACCTCTCTAAAGACATGGAAAAAGCCTGCATATCATATACGCAGGCAGGCGCAGGAGGAATGGACTATCGCGTCGCCCAGCCCTGTTTATGCAGATAATCGAGAATAAACGGACGGTTTTCTTTGATGATGGTGCGACGAATATGGTCACTCCAGGTATCGCGGCGGTTATTGCTGCCGCGCGTCATATAGTAGTTCGCAAGTTCTTCATCGTATTGCGCCAGGACAACCTGATCGACAGGTTGATAGTGATTTTCATGCACCAGCATGGCGGCAGGAATACGCGGCTTCAGATCCGGGTTATCCGCTGGCCAGCCGAGGCACAGGCCAAACAGCGGCAGAACGTGTTTTGGCAGCTTCAGCAGTTCGGTGACGCTTTCGATGTTATTACGCAGGCCGCCGATGTAGACACCGCCTAACCCCAGCGATTCCGCCGCCGTAAAAGCGTTTTGCGCCATCAGCGCGGTATCCACCACGCCCAGCAGCAGCTGTTCTGCCAGCCCCAGCTCCGCCTCAGGGCAGATCTGCAGGTGACGGTTAAAGTCGGCGCAGAACACCCAGAACTCCGCCGCCTGGGCCACATGCTTCTGTCCGCCCGTAAGCGTGACCAGTTGTTCCCGCATGGCCGGATCGGTAATGCGGATAATAGAGCTGCACTGCAGGAAGCTAGAGCTGGAGGTCGCCCTTGCGCTGTTAATAATGGCTTCGCGCTGCACCTCGGTAATCGGTTCATTGGTAAAATGGCGAATGGAACGGTGGGATGTGAGCAGGTCTATGGTTGGCGTCATTTTGTCTCTCTTTGTCTTGCTTAATTCGCATGGCAGCCAGTATAGGCAATGATTGTCACAGTGTAATTGGCGAAACATAGCCTGACTGTATCAAAGCGACAGGCGAAACCTTCTTTAATGGCGGCAGGTTATCGGGCACTATATATGTTATTCGCCGTCAGGCTTGTTTTTTGAGGAGAGAGAAATGTTTGCAGTAATTTTTGGTCGTCCAGGGTGCCCTTACTGTGTGCGCGCGAAAGAGTTGGCTGAGAAACTGACCGCAGAGCGCGATGATTTCAACTTCCGCTACGTTGATATTCACGCGGAAGGCATCACGAAAGCCGATCTGGAAAAAACCGTCGGTAAGCCGGTTGAAACCGTCCCGCAGATCTTCCTCGATCAGAAACACATAGGCGGTTGCACAGATTTTGAAGCTTACGCCAAAGAGCATCTTGGCCTGTTTGCTGAGCAGTAATACCTGAACGCCCTCACCTTGAGGGCGTTTTTATTTGGTGTGCCGCCGGTGTATCAGACTGCGCACAAACAGATAGCACAACGCGCCAAGGGCGCACCAGAACACACCGCTCAGCAACCACGCCAGCTCCTGCCAGAAACTTCTCACGGGAACAAACAGCAAGCGCATCAGCAGCAGACACAGCGGTGCTGCAAGCATTGCACCCAATAGCGGTTTCACCACCTCCCCTTTACGGGAGAGAAAGCTGGCGGCCGCGCCCGGCAGAGTGAAAAAGAGTAAACCCAGCTCCGGATGACCCGACGCCCTGAATGCCCCTTTCACATTAAAAGCAAGCGACATGCACACGACCGTGAACAGCAAAAAGCAGCTGATCACCCCCGCCCAGTTTCGTTTAATGTTCAAACAATCCTCCTGACTTATCTCTATCAAATACACATTCGTCGGGTAGACGCCCAGTCAGATAAAGCAATGCGGCAATCCTTGCCAAAGTACGCACAGGGTGATGCGATAATCAGTAGCTGTCAGTAGCTAATACGATTAAACTACACGCCAGCTAATGTTTTAGGGAATAAAGCAGGAAACAGGGAGCGTTAACGCCTTTCCCTGACCCAGAAAACAGTAGCCCAAAAAGCCCTTTCATTCAACAACTTACTGGTAAACAAGAAGTTAGCCTCCGTGAATATAAACGTCGCAGACTTGTTAAATGGGAATTACATCCTGTTATTATTTGTTGTACTCGCGCTGGGCCTTTGCCTGGGTAAATTGCGCCTGGGGTCGGTTCAACTTGGTAATTCCATTGGCGTTTTAGTCGTATCATTAATATTAGGTCAGCAGCATTTCAGCATTAACACGGACGCGCTCAACTTAGGTTTTATGCTGTTTATTTTTTGTGTTGGTGTGGAAGCGGGTCCCAACTTTTTTTCAATTTTTTTCCGCGACGGCAAAAATTATCTGATGCTGGCGCTGGTCATGGTCGGTAGCGCACTGCTGATCGCGTTAGGGCTGGGTAAACTGTTTGGCTGGGATATCGGGTTAACGGCCGGTATGCTGGCAGGTTCGATGACCTCTACGCCAGTGCTTGTCGGTGCAGGTGATACCCTGCGCCATTCCGGCATGGCTGGAGCACAACTCTCTACCGCCCTCGACCACCTGAGCCTGGGCTATGCCCTGACTTATCTGATCGGTCTTGTGAGCCTGATTGTGGGCGCGCGCTACCTGCCGAAACTGCAACACCAGGATCTACAGACCAGCGCCCAGCAAATCGCCCGCGAGCGCGGCCTGGATACCGATTCCAAACGTAAAGTCTATCTCCCGGTGATCCGTGCCTACCGCGTCGGGCCAGAGCTTGTGGCATGGGCAGACGGGAAAAACCTGCGCGAGCTGGGCATTTACCGCCAGACCGGTTGTTACATCGAACGTATTCGACGTAACGGCATTCTGGCGAACCCGGACGGCGATGCGGTGCTGCAGATGGGCGACGATATCGCACTGGTGGGTTACCCAGATGCTCACGCCCGTCTTGACCCAAGCTTCCGTAACGGCAAAGAGGTATTCGACCGCGATCTGCTCGACATGCGTATCGTCACCGAAGAGATCGTGGTGAAAAACCATAACGCCGTCGGCCGTCGTCTGGCGCAGCTGAAGCTGACCGACCACGGTTGCTTCCTCAACCGCGTGATCCGCAGCCAGATTGAGATGCCTATCGACGACAACGTCGTACTCAATAAAGGTGATGTTCTGCAGGTCAGCGGCGACGCCCGCCGCGTGAAAACCGTTGCTGACCGCATCGGCTTTATCTCCATTCACAGCCAGGTCACCGACCTGCTGGCCTTCTGCGCCTTCTTTATCGTTGGCCTGATGATCGGGATGATCACCTTCCAGTTCAGCAACTTTAGCTTCGGCATCGGTAACGCCGCCGGTTTGCTGTTCGCCGGGATCATGCTGGGCTTCCTGCGAGCGAACCATCCGACCTTCGGCTACATTCCGCAGGGCGCGCTGAATATGGTGAAAGAGTTCGGCCTGATGGTCTTTATGGCGGGTGTCGGCTTAAGCGCGGGTAGCGGCATTGGCCACAGTCTGGGTGCCGTCGGCTGGCAAATGTTGGTTTCCGGGCTGATCGTCAGCCTGGTGCCGGTTGTCATCTGTTTCCTGTTCGGTGCCTACGTGCTGCGCATGAACCGTGCCCTGCTCTTCGGAGCCATGATGGGTGCCCGTACCTGTGCGCCAGCCATGGAAATTATCAGTGACACCGCGCGCAGCAACATCCCGGCGCTGGGCTATGCGGGCACTTACGCTATCGCTAACGTACTGCTGACGCTGGCAGGTACGCTGATCATTATCATCTGGCCTGGACTCGGATAACTCCCAAGTTTGCGCATAAAGAAAAAATTTTCGTTATGCGCAGAACTTTTTGATCAGGGGGCAGTCATAACTAGTGCCACTGCTTTTCTTTGATGTCCCCAATTTGTGGAGCCCATCAACCCCGCCGTTTTGGTTCAAGGTTGATGGGTTTTTTGTTGCTTAAAATAAGATACCTTTTAAATCAGGTTGTTAGAGTGATACTTAGATGTCAGTGGCGACAAAATGGCGGCAAAGAACGCAAGTGTATATCCCTGATTTAGTATCGAGCATTGTTGTATCGGGAAAAATTCGCACTATTGACCACACTGAAGCCATCAAAATCTGGAAAAGTGTTAGTAAGCGAATATCAAAGGTTTTCTCAAGCATTTTCAAAAATTGTCTTTTTTTTTCTTGGTGTTATCCCAAATGCTATGAACGCACCACTCTCCTTGCTTAGAACTAAGCTCCCATTCGATCATGACTAACGACGCTATATAGAAACTGTGCAGATTGCTCTGCAATTCTCTTTGTTACTACAGGTGGTTGCCAGATTGTTGGAAAGATATCGTGCTCTATTTTCTCCCCTGGTGGAAAAGCGTCGTTGTAAGCACTATTTTCCGAGTTGCCTTCAAGACCAAGAATTGCCCCTTCGTTTACACCAAACAAAAGACCAGTTACATCTGGTTCTGACCCGCTCTGTCATTGGCTTTGCGGGTTTTTCTTTTCCAGCCACATTACTGGACTTAGGAACTGTCCATTGACATAAAAATAAATTTATTCAACATTATCAATTAATTATAAAAAGCACTTAGATCGTTTTTGATCCATAAAATTGAAAAACACTGAAATTCCTTTCAATCTTTTCAGTTTGTGGTTTCCGCAAAGTCGCTAGTGCTGGCGCTGCCCGGCGCGGTGGTTTGTAGAAAAATAAAACTGAAAAATTTTTATGATCCAAAAACCGCAGGCGGGTGCGGTGTAGTGCGATTTTTGTCTGCGAAAGAATTTTTTTGCCATGCTGTGACGCTCTCAGCGCCGCGCAGTAGGCACGATCTATTTCGGTTGATGCGTAGAGACTCCTAAGAGGATGGAGGCGGCAGAATGCCACTGATGGCGTATGGTGCAGCCACGAAAAATTTATTAGTTGGGCATGAAACCCGGCATGGTACAGAGGGCAAAAAAAAACGCATTTCGCTGGTTATGTTCGTAAGCGTCTCGTTCACACCGTCTTCCATTTCTGGCCGTGTTTCCTACCATGGACACTTTCGCGAACATGGACACTACCGTGGACAGAAACACGCCTTATACCAGTAGACCCTTGATCACTACTGCACTCAGCCTGCGGTTTAACGACGCCCTGACCTACCGGGAAATCGCTGAGCAACTGAACATCAGCACTTCCGCCACGCATAAAATGTTCAAACGTTTTCGCCGCACGGGTATCAACTGGCCATTGCCGGAGGATTACACGCCTGAGCGCCTCGAAGTGGAGCTTTACGCCTTCAACCTTGAAACAAACCTGCCTGTCAAAAAACGCCGTCCGGACTGGCCGCTGGAGTTCAAAATCCGCATGGCGGAGCTGAGTCTGCAGCCGGGTGCCTGCGTGGCAGAGCTGGCGCGGGAAAATGGCGTTAACGATAACCTGGTGTTTAACTGGCGGAACCTGCATCGCCAGGGACTACTGGACCCTGCCAGCAGAGCCACTCTATATTCCGGTCACTGTGGAGCCGCTTCCGCCGCCATCCAGACACAACGGGGCCGCTTCATCAGACCAACCACCGGTCATCAGTTGTAAGCTGATACTGCCGGGCGGCAGCCTCAGCCTGACGGGACCACTGACGCCGGAGCTGCTGCACGTACTGGTCAGCCAACTCAGGGAGGGTGAGGCATGATTAACTTTCCGGCTGGCTCGCGCATCTGGCTGGGGCGTTGAACCCGAGGCGTGGCTGCGTTACGTCATACGTCATATCCAGGACTGGCCGGTGAACCGGGTCAGCGACCTGCTGCCCTGGAAAGCCGACCTCGCATCTGCATAATCATCTATACGGTCTGTATATGAAGCTTAAGGATATAAATGAGAATGGAGTCATATATTAGTGAAGCCATCTTTGAGGGATTGATAATACGCTGATTTCAATAAATTACGTGTGAGATCGTTCTTTTCTTGGCTTTCAAAAAAAACATAATTAATTTTAGCAGCAAGAGTAAGTCCACTCTGACGCATCATAAAATAAGATGTATCTCCTGAACCCAGAGTCGGTGCGATGTAGTTGAGTAACATGTCGTTACCCTGCAGAGAAAATTTTTCAGTAATATTATAGGTTTTACGATATATGGCACTGAGCAGTACCGCAAGATTTTCGTTATTAGGATGACTTATAGTTGAATAACTTCCCGTATTTTCACTCAGGCTGCGAAAATAATCACCAGAATAATCAAAATACACTTTGCCCTGCTTGAAAAGATTTTTATATTTTTTGGCATCGTTTTCAAGCATAGACAGTTGCTTCTTTTCAGAGAACTCTGCCTGATGGTAGCATTTGACAGCATGGGTGACATCGTTACCGCTCAGATAAAGATGCAGAAAACGGTAATCTACATAAACCATCATGTCGGGCAAAGGTAAATCATAATACCCTAGCTGGGAGCATGAAACTCTGGACTCCAGAGTAGGCAAGACAGTCAGATCAAAATATTTACTGAGCGTTTCCGTGGAAAACCCCCTCCATCTTTCAGAATGGTACTGCATAAAAATCGCATCACACTGCTCAATTTCATGATAAAAATTTACCAAGTCTCTCTTTTCATCAAGCTTGTAGACAGGAGTATTGTATACGTAAGTAAACTTATCTTCATGAAGAGCGGTATGATTTTTTATCAAATCACCTAAAACTTCTAACTGACAGTTTCCAATTAAGGCTAGTTTCATGAACCTGTTCCTTCCAGTTTGCCGGTAAGCCAATGGTATGCCTCAGGCAGTCGAGTCAATGGCGAAAAAAAAGCGCCTGTTAAGCTTTATTCGTACCGATTGGCAACCAGGGCCTGACAGATTTTCTAATCTTGCAATGTCAAGAAGGTCACTATGTAACGCTTACGTTATGTTCTGGGTAGGTTTACTGGCCAATAACTGGGGAGTATTTTCCGTTAAGCGTTTCCGCTTTCGTTCCGGTGTTCCGGATGGCTCCCGCGTTGGTTGGTGCTCCTGTATTGCTGTGCGTGTGGCTTGCCGTTTACTCTGCCAGCTCTTTCACCACGTCCAGCATCAACTGTGCCACGTTGATGGTGCCAGAACCAATCCACACCACCGGGGCGATTATCTGCTGCTGAACGGCCGCCACGCTTTTACGTATCTGCCCGATTTTCTCGATCAGGTCTTTTCCCGTTGTAACTGACTGGCTCCCGGCTATGTCCGTTTCATCATTGCCGCGGATACTCGCCACGCGGTTATTGACTGCCTGGCTGTAATCACCCATGCATACCTGCTGAATGGCTCCGGCCATCAGCGTGGATGACCCTTTAGCGGGATCGATAGGCTCAACATGAAAACGCGCCTTAGGCGCGTTGGGGGTTTGAAGTTCTTCTGAATCGGCAATCCTGGCGTGATAGCAAAGGATATCGCGCACCGCCTCAACGTCATGCGGCCGTATAAACAGCAGCATATGCCAGTGCGGTGTCCCGTCATGGTGTGACTCCACCACGCGAAAACCAAAAACATGAAAACCGGCACGGGAGATCGCTGCGCGTACTTTTGCCCAGACGTTGCATAAATAACGCTGCGTGTCCCGTGGGCTGAATCCGTTCCACTGAGACACAAAGCCGCCCTTACTGTGTACAGCGTTATAACGTGAAGGCGCAGTGATTGTGTAAAATTCGCCAGCCAGCCCTGTTCATTGGCGATATCTTCAAACCCACGCATACGTACCATCAGTTCGCAGCGACGAATGGCCGGGTTTTGGAATGCGTCACTCTAAATTGAACTCATCTATTCTCACTTTAAACTCCCGATAAATCATATTTAGGTTAAAAAATATCAAGTCATTATCCTAAAAATCCCTTGTTTTTCATAAACATGATCTGTTTAGAACTTCCATACAAGCTACGAGAATAATCTGGAGCGGATAGAAACATACTATGGAGGAGATAGGGATGCGATTTTCAAGCTCAGTAACGGCAATGCCGGTCTTAGGGAATGCAGCAAAAGATCGCTCAATTGAGCTTAAGCGCGAGGCCAGTAGGCATGTACCATTCTGAAGAGATCATCCGCCAGCTTCAGAGCCAAAAAATACTGGCCATGAAGCTGGACCAGGCGGTACGCGCGGTAGGTGAAGAGGTAAAGAGCCACCTGAGTAATATCGGGGCCGGTGCCCAACGCCTGCTGTACTACACTTCCTGCTTTACTGATGAATATTACGATGTATGCACCAGACAAAACCTGGAGGACGCTCGCTTTCGAAAAGGCATATTCCACCTCGTTTCTCGCTGGACATCGTCTTTGACCTAATCAACACGTACGTTGAAGAGCTGGTTAAGAATTATTCACCGGAAGAATTATCAGCGATAAAGCATGCTCTAATGCGCGCGAACGTTCACATATCCACCAGCACGCTAACCTCGTATTCATTCTCTGCAGGCGTTGCATCGACTATTTGCCTCTATGTGACCCTCCCACCTTCAGGGTTAAAGGTCGTTTCAGGATTAACGGGTGCAGCTATTGGCGGGTTGGGGATATATGGGATTGTGCAAAAGGCCGCTGACAGCGCTCACCGCTTGCAAGTGATGCATCCCGCCTACTATCAAGCGTTGTACCTGCGAGAACTGGAAATGATGTATTTCCTGGTGGAACCTGCGTTTATGCGAGCGGGCGTACTAACCCAGCAATGGACTGACAGTCAAAGCCCTTATGATGCTGCTGACACGATCCTGAAGCTCATGGGCAGGCACTAATGAGCTTTCTAAGACGCTGGTTCAAATCTCAGGCCCAGTTTTTCTTCTGGACCTATATACCCATCATCCTCACGTTCATTTTTGGCTATGTCCTTGACGTTTATTTCCCTGAGGTTAGCCAGGGATTCATCCTCCTGTTTTACCTGGTCACACTGGGGCTGGCTTACTGGATATGGCATTGAGGACCATAAAATCTACCGTGTCACCTGGAACGATCGCTGTTGCGCATAAGCACAGAAGGGCGTTGAAACTGAGCAGGTAAAAAGAAACTGTTCCAGGGGACGGTTTCTTTCCCATGACTGTCAGGGGGGGCCGGGCAAGCCATAAAGACTATTTTGGTCTTCTACAAGCCCCCCGGATTTTTTTCTATCCTTCCTGCTTTTCACTCTTCTCTCTCCAGCCAAAGACATATATGATTTAATGCATATGACAAAAGACATTCAGGATGACCGAATGCTCCACCCGCTCCAACTCTTCAAAACCCTCTCCGACGAAACGCGGCTCTCCATCATCATGCTGCTCCGCGAAGCGGGCGAGCTGTGCGTTTGCGATCTCTGCTCCGCGACCACCGAGTCGCAGCCGAAAGTCTCCCGCCATATGGCGTTGCTCCGCGAGTCCGGGCTGGTTATTGATCGCCGGGAAGGGAAATGGATCCATTACCGTTTATCCCCCCACATGCCTGCATGGGCGGCAGCCATTATCGACAACAGCTGGAACTGCCTGCGGGAAGAGACGCGTGAGAAGCTGAAAAACAGACTTCCAGGTTCGTGCTAATCAATACACATTCACAAAAACAGATATGATGGAGTAAGCAATGTTTCTGGCAGGGGCAATTTTTCTGTTTACGCTGGTACTGGTTATCTGGCAGCCAAGGGGACTGAGTATCGGCTGGAGCGCGACCATTGGTGCCGTGCTGGCGCTGGTCAGCGGTGTGATCCACATTAATGATATTCCGGTGGTCTGGAATATTGTCTGGAATGCGACGGCCACGTTTATCGCCGTCATTATCATCAGCCTGCTGCTGGATGAGTCTGGCTTTTTCGAATGGGCTGCGCTGCACGTCGCCCGCTGGGGGAATGGCCGGGGGAGATTACTTTTTACGTATATCGTGCTGCTGGGCGCGGCGGTGGCGGCGCTCTTTGCCAATGACGGTGCAGCGCTGATCCTGACACCTATCGTGATTGCGATGCTGCTGGCGCTGGGGTTCAGCAAACAGGCGACGCTGGCGTTTGTGATGGCGGCAGGGTTTATCGCCGATACCGCCAGCCTGCCGCTGATTGTCTCTAACCTGGTCAACATTGTGTCAGCCGATTTCTTCACGCTGGGGTTCAGCGAATATGCCTCGGTAATGATCCCGGTAGATTTAGCCGCGATTGCCGCCACGCTGGTGATGCTGCATCTGTTCTTTCGCAAGGAAATTCCGCCGAAATATGACCTGTCGAAGCTTCGGGAACCGGCACGCGCTATTACCGATCTGCCGACGTTCAGAACGGGCTGGATCGTCCTGCTCCTTCTACTGGTCGGCTTCTTTGTGCTTGAACCTCTCGGCATTCCGGTCAGTGCCATCGCCGCAGCTGGCGCGCTAATTTTATTTGCCGTCGCCAAACGCGGACATGCGATTAATACCGGAAAAGTGCTGCGTGGCGCACCGTGGCAGATCGTTATCTTCTCCCTGGGGATGTATCTGGTGGTGTACGGCCTGCGCAATGCCGGGCTGACGGACTATCTCACAGGCGTACTGAATAGCCTGGCCGGTCACGGGCTGTGGGCCACCACGCTGGGAACCGGGTTCATCACTGCGTTCCTGTCATCCATAATGAACAATATGCCCACGGTACTGATTGGCGCGCTCTCCATTGATGGCAGTACGGCAACAGGATTGATTAAGGACGCGATGATTTACGCCAACGTGATTGGTTGCGATCTGGGGCCGAAAATCACACCTATCGGCAGCCTGGCGACCCTGCTCTGGCTTCATGTACTGGCGCAGAAAAACATGACGATTACCTGGGGCTACTATTTCCGGACGGGCATCATTATGACGCTGCCGGTCCTGTTTGTGACGCTCGCCGCGCTGGCGCTACGTCTCTCCTTCACACTGTAATGAGCCACTGATATGACCCACATCACCATTTACCACAACCCCGCCTGCGGTACCTCGCGCAACACGCTGGAGATGATCCGCAACAGCGGCACGGAGCCAGAGATTATCCTCTATCTGGAAACCCCACCGTCCCGTGAGAAGTTGACCACTCTGATTGCCGATATGGGGATTTCTGTTCGGGATCTGCTGCGTAAAAACGTGGAGCCCTATGAACAGCTCGGCCTGGCCGAAGATAAATTCGCCGACGAGCAGCTGATCGACTTCATGCTGCAATACCCGATCCTGATTAACCGTCCGATCGTCGTGACGCCGCTGGGCACTCGCCTGTGTCGTCCTTCTGAAGTCGTCCTCGACATCCTGCCTGATGCGCAAAAAGGGGCATTTACGAAAGAGGATGGCGAAGCCGTCGTTGATGCCAGCGGGAAAAAAATCTCACAAAAGTAACCCATTGATAATGGCGCAGTAAGGCTTGCATGCGGCATACCCCACCTACCGGCTGAGTTGCATCAGCCGAAACCCGGCACATACTTTTGAGGGTTAAGTCTGGTGAGGGTATGCGGATATGGGCTTTAAAAACAAAATCGCGGTCATCTTCGGCGGCAGTGGCGCCATCGGCAGCGCTGTGGCACATGCTCTGGCGCGCGAGGGGGCTGAAGTGCACCTCGCTGCACGCACCTCTACCAGGCTGGA
The DNA here is from genome assembly GCF_041937165.1 of Enterobacter adelaidei. Taxonomy (NCBI): domain Bacteria; kingdom Pseudomonadati; phylum Pseudomonadota; class Gammaproteobacteria; order Enterobacterales; family Enterobacteriaceae; genus Enterobacter; species Enterobacter adelaidei. The sequence continues at coordinate 1,413,789 of NZ_CP154353.1, read as the reverse complement.
ACACGTTGCCAACAGCATTCGCAACGCAGGCGGGTCTGCCAGCGCATTTATTTTCGATGCGCTGGATGAGTTCGCGCAGCTTCCTGAGCTTGCCCACATTGATATTGTCGTCAACGCCACGGGCTTTATGCACGATCAGGGAAAACGCCTTGACGCATTAGCCCTTAGCGAATTCAGGCAGGGTTTTGATCCCTTCCTGACCGCGTACTTTAACATCGCCAAAGCTGTTTCACCCCTCATGGGCGGCGAACATGGCGGAACCCTGATTACCGTCGTCGCGCCCGCCGCGAATATGGCGATCTCCGGGCACCTGGGGCATATCGTTGGCTGCGCGGGAACAGAGGCGTTTACCCGGGCGCTTGCCGCAGAACTGGGCGTTAAAAATATTCGCGTCGTGTGCGTGCGTTCGCACGCGATTGCCGACGCGGTGCAGGCAGGTTCGTATGTCGGTGCCATTTTCGCCGCTAAGGCGCAGGAGATGGGGATTACGGTCGAGCAGTTTCTCGGTGGTGCCGCGCAAAGTACCCTGACGCATCACCTGCCCACGCTGGCACAGGTAGCAGACACGATTACGTTTCTGGCCTCAGATGCGGCAAGCGCCATCACGGGAACTACCGTCAATATGACCGCGGGCGCAACCTAGCAGCCGCCCTCGCCCGCAATTCTGCCCACCATCACCCGGATCTCCTCCCGGGTTAACGGCGCCCGGTCGGTGACATAGTGCAGCGTCATCCCTTCGATAAACGCGTCCAGCGCGCGAGTGGTGACCGGGTCAAACCACTGCTCAAGCGTGGTCTGGCTCATCTTCATCCAGTCCTGCATCACCGTTTTGAGCGCCGCGCTGCGGTGCATAAAGGCGTAGAGTTGATACATCAGCGCCATGTTGTGCGGCGTCGTCACCTGCGAACTGTGGATCAGCGTGGTAATGGCTTCACACGCCATTTCGGGCCCGGTGACACCCGCGAAGAAATCCCGGTACTGTTGCGACATCTGCCGGGTAAACCACGTGAAAGCTTCCTCCAGCAGCGGCTCCATACCGTCGAAATAGTAGGTCATCGACCCCAGCGGCACACCTGCACAGGTCGCGATTTTACGGTGCGTGACGGCATGAATACCGTGCTCAGCGATGGTGTCCAGCGTCGCCTGCAGGATCTTCTCCCGGCGATGAGGATCGTTCGGTGGTCTGGTCATAAATTCCTCACGTGATTTGTGTACAAATGTACACAAACTTGCTAGTGTTGTCGCTATTGTTGTACTTCCGGTGCTAATCTCAATGACTCTCGCCTCCCCTCGTCGAACTCTGCAGCTACGCCTGTGGGCGCTGTTTATGTTCTTCTTCATTCCCGGCCTGCTGATGGCCTCCTGGGCCACGCGTACCCCCGCCATTCGCGATATTTTGTCCGTTTCTACTGCCGAGATGGGTATTGTGCTGTTCGGTCTGTCGATAGGCTCTATGAGCGGCATTCTTTGCTCGGCGTGGCTGGTGAAGCGCTTTGGTACACGAGCGGTGATCCGCACCACCATGTGCTTTGCCGTGTTCGGGATGGGGGTACTGAGCGTTGCGCTATGGTTTGCCTCACCGGTTCTGTTTGCCCTGGGGCTGACAATATTTGGCGGCAGCTTCGGCTCGGCGGAAGTGGCGATAAACGTTGAAGGGGCGGCGGTCGAGCGCGAGATGAACAAAACCGTGCTGCCGATGATGCATGGCTTTTACAGCCTTGGCACGCTGGCCGGTGCGGGCGTGGGGATGGCGCTGACGGCCTTTGGCGTCACTGCGAATCTGCATATCCTGCTGGCAGCACTGGTTTGTATCATTCCAATTTTGACCGGCATCCGGGCAATCCCTGACGGCACTGGTAAGAACTCCTCGGATGAACAACATTCGGCGGAAAAAGGGCTGCCTTTCTACCGCGATATTCAGCTGATGCTGATCGGCGTGGTGGTGCTGGCGATGGCTTTCGCGGAAGGTTCCGCCAACGACTGGCTGCCGCTGCTGATGGTGGACGGCCACGGCTTTAGCCCGACCTCCGGCTCGCTGATCTACGCCGGGTTTACGCTGGGGATGACCGTAGGGCGCTTTACCGGCGGCTGGTTTATCGATCGCTACAGCCGCGTGGCGGTGGTTCGCGCCAGTGCTCTGCTCGGAGGGCTGGGAATTGCGATGATCATCTTTGTGGATGTGGACTGGATTGCCGGCGTGTCGGTCATCCTCTGGGGGCTGGGTGCATCACTCGGCTTCCCGCTGACCATTTCGGCCGCCAGCGATACCGGCCCGGATGCCCCAACGCGCGTCAGCGTGGTAGCGACCACGGGCTACCTCGCTTTCCTGGTCGGGCCGCCGCTGCTCGGTTTCCTCGGCGAGCACTACGGGCTGCGCAGCGCCATGCTGGTGGTGTTAGGGTTAGTCATCATCGCGGCGCTGGTGGCGCGCGCGGTGGCAAAGCCGGAAACGAATCAAACGACACTGGAGAAGGGATATGAGCGTTAAACTGATCGCCGTCGACATGGATGGTACTTTTCTGAGCGATGCCAAGACCTATAATCGCCCGCGTTTTCTGGCCCAGTATGCGCGCATGAAGGCGCAAGGAATTCGCTTCGCCGTCGCCAGCGGCAACCAGTACTATCAGCTGATCTCCTTTTTTCCGGAGATCGCGCATGAAATTGCATTTGTCGCCGAAAATGGCGGCTGGGTCGTAAGCGAAGGTGAAGATATCTTTAACGGTGAACTGTCGAAAACCCATTTTGAGACCGTCGCGAGTGTCTTAAACGACGTTCCGGGCATTGAGATTATTGCCTGCGGGAAAAGCAGCGCGTATACGCTGAAATGCTATGACGAGGGCTTTAAGGAGATCGCGGCGAAGTACTATCACCGTCTCGAAATGGTCAGTGATTTTGACAACCTGAACGATATTTTCTTCAAGTTCGGGCTTAACGTGTCTGACGATGAAATTCCGCGGATTCAGGCGCTGCTGCATGAAAAACTGAGTGACATCATGGTGCCCGTCACGACCGGGCACGGCAGCATAGACCTGATAATCCCAGGCGTACATAAAGCCAACGGCCTGCGGATACTGCAAAAACGCTGGGGCATAGACGATAGCGAAGTGGTGGCCTTCGGCGACAGCGGCAACGACGTGGAGATGTTGCGCCAGTCCGGGTTCAGCTTTGCGATGGCGAATGCCGGACCGCATATTAAAGCGGCGGCGCGTTTTGAAGCGCCGCATAATAACGAGGAAGGGGTTTTAAACGTGATTGAGAAGGTGTTGAACGGGGAGGCACCGTTTAATTAATACCGTGCTGTCTGGTGCCCTCACCCTAACCCTCTCCCACAGGGAGAGGGAATTAGACTTAAGGCTGCAGGGCGTTTCCGACGCGTTTGTCTTTCAGGAACACCACCATCAGTCCAACCCATAGCACGCCGTTGGCGAGGTTAAACAGGCTGAACAGTCCGTTGCCGCCCATCGCGTAAGCATGCTTGCTCACTTCGATACCGACGGTAAAAATTAGCATCTGCAACATCCCCATCGCCGCGGACACCGTACCTTTACTCATCTCGCTGGCAAACAGAGTCAGGCGTACCAGCCCGGCATTCGCCACACCAATCCCGAACGCATAAATGCTTAACCCTGCGGTCATCCACAGATACGCATGTGATGACACCACGGTCGCGACCGCCGCGACAATCAGCCCCGCAGCAATCGGCCAGCCGCCCATAATAATCAGCGAACGCACGGTGCGGCGTGACGTCAGACGTGCCAGCACCAGGTTACCTATTATCAACGCGCCGAAAATCGGCACCTGCAGCAGGCCATACTCGTAGCTGCTGAGCTTTTCACCGCTGATGATAATGACCGGAGACTGCGCAATCCACGCCAGCAGCGGCAGACTGACGAACCCCGTCGCCAGCGCACCCGCGACAAATCGTCCATTCTTCAGGACTTCTTTGTAATCCCGGCCCAGCTCTTTGAGCGAAAGTTTCTCGCCGATGCGGGTAGCGGTTTCCGGCATCGCACGGTGCAGGCCAAAGAATGAAATGGCGGCGAGAACCGCAAAGAGCACAAACATCCCTTCCCATGGCGCAACGTGCACCCACGCGGCCCCCACCAGCGGGCCGAGCAACGGGGCGATCAGCGCCACGTTCGCCATTAGCGCGGTAATTTTGATACACACCGCCTCTTCAAACGATTCCTGAATGGCGGCATACCCCACGGCGCCGATAAAGCACAGGCTCACCCCCTGCAGGAAACGCAGCAGGGTAAATTGTTCAATATTTTGCGCCAGCAACGTGGCGAGACAGGTGACGATAAACCACACCACGCCCGTCAGCATCACCGGACGGCGGCCAATACGATCCGACAGCGGGCCTAACAGCCACTGTAAAAACATGCCGCCGGCCAGATAGGCGGTCATGGAGGTCGGCACCCACTCGATTCCCGCGTTGTACTGTTCCACAACGGCCAGCATACCGGGCTGGATCATATCGTTGCCGATATAGGTAGAGAATTCGTAGAGCACCAGACACAGAGGAAAAAGCAACGCCTGACGACCCAGACGCGCTCCAGAAGAAGAACGGTTTAACATGCAATCTCTTTTTAATGACAAAATCGCGACGAGTGTAATGAAATGCCCCAGCCCGAGATAGTGATTTATCGAGGATAAACAGAAATAAGGCACATATCGTCTTCGTTTAAGGTTTCCTTAAGTTGACAGATTTATGATAGCCCCATTATTCGTCAACGACCCCAGATTATGGCACTCACTTCCAGCCGTTCAGAATTATCTAACTTACAGACAAATAAGACAAAACAACTTTACCGCTTACCGGCCCGCTTTTATGGTTACCAGCTTCTGGTCCTGATAGCCCTTGCCGTGCTGTTTACGTGGTTATCCCGCGATGAAACGCTCGACAAATGGGTGACCGGCTTTTGGTACGACGCGGCGACACAGAGTTTCCCGCTGCAGAAAGACCATCTGCTGGATCTGCTGAACCACCGCATGGCGAAGTATATCGCCATCGCCTTAGGTGCCGTGGCGCTGTTTTACGGCGCTTACAAGCGTAACGCAAGACTGGTTACGGCTGCGTTGTTGATGGGACTTGGCGCGCTGGTGGTTGGCGTACTGAAAAGCGTAAGCCATCACAGCTGCCCGTGGGATCTGGTGGAATATGGCGGTAAGGCTATTTCTTATCCCCTGTTCAGTTCCGTCCCTGCAGACAGTGGTCCCGGGCGTTGTTTCCCCGGCGGTCACGCGTCCAGTGGCTTTATGGTAATGGGCCTGTTTTTTGCCTTCTGGCGCGAGCGTCCACGTCTGGCATGGTCCTTTGTCTTACTTGGCGTGGTGTTAGGCCTGGTGATGGGTTATGGCCAGGTGATGCGAGGCGCACATTTCTTATCTCACAACCTGTGGGCTGGGTGGTGGGTTTGGTTTTCCCAGGTGGTGGTCTATGGCCTTGTTTCCACCCGGTTTGCTAAAGAGTAACGACATTATGTTAGAGCAATTGAACTACGGGCTGTTTTATCTGATTAACGCTACCCCGGCATCGCCGGAGTGGATGATTGATATCGCCACCTTTTTTGCCAAAGATCTGATCAGTATCGTTCCTGTGCTGGCCGTGATCCTCTGGTTATGGGGCCCGCGCAATCAGGTCGTCGCGCAGCGTCAGCTGGTTATCAAAGTCGCGATGGCCCTTGCGGTAAGCGTACTGATGAGTTTTGCACTGGGGCATCTGTTCCCGCACGATCGTCCTTTTGTTGCCCACGCTGGCTATACCTTCCTGCATCATGCACCTGATGACTCCTTCCCGAGCGATCACGGCACGGTGATTTTCACCTTTGCACTGGCATTCTTGTTCTGGCATCGCCTGTGGTCTGGTGCACTGCTGATGGTGGTGGCGGCAGCTATTGCCTGGTCGCGTGTTTACCTGGGCGTGCACTGGCCGCTGGATATGGTCGGCGGTTTCCTGGTGGGGCTGATGGGTTGCGTGAGTGCAGCTATCCTGTGGAGCCTCTTTGGTGAGGCGCTCTACCGCAGGATCTCCCACCTCTATCGTATCCTCTTTGCGATCCCGATCCGCAAAGGCTGGGTGCGTGACTAACCCTGGCTCAACAGGTTACACTTGAACCCCCGCCCTGCGGGGGTTCACTTTTTCCACGACGAGGTTCTATGGAAACACGACGCGATGACCGCATAGCTCAGCTGCTACAGGCGCTGAAGCGCAGCGATAAGCTGCATCTGAAAGAGGCTGCCACGCTGCTTGGCGTCTCCGAGATGACTATTCGTCGTGACCTGAACAGCGATAGCGCGCCCGTCGTGCTGCTGGGTGGGTATATTGTGCTGGAGCCACGCAGTGCCAGCCACTACCTGATTAGCGATCAAAAAACGCGCCTGGTTGAAGAAAAACGTAAAGCCGCACGGCTGGCGGCTTCGCTGGTACAGCCGCATCAGACGCTGTTTTTTGACTGCGGCACGACTACACCGTGGATAATCGAAGCCATCGACAGCAGCATTCCTTTCACTGCCGTGTGTTATTCGCTGAACACCTTTCTGGCACTTCAGGAGAAACCCGAGTGTCGGGTGATCCTCTGCGGCGGTGAATTTCACGCCAGCAACGCCATTTTTAAACCGCTTAATCTCCAGGACACGCTCAGCAATTTGTGCCCGGATATCGCGTTTTACTCCGCTGCGGGCGTCAATGTCCGGCAGGGCGCGACCTGCTTTAATCTGGAAGAATTACCGGTGAAACACTGGGCGTTAAGCGCAGCGCAGTATCATGTCCTGGTAGTGGACCACAGCAAGTTTGGCAAGGTGCGCTCGGCGAGAATGGGAGAGCTGGCGCAGTTCGATGCCATCGTCAGTGATTGCCGTCCGGATGATGAGATAGTCTCCCATGCGAAGGCGCAGCAGGTGAAGTTGATGTATTGAGGTTGTGCCGGGTAAGCGCAACGCCACCCGGCAAAAAACTTAGCTAAACCAGCTGCCAAACCAGCTATGGAATTTCATTAATACAAAATCCCACATCCGGCTGAAGAAGCCGCCCTCTTCGACCGCCTCCATCACAATCAGCGGACGCTGTTCAATCGACTTGCCGTTAAGCTGGAAATCAATCGTCCCCACCACCTGGCCTTTTTTCAGCGGCGCGGTGAGCTGCGGTTCAGTCAGGGTATAACTGGCTTTCAGGTTTTTAAGCTGACCGCGTGGAATGGTCACCGAACCAGCCTCACCGGCCCCCAGATTCACTTCGTTCTTGTCACCAAACCAGACGCGCTGGTTGACGAAGGTGGCATCCGGTTTAATCGGCGTCACCGTTTCAAAGAAGCGGAAACCCCAGGTCAGTAATTTTTCTGATTCGTTAAAACGGATACGGTCGGTTTTGGTCCCCAGTACCACCGAGATCAAACGCATGTCGCCCTGGGTTGCGGAGGCCACCAGGTTGTATCCCGCCCCGGCAGTGGTACCTGTCTTCATCCCGTCCACGTTGACGTTGCTGCTCCACAGCAGGCGGTTGCGGTTCGGCTGACGAATTTTATTGAAGGTAAACTCTTTCTCTTTATGGATAGCGTATTCATCCGGCACGTCGTGGATCAGCGCTTTACCCAACAGCGCCATATCACGGGCGGTGCTGAACTGGCCCGGCGCATCAAGACCGTGAACGGTTTTAAAGGTGGTGTTGGTCAGGCCCAGCTTTTGCGCATAGCCATTCATCAGGCCGATAAATGAATCCTGACTGCCGGCGACATAATCCGCCAGCGCGATACAGGCGTCGTTACCGGACTGGATAATCACCCCTTTATTCAAATCAGAAACGGAAACCTGATCGCCTGGTTTGAGGAACATCACTGATGAGCCCCTCAGCGCCGGGTTGCCGGTCGCCCAGGCGTCCTTCCCGATGGTGACCATATCATCAAGCTTGATCTTGCCTGCTTTTAACGCCTGGCCGACCACATAGCTGGTCATTATTTTGGTCAGACTGGCTGGATCGAGTTTCTCATCCGCATTGCCTTCCGCCAGCACTTTACCGCTGGAGTAGTCCATCAGGATCCAGGCGCGCGCGTCCACCGGCGGCGCTTCGGGCGCAGCCTGCTCAGCTGCGTAAAGAGTTGGTGCAAACAGGAAAAGGAGCGCAGAGCCTGTCGCAAGGCTGCGCAGAGAAGTCATTTTTCGCGTCATAAATGCCACCCGAGTGTCCATTCAAAAATTACGTCACATCACCGTGTCGCAAGAAGCGATGAGTAATAGCGCACTAAAACCGTTAAAGAAACCCAACGAGGGTAAAGTTATTAAAGTTTATGCAATAACATTCAGATACGCTTTGATTAAGGCGATTTTTTTGTCTTCTGTTGCGTAATTGTTAGGTTTATCTCACCATGGCAAAAAGCTGACTCGGATTCACATCTCATCGGGAGTAAATATGATTACGCTGTGGGGCAGGAACAATTCGACCAACGTTAAGAAAGTGCTCTGGACACTGGAGGAGCTGGATTTACCGTTCAATCAAATCATGGCTGGGTTATCGTTTGGTGTGAACAAAGAGGCCGACTATCTGGCCATGAACCCGAACGGCCTGGTGCCGCTGCTGCGCGATGATGAAACAGACGCGACGCTTTGGGAGTCCAACACGATTGTGCGTTACCTTGCGGCTCAGTACGGCCAGGGTCGCCTGTGGGTAGAAAATCCGGCTCGTCGTGCTCAGGGTGAAAAGTGGATGGACTGGGCGAATCAGACGCTTTCGCCAACCCATCGCGTGATCCTGATGGGACTGATCAGAACACCAGAAGCCGAACGTGATTATCCCGCCATCCATGCCGCACAGGATGCCTGTGAAAACCTGTTTGCCATGATGGATGACGAACTGGCGAAGCACAAATGGTTCTCCGGTGACGCATTTGGTACAGGCGATATCGCCGTCGCGCCGTTCGTCTGGAACCTGACCAACATGGGCCTGAAGTGGACGCCGCGCCCTCACCTCGAGCGCTGGTTAAAGCAGCTTAGCGATCGTCCGGCATACCGTAACGTTGTGATGATCCCGGTAACCTGATTACGTTCCGGACGGGCTGACTCTCAGCAGTTGCCCGTCCGTCTCATCGGTCAGGACATACAGATACCCATCCGGTCCCACCCTCACATCACGGATACGCTGCTCCCGGTCGCCCAAAATCCGCCCGTCTTCAGTCACTTTATTGCCGCTCACGCTCAGCACAATAACGTCCTTTTCCTTCAGTGCGCCGATAAACAGTTTGTTTTTCCACTGTGGAAAGACGTCGCTGTTGTAGAACGCCATACCGCTCACGGCGGGCGAAACTTTCCAGACAAACAGCGGTTTTTCGGTTCCCTCAACGTGCTCACCTTTGGCTTCCGGAATTTTCAACCCGCTGTAATTAATGCCGTGCGTTGCCAGTGGCCAGCCGTAGTTTTTTCCTCTCTCCGGGATATTGATTTCATCTCCGCCGCGCGGACCATGCTCGTTAAGCCACAGCGTGTCGCTCCAGGGATTCATCGCCATCCCCTGCGGGTTACGAATGCCATAGGACCAGATTTCAGGCCGCGCGCCAGAGGTGTTCACGAACGGGTTATCCGCAGGCACTTTGCCGTCCTCCGTCAGGCGCACCACTTTGCCCTGCAGTTTATCCAGATCCTGCGCCGTCGGACGCTGATTGTTCTCACCGAGCCCAATAAAGAGATAGCCTTTACCATCGAACACCAGTCGTCCACCAAAATGGTTCCCGGTAGAGAGTTTCGGCATCTGGCGGAACACCACCTGGAAGGCTTCAATGCGCGTCAGATCGTCGCTCAATCGGCCATAGCCCACCGCAGTTCCGGCTTTGCCGTCACTCCCTGCTTCGGCGAAGCTCAGCCAGATGCGGCGCGATTTTTCAAAATCCGGGGCGAGAGCCACGTCCAGCAATCCTCCCTGACCGTTTGCCCATACCTTCGGCACGCCGACAATCGGAGCGGAAAGCCCGCTCCCGGCCTGCCAGTGTTTGAGTTGACCTCCCCTGAGGGTCACCAGCAGCCCTTTATTATCCGGCAGAAACGCCAGAGACCAGGGATGATCGAGTCTGTTTTGTAACACCTCGACGTTGACCGCGACCGGTGCAGCAAGAAGAGAAAATGAAAATAACAACGCAGGCAGGAAAATCAACGAGGATCGAGGCATAACGCGCTCCTTTAACGGCATATGGCTTAAAGGTTAGCCATAACGCCCGGGCACGTTATCACTTTTACAAAAGCTTAATCAGAAGGGGGAGTTGCCTCCCCCGGATTCAGTACTGTTCGAGCTTGTCGTGCTCGTTCAGACACATGATGCAAAGAGAGAGCGTTGTCAGGCAGTTTTCAAGCTTCTCCGCGTTAACAGCGATAAAATTCGGGCAGTCGTGGCGTCCGTTCATCAGGCACACCCCTGCAATGGAGAGCACCTCAGCGGCGCGACGGAGCGCTATCAGCTCACTTTCGCAGTATTCCGCTTTCAGGGTCGGTGCTTTTTCACGCATAAAATTACACAGTTCAAACAGATTATCACGCAGATGTTCGCTTTCGCTGACTGACATATACCCTTTTGCCTTCCTCAACTGCAGGTACGCGGCCAGGTCGATTCGGGCGTTGATCAGCTTGTTCAGCAGATCGCGTTTCAGTCTGTCAACGGACATTCTCTTTCCTCCTCTGTCAGCCATTTTGCATATTCAGAGTAAGGTTATTTTTTGTACAATTTAATGCCTCAGATCAATAAAACATAACTGATTAACATCATTTACAATGTTACAACACCAGCCAACCGCATCCACCTTGCAAAGAGTGTATAAATCCCCCGCGATACGCTGTAAAATCCCGCCCTGATAACTCCATAATTGATGAATTTTTAACCTATGAGCAATGTTACGCACCAGCCGAAAATCGGCTTTGTCTCCCTGGGCTGCCCGAAAAACCTGGTGGATTCCGAACGTATCCTGACCGAACTGCGCACCGAGGGCTATGACGTGGTGCCAAGCTACGACAACGCCGATATGGTGATCGTTAACACCTGCGGGTTTATCGACAGCGCGGTTCAGGAGTCGCTGGAAGCCATCGGTGAAGCCCTGACTGAAAACGGCAAAGTGATTGTGACCGGCTGCCTGGGCGCGAAAGAGGATCAGATCCGCGAAGTGCACCCGAAAGTGCTGGAGATCACCGGCCCGCACAGCTACGAGCAGGTGCTGGAACATGTTCATCACTACGTGCCAAAACCAAAACACAACCCGTTCCTGAGCCTGGTGCCAGAACAGGGTGTGAAGCTGACCCCACGCCACTACGCGTACCTGAAAATTTCTGAAGGCTGCAACCACCGCTGCACCTTCTGCATTATCCCGTCCATGCGTGGCGATCTGGTGAGCCGTCCAATTGGCGAAGTGCTGGCGGAAGCGAAACGTCTGGCCGACGCGGGCGTGAAGGAGCTGCTGGTCATCTCCCAGGATACCTCGGCCTACGGCGTGGACGTTAAGCACCGCTCCGGTTTCCACAACGGCGAGCCGGTGAAAACCAGCATGGTCGGCCTGTGCGAGCAGCTGTCTAAACTGGGTATCTGGACGCGTCTGCATTACGTCTACCCTTACCCGCACGTTGACGACGTGATCCCGCTGATGGCGGAAGGTAAGATTCTGCCGTACCTGGACATCCCGCTGCAGCACGCCAGCCCGCGTATTCTGAAGCTGATGAAACGTCCTGGCTCCGTTGACCGCCAGCTGGCGCGCATCAAGCAGTGGCGTGAAATCTGCCCGGAACTGACCCTGCGTTCCACCTTTATCGTCGGCTTCCCGGGTGAAACCGAAGAAGACTTCCAGATGCTGCTCGACTTCCTGAAAGAAGCGCGTCTGGACCGCGTTGGCTGCTTCAAGTACAGCCCGGTAGAAGGCGCAACCGCCAACGAGCTGGCGGACCAGGTGCCGGAAGAGGTGAAAGAAGAGCGCTGGAACCGCTTCATGCAGCTGCAGCAGCAGATCTCTGCCGAGCGTCTTCAGGAAAAAGTGGGTCGCGAGATCATGGTCATCATCGACGAAGTTGATGAAGAAGGCGCGATTGGCCGCAGCATGGCGGATGCCCCTGAAATCGACGGAGCGGTGTACCTCAACGGTGAAACCAGCGTTAAGCCGGGTGATATTATTCGCGTGAAAGTTGAAAACGCGGACGAGTATGACCTGTGGGGTAGCCGGGTTTAATCTCCCCACTCCGCTTTTGTATGCCGGGTAAGGCGTAGCCGCCGCCCGGCACATTTCACTGCACTACCCCTTAATCCTCGGATCCAGCGCGTCGCGCAGCCCGTCACCCAGCAGGTTAAACGCCAGCACGGTCAGAAAAATCGCCAGGCTCGGGAAGATCGCCACGTGCGGTGCAATCACCATATCTGCCCTCGCCTCGTTCAGCATTGCGCCCCACTCCGGCGTCGGAGGCTGCGCGCCTAATCCCAGAAACGACAGGCTGGCCGCCGAGATAATCGACACGCCAATACGCATGGTGAAATAGACCACGATGGACGACACCGTACCCGGCAGAATATGGCTGAACAGGATGGTGGCGTCGCTGGCCCCCATGCTGCGGGCCGACTCGATAAACGTCTGCTGTTTCAGCACCAGCGTGTTGCCGCGCACCAGACGGGCAAAGGCCGGAATGGAAAAGACTGCCACCGCAACGATCACGTTCGCCATGCCGCTGCCCATGATCGCCACCACCGCAATCGCCAGCAGAATACCCGGGAAGGCAAACAACACATCGCAGATACGCATGATGATGCGGTCCCACCAGCCTTCGTAATACCCGGCAACGAGACCCAGCACGGTACCAATGGCCGCGCCGATCAGCACCGCGAACACTCCGGCGGCTAGCGAGATCTGCGCCCCTACCAGCACGCGACTAAAAATATCGCGCCCCAGCGAATCCACCCCAAACCAGTGCATCATGGAGGGACCGTCATTCAGCCGGTCGTAATCAAAATAATTTTCCGCATCAAACGGCGCTATCCACGGGGCAACGATCGCCAGAATGATGAGCAGTAGCACAAATAACCCCGCAGTCATGGCAACCGGCTGACGGCGAAAGCGCCGCCAGAATTCGGACCACGGCGTGCGGATATGTTCCGGTTTGAGCCCCGGCATAGCGTTTAAAACGGCCTGACGTCGCCAGTTTAACAATCGCATCTTACTTATACCTGATGGCCGGGTTAATGGCGGCGTAGAGCACGTCCACCACTAAGTTGATAAGAATAAACTCCAGCGAGAAAAGCAGGACTTCCGCCTGAATCACCGGGTAGTCGCGCATCTCGACGGAATCGACCAGCAGACGCCCCAGCCCCGGCCAGTTGAAGACCTTTTCCACCACAATAGAGCCGCCCAACAGGAAGCCAAACTGTAGCCCCATCATCGTTACCACCGGGATCATCGCATTGCGGAACCCGTGCTTGAGAACGACCCACTTCTCGCTAACCCCCTTCGCCCGCGCGGTGCGGATATAATCTTCGCTAAGTACGTCAACGAACGAAGCGCGGGTAAAGCGGGCCATCACCGCCGCAACGGCAGCCCCCAGCGTCATGGAAGGCAGGATGTAATGCTTCCAGGTATCGGCGCCGACCGTCGGCAGCCAGCCCAGTTCGACGGAGAAGATCTGCATCAGCAGCATCCCCAGCGCGAACGCCGGGAAAGAGATACCGGTCACCGCCAGCGCCATACCGAGCTTATCCGGCCAGCGGTTGCGCCAGACGGCCGCGACAATTCCGGCCGCCAGCCCAAACAGCACCGCCCAGCTCATACTGTCTATCGTTAACCAGAACGTCGGCATAAAGCGGCTGGCAATCTCTTCTGATACGGGACGACGCGACACCATCGAGGTACCAAAATCCCCCTGCAAAACGTTGCAGATATAATGGAGAAACTGCATATACAAAGGTTGATCGAGCCCAAGTTGTTTTCGCACCAGCTCAATGACGGCGGCATCCGCTTCAGGCCCCGCAACCAGGCGCGCCGGATCGCCCGGCAGCATATGGACAAACAAAAACACCAGCACCGCCACAATCAGCAGCGTCGGGATAAGCCCCAGCAGGCGTTTACAAACATAATTCAGCATGAGTGTTATTTTATATCCGCATCGTCAAAGCTAAAGCCGGTGTCCGGCATGATGTAGAAACCGGTCAACGCTTTGTTATGGGCTGACACCAGTTTCTCGACCACCAGCGGCACCCACGGTGACTCTTTCCAGATGATATCCTGCGCATCTTTGTAGAGGCGGGCCTTCTCTTCCGGTTTGGTGGTTTTCAGCGCATCGGCCAGATCTTTGTCCACCTGCGGGTTACTGTAGAACGCGGTATTGAACAGGGTTGGCGGCCAGTTCTGCGAAGCAAACAACGGTGATAATGCCCAGTCGGCTTCACCGGTCGAGGCCGTCCAGCCGGTGTAGAACATCCGCACACCGCTCTCTTTTTGCCCTTTACCTTCCACTTCAGCCGCACGCTGTCCGGCATCCATCGCGGTGACCTGCACCTTAATCCCGACCTGTGCCAGCTGCTGCTGGGTGAACTGCAGCACCTTCTGTGCGGTACTGTGATTGTGCGACGACCACAGCGTGGTGCTAAACCCGTTCGGGAAACCAGCCTCTTTCAGCAGCTCGCGCGCTTTGGCCGGATCGTACGGCCACGGCTGATAGCTTTGCGCATACGCGATAGCCGGCGGCAGCACGCCGGTTGCCGGGATGGCATAGCCGGCAAAAGCGACTTTCACCAGCGCCTGACGGTTAATGGCATAGTTGATTGCCTCACGTACCTTCGGGTTATCGAACGGCTTTTGCGTCACGTTCATGCTGATGTAGCGCTGCATGATCGACGGGCTGGCCACCAGCTCCAGCTTGCTGTTTTTCTGCAAAATGGCGGCCTGCTCATATGGGATCGGGAAAGCAAACTGCGCCTCGCCGGTTTGCAGCATCGCCGCGCGGGTGTTGTTGTCCACCACCGGGCGCCAGGTAATGGTGTCCAGCTTCGGCAATCCCTGCTGCCAGTATCCGGCGAATTTCTTCACCTTCACAAAATCGGTCTGGTTCCAGGTCAGCAGTTCGTAAGGGCCGGTGCCAACAGGGTGGAAGCCGATCTCCTTGCCGTATTTCTTCAGCGCGGCAGGGGAAATCATTGCCGTCGCCGGATGCGCCAGAATATTGATAAACGCGGAGAACGGCTCTTTCAGGGTGATTTTTACCGTCGTCGGGTTGACCACCTCGGTGCTGGCGATATTTTTATACAGGTTATAGCGCTTGAGGCTATTTTCCGGATTACTGGCGCGGTCGAGGTTAACCTTTACCGCCTCCGCATTGAAATCTGTACCATCCTGGAATTTCACGCCGGTTCTGAGCGTGATGGTATACACCAGCCCGTCGTCGGACACGGTGTACCCATCAGCCAGCACGTTTTTGAGCTTCATCTCTTTATCCAGGCCGAAGAGTCCCTGATAGAACGATTTCGCCACCGCCTGAGAGAGCGTGTCGTTGGCGTCATACGGATCCAGCGTGGTGAAATTGGAGCCGACGGCCACCACCACATCTTTGGCAGCGAACGCGGGGCCAGCGGCCAGGGCTGCCGTCACGCTCACAGCTAACACCCATCTACGCGCGACAAATTTAACCATTGTGTTCTCCTGCCTGTTGTAAGTTATAGCCGCGAAAAGGCGTTGTCCTGACGCGGGGGGGCCACAAAATGGCCCGGACCGACTTCACGCAGCATGACTCGCTCTACGACCTCGCCGCGTTTACGAATATTGCCCGGCATTTCATCCTGCAGCAGCACGCGCTGGCCGTGACGATGCGCCGGATCGGCAACCGGTACAGCAGCGATGAGCTTGCGCGTGTACGGATGCTGTGGGTTCTCAAACACCGCCCTTCGCGGACCAATCTCCACGATTTGCCCCATCAACATCACCGCCACGCGATGGCTGATACGTTCTACCACCGCCATATCGTGTGAGATAAACAGGAAGGCGATGCCCATATCCCGCTGTAAATCGAGCAATAAATTGATGATTTGCGCGCGGATAGAGACATCCAGCGCCGAGACGGACTCATCGGCAATCACCACTTTCGGGTTTAACGCCAGCGCACGGGCAATGCAAATACGTTGCCGCTGACCGCCGGAAAACTCGTGCGGATAACGCCAGGCATGTTCCGGCTTCAGGCCGACGCGTTCCAGCAGCCAGGCCACGCGACGCTGTGCCGCGCCGCCATCGAGCAGGTTATGTACCCGCAGCGGCTCCATAATCGAGTATCCCACCGTATGGCGTGGATCGAGGGAGGCGTACGGATCCTGGAATATAAACTGGATATCCCGCCTTATCGCCTGCAGCTTACTGTCTGGCAAGGTATCAATACGTTCGCCGTTAAAGGTAATGCTACCTTCCTGAGATTCCACCAGCCGGAGCAACGCGCGCCCGGTAGTGGATTTCCCACAGCCGGACTCTCCCACCAGTGCCAGCGTTTCGCCTGGCCATAAATCAAAACTGACGTTTTCCACTGCATGCACTTCGCGCTTCACGCGATTAAGAATGCCGCTGCGCAGTGGAAAACGGGTGACCAGATCGCGCACCTCCAGAATAGGCTTGCCTGGCACCACCGTGTCCTGCTCGCGTTCCTCCACTTCCGGCCCTGTTGCTTCAGGGGAAATCAACGGGAAGCGGCGCGGTAAATCACTGCCGTTCATGGCCCCGAGACGCGGAACCGCCGCCAGCAGCGCTTTGGTATAAGGGTGAACGGGTGCGTGGAAGATTTGCTCAACCGTACCGGTTTCCACCGCATTGCCCTTGTGCATCACCAGAACGCGATCGGCAATATCGGCGACCACGCCCATATCGTGGGTGATGAAAATCACCCCCATTTCCATCTCCTGTTGCAGCACCTTGATGAGCTGCAGGATCTGCGCCTGGATCGTCACGTCCAGCGCCGTGGTCGGTTCATCGGCGATCAGCACTGCCGGGCGGCAGGAGAGCGCCATCGCAATCATCACCCGCTGGCGCATGCCGCCAGAAAGTTGATGCGGATAACGAGCCAGAATGGCCTGCGCCTCCGGAATGCGCACCAGCTCCAGCATCCGTCGGGCTTCTTTGAGCGCTTCATCACCGCTCAACCCCTGATGTAACCGGATAGATTCCGCAATCTGCTCCCCGACCGGGAAGACCGGGTTTAGGGAGGTCATCGGCTCCTGGAAGATCATCGCAATATCCGCCCCGCGCACGCCCTGCATCTGGGCGGCGCTAAGCGTGTTTAAATCAATCACCTGGCGGTTGCGACGGCGCAGGAGTATTTTCTCGCTGCTGATTTGCCCACCTGTCTGTTCCAGCAGGCGCATCAATGCCAGAGCGGTGACCGATTTTCCGGAACCGGATTCACCGACAATGGCCAGCGTTTCGCCGCGCCTGAGCGAGAACGATAAATTCTGTACTGCGGGGATGAACTGCCGCTCTTCCTGAAACGCAATATTCAGTTGATGGGCAGCCAGCACTTCGCGGTTGTCCAACTCTTCACTGTGCGGCACGTGTTGCCCCCTTATTCACGATAGATCCCGGTACTGGGTTCATCACCGGCATATCCCCATGCGCGGTACATGCCTTCGCTGTTGAACGGCAATGCCACATTGCCCTCACGATCCACCGCAATGAGCCCGCCGACGCCGCCGAGCGCAGGCAGTTTTTCCATGACTACCCGCTCGCAGGCCTCAGCCAGACTTAAACCACCGTAATCCATCAGCGCGGTGATGTCATAGGCTGCGAGGGCGCGAATAAACACTTCCCCGGTTCCGGTACACGATACGGCCGCCGTCGCGTTATTGGCATAGCAGCCGGCACCGGGCAATGGACTGTCGCCGACACGTCCCGGCAGTTTGTTGGTCATTCCACCCGTGGAGGTGGCTGCCGCGAGGTTCCCGGCTTTATCGAGTGCCACCGCGCCAACCGTGCCCATTTTGGTGGTTTCATCGAGCGGTGCAGTGTGGTCAAGCTGCGTCATGCCCGCAGAACGAGCTTCCAGAAGCTGCTGGTAACGCTCCGGCGTTGAAAACAGGTCAGGAGAAACAGATTCCATCCCATGTTCAATGGCAAATTTTTCCGCGCCTGCGCCCATCAGCAGCACATGCGGACTCTCTTCCATGACCAGACGCGCAGCCAGCACCGGGTTCCGTAGATGGCTGACACCTGCCACGGCCCCTGCTTTCAGGGTAATACCGTCCATCACGCAGGCATCCAGTTCGTGCGTTTCATCCCGGGTAAAGACCGAACCGATCCCCGCGTTAAATAACGGGCACTCTTCCAGCAAACGAACCGCCTCGGTGACCACATCCAGCGCGCTTTCGCCCGCTGCCAGCATTTTCTGGCCTGTTTCCACAATGGCGTACAGCGCGTCGATATAGCGCTTTTCCTGTTCGGGACTAAGCTGTGCACGGGTTATTGCCCCGGCGCCGCCATGAATTGCGATTACCGCATTACCCATTCGCATCACCTGTTAGCCTGACTCGCGGCTTTTTCTATAAATATCATTATCGTCGATGAAACTTCAGATGATTTTTGAATATAGAAAGACGCAACTGTGATGTAAAGCGTACACCCATCGGGTCATACAGTTAGCCGCACTTTTCTGCCATAATGAGCGCTTTCGTTGTTACTGTGCAGGAGCCCACCATGGATTTTACCGCCGGACTGATGCCGCTTGAGACGGCACTCACGCAGATGCTTAACCGAATTTCCCCGCTGCATGACGTTGAGACGCTGCCCCTCGTGCGCTGTTTTGGCCGTATTGCCGCACGCGATATCGTCTCTCCGCTTAACGTGCCGGGATTCGATAACTCCGCAATGGACGGTTACGCGGTACGCCTGGTGGATCTCCAGACGGGTAACGCCCTGCCGGTGGCAGGTAAAGCCTTTGCGGGTCAGCCGTTTAGCGGTGAATGGCCTGCGGGCACCTGCGTGCGCATCATGACCGGAGCACCCGTTCCGACAGGCTGCGACGCGGTCGTGATGCAGGAAGAGACGGAACAGACGGACGACGGCGTGCGCTTTACCGCTGGCGTTAAAGCGGGTCAAAATATCCGCCGCACGGGCGAAGACATCACCCTCGGTGCGACCGTTTTTGCCGCCGGGCAAAAGCTGACGGTGGCGGAGCTGCCGGTGCTGGCCTCGCTCGGCATCGCGGAAATCGACGTCGTTCGCAAGGTGCGCGTCGCTGTATTCTCCACTGGCGACGAGCTGCAGCTTCCGGGCCAGCCGCTGCAGGACGGCCAGATTTATGACACCAACCGTCTGGCGGTACACCTGATGCTGGAGCAGCTGGGCTGTGAAGTGATCAACCTCGGGATTATTCCAGACGATCCGGAACAACTTCGCGCGGCGTTTATCGAGGCGGATAAATCTGCCGACGTGGTCATCAGTTCCGGCGGCGTCTCCGTGGGCGAAGCGGATTACACCAAAACCATTCTTGAAGAACTGGGCGAAATCGCCTTCTGGAAGCTGGCTATTAAGCCAGGCAAACCGTTCGCGTTTGGCAAACTCACGCACAGCTGGTTCTGCGGCCTGCCGGGTAACCCGGTCTCTGCCGCGTTGACCTTCTACCAGCTGGTGATCCCGCTGCTGGCAAAACTTTCGGGCAACCACGCCAGCCCGCTGCCGATGCGCCAGCGCGTACGTGCCGCCACGCGCCTGAAAAAATCACCGGGTCGTCTCGATTTCCAGCGCGGTATTCTGGCGCGCAACGCGGACGGCGAACTGGAAGTGAGCACCACCGGACACCAGGGCTCGCACATCTTCAGTTCCTTCAGCCAGGGTAACTGCTTTATCGTGCTGGAGCGCGAACGTGGCAACGTGGAAGCCGGTGAATGGGTTGAGGTTGAGCGCTTTAACCACCTGTTCGGAGGCTAAGATGACGGTGGAACTGACTGACCAGGAGATGATGCGCTACAACCGCCAGATTGTGCTGCGTGGTTTTGATTTCGAGGGCCAGGAAGCGCTCAAGGCGGCCAGCGTGCTGGTCGTCGGTCTTGGAGGTCTGGGCTGCGCTGCCGCACAATACCTTGCCGCAGCGGGCGTGGGCAGGATGACGCTGCTGGATTTTGATACCGTGTCAGTGTCTAACCTGCAGCGCCAGACGCTGCACAGCGATGCGACAATTGGCCAGCCGAAAGTGGACTCTGCCCGCACGGCGCTGGCGCGCATCAACCCCAACGTTCAGTTCACCCTGATTAACGCGATACTGGATGACGACGCGTTGCGCGCCCAGATTGCGCAGCACGATTTGGTACTCGACTGCACCGATAACGTGGCTATCCGTAATCAGCTAAATGCAGGCTGTTTTGTCCATAAAACCCCGCTGGTTTCCGGCGCGGCGATCCGCATGGAGGGGCAAATCAGCGTCTTCACTTACGCTGAGGGAGAACCCTGCTACCGTTGCCTGAGCCGTCTGTTTGGCGAGAACGCGCTGACCTGCGTTGAAGCGGGCGTGATGGCGCCATTAGTCGGCGTGATCGGCTCATTGCAGGCGATGGAAGCGATCAAAGTGCTGACGCACTACGGCACGCCTGCAGCAGGGAAAATCGTGATGTATGACGCGATGACCTGTCAGTTTCGCGAGATGAAGCTGATGCGCAATCCGGGGTGTGAGGTTTGCGGAGGTTAAAGCAAACGGCAACCTTCAGGTTGCCGTTTTAGTGTTTGCTCCCTCTCCCTGTGGGAGAGGGTTGGGGTGAGGGCATCAGGCCGCCCCTGTCAGATAGACGTCCGACCAAACGCCCCCTGCCAGTCCTGCTCAAACTTCACAATCGCCGCATCCACGGCCGGAGAGTTAATGAACTGCTGCGCCACGTCCAGCGGAAGCGTAATGGACTCGCAGCCCGCCAGCAGGCAATCCAGCGCCTGACGCGGGGTTTTAAAACTCGCGGCCAGCACTTTTGACTGCGGGGCATGCAGCGTCAGCAGCTGCTGTAATTCCACTACGGTCTGGATCCCGTCCCCGCCCTGCGCGTCCACGCGATTAACGTAAGGGGCAACATACTCTGCGCCCGCCAGCGCCGACAGCATCCCCTGTGCAGCGCCGTAGACCGCCGTACCCAGCGTCGGGATCCCTTCCGCTTTCAGCATTTTGATTGCCGCCAGCCCTTCCGCCGTTACTGGCACTTTCACGACCAGATCGTGAATAATCGCACGTAGCTTACGTGCATCCTCAACCATCCCGTCTGCGGTCGTTGCCATGACTTGTGCAAACAGACGCCCCTTCCCACCCAGTGCGTCGTGCAGTTCCGGGAGCAAAACATCCAGCGGCGTTTTACCCGCAGCAACAATACTTGGATTAGTGGTCACGCCCGCCAGCGGGAAGATACGCACCAGCTTTTTGACTGCCGCAACGTCAGATGTGTCGAGATAAAGTTCCATGATGTCACCCTCAAAATTAGCCTGCACTTACCCTATCACAGCAAAACCTGCTCAGTAGTTGACCTGCATCAAGATAACTTTCATTCGAAAGTAATTTAATCTTCGTATGCAAGATGAGAGGCAAAAACATGATCTTCAATATTCAGCGTTACTCCACCCACGATGGCCCCGGTATTCGTACCGTGGTGTTCCTGAAAGGCTGCTCGCTGGGCTGTCGCTGGTGCCAGAACCCGGAAAGCCGCTCCCGCAGCCGGGACGTGCTGTTTGATGCGCGCCTTTGCCTGGACGGCTGCGACCTGTGTCAGCAGGCGGCACCGGACTGTATCGAGCGTGCGCTGAATGGCCTGGTCATCCACCGTGAGAAGCTTGATGAAGCCACGATCAACGCCCTTACCAACTGCTGCCCGACGCAGGCACTTACCGTCTGCGGTGAAGAGAAGCAGGTGGAAGAAATTATGGCAACCGTGCTGCGCGACAAACCCTTTTATGATCGCAGCGGCGGCGGGATCACGCTTTCCGGCGGCGAGCCGTTTATGAACCCTGAGCTGGCTCAGGCTCTGTTTAAAGCTAGCCACGAACAGGGGATCCACACCACCGTTGAAACCTGCCTTCACGTGCCGTGGCACTATATCGAGCCCTCATTACCGTATGTTGATCTGTTTCTGGCCGACCTGAAGCATGTGGATGGCGAGGTGTTCAAACAGTGGACGGACGGCTCGGCCAAACGGATCCTGAACAACCTGAAACGCCTGGCCGCTGCCGGGAAAAAAATCACCATTCGCGTGCCGCTGATTCAGGGCTTCAACGCCGATGAAGCATCTATTACCGCCATTACCAACTTTGCCGCCGACGAACTCGGCGTCGACGATATTCATTTTCTGCCATACCACACGCTGGGCATGAACAAATACACCCTGCTCGGCCAACCCTACTCTGCCCCTGACAAACCGCTTGATAACCCTGCGCTACTGGGCTTCGCTCAGCAGTACGCCTGCCAGAAAGGGTTAACCGCGACCTTACGAGGATAAACCTATGACGACCCTGAATCTCAACACCCTTAGCGAGCGCATTAAAGCGCACAAAAATGCCCTCGTACATATCGTTAAGCCGCCGGTCTGTACCGAGCGCGCCCAGCATTACACCGAAATGTACCAGCAGCATATGGACAAACCGATCCCGGTGCGCCGTGCTCTTGCGCTGGCACATCACCTGGCGGAACGTACTATCTGGATCAAACACGATGAGCTGATCATCGGTAACCAGGCAAGCGAAGTGCGCGCCGCGCCGATTTTCCCGGAATACACCGTCTCGTGGATTGAGAAAGAGATCGACGATCTGGCAGACCGCCCGGGCGCGGGCTTTGCGGTAAGCGTAGAGAACAAACGCGTGCTGCATGAAATCTGCCCATGGTGGCGCGGGCAGACAGTACAGGATCGCTGCTACGGCATGTTCACCGACGAGCAGAAAGGTTTGCTGGAAACCGGCATTATCAAGGCAGAAGGCAACATGACGTCAGGTGATGCACACCTGGCCGTTAACTTCCCGCTGGTGCTGGAGAAAGGTCTCGACGGCCTGCGCGCCAAAGTGGCCGAACGCCGCTCGCGCATCAACCTGACGGTGCTGGAAGACCTGCACGGCGATCAGTTCCTGAAGGCGATTGATATCGTGCTGGAAGCGGTAAGCCTGCACATCAAACGCTTCGCCGATCTGGCGCGCGAGATGGCCTCTACCGAGACCCGCGAAAGCCGCCGCGACGAGCTGCTGGCGATGGCAGAAAATTGTGACGTGATTGCTCACGAGCCGCCAAAAACCTTCTGGCAGGCGCTGCAGCTGTGCTACTTCATTCAGCTGATCCTGCAGATCGAGTCCAACGGCCACTCCGTCTCCTTCGCGCGTATGGATCAGTATCTCTATCCGTACTACCGTCGCGACGTGGAGCTGAACCAGAGTCTTGACCGCGAGCACGCGATCGAACTGCTCCACAGTTGCTGGCTGAAATTGCTCGAAGTGAACAAAATCCGCTCCGGCTCGCACTCTAAAGCCTCTGCCGGTAGCCCGCTTTACCAGAACGTCACTATCGGCGGCCAGAAGCTGGTGAACGGCGAGCCAATGGATGCCGTGAACCCGCTCTCCTATGCCATTCTGGAATCCTGCGGTCGTCTGCGCTCTACCCAGCCGAACCTAAGCGTGCGTTACCACGCGGGCATGAGCAACGACTTCCTCGACGCCTGCGTGCAGGTGATCCGCTGCGGCTTCGGCATGCCGGCGTTTAATAACGATGAAATCGTGATCCCGGAATTCATCAAGCTCGGCGTTGAACGAGACGACGCCTACGACTACGCGGCCATCGGCTGCATCGAAACCGCGGTGGGCGGCAAGTGGGGCTACCGCTGCACCGGCATGAGCTTTATCAACTTTGCACGCGTAATGCTCGCCGCGCTGGAAGGCGGCCGCGACGCCACCAGCGGCAAGGTATTCCTGCCGCAGGAGAAAGCGCTCTCTGCCGGTAACTTCGACAACTTCGAGGAGGTGATGACGGCGTGGGATAGCCAGATCCGCTACTACACCCGCAAATCCATCGAGATTGAGTACGTGGTGGATACCATGCTGGAAGAGAACGTCCACGATATTCTCTGCTCGGCGCTGGTGGACGATTGTATCGAGCGTGCGAAAAGCATCAAGCAGGGCGGCGCGAAGTATGACTGGGTCTCCGGCCTGCAGGTGGGCATCGCCAACCTCGGCAATAGCCTTGCGGCGGTGAAAAAGCTGGTGTTCGAGCAGGGCACTATCGGTCAACAGCAGCTGGCGGCCGCGCTGGCGGATGACTTCGAGGGGCTGACTCACGAGCAGTTGCGCCAGCGTCTGATCAACGGCGCGCCGAAGTACGGTAACGACGATGACAGCGTGGATATGCTGCTTACCCGCGCCTACGAGACCTATATCGAAGAGCTGAAGCAGTACCATAACCCGCGCTACGGTCGCGGTCCGATTGGCGGTAACTACTACGCGGGCACCTCTTCTATTTCCGCGAACGTGCCGTTTGGCGCGGCAACGATGGCCACCCCGGACGGACGTAGGGCGCACACCCCGCTGGCAGAAGGGGCAAGCCCGGCCTCCGGTACGGACCACCTTGGCCCGACGGCGGTGATCGGCTCCGTGGGTAAACTGCCGACGGAAGCGATTCTCGGTGGTGTGCTGTTAAACCAGAAGCTGAACCCGTCGACGCTGGAAAACGACAGCGATCGCCAGAAGCTAATGGTGCTACTGCGCACCTTCTTTGAGGTGCATAAAGGCTGGCATATTCAGTACAACATCGTCTCGCGCGAAACGCTGCTGGAAGCGAAGAAACATCCTGACCAGTATCGTGACCTGGTGGTGCGCGTGGCGGGCTACTCGGCGTTCTTCACCGCCCTGTCGCCGGATGCGCAGGACGATATTATTGCGCGTACTGAACATACGCTGTAACGGTGCATCCTCTAAGGGGAAATGTGCAGGCTGATGCCCTCACCCCGCCCCTCTCCCACGGGGAGGGGGAGAAAACACTAAAAACGGCAACCCTGGTTGCCGTTTTGCTTTTACTTTCGAATGAAATTAAATTTGTGCTCTCCGTCACCTTGTTATTAGAATGTTTCAAACGCAGTGATCCAGGAGCGCAATGTATGACCGTAAAAGTTATCGTCACCGATATGGACGGAACTTTCCTTAATGATGCCAAGCAGTACGATCGTGACCGCTTCCAGGCGCAGTTTGAACAGCTTAAAGCCCGTGATATTGAATTCGTTGTCGCCAGCGGCAACCAGTATTACCAGCTCATCTCCTTCTTTCCGGAGTTGAAAGATCAGATATCCTTCGTGGCCGAAAACGGTGCACTGGTGTTCGACCACGGCGAGCAGATTTTCCACGGCGAGCTGACGCGTCATGAATCGCAAATCGTGATTGGCGAACTGCTGAAAGACAAAGGGCTGAACTTTGTGGCCTGCGGGCTGGAGAGTGCTTACGTTAGCGACAAAGCTCCGGACGCGTTCGTGGCGCTAATGTCAAAGCACTATCACCGTTTAAAACGCATCAGTGACTACCACGAAATCGACGACGTGCTGTTTAAGTTCTCCCTGAACCTGCCGGACAGCGATATCCCGAATCTTATCGACAAACTGCATGTGTCGCTGGATGGCATTATGAAGCCCGTCACCAGCGGCTTTGGTTTTGTCGATTTGATTATCCCCGGCCTGCACAAGGCCAACGGCATCAGCCGTCTGCTGAAGCGCTGGAATGTTTCCCCGCAGGCGTGCGTGGGTATTGGTGACAGCGGCAATGACGCAGAGATGCTGAAGCTGGTGAAATACTCGTTTGCGATGGGCAACGCGGCAGAAAGCATCAAAGAGATCGCCCGCTACAGCACCGACGACAACAATCATCAGGGCGCGCTGAACGTCATTCAGGCCGTGCTCGACGCCCATTCCCCGTTCGACGCGTAATCCTTTCCTCGCCGGAGCCTCGCTCCGGCTCTTCCCTTCTTTTCCATCCTGTGGCGCACGTCAAGTTTTTAAACTTGCATTAACTTATTTTTAACTTAAAGTATCACTTGTAGATACTTTTACTTTCGAATGAAAGATGCGAGGCGGTTATGACGTTTACCAGTGAAATTTTGCCAGCAGATCACAAAGCAGCAATTCGCCAGATGAAGCGTGAATTACGCGCCCAGATTGGCGACGTTCAGGCAGTATTCAACAAGCTCAGCGATAAAATCGCCACCCGCGTGGCGGAAATCAACGCGCTAAAGAACAAAGGCGAAACCGTCTGGCCGGTAATCCCATTTGCCGATGTAAAAAACGGCACGATTGGTGCGGAACAGCGTGAAGCCGTTAAACGTCGTGGCTGTGCGGTCATCAAGAATCACTTCCCGCGCGAGCAGGCGCTGGCGTGGGATCAGTCGATGCTCGACTACCTCGATTTGAACAAGTTTGACGAGGTATATAAAGGACCAGGCGATAACTTCTTCGGCACCTTGACGGCCTCTCGCCCGGAAATTTACCCGATCTACTGGTCGCAGGCACAAATGCAGGCGCGCCAGAGCGAAGAGATGGCGCAGGTGCAGTCGTTCCTGAACCGTTTATGGACATTTGAGAGCAACGGCAAACAGTGGTTCGACCCGGACGTGAGTGTGATTTACCCGGACCGCATCCGCCGCCGCCCGCCGGGAACCACCTCGAAAGGACTGGGCGCGCATACTGACTCCGGCGCGCTGGAGCGCTGGCTGTTACCGGCCTATCAGCAGGTGTTTGCCCGAGTCTTCGACGGCAACGTCGATAAATACGATCCGTGGAACGCCGCGCACCGTACCGAAGTGGAAGAGTACACAGTCGATAACACCACCAAATGTTCGGTGTTCCGTACCTTCCAGGGCTGGACGGCGCTGTCGGACATGATTCAGGGTCAGGGGTTACTGCACGTGGTGCCGATCCCGGAAGCGATGGCTTATATTCTGCTGCGTCCGCTGCTGGATGACGTGCCGGAAGATGAGCTGTGCGGCGTGGCTCCGGGGCGCGTGCTGCCGGTTTCAGAGAAGTGGCACCCGCTGCTGATCGAGGCGCTGACCAGCATCCCGGCACTCGAAGCGGGCGATTCCGTATGGTGGCACTGTGATGTTATTCACTCCGTCGCACCGGTGGAAAACCAGCAGGGCTGGGGCAACGTGATGTACATTCCTGCCGCACCGATGTGCGAGAAAAACCTCGCCTATGCGAAGAAGGTCAAGGAAGCGCTGGAAACCGGCGCGTCACCGGGCGATTTCCCGCGTGAAGATTATGAAAAAAGCTGGCAGGACCGCTTTACCGTGAACGATCTCAACATCCACGGCAAGCGTGCGCTGGGCATGGTTTAACTGTCGTATAGCCCTTCCCGCTCAACGGCGGTGCGTCGTTTCCCCTGACGTATCCGCCGTACCGATTCCCGCACGGTCAGCGTGCCGTTGAGCAGCAATGTTCCTACAGGCGCGTCCGGTCGCATCAGCCGCTGCTGAAGCATATGTACCGCTTCCGTTCCCAGTTCATCACGCGGAACATGCACGGCCGTCAGAGGCACATCCTGAATCGCCGCCAGATTAAACCCGTCGATACTCATCACCGACACGTCCTGCGGCACGCGAAGACCGTGGTTTTGCAGCGCGCTGATGGTGCCCGCCGCCATAAAGTCGCCCCCCACCAAAAACGCGGTAGGTAAATCCTTCCCCTGCATGTCGTCGAGCCAGCTGCTGACCAGCTGTTCCGTTTCGCGTGCACTGAAGCTGGGTACCACCAGCAGATCATGTTTATCGCTGAACTTCAGATTATGGGACAGCCACGCATCGCGGATCCCCGACAGACGCTGCTCCATGGTGTAGCGTCGCAGACACAGCACGTTCATCACCTCACGGTGTCCCATCTCGAACAGATATTCCGCCGCCCGCTCGCCAATGGCGCGATGATCCGGCGCGACGGCAGGCAGGCGCATATGGCGGTCACGACAGTTAATCAGCATACAGGGTTTACCTACATCCACCGCCAGATCGTGGATATGCGGATCGTCAATGCCGAGCAGAATGGCTGCCTGGGTATCCGGTTCGTTCATGCGTGCCAGAAAAAGTTGCGCGTCGCTGTCGTTCTCTTCCAGCGCACAGTAGCGTAACCGCACTTCATGGGATGCCAGCCCTTTACCTACACTCTGGATCACACGGTAGTAAAAGATGTCGGACCGCTCGTCAAAAGCCCTCTGGGGGGCAAAAACCACCAGGCTATTAAGCAGCAGACGCCCTGCCGCCATGCCGTCCATTACCCCCAGCTCGCGCGCGCACGCCAGCACCTTTGTACGCGCTTTTTCGCTGGTATTCGCTTTTCCCGCCAGCACACGCGATACGGTGCTGATTGAGAGCTGCGTTCGGGCGGCGATTTCGGTGATTTTTAGCCTTTTGTCCATTTTGTGATCTGGCTCCATTTGCGAAATGAAAAAATTTTCATAGCGTATCTATCAGGCAGTAACTGACATAAAAGCCATCATGCCAGAGGGTTCAGGTCAGTTATGAGAAATTTTGCACAAAATCCACTATTGCCCACTCATTTTCTCCCTTAAGGTGAACTTGTCACACAACTTCCATACTAGTTGTATACCAATTAAGGCAGTATAACCGGATAGAAATCAAAGCCATAAAAAACTGTGTGACACCTGAACCTCCGTCCCCTTACCGTCCGTCTTGTGGAGAGTAAAATGAGTCAGGACATCAATAACACTGTTGCGGCAAGCAAAACCCGTCGCGTCATCAAGAACCTGCGCTGGTACGTGCTGGTGCTGTTCTTACTTGGCGTCACCGTTAACTACATCACCCGAAACTCATTAGGGATCCTCGCCCCGGAACTGAAAGAGAGCCTCGGGATCACCACCGAGCAATACTCCTGGATCGTGGGAGCATTCCAGATCGCCTACACCATTTTCCAGCCTCTGTGCGGCTGGTTGATTGACGTCATCGGCCTGAAGATTGGCTTTATGGTCTGCGCCGGGATCTGGGCGCTGATGTGTATTTTCCATGCAGGTGCCGGAAGCTGGCTGCACCTGGCTATTCTGCGCTTCTTTATGGGTGCCTCTGAAGCCGCCGCTACCCCGGCGAACGCCAAAACCATCGGTGAATGGTTCCCGAAATCAGAGCGACCTGTTGCCGCCGGTTGGGCGGGCGTGGGCTTCTCCATCGGTGCGATGCTGGCCCCGCCTATTATCTACTTTGCGCACGCGTCGTTTGGCTGGCAAGGCGCGTTTATGTTTACCGGCGTGCTGGCGCTGCTGTGGGTGATCCTGTGGTGGGCGTTCTACCATAACCCGGAGCAGCACCCGAACCTGAGCAAGGACGAGCTGGCGTTTATCAAGCAGGATAACGAACCGCCTGCGGTGAAACTGCCCTTCCTGACCGCGCTGAAAACCGTCTCGAAGAACAAACGTTTCTACGGCATCGCCATTCCGGCCTTTATGGCGGAACCCGCCTGGGCGGTACTGAGCTTCTGGGTGCCGCTGTACCTCGCCAAAGAGCACGGCATGGATCTGAAGCAGATTGCGATGTTTGCCTGGCTGCCGTTCCTCGCCGCGGATCTCGGTAGCGTGGCGAGCGGCTACCTGACGCGTCTGTACACCCGTCTGTTCGGCTGCTCCCGCGTTAACTCGGTGGTGGCAAGCTCCGTGACGGGCGCGTTCCTGATGATCTCTTTGGGCATCGTCGCCATTACCCGCGACCCGTATATCACCATCGTGCTGATCTCCATCGGCGGCTTCGGGCACCAGATTATCTCCTGCATGCTGAGCGCCCTGGTCGTGGAGTCCTTCGACAAAGGTCAGATGGCGACCGTCAACGGCATGCGCGGCTCGGCGGCGTGGATCGCCAGCTTCCTGTTCTCCCTGTTAATCGGTGTGACCGCCGACAAAATCGGCTTTAACCCGCTCTTTATCGCCATGGGCTTCTTTGACCTGATTGGCGCTCTCTTCCTGGTAGCATTTATTGCTGAACGTCGCGCCAAGCGCGCCTGATAGTGGATGTATTGCATATGAAAACCCTGAAAAACTGGACCCTTGATACGCAGTCGGCAAACCATCTTGAACTGCTGGTCGATAACCAGCACCGCCTATGCCTGTATGTGCTGGAAGAGAGCTTGTTCCGCGTGCTGATCAAACGCAAAGGCGAACTGGCGCTGGACCGTACCTGGAGCATTGCCCCGGAGCATGACGTGCCGTGGGAAGGTCGCCGTCGCGATGATTTAAGCGGTTTCACTTGTCCTGTCTGGACGCTGACGCAGCAGGATGAGACGTTAACCGTGGCAACCGAACGGCTGCGCGTGACCGTACACCAGCCGCTGTGGCTCGAATGGCACTACCGCAATGACGCGGGCGAGTGGCAGCCGCTGGTCAACGACCGCCCCACCAGCGCCTACCTGCTGAACGCCCACGGCGACGGCGTGGCGCACTACCTGAGCCGCCGCAAGGACGAGCGTTTCTACGGCCTGGGTGAGAAAGCGGGCGATCTGCAGCGCAACGGTAAACGCTACGAGATGCGCAACCTCGACGCCATGGGGTACAACGCCGCCAGCACCGACCCGCTCTACAAGCACATTCCGTTCACCCTTACCCGCCGCGACGACGTGAGCTACGGCCTGTTCTACGACAACCTGAGCAGCTGCTGGCTGGATCTGGGTAACGAAATCGACAACTACCACACTGCCTATCGCCGCTGGCAGGCGGAAGCGGGCGATATCGACTACTACATCTTTACCGGCAGCCGCGTGCTGGACGTCACCAAAGCCTTCGTGCGCCTCACAGGTAAGACGCTGTTCGGACCGAAATGGAGCCTGGGCTACAGCGGCTCGACCATGCACTACACCGACGCGCCGGACGCGCAGAATCAGCTGATGAACTTCATCCGCCTTTGCGAAGAGCACGCCATTCCGTGCGATTCGTTCCAGCTTTCGTCTGGCTATACCTCCATCAACGGCAAGCGCTACGTCTTCAACTGGAACTATGACAAGGTGCCGCAGCCGAAGGTGATGAGCCAGGCGTTCCACGACGCGGGATTGAAGTTGGCCGCAAACATCAAGCCATGCCTGCTGCAGGATCATCCGCGCTACAGCGAAGTGGCGGAGAGCGGCCTGTTCATTCGCGATTCAGAAACCGATGCACCCGAACGCTCCAGCTTCTGGGATGACGAAGGTTCGCACCTCGACTTTACCAACCCGCAGACGGTGCAGTGGTGGCAGAACGGCGTCACCACGCAGCTGCTGGAGATGGGCATCGACTCCACCTGGAACGACAACAACGAGTATGAAGTGTGGGACGGGGAAGCCCGCTGCTTTGGCTTCGGCAAGGAGATCGCCATCAAGCATATTCGCCCGGTCATGCCGCTGCTGATGATGCGCGCCTCGCTGGAAGCGCAGCAGCGCTTTGCGCCGGAAAAACGCCCGTATCTGATCTCCCGCTCCGGCTGCGCCGGGATGCAGCGCTACGTTCAGACCTGGAGCGGTGACAACCGCACCAACTGGGACACCCTGCGCTATAACATCCGCATGGGGCTGGGCATGAGCCTGTCCGGGCTGTTCAACGTCGGTCACGACGTGGGCGGTTTCTCCGGCGACAAGCCGGACGCCGAGCTGTTCGTGCGCTGGGTGCAGAACGGCGTGATGCATCCGCGCTTTACCATTCACTCGTGGAACGATGACCACACCGTGAACGAGCCGTGGATGTACCCGGGCGTCACGCCGGCCATTCGCGGCGCGGTTGAGCTGCGCTACCGTCTGCTGCCGTACCTCTATACCCTGCTCTGGCAGGCGCATGCCGACGACGAGCCGATGCTGCGCCCGACGTTCCTCGACCACGAGCACGATGTGCAGACGTTTGAAGAGTGCGATGACTTCCTGCTGGGCCGCGATCTGCTGGTCGCCAGCGTCGTCGAAGCCGGGCAGCGCGAGCGCCGCGTCTGGCTGCCGGATAACGCCACCGGCTGGTATGATTTTTACACCCACGCGTGGTATGCGGGCGGCCAGTCGATCGTCCTCGACGCGCCGCTGGAAAAACTGCCGCTGCTGGTGCGCGCCGGTGCCGGTCTGCCGCTCAGCGAACGCATTAACCACGTGTCCGCTGAAAAAGACAACACCCGCGAGCTGAAGCTGTTCCCGGTGAAGGGCGTCGGGACAACCAACGGCATGCTGTTTGAAGACGACGGCGAAAGCTGGGGCTACCAGAACGGCAATGCGCTGTGGGTGGAGTGGAAAATGGTGTGCGATGGCGCAACCATCAACCTGAAGGTCAACGCGCGCGGGGATTATCGTCCGGCGTGGAAAGCGCTGAAGGTGTCGCTGCCTGTAGGGGAAAAACGTACGCTGCTGGTGAACGGGGTTGAAGGGGGTGAGTGGGTGCTTTGAGCATTGCCGGGTGGCGGCTTCGCCTTACCCGGCCTACAAACTGACTCGTAGGCCCGGTAAGCGTAGCGCCACCGGGCTTTTTTTAGTTCTCGATACCTTTACTGCGCAGGTAATCTTCGTAATTACCGGTGAAGTCCACCACGCGCTCTGGCGTAATTTCGATCACGCGGGTCGCCAGCGAGCTGACGAATTCACGGTCGTGAGAGACGAAGATCAGGGTGCCCTGGTACATCTCCAGCGCCATGTTCAGCGATTCAATCGATTCCATATCCAGGTGGTTAGTCGGTTCGTCCATCACCAGGATATTTGGCTTTTCCATCATCAGCTTGCCAAACAGCATACGCCCTTTCTCACCACCGGAGAGCACTTTGGCTGGTTTTTTGATGTCGTCCTGGCTGAACAGCAGACGCCCCAGAATACTGCGTACAGCCTGCTCGTCGTCGCCTTCCTGCTTCCACTGGCTCATCCAGTCAAAGACGGTCAGGTCGTTTTCGAACTCGTATTCGTGATCCTGCGCGTAATAACCAATCTGCGCATTTTCAGACCACTTCACGGTGCCATTGTCCGGCTGCAGTTCGCCGACCAGGGTTTTGAGCATGGTGGATTTACCCACGCCGTTGGCACCGAGGATGGCAATTTTCTCACCCACTTCCAGCAGTAAATTGAAGTTTTTGAACAGCGGACCTTCATCGAAACCTTTGGTAAGGGCTTCCACTTCCAGCGCGTTACGGAACAGTTTCTTATCCTGCTCGAAACGAATGAACGGGTTCTGACGGCTGGACGCTTTGACTTCTTCCAGCTTGATTTTATCGATCTGGCGCGCACGCGAGGTCGCCTGACGGGATTTAGAGGCGTTAGCGCTAAAGCGGCTGACGAAGGACTGCAGGTCAGCAATTTGCGCTTTCTTCTTGGCGTTATCGGCCAGCAGACGTTCACGCGCCTGGGTTGCAGCCGTCATGTATTCATCGTAGTTGCCCGGATAAACGCGCAGCTCGCCGTAATCCAGATCCGCCATGTGCGTACACACCATATTCAGGAAGTGACGGTCGTGCGAAATGATGATCATGGTGCTGTCGCGATCGTTCAGCGTCTGCTCAAGCCAGCGGATGGTATCGATGTCCAGGTTGTTCGTCGGTTCATCGAGCAACAGGATGTCCGGGTTGGAGAACAGGGCCTGCGCCAGCAGCACACGCAGTTTCCAGCCTGGCGCGACTTCGCTCATCGGGCCGTAGTGTTGTTCTACCGGAATGCCAACGCCCAGCAGCAGTTCACCTGCACGCGCTTCCGCAGAATAACCGTCCATCTCACCGTGTTGCGTTTCCAGTTCGGCCACTTTATAGCCGTCTTCTTCGCTCATCTCGGCCAGCGCGTAAATACGATCGCGCTCTTGTTTTACTTCCCACAGCTCCGCGTGTCCCATGATCACCGTGTCGAGCACGGTGAATTCTTCGAAGGCGAACTGATCCTGACGCAGCTTACCGATACGCTCGTTGGGATCGAGCGATACGTTGCCGAGCGTCGGCTCCAGGTCACCGCCGAGGATCTTCATAAAGGTGGATTTACCGCTACCGTTGGCACCAATCAGGCCGTAACGGTTGCCGCCGCCAAATTTGACGGAAATGTTTTCGAACAGCGGCTTACTGCCAAACTGCATAGTGACGTTGCTGGTAACTAACACGGGGAGATTCCTGCGAAAAGTGTGATAAACACGGCATTATGCCACAATTCCGAATTGAGATCCCGCGTTGCAACCATCCACTAAACTTTAACAAAATCGAAAAAAATGTGATTTCGTACACATCTGAATTCCCAGTGAGCGGGAATGCACATATAATGCGCTCCCATCACAGATTCAGACTTATCAACTCATCGCCAGAATGGCTTAGATACCTCGCACAACATGAACATGAAATTAACAGCGCTTTTTGCGGCGGCGTTAGCCGTAGTAGGTTTTTGTAAGACCGCGTCTGCGGTGACGTATCCCCTGCCAACAGACGGTAGCCGTCTGGTAGGCCAGAACCAGGTGGTGACGGTACCAGAAGGTAACTCTCAGCCACTGGAGTATTTCGCTGCACAGTACCAGCTGGGCCTGTCTAACATGCTGGAAGCGAACCCGGGCGTTGACCCGTATCTGCCGAAAGCGGGTACCGTGCTGAATATTCCACAGCAGCTGATCCTGCCGGATACCGTTCACGAAGGTATCGTCATTAACAGCGCGGAAATGCGTCTGTATTACTACCCGAAAGGCACCAACACCGTTATTGTGCTGCCAATCGGTATCGGCCAGTTGGGCAAAGACACGCCAATGAACTGGACGACCAAAGTTGAGCGTAAGAAAGCAGGCCCAACCTGGACGCCGACGGCCAAAATGCACGCGGAATACATCGCTGCGGGCGAACCGCTGCCAGCCGTTGTACCGGCAGGCCCGGATAACCCGATGGGTCTATACGCGCTGTACATTGGCCGTCTGTATGCGATCCACGGTACCAACGCTAACTTCGGTATTGGCCTGCGCGTTAGCCACGGTTGTGTGCGCCTGCGTAACGAAGACATCAAATTCTTGTTCGAAAACGTACCTGTCGGCACGCGAGTGCAGTTCATCAACGAACCGGTGAAAGCCACGTCTGAGCCTGATGGCAGCCGTTACATTGAAGTGCACAACCCGCTGTCCACCAGCGAAGATCAGATCAACAATAACGAAATCGTCCCTGTTACGCTGAACAGCGCAGTGCAGTCAGTGACCTCTCAACCGGACGTAGAGACAACGATTGTTGACCAGGCCGTGCAGAACCGCTCCGGTATGCCGGTGCGTTTGAACTAATCAACCTGCTCCACATAAGTCTCTTAAAAAGACCCCGAATTATCGGGGTCTTTTTGCTTTCCAAAACCTAACACTCTCATCATGTCTTAATAGCAATTTTGCCATAAGTCCCATTCTTGCCATTTTCTGCTAACCCGGCGGGGTTACATCCGCCCCTCTAAATGTTATGATGCGCGTACTTGTAAAATCAGTTTAATCTGTATTTATCAGGTTTTTTTTATTTCCTGGAGCCCGCTCAGTTTGATGATCAGTATTAACTTAACAACGACAAAATCGCGTCTTTATCTCTGTTCGCAAACAGTGTGGTCACTGGCGAACCAGAGTAAAAAGGTCGATCAAATTGTTGTGTGGGTCTCCAGTACACCTTATCTCAGTGACGAAGGCATCACTGAAGAGCCTGAATGGGCGCAGAAAATTCGCCAGACGGGCACCAATCTGGTCTTTAAATGGGTTAAAAATACCGGACCATATCGGAAATTGTTTCCGGCACTACAAGCAGCAACGGAAGACGATATTCTGATTTATGCTGACGATGACGCTATCTACAACGAAATTTGGGCGGAAACACTGCTGGATGATTTTTACCGCCACAATCAGGAATTTGTGGTGGCTGCGCGTGTGCGAGAAACGGTAAAAAAGAAGAAAGATCTTCTTGATACCTATCGTAATTTCCCGCTTATCACGGTCCCAAAAGTCGTTGAACAGAACTATATCATTACAGGTCTCGGTGGCGTTGTACTCAAGAAGAGAATGATCCCGGAATATTTCCATTATAACGAGGACTTCATTAAGGTTTGTCCTCGAGCGGATGATATTTGGATCAGCAAACTGATTCAGCTAACCAAAACACCTGTCTATGTTTCTGCGCAAAGTATTCGTTTTGTTCATGAGATAATCCATGACTACGGATTATCACGTGACAATACCAGCAAAATAAAACGTTCCTGGCTTCAAAAAGTCCGTTTTACATTTAAGCCAGGTCAAATCCAGCATCTGTGCCAGAACGATCTTTATATACAAGACACCGACAGCTATTTCGAATCGTGCGCCTGACAGAGTAGCTAGCCGTTATTGACGATCACAATCCCGCCGTGATCGTAACGATAGTGACAGTGGGCATACTCCAGTGGTGTGCCATCTTCCAGATAAATAACCTGCTCCACTTCCAGTACGGGATCGGTCTGCTCGCAGACAAGATGTTGTCTGTCCAGCGTATTGGGTTTTAACGCCCGTACAATCCGGT
Organism: Enterobacter adelaidei; assembly: GCF_041937165.1. Taxonomy (NCBI): domain Bacteria; kingdom Pseudomonadati; phylum Pseudomonadota; class Gammaproteobacteria; order Enterobacterales; family Enterobacteriaceae; genus Enterobacter; species Enterobacter adelaidei. Next base: position 1,377,405 of record NZ_CP154353.1, on the reverse strand, counting down.
ACGACCCCATAATTTTCAGCCCCAGCGTCTCCTGGACGTACTGAAATACCGAGCCCTCGAGATGGCTTTTCGTCAGGCCGGGGACCAGGTTCATTGGCATCACAGTTGAATCAAGCGACATGGGTTCACCGTTGAGCAAACGTAAACGAATAAAGTCATAGACAGGCGCATCAGCGTTAATCATCAGCGATGCCTGCTCTTTCTCGTTCGGGAAACGCAGCTCAAAGTGCACCACCTGGCTGGTCACCGTTCCCAAATGTTCCCACGTTTTAGTCGCCCCAAAGTAGTCACTGCCGGAGAGATCCCACTGTGAAAGCTGGAGGAAATTTTTGCGGATGAATGTCCCCTGCCCCTGGCGGGTATAAACCAGTCCTTCCACAATCAGCTGCCGCATTGCCTGCTGGATGGTCATCCGGCTGGAGTTGAACTCCGCCGCCAGCGCAAACTGATCTGGCAGCGGTTCATTGGCGGCATACTGCTGACTGATAATGCGTTTCTTAATTTCCCGCGCTATGGTGATGTACTTCGCCGCCATCGTCCTTCCTTTCTGCTAGTTTTCTATCCCGCTGTTTTTCAACGCCACTCTCTCGGCAATTTTGAGGAAAGGCAGGTAGAAGAATACACCAAAAACAATGATTGCCAACTGCACCACAACCGCTCGCCAGTCTCCTGCTGTCGCCAGCCAGGCACTCAGGATGGGTGGCGTTGTCCAGGGAATCATCACTACACAACGCGACATTAATCCCAGCGTGGTACAGAGCCAGGCAAAGTAGATGCCAATGGCAGGCAAAAGTACAAAGGGGATCATCAACGGCAGGTTAAACACTATCGGCAAGCCAAAAATGACCGGCTCGTTGATGTTAAACAGGCCTGGGGCCAGCGACAGGCGCGCCACCTGTTTCGCCGATTTTTGGCGCGAGAAGATAAAAATAGCTATCAACAGGGAAATGGTGCTGCCCGTGCCACCCACCATGCCAAACGTCGGCACGAAGATGTTATTGATGATGTGTGGGATTGGCTGACCGTTAGCAAAGGCCAGCATGTTCTCATTGGTGTTGATCAGCAGGAACGGCTCCAGCACCACGCTATTGACCACCGACTGATGAATACCGAGCGTAAACAGGAAATTACCAAAACTGTAGATAAAGATCGTGCCCGGCAGACTGGTGTTGATGAGTCGAAGTGGCTGCTGAATAAAGGTAGTGATCAGGTGGATCAAATCCGTATGCAGCACGCTTGCCAGCAGAGCCGCCAGTACCGCAAACAGAGAGAGCGTGAGAATAGTTGGGATCAGCGCGGTAAACGATCTACTCACCGCAGGTGGCACATTCTCTCCGAGCGAAATATGCAGTGCTTTCAGGCGCGAAATAGCAATAAACAACTCCGTTGAAAGCAAACCAATCAACACCCCGGCGAAAATCCCGGTGGAGCCGATATTGGCAAACGTCAGCACCTGGGTGACGTTCACCGTGGTATCGCTGCCGACGGGCGTGAGCTGTAAGCGCATCGGCATCATGATGATAAAACTGCTGACGGCGATAACCACTGCCGAGACCGGATTGTCGAAATCTTTGTTGCGCGCCAGCGACCAGGCAATCATTGGAGCCAATAGCAGCGCAGCGATATTCAGCGTGCCGTTGATTATCGCCCCCCCCCACAGCTTACATTGTGCCAGCGTGTCGCCTTCAAAGATCCACGGAAAGACCACGTTATTCACCAGCACCGCCAGACCCGCGAGGATGAAAATTGGCATTACCGTGGCGAAAGCATCGCGCAGGGAACGCAGGTGCACCTGGTTTGCCAGACGCGCCGAGAACTCTACAAATTTATCGACAAAGGACTGCATATGCGGTGTTATTTTTGTTTCAGACATAGCGGATATTTCCCATCAATCAGTCACAAAAACGGCCCGGCAGCGTACAACTTACATCTCGCGTCCGTTGGTATGAATAACCTGTTTTAACCACGCGTAACTTTTCTTCGGCACACGTTTCAGGTCTTTCAGGTCATGGTTTTCACGGTTGACGTAAACCACACCGTAGCGTTTACGCATGTCCCCCTGAGAGCTGAGAATGTCGATGAGGCCCCAGCCGAGATAGCCGATCACTTCCGCCCCGTCCTCGAACATCGCCTCCTTCATGGCCTCGATATGCGCCCGGTGGTAGTCGATACGGTAGGTGTCATCAATCGGGTTCACGCCGTCCCAGGACTCAATCACCCCAATGCCGTTCTCGATCGGGAACACCGGCAGGCGCCAGTCGTTGGCGTAGCGGGTGATGATGGTGCGGAAGCCCAGCGGATCGATCTGCCAGTTCCACTCGGTGGCCTTCAGGTACGGGTTGTTTTTCTCGCCGTGCAGCAGGTAATAGTTCACCGGTGTGCCTTCGGGGATTGCATCACTGTCCAGGGTTTTGCTGGCGTAATAGCTGAACGCCATGAAGTCGTTTTTAGTGCGCGCCAGAAGCTGGAGATCGTCGGCACGGTAGATGTCACTAAAGCCTTCCTGCTCCACCACTGCCAACACCGCCGGGCTGTAGCCCTGACCGGCAAACACTCGCAGCAGGTTTTGGTTGAGGAATTCATCGTATTGTTGTGCACAGAATATATCGCGCGGTTTGCAGGTGGCCGGATAGATCAGCTGATGCGCCAGCATGCCGCCCATCAATTGTCCCGGTTTGGTCTGGTGCAGATACTCGGTCAACGCCATGTGCGCCACCATCGTATGGTGCTGTAGTTCGTACAGCTCGCGCAGGGTTTTCTCGCCTTTCATATAGCCGGAAATCCGGAAGGCTTCCGGCATATGGAAGATGTTCTGCTCGTTGAAGGTCAGCCAGTACTTCACGCGGTCCCCGAAGCAGTCGATCATCTTTTTGCCGTAGCGGATAAAGGCGTCCATCACGCGGCGGTCGTTGAAGCCGTTGTACTCCTGCGCCAGCGCGAGCGGCATATCGAAATGGTACAGGCAGATCATCGGCTCGATGCCGCGGGCGATCAGATCGTCAATAAAGCGGTCGTAAAAAGCGATGCCTTCGTCGTTGAACGGGCCGTCACCCTGCGGACAGACGCGGCTCCACGAGATCTGGAAGCGGTAGCAGTTCATGCCCAGATCCTGCATCAGGTCGAAATCTTCCCGGTAGCGGTGGTAGGAGTCGGTCGCCACTTTCCAGTCGGAGACGTTCTCCCCGGCTTCGCGAATGTCGTACACCGACATCCCTTTCCCGCCCTCGTTCCAGGCTCCTTCCGTCTGCATGCTGGACACCGAGTTGCCCCATAAAAAGTTGGCCGGCAGCTGATTGTTCATGTTCCCTCCCTATATGACTAGTCATTTAAAATATTATGACTAGTCATATAGGCGAAGATGAAAGGACGATCAAAGAGGAGGATCGTTTTTTGTGAGCAATGCGGGAAAAAACCCGGTGAGCGGGCTGCCACCGGGATAAGAAAGGTTACTGTTGCATTAACTGATTGCGGCGATATTCCCCCTGCCGCTCCAGCATCCAGCCAGGATATTCGCGTGGCAACGCGCTTACGGCATCGAGCTGTTTTAGCTCTGGTTCGCTCAGGCTGATCCCGGTCGCGGCAATATTATCGTCCAGTTGCTCAACACGTTTGGCACCAATTATCACGCTGGTCACGGCTTTTTGATGCAGCAGCCACGCCAGCGCGATTTGCGCGACGGAGACGCCCTTGCTTTCGGCGATAGTGCGCATCACGTCCACGCAGTCGAAGGCGCGCTCTTTATTCACCGGCGGGAAGTCGAACTCCAGACGACGACCACCCGCTTCGCTCTGCCCGTCGCGGCCATATTTTCCACTCAGTAGGCCGCCAGCCAGCGGGCTCCAGACCATCAGCCCGACCCCTTCGCTCTGCATCATCGGTACCAGCTCACGTTCAAGATCGCGTCCGGCAATGGTGTAATACGCCTGCAGTGACGCGAAACGCGCCAGCCCAAGACGTTCAGACATACCGAGCGCTTTGGTAATTTGCCACGCCGCCCAGTTCGAGACGCCGATATAACGTACATGGCCTTGCTGCACCAGATTATCCAGCGCATAGAGCGTCTCTTCGATGGGTGTTGCAGGGTCGAAACCGTGTAGCTGATAGAGATCGATATGATCGAGCTGGAGGCGGCGCAGGCTCTCTTTTACGCTGCTGATGATATGATAGCGGGAACTGCCGCGTGAGTTCACCCCTGCCGTGCCCGTTTCACCGAACACTTTGGTGGCAACCACCACGTTCTCGCGCGGTACTTTCAGGTTTTTCAGCGCCTGACCGGTGATCTCCTCCGAGCGTCCTTCAGAGTAAACGTCTGCGGTGTCGATAAAGTTGATCCCGGCATCCAGCGCGCGGCCTACAAGCTGCTCGGCGTCGCGTTGCTGCAGTTGACCAATCTTGCCCCACATACCCCCTTCTCCACCGAAGGTCATGGTGCCGAGGCACAGTTCGGAAACAAACAGACCGGTATTGCCCAGTTTTTGATAACGCATACGACACACCTCTCAATGTTCATTCAATGGCGACCAGAGAGTTATACCTCTCTGGTTCTCATTGCGAATGTGTCGTTTCTGTCTATTTCTTGCCCATTTCTCTAAAGCAGTAAAAAGCCTGCCAGTGCCGCCCAAATCAACATTGGGATCGACCAGACATGGAAGCGCCACCAGATACGGCGATCGTTAGCCATACGCAAGGCAATCAAATTGGCCAGCGAACCGGGCAGGAGCCCAAATCCGCCGATGTTAACTGCCCAGGCCAGGAGCGTGTCAGGTGGCACATAGTTGAGCAGCAGGATGGTAGCAGGCACATTACTGATAAACTGAGACAGGCCAATCGCCGTCAGCCACAATCCAGGCTGGGAAAGCGTGCTGACACTGTGAAGAACGTTTTGCAGTACCGGAAGCTGGATAAGGAGATGCACATCAATAAACATCGCCATGAAGACCAGCAGCAACGTCCAGTCCACGCTCACCAAAACGCGCCGCGCCAGGACGACAAACCCCGCGGCCACGAGCAGGACGCCCACCAGCTCATATTTCAGCTCCAGCGCGAACAGAAAGACGATATACAGTCCCAGGCAGCTCCAGACCAGACGAGGCTGCCACTGCGGGCCCGTGGTTCCGCTGTGGTATTGCAGTTTTTTATCAGGAAAAGCAAACCAGCAAACCGCCAGTAGCGACAGCATCATCGCCAGCGCCAGTGGGGTCATCTGCCAGGTAAAGGCGGCGAACGACAGACCGGAACGTCCCCAGAGAAGGATATTTTGTGGGTTACCAATGGGGGTCAAAAGAGAACCGGCATTCACGGCCAGCGCTTCAAAGATGATCAACCTGCTTACCGGGATCTCACAAAGCTTTCGCAGCGTGAGCGTGAGGGGCACGATGATAAACAGTGCTACGTCGTTGGTCAAAAAGGTCGACAGCACCGCGGCGGAGAAGACCATAAACAGTGACAACTTACGCTCGGTAGCAAAGCGGCGCACCATTTTGCGTCCCAGTACGTCAAAATAGCCGCTCAGCTCAACACCTTTGGTGAGCATCATTAAACCGCTCAAGGTAATGATGGTTCGCCAGTCAATCGCCGCAGGCCAGGCATGTGGCGCAAAAGGGACAAAGAGACTTAACCCTGCGCCAACAATTAATAAGAGATGAAAGAAACGGTCGCGTGCCAGGGCCTGTAATCCAGGAATGTTCATTCAGCTGAGGAACCATATTTAAGAGTAAATTCACGGAACTTAACCAGCGTCTCTTCGCTAACGTGGTGTTCCATTCCTTCCGCATCCCGGCGGGCGATCTCCGGGCTAACGCCCAGCACCAGTAAAAAGTTCTCAACGAGCTGGTGACGCTCGCGGCTCTCCTGCGCAAGCTTCTCCCCCTCCGGCGTCAGAAAAACACCGCGCCAGGGAATCATTTCAATGAGCCCCACAGAAGCCAGTCGCTTTAACATTTTAGCAACGGTAGGTTGCGAAACCCCCAGTCTGGCAGCCATATCAACCTGACGCGCTTCCCCGACCTCACGGATCAGATCGGAAATCAGCTCCACATAATCATCAATCAGTTCACGCCGGTGCGCTTCACGTACCTGGCGGAACCCTTCAACGTGCTCTTCAACATTCACCAGTTGCGTCGTTTTTCTCATCGTTGGCTTACCTGCGCGACGGTTCATTGTACTTCCTCAGTGGGGTGACGCTTCCAGCGCCCGGTATCGAGAGCGCACATTGTAAACCATCACTCTGTAAGCACAAAAAATTAACGAAATAGCCATAGCTATACAATATAGCCTGTGCTATATCTGTATGTAATGCAGTCACCCTTCACGGATCGAAGGGATCTAAAATCAGGAGGTCTTATGAACGAATTCAAGAGGTGTATGACCGTGTTTACTCACTCCCCCTTCAAAGTGCGCTTAATGCTGTTGAACATGCTGTGCGATATGTTTAACAACAAGCCGCAACAGGACGACAAACCTTCTCACTAAGCGGCGTTGCGGTACGCCGCTTCATTTTTCCGTCACAATCCCCCTGTACAATGGCGTTTAGCCGCCTTATTCCCGATCTTTTTTACGGATTTGCAATCCCCTTCGCAAAACATCTGCTTAGCAACTGTTGATATTATTTACTACTCGCACTATCTTCTTGCAGCCCTGCACAATTTGCGGCTCGCTGAAGCGGACCCTCATTCCCTCTCCACGCACTGTCAGGCAGGTTATGACCCTTGACGCCAGGGTGAGCACATGGCGTTTTTATCCATGATAGTGACCTATGAATTTAACCCTGATAGATACCGTTGTTACCCGCAGTCGGGCCTTAAGCCCGTGGACGGGGTTTTACTTTTTGCAGTCATTGCTGATTAACTTTGCGCTTGGCTATCCCTTTAGTCTGCTCTATGCGGTCGCTTTCACCTGCATTTTGCATTTGCTGTGGCGAGCCGCACCGCGCGCGCAAAAAACGGTAATCGGGATCTGTTCCCTGGTCGCTGCGTTCTATTTCCCGTTTGGTCAGGCTTACGGCTCACCAAACTTTAACACCCTGCTGGCACTGCACTCGACCAACATGGAAGAGTCGACGGAGATCCTGACGATCTTCCCGTGGTACAGCTATGTGGTAGGGCTTTTTATCTTCGCGTTGGGCGTTATCGCCATCCGCCGTCAGTCGGGCGAAAAAAAATCCTGGGGTAAGATCGAAATACTCTGTCTGGTGTTCAGCATTGCCGTGGCGTTTGTTGCCCCCATCCAGAATATTCCCTGGGACGGTAAGCTAAGGCTCATCAATATCGGCTATCCGGTTTTCCGCTTCGTGAAAGACGTCGTTGTAAATAATAAAGAGGTTCTCGACGAGCAGGCCCGCATGGCTGAACTCTCCAATATGAAAGACACCTGGAACGTGCTGGCCGTTAAGCCGAAATATCACACCTATGTGGTGGTGATTGGCGAAAGTGCACGTCGGGATGCCATGGGGGCGTTTGGAGGACACTGGGATAACACGCCGTTTGCCAGTTCAGTTAATGGCACGCTGTTTACCGATTATGTCGCGGCCAGCGGTTCAACGCAGAAATCGCTCGGCCTGACGCTCAACCGTGTGGTTGATGGCAAGCCACAATATCAGGATAACTTTGTCACCCTGGCAAACCGCGCGGGTTTTCAGACATGGTGGTTCTCCAATCAGGGGCAAATTGGTGAATACGATACGGCCATCGCCAGTATCGCTAAGCGTGCTGATGAAGTGCAGTTCCTGAAAAGCGGCGACTTTGAAGCCGACAAAAATACGAAAGACGAAGCGCTGCTGAAAATGACGTCGCAGGTCTTTGCCACCCCGCGTACTCAGCCTCAGTTGATTGTCCTGCACCTGATGGGATCGCATCCTCAGGCCTGCGATCGCACTGGAGGGAAGTACGCCGAGTTCGTGCAGTCCAAAGAGACCTCTTGTTATCTCTATACCATGACGCAAACCGACGACTTGCTCAGCAAGCTGTATGAGCAGTTACGCAATACGGGTGACAGTTTCTCGCTGGTCTATTTCTCAGATCACGGGCTGGCGTTTAAAGAACGTGGAAAAGAGGTGCAGTATCTGGCGCACGATGACAAGTTCCAGCAGAACTTCCAGGTACCCTTTATGGTGCTGTCGAGTGACGATAAAACGCATCGCGTCATTAAAGCCCGACGTTCGGCTAATGATTTTCTGCAGTTCTTCTCGCAGTGGACGGGGATCTCTGCTGAGCAGATAAAAACGGGGTACCCCTTTGTCTCAGGTAAGAAGGCCCCCCCAGTTTACGTTACCAACTTCAAGTTACAGAAAGTTGACTACAACCATCTGGGTACGGATATCTTCGATATTAAGAGTAAGTAAGCTGAGCGGTAATGCCCTCATCCTGACCCTCTTCCACAAGAAGTGGGAACGAAGATAAAAAAAATCCGCCACATTGGGCGGATTTTTTATTAGCTCACCGGAGTGATTAGAAGCGGTAACCTACGCCCGCGATCCAGGTGCCAACGTCAACGTTGCGGATACGGCTCTGCTCATAAGAGAAGTCCAGAGCAACGTCCTGGATTGGGTTGAACTGCAGGCCTGCGCCATAGGAGAAGCCGTAGTCGCTGTTGCTTGCAGTGCGGTTCGCACCCTGGTTTTCGGTCTGCTGGAATTTACCGTAGCCAACACCTACAACACCGTAGATGCTTGCCCAGTCGTTCAGACGGTAAGCTGGACCAGCAGTGATGCCGTAGTACTGGCTTTTATTGTACGCGCCGTTGTCAGAACGATCTTTCTCGGTGTAGGTGAAAGAACCGATCACGCCCAGTGGGTTGTTGTCCTGCTCGTAGCGGTACTTCAGGTTGAAACCGTTAGCTTTGTTCATCACGCCCTGATAGTCGCTCTGAGCGTAACCACCGGTAACGGTAGAAGTCGCAGCTACAGCGGTACCTGCGGAAACAGCCAGTACAGCGGCCAGTGCTGAAAGACATGCAATTTTTTTCATAACCACCTCAAATGTGCTTCAAGTAAGTCCGTAAGTTTTAAATATATCAAAAAAATTTGCGAAACTCTTTGTGATTCGTGATGTCTAAAGGTTCCTTTCCTGTAACAGAACGTTTCCAGCTTCAGCTATCTCTTTCAAATCACATGTAATTTTCACTACAAAACGCCCATAGTGCGCGCCTGTGCTGTTACATTCATCCAGATTATTCCTAATCTGACAGGCGATAAATCCAACAACGCTTAACCATTTTACGGATTTCACATGGTTTTTTTTCAACGGCGTCTCAACCGTTGCAGCATAATTCCTTTACACTGCAACCTTTACTTCATTTGACATAAGCTGACAGGAGAAAGGATGCCTGGGTTATCCCGCACATCGTCGGTCTGGTTGCCGGTAGCAGTCATACTCATCGCAATGTTGTCCATTCAAAGTGGTGCCTCGCTGGCAAAATCTCTTTTTCCGCTGGTTGGTGCTCCTGGGGTCACTGCCCTGCGCATCGTGTTGGGAACGGCGATACTGGTGGTTATTTTCAAACCCTGGCGTTTACGCTTCAAAAAAGAGCAGCGTTTACCCTTGCTGTTTTATGGGCTTTCCCTGGGAGCGATGAACTACCTGTTCTATCTCTCCATCCAGACGATCCCGCTGGGGATTGCCGTTGCGCTGGAATTTACCGGCCCGCTGGCCGTGGCGCTCTTCTCCTCGCGTCGCCCTGTTGATTTTATCTGGGTCGTATTAGCCGTTCTGGGGCTATGGTTCTTGCTGCCGTTGGGTCAGAATGTTTCTGAGATTGATCTGACAGGTGCGGCGCTGGCCTTAGGCGCCGGTGCCTGCTGGGCTATCTATATACTCACCGGTCAGCGCGCTGGGGAAGAGCATGGTCCGGCGACCGTCGCATTGGGTTCATTGATTGCAGCCATCGTGTTTGTGCCCATCGGTATGGCCCAGGCAACGGAATCTATCTGGCAATGGTCAGTCATGCCGATTGGTCTGGCGGTCGCTATTCTCTCGACCGCTCTCCCCTATTCCCTGGAAATGATCGCCCTTACGCGCCTGCCGACGCGTATTTTCGGCACCCTGATGAGTATGGAGCCTGCGCTTGCCGCAATCTCCGGGATGGTGTTTCTTGGCGAAACCCTGACATTGACCCAGACGCTGGCGCTCTGCTCGATTATAGCGGCCTCAATGGGTTCGACGCTGACCATGCGTTCTGAACCTAAAGTTGAAAAGGTCGATATCAACTAAGGCCATATATTCTGCATGGCTTCCGCGCCATGCAGAATAAAGCTCAACCCGCCAGGCTTTATAATTTCATTCACGGTTTGTCATATTATAGAAATATCTTTCCATACTCTTCCATCCCAGTCACAATTAAGATCAATCTGCATTGAATAGAAAATTTCTATTTAATTTCAATACATTAAATACTCAACCTTCTTCTTGCTATTAAACTGATAGGTATAGCCAAACCGCAGACAAAAAAACCGGTGCTATACTTAGTTCCGTAATTACCTGGGACATAAACATCAAGAGGATATGAGATTATGAGTACCGCTAAACTGGTGAAAACGAAAGCGTCTAATCTGCTTTATACCCGTAACGATGTATCGGATAGCGACAAAAAAGCGACCATTGAGTTGTTGAATCGCCAGGTGATCCAGTTCATCGATCTTTCGCTGATCACCAAACAGGCCCACTGGAATATGCGCGGTGCAAACTTTATTGCCGTTCATGAAATGCTGGATGGCTTCCGCACAGCTCTGGTTACCCACCTTGACACGATGGCGGAACGTGCGGTTCAGCTAGGCGGCGTGGCGCTGGGCACCACGCAGGTGATCAACAGTAAAACCCCGCTGAGAAGTTATCCGCTGGATATCCATACCGTTCAGGATCACCTGAAAGAGCTGGCAGACCGCTACGCGATAGTCGCAAACGATGTACGTAAAGCGATTGGCGAAGCAAAAGACGAAGATACCGCGGACATTTTCACCGCCGCGTCGCGCGATTTGGATCAGTTCCTGTGGTTCATCGAATCTAACATCGAGTAATTCATACGAATTTTCTATCCAACCCTCGCCCTTCGGTGAGGGTTTTGCACATCTATGGTGCACGTTTTTTGCCTGAGTTCGTGCAAAAGTGAAGAAATTGTAATAATCACCTCACACAACCGTTAACGGAAGATTGTTTTTTCGTCAGAATTTACGCTAAATATCTCCCCGTCAGTTGAGCCAAACGAGACGCACCAAAACGGTGCTTCACTTTGGTGCAATAAGCCATCATTGCCCCATTTATTGTGCAATGCATGACATCATCCCCTTTGCAAAACAATAGCTTGTAAAGTTGGCACGATTTTTTCATTGTGCCACCTGTTCTCGCAGGGGATCGCCCCGTGGATATAAAAGGAAATGCTATGAAGTCTGTATTAAAAGTTTCACTGGCTGCACTTACCCTGGCTTTTGCGGTGTCCTCTCAGGCTGCCGACAAACTGGTTGTGGCGACCGACACGGCGTTCGTTCCGTTTGAATTCAAACAGGGTGATAAATACGTTGGTTTTGATGTGGATCTGTGGGCCGCTGTCGCAAAAGAACTCAAACTGGATTACACCCTGAAGCCAATGGACTTCAGCGGCATCATCCCGGCACTGCAAACCAAAAACGTTGATCTGGCGCTGGCAGGCATCACCATTACCGATGAACGTAAAAAAGCGATCGACTTCTCTGACGGCTACTACAAAAGCGGCCTGCTGGTGATGGTCAAAGCTGACAATAACGACGTAAAAAGCGTGAAAGATCTTGACGGTAAAGTGGTGGCAGTGAAGAGCGGCACCGGTTCTGTTGATTACGCAAAAGCAAATATTAAAACCAAAGACCTGCGTCAGTTCCCGAACATCGACAACGCATACATGGAACTCGGCACCAACCGTGCTGACGCAGTTCTGCATGATACGCCAAACATCCTTTACTTCATCAAAACAGCGGGCAACGGCAAGTTCAAAGCTGTCGGTGAATCACTGGAAGCGCAGCAGTACGGTATCGCGTTCCCTAAAGGCAGCGATGACCTGCGTACAAAAGTCAACGGCGCGCTGAAAACGCTGAAAGAGAACGGCACCTACAACGAAATCTACAAAAAATGGTTCGGTACTGAGCCTAAATAATAATACGTAACAATGACGTTCACTCGGGGGCGACCTTTCGCCCCTGATATTTTTGAAACACGGTAACAGTAACAGGAAAATATCATGCAGTTTGACTGGAGCGCCATCTGGCCTGCCATTCCACTCTTGCTTGAAGGCGCCAAGATGACCCTGTGGATTTCGGTCCTGGGTCTGGTTGGTGGGTTGATTATCGGTCTTGTCGCCGGTTTCGCCCGCACCTACGGTGGCTGGATTGCAAACCACATCGCACTGGTTTTCATCGAAGTGATCCGCGGCACCCCTATTGTCGTGCAGGTCATGTTCATCTACTTCGCCCTGCCAATGGCCTTCACCGACCTGCGTATCGATCCTTTCAGCGCGGCCGTCGTGACCATTATGATCAACTCAGGCGCCTACATTGCGGAAATCACCCGCGGTGCAGTGCTGTCGATTCATAAAGGTTTCAGCGAAGCCGGTCTGGCGTTAGGCCTTTCACGTCGCGAAACGATCCGCCACGTGATTTTGCCTCTGGCACTTCGCCGTATGCTGCCACCACTCGGTAACCAGTGGATCATCAGCATTAAAGATACGTCGCTGTTCATCGTTATCGGCGTAGCTGAGCTGACCCGTCAGGGGCAGGAGATCATTGCTGGCAACTTCCGCGCGCTGGAAATCTGGAGTGCGGTGGCCGTTGTCTACCTGATCATTACTCTGGTTCTGAGCTTTGTTCTGCGTCGTCTTGAAAGAAGGATGAAAATCCTGTGATTGAATTTAAAAACGTTTCCAAGCACTTTGGCCCAACCCAGGTGCTGCACAATATTGATTTGAACATTAAGCAGGGTGAAGTGGTGGTCATTATCGGGCCATCCGGTTCCGGTAAATCGACGCTGCTGCGCTGCATCAACAAGCTGGAAGAGATCACCAGCGGCGATCTGATCGTCGATGGTCTGAAAGTGAATGACCCGAAAGTGGACGACCGCCTGATTCGTCAGGAAGCGGGTATGGTGTTCCAGCAGTTCTACCTGTTCCCGCACCTGACGGCGTTGGAGAACGTGATGTTTGGCCCACTGCGCGTGCGCGGTGCCAACAAAGCGGCGGCGGAAGTACTGGCAAAAGATCTGCTCGCCAAAGTCGGTCTGGCAGAACGTGCGCACCACTACCCTTCCGAACTGTCCGGCGGTCAACAGCAGCGTGTGGCTATCGCCCGCGCGCTGGCTGTCAAACCGAAAATGATGCTGTTTGATGAGCCAACCTCTGCGCTTGACCCGGAACTTCGCCACGAAGTGCTGAAAGTCATGCAGGATCTGGCAGAAGAAGGAATGACGATGGTTATCGTGACCCACGAAATCGGCTTTGCTGAGAAAGTGGCGTCCCGCCTGATCTTTATTGATAAAGGCCGTATCGCGGAAGACGGTAACCCGCAGGAATTGATTGCGAACCCGCCAAGCCAGCGTTTGCAGGAGTTCCTGCAGCACGTCTCCTGATCTCTCGCTTTACACGTAAGCCGGGCATGCCCGGCTTTTTTACGCCAGATTGTTCCCAAAAAAAACCCTCTGCTCTCCGCACTCTATACTTATCATTTTGCACGATATTTTCACCGGAGGGCGCCGTGCCGTGGTTCCTGCTGCTGTTGATAAGCCTGTTTAGTGTGCCATCTCTCGCCGTGGCGATCCCCGGTGTCACTACCGGAACCACTGCTACCCAGCAAAATGCGCCGCCGACGGAACCGGATGTTGAACAAAAAAAAGCGGCTTACAGCGCGCTTGCTGACGTCCTCGAGAACGACACCTCCCGGAAGGAACTCATTAGTCAGTTGCGGAAAGTGGCCGCCACGCCGCCGCAGGCGTCGGTGCCAACCCTCACGCCTCCGCAAGTGGAGGAGCAAAAAACGGTGCTGGAAAACGTCACCGACGTGAGCCGCCACTATGGGGAAGCACTCTCCTCGCGCTTCGCTCAGCTTTACCGCAACCTGATTGGCTCACCGCATAAGCCCTTTAACCCACAAACGTTTACCGCCGCTGCTACACAGTTCCTGATGCTGGCGGGCGCGGTTTTTCTATTTTACTGGCTAGTGCGCCTGTGCGCATGGCCGCTGTACCGCAAAATGGGGCAATGGGGGCGCAGGAAGAATCAGCAGAAAAGCAGCTGGCTGCACCTGCCGTTGATGATAGCCTCAGCGTTTATCATTGATTTACTGCTGCTGGCGTTGACGCTGTTTTTAGGCCAGATGCTGGCCGACAAGCTGAATGCTGGCAACAAAACCATCGCCTTCCAGCAATCACTTTTCTTGAATGCCTTTGCCCTGATCGAGTTTTTTAAAGCGCTGTTGCGGTTACTCTTTTGTCCGCGCGTTCCGGCGTTGCGACCTTTCACCATCGGGGATGTGAGCGCAAAATACTGGGCACTGCGTCTCAGCGTGCTCAGCGGGTTGATTGGCTATGGTCTGCTGGTTGCCGTGCCGATCATCTCCAACCAGGTGAACGTCCAGTTTGGTGCGCTGGCAAACGTGCTGATCATGCTCTGTATTACCATCTGGTCGCTGTACCTTATCTTCCATAACAAAAAGGCCATTACTGAGAGCCTGCTGCACCTGGCCGACCGTTCCCTCTCGTTCTTTAGCCTCTTTATTCGCGCGTTCGCCCTGGTGTGGCACTGGCTGGCAAGCGCTTACTTCATCGTACTGTGCTTCTTCTCGCTGTTCGATCCCGGTAACAGCCTGAAATTTATGATGGGAGCGACGTTCAAAAGTCTGGCCATTATCGGCATCGCGGCATTTGTCTCGGGGTTGTTGTCCCGCTGGATCTCGAAAACCATCACCCTGTCGCCGCAGGTCCAGCGTAGTTACCCGGAACTGCAAAAACGGGTTAACGGCTGGATGTCCGTCTCACTCAAAGTGGCGCGCATTCTCACCGTCTGCGTGGCGGTAATGCTGCTTCTGAATGCATGGAGCCTGTTTGATTTCTGGAACTGGCTGCACAACGGTGCGGGTGAAAAAACGGTCGACATTCTGATTCGCATTGCGCTAATTTTGTTCTTCTCCGCCGTCGGCTGGACGCTGCTGGCGAGTCTTATTGAGAACCGTCTGGTATCGGATATACACGGCAGACCACTGCCCAGCGCGCGAGCAAGGACGCTGTTAACCCTGTTCCGCAACGCGCTGGCGGTGATAATCAGCACCATCACCATCATGATTGTGCTCTCGGAAATCGGCGTGAATATCGCCCCGCTGCTGGCGGGGGCCGGTGCCCTGGGGCTGGCCATCTCCTTCGGTTCGCAAACGCTGGTGAAGGATATTATTACCGGCATCTTTATTCAGTTTGAGAACGGGATGAACACGGGCGATCTGGTGACCATCGGGCCGTTAACCGGCACGGTAGAGCGGATGTCCATTCGCTCTGTCGGCGTGCGTCAGGACACCGGTGCATACCACATCATTCCCTGGTCTTCGATCACCACCTTCGCCAACTTTGTGCGCGGCATTGGTTCCGTCGTGGCGAACTACGATGTGGACCGTCATGAAGATGCAGAAAAAGCTAAACAGGCGCTGCGCGACGCGGTGGAAGAACTGATGCAGATGGAGGATATTCGCGGGCTGGTGATCGGGGAGCCATCATTTGCCGGCATTGTCGGACTGACGAACACGGCATTTACCCTGCGCGTCTCGTTCACCACGCAGCCGCTGAAGCAGTGGACGGTGCGCTTTGCCCTCGACAGCATGGTGAAAAAACATTTTGACCTGGCGAATGTGCGGATGCCTGTACAGACGTATCAGGTACTGCAGCCCCCCGCATCGCCGCTCCCACCGCAGGAGCCGACGCTGTAGCCTGGTTGCCGGGTGGCGGCTTCGCCTGACCCGGACTGCGAGACATATTATTTGCGGCGCTTGTTATCGTCCATGAATGACCAGGCGATAAAGCGGCTCTGTTTCTGACCTTGCGCCATCTCTTTTTTCACCACTTTCACGGCACCCGCTTCGGTCAGGGCGCGGTAGAGTGGCGGCAGGTTATCCCCCCGCGAGACCAACGTCGTGAACCACTTCACCTGGCGGCCAAACTGCTTGCTTTCCTCAATCATGCGCAGGATAAACGCCACTTCGCCACCTTCACACCATAGCTCCTGCTTCTGTCCGCCAAAGTTCAGTGCAGCATCTTCCGCCTGACCCAGATTGCGGCGCTTACGTTCGCTGCCCGCACGCGCCGCTGCCGCTGAATCATGGAACGGTGGGTTGCACATTGTGGCATCGTAGCTTTCGTTTTTGTGAATGATACCGTTGAAGATCGAGGCCGCATCTTTCTGACGACGCAGACGAATGGCGCGGCTTAATCCTGGGTTCGCGCTGATAATCGCCTGGGCGCTGGCAAAGGCCTCGGCACCGATTTCACTCCCAGTAAAACGCCACTGATACTCATGAGCGCCAATCAACGGATAGATCAGGTTTGCCCCGGTACCGATATCCAGGACGGTGGCTTGCTGCGGAACAACACCGCCACGATCGTCTGCAAGAAGGTCGGCAAGGTGGTGAATGTAATCAGCTCGCCCCGGTACAGGTGGGCAGAGAAAGCCTTCCGGAATATCCCAGTGCGCCACACCGTAAAAATGCGCCAGCAGGGCTTTATTCAGCATTTTAACTGCCTGGGGGTCAGCAAAGTTCACCGAAGGCTCGCCCGCAGGCGTCTGGACGATATAGTCCTGCAGTGGAGGGCAGCTCTGGCATAACGCGTTCATATCGTAGCGGCTGCGATGGCGATTTCGTGGGTGCAATCCCGGCTTTTGGGAAGTCATGGCATTCTCCTTTAAACAGCGGCGTAAGATACCCTTTGCAGGCCCAACGGTAAATCTTTCTCTGCGACGCGCAAAAACTTGCCATTTATCAGACACCTTTATATCTATGATCCGTCAGCAAATTGTCAATTTACATCGTTCAAAAAATAAGCAGATCATCATCAAATATTTGCGCTAAGTCACATTCGTCAGGCTTCTAAACTTAAAGTGAAATCACCTGTTGTTTCCTCATGAGGATGTGATTATGAAAAAGTACCTGACCCTTGCTGTAATCGCAGCCGCCCTGGCGACCGCGTCTTTCTCCGCTATGGCCGTTCAGTCACTGACCCAAAGTACCGATACTAGCCAGCTACGTCCTGCGGGCACCGTTTCGGTTAGCCGCGCTAGCAACCTTGACGATCTGCAAAGTAAACTGGCCGAGAAAGCCCGCCAGGAAGGCGCCAAAGGATTTGAGATTAATTCTGCCAGCGGTGATAACCATATGTTTGGCACGGCGACCATTTACAAATAATCCAACGTCCACTCAACACACTGCATCTGCAACACAGGTGCAGTTCCCCTCCCCGACACCTTGACTGTTCATTTTTTAACCCCATATTGAGCGTATCACTTCAAGAGATTCCAGGAGGAGTTCATGGCTTCCGGTTGGGCGAATGACGACGCCGTTAACGAACAGATCAACAGTACGATTGAAGATGCCGTTGCCCGTGCTCGCGGTGAAATTCCGCGCGGCGAAAGTTTATCGGAATGCGAAGAATGCGGAGAACCCATTCCGGAGGCTCGACGTAAAGCCATTCCAGGCGTGCGGTTATGCATAACCTGCCAGCAGGATAAAGATTCAAAAATGTCATTAAATTCGGGATATAATCGCAGAGGTTCGAAAGACAGCCAGTTACGTTGACTCTCCTTTACGTAAGCTAACCACCCAAACGCATTCCTTTACTCTCACGATTTTTAGTGAAACGCGTAGCAAAATGTGCCCTTCTCAACGCTTCTGTAAAGCGCTTCAACAAGAAGTGTAAAGTGGCACTTTGAATTTATTAATATTCAATAAGTTATTTGTCATTCAATTTTTTTGAGCAACCACGTCAATTCTCTTCGATTTTATCCTCCACAAAAAAGCGTGATACTTATCACATCGACGGAACATCGTCCCATTAACAGAATAACCTGCGAGAGTTTAACTATGAAAACCATCAAATATGCTGTTGCTGCTGTTGCCCTGTCCGCTCTGTCTTTTGGCGCATTTGCTGCAGAGCCTGTCTCTTCTACTCAGGCCCAGGGCATGAATAAAATCGGTGTGGTAAGTGCAGAAGGCGCGACCACGCTGGACGGTCTGGAAGCCAAACTGGCTGAGAAAGCCGCAGCTGCCGGTGCAAGCGGGTACACCATTACCTCCGCTAACACCAACAATAAGCTGAGCGGTACTGCGGTTATTTACAAATAATCGAACGAATTATGCTCCACCCTCACCGTACCCTCTGGTGAGATGCTCCACCCCTCATTGACCCTGTTGTTACCCTTGCTTGCCCGTCCGCCACTGGACGGGCTTTTTTTTGCTTAAAACGTCTCTTCAACGCGTTTTAGCCCTGCTTCGATCGTTTCAACTTCCCCGGTAGCCAGCAAACAACAGGCCATCTGGAGCTTGATGGCATGCGGAACGGGCACATTTCCGGCAAGGCACTGCTCAATCCAGTGCGCGGTGGTATGCGGATCTTTTGCTTCAGGCAATATCACGCCGCTATTTTCTTCCCCACGCTCCAGAATGGCGCGCGTACCGACGGAATCAATCAGCACCACCTGAGGGCAGCGCTGCGGGTTAGCATAAACCTCGCCCTCTGTGCCATGCATCAGCAATGCCCTGCCCCCAATGTCTTCAAAGAATCTACCCACACGCGCAACATATTCCGGGTGAGAAACGCTGGAAAGACGCAGAGCGGCATCTTCACCAAAAGGTGTCGCCAGTTTCGCCAGGGTGTGCGCGCTGTTACGCACCCCCATGCGCCAGCGCATATCAAGCTGCTTTTCCAGCGGTGGGCAAAGTGCACCGACAGGGATGTAAACCGGTTGATGGCCATCCAGTTTCGCCTGTGCCTGGCCAGCATGTCGTGTTGGCGCGATCCCCAGCATCCCGAAAATGGTCTCCGTCAGTACGCGCGTAGGATCTTCGCTCACGCCGTGCACCACCACCGGAAACCCGAGTTTGTGTAATAAGATAGCCAGCAGTGGAGTGAGGTTTGCCTGCTTGCGCGCACCGTTATAGCTCGGGATCACAATCGGCATCGGTTTTGCCACCGGCGGCGTTAAGCGCAGCGTATGCGCCTGCATGGCTTCATAGAAGCCGCGCATCTCCGCTTCACCTTCTCCCTTGATACGCAGCGCAATCAGAATGCCCCCCATCTCCAGGTCAGGAACCTCACCATTGAGCATATGGGTGTAAAGCGCACGAGCGGTTTCATGGTCCAGATCGCGGGCATGATTTTTTCCGCGCCCTACTTCTTTGATAATTTTGCGATAATCCACGACATCTCTCCTGAAAACATCATCTTGTTAACAATATAGCCCTGAAGAACCTACAGACGTTAGTTTTTTTCAACCGGATCAACCTTCTGTTTTTATGATGAAAAGTGAAACTCAAGCACTATTTCAATTATTTGTAATTCCGCCAGAAGATTCTTAATACGTCATTATTTGCTTAAATAGCCAGCGGAAAGTCATTAAGGGTCACTGGTGAAAACGTCCAGGCAGCGTTCTCACCAGAAACATACCAGGATTTGTTATGAACAAGGTTGCTTTAGGTTTATTCATCGCCGCAACAGTGGGATGTTCTGCATCTGCATTAGCGGCAACAAACGGTGAAGGTCAGATAAACTTCACCGGGGAAATAATTGATTCTGCTTGTCAGGTAGTTAATGGGTTAAGTAATCCATTAAATGTTCAGCTAGGTAAAGTGTCTAAAACGGTATTTACCGGTGCGGGCTCTACCAGCACG
This sequence comes from Enterobacter adelaidei, assembly GCF_041937165.1. NCBI lineage: Bacteria > Pseudomonadati > Pseudomonadota > Gammaproteobacteria > Enterobacterales > Enterobacteriaceae > Enterobacter > Enterobacter adelaidei. Next base: position 1,357,538 of record NZ_CP154353.1, on the reverse strand, counting down.
TTAACGAAGTTCGATATTCAGCTAAAAGATTGTCCGGAAACCGTTACCTCCGCAGCGATTAACTTCGGCGGAACGCCGGATGCGAATAATAACGCCACGCTGGCATTAACACCGGATGTGGATGCTGCAACAGGTGTGGCTATTCAACTGGTTGATGCTTCTGAACAACCCGTGAGTCTGTATACGCCGTCTCAGCAATATCCTTTAGCCTCCGGCACGACGGTCAACGACCTGATATTCGGCGCACGGTATATTCAAACCGGGGCCGCAATTACCGCAGGTCCGGCTAACTCTGTATCGACCTTCACCGTTATCTATAACTGATATTATCCATCCTGAGATATTAACGTTTTTATCGGCGTTAATATCTCTTCTTTTTTTGAGAAATAGTTATGCGCCACGGTTATTTACTGAGCACTCTTTTACTGGCAGCCGCCACTGCGCATGCAGGTGTTATTATTAATGGCACCCGTCTGGTCTACCATGGAGATAAAAAGGAGTCCTCTCTTGGCCTTTCAAACCCAGATACTACGGATTATCTGGTACAGTCCTGGGTCGACTCTGGCGGTAAAAACCTGGCCAAAGCACCCTTTTTGATCACACCCCCGCTTTTTCGTCTTGATGCACAAGAGGATAACGTGCTGCGCGTGGTACGCACCGGTGGAAATTTACCGGAAGATCGTGAATCACTGTACTGGTTAAATATCAAAGCCATTCCCTCCTCAAAACATGTTGAAGGGATGAATACCCTGCAAATTGCCATTAATACGCGCATAAAATTGTTGTATCGCCCTACTTCAGTTAAAGGCAAACCTGAAGATGTCGCAAATAAACTTGAGTGGCATCGTGAAGGCAACGATCTGGTCGTCAATAACCCAACGCCATTCTATATGAATTTCCAGAAGGTGACGCTGAACGGCCATAAAGTGGATAAAGCCACGTGGGCAATTCCTGAAACAGAAACACATTTTGCCTTACCTGGCAACGTGAGCGGTTCCACTGTCTCGTATTCCATTATTACGGATTACGGCAGTATCAGCCAGACATGGTCGAAATCAGTCCACTAATATTATGCGCAGACAATTACTATAATCATGTACAGCCATAAAAAGCCGTTCACCTGCCGAATTTCATCACTGCTGGTCATTTTATGTGGCCTGGCGCTGGCGATCTTTGCACAGCAGGTTATGGCTGATGATTATTTTAACCCGGCATTACTGGATATTGATAATCCTCAACAGGGAAAGACCGACCTGTCCGTTTACGAAAAAGGGCCAGGGCAGGCACCGGGAAAATATCAGGTCGCCATTTTTATTAATAACAATAAAATTGATACACGCGACGTCACGTTCAAATTACAAAAAGATCCGCAAGGTAATAACTCTCTTCAGCCCTGCTTTAGTCTGAGCGACTTAAAAAGCCTGGGTATCAAAACCCAAAAATATCCAGAGCTAATGGCAAAAGGCCAGTGCGCTGATTTAAACACCATCCCGGCAGCCTCCGCGTCGTTCCACGTTCGCAATCAACAACTGCTGCTCAGTGTTCCGCAACTGGCACTAGGCCAGGTTCCACGGGGCTATATCGACCCAAAAGAGTTCGATGAAGGGATCACGGCTGGTCTGCTCAATTACAGTGCGACCGCGAGCCAAAGCCACGCGCTGCAACAGGGTGAACAGGATACCAGCAGCCAGTACGTCAATCTCCGGCCTGGCCTTAACATTGGCGCATGGCGGTTGAGAAACTACTCGACATGGAACCGCAGCACCACGGGTAAAGAACAACAGCAGACGTTTTCATCCATTTATACCTACGCCCAGCGCGATATTGTGGCGATGAAAAGCAGCCTGACGGTCGGACAAAGTTCTTCCCCTGCCGACGTGTTTGATAGCGTGCCTTATACCGGCGTACAGCTTAACTCCGACAGCGACATGCTCCCGGACAGCGAGAAAGGGTATGCCCCGATTATTCGCGGTACAGCACACAGTAACGCTCTGGTGATGGTGCGACAAAACGGTTACGTCATTTATCAAAATACCGTTGCGCCCGGTGCGTTTGAGATCAACGACCTCTACCCGACGGGCAGCAGCGGCGATCTTCAGGTGACGGTAAAAGAAACCGACGGCAGCGAAAGCCATTTCGTGGTGCCCTACGCTTCAGTACCGGTACTCCAGCGTGAACATAACCTGCGCTATAGCGTCACTGCTGGCCGTTATCGATCATATGACAGCGATGTAGAGAAAACGCCGTTTGCCCAGGGCAGCGCAATTTATGGTTTACCGTATGGTTTCACTGCCTATGGTGGGGTTCAGCAGAGTAACCATTATCAGTCCCAGGCGCTGGGCGCGGGAAAAAACATGGGTGATTTAGGCGCCTTTTCCATCGACGTGACCCGTGCAAAAGCCCTGCTTAAAAAGCAACAGGCCAGTAAAGGCCAGTCCTGGCGTGTGCGTTACAGCAAAGATTTTGCAGGCTCCGGTACCAACTTCTCTCTCGCGGGCTATCGCTACAACAGCAAAGGGTTTTACACCCTGGAAGACACCATGGAGTCCTGGACCCGCTCGGACGACTGGTCTGCCCCACAACAGCGTCGCGCGCGGACTGAAGCCACCATCGACCAGACGCTGCCCAAAGGGTGGGGGTCCGTCACCCTGAGCATGGTGAAAGAGACCTACTGGAGCCAGAGTCAGGACATGACCTCCATGAGCGTCAGCTACAACAACAGCTGGCATGGAGTGAGCTACAGCCTGAGCTACAGCATGAACAAAAATACTGACGACAGCGACGAGAACGGGGAGTCAGTCACAAACGACAACCAGTTCTCTCTGAGTGTCTCCGTTCCGCTTGACCACTGGATGCACAACACATGGGCTACGTACAATCTGAATAACACCAAAGAGGGTACAACGCAGAATATTGGCCTGAACGGCACGGCGCTGAAGGAGGAGAATCTCAACTGGAATATTCAGGAAGGGTTGAGCACAACCGGCAGCGGTAATTCCACCAGTGCAAATGCCGACTATAAGGCAACCTATGGCGAAGTGAGCGGCGGTATTAGTCAGGATAAATATCAGCGCACGGTGAACATGGGTCTGCAGGGTGGCGTCGTGACGCATGCTAACGGCATCACATTAAGTCAGCCGCTAGGGGAAACCATCGCTCTGGTAAAAGCGCCGGGGACCCATGGCACGCATATCACCAACCAGACGGGAGTCGAGACCGATTTCCGTGGCTATACCGTTGTGCCATTTGTCACTGCCTATCGCCATAACACCATTTCGCTGGACACCGAAACGCTACCAGAGGATGCCGACGTGACCCACGCCGCGTAGATTGTCACCCCGACACGTGGGGCAGTCGTTCGGGCGAGCTTCAACACCCGTGTGGGACGTCGGGTATTGATGACGTTGACACAAAACGGTAAACCGCTTCCCTTTGGCGCAACCGTCACCACCGACGATAAGGACAGCGAGTTCATTGTGGGCAGCGACGGCCAGACCTATCTCTCCGGCCTGGCTCAACACGGCATACTCTCGGTCTCATGGGGCCAGAAAGCCAGCGAACATTGCGTCGCGCAATACGTGCTACCGGAAGATAAAAACAAGAATTCCGTCATTAACGCTGCCGCGCAGTGTAACTGATCCATCGTACAGGCTTATGACAATGCAGATAGTAAAACAGTGTTTTTTCTTTTTGATTCTGGCGACAGCAGCGCTGTTCATGCCACATGCGAAGGCGACCTGTAACTCAACAGATTTGCCCAAGCAGATCAACGTCGCCTCAATTTCAGTCTCCACCTCGCTTGCTGTCGGTGCGACCATTCCCGGAACCGAGCAAACTGTGCACATTTCAGGGAACTGTACCAGCCCGGATGACAACGGTTTGCCCATTGTTTCCTGCTACTACGGAACCGGGAATGAAATTTCTGGACTCACTGGCGTCTACGAGTCCGGTGTCCAGGGGATTGGCGTTGCGCTGATGAACGACAAAGGTCAGCGTATCACCGGCGCAGGCGGGGTGTACTGCAATTCCACCAGCACGCCGCTGGGCTATGTCTCGGATAACGATCAGCGAACGTTCAGCTTTGACGTCACCCTTGAACTGGTGAAAACGAGCAATACCGTCACGTCCGGTACGCTTGCGCAGGATCAAACCAAATTCGGGATTGGGGTCTACCAGCATGAAGGGATCGGCAGCCCTAACACGATCTCTTACGCCGGTAATGTGATCCTGAAAGAAGTCACCTGCTCCGTTTCCCCCAAAAGTCTCACCGTGACGCTGGGTGATTTTCCGGTCAGCGACTTCACCGGGACAGGGACCCTGACGTCGCCTCATACATTCGACATTAACATCAACTGCAACGACACCGTGCAGCCTGAAGCGATGATCACGAGTGCAAATGGCTATGATACGAACTTCCCGGGCGTCATCAACCTGACTCAGGAAACCGGTGTCGCAACGGGTATAGGGGTTCAAATGCTATTTGACGGAGAGATCCCTGACTTTGGTACATACAGGAATACTGCCGGAATTGCGCAAGCCAATGAAACGCTGGCGATTCCTTTTCAGGTTCGTTACGAGCAAACCGCAGCCGACGTCACACCAGGCAGCGCCAACAGTATTGCCACCATCACGCTGGGGTATAAATGACAAAATATCTTCCGATTTTGCTGTTTGGCCTGGCATCTCATGCCTTTGCAGACGAAATTCAGGTGCTCATGCAGGGCAATATTTTTGCCAATACCTGTTCCGTTGACAACGCCAGCCAGAATTTAACTGTCGATCTCGGTCAGGCGACGTCAGGTGATTTTAAAGACATCGGCGACACGGGGGTATGGAAAAACGTAGATCTGACGCTCTCGAAATGCCCGGCCACCACAACCCTTGCCACCGCCACGTTTCACGGACAGGCGGATGGCGCACATCCGACAAAATTTGCGAATAACGGCACGGCTGGCGGCCTGGCTCTCGAACTTGCCGATCGTCAGGATCACATCCTTATCGCTCCTCAGGCCAGCTTTAGCGTACTGATCAATCAAAGCGATCATACGGCAGACTTCCCCTTAGCTGCGCGTTACTACGCCACCTCAATGCCCGTCACCGCCGGCACGTTCAACAGCGTCGTGCAGGTGACCTTCACTTACCAGTAGGACCGCGCCCCTTAGCACGGAGGCTTTTCTTGCGCCCGACAGGCAATTTGGCCGGGCGTTTTATTACCTCAGGCACTTCCGGTTGTTCGATGGGGAAAACGGGCAAAGCATTCAACAGCCGCTGACCGTAATTTTTGGTGAGCAAGCGTTTGTCGTAAATCACCACCTCACCCCAACAACCATGGCTACGGATCAGACGCCCCACCTGCTGGATCAGGTTAAACGATGCCGCGGGTAAGCTCTGCACCTCAAACGGATAGCGGTTAAGGCTTTTCAGCCATTCCCCTTCGGTGATCACTACCGGGCTGTCGATCGGCGGGAAGGCGATTTTATGGATATGCACCTGCGTCAGGTAGTCCCCTTTCAAATCCAGACCTTCAGCAAACGACTGCAAACCTACCAGCACGCTGCGCTCACCGTTATCAATGCGTTTACGGTGCGTCTCCACCAGCCGATAGCGCGGCTGATCGCCCTGCACCAGCAGCAACAACCGCAGGTCGGTAACGTGCTCCAGGAAACGCTGCATCGCTCGCCCACTGGCAAATAACACCAGCATCCCGGGGTACTTTTTGCTTTCAACCTGCTCGCGGAAGTAGGCTGCCATCTCGGCAATATGCTGCTCTTCGTTGTCGATAAGCGGCTCATACTTCATGCGCGGGATCACCAACTTGCCCTGCTCACAGTGGTTAAACGGTGAGTCCAGCGCCACAAAGCGATCGCCCGCTTTCTCTTTCAGGCCGCTCATCTCCTGCAAACGCGAAAAACTGTTCAGGGAACGCAGTGTGGCCGATGTGACCACCACATGCGGCACGCTTCGCCAGATAAGTTTTTCCAGCTGATCGGCCACGCGAATACCTACGCAGTGGAAAAAGAGGTGCACTTGTCCGTCACGCACTTCGCGGGTGGCCCATTTGGTGACGGGGGCACCCGACGCCTGCGCCATCGACGCCAGCCGCCAGAGCTTGCTCTGCGATTCGAACATGCCCAGCGCACGGTTCATTTGAAGGAGAATACGGTGCAGACGGACGACGTCGTGGGTACCGGTTTTCTCACTGAGATCGTTCAGGAACATCTCCGCCAGGCCACGCAGCTTTTCCAGATGCTTTGCCAGTTGCTGGCAAATCTCCATCACCTCTTCAGGAAGCTCTCCCATCGCAAAGCGGTGTTCAGCCTCCTGCGTTGCCGGAAGCCAGAGATTGAGGATGTTATTGAGCGATGCAATCAGGCTGTAAACCTCTTCACAGTGTTCGCTCAACCGCTCAGGCACCGCCAATGGCGGCGTGGTTTTTGGACGGAACTGCTCCATGCAGGTCGCCACCAGCTTGCAAAAGAGATCCAGCTGCAGGCGGAACCACGGTGCGGTAATTTCGGCACTCATTTCCAGCGCGTCCCGCGCCACGTCCGGCAGATGGTGACCTTCATCAAGCACCAGAAGCAGGTTTTTGGGCTCCGGCAGCACCGCTTCGCTCTCGAGCGCCGCCATCACCAGCGCATGGTTGGCGACCACCACTTCCGCTTCCTGAATCTCACGTCGGGCGACAAAGAACGGGCACTCCCGATAGTAGTGGCAGTTGCGGTTCAGACAACTCGCTTTATCGGTGCTGAGCCTGCGCCATAAGTCATCGCTAATTGCCTGGCTGGTGTGATCGCGCAGACCATCCCATTTGTAGCCATCGAGATCGGCTTTTAGCTTTGCGCACTGTTCCTGCTCGGCCTTGTTGTTCGGCGTCAGTTCGTCATCGAGAAACGCCAGCAAATCTTGCTGATTAGGCTCGCTGCTGGCAAGTGCCGCCAGGTTACGCGGGCAGATGTAGCGCCCGCGTCCGAAAGCGGCCGTAAAACGCAGATCGGGGATGATTTTGCGCAGCAGCGGTAAATCTTTGCTGAAGATCTGATCCTGCAGCGCCACGTTGGCGGTGCTGACTACCAGCGTTTTGTCCTCTTCCCGCGCAATCGCGATGCCGGGAATGAGATACGAAAGGGTTTTCCCGACGCCGGTTGGGGCTTCAATCGCCAGATGTCGCCCGTCGTCCCCGGCGAGCGTTTTTGCCACGTCAGCAATCATCTGCCGCTGCGGCGCTCGGGGGATAAAGTCGGGTATCTGCTGCTGTAGCGCCTTATACCATGCGCCAATTTGCGCCTTGAGCGCCGCGGTTAAAGCCATTGGAAAACCTGAAATACTGTATAAACAGCCACTATTGTGGCACTTTCTCTTTGTTGTCGCAAAAAGAAAAGCCCGGCTCTACGACCGGGCTTCCAGATTACTGCGGATTAGCAGGTTTACGCGGGCGGCGTCGGCGCTGCCCTTCCCCTGCTGGCTTGCCTTCGCCGCTGCGCCACGGGTTTTCACCGGCGGGTTTGGCTTCGTTGCTACGACGCGGCGGTTTGCCCGCTGATTTCGGTGCACCACCGTCGGCACGACGCGGCTGCTGACCGCGACCGCCGCCGCCCTGACCACGTCCCCCCTGACGACCGTTCTGAATCGGCTCAGCTTTAATCGACGGGTCAACTTCATAGCCCGGCGTTTCGATGCGCGGGATCTCTTTCTTCAGCAGGCGTTCGATATCACGCAGCAACTTGTGCTCATCCACGCAAACCAGAGAAAGCGCTTCACCCGTTGCCGCCGCACGACCGGTACGGCCGATACGGTGGACATAATCTTCCGGCACGTTTGGCAGCTCGTAGTTCACCACGTGCGGCAGCTCTTCAATGTCGAGACCACGGGCAGCAATGTCGGTCGCCACCAGCACGCGGATGTCGCCAGATTTGAAGTCCGCCAGCGCGCGGGTACGTGCGCCCTGGCTCTTGTTACCGTGAATGGCGGCACTGCGGATGCCATCTTTATTCAGCTGTTCCGCCAGGTGGTTCGCGCCGTGCTTGGTGCGGGTGAAGACCAGCACCTGCTGCCAGTTGCCCTGGCCGATCATCTGGGAGAGCAGTTCCCGCTTACGCTTTTTGTCAACGAAGTGAACGTGCTGGGTCACCTGCTCGGAGGCGGTGTTGCGACGCGCCACTTCCACTTCCAGCGGGTTATGCAGCAGCTTTTCTGCCAGCGCCTTAATCTCGTCGGAGAAGGTCGCGGAGAAGAGCAGATTCTGACGACGCGGTGGCAGTTTAGCCAGCACGCGGCGAATGTCGTGAATAAAGCCCATGTCGAGCATGCGGTCGGCTTCGTCCAGCACCAGAATTTCGACGTTATCCAGTTTCACCGCGTTCTGGTGTTCCAGATCCAGCAGACGACCCGGCGTTGCCACCAGCACGTCCACACCGCCGCGCAACTTCATCATCTGCGGGTTAATGCTTACACCGCCGAAAACGACCAGCGAGCGAATGTTGAGATAGCGGCTGTAGTCACGCACGTTCTCGCCAATCTGGGCTGCGAGCTCACGGGTTGGGGTGAGGATCAGCGCACGAACCGGACGACGGCCTTTAGCATGCGGCTGGTTCTTTACCAGCAGCTCTAACAGCGGCAGGGTAAAACCGGCGGTTTTACCGGTACCGGTCTGGGCGCTGGCCATCAGATCGCGGCCCTGCAAGACGGCGGGGATAGCCTGCTGCTGGATTGGGGTTGGCTCGACGTAGCCCTGCTCTGCAATCGCACGCAGAATTTCTGGGTTCAGGCCAAGGGAATCAAAAGACATAAAAACTCCGAACCGCCCCGACCATCACAGGTGTAGTTTTCAGGGAGATATAACAATGGTAAGGACAAAAACCACAATGTCGTGAAGCAGCGGAGTGTAGCAGCTTTTGTGACGTGGCGCATAAAATATCCCTCAGCCATTCATCAACGAAATATTTCCCGCCAGGGAGACAACTGGACAAAATGGTGAACCGAGCATAATGTTAATCAATCGATTGATTAATTTTTAATGCTGCTATGAATACAACCCCGACAACAACCAAAGGTGAACAGGCTAAAAGCCAGCTTATCGCCGCCGCTCTGGCACAGTTTGGCGAGTATGGTTTGCATGCCACGACGCGCGATATTGCGGCACTGGCCGGGCAGAACATTGCAGCCATACCCTACTATTTTGGCTCAAAAGAGGATTTATACCTCGCCTGTGCCCAGTGGATCGCCGATTTCATCGGCACGCAATTTCGCCCGCACGTTGAAGAAGCCAGCGGGCTGTTAAGCCAGCCTTCACCCGATCGCGCCGCCATTCGGCAGCTAATTCTCAACGCCTGCCACAATATGATCCGCCTGCTGACGCACGACGATACGCTCAACCTGAGTAAATTTATCTCCCGCGAGCAGCTCTCCCCTACTGCCGCGTACCAGCTCGTGCACGATCAGGTGATTGCCCCGATGCATACTCACCTGACCCGGCTGATCGCCGCCTATACCGGGCGGGATGCCAACGATACCGAGACAATTTTGCATACCCATGCCCTGCTGGGTGAAATCCTCGCCTTCCGTCTGGGGCGGGAGACTATCCTGTTACGCACCGGCTGGACACAATTTGATGAGGATAAAGCCGCGCAGATTATTCAGGTCATCACCTGTCATCTCGATCTGATCCTGCAAGGTTTAACGCAAAGGAGCCTGAAGTCATGAAAAAACCTGTCGCCATCATTCTGGTGGTTGTTGTTTTGCTTGCTGCAGGAGTCGGTGGCTGGCTTTGGTATCAGAGCCATCAAGATAAAGGCCTGACGCTGTACGGTAACGTTGATATTCGCACGGTGAATATGAGCTTCCGCGTGGGGGGGCGTCTGGCATCGCTTAACGTTGATGAAGGCGACACAATTACGCGCGGTCAGACGCTGGGTATGCTGGATAAATCCCCTTACGAGAACGCGCTGATGCAGGCAAAGGCAGGCGTATCTGTCGCCCAGGCACAATATGACCTGATGCTGGCGGGTTATCGCGATGAAGAGATTGCGCAGGCCGCCGCAGCGGTCAAACAGGCGCAGGCGGCTTACGACTACGCGCAGAACTTCTATGCCCGTCAGCAGGGGCTGTGGAAAAGCCGCACCATTTCTGCCAATGACCTCGAAAATGCCCGTTCTTCCCGCGATCAGGCGCAGGCCACGCTGAAATCCGCTCAGGACAAACTAAGCCAGTACCACACCGGTAATCGCCCGCAGGATATTGCCCAGGCGAAAGCCAGCCTTGAACAGGCTCAGGCGCAACTTGCCCAGGCCGAACTGGATCTTCACGATACCACTCTGGTTGCACCGTCTGACGGTACGCTGATGACCCGCGCCGTGGAGCCAGGCAGCATGCTCAGCGCGGGCAGCACCGTTTTAACGCTCTCCCTGACCCGTCCGGTGTGGGTGCGCGCGTACATCGACGAGCCGAATCTCGGCCAGATGCAGCCGGGACGCGAGCTGTTGCTCTATACCGATGGTCGACCGGACAAGCCGTATCACGGCAAGGTGGGCTTCGTTTCCCCAACCGCCGAATTCACACCGAAAACCGTTGAAACGCCGGACCTGCGTACCGACCTGGTCTATCGCCTGCGTATCATCGTGACTGATGCGGACGACGCGCTGCGTCAAGGCATGCCTGTCACCGTAAAAGTATACAACGGGGAACGACATGAATGACGCGGTTATTGAGCTCAGCAATCTGGTCAAACGCTTCCCGGGAATGGACAAACCGGCCGTCGCACCGCTGAATTGCACCATTCAGAAGGGCTATGTCACCGGACTGGTCGGTCCGGACGGTGCCGGCAAAACCACGCTAATGCGAATGCTGGCGGGGTTGCTTAAGCCGGATGACGGAACCGCCAGCGTGCTCGGGCTCGACCCGATCAAGGATGACAGCGCGCTCCACGCCATGCTCGGCTATATGCCGCAGAAGTTTGGTCTGTATGAAGATCTGACGGTAATGGAAAACCTGAATCTGTACGCGGACCTGCGCAGCGTCACCGGCGAAACGAGACAGAAAACCTTCGCGCGCCTGCTGGAATTCACCTCCCTCGGCCCGTTCACCGACAGGCTGGCGGGTAAGCTCTCCGGCGGCATGAAACAGAAACTGGGGCTGGCCTGTACGCTGGTAGGTGAACCGAAAGTTCTGCTCCTGGATGAGCCTGGTGTCGGCGTTGACCCCATCTCTCGCCGTGAATTGTGGCAGATGGTGCACGAACTGGCAGGCGACGGGATGCTGATCCTCTGGAGCACCTCCTACCTTGACGAAGCGGAGCAGTGCCGGGATGTGCTGCTGATGAACGAAGGTGACCTGCTTTATCAGGGTGAGCCAACGACACTGACACAAAGTATGGCCGGGCGCAGTTTTCTGTTGCACAGCCCGCAGGAATCCAACCGCAAACTGCTGCAGCGAGTGCTGAAATTGCCGCAGGTCAGCGACGGGATGATTCAGGGCCGTTCGGTACGCGTGATCCTCAAGAAAGAAGCAACTGTCGACGACATTCACCGTGCGCCAGGTATGCCTGAGATCGAGATGGAAGAGACCGCACCTCGCTTCGAAGATGCGTTTATCGACCTGCTGGGCGGCGCGGGAACGTCAGAATCTCCCCTCGGGGCGATCCTGCATACGGTTGAAGGTACGCCGGGCGAAACGGTGATTGAAGCCAAATCCCTCACTAAAAAATTTGGTGATTTCGCCGCCACCGATAACGTGAATTTCGCGGTGAAACGCGGCGAGATTTTTGGCCTGCTCGGGCCGAATGGCGCCGGAAAATCCACCACCTTTAAGATGATGTGCGGTCTGCTGGTCCCTACCGCCGGTAAAGCGCTGGTACTGGATATGGACCTGAAGGTCAGTTCCGGCAAAGCGCGTCAGCATCTGGGTTATATGGCGCAGAAGTTCTCCCTCTATGGCAACCTGACGGTCGAACAGAATCTGCGCTTTTTCTCCGGCGTGTACGGCCTGCGCGGGCGGGCACAGAACGAGAAAATCCGCCGTATGAGCGACGCATTCGGGTTAACCAGCATTGCCTCTCACGCAACGGATGAACTGCCGCTCGGCTTCAAACAGCGGCTGGCGCTGGCCTGTTCCCTGATGCATGAGCCCGATATTCTGTTTCTCGATGAACCAACCTCCGGCGTTGACCCCCTCACCCGCCGCGAATTCTGGCTGCACATCAACAGCATGGTTGAAAAAGGGGTTACCGTGATGGTGACGACCCACTTTATGGATGAGGCTGAGTACTGCGACCGTATCGGGCTGGTGTACCGCGGCAAGCTGATTGCCCACGGTACGCCAGATGACCTGAAAGCACAGGCCGCCGACGATGAAGTCCCGGACCCGACGATGGAGCAGGCGTTTATCACCCTCATCCATGACTGGGATAAGGAGAATGCCCATGCACAATAACGCCATTTCCTGGCGCAGGGTGCGCGCGCTGTGCATCAAAGAGACGCGCCAGATCGTGCGTGACCCCAGCAGTTGGCTGATTGCCGTGGTGATCCCCCTGCTATTGCTGTTTATCTTTGGCTACGGCATTAACCTCGACTCCAGCAAGCTCAGAGTCGGTATTTTGCTGGAACAGCAGAGCGAAGAGGCGCTGGATTTCACCCACGCGATGACAGGCTCACCCTACATTGACGCCACCATCAGCGACAACCGCCAGGCGTTGATCCAGAAGATGCAGGCTGGGAAAATTCGCGGGCTGGTGGTGATCCCGGTCGATTTCGCAGCCAATATGGCGCGTGCAAATACTGATGCGCCGATACAGGTGATCACCGACGGCAGCGAGCCGAATACCGCGAACTTTGTGCAGGGTTACGTGGAGGGTATCTGGCAGCTCTGGCAGATGCAGCGCGCTGAAGACCGGGGGGAAACGTTCGACCCTCTGATTGACGTGCAGACCCGCTACTGGTTTAACCCCGCCGCCATCAGTCAGCACTTTATTATTCCTGGCGCGGTGACCATTATCATGACAGTCATTGGCGCGATCCTGACCTCGCTGGTGATCGCCCGTGAGTGGGAGCGCGGCACCATGGAGGCGCTGCTTTCTACCGAAGTGACGCGTGTCGAGTTGCTGCTGTGTAAACTTATCCCCTACTACTTCCTCGGCATGCTGGCGATGCTGCTCTGTATGCTTGTGTCGGTATTTATTCTCGGTGTGCCGTACCGCGGCTCGCTGGTCGTGCTGTTCTTTATCACCAGCCTGTTTCTGCTCAGCACGCTCGGCATGGGGCTGCTTATCTCCACCGTCACCCGCAACCAGTTTAACGCCGCCCAGGTGGCGCTCAACGCCGCTTTTTTACCGTCGATTATGCTGTCCGGGTTTATTTTCCAGATAGACAGCATGCCCGCCGTGATCCGCGCCGTGACCTACATTATTCCGGCTCGCTACTTCGTGAGCACGCTGCAAAGCCTGTTCCTCGCGGGAAATATTCCGGTGGTGCTGATTATCAACACGCTGTTCCTGATGGCGTCGGCAACGATGTTTATTGGCCTGACGTGGATAAAAACCAAACGGCGACTGGATTAAGGAGCGAACATGTTTCACCGTTTATGGACATTGATCCGCAAAGAACTGCAATCGCTGCTGCGCGAGCCGCAAACCCGTGCCATTCTGGTGTTGCCGGTACTTATTCAGGTTTTACTGTTTCCGTTTGCCGCCACGCTTGAGGTGACGAACGCCACCATCGCCATCTACAACGAAGACAACGGTAAACACTCCGTTGAACTGACGCAGCGTTTTGCACGTGCAAAAGCCTTTACCCACATTCTGCTGCTGAAAAGCCCGCAGGAAATCCAGCCCACTATCGACACGCAAAAAGCGCTGCTGCTGGTGAGATTCCCGGCAGATTTTTCCCGTAACCTGGACACTTTCCAGACCGCACCCATGCAGTTGATCCTCGACGGACGTAACTCCAACAGCGCCCAGATCGCGGCCAACTACCTGCAACAGGTGGTCAAGAATTACCAGCAGGAGCTGATGGAGGGCAAACCTAAACCCAATAACAGCGAACTGGTGGTGCGTAACTGGTATAACCCGAATCTGGATTACAAATGGTTTGTGGTACCGTCGCTGATCGCCATGATCACCACCATTGGGGTGATGATCGTCACCTCTCTGTCCGTCGCCCGCGAGCGCGAACAAGGGACACTGGATCAGCTGCTGGTTTCTCCGCTTGCCACCTGGCAAATTTTCGTCGGTAAAGCGGTTCCGGCCCTGATTGTTGCCACCTTTCAGGCCACCATTGTACTGGGCGTGGGTATTTGGGCGTACCAGATCCCATTCGCCGGCTCGCTGGCGCTGTTTTACTTCACGATGGTGATTTATGGTCTGTCACTGGTGGGATTTGGACTGCTGATTTCAGCACTCTGCTCCACGCAACAGCAGGCGTTTATCGGGGTGTTCGTCTTTATGATGCCTGCGATTTTGCTTTCGGGATATGTTTCCCCTGTCGAGAACATGCCGGTGTGGTTGCAGGATTTAACGTGGATAAACCCGATTCGTCACTTTACGGATATCACCAAGCAAATTTATCTGAAGGATGCGAGTCTGGATATTGTGTGGGGAAGTTTGTGGCCGCTACTGGTCATAGCGGCCACGACGGGCTCAGTGGCGTACGCGATGTTTAGACGCAACATTGCGTAGCTTTTTCTCTTTGGTCAGTAACGAGACCACCGCAGGCCCTGCGAGGATTGCCAGACCGGCCAGGGCCAGCAGCAGGTTGTTTTGCAGCACACGGGACAACAACCAAAGCACAATCATCGCGGCACCAAAGTACCAGGTGGTGGTGAGCTCTTCGAGCACATCACCCACCTCACGCCAGCGTGCTTCATGGTGGCGCTGTAAGAACAACATCGACAGTACGGTGACGCCGTAGAGGACACACAGTCCCAGGCCAACACGCACCAGCGTGCCGCTCATCCAGCCCATCACCAGCACGGCCACGACCAGTAAATGCAACATTATCTGCCAGCAACTCAGGCCAGTTGCGACACGAACACGTTGTTGCCACTTCATGGCTTCTCTCCTGAAGGATTTTTCTCTGCTTATTCAGACTACCGCACTTTACGGAAAATTCCGTAACACCGCATCTTTTTGTGACGCCGACTACACTTTATTTTCATCGGGATAGACACTCAGGAAGGAGCTTATGACGCCAAAAATGCAGCATTTCTCGCTTAACGTGCTGACAATAAACATTCATAAAGGCTTCACAGCATTTAACCGCCGCTTCATTTTACCGGAGCTGCGCGACGCGGTACGCACCGTCAATGCGGACATTGTTTGCCTGCAGGAGGTAATGGGCGCACACGAAGTGCATCCGCTTCACGTTGAGAACTGGCCCGACACGCCCCACTACGAATTTCTGGCCGACACCATGTGGAGTGATTACGCTTACGGACGCAACGCGGTCTATCCGGAAGGCCATCACGGCAACGCGGTGCTGTCACGTTTCCCGATTGAATATTACGAGAACCGCGATGTTTCCGTAGGGGAAAGCGAAAAACGCGGCCTGCTTTACTGCCGTATCACTCCGCCCGACCTTGAGCTTCCCCTCCATGTCGGCTGTGTTCATCTCGGTCTGCGAGAAGCCCATCGCCAGGCGCAGCTGAACATGCTGGCCGAGTGGGCTAATGCACTTCCCGAAGGTGAACCGGTGATCGTGGCCGGTGATTTCAACGACTGGCGACAGCGGGCGAACCATCCGTTGAAAGTGAATGCCGGGCTGGAGGAAATTTTCACCCGCGCGAACGGCAGACCCGCGCGCACCTTTCCGGTACGTTTCCCCTTGCTGCGTCTTGACCGGATCTACGTGAAAAATGCTCACGCCAGCAGTCCGACCGCCCTGGCGCTACTCAACTGGCGACATCTCTCCGACCATGCCCCGCTGAGTGCGGAGATCCACTTATGAAATGTTCCTGGCAAGATGGCAACCGGATCACGCTGCTGGTTAATGGGGACGAGTATTACCCGGCCGTGTTCAAAGCGATTGACCATGCAAAGCAGAAAGTGATCCTCGAAACCTTTATCTGGTTCGAAGATGACGTCGGTAAACAATTGCACAGCGTGCTGCTGCGCGCCGCCCGGCGTGGCGTCAATATTGAAGTCCTCCTCGATGGCTATGGTTCACCGGATCTCAGCGACGCCTTCGTCAATGAACTCACTTCAGCGGGTGTGATCTTCCGCTACTACGATCCCGGCACTCGCCTGTTCGGCATGCGTACCAACCTTTTCCGCCGGATGCACCGCAAAATTGTGGTGGTGGATGAGACGGTGGCGTTTGTTGGCGGCATTAACTACTCCGCTGAACATATGTCCGATTACGGCCCGGAAGCGAAACAGGATTATGCGATCCGCATCGAAGGGCCTGTGGTTCAGGATATCCTGTTGTTCGAACTGGAAAACTTGCCCGGTAAAGAGGTTGCACGTCGCTGGTGGAAGCGCCGCCATCGTCCGGAAGAGAACCGGAATCCCGGCGAAGCGCAGGCGCTGTTCGTCTGGCGGGATAACGCCGAGCACAGAAACGACATTGAGCGTCATTATCTCAAGATGCTCGCCAACGCGAAGCGCGAGGTCATCATCGCCAACGCCTACTTTTTCCCGGGCTATCGTCTGCTGCATGCCATGCGCAATGCGGCTCGACGGGGTGTGAGTGTGAAGCTGATTGTGCAGGGCGAGCCGGATATGCCGATAGTCAAAGTCGGCGCGCGGCTGCTGTATCACTATCTGGTGAAAGGCGGCGTGCAGATTTACGAATACCGCCGTCGCCCGCTGCACGGCAAAGTTGCGCTGATGGACGATCACTGGGCAACCGTCGGCTCCAGTAACCTTGACCCGCTAAGTTTATCGCTCAATCTTGAAGCGAACCTGATCATTTACGATCGCCAGTTTAACCAGACCCTTCGGGATAACCTGCAGGCGTTGATCGTCAACGACTGCGTGCGCGTGGATGAATCCATGGTACCCAAACGCACCTGGTGGAACCTGGGTATCAGCGTGGTGGTGTTCCACTTCCTGCGCCATTTCCCGGCGATGGTCGGCTGGCTGCCAGCACATACACCAAAACTGGCGCTCGTGGAGCCGCCTGTGCAACCTGAAATGGAAACCCAGGATCGCGTTGAAGCGCAAGACGGAGGGAAAACCTGATGTCAAAATCGCATCCGCGCTGGCGGCTGGCAAAAAAAATCCTCACCTGGATCTTCTTTATTGCAGTCGCCGTGTTGCTGGTGATTTACGCGCAGAAAGTTGACTGGGAAGAGGTGTGGAAAGTTATCCGCAACTACAACCGGCTGGTACTGCTGGGTGCAGTTGGGTTGGTCATTATCAGCTATCTGATGTACGGCTGCTATGACCTGCTGGGCCGCGCCTATTGCGGCCACAAGCTGGCTAAACGCCAGGTTATGCTGGTGTCGTTCATCTGTTATGCCTTTAACCTGACGCTAAGCACCTGGGTCGGGGGGATTGGCATGCGCTACCGCCTCTATTCGCGGCTGGGACTACCGGGCGGAACCATCACGCGCATTTTCTCGCTCAGCATTACCACCAACTGGCTGGGGTATATCCTGCTCGGCGGGGTGATTATTACCCTCGGCGTGGTGCAGTTGCCCGCGCACTGGTATATCGATGGGACCACGCTGCGTATTCTCGGCATCGTGTTGCTGCTGATTATCGCTTTTTATCTGTGGGCCTGCGCCTTCGCTAAACGCCGTCATATGACCATTAAAGGGCAAAAGCTGGTATTACCTTCATGGCGCTTCGCGGTGCTGCAGATGGCGGTATCCAGCGCCAACTGGATGGCGATGGGGGCGATTATCTGGCTGTTGATTGGCGAAGATGTGAACTACTTCTTCGTGCTGGGCGTGTTGCTGGTGAGCAGTATTGCCGGGGTGATTGTCCATATTCCGGCAGGGATCGGCGTGCTGGAGGCGGTGTTTATCGCGCTGCTGGCCGGGGAACATGTCTCTCAGGGGACGATTATCGCTGCGCTGCTGGCCTACCGCATGCTGTATTACTTCCTGCCGCTGGCGCTGGCAACGGTCTGTTATCTGATGCTGGAGAGTCGGGCGAAAAAGCTGAGAGCGAAGAACGAGAAGGCGTTGGCAAAATAAAAGCAAAACGGCAACCAGGTTGCCGTTTTTAGTTTCGTATACCGGGTAAGGCGCAGCCGCCACCCGGCAAAACAACCTTAACGACGGTTGCCGAGGATACGCAGCAGCATCAGGAACAGGTTGATAAAGTCCAGATACAGCGTCAGCGCGCCCAGAATCGCGTATTTGCGCAGGTTCGAACTGTCGCGGACGTCAATCTGCTCGCCGATGTTTTTCAGCTTCTGGGTGTCATAAGCCGTCAACCCAACAAAGATCACCACCCCGATATAGGTCACCGCCCACATCAGCGCTTCACTTTTCAGCCACAGGTTCACCAGAGACGCCAGCACAATCCCAATCAGCCCCATAAACAGCATACTGCCAAAGCCGCTCAAATCGCGTTTGGTGGTGTAACCATAGAGGCTCATCGCCCCAAACATCCCGCCGGTCACCACAAAGGTACTGGCGATGGAAGAGTAAGTGTAAACGATGAAAATGCTGGAAAGCGTCAGCCCGGTTAGCGCCGAGTAGAGCATAAACAGCGTGGTCGCCATGCCGGCGCTGAGCTTTTGCACCAGGCCTGAAAGGACGAACACCAACGCTAGCTAGGCAATAATCAGCCCAAAGAAGGTAATTTTGCTGGAGAAGATAAACATCATCAGCTCCGGTGTATTGGCCGCATACCACGCGATAAACGCGGTCAGCAACAGGCCAACCGTCATCCAGCCATACACCTGAGCCATATACGTCTGCAGACCGCTACGAGTCTGCTGTACTATTGAATCGGAACGCGGAAATCGGTCCATGATTCACTCCTGATTAAGATTAAGTTGACACACACGTTAAGATTAACACATCCACGTAAACCGACTACCAACGGCTGGCGGCGTGTTTGTCGCTATCACGAGATTCAACCCAGCGGTCACCTTCCGGGGTGGCTTCACGCTTCCAGAACGGCGCTTTGGTTTTGAGGTAATCCATAATGAACTCCCCTGCCGCAAACGCGCTGCCACGGTGTGCGCTGGTCACCCCGACGAAGACAATCTCCTCGCCAGGCCACATCTCGCCGATGCGGTGAATCACCGTTACTCGTCCGAGCGGCCAACGCCCGCGCGCTTCTTCCACAATCGCCGCCAGCGATTTTTCCGTCATGCCCGGATAGTGCTCCAGGGTCAGTGCTTTCACGCTGTCACCCAGGTTGTGGTTACGCACTTTGCCGGTGAAGGTCACCACCGCACCGTCTTCATCACGCTCAGCCAGCCAGCTATATTCTGTACCAACGCTGAAGCGCTCAGGACCTACCAGAATACGGGTTTCCGCCATTTTAGCCCCCGGTCACCGGTGGGAAGAACGCCACTTCATCCCCTGCGTTCAGCGGATGGGTGAATTCAACCAGCGTCTGATTCACGGCGGCCAGCAGCTTGCCTTCGTCCAGCGCCAGCGCCCAGCGGTCGCTTTGTGCGGCAAGATGCGCGCGCAGGGCGGCAACGTTTTCGAAGGACGCATCCAGCGTCAGGCTGTCGGTATTCACCAGCTCGCGCACCTGCGCAAAAAAGAGCACCTTAATCATGGCTGTCCACCTTAAAATCGCCGGATTTTCCGCCGCTTTTCGCCAGCAGGCGAACCGGGCCAATCACCATATCTTTTTGCACCGCTTTGCACATGTCGTAGATGGTCAGCGCGGCAACGGAGGCCGCCGTCAGGGCTTCCATCTCCACGCCCGTTTTGCCGGTTAAGCGGCAGAGTGATTCAATGCGCACGCGGCTGTGCTCTGGCTGCGCCTGCAGATTCACTTCCACCTTGCTCAGCATCAGCGGATGGCACAGCGGGATAAGATCCCAGGTCCGTTTGGCGGCCTGAATCCCGGCGATGCGGGCGGTGGCAAAGACGTCGCCCTTATGGTGGCTACCGTCGATAATCATCGCCAGGGTCTCCGGCAGCATGGTGACGAACGCTTCCGCGCGCGCCTCGCGCACCCTTTCGGCTTTGGCGGAGACGTCGACCATATGCGCTTCGCCAGCGGCGTTAATGTGGGTCAGTTGTGACATAGCTTATTTCTTTAAATGAGGATGGAAATTACACGGACGGGTTCGGGCATCCAGCTGCGGGGCGATGATGTTTTCCCACGCGGTGCGGCAGGCTTTCGTCGAGCCGGGCATGGCGAAAATCAGGGTGTTGTTCGCGACACCCGCTACCGCGCGCGACTGCAGCGTGGAGGTACCAATCTCTTCAAACGAGAGCATACGGAACACTTCACCGAAGCCTTCCACTTCGCGATCGAACAGTGGGACCAGCGCCTCGGGGGCTTGATCGCCCGCCGTGAAACCCGTACCGCCGGTAACCAACACCACCTGCACGTCATCGCTGGCGATCCACTGAGAAACCTGCGCGCGAATGGCGTAGCGGTTCTCTTTCACAATCGCTTTATCAACAATCTTATGGCCCGCTTCGTGGGCTGCATCACGCAACCAGTGGCCGGAGGTATCATCCTCTTCGCCACGGCGGTCGGAAACGGTAAGAATGGCAATACGTGTCGGGATAAATTCTGCGCTTACCTGACTCATCTTCTGATTCCCTCTTAAGCCTGATTACCCGCCAATATAGGACAGGTTTTGAGTAATACCGGTGTTGCCCTGGTGCAGGAAGTGGGTCTGTTTTTTATGCGTCAGGGCTTCAGAGATGCGTGCTTCAAGCGCATCCTGCTGCGCATCGTCTTCCAGCAGATCGCGAAGGTCCACGCCGCCATCGCCGAACAGGCAGAGATGGAGTTTGCCCACAGAGGAGACGCGAAGGCGGTTGCAGCTGGCGCAGAAGTCTTTCTCATAGGGCATGATAAGCCCTATTTCCCCTTCGTAATCCGGGTGACAGAAGACCTGCGCCGGGCCGTCGCTGCGCTGGCGGATCTGATGGAGCCAGCCGCGTTTCAGCAGCTCGTCGCGCAGCACCATGCCGGAGATGTGATGACGACGGAACAGCTCGCTGCCCTCGCCGGTTTCCATCAGCTCGATAAAGCGCAGTTGAATGGGACGGGATTTGATCCACGCCAGGAAGGTGTCCAGCTGATGATGGTTTACATCGCGCATCAGCACCGTGTTGACTTTGACTTTTTCAAAGCCGGCCGTGAACGCGGCGTCGATACCGTCCATGACCTGCTGGAATTTATCCTGCCCGGTAATGGCGTGGAACTGACGGGCGTCCAGGCTATCGACGCTGACGTTAATCGCCGTCAGGCCAGCGTCACGCCAGTTCGCCACATCGCGGGCCATGCGGTAGCCGTTGGTGGTGACTGCAATCTGGCGGATACGTTCGTTTTCACGCACGGCGGCAATGATGTCGGGGAAGTCGCGACGCAGCGAGGGCTCGCCCCCGGTCAGACGCACTTTTTCCGTGCCGAGTTCAGAGAATGCACGCGTCACGCGCCGCACTTCATCCACGGAGAGAAAGCCGTTATTGGTGACGCCGCCCGGTTTGTAGCCATCGGGCAGACAGTAGGTGCAACGGAAGTTGCACACGTCGGTAATCGACAGACGTAAGTAATAAAACTTACGCGCGAAAGCATCAGTAAGTTGTGAAGCCATGTACACCTTTCCAGATACGGGAGGCACAGTCATTTCTTTCTGTACCCTGGTGGCAAATTCGCCACGGCCAGAGCGCCATATCTTTCGACACAGGCACAAGGGCTAGAGTGTATGTTTTCAATTTTGAAAACGTGGTTATGGCGATAGTAGCGCGGAAATTCTGACTGCGCCATTATCGCTTTTCGCTATATAATCATATATATAACGAATCAATCCTGCATTTTCACTACAGAATACCTAAAAACCGCACTTTCACATTGATATACGTCATTTTGCATCGGCTGAGGCATCGTCTTTTAGGGGTAGTTAGGTTACTGTTACGCGATCAAACGTGATAAGGAATACGTATGCGCAATCGCACTTTTGCGGATCTTGACCGGGTAGTCGCTCTTGGCGGAGGCCACGGTCTGGGTCGGGTGATGTCCTCTTTGTCGTCACTCGGCTCAAGGTTGACAGGGATAGTAACCACCACCGATAACGGTGGCTCAACCGGACGCATCCGTCGTGCCGAAGGCGGCATTGCCTGGGGAGACATGCGCAACTGTCTGAACCAGTTAATTACAGAACCGAGCGTTGCTTCGGCGATGTTTGAGTACCGTTTTGGCGGTAATGGCGAACTTTCCGGGCATAACCTCGGAAACTTGATGTTAAAGGCGCTTGATCACCTGAGCGTACGGCCTCTGGAAGCCATCAATTTAATCCGTAATCTGCTTAAAGTGGATGCATTCCTGATCCCTATGTCTGAACAACCGGTTGACTTGATGGCAATCGATGCCGAAGGACATGAAGTTTACGGCGAGGTGAATATTGACCAACTCGTCCTGCCGCCAACAGAGTTAATGACCTACCCGAGCGTACCCGCCACGCGAGAAGCGGTGGAGGCAATCGGAGAAGCGGATCTTATCCTGATCGGTCCGGGCAGTTTTTATACCAGCCTGATGCCGATTCTGCTGGTGAAAGAGCTGGCACAGGCGCTGCGACGCACCCCTGCCCCGATGGTTTACATCGGTAACCTGGGCCGTGAGCTGAGCCCGGCAGCAGCGAGCTTATCACTGCCGGACAAACTGAATTTAATGGAGCATTACGTCGGGAAGAAGATCATTGACGGCGTGGTGGTCGGGCCGAAGGTTGATGTATCCGGTATCGGCGATCGTCTGGTAGTGCAGGAGCCGCTGGAGGCCACAGACATCAAATACCGCCATGACCGCCACCTGCTGCGTGAGGCGCTGGAGAAAGCGATTCAGGCGCTGGGATAACCAAATATCCCCGGTGGCGCTGCGCTACCGGGCAAAATCCACTACGATGCCGCGATGAAAAGATCCCGCAACTGATGCAACTGGTCGCGGACCTGCGCCGCCTCTTCGAACTCCAGATTCTGCGCGTGCTGCATCATCTGCCCTTCCAGCTCGTGGATTTTCTGCTGCAACGCTTTCGGCGTCAGCACGACGGTATCCTCTTCCACCACTGAACGCGCCTTGCCGCGACCTTTCGTTTTGGTCTTCGCAATGTTCTGACCCAGCGCCAGGATATCCACCACCTTCTTGTTCAGCCCCTGAGGGATGATGCCGTGCTCTTCGTTGTAGCGCTGCTGCTTCTCGCGGCGGCGCTCCGTTTCACCAATCGCTTTCGCCATCGACGGCGTAATTTTGTCGCCGTACAGAATCGCTTTACCGTTAACGTTACGCGCGGCGCGGCCAATGGTCTGAATCAGCGAACGCTCAGAACGCAGGAAGCCCTCTTTGTCTGCATCCAGAATCGCCACCAGCGAGACTTCCGGCATATCCAGACCTTCTCGCAACAGGTTGATCCCCACCAGCACGTCAAACTCGCCCAGACGCAGGTCGCGGATAATCTCCATACGCTCAACCGTATCAATATCCGAGTGCAGATAACGCACCTTCTCACCGTGCTCTTCCAGATACTCGGTCAGGTCTTCTGCCATGCGCTTGGTGAGCGTGGTCACCAGCACGCGCTCATTAATGGCGGAACGGGCGCGGATCTCAGAAAGCAGGTCATCCACCTGAGTCGCCACCGGCCGGACTTCAATGACCGGATCCAGCAGCCCTGTTGGACGCACCACCTGATCAACCACCTCGTCGCCTGATTTCTCCAGCTCGTAGCTGCCTGGCGTTGCCGACACGTAAATGGTTTGCGGCGCTAGCGCCTCGAACTCTTCAAACTTCATCGGACGGTTATCCAGCGCCGATGGCAGTCGGAAACCATACTCCACCAGCGTCTCTTTACGCGCGCGGTCACCGCGGTACATCCCGCCGATCTGTGGGATAGTGACGTGGGATTCGTCGATCACCAGCAAACCGTCTGCCGGGAGGTAATCAAACAGCGTCGGCGGCGGCTCGCCCGGCCCGCGCCCGGAGAGGAAGCGTGAGTAGTTTTCGATGCCGGAGCAGTAGCCCAGCTCGTTCATCATCTCAAGGTCAAACTGGGTACGCTGGCTCAGACGTTGCTCTTCCAGCAGCTTATTGTTCGCCAGCAGCACCTTACGGCGCTCGGCCAGCTCCACTTTGATCTCCTCCATCGCCTGCACGATACGCTCGCGTGGCGTGACGTAGTGCGTTTTCGGGTAGATGGTGAAGCGCAGGATCACCGACTCGATGTGGCCGGTCAGCGGGTCAAATAGCGACAGGCGTTCAACCTCTTCGTCAAACAACTCGACGCGCAGCGCCATGTCGTCCGATTCTGCCGGGAAGATGTCGATCACCTCGCCGCGTACGCGGAAGGTGCCACGCTGGAACGCCTGGTCGTTGCGGGTGTACTGCAGCTCTGCGAGACGGCGTAAAATCGCACGCTGATCGATGATCATCCCCTGCGTCAGGTGCAGCATCATCTTGAGATACAGATCCGGATCGCCCAGACCGTAGATCGCAGAAACAGACGCCACCACCACCACATCACGACGCTCAAGCAGCGCCTTCGTTGCGGAAAGACGCATCTGCTCAATGTGTTCGTTTACCGAGGCATCTTTCTCAATGAAGGTGTCAGAGCTCGGCACATAGGCTTCAGGCTGGTAGTAATCGTAGTAGGAGACAAAATATTCCACCGCGTTATCCGGGAAGAACTCTTTCATCTCACCATAAAGCTGCGCGGCCAGGGTTTTGTTGGGGGCAAGCACCATTGTGGGACGCTGGAGGTCCGCGATAACGTTGGCAATGGTAAACGTTTTGCCCGAGCCGGTTACCCCCAGCAGCGTCTGGTGCGCCAGCCCATCTTCCAGCCCCTCCTCCAGACGACGGATCGCCTCAGGCTGATCGCCAGATGGACGGAAAGCAGAATTCAATTTGAACGGTTTACTCATGGGCGACAACCTGATGACGTTATAAGCGGCAGGTGAGTAATTTTACTCCTTGTTGCCAGGAATGCCAGTAAAAAACACTGGATGAAAAACCAGTAGCATGTCAGGATATTTAGAGTAGCGTCTGAATGATTAGCGCAATAGCGGTCAAAGTTTGGACTCTGACAACATAAAACACCACCCGGGCCAGGTTATCCCCAGAACTTTTTCTTTTTTAACATTTGTCAAGCCAGGTAATGATAGTTTTATGGCAACCGGTGACACTTTCATTACGGGAATTGCTTTTATCTAACCAATTAAATAATAAGCGATATTTCCTAAAGCCGCGTTTCGCGCCAATTTGGGCGTAAGCCGCGTCTTCTCTCGCTTATCGCGTGTTTTCTAACTCTAATGCACATGGTTATCCACAGGAATAGTGGATAACTGCTTCCAGCCCGTGCAGACTGCCGCTCAGCAAATTCCCGGATTTTCCCATGAGACAGCAACAAAA
Organism: Enterobacter adelaidei; assembly: GCF_041937165.1. NCBI lineage: Bacteria > Pseudomonadati > Pseudomonadota > Gammaproteobacteria > Enterobacterales > Enterobacteriaceae > Enterobacter > Enterobacter adelaidei. The sequence continues at coordinate 1,332,052 of NZ_CP154353.1, read as the reverse complement.
AATTTTTATAGCTATTTTTTGATGATTAACAGTTGCGTCATTCATAACCAACCGATGGGATCTTGCTCACATTTCCGTCATTTCCTGCCTTGCACCACAACTCAACATCTCCGGCACCGTCGATGTGCAAATCGTCAATTTGTCATCCCGCAACGTTGAGGCTTACTCCTAAAAAAGCTCTTTTTTTAATCACCTTCAGGTTTCTGGCAGGAGTTTTGCACAATCAAAATGAGCCTCACCTACACACATTTTTAAGGAGAGAAAGATGTTGAGTCTGCGTGCAGTGAATCAGTTTTACGGAAGCCAACATACGCTATGGAACGTGGATTTAGATTTTCCGCAGGGGATGTGTACAGGCGTAGTTGGCCTGCCGGGAATGGGAAAAACCACGCTCATGAATTGCATCGCCGGTAAATTACCCGTCGAGAGCGGCACGATTATCTGGCATGAAGCAGGGGCCCCGCCATGTGATTTGCTCAACCCGCCATCAGAACAACGTTCAGACCCGAAAATAGGCTATGTCCCGCAGGACAGGCGGATTTTCTCCCAGTTAACGATCGAGGAGAATCTGCATATTGCCATGCGGGCAACGGGAAAACCCGACCCGGAAGCAAAAAGCGATGTTTACGACCTTTTCCCGGAGCTCTACGCGCTGCGACAGACCCGCGCCAACGCGCTCTCACCCGACGACCAGTATCAGTTGGCTCTGGCCAATGCGCTGGTGAATCGCCCGCAAATGCTGATTCTGGATGAACCCATGCATGGTGCAGGTCATGGCTTTGCCCAGAAGCTGGGGCAGCTGCTGGCGCGCTTAAACCGGGAGTTAGGTATGACGGTGTTATTAGCTGAACAGCAGCTGTCGTTTATCCGCCGGGTTGCGGACCGTTTCTGTATGCTCTATCGCGGGCGTAACGTGGCGCAGGGCCACGTTAAGGAACTGGATGACGAGCTCATCGCTCACTGGATGTCGCGGGAAGCAAGACGCTGAGATCGAGATAATGACCCGTTTCGGCATTTTCCGCGCCGTCAGCAAGCCAGGGAATTTCCCCGAGGCACGGCGCGGGAAGGACACGCCTGAGCGTCGTCAGATACTCCTGGTGCCGTTTACCCGGTTCAACCACGTCGTTGGCAATCCAGCCCGCCAGACGCAGTCCAGCCTGCTGTACGGCCTGTGCGGTCAACATAGCGTGATTGATGCAGCCCAGCTTGACGCCGACAACAAGAATGACCGGAAGCTGCTCGGCCCGTACCCAGTCAGCAAACGTCTGTGTATCCGAGAGCGGCGTAAACCAGCCGCCTGCCCCCTCCACCAGCACCCAGTTTGCCTGATTTTCCAGTGTCCGCAACCCGGCAGACAGCACGGCGAAATCAATCGGCCGGCCTTCGTCGGCGCTGATAATGTGCGGCGACGTCGGCTCGGCGAAGGTGTAGGGATTCACCGCTGAATAGTCGAGTTTAAGGGTGCTGTTACGCTGCAGCGCCAGCGCGTCGGTGTTGCGTAACCCTTCCGCAGTCATCTCGCTGCCGGAGGCAACTGGCTTATAGCCAGCAGTTGTTTTTCCCCTCTGACGCGCCGCCTGTAACAGTGCAGAACTGGCAACTGTTTTGCCCACTTCCGTATCCGTTCCGGTGACAAAATACCGTTCAGTCACGTTCGATAATCCCATGAAAAAGTTGATAAGAGAGCGGGAAATGCCCCCGCTGCTGTGGCCAGGCCAGCACCAGGTGTTGCAACTGCCCACGAGTGAGAGGCTTTTTCTCGCGTCCGGCATGCAGGTGCGTGGCACCAATGCCCTTGAGCGAGCGCATGGCACTGACGGCATCGCTGAAATTGAGGGTGATGACCTGCACCGTGCTTCGATAGCGCCAGCCTGCCAGCGCCTGCGTGACCTGATCATGCGATAAAAATCGGTTGGCATGCGGCTGTTCATCAACTGCTCGCCACGCCTGATCCAGCTCCGGTAGCGAGCTTTCCAGCAGCGTGGTAAAGGCCACCTTGCCACCCGGACGCGCCACGCGATAAAGCTCGCTTAACGCCAGTGGCAGGCTGTTACACCATTGCACTGCCAGATGGCTCCAGACCAGATCAAATTGTGCCTCAGCCAACGGAATGGCCTCGATATCCGCCACCAGATAGTGGTGCGCAGCCTGCTGATGACGCGCCTCATCAAGCATGTCTGATGACAGGTCAATGGCCGTAACGTGGCTTCCCGACTCGCGCCAGTATCGACTATTCCCGCCGGGACCACATCCGGCATCCAGCACCTGCGCAAAACGGCTCTCGCCGAGTAAAGCCAGTAACTCCCGTGCACTCTGGCGCTGGAGTTCATCATGCTGCGAATAGCTGCGTGCCGCCCGGCCAAACGCCGCCGCAATGGCCTGTTTATTGACTGGCGACATACAGAGCCTCCAGAAGTACCGAAATGTCCTCTGCTTCGTGCGCCGCCGTCAGTGTCAGACGCAGACGCGCCGTGCCCGGTGGCACGGTGGGTGGACGGATGGCAGTGACCCACATCCCCTTCTCGCGCAGCGTCTCTGCCAGCGTGAGCGCCAGACTGTTTTCACCCACGATCACCGGCTGGATGGCGCTTTGCGAATCGGTACTGCGGAAAGGAAGATGACACAACCCCTGACGAAAACGCTGAATATGTTCCGCCAGACGCGCACGACGTTCTTTGCCTTCCTGGCTGCGGATCACCGCCATTGACGCAGATAACGCCACGGCCTGGGCGGGTGGCATGCTGGTGCTGTAGATCAAATGCCGGGCAAACTGCAGCAGATAGTCAGCAACGGACTCACTGCACAATACAGCGGCTCCGCTCACGCCAAAGCCTTTGCCGAAGGTCACAATCAGCAGTTCCGGCTTCACGCCTTGCTGATGCGCGCTGCCGCGTCCTTCATCCCCCATCACACCAATACCGTGGGCATCGTCGACCAACAGCCAGGCGTTTTGCCTTTTTGCTGCCTCGTGCAGCGCGGCAAGCGGCGCGCTGTCGCCGTCCATGCTGAACACCCCTTCCGTGACCGCCAGCTGTTGACCGTCGCAGGGTTTATCCAGCAGCGTAGCAAGCTGTCCCGCATCGTTATGGGCAAAACGGCGCAGCTGAGCCGGGCTCAAATTTGCCGCCTCCAGCAGCGAGGCGTGGCTTAAACGGTCGGCAACAATGCGGTCATCTTTTCCCATCAGGGCAGCGATAACCGCCTGATTCGCGGCAAAACCAGAGATAAACAGCAACGCACGCGGGTAACCCAGCCAGTCGGCAAGCTCCTCCTCCAGCGCCTGATGCGCTGTAGTGTATCCGCTGACATGTCCCGAACCGCCGCTGCCCACGCCAAATCGCTCCGCCCCCTGCTGCCAGGCGCGGACGATGGCCGGATGCTGGCTCAGCCCGAGATAATCATTGCTGGAGAAATTACAAAACTGCCGGTTATCACGGGTAAGAAAACGGCCTGCACCGTTTTCAACCACCCTGCGGACGCGAAACGCCTCTGCCGCCCGGCGCTCTTCCAGCGCGGAATGGATACGTGCCTGCCAGGTCATACGGCTGCCGCGTTGTAGAACTGGTCGGTGTCGGCGTTGAATATCTGCTGCTCCAGCTGCTGCTGTTGCTCGTTATCACCCGTCAGCACCTCGGTCTGATGCGGGTTAAGCCCCAGCTTACGGAACAGCTGAACGTCTTTATCCTCTTCCGGGTTCGGTGTGGTCAGCAGCTTGCAGCCGTAGAAGATGGAGTTGGCCCCGGCCATAAAGCACATCGCCTGGGTCTGTTCGTTCATCTGCTCGCGACCTGCGGAGAGGCGAACGAAAGAGGTCGGCATCATGATACGCGCCACCGCAATGGTGCGGATAAAGTCAAACGCATCCACGTCTTCGTTATCCGCCAGCGGCGTGCCTTTGACCTTCACCAGCATGTTGATCGGCACGCTTTCCGGCGGCGTTGGCAGGTTCGCCAGCTGCAGCAGCAGACCCGCGCGATCTTTCACCGTTTCACCTAAGCCCACAATACCGCCTGAACAGACCTTAATACCGGCATCACGGACTTTATCCAGCGTGTCCAGACGCTCCTGGTAGGTTCGCGTGGTGATGATATTGCCGTAAAACTCTGGCGACGTGTCGAGGTTGTGGTTGTAGTAATCCAGGCCTGCCGCAGAGAGGCGCTGCGCCTGCTCTTCATTCAGCGTGCCAAGGGTCATACAGGCTTCGAGTCCCATCTCCTTAACACCCTTCACCATCTGCTCCAGATACGGCATGTCGCGATCGTGCGGGTTTTTCCACGCGGCGCCCATGCAGAAGCGGGTCGAGCCAGCGTTTTTCGCCTTACGGGCGGAGTCGAGCACCTGCTCGACTTCCATCAGCCGTTCAGATTCCAGACCGGTTTTATAACGCGCGCTCTGTGGGCAATATTTGCAATCTTCAGGGCAGGCACCGGTCTTGATCGACAGCAGCGTACTGACCTGTACATGGCGGGGGTCGAAGTGCTGACGATGTACCTGCTGGGCTTCAAACATCAGCTCAAGGAAAGGCTTGTTAAATAATTCAGTGACTTGCGACATCGTCCAGCGTGCGTGGTGAGCCATTGGGCTTCTCCAAAGGGTTTTGTTAATTTTCGGTTCGGTTTATACTCGTAAACCTAAAACTTTTCAAAATGGTTTACAAGTCGATTATGACCCAGGACGATCTCGCCTTCGACAAGCAGCATATCTGGCACCCTTACACCTCTACCACCCGCCCTCTTCCCGTCTACCCGGTGGCTTCAGCACGCGGTTGCGAGCTACACCTCGCCAGCGGTGAGCCGCTGGTTGACGGGATGTCTTCCTGGTGGGCAGCTATTCATGGGTACAACCACCCGCGCCTGAATGCGGCGATGAAAGCGCAGATTGACCAGATGTCGCACGTGATGTTTGGCGGGATAACCCATCAGCCCGCGGTGGATTTATGCCGTCGCCTGGTGGCGATGACGCCTGAATCGCTGGAGTGCGTGTTCCTGGCCGACTCCGGCTCCGTGGCGGTGGAAGTGGCGATGAAAATGGCGCTGCAGTACTGGCACGCGAAGGGCGAAACGCGCCAGCGGTTCCTGACCTTCCGCAACGGCTATCACGGGGATACCTTCGGGGCGATGTCGGTGTGCGATCCGGATAACTCTATGCACAGCCTGTGGAAGGGGTATCTGCCGGAAAACCTGTTTGCTCCGGCCCCGCAGAGCCGCTTCGACGGCGAGTGGAACGAGATGGACATGGTCGGTTTCGCCCGCCTGATGGCGGCGCATCGTCACGAAATCGCCGCGGTGATCCTGGAGCCTATTGTGCAGGGCGCCGGCGGGATGCGGATGTACCACCCGGAGTGGCTGAGGCGTATTCGCAAGATGTGCGATCGCGAGGGCATTCTGCTGATTGCCGATGAGATCGCCACCGGTTTTGGCCGTACGGGTAAGCTGTTTGCCTGTGAACATGCGGGCATCGCGCCAGATATTCTGTGTCTGGGTAAAGCGCTCACCGGCGGTACGATGACGCTTTCCGCCACACTCACCACCCGTCACGTTGCCGACACCATAAGCGACGGTGAAGCGGGCTGCTTTATGCACGGCCCGACGTTTATGGGTAATCCGCTGGCCTGCGCGGTGGCGAGCGAAAGCCTTGCCATTCTGGAAAGCGGCGAGTGGCAAACGCAGGTTGCGGCGATAGAGACGCAGTTGAAAGAAGAGCTGAGCGCCGCCTCGGGTGCGAATTTTGTGGCGGACGTACGCGTGCTGGGCGCCATTGGCGTGATTGAAACCACCCATCCGGTGAATATGGCAGCGCTGCAGCGCTTCTTTGTCGAACGTGGCGTCTGGGTTCGCCCATTCGGCAAGCTTATCTATCTGATGCCGCCGTATATCATTACGCCCGTTCAGTTGCGTAAGCTCACCGACGCTGTCGTCGAAGCCGTTAATCTTCCCGCGCATTTCGCGATTTAACCCTATGCATTACACTTTCTGCACGAGTGATTAACGAGGGTAAAGCGTATGAAAATCATCAGTAAAGATCTGCGCGACGGTGAAAAACTGCCGGAGCGTCATGTTTTCAACGGCATGGGGTACCAGGGGGATAATATCTCCCCGCACCTGGCGTGGGACGAGGTTCCGGCCGGAACCAAAAGTTTTGTGGTCACCTGCTACGACCCGGATGCACCGACAGGCTCAGGCTGGTGGCACTGGATTGTGGCGAACCTGCCCGCCGACACACGCGTACTGCCACAGGGTTCCGGCTCAGGCCTGGTTGCTCTGCCTGAAGGCGCGATTCAGACCCGTACCGATTTTGGTAAAGCGGGTTACGGTGGCGCAGCGCCGCCAAAAGGGGAAACCCACCGCTATATCTTCACGGTGCATGCGCTGGATGTGGACAAGATTGAGGTGGATGAAGGGGCGAGCGGCGCGATGGTGGGGTTTAACGTACATTTCCATACGCTTGGCAGCGCGTCGATTACGGCGATGTATTCATAAAAAAAACCGGGTGGCGGCTACGCCTTACCCGGCCTACATTTCGCACTCGTAGGCCCGGTAAGCGCAGCGCCACCGGGCAAAAAATCACAGCACCGAAGGCAACAGCCCCACCAGCCGCCCTTCTTCCAGAAGCTGCATCGCTTTATCAATATCCGGCGCAAAGAAGCGGTCGTCGTCATAATGCGATACATGCTCGCGCAGCGTATGACGCGCCTGCTCCAGCAGCGGACTGGACTTCAGCCCTTCGCGCAGATCGACTCCCTGACACGCCGCCAGCCATTCCACGGCCAGCACGCCACGGGTGTTGGATGCCATCTCCCACAAACGACGCCCGGCAGCCGGAGCCATAGAAACGTGATCTTCCTGGTTTGCCGATGTTGGCAGGCTGTCCACGCTGTGCGGGTGCGACAGGGCTTTGTTCTCGCTCGCCAGCGCCGCCGCCGTCACCTGGGCAATCATAAAGCCCGAGTTAACCCCGCCGTTACGTACCAGGAACGGTGGCAGCTGAGACATGTGCTTATCCATCATCAACGCAATGCGACGTTCAGACAACGCACCGACTTCAGCAATCGCCAGGGCAATGTTATCCGCCGCCATTGCCACCGGCTCGGCGTGGAAGTTGCCCCCGGACACCACTTCATTTTCCTGCGCGAATACCAGTGGGTTATCGGACACCGCGTTGGCTTCCACCAGCAATACCTCTGCCGCCTGGCGCAGTTGCGTCAGGCACGCGCCCATTACCTGCGGCTGGCAACGCAGGGAATATGGATCCTGCACCTTTTCACAGTTGTGGTGTGAATCTGCAATACCACTGGTTTCGGTGAGAACATGACGGTACATCGCGGCGGCATCAATTTGCCCACGCTGGCCGCGCACCTCGTGAATACGCGCGTCAAACGGGCGACGCGAGCCCAGTACGGCTTCAGTCGTCAGGGCACCGCACACCACTGCTGAGGCGAACAGATCTTCAGCCTCAAACAGGCCGCGTAAAGCGAATGCCGTCGACGCCTGAGTACCGTTCAGCAGCGCCAGCCCCTCTTTTGCCGCCAGGGTGATCGGGTTCAACCCGGCTTTTTTCAGCGCCTCTTTCGCAGGAAGCCACGCACCCTGCCAGCGCGCCTGCCCTTCACCGAGCAGCAGCAGCGACATGTGCGCCAGCGGCGCGAGATCGCCGGATGCACCGACAGAACCTTTTGCCGGGATCCACGGATAGACTTCTGCGTTCACCAGCGCCATCAACGCCTGGATCACGCTCAGGCGAATGCCCGAGAAACCGCGCGCCAGGCTGTTGATTTTTAGCACCATCATCAGGCGGACAATCTCATCATCCAGCGGCTGACCAACCCCCGCCGCGTGTGAAAGCACCAGCGAACGCTGTAAGTTCTCCAGATCGTGTGTCGCAATACGTGTCTGCGCCAGCAGCCCAAAACCAGTGTTAATCCCGTAGGCGGTGCGCCCTTCGGCAACAATGGCTTCGACGCAGGCAACGCTGTCGTTGATCGCGGCGTGGGCACTTTCATCAAGCGAGAGCGTGACCGGTTGACGCCAGACGCTACGCAGTTGTTTGAGCGTCAGTGAGCCGGGGGTGAGTGTTAAGGCGTTCATTCATGATTTCCTTGTGTGGCAGCGATCATCGGCAGGTTTAGCCCCTGCTCTTTGGCACATTCAATGGCAATCTCGTAACCAGCGTCTGCGTGACGCATCACGCCGGTTGCCGGGTCGTTGTGCAGCACGCGAGCGATACGCGCAGCAGCTTCATCCGTTCCGTCACAGACAATAACCATCCCGGAATGTTGGGAGAAGCCCATTCCCACGCCACCACCGTGGTGCAGCGATACCCAGGTCGCGCCGCTGGCGGTATTCAGTAAGGCGTTCAGCAAAGGCCAGTCGGAGACTGCATCCGAACCGTCGCGCATGGCTTCGGTTTCACGGTTCGGGCTGGCAACGGAACCGGAGTCCAGATGGTCACGACCAATCACAATCGGCGCGGAGACTTCGCCGCTGCGCACCATTTCGTTAAAGGCCAGACCCAGTTTTTGCCGCCACTCCAGCCCTACCCAGCAGATGCGCGCCGGTAAGCCCTGGAAGTTGATGCGCTCGCGGGCCATATCCAGCCAGTGGTGCAGGTGTTCGTCATCCGCGACAATCTCTTTCACTTTGGCGTCGGTTTTGTAGATATCCTCCGGGTCACCGGACAGGGCAACCCAGCGGAACGGACCGATACCGCGGCAGAACAGCGGGCGAATATAAGCAGGAACGAACCCCGGGAAGTCGAAGGCATTATTCACGCCCATCTCTTTCGCCATCTGGCGGATGTTGTTGCCGTAATCAAAGGTAGGAATGCCCATCTTACTAAAGGCCAGCATGGCGGAGACATGCTCGGCCATGGAACGTTTGGCAGCAAGTACCGTACCTTCTGGATCGGTTTCCGCTTTTTGCTGGTAGGCTTCCCACGTCCAGCCTTTTGGCAGGTAACCGTGCAAAGGATCATGGGCGCTGGTCTGGTCGGTAACCAGATCCGGACGGACGCCGCGGGCGACGAGTTCAGGAAGAATATCTGCCGCGTTGCCGCACAGGGCAATCGACACCGCTTTGCCTTCAGACGTGTATTTTTTGATACGCGCCAGCGCATCGTCCAGGCTGGTTGCCTGTTCGTCGACGTAACGGGTACGCAGACGGAAATCAATGCGGCTCTGCTGGCACTCAATGTTGAGCGAGCACGCGCCGGCAAGCGTGGCGGCCAGCGGCTGCGCCCCCCCCATGCCGCCCAGACCCGCGGTCAGCACCCAGCGGCCTTTGAGCGAGCCGTTATAGTGCTGGCGACCGGCTTCCACGAAGGTCTCGTAGGTGCCCTGGACAATTCCCTGGCTGCCGATGTAGATCCAGCTACCCGCGGTCATCTGGCCATACATCGCCAGCCCTTTAGCGTCCAGTTCGTTGAAGTGTTCCCAGGTGGCCCAGTGCGGCACGAGGTTAGAGTTAGCAATCAGCACGCGCGGCGCGTTCTTGTGCGTTTTGAATACGCCAACCGGTTTGCCGGACTGCACCAGCAGGGTTTCGTCGTGTTCGAGGTGAGTCAGAGATTTTACAATTGCGTCATAGCACTCCCAGTTGCGCGCGGCACGGCCTATGCCGCCGTAGACCACCAGCTCGTGGGGGTTCTCCGCGACCTCAGGATCAAGGTTGTTCATCAACATGCGCAGCGGGGCTTCGGTGAGCCAGCTTTTTGCGGTAAGGGTGGTGCCGCGCGGAGCGCGGACATCCTGCTGGCGGTATTTACCTGACGACATTGTGTGCTCCTCATACGGGACAGATGATGCATTTAGATATACTTGTATAGACAAGCACACACAAGGTCAGCTTTAACAAAAAAGATACAATTTTGTTATATTGCGTTAGCTATCACGCTTTTAAAACTTATGACATAAAGTGGCCCTGCAGCCGGTAACGGTTACCCGGGAAAAGCAGCCGGGCATGCGACACAATTTGCGATGACGACCATGTACGACGACGGATCAGCAGGCATGGATCGTGCTCTTTAATGCGCAGCCGTTCACACTCCTGCGGCGTGGCGCGCACGGCCTCCACAATGTGCTCCCCTTCCGTCAGCGGTGCAACAAGCGAAAGGTAGGCGTGCGGCGTGGTGTGGGTGTAATCCTGGTTCAGGTAGTCCGGTATCCGTTCGGCGTTAACGCAGCGATCTTCAATCTGCACCGGAATGTCGTTTTCGAAATGCACCATCACGGAGTGGAAGATCCGGCTCCCCTCTTTGACATTCAGCTCTACGGCCTGCTCGGCGCTGGCCTGGGTCTCTTCGAGCACCAGCACCTCACAGCGGTGCTGATGGTTACGCGCGGTGATCTCATCGGCAATACTGCGGATTTCAAACAGGGCAGATTGCCCTTTCGGTTCTGCCACAAACGTTCCGACCCCCTGCAAGCGCACCAGAAGACCTTCGTCGGTCAGTTCGCGCAGCGCCCGGTTGACGGTCATCCGGCTAAAACCAAACTGCGCCACCAGCTCGGCTTCCGAGGGAATGCGATCGTGCGGCCGCCAGACGCCGGTGGCGATTTTTTCGCTTATCGCCTGCTTCACCTTTTCGTAGAAAGGTGCGGGAGGGCTCGACTGCGGCAGAGGTGAGCGTGAAAACATCGTGACTCCTTGAATAGTGTTATGCCCACCAGTGAGCAATTTGCCAGGCCAGACGGGCGGCAAGCTTTGCGCCCTGTCCGTCCCGATCGTACTGCGGGTTAAACTCTACCAGATCGGCGGCCTGTAGCTTACCGCTGCGGCAGATTTGTTCGATAACCGGCAGAAGATCCAGCACCGGTATGCCTAACGCGGCCGGTGCGGACACGGCAGGCATTTCGCTCGCGGGGAGGACGTCCAGATCGATCGTCAGATAGATACGATCGGCCTGCGCCAGCACCTTTTCCAGTGCGGGTAGCGCATCGCGCCTGAAATGGAGATCTTCCACCAGCGTGACGTTCAGGCGTTCGGCCTCATCCCACAGCGCCAGCGTGTTCGCCGCCCGGCTCACGCCAAAGCAGGCGTACTGAAACTCCCGCCCGCGCTCATCGCAGTAATGCGCCAGCTGGCGAAACGGGGTGCCGGACGTCGCCCGGTCGGCCTTGCGCAGGTCAAGATGGGCATCAAGATTGATCACCACCACGCGCTCGTTCGGGAACGCATCCAGAATGCCCCGACCGTGCGCCCACGCGGTCTCATGACCGCCGCCAAAGACCAGCGTGCACATCCCGGACTGCTGGCAGGCCGTGACGGCATCGCTTAACGCCTGCTGTGCCGCTTCCAGCTTGTCGCCTTCAACATAAAACGAGCCCATATCCGCCAGCCGTTCGTGCCCCTGATGGCTTGCCATATTCGCCAGCGCTTTCCGCAGCATATCCGGTGCCTGCACGGCGCCGGGCCTGCCATGATTGCGTTTAACCCCTTCATCACATTCAAAGCCTATCAGCGCGATGCCGGATGGAAGCGGCGTGAACTGCCCCTGCTGCTTTATCGTCTGGAAAATGCGCGTTGCATTGCTGGCCTCGGCGCTGTCGTCGCGCCCCTGCCAGACCGTTTCGGCTACCGGCCGCCATAACCTCATACTGCCTCCCCACGGAAAATACGCTGATACAGCGGATTGCGTCCAGGCTCATAGACCATCTCAACCGGATGGTGAGCATCCCAGACGATAAAATCGGCGACAAACCCTGCCCTAAGCTGTCCGTGGGTTGCGCCACGACCCAGCGCCTGCGCGGCATGCCGCGTGACGCCAGCCCAGGCCTCTTCAGGGGTCAGACCAAACTGGACGCAGGCCATGTTCATCGCCAGGTGCAGACTCGCAAACGGGCTGGTTCCGGGGTTATAGTCGGTCGCGACCGCCATCGGTACCCCCTGTTTTCTGAGCTGTTCAACCGGCGGACGCTGGCGCTCCTGAAGAAAATAGAACGCGCCAGGCAGCAATACGGCAACGGTCCCGCTTTGTGCCATCGCCTGAACGCCTGCATCATCCAGGTATTCGATATGATCGGCCGACAGCCCCTTATATCGGCTGACCAGCGCCGCACCGCCCTGATTCGACAGCTGCTCGACGTGCCCTTTCACCGGGATGCCGAGCGCGGCGGCGGCCTTGAAGAGGCGCTCGGTTTGCGACGGGGTAAAGCCGACGTTTTCGCAAAATACGTCGACAGCTTCAAACAACTCTTTTTGCCACAGCATGGGCAGGATCTGCTCACAGACCAGCGTGAGGTACGCATCCGGATCCTGTCGGAATTCCGGCGGAACCGCATGAGCCGCCAGCAGCGTTGGGCTGATATCAACCGGATTATTGAGGCTCAGTTGGCGTGCAACCTGCAGCATCTTCTCTTCGGCATCGGCGTTTAGCCCGTATCCGGATTTGATTTCAACCGTGGTGACACCTTCATTCATCAGACGCTGAAGCCGCTGCTGGGCCAGTTTAAGCAACGTTTCGGGTGAACTGTTGCGCGTCGCCGTCACGGTAGCGTTAATCCCGCCTCCCTGGGCGCTGATTGTTTGATAAGAGACACCGTTCAGACGCTGCTCCCATTCTGCCGCGCGATCGCCGCCAAACACCAGGTGGGTATGGCAGTCAATCAGGCCTGGTGTAACCAGACGTCCCTGAAGATCGACGCTGTGACGGTGTCCTGAAGGTATTTCAGATTCAGGGATCACGGCCTGAATGGTTTGGCCGCGCACCACCAGAGCGTGTTGCTCTTTCAGGCCATACGGAGCGGTGCCTTCCGGATCCATCGTTGCCAGTCGCGCATTTCGCCATATTACATCGTCGGGATGAAGCTGCTGCATGGGTATTCCACTTGTCATGGGTTGTATAGACATTTATTTTCATCCACTGCCCGCTGTCAACCGTCCTGATGGAAAATGTTATTTATTTGTGATGACTTTCCCGCCCCCCGAGGGCAAAAAATGCAACTTTTACCCTTTTTAACTTCCCGTTTCGCTCAACTTAGTATAAAAAAGCAGGCTATTTCGTCTATCCCGTTAAGACTTGCATACCCAGGAGCTTTACCTTGAACATTTCCAGGATTTCCCGTCTGGCGTTAGCACTCGCCTTTGGCGTGACATTATCCGCATGCAGTTCAACACCACCGGATCAGCTGCCTTCTGAGCAGGTAGCACCGGGTACCGCCTCCCGCCCGATTTTGTCCGCTGATGAAGCGAAGAACTTCGACCGTGCACACTACTTCTCGGCGATGGAACCCAACGCTGCGCCGTGGACACCGTCTTCTATTAACCTGCCAAAACAGCCTGACTTCGTCGTTGGGCCGGCAGGTGCGCAGGGTGTAACGCATACCTCTATTCAGGCTGCGGTTGATGCGGCCATCACGAAGCACAGCGCTTCTCGTCAGTACATCGCGATCCTGCCAGGCGAATATGAAGGCACCGTTTACGTTCCGGCGGCACCAGGCAGCATTACCCTTTACGGTCTGGGCGAAAAAGCGATCGATGTAAAAATTGGCCTGGCGATTGATTCAGAAATCGACAGCAACGCCTGGCGTCGCCTGGTGAACCCAGCCGGTAAATATATGCCGGGCAAACCTGCGTGGTACATGTTTGATAACTGCCAGAGCAAGCGTTCTGCCACCATTGGGGTGATGTGCTCAGCGGTATTCTGGTCTCAGAATAATGGCTTGCAGCTGCAAAACCTGACCATTCAGAACACCCTGGGTGACAGCGTCGATGCAGGTAACCATCAGGCCGTCGCGCTGCGTAGCGATGGTGATAAAGTACAGATCAACAACGTTAACATTCTCGGCCGTCAGAACACCTTCTTCGTGACCAACAGCGGTGTACAGAACACCCTGCAGAACAACCGCCTGACCCGTACGCTGGTGACTAACAGCTACGTCGAAGGTGATGTTGACCTGGTATCCGGTCGTGGCGCGGTGGTGTTCGATAACACCGACTTCCGCGTGGTGAACTCGCGTACTCAGCAGGAAGGCTATGTCTTTGCACCAGCGACGCAGTCTAACCTGTTCTTCGGTTTCCTGGCCGTAAACAGCCGCTTTAACGCTGCCGGTGACGGCGTGGCGCAGCTGGGCCGCTCCCTGGATGTGGACTCTGCAACCAACGGTCAGGTGGTGATCCGCGACAGCGTGATCAACGAAGGCTTTAACATGGCGAAGCCGTGGGCGGATGCCGCGATCTCCAAACGTCCGTTCTCCGGCAATACCGGTGCGGTGGACGATAAAGGAAACGTGCAGCGCAACCTGAACGACGCTAACTTCAACCGCATGTGGGAATACAACAACCGCGGTCTGGGTAGCAAAGTGGTTGCTGAGCCGAAGCAGTAAGCTGTTTTGCCGGGTGGCGGCTTCGCCTTACCCGGCTTACAGAGATAAAAAAACCTCGCATGTGCGAGGTTTTTTGTTTTAAGCCGCTTAGTGGGCGTTAACCACCACCCACATAGGCCCCTGGCCTACCGCATAGCGCCCTTTCTCTTCCAGCAGGCCCTGCTCGCCTTTGATTTCATACAGCGCAATGTGGTGGGATTTCTGCCCTGCTGCGATCAGATATTTACCACTGTGGTCGATATTAAAACCGCGCGGCTGAGTTTCCGTTGGCTGGAAGCCTTCAATCGCCAGCACGCTGCCATCTTCCGAGACGCTAAACACGGTAATCAGGCTGGAGGTACGATCACAGGCGTATAAATGGCGGCCATTTGGCGTAATGTGAATATCCGCAGCCCAACGGGTGTCAGAGAAGTCAGACGGCATCATATCCAGCGTCTGCACGCACTCAATCTGGCCGTTAGGATCTTTCAGTTCCCAGACGTCCACCGAGCTGTTCAGTTCATTGACCACATAGGCGTACTGCTGGTTCGGATGGAAAACCATATGACGCGGGCCCGCGCCTTCAACGGTAGTGACTTCAGCAGGAGTCTGTGCCACCAGGTGACCATCGTCGCTCAGGGTGAACAGGCAGATGCGATCCTGCTTCAATGCAGGTACCCACAGTGTACGGTTATCCGGCGTGATATTCGCCGAGTGGCAACCTTCCAGCCCTTCCACCACATCGACAGTTTCAACCGGAATACCGTTTTCCAGACGCGTTACGCTGACACAGCCTGCATTATACGAGCCACTAAAGACAAAATTGCCTTTACGATCGGTAGAGATATGGGTTGGGCTGCCCGGCAATGGCGCTTCGGCAGTGTAAGTCAGCGCGCCGTCGTCCGGAGAGATGCGGTAGGCCAGCACGCGAAACTCCGGGCGCACACCCACGTACAAGAAACGTTTATCCGGACTGATGACCATCGGCTGCACCTGCCCTGGGACATCAACAACCTGCACCAGCGTGAGTGACCCTTCGGTATTTAAACGCCAGACATGGATCTGCTGGCTCTCAGGACTGGCGGTATAAACGGTTTGTTTCATGAATATTCACTCCTCACTGCGCATGAAAGTAGTTAACTTTTGACGGTGAATGCTGAATTGTCGACAGGAATTTTGAAGCATCCGCCTCTCGGTGTACCATCCCATCAAAACGTAAATTCAATATTAACCCGGAAAAACAAATGACCTCGCGTGTGATTGCTCTGGATTTAGACGGTACCTTACTGACGCCGCAAAAAACCCTCCTCCCCGCCTCCCTTGAAGCGCTTAAACGCGCGCAGGAAGTGGGATATCAACTCCTTATCGTAACGGGTCGACATCACGTTGCCATTCACCCTTTTTATCAGGCACTGGCGTTAGATACACCTGCAATTTGTTGTAATGGCACTTATTTGTATGATTATCAGGCAAAAAAGGTTCTGGCATCCGACCCGCTGCCGGTTCCTCAGGCGCTGCAATTGATTGATCTGCTGGATGAACACGCCGTACACGGCCTGATGTATGTGGATAACGCGATGGTCTATGAACGCCCTACCGGCCATGTGATCCGCACCAGCAACTGGGCGAAGTCCCTGCCTGAAGCCCAGCGTCCGGTCTTTACCCAGGTATCCTCGCTGCGCCAGGCCGCGCAGGATGTTGATGCTATCTGGAAATTCGCGCTGACGGATGAAGACACCACCAAACTGAATACCTTCGCAAAACACGTGGAAGAAACGCTGGGCCTGGAGTGTGAATGGTCCTGGCATGACCAGGTGGATATTGCCCGCAAAGGCAACAGCAAAGGCAAGCGTCTGACGCAGTATGTGGAATCTCAGGGGTGGTCGATGCGTGACGTGATCGCCTTCGGCGACAACTACAACGACATCAGCATGCTGGAAGCCGCCGGAACCGGCGTGGCGATGGGCAATGCCGATGATGCAGTGAAAGCGCGCGCTAACGTGGTGATTGGCGATAACACCACTGACAGCATCGCGCAGTACATTTATACCCACCTGCTGTAATCAGGCGGTGATCGAGACGCTCTTAATTTGCGCGTAAAGCCACAGGCCGGGTTTGATCCCTAATTCATCTCTGGCCCACGGGCTGATACGCGCCCAGAGCGTCCTGCTGCCGACCTCAAGCTTTACTTCTACCTGGCCGTTATCATCAAAACACTCCGCCACTTTCGCACGCAGAATATTTCGAATACTGGTCTGCAACGGCGGTTGCAGCACCAGCGAAACATCCGACGCCTGAATGCGAATACGTAGCGCAGACTGCAGCGGTTTGTCGATTTTGTTGACCCACAGATGCTGATCGCCCAGTGCCAGCGCAGTCATTGCGTAATGCGGATGGTGTTCCAGCACGCTGACTTTGAGAATGCTGCTCTGCTGTTCCCTGGGTAACCAGGGGTGCATCACGCTGCTGCCCCACACCTCTTCCAGGTTACCGAAAGCCTTAACACTGCCCTCTTCCAGCACCAGCACTTTATCGGCCAGATGCAGGATCTCATCCAGCGAGTGGCTAACGTAGAGCATCGGAATATTAATTTCGCGCGTCAGGCGCTGCAGATACGGCAGGAGTTCACGTTTACGCGGAATATCCAGCGAGGCCAGCGGTTCATCGAGCAACAGCAACTCTGGCGCGGTCAGCAACGCGCGGCCAATCGCCACACGCTGTTTCTCACCGCCGGAAAGCGAGGATGGCAGCCTGTCTAGCAGCTGTTCAATCCCTAAAAGGGTCACCAGCTTATCAAACTGCCCGGCCATGCTTTTCGCCATGCCGTAACGCAGATTCCCGCGCACGCTGTAGTGCGGGAATAAACGTGCATCCTGAAAAACATAGCCGATACGGCGTTTATCCGGCGAAAGATATACCTTATTCTCCACGTCATTTAAGACGCGGTTATTTAATACAATGCGCCCTGATTGCGGGCGGGTCAGGCCGCTGATCGCATTAATCAACGACGTTTTTCCCGCGCCAGACACGCCAAAGATGGCGGTAATGCCGCTGGCTGGCAACGTCTCGTTAATCGTCAGGGTATGATTTCCCAGCGTCTGGGTAAATTGAAGCTCCAGCATGACTATTTCCCCATCCGCTCACGGCTGAGTCGCGCCAGCCATTCCGACACCAGCAATGATACCAGCGCTAATACGATTGAGATGATGCACAGTCGCGCTGCGGCGTTTTCTCCACCTGGCGTCTGAATCAGGGTATACATGGCCGACGGAATTGTTCGCGTCTCACCGGGGATGTTCGACACAAAGGTAATGGTCGCACCAAACTCGCCCAGCGAGCGGGCAAAGGCCAGCACCGTACCGACAATAATACCGGGTAATGTTAGCGGCAGCGTAATGGTAAAGAAGACGCGCCAGCGCCCGGCGCCCAGCGTGCGGGCCGCCTGTTCCAGTTTGAGATCCACCCCCTCCAGCGCCAGACGGATAGCCCTGACCATCAGAGGGAATGACATCACAGCCGCCGCCAGCACCGCTCCGCGCCAGCTAAAAGCGAACGTCAGCCCAAACCAGTCATAGAGTTTCTCACCGATAAAACCGCGACGTCCCATTGAAATCAGTAACAGATAACCGACCACCACGGGCGGCAACACGAGGGGAAGATGAAGCACACTGTCCAGCAGGGCTTTGCCTGGAAACTTACAGCGGACCAGTAACCAGGCAAAGAAGATCCCAAAGGGCAAACTCAGCACGACTGCCAGGGAAGAGACTTTAAGGCTCAGCAGCACGGCCTGCCATTCAGGATCGGTCAATATCATCAGTGAGTTGTAAATCCATAACGTTTAAAGATTGCAGAGGCTTCTGGTCCTTTCAGATAATCATAAAAGGCAGAAACCGTCGCATTTTTATGTCCATCAACAATCGCAACAGGGTATTCCACTTTCTTGTGGGAGTCTTCCGGGAAGGTACCTACCACTTTGACACCTTTGCTGGCAACGGCATCGGAACCGTAGACAATACCCAGTGGAGCTTCGTTGCGTTCCACCAGCGCCAGCGCACCGCGGACATCTTCGGCCGGGGCCAGTTTCGGT
This sequence comes from Enterobacter adelaidei, assembly GCF_041937165.1. Taxonomy (NCBI): domain Bacteria; kingdom Pseudomonadati; phylum Pseudomonadota; class Gammaproteobacteria; order Enterobacterales; family Enterobacteriaceae; genus Enterobacter; species Enterobacter adelaidei. The sequence goes on along the minus strand of NZ_CP154353.1, from coordinate 1,313,669 downwards.
GACAATGTCTCCCATGCGCCCAGTTTTTGCAGTGCTTCTTTGGCGTAGATCCCGGCAGGAACGTGCTCAGGATCCCCCACCGCCAGGCGGCCACCGTTTAGCAGGCTGATCCAGTTGGTCTCTTTGTTGATGGTGATGTCAGCCTGCGCGCTGGCTTTTGGCGCCACCACTACCAGGCTATTCCCCAGCAGCGTTTCGCGGGTCGCCGCATCAATCGCTTTCTTCTCCACCGCGTAATCCATCCACTTCTGGTCAGCCGAGATGAACAGATCCGCCGGCGCACCCGCTTCTATCTGACGTGCCAGCGTCGAGGAAGACGCAAAAGAGGAGACTACATCAACGTTCTTCTCTTTTTTATATACCGCCGCGATATCCTGCAGCGCGTTGGTCAGCGACGCCGCCGCAAAGACCGTAATTTTACCGTCGTCCGCCAGCGCGTGGCCGGTAAGTGAAAGCGTCAGCGTTGCCCCTGCGAAAAGGCGTACCCAGGTACGTGCCATTTTTTAACTCCTGTGAGTAGCGTTATATACACATTAATATAACGATAACATCAGGGAGATCCCAGCGTTAAATCGTACCGCTGAAGGGGTAAACCAGTGTGATACGTTAAATATTATCGGCGAAAACGGGAAAATCTTGAGAGCAAAACGCCCGGACTGGCCGGGCGTTTTGTGGGGAATTAATGCTGCTTTTTAGCCTGGTCTCGGTGACCAATGTTCGAGAAGACGTTGAACACTTCACCCAGGCCGTAGATGGCACCGAGGATGATGGCCATCACTACTGGTACCATGATCACGGCAAATACCAGACTTTTTAACAACTCTAACATGGTTTTCTCCAGAGATTGTGAATAGCTTATTCTACCCTTTCAAGTGAGAAAAACATCCCCTTTTGTGCGGTACCCTTTGCGCCCTGCACCATTTGGGTCACAATACTCTTTTTGCCAGGATACTGTTATGCAGGCCGAAATTCTCCTCACTCTCCGACTTCAGCAAAAGCTTTTCGCCGATCCGCGTCGTATCACCCTGCTTAAACAGATAGAACAAACAGGCTCGATTAGCCAGGGGGCAAAAAACGCCGGTATCAGTTACAAAAGCGCCTGGGATGCCATCAACGAGATGAACACCCTGAGCGAGCAACCGCTGGTGGACAGAGCTACAGGCGGCAAAGGCGGCGGCGGTGCAGTGGTTACGCGTTTTGGGCAGCGTCTGATTCAGCTTTACGATCTCCTGGCCCAGATCCAGCAAAAAGCGTTTGATGTGTTGAGTGATGACGACAATCTCCCGCTGGACAGTTTGCTGGCTGCCATATCCCGTTTCTCGTTACAAACCAGCGCCCGTAACCAGTGGTTTGGTACGGTAACGGCACGCGATAATCTCCAGGTGCAGCAGCATATCGAGATCCTGCTTGCCGATGGGACTACCCGCCTGAAAGCCGCAATAACGGCGCAGAGTGCAAAACGTCTTGAGCTGGATGAAGGTAAAGAGGTGCTGGTGTTACTGAAAGCGCCGTGGGTCAATATCACGAGCAATCCCGATACAGCTAAGGCAGCCGATAACCAGCTTCACGGTGCAATCACCCATATTGAACGCGGTGAGGAACAGTGTGAAGTGCTGATGACCCTGGCGGACGGACAAATGCTCTGCGCGACGGTACCGCTCAGCGAAGCTGACGGATTAGAAGAAGGTGCTGTCGTCACCGCATATTTCAACGCAGACCGGGTGATTATCGCCACATTGTGCTGAGCACATTGACATTCGTACCGACAGTGAGTATCCCTGACATCTGTTGCTGCAAAAAATGGGATAAATCATGTCATCATTGCATATTTCGCAAGGCACGTTTCGTCTTAGCGATACCCGAACGCTGACGATTGCCGATTTAACACTACGCGCAGGTGAAAGCTGGGCGTTTGTCGGCACGAACGGAAGCGGTAAATCAGCCCTTGCCCGTGCGTTGTCCGGAGAGCTCCCCCTCCTCAAGGGTGAACATCAGCGCCATTTTACGCGCCTGACGCGCCTGTCATTTGAACAACTGCAAAAGCTGGTGAGTGACGAATGGCAGCGCAACAACACCGATTTGCTCAGCCCTGGTGAAGAAGATACTGGCCGCACGACGGCGGAAATCATTCAGGATGAGGTGAAGGATCCTGCCCGCTGTCAGCGCCTGGCAGAACAGTTTGGCATTTCCGCCCTGCTAAACCGGCGCTTTAAATACCTTTCAACCGGCGAGACGCGGAAAACGCTGCTTTGTCAGGCTTTGATGAGCGAACCTGAGTTGCTGATCCTCGACGAACCGTTCGATGGTCTTGACGTGCAGTCCCGTGCGCAGCTGGCGGCCCTGCTGGAGTCGCTTAATCAGCAGGGATATACCCTGGTGCTGGTGCTTAACCGCTTCGATGAAATCCCTGATTTCATCCAGAATGCAGGTGTGCTGGCCGACTGTAATTTGACTGAAACAGGCGAAAAATCAGCGCTGCTTAAGCAGGCATTAATTGCGCAACTTGCACACAGTGAACAGCTTGATGGAATCACGCTTCCGGAACCCGACGCCCCTTCGGCCCGCCATGCGCTCGATCCCCACCAGCCGCGCATTGTGCTGCGTGATGGGCTTGTCTCTTATGACGATCGCCCGATCCTTAACCATCTCAGCTGGACGGTCAATCCTGGCGAACACTGGCAGATTGTTGGCCCTAATGGTGCGGGGAAATCGACGCTGCTGAGCCTGATCACCGGGGATCACCCGCAGGGTTACAGTAACGATCTCACGCTGTTTGGCCGGCGTCGCGGCAGCGGCGAAACCATCTGGGATATCAAAAAGCATATCGGGTATGTCAGCAGCAGCCTGCATCTGGATTACCGTGTCAGCACAACGGTGCGCAATGTGATCCTCTCCGGGTATTTTGATTCCATCGGCATTTATCAGGCGGTATCGGACAAACAGCACAAGTTGGCTCAGCAATGGCTGGATATTCTTGGAATGGATACCCGGGTCGCTGACGCGCCGTTTCACAGCCTGTCGTGGGGGCAGCAGCGGCTGGCGCTGATCGTTCGCGCCCTGGTGAAACATCCTACGCTTCTGATCCTCGATGAACCCCTGCAGGGACTGGACCCGCTGAACCGACAGTTAATCCGCCGCTTTGTGGATGTCCTCATTAGTGAAGGCGAAACGCAGCTGCTGTTTGTTTCACACCATGCCGAAGATGCCCCCTCCTGCATCACGCACCGCCTGGAGTTTGTCCCTGACGGTGAACGCTATGATTATCTGCTAAGCAAAATCGACTAAACTCCGGAGGGCCCGCCCTCCGTTTTTCAGATAACCTGCATTAAGACATCTCTATCCCTTTGATCTACAATGCCACACGACATCAGAAAATCGGTATTTAAAAACAGTGTAAACGATTCCACTATTTTATCCCATGTCACACTTTTAGCGACTCTGTTATGCTATGGTTATTACATACCATAAGCCCAATGGAGCGAAATATGCGAGTTCTGGTAACAGGTGGTAGCGGTTACATAGGAAGTCATACCTGTGTGCAACTGCTGCAAAATGGTCATGATGTCATCATCCTCGACAACCTGTGCAATAGTAAGCGCAGCGTGCTGCCTGTGATTGAACGTCTTGGCGGGAAACAGCCAACGTTCGTCGAAGGCGACATCCGCAATGAAGCGCTGATGACCGAGATCCTTCACGACCACGCCATTGAAACGGTGATCCACTTCGCCGGTCTGAAGGCGGTCGGTGAATCCGTTGCGAAACCGCTGGAGTATTACGACAACAACGTCAACGGGACCTTGCGTCTCATCTCCGCCATGCGTGCGGCAAACGTTAAAAACTTTATCTTCAGCTCATCCGCCACCGTCTATGGTGACCAGCCAAAAATCCCTTACGTTGAAAGCTTCCCAACCGGTACGCCGCAAAGTCCGTATGGCAAAAGCAAACTGATGGTGGAACAGATCCTGACCGATCTGCAAAAAGCACAGCCGGAGTGGAGCATCGCGTTGCTGCGCTACTTCAACCCGGTCGGAGCCCATCCGTCAGGCGATATGGGTGAAGATCCACAGGGCATTCCGAATAACCTGATGCCGTATATCGCGCAGGTGGCGGTGGGCCGTCGTGACTCACTGGCGATTTTTGGTAACGACTATCCAACCGAAGATGGCACCGGCGTGCGTGATTACATCCATGTTATGGATCTGGCCGACGGGCACGTGGCGGCCATGCAGCAACTGGCAAATAAGCCAGGCGTGCATATTTACAACCTCGGCGCCGGTATTGGCAGCAGCGTGCTGGATGTGGTTAACGCCTTCAGCAAAGCCTGCGGTAAGCCGGTCAATTATCACTTCGCACCGCGTCGTGAGGGTGACCTCCCTGCTTACTGGGCCGATGCCACCAAAGCCGATAAAGAGCTTAACTGGCGTGTGACCCGCACGCTGGATGAAATGGCACAGGATACCTGGCACTGGCAGTCCCGCCACCCACAAGGTTATCCGGACTAAGGATCCGTCATGACTTCATTTAATCCCGTCGATCATCCGCATCGTCGTTTTAACCCGTTAAGCGGGCAATGGATTTTAGTTTCTCCGCATCGCGCCAAGCGCCCCTGGCAGGGGGCGCAAGAGACGCCTGCGAAACAAACGCTGCCACAGCATGACCCGGACTGCTTCCTGTGTCCGGGCAACACCCGCGTCACCGGAGATAAAAACCCGGACTACAAAGGCACCTTCGTCTTTACCAACGATTTTGCCGCCCTGATGACTGACACGCCGGACGCGCCGGAAAGCCACGATCCGCTGATGCGCTGCGAAAGCGCGCGCGGAACCAGCCGCGTGATCTGCTTCTCGCCCGATCACAGCAAAACGCTGCCAGAACTGAGCGTGGACGCGCTGAAAGAGGTCGTCAGCACCTGGCAGGCGCAAACCGCCGAGCTGGGGCAGAGCTATCCGTGGGTGCAGGTGTTCGAAAACAAAGGCGCGGCCATGGGCTGCTCGAACCCCCATCCGCACGGCCAGGTCTGGGCGAACAGCTTCCTGCCTAACGAAGCCGAGCGTGAAGACCGTCTGCAGAAAGCGTATTACGCGGAAAACGGCTCGCCGATGCTGGTGGATTACGCGCAGCGTGAGCAGGCAGACAGCAGCCGCACCGTGGTAGAAACTGAACACTGGCTGGGCGTCGTCCCTTACTGGGCCGCGTGGCCGTTCGAAACGCTGCTGCTGCCGAAAGCACATGTTTTGCGTATTACCGATCTCAGCGACGTGCAGCGCGACGACCTTGCCCTGGCACTGAAAAAACTGACCAGCCGTTATGACAATCTGTTCCAGTGCTCCTTCCCGTACTCCATGGGCTGGCACGGCGCACCGTTTAACGGCGAAGAGAATCAACACTGGCAGTTGCATGCCCATTTCTATCCGCCGCTGCTGCGCTCTGCGACGGTACGTAAATTTATGGTGGGCTATGAAATGCTGGCGGAAACGCAGCGTGACCTGACGGCGGAACAGGCGGCAGAACGTCTGCGTGCCGTTAGCGACGTCCACTATCGCGAATCAGGAGTCTAAAAAAAATGAGTCTGAAAGATAAAACACAATCCCTGTTTGCTGAGAAATTTGGCTACCCTGCCACCCACGTTATCCAGGCACCTGGCCGCGTTAACCTGATCGGTGAACACACCGACTATAACGACGGTTTCGTGCTGCCGTGCGCCATCGATTACCAGACCGTCATCAGCTGTGCAAAGCGCAACGACCGCAACGTCCGCGTGATTGCGGCGGATTATGGTAATGAGACGGACGAGTTTTCCCTCGATGCCCCGATTGTGACGCACGACAGCCAGCAGTGGTCTAACTACGTACGCGGCGTGGTGAAGCACCTGCAGAAACGTAACAAGAACTTTGGCGGCGCCGATCTCGTTATCAGTGGCAACGTACCACAGGGGGCAGGCTTAAGCTCCTCTGCCTCTCTGGAAGTCGCTGTGGGAACCGTGTTCCAGCAGCTTTATCATCTGCCGCTGGATGGCGCGCAAATCGCTCTGAACGGTCAGGAAGCAGAAAACCAGTTCGTGGGCTGCAACTGCGGCATTATGGATCAGTTGATCTCCGCGTTGGGCAAAAAAGAGCACGCGCTGCTGATCGACTGCCGCTCGCTTGGCACCAAAGCCGTTCCGCTGCCAAAAGGCGCCGCGGTCATTATTATCAACAGCAACTTTAAACGCACGCTGGTGGGGAGCGAGTACAACACCCGCCGCCAGCAGTGCGAAACCGGTGCGCGCTTCTTCCAGCAACCCGCCCTGCGCGACGTGACGCTTAATGAATTCAATAAGGTGGCCCACGAGCTGGATCCGGTCGTCGCCAAACGCGTTCGTCACGTGCTGACGGAGAACGCCCGAACCGTCGAAGCCGCGTCCGCGCTGGCGAAAGGCGATCTGAAACGTATGGGTGAGTTGATGGCGGAATCGCACGCCTCCATGCGCGATGATTTCGAGATCACCGTTCCGCAAATTGACACCCTGGTGGACATCGTCAAAGCCACCATCGGCGAGAAAGGTGGCGTGCGTATGACCGGCGGTGGCTTCGGTGGCTGCATTGTTGCCCTGGTGCCGGAAGAACTGGTTCCTGCCGTCCAGCAGGCGGTAGAGAAACAGTACGAAGCGAAAACAGGTATTAAAGAAACGTTCTACGTGTGTAAAGCATCACAAGGAGCCGGACAGTGCTAAACGAAACACCTACCCTTGCACCGGATGGTCTGCCGTATCGCCTGTTAACCCTGCGCAACAGAGCGGGGATGGTGGTTACGCTGATGGACTGGGGTGCAACCCTTCTTTCTGCCCGCGTACCGATGCCGGACGGCAGCGTGCGCGAAACCCTGCTCGGCTGTGCTTCACCTGAGCAGTACGTCAATCAGTCCGCCTATCTGGGCGCGTCTGTAGGGCGCTACGCTAACCGCATCGCGAAGAGCCATTTTGAACTCGACGGCGTGGAGTATTCTCTGCTTCCAAGCCAGGGTGAGAACCAGCTGCACGGCGGTCCGGACGGGTTTGACAAACGCCGCTGGAAGATTGTTCGGCAAAACGATGGGGAAGTGTTGTTCTCACTGGATTCGCTTGATGGCGATCAGGGCTTCCCGGGGAACCTTATCGCCTCCGCACGCTTTACGCTGACCGACGACAACCGTATCGCCATTGAGTACCGTGCGACGGTCGACAAACCGTGTCCGGTTAACCTGACCAATCACGCGTACTTTAATCTGGACGGTAACCAGTGCGACGTGCGCAACCACAAGCTGCAGATCCTGGCTGATGCGTATTTGCCGGTTGACGAGATGGGCATTCCTTATCAGGTCCTCAAAGACGTGAGCGGAACCAGCTTTGACTTCCGCAGCGCGAAGACTATCGCCCAGGATTTCCTGAGCGATGACGATCAGCGCAAGGTGAAAGGTTACGACCACGCTTTCCTGCTGCAGGAAAAAAGTGATATCAGCCAGCCTGCAGCACAAGTCTGGTCTGCGGATGAGAAGCTGCAGATGACGGTGTATACCACAGCCCCTGCCCTGCAATTCTACTCAGGCAACTACCTTGGCGGCACGACGGCACGCGAACATGATGAATACAGCGACTGGCAAGGACTGGCGCTGGAGAGCGAGTTCCTGCCGGACAGCCCCAATCATCCGGAATGGCCGCAGCCAGACTGTGTGCTGCGCCCGGAAGAAGAGTACGTCAGCGTGACGGAATACCATTTTATCCCGCATTGATTTCCAGCCCTCCTGTCGGAGGGCTTTTTTCTGCTCGCCTTGCTGAAAATAGCGCCGATCGCAGACAAAATCATAACCCTGGATTCACAAGCATCTTACACTCAGAGACTATTTTCGCTATGGTTAGGGTTAAGCGTTGCTGGTGGCACCGCCACGGCAATATAATGAGAATTGTTATCATTCTAAAAATGCTTGAGGAGTAAGAGATGGCTATTACTAAGCTGGTTCTGGTGCGTCACGGCGAAAGCCAGTGGAACAACGAAAACCGCTTTACCGGTTGGTACGACGTTGATCTGTCTGAGAAAGGCGTAAGCGAAGCAAAAGCAGCAGGTAAACTGCTGAAGGAAGAAGGCTTCAGCTTTGATTTTGCTTACACCTCTGTGCTGAAACGTGCCATCCACACCCTGTGGAACGTGCTGGACGAACTGGATCAGGCCTGGCTGCCGGTTGAGAAATCCTGGAAACTGAACGAGCGTCACTACGGTGCGCTGCAGGGCCTGAACAAAGCGGAAACCGCTGAGAAATATGGCGACGAGCAGGTTAAACAGTGGCGTCGTGGCTTCGCAATCACCCCACCAGAGCTGACTAAAGATGACGAGCGTTACCCAGGTCACGACCCGCGTTATGCGAAACTGACCGACGCTGAGCTGCCAACCACCGAGAGCCTGGCGCTGACCATCGATCGCGTTGTGCCTTACTGGAACGAAACCATTTTGCCACGCCTGAAAAGCGGCGAGCGCGTGATCATCGCAGCTCACGGTAACTCCCTGCGTGCGCTGGTGAAATACCTGGATAACATGGGTGAAGACGAAATCCTCGAACTGAACATCCCGACTGGCGTACCGCTGGTGTATGAGTTCGACGAAAACTTCAAGCCAATCAAACACTACTATCTGGGTAACGCAGAAGAGATCGCGGCGAAAGCAGCGGCCGTTGCGAACCAGGGTAAAGCGAAGTAATTTTCGCCGGACATAAAAAAAGCGCGGAACCTTCCGCGCTTTTTTATTTGTGCCTGATTATTCAGCCGCGACGGGCTTTTACCGCATTCGCCAGCTGACGCAGGATCGTGTCGGTATCTTCCCAGCCGATGCAGGCATCCGTCACGCTCTTGCCATAGACAAGCGGCTCGCTACCTTCCAGATTCTGGTTACCTTCAACCAGATGGCTTTCGATCATCACCCCAATCACCGCCTTCTCACCGCCAGCAATCTGCTGGCAGACATCTGCCCCCACTTCCATCTGCTTTTTAAACTGCTTGCTGGAGTTGGCGTGGCTGAAGTCGATCATCACCTGCGGTGGCAGCCCGGCCTTGTCCAGACCGACTTTCACTTCCGCCACATGTTTTGCACTGTAGTTTGGCTCTTTGCCGCCGCGCAGAATGATATGGCAATCACCGTTACCGCTGGTGTTAACGATGGCGGAGTGACCCCATTTGGTCACAGAGAGGAAGCAGTGCGGTGCCCCGGCAGCGTTGATAGCGTCAATAGCTACCTTGATAGTGCCATCAGTCCCGTTTTTAAACCCAACCGGGCAAGAGAGACCGGACGCCAGTTCGCGGTGAACCTGCGATTCCGTGGTACGTGCGCCAATTGCGCCCCAGCTCATCAGGTCTGCCAGGTATTGCGGCGTGATCATGTCCAGAAACTCACCGGCTGCCGGCAGGCCACTGTCGTTGATCTCCAGCAGCAGCTTGCGCGCAATGCGCAGACCGTCGTTAATCTGGAAGCTGTTGTCCATGTGCGGATCGTTAATCAGCCCTTTCCATCCCACGGTGGTACGCGGTTTTTCAAAGTAAACGCGCATGACGATTTCCAGCTCGTCTTTCAACTCTTCTCGCAAGGTGAGCAGACGGGCCGCGTACTCTTTCGCGGCTGCCGGGTCGTGAATAGAGCAAGGACCAATCACCACCAGAAGACGATCGTCATTACCTTTCAGGATCTTATGGATCGCTTTACGAGCATGAGAAACCGTGTTTGCGGCATTTTCAGTGGCGGGGAATTTCTCAAGGAGTGCTACAGGAGGTAATAACTCGTTGATCTCTTTGATACGTAAATCGTCATTCTGATAATTCATTTTCTTTCCAGCTCTGCCATAACTCTAGTAGTGAATGCAATCCTTTCAATCTAACTTGCTCGCCGCTTAGTGTAAACCACCTTTTACACTCTCTCCCGAATTTGCAGAAACAGACCAAAAAATAGGTTTGTCTAACACATTAAAAACTCTACACTTAACCTAAAATGAACCAGGAAAATAGATATGGCGCACTCTCATTCGCACGCTTCCGGGGACGAAAACGCTAAACGACTGATGCTAGCCTTTGGCGTCACCGCAACCTTCATGATTATCGAGGTCATTGGCGGCCTGGTTTCCGGCTCTCTGGCGCTTCTGGCCGATGCCGGACATATGCTGACCGATGCCGCAGCCCTGCTCTTCGCCCTGCTGGCCGTGCAGTTCGCTCGTCGTCCACCGAATGCGCGCCACACCTTCGGCTGGCTGAGGCTGACCACCCTCGCCGCGTTTGTTAACGCCATTGCACTGGTGGTCATTACCGTTCTTATCGTCTGGGAGGCCTTCCAGCGTTTCAGACACCCGCAACCCGTTGCGGGGATGACAATGATGGTCATCGCCGTGGCAGGGCTGTTGGCTAATATTCTGGCTTTCTGGATTTTGCACCGAGGAAGTGCGGAAAAGAACCTCAACGTGCGCGCGGCGGCCCTGCATGTGCTGGGTGATTTGCTCGGTTCAGTGGGCGCGATTGTGGCCGCGCTGGTAATCCTCTATACCGGCTGGACGCCTGCCGACCCGATTCTTTCAGTGCTGGTGTCGTGTCTGGTGCTGCGTAGCGCCTGGCGACTGCTGAAGGAGAGCGTCAATGAACTGCTTGAAGGTGCACCAACATCAATAGATATTGCTGAGTTGAAACGTAACCTGCACCGCTCTGTCCCGGAAGTCCGCAATGTGCATCATGTGCACGTCTGGCTGGTGGGAGAGAAACCGGTTATGACATTGCACGTTCAGGTGATCCCACCTCATGACCATGATGCGCTGCTTGAACGGATCCAGCACTTTCTTGAACATCACTATGAGATTGGTCATGCGACCATCCAGATGGAGTATCAGCCATGTAACGGGCCGGACTGCCACCTGAATGAGGCGCAGTCCGGCCATTCACATCATCACCATTAGCTGGAAAGCGCGTGAGATCCTCGCTCACGCGCGCTGTTAATCCACATCCGGCTACCGTTTAGCGCGATGAAGGTCAGCAGCAGATATTCCAGTGACATCGCATAGACGCCCTGCAGGGCGAAGATCACCACGCTGATGACATTGATGATGACCCACAGTAGCCAGTTCTCAACGTATTTACGGGTCATCAGGATCATCGCTGCAATCGACAACACCATCATGCAGGAATCCCAGAACGGGAAAGCATCTGGCTGAAGCGAAGGCATAGCCACATTCAACCCCATACCAGACATCACCGAGACCGCTATGCGGGTCAGGAAAGCAAATACCGGGTTGATGTAGACAGTCATTAAACCAATGGCTACCACGCAGGCGACAAACCAGGCGATAGCTTTAGGCAAGGGCAGCCAGCGGATTTGCAGCTCGGCCTCCTGCTGGCTGTTTTGACGCGACCACGCGTACCAGCCGTAAATGTTGGCAGCGAAAAAGAACAGCTGCAAAAGCAGGCTGGCGTATAGCTGGATCTGGAAGAAGATAATCGCAAACAGCGTAACGTTAATCAGCCCAAACGCGTAATTGCTGATCTTCTCAAGGCTCGCCAGCCAGATACAGAGTAAACCAGCCAGCGTGCCTACGGCCTCAATCCATGACAGGTCATAGCCACCTGCACCAATCGGTATATGAACCAGAATGTTCTGCGTGCTAAAAAAATCCATCTTTTCCCCAGGGCGTTTTGAATTAAGTACGTAGTGTAGCCGCAAAATCCAGCATGCGGTTAAGCGGAATTAACGCACCTTCACGCAGAGCAGCGTCCACATGGATTTCATGTGCAGCACCGCCTGTCTCGAGCCCTTCTGCAATCGCCTTCAGGCCATTCATCGCCATCCACGGGCAATGCGCGCAGCTGCGACACGTTGCTCCCTCACCAGCTGTTGGCGCTTCCAGGAGCTCTTTCTCCGGCACGGCCTGCTGCATCTTATAGAAGATACCGCGATCGGTCGCCACGATGAGCTGTTTATTGGGTAGCGTCCTGGCCGCGTTGATAAGCTGGCTGGTTGAGCCCACGGCATCCGCCATGTCGACAATAGACTGCGGTGATTCAGGGTGAACAAGAATGGCGGCGTCAGGATAAAGCGCCTTCATGCGCGCCAGTGCCTGGGTTTTGAATTCATCGTGCACAATGCAGGCGCCCTGCCAGCAGAGAACGTCTGCCCCCGTCTGCTTCTGGACATAATTTCCGAGATGGCGATCGGGCGCCCAGATAATTTTCTCGCCCAGACTGTCCAGATGTTCAATCAGCTCAACGGCGATACTTGACGTGACCACCCAGTCAGCCCGCGCTTTTACCGCCGCAGAGGTATTAGCGTAGACCACCACGGTCCGGTCAGGATGGGCGTCACAGAAGGCCGAGAATTCGTCAATCGGGCAGCCAAGATCGAGTGAGCACTCAGCATTAAGCGTCGGCATCAGAATGGTTTTTTCAGGGCTCAGGATCTTCGCCGTTTCGCCCATAAAACGTACGCCAGCAACCAGTAACGTCGAAGCGGGATGTTTTGCACCGAAGCGTGCCATTTCCAGTGAGTCAGAAATACAGCCTCCGGTCTCTTCCGCCAGCTGCTGAATTTCCGGGTCGGTGTAGTAATGGGCCACCATCACCGCGTCTCGCTCTTTGAGAAGTCGCTTGATCTTCTCACGGTAGAATTGCTTTTCATCCAGGCTCAGCGGGACAGGCTTTGGCGGAAACGGATAGATTGCGGCTTCAGGATCAAACATCACACTCATTATGGCTTCTCGTTTTACTGGCTTAACAATATTGCCTTTCTTTTGCATGACATAGCAAAACGGACGGCAATTGTGTTTTGTATACTAAACAAGATAGCGAATTTGAGAGGAAATGTCATCGGAATGGATAGCAAAAAGGCGCCTTTAGGGCGCCTTTTTACACTGGTGGGTCGTGCAGGATTCGAACCTGCGACCAATTGATTAAAAGTCAACTGCTCTACCAACTGAGCTAACGACCCCTTGCGGGAATTTTTTCTTCGAAGTGGTGGGTCGTGCAGGATTCGAACCTGCGACCAATTGATTAAAAGTCAACTGCTCTACCAACTGAGCTAACGACCCATTCGGGTGCTGACTTCGAAGATTTTTACTCGGTGCCACTTTAAAGTGGTGGGTCGTGCAGGATTCGAACCTGCGACCAATTGATTAAAAGTCAACTGCTCTACCAACTGAGCTAACGACCCGAGTGGTGGGTGATGACGGGCTCGAACCGCCGACCCCCTCCGTGTAAAGGAGATGCTCTACCAACTGAGCTAATCACCCACTCTGTACTACCGGTAATGCGTTAAGTGGTGGGTCGTGCAGGATTCGAACCTGCGACCAATTGATTAAAAGTCAACTGCTCTACCAACTGAGCTAACGACCCACTTTTACGCTGTTTTCACGTTGTTTGATATCCCGTGGCAACGGCGGCATATATTACTGATTTAAGAATTCAGCGCAACAAAAATTTCGATGAAGATCACTTAACTGCTTAGTAATCATGCTGCACGACCAGAAATAACGCGATTTCTGGTCGTGCGATAATCATCCCATCGAATTCAGACGTTTTTGCGCCTGCTTAGCACCTTCGGTACCCGGGAATTTTGAGACCACCTGCTGATAAACCGCTTTGGCTTTCGCAGTGTCGCCTTTGTCCTGCATGATCACGCCGACCTTATACATCGCATCTGGCGCTTTTGGCGATTTCGGGTAATTTTTCACCACAGAGGCAAAATAAAACGCCGCATCGTCCTTTTTACCCTTGTTGTAATTCAGCTGACCAAGCCAGTAGTTCGCATTTGGCTGATAAGTGGAATCAGGGTATTTCTTAACAAAGTTCTGAAACGCCGCAATCGCGTCATCCTGACGAGATTGATCCTGTACCAGGGCAATGGCCGCGTTATAGTCTGTATTCGCGTCACCGCTTTGTACAGGCGCTCCTGTTGAAGCAGAAGCATCAGCCGCCGGGGCTGGCGCAGAAGTCGCCGCTCCGCTCTGATCGCCTGCTGCCGGCTGTGCTTGTGCACCACCACCACTGCTCAGGCTATCAATCTGCAACAAGATTTGCTTCTGGCGTTCCACAACCTGATTAAGCTGATACTGGCTTTCCTGAATTTGGCCACGGAGAGAGTCAATATCGTTTTGGTTATCGGAAAGTTGTTGCTGGAGTTGGGTTAAAAGCTGGCTGTGAGCGTTAGAAATACGCTCGAGTTGAGTGACCCGGTCTTCTACCGAGCCTGAGCCGACACTACTGATTGGTGCCTGAGCAAAAGCGGCCCAGGGGGCCGCTATTCCAACCAGTAACGACAGACTCAACAGATGATGTCTGAAGTTACTGCTCATGCAATTCTCTTAGTAAACCAGTACGGCACGACGGTTTTTGGAGTAAGCCGCTTCGTCGTGACCCAGTACTGCAGGTTTTTCTTTACCGTAAGAAACGATGGAGATCTGGTCAGCAGAAACGCCTTTACCCTGCAGGTACATTTTAACAGCGTTAGCACGACGTTCACCCAGGGAGATGTTGTACTCAGGAGTACCACGTTCGTCCGCGTGACCTTCTACGGTGACTTTGTAAGATGGGTTGCTACGCAGGAAGTTAGCGTGCGCATCCAGCATCGCAGCGAAGTCAGAACGGATGTCGTATTTATCCAGATCGAAGTAAACGATGTTGTTCTGCTGCAGCTGCTGCATCTGAAGACGCGCTTGCTCTTCAGAAGACATGTTGCCATTGCCGTTCGCGTCCATACCGGTGCCGGCACCCATCATGCCTTCGCCGCTCTGGTCATTGCTTGCGTTCTTGTTGGAAGAACACGCTGCGATTGCCATTACAGGCAGAGCGATCATCAGCCCCTTCAGCACTTTGTTCAGTTGCATTTCTATGATTCCTTTAGTAATCAATTAATTATTATTTACAGATACGGCGACCAGGCAGGTGATTTTACCTGTCCATCAGTTGCCGGAATACGCGCTTTGAAACGCCCATCTGTAGAAACCAGATTCAGCACAGATCCCATCCCCTGAGAAGAGCTGTAGATTACCATCGTGCCGTTAGGTGCCAGACTTGGCGTTTCATCCAGGAACGTTGACGACAGAACTTGCACGCCACCCGCTACCAGATCTTGTTTGGCAATGTGCTGCTGCCCACCGTTGGAGCTCACCATTACCATAAACTTACCGTCGCTGCTCACGTCTGCGTTCTGGTTCTGTGTACCTTCCCAGGAAATACGCTGCGGAGCACCGCCGTTGACATTCACTTTATAGATTTGCGGACGGCCTGCCTGGTCAGAGGTAAATGCCAGATTTTGGCTGTCCGGGAACCATGAAGGTTCGGTATTGTTGCTACGACCATCAGTCACCTGGCGAATCTGGCCAGAACCAATGTCCATCACGTACAGGTTCAGGCTACCGGTTTTAGACAGCGCAAACGCCAGTTTAGACCCATCCGGAGAGAATGAAGGTGCACCGTTGTGACGAGGGAACGACGCAACCTGACGAACAGCACCGTTTGCCAGTGTCTGGATAACCAGCGCTGAACGGCCGCTTTCGAAGGTTACATACGCCAGCTTAGAACCGTCCGGAGACCATGCTGGAGACATCAGAGGCTGGGAAGAACGTTTCACCAGGAACTGGTTGTAACCGTCGTAGTCAGAGACGCGCAGTTCGTAAGGGAACTGACCACCGTTGGTCTGAACCACATAGGCAATACGGGTACGGAATGCACCTTTAATGCCTGTCAGTTTTTCGAATACCGCATCACTGGCAGCGTGAGCCGCGTAGCGCAGGTACTGCTTAGTGACCTTGTAGGAGTTCTGTGCCAGAACGGTACCCGGCGCACCACCGGTATCAACCAGTTGCCAGGCCACGTTGTAAGAGCCGTCCGGGTTAGGCGTAACCTGACCCACAACCACGGCATCAATTCCCAGAGCAGACCATGCAGCAGGCTGTACTTCCTGCGCACTGCCCGGCTGCTGAGGCAGACGAGAACGGTCTAACGGGTTGAATTTACCACTGTTACGCAGGTCAGCCGCCACGATGCCACCAGCATCTTCAGGCGCAGCGCCAGGACCGGCCCACTGGAACGGAACAACCCCGATTGGGCGTGCCGAGTCCACCCCCTGGGTGATCTCGATACGTACTTCTGCGTGCAGTACTGCTGCCCACAGCATTAAAAAACCAAATGCTACACGTAATGCCTGCTTCATCATATCTCCCTTATCCGGGTAACCTTACCCACGATAATTTAGCAGAATGTTAACAAACCCAAATAGACAAAACTACCTGAACCCTGTGACTAAACCTGGTCTATTTTTCCCCGTTTGCACGGGGAAAATGTAACTTAAGGTTTGAAGTCCAGCGGTGCATTTTTGAAGACTTCATAGACTGCCTGAGACGGCGGTTTAGGCATCTTCGCCTGACGCGCTGCCGCCAGAGCCGCAGTACATAAAGCCGGGTCGCCACCTTCAGACTTAATATCTAACAGCATGCCGTCTGGAGCCAGTTTTATACGCAACGTACAGGTTTTGCCGGCATAAGACGACGCATCATAGAATCGGCTTTCAATAGCGGATTTAATCTGCGAGGCATAACCGTTGATTTCAGCTCCTGACGCGCCGTTACTCTTAGTGTTACCACTTCCCGTCGGTGCTGCGTTGTTTCCTTTCGCCCCACCACCAGTTTTCGGCGCATTCTTACCAGAACTGAGATCGCCCAGCAGGTCGTCAACGCCCGCAGCGGCAGCGGCTTTCTCCGCAGCAGCAGCCTTTTTCGCAGCCGCTTTTTCAGCCGCGGCTTTCTTATCGGCAGCAGCCTTCTCAGCTGCAGCTTTTTTGTCAGCTGCAGCCTTTTCAGCGGCTGCCGCTTTCTCTGCAGCGGCTTTCTCTGCGGCAGCGGCTTTCTTCGCGGCGTCAGCAGCAGCTTTTTTCTCTGCTTCCTGAGCAGCTTTCTTAGCGGCTTCGGCTTCAGCTTTCTTCTGAGCATCAGCAGCGGCTTTTTTCGCGGCTTCTGCTTCAGCTTTCTTCTGAGCATCAGCGGCGGCTTTCTTCGCGGCTTCCGCTTCAGCTTTCTTCTGGGCATCAGCGGCGGCTTTCTTCGCGGCTTCCGCTTCAGCTTTCTTCTGAGCATCAGCAGCGGCTTTCTTCGCAGCTTCGGCCGCTAATTTGGCCTGGGCATCAGCCTGCGCTTTGGCGTCCGCTGCGGCTTTTGCTGCCGCTTCTTCTGCCTGCTTTTGCTGTTCCTGGGCTTTCTTCGCAGCCTCTTCAGCTTGTTTCTGCTGCTGTGCCTGCTCTTTCGCCGCTTCCTGCGCCTGCAAACGTTCTTTCTCAAGCTGCTTCAAACGCTCCTGCTCTGCGGCCTGCTTTTCACGCAGTTCTTCCGCCTGCTGTTGCGCCTGTTTTTCACGCTGCTCTTCAGCCCGTTTGGCACTCGCCTTCTGCTGTTGTTGGCGATTATAGTTCTGTACTACCGCACCGGGATCCACCATCACGGCGTCAATGGAAGAACCTCCACCGCCGCCGGCTGATGCATCAATATGCTCGTCGAACGAACTCCAGATCAGCGCTGCAAAGAGAATAACGTGCAGCACTGCGGAGACGATTATCGCTCGCTTAAGCTTGTCGTTCTGTTCGGTTGCCTTTGACACTATCGGTTCCCAAAAACTACGCGGATGATCAAATAGGTTGAGTCATTAAGCCAACTGACTTAACACCCGCACTATGTAGCAAGTTCAGCGCTTTAATAATTTCATCGTATGGTACGTCTTTTGCGCCACCGATTAAGAAGACCGTTTTCGGATTTGACTCCAGGCGACGCTGTGCTTCAGCAATAACCTGCTCAGGAGGTAACTGATCCATACGATCTTTTTCTACCACCACGCTGTATTGCCCTACGCCGGAAACCTCAATGATGACCGGAGGATCGTCATTGGTGCTCACCGCCTGTGATTCTGTCGCATCCGGCAGATCCACTTCCACGCTCTGGGTAATGATTGGCGCTGTCGCCATGAAGATCAGCAGCAGTACCAACAGCACGTCCAGCAGTGGAACGATATTGATTTCGGACTTGAGCTCGCGACGACCTCGTCCACGCGATCTGGCCATGGTTTACCCCTTGTTACTCTCGGTGCTGGTAAACGCCTGACGGTGCAGAATCGCAGTGAACTCTTCCATAAAGTTGTCGTAGTTCAGTTCCAGTTTGTTCACGCGCTGGTTCAGACGGTTGTACGCCATAACCGCTGGGATTGCCGCAAACAGACCGATAGCGGTCGCAATCAGTGCTTCTGCAATACCCGGGGCAACCATCTGCAATGTCGCCTGCTTCACCGCACCGAGTGCGATAAAGGCGTGCATGATCCCCCACACCGTACCAAACAGACCGATATACGGGCTGATAGAACCCACAGTCCCCAGGAAAGGAATGTGCGTTTCAAGGTTTTCCAGTTCACGGTTCATGGAGATACGCATCGCACGCGAGGCACCTTCTACAACCGCTTCCGGCGCATGATTGTTTGCACGATGCAGACGCGCAAACTCTTTGAAACCGCTATAGAAAATTTGCTCGGAGCCTGTAAGGTTTTCACGGCGTCCCTGGCTTTCCTGGTACAGACGAGAAAGCTCGATACCCGACCAGAACTTATCTTCAAACGCTTCAGCTTCACGGCCAGCGGCATTGAGGATACGCGTTCTCTGGATAATGATGGCCCAGGATGCGATTGAAAAACCAATCAAAATCAACATGATAAGTTTAACCAGAAGGCTTGCCTTCAGGAACAAATCAAGGATATTCATGTCAGTCACTGCTTAAACTCCGCGACAATAGACTTAGGAAGCGCACGAGGCTTCATTATGGTTGGATCAACACAGACAATCAGTACCTCAGCTGAGTTCAGTACGGTGTTCTCTGCATTGACTATCCGCTGCGTGAAAACCAGTGAGGTCCCGCGCATTGATGTAATTTCAGTTTGGACTTCGAGCATATCGTCGAGTCTGGCAGGCGCAAAATACTCAAGCGTCATCTTGCGTACCACGAAGGCAACTCGCTCAGCCAACAGCACCTGTTGACTAAAGTGATGATGGCGCAGCATCTCTGTGCGTGCCCGTTCATAAAAAGCAACGTAGCTGGCGTGGTATACCACACCACCGGCATCAGTATCTTCGTAGTAGACACGAACCGGCCATCGAAACAGCGTTGTATTCACTTTACATCCCGGTAATGCAATAAAAGTTAACTCTTTTAAACTTCGCTACTATACGCGCGGGAAAGGTGGTTTGGAATGGGAGAAAGTAAACGGAGAGTAAATTTTTATGGGCTCGGGTAAGCCCATAACGTTAACGGACATTTCTTATTCAGAAGAAGAAGAAAATCAATCCAGCAAGCAGGACGAGATCGGCAATCAGCGGGCAGAAGATGCCCTGCCAGTGAACGGCTTTCGGACGAAAGCCCACGCCGTGAATCACACCTGCGCACACCGCCCACATAATGAGGAAACCGTGCCAGATTTCAAGCTCGCTGGTTTTCGCTGCAAAGCGCGAAGGGTCCCAGAAGATACATCCTGCCAGCAGTAATGCCATCACTAAAGAAAGCGCCCGTAACGGGCGCTTATCCATTACCGCATATAACCTTGCGATAATGTTCATTAGTGTTTTTCTTCACCCGCTTTAGTCGCTTCAACGTGCTCAAGCGCCAGGGCAGTGATGACACCAAAAGCACAGGCAAGAAGCGTCCCTAAAATCCATGCGAAATACCACATATTCAGCTCCTTACTTAGTACATAGAGTGGGTGTTGCTTTCGATATGTTCTTTAGTAATACGTCCGAACATTTTCCAGTAACACCAGATGGTGTAGGCCAGAACAATCGGCACGAATACGCAAGCAACATAGGTCATTAAGTTCAGCGTCATATGGCTGGAAGTCGCATCCCACATGGTCAAGCTAGCATTCAGCATGGTGCTGGATGGCATGACGAATGGGAACATTGCAATACCTGCGGTCAGGATGATGCACGCCAGGGTCAGTGAAGAGAACACAAACGCCAGGGCACCTTTTTCCAGACGAGACGTCAGAACCGTCAGCAGCGGCAGCAGCACGCCCAGAGCCGGGATAGCCCACAGTGCAGGCGTCGTGTTGAAGTTCACCAGCCATGCACCGGCCTGACGCGCCACTTCTTTGGTCAGCGGGTTAGACGGCGCAGTATGGTTAATGGCAGATGTCACCACGTAACCATCAATACCGTATACTACCCACACACCAGCCAGTGCGAAGCAGACCAGCGTGACCAGCGCAGCAACCTGAGCCGTCGCGCGAGAACGCAGGTGCAATTCACCGACAGTACGCATCTGCAGATAGGTTGCCCCCTGAGTGATGATCATCGCTACGCTCACCACACCCGCCAGCAAACCAAACGGATTCAGCAACTGGAAGAAGTTACCGGTGTAGTAAAGACGCATGTATTCGTCCAGGTGGAACGGTACGCCCTGCAACAGGTTACCGAACGCCACGCCGATCACCAGCGGTGGAACGAAGCTACCAATGAAGATGCCCCAGTCCCACATGTTGCGCCAGCGGGTGTCTTCAATCTTGGAACGGTAGTCGAAACCAACCGGACGGAAGAATAAAGACGCCAGCACCAGAATCATCGCCACATAGAAACCGGAGAACGCAGCCGCGTAGACCATCGGCCAGGCAGCGAACAGCGCGCCGCCTGCGGTGATCAGCCACACCTGGTTACCGTCCCAGTGCGGGGCGATGGAGTTGATCATAATTCGACGCTCGGTGTCATTACGACCGAGGAAACGGGTGAGCATCCCCACCCCCATGTCGAAACCATCCGTGACAGCGAAACCGATCAGCAGAACGCCGATCAACAGCCACCAGATAAAACGCAATACTTCATAATCGATCATTTGATGACTCCTGTCTTAGCGTGCCGGCTGAGTAGTCGCAGTGGACTGCTCGTAGTGATAGCGACCGGTTTTCAGGCTGCTTGGGCCAAGGCGCGCGAACTTGAACATCAGGAACAGTTCAGCCACCAGGAACAGGGTGTACAGACCACAAATCAGCAGCATGGAGAAGATCAGGTCGCCTGCTGTCAGGGAGGAGTTCGCTACCGCCGTTGGCAGCACCTCACCAATCGCCCATGGCTGACGGCCATATTCTGCAACGAACCAACCGGACTCAATTGCGATCCACGGCAGCGGAATACCGTACAGCGCGGTACGCAGCAGCCATTTCTTCTCGCCGATGCGGTTGCGGATAACAGACCAGAAGGACGCCGCAATGATCAGCAGCATGATGATGCCGCATCCCACCATGATACGGAATGCGAAGTACAGCGGTGCAACACGCGGAATGGAGTCTTTGGTTGCCATCTGGATCTGTGCTTCCGTCGCATCAGACACGTTCGGGGTATAGCGCTTCAGCAGCAAACCGTAACCCAGATCTTTCTTCACGTCGTTGAACTGGTCACGGACGGCCTGATCGGTCGAGCCAGCACGCAGCTGTTCCAGCAGCGCGTAAGCTTTCATACCGTTACGGATACGGCCTTCATGCTGCACCATCAGCTCTTTCAGCCCCGTCACCTGTTTGTCAACAGAACGGGTAGCGATGATACCCAGCGCGTAAGGAATTTGAATGGCGAAGTGGTTTTGCTGCGCATCCTGATCCGGGATACCGAACAGGGTAAAGGCAGCAGGGGCCGGTTGCGTTTCCCATTCAGCTTCGATAGCAGCCAGCTTGGTTTTCTGCACGTCACCCATTTCGTAACCGGATTCATCACCCAGGACGATAACAGAGAGGATTGCAGCCATACCGAAACTTGCAGCGATGGCGAAAGAGCGCTTAGCAAATGCAAAGTCACGACCACGCAGCATGTAGTAAGAACTGATACCCAGGATAAACATCGCGCCGCACACATAGCCAGATGCCACGGTGTGAACGAATTTAACCTG
Organism: Enterobacter adelaidei; assembly: GCF_041937165.1. Classification (NCBI taxonomy): domain Bacteria; kingdom Pseudomonadati; phylum Pseudomonadota; class Gammaproteobacteria; order Enterobacterales; family Enterobacteriaceae; genus Enterobacter; species Enterobacter adelaidei. The sequence continues at coordinate 1,291,754 of NZ_CP154353.1, read as the reverse complement.
CGCAACCGGGTTCAGGACCAGCTCGGCAAAGCTGACCATCTCCATACGCATAGTTTCGAAGTTGAAATCAGACGCGATTGGGTTTTGCATCCAGCCGTTCGCCACCAGGATCCACAGCGCGGACAGGTTCGAACCTAATGCCACCAGCCAGGTCACTGCCATGTGCTGGACTTTACCCAGACGGTCCCAACCGAAGAAGAACAGACCTACAAAGGTGGATTCGAGGAAGAAGGCCATCAAACCTTCAATGGCCAGCGGCGCACCGAAGATATCCCCTACATAGTGGGAATAGTAAGACCAGTTAGTCCCGAACTGGAACTCCATGGTCAGACCGGTTGCCACGCCCAGTGCGAAGTTGATACCAAACAACTTGCCCCAGAACTTGGTCATATCTTTATAAATCTGTTTGCCGGAGAGAACGTATACCGTTTCCATGATGGCCAGCAGGAACGCCATACCGAGCGTCAGTGGCACAAACAGGAAGTGGTACATCGCGGTCAAGGCAAACTGTAAGCGCGACAGTTCGACTATATCTAACATCATGACTCCTTGCTCATCGCATGAAGACTCCGAGAGTGAACCCCGTCAGAGAGAGATCCACACGCATGCCCCAATACAAATTATTCGCATCCCTGTCGTCGTTATTACCCTGAGGAAGGATAAAAACGATGACGTCAGGTTACAAATACGTTAATAAAAAACTCAAATTGATCCCGCAAATATAATACGCTGCAAAACCCTTACAATAAACAGGTTTTTATTGAATCACATTTACGTTTTTCGACGGTGATCAATTTATAGCAAAATTACCACTTTTCGGCCATTTTGATCGGGGACAATTTAGCGCTTTTCATCGTCTTTTTCCAAGGATTAAACTTTGATTTAAATCAAAAACAAACCTCAATGTTAACCATGTTTAATCATGGTGAGAATGGTGAAATTCTTGTTAATGACATGTGCATTCAAAAGTGTAATTGGTTATCGAAGACGGGAAAAAATATGAACAGAAGTGATTTTAATTAACGCAGCGGAACAATGCCATTTCACAAAGAGGCAAACACTAAAGGATAGTCTTCCCTAATTATTTTTCCATTTTTCTTCTGCAATACCGCAAAATTACATTTAATTCACTTTTATTACCCAATAAGTTAACACCGCGTCGTAACTATTTAGTGTAAAAGGCCACATTACCTGTGGCCTTTTCAGGCATCACCGCTATCGGTCGATAAGGAAGCTAAAAGTGCGCGACTCCCCAGGTCTAAACGCCCCCACAATGCCCTGCTCCTCTTCCCTGCCCGTTATCCGTTCATTCATATCCGTCTCGCAGCACCGTTTCACCGTCGGGTTCACGGATAACGTAGTGTCACATGCGCTGAACGCCGAAGGGTTGAACAGGCGAAGAATAAGCTCGTCCCGATCTTCCGCCTTCTTGAGGGCACTGAGCACGCATCCCGTGGGCGAAAGAGCTAACAGACTGTAACTTTCCGGCGTGGTAAACGACGAACAATTCAGTTTCATCGCATCCCAGGGAATTTTGTTGTAGCACTGCACGGGCGTTAACCACGATTTGGCCTGCTGCGCGACACCCGCGTTTTCCGGCGTTCCACTGAAACTGAACAGGCTAAAACGACAGGTTAACTGGCCGCGCACCTGAGAGTCAGGAACGGGCAGTTTGATCCCCGACGGTCTGCCTGGCCGCAACAACAGATCCTCCTTGCCGAGTAATCCCACGCCGCGCAGTAGGGTCAAGGCAAAGGCTTTTTTGTTCTCACCCACTACCTCAAATTCGCGCAGACCCTCAGTGAACAGCGCAAGTCCGTTTCGCCTTTCCCGAAGAACGGCGTAGTTCAGTAGATTCCAGACGGGCACCGGCGCTTCTTTCCAGCCCTCTTCCTGCCAGTTTTCCATCGCCGGGTCCTGTACCGGGCGGGTGATCGAACCAAACTGCGTATCAGACAGCACCTCTTGCGTGGTAAATGGCGTAGGGATGAGCACCCGTACACGGTGATCATCTGCCTGATTATCCAGATGCACGTCAACATCAATGCGCCTGCTGTTGTGCGTGAGAGTGACTTCAAACGCTACGTCAAGAAACCCTTTTCGCTGACGCGCCGAACGCTCGGCCAGATTTGCCGGAACGGCGAGCCGATGATGGATTATCGCCCTGCTCCGCCAACCCTCATGCACCACCTCAACTTCGTGCTTGCCCTGTGCTGAAGTGAGTCTCCACTCTTCACGAGAAGGCGAGTAGTCGTATTCATCGCCATCATCAGAGCTCTCTTCGATTTCCAGTACGCGGTCATAAATAAGCCCGGTTTCTTTGTCGCGCAGGCGCAGCGTACCGTCGTCATTTAAGTCAATCTGCCAGAAGGCGTTTTCAAGTAGGGACTCGGAGTTTTCCAGTGGAGAGAGCACCTTCCCTGCTACGTTAGGTTCGATAAGCAGCGTTCGGTACCCCATCGACGGCAGGATTTGATTCAACTGGATATCAAACTCCATAAACGGTTCGTAATTACCATAATGGACAATCTGCCGGTCAATAAGACCTGGGTCGAGCTCACGTGCACTACGGATGAAATATGGGATCTCGTTGCCTTTCTCATCAAGCAGACGGAACTGGCTGGCGCGCAGACGTATCGTGGTGTTCATCACCTCTTCACGCGGCCAGGGCATCAGGTTGAACATGACCAGCTTATCGGTATCACTTTGCGGCATGTTGTCGACAATCTTGCGCATATAGAAACGCGACAGGTTATCGGCCATGTCATCGGCCAGTTCGAACCGGGAGACAATCTCTCGATGCACCTTGTCGCTGCAGCAGCAGCCGATGCTATCGTGAGCGTGATTTTTGAGGATCTCTTTCCACATTTTTTCCAGTAAACCGTGGTGATAGTCGAAGCCCAGCGTCCAGGCGAGCGTCGCCAGCGGCTCAAGGATGTTGACGATTTTGTTCTCAATGCGCGCATGGGCGATTTTGATGTCCATGCGTGTCGAGCCGATTGTCCGGTGCACGCGCATGTATTTCCCGTCAATAAACTCCCCTTTCAGCGTCGCCAACTCCCCACGGCGTGCCTCAATATGTTCAAAGACGTCCTCAAACCGACTCATTCCAAATTGACGCTGCGGATAGATTTCACGAAGCTTATCCATCACCGCAAAAATATTCTGCTGTAATGGCATCTGGTCGTGACCGTTAGGCAGCAAAATCTCTTTGGTGACGGAGGCGTTTTCCAGCACGTCAAAATAGCTGTCGAGCCGTTTTCGCAGCCCGGCTTCGTCCTCCGGTAAGTACTTACCAATCGCGTAGCCCAACGGCAGCACCTGTGTCGTCACTTCACTGCCGTCTGTACTCTGCCATAAAAACTCGGTTTTATCGGTTCCGTGACGTTCAGAACACCCACGCCAGAACAGGGCACGGGTGATGCCAAACCCGTTGTAGATATGCGGAAGTTGCCCGGACATACCAAACGAGTCCGGCAGATAACCGATTTTCATCGGCTCGCCGAACGCCATACAGTCGCGAATGCCGTACATCAGGTTACGGACAATCGACTCACCGCTGACAATCGTGGTATCGGTCTGGGTATACCACGGACCGATAATCAGCTTTCCACGCTCGACCAGCGCCTTCACCCGTGGCCGGTTTTCAGGCACCACGGCGAAGTAATCCTCCAGTACCGCCGTCTGCCCATCAAGGACATAATATTTATATTCGTCATCCTGCTCGAGGCGGGTCAGGATCTCTTCCATATTATTGACCAGAAGAATACGCGACTCCTCGGTGGTGAAGTACCACTCACGGTCCCAGTGCATATGCGGCGTAATATGAACGCGAGATACAGCTTTCATCTTCGTTTCCTGTTAGTGAGTTTTAAGGCGTAACGTCTTCTGTCATGTATTTGCCCTTTCTGACGGCCTGACGTCGCCAGAACAGCAAAACGAGCGTAGAGAGGGTGGTACCTGCCAATGCCGCAGAGAACCAGCCTGCCGCAGCGACCACACCACCCAGCCCTGCGTCATGAAGTAAAAAGAGGGAGAAAATACCCGCCCCTGGCGTAGACAACCCGATCCCCATCGCACCCACTATTGCGCCCGTTGCCATCGATCCAAGCACAAACGAACCAATAACCCGGACAGGATCTTCAATCGCCATTGGGATCGCCCCTTCTGTGATACCCGCCAGCCCGAGAAGCCACGTTGATTTACCGGTTTCGATTTCAAACTGTTTGAAGAGGTGCGGGGCCAGCATCGTTGACGCCGTGACGGTAAAGGCCGATACCATTTTTACAGAGGCAAAAATGGCGTAAGGGCCATATACACCGTTGGTCATTGCCCCCAGACAGAATGCGTACGCTGCTTTATTGACAGGCCCGCCCAGATCGAACGAACACATAAAACCGAGGAGCGTACCGAGCAATAGCGCATTGGTGCCGGATAGACCGTTAAGCCAGGCCGTCAGAGAGTTGTTCAGCCATGCCACCGGCTCGCCAATCACAAACAGCATCAGGCTGCCCGCGCCCAGCACACCGAGAACCGGGTAGAGGTAATAGGTTAAGAAACCGTTGTAGCGATTATTGAGACGAATATGGTTCTTCACCCAACGCATCAGATAACCCGCAATCAAACCACCTGCGATCGCCCCCAAAAAACCTGAACCGATCATGTTGGCAGCAAGACCGGCAGCGAAGCCTGGAGCCAGCGCGGGTTTATCCGCAAGCGAGTACGCGGTGTAGGCTGCCAGCACAGGCACCATCAAAATGCCGAGCATGCCGCCGCCGAGTTTGCGGTACATCCACAGCCACGAATTTTCCTGATCGAACAGATGCTGCAGTCCAAAGATCTGCGCCAGTAACACTGCGACGGCCAGCACAGTGCCCCCGGCGACAATAAGCGGCACTGCAAAGGAGATCCCGCTGAGAAGCGCCTGCTTGAGTTCCGTTTTAACGCTCTTTCTCGCCTCGGTTTCTGTTTGCACAGGGCGCGCCACCGGTGAGGGCTGTAATGCGAGCGCGCGCTCAATCAACGCCTCAGCATGTCGCAGCGGTTCCGCGACAGGCACTGATAGCGAGGGAATCCCCTGAAAACGCTCACTTTCCTTGATAGCCACCTCTGTCGCAAAAATACAGGCGCGAGCCTCCTGCAGTTGCTCAGGGGTAAGGCGTCCTTCAATGCCGTTCGCCCCCTGTTTTTCAACCACCACGTTCACGCCGAGTTTGCGCCCGGCTTTTTCAAGGTACTCAGCAGCCATGTAGGTGTGCGCAATCCCGGCCGGACACGCCGTCACACAGACAACAGTGGGCGCATCTTCTGACGCGATAACGTCTTCATCCTGTGGCGCATCATTTAACGCGGCAAGCAGCGCTTCTGCCGTGGTTGCCGCCATCACCTGCGCCCGGAGGGCATCATCCGCCAGGCGAGACGTCAGCTCTGTTAACACCTGAATATGCGTTGAGCCCGCCTCAGCCGGGGGAATGGCGAGCAGGACAATCAGCTCGACGTTTTCCGGGCCATCAACGCCTTCCCAGGCCAGCGGCTCCCGTAATGTTGCCACCGCAAAAGCGGCGTCTTTCACTGCGCCAGATTTGCCATGCGGTACCGCCAGGCCTTCTCCCAGCGCGGTAGGGCCAAGTGATTCCCGGTGAAAGACGTCGGTCAAAAATGTCTCGCCGTCCGCAATTTTGCCCAGTGCCACCAGCCGCTGAGTGAGCTGGCGTATTGCCTCATCACGGCTGGTATACCGCGCCAGCACGCAGACTGCGCTGGGGTGGGTCAGGGTCGTCAGGTCCATAAAGATCCTCACACTCAATGGTTATTGTTCGGGATCGAGTGTGGCAGACAAAACAATACATTTATGTGATCACTTTCACCTAAAAAACATTATTTGTATTTAATTTGTATTGTTTACAAATTTTAGTCTGAAGGCATAATTCCGTTAAAAGGTATTAGAAAGGCAGATGATATGGGCAACAAACCGATGTACCGACAGATAGCCGATGCGCTTCGCGAGCAAATCAACGCCGGTGAGTTAAAACCTGGTGATGCGTTACCAACGGAATCCAGTCTGCAGGACGCTTTTAGCGTGAGTCGGGTAACGGTGAGACAGGCGCTGAAGCTGCTCACCGAAGAGCACATTATCGAGAGCATTCAGGGCAGCGGCTCCTACGTCAAAGAGGAGCGCGTTAATTACGACATTTATCAACTCACCGGCTTTTACGAAAAACTGGCGGATAGAAATGTTGATACCCATAGCGACGTCAAAACATTCGAAGTGATCAAAGCAGATGAGAAACTCGCGGAAAAGCTGAACATTCGCCCTGATGACAACGTCTGGCATATCAAACGCGTGCGTTTTATTAAGCAAAAACCTGTGAATCTGGAAGAGACGTGGATGCCGCTGGCGATGTTCGACGACCTCACCTGGGCCGTGATGGAAAACTCCAAATATCATTACATCGAACAGATTAAAAAGATGGTTATCGACCGCAGTGAGCAGGAGGTCATTCCCGTGATGCCCTCTGCCGAGGTCGTGAATGCACTGGGGATCGATGCGGCAAAACCTGTCCTCGAAAAAATCTCCCGCGGCTATCTCAGTGATGGACGCGTATTTGAATACAGCCGTAATACCTTCAAAAGTGATGACTACAAATTTACGCTAGTAGCGAAACGTAGACACTAAACGTACATGAATGACAAAAACCCGGTGCTAAACCGGGTTTTCAGGGTAATAATCGCGTTTAAAGCGTAAACGTCATGCCAATGCGATAGCGCGACTCAGAGACATTATCCTCACCTTCGTAGTAGCCCTGCTGATCTAAATAGTCGTATTCAACATAGGGACTAAACCATTCGTTCCACTTATACCGCAGTGTAAATGCATTCTCAGTTGCCCAGGTTTTATTATTTTTATAGGTGTAATCCTCATTGGCATGCTTATATGCTGTGCCCTGATATAAGAAACTCCATTCGCGATTAAATTTATAACCCACAAAGATGTCGAGACGATTAACGCTGTCGCGATGTGACTCTCCCTCATCGTTAACAGTCTCATAAGTATTATAATCGTATCGGTAACGCAAACCGAGACTCCAGTCAGCTCCGGGTAGATAGTTGACCCTGATATAGGGACGAATCTGAGTACCTTTACTGCTCCAGTGGTAAATCCCCCCGGGTTGTAGATTCCACTTATCGGCAAACCGCCAGGTATAATTAGTCTCTATCTCGTTATAGTCAGTTGTGCTGTCACCAAAAGAGTGAGCACTGTCGGACTTATCGGAACCATTTGTACCCTTTCCGTTATTTTTATTGTTTTTATTATCCATCTCCGCGCTTGCCCACCAGCCGTTAGCCCAGCTCTCACTGATCTTATACCGCGACTCATAGGAGTGGCTCCCGGTTTTATAGCCGCCCCGGACATCAAACGTTAGCGCATGGCTCGCCAGCGGCAGCCCGGCAGCGAAGAGAATCAGAAAACGTAATGGATTTTTTTGCATAACAGACCTTCATCCTTTTAAGAAAAGAAAACTCATTGCCATAAACAAATAAAATCAACAGCCATCAACCCGCAATTTTCGAGAATCATATTTATCTACAAATTAAAATCACGAACATTGCTTCACAAACAAGATCGTGATCATAAAAATTATCAAAACACAGTTTTAATAACTGAAAGTGTAAAATAAATACCTCCCATGAATTATTCACCAAATAAATTTAAGTTTTATCGACTTATAAAACAGTTAACAAAAACAAACAGAACCCTCTTCCAATCACCCAAACCAAACAAAATGAAATATTGTTTCAAAACTGAGATCAAGATCATGAACACCTCCATCACCAGCCCATAAAATGAAATGAAACATTGTTTTATTTTAACCAAAGCTAATTATCAACGGACAAGGTGAATGTTGTGAAGATCAAAAAAATGCGCTGGTACATTATCTCACTCGTCATGTTAGGTACGATTATCAACTACTTAGCCAGGAGCACGCTCGGCGTCGCAGCACCAGAAATGATGAAAACGCTGAATCTCTCCAGCGAGCAATACTCATGGATTGTGTCGGTCTTTCCATTCACCTATGCCATCGGCGGGATCGCCTGCGGTTTTGTGATCGATAAATTCGGCTTGCGAGTCAGTTTTGCTGTACTGGCCGCGCTGTGGTCTTTGTGCAACATGCTGACGGCATTATTTAGCACATGGTTCCCCATTGCCGCATTGCGCGGGGGCCTGGGCCTGACCGAAGCCGCCTTCAACCCTGCGGGTATGAAAGTCACCGCCGAGTGGTTTCCGGCAAAGGAGCGCGGCTTAGCCTGCGGCGTTTACAGCCTCGGTACCTCCGTCGGTGCCATGCTGGCCCCGCCACTGGTTGTCTGGGCGATTGTTAACTACAACTGGGAAATGTCTTTTGTTGTCACCGGCGCCATCGGCGTTGTTTGGGCCATTCTGTGGGCGGTGTTTTATCGCTCCCCGGAGTCGCATCCTGCGCTGCTGAAGGAAGAGCACGAAGAGGTCATGGCCGATCAAATAGAAGTGGTTAAAGAGAAAGCCTCCCTGATGTCCATGATCAAGGATAAAAGCTTGTGGGCCATCTCCTTACCGCGTTTTATGGCCGATCCGGCATGGGGGACGCTGCACTACTGGATGCCGCTCTACCTGGTGACGGTGCGCCACATGAACATGAAAGAAATCGCCATGTTTGCCTGGCTCCCCTTCCTGACCGCTGACCTGGGTTGTCTGGCTGCGGGTTACATTTCGAAGTTTCTGAATAACCGCGGCGTGCATATTGTTAACGCCAAACGCATCACTTTTACGTTTGCCGCCCTGCTGATGCTGTCGATGGCTGGCGTTGGTTTCGTCAGTAATGTCTATGTGGCCATTGCGCTGTTCTGTATTGCCGGGTTCGCCCATCAGTGTCTGTCCGTTACGGTGATCAGCATGTCATCCGACCTGTTCCCAAGACAAAAAGTCGCCACCGCGACCGGTTTCGCCGCCTTCACCGGCAGCATGGGGAACTTCCTGTTCAGTATTTTCCTTGGCGCGATGGTCGCTGTTGTGGGTTACGACATCTTCTTTATCGGTCTGGGCGTTTTCGATTTGATTGGCGCCCTGTTCCTGTGGATGCTGATTAAGCTCCCTTCTGAAAAAGTCACACCGGTAATCGCCTGAATGACGGGTATAAATGTAAGGAATATACCGATGAATTATCGCAACATTGCGTTTATCAGCGCGCTGTTCTCAACCTCCGCGTTAGCAGCGAGTGGGAATACACTGCCTCAGGGCTCGAATGACGACTGCCTGACGTACGATTGCAGGCAGATGCTTGAGATAAAAGAAAGTATTCAGCGCGGAGATCAAACCTACGCTCCCGCCTGGAAAAATCTGCTGCAGAAAGCAGACCAGGCGCTGGAACATAAACCCTGGAGTGTGACCGATAAAAAATTGTTACCGGCGTCCGGGAATAAGCATGACTACTATAGTTTTGGTCCCTACTGGTGGCCAAACCCGGATACCAAAGACCATCTTCCCTGGATTCGTAAAGACGGCCAGATAAACCCGTCATCTAAGACAGACGATACGGACAGCAAACGCCTGGTGCAGTTCTCTGACGACGTCCGAGCGCTCTCACTGGCCGCATTTTATAGCGCAGACGCCCGCTATGCGCAAAAAGCAGAAATCATGCTGGACACCTGGTTTCTGAACAAGCAAACCCGAATAAATCCTGACCTCAGTTACGCCCAGGCAATTCCGGGCATAGTGAATGGCCGGGGGATTGGCATTATTGATACGCGCGTGTTGATCGACGTCGCTGACAGCATCATCCTGCTGCAACATGCGGGCTTCCTCTCGGATAAAGCGGTTCAGGGTTACAAAAGCTGGTATTCGGACTATGCCACATGGCTGTTATCCAGCGCTAACGGCCAGGAAGAGGGAAACTGGTATAACAATCACGGCGCCTGGTATGACGCGCAGGTTACCGCCTTTTCGTTGTTCTCCGGTGACGTCAAACAGGCTCGTCGGCAAATCGATATTTTCAAAAATCGCCACCTTGCTGCTCAGGTGAACGTCAAAGGCGAACTACCGGCCGAGCTTGAACGAACTCGCTCCTTCCATTACACCAATTTTGCTCTGGCAGCCTACGCCAGAATGGGGCGCTACGGTGAAATAACCGGTGATGATGTCTGGAATTATGTACTGGATGGGCGAACCATGAAAAAAGCCTTTTCCTTCGTCAGCCAGCAAACCGGCAAAGACGCCAGCGACTGGCCGTATCAGGAAATAAAATACAACCCTGAAGAGGCTACTGGTCCGTTACTCGCCGCAGCGAGAGTCTGGAAAGACAATGACTTCAGCAAAAATGCCGCGCTATTGACGCAGGCAAATGACACCGATATCAACATCCTGACCCCGGGCTCTGTATTGGTGAAGTAAGCGCCACGTCAACGCATACAGGAAGATAATGAAACAGTTTACAGAAGCACAGATTGCCGCTGCAAAAGCCCGGGTAACGCCGGAGATCCTTCGCCGCCTGGAGGAAAACAACCGCGACGTCCTTAACCACGACACGCTGGTTCCGCAAACGGGCTGCGCCACCTGGAACCACTATTTTTACTGCCCGGAACACAGCGTGCGGCTGTTCTGGGACCGGAAATCGCCCAATAAGCACCGTTGCCCGGTTGATGGAGCCGTCTTTACCGGTGAACCTTACTATGGTGCCTGGTGGCGCTGGCTTAACGGGCTCAATGCTAAAGCGTGCTATGAGCTGGGCATCCTCTGGCTGCTAACGGACGATAATAAATACCTCAATAAAATTACCGATATCCTGATGCAGTACGCAAAATACTACCCTGACTACGAAGAACACGGCGGTATTCCTTATAACGGTCCCGGTAAAGCCAACGCGCAGACGCTGTGTGAAGCCAACTGTCATGCCGATTTTGCCCGTGGATTCGATATCGTCAGCGCCGCGCTGACGACAGAACAGTATGAGTATATTTCCCGACGACTGCTGCGCAGCGGAGCCGATTTTCTGATGCAGCACCGTAGCAATCAAATCCACAACCACGAGGTGAAGATCAGCGCGACCATCGGCATTATCGGCGCGATTCTCGACGACGATCGCTATCTGACGTTTGCCGTTAACAGCCCTTACGGCCTGCGGTATCAGCTGGAACATGCCCTGCTGCCCGGCGGCTTATGGTTCGAAGGTTCGCTGCATTACCACTATTACGCGCTTGAGGCGTTCATGGGCTTTGAGAAATTCGCCCAACATGGTCCGTTCAGCCTGCTGGATAAGCCCTGGTATACGAACATGCTGGCGCTGCCATTGACGCTGCTGATGCCGAATATGACCCTGCCTAAAGTGAACGACTGCGTGAACGGCCAGGAGAGACTCGGCCACGCCGATATCTATGAATTTGCGTTCAACTATTATGGCAACCCGCAATATGGCGAGCTGTTAGCCTGGCTATACACCGCTGGACCGCGCGACAACATTGATGCCCTTTTCTATGGGCAACCGCTGCCGGCGCAGGCGTTAAGCGCCCCGGAGGGTAATGAGCATAATCCTGACGCCGGATTTACGATAATCCGCAACGCGCCAGGCCGCGCCGTATGCATTAAACATGGCCCCTATGGCGGCGAGCACGATCACTACGACAGACTCAACCTTATCGTCTTCAATAACTACAGCGCGCTGTTCCCCGATCTGGGCACAACCGGCTATGGCGCACCGCTGCACTATGGCTACTACAAAAATACGTTTTCGCACAATACGCTGTGCGTCAACGGACTTAACCAGCCCCCTGCACTACCCAGGGTTCTCGATTACCAGCAGCAGGAGGGAGAATCGCGGCTGATCGCCGAAGTGGACTGGTGCAGCGCCGCTGTGTTACCCGACAGCAAAACTCACGTGGAGTGGGATGATGAGTCCTACCGGGATATCGTTTTTCGCCGTAGCATCGTCGTGACGGAAAACCTGCTGATTGATAAATGGGACGTCGATAATCCTCACTACCAGTGCGTCGATGCGGTTTACCACATCAACGCCTCAACAACACCGACGGCGCCACAGAATGGCGTCCGGATCTGCTACCCCTACGTTAAGCAGGCAACTGAACAGCCGCTGAAGGGTAAAATGGAGGTTCACTACCAGGCCGACGCCCCGGTTTCTGTCACCTGCTTTTCGACCAACAATACGGCGTTAATCAAAGCTCAGGGACCGAATAACCCTTCGACATCGATGATCGACTACCTGCTATTACGCAGCCGAGATAAGCGCATTTCCTTCGTGTTTGTCACAGATTTCACGGGCACCGGGAAAGTCGATATCGTGAAGAGCGACGATACAATAACCGTGATTGACATGACGTTAAACCGCACATACCGCCTCTGACAGCTCGGTCAGAAGTCACTCATTCACTATACAACTGAGGTAATACGATGTTTGTTTTTCACAATCAGACCCAGCTGGAAGAGGCTGGGAATGGCGTAACCCGCCGGATCCTCGCCCATGCCGGCAATATGATGGCGGTTGAAGTACATTTCGCGCAGGGTGCCATCGGCCCCATGCACAGCCATCCCCACGAGCAGTTGACGTATGTTCTCTCCGGTGAGTTTGAATTTACCATTGGCGACGAAACGCATATCGTCAGAGCAGGCGATACGCTGTACAAACAACCCAATGTTATGCACGGCTGCGTATGCCACAAGGCGGGAAACCTGCTGGATACCTTTACGCCGATACGTAAGGATTTTCTGCAATAAAAAAAGGCCGCTTTACAGCGGCCAACCATGTCGAAACGGACATTTTTTTATTTCAACGCTCTCCTTGCAGAGAGCAGAGAGGATTTACTTAATGATGGATTTCAGTGCTTCGCCGATATCCGCCAGGCTGCGAACGGTTTTCACTCCTGCGGCTTCCAGCGCTGCGAATTTCTCATCAGCCGTACCTTTACCACCCGCGATAATCGCACCTGCGTGACCCATACGCTTACCTTTCGGCGCAGTCACACCCGCGATGTAACCGACAACTGGCTTGGTCACGTGTTCTTTGATGTAAGCAGCCGCTTCTTCTTCAGCGCTACCACCGATCTCACCGATCATCACGATCGCTTCGGTCTGTGGATCTTCCTGGAACAGCTTCAGGATGTCGATGAAGTTAGAACCCGGGATCGGGTCACCGCCAATGCCCACACAGGTGGACTGGCCGAAGCCGTAATCGGTGGTCTGTTTGACCGCTTCATAGGTCAGCGTACCGGAGCGGGAAACGATGCCCACTTTGCCCGGCTTGTGAATGTGGCCTGGCATGATACCGATTTTGCATTCGCCTGGAGTGATAACGCCTGGGCAGTTCGGGCCGATCATACGCACGCCAGCTTCATCCAGCTTAACCTTCACGGTCAGCATATCCAGCGTCGGGATGCCTTCAGTGATGGTGATGATCAGTTTAATACCTGCATCGATCGCTTCCAGGATGGAATCTTTGCAGAACGGTGCCGGAACGTAGATCACGGTCGCGGTTGCGCCCGTCGCTTCTACAGCTTCACGCACGGTGTTAAACACCGGCAGACCCAGGTGCGTACTACCGCCTTTACCTGGCGTTACGCCGCCAACCATCTGCGTACCGTAGGCAATCGCCTGTTCGGAGTGGAAAGTCCCCTGGCTACCGGTGAAGCCCTGGCAGATAACCTTGGTATCTTTATTAATTAAAACGGACATTATTTCCCCTCCACTGCGGCAACAACCTGCTGAGCTGCATCCGTCAGACTTTTCGCTGCAATAATATTCAGGCCGCTGTCAGCCAGTTTTTTCGCGCCGAGTTCAGCGTTGTTACCTTCCAGACGTACAACCACCGGAACGTTAACACCCACTTCTTCCACTGCACCGATGATACCGTCGGCGATCAGGTCACAACGCACGATACCGCCGAAGATGTTAACCAGAACGGCCTTCACGTTGTCGTCAGACAGGATGATTTTGAACGCTTCGGTTACGCGCTCTTTGGTTGCGCCACCGCCTACGTCGAGGAAGTTTGCTGGCTCACCGCCGTGCAGCTTAACGATGTCCATGGTACCCATTGCCAGGCCCGCACCGTTAACCATGCAGCCGATGTTGCCATCCAGCGCCACGTAGTTCAGTTCCCACTGTGCAGCCTGCGCTTCACGCGGGTCTTCCTGAGACTGGTCACGCATTTCGCGCAGATCCGGCTGGCGGAACAGTGCGTTGCCGTCAGCGCCCAGTTTACCGTCGAGGCAGATCAGATCGCCCTGAGTGGTGATCACCAGCGGGTTGATCTCGATCAGCGCCAGGTCGCGCTCCAGGAAGATGGTCGCCAGACCCATGAAGATCTTGGTGAACTGTTGAACCAGTTTACCTTCCAGACCCAGTTTGAACGCCAGCTCACGACCCTGGTAAGGCATTGGGCCTGCCAGCGGATCGATAGCCACTTTGTGGATCAGATGAGGGGTTTCTTCTGCCACTTTTTCGATTTCCACGCCGCCTTCGGTAGACGCCATGAACACCACGCGACGGGAACTACGGTCAACAACCGCACCCAAGTACAGTTCTTTCGCGATGTCGGTCGCGGCTTCTACCAGGATCTGGTTAACCGGCTGGCCGTTCGCATCTGTCTGGTAGGTCACCAGACGCTTGCCGAGCCAATGTTCAGCAAACGCACGAATCTCTTCTTTGCTCTTAACAACCTTCACACCGCCCGCTTTACCACGGCCACCAGCGTGAACCTGACACTTAACTACCCAAGGGCCGGAACCGATTTTAGATGCGGCTTCTTCTGCTTCACGCGGGGTAGTACAGGCATAACCCACCGGAGCCGGTAAGCCATACCGGGCAAACAGCTGTTTGGCCTGATATTCATGTAAGTTCATGTGTTCTATCCATCCTTCAGGTAATCGTTAGGTCGTGCTTTTATAGGCCCGGCAGCTATATGCCGCCGGGCAAGACTGCAAACTAGACGTCGAGCAGCAGACGCGTTGGATCTTCCAGCAGCTCTTTAATCGCCACCAGGAAGCCCACGGACTCGCGGCCATCGATCAGACGGTGATCGTAAGACAGTGCCAGGTACATCATCGGCAGGATCTCAACTTTACCGTCTACCGCCATAGGACGATCTTTAATGGCATGCATACCCAGGATCGCGCTCTGAGGCGGGTTAATGATTGGGGTAGACATCAGCGAACCGAATACGCCGCCGTTGGTAATGGTGAAGTTACCGCCGGTCAGGTCATCTACGGTCAGCTTGCCGTCGCGGCCTTTCACAGCCAGCTCTTTAATATTTTTCTCGATATCAGCCATACCCAGGGTATCCACGTCACGCAGTACTGGGGTCACCAGGCCACGCGGAGTAGATACCGCCATGCTGACGTCGAAGTAGTTGTGGTAAACCACGTCATCACCGTCGATGGACGCGTTCACTTCCGGGTAGCGTTTCAGCGCTTCAACTACCGCTTTCACGTAGAAGGACATAAAGCCCAGACGGATACCGTGACGTTTTTCAAACGCGTCACCGTACTGCTTACGCAGGTCCATGATTGGCTTCATGTTCACTTCGTTGAAGGTGGTCAGCATCGCGGTGGAGTTTTTCGCTTCCAGCAGACGCTCAGCCACACGCTTACGCAGGCGAGTCATTGGCACACGTTTTTCGCTACGGGCACCCAGAGCAGGCTGTGCTGCTGGTGCCGCCGCAGGGGCTTTTGCTTCTGCTTTCGCAGGCGCTTTCGCCAGGTGCTTCTCGATATCTTCACGGGTCAGACGACCACCCACACCGGTGCCTTTAATAGCAGCCGCATCCAGGTTGTGCTCAGCCAGCAGGCGACGAATCGCCGGGCTGAGCGCATCGTTGGTCTGCTCTTCCAGAGAAGCCTGCTGGCGTTGAGCCGGCGTAGAGGCTTTCTCTTCAGATTTCGCGCTGGACTCTTTGCCCGCGCTGTTGCCTTCGCGCAGGCGACCCAGGATCTGACGAGAGGTTACGGTTGTGCCTTCATCTTCCAGCACAGCATCCAGAACACCATCCGCCGAAGCCGGTACTTCCAGTACCACTTTGTCAGTTTCGATTTCTACCAGCACTTCATCGCGCTTAACGGCATCGCCTGGTTTTTTGTGCCAGGTAGCGACGGTCGCATCTGCTACAGATTCAGGCAGGTCGGGAACAAGAATATCTACGCTACTCATTATGTATCCTTTAATTAATCGACGTTCAGCGCGTCATTGACCAGATCTTGTTGCTGCTTCTGGTGAACGGACATATACCCTACCGCCGGTGAGGCGGAGGCCGGGCGACCTGCATAACGCAGGGCTGACCCAAATGGAATCACTTCACGGAAATGATGCTGGCTGCAGTACCATGCGCCCTGGTTGAGCGGCTCTTCCTGGCACCAGACAAAATCATGTACGTGAGCGTAAGGTTTCAGCGCTTCCTGCACCGCCTGGTGCGGGAACGGATAAAGCTGTTCGATACGCACGATGGCGACATCTTTCTGATCGTTCTTACGGCGCTGTTCCAGCAGGTCGTAATAAACCTTACCAGAACACATCACCACACGCTTCACAGCCTGCGGATCCAGTTCATCAATCTCACCGATGGCTGGCAGGAAGGTTCCATTCGCCAGTTCATCCAGGCTGGACACGGCCAGCGGATGACGCAGCAGGGATTTCGGCGACATGACTACCAGTGGACGGCGCATACCGCGCAGCGCCTGACGACGCAGCATGTGGTACACCTGAGCCGGGGTGGACGGCACGCAGACCTGCATATTCTGCTCGGCGCAGAGCTGCAGATAACGTTCCAGACGCGCGGAGGAGTGCTCCGGACCCTGGCCTTCATAGCCGTGCGGCAGGAGCATCACCAGGCCACACATACGGCCCCATTTCTGCTCGCCTGAAGAGATGAACTGGTCGATCACAACCTGCGCACCGTTGGCGAAGTCACCGAACTGCGCTTCCCAGATAGTCAGGGTGCGAGGTTCTGCGGTGGCGTAACCGTATTCGAATGCCAGGACCGCTTCTTCAGACAGCACGGAGTCCCAGACCTTGAACTGGCCCTGACCGTTGTGCACGTGCTGCAGCGGAGTGTAGGTTGAACCGTTGGACTGGTTGTGAACAACCGCGTGACGGTGGAAGAAGGTGCCACGGCCCGCATCTTCACCGGACAGACGAACAGGAATACCTTCGTCAACCAGCGTTGCGTAAGCCAGGGTTTCCGCGCCGCCCCAGTCAAACAGCTTCTCGCCTGCCGCCATGGACTGACGGTCAGCGTAGATTTTCTGCACGCGAGACTGCATCTCAATGGCGTCAGGCACAGTGCTGATGCGTTTAGCCAGCTCCTGCAGACGCTTCATTTCGACCTTGTTCGGGTAGCTCTCATCCCACTCGTGGTTGAGGTACGGCGACCAGGTAAAGGAGTGCATGTTCATTGGGCGCAGCTCTTTCACCACGCATTCACCCGCATCCAGCGCGTCGCGGTAGAGGTTGACCATTTCGGTCGCATCTTCCAGCGTCGACACTTTGTCGCTCTCCAGCTTGTCAGCATAGATTTTGCGCGGGGTCGGGTGTTTTTTGATTTTCTGGTACATCAGCGGCTGGGTTGCACTTGGCTCATCCGCTTCGTTGTGGCCATGACGACGGTAGCAGAACAGGTCAATGAACACATCGCGCTTGAAGGTGTTACGGAAGTCCAGCGCCAGACGGGTAACAAAAGCAACGGCTTCCGGGTCATCCGCGTTAACGTGGAAGATCGGCGCCTGTACCATTTTACCGATGTCGGTGCAGTACGGGGTAGAACGCGCGTCCAGCGGGTTAGAGGTGGTGAAGCCCACCTGGTTGTTGATCACGATGCGAACGGTACCGCCCACTTCGTAACCCCGCGCTTTGGACATGTTCAGGGTTTCCTGAACCACGCCCTGCCCTGTTACGGCTGCATCGCCGTGGATGGTGATTGGCAGTACTTTATTGCTGCTAGGTTCGTCAAGACGATCCAGACGCGCGCGCACGGAACCGATAACCACCGGGCTAACGATTTCCAGGTGCGACGGGTTAAACGCCAGCGCCAGGTGAACCAGACCACCTTCGGTTTCGATATCAGACGAGAAGCCCATGTGGTACTTCACGTCGCCGGTGCCGAGGTGTTCTTTATGTTTGCCCGCGAATTCGTCGAACAGATCCTGCGGTTTTTTACCCAGCACGTTGACCAGTACGTTCAGACGACCACGGTGCGCCATGCCCAGCACCACTTCACGGGTACCGCTCTTGCCGGCGTGACGAATCAGCTCTTTCAGCATCGGCACCAGCGCATCACCGCCTTCCAGCGAGAAGCGTTTTGCGCCCGGGAATTTCGCGCCCAGATAGCGCTCAAGACCCTCGGCAGCGGTCAGTTCGTTCAGGAAGCGTTTTTTCTCGTCAGCCGAGAAGGTCGCGTGGCCCGCTACGGATTCGATGCGCTGCTGGATCCAGCGTTTCTCTTCGGTAGAGGTAATGTGCATGTATTCCGCGCCGATGGAGCCGCAGTAGGTTTGCTTGAGCGCGTCAATCAGATCGCCCAGCTTCATCGTGTCTTTGCCGATGGCAAAGGAACCTACGTTAAAGCTTTCCTGGAAATCGGCCTCGGTCAGATCGTGATACGCCGGATCGAGATCCGCCACACGGTCTTGCTGCCACAGTCCCAGCGGGTCGAGATTCGCATGCTGGTGACCACGGAAGCGATAAGCGTTGATAAGCTGCAGGACTTTAACCTGCTTCGCATTGGTGTCAGGGTCGGAAATCGCAGAAGAGTAACGTGAGGCATCCTTCGCCAGACGACGGAAATAATCACGTGTTTTGGAATGGAATTGATCCGGTTTGACTCCCGTGCCAGGCAACTGCTGGAACATGGAACGCCAGTTTGCGTCCACTGAGTCAGGATCGGTTAAGAAGTCTTCATAGAGCTGTTCTATCCAGCTCTGGTTGGCACCAGAGAGGTAAGAAGAGTCCAGCCAGGCTTTCATTGCGCCGTTCTGCATCGTGATCCCTTAAGCATTTTTATGCTTACTTTCGCCGTAGAAACTACCACGCACACCACGTGTACGTGCCGGGGTTCACCTGCGAGCTCTTTTCATTTGGCCCGCGAAGGAACCTTTAGAAACTGTCTGGACTTCAGGGTAGTACAGGGCAGTTTTTAAAGGTTTCTGCAATCTGTTCCCTCTCCCTGCGGGAGAGGGTCAGGATGAGGGGAACAGCGCTCCCCTCTCACTACTTACGCACTGCGCTGCAACAACATCGACTTAATATGGCCGATGGCGCGCGTCGGGTTCAGCCCCTTCGGACACACACTGACGCAGTTCATGATGCTATGGCAGCGGAATACGCTGAAAGCGTCACTCAGTCCTTCCAGACGGCTATCGGTTTCGGTGTCGCGGCTATCGATCAGGAAGCGATAGGCAGCCAGCAGACCCGCCGGGCCGATAAACTTGTCCGGGTTCCACCAGAACGACGGGCAGGACGTCGAACAACATGCACAGAGAATACACTCGTACAGCCCATCGAGTTTTTCACGCTGCTCAGGAGACTGTAAGTGCTCGCGAGCGGGCGGATTTTGCCCATTATTCAACAAGTAAGGCTTAATCTTCTCATATTGTGCATAGAATTGCCCCATGTCCACCACCAAATCACGCACGACCGGCAGGCCAGGCAGAGGACGGATAACAATTTTCTGACCTGGACGCTGCAACGCGGAAATTGGCGTGATGCAGGCCAGGCCATTTTTGCCGTTCATGTTCACGCCGTCAGAGCCACACACCCCTTCACGGCAGGAACGACGAAACGACAGCGTCGGATCTTTTTCTTTCAGCTGGATTAAGGCATCCAGCAGCATCATGTCACGACCTTCTTCCGCTTCCAGGGTGTAATCCTGCATACGCGGAGCATCATCAACATCCGGGTTATAACGATAAACTGAGAATTCGAGTTTCATTATCCTGTCTCCGCATTAGTAAGTACGAATCTTCGGCGGGAACGCCGGACGCAGTTTCGGTTCCATGTTCACCTGACGGCGCGTCATGGTTTCCGATTCTGGCAGATACAGGGAATGGCACAGCCAGTTTTCATCGTCACGCTCCGGGAAGTCGAAGCGGCTATGCGCGCCACGGCTTTCGGTACGGAAGTTTGCCGACATCGCGGTGGCAAATGCAGTTTCCATCAGGTTATCCAACTCCAGGCACTCAACGCGCTGGGTGTTGAACTCGCTGGAAGTGTCGTCCAGACGGGCGTTTTTCAGACGCTCGCGGATCGCTTTCAGCTGCTCAAGCCCTTTCGCCATCGCGTCACCTTCACGGAATACCGAGAAGTTGTGCTGCATACATTCCTGAAGCGCTTTACGGATTTCCACCGGATCTTCGCCGTTACGGTTGCCGTTCCAGCGGTTGAGGCGCTCAAGAGAGGCATCAATTTCGTCGTCGGTCGCGTCACGCAGGTCGCCCTGCTCGGCAATGGATTCCTGCAGATGCAGACCCACCGCACGACCAAACACCACCAGGTCCAGCAGGGAGTTGCCGCCCAGACGGTTGGCACCGTGTACGGATACGCAGGCGATTTCGCCTACCGCGAACAGGCCAGGGATGACCACGTCTTCGCCCTGCTCGTTCACGGTCAGCGCCTGACCGGTCACTTTGGTCGGAATACCGCCCATCATATAGTGGCAGGTTGGGATTACCGGAATTGGCTCTTTTACAGGGTCAACGTGAGCGAAGGTACGGGACAGTTCCAGGATGCCTGGCAGACGGGACTCCAGTACTTCTTTACCCAGATGGTCGAGTTTCAGCTTGGCGTGTGGACCCCATGGGCCGTCACAGCCGCGGCCTTCACGGATTTCGATCATGATGGAGCGCGCCACCACGTCACGACCCGCCAGGTCTTTCGCATTCGGGGCATAACGCTCCATGAAGCGCTCGCCGTGTTTGTTCAGCAGATAACCACCTTCACCGCGGCAGCCTTCTGTTACCAGAACGCCCGCACCGGCGATACCGGTTGGGTGGAACTGCCACATCTCCATATCCTGCACCGGCACGCCCGCGCGGATAGCCATACCGACGCCGTCACCGGTGTTGATGTGGGCGTTAGTGGTGGACTGATAGATACGGCCTGCACCGCCGGTTGCCAGCACGGTTGCACGTGCTTTGAAGTAGACCACTTCACCGGTTTCGATGCACAGCGCGGTACAACCCACAATTGCACCATCGGCGTTTTTCACCAGATCCAGCGCGTACCACTCGGAGAAGATGGTGGTGTGGTTTTTCAGATTCTGCTGGTACAGGGTGTGCAGCAGCGCGTGACCGGTACGGTCAGCCGCCGCCGCAGTACGTGCCGCCTGCTCGCCGCCGAAGTTTTTCGACTGGCCGCCAAACGGACGCTGATAGATGGTGCCATTTTCCAGACGGGAGAACGGCAGACCCATATGGTCCAGCTCCAGAATCGCTTCCGGGCCAGTCTTACACATATATTCTATGGCATCCTGGTCGCCGATGTAGTCGGAACCTTTTACCGTGTCGTACATGTGCCATTCCCAGTTATCTTCATGGGAGTTACCCAGCGCAACGGTGATACCGCCCTGCGCAGACACAGTGTGGGAACGGGTTGGGAATACTTTTGAGAGCAGCGCACAGGTCTGGCCGCTCTGGGAAATTTGCAGTGCGGCACGCATACCTGCGCCACCCGCACCAATCACGACAGCATCAAATTCTCTGACTGGCAGTTTCATTACACACCCCACACCACAACGAATCCATAAATAACGTAAACCACCAGAGCAACGACGATTGCCAGCTGCAGAGGAAGGCGAATAGCCAGTGGTTTAACGTAATCGGTCAACACCTGCCACATGCCAATCCAGGCATGAATAAGGATGGAGAACAGCGCCAGCAGGGTGAACACTTTGGTGAAGGCAGATCCGAAGAACCCACTCCAGATTTCCCACGTCAGCGTGCCGCTGGTCGCGAAGAAACCGATCATATAGATAATGTAAAGGGTGAGAACGATAGCGGTAGCACGGACCAGAATGAAGTCATGTACGCCGTTGCGTCCTAATGCGGAGGCGTTGCTTACCATACGAGAACTCCTGCGAGAAGTGAAAGCACGACTGTAATCACAAATGAAATGTTAGCGGAGCGTTTCCCGGCTTCGAAGGTTTCTTCCAGGTAGCCAAAGTCCATCAGCATATGGCGAACACCCACCACAACGTGGTACGCCAGCGCGGTCAGAATGCCCCACATGATA
The DNA here is from genome assembly GCF_041937165.1 of Enterobacter adelaidei. NCBI lineage: Bacteria > Pseudomonadati > Pseudomonadota > Gammaproteobacteria > Enterobacterales > Enterobacteriaceae > Enterobacter > Enterobacter adelaidei. The sequence goes on along the minus strand of NZ_CP154353.1, from coordinate 1,269,502 downwards.
AATTTCACGAAGAAGCTGTTCATGATGGCAGAGGCCTGGAGGAATCCTTCAGGAGAAGAGAGGCTGGTACCCAGTAACCACAGCAGAATACCGACCGCCACAAACGTAATCACACCAGAAACGCGGTGCAAAATGGACGCTATTGCTGTTACAGGGAACCGGATCGTTTTGAGATCCAGATTGACAGGTCTTTGTTTTTTCACATTTCTTATCATGAATAACGCCCACATGCTGTTCTTATTGTTTCCTTCCTCCGGACTGCGATGCGGGTCAAGCAGCGTTCCTTTTCTATAACTGCGCGTCATGCAAAACATTGCTTCCAGATGCTTAAACGACACGTTACAACGCTGGGTGGCTCGGGATTGCAGGGTGTTCCGGAGACCTGGCGGCAGTATAGGCCGTTCACAAAATCATTACAATTAACCTACATACAGTTTGTCGGGTTTTCTCTGGAACAGTGATCAGGGTCACGATAACAACATCTTTTTAAATTTTAATCATCTGATTTGACAAATGTTAAACAATATTGTTACAAACGTCAGCAGAAAAGGCATATAATGCGCAAAAGTTATGAGGTCTCTCTTTCACCTGACAAATAGTTATGTAACAGTGTGATGGTATTGACCGAAGTTATCAGGACAGTTATTAGTGATATACAGGTTTGAATAATTCGGACTGCAAAAACGCTGATTTGCTGTTGTTTCACTGATATTTCATTCGTTTACCTGCAAGGCGCCATAGCTCTGTACCCTGGTTTGTCCTCGTGAGCTGAGCGGTAAGCCAAATAACAATCTGGTAACGGTGATTAACAGCTGAAAGCAAATCCGGTAAAGCGCAGTCTTAAGCATAAGGCGCTAAGGAGACCGTAAATGGCTGATACGAAGGCAACGCTCACCCTAAATGGTGACACTGCTATTGAACTGGATGTGCTAAAAGGCACGCTCGGTCAGGATGTTATTGATATCCGTACGCTGGGTTCTAAAGGAGTTTTCACCTTTGACCCTGGATTCACCTCTACCGCATCTTGCGAATCCAAAATCACCTACATTGACGGTGATGAAGGTATCCTGCTCCATCGCGGCTTCCCCATCGATCAATTAGCCACTGAATCCAACTACCTGGAAGTGTGCTACATCCTGCTGAACGGCGAAAAACCGACGCAGGCACAATACGATGAATTCAAAACCACCGTGACCCGTCACACCATGATCCATGAACAGATTACTCGTCTGTTCCATGCTTTCCGTCGTGACTCTCACCCGATGGCGGTGATGTGCGGGATTACCGGTGCGCTGGCGGCGTTCTACCACGACTCCCTTGACGTGAATAACCCACGCCACCGTGATATCGCGGCGTTCCGTCTGCTGTCCAAAATGCCAACCATGGCAGCGATGTGCTACAAATACTCCATCGGTCAGCCGTTTGTGTATCCACGTAATGACCTCTCCTACGCCGGCAACTTCCTGCGCATGATGTTCTCCACGCCGTGCGAAGAGTACGAAGTGAACCCGGTTCTGGAACGCGCGATGGACCGTATTCTGATCCTGCACGCTGACCACGAACAGAACGCCTCTACCTCCACCGTACGTACCGCAGGCTCTTCAGGCGCGAACCCGTTCGCCTGTATCGCTGCGGGCATTGCCTCCCTGTGGGGACCGGCGCACGGCGGCGCGAACGAAGCAGCACTGAAGATGCTGGAAGAAATCAGCTCTGTTGAACACATTCCTGAGTTCGTGCGTCGCGCGAAAGACAAGAATGATTCCTTCCGCCTGATGGGCTTTGGTCACCGTGTTTACAAAAACTACGACCCACGCGCCACCGTGATGCGTGAGACCTGCCACGAAGTGCTGAAAGAGCTGGGCACCAAAGATGATCTGCTGGAAGTGGCGATGGAGCTGGAACACATCGCGCTGAACGACCCGTACTTCATCGAGAAGAAACTCTACCCGAACGTCGATTTCTACTCTGGCATTATTTTGAAAGCGATGGGCATTCCGTCTTCCATGTTCACCGTAATCTTCGCTATGGCACGTACCGTAGGCTGGATTGCGCACTGGAACGAAATGCACAGCGAAGGCATGAAAATCGCCCGTCCTCGTCAGCTGTATACCGGCTACGAGCAGCGTGATTTTAAGTCTGATCTGAAGCGCTAAAAGACGCTGGGTGTGGCCTGATGCCCTCACCTCGGCCCTCTCCCTGTGGAGAGGGTGAAAACCTTAAAAACGGTAACCCCTGGGTTACCGTTTTACTTTTATTTCTGGCAGTGCGGGCACCAGTAAAAAGGTCTTGAAGAAAGCATCATCCTGTCGATAATCCCGCCGCACCGCTCGCACTTTTTCCCCGCCCGGTGAAACACCTTGAACCGGAACAACGCCCCGTGATGCTTATTGTCATCCACCACGCCGCGCGTGTTGTACGACAGCCGCGGGATGTCCAGCAGCGCGTGGGACAGCGCCTCCAGCCGTTCATCGCTCAGCTGAGAGGCTTTATGCTGCGGCGCCAGCCCGACTTCCCAGAGGATTTCCACCCGCAGGTAGTTGCCAAGCCCGGCCAGAAACGCCTGGTCAAGGAACAGGCCGGAAAACTGCCGGTTGCGGAATTTGGGCGATAACAGTCGGGCCTTCACATCGCTCGCCGTCAGACGCATATCCAGTACGTCCGGTCCTACTCGCAGTAGAAACGGGTGTGCGAGCAGTTGCTCCGGCGTTAACATTTCGATATCAGAGGCGCTATAGAGCAGGATCGCCTTATCGGCAGTTTGCAACCTGACGCGCAGCACGCGGGTAGTCTGCGGCTGTTCACCCGCCTCCACCACTCGCCAGACGCCGTAAAGCTGGTTATGGCTATATAACGTCAGGTTATGGGAAAAATGCGTGAGCAACGCTTTGCCGCGCGTTTCAATATGGGTTACCGTCTGCCCCACCAGCTGTGATTCAAACGGTTTCAGTTGAGGAAAAGCAAACCAGACCTCCGTCAGGGGTTTGCCCTTTATCGCCGCCTCGAGGCTATCCGCCGCGCGGCGGATCTCCGGGCCTTCTGGCATTTTTCTGTCCTTTCATGATTAGTCTGCGCTGACAAGGATGCCCTCCTCAGAGAACGCTGCCCGCAAGCGGCGCGCGAACTGGAGCGCATGCTCGCCATCACCATGTAAACATACCGTATCAGCCTGAACGTGCGCCGATGTGCCATCCACGGCGGTGACCCGCCCGGCGCGCACCATCTCCAGCGTCTGGGCCAACGCTTTACCTTCGTCCGTTATCAGCGCACCGGCTTGCGTACGCGGTACAAGACTGCCGTCGGGTTGATAACCCCGGTCGGCAAAGACCTCCTGCCGCGTGGTTAACCCCAGACGCTCGCCGGCGCGAATAAGCTCGCTGCCTGCCAGACCCACCAGGATCAGCTGTGAATTGCAGTCTCTTACCGCACGGGCAATAGCATCTGCCAGCGCCGGATCTTTTGCCGCCTGGTTATAGAGCATGCCGTGCGGCTTCACGTGGCGCAGCGCGCCCTTCTCGGCGCGAACCATCGCCTCCAGCGCGCCAATCTGGTAGAGCACCTGAGCGTAGACCGTCTCAGGCGGCAGGCTCATCGCGGTGCGACCAAAGTTCTCCCGGTCAGGGAAGCTCGGGTGAGCGCCAATCGCCACGCCATTATTGATGGCTCGACGCACGCTTGCGAGCATGGTTTGCGCATCGCCCGCATGAAAGCCGCAGGCGATATTGACCGAAGAGACCAGTGTCATCAGCTCCGCGTCGGCACTCCCGCCCTCGCCCAGATCGGCGTTTAAATCAATCTTTGCCATCAAGCCTCCACGCCAGTTGTTCCAGATAACGCTGCTGATCCTGACGCGCTTTTAGCGCGTCCTCCAGCGAACATTGCACAAAATGAATCGGCTGCCCGAGAGGGATTTGTGCCAGATGGTAGCGATCGGCTTCAATAATGCAGGCAATTCGCGGGTATCCCCCCGTCGTCTGCGCATCGTTCATCAGTACGATGGGTTGACCGTTACCCGGTACCTGAATGACACCGGGCAATAAACCGTGGGAAAGCAATTCCCGGTCGGTGGTACGGGTCAGCGGTTGCCCCTGAAGACGATAGCCCATGCGGTTACTTTGCGGACTTATTTTCCACGGTGAACGCCAGAAAGACTCCTGAGAAACCTCATCAAACTCCTGATATTCCGGTCCGGGCAACGCGCGGATTTGATTTCCCCACAATAGCTGTTTTACGCCCAGCGTCGTAGAGAAATGGCGGCCTGAAGGTTTAATCGCAAGACGATCTCCGTCGCGCAACAAACGTCCTTCATGCCCACCGATACCCGCTTTCTGATCGGTACTGGAAGACCCCATGACCTCCGGTACATCAATGCCGCCCGCGACCGCAAGATAGCTCCGGACGCCGTGCAGAGGTCGTTTAAGCGTCAAACGCTGCCCGGCTTTCGCCCGCAATCTCCAGCCCGTCCAGACGGCTTTGCCATCCAGCGTGGCGTCACACCCCGCTCCGGTTAAGGCAAACCATGTCTCCTGAGCAAACTCAATGACACATTGACCGAGCGTAATTTCAAGCGCAGCCGTATTGCCGGGGTTGCCCACGAGCACGTTAGCAATCTCCAGTGCAGGCCTGTCCAGCGCACCACAATAGCTGACGCCAGACTGGCGCAAACCAAAGCGGCCTGCATCCTGAACGGAGGTGTAAAGCCCGGCGCGAATAAGCGTTAACATACCCCCTCCTTCTGCGGGATAAAGCGAAGGGTATCGCCTGGACGCAAGAGAACCGGCGATTCCTGCCCGGGTTCAAATAACGGCGTGGACGTGTGTCCAATAAGCTGCCAGCCACCCGGTGATGCCAGTGGATAAATGCCGGTCTGCTCACCGCCAATCGCAACAGTACCTGCTGGCACACTCAGGCGAGGCTCGGCGCGACGCGGCGTATACAGCCTTGAAGAGAGTCCTCCCAGATACGGAAAGCCCGGTTGAAATCCTAAAAACCAGACAACGTAATCAACGGAGGCGTGCAGCTCAACGACCTGCTTTTCCGTTAAGCCGCAGTGTTCAGCCACCACAGAGAGATCGGGCCCCTGCGCACCACCATAAACGACCGGGATCTCAATCGTTCTGGAGTCAGGCTCCAGCGCCTCACTCTCTTCCCACCAGCGCTGCAAACGTTCGATGGCATCGAGGGTCAGCGTGTGCGGATTACGCAGTACCACGGTGATGTTATTCATACCTGGAATGGTTTCCACCACTTCAGGGATCTCGGCCAGACGCTGCGTCAGCCGCCAGATACGCTTTTGTGTGGCTAGCGTGATCGGGGGTTCAAGCTCCAGTACGACTGCGGTTTCCCCCAGAAGATAACAACGCGCTCGCTGCACTTAATCACCTCTCATCAGGCCGGGTTGGGGATATCAATAAAGGTCACATCCAGCTCGGTATTTTCCGTCAGCCATTCACTGAGGGCACGAATGCCACCGCGCTCAGTGGCATGGTGGCCTGCCGCGTAAAAGTGCAGACCCTGCTCACGAGCAGAGTGAACCGTCTGCTCTGAGACTTCGCCGGTGATGAACGCATCGACGCCGAAGCGGGCAGCGCTGTCGATAAAGCCCTGTCCGCCACCGGTACACCAGGCAACACGTTTAACCAGATCCGGTCCGGTATCACCGCACCACAATGGGCGACGCCCCAGACGCGCTTCAATCCAGGAGGCCAGCTCCAGACCCGGAACCGGCATCGCCAGTTCGCCCCACGGCACCAGAGGTTCAATCTCACCCATAACGGTAATTCCCAGAAGCTGTGCGAGCTGGACGTTGTTTCCCAGTTCCGGGTGTGCATCCAGTGGCAGGTGATAGCCGTACAGGTTGATGTCATTTGCCAGCAGCGTTTTCAGGCGGTTGCGCTTCATTCCGCGAATAATCGGCGATTCGTTTTTCCAGAAATAACCGTGATGGACAATCACCGCGTCTGCGTCCTGACGGACAGCCTCGTCCAGCAGCGCCTGGCTTGCCGTCACACCGGTGATAATTTTCTGTACCGTTTCACGTCCTTCAACCTGAAGCCCATTCGGGCCATAATCGCTGAAGGAGGCACTGTTCAGTTTTTCGTTAATCAGGCTTTCCAGTTCGCTATTTTTCATCATGATTCTCTTAAGCTTTACGGGCGGCTTCGTACGCCGCCAGCGTGGCGACGCGCGCCTGTTTATGGTCAACAATCGGACGAGGATAATCCAGCGTGACGCGCTGTTTATCCGCCCAGACCCACGGTTCGTGAATCGCTTTGGCGGGAACATCCTTCAGTTGAGGTACCCAGGCGCGAATAAACGCACCTTCAGCATCAAATTTTTGCCCCTGGGTGGTTGGATTAAAAATCCGGAAATAGGGTGCCGCATCGGTGCCGGTAGAGGCCGCCCACTGCCAGCCACCGTTGTTCGCCGCCAGATCGCCATCGATCAACTGAGAGATAAAATAGCGCTCCCCGATACGCCAGTCGATAAGCAGATCTTTCACCAGGAAGCTGGCGGCGATCATCCGCAGACGGTTGTGCATCCACCCGGTTTCATTCAGTTGGCGCATCGCGGCATCAACAATTGGGTAGCCCGTTTCTCCCTTCTGCCAGGCCTGTAAAAGCGTCTCGCTATGCTGCCATTTTACGTTATCGGTCCAGGGAATGAATGGCCGATGCTTACATAAATCAGGGTGATACGTCATCAAATGGCGATAGAATTCGCGCCAGATAAGTTCGTTAAGCCAGACTGAGCCCGCGCCTCCGTCCAGCGCCTGAGGTTGTTCGGCCAGAAGGCGGTGCAAACACTGGCGCGGAGAAAGGACACCCAGCGCTAAACAGGCCGATAAACGGCTGGTTCCTTCAATAGCGGGAAAATCCCTGCGCGTGTCATATTCGCCCGCGCCCTGTTTGCAAAACTGGCGCAGTTTCGCGATAGCAGATTTCTCGTTTTCGGGGAACAGAAGTGCATTGAATGCCTGCTGGGGATAGTTAAATGTCAGCTCAGGCAGATCCGCTATCACGTCGCCCCGGACTGCAGGAGCGACCACGCACTCCGGCAGTGCCTCTTTAAGACGTTTAATAAAGGCATTTTTAAAGGGCGTAAACACTTTATACATTTCATGACCACCGGTCATGACGCTGCCCGGTGCCAGCATCACGCTGTCATCAAATCCCTGGCACTGAACATCCTTCAGGATTGACTCCAGCTGGCGATCTCGCTGACGTTCGTTCAGTTCGTACTGATAGTTATAAAAAAGATGTGTGACTTCGTTCTGCTGACAGATCTCCTGTACCGTCTGAAGCTGTGCGGCAAAGTCACTCACCTCTCTATAAATCAGGGGAATGCCTTTTTCGGCCAGCGAGTGCTGCAGATCGTTCAGCCAGGCACGGAGCAAGGCCGCCTGGCGGGGAGCCATATCATGCTGCCGCCACTGCCCGGGCGTGGCAATAAACAGAGCCAGTACGTTAGCGTCTTTGGCGCGACAGGCCGCCGCGAGTGCGATGTTGTCATGTGCGCGCAGGTCCGCGCGAAACCAAACCAGATGGGTGGGCATAAAACTCCAGGCAAATATCCATTATGTCCGAAAGGCCATGCCACCAAAGAGAAAATGGTGCAGGCTTTTATGTACTTTGCCATGAAGTGTAGACGCGATGAAATAAAAAAGGCCGCCCGGGGCGGCCTTAACGCTACTTGTCCTGCGCTATCGTGGTTAAAGCAACAAACGCATCCGGTTCATCACTTTTTACAACGAGTACGTTGGCGACAATGAACGCGATGCATATATAGCGTTTCATTATGCGGTCCCTGCAGCTAACCGCTCCACCGTTCACCACCGGTGATAAGTCGGTGGACACAAGCTCTGTGTGGAGCCTGACTCACGGTTGTGGAAATACCTCTCCCGTGACTGGTGCCCATTTGCGAGATGGCGGAAAGGGACACTGCATAGTAATCTCCACACAAACGAAGCGTAATCCATTAAAATGGTTTTTAAGAATATATTTATGATCTAAGCATTTGAATATTAGACTTGCAGAAGTATGCTTGGAAACCTCTGTGTGAGAGCTTGAAAACCACCCAACGGACCGCGAATCCCGAGGGACAAAAAAACCGCCACATTGCTGTTGGCGGTTTTTTTATTGCTGTGTGTAATCTTTGTATCAGTAGAAATCGCAGGTCGCTTTCTCGGCCTGGTCCATCCACACCGGCTTCTCGCTGGTTTTCGCCCAGACGCGGTGCAGATAGCTGTAAAAACGTGCACGATCTTTCCAGAACAGCATCACCGGCAGCGCCAGCACACCAGCCACTACGGCGAAAGTGCGACGCATGAAAACGATATGAGCCGGAAACTCTTTATAAAGATCCATATTTTTCTCCCCTATAGTTGGCCGGAAACGTCATCCGGAAAATTCAAAATCTGTGACCTGGATAAAATAATATCGCTTTGTTTGTAATTTTACTACTCATCCGACCACTTATTTTTGTCCGTTTAGTGAAAATTTACACTCGCGCCGTAATTAAGTTACAAAAAAGTTAACAGTTTACTTATCAATAGTTAAATTGTGGGCTTTGTCATTTTTATACTTTTTTTACACCCGCCCTCCCCATTTTTGCGAAATCTTTGCGCCAGAAATCCTACCGTTAACACAACAACAAAAGTCACCCGGAGGTGGATTGTGAGTGCAGGTCTTATTGCCGGCATCGTGCTGGTGTTCCTGTTATTGGGTTATCTGGTCTATGCCCTGATTAATGCGGAGGCATTCTGATGGCTGCTCAGGCGTTTTTGCTTATTGCCAGCTTCTTAGTGGTATTGTTCGTTCTGGCAAGGCCACTGGGAACAGGACTGGCACGGCTGATCAACAACGTACCTTTGCCGGGCACGGGAAGCGTTGAAAAAGGGATCTGGCGTGTACTGGGAGTACGTGATCAGGAAATGAACTGGCGTCAATATCTGACAGCCATTCTGCTGCTGAATATCGTTGGCCTTATTGCGCTTTTTGCCATGCTGATGTTGCAGGGTATTCTGCCGCTCAATCCGCAGCAGTTACCGGGTCTGTCCTGGCACCTTGCGTTGAACACGGCAGTCAGCTTTGTCACCAACACCAACTGGCAGTCCTATTCCGGTGAAACCACGCTCAGCTACTTCAGCCAGATGGTCGGTTTAACCGTGCAGAACTTCCTCTCGGCCGCCACTGGTATCGCCGTTATCTTCGCGCTGACGCGTGCTTTTGCACGTCAAAAAATCAGTACGCTGGGAAATGCCTGGGTGGATCTGACGCGCATCACGCTGTGGATCCTGCTGCCCATTGCGCTGCTGATCGCGCTGTTCTTTATTCAGCAAGGCACCCTGCAAAACCTGCTGCCTTATGCATCTTATACCTCGCTGGAAGGTGCAAAACAGCTCCTGCCGATGGGTCCGGTGGCATCACAGGAAGCCATCAAGATGCTCGGAACGAACGGTGGCGGCTTCTTTAACGCCAACTCGTCTCATCCGTTTGAAAACCCTACCGCCTTGACCAATTACGTGCAGATGCTGGCGATCTTCCTGATCCCTGCCGCACTCTGCTTTGCCTTTGGCGACGTGGTCAACGATCGCCGTCAGGGACGCACACTGCTGTGGACTATGTCGCTGATCTTCGTGGTCTGCGTTGCGCTGGTCATGTGGGCAGAATGGCAGGGTAATCCGCATTTCCTCTCACTGGGTGCTGATAGCGCAATCAACATGGAAGGTAAAGAGAGCCGCTTTGGCATTCTCGCCAGTAGCCTGTATGCCGTCGTCACCACGGCGGCATCCTGCGGGGCGGTAAATGCTATGCATGACTCCTTTACGGCACTGGGTGGCATGATCCCAATGTGGCTGATGCAGATTGGCGAAGTGGTGTTTGGTGGCGTGGGCTCAGGTCTTTACGGCATGCTGCTGTTTGTGCTGCTGGCGGTGTTTATTGCCGGTCTGATGATTGGCCGCACCCCGGAATACCTCGGTAAAAAAATCGACGTTCGCGAGATGAAATTAACCGCGCTGGCGATTCTGGTCACCCCTGCCCTCGTGCTGCTCGGCACCGCGCTGGCGCTGATGACCGAAGCCGGACGCAGCGGCATCTTTAACCCGGGTATCCATGGCTTCAGTGAAGTGCTGTATGCCGTCTCGTCTGCGGCTAACAACAACGGTAGCGCCTTTGCCGGCTTAAGCGCCAACTCGCCTTTCTGGAACTGCCTGCTGGCGTTCTGCATGTTCTTTGGTCGCTTTGGCGTCATTGTGCCGGTCATGGCCATTGCCGGATCGCTGGTGAGTAAAAAAATTCAACCGACCACCACTGGTACATTACCGACCCACGGCGCGCTGTTTATCGGCCTGTTGACAGGCACCGTGTTGCTGGTCGGCGCCCTGACCTTTATCCCCGCCCTCGCGTTAGGCCCGGTCGCGGAATTCCTCTCTTTACGCTGATTTTGCGGAGAAATTGTCATGAGTCGTAAACAACTGGCCCTGCTCGAACCGTCATTAGTTCGCCAGGCGCTTATGGATGCGGTGAAAAAGTTGAGTCCGCGCGTCCAGTGGCACAACCCGGTGATGTTTATTGTCTGGGCGGGCAGTGTTCTGACCACCGCCCTGGCGATTGCCATGGGAACGGGCCACATGCCGGGAAATACGATGTTTACCGGCGCCATCAGCCTTTGGCTGTGGTTTACCGTGCTGTTTGCCAACTTTGCAGAAGCACTGGCGGAAGGTCGGAGTAAAGCTCAGGCCAACAGCCTGAAAGGGGTAAAAAAGACTGCCTTCGCGCGCAAGTTGCGTGAACCGAGATACGGTGCGCAGATGGATCACGTTCCGGCGGATGAACTGCGTAAGGGCGATGTGGTACTGGTGGAAGCCGGCGACATTATCCCTTGTGATGGTGAAGTGATTGAAGGCGGCGCATCAGTGGATGAAAGCGCCATCACCGGTGAATCCGCGCCGGTTATCCGTGAGTCCGGCGGCGATTTCGCCTCCGTGACGGGCGGGACGCGCATTCTCTCCGACTGGCTGGTGATCCAGTGTAGCGTTAACCCGGGGGAAACGTTCCTCGACCGGATGATCGCCATGGTGGAAGGCGCGCAGCGTCGTAAAACACCTAACGAAATCGCACTGACCATTCTGCTCGTGGCCTTGACGATCGTCTTCCTGCTGGCAACCGCGACGCTGTGGCCATTCTCCGCCTACGGAGGCACTGCAGTGACCATTACCGTTCTGGTGGCGCTGCTGGTCTGCTTGATCCCAACCACGATTGGCGGCCTGTTGTCGGCTATCGGCGTGGCCGGGATGAGCCGTATGCTCGGTGCCAACGTCATCGCTACCAGTGGACGTGCCGTTGAAGCCGCCGGCGACGTGGATGTGTTGCTGCTGGATAAAACCGGGACCATCACCCTCGGCAACCGCCAGGCGTCAGATTTCTTACCCGCTCCAGGCGTGGATGAAAAAACGCTGGCAGATGCCGCGCAACTCTCTTCCCTTGCCGATGAAACGCCGGAAGGCCGCAGTATTGTGATTCTTGCTAAGCAGCGCTTTAACCTGCGCCAGCGCGACGTTCAGAACCTGCATGCCACTTTCGTGCCCTTCACGGCGCAAACCCGCATGAGTGGGATTAACATTCAGGATCGCATGATCCGTAAAGGTTCCGTTGATGCGATTCGTCGTCATATTGAAGCCAACAACGGTCATTTCCCACCGGAAGTAGACAACCTGGTTGAGAGCGTTGCCCGTCAGGGTGCCACACCGCTGGTAGTGGCTGAGGGGGCTCATGTTCTGGGGGTGATTGCCCTGAAGGACATCGTCAAAGGCGGCATCAAAGAACGTTTTGCCCAGTTGCGTAAAATGGGGATCAAAACGGTGATGATCACCGGGGACAACCGTCTTACTGCCGCGGCGATTGCCGCCGAAGCGGGCGTCGATGATTTTCTTTCCGAAGCCACACCGGAAGCCAAGCTGGCGTTGATCCGCCAGTATCAGGCAGAAGGTCGTCTGGTGGCAATGACCGGGGACGGTACCAACGATGCCCCTGCCCTTGCGCAGGCCGACGTGGCAGTGGCGATGAACTCCGGTACCCAGGCAGCCAAAGAGGCGGGCAACATGGTCGATCTCGACTCTAACCCGACCAAGCTGATTGAAGTGGTGCACATCGGCAAACAGATGCTGATGACGCGCGGTTCGCTGACCACGTTCAGTATCGCCAATGACGTGGCAAAGTATTTCGCCATTATTCCGGCCGCGTTTGCTGCGACCTACCCACAACTGAATGCGCTGAACGTGATGCACCTGCACTCTCCGGCCTCGGCCATTCTGAGCGCAGTGATCTTTAACGCCCTGATTATTGTCTTCCTGATCCCGCTGGCGCTGAAAGGCGTGAGCTATAAACCACTCACTGCGGCCGCCATGCTGCGCCGCAACCTGTGGATTTACGGCCTGGGCGGACTGGTGGTGCCCTTCATCGGTATCAAGGTTATCGACCTGCTGTTGACGCTATTCGGCCTGGTTTAAAAGGTGATTCAAATGACGATGTTACGCCCCGCTATACTTCTGTTTATTCTGCTGTCTCTTATTACTGGCGGACTGTATCCGCTGGTGACCACCGCGCTGGGCCAGTGGTGGTTTAAGGATCAGGCCAATGGCTCGCTGATTATGCAAAACGGTGAAAACCGCGGTTCGCGCCTGATTGGACAGAACTTTACGGATGCCCGTTACTTCCAGGGACGCCCTTCTGCCACTGCCGAAAGCCCGTATAATCCGATGGCTTCCGGTGGCAGCAACCTGGCAGGCAGCAACCCAGAGCTGGACAAAGCCGTCGCTGAACGCGTGGCAGCCCTGCGCAGCGCCAATCCTCAGGCCAGCCGCGAGGTTCCCGTGGAACTGGTGACGGCCTCTGCCAGCGGGCTGGACTACAGCCTGACGCCAGCAGCGGCGGCATGGCAGATCCCGCGCGTCGCCGCCGCCCGTCAGTTGACCGTCGAGCAGGTCAGCCAGCTGGTTGCAGAGCACACGCAAAAGCCGCTGGTCGGCTTCATCGGCATGCCTGTGGTAAATATTGTTGAGCTGAATCTGGCGCTGGACGCGCTAAGGAAAAACTAAATGACCGACGAGCCCATGCGCCCGGATCCGGACAGGCTGCTAGAACAGACGGCTGAAGCCCATCGTGGCAAATTGAAAATCTTCTTCGGCGCCTGTGCGGGGGTCGGGAAAACCTTCGCCATGCTGACGGAAGCCCAGCGGCTCCGGGCGCAGGGGCTCGATATTCTGATCGGCGTTGTGGAAACCCACGGACGTAAAGAGACGGCGTCGCTGCTGAAGGGGCTGGCTACCCAGCCGCCCCGACGCATCAGCCATCGTGGTCGGTTAGTCACCGAATTCGATCTCGATGCCGCCCTCGCCCGGCGTCCTGCGCTTATCCTGATGGACGAACTGGCGCACAGCAATGCGCCAGGCTCACGCCATCCAAAACGCTGGCAGGACGTTGAAGAGTTACTTGAAGCCGGTATTGACGTTTTCACGACGGTTAACGTTCAGCATCTCGAAAGCCTGAACGACGTGGTGAGCGGCGTCACCGGCATTCAGGTGCGCGAGACGGTGCCTGACCCCTTCTTCGATTCCGCGGACGAGGTGGTGCTGGTCGACCTTCCGCCTGATGATTTGCGCCAGCGTCTGCACGAAGGCAAAGTCTATATCGCCGGCCAGGCCGAGCGCGCCATCGAACATTTCTTTCGCAAAGGCAACCTGATTGCCCTGCGCGAACTGGCTTTACGCCGAACTGCTGACCGTGTTGACGATCAGATGCGTGCCTGGCGTGACCTGCAGGGCCAGGAACGCGTCTGGCATACGCGGGATGCCATCCTCCTGTGTATTGGTCACGGCAGCGGCAATGAAAAACTTGTCCGCACCGCCGCTCGCCTTGCGGCCAAATTTGGCAGCGTCTGGCATGCGGTGTATGTCGAAACGCCGCAGCTACACGCGCTACCAGAAAACCAACGCCGGGCAATTCTGAGTTCGCTGCGCCTGGCCCAGGAGCTGGGCGCGGAAACGGCGACCCTTTCCGATCCTCAGGAAGATAAAGCTATTCTGCGCTACGCGCGCGAACATAACCTGGGGAAGATTGTGATTGGTCGTCGCCAGCACCGTCGCTGGTTTAGCCGCGAATCTTTTGCTGACAAACTGGCTCGCCGCGCGCCTGATTTGGATCTGGTGATCGTTGCACTGGATGACAAACCCACCCCCTTACCGACTCGCGCGCCAGACAGCCGCACCTTTAGCGATAAATGGCGCATTCAGCTTCGCGGTTGCTTTGTCGCCGTCGTGCTTTGTGCCCTGATTACCGTGATTGCCAGCCAGTGGCTGATTGCGTTTGATGCCGCCAACCTGGTGATGGTCTACCTCCTTGGCGTGGTGGTTGTGGCACTCTTTTACGGACGCTGGCCGTCGGTACTGGCGACGGTTATCAACGTTATCAGCTTTGATCTGTTCTTTATTGCCCCCCGCGGAACGCTTGCCGTTTCGGACGTACAGTACATACTCACCTTCGCCGTGATGCTCACCGTCGGGCTGGTGATCGGTAATCTGACGGCGGGCGTGCGCTATCAGGCGCGTATTGCCCGTTATCGCGAACAACGCACGCGTCATCTCTATGAGATGTCGAAATCGCTGGCGGTGGGTCGCACGCCGCTGGATATCGTGCAGACCAGCGAGCAGTTTATCCGCTCGACGTTTCATGCCAGCAACCTGATTTTACTCCCGGACGAACACGGCAAGCTGCGCCCACTGACGTCGGCCACAGGCATGACGCCCTGGGACGAAGCCATCGCGCGCTGGAGCTTTGACAAGGGGTTACCGGCGGGCGCGGGGACAGACACCCTGCCCGGCGTGCCTTATCAAATTTTGCCTCTGCGAAGTGCAGATAAAAACCAGGGGCTGGTTATCGTTGAGCCGTCAAATCTGCGTCAACTGATGATCCCTGAGCAGCAACGACTGCTGGAAACCTTTACGCTGCTGGTTGCCAGCGCGCTGGAACGGCTGGCGCTGACTGCCAGCGAAGAACAGGCTCGTCTGGCAAGCGAGCGTGAGAGTATTCGTAACTCATTGCTTGCGGCGCTCTCTCACGATCTGCGGACCCCACTCACCGTACTGTTTGGTCAGTCAGAAATCCTGACCCTGGATTTGGCGGCAGAAGGCTCTAAACATGCCCTTCAGGCCAGCGAGATCCGCCAGCATGTCCTGAATACCACGCGGCTGGTGAATAACCTGCTCGATATGGCGCGTATTCAGTCAGGCGGATTTAACCTCAAAAAAGAGTGGCTCACGCTCGAAGAGGTGGTAGGCAGCGCGCTGAAAATGCTGGAGCCTGGCCTTGGCGGGCGTCATATTGCGTTGAACATGCCCGAACCGCTTACCTTAATTCACGTTGATGGTCCGCTGTTTGAACGGGTGCTGATCAACCTGCTGGAAAATGCCGGTAAGTATGCGGGACCCACAGCCCGGATTGGGGTCGATGCGACGGTGGAAGATCGGACGCTTCGCCTTGAAGTCTGGGATACCGGGCCAGGTATTCCTGCCGGACAAGAGTTGGCCATTTTCGAAAAATTCGCGCGTGGCAATAAGGAGTCGGCCATTCCGGGGGTTGGGCTGGGGCTGGCCATTTGCCAGGCAATTATTGATGTCCATGGCGGGACCATTTCTGCAGAGAATCGTCCGGATGGGGGGGCGCGTTTTTGTGTTACACTTCCTCTGGAAACTCCGCCGGAACTTAATGAATTGCCAGAGGATTTGTGATTAACGTTCTGATTGTTGAAGATGAGATCGCTATTAGCCGGTTTCTGCGCGCTGCGCTGGAAGGAGATGGCCTGCGCGTTCATGATGCGGGTACGCTTCAACGGGGTTTAATTGAAGCCGCCACCCGTAAGCCGGACCTGGTGATCCTCGATCTCGGTCTGCCGGATGGTGACGGCATTGATTTTATCCGCGAAGTCCGCCAGTGGAGCCAGATGCCGATTCTCGTGCTCTCCGCCCGTACTGAAGAGACGGATAAAATCGCGGCGCTGGATGCCGGGGCGGATGACTATCTGATAAAACCTTTTGGGATCGGCGAACTACAGGCTCGCCTTCGCGTGGCGCTGCGTCGCCACAGCGCCACCACGCCCGCCGATCCCACGTACACGTTTGGTGATATCCAGGTTGACCTTGCCGCCCGGCGCATTGTGCACGGTGAGGAGGAGATCCATCTCACCCCAATAGAATTTCGACTGCTTGCCGTGTTGCTCAATAACCACGGGAAGGTGCTCACCCAACGCCAGCTACTCAGCCAGGTGTGGGGGCCAAATGCCGTGGAGCATAGTCACTATTTACGCATATATATGGGACACCTTCGTCAGAAACTCGAAGTCGACCCCGCTCGCCCTCGTCATTTATTAACTGAAACCGGTATCGGTTATCGGTTTATGCTTTGAATAACTATTCATTTTATTTATAAATAAAACTAAGCTCACTTATTAAATATTCGAAAAATAACCCGATGGTTATTTTTCCGTCTTATTTTTGCCCATTCAAAACATTAATAACACAACCCATTAACGCATAACCAACAAATCAGCATTTTGATCTGCGATATTCATCAAAAACGAATATTTATTTCTGATTTGATCGGTTAATGGTGATCTTCTTCACAGTTCATAGCCCTTTCCTGGATAGAATGACCATGCTTTCAATTACTGAAAGGAAAATGAAACATGGAAAACAACAATCGTTTAATGCCCCATATAAGGCGGACAACACATATCATGATGTTTGCCCACCGAAACTGCTTTGACTTTCATCTCTTTAATGCCCGGTAGTCCTTCGACTTCTGGCGCACCCGCTTACAGGTCATCCTGAAACTCATTTATTTACAGGCAATTGCCTGTGAACCCGTGCGCTTATTCATCTTAATTCAGACGCATCTGCAACCGGGCAGACTGAATTTCAATCATCAAAAAGCAACTCACTGATTTTAATCAGCGGTCACCCTTTGCTTTTTTTCCGGGAAATTATCGATTTCTTTTTTACAAGGAATCGAGGGACTTCTATTACCTAAAATAAAGAGATAAAGATGAAAAATTTAAAAATCGCAGCCAGCCGTGCATGCCCTGATTGCTTTACCACTCAGCGTGAACTCGTGGATGTCAGAGCCTCTGATTATATTGATGTTGCCGCTATTGTTCTGGCGGTCAGCGATATTTCCAGCGGCATTCTGGAAGAAATAGAAGCCACCGGGTTTGGCATTCCTGTTTTTGTCGCAACGCACAAAGAAGAGATCATCCCGGCAGACTATTTATCGCGCATTCACGGCGTTTTCGAACACTCAGACACCAGCAACGACTATTATGGACGTCAACTGGAAGCGGCGGCCCAGAAGTATGAAACCCAGTTGCGACCGCCGTTTTTCCGCGCCCTGGTCGACTACGTGAAACAGGGTAACAGCGCCTTTGACTGCCCGGGGCATCAGGGCGGCCAGTTCTTCCGCCGCCATCCTGCCGGTAATCAGTTTGTCGATTTCTTTGGTGAAACGCTCTTCCGTTCCGACCTGTGCAACGCCGACGTGGCGATGGGCGATCTGCTGATCCATGAAGGTGCGCCGTGCATTGCGCAGCAACATGCGGCGAAAGTCTTTAATGCCGATAAGACCTACTTCGTGCTGAATGGAACGTCATCATCCAACAAAGTAGTGCTTAACGCCCTGCTCACTCCTGGCGACCTGGTCCTGTTTGACCGTAACAACCATAAATCGAACCATCACGGTGCCCTCCTCCAGGCAGGTGCAACACCAGTCTATCTGGAAACCGCGCGTAACCCGTACGGCTTTATCGGGGGTATTGACGCCCACTGCTTTGAAGAGAGTTATCTGCGCGAGCTGGTATCAGAAGTCGCACCAGGCAGAGCGCGTGATGCACGTCCGTTCCGCCTGGCGGTAATCCAGCTAGGTACTTACGATGGCACCATTTATAACGCTCGTCAGGTGGTAGATAAGATTGGCCCTCTGTGTGACTACATCCTGTTTGACTCAGCCTGGGTAGGTTACGAGCAGTTTATTCCGATGATGGCCGACTGCTCTCCACTGCTGCTGGAACTGAACGAAAACGACCCGGGCATTCTGGTGACCCAGTCCGTGCATAAACAACAGGCTGGCTTCTCGCAAACCTCGCAGATCCACAAGAAAGACAGCCACATCAAAGGTCAACAGCGCTATGTGCCCCACAAGCGTCTGAATAATGCCTTTATGATGCACGCCTCCACCAGCCCATTCTATCCGCTGTTTGCCGCACTGGATATCAACGCCCGCATGCATGAAGGCCAGAGTGGCCGCAACATGTGGATGGACTGCGTGGTCACCGGTATCGAAGCGCGTAAGCTGATCCTGCAGAATTGCCAGTATCTGCGTCCATTCGTGCCAGATATGGTGGATGGTCGTCCGTGGGAAAGCTGGGAGACGTCGGAAATCGCTACCGATCTGCGCTTCTTCCATTTTGTTCCCGGTGAGAACTGGCATGCTTTTGAGGGCTACGCCGAACATCAATATTTTATCGACCCGTGCAAACTGCTGCTGACCACGCCAGGCATTAACGCGCGTACCGGCGAGTATGAGGATTTCGGGGTACCTGCCACAATCCTTGCCAACTTCCTGCGTGAAAACGGCATTGTGCCGGAGAAATGCGACCTCAACTCGATCCTGTTCCTCCTCACCCCTGCGGAGGATATGGGCAAGCTGCAACAACTGGTAGCACAGCTGGTGCGCTTCGAAAAACTGCTCGAGAGCGATGTTCCGCTGAAAGACGTCCTGCCTTCTCTTTACAAACAACATCCTGAGCGTTACGCAGATTACACCCTGCGCCAGATTTGCCAGGAGATGCATGACCTGTATGCCCGTCACAACGTGAAACAGCTGCAAAAAGAGATGTTCCGCAAATCCCACTTCCCACGCGTGATGATGAATCCACAAGATGCGAACTACGCCTATCTGCGCGGTGAAGTTGAACTGGTGTCCCTGCGCGACGCGGAAGGTCGCATCGCTGCCGAAGGCGCACTCCCTTATCCACCAGGAGTGTTGTGTGTTGTCCCAGGGGAAGTCTGGGGCGGTTCCGTACTGCGCTACTTTGCCGCACTGGAAGAAGGCATCAACCTTCTGCCTGGCTTCGCACCGGAACTGCAGGGCGTGTATGTCGAGGAGTGTGAAGGGCGCAAAGAGGTTCGCTGCAACGTCATCAAACAACCCACCGCTCAGCCTGCACTGCTGAAAGGAGAGAAATTATGAGTAAATCCAACAAAATGGGCGTGGTGCAGCTGACCATCCTTACCATGGTTAACATGATGGGGTCAGGGATCATCATGCTGCCGACCAAGCTTGCAGAAGTGGGAACCATTTCGATTATCTCCTGGCTGGTGACCGCCGTAGGGTCAATGGCACTGGCATGGGCCTTTGCCAAATGCGGGATGTTCAGCCGCAAGTCAGGCGGGATGGGGGGCTATGCAGAATACGCCTTTGGTAAGTCAGGCAACTTTATGGCCAACTATACCTATGGTGTGTCATTGCTGATCGCCAACGTGGCGATTGCCATTTCCGCCGTGGGTTACGGTACGGAGCTGTTTGGTGCCACGCTGAGCCCGGTACAAATTGGGCTGGCGACCATCGGTGTGCTGTGGATCTGCACCGTGGCTAACTTTGGCGGCGCGCGTATCACCGGACAGCTCAGCAGCATCACCGTCTGGGGCGTGATTATCCCGGTTGTTGGCCTGTGCATCATCGGCTGGTTCTGGTTCAGCCCGACCTTGTACGCGAACTCCTGGAACCCTCACCATGTACCGTTCTTTACCGCAGTGGGTTCTTCCATTGCCATGACGCTTTGGGCCTTCCTCGGTCTGGAATCTGCCTGCGCGAATGCGGAAGTGGTTGAGAACCCTGAGAAGAACGTGCCGATTGCAGTCCTCGGCGGAACGCTGGGCGCGGCGGTGATCTATATCGTCTCGACTAACGTGATTGCCGGGATTGTGCCAAACATGGATCTGGCTAACTCTACGGCGCCGTTTGGTCTGGCCTTTGCGCAGATGTTCACGCCAGAAGTCGGGAAAGTGATCATGGGCCTGATGGTGATGTCCTGCTGCGGTTCACTCCTCGGCTGGCAGTTCACCATCGCTCAGGTCTTTAAATCCTCGGCTGACGAAGGGTACTTCCCGAAAATCTTCTCCCGCGTCACCAAAGCGGATGCACCGGTGCAGGGCATGCTGGCGATTGTCATCTTCCAGAGTGGATTATCGCTGATGACCATTAGCCCGTCGCTGAACAGCCAGTTCAACGTGCTGGTTAACCTGGCGGTCGTGACGAACATCATTCCGTATATTCTGTCGATGGCGGCGCTGGTGATTATTCAGAAGGTGGCGAAGGTGGATCCACGCAAAGCGCGGGCAGCCAATATCGTGGCGCTGATTGGGGCAATCTACAGCTTCTATGCGCTCTACTCATCCGGCCAGGAAGCAATGCTTTACGGCGCAATGGTCACCTTTATGGGCTGGACGCTGTACGGTCTGGTGTCACCACGGTTCGAGTTAAAGAATAAGCACAGCTAAAAAAAAGGGAGCCATTCGGCTCCCTTTTTCATTCTTACGCGTTTTTCAACACTTCACTGACAATCTCTACCGCTTCTTTCTCAATCTGCTGACGATGTTCAGCGCCGAGGAAGCTTTCGCAATAGATCTTGTACGCATCTTCGGTACCGGATGGACGCGCGGCAAACCAGCCGTTTTCAGTCATCACTTTCAGGCCGCCAATAGAGGCTCCATTACCCGGTGCAGCCGTCAGGCGTGCAGTGATCGGGTCGCCAGCCAGCGTGCTCGCACTGACCATCTCCGGAGAGAGTTTGGACAGGGCGGCTTTCTGAGCTGAAGTCGCCGATGCCTGAATACGGTTATAGCTTGGTGCACCAAAGCGTGCAGCCAGCTCATTGTAGTGTTCCTGCGGGTTTTTACCGGTGACAGCGGTAATTTCCGCCGCCAGCAGGCACATAATGATGCCGTCTTTATCGGTTGACCATGGCGTGCCGTCGAAACGCAGGAAAGATGCCCCGGCGCTCTCTTCACCGCCAAAGCCGAAGCTGCCGTCGTGCAGACCGTCAACGAACCATTTGAAGCCCACCGGCACTTCCACCAGCTTGCGGCCCAGCGCGTCGACAACACGGTCGATCATCGCAGAGGAGACCAGCGTTTTGCCCACAGCAACCTCTTTGCCCCACTGCGGACGGTGCTGGAACAGGTAGTTAATCGCTACCGCCAGGTAATGGTTCGGGTTCATCAGCCCTGCCGGGGTGACGATACCATGACGGTCGTAATCCGGGTCGTTGGCAAATGCCAGATCGAATTTGTCGCGCAGCGCCAGCAGGCCCGCCATCGCACATTCAGAGGAGCAGTCCATACGGATTGCGCCGTCTTTATCCAGGTGCATAAAGCGGAAGGTCTGATCGACGTGATCGTTCACGATGGTCAGATCCAGCTTGTAATGCTCAGCAATGCGTTTCCAGTATTCAATACCGGAGCCACCGAGCGGATCCACACCCAGCTTCAGACCAGCTTTCTGAATCGCCGCCATGTCGACGATATCCGCCAGTCCTTCAATAAACGGCTGTACCAGATCCAGCTCTTTCACATGACCAGATGCCATCGCAGCATCCAGAGAAATACGCTTCACACCTTTCAGGCCATCGGCTAACAGGGCGTTAGCACGATCTTCCACCACTTTGGTGACGTTAGTATCAGCCGGGCCGCCATTAGGTGGGTTGTATTTGATACCACCATCTTCCGGCGGGTTGTGGGATGGCGTGATAACGATCCCGTCAGCCAGCGCGCCCCCTTTCTTGTTGTGCACAAGAATGGCGTTAGACACCGCAGGCGTTGGCGTGAATCCGTTATTCTCCTGAATAATCACATCAACGCCGTTTGCGGCCAGCACTTCCAGGACAGAAATGAATGCCGGCTCAGACAAAGCATGGGTATCTTTTCCCACATAGCATGGACCAGTAACGCCATTTTTGGCGCGCTCTTCCGCAATGGCCTGAGCAATGGCCAGAATGTGCGGTTCGTTAAAGCTATGGCGCGCCGCGCTACCGCGGTGACCAGATGTACCAAACTTCACGGCGTGTTCTGCATTGCCCACAACCGGCTTCAGAACGTAATACTGCGCGGTCAGCTGAGCGACATTAATCAAATCGCTTTGTTGTGCAGGTTGGCCTGCACGGCTGTGATTTGCCATTACCGGGTCCTTCTGATGCAAGGGTTAAATTGTACCGCAAACCTTTTCAATCAATTCCGCCGGGAACTGCATAGACTGCATGATGTGTTCAATCATGCTGCACTTGCGGCCCGTATTGGTATTGGTGATCACCCAGTACGGAGTGCCAGGGACATGTTTGGGTTTGGTTTGATTGCCATTTTGCAGCAGCGTTTGCTCGTCACCCGCGAAATAGACGCGAGTACGACCGTGCAGCGACTCGGTCGCTTCAGCAAACGCTTTGTTATCCAGTGAGTAGAGTGTAGACAGCACCAGCATAAAGCGGTTAACCGCCTTTTTTTGCTCCGCATATTCATCGGACAGCAGCAGCTCGCGCATCGCCCGTACTTTATCTTTTGCCGGTGTCACGGCAGGTTTTGCTTGTGCAACAACGCTCTGCTGAGACACGACATCTTTGGTAACTGGGGTGACAGGCTGTGAAGCGGCGGAAATTTTAAGCATGCGCCGTAAAATGTCGGACGCACTCTCCCCGATATGCCGCGTCTGGCTGGCAATATACTGATAGAGTTCGTCATCAACTTCGATTGTTTTCATCTTAATCCAGTGCGATATCTTATCTGAATACAAGTCATTGGGATTATAAGGTCAAATCCCAACAGCGGATAGCGTCAAACCAGGTTGGCGGCAAAAGTCAGATTAAACTGGAACCTTGCAGCCGGGCGGCAGAATGGTCAACATGATACCCTAACCTGACATACGTAAAAAAAGAACTTTGCCATGAAATTGAATACCCGAGCGCAAACTGCACAATCGCCGAACAATAATTCTCCCATCGTACTGGTTCACGGACTTTTTGGCAGCCTGGATAACCTGGGCGTGCTGGCGCGCGATCTGGTTAGCGATCACGACATTTTGCAAGTCGACATGCGCAATCACGGTCTTTCAGGGCGCTCAGAAGAGATGACCTACGCGGCAATGGCGCAGGATCTGCTGGATACGCTGGATGCCAACAACCTGCAAAAGGTCACCCTCATCGGGCATTCAATGGGCGGGAAAGCGGTGATGGCCCTGACGGCGCTCGCACCTGAGAGAATTCAGGGTCTGGTGGTAATCGATGTTGCTCCGGTGGATTACGACGTTCGACGCCATGACGAAATTTTCGCGGCGATCAACGCGGTAACAGAGGCTGGTGCCACAACGCGTCAACAAGCGGCTGCCGTCATGCGTGAGCATCTTGATGAAGAAGGTGTCGTGCAGTTCCTGCTGAAGTCATTTGTTGACGGACAATGGCGTTTTAACGTGCCGGTGCTCTGGGAGCAGTACAACAATATCGTAGGCTGGGAAACGGTACCTGTTTGGCCGCATCCTACCCTCTTTATCCGTGGCGGTAACTCGCCTTACGTCACCGACGCGTACCGCGACGCATTGCTGGCGCAATTCCCGCAGGCTCGTGCTCATGTTATCGCCGGGGCCGGACACTGGGTTCACGCGGAAAAACCTGACGCCGTATTGCGCGCCATTCGCCGCTATCTTGCTGATACTGCAAATTGATTAAAAAGAGAGCGACTGGAAGGCTGCAGGCTTCCAGTCGTTGGCGTGCCGTTTTTGGTGATGTATGATGGCGCGCTTATCGCCCGGGCATTAGCAGGGCGGCGTGTTTCCCCCGAAGTCTCAGAATCATGGCCAAAGAACAAACGGACCGTACGACACTAGATCTGTTCGCGAATGAGCGTCGCCCGGGACGACCGAAAACGAATCCGCTTTCGCGCGATGAACAGCTGCGTATCAATAAACGCAATCAGCTTAAACGCGATAAAAATCGTGGGCTTAAGCGTGTCGAACTGAAGCTCAACGCCGACGCCGTCGATGCGCTTAACGAGCTGGCTGACGCGCGAAATATTAGCCGCAGCGAACTCATTGAAGAGATGTTGCTCGTCCAGCTTGAGACGTTACGCAGCCAGGCATAAGTCTGAAAATCCCCTTTATCGCCCTTTTCATGTAGCACAGAGTGCAGTCCTGCGCGATAGCTGTTTCCGCAGGGTTGCCAGTTCTGCTATTATTGCCCTTATCCGTGGCCGAATTGCGCCACCATACTATTAAGTTTCAAGAGGTTATTTTACTCATGGCAATCATCGGCATTTTCTTCGGCAGTGATACCGGCAATACCGAAAATATCGCAAAAAACATTCAAAAACAGCTCGGTAAAGACGTTGCTGATGTGCATGACATCGCCAAGAGCAGCAAAGAAGATCTCGAAGGCTATGACATTCTGCTGCTAGGTATTCCAACCTGGTACTACGGTGAAGCCCAGTGTGACTGGGATGATTTCTTCCCGACGCTGGAAGAAGTTGATTTCAACGGCAAGCTGGTTGCCCTTTTTGGCTGTGGCGATCAGGAAGACTACGCAGAATATTTCTGTGATGCGCTGGGTACCATCCGCGACATCATTGAGCCAAATGGCGCGGTTATCGTAGGCCACTGGCCAACGGCGGGTTACCACTTCGAAGCCTCTAAAGGCCTGGCTGATGACGATCATTTCGTGGGTCTGGCCATCGACGAAGACCGCCAGCCTGAACTGACCGCAGAGCGTGTTGAGAAGTGGGTTAAGCAGATCCGTGAAGAACTGCACCTGGATGATATTCTGAACGCCTGATTTTTATCGTGGCGCAACTGCGGTTGCGCCACGCCCCAGGTCAAACCGATTAAATTAATTGCTACAATCTTTTAACTTTTTCGCCCAGACCTGTACAATGTCTCCCTGAAAAATGTGGTTTCCATTGAGCAAGTTTGTTGGTGATACCCCATTTTTATAAGCATATTTTGCCTGAGACTTGCTGTTTTCATTTAGACATGGCAGTTCTATAATGAGACGCATTATCCAAGGTGCATTTTCTGTCACTTCCTACAGAAGTGAATCGTTTAGCAACAGGACAGATTCCGCATGACTGACAACAATACCGCATTAAAGAAGGCTGGCCTGAAAGTTACGCTTCCTCGGTTAAAAATCCTTGAAGTGCTTCAGGGTCCAGACAATCACCATGTCAGTGCGGAAGACCTTTATAAACGTCTTATTGACATGGGCGAAGAAATTGGGCTCGCTACCGTCTATCGCGTGCTGAACCAGTTTGATGACGCGGGCATTGTTACCCGTCATAATTTCGAAGGCGGTAAATCTGTATTCGAACTGACCCAGCAACAGCACCACGATCACCTGATCTGCCTCGACTGTGGCAAGGTCATTGAATTTAGCGATGACTCCATCGAAGCGCGCCAGCGTGAAATCGCGGCTCGTCATGGCATCCGCCTGACCAACCACAGCCTGTACCTGTATGGTCACTGTGCTGAAGGTGATTGCCGCGAAGACGATCACGCGCACGACGCTAAATAACTCAAGCTTTCATACTCTGAGCCAGCCGCGAGGTTGGCTTTTTTTTGCCTGTTATTTGACGCAAAAAAGCCCGGTAGCGTTGTGCTACCGGGCATGATGACAGAGAATTATTTGCTGTTGTTACTGCGAATCTCTTTCCAGATCTGGTCGCAACGCTTCGCCACTTCCTGATCGTTTCCGGTTTTACGTGCCTGAATACAGGCCTGGTAATCCATCACGCGAACGTTTTCCTGTGTGGCGAACTGCTCATGTGCCTTCTCTTTCTTCAGCACATTCAGCACGCTCTGACAGGCTTCGATCTTCTCCGGTGAACCTTCCGCTGTGTTAATGCAGGCGCTATACGCCTCTTTAAGACGCGAGTCCTCTTTCGGTGCCTGCTCCTGCGCACACCCCGCCAGCCCCGCAGCCAGCAACGCGACGATTACGATGTTTTTCATCATGTTCTGTCTCCATTAGAAGATAGTGAACGGAGCGATAACCATGAATTTCACGTCACGCTCATCCTGGAAGATGTTGCCGTAACCGCCTGCGTAGCTCGGAATGTCGGAGTGGTTGTCGTACTGGGTGAAGTGCAGTTTGAACATCGTGCCTTTCGCGCGGCCGTCCTGCAGGGTGTAGATAGCATCCAGGCTGTAAGAAGACTCTTTCAGGCGATAGTTTGGATCGTAGTAAGCGTCCGGTGTAGCCATATCTGCAGGTTTTGCATCCCAGGCATAAGCGTAAGATGCACCCACCGCCCAGCCTGGCAGGTTCCAGTTTTTCAGATCATACATCGCACCGAAGAACACCGCTTTTTCGCCGTCGGCGTTGAAGTCAGAGCGGTTATCCCACCAGATATCAAGACGACCGTTAGACGATGCATAGGTTGGGGTCATACGCTGCAGGAAGTACCCCTGCTGCCCTTCCGCTTTCACCCACGTGCCTTCCAGACGCAAATCAACCTGTCCGACTTTGTAGCCGAAGGTGAGAGCCTGCAACCACGCGGTGCCGTCATAGATATCATTGACGCCACCATTACTGACTTTGTCGCGCGTACCGTAGAACTGGTAGCTGGTGCTCAGCGGGCTACCCGCGATATCAAATTTATAGCTGGCCTTGGCAAAGTACTGATCGATGTAACCTTGAGCCTGGCCAAATGCCGCCTCAAGTACCAGGTCGTTTTTAAAGTCGTATTTAGCACCCAGTGAATGGAGATAATCTACTTTGGTTTTCTTATCGTTCTGGTAGAACTTGTCCATTTCAATGTGCCATGGTGCTTTGTACTCGTTGGTCCACATATAGGAGAAGCTCAACGCACCTGCATCACCGTAATCAAAGTTGGCACCCGCTTCCGCGCCCTGGTAAGTACCCGGCATAAAGCTCCAGTGTGGTGCTAACAATGTCTGACCGGTTGGCTGAATATAACCACCGCGCGCCCATACCGGGCCGTATTTGAATTTCGCTGCTGCCTTATACAGGCTGATACCGCTTTTATCTCCGGACCAGTCTTCTTTATAGGCTTTATTACTGGAGGAGAATGCGATTTCGTTCGGGTGGGCGCTGTCGCCGTTTTCCGCCATTTCAATTGCCGTGAATGCAGCAATATCCAGACCGAACATATCGGCAGCATAACCAGACTGGAAATCCAGATTGGCGTTCCAGGTGGAGTGAGAAAGGTTGGTTTTGTATTTGTCTTCAGTGACGTCTTTACGGTCACGTTCACGCTGCCAGTAGTAAATCCCCCCCGTGAGGGTTGAATCATCAATAAAACCTGCTGCCTTCGCCTCTGGTGCAATCACCAGGCCCGACATTGCTGTCACACCGGCAATAGCCAGCGCCAGCGCACTACGTTTGCCACTGAACGTACGCATAGATTATTCCTCTTTGACGAATTAAAACGCCTTAAACGGCGAAAAATATAAAAGACCTAATGGTCAGGGGTAGTTAGAAATACCCTCGAATTAACTACCGCCTTTAGGTTATTTTTCGCGACGCGAATTATCAATGCTTTTCAGCGAGCAAAAGTCAGGATTATGACGAAGTGCACATAATTGGTAGTGATTTGTAACATCTGTGCCAATGCGAGGATTTACAGGGAATAACGCGTATTTTGAGGGAGTGCCGACCGTTTATTCTGTGTATTTTTTGTCCTTAAGGCTATTCGTAAATATTAAAACTTTTTTTGAGTAAAATAAGTAGCACCTCATTGACCTGAATTTCGCACATACCTTATTTGAGCTGCGCGTTAATGGCCTGATCGTTAAATAAAAAAACGCCGCTTATCGCGGCGTTTGTCTCTCATTGACCAGAACTGCAATATTATTCGCCGATCTTAGCCCAGGTGTCACGCAGGCCAACGGTACGGTTAAACACCGGTTTTTCCGCCGTGCTGTAACGGCTATCCAGGCAGAAGTAACCTTCGCGTTCGAACTGGAACGCTTTACCTGCTTCGGCCGCTTTTAAAGACGGCTCGGCATAACCCTGTTTAATTACCAGAGATTCCGGGTTGATCGTCGCCAGGAAGTCTTCGGCAGCACCAGGGTTAGGGACACTGAACAGACGATCGTACAGGCGAATTTCAACAGGCAGCGCGTGTGCAGCGCTTACCCAATGGATAACGCCTTTCACTTTACGGCCATCAGCCGGATCTTTGCTCAGGGTTTCAGCATCATAAGAACAGAAGATGGTGGTGATATTGCCTTCAGCATCTTTCTCTACGCGCTCAGCCTTGATGACGTAAGCATTACGCAGACGCACCTCTTTACCCAATACCAGACGCTTGTACTGCTTGTTCGCTTCTTCGCGGAAGTCAGCACGATCGATCCAGATTTCAGCGCTGAACGGTACGTCGCGGCTACCCATTTCCGGTTTATTCGGATGGTTAGGCATGGACACCAGCTCACTTTCACCCTGCGGGTAGTTTTCGATAACCAGTTTCACTGGATCGATGACTGCCATTGCGCGCGGTGCGTTTTCGTTGAGATCTTCACGAATGCAGGATTCCAGAGACGCCATTTCAATGGTGTTATCCTGCTTAGTCACACCGATGCGTTTGCAGAACTCACGAATAGAAGCGGCGGTGTAACCACGACGACGCAGACCAGAGATAGTCGGCATACGCGGATCGTCCCAGCCTTCAACGTGCTTGTCGGTCACCAGCAGGTTCAGCTTACGCTTGGACATCACGGTGTATTCCAGATTCAGACGAGAGAACTCGTACTGACGTGGATGCACAGGGATAGTGATGTTATCCAGTACCCAGTCGTACAGACGACGGTTGTCCTGGAACTCCAGCGTACACAGAGAGTGAGTAATGCCTTCCAGCGCATCGCTGATGCAGTGGGTGAAGTCGTACATCGGGTAGATGCACCACTTGTTACCCGTCTGGTGGTGTTCCGCAAACTTAATGCGGTACAGCACCGGGTCACGCATCACGATGAACGGAGATGCCATGTCAATTTTGGCACGCAGACAGGCTTTGCCTTCTTCGAAGCCACCGGCACGCATTTTTTCAAACAGCGCCAGGTTCTCTTCCACGCCGCGATCGCGGTACGGGCTGTTTTTGCCCGGCGCGGTCAGCGAGCCGCGGTATTCACGGATCTCATCGGCAGACAGCTCGTCGACGTACGCCAGACCTTTGTTAATCAGCTCTACCGCATAGGCATACAGCTGACCAAAATAGTCAGAGGAGTAGCAGATGTCGCCAGACCAGTTAAAGCCCAGCCATTGCACGTCGTTCTTGATGGACTCAACGTATTCGATGTCTTCTTTTACTGGGTTGGTGTCATCGAAACGCAGGTTGCACTGCCCCTGGTAGTCCTGAGCAATGCCAAAGTTCAGGCAGATAGATTTCGCGTGACCAATATGCAGGTAACCGTTCGGCTCCGGCGGGAAACGCGTATGAATTGTGGTGTGCTTACCACTGGCCAGATCTTCATCGATGATCTGACGAATAAAGTTACTCGGGCGGGCTTCTGCCTCACTCATCGTGGATTCCTCAAAGCGTAAACAACGTATAACGGCATATGATCTTATAAGCCGGACGTAGTGACAACCCTTAAAACGGCTCTGAAGAAAATAATGGGGGCATTTGCTGCAAAAAAAAGCGGCGAGGGATATCCCCCGCCGCTTAAGGCATGACTCTACTCAGGAGCGATTACTTGCCTTTAATCTCATACAGTGGCGTTTGACCCGCAACCACTTGACCTTTCGCCTGAATGACCAGGCCACTAAAGTCATCAATGTTGCTGCAAACGACCGGACTAATCATTGAGCGCGCGTTGGCGTTCAGGAAGTCCAGATCCATTTCCAGGATTGGCTGCCCTGCGACGACTTCAGCACCCTCTTCCACCAGGCGAGTAAAGCCCTGGCCGTTCAGCGCAACGGTATCAATACCCATGTGGACAACGATCTCAGCACCATTTTCGGTTTCGAGGCAAAACGCATGGTTGGTATTGAAGATTTTTACGATGGTACCGGCTGCTGGTGACACCACGGTTTTTTCCGTTGGTTTTACCGCAACACCGTCACCGACCGCTTTGCTGGCGAAGGCTTCGTCAGGCACCTGCTCAATGGCAACGACTTCACCCGTCACTGGGGAAACCAGTGCGGCAATCGTTTTAGCATTTGGTACTGCCTGCGGTTTTGCGGCAGCTGGCGCAGCGGCTGGAGCTGCAGACGTTTCCGCTGCGGCTACCGGACCTGTCGTTTTCATGGCATTGGCAATTTTTTCCGCCACGAACCCAACGATAATCTGCACGCTGGTTTTGTTCAGACGGATAACACCGGATGCCCCCAGGCGTTTAGCCAGCGCTTCGTTCACCAGAGAAGAGTCTTTTACGTTCAGACGCAGACGGGTGATACATGCATCGATACCGGTCAGGTTGTCAGAACCGCCGACAGCGGCGATGTACTGACGCGCCAGACCTGCAACATCCTGGTCTTTGTCCGCGCTCACATTCACGTCCTGACCATCCGCTTCGCTACCGGCAACAGCCAGTTCACGACCTGGGGTCATCAGGTTGAATTTGGTGATAGTGAAACGGAACACCACGTAGTAGATAGCAAAGAACACCAGACCCTGTGGGATCAGCATCCACCAGTGGGTTGCCAGCGGGTTACGGGAAGAAAGCACCATATCCACCAGACCCGCACTGAAGCCGAAACCGGCAATCCACTGCATACTTGCGGCGATGAACACAGAGATACCGGTCAGCACAGCGTGGATCACATACAGCACAGGGGCCACGAACATGAAGGAGAATTCCAGCGGTTCAGTGATACCGGTGAAGAAGGCTGCAAATGCACCCGCCATCATGATACCCAGGACTTTCGCTTTGTTCTCTGGACGTGCGCAGTGGTAGATAGCCAGCGCTGCACCTGGCAGGCCGAACATCATGATTGGGAAGAAGCCCGCCTGGTAACGACCAGTGATACCGACAACCGCTTTACCTGCTTCGATGGACTGTGCGCCACCCAGGAAGTTAGGAATATCGTTAATACCGGCAACATCGAACCAGAATACGGAGTTCAGCGCGTGGTGCAGACCGACCGGGATCAGCAGACGGTTGAAGAACGCGTATACGCCCGCACCGACGGAACCCAGCTTCTGAATGTGCTCACCAAAGTTCACCAGACCGTCAAAGATAACCGGCCAGATGTACATCATGATGAATGCAACAACGATCATCAGGAAGGAAGTCAGAATAGGCACCAGACGACGACCGCTGAAGAAGGACAGCGCTTTTGGCAGCTCTACGCCGCTGAAGCGGTTGTACAGTTCAGCAGAGATGATACCGACGAGGATACCAACGAACTGGTTTTCAATTTTCCCGAATGCGGCAGGAACTTGATCCGCTGGGATTTTTTGAATCATAGACACCGCTGCTGGGGAGCAGAGGGTAGTTAATACCAGGAAACCGACAAAGCCGGTCAGCGCCGCTGCGCCGTCTTTATCTTTGGACATACCATAAGCCACACCAATCGCGAACAGGACTGACATGTGATCGATAATGGCGGAGCCCGATTTAATAAACAGTGCCGCCAGAGCGTTATCGCCGCCCCAACTTACCGGGTCAATCCAGTAACCGACACCCATTAATATCGCTGCGGCTGGCAGCGTGGCGACCGGCACCATAAGTGCGCGACCAACCTTTTGTAAATAACCTAGAATACTCACTTTCTTCCCCCTATGAGACCCCGTTTAAGGCATGTTCTCAGCTCTGTTTTTTATTGTGTCACGAACTATAAATACAGTTGATGATTCACTGGCATTGTGAGTGTGTGAAAAATTAATTCGTATCGCAAATTAAACACGTATTTTTTGTGATTTTTGTCACCAAATATCGTTATTAACCCTCCCTTATGCTGGCTAACTGCGAAAACTTATTTTATCATTCAAAAAATCAAGACGGATTGATCCGGCCTGAAAGATTCCAGGTTACGCTTAATTCAGGTTCCGATAGCCATCCGCCCACTCTTCTACTTTAACTCTTGAGGTGAACAATGAGACTGATTCCCCTGGCAACTGCTGAACAAGTTGGTAAATGGGCCGCTCGCCATATCGTTAACCGTATTAACGCATTCAAACCTACTGCCGATCGTCCTTTCGTTCTTGGTCTTCCGACTGGTGGCACACCCCTGACCGCGTATAAGGCACTGGTTGAGATGCATAAAGCAGGCCAGGTTAGCTTTAAACATGTTGTGACCTTCAATATGGACGAATATGTTGGCTTACCGAAGGATCACCCGGAAAGCTACCATAGCTTTATGCACCGCAACTTCTTTGATCACGTTGATATTCCATCTGAAAATATTAACCTGCTGAATGGAAACGCGCCTGATATTGACGCAGAATGTCGTCAGTATGAAGAAAAAATCCGTTCCTACGGTAAAATCCACCTGTTTATGGGTGGTGTAGGTAATGATGGTCATATCGCGTTTAACGAACCGGCGTCTTCTCTGGCTTCCCGTACCCGTATTAAAACGCTGACCCATGACACACGCGTGGCAAACTCCCGCTTCTTTGACGGTGACGTTAACCAGGTTCCAAAATACGCCCTGACCGTAGGTGTAGGCACCCTGTTGGATGCCGAAGAAGTGATGATTCTGGTCCTGGGCGGCGTGAAAGCGCAGGCGCTCCAGGCTGCCGTTGAAGGCAACGTTAACCACATGTGGACCATCAGTTGCCTGCAGCTGCATCCGAAATCAGTCATCGTTTGTGACGAACCGTCCACGATGGAGCTGAAAGTGAAAACGCTGAAATACTTCAACGAATTAGAAGCAGAGAACATCAAAGGTCTGTAATTGAATAACCGCCTCTTCATCAAGAGGCGGCCGCTTTTTTTAACCGGGGGTCGTTATGTACGCTTTAACCCACGGTCGGATTTATACCGGCCATGATATTCTGGATGACCATGCGATTGTTATCGCTAATGGCCTGATTGAACGTGTTTGCCCGCTGGCAGAACTGCCGCCGGAGATTGAACAGCGCTCACTCAATGGAGCAGTAATCTCCCCCGGTTTCATCGACGTACAGCTCAACGGCTGCGGCGGTGTGCAATTCAATGACACCGCGGATGCGGTGACGGTAGAAACGCTGGAGATCATGCAAAAAGCCAACGAGAAATCGGGCTGCACCAGCTATCTGCCAACGCTCATCACCAGCAGTGATGACCTTATGAAACAGGGCATCCGCGTGATGCGTGAATACCTGGCAAAACACCCGAATCAGGCGCTGGGTCTGCACCTTGAAGGGCCATGGCTGAATATGGTCAAAAAAGGGACGCATAACCCGAATTACGTGCGTAAACCTGATGCGGAGCTGGTTGACTACATGTGTGCTAACGCCGATGTGATCACCAAAGTGACGCTGGCGCCTGAAATGACAGGTACGGATGTCATCAGCAAACTGGCTGCCGCCGGGATTATCGTTTCAGCGGGTCACTCAAACGCGACGCTGAAAGAAGCCAAAGCGGGTTTCCGCGCGGGCATTACCTTCGCCACGCACCTCTACAACGCAATGCCGTATATAACCGGTCGTGAACCGGGTCTGGTCGGAGCGATTCTGGATGAGCCAGACGTCTACTGCGGTATTATTGCTGACGGCTTACATGTCGATTACACCAACATTCGTAATGCCAAGCGGCTGAAAGGTGACAAGCTTTGTCTGGTCACCGATGCCACCGCGCCAGCAGGTGCAAATATTGAGCAGTTCATTTTTGCCGGTAAAACAATATACTACCGCAATGGACTGTGTGTGGATGAGAACGGCACGCTGAGTGGTTCTGCCCTGACCATGATTGAAGGGGTACGCAACCTGGTTGAGCATTGCGGTATTGCCCTCGATGAAGTGCTGCGTATGGCGACGCTTTATCCGGCGCGCGCAATGGGCGTCGATAAACAGCTTGGCGGAATTGCACCAGGTATGGTTGCAAACCTGACGGCATTCACACACGATTATAAAATTATTAAGACCATCGTTAATGGTAACGAGGTCGTCACTGAGTAAGTAAAAGTATGACACCAGGCGGACAAGCTCAAATAGGTAATGTCGATCTCGTTAAACAACTTAACAGTGCGGCGGTTTATCGTCTGATTGACCAGCACGGGCCTATCTCGCGAATTCAGATAGCCGAACAAAGCCAGCTTGCTCCCGCCAGCGTGACAAAAATTACCCGCCAGCTCATCGAGCGCGGTTTGATCAAAGAAGTCGATCAACAGGCCTCCACCGGAGGCCGCCGCGCTATCTCTATTATTACCGAAACCCGTAATTTTCAGGCCATTGGCGTCCGCCTTGGCCGTCATGACACCACGCTTACGCTCTACGATCTGAGTAGCAAAGCCATTGCGGAAGAGCACTACCCCCTTCCTGAACGCACTCAGGAGACCCTGGAACACGCGCTGCTGAATACCATCGCGCAGTTTATTGAAAGCTGTCAGCGTAAAATCCGTGAACTCATCGCCATCTCCGTGATTCTGCCTGGTCTGGTCGACCCGGAAAGCGGCGTGATCCGCTATATGCCGCACATCCAGGTTGAAAACTGGGGGCTGGTCGATGCGCTGGAAAAGCGCTTTAAAGTGACCTGTTTTGTAGGCCATGACATTCGCTCTCTGGCGCTGGCGGAGCACTATTTTGGTGCCAGTCAGGACTGCGAAGACTCTATTCTGGTGCGCGTTCACCGCGGTACAGGTGCAGGCATTATCTCTAACGGGCGTATTTTTATTGGTCGCAACGGTAATGTCGGCGAGATCGGCCATATTCAGGTCGAGCCGCTTGGCGAACGTTGCCACTGCGGAAACTTTGGTTGTCTTGAGACCATTGCCGCCAATACGGCCATTGAGCAGCGTGTTCGCCATTTGCTTGAGCAGGGTTATCAAAGCCGCGTCACGCTGGACGATTGCAAGATAGGAACCATCTGTAAAGCAGCCAATAAAGGCGACGCGCTGGCCTGTGAGGTGATCGAGCAGGTTGGACGTCACCTGGGCAAAACCATTGCTATCGCGATTAACCTGTTTAACCCGCAAAAAGTGGTGATCGCCGGTGAAATTGTTGAAGCGGAAAAGGTACTGCTGCCCGCCATTGAAGGCTGTATTAATACCCAGGCGCTGAAAGCATTCCGCCAGAATCTCCCGGTTGTTCGTTCAAAGCTTGACCATCGTTCAGCGATTGGTGCATTCGCACTGGTAAAACGTGCGATGCTCAACGGCATTCTGTTGCAGCATTTGCTGGAAAGTTGATCGAACCTTATAGTAACGCCTTCTTTTTTTGATGTCGGACTGTCCATGACCATTAAGAATGTAATTTGTGATATCGACGGCGTGCTGATGCACGACAACGTTGCTGTGCCGGGTGCTGCGGAGTTTCTTCACCGCATCATCGACAAAGGAATGCCTCTGGTTCTTCTCACGAACTACCCTTCTCAGACCGGTCAGGATCTGGCGAACCGTTTTGCCACAGCCGGTGTCGACGTGCCGGACAGCGTGTTTTATACCTCGGCGATGGCAACGGCTGATTTTCTGAAACGTCAGGAAGGGAAAAAAGCCTATGTGGTGGGTGAAGGTGCGCTGATCCATGAGCTGTACAAAGCCGGTTTTACCATCACCGATGTGAACCCGGACTTTGTGATCGTGGGTGAAACGCGCTCCTTTAACTGGGAGATGATGCATAAAGCGGCATACTTTGTCGCCAGCGGCGCGCGCTTTATCGCCACCAACCCGGATACGCACGGCCGTGGCTTTTATCCGGCATGTGGTGCGCTCTGCGCCGGTATCGAGAAAATCTCTGGTCGTCAGCCGTTTGTGGTCGGGAAACCTAGCCCGTGGATCATCCGTGCCGCACTGAACAAAATGCAGGCTCACTCTGAAGAAACCGTCATTGTCGGCGACAACCTCCGTACCGATATTCTGGCCGGTTTCCAGGCGGGTCTTGAAACTATTCTGGTGCTCTCTGGCGTCTCTCAGCTTGATGACATTGATTCGATGCCGTTCCGGCCGAGCTGGATTTACCCCTCCGTTGATGAAATTGACATTATCTGATACCAAACCACGCCTCAGGGCGTGGTTTTTCATTTTCAGCCCAGCCAAATAAAAACTCATCTAACAAAAACCACGTTTTATTGAATAATCATCAATAAAAGCATGCATGACATACTCGTTTTTCACTATTCAGCAATTACCATTGCACTATTTCCGTTTTAGCCCGTAAAACGCTTGCGCACCCAGTCCCTTTGCGGCATTTTCATAAGCAAGCAACATCACAATGCAACAGGGTTAACGGAGAAGGTTATGTGTTCTATTTTTGGCGTACTGGATATTAAAACTGACGCGGGCGAACTGCGTAAAAAAGCACTCGAATTGTCCCGCCTGATGCGCCATCGCGGCCCGGACTGGTCCGGCGTTTACGCCAGCGATAAAGCCATTCTGGCTCACGAACGTCTGTCGATCGTAGACGTCAACGCTGGTGCTCAGCCGCTGTATAACGAGAAAAAAACGCACGCGCTAGCTGTCAACGGTGAAATCTACAACCATCAGGCACTGCGTGCCGAGTACGGCGACCGCTACGCGTTCCAGACCGGTTCTGACTGTGAAGTGATCCTCGCGCTGTATCAGGAGAAAGGCCCGGAGTTCCTGGACGACCTGCAGGGCATGTTTGCCTTCGCACTGTACGACAGCGAAAAAGACGCCTACCTGATCGGCCGTGACCACATCGGCATTATCCCGCTGTATATGGGTCACGATGAACACGGCAACTTCTATGTTGCCTCTGAAATGAAAGCCCTGGTACCGGTTTGCCGCACCATTAAAGAGTTCCCTGCAGGTAGCTACCTGTGGAGCAAAGACGGCGAGATCCGTCAGTATTATCAGCGCGATTGGTTCGACTATGATGCGGTAAAAGACAACGTCACGGACAAAGCCGAGCTGCGTCAGGCGCTGGAAGACTCCGTTAAAAGCCACCTGATGTCAGACGTGCCATACGGCGTGCTGCTCTCCGGCGGTCTGGATTCCTCCGTGATCTCCGCGATCACCAAGAAATTTGCCGCCCGTCGCGTGGAAGATCAGGAACGCTCTGAAGCCTGGTGGCCACAGCTGCACTCCTTTGCCGTGGGCCTGGAAGGCGCGCCGGATCTGAAAGCCGCACAGGAAGTGGCAAACCATCTTGGCACCGTGCACCACGAAATTCATTTCACCGTGCAGGAAGGTCTGGATGCGATCCGCGATGTTATCTATCACATCGAAACTTATGATGTGACGACCATCCGCGCCTCTACGCCTATGTATCTGATGTCCCGTAAGATCAAAGCGATGGGCATTAAGATGGTGCTGTCTGGCGAAGGTTCTGACGAAGTATTCGGTGGCTACCTGTATTTCCACAAAGCGCCGAATGCCAAAGAGTTGCATGAAGAGACAGTGCGCAAACTTCAGGCGCTGCATATGTTTGACTGTGCGCGTGCCAACAAAGCGATGTCGGCCTGGGGTGTGGAAGCGCGTGTTCCGTTCCTGGATAAGAAATTCCTCGACGTCGCGATGCGTATCAACCCGCAGGACAAGATGTGCGGCAACGGCAAAATGGAAAAACATATCCTGCGCGAATGTTTTGAATCCTACCTGCCGGCAAGCGTGGCGTGGCGTCAGAAAGAGCAGTTCTCTGACGGTGTAGGTTACAGCTGGATCGACACCCTGAAAGAGGTGGCGGCAAAACAGGTTTCCGACCAACAACTGGAAACAGCGAGCTTCCGCTTCCCGTACAACACGCCGGGTTCCAAAGAAGCCTATCTGTACCGTGAAATTTTTGAAGAACTGTTCCCGGTTCCAAGTGCTGCGGAATGTGTGCCGGGTGGCCCATCCGTCGCCTGCTCTTCAGCAAAAGCGATTGAATGGGATGAATCTTTCAAATCCATGAACGATCCATCAGGACGCGCGGTAGGCGTTCACCAGTCAGCCTACAAATAATCGCTCAGATCGCAATCAGGCCCCTCAGGGGCCTGATTTTTTTGCCTCACATTTCACCACCTAAATCTGATTAATAACCAATAATTGCCGAATATTCGGTCACGCTGTTCGCAACCTAACCAAACAGTCACATTCCGGCCATTTTCGTTGAAAAAGGTGTTGACGCTGCAAGGGTCTATACGCATAATGCGCCCCGCAACGCCGATAAGGTAACGCGAAAAAAAGATGGCTACGTAGCTCAGTTGGTTAGAGCACATCACTCATAATGATGGGGTCACAGGTTCGAATCCCGTCGTAGCCACCATCTTTTTTGCGGGAGTGGCGAAATTGGTAGACGCACCAGATTTAGGTTCTGGCGCCGCAAGGTGTGCGAGTTCAAGTCTCGCCTCCCGCACCATTCCCAGGTAAGCGCTGCACGGATGGGGTATCGCCAAGCGGTAAGGCACCGGTTTTTGATACCGGCATTCCCTGGTTCGAATCCAGGTACCCCAGCCATATTTCTTCGATTTTGCGGTTCTCCGCGGTATTGGGGTATCGCCAAGCGGTAAGGCACCGGTTTTTGATACCGGCATTCCCTGGTTCGAATCCAGGTACCCCAGCCATCGAAGATTGCAGTACTGGCTACGTAGCTCAGTTGGTTAGAGCACATCACTCATAATGATGGGGTCACAGGTTCGAATCCCGTCGTAGCCACCATATTTAGATTGTCGATTTTTCGGTAATCAAGACAAATTGTTGGGGTATCGCCAAGCGGTAAGGCACCGGATTCTGATTCCGGCATTCCGAGGTTCGAATCCTCGTACCCCAGCCAATTTAAAAAGTCGTTAAACACTGTTTAACGCAATTGGGGTGTCGCCAAGCGGTAAGGCTCTGGTTTCTGATACCAGCATTCCGGGGTTCGAATCCCTGCACCCCAGCCACTTAGTAACAAAAAAGCCCGCTCTGCGGGCTTTTTTGTTTTTGTTGTCAGTGCGGCCAGGCTCCCTCACCCTACCCCTCTCCCACAGGGAGAGGGAAAGAAGATTAAAGGCCCAGGGCGTATTTCAACGCCTGACGCTTCAGACCACCGGCACGCTCAGCCGCCATCAATCCAATATTACGCAGAATACGCACCGGCCCGACGTCATTGTTGAACCCGGCATAGAACAGATCCATCCCTGACTGCATGATGAAGTTATCCGCCATACGCCGCGTCTGGTAACGCTTCAGTACCTGATGGCTTGACCAGTCCTCCGCATGCCCGCGTGCACTACCCAGCACATCCAGTAATGCATCAACATCACGATACCCCAGGTTTACCCCCTGCCCTGCCAGCGGGTGAATGGTGTGTGCCGCATCTCCTACCAGAGCCAGCCCTTCGCGGGCATATTGCAACGCGTGTCGACGAGTCAGCGGGAATGCTCCTGCCGCAACCGGCGTCACATATCCCAGCCGGCTCGGGAAGTGGCGCATAATTTCGTCTTGCAGTTGCGCCATCGAAAGCCCCTGTAACTGACGAATACGCGCCGGTTTGTCGTACCACACCAGCGATGCCCAGTTATCGAACAACGGTAAAAACGCGTGCGGACCATTCGGCGTAAAGTGCTGCCAGGTGCTCTCTCCTGGCGCATTCTCACACTGGACAGTAATCAACATACAAGACTGTTGATACTGCCAGGCATGAACCCCAATCCCCGCCATCTCTCTGACCTGAGAGTTGGCGCCATCAGCGCCCACCACCAGCTTCACGGCTAATTCATCATCATTGTCCAGCGTCAGGCGATATCCGTTGTCATGACGATGCAAGGCTTTGAGTGACGATGGGACACGCAGCGTCACCTTCGGGTGTGCCTCCAGCGCCTGCCAGAGCGCCCGCTGGAGGACGTTGTTTTCCACCATATAGCCCAGACGGGGCAGCTTGAGTTCAGCGGCATCAAACGCGACGTGGGCATTTTCCCACTCCCACGTTTCGAGGCGGCTGTAAGGGTGAGCACGCATCGTCAGCACCGCGTCCCAAACGCCCAGCCCGCGCAGTAGATCAACTGAGGCGGCACTGATCGCGGAAATACGCACATCCGGCTTTGCCGTCGGGTCAAACGTAGCAGGAGCAGCCTGCTCGATAACCGTCACCTCAAATCCCTGCTGCGCCAGCCCCAGCGCCAGTGCGCCGCCGACCATACCGCCGCCGACAACGGCGATTTCGGTTTGTTGGAGTGTCATGGTCAATTTTCCTTATTGCAGAATCCCTTAAGTTTACCGGATTTTTGGGGTCAGGAGGTTGACAACCTTCATACTGGTCACAACCGCACCAAAGCATTACAATACGCGGCTTGCAATCCTGAGCTGAGCAAGTCGATGACTAAAAAACTCCATATAAAAACCTGGGGCTGTCAGATGAACGAATACGATTCATCCAAGATGGCCGATCTGCTGGATACAACCCACGGATACCAGCTGACTGAAAATGCGAAAGAAGCCGATGTGCTGCTGCTAAATACCTGTTCTATTCGTGAAAAAGCGCAGGAAAAAGTCTTTCATGTGTTAGGTCGCTGGAAACTTCTCAAACGAAAAAATCCGGACCTGATCATTGGTGTTGGCGGTTGTGTTGCGTCGCAGGAAGGGAAACTGATCCGCCAGAGAGCCCCGTATGTGGATATTGTCTTTGGCCCTCAGACCCTGCACCGCCTGCCTGAGATGATCAATCAGGTTCGCGGCAATCGTAGCCCGGTTGTTGACGTCAGCTTCCCGGAGATTGAAAAATTTGACCGTCTGCCAGAGCCGCGCGCGGATGGCCCGACCGCTTTTGTCTCTATCATGGAAGGCTGCAACAAATACTGCACTTACTGCGTGGTGCCTTACACGCGCGGTGAAGAGGTCAGCCGTCCGGCGGATGACATTCTGTTTGAAATCGCGCAACTTGCCGCGCAGGGCGTACGCGAAGTGAACCTGCTGGGCCAGAACGTTAACGCCTGGCGCGGTGAGAACTACGACGGCACGACCGGCAGCTTTGCTGAACTGCTGCGTCTGGTGGCCGCAATTGACGGTATCGACCGCATTCGCTTCACCACCAGCCATCCGATGGAATTTACCGATGACATCATCGATGTTTATCGCGACACGCCGGAACTGGTGAGCTTCCTGCACCTGCCGATTCAGTGTGGTTCTGACCGTGTGCTGACCCTGATGGGGCGCCCGCATACGGTTCTGGAGTACAAATCCACCATCCGTAAACTGCGTGAAGCCCGTCCTGATATCCAGATTAGCTCGGACTTTATCGTCGGCTTCCCAGGCGAAACTGCCGACGACTTTGAGCGCACCATGAAGCTCATCGGCGACGTGAATTTTGACGTTAGCTACAGCTTCATCTTCTCTGCACGTCCTGGAACCCCTGCGGCAGATATGGTTGACGATGTGCCGGAAGAAGAGAAAAAGCAGCGTCTGTATATTCTGCAGGAGCGTATCAACCAGCAGGCCAATGCCTGGAGCCGTCGTATGCTTGGTACTGTCCAGCGTATTCTGGTTGAAGGCACCTCGCGCAAGAGCATTATGGAACTCTCCGGTCGTACCGAAAATAACCGCGTGGTGAACTTCGAAGGCACCCCGGATATGATCGGTAAGTTCGTGGACGTCGAGATTGTGGAAGTGTTGACCAACTCGCTGCGAGCGAAGGTGGTACGTACCGAGGATGAAATGGGTCTGCGCATTGCAGAATCTCCGGAATCCGTCATTTCCCGAACCCGAAAAGAAAACGATTCTGGCGTGGGTATCTATCAGCCGTAATGCGTCCAGGCCTGCCTTTCTGGCAGGCCTTGTAATTCCCCTCTTCGCCCCCAATATCCATCGCAATGCTTGCGCCTTTATTCTGTGGCGTGAATAATTTCGGTAATGACAGTTTTATGATGCCAGCCCTACTAAACACTCAAAGAGGAACGGTTTGAATATAGACACGCGTGAAATTAGCCTTGAGCCAGCAGACAACGCTCGCCTGCTGAGCCTGTGCGGGCCGTTTGATGACAACATCAAGCAACTGGAGCGACGTCTGGGTATCGAAATCAATCGTCGCGATAATCATTTCAAACTGACCGGACGCCCTATCTGCGTCAACGCCGCTGCAGATATTCTGCGTAGCCTGTATGTGGATACCTCCCCAATGCGTGGCGAAATTCAGGATATCGAGCCAGAACAGATCCACCTCGCCATTAAAGAAGCGCGAGTGCTCGAGCAGAGCGCGGAAAGTGTGCCTGACTACGGCAAGGCAATTAACATCAAAACCAAACGTGGCGTGATTAAACCGCGTACGCCAAACCAGGCACAGTACATCGCGAATATCCTCGACCATGACATCACCTTCGGCGTTGGACCGGCCGGTACCGGTAAAACCTATCTGGCGGTAGCAGCAGCAGTGGATGCGCTGGAGCGTCAGGAGATCCGCCGTATTCTGCTGACTCGCCCTGCGGTTGAAGCGGGCGAGAAACTGGGCTTCCTGCCAGGCGA
Source organism: Enterobacter adelaidei (assembly GCF_041937165.1). Classification (NCBI taxonomy): domain Bacteria; kingdom Pseudomonadati; phylum Pseudomonadota; class Gammaproteobacteria; order Enterobacterales; family Enterobacteriaceae; genus Enterobacter; species Enterobacter adelaidei. The sequence goes on along the minus strand of NZ_CP154353.1, from coordinate 1,226,953 downwards.
CCTGAGCCAGAAAGTCGACCCATACCTGCGTCCCTTATACGACGCGCTGTTTGAAATGCTCGGTTTTGAAAAAGTTGAGAAACTTATTGAGCGTAACGTTATCGAAGTTGCTCCGCTCGCTTATATGCGAGGCCGTACGCTGAACGATGCGTTTATCATTCTCGATGAAAGTCAGAACACCACCATCGAACAGATGAAGATGTTCCTGACGCGTATCGGCTTTAACTCGAAAGCGGTCATTACCGGTGACGTCACCCAGATCGACCTGCCGCGCAGCACCAAATCTGGCCTGCGTCACGCCATTGAGGTGCTGGCCGAGGTCGAAGAAATCAGTTTTAACTTCTTCCACAGTGAAGACGTGGTACGCCACCCGGTCGTCGCGCGTATTGTTAACGCCTACGAGGCCTGGGAAGAAGCCGATCAGAAGCGTAAGGCCGAACTGGCAGCAGAACGTAAGCGCGAAGCGCAGGAGCAAGAACAGAAATGAGTCAGGTGATCCTCGATTTACAGCTGGCCTGTGAAGATAATTCCGGTATGCCAGAAGAGGCGCAGTTTCAGAAATGGCTGGATGCCGTTATCCCCCAGTTTCAGGAAGAATCAGAAGTCACGATTCGCCTGGTGGATGAAGCCGAAAGCCATGAGCTTAACCTGACCTATCGCGGGAAAGATAAGCCGACCAACGTGCTCTCTTTCCCGTTCGAAGCCCCACCGGGCATCGAGATGCCGCTGCTGGGCGATCTGATCATCTGTCGCCAGGTGGTTGAGCAGGAAGCCAAAGAGCAGCAAAAACCCCTTGAAGCCCACTGGGCGCATATGGTGGTACATGGCAGCCTGCATCTGCTCGGCTACGATCATATAGAAGATGACGAAGCAGAAGAGATGGAGTCCCTCGAGACAGAGATAATGCTTGCTCTGGGCTATGAGGATCCGTACATTGCCGAGAAAGAATAGTCAGTCTCCCCACTGACTAACATGCCGCCACGAAAGGAAATCGCGTGGCGGTAAACGTTGAACTAACAAGAGAACCCTTAACAAACGCCATGAGCGACGACAATTCACACAGTAGCGACACGACAAACGGTAAAAAGGGATTTTTCTCCCTCATTCTGAACCAGCTTTTCCACGGCGAACCGAAAAACCGTGATGAACTGCTGGAGCTGATTCGTGATTCCGGGCAAAACGACCTTATCGATGAAGATACGCGCGAAATGCTCGAAGGGGTCATGGACATCGCAGACCAGCGCGTCCGCGATATCATGATCCCCCGTTCGCAAATGATCACCCTGAAACGTAACCAGACACTGGACGAGTGCCTCGATGTGATTATCGAATCCGCTCACTCACGTTTCCCGGTCATCAGCGAAGACAAAGATCACATTGAAGGGATTTTGATGGCGAAAGATCTGCTGCCGTTTATGCGCAGCGATTCTGACGCTTTCAGCATGGAAAAAGTGTTACGCCAGGCCGTGGTTGTGCCGGAAAGTAAACGTGTGGATCGGATGCTGAAAGAGTTTCGCTCTCAACGTTACCACATGGCAATTGTTATTGATGAATTTGGCGGTGTGTCGGGTCTTGTCACGATCGAAGATATTCTTGAGCTGATCGTGGGAGAAATCGAAGATGAGTATGACGAAGAAGAAGATATCGACTTCCGTCAACTGAGCCGCCACACCTGGACTGTGCGTGCGCTGGCCTCGATTGAAGACTTTAACGACGCCTTCGGTACCCACTTCAGCGATGAAGAGGTCGATACCATTGGCGGTCTGGTGATGCAGGCCTTTGGCCACCTCCCGGCGCGCGGTGAGACCGTTGACATCGACGGTTACCAGTTCAAGGTGGCGATGGCCGACAGCCGACGTATTATACAGGTTCATGTCAGAACGCCGGATGACTCACCGGTGCCAAAACTGGAAGATTAATCTAAATGGCATTTGCCCCACTGCTTGAACGCCAGCGCGTCCGTTTGCTGCTGGCGCTGTTACTCGGAGCCAGCGGTACGCTGGCTTTTTCTCCTTACGATATCTGGCCCGCCGCCATACTCTCCCTGATGGGGCTACAGGGGCTGACCCTGAATCGTCGTCCGGTGCAGGCCGCTGCGATTGGCTACTTCTGGGGGCTGGGGCTGTTTGGCTCTGGCATTAACTGGGTCTATGTCAGCATCGCGCAGTTTGGCGGGATGCCGGGCCCGGTTAACGTCTTCCTGGTTGTGCTGCTTGCCGCGTATCTTTCACTCTATACTGGCCTATTTGCCGGTATTCTTTCCCGCCTGTGGCCGAAAACCAGCTGGGTGCGGGTTGCCATTGCGGCTCCGGTGGTCTGGCAAATTACGGAATTCCTGCGCGGCTGGGTGCTGACCGGTTTCCCGTGGTTGCAGTTCGGATACAGTCAGATTGATGGCCCGTTAAAAGGGCTGGCCCCGGTGATGGGCGTGGAGGCGATTAACTTCCTGTTGATGATTGTCAGTGGCCTGCTGGTGCTTGCGCTTATCACGCGCAACTGGAAACCGCTGGTCACAGCGCTGGTACTGTTCGCCCTGCCTTTCCCGCTGAGTTACATCCAGTGGTTTACGCTGGAGCCAGAACGCGCTACGCAGGTTTCCATGGTGCAGGGTGATATCCCGCAGGCAATGAAGTGGGACGAAAAGCAGCTTATCAACACGCTGAAAATCTATGCCGGTGCGACCGAGCAGGTGATGGGAAAATCCCAGCTGATTATCTGGCCGGAATCCGCCATTCCTGACCTGGAGATCAACCAGCAGCCGTTCCTGAGCATGATGGATAATTTGCTGCGTGCGCGTGGCAGTACGCTGATTACCGGGATTGTCGATGCGCGTCTGAATCCGCAGAACCGTTATGACACGTACAACACGATCATCACGCTCGGCAAGGACAGCGAATACAGCTACAACTCCACTAACCGCTATAACAAAAACCACCTGGTTCCGTTTGGTGAATTTGTCCCGCTGGAGTCCATTCTGCGCCCGCTGGCACCGTTCTTTGACCTGCCGATGTCCTCTTTCAGCCGTGGTCCATACGTTCAGCCACAGCTGCATGCGCACGGTTTTGCCCTGACCGCCGCCATTTGCTACGAAATTATCCTCGGCGAGCAGGTACGCGATAACTTCCGCCCGGATACGGACTTCCTTCTGACCATCTCCAATGACGCGTGGTTTGGTAAGTCGATTGGCCCATGGCAACACTTCCAGATGGCGCGAATGCGTTCCCTGGAGTTGGCGCGTCCACTGCTGCGTAGCACCAACAACGGCATCACCGCCGTAATTGGCCCACAGGGTGAAATTCAGGCCATGATCCCGCAGTTTACCCGTGAGGTGCTGACCACCAACGTCACGCCAACCACGGGACTGACGCCGTACGCCCGCACCGGCAACTGGCCGCTGTGGATCCTGACCGCGCTGTTTGGTTTTGGTGCGGTGTTGATGAGTCTTCGTCAGCGTCGTAAATAACCTTACCTTATGTTGCCGGGTGGCGTTGACGCTTACCCGGTCAACTTTTCCATACTGTTGCTACCATCCTACCATCCCCTCCAGACTCCAATTCTGGCACGCCTATTGCTTTGTTTATTCAGGTAAACGCAGTTTGGCTTAACGCGCAACCTGGTCGCACCAGCGTAGATCATCGGTAGCACCGAAACGGTGCAACGAGAGATTTTTGCCTCTGAATGGTGCGGCGCGCTTCGCAAAAATAAACAATAACGCAGCAAAATCTTTACATTAAGCCAGACTAAATGTTAACAAGTTTGCATAACACTGCACTCGCATAGCGCGAGATATAACAACATCACAATGGGTATCAATGCGTCTCTGGCGCTGATAAAAAAGGAGTTGGGTATGCAATTACGTAAACTGGCCACAGCAATGCTGGTGATGGGGATGTCTGCAGGCGTGGTTCACGCTGAAGACGCTCCGGCTGCCGGGAGCACTCTCGACAAGATCGCCAAAAACGGCGTGATCGTGGTCGGCCACCGTGAATCTTCTGTTCCGTTCTCTTACTACGACAACACGCAAAAAGTCGTGGGTTATTCACAGGATTACTCCAACGCCATCGTTGAAGCCGTGAAGAAAAAGCTGAACAAACCTGACCTGCAGGTGAAGCTGATCCCAATCACTTCACAAAACCGTATTCCACTGCTGCAAAACGGCACCTTTGATTTTGAGTGTGGCTCCACCACCAACAACCTTGAGCGTCAGAAACAGGCTGCTTTCTCTGACACCATCTTCGTGGTAGGTACCCGCCTGCTGACCAAAAAAGGCGGCGAGATTAAAGATTTTGCTGACCTGAAAGGCAAAGCGGTCGTTGTCACCTCCGGTACCACCTCAGAAGTGCTGCTGCACAAACTGAATGATGAGAAGAAAATGGATATGCGCATCATCAGCGCGAAAGACCATGGCGACTCCTTCCGTACCCTGGAAAGTGGCCGTGCCGTCGCGTTTATGATGGATGACGCCCTGCTGGCGGGCGAACGCGCGAAAGCGAAGAAACCGGACAACTGGGAAATCGTCGGAACTGCACAGTCAAAAGAAGCTTATGGCTGCATGCTGCGTAAAGACGACGCTGAGTTCAAAAAACTGATCGATGACACCATCGCCCAGGCACAAACTTCCGGCGAAGCGGAAAAATGGTTCGACAAGTGGTTCAAGAACCCAATTCCACCAAAAAACCTGAACATGAACTTTGAACTGTCAGACGACATGAAAGCACTGTTCAAATCACCAAACGACAAGGCTCTTAACTAATTAGAACAACAGGGGCGGGATCTCCTGCCCTCTCGATTGTCGGGAAGCATGGACAGACTATACGTTGAGTGGTCGTTCCCCACTCAGCGCGAAAAATGAGCTTCTCACCAATCTTCGAGGGTAGCGCTGCTACCCTTTTTTTTCTGGAGTTTATTATGTCAATAGACTGGAACTGGGGCATCTTTCTGCAACAAGCCCCGTTCGGCAACACCACCTATCTTGGCTGGTTATGGAGCGGCTTTCAGGTCACTGTCGCTTTATCCATAACGGCATGGATCATCGCATTTCTTGTCGGCTCGCTGTTCGGTATTTTGCGTACCGTCCCTAACCGCTTTCTTTCAACCCTCGGCACCTTGTACGTTGAACTGTTTCGTAACGTTCCGCTGATTGTGCAGTTCTTTACCTGGTATCTGGTGATTCCTGAACTGCTGCCGGAAAATATTGGCATGTGGTTCAAGTCGGAACTGGATCCTAACGTTCAGTTCTTTGTCTCCTCGATGCTCTGTCTGGGGCTGTTTACCGCTGCGCGCGTGTGCGAGCAGGTGCGTGCCGCCATTCAGTCATTGCCACGTGGACAAAAAAATGCAGGTCTGGCGATGGGTTTAACGCTGCCACAAACCTACCGTTACGTGCTGCTGCCTAACGCCTACCGCGTTATCGTTCCACCGATGACCTCTGAGATGATGAACCTGGTGAAAAACTCGGCCATCGCCTCGACCATCGGCCTGGTGGATATGGCTGCGCAGGCGGGTAAGCTGCTGGATTACTCCGCCCATGCGTGGGAATCCTTCACCGCAATCACGCTCGCCTATGTTCTGATTAACGCTTTCATCATGCTGGTGATGAACCTGGTTGAACGCAAAATTCGCCTGCCGGGCAATCTGGGAGGTAAATAATGTACGATTTTGACTGGAGTTCTATCGTTCCCTCCATGCCATACCTGCTGGATGGCCTGGTAATTACCCTTAAAATAACCATCGTTGCAATCATTATTGGTATTGTCTGGGGAACCCTGCTGGCGGTCATGCGCCTGTCGAGCTTTAAGCCGCTCGCCTGGTTCGCAACGACCTACGTTAACGTTTTCCGTTCCATTCCGCTGGTGATGGTGCTGCTGTGGTTTTACCTGATTGTTCCCGGCTTCCTGCAGAACGTGCTGGGGCTGTCACCGAAAACCGATATCCGCCTGATCTCGGCGATGGTGGCGTTCTCCATGTTTGAGGCCGCTTACTATTCAGAGATTATCCGTGCGGGTATCCAGAGTATTTCTCGTGGACAATCCAGTGCCGCCCTGGCGCTGGGGATGACACACTGGCAGTCCATGCAGCTCATCATTCTGCCGCAGGCGTTTCGCGCCATGGTTCCACTCCTGCTGACTCAGGGTATCGTGCTGTTCCAGGATACCTCTCTGGTATATGTACTCAGCCTGGCAGACTTCTTCCGTACCGCCTCCACCATCGGTGAGCGTGATGGTACGCAGGTCGAGATGGTGCTCTTTGCGGGTGCGGTCTATTTTGTGATTAGTTTAAGCGCGTCGCTGTTGGTCAGTTGGCTGAAGAAAAGGACGGTATAATGATTTCCCTGAAAAATGTTTCTAAATGGTATGGGCACTTTCAGGTGCTGACCGACTGCTCCACCGAAGTGAAAAAAGGCGATGTGGTGGTAGTGTGCGGACCGTCAGGTTCCGGTAAATCCACGCTGATCAAAACCGTCAACGGACTGGAGCCGGTGCAGCAGGGTGAGATCGTCGTCAATGGCACTAAAGTCAATGACAAAAAAACCAATCTCGCCCAGCTTCGCTCTCACGTTGGCATGGTGTTCCAGCATTTTGAGCTGTTCCCTCACCTCTCCATTATTGAGAACCTGACGCTGGCGCAGGTAAAAGTGCTTAAGCGCGATAAAAAAGCGTCGCGCGAGAAAGGGCTGAAACTCCTGGAACGCGTTGGGCTCTCTGCGCATGCCGATAAGTTTCCGGCACAGCTATCTGGCGGCCAACAGCAGCGTGTGGCGATCGCCCGCGCGCTGTGCATGGATCCGGTGGCAATGCTGTTTGATGAGCCAACGTCGGCGCTCGATCCAGAGATGATCAACGAAGTGCTGGACGTCATGGTCGAACTGGCACACGAAGGGATGACCATGATGGTGGTGACCCACGAAATGGGCTTCGCCCGCAAAGTAGCAAACCGCGTGATCTTTATGGACGAAGGGAAGATCGTGGAAGACTCACCGAAAGAAGAGTTTTTCGCTAACCCGAAATCAGAACGTGCAAAAGACTTCCTTGCCAAAATTCTGCATTAATCTTCTCAGTGCGCAATCTGCAGATTGCGCACTGCTTCACGCTTTCACTCACTTCCTCTCGTCGGCGTCACATTGCAGCGTTAACCTTGTCACAAAATAACGCTACGTATGGAGAACGCTATGGCACAGCCTATTATTCTCGATTGCGATCCGGGTCATGATGACGCGATCGCGCTCGTCCTCGCTCTTGCCTCCCCTGAACTTGACGTCAAAGCCGTTACCTCGTCCGCCGGAAACCAGACGCCTGAAAAAACCCTGCGCAACGTGCTGCGCATGCTAACACTGCTTAAACGCACCGATATTCCTGTCGCTGGCGGTGCCGTGAAGCCGCTGATGCGAGAGCTGATCATTGCCGACAACGTTCACGGTGAGAGCGGGCTGGACGGCCCGGCACTGCCGGAGCCGGGTTTCGCACCGCAACACTGCACTGCCGTGGAACTGATGGCGAAGGTGCTGCATGAAAGTGCCGAGCCGGTAACGCTGGTGGCAACCGGTCCGCAAACCAACGTTGCGTTGCTGCTTAACAGTCATCCAGAGCTGCACAGTAAAATTTCCCGTATCGTGATAATGGGTGGCGCAATGGGGCTGGGTAACTGGACGCCTGCGGCGGAGTTCAACATCTTTGTCGACCCGGAAGCCGCTGAGATTGTCTTCCAGTCCGGCTTGCCGGTTGTGATGGCGGGACTGGACGTTACCCATCGAGCGCAGATTATGGCGGACGATATTGAGCGTTTCCGCTCGGTGGGCAACCCGGTTGCGACAACTGTGGCCGAACTGCTCGACTTCTTTATGGAATATCACAAAGCCGAGAAGTGGGGCTTCCACGGCGCGCCCCTGCATGATCCATGCACCATTGCCTGGCTACTGAAGCCGGAGATGTTTACCACAGTGGAACGCTGGGTCGGCGTGGAGACGCAGGGGAAATATACCCAGGGGATGACAGTAGTGGATTACTACTCACTGACGGGAAATGCGCCGAATACCACGGTGATGGTGGATATCGATCGGCAGGCGTTTGTGGATTTGCTGGCGGAGAGGCTCAAGTACTACGCTGCGGCCTGATGCCCTCACCCTACCCCTCTCCCAAGGTGAGAGGGGGCAGACACTAAAAACGGCAACATAGTTGCCGTTTTACTTTTATTTATGGCTCAAACGGTCGACGCTGAAACTGATCGTGCCCACATTTCGGACATAACGGCAGCACTTCCGGCGTATACACTGCAATATGGTGATGGCATTTCTCGCAGACCAGATTCCCCAGGCCAACCACTTCACCGCTGTGATACACACCATGATGGTTCAGATCCTGAAACACCTCGCGCCACTCCAGCTGCGTTTTATCGGTGATATCCACCAGTTCCTGCCACAGGCTCTCTTTAATCACCCGCATAAATACGCTGTCAGTGACCTCATCCTGGCTCTCCTGGTAGCTGCGTGCGAATTCTTCCAGGTCACGGCGTACCGCGCGGGTGACCTCTTCAACTTCGGTGCGCGTTAACTCACCCGTTTGCGTCACGCGGGCACGAGCCTGCTCCACCAGCGCGTCAATATCGCGCTCGCCGTTACGCAGCCGTTCCGTCAGTGTCGCCACCAGTTCGCGGTAAAATTGAGCAACCTTGTTCATCATTTTGCCTCCCGGGTAAGTAACTATTTCTAATAATAGACCTTATTTCGTCGCCGCTTTGTCAGGTGAAGCACAGACCCGGTAAATTCCTGCAATGTGCATTTGTGCGAAAGGCTGTTTTGACGCGGACGTTTGGGCTATGCTATGCGGATCTGAAATACCACATCCATTGGCTACATTTGTAGCTGTATTGAAAACAGGACCACTGGCTGCCATGCAAGAGCAATACCGCCCGGAAGAGATAGAATCAAAAGTCCAGCAACACTGGGACGAGAAGCGCACCTTTGAAGTAACCGAAGACGAGAGCAAAGAGAAGTATTACTGCCTGTCGATGCTTCCCTATCCTTCTGGTCGACTACACATGGGCCACGTGCGTAACTACACCATTGGTGATGTGATCGCCCGCTACCAGCGTATGCTGGGCAAAAACGTTCTTCAGCCAATCGGCTGGGATGCGTTCGGTCTGCCTGCTGAAGGCGCTGCGGTAAAAAACAACACCGCACCTGCCCCATGGACGTATGACAACATCGCGTACATGAAAAACCAGCTTAAAATGCTGGGCTTTGGCTATGACTGGAGCCGCGAGCTGGCAACCTGCACCCCGGAATACTATCGCTGGGAACAGAAATTCTTCACCGAGCTGTACAAAAAAGGCCTGGTGTATAAGAAGACCTCTGCTGTTAACTGGTGTCCAAATGACCAGACTGTTCTCGCGAACGAACAGGTTATTGATGGCTGCTGCTGGCGTTGTGATACCAAAGTTGAGCGTAAAGAGATCCCACAGTGGTTTATCAAAATCACAGCCTATGCTGACGAACTGCTGAACGATCTGGATACGCTGGATCACTGGCCAGATACCGTTAAAACCATGCAGCGCAACTGGATCGGCCGTTCTGAAGGCGTGGAGATCACCTTCAACGTTGAGAACTACGACCAGACCCTGACCGTCTACACCACCCGTCCAGACACCTTCATGGGCGCGACCTACCTGGCCGTGGCTGCGGGTCACCCGCTGGCGCAGAAAGCAGCCGAAAACAATCCGGAGCTGGCGACCTTCATCGACGAATGCCGCAATACCAAAGTGGCCGAAGCCGACATGGCGACGATGGAGAAAAAAGGTGTAGCGACAGGCTTCTATGCTAAGCACCCACTGACAGGCGAAGCGATCCCTGTCTGGGCCGCGAACTTCGTTCTGATGGAATACGGTACAGGTGCAGTCATGGCTGTTCCAGGCCACGATCAGCGCGACTACGAGTTTGCGACCAAATACAGCCTTCCGATTAAAGCCGTTATCCTGGCCGCCGATGGTTCTGAACCAGACCTGTCCGCGCAAGCGCTGACTGAAAAAGGCACCCTGTTTAACTCCGGTGAATTCAGCGGACTGAGCTTCGAAGACGGTTTTAATGCCATTGCAGACAAACTGGCCTCTCTGGGCGTGGGCGAGCGTAAAGTTAACTTCCGTCTGCGCGATTGGGGCGTTTCCCGTCAGCGTTACTGGGGTGCACCAATCCCAATGGTGACGCTGGAAGACGGCACCGTGATGCCAACGCCGGAAGATCAACTGCCGGTGATCCTGCCAGAAGACGTGGTCATGGACGGCATCACCAGCCCGATCAAAGCCGATCCTGAGTGGGCAAAAACCACCGTCAACGGCCAGCCTGCGCTGCGTGAAACCGACACCTTCGACACCTTTATGGAGTCCTCCTGGTACTATGCGCGTTACACCTGCCCGCAGTATAAAGAGGGTATGCTGGACTCTGATGCAGCGAACTACTGGCTGCCGGTAGACATTTACATCGGTGGTATCGAACATGCCATCATGCACCTGCTCTACTTCCGCTTCTTCCACAAACTGATGCGCGATGCCGGCATGGTTAACTCTGACGAACCGGCAAAACAGCTGCTGTGTCAGGGTATGGTACTGGCTGATGCCTTCTACTACGTGGGTGCTAACGGCGAGCGTAACTGGGTTTCTCCGGTTGATGCTATCGTTGAGCGTGACGAGAAAGGCCGCATTGTGAAGGCGAAAGACGCCGAAGGTCATGAACTGGTCTATACCGGCATGAGCAAGATGTCTAAATCCAAAAACAACGGCATCGACCCACAGGTGATGGTTGAACGTTACGGCGCGGATACCGTGCGTCTGTTCATGATGTTTGCTTCTCCGGCAGACATGACCCTGGAGTGGCAGGAATCGGGTGTGGAAGGTGCAAACCGCTTCCTGAAACGCGTCTGGAAACTGGTTTACGAACACACTGCACAGGGTGATGCTCCTGCACTGAACGCCGCTGCACTGACAGAAGATCAGCAGGCGCTGCGTCGTGATGTTCATAAAACGATTGCGAAAGTGACCGATGATATTGGTCGTCGTCAGACCTTTAACACTGCAATTGCAGCTATTATGGAACTGATGAATAAGCTGGCGAAAGCTCCGCAGGACGGCGAGCAGGATCGTGCCTTAATGCGTGAAGCGTTGCTGGCCGTCGTTCGCATGCTTAACCCGTTCACTCCGCACGTTAGCTTCACCCTGTGGCAGGAGCTGAAAGGCGAAGGCGATATCGACAATGCGCCATGGCCACAGGCCGACGAAGCTGCGATGGTGGAAAACACTACGCTGGTTGTCGTTCAGGTAAACGGCAAAGTACGCGGTAAAATTACCGTGGCGGTCGATGCAACCGAAGAACAGGTTCGCGAACGCGCGGGCCAGGAACCTCTGGTCGCAAAATATCTTGAGGGCGTTACCGTACGTAAAGTGATCTACGTACCGGGTAAATTGCTGAATCTGGTCGTTGGCTAAGCGCGGGAGGAAACGTGCGACAACTGGCAACAATACTCTTATCTCTGGCGGTGCTTGTCACCGCTGGCTGTGGCTGGCACCTGCGCAATACCACGGCGGTGCCTGCTCAGATGAAAACGATGATCTTTGATTCCGGGGATCCGAATGGCCCACTCAGCCGGGCAATTCGTAACCAGCTGCGTCTGAACGGTGTTGAAATTGTTGAGAAACAAACGCTTCGCCAGGATGTACCGTCTCTGCGTGTGATAGGAGGCGGTCTGTCGAGAGATACAGCCTCTATCTTCCAGGATGGCCGCACCGCAGAGTATCAGATGGTGTTAACGGTCGATGCGGCAGTTCTGATCCCGGGTAAAGATATTTATCCGATCAGCACGAAAGTGTACCGTTCGTTCTTCGATAACCCGCAGACGGCGCTGGCAAAAGATGCCGAACAGCAGATTATTATCAACGAAATGTACGACAAGGCAGCGGAACAGCTGATCCGTAAACTGCCAAGTGTTGCAGCGTCAACCAAGCAAGGTTCTGACATTGTTGAAAAACCGGTTGCTGGCACGCTTCCCGCTGCTAACTCTCTGGGTAAATGATGATCAGGCTGTATCCTGAACAACTTCGCGCGCAGCTCAATGAAGGGGTGCGCGCGGCGTATTTGCTTCTTGGAAACGATCCGCTATTACTTCAGGAAAGCCTGGATGCCGTGCGCCATGCGGCGGCGGCACAGGGATTTGATGAACATCACACCGTTCAACTGGATAACAACACCGACTGGAACGCCCTCTTCTCGCTTTGCCAGGCGATGAGTCTTTTCGCGTCGCGCCAGACTATCCAGATCCTGCTGCCGGAAAATGGTCCTAACGCGGCCATGAATGAACAACTCGCTACGCTGGTGAGCCTGTTGCACAGCGATCTGCTCTTCATCGTGCGCGGCAACAAGCTCACTAAAGCACAGGAAAATGCAGCCTGGTTTACCCAGCTCGCGGCTCACGCAGTGCTGGTCACCTGTCAGACGCCTGAGCAAACGCATCTACCCAAATGGGTGGCGGCGAGAGCGAAGCAAAACAACCTTCAACTGGATGACGCCGCGAATCAACTGCTTTGCTACTGCTATGAAGGAAATCTGCTGGCCCTGGCTCAGGCGCTTGACAGACTCTCCCTGCTCTGGCCGGATGGTAAACTCACCCTACCGCGTGTCGAACAGGCCGTTAACGATGCCGCGCACTTCACGCCATTCCACTGGGTGGATGCGTTGTTGGCGGCGAAAAGCAAACGCGCCCTGCATATTCTGCAACAACTGCGCCTCGAAGGGAGCGAACCCGTTATTCTGCTACGTACTCTGCAGCGCGAATTACTGCTGCTGATTACGCTAAAGCGTCAGTCTGCCCATACGCCGTTGCGTTCGCTGTTTGATAAACACCGCGTATGGCAAAATCGCCGGGCTATGACGACAGAGGCCATAAACCGCCTGAGTCATGAACAGCTGCGACAGGCTGTTCAGCTGCTGATGCGCGCTGAACTCACATTAAAACAAGATTACGGCCAGTCGGTCTGGGCAGAGCTGGAAAGCCTTTCTCTGCTGCTCTGCCACAAGGCGCTCGCAGACGTATTTATTGATGGATAGCATACATTCTTTACAGGCCCTGTATGGTGGCACCTTCGACCCGGTACATTACGGGCATCTGAAGCCAGTCGAAATTCTGGCGAATCTGATCGGGCTTCAGCGCGTCACCATTATGCCCAATAATGTTCCGCCACACCGTCCCCAGCCTGAGGCGACCAGCGAGCAACGCAAAGAGATGCTGGCCCTGGCCATTGCGGATAAACCGCTTTTCAAACTTGATGAACGGGAGCTACGTCGCGATACTCCCTCCTGGACGTCACAGACGCTGCAGGAGTGGCGGACTGAACAAGGCCCTGACAAGCCGCTGGCCTTCATTATTGGCCAGGATTCACTGCTAAATCTCCCCACATGGCATCAGTATGAAACCATTCTGGAGAACAGCCACCTGCTTGTCTGCCGCCGTCCGGGTTATCCGCTGACGATGCGCGAAGAGCAATATCAGCAATGGCTGGAAGACCATCTCACCGATAATGTTGAAGATCTCCACAATCAGCCTGCCGGGAAAATTTATCTGGCAGAAACACCGTGGTTCGATATCTCTGCGACCCTCATTCGTGAGCGCCTGCAACAGGGCTTAGCGTGTGACGATCTGCTGCCCGCATCGGTACTGGCGTATATTCACGCACATGGGTTGTATCAGAAAAGCGCAGATGCCTGACCCGGGACCATAAAAAGTGGCTTATTGATTATCCTGCCTTGACAGAGTAAGCCATACTGTTATCCTCCGCTGCCAGACTTTCCCGCCGATCATTGCTTTACAGAAATTGTTTTACAAAAATGGCGATGCAATCTCAGGCGGAGGGTGGGATGATACCCGCCTTCAAAAGCCCGGCCGGAGACATTTGTCCCGACACAGGCGCTAGTTCAGGTATACTGTCTGGCCACGAATTCATAGTTATACAATCTCGTTCACCCCAGGGGGAAAACTTGCAGGGTAAAGCACTCCAGGATTTTGTTATTGACAAAATTGATGACCTGAAAGGTCAGGACATCATCGCTATCGACGTTAAGGGTAAATCCAGTATTACCGACTGCATGATTATCTGCACCGGTACTTCTACGCGTCATGTTGTTTCGATTGCCGATCACGTGGTTCAGGAATCACGTGCAGCAGGGCTGTTGCCGCTTGGTGTTGAAGGTGAAGCGACGGCTGACTGGGTGGTTGTCGACCTCGGCGATGTGATTGTCCATGTCATGCAGGAAGAGAGCCGTCGCCTGTATGAGCTGGAAAAACTCTGGGGTTAATGCGTGAAGTTGCAACTGGTCGCCGTCGGCACCAAAATGCCGGACTGGGTACAAACCGGTTTTACTGAGTATCTGCGTCGTTTCCCAAAAGACATGCCGTTCGAACTGGTGGAGATCCCCGCCGGAAAGCGCGGCAAGAACGCCGATATCAAACGTATTCTTGATAAAGAGGGCGAACTGATGCTGGCTGCCGCAGGCAAAAACCGCATCGTCACCCTCGATATTCCAGGAAAGCCCTGGGATACGCCGCAGCTGGCGCACGAACTGGAGCGCTGGAAGCAGGATGGCCGTGACGTCAGTCTGTTGATTGGCGGGCCAGAAGGGTTATCCCCTGCCTGCAAAGCGGCAGCAGAACAAAGTTGGTCTCTCTCCGCGCTGACGCTTCCCCATCCGCTCGTTCGGGTACTGGTGGCAGAAAGCCTGTATCGCGCGTGGAGCATTACGACCAACCACCCCTATCACCGCGAATAGTGACTTGACCAGGGTAGATTAAGCAGCGGATGAAACTACAGAATTCTTTTCGCGACTATACGGCTGAGTCCGCGCTGTTTGTGCGCCGGGCGCTGGTCGCCTTTACGGGGATTTTGCTGCTTACCGGCGTGCTGATCGCCAACCTTTATAATCTGCAAATTGTCCGCTTTACCGATTACCAGACGCGTTCAAACGAAAACCGTATTAAGCTGGTGCCAATCGCGCCCAGCCGCGGCATCATTTACGACCGTAACGGCACACCGCTGGCGTTAAACCGCACCATCTATCAAATAGAGATGATGCCGGAAAAGGTCGATAATGTTCAGGATACGCTGGAAGCGCTGAGAAGCGTTGTCGATCTTAACGATGACGATATCGCCGCTTTCAAAAAAGAACGTGCCCGCTCTCACCGTTTCACCTCCATCCCGGTAAAAACCAATCTGACGGAAGTCCAGGTTGCCCGCTTTGCGGTAAACCAGTACCGTTTCCCCGGCGTGGAAGTGAAAGGTTACAAACGTCGCTACTACCCTTATGGCTCTGCGCTGACGCATGTGATTGGCTACGTTTCCAAAATTAACGATAAAGACGTCGATCGTCTCGATAAAGACGGCAAACTGGCGAACTACGCCGCGACGCACGATATCGGTAAGCTGGGGATTGAACGTTATTACGAAGATGTTCTGCACGGACAGACTGGCTATGAAGAGGTTGAGGTTAACAACCGTGGCCGCGTTATTCGCCAGCTTAAAGAAGTGCCGCCTCAGGCGGGACATGATGTCTATCTGACGCTCGATCTTAAACTTCAGCAGTATATTGAAACCCTGCTGGCAGGCAGCCGAGCAGCCGTTGTGGTCACCGATCCGCGTACCGGTGGCATTCTGGCAATGGTTTCAATGCCAAGTTATGACCCGAACCTGTTTGTCGACGGCATTTCCAGTAAGGACTATTCCGGTCTGCTGAATGACCCTAATACGCCGCTGGTGAACCGCGCGACACAGGGTGTTTACCCGCCAGCGTCAACGGTTAAACCGTACGTGGCGGTTTCTGCATTGAGTGCCGGTGTTATCAACCGTAATACCAGCCTGTTTGACCCGGGCTGGTGGCAGTTGCCTGGTTCTGAAAAACGCTACCGTGACTGGAAAAAATGGGGCCACGGTCATCTGAACGTCACCAAATCGCTGGAGGAGTCTGCGGATACCTTCTTCTATCAGGTGGCGTATGACATGGGGATTGATCGCCTCTCAGAGTGGATGAGCAAATTCGGTTATGGGCACTACACCGGCGTTGACCTTGCAGAAGAACGTTCCGGTAATATGCCAACGCGTGAATGGAAGCTGAAACGCTTTAAAAAACCATGGTATCAGGGCGATACCATTCCGGTGGGTATCGGCCAGGGTTACTGGACAGCAACACCGCTTCAGATGAACAAAGCCATGATGATCCTCATCAATGACGGTGTCGTGAAAGTTCCACACCTGCTACTGAGTACGGTTGAAGACGGTAAAAAAGTGCCCTGGAACCAGCCGCATGAAGCGCCTGTGGGGGATATTCACTCCGGCTTCTGGGAAATCGCTAAAGACGGTATGTATGGCGTAGCAAACCGTCCTAACGGTACCGCGCATAAGTATTTCGCTGGTACGCCGTATAAAGTGGCCGCGAAATCAGGTACTGCGCAGGTGTTTGGTCTGAAAGCCAATGAAACCTATAACGCGCACCGCATTGCCGAAAGACTGCGTGACCATAAACTGATGACGGCATTTGCCCCTTATGATAACCCGCAGGTGGCGGTGGCAATGATTCTGGAGAACGGCGGTGCCGGACCAGCAGTCGGGACCATCATGCGCCAGATCCTTGACCACATTATGCTGGGTGATAACAACACCGAACTGCCGGCTGAAAACCCGGCCGCCGCTGCGGCGGAGGACCAATAATCATGACGGATAATCCAAATAAGAAATCGCTGTGGGATAAAATCCACATCGACCCAGCCATGCTGCTGATCCTGCTGGCTCTGCTGGTTTACAGCGCCCTGGTTATCTGGAGCGCCAGTGGCCAGGACATCGGCATGATGGAGCGCAAAATCGGCCAGATTGCGATGGGTCTGGTCATTATGGTGGTCATGGCGCAGATCCCGCCGCGCGTCTATGAAGGCTGGGCACCGTACCTGTATATATTCTGTATTGTGTTGCTGGTTGCGGTTGACGCCTTCGGCGCTATCTCTAAAGGCGCACAGCGCTGGCTGGATCTGGGTGTGGTTCGCTTCCAGCCTTCTGAAATTGCCAAAATTGCCGTTCCATTGATGGTCGCGCGCTTTATCAACCGTGACGTCTGCCCGCCGTCGCTAAAAAATACCGCCATCGCGCTGGTGCTGATTTTCCTGCCGACACTGCTGGTTGCCGCGCAGCCTGACCTTGGCACCTCAATCTTAATCGCCCTCTCCGGCCTGTTTGTTCTCTTCCTGTCGGGCTTAAGCTGGCGTCTGATTGGTATCGCGGTGGTGCTGATTGCGGCTTTCATCCCCATTCTCTGGTTCTTCCTGATGCATGATTACCAGCGCCAGCGCGTAATGATGTTGCTCGATCCAGAAACCGATCCGCTTGGTGCGGGATATCATATTATTCAGTCCAAGATTGCGATTGGCTCAGGTGGCCTACGCGGTAAAGGCTGGCTACACGGCACCCAGTCTCAGCTGGAATTTTTACCGGAACGCCACACTGACTTTATCTTTGCCGTACTGGCGGAAGAGCTGGGACTGGTTGGCATCTTAATATTGCTGGCGCTCTACGTGCTGCTAATCATGCGCGGATTGTGGATTGCCGCTCGTGCGCAAACCACCTTTGGTCGCGTCATGGCTGGCGGGTTAATGTTGATTTTATTCGTTTATGTCTTCGTAAATATTGGTATGGTGAGTGGTATTCTGCCAGTAGTAGGCGTACCGCTGCCGCTGGTGAGTTACGGAGGCTCGGCACTGATCGTGTTGATGGCCGGGTTTGGTATCGTAATGTCGATCCATACCCACAGAAAAATGTTGTCAAAAAGCGTATAAAAATAAGGGGATCGGAATGCGTAAGCAGTGGCTGGGGATCTGCATCGCGGCAAGTTTACTTGCGGCCTGCACAAGTGATGATGGTCAGCAACAGGCAACCGTCGCGCCACCGCAGCCTGCGGTTTGTAATGGCCCGATCGTTGAAATCAGCGGCGCCGATCCCGTTTATGAACCGCTAAATGCCAGCGCGAATCAGGATTACGAGCGCGACGGCAAAAGCTACAAAATTGTTCAGGATCCTTCTCGTTTCAGTCAGGCAGGCTTTGCCGCCATTTATGATGCTGAACCCGGTAGTAACCTGACTGCATCAGGCGAAGCCTTTGACCCAATGCAGCTTACCGCAGCGCACCCAACGCTGCCGATCCCAAGCTATGCTCGTATAACGAACCTGGCGAATGGGCGAATGATCGTCGTGAAAATTAACGATCGCGGCCCGTACGGTAATGACCGGGTGATATCTCTGTCCCGCGCATCCGCTGACCGCCTGAACACCTCAAACAATACCAAAGTCCGTATTGATCCGATTATTGTAGCGCAGGATGGTTCGCTGTCCGGCCCAGGCACAGCATGTACCACGGTGGCTAAACAGACTTATGCCCTTCCTGACCGCCCAAATCTTGACGGTGGAATGGGGAGCGCCTCTTCACCGGCAGAGCCTGCTCAGCCAGGTGGGGAGATCCGCGCCATCAGCAATGATACCCTGCAAAGCGATGACTCGACCGGCGCACCGGTAAAGAGTAGCGGCTTCCTTGGCGCACCAACGACCTTAGCCGCAGGCGTGCTGGAAGGCAGTGAACCTACACCAGCACCCGCTCCTGTTACCGCTCCGGCTACCCAGCCAGCTCCTGTAACAGCCCCAGCCGTGACGCAAAGTGCGCCAGTTGCTGCTCCAGCAGCGGCCAGTGGCAGCTATGTGGTTCAGGTAGGCGCAGTGAGCGATCAGGCCCGGGCCAAACAGTATCAGCAGCGTCTGAGCCAGCAGTTTGGCGTACCAGGACGCGTTGAGCAGAATGGCGCGGTCTGGCGTATTCAAATGGGGCCGTTTGCCAGCAAATCGCAGGCAGCGTCCTTGCAGCAGCGTCTGCAGAATGAAGCTCAACTTCAGTCATTTATCGCTGTTGCGAAATAATGAACCGGCGGTATCCGAATTGTCAGTTTGTGTAAAACACATTCACAAACTCATGCTTAAAGTCGGATGCCTGCCTGAATAGCATTTGCTATAGTAGGGCACTTTTTTTAATTCCATCACGGATGTCGTAGTTCTGACCATGAAGACCACTTTTTCCGCTCGTTTTGTGCAGCGCATGGCGCTGACCACGGCCCTTTGCGCTACTGCACTCTCTGCAGCTCACGCCGATGACCTGAATATCAAGACCATGATCCCTGGCGTTCCGCAAATTGATGCTGAATCCTACATCCTGATCGACTACAACTCTGGCAAAGTGCTGGCGGAACAGAACGCCGATGCTCGCCGTGACCCGGCTAGCCTGACCAAAATGATGACCAGCTACGTTATCGGCCAGGCGATGAAAGCGGGTAAATTCAAAGAATCAGATCTGGTCACCATCGGTAATGATGCGTGGGCAACCGGGAACCCTGTTTTCAAAGGTTCCTCGCTGATGTTCCTGAAACCAGGTATGCAGGTTCCTGTTTCTCAGTTGATCCGTGGTATCAACCTGCAGTCTGGTAACGATGCCTGCGTAGCCATGGCCGATTTCGCCGCCGGTAGTCAGGATGCCTTCGTAGGTCTGATGAACAGCTATGTTACCGCGCTGGGTCTGAAAAACAGCCATTTCCAGACCGTGCATGGCCTGGACGCCGATGGCCAGTACAGCTCCGCACGTGATATGGCGCTGATTGGTCAGGCACTGATCCGCGACGTACCTAATGAGTACTCCATCTATAAAGAGAAAGAGTTCACCTTCAACGGTATTCGTCAGACCAACCGTAACGGCTTGCTGTGGGATAACAGCCTGAACGTTGACGGCATCAAAACCGGTCACACCGACAAAGCCGGCTACAACCTGGTGGCCTCTGCGACAGAAGGCCAGATGCGCCTGATCTCCGCCGTGATGGGCGGTCGCACCTTTAAAGGCCGTGAAACAGAAAGCAAAAAACTGCTGACCTGGGGCTTCCGTTTCTTCGAAACCGTAAACCCACTGAAAGCAGGTAAAGAGTTTGCTTCTGAACCTGTCTGGTTCGGCGATAACGACCGTGCCTCCCTCGGCGTTGATAAAGACCTGTACCTGACCATTCCACGCGGTCGAATGAAAGATCTGAAAGCCAGCTATGTACTGAACAGCACCGAACTGCATGCGCCACTGCAGAAAAACCAGGTGGTGGGCACGATCAACTTCCAGCTGGATGGCAAGACTATCGATCAGCGTCCACTGGTTGTCCTGCAAGAAATTCCTGAAGGCAATTTCTTCGGCAAAATCATTGATTACATTAAATTGATGTTCCATCACTGGTTTGGTTAAAAATCGAACACTTGAAAGTGTGATTTTGATCCCCATATACTAAGTATCCTGATAACTCCCACCTGACGTGGGAGTTATTCTTTTTGACGTTACGCCGGAGCTGACATGAAAACCAAACTTAACGAACTGCTTGAATTCCCTACCCCGTTTACCTACAAAGTAATGGGTCTGGCGAAACCTGAGCTGGTTGATCAGGTGGTTGAAGTGGTACAGCGCCATGCGCCGGGTGACTACTCTCCGTCAGTAAAACCAAGCAGCAAGGGCAACTACCACTCGGTTTCTATTACCATCACTGCGACTCACATTGAGCAGGTTGAGACGCTGTACGAAGAACTCGGCAATATCGAAATTGTTCGTATGGTGCTGTAGTCCCTTTGAGGTTACCCGCTTTGCCGGGTAACCCCTCTCCCCGCTGTGATATACTCCCTCTCATCTTATGTCCTTCGTCTTCGGAGACGCAGTTTTGTATCAGGATAAAATTCTGGTCCGTCACCTCGGGCTGCAACCTTATGAGCCTGTCTCCCAGGCTATGCATGACTTCACCGATTCACGCGATGACAGCACCCCTGATGAAATCTGGCTGGTCGAACACCTGCCGGTATTTACACAGGGCCAGGCGGGAAAAGCGGAACACTTATTAATGACGGGTGATATCCCGGTTATTCAGAGCGACCGCGGCGGACAGGTAACGTATCACGGGCCGGGGCAGCAGGTGATGTACGTCCTGCTTAATCTGAAGCGCAGAAAACTGGGTGTGCGTGAACTGGTTACCTTACTGGAACACACTGTCGTCAATACGCTGGCGGAATACGGCATTGACGCTCACCCGCGTGCCGATGCACCAGGTGTCTACGTCGGCGAAATGAAGATCTGCTCTCTGGGACTGCGTATTCGAAAAGGTTGTTCATTTCACGGTCTGGCGTTGAATATTAATATGGATCTTACGCCTTTCCAGCGCATAAACCCCTGTGGCTACGCCGGCATGGAAATGACACAAATGTGCCAGTGGGTCGACACGGCTGCGCCAGAAAATATTCGTCCTGTCCTTCTGAAACACATGTTAGCGCTACTTAACAATCCCCCACACGAATATATCCCTGCTTAATATATTATACAACATGGCTCGATAATTTGACGGGCCAGTGTTTATTTACCGCTTTTACGCTTTACAATAAACCACAGATTCTATATTTTCGAAGCGCCCGAATATTACCGTTACATATTATTTAGCCTCCAGCAAGCGCGATACGCAGGATCTAAGTAACTTGAGTGATAATCACACAACTGTTTGTTTTTGATAGACAAGTAAAACAAAACCAACACTTTACGAATCTCTACAGGCATAATAAATAAATTCAACTATCATTCATAATGTGAATGTATACGGAGTAAAAGCGTGGAGTCTACTAATTTACCAGCTAAACGCCTGAATGAACCTGGTGGCGAAGACAAGCCGCAAATTTTTCGGACTTTACGTAATATTGATCTCAATTTACTGACTATTTTTGAGGCAGTATATGTCCATAAGGGTATCGTTAATGCTGCGAAAATTCTTAATCTCACGCCATCAGCAATAAGTCAGTCAATCCAAAAGCTACGCGCTATATTTCCCGACCCGTTATTTATCCGTAAGGGTCAGGGGGTGACGCCAACGGCTTACGCCACACACCTCCACGAGTACATCAGCCAGGGGCTGGAGTCGATCCTGGGCGCACTGGATTTAACCGGGAGCTACGATAAACAGAGAACCATCACCATCGGCTGCTCCCCTTCTGTGGGTGTACTGGTGATGCCTGCGATCTTCCAGGCCGTGAAAGAGCAAGTGCCGCAGCTCCTGCTTCGCAATGTGCCTCTCAATGAACCTGATATTCAGCTTGCTCAGTTTCAGACAGACCTGATTATTGATAGCGGCAGCTTTAGCGCCAGAGCACTCGGGCAAAATGTGCTTTATGCAGATAACCTGGTTCTGGTGTGCCGCCAACATCATCCTGCTCTTAGCGAGCCATTGGCCATCGAAAACTTGCGTAACTATGATCATTCATCATTCATGACCGATGGGCAGTCTAATCATGCCCTGCGCCAGCGGATTGATGAAATCTTCCCGGAACGTCAGATCAGTTTCAGCAGTTACAATATGTTTACCACCGCATCCCTGATTGGCAGCAGTGACATGCTCTGTATTATGCCTTCACGCCTGTACAGCCTGCTGCGAAAATGCTGGCCGCTGGAGAGTATTCCTCTCAGCCAACTTAATGCGGAATCTATCGAGATTTCACTGCATTACAACAAACTGAGTTTGCGCGATCCGGTACTGGAAAACGTCATCCGCATTATCCGCCAGGCCTTCTGACAGGCTCAGACAGCACAAGCCCCTGCTACAGGCAGGGCAAAAGGCACAAAACAACAACTATTTTACAAATTGGCGACCTGGCAGGCTGCTTTAACGACCGTTTCAATGATATACTGCCTGTCGTTCGTTCAAAAATAGTTGATAAATACAACATTCCCTTGAATTGAAACGCTTTCCTTCGATATTCGCAACTGGAACACGCACGCTATGAGTAAACCCATTGTGATGGAACGCGGTGTTAAATACCGCGATGCCGATAAAATGGCCCTTATCCCGGTTAAAAACGTGGCTACAGAGCGCGAGGCGCTGTTAAGAAAACCGGAATGGATGAAAATCAAACTTCCGGCCGACTCTTCGCGTATCCAGGGGATCAAAGCGGCGATGCGCAAGAATGGCCTTCACTCCGTCTGTGAAGAAGCCTCTTGTCCGAACCTTGCTGAATGTTTCAATCACGGCACCGCGACGTTTATGATTCTGGGTGCCATCTGTACCCGCCGCTGCCCGTTCTGCGATGTTGCTCATGGCCGTCCGGTAGCGCCCGACGCTAACGAGCCTCAAAAACTGGCACAGACCATCGCCGACATGGCGCTGCGTTATGTCGTCATCACATCTGTTGACCGTGACGACCTGCGTGATGGGGGTGCTCAGCACTTTGCTGACTGTATTACTGCCATTCGTGAGAAAAGCCCGAACATCAAAATCGAGACGCTGGTTCCTGACTTCCGCGGCCGTATGGACCGTGCGCTGGACATCCTGACCGCGACGCCGCCAGATGTGTTTAACCACAATCTGGAGAACGTACCACGTATCTACCGCCAGGTACGTCCAGGTGCAGATTATAACTGGTCCCTGAAGCTGCTGGAGCGCTTCAAAGAGGCGCATCCGCATATTCCAACCAAGTCTGGCCTGATGGTTGGCCTGGGTGAAACCAATGATGAAATCATTGAGGTAATGCGCGATCTGCGTCGCCACGGCGTCACTATGCTGACGTTGGGACAATATCTGCAACCAAGCCGCCACCACCTTCCGGTACAGCGCTACGTAAGCCCGGACGAGTTTGATGAGATGAAAGCCGAAGCGATGGCGATGGGCTTTACCCACGCAGCATGCGGCCCATTTGTTCGCTCCTCATACCATGCCGATATGCAGGCGAAAGGCGAAGAAGTTAAATAATTCTGTAATATTCATTTACAGTAATACGAAAAAACCGGCCTCATGAGCCGGTTTTTTTTCGCAAGCCCTCAGGCATTGCTATCACTCTTTGTGAGAAAGCTTGTCTGCCGGGACGTCATCCTCAGCGCTTTTCTTGGCCGCCGCATCATCGTCGTTCATTGCTTTTTTAAAGCCTTTGATGGCAGCCCCCAGGTCACCACCCAGCGTGCGTAACTTCTTGGTACCAAACAGCAGGACGACCAGTGCGGCAACCACCAGCAGTTTGGTAATACTAATCTCACCCATAGATACCTTCTTTACTTAAAACAGGCTGCATTCAGCGCCAAAACCTGATTGTATTAACGGTCATTTGACGCGTGCACACAATAGCAATCTGTAACAAGGTGAATCAAGCATTGTTGAAAAAAACATCACAATAATTGCGGTGGCGCAAACCGACGGTTATGAAGAACAGGTAATTGCTGACGTGCAAGCGCAATCCGTTCTAAATTAATCTCCGCGACCAGCAACACAGGGGTTTCCGCTGCAGCAGCAATCGTCACCCCCAGCGGATCGACCACCCTGCTTTGCCCGATGTTTTTATTACCGCACTCCCCTGCGGCAACGACATAACAAGTGGTATCAAGTGCGCGCGCCGCAAGCAATGTTCCCCAATGATGCTCTTTTAACGGCCCTTTCACCCAAGCCGCAGGCAATACCAGAATGTCCGCCCCTTGTAGCGCCAAATTGAGCGCCAGCTCCGGAAAACGTAAATCGTAGCAAGTCATCAACCCAACCTTAAACCCTTCAATATCCAGTAGCGGCGGAACACAGTCACCGGGATCAACAAGCCGTGACTCCTGAATGCTGAACGCATCATAGAGATGAAGTTTGGCGTAACGTGCGACAATGGCGCCGCCACGGATAGCCACAAGCGTATTGACTGCTCGACCCGGCGTTGAGGGAACATGGATCGTTAATATCGTCGTCATCGTATTACCCGCGATCTGGGCGAGCAATTGCTGTAAAAATTCACCGTCCAGCAACTGCGCGGACTTCACGGATAAATCCGGGTCATTATCATCCCTGGCCAGCAGCGCCTCAGGGAGCACCAGCAACGACGCGCCTTTCTGCCAGGCCTGCTTCATCAGGTTGACGCACGTGAGCGCATTTTTGTGCCAGTCTGGCGTGACCGCAAACTGTCCAACTGCAACATACATATTTGTCCCCTCATCATAAACAGCGTTAAACTCGCTACTCTTACACATCAAATAGCAGGTATTTAGCGTGTTACAACTACTTTTAGCCGTTTTTATTGGTGGGGGAACGGGTAGCGTTGCTCGATGGTTTCTGAGTATGCGGTTTAACCCCCTTCATCAGGCTATACCCATGGGAACACTTGCCGCAAACCTGATTGGTGCTTTCATTATTGGTATGGGGCTGGCCTGGTTTAACCGAATGACACACATCGACCCGATGTGGAAAGTCCTGATTACGACAGGTTTCTGCGGCGGGTTAACCACCTTCTCGACGTTCTCTGCAGAAGTGGTGTTTCTCTTTCAGGAAGGCCGTATCGGCTGGGCGCTGACGAATATCGCGATTAACATGCTCGGCTCCTTTGCGATGACGGGGATCGCATTCTGGCTATTTTCCTCTGCAAGTACGCATTAACTGTCGAACCGTTAATGTTGCCTTAATTTTTCTCTGTCACTCTGGCTCCAGTGCTGAACGAGGGTGACAGAATGAAACAGAGTCTGATGAGCGCAGGAATGGTGTTGTTAAGCGTGCTGATCGTTGCCAGCTTCCTGAAAATGTATCTGCTTGGCTGATTCAAAACGAAAAAAACCCGCTCTGTGAGCGGGTTTTGAAATTCTTGCTGACGCGTCTGAATTACAGAGCGATTACGTTAGCAGCAGAAGGGCCTTTGGCACCGTTAGTGATTTCGAACTCTACACGCTGACCTTCAGCCAGAGTTTTGAAACCATTAGACTGGATTGCAGAGAAGTGTACGAACACGTCTTTGCTGCCATCTTCAGGAGTAATGAAACCGAATCCTTTGGACTCATTAAACCACTTAACGTTACCTTTAATCTTAGACATCAAAATTACCTTTACATTAAAAAACGACACAAATGCTGTGTCGGTTACCAGTACATCAATTGTGAGACCTTTTGTCCAGCGGATCTTTGATAAAAAGTGACTAAAGTCGCGTTAATTTTCACTGACAGATTTTTATCGTTTATGAATCAACGTCTGCGCGTTTTTTCACCATCATGTAACGTTTTGTCAGTTAAAACTGAAAACGCATCCAGGCGAAGTAAACGTTTCCGTTGTTGTAAGTCCCCGGGATGTAGGTCATCTGGAACGTTGCGGGGCCATAGCCAATAGAGGCAAGTGGAAGCAGCACCGGGATCGGGATGTAATTCCAGTTGTCACGTGCAGTGACGCCGGCGGTATAACCTAAACCGACGTGGAAGTTCTCGTCCGCTAACGGACGCCAGGTTTTCTCCCAGCCATAACCCCCTATCGGTTCCCATTTATTAAACGAATCTTTAAAGGCCATCAGATAGATGCCATGCCAGTTGCCCTTTTCATCCCAGCGCGACTGACCAAAACCAGCCCCCCACGGGCGCTCGTTGTATTTATCTGTCTTCTCTTTGTCATAAGCAAAACGTGCATGCCACGTTATTGCCGGAACATAGAGATCATAATGTTCAGGCGCGGTCCAGGTCTGAGAAACATTATCCGTGAAGGTAGAGAACCAGCCTTTATCCTTTGCGTTGTCCTCTGCCTGTGCAACGGAGGAGAACGTTAACTGCCCAAAAATAAACAACAAAATAGAGAAAAATGTATTACGTACGATCACAATGCAATTACCATTCTTAGTATTCGAGGCAAAGTTTACCATAAATTAGTTTAATCAACGCTTAACAGCATCAGTATTATTCCTAATTATTCGCACTCCTGAGGGAATATTCTTAAAATAGTCCACCTGCAAGCGCGAATAATCACACTAAGGGTGTGCCATTAGCGAATTTATTCCCTGGCAATACAAACACTCAGCAACTTACAAAAAATTAACATTTCATTATCATTGTAAAGACAATTTGCGGTGTTACTACTGGTCAAGCCCCTCATGATATAAATGTATAAGCCGTGGCAAAAACACTGTCTGACTGCTCTTTAGTCATCTATTTATTGATTTTAATCAGCAAGAACAGGCCATTAATTCGGCACATTTTCATCCTTCTTTTTTTTTGATTATTTGTGCTCAAGGGCAGCAGAGATACAGGGGAAATCATGCTTACGTTAATCGAACTCCTTATTGGGGTCGTCGTCATTGTCGGTGTAGCTCGCTACATCATTAAGGGATACTCGGCAACAGGCGTATTATTTGTCGGTGGTTTAACACTGCTGATTATCAGCGCCATAATGGGTCATCAGGTGTTACCGGCCAGCGCAAGCAGCACGGGTTACACTGCTACCGATATTGTTGAATACATTAAAATATTACTCATGAGCCGCGGCGGCGACCTGGGTATGATGATCATGATGCTGTGCGGGTTTGCGGCCTACATGACCCATATCGGTGCCAACGACATGGTCGTTAAGCTTGCCTCTAAACCCCTGCAATATATTAACTCTCCGTATCTGCTGATGGTCGCAGCCTATTTCCTCGCCTGCCTGATGTCACTGGCCGTTTCGTCGGCAACCGGACTTGGCGTCCTGCTAATGGCCACGCTGTTCCCGGTGATGGTGAATGTCGGTATTAGCCGTGGTGCGGCGGCGGCAATTTGCGCGTCTCCGGCAGCTATTATTCTCTCCCCTACCTCTGGCGACGTCGTGCTGGCGGCAAAAGCAGCGGAGATGTCGCTTATCGACTTCGCCTTTAAAACCACGCTACCGATCTCGATAGTTGCAATTGTGGGAATGGGGATTGCGCATTTCTTCTGGCAACGCTATCTCGATAAGAAAGAAAACATCAGCCATGAAATGATGGATGTAAGTGAAATCACCACGACAGCGCCAGCGTTTTACGCCATTCTGCCGTTCACGCCGATTATAGGTGTGCTGGTTTTTGACGGTAAATGGGGCCCTCAGCTACATATCATTACCATTCTGGTCATCTGTATGCTGCTGGCCGCAGTGCTGGAATTTGTACGCGGCTTTAATACACAAAAAGTCTTCTCTGGCCTGGAAGTGGCGTATCGCGGTATGGCAGATGCGTTTGCTGGCGTTGTTATGCTGTTGGTTGCCGCAGGCGTCTTTGCCCAGGGGTTGAGCACTATCGGTTTTATTCAGAGCCTGATCTCCATCGCGACCTCATTCGGCTCCGCCAGTATTATCCTGATGCTGGTGCTGGTGGTGCTCACCATGCTGGCGGCCATGACAACGGGTTCCGGTAACGCGCCTTTCTACGCCTTCGTTGAGATGATCCCGAAACTGGCTCACTCTTCCGGGATTAATCCAGCGTATCTTTCCATTCCGATGCTGCAGGCGTCGAACCTGGGTCGTACCATTTCCCCTGTATCCGGCGTCGTCGTCGCCGTTGCCGGGATGGCAAAAATTTCGCCATTCGAAGTGGTAAAACGTACCTCCGTACCGGTTATTGTTGGCCTGATTATCGTGATTATTGCCACGGAGGTGCTGGTTCCCGGTGCCGCTTAAGTTAAATTACTGATATCCAGAAAGCGCCTGCGGGCGCTTTTTGTGCTTTAATAATTTCCAGAAATTAATCATGTTTATTCGATCAGGAAATCACATGTTCAGGAAGGATATCGTAATCCCGTCTGGCGCAATGGCGCTGGCACTTTGTGTCTTCTCCACACAGGCCGATCCGCTCGAGGCAACGCAGTATGGCGATTTCGATCGCTATGTGCTGGCGCTGTCCTGGCAAACCGGGTTTTGTCAGAGCATGGTCGAACGTAACCGCAATGAGCCTGACGAATGCCGACTGCAAAAAGAGCGTGAAAATAAAGCTGATTTTCTGACTGTCCACGGGTTATGGCCTGGTTTGCCGAAATCTATTGCCGCACGTGGCGTGGATGAACGTCGCTGGATGCGCTTCGGCTGCGCCACGCGCCCCATTCCAAATATGCCAGAAGCGAAAGCCAGCCGAAAATGCGCTGCCGCCGAAACCGGACTGTCGCTTTCCGGTGCCGCGAAGCTGAATAGCGTGATGCCCGGCGCAGGTGGTAACTCCTGTCTGGAACGTTACGAATATGCCAAACATGGCGTCTGCTTTGGTTTTGATCCCGATGCCTATTTCGGCACGATGGTGCGAATGAATCAGGAAATAAAAAACAGCGAGGTCGGTAAATTCCTGGCGGATAACTACGGTAAAACCGTTACTCGCAGCGATTTTGACAATGCCGTTGCCAAAAGCTGGAGCAAGGAGAATATCAAAGCGTTCAAGCTGACCTGCAATGGTAATCCGGCTTATCTGACCGAAATGCAGGTTTCGCTGAAGGCTGACACCATTAATAATCCACTTTCTGCGACATCATTTGCACCGCAGCCACATCCTGGTAACTGCGGAACACAATTCGTCATTGATAAGGCGGGTTACTGACTTACTACCGGTCGTACCATATCAAACCGGTTTTCATCACTGATGCCATAGTAAGCCGTCGGCCCACCCGCACGCAGGATGGGCTGCGCTTTCGCCGTCTGGTATATCCCCTCTTCCAGCAGCGTTTCGGCAATATGAATACCGACCACCTCTCCCAATACCAGCCAGGTGTCTACCGGCGTACCATCGGCCCCGGTCAACTGAATGCACTGCGACAGGCGACACTCAAAGTTCACCGGGCTTTCTGCCACACGTGGCGCGCGCAACAACTGGCTGGTCGCAGGCGTCAACCCGGCAAAGGTAAATTCATCTTTCCCGTGAGGAAGTGTGGCGGAGGTTTCATTCATTGCTTCGGCTAAATCGCGCGTCGCCAGGTTCCAGACGAACTCTTTTGTTTCGGTAATATTACGCACGCTGTCCTTCCAGCCATTGCTGGAAAAACCGATGATCGGCGGGCGATAGTTAAAGCAGTTAAAGAAGCTATACGGTGCGAGGTTCAGTTGACCTGCATGGTCGCAGGATGAGATCCAGCCAATCGGACGTGGGCCAATAATGGCGTTCAGCGGGTCATGCAGCAGGCCGTGTCCCTGAGACGGTTGGTAGAAGTACATAGTTTTCTCTCCCTGGAGGGCAACGCCCGGATTCAGAACTCTCAGCGTAACGTATTCTGCCAGGAATGAAGACTGAATAAATTTCAGCGAAAATTCATATGGACCATGAATGTGACTTTCATCACTTCAAACTTGCACGCTCAGCCAGTATTATCGGGAGAGTTAAACCCTCGCTGCCAGACGGCGAGGGTTTTCTTTTGGATTGGTTTCTGCGTTACACGCAGTATTAACGACATGGAGTAAAAAATGTCCAGACCTACAATTATCATCAATGAACTCGACGCAGAACGTATCGACAGACTGCTGGAAAAAGCAGAATTCGCCTCACTTCCGGTGGCTGACGCCCTGAACGAGGAGCTGGACCGGGCGCAAATGTGCACGCCAGAGTCTATGCCGCATGACGTCGTCACCATGAACAGCCAGGTAAAATTCCGCAATCTGACTACCGGTGAAGAGTTGACCCGCACGCTGGTTTACCCTGCACAGATGACAGACAGCAGCACACAGCTTTCCGTTCTGGCACCAGTGGGGGCCGCACTGTTGGGGCTGCGCACAGGGGATACCATCCACTGGGAGTTACCGGGAGGTACCTCTACCCACCTGGAAGTGCTGGCACTGATCTACCAGCCAGAAGCCGCAGGCGATTACCTGCGTTAACCCCTTCTGAACAAGCGCCCACCGCTTTGCACAGAGGATGCAGCCGCATCCTCTTTCCGCAAATTCACCCGAAATGCTTATATCGCGCGAAAAGGCCTTAATCCACGCTTAATCTGTTTTGGTGCCGTGGGGACGGTCATGAGTGAGATACTGGCTATCACACTTATTTTTCTGATTTTTGTGGCGATCATCGTCACGGCAGTGCTCTATCTTGAGCGCTACTGGTAACGCGTTTTTCTCCTGCTTCTCAAACGTAAAATATTCCATGGCTTGAAAAAGTGCCAGACAGCTATCAGAAACCTGAATCATTTTATGCTTGAATGTTTTTAGCGTTTATAAACAAGGAGAAACGGGTATGTATCAGAGAATCATTATGCCGGTTGATGTTTTTGAGATGGAGCTGAGCGACAAAGCGGTACGCCATGCGGAGTTTCTGGCGCAGAAGGACGGTGTTATCCATCTTTTGCACGTATTGCCCGGTTCCGCCAGCCTGAGCCTGCACCGCTTTGCTGCTGATGTGCGTCGCTTCGAAGAACATCTGCAGCACGAAGCTGAAAATCGCCTGCAAACCATGGCCAGCCATTTCAGTATCGATCCTTCACGCATCAAAACCCATGTCAGGTTCGGCAGCGTGCGCGATGCCGTTAACGAACTGGCAAGCGAACTGAAAGCAGACGTGGTGGTCATTGGTTCGCGCAACCCTTCCATCACCACACATCTGCTGGGATCAAACGCCTCCAGCGTGATCCGTCACACGCATATTCCGGTGATGGTGGTGAGATAAAAAAAGAGGCCACCTTTGGGTGGCCTCTTGATTTTGCAGGTGTAGTCTTACTTTCTTTTGTTATGCGGTTTTGGTGCGGATCAGATAGTCAAACGCGCTCAGCGACGCCTTAGCCCCTTCGCCAGTGGCGATGATGATCTGTTTGTACGGCACAGTCGTACAGTCACCCGCCGCAAACACGCCTTTTACGCTGGTTTCACACTTCGCATCAATGATGATTTCACCCATGCGGTTGCGCTCAATTGCACCTTCCAGCCAGGTGGTGTTCGGCAGCAGACCAATCTGTACGAAGATCCCGGAAAGCTGAACGTTATGCACATCGCCACTCACGCGGTCACGGTATTCCAGTCCGGTCACTTTGCTGCCGTCACCCTTCACTTCCGTGGTCTGCGCATTCAGTACGATGTCGACGTTTTTCAGGCTGCGCACTTTGTCCTGCAGCACCTGATCCGCTTTCATTTCTGGCGCGAACTCAAGCAGAGTCACATGTTCAACAATACCGGCCAGGTCAATAGCCGCTTCCACACCCGAGTTCCCGCCGCCGATCACCGCCACGCGTTTACCTTTGAACAGTGGGCCGTCGCAGTGAGGACAATAGGTCACGCCTTTGGTGCGATACTGATCTTCTCCCGGGACGTTCATATTGCGCCATTTTGCACCGGTGGCAATGATGATGCTGCGTGCCTTCAATACCGCGCCGGAGGCCGTTTCAATCTGGTGTAAACCGCCTTCTATTGCAGACGGCACCAGTTTGCTGGCGCTCTGGCTGTCGATAACGTCAACCTCATAATCGCTAACGTGCGCCTTCAGAGCACCGGCCAGCTTCTGGCCTTCGGTTTTCGGTACGGAGATGTAGTTTTCGATGTCCACAGTATCCAGTACCTGGCCGCCAAAGCGCTCGCCCATCAGACCGGTACGAATCCCTTTACGGGCAGAGTAAACCGCCGCTGCCGCGCCCGCCGGACCGGAACCGACGATCAGCACGTCGTAAGCATCGCGTTTGTTCAGCTCTTCCGCCGCACGTTTTTCAGCGCCAGTGTCCACTTTGGCAACGATTTCGGTGAGCGTCATGCGGCCCTGGCCAAATTCTTTACCGTTCATGTATACAGCCGGAACCCCCATCACGTTGCGATCGGTAATTTCGTTCTGGAACGTACCACCGTCAATCGCCGTGTGTTTGATGTGCGGGTTCAAAACCGACATCAGGTTCAGCGCCTGCACCACATCAGGGCAGTTGTGGCAGGAGAGTGAATAATAGGTTTCAAACTCAAAATCACCGTCGATATCACGGATCTGTTCCAACAGCGCCTGCGCTTCTTTTGACGGATGACCGCCAGTCCACAGCAGTGCCAGCACCAGCGACGTAAATTCATGCCCCAGCGGAGAACCGGCAAAGCGCGGCCCCTGGTCAGAACCCGGGTTGGTAATCAGGAAAGACGGCTTGCGGACGGCACGCGCATTATCTTCTTTGAAGGTCACTTTCGGTGACAGTTCAGCGATCTCTGTCAGCAGTTCCTTGATCTCTGCCGATTTCGCGCTGTCATCCAGCGTGGCAATCAGCTCAACAGGTTTAGTCAGTTTCTCAAGATAGGCCTTGAGCTGGGTTTTCATGTTAGTGTCGAGCATTCTTCTTCCCTCTCTTAAAACGTCATCATGCAAGCTGCCTTATACAGGCGGCCTGAACGCAACTTGCATCATGGTGCTGGAATGAAATGGGCGCGGATGCGCCCATTGGGTGGACAAGACTTAGATTTTACCGACCAGGTCCAAGGATGGAGCCAGAGTCGCTTCGCCTTCTTTCCATTTTGCCGGGCACACTTCGCCTGGGTGAGACGCTACGTACTGAGCGGCTTTCACTTTACGCAGCAGGTCAGAAGCATCACGGCCGATACCTTCAGCGGTAACTTCGATAGCCTGAATAATGCCCTGCGGGTCAACGACAAAGGTCGCACGATCAGCCAGGCCTTCATCTTCACGCATGTTGTCGAAGTTACGGGTCAGGGCGCCAGTCGGGTCGCCGATCATCGCGTATTTGATTTTCGCGATGGTTTCAGAGCTGCTGTGCCATGCTTTATGAGTGAAGTGAGTGTCGGTGGACACAGAGTAAACGTCTACGCCCAGCTTCTGCAGTTCGTCGTAATGGTCTGCAACGTCACCCAGTTCGGTCGGGCAAACAAAAGTAAAGTCAGCCGGATAGAAGAAGAACACGCTCCAGCGACCTTCGGTATCTTTCTCAGTGACTTCAATGAATTCACCGTTTTTGAACGCCTGGTTTTTGAAAGGTTTAATTTTGGTATTAATCAAAGACATCTGTACTTCCTCCGTGTTTTCGTTGAGAAGTAAGGTAACCAACTTTGCTCATCGGGGCTAATGCGTTTGCGTTATCAAATCAATCAGCGATACCTAACAACACCAACAAGACAATAAGGTGAACCTTTTAAAGGAAACGCCAAAAGTAAAAAGGCCGCCTCAACGGGCGGCCCTGATACCTGAATTCCCCGCGGGTACATTCAGTGCCAGCCGAAACTGGCGTTGCGTTGCGCTCTACAACCCTTTATATCAAGGCAGTAACAGCGGTTTGATTACACCACCCGTACAGGTATTGGGCAATCCATAAGAGCGACATTCCTGTCTATGGCTGCAATAGGTTACGCCTAACATCATTCCGGCGCGTTATACATTTATTTTCGTGATAAAAATATCGTCATTTATAAATGACAGTTGTTATTTAAAACGACCACCTGAACTTCCAAGATAAAATTACCTTAATCACCTTTGAAGCACTATTTCAATAATCTGACGCCGTGATATATTAAGATGCGTTTAAATTAAAATTAAGAGCGTTAGCCACAAGGATTGTAAATGGTTAACTTCAAACTATAGTTATCAGTGATGTGATAACCGTAGCAAACACAGCATTCTCAGGACGAAACATGGCAAACCTCTACGACCTTAAAAAATTCGACCTTAACCTGTTAGTTATTTTTGAGTGCATTTATCAACATCTGAGTATCAGTAAAGCAGCCGAGACGCTCTATATCACGCCGTCCGCGGTAAGCCAATCACTGCAACGTCTGCGAGGTCAACTTAACGACCCGCTGTTTATCCGTTCTGGTAAAGGGATCACCCCGACCACCGTCGGCGTCAATCTGCATCAACATCTGGAGCAAAATCTTAACCAGCTCGAGCAGACCATTAACATGATGCACAGCAGTGGGCTAAAGAAGAGTTTTGTGATCTACTGCCCGCAGGTTTTGAGCACAAAAATCATGCTTGGCCCGATGAGACTGCTCATCGATAAGTATAATTATGAAGTTGAATTGCATGATGTTTTTCTTGCGCCGGATTCAGCAGAAGATCTGCTGGCCTACCGAAAAGCGGACCTGGTTTTTTCGTTCACGCCCTTAAACAGCCGCTCCATCACCTGCAGTCGGTTTTCTCAACTTCCTTTTGTTCTGGTTTGTCGGGAGGATCATCCGCGCATCAGCGAAAACCCGACGTGCGAAGAGATTCTCAATGAAAACTTCACCGCCTACCTGAGCGATGCGAGCAGCGTTAAAGCCTATCAGGAACAGGTCGACCACTTTTTAACGGAAAGAAATATTGTCTTTCGTAGTGAC
The DNA here is from genome assembly GCF_041937165.1 of Enterobacter adelaidei. Taxonomy (NCBI): domain Bacteria; kingdom Pseudomonadati; phylum Pseudomonadota; class Gammaproteobacteria; order Enterobacterales; family Enterobacteriaceae; genus Enterobacter; species Enterobacter adelaidei. The sequence goes on along the minus strand of NZ_CP154353.1, from coordinate 1,191,881 downwards.
TCTTTTATTTCGCTTCTGACGATGATCAGTTCATCCGACCTCATTGGAATAGCGCCAGTTGCGGCCTTTGAACAATATGGTTCCGCACTGAAATTACGTAAAATCGAAACCGACATCCAATTCCCAGGTATTGATATTTACATGATGTATAATCGCTCTGCGTTAAACAGCTCAGCATTCGCAAGTTTCATTGAGGAAATAACCTTACCATGAGTTTTTTCGTGGCCCCGGTACAAAATTCGGAGCCACAAGCTTTCAAAAACATACACCGTCGTTATATAAATAAACGCATTATTTTTTACATTCATTTATTTTTTTGATTGATACAATCCTTTCTCCAGTCTTGATACTAACGTCTGGTATTTATTACTCAGGATGAGAATAACCATGTCAATTTATAAGTCCCCTCTGAATCAGGATGTTCTCACTGCCGCACGGGAGCGAATAAAATGGACTCTCGAGCATTTACCCAGGACCTGCGTCTCTTTTTCGGGGGGTAAAGACTCCACCGTCATGCTTCATCTTGTTGCCCGGCAGGCACGTCTGATGAAAACCAAAATAGATGTGCTCTTTATCGACTGGGAAGCACAATTTTCCCATACCATCACCCATGTTGAACATATGCGCGAACTGTACAGCGATGTTATTGACCATTTCTGGTGGGTGGCGCTTCCCCTGACAACGCAAAATTCGCTGTCACAATTCCAGCCGGAATGGCAATGCTGGGAACCCGGTACCCGTTGGGTTCGCCAGCCACCAGAAGATGCGATAACCGATCCCAACTATTTTCCTTTCTACCAGCCAGGAATGACGTTTGAGACCTTTGTCCGCTGTTTCTCCGACTGGTACTCATGCAATCGCCCGGCCGCCGTGCTGATTGGTATTCGCGCCGATGAGTCTTACAACCGTTTTCTGGCTATCGCTTCGGCACGTAAGCAGCGGTTTGCAGACGATAAACCCTGGACGACCGTCGCGCCTGGTGGACACGCCTGGTATATCTACCCGCTCTACGACTGGAAAACTGCTGATATCTGGACCTGGTTTGCCAAATCGGGATGCTGTTATAACCCGCTCTATGACCTGATGTTCCAGGCTGGTGTGCCGCCGCGCTATATGCGCATCTGTGAACCCTTCGGCCCGGAGCAACGCCAGGGATTGTGGCTCTATCACGTTGTTGAGCCTGAACGCTGGGCGGCCATGTGTGAACGCGTGAGCGGGGTGCGCAGCGGAGGGATCTATGCGGGTCACGATAACCATTTCTATGGTCACAGGAAAATCCTCAAACCCGAACACCTTTGCTGGCGCGAATATGCCATGCTGCTGCTCGACAGCATGCCGCAAAATACAGCAGAACATTACCGCAATAAAATCGCCATTTACCTGCACTGGTATCAGAAGAGAGGCATGGCCGATATTCCCGATACGCAGGACGGTGATATCGGCTCCAGAGACATCCCTTCATGGCGGCGTATTTGCAAGGTTTTACTCAATAACGACTACTGGTGCAGGGCGCTGTCATTCAGCCCTAATAAACCCAAATATTATCAACGCTACAGCGACAGAATGAAGGCTAAACGCAAGGAGTGGGGCATTTTATGCGACAAAGAATAATTACCGAGATGGAAACGTATCTTCAGTCACTTCCCGAAGAGGAGCGAATTAATGCCATAAATGCATTTCGTGAAGCAATACATCGAAACAGCCCTTTTCGCGAGCAACCTATAGACTGTGTCCTCTGGATTCGGCAGGACGCGATTACCGCCAACGATTACAACCCCAATAATGTTGCACCTCCTGAAAAGCGGCTGCTCAGTCAATCGCTGGAACTTGATGGATTCACCCAACCTATCGTGGTAACAGAAAGTGAACCGCAGCACTACGAAATCGTGGATGGCTTTCATCGCCATGAAATCGGCACCCATCGGGCGGCACTAAAGCATCAGCTCAAGGGATACCTACCCGTCACCTGCCTGCGCCAGGACCGACAGGATAAAAATAACCGTATGGCCGCAACCATTCGCCACAACCGGGCGCGTGGTCGACACCAGATCAATGCCATGTCAGACATCGTCCGTGAACTGGCACAGCTTGGCTGGAATGATGAGAAAATTAGCAAAGAGCTCGGTATGGACAGCGACGAGGTCCTGCGTCTCAAGCAAATCAACGGTCTGCTGGAACTGTTTGCAGACCGTCGTTACTCAGAAGCCTGGACGGTAAAATAATCAGAGTGTGTTCAGGCGCTCTGCAGCCGCCAGTAGCGTCGATTCCTGCTTTGCGAAGCAAAGGCGGATAAGTTTATGCGGGAAGGGATCGGCGCAGAAAACCGACAGAGGAATGGCTGCCACACCCACTTCTTTTGTCAACCACTGGCAGAAACTCACATCATCCAGATCCGAAATAGCACTGTAATCTGCCAGCAGGAAGTACGTACCTTCAGACGGTAAAATTTCCAGACGGCTTTTACTCAGCGCATTCACAAACAGATCCCGACGTTCACGATAGAAATCGGGCAGATCGCGATAATGCTCTGGTTCTGCTCGCAGCATATCCGCCAGTGCCAGTTGAGCTGGCGTGTTCACCGCAAACGTCAGGTACTGGTGCACTTTACGCAATTCAGCACTGATGGCTGCCGGTGCCACGCAGTAGCCCACTTTCCAGCCGGTCATATGGTAAGTTTTACCGAACGACGAGACAGCGATCGCCCGCTCGCGAAGCTGCGGATGGGCCAGCACGCTGGCGTGTCCTTCTTCGGCAAAGCAGATGTGCTCGTAAACTTCATCGCTTAGCACGTAAATTTCACGGTCGCCGATGGCCTGCCACAGCGCCGCGAAATCAGCTTTCTGCCACACCGTCGCAGACGGGTTATGCGGTGTATTCAGAATCACCAGGCGAGTTTTTTCGCTCAGCAGCCCCTCAAATGCCTGCCAGTCTGGGCGGAAATGCGGTGGCTGGAGCGCAACACGTTTCACCACGCCGCCGGAAAGTTCAACCGCAGGCGCATAGCTGTCGTAGCTCGGGTCAAAGCAGATAACCTCATCGCCCGTACGCACCAGCGCAGTAATAGCCGCATACAGCGCTTCGGTCGCCCCGGCGGTTACCGTAATGTCGCTGGCCGCATCGGGCTTATAGCCATATAACTCGGCCGTCTTGTCCGCAATGGCGTCCCGCAGCGCCTGTACGCCCGTCATCGGCGCATACTGATTCGCCCCCTGTGCAACATGGTACGCCAGACGTTCCTGCAGAAAAGCCGGGCCGTCAAAATCCGGGAAGCCTTGCGAAAGATTAATGGCGTTATGTTGCTGCGCCAGCGCACTCATCTGCGTGAAGATGGTGGTGCCAAGATTGGGAAGTTTACTCTGCGGAATCAATGCGTTGTTGCTCATTGTTGTGTGCCTGCTTGTAATACTTATGTTGCTGCCACTATAACACGATGTTAGTCTTTGGCAATCAAGACGCTTAGACGTCTAAACCATATCCATATTCCTGTCCGGGAGGGCAAAAGGAAAATGACAGACAACCTGCAACTCACACACCTGGTCGATGCCTGCCGCTGGATTGGCGCCAAAGGCTGGGCGCCTGCTACTGGCGGTAATATGTCGGTGCGTCAGGATGCGCAGCATTGCTGGCTCAGTGAGTCCGGCAAAGATAAAGGCAGCCTCACCACAGAAGATTTTTTGCATGTGGAGATCGCCACCAATCGCGCACCGTCGGGCCGTAAGCCTTCAGCAGAAACCGGCCTCCATACGCTGATTTACCGCCTGTTCCCGGAGGCCAACGCGGTGCTGCATGTCCACACCGTCAACGCCACGGTGTTATCCCGTCTGGTCAAAGAAGCCGAGCTGAAAATCAGTGGTTTCGAGATGCAAAAATCCCTTACCGGACAGACCTCGCATCTGGATACCGTCGCTATCCCGGTGTTTGACAATGACCAGGATATTGACGCCCTCGCCTCACGAATCGCCCATTACGCTCAGGAACGCCCGCTTAATTATGGTTTTCTTCTGCGCGGCCATGGCTTAACCTGCTGGGGACGTGACGTGGCAGAAGCCCGCCGTCATCTGGAAGGGCTAGAATTCTTATTTGAATGCGAAATGCGTTTACGACAACTGGAGAGAGTATGATTCGCGCAATTGTGACGGATATTGAAGGCACCACCAGCGATATCCGTTTTGTCCACGATGTTTTGTTCCCCTACGCGCGTGAACGGCTGGCGGCCTTCGTGACTGCCCAGCAGTACGCCGAGCCGGTCAACTCCATTCTGGACAATCTGCGTGATGAAATCAGCAGCCCTCGCGCCAGTACCAGCGAGCTTATCGAGGCCCTGTTTGCCTTTATGGATGAAGATCGCAAATCCACTGCGCTGAAGGCCCTGCAGGGCATCATCTGGCACGACGGCTATGTGAACGGTGACTTTACCGGCCATCTCTACCCGGACGTGCTGCCTGCGCTGGAAAAATGGAAAGCGCAAGGCATTGATCTCTATGTTTATTCCTCTGGCTCCGTTGCTGCGCAGAAACTGTTATTTGGCTACAGCGACGAAGGTGATATTACTCATCTGTTCAGCGGTTATTTTGATACCCACATTGGTGCCAAGCGCGACGTGCAGTCTTATCAGAACATTGCGACGCAAACGGGTATTGCCCCGTCGCAGATCCTGTTCCTGTCGGATATTCATCAGGAGCTGGACGCCGCTGAACAGGCAGGCTTTCGCACCCTGCAACTGATTCGTGGTGATGATGACGGCGCAAGCCATCACCATCAGGTACACCAGTTCGACGAGATTAATCCGGAGCAGATCCCTTCATGAGCGCATTGACCATTTATTCCGATAAAGACGCCAGCCAACACCAGTGGCACAGCACCAACGCAGACGAGATCGCCCAACAGCTCAACGCCAAAGGCGTGCGGTTTGAACGCTGGGCTGCGGATCGTGATTTAGGCCGCGACCCTGCGCCGGAAGCCGTGATCGAGGCGTATCAGCATGCCATCGACAAGCTGGTGGCGGAGAAAGGCTATCAGAGCTGGGACGTGATCAGCCTGCGCGCCGACAACCCGCAGAAAGAGGCGCTGCGCGCGAAGTTCCTGAATGAACACACCCACGGCGAAGATGAAGTGCGTTTCTTCGTGGAAGGCGCGGGATTGTTCTGCCTGCACATTGGCGATGAGGTGTATCAGGTGCTGTGCGAGAAAAACGACCTGATTTCCGTGCCAGCAGGCACGCCCCACTGGTTTGATATGGGTTCAGAGCCGAACTTTACTGCGATCCGTATTTTCGATAACCCGGAGGGATGGATTGCGCAGTTTACCGGGGATGCCATTGCGGATGCGTATCCGAAACTCGCATGACGCAGCAGTTTACTCCCTCTCCCTGTGGGAGAGGGCCGGGGTGAGGGCATCAGCGCGCACTATGTGTTGAGCCCCTTCACATACGCCACCAGCTGATCCAGCACAATCCCCCACCCTTCGTGGAAGCCCATCTGCTCATGCTGTTCACGGATTTCCTCCGTGGGATGGCGGGCAATCGCGGTGTAACGGGTTTTGCCCTCTCCCGCATCTTCCAGCAGCAGAATTGCGGTCATAAAGGGTTTTTCAGCCGGTTTCCAGTCCTCAGTGTAGCCATCGGTGAAGACCAGTTTCCTGCCCGGGTCGATCTCCAGAAAAACGCCCTTGTTGTCCATACGTTGTCCATCCACCTCAAAGACCGTGTTGAACCGTCCGCCCACGCGCAGGTCGAGATCGCATTCGGTCACTTTATGAGGGACAGGGATAAAGAAATTTTTGATGTGTTCCGGTGTGGTCCAGCAGAGCCACAGCAGGTCGCGTGGTGCATCCACCACGCGTTCCAGTTTTAGGTCAGTGTTAGGATCAAGCTTCACGATTCTGTCCTCTAAAGGGAAACCCTTAAAGGATAGCCAGGCTCAGGCAAATTTCCCCTTTGCCACGTCTTCTGGCATCACTACGCCGGTATCCAGCACCCATCCACTAATAAGCGATGCAGGCGTAACGTCAAACGCCGGGTTATAAACCCGTGCGTTTTCCGGTGCCCACTGCACCGCGCCAAAACTTCCCGCGACACCCGTCACTTCGCTGGCGGCTCGCTGTTCTATTGGGATAGCTTCGCCGTTTGGGCAATCCGGGTCGAGCGTGGTTTGCGGAGCGGCCACGTAGAACGGAATGCCGTGGAATTTCGCCAGCACCGCCAGCGAGTAAGTGCCGATTTTGTTCGCCACGTCACCGTTAGCGGCAATGCGGTCTGCACCTACCCATACGGCGTCTACCAGCCCTTTTGCCATCAGACTCGCGGCCATGGAATCGGTAATCAGCTGATACGGTACCCCCAGCTCGCCCAGCTCCCATGCGGTCAACCTTCCGCCTTGCAACAGAGGACGCGTTTCATCCACCCAGACGTTGCTGATCTTGCCTTCCTGATGGGCGCGGGCAATCACCCCAAGCGCCGTACCAACGCCTGCCGTTGCCAGCCCGCCGGTGTTGCAGTGGGTCAGCAGGCGGCTGCCGGGTTTAACCAACGCACTACCGGCTTTCGCAATGGCCTCGCAAAGCTGTTTATCTTCGTCGATCAGACGCAGCGCTTCCGCCACCAGCGCCGAAACAAAATCTTCCTGCCATAGCGCCAGCTTCATGCGGTCGAGGTTGTTCATCAGATTCACCGCCGTGGGGCGGGAGGCGCGCAGTGTCTCCAGTGCCAGTGCAAGTTCGTCTCGACTTTTGCCGTTTTCAGCCAGCAGCGCCAGCAGCAGGCTTGCAGAGAGACCAATCAGCGGCGCGCCGCGCACCCGCAGGGCGTGAATATGCCCCACCAGCAACTCTACCGTAGAGGCGTCCAGCCAGCGTTTCTCCTGCGGAAGCGCCTGCTGATCGAGAATAAATAGCTGATTTTCCGCCACCCGCAGGCTGGTCGTCTGTAATGTCTGCATGTCGTTAATTCTCTGTTGCGTTGATGTAGCACATTGTGTCAGGATGAAATCCAGAAGTATAGACGTCTACATGTCTTTATTAGCAAACCCGTGAGGAGCAGCAATGTCGCAATACCGTACCTTTACCGCCCAGGACGCCGTGGAGTATGCAAAGCAGTTTGGCGGCCTTGACGATCCCTCCTCACTGGTGGAAGCGCAGGAAGTGGGCGACGGTAACCTCAATCTTGTGTTCAAAATTTTTGATACCGCAGGCGTAAGCCGCATTATCGTCAAGCAGGCACTACCTTACGTGCGCTGCGTCGGCGAATCCTGGCCACTGACGCTGGATCGCGCCCGTCTTGAAGCGCAAACCCTCGTCGAGCATTACCAGCATAGCCCGCTGCACACCGTGAAAATCCACCACTTCGACCCGGCACTGGCGGTGATGGTGATGGAAGATCTCTCCAGCCATAACATCTGGCGCGGCGAGTTGATTAATAACCGCTACTACCCGCAGGCCGCGCGCCAACTGGGGGAATATCTCGCGCACACGCTGTTCCACACCAGCGATTTCTATCTGCACCCGCACGATAAAAAAGCACAGGTGGCAAAGTTCATTAACCCGGAGATGTGCGAAATCACTGAAGATCTGTTCTTCAACGATCCGTACCAGATCCACGAGCGCAACAACTACCCTGCCGAGCTGGAAAACGACGTTGCTGCTCTGCGTGAAGATGCTCAGCTAAAAATCGCGGTGGCCTCACTCAAGCACCGTTTCTTCTCCCACGCTGAAGCGCTGCTTCACGGGGATATTCACAGCGGCTCGATTTTCGTGGCAGACGGTAGCCTGAAGGCCATCGACGCCGAGTTCGGTTACTTCGGTCCGATTGGCTTTGATGTCGGCACCGCCATCGGCAACCTGCTGCTGAACTTCTGCGGCCTGCCTGGGCATCTGGGTATTCGCGATGCCGCTGCCGCCCGGGAGCAGCGTCTGACGGATATTCAGGAGCTGTGGACGACCTTCGCTGAACGCTTCCAGGCGCTGGTAAACGAGAAAGCTCGCGACACCGCGCTCAGCACACCGGGCTACGCCTCCGCGTTCCTGAAAAAGGTCTGGCATGACGCCATCGGGTTCTGCGGCACCGAGCTGATTCGCCGCAGCGTTGGGCTTTCCCACGTGGCGGATATCGACACTATTCAGGACGATGCCATGCGCCACGAATGCCTGCGCCACGCCATTACGCTCGGCAGAGCGTTGATTGTGCTTGCCGAGCGCATCGACAACGCGGAAGAGCTGGTGGCAAGGGTGCGTCAGTACAGCTAAGTTACTCCCTCTCCCCGTGGGAGAGGGGCAAAACCTACCCCAGATACTCAATCACCGACAACCCGCCGTTGTAATCCGTGCTGTAGATAATTCCCTGCGCGTCCACAAACACATCGCAGGACTGGATCACCTGCGGGCGATTCGGCCGCGTATCCATCATCCTCTCCGGTGCCGCTGGCACCAGAGCCCCGGTTTCCACCGGACGGTACGGATTGGAAATATCATACGCGCGCACACCCGCATTCTGGTACGTGGCAAAAATCAGCGTTGAACTGACAAAGCTCCCCGGCCGGTTCTCGTGCAGGTTATGCGGGCCGAAATGCGCCCCTTTCGCCACGTAATCAATCTCATCCGGCTGCGGGAAGGTCGAAATACTCACTGGGTTCGCTGGCTCGCGAATATCAAACAGCCAGATCAGCTTCTCACCGTCTTCCTGGTTATCCAACACCGCTTCGTCGAGCACCACCAGCAGATCGCGGTCCGGCAACGGCAGCGCAGTGTGGGTGCCGCCACCAAACGGTGGGCTCCAGTTACGGTGGCTAATCAGCTTCGGCTGGGTTCGGTCTTTCACATCCAGCAACGTCAGCCCACCATCACGCCAGCTGCCGTAGGCCGTGTCCCCGGCGATAATCGCGTGGTGCAGCGCGTAGCGTTTGCCTTCCGGCCACTCCGGCTGCTCGCCTTCGGCCTGGTTCATCCCCGGCAGCCACCAGCGCCCCGCCACCTCGGGCTTGCGCGGGTCGGACAGATCGATGGTCAGGAAGATGTAATCGGTAAAACCGTCGATCAGCGCCGAGACGTAAGCCCAGCGCCCGCCGACGTACCAGATGCGGTGAATGCCGATACCGTTCAGTGACAGAAAACCGATTTCGCGCGGCTTGTCCGGTATGGAAATATCAAATACCCGCAGCCCGGCGCTCCAGCCTTTATCCCGAACATCGCTGACGGTCTCCCCCACCTGACGGGTGTAGTAGACCTTCTCGTCGGCAAAGCGAGCATCGGCAAACAGATCGCGGGCGTTAATCACCAGCAGCAGGTCGTCGTGTGCCTGCAAATGAACATTCCAGGTGCCCGGCGGCGCAGGCACGTAGCCTGCGGCTTTCGGATTTTTCGGGTCGCGCACGTCCACAATCGAAAACCCTTGAGACACCATATGGCCAATATAGGCAAAACCGCGATGCACCATCAGCTGCACGCCGTCCGGGCGACCGCCCTGGTCGCTATGGCCAATCAGCCGCATATTGCGGCTGTATTCAGGCGCGGGCAGCGCACTCATTTATGTTTCGCTTCCAGCGTCGCAAACCACGGCGCGATAAAATCTTCGGTCTGGCCCCAGCCCGGAATAATTTTACCCAGAGACGCCACGTTCACCGCGCCCGGTTGGGCGGTCAACAGCGCCTGCGGGATCGCCGCAGCTTTGAAGTCGTAGGTTGCTGGCGTCGCTTCCCCGGCAATCTTGTTCGCCACCAGACGCACGTTGGTGGCACCAATCAGCTTCGGATCGACTGCCACGCTCACTTTCCACGGACTGCCCGGTTCACGCATCAGCTGGAGATCCTGGTTAGAAATGTCGATGCTGTAGAGTTTGATTTCGGTGCGGCCATTCTCTTTCAGAGCTTTATACGCTCCCTGGCTGAACGCATCCCAGGTTCCCCAGATAGCGTCGATTTTGCCTTTCGGGTATTTCGCCAGAATCGCACCCACTTTATTGGCCGTGTCGCCCTGCACGTCAGAAGACACTGCGCCGATAGACTCCAGCTCTTTGATATCCGGGTACTGCTTTTGCAACTCTTTATACGCGGCCTGGCGGCGCTCCATCGGCGGGAAGCCGGCAACCCACAGCTTGACGATGTTGGCCTTGCCGTTGAAATCTTTCGCCAGCTGGCCGAAGGAGAGATTGGTCAGGGAGGCATCATCCTGCTGGGTGACGGTCACGCCCGGGATCTCGCCATTAACGGCGGTATCAAACACCGAAACCTTAATCCCGGCATCCACCGCTTTCTTCACCAGCGCAGTGGCGTACGGATCGCGGCCCTGAGAAAGAATGATCCCGTCATATTTCTGGCTAATCGCCTGGTTCACAAAATCCTGGAATTTGGCGTCATCACCGTTACTTAAAAAGGTGCTGACCTTAAAGCCGAGCTTTTTCCCTTCCTGAATGGCACCGGCGACAAACTGGGTAGTGTTGTCGTCTGAGCCGAGGTTGCGGATCACGGCAATGCGGATCGGGCCTTCGTGGTTCGCAATGGTTGCCGGAACCGGCGCCGGCGTCGCCGCATAGCCTGGCAGTGCAGTCAATAACCCTAATGCCACCAAAGAGAGTGCAATTTTTTTCATTCTGTTATCCCGTTGTGTTGTTATAAATCGTTAGCGTTTTTGTATGTAGGTAATCGCCAGCGCCACGGCAAGCACCAGCCCTTTTATAATGTCCATGGCGTAGTACGGCACCGACAGCATCACCAGGCCGTTCGATAGCACGCCGAGGATCACCGCCCCAACCAGCGTCCCGAGCGCGTTCGGTTTGCCGGAGCCTGCCAGCGAGAAGCCAATCCACGCGGCCGCCACCGCATCCATCAGATATCCCCCACCCGCATTCACCTGCGACGAGCCAATGCGTGATGCCAGCAAAATGCCGCCGAGTCCGGCCAGCAAAGAGGCAATCACGTAGGCCGCCACCTTGTAGCGCGTAGTGCGAATTCCAGAGAGACGCGCCGCTTCCGGGTTGCCACCGATGGCATACATACGGCGACCGTGGGTGGTCAGCGAAAGGCCAAGCTGGGCCACAATGGTCACCACCAGCATAATGATCACGATGGTTGGCACCTGCCCCAGCAGGCTGAACGACGCCGGAATGGTTCCTTCCGCCATGTCGCCGCTCGGCAGCACCATATTTTCAGTGATCGACCCACCATAGCTGTAGGTCATCGCCACTCCCTGAATCACGAACAGGCTGGCAAGCGTAGCCAGCATGTCAGGAATTCGCAGGATGACGATCAGAAAGGCATTGAACAGCCCCACCAGCGTACAGAGCGCAAGGGTGATCAGAATCGACTCGGTGGTGCCGAAGCCGTGCCAGACGAAAAGCGAAATCACCAGCGCGTTCGCCAGCGACGCAGTTGACCCAACGGAGAGATCAAACCCGCCGATGGTCAGCGAAATTGACACGCCAATGGCAATCACCGTCACGATGGCAATCGAGCGCAGAATGTTGATGATGTTGTTCGGGTCAAGGAAGCTGTCCGACGCCAGGCCAAAGACGGCCACCAGCGCGACAACGGTCAACAGCATGCCCCACTTGTAGAGAAAATCGAAAATCTGCTGACGGCCAGACGCCGCCGCGTTCACTGAAAGGGCCTTGCTCACGACGCCGTTCCTCCGGTTGAATAATAAAGTAGTGTCTCTTCGCGGGCCTCGGCCCCGGCGATTTCCGCCACGATGCGTCCGTCCCACAGCACGCAAATGCGGTCACACAATCCCACCAGCTCGGCAAATTCACCGGAGGCATAAATGACGCCTTTGCCCTCGCGGGCCAGGCCGTCAATGAGCTGGAACAGATCGGTTTTGGCTTTCACATCCACGCCTTTGGTCGGCTCGTCAAATATCAGCACGCTGGCGTCATTGCGCAGCCACTTGCCGATGGCGACCTTCTGCTGGTTCCCACCGGACAAGCGGCGCAACATCTGCCCCGGCCCGCGCGCTCGTACACCTACGCGGGCAATTACCTCTTCCGCCCAGCGCCACGCCTGGCGATGGCCAAACAGGCTCCAGCGCGAAAAAGAGTTATCCGCCGTCACCGACAGATTCATGCTTACCGACTCATCAATAAAGATGCCCTCTTTGCGTCGTTCTTCCGGCACCAGCGCCAGACCGCGCAGTACCGAATCTGCCGGGTCTCGCGGCTGCCAGGATTCATGATTCAGCTCACCGCGCGCCACGCGGCTTTTGCTGGCGCCAAACAGCGCCTTGCAGAGTTCGGTCTTGCCTGCGCCCGCCAGCCCGGCAATGCCGAGAATTTCGCCTTTACGCAGGTGCAGGGAGATATCTTTCAACAGCGCTTCATCGTGCAACCCCTCAACCCGCAGCAGCGTTTCTTCACTGTGTGGAGGCCGTGCAGGCGGGTAGATATCGCTCAGCACGTGACCGAGCATTTTCTCGACGATCGCTTCGCCGCTGAGCTCCGCCATCGGGCCAGACTCAATCAGCTTGCCGTCCCGCAGCACCGTTAAGGTATCGCAGATAGCTTTCAGTTCATGAATGCGATGGGAGATAAACACTACGCCGATGCCCTGCTGCTGCAGGCGTTTCACCACCGTGAACAGACGCTCGCTTTCATGGGTATCCAGCGGGGCGGTTGGCTCGTCGAGGATCAAAAAACGGCAGTGGTGCGACAGCGCACGCGCCAGCAAAATTTGCTGTTTTTCGGCAAGGGTGCAGCTGTCGATAGAGCGGCGTACATCCAGCACCACATCCAACTGCGCCAGCGCCTGTTTTGCCTGCTGGCGGATATCCCGCCAGTTGTAGCGGTGTCCCGGCTGCGCAAGCTGGTCGAGCATGATGTTCTCGGCAATGCTTAAGCCCGGGATCAGCGCCACGTCCACTTCCTGCTGCACCAGGTGAATGCCCAGCCGTTTGGCGTCAAGCGGCTCGCGGATTGTCACCGGCTGGTTGTTTATGCAGATCTCGCCTTCATAGTGGTCGTGCGTCCCACACAACACCGCCATCAGCGTCGATTTTCCTGCACCATTAGCACCGGTCAGCGCGTGTACGGTTCCGCCGATCAGCGTGAAATCCACGCGCGACAGCGCCTGAAAGCCAGAAAAGGCCAGGCTGATACCGCGCATCTCAAGGCGACTGGAAACCATCCGCGTTAAATCCTTCATTAATATTTTGATTTATTGAATTTTTCACAGCTCCGGTTGACTGACAACGACGGAAAAGGCATAAGATAAAGCAAAATATTATTAGCCATCTGGATGTCCAGACATAACATCAGGTTAGCGCTTCCTAAAATTAAGGACAACACCATGAGCAATAACGATATCCGCGTCGTTCCAGGCCCGGCGAACTACTTCTCACACCCCGGCAGCCTTGCGCATCTGAATGATTTCTTTACCCCAGAGCAGCTTTCCCGCGCGGTGTGGATTTACGGCGAACGCGCCATTGAGGGAGCCCGTCCTTTCCTGCCAGAGAGTTTTAACGCCGCGGGCGCAAAACATCTGTTGTTTAAGGGCCACTGTAGCGAGCGGGATGTTACCCATCTGGTGAATGAATCAGGCGATGATCGAAGCGTAGTGATTAGCGTTGGTGGTGGAGCACTGCTCGATACCGCCAAAGCCGTGGCGCGCCGTCTGGGTGTGCCAGTGGTTGCCATTCCAACCATCGCCGCCACCTGTGCCGCATGGACGCCGCTTTCCGTCTGGTATAACGATGCGGGTCAGGCACTGCATTTCGAAATCTTCGATGATGCCAATTTCCTGGTGCTGGTGGAGCCGAAAATCATCCTGAATGCTCCGGCGGAATACCTGCTGGCGGGCATCGGCGATACGCTGGCGAAATGGTATGAAGCGGTCGTGCTGGCACCACAGCCTGAAAACCTGCCGCTGACCGTGCGTCTTGGGATCAACGGCGCACTGGCTATTCGTGACGTACTGCTGGAACGCAGCGAAGAGGCGCTGGCTGACCAGCAGCACGGTAAACAGACGCAGGCGTTCCGGGACGTGGTGGACGCGATTATCGCCGGTGGTGGGATGGTCGGCGGTCTGGGCGAACGCTATACCCGTGTAGCGGCTGCGCATGCCGTACATAACGGGTTAACCGTGTTACCGCAAACCGAAAAATATCTGCATGGCACCAAAGTGGCGTACGGCATTCTGGTGCAAAGTGCCCTTCTCGATCAGGACGATGTGCTGGCGCAACTGGTGGCGGCGTATCAGCGCTTTAATCTGCCAACCACGCTGCGTGAGCTGGAAGTGGATATCCACAACCGTGAAGAGCTGGACAAGGTAATTGCCCATACCCTGCGTCCGGTGGAGTCGATTCACTATTTGCCGGTTACGCTCACGCCTGAAGTTCTGCGCACTGCGTTTGAGAAGGTGGAATCCTTCAGCCGTTAATCTCCCGAACCGTCTATACCTAATGATGATTCTCACCACTTTCGCAACGAGGTCATCATGCAGATCGATTTAACAGGTAAGAGGGCGCTGGTTACCGGCGCCAGCCGTGGATTGGGTCGTGCGATTGCGCTGTCACTGGCACGCGCCGGTGCCGATGTAGTTATTACGTATGAAAAATCCTATGATAAAGCCCATGCCGTCGCCAGTGAGATACAAGCGCTTGGGCGGCGCTGTGAGGCGGTTCAGGCCGACAGCGCCAGCGCCGAGGCCATTCAGGAGGCCGTGACTCACGCGGCGCGTACCCTCGGAGGCCTGGATATCCTTGTGAACAACGCCGGGATTGCGCGCGGTGGCCCGCTGGAAGCCCTGACGATTGCGGATATTGACGCGATGATTAACGTCAATATTCGTGGCGTGGTGCTCACGACTCAGGAAGCGCTGGTGCATATGTCTGACGGCGGGCGCATTATCAATATCGGTAGCTGTCTCGCTAACCGCGTGGCAATGCCCGGTATCGCCGTTTACGCCATGACCAAATCCGCCCTCAACTCTTTCACCCGAGGACTGGCCCGCGATCTGGGACCACGGGGGATTACCGTTAATCTTGTCCATCCAGGCCCGACAAACAGCGATATGAACCCCGAGGACGGTGAACAGGCTGAAGCCCAGCGCCAGATGATTGCCATTGGTCATTACGGTCAACCTGAGGACATTGCCGCCGCCGTAACCTTCCTGGCAAGCCCGGCAGCCGGACAGATCTCCGGCACAGGGCTGGATGTTGACGGCGGTTTGAACGCCTGATCGCACACATGATGCAAGCCTCTGTCGTCCGGCAGAGGCCTTTTCGAGCAGCTTCGACGATTCGCGTTTTGCCGCTTTCTCCCGTTATTTCTCCGCTCTACAGTACCCCATAAGAAATTCGGAATTTATCTAATAGTCTTATTATTTCCTTATATTTTGTGTGGGCGTACAGTGGAGGTACAGATGAAGATTGTCTGGTCCAATGGTGCAAAGAAGGCGTTTTCAAAGATTGACGAGCGGTATCAGCGACGCATTGAGGTAAAGCTTACTGAGCTGGATGACCGCTCAACTCCCCGGCTCGATATCAAAAAAATATCGGCGACAGAAGATCATTTCCGGCTACGTGTTGGCGATTACCGCATCATCTATACGCTTCGGGACGATCCCGATAACCATTGTTATGTTTTGGCCGTCAAGCGCAGAACTTCAACGACTTACCTGCATGAGGAGAGTGCCACCTATGGCTGTACAGCTAATCAAGGACGATAACGGGAAAACGCAGTACGCCGTTATTCCCTATCACGAATATTTTCGTATGCTCTTACAGATGTCAGAAATTGACGACGAAACCGATGACGATCTAGAGGATATTGAGGTCGAACACGATAGTCTGGATGACGTGGAATTGCCCGGAGAAGTGTGCAGCATCATGACCTGGCAGAACGTCAGCCTGCAGGCCGCGTGGCGCATCCTGCGCGGGTTATCCCAGCAGGAAGTGGCAGAGAAACTCGGTATCAGCCAGTCTGCCGTGTCACAGCTGGAAGCCCTGGACTCCCGTCCGCAAAAACGCACTCGCGAAAAACTCGCGGCAATTTATGGCTGCAAGCAGGAGCAAATCAGCCTCTATTTACCGAAAGAGGGTTAACAGCACTTCGCGCCGCCCTTCCCGCCGTAGCGGGCATCCTGGCGATCGCGGAAAAATTCTTCGTAGGTCATCGGCGTCTGGTCGGGATGGGTGACGCGCATATGCTCGACGTAGTTGTCGTAGTCCGGCACGCCAATCATCATTTTGGCGGCTTGTCCCAGGTACTTACCTGCTTTGGAAAGGGTGTCGAACATAATTCAGATCTCACAGGAAATGCGGGCCGGGTAAGGCGAAACCGCCACCCGGCACACAGGTTAATGCGCCCCTTTCGCCTGGGTCACAATCTCTTCCAGGTTTTCAGGCATTGGCTCATACGGCGTCTCTTTCGCCGTCGGCTTGTCTTCTTTCAGCGCCGCCAGCGCGGTTTTGAGAGAATACAACGCCAGCACCACGACCACCACCATAAAGAAGATGGTCAGCCCGGCATCCAGACGGTTGTTAAACACCAGTTGCGACAGCTGAGACTCAGTATATTGAGCCGGGATCTTACCGCTGTCGATCATCGCCTGGAACTTGTTGGCAATGGCCAGGAAGCCGACTTTGTTATCCGGGCTAAAGGCTTTCTGCCAGCCCGCGGTCAGCGTACAGATCAGCAGCCACGCGGTTGGCAGCAATGCCACCCAGGCATAACGCTGGCGCTTCATCTTGAACAGCACCACCGCACAGAGCATCAGCGCCATCCCGGCAAGCATCTGGTTAGCAATACCGAACAGCGGCCACAGGGTATTAATCCCGCCCAGCGGATCTACCACGCCCTGATGCAGGAAATAGCCCCACGCCAGAACACATAGCGCCGTTGCCAGCAGGTTGGCCGGTAACGAATCAGTCCGTTTCAGGTTCGGGGAAATAACGCCCAGCAGGTCCTGCAACATAAAGCGTGCTGCACGGGTACCGGCATCTACTGCGGTAAGAATAAACAGCGCTTCAAACAGAATGGCGAAATGATACCAGAACGACACGTCCATCAACCCGCCCAGTGCGCCGTGCAGAATGTAGGCCATCCCCACTGCCAGCGTTGGTGCACCGCCCGCACGCGAAATAATCGACTGTTCGCCGACTTCATTGGCAATACTGGTCAGTGTATCCGGCGTAATGGCAAAGCCCCAGCCGCTCACCACCTGAGCCGCAGAGGCGACCACGTCAACGGTTCCGGCTGGTGCCAGTACCGCCATTGGGCTGTTCATCGCAAAGTACACGCCCGGATCGATAATACAGGCAGATACCAGCGCCATGATCGCCACGAAGGATTCCATCAGCATCCCGCCGTACCCAATCAGGCAGGCCTGATTTTCATTGGCAAGCATTTTCGGCGTGGTCCCGGAGGCAATCAGGGCGTGGAAGCCAGACACCGCACCACAGGCGATGGTAATAAACAGGAACGGGAACAGATTGCCGGTCCAGACCGGACCAGTACCGTCAATAAATTTGGTCAGCGCAGGCATGGTCAGGGTCGGGCGCATAATCAGAATGCCGATCGCCAGCCCAACGATGGTGCCAATTTTCAGGAATGTAGAGAGGTAATCACGTGGGGCCAGCAGCAGCCACACCGGCAGCACCGCCGCTACAAACCCGTAACCCACCAGCATCCAGGTGAGCTGTACGCCGGTAAAATCAAAGAACGGTGCCCAGGTTGAGCTTTCCGCCACCCAGCCGCCGGAAATAATGGCGAACACCAGCAGCACCAGACCAATCACCGACACTTCACCAATACGTCCCGGACGCAGGTAACGAATGTAGATCCCCATGAAAATGGCCAGTGGAATGGTGAAGGCGACGGTGTACGTCCCCCACGGGCTGTGGGTTAACGCTTTCACCACGATCATCGCCAGCACCGCCAGAATGATCACCATGATCATAAAGGTCGCCACCAGCGCGATCACCCCAGCGGTTGCACCCATCTCCTCTTTCACCAGTTCACCCAGTGAACGCCCGTCGCGACGAGTGGAGACGAACAGCACCATAAAGTCCTGCACCGCCCCTGCCAGCACCACACCTGCGAGGATCCAGATCATCCCCGGCAGATAGCCCATCTGTGCCGCCAGCACCGGTCCCACCAGCGGGCCTGCTCCGGCAATCGCCGCAAAATGGTGTCCGAACAGCACTTTTTTGTCGGTCGGCACATAGTCCAGCCCGTCGTTATGGCGGACGGCAGGCGTCATGCGCGTAGCGTCAACGCCTAAGACGTTCTTAGCGATATAGCGGCCATAAAAACGATACGCGATCAGATAAATGCAGACGGAGGCGACGACTATCCAGAGCGCATTGATCTGTTCCCCCCGATTGAGGGCGATATAGCCCAGGGCAAAAGCTCCCACAACGGAGAGCCCTGCCCATATAAGGTATTTCCCTGAGTTGTTCATAGTTGTTGTCCGTTGTTGTGAAACAGTGAGATGTTACATTTTGTTTCTAGAACAACGGCAAAAATTTAACAACTTTGAAACGCAATAATGTGTGGTCAAACCAGACATTTACATCACAGTGTTAAGCCGATCACTATCAGTTGAATGGCTTAGCCCAATACCATCGTACTCAACCGGCAGGTACAGCAGCACCGTCCCTGCTCGTCGAACACTACAATCTCCCAGCTCTGGCTGGAGCGCCCCAGATGCAGCGGCTGACACACGCCACGCACCTTACCCTGAGACACCGCGCGGTGATGTGTTGCATTCAACTCGGTTCCCACCACGTTCTGCCCGTCGCGGGTCATCAGAAAACCGGCCATTGAGCCCAGCGTTTCGGCCAGCGCCGCTGAGGCACCGCCGTGCAGCAGGCCAAATGGCTGATGCGTGCGCACATCCACCGGCATTTCGGCTTCCAGCGTGTCGTCACCGAGGCGGGTATAAACGATCCCCAGATGCGCCACCAGGGTGTTCAGACTGGTGGCATTCAGTGCCTCAAGCGATAAATGACGTTTCCAGATCATTACGCCCCCAGCGTGGAACCGCCGTCCACCACAATATCCTGCAAGGTAATATGGCTAGCGTAGTCAGATGCCAGGAACAGAATGGTGTTGGCAATCTCCTGCGGACGGGCGATTTTACCCAGCGGGATGCCAAGCTTAAATTGCTCGCCGAAGCCGCGAATGCGCTGTTGCTCTGCATCGTCGCTTTTCCACAGCGTGCGCTGCATATCGGTATCCGTTGAGCCCGGCGACACCAGGTTGCAGCGCACGCCGCTGCCCGCCAGTTCCAGCCCGACGGTCAGAGCCAGGCTTTTCAGTGCGGCTTTCGAGGCACCATAGGCACTCATCCCGATGCGCGGCGTGTGCGCCGCATCAGAGGCAACGGTGACAATTGCCCCGCCCTGCTGGCGACGGAACTGTCCCATCGTCTGCTGAAACAGGTTAAACGCCCCGCCGACGTTAACCGCAAAGGTCTGCTGCCACTCCTCCTGTGAGAGCCGATCCGTTGCCCCCATGCGCAGAATACCGGCGGCATTCACCAACACGTCAAGGCGGTCGAGGGTTGCAAACATGCGTCCGCAAACATCAGCCACCTGTTCGGCGTCCGCCACATCCAGCTTTTCAGTGGCGAACGGATAGTCGTCCTGTGGAAAGGCCAGGTCGAAACCCGTGACCTTAGCCCCGGCATCCACAAACGCCAGTGCCGTTGCATAACCAATACCCTTACCTGCGCCCGTCACCCATACGCTTTTACCGCTAAAATCGACCCCCGCCATTACTTCACCTCACGGGAAAGTAGCGCCCACCAGGCATCGATGGTTGGATTTTTTGCCAGCATCACGAAGTCAATGTCGCCGTGCACTTTACGCCAGCGGGCAGCCAGCGCCATCATGCGCACTGAATCCAGGCCATAGTCGATCAGGTTTTCGTCATCCATCGGTTCATCGGATTCGTCCAGCAGCGGCAGAATAACGTCACGCAGCGCGGCTTTCGATACCGGGAGCGACGGCAGTAATTCGTCGGTCATCACCACGCGCCCGGAGCGGCCCGCCACATAGTTGAGCGACATCAGGTGCTCGTCGCGGGTGAAATCCGCCAGCGCGTCGGCAATAAAAAACGGCTTGATGTCGCGCATAAAGGCATCGGTAGCGGTGGTCATGCAGCCGATATGGGCGTACACGCCGGTAATCAGCAGCTGGTTGCGGCCCGTTTCTTTCAGCATCTGCTCCAGCGGCGAGCGGTGGAACGCGCTGTAACGCCATTTCACCAGCACTGTGTCGGCTTCGTCCGGCGCCAGCTCCGCCACAATACGCTGCTGCTCAGGCGAACGGGTCAGACCCGGTCCCCACATGTCGTTCAACAGGGCGCGGTCTTCATCGCTCTGCTCTTTTGGCTGCGCGGTGTAATACACCGGGATGTTATGTTCTTTGCAGTACGCGCGAAGTTTCGCGATATTCGCTACCACCTGCTGCATCATCGTGCTGTTTTCGCCCCAGAAGTTCAGGAAGTACTCCTGCATATCGTGGATCAACAGCGCGGCACGATCTGGCTCAAACGCCCAGTTCACTTTACTGGTCGGCAGCTCTGCGGCGGTTGGTAGCGCATAGGCGGTTAATTTTGGGATAGCCATACTCTGTTCCTTAGCCCCGGGCGCGTTCAGCAAGCCACAGGCGCAACTGTTTCTTATCGACTTTACCGACAGGCGTTAGCGGGAGCGCATCAACGCTCTCCACGCGGTCCGGCAGTTTGAATTCGGCGACGCCCTGCTCACGCAGGAATCGGCGCACTTCGACCGCGCGCAGCGGCTGTTTCACCACCAGATACGCACAGCTCTTTTCGCCAAGCAGGCTGTCTTCCATGCTTACCAGCGCAGCGTGGATCACCTCCTCGTGGCGCAGCAGCAGGTTTTCGATCTCTTCGGCGGCGATCTTCTCCCCGCCGCGGTTGATCTGATCTTTCTCACGCCCCTGCACGGTGATGTAGCCCTGTTCGTCAATGGCGATCAGATCGCCGGAGCAGTAAAAGCCGTCGGCGTCGAAGGCACTGGCGTTGTGTTCCGGGCTGTTGAAATAGCCGCGGAAGGTATAGGGCCCGCGCGTCATCAGACGGCCAACTTCGCCGCGCGGCAGCGGATGACCGTGCTCATCAGCCACCCACACTTCGTCGTCCGGACACATCGGACGTCCCTGCGTGTTGATGATGCGTTCCGGGGAATCGTCGAGGGCGGTGTAGTTCACCAGCCCTTCAGCCATGCCGAACACCTGCTGAAGCTGACAACCGATTTCAGCCGGAATACGCGCGGCGAGCGTAGCGGATAACCGTGCGCCCCCCACCTGCAACAGCGTGAGTGATTTCAGTTGAGTGTTTCCGGTTCCTTCGGCAATCGCCTGTAGCCAGAGACTGACCGCCGGTGGCACCAGCGAGGTGACAGTAATCTGATGCTGTTCAATCAACGGGAAGCACAGCGTGGCGCTCGGATCGTTCGCCAGCACCACACAACCACCCGCCGTGAAGACGCCAAGCGATCCCGGCGAGCTCATGGCGTAGTTATGCGCCGCAGGCAGCGCGTTCAGGTAACGGGTTTCAGCGGTAATGCCGCAGATCTCGTTGCTACGACGGATGCTGTAGTCGTAATCGTTGTGCGTACGCGGGATTAGCTTCGGCGTGCCGGTGCTGCCGCCGGAGAGCTGGAAGAAGGCAACTTCGTCGGCGGGCGTCGGGTTCGGGATGAAGTTGCCAGCCGGACGCGCAATCGCCGTTTCCAGCGCATGTTCCCCTTTATCGCCACGCAGCAGCACGACCCGCACCGAGCGGTGTTCATCAGTAAAGGTATTGAGGAACGCATCGTCAGTAAAAAGCGCATGGTCGCGATCGGCGATCAGTACGGCGGGTTTAATTTGCGTGGTATAGGCATTCAACTCGCTGCGCTGATGGCTAAAGAGCGCGTTAACCGGAGCCACGCCGATTTGCAGCAGCGCGAAAAAGGTGATGTAGAATTCGGCCACGTTACCGAGTTGAACCAATGCCGTTTCACCGCGATGCAGTCCCTGCGCCTGTAAAGCCGACGCCAGATTGTTCACCGCCTGATTAAACGCGCGGTAGGTAATGCGACGATCGCCGTCGATAATCGCCACCGCGTCGCTATCCGCACGATCCGTCAGGATGTGGGTCAGGGGCAGATCCTGCCAGTAGCCTTTTTCTCGGTAGCGCCGGGCAAATTCCTCGGGCCATCGGATAAAGGGGATGATCATGAGTATTCCTTAATGCAAACCAAAAACGTTGAGCATGGTGGAGAGCTTCACACCGGTTTCGCGCCACTCACCCACCGGGGAGGAAGCAGGCACAATGCCCGCCCCGGCAAACAGGCGAACAGACTTCTCATGCAGACGCGCGCAGCGGATGGTCACTACCCATTCACCGTTACCTTCGCTATCGCACCAACCGACGATGCCGCCGAACAGTTCACGATCGAACGGCTCCAGTTCGGCAATCAGTTCTTTTGCCGCCTGATGCGGGAACCCGCTCAGTGCTGGGGTCGGGTGCAACAGGCAGGCCAGGCTCAGGGCGTTTTCGTTTTCTCGCGCGTTACCTTCCACTGGCGTCGCCAGATGCCACAGCGTGGGTGTCGTGATCAACTGCGGAGAATCAGGCATGCTGAGATGGTGGCTGCGCGGCGCCAGAGTAGATTTCATCGCCTGAGTGACCAGGTCGTGTTCGTGGCGATCCTTCTCAGAGGCGAGCAGTTTATTGCCCGCCTCGCGGTCAAGCACATCGTCGGGCTGACGACGCGCAGAGCCTGCCAGCGGGAGCGAGCTAAAATGCGCCCCCTCTTTTCGCAACAGCAGTTCCGGACTTGCTCCCAGCAGCACGCCCCCCTCTTCCAGCGGCACATGGAAGTTAAAGCTCGCCGGGTTCTGGGCGATAAGACGCTCCATCAGCGCACCGCTATCAATGTTGTTATCGGTCACGATATCAATCAGGCGCGAGAGCACCACTTTGTTCACCTGAGGTGTGGCGGTAAGTGCGGCAGCGCGGGCGACCATCTCTTCAAAAACAGGCTGCGGGGGAATTTCGGTGCGTTGCTCCACCTTAAGCGCCTGCGAGCCGGAAAAATAGCGAGCGGATTTCTGACGTGCAGGACGGGAAAAGGTCTGCCAGCGTTGTGGAATAAACAGTGACGACCGTTTGCGGGTATTGAACGGAATAGCCCCCACCATCACCGGATGCGCGATACCGCTGGCTTTTGCATCCTGGAAGGCCTGCGCTAATTTTTGCTGGAAGTGGCCAGTCAGATCATCGCCACCGACGGCAGGTTCAGAGAAACGGGCAAAACAGCCGGACGTGGTAAAGCTGCGGTAAGGCGACATAAAGAAAAAGCTGTCTGATTGCAGCGTGGTCGCGGTGTGCTGAACTTCCTCAGCCAGGGACGTATCCATATCATCCTCCTGAAATGATAAAAGAAGCAATAATGATTATCATTTATGTTTTCGTCGGCTAACCTAATCCCACAGCGCTCCGCTGTCAACCATCGGGTAAATACTTGTGCGACAAACGCTTGCATCCCTTTCTTACAACCATGAAAATGAGAAGCATTATCTTCAACAAAAACAGGATGCCGCTCAGTGAAATTCCCTGCCGTTTGCCGCAATGCCCTTTTTTTAACAGGACTTTTTGTTTTAGGACTAACCTCAGCCACCGCCGCAGACTGGCCGCGCCAGGTCACCGACAGCCGCGGCGTGCATACCCTGGAGAGCAAACCGGCGCGTATTGTCTCAACCAGCGTGACGTTAACGGGTTCCCTGCTGGCGATTGATGCCCCGGTGATTGCCAGCGGCGCCACCACGCCCAACAACCGCGTGGCAGATGCACAGGGCTTTTTACGTCAGTGGGGGGATATCGCGAAACAGCGCAACGTTGCGCGTCTTTATATTGGGGAACCCAGCGCCGAAGCGGTCGCCGCGCAAATGCCGGATCTGATTTTGATCGGCGCCACCGGCGGGGATTCTGCGCTGGCGCTCTACGACCAGCTCTCCGCCATTGCCCCGACGCTGGTGATCAATTACGACGATAAAAGCTGGCAGGAACTGCTGACGCAGTTGGGCACCATCACCGGGCAGGAAAAGCAGGCCGCAGAGCGCATCGCGGCGTTCGATAAACAGCTCGCGCAGGTGAAACAGCAGATGAAGCTGCCGCCGCAACCGGTAAACGCCATCGTCTACACCGCCGCCGCGCACAGCGCCAACCTATGGACGAGTGAATCGGCTCAGGGCAAGCTGCTGCACCAGCTAGGCTTTACGCTGGCGGAATTGCCCGCCGGATTACACACATCAAAAAGCCAGGGTAAACGCCACGACATCATCCAGTTGGGCGGCGAAAACCTGGCAACGGGGCTGAACGGCGAAGGGTTGTTTGTGTTTGCCGGTGACCAGAAAGATGTCGACGCAATTTACGCCAATCCGCTGCTGGCGCATCTGCCTGCGGTGGAGAACAAACGCGTCTGGGCACTGGGCACAGAGACGTTCCGCCTGGATTATTACAGCGCGATGTTGGTATTAGACAGATTGAATACGTTGTTCAAGTAGGTATTTTCCCGACCCTCTCCCTGTGGGAGAGGGTCGGGGTGAGGGCGTCAGGCCGCACCGTCGTTCAGAACAACCTCCTGTCTGAACCGGCGCAATTCTGCTAATACCATTAACAGGATCCCGCCAACAACGGCTAATACAAACCCGCAGCTGCTCGCCGACGCCACCGGAGTCATCATTGCCCCCAGCCCACCGAGGATCGCCGCACCAATCGCATCGCCCGTTACGTTTTGAGCCGTCCACAGGCCATTAATTCGCCCCAGCATTCCTTCCGGTGTCTGGGTCTGAATCAGGGTATATTGCAGCAGCGAACTGATAGCACTCAGCCAGCCGAAGATCATCAGGCAAATCACGCCCAGCGCCCACACCGGCATCAGGCTGAAGAAACCAATGGCGATAAACGAGGCCAGCGTGGCAAGCAGCATAATCAGCCCCGGGCGTACACTCTGCGCCAGATTACCGCTGGTCAGCGCCCCGCACGCCGCGCCAAGCGGAATGGCGGCGTAGAGAATGCCAATCTCCGAGGCGCTCATCTGCCACTCTCCCGCCAGCGCCGGGTACAGCACGCGCACGGCGCTGGCCATCGTCAGCAGGCCACCGAGCAGCGCAATCCCGCCAATCAGCGGGTTGCTGAACAGAAAACGAATAGCGGCCATCAGAGATTTCAGCGGATGCTCGCGTGGCTGCGGCGGTGGCGGCAGCAGCGGCAGGCGCAACAGCGTCAGCGTGGTGATGAAGGTGCCCGCCGCCGCCAGTCCATAGTTCCACGCCACGTTACCGGTCGCCAGCAGCAGACCGCCGAGCATCGGCGAAATCACCGAGCCCAGACGCACGGTAAGCATGGTAATGGCTCCCGCCTGCATCAGGTTCTCGCGCCCGACCAGCGCGGGGGTGGCAGCCAGCAGTGCCGTTACCCCTAGCGAGGCAAAAAAGCCGTCCCACAACCCGAGGGCGTAAATCGCCACAAGCGAGGGTTCGGGCAGCATGGCGTTCAGACACAGCCCGATAAACCCCACGCCGCAGGTGCCGCGCGCCAGCAGGATCAGCTTTTTACGCTCGTAGCGGTCCGCCAGCACGCCGCCGACCATCAGTCCGATAAACATCGCCCCGCCCGTAAAGGTAACCGATAACCCCACCAGCCAGCTGGAGTGCGTTATGGTCTGGATCTGTACCGGCACGGCAACGCCGAGCAGGCCGAGAGATAAAATGGAGATAAAGCGGGCGATAAAAACTGCCCGGTATGCCGGGTGCGTTTTAAGCAGGCTGAGGTTGAGCAGCCAGGATTTTTGATTCATGACAAAGCCTTGAGTGTAATTCTACCCATTCCATGGGCGCACATGCTAACATAGCCAAATAAGATAGATAACGATAATCACTATCATTATCAAATCATGGATGTTGCTATGTCGTTTTCCTCTTCTTCGGTGCGCGTCATTGCCGTGCCCGTTTTATTGCTGCTGTTGATCCTTGCGATTGCACTCAGCCTGCTGGTCGGCGCTAAGCCGCTGCCCGCGTCCGTTATCGTTGATGCGCTCACCGGCACCTGCCAGAGCGCCGACTGCATCATCGTGCTCGACGCCCGACTGCCCCGCACGCTTGCCGGACTGCTGGCCGGTGGCGCGCTGGGCCTTGCGGGTGCTCTGATGCAAACCCTCACCCGCAACCCGCTGGCCGACCCCGGTATTCTGGGCGTTAACAGCGGTGCCAGTTTTGCCATTGTGCTCGGCGCGGCCATGTTCGGGTTAACGTCAGCGTCTGAACAGCTGGTGATGGCCTTTTGCGGCGCGCTGGCCGCCTCGCTGGTGGTGGCGTTTACCGGCAGCCAGGGCGGCGGCCAGCTTAGCCCGGTACGCCTGACCCTCGCGGGTGTCGCGCTCGCGGCAGTTCTGGAAGGGTTATCCAACGGCATCGCCCTGCTCAACCCGGACGTTTACGACCAGCTGCGCTTCTGGCAGGCCGGCTCGCTGGATATCCGTACGCTGGAAACCTTAAAGGTGGTGGTGCTCCCGGTGATCATCGCTGCCGCCGTCGCGCTGTTTTTAAGCCGGGCGCTGAATAGCCTGAGCCTGGGCAGCGATACCGCCACTGCGCTTGGTAATCGGGTTGCACGTACCCAACTCATTGGTCTTCTTGCCATTACCGTCCTGTGCGGCAGTGCAACGGCGGTCGTCGGCCCAATCGCCTTTATCGGCCTGATGATGCCGCACGTGGCGCGCTGGCTGGTGGGAGCAGATCATCGCTGGTCACTGCCGGTCACGCTTTTTGCAACGCCTGCCCTGCTGCTGTTTGCCGATATCCTGGGACGTTTGCTGGTCCCCGGCGAGCTGCGCGTCTCGGTGGTCAGCGCCTTTATCGGTGCGCCGGTGCTGATTTTCCTGGTACGCCGCCGACGCGGAGGTGGCGCATGATGGCCCCATCCCGACGTTTAGTCGCCTGTGTCTCCCTGCTGATTATCACCATTCTGCTGCTGGCAACGTGGAGCCTGCGCAGCGGCGCGGTGACGCTCGATTTCACCCTGGTGTTTAACGCCCTGCTCGGCAGCGCGCCGCGCAATGTAACCCTGGTGGTGACGGAGTGGCGACTGCCGCGCGTGGCGATGGCGATACTGGTGGGCGCGGCGCTCGGGGTGAGCGGCGCGATTTTCCAGTCGCTGATGCGCAACCCGCTCGGCAGCCCGGACGTGATGGGCCTCAATACCGGCGCCTGGAGCGGCGTATTAGTGGCAATGGTGCTGTTTGGTCAGCACCTGACGGCCATTACCTTTACCGCAATGGCCGGGGGCATTCTGACCTCGCTGATTATCTGGGCGCTTGCCTGGCGTAACGGTATCGATACCTTTCGTCTGATCATCATCGGCATCGGCGTGCGTGCAATGCTGATGGCGTTTAATACCTGGCTTTTGTTGCAGGCGTCACTGGAAACCGCGCTCTCTGCGGGACTGTGGTACGCCGGTTCCCTGAATGGCCTGACATGGGGCAAAACCTGGCCCGCGGCACCATTGATTGTTCTGATGTTTATCGGTGCCCTGCTGCTGGTGCGCCGTATGCGTCTGCTGGAGATGGGCGATGACAGTGCCTGCGCGCTGGGTGTGAGTGTTGAACGTTCGCGCCTGATGCTGATGCTGGTCGCCGTCTTGCTGACCGCAGCGGCGACGGCGATTGCCGGGCCAATCTCGTTTATCGCCCTGGTGGCACCGCATATTGCCCGGCGTCTTAGCGGCACTGCGCGCTGGGGCTTAACCCAGGCGGCGCTGTGTGGCGCATTGTTATTGCTGGCCGCCGATCTCTGCGCCCAACAGCTGTTTATGCCTTATCAACTTCCGGTGGGCGTCGTGACCGTCAGCCTCGGCGGTATATACCTCATCGTCTTGTTAGTTCAGGAGTCACGCAAGAAATGACTGACTTAGCTTCCCGCTTGCGCGGCGACAACTTAACCCTGGGTTACGGCAAAAAAATCATTGCCCGTGACTTAACCGTTGCTATTCCGGACGGCCACTTTACGGCGATTATCGGCCCGAACGGCTGCGGAAAATCGACCCTGCTGCGCACCCTCAGCCGTTTGATGACGCCAGTTGAAGGGTGCGTGTACCTCGACGGCGAACACATCCAGCACTTCGCCAGCAAAGAAGTGGCCAGGCGCATTGGGTTGCTGGCGCAAAACGCCACTACGCCGGGCGATATCACGGTGCAGGAGCTGGTCTCTCGCGGACGCTACCCGCATCAACCGCTGTTTACCCGCTGGCGTAAAGAGGATGACGAGGCGGTGACCCGCGCAATGCAGGCGACGGGTATTACCGATCTCGCCCGGCAAAGCGTGGATACCCTCTCTGGCGGGCAGCGCCAGCGCGCGTGGATCGCGATGGTGCTGGCGCAGGAGACGTCCATCATGCTGCTGGACGAGCCGACGACATGGCTGGACATCAGCCATCAGATTGATTTGCTCGAATTGCTGAGCGATCTCAACCGCACGCAGGGGTATACCCTGGCGGCAGTACTGCACGATTTGAATCAGGCCTGCCGCTACGCCACGCACCTGATTGCGCTGCGCGATGGCGAAATTGTGGCGCAGGGCGCACCGGGAGAGATTGTGACACCGGAGCTGATCGAGCAGATCTACGGCATGCGCTGCATGATAATTGACGATCCGGTGGCGGGCACGCCGCTGGTAGTGCCGTTAGGCAAGCGTGCGGTCTGATGCCCTCACCCCGGCCCTCTCCCTGCGGGAGAGGGAGCAAACCATCCCCTCTCCCTGTGGGAGAGGGTTAGGGTGAGGGGTTTTAAACGTTACCCCAAAATCTTCCTCAACACTGGTCCTATCTTCTCAAACGCCTGCGGTGAAATGATATCCACGTGGGCGCAATCCTGACTATACACCTCAAGCTCCGCCACCCACGGCGACCAGGCCTGCTGCGGGTCCATCGTTCGCGTGCGTTCGGCAACAAACAGCGTCGCTTTACCCTCAAAGCGCGCGCTGTGCGCCGTGGTCAGTAGCCGCACCGCATCGGCGTAGTTGCCTTCAATGGCACTGAATAGCTCGCTGGAGCCTTGTCCCTGCTGCGCGGCGATAAACGCCTGACGCTCGCGCTCAATTTCCGCCAACACTTCCGGGTCGAGGCCGTTGGCCTCTTTCTCCGCCCAGTTCTGGGTTTCCGGCGGCCAGGTATCCAGCAGGCCGAGGAATGCCACCTCTTCACCCTGCTCGCGCAGTCGGGCCGCAATGCCCTGAGCCAGCGTACCGCCGAGGGAATAGCCGAACAGGTAATACGGCCCCTGCGGCTGCTGGGCACTCAGCGTTGCCAGATGATGTTCGATCACACCATCCAGATCGGCGCACTGCTGCATTGGTCCGTCCGGGCGCGGCGACTGAATGCCGGTAATCGACCAGCGCGGGCTGAGATAACGTGCCAGCACGCTAAACTGCCAGGCAAAGCCGGACGCAGGGTGGAAGCAGAACAGCGTAGGACCACCGCTTTCTCGCAGCGGCAGTAGGGTTTCATACCCCAGACGCTGCGCCTGCTCGTCGCTCATCTGTGAATCTAACAGCGCGCTAAGCTTGCTCACCGTCGAGGCGACCATAATTTGCCCCGGTGTGACCTTGCGGGCAAACGCGCGGCTGAGCTGTGCCGCCAGGCGCATCGCCAGCAGAGAGTGTCCTCCGAGGGCGAAGAAATCGGCATCGATATCATTCACCTCACAGCCTAGTAGCGCAGAAAACGCCTGCGCGACGGCAACTTCGGTGCCCGTCTCCGGCGCGCGGCCGGAAGTTTGACGGGTGAGCTCCGGCAGCGGCAGCGCCTTGCGGTCAAGCTTGCCGTTCGCGCTTAACGGCAGCGCACTGATTTGCAAAAGCACCACCGGCACCATATGCGGCGGAAGCCGCGCTTTAAGCGATTCCAGCAAGGTATCACGATCCAGCGGCAAACCGGATTCGGAGACAACGTACCCCACCAGCTGACGGGCATCCCCACCCGTTGCCGCCGCCTGGTTGAACACGCAGGCATGCGCCACGGCCTGCGCGACGTCCGGCAGGGACAGCATCGCCCGGTCGATTTCACCCAGTTCGATGCGCTGGCCGCGAATTTTCAGCTGATCGTCACTGCGGCCTAAATACTCCACCGCGCCGTTATCCAGCCAGCGGGCGACGTCACCGGTGCGGTACATACGTTCACCCGGCGCGAACGGGTCAGCGATAAACCGGCTGGCGGTCAGATCAGGACGTCCCAGATACCCTTGCGCCAGCTGAATACCAGTAAGATAGAGATCGCCCGCTACGCCAAACGGCACCGGGCGCATCATCGCATCCAGAATGCGCAGCCCCGTGTTCCACACCGGGAAGCCAATTGGCACGCTGTTGCCCTCCACCGCCGCCAGTTCAGGGCCATACGCCGGATACCAACTGACGTCCACAGCCGCTTCCGTCGGGCCGTAGAGGTTATGTAGCGGCGCATGGGTCAGTTGCTCCCATTCCCGGCAAAGCGCCGTCGGCAGAGCTTCACCGCTGCAGAAGACCTGCTTAAGCGACTGACAACAGTCGACGTTCTCCGGCGTCAGCGAGGCGACAAATGCCGCCAGCATCGACGGTACAAAGTGGGTGGTGGTCACACCGTGTTGCGCGAAGAAGGTATGCATCGCCTGCGGATCGCGGTGAGCTTCCGGCTCGGCCATTACCAGCTTCGCCCCGGCAATAAACGGCCACCAGAACTCCCACACCGAGACATCAAAGCTGCACGGCGTTTTCTGCGCTACCACGTCACTGGCGTCCAGCGGGTAGTGATCCTGCATCCACTTCAGGCGGTTTACGATGGCAGTATGTCCAACCATCACCCCTTTCGGGCGGCCAGTAGAGCCAGAGGTAAAAATGATGTACGCAGTCTGCTCCGGCTTCGCCAGGCGCAGCGGTTCCGCATCCGCAGCAGGTAACAGTGTGTTGTAACTAAACGCCGTGATCGGGAGATCGCTAAAGCGCGGGAGCTGCTCGTCGGTGGTGATCAGTAGCGACGGTTTCGCATCCTCCAGCATCATCCGCAGACGGTCGTCCGGGTAACCGGTATCCAGCGGCAGCCAGGCAGCGCCCGCTTCCACAATGCCGTGCAGAGCCAGCGTCAAAAACACCGAACGCGGTAAGGCCACCGCCACGCTGTCGCCCGGCTTCACGCCGCGTTCGCGCAGTAACGTTGCCAGCGCGACAACCTGCTCGCGCATCTGGCGATAGCTCAGTTCAATATGTGCGTCCGCCAGTGCAGGGGCGTCCGGCGTTTTGCTTGCCTGCTCCGCCACCAGATCCGCCAGCGTGGTGGACGGTAGCGCCAGCCCGGTATCAGTAATGCGCGCCAGTTGGGCGTACTCCTGCTCCGAAACGGTTTCCACTTCGCTACAGCGCAGGTCCGGGTTGGCGGCAAACTGCGTCAGCATCGCGTTCAGGCGCGCCGCGTGACGGGTAAGTGTCGCTTCATCGTAGCGCTGTTTATTGGCGAGGATCTCAATGCTCAACCCACCCTGCTCGTCCGGGAAGAGTGCCAGCTCCAGATCGTTCACCGGGCCGGTTGCCAGCGTGTGGGTGGTGTCCTCTACGCCGTCGATATCCAGCTGATAATCGAACATTTTAATGTTCAGCACCGGGCCAAACAGCGCTTCGTCGCCTGCGGCGCGCCCGCTGTCGCGCACGATCTGCTCGGCGTCGTAGCGCTGGTGGCGGCGCATTTTTTTCAACTGGTTCGCCAGGCGCAATGCCAGCTCTGGAAGGCTCTCCTGCGGATGGATATTTACCGCCAGCGGCAGGACATTGAGTACCGGTCCGGTGGCGGTCAGCGCGGCGGACCCCATGCGGCGCATAAAGATAAACCCGGCGGCGTAGTCCAGCCGTCCGGTGAGGCGCCCAAGCCACAGCGCCACCAGCGCAAGCGCCAGATCGGTGCGCTGCACCTGCCCTGCCGCCTGTGCCAGTTGGCTAAAGGCACGGCTGTCAGCGGTCATGTTCAGACGCAGAATGTCGGTGGTTGCTGCACGCCCGGGTAGCGGCGTGGAAGAGAGCGAAACGGGGGAAGGAAGCGCTTTCCGCTGTTCAGCCCAGAAAGCGCCATCACGCTGATACGCCTCGCTGTCGCGATAGCGCTGGTACTCTTCCACCACCTCAGCGAAAGGCGTAAACGGGGATTCTGGCGTGGGTTCGCCGTTTTTCCATGAAGTATAAATCGCGGCAATCTGGCGCGTAATCGCCGGGAAGCTGAAGCCATCCACCACCAGGTGGTGATAACGCTGATACCAGTACCAGTGGCTTTCAGCAACCTGAATCAGCTGGTGAAACGCCAGCGGCTGTCCGCTGTCCACACGCAGGTTCTGGTTGAGATCGGCTGTCATCAGTGCCACAGCGTCATCGTGTGAGCCGACGCGAATGACGGTGGGTTTCGGCAACATCATGGACTCATCCACCCATTGCCACACTTCACCGTTATCTTCTGCGAAACGCATACGCAGGGTATCGGCCTGCATCATGCCTTCAAGAATGGCTTTGGCCAGCAGCGGCGCGTCAATATCGCCTTTCAGTTCGGTGTAGTGCGCCACGCTCCAGGCGTTGGGCAACGTGGACAGTTGTTCCGCCATCCAGATACCCGGCTGGGCGGCGACAAGAGGAAGACGTTTCATGCGTTCTCCCCCGCAAAATGAGACGGTTCTAACGTTTGCCAGTGCCCGGTCAGCCACTGCTGGCACGCTTCCTGCGACTGTGCTTCACATACCACACGCCAGCCAGCGGGCAGTTCGCACTGCTGCGGCCACAGGCTGTACTGCCCCTGGTCGTTACGCAAAATGGCGAACTGTCCCTGCGGATTATCGAAAGGATTGCTGAATTCCATACAGACTCCGTTATTGAATGAGCGGCTGCCAGAGGGTCATCAGCCCCTGCGTCAGCCCACCGCGCCAGCAAAGCGCATCGTGTCCGCCGTCAACCTGACGCCAGAAAATCGGCTGCTGCGCGTGTAGTTCGGCGTAAATCGCCTGATTGGCATTGAAAATCAGCGGCTCGTTGCGCCCGGCCTCAAGGACGATACGCAGCCCTCTCGCGGTTAGCTCACCCGCTCTGAGCTGTTCAATGAGGCACCCGTCCTGCTGCCCGCCACGGTGCGGCCACCAGTACGAGCCGGACTGGCTCAGCACGCAGCCAAAGCGCTGCGGCCAGTTGAGTCCGGCATAAAGTGAAGAGAGTCCGCCAAAGCTCTGTCCCGCCAGCACGGTACGGTCAGCGCGGTCGCTAAATGGGGCACGTTTTTTTACAAGAGGGAGAAGCTCTTCCTGCACCGCCAGCCAGAAATCGGGGTTGCAGGGCAGTTCGCGGCTGCGATGTTCCATGTCGATCACATCGATCAATACGTAGACCGCAGGCGGCAGTTTGCGCTCGGTGGTGAGCGACGTCAGCGCAGGCCAGACGGGCATGCTTTCGGCCCAGAACTGCCCGTCGAGCAGCACCGCCAGCGGGCGCTCGGGGCTGTCATCCCCGGTGGTAAAAATCCACACGCGGCGGTGGTTGTTCAGACGCGTGCTGTTCCACTCAATGCAGACCGGCGGCTGATACGGCGTATTGGGACGATCCCAGCCGGGCTGAACGGGCGCGTACGGCATCTCCAGCGCCGAGACGGCATGACCGCGACCGCCGCGCCAGCTCTGCGGATTCAGCGGGTCGGAAACCGCGTGCGGCAGCAGCCTGCGCCAGCCTTCGCGCAGCGCCATACGCTCCGGCTGCTCGCCTTCAAACACGGTATCGGCAAAATCGTTTTCGTTATCGGAGGGGATAAAACAGTAGCTCCCCCGCCATTCGGGGCTGAACTCACCCTGCCACTGCCAGACATCGGTATCGGGAATGCGTTCGAGGGACTGCGGTCGGGCATTTTGATGGTGGTCTGTTACGCCAGTGACGTAAAGCCAGACGCGTTTGATCGGTGACGTTCTTTGCGTTCCTGCCGGGTCACGCCACCAGAACGTGACGCGATATTTTCCCTTTTCCGGCTTCCATTCAGGCCCCTTTTTCGACTGCCACCACGCTTCACTTCCCGTTGTTAACGCCGTCACCCTTATAACCTCATGTTTAACAGTCTTTTTTGTTTTAGAGCAAATTTTATTGATAATATTATTGATAACTATTTGCATTTGCAATAGCGTAGTGCCCGCGCTGTGGGAAGCGCTCATAAAACAACCATAAAAGCAGGACGTACAATGAATAAGAAGATTCACTCTCTGGCCTTACTGGCCAATTTAGGGATTTACGGCGTCGCGCTACCCGCCCTGGCAGACGACAATACCGCCTCCGCGCAGCACGAAGACACGATGGTGATCACCGCCGCCGAGCAGAATCTGCAGGCGCCGGGTGTATCGACCATTACCGCCGATGAAATTCGTAAAAATCCACCCGCACGCGACGTGGCTGAAATCATCCGTACCATGCCGGGCGTTAACCTGACCGGGAACTCCACCAGCGGCCAGCGCGGTAATAATCGTCAGATCGACATCCGTGGCATGGGGCCGGAAAACACCCTGATCCTGATTGACGGCAAACCGGTGACCAGCCGCAACTCCATTCGTCTGGGCTGGCGCGGCGAGCGTGATACACGCGGGGATACCGGCTGGGTGCCACCGGAGATGATCGAACGCATCGAAGTCATCCGTGGCCCGGCCGCCGCGCGCTACGGCAACGGCGCGGCAGGCGGCGTGGTGAACATCATCACCAAAAAATTCGACGACCAGTGGCACGGCTCCTGGAACACCTATCTGAATGCGCCTGAACACAAGGATGAAGGGTCCACCAAACGCACCAACTTCAGCCTGAGCGGCCCGCTGGGCGGTGACTTCAGCTTCCGCATGTACGGCAATCTGGACAAAACCCAGGCCGACGCATGGGACATCAACCAGGGTCACCAGTCTGACCGTACCGGTGCCTACGCCGACACGCTGCCGGCAGGCCGTGAAGGTGTGGAGAACAAAGATATCAACGGCGTGGTACGCTGGGACTTCGCGCCGATGCAGTCTCTGGAGTTTGAAGCAGGCTACAGCCGCCAGAACAACCTCTACGCAGGCGATACCCAGAACACCAACAATGACAACAGTTCCAGCGGCCTGGTGAAGAAAAACTACGGCAAAGAGACCAACCGTATTTATCGTCAGAACTTTGCGGTGACATGGAACGGTGGCTGGGATAACGGCATTACCACCAGCAACTGGGCACAGTACGAACACACCCGCAATTCGCGCCTGGGCGAAGGGCTGGCGGGGGGGCTGGAAGGCCTGTTCAACAGCAATAAATTCACCGACACCGACCTGGCCGACGTGATGCTGCACAGCGAAATCAACCTGCCGATTGATTTCCTCGTTAACCAGAACCTGACGCTGGGCACCGAGTGGAACCAGCAGCGTATGAAGGACTCCACCTCCAATACGCAGACTCAGCAAGGCGGTAAGATCCCTGGCATGAGCGACGATCGTAGCCCGTACTCTTCGGCGGAGATCTTCTCTCTGTTCGCCGAGAACAACATGGAGCTGACCGACAGTACCATGCTGACACCGGCGCTGCGCTTCGATCACCACACGATTGTGGGCAACAACTGGAGCCCGTCCCTGAACCTGTCGCAAGGCCTGGGAAATGACTTCACGCTGAAGATGGGGATTGCGCGCGCCTACAAAGCACCAAGCCTGTACCAAACCAACCCAAACTACCTGCTGTACAGCAAAGGCCAGGGCTGCTATGCCAGCTCTGATGGCGTCGGGTGTTACATGATGGGTAACGACGACCTGAAAGCGGAAACCAGCATCAACAAAGAGATCGGTCTTGAGTGGAAACGCGACGGCTGGCTGGCTGGCGTGACCTGGTTCCGCAACGACTATCGCGACAAGATTGAAGCGGGTTACGCGCCGATGGGTCACACCTCTTCCGGTAAAGTGCAGACGGATATCTACCAGTGGGAAAACGTGCCGAAAGCGGTGGTTGAAGGTCTGGAAGGCTCCCTGAACGTGCCGGTTAGCGACACGATCAACTGGACCAATAACATCACTTACATGCTACAAAGCAAGAACAAAGAGACAGGCGACCGTCTGTCGATCATCCCGGAGTACACGCTGAACTCCACTCTGAGCTGGCAGGTCCACCAGGATGTATCGCTCCAGTCGACCTTCACCTGGTACGGCAAGCAGCAGCCGAAGAAGTACAACTACAAAGGTCAGCCTGTGACCGGGTCTGAGAAAGACGAAGTGAGCCCTTATAGCATCGTTGGCCTGAGCGCGACCTGGGACATGACCAAAAACGTCAGCCTGACCGGCGGCGTGGACAACGTCTTCGACAAACGCCAGTGGCGCGCGGGTAATGCCCAGACCACGGGCAACGCCACCACCGGTGCGTATATGTACGGTGCGGGTGCGTATACGTATAATGAACCGGGTCGCACCTGGTATATGAGCGTGAATACGCGATTCTGATACAGGCAGTAACTCCCCCCTCTCCCGTTGGGAGAGGGACGGGGTGAGGACATCAGGCCGCACTATTTGCTGATAGAGGAAAAACATGCACACCACCCACAGCACGTTCATTCTCGCCGGCCACACCGTCCACCACATCACCTTCGACACAGCCACCTTCGCCGACGCCGATCTCCTCTGGCTCCCCCACCACGCCGATCTTTCAAACGCCGGGCGCAAACGCAAAGCCGAGCATCTGGCCGGGCGCATCGCCGCCGCGCATGCGCTCGGTGCGATAAATGAACGCGTGATTCCGGGCATTGGCCCCAGCGGCGAACCGCTCTGGCCGGAAGGTGTGTCGGGCAGTATCACCCACAGCGGCACGCAGGCGATGGCGGTTGTTGTCCGCGACCAGCATGCGCTTATCGGCATCGACTGCGAAACAATCCTCTCCTGGAATGAAGCCGTTGCGATAAAAGAGGGCATTGTCAACGCGCAGGAAGATGCGAGCCTGTCGCGTACGGGCTACCCTTACGCGCTCGCATTGACGCTGGCTTTCAGTGCTAAAGAGAGCCTCTTTAAAGCGCTGTTTCCTGAAGTGAAAAAGTACATGGGATTTGATTGCGCGCAGGCTACTGCCCTGGATGAAAGAACCTTGACCCTAACGCTCGCACATCCGGCAGGTCGTTATCATCAGGGGGTCAGTTTTACGCTAGCCTGGCAACGTACTGACGATAACATCTGCACGATGATCGTGGAGCGGCAATAAAGCGTTGGTTTTTTCTCTCCCGGATTATTACATTTTTAATCTATTCAAACGCAATTTAATTATATAACCATTCCTATTAAACGGACTTCCCGCCACCACCCACAAAAAATTCACCCAGCAATATAATCTTACGCCTGCCAGGTAAAGATGTTAAGGGGGGCAGCCCTCACCCTACTATATATAATAGCCATTAAAATCTTCCTTAATTATTTGAATATCGCTCGCATACAACGCGCTTACATAACAGAATTTCGCTATAAAAACGCGCGTCAGATCAAAATTACAGCAATAAAAAATAGATAAAGATAAAATAAGCCATTTCCTTTTTTACTAATTTAGGACCATGATGTTTACGCTGTTTTACTTTAAATCGATACAACTAAGGAAAGTATAATGCGTGAATTAAATCAAAATGAAATGAACAGTGTCGCTGGCGGGATTGGTGCTGGTAACGGGAACGGCAATCATAGTGGCAATGGTAACGGCAACAGTGGTGGTAATGGCGGAACCTGTAACGGTGGCAATGGCGGTAATGGCGGTCGCGGAGGTAATGGCGGCAACGGCGGTAATGGCGGAAACTGCGGCGGTGGTAATAATGGCGGTCGCCGTTAATCACCCATAAAAGTAAATACGACGGCTCACGATATATTGTCATTGTGGGCCATCGTAAAGGATGGCTTTATTTCATCAGGAGATGAAAATGCGAGAACTACTGAATTCTGAGATGCATCTTATTTCCGGAGGATCGCAATGTGACGGCGGAAATGGCGGCAACGGTGGCGCCGGTGGGAACGGAGGTCGTGGAGGAAACGGTGGCACCTGTGGTTCAGGTAATGGCGGCAACGGCGGCAATGGCGGGCGCGGGGGTAACGGAGGAGATGGCGGAAACGGTGGTCCCGGCGGAAAAGGGGGGAAAGGAGGCAAAGGAGGCCCCGGTGGACATGATGGACGCAACGGCAAGGATGGCTGAATCTTTGCGGGGACAGCGTTACTGACAGAAAGCTAATGACCAGGACAATATGTGAACGTTCTGGAACAGGCGGAATAACCAGGCGTCATTCAGCTAAAATTTGTCGCCTGGAATCAGGCTAAATCTCACAGCCTCGCTTTATAAAAGGAATAGCGTGCGTGTATCGCCAACAAGCGGTTGAACACAAAAAAATGCAATGGCAGGGAAAGGCCTTACTGCTGCCTGGCGTTCCGATTTGGCTTGTTGCCGGATTATCTGCTTTTTTTATTATTGCCTTTATCGTTTTTACTTTGACGTTCAGCTACACAAGAAGGATCACCGTGATGGGTGAGATATCCACTTATCCTCGCTCATCAAATGTATATGCCAGTGTCCAGGGCGTTGTGGTTAAACAGTTTGTCACTGAAGGCCAACTGCTCAAAACAGGCGATGCCATCTACATGATAGATGTCAGTAAAAGCACGCGTAGCGGTGTTGTGAGTGATAATCAGCGAAGGGATGTTGATAACCAACTTACGCGTATTGCTCAAATCACGGATCTTCTCCAGGAGAATAAGAGAAACACCCTGGACATGCTAAAAAAACAAAAAGAGCAATATAGCGCAGCCCTCAAACGTTCCTCAGACATTATCGCACAAGCCCAGGAAGGCATTCGCGTCATGAAAACGAACATGGAAAACTATCGGCATTATCAAGCGCGTGGACTTATTACGCAGGATCAGCTGATAAACCAGATAGCCTTATACTACGAGCGACAAAATAATATGCTTAATTTGTCTGCTCAAAGCGATCAGAACGCGTTGCAGGTGACCACTCTCGAAAGTCAGATTCAAACTCAGGCTGCCGAATTCGATAATCAGATCCATCAGATGGAGCTTCAGCGCTACGAGCTGCAAAAAGAGCGTCTGAATATTGATGCCGGGGGCGCAATTATCATCCGGGCAATGGCTGACGGGCGGGTAGACTCCCTGAGCGTTACGGTTGGCCAGATGATCAAACCTGGCGACAGCCTCCTGCAAATTATCCCCCTGACTATCGATCACTTTTCTCTTGTCACCTGGGTGCCTAATGATGCCGTCCCCTATCTTTCTCCTGGCGACCGGGTAAATATCCGCTATGAGGCGTTTCCTGCACAAAAATTTGGCATGTTTGGCGGCACCATTTCGGTTATATCACGCTCCCCTGCCTCTCCTCAGGAGATGCAAACCTACCAGGGAGCACTTAAAGCGACCTCACCCGGGGCTGCCCCCTACTACAAAATTATTATCAGACCTGACAGACAAAATATTGCCTATGCGGGCAAACGTCTGAGTTTAGGCAACGGTATGCAGGCTCAAAGCACCTTATTTCTGGAAAAAAGGAAGATCTACCAGTGGATGCTTTCCCCATTCTACGATATGAAAAATAGCGCCGGGGGTCCGGTAAATGAGTAAACGTTCTCTTAAAACGCTCATCGAACAGCTTGATCTCCAGCTGCGCTCCCGGGTTCCGCTGGTCCACCAGACGGAATCCTCAGAGTGCGGCCTGGCCTGCCTCGCGATGATCTGTAGCCACTATGGCAAACAGAGCAACCTCATCGCCTTGCGTCAACAATTTAACCTGTCGGCACGCGGCACCACGCTGGCAGGCATGACACAAATCGCTGAACAGCTTGGGCTAGGAACACGCAGTTTATCCCTCGATCTGAATGAACTCAGCGCGCTTAAGACCCCGTGCATCCTGCACTGGGATTTTAACCATTTTGTGGTTCTCGTCAGCGTGAAGCAGAATCGAGTCATACTCCACGACCCCGCCCGTGGCCGAAGAAAAGTGAGTCTTGAGGAGATGTCGCAGTACTTCACCGGCGTAGCCCTCGAGTTATGGCCAGAAAGTACCTTTGCCGCCCAGCCCACAAGCAACCAGTTCAGCCTCAGGTCACTGGCCACAAAGGTGCACGGCCTTAAGGGAATGTTAGGTAAAATCTTTTTCTATTCGCTCATTATTGAAACCATCAACCTACTTATACCGATAGGCACTCAACTCGCACTGGATCATGCTATTCCCGCCGCAGATATGGGCTTGTTAACGGTGATTTGTATCGGTCTGTTTCTCTTTACTTTACTGCGCGTGGCGTTGAGCGCCCTGCGTTCATGGTCCTCACTGATGATGACGACGCTTATCAATGTGCAGTGGCAGTCCGGACTTTTTACCCATCTCGTGCGCCTGCCTCTGAGCTATTTTGAACGGCGAAAGCTGGGCGATATTCAGTCGCGTTTTGGGTCACTGAACACGCTTCGGGAAACCTTTACCAGCAGCATCGTTGGGGCACTTATCGACGGAACCATGATGATAGGTGTCATCGTGATGATGATACTTTATGGCCGCTGGTTGACTGGCGTGGTTATCGGCTTTACTGCGCTCTATGTTCTGACCAGACTCCTGACCTACAGCACCTATCGCGAATTATCGGAAGAAACCCTCATCAGAGATGCCCGCACCCGCTCTTACTTCATGGAAACGTTATATGGTATCGCAACCGTCAAAATGCAGGGTTTGAGTGAACGACGCGGCACTCACTGGCTAAATCTGGAAATTGATACGATCAATACAGAGATAAAAATCACCAAAATGGATCTGCTTTTTGGTGGTGTAAACGCTTTTATTATCGCCTGCGAACAAATAACAATGCTATGGCTGGGTTCAAGGCTCATCATAGAAAACACGATGACGATTGGGATGTTCATCGCTTTTGGCGTGTTCAGGGAACAATTCGCCGACAGGATCTGGTCACTTACCAATTTTTTGATGAAGTTGCGCATGATGCATCTGCATAACGAACGTGTGTCAGATATTGCGCTTAATGTAAGAGAAATGAAAAAGCCTGACAGGGAAATCATAAATACCATGCAACCTGTTACGCTGGAAACCCGCGCACTGAGCTATCGCTATGACGACCATTCCGCCGATGTGTTTCGCGATCTTTCATTTCAGGTTTCAGCTGGCGAAAGCGTGGCGATTACAGGACCGTCAGGGGCGGGGAAAACCACGCTTATGAGAGTACTTTGCGGGTTATTTGAACCCCGTTCGGGCTCAGTCACCATCGACGGGAATGACATTCAACAGTTGGGTTTAAACAACTATCGTAAAATCATCGGCTGCGTTATGCAGGATGATAAGTTGTTCTCTGGATCAATCAGGGAAAATATTTGTGGATTCGATGACAAAGCCGATAAGGACTGGATGGAAGTCTGTGCTCGCGCCAGTTATATCCATGACGTGATTGTTAAAATGCCTATGGGGTACGAGACCTTAATTGGCGAACTCGGTGAAGGATTATCGGGTGGACAAAAGCAGCGACTCTTTATTGCGCGCGCGCTATATCGTAAACCCGGAATTTTATTTATGGATGAAGCGACCAGCGCGCTGGACGAGGATAGTGAGGGCTATGTCAATGCAGCCATCAAAAAGTTAAACATCACGCGAATTATCATCGCTCACAGGCAATCAACTATCGCATCCGCTGAACGCGTGATTCGACTAACGCCACTGACAGAACAGCATGGATCCAGCTCGACATGAAAGATTGCCTGATAAAAAGACTAAAACGCGTCAGTAAGCAGGTAATTATTGCTACTCTCACGTTGTTCAGCGGTCTCTTTTTTGTTCATGCGAACGAAAAGCCATATGAGGATTACATGGATCCTTATCAATGGATGGAAACTCACCCCCAACAGACCGCACGCTGGTTAAATCAACGTTCAAACCAGACGGTTAACATGCTCCACGCCCTTCCCTGGCGAAACGTGCTGGCGAAAAGGTTGAGCGAGTTAGTGAATACAGCCCCCACTATTTCAGATATTTATGATGCGGGAGACAATCGTTTTTATCTTCGCTCATCGGCCGAACACCCCTACCTGCGTCTGTTTGTAAAAGAAACAGGGAAGCCTGAGCGGGTGCTCATCGATCCGCCTGTGGGTTATGGGATTAACTTTTTCATTCCTTCACATGATGGTCGCTTCGTGGCCGTTGGCCGCTCACGAAATGGAACGGAAAGCACGGATATCACGGTGATCAGAGTGGCTGATAACGTGGTATTAGACACTCGCATCCCCGCCGTTCGCTACCCCAATGTTGTCTGGGCCGCAGATAATCAGTCCTTTTATTACAGTCTGAACACTACAACTCAGGATTCAGGACGGCAGACCTGCGGCAAGGTCTATCTCCATCATATAGAAAGCAACAACGATGTTATGACGTTTGACTGGCGCACCATTCCAGAACTCGCACAGCAATCCTGCGAAAACGTTAATCTTTACGCCTCCCCTGATTCTGACTACCTGATTGTTAACGTGTCAAAATCCATTAGCGGTTATGGCAGCTCTCTTTTTTCCGCTAAAAAAGACGCAGATGTTAACGGCACGCTCAACTGGACCAGGATTGTTGATCCCGACGAAAATGTCTCTGCCTTTGTTTATTCCGGAAGATGGATTTATCTGGCGAGTTATAACGCCTCATCCGGCTATGATATTTCACGAATCGATCTGGCCGCCCCCCCCCCCGTCAGAGCACCCGTGATGAACTGGTCAAATGGGGAGCTAACGCAGCTAAGTATCAGCCGAGATTCACTTTATGTGGCGTACCATGACGCCGGAAGCAGTAAATTCATGCGTATTCCGTTTGCTGATATCAGTAAACGCCAGACAATTCCGATCCCTTCTGATGAAGACGTGAGTGCGATATTCGCCAGCAGTGACAGCAAGGATATTCTCTTCACCCGCCAGGGCTGGCTCAAGCCCCCTGTGATTTATCATTATCAACCCGGGGATAACATTATCCGCAACACTGCGCTAATTCCGCCGATAAGCCAGCCGCTGACAGACTATGTGGTGGAAGAAAAATGGGTGACCACAGCAGAGAATGTTCGCGTTCCACTTACGCTCATTTATCGTAAAGGGATTGCACGCGCAGGTACGTCCCCCACCTGGCTGACGGCTTATGGTGCGTATGGTGTAAGTACGTTTCCGTCATTCGATCTTTCGCGACTGCTCTGGCTTGAACAAGGCGGCATTCTCGCTATCGCGCATATACGCGGAGGCGGCGAACTGGGACCCGCATGGCACGAGGAAGGGAGAGCGGATAAGAAAGAAAATTCCATTACCGATTTTATTCGTTGCGCTGAATATCTTATCGACAATCGCTACACCT
Source organism: Enterobacter adelaidei (assembly GCF_041937165.1). Classification (NCBI taxonomy): domain Bacteria; kingdom Pseudomonadati; phylum Pseudomonadota; class Gammaproteobacteria; order Enterobacterales; family Enterobacteriaceae; genus Enterobacter; species Enterobacter adelaidei. Next base: position 1,148,524 of record NZ_CP154353.1, on the reverse strand, counting down.
CACCATCAAAACTGGCGATCGGTGGCGAGAGCGCAGGGGGAATAATCGTGGGTATGGCGATGGCCCAGCGCCCGGAACTGTTTGCCGCTGTGGCCATAGACGCAGGGATGCTCAATACCAGCCGACTGGATAAAATTCCGATAGGCGTAATGAACTATGAAGAACTGGGTTCGCCGATGACGCCGTCTGGCAGGCGCACCTTAATGAAAATAGATGCATACCGGCATCTGGTGACTCAAAAACGTTATCCTCCCGTTCTGTTGACCGTGGGTCTGAATGACCAGCGAGTTTCCCCATGGCAAACAGCAAAATTCGCTGCCCGTTTAGAGGCGATAAGCACGCCGCGAAATGTGCTGGTGTTGGCTTACCGTCAGGGAGGTCACAGTGCGGCAACATATGCCGAGGCTGATTCAAAATTAGTCGACACGGTAAGCTTCTTTATCTGGAAAACCGATCCTCACGTTCAGGATAGGTGAAAGCGGCACCCAGCTACGGGTGCCCTGTCGTTCATGCACGTAATGGTTCAAACATCCGGGAACATCACGCTATTCCCCGGCGCTTCCCGGTGCAAATGGATAAAGTTCAGGTGCCGTTCATACTGGTCCAGAATGTCCGTGATCACCTGCTCCTTGCTGTAATCCATCAAATCATTCCCCTGGCTACCCTCCAGTAAGAAGGTTTCCAGCCGGTAGTAGGTCGATTTCCCGCTGCGCGCCCGGTAGGTAAAGCCGGGTACCGAATACTGCTGCGGCCAGATCTGGTAGACAAAGTTCTGCTCGTCGCCCATATGCACCAGCAGATTCAGATGCCCTAACGTCTCTCCCTCCTCCGGCGGCAGGTTTTTCAGCTCCACGTAGGCACCACGCAGCTTCAGTTCCTGCGCCACCTCTTCCATCGCCGGGAAGCAGACCGTCTCCATCATCTGTTTGGTGTAGCGCGTGCCCGGGTAGTTCATCAGGCGTGACAGACGTTTCTTCCAGCTCAGCCTGTCCTGCGCGCCCATCGGGCGTGGCGCGGTGTCACGGCTGGCGCTTTCGCGGCGGTAATCTTCCACCTTGAGGGATTTATACAACCCGGCCATCACAAAGAAGATCACGAAGCTGAACGGCAGCCCCATGATCACCGTGGTGTTCTGCAACGCCGAGATCCCGTTGGTCATCAGCATGCCCAGCGTCAGCAGGCCGATGGCGACGGACCAGAAGATGCGCAGCCAGTTCGGCGCATCGCTGTTGATATCTTTCAGCTTCGAAGTGAAGTTGCCCAGCACAAGCGCACCGGAATCCGCAGAGGTAACGTAGAACAGCAGGCCGGTAATGGTTGCCACGGAGGCGCTAAAGGTGAACGCAGGGTACTGCGCCAGCAGGCTGTAGAAGCCGCGCTCCGGGTGCGCCATCGCTTCCTGCGCGAAGGTCGCGTTGCCATGAATAATCTCATGCAGCGCGCTGTTGCCGAAAATCGACAACCACAACAGAGTAAAGGTGAACGGGATAATCAGCGTGCCCATCACAAACTGGCGGATGGTGCGGCCACGTGAAATACGTGCCAGGAACAGGCCAACAAACGGCGACCACGCCACCCACCACGCCCAGAAGAACAGCGTCCAGTTGTTCATCCATTCGACCGGGCGATCAAAGGCGAAACTATTCAGAGTCATCCCCATAAAACGGTTCACGTAGTCGCCGACGTTAAGCACTAACGCATTGAGCAGGAATGAAGTGTCGCCCATAAACAGCACGAACAGAATTAAACCAAGCGCCAGGGCCACGTTCAGCTCGGAGAGCACGCGAATGCCTTTATCTACCCCCGACGTCACCGAAATGGTGGCGATAATCACCGACAGCGCAATCAACGCCGCCTTGGCAGCCATCGAATCCGGAATATCAAACAGCACGCTCAGGCCGTAGTTGAGTTGCACCACACCGATGCCGAGCGTCGTCGCGATACCAAAGATGGTACCGATCACCGCCGCAATGTCGACGCTGTGACCAATCGGCCCGTTTATCTTTTTCCCGAAAATTGGGTACAGCGCAGAGCGGATGGTGAGGGGTAAATTATAACGATAGCTAAAGTATCCGAGCGCCATCCCCATCAGGGCGTACATCGACCAGCCGGTTAAGCCGTAGTGGAACAGCGTCCAGACCATCGCCTGACGCGCGGCCTCCATCGTCTGCCCTGCCCCTTCCGGCGGCTGCATATATTGCGTGACCGGTTCCGCCACGGAGAAGAACATCAGGTCGATGCCAATGCCCGCGGCAAACAGCATCGCGGCCCAACTCAGCAGGCTGAACTCGGGTTTTGACTGCTCTGGCCCAAGCTTCACCGAACCGAAGCGCGAGCAGGCAATGCAGACAACAAAGACAATATAGAGCGTCGCCGCCAGTAAGTAGTACCAGCCGAAGGTCTTCGACACCCAGTCAAGAGTGCGCCCAATCCACTCGGCAGAAAAACCGCTAAAGAAGATCGTCATCAGGGAAAACAACAAAATCAGCCCGGCGGAAGTATAAAAAACGACCGGGTTGATTTTGTCTTTTTCTCTGTCTTGTGAAAGGTCTGTCATCCAGTATCCTCACTGTTTTTGTAACTATTAAAATCCAAATCCGCAACAATTAAGACACATTTTATATTGAACGTCCAATCAAAAACCGCTTTAATGTATAACCAAAGCTGATGAATGGAGTGGCAAAAATGCCCAAAGTGGGGATGCAGCCGATCCGGCGCAGGCAGCTAATTGACGCCACGCTGGAAGCAATAAATGAAGTGGGAATGCACGATGCAACCATCGCGCAGATCGCCCGTCGGGCGGGCGTGTCCACGGGGATCATCAGTCACTATTTCAAAGATAAAAATGGTCTGCTGGAAGCGACCATGCGCGACATCACCGGCCAGCTTCGCGACGCGGTTTTAAGCCGTTTACGCGCTCTGCCGGACGGCAGTGCGGAGCAGCGCCTGCAGGCCATTGTCGGCGGCAATTTTGATGAAACCCAGACCAGCAGCGCGGCAATGAAGGCCTGGCTGGCCTTCTGGGCGAGCAGCATGCATCAGCCGATGCTCTACCGCCTGCAGCAGGTGAGTAGCCGCCGTCTGCTTTCGAACCTGGTGTACGAGTTCCGCCGCGAACTGCCGCGCGAGCAGGCCCAGGAGGCGGGCTATGGCCTGGCGGCGCTGATCGACGGGCTGTGGCTGCGCGCCGCGCTGAGCGGCAAGCCTCTGGATAAGCCCCTGGCGCAATCGCTCACCAGCCACTTTATCAGCCAGCATTTACCGACCGAATAACCGAGGAGAATTTATGTCCCGAATGGCAGAACAGCAGCTTTATATCAATGGTGGTTATACATCCGCCACCAGCGGTCGCACCTTCGAGACCATCAACCCGGCCAACGGTGAAGTCCTGGCAAGCGTTCAGGCGGCCGGGCGTGAAGATGTCGACCGCGCCGTTGAAAGCGCAAAACGCGGGCAAAAAATCTGGGCAGCGATGACCGCAATGGCGCGCTCGCGCATTCTGCGCCGAGCTGTCGACATCCTCCGCGAACGTAATGACGAACTGGCGAAGCTGGAAACCCTCGACACCGGTAAAGCGTATTCCGAAACCTCAACCGTCGATATCGTCACCGGCGCGGACGTGCTGGAGTACTACGCGGGGCTGATCCCGGCGCTGGAAGGCAGCCAGATCCCCCTGCGTGACAGTTCGTTCGTCTACACCCGTCGCGAACCTCTGGGCGTGGTGGCGGGCATCGGCGCGTGGAACTACCCGATCCAGATCGCCCTGTGGAAATCTGCTCCGGCGCTGGCGGCAGGCAATGCGATGATCTTCAAGCCGAGCGAAGTGACGCCGCTTACCGCGCTCAAGCTTGCCGAGATCTACACCGAAGCGGGCCTGCCGGACGGTGTGTTTAACGTCCTGCCGGGCGTGGGCGCGGAGACCGGCCAGTACCTGACCGAGCATCCGGATATCGCTAAAGTCTCCTTTACCGGGGGCGTCGCCAGCGGCAAAAAAGTGATGGCGAACTCGGCGGCCTCGTCCCTGAAAGAGGTGACGATGGAGCTGGGCGGCAAATCCCCGCTGATTATTTTTGACGACGCGGATCTCGATCTCGCGGCAGACATCGCCATGATGGCCAACTTCTTTAGCTCCGGCCAGGTATGCACCAACGGCACCCGCGTGTTCGTGCCTGCGAAGTTTAAAGCCGCGTTTGAGCAGAAAATCGTTGAACGCGTGGGCCGTATCCGCGCGGGCGATCTGTTCGATGAACGCACCAACTTTGGCCCGATGGTCAGCTTTCCGCACCGCGACAGCGTGCTGCGCTACATCGCCAAAGGCAAAGAGGAAGGCGCGCGCGTGCTGTGCGGCGGCGACGTGCTGAAGGGTGAAGGCTTCGATAACGGCGCGTGGGTTGCCCCGACCGTGTTCACCGACTGCACCGACGAGATGACCATCGTGCGCGAAGAGATCTTCGGCCCGGTGATGTCCATCCTCAGCTATGAAAGCGAAGAAGAAGCGATCCGCCGCGCCAACGATACCGACTACGGGCTGGCGGCGGGTATCGTCACCGCCGACCTGAACCGCGCGCACGGTGCCATTCATCAGCTCGAAGCGGGCATCTGCTGGATCAACACCTGGGGTGAATCCGCCGCAGAGATGCCGGTCGGCGGCTACAAACACTCCGGCATTGGCCGTGAGAACGGCGTGATGACGCTGCAGAGCTACACCCAGGTGAAGTCCATCCAGGTTGAGATGGGTAAATTCCAGTCCATATTTTAACCGGGAGGTTTATTTGCAATTTGACTACATCATTATCGGGGCCGGCTCTGCCGGTAACGTACTGGCAACGCGACTGACCGAAGATCCAAACACCACCGTGCTGCTGCTTGAGGCGGGCGGGCCGGACTACCGCTTTGATTTCCGCACCCAGATGCCCGCCGCGCTGGCGTTTCCGCTGCAGGGCAAGCGCTACAACTGGGCGTACGAAACCGAGCCAGAACCCTTCATGAACAACCGCCGCATGGAGTGCGGGCGCGGCAAAGGGCTGGGCGGCTCGTCATTGATCAACGGCATGTGCTACATCCGCGGTAACGCGATGGATCTGGACAACTGGGCAAAAGAGCCGGGCCTTGAGCACTGGAGCTACCTCAACTGCCTGCCCTACTACCGTAAAGCAGAAACCCGCGACGTAGGGCCGAACGACTATCACGGCGGCGACGGTCCTGTCAGCGTCACCACTTCCAAACCTGGCGTGAACCCGCTGTTTGAGGCGATGGTGGAAGCGGGCGTGCAGGCGGGCTACCCGCGCACGGACGATCTTAACGGCTATCAGCAGGAGGGCTTCGGCCCGATGGACCGCACGGTGACGCCGCAGGGCCGACGCGCCAGCACCGCGCGTGGTTATCTGGACCAGGCGAAACCGCGTCCGAACCTGACCATCCGCACCCACGCCATGACCGATCGCATCCTGTTTGAGGGCAAGCGCGCGGTGGGCGTCGAGTGGCTGGAGGGCGAAAGCACCATTCCGTCGAAAGCCACCGCTAACAGAGAAGTGCTGCTGAGTGCCGGGGCGATTGCTTCTCCGCAGATCCTCCAGCGCTCCGGCGTGGGCAACGCGGAGCTGCTGAAACAGTTCGGTATCCCGCTGGTGCATGATTTACCCGGCGTGGGTGAAAACCTGCAGGATCACCTGGAGATGTACCTGCAGTATGAATGCAAAGAGCCCGTTTCCCTCTACCCTGCCCTGCAGTGGTGGAACCAGCCGAAGATTGGTGCCGAGTGGCTGTTTAACGGCACCGGCGTGGGCGCGAGCAACCACTTCGAGGCGGGCGGGTTTATCCGCAGCCGCGAAGAGTTTGAGTGGCCGAACATTCAGTACCACTTCCTGCCGGTGGCGATTAACTACAACGGTTCGAACGCGGTGAAAGAGCACGGTTTCCAGTGCCACGTGGGCTCCATGCGCTCGCCGAGCCGTGGGCACGTGAGGATTAAGTCACGTGATCCGCACCAGCATCCGGCGATCCTGTTCAACTATATGTCCCACGAGCAGGACTGGCAGGAGTTCCGCGACGCGATCCGCATCACCCGCGAGATCATGCACCAGCCTGCACTGGACAAATACCGTGGCCGCGAAATCAGCCCAGGTATCGAATGCCAAACCGACGAGCAACTGGATGAGTTCGTGCGTAACCACGCCGAAACCGCGTTCCACCCATGTGGCACCTGCAAAATGGGTTACGACGAGATGGCGGTGGTGGACAGCGAAGGTCGGGTTCACGGGCTGGAAGGGTTACGCGTGGTGGATGCGTCAATTATGCCGCAGATCATCACCGGCAACCTGAACGCCACGACCATTATGATCGGTGAAAAGATGGCCGATGCCATCCGCGGACGCGAGCCGCTGGCGAAGAGCACGGCGGCGTATTATGTGGCGAACGGGGAACCGGTTCGTCAGGTAACGCAGAAGGCATAATTGTCACGCCCTCTCCGTAAAGGAGAGGGTTTTCACTATTAAAGCGCGGGTAAACCGTTGCTGTAACCTATAAGAATTAACTATTACCCTGTAATACGTTTTATTATTTAAAACAGTGTTGACACTCTCTCCTAAACTCCATTAAGTTTTAATCGAAGATTATTTATCCCAACATATACAATATATTCAAATCCAGAATGAAAGGGTTTGTCATTATTCTTTAATTCTTCCCTGCCTTTTATTTTCTGATTCACACTACAGTGAGATAAGGTCATGAATAATAGTGCAAACAAGGTTGTCGTTATCACCGGTGCCAGCAGCGGGATTGGTGAAGCCATTGCCCTCCATTTAGCGAATAACGCGTTTTCGCTGGTACTGGTGGCGCGCCGTCAGGAAAAAATTAATGCCCTCGTGGACAGGATAATCCAGCAAGGCGGTAAGGCCATCGCCGTCAAGGCCGATGTTACCCGTCAGGAAGAGGTCCAGCGCGCCATTGAGGCCGCCATCGCCGCATACCAGCGCGTGGACGTGCTGATCAACAACGCTGGCTTTATGGCTATCGCCCCCCTTAGCGAGCTGAAAACTGAAGAATGGGACAAGATGATTGATACCAATCTGAAAGGGGTACTGTACGGCATCGCGGCCGCATTACCGGTGTTTCAGCGTCAGGGAAGTGGTCACTTTATTAACGTTGCCTCGGTGGCGGGCATCAAGGTCCTTGCCCCCGGCGGCGTGGTGTACAGCGCGACAAAATTCGCCGTTCGCGCGCTGAGCGAGGGTCTGCGTCAGGAAGCAGGTAAAACGATACGCACCACGCTTATCTCTCCCGGCGCGGTCGAAAGCGAGCTGCAGTTCGGCAGCTCAGACGAAGAGAGTAAAAAATTTCTCCATGAGTTTTATAAGCAGGCTATTTCGGCTGACGCGATTGCCCGCTCCGTTTTATTTGCCATCGAACAGCCAGGCGACGTTGATATTAATGAAATTGTTGTTCGTCCGACGCAGGAAGAATTTTAGCATGAATTAAATAACGCTGAATGAGGTTTAATTATGATTAAATCATTAACGTCCTTATCAGATTTAAATATGCGGTCAGGCGCCGATATTCTTCTTGAGGTGCTGGAGAGTGAAGGCGTGGAATATATTTTTGGTAATCCGGGTACCACCGAACTTCCGCTCATTGATGCCCTGCTTCGCCATGAAAATATTCACTATATTCTGGCGCTTCAGGAGAGCACCGTGGTGGCGATTGCCGACGGCTATGCGAAAGCCTCCGGCAAAACGGGCTTTATCAATTTGCATACTGCCAGCGGCCTGGGGCACGGCATGGGGAATCTCATTAATTCGCGGATCATGAAAACCCCGCTGGTGGTCACCGTTGGACAGCAGGATACGCGACACTACGTCCGCGATCCGCTTCTGTATGATGATATTGTTTCCATTGGCTCCCCGGTCATGAAATGGGCACAGGAGGTCACCAGCGCCGACCAGCTCCCGGTGCTGGTGCGACGCGCGTTTCACGCGGCCAGCTACCCTCCGGGTGGCCCGGTCCTGCTCTCTCTGCCGATGAACGTGATGGAAGAGTTGAGCGACGCCGGAATACAGACGGCGTCCAGAGTGAACTACCACACCGTCGCGGGCTCGCTGGACGAGCTGGCAGAGGCACTCAGCGAGATCGCTCCAGGCAGGATAATGATTGTGGCGGGCGATGAGGTGCACTCCAGTGGCTCGACGCAGGAGATTGTCCAGCTGGCGGAAGCGCTCAGCGCCCACGTCTACGGCTCCTCCTGGCCGTTGAACCTCCCCTTTCCCACGCAGCACGCGCTCTGGCGGGGCAATATGCCCACCACCGCCAGTGAAATCGCCAGCATCATCAACGCCTACGATGCCGTCTTTATCATCGGCGGCAGAAGCCTGATTACCATTTTATATAGCGAGGGCGAGGCCATTCCGGAAACCTGCGCGGTATATCAGCTCTCGGCGGATATGAACGAACTTGGCCGCACGTATGCCACTCGCCTTTCGGTAATGGGGGATATCAAACTGTCCCTGCACGAACTGTTGCCGAAGCTTGAGCAGCGCCGGGTGGCAAGCAAATTGACGCATCAGCGGCTGCTCAAAGCGGCACGCGCTGAACGTGAAAAAGAGTGGCAACTGCAGGAAGAACGTCTGGCAGCCGAGCGGCTGCGCCCGCCCCTTTCGCCGATGGTCGCAGCATATGAGGTCATCCGGTCCATTCCGGCGGGTACCACCATCGTCGATGAGGCGATAGCGACCGCCAGACATGTCCGCGGGTTCATCTCTGACCAGCAGCATCAGCGGTACTACTTTATGCGCGGCGGCGGTCTGGGCTGGGGGATGCCTGCCTCAGTAGGGCATTCGCTGGGACGCGGGCGGGAACCGGTGATATGCCTGATAGGTGATGGAGCCTCCCTGTACTCGCCGCAGGCGCTCTGGACGGCGGCACATGAAAATCTGCCGGTCACCTTTATCGTCATGAATAACAGGGAGTACAACATCCTGAAAAACTTTATGAAGAGCCAGGCTGACTACAGCTCAACGCAACTGGGGCGTTTTATCGGGATGGACCTCGTGAATCCGCATATCGATTTTCAGTCGCTGGCCACTGCCATGGGCGTCCACTGCTGCTGGGTGACCGAGGCTGCAGATATCGCCGAAGCGGTAACCCGCGGACTACAGTCCGGAAAAACTAATTTGATTGAAATTGCCATTTCCGCGGATTAGCCGCGTGTTTACGCTGTACCCTACATAAAAAGCTTATAACCGAAACGCCTCAAGCCGCTTAATCTGCCGCCCTTCCCCGTCAAAATTCTCCGCCGCCAGCCAGGCGCGCAGTTCGGCGTCTCTTTGCGGCCATTCGCCGTCAATAATAGAAAGCATATCGCTGTCGCGGTTGCGCCCTTTGCGAACCAGCTTCTGGCGCAGGCGCCCTTCCCAGACAAACCCCAGCCGCTCCGCCGCATTGCGTGACGCAACGTTCATTGAATCGCACTTCCACTCCAGACGACGGTAGCCGTGCTCAAACGCATTTTTCAGCAGCAGCCACACCGCTTCAGTACCGATGCGGGAGCCTTTCATTTTGCGCGACCAGGTCACGTGACCGATTTCGACCGACCCCAGCAGCCGCTCGTTAGCCATATAGCTCACCAGCCCCACCGCACGTTCAGTGCGTAAATCAATGACGGCAAACGGCACCAGCTCGTCATCCAGCACCTTTCCCAGCACCCAGTGTGCGGTGGCTTCCACGCTTTCAGGCTGTGTGCTGGCAAGCCATGTCCAGTCGCTGTCGTCGCCCAGCGCGTAGGCGTCATAGAGATCGGCCGCGTGACGTTCGGCATCCAGCGGCTCCAGGCGGCAATACTGGCCAAACAGCGGCGTGCGGGTTAATACGCGCGCGCCTTTCCAGCCAGGAACGATATCGTTAACGGTTTGACCATGTTGATTGATTTCGGGCACGACGGTGACTCCCTGAAAGGTAAGGAGTTTGTTATAGCAGGTTAAAAAGCGGGCGAAAAGCAGCGTATTCTAATAGCCCGAGCGCATGCGATATTCCCGGAAGATATAAGCAAAGCTGAATTTCGACTTTGCGGAATTTAAGAGTCGACCTAACGTAGCGGAGCATAAAACAATCACAATATATTCTTCTCAGGGATCGCTATGACGAAAAAACTGTTGCCGTTACTGGTGCTGGCTGCGCTCTCAAGCGCTGCCCACGCCGCTACTCCGCCCAACACGCTGGTTGTTGCCCAGGGGCTTGATGACATCGTAAGCCTCGACCCGGCTGAAGCCAACGAGCTTTCCAGCATCCAGACCGTGCCGAGCCTCTATCAGCGCCTGGTACAGCCGGACCGCGATAACCCTGAAAAAATCACCCCGATTCTGGCAGAAAGCTGGGAAGCGGACGCGGCAGCAAAAACGCTGACGATTAAACTTAAGCCCGATGCCAAATTCGCCTCCGGCAACCCGCTGCGCCCGGAAGACGTGATCTTCTCCTATACCCGCGCCGTAACGCTGAACAAATCTCCGGCGTTTATTCTCAACGTGCTGGGCTGGGACGCGAGCAACATCGCCAGCCAGCTGAAGAAAGTGGACGACCATACCCTCACGCTTCACTGGACGGCGGACGTTAGCCCGTCGGTGGCGCTGAATATTCTCTCCACGCCGATTGCCTCCATCGTCGATGAAAAGCAGGTCGCGGCAAACGTGAAGGATAACGACTTCGGTAACGCCTGGCTGAAAATGCACTCGGCGGGCAGCGGCGCGTTCAAAATGCGCGTCTATCAGCCGCATCAGGCCATCGTGCTGGAAGCCAACGAGTCAGCGCCCGGCGGCGCGCCGAAGCTCAAAAGCATCATCATTAAAAACGTCCCCGACCCGGCTTCACGCCGCCTGCTGATCCAGCAGGGTGATGCGGACGTGGCGCGCGATCTGGGTGCAGATCAGATAAGCGCCCTGGACGGCAAGCCTGGCGTGAAGGTGCTGAGCATTCCGTCCGCCGAGCAAAATTACCTGGTGTTTAACACCGGCAACAGCGCCAACCCGCTGCTGAATAACCCGGCCTTCTGGGAAGCGTCGCGCTGGCTGGTGGACTATGAAGGCATCACCAAAAACCTGCTGAAAGGCCAGTACTTTGTTCATCAGAGCTTCCTGCCGGTCGGGCTGCCGGGCGCGCTGGAAGACAATCCATTTAAGTTTGACCCGGCAAAAGCGAAAGCGATCCTCGCAAAAGCGGGGATTAAAAACGCGCACTTCACGCTGGACGTGGAGAACAAGCCGCCGTTCATCACTATCGCGCAATCCATGCAGGCGAGCTTTGCCCAGGGCGGCGTGAAGGTCGATCTGCTGCCTGCCGCCGGGAGCCAGGTCTATGCCCGTGTGCGCGCAAAGCAGCACCAGGCGGCGATTCGTCTGTGGATCCCGGACTACTTCGACGCGCACTCTAACGCCAGCGCCTTTGCGTGGAACGACGGAAAATCCAGCACCGTGGCCGGGCTGAACGGCTGGAAAATTCCAGAGCTGAACAAAGCCACGCTGGCGGCGGTAGCCGAGCCGGATCCGGCGAAGCGTCTGGATCTCTACAAGAAGATGCAGGAACAGCTGCAGCAGAATTCGCCGTACGTGTTCGTCGATCAGGGCAAAACCCAGATCGTGGTGCGCGATAACGTGAAGGGGTATCAACAGGGGCTGAACGCGGATATGGTCTGGTACGATCGCGTCACGAAGTAGCCCTTGTTGCCGGGTGGCGCTGCGCTTACCCGGCCTACGTTCTCGGTTTTTGTAGGCCGGGTAAAGCGAAGCCGCCACCCGGAATGAAGAGATCTCCCATGCCACATCTTTCCACCCGCGTGCTCCAGGGTCTGCTGACCCTGCTGCTCACGCTCTTCGGGCTGCTGCTCGTCACGTTTGCGCTCTCGGCGTTTTCACCGGTCGATCGCGTGCTGCAGATCGTCGGCGATCACGCCAGCCAGTCCACCTACGATCAGGTTCGCCACCAGCTAGGGCTGGATCGCCCCCTGCCCGTGCAGTTCTGGCACTACCTGCAAAATCTTGCCCACGGTGATTTAGGCACGGCCAGCGCCACCGGGCAGCCGGTGCTGCAGGACCTGCTGCACGCGTTCCCCGCCACGCTGGAGCTGGCGACGCTGGCGTTAATCATCGGCGCCGTGCTCGGCGTGATTGCCGGGGTGCTGTGCGCCCGCTACGCCGGTTCGCCGCTCGATCTCGCCATCAGAACCCTCACCCTGATCGGCAACTCGGTACCGATCTTCTGGCTCGGCCTGCTGATGCTGGCTCTGTTCTACGCGAAGCTGCAGTGGAGCGCGGGTCCCGGCAGGCTGGACGATATCTGGCAGTTCACCGTCGAGCCGCGCACCGGCTTTGCGCTGGTGGATACCTGGCTTTCCGGCGACCGCGAGGCGTTCCGCAACGCCGTCAGCCACCTGGTGCTGCCGGTGCTGCTGCTGGCCTATTACTCGCTCGCGAGCATCACACGCCTGACGCGATCCGCCTGCCTAAGCGAGATGAACAAAGAGTACATTCTGCTTGCCCGCGCCAAGGGTGCCGGGGAGATGGCCATTCTGCTGCGCCACGTACTGCCGAACATTCGCGGCACCCTGCTGACGGTGATCGCCCTGGCCTACACCAGCATGCTGGAAGGCGCGGTACTGACCGAAACCGTCTTCTCCTGGCCGGGCATCGGGCGCTACCTCACCACCGCCCTGTTCGCCGGAGACACCACCGCCATCATGGGCGGCACGCTGCTGATTGGTATCTGTTTTGTGCTGATCAATAACTTTACTGACCTGCTCGTGCGGGCGACCGATCCCAGGGTGCGCTGATGCCGTTTTATCTTTTCTTACGCCGCCTGCGCCGCTCCCCCGCCGCGTTTTGCGGGCTGGCTGCCATCGCGCTGCTGGTGGCTATCGCCCTGTTCGCACCGTGGCTCGCGCCGCTTGACCCGAACTGGCAGGACGCCGCCGCGCGCTTACAGGCACCCAATATCCAGCACTGGCTGGGCACCGACAGCTACGGTCGCGACCTGCTTTCACGTCTGATTTACGGCACCCGTCCGGCGCTCGGGCTGGTGGCGTTAGTCACCGTTATCACCCTGCCCGCCGGGCTGCTGGTGGGGATTTTGTCCGGCTACTACGGCGGCTGGATAGAGCGCATACTGATGCGCTTTACCGACGTGGTGATGTCGATGCCGCGCCTGATCCTTGCCTTCGCGTTTGTGGCGATGCTCGGCCCCGGGCTGGTCAACGGCGCGCTGGCGCTGGCCCTAACCACCTGGCCCGCCTACGCACGGCAGGCGCGGAGTGAAATTCAGCGTCTGCGCCACAGCGACTATCTCGCCGCCGCCGAAATGATGGGCATTCGCGGGCTGCGCCTGCTGGTCGGCCATATTCTGCCCCTGTGCCTGCCGTCCGCGATTGTGCGGCTGGCGCTGGATCTGGCGGGGATTATTCTGGCGGCCGCCGGGCTGGGCTTCCTCGGCCTTGGCGCGCGTCCGCCGATGGCCGAATGGGGCGCGATGATCGCCGACGGCATGCAGGTCATTTTCGACCAGTGGTGGATCGCCGCCATTCCGGGCGGCGCGATTCTGTTTGCCAGCCTCGCCTTTAACCTGCTGGGCGACGGCCTGCGCGACGTACTGGAGCCACAGCATGACTGAACAACGCGTCATCGTCGATGCGCTGAATATCGACTACCCCGCCGCGCGCGTGGTCAACAGCCTGAGCTTCACGCTGGGCAACGAGCGGCTGGCGCTGGTCGGGGAATCCGGCTCGGGCAAATCGATGTCCGCCCGCGCCCTGATGGGGCTGGTGCGTAAGCCCGGCATCGTGAGCGCGAACCGGCTTAACGTGCTCGGCAACGACCTGCTGACCCTGAGCACCCGCCGCTGGCAGGCGCTGCGCGGTAACGGGATTGCGATGGTCCTGCAGGACCCGCGCTACGCGCTGAATCCGGCGAAAAACGTCGCCGCTCAGCTTGATGAGGCGCTCACCCTGCATCAGCGTCTGCCCCGCTCAGAACGACGTGAACGCATGCACGAGATTATCCGCGCCGTAGGACTCAACGAACATGTCCTCACGCGCTACCCCGGCGAGCTCTCCGGCGGCATGGGCCAGCGGGTGATGATCGCCATTGCGCTGATCAACAACCCGCAGGTGCTGATTGCCGACGAACCCACCTCCGCGCTGGACGCTCGCCTGCGCAACCAGATCCTCGAGCTGCTGGTGCTGCAGAGCGAAGAACGCCAGATGGCGATGCTGTTAATCAGCCACGACCTGCCGCTGGTGGCGGAACACTGCGACCGCGTGCTGGTGATGTATCAGGGCGAGAAGGTCGATGAGATGGCGGCGAACCGGCTTTCGCAGGCGACGCACCCGTATACGCGCACCCTGTGGACCTGCCGTCCAAACGCCAACACCTTCGGCCAGATGCTGCCGACGCTGGACCGTTCTCAGCCGTGGAAGGAGACCGCTCATGACGCTCGTTGACGTTAAGGATCTCCAGGTGAGCTTCGGGGAGAAAACGGCCGTGTCCGCCGCCAGCTTTGCCATCGAGAAAGGCGAAACCTTCAGCCTGATAGGTGAATCCGGCTGCGGGAAATCGACTATTCTGCGCGTGCTGGCGGGGCTGCAGCGCGAGTGGAACGGCCGCATTTCGATCCTGGGAGACGCGTTACGGCCAGGACGGCGTTTTGAAGGCGAGCTTCGCCGCAACGTGCAGATGGTGTTTCAGGATCCGTGGGCGTCGCTGCACCCAAACCACACCGTTGCGCGCACCCTGTCGGAGCCGTTAAACATCCACGGCGAAACGCAGATTACCGAAAAGGTGGCGGATGCGCTGCAGCAGGTGGGGCTTTCCGCCGACGCGGGCAAGCGTTATCCGCATCAGCTTTCCGGCGGCCAGCGCCAGCGCGTGGCCATTGCCCGCGCGCTGCTGCTGCGCCCGCAGCTTCTGCTGCTGGACGAGCCGACCTCGGCGCTGGATATGTCCGTGCAGGCGGAAATTCTCAATCTTTTGAACCGCCTGAAAGCCGAGCACGGCATGACCTACCTGCTGGTGAGCCACGATGCGGACGTGATTGCGCATATGTCCGACCGGGCGGCGTTTATGGCGCACGGGGAGATCCAGAGGGTGTTTGACCGCGAGGCGATGTTGCGGGGCGAGCACCGGATGGGGTAAGTGCGCGCGGCGGTGCCCGGTGGCGCTGCGCTTACCGGGCCTACGTTTCGTGCCGCGTTGTGGTTTTTTGTAGGCCGGGTAAGGCGTAGCCGCCACCCGGCAAAAAAATTACTTCAGCAGCTTCACCGTGGCATCAATGTCGATCTCATCTTCGGTGAAGATCAGCGTCGTGTTCTGGAAGGTGGTGATCGCCAGCTTCTTCACCGTGCGCATTTCGCCCGGCTTTTTCTCGGACTTCGGCTTAATGCTGTTCATCAGCAGCCCCACCGACAGCACCGCGTTCTCTTTGTCGATTTTAGTATCAACCGGTTCTTCTTCGTTAAACACCACAAAGGATTTGATCGAGGTGAGCTTCACGCGCTCGCCGGCAATATAGAGGTGTTTACTTTCCGGGATCACCTTCACCGCATAGGCGGAAAGGCCTTTGTTGTTGGTGGTTGGCTCGAAGGTCACCGCCGCATCTTTCTTAATCAGATCAGGGTTCGCGACCTTAATCACATGAAAATAGCGGTTGTCGCCGTTTTCATCTTTGATAAATCCAAAGCCTTTATCTTTAAACCACGTTGTGATTGTACCGTTCATCGCTGTTACCGCCTGTCAGATCGTAATGACTAAAGTTTTGCAGCGCGCAGTGTAATGCACAATGGCGGAGGAGACAAAAAAAAGCCCCTGCACGGGTGCAGGGGAAAACTCATGTCAGAGCTTATTAGTATTTAGTTAAACACCATCCCACCATCAATTAAGAGCGACTGGCCGGTCATATAGTCGGAATCTGGCCCGGCGAGGTATGAAACACAGGCGGCGACATCTTCTGGTTCAGACAAACGGCCAAGCGTAATGCGTTTGGCAAAGGTTTCAGTCCCGTAGCCGAGCGGTTTACCTGCCGCCTCAGACACCTGACGGTCGATCTCCGCCCACATTGGCGTTTTAACGATCCCCGGGCAATAGGCATTAACGGTGATCCCCAGCGACGCGAGATCCCGTGCTGCCGTCTGGGTTAAGCCGCGCACCGCGAACTTGCTGGAACTGTACACCGCCAGTTCCGGGTTGCCGGTATGGCCCGCCTGAGAGCAGGCGTTGATGATCTTGCCGCCGTGCCCCTCTTTACGGAAAGCATCGATCGCAGCCTGGATGCCCCAAATCACCCCTTTCACGTTAATGTTGTAAACCTTGTCGACAATCTCCGGTGTAATCGACTCGATTGGCGTAGAAGGCGCGATCCCGGCGTTATTCACAATCACATTGAAACCGCCCAGTGCGGTACGCGCTTTCTCCACCGCCGCAAATACCTGATCGCGGTTCGAAACATCCACCTTCACGGCGACAGCACGACCGCCGTTACGGGTAATTTCATCGGCAACCGCTTTCGCTGTTTCCTCGTTATAATCCGCAATGGCGACGGCGAAGCCATCTTTTACCAGGCGCAGCGCAATTGCTTTACCAATCCCCTGGCCTGAGCCTGTTACGAGAGCAACTTTTTGCATTTCTCTGTCCTTATATTGAGTCACAAAATCTGGCTGAGATGGAGCTGGCCCATCAGCAGCGGGTTATCGCTATAGTCGACGGGAATGGCCACCACGGCGGGGCCATCGACATCCATTGCTGCACGCAGCGTCGGTTCAAGCGCATCGGCGCTCTCCACGGCAAAACCTTTCGCACCAAAGGCGTCGGCATACACTTTGAAATCGACCGGGCCAAACTCCACGCCGGAAAGACGCTGGTATTTTTTCTCTTCCTGAATGGCGACCATGTTGTAGCCGTTATCCACCCAGATGATGTGCAGCACGTTGGCGTTATGACGTACAGCGGTTTCCAGCTCCATGCTCGACTGCAGGAAACCGCCGTCACCGGAGACCGAAACCACCTTGCGCCCCGGGTTCACCAGCCATGCGCCAATGGCCCACGGCAGCGCGACGCCCATGGTCTGCTGACCGTTGGAAATCATCACCTGACGCGCCCGGAAGCTGTAGAGATAACGGGCGATCCAGATGTGGAAGCTGCCCATGTCGACGGTGAGCGTTACGTCGCTGTTTACGATGTCCTGCATGGCACGCACGATGCGCAGCGGATGCAGGGCAAACTGGTTAAGCGATGCGCCACGACGATCGAGCAGATCGCGCTGATGCTGGCGATCGACCAGGATTTCAGAGGCGCGTGGACTCAGCTCCAGCTTATGATCGATCCGGCTGGAGAGCAGATTGAGCGTTTCGGCGATGTCTCCCACCAGCTCAAGATCCGGCACATAGTTACGTTCTTCATAGGCAGGCAGCACATCAATGTGCACCAGCGTGGCATCCCCGCTGTTCCACATAGACGGTTCGTATTCCACCGGGCTGTAGCCGATGCAGATGATCAGATCCGCCAGATGGAGCAGCCTGTCGCCCGCCTGGTTATTGAACAGACCGACGCGTCCGGCAAAGCGGGTGAAGTGCTCCTGGTTCACCGCCCCGGCAGCCTGATAGGTGCTGGTGACCGGAATGCGACTTTTCTCCAGCAGCTTACGCAGCGCGTCACTGTTAGCGGGCTGGCTGGCCATCAGGCCCAGCAGGATGACCGGGTTTTTGGCTTTTTCAATTAGCTTTGCCACGTCGTTAACCGCTGACTCCGGTGCCGGGCCCATTCTTGCTGCGCCACTGGCAGGCAAAATCGCGCCCGTCGCGGGCTGGTCGACAATATCCTGCGGCAGGCTGACGAACGCGCCCCCCGGTCTGCCGTGCTCGGCGGCACGGAATGCATTCGATACCACTTCGGCAATCGCATCCGGAGAGCTGACTTCCACCGCGTATTTGGTGACAGGGCTGAACATGGCGACCGTGTCCATGCTCTGGTGCACCAGTTTGGCTTTATCCGCTCGCTTGACCGCCCCGCCCAGCGCTACCACCGGGTCGCCTTCGCTGTTGGCGGTGGCAATGCCGGTGATCAGGTTGGAACAACCCGGCCCGGAGGTGACCAGCGCTACCCCGGCTTTGCCGGTCAGGCGCCCTACCGCCGCCGCCATAAACGCCGCATTCGCTTCGTGACGCACCGGAATAATCTCGATGGAAGAATCCAGCAGGGAATCAAAGACTTTGTCGATTTTCGCCCCCGGAATACCGAACACCTGCTTCACGCCCTGCGCTTCCAGCTGGCCGACGACCATATCGGCGCCATGCGCCCACTGACGTGACTGTTTCTCACTGTTCACGGTAGTTCTCCTGTTAGTTTTCGACGGAACGGATCGCTGCATCAAGATCGCTGGGGTGCAGGTTGGCCTGCAAAAACGCACTGTCGGCGGGCAGGTCAATCATCAGCTTGTGAATTTCACCGAAGGTCAGCACGCCGCTCTCCAGCTGGTAGTCGAGCAGATGGCCCCCGCCCTGACGGTCGTCGGTGATGAAATGTTCGTGGTAGCCCGCCACGTTAATACCCTGCATATGCTGCGGCGTGCGGAACCCGACCAGTACACCTTTCCGCTGGTTGAAGCGGAACACCGGCTGGTCGTCCAGCACGTCGGTCATCGCCCGGTACGGCGGCTTCTGACGTGGTACCGTGCGGGTATGGGCATGGCGGAAGTTACCGTCGATACGCAGCGCGCAGAACAGGTTATCGGAGGGGATTTGCTGGTCGATCACATCGTGGATCTGTTGGCGACTGACCGGCCCATCAAAGGTTTTACGATACTGCGGCTGGAACCAGGTCATCACCGCGAACGGCGTTTTCTGCTCTGGCTTCGCGGCGCGGGCGCTGCCGTCGGCGCGCAGCTGGTACACCTGGCTACTGAAGGCAATCATTTCGCCATCCAGCTCGTTGAAAGTGCCCAGACCAAAATCACCGTGTGCCAATAGATCGGCGATGGTGGTGTTCCCCTCGTACACGCCGCTTAGCAGGGCGCTCATTAGCGATGTCTGATAGATCACACTGTCAGGATGCTGAGCGGAGAACCCTCGCAGGGTCTCGCACAAGCTGGCCTCACAGTCGCAGGCAGATGAATGCATCATCATGCTCGTCCTCTTCAACTTTATTTAGAAAGGTTAAATAAATGTTGACCCGATTCAGCAGAGAGTTCCAATATAGAATCCATGCTGGTTTGAGACGTTTTAGATATGGAACTTCGTTATCTGCGGTATTTCGTCGCGGTTGCTCGCGAGCGACACTTCACCAAAGCGGCCAAAGCGCTGGGTATTTCTCAGCCTCCTCTGAGTCAGCAGATCAAACGGCTCGAAGAGGAAGTGGGCACGCCGCTGTTCAGACGCCTGACGAGGGGCGTGGAGCTGACCGAAGCGGGGGAAGCGTTCTATGAGGATGCCTGCAAGATCCTGGCGCTGAGCGACGCCGCGCTGGAAAAGGCCCGCGGAATCGCGCGCGGGCTGAACGGTAATCTGTCGATTGGCATCACCAGCTCCGACGCTTTCCATCCCAAAATTTTCACGCTGATCCGCCAGTATCAGGTGCAGAACATGGCGGTGCAGGTTCACCAGGTGGAAGCCAATATGTCTTCGCTGACGACGATGCTGGCGGAGGGTGAGCTGGATATCGCCTTCGTGCGTCTGCCGTGCGAGAGCAGCAAGGCATTCGAGTTAACAATCCTCGACCGGGAGCCGATGGTGGTGGCGCTGCATCGCGACCATTCGCTGGCGGCGTGCGGCGATCTGGCGCTGGACCAGCTCCGGGATACGCCGGTCGTGCTGTTTCCACAGGAGGTTGCGCCGGGACTGTACGACCGGGTTTACGGCTGCTGCGAACGGGCCGGGATTGACGTGCAGCACGCGCTGCAGTCATCACAGCTTTCGTCCTCCCTGAGCATGGTTTCCGCCGGCGGCGGCTTCGCGCTGGTACCGAAATCCATGGCGGCCATTTCTCCGCCGAATGTTACCTACCACGCACTGAGCTCACCGGCGCTTTACACCGATATCGCGCTCTGCTGGCGGCGTTTTGAACGCTCGCGGACGGTGAAGCGGTTTCTGGCGATGATGAGCGAGGGGTAGCAGCCGGTTTGGTTGGTGGCTTTTGTAGGCCGGGTAAGGCGCAGCCGCCACCCGGCAACATAGCCTCCGTCGTCAAATCCAGACGTCGTTCTCTGCGGTGCGCTCCCCACCTTCGTGTCCGGTATTCAGGACCCCACACGGTTCTATCATCATCATTTTTACCGTCGTTTCAGCAGACGTTTTATGTTCAACGCCTTTTGGCACAACGTACATTTCCCCTGGATTGACGAGCACATGTCCGTCAAGAAAATCAATACGTAACACGCCCTCGACCACGATGAATGCCTCATCGGTTTCAGGGTGCGCGTGCCATATAAAATCACCCGATATTTTGACGATTTTAAACTGATAGTCATTCATCTTAGCGATGACTTTCGGCTGCCAGTGCGCGTCGAAGAGAGAGAATTTATTGTCTAAATTAACAGGACTATACATTGCGACACTTCCTATGGTTGAGAAGCATCCAGGATAGAATAAGGCCGGCGTGCCGGTCTTGAACGATCGTGCAAATCAGGCAGGATGACCTTTAATGAATTTTTGCCAGCGCCCCGGCGACATACCCAACGTTTTGATGAACTGACGAGTCATGTGACTTTGATCTGAAAACCCCGCTGCAGCGGCAGCCTCAGCAAGCGACAGGCCCGCCTGAATCAGGCGTCGACAGTATACAAGTCGACGCATGGTCACATAGCGATAAGGACTCGTTCCATAAAGCGCACGAAAATCCCGGCTGAGGCTCCAGCGATCTCTGCCACTGACGGCGGATAAAGTATCCAGCGTAATATTGTGAATGAATTCAGTGTGTATATATTCGCGCGCGCGTTCTGCGGATTGATAATCCACCCGATTCCGGCGAAAACGTTGTCCTCCCACGACGGCGAGCGTGTGGGCGAGATCGTAGAGCGCATCGTCTTCTTCCAGCGTATCGAAAGATTCTTCCGGCGCTTTTAACAGCGGTTCGGTCGCTGCAAAAAGCCGGGGATCGGATGAAATTCCGCCGGGAATAAACGGCAAAGGCTTTCCGCCCAAGATTTTTTGAATTAACGCCGGATCGATATACAACATCCGATACTGGAATCCGTCGTTCGTTCCCGCCTCTCCGTCATGTATTTCGTCAGGGTGCAGGACCATTGTCCCGCCCGGCAGGCTATGTTGTTTACTTCCCCGATAGTGAAAACTCTGCACCCCGGATAAGGTCCGGCCTATGGCATAAGTGTCGTGACGATGCGGCTCATAGCCATGCCCGCTGAAATACGCCTCTATGCGCTCTATTTTTCCGGGTTGTTGCGCCAGTCTGACCCAGTCTTTGTTAGCTTTTGCATTCGACATATATGACACCTGATGCCCTGAGAGGGTGAAACAACACCATAAACGCATCGGGTGCAGTTTGGAAAGTTGTTGCAGGCAACGCGGGGTCGGATCCAGGACTTTGCTGTTTTATTGATATACGCTCCGGAACTACGTTTTCCTGGTAATTGTTTGCCGCATGCCATCTGTTACTCTGACAGAGTGCAAAGGATGACAAGGACGTGAAATGCTGAACCCCGGATTCGTTACCCGCAAAGCGCTTGCTCTCTGGCGGGATGTCCCTGCTTTTTTACCCCAGTTTCAGTTCCATGAGAAACATCGAGCGGTCATTCATACTTCCAACCCTGAAAATATTCTGCCGTTAATTGCAAGCTTTGACGTCCAGCAAGACCCCGTCATTCGGCGGCTGATGTCTTTGCGGCAATTACCGCAGAAATTTCTGCACAATCAGCAGACTAACTCGACGGGCAACTTTGGGCTGCACAGTTTTACGCTGTTGCACAGCTCAGCATCCGAGCTCTGCTTTGGCTTAAGAGGGCAATTCTGGCGGACAGATTTCGGTCTGGAAAACGCGCCCGATGCGATTGCTTTTCAGGCACCCGCCGGGCCGGGCAGCGCAAAACTGTTGCTGCGCTACCAGGTAGCGGAACTGGCGCCAGGTCAACATGAACTCTGTACTGAGACCTTCGTCTATTGTCCGGACAAACGTACTCAACTCAAAATGGCG
Organism: Enterobacter adelaidei; assembly: GCF_041937165.1. Lineage (NCBI taxonomy): Bacteria > Pseudomonadati > Pseudomonadota > Gammaproteobacteria > Enterobacterales > Enterobacteriaceae > Enterobacter > Enterobacter adelaidei. The sequence continues at coordinate 1,126,364 of NZ_CP154353.1, read as the reverse complement.
GCCTACTGGCTGGCAATACGGGCAGGGAGCGGCTGGATCCGTAGAAGGACGCTGGAGGCTGTCAGGTTGCATGTTGAAAATCAGAAGTGAGGGATTTCTGTGAAATGCCCTGAGCACTGGAGGTTTTGATGACTATACGAGTTATTACATTTTTGCTCATACTCGGTGCATTTGCTGTAAATGCAGCTGGTGGCGGTAATGGTGGGGATGGTGGGGATGGAGGAAATGGTTCGGATGGAGGAAACGGTTCGGATGGCACCGTCTCAGCTCCGGGCCGTGCGGGTTGTTCGGGCGGAACAGATCCGGACGCGTCGGGAAAATTTTATCTTCCAGGAACAAAACAGCAATGCAATCCCGGGAAGCAGGATGCCGTGAAAAGCGCCATGCAATCAGATGCAGAGTGACAGTATGCTAACCCATCCTGACTCCACATCCTCACTTGCCTCCTGCTTCAGGCATTAATACCTGCGGCGGAATACGCAGACCTAGACTTTCTCCTCCGCACGCAATGCGGCCTGCACAGCGGGCCGGGCACTGATTTTTTCCCTGTACGCCAGTAGCGCGGGCCAGTCGTTGAGTTCAATTGAGAAGAATGTGCACCATCCCAGCACGGTGAAAAGATAGGCATCTGCCACGCTGAATGCCGATCCCGTCAGATAAGCGCTAGTGGAGAGCGTTTCCTGAAGAAAACTGAACCGCCTGAACAGCTTCTCACGAAAAATCGATTTGGCCTCTTCCGGCAACATATTGTTGAAGAGAGGTGCCAAACCAGCGTGTATTTCGCTGGTGATAAAGTTTAGCCATTCCTGAAGCCGCACTCGCTCCCAGCTGTCTGCTCGCGGTGCCAGCCCACTTTCTGGCTTGAGGTCTGCCAGGTACTGCAAAATGGCTGGCCCCTCGGTCAGGATTTTCCCGTCATCCAGCTCAAGCGCTGCGACATAACCTTTGGGGTTGATGGTCAGGAAGTCGTGCCCGTCAGCGGTAAGCTTGCTCCTGTTGTCCACTTTAATCAGTTCAAACTCAATCGCCAGTTCGCGAAGCACGATATGGGGTGAGAGTGAACAAGTGTCCGGGGCGTAATAGAGTTTCATAATCTCTCCGTTAAAGCTGTTGAGTGGTGACGATTCGGTTTGCATTCACTGTGCTTAAAACCGATCTCGCTGTAAAATTAATGATTCATAAATTAGCTATTAGCTGAGCTACTGATACCCATGATGAATCTTTTACACTGGCGCTTACTGGTTGCAGTGGCCGATGCCAGTAATATTTCTCGTGCCGCTGAAGAGGTTGGCATGACGCAGTCGGGCGCCAGCCAGGCGATCGCTCAGTTAGAGGCCTCATTAGGATTTGCTGTATTCACGCGTGAGCGACGCCACATCGGCGTGACGGCCCTGGGCGAGCGGGTTGTTAAAGAGGCTAGAAGTATGCTGGCGCGGCTGGACGCCATCCGCCTACTGGCGGATGAGAGCCGGGGGCTGAATGGCGGTCGCATTCGTCTTGCCAGTTTTCCTTCGGTGACATCCACATTTTTGCCCGGACTACTGCGCGATTTTAAGCGCCTGCATCCTGAAATCGAGGTGGTCGTACTGGAAGGGACGGACCAGGAAGTCGAAGAGTGGCTGGCGGCAGATACGGTTGATGTGGGTGTGATCATGAACCCTATACCCGGACGCGCGGATGCAATCCTGGGACAAGATGCGTGGGTCGGGGTGCTGCCAGCCAGTCACCGTCAGGCTCGCTATGCGCGTTCGCGGGGCATCACCCTTGAGGAATTGGCAGACCAGCCCTTCGTGCTCGCAACCGGCGGTTGCGCCGTTAATGGAAAAAGCCTGATGGAACAGGCAGGCTTGCGGCTGACTGACGTTCGTGTGACCGTCCGGGACTGGATCAGCGCCTGCCTGCTGGTACGCGAAGGCATGGGCGTCGCGCTTATACCAGAATCCGCCCTGCCGGTTGAATTACGCGGTTTGTGCGTCGTGCCCGTGACGCCTTCGCTGTACCGTGAGTTTGGGGTGGTTTGTTCGGCGGCGAGCAAATCCTCCCGAGCAACTCAGACGTTATTGGAAGTGTTGCTCAAAATGAAAAGGTCTACGTAAGGAGTTACGGCGGTGCAAACTGTGCCCGGCGGCGCTGCGCTTGCGCGGGCCTACGGTCCGTGTCGCGGGTAGGTTGACGGTTTTGTAGGCCGGGTAAGGCGTAGCCGCCACCCGGCAATGCCCTTCTGGAAGCCGCCTCGCAAACCTGCAAGCAACCTTATGTAATTCATAGGCATCCCTTTTCATCCCTTCTTCACGGTCGTAAAGTGCCTGCGTTGCGGCACATCCGTAACCGGGCGTAGGAACCCGTTAGCATAAAGCGATATTTTTTGTCGCGACAGCGCATATCCCGTTAGAATCACGGTGGCGCTGACGGAGCAGCCGAAAGGCTGGCCGTTTTTCTTTATGCACGGTATTCCTACCTCCGTCAGCGCTACCCCCTCTGAGCGTAGGAACTCATCGGGCGGTTAATATTTTTTTGCATAAAGAGGATGCCTTATGGCTACTATCCCAGGATTTTCTTACGCGCTTACTGAAGAAAGCGCTGTTTATCACCTTCTCCACCTGCAACTTCCCGATTCTGCGGATCTCTTCGAACTGGCTGACGCCTGCACTGCGTATGTTAGTGTTCTGGTGGAAACTGACGACGCGGTGACGTTTGCCACGCTCTGCAAGCGATTGCTGGCTGTGCTGAAGCGGCTGCGTGAGTGCTGCGATGCCGAACTGCCTTCGTATCTGGTTGAACAATTGATCGCAGGGGAAAAGATTACCTCCTGCGTGCCGGACTGCTGGCAGGAGACGACGCTGCAAGTGGACTATGCCGTGGCGTTAACGCTGGCGGTGATGGGCGGGACACTGCCTGCGAGCGTGGCGAAAGAACTCACCGGACTGCTGCATGATATGGTCTGGCTGCTGGCGGAGTTTGTGAAGGAGCCTTATATAACGGCGCACTGAGGCGGGTGATGGGAGGCCGGAGTTCTGCTAGGTAAGAAGCAGGATTTCGGCCTTACGCAAAGTACAATGCTGTCTGTTGAATGTCCGTTAAGAGCGAGAAGCGGACCTTCAGATTATTTACAGCAATAACTATTTTAATAGTGGAGCATTTAATGATTGCACTATGTATAAAACGCTGTAAAAATGAAGGTGCAGGATTTATCATGGCGTTAATATCAATACGCCCTTATTATTTACTAAATAGTTAAATGTCATTATGCGAAAGAAACTATATATTATAAGGCAGGAAAAGTTAGAGGTTGGCGATGTGATTTTTACCTCTGAGAAAAGTTTTATAAGTTGGTTCGTTAGGCTGGTTACATTTAGCAAATTCTCCCATGTAATGTTATATGTTAATGGCACTACAATTCATTCTGTAAGTGGTGGTGTATATTCAAAAAACCTCCAGCGACTGCTATTTAAAAAACAAGATGAAGTTAAGGTTTTCAGACCCAAAAAAAACTTAACCGCAGCGGAACAGTCTAAAATTTGTGAATATGCAAGAAATAAAGTTTTATCAGTATATGCTTTACTTGAAACGATTTATGTTGTTATTCCGTTTACAAGCATAGCTAGTAAAAAACAATTTTGCTCCAGGCTAGTTGCCCAATCGTACAAAGCTGCAGGGAAAATAATTGTAAGAGACCCAAACTACTGCAGTCCAAAACAAATAATGATGTCTGGCTTTTTTTATGAGGTAACCGATTGCATAAAACCTGCCAGCGAAGAGGAAATTGAGTTCACCAAAAAGTTTAATCCAATACAAATCATTGAAAATAGTACGGTATCTATGATAAAAGAAGTGAGGAAGATATACGGTAAAAAAATACAAACAATTCATGACATAATTAAGCTCCTAATCATTCATCCTGAAGCTGATGACTCCGTTACATCGTCAGCACATAAATTTGGTTACTTTGAACATGCTCACTTTGACTTAAAAATAAACTCATGGAGATATAATGTAAAAGATTTCATGAACTATATTAATTCATTGGAGTTAAATGACAATGAGATCAACAGTCTGGCTAATGAGGTATATAATGTTGGGAGTGATGCAGCTAATGTTCATGCTAACGAATTTTATTTATACACTATTCTGTATGAAAAATACAAGCTTACCTTCTTTTATGATAGTATGATTTTATATAAAAAACTTATTGATACTGATATTTTAAGGAAAAATACAGCCATTTCTATATTGTCACGATAGATATTTTAAAATGATAAATTGACATTTAATTATTGTTGCTTCTATCAAACGCTATTGCTATAGCATTTTGTTTCTAAACTTCAGATTGCATAGTTACAATTATGCTAGCAACTATTATTATCTACTAGAATGTAAAGTAAAGGGTGGTTAAGTTTCAACCACTCACACTTGCTTGATTATAAATAACTATTTTAACTGTGGTATTTTTCGTTATTAATTGTTTATATATTTCATACGTTACTAGCAGCGTCCGCATTTGGCACAAAGCGGACATTTCTTTCACAGTCACCTCATAAAGTGTTCGCATACATTAAATGAGCGCCTTCATCACGAGCATATGAACACTGCACTCCATCAATGTTTCTACATTATCAACCCACCAACCATCACCTATAATATTTCCTGTCTGAAACAAGGGGCAAGGATGCACGTAGTCTCAAGAGCGCCTTTCGACGCAGCCACCAGACAATTTCCTAATCAAGCACCTACTCTGGACGATCTTTACCGGGTACTAAAAAAGGAACACTATCCATCACCAGACGACATGCGAAAGCGCTTTCCCAGCCTGGATCGGATGAAATCCGGGAAAAATGGTGGTCATTGATTTACCGCTGGCATCGATTAAATGCATATCCTGAGCGAGAAGATCATCAAGATAAAAAGGTTGTTAGAACCAGTAAATGTCACCACTGCTCTAGTCACGAAGATGTTACCTCCTGTCAGGGAGATCCAGGTTTCATTCGGTTGTAAATATAAATACAGCAGAGCCCGGCATCCTGCAGCAGGCGGTAGTCCTGCCACAGGAATGGGTCTACCCGATCGGATAGACATAATTAATTTTATAAAAATGCTGTTTCGCCACTACCAATTTTCTTCACTTCAAGCCCTTTAAATTTGATGCCAATCCCATGTTCCTGATCCAAATCGGTCGAGAACATGAACCCAAATTCATTGTCCTCATCTGGGGAAAGGTAAACTTTCAGCAAAATCAAGTCTTTTGCATCCGCACCATATATACGCTTGCTATATACCTGGGTTTCAGTTGCGATTTTCTCGAAAAAATCTTTCTGTTTCTTAATAAGAAAATCGATGTCTTTTTTCATTTTTTCATCGACCGAATCAGATGCAAGGTTTATGCATTGGACGAGAAAAGGACCAAATACCGATAATACTAAATCGACTGAAACACCTTCATCATCTACATAAAAATCCAGTTCAAGTGACATTACCACCCCTATTTCATTTTGGATTAAATGAGTTGGCTGTTTTCTTAGTTTCAAGAGACTCCTACTTAACCCCGTGATATTTTTCGAATTGATTTATAGAACCTCTATGCGGGAAAGACATAACGAAGTGCAGTAACTTTTGACTCTAATGGAGCATTAACCATCAGAGAATAAAAAAAAAGTCGGTAAGGATTATTTCCCAACCGACCATTTACAATACAGAAGTTACTTTCTTGAGAACGGAAAAAGGCATTCCCTAAAAGAACTTTCCTTCACTTCACTTTGAAATTCTCGACCATTTTCAAGTTCTAATTTATCTAATTTAGCCAAAACAAACCTTTCGTTCTCAGCATGAGCTTTATCATAAAAACCAATAGATTGCTGCCCTAAATCATCAATCTCTATTAGTTTAGAAAAAATAGAGTTAATCAGAGGACTACCTGCGTACATTACAGATTCGGTTTCCTCACAAGAAAATTTTAAATACATTATCGCTTTTTTCAAGGCGACTACTTCACTTTGACTTAAAGTCAAATTTTTTTCTTGGTTATCAGCCACACCTACCTCCTCTAGACTTTATTTGCTCCTGATTCATCTTCAGTCGTCGCTCATAAGGTAAATGGGATACAATATCATAAGGGTTTTTGCCTGCATGAAGTACCTCACCTAATTTTAACCGACCTGAATGAATGTATTCTAATTCGGAACTCTGGATAATGTTACCCATTTGGGAATTATCAGCTTTGAATATAATTGAATAGTCACCACGTCCTGTATGTAATGGATCGTTAATGAAAATATCTCTCATTGCATCCTGAGGTGACATTAAGATATCAGTAACATAAACCTTACCTTTTGAGTTAGGTTCAATAACTCCGGAATTCATGATGCGATCTAAGCCAGCCTTATCCGTATAATGGATAAATACATCTTCTCCGCTTAAACCCCACGGATCGATCCAAGATAGCGGATTCGGCGCATACTGATAAAGGTTCCACCCGCCATTCAACCCAATCGGATCCTGCACAATAAACCGCCCGAGCTGCGGGTCGTAGTAGCGGAACAGGTTATAGTGCAGCCCCGTCTCACCATCAGCGTACTGCCCGGCATAGCGAAGCGGCTGGTGAGCCATCGCCGTGCGATTCACAAGCCGTGAGAACCCTTCGCTCTGATGGCGCACCTCGCCAAAGCTGCCGTACTGGCCGCTCCAGCGCACCGTGCCATGCTCGTCGGTCACTTCAAGCGGAGCGCCGTTCAGGTCGGTGTTGAACCAGTAAATCTCACCGCTGCTCTGGTCACGAAGGTGATCCACCCGCGCCAGCGGGCTCCAGGCTTCATTCGGGTCGTAAATATAGGTGCTGCACAGCCCGGCGTTCTGCTGCTCCTGCAGCAGGCGGTAGCCCTGCCACAGGAAGCGGGTGTCGGTGGTGCCATGCGTCGTGGTGACGATTTTGCGCGTGCGGCGCCCCAGCGCGTCATAGTGATAGCGCGCCTCAAACCGCCCTTCCGGCCCGGTTCCGCGGGCTGATACCAGACGGTTCTCGGCGTCATAGACATAATGCTGCTCATACAGCCCGTTGCGGCGGCTGACCAGGTTGCCCCAGTGGTCGTATTTCATAAACAGCGCCTGCCAGTGCTGCAGGCGGTTATCCGTGACCGGTACCGCATCGTCATTGGCGGCGAGGTTATCCGCGGCGTCGTAGCTGAACTGCGCGCGGCTGTGCCCCTGTCGGGCCTCGTAGTGCTTCAGCAGACGCCCTTCGGCGTCGTAGCCGTAGTCCACCTCTCCGCGCAGCGTGTCACTGACGCCGGAAAGCTCACCGCGCGCGGTGTAGCGATACAGGCGTTCCAGTAGCGTCTGCTCCGGCAGGGTCACGTTCGTGCTCAGTTCGCTGCGCTGCAGGGTGCGTCTGCCGAGGCTGTCATACTGGCGGAGCTGCTCGCGCGCGCCCTGAGTGCGGCGAACTTCACGGTGCAGGCGGTCGCGGGTGAACTCGGTCACCAGCTGCTGTCCGAAGCGGATAGCGCTGACGTGGCCGGAGCCGTAGTGCAGCCAGGCCAGCTTTTGCTCACCGGGCAGCGTCAGGCTGGTCAGGTTGCTCAGGGCATCCCATTCGTAACCGACCGCGCCGTTAATGCCGGATTCGCTCAACACGCGTCCGGCGGTATCGTGGCGGTAAACGATCTCATCGCTTTCGATACCCAGGGCAACGCCCTCAGCTGTCGGCGTACGGCGGATGCGGGTGATCTGGCCGCTCAGGTCGCGGAAGTAGCGGTACTCCGCGTGGTGCTGAGTGCGTCCGATCAGCAGCCCGCTGTCGTCATAGCTGAACTGCTGGACGCGACGGGCGATACCACCGTCGGCGGCAGGCCGTCCGTTTTCTTCGAGCGCGCAGAGTAACCCTCGCGCGTCCCATTCCATATGGCGCACGGTCTCGTCCGGGCGCGTTTCGCTGAGCGGTCGGCCCACGGCGTCGTAGGTGAAGCGGTATTCCGCCCCGTTGCCGTTCTCGAGTCGCAGCAGGTTACCGCGCGGGTCATAGCGCCACTGGCGCACGCGGCCAATACGGTCGGTAAGGCTGACCGAGAGGCCGAGCGCGTTATAGGCCCAGCTCACCTCGCTTTCCAGCGGGTCGCGCCAGCCCGTGAGCTGGCCGCGTTCGTTCCACACCAGCGACTCGCGGCTGCCGTCCGGATGGATCACGGCGCTCAGCAGCCCGGCACGGCTCCACTCCCGCCGCGTGGTATTCCCTTCTGCATCCTCGCTGGCAATCAGTTGCCCGAAGCGGTCGTAGGTGAAGCGGGTCACGCTGCCGGAGCAGTCGGTGCGCTGCGTCAGCAGCCCCTGGTGATTCCAGACAAGGCGCACCACGCCGCCGATGGCGTCGGTGATGCCTTCCGGCAGGCTTTCTTCCTCATCGGGATAGCGATACGCGGTGGTGCTACCGGCCGGATCCGTTTCCGACAGCAGGCGACCGCGAAGGTCGTACATTGACTGCGATGAGGTGCCGTCCGGATACACCGTGCGGGTGATGCGGTCAGTCAGGCGATGCCAGTGATACTCCGTGTGGCGGCCCGCCGGGTCCGTCTCGCTGGTCATACGGCCATATTTGTCCCACGTGCTGCGGCGCATCGCACCGCCGGGCAGAATGACGTCGCAGAGCTCGCCGTCGCGGTAGACAAACGTCGTCTGGCGACCGTCGTAATCCGTGAAGCGCGCAACGTTGTCGTCGTCATCCACCAGCCAGTGCGCCTGCGAACCGTCATCGCGGATGGCCCGACGGATGCCGTTATCAAAATCATATTCGAACGTCAGCTGTTCGCCACCGCTATGGCGGAAGCCGACCACGCGAGGCAGGCCGTCAATCTCGCGCCAGCGGTATTCACTCAGCAGGCCGTTGGCGTCCTCGTGGGCGCTCATCAGCCCGTCCTGCCAGCGGAAGCGTCGGCGCACGCTACCGCCCCGGCCGGTCACACAGACCAGCCGGCGCTGTTCATCATAAGCGTAACTGACCAGGCAGATCTCGTCATCCAGCCAGGCGCTGGCGAGTCTGTCACGGTCGTAGCGGCAGACAACGCGCTGACCCGCGCTGTCGGTCAGGGCATGCAGGGTATGATCCGCATTCCACTCGAAGAGAATATCGTTGCCGCAGGGCTCAGAGAGGCGCTGGAGCAGTGACGGGGCATCATCCTGCAGCGGTGCATAATGCCAACGCTCGCCGCTGACGTCATACACCGACCAGCTGTCGTCAGAGTGATGTTCAAGCCAGCTTTTTTCGCTTTCGCAGTAGGTCCGTAGCCCTTTCGGTACCCTCGGGAAGGCGACGTAATCGCCAGACGGTGCGCGCCACACCAGGCCGTCCTGATACGGCTCCAGGCGGCTTTCCCAGAACAGGCTCCAGCCGCGGCCCAGTACGCTGTCGCCGGGGTTGCCGCTGCGCCAGTAGCGCTGCCAGCGCACCGGCAGACGGGAAGGCAGGACGAAATCCAGCTCATCATCCCCGCTGAGAAACTTCTGTCCGCTGACAATATCCACCGGGCGGGCAATGATCCCCGCCGCCGCCACGCCGGTCATCAGCGTGCCGGCGCGGCAGGCGATACGGGCCAGCTTATTAATGCCAGGGATTTTGCCCAGCAGCTTAGACAGCGCCCCGACTTTGCCGGCCGCACCGCCCCAGCCGCCGATAAGCCCGGCGAACAGCAGGGTAAGATCGGAGACTTTGTAGAGCCACTCCGGGACTTCAGACTGAATAGGAAGGGTTTGCTGCGGATCGCCGCCGATGATGACGTTGTCCGAACCGGTCATCACCTTCGCGTCGCAGGTGGTTCGATCCCCGATGCGGGCCGCAGGCAGGCCGTTAATAGAGACCCGCGAGGAGCCTTCGGCCATCTGCTGCGAGCCGTCGTCAGAGCACTTCACCGCGCTGTCCGTGGCCATGGCGGCAGGTTTACCGTTGATAAACACATTGGGCGAGCCGGAGGTGATGACGCCTTTCTTCGTCATGCTGGATGCCCCGGCGTCTGCGATGCTGTCCCGGGCTGCGGTCGCCAGCTCCCCGGTGTAATACCCCACGGCCAGGCTGGCGCCGACGAGCAGAACGCCCACACCAAGACAGGATGCGCCAAGTCCGGCAATAAACATGGCCCCCGCCAGAATCCCCCCGGCGGCGGCAATCAGGCCACCGACAATCGTTCCGGCAATCATCCCGGCCAGCGCACCGGAGTGGCCGATATCATCACCAACGCGTGCTGCTTCAAACATAACAACGATCCCTGAAGTTACTGGTGGAAGCGGAAGCTCCTGAGAAGTTCGCCAAACAGCGCGCTGTCGGCATCGTCCAGCACGCGCGTGCAGGTCATGGTGAACACCAGAATTTTATGGCTGTCGACAGTAAACACGGCCTGCTGCTGCCAGACGCGTTTCCCGTCGCGCAGGTAGCTGGCATGGACAATTTCACCCTGCAAAAGGCTGTCGCCAAGCGTCGCGTCGCTACGCTCACCCTGCTTCCAGCCTTTGATGTGTTTTTCCATCAGGGCGAGCTGGCGATCGATATACGCGGCAAGCGTTTCGCCGGGGTTGAGGGCATCGCGGGAGATATTAAACGCTGGTGCATCCGCCGCGGGCGGCGCGAATACGTTTACGGTACGATCCTGATAGCCATCAGGAAAGTTGATCAGTCCTTCACTGAAAAGGCACTGCGAAGATGGTTCTGACATTGAGCGGGTCCCACCACATTTTTTCAGAAGCGGTAAGTTTCGCATATGTGTTTAAGGCTGAAAAGATGCTGGTCCGGCGATCTCTCTGCTGACCGAAGGTCATTTCTGGCTTCATCGCAAATACAACTCTATTTTCCTGGTAATTACCTGTGGTAAGCCATCTGTTACTCTGGCTGTGCTCAAGGGGTGACAAGGAAAAGAGATGCTGAATCCAGGATTCGTTACCCGCCCTGACGCTATTCTGCCGTTAATTGCCAGTTTTGATATCCAGCAAGATGCCGTTATTCGGCGCTTAATGGCATTAAGGAAAATTCCACTAAAAATCCTGCGCAATCAGCAGGCTCAGGCAGCCGGTGATTTTGGCTTGCACAGCTTTACCCTGTTGAAAAGCTCGGCATCAGAGCTCTGCTATGGCTTAAGAGGACAATTCTGGCGGGCAGATTTCGGTTTGGAAAACGTGCCGGATGCCAGTGCATATCAGGCGCCAGTTTCGCCGGGCAGCGCTAAACTTTTGCTACGCTACCGGGTAACGGAACTGGCCCCCGGCCAACATGAACTCTGTACAGAAACGTTCATCTACTGCCCGGACAGAAGTACTCGGCTAAAAATGGCGGCTTACTGGCTGGCAATACGGGCGGGCAGCGGCTGGATCCGCAGAAGAACATTAGACGCGGTTAAGTCGACTCTTCAGGACATGGAGTAAGCTATTGTCGATCGTTCCTTGAGGAAATTAATCCTGCTTCACTTTTGTTATCCCCTTTTGCCACGAGCAGAGTTGAACCCGGTAGCAGAGCGGATATGCTCTGACATCTTCTTTCTTCCCGTATAAGGATGCGCTACTCTCACCAGTGCGTTCGCGACCTAAACAATCCGGAACCTATGTGCTTGCCGGTAAAAGGATATAAAATGAAAAAAACAATCCCAGAATATACGCCGGTTGACTTGTCTCGTTGGGCGAGGAAGGAGCATTTTGAGGTATTTCAGGGCTTTGCCCAAAGCACAATTAACCAAACCGTTCTGATAGACATTACGGTATTGCTAAAACATATAAAAGAGGTTGGCTGGAAATTTTACCCTACGATGATTTTTCTCCTTGCAAAAATTGTCAACCGGCACACAGAGTTCCGTATGGCTATAAAGAACAATGAGCTTGTTATATGGAATGAAGTTCATCCCAACTATACCATCTTCCATAATGAAACGGAGACCTTTTCGTCAATGTGGAGCCATTACGATGGCAATATTCAACACTTCCAGAATACTTATTCAGAAGACGTTGCACGCTATGGTAATAATCTTGCATATTGGCCTAAGGAAGAGTCTCGGGAAAACATATTTTTCGTCTCGGCTATTCCCTGGGTGAGTTTTACCAGCTTTAATATCAACGTTGCTAATATGCAGAACTTTTTTGCCCCCATGTTCACGCTGGCAAAATATTACGAGCAAGATGGAAAAGTATTGTTGCCTCTCGCCATTCAGGTACACCACTCCGTGTGCGACGGTTTCCATGTAGCAAGACTGTTCAATGAGCTACAGGAAATGATTAATGACCTACCTCACCAGTCAGAGAAACGCTGATTGGTGCTATCAGGCGGCGTCTCCAGGGTTGCGGGCGCAGCCAGGCCGAATCAGGAATGGACAGAATTTTACGTGAAGCAGAATCTCCTCATCCCGCAAAAGTGCCCGCCATCTATTTCCTGCAGAAATAACTTCTGTTAACAGATGTATTTTAATGCAACAAATAGTCTAAACAATCAAAGATTACATTCCCCCTCATTTATATATTAAAAATACCTTAAAAGCTAATTAAGTTGAATCACCTGGAGTAACTACGTAAAAATTTAGCGAATTGATATTTGACCATGCGCATTTTTTGGTTATTTCTCATCAGTTACGTACTCCTACGTATCCCAGTGCTCCAGTTTATTTTTTCGCTTTTAGCGTTGCCCTTTATGAAGAGGGTGAGGGATTTTTCATGCAAAAGAAAACGTTATTATCTGCCTGTATCGCTTTGGCTTTAAGTGGACAGGGCTGGGCTGCTGACCCAGGTGATGCAGAAGGTGTAGCCCGCGAGCGTAAAGGGTCAAGGATATCTTGCCCAACCAACCCTGACAAACTGAGCCCGGAACAATTAAAAACCCTGCCGTCTGAATGTTCTGAAACTCATGACAACAAACTCTTTTCCTGGATTGCCGTTGGTGCTACTGCGCTGTTCACCACGTTCGCAGCCACTGAGCTGAATAACAATGACGGTCACCATGCTCACACTACTGACACTCCCCCTTCCCCACCCGATGACGATAATGGGGATGATATACCGGACGACGGCGGCGTGACTCCTGTTAAAAACGACCCTGTTACATTTAATAACGCCGTCATCTGGGATAAAGACGCCGGTACGCTGCAAATCCGCAACGCCACCTTTACCTACGCTGAAAATCCTGACGGCAGTTATACCCTGACATCAAAAGACGGTCGTACCACGATTGTGCAGAGCTGGCAGGTCCATGAGAGCACGAACACGGTTGTCTTCACCGGCAAGAATGCTGGGGGCGATCTGCTGTGGAGCTACGATGATACGGGTCAAATTATCGTCACGAAGCTGAATGGCGTGGTGGTTGATGGCGAGAGAGGAAGTCATATAACGATCAATGACGCCACAATCATCGATCAAGGCGGGAATACTGCGCTGAATGGCGGGACGGTATTACGCATTGACGGCAATAACATTGTGCTGAACAACGAAGGCAAAACCGTAGCCATCGGAGAAGGTTCGGTTGTCGGTATCCTGACAGGCGATAACATCACTATTAATAATGATGGTGATACGGTGGTAGCGGGCGGTACCGCGGTCATTGTTAACGGTGATAATGCCTCCCTTTACAATATTGGTGATGTTGATGTTTCTGCTGCCGGCACGGGTAGCGTGATTAACGGTGATGGCGCCCATGTGGTAAACCAGGGGAACATGACCGTCGATGGTGAGAATAGCATCGGTTCAAAGATCGTAGGTGATGATGCCACGGTGAAACAGAGTGGCGATTTATATGTCAGTGGTGGCGCACGAGGGATTGAGATCGCTGGCGATCGGATGAAACTTGGCAATACCGGCAACATCACGGTGGTGAATACAAACTCCATCGGGGTGGCCATCGAGGGTAACGATGCAATATTTGCTAATGTGGGGAATATCAACGTCAGCGATTCTGCCGTTGGCGTTAGCGTAACGGGTAACAGCGGGAGGCTCTCTCTGGCAGGCGACGTGCTGGTAGGGGATTTTTCCACTGGCCTGAACATTACCGGGAATAACAACAGCGTAACGCTGGCGACCAACGAACTGAACGTTACCGGTCAGCAGGCAACTGGCGTTAACCTCACTGGTGACGGTAATACTGTTGATATTACTGGTAACATTCTGGTGGATAAAGATCAGAAAACCGATAATGCAGTTGACTACTTTTTTGCCCCTTCTACCGGCGTCAGCGTGCAAGGCGATAATAATAATCTAACGCTCGACGGTAGTTTGACTGTCATAGCTGATAGCGAATTAACCACACATACTTACAGCGAGATTGATGGTAGCCAGGAAAATATCAGTGGGATTATTATTTCTGGTGATAATAATAACATTAACATCACCGGTGGTATTCACCTCGTCGGTGAAGAAGCTCAACTGTCAGATGGGTCGATACCTGCCTCTCAGCGTACAAGCTTCGGGCAGACGCCACTGATCGGCGTTGATGGTCATTCTTCTGTTTATTTGGATGGTGATTCCTCTGTTAGCGGTGCTTTCCCTGTAGGTTATTACAACATCATCAGTCTTAGTCATGGTGCTTCTCTTGAAATTGGTGAGCATGCGACTTTTTCATCACAAGATGTTGATGCCTATAATCATTATTTTATGGACACGCCCGCCATTATAGCCGTTCAATCAGGATCATTGCTAAAAAATGAGGGTTCCGTCAGCGTACAAAACATAGGGTTTGTCGAAGTTCGCGATCGGAATAGCATTGCCATTAATAACGGCGATATTACCCTGTTGCAGTATGACTATTCGACACCAGCAAGTTCCTCACAGGAACCAGGAGCCAGCGTTTTCTTTAGCGAGGATGGCTCAAGCGCCATAAATGATGGCATCATTACTGCGAAGGTCATGGAACAATATAGTGTAACGAATATGATTTCATCTGAAAATATTAGTTACGACTTTGTCTTTAATAACCATGTCTTAAGTATGACGGGAATGACTGCTGGTAATAGCGGTTCCGTTTATAACGACAGTACGGGTCTCATTGATATGTACGGTCGTGGTAATGTTGGCATGCTTGCAATCAGTAATTCCACCGCCAGTAACGCCGGTCAGATTAAACTGGATACACTCTGGGTCGATGCCGAAGATACAACTCAACGACAGGGTAATCTGCGCTCAAACACGGCGATAGATTATGGTGTTGGCATGGCAACAGGTTCCGACACGTATAGTGGCCCAGGAATGAATGCGACAGCCATCAACCAGCAGAGTGGCAGCATCACTATTTACAACGCGGGTGCAGGAATGGCCGCTTATGGTTACGGCAATACGGTAATCAATCAGGGTGAGATAAACCTTGAAAAGAATGAAAACTACGATGACAGTATCGGTCAAAACAAACTCGTCGGAATGGCCGTGTATGACAGCGGCACAGCAATAAACGATCGGACTGGGATTATTAATATCAATGCCGAAGCAGGTCAGGCATTTTATAATGATGGCACTGGCTTTATCATTAACTATGGCACCATCTGTACATTCGGTACGTGTCAAAACAGTAATGAGTACGTTGATCCTAATCATGCCATCAGCGATGTGTTGTCCGATGGCGATATTCTTAGCCATGATAAACAAACCGTTTCGTTAACCAACTCAACGCTCATTGAGGGGGAAGTAACCAATGCTGGTAAGGTTAGTAACGGCTTTATTATGATAGATAATGGCGGTGAACTAAAAAACCAAACGACGGGCACCATTAACACCAACATAAAGATTAACAGCGGTGGTGTACTAACGAATGATGGCACCCTGAACACCGTAGAAATGACCGGTGGCATCTTTAATAATAACGGCACGCTAAACAGTACAGTGACGCTGGATCAAAGCAGTGATGCGGTGCTTAATAACACGGGTTCACTCTCTACGCTGCAATTAAAAGATGGCACGGTAAACAACAGCGGCATATCGACAGCGCGCGTCAATGCACAGGGCGATGCCGTGTTTAATAACCTCGTGGGCGGCGAGGCCCGTAAAGGCGCTATTCTCTATAATTCGGCGGTAATCAATAACGAAGGGACCTGGAAGCTGGGTTATCAGAATGAAGGTAACAATGCCGGGACGCTGGACATAGATGACCAGTCTGTCTTCAACAACAGGGGTTCACTCATTCTTGATAACAGCAAAAACGCCATTCGTTTTCAGGGCGCTAATGCAGATGCGACGTTATACAACACGGGTGAAATGAGACTGGATACCGCAATGGGTAATGGTGCGATTCACTACGACAGCGGTGCCAGTCAGTTCATCAACAATGGCCAGGTGGATGCCAAAGTAACCATTGCAGTCAGTACGGCGGATGCAACTGAAGACAAGGCTTTCTTCTGGAATCAGGAAAACGGCGTTATCAATTTTGATCATGACGGCACCAGTGCCGTGACATTCACCCATAACAATTTTGTGGCGCAGAATGACGGCACGATGAACGTCAGCGGCAACAATGCCGTGGCGATGGAAGGAGATAAAAACGCCCAACTGGTAAACAACGGCACCCTTAATCTGGGTACTGAAGGCACCGCCGACTCCGGTATGGTGGGGATGCAACTGGATGCCAATGCCACCGCAGATGCGGTTATTGAAAATAATGGCACCATTAATATATTCGCCAATGATTCGTTTGCATTCAGCGTGCTGGGAACGGAAGGCCACGTCGTCAATAACGGTACCGTCGTGATTGCCGATGGTGTAACCGGGTCGGGGCTTATTAAGCAGGGAAACGGCGTTAACGTTGAAGGCGTAAATGGCAATAACGGGAATAATACCGAAGTGCATTACGGCGATTATGCCCTGCCGGACGTCCCGAACACCGCTACGGCCTCTGCTGCATCCGATAATCATCTCGCAAACAGCGGCATGAACAATCTCAGTGGTTACGTGGTGGGGACGAACCCTGATGGCAGCGCCGGTACGCTGATGGTCAATAATGCCGGCATGTATGGTGTGGGAATCAACACCGGTTTTGCGGCGGGCACGGCAGACACGACCGTCACCTTTGACAACGTGGTGAAAGGCAGCAACCTGTCGAATGCCGATGCGATTACCTCGACGTCAATTGTCTGGACGGCGACAGGCAGCACCGACGCCAGCGGCAACGTTGACGTGACGATGAGTAAAAAGGCTTACACCGATGTGGCCACCGATAGCTCAGTGAATGATGTGGCAAAGGCGCTGGATGCGGGCTACACCAATAACGAGCTTTACACCAGCCTCAACGTGGGCACCACCGCAGAGCTCAACAGCGCTTTGAAGCAAATCAGCGGTAGCCAGGCCACCACGGTTTTCCGTGAAGCACGCGTGTTAAGCAATCGCTTCAGCATGCTGGCAGACGCGGCACCGAAGATGGGTAACGATCTGGCGTTTAACGTGGTAGCGAAAGGCGACCCACGAGCCGAGCTGGATAACAATGCCGAGTACGACATGATGGCGCTGCGTAAAACTCTCAATCTGAGCGAACACCAGACAATGAGCCTGGAGTATGGTATCGCGCGTCTGGATGGTAAGGGGGCTCAGAATGCGGGTGATAACGGCGTGACGGGCGGCTACAGCCAGTTCTTTGGCCTGAAGCATCAGCTGGCTTTTGAGAATGGCATGAGCTGGAATAACGCGCTGCGTTACGATATCCATCAGCTGGAGAGCAGCCGATCAGTGGCTTATGGCGACGTGAGCAAAACGGCGGATACCAGCGTGAAGCAGCAATATCTGGAGCTTCGCAGTGAAGGAGGAAAAACCTTTGAACTGCATGAAGGAGTGAACATGACTCCGTACGCGGGTGTGAAACTGCGCCACACGCTGGAAGGCAGCTATCAGGAACGCAATGCCGGTGACTTTAACCTGAACATGAACAGCGGCAGCGAAACGGCGGTGGACAGTATCGTTGGGCTGAAGCTGAACTACGCAGGGAGAGACGGCTGGAGTGCCAACGCCACGCTGGAAGGCGGCCCGAACCTGAGTTACAGCAAGAGCCAGCGCACGGCGAGTCTCGCCGGAGCGGGCAATCATCACTTTAACGTGGACGATGGTCAGAAGGGTAGCGGCATCAACAGCCTGGCGAGTGTTGGTGTGAAGTACGGCAGTAAAGAGCGTTCTCTGGTTCTGGATGCATACCACTGGAAAGAGGACGGTATCAGCGATAAAGGCGTGATGCTGAGCGTTAAGAAAACGTTCTGATAGCCACCAGATCTTAACCTGTATGCCAGATACACCCTTTGTATCTGGCATTTTTTTTACTCATTCGCGTTTATTACCCATGTCCTCTACGCATCTTCCTTTCGACACGGAGGGCTCACGAGCAGAGCGCGCCATCCCCGTTGTCTATACTCAACATCTCACTGACAACGGAGTGCGCCATGTCCTTACCCGATTTCCATTCCTCCGAACCTTTCACTCTTGGCATCGAACTCGAACTGCAGGTGGTGAACCCACCGGGATACGATCTGAGCCAGGACTCCTCAGCCCTTATCGCCGCCGTTAAAGACAACATCAAAGGCGGTGAAGTCAAACACGACATCACCGAAAGCATGCTCGAAATCGCTACCGGGGTGTGTCAGAACATCGACCAGGCGGCAGCACAGCTCTCGGTAATGCAGCAGAACATTCTGCGCGCGGCGGCGGAGCAGCACATTCAGATCTGCGGCGGCGGGACGCATCCGTTTCAGAAATGGCAGCGTCAGGAGGTGTGCGACGACGAGCGCTATAACGTCACGCTGGAGCGCTTTGGCTACCTGATTTTGCAGGCGACGGTATTCGGCCAGCACGTGCACGTCGGCTGTCGAACCGGGGACGACGCGATTTATCTGCTGCACGGTCTGTCACGCTTTGTGCCGCACTTCATTGCCCTGGCGGCGGCATCGCCGTACATGCAGGGCACAGACACGAAGTTTGCCTCGTCGCGGCTTAATATCTTTTCCGGGTTCCCGGATAACGGCCAAATGCCGTGGGTCAACAGCTGGCAGGAGTTCGAAGGGCTGTTCCGCCGTTTGAGCGCCACCAGCATGGTCGACAGCATTAAAGATCTGCACTGGGACATCCGCCCCAGCCCGCACTTCGGCACCGTCGAGGTGCGGGTGATGGATACCCCGCTGACGCTCGGCCACGCGATCAATATCGCCGGGCTGATCCAGGCTACGTCGCACTGGCTGTTGACAACGCGGCCCTATAAGCATCAGGAACGGGATTTTCTGCTGTATCGTTTTAACCGTTTTCAGGCATGCCGTTACGGGTTAGAGGGCATCCTGACGGACGTTTACACCGGCGAGCAGAAGACTGTTGCAGAAGAGATCGCCTGGCTGCTGGAGCAGGTTGCACCGTCGGCCGAGAAACTCGGCGCGACAAGTGCGATGACGGAAATTGCCCTGCTGTTAAAGCAGGGCAAGAGCGAGGCGCAACGCATGCGGGACTTTATTGCAGACGGTGGATCGCTTATCTCCCTGGTGCAAAAACATTGCGAACTATGGGCAACCGCTCCGTAACCCTCTCCCCACCTGGGGAGAGGGGTTTACGTTATACAGCCTTACGGAACCTGCGGGTCAGTCGCTTCTCGATTTCGACGACGAAGAACATCACGCCTGCAACGGCCAGGGTCACAAACCAGTAGCGCAGCGGCAGGGCTTCGGTACCAAACAGCATCTGCATAAACGGCAGGTAGATAATCGCCGCCTGAAGCAGGAACAGCACGCCCGTCACCAGCCAGATCCCTTTGTTCGCCAGCAGGCCGCGGTTCAGGGAGAATGATTCCGTGTTGCGGCAGTTAATCATATAGACCCACTGAGCGCAGACCAGCATCTGTAGCAGCACGGTGCGGATGAACTCCGCGCTGTGGCCGCGCGGGGCCAGCCAGGCTTCCAGCGCAAAGGCGGCGATGGCAATCATGGTGCCGACGAAGGCCACGCGCCAGACGGCGTAGGCGTCCATCACGTGCTGCCCGGTCTGACGCGGCGGACGGCGCATGATGTTGCGCTCGGCGGCCTCAAAGGCCAGGCCGAAGGAGAGCGTGGCGGAGGTCGCCATGTTCATCCACAGAATCAGCACCGGCGTCAGCGGAATGATATTTCCTGCCAGCAGCGCAATGACAATCAGCAACCCCTGCGCAAGGTTGGTCGGCATGATGAAGAGGATGGTCTTCTTCAGGTTGTCGTAAACGCGACGCCCCTCTTTCACCGCGCTGGCGATGGTGGCGAAGTTATCGTCCGTCAGGACCATATCAGCCGCCTCTTTGGTCACTTCCGTGCCCTTAATGCCCATCGCAATACCCACGTCCGCCTGACGCAGCGCCGGGGCATCGTTCACACCGTCACCGGTCATGCCGACGATTTCACCTTTGTCCTGCAGCGCTTTCACCAGGCGCAGCTTATGCTCCGGGCTGGTACGGGCGAAGATGTCATACTTCACCGCGGCTTCAGCCAGCCCGGCGTCGTCCATTTTCTCCAGCTGATAACCCGTTACGGCCTGCTCGCTGTTACTGATCCCCAACATCTGGCCGATGCTCATTGCCGTCTGCGGGTGATCGCCGGTGATCATCTTCACGCGGATCCCCGCCTGCTGACAGGCGTTTATCGCCGCAATGGCTTCCGGACGCGGTGGGTCCATCATCCCGGCAATACCGAGGAAGATTAGACCGTGCTTCAGCGCATCGTGGGTTAACGCCTGCTCGCCGCTCGTCGGTTTGAACGCTGCTGCCACCATACGCAGCCCCTGGCGCGCATAGCGCTCCATCTCGGTTTCCCAGTACGCGCGGTCGAAATCTTGTGTACCGTTACGGCTCTGCTGCTGCGCGCACAGGGCGAAAATCACGTCCGGCGCGCCGGTGATCAAAATCTGCTCCTCACCGCCAATCTGGTAATGGGTGCTCATGTACTTATACTGCGAGTCGAACGGGATCTTATTCACCAGCGTGGTCATCACCGGCTCAAGGCTGGCTTTCGCCGCCAGCACCTTCAGCGCGCCCTCGGTTGGGCCACCGGTGATGCCCCACAGCCCGCGTTCGTCCTGAATCAGCTGACTGTCGTTACACAGGTCGATGGTGCGCAGGTACTGCTCCAGCACGGTGCCCGGCTGGATCTGAACCGGCTCGTCGCTGCCTTCCAGGTAGATGTTGCCTACCGGCTCGTAGCTGTTGCCATCCACGCGGTAGCAGGCGTCGGCGGTGATGATAGCTTTGACCGTCATCTCGTTCATGGTCAGGGTACCGGTTTTATCCGAGCAAACCACGGTCATCGCACCCAGGGTTTCAACCGTCGGCAGCTTGCGGATAATCGCCCGCTTGCGCGCCATCGCCTGCACGCCAAGGGAGAGGATGATGGAGATAATGGCCGGCAGACCTTCCGGTACGGAAGCCACCGCCAGGCTAATCAGGGAGAGCAGCAGCTCGCCCATTGGGATCTCGCGGAACGCCAGGCTGAAAACAAACAGCGCAGCCATCATTGCCAGAATAATGACGAAGATCGCTTTACCCAGCTTGTCCATTTGTACCAGCAGCGGCGTGCGGTGCTTTTCGATACCCGCCATCATCTGGTTGATGTGGCCGAGTTCCGTATCCTTACCGGTCGCGGTGACCACGCCAACGCCGCCGCCCGCACTTACGGTCGTTCCGGAGAAGACCATGTTGGTACGATCGCCCAACGGCAATTCACCGTTCAGCGGCAGAATGTGTTTATCCACAACCGTGGATTCACCGGTCAGAATCGCCTCTTCCACACGTAAATTATGCGCTTCGATGAGACGCATATCTGCCGGAATACGATCTCCCGCACGTAATACAATAATATCGCCCGGGACTATTTCAGTTGTCGGTATAGTTTCATGATTGCCGTTACGAATAACGCGCGCCTCGCTGGAGAGCATATTGCGAATACCCTTCAGGGATTTTTCCGCATTACTTTCCTGAACATGGCCAATTAACGCGTTAATGACTGCAACGCCCAAAATAACCAGCGTATCGACCCAGTGGCCCATCACTGCCGTTAATACGGCGGCAGCCAGCAGAACGTATATCAGAACATCATTAAAATGGGACAAAAAACGCAGCCAGCCAGGTTTACCTTTTTTCTCCGGCAGCGCGTTCGGACCTGATTTTTGCAGACGTGCCTGCGCCTCTGCACGGTCCAGACCGCTAGCCTGGCTCTGCGTGTGGGTAAGCACCTGCTCGACGGTCTGCTGATATGCCAGCCCGCCGGAAGGCGGCACGTTTGGGGACAATTTTTTTTCAGTCATCGTATTTTTCCTTCAATATCCGGTGAAGAGAAGCCTGAATTCCTTTCTGGCTTAAATAAATTCATTTTAAAGTCTTGCGGGTAAAATTGATCTACCGCAATATAATTGTGTCTCGGTTATTCAAAACTGCTTAAAACTATTTCGACGAGCTAATTTTTACAAAATATTTCTAAACCAAATCTAAACGAGGAGGATCCATGTTTGGTATTTATCGCGGGCGCCGCCTGGCGTTATACATTATCGCAGCCATTGTTATTGCCACGTTAATTGGTTATAGCACCTATACATTTGTAAAATTATTTTCGTAACGCAGACATTTATTGACATAAGGCGATATTAATTTAATTGTCTGCCGGATAATATTTTATTCCTGTGATTAACACACAGATTACGGCGATTATTTTCTTGAAATCGAGTGGGCGGGTTTATATTGCTTTACGTTCCGGGATGCCGGACAATGACATTTTTAACTGACGATTAACATTAAGATGAAACACCCGTTAGAATCGCTGCTCACTGCGGGAGGCATTTTACTGCTGGCCCTGCTTTCGTGCCTGCTGCTCCCTGCGCCCTCGCCTGGGCTGGTGCTGGCGCAGAAACTGGTTACCACCTTCCATATGGTCGATCTTAACCAGCTTTACACCATTTTGTTCTGCCTGTGGTTTTTACTGCTTGGGGTTATCGAATTCTTCGTGTTGCGTTTCGTCTGGCGTCGCTGGTTTTCACTGGCGTCGTAAGCCATAAAAAAGCCGGGTGATGGCTACGCCTTACCCGGCCTGAATTTCGATATGTTCAATGCGCCTGGCTATGATTCTCTTTGCGGTATGCTCCGGGCGGCTGGTTGAACGTGCGGGTAAAGATGCGCGTAAACGTCTGCTGCGAGTCATACCCGTAGCGCAGACAGATTTCATAGACGCGCTCGTCTGACTCACGCAAATCGCGCGCCGCCAGCAACAGCTTGCGTTCACGGATATAACGTCCCAGACTCTCCCCTTTGTACTGCATAAAGAGTCTCTGCAGGTGCCATTTCGAGTAACCCGCGTGGCGAGCAATCTCGTCAATACGTAATGGCTGATGCAGGTTGTCGTCGATCCACTCGACGATGGTATCAATGACTTGAGCGGAAATGGTCATACTGCTCTCCCCTTCTGCTTCTCGTTTAAACATTATTCCCACCATTCACGAAATGTTTGCGTGGTATCGCTCACCCGAACAGGCTCGCCCAACTCTGGAGTCAGCAGCCGATAGTTTTTGCCCTTGCTGGCTTTTGCCAGCTGGATCAGCGGGTCGTTCCATGTGTGTTTCGCCAGTACAAAGCGCCCGTTATGCCCGGGCACGACGGCTTTTGCATTAAGATCGGCTGAAGCCTGCGCCGTTTCATCCGGCAGCATGTGGATGTACTTCCAGTCCTGGTCGTACTGGCCGTTTTCCATAATGGCTAAATCCACCTCGCCAAACTGTTCGCCGATAGCCCTGAAGTGCGGGCCGTACCCGGAGTCACCGCTGTAGTAAACCTTCTGCTCTGGCGTAACGAACATAAAACTGCCCCACAAGGTTTGATCGCGTTTGATACCGCGTCCGGAGAAGTGACGCGCCGGCAGTACATGCACCGTCAATTCATCACTGATGTGCACCGACTGGTTCCAGTCTCGCTCGTCGATAATCTCTGGTTTCATCCCCCAGTAACGCAGGTGAGATCCGACACCCAGCGGTGTCACCACACGCTTAACCTTCGGCAGTAATGCCCTGATGGTGGCGTAATCAAGATGATCGTAGTGATCGTGCGAGATAATCAGCAGGTCGATTTCCGGCATGCTCTCAGCGCGCCATGGATATTCACCGGCGAACGCTTTATTCAGGAACGAGAACGGCGCGGCATAGTTGCCCAGCACCGGATCGATCAGAATGCGTTTGCCCACCAGCTGGAGATACCAGGAAGAGTGACCAAGCCACACCAGGGTGTCCTGCTCCAGCGGCAGGCTCGCAAGATCGGTTTTCACCATCGGCAGCGGCTGAGCCGGGCGTGCGTTTTCCGTTTTTTGGGTCAGAAACTCCCACATCGCCACCAGCATATTTTTGTCACCGTTATAACCCGGTGTCGGCAACGTATTATGGAATTTCCCGTCACGATGCTGTGGGGAAGCCTCGACTTCCGTGAGCTGAGCCCCCTGCGGGGACTGGCCAAATCCGGCATTCAGGACAAACGGTAAACTTGCAGCTGAAGCAATAATCATGACAAACACCACGCAGATGAATTGAGGCTTTTTCATATCCTGACCCGAAAACGCGCCCCATCCGATGGTTTGCGCGGGGTAAACTTGATTATGAGTGAGTAAGCACTCATTATAGATGTGATGATAAAGTCGTCAAGACGTTTTCGATCTTTGACATTCCGCGTTGCAGCGTGTCAAAGCACGTGTTTCAATCAGGGTTTTTATAATTGACAGGGGGAAAAATTTAGTGGCACGTCCGAAGAGTGAAGATAAAAAACAGGCCTTGCTGGAAGCCGCAACGGTGGCGTTTGCACAGTCAGGTATTGCCGCCTCAACGGCACTCATCGCCCGAAACGCGGGCGTCGCCGAAGGGACTCTGTTTCGCTACTTTGCTACCAAAGACGATCTGCTGAATGCCCTCTATCTGCACCTGAAGCAGGATCTCTGTCAGGCAATGCTGTCCAACCTGGATCGCAGCCTTACCACGCCAAAAGAGCACACGCGAAACATCTGGAATAGCTACGTTGACTGGGGGATCAAAAACCCTCTCGCCCACGCCGCGATTCGCCAGCTTGGCGTGAGTGAAAAGATCAACGCTGAAACTGAGCAGGCTGTGAAAGAGATGTTCCCCGAGCTGCATGAACTCTGCCGCCGCTCGGTGCGTCATGTATTTATGTCTGATGAATTTAAAACGTTCGGCGATGCGCTGTTTTTATCGCTGGCCGAAGCGACGATGGAATTTGCCACCCGCGATCCTTCCCGCGCCGTTGATTTTAAAGCGCTCGTCTTTGAGGTGATGTGGCGCGGGCTTGCCCAGGAGGAGAGCGATGGAGAGTAAGGCATTGCAGGAGCACGCAAAACGCGTGGCGCTGGAGCTGCCGTTCACCGAACACTGCTGGCCGTTTGGGCCGGAGTTTGACGTGTTTAAAGTAGGCGGAAAAATTTTCATGATTGTGGCGGTTGCCCACAGGCGCCCGCACGTTAGCCTGAAATCAGACCCGGAGAAATCCCTGCTTAATCAGCAGATCTATCGCGGGATAGAGCCGGGCTACCATCTGAGTAAAAAGCACTGGATTTCCCTTTACGGCACTGACGATGTGACACCGGAACTGGTTACCGACCTCATCAATGATTCCTGGCATCTGGTGGTGGATAAGCTACCGAAAAAAGACCAGAAGTGGATCCGTCCGGCTTGATTGTTCGTCTGAGACGAACAGAATAAGCGCTCGAATTGCACTTATCTTTTTCCGCGTCGCGCTGTAATCTGCTCACCTTTCGCGCCCGCGCACGGGCGAATTTCATCACCAGGAGTTGTTATGGATATCATTTCTGTCGCCCTGAAACGCCACTCCACCAAGGCGTTCGACGCAAGCAAAAAACTGACCGCTGAAGAAGCGGAAAAAATCAAAACCCTGCTGCAGTACAGCCCGTCCAGCACCAACTCCCAGCCGTGGCACTTTATTGTTGCCAGCACCGAGGAAGGTAAAGCACGCGTGGCGAAGTCTGCTGCGGGCACCTATGTCTTCAACGAACGCAAAATGCTGGATGCTTCTCACGTGGTAGTGTTCTGCGCGAAAACGGCGATGGATGATGCCTGGCTGGAACGCGTCGTGGATCAGGAAGAAGCTGATGGCCGCTTTGCGACACCAGAAGCGAAAGCCGCGAACCACAAAGGCCGCACCTATTTTGCCGACATGCACCGCGTGGATCTGAAAGATGACGACCAGTGGATGGCGAAACAGGTTTATCTGAACGTCGGTAACTTCCTGCTGGGTGTGGGGGCGATGGGTCTGGATGCGGTACCGATTGAAGGTTTCGACACCGCGATCCTCGACGAAGAATTTGGTCTGAAAGAGAAAGGCTTTACCAGCCTGGTGGTGGTGCCAGTTGGCCACCACAGCGTGGAAGATTTCAATGCCACGCTGCCGAAATCTCGCCTGCCGCTGAGCACGGTTGTGACCGAGTGCTAAACAAAACGGGCCGCTCAGTGCGGCCCGTTACGTTTTACCGGCCGCCAGCATGCCAAATCCGCTCCGCATATCGTCCTATCACCGCCAGCGACGCCGCCAGAATCAGGAAGAACACCACCTTATTCATGCCGTCCCAGAAGTACTCGAAATAGCGGGTATAAAGGTTGATGGCAAGAAACGTCAGACCAAAGCCGCGCAGCATACCGTCGTCGGTTTTCAGGCTGATATAAATACAGATTACCGCAGCCACCGCAAACAGCAGCGCCCACGGCAGAAGCGAAGCCTGCGTCACGCTGTACCAGTTATCAATGTCGTAATTGCCAAATATCGACATGATCCACAGGGCAACAAACAGGTACGTTAACCCCATTGCTTTGCTGGTCGTGTAGAGCTGCCGCGCCTGCAATAACGCCCGCAGAACCCAGCACAACGCCAGCAGCCCGCCGCCAAAGAAGATAAACCGTACCGGGTAGTTCATCCCCAGCCAGTACGCGCCCCAGCCGGATACATAGCCCGTCTCAGCACCAAACCAGTTGCCAAGTGAGAGCAGGAAAAACAGCCACACCAGCCCCGAGCGACCAAAAAAGCCCACCAGCCCGTAAATCACGCAGCCTGCCAGGAACAACGGCGCAACGTGGCCGCTGCCGTTATCGAGCCGTTCGCCAAGCTGCCAGAGCGCGATGGCGGTAAAGAAGACCCCAAGGAACAGGATCGCCTCAGTACTGTAGTGCCACTGGGTTTCCCGCCGCTGTCGGCTGAATCCCCACAGGTAAAACAGCACCGCAATCACCGCCGGTAAGCCGATGCGGGCGAAAGAAGAGAAAGCGAAGAATTCGATAATACGCGCCATCAACTCACTGTCGGAGAACAGGCTGCCAATGGCGATGATCACACAGGCGAGCGCCGTCCAGAAGGCGTAGCGGCTAAGGCGCTGCCAGTCCATGGAGACGCGTTTCAGGGTCCCGGTCAGCCGTTGGTGTTCGTCGTGGGTTAACACACCGTCCTGTTGCCACTCATCGAGTGCGCGACGTAAAAGTCGCTCCTGTTTTCGGGTCACCTTCATTTAGCCTGCTCCGCCAGCCATTCCATTGCTTTCTCCCCCGCATCATCCACTGGCAGATAAACCAGCAGTCGCGAACCGTTGCGAGGAGCAGAGTACCAGTACATTTGTTGCAGGGTAAACTCCCCAAGTTCAGGGTGGGTGAATAGCTTGAGCTGGTTTTCCACGCCGCGCACGTCGTTGCGCTGGTGCCACAGGGTTTTAAACTCGTCAGATACCGCGAAGAAGCGTGCCAGTTTAGCTTCCCACAGCGGGTCACCCCGGTGCTCGGCCATCGCCGCCCGGAAATAGGAGACAAATATCGGCAGTACATCGTCGCGTCTGCCAAGCCGCGCACGCCACGCAGGATGCGTGAGGAACAGATAAATACAGTTGCGATCTTCCGGCGGGATAGCATTGAAATCGACGCCCATCAGATGACCAAAGCTGTCGTTCCACGCCACGATGTCGAAATTCGGTTTCTGAATACTGGCCGGTTTTGGCATCAGCGTATCCAGCAGACGGCGCGTACCTTCGCTAATCCCCTCGCAGCAGGTCGCCTGCGGTGCTTCACCCGGCGGTAATCCGGCCAACACAAACAGGTGCCGTGCTTCAGTCGGGGTACATTGCAGTGCTTTTGCGACGGCGGCCATGACCGCGCTGGAAGGATTAACATCCCGGCCCTGCTCAAGCCAGGTGTACCAGGTCACACCCACGTCAGCCAACAGAGCGACCTCTTCCCGGCGCAACCCTGGCGTGCGTCGACGACCACTGCGCGGAAGGCCGAGACGCTGCGGATCAAGGCTTTCGCGACGGGCACGCAGAAATGCCCCCAGCTGTTTTCGGGTGTCATCCTGAAGTGAGACGACAGGTTCAGACATCAGCGCCATAAATCCCCCTGCATGGTAGTGCCAGTACCAGTATAAGCAAGAACTGGTACCCGTTTATCAGATAGTTGATGCTACGACCATCTGATGAATGACGCAATGGAGTTACCATGAATACGTCAGTTGTTTCACCGGGTCGCGCAGGCCTGATATTGCTGTTAACCGGCCAGATGCTGCCCATGATTGATACCTCAATCACCAACGTGGCGCTGGACGCCATCACCCATTCTCTGCATGCCACCGCCACCGAGCTGGAGCTGATTGTCGCCCTATACGGCGTGGCCTTCGCCGTCTGTCTCGCGCTCGGCAGCAAGCTGGGGGACAACCTTGGCCGTCGTCGTCTGTTTATGTGGGGAGTGGCAATCTTTGGCCTGGCCTCGCTGCTATGCGGGATTTCGGGGAATATTGAACAACTGCTTGCTGCGCGCATTGTGCAGGGTGCTGGCGCGGCGTTGATCATGCCGCAAATTCTCGCCACGCTGCATGTCACATTGAAAGGTACGGCCCACGCCAAAGCGATAAGCCTGTTTGGCGGGATCGGCGGGATCGCGTTTATCGTCGGGCAGATGGGTGGCGGCTGGCTGGTATCGGCGGATATCGCCGGGCTGGGCTGGCGTAACGCGTTCTTTATCAACGTGCCAATCTGTCTGGTGGTTCTGGCGTTGAGCTGTCGCTATGTGCCGGAAACCCGTCGCGAAACGCCGTCGCGCATTGACTGGACGGGCACCGTCCTGCTGGCAGTGATTCTCTGCTGTCTGCTGTTCCCGATGGCCCTCGGCCCGCAGTGGCACTGGTCATGGCCGCTGAAGGCCGCGCTGATTGCGATTATCCCGCTGGGATATCTGATGGTATTGAATGCCCGTAAAAAAGAGCGTGAGGATGCCCATCCGCTGATCCCACCGCGTCTGATACAGCTTCGCAGCATTCGCTTTGGCGTGCTGATTGCGATGCTCTTTTTCAGCGTCTGGTCCGGGTTTATGTTCTGTATGGCGCTGACCATGCAAACCGGTCTCGGGATGGCGCCGTGGCAGTCGGGGAACAGTTTTATCGCCCTGGGTGTGACCTACTTTATTTCAGCATGGTTTGCCCCGCGTATGATCGCCCGCTACAGCACCAGCACGATCCTGCTGACCGGGCTGGCGATCCAGATTATCGGCCTGCTGGCGTTGATCGCCACATTCCGCCTCTGGGGCATGAACAACACAACGCTGACCCTGGTTCCGGCGACCGGCCTGGTTGGCTATGGACAGGCGCTGATCGTCAACAGCTTCTACCGCATCGGGATGCGCGACATCCAGCCTGATGATGCCGGTGCCGCGAGTGCGATCCTGAGTACGCTTCAGCAGGCGGCACTCGGTCTTGGTCCGGCCATTTTCGGCGCAATTTTGCTGCACGGGCTGAGGAATCATCACGGGGATTATACTCAGGCGATAAACCTCTTCCTGGCCGTCGAAACAGGTTTGATGCTTATCCTTGCGCTGGCAACATTACGTATGCGTCATCGTCTGTGTCTGCCCGTGGTAAAAACCTGCCACGTCACTAAATAAGCCAGGCAGATTTGCATAACAGGTTTGCAGCCGCCATTATGGGGCTGCATCAATACAGGAGACGTTATGCAGGAATTAATTGCTCAGGTTGAAGAGTTAGGCATTGAAATTAATCACACTACTTCTTTAGTGATTATCTTTGGTATTATTTTCCTTACTGCCCTTATCGTTCATTTTATTCTGCACAAAGGGGTACTGCGCGTTTTTGAGAAACGCGCGCAGGCCAGTAGCCATTTGTGGTTACAGATCATTACCCAGAATAAGTTATTTCACCGTCTGGCCTTTACCCTTCAAGGGATAATCGTTAACGTTCAGGCGGTTTTGTGGCTGCAAAAAGGCAGCGAAGCGACTGAAATACTCACCACCTGCGCGAAGCTGTGGGTAATGGTCTATGCGCTTCTCTCCTTCTTCTCCCTGCTGGATGTGATATTCAATCTGTCGCAGAAAATGGCCACCGCGTCACAGCTGCCGCTAAAGGGGATATTCCAGGGAATCAAGCTGGTGAGTGCGATTCTGGTTGGCATCTTAATTATCTCCCTGCTGATTGGACAATCCCCCGCCATTCTGATTAGCGGGCTGGGTGCGATGGCCGCAGTTCTCATGCTGGTATTTAAAGATCCGATTCTGGGGCTGGTCGCCGGAATACAGCTGTCCGCCAACGATATGCTCAAGCTGGGCGACTGGCTGGAAATGCCTAAATTCGGCGCGAACGGCACGGTGACGGATATTGGCCTGACCACCGTGAAAGTAAGAAACTTCGATAACACCATCACAACGATCCCAACATGGGCGCTGGTGTCCGATGCCTTTATCAACTGGAGCGGAATGTCGGCTTCAGGCGGGCGACGTATTAAGCGCAGTCTGAATATTGATACCACCAGCATTCATTTTCTCAACGAGCAGGAACAGCAGCACCTGATTCAGGCGAAGCTGCTTAAGCCCTATATGGCCGCACGGCACGAGGAAATTAACCTGTGGAATCAGGAGAACGGTGAAGGGGAGTCGGTATTAAACCTGCGTAAGATGACCAATATTGGCACCTTCCGCGCCTACCTGAATGAATATCTGCGCAATCACCCGCGTATTCGCAAAGATATGACGCTGATGGTGCGCCAGTTAGCGCCTGACGCGAATGGTCTGCCGATCGAAATATATGCCTTCACCAACACAGTGATCTGGGCAGAATATGAGGAGATTCAGGCCGACATCTTCGACCATATTTTCGCGGTGGTGGATGAATTTGGGCTGCGTATTCACCAGTCCCCCACCGGAAACGACATTCGATCTCTGGCAGGTGTTATCGCGAAATAAGCATTAAGCCCGGTAAGCGCAACGCTACCGGGCGAAAACCGCACTATTTCTTGCGGGAAAGCTTAAACGCCGCAAACAGGAAAATCACCCACACTGGCAGCAGCATCGCCGACAGGCGCATCTCATCCATCGTGCACATCAGCACCAGAATCAGCCCCAGGAAAGCGATACAGAGATAGTTACCTGCCGGATAGAGCAGCGCCTTAAACTGTGTTTCACGCCCCTTGCGGCGCATCGCCGCGCGAAAACGCAGGTGCGCCAGGCAGATCATGATCCAGTTCAGGAGCAACGTGGCAACCACCAGCGCCATCAGCAGGCCAAAGGCCTCTTTCGGCAACAGATAGTTAATCAACACCACCAGCGACGTAATAGCGCCAGAAAGCAACAGCGAATTCACCGGCACGCCACGACGGCTGACGCGGGTTAGAAACCTCGGCGCGTTGCCCTGCACAGAGAGGCCAAACAGCATGCGGCTGTTGGAGTAGACACCGCTGTTATAGACCGAGAGTGATGCCACCAGGATGACGAAGTTCAGCGCAGAGGCCACCACGTTGCTGTTCAAATCGTGGAAAATCATCACAAATGGACTGCTGTCTGACTTCACCTCAACCCACGGGTAGAGCGCAAGCAGCACCACCAGCGAACCGATATAGAACAGCAGAATACGGTACACCACCTGGTTGACCGCTTTAGGAATGCTTTTATGCGGATCGCGCGCTTCAGCAGCGGTGATGCCAATCAACTCCAGGCCGCCAAAGGAGAACATAATCACGGCAAGAGAGAGAATAAGCCCCTTCCAGCCCGTTGCCAGGAAACCGCCGTGTTGCCACAGGTTGTCGATAGTGGCACGCTCGCCACCGTGACCTGAGAACAGCAGCCAGAGGCCAAAGCCGATCATACCGATAATCGCCAGCACTTTAATCAGCGCGAACCAGAACTCGGTTTCACCATACAGGCGCACATTCACGAGGTTAACGGCGTTAATGATAATGAAGAAGGCCGCCGCCCAAATCCACGTCGGAACGTCCGGCAGCCAGTACTGCATATAGATGCCAGCCGCCGTCAGCTCAGCCATCCCCACCAGCACGAACATCACCCAGTAGTTCCAGCCGGACAGGAAGCCTGCAAAAGGGCCCCAGTATTTATAAGCAAAGTGTGCGAAGGAGCCTGAAACCGGCTCTTCAACGACCATCTCACCGAGCTGGCGCATGATCAGGAAGGCGATAACCCCGGCGATACCGTAGCCCAGCAGAACCGCCGGGCCAGCCATCTGAATCGCAGGACCGATACCGAGAAACAACCCGGTACCAATTGCGCCGCCGAGGGCAATTAACTGAATATGTCGATTTTGCAAACCACGTTGCAGCGTCGGATTCTGTTCCGACGAAGCTTCAGCACTACCGTTGCCTGAAGCGGATGACGCGTCTTTCACGTCCTACCCCTGTCTCTTTTTTAGAAGGGGCACGTTTTAACACTTCATGCTGGAGGTAGCAAGGGATTGGGTGGAACCTCGGGCAGCCACCCCGATACCGGAGTGGCTGTGGTGTCATTATTTTTTCTTGTAAATATTAGCCGTACCGTGAATTTTATTGTTGGTGTTACCTGAAGTGAGCACCAGCACATCCGCGCCTTTCTTATCCGCTTTTTCAATCAGCTCTTTTTTTGCGTCATCCACCGATACTTCATTCGAGGTGCTTACCGTACCGATTTTTTGATACTGAGACGCAACTTTCTTGAACTCATTTTTTGTCAGCAGTTGGGCAGCAAACGCATTGGTTGTAAACAGTAACGCAGTTCCCAACAAAATAGCCGTTGTCTTTTTCATAACCTTTTTCCTTGAGATTAATCAGCAACTACGAAAAACCTCACACATTATGGTGAGGTTTTATGAGCATGGTAGAGAATCTCAGGAAATGCCATACGTCCTGGAAAATTCTTTTATAACAACCCGTTGCATGAAATTACTAACGACTATTAAGAATATTCAAAAACACGCGCCGTGCCAGCAATATCAATGCGTACAGACGTCCCAGGGTTCCACCCAGGCTGGCTTACCGTCTTCAGAATCACAGGCTGCTGTTGCCCGGCTAATCCCAGGGTGAGCGTCGACAGCTGACCGGTGAAATCCACATCAAGAATCGAGATCGGGCTTTCATGCGCTGCACATGCCGTTACGCGCAGTTGTTCGGGGCGCATCATTACCCTGCCCTCTCCTGTCGCATGCGCGTTGTCCGTCAGCACCTCACCCAGCGCGCACAGGGCACTCCCGGCATTGAGCTGAGCTGGCAGGATCACCGCATCCCCAAGAAACAGCGCCGTTTCTTCGTCAACAGGCTGCGTGTAGACTTCATAAGGCGTACCAACCTGGGTAAAACGTCCGGCACGCATGACGGCAACCTGGGTGGCAAACGACAACGCTTCGTTCTGATCGTGGGTGACCAGAATGGAGGCAACGCCCGCTTCGGCCAGCAGATCGGCCGTTGCCTTCCGCGTCATCGCACGCAGGCCCGTATCCAGAGCCGAGAAAGGTTCATCCAGCAGCATCAATGAAGGACGTTGGGCCAGCGCACGGGCCAGCGCCACACGCTGCTGCTGCCCACCGGAAATCTCATGCGGCCAGTGTGTCGCAAGCTGTCTGTCCAGCGAAACCATATCCATCAGCGCTTCAATACGCTGACGCTTCTCATGACGTGTACCGTTCAGCCCCCAGGCAATGTTATCTGCCACATTAAGATGCGGGAACAATGCGCCCTCCTGAGGAACAAAACCGATCCCGCGCAGGTGGGCGGGGACAAAACTGTTCTCATCGAACAGCGTTCGCCCCTGCATGACAATGCGCCCGGTGTCCGGTGTTTCAAACCCGGCAAGAATTCGCAGCAGCGTGGTTTTACCTGACCCGGATGGCCCGACAATTGCCGTCCGGCTCCCGGGGGCAACGCTCAGGTTTAAGCTGTCGAGCACCTGCACATCAGAGAATGTTTTAGAAATGGAGGTTAATTCAAGCATGTCAAAGCCCTGCAATTTTTTTCGACTGCATATAGAGAATGGCGGTCAGCGGGAGTGAAATCAGGATCATCAGCATTGCGTAAGGCGCTGCGGCCACATAGTCAATTTCACTGGTCAGCGCCCAGAACCCGGTCGAGAGCGTGCGCGTGCCCAGCGGAGAGAGCAGCAGAGTCGCAGTCAGCTCGTTGCTGACACCGAGGAAAACAAGTGCCGCCCCCGCTGCCGCACCCGGCGCAGCCAGCCGCATCGTGACGCTCCATAGCGCCTTCGCCGGCGTACTGCCAAGACTACGCGCCACGTTTTCCAGTTCCACCGGTGCCTGTGCAATCCCGGCACGCAGGTTAATGAGCGCGCGGGGCATAAACATCAGCAGATAGGCAAGGAACAGGGTAATTTCCGTCTGGTAAATGGGACGGGCGTAATGAATGGTGACAGTGACCAGCGCAAGCGCGGTGACAATCCCCGGCAGCGAACTGGTGATGTAGATGCAGCCTTCCAGCAGACGAAAAACGCGGTGGGGGTAGCGAATTCCGAGCCAGGCGATGGGGATCACACACGCTGTCGTCAACAGAGCACCACCCACACCAAGCATCAGCGTCTGGCGCAGTGAGTGCCAGAGATCGGCGCTCATCCAGTTTTGCACACCGCCGAGCCAAATCCAGCGACACAGAACAATTAATGGCACGCCCAGTGCCAGAACAATCAGCACGATGAAAAACAGCTGACCCAGCGCAGCCGCAGCGGGTTTCAGCGGCCAGCGCTTCTGTTCACGTGCGGCACCAGCACCAATGCGCGCGTAGCGTGCTTTTCCGCGCGTCACGCCTTCCAGCACTAAGATAGCCAGACAGCACAAGGCCAGTACACCCGCCAGCATGTTTGCGGCAGGACCGCTGAAGGTAGACTGAAACTGGTCATAAATCGCCGTGGTGAAGGTATCAAAACGGATCATCACGTACAGGCCATATTCCGCCAGCAGGTGCAGAGCCACCAGCAGCGCGCCGCCGCAGATAGCCAGCTTGAGTTGTGGCAGCACCACGCGGAAAAAGACCCGCCACGGCGGCGTGCCGAGCGAAGCGGCCACATCTTCCAGCGTCGGGTCAAGGCGGCGCAGCACCGCCGCTACCGGCATATAGATAAAGGGATAGTAGGCAAGCACGGAGAGGAACACGCCTGCAGAAAGTCCATGCATCGACGGAACAACACTTACCCACGCATAACTTTGTACAAACGCGGGGATAGCCAGCGGAGCCACCGCCAGCGCAGACCAGATCCCTCGTCCGGCAAGCTGCGTGCGCTCTGTGAGCCAGGCGATTGCTACACCTGTCACAATACAAAGCGGAACCGCTAACGCCGTCAGCCACAGCGTGTTGCTGAGCAACTCAGCAACACGCGGGCGGAACACCAGCGCCTTAATCGTCTCCCAGCCCGTCTCAATGCCAATGGCAACGATAAAACCTAAAGGCAGAAGCGCCATTAATGAAAACAGGACAGCTAACGCAACCATCGGCAGTGCAGGACGCCTGCGAGCAGGCTCCTGCACTCTGTTTTTGCCGATGTCGAGACTTAGACCAGACATAAGACGTTCACTTTACTCTCAGGATCACAGCAGACCGGCTTGTGTCATCAGCTCGATAACTTTTTTACTGTTGAGCGTTGAAGGTTCAACTTTCGGCGCATCGAGATCTTTCAGCGGAACGAGTTTCGGGTTAGAGGCAGCATTTACACCCACAGCATATTCAAAGGCATTGTTGGTACGCAGGCTTTCCTGGCCTTCTTTACCCGTGATGTATTTGATGAACGCCTGTGCTTGCTCTTTGTGTTTGCTGGATGCCAGTACACCACCGCCGGAGAGGCTCACAAACGCGCCCGGATCCTGGTGTTTGAAGTAGTAGAGCTGGGTGTTTTTGCTGTTTTCACCCGTTTTGGACTGGTCGACAAAACGGTAGTAGTGATAAATCACGCCGCCATCAATCTGACCGGCATTGACGGCCTTCATGACGGTGCTGTTACCTTTGTAGGCAACAAAATTGGTTTTCATCGCTTTAAGCCATTCCAGAGTCGCCTTCTCGCCTTTCAGGGCCAGCATTGCGCTCACAATGGCCTGGAAATCTGCGCCTGACGGTGATGCCGCCCAACGGCCTTTCCACTCAGGTTTCGCCAGATCCATCAGCGATTTTGGCAGCTGCTGTTCGGTCAGTTTTTCCGGGTTATACACGAACACCGTGCTGCGGGCAGCAATCCCGATCCAGCGACCGTGTGCCGGACGATATTCTGCTGGTACCTGCTTCAGGGTATCTGCATTCAGCGGCGCGAACAGGTTGGCATTATCCACCAGAACCATGGACGGCGAGTTTTCCGTCAGGAATACGTCTGCTGGCGATGCGCTGCCTTCCTGAACCAGCTGGTTACCCAGCTCGCTGTCATCACCGTTACGCAGAGTCACTTTAATACCGGTTTCTTTAGTAAAACCGTCAACCCACGACTTAACCAGGTTTTCATGCTGCGCGTTGTAGACAACGATACCCTCGTTGTTATCGGCCGCAACTGATTGTGTAGAAAGTAAAAGTGATGAAGACAACAAGGCAAGGGAGAAACATGACAGCAGACGAGAATTCATGAACATATCCTTAATTGACCAACGTGATTAACAACGCATAGCTTTGTGGGACAGGATTAAAGCATACAAAAACGCTAATGATAATTAGTATCAATCCAGTTTTAGCGTAAAAGTGTAAAATTTCATTATAGAGGTGTTTAAAGTGATAAAAATCCAGATTTAAGAATGGAGAAAAATAAAGATTAAGAAATCCTTAAGGGCAGCCCTAATAAAAGATAATTAGCACTCTATTTATTAAGCCGTTATTTAACCGAAAAGAAAAGAATAAAAATTCGACCACAGGGCATTAGAAAAAAATGACTCCCTTCATGTCATTGTCCTGTTATCGCACTAGTCGATCTTAAGCGGAAGTGTCTCCAGCGTTCTCAGGATCAGACTTCGATTCGACCATTTCGCCTCCCCCTCCAAAGCAGTAATCCCTCGCTCGCTCAGGGCCGTCGCCAGATTTTCAGCCTGAAACTGCGCCAGCAACTGCCCGATGCACTGGTGCACACCTGCTCCAAACCCTAGCTGTCGCTGTGCATTATTTCTGCCCGGAATAAAGCGCGACGCCTCTTCAAAAACGCGTTCATCCCGGTTAGCGGAGCCAAGGCACAGCAACACGTTATCGCCAGCCTTCAGTTCACGCCCCAGAAAATGCACAGGAGCCGCAACCTTCCGCCTGCCCATCTGAAGCGGGGATTCAAAGCGCATCGTTTCGCTTACTATCTCTTTCATCCGCAGCGTGTTATTTATGACCCCCTCCTGCAATTCCGGATGCAATGCCAGCATATAGAGCAGATTTCCGGTTAGCGCTTCGCTGGTTTCACTGCCGCCAATAAGCATCGTGATGCAGTCCGTGCTAAACCGCTCATAAAGCGCATTCCCATCTCCGCCATATCCTTTCAGCAGGCTGCGATAAAACAGCGAATCGTAACCTTCTCTGTGCGCCTGCGCGAGCTGGAGAAAGCTATCATCCAGACGGGAGAGCGCTTTTATCAGCCTCTGAAGCCCCTCACGGTCAATGGCGCTGGGATCCAGCAATAGCCTGATGGCACCTTTCTCTTGCTCCACCACCTCCTGTTGCGCCTGCGGCAGGTTAAGCCATACGGTGAAAAGCTTCCCCCATAGCGGCGCTGCAACCTGCCGAACTCCGTCAAACGGGCGAGCTGCGGGTAAAGCGGCTACCACTGAATGTGATTCGTGTGAGATGAGATGGGTTAGTGCCCTCCAGGATTCGCCGGTAAACAGAGCCTGCAGAGCCTGACGGTGAGCGCGATGAACACTTCCCTCCTCAAAAAGGACAATGCCGTAGAGAAGATCCCGCAGCCGGTGCGGAAGGTTAAAACACTCTTTTTCCAGCACAGCATGCACGTCTTCAGGGATACCTGAAGAGACGAATGCACGCTCCTTCATTGCCTGATACACGTCCTGATAGCGGGTAAGCACCCATGTTTTCCCGATTCGCGTCACCGGCTGATGGTTTCGCATATGATGATAGACGTCGTGAAGATTCTCCTGAAAGACAGGAGAGGCAGGATTAAACCGAAGCGCTTTGTCGACATATGCCATGGGTGAGCCCTCATCACAGGATTAATCACCATTGAGTTAAGCAGGGATATGTTTCAGTTCAAGTATGGCGATGGAGTCTGGGGGATTACGGGGATCAAATGGCACGCCCTGTAGGATTCGAACCTACGACCTACGGCTTAGAAGGCCGTTGCTCTATCCAACTGAGCTAAGGGCGCACTGAGAAGAGTGAACTTCGCGGTGGTGAAACGCGAAGAATTATACGGTCAATGTCAGGTGAGTCAATGCCTTTTCCGTTTTCAGGCCCAATAACGACTAGTCGGTTGTAAATACGGCTGTTTTTTCAACATTTTCATCAAATTCACCGTAAAATTATGCGCTGCGAAAAGGCTTAGTGGCATTTAAGTAACGCCTGCTGTTTTCCTGAACGTCACCTCGTCACACTAGTAAGAGGTATCCCGGCCGCCCGGAGGCTGACAGACAACAGGACAATGGAGTGACAGCGCAAAACCTGATCTATACGCCCCCCCAGCTACAGACCCTTTCTCAGGACATCGTCGGCATTAAACTTGAGCCCATTGTCGCCCTCACCTCTTTGCGTCAGATTGGCGCTGAGGTGCTTAGCATCATGTCCGAAACGCGGCACAGTGAGGCGTTTTTCCATCGTCAGTCCGCAGAAGAGTCGATAACCCTGCTTGAAGCGCAGCTTGTCGCGTTAAAAAATACACCGCACTGTCATAACCTTTTTATTAATCTGCCGATAACCGTCCTGACAGAGTCAGAATCTTTTCAGCGACTTATCCGGCTGAGTGGGGCTCTGCTGAATATTGAGATCGTCGATCTCGCGGCTTTTTTGGCGCTGTCTGTTGCACAGAAACAGAGCGTCATTCAGAACCTGCAGCAACTCAGAAGGCAGGGGCACAGCATCTGGCTGGATGATATTGATGAAGTATTAATTTCGTCGTTTATATCCTGTCGACTACCGTTAAGCGGCATCAAGATTGATAAAGAAGCTTTCTGGCGCTTACGCGCCACCCCTGCGCTGAGGCAACTGGTTTCACTTTGCTTTCAGCTTGCCGGGAAAGTTCTTATCGAAGGGATTGAAACTGAGCGCGATCACACCTGGGCACTGCAGGCGGGCGCAGATCTCGGCCAGGGGTATTACTGGCCGTCCTGGACATGGCCGGAGGATTAAAAAGCCATTTCCAGGAGGGAGACCATGCGAATGACAGTGCGCCGTTACAGGCGGCGGCGTACAGGAAGTGATGCATTGGGATTTACGCACTCGCCTTTTGCTCCCCCCTTTTTCGACCGACTCGAATTTTTGAGCCAGTCCATCAGCCAGCCCCGCAAAACAGACGCCCCGTTTATCCTTCTGGTGACGGAGGATCACTTCCTGCGCACCGGTTTTCTCAACGGGCAGTTTCCCCTGAGCAGTTGCTGCGACTACGCCACGCTGGACGACGCCCTTGTCGCTCAGACGCAGTGGCCATCAGCCCGTCTGGTCGTGGATATTGAAAGCCGCTCCACGGGGCTTCTGGAGAAACTGGATCAGTTGAGACGGCATAGCCTGTTTCCTCCTTTCCTTACGCCCTGGCTGTTGGTCCGGGCCGATAATTACGACACCCGCCTCTTCTGCAAAGCGGCAGGTCCCTTTCATGTGCTCGAACGTCAGCTGAACGCCACTGCGCTCCAGCACAGCCTGCTGGATACCCGCCCCCCGCAGGGTACCGGGAAAGACTGGTTCTCGCGTAATGAATGGCCCATCCTGCAGGAGCTTTCCCGGGGCAAGACATTACGTCAGATTGCCCATATGCAGAATCGTCCCTATAGCCGCATTATCTATCGTCTTAGCTGCATCCTGCTGAAACTCGGGCTAAGCCATCGCCAGGAATTACTGCATCTTCTTAATAACCTCTCAGACTGCACGTTTTCACTCACATCCTAACCCCTTATTTCCTAAAGCGGTTTAGGAATTTACTTACCACTTACGTTGCAAGAATGTTAATTCTTAACAATAAAATCGAAATTATAACTATTCCTAATTTATGGGCGTGAACCTTGTGAAATACCACAAATTGCCGAAACAGCAGAACTTTCCTCCATCGGTTAAGTGAATGCAGAAGGCGTTAATAAGATGATAATGATGTAAAAACAAGCAGCTTGGTGACGCCTTCCAGGAGTAAAAAGCGAAGCGATCAGCATGTTCTCCTGTACAGCAGACACCGTTATCCAGGTCAACGTAAGAACTTTCAGATGAAGGTCTGACGGCCTGTGAGGGTAATTTTTAACCTCTCCACAACGGGTTCGCCCCTTTAAAAAAGGCGTAATTTTGTTAACAATTAATCAACATACAGAGATATCTGTTATTTTTTGTTATTACATAAAGACGAAAATATGCGGTAAATGAGATACCAGGACATTTCCGCTAATTTTAAAAAATTAGCTATTCAGATCCAGAAGATAATACAAACCAACACACGGATATTAATTTACAGGGTTTTCGGAAAAAACTTACCCTGTATAATAAGATGCGTACCAAATCTGAATAAGAAAAACCTTTTTGCCAACACCAGCCAAATGAGATGACCGCGCTGAGGCATAGTTCTTTTCATTACGTAAACAAGGATGCTTTCGCTCTTTCCAGGGAAATACTTCGGTATAGGGATCTGCACATTATATCCTTCCGGCATTTCGTGAGTTTTACAAAACTCTACATAACGCTTTTAACAATCTGAGGCATTAAAAATGAAACCGGCATCCGTTATCATTATGGACGAACACCCTATTGTCAGAATGTCGATAGAAGTCCTGCTACAGAAAAATAAAAACATCACCGTCAAGCTCAAGTCTGGCGACAGCCATGAAGTCCTTGACTGTATCCGTAATCACCCTATTGATATGGTGATCCTTGACATCGAACTCACCAGTACAGATGCTTTCGCTTTACTAAAGAGAATCAGAAACTTAAATAAAAACATTAAGATTCTGTTCCTCTCGTCGAAATCAGAGTTGTTTTACTCAGGCCGTGCCATTCGAGCCGGGGCAAATGGCTTTGTCAGTAAACGAAAAGACCTGGGTGAGATCTACAATGCTGTAGATATGATCCTTATGGGCTATTCTTTTTTCCCGTCGGAAACGCTGAATTTTATAAATCACCAGGGTTCAGGGAAAGGGATCGCAGTGGATATGCCATTATCGAATCGTGAAGTCACGGTATTACGTTATCTGGCGAATGGATTATCCAATAAGGAAATAGCTGAACAGCTACTATTGAGTAACAAAACCATTAGTGCGCACAAATCCAACATTTATTCCAAGCTGGGCGTGCAAAGTATCGTGGAATTAATTGATTACGCCAAAGCGCACGAACTGCTATAACCTGAATTCACTCCCTGCAGCTTATCTGAGCTGCAGGGAGTGCGGTCAGTGCTAATTATAGTTAATCATGAAAGTGGCATCAGCGTCAGCCTGTCCGGGCTGAGGGTTTTCGGCAGTGGCAATATAATTGGCATAAAACGACAGAATTGCATTCCCCTGAGCATCAACCGTGACTGGCTGGCTGGCCTGTTGAAGCGGCAGGCGCGTTTTATCCGCATCCCTGATCTCAACGGCGACATGACTTGCTGTACTGGCGTCATTCAACGCCAGCAACCCGTTATTACTTCCGTCAGCTTTGCCTGAAAACGTGATCGACGCAGCGCCCGGCGGACAGCCAGTCAGCTTCAGCGTAAACGGCATGGGCTGCGTGCGGCTCCCGGTGGAGCTCAGCTGTTTAGTCGGCCAGGTGCCCAACGTGACGGTCTTGTCGCTATCGCTCCCCTCTGCTACACAGGTGAAATCGACAATATTGCCGTAGAGTCGAATGTTAATTTCGCCCAACGCGGTTTCCGCCTGAGCTTGTGTGCAAAGCGCAAAGAGCGCCACGGTGATAAAATGGATTCCGTTTCGCATATCGGCTCCTTAGTCGTAATCCACACGCAAATATCCGCGCGAGGTAAAGCGCCCTTCCGCTGGCTTGTTGCCCGTCACGCTCACCGGCCAGACCCGGATCCCCACCTGCGCCTGCGCACTGTCGTCGAGACGGAACGGAATTTTACTCGTCAGGTTGTTGGGCGTGAGCGGCGCACCGCTCTCGTTGGCAATGATGAAGCCTACATCCGGGTTATCGGACACCAGTACATTATCGGAGACCTTTTCAGCCTCGACTCGCATCGTCAGCATGGCGTTCGCCTCCACGTTGGTGCATTTAATCGCGATGGTTTTGCTTTGCGATGAGACGCCCTCCGGCTTGTTACCCACGCCCGCTTTGCTGAACAAAGAGGCGCCAATGTCGCCGAAATCAAACTCAACCACATTACCGGCATTGATGGCGCAGCTCTGCGGCACCTGAATAGTTCCGCTGTAGCTGATGGTGTAGACCGGCGTGGTTAACGGATCGGAGGACGTGGTGGTGACGTAAACACGGAACATGGTGGCACGTGGGATCACCACCATATTGATAAAGCGTCGCGTCACTTTAAGGCGGAAAATAAGGCTGGAATCCTGCACACCAAACGGTTTGTTTTTTGAAACGTTCGGATGACTCCCCATCTGGATATAGTTTTTGGGTGGATAAAACGCGCCAGCAAAGCTGTCCGTGATTTTCATCGCCCCGTCAAGATAGTCATTAAGCTTCAGATACTGGTAACCATCGCTGGTCCCGGTGATCGGGTAATCTGTCACATAGCTGCGTTTGGTGGTATTACCGGTCGTGCCCTTTGGGCAGACGGCATTCACCCCTACCCACTGCGATTTCTCGCTGAGCGTCACGACCTGCCCAACCTGGTTATTTGAATTATTAAATTTATCCGTCAGGTCGTAATGCACTTCCGTCGGTACACCTTTTTCATTGACGCACACGGTCGCTAATGCGTTTGTCGCGGGCAGTAACGCCAGAAGCGACAGGGCAAAGATTTGGGTTTTAATCACAGCTGATCCCCTTAAGTGTGATCGCTTGTTGCAGGCTCTGTTCAGGCAAGCTGTAAGGTGCACGGCACTGGGACTGCGTCCCGTTGCCCCACTGGATAAGCAGTTCCCCTTCCAGCGGCAGCCCACTCAGGTAGATCTGCCCGTCATCCCCCACCATGCTTGTGACGCCACTCTGGGTTTCGCGCACCACGGCACCGAACGGCACGGGCTGGTTACCGCGCATCACCGTCAGCAGGGCACGCACACCAATACGCGTATCAAAGCTGGCGCGAACCAGCGCGCCTTTGGTTGGCACCACGCTGCTCACGTTGTTTTCGATATCGGTGTTGTTGCTCATGGTGTTGGTATCCAGCGCCACGCGGTTGTAGCGATAGACGGTGGCATACGGCATCACCGCATAGCCTCGCCAGTCGGTTTTCACGCCGGTCTGGTTTTCCACACTGACGCCCGATGCTCCCGGCGCTTTGATCAGCACGTTGGTGTCGCCCAGTGGCTGACTGAAGGTCACCCCGTCGGCATGACCGACCACGCCCCCGGAGAGCTGCCAGTTGAGATCGTGCTGATCGCGTGAGTAGTTATAACCCGCGGCCAACGTGCCGTAAGTCGCCTGCCAGTTGGCACTGGCGCTACCGCTTGAGCCATTATTGCTGGTGTGTCCCTGGGTCACGCTGTAGTTCAGGTTGCGATCCTCCAGCAGCGTACCGCTGACGCCGGTTTGCCAGCTCGTATCGCCATCGCTGTTTCGGCTGGCGGATGCCGTGGCATAGGCGCGGTCAATCGCGCTGTCACGGCGATATCCCTGACGGGTAAAGAGGCTAAACGGCACGGAGACGTTAAACGACGCGATCCGGTCGGTACCTTCTATCCCGACGGATTTGTTCCACGACCAGGAAACGGAGTAGTTGATCCCCTTCACGCCCCCCGCATACCCCAGCTGATACCAGAGGTTTGTCTCGTCGGTTCCCCAGTAGCTCTGCTCGCTGCCGGAGATATATACCGATCCATAATCCCCCAGCGACTGAGACACATTGAGCTGGAAGCGCCCTTTTTTATTCCACGTCAGGTTGTGATAACTCTGCACGTCCGGGACGCTGTTATCATCCTGGTTATCCGCATACTGATAACCTTCCATTGAGCGCCAGGCCACATCGTCCAGGGTGTAAAACCCTTT
Organism: Enterobacter adelaidei; assembly: GCF_041937165.1. Lineage (NCBI taxonomy): Bacteria > Pseudomonadati > Pseudomonadota > Gammaproteobacteria > Enterobacterales > Enterobacteriaceae > Enterobacter > Enterobacter adelaidei. The sequence continues at coordinate 1,081,923 of NZ_CP154353.1, read as the reverse complement.
TGTGGAGTAGCGGTAACCCAGCAGCTGGAAGTTGGTGCCGAAACCGTTGAGTGATTTCGCGTAGAGGAAGCGCAGAGACTGTCCTTCATGTTTGCTGTCGTCCGCGAGCTGGCTGCGGGCATGGGTAATATCGAGCGAAACCGCGCCCCAGTCACCGAGGTTTTTTCCGGCCCCGATAGCCACCGCGGTATAACGAGATGCCAGTTGGGTACCACCGTACAACGTGTAACCATTGGCAAGACCGGTAATCAGGGTTCCCTGAGTAAAGAATGGCGTATCCTGATCGCTGTTACCGCTGCGGTAATCCCCGGCAACAAGATCGTACTTCCAGCGCCCTTCACGCTGCAGGAGCGGTACGGTGGAGTACGGCACGGTATAGCGCTGCTGGGTACCGTCTTTCTCTTCGACCGTCACTTCCAGGTCACCGCTTGAGGAGGTCGGGTTGAGATCGGTAATGGCGAACGCGCCGGGCTGGACATAGCTTTGATAAATGACATAGCCGTTCTGACGCACCACAACTTTAGCTGGCGTCCTGGCAATTCCGCGTACGGTTGGGGCATAGCCCTGCAGGCTGTCAGGGTACATGCTGTCAGATGAAAAGAGCCGCCCACCGCGAAAACCGACGCTGTCGAAGACATCATTGCCGGTATTACTGTCACCCAGCACCAGTTCACTTTTAAGCGGAATAACGGTGCGTTGCGCCCAGGTACCGATATTCTGCCACTCGCTGTGTCGCTGCCCGTTATTCTGCGTGTAACGCCATGCACCATTGTTACGTAAACGCCAGGCGCCATAGTTCAACCCGCTCTGCAGGTTCAGGTAATAACTGTCGTCTTCACTGCCCCGGTTACCGGTGAAACTGTAGTTCAACAGTGCGGCGGGAATGCCTTCATCCCATTGTTCAGGCGGAATGTAGCCACGGGCGCTGTTCTGCAACGCCACCTGCGGCAGGCTGACGTTCAGACGCTGAGAGGCAAAGTTAAATGTCGTCTCACTACCAGGAATGGCCGTGGTCAGCGGAACGCAGGTATCGCCCTGTACATTTGCCAGTTCAGGAAATGCCGCAACATTGACACCAAAGCGATCGAGCATCGCGCGCGTGATGCACGGCGATAAACCGCCCGCCACTGGCGGGGTGTTTTCGGCTTGCTCAAAACGCACGTCCTGGGTGCCGATAAACTCATCGTTACGCCAGATATCCACACGATAAACGCCGGGTGCCTGCTGGTGACCTTGTTCAAAACGCGACAAATCCGCCACGCTGGCGGTATCGTCGGACAAGAAGGCCGGGTTGAAGTAGCTTTCGCTCCAGCCAGACTGCGGCCAGAGCGCGGCCATCAGCGCCAGTGCAACCGGGCAGTAACGTCCCAGATGATTTTTCATCGCCCTGACTCTGCTCACAGGTTGACGCTACGCGCCGGTGTAATGGCACCGTAGTCATTCACGCTCTGCCAGGAGAGCGTGCCGCTCGCACCGGCTGGCAGTACCTGCTGTGCCGAGTTTTTAGGCGCAACCATCAGGTTATCCAGCGTCTTACCACCCAGCTTCATGTTGACCAGGGTGATGTAATACGGAGACGCGTTGCTGACTTTGAGGTGGTTGCCAGTACGCTCAAAACGCAACTGGGAGAGCGCCTCTTCCGGCTGCATCGCCAGATTGTTCGGGCGTACAAACAGTTTGATACGCGAAAGGATCGCCAGCTGCAGCACGTTATTGTTTTCCGTTTTCTCCTTGTTCACTGACGGGATCGCTTTCACGTTCATGTAAAAGAGCGATTCGCGGTCGGCGGGTAGCGTCGGTCCGGCGTAAATAATACGCAGCGTGTTTTCGCTGTCTGGCTCACTCACAAACAGGGGCGGTGTGACGGCAAAGGTTTTTTCTTTTTGCCCGTTCGCATTTTCGATCCACGCGTTGATTAAATAGCGTTCTTGTTTGTTGCTGTTAGTGATCGCTAGCGACGTTTGCTTCGCATCTGCCGGATAAATAACGCGAGTGGCCCCCAGCGCAATACCGCCGGAAGCATTCGCGCAAGCAGAAACCATCATCAAAATAAACGATAAAAAAAGTCCTGGTTTAATTCGGGTATTCATCACAACCGTACCTTTAATAATGTGTTCGCAGGTGTTATGGATAAATCAACGTAAACCAGACATCCGACTGAATATTGCCTGGCATGAGATGTTCGGAAATAGCCCGATAGCGGGCGCTAAAATGAAACGCGAGTTCACTGGTATTTACCGGCAACCAGCTGACGGCAGTGGCATTTGGGATAATCTGACGTTGTTGTTCGTCAAAGAGCGCCAGCCCCACACCGCTGCTGACAGGTGTTTCACCTGGCCGCGATGTCGCCAGAAAAACCTGCGGATCTTCTGCGGGTGTGACGCCCTGAAACTGGATCCCCACGGTGCGCGAGACATCAACGCTGCAATCCAGTAGCCTCACAGTGAAGGGCACATTCACCGCGGAAAAACTACCCACCCCGGCAAATGAATTGGTTCGATACTGTCCCATGTCGATGCGCATATTCTGGCTGTCGGGCGCCACGGCGCAGCCGCCGTTCACCAGCTCACCTCTGAGGTGAACTTTCCCGCCTTCGATCACCACAGTATGTGCCGATGCCTGGTTAGCCATCGCAAGGGTTAAAAGCAGTAGTGCTCCCGTTTTTGTCATCCTTCGTTCCTGGCATTAGCGTATGACGGCCTCGTCCCTGAGGCCTGGACATCCCTGTATGAATTATTCGTATTTCATAACGAAGGTGGCGTCAGCGTTTGCCTGGCCTGGCTCGGTGGTCGCAGCCGTTGACTTATAACGCGCGGTGAATTGCAGGGTGTTCGTTCCTTCGATCAGGTTCTGCGCAGCAGAGAAGGTTGCACCGTCTGGGGTCAGAACGCTGGATTTGCTGTCGAGGATCTCGATACCCACGCCTTTCGCGGTGTTGTCATTGTTACCGGAAGTCACTGCCAGCAGGGTTTTGTCAGTTGCATCAATCTGACCGGTGAACGCAACAGCAGCGGTTTTTGCTACCAGTGGATCGCAATCGTTCAGTTCAATGTTGAATGGGATATTAGAGGTAGTGTCGCCCACTTTAGTGAATTTCGCGGTACGGTACTGACCGAGATTAACAGTCTGCTCGGAAGAATCGGTATTTACTGAACATGCAGCATTAACCAGTTCACCTTTAAAATGCACAGTACCGCCATTTACGGAAACCGGATCTGCATGAGCGGCACCCGCGACCAGGGCCAGAGTTGCAATAACAGTAGAAGCAATGTTGCTGAGTTTCATGTCTATTCCTTTAAAATGTAAATAACCCTTCCCGCGAATAATCGGGAATAAGAAATACGTTCAATTGTTGAATTGAAAGCTTATTTCGGAGGAGACAAAGTAGCTCAGGAATCATTTTTTAAATATGTCAAAACGCTGCCATTTCTCCAGGTCACATCCTAATCCCGCCTAAGAAATTGACCATCCATCTGGAAGGGTTTTTATGCCCTACTGATGAAAACTCGCAAAGGGTGACTGACAGCGGCGCTCGCTTCTGACAAAATACAGGCAATCCCCCCTTTCAAACGTTACAGACGGAATCTTCTCTCTGATGGCAGCAAAGATTATTGACGGTAAAACGATTGCGCAGCAGGTGCGCTCTGAGGTTGCGGAAAAAGTGAAGGCGCGTAAAGCGGCAGGATTTCGCGCCCCTGGGCTGGCCGTTGTGCTGGTTGGTAGCAACCCGGCATCACAAATTTATGTCGGCAGCAAACGCAAAGCGTGTGAAGAGGTGGGCTTCGTCTCCCGCTCTTACGATTTGCCAGAAACCACCAGCGAAGCAGAACTGCTGGAACTTATTGACACTCTGAATGCCGATAAAGAGATCGACGGTATTCTGGTGCAGTTGCCGCTGCCGGCGGGCATCGACAACGTGAAGGTGCTGGAGCGTATCGCACCGGATAAAGACGTTGACGGTTTCCATCCGTACAATGTTGGCCGCCTGTGCCAGCGTGCACCGCGTCTGCGTCCATGTACGCCACGCGGTATCGTGACGCTGCTGGAGCGTTATAACATTGACACCTACGGTCTGAACGCCGTGGTCATTGGTGCCTCCAACATTGTGGGCCGCCCGATGAGCATGGAACTGCTGCTGGCCGGCTGCACCACTACCGTCACCCACCGTTTCACCAAAAATCTGCGTCACCACGTAGAGAACGCCGATCTGCTGATCGTTGCCGTCGGGAAACCGGGCTTTATTCCAGGTGAATGGATTAAAGAGGGTGCGATTGTCGTGGACGTCGGAATTAACCGTCTGGAAAACGGCAAAGTCGTCGGTGACGTAGTGTATGAAGATGCTGCGGCACGTGCCTCTTACATCACCCCAGTACCGGGCGGCGTAGGCCCGATGACGGTTGCCACATTGATTCAGAATACTTTGCAGGCATGCGAAGAGTACCATGATGTAGAGGACGCGTAAGATGGCGACATTTTCATTAGGAAAACACCCACACGTTGAGCTGTGCGATCTGCTGAAGCTGGAAGGCTGGAGCGAAAGCGGCGCGCAGGCGAAAATCGTGATCGCCGACGGGCGAGTAAAAGTCGACGGCGTGGTGGAAACGCGCAAGCGCTGCAAGATTGTCGCGGGACAGACCGTGAGCTTTGAAGGACAGAGCGTGACCGTTACGGCCTGAGCCGTTTGATGCCCTCACCCCAACCCTCTCCCACCGGGAGAGGGTTAAAAATCCCCTCACACCCATCACGGTTATTTATCGATCAACTTCAAATAATCACTATTTCCTCTGTTGAATAGTGAAAATTCAGTTGCGTGTTTTTCACTCTTTGCCCACGATAAGTAGAACGTTCTACTAAAACGTTCTACTTACAATAACAGCGCCAAAAAAGCGCTACTCGGGGGAAATCAGCATGAGTCTGATATCAGGGTTTGTTAAATCGCTGTCTAAGTTGTCTATGATTGGTCGCGCCTTGATGCTGCCAATTTCACTGCTTCCCGCTGCGGGCCTCCTGCTGGCCTTCGGCGATAAGTTCCACCTGCCGCTGATGATGAACGCGGGCGGGGTTATTTTTGATAACCTGCCGATGCTGTTCGCCATTGGCTCTGCCGTGGGTCTGGCGTCTGAATCCGGTATTGCTGCGCTGTCTGCGGCGGTATCGGTGTTTGTCACGAATATCACCATTAGCACCGTGCTGAGCATCACGCCGGAAATGGCCTCTCAGGGCGGGAAATACGCCATGGTGGTCGGCATCCCGACGCTGCAAATGGGCGTCTTCGGCGGCCTGATCTGCGGTATTCTCGCGGCCTGGTGCTATAACCGCTTCCACACCATGCAGCTCCCGGAGTTCCTGGGCTTCTTCTCCGGTAAGCGCTTCGTGGCAATTGCAACGGCGTTCCTCTCGTTCCTGATGGGGCTGCTGCTGCCCTACATCTGGCAACATATCCAGGCCGGTATCGACGCGCTCTCCGTGATCGTTAACGGCGATAATCAGGCGGCGTCGACCTTTATCTTCGGTCTGGTGGAGCGCGCGCTGATCCCGCTCGGACTGCACCATATCTGGTACCCGTCTTTCTGGTATTCGTTTGGGGATTACACCACCCAGGCAGGCCAGGTGATCCACGGCGACCAAACCATCTGGTTCAAGATGCTGGAAGAAGGGGTCAAATCCTTCAGCAGCGACACCTACCAGAACGCCGGTAAGTTCATGCAGGGTGAATTCCCGCTGATGCTGTTCGCGCTGCCTGCGGCGTGCCTGGCGATGTATCACGAAGCCCATACGAAGAATAAGAAAATCGCGGCCGGTATTCTGTTCTCTGCGGCGTTGACCTGCTTCCTGACGGGGATCACCGAACCGGTTGAGTTTACCTTTATCTTCGTGGCGCCGATTCTGTACGTCTTTAACGCCATCATGGCGGGCCTGGCTTATATGACCATGTATCTGCTGCATGCGCATATCGCCAAGTCGTTCTCCGCGGGCTTTATCGACTATCTGTCATTCGGGATCCTGCCGTCGTTTAACGGTTACAAAACCAATTTCCTGAACGCCATTATCATCGGCATTCCAATGGGCCTGATTTATTACTTCACGTTCCGCTTTGTGATCCGTCGTTTCGACGTGAAAACCCCGGGCCGCACTGAAGTGACAGCCAATGCGGATGAGAAGTCAGATTCCGAACTCGCGACCGAGATCATCACCCTGCTGGGCGGAGCGCATAACATCGACTCCGTCGGCGCCTGTATCACCCGCCTGCGTCTGGAAGTGGCAAAAAGCGAGGCAGTTGATAAAGACGGCCTGAACGGACTTGGCGCGCGCGGCGTGGTCTTCGTCGGCGACAACGGTATTCAGGTGATTTTCGGTGCCAGAGCACAGTTTATCGCCCAGACCATGTCCACCATGATCGGCAAATAATAAGATGCCTGAACGACACGTCTCCTGTACGCTGGGAGACGTGTTTTATCTGGCTGATAATCGGCAAATTTCAGGGAGCGGTTTTGAAGAAAGTCAGCATTATTGATGTCGCAAAGCACGCGGGCGTTTCGGTCTCAACCGTCTCGCTGGTGTTGCGCCAGAAAGGGAAAATCTCGGAGGCAACGATCGAGAAGGTCAACGCTGCCATCAATACCCTGGGCTATGTTCATAACGTCGCCGCCGCCAACCTTCGCGCCAACACCTCCAATCTTATTGGTCTTATCCTCCGTGACTTCAGCGACAGCTTCTCCATCAAGGTGATGGCGAGCATCGTCCTGGAGCTGGAAAAACAGGGGTATATGGTGTTTCTCGGCCAGCCTCAGAATGACTATGACCATCTTGAACGCTGCCTGCTGTCGTTTAAACAGCAGGGCGTCGCCGGTGTGATTTACCTGGCTTCTGACACCCGGACATCCACCCTGCCGGAACACATTCGTCATTGCCCACTGCCGTTGGTTGCGGTCTCTCAGTCGTTGCTGGATGAAAAATGTAACCTGGTGATGCGTGATAACCGTCAGGCGGCAAATCTGGCGGTACGTTATCTTATCGAGCGCGGCCATCGCAATATCGCCTACATTGGCGGGCGTGAGGGCTGCCTTATCCGAGAGCAGCGTCTGCTTGGTTTTCGCAGCGCGATGACGCAAAACGGGCTGGTCTGGCGCGATGAATACTCTCCGGCCTGCAGTGATGACACGCTGGCCGCGGGTTTCGCCACCCGCCAACTGCTGGAAAAAAACAACACCATCACCGCCCTGCTCTGCCACTCGCCTGATGCCATGATCGGCTCTATATCAGCGATTCATCAGGTAGGACGTACGGTGGGTAAAGACGTGTTTCTGACGCAGCAGGTCGCGCTGGTCGGTTTCGAAGATATGCTGCACGTAAACCTCACGTCACCGTCATTGACCTACGTCTCCTCCGCCAGTGAAGAGACGGGGCGTCAGGCTGCCGGGTTGATTATTCGCAAGCTGAAAGAGCCGGACTTGCAAACGCAGCGGATTACGCTTTCCGGGCAGCTTATCGCGCGCGAGTCGGCGTAAAATCAGAATTTAGCACAGGTCTGTTAGCGCGAGATTACTGCTATATTTCCATGATTTGCCATGGATAATGTCAATGCCTACCGTTATTACGCACGCTGCTGTTCCGCTTTGCCTGGGTTTAGGCCTGGGAACCAGAGTTATTCCGCCTCGTCTGCTGTTCACCGGAATTGTCCTCGCGATGTTGCCGGACGCCGACGTGCTGGCGTTTAAGTTCGGCGTCGCCTATGGCAATGTTTTCGGCCATCGCGGCTTTACTCACTCCCTGCTGTTTGCCTTTGTGGTGCCGATACTCTGCGTTCTGATCGGTCGACGATGGTTCAGAGCCAGCCTGACCCGGTGCTGGCTGTTTTTAACCGTGTCATTACTGTCGCACAGCCTGCTGGATTCCATTACCACGGGGGGGAAAGGGGTTGGCTGGCTGTGGCCGTGGTCAGACGAACGCTTCTTTGCGCCATGGCAGGTGATTAAGGTCGCACCGTTCGCGCTGTCACGCTATACCACGCCGTACGGGCATCAGGTGATCATTTCAGAATTGCTGTGGGTGTGGCTGCCGGGAGTAGTGCTGATGGGGATGTTGTGGTGGAGAAGACGTGCGCGCTGATGCCCTCACCCCGACCCTCTCCCACGGGGAGAGGGAGAAAACCTGACCATTCCCTCTCCCTGCGGGAGAGGGTTAGGGTGAGGGGAAGATTACTTACGGCGCCAGGTGGTTCCCTGCGGGCCATCTTCCAGAATGATGCCCATCTCGGTCAGACGGTTACGCGCCGCATCTGCCGCCGCCCAGTCTTTCGCCTGACGCGCTTCCAGACGTGCGTTGATCAACGCTTCAATTTCCGCCACTTCACCGTCGTCCGCCTGCGCACCGCTTTGCAGGAACACGTCCGGCTCCTGCTCCAGCAGGCCGAGAACGGAAGAGAGCTTACGCAGATGGGACGCCAGCGCATTCGCTGCCGCCATATCCTCTGACTTCAGGCGGTTCACTTCGCGCGCCATGTCGAACAGCACGGAGTACGCTTCTGGCGTATTGAAGTCGTCGTTCATCACCTCAACGAAGCGCGCTTCGAACGCTTCGCCGCCCGCAGCAGGAACAGACCTGTCGGTACCGCGCAGCGCGGTGTACAAACGCTCCAGCGCCGAGCGCGCCTGCTTCAGGTTCTCTTCGCTGTAGTTCAGCTGGCTGCGATAGTGGCCGGACATCAGGAAGTAACGCACGGTTTCCGCATCGTAATACTTCAGCACGTCACGCACGGTGAAAAAGTTGCCGAGTGATTTAGACATCTTCTCGCGGTCAACCATCACCATCCCGGAGTGCATCCAGTAATTAACGTACTCACCGCCATGCGCGCAGGTGGACTGCGCGATTTCGTTTTCGTGGTGCGGGAACATCAGATCCGAGCCGCCGCCGTGAATGTCGAAGTGCTTGCCCAGCTGTTTGCAGTTCATCGCCGAACATTCAATGTGCCAGCCAGGACGCCCTTCGCCCCACGGAGATGGCCAGCTCGGTTCACCCTCTTTGGACATCTTCCACAGCACGAAGTCCATCGGGTTGCGCTTCACGTCAACGACGTCAACGCGGGCACCGGCCTGAAGCTGATCCAGATCCTGACGGGAGAGCGCGCCGTAGGTTGGGTCCGTCGGCACGGAGAACATCACGTCGCCGTTATCCGCAACGTAGGCATGACCGCGTGCGATCAGCTTTTCGGTGATTTCAATAATTTCGTGAATATGGTGGGTCGCACGTGGCTCACTGTCCGGGCGCTGAATATTTAATGCATCAAAGTCTTTGTGCATTTCAACGATCATGCGATCCACCAGCGCCACAAAGCTCTCGCCATTTTCATTAGCGCGTTTAATGATTTTGTCGTCAATGTCGGTGATGTTGCGCACGTACTTCAGGTTGTACCCCAGAAAACGCAGGTAGCGCGAAACAACATCGAAGGCGACAAAGGTACGGCCATGGCCAATATGACAGAGATCGTAAACCGTAATACCACACACGTACATGCCGACTTCCCCGGCATGGATAGGTTTAAATTCCTCTTTTTGGCGCGTCATTGTATTAAAGATTTTTAACATCGAAGATTCCATGTAAACACGTGTGTGGGTTGTTTGTTCCCTATAATACCCATAATTCGGAATAGGATCAGCACACAATGCAAGGTGATCGCGTCCTGTGGTTATGCTATAACAAGCCCCTATATGTGACCCGAACACGGGTTGACGCACCACAATAACGGAACAGGATGCAAAAATGGTTACTTTCCACACTAATCATGGCGATATCGTAATCAAAACCTTTGATGACAAAGCGCCTGAAACAGTTAAAAACTTCCTGGACTACTGCCGCGAAGGTTTCTACAACAACACCATTTTCCACCGCGTGATCAACGGCTTTATGATCCAGGGCGGCGGTTTTGAACCTGGCATGCACCAGAAAGAGACCAAAGAAGCGATCAAAAACGAAGCGAACAACGGTCTGAAAAACACCCGTGGCACGCTGGCGATGGCCCGTACTCAGGCGCCTCACTCTGCGACTGCCCAGTTCTTCATCAACGTGGCCGACAACGACTTCCTGAACTTCTCTGGCGAAAGCCTGCAGGGTTGGGGCTACTGCGTATTCGCAGAAGTGGTTGAAGGTATGGACGTGGTTGATAAGATCAAAGCCGTCTCTACTGGCCGCAGCGGCATGCACCAGGACGTTCCTAAAGAAGACGTAGTGATTACCAGCGTGACCGTCAGCGAGTAATTGGTGGCGACACTCTTTATTGCGGATTTGCATCTGCAAACAGAAGAACCGGCGATCACCGCCGGTTTTCTGCGTTTTTTACGCGGTGAAGCAAAAAGCGCCGACGCGCTGTACATTCTGGGCGACCTGTTCGAAGCCTGGATTGGCGACGACGACCCTAACCCGCTGCACCGGGAAATGGCTGCTGCCATTAAAGCGCTGGTGGATTCCGGCGTTCCCTGCTACTTCATCCATGGCAACCGTGATTTCCTGCTCGGCAAGCGCTACGCCCGCGAAAGCGGCATGAAGCTGCTGCCGGAAGAGCAGGTGCTCGACCTCTATGGCCGCAGGGTCCTGATCATGCACGGCGACACGCTCTGCACCGACGATACCGGTTATCAGGCCTTCCGCGCCAAAGTCCACACCCCGTGGATCCAAAAAGTGTTCCTGGCCCTGCCGCTGTTTATCCGCAACCGTATCGCTGCCAGAATGCGCGCGGGCAGTAAAGCCGCCAACAGCAGCAAATCCATGACCATCATGGACGTGAACCCGCAGGCGGTCGTGAACGTGATGGAAAAGCATCGCGTCCAGTGGCTGATCCACGGTCATACCCATCGCCCTGATGTCCACACGGTGGTCGCCAACGGCGAACCTGCCCACCGCGTCGTACTGGGTGCCTGGCACAGTGAAGGCTCCATGGTCAAAGTAACACCAGAGAGTGTAGAGCTGATCGCTTTTCCGTTTTAACCCCTCAAATATCATTCTATTTTTTTGAATAACATTGGCAAATTGTTCCGATTTTAATCAGCCCATGGTTAGCCTAATATTTATCACATCAGGGCAACACGCCCTATCCCAGATAAATTACTTCAGGAATACGACCATGAAATCTATCAAAACTTTCGTTGCAGTTGCCGCTCTTTCTATGATCTCTTTTGGTTCTTTCGCTCAGAGCGTCAGCGCGAGTGCTTCTACCCTCGACCGCGCAGAAGCGAAAATCGCCGCTCAGGCTGCTGAACAAGGTGCGTCTTACAAAATCACCAGCGCACAGGTTAACAACCGCGTATACATGACCGCAGAACTGACCAAATAAAGACACCTGATTGATGAAAACAGACCGCCAGATAGCGGTCTGTTTTGTTATGTCCTGGCGGTCACAACGGCTCAAGTTTTAACCGCGCAACCGTTTTCCTTCCCCGTATTACATGCTATTCTCTGTGCCCTCGAAAGCAGTGTGTTTCGCACCACAGGAGTTTTAAGACGCATGTCTTCCCGCAATAATCCGGCGCGTGTCGCCATCGTGATGGGGTCCAAAAGCGACTGGGCTACCATGCAGTTCGCCGCCGAAATCTTTGAAATCCTGAATGTTCCGCACCACGTTGAAGTGGTTTCCGCACACCGTACACCGGACAAACTGTTCAGCTTCGCCGAAGGCGCTGAAGAGAACGGTTATGAGGTGATCATTGCCGGTGCGGGCGGCGCAGCACATCTGCCAGGCATGATTGCCGCCAAAACGCTGGTCCCCGTTCTGGGCGTACCGGTACAAAGCGCTGCGTTGAGCGGTGTCGATAGCCTCTATTCCATCGTGCAGATGCCGCGGGGTATTCCGGTCGGCACGCTGGCGATTGGTAAAGCGGGTGCTGCAAATGCTGCCCTGCTGGCTGCACAGATCCTGGCGACGCATGATAAAGACTTACATCAGCGTCTGGCTGACTGGCGTAAAGCACAGACCGACGAGGTGCTGGACAATCCGGATCCACGGGGTGCGGCATGAAGCAGGTTTGCGTCCTCGGTAACGGTCAGTTGGGCCGTATGCTGCGCCAGGCGGGTGAACCGCTGGGTATTTCCGTCTGGCCCGTCGGGCTGGATGCTGAACCTGAAGCGGTACCGTTCCACCAGAGCGTGATCACCGCCGAGATCGAACGCTGGCCGGAAACGGCGCTGACTCGCGAACTGGCGCGTCATAACGCCTTTGTTAACCGCGATGTTTTCCCGATTATTGCCGACCGCCTGACGCAAAAGCAGCTGTTCGACAAGCTCGGTCTGCCGACCGCACCGTGGCAGCTCCTGTCGGATAAAAGCGAGTGGAATGATGTTTTCGCGATGCTGGGCGAACTGGCCATCGTGAAGCGCCGCGTGGGCGGTTACGATGGCCGCGGTCAGTGGCGCCTGCGTGCATATGAAACGGCAGAACTGCCGGATGATTGCTACGGCGAGTGTATCGTTGAGCAAGGTATCAACTTTAGCGGCGAAGTGTCGCTGGTCGGCGCGCGCGGGCACGATGGACACACTGTGTTTTATCCGCTGACGCATAACCTGCATCAGGACGGCATTCTGCGCACCAGCGTGGCGTTTCCGCAGGCCAGTGCGGAACAACAGGCACAGGCGGAAGACATGCTATCTGCCATCATGCACGAACTGGGCTACGTCGGCGTAATGGCGATGGAGTGCTTTATCACCCCGTCCGGTCTGCTGATCAACGAGCTTGCGCCGCGCGTTCACAACAGCGGCCACTGGACGCAAAATGGCGCGTCCATCAGCCAGTTCGAACTGCACCTGCGCGCCATCACTGAGCTGCCTCTGCCGCAGCCGGTGGTGAATAGCCCGTCGGTGATGATCAACCTGATCGGCACCGATCTGAACTACGACTGGCTGAAGCTGCCGCTGGTACACCTGCACTGGTATGACAAAGAGGTTCGCCCGGGTCGTAAGGTCGGTCACCTGAACCTGAACGACACCGACACGGGCCGTCTGAGCGCCACCCTCGAAGCCATCATCCCTCTTCTGCCGCCGGAATACGCGAGCGGTATCGTCTGGGCACAGTCTAAGATCAAGTAACACACCTGCGCCGGGGAGTTGACCTTCCCCTTCCCCGGCGTACAATTCCCGCCCATTGCTGCTGAGTTTTCTTCTGGAATAACCATGAACGATGGAACGGACTATCGCGCGATCCTCGCGTCCGATACCCCTTTAATCGACGTTCGCGCGCCGATTGAATTTGCCCAGGGTGCGATGCCCGCCGCCATTAACCTGCCGTTGATGAATGACGACGAACGCGCCGCCGTCGGCACCTGCTATAAACGCCAGGGCCCCGAGGCCGCGCTGGCGCTCGGCCATAGTTTGGTGAACGGCGCCACGCGTGAGGCACGGATCAACGCCTGGCGGGAGGCCAGCCTTGCCCATCCTGAGGGCTATCTCTGCTGCGCACGCGGCGGCCAGCGTTCGCACATCTCACAGGCATGGCTGAAAGAGGCGGGTGTCGACTACCCGCTGATCCGCTGCGGCTATAAAGCCTTGCGTCAGACGGCGATTCAGGTCACAACCGAGCAGTCACAAAAACCGATGGTACTTATCGGTGGCTGTACCGGCAGCGGTAAAACCCTGCTGGTTAAGCAACATGTCCAGGGCATTGATCTGGAAGGGCTGGCGCGCCATCGCGGTTCATCGTTTGGCCGCACGCTCACGCCGCAGCTTTCCCAGGCCAGCTTTGAAAATCACCTTGCGGTTGAGCTATTAAAAAAAGACGCTGCACGCTGGGTGCTGGAAGATGAAGGTCGGATGATTGGTTCCAACCACCTGCCGGAGTGCCTGCGCGACCGTATGGTTGAAGCCCCTATCGTTGTCGTCGACGACCCATTTGATATCCGTCTTGAGCGCCTGCGAGAAGAGTATTTCGACCATATGTGGGCAGATTTTTCTGCGGCTTACGGTGATGAAGCAGGCTGGAAAGAGTACAGCGAGTATCTGCACCACGGCCTGTTCGCCATTCGCCGCCGTCTGGGGCTGCAGCGGTATGCAGAATTCACCGCGCTGTTAGATTCCGCACTGCTGGAACAACAACGCTCTGGCAGCACTGACGCGCACTTCCGCTGGCTTGCCCCGTTGCTGAATGATTATTACGACCCGATGTACAGCTATCAGCTTGGAAAGAAAGCGGAAAAGATTGTCTATCGCGGAACGTTCGAAGAAATTGCTGAGTGGCTTGATCGCTGAAAAATAAAGCCGGGTGACGAGGCAAAAGCAAAACGGCAACCAGAGTTGCCGTTTTTAATGTTTGTTCCCTCTCCCTGTGGGAGAGGGTCAGGGTGAGGGCATCAGGCAGCACCCTACAAAACGACTTAGAAGTCGTAACGCAGACGGACCAGGTTCATATCGCCCAGATCGTCGGTGCTGGAGGTGAATACGTGTTCGTAATCAACGCGGAAACCATAATCCAGCTGGAAGCTGATACCCACACCGTTGTCGATGCGCTGGTAGTTACGGCCGTTCACGTACTCGATGCGATCGCCCATGAAGTAAGGCTGGATGGATTTAACCGCATACTGATTGATTGGGAATTTATACCCAGCGAAGTATTCAATACCCCACGCGTCGCCCGCAAAGTAGTCGTTAACAGACACTTTTTTGGTGGTCAGGAAGTTCTGGTACCAGCCGCCGCCAAAGGAGAAGGTCCAGTTGTCAGGTTTCCAGCTCAGAGCAGTACCGAGGATGTTCTGATCGTAGGTTTTGCTGTCGCCGTTGTCCGGGTTACGCATGTCGGCGCGGGTGTAGTTCCACGCCGTACCCCAGGTCAGATCTTTAGTCAGGTGATAATCCAGACCCAGTGAACCGCCGCCTTTACGCTTGTAGCGCAGGCCGTTGCCCGGCAGGTATTCGCTGTCTTCAAACAGGTAGGATGCATAAATGTCAGCATCGCCAACGGTTTTCTTATATTTCAGCATGTTGCGTGAACGATAAGAACCGTCGTAGTCACCGTTGATACCGTTACCTGGTGCCTGACCAATCATATCGTAGTCCCAGATATCGGTTTTCACGCCAACCACATCATAGTAAACGCTGTTCTGTTGACCGAAGGTCAGCGTACCCCAGGTATCGCTCTTCAGACCGGTGTACAACATACGGCGAGTAGTGTTGTTCGCGCCTTCTTTGTAGTGGTTGTCCCAGTCGAACAGCGCAGGAATGTTCACGCCCAGCTCGTAGTAGCTTACCCAACTGATGTCATCAAACAGGTAGTAATCGGCTGCGAAACGGAAACGGGTACCGCCGTCGAAGCCATTACGTTTGTAGGAACCTTTGTCGCCATCGCCCGTCATCATGTTGAACTGAGGACGGATACTGCCGCCCACGGTGAAGTTCAGACGGCTCAGTGGATCGCCCGCCTGAGGATCCTGTTTAAGAACGGTGATTTCTGCCTGAGAAGCGAAGGTAGTCAATGCCACTGCCGCGCCGATCGTAACCGCCAGCGCTGATTTTTTTATAGTCATTATTTTTCCTTAATAGACACGCTGCTAAATATTTAGCGGGTGAATATTAACTGGAAATAATCAGTCTGTGTGGACGGTTTTTTAATGTTTTGTGCTACTAAATGAGTGGGTATTATCTTTTTGTGCCATTAAATTACTACGCACCGATATAAAAACCGGTGCGTAATTATCACCACATTGAATCAACTCTCAAACTGGCGGAACAGGGCTTTGCCCTTTAACAAGCGTGTACCGAGCCAGCCTCCACAGAGGGAAAGCAGTACCGCACCAAAGAGAGGCAATGTCAGCCAAAGACGCCAGTCAGGCTCCCATGGGAAGTCGAAGACCTTTGTCTGCAGGACAGCCAGCGCCGTCTCTGCACCAATGGCCGCGACCAGACCCGCCACCAGCCCCAGCAGTGCGAATTCACTCCAGAGTGTCGCCCGCAGCAGCCGCTTACCGGCCCCCAGCGTGCGGTAAACCACCAGTTCCTGATGACGCTGGCGCATCCCCACCTGTACCTGGGCCAGCAGCAACAGCACGCCACAGATCGTCACCAACACCACCATCACCTCCAGCGCGCGGCTCACCTGCTCCAGCACCTGTCCCACCTGCTTCAGGATCGCCCCGATATCCAGCAGGCTGACCGTCGGGAATTCCCGGTTAAGCTGCGTCAGCATGCCGTTGCCGTTTTCCCAGCGGAAGCTGGTCAGCCAGCTCTGCGGTTGTCCGTCCAGCGCCCCCGGCGGGAAGATGAAGAAGAAGTTGGGCCGCAGGCTTTCCCAGTCCACTTTACGCAGGCTGGTGACTTTCGCGGTAAAATCCTGCGTATCCCCGGTAAACGTGACGCTGTCTCCCAGCTTAACGCTCAGGTGCTTCGCCAGCCCCTCCTCCATCGACACCTCTCCCGCTTTCGGCGGCCAGGTGCCGGCGGTTATCGGGTTGTGGTCAGGGCGTTTCTCCTGCCAGGTAAGGTTCAGCTCGCGGTTAAGCGACTCGTCCTTGTTCCCCTCCGTTGACTGACCGTTGATCTGCGTCAGCCGTGCGCGAACGATGGGGTAGAACGACTCAGGAATAATGTGATGCTCCGACAGAAATCCCTTCAGCGGCGTGACCTGCTCAGGCGCGATATTGATCAGGAAATAGTTTGGGCTTTCCGGCGGAAGCTGCTGCTGCCAGCGATCCAGCAGATCGCCTCGCAGCACCAGCAGAAGTGCCAACAGCATAAACGACAGCGAAAACGCCGAAAGCTGGCTGAGCGTGGACCAGGGCTGATGCAGCAGACGGTTCACTGCCAGCCGCACGGGAAGCGATTTTACCGTGATTTTTTTCAGAATATTGAGCAGTATCCAGCCCAGTACGCCGCACAGCAGCGCCAGAACAACCGCCCCGGACAGTACTGCCCAAAGCAGAGTGCTGCCCCCCATCAGCCAGGCCAGCAGCCCAACCGCCACCGCGATTATCACAGGAAGGTAGAACTTCAGCGGCCAGACGTTTGCCACGACGTCACGGCGTAAAACACGCAGCGGCTGCGTCGCAATCAACAGCCGGTACGGACGGAGCCCCACCAGCACCGAGATTACCGTCATCGCGCCCATCGCCCACAGCCACGGCCAGAGGCTGGCCGGCGGCAATGCTGCCGGGAGCACCGGTTTCAGCATCACCATCAGCAGTTTTTCGAACAGCAATCCCATTACCCCGCCGGTGAAGGCCGAGAAAAGCAGCAGCATCAGCCACTGGCCGACAATCAGCTTACGCAACTGCACCCTGCCCGCACCCAGCGTTTTGAGAACCGCCACCAAATCGTAACGGCTGCGGCAGTAGTGCCCCATTGCGACGGCAACTGCCGCCACTGCCAGCAATAGCGTTAACAGGGCCGAAAGCAGCAGGAACTGCTGAGAACGCTCGAGGGACTTACCGAGCGCTCCCTCGTCCTGCTCCAGCCCATACCATCGGTGTTCCGGTTTTAACTGCGGCAGAAGCCATTTTTCATACGCGTCAAGCTGGGCAGGCGTGCCGCCAAACTTATAGCGCCAGGTGACGCGGCTGCCCGGCTGTACGGCATTGGTTTTCGCCACATCGGCGGTGTTCATCAGTAATCGCGGCGCGAGCTGGAACGGATTAAACCCGGAGTCAGGTTCCTGAACCACTTCCCCGGCAATTTTCAGCGTAGCATCACCGACATCAATGCTGTCGCCCGTTTTCAGGTTCAACAGCGCCATCAGGCGCGGTGCCAGCAGCACCGTGCCGGGTTTGGGTTTCAACCCTGGCGGGCTGGTTTGCAGTTCGCCATACATCGGGTAGATGTCATCGACGGCTTTGACGCTTGCCAGTTGCGGCGTTTCGCCCGCGAAGGTCATGGTCTGGAAGCTTATCTGCTCCCCGACCTTGAGCCCCCGCTTGCGCGCTTCATCAATCCAGCCCGGCGGAACCGCGCGTGAACTTTGTAGCGCCCTGTCTCCCGCCATAAACTCCCGGCTTTGCTGACTGAGCCCTTTCTCCATGCGGTCGCTGACGCTGCCGAGCGCCAGCACGCACGCTACCGCCAGGCTTAAGGCCAGCCAGACTATCAGCAGCGAGGGCGAGCGCCACTCGCGCCAGAACCAGCGGGCAATCATGCTTCCTCCTGAAGAACACCGTTGACCAGCCGCAGACGACGGTCACAGCGGGCGGCAAGTTGCGGGTCGTGGGTCACGAGGATCAGCGTAGTGCCATGTTCACGGTTGAGCGAAAACAGCAGGTCAGCAATCTTGTCCCCGGTTTTACGGTCAAGGTTACCGGTAGGCTCATCAGCGAACAGTACCTCCGGACGACCGTTAAACGCGCGCGCCAGCGCCACGCGCTGTTGCTCCCCGCCGGAAAGCTGTGCCGGAAGATGGTCGAGGCGTTTGCCCAACCCCAGTTGCTCCAGTAAGGCCTTTGCATGCGCGCGGCTTTCACGGCTATTTTCGCCGCGCAGAAGCGCCGGGAGTTCGACGTTTTCCAGCGCGTTCAGCGTCGGGATAAGCATAAAGGACTGAAAAACAAAACCGATGTGTCGCGCACGCAGCGCAGCGCGCGCCTCTTCATCAAGCTGATGCAGCGGTTGCCCGACAAGGTGGACCTCTCCGCTGCTTCCGTCGTCCAGACCCGCCAAAATCGCCAGCAGCGTAGACTTACCGGAACCGGATTCGCCAATCAGCGCGATGGTTTCAGCGCGTTTGACAACGAGTTCAACTCCAGTAAGGATGGAAAGCTCGTGTTCCCCCTGACCGACGGATTTCTTAAGACGATGAACTTCAACACTGTTTTCCGCTGGCATTTGCCCTTCCTGTTTTTGATTCTGATGACCTTCCGCGCGGCGGCAGCGGACACGTTACTGGTTCTCGGCGACAGCCTGAGTGCAGGCTATCGCATGGCCGCCAGCGCGGCCTGGCCTGCTTTGCTCAATGATAAATGGCAGAGCACAACGCCTGTGATCAACGCCAGCATCAGCGGCGATACCTCGCAGCAGGGTTTGTCGCGGCTGCCTGCTCTACTCAAACAGCATCAGCCACGCTGGGTGCTGGTCGAACTCGGCGGCAATGATGGCCTGCGCGGTTTCCAGCCTCAGCAAACGGAGCAGACGCTGCGCACCATTTTGCAGGACATCAAGGCGGCAAACGCCCAGCCGCTGCTGATGCAAATTCGTCTGCCCGCCAACTACGGTCGTCGGTATAATGAAGCCTTTAGCGCGATCTACCCTAAGCTTGCCAAAGAGTTTGATATTCCGCTGCTGCCATTTTTCATGGAAGAGGTCTATCTCAAACCCCTGTGGATGCAAGACGACGGGATCCACCCCAATCGCGATGCGCAGCCGTTTATTGCCGACTGGATGGCAACGCGGCTGGCCCCTTTAGTTAAACATGACTCCTGATTAAGCGGAGATCCTGACAGGTAAAGTTATGCAAAAATCGGTCTTAATTACAGGATGTTCCAGCGGAATCGGCCTGGAAAGCGCGCTCGAATTAAAGCGTCAGGGATTCAGGATACTGGCTGCCTGCCGTAAATCCGACGATGTCGAACGCATGAACGGAATGGGGTTTACCGGCGTGCTGCTGGATATGGACTCACCGGAGAGCGTTGAACGCGCCGCCGATGAGGTCATCGCGCTGACCGACAATCGTCTGTACGGGCTCTTTAACAATGCCGGCTACGGCGTGTATGGCCCGCTGGATACGATCTCCCGCGAAACGCTGGAGAAACAGTTTTCGACCAACTTCTTCGGCGTACATCAGCTCACCATGCATCTGCTCCCCGCGATGCTGCCGCACGGTGAAGGTCGCATCGTGATGACATCGTCGGTGATGGGGCTGATTTCCACCCCGGGCCGCGGCGCCTACGCCGCCAGCAAGTATGCGCTGGAAGCCTGGTCCGACGCCCTGCGCATGGAGTTGCGTCACAGCGGCATTAAGGTCAGCCTGATTGAACCCGGCCCCATCCGCACCCGCTTTACCGAAAACGTCAACCAGACGCAGGCGGACAAACCGGTTGAAAACCCCGGCATCGCCGCACGTTTTACCCTCGGACCAGAAGCGGTAGTGGCCAAAGTGCGCCATGCTTTTGAGAGTGAAAACCCCAGAATGCGCTATCCGGTGACGCTGGTCACCCATGCCGTAGGCTGGTTAAAACGCCTGCTGCCTGGCCGGATGATGGACAAAATTTTACACGGTTGAGTTGAAGCAACGACGCTCACCCCCATGTAAAGAACAAACCGACAAAAGAGAAAGCCGCATGTCCGTACAGAATATCGTCAATATTACTGAAGCAAACCTGCAACAGACCCTCGAACAGTCAATGACCAAACCGGTGCTGTTCTACTTCTGGTCTGAGCGTAGCCAGCACTGCCTGCAGCTGACGCCGGTACTGGAAAGCCTTGCCGCACAGTACAACGGCCAGTTCATTCTCGCCAAACTGGATTGTGACGCCGAGCCAATGGTGGCATCTCAGTTTGGTCTGCGCGCAATCCCAACCGTCTATCTTTTCCAGAATGGTCAGCCTGTTGATGGTTTCCAGGGGCCGCAGCCGGAAGAGGCTATTCGCGCCCTGCTGGATAAAGTCCTGCCGCGTGAAGAAGAGCTGAAAGCGCAGGAAGGTATGGCGCTGATGCAGGAAGGCAAATATGACGAGGCGCTGCCGCTGCTCAAAGAGGCGTGGCAGCTGTCGAAGCAAAACAGCCAGATTGGCCTTCTGCTGGCAGAAACGCAGATTGCCCTGCACCGCTCAGAAGACGCAGAAGCCGTGCTGAAGACGGTTCCGCTGCAGGATCAGGACACCCGCTACCAGGGGCTGGTCGCGCAAATTGAGCTGCTGAAGCAGGCGGCAGACACCCCGGAAATTCAGCAGCTGCAGCAGCAGGTAGCTGACAACCCGGCCGATGCCGCGCTGGCAAGCCAGCTGGCGCTGCAGCTGCATCAGGTAGGGCGTAACGAAGAAGCGCTGGAGCTGCTGTTTAGCCATCTGCAAAAAGATCTGGCTGCCGCAGACGGCCAGGCGCGTAAGATGTTCCAGGAAATTCTGGCCGCGTTGGGTACCGGCGACGCGCTGGCGTCGAAGTATCGCCGTCAGCTTTACGCGTTGCTCTACTAACAAAAAAATGCCCGGTGGCGCTAACGCTTACCGGGCCTACAAAACAGGCTTAACCCGTTTTCTTTAATTGCGTCACCACCAGCTGGTGACGCGCGTTATAGAACTTCCGGTAGGTGAGGTAACAGGCAATGATGGTGGACAGGCTCGCCGTTGAGAGCAGCATAAATGTCACCATAATCTGATACTTAATCGCTTTTACCGGATCGATACCGGCAAAAATCAGACCCGACATCATACCCGGCAGGCTCACCAGCCCCACCGTTTTGGCTGAATCCACCGTCGGGATCAGCGATGAACGGATACTCTCACGGATCAGCCGCGCAGAGGCCATTTTAGGCGTCGCCCCCAGGCTTAACTTCTCCTGCAACTGCTGCTGTTCACTGCTGAACCGCTGGCCCAGATTGTTGTAACACAGCCCCACGGCAACCATCGCGTTTCCGGCGATCATTCCGGAAATGGGGATAACCTGCATTGGCGTAAACGCAATCGAGCCGGAGAGCACCAGCACTGCCAGCGTGAGCGCCGTCCCGGTCGTTATGGCAATAAACGACGAGATAAAGGCCTTATCAATGTACTTACTGCGTTTTTGCGCATTCCACGCTGCGTTGAAGCAGATAAAGAGCACCATCAGCAGCGTCAGCACCGCGTGGTTGACGTTGAAAATATACTTCAGCACATAGCCGACAATAATCAGCTGAATAACCGCCCGGCAGATACTCCACAGTATATCTTTTTCCAGCCCCAGCTTTTCCCGGTAGCTGACCACAATCGCAATCAGCACCAGCACCATCGAAAAGGCCAGCGATTCATTGGTAATATTATGTTCACCCACGGTTAGCCTCCTGCATTTTCCCACCGTGCGGCTGCAGCGTAATGACGTCATCCGCATGGGTAATTTCGTTAGCGTCGTGCGTCACCCACAGCACGGCAACATTCTGCTTACTGGCGTAATGATGAATGATGTCGTTAACGTTGCGCTTATTGGCCTCATCCAGCGCGCTGGTGATTTCGTCCAGCAACAGCACCCTGGGTAAAAATTGCAGATTACGGATCAGCGAGACGCGTTGCTTTTCTCCACCCGACAACTCACTCACGGCTTTGGTCAGCGTCTCCTGCGGCAAGCCAAAACGTTCCAGATCGGCCGATAACCGCTCAGGATCGGGCGTCTTATTGCGAATTTTCCAGGGAAAAATCAGGTTGTCATACACCGTATCGCCGAAGAGCGTGGGCGTTTGTACCGAGTATGAGACCTGCTGGCGATACGCCTCAGGAGAGAGCATTGCAATATCCTTCCCCTCAAAAAAAATCTTGCCTGAGGTCGGGCTGAGCAGCGAGGCAATGATTTTTAGCAGCGTACTTTTCCCGCAGCCCGATGGCCCGGTGATCAAACGAAACTCCCCCGGCGAAACGGTAAAGCTGACATTGTTCAGAATAGTGGTTTCACCCACACGATAGCCTACATCCGCGATTGTCAAAATCGCGCTGTTATCCTTCATGTTATTTCCTGCCTTCATCCCAATAATTAGCAGTAGTCTACGGCGATTAGTGATTGTAAGGCGACTTTCCTCGTATACTTAAGGTCAACAAACAGCCAAATGGCTTCCGCCACAGCATGCAAAACAGGAGGTTTTTATGCTCATCGTCGTTCCTGTCCTTATTTTCGTTGCGCTGGTTATTGTCGGCGCTGGCGTCAAAATTGTCCCGCAGGGTTACCAGTGGACAGTCGAGCGTTTCGGACGCTACACCAACACATTACAACCTGGTTTAAGCCTGATTGTCCCTTTCATGGACAGAATTGGCCGTAAGATCAATATGATGGAACAGGTGCTGGACATTCCTTCTCAGGAAGTGATTTCAAAGGATAACGCCAACGTCACCATTGATGCCGTCTGTTTTATTCAGGTAATTGATGCGCCAAAAGCGGCCTATGAGGTGAGCAATCTGGAGCTGGCTATCGTTAACCTGACGATGACCAATATCCGTACCGTACTGGGCTCAATGGAGCTGGACGAGATGCTCTCACAGCGCGACAGCATCAATACCCGACTGCTGCATATCGTCGATGAAGCGACGAATCCGTGGGGGATCAAAGTCACCCGTATTGAGATCCGCGACGTTCGCCCGCCGGCTGAACTGATCGCCTCCATGAATGCCCAGATGAAGGCTGAGCGAACCAAACGCGCCTACATTCTCGAAGCCGAAGGGGTACGCCAGGCCGAAATCCTCAAAGCGGAAGGGGAAAAACAGTCGCAGATCCTCAAAGCCGAGGGCGATCGCCAGTCTGCGTTCCTCCAGGCGGAAGCGCGTGAACGTTCGGCCGAAGCGGAAGCTCGTGCCACCCAGATGGTGTCAGAGGCGATTGCCGCTGGTGATATCCAGGCCGTGAACTACTTTGTCGCGCAAAAATATACCGACGCGCTGAAACAGATCGGCTCAGCAAACAACAGCAAAGTGGTCATGATGCCGCTGGATGCCAGCAGTCTCATGGGCTCTATTGCCGGGATCGCTGAACTGATCAAAGACAGCGGAAACGAGCGTAAAAAATGATTGAGCTCATCGCCGCACATCCTCACGCTTTCTGGCTAAGCCTCGGGGGGTTATTGCTGGCCGCTGAGATGCTGGGCGGTAACGGCTACCTGCTCTGGAGCGGTGTCGCCGCCGTGATTACCGGGCTGCTCGTGTGGCTTCTGCCGCTCGACTGGGCGTGGCAAGGTGCGTTGTTTGCCGTACTGACACTGGTGGCTGCATGGCTGTGGTGGCGCTGGCTTAACCGACGGGTTAACGAGCAGAAACCGTTAGATGCGCACCTTAATCAGCGCGGGCAGCAGATTGTCGGCCAGCGTTTTACGCTCGACACCGCACTGGTGAACGGGCGTGGACATATGCGCGTGGGCGACAGTTCGTGGCCTGTCGTGGCCGACGATGACCTCAGCGCCGGAACGCGGGTTGAGGTCATTGCGGTAGAAGGAATCACCCTGCGGGTTAAAGCCTGTTAAACAGATGCCTTACGATGGCAGCAGCCAGCAAGATTATCTATGATCGGGCAATCGGCGCTGTCATCTCCCGGACATGATTCCGCCAGCGCCAGCAGCTGTTTGCGCATCGCCTGTAACTCGGTGATGTGGCGTTCAATCTCAGCCACCTTTTCCAGCGTGCGCTTTTTCACATCAGCGCTGTGACGCTTCGGATCGTTAAAGAGATTCACCAGCTCGCCACACTCTTCCAGATTAAAACCGACCTGTCTTGCCTGACGCAGCAGCGTCAGTTCGTCAAGATGCAGTTGCGTGTAACTGCGGTAGCCGTTTTCGCTGCGCAGCGGCGGTGTCACCAGCCCTTTCTCTTCATAAAAGCGAATCGCTTTGCTGGTTAAGCCGGTTTTTTTCGCAACATCACTGATATTCACATTTCCCCCTTGACCTTCCCCTTGATGGAAGGTTTAACCTTCATAACAGTTAGCCAAAAGCGTTATGTTGGTCAACAACTGACCAGATCATTATACGGGAGTTTTGTTATGTCTCACACTATTGACCTGACATTGGACGGCCTCTCCTGCGGCCACTGTGTCAAACGCGTTAAAGAAAGTCTGGAACAGCGTCCTGACGTTGAAAGCGCTGAAGTTACCATCGATCATGCCGCCGTAACCGGTAGCGCCAGCGCGGATGCGCTGATTGATACCATCAAGCAGGCCGGTTACGGGGCGGAGCTGAGCCACCCAAAGGCTAAACCGCTGGCAGAGTCATCATCCCCGTCGGAAGCACTGACAGCGGCCACTCCTGAGCTTCCGGTAGCTGATGATATTGATGACAGCCAACAGCTGCTGATCAACGGCATGAGCTGCGCCAGCTGCGTCTCCCGGGTACAAAACGCCTTGCAGGCCGTACCGGGCGTCGCGCAGGCACGGGTCAATCTTGCGGAGCGCACCGCGCTGGTGATGGGCAGTGCCTCCGCCGCAGACTTAGTGCAGGCCGTTGAGAAAGCAGGCTACGGTGCTGAAGCCATCGAAGACGATGCAAAGCGTCGTGAACGTCAGCAGGAAACGGCGGTTGCCACCATGAAACGCTTCCGCTGGCAGGCAATAGTTGCCCTGCTGGTCGGGGTTCCGGTGATGGTGTGGGGCATGCTCGGCGACAACATGATGGTCACCGACGATAACCGCACGCTGTGGCTGGCGATCGGTTTGATCACCCTTGGGGTGATGATCGTTGCAGGCGGACATTTTTATACCAGCGCCTGGAAAAGCCTGAAGAATCGCACTGCGACGATGGATACGCTGGTTGCCCTTGGTACAGGGGCAGCATGGCTGTATTCGATGAGCGTTAACGTCTGGCCTCAGTGGTTCCCGATGGAAGCGCGACATCTTTATTATGAAGCGAGTGCGATGATTATCGGCCTGATCAACTTAGGCCATATGCTCGAAGCGCGCGCGCGTCAGCGTTCCTCAAAAGCACTGGAAAGATTACTTGATTTAACGCCGCCAACCGCGCGGGTAGTCACAGAGGACGGTGAAAAGAACGTCCCGCTGGCCGAGGTTCAACCCGGTATGACTCTGCGCCTGACTACGGGTGACCGCGTTCCCGTTGACGGTATTATCACACAGGGTGATGCCTGGCTGGATGAAGCGATGCTCACCGGGGAACCCATTCCACAGCAGAAATCCCACGGTGACGCCGTTCATGCCGGTACGGTGGTGCAGGACGGCAGCGTGCTGTTCACCGCCAGCGCCGTCGGCAGCCACACGACGCTGTCGCGTATTATTCGCATGGTGCGCCAGGCGCAGAGCAGTAAACCAGAAATTGGCCAGCTTGCTGATAAAATCTCAGCCATTTTTGTTCCGGTCGTGGTCGGTATTGCCCTGATGAGTGCGGCTATCTGGTACTTTTTCGGCCCCGCGCCGCAGATTGTTTATACCCTGGTGATCGCCACTACGGTGCTGATCATCGCCTGCCCTTGCGCACTCGGTCTTGCCACACCGATGTCGATTATCTCCGGTGTCGGTCGCGCCGCCGAGTTTGGCGTGCTGGTGCGTGATGCCGATGCCCTGCAACGCGCCAGTACGCTCGACACGCTGGTGTTTGATAAAACCGGCACGCTGACCGAAGGCAAACCGCAAGTTGTGGCCGTGAATACGACAGGTATGGCAGAAAATGGCGCACTGCGTCTTGCTGCCGCGCTTGAGCAAGGCTCCAGCCATCCTCTGGCTCGCGCGATTATTGAGAAAGCCGGTAATGCCAGCCTGCCGCAGGTGAGCAATTTCCGCACCCTGCGCGGACTCGGCGTCAGCGGTGAAGCAGAAGGCCACGCGCTGCTGCTGGGCAACCAGGCATTGCTCAATGAAAACGGTATTGATACTGCCGAGCTGGAAAGCGAGCTGAAGGTGCAGGCGTCTCAGGGCGCCACGCCGGTTCTGCTGGCGGTGGATGGCAAAGCCGCCGCGCTGCTGGCCGTGCGCGATCCGCTTCGCCAGGACAGTGTGGATGCCTTAAAACGCCTGCACCGCGCGGGTTATCGCCTGGTCATGCTGACCGGGGATAACCCGACCACCGCCAACGCCATTGCGAAAGAAGCCGGTATTGATGAGGTCATTGCAGGCGTACTGCCGGACGGTAAAGCTGACGCAATCAAGAAACTGCAAAGCCAGGGTCGTCAGGTGGCAATGGTCGGCGACGGCATCAACGATGCCCCTGCGCTGGCCCAGGCGGATGTCGGCATCGCCATGGGAGGCGGGAGCGATGTCGCTATTGAGACGGCAGCGATCACGCTGATGCGCCATAGTCTGATGGGCGTTGCTGATGCGCTGGCCATTTCAAAAGCCACGTTGCGCAACATGAAGCAGAACCTGCTGGGGGCATTTATCTACAACAGTTTCGGCATTCCGATTGCCGCCGGGATTTTGTGGCCGCTGACCGGCACGCTGCTGAACCCGGTGGTCGCAGGTGCAGCCATGGCGCTCTCCTCCATCACCGTGGTAAGCAACGCCAACCGACTGTTGCGGTTTAAACCGAAGGATTGAACCTTGTACTCGTACGCGCTAGCATGAACCTTTCCGTTCATGGAGCGCGTATGAGTCTGTTTAATCGTATAAAAACATCGTTTCGCGCCCTATTCCCCCGCCGTTATGCCTGGCCCGGTCTGGATATCTCGCTTCCTGGCGGCCAGCACCTGCACCTGGTGGGCAGCATCCATATGGGTACGCAGGATATGTCTCCCCTGCCTCCTGGTCTGATAAAACTTCTCAAGCGCGCCGATGCGCTGGTTGTTGAGGCGGACATTTCGGGCCATGAATCAC
The DNA here is from genome assembly GCF_041937165.1 of Enterobacter adelaidei. Taxonomy (NCBI): domain Bacteria; kingdom Pseudomonadati; phylum Pseudomonadota; class Gammaproteobacteria; order Enterobacterales; family Enterobacteriaceae; genus Enterobacter; species Enterobacter adelaidei. Next base: position 1,054,554 of record NZ_CP154353.1, on the reverse strand, counting down.
CGTTTGCCGGTCTGGAGAGCACTCTCAGCCTGGCAGAACGTCTGGATGATGCTCTGCTCGCGGAACTGACGCGCGTCGCGGATGAAACGGGCGTGTCGCTCTCGATGATCGACGCTCTGCCGCTCTGGCAAATTGCCATGGTGCTTCAGGCCACGCAGGCGCAACGTCTGGGTCTGCGCGGTGATTACGGCATTGATTACCAGTTACTGAATATGGCAAGGGCACGCAGGATGCCGATCATCGAACTGGAAGGGACGGACAGCCAGATTGCGCTGTTGCGACAACTGCCTGACGACGGTCTGATGCTGCTGGATGATACCCTGACCCACTGGCACACCAACGCGCGCCTGCTGCAGACCATGATCGGCTGGTGGCTGGATGCTCCTCCCGCAGACAGTAAGCTGGCTTTACCGTCGACGTTTAGTGAATCGTTATATGATGTGCTGATGAATGCGCGTAACAAAGCCTGGCGGCAGACGCTGCATGCCTTACCTGCCGGGCATTACGTTGTCGCAGTAGGTGCATTACATTTGTACGGAGAAGGGAATTTGCCGTCACTGTTGAAATAAAAAAATGGCCAATATTTCTATTGGCCCGTCAAAGAGGAATTTCATCGTTTTTATTATGCCGAAGGAGACCTTCGGTTGAGCCGATTGTCGCTCAAAGTGACCATCACTGCCAATACTATTGCGCAAGATGGTGCTATTTTTTAGACAAACGTCAGGCGTATGCTGTGAGCATGAATTGTCTGTCGTAAGAAGGATAGCTATGACTCCCGCCGTTAAATTACTCGAAAAAAACAAAATTCCTTTCCGGATCCATACCTACGATCACGATCCGAATGAAACCAATTTTGGTGATGAAGTGGTGCGCAAACTGGGGCTGAACGCTGACCAGGTCTATAAAACGCTGCTGGTCGCCGTGAATGGCGACATGAAGCACCTCGCCGTCGCGGTTACGCCCGTCGCCGGGCAGCTTGATTTGAAGAAAGTGGCGAAAGCGCTGGGCGCGAAAAAAGTGGATATGGCAGACCCAATGGTTGCGCAACGCACCACGGGCTACCTGGTCGGCGGGATCAGCCCACTCGGGCAGAAAAAACGTCTGCCGACGCTGATAGATGCGCCTTCACAGGAGTTTGAAACCATCTTTATATCCGGCGGCAAACGCGGGCTGGATATTGAGCTTGCGGCGGGCGATCTGGCGAAAACGCTGGACGCGAAATTTGCGGATATTGCACGCCGGGAGTAAGAGAAAAGCCGGGTAAGGCGCAGCCGCTACCCGGCAAAACAACCACACTACTGCCAGCTCACCTCACCTTTCGGCTCGTATGCATTCACGTCAATCGGCGAGTTTTGCTCGATGAACTGCTTCAGCACTTCCGCGTCGATAAAACCGGTGTTCACATAGCCTGGTTTGTTATCAATATGCGGATAGCCGTCTCCACCTGTGGCGTTAAAGCTTAACGTCGCCAGACGGTACGTTTTAGCCGGATCAACCGGTTCGCCTTTGATCTTCAGATCGTTAAGCTTGCCGTCTTTCGCCACAAAGCTCACGTTGGCAAACTGCGGATAGGCACCGGAATCCGGCTTCATCTGCGCCACGGCGGTCAGGTAGTCAATGACCTCTTTCCCGCTCATGTCCGCATAGACCACCACGTTACCGAACGGCTGCACCTTCAGAACGTCTTTATAGGTAATGTTTCCACCTTCGATGGAATCACGAATACCGCCGCCGCTCATTACGCCAAAATCAGCGCCGGTACGCGCCATTTGCGCTGCCAGCACCAGATGCCCCATATTGGTCTGCACGAAGCGGACTTTGCTACGATCCCCTTCCAGACGACCATTGAGCGTGCCAATCTTCACATCCAGCTGTGCCTTACCTTTATTCTGGAACGGCGTCAGCAGGGAGAGCATCTGCTGATTCTCAGCAATCTCCGGGGTGTAAAGTACGCGCTCACTTTTCCCGTCAGGATAAGTGACTTTCTTCTTCAGGTTGACCGGGATGAGCTGGTAATGCACCAGTTTCATCTCGCCGTTACGGAACTCAAAATCCGCCCGGCCTACGTATTTGCCCCACTCATGCGCCTGCACAATCCAGATGCCGTTCTGACGGTCTGGGGCACACGGCGTGCCTGGCACGTAATCAACCTGCTTTTTATTCTCGGAGGCCATGCAGACCGGATCCTGTGAGTGACCGCCCACAATCATTGCCAGCGAGCCAGCCGGCAGGCTGCGCGCCATCTCCACGTCACCTGGCGCATTAGAGCCGTGTTCACCATTGTCATAGTGCCCCATGTGGGTGGTGGCAATAATCACATCCGGCTTTTCGTTCTGCTGTAATTCCTGAATAACCAGCTTTGCTTCGTCTGCCGGTTTACGGAATTCGATATCGGTAAAGAACTCAGGATTGCCAATTTTCGCTGTATCGTCAGTCGTTAACCCGATGACGGCGATTTTAAGATCCTGACGCTTAAACAACGCCCACGGTTTAAACAGGCGTTCACCGGTGCTTTTCTGATAAATATTGGCTGAGAGGAACGGGAATTTTGCCAGTTTTTCCTGCTGGCGCAGTACCGTTAGTGGATTATCAAACTCGTGGTTACCGACGGCCATCGCATCGTAACCAATCAGATTCATACCGCGAAAATCGGGCTCGGCATCCTGTAAATCGGATTCCGGTACCCCGGTGTTGATATCTCCCCCGGACAGCAACAGCACGCTGCCGCCCTGAGCCGCCACCTCTTTACGAATACCATCCACCAGCGTTTTTTGCGCCGCCAGACCATATTCGCCGTATTCACTGCGCCAGAAATGCCCGTGGTGATCGTTGGTATGCAGAATGGTGATTTTGTAGGTTTTATCTTTTTCGTATGCCTGCGCGGGCAGGCTTACCAGGCCCCATGCGGCGATAAGCGCCAGCGCGACGCCCCGCTTCATTAACTTCATCTTTTCTCTCCCTGACCAATAGACAAAGGCAAAAATTACAATGACTCACAATAATAGACAAATAAGTTTTCAGAATTGCGACTTTCTTCAAATGCCCCTGACAGGTATGTTAGTTGGATAATAATTACATCCTGCATTTCTAATAACTAAAGACGTGGTAATTCTCTTTATGGCAATCAGTGAATCAACCCAGCCCGTTCCGGGCGTGCCGGCGTCACCGCCGAAATCGCGCACCTCTTTTAAAGTCTTAGGTGCAATCAGTCTTTCTCATCTGCTCAACGATATGATCCAGTCGTTGATTCTGGCAATTTATCCGCTGCTGCAGTCCGAGTTCTCTTTAACCTTCGTGCAGATCGGGATGATCACCCTGACCTTCCAGCTCGCGTCCTCGCTACTGCAGCCAATAGTGGGCTACTGGACGGACAAATACCCGATGCCATGGTCGCTGCCGATTGGCATGTGTTTCACCTTAAGCGGGCTGGTACTGCTGGCCATGGCAGGGAGTTTTGAAGCGGTGTTGATCGCCGCCGCACTGGTGGGCACCGGCTCGTCGGTCTTCCACCCGGAATCCTCCCGCGTGGCGCGTATGGCCTCCGGTGGTCGTCATGGTCTGGCGCAGTCACTCTTCCAGGTGGGCGGTAACTTTGGTAGCTCTCTCGGCCCGCTATTGGCCGCGGTGATTATTGCCCCTTACGGTAAAGGCAACGTGGCATGGTTTGTGCTGGCCGCACTGCTGGCCATTGTCGTGCTGGCGCAGATCAGCCGCTGGTATGCCGCTCAACATCGGGTGAACAAGGGTAAACCTAAAGCGAAGGTGATTAATCCTCTACCGCGTAACAAGATTATCCTGGCGGTTTCCGTCCTGCTGGTGCTGATTTTCTCGAAATATTTCTATATGGCGAGCATCAGCAGCTATTACACCTTTTATCTGATGCAAAAATTCGGATTATCGGTACAAAATGCGCAGATCCACCTGTTTGCCTTCCTGTTTGCGGTTGCTGCCGGGACAGTGATTGGCGGGCCTGTGGGGGATAAGATTGGACGTAAATATGTAATTTGGGGCTCTATTCTCGGCGTGGCACCGTTTACCCTTATTTTGCCGTACGCCAGCCTTGAATGGACGGGAATTTTAACCGTGATTATTGGTTTTATCCTCGCTTCCGCGTTTTCCGCCATTCTTGTCTATGCGCAAGAGCTGTTACCGGGTCGTATCGGTATGGTTTCCGGACTCTTTTTCGGGTTCGCCTTCGGCATGGGTGGGCTTGGTGCTGCAGTGTTAGGGATGGTTGCGGATCACACCAGTATCTTCCTGGTTTATAAAATCTGCGCTTTCCTGCCACTTCTTGGGATGTTGACCATATTCCTGCCTGATAACCGTCACAAAGCGTAAATTACGGGTAGCCAAAGTTTTACTTTGGCTACCTGATACCCTGATGCCATAAGGGTTTCTTCTGTCTCCCCCTGCTGAATTTATCAAAATGCGCTTTTTTTCGTGCTTATTGCTGTTTTATTCAAATTTCAACAATTATTCATAAACATAAGAGTAAAAATTGTCATAAACTATTACTCGGTTTTTTGGTTTGCGCCAAAAAGGAACACCCACAACGAAAGGAGACGGAATGCATCACGCCACACCGCTAATCACCACCATTGTTGGTGGCCTTGTGCTCGCTTTTATCCTTGGCATGATCGCCAATAAACTGCGTATTTCTCCCCTTGTCGGCTATTTGTTAGCGGGTGTCCTGGCGGGACCGTTTACGCCTGGTTTCGTTGCGGATACCAAACTGGCTCCTGAACTGGCGGAATTAGGCGTGATTCTGCTGATGTTTGGCGTCGGTTTGCATTTTTCACTGAAGGACCTGATGGCGGTAAAGTCGATCGCCATACCGGGAGCGATCGCCCAGATAGGGGTAGCGACGCTGCTGGGGATGGCGCTTTCAGCAATTCTTGGCTGGTCGCTGATGACCGGTATCGTTTTTGGGCTGTGTCTTTCCACCGCCAGTACCGTGGTGTTGCTGCGCGCACTTGAAGAGAGACAGCTAATTGACAGCCAGCGCGGACAAATCGCGATAGGCTGGCTGATTGTTGAAGACCTGGTGATGGTGTTAACGCTGGTACTGCTGCCTGCCGTCGCCGGGATGATGGAAAAAGACAACGTCGGCTTTGCCTCGCTGGCGCTGGATATGGGCATTACCATCGGTAAAGTTGTGGCGTTTATCGCCATCATGATGCTGGTGGGCCGCCGTCTGGTGCCGTGGATCATGTCCCGCAGCGCAGCGACGGGTTCACGCGAATTGTTTACCCTCTCCGTGCTGGCGCTGGCGCTGGGTATCGCCTTTGGTGCCGTTGAGCTGTTTGATGTCTCCTTCGCGCTGGGCGCGTTCTTCGCCGGGATGGTGTTGAACGAATCCGAGCTGAGCCACCGTGCGGCGCACGATACCCTGCCGCTGCGCGATGCGTTTGCCGTACTGTTCTTCGTTTCCGTCGGGATGCTGTTTGACCCGATGGTCCTGGTTCATCAGCCGCTGGCCGTGCTGGGCACGCTGGCGATTATTATCTTTGGTAAGTCGCTTGCCGCCTTCTTCCTGGTCAGGATGTTTGGCCACTCCCCGCGTACGGCATTGACCATCGCCGCCAGCCTGGCGCAAATTGGTGAGTTCGCCTTTATTCTGGCGGGTCTGGGCATGGCGCTGAACCTGCTGCCGCAGGCCGGGCAGAACCTGGTGCTGGCAGGCGCAATCCTGTCGATTATGCTGAACCCGGTCCTGTTCGCACTGCTGGAAAAATACCTCGATAAAACCGAAACGCTGGAAGAACAGACGCTGGAAGAAGCTATCGAAGAAGAGAAGCAGATCCCGGTAGATATTTGTAATCACGCCCTGCTGGTTGGTTTTGGTCGCGTGGGCAGCCTGCTCGGCGAGAAGCTGATGGCGCAAGGGATCCCGCTGGTCGTGATTGAAACCTCACGCACCCGCGTCGACGAGCTGCGCGAGCGCGGTATCCGTGCAGTGCTGGGCAATGCGGCAAACGAAGAGATCATGAATCTGGCGCATCTGGACTGCGCGCGCTGGCTGCTGCTGACCATACCTAACGGCTATGAAGCAGGAGAAATTGTGGCATCCGCGCGCGAGAAATGCCCGACGATTGAGATTATCGCCCGCGCGCACTATGACGACGAGGTGGAGTACATTACCGAGCGCGGTGCGAATAAGGTCGTGATGGGCGAGCGCGAAATTGCGAATACGATGCTGACGCTGCTGGAGAAACCTCCGGTTGAAGAAGGGGTGACGGGTTAAAAAAGCCTGCTGGCGCTACGCTTAGCAGGCCTACAAGTAGCCCCGGTAAGCGTAGCGCCACCGGGGTTTTCTTTTAGCAATCAACGATCCCAATAAGCCTCTTCCAGGCTGTCTTCCCGTTCCGGCAGCCCACGCGTTAAGCGCGGAGAATGCTGGTTAAGCACCTGATAACTCACGCGGTTAGCGTATTTGCACACCTGCGCCAGCGACGAATAGGTCAGCCAGTTGAACTTGTGCTTGCTGGAATTCGGGACGTTAGTTTTATGGTAAGCATTCGCGGTGATGTCATGGAGCAATGCGGCCAGCGCGCCATCACCTGCACCGTTGGTGTTCATGATCTTCTCTGGCCCGCCCATATACGGGGCGATGTGCGAGTAGATACGCAGCGGATTAACACAGTCTTTAAAACGCATACCACGGCTGAACTCGTACTGGTTGAACTCGGCGATCGCGCCAGGCAGCAATGGATGCTGGGTTTTGCGCTTGCTCTCTTCTTCGGTGAAGCCCGCCATGTATAACCCAACCGGCCCTGCGGTACAGAGAACCAGATCCACCCACTCCAGCGCTTTATCAGACGCCAGCAGCGGATCGCTTTCGCCCGTCAGCGCTTCCGCCTCTTCTTCGTTCATCGCCAGAATCGAGACGTGCTCTTTCAGGAACGCCTGCCACCATTCAGGGTTATCGGCAATCACGAATTTGGTGCCCAGCGTCAACACCACCGGCACATCATACTTTTTGGCGTATTCGATCGCCTTCATGGTCGCGTCCGGCATCGGCTCACCCGGTTTGCAGCGCACCAGATAGGAGGTCAGCACCAGCGCCGAGGCGCCTGCAATCACCTCTTCCGGGATGCTCTCGGCACGCAGTTTGTTCATGTGACCCGGGCTGATGGCAAAGGTACGCTCGCCGGACTCACCGATCAGCGTAAAGCAGCGGCCAATCGGCCCGTCGACGCCCTGGAGATAGTTCAGATCGGTACGGCTGGAGGTGTTACAGAGATAACGGTAGGCATAGCCTCCGATTTCGATATTGCTGCACATTACGCCCAGCAGAACCGAGCGGTCATCAGCCAGTACGGAGTAGTTGTGCATGGTGTTACCGATGGTACCGCCGGCAAACTGATGGGTGATCAGGTTTTCGCGCACCAGTTCCTGGTAAAGCGCTTCGGCAACGTCGTCCTCAATCACCAGCGAGTGACCCGCGCTCAGACCGTAACGGGCGACAAACGCATCATCCACTTTCGCTTCAATGTCCACCAGCGTCTGGTCGATACCAACGACCCATGCGGCACTGGTTTCATTCTCAGGCTGGATTTGCTGCAGGAGCGGATCGCGGGCATCAACGGGAAAGTAGTGTTTGGATTTACGTTTACCGGGAAATTTCATGGTCTGAACTGTACAAAGAATATGGGCCGGGAATGTTAGCACAAACCCGGCCCGGAGTGCGATCAGCGACTGTTTCTCACCAGAGAGACCATCATGTCGATATGCTCAGGCGAGTCGTTAAGTGCCGGAATGTATTCGTACTTCGTCCCCCCCGCTTCCAGGAAGAATTCTCTGTTTTGCACAGCAATTTCTTCGAGCGTTTCCAGGCAATCCGCCGAGAAGCCTGGCGACATCACCTGAATATGCTTCACCCCTTTCTCACCGAGCATCTTAAGCGTTTCATCGGTATATGGGGTGAGCCACGGCTCGCGGCCAAAGCGCGACTGGAAGGTCATCATCACCTTCTCCGGCGGCAGGCCGAGGGCAGAAACCAGTTCGCGCGTGGTATCACGACAACGCTGCGGGTAATCATCCCCCTCGTCAGCGAAACGCTGCGGGATGCCGTGATAAGACAGCAGAAGCAGATCCGGCTCGCCGTGTTTTTCGAACGACGCGCGCGCGCTGTTGGCAAGCGCCTTGATATAGAGATCGTTATCCGCGTAGTCGCGAATGAAGGTCACGCCAGGTATGCGACGGCGAGTCGCCAGAATACGCGCCAGTTCATCCCATACCGCAGCAACCGTCGAACAGGAGTACTGCGGATAGAGCGCCAGCACCACTATGTGGTCAACCCCCTGCGCCAGCAGTGATTCCACCGCGCTTTCCAGGGACGGTTTTCCGTAGCTCATGCCAAGCGCGACGGGCACATCCGGCAGGCGGGCAGCCAGCGCTTTTTCCTGACGACGGCTGTAGACCATCAGTGGCGAGCCCTCTTCCATCCAGACGGACTGATAGAGCTTAGCGACGCGCGGAGAACGGATCGGCAGAATGACGCCACGCAGCAGCGGCCACCACAGCAGTCGTGGAAAATCCACAACGCGCGTGTCGCTTAAAAATTGTCGCAGGTAGCGTTTTACCGCGTCTGATGTAGGTGCTTCTGGGGTGCCCAGATTGGCAAGCAGGATGCCGGTTTTCGCCTGACTCATTCACGCCTCTTAACCATTTGAATGGTTGTCAATTGTAGCGGAAATGCGTTTAAACGAAACCCATTGCTGCGATAGGAAAGATGGGAATATTTCTCACCCGGAGATCCGGGTGAGAAAGGTGCAATTAGCCGAGGATTTTTTCCAGCTCTGCACGTACGTCAGCAACGGCTTTGGTTCCGTCAACTTTCGCGTATTTGGTGTTACCCGCCTGCGCTTCTTTGGTGTAGTAGCCAATCAGCGGTGCAGTCATCTGGTGGTATTCCACCAGGCGCTTACGCACGGTCTCTTCCTGATCGTCTTTACGGGTAGTCAGCTCTTCGCCGGTCACGTCGTCTTTGCCTTCAACCTTAGGTGGGTTGAATTTGATGTGGTAAACGCGGCCAGAAGCAGCGTGTACGCGACGGCCAACGATACGGTCAACGATCAGCTCGTCCGGTACGTCGAACTCCAGAACGTAGTCCACGTTGATGCCCGCTTCTTTCATGGCGTCAGCCTGAGGAATGGTGCGTGGGAAGCCGTCCAGCAGGAAACCGTTACGGCAGTCTTCCTGAGCAATGCGCTCTTTGACCAGAGCGATAACCAGCTCGTCGGTCACCAGCTTGCCTGCGTCCATGATGTCTTTCGCTTGTTTACCCAGCTCGGAGCCAGATTTAACAGCGGCGCGCAGCATGTCACCGGTGGAGATTTGCGGAATACCGTATTTCTCCATGATGAACTGAGCCTGAGTTCCTTTACCCGCGCCCGGAGCGCCAAGCAGAATAATACGCATTGCGAAAATCCCCTCAAAAGTCGTTTCAATTTTTCAAAAGCGCTAAACAATACCACCAGAACGGGCATCGCTCAAGGAAGGCGGGAAGGCTGAAACGGTTAACGGGGGGAGATTATTTGGGAGGGTGGGTCTGGTGCCCTCACCCCGGCCCTCTCCCACGGGAGAGGGAGAAGACCAGGGGGGGCGTGGTCAATTACGCCAGCAGCAGCGCATTCACACGTTTAATGAACAGGTTAGGATCTTCCAGCGTGCCGCGTTCGGCCAGCAGGGACTGATCCAGCAGCAGTTCAACCCACTCGGCAAAGCGAGCGTCGTCCTGGGTATCTGCCGCGCGTTTCACCAGAGGATGATCCGGATTAAGCTCAAAGATATATTTCACTTCCGGCATCGCCTGGCCCGCCGCAGCGAACAGTTTCGCCATCTGGGTGCCCATTTCGTCAGCGTCGGTGGTAACGATCGCCGGGGTATCAGTCAGACGATGAGTGAAACGCACCTCTTTCACACGTTCGCCCAGCAGGGTTTTCACGCGCTCAACGAATGGCTCCAGCGCCTTCTCGGCTTCTTTCGCGCTTTCATCCACTTCATCCGCCAGCTTGTCGATGGACTCATCGGCTTTGGCAACGGACTGGAACGCCTTACCGTCAAACTCGGTCAGGTAGTTCATCATCCATTCGTCGATGCGGTCAGAAAGCAGCAGCACTTCGATGCCTTTCTTGCGCAACAGCTCGAGGTGCGGGCTGCTCTTCGCCGCCGCGTAGCTGTCGGCGGTGATGTAGTAAATCTTCTCCTGCCCTTCTTTCATGCGCGAGACGTACTCTTCCAGCGACACGGTCTGCGCGGAAGAGTCGGTGTGCGTAGACGCGAAGCGCAGCAGTTTGGCGATGGCCTCCAAGTTCGCGGTATCTTCCGCCGGGCCCTCTTTCAGCACCAGGCCGAACTGTTTCCAGAAGGTCTGGTATTTTTCCGCATCGTCTTTCGCCAGTTTTTCCAGCATCTGCAGCGCACGTTTGGTCAGAGCGTTGCGCAAGTTACGGGTGACGGTGCTGTCCTGCAGAATTTCGCGGGAGACGTTCAGCGGCAGATCGTTGGAATCTATCAGACCACGCACAAAGCGCAGGTAGTTCGGCATGAACTGCTCGGCATCGTCCATGATGAACACACGCTGTACGTACAGCTTCAGGCCGTGCTTGTGATCGCGGTTCCACATGTCCCACGGTGCCTGTGCCGGAATGTACAGCAGGCTGGTGTACTCCTGCTTACCTTCCACACGGTTGTGGCTCCAGGTCAGCGGGTCGGTAAAATCGTGGGCGATGTGTTTGTAGAACTCGTTGTACTCGTCGTCTTTGATTTCAGACTTGTTGCGCGTCCACAGTGCCTGCGCCTTGTTGATCTTCTCCCAGGAGACCACGGTTTCGCCGTCTTTCTCTTCCTGTTTTTCAATCTCAACCGGCAGGGCGATGTGATCGGAATATTTGCTGATGATGGAGCGCACGCGCCAGTCGTTCAGGAAATCATCTTCACCTTCACGCAGGTGCAGGGTGATTTCGGTGCCGCGATCCGCCTTGGTGATGTCATCAACGGTGTATTCGCCTTCACCTTTGGACTCCCAGAACACACCATTTTCCGCGCTGTCACCTGCTGCACGGGTACGCACGGTAACTTTGTCCGCGACGATGAACGCCGAGTAGAAACCAACGCCGAACTGACCGATCAGCTGGCTGTCTTTCGCCTGGTCAGAGCCCATGGACTCCAGGAACGCTTTGGTGCCGGATTTGGCGATAGTCCCGAGATGGTCGATGACCTCATCGCGATTCATCCCGATGCCGTTATCGGCGATGGTCAGGGTACGGTTCTCTTTATTGAAAGAGACGCGCACGCGCAGTTCACCGTCGCCTTCGTACAGATCCGGGTTAGACAGTGCGCGGAAGCGCAGCTTGTCCGCCGCGTCCGAGGCGTTGGAAATCAGCTCACGCAGGAAAATTTCTTTGTTGGAATACAGGGAATGGATCATCAGGTGCAGAAGCTGTTTTACTTCTGACTGGAAACCACGGGTTTCTTGTCCTTTCATCTAAGTCGACCTCAACAATGCCATTTAATGGGGTTTTAAAACGTTGAGGGAGAGATGGGGATAAGGGGGGGAAATTTCAAGCGGAGGCCACGGACGCAGCCTCCGTTTGGTCAGAAAATAATCTTGTGGCGTCCCGCAAGAGAGTGCGACAGCGTGGTGCCATCGACCATCTCGAGCTCGCCGCCCACCGGCACGCCGTGGGCGATACGGCTGGCGTCAACGCCGTACTGCGAGCAAAGCTCGGCGATGTAGTTGGCCGTTGCCTCCCCTTCCACCGTAGGATTGGTGGCGAGGATCACTTCGTTGATCGTTTCGGACTCAAGACGCTGTTCAAGGCGGTCGAGGCCGATATCGTCCGGGCCAATACCGTCCAGCGGGGAGAGATGCCCCATCAGCACGAAATAGCGGCCGGAAAACTGCCCGGTCTGCTCAATGGCGTAGATGTCCGCCGGACTCTCCACCACGCAAATCTGACCGTTTTCCTGACGACGCGGATTCGAACAGATGTTACACACGTCCTGCTCGGTAAAGGTACGGCAATCCGCACAGTGACCAATTTCTGACATGGCGCGGGTCAGAGCCTGCGCCAGGCGCATCCCGCCGCTGCGGTCGCGCTGCAATAGCGTAAACGCCATGCGCTGCGCCGACTTCGGGCCAACGCCCGGCAGGCAGCGCAGTGCTTCCATTAACTGCGTGAGCAGCGGACTGGTTTGCATCAGAATGGCATCTTGAAGCCAGGTGGCAGTTGCATACCGCTGGAAACAGAGGCCATTTTCTCTTTCTGAGTTTCGTCGATACGGCGAGCGGCATCGTTAAACGCGGCTGCAACCAGATCTTCCAGCATCTCTTTGTCGTCTTCGAGCAGGCTTGGGTCGATCTCAACGCGGCGGCAGTTGTGCGCACCGTTGATGGTCACTTTGACCAGACCGGCACCGGATTCACCCGTGACTTCCAGCTGAGCGATCTCTTCCTGCATCTTCTGCATTTTTTCCTGCATCTGCTGAGCCTGCTTCATCAGGCCACCCAGACCGCCTTTTCCACCAAACATAGGCTTCTCTCTTTTTTCACGTTTAAGGATTACAACCGTAAGTCAGACTCACGATCAAATGGGGCGAATACTCTCTTCATCCAGATCGGCGTCGAAGAACCGGCGCAGGGTCTGAATGTTGTTATCCGCGATAATTGCCTCGCGCGCCTGCGCGAGCTTCTCTTCATAAATGGCCTGACGCCACTCCAGCGGCGTTTTCACTGCCGGATTATCATCTTCAATGATAGTCAATTCAACCGGCGCACCCTGTAATGCGGTGAGCGCCTCGGCCAGCGCCTTTTGCGCGCCTGGCGAATTCAGGTGTCGTTGACCAGGACGCAGGTGTAAACGCACCTGATTGCCGTCCTGCTCTTTCCAGGCATTCAGCGCGACCTGCTCCACCAGCTTGGGCAACTGAAGCTTACTGACCTCGGCGGCCCAGGCATCACGCGCAATTGACTCTTCGGCGAGCTTCGCGGAAAGCTCCGGCGTTTTCTCATGCTCCAGCGCCTTTTTCAGCGCTTTCGGGGTGGCGACCTCTTCCTTCACCTCTTCGATGATAGTGGTCGCCTTCCAGCGGTAAGCCTCTTCTTTCACCGGGGCTTTCTGCTCGAGCGCGGACGGTGCAGGACGCGACTGTACGCGCTCCGTTACCGAGGCCAGTCGTTCAAGCGCGGCGTTGTTAACCGGCCGCGCTCTTGCAGGCGCTGCCGGTTCACTCTTTTTTGGTTTGGTTGCTCCCTGCGCACGCTGCAACTGACTGCGTGCGGCAAGCACCGAACTGGTGGCGTCCGACAGCGGCACATTTTGCTGCGGCGGCGTCGGCTGCGGTGGAACCTGCTGCGGTGGAACCTGCTGCGGTGACATCACCGCCGTCGGTGCGACCGGAGCAAAGGATTGTCGCGGCACGTCCGGTTCCGGCAACGGTATACGCGGATGGAACGCCAGCGCGCGCAGCAGCGTCATTTCAACGCCCATACGCGGATCCGGCGCGAACGGTAACTCTTTGCGGCCAATCAGCAGCGTCTGGTAGTAAAGCTGAACATCAGCAGGCGGTACGGTGCGGGCAAGTTCACGCATCCGCTGTTCGATAGCCGCCATATCCGCACCAATGGCAGACGGAGAAAGCTGCAGCATTGCTACACGGTGCAGCAGGCTGAGCATCTCGACCAGCAGCCCTTCCCATTCAATACCACGGGCAGCGGCAGCATCGACCTGCGACATAACACGCTCGCCGTTGGCGGCAACCATCGCTTCGATAAGAGAGAGCGCCTGATCGTCATCCAGCGTGCCGAGCATGGTGCTGACCGCCTCGGTGGTGAGCTTGCCGTCACCGCTGGCGATCGCCTGATCGGTAAGACTGAGCGCATCACGCAGGCTGCCGTCCGCCGCGCGAGCCAACAGCTGCAGAGCACGCGGTTCGTGGACAATTTTCTCTTCGTCGAGAATACGTTCAAGCTGGGCGCGGATCTGCTCCACGTCCAGCGCCTTCAGATGGAACTGCAGGCAGCGCGACAGAATAGTGACCGGCAGCTTTTGCGGATCGGTGGTCGCCAGCAGGAATTTCACATGCGCAGGCGGTTCTTCCAGCGTTTTCAGCAGGGCGTTGAAGCTGTGGCGCGACAGCATGTGCACTTCATCGATCAGGTAGACCTTGAAGCGGCCACGCGCCGGGGCGTACTGCACGTTGTCGAGCAGATCGCGGGTATCTTCAACTTTGGTGCGCGAGGCGGCGTCGATCTCGATCAGATCGACAAAACGCCCCTGCTCAATCTCGCGGCAGTTATCGCATACGCCACACGGCGTGGCGGTGATCCCGGTTTCGCAGTTCAGACCTTTTGCCAGCAAACGGGCAATAGAGGTCTTGCCGACGCCGCGGGTGCCGGAGAAAAGATAGGCGTGATGGATGCGACCTAGCGACAAGCCGTTCGCCAGGGCCGTCAGCACATGTTCCTGACCGACAACGTCAGCAAAGGTTTGTGGTCGCCACTTACGGGCTAACACCTGATAACTCATGGGCAGGCTCTGCAACGCTGGAAGGTGAATTTATGGAGGGGAATGCTATCACAACCTCACCCATTGAGCGAGGTTGTGAAAATCGGGATCAGTGACCCGGGAATGGCACCAGGCTGTAGCTGGTAATACCCTGTTTTTCCAGGCGCTGTTCACCGCCCAGATCGAACAGGTTGATGATGAATGCCGCATCGGTCACTTCACCACCCAGACGACGGATCAGCTTCACGGTCGCTTCGATGGTGCCGCCGGTTGCCAGCAGATCGTCAACCACCAGCACTTTGTCGCCAGGGACGATCGCATCAACGTGGATCTCCAGCTGATCGGTGCCGTATTCCAGCTCGTAGCTTTCAGCGATGGTTTCACGTGGCAGTTTGCGCGGTTTACGTACCGGAACAAAACCCACACCCAACGCCAGCGCAACCGGTGCGCCAAACAGGAAGCCACGGGCTTCGGTACCTACTACTTTGGTGATCCCGGCGTTTTTATAACGCGCAACCAGCAGTTCAATGCTGAGCGCGTACGCTTTCGGGTCTTCCAGCAAGCTGGTGACATCACGGAAAAGAATGCCAGGTTTTGGATAGTCCTGGATACTTTTGATGCTGTTTTTCAGATATTCAAGCTGCTGTGCAGTTGCGGTCATCGGTTTGTGCCTAAATAAAACAGTGTTACTCACAGCGCGCAACGAGTCGATTAAAGATAACAATTGTTTAACCTTTAACCAGGCGCACCTGTGCTCGAAAACGGTCGAATTTACTGTCTGTGCGAGATAATTGCAACAGACATTATAAGGCGTCAGTGCTTTTGTTGCTTTTCATCAACCACCGGGATTCGCCACATAAAGATGAGCAGGCATGTCAGGATCGCCAGCAACAGGATCCGTACCCACATCATTTTCACCAGCCATAATGAAATAGCGAAGGTGATGAGGATCACCGCGATCGCGCGCGGTTTAGCACCGGGCGGCATGGCCCGGTGTTTTTGCCAGTGGCGCAGATAACCGCCAAACCATGAGCGATACAGCAGCCAGTGGTGAAAACGCGGCGATGATCGGGCGAAGCACCAGGCCGCCAGCAGGATAAACGGCGTGGTCGGCAGCAAGGGTAAAACCACACCTAATGTGCCAAGCACTACCGCCAGCCAGCCAATAATGATTAAAATAGTACGCTGCATAATGCGAATCGTTATCAAACTGAACGGCTACTTTACCACTGGAGAGCGCCTTGAAAACAGCCTTGCTTCTGGAGACGCTGCAAAAACAGCTGACCACCCTGCGAGCAGAGGCTACCCCTCTGATGGGGCACGCCACGCTGAAGCCGCGCTTTGACCGGCAACTTTTTCGCACCCGAAGCACGCTCATTCAGGATTATATTGCTGAAGCCCAGGCCCATCTTGATGAGCTTCGCCACGCGGTTGAGCACAAGCAAACACAGCAGGTGGCCTGGCTTGCAGAGCATCTTGCCGGGCAAATCACCGCCCTACGCCGGGAAATTGCCACCTGGACGCTGCGCGCCTGGGACGGTGCATCTCCGGGGCTCGGCAAATGGCAGCGTAAGCGGCTGGAGAACCAGGAGTTTGAACGCCGGTTGTTTGAGATGAAGCGCGAGCGGGAAGCGCGCCTGAGCAACAGTGAAACGCTGGAAGAGCAGCAATTATTGATGCGTGAGATTAGCGCGCTGGAAGGACGCCTTGTCCGCTGCCGTCAGGCGCTGGATGAGATTGAACGCGTGATTGCACGTTTGACCCGTTAACAGGAGCCACACAAATGTCACTGGAAAATGCACCCGATGAGGTCAAGCTGGCCGTTGATTTGATTATGTTACTGGAGAATCATGAAATCCCCGCAGAGACGGTGCTTAAGGCGCTGGAGATTGTGCGAAGAGATTTTGAGGGTAAGGTGAAGGTTGTATTGCCCTCACCCTGCCCCTCTCCCGGTGGGAGAGGGAATATAGATTAGGCCGGTGTCGGATCGTCACCCTTAATTTCACGCTTCACTTCCGTATGCTCGTCACCTTTCTCGTTACGCAGGTGAACTTCAAGCTGGTTGAAGGCGATATTAATATCGTTCTCACGACACAGGCGATCGATAGAGCGGTTCAGCTCATCCACGGTATAACTGCGGTCACGCAGTTCACGTACGTATAACCGCAGCTCGTGATCCAGGGTGCTCGGCCCAAAGGTCGTGAAGAAGACCGATGGCGCAGGATCGTGCATCACTTTCGGATGTTCAGACGCCGCCTGCAGCAGTACCTCTTTTACCTTATCCAGATCCGAACCGTAGGCCACGCCCAGGCGGATAACTACGCGCGTCACGGTGTCTGAAAGCGACCAGTTGATCAGGCGCTCGGTCACGAACGCTTTGTTCGGGATGATCACCTCTTTGCGATCAAAGTCGGTAATGGTGGTGGCTCGAATACGGATCTTGCTGACCGTACCGGAGAACGTGCCGATGGTGACGGTATCGCCGATACGAACTGGACGTTCGAACAGGATGATCAGGCCGGATACAAAGTTACCGAATATCTCCTGCAGGCCAAAACCAAGACCTACCGAGAGCGCGGCAGCCAGCCACTGCAGTTTGTCCCACGACACGCCCAGCGAGCCAAAGACCGTCATCGCCCCGACAATAATGATAACGTAGTTGAGGATTGTGGTAATGGCATAGGACGCCCCCTGACGCAGGTTCAGGCGCGACAGTACCAGCACTTCCAGCAGGCCTGGCAGGTTGCGAATCAGCGCCCAGGCCACCATCGATGAAACCAGCGCAAAGAGCAGGCTGCCCATGGTGACGCTCTTCATGACCGCAGCACCGGCTTCGGTACCGTTGTATTGCCAGAGGGTGATACTGTCCAGATAGGCGAAGACGGTAATTAAATCAGACCAGATAGCCCAGAACATCACCGCAAACAGAGCGACCATCACCAGCATGGTGATACGCAGCGTCTGCTGGTTGACCTGCTCCAGGGCGATGGTCGGCTCTTCCTGTGGCTCCGCCCCTTCCGCGCCCTCTTTTACCTGATGTTGACGACGCGCAATGGCACGGCGATAGGCGATACGACGGGCCGCAACACTCAAACCTCGCAGAACGGTCTGATAGAGCAGGTTCCAGATGATCACCAGATAAACCGTTTCAATCCAGCGACCAGACAGACGCAGCGTGGTGTAGAAGTAGCCCGTTGCCGTAAGCACCATCAGCGCCAGCGGAATGATTGCCAGTACCGTCACGGTAGCCAGACGAATATTGTGGGACTCTTTATCACGCCAGCTATCGCGGCACATCGGCCACATCAGAATGGCAATCAGCAGCAGGTTCAACAGAATAACCAGCTGCCCCAGTACATCATCCATCAGATGCAGCGGGGAAAGTTCAGAGACAACCGACCAGAAGTGCAGCGGCAGAAGGGCCAGGCTGATACGCACAATCTGACGACGCCAGTGGCTGGTCAGCTGCGCAGGCATATTGAAATGGCGCACTGCCACGCCGTCTTTTTCCAGTACCTTCCAGCACAGACCAAACACCAGCCAGAACAGCGCCAGTTTCTTACTGAACGCCCACAGCAGATCGCTGACGTTAAGCTGCATCGTGAGCAGAATCAGACCTACCGCCAGGATAATCAGGCACACCGGCAGGGCGCGGATGAGGTCGATCAGAATCGCTTTCGGCGTATGAAGCTGGCTATCGTTTCGCAGTTGTCCCACTTCGGACGCCAGTTTCGCCTGATACTTCTTCAGCCAGCCCAGACGCCAGCGGATCAGACCGGCAATCAGCAGCAGCGGTAATCCCGCCAGGAAGGCAATCATCACCGCAGGCCAGGCTTTCTCCCAGTTCACGGTAATTTTCATGCTCTTGATCTGCGTTTTCAGCATCTCAGGGAAGGATTTAATCCAGTCCCAGTCCATTGGCTTGTTGCTGTTTACCCAGAAAATCTGCTGCGTCAAAATTTCCTGCAGACTTTTCGAGACGCTCACCAACTGCTGCTGGTTGATCTGCAGGTTAATGGCCATCATCAACTGGTTGCCCAGCTGTTTGTTGAGCTGGTCCAGCAGTTCGCGACGCATATCCACTACCTGAAGTAGCGCATCGTGCACCTCCGGGTTCACGTCACTGGAATGGCCTTCTTCAATTTTGGCGACAAAGGTATCGCTCTGGAAAAGGGCATCTCGCTGCTGGTTGACATCAAACTGCTCCAGACGCAAATCCGCTATGCGGTTGGTCATATCCTCCAGTTCATCGGCAGACGGGAGCGTCTGCTGCTGCTGGTAGAGAATACGCGACAGGAGGAGGCTGCCTTTCAGAACCGCAATCTGCTCTTTAATGTTGCGTTCAGCCTGCAGCGCGCGGTCCAGCCAGTTTTTTACTTTGATATTTTGCTGAACCAGCGAGTTACCGCTTTCCGTCGCCTGTATCAGACGCTGGCTGAGCTGATGGTTAGCCTCGAGTTCCTGTTTCACCAGTGGGTTCGCCTGAATACGAGCGGTTTCGTCAGGTGATACTGCCTCCTGGGCGGTTTTTTCTGTCAGCGTCAGGCGTTTACTGTTAACCGCCTCCTGCAACAGCTGCAGCTGGTGTTCCAGGCGATTAATATTCGCGGTGACGTAATCACGCTGTTTCTGAAGCGTGTCCTGCAGCACCGTATTCCCTTCCAGGCTCTTACGTTGCTGTTCGATTTGCGCGTTGAGTAATGTTTGCTGAACCAGCAGCAGGGTTTGCTGCGTCGGGCGTAAAGTGCCCTCACCCACCGTCGTGCCATTCAGGCGGTTACGGATCTGCTGCAGCTGTTGGGACGCGGCGTACATTGCGTTTTGCACGCGCTCGGGCTGAGTCTGCAGTGAGACAAGTTGGCTATTATACGTTGCGAGATCGGACTGTGCGGTTTGCAGATCGTCAAGTGATTGCGAGACGCGCGACTCCAGCTGACGTAAAGAAAGGGTCGCGAGTGTTTTACGTGTTTCATCGTCGTTATCGACGTCACTCAGGGCATTCAGCGCATCCGTTGCCTTGCGCATGTTGTCAGGAGCCTGAGCCACCTTCTGACGCAGTTGCGCGGTTTCAGCTTTGACACGCTCAATTTTATCGTACGTTTCCAGCGTTTCCGTCAGATCCTGCTGGATAAGCTTCTCCTGAGGAGAGAGATCTTTCTGTTTGTTCAGAGTGTCGAGTTGCGACTGAACATCAGCGCGCGAGGGAATATCATTGCTGTTGTCGGCACGGGCCCAGGAAAGCGGTGCCGTGGCGAAGAAAAACAGCATCGCAAGGAGCAATGCAAAAACAGGATGTTGCGAGCGATTGATGGGCAGCATAGTCGTGAATGATGTCAGAAGATGACCGAAAATAGTCCGGCGTGAAGAATATCACGCTCGCCTGAAGCAGAATAGCGCGAACGTTATCCTCTGAGATAAATCCTGGAAAGGGGTCAGGCCGTTAACGAAGGCGTGTCGCTGCGCAGCGTGGGGCAGAGCTGAAGCATTTCCAGTAAAATCGCTACATAACTGCGGGCTTCCTCTCTGAGGTCAAAGGATTCCGGCGCAAAAAGCCAGTTTTCCATCAGGCCTGAAATGTAGCTGCGCATCAGAATAGCCGCCCGGCGGGTCATCAGATTGGCCGGTAACAGCTTTGCCTGCATACACATGCTCAGGTTCTGTTCGATGCGGTCATAGCTCTCCAGGCTGAGACTGCGCTGCGCCTGCTGCACCACCGCCATCTCACCCACGAACTCGCATTTATGGAAAATAATTTCCATCATTAACCTGCGACGTTCCTCAACGACTGTCGCTTCAAGGATATATACTAATATTTCTCTTAATACTGAGAGTGGATCGTCAGGGAATTTTGCCCGATACTCACTCTCTAGATCGCTAATGCTGGACTCTGAAAGCTCCCAGATTTCACTGAACAGATCTGACTTGTCTTTAAAATGCCAGTAAATCGCTCCCCGCGTGACACCTGCGGCCTGAGCAATCTGTGCCAGCGAGGTCGATGAAACACCCTGCTGAGAGAACAAACGCATCGCCACATCCAGAATGTGTTGTCGGGTTTCCAGCGCTTGTTGTTTAGTTTTTCGTGCCATAGGTGGGTGAATTTACAGGAGTCAGATTTACATACATTTGTGAATGTATGTACCATAGCATGACGATAATATAAACGCAGCAATGGGTTTTTGGACTCAGGACCATTGATCAATTTGAAATCGGACACTAGAGGTTTACATATGAACAAAAACAGAGGGTTAACGCCTCTGGCGGTCGTTCTGATGCTCTCAGGCAGCTTAGCGCTTACAGGATGTGACAATAAACAGGCTCAACAAGGAGCTCAGCAGATGCCAGAAGTTGGCGTTGTGACGCTCAAATCCGAACCTCTTCAAATCACTACAGAATTACCCGGCCGTACAAATGCATATCGCATTGCGGAAGTTCGTCCTCAGGTGAGTGGCATTATCCTGAAACGTAACTTTACCGAAGGCGGGGATGTTAAAGCGGGTGAGTCTCTGTATCAGATTGATCCGGCAACCTATCAGGCATCTTATGAAAGCGCCAAAGGCGACCTGGCGAAAGCACAAGCCGCAGCCAAAATCGCCCAGTTGACGCTGAACCGCTACCAAAAACTGCTCGGTACCAAGTACATCAGCCAACAAGATTACGATACCGCCCTGGCAGATGCCCAGCAGGCTAACGCGGCCGTAGTGGCAGCGAAAGCAGCTGTCGAAACCGCCCGCATTAACCTGGCCTATACCAAAGTGACCTCTCCGATCAGCGGTCGTATTGGCAAATCTTCCGTTACGGAAGGGGCACTGGTGCAGAACGGTCAGGCCACTGCGCTGGCGACTGTGCAGCAGCTTGATCCAATCTACGTCGACGTGACCCAGTCGAGCAACGATTTCCTGCGTCTGAAACAGGAGCTGGCTAACGGCACCCTGAAGCAGGAAAACGGCAAAGCCAAAGTGGAACTGGTGACGAACGACGGTATCAAGTTCCCGCAGGAAGGTACGCTGGAATTCTCTGACGTGACGGTCGACCAGACCACCGGTTCCATCACCTTACGTGCGATTTTCCCGAACCCTGACAAGAATCTGCTGCCAGGTATGTTTGTTCGCGCACGTCTGGAAGAAGGGACCAACCCAACCGCCATTCTGGTTCCACAGCAGGGTGTGACCCGTACACCTCGCGGCGATGCAAGCGCACTGGTTGTCGGGGCTGATGACAAAGTCGAAACACGTAATATCACGGCAACACAGGCGATTGGGGATAAATGGCTGGTGACGGAAGGTCTGAAAGATGGCGATCGCGTGATTATTACTGGTTTGCAAAAAGTTCGTCCTGGCGCGCAGGTCAAAGCACAGGAAGTGAAATCTGACGATAAACAACAAGCTTCGGCCGCTGGCCAGTCAGAACAAACCAAGTCTTAACTTAAACAGGAGCCGTTAAGACATGCCTAATTTCTTTATCGATCGCCCCATATTTGCGTGGGTGATCGCCATAATCATCATGCTGGCTGGGGGACTTGCGATCCTGAAGCTGCCTGTCGCGCAATATCCGACCATTGCGCCACCGGCGGTGACAATTTCCGCAACCTACCCAGGGGCTGATGCGAAAACGGTGCAGGATACCGTTACTCAGGTTATCGAACAGAACATGAACGGTATTGATAACCTGATGTACATGTCCTCAAACAGTGACTCCACCGGTACGGTTCAGATCACCCTGACCTTCCAGTCAGGTACTGATGCTGACATCGCGCAGGTTCAGGTGCAGAACAAACTGCAGCTGGCGATGCCACTGCTGCCGCAGGAAGTACAACAGCAGGGTGTGAGCGTCGAGAAATCGTCCAGTAGCTTCCTGATGGTTGTCGGCGTTATCAACACCAACGGCACCATGACGCAGGAGGATATTTCCGACTACGTGGGCGCCAACATGAAGGACGCCATTAGCCGTACTTCTGGTGTGGGTGACGTTCAGCTGTTCGGTTCCCAGTATGCAATGCGTATCTGGATGGACCCGAACAAACTGAACAACTTCCAGCTGACGCCGGTTGACGTCATCAGCGCCATCAAAGCCCAGAACGCCCAGGTTGCTGCCGGTCAGTTAGGGGGTACGCCACCGGTGAAAGGCCAGCAGCTTAACGCCTCGATCATTGCGCAAACGCGTCTGACCTCTGCCGATGAGTTCAGCAAGATCCTGCTGAAAGTGAATCAGGACGGTTCACAGGTTCGCCTGCGCGACGTGGCAAAAGTGGAACTGGGTGGCGAGAACTACGACATCATCGCGAAGTACAACGGCAAACCGGCTTCCGGTCTGGGTATTAAGCTGGCGACAGGCGCCAACGCCCTGGACACCGCTACAGCGATCCGCGCAGAACTGAAGAAGATGGAACCTTTCTTCCCGTCAGGTCTGAAGATTGTTTACCCATACGACACCACGCCGTTCGTGAAAATCTCGATTCACGAAGTGGTTAAAACCCTGGTAGAAGCGATCATCCTGGTATTCCTGGTGATGTATCTGTTCCTGCAAAACTTCCGTGCGACGCTGATCCCAACCATCGCCGTTCCGGTTGTATTGCTCGGTACCTTCGCCATCCTGTCGATATTTGGTTACTCGATAAACACCCTGACGATGTTCGGGATGGTGCTCGCCATCGGCTTGCTGGTGGATGACGCCATCGTGGTAGTTGAGAACGTTGAGCGTGTCATGGCGGAGGAAGGTCTGCCACCGAAGGAGGCCACCCGTAAATCAATGGGCCAGATCCAGGGCGCGCTGGTCGGTATCGCGATGGTTCTGTCGGCGGTATTTATCCCGATGGCGTTCTTCGGGGGGTCTACCGGTGCGATTTATCGTCAGTTCTCGATTACCATTGTTTCTGCAATGGCGCTGTCGGTACTGGTTGCGCTGATCCTGACGCCTGCACTGTGTGCCACCATGCTGAAGCCCATTCAGAAAGGCGGCCACGGCGAGCATAAAGGGTTCTTCGGCTGGTTCAACCGCATGTTTGATAAGAGCACGCACCACTACACCGACAGCGTGGGCAACATCCTGCGCAGTACCGGTCGTTACCTGCTGCTCTATATCATCATCGTGGTGGGCATGGCCTATCTGTTCGTTCGTCTGCCAAGCTCGTTCCTGCCAGACGAAGATCAGGGCGTGTTCCTGAGTATGGCTCAGCTTCCGGCGGGTGCGACACAAGAACGTACCCAGAAAGTACTGGATGAGATGACCGACTACTACCTCACCAAAGAGAAAGACAACGTTGAATCCGTATTTGCGGTTAACGGCTTTGGTTTTGCGGGTCGTGGTCAGAACACCGGTATTGCCTTCGTTTCCCTGAAAGACTGGTCTGAACGTCCAGGTAAGGAAAACAAGGTCGAGGCGATTACTGGCCGTGCCATGGGCACGTTCTCGAAGATCAAAGATGCAATGGTCTTTGCCTTCAACCTGCCTGCGATTGTTGAACTGGGTACGGCGACCGGTTTCGACTTCCAGCTGATTGACCAGGGTGGTCTGGGTCACGAGAAACTAACGCAGGCACGTAACCAACTGTTTGGCGAAGTGGCAAAACACCCTGACCTGCTGGTTGGCGTGCGCCCTAACGGCCTGGAAGATACGCCGCAATTCAAAATCGACATTGATCAGGAGAAAGCTCAGGCCCTGGGCGTTTCCATCAGTGACATCAATACCACTCTGGGTGCAGCCTGGGGCGGTAGCTACGTCAACGACTTCATTGACCGTGGTCGTGTGAAGAAAGTGTACGTGATGTCAGAAGCCCAATACCGTATGTTGCCGAACGATATCAATAACTGGTTCGTACGCGGCAGTAACGGCCAGATGGTACCTTTCTCCGCGTTCTCTACGTCACGCTGGGAATACGGTTCGCCGCGTCTGGAGCGCTATAACGGTCTGCCTTCCATGGAAATTCTGGGTCAGGCTGCTCCGGGTCGAAGCACCGGTGAAGCGATGGCGATGATGGAGCAACTGGCGAGCAAGCTGCCGTCGGGAATTGGCTACGACTGGACCGGTATGTCCTATCAGGAACGTCTGTCCGGTAACCAGGCCCCTGCCCTGTACGCCATTTCACTGATTGTGGTCTTCCTGTGTCTGGCAGCACTGTACGAGAGCTGGTCGATTCCGTTCTCCGTCATGCTGGTGGTTCCGCTGGGTGTTATCGGTGCACTGCTTGCCGCAACCTTCCGTGGCCTGACCAACGACGTGTACTTCCAGGTAGGCCTGCTGACAACCATTGGCTTGTCGGCGAAGAACGCGATACTTATCGTGGAATTCGCCAAAGATCTGATGGAGAAAGAAGGTAAAGGCCTGATTGAGGCGACGCTGGAGGCGGTACGTATGCGTCTGCGTCCAATCCTGATGACGTCTCTGGCGTTTATCCTCGGCGTTATGCCACTGGTTATCAGCTCTGGTGCTGGCTCCGGTGCGCAGAACGCAGTAGGTACAGGTGTAATGGGTGGTATGGTCACCGCGACCGTTCTGGCCATCTTCTTCGTACCGGTGTTCTTCGTGGTGGTTCGCCGCCGCTTCAGCCGCAAGAATGAAGATGTTGAACACAGTCATTCAGTAGAGCATCACTGATACCGGTTTCACATGATAAAAAGGCCGCATTAGCGGCCTTTTTCATTTCCTGAAAAAATCATAAAATACGCTTATTGTTTTTCCATTTATTTCCTGCCATGTTTATTAGGCATATCATAATTAACCGATCGTTTAATCGGTGAATTCGGGATTTTTTTAATTTCATTTCCACGCTTAAGCTATTAGGAATATTCCTAACAACAAGTTCGGACAAACAGAACTCCGGACCAGGACGTCTTCCCATCGTTTAAGCTAAACCAATGAAACGTAAGGAAGCGAAAAAAAATTCTTTGTTAATTTAGATCAAAATGTTCACTTCCGGACAAACATTTGCGTAAACGCTCGCAGTCTGCGGTTTTATTTGTAATTTTTCGTAATAGCGCGGTGAAATCTTGAATGGAGTGGCTTATAGTTAGAGATATCAGGAACACAGCACCCGTGTGGCTAAGTATGTTGTATCCATCCCGACAATGATGTTCGGTGAGTAAGAAATCACTCAGAAGGGGATGCGCTATGGACGAGTACTCGCCAAAAAGGCATGATATCGCGCAGTTGAAATTTCTCTGCGAATCCTTGTACCATGACTGCCTTGCCAATCTTGATGAAAGCAACCATGGCTGGGTGAACGACCCAACGTCTGCCATCAATTTACAGTTGAATGAGCTTATAGAGCATATCGCAACCTTCGCACTTAATTATAAAATTAAGTACAATGAAGATAATAAGCTCATTGAGCAAATTGATGAATACCTGGATGACACCTTTATGTTGTTCAGCAGTTACGGCATTAACGCCCAGGATTTGCAAAAATGGCGTAAATCGGGAAACCGGCTATTCCGCTGTTTCGTCAACGTGAGCAGAGCTAACCCGGTTAGTCTTTCCTGTTAAAATTATTACAATTACTAAGGTGAATTTATGTCTGATAAACCACTCACAAAGATCGATTATTTGATGCGCTTACGACGCTGTCAGTCAATTGACACGCTCGAACGTGTCATTGAAAAGAATAAATACGAGCTTTCTGATAATGAACTGGCGGTATTTTATTCAGCTGCAGACCATCGTCTTGCTGAGCTGACGATGAATAAGTTGTATGACAAAATTCCTACTTCTGTATGGAAATTTGTTCGTTAATCTTTGAAGTGTGCCTGTAGAGTTCTACGCCACGTTCTGAACTGTATTCACCTATCCAGCTATGCTCCCTGTGCAAAAGCCAGGTCTCCATGTAAAACATGCGCATCAACAACAATGTTGTGACAATAGTCACATCGGTTATTAGGGAACGTTCCCATGTCGAGCGGTTAATATTACCCTGCGGTAAATACGTTCACAGAGGTTTCCAGGATGAGCATTGAAAAACAGAAGATGATTGCAGGTGAACCTTATCGCCCTGGTGATGAGACATTAGGGACTGACCGCCTGCGGGCCCGCCATCTGGTTCATCGTTATAACCACACCGCACCTGATGAAAAAACAGAACGCCAGAACATTCTGGCGGAACTTCTGGGAAAAAGCGAAGGGGCTTATATTGAACCGAGCTTCCGATGCGACTACGGATATAACATTTATCTGGGTAAAGACTTTTACGCTAACTTCGACTGCGTGATGCTCGATGTGTGCCCAATTCACATTGGTGATAACTGCATGCTCGCGCCGGGAGTTCATATTTATACGGCAACCCATCCACTGGACGCCGAAGAACGTAATAGCGGCGTGGAGTTTGGCAAACCCGTGAGAATCGGTAACAATGTCTGGATTGGCGGACGTGCTGTCATTAATCCCGGCGTAACCATTGGCGATAATGTAGTGGTGGCCTCCGGCGCTGTCGTGACGAAAGACGTCCCGACCAATGTCGTCGTTGGCGGTAACCCGGCAAAAATCATCAAAAAACTGTAAGGCTGCGGGGAGTCAACTGTTATGGTCTTTTAGCGCCATACTGTTACTTTTTTCAACCAAATGGCTCCCCTAAAATTGGCAGATCCCCTGTATTGTCAACTCTCATGAAGGCAAAAAATGACCGAGATACAGCGCCTGCTCACTGCCACCATCGACGAACTCAACCTCCGCGAAAAGCGCGACAATCGCCCGCGCTTTAGCATTAGCTTTATCCGCAAACATCCCGGACTCTTTGTTGCAATGTATGCCGCCTGGCTGGCGACGCTTATTGTGATGCTGAAATCCGAAACGCTGGTGGACTCCGTCTGGCTACTCGTTGTGCTGTTTGTTGTATTTAACGCCTTTTTCTTTTTCGACGTGAATCCCCGCTACCGCTACGAAGATATCGACGTACTCGATTTTCGGGTCTGCTACAACGGCGAATGGTACAACACCCGTTACGTACCAACAGAGCTAATCGACAGCATCATGCACTCTCCGGCTGTCGAAAACGTGCAAAAAGAGAAGCTACAGAAAATGATCTCTACCAAAGGTCAGCTTTCTTTCTACGATGTCTTTACCCTTTCTCGCCCTGTTGCTGCGTAATTAAGGCCTGCAGGCGTCGGATCCCCGGCACAAACTGAGAAGCAGAGGTATTGCCGTAACCTAATACCAGACCGGTTTGCCCCTGCTTCTTCTCCAGGTAATATCCGCTCAATGCAGCGGGGGCCAGCTGAAATGCCCTCGCCTGCTCCACCAGCTTCTGATCATCAATCCCTTCTATCGCCAGCGTCAGATGCATTCCGCCCTCGCCAGCAAGAATGCGATGCGGAGTATGAAGCTCCCCGCTCAGCACCTCCCGTAACTGGCGGTAACGTTTACGATAGAGCCGACGCATGGCGGCAAGATGACGGGCATAATGGCCTTCTTCAATAAACAGCGCCAGAGTACGCTGTTCAGCACGGTGTCCGCCGCGTAACAGTGCACCAATAGCCGGATGAGCCGCATTTGCCAGCGCCGGGGGTAACACCATGAACCCCATTCTGAGTGACGGAAACAGCGTTTTACTGAATGTCCCCAGATAGACGACGGGGGCATTCGCTACCATTCCCAACATTGCCGGCACAGGCTCACCGGTGTAACGGAACTCACTGTCGTAATCGTCCTCAATAATCCAGGCGTTATGTTGCCGGGCAAGTTCCAGCAATGCCAGACGCCGCCGCGCACTGAGTACGCTTCCGTAAGGGAATTGATGTGAAGGCGAGGTGAAAATAAGCGAGGGGCAAGGAACATCCAGCCCTTCCCAGCACATTCCCTCATCATCAACAGGTATTGCCGTCATCTTCAGACCGTTTTTTACAAAAGCACTTTTTGCCCCGCTATATCCGGGATTTTCCACCCACGCGACATCTCCCTGCTCGCTCAGCAGCATCGTGCAAAGATTGACGCCTTCCAGAGCGCCTTCCGTTATTACAATCTGGCTGGCGTCACAGTCAATTCCGCGAGACAGGGCAAGATGACGGGCAATGGCCGCCCGCAGCGACGGTTCCCCGGCAGGTGAACCATATCCCAACAGGCTACTCCCCTCCTCCCGCAACACGCGATCGAACAATCTTCGCCACAGCGGTAGAGGAAAATAGTTGATGGCAGGCGTCCCGGGGGTGAATGCCATAACCGGTGTATCCCGGGCCACTGGCGCAGGTAACAATGAGACCCGCTTTGCGAGCGTGATGACAGAATCCGGCAATGCCCGGGCGACAGAACGGTGAGCTAACTGTGCCACACGCGTTCCCTGTCGGTTACGCAGTAAATATCCTTCGAGCGTGAGCTGCTCCAGCGCTGCATTCACGGTGTTCCGCGAAAGAGAAAGTTGACGAGCCAGCGTCCGCGAACCCGAAAGCTGGCAGCCAGACTGTAACCTGCCGCACAGTATGGCCTCCCGCAATGTTAGATAGAGCGTACGTTGAAGCGTCTCCTCACCACGCGCTTTCAGAGCAGCATTGAGCAACGTATAAAATTCATCACCGGGTATATTCATCTCACCTCCGCCTGGTACCACCAAAACATAGCCGAGTGGTTCTTTTTATGGAACCAGTAACTCACTAGTCTGGAACTCTTTTCAACGTCACGGACATTAAGATGAAGACATTCAATCAGTTTGGTCAGCCAGTGGGTGAACCTCTTATCGACTGGCAACCTCGTCAGCACCCGTCTCGGGTCGTCCTTCAGGGGCGCTATTGTCGGCTTGAGCCTCTTCGAGTGGAGCATGCCGACGCACTGTTCAACGCTTATTCCCGGGCCGAAGATAGCCGCAGCTGGACATGGCTGCTACGGGAGCCAGATGCCTCAGCGGGTGAGTTTGCCGGGTGGGTGGCGAGCGTGTGCGAATTATCCGATCCCATTCACTTTACCGTAATTAATAACCACACACAGTCTCCTGTCGGAACACTGGCCCTGATGCGGATTGATCCTAAAAACGGTGTAGTGGAAGTTGGGCACGTTCATTTCTCCCCACTGTTAAGCCGCACGCCAGAGTCAACAGAAGCGCAATATCTGCTGATGCAGTACGTGTTCGATACGCTTGGCTACCGCCGTTATGAGTGGAAATGTAACAGTCTGAACGAGCCTTCGCGCAAAGCGGCACTGCGTCTTGGTTTTCAGTTTGAGGGGCGTTTTCGCCAGGCGCTGGTCACAAAAGGTCATAACCGGGATACCGACTGGTTTTCGATACTTGACAAAGAGTGGCCGGCGCTGGCGAAGGCCTTTGAAGGGTGGCTTGCCATCGACAATTTTACTGCCGATGGCAAACAGAAAAGATCCCTGGAAAGTTGGCGAGAAACACGCATCTAGCGTCTTTTTTTACGTCCCTGAACCGCCTTAAAGCGCGGGTTAGATTTGCAAATCACATATAAGCGTCCCTTGCGTTTGACTATCTGGCAATCCGGGTGACGCTGTTTCGCACTACGTAATGAGTTAAGTACCTGCATAGTTAGCCCCGCTTCGCATTAAGAAAACCGCCAAAACGCTTGCGGAAGCGTGCCGCGCTGCCATCCGTAGAGAACGTTTTCTGCTTGCCGGTATAGAACGGATGCGATTTTGAAGAGACCTCAATAGTGATGTAGGGATAGGTTTCACCGTCGAGTTCAATTTCGCGGTCGGTCTTTATGGTCGAGCCAACTTTAAAGTACTCATTGGCACTGGTATCGTGGAAAACCACGGTGCGATAGGCGGGATGGATATCTGGTTTCATCGTAAGCTCTTTATGTTTTGTTATAACATAACAAAATGATATCCGAGCTCTGATGAAATAACAACCCCCCTCTATCCTGATGCTATTTTCTGATTTGCCTTAGATAAAATGAAAACCAGGCTACACACGTGCTATAACTACATCATTTCGCGGTAAAATCTTTCTCTTCAGGCAGGGAACTCTGTACCCAGGAACGGGCATATGAGGAAGGAAACGACAGCATGAAAACCCGGCATATGGTCAGTCTGGTGACTGGCGTACTTATCTTTTCTGTGTTGATCCCCATTTGCCTTAGCATCTGGCTGGCGCACCGCCAGGCGGAAGAAAAATTTGTCGATGCGCTGGACAGATATGCCTCACGTGTACTGGTACGTACTGACATGGTTATGGCGCAGGCAAAAGAGGCGCTAAATCATTTGCAGGCCTTTAAGGGAGCCCCCTGTAGCCCTACGCATTTAATGGAAATGCGCCGGTCCGCTTTCTCGTGGCGTTATGTCCAGGAAGTTATCTATGTCGACAATCTTAAGCCCCTCTGCTCCTCCCTGGAGCAAACCAGCAAAGCGGTCTCTTTTCCCCCTCCGATGCGTATTACAGAAGATGGTTACAGCACATGGCTGACCACACAAAACGATCTCGGCTTTAACCGCTATATGGCTGTCATGGGGAAAGGCCATTACCTTGTACTGATTGATCCCGCCTCGCTTGTCGATGTAATCCCTTTCAGTCAGCTCACGATAAATGCCTCCCTGGTGGGGCATAAAACACATCTCATTTTTGCCAGCAGTAACAAACTTGATCCGCATATCCGTAACATGGTTATGGGGCAGAAGGTCTCCAGCATTCAGTACAACGGGTCAATGTACATCATGAAGCCGGTGCCTGAGTTAGGGTTTACGATCGTGGCCTGGGCTGCACTCAAGCCACTGGCTGAAACCTGGCACCAGCAGCTTATTTTCTGGCTACCTTTCGGCATACTGATAAGCCTGCTTGCCGCGTTCTTCGTCTTACGCGTATTGCGCCGTATCCAGTCGCCGCGCAATCGCCTGCTTGACGCCATTAACAGCCGCGACATTGTGATTCACTATCAACCCATCGTAGCGCTTTGTAGCGGAAAAATTGTGGGTGCCGAGGCACTGGCACGCTGGCCTCAGCCAGACGGGAGCATCCTCGCGCCTGATATTTTTGTTCCACTTGCTGAGCAAACCGGGCTCATCTCGCAACTGACCCAGTTAGTTATCGAAAAAGTATTCGAAGATATGGGCAACTGGCTGCACCTTCATGAAGAACAGCATATCTCTATCAACCTGGCGCCAGCTGATTTGACCTCTGGCGATCTGCCACCTCTGCTGAGTCAATTACTGAATAAGTGGAAAATCCATCCTAAACAAATCGCCCTTGAGTTAACCGAACGTGGCTTTGCCGACCCTAAAATCAGCGCGCCAGCCATCGCCGCCTTCCGTCGTTCAGGGCACTCTGTCTATATTGATGATTTTGGCACTGGCTATTCCAGCCTGAGTTATCTGCAGGATCTTGATGTCGATACGCTAAAAATTGATAAATCGTTTGTGGATGCACTGGAGTACAAAAACGTCACCCCGCACATTATTGAAATAGCGAAATCGCTGAAACTGGCGATGGTTGCGGAAGGGATTGAGACCGCAAGACAGCTCGACTGGTTGCACCGCCACGGGGTGCAGTATGGGCAGGGGTGGTACTACAGTAAAGCACTGCCAAAAGCGGAATTTATTTTTTGGGCAGAAAATAACCTCAGGTCGCATTCTACTTAAGGTAGGATTTGATCACCTGTAACACCACGCCAAGATCAGCTTCACGTTGAGTCTCTTCTGGCTCTTTCACCACATGATCGGTCAGATGTCCTTCTATCACCTGCATCATCATGCCATTTACCGCCCCACGGATCGCCGCCAACTGCTGTAACACGTCAGCACATTCGTGATCGCCATTAAGCATTTTTTCCAGAGCAGTGCTCTGTCCCTGTATTTTCTTCAGGCGAGTCAATAACATTTTTTTGTCGCGAATCGTATGTGACATCTCTTTATTCCTCATTTATTGGCTTTTAAAGCATATCACGCTTTACTCCCCCTGAGTATTTTTCTACTGGGGGGTAGTATTAACCTACTGGGGGGGAGTAGTATTTAATCTCGCTTTCCATTCCGGAATCTTCGATGAACGATTTTGCTTCACTCCTGCAGCAGGGCAACGCCTGGCTGTTTGTCCCCAGCGCTATCCTGCTCGGCGCGCTGCATGGCCTCGAACCGGGCCACTCAAAAACGATGATGGCCGCCTTTATCGTGGCAATCCGCGGTACGATGAAACAGGCTGTGATGCTCGGGCTGGCGGCAACACTTTCCCACACGGCGGTGGTCTGGATCATTGCCATGGCTGGCTTATGGTTTGGTCAGGGATGGGATGCACACACGTCCGAGCCCTGGTTCCAGCTGATCTCCGGGGTATTGATCATAGCAATCGCCTTGTGGATGGCCTGGCGAACCTGGAAAGAGAGTCAGCCGCACGATCATCATCACGATCACCACCATGACCATGACCATGACCATGATCACCATCATGAGCATCACCACCATGGACATCAACTGGTTGAGGAAAAGTGGCAGGACGCCCATCAACGGGCGCACGCACAGGATATTAACCGACGTTTCAACGGTCAAAACGTCACCACCGGGCAGATCGCGATGTTTGGCCTGACCGGGGGGCTTATCCCCTGCCCTGCATCCATTACAATCCTGCTGATCTGCCTGCAACTGAAGCATTTTGCCCTCGGCGCAACGCTGGTGTTCAGTTTCAGTATTGGTCTGGCGATCACGCTGGTGGCTTCCGGCGCAATTGCCGCTTTAAGCCTCAAGCATGCGTCAAAACGCTGGCCCGGGTTTAGCAAATTTTCACGAAAAGCGCCGTGGATCTCAGCGGCACTGATTACCCTGGTAGGGG
Organism: Enterobacter adelaidei; assembly: GCF_041937165.1. Classification (NCBI taxonomy): domain Bacteria; kingdom Pseudomonadati; phylum Pseudomonadota; class Gammaproteobacteria; order Enterobacterales; family Enterobacteriaceae; genus Enterobacter; species Enterobacter adelaidei. Next base: position 1,021,359 of record NZ_CP154353.1, on the reverse strand, counting down.
TTTACATGGGCCTGCATGGATTAAGCGGGATCCTGGCTTAAGCATACGGCCACCTCAGGTGGCCGTATCTCAGAGGTTAGTTAAGGTTCTGCCGCCAGCGGAAGGTATAACGAAGCTGGCGCTCCTGCAGGATGAATTCCGGCGAGACACTGGGGCTCCAGGAATCGTCGCCGCCCACGCCCATATGGAACGCATCGAGATTGAGCCAGCAACCTGGCTCCTCACGCAACAAATGATGATGGGTTGTCTCACGCAACTGCTGTTGGCTGTAGCGGCTCACGGAGAAATGGAACCGACCCTTTAACTGGTGCCTTCCCAGCACTAGCTCGCGGGTATCGCAGCGCAAACCATTTTCCGTAGGGAAAATATACGGTGTGTGCATCGCCTCCAGAGGTAATCTCCAGCGCCCCTGTTGCGCCGCCAGCTTTCTGTCCGGGTAGTTTTCATGTGGACCCAACCCCAGCCAGTGAACATTTTCCGGTGCTTCGACGAGGTGAACGCTCAGGCCAATGCGCGCGGGTTCCGGGATATCAGACGCAACATCAACCTGAATATCACCATGCAGCACACCCTGATCATCCACCCGCCAGATTTTACGACTCAGGAACAGCGCTTTGCCGCGAAACTCCAGAGCATGCAGGGTGGTCACCACCACCTCACCTGCGTGCTGCTCTGAGCCACACTGCAGAACGCGCGAAGTAAGATCGTACATACCCGCCGCTTTCCAGCGCTCAACCCAGGCATTCGGATCGATCCGCGTCGCCTCACTCACACCAATGTCATTGTCCAGCGGTGCACGGCTGAAGTTATCCGTCACAGGTGAAATCAGTGTTTCAACACCATTACGCCACCATTGCGTCAGGTTCCCGGACTGGCGGTCGAACTGCCAGCGCTGTTGCTGATGCGTGATTTCAAGCATACGATCGTTTTGCGACAAAACAGGAGCCACACCCGCGGGAGCTGGCGGAGAGATAAACAGCGGAGCCGGAAGCGGCCACTGTTCCCACGCGCAGAGATGATCTGCCGGTGACCACGGTGTTGCCCGCGGCTGAAATACTTCGACATTCAGCCAGACTTCACCCGGTTCTGGCTCGATCTCCGGAAGCTCGATTTCCACATGCTGAGTCTCTCCAGGAGCAACAGCGAGTGTGACCTCGCCCGCGTCCAGTACGTTCCCATCCCGGGCAATCGTCCATTTCAGCACTTCGTTATCGGTATGGCGGAACAGATAGTCGCTTCGCACCGCAATCACCCGCGGTGACGAACTCCCCCACGTAAACGTGAAAAACTGCTGCGCACGCTGTGCCTCATACAGCGCCGGATGTGGCGTGCGATCGGGAAACACCAGACCATTCAGGCAGAACTGACGGTCATTCGGTTTATCGCCAAAGTCCCCGCCGTACGCCCAGAACGTGTTGCCATTTTCATCTTTTTTCGTCAGGCCCTGATCGACCCAGTCCCAGACAAAGCCACCCTGCAGGCGAGGATGGCTGCGAAACGCCTGCCAGTATTTCGCGAACCCACCGAAGCTGTTCCCCATCGCGTGGGCATATTCGCAGAGGATCAGCGGACGCGTTTCATCCGGCATGCCGATCCATTTCTTGATTGACCATTTGGGTACAGCAGGGAAAGGCTGGTCCTGATCGACCCGGGCGTACATCGGGCAAACAATATCGGTCGCGGCTGTGTTCGCGCCGCCACCTTCATACTGTACCGGGCGCGTTGGATCCGTGGATTTCACCCAGCGATACAGTGCGTCGTGGTTTGCACCGTGCCCGGACTCATTGCCCAGCGACCAAATGATAATTGAGGGATGATTACGATCGCGCTGCACCATGCGGGTCACACGCTCGCTCATAGCAGGCAACCAGCGCGGATCGTCTGCGAGGCGACTCATCGGCACCATGCCATGGGTTTCGATATTGGCTTCGTCAACAACATATAACCCGTAGCGGTCGCATAACGTGTACCACAGCGGATGGTTTGGGTAGTGCGAGCAGCGCACAGCGTTGAAGTTGTGCTGCTTCATGATTTCGATATCGCGCCGCATCGTCGCTTCGTCCATCACCTGGCCATTTTCCGGATGATGTTCATGCCGGTTTACCCCGCGGATCAGCAGCGCTTTACCGTTGAGTTTCAGCAGACCGTTACTGATTTCAACGCGACGGAAGCCAACATCGCAGGCTTCAATCTCCAGCACGTTGCCCTGCGCATCCCGAAGCGCGATCGTCAGGCGATACAGCTCCGGCGTTTCAGCACTCCATAACGCTGGGGCATCAACGGGAATGGCTACCGTTAAACGCTCGTCCCAACAGCCGCGCTCGTCCACAATAACAGACCCAGGGCATTGGGTTGCGCTGGCGCATTTTTCCCCCTTACGCCACAGGGTAAAGACCACCTCGCAGTCCGTAAAACCAGCGCCTGCAAGCTGGACGTCGACCTTCATCACTGCACGGTCCAGCTCTGCATTCAGGTCTGTCGCCACCTGATAATCAGCTATATGCGTCTCGGGTTTATGCAGCAACGACACATCGCGGAAAATGCCGCTCATGCGCCACATGTCCTGATCTTCCAGATAACTCCCGTCGCACCAGCGCAAGACCATAACGGCCAGGCGGTTTTGTCCGGGGCGTAATGCCGCCGAGAGATCAAACTCGGCGGGCAGCCGGCTGTCCTGTGAATAGCCCATCCACTGCCCGTTGCACCACAGATGAAACGCCGAGTTCACGCCGTCAAAGATAATCCGTGTTTGCCCGCTCTGCAGCCAGGCGTCATCCACTTCAAATGTGAGCGAATAACAACCGGTCGGATTTTCCTGCGGAACGAAAGGTGGGTTAACAGGTATTGGATAAGTAACGTTGGTGTAGATGGGGGTGTCAAAACCCTGCATCTGCCAGTTAGACGGTACGGGCATCGTGACAGCATCCGCGCAATCTTCTGTCACCCATTTCTGGGGAACCTGCTCCGGCGCTGGAAAGTAGCTAAATTGCCATTCCCCGTTAAGGGAGCGTTTGCTGAGAGATGCGACATCATCCCGGGCAGGTTGTTCATGATGCCAACTGTGTAACGGCGCGTGTGCGGCCAGGCGGTTCCACTGGGTTACCCCTGGGTTTTCCCAGTCCCGACGGGCCAGAATTGCGCTGAGAGTCAGCGATGGTGTGTTGGGCATATCAACCTCTTTTGCGAAGCGCTCACAATTTTGCTTAACATGCCCTGCCACTGGGTTACGGTAAAGTGTTCGATCGTGGGGTAGCGAGTCAGATCACAAAAGTCTTATTTACGGGCAAGTTGTTCAGCCCGTAGCGCCAGGCTTCTGAGCTGCTGCGCGAGATCCTCATATTCTGCCTGCTGCGGTACACGGCGCGCGCTGGAATGACGGGTTACCAGCGTAACAGGCAACTGAACCTGCCAGCACTCATCACCCTGAGTGGGCGCCAGCAGCCATTCCACACTCTGCTCTCCCGCCTCACGAAACGCCTGGCGAACGGTCGTCAGCGGCGGGGAAAACCAGGCACTGTCGGCGGTATCGTCAAACCCAACCACGGATATCTGGCCGGGAATAGATATCCCCTTTTCTGCGCAGGCACGCATTACTCCGAGCGCCATTTGATCGTTCGCCACCAGAATGGCATCAGGTAATTCCGCCGCCGACAACAGCACATGTCCTTTCTCGTACCCACACGCCGCACTCCAGTCACCGTATGCCACCGCGATAGCTTCAAGGCCAGCCTGTGCCAGCGTAGCTTTCCAACCCGCCATACGCGACCGCGCAGAAACCGAGCTTTCCGGCCCGCTCAGCAGGGCAATGCGTTGATGCCCTAATGAAAGTAAATGCTCAACGCCCAGACGTGCCCCCTGCTCGGCATTAAACACCAGGCTGTTCACCTGCGCTGAAGGCGATACATCGAGGAACAACACCGGGACGGGTGACGCCAGCGCCCTGAGCTGTTCAGCGAGACGATCGTCAAGCGGAACATTCACAAGTAGCGCTTCCACGCGCTGCGCCAGCAACGCCTGAAGCGCGATCTGACACTGCTGCGGTTGCTCAACCATGGAAATAAGGACGCTCGCCCCCTGCTCCGCCGCACGCGATTTTACCGCCGACACAATTTGTGAAGGCGCGTGCAGGGCCAGGTCGGTAGTGATGAGACCCAACGTACGGGTGCGTTTACCCGCTAGCTGCTGTGCCCGAAGGTTAGGGACATAGTGCAGCTCCGCCATCGCCTGCTGCACCTTTTCCCGCGTACGGGCAGAGACGTGTTCCGCATCGTTAATAACGCGGGACACGGTCTGATAAGAAACCCCCGCAAGGAGGGCAACATCATAGAGTGTGATTGCTTTCATGCATTCTGGCATCGCAATTTTAGAAGCTTCTATTCTGGCACAGCGATGCCGTTAAAGCATGTGAGCGCTTCGCAAAATTAAACAACCCGTTCCGGCTGAGATACTTCCTCAATGCGCGGCTTCTGGCGGAACCAGGGCAGACAGAGCTGGATAAGCGGGCCAATGGTCAGGGCATACAAGACGGTTCCCACACCAAACGTGCCGCCAAGCACGCACCCAATCAGCAGGACGGACACTTCAATTGACGTACGCACGCTGCGAATGGACCACCCCAGCCGGGCATGAATACCGGTCATCAGACCGTCGCGCGGTCCAGGTCCGAAACCGGCACCGATGTACATGCTGGTCGCAATCGCGTTCATCACGATGCCCGACACCAGGAAAGCGATTCGAACGGATAAGGAATCAAGTTCCGGAATAAGCGCCATGCTGGCGTCCGCCGCCAGACCGATACAAATCACGTTACTGATTGTGCCAAGGCCCGGCATCTGACGCAGTGGGATCCACAGCAGCAGCACCGCAGCGCCGGTCACAATGATCACCGTCCCGATAGTCATACCCAGCTGTATCCCCACCCCAAGGTGAAAAACATCCCAGGGATCGACACCCAAATCGGAACGAATAAACATTGCGGTGGAAAGGCCATACAGTCCTAAACCGACATAGAGTTGTAGCAGGCGACGTACCATTTTTTATCTTCTCCAGTGAACCAGGCTTTCATCCTGACCTAAAATGGCACTATGATTAATGTCCAGTTTTCAAATAGTGGACTGCACATGTCATCACGTCGCTTCGGAAGCCAGTCTCTGGTACGTCTTTTAGGCCACTGGCAGCAAACCTCATCCCGCACCCCACTCTGGCGTCAGCTGGCCGATGCGCTGCGTCTGTTGATCCTTGATGGCAGGCTGGCACTGAATACGCGGCTACCAGGCGAACGGGAACTGGCCACCGCGCTGGATGTGAGCCGGACGACTATCAGCAGCGCCCTCGCCCATCTGCGCGAGGAGGGATACCTCGAAAGCCGCCACGGAAGCGGATCGCGCGTGATCCTCCCGGATACGCGCGCCGTTCCAACACTTTCAGCGGCAAGCGCCGCGCTGGATCTCTCCACTGCCGCGCTCAATGCCGGGCCAGAGATCCACCAGGCTTATACCCATGCGCTCACGGCCATTACCCAGCATCTCTCGCTGACGGGTTACGATCAGCTTGGGCTGCCGTCACTGCGGGAAGCCATCGCTGTACGCTATACCTCGCGTGGTCTTCCGACCCGGGCGGACGAGGTGATGGTGGTTAATGGAGCCGTCAGTGGTTTTGCGCTGGTACTGCGGATGATGACCGGGCCGGGGGATCGTGTCGTGGTCGATCATCCCACCTATCCGCTGGCGATTGCCGCCATTCAGGGGGCACAGTGTCGGCCCGTGGGGGTCTCACTGCCGGAAACCGGCTGGGATACGAATGGCTTTGCGGCAACGCTTGCCCAGACGGCGCCTCGTCTGGCGTATCTGATGCCAGACTTTCATAACCCAACCGGGCGATGTATGGATATAGCGACCCGCCAGGCACTAACCGATATCGCCGCACAGATCCGTACGGCGCTGGTGGTGGATGAGACGATGGTCGATCTCTGGTTTGACTCACCACCACCGCCACCGCTAGCCTCGTTTAACCCGCAAGCCAACGTAATCACGTTAGGTTCTGCCGGAAAAAGTTTCTGGGGAGGGCTGCGTCTCGGCTGGATCCGCGCCTCTTCGCGCACCATCGCGACACTCGCTCAGACCCGAGATACCCTGGATCTGGGATCTCCGCTGCTGGAGCAACTGGCGACGCTGTGGCTGATTAACAATAGCGAGACGTTTCTCCCTGCTCGACGAAAAATGTTGGCAGAACGACGAGATCGATGTGGTGAATTGCTACGCGAACATTTCCCGGAATGGAAATTTCATGAAGCGGAAGGTGGACTCTCATACTGGATCGAACTGCCTGGTATGCAGGCAACACAGCTAGCCGCACGAGCGGAAATACTGGGGATCAACCTGGGGACCGGTACACGGTTTGGCTTATCGGGGGCGTTCGACCGCTATTTACGTATGCCTTTTTCGCTCGAACCGACAGAGCTTGAACAGGCTTTACTGAGGATTAAGCCACTCTGGCTCTCCCTGAATAAAAACGCGCCATCAGTAAAACGCAGTCTGGTGTAATATAAAAAACTTGAAGTTGATCATAAAATAAAAACTGCTGACTGTAATACATGCAGTCAGCAGTTTTCACCTGTCAGGATTTAGTGCTGAGGAGGAATAGGAAAGCCTTTCAGTGAAATAACGAAGTTTTCACCGTCTTTCTTTATTTTTGCGCCGGTATCGCACCAGTCAGACGCAATACGAAAGAACTCATCACTACCGACATTCCAGCCAAGACGTACATGCTTCACGTAGCCTGAACGCAACAAATCGCAGGCCTCTTTGTAGTCACTGGCAGTAGACAGTTGTTGTTTCATTTTCTCTTCTTCAGAAGTTTACGTAGAGCTTTGATTTCTTTAGGAGTAAAAGGAGAAACACTCTCTTCTTCCGTATGCTGATTATCAATATCCTCTTCCGATACTCCCGCCTCTTCTACTGCTTCAAATGCCAGCAGCAGCAGTTTCTCTGTCGTCACGCTTAAATTCTCGTTATTCACTTCCGCATAGTGACGAAGTCTTTCTTTTAGCGCGCCATCAATTTTAACGTTTAATACCGCAGTAGCCATGTTTGTCACTTCCCTTCGGAATAAGTGTTTTATTTAATACACGAAGTTAACAATTTTATCCAGATATATATTTTTTTGAGTTATGGAAGAAAATAGACATCCAATGATAAAATGACAGTCTATTATTACAGGTTTATGACAATAATATTTCAATGCGATGAAATATATATTACACGATATAGGCGTACTAATATTGTGGACTAACCGTTTAAGGGGAAGGAGAAGCAGGGAAAATCTTGCGGAGCCACAAATGGGTGGGGGCCCTGCCAGCTACATCCCGGCACACACGTCGTCTGCCCTGGCTGCTTCCTTCCGGACCTGACCTGGTGAACAGAGTAGCGTTGCGGGAGAACCAACAGAGCCCCCATTGAGAGCGTTGATAACCAACGCGCTGGCGCATTATCCCTGTGCTAACGCCCAATTGCAAGCTGCCAGGAACCGGATGCTGGTTTCTTGCGCAAACTGGCGCAGCAATCCTGACGATCTTCGTTTAACATGGCTGTCCAGAAAATCCCGCAGGTGAACGTATGGACGAACACGACTCATTTCCACAGCGTGTATGGCAAATCGTGGCCTCTGTTCCGGAAGGCTATGTTACCACCTATGGTGATGTCGCGCGTCTGGCGGGTTCCCCGCGTGCAGCGCGGCAGGTGGGCGGTGTCCTGAAAAGACTACCGGAAGGGAGTACCCTGCCCTGGCACCGGGTGGTGAACCGTCATGGTGTCATCTCGCTGACGGGTCCGGATCTCCAGCGTCAACGTCAGGCATTACTCTCAGAAGGTGTGCAGGTGTCGGGGTCCGGGCAGATCGATTTACAGAAGTATCGCTGGGAATATTGACCCCTCTCCCGAAGGAGAGGGGCAATGCAGAAATTACATCTGCGTCGGTGGGGTTGGCAGGGAAGGCTGATTGGTCTGCGGAGCAACCGGGACTTCGGTCTGCTGCACCGGCACCAGGTTCAGGTCAACTTTGGTCCCACCGTTGTTAATCGCTTCCTGGACCGTATCGGTGATAAAGACCAGCTTACCGTTAATGGTTACCGCTGCGCTCAGCAGGATACGGGCATTAGGCTGCACGTCTGATGGGTTGTACGGCAACACGAAGCTAAACGGTGCTTGCTTACCTTCAGTACGGACGGCACGCTGCGCCAGCACTTTCGACGGCGCGTCTGCCAGAGAAGCATCAGACAGGGTTACCGTTAATACCGCATCCGGCGGTAAGGCCACTTTCTGTTTAATCCAGATGGTACCGGAAACGTTAGGCTGCTGAATGGATTGCTGAGAAAGGGTATTAATCCCGTTTGGGTCTGCTGCTGGCACTGGCACCTGGGCGCTCTTACCGGCACAGGCGGACAACGCCACCGCAATAGCTACACCACTTAGCATGGGCACGAGTTTCATTGAAGTCTCCTTATCATCAATGCACCAGCGGGATCGATCCCATCCGATGTCGTTTCAATCACATAACGTATTCAAGTGTGGCACAGATCACTGATTAATGCCTGAGATCGTCCCGATATTCAGATTATTCTACCCATCGGACCACTTTCATTTCTGCGTTATACTCTGCCTATCTTTCGCTACGGCGTTTATTGAGGACAACTATGAGTCAGGCACTGAACAATCTGCTGACATTACTGAATCTGGAAAAAATTGAGGAAGGACTCTTTCGCGGACAGAGCGAAGATTTGGGCTTACGCCAGGTCTTCGGCGGGCAAGTCGTTGGACAAGCGCTGTACGCTGCAAAGGAGACTGTCCCGGCAGACCGTCTGGTGCATTCATTCCACAGCTACTTCTTACGCCCCGGCGATAGCGCAAAACCGATTGTTTATGACGTCGAAGTCTTGCGAGATGGCAACAGTTTCAGCGCGCGCCGCGTAGCAGCCATTCAGAACGGTAAGCCAATCTTTTACATGACCGCCTCTTTCCAGGCGCCGGAGTCCGGATATGAACACCAGAAAGTGATGCCGACGGCACCCGCGCCAGACGATCTCAAATCAGAAACGGATATCGCCCGTGCGCTGGCGCATCTGCTTCCGCCTCAGGTCAAAGAAAAGTTTCTCTGCGATAAACCGCTGGAGATCCGCCCGGTTGAGTTCCATAACCCGATGAAGGGTCACCCCGCCGAGCCGAAGCGCCAGGTGTGGATCCGGGCTAACGGCACCGTGCCGGAAGATTTCCGAGTGCATCAGTATCTGCTGGGCTACGCGTCTGATTTCAACTTCCTGCCGGTGGCGCTGCAGCCGCACGGCGTTGGGTTCCTGGAAAAAGGGATGCAGGTCGCGACGATCGATCACTCGATGTGGTTCCACCGTCCCTTCAACATGAATGAGTGGCTGCTCTACAGCGTGGAGAGTACGTCGGCATCCAGCGCCCGCGGGTTTGTGCGTGGGGAGTTTTATACTCAGGAAGGCGTGCTGGTGGCTTCAACGGTGCAGGAAGGGGTAATGCGTAACAGAGGTTGATGTAAAAAGCCCGGTGGCGCGACGCTTACCGGGCCTACGTTTTGTGCTGTTGTAGGCCGGGTAAGGCGAAGCCGCCACCCGGCAAGACACTCAGATCATGCGTTATACGCATTCTCGCCGTGGCTGTTCACATCCAGACCTTCGCGTTCCTGCTCTTCCGGTACGCGCAGACCGACCGTCATGTCCGCCAGCTTGTAGCCGATGAACGCGACAACCGCAGACCACACCACGGTGATAGCAATACTTTCCAGCTGCACCAGCACCTGATGAACCATGGTGACGCCTTCAGCGTAGCCCACACCACCGAGCGATTTCGCAGCGAAGATACCTGTCATGATACAACCGATGATGCCGCACACGCCGTGTACACCAAACACATCGCAAGGGTCATCAACGCGCAGAATACGTTTCAGTGCAGTCACGCCCCACAGACCCGCCAGACCGGACACCAGACCGACCAGCAGCGCACCGCCTACACCTACATAACCACACGCTGGCGTGATGCCAACCAGACCGGCAATCGCCCCTGAACAGGCACCCAGCAGGGAAGGTTTACCGCGCACCGCCCACTCACCAAATACCCAGGAGAGGATTGCACCCGCCGTTGCCACCACAGTATTCACGAAAGCCAGTGCGGCAATTTCGTTCGCGGCACTTGCCGAACCGGCGTTGAAGCCGAACCAGCCAAAGTAGAGGATCGCAGTACCCGTAAAGACCATCGGCAGGTTGTGCGGTTTGAACGCCTCTTTACCGAAGCCAACACGTTTGCCAATCAGATAGGCCCCTACCAGACCCGCTACCGCGGCGTTGATGTGTACAACGGTACCACCTGCGAAGTCCAGCGCACCGTGCGTTGCCAGCAGACCACCACCCCAGACCATGTGTGCAATTGGCACATAGGAGAGCGTCAGCCAGACCACGACAAAAATCAGCACCGCAGAGAAGCGAATACGTTCAGCCAGCGCGCCCACAATCAGCCCCACGGTAATACAGGCGAACGAACCCTGGAAAGCAACATGAATGTACTGATAGAAACTACCCATCAGCGCGGTCAGCTCAATATTTTTCAGCATCACCCAGTCGAAGTTGCCAAAGAAGGCGTTGCCCGTGCCGAAGGCCAGCGAGTAACCGTAAACCACCCATAGCACGCAGACCAGTGCAAACGTCACGGCAACCTGCGTCAGCATGGAGAGAACGTTTTTGCCACGGATCAGGCCGCCGTAAAACAGCGCGATGCCCGGAATAGACATGAACAGCACCAGCGCGGTGCTGATCATCATAAAGGCGTTATCGGCTTTGTCTGCCACCGCAGGAGCAGCAGCCAGCGCCAGGCCCGGCAGCAGTGCCAGCGAACCCAGACCCGTTTTAAGTGTTGCTATCTTCATTTTCTCGATCCCTATCACTGTGTGCCAGGAGTTACTTACAGTGCCGCTTCGTCAGATTCGCCGGTACGGATGCGAATGACGCGCTGCAGTTCGGCAACGAAAATTTTGCCGTCGCCAATTTTGCCGGTGTAGGCCGCTTTGCTGATCACATCGATGACTTCATCAAGCTGGTCATCAGCAATCGCGACATCAATTTTTACTTTTGGCAGGAAGTTAACGCTGTATTCCGCCCCGCGATAAAGCTCGGCATGACCTTTCTGACGACCAAAGCCTTTCACTTCGGTGACAGTCAGTCCCTGAATACCCATTGAAGACAACGCTTCACGCACGTCTTCGAGTTTGAATGGTTTGATTACAACCGTAACCAGCTTCATAGATCCCCTCCAGTCAGAATTCGGTAATGGCCGCAGCTAACGCAGAGGATATTGCAAGGGGTGTGCCAGAAATGAAAAACAGGGTGAATCGCGGTGCAAGGAGCGTTACGCGGCCTTGATCAACAAACGGGTGAAAAAAAACGCACCATGCCGGTGCACGGTGCGTTTCAGTTTTGCACCAACAGGAATGACTGTTAGTGCGCCGCCTCATTTTGGTGCGTCAGGCGCTCAGTGACTCTTCCTCGCGCACGCTGGCAGCCAGCTCTTCGCCTGCCAGTTGCAACTGGTACATCTGCCAGTAGCGCCCTTTTGCTTCCAGCAACTCCCGGTGTGTACCGCGCTCAACGGCTTGTCCACGGTGCAGCACCAGAATAGTATCCGCCTCAACAATCGTGGAAAGGCGGTGGGCAATTACCACCAGCGTCGTATGGTCACGCACGGCGGCAAGTGCCTGCTGGATAGCTTGTTCGGTACCGGAATCAATACTGGCCGTTGCTTCGTCCAGAATCAAAATTTGCGGCGTTTCAATCAGTACCCGCGCCAGCGCCAGAAGCTGTTTTTGCCCAACAGAGAGATTGTTCCCCTGCTCACCCAGCTTCGTATTGATCCCGTCGCTGAACCCACGAGCCAGCTCTGCCAGCTGCACTTTCTCCAGCACATCCCAGACCTGTTCATGGGTATAGTCCCGACCCAGCGTCACGTTGGCGTAGAAGGTATCCGCCATCACGACCGGATCCTGCTGCACCATTGCAACGCCTTTACGTAACACATTATGGTTGAGAGACGCGAGCGGGCGTCCGTCGAGGCGAATTTCACCTTGGCTTAGCGGGTAGTAACCCATCAACAGGCTTGCGAGCGTACTCTTACCGCTGCCGGTATGCCCCACCAGCGCAACAAAGCCCCGCGACGGGACATCCAGCGTGATGTCCTGTAATACCAGCCGGTCTTCGCGATAAGCAAACGAGACGTTATCAAAGGCAATGGCCCCGCTTTGCAGCGCGCGGTCATCGTTGCCGTAGGTCTGACGCGGTCTGTCCATCAACTCGAACACTCGCTCCCCTGCCACGACGGCCTGCTGGAGCATCGACTGCTGTGTCGTAAGCTCAATCAACGGTTCGTTAAGGCGGCCAAGGTAGCTGATAAAAGCATACAGGACCCCAACCTCAATGGTTCCGTGAGTGGTCAGGCCAAACAGCATGAGCAGACCACAGAGCACCAGCGCGGAGAAGAGGCTCAACAGCGGGCGTAACAGGAAACCGTCAAGCCGCAGCGTCTGCATACGCGCCATATAGTGTGAACGACTGGCTTCGCCCATCCGCTCGCCAAAACGTGCCTGCTGGCGGAACTGCTGGATGACGCTCATGCCGTTGATCACTTCATTGAAGCCATCATTAATATCGGCCAGATAGGCTCGCACCCGACGCACAATGGGAGTGCTGTAACGTTGATAGATAATCATCACAATCAACACCGCCGGGAAGATGGTGATCGCCACCAGTGCCATACGCCAGTCGAGGCTGAACATCGCCACCAGCATCGCGCCAATCAGCGCCGCGCTGCGCAGGACGGTTGCCACCACGGTGACGTACAGATCGCGGATCACCTCCGTATCGTTGGTCACGCGTGAAATCACCTGCCCGACCGGCTGGGTATCAAACTCACTGAGCGGCTGGCGCAGCGCAGCGTCCATGACATCGGTACGCAACTGCTGCACGACCCCCACGGCTGCACGGTTAAACAGCAACGACTGGGCATAATGAAGCCCCGCCGCCGTCAGCTGTAAGCCAACGTAAGCCACACCCAGGCCCGCCACCAGCCCCAGAGGCAGGTAGCTTTTGGCAACCATATTGTCGATGAAATAGCTAATAAGCAGTGGACCGCTGACTTCAGCAATCGCCGCAATCCAGAGCAACAGCACGGCAACAGACAGCGGTTTTCGCCACGGTGAACCGTAGGCCAGCAGACGTTTTAGCGTCGGCCACATCGAGCCAAATTTACGCATTAGCGGCCTCCGTATCCTGCTCCGGGGCATCATCCAGCGCCGCTTCAAGCTGTTGATAACGATACATGTCGCGATACCAGCCCGATTGCTCAGCCAGTTTTTCATGCTGCCCGCGCTGGGCAATGTGCCCATGCTGCAACACTAAAATTTCGCTGGCTTCCGCCAACGCCGACAAACGGTGGGCACTGATAATCACCGTACGTCCGTCGCCCCACTGGCGCAGATTATGCAGGATCTGGTGTTCGGTACGCCCATCCACAGCGGAAAGCGCATCATCAAGAATCAGGATTTCGGCATTGAGAAGCAGCGCGCGGGCAATTGAGATTCGCTGCTTTTGTCCTCCGGACAACATGACGCCACGTTCCCCGACTTCCGTTTCGTAGCCCTGCGGCAGACGCAAAATATCATCATGTACGCTGGCTAAACGCGCCACATGCTCAATCTCTTCCTGCGTCGCCGACGGGCGTCCGAGGGCGATATTGTTTGCTACCGTGTCCGAAAATAAAAACGGCGTCTGGCTGACGACCGCCAGACGACCTCGCCAGTCGTCCAGCAGCAGTTGCGTCAGGGGAATATCATGGAAGCGAATATCGCCCTGCGTGACGTCAAAGTGGCGCTGAATCAATGAGAGCACGGTACTTTTGCCAGAACCTGTTGGGCCACAAATGCCCAACATCTGACCAGGCTTGAGCGTAAAACTAACGTTCTCCAGTACCGGATGTTCCGTTTGCGGATAAACAAACTTACGGACGTCAACATTTATGACACCGCGCCCTTCCGGTACGGCTTCGTTGCCGTCATTCACCACCGGTGCTTCGGCCAGCATGGCGCGAATACGGCTGTAGGCGGCGCTGCCGCGCTCCACGATGTTAAACATCCAGGCCAATGCCAGCATCGGCCAGATCATCAGCCCCAGGTACATCGCAAAGCTGGTCAATTGTCCCAGGGTTAACGCGCCCTGTACCACCATCCAGCTCCCCCCACCAATAGCCAGCAGGTTTGCCATGCCGATCGCGACATAGATTGTCGGGTCAAAACGCGCATCAATTCGCGCGACGCGCATATTCTTCGCCCCCGTGTCTGCGGCATCGGCTGCAAACAGTGCTGATTGTCTGTCCTCCAGACCAAAGGCTTTAATCATACGGATGCTGGTCATACTCTCCTGCGTACGGTCGTTCAGTGAAGAGAACGCCGCCTGCGCCAGCTTAAAGCGCTCATGCAGTTGCTCACCAAAACGGTTGATCGCCAGTGCCATCAGCGGCATCGGCAACAATGCCAGCAGGGTGAGCTGCCAGCTGATCTGGGTCGACATCACAATCAGTACTGCGCACCCCATGACCAGAGAATCCACCAGCGTTAACACCCCTTCTCCTGCGGCGAACACCACGCGATCGACGTCGTTTGTCGCGCGTGCGATGAGATCCCCGGTGCGATGTCGCAGATAAAACTCTGGGTGTTGTCGGCTCAGCTGGCGGTAAAAATCTTCACGCAGCTCAACGGCCAGCTGATAGGAAGCGCCAAAAAGGAGCACGCGCCAGACGTAGCGCAGCAGATAGACAATGACGGCCGTCAGCACCAACGTGCCAACCCACATCAACACCCGTGCGGTGGTGTAATGTTGTTCGGTGACGCCATCCACGACGTAGCCCACCACCTTCGGCGGGATCAGCTGCAGGATGGCAATGATAATAAGCAGGGCTACTGCACCGATGTAGCGTTGCCACTCCCGACGAAAGTACCAGCTTAATTGGGCAAATAATCGCACGCGGTTTGTTCCTGAAGGTATTTTACGAAGTTATTCAATAGGTAGTGCTGTGGTGTATTTAATCTGTTCCATGGCGAAGCTCGAGGTGACGTCCGACAAGCCCGGCACGCTGTTCACAAGTCGTTTGTAAAAATCGTCATAGCGCTTCATGTCAGCTACCTGAACGCGCATCAGGTAATCGTACTCTCCGGCCATACGCCAGAAACCGAGCACCTCAGGCATGTCAGAAACCTGAGTGACAAAACGGCAATACCACTCGCTGCTGTGATGCTGGGTTTTAATCAGCACAAATGCCGTTAACCCAAGCCCCAGTTTTTCGGGATCTAATAACGCGACGCGTCCCAGAAGAATGCCGTCATCTTCAAGCTTCTTGAGGCGCTTCCAGCACGGTGTGGTGGTCAGATTAACGGCATCTGCCAGCGCCTGCAAAGAGAGGGTACAGTCACTTTGCAGCAATGAAAGGAGCTTGCGGTCAATTTTATCTAGCATACCCACCTCACAGAGAAAATTTTTCTCCCTTCATTCTATTTTAAAGGCCAGATAGCAACAATTTTTTCTGTGCTTTTCGCTATGCTGGGCACAAAATGACAAACGGATAACTACGATGAATAGCTCCTGGGTTAAACATGCCATCAGCGAAATCAATGCCGACTATCAGCGCTCGGCGGATACGCACCTGATTCGACTTTCCCTGCCGGGATTTGACGGTATTCAGCTCTATCTGAAAGATGAAAGCACCCATCCTACCGGTAGCCTGAAGCATCGCCTGGCGCGTTCACTGTTTTTATACGGTTTATGTAACGGCTGGATTAAAGAAGGTACCACCATCATTGAATCCTCATCCGGTTCAACGGCGGTGTCTGAAGCCTATTTTGCCCGCCTGCTGGGTTTACCCTTCATCGCCGTGATGCCTTCCTGCACGGCGAAACGTAAAATTGAACAGATCGAATTCTACGGCGGACGATGCCACTTTGTGGAAAGCGCCTGTGAAATCTACGCGGCATCTGAAATGCTGGCACGCGAGCTGAACGGCCACTACATGGATCAGTTCACTTTTGCGGAACGAGCCACCGACTGGCGCGGTAATAACAATATCGCCGACAGTATTTTCCGCCAGATGTCCCACGAGCCGCATCCCGTTCCCTCATACATTGTGATGAGCGCCGGGACGGGCGGCACCTCCGCCACCATCGGGCGTTATATCCGCTGCCAGGGCTACGACACCCAACTGATGGTGGTTGATCCGCAAAACTCCGTGTTCCTCGACTACTGGCAGAACCGCGATATCGGCCTGCGCAGCCCGGTGGGCAGTAAAATTGAAGGGATTGGCCGCCCACGCGTGGAACCGTCGTTCATCCCGGATGTGGTGGATGAGATGTTGCGCGTGCCGGATGCCGCAAGTGTCGCCACCGCGCACTGGCTGGAAACGCAACTTGGCCGCAAAGTCGGGGCTTCTACCGGGACCAATATGTGGGGAGCCCTGCAGCTCGCAGTACGTATGCGTGAAGAGGGTCGAACCGGCTCCATCGTCACCCTGCTCTGCGACAGCGGCGAGCGCTACCTTGAGACCTATTACAATGCGCAATGGGTGCAGGCAAATATCGGCGATATTGAGCCCTGGAAAGCACAAATTGCACAGCTGGTGAAATAAAAAAAGCCAGACCGAAGTCTGGCTTGCTGGAAGGGTCTCACTATTCGGGGGAATATGGGAGGTTGTTGTTGTCCAGCCAATGCGTCAAAAAATGGGACACCGCTTCGTTACCGCAATGCCCGATAACAGGCAGATGAGGAAGTTCTGCAATTAGCTGCGGCATCGCATTCCCCATTATCAAACCGCGCCCCACGCTGCCCAGCATCTCGCGGTCATTCATGGCATCACCAAACGCCATACAATCCTGCAGCGTCAAGCCCAGGTGGTCACTCAGTACCGCCAGGGCAGAACCTTTGTTACAGCCCACGGGAAGCACCTCAAGGCAATCCACCGCCGAAAAGGTCAGGTGCGCTTTGTCACCCAGAGCCTCATTTAACTGAATGCGCAAGCGACAGAGATCGTCATGATCGCCACAAAAACAGATTTTGGTCACCGCATGGGCAGGGATCCGACGCAGATCGATAAGCTGATATTTAAAACCGCTGTAGACATGCGCATGCAACAGCTCCGGTATTTCACGCCCGGTAAACCAGCCGTTATCGTTAAAAACATGGAGGCTGGCCTGCGTATCCCAGGTACTGTGTAGTACGATATCCGCCACTTCCGGGTTAAGATCCTGACGGTGCAGAACGTCCCCTTCCACGGAATGAATGCGCGTCCCGTTGCCCGTGATCAGAAAAGCGTCCAGGGAAAACGCCCCCAGTAAATGGCGCATCTCCAGCACATGGCGACCGGTGGCAAACGTCAGAGTGACATCACGCTCGTGCAGGCGCTTCAGCGTATTCAGGGTTTTCTCCCCTAAACGGTGATCCGGCATTAACAGCGTACCGTCCATATCAAATGCAGCGAGCCGAGCCATGATTACTCCTGAAGTGTGATGCGGTTAACTTGTGCTTCAGTATTACGTGAGATATACGGAAGTAATAGTGAATAGATGATAAATATTGTTCCGGGTTTCTCATGCGCCAGCTCAACCGACTCAACCAGTATCACCGTTTGTGGCAGCCTTCCGCTGGCGCGACACAACACGTCACCATCAGCGAACTGGCCACCCGCTGTTTCTGTAGTGAAAGACATGTTCGAACGCTGCTGCGTCAGGCTCATGACGCGGGATGGCTTACCTGGCGTGCACAGTCTGGTCGCGGAAAGCGCGGTGAACTGACGTTCCATGTCTCCCCGGAGTCACTGCGCAATACGATGATGGAAGAGGCTCTGAAGCATGGACAGCAGCACAATGCGCTTGAGCTGGCCCAGCTTGCGCCACAAGAGTTACGTTCATTGCTGCATCCGTTCTTAGGCGGGCAATGGCAAAACGATACGCCGACGCTGCGCATTCCCTATTACCGCTCACTGGATCCCCTTCATCCGGGTTTTTTACCCGGCCGGGCAGAACAGCACCTGGCAGGACAGGTTTTTTCCGGGTTAACACGCTTTCACGGCGACAGCAGTGAACCAACTGGCGATCTTGCCCATCACTGGGAAGTGTCAGAGGACGGTTTGCGCTGGCATTTTTATATTCGCTCAACGCTACACTGGCATAACGGTGATAAGGTCGAAACCATGCAGCTTCAACAAAGCCTGATGGCACTGCTTGCCCTGCCTTCCTTGCGTAAGTTGTTCCAGAGCGTCTTACGTATTGAAGTCACCCATCCCCAGTGCCTGACCTTTATCCTGCATCAACCGGACTTCTGGCTGGCACACCGGTTGGCAACCTACTGTAGCCGGCTTGCGCATCCCGACCAGCCGATGACGGGTAGCGGCCCCTTCAGACTCAGCGTGTACGACCCCGACCTGGTGCGTCTTGAAAGCCACGAACAGTACCATCTCAGCCATCCATTGCTTAAAGCTATCGAATACTGGATAACACCGTCGCTGTTTGACTATGGGTTAGGTACCAGCTGTCGCCATCCGGTGCAGATCGCCATTGGCGAGCCGGATGAACTGGAGCGCCTGCGTCTGGTCACTAACAGCACCAGTCTGGGTTTTTGTTATCTCACCCTGAAGCAAAGCCCGCGCCTGAGTGAAATGCAGGCTCGGCGGCTCATCAATATCATCCATCTCTCAACGCTTCTGCATACTCTTCCACTGGATGAAGGGTTGATTACCCCGACAGAGGAGTTACTTCCCGGCTGGACGATCCCGCAGTGGCCTGATTTAACGAATGTACCTCTGCCGGAAAAATTAATACTGGCTTACCATTTGCCCGTCGAGTTACATACGATGGCAAGCCAACTAAAACTGTATCTTGCGCAACAGGGCTGTGAGCTTACGGTCATCTTTTACGATGCGAAAACCTGGGACGGATGCCAAAATCTTGCTGATGCTGACATCATGATGGGGGACAGACTGATTGGCGAAGCGCCGGAATATACGCTTGAGCAATGGCTGCGCTGTGACGTCTTATGGGCACACCTGCTGAACGCGCCGCAGTTTGCCCATCTGCAGGCCACTCTGGACGCCGTACAGACCCAGACCGACGAACAGGCCAGACATGCCGGGCTCAAAGCCATTTTCTCACAGCTCATGGAAAAA
Organism: Enterobacter adelaidei; assembly: GCF_041937165.1. Classification (NCBI taxonomy): domain Bacteria; kingdom Pseudomonadati; phylum Pseudomonadota; class Gammaproteobacteria; order Enterobacterales; family Enterobacteriaceae; genus Enterobacter; species Enterobacter adelaidei. The sequence goes on along the minus strand of NZ_CP154353.1, from coordinate 1,002,100 downwards.
GCTGTACTAACGCCACTGTTCAACTATCAATACCAGATCAGCGCCCCGCCAGGGGTCAACGGTATTAGGCTCAACACTCGCGGCTGGTTTGATTTTACCGAAGCATGGCTGCCCGCCCCCAAATCGTGAAGAAGCTGGTCGCCGTCGTGGTCAGGCGGTAACATAACGTTTTATCGTAACTATCGAGATGATTTATGAAACGTGCCGTCGTCGTGTTCAGCGGAGGACAAGATTCTACTACCTGCCTGGTTCAGGCCCTTCATCAGTATGATGAAGTTCACTGTGTCACTTTCGATTACGGTCAACGCCATCGCGCTGAAATCGACGTTGCGCGTGAACTGGCTCTGAAACTGGGCGCGCGCGCGCACAAGGTGCTGGACGTTACGCTGTTAAATGAACTCGCCGTCAGTAGCCTCACACGCGACAGTATTCCTGTACCTGACTATGTACCTGACGCCAGCGGTATCCCAAATACCTTTGTTCCTGGCCGTAATATTCTTTTTCTGACCCTGACGGCGATTTATGCTTACCAGGTGCAAGCCGAAGCGGTGATCACCGGCGTATGTGAGACCGACTTCTCTGGCTACCCGGACTGCCGCGACGAGTTCGTGAAGGCACTAAACCACGCGGTCAATCTTGGGATGGCAAAAGAGACGCGCTTTGAAACACCACTGATGTGGCTGAATAAAGCAGAGACCTGGGCACTGGCGGACTACTGGGGCAAACTGGACCTGGTTCGCAGTGAAACCCTCACCTGCTATAACGGTATCAAAGGCGACGGTTGCGGTCAGTGCGCCGCTTGTAACATGCGTGCCAACGGGCTTAATCACTACCTGGCCGATAAGGCCGGCGTAATGGCCGCGATGCAGAAAAAAACCGGACTGAAATAGAGTTACTTCACCGTGCTGTCGACGAATGAGCGTCGACAGCACAGGTGAACTGGAAAAATACCCTACACGATCATCTGCTCCAGCTTTTCACGCAACTCTCCTTCCAGCGGCAGCGCTTTCTGGGTTTTAAGATCAATACAGACAAAGGTAATGAGAGCATCAGCCACCACCTGTCCTTCGGGATCCAGCGTCACCACCTGACTTAACACGCCACTCTTCCCATTTAGCTGCTGTACCTGGCTGGTGACAGTCAGCACATCCCCCAGTACGGCAGGACGGCGGTAGTTAATATTAATATTGACGACCACGAACGCGATGTTATGCGCAGTCAGCCATTGAAAACTTTCGCTGTTTTCCAGACCGTCCCAGCGAGCCTCCTCAAGAAACTCAAGATAGCGGGCGTTATTGACATGCTGGTATACATCAAGATGGAAACCGCGAACTTTGATTTTTGTCTGCATAGCGCAATAGCCTTTAGTGTTGTTATAGGATTAGAGGTCACAACTGGTATGACCTCATTATCCTGGCAAATTTTTGCAGCAGTGCAAGAAATTGCTTATTTACAACGTCAGGTGTGAGAGATTGCGCTCAACCAGTGAGCTACCCATCCCCGGGACCTGCTTCAGGTCGTCGACCGTTTTAAAGGGGCCATACTCTTCACGGTAGCTGACGATGGCCTGCGCCTTTTTCAGCCCTACCCCATTCATCACGCGAGCGATATCCTCTGCTGATGCTGAATTGATACTGACTCGCGAGCTATCATTGTCAGCCGCTTTGTTACTCCCTGTTGTTTTGGCGGGAGCATTCGTTTGTGCTGGTGTCTCTGCCTGACTTTGTACGACCTGTGCTTTTGCAGCCAGCGCGCCAGCGCTCATCCCGGTGGTGGCAATAGCCAGTGTAATGAGCAGTACTTTGATTCCACATTTCATGCTGTTATCTCCTTGTTTGTTGACAGCCACACCACGATAGCCGCCCCGGAAAACAGGCACAAACGACAGATAACAGAAATGGAAAAGGCCGCGAAAGCGGCCTTTAGTTTTTGCAGAGCGTTACGAAAATCTGCGAGCAGTTACGTAATTATTGCTGCTGAGTCATCACATCGCCCAGCTTAATCTTGGCTTCTTTACGCAGGTTGCTCATCATCGCCTCGAAAGCAATCTGGGCGTTGTTCTGGGTAATCCCCTGAACCATCGCTTTCTTCTGCGCTTCTGGCATCGTGCCGGCTTTCACTTCATCCAGCGCCAGCAGAACCACATTGCCCTGCATATCCGTTGTGGTACCGAAGCTCGGTTTGTCTTTTGCTGGCAAGGAGAGACCAAACGCAGCCTGGCTGATTGGATCCTGACCGGTACGGCTCAACGTTTTCGCCTCACCGAAGCTCAGGCCAGCGGCTTTCAGCGCGTCCTGTTTGCCTGCTTTCAGATCAACCAGAATCTTCTCAGCATCCAGTTTCGCCTGTTGTTCCGCTTTGTTGTGCTTAACCTGGGCGACAATCTGATCCTTCACTTCCGTCAGCGGTTTAATCGCTTCTGGTTTGTGCTCGCTGACACGCAGAACAAATGCACGATCGCCGTCAACGGTAATGATGTCAGAGTTACTGCCAGGGGTGCCATTCTCGCCCACCAGACCACCGTTGAAGATGGCATCAGAAATCGGTTTGAAGTTCAGCTCTTCCGGCAGGTTGTCACGTCCAAACCAGCCCGTCTCAACCGCTTTCACACCAGCCGCCTGCTCTGCACCAGCCAGAGACTCGTTGTCGTTGCTGGCGGCATCGCTCACTTTCTGCTGCAGCGCGTAGTAGGCATCCAGCGCTTTCTCTTGCTTCACTTTCGCCGCGATATCATCACGAACCTCAGTCAGTGGTTTGGTTTTCGCAGGGATAATATCGTCCAGACGCGCGACCAGGAAACCAACGGAAGACTTGATTACGCCAGAGAGCTGGCCTTTGTCTTTCAGACCGGCATTTTTCAACTCATCAGGGGTCGTTGCATCTTCCAGCCAGCCCATATCACCGCCGTTTTTCGCGGAGATAATATCGGTGGATTTCGCTTTCGCGACGGTGGCGAAATCAGCACCTTTGCTCAGTTCGTCCAGAACAGCCTTAGCATCTGCTTCCGTTTTGGTCTGGATCACGCTGTAGCGGTTACGCTGCGGCTGAGTGAACTGATCCTGATGCTGATCGAAGTAAGACTGGATTTCCGCATCTGACGCAGTTTCCTGCAACGCAGCGGCATCCAGCTTGATATAGCTCACACGGAATTGCTCCGGAGAAACAAAGGTATTCTTATTCTGCTCGTAGTAAGCATTAACGTCAGCATCGCTCACCTGCTGTTTCGCCGCCAGGGCATTCACATCAATGGTCGCTTCACGAACAACGCGCTGCTGCGACACTAATGCTGCCAGTTCATCCGTTTCACCTTTGAGCATGAAATCGGTGCCCACGACGGCATTGATGAGCTGCTGGGTGGTCAGTTGATTACGCAGCGCCTGAGCGTACTGATCGGCCGTCATCCCCATCTGGTTGACGATGCTGTTGTAACGTGCGTTGTCGAATTTGCCGTTAGACTGGAAGGCTTGTGTAGAGAAGATGGCTTTTTTCACCTGCTCATCACTGATGCCCAGACCCAGTTTTTTTGCATACTGATCCAGCAGCGCTTCGTCGATAAGACGGTTCAGTGTCTGTTGGCGCAGGGTCTTCATATACCCTTCGTTCGCCGCCAGTTCAGAGAATTGGTCGCCCAGCTGTTGCTGCATACGGTTACGTTCACCGGCAAAAGCATTCTCGAACTGACCACGGCTGATTTCCTGGCCATTCACTTTTGCGGCATAGTTCGCGCCACCGCCAATAAGGTAACTGCTCACGCCGGTCAATATGAACGACACGATAATGATACCGAAAATAATCTTGAGCACGAGACTGTTAGCAGCCGTGCGTAAGCTGTCCATCATGGTGTAACAACACTCCGCTGTAGGTGACTGGTTACCTGACGCTGACGGAAAATCCTGCCCGTCGCGCGTGAAGGCGTATTGTGACAAGAAAACGGGGCGATTGTCAGCCCACAACTCGCATAAACTCGCACAAATCAGGTCTGGACAAACAAAAAAGGCACATCAAATGATGCGCCCTTGTACTATTCAGCTTCCCTGAATCGGGAAAGCAATCAGTTTACTGCGTCTTTCAGCGCTTTACCTGCACGGAAACCCGGCACTTTAGCAGCAGCAATGGTGATCTCTTTACCGGTCTGAGGGTTGCGGCCAGTACGGGCAGCACGCTCTTTAACAGCAAAAGTACCGAAGCCTACCAGTGCAACGTCGTCCCCAGCCTGCAGAGATTCAGTAACAGAAGCAATTAATGCATCTAACGCACGTCCAGCTGCAGCCTTAGAAATATCAGCACCAGCAGCAATTTTGTCAATCAGTTGAGATTTATTCACTGTTCTCTTCCTCTCTTTATAATTTATATCGCGCCTGAATCCTTCACAACGCGACCGCGCAGCAGTTATATCAGGCCTGCCATGACCTTACAACACCCGTTGTTGATGGCTGACCTAATCAGCAATCTAAATTAGCTATACAAAAAAAGGCTGGCAAGTGCGAAATGACTTACCAGCCTTGTTTTTATTGACGCTCTTTGCGCGAGGTCACTATTTTGCGGTTACAACCTGCATTCCGGAGGGTTCATTCTGCAGTGCGAGACTAAGAACTTCCTCAATGCGTTTAACCGGATGGATCTGCAGATCGGCAATTACGTTGTCCGGAATCTCTTCCAGATCGCGTTTATTCTCGTAAGGAATCAATACCGTTTTGATCCCACCACGATGTGCAGCCAGCAGTTTTTCTTTTAATCCACCGATTGGCAGTACCTGTCCACGCAGGGTAATTTCCCCCGTCATCGCCACATCGGCACGCACCGGGTTCCCCGTCAGGCAGGAAACCAGAGCGGTACACATGGCAATACCCGCGCTTGGGCCATCTTTCGGCGTCGCGCCTTCAGGAACGTGCACGTGGATGTCGCGTTTTTCGTAGAAATCCGGGTTGATACCCAGTTTTTCCGCGCGCGCACGTACCACGGTCAATGCAGCCTGAATGGATTCCTGCATCACTTCACCCAGAGAGCCGGTGTAGGTCAGCTTGCCTTTACCCGGTACACAGGCGGTTTCGATGGTCAGCAGATCGCCACCCACTTCCGTCCATGCCAGACCCGTCACCTGACCCACGCGGTTTTCGTTGTCCGCGCGACCATAGTCGAAACGCTGAACGCCGAGATAGGCATGCAGATTGTCGCCGTTAATCACAATGTGTTTCAGGCTCTTATCCAGCAGCAGCTGTTTCACCGCTTTACGGCACAGTTTAGAGATTTCACGCTCAAGACTACGCACGCCCGCTTCACGGGTGTAGTAGCGGATGATGCCAATAATCGCGCTGTCCTCTACGGTCAGCTCGTTGGCTTTCAGCGCGTTACGCTCAATCTGTTTCGGCAGCAGGTGCTGCTTAGCAATGTTCAGCTTCTCATCTTCGGTATAGCCGGAGAGACGGATCACTTCCATACGATCCAGCAGCGGGGCCGGAATGTTCATGGAGTTGGAGGTCGCCACGAACATCACATCGCTCAGGTCGTAGTCCACTTCCAGGTAGTGATCGCTGAACGCCACGTTCTGTTCTGGATCAAGCACTTCCAGCAGCGCAGACGCAGGATCGCCGCGCATGTCCGATGACATTTTGTCGATCTCATCGAGCAGGAACAGCGGGTTTTTAACGCCCACTTTCGCCATCTTCTGGATCAGTTTACCCGGCATAGAACCGATGTAGGTACGACGGTGACCGCGGATTTCCGCTTCATCGCGTACACCACCCAGCGCCATACGGATGTACTTACGCCCGGTCGCCTTGGCGATGGACTGACCCAGAGAGGTTTTACCCACACCAGGAGGTCCTACCAGGCACAGAATTGGGCCTTTGATTTTGTTTACACGGCTTTGTACCGCGAGGTACTCAAGAATACGATCTTTCACGCGTTCCAGGCCGTAGTGGTCGGTATCGAGGATTTCCTGGGCCTGACGCAGGTCTTTTTTGACCTTGCTGCGGGCGTTCCACGGAACCTGCACCATCCACTCAATGTAGCCGCGTACAACGGTCGCTTCAGCCGACATTGGAGACATCATTTTCAGCTTCTGCAATTCCGCTTCCGCTTTCTCTTTTGCCTCTTTTGGCATCTTCGCCGCGTCGATCTTGCGCTTCAACGCTTCGTTTTCGTCCGGCGCATCGTCCATCTCGCCCAGTTCTTTCTGAATAGCTTTCATTTGCTCATTCAGATAGTACTCACGCTGAGATTTCTCCATCTGCTTTTTCACGCGGTTGCGAATACGCTTCTCAACCTGCAGCAGATCGATTTCAGACTCCATCATCGCCATCAGATATTCCAGACGCTCGTTAACGTCGGACATTTCCAGAACGGACTGTTTGTCAGCCAGCTTCAGCGGCATATGTGCAGCGATGGTGTCCGCCAGACGGGCAGGATCGTCGATGCTGTTCAGCGACGTCAGCACTTCTGGTGGGATTTTCTTGTTCAGCTTGATATAGCCTTCAAACTGGCTGATCGCGGTACGTACAAGCACTTCCTGCTCGCGTTCATCAAGCTGAGGCGAATCAAGGTACTCTGCCTTCGCAGAGAAATGTTCGCCATTGTCAGACAGAGTGGTAATACGCGCACGCTGCAGGCCTTCTACCAGCACCTTGACGGTGCCGTCAGGCAGCTTCAGCATCTGCAAAATAGAGGCCACGGTCCCGACGGTGAAAAGATCGTTTACACCCGGCTCATCCGTTGATGCTTCCTTCTGCGCCACCAGCATGATTTTTTTATCATGATCCATGGCGGATTCGAGGCAACGGATAGATTTTTCCCGCCCTACAAATAAGGGTATGACCATGTGCGGATAAACCACCACATCGCGCAACGGCAATACGGGGATTTCAATGCGTTCAGAACGCTCAGGATTCATAGAGCTCTCTCTTAGTTTAGTGTCCGCCAGGTAAGCTGGTCATGTAACAGTACTTCACACAACCATTAACATGTATCCAGTATATGGGGATGTTTCCCACACATTCAACGCCATGAATACGGAAAAAGTAAAGGGGAGATAAAATCCCCCCTTTTTGATTAACTGCTTGTATGATTTGGTGAATTATTCGCCAGATGCTTGCTGCGCTTCCGGTTTACCATAAATCAGCAGCGGTTTGGTTTGACCGCTAATGACGGACTCGTCAATCACCACTTTCTCAACGTCTTCCATCGACGGCAGATCGTACATGGTATCCAGCAGTGCCGCTTCAACGATTGAACGCAGGCCACGGGCACCGGTTTTACGGATCATCGCTTTCTTGGCAATCGCATCCAGCGCTTCGTCACGGAACTCCAGATCAACGCCTTCAAGATTGAACAGCGCCTGATACTGTTTAGTCAGCGCATTTTTCGGTTCTTTCAGGATCTGGATCAGCGCGTCTTCGCTCAGCTCATTCAGCGTTGCCACAACCGGCAGACGGCCAATGAATTCAGGGATCAGACCGAATTTGATCAGATCTTCTGGTTCAACCTGAGATAGCAGTTCGCCTTCGTTCGGTTTTTCTGACGTCGATTTCACCGTAGCGCCAAAACCAATGCCGGAGCCGGTTTCAACACGGTGGGAGATAACTTTATCCAGACCCGCAAACGCACCACCACAGATGAACAGGATCTTGGAGGTATCAACCTGCAGGAACTCCTGCTGCGGATGTTTACGACCACCCTGTGGTGGAACGGCCGCAACAGTTCCTTCGATCAGCTTCAGCAGTGCCTGCTGTACGCCCTCGCCTGACACATCACGGGTAATGGACGGGTTATCAGATTTACGAGAGATCTTGTCGATCTCATCGATGTAAACAATCCCGCGCTGGGCTTTCTGTACGTCGTAATCGCACTTCTGCAGCAGTTTCTGGATGATGTTTTCTACATCTTCACCCACATAACCCGCTTCGGTCAGAGTGGTAGCGTCCGCCATGGTGAACGGAACATCCAGCAGACGCGCCAGAGTTTCAGCCAGCAACGTTTTACCGGAACCGGTTGGGCCGATCAGCAAAATGTTACTTTTACCCAGTTCTACGCCATTGCTGGTATCACCGTTACGCAGACGTTTGTAGTGGTTATATACCGCTACCGCCAGCACTTTCTTGGCCTGCTCCTGACCGATGACATAGTCGTCAAGGTGATGACGAATTTCATGCGGTGTTGGCAGTGCACTACGTTCACGGTGTGGCGCAACTTCTTTAATCTCTTCGCGAATGATGTCGTTACATAAATCGACACATTCGTCGCAGATATACACGGACGGCCCGGCAATCAGTTTACGCACTTCATGCTGGCTTTTGCCGCAAAAAGAGCAGTACAGCAGTTTGCCCGAACCATCTTTGCGTTTATCTGTCATGAGTCCAAACCTCTTTTTAAGTTCTTTGTGCCGCACATGACGACGCAAATGCCATTCTAAGACGCAAGCTGCTCTCAGGCAGAGTGCCGCCCTACTTTAGTATAGCGGCACACTTGCGTCGCGGGCATCAATTACGATGGGTCAATACGGAGTCGACTAAGCCGTACTCAACTGCCTCTGAAGCAGAGAGGAAGCGATCGCGCTCGGTATCGCGCTCGATCTGCTCAAGCGATTGACCTGTATGCTGCGCCATGAGTTCATTCATGCGCGCTTTTACTTTCAGAATTTCACGGGCGTGGATTTCAATATCCGTCGCCTGCCCCTGGTAACCACCCAGCGGCTGGTGAATCATCACGCGGGAATTAGGTAAGCAGAAACGCTTGCCTTTAGCCCCTGCAGTTAACAGGAACGCGCCCATAGATGCAGCCTGACCCATACAGATAGTGCTTACATCAGGCTTGATGAATTGCATGGTGTCATAAATGGACATACCTGCCGTAATCACGCCACCCGGGGAGTTAATGTACAGGTAAATGTCTTTTTCCGGGTTTTCCGCTTCCAGAAACAGCATCTGCGCCACGATCAGGTTAGCCATGTGGTCTTCCACCTGACCGGTCAGAAAGATAACGCGTTCCTTGAGCAGACGGGAATAGATATCAAAAGAACGCTCACCACGTGAGGTCTGTTCAATAACCATTGGCACCAGCGCCATATGGGGTGCAAAGTTATCTCGTTCGCCACTGTATGACATTTCCGTCTCCTGGATCAAAATTGAAAACACCTGCTGTACTGATTGTAACCTTACGGACGGATTATCAGCCAGTCTCATTCATCGTGATTACACACTTATGGGGTTCACTGTGCCCTATTTCAAGCATAACAACCTTTTGTTGTTACGCTAACACTGAAAGGGCGTTTTAGCACTCTTCCTGGGCTATTGGTGTGATAAAAAAAACCCGCTGCCACAAGGCAACGGGTTTTCTGTTCAAACTTTAAACCTTTGGGGCGAAATTACGCCTGCTGGTTCATCAGTTCGTTGAAAGAGGTCGCTTTTTCGGACACTTTAGCTTTCGCCAGTACCGCTTCAACAGCCTGCTCTTCCAGTGCGACATTGCGCATGTTGTCCATCAGCTCTTTGTTTTTACCGTAGAACTCGATAACTTCTGATGGATCTTCGTATGCAGACGCCATCTCTTCGATCAGGCCTTTCACACGCTCTTCGTCAGCTTTCAGCTCGTGGGTACGAATCACTTCGCCCAACAGCAGGCCAACAACAACGCGGCGTTTAGCTTGCTCTTCGAACAGCTCACGCGGCAGTTCCATCGCTTGCTGTTGGTTGCCACCGAAACGCTGTGCAGCCTGACGGCGCAGCACGTCGATTTCGCTGTCGATCAGGGCAGCTGGAACGTCGATATCGTTCGCTTTCACCAGACCTTCGATCGCCTGAGATTTCACACGGTTACGCACAGCGCCGTTCAGCTCGCGCTCCATGTTTTTACGCACTTCTGTACGCAGACCCGCTACAGAACCATCTTCCACGCCGAAACGTTTGATGAATTCTTCAGTCAGTTCTGGCAGTTCGCGCTCTTCAACTTTCTTCAGATTGATAGCGAACTTGGCCGCTTTACCTTTCAGGTTTTCAGCGTGGTACTCTTCAGGGAAGGTCACATCAATAGTGAATTCTTCGCCAGCTTTGTGGCCTTTGATACCGTCTTCGAAGCCTGGGATCATACGACCCTGACCCATTGCCAGTACGAAATCAGACGCTTTACCGCCTTCGAACTCTTCGCCGTCTACAGAACCGGTGAAGTCGATGGTCACACGGTCTTCCGCGTCAACAGCGCCTTCTTTCTCTTTCCAGTTCGCCTGCTGCTTACGCAGGGTGTCCAGCATGCCATCAACATCTTCGTCAGTCACGGACACAATCGGTTTTTCAACTTCGATTGATTCCAGACCTTTCAGCTCAACTTCCGGATACACTTCGAACTCTACGGAGTAGGTGAAGTCTTCGCCCAGTTTGTATTCGCCTGGAACGTAGTTTGGCGCGCCGGCCGGATTGATTTTTTCTTTGATGATCGCATCAATAAAGTTACGGCTCATCAGTTCACCCAGCACATCCTGACGCACGGAAGCGCCATAACGCTGAGCAACAACATTCATTGGTACTTTGCCCTTACGGAAGCCGTCAATACGTACTTTTTTTGCTACGTTGACCAGCTCGCTTTTCACAGCAGTTTCGATGCTGTCAGCAGCGATAGTAATCGTTACACGGCGGCCAAGGCCTTGAGTGGTTTCAACTGAAACTTGCATCTTGTTACCTCAAAAAAATCACAGTGCTCGGTCAACTCTGAATCTGTCTGTTATACCGGGATGCTCTCTTAGTGCAGATTCACATTCCCTGTCGCCAGAATCATCCCGAAGACATTCAATAAGACGCGGCATTATAGCGGCATCACTTAGGTGAGTCGAGAACGGTTGGGGCATGTTGCTGCGGCTTTTTTCACACTTTAAGGCTATTTTTAGCCTTAAAATCGCACCATCCGCTCAAAACTCAGACAAAACAAAACGGCCCGGAGGCCGTTTTGAGGAAATCTTTAAGCAACATACTGGAAAAACTCCAGCCGTTGCAAATCCGATTTATCAGGCGATGGTGCCAGCACCGCGGCAAGGCGGCGATGCGAAAACCGTATCCTGCAAACCTTCCCATTCCTTAATGGTGTAGGTATGCAATGCCAGCGCATGTACGGTTGTGGAGAGTTCTTCCGTCAAGGTGCTGTAGATCAAGCGGTGTCGGTTCAGGAAACGTTCTCCCGTGAAGCGATCGCTAACCAGAACCACTTTAAAGTGGCTTTCAGAACCTGCCGGCACGTTATGACGATAGCTTTCGTCGACGACTTCGAGGAACACAGGGTTGAACGCTGCCCTTAATTTATCTTCTATCTGCTCACGTATCATCATGAAATTACTCCTCCGACAACGCCAGGATGTCACCCATCCCTTTAAATGTTAGCCGCTTTTACCGTTTCCATTACACCTTGACAACAAATATTTAGCTTTCGTCTGATTTTCTCATTCAAACGAATGAAGTTAACTGTGTGCCTCATACCTTTTGTCATTCACACGAGGTGAAAAAGGGTGCAAAGGTCAGTTTTCAGACAAGGCGATGAATTTACATGCGTTGACCACTTCCCCTGACCGTTGGCGATGTTATGATGGCGGCAATTTTTCTCTCTATATGCTTACGATTCGTTGAGAACCTGAAAATGTTAAAAAAACTCTTCTTTCCGTTGGTAGCCCTTTTTATGCTGGCAGGCTGTGCGACTCCGCCTACCACCATTGATGTCTCACCAAAAATTACCCTGCCTCAGCAGGACCCAAGCCTGATGGGTGTTACCGTGAGTATTAACGGTGCCGATCAGCGTCAGGATCAAGCGCTGGCAAAAGTGACCCGCGATAACCAGCAGGTAACGCTGACTGCATCCCGCGACCTGCGCTTCCTGCTGCAGGAAGTGCTGGAAAAACAGATGACTTCTCGTGGCTATATGGTTGGCCCAAGCGGTGCGGTAGATCTGCAGATCATCGTGAACAACCTTTATGCTGATGTTTCTCAGGGTAACGTTCGCTACAACATCGCCACCAAAGCGGATATTGCCATCATTGCCACCGCGAAGAATGGCAACAAGATGACCAAGAACTATCGCGCGAGCTACTCTGTAGAAGGCGCGTTCCAGGCATCGAATAAAAATATTGCTGATGCGGTTAACAGCGTGCTGACTGATACCATTTCCGACATGGCGCAGGACACCAGCATTCACGACTTCATCAAGCAGAACGCGCGTTAATCCTGCTGACTGACCCGGTTTTTAGCCGGGTCAGTTTTTAAGAACATGTCCAGTCATTACTTACGCATTTTCCAGCAACCGAAATCAGCGATTCTGCTGATCCTTGGCTTTGCCTCCGGTTTACCTCTCGCGCTCACTTCAGGCACCTTGCAGGCATGGATGACCGTCGAGAATATCGATCTCAAAACTATTGGCTTCTTCTCACTCGTCGGCCAGGCTTATGTCTTTAAGTTCCTGTGGTCGCCGGTGATGGATCGCTACACCCCACCGTTTCTCGGCCGCCGTCGCGGCTGGCTGGTTATGACGCAGGTGCTGCTGCTGCTGGCCATTGCCGCCATGGGCTTCCTGGAACCGTCAACTCAACTTCGCTGGATGGCCGCCCTTGCGGTGGTGATCGCCTTCTGTTCCGCGTCCCAGGATATTGTGTTTGATGCCTGGAAGACGGACGTGTTGCCTGCTGAAGAACGTGGAGCTGGTGCGGCCATCAGCGTGCTGGGCTATCGCCTCGGGATGCTGGTTTCTGGTGGGCTGGCATTGTGGCTGGCCGACCGTTACCTTGGCTGGCAGGGTATGTACTGGCTGATGGCCGCCCTGCTGATCCCGTGTATTATTGCCACCCTGTTCGCCCCCGAACCGAGTGATGTCATCCCGGTTCCCCGCTCTCTGGAACAGGCCGTCGCCGAACCATTACGCGATTTCTTTGGCCGCAACAACGCCTGGCTGATCCTGTTGCTTATCGTCCTTTATAAGCTGGGCGATGCCTTTGCGATGAGCCTGACCACCACCTTCCTCATTCGTGGTGTGGGTTTTGATGCGGGTGAAGTGGGCGTGGTGAATAAAACGCTGGGGCTGTTTGCGACCATTGTCGGGGCACTTTATGGCGGTGTGTTGATGCAACGCCTGACGCTGTTCCGCGCGCTACTGATCTTTGGCATCCTGCAAGGCGCATCCAACGCAGGCTACTGGCTGTTGTCAATTACCGACAAACATACGATCAGCATGGCCGCAGCGGTGTTCTTTGAAAATCTCTGCGGCGGTATGGGGACCGCGGCATTTGTCGCCCTGCTGATGACCCTGTGCAACAAGTCATTTTCCGCCACGCAGTTCGCACTGCTCTCGGCGCTCTCTGCCGTTGGCCGCGTGTACGTTGGGCCAATTGCCGGCTGGTTTGTAGAAGCCCACGGTTGGCCAACGTTTTATCTCTTCTCCGTGGTGGCTGCCGTGCCGGGTATTTTATTGTTGCTGGTCTGTCGCCAGACGCTGGAATACACCCAACGGACGGAACACTTTATGCCGCGCACTGAATATCACCGCGCTTACCGTTTCGCGTTACGTCTGTTAATGGCGGGTTGCTTCGCGCTGGTGCTCTGGCTTGTGGTGCTCATTATTAATGCCAGCACTTCTATGGCACTTCCCCTTGTAACCCTTCTGCTGGATGCCGGAGCCCTACTGGCTGTCGCCGGGATCCTGATTGGGGGTCTGCTCGATTTCATGGCTCTGCGTAAAACGCAGATGACCTGAAGAGAAATGCGAAAGGTTATTTCCCGTTGTAATCACTAAACGAAATTATAATGGTGAAATAGCCGCCAACCGCTGAAAAAAATAATTGTTGTTTTGTGCGGGATAAAATTTGGAAATTATTGGAGCCTGCTCCAAAACACTATTTTTCATTAACCGATTCAGCATCAGATAGTTTGATTTTTCGTTTTTTATATGTCTCTTTATTGATAATTAATTGTTAATTTTTTGTTTATTTTCAACAATGGTTATACCAATTGCCCCTTTTAGGGTATGCTTGGGGGTCCTTTCGTTATAAAGCCCTTGCCATGCGGCTTCGGTCATAAAAACCGACATAATTTGCAACACTTGTGACACGTGCGGCAGAACCCGGTAACACCTTCCTGACACAGTCCTAATGATGTTTACAGTAATGTAACCTTCCCGTAAAATGCCCGCACACTTTAAACGCCACCAGACTCCGTGGAATTGAGGTCGTTAAATGAGACTCGGGAAATACAATAAAAGTTTGGGATGGTTGTCATTATTCGCGGGCACTGTATTACTCAGTGGCTGCGATTCTGCACTACTAGACCCCAAAGGGCAGATTGGACTGGAACAACGTTCACTGATATTGACGGCTTTTGGCCTGATGTTGATTGTGGTTATTCCTGCCGTTTTGATGGCTGTTGGTTTCGCCTGGAAGTATCGTGCGAGCAATAAAGATGCGAAGTATAGTCCTAACTGGTCACACTCCAATAAAGTGGAAGCTGTGGTCTGGACAGTGCCTATTCTGATCATCCTGTTCCTTGCCGTGCTGACCTGGAAAACCACTCACTCCCTCGAACCTAGCAAACCGCTGGTTCATGATGAAAAACCGATTACCATCGAAGTGGTCTCCATGGACTGGAAATGGTTCTTCATCTATCCGGAACAGGGCATTGCTACCGTGAATGAAATCGCCTTCCCGGCGAACACTCCGGTTCAGTTCAAAGTGACCTCCAACTCCGTAATGAACTCCTTCTTCATCCCGCGTCTGGGTAGCCAGATTTACGCGATGGCCGGTATGCAGACTAACCTGCACCTGATTGCCAATGAAGCAGGCACCTATGATGGTATCTCCGCCAGCTATAGCGGTCCGGGCTTCTCAGGTATGAAGTTCAAAGCTATTGCGACGCCAGACCGTGCCGCTTTCGACCAGTGGGTTGAAAAAGCGAAACAGTCTCAAAACACCATGTCTGACATGGCGGCGTTCGATAAAGTGGCTGCACCTAGCGAATACAACAAGGTGGAGTACTTCTCTAACGTGAAACCTGATTTGTTCAAAGACGTTATTGGCAAATTTATGGATCACGGTAAGAGCATGAACATGTCCCAGCCAGAAGGCGAGCACAGCGCGCATGAAGGTATGGAAGGCATGGACATGAGCCACGCGGAAACCGCTCACTAAGGGGCCGAGGAAGAAAATGTTCGGAAAATTGACACTGGATGCAGTGCCATACCATGAACCCATTATCGTGGTTACGGTGGCTGCAATTATCATTGGTGGTGCGGCTTTACTGGCCTTAATCACTTACTTCGGTAAGTGGAGCTACCTGTGGAATGAGTGGCTGACTTCGGTTGACCACAAAAAACTCGGTATCATGTACTGCATCGTCGGTATCGTCATGTTAATTCGTGGCTTTGCGGATGCGATCATGATGCGTAGCCAGCAGGTGCTTGCCTCTGCGGGTGAAGCGGGCTTCCTGCCGCCTCACCACTACGATCAGATCTTTACCGCCCACGGCGTTATCATGATCTTCTTCGTGGCGATGCCGCTGGTTATCGGTCTGATGAACGTTGTCGTTCCGCTGCAAATCGGCGCGCGCGACGTTGCATTTCCGTTCCTGAACAACCTGAGCTTCTGGTTCACGGTTGTTGGCGTAATCCTGGTTAACCTGTCACTGGGTGTGGGCGAGTTTGCTCAGACCGGCTGGCTGGCTTATCCACCGCTTTCGGGAATTGAATACAGTCCTGGCGTAGGTGTTGACTACTGGATTTGGGCGATTCAGCTCTCCGGTATCGGTACAACCCTGACCGGTATTAACTTCTTCGTGACTATTATCAAGATGCGTGCCCCTGGCATGACGATGTTCAAGATGCCAGTATTTACCTGGGCATCTCTGTGCGCCAACATCCTGATTATTGCCTCCTTCCCAATTCTGACCGTCACCGTCGCGCTGCTGACCCTGGACCGCTACCTGGGCACCCATTTCTTTACCAACGATATGGGTGGCAACATGATGATGTACATCAACTTGATTTGGGCCTGGGGTCACCCGGAAGTGTACATTCTGGTTCTGCCTGTCTTCGGTGTGTTCTCCGAAATCGCAGCGACCTTCTCACGTAAGCGCCTGTTTGGTTACACCTCTCTGGTGTGGGCAACCGTGTGTATTACCGTGCTGTCGTTCATCGTTTGGCTGCACCACTTCTTCACCATGGGTGCAGGCGCGAACGTAAACGCCTTCTTCGGTATCACCACCATGATTATCGCCATCCCGACCGGGGTGAAGATCTTCAACTGGCTGTTCACCATGTACCAGGGCCGCATCGTGTTCCACTCAGCAATGCTGTGGACCATCGGCTTCATCGTGACCTTCTCCGTGGGTGGGATGACCGGCGTACTGCTGGCGGTACCGGGTGCTGACTTCGTACTGCACAACAGCCTGTTCCTGATTGCGCACTTCCATAACGTTATTATCGGTGGTGTGGTCTTCGGTTGCTTCGCTGGCGTCACTTACTGGTGGCCAAAAGCGTTCGGCTTCACGCTGAACGAGACCTGGGGCAAACGTGCGTTCTGGCTGTGGATCATCGGCTTCTTCGTAGCGTTCATGCCGCTGTATGTGCTGGGCTTCATGGGTATGACCCGTCGCCTGAGCCAGCAGATTGACCCTCAGTTCCACCCAATGCTGGTTGTTGCAGCCTGTGGTGCGGCGCTGATTGCACTGGGTATCGCATGCCAGCTGATTCAGTTCTACGTTTCTATTCGCGACCGCGATCAGAACCGTGACCTGACCGGTGACCCATGGGGTGGCCGTACGCTGGAGTGGGCGACCTCTTCTCCACCTCCGTTCTATAACTTTGCCATCGTGCCACACGTTCACGAGCGTGACGCATTCTGGGAAATGAAAGAAAAAGGTGAAGCGTACAAGCAACCTGCTCATTACGAAGAGATCCATATGCCGAAAAACAGCGGCGCGGGCATTGTGATTGCCGCTTTCGCAACGGTGTTTGGTTTCGCAATGATCTGGCACATCTGGTGGTTGGCGATTGCGAGTTTCGCTGGCGTCATCATTAGCTGGATTGTGAAGAGCTTTGACGAGGACGTGGACTACTACGTACCAGTCCGTGAAGTCGAAAAACTGGAAAACCAGCATTTCGACGAGATTTCTAAAGCGGGGCTGAAAAATGGCAACTGATACTCTGGCGCACTCAACTGCCCACGCGCATGAACATGCGCACCACGATACAGGACCGACCAAAGTCTTCGGTTTCTGGATCTACCTGATGAGCGACTGCATTCTGTTCTGCTGTCTGTTCGCAACCTATGCCGTTCTCGTGAACGGCACAGCGGGCGGCCCGACTGGCAAGGACATCTTTGAACTGCCGTTCGTTCTGGTTGAAACCGCACTGCTGTTATTCAGCTCTATCACCTACGGCATGGCGGCTATCGCCATGTATAAAAACAACAAGAGCCAGGTTGTCTCCTGGCTGGCGTTGACCTGGTTGTTTGGTGCTGGATTTATCGGGATGGAAATCTATGAATTCCATCACCTGATTATGGAAGGTTTCGGGCCTGATCGTAGTGGCTTCCTGTCCGCGTTCTTCGCGCTGGTCGGTACTCACGGTCTGCACGTAACCTCAGGCCTGATCTGGATGGCGGTACTGATGTTCCAGGTATCGCGTCGCGGCCTGACCAGCACTAACCGTACCCGTATCATGTGCCTGAGCCTGTTCTGGCACTTCCTGGACGTGGTATGGATCTGTGTGTTCTCTGTTGTCTATCTGATGGGGGCGATGTAATGAGTCATTCAACCGATCATGGCGCTTCCCACGGTAGCGTAAAAACCTACATGACAGGTTTTATCCTGTCGATCATCCTGACGGTGATCCCGTTCTGGATGGTGATGAGCGGTTCTGCTTCTCACGCGGCGATTCTGGGCACCGTCCTGGTTACCGCAGTGGTTCAGATTCTGGTGCATCTGGTTTGCTTCCTGCACATGAACACCAAGTCCGATGAAGGCTGGAATATGACGGCCTTCGTCTTTACCGTGATTATCATCGCTATCCTGGTAGTCGGTTCCATCTGGATTATGTGGAACCTCAACTACAACATGATGGTTCACTAAGAGCGGCGAGTATGTTTAAGCAATACCTGCAAGTAACGAAACCAGGCATCATCTTTGGCAACCTGATCTCCGTGATCGGAGGGTTCCTGCTGGCCTCTAAAGGCAGCATTGATTACACCCTCTTTATCTACACGCTGGTCGGTGTGTCACTGGTTGTTGCGTCCGGTTGTGTATTTAACAACTACATCGACATGGATATCGACAAGAAGATGGAAAGGACCAAAAATCGGGTGCTGGTGAAAGGCCTGATCGCCCCTTCCGTCTCGCTGGTGTACGCCACCTTGCTGGGTATTGCTGGCTTTATGCTGCTGTGGTTTGGTGCTAACCCACTGGCCTGCTGGCTGGGGGTGATGGGGTTCGTGGTATATGTGGGCGTCTACAGCCTGTATATGAAACGCCACTCCGTCTACGGCACGCTGATTGGTTCTCTCTCCGGCGCTGCGCCGCCGGTGATTGGCTACTGCGCGGTGACGAACGAGTTCGACAGCGGTGCAGCTATCCTGCTGGCTATCTTTAGCCTGTGGCAGATGCCGCACTCCTATGCCATCGCGATTTTCCGCTTTAAGGATTATCAGGCAGCGAACATCCCGGTTCTGCCGGTCGTGAAAGGCATCTCCGTTGCCAAGAACCACATCACGCTGTACATCATCGCTTTTGCCGTGGCAACGCTGATGCTCTCTCTGGGCGGATACGCTGGATACAAATATCTGGCAGTAGCGGCCGCAGTGAGCGTCTGGTGGCTCGGTATGGCGCTGCGCGGTTACAAAGTGGAAGATGACAAAGTCTGGGCGCGCAAACTGTTTGTGTTCTCGATTGTGGCCATCACCTCGCTGTCCGTGATGATGTCCGTAGACTTCATGGTGCCTGAATCACACAACCTGCTGACTTACGTCTGGTAAGCCACAACAGGTGAATAAAGGGGTGCTTCGGCACCCTTTTTTATTCACTGAATCTATTAATAACGCATGTAATATTTGTTAAATAACCCTTTATTTACCCCGCCCCTTCCCCGCACTACACTATGGCCTGCTTTTGAACTGAGGTGGTAATGAACGATTATAAAATGACGCCAGGCGAGCTACGCGCGACCTGGGGCTTAGGGACTGTCTTCTCGCTACGGATGCTTGGCATGTTTATGGTCCTGCCTGTTCTGACCACGTACGGTATGGCGTTGCAGGGAGCCAGCGAGGCGCTGATTGGACTCGCAATCGGCATCTACGGACTGGCGCAGGCGGTATTCCAGATCCCGTTTGGCCTGCTCTCTGACCGGGTTGGACGAAAACCGCTGATTGTCGGTGGTCTGCTTATTTTTGTTCTCGGGAGCGTCATTGCCGCCCTCTCCCACTCCATATGGGGCATTATTCTTGGCCGGGCCTTGCAGGGTTCCGGTGCGATAGCTGCTGCGGTGATGGCACTGCTGTCAGATTTAACCCGCGAGCAAAACCGCACCAAAGCCATGGCGTTTATCGGCGTAAGCTTTGGCGTCACCTTTGCCATTGCAATGGTGCTCGGCCCCATTATTACCCATGCACTCGGCCTGCACGCCCTGTTCTGGATGATTGCCGTGCTGGCAACCATCGGTATAGCCTTAACCTTGTGGGTGGTTCCGGACAGCAAAAACCACGTCCTCAACCGTGAATCCGGGATGGTAAAAGGCTGCTTCAGCAAAGTGATTGTCGAGCCGCGCCTGCTTAAGCTGAATTTTGGCATTATGTCTCTGCACATTCTGCTGATGTCGACCTTTGTTGCCCTACCCGGCCAGCTTGCCGCAGCGGGTTTCCCGGCGGCTGAGCACTGGAAAATCTATCTGGTTACGATGCTGATTTCGTTTGTCTCCGTCGTGCCGTTCATCATCTACGCTGAAGTGAAGCGCAAAATGAAGCGCGTCTTCGTGGGCTGCGTGGCGGTCCTGCTGATTGCCGAGATCGTGCTCTGGGGCTCCGGCCCGCACTTCTGGGAACTGGTAGCGGGTGTGCAACTTTTCTTCCTGGCGTTTAACCTGATGGAAGCGTTGCTGCCGTCGCTTATCAGTAAAGAATCCCCTGCGGGTTACAAAGGCACGGCGATGGGTATTTACTCCACAAGCCAGTTTATCGGCGTGGCAATTGGCGGCTCGCTTGGCGGCTGGGTGGATGGTCTGTTTGATTCACAAACCGTGTTCCTTGCGGGCGCGCTGCTGGCCACTGTCTGGCTGTTGGTTGCCAGCACCATGAAAGAACCGCGCTACGTCAGCAGTCTGCGAGTAGAAATTCCGGATGATGTTGAGATCAACGACGCACTCAAACAGCGTCTTGAAACCACAGAGGGGGTAAGTGAAGTGCTGATCGCCCCGGAAGAGCGCAGTGCCTATGTCAAAATAGACAGTAAGGTAACTAACCGCTTTGAAGTCGAGCAGGCGCTTAAAGCCTGAAAAAATGCCCGGTCTGACCGGGCATTTTCGTCTTAATCGCGGAAGTTTTTAAACTGGAACGGTTGCTCCAGATCGCCGCCACGCACCAGCGCCATTACGGACTGCAAATCATCACGGGATTTGCCCGTTACACGAATTTCTTCGCCCTGGATCTGCGCCTGCACCTTCAGCTTGCTGTCTTTGATGAGCTTAACGATCTTCTTCTGCACCGCGCTCTCAATGCCCTGCTTCAGTTTGGCTTCGACAAACCAGTTTTTACCGCTGTGCACAAACTCTTCCGGCACATCCAGAGATGTTCCTTCAATGCCGCGCTTTAACAGCTTGGCACGCAGAATGTCGAGCAGCTGATTTACCTGGAAATCAGACTCGCTCAGCACCTTAATGGTCTTATTTGCATCGTTCAGCTCAAACGTTGCCTCAACGCCACGAAAATCGAAACGTGACTCAACTTCGCGGGTTGCGTTCTCTACGCCGTTGCGAACTTCCTGGATATCAACTTCGGAAACAATATCGAAAGATGGCATCTTTTCTTCTCCCTTCACTTTTGTTGCGTTGCATAATACCCGCTACGAGGCATAACTCAACAGAAGCTTAGCTGTATAATTAAGCTGTAACACCTGGCGCAGTTGCAGGTGAGGAGGAACAATGAAAATTACAGTGCTCGGATGCGGAGCGCTTGGTCAGCTGTGGCTGACCGCGCTGTGCAAGCACGGACATGAGGTTCAGGGCTGGCTGCGCGTGCCCCAGCCCTATTGCAGTGTAAACCTGATTAGTGAAGACGGAAGCATCTTTAACGAATCTCTCACCGCGAACGATCCTGACTTCCTGGCGCAAAGCGACCTCTTACTGGTGACGCTCAAGGCATGGCAGGTTTCAGACGCCGTAAAAGCACTGGCCGCTCAGCTCCCCCCCACATCCCCTGTCCTGCTGCTGCATAACGGCATGGGGACGCTTGATGAGCTCAAAAGCATCCCGCAGCCGCTGCTGATGGCGACGACCACGCACGCTGCACGTCGCGACGGCAATATCATCGTACATGTCGCCAGTGGGGTGACGCATATCGGCCCTGCCAGGGCACAGGATGGCGACTTCAGTTATCTGGCAGACGTACTGCAGAAGGTATTGCCGGACGTGGCCTGGCATAACAATATCCGTCCTCAGCTGTGGCGCAAGCTGGCCGTAAACTGCGTGATTAACCCGCTCACGGCGCTGTGGGATTGCCCTAACGGCGAGCTAAAAAACCATCCGCAAGACGTCGCCGTCCTATGTGCGGAAGTCGCGGAGGTCATTGAGAGGGAAGGCTTGCATACCTCGGCAGAGGATTTACGCTATTATGTCGAACAGGTTATTGATAGTACTGCAGAAAATATCTCCTCGATGTTGCAGGATGTTCGGGCATTACGCCACACTGAAATCGACTACATTACCGGCTATCTGCTAAAACGCGCCCGCGCACACGGTATTGCGGTGCCGGAAAACGCCCGTCTGTATGACCTGGTTAAACGTAAGGAGAGTGAATATGAGCGCGTCGGCACTGGTCTGCCTCGCTCCTGGTAGCGAAGAGACAGAAGCGGTCACCACCATTGATTTGATGGTGCGCGGCGGTATTAAGGTGACAACCGCCAGCGTCGCCAGCGACGGTAATCTGGCAATCACCTGCTCACGCGGGGTAAAAATCCTCGCGGATGCCCCGCTGGTGCAGGTGGCCGATGGGGAATACGACATCATCGTCCTGCCTGGTGGCCTGAAGGGCGCAGAGTGTTTTCGCGACAGCCCGCTGCTGGTCGAAACCGTGCGCCAGTTTCATTTATCCGGCCGTATCGTCGCAGCCATCTGCGCCGCCGCCGGAACAGTTCTGGTTCCGCACGACATTTTCCCCATCGGCAATATGACCGGTTTCCCGGGGCTTAAGGATACGATCCCGGAAGACCACTGGGTGGATAAACGCGTCGTCTGGGACCCGCGCGTCAACCTGCTGACCAGCCAGGGGCCCGGTACCGCAATTGATTTTGGCTTAAAGATTATTGACCTGCTGGTCGGGCGTGAGAAGGCGTACGAAGTAGCGTCATCGCTGGTGATACCGGCGGGGATTTATAACTACTATGAAGAGTAGTGCATAAAAAAGCCGGGTGGCGGCTACGCCTTACCCGGCCTACAAATGAACGGTACCGTAGGCCCGGTAAGCGAAGCGCCACCGGGCGAGAAACTACGGGCGATACACCTTCACATTCGCAAAGCCCTGCTCGCGCAGATACAGCGCCTGCAGACGGCTCATCACCCCACGCTCACACCACAGCAGGTAGGTTTTGCTCTGGTCGAGGTCGCCAAATTTGGTGCTCAGCTTGTAGAACGGCAGAGAAACCACTTCGACGCCTTCAACCTGCAGCGGCTTGTCATCCTGCTCATCAATGGAGCGAATATCCAGAATTGCATCGTTAGCGCCGAAACCGCTCACGGTTTCAACTTCTACGACTTCCTGCTCGGTCTGCTGGGCAATCTCGCGGATATCAATGTTGGACGCTTCCGCCACCACTTTTTCCAGGATGCTAAAATCGAAGTTCTCTTCTTCCGCTTCGATCTTCGCCTTAACCGCTTTCACCGTTGGGCTTTTTGAGATCACGCCGCAGTATTCCGGCATGGTACGGGCAAAATCTTCAGTACCGATTTCGCGTGCCAGATCGATGATGTGCTCTTTATCGTGGGAGATCAGCGGACGCAGGATCAGCGTATCAGACACGTTGTCGATAAGACGCAGGTTGGTCAGCGTCTGGCTGGAGACCTGGCCAAGCGCTTCACCGGTAACCAGCGCCTGCACGCCGTAGCGCTCAGCCACTTTGGATGCTGCACGCACCATCATACGCTTCAGCACCACGCCCATCTGGCCGTCGTCGACTTTCTCAAGGATTTCGCCGACCACAGGTTCGAAGTTAATCGCGACGAAACGCACCCGGTGAGAGCTGCCGAAGCGGTTCCACAGATAATGCGCAACCTGACGAACGCCGATTTCATGCGCCGCGCCGCCCAGGTTGAAGAAGCAGTAGTGCACGCGGCAGCCACGACGCATCAGCATATAGCTGGAGACGCCGGAATCGAAGCCACCCGAGATCAGAGACAGCACATCTTCCTGAGTACCGATTGGGAAACCGCCAATACCTTCGTAACGACCTTTCACCAGCAGCAGACGATCGTTTTCGATCTCCAGGTTAACGGTTACGTCCGGGTTGGTCAGACGCACGCGCGCAGACTCGACGTGCTGGTTCAGACCGCCGCCAACGTAACGTTCCACTTCAATGGAGCTGAATTCGTGCTTGCCGCGACGCTTCACGCGCACGCAGAAGGTTTTGCCTTCAATCTGGTCGCGGTACTGCACCAGCGCTTTTTCGAAGATGTCATGCAGGGAGGTGAAAGGAACATCTTCCACTTCCAGAATATGGTGGATGCCCGGAATACGGGTCAGCGCGTCGCGGATATCCTGACGCTTGTTTTCGTCTTTCGCGCGGACTTCAACGTGGTCCCAGTGGCGCACCACGGCAAGGGTTTCGTCGTAGTGCTTTAATACGTTACGAATGTTCCCGGTGAGGATTTTAATAAAGCGCAAACGCACAGATTGGCTTTTGATGGTGATTTCAGGGAACAATTTAATGATAAACTTCATGGCGGCAATGTTTCTTAGGCAAGCTTATAAGGCTTGTAATGGAAAAATACAGCAGCCCCTATAACCGAAGGCTGCTTCCAGGCGCGCAAGTATACCACCATCGCGCCGCTCCTGTGCACATTGCGCGTTATTTGATAATTGCCCTGAGTCCGTTACCATGTCGGGGCTGAGAATATAAGAGTCAATTCACTATGCCGAAGAAGAACGACGCACCAGCCAGTTTCGAAACTGCGCTGAGTGAACTGGAGCAAATCGTTACCCGTCTTGAGAGCGGCGATCTCCCGCTGGAAGAGGCACTCAACGAATTCGAGCGTGGCGTGCAACTGGCACGTCAGGGGCAGGTCAAACTGCAGCAGGCCGAACAGCGTGTGCAGATCCTGCTGTCCGATAGCGAAGATGCTAAAACCACGCCTTTTACACCGGACGCCGAGTAAATGGATTTTGCCAACGAGCTTCAGGCATGCGTCGCGCGTGCCAACGATGCGCTGCGCCGTTTTATCGAGCCACAGCCTTTTCAGAACACTCCACTGGTTGAAGCCATGCACTATGGCGCACTCTTGGGTGGAAAGCGCCTGCGCCCATTCCTGGTCTATGCCACAGGCAATATGTTTGGTATCAGCGAAAACACGCTGGACGCTCCGGCAGCCGCCGTTGAGTGTATCCATGCCTACTCGCTGATCCACGATGATTTACCGGCGATGGACGATGACGACTTACGTCGGGGTCAGCCTACCTGCCATATCAAGTTTGGCGAAGCAAATGCCATTCTGGCGGGAGATGCCCTGCAAACACTGGCATTTTCGATTCTGAGCGATGCACCGATGGCTGAAGTGGCCGATCGCGACCGCCTGGCAATGATCTCCGAACTGGCTATGGCCAGCGGTGTTGCCGGTATGTGCGGGGGGCAGGCACTGGATCTGGACGCCGAAGGACGTCAGGTTAATCTGGAACAGCTGGAGCGTATTCATCGCCATAAAACCGGGGCATTGATTCGTTCCGCTGTTCGCCTGGGCGCACTGAGCGCGGGTGAGCGAGGGCGCAAAGCCCTGCCGATTCTGGACAGATACGCAGAAAGTATCGGTCTGGCATTCCAGGTTCAGGATGACATTCTGGATGTGGTGGGCGATACTGCAACATTGGGTAAACGTCAGGGTGCGGACCAGCAGCTTGGCAAAAGTACCTACCCCGCCCTGCTGGGTCTTGAGCAAGCCCAACGTAAAGCCCGGGATCTGATAGAGGATGCCCGCCAGTCGCTGAATCAACTGGCCGCGCAATCACTGGATACTTCGGCACTGGAAGCGCTAGCGGACTATATAATCCAGCGTGATAAATAAACACACTATCTCGATGAGCCTTTGATGAGTTTTGATATTGCCAAATACCCGACACTGGCGTTAGTTGACTCCACCCAGGAGTTACGTCTGTTGCCGAAAGAGAGCCTGCCGAAGCTGTGCGACGAGCTGCGTCGTTACCTGCTCGACAGCGTAAGCCGCTCCAGCGGTCATTTCGCCTCCGGGCTTGGCACGGTAGAGCTGACCGTGGCGCTGCACTATGTCTATAACACGCCGTTCGATCAGCTCATCTGGGACGTGGGTCACCAGGCCTATCCGCACAAAATTCTGACCGGGCGTCGCGATAAAATTGGCACCATTCGTCAGAAAGGCGGCCTGCATCCGTTCCCGTGGCGCGGTGAAAGCGAGTATGACGTGCTGAGCGTCGGCCACTCCTCCACGTCAATTTCCGCGGGTATCGGGATTGCCGTCGCTGCCGAAAAAGAGAACAAGCAGCGCCGCACCGTCTGCGTGATTGGCGACGGGGCCATCACTGCCGGTATGGCCTTTGAGGCCATGAACCACGCGGGTGATATCAAGCCGGACATGCTGGTTATTCTTAACGATAACGAAATGTCGATTTCTGAGAACGTCGGCGCGTTGAACAACCATCTGGCCCAGTTGCTCTCGGGTAAGCTTTACTCCTCGCTGCGTGAAGGCGGGAAAAAAGTCTTCTCCGGCGTGCCGCCGATCAAAGAACTGCTCAAGCGTACCGAAGAACACATTAAAGGCATGGTTGTACCGGGTACCCTGTTTGAAGAGCTGGGCTTTAACTATATTGGCCCGGTTGACGGACACGACGTGCTGGGGCTGGTGTCGACGCTCAAGAATATGCGTGATCTCAAAGGCCCGCAGTTCCTGCACATCATGACCAAAAAAGGGCGTGGCTACGAGCCGGCGGAAAAAGATCCGATCACCTTCCACGCGGTACCGAAATTCGACCCGTCCAGCGGCTGTCTGCCAAAAAGCAGCGGCGGCATGCCGAGCTATTCGAAAATCTTTGGTGACTGGCTGTGCGAAACCGCCGCAAAAGACAACAAGCTGATGGCGATCACCCCGGCCATGCGTGAAGGCTCCGGCATGGTGGAGTTCTCCAGAAAATACCCTGACCAGTATTTTGACGTTGCCATTGCCGAGCAGCACGCGGTGACGTTTGCAGCGGGCCTGGCGATTGGCGGCTACAAACCGGTTGTCGCGATCTACTCCACCTTCCTGCAGCGCGCTTACGATCAGGTGATCCATGACGTTGCCATTCAGAAGCTGCCTGTGCTGTTTGCTATCGATCGTGCGGGCATCGTCGGTGCGGACGGACAGACACACCAGGGGGCTTTTGACCTGTCGTTCCTGCGCTGTATCCCGGATATGGTCATCATGACGCCATCCGACGAGAACGAATGTCGTCAGATGCTGTTTACCGGCTACCACTATCAGGACGGCCCAAGCGCGGTTCGCTACCCACGCGGTAATGCGGTAGGCGTTGAGCTGCAACCGCTGGAGAAGCTGGCGATAGGTAAAGGTCTGGTGAAGCGTCGCGGTGAGAAAGTGGCGATCCTGAACTTCGGCACATTGATGCCAGAGGCCGCGAAAGTGGCTGAAACGCTGAATGCCACTCTGGTGGATATGCGCTTTGTGAAACCGCTCGATGAATCCCTGATCCTGAACATGGCAGAAACCCATGACGTGCTGGTGACGCTGGAAGAAAATGCCATCATGGGCGGCGCGGGCAGCGGCGTGAACGAGGTGCTGATGGCGAATCGTAAAGCCGTTCCGGTGCTGAACCTCGGTCTGCCGGATCTCTTCATTCCGCAAGGTACTCAGGACGAAGCCCGCACGGCGATTGGCCTGGATGCCGCAGGTATCGAAGCAAAAATCCGCTCCTGGCTGGGCTGATCCCTCCCCCTGTTCTGCTCCTGCTATGCTTAAACGTATTGTTTAAAACAGCAGGAGTGGAACCATGCAATACACAACATTAGGAAAAACAGACCTTAAGGTTTCCCGACTTTGCCTGGGGTGCATGACCTTTGGCGAGCCTGACCGGGGTAATCATGCCTGGACGCTGCCGGAAGAGAGTAGCCGCCCTATCATCAAACACGCCATCGAAGGGGGCATTAACTTCTTTGACACCGCAAACAGCTACTCCGACGGCAGCAGTGAGGAGATTGTCGGCCGTGCCCTGCGTGATTTTGCCCGTCGGGAAGAAATTGTGGTCGCCACCAAGGTGTATTACCCGGTTGGCGATCTGGCTCAGGGCCTTTCTCGCACGCAGATCCTGCGTTCTATTGATGACAGTCTCAGACGCCTGAACATGGATTATGTCGATCTGCTGCAAATTCACCGCTGGGATTACAACACGCCGATCGAGGAGACGCTTGAAGCGCTGAACGACGTGGTGAAAGCGGGTAAAGCACGCTACATCGGTGCCTCATCAATGCACGCGTCGCAGTTTGCACAGGCGCTCGATCTCCAGGCACAGCATGGCTGGGCGCGCTTCGTCACCATGCAGGATCACTACAATCTTATCTATCGCGAAGAAGAAAGTGAGATGCTGCCGCTGTGCCATCAGGAGGGCGTGGCGGTGATCCCGTGGAGCCCGCTGGCGCGCGGTCGCCTGACCCGTCCGTGGGGGGAAACCACGGCCCGCCTGGTATCGGATGAAGTGGGAAAAAATCTGTATGAAGGCACAGAGGTCAGCGATGCGTTGATTGCTGAACGTTTAGCCGGGATTGCTAACGAAACCGGTGCAACCCGGGCCCAGGTGGCGCTGGCGTGGCTGCTGGGTAAACGCGGGGTTGCGGCACCGATTATTGGAACATCGCGGGAAGAACAGCTTGATGAACTGCTGAATGCGGTGGACATCACGCTGACGCCGGAGCAGATTGCCGAGCTGGAGACGCCATATCAACAGCATCCGGTGGTGGGGTTTAAGTAAGCCCTCACCCTGACCCTCTCCCGGTGGGGTGAGGAATCCCCAGTAATTTTTTTTTAACCGGAAGCGATGAATATTGCTTCCGGAAAATTAATGGCTTACAGCGATACCTGGTCCGGCTGTAAATCGCCGAAGCGTTTCCGTAAGGCCGGGGCGAGGCGCAGGGATGCGCCGAGAGGGCGTGGCCTGCAGGGATGCAGGCTCATGCCCGACCCGATAGCCTGAAGGAATAAGCTGAGGGTACCGCGAAGCGGCGATTTACCGCCGGGAGCCCGGGTCGCCAGGGCGGCGGCGATTGAGCCGCCCTGGCACGTTCACAGGTCATGCTGTTACAGAGTAGCAATGAACATAAAGTGAACGGAATGACCACCAGATCCGTATGTTCCCCCTCACCCCAGCCCTCTCCCTCAAGGGAGAGGGGGGGCGTCCGTGCTGGTATTATTTTGTGGGGATCCCTCAGCCCGGTGGGAGAGGGGGAAAAAAGCAAACTTACGCGAAGTGATCGTATCCTTTCCAGTCCAGCGTAATGGGCGTACCGTCTCTCACAAACTTCAGCCCTTCGCTCTCCGGCATGATCTGCCCGATGCAGGTAAATTTCGCGCCGAGATGCGCTAACGCCACGTCCAGCGTTCCACGGTTGAGCTCAGGCACCGTGAAGCACAGCTCGTAATCTTCTCCACCGGAGAGCGCCCAGCGCAGCGCCTGCTCAGGATCCACATGGCGAAGCAGTTGCTCTGACAGCGGGAAGAGATCCAGGTCAACACGCGCACCCACGCCGCTGGCCTTCAGAATATGACCGAGATCTGAGATCAGCCCGTCAGAGAGATCGATAGCCGAACTTGCCCGCTCGCGCAGCGCCTGACCGTGCAGAATACGCGGTGTTGGCCGCAAATGGCGTTTCACCAGATATGCCGCGTCGTCAGCATCCTTCACGGTTAAGCGGTCCTGGAGGATCGCCAGCCCTGCGGCGCTGTCTCCCGGCGTACCGGTCACGTAGATCCAGTCACCGGGTTTTGCACCCGATCGTTTCAGCGCGCGACCGAGCGGCACATAGCCGTGGATTGCCAGCGTCATCGACAGCGGCCCGGCAGTGGTATCACCGCCAATCAACTGCATATCGTAATAGTTGAGCTGCTCAAACAACGCATCGCTAAAGGCTTCAAGCCAAGCTTCATCTACCTCTGGCAGCGTCAGAGCCAGCGTCAGCCACGCGGGATCGGCGCCCATTGCCGCCAGATCGCTCACGTTGACGGCCAGCGCTTTATACGCCAGATCGGCAGGATCGATATCCGGTAAAAAATGACGTCCGCACACTAAGGTGTCGGTGCTGATTGCCAGCGTCTGTTTTTCGGGAATATTGAGAAGTGCGCAGTCATCGCCAATGCCGGTTTCAACATCAAGACGAGAGGTTCTGACACGGTCGAAATAACGGGCAATCAGGGAGAATTCGCCGCATGCCATACGTTATGCCTCAGCAAATAAAAGAAAAAACCGGAGCCGCACTGCCCATCAGGCAATGCAGAACTCCGGTTTGCGGATCACTTTTTGTGGGGACGGATCGCAGGTGCTGCTTTATCAAGTACGCCGTTTACAAACTTGTGGCTGTCTTCAGCGCCGAAGGTTTTCGCCAGTTCGATCGCTTCGTTGATGGCCACTTTATACGGCACATCATCACGTTTAGACAGCTCAAACAGCGCAATGCGCAACACTGCTTTTTCAACCTGACCCAGCTCTTCGAGCAGACGGGACAGGTAGGGCTTCATCAGACCATCGAGATACGCGCTATTAGTCGCCACTCCCGACAGCAGTTCACGGAAGTACAGAACATCGACGTCTTTTACGTCCTGTTCTGACAGGAACTGGTATTCAACATCAGCGATGTCGTTTTGGGACAACTGCCAGGAGTAAAGTGCCTGGACGGCACATTCACGGGCGCGGCGACGAGCAGCAGGTTTCACGGAATTCCCCTTACAAAAAAATCAGGCCTTGATGGCTTTCAATACATTGATCATTTCAAGCGCGGTCAGTGCAGCTTCTGCACCTTTGTTACCGGCCTTAGTGCCAGCACGTTCGATGGCTTGTTCAATACTTTCGGTGGTCAGCACGCCAAACGCGACAGGAATTTCAGCATCCTGCGCAACGTGAGCCAGACCATTGCTTGCACCGCCCGCAACGTATTCGAAGTGCGCAGTGCCGCCACGAATAACGGTACCCAGAGCAATCACCGCGTCGTATTTACCGG
Source organism: Enterobacter adelaidei (assembly GCF_041937165.1). Classification (NCBI taxonomy): domain Bacteria; kingdom Pseudomonadati; phylum Pseudomonadota; class Gammaproteobacteria; order Enterobacterales; family Enterobacteriaceae; genus Enterobacter; species Enterobacter adelaidei. Next base: position 971,462 of record NZ_CP154353.1, on the reverse strand, counting down.
TTTTTGCCAGCGCGCCTGCTGCCAGTGGCAGTTCGTAAGCACCTGGAACCCAAACAACGGTAATGTTGTCATCTTTAACCTGGCCGATACGTTTCAGGGCGTCAATGGCACCTTCCAGCAGGCTGTCGTTGATGAAGTTGTTGAAACGCGCAATGGTGATGGCGACGCGAGCGTCCGGGGTAGCTACAGCAGCTTCAATAATGTTCATACTCTTCCTTTACGGGTTCATTTGGCCCCGCAGGGGGGCGGATTTTATCATAATACTTTGCGTACTGCTTCCCTATTTCAGGAGCAATTACGCTGTCGTTAAATGGAGGCAGACATCCGGACCCACCGGACGAATCTCGCTAAATTTGAGTTGTGGTGCATTGGCCAGTTTTTCAAGGCCGGGCAGCACAAACAGGCCACGCGCGTCGCTACCCAACAGTTTAGGCGCAACGTAAACAATCAGCTCATCCACCAGCCCAGCCTGTAAGAGCGCACCGGCGAGCGTTGGCCCCGCTTCTACCCAGATGCTGTTTACCTGTTGTTTGCCAAGTAACATCATTAGCACCACGAGATCCAGATGCCCGTTATGCTCCGGCACCATGATGCTGCGCACGCCTTCCGGCCAGTCACGTGAATCTTCTTTAGTGCGCGCAATCCAGGTTTCACCGGGCTGCTGCACAATGCGGTGTTCAGGTGTGACGCGGTTCTGGCTATCTATGACAATACGCAGCGGCTGACGCAGGTTCTCCTGCGGGTAAAGCGCCTGGGTATCGGCATTCAGTTCGTTCCAGCGCACGGTCATGGCGGGATCGTCAGCCAGAACGGTTTCACTGCTGGTGAGGATAGCATGGCTTTGCGCACGCAGACGTTGCACATCGCGCCTTGCCTGCGGCGAGGTGATCCACTGGCTCTCACCGTTCGCCATTGCCGTGCGACCGTCCAGAGAGGCGCCCAGCTTAAGTTGGATATACGGGAACCCGGTGCGCATGCGCTTGAGGAAGCCTTTATTGATCGCTTCCGCGTCTTGCATCATCAGCCCATGGCTGACGTCAATCCCTTCCTGCTGCAGACGATACAAACCGCGGCCGGCGACCTGCGGGTTCGGGTCCTGCATTGACGCGACGACGCGTGAAACACCCGCCGCAATCAGTGCTTCACAGCACGGTGGCGTACGGCCGTGATGGCTGCAGGGCTCCAGCGTAACGTAGGCCGTAGCACCGCGCGCCTTCTCACCGGCCATGCGCAACGCGTGCACCTCAGCATGCGGCTCGCCCGCGCGATAGTGAAAACCTTCGCCCACAATCTCGCCATCTTTGACGATAACGCACCCGACATTCGGGTTGGGATGGGTGGTAAAACGCCCGCGCTGCGCCAGCTTCATGGCTAGCGCCATGTAAATCTCATCCTGCATGAGCTTAATCCTGTAAGCGGGCGATCTCTTCGCCAAACTCTTTGATATCTTCGAAACTGCGGTAGACCGAAGCGAAGCGGATATAGGCGACCTTATCGAGCTTTTTCAACTGCTCCATCACCAGGTTGCCAATCATCTTGCTTGGCACTTCACGCTCACCCAGACCACGAAGATAAGATTTAATGTGGTTTAACGCCATTTCAACGTCGTCCGCGCTGACGGGACGTTTTTCCAGGGCCTTCAGCATTCCGCTGCGCAGTTTCTCTTCGTTAAACGGCTCGCGCACGTCGTTGCTTTTTACCACGCGCGGCATTACCAGCTCAGCAACCTCAAAGGTCGTGAAACGCTCGTTGCACACCAGACATTGCCGACGACGGCGTACGGATGACCCTTCGCCCACAAGACGAGAGTCGATGACTTTGGTATCCACAGCGGAGCAGAATGGGCAATGCATACGGTATCCCTGTTATCCGGTTAACTGATTTTCATTTTACCCTGATCTGGCCTGACAACAAAGGAAGAGCTTTTTGAGACAAAGGATCTATGTCTGACAGGTGGATGCTGGCTACCATAATGAGGAACCGTTATTTCAAGGAAATAAACGCAATGACAAGACGTTACCTGAAGATTTTGCTGGTGGGGAGCCTCTTCACCCTTAGCGCCTGTGCACAGCAAACCGAAGTTCGCCAGATGAAACAAAGCGTCAATACGCTCAATACGGCAATGGATAAGCTGAATAAAGAAACGGTGAAGATCACCCAACAAAACGCGCTGAACGCAAAATCCAGCAGCGGGGTGTATCTGCTGCCTGGTGCCAATACGCCTGCGCGGCTCAACAGCCAGATTGGCACGCTGAAAATGTCACTGGTGAACGTTGCGGCGAATGCAGATGGTACTCGCGCAACATTACGCATCCAGGGTGAATCCAACGATCCCCTTCCGGCCTTCACTGGCACCGTCGAGTGGGGCCAGATCCAGGGCACTACCGAAAGCTACCAGGAAGTGAATGTGAAGAACCAACTATTCACCGCCCCCGCGAGTATACTGGCGCCCAGCGATGTTGATATCCCGCTTCAGCTGAGTGGACTCACGCCAGATCAGTTAGGTTTTATCCGCATCCACGATATCCAGCCCGCCGCGCAGTAACCCCTCCTTCAGCGGAGTGCAATGTCACTCCGCTAACATTTACATTTCGTATGGATTGGCAACATTAATGATTGTCGCTACAATCCCGGCCGTTTAAAGTACGCAAACGTGAACGCAATCGATTACGCGTGTGAGAGATATGTGAAACAACACATATTTTTGTGAGCAGGGATTCCTATAATAGGCACCGCAGAAACACGAAATATTTAGAAACGCAATTCGCGCATTTTTCACTCCCGGAAGGGAATTTCAATCAGTGGCATGATTATGAAAAAAACATTACTTGCAGCCGGCACCGTGCTGGCACTTTCCTCCTCTTTCACTGTTAACGCAGCGGAAAATGATAAACCACAATATCTCTCCGACTGGTGGCACCAGAGCGTTAACGTGGTCGGCAGCTACCATACGCGCTTTTCTCCGAAGCTGAACAACGACGTTTATCTGGAATACGAAGCGTTTGCTAAAAAAGACTGGTTTGATTTCTACGGCTATATCGATATTCCTAAGACCTTTGACTGGGGTAACGGTAACGACAAAGGTATCTGGTCCGACGGTTCCCCGCTGTTCATGGAAATCGAACCGCGTTTCTCTATTGATAAACTGACGGGTACCGACCTGAGCTTTGGTCCGTTCAAAGAATGGTATTTCGCCAACAACTATATCTACGATATGGGCGATAACAAAGGCAGCCGTCAGAGCACCTGGTACATGGGTCTGGGTACAGATATCGATACCGGTCTGCCAATGGGCCTGTCTCTGAACGTGTATGCTAAATACCAGTGGCAGAACTATGGCGCTTCAAACGAAAACGAGTGGGATGGCTACCGTTTCAAAGTAAAATACTTTGTGCCAATCACTCAGGTTTGGGGTGGCCAGCTGACCTACATCGGCTTCACCAACTTCGACTGGGGCTCAGTTCTGGGTGATGACAAGAACCGCACCAGTAACTCTATCGCGTCCAGCCACGTTCTGGCTCTGAACTACGATCACTGGCACTACTCTGTCGTCGCGCGTTATTTCCATAACGGCGGCCAGTGGAAAGGTGGGGATACCGTTAACTGGGGTGAGGGTGACTTCACGTCTAAATCAACCGGTTGGGGTGGTTACCTGGTCGTGGGTTACAACTTCTAATCAGTGTGGGTTTCGCCCGGTGGCGCTACGCTTACCGGGCCAACGATCCGAATGCAGGCCGGGTAAGGCGTAGCCGCCACCCGGCTTTTTACTGCTTAACCTTCCGTAAAAAATCCGCCAGAGACCTGTCCGCACTCTCGCTAAACCGCCTTTCCGTAGTCACAATATTGAGACACCTGTCGAGCCGGAAACAGCGGTAGTCATCGCGCCGTTCACACCAGGCCGCCAGCAGCCAGCGCTCCCCCCAGAAGAACAATCCCAACGGCTGAACCTCACGCTGTGAGAGCTGTCCGGCTTCATCACGGTAATGCAGCGCCAGCACGCGCTGGGCGGAAATTGCCTGATGAATCATGTCAAAATCGCTGCGGGAGTGGCTTTGCATGCAAAAATCCGGGGCGTAGATCCGCGTCTGCTCCGCCTTTCGACGACTCTCCTCAGGCAGAATCGCTAACACCTTTTCCTGAGCCGACTCCAGTTCGCGCGACAGCGATTCTCCTCCCCAGGTTTTGAGCAGGCGAATCGCCACCATCAGCGCCTCTGACTCCTTGTTTGTCAGCATCAGCGGCGGTAAATCAAAACCCGACATCAGCCGATAGCCGCTTCCCGCCTCGCCCTCCACCGGCACGCCGGAAAGTGACAAGTCGCGGATATCGCGGTAGACCGTCCGCTCAGACACGCCAAGCCTGTCCGCCAGATGCGCTGCCGTTGTCAGACGCCTGCCCCGCAGGATCTGCACAATCTGAAACAAACGGTCAGCGCGTCGGGTCATATTTTCGTTAACTCTCAGGCAGGTTGATGGAGACCGACGCGATTACCTTCACTGTCGGTAAACAATGCGATAGTGCCAATGCCACGAGGTAATTCCAGTGGGCCGAATACACACTCACCGCCTGCTGTAACGATACGATCGAGCGTGGCCGGCAGATTGCCAGTATGCAGGTAAATAATAGCGCCTTCGTGAGACGGCACAATGCCCTCAAATTTTGCCAGCGCTCCGCCGGTACCCGGATCCTCATGCGGGAAAACGGCCAGCTCAGCGCAGTCCATTTTCTCGCGTTTTAACGAAACCTGCATCACTGGCTCATAAAAAGTAATCGCGCGATCCATATCCGTGACCGGGATTTCAAACCAGTTAATTACACTTTTCATACATCCTCCTGACTGTTTGTTTGGGTTCGAAAAGAGTCTACGACAGGGCTCCTGACAGCATACTGTCAGGAGTGTTTGTCAGGAGCAGATAAAAAAAATCCCGGTCATCAGACCGGGATTTCGATAACGCGATAAACGTCTTACGGCAGAATTGACGGCTGATCCGCCCCTTCTTTCTCGACTTTCTGCTGGAGCAAGTGCTCGCGCTTCATGCCGAGTTTCAGTGCCAGTGCGGATGCGACGTAAATAGAAGACGCCGTACCGATAGTCACACCGATAAGCATGGTCAGCGAGAAGCCTTCCAGCACCGGACCACCGAAGAGATACAGCATCAGGATAACCATCAAGGTGGTACCGGATGTGATCAAGGTACGGTGCAGCGTCTGGGTCAACGACACGTTAAAGATTTCGTACGGCGTACCGCGACGGATCTTACGGAAGTTTTCACGAATACGGTCAGATACCACGATACTGTCGTTCAGTGAGTAACCGATAACGGACATCAGCGATGCCACGATCGTCAGGTCAATCTCTATGTGGAACAAAGACAGTACGCCCATGGTGATCACCACGTCGTGCGCCAGCGCGATAACCACACCTGCCGCCAGTCGCCACTCGAAGCGGAAACCAACGTAAATCAGGATGGAGATCAGCGCCACCATCAGCGCCATTGCACCGGTTTGGGCAAGGTCTGCACCCACGCTTGGGCCGACAAACTCAATACGCTTAACCGTCGCATTCTGGCTGGTTGTTTCGTTAATCACGCTAACAACCTTGCTACCCAGCTCCTGGCTGCCGTTGGCATCGTGTACCGGAGGCATACGCACCATGATATCGCGGCTGCTGCCGAAGTTTTGCAGCAGCGGCTCTTCAAAGCCCGCTTTCTGCAGCGATTCGCGCATCTGGTCCATATCAATCGGTTTTTCCAGGGAAATTTCAATTACCGTACCGCCGGTAAAATCGAGACCCCAGTTAAAGCCTTTCACACCCATAATAACGATGGACAGAATCAGCAGAAAACCTGAAATGCCGAAGGCCCAGTAGTCCCAGCGCATAAAGTCCCAGACTTTACGGCCGTGGTTTAATTGTTCAACAGTATATTCCTGTGCCACAACGCACTCCTCAGATAGACAGCTTTTTGACGCGCTTGCCGCCGTACAGCAGGTTCACGATGGCACGGGTGCCGACAATAGCGGTAAACATCGACGTTGCAACACCGATACCGGTAGTAATCGCAAAGCCTTTGATCGCGCCAGTACCCACTGCATACAGGATAAGAACCTTAATCAGTGTTGTTACGTTCGCATCGAAGATGGAGCTGAACGCGCCTTTATAGCCTTCTTCAATCGCCTGCTGCACAGAGCGACCGTTGCTCAACTCTTCTTTGATACGTTCGTTGATCAGTACGTTGGCGTCGACCGCCACCGCAAGGGTCAGAACGATACCCGCAATACCCGGCATGGTCAGCGTCGCACCCGGCAGCAGGGACATGATGCCGATGATCAGCACCAGGTTAGCCAGCAGCGCGGACGTCGCAATAAGACCAAACTTCTTATAGAAGAAGATCATGAACAGGATAGAGACCACCAGACCGGCCAGACACGCTTCCAGACCCTGCTGGATGTTTTGCATACCCAGAGTAGGACCAATGGTACGTTCTTCTACAATCTGAATTGGTGCAATCAGCGCACCGGCACGCAGCAGCAGGGAGAGCTGACGCGCTTCGTTCGGGTTGCTGATACCTGTGATGCGGAAGCTGTTACCCAGACGAGACTGGATATTGGCGATGTTAATCACCTCTTCCTCTTTCACCAGCACTGCACGGCCATTGGCATCTTTCTTACCGCTGTCTTTGTACTCCACGAACAGGGTCGCCATCGGTTTACCGATGTTGTCCTTGGTGAAGTTAGACATGATGTTACCACCCGCGCTATCCAGCGAGATGTTAACCTGCGGCTGGTTGTATTCGTCCTGGCTGGATGTGGAGTCAGTGATGTGGTCACCGGTCAGGATCACGCGTTTGTACAGCACAACAGGCTGACCTTCGCGGGTCTGTTTCACTTCGGAGTCACCCGGAATACGGCCTGCGGCGGCAGCGGACTGATCAACGTTGGAGTTAACCAGACGGAATTCCAGCGTTGCGGTCGCACCCAGAATCTCTTTCGCACGTGCGGTATCCTGGATACCTGGCAGTTCGACCACGATACGGTCAGCACCCTGGCGCTGTACCAGAGGCTCAGCCACACCCAGTTGGTTTACACGGTTACGCAGAATGTTGATGTTCTGCTGAACGGCGTATTCACGCGCTTCACTCAGACGCGCATCGGTCATCACCGCGCGCAGCTGGTTGCTGCCTGAAGAGGTGATCACCAGATCGCGGTGACGCTGAGACAGATAAGTTACAGCCTGATCGCGCGCCGCGCTGTCGCGGAACGTGATGCTCATACCGTAGTTATCTTCTTTACGTACGGTAGTGTACGCGATGCCTTTTTCACGCAGATCGCTACGCAGGCTGTCGATATTCTGTTCCTGCAGTTTGCCCAGCGCGGTATCCATATCCACTTCCATCAGGAAGTGAACGCCACCACGCAGGTCAAGACCGAGTTTCATTGGCTCTGCGTTCAGTGCAGCCAGCCAACGAGGGGTTGCAGGAGCAAGGTTAAGCGCCACGACATATTTATCACCCAGCACGCCCATCAGCGCTTCACGGGCGCGGAGCTGCGTGTCGGTGGTGTCGAAGCGAGCAAGAATTGCACCCTCTTCCAGAGCCACAGACTTAGCGGTAATTTTTTCTTCTTGTAACGTTTTCTGGACCTGGATCAGCGTTTGCTCACTGGCGGCGACACCGCGCGCGCCAGTGATTTGAACAGCCGGATCCTCACCATACAGGTTGGGAAGCGCGTACAGCAGGCCGACGAGAATCACGACGACCAGCATGATGTACTTCCACAAAGGATAACGGTTTAACACGGCAGTTCCCTTTGGGAAAAGTTGGGATTACAGCGCCTTCATAGTGCCTTTCGGCAGAACGGCAGCTACGAAGTCACGTTTGATAACCACTTCAGTGGTGTCGTTCAGCGCGATAGCAATGTAGCCGCTTTCAGCCACTTTGGTTACGCGACCAACCAGACCACCGTTGGTCAGCACTTCATCGCCTTTCGCGATGGAGTCCATCAGCTTTTTGTGCTCTTTGGTACGCTTTTGCTGTGGGCGCAGGATCATGAAGTAGAAGATCAGACCGAACACAACCAGCATCAGAATCAGAGACATCGGGCTGCCCTGCGCCGGAGCACCTGTTGCCGCTACCGCATCAGAAATAAAAAAGCTCATTCAAATTCCCTCATTATTAAAATTAATCAACGTTCAAAGGTGGAACGGTTCGACCCTGGCGTTGGTAGAAATCGGTCACGAAGCTCTCTAATTTACCCTCTTCGATAGCCTTGCGTAAACCAGCCATTAAGCGCTGATAATAGCGAAGGTTATGAATGGTATTGAGACGCGCACCCAAAATCTCATTGCAACGATCGAGATGATGCAGATACGCGCGAGAATAATTGCGACAGGTATAGCAATCGCACTCGGCATCGAGCGGACTGGTGTCACTCTTATGCTTCGCGTTACGGATTTTCACCACGCCATCGGTAACAAACAGATGACCATTACGCGCGTTACGGGTTGGCATCACGCAGTCGAACATATCAATGCCGCGACGTACACCTTCAACCAGATCTTCTGGTTTACCCACACCCATCAGGTAACGGGGTTTATCTGCCGGGATTTGCGGGCAGACATGTTCCAGAATGCGATGCATGTCTTCCTTCGGCTCACCCACAGCCAAACCGCCGACAGCGTAGCCATCAAAACCTATCTCTACCAGACCTTTAACGGAGATATCACGTAAATCTTCGTAAACACTGCCCTGAATAATGCCGAACAGCGCATTTTTGTTCTCCAGGGAGTCAAAACGGTCGCGGCTACGCTTCGCCCAACGCAAAGACATCTCCATAGAGCGTTTAGCGTAATCCCAGTCGGCCGGATACGGTGTACATTCGTCGAAGATCATGACGATGTCAGAACCGAGATCGTACTGAATCTCCATCGATTTTTCTGGATCGAGGAAAATAGGATCGCCGTTGATCGGGTTACGGAAGTGTACGCCCTGCTCGGTGATCTTGCGAATATCACCCAGGCTGAAGACCTGGAAACCGCCGGAGTCGGTCAGGATAGGGCCTTTCCACTGCATGAAGTCGTGCAGGTCACCGTGGAGCTTCATGATCTCCTGACCCGGACGCAGCCACAGGTGGAAGGTGTTGCCGAGGATAATCTGTGCACCAGTGGCTTCCACTTCTTCCGGCGTCATCCCTTTTACGGTGCCGTAGGTGCCCACAGGCATAAACGCGGGGGTTTCCACCACACCGCGATCAAACACCAGGCGACCGCGACGCGCGCGGCCATCGGTGGTATCGAGTTCAAATTTCATTTTTTCTCCGACGTCAGAAAAACAGTCCAACGTTGTAAAACGGTGCCGCGGACTTATTCCCCGACACGCTCATTCAAAGCCTGCGGATTGTACGTGATAAACATCGCGTCCCCGTAGCTAAAAAAGCGATATTTTTGTTCTACCGCAGACTTGTAGGCATTCATCGTATGCTGATAACCCGCAAACGCGGACACCAGCATAATCAGCGTGGATTCAGGCAGATGGAAGTTGGTCACCAGCGCATCAATGACTTTGTACTGATAACCTGGGTAGATGAAGATCTGCGTATCTCCAAAGAACGGTTCGATAAGATCGTTCTTCGCGGCCTGTGCGGCGCTCTCAAGCGAACGCACAGAGGTAGTGCCGACGGCAATCACGCGGCTCCCCCGGCCTTTCGCCGCCAGAACAGCATCCACCACGTCCTGCGGTACTTCGGCATACTCGGAGTGCATGATGTGATCTTCGATGCTGTCCACGCGCACCGGCTGGAAGGTACCCGCGCCAACGTGCAGCGTCACGAACGCCATCTCAACGCCTTTTGCACGCAGTTTTTCCAGCAGCGGTTCATCAAAGTGCAGACCCGCGGTCGGCGCGGCGACTGCGCCAGGTTTCTGGCTATAGACAGTCTGGTACAGCTCGCGGTCGGCCTCTTCGTCCGGACGCTCAATGTACGGCGGCAACGGCATGTGGCCGATAGCATTCAGAATGTCGAGCACAGAACGCTCGTCATCGAATTCCACCTCGAACAGCGCATCGTGGCGCGCGGTCATGGTCGCTTTGATGCTCTCGTCATCACCGAGCAGCAGTTCTGCACCCGGTTTGGGTGCTTTAGAGGCGCGAATATGTGCCAGAATACGTTTATCATCGAGCATACGTTCGACCAGCACTTCAATCTTGCCGCCGCTGGCTTTACGGCCGAACAGGCGCGCCGGGATCACGCGGGTATTGTTAAAGACCAGCAGATCGCCAGGGTTGAGCTTGTCGAGCAAATCGGTGAAAGTACCGTGCGTCAGATCGCCCGTTGGCCCATCCAGTGACAGCAAACGACAGCTACTGCGCTCAGGCATTGGATAGTGAGCAATCAGGGATTCAGGTAGTTCAAAGGAGAAATCGGCGACGCGCATGACGTATACTCGTGACTTAAAAACAGGCGGCATAGTCTAGTGCTCACACCCTTTTGCTGCAACAACTAGCCACCCCCGGACAAATAAAACGCATGAATTTTCTCGCTCACCTGCATCTCGCACACCTCGCTGACAGCTCCCTTTCCGGTAATTTGCTGGCCGATTTCGTACGCGGTAACCCCGCTGAGAACTATTCCCCTGAGATCGTTGACGGTATTTTTATGCATCGCCGTATCGACGTGCTGACAGATAACTTGCCGGAAGTGACGGAAGCCAAAGCGTGGTTTCGCCCCGAAACGCGCCGCGTTGCGCCGATCACGCTCGACGTGATGTGGGATCACTTCCTGTCGCGCCACTGGGCACAACTCTCGCCGGAGTTGCCATTAACGGATTTTGTGCGCTATGCCCACCAGCAGGTGTCGATCATTTTGCCCGACTCGCCGCCGCGCTTTGTGAATCTGAATAACTACCTGTGGTCAGAACGCTGGCTGGAGCGCTATCGCGAGATGGATTTCATTCAGAATGTGTTAAATGGGATGGCCAGTCGCCGACCGCGCCTGGATGCGCTACGCGACTCCTGGTATGACCTGGATGAACATTACGATGCGCTGGAGACCCGGTTCTGGCAATTCTATCCGCGCATGATGGCGCAGGCGAAAAACAAACAGCTCTGACAGAATTCGCATTGATAGGTAAAAGCTGGCGGAACGATTGTCACCACCTCTTTGTCTTATCCATGAACACTCTCTATACTGGCTCGCGTTGCGTTCCAAATAACCTTAGTATCTACAGGAGAATCATATGGTTCTGGTAACTCGTCCGGCTCCGGATTTTACAGCTGCAGCAGTTCTGGGCAACGGTGAAATCGTTGAAAACTTCAACTTCAAACAGCACACCAACGGTAAAGCGACCGTTCTGTTCTTCTGGCCAATGGACTTCACTTTCGTTTGCCCGTCTGAGCTGATCGCGTTCGACAAACGTTATGAAGAATTCCAGAAGCGTGGCGTAGAAGTTGTTGGCGTCTCCTTCGACTCTGAATTTGTACACAACGCATGGCGTAACACCCCTGTCGACAAAGGCGGCATCGGTGCGGTGAAATACGCAATGGTTGCGGACATCAAACGCGAAATCCAGCAGGCTTACGGTATCGAACATCCGGACGCTGGCGTTGCACTGCGTGGTTCTTTCCTGATCGACGCAAACGGCATCGTGCGTCACCAGGTTGTGAACGATCTGCCGCTGGGTCGTAACATCGACGAAATGCTGCGTATGGTTGACGCGCTGCAGTTCCACGAAGAGCACGGTGAAGTGTGCCCTGCTCAGTGGGAAAAAGGTAAAGAAGGTATGGCTGCCTCTCCAGACGGCGTAGCGAAATACCTGTCTGAGAACGTATCCAGCCTGTAATCGGCACGGTTTACGAAAAAGGCCCGCTTATGCGGGCCTTTTGTTTTAGAACGCGAAGCACGAACACCCTAACACGCCCCAGAATGCCTGTTCATCGGAGACAGGAATATCCGACTGGCGCGCGATACCGTGCGCATGCCCATGCACGCCACAACTCCCGATGCACTGGTGCATCTGTACCACCGCGCCCACTTTACTGGCGGCTGGCGGTGCGGAGCGATAATGTCCGGGTACCTTCTCACCACCGGCGACCACTCTGGCACAACCGGAATTGGCGGTGGCGACAGTGGGCTGAAATGTCCGGCGGCATACACCACCTTGCCATCCACCACGGTCACTACCGATTCAATACCTTTGATCTCCTCTTCCGGCACGCTGAAGTAGTCTTTCGACAGCACCACCAGGTCCGCCAGTTGCCCTTCGACCAGGCGACCTTTTTTACCCTGCTCGCTGGAAAACCACGCACTGCCTGCCGTCCACAACTCAAGGGCAACGTCACGCGGCAGACGGTTATTGTCGTCATACATCGCAAGCCCACCCACGGTACGCCCGGATACCAGCCAGTAGAGCGCAGTCCACGGGTTATAGCTCGCCACGCGGGTCGCGTCCGTACCTAACCCAACCGGCACCTCCAGTTCCAGCATTTTCGCCACTGGTGGCGTGTGCTTCACCGCCTCTTTGCCATAGCGGTCGACAAAGTACTCCCCCTGGAATGCCATGCGGTGCTGGACCGCAATCCCACCGCCCAACGCCTTAACGCGTTCAATATTGCGCTCGGTAATGGTTTCTGCATGGTCGAAGAACCAGTGCAGCCCGTTGAACGGGATATCGCGGTTCACTTTCTCGAACACGTCCAGCATCCGACTGATGGATTCGTCGTAAGTCGCGTGCAAGCGGAACGGCCAGCGGTTTTCCACCAGATGACGCACCACACGCTCCAGTTCGTCTTCCATTCCTTCCGGCAGATCCGGACGCGGCTGAAGGAAATCCTCGAAATCCGCCGCCGAGAAGACCAGCATCTCACCGGCTCCGTTCGCGCGATAGAAATCCGTTCCCTGACCCGGCTTGAGCATATCTGTCCAGCGCTCAAAATCTTCCAGTTCCTGTTTCGGGCGCTGGGTAAAGAGGTTGTAAGCAATGCGCACAGTCATCTGCGCTTTGGCGTGCAGCTCAGCAATTACCTCATAATCTTCCGGGTAGTTCTGGAAACCGCCCCCTGCATCAATTGCGCTGGTCAATCCCAGGCGGTTCAGCTCGCGCATAAACTGGCGCGTAGAGTTCACCTGCTGCTCAATCGGCAGTTTCGGCCCTTTCGCCAGTGTGGCGTAGAGGATCATTGCATTAGGTTTGGCGATCAGCATCCCGGTCGGGTTACCGTTGTTGTCGCGCACAATCTCGCCGCCCGGTGGGTTCGGGGTCTCTTTGGTATACCCGACAGCTTTCAAGGCTGCACGGTTGAGCAACGCGCGATCGTAGAGATGCAGCACAAATACCGGGGTGTCCGGTGCCGCCTCATTGAGTTCTTCGATGGTCGGCATCCGACGTTCAGCAAACTGAAACTCGCTCCAGCCGCCGACAACACGCACCCACTGTGGTGACGGCGTGCGGTCGGCCTGAACTTTAAGCATGCGCAACGCATCCGCCAGTGAAGGAACACCTTCCCAGCGCAGCTCCAGGTTGTAATTGAGCCCGCCGCGAATAAGGTGCAGGTGAGAATCGTTCAGGCCGGGGATTACCGTGCTTCCCTGTAAATCGACGATCTGCGTTCCCTGCGTCGCATAACTCATGATGCGATCGTGATTACCCGTAGCAAGGATCTTGCCGTTGGCGATCGCTACCGCCTCGGTAAGCGGATTTTCACGATCGAGTGTATGGATCTTACCCTTAGTTAAGATCAGTGTGGCAGTTTGAGACATAACGTACTCCTTTCGGCCGAATCAGGCTTTTTTTAGCCATCCGGCAAACAGACGGGTCACGATGGGCATCCACAGCCAGACCACCAGCGCGACCACACAGGCATCGTTAATCAAATGCAGCAGCAATGAGCCTTTCAGGCCAGGAAGCAGCGCACCAGTCACTTGTGGTACCAGATTGGTGCTGGGAAAGATCACCAGGAGCGTGATCAGAAACTGTTTCCACTGTTTTGGCTTACGTACGTGTGTCTCCGGTGGCGTAAACCAGAACGCAGGTTCCGTACGCACTTCGGTTTTGTCGCCTTCCGCCAGCAGCGGTTCAATCTCTTTCACCAGCGCATTGCGGGTATCAGACTGAGTCCACTCATAGAGGTGTTCGAGGGTGTCGAAGCGGATGATCACCGTCCACAGGTTTTGCCCTTCGGACGGGCGGATCACGTTCGCGCCCAGATGGCCGGGAAATTCCGCCGCGATGGGCATGATCCTGCCAAGCCACTGTTCGTAGTGCTCAGCCTGTCCCGGAAGTAACGTGTGAGTAATCACCAGCGTCACATGTGATGTTTGCGCCATAAAAGCTCCCTGGTCATTGATGGGCGGGAGAACCCCGCCCTGAAAGGTTTACGCTTTACGTTCTGGCGCGCCATGAACGAGGGTGTAGGCATAATCAACGCCCATGCCATAAGCCCCGCTGTGCTCGCGAACCAGGTCCATTACCGCGTCGTAAGTGCCTTTGCGTGACCAGTCGCGCTGGTACTCAAGCAACACCTGCTGCCAGGTCACCGGTACGGCCCCGGCCTGAACCATACGGTCAATCGCTCGTTCGTGCGCATCAACGGATGTACCGCCGGACGTATCGGTTACCACGTACACTTCGAAGCCTTCGTCGAGCGCCATCAGCGCCGGGAAAGTCAGGCAAACCTCGGTCCACAGGGCTGAGATGATAAGTTTCTTACGGCCCGTTGCTTTAACTGCCGCAACAAACGCATCGTCTTCCCAGGAGTTCATCGAGGTACGTTCAATGGGTTTGACATCCGGATGAACCGCCAGCAATTCTGGCCAGATATAGCCGCTGAAGCTTTTCGTTTCGACCGACGTGTAGATAACAGGAACATCAAAAATTTTGCCGGCTTTCGCCAGTGCTACCGTATTATTCTTCAGCAATTGACGGTCAATATTAGCGACACCAAAGGACATTTGCGGTTGGTGATCGATAAAAATCAGTGCGGAATTGGATGGGTCAATCAGTTCACGAATAGACATAAAAGTACCTTTTAAACAATGAGTTAAAAGTAAACATTCGGTGTGCTATATGAGAAAGGGCCCTGACTGATAAAGCAAATTGAGTATAGCGAGAATTGACTGAGCGAATAGTAAAGATATTTGTCCCCTCTGTTGAATAAAACCGAACAACACAGGGAAATATTCTGCAACCCGTACACCGTACCGGTTGCAGACAGAGATTAATTACCGAACCAGATGGAAGCAGAAATTGCAGGTAATGAGAGTATGCCTTCCTGAAGAGTCCCTTTACCCTCCTTACATTGCCACGCCTTCACGTGCAGCAATGGGGAGTCATCCAGCACCACTTCACAGGCCTCACCCCGGTTAATCGCCACCAGCACGCGCTGCTGGTTATAAACACGGACAAACACCACCACGTTGTCGTGGGCGTACACCACCTGGCATCCGCCATAGCGTAATGCCTGGTGCTGTTTACGTAACTTCGCCAACCGCTGATAAAGGCTGAACAGCACCTTGTCCTGTTTCGCTGGCTGCCACGGGAAGGTTTTGCGGCAGAAGGGATCATTGTTACCGTCCAACCCTACTTCATCACCGTAGTAAATACAGGGTACGCCTGGCCATGTGAAGAGCCAGGTGACCGCCAGCGGCAGACGCGCCACATCCTTGCCAAGCAGGGATTTAAAGCGCGCCGTATCGTGGCTATCCAGCTGATTAAACATTCTCAGTTGCTGCTGATGCGACAGACCGGCGCGGTAGTTATCCATCCACGCCATACAGGTTTCGGCATCAATGTGATTCGGATCGTAGGAGATATCGGTATTCGCGAGGAATCCCCACAGCGGGAAGGTAAAGCCACGATAGTTCATCGCCGCATCTTCCGCATCGGCCTGCAGCCACTGGCGCGCATCGCCAAAATGCTCGCCAAACACAAACGCCTCTGGCTGAGCCGCTTTTGCAGAGCGGGTAATACCCGCGACGTGTTGAATATTGTTCCGCGCCCCGCCCGCTTCCCCCAGCATGTGCACCACATCCAGGCGCCAGCCATCCATATTCCACGGTGCTTTCAGCCAGTGGCGCACAATGCTGTCTTCACCGCCGTAGATTTCATCGATCAGAGAAGGTGACTGGAAATCCAGCTTTGGCAGGCTCGGATAACCCAGCCAGTCCAGCGCTCGTCCCTCCTCATTAAAGCTATACCAGCTTCTCTGCGGTGAATCCGGGTTATGGCATGCTCCGCTCATCGACTGATTATGACGGTCAAACCACGCGTGTGAATCTCCGCTGTGGTTAAACACACCGTCCAGAATCAGGCGCATACCTTCATTTCTGGTGTTCTGCCGCAGGCGCAATAACGCTTCGTCGCCGCCAAACTGCGCGTCAACGTGGCGATAATCTTCGGTATCGTATTTGTGTACGCTCGGAGCTTTAAACACCGGGTTGAGATACAGCGCCGTCACGCCGAGCTTTTTCAGGTACGGCAGCTTTTCGCTGATACCGTCGAGATCGCCGCCGTAGAACGTCGAACCGCCCGCCTGCGCGGTCAGGGGTTCATCCCACGCTTTCAGGATAATGTCATGGCCCGCGGCATGGTGGTGATAGATCTTATCCTGGTCAGCAGTGCGTTTTTCACTGCGGGCAAAGCGATCCGGGAAAATCTGGTAAAAGACCTGATCGTTAACCCATTGTGGTCCGTTATCCGGGTAATCAACGGCAAACTGCTCAAGACGGGCCGGAGGGAAACGGCTAAACCCCTGCGGGGTAAACCACAGCTGACGGTTGTTCCACAGCAGTTTGAAACTGTAGCGCCGGCGTGACTGCCCGCTGCGCAAGTCGATATTTGCCCGCCAGGCTGTGATACCCGGCTGCGGCTGGCTACGCTGTTTGTGCATTTTCAGCGCGGTCTCTTCGTTATCAATTTCGGCGCGTAGCGTCACGCGTTCAGGCTGATTTTCCCCCGTCAGCCAGAGCGTAATCACAAGGTTGTCTTTGTTTTGCTTAACAAATGGGGCAACCGGAAGGTGCCAGGCGTTTAACATCACGAATCCCCTTTGATGAAATTGACGTCACCTTGCCACAGGGTGGTTAAGGTTAGCTCATCATGATGCGGTTTATTGGGGGAGGAGGATGGGGGAGGAGAAAAAATGCCCGACATCGTCGGGCATTAACATTACTGTGCTTCCGCCAGCTGACGGTCACGGCGGCATTTAAACATCCAGCCAACCAGTAGCAGGACGATCCACGCGAAGCCGACGTATAAGGAAATACGGGTATCCGGGTGGTAGCCAATCAGGGCGATGATAAAGACCAGGAAGAGCAGGCCAACCACGGTCGTTGCCACACCGCCCGGCACTTTGAACTTCAGCGCTTTCAACTCATCCGGAGACAGACGACGGCGGAATGCAATCTGTGACAGCAGGATCATAATCCACACCCACACCGTCGCGAAGGTCGCCAGCGATGCAATTACCAGGAAGACGTTCTCCGGCATGATGTAATTCAGGTAAACCGAGAACAGCAGCGCCACGGTCATCACCACCACGGTGACCCACGGCGTACCGCGGCGTGAGGTTTTGGCAAATACCTTTGGCGCACTGCCCTGCTCCGCCATGCCGTGCAGCATACGCCCCACGCCAAAGACGTCACTGTTGATCGCGGAAAGCGACGCTGTCAGCACGACAAAGTTCAGAATACTGGCAGCAAACGCAATGCCCATATGCTGGAAGGTCAGTACAAACGGGCTACCGTTAGTGCCCACCTGGTTCCACGGGTAGATGGACATGATCACGAACAGCGTGCCCACATAGAACACCAGAATGCGCATCGGCACCGAGTTGATGGCGCGCGGAATCGACTTTTCCGGGTCTTTCGCTTCCCCGGCGGTGATACCGATAATCTCAATACCGCCGTAGGCAAACATCACCATCTGGAGCGACATCACCATGCCGAGCCAGCCATTACTGAAGAAGCCGCCGTTGCTCCAGAGGTTATGGATACCGGTGGGCTGACCGCCGTTACCAATCCCCCAGATGATGATCCCAAAACCGGCAACAATCATGATGATGATGGTGGCGACCTTAAAGAAAGAGAACCAGAACTCCAGTTCACCGAAGACTTTCACGCTCATCAGGTTAACCGCGCAGATGATCAGCACCACGCTCAGCACCCAAATCCAGTGCGGTACCGCCGGGAACCAGACCCCCATATAGATACCAAACGCGGTCACATCGGCAATCGCCACAATCAGGATTTCAAAGCAATAGGTCCAGCCGGTAATAAACCCGGCCAGCGGACCTAAGTTTTCCTGCGCGTAGCGAGAGAATGAACTGGCTGACGGATTGTGAACCGACATCTCCCCGAGGGCACGCATGATGATATAGGCCGCTACACCGCCGATGATGTAGGCCAACAGAACGCTTGGACCGGCCATTTTAATGGCATCTGCCGAGCCATAAAAAAGACCGGTACCGATAGCGGAGCCCAGCGCCATAAAGCGGATGTGGCGCGTGCTCAGCCCACGTTTAAGTTTGTTAGTGCTTTCCATTAAAATCTTGCCATTCAACACGAAAAAAACAAAAAACCACGGGGCCTTAAGCCCCGTGGTTAAACAGTTTGTTGCCGTTGATTAATGGGCGTTCGATGCGACCTGACGCCCTGCAGCACGATCCCAGATAACCGCCAGAACCAGTGCAACAACGGTAGGCATCAGCCAGGCCAGGCCTTGTTCGGACAGCGGCAGACGCTGTGTCCAGGCTGGCAAAATTTCTGCGAAAGCTGATGCTTTAATCCCGTCAAGGATACCAAAAATCAGGCTGATAAACATGGCTGGCGCAATAATTCGTGAGGAGTTATTCCACCACGGGCGAGTAAAGCTCAGTACCACCAGCACGATACACGGCGGGTAGATAGCCGTCAGCACCGGAATAGAGACCTGAATCAGGTGGCTCAGACCGAGGTTTGACACCGCCATGGAGAAGATGCCGAGAATAAATACCAGTGCGCGGTAAGAGAGCGGCAGATACTGCGCAAAGAACTCCGCACAGGCGCAGGTCAGGCCAACGGCGGTCACCAGACATGCCAGGAAGATGAGCGCTGCCAGCAGCATACTGCCCGCACCGCCGAAGGTGTGCTGAACATAAGCATGCAGAATAGCCGCGCCATTCGCGTTTTGATCAACCAGCATGGCGCTATCGGAACCCAGACGGAACAGCGCCAGATAGAGCAGCGTCAGGCCCACGCCGGCCATCAGGCCAGCCCAGATGGTGTAGCGGGTCAGCAGACGTGCTTCGGTCACACCACGGGAACGCGCGGCGTTAACGATGACGATACCAAACACCATTGCGCCCAGCGTATCCATCGTCAGGTAGCCGTTCACAAAGCCGTTGGAGAATGCGGCATTTTTGTAGGCATCCATGGCGTCACTAATCGGACCTGCCGGCCAGACAATCGCCGCAACCGCCAGCACAATCAGCGCCACAATTTTCAGCGGAGCCAGGAAGTTACCTACGGTATCCAGCAGCTTGCCCGGATAGAGAGAAACCAGAATCACAATCGCGAAGTAGATCAGGCTGTAGATAAACAGCGGCATCGCGCCGTCACCGGTCAGAGGAGCAATGCCCACTTCGAAGGAAACGGTCGCCGTGCGCGGGGTCGCAAACAGTGGGCCCACTGCCAGATAGCAGACGGTTGCCAGCAGAACACCCGCCACTTTGCCGATCGGGGTGCTGAGGCTATCAACACCGCCACCCACTTTCGCCAGGGCGATAACGGTCAGTACCGGTAAACCCACAGCAGTAATCAGGAAACCAAATGCAGCAGTCCAGACGTGTTCACCCGCCTGTAAACCAACCATTGGAGGGAAAATGATGTTGCCTGCGCCAACGAACAGCGCAAATGTCATAAAGCCCAGCGCGATGATGTCACGCGATTTTAAGTGATGGGTCATAAAACCTTACTGCCTGTGGATGTGGTGTTGAAAACATTGAGCTTTTCGATTTCCCTGGTGGGAAGATACAGCCGAAAAATTGCTCAATTTCAGCGGGAAATGCTCCCGTCCTGGCGTGGAGAAGAATAGTTTTTCGATTTACCACGCAAATACAGTCGGTCTGACAGTATCTGGGGCGCAATTTAAACGCTTATAACGTTTAAAGGCAAGGTGGGATCGCAAAACCAGAACAATATGCCACCATGAAAAAACATACCAGCACAATACGCTAATTATCAGAAAAACCCATGGCTAATCATGCGAACAAAAAACAGTCAGCCGTATAAAATTCATTCGCGTTTCGTTTGACTGCAAAGCAAACGGGCCAGCAAACGCTGACCCGTGGAAAGATAAAATGACACACCCGTTATCAGGCGATCTTTTTGGCAATTAATCGTTCCGGGATCACGAAACTAAAGCGGGTTCCCTTACCCAGGGTACTCTGAATATCGAGGCGGCTTTCATGGTGATTGACGGCATGTTTTACAATCGCCAGCCCCAGACCGCTTCCCCCTGTCTGTCGCGATCGCGCCTTATCCACGCGATAGAAGCGTTCGGTCAGACGCGGGATGTGCTCCGGAGCAATCCCCGGACCATTATCCTCGACGCTAAATTCAGCACCCGTAGGGGTATGCTGCCAGCGCACCACGATCTCCGTCCCTTCCGGCGTATGATTCACCGCGTTATACACCAGGTTGGAAATGGCGCTGCGCAACTCATCTTCACTGCCCAGAACCTTCAGCGTATTGTCGACCTCAAAAGTCAGGTGGTGCTTTTTATGGCTTAGCGTCTGTGCTTCACGCTCCACCACCCGCAGCATCATGGGGACATCAATGGTGTCATTCAGCGCAAGCGTTGGCGCCGCTTCGATCTTTGAGAGCGTCAACAGCTGTTTCACCAGACCTTCCATACGGTGCGTTTGCTCGCGCATGGTGTGCAGCGCTTTTTCACGTGGCGCGCCCTCAAGCGTTTGCTCCTGCATCATCTCCAGGTAACCCTGAAGTACGGTCAACGGGGTACGTAATTCGTGGCTCACGTTCGCGAAGAAGTTGCGTCGCGCGCCTTCCAGCTGGTGCATCTGGGTGACATCGCGCGCCACCATCAGCCACTGCCGATCGCTGTAGGGCATCACGCGGATTTCCAGATGGCGACCATTATTGAGTTTCAGATTATGCGGACCGGTAAAATCACGCTTTTTTAGATACTGCGCAAACTCAGGATAACGCAGAAGGTTGAGGATATTCTGGCCATTATCATCCGGCCAGCGCAACCCCAGCAACTGTTGCGCAAGACCATTACACCAGAAGATTGTCCCTTCTTCGGTCGTCAGAATGACCGCATCCGGCAGCGACTCCGCCCCGCTGCGAAAACGCTTGATCAGGCTTCCCAGTTCGCGGCGGCGCTTTTTATTACGCATCTGCATCTGATGCAAACCGTAAAGCAGCGGTTCCCAACTGCCGCTTCCCGGCGGCGGTGTCATACTTCGGTCAACCCATAGCCACCAGGAGAGGCGCAACAGGTTCCAGAAATGCCAGATCAGCAGCCCGGTGACCGAGGCCAGCAGAAACCACGGCAGATGTCCAAGAAAGGCCCCCAGAATGAAGGCCGGAATACAACATAAGATCAGTTCAAAGACGAGCCTTTTCCATGACAGACGTTCCAGCACGCGTCACACTCCTGTCATTGTTCAGAAACGGGTAGAAAAACGATAACCCGTGCCGCGGACCGTCTGCACCATGCGATCGTGGCCGCTCAGTTCCAGCGCTTTTCGCAGGCGGCGGATATGGACGTCAACCGTCCGGTCTTCGACATACACGTTAGTTCCCCAGACGTTATTCAGCAACTGTTCGCGGCTGTAAACGCGTTCCGGGTGAGTCATGAAGAAGTGCAGAAGTTTAAATTCGGTAGGCCCCATGTCGAGCGGGTTTTCGCCCGTCATGACGCGGTGTGAGGTCGGGTCAAGGCTCAGACCTTGCATCTCAATCACCTCTTCCACTGCCATCGGTGAAATGCGGCGCATTACGGCTTTGATACGAGCAACCAGCTCTTTCGGGGAGAACGGCTTGGTAATGTAATCATCGGCACCCGTTTCAAGCCCACGCACGCGATCCTCTTCTTCACCACGTGCCGTGAGCATGACAACGGGGATATCGCGGGTCATCGCTTCACGTTTAATGTGTTTGATAAACTGCAGTCCAGAGCCGCCAGGCAACATCCAGTCGAGCAGAATCAGATCGGGCCAGGGCTCATTCAACTGGTTCACCGCGCTGTCATAATCTTCCGCTTCAACCGGCTGGAAGCCATTTTGTTCGAGCACGAAGCACACCATTTCACGAATTGGAGCTTCATCTTCTACGACCAGAATACGTCTCGCCATACTTTGCCCTGTCTTATCTTATTTAAGTTACAAGTTTGTAATGCGGCGTCATTATGCGTCAGATTTATGACAGATTTATGAAAAACCTTACCACTATAAATGGCAAACTGTTGTTTTATTACAGCGGTTATTTTCCGCCCCTGAATGTTTATAATCGCCAACATCTTTTTTCGCCACGGATCTCCTATGCGCATACTTCACACTTCGGACTGGCATCTGGGTCAAAACTTTTACAGCAAAAGCAGGGCAGCTGAGCATGAAGCGTTCCTGAACTGGCTGCTGGATACGGCCCGATCGCGCGAAGTGGATGCGATTATTGTCGCGGGTGACATTTTCGACACCGGCTCGCCGCCAAGCTATGCGCGTGAGCTGTACAACCGCTTCGTGGTAAATCTGCAGCATACAGGCTGCCATCTGGTGATTGTCGCCGGTAATCACGACTCCGTCGCCACGCTGAATGAATCCCGCGACATCCTGGCCTTCCTGAACACTACCGTGGTGGCCAGTGCCGGGCATGCGCCGCAGATCCTGAAAAAACGTGACGGTACACCGGGGGCGGTGCTGTGCCCGGTTCCCTTCCTGCGCCCACGCGATATCGTGCAGAGCCAGGCCGGGATGTCCGGCGGAGAAAAACAGCAGCATCTGTTGCAGAGCATCACTGACTATTATCACCAACAATATACCGATGCCTGTACCTTGCGCGGCGAACAGCTCATTCCGGTGATTGCGACCGGGCATCTCACCACCGTCGGAGCCAGTAAAAGTGACGCCGTACGTGACATTTATATTGGTACGCTGGATGCGTTCCCGGCGCAAAATTTCCCGCCTGCCGACTACATTGCGCTAGGGCATATCCACCGCTCGCAGATGATCGGTGGCTGCGAACACATTCGCTATTGTGGCTCGCCCATTTCGCTGAGTTTTGATGAGACAGGTAAAGCCAAATCTGTGCATCTGGTGAGTTTTAACGGAGGTAAACTCAGCGCCGTCGAAACGCTGGAAGTCCCTGTTACCCAGCCGCTGGCGGTGCTGAAGGGTGACCTTGATGCCATCACCTCCCAGCTTGAACAGTGGCGTGGCATTGCGTTTAACCCCCCCGTCTGGCTGGATATCGAAATCACCACAGACGACTATCTGCATGATATGCAGCGAAAAATTCAGGCGCTGACGGAAGATCTTCCTGTCGAGGTTTTACTGGTACGCCGTAGTCGCGAGCAGCGCGAAAAAATCCTGCTGAGTGCTCAGCGCGAAACGCTGAGTGAACTTAAAGTCGAAGAGGTTTTTGAACGCCGACTGGCCCAGGAAGAGATGGACGATGCAAAACGCGCCCGGCTGAACGAGCTGTTCGCCCATACGCTCCACGCTCTGAATAACGAGGAAGAGAACGCATGAAAATCCTGAGCCTGCGTCTGAAAAACCTCAACTCACTCAAGGGCGAGTGGAAAATTGACTTTACCGCTGAGCCCTTTGCCAGCAACGGGCTATTTGCCATTACCGGTGCGACCGGTGCAGGCAAGACCACCCTGCTCGACGCCATCTGTCTGGCGCTATATCACGAAACACCTCGTCTGAATACCGTGTCACAATCGCAAAACGACCTGATGACACGCGATACCGCTGAATGTCTGGCGGAAGTCGAGTTTGAAGTCAAAGGTGTGGCTTATCGCGCCTTCTGGAGCCAGAACCGGGCAAGGAACCAGGCAGACGGGAACTTACAAGCGCCTCGCGTCGAACTGGCGCAGTGCGAAGACGGTAAAATCCTCGCCGATAAGGTGAAAGATAAACTGGAGCTCACCGCCTCGCTCACCGGGCTGGACTATGGGCGTTTCACTCGCTCAATGTTGCTCTCTCAGGGCCAGTTCGCGGCCTTCCTCAACGCCAAACCGAAAGAGCGTGCCGAATTACTGGAAGAGTTAACCGGCACGGAGATCTACGGCCAGATTTCCGCAATGGTATTTGAGAAACACAAAGCAGCACACAGTGAGCTTGAATTGCGTGAAGCACAGGTCGCTAGTGTGGTGCTGTTGAGCGAAGAGCAACAGCAGCAGTTACAGCAAAGTTTACAGGCACTTACTGACGAAGAGAAAACACTGCTGGCACAGCAACAGCGCCAGCAGAAAGATTATCAGTGGCTTACGCGCCATGATGAGCTTCTTCGCGAGCAACAGCGCGTAAGCGTGTTACAACAGCAGGCACAGCAGGCGCTGACCGACGCCGCGCCTGACCTGGCAAAGCTCCAGCTTGCTCAACCCGCCGCTCAGCTTCGACCGCTTTGGGAGCACCAGCAAGAGCAAGCCTCGCGTCTGGCTCAAACCCAGCAGCGAATTATCGAAGTAAATACTCGCTTACACGATAAAACCGCGCTGCGCTCGCGTATCCGTAATACCGCCATTCGTACCCATGAGCAGTTGCAGACCGAATTAACGGTATTGACGCAGTGGCAGGCAGAACATGATCGATTCCGCTTATGGGGACAGGAAATGGCAGGCTGGCGAGCACACTTCGCTCAGCTTAGCCGTGATAAAAATCAGCTTACTGCCCTGACCGTCCGCCTCACTGAATTACGCCATAAACGGGCCGCCCTGCCGGAAACAACCCTGACGCTGACGGCGGATGAGGTTGCAGTAGCGATGGAACAACAGGCGCAGTCACGAACGATGCGTCAACGTCTGACCTCGCTCCATGCCCGCTATCAGCCGCTACAAAAACGCCTGCACCAGAACGGTGAAAGCGTGCAGAAGGCCCTGGCTGAGCAGGTAAAACTCAATGAAACACTGACGCTACGTCGCCAGCAATACAAAGAGAAAAACCAGCACTATCTGGACCTGAAAGCCCTGTGTGAACGTGAAGCGACGATTAAAGATCTGGAAAGCTATCGTTCTCAGCTTGAGGCAGGTAAACCCTGTCCACTGTGCGGCTCCAGCGAACATCCCGCCGTGGAGAAATATCAAGCGCTTGAACTCACTGATAATCAGCGCCGCCGTGATGCCCTGGAAAAAGAGGTCGCCTCGCTAAAAGAGGAAGGGCTGCTGGTTCTGGGCCAGGTTAATGCCCTGGCTCAACAGATCCAGCGCGAGTCAGGCGAAGCGCAGACACTCTCTCAGGAAGAGCAAGCGCTCACTAAAGAGTGGCAGGAGGTTTGCGCGGCATTAAATATTTCGCTGAATATTCAGGAAGATATTGCCATCTGGATGAGCGAACAGGAGCACTATGAACGCCAGCTTTATCAGCTCAGCCAGCGTCTGACGCTGCAAAACCAGCTCAACGAAATGGAAGAGCAGGAACGCCAGTATCAGCAGCAACTGGCGACAACACGTCAGGGACTGGAAAGCGCCCTGGCCGCACTTTCACTCAGCGTACCTGACGAAGGTACTGAGGCCACCTGGCTGAACGCCCGTGAAACGGAGTTCGCACAGTGGCAGGAGAAACAGACACAGCAGGGTGCGATTCAGGAACGTATAAACGCCCTGAAGCCACTGCTTGACGCACTTCCGGTCACCAACAGTGAAGAGACCGAACCCGCCATTCCTGACAACTGGCGCGCGATCCACGACGAATGCGTGTCTCTGCAGAGCCAACTGGCGGCACACCAGCAGCAGGAAACGCTGGAGCGTGAGCGCCTGCAGCAATCGCAGGTGCAATTCACCCAGGCCCTGTCGGCAAGCTGTTTTGCCGATCAAGATGCGTTCCTTGCCGCTCTGCTGGATGAGAACATGCTCCAACACCTCAATCATCTGAAGCAATCGCTGGAAAACCAGATACAGCAGGCAGCCGCCTTGTCCGGACAGGCAAACCAACAGTTGCAGGCGCACCAGGCACAGCGGCCAGAAGGGCTCGACGCCGATGCACCAGGCCTGCAGATCCAGCTCCAGCAACTGACGCAGCAGCTTCGTGAGAACACCACGCGGCAGGGAGAGATCCGCCAGCAGCTTAAGCAGGATAGCGATAACCGCCTGCACCAACTGGCTTTAATGCAGCAAATTGAAGAGGCCAGCCGTCTGGCAGACGACTGGGGGTACCTGAATGCGCTTATCGGCTCCAGTACCGGCGACAAGTTCCGCAAGTTCGCCCAGGGGCTGACGCTGGACAATCTTGTCTGGCTTGCTAACCAGCAACTTAACCGCCTGCACGGGCGTTATCTGCTGCAGCGCAAAGCCAGCGATGCTCTGGAGCTGGAAGTGGTCGATACCTGGCAGGCGGATGCCGTGCGCGACACCCGTACGCTCTCTGGTGGCGAAAGTTTCCTGGTCAGCCTGGCGCTGGCGCTGGCACTTTCCGATCTGGTGAGTCACAAAACGCGGATCGACTCGCTGTTCCTGGATGAAGGGTTCGGCACGCTCGACAGCGAAACGCTGGATACCGCGCTGGATGCCCTCGACGCGCTAAACGCCACCGGGAAAACTATCGGTGTGATCAGCCACGTCGAGGCGATGAAAGAGCGTATTCCTTTGCAGATTAAAGTGAAAAAGATCAACGGGCTGGGATACAGCAGGCTGGATAAAGAGTATGCGGTGGAGTGAATGGGGGCGGTGCAGTCTGGTGCCCTCACCCTGACCCTCTCCCACAGGGAGAGGGAATAAACACTCTTTGCTTTTATTCCGGCCACAACCAAGCCGCGCCGCGCACGCCGCTGGAATCACCGTGCAGCGCTTTGCGGATCGGGGTTTCACACTCGCCGCCAAACACCCACTGTTTCACCAGATTCGGGACCGTGCTGTACAGGCGGTCGACGTTGCTCATGCCGCCGCCGAGCACAATCACGTCCGGATCGAGAATATTCACCACGTGCGCCAGCGATTTCGCCAGGCGCATTTCGTAGCGGCGGAGCGCCAGTTCTGCCACTGGATCCTGTTCTTCGACCAGACGCATGATCTCGCTGCCTTTAAGCGGCTGACCACTCAGACGGTGGTAGTCGGTCGCAAAACCGGTACCGGAGATAAACGTCTCAATACAACCTTGCTTGCCGCAATAGCACGGTACTTCAGCGCGGTATTTAAGCTCATCTTCGTCCATCCACGGCAGTGGGTTGTGTCCCCACTCGCCCGCCGTACCGTTACCCCCGATATGGGCACGCCCGCCAAAGGCCACGCCTGCACCGCAGCCGGTACCGATGATGACGGCAAAAACGGTATGGGCACCGGCAGCCGCGCCGTCAATCGCTTCTGAAACCGCCAGACAGTTAGCGTCGTTGGCCAGACGCACTTCGCGCTTCAGACGCGCGCTCAAATCTTTATCAAAAGGCTGACCGTTTAGCCACGTCGAGTTGGCATTTTTAACCACCCCGGTATAAGGCGAGATCGACCCAGGGATCCCCATTCCGACGGAGCCGGTTTGTCCTGTCGCCTGCTCTGCCATTTCAACCAGTCTCGCGATCGTCTCGATAGTCTGGTGATAATCATCGCGCGGCGTAGGCAGACGGTGGCGGAACAGCTGTTCCCCCTGCTCGCTCAGTGCGATGACTTCTGTTTTGGTGCCGCCCAAATCAATCCCAATACGCACAAAACTCTCCTCATTATTTTGATTATCAACAGAGTAGAAGCACGCTTCCCGATTAGCAATGCAAGCGATGCGACAATTCGTTATCATGCCCGCTGATTTAACGACAAGGCCGTGGAAATTATCATGCTGTGGTTCAAAAATTTGATGGTTTACCGTCTCAGCCGCGACGTTTCGCTGCGTGCAGAAGAGATGGAAAAACAGTTAGCCGCTTACACCTTTTCCCCTTGCGGTAGCCAGGATATGGCAAAAACCGGTTGGGTTCCGCCAATGGGTTCACAAAGCGATGCACTGACCCACGCCAGCAGCACGGGTCAAATCATCGTCTGCGCCCGTAAAGAAGAGAAAATTCTGCCAACGCCGGTGGTTAAACAGGCGCTCGAAGCGAAGATCTTCAAGCTGGAAGCCGAACAGGGTCGCAAGCTGAAGAAAACCGAAAAAGATTCGCTGAAAGACGAAGTTCTGCACTCTCTGCTGCCGCGCGCCTTTAGCCGCTTCAGCCAGACCATGATGTGGATCGATACCGTTAACGGGCTGATTATGGTGGACTGCGCCAGCGCCAAAAAAGCAGAAGATACGCTGGCTCTGCTGCGCAAAAGCATCGGCTCCCTGCCGGTCGTACCGTTGGCGCTGGAAACACCAATCGAGCTGACCCTGACCGAGTGGGTACGCAGCGGTGCTGCCGCGCAAGGTTTCCAGATCCTCGATGAGGCCGAGCTGAAAGCCCTGCTGGAAGATGGCGGCGTGATCCGCGCGAAGAAACAGGATCTGGTGAGCGACGAGATTGCCGTACACATCGAAGCGGGCAAAGTGGTGACCAAACTGGCGCTCGACTGGCAGCAGCGGATTCAGTTTATGATGTGCGATGACGGTTCAGTGAAACGTCTGAAGTTCTGCGATGAACTGCGCGATCAGAATGAAGACATCGACCGGGAAGATTACGCCCAGCGCTTTGACGCGGACTTCATCCTGATGACCGGGGAACTGGCCGCGTTGATTCAGAATCTGGTGGAAGGTCTCGGCGGCGAAGCGCAAAGATAACAGGCAAAGCGTAGGCCGGGTAAGCGTTAGCGCCACCCGGCTTATTTTTTATTTCAGATAGCGGCACAGATAAGAGGTCGGTTCAGCAACCTGCAGATGGAACTCGCTGTGGCCAGGAACGTTGAAAACTTGCCCGGCTGCGTAAACTTTCCATTCCGTTTCACCCGGCAGTAGGACGTTGAGCGCACCGCTAACGACCGTCATCTCTTCCGCTTCGGCCGTACCAAAAGTGTATTCCCCTTCGGCCATGACACCGACACTGGCGCGGCCAGTGCTGCTGCTGGTAAAACCAATGGATTTCACTTTACCGGAAAAGTATTCGTTACTTTGAAGCATGAACTGGCCCTTATATTTTTAGATAAAAATTCACTATAGGGGTCATGCTCATCACCTGTCACGCAAAATCATTACGTCAGAAGCTCTGAAGCCAGGCGAGCCATCAGAACATTGGATAACAGCACCGGCACATCCAGCGCCTTCTGCAGTAAATCGCGATGATGCTGGTGGAAGCCAAGACAGTCCAGGATCAACACATCCGCCCCTCTCTCCAGCAACTCACGTCCGGCCTCAATCAGTGCGGCATCGCTATCCCAGAAAGGATTTGCCAGCGCATATAAGGGCACTTTTTCAAGCACGTGCCACTTTGCCTCCTGGTTGTCCATCAACTCTTCAATCGGGACGATGACCCCCACCTGATGACCATCAACAATTGAGGCCACCAGCGGCGGGATGATGCGCATCGGCTCCAGCAGAATCGCATTACGCGCCGTGAGACCTTTAATGGGTGCGGTACTCATCAGCAAAATAACGTCATAACCTTGATTATCGAGCACTTCTATCACCCCTTGCAGCGAGCGCTCGATTTTCTGACGCGAAACATGCGCCAGTTTACCGTCACTTAATAACGTCGCCAGGGGATCCTCCCCCGCCTCGACAGCGTAGTCCTCCATGACCTCTTCCCGACTCATCTTCCCCAGCAGGCTAAGATGCGTTATCTGTTGTTCAGAGACATGCTCGGTTAAGAGCGGTAACACTTCGCTTACAGGGACCACACCAATGGTGAGGATCGCCAACGTCGCCTTCATCTTTATCGCCTTCCATTACTACAACATCGTGCACACAGGTACAGGCTCACTACGCTGCACAGTTCATTTTTTCAACAAAACAGCACCAAGCGTAGCAGGTGATCTTCACATCGAAATGTAAAGATCGACCGTCAATATCGGAGTTACTTGTAATAACTAAATATTAACTCCTGCTTAACTTTCTCGATGAGTAAAAAGTGTGATTCAGGCACGATCCTGGAGCGTTTAGGAAAACGGTCAGGTTATATCAGGATCTTCGTAGCGCCGTTTCGCATCCAGCGCTTCCTGTTCAGTCTCGTGTTCACTGATCAGCGAGTCTGGTTTAGGGTGATCGGCACGCAGTTGATACCAGGTAACAGTATGACCCGTATGGCCTTTTTCAACGGTAATAATGCGCGCTTCACGCGGATAGGGAGGTCTGGTCGGCATAGCTCATCCTTTTTTATATGTCTGAGCTATAAGTATAGACGCCGGTTAGCTGGCACAAGCCAAACGTAGAGCAGTAATAATCTGGGTAACCACATCTTCAGGAGCCGCAGAAGCATCCACCACGTGGTGTGCTGCTTCACGGTATAGCGCATCACGTTCAGCCAGCACTTCTCTCACCTCTTCGCTAAGCGGTCTGGAGGTCAGTGCAGGACGTTGCCCCTCTTCCGGAAAGGCTTCCAGACGCCCTACCAGAGCCGAAACAGGTGCACTGAGATAGATCACAATCCCTTTTTCGCGCATAAAGTGGCGATTACATTCAGCCAGAACAATGCCCCCTCCTGTCGCGATAACCGCAGAAGGTGTGGTTACCGCTTTCAGCGCTGCCGTTTCACGTGCGCGGAAGCTGTCCCATCCTTCCTGTTCGACAATGTCCGCGATCGTTCTTCCGGCCTCTGTTTGCAACCAGTGGTCAGTATCCACAAACTGACGATCGCACGCGCGTGCCAGTTCCAGGCCAACGGTGGTTTTCCCACAGCCGCGGGGGCCAACTAAAAAGATGGGTTGGGTCATAACCAGGTGTTCCCCTTGATGCCGGATGGCCGAAGAGTGTAAAGAAATAATTGCAGAAGATGTTTCGATTACTTTACTGCAAAGCGGTACGGGATGACAACCCTGAGGAGGCCATACTGTACCACAAATTGACAATGGTTATCATTACGCGGTGCGACGCTTCACTTCCAGCAACCATTTATCCAGCTCTGCGGCAAACTGCTGACGATCGCGCTGGGATAAGCTGTCTGGCCCACCCGTCTGCACACCGCTGGCGCGGAGCGTATCCATAAAATCACGCATAGTGAGTTTTTCCCGAATGGTCGCAGGTGAATAACGCTCACCCCGAGGGTTAAGCGCTGCAGCCCCTTTCTCCAGCACTTCGGCAGCCAGAGGGATATCCGCAGTGATCACCAGATCTTCCGCGCTACACAGACGGACAATTTCGTTATCAGCCACGTCAAACCCGGCCGGAACCCGCAACGCGCGAATGAATCTGGAAGGAGGGACGCGAATATTCTGGTTCGCCACCAGCGTTAGCGGCATCTGAACACGCTCGGCGGCACGGAACAAAATCTCTTTAATCACATTCGGACACGCGTCCGCATCAACCCAAATCGCCATATTGTCTCCCCTTAATGACTCTGCCGACTATTGTCGCCTGCATTTCGTTGTTAAGCTATCAATCAGAGAAAACAACGCATAATGACGGAGAGTCGTGATGGATAAGAAAATCGGGTTTATCGGCTGCGGTAACATGGGCAAAGCCATCCTGGGCGGCCTGATCGCCAGCGGGCAGGTTCTGCCGGGTCAGATTTGGGTTTATACCCCGTCACCTGATAAAGTCGCCGCGTTGCGCGATCAATACGGGATCAACGCCGCCGAAAGAGCTCAGGAAGTCGCCCAGGTCGCCGATATCGTCTTTGGCGCCGTCAAGCCGAACATCATGATCAAAGTGCTGAGCGACATCACCTCCAGCCTGAATAAAGAGACGCTGGTCGTCTCCATTGCTGCGGGCGTCACGCTGGATCAACTGGCGCGCGCGCTGGGTCATGACCGTAAAATCGTCCGGGCGATGCCTAATACCCCTTCACTGGTCAACGCTGGCATGACTTCCGTCACGCCAAACGCACTGGTGACCACGGAAGACGTGGCTGATGTCCTGAACATTTTCCGCTGCTTCGGTGAAGCGGAAGTGATTGCCGAATCCATGATCCATCCGGTTGTCGGCGTGAGCGGTTCAGCCCCTGCGTATGTCTTCATGTTCTTAGAAGCGATGGCCGACGCCGCAGTACTGGGCGGTATGCCGCGTGCGCAGGCGTATAAATTCGCAGCACAGGCAGTTATGGGTTCTGCCAAAATGGTGCTGGAAACCGGTAAACATCCTGGTGAGCTGAAAGATATGGTTTGCTCCCCTGGTGGTACCACCATCGAAGCGGTGCGGGTACTGGAAGAACGCGGATTCCGTGCTGCCGTCATCGAAGCGATGGCAAAATGCATGGAAAAATCAGAGAAACTGAGTAAATCCTGATCGTCTCAGCCGGGTGTCAGGCAGCCACTTCTGTGCGGCCACGCCCGGCATTTTTTGCCTTGTACAGCGCCACATCAGCCGCCTTGAGCCACTCCCGATAGTGCCCAAACTGTGGCCCCCAGGTGGCGATACCTACGCTTATGCGCAGGGTTTCTTCAGGTGCGCAAGGTAACGACAGTTTTTCCAGCCGTTCATGAACCCGGGACATAACGGCGATTGCGCTGTCAGCGGCTGTCCGCGACATAATCACCGCAAATTCATCTCCACCAAAACGGCCTATTGCATCGCCTGAACGTACCGAAATCTGCAGCTGACGCGTAATCGCAATGATCGCCTCATCGCCCACATCATGCCCCCAGGTGTCATTGATGTTTTTAAAGTGGTCGATATCAATGAGCAGGATCGTGGCCGTACCATTATGACGTCGGCACTGCTCAAATTCGTTTCGCAACAGCATTTCCCAGTGTCGACGATTAAAGACTCCTGTCATTCCATCGCGTGTACTCATCATTTCCAGCCGCCGCTTATGTTCAGCCAGCCTGACGGCAGTGCGATGGCTTAGCCAGGCAAACAGCATGGGATAAAGCACAAACACAGGAAGCGTTAAGCCCCACTCCACCGGATCAGGATTAAAGACCACCACTCTCCCAACCGGGGGCAGCGTCAACAGTGCGGAAAGCAGGGTCAATATGATCCCCGGAATGAAGAGTCGACAGCCGCCAGAGCCCATCATATTCATCCCTACCATCATCACCAGCGCGGTTGTGGGTAACGCATTTATCCCCATCACGCCAATCCAGAGCCCGGCGATAATGGCATCCATTTTGAGATTGAAAATTTCCTGCTGATGAGGTGAAGAAGCCCGACAGGATAACTGCCAGGCGAAATGAGGCCAGATGAACGCCCATCCCACCAGTAAAAGCCACCAGCCACCGGGTAAAAAATGGGTAACCAGTATCCCCGCGACAGGGAAAAACATCGCCGCCAGCCCGACAGCGCGCGCCAGCCGAACTCGCCGGGCAAACTGAATGCCAGCACGGTGAGGGGCATCCAGAGAAAGGGTTAAATCCCACTCTTCGCGAATGCATTTTTTGTCGTAATAGGATTCATCATTCATCATTTTTGGGAATATTCTGAAACATTTTCCCAAATTATAGAGAGGGGGGGTGCGAGGAAAGTATGAAATTTCGGGTGAGTCGCCAGAGCCACTCACCCGTTAGAACTACGCTTTTTTCTTCAGGCAGGTGCTCATAAATTTACTGCGATCGTCACCTTTCAGAGACTGCTCAGTGGCCTTCGCATTACAGTCGCGCATTTTCTGCTGCTGTGGCGTCAGGCTTTTTTCAGCAGGTTTAGATGCGCCATTTTTAAGGCAGTCGCTCATATAGGTCTTACGGGCATCCCCCTTCAGACTCTGGGACGTGGCCTGTTGGTTACAGGTAGTCATGCGTTGCTGTTGAGGCGTTAATGTTTTTTCTTCCGCGTTCGCCGATGAAATCAGGAACAGGCCAGAGAGCAGAGTAACCAGTAATGTTGTTTTCATTGCACCATCCTTTTGTGAACATTCCCTGTAAGTCTGGTCCGTGACAGGAAAAAAGTCACCCGGCAGAGACAAATTCCGCCGGGCTTTTATCATTTAAGGCCTAGTGCCGCTTTCATGGTGTAGAACAGATCGGTTTGATCGGTCAGTCCTACCACATTTGCCGCATGCGGTCCGTAGGCGGCAATACGCAGCTGAGTGCCCGTGTGCTCCATGGACTCTTCTTCAGAGTTGCCATAGCTCAGCACCATTACGGCACCATCTTTCGTGTTCAGCGCCTGCGTCAGGCCTGGCGCTTTGGTATCTGCCGGGATGATCTGGCTGGCGTGCGCATGGTCCGCGGTGACCACCACAAGGGTGTTTCCGTCTTTCTTCGCGAATTCGAGTGCCTTCTGCACCGCTTCGTCCAGGTCGACGGTTTCGCCAATCTGGCCACACGGATTCGCCGCATGATCTTGCTTGTCGATCGACGCGCCTTCCACCTGCAGGAAGAACCCTTTTTCACTCTTGCTCAGCAGAGAGATCGCTTTATCGGTCATTGCCGCCAGCGTCGGCACGCTGTCAGTGCGTTTCGGGTTAGGAGTACAGGTCACGGCAGGCTTATCAATATTGCCGTGATAAGAGGCTTTTGGACCTTCCCAGCGCACAGGCATATTGCCATCAGAGAACAGTCCCAGCAGCGGTTTGTCTTGATTCGCTTCAGTGATTGCTGCCAGAGCGCTTGCATCGCTCACCAGTTGATAGCCACGAGCCTGTGCCTGCTCACGCAGCGTTTTACCCTGCCATTCGCCCGCCGTCGCGGTTTCTGCAAAGGTTTTCGCCCCACCGCCCAGCGTGACGTCAGCGCGTGCATTCAGCAGTTGTTCAGTAATCGAGCCTTTGCCCCCTTTTTCCAGGGCGTTGGTTGGACATTTTTCACTGGTCACCGACGGGCCGTAGCACTTACGTGAAGTCACATGCGATACCAGCGCCGCCGGCGTCGCGTCCTGAAGTTCAGCGGTAGAAACGTTACCGGTGGCAAGCCCCGCGGCTTTTGCCATTTCCAGAATGGTTTGATGATCTTTTTCGTGAATATCGACACCCAGCGCGCCATTATAGGTTTTTACCCCCGTAGACCACGCCGTAGCAGAGGCAGCCGAATCCGTTACGTAATCCGGTTTACCGGTTTTTTTATCCAGTGAGTAATGGGTATATTGTCCGGTCAGCGGCAATGCGTCGATACCTTTAAAAA
Organism: Enterobacter adelaidei; assembly: GCF_041937165.1. NCBI lineage: Bacteria > Pseudomonadati > Pseudomonadota > Gammaproteobacteria > Enterobacterales > Enterobacteriaceae > Enterobacter > Enterobacter adelaidei. The sequence continues at coordinate 936,214 of NZ_CP154353.1, read as the reverse complement.
ATCCGCCTGCCCCCTCGGCATAATTTCGCGCCGCTGTTATTTCGGAATCACCCATTCCATCGCCAATTAGCAGAATGATATTTTTCGCCGGTTTCTCATTCAGCGAAGCGCGAATAGCGGCTGTTTGATCTTCAGATAAACGACGTGCGCCGCCTGGCTGAGTGATATCCCCTTTTGCTGCGCGATTATCCAGCACGTGAGTATTGGACGTATCAGCATAAATAGCAGGGGTAATTAACAGGGGAAGTAATGCGATGAAAAGTGCGCTCTGTTTCAATTTATTTTCTCCATGTACAAATACATAAAAATAAAAACAGAGCGACTATAGGCATCCTGCATGACAATTCTATGACACGTCGTTATGTCCGGCGACGGTTTAGCTGCGAGGATGCCTCAAGAGCTTCTTTACGTATTGCTGGAGCAACTCTGCATCCTCAACCGGAACCTGAGTATCGGGTTTTGCCTTATCCAGCGCACCTTCGACGCTCTCTATTAATGCCTGTTGGTCAGATTTAGCCATCTGTCGTAATAGTGCGGTGACAACAATTTCCAGAGCTTCGACCTGGGCGACCAGTTCTTTTGACTCCTCTTCCTTTTGTGCAAGCTTGACCAGCAACTCAGCAATGAGATTTTTCATCGTGTTATTTCCTTATGTGATTTCCCCTGAAACTAACATCAAGAGGGAAATATGCAAAGCGGAGAAAGGTATTATCTTATGCAAAAGTGACGACATCGAAAAAAATAGGGTTTCGGAATTATCAGCGAAACGTTTTTCTATAAAAAATGCCGCATTGGGTGATAGAAAAATGCGGCAATCATAAGAATATACAATACATCGACAGAAGCATTATCTTGCCGATTTTACCTCCGCCATATGCCTGCGGCGACGCAGAGCAATAGCCAGCTGGATAATGTTGATCAAAACAACAATCGCCGTCGCGGCAAAAACCCAACGAAAACCGGCCATCGCGGAAACAGAGGCGCCAATAAGCGGACCGGCAACATTACCCAAATACATAAACGACTGGTTATATCCAAAAATACGCCCTGTCACCTGGTCGCTGGAATATTTGACCAGCAAGGTCTGTACCGCAGGCAGCATTGCGCCATCGGCAAAGCCGAGCAAAAATCGCAGCACGCCAAGCTGAAGCGGAGAGGTCACAAACGACATCGCGAAAAAGAGCACCACGGCAAAAATCAGCGTAGCCATCAGAATTCGCGCCGTACCGATCCTATCCCCCAGTTTTCCCAACCGTGGTGCAGAAATCAGTGCCGATACGCCTGGCACGGCGGCGATCATGCCGCTGAGAAAGGCGATATTATTGCTGTCTGGCTCCATCGACTTAATAAACAACGCCAGAATCGGCCCGACCGAACCGTTACAGAGCTGGATCACCATAGTAGTAACAAACAGGCTGATCATGAGCCCAGGGTAAGGCAGAGAGGCGAAGACAGCCTTGCCACTCAGACGTTCAGATTTGCTGATAACGGGGCGACCGCCCTCTTTGATAAGAAAAAGCGTGACCAGAAAACTGACCACCAGCAGGATCGCGGTAATGATAAATACGGCACGCAGCCCGACGTGGTCCGCCAGAAAGCCCCCCAGCAGCGGGCCGCCAATTACGCCGCTAATCTGTGCGGTGGAAAGCGTACTCAATGCCCAGCCGCTACGTTCTCGCGGCACCTGCGAGGCGACCAGCGCCATGGCATTCGGAATATACCCGGAAGTCAGCCCCATCACCGCCCGCAGGAAAAACAGTTGCCAGACGTTGGTGGCGAAGGCCTGCAGCAGAATGGCAATCGCCATCCCGAGCGAGGCGCGCAGCAGCATCAGCTTTCGGCCTTTCCGATCCGCCAGGCTGCCCCACATTGGTGACACAATCGCGGAGACCAGAAACGTGACGCTGAACGTCAGACCAGACCACATGGAGAGCGCCTCGTGCGAGGTCACACCCAACTGCGACACATACAGCGGCAGGAACGGCAGGATCTGGCTGATGGCGAGCCCGGTAAAGAAGCAACCGAACCAGACCGAGATAAGATTAACTTTCCAGGATTCCATAAAGAAACAGTCTTCATTTTTAGGCGAATTCGCCTACAGATTAGCAAGTTACGCATACTGACGTCGCACCAGAGATGCGGCCTTGATGACTTTGGTGTTTTATCTTCCCAGTCATCATATTTGTGAAATAAGTCACAAATCATCCATTTCCAGGCGGGATTTTATGCTTCAGAAGAGTTTTCCCTCTCCCACTTCCCCATCAACATTCCCCAAAACATTATGGCGGAAGGCCGCGAAACCCGCAGGGCATCGTGGTATGTTATTGGCTTTTCGTCATACTGGAAGAGAGTGAGATGGCAAAGCAGCGCGTAGGTATTGTCTTTGGGGGAAAATCAGCAGAGCACGAGGTTTCATTGCAATCGGCCAAAAATATCGTTGATGCGATTGATAAAAGCCGTTTCGAGGTGGTGCTGCTGGGTATTGATAAACAGGGCCAGTGGCATGTTAACGATGCCAGCCAATATCTGCTTAATGCCAACGACCCAGCACATATCGCCCTTAATCCTTCGGAAATTAGCGTCGCCACTGTGCCCGGCGTCGTGAAGGGGCAACTCATCGACGCTGGCAATGCACAGTCTCTCGCTCAGATTGATGTCGTGTTCCCCATCGTTCACGGTACTCTGGGTGAAGATGGTTCCCTGCAGGGAATGTTGCGCATGGCCAACCTGCCGTTCGTCGGCTCGGACGTCCTCGGCTCTGCCGCGTGCATGGATAAAGACGTCACCAAACGCCTGCTGCGTGATGCCGGGCTGAATATAGCGCCTTTCGTGACGCTCACTCGCGCCAACCGCGACAAACACAGCTTCGCGCAAATTAGCGGAGAGCTGGGTCTGCCGCTGTTTGTGAAACCGGCAAATCAGGGCTCCTCCGTAGGCGTCAGCAAAGTCACCAGCGAAGAAGAGTTCACACAGGCTGTCCGTCTGGCGTTTGAATTCGACCATAAAGTGGTGGTTGAGCAGGGCATTAAAGGCCGTGAAATTGAGTGTGCCGTGCTGGGCAATGATTTTCCACAGGCGAGCACCTGCGGTGAAGTGGTCTTAAACAGCGACTTCTACTCCTACGACACCAAATACATTGATGACAAAGGCGCTCAGGTTGTCGTGCCTGCCAATATCGATCCCGCAATCAACGATAAGATCCGGGCGATCGCCATTAACGCCTATCAGACACTCGGCTGCAGCGGTATGGCGCGTGTGGATGTATTCCTGACGCCGGAAAACGAGGTAGTCATCAATGAAATCAACACGCTGCCGGGTTTCACGAATATCAGCATGTATCCGAAACTGTGGCAGGCGAGCGGACTGAGCTACTCTGAACTTATCACTCGCCTGATCGAGCTGGCGCTGGAGCGTCATGCCGCCGATAGCGCCCTTAAAAGCTCCGTAAACGGTTAATCGGCGCTCTTCGCCGTCTCCGTCTCATCCGCTGTCGTCTCTTCAGGACGACGGCGGATAATCAATCCAGCCAGCCAGAAACTGATCACCCAGGTCACCAGCCCGACGGCATAGGTTTGCCATCCTTTTGCTTCAAATCCCAGCAGCCCCACGACGCCGTTAAGAATAAAGATCAGCCCGATAGCAAAGGCGTAGTAGTGCCAGTCACGGCGTAGTTTGGACGTGAGTTTCATAACAACTCCGGCAGGAAAAAAAGACATCCTCTCACAGTTTTACGGCCAGGTCTGTGGCGGATACGGAAATTCTGAAACGCGACGCAATTTCACTTAAGGGATGAAATTGTGATGTGCTGCAGAAATCGACAATCCAGGAGAATTCCTGAGGGTAAATTACCACGATTCTGATATTGACAAATGCGATGACCTGTCAAACTCCCCCTGTAAGAAGCATATTGAACAGAGTGATATTTCGGGAGGTCATCATGGCTGATTTTACATTGTCGAAACCGATTTTTGGCGGCAAACCAAAAACCTCCACGGCAGGTAATATTGCTTATGCCCTGTTTGTTCTGTTCTGCTTCTGGGCCGGTTCCCAGCTGCTCAATATGCTGGTTCATGCACCAGGGGTATATGAACACCTGATGCAGGTACAGGATAACGGACGCCCGCGAGTTGAGATTGGGTTTGGTGTCAGCACCCTGTTTGGCCTTGTTCCCTTCCTCGCCGGTTGTATGATTTTAGGCGTCGTGGCGTTAGTTTTGCGTGTTCGCCGCCGCCGTTAAAGCCCCATACAACGCGCCCGACGATCGTCCACCCGCTTTGCGAACCATGCGGTTGTCAGGTTACGCGTGATCTTCGGGCTTTCCAGTTGAATACCCGGCAGAATAGCTCTCGGTAACGTTTTCCCGCTCTTCTGCTCGGCAAGAGCAAAGACTTTCTTGTACAGATCCGTTTTCTCAAAGGCCAGGCTGTCACCTTTCTCAAGCTGACGGCGAATATCGCTGTTGCTCAGGCCAAGCGCTGTCGATAATTTCCGTACCGCCAGCTCGGTGCTGCCCGCCTCGCTGCTGCCGTAAGCGATGAGATCGCCGTCCAGCGCCAGCTTGACGCCGCTTGCGCGGCTGACCGCACTCTGGAATGCCGCATTACGGCTGGCATACCAGCCCGCGTTAAAGTCGGCAAAACGGTACAGCGGCTCATTGTAGTTCGCCGGATAGTTCAGCAGATGATACGTGCCGAACCACAGCCCACCGCGCAGGGAGAAAACCTCCTGGCGCACCGTACCGTCGATTTTCCACGGGTAGCCGTCGGTATGCTTCTCCGCGAACGCGATGCTCACCTGCATCGGCCCGCCGGTATGTACCGGGTTAAGTGAGCCAAACAGCTTCTGCCCCATTGGGACCATACTGATGAAATCATCAAAGATGGCGCTGAGCTGTTTTTCAGTTTTCACCGTATCCAGCCGTTCGCTGTAGCTTTTACCGTTTGGTGAGGTGATTTTAAGCGCGGTATGTACAAGAAAGACCGGGATATGCATGGATTCCGCGCGGCGATCGATCTCTTTCCAGGCAATTTTGTTCAGACCCGGCACCACCGGGTCTGACTGGTACATTGATTCCTGCTGCGCCACCGCCAGCACCGAGCAAATATTCTCCTCGGTCGGCGCGATCTTTTGGCTTTCAAAGGTTTTTGCCAGCGCGTCTGCCCACGCATTGCGATCCTTCACGCTGGCGGGCATTTTCTGCCGCACAACGCTTGCCACATCAACCGGCTTTTCGCCCTTCTTGAGCGGAGCAGCCCCTTTTTCGGCGCATCCGACCAGGACGAGAGCAGCCAGTAAGGACAACGGTAACGCACGCGGTACGGCAAAAGACATAGCAACTCCCTGTATTAGCTAAAAGTATTGGTCACTTCCTGCAGGTCACGATCGTCCAGCTCACGTTCAAAGCTGCGCAGACGTTTGTAGATAGACATCAGTTCTACCAGGGTGGTCCAGGAGTTGATTAAATACTGGAACGCCCCACGGACCTGACCGAAAACGTTAGTGATCTGCGTCATCAGACCGAGCGTAATCGTACCCGCAACAATGGACGGGAACAGCAGGAACAAACCGAAAACGTTATCCACCTGCAGATACAAAATGCGCGCGATGTTGAAATACATATAGTGGAAGTAGAGACGGAAATAGTTACGACGCACAGCGCTGAACAGTTCACGTACGGTCGGTGGCGATGCACGGTTTGCATCATCTTCACCGTATACCAGCTCTTTACGATAAGCCGCTTCGACACGCTGATTTTTAAACTGCAGCCCTGGCAGTTTAATCCCAACCACCGCCAGCAGCCCCGTCCCCATCAGAGACCAGACGATTGCTGCAATCACCAGGCCGTACGGTAGATGGCCGACAATAGGCAGATCCGGCACATGCGCCGAGAGTGTAACCAACACGGGCAGGAAGGCAATAAGCGTCATAATGGCATTGATAAAGCTTACGCCCATGTCTTCAAGGGTGGAGGCAAAACGCATGGTGTCTTCCTGCACACGCTGCGCCGCACCTTCGATATGGCGCAGGTGCTGCCAGTGCGCCATATAGTGTTCGTTCATCGCGGTACGCCAGCGGAAAACATAGTGGCTGACGAAGAAGTTGTTCATCACACCGATGACTACAGCAATAAGAGCGATGCCAAGGAAAATGCCTACCTCGTGGTAGAACTGATTAATGGTCACTTTATGCGGTGAACTCAGCGCCGTCTGGATCAGATCATAGAACGGTGCATACCAGGCGTTGACCGCCACACCCACTTCCACAAGGAACCAGGTCACAAAAATAATCAGTGATGTGCCGAGGATTGACCAGTATTGCCAGCGGTGCGGAGAGTACACAAACCAGAACAGCGCAAACATCCCCACGCACAGCGTGTAATAGGCATAAAACAGCAGATAGCTCAGCGACCAGAAGCGCGCCGCGCTAATCGGTACATCGCCCGTCGCACCCGTGATGCGCGTCAGCCAGGTACCGCCGCCCGCCTGCCAGAAAATAACGGCGATCAGTGCCCAAATAAATGCCGACAGGAAAAAAGGCCCCGGCTTTGGGAAAAAAGACTTAAACATAATGCTTCCTTCTTGTTGTTATGGCTTTTGCTGTGTTCAACACATCACCACACGAAAATCATGCCTGAGCCCGTCTCAAGGCTCAGGCAAAAAGGTCAGACCCGAGGGTTAATTATTAGTTCGCTTTCCAGTTTTCGAGAATTGTTTCGGTGCGTTTCACCGCGAGAGGATTCGCCGGCGCGATGAAGTTACGCCAGACGTCGTTGTGGTGGTTAATCAGGATCTGCGCATCTGCCGCCGGGCGATTGGCGGTAGTATGGGCATCTTCCGCCACGGTGATGTGATAACCCCGGCTCACACCGTTCTTGATCGTCGCATCGACACAGTAATCCGTGGCACAACCACAGATGACAAACTCTTGAATACCCTGCTCGCGTAATAGCGCCTCAAGCGGCGTGTTATAAAACGCATCGCATGCCGTCTTGGTAACATAGAGCGCATCAGCAGGCTGGTGCAGTTCAGGCAGCAATGCAAACCCATCACTTCCCTCTTCCAGCCCCCCTGCCTCGGTATGCTGGATAAAAATCACCTTGTCGGCTGCCTGCGTAAGCTGGTTGATCAGAGAGACACACTTTTCACGCTGATGACGAGGCGTTTCAAATACGCCGTTCTGCATATCGACAACCATAACCACACGCTTTTCAGACATACCGTTCTCCGTAAGATTGAGTGACACTGGTGCCTATCATAAGCCCGATGTCACAAAATGGGAGATGGCTCGTAAGTAAATTGTTCATATTTACCCATGGTTACGTTTTTCTCGCTATCGTTATGCAATTCGGGGCATTGCACGGTTCCGATTAGTAGTATAAATACCCATTACTTTCCTCATTCACTTCATGGATGCTTTTCGTTGAAACGTTGTCTGCTCTCTTTTGCCGCGCTGTGTGCGGTGAGCTTTTCTACCGCCCAGGCAGCCCAACCGCTGACGGCGCCCGTTTTAGCTTCAGATATTGCCGATCGCTACGCGAACCTTATCTATTACGGCAGCGGTGCGACCGGGATGGCGATGGTCGTGATCGACGGCAACCAGCGCGTGTTCCGCAGCTTTGGCGAGACGCGCCCAGGAAATAACGTTCACCCGCAGCTGGATTCCGTTATCCGCATCGCATCCTTAACCAAGCTGATGACGAGTGAAATGCTGGTGAAACTGCTCGACCAGGGCGTGGTTAAGCTCGACGACCCGCTCAGCAAATACGCTCCGCCTGGCGCGCGCGTTCCGACCTACCAGGGCACGCCAATCCGGCTTGTGAACCTTGCCACCCATACCAGCGCCCTGCCGCGTGAGCAGCCTGGTGGAGCAGCGCATCGTGACGTATTTGTCTGGCCAACGCGCGACCAGCGCTGGAACTATCTGAGCACTGCCACGCTGAAGGCGGCTCCGGGTTCGCAGGCCTCTTATTCAAACCTGGCGTTTGACCTGCTGGCGGACGCCCTTTCTACGGCGTCTGGTAAACCCTACACGCAGCTGTTTGAAGAACAGATAACCCGCCCGCTGGGCATGAAAGACACCACCTTTACCCCGTCCCCGGACCAGTGCCGTCGCCTGATGGTGGCAGAGAAAGGCGCTAGCCCCTGTAATAACACGCTGGCGGCCGTGGGCAGCGGCGGGGTTTACTCCACGCCTGGCGATATGATGCGCTGGATGCAGCAGTTCCTTTCATCGGATTTCTACTCGCGCAGCAGCCAGGCCGATCGTATGCAGACCCTGATTTATCAGCGTACCCAACTGCACCGCGTTATTGGGATGGACGTGCCGGGTAAAGCCGATGCGCTCGGCCTGGGCTGGGTCTATCTGGCACCGAAAAATGGCCGTCCGGGTATTATTCAGAAAACCGGCGGCGGCGGTGGATTTATTACGTATATGGCGATGATCCCGCAGTCAAACGTAGGCGCATTTGTGGTGGTTACCCGCTCTCCGCATACGCGTTTCGTCAATATGAGTGACGGCCTTAATAATTTAGTGGCTGAACTGAGCGCCAATAAAGCTCAGGTGCTTACCGCGTCCAACTGATATTAATATTCCGTGGGCAAACGGTTGATACTAACCAGTTTGCCCCGGCTCATACTGATATAGTTTCCTTGCCGTAGGGCTGCGAGAACCTCTGCAACAACCGAACGTGAAATACGCGTACTTTGTTGAATATGATTCATCACACCAATTTTTGAACGCAACGCTTCATCCCATTCCGCCATATTCAGCAGCATGGCGCGGATCTGGTGATAGGAGTTATTTCCCACCAGCTGCATATCGCGTTTTCCAAGAATGTAATTTATCCAGGATAACCAACCGAAAGCGTCTTGCCACAGGGAATTCTGTTGCAGCAGTTGGTGGGTAGTTTCAGTGGGCAAATAAAAACCCGTGCAGGATGTTTTGGCTATCACCTTATATTCCTGACAGGAATTAATCATCACGGCGGACAAACCAAAAATAAAGGGCGCTGTCGCGATACCCACAAGCAGTTCATCCGAATGTCGATAGATTTCGATGATACCGGTCTGTACTACGATCGTCCGGGACTCACTACACTTGCCGGAGGTAATTAATTGCTGTGGGGCACATTTAAAAGAGGTACTGGCTGATTTCAAGTACTGTTCGAGCCGGCGTAATTCAGAAAGTGGTTTCGCATTAACGTTCATGCAGACCTCAAGGCATCCGTATTTGTCGGTTCAATATTATTTTTATTTCTGTATATGAAAAGCGGGGGATATCCCCCCGCTTTATTCATTACCAGGTATATTTCACACCCAGATTTGCGCCCCAGTTCTGGTCAACGTCGCCGCCGCCCAGATAAGTGGCATCAGTGTAAGCACTGAAGTTTTTCGTGAAGCTGAACTGGGTGCCCAGCCCTACCCGCACAGCTGAGCCTTTCACGCCGTTATCAATGCTGTCGCCGTTAATATCAGCATTGTTATCGGCATCATCATACACGTAGGCCAGTTTGAAGTAAGGGGTCAGAGCCTGATCGCCGCCGTAGTTGAAGGTGTAACCGGCATCGACACCGAGTTCATAACGCAGGCTATCGTAAGATTGCCCATCCATGCGCATGTCATTGCTGAGACGATAGTCATCGCCGGACTGGAAGAGGCCAGACACCGCTGCGTATGGCGTAACGTAGCCAGAGAGGTTTGGCTTCCAGTCATAGCCCAGTTTCAGCCCAAAACCCACTGCGTCATTGGTGGTGTTACCGTCAACATACTGACCGTTGCTCATGTTAGCAGAGAGATCGCTGTTGAAGCGGGTATAGCTCAGGGAGCTGTCGAGGAACAGATCGTTCATGAACTTCGCCGACGCGTAGATCATCGCCGTCTGGCTGTCCTGATCGACCTGACCGCTACGATCGCTGATATCCCCCTTCGCAAAACCTGCCGCTCCGCCGACGATCCATTTCGCGTTATTACCGTCAATCTGGGTATCCAGACCCACCATAATACCGCTCACGTCCTGATCGTAGCTGATTACACCATTGTCACCGTCGAAGTTGCCACCGAAGTAGCTCACCCACGCCCCGCCGTTATCCGCCAGCCCGTGACGGCTGTTGGTCAGACGCGTTCCGACGGTATCCTGCTGCAGGTTCCAGATGTTGGTATTGGCAGAAGGGATGCTCAGCGCCATATTCGCGTAGTCGGTCAGCGCTTTCTGCTGGAGGACAACGGTGTCACCCTGCTGCTGCGCCTGATAGGTGTAAGCACCTAAATCGGCTTTATTTGCGGCAGTAAAGCTGGCTGCGGTATCCGCGTTATTGTCATAGACGCGAACGATCTCTTTGTTTTTGTAATCGGCTACGGAACCGGCACCGGTCGCATCGTCGATGCGTACTTTGTAGTTGCCCGCAACGTCACCGTTCACCGCCAGATGGCCGTCAGAGTTAATCGCCACAACGCCGTAGTCATAATCGGCATTGTGCTTATCGTTGGTGATATAGCGCGCGTTGTTCAGATCGCTGTTCAGCACGTAGTCACGGCTGGCAACGTTCAGCACACCACCATCGCTCAGCACCATATTGTGCGTATCAACCTGGCCCAGTCCCAACGCCAGCTCTGCGCCGTTATCCACGGTGATGGTGTTGGCATAGAGATCGGCCGTTTCTTCCGTCAGTGCCGCGCGGCTATAGCTGTCCAGATACAGATGGTCAGTGGCCACACCACCGCTATCGCCGATATTCATCGAGGATGCATTGGTCAGCGTAATGGAGTCAGCCAACAGGCCTGAGTTTTCAACATTGACCTGCGACTGGTTGTTTACCGTCAGCATGTCGATGTTAGAAAGCTTGCGGGTATCCCACTCAGAACCGTTATCCAGCGTAACGTTGAAAAGACCGCTCTGATAAACCGCTTCTCCCGCAACGTGTCCGTTGCTGTCATAGGTGGAGTCCGGCCAAATGCTGTTAGGGGACAGCGTGCTCCAGTCTACGTTGCTGTAGCCCAGGCCGTACATTTGAGCCGTGCCGATAGCCTCGACGCTGGACTGTGCCGCGCCGACCCATTTGCTGCCGTTAGTGAGAGTCACATCCAGCTTATCGGTACCGTCCCAGCCGTTAGTCGTGGGGTTATAGATGCCATCCTCGGTGGTATCGGTTGCCGGATCGCCATTCGGGTAGAAGTTGTTGTCGAAGGTACTGGAGAATAAAATATCGCCAGTGATGGTGGAATGATCGAACGTGGCAGAGGTCTGCATCGCGTTGTCAGATTCGCTGGCTGACACAATCAGCGCCGCATCATCTGCTGCTGTCGCATTGGTTTCACCATAGTCGCTCGGCTTCGCGGTTTGACCATAGAACCCGCTGGTACCCAGATCGCTATACGCGCCAGAAGTCAGTACAGAATCTTTCACCACAAGCGTGTCAGTAAACACCTTGCTGCTGTTAGCCACGCCTTCAACGCCGTCGTACGGGGTATTATCCCGCTCCTGATAACCCTGCGTCAGGGTAATACCGGCAACGTGAGAATTATTCTGGATAACAATATCCGATTCCACATCCAGGGTAATCGCATTGCCCAGACCATAAGTATCAAGGTAATGTGTTTCCGTATTTTCCCCGTTAACAACGTCATACGCATAGTGCTCGTAAGTGTCGTTAATGGTGGAATTGTCGACGGTCAGGCTAAAACGATCGTACTGCGAATGGATCGTACCGTCAGTATCCAGGCCATCAGAACACGAAGCGGTCATACATTGAGAGGTGATCATGCCATTAATGGTGCTATTGGAAATGCTCAATGCATTCGCCCGACCATTAACACCCTCATCCAGATAATATGTGGAAATAACACCATTCACGGTGGATTTATTCATCACCGGATAAATATCACCGTCGTGAGCAACGTCAGAGTCATTCCAGTCCGTATAACCATAATACCAGGGAGTGGAAGCTGTATTATCATATCCAAAAGTATTATATGTCGTACCGGAAATATCTTTCGCATTGGCCTGAGAAGCGATAGCCAGGGTGCAGGCTAATGCAAGTTGAGATACAACCAGTTTCTTTTTCCATGTTTGCATTGGGTCATCCCTCCTCAGGGACGTAAGCAAGTTTGTCCATCAATCATTTGGCAATATTTATTGCGGAGGGAATTATGCATTTTCAATTCGAAAAGGTTCAATGAATGTTTCCATTAAGTCCGTATCCAGACAATTGACCTTAAGATACATGGAAAGAATAGGGTCATAATAGATAAATATTATAAAAACATAACGTTAAAATACTTACCAGCAGATACAAAACATATAATCAAAAAATAATAAATCACTTTCAACTATGCATGACCATTAATATAGAAGTAGCACAAATATTTCATTAGCGAATATCGCAAAAAACAAAATGCCCACTTTAGTAAAACACCCGTCTTCACTTTGATGTACACTAGCCCTCTTTGTTCCACAAACATCAGGCATACCATGACCGATTTAATTGCACGCCCCCGCCGCCTGCGCAAGTCACCTGCACTGCGCGCTATGTTTGAAGAGACAACACTGACCTTAAACGATCTGGTGTTGCCGATTTTTGTCGAAGAAGAGATTGATGACTATAAGGCCATCGAAGCCATGCCTGGCGTGATGCGCATTCCGGAGAAATATCTGGCTCGCGAGATCGAACGCATCGCCAACGCGGGGATCCGCTCGGTAATGACCTTCGGCATCTCCCATCATACCGACGCTACCGGTAGTGATGCCTGGAAAGAGGACGGTCTGGTCGCACGCATGTCCCGCATCTGCAAAGAGACAGTGCCGGAAATGGTAGTGATGTCTGACACCTGTTTCTGCGAATACACCTCTCACGGCCACTGCGGTGTGCTGTGCGATCACGGCGTGGACAACGATGCCACCCTGCTTAATCTCGGCAAACAAGCAGTAGTCGCTGCCGCTGCCGGTGCGGATTTCATCGCGCCATCCGCCGCGATGGACGGACAGGTTCAGGCTATCCGTCAGGCACTGGATGCCGCCGGTTTTACTGACACCGCCATCATGTCCTACTCCACCAAATTTGCCTCCTCGTTCTACGGCCCGTTCCGTGAAGCGGCGGGTACGGCACTGAAAGGCGACCGTAAAACCTATCAGATGAACCCGCTTAACCGCCGGGAAGCGATTCGCGAATCCCTGCTTGATGAAGCCCAGGGCGCAGATTGCCTGATGGTGAAACCGGTCGGTGCTTATCTCGATATCCTGCGCGACATTCGCGAGCGTACCGAGCTGCCACTGGGTGCTTATCAGGTGAGCGGTGAGTACGCGATGATCAAATTCGCCGCTCTGGCAGGCGCAATTGACGAAGAGAAAGTGATCCTCGAAAGCCTCGGAGCGATCAAACGCGCGGGCGCGGATCTGATCTTCAGCTACTTTGCGCTGGATCTGGCCGAGAAAAAAATCCTGCGCTAATCTTCACCAAACTGCAATACAACCGACATCTGCTCCTTCTACTGTCTTCGCAAGACGGCAGGAGGAGTAATCATGTTTAGCCTCGATAGCGTTCTCGACGATCTTTGGCCTCAGGCGAGGCCAGCACCCTGGCAAAAAAGTCTGTTAAAAAGACTGTTTTACGAAGAAGAATTCCAGCAATTTGCCGCTGCACACCGCCACCTGAAAGGTCTGGATATGGTGGAGCAAGTTCTGGAACACCTTGATATTCTCTGCACCGTTTCCGCCCGCGATCTCGAACAAATCCCCGAACATGGCCCACTGGTCATTATTGCCAACCACCCGACGGGTACGCTTGACGGGCTGGCGCTGTTGTACGCCGTCTCCAGGGTACGACGCGATGTCAAAGTCGTGACCAACCGGATGCTGACTCACCTTGAGCCACTCAGTTCGCTGTTTATTCCTGTGGATAATATGGGTGGCAGGACGGCGAAAACATCCCTGGTCCAGATGGAACAGCATCTGCAAAACGCAGGCGTGCTGATCTTCTTCCCGGCGGGAGAAGTTTCGCGGCCCACGCGTAAGGGTATTCGCGATAAAAAATGGCACTCTGGCTTTATCAAACTCGCCAGTAAACTGCGCGCCCCGCTACTGCCAGTGCATATTCAGGCGCATAACAGCCTGCTCTTTTATGCCAGCACGCTGGTATCCCCGACGCTGTCGATGTTGTTGCTCATGCAGCAGATGTTCCGCCGCCGCCATAGCCAGTTGCCGATTAAAATTGGCCAGCAGATTGCGTGGCAGCACTGGCATAGCGCCACCCTTTCGTCGCGTGAGATGGCCGAGCAGTGCCGACAGCACGTGATGCGTCTTGGCAAGGGAGTGCCTGGCGTCTTTAAAACCCAGTGTGCTATCGCCCGTCCGGAAGACCGGGCCACCCTGAAACGTGCGTTGGCGCAGGCTGAATGTCTGGGCAAAACCAGTGACGGTAAAACCATCTATCTTTGGCAGCGTAACGGTCAGGAGGATGTCCCACTGCTGCGTGAACTGGGCCGCCTGCGCGAGATTGCCTTTCGCGCGGTGGAAGAAGGGAGCGGTAAACGCCGTGACACCGACCGTTACGATGATGATTATCTGCACCTGATCTTGTGGGATGATGAAGATCTGGAGATCGTCGGCGCGTATCGATTTATGCCTACCGCCAGCCAGGTTGAGCGACGGGGTCTGGAAGGGTTGTACAGCTACAGCCTTTTCCACTACGACGACAAAATGCAGGATGTGCTGGAGCACGGCATTGAACTGGGGCGTAGCTTTATTCAGCCGCGTTACTGGGGACGCCGTGGACTGGATTACTTGTGGTCCGGCATTGGGGCGTACCTGGCGCGTTATCCGCACTATCGCTACCTGTTTGGCCCGGTCTCCATTTCCGGTGGCTTACCGCCTGCCGCACGGGATCTGCTGGTGGCGTTTTACCGCCTGTGGTTCCCGGCGACGCATCCATTAGCCGCCTCACGTCAGCCGTATCCCGCATCACTGCCGGACGTGCTCGCGCAGTTTGGCGGCGTGGATTACGTGGACGATCTGACAAAACTGAAATCCCTGCTCGGCAATCTGGGCTGCGGCATTCCACCGCTCTACAAGCAATATTCCGAGCTTTGCGAACCCGGCGGCGTACAGTTTATTGATTTCGGCAGCGACCCGACATTTAACGACTGCGTCGACGGACTGGTTCTGGTGGATTTGTGTTACCTGAAGGCGAACCGATATCAGCGGTATATTGAGGCACATTTACAACCCTCTTCCTAAAAGGAAGAGGGCCAGGTATGAGGGGATCAAGGCGCACGGTAAAACGGCTTATCGCCCAAAATCGTTGCCCGCTGCATAATCCGGCGCTGCGGCAGGTAATCCGCATTGGCGTAATGCTGAGTCACGCGGTTATCCCAGATCGCCAGATCGTTCTCCTGCCAGCGCCAGCGCACCTGAAATTCCGGTTTAGTGATATGCGCAAACAGGAAACTCAACAACGCCTCGCTCTCTTTTTCCGTCACGTCCACAATGCGCGTGGTGAACCCTTCGTTGACGAACAGCGCCTGCTTGCCCGTTACCGGGTGAGTACGCACGACCGGATGTAGCAACGGTGGATGCTTTGCAACCGCTTCCTGCCAGCGCTGATGTTCTTCTTCGCTCTTACGGTACTTGTACTCCTGGAACGATTTTTTGAAGTCATGCTGTAATGGCTCAATAGTAATGTCCGCCTGTGGCTCAATTCAGATGTCCGCGCTATGGTAAGCTTCACTGGTCCGTTTAAACTACCGGGAGGCATATCATGAGCGCAGAAAGCTCAGGAGTGTTTACTTTGAAAGAGATCAACCGGATCAAGATTATACAGGACGTCATTGAACGTCGCATCACAACGCGCCGTGCGGCCGAGCACCTCGGTATCAGCGACAGGCAATGCCGCAGACTTCTTGCCCGTTACCGTGAAGGCGGACCGCTTGGTATGGCCAGCAGACGATGTGGCATGCGTGGTAACCGCCAGTTGCCACCCGGGCTCGCAGATCAGGCTCTGGAACTGATCAAGACGCGTTATGCTGATTTCGGTCCGACTCTGGCGCGTGAAAAGCTCGAAGAACTCCACGGACTGTTTCTTGGCAAAGAAACTGTCCGGCGCATCATGGTGCGGGCTGGCTTATGGGTTCCCCGTAAACAACGTGCCGCAAGGATCCCTCAACCACGGTACCGGCGTCCGTGTACTGGTGAGCTGATACAAATAGATGGCTGTGATCACGACTGGTTTGAAGGCCGTGGCCCGGCCTGCACCGCGCTGGTCTATGTTGATGATGCAACCAGCAAACTGATGGAACTGTTGTTTGTTAAATCGGAGTCCACGTTTTCTTACTTCGAAGCCACGCGGCGCTATATCGATAAGCATGGTAAACCGCTGGCACTGTACAGCGATAAAGCCGGTGTTTTTCGTGTTAACAATAAACACGCCACAGGCGGAGACGGGCATACTCAGTTTGGGCGAGCCATGCATGAACTGAACATCCAGACTATCTGTGCAGAAACCAGTCCCGCCAAAGGGCGTGTAGAACGAGCTCACCTCACTTTACAGGATCGTCTGGTCAAAGAGCTGCGGTTACAGGGCATTTGTTCAATGGAGGCTGCAAATGACTTCGCTGAGGCCTATATGGCTGACTATAACCGCCGTTTTGGCAAAGTACCGCGACATGATTTTGACGTACACCGTGCTGTAGAACATGATGAGGACCTGGGGCTTATTTTCACTGTTCGTGAAAAACGTAAAGTCTCAAAATCGTTGACGATACAATATGATAAAATGTTGTACCTGATTGAAGACAGCGAACTGAGTCGCCGTGCAATAGGTAAATATATCGATGTGTATCACTATCCTGATGGCAGAAAAGAGCTGCGCCTGAACGGTACGCTACTTCCCTACTCTACCTACGACCGACTGTCAGAAATCGACCAGGGCGCGATTGTCGATAACAAGCGTCTTGGCCGAACCCTGGAGTTTATCAGTCTGGTGCAGAGCAAGCGGGATAACACGCGCTCTCAGTCAATTCCCGCTGGAGATGGCCCTTCCCGACGACGGCCAAAGCAGGAAGGGAAGAAATCCCAGCGCTCACTGGATAATGATGACATGCTCGAAGCACTCAAACAGCTTCAGTCACGTTCAGAGGACATTTTTGGTAAAAGAGCCCGCTGATGGTACTCACTGGCCGGACAGTGGTTGCTCACCAGTTGATATTGTCCGGCCAGACCCATGATGTATTATTCATTTCGTTCAGCATCTTTATGTCCTGCTTTTCACGGGCATACTTACCCCATAATGAATGAAAAGAACGAACAATACTGATTAACTGCTTTTTTCTTTGCTCCGGAGATAGGCTGATAAAATAGCAGCACCTGCTGTCAATATTATCCTCAATGAAATTAAAATCAGAGTCTGATGCATATTTTACTGTTAGCATAATATCATTCGACGTTGTTCTCTCAGACTCTGTTAATGCTGATTCTATCAGGTATTCAAAGGCATACATGACAGACAGCTGGTTTTTGTCTGTCTGAATATAACCCATTGAGTTTCTGAGTATTGAGGACTGTACCAGGACCAGAGGCCATAAAAGCTCAACACCATAAAGCTTATATGTATCATGTTGATCATACTGATGTTGCTCAACACGACGATTACCTTCCCGTGCTTTACGAATATCATAGGCAAGGGATAACATAAATCCGTCTTTAACTTTAATCAGTGGGCTTTCATCCACGATGTAATGAATGAGTTCATGTAATTCATTCAGGGCTTCTGAATCTCCCCACAGTATAAAACCTGCATTGTTCGGCGTTAACTCGTATCGAAGCATGGGCTCAATCATCCTGTTGTTTCAGTCGGAGGAAAGTCTATCGGCTTTGTTGAATAAATCGAACTTTTGCTGAGTTGAAGGATCAGATCACGCATCTTCCCGACAACGCAGACCGTTCCGTGGCAAAGCAAAAGTTCAAAATCACCAACTGGCCCACCTACAATAAAGCCCTCATCAACCGTGGCTCCATAACTTTCTGGCTGGATGATGAAGCTATTCAGGCCTGGTATGAGTCAGCAACACCTTCTTCACGAGGCAGACCTCAGCGCTATTCTGACCTTGCCATCACGACTGTGCTGGTCATTAAACGCGTATTCAGGCTGACCCTGCGCGCTGCGCAGGGCTTTATTGATTCCATTTTTTCTCTGATGAACGTTCCGCTACGCTGCCCGGATTACAGCTGTGTCAGCAGGCGGGCAAAGTCGGTTAACGTCAGTTTCAAAACGGCTTTGTTGAATAAATCGAACTTTTGCTGAGTTGAAGGATCAGATCACGTATCTTCCCGACAACGCAGACCGTTCCGTGGCAAAGCAAAAGTTCAAAATCACCAACTGGCCCACCTACAATAAAGCCCTCATCAACCGTGGCTCCATAACTTTCTGGCTGGATGATGAAGCTATTCAGGCCTGGTATGAGTCAGCAACACCTTCTTCACGAGGCAGACCTCAGCGCTATTCTGACCTTGCCATCACGACTGTGCTGGTCATTAAACGCGTGTTCAGGCTGACCCTGCGCGCTGCGCAGGGCTTTATTGATTCCATTTTTTCTCTGATGAACGTTCCGCTACGCTGCCCGGATTACAGCTGTGTCAGCAGGCGGGCAAAGTCGGTTAATGTCAGTTTCAAAACGCCCACCCGGGGTGAAATCGCGCATCTGGTGATTGATTCCACCGGGCTGAAGGTCTTCGGTGAAGGCGAGTGGAAAGTCAAAAAGCATGGCCAGGAACGCCGCCGTATCTGGCGTAAGCTGCATCTCGCCGTTGACAGTAAAACACATGAAATCATCTGTGCAGACCTGTCGCTGAACAATGTGACGGACTCAGAAGCCTTCCCGGGTCTTATCCGGCAGACTCACAGAAAAATCAGGGCAGCATCGGCAGACGGCGCTTACGACACCCGGCTCTGTCACGATGAACTGCGGCGTAAGAAAATCAGCGCGCTTATCCCGCCCCGAAAAGGCGCGGGTTACTGGCCCGGTGAATATGCAGACCGTAACCGTGCAGTGGCTAATCAGCGAATGACCGGGAGTAATGCGCGGTGGAAATGGACAACAGATTACAACCGTCGCTCGATAGCGGAAACGGCGATGTACCGGGTAAAACAGCTGTTCGGGGGTTCACTGACGCTGCGTGACTACGATGGTCAGGTTGCGGAGGCTATGGCCCTGGTACGAGCGCTGAACAAAATGACGAAAGCAGGTATGCCTGAAAGCGTGCGTATTGCCTGAAAACACAACCCGCTACGGGGGAGACTTACCCGAAATCTGATTTATTCAACAAAGCCACGTTGTGTCTCAAAATCTCTGATGTTACATTGCACAAGATAAAAATATATCATCATGAACAATAAAACTGTCTGCTTACATAAACAGTAATACAAGGGGTGTTATGAGCCATATTCAACGGGAAACGTCTTGCTCGAGGCCGCGATTAAATTCCAACCTGGATGTTGATTTATATGGGTATAGATGGGCTCGCGATAATGTCGGGCAATCAGGTGCGACAATCTATCGATTGTATGGGAAGCCCGATGCGCCAGAGTTGTTTCTGAAACATGGCAAAGGTAGCGTTGCCAATGATGTTACAGATGAGATGGTCAGACTAAACTGGCTGACGGCATTTATGCCTCTTCCGACCATCAAGCATTTTATCCGTACTCCTGATGATGCATGGTTACTCACCACTGCGATCCCCGGGAAAACAGCATTCCAGGTATTAGAAGAATATCCTGATTCAGGTGAAAATATTGTTGATGCGCTGGCAGCGTTCCTGCGCCGGTTGCATTCGATTCCTGTTTGTAATTGTCCTTTTAACAGCGATCGCGTATTTCGTCTCGCTCAGGCGCAATCACGAATGAATAACGGTTTGGTTGATGCGAGTGATTTTGATGACGAGCGTAATGGCTGGCCTGTTGAACAAGTCTGGAAAGAAATGCATAAGCTTTTGCCATTCTCACCGGATTCAGTCGTCACTCATGGTGATTTCTCACTTGATAACCTTATTTTTGACGAGGGGAAATTAATAGGTTGTATTGATGTTGGACGAGTCGGAATCGCAGACCGATACCAGGATCTTGCCATCCTATGGAACTGCCTCGGTGAGTTTTCTCCTTCATTACAGAAACGGCTTTTTCAAAAATATGGTATTGATAATCCTGATATGAATAAATTGCAGTTTCATTTGATGCTCGATGAGTTTTTCTAATCAGAATTGGTTAATTGGTTGTAACACTGGCAGAGCATTACGCTGACTTGACGGGACGGCGCTTCCCTACCCTCATGGCCGCCTCCCAGGAATCGACCCAGGTGCTTATCGTGGACATAATCCTTTACTCATAAATTTATCTTATTCCATTATTGTACCTGTCGCGCAAAAGTTGCAGAAAAGCCATAAACGCAGGAGAATCCTGTCGGCGGTGAGGATAATAAATATGGTAGCCGTCAAAATATGGACACCACTCGGTCAGAACAGCAATCAGCTTGCCGCTTTTGATATATCCATCTGCAACATACTCGGGAATATAGGCAATCCCCAGCCCGTCTAATGCTGCATCGAGCTGATGAATCGTGCTGTTCGCAATATATTGCCCTTTGACTTTCAGACTGAATTTCTGAGCATCTTTCTCGAATTCCCAGGCGTACAATCCACTCGTATCAGAATAGCGGACGTTAATGCAGTTGTGGTTCAAAAGATCCTGCGGCTTCCTGGGCTTAGCATAACGCTTAAAATAATCTGGTGCAGCAACAACAAGCTGGCGCCAGTTCTGGCTTATTTTTGCGGCAATCATATCATTATTCAGAACATCGCCCGGACGAATCCCGGCATCAAAACGCTGATCAACAATATCTGTAAATCCATAGTCAATGCCGATTTCAATCTGAATATCTGGGTAGCGACTCAGAAAGTCCGGTAATACAGGACGGATCAAATACTGGATAACATCATCTGCCGCCGTGAGGCGTATGACGCCAGTGGGTTTTTCCCTAAGCTCACTCAACCGACTAATAGCATCATCAACCTGTTCCATTAACGGGCCAACTTCGTTAATGAGCCTTTCACCTGCTTCCGTAGTGGAGATACTGCGGGTGGTTCTGGCCAGCAGGCGGATCCCAAGCCTTTCCTCAAGAGATTTCACCGTGTGGCTGATGGCTGAGGGTGTCACACCTATTTCAGCTGCGGCTTTGGTAAAGCTTTTCAGCCTGGCCACTGTTAAAAAAACCTTTAATTCATCCACACGATTCCTCCTCCTCGGTCCCTACTGGAGACGTCAGCGTACCAGTCTGTCATTAATTATCAAATAAATTTCACAAGTAAGTGAAATTTATGTTGATTAATAAATAAAATTCAAAATGGTACTTTATATTCCACGACGTGAATATGTCCTCGTTGTAGTGACGGCTTTTAATTCTGAAAATGAGGTAATCATTATGCAAGATTTTATCTATCATAATCCGGTAAAAATTCTTTTTGGTCGCGATCAAATTTCTGCGTTAGCACAAGAAGTCCCGCAGGGTAAAAAGGTCATGATTGTCTATGGCGGGGGCAGCGTTATAAAACACGGTATATTGAAACGCGTAAAAGAGTCCCTGACAAACACCCTGGTTTATGAGTTTGGCGGTGTAGAAGCAAACCCTCATTATGAAACCCTGATGAAAGCCGTTGAGATTGTCAGAACAGAAAAAATTGATTTTCTTCTGGCCGTGGGCGGCGGTTCAGTGATCGACGGGACTAAATTTATTGCCGCCGCAGCCCTCTACGAAAATGATCCATGGGAGATCGTCAAGAGTTATGGCGGCGTGGTGAAACAAGCTCTCCCTTTTGGATGCGTGCTGACCCTGGCGGCCACGGGTTCAGAGATGAATAACACGGCGGTGATTAATCGGGTGACCACCCAGGATAAACTCTTTTTCACCTCCCCTTACGTTATGCCGAAATTTTCAGTGCTCGAACCGGAAATGACCTACACGCTGCCTGAACAACAAACCGCAAACGGGGTTGTTGATGCCTTTGTCCACGTTCTTGAGCAATACATTACTTACCCGGTTAACGCTAAGGTGCAGGATCGCCTGGCGGAAGGACTGCTGAGCACGCTGAAAGAAGAAGGCCCAGTAGCCCTTAAAAATCCACAGAACTACGACGCCAGAGCTAACATCATGTGGGCTGCGACGATGGCCCTGAATGGAATGTTGAGCGCAGGTGTCCCAACTGACTGGGCTTCTCACATGATTGGCCAGGAAATTACTGCATTATACGGAATCGACCACGCCCGTACCCTCGCTATCGTTATGCCTGCACTATGGCGCTTGTGCAAAAAGGAAAAAGCAGAAAAGCTGGCTCAGTACGGTGCGCGTGTCTGGAATATTCCTGAGTCTGATAGCGAAAAAATGGCCGATGAGGCTATCAATGCCACCGTGGAATTTTTTGAACTGATGGGCGTTAAAACCCGACTTTCTGATTATGGTCTGGGCGCGGAAGATATTTCAGCTGTTATCGGCAAGTTAAAAGAACATGGGCACATCGCATTAGGTGAACATGGAAAAATTACTGCTGAAGTGGCGGAAACAATACTGAACATGGCACTTTAATTGACTAACGATCTACTCTATTAGGCGCTAAGCCTGCGCACCTGGCAGGCTTAATTAAACATTAACGGTATTGCAAAATGCAGAAAATGAATGACACATTTCCCTATATGCCATTAATGGCTTTTGCGATGACCGGATTTATTTGCATCATGACGGAAACTATTCCAGCAGGATTATTGCCAGAAATCAGTAAGGGAATGAATATTTCGCTGGCTAGCGCAGGCCAGTGGGTCACCGTCTACGCCCTCGGGTCATTATTTGCCGCTATTCCGTTAACTATCGTTACCCGGTCGTGGAATCGGAAATATGTCTTATTAATGACCGTAGCGGGATTCTTCATTTTTAATACCATTACCGCACTTTCATCAAATGTTTACCTGACCCTGTTAGCGCGTTTGGGGGCCGGGGCGGCTGCGGGACTGGCGTGGAGCCTGCTGGCGGGGTTTTCACGCCGAATTGTTGAGCCGCTTCATCAGGGTCGGGCTATGGCGATAGCCATGGCTGGGACACCGCTGGCGCTCTCACTAGGCGTTCCGCTGGGAACCTGGCTTGGGCATTATCTTGGCTGGCGCCTGACGTTCGGTATTATGTCAGTACTTTCGCTGTTACTAATGATATGGATCCGTATCAGCGTTCCGGACTCTGCGGGGCGGCTTTGTTGAATAAATCGAACTTTTGCTGAGTTGAAGGATCAGATCACGCATCTTCCCGACAACGCAGACCGTTCCGTGGCAAAGCAAAAGTTCAAAATCACCAACTGGCCCACCTACAATAAAGCCCTCATCAACCGTGGCTCCATAACTTTCTGGCTGGATGATGAAGCTATTCAGGCCTGGTATGAGTCAGCAACACCTTCTTCACGAGGCAGACCTCAGCGCTATTCTGACCTTGCCATCACGACTGTGCTGGTCATTAAACGCGTATTCAGGCTGACCCTGCGCGCTGCGCAGGGCTTTATTGATTCCATTTTTTCTCTGATGAACGTTCCGCTACGCTGCCCGGATTACAGCTGTGTCAGCAGGCGGGCAAAGTCGGTTAACGTCAGTTTCAAAACGTTCACCCGGGGTGAAATCGCGCATCTGGTGATTGATTCCACCGGGCTGAAGGTCTTTGGTGAAGGCGAGTGGAAAGTCAAAAAGCATGGCCAGGAACGCCGTCGTATATGGCGAAAGTTGCATCTGGCAGTTGACAGCAACACACATGAAATCATCTGTGCAGACCTGTCGCTGAACAATGTGACGGACTCAGAAGCCTTCCCGGGTCTTATCCGGCAGACTCACAGAAAAATCAGGGCAGCATCGGCAGACGGCGCTTACGACACCCGGCTCTGTCACGATGAACTGCGGCGTAAGAAAATCAGCGCGCTTATCCCACCCCGAAAAGGTGCGGGTTACTGGCCCGGTGAATATGCAGACCGTAACCGTGCAGTGGCTAATCAGCGAATGACCGGGAGTAATGCGCGGTGGAAATGGACAACAGATTACAACCGTCGCTCGATAGCGGAAACGGCGATGTACCGGGTAAAACAGCTGTTCGGGGGTTCACTGACGCTGCGTGACTACGATGGTCAGGTTGCGGAGGCTATGGCCCTGGTACGAGCGCTGAACAAAATGACGAAAGCAGGTATGCCTGAAAGCGTGCGTATTGCCTGAAAACACAACCCGCTACGGGGGAGACTTACCCGAAATCTGATTTATTCAACAAAGCCAAGTCTATCAGTAAAGAGAATGAGAGATCAAAGTGGTCATTTTAATTGAGCTGGATAACGGACATTTCAATTGAGCCTTGACACATGCTCCGCCCGCAAGCCGCTCAGCAGCGTCCGGAACGGCGCGGACAACGCTTCAAAGGCCGCTATGCCGCTAGCCCACAGCGTATCGCCGCCGGTTTCCGGTAACAGCTTCGCCGCCAGGATCGCCCCGGCAGGCGGCGTCTCGATAAAGGTCACATCAGTGTGCCAGTTGTCGTTATCCGGTGGATTATCGTTGTGGGTATCCAGAACGATAATCTCCTCCACGCCTTCCGCATGCGGATAGACGGGGTGGATATGCAGGTCACCAAAACGCAGCGCCAGGGCGCGCTGCTGCTGCGGGGTTATCGCCTGTTCGCGCAGGAACACCACCTGATGGCGCAGTACTGCGTGGTACAACTGCTCGAACTGGTTATCGCTCAGCGGGCGGGTCACATCCAGCCCCGACACCTGCGCGCCAATGTACGGCCCCAGCGGGGTAATGGTCAGACGTTCACTCATTGTATTTCTCCATGCCAGGGCGTCAGGCGGCGCTGTAACGCGCGCAGCCCCAGTTCTAATCCAAAGGCAATCACGGCGATCACCGCAATTCCAGCCAGTACCACGTCAGTCGCCAAGAACTCTCCGGCAGACTGCACCATAAATCCAAGACCGCGCGTGGCTGCAATCAGCTCCGCCGCCACCAGCGTGGACCAGCCCACGCCGAGGCCGATGCGCAGTCCGGTTAAAATCTCCGGCAGTGCGCCGGGTAAAATCACGAACAACAGCACCTGCGTGCGGCTTGCTCCCAGCGACTGCGCCGCGCGGATCCGCACCTGCTGGGCGCTCTTCACTCCCGCCAGCGCCGACATGGCGACCGGGGCGAAAATCGCCAGATAAATCAGCAGAATTTTTGACGTTTCACCAATACCAAACCAGATAACCATCAGCGGCAGGTACGCCAGCGGCGGCACCGGGCGGTAAAGCTCAATCAGCGGGTCGAGAATGCCGCGAACAGTCGGGCTCAACCCCATCGCAATTCCCACCGGAATACCAATGATGACCGCCGCCAGCAGCGCCACCAGAATACGGGCCAGGCTTGCGCCTAAGTGCTGCCACAGCGTGGCATCCATAAAGCCCTGCGGCCCGGCGATGGAAATAAGTTTGGCCAGCACCTGTCCCGGCGGTGGCAGAAACAGTGGGCTAATCCACTGCTGGGCGGCCACCAGCCACCACACCGCCAGTAATGCCAGCAGCGTGCCGACGCTCAGTGTGATTTGGTGCGAGAAAGGCCAGCGCAGCACCATACGCGTGCGGCGCGTTTTTTCACTGAAGACGATGCTCATGAGAACGCCTCCCGTTGTTCAAACACGCGGCTTAAGACGTATTCACGCTGTTCGATAAACAGCGGATCGGATTTGATGCTGCGCACGGGTTCTCCTGTGACGTAGCGGCGGGCAAACTCAAGCGGCAGGCGTTCCAGTACGCGCCCAGGCCCTGGCGATAACAACACCAGTTCGGTGGCCATAAATACCGCCTCTTCAATATCATGCGTGATCAGCAGCACCTGTTTGCCGGTTTCATGCCACAGGCGCAGCAGCAGGGTTTGCATCTGCTCCCGGGTGAAGGCGTCGAGCGCCCCGAACGGCTCGTCCAGCAGCAACAGCTGCGGATTCGCTGCCAGCGCGCGGGCAATACCTACGCGCTGGCGCTGACCGCCGGAAAGCTGCCAGATAAAGCGTTTTTCCGCCCCTTCCAGCCCCACTTTTTTCAGCATCTCCCGTGCCGTTTCCAGCCGCTGTTCGCGATTGATGCCCGCAAGCTGTAGCCCAAACGCCACGTTTTCCTGCACGTTGCGCCAGGGAAGTAATCCTTCGTTCTGGAAGACCACGCCGCGCTCGGCGCCTGGGCCTTCCACCTTTTTGCCTTCCAGTTGAATGGTGCCATGCTGATAAGGGACAAACCCGGCGATCAGATTCAGCAGCGTGGTTTTTCCGCACCCGGACGGGCCCAGCACCACCAGCAGTTCACCGCTGTCCAGCGTCAGGTTGATATCCTCCAGCGCGGGTTTACCAGCGTAATCGGCATACAGATTTGTAATATTCAGCATGGCGGACTCCTTATTTCACAAAACGATCGGTCACGTACTGGCTGTAATCAGCGGCCACCGCAGGCACTTTGCCCTGCTCTTTCAGGAAGGTGGCGGTATCCACAATCGCTTTGTTCACCGGCCCGGTCAGCTGCTGCACCTGCTGCGCGGGGGTGAGATAGGTATTGCCTTTCACCAGCCCCGGTACGTCCGCTTCCGGCACGCCGCTCAGGCGGGAGAGTTTCTCCAGGTTGGCGGGCTGCTTCAGCCATTCATCCGGGTTGCTGATATAGGGCTGCTGGGCGTCAATCGCGCTTTTGGCGAAGGCTTTCACCACCTCAGGGTGTTTCTCGGCGAAGTCTTTACGCACGACCCACACGTCGAGTGTTGGCGCGCCCCACTGGCCCACTTTTTCCGAGTCGGTCAGCACGGTACCGTCTTTTTCCAGTTCGTTGACAGCCGGTGCCCAGACGTATGCGCCGTCAATATCGCCTCGCTGCCAGGCCGCGATAATTGCCGGCGGCTGCAGGTTGATAATTTGTACCTGACCCGGTTTGATGCCCCAGTGTTTCAACGCCGCCAGCAGGCTGTAGTGGGTGGTGGAGATAAACGGCACAGCGATGCGTTTACCGATCAGATCTTCCGGTTTGGTGATGTTTTTCTTCACCACCAGCGCTTCAGAGTTACCGAGCTGCGAGGCGAGCAGGAACACCTCAATCGGCACCTGCTGGCTGGCCGCAACCGCCAGCGGGCTGGATCCGATATTGCCGATCTGCACATCGCCGGAGGCTAACGCACGCACGACGGACGCCCCGCTGTCGAACTTGCGCCAGTCAACCTTCGCGCCGCTCTCTTTGGCAAAGGTGTTGTCCGCCTGCGCGACTTTCGCCGGTTCCGCAGAGGTTTGATACGCGACGGTGACGTCTACCGCCTGCGCCTGAAATGCCCACAGCGCCAGTGCGCCGAGAAGAGTGATTCGCGATGAAATTGCCATAGTGCCTGCTCCCCTTGTTGTTATGAGGGCAGTATTTCCGGCGCGGGAATTTTGATAAAGGAATAAAAATGAATCGCTCATAACGATTCGTTTTTAGATAAAAAGCGGGAAAGGATAGTTGATTTTGTGCGGTGTTGTTTTTTCCCTCTCCCTGTGGGAGAGGGTGAGGGCATCAGCGCTGCGCGTTCAGCTCAGCAATATCTTTCGGCGTGGTCCGACAGCATCCACCGATTAATTTGGCCCCTGCATCCAGCCACTGCGGCAAATACCCTGCCAGCGTCTCGCACGCTTCACCGTGGTGGTGCCAGGTTTTGGTTACCGCGTCATAATGCTCGCCCGAGTTCGGGTAAACCACCAGCGGCAGCGAGGTCAGACTTTGCAGGTGTTTCAGCGCCGCGGTGGTGTTTTCCAGCGCGATGCAGTTGATGCCCAGCGCGACAATCTGCGGATAATGCCCCAGCTTCGCAATCACTTCCCGCAGCGGCGTACCGTCGCTCAGGTGTTCGCTGTCCCGCAGGGTAAAGGAGAACCACGCCCGGGCGCGGGGATACTCGGCCAGGAGTGCCGCCAGCGCTTTGATTTCCCCAAAAGACGGCAGCGTTTCGCAGGCCAACAGATCCGCTCCCGCATCCAGTAGCGCTTCTACGCGTGGACGGTGGAAGGTGGTGAACTCTTCTTCGCTGCGTACATAGTCGCCACGATACTCAGAGCCGTCCGCCAGATACGCACCATACGGCCCAACGGAACCGGCCACCAGCAGCGTACCCGCATGTGGGTTTTCAGCCAGATACGCTTCACGCGCCTTACGCGCCAGTTCCACGCTTTTGCCAATTAACGCCCGAGATTGCGCCTCGTCCAGACCGCGCGCTGCAAAGCCCGCAGGCGTGGCCTGATAGCTGGCGGTGATCGCCACCTGCGCGCCTGCCCGGTAGTAGTCGAGGTGAACTTCACGGATAAGATCCGGGTTTTCGACCAGCACTTTGGCAGACCAGAGGCTGTCTGCAAGATTACAACCACGAGCTTCCAGCTCCGTTGCCATCGCGCCATCCAGCACCACAAACGGCTGTTTTTCGAGGATGGCGGTAAGCGGATTATTCTGCGACATGTTCAGGCTCCTGCGATGTCATATTTCGGGTCAGGTAGTAGGCACCATAACACAGGGCAACAAACGGAAGCCCGCAATAAAGGGCAATGCGCTGGCTTGGGTCAAACCACAGCCCAACACAGGCCACCACACAGAGGATAAATCCGAGCACGGGAACCAGCGGATACCATGGCGCGCGGTACTGCAAAGCCGAGAGAGGCTGGCCGGACTGTAAATGACGACGACGGAAAACAAAGTGCGACGCACAGATGCTGATCCACACCGCCACCACCGCAAAGCCAGAAATCGCCGACAGCGCCACAAACACCGTGTCCGGTGCCACCACGCTTGAGAACAGCGCCAGCACGCCGCCAAGCATAGAAACGGATAGCGCCGTCAGCGGTACGCCGTTCTTATTAACGCGAGCAAAACAGCGCGGCAGCGTTTTCTCGTTCGAAAGCGACCACAGCATGCGGCCCGAAGCATACAGCCCGGAGTTGGCCGCCGAGAGGATCGCCGTCAAAATCACAAAGTTAAAGATATCTGCCGCATAAGGAATGCCGACCTTTTCAAACACCAGCACGAACGGACTCTTTTCCACTCCCGCCTGCTGCATCGGGATCAGCGCCGCCAGTACAAATACGGTACCGATAAAGAAGATAATCAGGCGTGCGATAGTGGTACGGATAGCGACCGGAATCACCTTGTGCGGATTTTCCGTCTCTCCGGCAGCAATACCGATAAGCTCTGTGCCGGAGAAAGCAAAGTTCACCGCCACCATGGTCATCAGGATCGGCAGGCCACCGTGCGGGAACCAGCCTTCAGCCGTAATATTGGTTAAGCCTGGCGCAGGCGAACCATCCTGCATTGGGATAAAACCAAAGATTGCCGCACCGCCAAGAATAATAAAGGCGATGATGGTGATCACTTTGACCAGCGAGAACCAGAACTCGCCCTCGGCGAAGAAGCGCGTGGAGATCACGTTCAGGCCAAAAATCACCGCGCAGAACACGACACACCAGGCCCAGACGGGTACCTGCGGGAACCAGTACTGCATGCAGAACCCAGCGGCAGTAAAGCTCGACCCGAGCGCTACCGTCCAGGTCAGCCAGTAGAGCCATGCCACGGTATAACCCGTCGCCGGACCCAGATAGCGTGCGGCGTAGACGTGAAATGCGCCGGTTTCCGGCATCGCCACGGAGAGCTCGCCCAGACACTGCATCACCAGCCAGACCACCAGCGCGCCTATCAGGTACGCCAGCAGCGTACCTGCTGCCCCGGTCGTGGAAATGATGTAGCCGGTATTGAAGAATAACCCTGTCCCAATCACGCCACCCAGCGAGAGCATTATCAGGTGGCGTGTTTTCATGGTGCGCTTAAGCTGCCCATTTTCTTGTTGTGTTTGCATATTACCTTCTATACGTATGGACATCTAAACATCCAAAGAAGGTGTGTTATACCGCGATTGTTAATAAAAAGCTAGATGACCAGACGCAAACGGGCGCGCCGCGCGCTGAGTCTGGGGTGGGTGGTGAGGATCACATAAAGAATCGGACGCCAGGCCATAAGCACCTCCGCAAGCAGATACATACAGCATGGTGCGGGAAGAGGCGATCTTCGGTCAGTCGAAAGTGGTATCCGTGAAGAGCGGATTCATACCGTAACACTGCCCGCCACCCGGCGTAATGTTGGTAATTCTCACAATCAGTTCTATAGTCGACACAGTTTCTTAGTAACCAGGACTGACTGATGCGCTTTAACGGACTGACCAAAGGTTTCTTTATTTTTATACTTGCCCTTGTCACCTGGGCCTTCTTCGACGTGCTGTCGCCCTACTTCTCCGCGATACTGTGGGCCGCGATCCTGACGGTCATTTTTAACCCGGTAAAAAACAGATTGCGCGCCGCGCTAGGGGATCGCAACGGGTTGGCCTCGCTGCTGACCATCGGCATCATCTGCCTGATTGTGTTCATCCCGTTGATGGTGATCCTCTCCTCACTCGCCATTGAGTTGAACGTGGTTTACACCAAGCTACAGGAGAACAACACGCAATTCCCGGAAGTAGTGGCAAGCATCTTCAACCACCTGCCAGACTGGGCCAGTGGTTTCCTGGCGGATCACAACCTGAACAACGCGGCACAGATTCAGAAAAAACTCTCGGATGTCGCCCTGCAGGGTGGACAGTATCTGGCCGGCAGCGCGTTTCTGATTGGCAAAGGGACGTTTGGCTTTGCGATTAGCTTCGGCATCATGCTTTATCTGCTGTTCTTCCTGCTGAAAGACGGCCCGTATCTGGTGCGCCAGATCCTCGACTCCCTCCCCCTCTCGGATTTCGCCAAGCAGCACCTGTTCGCCAAATTCGTCGGCGTGTCCCGTGCCACGGTAAAAGGAACAGCGGCGGTGGCGGTGGTTCAGGGCATCCTCGGCGGGATTGCGTTTGCTATTGCGGGTATTGACGGCAGCGTGCTCTGGGGCGCGCTGATGGCGTTCCTCTCGCTGGTGCCCGCCATCGGCTCGGCGATTGTCTGGGTGCCTGCCGCCATCTTCCTGTTCGCCACGCATCAGATCTGGCAGGGGCTGTTTATTGTGGGCTTCTTCGTGATCATCGTTGGGCTGGTAGACAATATCTTGCGCCCGCTGCTGGTGGGAAAAGACACCAAAATGCCGGACTATCTGATTTTGATCTCCACTCTTGGCGGCATGGAGCTGTACGGCATTAATGGCTTTGTAATTGGCCCGCTGATCGCCGCGCTGTTTATTGCCTGCTGGAACCTCTTCTCCGGGCGCGATCACGAAGGTAACGCCGAAGAACTGGACGCCGATTTCATCGAAGAAGGAAAAAACCCTCCAGATTTGTGATGATGTGACGATAAAGACCACACCAGGCGGCGCTGTGCCGCCTTTTTTTTTCGCCTTAAATCAGCCGTTTTCTATAATTTGAAAAAACGCCCTCCTATTCATGTCGTAAAAGGATCACCAGGTGCGAATCGCGACAATAACCAACTGGGCCTATGGTGCCACGGTCTGCCTGACCATCGCCTCAGGCATCATCATGCTGATGGCGTCCAATGCCGACACCGCAGAACGTCATGCTGTAGAACAACGCCAGCGTTTTGATGAGCTTACCGAAGATGTGGAGACCGACGCCTGGGCGCAGTCCGATTTGGCACGCCTGTACGTCATTAAAAAAGATCCGCAAACCTTCAGGGAATACCAGCAGTCAGAGGGCTATCTGAAGAACATTGAATTCCGGCTGGAAAAATTGCGGGACAATGGTGCATCAGATGATGAGCTATCTCTGCTGCGTGAAGGGATAAAAATGATTGATGAGCTGCAGGATGAACAGCAAACCGCGCTTTCCAGCCTGGAACGAGGAGAAGACGCTCAGGCCGTGGCCCTGCTCTATGGCGCCCCGTATGAGCAGGAGCTGGAGCGCGCGCAGAACCAAATCGATCATTTTCGTCAGATCCTCGACAAACGCGTCATCGCCTCCGTTCAAGATGCGACAAAAAAATCGAAAGCGCTGCGTACGGCCTCTGAGATGATGGTTGGTCTGACCGCCCTGCTGTTCTTGTTTGTTCTCGGCTTTATCTTGAAACGCCGCGTCCTGCGCCCCGTGGTGCGTCTGAGTGATGTGGTACACCGCCTGGCCTCGCAGGATTACGCGGTTGAAACGCCGAACTTCAACCAGATTGATGAGATCGGTGATATGGCACAAGCCATCCGCATCTTCCGTGAAAACGGCCTGGCGCGACAACGTCTGGAAAAAGAGCGCGATGCCGACTGGGCCATCCGCGAGCTGCTCGCGCGCATGACCCAGCGACTGCAAGGGTGCGAGAACTTTAACGATGTGATTAACGTGGCGGAGCTGTTTGCACCGAATATCGCACCGGGGATAGCGGGCCAACTCTACGTGCTTGACCGCGATCCGTGGCAGATGCGCTGTGTCGCACAATGGCTTTCACCGATCGGGGAAAAGACGACGTTCCATCCGGATGAGTGCTGGGCCGTGCGTCGCGGGCAGAGCCACCCGCCGGTAAATGGTGAGCCAGATATCGCCTGTTACCACCTGCCGGAGTCACAGTCGAATAGTTCACTGTGCGTGCCGCTTATCGCCCAGGGCGAGGCGATTGGTTTGCTCTCCTTCCAGAATATCACTGCGGATAATGCCCCTTCCCGCGCGTATCTGGAACTGATGGCCGAAGCACTCGGTCTGGCGCTCGCCAACCAGCGACTACGCAACGCATTGCTGGAAAAAGCCCTGTTTGACCCGCTTACCGGTTTGCGTAATCGTCATCATCTGGAAGATACCCTGCAAACCCAAATGACGCAGGCGATGCGTAACGGTGAACCGTTAAGCTGCATGATGATCGACATCGATCACTTCAAGAGCATCAATGACCGCTTCGGCCATGAAGCGGGCGATCAGGTGATCAAAAGCGTGGCGTCGATTGTTCAGCGGGCGGCACATGACAATGGACTGGCGTTCCGCTATGGGGGCGAAGAGTTTCTGGTTCTGCTCTCCGGTGCTGGTGAAGAAGAGGCTCACACCTGCGCACAGAAGATTTACAACGGCGTGCATGAGCTGTCGCTTCGCTACGGGCTTACAGAAATTGGGCCGGTGGATGTCTCGATTGGTATTGCCAGCTATCCCCAGCATGCCCAGAGTGACAACCTGCTGCGCGCCGCGGATGTGGCCCTATACCGGGCGAAAGAGTTGGGTCGGTCAAGGATTGTGAGTTTTGGGATGCTGGAGGCGGGCTGATTAAACAGGTTTTCCGGTATGAATTTTTCCCGCCAGCAACAATGTGGCTTACACGTTCTCGCCCAGTTGGATAAACGTACGGCTTCGCCACCCATTATGTTGTGTTTTTTTACGTTACCGGGCCGGGTAAAATCAGTAGTGTGAGAAAATATCAATCAATTAAAGCGATCATTTTTTAAACGCGGGGGAGTTTATTCAAGTAACATTGGTTTATCTCAACAACTTAACCGTTTTTTATGCAGAAAACACCCTGTCACCTCACAAACACAACTCATTGATTTCACTTGATTTACACGCAAAAAATGTATAAAAACAGTAGCGTCTCAACAAAATATATAAACTAGTATGATAACTAAATTATAATTCTTATACTTCTGGTAAAAAAGTGGAGGCCAAAATGCGATTAATCCTACTGCTGTTATGCTGTCTGGCACCGAGTTTGACCTGGGCTGGCGACCTGCCAAAACCAGTCGGTAAACCCATTTTAACGATTTACGGTAATATAGAAAATACCAATGATAATGGGAAAGCAGTGTTTGATCTCGCCAGCCTTGAAAAACTGGGTATGGTGAGTTTTGAGACAACATCCCCCTGGTATAATGGCCGCACTAAGTTTGAGGGCGTTCCAATGAGCAAACTCATGGATTATGTGGGTGCGAAGGGATCAAACATTAATGTTATCGCGCTCAATGATTACTCTACCGTCATCCCTCTCAGTGACTTCAAAAAATACAACGCCATACTTGCCTTAAAGGTCAATGGCGAATATATGCGCATCCGCGATAAAGGCCCATCATTCATTGTATACCCCTATGACAGTCTTCCTGAGTTGAATAATCAGATTTATTACTCACGATCAGCATGGCAGGTTAGCAAAATGAAGATTGAGTAGTCGTTCAGGAGAACATAATGAACAGGATACTGGTTGGTATCATTTTTTCTCTTTTTATCACGACAGGATATATTGCATACCTTGTTTATGATCGACAGCAAGAGTTGCAAAAACTGACTCAATACACTGAGTCCTGGTCAGTGGCCCAACTGGTATCTGAGTATTACCGTTTTGAATCATGGCTTGGTCTATACGCAACCGATACCGATGACGTTACGATAGACCAGGTCCGCATGCGCCTTGAAATTATGCTGAGTCAGGGCGATTTAATGAAAGGGGGAGATTTAGGTCACTATATTGACAGCGATAAAACGCACCAGGAGCTCGCTTCACGCGTAGAGCAAATACTGAACTATCTGGATGGTCATCTTGAGAAAATGAGCCATTCTGAGTTACAGGCGTACCTGAAAAATATGCATATGCTCGATGCGCCACTGAGTCAACTTTCTGCAACAGCATTAACGAAAGACATTAACACGGTTAATGAATCCAACAAGAAAGTACAGATACTTTATTATATTTACTCTGCTCTTTCATTGCTCCTGGTGATATTAAGCTTTATCCTGGGATTTTTAATGATCTATCAGAACAAAAATATTCTCAAAGCACATATGCAGGTTAAAAGCCTTGCTGAAGAGCTCCAGTTATCAAAAGAAACACTGCAAATTCAGAATGCGAAGCTGGAATATGATGTCTATCATGACTCCCTCACCGGGATGAAAAACCGACTTTACTTCTGGGACGATCTCAACAAAATTAATCTTCAGGCAGATAAAAACCATATCCCTGTAACGGTAATGTTATTTGATTTAGACCGGTTCAAAGAGGTCAACGATACCTATGGCCATGATACCGGCGATTTACTGTTACGTCAGGTATCCCGCCGTCTGACTTCAATGAGTTGCGATTCAGAGACATTTTACCGCCTGGGCGGAGATGAATTTGCGCTTCTGTCCAGTGGTTTAACCGAAACAGCGGCACTCTCACGAGCCAAAGAAATCAGCGATGAGATTAGTCAGCCCTATACGATTAACAACCAACTGATAAAAATTGCCACCTGTGTGGGTATCGTTTTATCAGACAATGAGCGACGCTCTGATTATCTCTATAAATTTGCCGATCTGGCGCTCTATGAAGCCAAAAAAGAAGGTTCACAGCAGATAAAAGTCTTCCGTCAGTGGATGATGCAAAGGTTGCAGGAAAGCAGAACCCTTGAACATGACATGGCACTAGCACTCGATAACCATGAGTTCGTTGTATATTACCAACCTATTGTCGATTCATTCAGCAATCAAATTTACGGATATGAAGCGCTTATTCGCTGGATACACCCGGTGAAGGGGATACTGTCACCTGATTACTTTATTTCAGTCGCTGAAAAAACCGGAATGATCAATCAGATCGGCAAAATTGTGCTTGAGCTTGCCTGTCGGGAAGCTGTGTTATGGGCGATTCCGGCAAGGATCTCCGTAAACGTCTCACCTATTCAATTGGGTAATAAATCATTTACGACGATGGTGCAATCCATCCTTAAAGAGACAGGACTACCGGCTAACCGACTCGAGTTGGAGGTGACGGAATCTTCTCTTTTCAGTGACAGCAACATGCCAATCACTATCCTCAAAAAGCTCAGATCTCTGGGTGTAAAAATTTCCATCGATGATTTCGGAACGGGATATTCGTCGCTCTCAAGACTGAGTGAATTGAATTTTGATAAAATTAAAATAGACAAATCCTTTGTGAATCCTATTTCCACACAGGATGATGCGCTTAATATCGTCAAATTGATAACCGGTATGGCGAAGAGCCTCAATATGAGTGTCATCGCAGAAGGTGTTGAAACCGAAGCGCAGCTTGAACGTCTTCAGGCACTTGGCTGCGATCTCGTGCAGGGATACCTGTTCGGAAAACCTCAATCTCAAGTCGACCTAAAAATCAAAAACGGCTAAATCACATTTAGCATTTTCTCCTGCTTTACACAGCACTTTTTCATTATCCGTTAACGCTTTAGTAACGGAAAAAAAGACGCCTCGTCAGGGAACGGTGGCGTCCAGAATGAAAAAACCAGGCATCAATTCCATCAAGATATATGTGTCGAAAACGGTACGAAACCGTTTGCGTACGCATTATCTCACAGCAGGAGAGTGCCATCAGCTACTAAAATGGGTAATACCGATGCGGAGTCAGTCCATCACCTCTGCTCAGGTGGCCAAATTCAGTGTGGCCTGGTTTGATGAACGTCGTATTGATTGATGGGTTGAGGAATAAACGGGTATTGCTGAAAGTGCTGCTGGGAAGATGGAAACCCTTTCAGAGTGGTTGTGGCAGGTTTTTCAGAAACGTAGCAACGGCGATTTTGCTGGTGGTTCGGGTGGAAGCGACATCCACCTCTAAATTTAACAATCTAAAAAATACATTTGTCTGGTTAACTGAATGAAATCACATTATTCAACTATGAGGTTGGGATAATGCGATAAATTCACGTAACTGGAGAAATAACATGGAGTTTTTCAGGAAAACGGCACTGGCAGCACTGGTAATGGGTTTCAGCGGTGCAGCGCTCGCCTTACCGAACATCACCATTTTAGCGACCGGCGGGACGATTGCCGGTGGAGGTGACTCCGCAACCAAATCTAACTATACGGCGGGCAAAGTTGGCGTAGAGAATCTGGTCAAAGCCGTTCCTCAACTTAAGGATATCGCTAACGTTAAGGGTGAGCAGGTCGTCAATATCGGTTCGCAGGATATGAACGACGACGTCTGGTTAACCCTGGCGAAAAAGATCAATAACGAGTGTGACAGCACCGACGGCTTCGTGATTACCCACGGTACCGACACCATGGAAGAGACCGCTTACTTCCTCGATCTAACCGTGAAGTGCAACAAGCCAGTGGTGCTGGTTGGCGCAATGCGTCCGTCTACCGGGATGAGCGCGGACGGTCCGTTTAACCTCTATAACGCGGTGGTGACCGCGGCGGATAAATCCTCTGCCAGCCGTGGCGTGCTGGTGGTGATGAATGACACCGTGCTTGACGGGCGCGACGTGACCAAAACCAACACCACCGATGTGGCGACCTTCAAATCCGTAAACTACGGACCGCTGGGGTACATTCATAACGGTAAAATCGACTACCAGCGAACGCCTGCGCGTAAGCATACCACCTCCACGCCGTTCGACGTTTCTAAGCTGAATGAACTGCCGAAGGTCGGTATCGTCTATAACTACGCGAATGCTTCAGATCTGCCGGCAAAAGCGCTGGTGGATGCGGGTTATGATGGGATTGTGAGTGCGGGTGTGGGTAACGGCAACCTGTACAAAACGGTCTTCGATACGCTGGCAACCGCAGCGCATAAAGGGACTGTTGTGGTGCGTTCTTCCCGCGTACCGACGGGTTCAACCACGCAGGATGCTGAAATCGATGATGCGAAGTACGGTTTCGTTGCCTCTGGTTCCCTGAACCCACAGAAGGCACGCGTACTGCTGCAACTTGCGCTGACGCAGACTAAAGATCCGAAACAGATCCAGACAATGTTTAATCAGTTTTAATCGCTGAAGGCGGCTGCGCTTATCACTTTGATTTTCAGGTCT
This sequence comes from Enterobacter adelaidei, assembly GCF_041937165.1. NCBI lineage: Bacteria > Pseudomonadati > Pseudomonadota > Gammaproteobacteria > Enterobacterales > Enterobacteriaceae > Enterobacter > Enterobacter adelaidei. Next base: position 898,459 of record NZ_CP154353.1, on the reverse strand, counting down.
GATAAGCGCAGCGCTATCAGGCAGTTTGCCGGATGGTTTTATCCGGCAAATGCACTTAGGAACTTATTCGGTGAGAAACAGTTCAGGCAGCGAGTTTAAAAACAGTTTTCCGTGCTGGGTGATCTGCCAGTGCGTCTCACTCTCGGTCAGATCCCCCTGAGCAATGGCCTCATCAAGCGGCTGACGAATCACCGTCTCCGACAACCCCGTAGTTAGCCTGGATAATAACGGGCAGAAGAGCACAGGTGAAGATCAGCTTAGTAGCGTGCTAACAGCCTGTAATATACTGCGCGCGGCGGATGTGGCCCTGTACCAGGCAAAAGAGCTGGGAAAAGCGAGGATTGTGAGCTTCACGATGCTGGAGACGGGGTAATCGTTAGCCCGCAACCGTTGGCTTCTCTTGCCAAAGGCTTTCTACTGGTGGTACCAGGGCGGATTGCTGAGACACAGCGGTGGTTACTAATATCACCAGCAAATTTGATGCCCGTCAAAGAAATATGACTACATGGCTCAAGAAGTTAATGGGCAAGTCGATACTCAATATGAAAATACGTCAGCACACCTTACCTGGTTGAAAAGAGCCTTTTGTTAATTCAGCTGATATATCTGGCACAGATAATCGACACAGCAACTTAAATTAAATTATTATATGGAGATAAAATGAAAGTACGTCTTTTAGCAATATCCGCATCTTTAATTCTTGCTGGCTGCGCAGGTTCGGTAAAACCAGACACCGTAAAGGCAGCAAATGGTAGCTCAGTTGAAATTTACAGCGTGTCCGCCATTCCAGAGCTGAATAACAATCGAGTGGCCGATAGTCACTTACGCGAAGTGACTCCGACTCATGCAGCGGCCGGTATGGGGATCGCGGTGGTTGGTGCATTACTCGGAAGTATCAACAGTAGTGATTTTGATAAAGAGAACTATAAAGGAACAACAGTCGAAACGCTGGAGAACCCAACAAACAACTGGTTTATTCCAAAAGCCAAACAAAATATTACTCAGTGGATGAATGAAAAAGGGAACGGCCACCTCTATAAACAACCGCTGTATATTGGTAAGGCGACCTGGGCATTAATCTATAAAGATGCGAATGCTGCAACGCCGCTTTATCAGCTAAAATATAAAGTTCTGTTTTATAAACGCCCGGAAAGCGGGAATATGTTCTCTGCATTTACAGTAGCAGAATGTACCCCAACACCTGTCGAGGCCCCATTGAGCGACTGGAATGCAAACAATTATAAGAAAGTTGTCAGCGAAACTGAAAAATATATGAATAGTTGCCTGCTTGAACTGAATAATCAGCTTCCACGCTTGCTAAAACAGTAATACCCGCTACTGAGCCCGACTCAGTGTTCTCACTTTGTTTTTAATTCGACTCGATGAGTCCTTCATCGAGTCGATTAAGAATCCATTATTACATAGTCGTCATGATAAGAAAAAATTAACAGATTAACGTCCCGCAAGAGTGATTCCACAGAAAATATCCAGAGAAAACACACCAGAAGGGTCAATATGAAGACATTACTAACATCGGTGTGTATTAATCAACGGGGAGCAGATCAAGATTGCAATCGCTCTTAAATACAACAATTAAACGGGATGATTTAGATGCTTAAAAGTTTATTGGTGTTGGCGGTTTCAGCCCTGCTTCTCTCTGGGTGTGCTGTACAGAAACAACTGGTTCCAACTGGTGGTAGCAAGGCCGATGGGACTGTAAAAATGAGTTATTCCTTTGGAATGTTTGAATCACCTAAAGTCAACGTTCAGCAAGGCGCTCAAGCAGTAGCAAAGCGTTGCACGGCATGGGGCTATTCTGGTGCTGAGCCTTTCGGCGGTTATACTTCAGTTTGTTCCCAACCATCCTCAAGCGGATGTATGGAAACAATGGTCACAATGGAATATCAATGTACTGGTGACTTGAAGAAGTAAGATTCGGGGGGCGGGTTGCCCCCTATTTTTTGGGATACGAATTTTCAGCAGTGACTAAATGTCATACTGACTTATCGTTGTACGTTCTTTAAAACAAGGATAAAATCAAGAAAATCCTTAAAAAATAGAGTGGCTCATATGGTTAAGAAAATCACTTTGCTGGGCTTGTCGGTGCTTTTTGCTACACAACTTGCCTTCGCGGAAAACTCAACCAATTGGATTGAAGTTACGACGAATAAAGACGGTGCTTTTTTAGTCAAGAAAGGCACATTCAGAAATGTAAAAGGTGATTCATCTGCTTTGTTCATGTATGAAAAAACAGATAAAAAAGTTGAATATTACAAAATTAGTATGAAAAACACAGATTGTGATAATGGATATGGTGAAATAAAATTTTTCTATATGGATGGAAGTTTAGCTTTTAAAGGTGATTATGTGGCTGATGGAACCAGTGTTGGGGCTGGTCTTGGTGATTTCCTTTGTGGAGTAAGAATCGCGGCGGAAGCACAAAAAAGTTGAGGAATGGGGGGGCACATCCTACAAGCAACATGCCCTCACCCCTTTATATAAACTTCCTCGCCTCTGAAACCAGCTTCATTTCAGCTTCTTCGATTGTCTTGCGTTCTATCCATGATTTACCCTCCGGCGTAGCCAGGAATTTACGAGCGTGTATCTTTCGGTTGTTACGCTTCGTGGATGCTTTTGAGTTAGCTTTTGACATGATATCTCCTCCGCTGAATATGCCAGCATTCAACGCACATCAGAGAGACAGTACAACGAAAGTTACAATGGTGTAGATAATAGATGACCATTACGTGCCGTATTGGGCACATAAGAAAAGTCGGCGCGTAGCGCTTCCGCAGGGTGTGATCCCTTCGCAGGGGGATAAAGCCTTAGCAAGTTCTCTTATCAGGTGATCGTTATACTCCGGTGATCGAAACCGTGGCAGAGGAGGATTCTTTCCCGATCCGGTTAGTCTTCCCAACATTACACCTGTTTATTCTCTGCAACGTCATCTCGACGTGTAGCTTCATTGAGCGCCGCACGAAGCGTGGAACGTATCGCTAAGGGTTCAAGTGATGTGTTTAGAGAGTCCGGTAACTCTTTCAGCTTCAAGGGATGACAAAATTTCTAATGCTGTTCGGGCTTGAGCCTGGTAACTACCCGCCAGTACGTTGTACAATCCTTGAGCCAATACAACGGAAAGGCGTTTCCCAAGTGTTATCAAGGATGATAATGAAAGATACAATCCTTTAGGTTTTTTACGCTAAGTGATTGATTTTCTTAGATGGTGCCGATAATAGGAGTCGAACCTACGACCTTCGCATTACGAATGCGCTGCTCTACCAACTGAGCTATATCGGCCCTGAGAGGCCGGTTACGAGTGTAACCACGGGGCAAAAGGTTAGATCTATCCGGGTGATGCGTCAATGCCCTTTTGAATCAAACGGCTATTTTTGCATCACCCGTGATTATTTACGCACGAATCGTATCGTCACCAAAGCCGATCCACTTGTAAGTGGTCAGTGCTTCAAGGCCCATCGGGCCGCGCGCGTGCAATTTCTGCGTGCTGACAGCCACTTCGGCGCCCAGCCCGAACTGACCGCCATCGGTGAAGCGCGTCGAGGCATTAACATATACCGCAGAGGAATCCACTTCGTTCACGAAGCGATCGGCATTGCGCAGGGTGCGCGTCAGGATCGCGTCAGAGTGCTGCGTACCGTGTTCACGGATGTGCGCAATCGCGTCGTCGAGATCGGCAACAATCTTCACATTCAGATCCAGAGACAGGAATTCATCGTCATACTGCTCCGTTTTTACTGGAACCGCAGTCGCCGGGCCATCCTTCAACAGCGCCAGAGCACTGGCATCAGCGTGCAGCGTCACGCCGCTTTGCGCCATCTGTTTGCTTAGTGCTGGCAGGAAAGTGCTCGCAATGCCCTGATGCACCAGCAGCGTTTCCACGGTGTTACAGGTGCTTGGACGCTGGGTTTTCGCATTGACGATAATCTTCAGCGCCGGCTCAATCTCAGCACTGTCGTCAACGACGATATGGCACACGCCAATACCACCGGTAATTACTGGAATGGTCGACTGCTCGCGGCAGAGCTTGTGCAAGCCCGCCCCCCCACGTGGGATCAGCATGTCGATGTATTTATCCATGCGCAGCATTTCGTTCACCAGCGCGCGGTCCGGGCTCTCGATAGCCTGGACGGCACCCGCTGGTAAACCACACTCCTCCAGCGCCTGCTGAATAACGTTTACCGTCGCCGCATTGGTACGCCAGGTCTCTTTCCCGCCGCGCAGAATGGCGGCGTTGCCGGTCTTCAAACACAGGGAGGCGACATCAACGGTGACGTTTGGGCGAGCTTCATAAATCACGCCGATTACGCCAAGCGGCACACGGCGACGCTCAAGACGTAAGCCGCTGTCGAGCAGGCCACCGTCAATCACCTGCCCAACCGGATCGGCGAGATTGCAAACCTGGCGGACATCATCAGCGATGCCTTTCAGACGTGCCGGCGTCAGTGCCAGGCGGTCAAGCATGGCCTCGCTCAGACCGTTTACACGTGCCTCTGCCAGATCCTGTTCATTAGCTCGCAATATCTCAGCGGATTGCGATTCCAGATAATCAGCGATTTTTTCCAGCACGCGGTTTTTCTCGCGGCTGGAAAGGAGCGCAAGTTTGTACGAGGCGGCTTTCGCAGCTGCGCCCATTTGTTCCAGCATGTTCTGGCTCCTTAACGAATAATCATGTCATCACGATGCACGGCAACCGGGCCATACTCATAGCCGAGGATGGCGTCGATCTGCTGCGAGTGGTGACCCGCAATGCGGCGTAAGGCATCGCTGTTATAGCGGCTTACGCCGTGGGCAATATCGCGACCTTCGAGGTTACGGATGCGGATCACTTCACCACGGGAGAAGTTGCCTGTCACGCTTTTAATTCCTTTAGGAAGTAATGAACTTCCTCGTTCCAGAATCGCGGCAGTCGCCCCTTCATCAACGACGAGTTCGCCAGCAGGAGGCGCACCAAATATCCAGCGTTTACGGTTTTCCAGCGGGGATTCTTGCGCGTGGAAACGGGTACCGACGGAGATACCTTCCATCACGTCGCCAATAACGCCAGGACGGCTTCCCGCCGCAATAATGGTGTCGATACCGGCGCGGCACGCTACATCAGCGGCCTGCAGCTTGGTGCCCATGCCGCCGGTTCCCAGGCCAGATACGCTGTCGCCCGCGATGGCGCGAAGCGCATCGTCAATGCCGTGTACATCGGTAATCAGTTCGGCTTCAGGGTTAGAGCGCGGGTCGGCAGTAAACAGACCCTGCTGATCGGTCAGGAGCAGTAATTTATCGGCACCGGCCAGAATCGCGGCCAGCGCTGAGAGGTTGTCGTTGTCACCCACTTTGATTTCAGCGGTGGCAACGGCATCGTTTTCGTTAATGACGGGAACAATATTATTGTCCAGCAACGCACGCAGGGTATCGCGGGCGTTCAGGAAACGCTCCCTATCTTCCATATCCGCACGCGTCAGCAGCATCTGCCCGACGTGGATACCGTAGATAGAGAACAGCTGTTCCCAGAGTTGAATCAGTCGGCTTTGTCCCACGGCGGCCAGCAGCTGTTTAGAGGCGATCGTCGCGGGGAGTTCGGGGTAGCCAAGGTGTTCACGCCCGGCGGCAATCGCCCCGGAGGTTACAATCACAATACGATGCCCTGCGGCATGTAACTGAGCGCACTGACGTACAAGCTCAACAATGTGGGCGCGATTTAGGCGGCGCGATCCGCCTGTTAAAACACTGGTACCGAGTTTTACCACCAGCGTCTGGCTGTCACTCATGATTCTCTGCCGTTCAACGATAAGGGAAAGTAATGTCAAACGAACGTTTTAACAGGAGTCAGCCCCGTTGCCAACTGCCATAGCACATCACGAAACACTTTATTGCTCGGGATCAGGAAGCGTAGCGGCAAAGTTTGACAATTTTATTACTGAAATAATAAATCACAGTTTTTTAAAATTATTCTTAGTTTGTCATAAAAGTTTCACTCCAGAACGATAAAACCCTTCCTGTTTTTTCACGGGACTTAAGCATGAGCTTATCGTCCAGCGAATTTTTTAGCGCGTTTATAAGACAGGATCGAAAATGAAAAAGAGCACTCTGGCATTAGTGGTTATGGGCGTCGTGGCTTCTGCATCTGTTCACGCAGCTGAAGTTTATAATAAAGATGGTAATAAACTGGACGTGTACGGCAAAGTTAAAGCCATGCACTACATCAGTGATGATGCCACCAAAGATGGTGACCAGACTTACGTGCGTTTCGGTTTTAAAGGCGAAACGCAGATCAACGATCAGCTGACAGGCTATGGCCGCTGGGAATCTGAATTTGCGGGTAACAAAGCAGAAAGTGATTCCTCACAGAAAACACGTCTGGCCTTCGCCGGTCTAAAACTGAAAAACTTCGGTTCCCTGGATTATGGTCGTAACCTGGGTGCACTGTACGACGTCGAAGCATGGACCGATATGTTCCCTGAGTTCGGCGGTGACTCTTCCGCGCAGACCGACAACTTCATGACCAAGCGTGCCACCGGCCTTGCCACGTACCGTAACACCGACTTTTTCGGTGCGATTGACGGTCTGGATATGACGCTGCAATACCAGGGTAAAAACGAAAACCGTGACGCCAAGAAGCAGAACGGTGACGGCTTTGGTACTTCTCTGACGTATGACTTCGGTGGCAGCGATTTCGCCATCAGCGGCGCCTACACCAACTCTGACCGTACCAATGCTCAGAACCTGCTGACTCGCGGCCAGGGCGACAAAGCAGAAGCGTGGGCAACCGGTCTGAAATATGATGCTAACGATATTTATCTGGCAGCAATGTATTCAGAAACTCGCAATATGACGCCAATTTCTGGTGGTTTTGCGAATAAAGCTCAGAACTTTGAAGTTGTCGCACAATATCAGTTCGACTTTGGTCTGCGTCCGTCCCTGGGTTATGTCCAGTCTAAGGGCAAAGATATCGAGGGTATTGGTGACGAAGATCTGGTGAAATACATTGATGTTGGCGCAACCTATTACTTCAACAAAAATATGTCTGCGTTTGTTGATTATAAAATCAACCAGATTGACGACAAAAATAAACTGGGCGTGAGCAGCGATGACATCGTTGCCCTGGGGATGACTTACCAGTTCTGATGATGAGAAATAAAAAAAACCGGCTTGATGCCGGTTTTTTTTGTCGAGATTAATGCGGTCTGAACCCCTCTCCCACAGCAAGTTGGGGAAAACCATCAGGCAGTCAGCTTCACCGCTTCGCTGGAGAAGTCATCCGCTGGCTCGAACTTGAGATCCAAAGTAGCCAGCAGTGCGTTTGCCTTGTCCTGGAACTCTTTCAGGGTATATTCCAGGCGGTAAATGACTTCCTGATCTTTAATGGAGGTGGCCTGCCATTTGCCGTCTTTATTAAACAGGCCAAACTGGTAGCTATATGTAAAGCGTTTTTCCTCTGCTTCCATTTCCATCCACCAGCCCCAGAATTCACGTTTTTCGGGTGCAGGCTTCACGTTGACGCATACAGCCAGACAGTCGAAAAAAAAGCGATTCTCTTCACACTGCTCTTCTCGAATATACGGGCCAAGAGCCATAAATTTCTTAATCAGTCTACTTTTCGGGTGTCCACTCGGTAACGTCATTGCGATCTCCTTTTGTGAAGCCACTGTTTTACCAAACCAGCAAAATTTAGCAATCTATTAACACAATCTCTGAGCGATCCAGCGCGTGATCTCTTTCAAGGCTTTGTCAAAATTCTGATAAACCGGGCTGAACGGCACCTCAAGCAATTTACCATCCGCAGATGACGAAGTGATTAAGCGGGACTCTTCTTCCGGACTAAACGGATCGTTTTTCCAGAAACCTGATAGCATCGGTGTTGGACACCGACGTCCCAGCAGACCTTGCGTTTTTAACGAGTAACGATTGAGTTCAACGCGTAGCGCTTCGTCTGATGCATCATGCATGCCAAGACGGCTGGCCAGCACATCCAGATACATTTCGGGTACGCTGCCCTGACGTTCGGGATCGCTTAGCAACGCGTGAACGACCGGGCCAAGACAGGCGACGGCTTTCAGGCGGGATGATTCAATGTAAGCCAGACGCACCGCGACGTTCGCCCCGAAACGGAAACCAAATGCGGCAACACGGGTGTGATCTACCCAGGGAATATTCTCCAGCGCTTTTAGCGCATGCTGGTGCAGTAAACTGGAATCCTGAGTCAGTTTCCACTTGGATGAGAAGCCAATTGACGGCATATCAAGCGTTAGCATCGCGATCCCTTTTGGTGCGAAGTAACGCTCATAAAGGCTGTAATAGTCGATCTGTAGTGAATCCAGCCCGCCACACATAAGGACGGTCGGGAACGGGCCTTCCCCTTCAGGCATATGCAGGAATCCGGTAATGGACGCCCCGCCAGGAATGGTGAATTCCAGCTCACGCATCCGCCCCGGCAAGCGTTGAGCAGCCTCTTCATAGGCACGATTCGCCAGCGCCTGAGCCTGCTCAGCCAGTTCATCCCCTTTTAAATGCGGATACGCGGCAATGCCATAGAGGTTTGCAGCATGCAGCCAGTGCTTGCCGCTGATCGTGGCGTCCTCTTCCTGGCTGGCTTTTTGCTGCCAGAGCATCGCCTGTTTAGACCACTCGTAGATCCAGTTACCACCGCGGTATCCCACGACGGTATCGTAGAGTTCGCTGTCGGTGCGCTCGGCGTCACTCATGACGATCCGAGCCTGCACGTCGAGAATTTCACGGGGGTCTATACCCCGCCAGATCCACATCAGGCGGTTAATCATGCGATACCAGTGGGGCACGTTTTTACCGTCTAATGCAGACTGGATGGCAGGCATGGTCCCCGGATTAAAGCGGCGCACCAGCGTCGACGTTTCGGGGTGTTTGAAACGGGGTTTGAAGAGAGTCTCGGTGAGATTCGCCTGCGTCATTACGTTGCCTCCATGAATCGTCATATAGAGACTATTGTAACGCGCGCCAGACTAAAAAAAACAACGCCCGGTATCACCGGGCGTTAAAATAATGACGGTTCGGAATTAACGACCAGAGATAGGTGGTACAAAGACCACGCCCATATCCCACGGCTGTTCAATCCAGGTGTCCTGTGGAATATCAATCACATAATCGTCAACCAGAGGGCGGCCTGCAGGCTTGGCGAAAATAGTGACGAAGTGGGCTTTTGGATACATTTCTCGAATGGCCACAGCGGTACCACCGGTATCCACCAGGTCATCAATAACGATGAAACCTTCACCGTCACCTTCCGCGCGTTTCAGCACTTTCAGCTCACGCTGGTTGTCATGGTCATAGCTGGAGATGCAGACGGTATCGACATGACGAATACCCAGCTCACGAGCCAGCAGCGCCCCCGGTACCAGACCGCCGCGGCTAACGGCAATAATGCCTTTCCACTGTTCGGAAGGCATCAGACGCGCAGCCAGTTTGCGGGCGTGAATCTGCAACATGTCCCAGGTGACGACGTATTTTTCGCTCATGTGAAGTGTCCCAGCCTGTTTTTATACGGCTTAAAAAGTGTTCGAGGGGGAAATAGGTTGCGCGAGATTATAGAGATCTGACGCACTAAAAACCAGTGTTTAGCGCCCTGAGCCCGAGTTTTTACATGCTTTATGCTACCAGCCAGCGGAGAAAGTGGTATTCTCGGTTTCATCTCGCAAGTCTGACTTGTGGTAACTATTAACCTGCTAACCCTGTGACCTGCAACCCTGTTTGCAGTGCATCGACAAGGAGACTTATCGTGTCTGAACTGTCTCAATTATCTCCGCAGCCACTGTGGGATATTTTTGCCAAAATCTGTTCCATTCCACACCCTTCCTACCATGAAGAACAGCTTGCCGAACACATTATGGGTTGGGCGAAGGAAAAAGGCCTGCATGCTGAACGTGACCAGGTTGGTAACATTCTGATCCGCAAACCAGCAACTGCTGGCATGGAAAACCGCAAACCGGTTGTACTGCAGGCGCACCTGGACATGGTGCCACAGAAGAACAACGACACCGTTCACGACTTCACCAAAGACCCGATTCAACCGTACATCGACGGCGACTGGGTGAAAGCGCGCGGCACCACGCTGGGCGCGGATAACGGCATTGGTATGGCCTCTGCGCTGGCCGTGCTGGCGGACGACAGCGTTGAACATGGTCCGCTGGAAGTGCTGCTGACCATGACCGAAGAAGCGGGTATGGACGGTGCATTCGGTCTGCAGGCGAACTGGCTGCAGGCAGATATTCTGATCAACACCGACTCAGAAGAAGAAGGCGAGATCTACATGGGCTGCGCGGGAGGAATTGATTTCATCTCTACCCTGCCGCTGTCACGCGAAGCGATTCCTGCTGGCTTCCAGACCTTCAAGCTGACGCTGAAAGGGCTAAAAGGCGGTCACTCCGGCGGTGATATTCACTTAGGTCTCGGCAACGCCAACAAACTGCTGGCACGCTTCCTGGCTGGCCATGCGGCTGAGCTGGATCTACGTCTGGTAGACTTCAACGGCGGTACCCTGCGTAACGCGATCCCACGTGAAGCATTCACCACCGTGGCCGTACCAGCGGCAAAAGCGGACGAGTTGAAAAAACTCTCCAGCGTGTATCTGGATATCCTGAAAAACGAATTGTCGGCGAAAGAGAAAAATCTGACCGTGGTGCTGGAACCCGTCTCCACGGATAAAGCCGCGCTGACCGCGCAGTCCCGCGACACCTTCGTTCAGTTGCTGAACGCGACGCCAAACGGCGTGATCCGCAACTCTGACGTGGCCAAAGGCGTGGTTGAAACCTCTCTGAACGTGGGCGTGGTGACCATGAGTGACGACAGCGCAGAGATCATCTGCCTGATCCGTTCACTTATCGACACAGGCAAAGAGTACGTGGTGAGCATGCTGGAATCTCTGGGCACGCTGGCCGGTGCGAAAACATCTGCTAAAGGCAGTTACCCTGGCTGGCAGCCGGATGCAAGTTCTCCGGTGATGGCTCTGGTCCGTGAAACCTATCAGCGTCTGTTCGACAGCACGCCGAACATTCAGGTGATCCACGCGGGTCTGGAATGTGGTCTGTTCAAGAAACCGTATCCGAATATGGACATGGTCTCTATCGGGCCAACTATTACCGGGCCACACTCTCCGGATGAGCAGGTTCATATCGAAAGCGTGGGTCATTACTGGACGCTGCTGACTGAGCTGCTGAAAGCGATTCCTGTTAAGTAACTCCCTCCCCCAGCCCTCACCAAAAGGGAGAGGGTGAAAAACATAGGCCCGGTAAGTACTTCCGGGCTTTTTTACAATCCCAAAACCAGCTGCCGCTCTAACTGCGGGTCCAGCAGCGTGACGTGCAATCCCACCAGCCTCACCCCTCGCCCTCCTCTTCGTTCTTCCCATGCCTTTTTCGCCGTCGCAATGAGATCCTCTTTATTCAGACGCGGCCAGACGTGTTCCTGCGTGGTCTGCTGGAAATCGTTGAATTTTAATTTGATACCCTGACGGGCAATGAGCAGATCCGGTTTCACCTTGAGCAAGCGTCGCTCCAGCTCAGGATAGAGCTGTTCCGTAATGATGGTTTCGCATTCAGACCAGTCATGAATGTCTTCAATCAGCGTTCGCTCAACCCCAACGGATTTCCGTAGCCGTTCGCTGTTCACATCACGATCGTCAATCCCCTGGCTGCGTTCCCACAGTACGCGCCCAAATTTTCCAAAACGCTTAAGCAACATTGCCAGATCGCTTCGCTGCACATCTTCACAGGTCCGTAATCCCATACTTTCCAGCTTTGCAGCAGATACTTTTCCCACACCAGGGATTTTGCCAAGTGGCAGCGTTTTTAAGAACGCAGGCACCTCTTCCGGCGTGATGACGTACTGACCGTTGGGCTTATTTAAATCGGAGGCGATCTTGGCCAGAAATTTCACCGGAGCGACTCCTGCCGACGCGGTCAGATTTAACTCTTTGAAGATGGTCTGGCGGATTTCCTGTGCCATCAGGGTTGCTGAGCCGTGGCAGTGTACGCTGTCGGTCACATCAAGATAGGCTTCGTCCAGCGACAGCGGTTCTATCCGAGAGGTGTAGCGGGAGAAGATTTCCCGAATATGAATTGAGGCCTCTTTGTAAGCGTCAAAGCGACCGGGTAAAAGAGTGAGATGAGGGCAAAGCTTCAGGGCTATTGCGGTAGGCATGGCGCTGCGCACGCCAAATTTACGCGCAGGGTAGTTGGCGGTGCTGATAACACCACGCTGAACGCGGCTGCCGCCAATGGCGATGGGAATATCCCGCAGCGCCGGGTTGTCACGCATCTCCACTGCGGCAAAAAAGCAGTCCATATCAACATGGATTATTTTGCGCATAGTAAGCCCTCACTCATTACTGGATAAGTATACAGTAAATAAATGAGGGTTGAGAAGTGTGCGTGAGAATTGTCGGGTGGCGGTTTCGCCTTACCCAACCTACCAGATTAAATGATGCGCTGCTGCTCGCGCGCCATGCGTTTTTTACGGGCATCGCACGGTTCCGGGCAGTCGCACACCTTCTTCATCCCAATGGAAGAGATGCCGCCGCAGCTGCCCTGAAGGCTTTTCCGCTTAACGATCCAGCCTAACGACATGCCGAAGATGACAAGCACAAAAACCGCAAAGGTTGCCAGAAACGTCAGCATCATCAGCCTCCAAAGTCATCAAGCATGATGTTCTCATCTTCCACGCCAAGATCTTTCAGCATCTTAATGACTGCGGCGTTCATTACTGGCGGGCCACACATATAAAACTCGCAGTCTTCCGGCGCAAGATGCTGTTTGAGGTAGTTTTCATACAGCACGTTGTGGATGAACCCCGTATAGCCCGTCCAGTTATCTTCCGGCTGCGGATCGGAAAGCGCCACGTGGAAGGTAAAGTTCGGGTTTTCACGCGCCAGCTGTTCGAACTCATCGTCGTAGAACATCTCACGCAGCGAACGGGCCCCGTACCAGAAGCTGATTTTACGCTGGCTACCCAGTCGTTTGAGCTGATCAAAGATGTGCGAGCGCATCGGGGCCATGCCGGCACCGCCGCCGATAAACACCATTTCCGCGTCGGTATCTTTGGCAAAGAACTCACCGAACGGACCGGAGATCGTCACTTTGTCACCAGGCTTGAGAGACCAGATGTACGAAGACATGACACCCGGCGGTGCATCCGGCACATTCGGTGGCGGCGTGGCGATACGCACATTGAGCATGATGATGCCCTTCTCTTCCGGGTAGTTAGCCATCGAGTAGGCGCGTAGCGTTGGCTCTTTTACCTCCGATACAAAGCGGAAGAGATTGAATTTGTCCCAGTCGGCGCGGTACTCATCCGGCACGTCGAAGTCAGCATACGCCACAGCGTGTTTCGGGCACTCAATCTGAATGTATCCTCCGGCGCGGAACGGAACATCTTCCCCTTCCGGCACCCGCAGCTTCAACTCTTTGATAAACGTGGCTTTGTTATCATTAGAGATAACTTCACATTCCCATTTTTTAACGCCAAAGATCTCTTCCGGCAGCTCTATTTTCATGTTCTGACGTACGGCGACCTGGCAGGCCAGACGACAGCCCTCTTTTGCCTCACGCTTTGTGATATGCGCCAGTTCGGTTGGCAGGATATCTCCTCCACCCTCTTTCACCGTAACGCGGCACTGTCCACAGGAACCACCGCCGCCACAGGCCGAAGAGACAAAGATCCCGTTGCCGGAGAGCGTATTCAACAGTTTATCTCCGGCGGGCGTACGGATCTGGTTCTGCGGCTCGTCGTTAATATCAATCACCACGTCGCCGGCATTCACCAGCTTCGCACGTGCCACCAGAATAAGCCCTGACAACACCAGTACAATCAGCGTGAACATCGCCACGCCAAGCATAATTTCCATCAGTTAGCCCTTATAGCTGCACACCGGAGAAGGACATAAAGCCCAGCGCCATCAGCCCGGTGGTGATAAAGGTGATCCCTAAGCCACGCAGGCCTGCAGGCACGTTGGCATATTTCATTTTTTCGCGGATCCCCGCCATGGTGACAATCGCCAGCATCCAGCCAATGCCAGAACCGAAACCGTACACCACGGATTCACTGAAGTTGTAATCACGCTGAACCATAAACGAGACGCCGCCGAAGATGGCGCAGTTCACCGCGATCAACGGCAGGAAGATCCCCAGCGCGTTGTATAGCGACGGGAAATACTTATCGAGGATCATCTCAAGGATTTGCACCAGCGCCGCAATCACACCGATAAAGGTGATGAAGTTCAGGAAGCTGAGATCAACGCCTTCCACCAGCGCGCCGTCCCGCAGTACAAAGTTGTATACCAGGTTGTTGATCGGCACCGATAAGCCGAGCACCACGGTAACCGCTACGCCCAGGCCAAATGCCGTCGAGACCTTCTTGGACACGGCAAGGAACGTACACATGCCGAGGAAGAACGCGAGCGCCATGTTTTCAACAAACACCGCACGCACAAATAAACTCAGGTAATGAGCCATTGTCGGTTACTCCTTTTCCTGCTGTTCTGGTCTCAAAGTACGAATCAGCCAGATCAGCAAACCGATAATGAAAAATGCGCTGGGTGCCAGCAGGAACAGTCCATTCGGCAGATACCAGCCGCCGTTCTGCACCGTGTCCAGCACCGTGATGCCAAACAGCTTACCGCTGCCAATCAGCTCTCGCAGGAACCCCACGGTCAGCAGGATCACACCGTAGCCAAGGCCGTTGCCGATGCCGTCCATAAAGCTCGCCAGCGGCGGCATTTTCATGGCGTAGGCTTCCGCACGCCCCATCACGATACAGTTGGTGATAATCAGACCAACAAACACCGACAGCTGTTTGGAGGTTTCATAGGCGAAGGCGCGCAATAGCTGATCGACCACGATCACAAGCGAGGCGATGATCGCCATCTGCACAATGATCCTCACGCTGTTGGGAATGTGGTGACGGATCATGGAGATAAACATGCTGGAAAACGCGGTAACCAGCGTGACTGCCAACGTCATCACTACCGCTGTTTCCAGCTTGGTCGTCACCGCCAGAGCTGAACAGACACCCAGTACCTGCAGCGTGATCGGGTTATTGGCGATCAACGGGCCAATGAGCACCTTTTTGACTTCTTTCAGTTCACCGGTATCAGCCATTGTTCAGCGCTCCTTCACGTACGTTTTTCAGGAAAGGACCAAAGCCCAGCTCGCCCATCCAGAAATCAAAACTGTGCTGCACACCTTTTGAGGTGAGCGTGGCACCGGAGAGCCCGTCGACGGCGTAGTCGTCACCGGGACGAGCAGCCCCTTTCATTACCTTCAGCGCAGGCAGACCGTTATCGTCGAGCACTTTCTTGCCGACAAACTGTGCCCGCCAGTTAGGGTTCTCCACTTCACCGCCGAGCCCCGGCGTTTCGCCCTGGTCATAGTACGTAATGCCTTTCACAGTGCGACCATCCGTATCAAGCGCCACAAAGGCGTACATCATCGACCACAGACCGTTGCCGTAGATAGGCACTACCACTTCCTGCACCCGTTTTTGTTCATCGCGCACGAGATAGATTTCGGCAAGATTACTGCGACGCTTGATGCCAGCCGGATCCTGTGAGGCGTCCAGCGTCAGGCTCATCTGCGGGTCTTTTAATGCCAGCGACTGGTTGTATTTCGCCGGATCTTTATCCAGCAGTTGCCCGGTTTTTAAATCCACCAGACGCGCGGTAATGCGCTCAGCAAAGACTGCAGAGACATCGTCGGCATTCATACCTTCCTGCATCAGCCCGGCAACAGCCAGGATATTGCGCTGTTTATCCAGCGCGCGCTGCTCCTGCTGTCGCGGCTTTAACCCCACGGCAGAACCGGCCACCACAATGGAACAGACAAGGCAGAGCACCAGCACCACCAGCAGCGTTTTGCTGATGCTGTCGTTATTTTTAACTTCAGCCACGCGCCTTCCTCCGCTGAATATTGGCACGCACCACCAGATAATCGAAAAGTGGCGCAAACAGGTTGGCAAACAGAATGGCCAACATCATCCCTTCCGGATACGCCGGGTTGACCACACGAATCAGGACACACATCGCACCAATGAGCACGCCATAGCTCCATTTACCTTTATCAGTAAACGAGGCAGAGACGGGATCGGTCGCCATAAACATCATGCCGAATGCGAAGCCCCCCAACACCAGATGCCAGTACCACGGCATGGAGAACATCGGATTGGTAGTCGAACCGATCACATTGAACATCGTGGCGGTCAGCACCATGCCGATCATCACACCGGCAACAATCCGCCAGGAGGCCACGCGACCGAAAAGAATGATCGCACCACCCAGCAAAATCATCAGCGTAGAGACTTCCCCAATGGAGCCCGGTATGTTGCCAATAAAGGCATCAAACCAGGTAACAGGCTGGCCTGTCGCGTTGTTAACCAGCGTTTCGCCCCCGTGTGCCGCCCACTGAGAAAGAGGTGTCGCACCGGAGAAACCATCCGCCGCTGTCCATACCAGATCGCCTGATATTTGTGCAGGATAGGCAAAGAACAGGAACGCACGTCCCGCCAGCGCTGGGTTGAGGAAGTTACGCCCGGTCCCGCCGAAGATCTCTTTCGCAATCACCACACCAAAGCTAATCCCCAGCGCAGCCTGCCAGAGCGGTAATGTTGGCGGAACAATCAGGGCAAAAAGAATGGAAGTAACGAAGAAGCCTTCGTTGATCTCATGTTTACGGATGATGGCAAACAGCACTTCCCAGAAGCCACCCACGATAAATACCGTGATGTAGATCGGCAGGAAGAACACCGCCCCCAGCGTCATCATGCTGACCCAGCCCGCATCTGACGCAAAGCTCACGCCCAATGACTGCGCCAGACGGTAGTGCCAGTCAGACTGGATCACCTGCGCCAGTTGCTGAGCATCGTACAGATGATGCAGTGCAGGAATGGTCTGCAGCCCCACGTTATACATGCCCCAGAACATGGCCGGGAAGACCGCAAACCACACCAGAATCATCATTCGCTTCAGATCGATGGCATCGCGAACGTGTGCCGCGCCTTTCGTCACCAGGCCTGGCGTGTAGAAAATGGTGGTCGTCGCTTCATACAGCGGGTAATACTTTTTGAGCTTCCCTTCGGTAAAGTGCGGCTCAATTTTTTCAAAGAGGTGTTTTAAGCCCATCGGTTATCCTTCCTGCTCAATGCGGGTTAACACCTCGCGCAATACGGGTCCGTATTCGTATTTTCCCGGACAAACATAGGTGCAAAGCGCCAGATCTTCTTCGTCCAGCTCCAGGCAACCCAATGCCTGCGCGCTGTCGGTATCGCCGGCGAGCAGATCGCGCAGCAGCATGGTCGGCAGAATATCCAGCGGCATGACGCGCTCGTAGTTGCCAATGGGTACCATCGCGCGCGCTCCGCCATGCGTGCTGGTCGAGAAGTTAAAGAGTTTATGGCGCAGGAAATGGCCCAGCGTGGTCCGGGTGACGGAGTATTTTTCCGCACCGGGCAGAACCCAGCCAAACAGCTCTTTCTCGCGCCCTTCCTGCACAATGCTGACCTGCAAATGGAAACGCCCCAGATAAGCGTGCGCATTCACGGCATGGCGTCCGCTGAGAACCGAGCCGGAGATCAGGCGGTTTTCGCCCTCTTTTATTTCACCCACCAGCAGTTCATTAATGTCAGCGCCCAGCAGCGTTTTCACCAGACGCGGGTTGGCCGCTTGCGGCCCGCCGATGGCGATTACCCGTTCAGCCCTGAGTTCACCCGTGGTAAACAGCGTACCGATGGCAATAACATCCTGATAATTCAGGTGCCAGACCTGTTTCGTCAGGCTCACGGGTTCAAGAAAGTGAATATGCGTCCCGACCAGACCTGCGGGATGAGGGCCTGCAAACTCATTAAATGTCACCTGCCCCTGCGGGTGCCCACCGAGCTTACCGCCACCAGCCTGACAGACATGGACCTTTCCTGAGGTCAGGCGGGTTAAAATAGTCAGCCCGGCATCAAAGGCTTTTCGCTGAGACAGAATAACCGGTTGCGGGTCTGCGCTGAGCGGGTTGGTGTCGATTGCCGTAACAAAAATAGCGGCCGGTTCCGTACCCGGAACAGGTGATTTGCTAAAAGGACGCGTGCGAAGCGCGGTCCATAAACCAGACGCCAGAAGCTGAGCCTGAACCGCGTCACGGCTCAGCGATGCGAGGTCTGCGGCGTCATAATGCGCAAATTCACACTGCTCATCGCCTTCAATACGGATAACCACCGACTGCAGAACGCGGCGTTCGCCGCGGTTGATCGCGACAACAGTGCCGCTTGCGGGTGCCGTGAACATGACGCCGGGATTTTTTTTGTCCTCAAAGAGCGCCTGCCCTTTAATCACGCGATCGCCCTCCTGCACCAGCATAGAAGGACGCATTCCCAGATAATCATCACCTAAAATGGCAACATGACGGACACTTGCGCCTGACGAGACGAGCTGCTCAGGCACGCCTGCAATCGGCAAATTAAGTCCTTTTTTTATTTTAAACATGTGGTTAGCAGGTTTCCATAAACAACAATCCAGTGGACGCGGAGTGTACCATTTTCACCTTCTGACGGGCAGGTAATCCGCCGTCGGGGGCGCCAAATTGCGAGCTATTGCGCAAAGTTCCTGGCGCAAACGCGATTGTGATGGTTTATAAAGTAAAACTAATTTGTAAACTCACCGCCCGGCTCTTGCGAAAATCTCTGGCGGTGCTAATGTGAGCGCTCCTAACAGAATAATCTGATTTCGGGTCTCTTTTGCCGTCCTGGCAAGTTGGTCATGGTTTTATCAAGGAACTAGTAGTATGCGTAAAATCGCATTGTTCATTGCGATGCTTCTGATTCCGTGCATGTCGTTTGCCGGGCTGCTCAGCAGTAATAGCTCAACGACGCCGATCAGCAAAGAATATAAACAGCAGTTAATGGGATCGCCGGTTTATATTCAGATCTTCAAGGAAGAGCGCACTCTCGATCTGTTTGTAAAAATGGGCGAGACTTATCAGCTGCTTGATAGCTACAAAATTTGTAACTACTCCGGCGGGCTGGGGCCAAAACAGCGTCAGGGCGATTTCAAAAGTCCGGAAGGGTTTTACAGCGTTCAGCGTAACCAGCTCAAACCTGACAGCCGCTTCTATAAAGCCATTAACATCGGCTTCCCGAATGCCTATGACCGTGCTCACGGTTATGAAGGTAAATACCTGATGATCCACGGTGCCTGCGTGTCTATCGGCTGTTATGCGATGACCGATTCCGGCATTGATGAGATTTTCCAGTTCGTGACGGGCGCGCTGGTCTTTGGGCAACCTAACGTTCAGGTCAGCATCTATCCGTTCCGCATGACCGATGCCAACATGGCACGCCACAAGTACTCTTACTACGCGGATTTCTGGAAACAGCTGAAACCTGGTTACGACTACTTTGAGCAGACCCACAAGCCACCAGTGGTCTCTATCGTAGATGGCCGTTACGTGGTCAGCAAACCGCTGAGCCACGAAGTCGTCCATCCACAACTGGCGTCAAATTACACGGTCCCCGAGACAAAATAGCACCCACTCGCCTGGCATAATCTTTTGCCAGGTTTCGTTGCCCGTCAGCGGTTGCGTTGCAATGACAGTGACCACATCGTTCGGTGTGGTCTCCTTCTGAAAATCAATCTCCACATCCTGATCGAGCAAGGTCGCAACGCCAAACGGTGCACGACGGGTGATCCAGAACAGATTTGTCGAGCAGAACGC
Organism: Enterobacter adelaidei; assembly: GCF_041937165.1. Taxonomy (NCBI): domain Bacteria; kingdom Pseudomonadati; phylum Pseudomonadota; class Gammaproteobacteria; order Enterobacterales; family Enterobacteriaceae; genus Enterobacter; species Enterobacter adelaidei. Next base: position 878,738 of record NZ_CP154353.1, on the reverse strand, counting down.
CATCACATAGCGCCCGTCAGAGAGCAGCATGTTAAACACGCCTTTTTCGCGTAGCTCCGACGCCAGCGTCGCGATGTATTTAAACACGGCGGCCATGTTACCAGGCGTGCGGGGATAGCGCTCCGTCAGCTTGTGCAGTAACCAGCAGAAGGCTTTTTCACTGTCGGTTTCGCCAACCGGGCGGAAATTGCCCGTCTCCAGTGATTTATAACCCGTGAGTTGCCCATTGTGTGCATAGGTCCAGTTACGGCCCCACAGTTCACGGGTAAACGGATGGGTATTTTCCAGCGCCACTTCGCCACGGTTTGCCTGGCGGATGTGGGCAATCACCGAACAGGATTTAATGGGATAGTCCTGCACCAGTTTAGCGATCGGTGAGTTAAAGCTGGGTTGTGGATCTTTGAACGTGCGACACCCTTTGCCTTCGTAGAAAGTGATGCCCCAGCCGTCTTTATGCGGCCCGGTTCCTCCACCACGCTGAACCAGCCCGGTGAAACTAAAGCAGATATCGGTTGGCACATTGGCGCTCATCCCGAGCAATTCGCACATACATCACCTCCACAACAGCGGGGGCAATTCAGCCCCCAGCGAAGTCTTACTTAACCATCTCTTTTTCGATCAGCTGGATCAGGATATGGATCACTTTGATGTGAATTTCCTGAATGCGGTCAGCATAACCGAAGTGCGGAACGCGAATTTCAATATCCGCCGTACCCGCCATTTTACCGCCATCTTTACCGGTCAGGGTGATGACTTTCATCCCTTTTTCGCGCGCGGCAGCAATCGCTTTGATCACGTTACCGGAGTTACCAGAGGTAGAGATACCCAGCAGCACGTCGCCTTCACGTCCGACCGCTTCAACATAGCGGGAGAAGACGTAGTCGTAACCAAAATCGTTGCTCACGCAGGAGATATGGCTCACATCAGAGATCGCAATCGCCGGGTAACCCGGACGGTTTTCGCGATAACGCCCGGTCAACTCTTCTGCGAAGTGCATAGCGTCGCAGTGGGAACCGCCGTTACCGCAAGAGAGCACTTTGCCCCCGGCTTTGAAACTGTCGGCCAGCAGGACCGCCGCGCGCTGAATAGCGTGAATATTGGCATCATCTTTCAGAAAGTTAGCCAGCGTTTCCGCCGCTTCGTTCAGTTCGTTACGAATAAGATCCTGGTACATGAGGATAATCCTTCAGTATTGATGAAATAACACAGTGGAGTGTACCGGATAGCGGGAAAAGCGAGAAGCTAAAGCCATACGAATCGCCCGGCGTTTTGATTTTTTGTGCCGGCTAAAACACGAACAATGTGAACCAGGTTGTAATTATTTTGTAAACACATTGCTAAAAAAATTCACATCAACTACAACCATATCATCACAAGTGGTCAGACCTCCTACAAGCAAGGGAGCTTTTCTTTATGATGATTTTGAGCATTCTCGCAACCGTTGTTCTGCTCGGTGTGTTGTTCTATCACCGTGTAAGTTTATTCCTGAGCAGCCTGATTCTTCTGGCCTGGACGGCTGCGCTTGGCGTCGCAGGTCTCTGGAATATCTGGCTTTTAGTCCCACTCGCTATCATTCTTCTGCCGTTTAACTTTGCCCCGATGCGTAAATCCATGATTTCTGCCCCGGTGTTCAAAGGTTTCCGCAAAGTGATGCCGCCAATGTCGCGTACTGAAAAAGAAGCGATTGATGCGGGTACCACCTGGTGGGAAGGCGACCTGTTCCAGGGTAACCCGGACTGGAAAAAGCTGCATAACTACCCACAGCCACGTCTGACTGCTGAAGAACAGGCCTTTATTGACGGCCCTGTGGAAGAAGCGTGCCGTATGGCAAATGATTTCGCCATCACCCATGAAATGGCCGATCTGCCGCCAGAACTGTGGGCGTACCTGAAAGAACATCGCTTCTTCGCGATGATCATCAAGAAAGAGTACGGTGGTCTGGAATTCTCCGCTTACGCTCAGGCCCGTGTCCTGCAAAAACTGGCTGGCGTCTCTGGGATCCTGGCCATCACTGTCGGCGTACCTAACTCCTTAGGCCCGGGCGAACTGCTGCAACATTACGGTACGGAAGAGCAGAAAGATCACTACCTGCCGCGCCTGGCACGCGGTCTGGAAATCCCTTGCTTCGCGCTGACCAGCCCGGAAGCGGGCTCCGATGCGGGTGCGATCCCGGATACCGGCGTGGTTTGCATGGGTGAATGGCAGGGTGAGCAGGTGCTCGGGATGCGCCTGACCTGGAACAAGCGCTACATCACGCTGGCACCTATCGCCACCGTGCTCGGTCTGGCGTTTAAACTCTCTGACCCGCAGAAACTGCTGGGTGGAGAAGAAGATCTGGGCATTACCTGTGCGCTGATCCCAACTTCTACCCCAGGCGTTGAAATTGGTCGTCGTCACTTCCCGCTGAACGTACCGTTCCAGAACGGTCCAACGCGTGGCCAGGATATCTTTGTACCGATTGATTACATCATCGGTGGCCCGAAAATGGCCGGTCAGGGCTGGCGTATGCTGGTGGAATGTCTGTCTGTAGGTCGCGGTATTACCCTGCCGTCAAACTCCACTGGTGGTCTGAAATCTGTGGCGATGGGGATTGGTGCGTACGCTCACATCCGCCGTCAGTTCAAAATCTCCATCGGCAAGATGGAAGGTATTGAAGAACCGCTGGCACGTATCGCGGGTAACGCCTATGTGATGGATGCTGCCGCCTCCCTGATTACCTACGGCATTATGCTGGGCGAGAAACCAGCTGTACTGTCCGCAATCGTGAAGTACCACTGTACTCACCGTGCGCAGCAGTCGATCATTGACGCGATGGATATCGCGGGCGGTAAAGGCATTATGCTCGGCGAAGGTAACTTCCTCGCCCGTGGTTATCAGGGCGCGCCTATCGCAATCACCGTTGAAGGGGCGAATATTCTGACCCGCAGCATGATGATCTTCGGTCAGGGCGCCATTCGCTGCCATCCATACGTGCTGGAAGAGATGGCCGCTGCGCAGAACAACGACGTAGATGCCTTCGATAAGCTGCTGTTCAAACATATTGGTCATGTGGGTAGCAATAAGATGCGCAGCTTCTGGCTCGGTCTGACGAATGGCCGTACCAGCGCTACGCCAACCGGTGATGCGACGAAACGTTACTATCAACAGCTGAACCGTCTGAGCGCCAACCTGGCTCTGCTGTCTGACGTTTCTATGGCAGTACTGGGCGGTAGCCTGAAGCGTCGCGAACGTATCTCTGCACGTCTGGGAGATGTGCTGAGTCAGGTGTTCCTGGCCTCTGCGGTCCTGAAACGCTACGACGATGAAGGTCGTCAGGAAGCGGATCTGCCGCTGGTCCACTGGGGCGTACAGGATGCGATGTATCAGGCTGAACAGGCCATTGACGATCTGCTGGCGAACTTCCCGAACCGTTTTGTGGCCGGAGCCCTGCGCGTGGTGATCTTCCCGACCGGTCGTCATCACCAGGCACCATCCGACAAGCTGGATCACAAAGTAGCGAAGATCCTGCAGGTTCCGAGCGCAACCCGTTCACGTATCGGTCGTGGTCAGTATCTGGCTCCAACCCCGCATAACCCGGTGGGTCTGCTGGAAGAGGCGCTGCTGGACGTGATGGCTGCCGATCCGATTCATCAGAAGATCTGCAAACAGCTGGGCAAAAACCTGCCGTTTACCCGTCTGGACGAACTGGCAAAACAGGCCCTGGCGGGCGGTATCATCGATAAGGATGAAGCTGCAATCCTGGTGAAAGCTGAAGAGAGCCGTCTGCGCAGTATCAACGTGGATGATTTCGAACCGGATGAGCTGGCGACGCAGCCGGTAAAGCTACCGGAGAAACACCGCAAATCTGAAGCAGCATAAGGCGTTTCGCTTGCACAAACCCCGCCATGCGCGGGGTTTTTTATTGCCACATTTTCTCGTTATGTCGTGCTACAGTGTCAAAAAGTGGTCGTTTGAGGAGTCTGAATTGTGCCTGGTCTGAAGATTTCGATTTTGCAGCAACCGTTAGTGTGGATGGATGGCCCCGCCAACCTGCGTCACTTTGATCGTCAACTGGAAGGTATTACCGGGCGTGATGTGATTGTCCTGCCGGAGATGTTCACCACCGGCTTCGCGATGGAAGCGGCTAAACAGTCGATGCCGCAGGAAGAGGTGGTCGCCTGGATGCATGCCAAAGCGCAGCAGACCAACGCGCTGATCGCGGGCAGCGCCGCTCTGCAAACCGAGCGCGGGCCGGTGAACCGCTTCCTGCTGGTTGAACCAGAAGGGAAAGTGCATTTTTACGACAAACGCCACCTGTTCCGTATGGCGGATGAACATCATCACTATGAAGCCGGAAACGAGCGCGTGGTGTTCAAATGGCGAGGCTGGCGAATTCTGCCGCTGGTCTGCTATGACCTGCGCTTCCCGGTGTGGTCACGCAACCGCAACGATTACGACGTAGCACTGTATGTCGCCAACTGGCCTGCGCCACGCTCCCTCCACTGGCAGTCGCTGCTGGTGGCGCGCGCGATTGAGAACCAGGCATACGTGGTGGGCTGTAACCGCGTGGGGACTGACGGCAACGGGCATCACTATCGCGGCGACAGCCGGGTGGTGAACCCGCAGGGCGAGATCATTGCCACCGCCGAGCCACATCAGGCGACGCGCATTGATGCCGAGCTGTCGCTGACGGCACTGAAGGAGTATCGGGAGAAGTTTCCGGCGTGGCAGGATGCGGATCCGTTTAGTATTGGGTGAAATTTTCCTCTCACCACCGCCCTCTCCCATTGGGAGAGGGCGGATAAAACATTAACTCACTAATGCCTGCCCATCTTTGCGGCTTTCCGTCGCGGCAACGTAATGCCCTTCCGGCAGACGGTAAATCACCTGCGCACCGCCAAAGTTGTAATCCTGAAGCGGATCTTCTACCACGATCTGATGCCCGCGTTCGCGTAGCGCCGCAATCGTGTTGCGATCGAACGTCGACTCAACGATCACCTCTCTCCCCTGCACCACGCGCCAGCGCGGCGCGTCGATAGCTGCCTGCGGGTTTTGTCCGTGCAGCATAATGCGCAGCGCCATCTGCATGTGCCCCTGCGCCTGCATTGGCCCGCCCATCACGCCGAATGACATCAGCGGCTTGCCGTTACCGTCCATCGCAAAGCCAGGAATGATAGTGTGGAACGGACGCTTGCCGCCCGCCAGCGCGTTCGGGTGATTCGGATCCAGCGAAAAACCACAGCCGCGATTTTGCAGGCTGATCCCCGTGTCCGGCACCACAATCCCGGAGCCAAAGCCCATATAGTTAGACTGAATAAACGAAACCATCATGCCGTTGGCATCCGCTGTGCTGATGTAGACCGTCCCGCTTTGCGTCGGCGAACCATAGACGAAATCAGAGGCGTTATTCTGATCGATAAGCGCTGCACGCGATTTGAGATAGCTATCGCTCAGCAGCGCTTTGGCAGCGAACTCCATGTGCTCTTCATCCGCCACGTAGCGATCAAGATCGGCCAGCGCCAGTTTCATTGCTTCAATAGACAAGTGCAGCGCCTGAACGGAATCCGGGTGGTGTTTTTCGATACCGCACTGCTCCAGAATGCCGAGCGCAATCAGCGTGGCGATCCCCTGCCCGTTTGGCGGCAACTCCTGCACCGAACCGCCCGCAAAATCACGTGACAACAGTTCAACCCAGTCTACACGATGGTTTGCCAGATCGTCGGCGGTAAGATGTGCGCCATGTTCTTTGGCAAAGGCGGCAATTTTCTGCGCCAGCTCGCCGCGATAAAACGCTTCGCCGTTGGTTTTGGCAATCAGCTCCAGCGAGTTTGCCTGCGCCGGGTTACGGAATATTTCGCCAATGCGCGGGGCGCGTCCCTCAGGGGCAAAACACGCACTAAAGCCCGGCTGGTCTTTCAGCTTGTTGTAGCCCCGTTGCCACAGATGACCAATCAGCGGAGAGACCGGAAAACCGTTGCGCGCGTAATCAATCGCAGGCTGTGCCAGGGTGGTCAGCGGCAGCGTGCCAAAGCGTTCCGCCAGTGCGACCCAGCCGGATACTGCACCCGGTACCGTCACCGCATCCCAGCCAATTTCCGGCACCGCGGTTTTGCCAGCAAACAGATCGGCATGCCAGCTGGCAGGTGAGCGGCCCGATGCATTAAGACCGTGGAGCTTTTCCCCATCCCAGACAATGGCAAAGGCATCGCTACCAATACCATTCCCTGTGGGCTCGACCACCGTCAGCGCCATCGCCGTAGCAACGGCCGCGTCGACGGCATTACCGCCCAGTTGTAACATGCGCATCCCCGCCTGTGCCGCCAGCGGCTGCGAGGTAGCAACGGCATTATGCCCCATCATCGGTGGGCGTCGTGAATCATAACCGGATGTGAAATCAAGCGCTTTGGTCATCATGACTCCTTAGTCGTGGCGCGGATCGAGCGCATCGCGCAGCCCGTCGCCGAGTAAATTAAAGCCCTGCACGGCAAGGAAAATCGCCACGCCGGGGAAAACGGACATCCACGGAGCCTGCTCCAGGAAACCTTTCGCGGTATTGAGCATCGAGCCCCAGGACGGATTTGGCGGCTGCTGTCCCAGCCCCAAAAACGACAGGCTGGCTTCGGCGATAATCGCCGAGGCAATCGCCAGCGTGGCCTGCACCAGGATCGGTGACATTACATTCGGCAGGATGTATTTGATGATGATCCAGCGGTCCGGCAGGCCAATCGCCCGCGCACCGTCGATGTACTCTTCGTTGCGGATGGCGATCACCTGCCCGCGCGTCAGGCGGGCGAAGATCGGCATCGCCGAAAGACCGATGGCGATCATGGCGTTGGTCAGGCTCGGGCCCAAAAACGCCCCCAGCGCGATCGCCATGATCAGGAACGGACAGGCCAGTAGCGCCTCGATAACGCGCGAGATCACCCCATCCCACATCTTCTGGAAGTAACCCGCAACCAGCCCCAGCGGAACGCCGATGACAACAGCAATCACCACCGACATACAGCCTGCCATCAGCGAGGTGCGTGCTCCCCAGATAATGCGGGATAAAATGTCGCGCCCCAGCTCGTCGGTGCCGAACCAGTACATCGCCGACGGCGCTTTGCGCACCGCCAGGAAGTTGGCTTTGACCGGGTCGAACGGCGCAATCCACGGCGCCAGCAGCGCGAGCAATACAAAGAAGCCCACAATCACCGCACCAATCACCGCACTTTTGTTCGCGAGGAATTTCTTCAGCACCCGGTTCTGCGCGCGCGGCAGTGCAGGCACAACGGTTTGAGTCGACAGTTCCGCCATGGTTAACCTCGCATTTTCGGGTTGATAAGAACGTAGAGCACGTCGGCCAGCAGGTTGAGCATCAGGAAGCCAATCGCCACGATCAGCACCACACCCTGCACCACCGCGTAGTCACGGTTAAATACCGAGTCGACGATCATCTTGCCGAAGCCCGGAATGGTGAAGACCTGCTCGGTCAGCACCGCGCCGCCCAGCAGCTCGCCGAACAGCAGCGTGGTGAGGGTAATTACCGGCACCAGCGCGTTGCGAAACGCGTGCTTCAGGATCACCGCCTTAGGCAGCAGCCCCTTAGCCCGCGCGGTACGGATGTAATCTGCTTTCAGGACCGCAATCATCGAGGCGCGGGTGTGGCGCATCAGCGTCGCCGCCAGGCCGGTTCCGAGCACGGACGCGGGCAGCAGCAGCGTGCGCAGGTTCTGAAGCGGATCTTCACTGAACGGCACGTAGCCGGACGCGGGTAGCCACTGCAGGTTTACCGAGAAGACCAGAATCAGCAGGATCCCCAGCCAGAAGTGCGGTATTGAGATCCCCGATATCGCCACAAAGTTCGCCCCATGATCGACCCAGCTGTTTTTGTTCACCGCCGCGAGGATCCCCATGCTGATGCCAAACACCAGCGCAATGAGCATCGCCAGCAGAGACAACTCCAGCGTCACCGGCAACTTGCTGGCAATCAGCTGCGTCACCGGCTCGTGCGTGCGTAAGGAGACGCCCAGATCGCCCTGCAGCGCACGCGTCAGCCAGTTAAAATACTGCACGGGGATTGGCGCATCGAGGTTCAGCTCCGCACGCAGCTGGGCGATGACTGCCGGATCGCGCTCCTCGCCGGCCATGGCAATCAGCGGGTCGCCGGGCAGCAGCTTTTGTAGCCCGAAGACCATCATGCTCACCAGCAGCAGGGTTGGTATAGCCAGCAGCAGACGTTTGCAAATCAGTTCCAGCATGGGTTCTCCTCAGGACGTTTATTTCGCCAGCGTCAAACCGGCCAGACGCACGATGCCGTCCGGGTACGGCTTAAAGCCCTGCACGCTTTTGTTCAGGCCAAAAATGCGCGGCTCGAAGTAGAGGTAGGCAATCGGCATATCGGTTTGCAGTTGCTTCACCACTTTCTCGTACAACGGCTGGCGTGCGGCCTGATCGGTGCTCTGACGCGCCTGAGTCAACCATTCATCTACCTGAGCATTACTGTAACGTCCGTCGTTTAAAGTGCCTTTGCTGTTAATGAAGCCAAAGATGCTGCCATCCGGATCGGGACGACCGGACCAGCCGGAGAAGCTCAGCTGATAGTCACCGCTCTGCTGGCGATCGAGCAGCGTGGCGAATTCAGTCATCTGCAGGTTCAGGTTAAAGCCCGCCTCAGCGACCATCGCCTGCAGCACCTGACCGACCTGCTGCGATGTTGGGTTGTTCGGCACCAGCAGGTTGACGGTCAGCGGCGTGGCGACGCCTGCCGCTTTCAGCAGCGCTTTGGCTTTGTCGACATCGCGCGGTGGTACCGGCAGGTTGACGTGATACGGGCTCACCGTTGAAAACGCCTGGTTGGCTGGCGAATACAGCCCTTCAAAGACCACCTGATTTAGCGCATCGCGGTCAATTGCCTGAGAAAACGCCTCGCGCACGCGGGCGTCCTTGAACGGTTCGTTCGCTGGCACCTTCCCGTTATTAATGTTGAAGGTAATGCCCTGATAACCCAGACCGGTGACCTTCGCCAGCGCCAGCTTGCTGTCAGCTTCCACAGTCTTCACGTCGCTGGCGGCGATGCCTTCAGTCAGGTCGAGATCGCCCGCGCGCAGGTTCGCGAGGCGCACGGAGGCATCCGGGATCGGCAGATAGATAATTTTGTCGAAGTGGTAGGCGTCTTTGTTCCAGTAGTTGTCGAAACGCGTCAGAACGATGCGGTCCTGCGACACGCGGCTGTCGAATTTATACGGACCGGAACAGACGGGATGCGCGGCAAAATCCGGTTTTTTTGCCGCTTCGGGTGCCATCATCGCGCCCGCGCGGTCGGTGAGTTGCATCAGCAGCGCGGCGTCCGGCGTTTTCAGGTGCAGGGCAATCTGCATCGGGCCAGTGACTTCAACGGACTCCACGGAGGAAATCTCGCTTTTACGCAGGGAGCCTTTTAAGGTCAGGGCACGGTCGAGGTTGTATTTTGCGGCGGCAGCATCGAATTTCTCACCGTCGTGGAAGGTGACGCCCTCGCGCAAATTCAGGGTGAGGGTTTTACCGTCGTCGCTCCACGCCCAGTCTTTCGCCAGACCGGGGATAACCTTCAGGTTTTCATCCACGTCCACCAGCCTGTCGCACAGGGAGGCAAACACGAAGCGGCCATAGTAGGTGCGCGCCAGATGCGGGTCGAGCATGTCCGGGTCAGCGCCCAGACCAATTCGCAGCACACTTTCAGAATGGGCGGGCAGCGCCGCGCCGAGCAACATTACACTTCCCAGTACGGTCAAAAGAGAATTACGCATTGTCATTATCATGAGTTCCTTGAAGGAAGGGAGGAGTGAGATGCCGCGTGTTCAAACAGCGCGCGGCGGCGCAGAAAGGCAGCAGATGGCGGAGCAATCTGGATAACGCTGCGATCGCGATTAATGTCCTGCCAGCGATGGCAGGCCACCTGACGTCCACCGTCCAGTACCTGATTTATCGGTTCAACCTGGCGACATTCGTCGGTAACGTACGGGCAGCGGGTGTGGAAGCGGCAACCAGATGGTGGGCTGGACGGGTTCGGTAAGTCCCCCTGCAGCAGCGGCGCGTCACGTTCAACGCCTGGCTGCATCTGCGGCGCAGAGGCGATAAGTGCCTGGGTATAGGGGTGCAGCGGCGCATCAAAAATTTCGTCAACAGTCGCAAGCTCAACGATTTGCCCAAGATACATCACCGCCACGCGGTCGCTCATGTGGCGGATAACGGCCAGGCCGTGGGCGACAATCACCATCGTCAGCCCCAGCTGGTGCTTCAGGCTTTCCAGCAGGTTCACCACCTGCGCCTGAACGGACACATCCAGCGCGGATACCGGCTCATCACCCAGCAGCAGCTTCGGTCCCGAGGCCAGCGCGCGCGCAATGCCGATACGCTGGCGCTGCCCGCCGGAAAACTCGTGCGGATAGCGCCCGGCCCAGGCGGCAGGCAAACCTACGGTTTTAAGAAGCTCCGCGACGCGGTACTGACGGTCCGCTTTCTTCATGTTCTGGTGCAGCCACAGCGGTTCACCGACGATCTGCTCCACCGTCATGCGCGGGTTCAGCGAGGCGAAGGGATCCTGAAAGATAATCTGCAGCTCGCGCCGGAGCTGATTCAGACGAGCACCCGAGGCATGCGTGATCTCCTCCCCCTGGTAAAACACACGCCCTTCACTGGCGGCCAGCAAACGCAGCAGCAGACGACCGAGTGTAGATTTACCGGAACCAGACTCACCCACAATCGCCAGCGTTTCCCCCGGCATAACGGAAAGTGAAACGCGATCGACTGCCGTGACAAACTTCGCCGGGGTAAACAGTTTTTTCGGGCCGGGGAAGAGCTTGCTCAGGTCACGGGCTTCAAGAATGGGCGTAGTCATGCAATTTCTCCCAGGGCAATGTGTTGCTCCAGCGGCACGCGGAAGCAGGCAACCTGATGACCCGCGCCGAGCGTATTGAGCAAAGGTTTTTCATCATGGCAGCGTGACTGCGCAAACGGGCAACGGGTAGCGAAACGGCAGCCTTTCGGCATAAATTCTGGCAGTGGCACCGAGCCTGGAATGGTGGAGAGCTGCCCCTTACGTGCCCCAAGAGAAGGAATCGACCCCATCAGGCCGATAGTGTACGGGTGCTGCGGATCGGCAAAGATGGCCTCAACGCTCCCCTGCTCTACCACCTGACCGGCATACATCACCGCCACCTGCTGGGCGACTTCTGCCACCACGCCTAAATCGTGAGTGATCATCAGGACCGCCGTGCCGGTCTCTTCTTTGAGGGTGTTCAGCAAGGTGAGAATTTGCGCCTGGATCGTCACGTCAAGGGCTGTGGTCGGTTCATCGGCAATCAGCAGTTTCGGGTGGTTAATCAGCGCCATCGCAATCATCACGCGCTGGCGCATTCCGCCGGAAAGCTGGTGGGGATATGCTTTCAGGCGCATCTCTGCCGCCGGGATCTGTACCTTCTCGAGGATCTGCAGCGCGACATTCATCGCCTCTGCGCGCGAGACACTCTGGTGTCGCATGACCGCTTCGCTAAGCTGGTCCCCCAGCGTAAACGCCGGATTGAGCGAAGTCATCGGCTCCTGGAAAATCATCGCCAGTTCGCTGCCACGCAGGTCAGCGTATTCCCGAGGCGAAAGCTTGCGGAGATTGTGACGGCGAAACTGCATCTCACCGCTGACGATCTGCGCGCTGGCGGGCAGTAACCCCATTAGCGCCAGTGAGGTGATACTTTTTCCGCATCCAGACTCTCCCACCAGCGCCAGCGTTTCGCCCGCTTTAATTATCAGTGAAATACCATCAAGGACGCTCACAGGCGAGCCGGCGAATTTAACGTTGAGATTATGCAGGTTCAGTACAGGCGCAGTGTCCTTAAACGGAATCGTCGTCATAGCGTGAAGTCGTCCTCAAGGTGGATAGCATGGATCAGGGCGGTTTGCAGGCTGAGCAGGTGTTCGCGCATGGCGGCCGCGGCCTCATTAGGCTGGCGATGGATAATCGCAGACATGATCTTGTGATGGTGGTCGTTGTAGCTATCGACGCGTTCGGGGGTGCGGGCTAATTCGCGCAGGTGCTGCCAGCCCGGTTCACGCCGCACGGCATCAATGGCATCAAACAGGCCGAGCATCAGACGGTTCCCCGCCGCCTCGGCAATCGCCCGGTGAAAGGCGCTGTCCCACAGTTCGTTGAGATCGCGGTCATCCGGGCTGACCTTATCAATGCGTTCCAGCATGCGCTGCATCAGCGCGAGGTTTTCCCTGGTGGCACGCAGTGCCGCAAGCCGGGCTAAGCCGGGTTCGAGCTGCAGACGAGCTTCCATCACTTCCAGAAGGTTGGTTTGCTGAACCAATCCCTGAAGGGCCAGCGGTTCAACCGGGGCAGCCGGACCGATAAAAGTCCCTTTGCCCTGTTTACGCCAGATGCGCCCCTCTTCTTCCAGCACATCCAGCGCACGACGCACTTCACGTCGTCCTACGCCGAGAGTTTCCGATAGCTCACGTTCTGTGGGCAGCGGAGTGCCTGGTGTTGACTCGTGCTGGTTGATTAACCCGCGCAGTTGTTCAAGCGCGGTGCTGGAATTTGCCAGAAACCGTGACGGTTTTTCCATATTGGTTCGCTCGCTTTCATCATTACTTTATTTTTATTAACGATAAGTTATTGATATGTAATGAAGCTTATCGTGCTAATGATTAAGCAATAACCAAACCAATTCACAATTGGTTTGGTTATTTTTTGGAAAGCGGGAGATAACCAAATGATTCTGCGTGAATTATTTTTACAGAAAGACACATTCTGTCTGAGATCTGGAGAGAGGGAGGGTGGCGAAATGCACAACATCAGTGCAAATAACGCACTAAATCTGTGCAAATGTTAATTAATTGCACTATAAAAATTAACGTTTTGTTAACGATAAGTGAGGGAACGGAATTGCAGAATGCTGAAACGACGAAGGCCTGAATCATTTCTGATTCAGGCCTTCTGAATATTGGCGGAACGGACGGGACTCGAACCCGCGACCCCCTGCGTGACAGGCAGGTATTCTAACCGACTGAACTACCGCTCCACTGTTCCCGTTTGGGGAACGAGGCGCATATTACGGTGTGCCTCCGATCTCGTCAACGCTTTTTCTCACGTTTTGAATCGTTTGCTGCAAAAATCACCCAAACGATGCTTTTACAGGCATTCTGGCGCTTTTCAGGCGCGCCACAGACAGCTTCCACCCTTCTTCTGTACCAGATCAAGTCGGGATTCGTGGTTAAGAAGCTCTTCATCACTGGCTAAAACAACCCGCAACCGACTGGCCTGACGGACAACGCGCTGAATTCCCGCCTCGCCCTGCGTTTGCTGAGATTCATTTTCCATGCTGAACTTCATTGACGTCTGCCCGCCGGTCATCGTCAGATAGACATCGGCCAGGATCTGGGCATCGAGTAATGCCCCGTGCAGCGTTCGCTTGGTATTGTCTATTTCGTAGCGGGAACAGAGCGCATCAAGGCTGTTACGCTTGCCGGGGAACATTTTCCTCGCCAGCGCCAGGCTGTCTGTTACCTTACAGAAGGTGTTTGTCTTCGGGATATCACGATTAAGCTTGCTGAATTCATAATCCATAAAGCCGATATCGAACGAGGCGTTATGGATGACAAGCTCTGCGCCCCTGATGTATTCCAGGAACTCGTCAGCGACATCCGCAAAAGTCGGCTTATCCAGCAAGAACTCATCGGCAATACCGTGAACGCCGAACGCTTCGGGATCTACCAGCCGATCGGGTTTGAGGTAGACGTGGAAGTTGTTCCCCGTAAGACGACGGTTCACCACTTCAACGGCACCGATCTCGATAATCTTGTGCCCTTCGTAGTGCGCGCCGATCTGGTTCATACCGGTGGTTTCGGTATCGAGGACAATCTGGCGAGTAATTGCAGTGCTCATAGCGGTCATTTATGTCAGACTTATCGTTTAACTGAACGTTTCAATTACAGGAAGTCTACCAGAGATGCGTAAACAGGTAGAAATTTTCACCGATGGATCTTGTCTCGGCAACCCAGGGCCTGGCGGCTATGGCGCGATTATGCGCTATCGCCAGCACGAAAAAACTTTTAGCGAAGGCTATTTTCTGACCACCAACAACCGAATGGAATTGATGGCGGCCATAGTGGCACTGGAGGCGTTAAAAGAGCATTGTGACGTGGTGCTAAGCACCGATAGCCAGTACGTACGTCAGGGGATAACCCAGTGGATCCATAACTGGAAAAAACGCGGCTGGAAGACCGCTGATAAGAAGCCGGTCAAGAACGTCGATCTCTGGAAACGTCTTGATGCGGCGCTGGGCCAGCACGAGATTAAATGGGAATGGGTTAAAGGCCACGCCGGTCACCCGGAAAACGAACGCTGCGACGAACTGGCGCGTGCTGCGGCATCCAATCCCGCACATGAAGATGCGGGCTATCAGCCCGACGTTTAATCGGTTTTTTTGTATTGCCGCGTTGCACCAACAGTTTGACGGATATGCGTTTTCGTTTTGCTCTGCTTCATTGGATTAAGCGTAAGAGGGATAGTGCGCTTACGTGCAACGATGAACTGCATGCAGCCTAAAGCGGGCAAATGCGTGCTCAACAGTACACCTCCCTGCCGCGCCCAGGGGAGCACCTGAAAACCGCCGTAGCAGAGCACCTCAAAGTTTAGCAGTGAAAGCCAGTCGAGCTGGCGCATCATCGTGAACATCCGGCTGTTATAAGGTGGAGTTCTGCGTAACACGGGTACCAGCTTGCGCAGGCCCATCAAACTCAGAGGATTAAACCCGCTGAGTACCAGCCAGCCATCATCAATCAGAACACGGTCGGCTTCACGCAGCAAGTGATGGGGATCGCTACACCAGGGCAGTGTATGGGCAAGCAAACACGCATCGACGGACTTTTCCGCAAATGGCAGATGCAATGGGTCTGCTTTCACCTGAACCGGCGATCCGCCGAGCGAGACATTGACCTGATGTGAGATAGCGCAGCTTTCGGTATTGATTTCCGCGCTGAGATTGCCAATCTTAAGCAGGTGAAAGCCATACATTTTCGCAAGCCAGGGCTTCAGTTGTTGCTCTAAGGCCTCGCGATAGTATTCACCCCAGGGCAATTCCGCCCAACGCTCCGGTGCTGCGACAGTCTGAGGTATCCTTGCCGGTTTCATCAAAACACCTGCCACGTTATTAGAGGTAATGTATGAATCTTATCAGTATTCCTGCTTTTGAGGACAATTACATCTGGGTTTTGGTTGACGATGATCGTCGATGCGTCATTGTTGATCCCGGAGAAGCCGCCCCTGTATTACGTGCAATAGAAGAGAATAACTGGCAGCCAGAAGCCATTCTCTTGACGCATCATCATCACGATCACACTGGCGGCGTTCCCGAGCTGCGGGCCCATTTTCCCCATCTTGTGGTTTACGGACCGGCAGAGACACAAGATAAGGGAACAACCCGTATAGTCCAGGAAGGCGAAAAGATCCTCATACACCAGTGGGAATTTTCCGTATTTGCCACACCAGGTCACACTTTGGGACATCTGTGTTTCTACAGCAAACCTTATCTTTTTTGTGGCGACACACTGTTCTCTGGAGGCTGTGGAAGACTTTTCGAAGGCACAGCAACCCAGATGTATCAGTCCTTACAGAAAATTAATGCCCTACCCGATGACACGCTTATTTGTTGCGCACATGAATATACATTAGGAAATATGAAGTTTTCCGTTAACCTCTTACCCGAGGATCGCGCGATCCAGGATTATTATCACAAAGTGAAGGAGTTACGTGCAAAAAACCAAAACACACTCCCCGTAATTCTGAAAAATGAGCGCAAGATTAATTTATTTTTACGAACAGATGATATTGATTTAATTAACAAAATTAACCAAGAAACAAATTTGCAACAACCAGAGCAGCGTTTTGCATGGTTAAGGTCAAAGAAAGATAACTTCAGATAATTGCGGGTTGCCTTTTCAAAATTTCGCCGTTATCATCGCTCGTCTTTTAAGCAACTATTGACACACACATGAAGGCAAAAGCGATATTACTCGCCTCTGTCCTGCTTGTAGGTTGCCAGTCGCAGAACGGCAGCAACGTACAACAGCACGCACAGAGCCTTTCTGCAGCTGGTCAAGGGGAAGCAGGGAAGTTTGCAAGTTCGGCGCGATGGATGGACGATGGAACATCATTCGCGCAGGATCAAGACTTGTGGACCTCTATTGGCGACGAGCTAAAGATGGGAATTCCGGAAAACAGCCGGATTCGCGAACAGAAACAGAAGTACTTAAGAAATAAGAGCTATCTCCACGATGTAACGTTACGGGCAGAGCCGTATATGTACTGGATAGCCGGGCAAGTTAAGAAACGTAACATGCCTATGGAGCTGGTACTCCTACCCATAGTGGAGAGCGCTTTTGACCCACACGCAACGTCTGGCGCCAATGCCGCAGGCATTTGGCAGATCATTCCGAGCACCGGGCGAAACTATGGTCTGAAACAGACCCGCAACTATGATGCGCGTCGCGATGTTGTCGCTTCAACGACAGCCGCTCTCGACATGATGCAACGTCTGAACAAGATGTTTGATGGCGACTGGTTGTTAACGGTCGCAGCGTACAATAGCGGCGAAGGTCGTGTACTGAAGGCAATGAAAGCGAATAAAGCACGGGGTAAATCCACCGATTTTTGGTCGCTCTCACTGCCACAGGAAACAAAGATTTACGTACCGAAGATGCTGGCATTGAGCGATATTCTCAAGAACAGCAAGCGTTACGGTGTACAACTGCCAACACCAGACGAAAGTCGTGCACTGGCGCGCGTTCGCCTCAGCAATCCAGTTGATATTCAACAGGTTGCAGATATGACGGGTATGTCGGTAAGTAAATTGAAAACCTTTAATGCTGGCGTTAAAGGCTCAACGCTGGGGGCAAGTGGCCCGCAGTACGTAATGGTTCCGCAGAAACATGCTGAACAGCTACGTGAGTCTTTAGCATCTGGTGAAATTGCCGCCGTTCAGTCAACGCTGATCGCGGACGCTTCATCAGTCAACAGCCGCAGTTATAAGGTTCGTTCAGGTGATACGCTTTCGGGCATTGCATCACGTCTTGGCGTGACAGCAAGCGATCTGCAGCAGTGGAACAACCTGCGCAGTTCAGGCCTTAAAGTGGGTCAAACTCTGACGGTGGGTGCAGGTAGCAGCGCACAGCGTCTCGCCAGCAACAGCGATAGCATTACCTATCGCGTGCGTAAAGGCGATTCACTGTCCAGTATCGCAAAACGACACGGCGTGAACATCAAAGATGTGATGCGCTGGAATAATGATACTGACAATCTGAAACCAGGCGACCAACTGACGCTATTTGTGAAGAACAGCGCCACGCCAGACTCCTGAGAACACGATCGAAAGGGAAAAAGGCACCGATTCCCCTCGGTGCCTTTTTTGTTTATCCCGCCTTTTGCGCTTCCGCCATGGTGGTATCGCTGGTAAACGAACCATCCTCCTGTAATTCAAAGTAACTTTTCACCTCTGCGGACGCACTCTGCTGATACAAGCGAATCGCGTGACTTAATGCATCCGAAGTGCGCATACGAGCGATCCATGAGCTAAATTCCAGCGGTAATCGATCGGTTATCAATGAGCGTGAAATCAAACCCGCCTCGGTAATGAGCGATAACCACTCTCCACTGGAGTAGTTTTGCACATGCGAGGTATCGCGCAGTGCTTCCACCGTCTGCAGCCAGATATTGCGCACCGGATGTCCAGGGGACATCACATCCATAATAATGAAGATGCCACCCGGCTTCAGAACACGTTTTACCTCACGTAATGCCTGGCCGACATCATGCCAGTGATGTGCGGAATAACGGCTGATAGCCACCTCAAACGATGCATCTTCAAAAGGTAAAGATTCGGCATAGCCCTGGCGCGTATCAATGTTTTCCAGCCCCTTCGCTTTCGCCGCCTCGGCAACCACCGCCAGCATCTGGCTGGATAAGTCATACGCGGTAACGTGCGCGACCTGTTTCGCAGCCGTAAAGCTGGCATGCCCTGCCCCGCAGCCTAAATCCAATACGTGTGCCTGCGGGAACGCAGCCAGACGTTCACCGAGACGCACCAGATCGCGGCCAGATGCGTGCACGGTGCTGCTCAGATACGCACTTGCCTGAGAGCCAAACTGTTTTTCTACATTGTCATGATGGGAGTGTGTTGTTGTCATCGTACTGTCCTTTGTGGGTGAAAAATAAAGGGCAGCACCCGAACAGGCCTGCCCCACGGCAGACCTGACACACCATTATTTATCAGGTTTGCCGGGACTGAATTCAACGAGTAGAGGATTGTGATCGGAGGCGCGCGTCACCAGAACGGAGGCGTCGTGCACGCTCAAACCGCGATAGAAGACAAAATCGAGAGGACGACCAAAGGCTTTCTTGCGTTGGTCATCGCTAAAACGAACTTCACGCAACGACATCTCGCGCGCAAAGCGATACAAGGCATTCATGCGCGGACGGCTCCAGGCATTGAAATCGCCTGCCATAATGATGGGGCCGCTGTGATGGGCAATCTGATCGCCAATTGGAAGTAACTGCTTACTATACACATCCACCCCCAGGCTAAAGTTTACCGCGTGGATATTCACCACCATCAGCATTCGGGTATCCGGCAACGGGTAGACCGTTACCAGCGCCGATTTCGCCAGACGCAGAATGGGTTCACGCTCGCGCAGTGGACAGCAATAGACCGGATGTGCTGAAGAGAGGGTCATCACACCTGAGGGATGTTGCGGCAGAACAAACGCCGGAACCTGATCGGCGGCAAGATAGTTCGTGGTGGCAAACCGCACCAGCTCAGGGGTGGTTTGCGCCTCCTGGAGCAGAACCAGATGGGCATCTTTTCCAAAATTCTTGAGTACCGATAACCATTCCGCACGCTGCTGCTTAAAGATATTCCACACCAGTACACGGATTTTCTCATCGCTGCTTAACGGTGTACCGGCGGGTAATGCCTGGCTTATGC
Organism: Enterobacter adelaidei; assembly: GCF_041937165.1. Classification (NCBI taxonomy): domain Bacteria; kingdom Pseudomonadati; phylum Pseudomonadota; class Gammaproteobacteria; order Enterobacterales; family Enterobacteriaceae; genus Enterobacter; species Enterobacter adelaidei. The sequence goes on along the minus strand of NZ_CP154353.1, from coordinate 859,761 downwards.
TCGCAAACGACCCCGGAGGCAAGATCCTCTCCGCTGGCATTCCGGCAACATAACGCATGGCATAGGTATTTTTTCGCACTTTTGGAAACAGCCTCTGTAACATGAACCAGCCCTGAAAACGGACTGGTTCTAATGTTATAGGGACTTTAGGTTACACTTTCAACGCAATTTCTGAGAAACCGCTTTCCAGTTTTGTAAGCAAGCACTTACTGATGTTACCCCAGTGCTACGCGAGTTGGTCTATCAAGGCGTCCACTCAGGCCAATCAACAGGAAGGCTACAAGCACGATCGCAGCACCAATCCATGGCGTTTGCGCCAGTCCAAAATGTTCAACCGTCTGCCCACCCACAATGGAGCCAATAGCAATGCCGATATTAAAAGCGGCAATGTTCAGGCCGGATGCCACATCCACCGCGTTGGGCGTATACAGTTCTGCTTTCTGTACCACATAAACCTGAAGGCCCGGCACGTTACCGAAGGCAAAGATCCCCATGACCAGGACAGTGGCCAGTGCGGCGTATTGCATTGATGCAGTGAACTGGAACACCAGCAGCAAAACAACCAATGCTGCAAAGATGAATTTGAGAGCGGGAACCGCACCATGTTTGTCTGCCAGTTTGCCGCCCCAGATATTACCTATTGCGACGGAGATGCCGTAGCCCAGCAGAATCCAGCTCACCGCATTCGGGGAGAAGCCTGCGAGATCCTGCATCATCGGCGCCAGGAAAGTAAAAGCAGTGAATACACCACCATAGCCCAGTGCGGTCACGGCATAAATGATCAACAGGCGCGGATGCGTCAGAACCTTTAGCTGGTCGCGCAGGCTGGCGCTCGCACGACCAGGTATATTCGATGGCACCAACAGAAAACTGGCTACCAGAGCAATCACACCCAGTAAAGAAACCGCCAGGAAGGTTTCACGCCAGCCGAAGTGTTGGCCGATAAATGTCCCCAGCGGTACGCCTGTAACAAGCGCGACAGTCAGTCCACCAAACATAATCGCAATCGCTGATGCCGCTTTCTCTTTGGGTACCAGACTTGTGGCAATGGTAGAACCAATTGAGAAAAAGACACCATGAGCAAGGCCGGTCAGCAGGCGGGCAATCACCAGTGTGGTGTAATCCGGGGATTGCCAGGCCAGAACGTTACCCGCTGTGAACAACACCATTAGCGCCACCAACAGTTGCTTGCGAGGGAATCGACCGGTGAGTGCCGTCAATACAGGCGCACCGACAGCAACACCCAGTGCATAAATAGATACCAGCAGCCCGGCAGATGGCAGCGAAATCGCAAGCTGGTCGGCGATGGTAGGAACCAGTCCTACGATAACAAATTCGGTCGTGCCAATTGCAAAGGCACTGATCGTGAGGGCAAGTAGCGCCAGTGGCATAAAATACTCCGTCTCTTCAGGATTAAGATGACAGGCAGTATGCGCCAGTGCTTAAATAACAAAAATGGTCAAAATATCAATTGAATTTTGCAGGTGGTGCAACAATGAAAGCAACGTCGGAAGAGCTGACAATCTTTGTCGCCGTCGTCGAAAGCGGCAGTTTTAGCCGTGCGGCTGAACAGTTAGGGCAGGCTAACTCGGCCATCAGTCGCTCGGTGAAAAAGCTGGAGATGAAGCTTGGAGTCAGTCTGCTCAACCGTACGACGCGGCAGCTCAGCCTGACGGAAGAAGGAGAGCGCTATTTCCGCCGCGTGCAGTCCATCCTGCAAGAAATGGCCGCTGCAGAGACGGAGATTATGGAAACCCGCAGCACACCACGTGGATTGCTGCGCATTGATGCTGCCACGCCGGTTGTGCTTCACTTTCTGATGCCGCTGATCAAACCTTTCCGCGAACGCTATCCGGAGATGACGCTCTCTCTGGTCTCCTCAGAGACGTTTATCAATCTTATCGAAAGGAAAGTGGATGTGGCTATCCGGGCAGGAACTCTGACAGATTCAAGCCTGCGCGCCCGCCCTCTGTTTGCGAGCTACCGCAAAATTATCGCCTCACCGCAGTATATTGCAGAGCATGGAAAACCTGAGACGGTTGAAGAGTTAAAGCAGCATCTGTGCCTGGGCTTTACGGAACCTGTGTCGCTGAACACCTGGCCTGTCGCCTGCCCTGACGGTCAGTTACATGAGATCACCTGCGGGTTGTCGTCTAACAGCGGGGAGACGCTGAAGCAATTGTGCCTTGAAGGTAACGGGATCGCCTGTCTGTCTGACTACATGATTGATAAAGAGATTGCGCGTGGCGAACTGGTGGAACTGATGGCAGATAAACGTCTGCCGGTCGAAATGCCGTTTAGTGCGGTGTATTACAGTGACAGAGCGGTAAGCACGCGCATTCGTGCCTTTATTGACTTCCTGAGCGAGCATATAAAAACAGCTCCCGAAGGAGCTGTATGAGGGTTTCAGGATACAAAGGGTGGGGTCAAACTTAATCCCAGTGAGGGGCTAACCCTTCCGGGCTGACCAGGCGATCGTTGCAATCCAGTGCGGCGATCGCTTTTTTGTCTTCGTCGTCGAGCTGGAGATCCTGTGCTAACAGGTTGCTGGCCAGGTTTTCACGTTTAGTTGAAGATGGGATCACGGCATAACCTTCACCCATTGCCCACGCCAGGATGACCTGAGCTGCAGTCACATTATGTTTTGCTGCGATGCGTGCAATCACTTCATCTTTCAATGCTTTGCCATAGGCCAGCGTCATATAAGACGTAATATGAATGCCATGCTGTTTTGCCCAGTCAACAACTTTGCGGTTTTGCAGGTAAGGTGACAGTTCAATCTGGTTAGTCGCAATATTTTCTGCACCAACGGCCGCAATTGCTTTTTCCATCAGTGGAATAGTGAAGTTAGAAATACCAATTTCACGGGTTAAACCCTGTTTTTTCGCCTCCAGCAATGCCTGCATGAATTCTTCCACTGGAACAGCATCATTCGGTGAAGGCCAGTGGATCAGAGTCAGATCGACGTAATCAGTACGCAGTTTTTTCAGACTCTCTTTCAGGCTGGGGATCAGTTTGTCCTTGCTGAGATTCTCAATCCAGATTTTTGTAGTAATAAATAGTTCGTTACGCGGGACACCACTCTCTTCGATAGCCTGACCAACAGCAGCTTCATTTTCATAAATTTGTGCCGTATCGACGGTACGATAGCCAAGTTCAAGAGCAGTTTTTACAGATGCGATAACAACGTCGTCTTTCAGGCGGAAAGTGCCCAGACCAAATGCAGGGATAGTCATGTAATTCCTCGTTAATCATAGTTTTCGTTAACTGAGGAAGATTATCGCTATTGTCGTTATTCAGAAAAAGAGCGTAAAAAGCAGAGGATTTTTGCTAATTAAGCAATAATTATACGACAGATAATAAAAAAGCCCTGAGCGTTAACTCAGGGCTTTTAATAAGTGGCGGAACGGACGGGACTCGAACCCGCGACCCCCTGCGTGACAGGCAGGTATTCTAACCGACTGAACTACCGCTCCACCGAAGACTGCTGTAACCACCGGATTTATGCACCGGCTTACTACTTAATTTGATGCCTGGCAGTTCCCTACTCTCACATGGGGAGACCCCACACTACCATCGGCGCTACGGCGTTTCACTTCTGAGTTCGGCATGGGGTCAGGTGGGACCACCGCGCTAAAGCCGCCAGGCAAATTCTGTTAATCTGTATCAGGCTGAAATTTGATTGTCTGTCTCTTCGCCGAAACAGCTTCGGCGTTGTAAGGTTAAGCCTCACGGTTCATTAGTATCGGTTAGCTCAACGCATCGCTGCGCTTACACACCCGACCTATCAACGTCGTAGTCTTCAACGTTCCTTCAGGACCCTTAAAGGGTCAGGGAGAACTCATCTCGGGGCAAGTTTCGTGCTTAGATGCTTTCAGCACTTATCTCTTCCGCATTTAGCTACCGGGCAGTGCCATTGGCATGACAACCCGAACACCAGTGATGCGTCCACTCCGGTCCTCTCGTACTAGGAGCAGCCCCCCTCAATTCTCCAGCGCCCACGGCAGATAGGGACCGAACTGTCTCACGACGTTCTAAACCCAGCTCGCGTACCACTTTAAATGGCGAACAGCCATACCCTTGGGACCTACTTCAGCCCCAGGATGTGATGAGCCGACATCGAGGTGCCAAACACCGCCGTCGATATGAACTCTTGGGCGGTATCAGCCTGTTATCCCCGGAGTACCTTTTATCCGTTGAGCGATGGCCCTTCCATTCAGAACCACCGGATCACTATGACCTGCTTTCGCACCTGCTCGAGCCGTCACTCTCGCAGTCAAGCTAGCTTATGCCATTGCACTAACCTCCTGATGTCCGACCAGGATTAGCTAACCTTCGTGCTCCTCCGTTACTCTTTGGGAGGAGACCGCCCCAGTCAAACTACCCACCAGACACTGTCCGCAACCCGGATTACGGGTCTACGTTAGAACACCAGCCATTAAAGGGTGGTATTTCAAGGTCGGCTCCACGCAGACTGGCGTCCACGCTTCAAAGCCTCCCACCTATCCTACACATCAAGGACCAGTGTTCAGTGTCAAGCTATAGTAAAGGTTCACGGGGTCTTTCCGTCTTGCCGCGGGTACACTGCATCTTCACAGCGAGTTCAATTTCACTGAGTCTCGGGTGGAGACAGCCTGGCCATCATTACGCCATTCGTGCAGGTCGGAACTTACCCGACAAGGAATTTCGCTACCTTAGGACCGTTATAGTTACGGCCGCCGTTTACCGGGGCTTCGATCAAGAGCTTCGCGTTACCGCTAACCCCATCAATTAACCTTCCGGCACCGGGCAGGCGTCACACCGTATACGTCCACTTTCGTGTTTGCACAGTGCTGTGTTTTTAATAAACAGTTGCAGCCAGCTGGTATCTTCGACTGATTTCAGCTCCACCCGCAGGGGCTTCACCTACATATCAGCGTGCCTTCTCCCGAAGTTACGGCACCATTTTGCCTAGTTCCTTCACCCGAGTTCTCTCAAGCGCCTTGGTATTCTCTACCTGACCACCTGTGTCGGTTTGGGGTACGATTTGATGTTACCTGATGCTTAGAGGCTTTTCCTGGAAGCAGGGCATTTGTTACTTCAGCACCGTAGTGCCTCGTCATCACACCTCAGCGTTAATAAGGTACCGGATTTACCTGGAACCTCCGCCTACATGCTTAAACCGGGACAACCGTCGCCCGGCTAACATAGCCTTCTCCGTCCCCCCTTCGCAGTAACACCAAGTACAGGAATATTAACCTGTTTCCCATCGACTACGCCTTTCGGCCTCGCCTTAGGGGTCGACTCACCCTGCCCCGATTAACGTTGGACAGGAACCCTTGGTCTTCCGGCGTGCGGGCTTTTCACCCGCATTATCGTTACTTATGTCAGCATTCGCACTTCTGATACCTCCAGCACCCCTCACAGGACACCTTCAACGGCTTACAGAACGCTCCCCTACCCAACAACGCATAAGCGTCGCTGCCGCAGCTTCGGTGCATGGTTTAGCCCCGTTACATCTTCCGCGCAGGCCGACTCGACCAGTGAGCTATTACGCTTTCTTTAAATGATGGCTGCTTCTAAGCCAACATCCTGGCTGTCTGTGCCTTCCCACATCGTTTCCCACTTAACCATGACTTTGGGACCTTAGCTGGCGGTCTGGGTTGTTTCCCTCTTCACGACGGACGTTAGCACCCGCCGTGTGTCTCCCGTGATAACATTCTTCGGTATTCGTAGTTTGCATCGGGTTGGTAAGCCGGGATGGCTCCCTAGCCGAAACAGTGCTCTACCCCCGAAGATGAGTTCACGAGGCGCTACCTAAATAGCTTTCGGGGAGAACCAGCTATCTCCCGGTTTGATTGGCCTTTCACCCCCAGCCACAAGTCATCCGCTAATTTTTCAACATTAGTCGGTTCGGTCCTCCAGTTAGTGTTACCCAACCTTCAACCTGCCCATGGCTAGATCACCGGGTTTCGGGTCTATACCCTGCAACTTAACGCCCAGTTAAGACTCGGTTTCCCTTCGGCTCCCCTATACGGTTAACCTTGCTACAGAATATAAGTCGCTGACCCATTATACAAAAGGTACGCAGTCACACCCGAAGGTGCTCCCACTGCTTGTACGTACACGGTTTCAGGTTCTTTTTCACTCCCCTCGCCGGGGTTCTTTTCGCCTTTCCCTCACGGTACTGGTTCACTATCGGTCAGTCAGGAGTATTTAGCCTTGGAGGATGGTCCCCCCATATTCAGACAGGATACCACGTGTCCCGCCCTACTCTTCGAGTTCACAGCCTGTGCATTTTCGTGTACGGGACTATCACCCTGTACCGTCGGACTTTCCAGACCGTTCCACTAACACACAAGCTGATTCAGACTCTGGGCTGCTCCCCGTTCGCTCGCCGCTACTGGGGGAATCTCGGTTGATTTCTTTTCCTCGGGGTACTTAGATGTTTCAGTTCCCCCGGTTCGCCTCGTTAACCTATGTATTCAGTTAACGATAGTGTGACGAATCACACTGGGTTTCCCCATTCGGACATCGCCGGGTCAAAGGTTCATATCACCTCGCCGGCGCTTTTCGCAGATTAGCACGTCCTTCATCGCCTCTGACTGCCAGGGCATCCACCGTGTACGCTTAGTCGCTTAACCTCACAACCCGAAGATGTTTCTTTCGATTCATCATCGACTTGCGAAAATTTGAGAGACTCGAACACACATTAACTGTGTGTCGTTTCAATTTTCAGCTTGATCCAGATTTTTAAAGAGCAAAACTTCGCAGTGCACCTTTTCAGGTTCACTCTGAAGTTTTCTTGGGTTCGCAGTAAAGGATGGTGGAGCTATGCGGGATCGAACCGCAGACCTCCTGCGTGCAAAGCAGGCGCTCTCCCAGCTGAGCTATAGCCCCATCGTTTGCAATCTCTGTACCGCTCATCCTTTAAAAGGAGTTTGGTAGGCCTGAGTGGACTTGAACCACCGACCTCACCCTTATCAGGGGTGCGCTCTAACCACCTGAGCTACAAGCCTGCAGAGATTTTTACTGCTGTTTTTCATCAGACAATCTGTGTGAGCACTGCAAAGGCAGGTTCTTTAAGGTAAGGAGGTGATCCAACCGCAGGTTCCCCTACGGTTACCTTGTTACGACTTCACCCCAGTCATGAATCACAAAGTGGTAAGCGCCCTCCCGAAGGTTAAGCTACCTACTTCTTTTGCAACCCACTCCCATGGTGTGACGGGCGGTGTGTACAAGGCCCGGGAACGTATTCACCGTAGCATTCTGATCTACGATTACTAGCGATTCCGACTTCATGGAGTCGAGTTGCAGACTCCAATCCGGACTACGACGCACTTTATGAGGTCCGCTTGCTCTCGCGAGGTCGCTTCTCTTTGTATGCGCCATTGTAGCACGTGTGTAGCCCTACTCGTAAGGGCCATGATGACTTGACGTCATCCCCACCTTCCTCCAGTTTATCACTGGCAGTCTCCTTTGAGTTCCCGGCCGGACCGCTGGCAACAAAGGATAAGGGTTGCGCTCGTTGCGGGACTTAACCCAACATTTCACAACACGAGCTGACGACAGCCATGCAGCACCTGTCTCAGAGCTCCCGAAGGCACCAATCCATCTCTGGAAAGTTCTCTGGATGTCAAGAGTAGGTAAGGTTCTTCGCGTTGCATCGAATTAAACCACATGCTCCACCGCTTGTGCGGGCCCCCGTCAATTCATTTGAGTTTTAACCTTGCGGCCGTACTCCCCAGGCGGTCGATTTAACGCGTTAGCTCCGGAAGCCACTCCTCAAGGGAACAACCTCCAAATCGACATCGTTTACGGCGTGGACTACCAGGGTATCTAATCCTGTTTGCTCCCCACGCTTTCGCACCTGAGCGTCAGTCTTTGTCCAGGGGGCCGCCTTCGCCACCGGTATTCCTCCAGATCTCTACGCATTTCACCGCTACACCTGGAATTCTACCCCCCTCTACAAGACTCTAGCCTGCCAGTTTCGAATGCAGTTCCCAGGTTGAGCCCGGGGATTTCACATCCGACTTGACAGACCGCCTGCGTGCGCTTTACGCCCAGTAATTCCGATTAACGCTTGCACCCTCCGTATTACCGCGGCTGCTGGCACGGAGTTAGCCGGTGCTTCTTCTGCGGGTAACGTCAATTGCTGAGGTTATTAACCTCAGCACCTTCCTCCCCGCTGAAAGTACTTTACAACCCGAAGGCCTTCTTCATACACGCGGCATGGCTGCATCAGGCTTGCGCCCATTGTGCAATATTCCCCACTGCTGCCTCCCGTAGGAGTCTGGACCGTGTCTCAGTTCCAGTGTGGCTGGTCATCCTCTCAGACCAGCTAGGGATCGTCGCCTAGGTGAGCCGTTACCCCACCTACTAGCTAATCCCATCTGGGCACATCTGATGGCAAGAGGCCCGAAGGTCCCCCTCTTTGGTCTTGCGACGTTATGCGGTATTAGCTACCGTTTCCAGTAGTTATCCCCCTCCATCAGGCAGTTTCCCAGACATTACTCACCCGTCCGCCGCTCGTCACCCGAGAGCAAGCTCTCTGTGCTACCGCTCGACTTGCATGTGTTAGGCCTGCCGCCAGCGTTCAATCTGAGCCATGATCAAACTCTTCAATTTAAAAGTTTGATGCTCAATGAATTAAACTTCGTAATGAATTACGTGTTCACTCGTTGAGACTTGGTATTCATTTATCGTCCGAGGACGTTAAGAATCCATGTCACTTTGAGTGCCCACACAGATTGTCTGATAAATTGTTAAAGAGCAGTTGCAACGCGGCTTTCAGCTCACCGTTGCGAGGTGGCGTATATTACGCTTTCCTCTTTCAGAGTCAACCCGTTATTTCAGGATTTTTTCTCTTCAACCGACCGGGTTGTTTGTGAAGTGATTCACATCCGCCGTGTCGATGGAGGCGCATTATAGGGAGCCGCCGAGGAATGACAAGCGGAAAAATGCATTTTTATTTCAACCGCTCACCTTTTCATCAAAAAGGTTATTTTTGGTGCTTTTTGATCTCTTTTGGCAGCTCAGCCAGGCTATTAATCACCCAATCTGCTGCATTCTCTGCTTCTGGCGTCACTGGCTTACCGGTGCGTACTAATATTTTGGTGCCTACACCAGCTGCGGTTGCCGCCTGCATGTCTTCCAGTTTATCGCCCACCATAAAGGAAGCAGCCATATCAATGTGCAAAAATTCCTGCGCAGAGATAAACATCCCCGGATGCGGCTTACGGCAGTCGCAGGTCTGGCGATACTCTTCGACTGTTCCTTGCGGATGATGCGGACAATAATAGATACCGTCGAGATCAACACCGCGATCGGCCAGCGACCAATCCATCCATTCCGTCAGCGTTTCAAACTGCGCTTCGGTAAATTTACCGCGAGCAATACCAGACTGGTTGGTGACAACCACCAGTGCATAGCCCATCTCTTTCAGCTGGCGCATTGCATCTATTACGCCTTCGATAAACTCGAACTCATCAATCTCATGGACATAACCGTGATCCACATTAATAGTGCCATCACGATCGAGAAAAATTGCGGGTACTGATTTTGCCACCGGTTTGCTCCTGAAAAAGGCATGTCCGGCTAGTATCTCATGAATCGCAGCGCAATAAAGTGCTCATCGCACAGAGTTGGATTGATTTAGACGTCTGGATGCCTTAACATCCATTTTGTTTACGGTCATCACCCGTATCTGGCAGAAGAAAATGCCACGGCTAACTTACATACGATAAAAATAATCTAATGATTAAACTTTCCAATATCACCAAAGTGTTCCAGCAGGGGAACCGAACCATTCAGGCGCTGAACAACGTCAGCCTGCATGTTCCTGCTGGTCAAATTTATGGCGTCATTGGCGCATCGGGTGCAGGTAAAAGCACGCTGATTCGTTGTGTTAACCTGCTTGAGCGCCCAACTCAGGGCAGCGTAGAAGTTGGCGGCCAGGAACTTACCGCCCTCTCAGAGAAAGAACTCACCAAAGCGCGTCGTCAGATTGGAATGATCTTCCAGCACTTTAACCTGCTGGCCTCCCGCACCGTTTTCGGCAACGTCGCCCTGCCGCTTGAGCTGGATAACACGCCAAAAGAAGAAGTGAAGCGTCGCGTCATCGAACTGCTCGACCTCGTGGGTCTGGGCGACAAACATGATAGCTACCCGGCCAATCTGTCCGGTGGGCAAAAACAGCGTGTGGCCATTGCCCGTGCGCTGGCCAGTAATCCAAAAGTACTGCTGTGTGATGAAGCCACCAGTGCATTGGATCCCGCCACTACACGTTCAATTCTGGAACTGCTGAAAGACATTAACCGTCGTCTGGGCCTGACAATTCTCCTTATTACGCATGAAATGGACGTGGTGAAACGCATCTGTGACTGCGTCGCAGTGATCAGCAACGGCGAACTGATTGAGCAGGATACGGTAAGTGAAGTGTTCTCTCATCCGAAGACGCCGCTGGCACAGCAGTTCATTCAGTCCACGCTGCATCTGGATATCCCGGAAGATTATCTGGAGCGTTTGAAAACTGAGCCCACTGCAGACAGCGTCCCGATGCTGCGCATGGAGTTCACGGGCCAATCTGTCGATGCTCCCCTGCTTTCCGAAACCGCGCGTCGCTTTAACGTGAACAACAACATCATCAGCGCGCAGATGGATTACGCCGGTGGCGTGAAGTTCGGCATCATGCTGACAGAAATGCACGGCACACAAGAAGAAACCCAGGCCGCGATTGCCTGGCTGCAAGAACACCACGTAAAAGTAGAGGTACTGGGTTATGTCTGAGCCGATGATGTGGCTGCTGGTTCGCGGCGTTTGGGAAACGCTGGCAATGACCTTTGTATCTGGCTTCTTTGGGTTTGTGATTGGTCTCCCGGTCGGCGTGCTGCTGTATGTGACACGTCCGGGGCAAATCATTGAGAACGCGAAACTATACCGCACGCTCTCTGCGCTGGTGAATATCTTCCGTTCTATCCCGTTCATTATTCTGCTGGTATGGATGATTCCATTCACCCGCGTGATTGTCGGTACCTCTATCGGTCTGCAGGCTGCCATCGTTCCCCTGACTGTCGGCGCTGCGCCGTTTATCGCGCGTATGGTTGAAAACGCCCTGCTGGAAATCCCGACAGGTTTGATTGAAGCCTCCCGCGCAATGGGTGCCACACCGATGCAGATCGTACGCAAGGTGCTGCTGCCGGAAGCACTGCCAGGGCTGGTCAACGCGGCTACCATTACGCTTATCACCCTGGTGGGTTATTCCGCGATGGGGGGTGCAGTTGGCGCTGGCGGTTTAGGCCAAATTGGTTACCAGTACGGCTATATTGGATATAACGCTACCGTGATGAATACCGTTCTGGTATTGCTGGTTGTGTTGGTTTACTTAATCCAGTTCTCTGGCGATCGCATCGTCCGGGCTGTTACGCACAAATAACGTTACACACAACACAAACTCTACGAGTTAAGGATAAAACATGGCGTTTAAATTAAAGACCTTTGCAGCAGTAGGCGCGCTAATCGGCTCTCTGGCACTGGTGGGTTGCGGTCAGGACGAAAAAGATCCAAACCACATTAAAGTGGGCGTTATCGTGGGTGCAGAACAACAGGTTGCTGAAGTCGCTCAGAAAGTCGCAAAAGAGAAATATGGTCTGGACGTTGAGCTGGTGACCTTCAACGATTACGTTCTGCCGAACGAAGCGCTGAGCAAAGGCGATATCGATGCTAACGCCTTCCAGCATAAACCGTACCTGGATCAGCAGATCAAAGATCGTGGATATAAACTGGTTGGTGTGGGTAACACCTTCGTTTACCCAATTGCGGGTTACTCCAAGAAAATTAAATCTCTGGACGAACTGCAGCCTGGTTCTCAGGTTGCCGTACCTAACGACCCAACCAACCTTGGACGCTCTCTCCTGCTGTTGCAGAAAGTGGGTCTGATCAAACTGAAAGACGGTGTTGGCCTGCTGCCAACCGTTCTGGATGTCACTGAAAACCCGAAAAATCTGAAAATTGTTGAGCTGGAAGCACCACAGCTGCCACGTTCTCTTGACGATGCGCAGATTGCCCTGGCCGTTATCAACACCACTTACGCCAGCCAGATTGGCCTGACGCCAGCCAAAGACGGTATCTTCGTTGAAGATAAAGACTCCCCGTACGTTAACCTGATCGTGACTCGCGAAGACAATAAAGACGCGGAAAACGTGAAGAAGTTCGTTCAGGCCTATCAGTCTGATGAAGTTTACCAGGAAGCGAACAAAGTGTTTAACGGTGGCGCTGTTAAAGGCTGGTAATCTCACCTCAGTGTAATATCATCAGGACGGGCTTATGCCCGTCTTGTCATTTGTGCAGTCAACTGATTCAATATCTGACGTTTTGATTATCCATTGAGGAACTATTATGCGTGCTTTACCGATCTGTCTTTTAGCACTCATGTTGAGCGGCTGTTCTATGCTAAGCAGATCTCCCGTTGAACCTGTTCAAAGCACGGCAACCCCGCCAAAAACAGAGCCTGCGAAACCGAAAGTGGTTCGTCCTGCACCGGTTCGCATTATCACTAAGGCTGATGAGCTCGTCGGTAAACCGTTCCGTGAACTGGGTGAAGTGAGCGGTGAATCCTGCCAGGCGACCAACCAGGACTCTCCACCGAATATCCCGACAGCGCGTAAACGCATGCAGATCAATGCCGCAAAAATGAAAGCTAACGCTGTTCTGCTGCACAGCTGCGAAGTGACCAGCGGTACACCAGGCTGCTATCGTCAGGCGGTATGCATCGGTTCTGCGCTGAATATTACGGCGAAATGAGTGCATTTCAGTTCGAGCAAATAGGCGTTATCCGCTCACCTTATAAAGAGAAGTTCGCCGTACCTCGCCAGCCCGGTCTTGTCACCAGCGGAAGCGGTGAGCTTCACCTGATTGCACCTTACAATCAGGCCGACGCGGTGCGCGGACTCGACGCTTTCAGCCATTTATGGGTGGTATTTGTGTTTCACCAGACGATGGAAGGTGGCTGGCGTCCAACCGTGCGTCCTCCCCGGCTGGGTGGAAATGCGAGAATGGGGGTGTTTGCGACGCGTTCGACCTTCCGTCCAAACCCGATTGGGATGTCGCTGGTCGAACTGAAGGGTATACGTTGTCAGAAGGATCAGGTGATACTGGAGTTAGGTAGCCTTGATCTTGTGGATGGCACACCGGTTATCGACATCAAACCCTATTTGCCCTTCGCCGAAGCTCTCCCGGATGCCCGCGCAAGTTATGCTCAGCAGGCACCGCAGGCGGATATGCCCGTTCATTTCACGCAGGAGATAGCGGCCCAGCTAATACAGCTGGAAAAGCGCTATCCGCGGTTGAAAGACTTTATTGTTGAAGTTCTGGCACAGGACCCGCGTCCCGCTTATCGTAAAGAAGAGGAAGCGGGAAAGACTTACGCTGTCTGGCTGCTGGATTTTAACGTTCGCTGGCGCGTCACACAGGCAGGTTTTGAAGTGTTTGCCCTGGAACCCAGGTAATTTTAATCTCCTCTCTTTTGGCATCTTTGCCACACTGGTAAACTAAACCACTTTTTTTGTGTCAGGTTGACCTTTCAGCCTGTCTCACTAGTCGAAACGGAACCGTAACAACATGCGTACTAGCCAATATCTGCTCTCCACTCTGAAGGAGACGCCAGCCGACGCCGAAGTGATCAGCCATCAGCTGATGCTGCGCGCCGGGATGATCCGCAAGCTGGCCTCCGGGTTATACACCTGGCTGCCGACCGGCGTGCGCGTCCTGAAAAAAGTCGAAAACATCGTGCGTGAAGAGATGAACAACGCCGGTGCTATCGAGGTGTTAATGCCGGTAGTTCAGCCTTCTGAGCTGTGGCAGGAGAGCGGTCGCTGGGAGCAGTACGGTCCGGAACTGCTGCGTATTGCCGATCGCGGCGATCGTCCGTTTGTCCTCGGCCCAACGCATGAAGAAGTCATTACCGACCTGATCCGTAATGAGCTGAGCTCTTACAAACAGTTGCCGCTGAACTTCTTCCAGATCCAGACCAAGTTCCGTGACGAAGTTCGCCCACGTTTCGGCGTCATGCGCTCTCGCGAATTCCTGATGAAAGATGCCTACTCTTTCCATACGTCTCAGGAATCACTGCAAGAGACCTACGACAAAATGTACGCGGCATACAGCAAAATCTTCTCCCGCATGGGTCTGGATTTCCGTGCTGTGCAGGCTGATACCGGCTCCATCGGCGGTAGCGCATCCCATGAGTTCCAGGTACTGGCGCAGAGCGGTGAAGACGATGTGATCTTCTCTGACTCCTCTGACTATGCGGCGAACATCGAATTTGCAGAAGCACTGGCACCAAAAGAGCCACGTGCTGCTGCAACACAAGAGATGACGCTGGTTGATACGCCAAACGCGAAAACCATTGCCGAGCTGGTTGAGCAGTTCAACCTGCCAGTCGAAAAAACAGTGAAAACGCTGCTGGTGAAATCCACCGAAGGCAGCGCTTACCCGCTGGTTGCCCTGCTGGTACGTGGCGATCATGAGCTGAACGAAGTGAAAGCCGAGAAGCTGCCGCAGGTTGCCAGCCCGCTGGCGTTCGCGACGGAAGCTGAAATCCGTGCTGTGGTCAATGCTGGCCCAGGCTCTCTGGGGCCGGTAAACATGCCTGTGCCTGTTGTTATTGACCGTACGGTAGCGGCAATGAGCGACTTCGCTGCAGGTGCTAACATCGACGGTAAACACTACTTCGGCATCAACTGGGATCGCGATGTGGCGACACCTGAAGTGGCTGACATCCGTAACGTCGTTGCTGGCGACCCAAGCCCGGACGGACAGGGTACGCTGATGATCAAACGCGGCATCGAAGTCGGTCACATCTTCCAGTTGGGTGATAAATACTCTCGTGCGATGAACGCTGCCGTTCAGGGCGAAGATGGTCGTAACCAGATCCTGACCATGGGTTGCTACGGTATCGGGGTAACGCGCGTGGTGGCCGCAGCGATTGAGCAGAACTATGACGAGCGTGGTATCGTCTGGCCGGACAACATCGCGCCGTTCCAGGTTGCGATCCTGCCAATGAACATGCACAAGTCTTACCGCGTGCAGGAACTGGCTGAGAAGCTGTACGCTGAGCTGCGCGCTCAGGGTATCGAGGTGCTGATGGATGACCGTAAAGAGCGTCCAGGTGTGATGTTTGCTGATATGGAACTGATTGGTATCCCACATACCATCGTCATCGGCGACCGTAACCTCGATAGCGACGAAATTGAATACAAATACCGTCGTAACGGCGAGAAACAGATGATCAAGACCGGCGACATTCTTGATTACCTGGTGAAAGCCATTAAAGGTTAAGAAACAAAAAACCCCGCTCCGGCGGGGTTTTTTAATGGGGCTATGTCGGCTTACTTGCTGTTGCAGTCTTTACCCGCGACAAACTTCGCGTCTTTATCTGCTACCAGCGTTTTCACCATCTCTCCGCTATCCGGGTTTGGCTCCAGCGTAAAGTGACCGTCGACCGTCAGCAATACCGGCTTACTGTCATTACCGCGTGCAACAGCGTAATCACGCTCAAGCTGTGCATTGTTCGCCACGCTGACTTTTCTGCCGGTTGCGCAGTCGGTAAAGATCGCCGCATCAGCCATATAGAAATACATGCCCCGCATTGCCATCGGCGTGGCAGGCAGGGCCGCATTTACCGGTGCCAGCGTGTAGTTGAACTGGGACTCAATCGGATTACCTTCGCGGTCGAGCATCTCCATCCCCTCGCCTTTAGCGCGGAAATAGGTTTTCTCACCTGTGGTATCCGTCAGGACCAGCTTCTCAGCCGTACGCGCCCATGTCCCGTAAGTCGCAAAAGAAGACGGTTCTTTCGCGCCCTGATACCGCTGATTCATGACCCAGGTACCGTCTTTTTGCAGGAACAGAGACGTTTCAATGCCCTCACAGTCTGCGCATGGCAATACGCCGAGCCAGCTCTGCTGCATGGGCTTTAACTCTTCATTCTGCGCGGGCTGCATAACCTGCGTTTCAGAACGGTTGTTACACCCGAAAAGCGCAAACAGCGTACTCACTGCCAGCGCTGAGAATAATGCTTTTTTCACAATGAATTCCTTCTGAAAATTGTGTTCCCTTTCGTCACTCTGTTGGGCGACGAACTTTACCGCGTAGTGCTTTCACTGTGGATTTTTGAGCCTTCGACGACAGCCTACGCTCTTTCGATGCGCGAGTAGGCCGCGTTGCCCGGCGGCTTTTTTGTACCGCGGTTAATTCTTTGATTACCGCCACCAGCCTGGCGATGGCCGCTTCCCGGTTCAATTCCTGGCTACGGTACTCCTGGGCTTTAATCACAATTACACCATCGCTGGTGATCAGGTGATGGCTGGCTGCAAGCAGGCTTTCTTTATAATACTCTGGCAGGCTTGAGGCCCGAATGTCAAAACGCAAATGGATAGCCGTTGAGGCCTTGTTGACGTGCTGCCCCCCCGCCCCCCCTGAGCACGGATGGCGGTGATCTCCAGCTCGTTGTCAGGAATGCTGACGTTTCGGGACAAGACGATCATGAGGCCGGTTGCCACGCCGTCAAATGAATTTCCAGATTATTCTGAGAATCAGAGAGCCAGATTGCGCCATCCTGAATTGTCGCCTGCAGCACCATGGTCCGGCTGGCAAAGTCGCTCAACTGCGCCAGTTGCTCATCATCCAGATACCAGACGGTAAGATTGGCAAACTGCCTGCATTTGCTTTTATTTTGCTGCCACCAGATCTCCGCAGCACGCTGATTATACGCAAATAACGCGACTTCAGCGGACTGGGTGCAGGCCTTTTTAATACGACGTTCATCCGGCAGGCCAAGTTCAATCCACAGATCGATACCCAGATGATCGTTGCGCAGCCAGGCTTCTGGCTCGTCCTCTGCGCTTAAGCCTCGGGTAAATTGCAGTCGCTCGTCAGCATACTTAATCCACGCCAGCAGGCGCAGCATCATGCGTTCCTGAGTTTCTGAGGGGTGGCGTGCCAGAGTAAGCGACGCATCCAGGAACTGGTTGCGATCAAGATCGGCCACATTGACCACTGCTTTATAAATTGTCGCTTTCAGCGCCATGAGAGAACTCCATTCGAATCAGGCGCACATTGTAGCGAAAACAGCGGCAAAAGGCTGTTACTGGGTGATAAATACACCACTATCAAGGCTCTGATATTGCTTAAATGAGTATGGTATAGTCACCTTGCTAAACCGAGTTTATCTTCGTAGGCTTAATGATATCTCACAGTAAGTCAGTGCGCTGGCGGGAGGGGATGTGAATAATTATTGTGAGTTAATTCGCAAACGGTATGCGGAAATCGCCAGCGGGGATCTGGGGTATGTCCCGGACGCGCTGGGCTGTGTATTGAAAGTGCTTAATGAAGTGGCCTCTGATGAGAGCCTTTCAGAGTCGGTCAGGGAGAAAGCAGCGTATGCTGCGGCGAATTTACTGGTGAGCGATTATGTCGATGAATGATACTTATCAACCCATCAATTGTGATGACTATGACAACCTCGAACTCGCCTGCCAGCATCATTTATTACTGACGCTGGAGCTAAAAGATGGCGAAGTGTTGAAGGCGAAAGCCAGCGATCTGGTTTCGCGTAAGAATGTGGAATATCTGATCGTGGAAGATGCCGGTGCGACGCGTGAGCTGCGTCTGGACAAAATAGCCAGCTTCAGCCACCCGCAAATCGGCACCGTCGTGGTGAGCGAATCCTGATGACACTAACGGGCAGCCAGGCTGCCCGTTACGCTTTCTGCCATGCAAAACTAACACCCTCTTCTGCCCATCCCTCTTCCGTGATGAAAACCCCTGCAGCAGCAATCAGCGTTTCGCCGTAGAAAAGGAGTGGCGTTGTATCGCGCAGCCACGGTGGCACGTTACACTCCTGCCATATTTTCTTCAGCTTCCGCCCCCCGTTGCGCCCGACGATATGCAGCATGCCGCCAGCCTTAAAGCGCACGGTAACCTGTTCACCGCCATTCGGTAGGCGTACATGGCCAGACGATACCAGAGAGACTCGTCCTGCATCACAGGGCAATATCAGCGGTAATTCGGGTGACGCCCAGTTGAGTACGACATCGCTAAAAGAGGGGGTAGATTTTATCCACCAGAGCTTCCCTTTATAGCGCCTTACGTCATAACCATTCAAATGTACGCACGGGGACGCATCCTCCCGCGACCGAGCAACTTCGTCCCAGATACGGCTCAGCATTGCCCGCGATGGCATTGCGGCGCGATGAGTGGCCAGCCAGCGTCGTAACAGTGCCGCCCGACGCACCGGGCTCATCGCTTCCAGCGGTGCGATCGCCAGCGATCCGTCTTCAGAGATCAGTTGAGCCAGCTCTTCACTCAACAACTCATCCAGCAATGCTTCCTGTTCGGCGCACAGCATGGCGCTTCTTGCTGTGGCGTCAGCAAAATGCGGCCAGCGCTCGCTCAAAAGCGGGAGGACATGCAGACGCAGAAAATTACGGTCGTAGCTGTCATCCTGATTGCTCTCATCTTCAATCCAGTTCAGCTGATATTCCCGTGCCCAGGCTTCCAGCGACGCACGTGTCTCACCCAACAGCGGACGAAGTAATGTCGTCCCGGCAAATTCAGCACGTTCGGGCATGGCAGAAAGCCCCGCCGGCCCGCTGCCCCGCTTTAGCGCCAGCAAAAAGGTTTCGCACTGGTCATCCAGATGCTGCGCCGTAACCAGCGCTTCGCCTGGCTGTATTACGCTGGCAAAAGCGGCATAACGCGCTTTACGTGCTTGTGCCTCAATCCCCAGCCCTTCGTCCTGAAGCGTGACGCGCTCAGCAATGAACGGGATCGCCCACGCGGCACACAGCGCCTCACAGTGCGCCACCCAGGCATCGGCATGAGAACTCAATCCGTGGTGGATATGTATCGCCCGAAGCTGAACATCAGGCTCCCGATCGCGCCAGAGCTTCAAACGATGAAGCAGAACGGTAGAATCCAGGCCACCGCTAAACCCCACCAGCAGCTGGCGGTACGGTGAAACGGCTTTGGCGATAGCGGGTAAGGTCATAGGAAATTACACATAAAAAATGCCCGAACTGAGCGGGCATTATCACACAGGACAATCATTACTGCTGATAAAGCTCCAGCGGCAGGCCGTCCGGGTCGCTGAAAAAGGTGAAACGCTTGTCGGTGAACGGATCGACGCGTATCGCTTCGCACGCCACACCGTGCGCTTCCAGATGTTTTACTGCGCTGTCCAGGTCATCAACGCTAAAGGCAAGATGGCGCAGACCACAGGCTTCCGGGCGTGACGGGCGTGCAGGTGGGAAGGGAAAGGAGAACAGTTCAATCACATATTGCCCGTTTAACGCGAGATCCCCCTTCCAGGAATCACGTTCCTCACGATAGGCCTCGCTCAACAGCGTAAAGCCCAAGATATCGCAGTAGAAGGCCTTACTTTTCGCGTAATCGGTCGCAATGATCGCAATATGGTGAACCTGTTTTAAACCCAGCATAGCTTCTCCTTTTTATGATCCCTGAACGTTACAACCGAAAACCCGCACCTGGCAAGTGGCCATCTTTATTTTAGGACTCGCACCCAGTAAACGCCGTTCTCATCGCGCTTCGCACCGTGGATATCCGTCTCAAATCCTGGATAGTGACGCCCTACCGAGCAAAGCATCAACAGAAAATCGAGCACGGCCCGGCTTTCCTCGGTAATCATCTCTCCCGGCATCAGGAGCGGTACGCCCGGCGGGTAAGGCAGGATCATGTTGGCCGATACGCGCCCGACAAGATTTTCCAGCTCAACGGTTTCAACCTCCCCTTTCACCTGCCGCTGCCATGCTTTGTGTGGGGTAAGCTTCATTTCTGGCAACACATCAAACGCCTGCAGCATCAGGCGCGGCAGATCGTGCTGCCGAATAAGCCGATGGATCCCCTGAGCGAGATCCTGAATACGCATATTGCGATAGAAGTCAGGATCCTCAGCATAGAGATCCGGCAGCATGTTTTTCACCCGCAAGTTGAGATCATAAGCGCGCTTAAACTCCATCAGGCCGCGCAACAGCCCCATCGCCCGGGTTTTATCAATACCAATACTGAACAGGAATAGCAGGTTATACGGCCCGGTTTTCTCTACCACAACCCCGCGCTCATCCAGGAATTTCGCGACCAGCGCGGCGGGGATCCCTTCCTCGCTCATCTTGCCCTGCTCATCCATGCCCGGCGTCAGGATCGTGACTTTTACCGGATCGAGGAACATGTGGTCGCTATCCGCTTCGCGGAAACCATGCCAGTTTTCACCGGGTGAGACGGGCCAGCATTCTGCTTCATCAATCTCTTCCGGCTGCCAGATGTCAAAGAACCAGCCGTCGGCTTCATCTTTCAGCCGCTGAACCTCTTTGCGGAAATGCAGGGCCCGTTCAACCGAGCGGTTAATCAAACGCTTGCCCGGATTGCCACGCAGCATGGCCGCCGCCGTTTCAATAGAGGCCACCAGTGGATAGCTCGGCGACGTGGTGGTGTGCATCATAAAGGCTTCATTAAATGTCTCTTCGTCATACTCGCCCTTGATGTGGATAAGTGAAGCCTGAGAAAACGCAGCCAGCATTTTGTGGGTCGACTGCGTTTCGAAGAACACTTTACCCGGTACGCGCTCACCGCTCATTCCGCTTTTACCCGCGTAAATCGGGTGGAAATTGGTGTAGGGCACCCACGCGGAATCGAAGTGGATCGACGGCACGTCCAGCGTTTTTTTAATCCAGTTAGTGTTGTACAGCAGACCGTCATAGGTCGAGTTGGTGATCACCGCATGGACAGGCCAGCTTGCGCCGGGCACTGCCGCGACCTTGCTTTCAATGGCTTCATGCGTAAACTCCCGGCGCGGAATGCCGCCAAGAATACCGAGCGCGTTACGCGTGGGTGACAGCCAGAGCGGTACGACGTTGCTCATCATCAGCAGGTGCGCCAGCGACTTATGGCAGTTACGGTCAATCAGCAGGGTGCTCCCCGCAGGCGCGGCGTACATCCCGACAATTTTGTTCGAGGTCGAGGTGCCGTTGGTCACCATATAGCTCTGCTCAGCGCCAAAGGTGCGGGCGATATACTCTTCGGCTTCCAGATGCGGGCCTGTATGGTCAAGCAGAGATCCCAGCTCAGTGACCGAAATCGACACATCCGCCTTAAGGGTGTTTCCGCCGAAGAAATCATAGAACAGGCAGCCCACCGGGCTTTTCTGATACGCCGTTCCTGCCATGTGCCCAGGTGTACAGAAGGTATATTTGCCTTCTTTCACATAGGTGAACAGCGCCCGGGTAAACGGCGGCGTGATGTTATCGAGGTATTCACGGGTGTATTGCTGAATGCGGGTCGCAATATCTTCCGCAACGCCGAGTGAGTATTCAAAGAACCACAGTGCCATACGCATATCATGCGCGCTGACATCCATTGTCGAGTGAGTATTGATAAAGGCATACAGCGGCAGATATTCGTTCAGCTTGTTAATTTCGCTGCACAGCTCAAGATCGTACTCATCCCAGTCAAAGATAACACCGCAGATACGCGGGTTATGCTCGATGAACTTCAGCAGATCGGCGCTGTTATGCGGCCAGATAAGCTGGTATCCGCGGGACTGTAGTGTCTGCTCCAGCTCCTTGATGGGCTCATCTTTATAAAAGACGCCATGTGGCCCCATGATGGCAATAATGTTCATGGTTTACCTCCTTGAAAAACATTAGCTAAGCATAGCCAGGGTAAACCGCAGGTATAAAAAAAGCCGCAACATTGTGCGGCTTTTCAGATAATTGTGAAGATTATGCGTAACCGTAGGTCATCAGACGCTGATAACGGCGGTTCAGCAGGTCTTCTTTGCTCAGCACATCGAGGTCTGCCAGGTCCGCCAGCAGCTGCGCTTTCAGAGAAGCCGCCATGACTTCCGGCTTACGATGCGCACCGCCCAGTGGTTCCGGGATAACGGTATCGATCAGTTTCAGCTCTTTCAGGCGCGGAGCAATGATGCCCATCGCTTCGGCAGCCAGAGGCGCTTTGTCCGCACTCTTCCACAGAATAGATGCACAGCCTTCCGGGGAGATAACAGAATAGGTGCTGTATTGCAGCATATTCACTTTATCGCCCACGCCAATCGCCAGCGCACCACCGGAACCACCTTCACCGATAACGGTACAGATGACCGGCACGCTCAGGCGAGACATCTCACGCAGGTTGCGTGCGATAGCTTCAGACTGGCCGCGTTCTTCCGCGCCCACACCCGGGTATGCACCCGGCGTGTCGATAAAGGTGATGATTGGCATGTTGAAACGCTCAGCCATCTCCATCAAACGCAGAGCTTTACGGTAGCCTTCTGGTGCAGGCATCCCGAAGTTACGACGGATTTTCTCTTTGGTTTCACGACCTTTCTGATGACCAATGATCATCACCGGGCGTCCATCCAGACGAGCAATACCACCAACGATAGCTTTATCGTCAGCGTATGCGCGGTCGCCGGCCAGTTCGTCAAACTCGTCAAACGCCAGGCGGACATAATCCAGGGTGTACGGACGCTGTGGGTGACGCGCCAGCTGGGCAATCTGCCATGCGCCGAGATCGGCAAAGATTTTGCGCGTCAGCTCTACGCTTTTTTCGCGCAGACGATGCACTTCTTCGTCGATGTTAATATCCAGTTTTTCATCCTGACGGCTTACCGCTGTCAGAGAATCGATTTTCGCTTCCAGCTCAGCAATCGGCTGTTCGAAATCAAGGAAATTCAGACTCATAGTATTCCTGTATTAGTCAAACTCCAGTTCCACCTGCTCCGAACCAATGAGGCCACGGAGATCGTTAAGTAAACGATCGCTCGGAGAGACACGCCACGTTACACCAAAGCGCAACCGCGCACGTGCATCCGCCCTCTGATAGTAGAGATGTACTGGAATTGTCCCCGAGCGGTGGGGTTCCAGAGACTGACGGAGTCGGTTTAAAAGCTGGTCATCAATTTGCCTGTCCGTCAGCGAGATAGCAAGCCCGCGAGCATATTTTTCCCGGGCTTCGTCAATGTCCATCACTTCGCGGGCGGTCATTTTAAGCCCCCCGCTGAAGTCATCAAAGCTGACCTGTCCGCTGACGATAAGTATGCGGTCTTTTTCCAGCAATTGCTGGTATTTATCCAGCGCGTCGGTGAACAACATCACCTCCAGACGCCCGGAACGGTCATCCAGCGTACAGATGCCGATACGATTGCCGCGCTTGGTGACCATTACCCTTGCAGCAATCACGAGCCCCGCAGCCGTGGTGATTTTACCACGTTCTGTCGGATGCATGTCTTTCAGCCTGTAGCCTCCGACATAGCGCTCAATTTCTTTGATGTACTGGTTGATCGGGTGCCCCGTCAGGTACAAACCTAACGTTTCACGCTCACCATCCAGTACCACCTGTTCTGGCCACGGCAGGCAGCTGGCGTATGACTGCTCGATCTGCTCTGGCTCTTCTGCCAGCACACCGAACATATCCGCCTGGCCAATGGCTTCCGCTTTCGCATGTTGATCGGCTGCTTTCAGCGCATCGCCGAGCGAGTTCATCAGCGCGGCGCGGTGCGGCCCGAGCCTGTCGAACGCGCCAGACATGATCAGTTTTTCCAGCACGCGGCGGTTCAGTTTTTTGGTATCCGTACGGGCGCAAAGATCGAACAGCTCACGGAAATAACCACCGTTGTTACGGGCTTCGATGATCGCTTCGATCGGCCCCTCACCTACGCCTTTGATCGCACCGATCCCGTAGACAATTTCCCCGTGCTCGTTGACGTGGAAATGGTAAAGACCTGAGTTGATATCCGGCGGCAGGATCTTCAGCCCCATGCGCCAGCACTCATCCACCAGACCAACCACCTTCTCGGTGTTGTCCATATCGGCGGTCATAACCGCCGCCATAAACTCAGCCGGATAGTGCGCTTTCAGCCACAGCGTCTGATACGAAACCAAAGCATAGGCGGCAGAGTGAGATTTGTTAAATCCGTACCCGGCGAATTTCTCCACCAGGTCGAAAATTTTCATCGCCAGTTCGCCGTCAACGCCGTTCTTTTTCGCCCCTTCTTCGAAGGTGCCACGCTGCTTGGCCATCTCTTCCGGCTTTTTCTTACCCATCGCACGACGCAGCATGTCCGCACCGCCAAGGGTATAACCAGAGAGCACCTGGGCAATCTGCATAACCTGTTCCTGGTACAGAATGATGCCGTAGGTCGGTTCCAGTACTGGTTTCAGGCTTTCATGCTGCCACTGAACGTCCGGGTAGGAAATCTCTTCGCGCCCGTGCTTACGGTCGATAAAGTTATCTACCATCCCTGACTGAAGGGGCCCCGGACGGAACAGCGCCACCAGTGCGATCATATCTTCGAAACAGTCAGGTTGCAGACGTTTAATCAGGTCTTTCATGCCGCGGGATTCAAGCTGGAAGACGGCGGTGGTCTCCGAGCGCTGCAGCATGTCGAAACTTTTCTTGTCATCCAGCGGGATAGCGGCAATATCCAGCGGCGGCTCGCCGTTCTTCTCACGGCGGGCGTTGATCATCTCCAGAGCCCAGTTGATGATGGTCAGAGTACGCAGACCGAGGAAGTCGAACTTCACCAGCCCGGCGTATTCCACATCGTTCTTGTCAAACTGGGTAACCGGATGCTGACCCGCTTCATCACAGTAAAGCGGCGCAAAATCAGTGATTTTGGTTGGAGCGATAACCACCCCACCCGCATGCTTACCGGCGTTACGCGTGACGCCTTCCAGCTTACGCGCCATATCGATCAGCGCTTTGACTTCTTCGTCAGCTTCGTAAATTTCCGGCAGTTGCGGTTCGGCTTCGAACGCTTTCGCCAGCGTCATCCCCGGTTCGGGCGGGACCAGTTTCGAGATACGATCAACAAAGCCGTACGGATGTCCCAGTACGCGGCCTACGTCGCGGATAACCGCTTTTGCCGCCATGGTACCGAAAGTAATAATCTGCGATACCGCATCACGGCCGTACATGTCCGCCACGTGTTCGATAACCTGGTCACGTTTCTCCATGCAGAAGTCGACGTCGAAGTCGGGCATTGAGACACGTTCAGGGTTAAGGAAACGTTCGAACAGCAGGTCAAATTCCAGCGGATCGAGGTCGGTAATTTTGAGCGCGTAAGCAACCAGTGAGCCCGCACCGGAACCACGTCCCGGACCTACCGGCACGCCGTTGTCCTTCGACCACTGGATAAACTCCATAACGATCAGGAAGTAGCCCGGGAAGCCCATCTGGTTTATCACCTGGAGTTCTATATCCAGACGTTCGTCATATTCAGGACGACGTTTTTTGCGTTCTTCTTCATCCGGGAACAAGAATTCCAGACGCTCTTCCAGACCCTCTTTGGATTTCACGACTAGGAAATCTTCCGTGGTCATATCTCCCGTCGGGAACTGCGGAAGGAAGTATTCTCCGAGGCGCACGGTAACGTTGCAGCGTTTTGCTATCTCGACGCTGTTTTCCAGCGCTTCCGGAATATCGGAGAAGAGTTCGCACATTTCCTCTTCGCTGCGCATATATTGCTGCGAGGAGTAATTACGCGGACGCTTTGGATCGTCGAGGGTGAAGCCATCGTGGATAGCGACGCGTATTTCGTGCGCGTCAAAATCACCAGACTCCAGGAAACGCACGTCATTCGTTGCCACCACGGGCAAGCCGCGCTCTTCAGCCAACGCGACAGCAGCGTGCAGATAATTCTCTTCGTCAGGGCGGCCAGTACGAATCAACTCCAGATAATAGCGATCCGGGAAGTACTCTTCATAAAACGAGATGCACTGATCCACCAATGCGCTGTTGCCACGCAGCAGGCATTTACCGACATCACCCATACGGCCGCCAGAGATCAGCAGCAGCCCTTCATTTAGCTCAGCCAGCCAGTCGCGGTCGATCCACGGCCCCAGCGCGCCATAGCCGCGTTGATAGGCTTTTGAGATAAGCAGTGTGAGGTTTTGATAACCCGTGTTGTTCATCGCTAACACGGAAATTTGCGTCATTTCATCGCCGATGAGATCGCTCTGCACATGAAAATCTGCACCGACGATAGGCTTCATCCCCGCGCCATGCGCCGTTCCGTAGAACTTCACCAGGCCACACAGGTTGGTAAAATCGGTGATCGCCAGTGCAGGCATGCCAAGTGAGGCCGCCTTTTTAACCAGCGGCCCGGTCTTCGCCAGCCCATCGATCATGGAGTAGTCGCTATGCACCCGCAGGTGTACGAAACGTGGTTCAGCCATCTTCAGATTCCGCGTTACTTAATTGCTTGCGTATTGATTCAGGACACCAGTCCCAGCGCGCGTTTCACCGGGCCAAAGCTGCGCCGGTGATGTTCGGTTGCGCCATGTTCAGCCAGCTTTTCCAGATGGAAAGCTGTTGGATACCCCTTGTGCTGGGCGAAACCATACTGAGGGTAAGTGAGATCCAGCGCGGCCATTTCGGCATCGCGTGTCACTTTGGCAATAATAGAAGCGGCACTGATTTCTGCGACGCGACTATCGCCTTTGACCACGGCCATCGAAGGCATCGGCAATGACGGGCAGCGGTTGCCGTCAATCAGGACATATTCCGGGGAAATGTTCAGCCCCGCCACCGCACGCTGCATCGCCAGCATCGTGGCGTGCAAAATATTCAACTCGTCGATTTCATGTGGTTCAGCGCGCCCCAGGCTCCAGGCCAGTGCCTTCTCCTGAATTTCACTAAACAGCGCCAGGCGACGCTTTTCGGACAATTTTTTAGAGTCATTCAGTCCAATAATCGGGCGAGCCGGATCGAGGATCACCGCTGCGGTAACTACTGCCCCGACTAACGGGCCACGCCCCACTTCATCCACACCTGCCACAAGGTGGGTGTGAGGATAAACAAATTCCATCATTTTGCTAACTCCAGCACCGCATCAGCCGCTTGCTCATCGGCATTACAGCGGATCTGCTGATGCAGTTCACGGAACGTATCATGCATCTGGTGGCTGGTCTTGCCGTCGGCGAGCAGCGGCAGCAACGCATCGGCAAGCGCCTGCGGCTGGCACTCATCCTGCAACAGCTCTTTCACCAGCTCGCGCCCGGCAAGCAGGTTTGGCAGGGAGACATAATCCGTTTTCACCAGACGTTTTGCCAGCCAGAAGGTGAACGGCTTCATGCGATAACCGACCACCATCGGGCATTTCGCCAGCATACATTCCAGCGCCGCCGTGCCGGAGGCCAGCAGCGCGGCATCGCTCGCATACATCGCTTCCCGCCCTTTCCCGTCCAGAAGACGAACGTGAAGATCCGGGGCGACTTCCGCCTTGATGCGCTCAAACTGCTCGCGGCGTTTGGCATTCACCAGCGGAACAACCACTTCAAGGTCGGGATAGGTCTGGCGAAGAATTTGCGCCGTTTTGAGGAAATCGGCGCTCAGCATCTCAACTTCTGCGCCACGGCTGCCTGGCAGCAATGCCAGACAGTGCGCATCATGCGGGATGCCGAGCTCGTCGCGCGCCGCGTTTTTATCCGGATCCAATGGCATCGCATCCGCCATGGTATGACCGATAAAACGGCACGGAACATTAAATCTGTCGTAAAACGCTTTTTCGAAAGGCAGGAAAGCCAGCACCAGGTTGGTGGACCGTCCGATTTTGAAAACACGTTTTTGTCGCCACGCCCAGACGGACGGACTGACGTAATGAATGGTTTTTATGCCCTGCTTTTTCAGATTCCCTTCGAGGGTAATGTTGAAATCAGGTGCATCGATACCGACAAACACATCGGGTTTCAGTTCGGTAAAGCGGCGAGTAAGATCGGCACGAATATGCAGTAAACGGCGTAGCCGCCCCAGCACCTCAACGATGCCCATCACAGCCAGCTCTTCCATTTCATACCAGGCTTCACAGCCTTCGGCCTGCATCAGCGGGCCAGCAACACCCACAAATCGAGCATTGGGTACACGCGCCTTGAGCGCACGGATAAGACCTGCACCAAGAATATCGCCGGAGGTTTCTCCGGCGACCAGGGCTATCGTAAGCGGACGACTGTCGACCATTAACGAATCAGACCCCTTGTTGAACGGTCAAAGAATTCCATGAACGCGTTCACTTCCGGGTGCTTATTCGCCAGCTCGGCAATTTCCGGCTTCGCCTCTTCCAGCGTTTTGCCGCTACGGTACAGCAGCTTATACGCGTTGCGGATGGCAGTAATCGCTTCGCGGCTAAAGCCACGACGCTTGAGGCCTTCGATGTTCACGCCAAACGGCGTGGCATGGTTGCCCTGCGCAATCACATA
This sequence comes from Enterobacter adelaidei, assembly GCF_041937165.1. Taxonomy (NCBI): domain Bacteria; kingdom Pseudomonadati; phylum Pseudomonadota; class Gammaproteobacteria; order Enterobacterales; family Enterobacteriaceae; genus Enterobacter; species Enterobacter adelaidei. The sequence goes on along the minus strand of NZ_CP154353.1, from coordinate 831,514 downwards.
CGGTGGGACGTCCTGCGCCACACCGGAGCATCCACCGACCATCACGTGTGCACCAATAATGCAGAACTGATGGACTGCGGTCATGCCGCCAATAATTGCGAAGTCATCAACCGATACGTGTCCTGCCAGCGTTGCGTTGTTGGCAAGAATACAGCGGTCACCCACGGTACAGTCGTGCGCGATATGCGCATTAACCATAAACAGGTTATCGCTGCCCACCTTCGTCAACCCACCACCCTGTACTGTTCCACGATGAATGGTGACGCTTTCGCGAATACGGTTACGATCGCCAATTTCCAGACGGGTCGACTCACCAGCATATTTAAGATCCTGGTTAACTTCGCCGATGGAGGCGAACTGATAGATCTCGTTATTGCAGCCAATGGTCGTGTGACCATTCACCACAACGTGAGATTTCAGTACTGTACCCTCACCAATTTCGACATAGGGTCCAACAATACAAAACGGGCCAATGTGGACGTTAGCGCCAATGATGGCACCGGTTTCCACAATCGCGGTAGGATGAATAAAGGCGGATTTATCAATCACGTATCAGGACTCCCGGCTACGAGCACACATCATCGTCGCTTCGCAAACAACTTTGCCGTCAACCAGCGCTACGCCTTTGAAGCGAGTCAGGCCACGACGCGTTTTTTCAAAAGTGACTTCCATGATCATCTGATCACCAGGCACGACAGGGCGCTTAAAGCGCGCTTCATCAATACCCGCGAAGTAATACAACTCGCCTGGCTCCAGTTTGCCAACGCTTTTAAACGCCAGAATACCGGTAGCCTGAGCCATCGCTTCCAGAATCAACACACCCGGGAAGATAGGCTTACCAGGGAAGTGCCCCTGGAAGAACGGCTCGTTCACGGAAACATTTTTCACTGCGCGCAGAAAACGACCTTCTTCAAAATCCAGCACACGGTCTACCAGCAGAAACGGGTAGCGGTGCGGCAGAAGTTCTAAAATCTCTTCAATATGCAGAGTATGAGTGTCAGTAGTCAAAATACTCTTCCTGTCAAAATGTACTGATAACAATAATAACACGGCCTGCCGGTTTATTAGAAAGCCGACAGGCCGGGAAAAATAGCGTTAAACGGATGACGTTTAGTCTTGTTGATCGATCTTGCGCTCAAGAGACTTGAGACGCTTGCTCATATCATCAATGTTCATCACCAGAGCTGCTGTTTTACGCCATACCTTGTTGGGTTGCAGCGGGATGCCGGAGGAATAGACGCCAGGTTCAGTGATAGGGCGCATTACCATGCCCATTCCCGTCACTGTGACTTTGTCGCATATTTCCATATGGCCATTAATCACGCTCGCGCCGCCAATCATGCAGTAACGGCCAATTTTCAGGCTGCCAGCCATGATGACGCCCCCCGCTACCGCGGTATTGTCGCCAATCACAACGTTATGCGCAATCTGGCACTGGTTATCAATGATAACACCATTGCCAATGATCGTGTCGTCAAGCGCGCCACGGTCAATAGTGGTACAGGCCCCGATCTCCACACGATCGCCAATGATCACGCGACCAAGCTGTGGGATTTTAACCCAATTACCACGATCGTTAGCGTAACCAAAGCCATCCGATCCAATCACTGTACTGGACTGGACGAGGCAATTTTCGCCAATTTCAACTTCATGGTAAATGGACACATTGGCCCATAAACGGGTCCCGGCGCCGATTTTCGTATTTTTCCCAACGAAGCAACCCGGTCCGATAACGACGTTATCGCCCAACACTACGCCAGACTCGATAACGGCATTCGCACCAACCGCTACGTTGTTACCCAACTGAGCCGTCGGATCAATCGCTGCACTGGCAGCAATGTTCTGGGCCGGCTGCGGCGTGGTGTCAAGAATTTGAGCCATGCGTGCATACGTCAGGTAGGGATTTTTCACTACCAGTGCAGCGCTAGTGGCAAACGGAAGATCGTCCTGCGTCAGAACAACAGCTGACGCCTGGCATTGAGCCAGTTGTTCACGGTACTTAGGGCTTACCATGAAGGTAATCGTGCCAGCTTTAGCAGATTGCATGGACGCAACAGCGGTGATGACGATATCGCCATCACCGTGTAATTCTGCATCCAACTGCTGAGCTAAATCAGCCAGTCGAATTGAAGGCATTACTTATTTAACCTGTTTCAGAACATCAGCGGTGATGTCTTTAACATCTTTGCTGTTGAAAGCGACGGCGTTCGCATCAACAACCAGATCGATGCTCTGATCGGCAGCCACTGCTTTAACAGCAGTCTGAATGCGAGTCACCAGCTTGCCACGTTCTTCGTTAGAACGACGCTGACGATCCTGCTCGAAAGCCTGCGCTTTCTGAGAGAACGCCTGGCGCTGAGCCATTACGTCTTTTTCCAGCTTGCTGCGATCGCTTGCTTTCATGGTAGAACCATCACGCTGCAGACGCTGCATTTTGGACTGAAGATCGTTTTCCATACCCTGCAGTTCGCTTGCACGGCCTTTGAATTCGTTTTCCAGAGTCGCAGAAACGCCAGTTTTCTGTGCAACCTGCTGGAACAAATTACCCATGTTGACGATTGCAATTTTGTCTGCTGCCTGAGCAGAAGTTGCCATCGCTAAACCGAGACCTGCAGCTAATAACCACTTTTTCACAATTAACTCCTTACCATCCCATTGGCACCAGAAGGTACCGTTCTTTGCGTGGCAAGGCGACCGTGTTACCGATCGCCAGTTGTCAGCGCTACACTGCCAACGCATTCCTTTGCAGCGGATTATTACCAGGTTTTACCAATGTTAAACTGGAATTGCTCCGACTTATCTCCATCATATTTCTTAAACGGCTGGGCGTAAGAGAAGACCAACGGCCCCAGCGGTGACATCCATTGTAATGCGATACCGGCAGACATGCGAATATTGCTCGGATCGCTGTAGTCAGGAATACCTTCCGCTCGCATCTGGGCAGTATTCTGCCAGTTGGTATCCCACACAGTACCTGCATCCCAGAAGAAGGACGTACGGACTGAGTTCGCATATTTATCACTGATAAACGGCGTTGGCGTGATGAACTCCAGGCTGGCAACTGCCATGGCGTTACCGCCCACAGCATCATTGGAGCTACAAACGTCGGAAGTCGAGGACTTATTACAATTATCTTTGTCGTTTCCGCCGTAGTAGACCGCTTTCGGACCAATGTTGTTGGACTGGAAGCCACGAACGGTGCTGGAACCACCGGCATAGAAGTTTTCATAGAATGGCAGTTCCTTGCCACCCAGACCATCACCATAGCCCCAACGGGTACGACCCAGAACCACCCACTTGTGGTCGTCATCAATTGGGAAGTAAGACGCGGTATCCAGCGTGACCTTATAGAACTCGTTATCGGAACCCGGTACGGTCACTTTACCGTTCAGGTTGACACGAGAACCTTCCGTCGGGAAGTAACCACGGTCAAGACGGTTATAGGTCCAGCCGTAGTTAAAGGTGAAGTCATCCGCGGCAAAGCCGTTGTCATGACCGCTTTTGCTGGTTGGCTGGCCAATAGAGTCCAGATAACGCCACATCGCCACCTGCGGTTGCATGTTGGACAGGTCGTTATGCACGTAACCTAAGCCCGCACGCAGCGTGTTGTATTCGTTGACAGGGAAGCCAAGCGTACCATCTGCACCGTAACTCTTGTTGGTGTAAGAGGACAGATCCGCGTTGTCAGCTTTAAAGTCGTTATAGAAGATACGACCGCCCAGGCTCACACCGTCTACGGTGAAGTATGGGTTAGTGACAGAGAACTCAGAGTAGGTCTGGTAGTCGTTTTTGGTACCATTAATACCAACAGAGTAACCCGTACCCAGCCAGTTATCCTGCTGTACACCAACCTGGAAGCTCACGCCGCTTTCAGTACCGTAGCCCACACCAAAGTTGAAGCTACCGGTGTTACGCTCTTTCACTTTATAGACGACATCAACCTGATCCGGGCTACCTGGCACGCGCTGGGTATCCGTATCTACGGTTTCAAAATAACCCAGACGGTTCAGACGCTCTTTCCCCTGATCAACGAGGTCGCTACCCAGCCATGCGCCTTCCATCTGACGCATTTCGCGGCGCAAAACGGAATCTTTGGAGGTGTCGTTACCGACGAAGCGGATCTTACGCACGTAGAAACGGTTACCCGCATCAACATTCACATGCAGCTTAACGGTTTTATCCGCGTCGTTAATTTCCGGCTGTGTTTGTACGCGAGGATAGGCATAACCATAGCGGCCGAGCAGCTTCTTAATGCTGTCTTCCATTTTGGTCACTTTAGAACCACTGTACAGATCGCCTGGCTGAATTTTGGTCAGCGATTCGATCTCAGCAGAATGCCCCGCCAGGTTGCCACTTACTTCAACACCCGAAAGCTTATATTGTTCGCCTTCAGTGATGTTAATCGTAATGTAGATCCCTTTCTTGTCCGGCGTCAGACTGACCTGGGTCGAGTCAATGTTGAAACGGGCATAACCACGATCCAGATAGTAGCTGCGCAGGGTCTCAAGGTCGCCCGCCAGTTTCTGTTTCTGGTATTTACGATCGCCCACCACGTTCCACCACGGCACTTCATCGCGCAGCTGGAAGGTCGAGATCAGTTCGTCGGTGCTAAACGCGTGGTTGCCGACAATGTTGATCTGTTGGATCTTCGCAGAAACACCTTCCTGGAAGACCAACTTCAGGTCAACACGGTTACGTGGCAGAGGTGTTACCACTGCTTTCACGCTGGCACTGTATTTACCCACGCTGTAGTAGAAGTCTTCCAGACCTTTCTCAATGTCTGAAAGGGTTGTGCGGTCCAGAGACTCGCCCACACGAACACCCGATGCTTCAAGGTTTTGCTTGAGCATGTCATCTTTCACCGACTTGTTACCGGAGAAAGTGATACTGGCAATCGTTGGACGTTCTTTTACCTGTACCAGCAGCGTATCACCATCGCGCAGGACGCGGACATCCTCGAAGTTGCCCGTGGCAAACAGAGCACGGATGGTGTTACTGATATCATCATCATTGACCGTATCGCCGGGGCGTACAGGCATACTGAGGAGGGCCGCACCAACGGCGACACGCTGGAGGCCTTCGAAATGAATGTCTTTCACTACGAACCCGTCAGCACCGTATACGGTGGCGCTGCTAAACAGCAGCGACGCTATGAGCAACTTTTTCATCGCCATCGTTATTATGCGTTCTTCCTAACACTCTCTTACAACCGAGAGAAATCATTGAAAAGTGCAAGCCCCATTAACAGCACCAGCAAAATCGAGCCAATGCGATAACTAAAGTCTTGAACTCGCTCGGATACCGGTCCGCCTTTTAGCTTTTCAATCGCTAAAAACAGCAGATGACCCCCGTCTAAAACGGGAAGCGGGAACAGGTTGATTATCCCAAGGTTCACGCTAATCAGCGCGAGGAACATGAGATAGTAAATCACCCCGAATTCCGCTGACATCCCAGCCCCCTGAGCAATCGAAATTGGCCCACTGAGGTTGTTCAGTTTCACATCACCGGTTATCAATTTCCCCAACATGTTGACCGTCAGCTTCATCAGTTGCCATGTTTTATCCGTGGCTTCAAGGATGGCGCTGAACGGTCCATACTGGCGTATTGTCTTGTACTCATCTGGCAGCGGGATCACTTTTGGCACAACGCCTGCAAACCCTTCTGCCTTTTTGCCGACCGACTTCGTATCCGGGAACAGCGTCAGCGAAAGCGGACTACCTTTCCTCTCAACTTCCAGTGCGAGGGACGTTCCCGGATTATCGCGCACCAGAGTAACAAAGGTCATCCACTCTGTTAATGGTTGACCATCGACTTTAACGATCCTGTCGCCCGCTTGCAAACCCGCTTTGCTCGCCGCCGAATTTGCCTGTACTTCGGCTAACACTGGCTCAATCTGAGCGCCACGTGGACGAATGCCCAGTGCAGCGACGGGATCTTCTTTGTCTGGCTCGAAACGCCAGTGACGTAAATCGAGCACTTTGTCCTGACGCGTGTCAGAACCAAACGGCGATACGCTGATGGTTGTCTGCTGATCACCAATTTTGGCTACCAGTTGCAGTCGCACGGCATCCCAATCAGGGGTTTCGATGCCATCAATCGCTTTAAGTTCCATCCCTGACGTAATTTGCGCACTCGCCGCGATGGAATTGGGGGCAATTTCACCTACCACAGGGCGCACGCCGGGAACGCCAATGATAAACACCAGCCAGTAAGCGAAAATAGCAAAGATGAAGTTGGCTACCGGTCCGGCAGCGATGATGGCGGCGCGCTGTCCAACCGTTTTGTTGTTGAATGCGCTGTGTCGTAATTCAGGTGCGACAGGCTCAACGCGCTCGTCGAGCATTTTAACGTAGCCGCCCAGCGGGATAAGGGCGATGACAAATTCCGTACCGTGACGGTCGGTGCGCGTCCAGAGTGATTTACCGAAACCGATGGAAAATCGCTCTACCCGCACACCACAACGGCGAGCAACCCAGAAATGGCCAAATTCATGCACGGTAATCAGTACACCCAGTGCAACAATGAACGCCGCCAGATTCCAGAGAATGCTCAGCATAAAACCTTCCGTTAAATCGTCCCAAATACCAGTAAAAGCAAGCAAGCAAATACCGGAACAGCCGCTGTCAGGCTATCAATGCGATCCAGTATACCGCCATGCCCTGGAATCAGGTGTCCGCTGTCCTTAATCCCTGCTTCACGCTTAAACATACTCTCGGTTAAATCACCGAGCACTGAGGCAAGCGCAGCAAAAATCGAGCACACCAGCAGTATTGACGGTGCCACTTCCAGATTCGCCCAGACGCCGTAGCCCCAGGAGATAATCGCTGCCGTAAACAAGCCACCGATGAAGCCTTGCCAGGTTTTACCCGGGGAAACCTTCGGCGCCAGTTTATGTTTGCCAAACAGTTTACCAAACATATAGGCCCCGGAGTCAGCCCCCCAGACGAGAATCATCACATAAAGCAGCCAGATCGCGCCGCTGTAGTGGTTTTCGTCATAGTGCCAGGCACGCAGTGCGACCATACCCCAGAAAAATGGAACAATCGTGAGCAAACCAAAAATAAGCCGCAGCACTTTTGAATTACGCCAGATTGCCGCAGAGCCGGGGTAAAAAAGCACCAGCAGCAGAGCAGCAACCCACCAGGCCAGCGATACCCACAGGGAACCAGCAACCAGCGGTTGATGAATATCATGATGATATTCAGGCAACGTAAACAGCATTATGGCCAGGATAAAGCCACAGAGTACCGCAAGCCATACTCGCTGACTGCGTGAGGTAAAGCCGCTAAACTGTCCCCATTCCCACGCGGCGAGCATACAGACCACCAGCGTAACAATAGCGAATCCCACTGGGGGCAGTAAAAACAGCGCCGCAATGACAATGGGTATTAATACAAAAGCGGAAATCAGGCGATACTTCAGCAAAAGCTACCCCCATCAGGCTTTGTCGCCACCAGGCTCGGTGCCGCCGAAACGACGCTCTCGATTGGCAAAGGCATGCAGCGCACCTTCAAAGTCTTGTTCATCAAAATCGGGCCAAAGAACATCCGTAAAGTAAAGTTCGGCATAGGCAATTTGCCATATCAAAAAGTTACTTATGCGATGTTCCCCCCCTGTCCTAATTACCAAATCCACAGGTGCCTGTTCATTCATGCAGATTTGCTTGTTCAGCGCCTCTTCATCAATTTGGTCGGGTCTCAACAGCCCTTCCTGAACCTGTTCGGCAAGATGCCGAACGCCCTGGATAATATCCCAGCGTCCGCCGTAATTCGCCGCAATATTGAGCGTCAGACCCGTATTATTCTCAGTCAGCGCTTCTGCTTTACGAATCCGTTCCTGCAAACGTGAGTTAAAACGACTGGTATCGCCAATGATACGCAGGCGGACGTTGTGGCGGTGCAGGCTTTTTACTTCGCTGTCGAGCGCCCACACAAACAATTCCATCAACGCGGTCACTTCCTGCGGAGGTCGATTCCAGTTTTCACTGCTAAAAGCATAGAGCGTTAACGCATCAATGCCGTTATTGGCGGCAAAAGAAACGGCGCGGCGAACAGATTTCGCCCCAGCTTTATGCCCAAAGGCTCGTATCTTCCCTTGTCTTTTCGCCCAGCGGCCATTGCCATCCATAATGATTGCTACATGACGACAGCCATGAGCTGGCAAGTTTTCGCTTATTGGTTGATTCGCAGACAACATAACGCGTTTTTTGTCCCTGAAAAGGATTTAACGGTACTCAGGAATACTGAAGCCTATACATAAAAAAGCCGTGTCAAACCACGGCTTACCTGACCACATTAAGTCAAATACCTGCGATCAGGTGGCGCAGACTATATCACTGAAGCCCAACGCTAACAAATAGCACGACGACTAGTGCTTGCTTTATCACCAGCTTGCGGGACGTGTCACCTGTTTACGCGCAATATCACGAGCCGCTGTATCTACCGCCAGCACCTCGTCCACACTTTGTGGTTCACGCAAATCCATCATTTCCAGTACCGATAAATTCAACGCTGCAATATCGGTAAAGCGGATCTGCTGATTCAAAAATGCTTCAACGGTAATTTCATTAGCTGCATTCAGTGCCGTCGTCGCCGCCTGCCCCTGGTCAAAGGCATGCATCGCAAGCTTCAGACACGGATAGCGATCGTAATCCGGTTCGCTAAATGTCAGAGAACTTAACTTGCAGAAATCAAGCGGCTTCACGCCAGATTTCACTCGATTTGGCCACGCCATGGAATGGGCAATTGGCGTACGCATATCCGGCTCGCCCAACTGTGCCAGCACACTGCCATCCTGATAGCGCACCATCGAGTGAATCACCGATTGCGGGTGGATCAGTACTTCCATCTGTTTCGCAGACGCATTAAACAGCCAGCGCGCTTCAATGTATTCCAGACCTTTATTCATCATGGTGGCAGAGTCAACGGAGATTTTACGCCCCATTGACCAGTTCGGATGACGGCACGCCTGATCCGGCGTCATTGCGCTCAGTTCAGACAGTGGCGTTTCGCGGAACGGGCCACCAGACCCGGTAAGCAGAATAGACACCACACCATTCTGCTCGAGGTCAGCGTACCCCAGGTTCTGTTGAAAAGGTTGCGGTAAACTCTGAAAAATCGCGTTGTGCTCGCTATCGACCGGTAAAAGACGCGCCCCGCGCTGCTTCACCGCTTCCATAAACAAGCGTCCGCAGGTAACCAGAGACTCTTTATTGGCTAGCAGAACATCCTTACCGGCATCAATTGCGGCAAGTGTTGGCAACAGCCCAGCCGCTCCGACGATGGCCGCCATAACCTGGTCAACCTCATCCAGCGCAGCCATCTCACAAGCTGCCTGTTGTCCACTCAGAACCTCGGTTCGACAGCCCTTTTCACGCAGTTGCACTTTCAGTAGACGCGCACTCTCTTCGTCATCCATCACTGCATAGCGGGGTGAAAACTCCAGGCACTGCTCGACCATTCGCTGCACATTCTTACCGGCCACCAGCGCTGTCACGCTATAAAGTTCAGGATTATGGCGAACGACGTCGAGAGTACTGCAACCGATAGAGCCGGTTGAGCCGAGGAGTGTTAAATGCTTCATGAGATGCCCGAAAAGTTAGACCAGATAAAAGCAAAACGCCGCCAGCAAGACCCGAAGTCCCTCTGAACGGCGTTTATCAGTGTACGACAGAAATCAGAACTGCATCAGTTCCGCTTCTTTATCTGCCAGCGCCGCATCAATTTTCTTGATGGCAGCATCAGTCATTTTCTGAACATCGTCCTGTGAACGACGATCGTCATCTTCACTGATCTCTTTTTCTTTCAGCAGCGCTTTGACTTTATCGTTCGCGTCGCGACGTACGTTACGAACGGAAACGCGACCCTGCTCAGCTTCGCCACGAACGACTTTGATCAGGTCTTTACGACGCTCTTCCGTCAGCGGAGGCAGTGGAACGCGGATATCAGCGCCCGCAGAGCTTGGGTTCAGACCGAGGTCAGACGCCATGATCGCTTTCTCAACGGCCGGGCCCATAGAACGATCGAATACGTTGATTTTCAGCGTACGGGTATCTTCAACCGTCACGCTTGCCAGCTGACGCAGAGGGGTTGGCGTACCGTAGTATTCTACGATGATGCCATCCAGCAGGCTTGGGGAAGCACGGCCAGTACGGATTTTGCTGATTTGGGTTTTGAACGCTTCTACGCATTTTTCCATGCGTACTTCAGCATCTTTTCTGATGTCGTTAATCACGTTACGAATCCTTGAAAACTTGTCTCAGGCAGACTATCCGCCAGCACAGCGCTACAGGTGTGCTAAGTATAGTCGCGTTTAATTCATGACAACGCCAAAGGCGCGCCCGGGTAAGATACCACTACAAAATAAAGCGGAATCTTACCTGTATTTAGCGTCAACGGAAATTATTCCGTGATCAAAGTGCCTTCTTTTTCACCCATGACCACGCGACGCAGTGCGCCTGGCTTGTTCATGTTGAAGACACGGATCGGCAGTTTGTGGTCGCGAGCCAGCGTGAAGGCGGCAAGATCCATCACTTTCAGCTCTTTATCCAGCACTTCGCTGTAGCTCAGCTGATCGTACATGGTGGCAGAAGGATCTTTTGCCGGGTCGGCAGTAAACACGCCGTCAACTTTGGTCGCTTTCAGTACCACATCGGCTTCGATCTCGATACCGCGCAGGCAGGCAGCGGAATCGGTTGTAAAGAACGGGTTACCCGTACCGGCGGAGAGGATCACCACGCGGTTGTTGCGCAGCAGGCTAATCGCTTCTGCCCAGCTGTAATTATCGCATACGCCATTCAGTGGAATCGCGGACATCAGGCGGGCATTCACATAGGCGCGATGCAGTGCATCACGCATTGCCAGGCCATTCATGACGGTTGCCAGCATACCCATGTGGTCGCCCACAACGCGGTTCATCCCCGCTTTCGCCAGACCAGCACCACGGAAAAGGTTGCCACCGCCAATGACCACGCCAACCTGGATACCCAGTTCGACCAGTTCTTTGATTTCCTGTGCCATGCGATCAAGGATGCTTGCGTCAATACCGAAGCCTTCCGATCCCTGCAGTGCTTCGCCACTCAGCTTAAGCAGAATGCGTTTGTACACGGGTTTTGCATTGGTAGCCATGTTTCTTTCCTGAGACTGTCAACGATTAAGATGGGGGTTAATTCTGGCGACATGATATGCCGCAAATCAGCACAGTGATACTGGAGCCTGTCTGATTTTCTGTGACGGGTGACAAAAAGAAGCCGCCCTCAGGCGGCTCCTTTTCAATCATTAAGACTGCTTGGACATTGCAGCAACTTCTGCTGCGAAGTCAGTCTCAACTTTCTCGATGCCTTCGCCCACTTCGAAGCGGATGAAGCCAGTTACGTCAGCGTTGTGCTCTTTCAGCAGCTGAGCAACAGACTTGCTTGGATCCATTACGAATGGCTGGCCAGTCAGAGAAACTTCGCCGGTGAATTTCTTCATGCGGCCTTCAACCATTTTCTCTGCGATTTCTTTTGGTTTACCAGACTGCATCGCGATGTCCAGCTGAACCTGGTACTCTTTCTCTACCACTTCAGCAGACACGTCTTCTGGCTTAACGAATTCTGGTTTGCTTGCAGCGATGTGCATAGCCAGCTGTTTAACCAGCTCTTCGTCAGCACCTTTAGCAGCAACCAGAACGCCGATACGCGCACCGTGCTGGTAAGAGCCCAGAACGTCACCTTCCAGAGAAGCAACACGACGGATGTTGATGTTCTCACCGATTTTAGCAACCAGCGCAACACGTTCTTCTTCGAACTGTGCTTTCAGAACTTCAACGTCAGTGATTTTGCCAGCAACTGCAGCGTCCAGAACTTTGTTAGCAAATGCCTGGAAACCACCATCTTTAGCAACGAAGTCAGTCTGGCAGTTAACTTCCAGAATGATGCCGTAAGTGCCGTCGATTTTAGTGATGATCACGCCGTCAGCAGCAACGTTGCCTGCTTTTTTAGCTGCTTTGATCGCACCGGATTTACGCATGTTTTCGATTGCCAGCTCGATGTCGCCGTTCGCTTCAGTCAGCGCTTTTTTGCAATCCATCATGCCTGCGCCAGTACGCTCGCGCAGCTCTTTTACCAGGGATGCGGTAATTTCAGCCATTCTTAAATCCTCGGGAGATGTGAACTGCCCGGCCTGCGGCCAAACAGTGTAAATTGAAAAAAGGGGCCGATAATGGGCCCCTATTCATACACGGTACTAATAAGGGGTGAAACCTTATTATTCAGCTTCTACGAAGCTTTCTTCCGCCTGAGAAGCCAGATCCTGGGAACGGCCTTCACGAACGGTAGCAGCTACAGCGCTCAGGTACAGGCTAACAGCACGGATTGCGTCGTCGTTACCCGGGATAACGAAGTCAACACCGTCCGGATCGGAGTTGGTATCAACGATAGCGAATACCGGGATACCCAGGTTGTTAGCTTCTTTGATTGCGATGTGCTCGTGGTCTGCATCGATTACGAACAGCGCGTCTGGCAGGCCGCCCATATCTTTGATACCGCCCAGGCTGTTTTCCAGCTTGTCCAGCTCACGAGTGCGCATCAGCGCTTCTTTCTTAGTCAGCTTGTCGAAAGTACCGTCCTGAGACTGGGTTTCCAGATCTTTCAGGCGTTTGATTGACTGACGAACAGTTTTCCAGTTAGTCAGCATGCCGCCCAACCAGCGATGGTTCACGAAGAACTGGTCGCAGCTGTTAGCAGCATCTTTCACAGCTTCGCTTGCAGCGCGCTTAGTACCAACGAACAGAATCTTACCTTTACGGGAAGAGATCTTGTTCAGCTCAGCCAGGGCTTCGTTGAACATTGGTACAGTTTTCTCAAGGTTGATGATGTGAACTTTGTTACGTGCGCCGAAGATGAAAGGCTTCATTTTCGGGTTCCAGTAACGGGTCTGGTGACCAAAGTGAACACCAGCCTTGAGCATGTCGCGCATGGAAACAGTTGCCATGTTTAAAACCTCTATATTGAAAGTTGGGGTTATGCCTCCACGTATCCCATATTACCGACCCCGAAGGGCACCCCGGAATATGTGCCGATACGTGTGTGTTGTTACACAAAGTGAGATTTGTCGCTTCCGTCCAGCTTGTGTATCTGAGATGGATCGGAAGTCCGGCGCGCTTTATACCACAAAACACGACCAGAAACCAACAGTTGTTGGCGGAGTGTGCTGTTAATGATTCTCAATTTGGCACGAGGTGTGCCTGACTGATACCATTGGCGACACTTAGACTAGTATTGTCGAAAAAATCGACACCGATGGACAGATTACATGGCTATCTCTATTAAGACACCTGAAGAAATTGAAAAGATGCGCGTCGCCGGTCGTCTGGCCGCGGAAGTGCTGGAAATGATCGAGCCGTTCGTGAAGCCGGGCGTCAGCACCGGTGAACTGGACCGCATCTGTAACGACTATATTGTGAACGAGCAGCATGCGGTATCCGCCTGCCTCGGCTACCACGGTTTCCCGAAATCCGTCTGCATTTCTATTAATGAAGTGGTTTGCCACGGTATTCCGGACAACGAAAAACTGCTCAAAGATGGCGACATCGTCAACATCGACGTGACGGTCATTAAAGATGACTACCACGGTGACACCTCTAAGATGTTCATCGTTGGCAAGCCAACCATTTTGGGCGAGCGTCTGTGTAAAGTGACGCAAGAGAGCCTCTACCTGGCGCTGAAAATGGTTAAACCGGGTATTCGCCTGCGTACCATTGGTGCCGCGATTCAGAAGTTCGTGGAAGCGGAAGGGTTCTCCGTCGTTCGCGAATACTGCGGTCACGGCATTGGCCGTGTGTTCCACGAAGAACCGCAGGTTCTGCACTATGATGCAGATGATGGCGGCGTAGTGCTGCAAAAAGGCATGACCTTCACCATCGAGCCGATGGTCAACGCCGGTGACTACCGCATCCGCACCATGAAAGATGGCTGGACGGTGAAAACCAAAGACAGAAGCTTGTCTGCGCAGTACGAGCATACTATTGTGGTAACAGACAACGGCTGCGAAATTATGACGTTGCGCAAGGATGACACTATCCCGGCGATACTGACGCACGATGAATGATAAAAAAGCCGGCAAATGCCGGCTTTTTTAATGGCTATAGCTTTTTCTTATGGGTGGCGCACGATGAGTAATCTTTTACCCGAACAGTATGCTAACACAGCACTTCCCACCCTCCCCGATCAGCCCGATAACCCGGGCGTATGGCCGTCGCACGAGCTGACCTGCGCGCATATTAAAGCCCATATGGATGTTTTCCATCGCTGGCTGGGTAGTGCGTTCGACGCAGGCGTATCAGCCGAGCAGCTCATTGAAGCGCGCACCGAATTTATCGACCAGTTGCTGCAGCGCCTGTGGATCGATTACGGTTTTGGGCAAATCAGTGACATTGCACTGGTTGCCGTTGGGGGCTATGGCCGCGGTGAGCTGCATCCGCTTTCCGACATTGATTTACTGATCTTAAGTCGCAAAAAACTGCCGGACGAACAGGCTCAAAAAATTGGCGAACTGCTGACCCTGCTCTGGGATGTGAAGCTGGAAGTCGGCCACAGCGTACGCACTCTTGAAGAGTGCCTGCTGGAAGGGTTATCTGACCTGACCGTCGCCACCAACCTGATTGAAACCCGCCTGCTGATAGGCGACGTGGCGCTGTTCCTGGAGCTACAAAAACATATTTTCAGTGACGGTTTCTGGCCGTCAGAAAAGTTCTTCGCCGCGAAGGTTGAGGAACAAAACCAGCGCCACCAGCGCTACCACGGCACCAGCTATAATCTGGAGCCTGATATCAAAAGCAGCCCCGGCGGTCTGCGCGACATCCACACCCTGCAGTGGGTGGCCCGTCGCCACTTCGGCGCGACCTCGCTGGATGAGATGGTGGGCTTTGGCTTTTTAACCGAAGCCGAGCGTAACGAATTAAATGAGTGTCTGCACCTGCTGTGGCGCATTCGCTTTGCCCTGCATCTGGAGCTTAATCGCTACGATAACCGCTTGCTGTTTGACCGTCAGCTCAGCGTAGCTCAGCGTCTGAATTACCAGGGCGAAGGCAACGAGCCGGTTGAACACATGATGAAGGATTTCTTCCGCGTCACCCGCCGCGTTACCGAACTGAACCAGATGCTGTTGCAGCTATTCGATGAGGCAATTCTGGCCCTGACGGCAGATGAAAAGCCCCGCCCTATCGACGACGAGTTCCAGCTGCGCGGCACCCTTATCGACCTGCGCGACGAAACGTTATTTATCCGCGAACCGGAAGCGATCCTGCGCATGTTTTACACCATGGTGCGTAACAGCGCGATCACCGGGATCTACTCCACCACTCTGCGCCATCTGCGCCATGCGCGCCGCCATTTGACGCAGCCGCTGTGCTATATCCCGGAAGCGCGTTCGCTGTTCCTGAGCATGCTCCGCCACCCGGGTGCCGTCAGCCGCGGCTTGCTGCCGATGCACCGCCACAGCGTGCTGTGGGCCTATATGCCGCAGTGGTCACACATTGTCGGGCAGATGCAGTTTGATCTGTTCCACGCCTACACGGTAGATGAACACACGATCCGCGTGATGCTCAAGCTGGAGAGCTTTGCCAGCGAAGAGACGCGATCTCGCCATCCGTTGTGCGTGGAATTGTGGCCGCGCCTTACTCATCCGGAATTGATCCTGATTGCTGCCCTGTTCCACGATATCGCCAAAGGTCGCGGCGGTGACCATTCGGTGCTGGGTGCCCAGGACGTGCTCAAATTTGCTGAACTGCACGGTCTGAACTCACGTGAAACACAGCTGGTCGCCTGGCTGGTACGCCATCATCTGCTGATGTCGGTCACCGCGCAGCGTCGAGATATTCAGGATCCTGAAGTGATCAAGCAGTTCGCGGAAGAGGTGCAAACGGAAAACCGTCTGCGTTATCTGGTCTGCCTGACGGTGGCGGATATTTGTGCCACCAACGAGACGTTGTGGAACAGCTGGAAGCAAAGCCTGCTTCGCGAGCTGTACTTTGCCACCGAAAAACAGCTGCGCCGCGGGATGCAAAATACCCCGGACATGCGCGAGCGTGTGCGCCACCACCAGTTGCAGGCACTGGCTCTGCTGCGGATGGATAACATTGATGAAGAAGCACTGCATCAGATCTGGGCGCGCTGTCGTGCTAACTATTTTGTTCGCCACAGCCCAAATCAGCTTGCCTGGCATGCGCGGCATCTGCTGCAACATGATTTGTCGCAGCCAATGATCCTCCTCAGCCCGCAAGCCACGCGCGGTGGCACGGAGATTTTCATCTGGAGCCCGGACCGACCTTATCTGTTTGCCGCCGTCTGCGCCGAACTGGACAGGCGTAATCTGAGCGTTCACGACGCGCAGATTTTTACCACCCGCGACGGCATGGCGATGGATACCTTCATTGTGCTGGAACCGGACGGCAGCCCGCTGTCGTCGGACAGGCACGAAGGAATACGCTTCGGTCTGGAACAGGCCATCACCCAGCGCAGCTGGCAACCTCCGCAGCCGCGTCGTCAGCCTGCAAAATTACGCCACTTTACCGTCGATACCGAAGTCAATTTTCTGCCGACCCACACCGACCGTAAATCGTTCCTGGAGCTGATTGCGCTCGACCAGCCAGGGCTGCTCGCCCGTGTCGGCCAGGTTTTTGCCGATCTGGGAATTTCGCTTCACGGGGCCAGAATTACAACCATTGGCGAGCGAGTAGAAGATTTATTTATAATCGCCACCGCAGACCGGCGTGCCCTTAATAATGACCTGCAACTTGAAGTGCAACAACGGTTGACAGCAGCCCTCAATCCAAACGATAAAGGGTGACGTGTTTTTTAGTGAAATGGAAAGAGTAAACAATGCAGCAGTTACAGAACGTTATTGAGTCCGCTTTTGAGCGTCGCGCCGAGATCACCCCGGCCAATGTGGATACCGTGACCCGTGAAGCGGTAAACCAGGTTATTTCCCTGCTGGATTCCGGCGCATTGCGTGTGGCAGAAAAAATCGACGGTCAGTGGGTCACTCATCAATGGCTGAAGAAAGCCGTGCTGCTCTCTTTCCGTATCAACGATAACCAGGTTATCGACGGAGCAGAAAGCCGCTACTTCGATAAAGTGCCAATGAAATTCGCTGACTATGACGAAGCGCGTTTCCAGAAAGAAGGTTTCCGCGTGGTTCCACCAGCGGCAGTTCGTCAGGGTGCTTTTATCGCGCGCAACACCGTGCTGATGCCATCCTACGTGAACATCGGTGCCTACGTTGACGAAGGTACCATGGTGGATACCTGGGCTACCGTTGGCTCCTGCGCGCAGATCGGTAAGAACGTTCACCTGTCCGGCGGCGTCGGTATCGGTGGCGTCCTGGAGCCACTGCAGGCTAACCCAACCATCATCGAAGACAACTGCTTCATCGGCGCGCGCTCAGAAGTGGTTGAAGGTGTGATCGTGGAAGAAGGCTCTGTGATCTCCATGGGCGTTTACATCGGCCAAAGCACCCGTATCTACGACCGTGAAACCGGCGAAGTGCATTACGGTCGCGTTCCGGCGGGCTCCGTGGTGGTTTCCGGCAACCTGCCGTCAAAAGATGGCAAATACAGCCTGTACTGTGCGGTTATCGTGAAGAAAGTCGATGCGAAAACTCGTGGCAAAGTTGGCATCAACGAACTGCTGCGCACCATCGATTAATCGGGTATAACAAAAAGCGGGGGCAACCCCGCTTTTTTTATATCTGAGGGTGGCGAAAATAGATTTTTTCGTTAATTATTCAAAGGTTATGTTGAGATCAAGGGTACCGCTATGTACGATAATCTGAAAAGTCTGGGCATTACCAATCCTGATGAAATTGATCGTTACAGCCTCCGTCAGGAAGCCAATAACGATATTCTGAAAATCTATTTTCACAAGGACAAAGGAGAGTTTTTCGCCAAGAGCGTAAAGTTTAAATATCCACGCCAGCGTAAAACCGTCGTCGCTGACGGTGTAGGACAAGGGTACAAAGAAGTTCAGGAAATCAGCCCTAACCTGCGCTACGTGATCGATGAACTCGATCAGATCTGCCAGCGCGACCGCACTGAAGTCGATCTCAAGCGTAAGATCCTCGACGATTTGCGTCACCTTGAAAGCGTTGTGACGAATAAGATCAGCGAGATTGAAGCGGATCTTGAGAAATTAACGCGGAATAAATAATTCAGGTGCGGCCTGTTGCCCTCACCCCAGCCCTCTCCCACAGGGAGAGGGTGAAACTCTTATCTCTGCTCATCCAGTTGCAGCGCCACATACAGTAGCAGTCTGTCGTCAAAACTCCCCAAATCCAGCCCCGTCAGCTCCGAAATCCGGTTAAGCCGGTATTCAAGAGTATTGCGATGAATAAACAGCGCTTTCGAGGTCGCCAGCGGCTGCACGTTATGACGAAACCACGCCTGTAGCGTCCGGCGCAGTAAGCCATTGTTGTCCATGGCCTTCAGGCGCGCTAATGGCCGTGCCAGCTCATTAGCCTGCCAGCCCCCGCGCAGGCTGTCGAGCAGCACCGGCAGCATCAGATCCTGATAAAAATAACTGCGGCTTTCCGGCATCCGCTGCTTGCCCACCATCATGGTGGTGCGTGCAGTACGCCAGGAGCGGGCAATGCTGCCCGGTCCGGTAAAGTAATTGCCCAGCGCAACGCGAAAACGCAGTTGACCATTTTCCTTCATCCGGGAGATCAGCAGCTCCACGCGACGACGATGATCGTCCGCATCCCAGCGGCCGAAAGCATTGAGCGCCGGTTTGAGTACCACCATTTCCGTCAGAGATACGATTGCCACCAGGTTATCGCGCTCCGGCGTCGCCAGCGCATTTTGTAGCTGCTGCAGCTCAACCATCGCACTGTCGACCCCAAGCTGGCCGCTATCGACCTCAATCACTGCCACCACACGCGGCTGGTTCAGATCAATCCCCAGACGCTGCGCCCATTCGCTCAGTGCCGGCGTATGTTCTTCCGCCTGGATCAGATTCATCACCAGCTCTTCACGCAGGCGGCTGTCCTGGGCGAGCAGGTGCATCAGGCGCGACTGTTCCAGCATCATCTCTGCCGTCATGCAGACCAGCTCGCCGTATTTACGCAGGGACTCCGGCTCGCCGGTCAGGCCTATTACTCCCACAATCTCGCCTTCAAGGCGCAGCGGCAAATTAATGCCCTGACGGACGCCGTGCAGGTGTTTCGCTACCGCATCGTCGATATCCACGACCCGCCCCTGGGAGAGCACCAGCAACGCACCTTCGTGCAATTCACCAATACGCTCACGATCGCCGCTACCAATAATGCGCCCACGAGCATCCATTACGTTGATATTGGTATCAATGATTCGCATGGTGCGCGCCACAATATCCTGCGCCATTTTGGTATCAAGGTGCCAGCCAGCCATGTAACCCTCCTCTGAGCAGAGCTCAAGCATAGGGAAGTTCAGCGGCGGCTGCATTGTGCGAATGCACAAAGAGAGAGGAAGATATATGGAGTTGTGGTAAGAGTCACAGAAACGAGAAAGCCCCTGCGTACAGGGGCTTTAGAGGATTACTGCATCAGCAGGTAGAGAGAGGTATCCCCACGCTGGATATTCAGCGCCAGCACGGAAGGCTTGCTGTCGAGAATTTTGCGCAGTTCAGCAATGTTTTTCACCGGCTGCTGGTTAGCACCCATGATGACATCACCTTTTTTCAGGCCGATACGTGCAGCCGGTGAATTCGCTTTCACGTTGTTCACCACCACACCTTTATCCGCACCTTTATTGCTCATCTCGGCACCTTCAATACCGCTGAAGATGGTGCTGGAATCCACCTGATTCTGGCTGCTCTGCTGAAGTTCCAGGCTCACATTAACCGGCTTACCGTCACGCAGCAGGCCAAGGGTCACTTTGCTGCCAATCGGCATAGAGCCCACTTCCGCACGCAGGGCGGCAAAGCTGCTGATCGGTTTACCGTTCAGAGAGGTGATCACATCCCCCGCTTTAATACCCGCTTTTGCCGCAGAGGAGTTCGGCATCACCTGGCTGACGAATGCCCCACGCTGAGCGTCAACTTTCATCGCCTTAGCCAGTTCGGAGTTCAGTTCCGTACCGAGGATACCGAGCTCACCGCGTTTCACCTGGCCGTACTGCACCATCTGCGCTGTCAGGTTTTTCACCATGTTACTTGGAATAGCAAAGCCGATACCGATGTTGCCACCGTCCGGCGCCAGGATCGCGGTGTTGATCCCGATCAGTTCACCGTTCAGGTTAACCAGCGCACCGCCGGAGTTACCGCGGTTGATCGCCGCATCCGTCTGGATGAAGTTTTCGTAGTTTTCCGCATTCAGACCGCTGCGACCAAGAGCGGAGACGATACCCGAGGTGACGGTTTCACCCAGACCGAACGGGTTACCGATCGCCACAGTGTAGTCACCCACGCGCAGCGCGTCGGAGTCGGCAATTTTAATCGCCGTCAGGTTTTTCGGATCCTGAATCTGGATCAGCGCGATATCAGAGCGCGGATCTTTACCCACGACTTTTGCATCGAATTTACGGCCGTCGCTCAGCTGAACTTTAATGGTGCTGGCGTTATCAACAACGTGGTTGTTCGTCACCACGTAGCCTTTCGCCGCATCAATAATCACCCCAGAACCAAGCGCCATGAATTTCTGCTGCTGGCCGCCGCCCTGGCTGTCATCCCCAGCGCCACCGCCCTGACAGAACGGAGAGCTCTGGAATGGCGAACCGTCCTGGCAGAATGGTGAGTTGTCACCAAAGAACTGCTGGAAGTTACGCGGCATACGCGGCGTGTTGACGGTCGTGCTGCCCTCAACGTTAATACTCACCACCGATGGCATCACTTTTTCGAGCATCGGTGCCAGGCTTGGCATCTGCTGCGCGGTTGCTGACGACGACGCGGTCTCGGCTGCCGTAGCCGTCAGAGGAGACAGCGCTAAACCTAAACTCAGAGCCAGTGCACTCATTGCTAATGTGGTTTTTTTCATGTTTCTCAATCTCGATTTACAGGTAACGCATAATTGCTGTGTAACTCAGATTCGTTTTATACCGCTTAGTTCCGGCGATAAGTTTATGGAAAAGGTAAAAATTTATTGGCCGTCTTTACAAAACTCAGCGTTTATTCCACAGCCATGAGCTTGCGGTATTCATCCCAGGCATACAAATCTGTCATACCGCTGATATAGTCCTGGATAAGACGACAGCGATAATAATATTCCATCACTGGCCATTGGGGAGAATGGCGATCCAGCTTACCGACCGCTTCAACATACGCCAGCCGATGACGGGTTGAGAGTTTCTGATAAAGGCGGGATTCGATGGGTATTCCACGCACGCGTTCTTTTTCCACCAGTTCACTGAACTCATCGACCGATAACTGAAGCAATGGAGAGTAAATTTCCAGTAACCCACTGATCACCCTGTATCCCTGTAGCTCTAGCTGTTCGACATCCGGATGGCTAAATACATGTCGCATTGCCACATGCTTATAAAGCTCAAGGAGTTGACTGAAACTGCTGTCATCTTCCAGCAGCGCGTGATTGAATTCCCCGCTGAAAATTAGTGGCAAATTATCAATAAAACGCGACGCGGCATACGGCACCAGTTTATTTAGTGTATTGACCCGTAAATACATAAAGAACTGATCTTCCGTGCTGCGGCTTAACGTATTTGAGCGCGATTTCTCCCAGGCGTTTTCGACAACCTGAGCAAACAACGACCCTTTTTCATGCTTTCCCCAGGCAGTATAAAGATGCTGATAAAGCTCCTCGACGCTGAATATTCTTTTCTCAACGGCATCTTCAAGGTCGGCAACACAATAGGAAATATCGTCTGCGGCTTCCATAATCCAGGTTAATGGAAAACGGCCGTTTGGCGTCAATGAGAGTTCTTTACGTAGCCGTTCAATATATGCTTCTTCAGAAAGGTAATAGCCCGGCTTTTTCATCAAATAGCTGTGGGATGCAGGCGTCTCTCCCATCCACCAGGCAGGACGCGTATATTTCAGGATACAGCCGACCTGTGCCCAGGTCAGGTTCATACGCATCAGGGAATGGACCAGTCTGATCCCCTGCGCATTACCTTCGAAGTGACACAGATCCTGGCGCACTTTGCGACGCAGATCGTTCAGCCCCTCTTCGCCTTCGCGCAGGCATAAATCGCGTACGATGCAGCGGTCATCACTAAGCGGCTGGCTTACCGCATCCGAAGGGTAAAGTCGTTGTTTAAACCAGTCATTGATTGCCGCTTCACCAAAGTGACCAAACGGCGGGTTGCCGATGTCATGCATCAGGCAGGCCATCTCAACGATGCTCTCAAAGGGGCCTGTCAGTTCGTCCAGCCCATAGGTTTCCAGCAAACGTTGCTCTTTGAGACGGCTCAAAATCTCTTTGGCAATGTAACGGCCAACCTGCTGCACTTCCATTGAGTGGGTTAAGCGCGTGCGCACTGCAGCGTTACGTTCAAGCGGAAATACCTGAGTCTTTTGCTGCAGACGACGGATGGCGGGCGAGTTAATGATCCGCCCGCGATCGCTTTCGAAGATACGCAGGATCTCATGTTCGGTCTTGTCGCCCTGCGGCGAACGGAAACGTCGGTGCCAGTTAATTTTGGTGCGAAAATCGATCTGCGCCATGTGCTCCCCCGCGTGAGAAATGCGCTTCCACTAAAGCCCATGATAGACTATGCATCTTAACAAGGCACATCGCGAGTAAATCTATGAAAATCGGCATTATTGGTGCAATGGAAGAAGAAGTTACGCTGCTGCGTGACAAAATTGAGAACCGTCAGACGCTCTCTCTGGGGGGTTGTGAGATCTACACCGGCCAACTGAACGGTGTTGACGTGGCTCTGCTGAAATCAGGCATCGGTAAAGTGGCTGCTGCACTGGGTGCAACCCTGTTGCTTGAGCGCTGCAAGCCAGACGTGATCGTTAACACTGGCTCTGCGGGCGGTCTGGCACCGTCGCTGAAAGTAGGTGATATCGTCGTCTCCGACGAAGCACGTTACCACGATGCTGACGTCACCGCGTTCGGCTATGAGTACGGCCAGCTCCCGGGTTGCCCGGCAGGGTTTAAAGCTGACGATAAACTGATTGCGGCGGCAGAAACCTGCATTGCCGAGCTGAACCTCAACGCTGTGCGTGGTCTGATTGTGAGCGGTGATGCCTTCATCAATGGTTCTGTAGGCCTGGCAAAAATCCGTCATAATTTCCCACAGGCCGTTGCCGTTGAGATGGAAGCAACCGCGATCGCTCACGTCTGCCATAACTTCAACGTACCGTTTGTGGTAGTTCGCGCTATCTCTGACGTTGCAGATCAGCAGTCTCACATCAGCTTCGACGAGTTCCTGACCGTTGCGGCAAAACAGTCCACCGTGATGGTGGAACGCCTGGTGCAGAAACTGGCACGTGGCTAAACATACCGTCAGGGCGCTGGCCGCCCTGCTTCTGCTTACGCCGGTATGGCTCTATGCTGTGCCGCGCGTGATTACACTCTCTCCCGCCAACACCGAACTGGCGTTTGCCGCCGGGATCACGCCCGTTGGCGTAAGTAGCTTTTCAGATTACCCCCCGCAAGCGGCAGGTATTGAACAGGTTGCGACCTGGCAGGGAATGAACCTTGAGCGCATCGTCGCACTTAAACCGGATCTGGTGCTGGCGTGGCGTGGCGGTAATGCCGAGCGGCAGGTCAACCAGCTCACCTCGCTTGGGATCAACGTAACATGGATTGATGCCGTGAGCATTGAACAAGTCGCTCAGGCACTACGCTCTCTCGCCCCTTATAGCCCAACGCCCAAAAAAGCCGAGAGCGCGGCGAAACAGATGCTCAGCGACTATGCCGCGCTAAAATCGCGATACGACACTCCAGTTAAAAAGCGCATCTTCCTGCAGTTTGGTAGCCAGCCGCTGTTCACCACCGGTAAAGGCTCAATTCAGAATCAGGTGCTGGAAGTTTGCGGCGGTGAAAATATCTTTGCTGCCAGCCGGGTACCGTGGCCTCAGGTCAGCCGAGAACAGGTACTGGCACGCCAGCCACAGGCCATTGTCGTGGTCGGAAATGCGAGCGAGATTCCTAAAATTGAACAATTCTGGCGAAACCAGCTAAAAATTCCGGTGATCCCACTCAACAGTGACTGGTTTGAACGCGCCAGCCCGCGTATTATCCTCGCCGCAAAACAGCTCTGTGCCGCGCTGGCAGAGAGTCACTAACATAAGACCCTGTTCGAGGATTTAACGATGCTCGTCTATTGGCTGGATATTCTTGGCACAGCCGTTTTTGCTATCTCCGGTGTTCTGCTGGCCGGGAAACTACGCATGGATCCGTTTGGCGTGCTGGTACTGGGCGTTGTGACCGCCGTTGGCGGCGGGACTATCCGCGATATGGCGCTGGCGAATGGCCCCGTGTTTTGGGTAAAAGATCCCACCGACCTGGTGGTGGCGATGGTTACCTGCCTGTTAACCATCGTCCTGGTGCGTCAGCCCCGCAGATTACCAAAATGGATACTTCCGGTGCTGGACGCCGTCGGCCTGGCCGTGTTTGTGGGTATTGGGGTCAATAAAGCCTTCAATGCGGGAACAGGCCCGATGGTGGCAATCTGCATGGGGGTCTTAACCGGCGTCGGCGGCGGGATCATTCGCGATATTCTGGCGCGTGAAGTGCCGATGATTCTGCGTACCGAGATCTATGCTACGGCCTGCATTATTGGCGGGATTGTTCACGCCACGGCGTACTACACCTTTGCTGTTCCGCTGGAAAACGCTGCCATGCTGGGCATGGTGGTGACGTTGGGAATACGTTTAGCGGCGATACGTTGGCATCTGAAGCTGCCGACGTTTGCGCTGGATGATAATGGAAGATAAAAGCAAAACGGTAACCGTCAGGTTACCGTTTTTGGTCATCAGATGCTGAACGACGAACCACATCCGCAGGTGCTGGTTGCATTCGGGTTGGTCACAACAAAGCGTGAACCTTCCAGACCTTCAGTGTAATCCACCGAACCGCCTACCAGATATTGCAGGCTCATCGGGTCAACCACCAGCGCAACGCCCTGCTTCTCGATAGTCATATCGCCATCGTTAACCTGGTCGTCAAAGGTAAAACCATACTGGAAGCCGCTGCAGCCGCCACCGGTAATATAGACACGCAGTTTCAGATCCGGATTGTCTTCATCGGCAATCAGGGTTTTCACTTTGTTGGCTGCTGCTTCGGTAAATTCCAGCGGCAGCGCTACGTCATCACTCATCTTATGCTCCCATGAATACTGCTATTGGGCAAAATTCACCCAATTCTTTATGTCATTATCTAATACCCTGGTATTTCATTCAAGTATTCTGCATGGCCGCCCGTTCAGCCTCTTGTTTTGCCAGGGTACGCGCCAGGATGGTGGAGTATAGCGGTTTTCCACCCAGGAATTGGGCTAATAGTGTCGCGCCGAGGCAGGTAATGATCATTGGCAAAATGAGCTGGTAATTATCCGTCATTTCCAGCACCAGCACGATGCCGGTCAACGGCGCGCGCAGGGATGCGGCCAGCAGCGCACCCATTCCGGCCACCGCAAACGTCCCGGCATCCAGATGATAAGCCGGGAAACCCGCTTCAGCCGCCATTCCAAACGCGGTTCCCAGCAGCGTGCCCAGTGCCAGCATTGGCGCGAAAATCCCGCCGGGTGCGCCGGACGAGAAGCACAGCACCGTCGTGATGACTCTAGAAATAAACATAAACAGCAGCAGACCCACGCTGAAATTCCCTGCCGCCGCGATGGGAATCAGCCCGAAGCCGCCGCCGGCGGCATTGGGTTCAATAAACCCGAGTACGCCACACATTCCACCCAGCAGGCCGCCCATCAGCACCCATTTGGTGGTATTTCCGCCGTGAATGCGCTGGAACATATCCTGAGCACGGAGGATAAAGGTGTTAAACAGCGGTCCCACCACGCCGAAAATCATGCCGAGGATCAGGTAAAGCCACAGGGTATTAACCGGCGCGTTGGTCAGTTTACCTACCTCAATGACCGCGCCCTCGCCATTGAAGATGCGAAAAACGATGCTCGACATAATGACGCCAGTAAACACCGCTTTAATCGAAATCAGGTTGTAGCGAAACTGCGCGCGCATCTCTTCGATGATAAACAGGATCCCCGCCAGCGGCGCGTTAAACGCTGCCGAAAGCCCCGCCGCCGCGCCGGTTGCCAGCAGCGTATGGCGCGCTTCGGCGCTACGCATCCGAAACAGATCGCCCACCATGCGGCCGACGTTCCCGCCCAGTTGTACGGTTGGCCCTTCTCGCCCCAGAACCATGCCCGCCCCGAGCGTTCCCATACCCCCGATAAATTTTACCGGGATGACGCGCCACCAGCGCACCGGGCGTAACTCTTCCAGCGCACCTTCAATTTCCGGGATCCCTGAGCCGCCAGCTTCAGGAGCAAATTTGCGCACCAGAAAGTAACCCACCATGGCAAACAGCGCCGACAGTCCGAACGCCCATACCCAAACCAGCCACCGACTATCGGCGAAACCGGCTACGGTGCCAACTCGCCAGTTCAGTACCGCATTGACCGCTTTTTCAAATAGTACACCCACCAGCCCGGCGACTGTACCGACCACGGCCGCAGCCAGCAGAATAGCCAGCGGGGTTTTATCGCGATTGAGCAAACGCCGAATGCTAATACGGTGCTGTATGCGTCTGAACTGTTGTTCTTCAAAAGTGGGGATGTCTGCTTTCATTACCGTTTCTTATCGTCATACAAATAGCCCCAGGGATTCTACCAGAGTGCGCCATGTCATCCCGTGAAAAATACTTAACAATTGTTTAGGAATGAAAGAGGCAAAAATTTCATTACCTTCCGCGGATCACTTAGAATAGTGTGCTTAATCATTTTATACGAACCAGGAACGACGCCATGAGCAAGTCTGAAAACCTCTACAGTGCAGCCCGCGAGCTTATTCCGGGTGGCGTGAACTCACCTGTACGCGCCTTTACCGGCGTTGGCGGCACGCCGCTGTTTATCGAACGTGCTGACGGCGCGTATCTGTATGATGTCGATGGCAAAGCCTACATTGATTATGTCGGTTCCTGGGGACCGATGGTACTGGGGCATAACCACCCTGCTATTCGTAACGCGGTGATTGAAGCGGCTCAGCGTGGCCTGAGCTTCGGCGCGCCAACCGAGATGGAAGTGAAAATGGCGGAGCTGGTGACTGAACTGGTGCCCACCATGGACATGGTGCGCATGGTGAACTCCGGTACCGAAGCCACCATGAGCGCCATCCGTCTGGCGCGTGGTTTTACTGGCCGCGACAAAATCATCAAGTTTGAAGGCTGCTACCACGGCCACGCGGACTGCTTGCTGGTAAAAGCGGGCTCCGGCGCGCTGACCCTCGGCCAGCCAAACTCTCCGGGTGTACCGGCTGATTTCGCAAAGCACACGCTAACCTGTACCTATAACGATCTGGATACCGTTCGCGCAGCGTTCGAGCAATATCCACAGGAGATCGCCTGCATTATCGTTGAGCCCGTTGCGGGCAACATGAACTGCATCCCACCGCAACCTGATTTCCTGCCGGGCCTGCGCGCACTGTGTGATGAATTCGGCGCGCTGCTGATCATTGACGAAGTGATGACCGGCTTCCGCGTAGCGCTGGCGGGTGCCCAGTCCTATTATGGCGTTGAGCCTGATCTGACCTGCCTCGGCAAAATCATCGGCGGCGGTATGCCAGTCGGTGCATTCGGTGGCCGTAAGGATGTGATGGAAGCCCTGGCACCAACAGGCCCGGTTTACCAGGCGGGTACGCTCTCCGGTAACCCGATCGCGATGGCTGCGGGCTTCGCCTGCCTGACCGAGGTGGCTCAGCCAGGTATTCATGAGACCCTGACTGACCTCACCACTCAGCTGGCAAACGGTCTGCTGGAAGCCGCCGAAGAAGCGGGTATCCCGCTGGTGGTGAACCATGTGGGTGGGATGTTCGGAATTTTCTTCACCGACGCGAAAACCGTCACCTGCTATCAGGATGTGGTGAAATGTGACGTCGAGCGCTTCAAGCGCTTCTTCCACCTGATGCTGGAAGAAGGGGTATACCTGGCTCCGTCAGCGTTCGAAGCAGGCTTTATGTCCGTGGCGCACAGCGAAGACGATATCAATAACACCATCGACGCGGCGCGTAAGGTGTTCGCGAAGCTCTAAGGGCATTGCCGGGTGGCGCTAACGCTTACCCGGCCTACCTGCTCTGCTTTCTTAACAGATAAATAAAGTACGGCGCGCCAATAAAGGTCGACAGCAGACCTGCCGGGACCTGATAGGGAAACAGCACCATTCTTCCGCACCAGTCCGCAAACACCAGCATTATCCCGCCCGTTAGCGCCGACATCACAATATGCGGCATGGTCCGGCGAAAACCCATCATTCTGGCGATATGCGGAGCCATCAACCCCACAAAGCTTAGCGGTCCTATCGTCATGGTGGCCGTCGCCGTCAGACACGCAGCCAGCAGAAGAAGCGCCACGCGCGTTGGCGTTAGCGCTAACCCGACCGCACGTGCGGTTTCGCCCCCCAGCGGCAGGATGGTCATCCAGCGACGACACAGCGGCACAACCGCCAGCAACACGATCATCACGATCCCGGTGTAAACAACCTGGCTGCCGGTAGCACTGTACGTTGAGCCGGAAATCCAGGTCAGGATCTTCGCCATACGCGGATCGCCACTCGCCTGAAGCAGCATCAGCAACATGGTAAATGCCGTGCTGAGCGCCATCCCGGCCAGCAGCATTCTGTGCGGGGAAAAACCGCCGCGACCAGAAGCAATCAGGATGATTAACAGCGTCACCGCCGCACCAATACTTCCCGCAGGCATCAACCAGCCGAATGCATTTCCCGGCACGAGGAACAACATCAGCACCACGCCGAACGCCGCGCCAGAGCTAGTCCCCAGCACTTCCGGGCTGGCCATCGGATTGCCGGTCAGGCGCTGGATAATACAGCCCGCGACGGCCAACATGACCCCGGCAATTAACGCGGAAAGCACCCGCGGCCAGCGCCACTGCAGCAGTTCATGGAATAAATCGCCCGTTGCCCAGTGCCAGCCCGCCGCATCACGCCCAAAAGCGAATGCGGCAAACAAAGCAATAATCAGCACCGCCAGACCGGCAAGGCTAAACCACAGCACTGACTGACGTTCAGCATGAACCTTATCGCCAACATCCATCGCCGGCGCGCTAATACTGCGCAGACGCGGGAGTAGCCACAGCAGCAGCGGCGCACCTATAAGCGCGGTCACCGAGCCCGTCGACACTTCCCTCCAGACATGCGCCAGCCAGAGAATGATCTGATCGGAAAGCCAGAGGATCAGCGCGCCAATCAGTGGGGCAAGCATCAGGCGCGCCAGAAGACGCCGTGCGCCGAGCATTTTTGCCAGCAGTGGTGCAAAGAGGCCAATAAACCCGATGATGCCAACGGCGTTTACCAGCAAAGCGCTCAATACAATTGCCAGCGTCAGCGCCGCCAGACGAGCCAGCGACAGCGCCAGCCCCAGGTTACGCGCCACACCATCATCCAGCCCCATTAACGTTAACGGACGCAGGAGCAGCAAGGTCAGCAGTACACCGCCAATTAGCTGCGGCCACAGACGCTCAACACCACTCCAGTCAGTCTGGGTAAGGGTTCCGGTACTCCACAGGAACATGCTTTGCAGCTGATCGTGATGGAACAGCACCAGCAGTTGATTAATCGCGCCACAATAGAGACTGACCACCAGCCCGGCCAGGATTAGCGTCACGGGGGACAGGCGTTTACCCCAGGCCACGCCAAAGACCAGCGCCCCCACCACACATGCCCCCGCGAGAGCCGCAAACTGCGTGGTTAACGCGCCGGGCAGCGCCCACAGCGTGGTAATGGTGATCCCAAGCTGCGCACCTGTTGCAACACCCAGCGTCGTCGGCTCTGCCAGAGGGTTACGCAGTACCTGCTGGAACAAAACGCCCACCAGGCCTAACCCGGCCCCGACCAGCAGCGAAATCGCCAGACGCGGTAGCAGGCTGTAGTGGAACACCATCTGCTGAATGTTGTTGATATCCGGGGCTGTCAGCGCGGCGCCCCACTCCCCGCGCGGTAATGCCGTCGACAGGTTGAACCAGGTTAATACCAGCGCAGCAAGGAAGAGTAAGGACAACAGCAGTGCCGGGAAGCGTGCAATACGCGTACTCATGCTTTACCTCCCAGCGCATTATCCAGCACGCGGGCAAAATGCATGGCCGACAGCGTCGCGCCGTAGAACCATACCGCTGGCACGCGCTGGAAACGCTGCTCACGCACGAACGGCATCGCCTGCCAGAGCGGAGTGGCCATCAGCGTTTGCATGCCACGTTCGTTACCGTGGTCGAAACACAGCACGTCGACATCACGAAATGCCGCCAGGCGGTCAATACCTACGGTCGTACTGCCCCAGAAGTTCATCTCACCTTCCCAGGCATTGCGAATACCAACACTGTCGAGCACGTCCTGGAACAGACAGTTTTTGCCAAAGACCAGCATATGGCGGGCATCCAGTAACGTCATCATCAACAGCGGGCGATCGCCCCGATGGGCAAAGCGCGGCTTCAGGGAATCAATCAGGGCGTCGAATTCGTCGAGATGCTTTTTAGCCTCCGCCTCACGGTTGAGGATATGCGCCATCTCGTTAATAGAGTGTCTCGCCATGGTCAGCGGTTTTTTACCGTCACTGAAGGAGAAACCTCGACCGGGCGCAATACGCGCCATTGTCTCTTCTGACGGACCGTACCCCGCAGACCAGAACAGAAATGACGGCTTCATCTGAGTGAGCAGTTCAAGGTTTGGCTCAGTCCGCAGGCCGACGTCGATCACCGAGTCCGGCAGCTTCGGCTCGTTCACCCAGAGGTTATAGTTTGGAATGTCCGCCACGCCATAAGGCGTGACGCCGAGCGCCATCATCAGCTCGACTGGCAGCCACTCAAGAGCCACGATACGGTGCGGATCGACGGCAGCGGCATGCGCCGTATTCATTTTTAATAACAACGGTGATAGCGCCATTGCCGTCAGCAGGCGACGGCGGCTCATTTGCATTGAATCCAGCATCAGAATACAAAGCTCACCGGTGATGCCCCGGCCGGGTGAGGCAGAATACCCATTGGAATTCCGTAAATGTGTTCCAGCGTTTCGCTGCGCATCAGTTCGGGTGGTGTGCCCTGCGCAATCATTTCCCCGCCACGCAGCGCGACGAGGTAGTCACAATAACGCGCGGCCATGTTGATATCGTGCAGAACCGCAATCACCGTCAACCCACGCTGCTGGCTTAAGCGATGCACCAGCGCCAGAACGTCAACCTGATGGGCAATATCCAGCGCAGAGGTGGGTTCATCCAGCAGCAGACAGCGGCTGTCCTGCGCCACCAGCATCGCAATCCACGCGCGCTGACGTTCGCCCCCGGACAGGCTATCCACCAGACGGTGTGCCAGTGGTTTTAATCCCACCAGCGAAATCGCCTCTTCCACTTTTTCTCTGTCAGCGATACCGAAACGCCCAAGCGCCCCGTGCCACGGATAACGCCCAATCGCTACCAGTTCACGCACCGTCATCCCCTCCGCCTGCGGCAGCTGCTGCGGCAAATACGCGACTTTGCGGGCAAAGGCTTTACTGCTCCAGCTCTCCAGCGGTTGGTCATCAAGCAGAATATCGCCTTCCGAAGGCGGCTGATGGCGGCCCAGCATCTTAAGCAAAGTCGATTTACCGGAACCGTTGTGACCAATCAGGCCAGTGACTTTACCGGCAGGGAATGTCAAAGAGAGCGGATGCAGCAAGGTGCGCCCGGGTACGCGAAAGGAGAGATTGTTGAGCGTAAAAGTGGTGTCAGATTGCGTTTTATTATCCTGCATGTCAGCCAACTTAAATAAAAAGGGCACGGCGAACCGTGCCCAAAGAGAGATTAGAAGCGGAAGGTCGCAGTGGCTACAACCTGACGTTCAGCACCCCAGAAGCAACCGTAGGTGTTGAAGCAGCTGGCAACATATTCACGATCGAACAGGTTGTTTACGTGAAGCGCGACGTTTGAGCCGGCCATCCCTACACGCGCCAGATCGTATCTGACAAGTGCATCAACCACGGTATAGCTGCCCACTTTGAAGGAGTTCGCCGGATCGCCGAAGCTGGAACCGGTATAACGAACGCCAGTACCCAACGTCAGGCCAGACAGCGGGCCATCAAACATGGTGTAATCCCCCCATACGGAGGCCATGTGTTTCGGCACCTGCGCTGGCGTGTTGCCTTTGTAGTTAGTGTCGGTAGTGTACTCGGCATTGGTATAGGTGTAAGAACCGACAACGTTAACGCTCGCAGACAATGCCGCTTTCGCTTCCAGCTCTACGCCACGGGAACGGATCTCACCGCCTTCAACGGAGAAGAATGAGCCCGCTGGATCAGCCATCAGGTTGTTGGTTTTCGTCAGCTGGTATACCGCACCGGTAATCACGATCGGACGATCGTTCGGCACGTATTTCACACCCGCTTCGTATTGCTTACCTTTAGACGGAGCAAAGATGTTGCCACTCGCACCAGTCTGGGAAGCAGGTTCAAAGGATTCGCTATAGCTGAAGTAAGGTGTTACGCCATTGTCGAACAGATAGTTAACACCACCGCGCCAGGTGAACTGCGTGTCATCACGTTTAGCTGTCGTGTTCGTTACACGGTTATAAGACTCTTGATCGGCCCAGTCATAACGGCCACCAAGGGTTACCAGCACTTTATCCCACTGGGCCTGATCCTGAACGTACAGACCTGTCTGTTTCTGGCGGTTGAGAATTTGATAAGGGCCGGAAGTTGCAGGATCTTTTGAGCCGAAATCAAAATCGCTGTTCACCGGATGGTAGAGATCCAGCAGCGGTACAGAATCGTCATAACCAAACCAGGAGTTGATGTCATTACGCATACGCATAAAGTCAACGCCGGTCAGCAGAATGTGGTCCACCTCACCGGTAGAGAATTTGCTCTGCAGTTGAGTATCAACGGTGAAGTTCTGCAGTTTTTCATGATCGACAACGTATTTACGCGCCAGGTAATGGCCTTTGTCTGCAGGGGCTAACGCTGCACACTGTTTGTTGCCGCTATTTGCAGGATCGGTACAGACGCCATAGCCGTAAACGCTGTTTTGCGAAGTTTTATTCTCGGCAAAACGCAGGTTCTGACGCACGGTAAAGGTATCGTTGAATGCGTGATCGAAGCTATACCCCACCATTTTCTGATTACGGGAATAGGTGTTGTTCTTCGCGCCTTCGTTGAAGTCAGTCGGCAGACGATCGCCGTTTGGCAGCGGATCAACCGTTCCCTCTTTTGGCAGCCAGCCATAGTAGCCCGTTTCAGGCTCGTTCTGGAAATAGGAGAGGAACGTGAAAGTGGTTTTATCATCCGGACGCCAGGAGAACGATGGCGCGATAGCATAACGCTGTTCTTCCGCACGCTCCTGCTGGGCATTGTTAGAACGCGCCACGCCGGTTAAACGGTAGGAGTAAACGCCGTCGTCGTCGATCGCATCGCTAAAGTCAAAGCCAGTCTGGAACAGGCTGTCAGTACCCACTTTGAACTGGATCTCTTTCAGCGGCTCAGTGGTTGGGCGCTTACTCACCATATTCAGCAAGCCACCAGGGCTGCTTTTTCCGTACAGAACAGAAACCGGACCACGCATGATTTCAGCGCGTTCCAGCATATAAGGGTCAATCACCGCGTCGTTATAGAAGTTGCCCTGCATCTTCATACCGTCGAGGTAGTTATTCTGGCTCTGACCATCGGCCGCGAAACCGCGAATGAGCAGGTAGTCATAGGTATTGGACGCACCACGCGTGCCGACCGCAACACCTGGGGTATAACTCAGCGCTTCTTTAACAGAGCGTGGCTGATGCAATGCCATCTCTTCAGCAGTCACGACCGAAATGGATTGTGGAACCTTTTGAATCGGGGTGTCCGTTTTCGTTCCGGTCGCGGATTGCCTTGCAGCGATAGTCGCAGCGGGTCCCCAGGCACTTTCCTGTGCCGCAGGTGCTGCGGTTACCGTAATAGTTTCTTCTTTTTTCGGGGTTTCGGCAGCATGTGCATAAGTCGACATGCCGGCAACCGCTGTGGCGACGACGACCGCGAGTTTACGCAGCGACGTGTTCATTGGCTGAGCAGTATTGGAAAGCGCCATGTTGAATCTCTGATGTGAAAGTGAATGATAACGTAAACGAGAATTATTATTATGAGCGCCAGAATAATATGCGAAACGCTGGTTGCATAGCAAGCAGTAAGCGGCCCTATGAGAATTAAGGGTTTAAGAAATCATCAAGAGAAAACGAAGGGTTAATCAGAGTTAAAGCGAGGGTTAACGAAATGAGGTTTACGGGTAAAAAAAGCCCCCTTCCAGGGAAGAGGGCTTTAAAAGGCTAGTTACCGCCGAACATATCTTTAATCCAGCCGGCGACACCGTCGCTGTCTTTCTTCTCATTCTGCTGCTGCGGCTGTTGCTGCTGCGGCTGCTGTGGCTGAGAAGACGAATCAAACGGATTGCCCGATGGTTGTTCTGGCTGACTTTGCTGACACAGCGCGTCCGGGTTGGTCGTCCAGACCGGCAAGGTACGCATCCCGCCGCCGCAGACAAAGTTACCGGAACCATCCACGCCCATATCAACAATGTCTTCCGGCGCGACCAGATTCAGCGGCACCGGGGACTGATTCGCCAGATAACGCTGGTAAATCGACATTGCCCCGCTTGCGCCGTACAGTTTGGTCGGCTGGTTGTTGTCGCGACCGACCCAGGTGATCACCACTTCACGGCCATCAATACCGGCAAACCAGGTATCGACGTTGTTGTTGGTGGTCCCGGTTTTACCCGCCAGATGCAGACCCGGATACTTCGCTCCCAGTTGACGCCCGGTACCACGCTGCACAACCTGTTGCATCGTCCACAGCGTCATATAGGCGGCCTGAGCGGGCACCGCACGTTCAGCCTGCGGGAAGCTCTGATACAGCACGGAACCATCTTCAGCTATTACTGAACGCAGCGCAGACAGCTGTGCGCGGTTCCCCCCGCTGGCAATGGTCTGGAACGCCTGTGCAACTTCGATTGGCGTCAGGTTAAGCGCACCCAGAATCATCGCCGGTACCGGATTCAGCTGATCTTTCGAAATACCCAGTTTCTGCCAGGTATCAACAATCGCTGGCAGGCCCAGTGACATGCCCAGATTAACCGTTGGTACGTTCATGGAGCGGGTTAACGCATCCACCAGCATCACCTGGCCGCTGAACTGTTTATCATCGTTCTGCGGTGACCATACCTGGCCGTTAGGCTGACGCAGGGAAATTGGCGCATCCGCAATCCAGGTATTCAGGCGGTACTGGTTTGGCTGACTCAGCGCAGTGAGATAGGTCGCTGGTTTTGCCAGAGAGCCGATCGAACGACGCGCCTGCATGGCGCGGTTGTAACCTGCAAACTGTGGCTCAGCCCCGCCCACCATCGCGCGCACTTCACCGGTGTTACGGTCAACCACCACCATCGCGGTTTCAAGATCGGAGAGCTTGCGCTGTTTCTTCAGCGCCGGAATGCCTTCCACTGCCGCTTTTTCCGCGGCATCCTGCGCCACGGAGTCAAAGGTAGTGAAGATCTTCACGCCGGAGAGATCTTTAACCTTATCACCGAGCTTACTTTGCAGCTCCTGACGCACCAGCTGCATAAACGCAGGCTGAGGCGAAATCACGCCACCGCGCTGCTGAACGCCGAGTGGACGAGCGCTCAACATCTCGTACAACTCCTGATCGATCACCTGCTGTTGCTGCAGCAAACGCAGCACCAGGTTACGACGCTCAAGCGCCAGTTTTGGGTTACGCCACGGGTTATAAATTGACGCCCCTTTCACCATGCCGACCAGCAGCGCCTGCTGGTCAAGGCTCAGCTCTTCAACCGGACGGCCAAAGTAGTACAGACTCGCCAGCGGGAAACCACGGATTTCGTTATCACCGCTTTGGCCGAGGTACACTTCGTTCATGTACAGCTCAAGGATACGATCCTTGCTGTAACGCGCGTCCATCAGCACGGCCATGTACGCTTCGTTGGCCTTACGCCAGTAAGAACGTTCGCTGGAGAGGAACAGGTTCTTCACCAGCTGCTGGGTGAGCGTACTCGCCCCCTGCACCGTGCGCCCTGCTGTCAGGTTCGCCAGCACCGCACGCCCTATGGAGTAAAGACTGATGCCATCGTGCTCGTAGAAGTGACGGTCTTCGGTTGCCAGCAGCGTATCCACCAGCAGATCCGGGAAACCGTTACGAGCCACAAACAGACGCTGTTCACCGTTTGCTGACGAAAGCATGGTGATTAGTCGAGGATCAAGACGGAAGAAACCGAACTGGCGGTTGTTATCCATGTTCTCGATGGTGTCCAGACGATCGCCGTCAAAGGTCAGACGCGCCCGCACCTGTCCCTCTTTGCTGTCCGGGAAATCAAACGGACGGCGGATCATCTCGATGCTCTTCGCCTGCACGGTGAATTCACCCGGGCGCGTCATCTTCGACACCTGACGATACTGGGTGGCTTCCAGCAGCTTCACCATCTCGTTCTTACTGATGGACATATCTGGCTCAAGGTTCACCATGCGGCCATATACTGCCGCAGGCAATTGCCAGACTTTACCGTCGATACGGCTGCGGATCTTCTGATCCAGATAGACGCCGTAAATCGCCATCAGCACAACAAAAATAATGAACAGCTTCAGCAGCAGCCAGAACCAGCCGCGTTTACCCCGAGGCTTACGCCCTTTGCCTTTCCCTTTACGCGGCATCGGTTCTTCATCCTCATAATCATCTTCATAGTCATCGTCATAGTCCTCATCTCTGAGGCGACGACGGCTTACCTTTTCTTTCGCCGGACGCGTTGGTTTTCCCTTACGTCCTATTGGCTCGCGGTCATTCCCCGCCATGCTTTTTCTCCGCAACTTTCAGGCGCAAAGGCCCGATTCTCTTTTCTTCCACATCACCGTGAAAGAAGAAATCTCTCAATTAAGAATATTTCTTCGTACGCCGTGTCGGCGCGGTATTCGCCGGATCGTCCGGCCAAACGTGTTTGGGATATCGACCCTTCATCTCTTTTTGCACTTCCCGGTAGCTGCCCGCCCAGAACGCCCCCAGATCGCGGGTGATTTGTAGCGGACGATGAGCAGGCGACAACAGTTCAAGCACCACCGGCACGCGCCCTTCAGCGATGGATGGCGTGGTCGCCTCACCAAACATCTCCTGCATGCGTACCGCCAGCGCCGGAGGATTATCCTCGTGATAACGAATGGCAATCCGGCTTCCGGTCGGCACAGTGTAATGCCCCGGCAGTTCACTATCCAGACGTTGACGTAATGACCAGTCCAGTAAATTCTGTAA
Source organism: Enterobacter adelaidei (assembly GCF_041937165.1). Taxonomy (NCBI): domain Bacteria; kingdom Pseudomonadati; phylum Pseudomonadota; class Gammaproteobacteria; order Enterobacterales; family Enterobacteriaceae; genus Enterobacter; species Enterobacter adelaidei. The sequence continues at coordinate 794,125 of NZ_CP154353.1, read as the reverse complement.
CGCGACCTTAACATCAAGGGCTTTTAGTGCCCGCAGCGAGTGTACACCGCTCATTTGCGGCAGCAGCCAGCTCTCCAGCGAGGCAAGCAGCGTCTCATCATCCACCGCAGGCCAGGCATATTCTGGCAGCCAGCGCGCGGCACAGTGCAGACGAATACGGTATTGTTCCACCTCGGGCGTCCAGTTCAGTACGTTCAACCCTTTTTCCCTAATGCCGTTCAGCATCGCCTGATGCATCTCTTCTTCTGACGGCTTCGCCAGCGGCTTCGTGCCAAGGGTCAATTTGCCAATCTGGCTACGCCGAAACGCCTTCAGGGTGCCCTGGGTGTCATCCCATTCGACGATATCAAATTGCTGAAGCAGTTGCGGACAGGCACGCGTCAGGGCCTCAATATCGACAGCTATCGCCTGTAATATCCGTGCATCCGGCGACTGGCTGCCCTGCAGCAGGAGCGGTGCGATCAGCCACTCATGGCGCGTCAGGGCATCATCGCTGTCCAGCATCGCGCCCATGCCATTTGCCAACTGATAGCGACCGTCCAGCCCGCGTCGGCGCGCAATTCGGTCCGGAAATGCTTGTGCCAGCAACTGTGCGATAATATCGCTGTCTGGCGAGCCACCACGGCTGTTTAGCCGTTTGCTGAGCCGCTGCGCCCGTTGCTGCCAGTTCCCCTGATTGCGTGAAAATGCCTGCGCCAGATCGCTGCTGCCACCACGCGGCGGCTCCTCAAGAATAGCGGCCAGTTTCGCCGCCGTGGCAATTTCATCTTCCCCTTGCGCGGCAACCAGCATTGCGGCCAGACGCGGATCGTTGCCCAGAGCAGCCATTTTCTGGCCGCGCGTCGTCAGACGCTCGCCTTCAAGCGCGCCAAGCTGGGCCAGCAGTGTACGTGCTGCGGTAAGGTTTACGACAGGAGGCGGATTAAGCCAGGCCAGTTGTCCCGGATCCGGACAGCCCCATTGCAGCAGATCCATCACCAGACCTGATAAATCACTTTGTAAAATTTCCGGGGGACTTTGTTGTGCCGCGCGTTCAGCCTGCTCTGCACTGGTCAAATGCAGGCAGATACCCGCCTCAAGACGTCCTGCACGGCCTGCGCGCTGTACCATCGACGCCTGGCTTATACGTTGCGTCAGGAGTTTCGTCAGCCCGGTACGCGGGTCAAAGCTTGCCACTCTCTCCTGCGCGCTATCCACCACCAGGCGAATACCTTCGATGGTCAAACTGGTTTCCGCAATATTGGTTGCCAGCACCACTTTGCGCTGCCCCGCAGGCGCGGGGAGAATCGCTTTACGCTGGTCGGCCAGCGACAGCGCACCGTAAAGCGGACACAACAGGACATCGCTACTGACACGGGAGGCCAGGTGCTCCTGCACGCGCTGGATTTCGCCCACGCCGGGTAAAAACAGCAGCAGCGAACCGGGCTCCTGACGCAGCAGTTCTGCAGTAGCGATGGCGACCGCTTCATCAAAACGCTGATGGGCAGGCAGCGGTTGATAACGGCGCTCTACGGGAAACGCTCGCCCTTGCGAGGCTATCACCGGTGCATCAGGCAGCGTCTGCTGCAGCCGTTCGTTATCCAGCGTCGCCGACATAATGAGCAGCCGAAGGTCGTCACGCAGCCCCTGTTGAACATCCAGTAACAGTGCCAGAGCCAGATCCGCCTGCAGGCTGCGTTCGTGGAATTCATCCAGAATCACCAGCCCGACGCCGGTCAGTTCAGGATCGTTTTGCAGCATGCGGGTGAGAATTCCCTCGGTCACCACTTCAAGCCGCGTGGTTGGGCCGATGCAGGTTTCAGCGCGCATACGGTAGCCCACCGTCTCGCCCGGTTTTTCGTTAAGCAATTCCGACAGGCGTTGTGCCACGTTGCGCGCGGCCAGCCTGCGCGGCTCCAGCAGGATAATTTTCCCGCTGATATTCCCGTCTTTCAGGATCTGCAGCGGCAGCCAGGTGGATTTACCGGCCCCTGTCGGGGCATTCAGCAAAACCTGCGGGGCATGTTGTAAGGCAGCGAGAAGCTCGGGAAGGACGACGGCGACCGGCAATGAGGACACTAACAGCTCCAGAGGGTTAACATTAGTCGGCGTACATTGTAGCATCGGCGCATATCATTACCGAGTCCCCCGTATGTCTGAGTCGAAACGGCTGTTTTTTGCTATTGAATTACCCGCCCCAATACAGCGGCAAATTGTTCGCTGGCGCGCTGAGCACTTCCCGCCGGAAGCGGGTCGCCCTGTTGCCGCGGCTAACCTGCACCTGACGCTGGCCTTTTTGGGTGATGTGAGCGCCGATAAACAGCGGGCCCTGGCAACAATGGCCGGACGGATCTCTCAACCGGGGTTTACGCTACACCTTGATGATGCCGGGCAGTGGTTGCGCTCGCGGGTGGTCTGGCTGGGTACGCGCCAGCCACCTCGTGGGATATTACAGCTTGCAAATATGCTGCGCGCCCAGGCGGCACGCAGCGGCTGTTACCAGAGCCCGCAGCCTTTTCATCCGCATATCACGTTGCTGCGCGATGCAGGTCAGGCCGTTGCCATCCCACCACCAGGTTTTCACTGGGCCTTTCCGGTTAATGAATTCGCACTTTATGAATCCGTCTTTGCACAAGGACGCACCCGCTACACGCCGCTACAGCGCTGGACGCTGGGCAATACCGTTAAGGACGCCTGATGAAGTTTAGCCCTCCCCTGCAGCACGCCACGCTGATTCAACGCTACAAACGCTTCCTCGCAGACGTAGTCACGCCTGAAGGAACACAGCTCACCCTGCACTGCCCCAATACCGGTGCTATGACGGGGTGTGCGACACCGGGTGACCGGGTCTGGTATTCCACATCAGAGAATATGAAACGCAAATATGCCCATACCTGGGAAATGACCGAAACACAAAGCGGGGCATTTATTTGTGTTAACACCCTGCGCGCCAATCAACTGGTTAAAGAAGCGCTAATGAATAATGCCCTTCCCGAACTGGTGGGTTATGACACGCATAAAAGTGAAGTGAAATATGGCGATGAAGGCAGCAGAATTGACTTCATGTTACAGGCGCAAGACAGGCCTGAGTGCTATATTGAAGTAAAATCAGTGACGTTAGCGGAACAGGAAAATGGCTACTTCCCGGATGCGGTAACGCTACGCGGGCAGAAGCATCTGCGAGAGCTAATGTGTGTTGCGGCGGCGGGCAAACGCGCCGTATTGCTGTTTGCGGTGTTGCATTCAGCCATTGAACGATTCTCTCCTGCCCGCCATATTGATCCTAAATACGCGCAATTGTTGAATGAGGCACAAAAGCAGGGGGTAGAGGTTTTGGCTTATAAAGCGGAACTTTCTGCCGATAATATGACTCTGAGATCCTCTCTTCCCATTGTCTTATAAGGGATTAGACGATTGATGATTAAGTGTTCTGGCCGCGTGCGCAAATACGCTTTTCCTCACAGGCTTGTCAAGTGTTACGTTTAGATAATTGCCATCCGGAAAAGCATCTGCTATTTATAGCGACCTGATTTTTCCCCCGACACGGGGATCGATAGTGCGTGTTAAGGAGAAGCAACATGCAAGAAGGGCAAAACCGTAAAACATCGTCCCTGAGTATTCTCGCCATCGCTGGGGTGGAGCCGTATCAAGAGAAACCGGGCGAAGAGTATATGAACGAAGCCCAGCTGTCGCACTTCAAGCGTATTCTTGAAGCATGGCGTAATCAACTCAGGGATGAAGTCGATCGCACCGTTACTCATATGCAGGATGAAGCTGCTAACTTCCCGGATCCGGTCGACCGTGCCGCTCAGGAAGAAGAGTTCAGCCTCGAACTGCGTAACCGTGACCGCGAACGCAAACTGATCAAAAAGATCGAGAAAACGCTGAAAAAAGTCGAAGACGAAGATTTTGGCTACTGCGAATCCTGTGGTGTTGAAATCGGTATTCGTCGCCTGGAAGCGCGTCCAACCGCCGACCTGTGCATCGACTGTAAAACACTGGCTGAAATCCGCGAAAAACAGATGGCCGGTTAATACCAGCGCTGTTTACACACTCCAAAGGCGGGAGTCACTCCCGCCTTGTTACTGTTGATATGTCTGAATCACACTATATTGGGCGCTTCGCGCCATCTCCTTCCGGTGAATTACACTTCGGCTCATTAATTGCCGCGCTCGGCAGCTACCTGCAGGCTCGTGCCAGCCAGGGCAAATGGCTTGTTCGCATTGAAGATATTGACCCTCCGCGTGAAGTTCCCGGTGCAGCAGACACCATTCTGCGTCAGCTGGAACATTACGGTCTTCACTGGGATGACGACGTTCTCTGGCAATCAAAACGTCACGATGCGTATCGGGAACGGCTGGCCTGGCTTCGTGCTCAGGGGCTTTCCTATAACTGCACCTGTACCCGCGCACGCATCCAGAGCGTGGGAGGGGTTTATGACGGTCATTGTCGTACGCTTAATCTTCCCCCGGAAAATGCCGCCGTGCGCATCAAGCAGCGCTCCCCGGTGACGCACTTTAACGATTTACTCTCCGGCAAGATCCACGCCGATGAACGTCTGGCATGTGAAGATTTTATTATCCACCGCCGTGACGGTCTGTTCGCCTACAACCTGGCCGTTGTCGTGGATGACCATTTCCAGGGCGTCACGGAAATCGTTCGTGGTGCAGATCTCGTTGAACCTACCGTGCGGCAAATATCGCTCTATCACCAGTTTGGCTGGAAAGCGCCGGATTACATTCATCTGCCGCTGGCGGTCAATGAACATGGCTGTAAGCTGTCGAAGCAAAACCATGCGCCAGCCCTGCCACACGGCGATCCACGCCCGGTTTTGATCGACGCGCTGCGATTTCTCAACCAGAATGTAACCAACGAATGGCAGGATCTGCGTATTGACGAACTGCTGAAAATGGCGATCGCCCACTGGACGCTCACGGCGGTGCAAAAAATCCAGCATTCTCAAATGCGTTGCGCTGAGCTATGATTAGCCGCTTTTTTCATAACAAAACACACTACGAGGTGTACCATTTTTACCCGAGTCGCTAATTTTTGCCGTAAAGTGCTAAGCCGCGAAGAGAGCATGGCGAATGATGCTATTGCACAGCCACACATGTCGGTTATTCCGCGTGAGCAGCACAATATTTCCCGCAAAGATATCAGTGAAAATGCCCTCAAGGTGCTCTATCGTCTGAATAAAGCGGGCTACGAGGCCTATCTCGTGGGCGGTGGAGTGCGTGATTTACTGCTGGGCAAAAAGCCAAAAGATTTCGACGTGACGACCAGCGCCACGCCTGAGCAGGTGCGTAAATTATTCCGTAACTGCCGTCTTGTTGGCCGCCGTTTCCGTCTGGCTCACGTGATGTTTGGACCGGAGATCATCGAAGTGGCGACCTTCCGCGGCCACCATGAAGCGGGCGCATCGGATCGCACCACGTCGCAGCGCGGCCAGAACGGTATGCTGCTGCGCGATAATATCTTCGGTTCTATCGAAGAAGATGCCCAGCGTCGTGACTTCACGATCAATAGCCTTTACTACAGCGTGGCGGATTTCACCGTGCGTGATTACGTCGGCGGTATGCAGGACCTGAAAGAAGGTCTGATTCGTCTGATTGGCACGCCGGAAACGCGCTATCGTGAAGATCCCGTGCGTATGCTGCGCGCCGTGCGTTTCGCCGCCAAGCTGAATATGCGCATCAGCCCGGAAACGGCAGAGCCTATTCCGCGTCTGGCGACGCTGATCAACGACGTGCCCCCTGCCCGTCTGTTTGAGGAAGCCCTGAAACTGCTGCAGGCCGGCCACGGCTTTGAAACTTATAATCTGCTGCGCGAATACAACCTGTTCCAGCCGCTGTTCCCGACCATTACCCGCTACTTCACCGAAAGCGGTGACAGCCCAATGGAGCGCATGATTGCGCAGGTGCTGAAAAATACTGATACCCGTATTCGCAACGATATGCGCGTGAATCCGGCGTTTCTGTTTGCGGCGATGTTCTGGTATCCACTGCTGGAAACGGCTCAGCGAATCACTCAGGAGAGCGGTCTCGCCTATTACGATGCCTTCGCACTGGCCGCGAACGACGTGCTGGACGAAGGGTGCCGTACGCTGGCGATCCCGAAACGTATTACCACGCTGGTGCGAGATATCTGGCAGCTTCAGTTGCGCATGTCCCGTCGTCAGGGCAAACGTGCCTGGAAGTTGATGGAGCATCCTAAGTTCCGCGCGGCATTCGATCTGCTGTCACTGCGGGCTGAAATTGAAAGGAATCAGGAGCTACAGCGTCTGGCGCAATGGTGGGCCGAGTTCCAGGTTTCCGCCCCGCCTGAACAGAAAGATATGCTCACCGGGCTGGATGAAGAGCCGGAACCACGTCGCCGTCATCGTCGTCCGCGCAAACGCGCGCCGCGTCGTGAAGGTGCTTCATGACCCTCGCGTATATCGCCATCGGCAGCAATTTAGCCTCTCCGCTGGAGCAGGTTAACGCTGCCGTACAGGCGCTGGGCGAAATTCCGCAAAGCCGGATCGTGGCCGTCTCTTCGTTTTACCGCACCCCACCGCTGGGGCCGCAGGATCAGCCAGATTATCTCAATGCCGCCGTCGTGCTGGAGACCGCTCTGGATGCCGAAACGCTGCTGGATAATACTCAGCGCATCGAACTGCAACAGGGTCGCGTACGCAAAGCCGAACGCTGGGGGCCGCGCACTCTCGATCTCGATATTATGTTGTTTGGTCATGAGGTCATAAACACCGATCGCCTCACTGTTCCGCACTACGACATGAAAAACCGGGGTTTTATGCTCTGGCCGCTGTTCGAAGTCGCCCCCGATCTCACCTTTCCGGATGGTATCTCGCTGAAAGCCATTCTGGACACTCTCAAGGCGGAAAGACCCGCTCGCTGGTAATCCTGCATCTTACCGATTAACCCTGAAATATTTGCCGTTAATCGGTTAGCTAAAATCATTGTTCCCCCGAATGTTACTGTTAAAATGCGCAAAGATTCGCTTTTGGGCTATCAGGAAACAGTATGAAACCAACCACCATCTCCTTACTGCAGAAATGCAAACAGGAAAAAAAACGCTTCGCCACCATCACCGCGTATGACTACAGCTTCGCCAAACTCTTTGCCGAAGAGGGTATCAACGTCATGTTGGTCGGAGATTCGTTAGGGATGACGGTACAAGGACATGATTCCACCCTGCCGGTTACGGTTGAGGATATTGCTTACCATACCCGTGCCGTGCGCCGTGGTGCGCCAGCCTGCCTGCTGCTTTCCGACCTGCCGTTTATGGCCTACGCCACGCCAGAGCAAGCCTTTGAAAATGCAGCAGTCGTGATGCGTGCCGGGGCCAACATGGTCAAAATCGAAGGTGGCGCCTGGCTCGTTGATACGGTGAAAATGCTCACCGAGCGCGCCGTGCCGGTGTGCGGTCATTTGGGCCTGACGCCGCAATCCGTGAACATCTTTGGCGGTTATAAAGTGCAGGGCCGTGGCGATGCCGCACAAACGCTGTTCGATGATGCCCTCGCCCTGGAAGCCGCAGGCGCACAACTGCTGGTGCTGGAGTGCGTTCCGGTTGAGCTGGCAAAACGCATCACCGACGCGCTGTCGATTCCGGTGATAGGTATTGGCGCAGGTAACGTGACGGATGGCCAGATCCTGGTGATGCACGACGCTTTTGGCATTACCGGCGGACATATCCCGAAATTTGCCAAAAATTTCCTCACGGAAGCGGGCGACATGCGCGCTGCGGTCAGGCAGTATATTGCCGAGGTTGAGTCCGGCGTTTACCCGGGCGAAGAACACAGTTTCCATTAAGGAGTCTCGTTGTGCTAATCATTGAAACCCTGCCGCTGCTGCGCCAGCACATCCGTCGTGCACGTCAGGAAGGTAAACGCATCGCACTGGTCCCGACCATGGGCAACCTGCATGACGGCCATATGAAGCTGGTCGATGAGGCGAGAGCCCGGGCAGACATCGTGGTGGTCAGTATCTTCGTTAACCCAATGCAGTTTGACCGCGCCGACGACCTGGCACGCTACCCGCGCACCCTGCAGGAAGATTGCGAGAAGCTCAAAAAACGCCATGCGGATATTGTCTTCTCCCCAGCTCCCGCCGATGTCTACCCTCAGGGTACCGACGAAGCAACTTACGTTGACGTTCCGGGCATTTCCACCATGCTGGAAGGCGCGAGCCGTCCGGGTCATTTCCGCGGTGTGTCCACCATCGTCAGCAAACTGTTCAATCTGGTGCAGCCAGACGTTGCCTGCTTCGGCGAGAAGGATTTCCAGCAACTGGCATTGATCCGCAAGATGGTTGCCGATATGGGTTACGATATCGAGATCGTCGGCGTGCCGATTGTGCGTGCCAAAGACGGGCTGGCGCTCAGCTCCCGTAACGGCTATCTGACGGCCGATCAGCGCAAAATCGCGCCGGGCTTAAGCAAGGTCATGAATACCATGGCTGAGCAACTTCTGGCTAAAGAATTAAGTGCAGAAGAGATTATCGCCCTGGCCGAACAAGCGTTAAACGAAAAAGGTTTCCGCGCTGACGACGTTCAAATTCGCGATGCCGATACGCTGCTGGAGCTTGCAGAGACCAGCAAACGTGCGGTGATCCTGGTGGCGGCATGGCTCGGCCAGGCCCGCCTTATTGACAATAAAGTGGTTGAGCTGGCGTAGTTTTCTCTACCCGGACGATTAAAGGTAAACGTAATGATTCGCAAAATGCTGCAAGGTAAGCTTCACCGAGTGAAAGTCACCCAGGCCGACCTGCACTATGAAGGCTCCTGCGCAATCGACCAGGATTTTCTGGACGCAGCTGGCATCCTTGAAAATGAAGCGATTGATATCTGGAACGTGAACAACGGCAAACGCTTCTCTACCTACGCGATTGCCGCCGAGCGCGGCTCAAAAATTATCTCCGTCAACGGCGCGGCAGCACACTGCGCTGACGTGGGTGACATCATAATCATCGCCAGCTTCGTCATGATGTCCGACGAAGAAGCGCACCGCTGGCAGCCGAAAGTGGCCTACTTCGAAGGCGACAACGACATGAAACGCACCGCAAAGGCAATTCCTGTTCAGGTTGCCTGATAAAAAGGCCCGAATTATATCGCCAGATAAATAATTCGGGCCGGCAGATATAATTATCACCAAGAAATATTATTCTTCAAAAAGAAATGTTTCGCCAGTCCTTTCCATTTTTTTAAGATTTTATTTAATCTTTTCACAATACCACTATTAACCAACTGGTTTATTTGAAAAAACAGAATAGCTAAAGCCCATTTTAAGTAAATTTAAAATTACTTTTTTTAGTGTGCACTCTATTATCCGTCCGCCAAAAACAATGTTTGGCTTTTTAATCTTTTACATGGATATTGTTATGTCACTGAAAAAAATTAGCATGGCAGCTGCTACCGTAGTTCTGGCACTGGGTTCCTCTTCATCTTTCGCTGCTACCGATCTTGGCCTGATCACATTTGACGGCGCAGTTACCGATACCACCTGTACTATTACCACCAACAATGGTGAAGGTACTAACAACATCACTATCGCACTGCCAGTCGTTAAAAAATCCGACGTTGAAAGCACCACTATCGATAAAGGTGTTGGCGCGAAAAACTTCGAACTGCTGCTGACAAACTGCCCAGGAACTGTATCTAAAGCTTCCGCAAACTTCATGTCTAAAAACATGGGTTCCGTGGCTAACGGTACCGTTGATCCAGACTCTAACGTTGCAGGTTCAGCAACCAACGTAAGCCTGGCGATGTATAACAACTCCACCAGCAATACCGATCGTATTATGGTTGGTCAGCCTGACAATAACACGCAGGTTGCACCAGTGACCAATGGCTCCGGCAAACTGTACTACCGTGTGGCTTACGTTCCAGGTTCTGCATGGGTGAAAGACACTAACCCAGTCACTGCGGGTAAAGTCTCCGCTAACGCTTACTTCACCATGAGCTACGAATAATCGTCGATTATTTATTTAATAATGCGCCCGCTTAGCCGTGGGCGCTTGTTTATCTCAATTATCCTGGAGTGGATATGCGACAGCTTAATGCAAAAATGATCAAAGGAATGAAAGCACTCTCTTTTGTGCTGACCAGCATAATGGCATGTCATGCCCACGCTGATATTGTTATCTCCGGAACCCGTATTATTTATCCTGAAAAAGCAAAAGATGTTGTGGTAAATCTGGAAAACAGAGGCTCACACCCTTTACTCGTTCAGTCATGGCTGGATGATGGCCGCGACACGACCGACCCTCAGGAGCTTAAATTACCGTTTGTCATTACACCGCCGGTAACTCGCGTAGAAGCGCAAAAAGGCCAGTCTATCCGCATTACCTCACTCGGCCAGTCATTACCCAAAGACCGTGAATCACTGTTCTGGTTTAACGTGCTGGAAGTACCACCCAAAGCCAAAAACAATGGCGATCAGAATATGCTGCAACTGGCTTTCCGCACGCGTATCAAACTCTTTTTCCGCCCAACAGGACTCAAAGGTTCACCCGATGAATCTGCAAAGCACCTGATCTGGTCGCAGAAAAAAGTTGCTAACGATGTTGTGCTGGTTGCGAAGAATGATTCTGCATACAACGTTTCCATTGCCTCTGCTTCTCTGACCGTGAATGGCAAAAAATATGAAGTGGAGAGTAGTTCTGTGAAACCGTTCTCCAGCGAAACAATGAAAGTGAAAGGGCTGACTGGCATTAGCAACGGCAAAGTTAATTATGCATCTATTAATGACTTTGGTGGAATGCAAGAACAAGAAGCAGCACTTAACTAATAATAATCATATTACATGGCTATGCCGAACACGTTATCGGCAACACACGGATCGGGATAATAATGTTTTTTCGACGTTCATTTCTGTGCCTTTCTATTAGTGCGGCAATACCTCTGAATGCTATCGCGGATGATATTAAATCCACTGTCAATTCCGCAGCGGATGATGTCGAGTTTAACGACCAGTTTTTATTTAACACGGGTAATAAAATCGACGTGGGTCGTTTTTCGCAAGGTAACCCTATTTTACCGGGGAAATATCAGACCAAAATAAATGTTAATGGCAAAGCAAAAATAACTACCGAAGTCGAGTTTAAAGATAACGGCACACCGCGTGCTACGCCGTGTATGACGCTAACCCTGCTTAAGCAGATCGGTATTAATACTGAATCGATCGAAAAAAATGATTCGAGCGATGCGGCAGCGTGTATTGATATTGCAAAAGCCTTCCCTGGTGCAACGGCTAATTTCAACACGTCGACACAAGAACTGGATTTGACCGTTCCCCAGCTGTATGTGCTTAAACTCCCTCAGGGATATGTCGACCCTTCACTCTGGGAAGAAGGTATTCCTGTCGCAATGGCGTCCTACGACCTCAACGCCTGGCACAGTGAAGGTACGGGCAGCAACAGTGACAGCGCCTATGCAGGCTTACGTTACGGTGCCAATTTAGGCCCGTGGCGTTTCCGTTCGCGCGGGAGTCTGAACTGGAATGAAAAAAACGGCAGCGATTACTCAAACCAGGATATTTATCTGCAGAGAGATATCACGCCGCTTAAAGCTCAGATGTTGATTGGCGACTCTTACACGCGTGGTGACGCATTTGACTCGATCGGCCTGCGCGGTTTACGTCTTTATAATGACGATCGTATGCTGCCGAACGGGCTTTCCAGCTATGCGCCTGTCATCCGCGGTGTTGCTAACAGCAACGCCCGTGTCTCTGTAACACAAAGCGGGAACAAGATTTATGAAACAACCGTGCCACCGGGTGCATTTGAGATTTCCGATCTCAGCACCACAGGCTACGGCAACGACCTGCTGGTGACTATCGAGGAAGCCGATGGCAGCAAGCGCTCCTTCTCGGTTCCGTATTCATCCGTGACTCAAATGTTACGTCCGGGCTTCGCACGCTGGGATGTTGGGGCTGGCGAGTTACATGACGATTCACTGCATGATTCACCGAAAGTGGCTTATGCCACCCTCTATTATGGGCTGAACAATACCTTCACCGGGTATACCGGCCTGCAATATATGGACACCGGTTTTTACGCGGGTCTCGCGGGTCTTGCCATGAATACAGAGATCGGTGCATTCGCACTGGATGTGACCCACTCCAGCGCGGATATCGACGGACTTCGCACGCTGACAGGCCAGAGCTATCGACTCTCCTTCAGTAAGATGCTCTCCGCAACGGACACTTCATTAAACGTGGCAGCCTACCGCTTCTCCACAGAGGACTACCTCAGCCTGCACGATGCGGCATCTCTGGCCGATCGCGTGAAGTATCGCGATCGGGCGCTGAAACCGGGCAGTGGCAGCCAGGATGTGTATAACACCTTCCAGCGTATGAAAAACCAAATCCAGGTCAACATCAGCCAGCCGCTACGCAGTGGCAAAGTGGATTATGGCTCGATGTACGTCAACGGTAGCTGGCAGGATTACTGGGATGGCAGCCGTTCAAGCTCTAACTATACCGTGGGTTATAGCAACGCCTTTACCTATGGCAGTTACAGCGTCTCCTTGCAGCGTACTTATGATGAATTTGGTGAACAGGAAGACAGCGTTTACCTCAACGTCAGCCTGCCGTTCGATGCGCTGTTTGGTACGGGTAAACGCCCTGCCGGTTTCAACAGCGTTAACGTGGGTCTGAACTCTGATTTCAAAGGCAGTACGAGTCTCAATACCACCGCAAACGGCAATACCGAGGACAACCGCTTCAACTACAGCGTGACGAGCAGCAATAGCCGCACGGATGAGAGTACGCTCAATCAGATCAGCGGCTACGGCAGTTATAACAGCCCTTATGGTCCGCTAAGCCTTTCTGCCTCAGCGAGCGATGACAACCAGCAACAATATTCTGCCAGCTACAGCGGCGGCATGCTGCTGCATTCCGGAGGGATCACGCTGGCACCGGGCAGCATCAGTGATACCGACTCGCTGGCACTGATTAAAGCCAGTGGAGCAAAAGGGGCACGTCTGAATAACGGTGACGGTGAAATCGGCAATTCCGGCTACGCCATCATGCCCTATCTTTCCGCCTACCGCGAAAACCGTATCGGCCTCGACACCAGCACCATGAGTGCCGACGTTGAAGTGAAAAATACCAGTACGGTTGCCGTACCGCGTAGCGGCGCCGTGGTGCTGGTCAATTTCGAAACCGACGAAGGTCGTTCGGCAGTACTTGAACTCCAGCGTTCTGATAACGGCTTCATCCCTCTCGGCGCCGACGTGCTGAACGAGAAAGGAGAGATTGTCGGCAGCGTGGGCCAGGCTGGACAAGCCTATGTTCGCGGTATCGAAGACAAAGGCACGCTCAGGGTTGTCTGGGGAAACGGGCAGCAAAGTGCCTGTAATGTGCATTATCAGATTCAACCCGATGCACAGAAAGCGGGTCTGACCACGCTTTTAACCCATCAACTCTGCCGGATGTAATTCATATATAACAGGGAGTTTTCACTCATGACGTTCACGTTGAATCATTTCGTTCGCTGCATTTATGCAGCAACGCTTTTGTCTGTTACCTGTGGCTATGCCCGGGCTGCGGATAATCTCGATGTTACCTTCACTGCCAACATTCGGGAAACCACCTGTGATATGGCCATCAGTGGCGGAACAGGCAATGGTAAAAACAACACCATTACGCTCGGAACCAACGCGAAAACCCGTATTGATACGATTGCGGCAGGTACAGCGACAACCGATTTCAAACTGGTGCTGACAGAGTGTCCATCCAGTCTCTCTTCACTGAAAACAACCGTAAGCGGTTCAGCATCAACAGTGAAGACGGCCATTGCTAACAGTGAGACGTCTGGTGGAGCCAGCTATGTTGGGGTGTCTATTGCGCGTAGTTCAGCACCGACAACGCCTTTTGAGATCAACTCGACAGATGACAGCAAACGTATTGTCTGGACCCCGGGTGAAATCACGGCAAAAGAAGTACCTTTAACCGCCAAACTGGTAGAAACCCAGGCAGGCAGTGCAACGACGGGTACGTTCAGCGCCGTCGCCACGTTTAACTTCTATTACGAATAACCAGACAGAAAACGGAGAAACTATAATGGAATTTAAACCTACGATCTTTGCCCTCTCTGTGCTGGGATTCGTATCCACAGCCGCCTCTGCGACCATTACCGGGACGAGCAGTGTTTCAGCAACCTTCAACACCACCATTGAAGCGGGGACCTGTAGCGCTCAGGTGCAGAATGCTTCTGGCTCACCAGTATCTCAAATAAATTTCGGTGATGTCTTCAAATCCGATCTGGCCAATAAAACCCGTGAAGAAGCGTTCAAAATTGCCTTCACCGGATGTGCTGGTGTGTCATCAGCAGCCATCAGAGCAACCACTGGCGCAGGTGGCAGCTGTTCCTCCGCCTCCAGCCTGAATTTTGGTGCAAATAACAATACGGCATTTGAACTGTGGAATGGGGATTCAGCGACAGGTACCCAACTGAGCTGTAAATCACCACAAACCGAAACCGTGACTATTTCGTCAGGTACAGCAACGTATAATTTGAGTTCACGCGTTGTGGTTGCTGACGGTAAGACCGTTGCTGACGTCACTACAGGGTCGGTTACTTCACCTGTTACGTTTCTGGTCACCTATCAATAAGCATAAAGAACAGGCGGTAGCTTGACGATGCGAAATACACCGTTATTTATAAAAAAATACAGGCTGCTGCTGGCCGTTATTTCAGGTTTGCTGATCCCAGCCTCATCCCATGCGGATGGGGCATGGATGGACGTTAATATCAGGGCCAATATTGTTGCCAATACCTGTAAAATAAACGTCTCGAACGGCGGCCAGGTTCAATTGCCGGTGGTTGCCCGCAGCTGGTTTTTCAATACCGATGGCAGTAATAAATACAATGCAGCCCAGGATGCAGGCGGAACGCGGTTTTCTGTACAAGTGACTGATTGTGATGATATAGCTAGTGGTGTGGCAAGCAAATTACATTTCAGCTTTACACCGCAATCGGGATCTCTGGCAGTGGGCAATAAGCAGGTATTTGCTAACGATAAAGAGCTGGAAGGTGACGGAGCCAAAAATGTCGGTCTTGTCATTTTTTCAGACACCTTTCATCAGAACGTTTTAAAACCAGATGGCAGTTCTGATGTGGTTTACGATGTCACCTCGCAGCAAAAGAACTTTGCTTATCTGACAGATTACGATTTCTATGCTCGTTATCAGAACACAGCAGCAATTACCGCTGGCAGAATTACCAGCAACGTTCTGGTTAACGTCATTTATGAATAAATTACAAGGAAATGTAATGAAGAAAATAATACTCGCGCTGGCAGGGTTGCTATCGCTTTTTATCATAAAACCGACACTGGCGGATCAGAGTTGTTATATTAACTCCAGCGCCGCTGGTATTTACACCGTTCCAAACGATCCGATCACTCGAAATTTAAATGCTAGTATCTATGATGGCCCAGTCAGCCAAGTTGAAGGTACAACTGGAACCTATGATTATACGATTCCTTTTCGCGGCAGCAATCCTATTGGATGTAAAAGTGCATCACCCTGGGATAACTCCGTCCATGTGATAACTGACAGCAGTCTGCTTGATACAAAATATGTTGGGCCTAGCGGTCAAGCACTCTTTAAAACAAGCGTGCCTGGTATTGTGTATAGCGCAACATTATGGTGCGCCGAACAAAGTGGCTGTGGTTCGAATCACGACAACGTTCAACTACTCTACCCCGCAGGAGGTGGTAACGAGAATGTATATCCTTCACAGAGTGGGTTTACATGGGAGAGTGCCGATACTGGCTGGAGTTTACGTTTAGATTATTTCAGAACACCTGATTTTCACCCAGAAAAAGGCGTTTCAACGGGCCATTCAATAGCAGGAACCATTGGTCAGTTCAGGATCGGTCCTGCGGGGCAACCTGTCATTACCTTTACGGTGACAGACAGCACCCTGAACTTCTACATTCCCGATCTGACCTGCTCTATACAGCTGCAGGGCGGCTCGAACAACGTCAGCCTGGGCGACTATTTTGTCAGCGATATTAAGAAAAACAGTACACAAGCGGTGCCTTTTAGCTTCAGTACACAGAACTGCTACGCGACAAGACTGACGGTCAAAATGGTTAGCGGATACCCGTCTTCGGTTTCGGGTCTGCTTGCTAAAAGTGCTGGAAGCGCATCAGGCGTTGCCGTGAAGATCATGAATACCGATCACGATGTGCAGATGAAACCCGATGGCTCAGTCAGCGTTAGCGATATTCGTAATCAATGGGGGGCTAATACCAGCTACAACTATTCCGCACAAGTTGTACCGGATGGTAGTGCGGTAAAATCGGGCGATTTCAAGACGGCGGCCACCTTCAGTATTACTTACGAATAAGTGCATCACCCCTGCGGCTGATTACTGATCAGCCGCGACATCGTCTCCAGCGAATCCGTTCTTAAGATATACAGGCGTTTCAGTAAGAACGGATTATCTCCCGGTTTCACCTTTCCCCTTACCGTCGTCACTGCCAGGTGGAACCCTGCATCGTTCGCCGCTTTTATCGCCTTCTCGTCGTAGCCACCAAACGGATATGAGAGGTAAAGCACGTGCGGGTTAAACTGCGCCAGGTCCCGTCGTGAGCGCTTAAAATCAAACAAAATATTGTGGTAGCTGCGGCTCAGTAAAATGGGCTGATGATTGACGTCAACGCGGTGCAGAAAATGCGTGTGAGACTGATAGTCGAACACGTCATGCATCTGCTCCAGCTCCGACACGCTCATAAACTGCAGGAATTTTGGTGCCCATTTTTGCGGATGCCGCTTGATGCGCGAGGAAATAATAAACGCCGTCGCCTTAAAACCATACTCTTTCAGGATCGGGTAAGCATAGCGGTTCACGGACTTCAGCCCGTCATCGAAGGTGATCACCACGGCCTTTGCGGGTAGGTTCATTTTATTTCGTACGTACCCTTCCAGCTGGTACATGGTCAGGGTGGTGTAGCCCTGGTCGCGAAGCCAGGTCATCTGGTTGTTAAAGGCCCGCACGCTGGTGGTTGTGGAGGTATGACGGAAACGAGTGTTCTCTTCATCACGCAAAATATGGTGGTAAGTAATAACCGGAATACCGTTGTCTTCCTGTGCATCCAGGCTGCTGACCCATGCCAGACGGTTGCCGATGCGGATCTGGAACCAGGTCTGGTTCAGACGGTCCTTAAGCTTGTTCAGTATAGGGTAGCGAAGATTGGCGCTTAACGTCCCGAACGGCGCGCTACCGCTGGAGGGTGCGTTATAGATCGGCGTGTCTTTCCAGGTAATGAGGTTCTGATTGCTCAGCGGTTTATTCAAATCGCCAAGGCTGTCCTCGACGCGCTGTTTCCCCTGAACCGGCTCAAGGTGCCCCTTGTCGATAAAGCCCGTGCCAAAACCGAAGCGAAATTCGTAGTAATCCGCCGCCGCAGGCACGACGGCCAGGATCTGCCCCGCCCGCACGTTGCCAACATTAATGACGCTGTTCCCCACCTGCGCCCAGATCGCCGCATCTTCGGTGGTTTGCATATATTGAGCAGGCAGACTTTGCTGACTGAGTAAACTGGCAGAAGAAATGCCAGACACGAACATCAATAGCAGGAAAACAATACGCGTGAACATGAGGGTCTTATTCGAAGCGGAAATACTTATGCCATTGTAGCAAAAGCGACATCAATACCAACGTTTAATTCTTATACAGGTCATGAAGCAGGACGAAAGGAGGATTTTTTTGCTGCTGATGCCACAAGCTGCTGACGTCCGGCGCGCCCTGCTCCACAATAGCGTCACGGAAGCCGGCACTGGTTAACGTTTCACGCTGCGGATACATCATTTTCAGTAATGGAAGGCTGATGCCCGAGATCACCTCACAGCAATCATGCTTATGGCTCAGCAATGCGGCTGCGCGGTAAGGCGCCGCGCCCGATTTATCGGTCAAAAAAATCACGCCATCACCGGTATCGGTTTCATGCAGGGCATCGCACATCATGCGGCTGAGCATGTTGGTGCTCAACCCACGCCAGTAATTTACCGCCCGGCATTGCGCCAGCGGGCCAAATTTGGCTTCAAGCTTATCCAGCATGTCCTGCGCCCGTTCATCGTGGCAGGTAATCACCCATCCCAACATAACTCTCTCCTTAGCAGGCAAGTAGTTTAGCGGAGTGAAGGTTCGCTTTGGGTGATAACTGTCAAAGAAAGTGCCCGGCAAACAGAATGTCGCCGGGCAGACGGTTAGCTGCGAAGACCGCGCCCGCGCTGGATCAAATACCAGCACAGCAGATAGAAGAAGAGGATAAACACCACCAGCACCGCCACCGTGGTAAACAGC
This sequence comes from Enterobacter adelaidei, assembly GCF_041937165.1. Taxonomy (NCBI): domain Bacteria; kingdom Pseudomonadati; phylum Pseudomonadota; class Gammaproteobacteria; order Enterobacterales; family Enterobacteriaceae; genus Enterobacter; species Enterobacter adelaidei. Next base: position 775,826 of record NZ_CP154353.1, on the reverse strand, counting down.
GGCACATCGGTAATGCCAAGGAAGCCAAAGCGGAAGCCGCTGATCATGTACACAATCGGGTTCAGGTGCGACAGTGCCTGCCAGAACGGAGGCAGCAGCGTGAGGGAGTAGAATACCCCACCCAGATAAGTCAGTGGCGTCAGCACAAAGGTCGGGATCAGGCTGATGTCGTCAAACGTTTTGGCGAAGACTGCATTCAGCAGGCCAGCCAGCGAGAACAAGATTGCCGTCAGCAATAACGTCAGCGCGACAAACAGCCAGGAATGCACCTGGAACGGCACAAAGAACAGCGAGATCGCCGTGACCAGAATCCCCACACAGAGGCCACGCGCCACGCCACCACCGACATAACCGGCGATAATGACGTGCGTTGGCACAGGCGCGACCAGCAGCTCTTCAATATTACGCTGGAACTTGGCGCTAAAGAATGACGACGCCACGTTGGCATAGGCGTTAGTGATCACCGCCATCATGATCAGACCCGGCACGATAAACTGCATATAGGTAAAACCGTGCATCTCACCAATCCGGGAGCCAATCAGGTTGCCGAAGATGATGAAATAGAGCGTCATGGTGATCACCGGCGGCACCAGGGTTTGCACCCAGATGCGCATAAAGCGGTTAATCTCTTTCGCCCAGATACTTTTCAGCGCGACCCAGTAAAGATGCGTCATGCCTTGTCTCCTTGTTTATCCTGCACCAGAGAGACAAACAGCTCTTCCAGTCGGTTCGCTTTGTTACGCATACTTAAGACCTGAACGCCCTGTGCGCTTAGCTGAGAGAACACGCTGTTAATCCCCTGCTCACGCAGCACTTCCACTTCCAGCGTCGAGGTATCCACCAGACGATACTGATACCCTTCCAGTTTTGGCAGCGGGCTTTTCGCCGCCAGGTCGAGGATAAAGGTTTCTGATTTCAGCTTGGAGAGCAGGTCTTTCATCGAGGTGTTTTCCACCAGCTCGCCATTCTGAATGATACCGATGTTGCGGCAGAGCATTTCGGCTTCTTCGAGGTAATGGGTTGTCAGAATAATGGTGGTGCCTTTGTCGTTAAGATCTTTCAGGAACCCCCACATTGAGCGGCGAAGTTCGATGTCCACACCAGCGGTGGGCTCATCAAGGATCAACAGTTTTGGTTCATGCATCAGCGCACGCGCAATCATCAAACGGCGCTTCATCCCACCGGATAACATCCGCGCACGTTCGTTACGCTTTTCCCACAAATCGAGCTGTTTGAGATACTTTTCGCTGCGCTCAAGCGCCTCTTTGCGCTCAACGCCGTAGTAACCTGCCTGGTTCACTACAATCTGTTGTACGGTTTCAAAGGGGTTAAAGTTGAACTCCTGCGGAACCAGCCCCAGCTGGCGCTTGGCGTTCACCACGTCTTTTTGCAGGTCATAACCAAAGACGCTGACCCGACCGGATGTTTTATTAACCAGCGAGCTGATAATACCGATAGTGGTGGATTTCCCCGCGCCGTTCGGTCCCAGAAGCGCGTAAAAATCACCGGCCTCTACTTTTAGATCTATCCCGCGTAGCGCCTGAACGCCACCTGGATAGGTTTTTTTAAGCTGCTCAAGCTCCAGTGCAATAGCCATGAATTTAACTTACCTTCAGTTCTTACACACGTTGTGTGGTTTCATTAAAAGTCGGGTTACCCTATAGTAGCGCAACGCAATAACTCGGTTACAGGTCGCTAACCTCCATGAACAACATAGATACACTCATCAGCAACAATGCACTATGGTCAAAAATGCTGGTGGAGGAAGACCCCGGATTTTTTGGAAAACTGGCGCAAGCCCAGAACCCACGCTTTCTGTGGATTGGGTGTTCCGACAGCCGCGTCCCGGCCGAACGCCTGACCGGCCTCGAGCCCGGCGAACTGTTTGTTCACCGTAATGTCGCCAACCTGGTGATCCATACCGACCTCAACTGTCTTTCTGTGGTTCAGTATGCCGTTGACGTTCTGGAAGTCGAGCACATCATTATTTGCGGTCACTATGGCTGCGGCGGCGTGCAGGCGGCGGTTGAAAACACGGAACTGGGGCTCATTGATAACTGGCTGCTGCACATCCGCGATATCTGGTTCAAACATAGCTCACTGCTCGGCGAAATGCCGCAGGAGCGTCGCATGGACACCCTTTGCGAACTCAACGTGATGGAGCAGGTCTATAACCTGGGCCACTCAACGATTATGCAATCGGCGTGGAAACGCGGGCAGAAGGTCTCTGTCCACGGCTGGGCGTACGGTATTCACGATGGCCTGCTGCGCAATCTGGAAGTGACTGCAACAAACCGCGAAACGCTGGAACAGCGTTACCGTTCGGGAATTGCCAACCTTCAGCTTAAGCATGTAAACCATAAATAAAGCCGGGAATTTTCTCCCTCTCCCTATGGGAGAGGGCCGGGGTGAGGGCATCAGCCCACCATTACTCGTCCAGCAATACCACTTTCCCCACATACGGCAGATGACGATAGCGCTGCGCGTAGTCAATGCCGTAACCGACGACGAATTCGTCAGGAATCGAGAAACCCACGAACTCTACCGGCACCTGCACTTCACGGCGGTCAGGTTTATCCAGTAGCGTACAAATCGCCAGCGATTTTGGCTCACGCAGGCTCAGGATCTCGCGCACTTTAGACAGCGTGTTGCCGGAGTCGATGATGTCCTCAACGATCAACACATCTTTGCCACGAATATCTTCATCCAGGTCTTTCAGGATTTTCACATCACGGGTTGTGGACATGCCGCTGCCGTAACTGGAGGCGGTCATAAAATCGACCTCATGTGGCACATGCACTTCACGGCACAGGTCTGCCATGAACATGAAAGAGCCACGCAACAGACCGACCAGCACCATTTCGCTGCCGCTGTCCTTGTAATGTTCGGTGATTTGACGACCCAGTTCGGCGATACGCGCTTTGATCTCGGCTTCCGGGATCATCACTTCAACAGTATGTTTCATATTACTAACCATATGATTTTAATGAAAATCTCTCAATGCGGATGAATTAATCTCCGGCATCGATACGCAAGCCAGCCATTATATCAGCAAATGGATAACCCTGGCGTATGAGTTGTAAAAAGCAAATATTGTGATTCCGATCACATTTGTTAATGCCTATAATTAATTGCTAGCAAATAATTAACAAAACTGACGAGTACTTTTCTATGGCTGAAACAAAATCTCAACAGCCGCGTCTACTGGTGACATTAACAGCGGCCTTCGCAGCTTTCTGCGCGCTGTATTTGTTAATCGGTGGCGTCTGGCTGGTCGCGCTTGGCGGCTCCTGGTACTACCCAATTGCAGGTTTGGTTATGGTTGGTGTAACCATCCTGCTATTGCGTAGAAAACAATCCGCACTGTGGCTGTATGCTGCATTACTCCTCGCCACCATGATCTGGGGCGTCTGGGAAGTCGGGTTCGACTTCTGGGCACTGACGCCGCGCAGTGACATTCTGGTCTTCTTTGGTATCTGGCTGATCCTGCCCTTCGTCTGGCGTCGCCTGATTGTGCCTTCCAGTGGTGCCGTTGCAGCGCTGGTGGTAGCCCTGTTAATCAGCGGTGGCATCCTGACCTGGGCCGGTTTTAACGACCCGCAGGAGATCAACGGTACGCTAAACGCGGAATCCACGCCTGCTGCGGCTATCTCGCAGGTGGCGGACGGTGACTGGCCTGCGTATGGTCGTAATCAGGAAGGTCAACGCTACTCCCCGCTGAAGCAGATCAACGCGGATAACGTTAAAAACCTGAAAGAAGCCTGGGTATTCCGTACTGGCGATCTGAAGATGCCAAACGATCCGGGCGAACTGACCAACGAAGTGACGCCAATTAAAGTGGGCGATATGCTTTATCTGTGTACGGCGCACCAGCGTCTGTTCGCGCTTGATGCGGCCACGGGTAAAGAGAAATGGCACTTCGACCCACAGCTCAATTCCAACCCGTCGTTCCAGCATGTCACCTGCCGTGGCGTCTCTTACCACGAAGCGCGTGCCGATAATGCCAGCCCGGAAGTCATTGCCGACTGTCCTCGCCGCATTATGCTGCCGGTGAACGATGGCCGCCTGTTCGCCATCAACGCCGAAACGGGCAAGCTGTGTGAAACCTTTGCCAACAAAGGTATCCTTAATCTGCAGACCAATATGCCGGACACCACGCCGGGTCTGTATGAGCCAACCTCTCCGCCGATCATCACCGATAAAACCATCGTGATTGCTGGTTCGGTAACGGATAACTTCTCCACGCGTGAAACCTCCGGCGTCATCCGTGGTTTCGACGTGAACACCGGTAAACTGCTGTGGGCCTTCGACCCGGGCGCGAAAGATCCCAATGCGATCCCGTCAGATGAACACACCTTTACCTTTAACTCGCCAAACTCCTGGGCGCCAGCGGCGTATGACGCGAAGCTGGACCTGGTCTACCTGCCAATGGGTGTAACCACACCCGATATCTGGGGTGGTAACCGCACGCCGGAGCAGGAACGCTACGCGAGCGCTATCGTGGCGCTGAATGCGACCACCGGTAAGCTGGCCTGGAGCTACCAGACCGTTCACCACGATCTGTGGGATATGGACATGCCATCCCAGCCGACACTGGCGGACATTACCGTTAACGGTAAAACCGTTCCGGTGATTTACGCTCCGGCGAAAACCGGCAACATCTTCGTACTGGATCGCAGCAACGGTAAACTGGTTGTGCCGGCACCAGAAAAACCAGTGCCGCAGGGTGCGGCAAAGGGCGATTACGTCAGCAAGACGCAGCCATTCTCTGACCTGAGCTTCCGTCCGAAGAAAGATCTGAGCGGTGCAGACATGTGGGGTGCCACCATGTTTGACCAGCTGGTGTGCCGCGTGATGTTCCACCAGTTGCGCTACGAAGGTATCTTCACCCCACCTTCTGAGCAGGGCACGCTGGTCTTCCCGGGTAACCTGGGGATGTTCGAATGGGGCGGGATCTCCGTTGACCCGAACCGTCAGGTGGCGATTGCCAACCCGATGGCGCTGCCGTTCGTTTCCCGTCTGATCCCACGTGGCCCAGGTAACCCAATGGAGCCACCGAAAGACGCGAAAGGCACAGGGACCGAATCCGGCATTCAGCCGCAGTATGGCGTGCCGTTTGGCGTGACGCTGAACCCGTTCCTGTCTCCGTTTGGTCTGCCGTGTAAACAGCCTGCCTGGGGTTATATCTCCGGTCTGGACCTGAAAACTAACCAGATTGTGTGGAAAAAACGTATTGGTACGCCACAGGACAGCATGCCGTTCCCGATGCCAGTTCCGGTGCCGTTCAATATGGGTATGCCGATGCTGGGTGGCCCAATCTCCACCGCCGGTAACGTCCTGTTCATCGCGGCGACCGCAGATAACTACCTGCGCGCGTACAACATGACCAACGGCGAGAAACTGTGGCAAGGCCGTCTGCCAGCCGGTGGGCAGGCAACGCCGATGACCTATGAAGTGAATGGCAAGCAGTACGTTGTCATCTCTGCGGGTGGTCACGGTTCGTTTGGCACGAAGATGGGCGACTATATTGTCGCGTATGCACTGCCTGATGAAAGTAAGTAACTAAAAAGGCCCGGTGGCGCTACGCTTACCGGGCCTACGGTTCGAGATGTAAGCCGGGTAAGGCGACGCCGCCACCCGGCTTTTTTATACCGTGAACCCCAACATCATCCCCGTATCTTCATGCTCCAGCAGATGACAGTGCGCCATATAGGCAAACTCTTTCGGCGCGGCATGGTCAAATTTCACCAGCACCTCGCTGACCCCTCCTTCAACCCTGACGGTATCTTTCCAGCCCGCGCGATGCACATCAGGCGCTTTGCCGTTCTCTGAAAGAATGCGGAACTGGGTACCGTGGATATGGAACGGATGCAGCATCATGTCGCCTTCGCCAGAAATCACCCAACGCTCAAACTGCCCTTTTGTGGCAGCAAACATTGGCGTGTTCATGTCGAACGCCTGGCCGTTGATCATGTTGGCGTTGTGGAAGTCAAAACCATGGTCACCATGATTCATGTTGCCCATGCCGCCCATTTTGCCGTGGTCCATATTCATATGCCCCATCATCTGCCCGTGGTGCATCCCCGCCATCGCCCGATCGCCATATTTCGCCATCAGCGCCTGCATACCCATCATATCGAGCATCGGGTTCATGGAAAGCTGCAGCTTGCGTTGGGTTAAACCTTCAAGGGAAGGTAACGCCGGGAGCGACGTCAGCGTATCCTGCAGCGTGCCCGATGCTGTAACCTGCAGTGGCTGGATCCGCAACACCGGGTGCGGCTTGTCAAAGGGCGCAACCGCCATACCCATCTGGCTGACCGGCAACGTGACCAGGTCAAACACTTTGCCGTCGCTGATATCCACCAGCACTTCAAAACGTTCCCCCATCAGCATTGGGAGCTCGCTCACTTTCACCGGTTCAGGTAGCAATCCGCCGTCGCTGGCGACCACGTACAGAGGACGATTATCACTGGTAGCAAAGTTCAGGGAGCGTGCATTGCACCCGTTAAGCAGACGTAAACGCAGCCAGCCCTTCGGCGCGGCGTGCTGCGGATAAATGGCGCCGTTGGTCAGCAGAGTATCACCAAACCAGCCTACCGCCGCGGTCATCACATCCAGTTGATAATCAATCTGACCGTCTGCGGTGAATTTTTTGTCCTGGACAATCACCGGTACATCGTCGATCCCCCACTGTTTAGGCAGACGCAGCAGGCGGCTTTCGTCATCTTCAATCAGCACCAGGCCCGCCAACCCCATTGCCACCTGATGGCCCGTTTTGCCGTGCTGATGGGGGTGGAACCAGCAGGTCGCGGCGCGCTGGTCAGGCGTAAAGGTAACGCTGCGCGTACCGCCCGCTTTAATAATCCCTTGCGGACCGCCGTCGACCTCGCCCGGCACCTCCAGCCCGTGCCAGTGTAGCGTCGTCTCTTCTGCCAGCGTGTTGTGAATATCAACGGTGACGGCTTTCCCTTTACGTAGCTGAAGCGCCGGACCAAGCAGATTGCCGTTATAACCCCACGTAGTAGCGTTGTGTCCACCGAAGGCCGTTTTACCGGACTGAACAACAAGCTGGATACGACTACGGGCGTCAGCAGTCAGTAAGTCCGGGATGGGTAAGGCAGGTCTGTCAGCCGCGAAAACTGTGCGGCTCCACAGTGGTAATGCGCTGGCAACCCCCAGCGCAACGGAATATTTTAAAAAATCACGACGTTGCATGTTCATTTCCTTATTTCCAGCCGGCGATCTTTTGAGCATAAACCCACCCTTACCGGAAGGTCAAGTAAAGCGGTAATAATAAAGATCGTCGCACTGGCACCAAGTATGCTAACGTTATTTTTCCGTGAAGAAGTGGTAGAAGCAATGAAGACGTTTTTCAGGACAATTTTGTTCACCAGCCTGATGGCAATGTGTGCGAACAGCTATGCGCTAAGTGAAAATGAAGCGGAAGATATGGCCGATCTGACGGCGGTTTTTGTATTCCTGAAAAATGATTGTGGCTACCAGAATTTACCCAACGGGCAAATTCGCCGCGCGCTGGTCTTTTTTGCTCAGCAGAACCAATGGGACCTCAGCAATTACGACAGCTTCGACATGAAATCTCTTGGTGAAGACAGCTACCGTGACCTGAGCGGTATTGGTATCCCTACTGCCAAAAAATGCAAAGCGCTGGCTCGCGATTCACTCAGCCTGCTCGCCTACGTGAAATAAGCTTCCCGACGCTCCTTGTTGAGCCTGTAGCCGTGCAACCACGGTGAGAGTTAGCTATCATGTTTCGCTCACTTTTTGTGAATGTAACGGATGTTAACAAAGGAGGAGTCTGCGTATGGCCGACCACACGTTGTGGCATGAAACACTGCATGACCAGTTTGGTCAGTACTTTGCCGTTGATAACGTGCTCTATCATGAGAAAACCGATCACCAGGATCTGATCATCTTCGAGAATGCCGCCTTTGGCCGCGTCATGGCGCTGGACGGCGTCGTGCAAACGACCGAGCGAGATGAGTTTATCTATCATGAAATGATGACCCACGTCCCGCTGCTGGCGCACGGGCATGCGAAGCATGTCCTGATTATCGGCGGTGGTGACGGGGCTATGCTGCGCGAAGTTTCCCGCCATCGCTCTATTGAAACCATCACCATGGTGGAGATCGATGCGGGCGTGGTCTCTTTCTGCCGTCAGTACCTGCCCAACCACAATGCTGGTAGCTATGACGATCCGCGTTTTAATCTGGTGATTGACGACGGGGTTAACTTCGTTAATCAGACCACGCAGACCTTTGATGTCATTATCTCGGACTGTACCGACCCCATCGGCCCAGGCGCGTCGCTGTTTACTTCCTCCTTCTACGAAGGCTGCAAGCGCTGCCTGAATCCTGGAGGGATCTTTGTCGCGCAAAATGGCGTCTGCTTCCTGCAGCAGGATGAAGCTCTCGATAGCCATCGCAAACTGAGCACCTACTTTGGCGACGTCAGCTTCTACCAGGCCGCCATTCCGACCTACTACGGCGGGATCATGACCTTTGCCTGGGCGACGGATAACGACGTGCTGCGCCATCTCTCCACCGAAATTATCCAGGCCCGTTTCCATCAGGCTGGTCTTCAGTGCCGATACTACAATCCTGCTGTTCATACCGCAGCGTTTGCGCTGCCGCAGTATCTTCAGGACGCCTTATCCACTAAGGGGGTGAGCTAATTGAAAAAGCTTAAACTACATGGCTTTAACAACCTGACCAAAAGCCTGAGTTTTTGTATTTACGATATCTGCTATGCCAAAACAGCGGAAGAACGCGATGGTTACATCGCCTATATCGATGAACTCTACAACGCCAACCGTCTGACCGAGATCCTGTCAGAAACCTGCTCGATTATCGGGGCAAACATCCTGAATATCGCCAGACAGGATTATGAACCTCAGGGTGCCAGCGTAACCATTCTGGTGAGCGAAGAACCCGTCGATCCTAAGCTTATCGACAAAACCGAACATCCGGGCCCGCTGCCGGAAGTGGTTGTTGCTCACCTTGATAAAAGCCATATCTGCGTTCATACCTATCCGGAGAGCCATCCGGAAGGTGGGCTGTGTACGTTCCGCGCCGATATAGAAGTGTCGACCTGCGGCGTGATCTCCCCGCTGAACGCGCTGAACTATTTAATCCACCAACTGGAATCCGATATCGTCACCATTGATTACCGCGTGCGCGGTTTCACCCGTGATATCAACGGCATGAAGCACTTCATTGACCACGAGATCAACTCGATTCAGAACTTTATGTCTGAGGATATGAAGGCGCTGTACGACATGATGGACGTGAACGTATATCAGGAGAACATCTTCCATACCAAGATGTTACTGAAGGAATTCGACCTTAAGCACTACATGTTCCACACGAAGCCGGAAGATCTGAGCGAAGAAGAGCGTAAGGCCATCACTGACCTGCTCTGGAAAGAGATGCGCGAAATCTACTACGGCCGCAATATTCCGGCCGTGTAAGTGTTGCCCGGAGCAAGGATGCTTCGGGAAATTATCTCTGTTTCATAAACTCGCGGTATGCATTCACCACCTTCAGGAAGTCTTCAACGCCGCACAGCGACAGACTCTCTTCATCGTAGTAGCTCATCCCCTCTTCCATCTCGTCACCCGAGAATTCAAGCTGGTTGGCTCGCACCATCACCTCTTCACCGTCCATCCACAGCGTGTATTCGTGTCCGGCACGTTGCCAGGAGCGTTCACTGCCTTTCACCGTATTCGCCGCCTGTTCAACTTCATCAAGAAGTGCGAGATTCTCTTTCACCTCTTCGTTAAACCAGTGTCCAACGGCTTCGTGGCCCATCGACATACGCACTTTCACCACTCCGGTGATGTCGCGCAGAAATTCGTAATCCATAGTGTTTTCCTCTGCAAAGCCATTAGGGTAATTATCGCAGCAGAGAGGAAGAAAAAAAGCGTGGGAGGTGGGAGGAATGAAAATAAAAAGGTGAGAGCGAGGCCTTGTAGCCTGATGCTCTCACCTACAGCCCCTCTCCCACAGGAGAGGGTAGCATTTATTACACTGCCGTCTGGAAGATAACGCCGTCAGCTTTCTCAGTGTACTGAGACAACTGATCGAAGTTCAGATAGCGATAGGTATCCACCGCCGTCTTATCAACCTGAGCGACAAAGGTCTGGTACTCTTCTGGCGTAGGCAGTTTGCCAATCAGCGCCGCAACTGCCGCCAGTTCCGCAGAGGCCAGATAGACGTTCGCACCAGTACCTAAACGGTTAGGGAAGTTACGGGTAGAGGTAGACACTACCGTCGCACCGTCAGCTACGCGCGCCTGGTTACCCATACACAGGGAACAGCCAGGGATTTCAATACGCGCCCCGCTCTTACCAAATACGCTGTAGTAGCCCTCTTCCGTCAGCTGAGCCGCGTCCATACGGGTTGGCGGTGCCACCCACAGACGGGTTGGCAGCTGGCCTTTATGGGTATCCAGCAATTTACCTGCCGCGCGGAAGTGACCGATGTTGGTCATACAAGAACCGATGAACACTTCATCGATCTTCTCGCCCTGAACATCAGAGAGCAGACGCGCATCGTCCGGATCGTTCGGTGCACACAGAATTGGCTCTTTGATATCAGCCAGATCGATGTCGATCACTGCCGCGTATTCTGCGTCAGCATCAGCTTCCAGCAGTTGCGGATCGGCCAGCCATTTTTCCATGCCCTGGATACGACGCTCCAGCGTACGACGGTCGCCGTAGCCTTCTGCAATCATCCACTTCAGCAGCACGATGTTAGAGTTCAGATACTCAATAATCGGCTCTTTGTTCAGCTTGATGGTACAGCCCGCAGCAGAACGTTCAGCGGAGGCATCGGTCAGTTCGAACGCCTGCTCAACTTTCAGATCTGGCAGACCTTCAATTTCCAGGATGCGGCCAGAGAAGATATTTTTCTTCCCTTTCTTCTCAACGGTCAGCAGGCCCTGTTTAATCGCATACAGCGGGATCGCGTGAACCAGGTCACGCAGGGTGATACCCGGCTGCATTTTGCCTTTGAAGCGCACCAGAACAGATTCCGGCATATCCAGCGGCATCACGCCAGTTGCCGCAGCAAACGCCACCAGACCAGAACCCGCCGGGAAGGAGATACCAATCGGGAAACGAGTATGGGAGTCACCGCCGGTACCCACGGTATCTGGCAGCAGCATACGGTTCAGCCAGGAGTGGATAACACCATCACCCGGACGCAGGGAAACCCCGCCACGGTTCATGATGAAGTCAGGCAGCGTGTGGTGTGTCGTCACATCAACCGGCTTCGGATACGCCGCAGTGTGGCAGAAGGACTGCATCACCAGATCGGAAGAGAAGCCCAGGCACGCCAGGTCTTTCAGTTCGTCACGGGTCATTGGGCCAGTGGTATCCTGGGAGCCCACAGAGGTCATCTTCGGCTCACAGTATGCACCAGGACGGATACCGGCGACGCCGCATGCACGACCAACCATTTTCTGCGCCAGTGAGTAACCGCGATTGCTTTCCGCAACGTCTTTCGCGTGACGGAATACATCGCTGTGTGGCAGACCCAGCGCTTCACGCGCTTTGGTTGTCAGGCCACGGCCAATAATCAGAGGAATACGGCCACCTGCACGCACTTCGTCGATCAGCACGTCGGTTTTCAGCTCGAAGCTTGCCAGCAGTTCGTTGGTTTCGTGGTTACGTACTTCGCCTTTGAACGGATAAACGTCAATCACGTCGCCCATGTTCAGGTTAGAAACATCCACTTCGATCGGCAGTGCGCCCGCATCTTCCATGGTGTTGAAGAAGATTGGAGCAATTTTTCCGCCGAGGCACAGACCGCCACCGCGCTTATTCGGCACGTGTGGAATGTCGTCGCCCATGAACCACAGCACGGAGTTGGTTGCAGACTTACGGGAAGAACCGGTACCCACGACGTCACCCACATAAGCCAGCGGGAAACCTTTTTTCTGCAGGGCTTCGATCTGTTTGATCGGCCCGACGCTGCCTGGCTGATCCGGCTCAATGCCTTCGCGGGCGTTTTTCAGCATCGCCAGAGCATGCAGAGGAATATCAGGACGAGACCACGCATCCGGCGCCGGAGAGAGGTCATCGGTGTTGGTTTCGCCCGTCACTTTAAAGACGGTAACGGTAATTTTTTCAGCCAGAGCAGGACGGTTCAGGAACCATTCGGCATCAGCCCAGGATTGCATCACCTGCTTCGCATAGACATTGCCCGCTTTCGCTTTTTCTTCCACATCGTAGAAGTTATCGAACATCAGCAGCGTTGAGGAGAGCGCTTTAGCGGCAATCGGAGCCAGCTTGTCGTTATCCAGCGCGTCAATCAGCGGATGAATGTTGTAACCACCCTGCATGGTGCCGAGCAGTTCAATGGCTTTTTCAGGAGTAACCAGTGGGGAGGTGGCTTCGCCTTTGGCGATAGCAGCAAGGAATCCGGCTTTTACGTAGGCAGCTTCATCTACGCCAGGCGGTACGCGGTTGATCAGCAGATCTAACAGGAATTCTTCTTCGCCCTTAGGCGGGTTCTTCAGCAGCTCGACGAGCGCGGCCATTTGGGTTGCATCTAAAGGTTTGGGTACAATTCCCTCGGCGGCACGTTCTGCTACGTGCTTACGGTATTCTTCTAGCACGACGGTTCTCCTCGCTCTCATTGTCATATGCGGCGGGCTTTCTCTTCACGCTCCTGTGAGACAGCAGTTTGTAGGGTAAATGCCCGATACCGCGTCGGGCAGCATAGCAGGATTTCTGCACAGTGTTAATCCGTTTACAAAAAAGCAACATTAAAAAATTTGCTGAATCGTTAAGCATGGTGTAGCGGGGAGAGGAGATGATTTGAAGGTACAAAAAAACCGCCTCACAGCGGTTAATTTGTTGCCTTGCGGTGGTAGCACACCGGGCGGGCAAATTTGCGGCAACCCCAACGCAATGAATTTTGCATCACGCCCTGCTGGCTTGCAAGCCATTATGTCAATTTTGCGAAGCGCCTTCCTGTTTCGAATGAAAATTCGTTTCACTTTATTTTTCGCCTTCAGAATGACGACTGAGTAGATTACGCTTCTTCTCGGCCTGCTTCGCTGGTGTAGCAACCAGTCACCGGGCCCGGGAGCAGTTCCGTAACCTACGCGGCAACACCAACTTGCCTGGTTCTGCCTTTCCCGGTGGAGAATGAACCCGCGTAGCCTTGACAGGAACGCACGCAATGGAGATGCGAATCACTGCGCTGATCGTTGTGATTGGTTTACTGCTTACCGCGCTGCACGGTGGCTGGAACATATCCGACATCACGGTGCTGTTTGTCGTCAACCTCGGCAATTAGCTACTGGCCGCTCGCAAGAGCGGCCTTCTGAAATCCCAGCGATTTTTCCCGCATTGCATATAATTGTGTAATAAATGCTCACACTCTTTATCCGGATACCCCGGAAGGTTTCCCAAGAAAAGTCAAAACAGTAAAAGACGGGTGAATAATACTCACACCAACCGTAACGCCTCACGGCACAGCGCTTGTCTCGTTGGAGTCATTTTATGAAGTTGTCTTTTAAGCCACATCTGCTTGTTCTTCTTTGCAGTACCGGGCTGCTTGCTGCCTCTGGCGTCATGTTCGTCAAAAGCCGTGCAACGGAGCCTGTAGCCCCGGCTCCCGTCGTACAGCAACCCGTTGCACCAGCAGCAACCTCTGCTCCCCAATCGGCTCCTGCCGCGACACCTACCTACTCTGCCGCGCAAATCGATCAGTGGGTTGCCCCTATCGCGCTCTACCCGGACGCGTTGCTTTCGCAAATATTGATGGCATCAACCTACCCGGCCAACGTTATCCAGGCGGCACAGTGGTCGAAAGACAACCCTAAAATGGAAGGTGACGCCGCTATTCAGGCCGTTGCCAGCCAGCCCTGGGATCCCAGCGTAAAATCGCTGGTCGCCTTTCCTCAGTTGATGTCACTGATGGGAGAGAACCCGCCGTGGGTACAAAATCTGGGCGATGCGTTTCTCGCGCAACCCAAAGATGTGATGGATTCCGTTCAACGCCTGCGCGTGCTGGCGCAAAAGACCGGAGCGTTACAGTCGACACCTCAACAAACGGTCACCACGGTGACAAAAGCGGCGCTGTCTAAAACAAGCACCAGCGAGTCAACCACAACAACAACGTCCGCACCGGCTCCAACGGTGATCAAAATTGAATCTGCCGATCCACAAGTCGTGTACGTTCCCACCTACAACCCTAATACGGTTTACGGAACCTGGCCAAACACCGCTTATCCCCCCACCTATCTCCCGCCTTCACCCGGGGAGCAGTTTGGCAACAGCTTCGTTAACGGTTTAGGCTTCAGCCTGGGCGTCGCGACAACCTATGCCATCTTCAGCAGCATCGACTGGGATGATGACGATGACTGGGATCATCACCATGACGACTGGGATAATCACGGCGGCTATAACCGCAACGGTGATAACAACATCAATATCAACGTTGAGAACTTCAATAAAATCAGCGGGCAGCGCCTGACGGATGCCAACCGCACCTGGCAGCACAACCCGGCTTATCGGGAAGGCGTACCCTATCCGACGAACCAGCTCAACAACCGCTTCCACTCCACCAACACGGCCACAGGGTTAAGTTCAACGCAGCAAAAACCGGTTAATCGCGATAGCCAGCGTCAGGCCGCCCTCAGCCAGATGGAGAAATCAACGGGCAAAACCTTCCCTCAAACGGCACGTCCGGGAACCAAAGATGTCCAGCGCAAGGCCTCAAATGAGCAGCTGAAGCAGATTTCCCAGCGCAACAACTACCGTGGCTATGACACCAAACCGCAGACGACAAAGCGGACGACCACGCAGCAGCGAGATAATCGCCAGACAGCGCAAAGAACTGAAAAACGGGTTTCGCAACCTGCGCAGCAACGCACAACCCAGCAGCGAATCAGTCAGCCCCGGGCTAATGCTCTGAGTGGCAACGACAGCCGCTCCGCCAACTGGCAGGCACAGCAGCAGCGAGGGGCGCAAAGCCGACAGATCGCTCGTCAACAACAACCGCACCAGGCAGCTGGCGGACGCGCTGAACGCCGTGAAATTCGACATCGTTAAGGGAGCCGACATGAAAAGTAAACTACTCAGTGGAATGGTGTTGTTCATGCTTTCGGCCTCGGCTATGGCGCAACAATCTTTTAGCACGCCTGACCAGGCGACCGACGCACTGGCAAATGCCATTCGTGATCAGAATGAAAGTGCAATGAATAACCTGCTTGGAGAGAACTGGCGCGATTTCCTGCCCCCTGAAGGCGTCGACCCTGATGCCGTCGATCGCTTCCTGCGCGACTGGAAAGTCCGTCATAACACCGTTGTTGAAGGTGACACGGCGCATCTTGTTGTCGGAGAGACCGACTGGCAGCTCCCTATCCCGGTCATCAAGACCACTTCCGGCTGGCAATTTGATATCAAAGAAGGTGCTGAGGAGATCCTGACCCGCGAAATTGGACGTAACGAGCTCGCAGCGATTGAAGCCTTACATGCTTACGTGGATGCACAGCAGAGCTATTATGCGATGAACCAGAAGTATGCCCAGAAGATCGTCAGCACTACAGGGAAAAAGGACGGTTTGTACTGGCCTGCATCACCCGGTGAAACGCCCAGCCCGCTCGGCCCGGCATTCAGTCCAAAAGAACCGGGTACTGGCTATCACGGCTATCGCTTCAGAATTTTGCCGGATAAACACGGTTTCGCAATGGTTGCCTGGCCGGTCAGCTACGGCCAGACGGGCGTAATGAGCTTTTTGATAAATCAGGACGACAAGGTGCTCCAGTCGGATCTCGGCAGCGATTCGGAGCAAAAGGCGCGGGCGCTGGCCTCATATGCTCCTGATAAAACCTGGCAGCCCGTCGAGCCCTGAATGTGCGGTAGCTCTTCTCCAGCGAGGCCTGTAGGCCGGGTAAGGCGAAGTCGCCGCCCGGCTTTTTAACTTACAGAATATTTGCGACCGATTTTGCCAGTTGCGCTTCCAGAACCGGTTTCGCTTCTTCGAATTTCAGGTTCACTTTATTAGCATTAGACACGACACGTGTCTGATACTTAGCGCGATCGCCCTGCTCGGAGCTGGTCTGCAGTTTCACGCCCGATGTGCCCTGACGCAGTGCCGCGATGTTATCGGTAGTGACTTTTGCTTTGCTACGCTCAGAGATCTGCAGGTCGGTCACCATGGTATAGTTCACATCTTCTACCATCGCATCCGCCGCCATACCGATCAGACCTGCCGCCAGACCCACACCCAACGCCGCACCAGAAGAGTTGCTGTTGTAGGCCGTAATACCGGCACCCAGCGCAGCACCCACAGCGGCACCTTCATAGCCAGTCTTCAGATAGCCCTGAGATTCTCGCAGGTCCATTTTGTCTGCTTTCAGAACGTTAGCCTGCACCCAATAGTATGCGCTGTCAGGAGAGCTGGTGACCTTGTATCCCTTGGCACTCAGATCGTTTGCCAGTAGCGTCTGCAGGTTGCTCATGTCTTTATCAGAGGTGTTTTTAACCTGAATGTAGACTGTTTTTTCGTTAGATGGCTCCAGCCAGATGGTTTCGCTCATCTGAGTTTTCACTTCCAGATTACGTTTTTTCACCGCAGTGGTCATCGCACCACACCCGGTCAGCGTCATCGCTGCTGCCACTAAGCCAATCACCGCAACTTTCTTCAAAGACATGTTATTTCCTTTTTTCGTGTAATCAAAAGTCCAGAACCCCTAAACCGTGCGGCCAGTAGCTACACAATGGTGAAAAAGGTATCGGCAGATGAGAGAAATTTTTTAGCGGAAATATCAATAAGATACCTACCATAATGGGTAGGCTTTAGACAAAAAAAACGCCTCCGAAGAGGCGTTTAGCAATCGTGAAGAAACTTATTTCTTCTTCGCTTTCGCGTTTGGCAGGTCAGTGATGCTGCCTTCAAACACTTCTGCCGCCAGGCCCACAGACTCATGCAGAGTTGGGTGAGCGTGGATGGTCAGCGCGATGTCTTCAGCGTCACAACCCATTTCGATAGCCAGACCGATTTCACCCAGCAGCTCGCCGCCGTTGGTACCGACAATCGCACCACCGATAACGCGGTGAGTCTCTTTGTCGAAGATCAGTTTGGTCATACCGTCTGCGCAGTCGGAAGCGATAGCACGGCCAGAAGCAGCCCACGGGAAGGTGGCGGTTTCGTAGCTGATGCCTTTCTCTTTCGCTTCTTTCTCAGTCAGACCAACCCATGCAACTTCTGGCTCGGTGTAAGCGATGGATGGGATCACTTTCGGATCGAAGTAGTGTTTCATGCCGGCGATAACTTCAGCGGCAACGTGACCTTCGTGAACACCTTTGTGTGCCAGCATTGGCTGACCGACGATATCGCCGATAGCAAAGATGTGCGGCACGTTGGTGCGCAGCTGTTTGTCAACGCGGATGAAACCACGGTCGTCCACTTCCACGCCAGCTTTGCCCGCGTCGAGGTTTTTACCGTTCGGCACACGGCCGATAGCCACCAGCACCGCGTCGTAACGCTGTGGTTCGGATGGGGCTTTTTTGCCTTCCATGGAAACGTAAATACCGTCTTCTTTCGCTTCAACGGCAGTCACTTTGGTTTCCAGCATCAGGTTGAATTTCTTGCTGATGCGTTTGGTGAAGACTTTCACGATGTCTTTGTCAGCAGCCGGGATAACCTGGTCGAACATTTCAACCACGTCAATATCTGAACCCAGCGCATGGTACACGGTACCCATTTCCAGACCGATGATACCGCCACCCATAACCAACAGGCGTTTTGGAACGGTTTTCAGTTCCAGCGCATCGGTGGAATCCCAAACACGTGGATCTTCGTGCGGAATGAATGGCAGTTCGATTGGGCGAGAGCCTGCCGCGATGATCGCGTTGTCGAAGTTAATCACGGTTTTACCGTTTTCGCCTTCCACTTCCAGGGTGTTCGCACCGGTGAATTTACCCAGACCGTTTACCACTTTCACTTTACGGCCTTTGGCCATACCTGCCAGACCGCCGGTCAGCTGAGTGATAACTTTCTCTTTCCAGGTACGAATTTTGTCGATATCGGTTTTCGGCTCGCCGAAGACGATACCGTGTTCAGCCAGCGCTTTGGCTTCTTCGATAACTTTGGCTACGTGCAGCAGCGCTTTAGAAGGGATACAGCCGACGTTCAGACAAACACCACCGAGGGTGCTGTAACGTTCTACGATGACGGTTTCCAGACCTAAATCCGCGGCGCGGAATGCTGCGGAGTAACCTGCCGGGCCTGCCCCAAGTACTACGACCTGAGTTTTGATTTCTGTGCTCATCATGACCTCTTAATTTATACCCGTCGTCCACCGGGTCGTTCTATCCGCCCGCAGTTTACAAAATTGTTAACAATTTTGAAACAACAAACGGCTCACGAATTGTCGCTTTCGCCAATAACCTCACAAACCCCATGAGATTATCAGAAAAAAGCCGGCCGTCAGGCCGGCTTTTCGATTACATCACCAGGCGGCGAATGTCGCTCAGGGTGTTGTTGATGATGGTGATGAAACGCGCACCATCAGCACCGTCGATCACGCGGTGGTCGAAGGACAGAGAGATTGGCATCATCAGACGCGGTACGAACTCTTTGCCATTCCACACCGGCTCCATCGCGGACTTGGACACACCAAGGATCGCAACTTCAGGTGCGTTCACAATCGGTGCAAAGTGGGTTGTACCCAGGCCACCGATGCTGGAGATAGTGAAGCAACCGCCCTGCATTTCGCCAGCAGTCAGCTTACCATCACGCGCTTTTTTGGAGATCACGGTCAGTTCACGGGACAGCTCAGTGATGCTCTTCTTGTTCACGTCTTTGAAGACCGGAACAACCAGACCATTTGGCGTATCAACCGCAACACCGATGTTGATGTATTTCTTCAGCGTCAGCTTCTGACCGTCTTCGGACAGGGAGCTGTTGAAGCGTGGCATCTGCTCAAGAGCAGCGGCAACGGCTTTCATGATGAAGACCACTGGGGTGAACTTCACGTCCAGTTTGCGCTTCTCAGCTTCGGCGTTCTGCTGTTTACGGAACGCTTCCAGATCGGTGATATCGGTTTTGTCGAAGTGCGTAACGTGCGGGATCATCACCCAGTTACGGCTCAGGTTAGCACCAGAGATTTTCTGGATACGGCCCAGTTCCACTTCTTCGATTTCGCCGAACTTGCTGAAGTCCACTTTCGGCCATGGCAGCATGCCCGGGATACCGCCGCCTGCCGCTGCAGCTGGTGCAGCTTCAGCGCGTTTAACCGCGTCTTTCACGTAAGTCTGAACGTCTTCGCGCAGGATACGACCTTTACGGCCGGTGCCTTTCACTTTCGCCAGGTTCACACCGAATTCGCGCGCCAGGCGACGAATCAGCGGAGTCGCGTGGACGTAAGCGTCGTTTTCAGCGAACTCAGATTTACCTTCCGCTTTCGCAGCAGGGGCAGCCGCTGGTTTAGCAGCCTGAGCCGGTGCAGCAGCCGGAGCTGGAGCAGCCGCGGCCGCCGGAGCAGCTGCAGGCGCAGCGCCTTCCACTTCGAAGACCATGATCAGAGAGCCGGTAGACACTTTGTCGCCAGTGCTGATTTTGATCTCTTTAACGGTACCCGCGAATGGCGCAGGGACTTCCATGGAAGCCTTGTCGCCTTCTACGGTGATCAGTGACTGTTCAGCGGCAACTTTGTCGCCCACTTTAACCATCACTTCTGTCACTTCAACTTCGTCACCGCCGATGTCCGGTACATTAACGTCTTTCGCACCGCCAGCAGCGGCTGGAGCCGCGGCCGCCGGAGCAGGCGCAGCAGCAGGTGCAGCACCCGCCACTTCGAAGACCATGATCAGGGAGCCAGTAGACACTTTGTCACCGGTATTGATCTTGATCTCTTTAACGGTACCCGCGAACGGAGCCGGTACTTCCATAGAGGCTTTGTCGCCTTCTACGGTGATCAGTGACTGCTCAGCCGCAACGGTATCGCCCACTTTCACCAGGATCTCAGTGACTTCAACTTCGTCACCGCCGATGTCAGGCACGTTAACGTCTTTCGCGCTCGCGGCAGCTGCTGGAGCAGCGGCGGCCGGAGCGGCTTTCTTCTCTTCCTGCGCAGGTGCAGCTGCTGCTGCACCGTCGGCGGAATCGAAAATCATGATCAGTTTGCCGGTCTCGGTTTTATCGCCAACAGAGACTTTGATCTCTTTAACGATGCCAGCCTGAGGAGACGGGACTTCCATAGAGGCTTTATCGCCTTCTACGGTGATCAGCGACTGTTCAGCTTCAACTTTGTCGCCTACTTTGACCAGGATCTCGGTGATTTCAACTTCATCAGCCCCGATGTCCGGTACATTGATTTCGATAGCCATTATTCTTTTACCTCTTACGCCAGACGCGGGTTAACTTTTTCTGCATCGATGTTGAATTTGGTAATTGCTTCCGCAACCACTTTCTTATCGATTTCGCCACGTTTAGCCAGTTCGCCCAGTGCTGCTACAACCACGTAAGAAGCATCAACTTCGAAGTGGTGACGCAGGTTTTCGCGGCTGTCAGAACGACCGAAGCCGTCAGTACCCAGTACGCGATAATCATCAGCTGGTACGTAAGTACGAACCTGCTCAGCGAACAGTTTCATATAGTCAGTAGACGCTACCGCTGGTGCATCGTTCATCACCTGAGCGATGTACGGAACGCGCGGAGTTTCCATTGGGTGCAGCATGTTCCAGCGCTCACAATCCTGGCCATCACGCGCCAGTTCAGTGAAGGAGGTAACAGAGTACACGTCAGAACCTACACCGTAGTCGTTCGCCAGGATCTGTGCTGCTTCACGTACGTGACGCAGGATAGAACCGGAGCCCAGCAGCTGAACTTTACCTTTGCTACCTTCGAGGGTTTCGAGTTTGTAGATACCTTTACGGATACCTTCCTCGGCACCTGCTGGCATTGCCGGCATGTGGTAGTTTTCGTTCAGGGTGGTGATGTAGTAGTAAACGTTCTCTTGTGCTTCACCGTACATGCGCTGCAGACCGTCATGCATGATGACTGCCACTTCGTACGCGTAAGACGGGTCGTAAGAGATACAGTTAGGGATAGTCAGAGACTGAATGTGGCTGTGACCATCTTCGTGCTGCAGACCTTCACCGTTCAGGGTCGTACGACCGGAAGTACCGCCTACCAGGAAGCCGCGAGCCTGTTGGTCGCCAGCCTGCCAGCACAGGTCACCGATACGCTGGAATCCGAACATGGAGTAGTAGATGTAGAACGGGATCATTGGCAGGTTGTTGGTGCTGTAAGAGGTCGCAGCAGCCAGCCAGGATGCGCCAGCACCCAGTTCGTTGATACCTTCCTGCAGGATCTGACCTTTCTCGTCTTCTTTGTAGTATGCAACCTGCTCACGGTCCTGCGGGGTGTACTGCTGGCCGTTCGGGCTGTAGATACCGATCTGACGGAACAGACCTTCCATACCGAAAGTACGCGCTTCGTCGGCGATGATTGGAACCAGACGATCTTTGATCGACTTGTTCTTCAGCATCACGTTCAGGGCACGAACGAAAGCGATGGTGGTAGAGATTTCTTTATTCTGCTCTTCCAGCAGCTGAGAGAAGTCTTCCAGCGCTGGCAGTTCCAGTTTCTCGGTGAAGTTAGGCTGACGAGCTGGCAGGTAGCCTTTCAGCGCCTGACGACGTTCGTGCAGGTACTTGTGCTCTTCAGAGCCTTCCGGGAAGGTGATGTAAGACAGGTTTTCTACCTGCTCATCGGTCACTGGAACGTTGAAACGGTCGCGGATATAACGCACGCCGTCCATGTTCATTTTCTTAACCTGGTGAGCGATGTTTTTACCTTCTGCGGTATCACCCATGCCGTAACCTTTGATGGTGTGGGCCAGGATTACAGTCGCTTTACCTTTGGTTTCCTGCGCTTTTTTCAGTGCAGCGTAGACTTTCTTCGGATCGTGACCACCACGGTTCAGGGCCCAGATCTGCTCGTCAGTCCAGTCTGCAACCAGTGCTGCGGTTTCAGGATATTTACCGAAGAAGTGCTCACGAACGTAGGCACCGTCTTTGGATTTGAAGGTCTGGTAGTCACCGTCAACGGTTTCGTTCATCAGCTGGATCAGTTTACCGCTGGTGTCTTTACGCAGCAGCTCATCCCAACGACCGCCCCACATGACTTTAATCACGTTCCAGCCAGCACCGGCGAAGATGCCTTCCAGTTCGTTGATGATCTTACCGTTACCGGTGACCGGACCATCCAGACGCTGCAGGTTACAGTTGATGATGAAGCACAGGTTGTCCAGCTTCTCACGGGTCGCGATGGTGATCGCACCTTTAGATTCTGGCTCATCCATTTCACCGTCGCCCAGGAAGGCGTATACGGTCTGCTCAGAGGTATCTTTCAGACCACGGTGTTCCAGATATTTCAGGAACTTAGCCTGGTAGATCGCACCGATTGGGCCCAGACCCATAGAAACGGTCGGGAACTGCCAGAAGGTTGGCATCAGTTTAGGGTGCGGATAAGAAGACAGACCTTTACCGTGAACTTCCTGACGGAAGTTGTTCATCTGCTCTTCAGTCAGACGACCTTCCAGGAATGCACGTGCATAGATGCCCGGAGAGATGTGGCCCTGGAAGTACACCAGATCGCCGCCGTCTTTCTCGTTCGCTGCACGGAAGAAGTGGTTGAAGCACACTTCGTAAACGGTTGCAGAAGACTGGAAGGACGCCATGTGGCCACCCAGTTCCAGGTCTTTCTTGGATGCGCGCAGAACGGTCATGATGGCGTTCCAGCGGATTGCAGAACGGATACGACGTTCCAGATCCAGATTGCCCGGGTATTCCGGTTCGTCTTCGACGGCAATCGTGTTTACGTAGTTGCTAGCCCCTGCACCTGAAGCAACCTTCACACCGCCTTTGCGGGCTTCAGAAAGCAGCTGATCAATCAGATACTGAGCGCGCTCAACACCTTCTTCACGGATGACCGATTCGATCGCCTGTAGCCAGTCGCGAGTTTCGATCGGATCCACGTCATTTTGGAGACGTTCTGACATGGGGGTATTCCTTATCTATCTAATACGTTGATTTGTCTGGAACCTGTCCCATTGTGCTCTTGGGCAAGAACACAATAAGACAGGTTCTGCGTTTAGTTGCCGCGCTCTAAAAGTACCTGGCGCTTAATCCTTTCGTTGCTGTATGCGGCGTAATGAACGTTCGCGACGCGATTGTTCACGGCTGCGGTCCAGCAAGATTTCCTCAATGAAAGCCAGATGTCGGTGCGACGCTTCGCGCGCCTGCTCCGGTTCCCCGGCCATTATCGCCTCGAATACTCGGGTGCGATGGTTGCTTACCAGTGGGAGCATGTCCCGACGGGCATACAACAATTCAAAATTCTGACGAACGTTCTGGGCCAGCATGGGCTCCATGCAGCGTAGCAGATGGAGGAGCACCACATTGTGGGCCGCTTCGGTGACGGCAATTTGATACTGGACGACGGCGCTGGACTCGGCGTCTAAATCGCCGGACTGCTGTGCCCGTTCAATGGCCTGATGCAGTTCGCGGATACGCACGCGATCTTCATCAGTGCTGCGAAGAGCGGCGTAATAGGCCGCAATACCTTCAAGCGCGTGACGGGTCTCAAGCAGGTCAAACTGGGATTCTGGGTGGTCAGAGAGAAGTTCTACCAGCGGATCGCTGAAGCTCTGCCACAGGCTGTTTTGCACAAAGGTTCCGCCGCCCTGGCGACGAAGCAGCAAGCCCTTTGCTTCGAGACGTTGAATCGCCTCACGCAGAGAAGGACGTGAAACGTCGAACTGTTTTGCCAGCTCGCGTTCTGGCGGAAGTTTCTCACCCGGGCGCAGAGTCCCTTCGAGGATTAAAAACTCCAGCTGCTGCTCAATCACATCAGATAGTTTTGGTTGGCGAATTTTGCTGTAGGCCATATTCCCTGTCTTACGCCTTTTTGCCCGGAGTCAATTGGTCTTACCAATTTCTATTTCGTATCGCTAAAGTAACAAAGTATTCACCTTCTGTCCATATTGGTTTTGATTGAAATCAGTAAACGCTGCACATTTTAACAACCTTACAGAAATAACGTTTCAGAAATGTAACTTTGCACAAATGAGTTGATTACTCACAAAGAGGGAGTTTTAACCATATTGAAACGAGGGTTTTTGCAATCTGAAGCGATTCAACAAAGCAAATAATGAAAATTAGCCCACTTATGGCGCATTTCTATTCTATAGGTTGGGGTAAGAAAGGTTCGCGGAGTGATTTACAAATGCTTTCTTTTTATTCAACTCGTCATCAGCCCTTCATAAAGCAGGTGCATTCGCAGGCACTTACCACTATTCTGGCGCTTACGGAAGTCATCTACGATTTTTTCGGTATCATTAACCGTAAAGAAATAAATACAGAAAACGGACATTCATAATTACACACGCCCAGCGTGAACATAACAACCACACACGAGGTTTCAAATGGAAGCTCAACAGCACGGCGATCAGCTAAAGCGCGGCCTAAAAAACCGCCACATTCAGCTCATCGCATTGGGTGGTGCTATCGGTACCGGCCTGTTTCTGGGAAGCGCATCCGTTATCCAGTCTGCCGGCCCTGGCATTATTTTGGGTTACGCTATCGCAGGTTTTATTGCTTTTCTGATCATGCGTCAGTTAGGTGAAATGGTCGTTGAAGAACCCGTTGCCGGTTCTTTCAGTCACTTTGCCTATAAGTACTGGGGGAGCTTCGCGGGCTTCGCCTCTGGCTGGAATTACTGGGTGCTGTACGTACTCGTTGCCATGGCTGAACTTACCGCTGTCGGTAAGTACATTCAGTTCTGGTACCCGGAGATCCCAACCTGGGCCTCCGCTGCAGCCTTCTTCGTCATCATTAACGCCATCAACCTGACCAACGTCAAAGTGTTCGGTGAGATGGAGTTCTGGTTCGCCATCATCAAAGTCATCGCCGTTGTGGCCATGATCATCTTCGGTGGCTGGCTGCTGTTCAGCGGTAACGGTGGCCCGCAGGCGACCGTACGTAACCTGTGGGAACAGGGCGGATTCCTGCCACACGGCATGAGCGGCCTGGTAATGATGATGGCAATCATCATGTTCTCCTTCGGGGGGCTGGAGCTGGTGGGTATTACCGCCGCTGAAGCCGACAACCCGGAGCAGAGCATCCCGAAAGCCACTAACCAGGTTATCTACCGTATTCTGATCTTCTATGTGGGTTCACTGGCCGTACTGCTCTCTCTGCTGCCATGGACGCGCGTGACCGCGGATACCAGCCCGTTTGTGCTGATCTTCCACGAGCTGGGCGATACCTTCGTGGCAAACGCCCTGAACATCGTGGTGCTGACTGCAGCGCTGTCCGTTTACAACAGCTGCGTATACTGCAACAGCCGTATGCTGTTTGGTCTGGCTCAGCAAGGTAACGCCCCGAAAGCCCTGCTCAACGTCGACAAACGTGGTGTGCCGGTAAACACCATTATCGTATCGGCCATTGTGACGGCGCTGTGTGTACTGATTAACTATCTGGCCCCGGAATCCGCCTTCGGACTGCTGATGGCACTGGTGGTTTCGGCTCTGGTTATCAACTGGGCGATGATCAGCCTGGCGCACATCAAGTTCCGCCGCGCCAAACAGCAGCAAGGTGTGACTACGCGTTTCCCGGCTCTGCTTTATCCGCTGGGTAACTGGGTGTGTCTGCTGTTCATGGCCGCAGTGCTGGTCATCATGCTGATCACCCCGGGAATGGCGATTTCCGTGTACCTGATCCCGGTCTGGATTGCGATCCTCGGCGTGGGTTATCTGGTTAAACAGAAAAATGCCAACGCGGTGAAAGCCCACTAATCTGCCCTTCCACTCTGCACGCCTTTTCCGGCGTGCCGAGTGGTGTTACCTTCCTCACAAATTCCCGCCAACAGCAATTTTATCCATATCACCAACCTTATACTGCAACGCAAAAACGCCTTTGCCAGCAAATAATTCTCTCCATACCGTAACCCGGAGAGCAATCAATGGATAACAGCAAGCTGTCAATAAAAGAAAAGATCGGCTATGGGATGGGAGATGCCGGATGCAATATCATCTTCGGCGCCATCATGTTGTTTGTTAACTATTTCTATACGGATATTTTTGGTCTGGCACCTGCGCTGGTCGGCGTATTGCTGTTGTCTGTTCGCGTTATTGATGCCGTAACAGACCCTATCATGGGCGCTATCGCTGATCGTACCCGCAGTAAATATGGCCGGTTTCGTCCATGGCTGCTGTGGATCGCCGTCCCCTATGCGCTGTTCAGTATCCTGATGTTCACCACGCCAGAGTGGAGCTATAACAGCAAAGTTATCTATGCCTTTATCACCTACTTCCTGCTCTCTTTGACCTATACGGCAATCAACATCCCTTACTGCTCGTTAGGAGGGGTGATCACCAACGATCCAAAAGAACGTGTGGCCTGCCAGTCGTATCGCTTCGTGCTGGTCGGCATCGCCACGCTGCTGCTCTCATTAACGCTGCTGCCGATGGCCGACTGGTTTGGCGGGGATAACAAAGCCAAAGGCTACCAGATGGCGATGACCGTGCTGGCGCTGATTGGCACCTGCATGTTCCTGTTCTGCTTCGCCACCGTGCGCGAGCGCGTGCGCCCGGCGGTACAGACCAACGACGAGTTGAAAAACGATTTGAAAGACGTGTGGAAGAACGACCAGTGGGTACGCATTCTGCTGCTGACGCTCTGCAACGTCTGCCCGGGCTTTATCCGTATGGCGGCAACCATGTATTACGTCACCTGGGTGATGGGCCAGAGCACCCACTTCGCCACCCTGTTTATCAGTCTCGGGGTGGTCGGCATGATGCTCGGCAGTATGCTGGCGAAAGTGTTAACTGACCGCTGGTGTAAGCTGAAGGTGTTCTTCTGGACCAACATCGCGCTGGCGATTTTCTCCTGTGCATTCTATTTCTTCGACCCGAAAGCCACCGTCACCATCGTCATCCTCTACTTCCTGCTGAATATCCTGCACCAAATCCCGTCGCCGCTGCACTGGTCTCTGATGGCCGACGTGGACGACTACGGCGAGTGGAAAACCGGAAAACGCATCACGGGTATCAGTTTCTCCGGCAACATCTTCTTCCTCAAGCTGGGGCTGGCGGTTGCCGGTGCAATGGTGGGCTTCCTGCTCTCCTGGTACGGTTACGATGCCGGTGCGAAAGCGCAGAGCGCGGACGCCATCAACGGTATTGTGCTGCTGTTCACGGTGATTCCGGGCGTTGGATATCTGATTACCGCGGGAGTGGTGCGTCTGCTGAAAGTGGACCGTGAAACCATGAAGCAGATCCAGTCCGATCTGCAAAAGCGTCGTAACAACTATCGCGAGCTGAACGATTATCCGGAACTCAAAGCCGCTGAGACAAAATAAGGAACGCCGAATGCAAACCTGGCCAAACCCGTTTATTGAGCAACGCGCCGATCCGTACATTTTGTACCACGCGGGGCAATACTATTTTATTGCCTCCGTGCCGCAGTATGACAGGCTGGCAATCCGCCGCGCAGATTCGCTGGAAGGGCTGCGCAGCGCCGACGAAGTGGTGGTGTGGCGTAAACCCGACACCGGCCCTATGAGCGAGTTAATATGGGCACCGGAGCTGCATCATATTGACGGTAAGTGGTACATCTACTTTGCAGCGGCACACACTCAGGCGCTCGACAGGCTCGGCATGTTCCAGCACCGCATGTTTGTGCTGGAATGTACTGACCGCGATCCGCTCGCGGGCACGTGGGAGGAGAAAGGTCAGGTCATCACGCCATTTGATACCTTTGCGCTGGATGCCACCACTTTTGTGCACCAGGGGAAACGCTGGTATCTGTGGGCGCAAAAAGCCCCGGATATCTCCGGTAACTCCAACCTCTATCTGTGTGAAATGGAAAATCCGTGGACGCTAAAAGGCGAGGCGGTGATGCTCAGCAAGCCGGAGTATGACTGGGAGTGCCGTGGATTTTGGGTTAACGAAGGCCCGGCAGTACTGTTTCACGGCGACAAACTCTTCATCAGCTATTCCGCCAGCGCGACCGATGAGAACTACTGCATGGGTCTATTGTGGATCGATATGACCGCCGATCCGCAAAACCCGGCGAACTGGCAGAAATCTCCTCGCCCGGTATTCACCACCAGCGATGAAAATCGCCAGTATGGCCCAGGGCACAACAGCTTTACGCAGACGCCGGATGGGGAAGATGTGCTGGTGTATCACGCACGTAACTACACCGAAATTGAAGGCGATCCGCTTTACGATCCGAACCGTCATACCCGCCTGAAGCTTGTCCGCTGGAAAGAAAACGGGATGCCTGATTTCGGCATCCCGCCTGCGGATACGCTTTAGTGTTTATGGCGCGCTGGCCTACACCAGCGTGCCGTAAATGGTCAGCAGCGCCACGACCACCACCACCACAAATGACGTTTTCTTCGCCATCGACACTGCGGCTTTTGGCGTTTCAATCTTATCGGTATGCGGCTCGCGCGCCAGAGAGAACTGAGCCAGACGCGTTAACACCTGGTACTGCGACGTATGGCGATCGGCAAGAGAAGCGAACCACGCAGGCAACGCTTTTTCACCGTGACCAATCAACGCATACACCACACCCACGAACCGCACCGGGAGCCAGTCAAGCACATGCAAAATGGCATCAATCCCAGACTGCAAGCGCTCATGCGGCGTCAGATAGCGGGCAAGCCAGGTCTGCCAGGCACGAAGAAAAGCATAACCCATCAGCAATACCGGTCCCCACGGGCCCCCCACCACAAACCAGAACAGCGGTGCCAGGTAGTAACGAAAGTTAATCCACAGAAGCGCGTTTTGCAGCTCACGTAAAAACTCACGTTCATCGCAATCCGGTGGCACCCCATGGATCATGGTCAGTTCGCTCGCCATCGCACTACGTGCATGGGCATCATCACGAGATGCCGCTTTAAGATAAGCGTGATAATGCAAACGTACCTTCCCCGCGCCAATGCACAACACACCCAGCAGGATCCACACAACAAGTAGCGGCACGTTGAAAAAGAGTCCGTGCAGCGAGCGCAGCAGCAGAAACGTAATCACCATTACCCCTGCCAGCATCAGCAGCGTGCGCAGCATGGAAAAGTGCTTAATCCGGCGGAAAAGCACCTCCAGCCGGTGATCCAGATGCCAGTGCTCGCCGAGTTTGAACAGGCGTTCGGCGATGATGACCAGCAGCATGGTAAACAACGTCATGTTATCTCCTTATTCTGACGGCGCAGTAAGCATGGCGCGAAACCGGGACCAGTCAAAGGCCGGGCCGGGATCGGTTTTTCTCGCCGGAGCGATATCACTGTGTCCCGTGATATTTTCGGCGATGGCCGGGTAGAGTCCAATAAGCGTTTTGGTGACAGCCACGAGCTGTTGATACTGTGAATCGGTATAGGGCACGGTATCAGTGCCTTCCAGCTCGATTCCTATAGAAAAATCGTTGCATCGTTCGCGCCCCTGGTACATCGACACCCCGGCATGCCAGGCGCGTTTATCAAAGGGAACATACTGAACGACTTCACCATCGCGACGAATCAGACAATGAGCCGACACGCGCAGATGTGCAATCTCAGCAAAGAAAGGATGGGCATCAGGATCTATCGTTCCTGTGAATAATGCATCGATCCACGGACCGCCAAACTCACCCGGCGGGAGACTAATATTATGAACAACCAGCAGTGTGGGCTTTTCATCCTCCGGGCGGCAGTCGTGGTGCGGCGAGGGCACATGCCGCGCATCCACCAGCCATCCGTTTTCTAACAACATGCTGGAACTCCTTATGTATGGTGCTGTTACTCGGTTCAGAGTAGCATGTTTCAATATTATGATTCGTTACCAATTTGGAGTTTTATCATGCCGCCTCGCCGCTACAACCCCGACCACCGACGTGAAGCGCTTCTGGAACGTATTAATATGGATATTCCGGCAAGCGTTGCCCATGCTTTGAAAGAAGATCTGGGCGGTGACATCAATGCCGAAAAGGATATTACTGCCCAATTATTGCCAAAAGAAGCACGTTCGCACGCGGTCATTATCACTCGTGAAGATGGCGTTTTTTGCGGCAAGCGCTGGGTTGAAGAGGTCTTTACCCAACTGGCTGGGGATGATGTGCAGATCACCTGGCATGTTGAAGACGGCGATGCGATTACGGCAAACCAGCCGCTGTTTGAGCTGAATGGTCCTTCACGCGTTTTGCTCACCGGTGAACGAACCGCGCTTAACTTCGTCCAGACCTTATCCGGGGTGGCAAGTGAAGTACGCCGCTACGTTGACCTGCTTGTCGGCACCCGTACGCAGTTACTGGATACCCGCAAAACACTGCCGGGCCTGCGTACAGCGCTGAAATACGCGGTGCTCTGTGGCGGCGGCGCAAACCATCGGCTGGGGTTGTCAGACGCGTTCCTGATTAAAGAGAACCATATTATTGCCTCGGGTTCGGTGCGTCAGGCGGTTGAAAAAGCCTTCTGGCTGCACCCGGATGTCCCTGTCGAAGTGGAAGTCGAAAACCTGGAAGAACTGGTGCAGGCGATAAAGGCCGGAGCCGATATCATTATGCTCGATAACTTCGAAACCGAGCAGATGCGTGAGGCAGTAAAACTGACTAACGGACAGGCTCAGCTTGAGGTATCCGGCAACGTGACGTTCGATACTATCCGCGAATTCGCCGAGACCGGTGTTGATTACATCTCCGTCGGGGCGCTGACCAAACACGTGCGTGCCCTCGACCTCTCGATGCGCTTTAAATAGTGTCTTCTCCCCTCTCCGCCTGGAGAGGGGAATTTCAGCTCCGCTCGCAAATCCGTTGTCCTTCCCTGCAACACCGAATGAATTCTCTGAAGCCCCCTTCCCGTTCCCTTTTTTGTGCCTCGTACCTGCCCTTTTGCGCTGTCAGAGTAGCGCCATTCAACATAAGGAGCAGACATGGACAGACAACAGGGATTTACACTCATTGAGCTGATGGTGGTCATTGGCATTATTGCCATTCTGAGCGCCATCGGCGTACCCGCATACCAGAATTACCTGCGAAAAGCCGCGCTGACCGATATGCTGCAAACCTTCGTTCCCTACCGCACCGCCATTGAGCTTTGCGCACTGGATCATGGTGGGTTGGAACGTTGTGACGCGGGCAGTAACGGTATCCCTTCCCCTACCACAACGCGTTACGTCTCAGGAATGAGCGTGGCGAAAGGGATTGTGATCTTAACGGGACAGGAGAGTCTCAACGGGCTGGAGGTGGTCATGACGCCACAGTGGAACGACGGCAACGGCATGACGGGCTGGATGCGTGACTGCAACATCAGTGCTGACAGTACGCTTAAACAAGCTTGTGAAGATGTTTTCCGCTTCGACACTAACTGAGGAGCAGAGAATGAATACGGATCAACTCGTGGCACTCTGTCTGCGCCATCACGCTCTGCTGCTAACCAGCGATAGTGACATGATTAGCATCGCCGTCGTGGGAAACCCTGGCAGTGAGTTAATGGAAGCCCTGCGTTTCGCGACCCAAAAACGGATTGATATCGAATGCTGGAGCACTGAGCGTATGGAAAAACACCGGCAGTTAACGTCACAATCACATCTGCCTGTCGTTTCTCCTTCACATTCAGCAGTAGATATCCTCAACCACACGCTGCAACAGGCGATAAACCAACGCGCATCAGACATTCATATAGAACCGATGGAGCACGCATGTCAGATCCGCTTACGTATTGACGGCGTACTGTGCCCGCAACCTCCGCTTTCTGCAGCACTGGCAACCCAGTTCAGCGCGCGTTTAAAAGTGTTAAGTAACCTGGATATTGCCGAGCGCCGTTTACCGCAGGACGGTCAGTTTACGATTGAGCTGGCAAATGAGCCGATCTCATTTCGAATCGCCACGCTTCCCTGCAGCGGTGGCGAGAAAATTGTGCTGCGCCTGTTGCATCAGGTTCAGCAGGCTCTTGAGCCGAAAGCACTTGGTATGAGTACTGAACAACTGACCTGCTTTAACGACGCTCTTCATCAGCCACAGGGGCTGATTCTGGTCACGGGTCCCACAGGCAGCGGCAAAACGGTGACGCTTTACAGTGCGTTGCAGGCCCGTAACACGCCGGATGTTAACATCTGTAGCGTGGAGGATCCCATTGAGATCCCCCTTGCGGGATTAAACCAGACGCAGATTAATCCCCGCGCGGGCTTAACATTTCAGAGCGTGCTGAGAGCGCTGCTACGTCAGGATCCAGACATCATTATGGTCGGCGAAATTCGTGATGGTGAAACGGCTGAGATTGCCATTAATGCCGCCCAGACCGGGCATCTGGTGTTATCGACGCTGCACACTAACTCAACAACAGAAGCCCTGACTCGCCTGGAGCAGATGGGCGTGGCGCGCTGGATGATATCTTCCGCACTCTCGATGGTGATTGCTCAGCGCCTGGTTCGTCGTCTGTGCCCACATTGTCGCCGGGAAGCCAGCGAGCACGCTGAATTACCTCGCTCAGTCTGGTGCAGACCGCTTCCACGCTGGCAACCCACAGGTTGCGATCGTTGCTATCACGGTTTCTATGGCCGCGTGGCCATTTTTGAAGTTCTTGCGATCGATAGTTTCCTGCGGCAGGCCATTGCCAGCGGCGCAGGAACCGAAGTGATAGAAGCAAGTGCCCGACAGGCAGGAATGCTTTCCCTGTTCGAACACGGCTGTATCGCGGTTGAACAGGGGCTGACCACGCTCGAAGAGTTGCTGCGCGTTCTGGGAATGCCCGATGGTTGCTAATCAACTCTGGCGCTGGCGAGCGCTTTCCATTGAAGGAGAGCCCCGGAGTGGAACACTCTGGGCGACAGACCGTAATGCGGCTTTCACCAGACTGATGCGTAACGAGTTGCATCCGCTGGCAGTGACCCGATGCTCACAGAAATACCGCTGGCGGCCACATCACTGCTACGAGATGTTTCGCCAGCTCGCGACTCTTCTGCAGGCTGGGCTGACATTGTCCCATAGTCTGCAAATGCTGGCGGACCAGCATCCATTAAAGCCCTGGCAGGCACTCCTGCAAAGCATTGCCGATGAACTTGGTGAAGGATGCTCTTTTTCTGAGGCACTAAAGCGATGGCCAGCGGTCTTCAGCCCATTGCATGTCTCGATGGTGAAAACCGGTGAACTAACAGGAAAACTGGAGGAGTGCTGCCGCCGGCTAGCACAGCAACAAAAGTCTCAGCAGTTGCTCAGTGCAAAAGTGAAAAAGGCACTGCGCTATCCGGTGATAATCCTGATGCTGGCTGTAATCGTCGTTCTGGCAATGGTCACTCTGGTCTTACCCGAATTTGCTGCTATCTACAGAACGTTTAATACCCCGCTCCCGAAACTGACACAGATTGTCATGGGGATGGCCGCCTTTATGCAGTCATATTCCCTCGCACTGTTCTCGGGACTGCTTGTACCTGTGGCTGCCGCCTGGATTCTGCGAAATGCCCCTCGCTGGCAACGTATCTTGCTGCATACTCCCGTCATGGGCGCACTGGCAAAAGGCCAAAAACTGGGACAGATCTTTACCGTGCTGTCGCTTACACAACAGGCGGGTATTCCCTTTTTACAGGGGCTGGAGAGCGCGGAGGAAACCGTTGAAAGTTGTTACTGGCGGGGGATACTCCGCTGCGTTCGGGAGGACATTGAAAAAGGTCTCCCCATCTGGTCATCCTTCCAGAAGACGGCAATCTTTACCCCGCTGTGTATTCAGCTTTTACGAACCGGTGAAATGTCAGGTGCGTTGGACGTCATGCTGAAGAACCTTGCCCACCATCACACGGAGCAAACCTTCCAGCAGGCAGATAACCTGGCGGCACTTCTGGAGCCTTTGCTTCTGATTGTGACGGGAGTCATCATCGGTACACTGGTGGTGGCAATGTACCTGCCTATTTTCCATCTGGGGGATGCGATGAGTGCAGGATAATGCTGGCGCACGGGCATGCGCCAGCTGAAGCTATTACAGACTGTTGAACACGCGGTTTTCCTGCTCCTGAACGCGGATAAACGTAGTACGTTTCGTCAGCTCTTTCAGACGGGATGCCCCAACATAGGTGCAGGCTGAGCGTAAGCCGCCAAGGATATCGCGCGCAGTGTTTTCGACCGGGCCACGCAGTGGCAGCTTCACGGTTTTGCCTTCAGCCGCGCGGTATTTTGCTACGCCACCGACGTGACGGGTCATCGCAGATTCAGAGCTCATCCCGTAGAACAGCATAAATTTCTCGCCATTCTCTTCAACAACAGTGCCACCACTCTCTTCGTGACCTGCCAGCATACCGCCGAGCATCACGAAGTCTGCGCCGCCGCCAAAGGCCTTCGCAACATCACCCGGCATGGTGCAACCGCCGTCGCTGATGATTTGGCCGCCCAGACCATGCGCAGCATCAGCGCACTCAATCACGGCGGAAAGCTGCGGATAACCGACACCGGTTTTAACGCGCGTGGTGCATACGGAACCCGGGCCAATGCCTACTTTCACAATGTCGGCACCGGAAAGGATCAGCTCTTCACACATTTCGCCGGTCACCACGTTACCCGCGATGATGGTTTTGGTCGGCCAGGCTTCGCGAGCCTTGCTGACAAACTGCACGAAGTGCTCGGAATAACCGTTCGCCACATCAATACAGACGAAGTTTAGTGCTGGATTCGCATTCAGGATCTGCTTGGTCTTCTCAAAATCCGCATCGGATGTACCGGTAGAAACCATGACATGCTTAACCACATCGTCAGAAGCTGACGCAACAAATGCATTCCACTCTTCAGGAGTGTAGTGCTTATGCACAGCGGTGAGGACATCAAATTTTGCCAGCGCCGTTGCCATTTCAAATGTGCCCACAGTGTCCATATTGGCAGCAATGATTGGCACACCAGACCAGGTCTGACCGGAATGTTTAAAGGTGAATTGACGTTCAAGTTCAACGTCTGAGCGACTTTTCAGTGTAGAGCGTTTAGGGCGGATAAGAACGTCTTTGAAACCTAACTTCAGATCTTCTTCAATACGCATGTGCGGATTCCTGGGGTTAGAGGCAAATATGTTAAAAGCACAACTCCAGTGACGTTATCATACGCACTAATACCTGCTCCGCAAGACTGCGAAATTCTCTTTTTTTACGCTACAATCCTATAAATTTACCTGGTAAAAAGCCGGTAAACGGGGCTAAACAGTTGCTGGGGCACCTAAGAGTTTTAATCAACTGATTTTAATAATGAATAATTCCCAGGATTTGATTTAATGGGGTATATCGTTGCATTAACCGGCGGCATCGGTAGTGGCAAAAGTACCGTTGCGGACGCTTTCTCTCGTCTGGGTATCACGATTATTGATGCCGATATCATTGCCCGCCAGGTGGTAGAGCCTAATACACCCGCGCTAAAGGCCATCGCAGAACATTTTGGTCAGGCAATCATCAATGCCGATGGCACTCTGAATCGCCGTCAGCTTCGCGAATGCATTTTTTCTGATTCTGCGGAAAAAGTCTGGCTTAATGCCTTGCTCCACCCCATTATCCACCAGGAAACCCAGCGTCAGATTGCCGCAGCCAGCTCACCCTATGTATTGTGGGTAGTTCCGTTACTGGTGGAAAATCAGTTGCAGAAAAAAGCCGACCGGGTGCTGGTGATTGATGTCTCTCCCGAAACGCAAATCCAGCGCACCATGATGCGCGACCGCGTCTCGCGTGAACATGCTGAACAAATTCTTGCCGCTCAGGCCACGCGCGATCAGCGCCTTGCTGTGGCGGATGATGTTATTGATAATAACGGCGCACCAGATGCCATTGCATCGGATGTTGCCCGTCTGCACGCACAGTATCTGACGTTTGCCGCGCAGACCGTTGCACAGGAAAAACCATAATGTCGACTCACATCCTTTTTGAGCATCCGCTCAACGAAAAAATGCGTACCTGGTTACGTATCGAATTTCTCATTCAACAGCTTTCACAGCATCTCCCTGTCAACGATCATGCCACGGCGTTACACTTCTTCCGTAACGTGGGCGATCTACTGGATGTGATTGAACGCGGAGATGTCCGCACAGAATTGCTCAAAGAGCTGGAGCGCCAACAACGTAAATTGCAGGCCTGGACTGAGGTCCCCGGTGTCGACCAAAGCCGTATCGACGATCTCCGCCAGCAGTTGAAAGCCAGCAGCACCCTTCTGATGGCCGCGCCACGTGTTGGACAATTTTTGCGTGAAGACCGCCTGATTGGCCTGGTCCGCCAGCGTCTGAGTATCCCTGGCGGTTGCTGTAGTTTCGATCTCCCGACGCTTCATATGTGGCTGCATATGCCGCAAGCTCAACGTGATGCACAGGTGAATAGCTGGCTGGCGAGTCTGGAGCCGATGCACCAGACGCTGTCGCTTATCCTCGATCTGATCCGTAACTCAGCCCCATTCCGTAAGCAAACCAGCCTGAACGGTTTCTACCAGGATAACGGTGATGATGCCGATCTTCTACGCCTGAACTTATCGCTTGGCGAACAGCTTTACCCACAAATTTCCGGACATAAAAGTCGTTTCGCCATTCGCTTTATGCCGCTGGACAGTGAAAATGGCACCGTGCCAGAACGTCTCGATTTTGAACTGGCCTGTTGTTGAGGAGTACCGATGTCTGACGTAACCACCGTAAACTGCCCGACCTGTGGCAAAACCGTTGTCTGGGGCGAAATGAGCCCATTCCGCCCATTTTGCTGTAAACGCTGTCAGTTGATTGATCTGGGAGAATGGGCAGCGGAGGAGAAACGCATTCCGAGTGAAGGCGATCTCACGGATAGCGATGACTGGAGCGAGAACCAGCAGTAACGTATAAAGCCTGCTGGCGCTTCGCTTAGCAGGCCTACCTGTTTGCCACTAATCGGCGAATCACAGGCTCATTAGCCGGTGGGAATTTTTCGGCATCACTTACCTGAAGTTCAACCCAATTACCCGGTTGTCCCTCTTTCCCCCAGGGTTCACCTTCCCAGCTTTCTACCAGCCAGAACCACAGCGTGATGTGCCTGTCCGGAAACTGGTATTCGAGCTTATCAAACAGCGTTGCGCCAAGTGGAGTAATCCCCACCTCTTCCTGCAGTTCGCGAACCAGCGCCTCTTCCGGCGTTTCACCTGATTCGATTTTCCCCCCCGGAAACTCCCATTTGTTCGCCATATGGGCGTCAGCCGCGCGCTGGGTAATGAAGATTTGGTTTTGCGGGTTGCGAATAATCCCGACGGCAATTTGCAGTATTTTCATAGTGTCACTTCCATAAAAAAGGCGCAGATGTCTGCGCCTTTTTGCTTTTTCATGAACTTAGTTCAGACGGCCGTGGCACGCCTTGTATTTTTTACCGGAACCACATGGGCACGGATCGTTACGGCCCACTTTACGATCGCCCGTCTGCGCTGCGATCGCCGCTGCGGCTTCACTGTCATCAGTCTGGTGGCTCAGCTGTTGCATCTGCGCCAGACGCTCAGCTTCTTCGCGACGCTGCTGCTCCATCGCTTCCACTTCTTCCGGCATACGCACCTGAACCTTGCTCAGGGTGCTGATCACTTCATATTTCAGCGACTCCAGCATCGACGCAAACATCGAGAAGGATTCACGCTTATATTCCTGCTTCGGATCTTTCTGTGCATAGCCACGCAGGTGGATACCCTGACGCAGGTAGTCCATCGCCGCCAGGTGCTCTTTCCACAGTGAGTCCAGGGTCTGCAGCATTACACCTTTTTCGAAGTGACGCATCATCTCGGCGCCAACAACCTCTTCCTTACGCTTGTAGACATCCAGCGCAGTTTCGTAAATACGTTCGCGCAGCGTCTCTTCATGCAGCTCAGGCTCTTTGTCCAGCCACTCTTTGATTGGCAGATCGAGGTCAAAGTCGTTTTTCAGACGTTCCTGGAGACCTTCGATATCCCACATCTCTTCCAGAGACTGCGGTGGAATATGCGCGTCGATAGTCGCTTTGAATACGTCTTCGCGAATGCTGTTAATGGTTTCGCTCACGTCAGACACGTCCAGCAGTTCGTTACGCTGGGTGTAGATTGCACGACGCTGATCGTTAGCCACATCATCATATTCCAGCAGCTGCTTACGAATATCGAAGTTGCGGCTTTCCACTTTACGCTGCGCGTTTGCAATCGCTTTAGTGACCCACGGGTGCTCAATGGCTTCGCCTGGTTTCATGCCCAGCTTACGCATCATACCGGATACACGGTCAGAGGCGAAAATACGCATCAGCGCATCTTCCATAGACAGGTAGAAGCGGGAAGAACCGGCATCACCCTGACGACCCGCACGTCCACGCAGCTGGTTATCAATACGACGAGATTCGTGACGCTCGGTACCAATAATGTGCAGACCACCGGACGCCAGAACCGCGTCATGACGAACCTGCCAGTCGGCTTTGATCTGCGCAATCTGTTCTGGCGTTGGGTCTTCCAGTTCAGCCACTTCAGCCTGCCAGCTACCGCCCAGCATAATATCGGTACCACGGCCCGCCATGTTGGTGGCAATGGTCACGGCAGCCGGATAACCCGCCTGCGCAACGATATCTGCTTCTTTGGCGTGGAATTTAGCGTTCAGTACGTTGTGTTTGATACCCGCTTTAGTCAGCTCGTGAGAAACCACTTCGGATTTCTCGATGGAGATGGTCCCTACCAGAACCGGCTGACCATTCGCAGTACGATCGCGAATATCTTCGATAATCGCCTGAATTTTTTCCGCTTCGGTCATGTACACCAGGTCCGGCATATCCTTACGGATCATTGGACGGTTGGTTGGCACCACCACGGTATCCAGCTTATAGATGGAGCTGAATTCAAACGCTTCGGTATCGGCAGTACCGGTCATGCCCGCCAGCTTCTCGTACAGACGGAAGTAGTTCTGGAAGGTGATAGACGCCAGCGTCTGGTTTTCATTCTGAATATCCACACCTTCTTTGGCTTCCACAGCCTGGTGCAGGCCATCAGACCAGCGACGCCCCTGCATGGTACGGCCGGTGTGTTCATCGACGATGATCACTTCGCCGTCTTTTACGATGTAGTCGACGTCGCGGGTAAACAAGGCATGGGCACGCAGGGCTGCGGTCACGTGGTGCATCAGCATGATGTTGCTCGGAGAGTACAGAGACTCTCCCTCTTCCATGATGCCTTCAGCGACCAGCAGTTCTTCAATTTTCACCAGACCACGCTCGGTCAGGTTCACCTGGCGCGCTTTTTCATCAACGGAGAAGTGGCCTTCACCCTGGAAGGTATCGGAGTCTTCTTTCTCCTGACGCAGCAGGTGTGGAATGATTTTGTCGACTTTACGGTACATCTCAGAGCTGTCTTCAGCCGGGCCGGAGATAATCAGCGGAGTACGCGCTTCATCGATCAGGATGGAGTCCACCTCATCCACCAGCGCATAGTGCAGCTTACGCTGTACGCGCTCTTCCGGGCTGAACGCCATGTTGTCACGCAGGTAGTCGAAACCGTATTCGTTGTTCGTACCGTAGGTAATATCCGCGTTATACGCTTCACGCTTGGCTGGCGCAGGCAGGCCAGACATGTTGATGCCGACAGTCATACCGAGGAATTCGAACAGTGGACGGTTGTTTTCGGCGTCACGCTGTGCCAGATAGTCGTTGACGGTGACGACGTGAACGCCTTTACCGGTCAGCGCGTTCAGGTATGCCGGCAGCGTTGCGGTCAGGGTTTTACCTTCACCGGTACGCATTTCCGCGATGCAGCGTTCGTTTAGCACCATACCACCCAGCAGCTGAACATCGAAGTGACGCATGCCGAACACACGCTTGCTCGCTTCACGGACCACGGCGAAAGCTTCCGGGATCAGGCTTTCTAAGGTTTCACCTTTTTCCAGACGCGCACGGAATTCCGCCGTTTTGGCTTTCAGCTCGTCATCAGAGAGCTTCTCCATCGCCGGTTCCATGCCATTGATGACTGCGACGGCTTTGCGCATACGGCGCAGGGTACGATCGTTACGACTACCGAAAACTTTGGTTAATAATTTGATTAGCATAATAAATTCTCAAACGCCCCATCGTGGGCAGATAAATTAAGGTATTGAAAAAGTTAATTTAACTGAGGCGTTGAGGCCCGGCGCGAATACCGTGAACCTGGCTAATCCATGTTGAAACGGAGAATGAGGCAGGAGGAACGAACGCGAATCGCGCCGTTTGACGCACCATGACCGGTGGCTGGCTATCCTGAGTGAGCAGCGCATTGAGCGTATCGAGCAGGGCAAGATGCTGAGCCTGCTCCGGCCGCGCCGTTTCAGCAACAGGCATTGCCTGCGGTGCCATCGCAAATGACAAATGGCGGATAACCGTGCGAATGGCGTGCTGGTGCCAGTAATCTACTGAGAAATTCGGGCGGCGACTGGCTTCAAGCCACGCGAGGTTCGTAAAATTAACCCGCGTATTGAGATCGTGTTTGGTTGTGGAGGTTTTCGGCGGTGTCGCTGCTTCAGCACTGTTACTGAGCGCAGGCAAGCCGAGACTCGCCGCGACCATCCCTAATAAGAGATGCGGCCAGAAGT
The DNA here is from genome assembly GCF_041937165.1 of Enterobacter adelaidei. Classification (NCBI taxonomy): domain Bacteria; kingdom Pseudomonadati; phylum Pseudomonadota; class Gammaproteobacteria; order Enterobacterales; family Enterobacteriaceae; genus Enterobacter; species Enterobacter adelaidei. The sequence goes on along the minus strand of NZ_CP154353.1, from coordinate 735,282 downwards.
AACGTCTGCCAAATTGTCGCCAGCGCGTCAGTATTCCGCTCACTTGCTCCACCACATAAGTCAGCCTTTACAAGCTGAAGTCAGTTATTCTTTTAAGCGCCCAGATATTACCACTAAAGCCAATACACAGCAGCAGGAATGACATACTACTGCGGGGAAAAACGGTCAAGAATGCAGCTAACGCACAGATTTTCAACGTATGGCAACGGATTGAGGGGCTGAGGGTAAAAATGAAGATAGGTATAAATAAAAATGACTGGTTCCCCTGGTCGGAGAGAGTACCAGGTTAACCAGTCAATTTTTTTTACGAAACGGCTTGTACCGTTACGCCAGAACCGTGCTTGGTGCTTTGAACGCCAGAGGCAGCTCTGCTTCGTCTTCGAAGGTCACATATTCCCAGGCTTCCTGTTTTGCCAGGACGGCCTGCAACAGTTTGTTGTTCAGCGCATGACCGGATTTGAACGCGGTAAATGCACCAATGATGTTGTGACCACACATGAACAGGTCGCCAATAGCGTCCAGCATTTTGTGACGAACGAATTCATCTTCGAAACGCAGGCCGTCTTCGTTCAGTACGCGATAATCGTCAACAACGATGGCACAATCGAAGCTGCCGCCCAGGCACAGGCCGCGGGACTGCAGATATTCGATATCACGCATGAAGCCAAATGTACGGGCACGGCTGATCTGGCGCATGAATGCATCAGCAGAGAAGTTCATCGCATAACGTTGGGTGCTGGAATCAATCGCCGGATGGTTAAAGTCGATGGTAAAGTCCAACGAGAAACCATTGTACGGTTTGAATTCAGCCCACTTGTCGCCATCTTCGACACGAACGGTCTCTTTGATGCGAACAAATTTCTTCGCGCAGTTCAGTTCTTCGATGCCAGCATCCAGCAACAGATAAACGAACGGAGCAGCACTACCATCCATAATCGGGATTTCTGGCGCATCAACTTCAACAATAATGTTGTCGATACCCAGACCCGCCAGGGCGGCGTTCAGGTGCTCTACGGTAGAAATCCGCACGTCATGCTCGTTCACCAGACAAGTACAGAGCATAGTATCACGCACAGATTTGGCATCGGCCGGAAAATCTACCGGTGGATTCAAGTCGGTGCGACGATAGATGACCCCGGTATTGGCCGGCGCAGGGCGTAACGTCAGTGTGACTTTTTTGCCGGTATGTAAACCGACGCCAGTCGCCTGAACGATACGTTTAAGTGTCCTTTGTTTGATCATCGTATAATCTCGCCAAATTAACTATCCAACCGAGAGTGTATATCACTAACGGTGGGCCAGTTTAGCACAAAGAGCGCAAATCCCCAAATTCCAGCCAATTCTTAGTCAGCTTGCTTACGCAGGAATGCCGGAATATCCAGATAATCTGGCTCTTTCGCAGTTTGCGGTGTTGGGTCATTAACCACTTTCGCGGCCGGCTTCTGCTCCTGAGTCAAAGGAGACATACCGTGCTGCTGGTAACGGTCCATTACCGGTTGCTGAGTCTGTTTGTTAGTCACCAGCGTGATTTCAGGACGCTTGTCCATACCGATACCGGTGGCAACCACAGTCACGCGGAGTTCGTCGTTCATTTCTGGATCAAGGGAAGTACCGATTACCACGGTCGCATTGTCAGAGGCGAACGCACGAATGGTGTTACCCACGGTTTCGAACTCATCCAGACGCAGGTCAAAGCCAGCGGTAATGTTGACCAGCACGCCGCGCGCACCAGACAGGTCGATATCTTCCAGCAGTGGAGAAGAGATAGCCATTTCAGCCGCTTCTTCTGCACGGTCTTCACCGCTCGCCACGCCAGAGCCCATCATCGCGTAGCCCATTTCGGACATCACGGTGCGAACGTCTGCAAAGTCAACGTTCATCAGGCCAGGACGGGTGATCAGTTCGGCGATACCCTGAACCGCGCCTTTCAGCACGTCGTTTGCTGCGCCAAAGGCGTCCAGCAGGGAGATACCGCGACCCAGAACTTTCAACAGCTTGTCGTTCGGGATGGTGATCAGAGAGTCCACATGTTTGGACAGCTCGGTGATACCCTGCTCCGCAAAGGCCATGCGCTTCTTGCCTTCAAAGTTGAAAGGCTTAGTCACAACAGCAACGGTCAGGATACCTAAATCTTTAGCAACTTCAGCCACAACAGGTGCAGCACCAGTACCGGTACCGCCGCCCATGCCTGCTGCGATGAAGACCATGTCCGCACCTTCCAGTGCAGCACGCAGGGCTTCACGATCTTCTTCAGCCGCATTGCGACCGACTTCCGGGTTAGCCCCAGCGCCCAGCCCTTTGGTGATACCACCGCCGATCTGGATAGTCTGGCCAACAGCCGTTTTACGCAGTGCCTGCGCATCGGTGTTAACCGCAAAGAATTCAACGCCTTCAATGCGCTCGCGCACCATATGCTCTACGGCGTTACCGCCGCCGCCACCGACGCCGATGACTTTAATCACCGCGTCGTTGGTCAGTTCCATAGGTTCAAACATAATTTCTCTCTCCGTTGTGCCTGTCGCCCGAGACCGCTAATTCTCTCCGGTCTCTTAAAAAAATTAAAACTCTTTTCGCAACCAGTTGTTCAGTCGTTTGACCCACGACCCCACTGAGACGCGTTTTTCCACTTCTGCTTCTCCACTGAGATGAGATTCTTTCCCGTAGTGAAGCAGGCCCACAGCCGTTGAATAATAAGGCTCCTGAGCATAATCCGTTAAACCGGTGATATTCAGTGGCGCACCAATACGCACCTGCGTATGGAACACGCGCTGAGCACAGGCTGCAAGACCTTCAATTTGCGCTGCACCGCCGGTTAATACAATCCCCGCCGCGAGATGATGCTTAACACCCTGCTGACGAAGCTGTTCCTGTAACTGTAAAATCTCTTCGTTGACGAGATTGAGCAGCTCGGTATAGCGCGGCTCGATCACCTCTGCCAGCGTCTGGCGTTGCAGACTGCGCGGTGGACGACCACCTACGCTTGGCACTTCAACGCTCTCATCTTTCCCAACGATAGACCCTAGCGCACAACCATGGCGCACTTTAATCGCTTCTGCATCGCTCGGTGGCGTACCAAAAGCGTAAGCAATATCGCTGGTCACGACATTCCCTGCGTAAGGGATCACTTTGGTGTGGCGCAGAGCACCGCCGGTATATACGGCCATGTCCATTGTACCACCACCAATATCGACCACACAGACGCCCAGTTCACGTTCATCTTCGGTCAGCACGGAATAACTTGCCGCCAGACCGGCGAAAATAAGTTGGTCAACTTTCAGGCCACAACGTTCAACAGCTTTTACAATGTTCTTCGCCATATCGTTGTGACATGTGATCAGGTGCACTTTTGCCTGCATACGCACGCCAGAAAGACCTACCGGGTTCTTGATACCCTCCTGGTAGTCGATGGCATATTCCTGCGGGATCACATGCAGTACGCGATGCTCATCGCGGACACGCACGGATTTCGCCGTATGCACAACGTTTTCAACGTCTTCCTGTGTTACTTCTTCTTCAGAAATCGGTACCATACCGATTTCGTTCTGGCAGCTAATATGCTTACCAGAAAGGGCCAGATAGACAGAAGAAATCTGGCAATCTGCCATCAATTCAGCCTGATCGATAGCGCGCTGTACGCATTTCACCACCGATTCAAGATCGTTTACCCCACCTTTATCCATACCACGGGACGGGCAACTGCCCACGCCAATGATATTGACCATACCGTCGGGCAGAACTTCCCCTACTAAAGCGGCAACCTTCGCGGTGCCAATCTCCAGTCCAACTACCAGTTTTCTGTCCGTCGCCTTGATCATTGTTGTTCTGCCTGTACCTGTGCCTGATTCTGTTGCTGATTAGGTTCCTCGACCGGAGCCGGTACCCAACCGACTGCTGCGCCTGAGTCATAGCGCAAATCAACGTAGCTTATCCGTTTGCCGTCAGTCTGTGCCTGCTGCTGTAAAACCGGGTAAAGTTCTACAAAACGCGCCAGACGCTTCATTGTGTCGCCGCGACCCAGGTTAAGCTTTATGCCGTTCGTTAACGTCAACTGCCAGGAACGGCGTGCCGTCATGGCAGCATCTTTTAACGTGAACCTGTCTTTCGCCAGCACCTGTCCCATTTCGCGAAAACCCTGTAACACTTCATTTTCGCTACCTTCAGGGCCATACAACATCGGTAGATTTTGCTTGTTGACACGATCGGTCGGGACGCTGAAGGAATTTCCGTCTACGTCAACCATGTGCTGATCATTCCAACGCGCAATGGGCACATATTCAACCAGATGAATCTTCAATTCATCAGGCCATTGCTTTCTTACACTCGCCTGTTTTATCCACGGCAGACGTTCAATCTGGCTCTGGATAATATTGACGTCCTGAGTCATAAAGGTGCCAGGCGATCCCAGCGCCAGAATTGACTGGCGAATATCATCGTTTCGCGTGTAGTGACGTTCACCGGTGACCACCAGCTTAGAAAGCGGTAACCGTTGTGCGTCTTCCATCCAGCCCAGGACCATCCAGCCGCTGATAAACACGGTGCACAGCACCCCGAGCAGGAAAATAATCCCTGCAAGACGCGTTCCATTACTCCGGCGTGAAGAAGTGTATTCTTCTTCGTCATCGCGGTTGCGTGTGTTCAATGCAGCCTGAGACATATCAGCCCGCCTGGTCCAGAATACGTACGACTAACTGCGAGAAACTCATTCCCGCCTGACGTGCAGCCATCGGCACAAGGCTGTGGCTGGTCATGCCTGGCGAAGTATTGGCTTCCAGCAGGTAAAATTGGCCATCACTGTCGAGCATGACATCAATGCGTCCCCAGCTGCGGCATCCTAGAACATTCCAGGCTTTAAGCACCAAGGACTGTAAATCTGCTTCACGTTCTGCTTCAAGACCACTTGGGCAGAAATATTGCGTCTCATCAGAGAGATACTTCGCCTCATAATCATAGAAGACTCCAGCGGGTTGGATACGAATTGACGGTAAAATTTCTTCGCCAAGCATCGCAACGGTAAATTCCGGTCCGCTGAGCCATTTCTCAATCAGAACTTCTTCATCATGTTGAAATGCCAGTTCTAAAGCGGCTGATAAATCTTCAGCTTTATCAACTTTGGACATCCCAACACTTGAACCTTCCCGACTCGGCTTAACAATAACCGGTAAGCCCAGTTCAGCAATGCGTGTATTAACGCTATCCGACAGGCCCAATTCAAATTCGCGACGCGTCAGTGCAACCCATGGCGCGACAGGCAAGCCTGCCCCCTGCCACAGCAATTTGCTGCGCAGTTTATCCATAGAGATCGCGGAAGCCATCACGCCGCTGCCGGTGTACGGCATGCCGATTAAATCCAGCAACCCTTGCAGGGTACCGTCTTCGCCACCACGACCGTGCAGCGCGATAAAGACCTTATCGAAACCCATCGCTTTCAGTTGCGTCACATCCGTTTCTTTCGGATCGACCGGATGGGCATTGACGCCCCCTTCACGCAGACCCGCCAGCACCGCCGCACCGGAATTCAGGGAAACCTCGCGCTCTGCGGAGGTACCACCAGACAGGACAGCAATCTTATCAGCCATGATGCTCATCCTCCTGGGTTTGCGGCTTCAGTTTGATTTCGGCTAAGGTACGGGCGATTTTGCCGATATTTCCGGCACCCTGAATCAGAATTAAATCGTTACCTGTCAGTACCGGTGCCAGAATTTCTGCCACCTGCGCCGGGTCAGAAACCAGAATAGGGTCCACTTTCCCGCGGCCACGAATGGTGCGACATAATGAACGGCTGTCAGCACCTGGAATCGCGGTTTCGCCTGCAGAATAAACATCCAGCATTAACAGGGTATCGACCTGTGAAAGCACGCTGGCGAAGTCGTCATACAGATCGCGGGTACGCGTGAAGCGGTGCGGCTGGAAGATCATGACCAGATTCTTGTCAGGCCAGCCAGCGCGCGCGGCTTTGATGGTCGCGTCCACTTCGGTCGGATGGTGGCCGTAGTCGTCCACCAGCATCGCGGTACCGGCTTTACCATTCACGGCGTCCAGCGGGAATTCACCGAGGAAGTCGAAACGACGGCCAGTCCCCTGGAAGCTCTCCAGCGCCCGCAGAATCGCCTCGTCATCAATACCTTCTTCCGTTGCAACAGCAACTGCCGCTGCCGCATTCAGGGCGTTATGACGGCCTGGCGCATTCAGCGTCACGTGCAACAGTTCTTTGTCCTGACGCGCGAGGGTGAAATGCCCCTGCGCACCAATCTGTTTGTACTCTTCCACACGGACATCAGCATCTTCACTGAAGCCATAGGTGGTGATTTGACGCCCGACACGCGGCAGCAGCTCGCGGATCACGGGATCGTCTACGCACATCACCGCGCGTCCATAGAACGGCAGGTTATGCAGGAAGTTGATGAAAGTCTGTTTTAAGTTCTCGAAGTCACCCTGGTAGGTATCCATATGGTCAGCTTCGATGTTAGTGACAATCGCCACCATCGGCTGCAGGTGCAGGAACGACGCGTCGCTCTCATCTGCTTCCGCAATCAAATAACGACTGTGTCCCAGACGCGCATGTACGCCTGCGGCTTTGACCAGACCACCATTGACGAACGTCGGGTCGAGACCCGCTTCCGCATAAATACTGGAGACCATCGCCGTGGTCGTGGTTTTACCGTGGGTACCGGCAATGGCGATACCGTGGCGGAAACGCATCAGTTCCGCCAGCATTTCTGCACGGCGGATCACCGGAATTCGCGCTTCATGGGCGGCAACAATTTCCGGGTTGTCAGAGGAGATGGCGCTCGATACCACCACCACGCTCGCATCGCGCACGTTTTCCGGGCGATGGTTGAAATAGATAGTCGCCCCAAGCGACGCCAGTTGCTGCGTAACAGGGTTTGGCGCGAGGTCAGACCCGCTGATCTGATAACCTTCGTTAGCTAACACTTCGGCAATACCGCCCATGCCAGCACCACCGATGCCAACAAAGTGAATGTGCCGGACGCGACGCATCTCGGGCACGATTGAACGCAGTTTTGCCAGTTGTTGTGTATTCATTCTCTAAACGCCATCGACTACTTAAAAATTCGTGCAGCGCAACACGCGCTGCGAGGGTTAAGCCTGGGCAGCCAGGCTCACTTCTTTTGCCACCCGTTCCGTCGCATCAGGGATGGCGGTCGCACGCGCGCGTTCTGCCATCTCCAGTAATACGTCTCTGTTCCAGCCCGCCAGGGTGGTGGCGACCGCATCGGCGGTAAATTGTGGCTGCTCAAATATTTTTGCGGCACCCGCTTTCTCAAGCGGCAGCGCATTCCAGTACTGCTGTCTGTCTTTGTGCTGGAACGGCACAAACAGGGCAGGTAAACCGGCGGCGGCGATCTCACTCACCGTCAGCGCGCCTGAGCGACAAACGACGACATCGGCCCAGGCGTATGCTGCTGCCATGTCATCAATAAACTCTGTAACGTTATGCTGCGACTGCCCCGCCTCGGCGTAAGCCTGCTCAACGGTCTGCTGAGCACCTTTTCCGCTCTGGTGCCAGATGGTAACGGCATCCCCCAGCTTTGCAGCAACCTGCGGCATCGTCTGGTTTAAGATGCGCGCGCCCTGAGAACCGCCGACGACCAGCACACGAACCGGCCCTTCACGGCCCGTCAGGCGAGCATCCGGCAGCGGCAGTGCCAGCACATCCACACGAACCGGGTTACCCACGACGTCCGCTTTCGGGAACGCGCCGGGAAACGCCTGCATGACTTTGGTGGCAATTTTCGCCAGCCATTTGTTAGTCAGGCCGGCAATTCCGTTCTGCTCATGCAATACGACAGGGATACCTAACGACCATGCAGCCAGCCCGCCAGGACCAGACACATAACCGCCCATGCCCAGTACCACATCCGGCTTAAAGCGCTTCATGATGGTACGCGCCTGACGCCAGGCGTTAAAAATCCGCACCGGCGCCAGGAGTAGCGCCTTGATACCTTTGCCACGCAGGCCAGAAATACGAATAAAGTCGATCTCGATCCCGTGCTTCGGCACCAGATCGGCTTCCATGCGGTCTGCGGTTCCAAGCCAGCGAACCTGCCAGCCCTGATCCATTAAATGGTGCGCAACCGCCAGCCCCGGGAACACATGCCCCCCGGTACCGCCTGCCATCACCATTAACCGCTTCGGTTGATTCATCGTGAACCTCGTGTAAACGCCTGGGCTTTCTCCAGACGCGTCTCATAATCTATGCGTAACAAAAACATGATGGCTGTCGACATGATCAACAGACTCGAACCACCATAACTGATCAACGGCAACGTCAGGCCTTTGGTCGGCAGCATACCTGCTGCGGCCCCGACGTTAACCAATGCCTGGAAACTAAACCAGATACCAATTGAGCAGGCTAAGAAACCTGAGAAACGGTGATCGATTTCCAGCGCTTTTCGGCCAATAGACATGGCGCGGAAAGCGACGAAGAATACCATTAATAGCGCTAATACCACACCGATATAACCCAGTTCTTCCGCAATAATGGAGAAGATGAAGTCAGTATGCGCTTCCGGTAAATACTCCAGCTTTTGAACGGAATTGCCCAGGCCTTGCCCCCAGACCTCACCACGTCCAAAGGCCATCAACGACTGAGTCAGCTGATAACCGCTGCCGAACGGGTCTTCCCACGGATTCCAGAAGGATGTCACACGGCGGATACGATAAGGCTCGGCGAGGATCAGCAGCACAACCGCCGAAATCCCCATCCCGATGATAGCGATGAACTGCCACAGCTTCGCGCCCGCCAGGAACAGCATCGCCAGGGTGGTAACGAACAGCACGACAACGGTACCGAGGTCAGGCTGCGCCAGCAGTAATACCGCCAGCACCAGAATCACGCCCATCGGTTTTAAGAAGCCGCGCAGGTTGTTACGCACTTCATCTACCTTACGCACCAGGTAGTTAGCCAGGTAGCAGAACAGGGAGAGCTTGGTAAATTCCGCAGGCTGAATACGCAGCGGGCCAAAGGCAATCCAGCGCGATGCCCCGTTTACGGAGCTCCCCACCACCAGAACGATCAGCAGCATGATGATTGAAGCAATCAGCATTGCCGTACTGTGCCGCTGCCAGAACTCCATCGGCAGACGTAAAGTCACCAACGCCAGGCAGAATGCCAGGATGATGTACAGACCATCACGCTTGGCAAACAGGAAAGGATCGTTCGCCAGACGCTGTCCAACAGGCATTGAGGCCGATGTCACCATAATAAAACCGACCGCTGCCAGCCCCAGCGTGAGCCAGAACAGCGTGCGATCGTACATGATCAGGCTGTCGTTATCTTTTTGACGAGAGCCCATCACCCAGCCTTTCAGTGCCGCAAACAACCACACCAGGATCCCAAATCCTGGCAGGCGCGGCATTCTCAGGCGAGGGAGAGATAAACGCATCAGCCTAACTCCTTCGCCAGGCGGGTAAAGACATCACCACGCTGTTCGAAATTCTTGAATTGGTCAAGACTGGCGCACGCCGGAGAGAGCAGTACCATATCGCCAGGCTTCACACGTGGGGCAATCAGACGCATAGCCTGTTCCATGGTTTCGGTTTGCTCGGCGACCTCAGGGCGCAGTTCAGCCAGTTCACTGCCGTCACGACCAAAGCAGTAGAGACGAATGTTATCGCCAGTAAGATACTGCTTCAGGGAGGAGAAATCGGCTGACTTACCGTCGCCGCCCAACAGCAGATGCAGCGTGCCGTCAACGTGCAGGCCGTTCAGCGCAGCCTCAGTGCTGCCCACATTGGTAGCTTTGGAGTCGTTAATCCAGCGAACGCCGTTATGCTCCAGCGCCAGCTGGAAACGATGCGCCAGACCGGAAAACGTGGTCAACGCTTTCAGGCTGGAAGAGCGCGGTAAACCCACTGCATCCGCCAGCGCCAGTGCTGCCAGGGCATTGGTATAGTTATGCTGACCGGAGAGTTTCATCTCTTTGACGTTCAGCACTTTCTCACCTTTTACCCGCAGCCAGGTTTCCCCTTGCTGACGGTTCAGGTGGTAATCACCCATGGTAATACCGAAGCTAATGCAGCGTTCATCCGCCCCACGCACTGGCATGGTCAGCGCGTCATCCGCATTGACCACACAGACTTTGGCATTTTCATACACGCGCAGCTTGGCAGCACGGTACTGCTGCAGACCAAATGGATATCTGTCCATATGATCTTCGGTCACGTTAAGGATCGTCGCAGCGGCAGCGTGCAGGCTGGAGGTCGTTTCCAGCTGGAAGCTGGAAAGCTCGAGGACATATAGTTCACAGCCTTTGTCCAGCAGCATCAGCGCTGGCAGGCCGATATTACCGCCTACCCCTACGTTCATGCCTGCAGCTTTCGCCATCTCACCCACCAGAGTGGTTACGGTGCTTTTGCCGTTAGAACCGGTAATGGCAATAACCGGTGCCTGTGCTTCGCGGCAGAACAGTTCGATATCGCCGACAATCTCAACGCCCGCATCCGCAGCAGCGCTCAGTGACGGATGCGCCAGGGCCATACCCGGGCTGGCGACAATCAGATCGGCTGCCAGCAACCAGTCATCATTCAGACCACCAAGGTGGCGTTCAACCTGTTCCGGCAGCTTGTCCAGACCCGGCGGTGAGACACGCGTATCCATCACGCGTGGCGTCACGCCGCGCGCGAGGAAAAAGTCCACGCAGGAAAGGCCAGTAAGGCCCAACCCGATGATAACGACTTTTTTGCCCTGGTAATCTGCCATGATTAACGTACCTTCAGCGTTGCCAGGCCAATCAGCACCAGCATCAGCGAAATAATCCAGAAGCGCACAATGACGCGCGGTTCTGGCCAGCCTTTCAGTTCATAGTGGTGGTGGATCGGTGCCATACGGAAGATACGCTGACCGCGCAGCTTGAAGGAACCGACCTGCAAAATCACCGACAGGGTTTCAACCACAAACACACCCCCCATGATCACCAGCAGGAACTCCTGACGCAGCAGAACGGCAATAATGCCGAGCGCACCGCCCAAAGCCAGGGAACCGACATCCCCCATAAAGACCTGCGCCGGGTAGGTGTTGAACCACAGGAAGCCCAGTCCCGCACCGACGATCGCCGTACAGACGATCACCAGCTCACCCGCGTGTCGCAGATAAGGAATGTGCAAATAGTTCGCAAAGTTCATGTTACCGGTCGCCCACGCTACCAGGGCAAACCCCGCGGCCACAAAGACGGTTGGCATAATCGCCAGGCCATCCAGCCCATCGGTCAGGTTTACGGCGTTACCGGTGCCAACAATGACGAAATACGCCAGCAGGATGTAGAACAACCCAAGTTGCGGCATCACGTCTTTAAAGAACGGCACGACCAGCTCGGTGGCCGGTGTGTCTTTTCCAGCCAGGTACAGCGCAAAGGCTACGCCCAGCGCAATCACCGACATCCAGAAGTACTTCCAGCGGGCGATCAGGCCCTTGGTGTCTTTACGCACCACTTTGCGGTAGTCATCAACAAAGCCAATAATGCCGTAGCCAACCAGGACGGTCAGTACACACCAGACATATGGGTTGGACGGGTACGCCCACAGCAATACTGACACCACGATGGCGGTCAGGATCATGATCCCACCCATGGTAGGGGTACCACGTTTGCTGAAGTGCGACTCCGGACCATCGTTACGCACAACCTGGCCAAAAGAGAGTTTTTGCAGACGGGCAATCATGCGCGGACCCATCCACAACGAGATGAACAGCGCAGTCAGCAGGCTGACAATGGCGCGAAACGTCAGATAGGAAAAGACGTTAAAGCCTGAGTAATATTTGACCAAATGCTCGGCCAGCCAAACTAGCATGTCCCGTTCTCCTGTAATGCGTGCACAACCTCTTCCATGGCGGCACTACGTGAACCTTTCACAAGTACTGTCACAATTTGTTTTTCTGCAATCAACGCGTTGAGGCGTTTAATCAACGCAGCTTTATCGGCAAAATGCTCGCCAACGCCGCTGGCCTGGCTAATCGCCTGGCTCAGTTTTCCTGCGCTCAATACGCAGTCCAGTCCCGCCGCTTTCGCCGCTTCACCGACCTGGGTGTGGCAGGCTTCGCTTTCGTCGCCCAGCTCAGCCATATCACCCACTACCATGATGCGGTAGCCCGGCATCTCAGACAGCACCTGCACCGCCGCCGTCATCGAACCGACGTTCGCGTTGTAGGAGTCATCCAGCAACAGTTTGTTTTCAGCAAGCTGGATCGGGAACAAGCGTCCCGGCACAGCTTTTAAATGTGCCAGCCCGGTTTTAATCGCCTCATGCGAGGCACCTACCGCCGTCGACAATGCCGCCGCCGCAAGTGCATTGGCGATATTATGGCGACCCGGCAGTGGCAGCAGAACATCGACGCCCCCGGTTGGGGTAGTGAGCGTGAATTCCGTGCCATGCGACGTCACATGAATATTGGTTGCGGTAAAATCACTGTTGGCCGCATTCGGCGAGAAGCGCCAGGTTTTACGCGAGCCAATAATGCTCTGCCAGTTCAGCCAGTCATTGTTGTCGGCGTTCATAATCGCAATACCGTCAACAGGCAGGCCGGTATAGATCTCACCTTTCGCTTTCGCCACACCTTCCAGCGAGCCAAAGCCTTCCAGATGCGCAGCCGCCAGGTTATTCACCAGCGCCGCTTCCGGGCGAGTCAAACTCACGGTCCAGGCAATTTCACCCTGGTGGTTTGCCCCCAGTTCGATAACAGCAAATTCGTGCTCTTTGGTCAGGCGAAGTAATGTCATCGGCACGCCGACGTCATTATTGAGGTTACCTGCGGTATAAAGCGTATTTCCGCACTGACTCAGAATGGCTGCGGTCATTTCTTTCACGGACGTTTTGCCAGAGGACCCGGTCAGGGCCACGACGCGAGTAGGGACTTGCTGTCGCACCCATGCCGCCAGCTCGCCAAAAGCGAGACGCGTATCCTTCACCACAATCTGCGGCAGATCGACAGCCAGTTTACGGCTAACCAGCAGCGCACCAGCGCCATTTTCTTTGGCCTGCTGTGCAAAATCATGCGCGTCAAAACGCTCACCTTTTAGCGCCACAAACAGACAACCTGCAGTGACTTTGCGGGTGTCGGTCGTCACGGCGTCAATGGTCAGATCCTGACCCAGCAATTCGCCGTGCAGTACCGCAGCAGCCTGACTTAACGTGATGCTAATCATGCCACCACTCCCAGCAGACGTGCTGCCGTTACGCGGTCCGAGTAGTCCAGACGACGATTGCCAACAATCTGATAATCTTCATGGCCTTTACCGGCCAGCAGCACCACGTCATTTTCCTGCGCCTGCATGATGGTGTTCGTTACCGCTTCGGCACGACCTTCAACAACACGCGCACGACCTGCGTCCAGCATACCTGCCAGAATATCGTTGATAATGGCGCGCGGCTCTTCGGTACGCGGGTTGTCATCAGTTACGACAGGAATATCCGCGAATTGCTCAGCAATGGCACCCATCAACGGACGTTTGCCTTTGTCGCGATCGCCGCCGCAGCCAAACACGCACCAGAGTTTACCGGCACAGTGCAGGCGCGCCGCTTCCAGCGCTTTTTCCAGCGCATCCGGCGTGTGGGCATAATCAACAACCACGGTCGGTTTACCTGGCGCGCTAAACACTTCCATGCGGCCACAAACCGGCTGCAGACGTTCGGCAGTTTTCAGCAGTTCAGCCATCGGATAGCTCAGCGCCAGTAATGTTGCCAGGGCCAGCAGCAGGTTGCTGACGTTAAACGCCCCCATCAGGCGGCTTTCAATTTCGCCTTCACCCCATGAAGAGGTAAAGCGGATGGTGGCACCGCTATCGTGGTAGTTCACCTCAACCGCCTTCAGCCAGCGACCATGGCAGTTCGGGTTAATATGGTCTTCCATTGACACCGCAACCGCATCCGGCAGCTTAGCCAGCCAGCGACGCCCCACTTCGTCGTCGGCGTTGATGATGGCTTGACCACAATGATGCGTGGAGTAGAGCAGCCATTTTGCGGCTTCGTAACGCTCCATATCACCATGATAATCGAGGTGATCGCGGCTCAGGTTAGTGAACACAGAGGCTGCAAATTTCAACGCCGCCACACGGTGCTGTACCAGTCCATGCGAAGAAACTTCCATGGCAGCAAAGGTTGCCCCCTGCTCTGCCAGACCAGCAAGAACATGCTGTACATCAACCGCTGATCCGGTGGTATTTTCCGTCGGGCTCACTTTACCCAGCAGGCCGTTACCTACGGTACCCATCACCGCACCGGTTTCACCCAGCAGTTGCGCCCATTGCGCCATGAGTTGTGTGGTAGTGGTTTTTCCGTTTGTTCCCGTCACGCCAACCAGACGTAATTGGTCGGAAGGTTCGTGGTAGAAACGCCCCGCCAGCGCGGAAAGACGCTCATTTAACTGGCTGAGAGAGATAACCGGCACCCCGTGCATCTCACGGATCTCACCGTCGGTTGCTTCATCTTTGGCCTCAGCAATAATGGCAGCAACACCTTGCGCAATCGCCTGCGGGATATAACGACGCCCGTCCGCCTGATGACCGACCACCGCCACAAAAAGATCGCCAGATGCAGCCACGCGGCTGTCCAGTACCATTTCTCGCAGTGCTCGCTCCGGTGCATTTGGCACCCACGGAGCGAGAAGGTCGCGCAAATTACGATCTGCCACCTGTACCCTCGCCTTGATTAATTACAAATTCACTTTTTTCGCCCGTCGCCAGCGCATCCGGTTCAATATTCATGGTGCGCAATACGCCGCCCATGATGGCCCCGAACACAGGCGCGGAGACGGCGCCGCCGTAGTATTTACCCGCCTGTGGATCGTTAATGACGACCACCAGCGCAAAACGCGGATTGCTTGCAGGCGCAACGCCTGCGGTGTAGGCAATGTATTTGTTGATATAGCGGCCGTCTGGCCCCACTTTTTTCGCCGTACCGGTTTTTATGGCGATACGATAGCCTTTGATCGCCGCTTTTACGCCACCGCCACCAGGCAGTGCCACGCTTTCCATCATATGTACAACGGTACGAACGATAGATTCCGGGAAGATCCTCTCTCCAGGAACCGGTGGATCAACTTTGGTAATCGACAGCGGACGATAAACGCCGTAGCTGCCAATCGTTGCGTAGACTCGCGCTAACTGTAACGGGGTTACCATTAGCCCGTAGCCGAAAGAGAAGGTGGCCCTCTCTATGTCAGACCACCGTTGTTTTTGAGGATATAAGCCACTGCGTTCTCCGACCAACCCCAAATTGGTCGCCTTTCCCAGTCCAAAACGTGAGTAAGTCTCTACTAACGCTGAGGACGGCATCGCTAACGCCAGCTTTGAAACACCGACGTTACTCGACTTCTGTAACACCCCGGTCAGGGTTAATTCGCTGTAGCGTGCCACGTCTTTAATCTCGTGGCCGTTAATACGGTAAGGGATCGTGTTCAGAACCGTGTTTTCATTGACGATGCCGCGCTGCAGCGCCGTCATCACCACCATCGGTTTCACCGTCGAGCCCGGCTCGAACACGTCGGTGATCGCCCGGTTACGCATCGCGTCTTTAGCGGTGCCGGTAAAGTTGTTCGGGTTATAGGATGGACTGTTGGCCATCGCCAGCACTTCGCCCGTGCTGACATCCACCAGCACGGCGCTACCTGACTCCGCTTTGTTGAAAGCCACAGCATTGTTCAGCTCGCGGTAGACCAGCGCCTGCAAGCGCTCATCAATGCTCAGGGCCAGGTTGTGCGCCGCCTGGCTGTCCGTGGACGAGATATCTTCGATCACGCGACCATAGCGGTCTTTACGCACGATTCGCTCGCCCGGTTGGCCGGTGAGCCACTTATCGAAACTTTTTTCAACGCCCTCAATCCCCTGGCTATCGACGTTAGTGAAGCCAATGAGGTGAGCAGTTACTTCGCCGGAAGGATAATAACGGCGGGATTCCTCACGAAGATGAATGCCCGGCAGCTTCAGTTTGCGAATGTAGTCAGCCATGTCAGGGTTCACCTGACGCGCCAGATAGATAAAACGCCCTTTCGGGTTAGCGTTGACGCGGGAGGCGAGCTGATCCAGCGGCATTTTCAGAGCATCGGAGAGCGCTTTCCAGCGGTTATCGAGGGTGATCCCCCCGGCATCGTGCAGCTCTTTCGGGTCAGCCCAGATCGCTTTGACCGGCACACTCACCGCCAACGGACGGCCTGAGCGGTCAGTGATCATCCCGCGGGAAGTCGAGACCTCCTGGACACGCAGAGAGCGCATATCGCCCTGACGTACCAGCATGTCAGGCGCGACGATTTGTAACCATGCCACGCGTCCCAGCAGGAAACCCAGTGCCAGTAAAATGCAGCCGCAAAGCAACGCAAAACGCCAACTGACAAAGTTGGCCTGTTCTTCCTGACGTTTTGGTTTTAGCGTTTTTGCCGCTGCTTTCATGCGTCGCGTTTTCCCTTATTTTTGTACTACGATATTTTCCTGGGAAGGATCAACATGCTGCAGTTGCAGCTTTTCCGTTGCGATCCGTTCAACCCGGCTGTGATCGCCGAGCGCGTTTTCTTCAAGGATCAGATTTCGCCATTCAATATCCAGCGCATCGCGTTCCAGTACCATCTGCTCGCGCTGCGCAGTTAATAAACGAGTGTGGTGGGCTGTGGTGACCACCGTTACTGCCGTCACAATGATGCAAATGAACAAGCAGAGTGGCAGCTTCCCAAACCGCAAAAGATCGTCGCCGATCACGCCAGGCAAGGCATGGCGCTCGTTGCTTCCTAACGAATCCTTAACTTTGCTTAGGGTCTCTGTCACTCTGCTGATCATGCGTTCGTCCTCTCTGCAACACGCAGCACTGAACTACGGGCACGTGGATTCTCTGCCACCTCTTCTTCGCCCGGCATCAACTTGCCTAATGCTCGCAACTGACGGCCACCCAGCTTCCTGAGTTGTTCTTCCGTCATCGGCAGCCCCGCTGGGACTTGTGGACCGCGGCTTTGTTCACGCATAAAGCGTTTCACAATACGGTCTTCCAGCGAATGGAAGCTGATGATGGATAACCGCCCACCCGGGGCCAGCACGTCGAGCGAGCTTTTTAGCGCCAGCTCTATTTCCTCCAGTTCACTGTTTACCCAGATGCGAACCGCCTGGAAGGTACGGGTCGCGGGATGTTTGTGTTTATCCTTCACCGGTGTCGCCGCCGCGATCACCTCGGCCAGCTCTTTCGTGCGGGTCATTGGCTCAATGCGGTTGCGTTCAACAATGGCGCGCGCAATACGTTTGCCAAAGCGCTCCTCGCCGAAGGTTTTGATTACCCATGCAATATCGGCTTCGTCAGCAGTCTGTAACCACTCAGCGGCAGATTGGCCACGAGTCGGGTCCATACGCATGTCCAGCGGACCATCACGCATAAAGGAAAAGCCACGTTCAGCGTCATCAAGCTGTGGTGAAGAGACGCCAAGATCGAGAAGAATCCCGTCGATCTTGCCCGTCAGGCCGCGCTCAGCAACATATTCCGCGAGCGCAGAGAAAGGTCCATGCACGATGGAAAAGCGTGGGTCATCGATGGTTTGCGCCACGGCAATCGCCTGCGGATCGCGATCGATTGCCAGCAGACGTCCTTCCGCTCCAAGTTGGGAGAGGATCAAACGCGAATGGCCACCGCGACCAAAAGTGCCATCAATGTAGATGCCATCCGGACGAATATTCAGGCCGTTAACGGCCTCGTCCAGTAACACCGTTGTATGTTTATAATTTTCCATCATATTTATAGAGACAAGTCCTGCAGCCGTTCCGATAATGTTGCAGAATCAGACTGCTCAGCGTCGATATCTTCCTTGACCTGTTGATACCAGGTCGTTTCGTCCCACAGTTCAAACTTGTTGAACTGCCCGACCAGCATCACTTCTTTGGTCAGACCGGCATGTTGCCGCAACACAGGTGCAATCAGTAATCGCCCTGCGTTATCCATCTGACACTCACTCGCATGTCCCAATAACAACCGCTGCACGCGGCGTTCCTGTGGGTTCATGCTCGACAGTCGCGACAGCTTTTGCTCAATAATTTCCCATTCAGGCAAGGGGTAAAGCAGCAGGCAGGGGGAGTTAATGTCAATGGTGCAAACCATTTGACCCGCAGCGTTCTCAATCAGCTGGTCGCGATATCGGGTTGGTACCGATAAACGCCCTTTGCTGTCGAGATTGACTAACGTAGCTCCACGGAACATGCCAGTCTCACCCCTCCTCACCACTTTAACCCACAAATTCCCACCTAAAGGAGTTTACGGAGCGAGGGAAAAGCTTGTCAAGCCAGGACTCTCCCTGTAAGGACTCAAATGCCCTCTATTTACAGAGTTAAACAGTCCTGGTTAATAACTGCACAACTGGCGAGGCAAAATTAACGTTATGAATATTTGTAAGAAAAAAACCGAATATGCACACGAGCGTTAAGACTCACTCAATATCATCGCAGATAAATATAAAGTGTCAGTTTGCGACGCGGGCAGCATTTTATGACAGATTCTCAGGGGATAACAGCGCCAGATTCATCACCGCGCTCGATAAGCACGGCGGCTGGCATGCAAGCGGACACAGGAGAAGGAAAAACGTCTGAATATTCATCGGCCGAATAGGCTTTGTAACAAAACAATACAAAAATAGGTGCTTAAACCCGCTTAAAAGTTCTTTGACGCTCATTTTAAAAGTCAAAATGAATTAAGAGAAATAGCCGATTATGATTCCTAAGGAATTATCCTAATTTCTGTCAGGGAATTATCTCTGCGAATTATTACAACAAAATGGGGCAGATTTCGCCGCCCCAGTCATTTCATTTGTTGCGGCTTAAAATTCCGCGATGGTAGAGATTACGTTTGATACGAGTCAGGCCCGGCTTCGGTTTCCGCGGCTCATCCAGGCTCGCCAGCACAATCTCCAGTACACGTTCAGCCACATCACGATGACGTTGCGCCACCGCCAGCACCGGGCACTGGAGGAAATCGAGCAGTTCGTTATCACCGAAAGTGGCAATGGCCAGGTCTGATGGCAGCTTACCTTCCCGACGTAAGGTCACATCCATTACACCTTGCAGAAGAGCAAACGAGGTGGTGAACAATGCCTGAGGCATCGGGTGCGTCTCCAGCCATTTCTCGAACAGCTGCGCGGCTGCTTCACGTTCATAGCTGTTAGCATAGAGATAGTGAACCTCACGCGGATCGTCTTTCCAGGCGGTCCTGAATCCCTGTTCACGGAGGAAGCTCACAGACAGCTCCGGCAGCGCGCCAAGATAAAGCACGGTTTCAGCCGGAAAGGTTCTTAGCTCTGCAGCCAGCATTTCCGCATCATCCTGATCGGCTCCCACAACACTGGTGAAGTGTTCGCGATCCAGGGCGCGATCCAGCGCAACAATCGGGAACGAATCGTTAGCCCAGCGCTGATAAAACGGATGCTCTGGTGGCAAAGAGGTCGAAACGATGATGGCATCCACCTGACGCTGGAGCAGGTGCTCAATGCAGCGCATCTCGTTGTCGGGCTGGTCTTCCGAGCAGGCAATCAACAATTGATAACCACGCTGGCGAGCCTGACGTTCAAGATAGTTGGCGATACGGGTATAGCTGGTGTTTTCCAGATCCGGGATCACCAGACCAATAGAGCGGGTGCGCCCGGCACGCAAACCGGCTGCGACAGCATTCGGATGGTAGTTATGTTCACGAACCACCGCCATAACTTTTTCAACGGTCTTATCGCTGACACGGTACTGCTTTGCTTTACCGTTAATCACATAGCTGGCCGTTGTTCGTGACACGCCGGCTAGCCGGGCGATTTCATCCAGTTTCACAATTGCCCCTTAAAAAAAGAAAAGAGTCCATGGCCCTGTCAAGGTTATGGTTAAATCTTTTAACATCTAAACGCAGAAAAGCCTTCGCGGCAACCGCTTTTATCTGCGTTGTCGGCTGATTACGCAAAAAAAAGCCCGGCTTTGGTGACCGGGCTGAAAGAGGCGAACCTTTTTGACAACTAACGCATGATTTTCTCGCCGCGTGACAGGCCAACAACGCCCGATCTCGCGACCTCAACAATTTTTGCTACATCCCGCACGGACGCCAGGAAAGCATCCAGCTTGTCACTTGTACCGACCAGTTGAACCGTATAGAGGGAAGGCGTGACGTCGATAATCTGCCCACGGAAGATATCCGCACTGCGTTTGACCTCCTCACGTCCGTAGCCGGTGGCCTGGATTTTCACCAGCATGACCTCACGCTCAACATAGGCCCCCTGCCCCAGCTCGCTCACGCGCAGTACATCAACCAGCTTATGCAGTTGCTTCTCAATTTGCTCAAGCACTTTGGCATCGCCGACGGTTTGAATGGTCATCCGCGACAGCGTCGGATCGTCCGTCGGTGCAACGGTCAGGCTTTCAATGTTATAGCCACGCTGCGCAAATAGCCCAATGACGCGCGACAGTGCGCCAGACTCGTTTTCCAGTAACACAGATAATATCCGGCGCATATCAGGTTCTCTCCGTTTTGCTTAACCACATTTCATCCATACCACCACCACGAATATGCATCGGATAAACGTGCTCGGTTCCATCAACAATCACATCCATAAAGACGAGGCGGTTGTTTTTAACGTGCTCAAGCGCTTCAGCGAGCTTCGTTTCCAGCTCAGCTGGATCTGTCACCCGCATGCCAACGTGACCGTAAGCTTCAGCAAGACGAACAAAATCCGGCAGTGACTTCATGTACGACTGAGAGTGGCGACCAGAGTAGATCATATCCTGCCACTGCTTCACCATACCCAGGTAGCCGTTATTCAGGTTCAGCACGAGAACCGGCAGTTCATACTGCAGTGCGGTAGACAACTCCTGAATGTTCATCTGGATACTGCCGTCCCCGGTTACGCAGACGACGGTTTCATTCGGCAGTGCCAGCTTCACGCCCAGCGCCGCAGGTAGACCAAAGCCCATCGTTCCTAAGCCGCCCGAGTTGATCCAGTGTCGCGGTTTATCAAACGGGTAATACAGGGCGGCAAACATCTGGTGCTGCCCCACGTCTGAGGTCACGTAAGCCTCACCTTTCGTCAGTCGCCACACCGCTTCGATAACCGCCTGCGGCTTAATGTTTTCGCTTTGCGTGTCATATTTCAGACACTGGCGCGCACGCCACTGATCAATCTGCTGCCACCAGTCACGGATCTCATCCAGCGGCTGGGTAGCGTTCTCCTGGGCCAGCAGATCCAGCATTTGCTCCAGAACCTGACGAGCATCACCGACGATCGGCACATCCGCCGACACCGTTTTTGAAATTGACGTCGGATCGATATCAATATGCAGCACGGTGGCATTCGGACAATACTTCGCCAGATTGTTGGTAGTACGATCGTCAAAGCGCACCCCGACCGCAAAGATCACGTCAGAATTATGCATAGTCATGTTGGCTTCATAGGTACCGTGCATACCCAGCATTCCCAGCGCCTGAGGGTGGGTGGCCGGGAATGCCCCAAGCCCCATCAGCGACGACGCTACAGGAAGGTTAAGCTTTTCAATCAGTTCACGAAGCTGTACTTCGCAGGCAGAATTGATCGCCCCTCCGCCGACATAAACCACCGGTTTTTTGGCCGCCAGAAGCGTTTGCAACGCTCGCTTGATCTGACCTTTATGCCCCTGTGTTGTTGGGTTATAAGAGCGCATGCTGACCGATTCCGGCCAGACATAAGGCAGCTTGTTTGCCGGGTTCAGGATATCTTTAGGCAGATCGACCACCACCGGTCCCGGACGCCCGCTTGCCGCCAGCCAGAAGGCCTTTTTCAGGACGCCAGGAATGTCTTCGGTTTGCTTTACCAGGAAGCTGTGCTTCACAACGGGACGCGAAATCCCCACCATGTCGCACTCCTGAAACGCATCGTAGCCGATCAGTGAGGTCGCCACCTGCCCGGAGAGGATCACCAGCGGGATAGAGTCCATATACGCCGTTGCAATACCGGTGATGGCGTTAGTTGCACCAGGACCTGACGTGACTAAGACCACGCCCACTTCACCCGTCGCACGTGCCAGGCCGTCAGCCATATGAACTGCCGCCTGCTCGTGGCGTACCAGAACATGGTCAATGCCACCTACCGTATGCAGCGCATCATAGATATCCAGGACTGCGCCGCCAGGGTAGCCGAACACTTGCTTCACGCCCTGATCGATAAGCGATCGCACGACCATTTCCGCGCCAGACAACATCTCCATGCTTTGCCTCCAGGCATTTTGTTATAGACGGACTGCCGAATTCATTTCCGCACCGTCTTACGATTGGGATGAACCAATCTTATATTTTGCAGAGTGATCCTTACCTTAACCGCTCGTTATGAGGCAGGCAATTAGCAAACCGGCAGAGAGAAGAGGTACTTAAAGCAGAAAAAACAGACATTCGGGGAGCATGTGGTCAATTCATCTGGCATTAGAGGATGCGATGATAAATCATCGCTAAAAAGCGCGATGATTCAGTAATTCATCTATTTTTGCGAGCCTGATAGCAGCCAAAAAAAATCACAACAGAATAAAATATCAATAATCAAAATAAAGTCAGGATAAACCACATATATCGATGCAATTTACCCTGATGCGTTTACCGGCGGCAAATGCTAATAAGCAACTCTTCCATCCACTGATGTCCTTTGTCACGCCCCGCAGCTTCATGCCAGGAAAGATAACAGGTACGGCTATTCAGCTTGAGCGGCAATGGCAATATTTGCAGATTTAACGGGTCGGAAAACTCTTCTGCCAGCCAACGCGGCGCAATAGCGACCAGTTGAGTCTGTGAGACAACGTTTAATACGCTAACCATTGCCATCCCCTGATAAGCCACGCTGGCCTGTTTATCCACGGAGTCATACCACGGCAGGCTAAAGGAAGCATATCTGTCGAGTGCTACAACGGCGTGCTGTTCACTATAAACATCACTTTCTCGTAGAGGAGAATTCAGCCGTGGGTGTTTTTTACTGGCAACTAAAACCATTTCATCCTTAAACAGCGGCACGCAGGAGAATTCAGGTCGACGGAATTCTTCATATCCCAGAACAAATTCCGTCTCCTGATAGCGTAACTGATGTTCTGTGTTTTGATTTAAGGATGACTTAAAAACAAGGTTGATATTAGGCGCAATTTCTTCAACCTTATTATAAATAATCGAGGTTAAATAATTATCTAATGGGCTACAGACACAAAGATGGAATACTCGCTCACTGCTTAAGGGTTCAAAGCCGGACCCCGGCAGCTCATTTTGAACCAGCTGTAATGCCTGCCGGATAGAACCGAATAACTGGAATGCGCGCGCCGTGGGTTGGATCCCGCGCCCATAACGAACAAATAATTCGTCGTTAAACATGACCTTAAGTCTGGCAACGGCATTACTCACGGCAGGTTGTGACATCCCCAGCGCTTGTGCCGCGCGGGTAATATTTTGTTCCTGCATGACAGCATCAAACACCGTCAGAAGATTAAGATCCACCGTGCGTAATTGCGGTTTAATCCCATCAGAAGTTTGAGGTTGTTTAATATTATTTTCTGGCACTTCAGACTCCACTGTCACGCTACACTCCCTTTGCCAAGGTACGATAATAATCCCGGAAAATATGATTTATCATGCAAATACGATTAGCAAAAGAGAATTATTTAAAATTCGGAATATATAAAGATAATGCAAATACTAAAAAAACAAAAGATCGCAAAAATGATACAGTTAACTTTATGCCAGGAATGAAACCATAAACCAAACCAATATACAATCACCATAAAGTTAATGATGACTTAAGTATTATTAAACTGTTAACGCCATCCATCTACAGTTGGTTAACAACCTGTTATCTCCATTGGCATTTCAACGGCATCAAAAATATTCACCAAACCCATAACTTAATGATATTAAAATAATTTAAGCATAATGCATTCACTGCGACATGTTTTACTCATTTTATACCAATTATATTTATTTGTTTCTGCAATCTGTTTTTCAAGTCCAAAATTAGACAATTAGTCGGGTCATGAAAGTAAAATCCAGCACAATTAGCTAATGCAGGCATCTTGCCTGTTACGCCTTTCAGGTCCGTTTTTATCGTCAGGGGTTGACATGAAAGGCCGTATCCAGTACCACTAAAAGCATATTGAATTTAACGGAGCACGATTCATGATTCGCACCATTCGTTTCACCGGTCTACTACTACTAAACGCATCCACTGTGCGCGGTAGACTGGCGGGCGAAATTCAGCGTTGAATCGTCACCAGTAAGACTAAAAACCCGCGCCACTGCGCGGGTTTTTTTATGCTCGTAGCAAGGCGCCCTAAGACTGACAAGGACCTAACCCATGAGCCAGCAAGTCATTATTTTCGATACCACATTACGTGACGGTGAACAGGCGTTGCAGGCAAGCCTGAGTGTAAAAGAGAAACTGCAGATCGCGTTGGCTCTCGAACGTATGGGTGTCGACGTGATGGAGGTAGGTTTCCCTGTCTCGTCTCCGGGTGATTTCGAATCCGTCCAGACCATTGCGCGTACCATTAAAAACAGCCGCGTATGTGGTCTGGCACGCTGCGTAGAGAAAGATATCGACGTCGCGGCTGAGTCACTGAAAGTTGCCGAAGCCTTCCGTATTCATACCTTTATTGCTACTTCACCGATGCATATCGCAACCAAATTGCGCAGCACCCTGGATGAAGTGATTGAACGCGCGGTGTACATGGTGAAGCGCGCACGCAACTACACCGATGACGTTGAATTCTCCTGTGAGGATGCAGGCCGTACGCCGATTGAAGACCTGGCGCGTGTGGTTGAAGCCGCAATCAACGCCGGTGCCAAAACCATCAACATCCCGGACACCGTCGGTTACACCATGCCTTTTGAGTTCTCCAACATCATCACTGGCCTGTATGAGCGCGTACCGAATATTGATAAAGCTATTATCTCTGTTCATACCCATGATGATTTGGGTCTGGCCGTTGGCAATGCTATAGCCGCGGTACACGCTGGCGCACGTCAGGTTGAAGGCGCGATGAACGGTATCGGTGAACGTGCGGGCAACTGTTCGCTGGAAGAAGTGATTATGGCGATTAAAGTGCGCAAAGACATTATGAACGTGCACACCCGCATCAATCACAACGAAATCTGGCGCACCAGCCAGACCGTCAGCCAGATTTGCAACATGCCTATTCCGGCCAACAAAGCGATTGTTGGTACTGGCGCCTTCGCACACTCCTCCGGTATTCACCAGGATGGCGTCCTGAAGAACCGTGAAAACTACGAAATCATGACTCCGGAATCGATCGGTCTGAACCAGGTACAGTTGAACCTGACTTCGCGTTCCGGACGTGCCGCAGTAAAACACCGTATGGAAGAGATGGGTTATCAGGACAGCGATTACAACATGGATCAGTTGTATGACGCGTTCCTGAAACTGGCCGACAAAAAAGGTCAGGTGTTCGACTATGACCTGGAAGCGCTGGCCTTTATTAACAAGCAGCAGGAAGAACCAGAGCACTTCCGTCTGGATTACTTCAACGTGCAGTCAGGCTCCAGCGATATCGCAACCGCCTCGGTCAAACTGGCCTGTGGTGATGAAATTAAAGCGGAAGCCGCGAACGGCAATGGTCCTGTCGATGCCATCTATCAGGCGATTAACCGTGTTACTGAATACGACGTTGAGCTGGTGAAATATGACCTGACGGCAAAAGGTCATGGCAAAGATGCGCTGGGCCAGGTCGACATTGTTGTCACCCACAATGGCCGCCGTTTCCATGGTGTAGGTCTGGCAACCGATATTGTTGAATCCTCCGCGAAAGCGATGGTGCATGTTCTGAACAACATCTGGCGCGCCGCTGAAGTCGAAAAAGAGTTGCAACGCAAAGCTCAGAATAAAGAGAACAAAAAGGAAACCGTGTAATGTCGAAGAATTACCATATTGCTGTGTTGCCGGGTGACGGTATTGGCCCGGAAGTGATGGCACAGGCGCTGAAAGTACTGGAAGCCGTTCGTTCGCGTTTTGCGATGAAAATCACCACCAGCCACTACGATGTAGGCGGCATTGCGATTGATAATCACGGGACGCCGTTGCCAAAAGCGACCGTCGAAGGCTGCGAAAATGCCGATGCCGTGCTGTTTGGTTCAGTCGGTGGTCCAAAATGGGAACACCTGCCACCGGCAGAACAGCCAGAACGTGGCGCACTGCTGCCGCTGCGTAAGCATTTCAAGCTGTTCAGCAACCTGCGTCCGGCGAAGCTGTATCAGGGTCTGGAAGAGTTCTGCCCGCTTCGTGCCGATATCGCAGCTAACGGTTTCGACATTCTGTGCGTGCGTGAACTGACCGGCGGCATCTATTTTGGTCAGCCAAAAGGCCGCGAAGGCAGTGGCCAGCATGAAAAAGCGTTTGATACCGAGGTGTATCACCGTTTTGAAATCGAACGTATCGCCCACATCGCTTTTGAGTCTGCGCGCAAACGCCGCCATAAAGTGACCTCCATTGATAAAGCGAACGTGCTGCAGTCATCCATCCTGTGGCGTGAGATCGTCGGTGAAGTCGCTAAGCAGTACCCGGACGTCGCGCTGTCGCATATGTACATCGACAACGCGACCATGCAGCTCATTAAAGATCCGTCCCAGTTTGACGTGCTGCTGTGCTCCAACCTGTTCGGCGATATCCTTTCTGACGAATGCGCAATGATCACCGGCTCCATGGGCATGCTGCCATCCGCAAGCCTGAATGAAGAAGGTTTTGGCCTGTACGAACCGGCGGGCGGCTCCGCGCCGGATATCGCAGGCAAAAACATTGCTAACCCGATTGCGCAGATCCTCTCCCTGGCCCTGCTGCTGCGCTACAGCCTGGATGCAGGCGATGCAGCAACCGCAATTGAAAACGCCATTAACCGGGCGTTAGAAGAAGGCGTCCGTACCGGTGATTTAGCACGCGGCACGGCGGCAGTCAGTACCGATGAAATGGGCGACATCATTGCCCGCTATGTCGCTGAAGGGGTGTAATCATGGCGAAGACCTTATATGAAAAGTTGTTTGATGCGCACGTTGTTTACGAAGCACCAAACGAAACCCCGCTGCTGTACATCGACCGTCATCTGGTGCACGAAGTGACCTCTCCTCAGGCATTCGATGGGCTGCGCGCGCACAAGCGTCCGGTGCGTCAGCCGGGTAAAACCTTCGCGACCATGGATCACAACGTCTCCACGCAGACCAAAGACATCAACGCGTCAGGTGAGATGGCACGTATCCAGATGCAGGAATTGATTAAGAACTGCAACGAGTTTGGCGTTGAACTGTACGATCTGAACCACCCGTACCAGGGCATCGTCCACGTAATGGGCCCTGAGCAAGGGATTACCCTACCGGGGATGACCATCGTCTGCGGTGACTCCCATACCGCGACCCACGGCGCGTTCGGCGCACTGGCCTTCGGTATTGGTACCTCTGAAGTTGAACACGTGCTGGCCACGCAGACCCTGAAGCAGGGTCGTGCCAAAACCATGAAGATTGAAGTGAAGGGTAAAGCCGCTCCGGGTATCACGGCAAAAGACATCGTGCTGGCGATTATTGGCAAAACCGGTAGTGCAGGCGGCACCGGTCATGTAGTGGAATTCTGCGGCGAGGCCATTCAGGCGCTGAGCATGGAAGGCCGTATGACCCTGTGCAATATGGCCATTGAGATGGGTGCCAAAGCCGGTCTGGTTGCGCCAGACGAAACCACCTTCAGCTATGTGAAGGGTCGTCTGCATGCCCCGAAAGGAGATAATTTTGACGAAGCCGTCGCGTACTGGAAAACCCTGAAAACTGACGACGGGGCAACCTTTGATACGGTTGTCACGCTGCAGGCAGAGGAGATTGCGCCTCAGGTGACCTGGGGAACCAACCCGGGCCAGGTGATTTCTGTCAACGACAGCATTCCCGATCCGGCCTCTTTCGCTGACCCGGTCGAGCGCGCCAGTGCGGAAAAAGCGCTGGCTTACATGGGGCTGAAACCTGGCGTTCCGTTGACCGACGTAACCATTGATAAAGTATTTATTGGCTCCTGCACCAACTCCCGTATCGAAGACTTGCGCGCTGCCGCCGAGATTGCCAAAGGTCGTAAAGTGGCACCTGGCGTACAGGCACTGGTGGTTCCGGGTTCAGGCCCGGTAAAAGCCCAGGCCGAAGCCGAAGGTCTGGATAAGATCTTTATCGAAGCAGGTTTCGAGTGGCGCCTGCCGGGTTGCTCCATGTGTCTGGCCATGAACAATGACCGCCTGAATCCAGGCGAGCGCTGTGCCTCCACCAGCAACCGTAACTTTGAAGGCCGTCAGGGCCGTGGTGGGCGTACCCATCTGGTCAGCCCGGCAATGGCCGCCGCTGCGGCAGTCACCGGCCATTTCGCCGACATTCGCAGCCTGAAATAAGGAGACAATCATGGCAGAGAAATTTACCCAACATACGGGCCTGGTTGTCCCTCTGGACGCCGCTAACGTCGATACCGACGCGATCATTCCTAAGCAGTTTTTGCAGAAGGTCACCCGCACTGGATTTGGCGCCCATCTGTTTAACGACTGGCGTTTCCTGGATGACAAAGGCGAAGTCCCTAACCCGGAATTCGTTCTGAACTTCCCGGAATATAAAGGCGCATCGATCCTGCTGGCACGGGAAAACTTTGGCTGTGGCTCATCACGTGAGCACGCTCCGTGGGCTCTGACCGACTACGGGTTTAAAGTGGTTATCGCCCCAAGTTTCGCGGATATCTTTTACGGCAACAGTTTCAACAACCAGCTTTTGCCGGTCACACTGAAGGACGAGCAGGTCGACGAGTTATTCGCTCTGGTTCAGGCAAATCCAGGTATTTCGTTTGAGGTGGATCTGGAAGCAGAAGTCGTGAAAGCCGGGGATAAGACCTACAGCTTCAGCATTGATGCGTTCCGTCGTCACTGCATGCTGAACGGTCTCGACAGCATTGGTTTAACACTCCAGCACGAAGCGGCAATTGCAACTTACGAACACAAACAGCCTGCGTTTATGAAGTAAACCTCTGGCCTGCAGTTTATTCTGCAGGCCTCGCTTTATTCCCTTACCCACCACTCCTGACACGCCGTTTTCGAAAAAATATCCGCTAATGACATTATATTTAATGTCAATTTAATAATGCCTGCGCAAGATAATCTAAAAGTTGGCTTACAGCGGAAATCTAAATGGAAAAGCAAAATAGCAATAAGTCTCACCTCCGTTCTCAAGAAATACATAAATGCACATTAGTTAGCGTAGTAGTAAATATATTACTTACTGGTTTTCAAATCGTTGTAGGACTATTTTCCGGCTCGCAAGGGTTAATTGCTGATGGGATTCATTCTCTTTCCGATTTATCTTCTGATTTTGTCGTTCTGATTGCGAACAAGAAAAGCCAGAAAGCCTCAGATATCGATCATCATTACGGTCACCTTCGCTTCGAAAACGGAGCAAAGCTCATTATTGGTGCTATTTTGCTGCTTGTGGGCATTGGAATGCTCTGGTCGGCGGACAATAAACTGCTCAACCCTGAGACGCATCAGATAGTGAAAGGAGCCGCGCTATGGGTAGCGATACTGGCTTTAGTGGTTAAGGAAAGTCTGTTCAGATACATGCTTGCAACGGGAAAACGCATCCAGTCCTCGCTACTGATAGCTAATGCCTGGCATGCCCGTTCTGACGCGGCTTCATCCGTGGTTGTCGCCATCGGTATAGCCGGGAATTTAATGGGCTTTCACTCTATGGACCTGGTTGCAGCCCTGATTGTCGGGATGTTCATCGCTCATATGGGATACAAATTCTCTGCTGACGCCCTGCATGATCTGATGGATCGTTCGCTTGAACCTGACCTTGAGCGCGACATCAAAACGTGTTTGCTCGAAACCGAAGGTGTCGCGGGGATCCATGACTTAAAAACCCGTAAGATGGGCGACTTAGCCCTTGTCGATGTTCATCTTGAAGTCGACGGAGAATTAAGCGTAAAAGAAGGACATGAAATTGCCGTAAAGGCCAGAAACAACGTGATGCAAAAATTTAATGTGCTTAATGTTATGACGCATATTGATCCGGCACACTAAAATAGTGTGGATGATTACGGTGTGATGCATTTTATTTATCGTTAAGGTTTCGTTAATTAATCTGCGTCACACTCCATCGCATCAGCTCTCTCATCATTGAGGTAAAAAGCGATGAATCCAACAATACGCGATACGCTTCCCCATAAAGAAACCCCTTTTCTTCGCATACTGCACATTCTTGTTGCAGTACTGGTGCTGGCCCAGATTATTAATTCCAACTTTACTGAAAGCGAAGCACTTGGTGAATCGGGTCTGAACGCGATTGTCACCTGGGTTCATGTTATTTCAGGCTTTGGTTTAATTTTTTGCGGTATTGCCATGATGACATGGATGTTAACCCAGCGCGGATTTAAGTATTACTTCGCGTGGCTGGCACTGGACTTCAGCGGAATCGTTGATGATATTCGCACTCTCTTGCAACGTCAGCTTCCTGATGCTCACGCTGGCGGTATGGCAGCAACAGTGCAAGGTTTAGGGGTTCTGGCACTGCTGGGCGTCGCACTCTGCGGCGCTGTCTGGTTCGTGCTGAACGCCACGCTCGGACCGGTTTCATCCGTCACGGAATCCGTCTTAGATTTGCATAAATTCCTGACGGTCATTATTGAGACCTACTTCTGGGCACACGGATTTATGGGTCTCGTGCATATGTACCTGACTTTACGCGCACAGCGTAAATATCAGTATTCGGAATAGAAAGGTTTGCGGAGCCCGGAGACCCGGGCTCCGCTCATTCATCCGATCACACATCTTTTACGCGGCAGGTCAGCCCAAGCGTAACCAACGAAATCGCCGCAATCATCCAGTAGACCGACGCATGTCCATAGCTTTGCGACAGCGCCCCCTGAATCACCCCCGCCAGAATCACCCCGGTGGAAATACTGTTGGTAAAAAGCGTGGTCGCCGAGCCCGCACGGCCAGGCATTAAATCCTGGAACCAGAGCATGCCTATTCCGGCGATAATCCCAATAAACACAGCGTTAAATAGCTGCAGCGCCAGCAGTGCCTCCCGCGAGTGGAAGAAGATCAGCCCCACGTAGAACATCACCCCGGCAGCCACCGCAATGACCATCATCCTGCGTTTACCAAAACGCTTCACGTAATACCCGGCCAGAATCATGGCCGGAATTTCCAGCCCGGCCGCAGTTCCCATTAAGATCCCCGCGAGCTTATCCGGCAACCCCAGGGAGCTGCTGATCCACAGCGGCATGTCGATGATATACATCGTGTTGCAGGTCCACATCAGCGTGGAGGCGATAAACAGCATGCGGACATTTTTGTCCTGCCAGCCGCTCACCTGAATAATGGGTTTGTCCGTTGTCTGCTCGACGCGCGCCACAGACGGCAGCGCGAAAGCAATCAACACCAGGCTTATCGCAAAAATGCCTGCCGCAATGGAGAACATGGCGGTAAAGCCGTAATTCAATGCCAGCATGAAGGCCAGAGGCGGGCCAATAACCCACGCCAGGGAAAGCTGAGCACGCATCACCGAACTGAACATCACCACTTCCCGCGCGGAATTGTCAGCATACTCACGCGCCAGTGCGAAAAGCTGCGGCATGGCGGTATTGGCCAGTGACGCCAGCAGCACGCCGCAGGTGATGAGCGTCAGATAATGACGATTAAAGGCAAAGAGTAACGCATTGCCAACGGCCATCGCACAGCAAAAGAGGATCAGTTTACGGCGATCGCCATGGCTGTCCGATCGTTTTGCCAGCCCCAGGCTGACCAGAATCCCGGCAATGGCGTTGACGGTATAAAACAGGCCAACCCAGAACGGCTGCGCCCCTACCTCCCGGCTGAGAAACAGACTCAGCGTCGGCGCCTGTAACGCGCCCGCAACGCCCATCATAAAGGACACCAGCATAAAAGCGGCGTAGACGCCATTCAGGCGTCGCCCCATTGTCATCAACCAGAGCATGCGCAAATCCTTGTGAAAGCGAATCGAAATTGGGTGAAAGAATAAACGAAAAAAGCCAGCAAAAACATTTTGCTGGCGGGTGATAAGCACCAATACTCAGTCACACATGATCGAGGCGAGTCAGCGAGAAGAGGTCGCTTTCGTAACGTCCCACTGCATCAGGTCTTCCAGAATTTTCAGCCGTTGCTCTGCACACTGGCGGGCCAGCCAGGACGTTCCTTTTGTCGCTGAAAAATAGTGCTGATAAAACTGACGTGCGGTAGACCTCTTCATAATTTACCTCCTCACTTCATCGGGAACTATTATTGGCTTAATATAGGGATTAATAAATTGCTGATTATTTGTCAGGAGTTCCTCTTTTATGCCTTCCGGTCGACTGCAACAACAATTTATCCGCCTCTGGCAGTGCTGTGAGGGGCAATCGAAGGAGACCACGCTGAACGAGCTGGCTGACCTGCTCAGCTGTTCTCGCCGTCATATGCGTACCCTGCTTAACACCATGCAACAGCAAGGCTGGTTGAGCTGGGAAGCAGAGGCGGGTCGCGGCAAACGCTCGCGTCTGACCTTTCTCTATACCGGGTTAGCGCTACAGCAGCAGCGTGCAGAAGATTTGCTGGAGCAGGATCGCATCGATCAGCTGGTGCAGTTGGTCGGCGACAAAGCGGCCGTACGCCAGATGCTGGTTTCACATCTCGGGCGCAGTTTTCGTCAGGGCCGACACATCCTGCGGGTGCTCTACTATCGGCCAATGAAAAATCTGTTACCCGGCACGGCGTTGCGTCGCTCTGAAACCCATATGGCCCGACAAATCTTCAGCGGCCTGACGCGCATAAATGAGGAAAATGGGGAACTGGAAGCAGATATTGCGCACCACTGGCAGCAACTTTCCCCGCTTCACTGGCGCTTTTTTTTACGCCCTGGCATCCACTTTCACCACGGCCGCGAGCTGGAGATGAGCGACGTCATTGACTCTCTTCAGCGCGCGCGCACACTTCCTCTGTATGCCCATGTATCGCGGATCCACTCCCCGACAGCATGGACCGTTGACATCGAACTGTCCGAGCCAGACCAGTGGTTGCCGTGGCTAATGGGCTATGTTCCGTCGATGATCCTGCCGCGCGAATGGGCATCTCTGCCTCATTTTGCCAGTCAGCCCGTAGGGACGGGCCCTTATGCAGTGACGCGCAATACCAGCAACCAGCTTAAAATTCGCGCCTTTGACGACTACTTTGGCTATCGCGCGCTGATCGATGAAGTCAACGTCTGGGTTCTGCCTGACATCAGCGAAGAGCTGAGCTGCGGCTTAACGCTGGAAGGGCCAACCGAGGGGGAAAAAGCGGTTGAAAGCCGTCTTGAAGAAGGCTGCTATTACCTGCTGTTTGACGCTCGCAGCCATCGTGGCGCCAGTCGCGAGGTGCGCAGGTGGGTTAGCCACGTTCTCTCTCCGGCTAACCTTATCTATCAGGCAGAAGAACAATACCAGACATACTGGTTCCCGGCATACGGCCTGCTCCCTCGCTGGCATCACGCCCGACCGGTTCACGGTGAAAAGCCTGCCGGGCTGGAGTCGATCACGTTGACCTATTACCGTGACCATGTGGAGCACCGCTTTATCGCCCGGATCATGAGCAAACTGCTGGCTGCTGAAGGCGTTCATCTCGACATTCAGGAGGTCGATTATGATGAATGGCACCGCGGAGATATCGTCAGTGATATCTGGCTGAACAGCGCCAACTTCACCCTACCGCTCGATTTCTCGCTGTTCTCTCACCTGTATGAAGTACCGCTGATCCAGCACTGCATCGAACGCGACTGGCAGCAGGATGCCGCCCGGTGGCGAGCAGGTGAGATGAACCTGGCCTCGTGGTGTCAGCAACTGCTCGCGCAGCAGGCGATTGTGCCGCTGATCCATCACTGGCTGATGATTCAGGGTCAGCGCAGTATGCGCGGCCTGCGGATGAACACCTTAGGCTGGTTTGATTTTAAATCCGCCTGGTTTGCCCCGCCGGAGCCATAACGCTTTCGCAATATTCACCAAATCATTACAATAGCGCCGTTCTCAACGGGGTGCTGCATCACTGATGTGCGCTGAGATAATACCCGTCGAACCTGATCCGGATAACGCCGGCGAAGGGATTTGAGGCTGTTGCTCAAAATCCTTTGCCACTCAACCCTGAGGTGCAAAGTGTTAAAAAAAGTTCTTCCCCTGCTGGCGCTGTTCGCGCTGCCTGCTATTGCGAAGCCCGTTCTGACGGTCTACACCTACGATTCCTTCTCTGCTGACTGGGGCCCAGGCCCGGTGGTGAAAAAAGCCTTTGAAGCTGACTGTAACTGTGAATTGAAATTCGTGGCGCTGGAAGATGGCGTCTCGCTGCTCAACCGCCTGCGTATGGAAGGGAAAAACAGTAAAGCCGATGTGGTGCTGGGGCTGGATAACAACCTGCTGGAGGCCGCCTCGCAGACCAAACTGTTTGCCAAAAGTGGCGTAGCTGCAGATGCCGTCAACGTTCCGGGCGGCTGGAAAAATGACACTTTCGTTCCGTTCGACTACGGCTACTTTGCCTTTGTTTACGACAAAAACAAGCTGAAAAACCCGCCGAAAAGCCTGAAAGAGCTGGTGGAAGGCGATCAGAAATGGCGCGTCATTTATGAAGACCCTCGCACCAGCACTCCAGGTCTGGGTCTGCTGCTGTGGATGCAGAAAGTCTATGGGGATAAAGCGCCGGAAGCATGGCAGAAACTGGCCGCCAAAACCGTCACCGTGACTAAAGGCTGGAGTGAAGCCTACGGCTTGTTCCTGAAAGGTGAAAGCGACCTGGTACTGAGTTACACCACCTCCCCGGCCTACCACATTATCGCTGAGAAAAAAGACAACTATGCCGCGGCCAATTTCGCTGAAGGTCATTACCTGCAGGTGGAAGTGGCTGCGCGTACCGCGGCCAGCAAACAGCCAGAACTTGCCGAGAAGTTCCTGAAATTTATGGTTTCACCGGCATTCCAGAATGCCATTCCGGCGGGTAACTGGATGTATCCCGTGACCAACGTAGCGCTGCCAGCAGGTTTCGAGCAACTGACCAAACCGCAAACGTCTCTGGAGTTTACGCCGCAACAGGTCGCTTCGCAGCGTGCAGCATGGGTAAGTGAATGGCAACGCGCCGTCAGCCGCTAATTCCCGGCTGGTTAATACCTGGGCTGCTCGCCGCCATGCTGATGGTGGCGGTCAGCCTGGGCGCTTTTCTTGCATTGTGGTTGAACGCGCCAGAGAGTGACCTGCTCTCCCTCTGGCACGACAGCTATCTCTGGCACGTTATCCGCTTTTCTTTCTGGCAGACGTTTCTCTCTGCCCTGCTGTCGGTGATCCCCGCCATTTTCCTTGCTCGTGCGCTTTATCGCAGGCGTTTCCCCGGCAGGCAGGCGCTGCTGCGCCTGTGCGCCATGACGCTGATCCTGCCCGTGCTGGTAGCCGTGTTTGGCATCCTGAGCGTTTATGGTCGTCAGGGCTGGCTGGCTTCACTGTTCGGCCTGCTCGGTCTGGAGTGGCATTTCTCGCCATACGGGCTTCAGGGCATCCTGCTGGCGCACGTCTTTTTCAACATGCCGATGGCGACACGGCTCTTTTTACAGGCGCTGGAAAATATCCCCGGCGAGCAGCGCCAGCTTGCGGCACAGCTGGGCATGCGCGGCTGGTCTTTCTTCCGCTTTGTTGAGTGGCCGTGGCTGCGCCGCCAAATCCCGCCAGTTGCCGCACTGATCTTCATGCTCTGCTTTGCCAGCTTTGCTACCGTGCTTTCACTGGGTGGTGGACCGCAGGCAACAACCATTGAGCTGGCAATCTATCAGGCACTGAGTTACGACTACGATCCTGGTCGGGCAGCGCTGCTGGCGATAGTTCAGATGGTGTGCTGTCTTGTACTGGTGCTGCTGAGCCAGCGTCTGAGTAAGGCCATTCCGCCGGGCAGTAACCAGATAACAGGCTGGCGCGATCCCCAGGATAGCCTGCGTAGCCGTATCACCGATATTTCGCTTATTACGCTGGCGCTGCTGCTGATGCTGCCGCCGCTGACGGCCGTTATCATCGATGGCCTGAACCTCAATCTCCTGTCCGTGTTGCAGCAGTCTGTGCTCTGGCAAGCGACCTGGACTTCACTGCGCATTGCGCTGGCCGCCGGGTTGCTGTGCGTCATACTGACCATGATGCTGCTGTGGAGCAGTCGCGAGCTTTATGCCTGCCATGCCCGTAAAGCCGGACAGGCGCTGGAGCTAACGGGTATGCTGATCCTGGCCATGCCAGGCATTGTACTGGCGACGGGATTCTTTTTACTTTTCAACAGTACCGTGGGTCTGCCGGAAAGTGCCGACGGCATTGTGATATTTACCAATGCCCTGATGGCGATCCCTTATGCTCTGAAGGTACTGGAAAACCCGATGCGCGACGTTAATAGCCGCTACGCTCTGCTGTGTCAGTCACTTGGCATTCAGGGCTGGCAACGGCTGAGAGTGGTCGAACTGCGGGCACTAAAACGCCCGCTGGCACAGGCGCTGGCTTTCGCCTGCGTGCTCTCAATCGGTGATTTTGGCGTGGTCGCGCTCTTCGGCAATGAAGATTTCCGCACGCTGCCATATTGGCTGTACCAGCAGATCGGCTCTTACCGTAGCCAGGATGGCGCCGTCACGGCACTCTTGCTGCTGCTACTCTGCTTTGCCTTATTTACCGTTATCGAAAAACTTCCGGGGCGTGATGTTAAAACTGATTGATGTAACCTGGCTCTACCAGCACCTGCCAATGCGCTTCACGCTTTCTGCCCGCCAGGGAGAGATGATTGCGGTTCTGGGCCCGAGTGGAGCAGGGAAAAGCACGTTGCTCAATCTGATAGCCGGGTTTCTGCAACCGGCAAGCGGGTCAATAATGATTGAAAACCACAATCACACCCGCACGCCCCCCGCCCGGCGTCCGGTGTCGATGCTGTTTCAGGAAAATAATCTTTTCACCCATCTGACCGTACGGCAGAACATCGCCCTGGGGATGGATCCGGGATTAAAACTGAACGATAACCAGCGGCAGAAGCTGGAGCTTATTGCCGGGCAGATGGGCATCACCGGGTTTATCGACCGTCTGCCGGGGGAGCTTTCCGGCGGCCAGCGCCAGCGTGTCGCGCTGGCGCGTTGTCTGGTACGCGAGCAGCCTGTTCTGTTGCTGGACGAGCCCTTCTCTGCGCTCGACCCGGCGCTGCGCCAGGAGATGCTGGCTCTGGTACAGGAGGTCTGCCAGCGTCAGAAGCTGACCATGTTGATGGTATCGCACAGCATTGAGGATGCCGCGAGGATTGCTCCGCGATCGGTGGTGATCGCGGAGGGTCGCATTTTATGGGATGGCGAAACGGAAGTACTGGTAAGTGGGAAAGCGAGCGCATCACAGCTTCTGGGTATTGGTTAACGGCTGACGACCTTCAATAAAATCTCGCCATACACCGGCATCAGCGGGTGGCGGATCAACGCCACCAGCGCCACTACGGCTATACCGAGCGTCAACGGAGCAAGCCACAAAAGGCGTGAGCGAGGCAGGTAGCGCGTCAGACGATCAATATTCGCTTTCGCGCTGCGCCACAGCCGCCAGCACAGCCATGCGGCGATCCACAGCAGCAGAGCGGTCGCCAGCAATAGCCACTTAAACTCACCGCTTTGCATACCATCAGGAATATCTATAGCCGCCCCCGCGAGGATCCCCGGCAGGAAGTAAAACGGCGGCCAGAAGACACAGCCGATAATATTCGGCACAACAAATTTTGTGACCGGAAGATCCAGCATCCCGGCGACCATGGGCACCAGCGGACGCGTCGGCCCGACAAAGCGTCCCACCAGGATGGTGAACATGCTGTGCTGGTGCAGCGCATGTTCGGTTTTATCCAGCAGGGCTTTGTTCTTTTTCATAAACGACCAGCGGTGCAGCGGCTTCTTAAAGCGCCAGCCCAGCCAGAAGGAGATCCAGTCGCCCAGCAGGCAGCCGATAATCCCGGCCAGCCACGCC
Organism: Enterobacter adelaidei; assembly: GCF_041937165.1. Lineage (NCBI taxonomy): Bacteria > Pseudomonadati > Pseudomonadota > Gammaproteobacteria > Enterobacterales > Enterobacteriaceae > Enterobacter > Enterobacter adelaidei. Next base: position 697,307 of record NZ_CP154353.1, on the reverse strand, counting down.
TGCCAGAAGTTGACTTCGCCGCTGCCAATCAGCGCGCCAAGCCCGGCCATCATCACGGTGCCGGGCAGAATTAACCCGACCAGCGCCAGCGATTCCAGAAACGCCACCAGCGCAACGGCGATGAGCGAGTACATAACGGACTGGGTAATAAAGTGTTCCAGCAAAGCCTGCATAACTATTCCGGTCAGAAAACGAATCAGCGATTCTGCTTAGCGCCCCGCACCGCGTCAAGGCAACAATTGTCTGAATAGTTTACAGGTTGCTTCCACAGTTCACCTGTTTGTTTATCTTTTTTTACCGTTTATTCACAACCCGCGCGGAATTCACTGGGGCTGGCACCCGTGCATTTTTTGAACACACGAGAGAAATAAAGTTGATCTTCAAAGCCCACGTTACGCCCGACGGTGGCAATCGGCATCCGGGTGGTGCTGAGTAACAGCTTCGCCTGACTGATACGCTGGTCCTCACGCCAGCTCAGCACGCTGACGCCAAGCTGCTGGCGAAAAAGATGCGACAGCCGCGACGGAGACAGACAGACGTGCTGAGCAACGCTGGCGATATCAAACTGACTATCTGCCAGATGGTCGCTGATGTACTGGCAGGCGTCGCGCACGCGGTTATCCAGCGGAGGGTTAAGCGATTCGTTAATGGCCTCCATACGCCGCAGCAGCAGTTGTTCAAGCAGGTTAATTGCCAGCAGTTCGGCATAACGTCCTCCTGCCTGCCCCGCCTCAATGATCTGGGCAAAAAGCTCGCGAAACTGAGCCAGATGGACATCATCCGGTCGATAAAAACCGGTATGCGCAAAAATCGCCGGCCACGAAAGCCACTCCTGCCAGTAGGCGCGCGGACGGAAGTAGACCCACTGGTGATACCACTCTTTTGCATCCGGGTGACGCCCGTAGTGGTGGATCTCCCCCGGCGGGAACAACAGAATATCGCCGGGGCGGCAGACAAACTGCTGGTCACCGTTCTTGATGATCCCCTCCCCGCGCACGGTCAGGTTGAGGATATACCCTTTCATCCCGAGCGGGCGGTCAACATAAAAGTCGAGATATCCCTCAGCCTCGATAGGGGTCAGTCCCGCCACAAGGTGCGCGTTAAACGAGTATCCCGGCAGCAAAGGATCGTTTTGCGTTTCGGCCATAGATTCAGTTCTCCCAAGGGTCCTGAAGGAAACCAATTGTCCATATCATAAAAAGCAGGTTAAAAATGGCCCGCGAAAAGATCCAAAAAGCATCACGCCGCTTTTACGTCCGCCATGTTTCAGCCTTTCCCCCTGATTTCTCCGCCAGCGCAGGCAGATAACCAGTAACAAAAGTGTCTATAAGTGCGGCAGAAATGTCCACATTGAATATTTGCACGGCGTCACACTTTCCGTTGTAACAGCAATTTAGTCCATAAGATTAGCGGATCCTGCCTGACGATTTTCGCCTCCAGTCTCTAATGTTCTTCCATACCTGTTTTTTTGATGGAGCAACACCATGGCAATTGCGATTGGCCTCGATTTTGGCAGCGACTCGGTTCGCGCGCTGGCAGTGGACTGTACGTCCGGCCAGGAGATAGCAACCAGCGTTGAGTGGTACCCGCGCTGGCAAGAGGGGCGCTACTGCGACGCGCCAAATAACCAGTTCCGTCACCACCCGCGTGACTACATCGAGTCAATGGAAGCGGCAATCAAAACCGTTCTCGCTGAACTGACTGACGCTCAGCGGGCAGAGATTGTCGGGATTGGCGTCGACAGCACCGGCTCCACGCCAGCCCCTGTGGATGCGGAAGGCCGCGTGCTGGCGCTGCGCCCTGAGTTTGCGGACAACCCGAACGCCATGTTCGTGCTGTGGAAAGACCATACTGCCGTGGAAGAGGCCGAAGCGATCACCCGCTTGTGCCATCAAGCAGGTAAAACTGATTACTCGCGTTACATTGGCGGCATTTACTCCAGCGAATGGTTCTGGGCCAAGATCCTGCATGTTACCCGTGCAGACGCATCGGTTGCCCAGGCGGCCGTCTCCTGGATTGAACTGTGCGACTGGGTTCCCGCTCTGCTCTCCGGCATCACTCGCCCGCAGGATATCCGTCGCGGACGCTGCAGCGCCGGGCATAAATCCCTGTGGCACGAAAGCTGGGGCGGCCTGCCTCCGGCTGCGTTCTTCGATGAACTCGACCCGATCATCAACAAGAGCCTGACATATCCGCTGTTTACCGACACCTTCACCGCTGATATCCCTGTCGGCACGCTCTGCGAAGAGTGGGCGAAGCGTCTTGGGCTTCCGCAGAATGTGGCCATCTCCGGCGGCGCGTTTGACTGCCATATGGGCGCAGTCGGCGCAGGTGCACAACCCAATACGCTGGTGAAAGTGATCGGCACCTCGACCTGCGACATTCTGACGGCAGATAAATCCACCGTTGGCAACCGCGCGGTAAAAGGTATCTGCGGCCAGGTTGACGGTAGCGTGGTGCCAGACTTTATCGGCCTTGAAGCCGGTCAGTCTGCGTTTGGTGATATCTACGCCTGGTTTGGCCGCGTGCTGGGCTGGCCGCTGGATCAGCTGGCTGCGGCACATCCTGAACTGAAAACCCAGATAGCCGAGAGCAAAAAACAGCTCCTGCCACAGCTCACTGACGCCTGGGCAAAAAATCCGTCTCTCGATCATCTCCCGGTGGTGCTGGACTGGTTCAACGGCCGCCGTACGCCGTTTGCTAACCAGCGCCTGAAAGGGGTGATTACCGATCTCAACCTGGCAACCGATGCACCTGCGCTGTTTGGCGGTTTGATTGCCGCCACCGCGTTTGGTGCACGCGCCATTATGGAGTGCTTCACCGAACAGGGCATCGACGTGAACAACGTGATGGCGCTGGGCGGTATCGCCCGTAAAAACCCGGTGATCATGCAAGCCTGCTGCGACGTGCTGAACCGTCCGCTGCAGATTGTGGCCTCCGATCAGTGCTGCGCGCTGGGCGCGGCAATTTTCGCCGCCGTCGCCGCAGGTGTTCACGCGGATATCCCGACGGCTCAGCAGCATATGGCGAGCGCCGTCGAAAACACCCTGCAGCCGCGCGCCTCGCAGGCGCAGCGCTTTGAACAGCTTTATCAGCGCTACCAGCAATGGGCAAAAAGCGCCGAACTCCACTATCTCCCTGTCGCCGCCCCGGCCAAAAGCACCGCGGACACTACGGCAACCCTGACCCATTAAGGACACAACGATGACCATTTTTAATAATTATGAAGTGTGGTTTGTGATTGGCAGCCAGCATCTGTACGGACCGGAAGCGCTGCAGCAGGTGACGAAACACGCGGAGCATGTCGTTAACGCGCTGAATGCAGAAGCTAAACTGCCGTGCAAACTGGTGCTGAAACCGCTGGGCACCACGCCGGATGAAATCACTCACATTTGCCGGGACGCCAACTACGACGATAAATGCGCCGGGATGGTGGTGTGGCTGCACACCTTCTCGCCCGCCAAAATGTGGATCAATGGCCTGACGATCCTCAATAAACCGCTGCTGCAGTTCCATACCCAGTTCAACGCCTCCCTGCCGTGGGACAGCATCGACATGGACTTTATGAACCTGAACCAGACCGCGCACGGCGGCCGTGAGTTTGGCTTCATCGGCGCGCGTATGCGTCAGCAGCACGCCGTCGTGACTGGCCACTGGCAGGATCAGCACGCGCAAAAACGTATCGGCTCCTGGATGCGTCAGGCGGTCTCTAAGCAGGACACCCGCCACCTGAAAGTGGTGCGTTTTGGCGACAACATGCGTGAAGTTGCGGTAACCGACGGCGACAAAGTAGCCGCGCAGATCAAGTTCGGTTTCTCCGTGAATACCTGGGCCGTGGGCGACCTGGTACAGGTGGTGAATGAAATCAGCGATGGCGACGTGAGCGCGCTGGTGGATGAGTACGAAAGCAGCTACCGCCTGACCGCCGCCGCGCAGATCCACGGCGACAAGCGCCAGAACGTGCTGGACGCGGCGCGCATTGAGCTGGGCATGAAGCGTTTCCTGGAACAGGGCGGCTTCCACGCTTTCACCACCACGTTTGAAGATCTCCACGGTCTGAAACAACTGCCAGGCCTGGCAGTACAACGTCTGATGCAGCAGGGCTACGGCTTTGCGGGCGAAGGCGACTGGAAAACTGCCGCTCTGCTTCGCATCATGAAAGTGATGTCGACCGGTCTGCAGGGCGGCACCTCCTTTATGGAGGATTACACCTACCACTTCGAGAACGGCAACGACCTGGTGCTCGGCTCGCACATGCTGGAAGTGTGCCCTTCTATCGCCGTCGAAGAGAAACCGATCCTCGACGTGCAATACCTTGGTATCGGCGGCAAAGCCGATCCGGCGCGTCTGATCTTCAACACGCGTACTGGCCCGGCTATCAACGCCAGCCTGATCGATCTGGGCGATCGTTTCCGCCTGCTGGTCAACTGCGTCGACGCGGTTGAAACGCCGCACTCCCTGCCTAAACTGCCGGTCGCCAACGCCCTGTGGAAAGCACAGCCTGACCTGCCAACCGCTTCAGAGGCCTGGATCCTGGCCGGCGGTGCGCACCACACGGTCTTCAGCCACGCACTGGATCTCAATGACATGCGTCAGTTTGCCGAACTGCACGATATCGAGCTGACCGTGATTGATAACGATACCCGCCTGCCAGCCTTCAAAGACGCGCTGCGCTGGAACGAAGTCTATTACGGTTCAAAACGTTAACAGGGGAATCTTTGGCCTGCCGCAGGGCGGGCCTCTTTTCCTGGAGGATTGCATGCTAGAAGAACTCAAACGTCAGGTACTCGAAGCCAACCTGGCGCTGCCGAAACACAATCTCGTCACCCTGACCTGGGGTAACGTTAGCGCCGTTGATCGGGAAAAAGGCGTGTTTGTGATCAAGCCTTCCGGCGTCGATTACAGCGTAATGACGGCGGAAGATATGGTCGTGGTCAGTATCGCCACGGGCGAAGTAGTGGAAGGAACGAAAAAGCCCTCCTCTGATACGCCAACTCACCGTCTGCTGTACCAGTCATTCCCGACGGTCGGCGGCATTGTCCACACCCATTCACGCCATGCGACCATCTGGGCGCAGGCTGGCCAGTCCATCCCGGCAACTGGCACCACGCACGCGGACTACTTTTACGGCACCATTCCCTGCACCCGTTTAATGACCGATGCAGAGATCAACGGTGAATATGAGTGGGAAACCGGCAACGTGATTGTCGAAACCTTTGAAAAGCAGGGAATCGACGCGGCTCAGATGCCGGGGGTTCTGGTGCACTCCCACGGCCCGTTTGCCTGGGGGAAAAACGCGGAAGATGCAGTGCATAACGCGATAGTGCTCGAAGAAATTGCCTATATGGGGATCTTCTGTCGCCAGCTGGCGCCGCAGCTACCGGATATGCAGCAAACCCTGCTGGATAAACATTATCTGCGCAAGCACGGTGCGAAATCCTATTACGGGCAATAAACTGTATATATACCCAGCATAAACTATTCAACCAGGCTATAATCATGCCTGGTTTTGTTTTATGGGATAACGGCGTGGCGCAGGCGCAAGAAGGCTTTTTACTGACCCGACACTGGCGGGATACCCCTCAAGGTACTGAGGTTGCATTCTGGCTGGCAACGGACAACGGCCCGCTGAATGTTACGCTGCCGCCACAGGAATCCGTGGCCTTTATTCCTGAGGCACACGTCGAAAAAGCGAAGCAGTTGCTGCGCGGCGAAAATAACTGGCGCATCACGCCGCTTGAACTGAAGGATTTTCACCGTCAGCCGGTTTACGGACTTTACTGTCGCGCCCACCGGCAATTAATGCGCTATGAAAAACTGCTGCGTGAAGCAGGTGTCACGCTTTATGAAGCGGATATCCGTCCGCCGGAGCGTTTTCTGATGGAGCGGTTTATTACCGCACCGGTTTGGGTCGATGGCACCGAGCAAAACGGCCGAATTGTCGATGCACGCCTGAAGCCCAACCCGCACTATCGCCCGCCGCTGAAATGGGTGTCGCTGGATATCGAAACCACCCGCCACGGGGAACTGTACTGCATTGGTCTGGAAGGCTGCGGCGATCGGGTTGTCTATATGGTCGGACCGCCGAATGGCGATGCCTCCGCGCTGGATTTCCGGCTGGAGTATGTCAACAGCCGTCCTCATCTGCTGGAAAAACTGAATCAGTGGTTTGCCGAGTACGACCCCGATGTGCTGATTGGCTGGAACGTGGTGCAGTTTGACCTGCGGGTGTTGCAAAAACACGCCGAGCGGTACCGAATTCCGCTGATGCTGGGACGTGGCAATACGGAAATAGAATGGCGCGAACATGGATTTAAAAACGGCGTATTCTTTGCCCAGGCTAACGGCCGCCTGATTATCGACGGCATTGAGGCACTGAAATCCGCCTTCTGGAACTTCTCTTCGTTCTCTCTGGAAGCCGTCGCGCAGGAGCTGCTCGGCGAGGGTAAATCTATCGACAACCCCTGGGACAGAATGGATGAAATAGACCGGCGCTTTAACGAAGATAAACCGGCGCTTGCCACCTATAACCTGAAAGACTGCGAGCTGGTCACGCAGATTTTCCACAAAACCGAGATTATGCCGTTCCTGCTGGAGCGTGCGACGGTAAACGGTCTCGCAGCCGATCGACACGGCGGCTCCGTGGCGGCCTTTAGTCATCTCTACTTCCCCCGCATGCACCGTGCGGGGTATGTCGCCCCGAATCTCGGAGAAGTACCACCGCAGGCCAGCCCTGGCGGTTATGTCATGGATTCCCGGCCAGGGTTGTATGACTCCGTGCTGGTGCTGGACTACAAAAGCCTCTACCCGTCGATAATCCGCACCTTCCTGATCGATCCCGTCGGGCTGGTTGAGGGCATGGCCCAACCGGATGATGAGCACAGCACCGAAGGCTTTCTCGGGGCTCGCTTCTCACGCGAAAAACACTGTCTGCCGGAGATCGTCGGAAGCATCTGGCACGGTCGCGACGAAGCCAAGCGCCACGGCAATAAGCCGCTCTCGCAGGCGCTAAAAATCATCATGAATGCCTTTTATGGCGTGCTGGGTACCAGCGCCTGCCGTTTCTTCGACCCACGACTGGCCTCCTCGATCACCATGCGCGGTCACGAGATCATGCGACAGACCAAAGCGCTGATTGAATCCAGGGGCTATGACGTCATCTACGGCGACACGGACTCCACCTTTGTGTGGCTTAAGGGTGGACATTCGGAAGACGATGCCGCGCAAATCGGCAAAGCGCTGGTTGCCTACGTAAACGACTGGTGGCGGGTGCATTTGCAAAAAGAGCGGTTAAACAGCGCGTTAGAACTGGAATATGAAACCCATTTTGCCCGCTTTTTAATGCCCACCATTCGCGGTACCGATCAGGGCAGCAAGAAGCGCTACGCCGGGCTGATTCAGGAAGGCGACGCGCAGAGGATGGTCTTTAAAGGGCTGGAAACAGTACGCACCGACTGGACCCCTCTGGCGCAACAGTTCCAGCAAACGCTCTATCTGCGGGTCTTTCGCAATGAGCCTTATCAGGATTACGTGCGCGAAACCATTGCCAGCCTGATGGCCGGTGAGCTGGACGATCAACTGGTATATCGCAAACGCCTGCGCCGCCCGCTGGCTGAATACCAGCGCAACGTACCGCCACACGTGCGCGCCGCCCGTCTGGCGGATGAAGAGAATGTGCGACGGGGTCGCTCGCCGCAGTATCAAAACCGGGGGACAATCAAATATGTCTGGACCACCAGCGGCCCGGAACCTGTTGATTATCAACAGTCGCCACTCGATTACGATCACTACCTGACGCGCCAGCTCCAGCCCGTTGCAGAGGGAATTTTACCCTTCATCGACGATGATTTTGCTACACTAGTGACAGGGCAACTTGGCCTATTTTGACGCGTGACGAAATGGCTGCCATCCAGTACCATAGCGCCCTTTCCATTCCCGGACCCATTTTTCGATGACCGTCTTTTTTGACGGGGTCGAACTATTGCCTGCAATTAAAGATTAGAGCCGAACAACTATGCCTTTTACACTTGGTCAACGCTGGATCAGCGATACAGAAAGCGAACTCGGATTAGGAACTGTCGTTGCCGTCGATGCGCGCATGGTTACCCTCCTCTTCCCTGCCACTGGTGAAAACCGCCTGTACGCTCGCAATGACTCCCCTGTGACCCGCGTGATGTTTAATCCGGGTGACACCGTGACCAGCCATGACGGCTGGCAGCTCAAGGTTGAAGACGTAAAAGAAGAGAATGGACTGCTCGCCTACATTGGCACTCGCCTGGACACTGACGAGACCAATGTCATCCTGCGTGAAGTGCTGCTCGACAGCAAACTGGTTTTCAGTAAGCCGCAGGACCGCCTGTTTGCCGGGCAAATCGACCGCATGGATCGTTTCTCTCTGCGCTATCGCGCCCGTAAGTTCCAGAGTGAACAGTACCGTATGCCGTGGAGCGGCCTGCGTGGTCAACGCACCAGCCTGATCCCTCACCAGTTGAATATCGCCCATGACGTCGGCCGTCGTCATGCACCTCGCGTACTGCTGGCAGACGAAGTGGGTCTGGGTAAGACTATTGAAGCCGGTATGATCCTGCATCAACAGCTGCTTTCTGGCGCAGCCGAGCGCGTGCTGATTGTGGTTCCTGAAACCCTGCAGCACCAGTGGCTGGTCGAAATGCTGCGCCGCTTTAACCTGCGCTTCTCGCTGTTTGACGACGAACGCTACGCAGAAGCCCAGCACGATGCGGACAACCCGTTTGAAACCGAACAGCTGGTGATTTGCTCGCTGGACTTCGTGCGCCGCAGCAAGCAGCGTCTTGAACACCTGTGCGATGCCGAATGGGATCTGATGGTCGTCGATGAAGCGCATCATCTGGTCTGGAGCGAAGATGCGCCGAGCCGCGAATATATGGCGATCGAACAGCTTGCCGAACGTGTACCTGGCGTCCTGCTGCTGACCGCAACGCCGGAACAGCTGGGGCTGGAAAGCCACTTTGCACGTCTTCGCCTGCTCGATCCAAACCGTTTCCATGATTTTGAGCAGTTTGTTGAAGAGCAGAAAAACTACCGCCCGGTTGCCGACGCTGTCGCCCTTTTACTGGCGGGCAAGCGTCTGTCCAATGACGAACTCAATACCCTGAGCGATCTGATTGGCGAGCAGGATATTGAACCGCTGCTGCAGGCAGCCAACAGCGAAGGTGACAACGCGGAATCAGCACGTAAAGAACTGATCGATATGCTGATGGACCGTCACGGCACCAGCCGTGTTCTGTTCCGTAACACCCGTAACGGCGTGAAAGGTTTCCCGAAACGCGAACTGCACACCATCAAACTGCCACTGCCAACGCAGTACCAGACGGCGATTAAAGTGTCCGGCATCATGGGGGCGCGTAAAACCGCCGAAGAACGTGCGCGTGACATGCTCTACCCGGAACAAATTTACCAGGAATTCGAAGGTGATACCGGCACCTGGTGGAACTTTGACCCACGCGTAGAGTGGCTGATGGGCTACCTGACCGCACACCGTTCTCAGAAAGTGCTGGTGATCTGCGCGAAAGCTGCCACTGCACTGCAGCTGGAGCAGGTTCTGCGTGAGCGTGAAGGTATTCGTGCAGCCGTGTTCCACGAAGGCATGTCTATTGTTGAACGTGACCGTGCGGCAGCCTGGTTTGGTGAAGAAGACAGCGGCGCACAAGTTCTGCTGTGTTCTGAGATCGGCTCTGAAGGTCGTAACTTCCAGTTCGCCAGCAATCTCGTGATGTTCGATCTGCCGTTTAACCCGGATCTGCTGGAGCAGCGTATCGGTCGTCTGGATCGTATCGGTCAGGCGCACGATATTCAGATCCACGTTCCGTATCTGGAAAAAACCGCTCAGTCCGTTCTGGTGCGCTGGTTCCATGAAGGTCTGGATGCATTCGAGCATACCTGCCCAACAGGCCGTACCATTTACGATCAGGTTCATAGCGACCTGATCGGTTACCTGGCAGCGCCAGAAACAACCGACGGTTTTGATGAGCTGATCAAATCTTGCCGCGAGAAGCACGACGCGCTGAAAACTCAGCTGGAGCAGGGACGTGACCGTCTGCTGGAGATCCACTCCAACGGTGGCGAAAAGGCACAGGCGCTGGCTGAAAGCATTGAAGAGCAGGATGACGACACCAGCCTGATCAGCTTCTCCATGAACCTGTTCGACATCGTCGGGATCAACCAGGACGATCGCGGTGAGAATATGATCGTTCTGACCCCGTCCGATCACATGCTGGTCCCTGATTTCCCGGGCCTGCCGGAAGATGGCTGCACCATCACCTTCGAGCGCGATGTGGCCCTCTCTCGCGAAGATGCCCAGTTCATTACCTGGGAGCACCCGCTGATCCGCAACGGTCTGGATCTGATCCTCTCTGGTGATACCGGCAGCAGCACCATCTCCCTGTTGAAAAACAAGGCGCTGCCGGTCGGTACCCTGCTGGTCGAGCTGATCTACGTTGTGGAAGCCCAGGCGCCGAAACAGCTGCAGCTCACCCGCTTCCTGCCGCCGACGCCAGTGCGTCTGCTGCTGGACAAAAACGGCACCAACCTGGCCGCACAGGTCGAGTTCGAGAGCTTCAACCGTCAGCTAAGCGCGGTAAACCGTCATACGGGCAGCAAGCTGGTCAACGCAGTTCAGCAGGACGTGCATGCCATTCTGCAACTGGGTGAAACCCAGGTTGAAAAAGCGGCCAGGGTGCTGATTGATGCCGCGCGCAGTGAAGCGGACGAGAAGTTATCTGCTGAACTTTCCCGTCTGGAAGCGCTGAAAGCGGTGAACCCGAACATCCGTGACGACGAGCTGGCGGCGATTGAAAGCAACCGCCAGCAGGTGCTGGAAAGCCTGGACCAGGCGAGCTGGCGTCTGGATGCCCTGCGTCTCATCGTTGTGACGCATCAGTAAACGGAGCGCGAAATGGTAATGGAGCCCTACAATCCACCGACGGATCCCTGGCTGGTCATTCTGTATCAGGATGAGCACATTATGGTCGTCAACAAGCCAAGCGGCTTGTTGTCCGTGCCGGGACGTCTGGATGAACACAAAGACAGCGTGATGACGCGTATTCAGCGTGATTATCCGCAGGCTGAGTCCGTCCATCGTCTGGACATGGCAACCAGCGGCGTGATTGTAGTGGCTCTGAATAAAGCGGCGGAGCGGGAGCTTAAACGCCAGTTCCGCGAGCGCGAGCCGAAAAAGCAGTACGTGGCGCGCGTATGGGGTCACCCGGCGCAGGAGGAAGGGCTGGTGGATTTACCGCTGATTTGCGACTGGCCGAACCGGCCAAAGCAGAAGGTGTGTTATGAAACCGGTAAGGCGGCGCAAACCGAGTATGAAGTGCTGGAATACGCGCCGGATAACACCGCGCGCGTATTGTTAAAGCCGATTACCGGACGCTCTCACCAGCTGCGCGTACATATGCTCGCTATGGGGCATCCGATTCTGGGTGACCGATTCTACGCGCCGCCAGAAGCGCTGGCGATGGCTCCACGTCTGCAGCTCCATGCCCAGACGCTAACCATTACCCACCCGGCCTTCGGTAACGCGATGACGTTTAAAGCCCCGGTGGACTTCTAAAAAAAGCCCGACACCGTCGGGCTTGTTTTTATTTGAAACCTTTCTTCTCTTTAATGAGCTCATACGCCTTCTGGATTTCCTGCGCTTTTTGCTTCGCCATCTCCATCATTTCTGGCGGCAGGCCTTTCGCGACCAGTTTGTCCGGATGATGCTCGCTCATGAGCTTACGATAGGCACGTTTAATCGTGGTCTGATCGTCAGAGGGCTTTACGCCAAGCACATTGCAGGCATCCTCCAGCGTCGGGCCACGCTGCGCTTGCTGCCAGGCACCGCCAGATGACTGCTGGTGATAGCCACCGCCAAATTGCGCACCGCCCTGCATCATCCGCAGGAACTGGTCGAACTGCATACGGGAAATCCCCAGTTCCTCCGCAATGACGTATAAAACATCACGTTCATTAGGATGAAGCGAGCCGTCGGCGAATGCCGCCTGAATTTGAATCTCCAGAAACATCCGAATTAAATCGAAACGACCGAAGCAGATGCTGCGGAACTGACGCATTTTTTCGCGCAATGGATAGTTATCCGATTTACCGATGCGGAACGCATTTTGCGCCTCCAGACGGGAGTCACCATGCAGATTCATGCGATCCATAAAGACGCTGGCAATCTGAATATCGGCTTCTGTCACACGTCCTTTGGATTTGGTTAAGTGCCCCATGACCTCAAAGGTGGTTGAGAAAAAGAGGGACTGGCGCTCGCGCTGGTTGGCAAACCAGGCCATTTTGCGGCTGCGCGCCTTATCAAACATATGGCCGATAATAAGCCCAAGCACAATTCCCCAGAACCCGGCACCCATGATGATGGCGAACGCAACGCCGATTATTTTACCCCAATACTGCATATACTCCCCGGATAGTCATATTCCTGGACGACGCAACGCCATCATCACAGTGTTCAAGCCACGGTCAATTGAAGGACATCGCCTATAATTTGCTTTATCATACTCGTCATTCGATAGCGAGCCTAACACTCTGGCACGCAAACGGCAGGATTAACGCTGGTACTGCGCTGATGAGTAAGATAGTCTCTGAGCGTTTGTAAGCCGTAGCCACTGATGACGGAACAATAAAATACAACGTATGAAAAAACGTATCCCCACCCTCCTGGCCACAATGATTGGCACAGCCCTGTACAGTCAACAGGGGCTGGCGGCCGATCTCGCCTCGCAGTGTATGCTTGGCGTCCCAAGTTATAATCGTCCTCTGGTGAGTGGCGATACAAATAACTTACCGGTAACCATTACTGCCGACAGTTCCAAAGGTACCTATCCTGACAACGCCACGTTTACGGGCAATGTGGATATTAACCAGGGTAACAGCCGCCTGCAGGCAGATGAAGTGCAGTTGCACCAGAAGCAGCCGGAAGGTGCGGCCGAGCCGGTACGAACGGTGGATGCGCTGGGTAATGTGCACTATGACGACAATCAGGTCATCCTGAAAGGTCCGAAAGCCTGGTCAAACCTGAATACTAAAGATACTAACGTCTGGAAAGGTGATTACCAGATGGTGGGTCGCCAGGGGCGCGGTGACGCTGACCTGATGAAACAGCGCGGTGAAAACCGCTATACCATTCTGGAAAATGGTACCTTTACCTCCTGTCTGCCAGGTTCGAATACCTGGAGCGTGGTCGGGAGCGAAGTCATCCATGACCGTGAAGAACAGGTTGCCGAGATCTGGAACGCCCGCTTCAAGCTGGGTCCGGTTCCTGTGTTCTACAGCCCTTACCTGCAACTTCCCGTGGGTGACAAACGTCGCTCCGGCTTCTTGATCCCTAATGCCAAATACAGCACCACGAACTACTTTGAGTTCTACCTGCCGTATTACTGGAACATTGCGCCCAACATGGACGCCACGATCACGCCGCACTATATCCATAAGCGCGGCAACATCATGTGGGAAAACGAGTTCCGTTATCTGACCCAGGCGGGTGCGGGTCTGATGGAGCTGGATTATCTGCCGTCAGATAACGTTTACAAAGACGACGTGAGAAACGTATCTGGTGATAACCGTCACCGCTGGCTGTTCTACTGGCAGCATTCCGGGGTCATGGATCAGGTGTGGCGCTTTAATGTTGACTACACCAAAGTTAGCGACTCGTCGTATTTTAATGACTTCTCGTCCAAATATGGCTCGAGTACGGATGGCTATGCCACGCAGAAATTCAGCGTAGGCTATGCGGTGCAAAACTTTGATGCAACCGTCTCGACCAAGCAATTCCAGGTGTTTTCTGACCAGTCCACGCCTACCTATGGGGCAGAGCCTCAACTGGACGTTAACTGGTATCAGAATGATGTGGGTCCATTCGACACCCGTGTATACGCTCAGGCGGTGCATTTCGTTAACACAGATTCGAACATGCCTGAAGCCACCCGTGTTCACCTTGAGCCGACGATCAATCTGCCGTGGTCTAACGACTGGGCAAGCCTGAACACCGAAGCCAAGCTGATGGCGACTCACTATCAGCAAAAAAATGTTGATAATTACAACACCACTAACAACGCGCATCTCGAAGAGTCAGTCAACCGAACGCTCCCGCAATTCAAAATGGACGGCAAGCTGATTTTCGAGCGTAATATGTGGTTGCTGGCGGATGGTTATACCCAGACGCTTGAGCCTCGTATGCAGTATTTGTACGTGCCGTATCGTGATCAGAGCAACATTCAGAACTACGACTCTGCTTTACTGCAATCTGACTATAGCGGCCTGTTCCGCGACCGTACCTACGGTGGTCTGGACCGTATAGCATCTGCGAACCAGTTAACGACCGGCGTCACATCGCGCGTTTATGATGATTCTGCCGTTGAACGTTTTAACGTTTCTGTTGGTCAAATCTACTATTTCACAGAGTCTCGCACTGGCGATGACAACATTCAGTGGGAGAAAGACAACAAAACGGGATCGATAGTTTGGGCGGGAGATACCTACTGGCGTATGACCGATCGCTGGGGCCTGCGTGGTGGTGTGCAATATGACACTCGTCTCGACAATGTCGCTAACAGCAGTGCGGCCATCGAGTATCGTCGTGATGAAGATCGTATGATTCAGGTAAGTTATCGTTACGCGAGCCCAGAGTACATTCAGGCAACGCTACCGAAAAGCAATGACCAGAACAGCATCAACTACTGGAAATTACCGCAATATTCGGATGGGATTTCTCAGGTCGGTGCGGCAGCAAGTTGGCCAATCGCCGATCGTTGGTCAATCGTCGGGGCTTACTACTTTGACACCAACACCAGTAAATCAGCTGACCAGATGGTGGGTCTGCAATATAACTCTTGCTGTTACGCGCTGCGCGTCGGTTACGAACGCAAACTTAACGGCTGGGATACTAAAAACAATCAAAGCGAATACGATAACGTGATTGGCTTTAACTTCGAGTTACGCGGTTTGAGTTCCAATTACGGTCTGGGTACGCAGAAAATGCTTCGTTCGAACATTCTGCCGTACCGTAGCTCCTTGTAATGTGCTTGATTTGCAACGTAATCCGCTTTGCGGTTAATTGAAATGGAAAAAGTATGAAGAACTGGAAAACGCTGCTGCTCGGTGTCGCTATGGTTGCGAATACCAGCTTCGCGGCCCCCCAGGTTGTTGATAAGGTCGCTGCTGTGGTTAACAACGGCGTCGTGCTTGAAAGTGACGTTGACGGTCTGATGAAATCTGTGAAGCTCAATTCGGGCGAAGCAGGCCAGCAACTTCCGGATGATGCAACGTTGCGCCACCAGATCCTGGAGCGTCTGATCATGGATCAGATCGTTCTGCAGATGGGTCAAAAAATGGGTGTGAAGGTCACTGACGAGCAGCTCGATCAGGCGATTGCTAACATCGCGAAACAGAACAATATGTCCATGGATCAGATGCGCAGCCGTCTGGCCTACGACGGCATCAGCTACGCCACCTACCGCAACCAGATCCGTAAAGAGATGCTGATTTCGGAAGTGCGTAACAATGAAGTGCGTCGCCGTGTCACGATCCTGCCTCAGGAAGTGGACGCGCTGGCAAAACAGGTCGGTAACCAGAATGATGCCAGCACAGAGCTGAATCTGAGCCACATTCTGATCCCACTGCCAGAGAATCCAACCTCCGATCAGGCTGCGGAAGCAGAAAGCCAGGCACGTTCTATTGTCGAACAAGCGCGTAATGGCGGTGACTTTGGCAAGCTGGCGATCACCTACTCCGCAGACCAACAGGCGCTTAAAGGCGGCCAGATGGGTTGGGGACGTATTCAGGAGCTGCCATCCATCTTTGCCCAGGCACTGAGCACAGCGAAGAAAGGCGATATCGTCGGACCAATCCGTTCAGGTGTGGGTTTCCACATTCTGAAAGTGAACGATCTCCGTGGGCAGAGCCAGAATATTTCCGTTACGGAAGTCCATGCTCGTCATATCCTGCTGAAAGTCTCTCCGATCATGAATGATGATCAGGCACGTGCGAAACTGGAACAAATTGCTGCTGACATTAAGAGCGGTAAAACATCCTTCGCAAATGCTGCAAAAGAGTTCTCTCAGGATCCAGGCTCTGCTAACCAGGGCGGCGATCTGGGCTGGGCGGCTGCGGATATTTATGATCCTGCGTTCCGCGATGCACTGATGAAGCTGAACAAAGGCCAGATCAGTGCTCCGGTTCACTCTTCGTTTGGCTGGCATCTGATCGAGCTGATGGATACCCGTAACGTTGATAAAACTGACGCGGCGCAGAAAGACAGAGCCTACCGTATGCTGTTTAACCGTAAGTTCTCTGAAGAAGCGGCAACCTGGATGCAGGAACAACGCGCCAGTGCTTACGTGAAAATTCTGAGTAACTAATGAAACTGCATCGTGTTGTTATCACTCCCGGCGAACCCGCCGGGATTGGGCCTGACCTCGTTGTCCAGCTTGCCCAGCGCAGCTGGCCGGTAGAACTGGTTGTCTGCGCAGATGCAACACTGTTACAAGACCGGGCAACACTGCTCGGTCTACCTTTAACGCTTATCCCTTACGTTGAAGGTCAACAGCCAGCACCGCAACAAGCCGGTACGCTCACGCTGCTTTCTGTTCCCCTTCGTACGCCTGTTGTCCCAGGCCAGCTCAGCACGGAAAACGGCCACTATGTCGTTGAAACCCTTGCACGCGCCTGCGACGGTTGTCTGAAAGGTGAATTTGCCGCGCTTATCACCGGCCCCGTGCACAAAGGTGTCATCAACGAAGCGGGTATTCCGTTTACAGGGCATACCGAGTTCTTTGAAGAACGCTCGCACAGTCCGAAAGTGGTGATGATGCTGGCTACGGAGGAGATGCGCGTTGCTCTGGTGACAACCCACCTGCCCATTAAGGCCATCCCTGATGCCATCACTCCGGAACTGCTGCGGGAGATCATCGGGATCCTGCATCATGACCTGCAAACCAAATTCGGCATCAAACAGCCACACGTTCTGGTCTGCGGCCTGAATCCACACGCTGGTGAAGGTGGGCACATGGGCACCGAAGAGATCGACACCATTATTCCGGTACTTGAAGAAATGCGAGCAAAAGGGATGAATTTAAGCGGGCCACTGCCTGCTGATACCCTTTTCCAGCCGAAATACCTGGATAATGCCGACGCCGTACTTGCGATGTACCACGATCAGGGCCTGCCCGTGCTAAAATACCAGGGCTTTGGCCGCGGGGTGAATATCACCCTCGGCTTACCTTTTATTCGAACGTCCGTTGACCACGGTACTGCGCTGGATCTGGCAGGCCAGGGGAAAGCGGATGTCGGCAGTTTTATTACGGCGCTTAATCTCGCCATCAAAATGATTGTTAATACTCAATGACTAATCGAGTCCATCAGGGCCACTTAGCCCGAAAACGCTTCGGGCAAAACTTCCTCAACGATCAGTTCGTGATCGACAGCATCGTCTCTGCCATTAATCCGCAGAAAGGTCAGGCTATGGTCGAAATCGGCCCAGGTCTTGCCGCACTGACCGAGCCAGTAGGCGAACGCCTCGACGAACTGACCGTTATCGAACTGGACCGCGATCTGGCCGCACGCCTGCAAACGCACCCGTTCCTGGGGCCAAAGCTGACCATCTATCAGCAGGATGCCATGACCATGAACTTTGGCGAACTGTCAGAAAAAATGGGACAGCCTCTGCGCGTATTCGGCAACCTGCCGTATAACATCTCCACGCCGCTAATGTTCCATCTCTTTAGCTATACTGATGCCATTGCTGACATGCACTTCATGTTGCAAAAAGAGGTTGTTAACCGACTGGTTGCAGGGCCGAACAGTAAAGCGTATGGTCGTTTAAGCGTGATGGCGCAATATTTCTGCAACGTGATCCCGGTCCTCGAAGTTCCGCCATCTGCCTTTACGCCGCCACCGAAAGTAGACTCTGCGGTTGTGCGCCTGGTGCCGCATAAAACGATGCCGTACCCGGTCAAAGATCTGCGCGTACTGAGCCGTATCACTACGGAAGCCTTTAACCAGCGCCGTAAAACGATCCGTAACAGCCTGGGTAATCTGTTTACGGTTGACGTGCTGGCTGAGTTGGGTATCGACCCGGCAATGCGTGCAGAGAACATCTCCGTAGAGCAGTACTGCAAGCTGGCTAATTACATCAGTGAAAATGCGCCTCCGAAGGAGAGTTAAGCCATGATTGATTCGCCCCGCGTCTGTGTCCATGTACAAAGCGTCTATGTTGAATCTCAATCCTCACCGGATGAAGAACGCTATGTCTTCGCTTACACCGTGACCATTCGCAATCTGGGGCGGATGCCTGTGCAACTGCGCGGGCGCTACTGGCTTATCACCAACGGTAATGGCCGTGAAATCGAAGTTCAGGGTGAAGGTGTGGTCGGTGAACAACCCCATATCGATCCTGGCGAAGAGTATCAGTACACCAGCGGCGCGGTGATTGAAACGCCGCTGGGTACCATGCAAGGCCATTACGAAATGGTCGACGTTGATGGCAATGTGTTCCGCGTTGCTATTCCTGTGTTCCGTCTCGCCGTTACAACACTCATTCATTAATCTAATGTCTACATATCTGATTGGCGACGTTCACGGTTGCTACGATGAACTGATCGCATTATTAAAACAGGTCGACTTTACGCCCGGACAGGACACGCTCTGGCTGACGGGTGATTTAGTCGCACGTGGCCCCGGCTCGCTTGAGGTATTACGTTTCGTCAAATCATTGGGCGACAGCGTGCGCATGGTGCTGGGTAATCACGATCTGCATTTACTGGCTGTCTTCGCTGGGATCAGTCGCAACAAACCCAAAGACAGGCTCACGCCATTGCTGGATGCACCGGACGCGGACGAGCTGATCAACTGGCTACGCCGTCAGCCCTTGCTGCAGGTCGACGAAGAGAAAAAGCTGGTCATGGCCCATGCCGGGATCACGCCGCAATGGGATCTTGAGACGGCGAAAACCTGCGCGCGTGATGTTGAAGCGGTGCTGGCAAGCGACTCGTATCCTTTCTTCCTCGATGCCATGTACGGCGATATGCCGAACCACTGGAGCGAAGATCTCAGCGGTCTGGCACGTCTGCGCTTTATCACCAACGCTTTTACCCGCATGCGTTTTTGCTTCCCGAACGGGCAGCTGGACATGTATTCCAAAGAGACGCCGGAAAGCGCGCCCGCCCCGCTCAAACCGTGGTTTGCCATTTCTGGCCCCGTGACAAGCGAGTACAGCGTGGTATTTGGTCACTGGGCTGCGCTGGAAGGAAAAGGAACGCCGGAAGGGATCTACGGTCTGGATACCGGATGCTGCTGGGGCGGAGAGTTAACCTGCTTGCGCTGGGAAGATAAGGCTTACTTTGTTCAGCCATCCAACCGACAGCTGGACTTAGGTGAAGACGAGGCCGTTGCCTCCTGAGGTTTATTCCCTCTCCCGGCCGGGAGAGGGAAAATCACTTAACGACGTTCCAGAATCTCGAAGCAGTAGCTGTGGGAGTTCTGTGCATCCGCATCGTGAAACTCACTGAAGACAGACTCCCACTCATCCGGATCGTAATCCGGGAAATGGGTATCCCCTTCCACTTCTGCATCAATGTGCGTCAGATAAAGCTTCTGCGCTTTTGGCAGGAACTGCTCATACACGCGCCCGCCACCAATCACCATGATCTCTTCGGCGTTACCGCATGCGGCAATCGCCTCGTCCACGGATTTCACCCATTCAACGCGATCATCAGTGCCAGGCTGGCTACTGATAACGATATTCTTACGGCCCGGCAATGGACGACCAATCGACTCCCAGGTCAGGCGGCCCATCACTACCGGCTTGTTTAACGTCGTACGTTTAAACCATGCGAGATCGGCAGGCAGGTTCCACGGCATGGCATTTTCCATACCGATAACACGGTCCACCGCCAGCGCTGCAATCAGACTGATCATTGAAAATTTCCCGGATGCAAAAAATTGCCGCCACTATACGGAAAGCTTAATCTTTCGTCGACTGGCGGCAGGGTAAAGAAACAGAAATTTTTTATTATTGCTGGCAACACCTCTTCACACTGAGGGTTTACTCTCTGGTTCGTCTTCCGGGTTACCTGTGTGCTTGCCCTCTTCCGTGCCCTGCCAGCCGTGACGCTGGATCAGCGACAGATGATTACGATCTTCATTGATGATCTCTGTCAGCATCGCACTGGTACGTTTAAACACTGCAGCACGCTCAGTGGCCGTACTACCCGCCATCGCTGCCATCTCTTCTACCATATCGGTATTGAAGCGGCGGAACAGGTCTGCACGCTCTCGCGCTTCATACGCGCCAAGCCCCAGATTTTCCAGCGCTATACGACCAGATTTCAGCGCACCTTCAAACGTCTCACGCTCAGGTGCGTCGACGCCCGCCTGTCGCAAGCGGATATAATGATCCACATCGCGTGCACGGGAGATAATGGTCAGCTCCGGGAAATGTTCTTTTACCAGTTCCACCATCTGCATGCTGGTCTCTGGATCGTCGATGGCGTTAATCAGCACCTCGGCTTTTGCCGCCCCGGCAGACTCCAGCAGATCAACACGGGTCGCATCCCCGTAAAAGACTTTCATATCAAATTTACGCAGGGTATCGACATGGTCAGGATCGTGATCGAGGATAACCATTTTAACCCCGCTCGACAGCAGTAAACGACCTACAATCTGCCCGTAGCGCCCGAATCCGGCGATGATCACCCGCGGCTGTTCTTCGTCAATTTCATCAGCTTCCCGCTCCTGCTCGCTACCCGATTTTTCCAGACGCGTTAGCACCACCAGCAGAACTGGCGTCGCCGCCATCGACAGCGCCACGGCAAGCGTCAGCGCTTTCGCCCACTCAGGCTCAAGCACGTTTGCCATCTGCGCCGCACCAAAGACCACGAACGCAAATTCGCTTCCCTGCCCCAGCAGCACGGCAAACCAGCGACGCTGTTTGCCCGGCACCTTCAGCGGACGGGCAATCAACCACAACATCGCCATTTTAATGGCAAGGAAACCGACCAGCAGGATGATGATCCGCAGCGGATGTGTCACCAGCGTGCCGAAGTCGACTGACATCCCCACACCGATGAAAAACAGTCCCAGCAGTAGCCCTTTAAACGGTTCTATATCGCTTTCCAGCGCGTGACGATATTCAGAACTCGCCAGCAGAACGCCTGCGAGGAACGCTCCCATCGCCATCGACAGACCGGCCTCTTCCAGCAGCAGACCAAAACCGAACACCAGGAACAGTGCCACCGCACTGAAGACTTCACGCAGTCCTGAGCGGGCAACAAACCGCAGCAGCGGGCGAGTCACGTAGCGGCCAAGCAGAACCACCAGCGCCAGCGCCCCTACCACCTTCAATGCCGACAGCGCGAAAGCGCCAAGCGTCGTAGAGGAACCACTTGCCGCCAGCAGCGGGATCATTGCCACCAGCGGAATAGCAGCAATATCCTGGAACAACAGCACCGAAAACGCACTGCGCCCCATCTGAGAGACAGTCAGATTTCGCTCGTTCATGGCCTGCATAGCAATGGCCGTCGAGGAGAGCGCCAGCGTCATGCCGATAAGCTCAGCCACTTTCCAGTCCATTCCCAACAGAATGCAGAACCCAGCCAGCAGCAGGCCACAGGCCACCATTTGCAGCGCGCCACCGCCAAATACCGAGGCACGAAGTTTCCACAAACGCTGCGGGTCGAGCTCCAGGCCAATCACAAATAACATCAGCACGACGCCAATTTCAGCGAAATGGAGAATCGCCTCTGCATCCGTGACCAGACGAAAGCCCCACGGCCCAATGACGCAACCCGCAATCAGGTAGCCGAGGACAGACCCCAGCCCCAGACGTACTGCCACGGGCACAATCAGCGCCGCCGCGCCGAGGTAAATCAGCGCCTGTATCAGCGTATGGCTATCCATGGTGCGCCTCCTGCCACTCAAGTAAGCGTTGTTTATAATGACGAGCCTGCGCCTGCAACGTTTCATCGTCGCATACAAAAGTACAGTGCATCGCAAAAGGCGGAAGCCAGTTCATCCCGCAATAGAGCGCGGTGGCCTGCAGCGGCTGTGCCAGGACGTCAAAACCGGGGAAGGAACCAATATCAAAGTGGCTTTCCCCACCGCCGGTCGTGACCGCCCACATCAGGTTTTTGCCCTTCAGTGCATGGCCGTTATGACCATATGCCCAGCCATGGGAGAAGACTTTATCAATCCACAGTTTCAGGAGCGGAGGGGTGCTGTACCACTGCATAGGGTGCTGCCAGATGATCAGATCAGCGCGCGAAACCGCTTCCTGCTCAGCGGCGATGTCGATATTAAAATCGGGATAAAGTTGATAGAGGGAACGTATATCTACGTTATCAAGCGTCCTTACCTGCTCAAGCATCCGCTTATTCGCATGCGAGTGGTGCGGATAGGGATGTGCATAAATTATCAGAATCATTGATTAGCCTGTTGTTACTGCTTTCTTTTAACAAAAGAGTGTAGTCAGTAATTCAGCAGGCTAATAGTGAATATTATTGACGGGCTAACGGCAGAATTCTGAATTAGTTATCCAGCTCGCCCATAGATTTTACCTGGTCACGGTTAATCTGCTCGGTTTGACCGGTTTCGGCGTTTTTATACGACACCAGCCCAGTATCGTCATCCACCTGCGGTTTGCCGTCGGTGACAATGGTTTTGCCATCGGTGGTTTTTACGGCCTGATTAGACGAACAGCCCACAACGGTAAACATTGTCGTAGCAGCCAGAACGGAAGCGATCAGTAATTTATTTTGCATGGTGTTTTCCCCTGCATTCAGTTGGATTTCGTTATCGACCTAACCATTTTAGGCTAACTGACTGAATGTGGATGGAAAACCAGAAGGTTCTGAAGGTGGGGATAATGCCCGGCAACAGAGTGCTGCCGGGCATTTTTACTTACTTGTTAATCTGCGCGTGCATTTCCTGCACCGAAATCACCTTCTCGGTGGCATCCGCGTTCAGCGCCATGGCTGTTGCGAAACCGCCGTTCAGGGTGGTGTCGTAGTGCACTTTGTACTGCAGCGCGCTGCGGCGAATCAGCTTGGAGTCTTCAATCGCCTGACGGCCCGCCGTGGTGTTGATGATGTAGGTGTATTCGCCATTCTTGATACGGTCCTGAATGTGCGGACGGCCTTCATGCACCTTGTTCACCAGACGTGGATTGATACCTGCTTCACCCAGCACAATCGCCGTACCGTGGGTCGCATCCAGCTCGAAGCCCTGTTTCAGCAGCTTGGCAGCCAGGTCAACCACGCGCTCTTTATCGCCTTCGCGAACAGAGAGCAGCGCACGGCCTGATTTTCTCATGGTGGAGCTGCTGCCCAGCTGCGCCTTCGCAAAGGCTTCTGCGAAGGTGCGGCCTACGCCCATTACTTCCCCGGTAGAGCGCATTTCTGGCCCTAACAGTGGGTCAACGCCCGGGAATTTGTTGAACGGCAGTACCACTTCTTTCACCGAGTAGTACGGTGGGATGATCTCTTTAGTTACGCCCTGCTGAGCCAGCGTCTGGCCTGCCATCACGCGCGCCGCCACTTTCGCCAGTGGAACACCGGTCGCTTTGGAGACGAACGGTACGGTACGTGCCGCACGCGGGTTCACTTCAATCAGGTACACTTCGTTGTCTTTAACGGCGAACTGGACGTTCATCAGACCACGAACCTGCAGCTCGAAGGCCAGCTTCTGTACCTGCTGGCGCATCACGTCCTGAATCTCCTGGCTCAGGGTGTACGCTGGCAGAGAACAGGCGGAGTCACCGGAGTGAACGCCAGCCTGCTCGATGTGCTCCATGATGCCGCCAATCAGCACCATTTCACCATCGCAGATAGCATCAACGTCCACTTCTACTGCATCGTCCAGGAAGCGGTCGAGCAGCACTGGCGCATCGTTAGAGACGCTTACCGCAGTCTGGAAGTAGCGACGCAGGTCGGCTTCGTCATAAACGATTTCCATCGCGCGGCCGCCCAGTACGTAAGAAGGACGCACCACCAGTGGGTAGCCAATCTCTTTCGCCTTCTCAACGGCCTGTTCAATCGCAGTTACGGTGGCGTTTGCCGGCTGTTTCAGTTTCAGACGGTCAACCGCCTGCTGGAAACGCTCACGGTCTTCTGCACGGTCAATCGCATCCGGGCTGGTACCGATAACCGGTACGCCAGCCGCTTCCAGCGCGCGCGCCAGTTTCAGCGGGGTCTGGCCGCCGTACTGCACGATAACGCCTTTTGGCTTCTCGATACGCACGATTTCCAGCACGTCTTCCAGTGTTACCGGCTCAAAGTACAGACGGTCAGAGGTGTCGTAGTCAGTCGATACGGTTTCCGGGTTACAGTTAACCATGATGGTTTCGTAACCGTCTTCACGCAGCGCCAGAGAGGCGTGAACGCAGCAGTAATCGAACTCGATGCCCTGGCCGATACGGTTTGGGCCACCGCCCAGCACCATAATTTTGTCGCGGTCGACTGACGGGTTCGCTTCGCACTCATCTTCATACGTGGAGTACATGTACGCGGTATCGGTAGAGAATTCTGCCGCACAGGTGTCGACACGCTTGTAAACCGGGTGCAGGTTGAACTGGTCACGCAGCTTGCGGATTTCCGCTTCGCGCACGCCTGCCAGCTTAGCCAGACGCGCATCGGCGAAGCCTTTACGCTTCAGCACGCGCAGGAAGTCAGCGTCCAGACCGTTGATGCCCAGATCCGCCACTTTCTCTTCCAGACGCACCAGCTCTTCAATCTGCACCAGGAACCAGCGGTCGATGTTGGTCAGGTTGAAGACGCCGTCCACAGACAGGCCTGCGCGGAAGGCATCGGCGATATACCAGATACGCTCTGCGCCCGCGTCTTTCAGCTCGCGGCGAATTTTTGTCAGCGCTTCCGGGTCGTCCAGGCTCACTTTCGGGTCAAAGCCGGTCGCGCCCACTTCCAGGCCACGCAGCGCTTTCTGCAGGGATTCCTGCTGGGTGCGGCCAATTGCCATCACTTCGCCGACCGATTTCATCTGAGTGGTCAGACGGTCGTTTGCGCCGGCGAATTTCTCGAAGTTGAAGCGAGGAATTTTCGTCACAACGTAGTCGATAGACGGTTCGAAAGACGCAGGGGTGCGGCCGCCGGTGATGTCGTTCATCAGCTCGTCGAGGGTGTAACCCACCGCCAGTTTTGCTGCTACTTTGGCAATCGGGAAGCCGGTGGCTTTAGAGGCCAGCGCCGAGGAACGGGATACACGCGGGTTCATTTCGATAACAATCAGGCGTCCGGTTTTCGGGTTCACCGAGAACTGTACGTTAGAACCGCCGGTTTCCACGCCGATTTCACGCAGTACCGCCATCGAGGCGTTACGCATGATTTGATACTCTTTGTCGGTCAGGGTCTGGGCAGGTGCCACGGTGATGGAGTCACCGGTGTGGATCCCCATCGCATCGAAGTTTTCGATGGAACAGACGATGATGCAGTTGTCGTTTTTATCACGCACCACTTCCATCTCGTACTCTTTCCAGCCAATCAGCGATTCATCAATCAGCAGCTCTTTGGTTGGGGAGAGATCCAGACCGCGTTCGCAAATCTCTTCGAACTCTTCGCGGTTGTAAGCGATACCGCCACCGGTGCCGCCCATGGTGAAGGAAGGACGGATGATACATGGATAACCCACGTCAGCCGCGACGGCCAGCGCTTCTTCCATGTTGTGTGCAATACCGGAACGCGCGGTGTCGAGGCCGATTTTTTTCATCGCCACGTCGAAGCGACGACGGTCTTCTGCTTTATCAATCGCGTCGGCGGTCGCACCAATCATGGTTACGCCGAATTCGGCAAGCACGCCCTGACGCTCCAGCTCCAGCGCACAGTTCAGCGCCGTCTGGCCGCCCATCGTTGGCAGTACCGCATCCGGGCGCTCTTTTTCGATGATTTTGCGCACTACTTCCCAGTGAATTGGCTCGATGTAGGTTGCATCAGCCATTTCCGGGTCGGTCATGATGGTTGCCGGGTTAGAGTTTACCAGGATTACGCGGTAACCCTCTTCGCGCAGGGCTTTACACGCCTGCGCGCCGGAGTAGTCAAATTCACAGGCCTGGCCGATAACAATCGGGCCAGCGCCAAGGATCAGGATGCTTTTTATGTCTGTACGTTTTGGCATTGTCTTCTCAGCTCCTGATTATTTAGCGGTCTTACGGTATTGCTCAATAAGTTCGATGAAGTGATCGAACAGCGGTGCGGCATCGTGCGGGCCCGGGCTGGCTTCAGGGTGACCCTGGAAGCTGAACGCTGGCTTGTCGGTACGGTGGATACCCTGCAGGGTGCCATCGAACAGTGATTTATGCGTCACGCGCAGGTTAGCCGGCATTGAGGCTTCATCGACAGCAAAACCGTGGTTCTGCGCGGTGATCATCACCGTGTTGTTGTCGATATCTTTCACCGGGTGGTTACCACCGTGGTGACCGAATTTCATCTTAACGGTGTTCGCACCGCTCGCCAGCGCCAGCAGCTGATGGCCGAGACAGATACCGAAGACCGGGATATCGGTTTCCAGGAAGGATTTAATAGCGTTGATAGCGTAATCGCACGGAGCCGGGTCGCCCGGGCCGTTGGACAGGAAAATACCGTCCGGATTCATCTTCAGCACGTCTTCGGCAGAGGTCTGTGCCGGAACCACCGTCAGGCGGCAGCCGCGGTCAACCAGCATGCGCAGGATATTGCGCTTGGCACCGAAATCGTAGGCAACAACGTGGAACGGCAGCTCGCTTTCTGGTTTCGCTTCCGGCAGGTCGCCTTCCAGCGTCCAGCTCCCCTGCGTCCAGCTGTAGGCTTCGGCTGTCGTCACTTCTTTCGCCAGGTCCATACCGTTCAGGCCCGGGAAGGCTTTCGCTTTTTCCAGCGCCAGGGCAGCATCCAGGTTATCACCCGCGATGATACAGCCGTTCTGTGCACCCTTCTCGCGCAGCAGACGCGTTAACTTACGGGTATCAATATCGGCAATCGCCACGATGTTATGGCGTTTCAGGTAAGAAGAGAGGTCTTCGGTATTGCGGAAGTTGCTGGCAATCAGCGGCAGGTCGCGAATGACCAGACCTTGCGCATGTACCTGAGAGGATTCTTCGTCAGCCGCATTGGTGCCGACATTGCCGATATGAGGATAAGTAAGAGTAACGATTTGGCGAGAATAGGAAGGATCAGTGAGGATTTCTTGATAACCGGTCATTGAAGTATTGAAAACGACTTCCCCAACCGCCGAACCTGTTGCCCCTATGGCCCGACCGATAAACTGGGTTCCGTCTTCCAGAACCAATAGCGCTGACTTAATCAAAACACCCTCCAGAGAATATTCACTCACTTTATTTGCATATTAATTCATAACCATGTCATGGATCAATGCAAATGTGTTGCCAGCGGATTTTTGGCAAACGGCGGCATTCTGGAGATTTGGTAGGTAAAAGTCAACTTAAAACGGAGATTTTGTTTGTTCTTTTGCAAGCCTGGAGACCCAAAGGCGGCTTAACCGACAAAAAGATCAGGTAAATCACCGCAGAAAACGCTTGCGCGGCAAGTTTAATGAGAAATCTGGGGTGAGAACTATAAAAAGTAGACCAGATGGTCAAAATTTACATTTCAGCAACGAAAAAAGAGATTTAAAAGCGTGTTTTTGGATGAAAAATAGAGAATAGACAATGAAACAGGTAAAATAAAAGGGCAATAAATTATTGCCCTATGCAATCAAGTAATTACGACTGCAATAACCACATCACGATGGGTAATAAGCTCTACAAATTGTTGAGATCAAGCACATCCCGCATATCAAAAAGACCATTTCTTTTGCCTTTTAACCACAAAGCAGATCGTACGGCACCGTTTGCAAAGGTCATACGGCTGGAGGCTTTATGCGTAATTTCAACACGCTCGCCAATATCGGCGAACATCGCGGTATGTTCGCCGACGATGTCACCCGCTCGCACGGTTGCGAAGCCAATGGTTCCCGGCACGCGTTCGCCGGTGTAACCTTCGCGGGTATAGACCGCGCAGTCTTTTAAATCTTTATCAAGTGCATGAGCAATCGCTTCACCCATTGCCAGCGCCGTACCTGATGGCGCATCAACTTTGTAACGGTGGTGCGCTTCAACAATCTCAATGTCGGTATAGTTGCCCATCACCTTCGCCGCTTTCTCCAGCAGCTTGAGCATGACGTTTACGCCCACGCTAAAGTTCGCAGCAAAGACAATCGCAATTTCTTTTGATGCGTCCTGAATGGCCTGCTTACCTGCGTCGTCAAAACCGGTAGTACCGATGACCATTCCCTTGCCGTACTGGCGGCAAAACGCCAGATGCGTCAGCGTCCCTTCCGGGCGGGTAAAGTCGATGAACACATCGAAGTCATTTTTAACCGCGTCAAGGCTGCTCTGGACGGTAACGCCCGTCTTTCCCGCCCCCGCCAGTTCACCTGCGTCGGCACCAAGAAGTGAGGAACCTTCACGCTCCAGGGCCGCACCCAGCGCCACACCATCCATCTGTAGCGCCGCCTGAATCAGCTGACGGCCCATACGTCCACCCGCGCCCGCAATCGCGACACGGATCTGTGCATCATGCATAGTTATTCTCTTACGTTAAAATGATGTAAACCGTTTTCAGATTAACCAGCCTTGCTCTGTGCTGCCAACTGAAAACACCAATAATTAGAATTTAATGATAAACAGGAAGAAATATCAGTAAAAAGCATAACGATCAGCGAAAACCGCAGGATTCCCGCACCACGAGGGCGGGGGGAAGGATAATCCGTTTTGCCGGTTCATCATTTCCTTGCATGCGGCTATACAGCAACTCTCCTGCCTTGCGCCCAATCTCTTTCGCGGCGACAGATACCGTCGTGAGTGCAGGCTGAACCAGCGCCGCTTCGGTGATGTCATCGAATCCCACCAGGGCAAAATCACGTCCGGGTTCCCGGTTCAATTTGCGTAAACACTGCATAACCCCGAGGGCCACAATATCCTGATAACAAATCGCGGCGGTGATTTCCGGATTATCGGTCAGCAAACTCTCTGCCACCCGTGCACCATCGCTTTGGCTGGCCTGTGAAGTCACAATCCAGGCCGGATTCGGCGTAATACCGTATTCCAGAAGTTTACTGGTAAATCCGCCAATACGCTGCGCCCGTGACCCCGAATTCTGGCTACCGCCGATAAATGCGATCCGCCGGTGTCCCATTTTTAAAAGATGTTCGGTCGCCATTTGGGTGCCAAGAAAGTTATCTGTTCCAACAAAATCGAACCCCGGATCGCTAAGCGGTCGTACAACCATAATCGCCGGAATATTGCGTCGCTTCAGGCTATCAAAAAATGATTGGGGCGTTTCGCGGGCGGCACAGAGCACCATGCCACCCACGTTGTTACGCATCAGCGAATCAACAAACTTTTGCTGTCGCTCGGCGGATTCTTCGCTATTTGCCAGAAACAGCATCAGCTCATGGCGCTCCATCTCATGGCTTAAGCCGGCGGTCATCTCGCCGTAGAAAGGGTTGGTGATGTCATGCAACAGCAGCCCCACCTGATTACTGCTGCGGTTTCGCAGGTTTGCCGCCGTCTGGTTATAGACATAGCCCGATTCATCCAGCGCCTTCAGTACCCTTTCGCGTGTGCTTTGCGAAATGCGCCCTTTATTGCACAGCACCATTGATACCGTTGCCGTAGATACCCCTGCGTACTTCGCAACATCTGCCAGCGTGATTCCTGTCATGTTGTCTCCTTAGTCTTCACTACAGATTAATCGAATAACCTTTTTTTTTGCATTTTTCCCTGTGAGTCTCTTCACATTACGGCTATCAATCAGGATCCCATTCGTATTTATGGCGGGTTAATCGCGTTAACCACTCTTCTCAAATGCGGTTAATCGAATAACCTTAAATAACGATTACGGAGGATAAGATGACAACTTACGACAAATTCCCCACGGTGATGATTCAGGGTTATGACGACAGCGCCTGGCAAGGTTGGGAGGCGATTATCAGCAGCCTTGATGCAAAAACCCGACAGTGCAGCCGCACCGTACTGGTGATTGATTGCTATCCAGGCGTGCGCATGACCGAACTTGAGAACGCTTTGCTGCCGCAATTGCGTCCGACACTCACAATCAATGTCGAACAAGCGCGACAGGATGAGCGCACCATTCATGAAATGCTGGCACGCAACCTCACCGACGATCGCGTCTTTGGCGTACTCTCCTGCCACCAGCTCGGTGAGTTTTTCGATCCCACTCGTCTGGAAACATTGCAGGCTCAGGTGAGCCAATGCTCTGAAGGGCTGATTGTGATTTACGGCCCCGGTGCGGCGCTCGTCCATCCGGGTGATGTGCTGGTGTATGCCGATCTTCCTCGATGGGAGATCCAGCAGCGTATGCGCAGCGGTGAGATGGGGAACTGGGGCGTAGAGAATCAGCATGAAGATATCCTTCGTCGCTACAAACGCGCCTTTTTTATCGAATGGAGAGTCTTCGATCGCCACAAAACGCCGCTTCTCAAACGCGCCGATTTTTTACTGGATACAACCCGGGCAAACCAGCCCGCGATGGTCAGCGGCGAAGCCCTGCGTGCCGGGCTTGAACAAACGACCTCGCAGCCTTTCCGCGTAGTCCCCTTTTTCGACCCCGGAATCTGGGGCGGCCAGTGGATGAAACAACAATTCGATCTCGATCCCTCTGCACCCAATTACGCATGGTGTTTTGACTGTGTGCCCGAGGAAAACAGCCTGTTACTGCGTTTTGGCGCAGTGCGGATCGAGATCCCCTCTCAGGATCTGGTTCTGCTTGAGCCTCGCGCTCTGCTGGGTGAGAAAGTTCACGCACGTTTCGGCGCGGAGTTCCCGATTCGCTTTGACTTTCTCGATACCGTTGGCGGCCAAAACCTAAGCTTCCAGGTCCACCCCGTTACCGAGTACATCCAGCAACAGTTCGGGATGCATTACACCCAGGATGAGAGCTATTACATCCTGGACGCCAGGCCAGATGCCGTTGTTTATCTGGGCACCAAAACCGGTATAGATCCTAAGGACATGATGGACGATCTCAGGCGTGCGGGGCGCGGTGAAAAACCGTTTGATGATGCCCGTTTCGTTAATCAAATCCCGGCCAAAAAACACGACCATTTCCTGATCCCTGCAGGCACAGTGCACTGCTCCGGCGCCGGGACCATGGTACTGGAGATCAGCGCTACGCCGTATATCTTCACCTTCAAACTATGGGACTGGGGCCGCCTTGGGCTGGACGGTCTGCCGCGCCCGGTACACCTGGACCACGGTGAAAAGGTGATCGACTGGCAGCGCGACACGCAGTGGGTGCATCAGCATCTGGTGAATCAGTTTGAACCTATCGCAGAAGGAAATTACTGGCGCGAAGAACGAACGGGGCTGCACGAGCGAGAATTTATCGAAACCCGTCGTCACTGGTTTAGCGAACCCGTGTTGCATCATACCGGTGGCGGTGTGAATGTGCTGAATCTCGTGGAGGGAGACGAAGCCATTGTCGATAGCCCAACCGGTGCGTTTGCACCTTTCACCGTCCATTACGCCGAAACCTTCATCATTCCGGCAAGCGTCGGTGAATATCGCATTTCACCGCCCGCCAATTCCTCCAGCCAACCACTGGCGACTATCAAAGCCTGGGTAAGGAGTTAACGATGATTCATTTTATTGTCGCCACCCACGGTCCGCTTGCCAGCGCTCTGCTGGAGAGCGGCCGGATGGTTTATGGCGATCTGCCCGGCGTGCACGCCGTTTGTCTGACCGAACAGGCAGGGATAGAGGGCTTCCGCCGTGACTTTTGCGCCACGCTGGAAGCAGCAAGCATAAATGCTGATGGCGTGCTGGTGCTGTGTGATATGCAAAGCGGCACGCCCTGGAATGTGGCTTGCGAGGTCGCGTTTAACCAGCATACACATCCACCTGTCGCCGTGGTCGCGGGGGTCAACTTCCCGATGCTGCTGCAAACCGACGAGGTGATGATGGCACGCGATGTTCATCATGCTGCCGCGCAAATAATCCAACTCACTCTGCCGACGCTGGTACAGGCGAAACAGATAGATTCTGAACCGACAGACGATTTTTAAGGAGCTGCATATGAGTATTTCTTTTGTTCGCATCGACGATCGCGTGATCCATGGGCAGCTCATCACACGCTGGGCCAAAGAGCTGCCCTGTGACGGCATCGTTGCCATTGATGATGCCGTTGCGGCCGATCCGCTGCTGTCGTCGGTCATGAAAGGCGCCGTCTCTGACACCAAAGTGTGGCTGTTCGATACCGCAACGGCGATTGAAAAACTGCCCAAAGTGATTGCCAGCGAGAAGCGGTATTTTGTGATAGGCAAATCGCCGCTTACGCTGCAGCGAATTGAACAGGCAGGCATTAGCCTGAAAAACAGCAACGGGAAAATCAACGTGGGGCCGATGAGCGCTCGCGCTAACACGATCACCATCGGCCCGAATCAATCGGTCACGAAAGATGAAGCGGCGGCGTTCGAGTGGCTCACCGTCCAGGGACACGCGATTGAATTCCGCCTGGTTCCAGATGCCAGTTTTTATACCTGGCAGGACGCCAGACAAAAGCTGAAATAAGGAGCGGATCATGTTTATCGAAGCGTCATTAATTGGCCTGCTGTGTTATCTGGGTGCACTCAGCAGTCCGTGGCTTTTAGGGTTGACTGGCGGTTGGTATCTCATCTCCCGACCGCTTATTTCCGGGATGCTGGTTGGCCTGATCCTGGGCGATATCAAAACCGGAATTATGATTGGCGTAGCGGTGCAGGCAGTGTATATCGCGATGGTGACCCCCGGCGGCTCGATGCCAGCAGATTTAAACTTTGTGGCTTATCCAGCCATTGCGCTGGGGATCCTTTCCGGCAAAGGACCTGAGGTTGCCGTCGCACTGGCAGCAACTATCGGTATCGCCGGAACCATTCTCTTCAATGCGATGATGGTGCTCAATTCATTCTGGAATCATCGGGCGGATGTCGCGCTGGAAAATGGCGATGAGCGAGGAATCTACCTCAACAGCGCCATATGGCCACAGGTGATGAATTTTGTGCTGCGCTTTGTCCCCACGTTTATCGCCGTCTTTTTTGGCGCGCAATACATTAGCGGCTTTATGGACAGCCTGCCGCAGATCGTACTCTCGACCATGAACGTGCTGGGCGGTATTTTGCCCGCCGTCGGTATTGCCATCCTGCTTAAGCAGATCATCAAAAGCTACACCATGCTCATCTATTTCCTGGTGGGCTTCGTCTGCATCGTTTTCCTGAAACTCAATATGGTTGCGCTGGTGATCGTGGGCGCCCTGCTGGCGCTGATTCATTACAACTACAAACCTGAGACGCCGCAGGCCGTGGCCTCTGCACCAGTCCCTGACGACGAGGATGAATTCTGATGGAAGAACGTAAACTGACCCGCAAAGATCTGCGCCGCTGCTGGCGGGCGTGGATGATGCACAACCTCTCTTCAATGAGCTTTGAACGGCTGGAATCCTTCGGCTTCTGCCTGAGCATGCTGCCGGTGGCAAAAAAACTCTATCCCGATGCCGCACAACGCACCGAGATGCTGCGTCGCCACGCGTCGTTCTACAACACGGAGCCGCAAATTGGCGCGATTGTTAACGGTATGGCGCTGGGTCTGGAAGAGAAGAAAGCCAACGGCGAGCCGATTGATGGTGAAACCATCAACACCCTGAAGGTGGGCCTGATGGGGCCGATAGCAGGGATCGGTGATTCGATGATCCCCGGAATGCTAATCCCCATCCTCCTGAGCATCGGGATGGCGCTGGCGGCAGGCGGGAACATCCTTGGCCCGCTGTTTTATACCGTTGCCTGGCTGGCCATTATTATCCCGGGCTCATGGTTCCTGTTTCTTAAAGGCTACCAGATGGGATCTGGTTCCGTGGAGATGCTGGTCAGCAGCAAATCCACCCGGCTACGGGAAGCGCTCTCCCTGCTGGGCGTATTCGTCATGGGCGGCGTGGCGGCCAGCTATGTGAAGCTCGGTACCGGGCTGGAGTTCATCACCCGCGACGGCGTTAACATTCACGTGCAGCAGATGCTGGACGGTATTTTCCCGCAACTGCTTCCGCTGGTGGTGGTGCTGGGTACCTGGTACCTGATGGCAAAACGCGGCGTGTCGCCAGTCAAAGCCATGGTTCTACTGCTGGTACTCGCAGCGCTTGGCGTGGCAACCGGGGTGTTTGCAGGATAAAAAAGCCGGGGCTCTGCCCCGGCTTTTTTTATGGATGGAAATGGTGCCACAGCTCTGCCGTTCTGTCCGGGCGCGAGATAAACTGAAACCGAGCCGGATCGTCAATAAACTGCTGATAAATAGGCGCGTCCGTAATACCAAACTCACTGTAACGACGCGGTGTGATCATCTGTAACCGCCCTGCCATATAGTGGCTATTATGCTGCCATATAATATTTTTTCCCTGAACCAGCGGATACCAGGCCAGCCCCTTGCGCGCGCGAACCGCGTCATATTCAAAGCCGTACTCACGATCGCACCAGGCACCAAAAGTCAGCGGAGTATCAGGCGAGGCCGAAATAGTCGCATGACCCCAGCCAGGTGGCACCAGCACCTTTTCTCCTGGCCCCGCTAAAACGGCAAAACAGCGTCCGGGATCGTCCTCGACGTACTCCTGCATGTAAATAATCGCTTTACCTTGCCAGATCTCATAAAGCTCCGGCGGTGACCATCCGCTATGCTGGCTGATGCGGTGGACATGCCCCTGGCTGCGAATTGGCTCATCGCCGAGCGTACCTGCAGCGTAGGTAACCACACCAAAGAGCAACATCCGTTTTTCCAGCTCCGGTCTGTCCATCAGTCGCGCGACATCCATGGCGATGGCATACACCTGATCCGGCCCCTGACAGTCAGGATCGCGTAGTGACGGGCGAATCTGATCCAGACTACGGATTTCCGGCATCGGCCCGGTGACATCATCACCATAGCTAAAACCCAGCGGTTGATGGGTAATGGTCATATCAAGGCCATAGTCAGACATGACGCACCTCGACACCTTGCCCGGCGGCAAAGACTCGCAGAGCGAAACCCTCTGCCAGCGCCGCGTAGTCGTGCCCCGCGACGCTTGGCCAAACGGCCAGCGAGGAGAGCGTCTCATTACCGGTGTTGATCAAACGGTGCGCCGTAAAAGGAGGAATAATGTGTACCGACCCTGTTGCTACCTGCTCAATACGCGCATCGCCCGCCTCCGTTTGCAACAACAGTAAGCCGCTGCCACGCAGGCCAAAATAGACTTCCCCCTGTTCACGGCGCGCATGAAAATGACCACGCGTCATAAAGAACTCATCACCAACTTTACCTGCATGAAGGTGCGTGACACCAACGTAGAGCGCCCCCTCAGCCATGGGGGATTCCAGTACCTCAACGTCGTATACGCTTTGTTGGGGGTCGCGACACCTCCACTCCTCGCGGTTAGCGAAGATGCAGGGAAGATCGGCAAGGCGGGTTGTCTTGCGAACAAGCGGGCCTCTGGCTAGCGCCCCAGTAGCCCATGCCACCTGAGGTGGCAGAATAATTTCTGGTTCCATAGTCATCTCCGGCCCAAGGAGAACAGCAACATCAGCCTATCAGATTAAACGATTAACCTGTCGATGAAGGCACCAATCTTGATGGTGAATCACAGTTAACCAGAAACAAAAATGCCGGTAGCTTTCGCCACCGGCATTTTCCAGACAGAGAGTAAACTATTCCACTTCGCGGGCGTCGATACGCAGTTCTTTCGGGACTTCGAAAACGATGTTCTCTTCGCGTCCTTCCAGCGGTATCGCTTCGCCACCGCCCAGCTCCTGCAGACGGACAATCACGTTCTGCACCAGAATATCCGGCGCGGAAGCGCCTGCGGTAACGCCGACGCAGGCCGCATTTTTCACCCACGCTTCCTGAATGTCCGTTGCATCGTCAATCAGGAATGCCGCTTTCCCCATACGCTGCGCAAGCTCGGCCAGGCGGTTGGAGTTAGAGGAGTTCTTCGAGCCAACAACCAGCACCACATCCGCCTGTTCAGCCAGTGCACGCACCGCTTCCTGACGATTAGTGGTCGCGTAGCAGATGTCATCTTTACGCGGCCCGACGATTTTCGGGAAACGCTGACGCAGGGCGTCAATCACGTCAGAGGTATCGTCCACGGAGAGCGTCGTCTGGGTCATAAACGACAGACGGGCTTCGTTTTTCACATTCAGCGTCAGGACATCTTCCGGTGACTCAACCAGATACATGCCCCCTTCCGGGTTGCTGTACTGGCCCATAGTGCCTTCAACTTCCGGATGACCCGCGTGGCCGATCAGAATCGACTCTTCACCACGACGGCTGGCGCGCGCCACTTCCATATGCACCTTTGTCACTAAAGGACAGGTGGCATCAAACACCGTCAAATCGCGGCTTTTCGCTTCGTTACGCACTGCCTGAGAAACGCCATGCGCGGAGAAAATCAGGATCGCACCATCCGGCACTTCGCTAATCTGCTCGATAAAGATGGCACCGCGCTCGCGCAGACTGTCGACCACATAGCGGTTATGCACCACTTCGTGACGCACATAAATCGGCGCGCCGTAGATCTCCAGCGCGTTTTCAACAATGCTGATAGCGCGGTCTACACCGGCGCAGAAGCCGCGCGGGTTAGCCAACAGGATCTGCATTTCAGGCCTCCAGTACTGGGTCAATCTCCAGCACTTCAATATCAAAATGGACGGTGCGCCCGGCAAGCGGATGGTTGAAGTCAACGGTGATGGAGTCGCCGTTGATTTCGCGGATCACGCCAGGCATTTCGCTGCCATCCATAGCGGTAAAGAGCATAATCGCCCCGATTTCCGGCTCGCCCGCATCCATAAACTCGCGGCGCGAGAAATACTGGATCAGATCCGGGCTTGGCACGCCAAATGCGGCATCCGGCTCCAGTGAAAACGCCTTTTTCTCCCCCTCTTTCAAACCGAGAAGCTGTTGTTCAAGACCTTCAGACAGGGAGGTATCGCCAAGACGAAACAGGGCTGGTTTGCCGTTATTGCGGGTGGATTCAGCGGTAGAGCCATCATCCAGTTTCAGCGTGAAGTGAACGAGAACCGCGCTGTTGCTCTGTACGGATTTAGACATGCAAATTGCTCGCTTGTTTTGCCCGGTGGCACTACACCACCGGGCGAGTGTGTTACGCCTGCTCTTTCGCGGCCGAGTTAGGCAAGAAGCCTTCCAGCACGATTAACGCCGCACCGATGCAAATTGCGCTATCGGCGAGGTTAAAGGTCGCGAAGTGCCAGTCGCCGACGTAGAAGTCGATCATATCGACCACAAAGCCGTGCCACAGGCGGTCAAACAGGTTGCCCAGTGCGCCGCCAATGATCAGTGCGTAGGCAATGTTATTCAGCTTTTGCGTTGCCTTCGAACGGTACATCAGCACCGCCAGCACCACGCAGATACCGATCGCGATACCTGCAAAGAACCAGCGCTGCCAGCCACCGCTGTCAGCAAGGAAACTAAACGCCGCACCGTAGTTGCGTGCATAGTGCAGGTTAAGCGACGGGAACAGTGAAACCGTCTCCCCCAGAGCAAAATTCTGGAGGATCAGGAACTTGCTGCCCAGATCAATAATCAGCACCACCACAACCAGCCACAGCCAGCGCAGTCCTGTTGAACAGAGAGTTTTACTCATCAGGCAAACTTACGTTTTTCGCCGTCTCCGGCGACGTTGCTTACACAGCGTCCGCAGATATCT
Source organism: Enterobacter adelaidei (assembly GCF_041937165.1). NCBI lineage: Bacteria > Pseudomonadati > Pseudomonadota > Gammaproteobacteria > Enterobacterales > Enterobacteriaceae > Enterobacter > Enterobacter adelaidei. The sequence continues at coordinate 659,553 of NZ_CP154353.1, read as the reverse complement.
GCGTGTTCCGCCACCTTGCCGACATCAGTGGTGTAATGCCAGCAGCGCGGGCATTTCTCACCTTCGGCTTTGCTCAGCGCGACTTTCAGTCCTTTGAGCAGCTCGCTCTGCTGAGCATCAGCAGAAGCGTCGGCATAATCTGCAACTTTCGCACCGGAGGTCAACAGGACAAATCGCAATTCATCGCCCAGCGCCGTCAGTTTTGCCGCCAGCTCAGGTTCTGCGTACAGAGTCACTGTCGCTTCCAGAGAGCCACCGACTTTCTTGTCCGCACGCGCCTGCTCGATAACCTTGTTCACTTCACCACGCACTTTCAGCAGCTCGTCCCAGAAAGCGTCATTCATCGCTTCGGTGCTGGAGAGATCGAACAGACCTTCGTACCACTCGCCCGTGAAGACATACTTCTCACGGTTGCCTGGCAGGTAGCCCCAGATTTCATCCGCGGTGAAGGACATGATCGGCGCCATCCAGCGCACCAGCGCTTCTGCGATGTGGAACAGCGCGGTCTGGCAGCTACGACGCGCCACGCTGTCCGCTTTCGCGGTGTACTGGCGGTCTTTGATGATGTCGAGGTAGAACGAGCCCATCTCGATGGAGCAGAAGCGCATCAGGCGCTGCACCACTTCGTGGAAGTCGTAAGACTCATAGGCTTTCAGGATATCTTCCTGTGCCGCTTTCGCACAGCCTACCGCCCAGCGATCCAGAACCACCATCTCTTCCGGTTTCACCATGTCTTTCACTGGATCAAAACCGTTCAGGTTCGCCAGCAGGAAGCGCGCGGTGTTACGGATACGACGATAGCTGTCGGCAGCACGTTTCAGGATCTCATCAGACACCGCCATTTCGCCGGTGTAGTCGGTCGAAGCCACCCACAGACGCAGGATATCCGCGCCCAGTTTGTTCATCACGTCCTGCGGAGAAACGGTGTTACCGATAGACTTGGACATCTTACGGCCCTGACCATCCACGGTGAAACCGTGGGTCAGTACCTGGCGGTAAGGGGCTTTGCCTTTCATAGCGGTAGAGATCATCAGAGATGACATGAACCAGCCACGGTGTTGGTCAGAACCTTCCAGATACATGTCGGCAGCGTGACCGGCAAATTCCGGGCGTACGTCAACGACTGAGGAGTGGGTAGACCCGGAGTCGAACCACACGTCCAGGGTATCCGGCACTTTCTCGTAGTTGTCTGCGTCAGCGCCCAGGATGTCGCGGGAATCGAGATCCCACCACGCCTGAATACCGTCAACTTCGACGCGCTTCGCCACTTCTTCCATCAGTTCCAGGGTGTTCGGGTGCAGTTCCTGCGTCTCTTTATGCACGAACAGAGACATTGGCACGCCCCAGGTACGCTGGCGGGAGATACACCAGTCAGGGCGGTTAGCGACCATGGATTCGATACGCGCCTGGCCCCAGTCCGGGATCCACTGCACGCCTTTGATCTCTTTTAGAGACTGCGCGCGCAGGCCTTTCTGATCCATGCTCACGAACCACTGCGGGGTCGCACGGAAGATGATCGGCGACTTGTGACGCCAGCAGCATGGGTAGCTGTGCTGCATTTTTTCAACGTGCAGCAGCGCGCCGCTGGTGCGCAGCATATCGACGATGATGTCGTTCGCCTTAAAGACGTTGATACCGTCCAGCGCCGGGTAGGTGCCAGGCAGGTATGAGCCGTCCGGACCAACCGGGTTGGCGATTTCCAGGCCGTATTTCAGGCTGATGTTGTAGTCGTCAGGACCGTGACCACCGGCGGTATGCACCGCACCGGTACCCGCGTCCAGCGTGACGTGGTCGCCCAGGATCGCCGGAACATCGAAGTCCAGGAACGGGTGTTTGAAGCGCATCAGCTCCAGCGCGTCGCCTTTCACGGTGCCCAGCACGGTATAGTTGGCGATATTCGCGCGTTTCAGCACGCTTTCAACCAGGTCTTTCGCCAGGATAACCGCCTGACCGTCAATCTGCACCAGTGCGTATTCGAACTCACCTGACAGGGAGATCGCGCGGTTGGCAGGCAGCGTCCACGGCGTGGTGGTCCAGATAACCAGAGAGACCGGACCGTTAACGGACGACACGCCAAATTTAGCTTTCACCGCATCCTGATCTACCGCGTGGAACGCCACGTCGATAGACGGAGAGGTTTTGTCGTAATACTCAACTTCCGCTTCTGCCAGTGCAGAACGGCAGTCCACGCACCAGTGCACCGGCTTCGCGCCTTTGTGCAGGTGGCCGTTACCGATGATTTTGCCCAGCGCACGGATGATGTTGGCTTCAGTTTTGAAGTCCATGGTCAGGTATGGGTGTGACCAGTCGCCCAGCACGCCCAGACGGATAAAGTCAGCACGCTGACCGTCAACCTGAGTGGCTGCATATTCGCGGCATTTCGCGCGGAACTCTGCGGCGGTGAACTTCTCACCTGGCTTGCCAAACTCTTGCTCAACTTTCAGCTCGATTGGCAGACCGTGGCAGTCCCAGCCCGGAACGTAAGGCGAGTCATATCCCGCGAGTCCTTTGGACTTCACGATAATGTCTTTCAGAATCTTGTTTACAGAGTGACCAATATGAATGCTGCCATTCGCATATGGAGGGCCATCATGCAGAATGAAGGTTTTTTTGCCTTTTTTGGCTGCACGAATGATGCCGTACAGGTCATCATCAGTCCAACGCGCCAGCATTCCCGGTTCACGCTTGGCGAGATCGCCGCGCATCGGGAACCCTGTTTCCGGCAAATTCAGGGTTGATTTATAGTCACTCATCAGATTCTCGGTTCCGTATTTATCACGTAGGCATTTAAGCCGGGTTCAAAGCCCAAAAAACTCGCGGGCCGTCAATTCATCTCGCGCAATCTGCGCTTTTAGTTCATCCAGCGAAGCAAATCGCTGCTCGTTGCGTATTTTTTTTCGCAGTATCACATCTATATGGCGACCATAAAGGTCCATTACAACATCCAGCAGGTGCACTTCTAACTGTTGACGCACACCCGCGACAGTTGGACGCGTGCCAATGTTAGCGACGCCGTAAAACGGCTTATCGCCCAGTCCAGCCACTTCCACCGCATAGACCCCTTTAACCGGGGAAACCTGACGACGCAGCGGTATATTCGCCGTCGGGAAACCAATAGTGCGGCCGAGCGCATCACCATGAACGACACGACCTGAGATGGTGAACGGATGTCCCAGCAGGGTTTCTGCCGTATCCAGTTCATCATCTGCCAGTGCCTGGCGTACCGCCGTGCTGCTGACGCGAATGCCACCTTCACAGAAGGTCATCGCGCTCGTGACGTCAAAACCGTACTCCAGACCAGCCTTCTGTAATAGCAAGAAATCGCCCTGACGACCAGCGCCAAAGCGGAAATCATCCCCCACAGCAAGAAACTGCACGCCAAGACGCTCAACCAGCAGGTCACTGACGAAACTTTGTGCTGTCAGTGCGGCAAAGCGACGATCGAAACGTACACACAATACGTAGTCCACACCGGACTCTGCCAGGTAGCGCAACTTCTCGCGCAGGCGAGTGAGACGGGCGGGAGATTTATCGCCCGCAAACAGCTCCAGCGGCTGCGGTTCGAAAATCATCACTACGACAGGTAGGCCACGGGCCTCCCCTTCTTTACGCAATCCCTGCAACAGCGCCTGATGACCACGATGCACGCCGTCGAAATTACCAATGGTCAGCACGCACCCGTGCGGTGCTCTGCTGAGATTATGTATGCCGCGTATCAGCTTCATGTCTGGCTCAAAACAGTGAAAATCGCCAAAGTATACCTTGTACGGCGGTTAAGGTTAACCGGCGATTGTTCGCGCAAAACAGAAAGCCGTAATGATTTCATCAGGCTGACCTTTCGCAGCGAAAAAATCTGCTCGTGAACTGCGATTTTTATGCCGAAAGGCTGTATTCAGGGAACACAAGCTGGTAGAATCCTGCGCCATCACTACGTAACGTAGCGTCGCTAATTAACGGCGCTTATTTGCACAAATCCATTGACAAAAGAAGGCAAAGAGGGCATATTCCTCGGCCTTTGAATTGTCCACATAGATCATATTTGGGAGTTGGACTTGGCTAATATCAAATCAGCTAAGAAACGTGCCGTTCAGTCTGAAAAGGCTCGTAAGCACAACGCAAGCCGTCGCTCTATGATGCGTACTTTCATCAAGAAAGTATACGCAGCAATCGAAGCAGGCGACAAAGCTGCAGCGCAGAACGCATTTAACGAAATGCAACCAATCGTGGATCGTCAGGCTGCTAAAGGTCTGATCCACAAAAACAAAGCAGCGCGTCATAAAGCAAACCTGACCGCGCAGATCAACAAACTGGCTTAATCGCTACTTGTTGTTGCTTGTTTAAAGAACCCGCTTAACGCGGGTTTTTTTATGCCTTCAGATTGCCGGTGGCGTAAACAGCGCCGCGTAGTCGCGGTTACAGATTCGCTGTACCGCCGGGTGCTGAATCATCCTTTCAGCAAATATGGCATGATACTCCTCCATCACGTTATCCACTCTGCCTATCTCCGTAATCTTGTCGTCCGAATAGAGATCGTGCGCGTACAGCGTTGGTGCAACGAAGATCGCATTGTGGGCTTCGCCAAAGGCTTTCATCAGCGCCGCATCATCGAACTCGCCGAGGATTTCTACCTTTAGCCCCTGCGAGTTAAACCAGTTCAGCAGCTTGCGTCCGAGCATGGAACGCCTTCCCGGCACCAGCAGGCGGCGCTCTTCAAGGCACGCGGGGAACGGTTTTTCCGGCGGCGGGTTAATGCACCAGAAGCTGACGCCGCATTCGCCAATTTTCACTGAGAACAGCCCTTCCTGCTGGGTAGAGTCGATTGGGCAATCCGAGATAATCATGTCCAGCTTATGCTGGCTTAACTGCTCCAGCAGCATCTCGTGAGTAGATTCAAAGCAGCGCAGGTGGATTTGCTCATCTTCAACCACAGCCGCATCCAGCACGCCGCTCACCAGCCGTTTTGACAGCGCATCGGCCACACCGACATCAAAGAGCAGGTTAGACTCTTTGCGGTAGTTAACGATATCCAGCATCTCCTGGCTCAGGGTAAACATTTTGTCTGCGTAACGGAACACCAGCTCGCCCAGTTCGCTGGGCTCAATCCCACGGCCCTTACGCTTGAACAGCTTGCCCTGCAGTCGTTCTTCCAGCGCCTTGATTTGCCCGGTGATGGTTTGTGGTGTCAGGTAGAGCGCCTCTGCGGCCCCCACGACCGAGCCCTGTTTGTAGACGTGCCAGAAGTAGTAAAGATGGTTGTAATTCAAATGAGACATTGCGTTTTCGCTCCCTGATAGTGTGTCGGGAGAAGGCTCCCCTCCTCCCGGTTTTCCGTTATGCCTGGACGGCCTGTCCGGACAACTTCACCTTCAACAAGGTATAACCGATCACTGCGGCCAGCAATGACCCGATAAGAATGCCCAGTTTAGCCCAGACGATAAGCTCCGGCGCATGCGTACCAAATGCCAGCGTCGAGATAAAAATCGACATCGTAAACCCGATTCCACACAGCACACCTACGGCCATTATCTGCTTAAACGTGGTGCCGTGTGGCAATGATGCCATCTTCAGCTTTAGCGCCAGCCAGCAGAAGAGGCTAATCCCCAGCGGCTTACCGATAAACAGCCCGGCAATAATGCCCAAAGGCAGCACGGACGTCAGCCCGTCAAGCGTCACACCGCCCAGGGAAACGCCCGCGTTAGCAAATGCGAACAGTGGCAGGATCATAAAGGCTACCCACGGGTGCAGCACATGTTCCAGCTGTTTGGCAGGCGACTTGCCGTCCTGCGGCTTAAGCGGCACGAAGAAGCCGACGATCACACCTGCCAGCGTGGCGTGCACGCCCGATTTCAGCACCGCCGTCCACAGCACCATCCCCACAAGGATGTAGATGCCGATGCGACGCACATTGAAAATGTTCAGCAGCGCCAGCACTGCAATCGCCCCAGCAGCTACACTCAGCGACAGGATCGACAGCTCGCTGGTATAGAACAGCGCGATAATCACAATAGCGCCCAAATCATCAATAATTGCCAGCGCCATCAGGAAGATCTTCAGTGCCACCGGCACACGACTTCCCAACAAGGCCAGCACCCCGAGCGCAAACGCGATATCCGTTGCCGCCGGGATCGCCCAGCCATGACGCGCAAGGGGGTCCTGCCAGGTAAATGCCAGGAAGAGTAACGCCGGAACCACCATCCCACCGATGGCGGCAATTACCGGAAACGCTGCACGCTGGCGGCTGGCAAGTGAACCCAGCACCAGCTCGCGTTTAACTTCAAGCCCCACCAGGAGGAAGAACACAGCCATCAGTGCATCGTTGATCCACAGCAACATGTTCTTGTTAATTTCCAGCGCCCCGACCTTCAGCTCGACGGGCGTTTCCAGAAATGCGTGGTATAGATCGCGGGTAACCCCCAGGTTAGCCAGCAGCATCGCAGCCGCAGCGGCAATAATCAGGATCACGCCACCGGACGCTTCACTGCTAAAGAAACGGTGTAGTAATTTCACTTTAACTCTCTCTTTTACAACAATACCTCGATAAAACCATAATACCAAGCCACATAGCTCGGCAAAAACAGATTAATATTGAGTATAGATTCAGTTTTACCGAACTATCCTTACAAAAAGAAAAAGCCCGGAATTGCTTCCAGGCTTTTGCAGATGAAGGCCAGCTAACGAATTAGCGAGTCAAATCATCGAAGAATTTTTTGACGCCATCGAAGAAGCTTTTGGAACGCGGGCTATTCTTCTCACCCGTCGGGCCGCCAAAGCTCTCCTGAAGCTCTTTCAGCAATTGTTTCTGCTTGTCGTTCAGGCCAACCGGCGTTTCCACGACGACGCGGCACAGCAGGTCGCCCTGAGCACCACCACGAACGGATTTAACGCCTTTCCCGCGCATGCGGAACAGCTTACCGGTCTGGGTTTCACCTGGGATCTTCAGATTGACGCGACCATCCAGCGTCGGGACTTCGATTTCACCACCGAGTGCCGCCATCGCAAAGTTGATCGGCACTTCGCAATACAGGTTGTTACCTTCACGCTCGAAGATGGCGTGCTGTTTAACCTGCACCTGAACATACAGATCGCCTGCCGGTGCGCCGTGTTCCCCAGCTTCACCTTCACCCGCCAGACGAATGCGGTCGCCCGTATCGACGCCAGCCGGAATTTTAACGGACAGGGTCTTGGTTTTCTCAACGCGACCGTGGCCGTGGCATTTGGTGCACGGATCTTTAATCAGCGTACCGCGACCGTGACAGTGAGGACAGGCCTGCTGTACCGCGAAGAAGCCCTGTCGCATCTGTACCTGGCCTGAACCGTGACAGGTTGGACAGGTCTGCGGTTGGGTCCCCGCTTTTGCGCCACTTCCGTGGCAAACGTCACACTCTTCCAGCGTCGGGATACGGATCTCTTTGGTGACACCGCGAACGGCCTCTTCCAGCGTCAGTTCCATGTTGTAGCGCAGGTCCGCGCCGCGCGTTGCGCGCTGACGACCACGGCCACCACCGAAGATGTCGCCGAATACATCACCAAAGATATCGCTGAAGTCAGCACCACCGCCAAAGCCGCCGCCACCGAATCCACCGCCGCCCATGCCGCCCTGTTCAAAGGCTGCGTGACCATACTGGTCATAGGCTGCACGTTTTTGTGCATCGGTCAGGACTTCGTAGGCTTCTTTGATCTCTTTAAATTTGGCTTCAGCCTCTTTGTCACCCTGGTTACGGTCCGGGTGGAATTTCATGGCCAGGCGCTTGTATGCCTTTTTGATTTCACGCTCTTCCGCAGTTTTCGGAACGCCTAAAATCTCGTAATAGTCTTGCTTTGCCATTGTTTTTTTTAAGCCCCTTAACATGCGAGCACGGGCGTGGAGAGTTCTCCTACGCCCGTGCCGATTAATTACCCTGCATCAGGGCGATTATTTTTTGTCTTTAACTTCTTCGAACTCAGCGTCAACAACATCGTCGTCTTTCGCGTTGTTCGCCGAAGCGTCAGCGCCTGCCTGCTGTTGAGCGTGCTGCTGCTGAGCGATTTCCATCAGCTTCTGGGAAGCCTGTGCAAGTTCCTGCATCTTCGCTTCGATGTCCGCTTTATCTTCACCTTTCAGTGAAGTTTCCAGCGCACTCAGTGCAGCCTCGATAGCAGTTTTGTCTTCCGCTGGCAGTTTATCGCCTGCTTCTTCAACCTGCTTACGGGTGCTGTGCAGCAGATGGTCACCCTGGTTACGGGTCTGAACCAGCTCTTCGAACTTACGGTCGGACTCAGCGTTAGCTTCTGCATCGCGAACCATTTTCTCGATTTCAGCTTCGTTCAGGCCAGAAGATGCCTTGATGGTGATCTTCTGCTCTTTACCGCTGTTTTTGTCTTTCGCAGACACGTGCAGGATACCGTCAGCATCAATATCAAAGGTGACTTCGATCTGTGGCATGCCGCGTGGTGCCGGGTTGATACCATCCAGGTTGAACTGACCCAGAGACTTGTTATCCGCCGCACGTTTACGCTCACCCTGAATCACATGGATGGTTACCGCAGACTGGTTGTCTTCAGCGGTAGAGAACACCTGGCTGTGTTTCGTCGGGATGGTGGTGTTTTTGTTGATGAGCGCAGTCATCACACCGCCCATGGTTTCGATACCCAGAGACAGTGGGGTAACGTCCAGCAGCAGTACGTCTTTCACTTCACCAGTCAGTACACCACCCTGAACCGCTGCACCGATAGCAACAGCTTCGTCCGGGTTCACGTCTTTACGTGGCTCTTTACCAAAGAACTCAGCCACTTTCTTCTGAACCATTGGCATACGTGTCTGACCACCCACCAGGATAACGTCCTGGATGTCAGATACAGACAGGCCAGCGTCCTGCAGAGCAACTTTCAGTGGCTCGATGGAACGGTTCACCAGGTCTTCTACCAGGCTTTCCAGTTTCGCACGGGTCACTTTGATGTTCATATGTTTAGGGCCGGTCGCGTCTGCAGTGATGTACGGCAGGTTCACGTCGGTCTGCTGAGCGGAAGACAGTTCAATCTTCGCTTTCTCAGCGGCTTCTTTCAGGCGCTGCATGGCCAGCGGGTCGTTACGCAGGTCAATGCCCTGATCTTTCTTGAACTCGTCAACGAGGTAGTTGATCAGACGGGTATCGAAGTCTTCACCACCCAGGTGGGTATCACCGTTGGTTGCCAGAACTTCGAAGGTTTTTTCGCCGTCAACTTCGTCGATTTCGATAATAGAGATATCGAAGGTACCACCACCCAGGTCGTAAACCGCGATAGTACGGTTGCCAACTTCTTTATCCAGACCGTAAGCCAGTGCAGCCGCGGTTGGTTCGTTGATGATACGTTTTACTTCCAGACCTGCGATACGGCCAGCATCTTTGGTTGCCTGACGCTGAGCATCGTTGAAGTATGCAGGAACGGTGATAACAGCTTCAGTTACCGGCTCACCCAGGTAATCTTCCGCGGTTTTCTTCATTTTTTTCAGCACTTCAGCAGAGATCTGCGGTGGTGCCGTTTTGGTGCCTTTCACATCAAGCCATGCATCGCCGTTATCTGCTGCGATGATTTTGTAAGGCATGATAGAAACGTCACGCTGAACTTCTTCGTCCTGGAAGCGGCGGCCAATCAGGCGTTTAATCGCAAACAGGGTGTTTTGCGGGTTTGTCACTGCCTGACGTTTAGCCGGCTGACCAACCAGAGTTTCACCATCCTGGGTATAAGCAATGATAGAAGGCGTGGTGCGATCGCCCTCGGCGTTCTCCAGCACGCGTGCAGTAGTGCCATCCATAATCGCTACACAAGAGTTGGTAGTACCCAGGTCGATACCAATAATTTTACCCATCTAAACGTCTCCACTAAAAATTCAGTCAACATGTGGTTGTGTACCTGTAATAAGGGCAGAACGTGCTTTTTCAACTGCCCAGATTTGATTTTTTTCAGGTCCACACACTGCGGTTGACTACAAGATGGGGTCGCCACAGCATCCATCAAGGGGGAAGGATAAAAAAAATTTTAATTTCACCCCGATGAGATCATAGACGCCATCGATTGCGCCCATTATGATGCCGCGCCCCGTCAGGGAGTATTGACGCGGGATTCACCATTTCACCATATTAATGATGATTTTTTTGAGGACTTATGGGCAACACTAAGTTGGCTAATCCGGCTCCGCTGGGCCTGATGGGTTTTGGCATGACCACTATCCTGCTGAACCTGCACAATATCGGGATGTTCCCGATGGATGGCATAATCCTGGCGATGGGCATTTTTTACGGCGGCATCGCGCAAATTTTCGCGGGCCTGCTGGAATATAAGAAAGGTAATACCTTCGGCTTAACCGCCTTCACCTCTTACGGCTCTTTCTGGCTGACCCTGGTTGCCATTCTGCTGATGCCTAAAATGGGTCTGGCAGATGCGGCAAACGCCCACTTCCTGGGCGTTTACCTGGGTCTGTGGGGTGTCTTCACCCTGTTCATGTTCTTCGGCACCCTGAAAGGTAACCGCGCGCTGCAGTTCGTCTTCCTGAGCCTGACCGTACTGTTCGCTCTGCTGGCGATCGGTCACCTGGTGGATAACGAAGGCATCGTTCACGTTGCCGGCTGGATTGGCCTGGTATGTGGCGCGAGCGCTATCTACCTGGCAATGGGCGAAGTGCTGAACGAGCAGTTTGACCGCACCATTCTACCGATTGGTGAAAAACACTGATCCCTCTGTCGTGCCTGCCTCGCGGGCACGACACTCCCACCCTTTGCGAAGCCAGACCCCTAACACCAGCCCCATCAGCGAGAGCGCGAGAACATACCAGGCTGGAGCCATCGGCGATATCCCCATCAGCATGGTGACGGCAATCGGTGTTAGCCCACCAAAAATGGCATACGACACGTTGTAAGAAAAAGAGATACCGGTGAAACGAACCTCTGGCGGGAACGCACGCACCATCACATACGGCACCGCCCCCACAACACCGACGCACAGCCCGACTACGCCGTACAGCAGGAACAGTTGCTCCGGGTGGCTACCCGCCAGATGGTAGAACGCCCAGCTTGATGCTGCCAGCAGCAGACTGCCGACGATAAAGGTCCGGCTCGCGCCAAAACGATCAACAGCAAGGCCAGCCGCCAAACAGCCAAAACAGAGCATAATGGTCGCAATACTGTTTGCCTGCAGGGTGACCGCTGGGGCGAAACCGTACTGTTTTTGCAGCCAGACCGGCGACATCAGGATCACGACGACGATACCCGCCGACAGCAGCCAGGTCAGCAGCATCGACACCACCACCGCACTTCTGTGACGGACCACCACCGCCTTCACCGGTAACTCCTGCGCCAGTGCCTTGCGCTGCTGCATCTCAAGGAAGATCGGCGTCTCCTGTAGCCAGCGGCGCAAGTACATCGCCACCAGACCAAAGGCCCCGCCCAGCAGGAACGGAAGACGCCAGCCCCAGTCGTGCACAGCCTGTTGCGTCATATGGGTATTCACGAGAGTTGCAACGACCGAGCCCAGCAGAATGCCGATGGTCAGGCCCGCCGTTAAGGTTCCACAGGCGATACCAATGCGACGCGCTGGAACATGCTCCGCCACAAACACCCACGCGCCTGGCACTTCACCGCCAATTGCAGCCCCCTGAAGAACGCGCATAAGCAACAGCAATAGCGGGGCAACAAGGCCCATTGAGGCATAGGTAGGCAGCAGGCCTATGGCAAGCGTAGGTACAGCCATCAGCAAAATACTGAGGGTAAACATCTTCTTACGCCCAACCAGATCGCCAAAGTGCGCCATAACAATGCCACCCAACGGACGAGCCAGATACCCGGCGGCAAAAATGCCGAAGGTTTGTACCTGGCGCAGCCATTCCGGGATATCTGCCGGGAAGAAGAGCTCCCCCACCACGGCGGCGAAGAAGACGAAGATGATGAAGTCGTAAAACTCCAGCGCGCCCCCCAGAGCGGCGAGCGTGAGGGTTTTGTAGTCCTGTCGATTCAGAGGTCGGGTGTTATGTGACATAGCGAACCATTATGCGTGTATTGTGGATTTATTTTTACAGTAAACGTAAAGAAAAAATTACTATACCGTAAAACCTTTACCACGCCATCGCCGCTTCAGCTAATGTCACATAATCATTATTTTCAGGATATTGTCTCGCGGCGCGCGCTTTTAGGCCGAAAAGCTGCTACGACTTTCTCATCGGTTTCCACATACGGACCGTCCAGCAGCTGTATACAATACGGTACACTTGCAAAGATCCCGTGTACGATCACGCTGCCATCGTCGGCTTTAAGCCCTTCCAGCGTCTCTTTGATCGACTTCGGCTGGCCCGGCAGGTTCAGGATCAACGCCTGTTTGCGGATCACGCCCACCTGGCGAGAGAGGATGGCGGTTGGAACAAAGTGTAGGCTGATCTGGCGCATTTGCTCACCGAAGCCCGGCATTTCACGGTCGGCGACTGCCAGCGTCGCATCTGGCGTGACATCGCGACGTGCAGGCCCGGTTCCACCCGTGGTCAACACCAGATGGCAGCTCATCTCATCCACCAGCTCGCACAGCGTCTGCTCAATGATCGGCTGTTCGTCTGGGATCAGGCGGGTCTGGATTTCAAAAGGGGTAGTCAGCGCGCTGCCCAGCCACTCTTCCAGAGCCGGGATGCCTTTATCCTGGTAAACACCGCTGGAGGCGCGGTCAGAAATCGACACTAAGCCGATGCGTAAGGTATTCATAGCCATTCCATCTAAAAAGTACTGATTAAAGGGAATGATACACGCAGAGAGGAAATTCAGACAGGGTACGAAAGAAGTCGCGTGACCGGGAACCCGGTCACGCAGAAATGATTACAGCAGGTCGCCGATCATTTTTTCCAGTTTGCCCTGGTCAACAGCAAACTTACGGATACCGTCCGCCAGTTTGTCTACTGCCATTGGATCCTGGTTGTGCTGCCACAGGAACTCGGATTCAGTGATGCGTTCTGGGCGCGCTTTCACTTCACCGGTGTAAGACAGCTTACGCTCGATCGCGCCTTCGCTTTCTGCCAGCTCTTTCAGCAGTGCAGGGGCGATGGTCAGGCGGTCACAGCCAGCCAGCTCGATGATTTCACCGACGTTACGGAAGCTTGCGCCCATAACAACAGTCTCATAACCGTGCTGTTTGTAGTATTCGTAGATTTCAGTAACGGAAACCACGCCTGGATCTTCAGCAGGTGCGTACTCTTTCTTATCGGTGTTGGCTTTGTACCAGTCCAGAATACGGCCTACGAACGGAGAAATCAGGTAGACACCGGCTTCTGCACATGCACGCGCCTGCGCGAAGGAGAACAGCAGAGTCAGGTTACAGTTGATGCCGTCTTTTTCCAGCTGCTCAGCCGCGCGAATGCCCTGCCAGGTAGAGGCCAGTTTGATCAGGATACGGTCGTTGCTGATACCCGCATCGTTGTACATTTTGATCAGGCGTTTTGCTTTGGCGATTGACGCTTCGGTGTCGTAGGAGAGGCGTGCATCCACTTCGGTAGAGATACGGCCAGGAACCAGTTTCAGGATTTCCAGACCGATGTTCACTGCCAGTTTGTCAGTGGCATCAACGATCTGCTGCGCGCGGTCATTGCTCTGCGCTTTCGCCCAGGTCACAGCGTCGTCAATCAGTTTGCGATACTCAGGGATCTGTGCAGCGTTCAGGATCAGAGAAGGGTTAGTTGTGGCATCCTGCGGCTGGTACAACTTCATTGCCGCGATATCTCCGGTGTCAGCTACGACAGTGGTGAACTGACGAAGGGAGGTCAATTTATCCGTCATGATAGTGTTTCTCTTTTAACGTGCCCTGGATAATTCACGCTACCGACAGCATGCCTGCAGCGGAAAAATGACAGGTTTACTTGTTAGGGGGATGTAACCGGTCTGCCCAGATGATAACACGAGTGAGAGGTAGCGCAACCGCAGACAGTGCGCTTAGACAGAGTATGATAAACTCAGAATATTAACAGGCTGCTAAGTAACAGCATGCTCAATCAGTGGTAGCGCTTACATATTCATATTGGCATCAACAAGAGGGACGTTAATGCCTGATTTCCTTTTCTTTATCAACGAAATCCTCTGGGGTTCGATAATGATATATCTGCTATTAGGGGCAGGTATATGGTTCACACTGCGCAGTGGTTTTATCCAGTTTAGGTATATACGCAAGTTTGGCAGAAGTCTGAAAAACAGCATTACGCCGCAGCCAGGCGGACTCACCTCGTTTCAGGCGCTTTGTACCAGTCTCGCCGCACGTGTCGGTAGCGGTAACCTGGCGGGTGTAGCGCTGGCCATCAGCGCCGGTGGTCCTGGCGCCGTCTTCTGGATGTGGGTCACCGCGATCGTTGGCATGGCCACCTCGTTTGCCGAATGCTCTCTCGCACAGCTGTACAAGGAGAAGGACAAACACGGTCAGTTTCGCGGCGGTCCGGCCTGGTATATGGCGCGTGGGTTAGGGATGCGCTGGATGGGCGTTCTGTTCTCGCTTTTTTTACTGCTCGCTTATGGCCTTATTTTTAATACGGTTCAGGCTAATTCTGTCGCCAATGCTCTGCGCTATGCCTTCGCCTGCCCGGAGTGGATCACAGGCATCGTTTTATCCCTCTTCGTTCTGTTCACCATTTCTGCTGGTCTCAAAGGCATCGCCCGCCTGATGCAGTGGATGGTTCCCGTGATGGCGCTGCTCTGGGTTGGCGCGAGCCTGTTTGTCGCCGCACTGCATGCCGACCAGGTTCCAGGAATCATTACCACTATCTTCAAAAGCGCTTTTGGCTGGCGTGAGGCGGCATCAGGTGCGCTGGGCTACACCTTCAGCCAGGCGCTGATGGCGGGTTTTCAGCGAGGAATGTTTTCCAATGAAGCGGGTATGGGGTCAACCCCCAACGCGGCGGCAGCCGCCTCTTCCTGGCCGCCACACCCTGCCGCACAAGGCATTGTGCAAATGATTGGCGTCTTTACCGATACCATTATTATCTGCTCCGCCAGCGCCATGATTTTGCTACTGGCAGGCCCCGTACCGCATTCGTCGGGAAACGCCGGGATACAGCTTCTTCAGCAGGCTCTGGTGAACCTTACTGGCAGCTGGGGGGCCGGTTTTGTCGCGATCATACTGATATTGTTCGCCTTCAGCTCAATTGTGGTGAATTACCTTTACGCCGAAAATAACCTTATCTTCCTGAAACTCGACTCCCGCGCCGCAATCAGTGCGTTGCGCCTGGGAGTGATACTGATGGTCATTGCAGGATCCCTGCTCAGCATGCCGTTGGTCTGGCAACTGGCTGACGTCATCATGGCACTGATGGCCATCACCAACCTTACGGCGATCCTGCTGCTCTCCCCCATTGTTAGCCTGATTGCCCGGGACTATCTTCGTCAACGCAAACTGGGTGTTCCACCGGTATTTGATCCCACACGCTATCCTGAAGTTGACGCGCAACTGGCCCCCGGCACATGGGATGATTTGCCCCGGCGATAACAGCTATCGATCAATTCAGGGCGATTTTTTGCTAAAGTCGCTCTAAATTTCCTGCAAGGACTGGATATGCTGATTCTTATTTCACCTGCAAAAACGCTCGACTACCAGAGCCCGCTCGCCACCGAGCGCTATACGCAACCTGAACTGCTGGACTATTCGCAACAGCTGATCCGCGAAGCGCGTAAACTCTCTGCACCACAAATCGCCTCGCTGATGAGCATCAGCGATAAGCTCGCAGATCTTAACGCCACCCGCTTCCACGAGTGGCACCCGGATTTCACGCCAGCCAACGCTCGCCAGGCGCTGCTGGCGTTTAAAGGTGATGTGTATACCGGCCTGCAGGCGGAAGAGTTCAGCGAAGCCGATTTCGATTTTGCCCAGCAGCACCTGCGCATGCTCTCAGGCCTGTACGGCGTTCTGCGTCCGCTGGATTTGATGCAACCTTACCGTCTTGAGATGGGTATCCGATTAGAGAATGCAAAAGGCAAAGATCTGTACCATTTCTGGGGTGACATCATCACCGACAAGCTAAACGCAGCGCTACATGCCCAGGGCGATAACGTGGTGATTAACCTGGCCTCTGACGAATACTACAAGTCCGTGAAGCCAAAGAAACTGGATGCGGAAATCATCAAGCCGGTCTTCCTTGATGAGAAAAACGGTAAGTTCAAAGTGATCAGTTTCTACGCCAAAAAAGCGCGTGGTCTGATGAGCCGCTACATCATTCAGAACCGACTGACGAAGCCGGAGCAGTTGACCGGATTTAACAGCGAAGGGTATTTCTTTGACGAAGCGTCGTCAGGGAAAGGTGAACTGGTGTTTAAGCGCCACGAGCAGTAAAACAAAACCCCGCCAGCTGGCGGGGTTTGCATTAATGGTGCTTCCAGTCCGGACCTGGACGATGATCGTCGTGACGGTGGTCTGGATGGTCGTCACGATCGCGATGTTCGTCATGAGGACGCCAGTGATTATCGCGCCAGTCATAATGGGCCTTCCACCAGTCATGGTCGCGCCAGCGACCGCCATCCCAGTAGTGTCCGTGGTTATCCTGGTCACCAATCTGCAGTTTTACCGCAGGCACGAGTGTGATTTCAGATGCCTGTACCGCCATAGGAGCGACCAGCATCAGTGAAAGTGCGATGAGGACAGGTTTCAACGTAGACATAGGTGACTCCTTATTCTTCTTGCCCAACGTGGGCCGATGTAAGGAGGTTACGTGAGGGGAACCGGGGTTGTTATTCTCTGCAATCCTAATCTCTAAGTTACCGCATTTATTGGGAATTTCTTCATTTTCCCTTCTTTTTTTCTCCTTAATTTCTCCATAAAAAAGCCGGGTGGCGCCGTCGCCTTCCCCGGCCTCGGTACAGTGCTGCTGTTGCCGGGTGACGCTGCGCTTACCCGGCCTACGTTCTGAGCCGTTGTAGGTCGGGTAAGGCGTAGCCGTCACCCGACAAAAATCACGCTCGAGCCATCATCAACTTACGCAGCGCGGCAAAATCCGCAGGTAGTTCATGAGACAGCAGCGGCAGGTCGGCACGTTCGGCCAGCTCTTTCGGCAGCGGCAGCGTTTCACCCAGAATCTCTTCCACGCTCTCTTTGAATTTTGCCGGATGCGCAGTCCCCAGGAACAGGCCATATTCACCTGGATTAAGCTGATCGCGCAAAGCACGATAAGCAATTGCGGCGTGCGGTTCGGAGGTGTACCCCACCGCTTTCAGCTCACGCATGGTCTCTTTGGTGGTTTCATCCGTCACCGCTGCGTAACCCAGATCGCCAAGACGCCAGATTTTGCGGCGGAACAGTTCTTCCACTCGCGGCCAGTTATTCGGCTGCGACACATCCATCGCATTGGAGAGCGTTGCCTGCGTCGCGTTCGGCGCCCATTTGCCGTCTTTCAGGAAACGTGGCACGGTGTCGTTAGCGTTGGTGGCAG
Organism: Enterobacter adelaidei; assembly: GCF_041937165.1. NCBI lineage: Bacteria > Pseudomonadati > Pseudomonadota > Gammaproteobacteria > Enterobacterales > Enterobacteriaceae > Enterobacter > Enterobacter adelaidei. Next base: position 642,164 of record NZ_CP154353.1, on the reverse strand, counting down.
CGATAAAGCGTTTCACCGGCAGACCCAGGGATTTTGCCAGCAGGCCAGCCGTCAGGTCACCAAAGTTACCGCTTGGCACAGAGACAACAAGCTGATTACGCGCTTCCTGCGGGAGCTGTGCAACCGCTTCGAAATAGTAGCAAATCTGCGCCAGCAGACGGCTGATGTTGATGGAGTTCGCCGAGTTCAGACCCAGCGCCGCCTTCAGCTCTTCATCATCGAAGGCCTGTTTGACCAGTGCCTGGCAGGCGTCGAAATCACCGTCGATAGCCACGGTCTCAATGTTGCCGCCGAGGGTACAGAACAGTTTTTCCTGCAGCGGGCTGATTTTGCCTTTCGGGTAGAGGATCACCACACGAACGTTTTTCAGGCCGTAGAACGCATGCGCAACCGCCGCACCAGTATCACCGGAGGTAGCCGTCAGAATGGTTACCGGTTTGTCGCCGCTGATGTGGGTCAGCATCTGAGCCATAAAGCGGCCACCGAAATCTTTGAACGCCAGGGTCGGGCCGTGAAACAGTTCCAGACAGCCAACGTCAGGCTCCACCTGCTGAACCGGAGCCGGGAAAGCGAACGCCGACCGCACGCGTTCTTCCAGCAGATCCTGCGGGATTTCGTCGCCGATAAACGCAGACAGAATTTTGGCACTGCGGGTGACAAAATCCAGCTTCAGCAGTTCATCAATCTCGGTCAGCTGAAATTCCGGCAGGTCATGGGGGAAGAATAACCCCTGATTTTTGCCCAGTCCCTGAGTCACCGCCTGCGCGAAGCTGACCTGCTCGTTATGATCTTTAAGATTGTAGAGTTTCATTCGTTATCCCAGTACTCGTGCGCCAGCCGTGTCCAGACGGCAAATATGAACAAAGCCTTCCTGATTTTGCAGGTAGTGTTTAGAGAGCCAGTCCGCTACGCGTTGCGCAGTGTCTGGTTTATCGCATAAGGCGAACAGCGTCGGGCCGGAGCCGGAGATGCCGCATGCCTGCGCGCCAATATCCAAAGATGCCTGTCGCGCCTCGTTAAAACCAGGCAGCAGTTTGGTGCGGTATGGCTCGGCAATAACATCTTTCATCAATTTCGCCGCCAGCTGCGGCTGACGGGTATAGCAGGCGTGAATAAAGCCGGCCAGATGACGTCCGTGGGCGATACAGTCCTGGCGACGATACTGCGCAGGCAGGATCGCACGCGCTTCAGCGGTGGAAACCTTAATACCCGGATAGGCCAGCACCCACAGCCACTCATCAAACCCTGGCACCTGCTGGCTGATGATGCCATTTTCTTCGATCATCAGTTGCATGCCGCCAAGGAAGCACGGCGCGACGTTGTCATAATGAATGCTGCCAGAGATCCGCCCTTCCAGCTCGCCCATTAACCCCAGCAGGCGGTTATTGTTCAGCGGTTTGCCGCAGTGTTCATTCATGGCCACCAGCGCAGCGACCACCGAGCAGGCGCTGGAGCCCAGCCCTGAGCCAATCGGCATACTTTTTTCCAGCGTCATGGTGACCGGCACATTTTTGCCAATCTCCTGACAGAAGCGCTCCCAGCACTGATAGACGATATTCTCGCGCGGGTCCGACGGCAGTTTGCTGGCAAAGCGGCCCACGTTATTCAGGCTGAAGCTATTTGCCGCTTCAACCGTGACCGTATCGCCCAGCAGAGAACCATCAACCGGCGTGACCGCCGCACCCAGCACATCAAATCCGACGCTCATATTGGCGCTGGAAGCCGGGGCATAAACTTTGACCATGTTAAACTCCTAACTTCCATGACAGGGTACGCAGCAGATCGGCAAACACACCCGCCGCTGTAACATCGTTCCCTGCGCCATAACCGCGAAGCACCAGCGGCAATGGCTGATAATAGTGGCTGTAAAACGCAAGGGCGTTTTCGCCGTTTTTGACTTTGTACAGCGGGTCGTTGCCATCCACTTCGGCAATCTTCACCCGGCACACACCATCTTCTTCAATATTGCCAACATAGCGCAATACCTTACCTTCATCACGGGCTTTCGCAACGCGTGCGGCAAACGCATCGTCAAGCTGCGGCAAATTAGCCATAAAGGCACCGACATCACCGGAGCTATCAAATTCTGCTGGCAGGACCGGTTCAATCACGATATCGGACAGCTCCAGCTCACGACCTGTTTCACGTGCCAGGATCAGCAGCTTACGCGCCACATCCATCCCGGAGAGATCGTCACGCGGATCCGGCTCGGTATAACCCAGTTCACGCGCAGCGCGGGTCGCTTCTGAAAGGCTCATGCCTTCATCCAGTTTGCCGAAAATAAACGACAGCGATCCGGAGAGGATACCGGAGAAACGCTGCAGTTCATCCCCCGCGTTCAGCAGGTTTTGCAGGTTCTCGATAACCGGCAAACCAGCACCCACGTTGGTGTCATACAGGAATTTACGACGCGATTTGCTCGCCGCCAGGCGCAACTGGTGATAGTAGTTCATCGACGAGGTGTTGGCCTTTTTGTTCGGCGTCACCACGTGGAAGCCTTCACGCAGGAAGTCAGCATACTGATCGGCAACCGCCTGGTTCGACGTACAGTCGACAATCACCGGGTTGAGCAGGTGATACTCTTTCACCAGACGGATCAGGCGGCCCAGATTAAACGGCTCTTTCGCCTCGTTCATTTCCGCCTGCCAGTTTTCCAGATTCAGGCCATGCACGTTGGTCAGCAACGCTTTTGAGTTGGCGATCCCGCAGACGCGCAGATCAATATGTTTCTTCTTCAGCCACGCCTGCTGGCGCTTCACCTGCTCCAGCAGCGCGCCGCCAACGCCGCCCACGCCAATCAGGAACAGTTCGATGACCTGATCGGTGTTGAACAGCATCTGGTGAACCACGCGAACGCCGGTGGTGGCGTCATCGTTGTCCACAACAACAGAGATTGAACGCTCTGACGAGCCCTGGGCAATCGCCACGATATTGATATTGGCGCGTGCCAGCGCAGCGAAGAACTTGGCGGAGATACCGCGTAGCGTGCGCATGCCATCGCCCACCACCGAGATGATCGCCAGACGTTCCTGAATGTACAGCGGCTCCAGCAGTTCTTCTTTCAGCTCAAGATAGAACTCTTCCTCCAGCGCGCGGCGGGCGCGCAGGCAGTCGGCCTGCGGCACGCAGAAGCTGATGCTGTATTCCGAAGAAGACTGGGTGATCAGCACCACGGAGATACCGTTGCGGGACATGGCTGCAAACACGCGCGCCGCCATACCGACCATCCCTTTCATCCCCGGACCTGAGACGCTGAACATCGCCATGTTGTTGAGGTTAGAGATCCCTTTCACCGGCAGGCCGTCTTCATCGTTACTCGCGCCAATCAGCGTACCGGGTGCCTGCGGGTTACCGGTGTTTTTAATCAGGCAAGGGATCTGGAACTGGGCAATCGGAGAGATGGTACGCGGGTGAAGGACTTTAGCGCCGAAGTAGGAAAGCTCCATCGCTTCCTGATACGACATCGACTTCAACAGCCTGGCGTCCGGTACCTGGCGCGGGTCGCAGGTATAAACACCATCGACGTCAGTCCAGATCTCACAACAGTCCGCGCGTAAACAGGCGGCCAGCACGGCGGCGGAATAGTCGGAGCCGTTACGGCCCAGCACCACCAGCTCACCCTTCTCGTTACCGGCGGTGAAGCCTGCCATCAGGATCATGTGGTCAGACGGAATTTTGCTTGCAGCGATGCGGCGGGTTGATTCGGCAATATCAACAGTGGATTCGAGGTAGTGGCCCACCGCCAGCAGTTTTTCAACCGGATCGATCACAGTCACGTGATGACCACGCGCTTCCAGCACGCCCGCCATGATGGCGATAGAGAGTTTTTCGCCTCGACAGATCAGTGCCGCGTTGATGCTGTCCGGGCACTGGCCGAGAAGGCTGATGCCGTGCAGAACATGTTTAATTTGCGCGAATTCCTGCTCAACGAAGGACTTCAGTTGAGCGTGCGGAAAGCCTGGCTGCGCCTCTGCCAGCCCTTGCAGTAAGTCAGCGAAGATACGCTCTGCGTCGCTGATGTTCGGGAGTGCATCCTGACCACCGATGGTTTTTTCAATCATCGCCACCAGATGGTTCGTGATTTTTGCCGGGGCAGAGAGCACGGTCGCAACCTGCCCCTGCCTGGCGTTGCTTTCCAGGATATCGGCAACGCGCAGAAAACGTTCTGCATTTGCCACTGATGTACCGCCGAACTTCAACACTCGCATGGTTCTACCTCGTTTCCTTTAGCCGAAAAAAAAGCCCGCACTGTTCAGGTGCGGGCTTTTTTTTGTTTTTCCTGTACGCGTCAGCCCGCATCGTTACCTGTGGTAATGATGATGGTTGTGGTAATGGTGGTGATGCTGATGCGTTTCATGGATGTTGTGTACTCTGTCATTATTATCTGTCTGTGCTGTATTCTTTTAGGGTTAAAGGATCGGGCACCTTAAGTCAATGGATTTTTAATTTGATCACATTTCGGGAGACTCTCACGTCCCGCTGCGTGCAGATTTATTTTCATCCGATTCCCCCAAGTGCAACCCATCCAGACAGACTTATTCGCCATAGTAAAAACTTATGGCAGTATTTTACTCGGCCAATTTTTTTTCAATATCGTGCAGCAAACGGTGCAGCATGGCGGTGTCCCGCTGCTCAAGACGCCCCAAACGCTGCTGCAGCCAGTCAGCCATTTTTTGATCGTCCGCTACCCCCAATTGAGATAACAGTTGCTCAACACGAGCGCGCAGTGCGGCCAGCTGGTTTTCGTTTGCCCCTTCAGCCTGTGGCTGAGGGATTTGCATTAGGGAAGCTAATTGATAGCAGTAGACCATGACCGCCTGGCCTAAATTCAGGGACGGATAATCGGCCACCATCGGTGCCCCCGTGAGCACGTCAGCAAGTTCCAGCTCTTCATTTGTTAACCCGGAATCTTCACGGCCAAACACCAGCGCGGCTTTCTCCAGCCACTGGCTTTTCTCCTTCAGCATGGGTACCAGTTCAGCAGGGGTGGCGTAGTAGTGGAATTTCGCACGGCTGCGCGCGGTGGTCGCAACGGTAAACGAAATGTCGTGCAACGCGGCGGCTAGTGTGTCGTAAGTGGTTATATTATCGAGAATATCTCCCGACCCGTGCGCCACCCACCGAGCGGCAGGCTCCAGATGGGCCGTGCTGTCCACAATACGTAAATCGGTAAAACCCATGGTCTTCATGGCACGCGCCGCTGCGCCTATATTTTCGGCTCTGGCTGGGGCAACCAGTACAATCGACAGATGCATTTATGCTCTCTTTTTAATCAGTTAGCGGGTAAAAATGTGATGCACATCAACATATTACGCAGCGCGAATTTACAAAATTGCAACACAAATCACCGAAATAGCGTTTCATAACAAATTAAAAACGCTAAACTATTTTGTGTCTGAACAATCAGTTAGAATGTTAACAGAAGACTATTATCCTTATGTTTTATAATGATAATAGCGACATGAATACCCTATTCTGATTGGATTCACTTCGTTTATAAATCAAGGTCCGCAACTAGTTGGTTTATTGAAAAATTGTGATAAAGGCTAGCATTCAGCTACGATGATTTCATCAAACTGTTAACGTGCTACAATTGAACTTGATATATGTCAACGAAGCGTAGTTTTATTGGGTGTCTGGTGTCACTTAGCCTGTTATGTTGCTGTTAAAATGGTTAGGATGACAGCCGTTTTTGACACTGTCGGGTCCAAAGGGAAAGTACCCAAGACCAAGCTAATGATGTTGTTGACGTTGATGGAAAGTGCATCAAGAACGCAATTACGTACTTTAGTCACGTTAGGCCGGTCATGTTAATTTGCGACATGTATCAGGCAGGTCAGGGACTTTTGTACTTCCTGTTTCGATTTAGTTGGCAATTTAGGTAGCAAACATGCAGACCCCGCACATTCTTATCGTTGAAGACGAGTTGGTAACACGCAACACGTTAAAGAGCATTTTCGAAGCAGAAGGCTACGATGTCTTTGAAGCGACCGATGGCGCAGAGATGCATCAGATCCTTTCTGAAAATGATATCAACCTGGTGATCATGGATATTAACCTTCCGGGCAAAAACGGTCTTCTTCTGGCGCGCGAACTGCGTGAACAGGCGAACGTCGCGTTGATGTTCCTGACAGGCCGTGACAACGAAGTTGATAAAATTCTTGGCCTGGAAATCGGTGCGGATGACTACATCACCAAGCCGTTCAACCCTCGCGAGTTAACCATTCGTGCACGCAACCTGCTTTCCCGAACCATGAACCTGGGTACGGTCAGCGAAGAGCGTCGTAGCGTAGACAGCTACAAATTCAACGGCTGGGAACTTGATATCAATAGCCGTTCGCTGATTAGCCCGAACGGCGAGCAGTATAAACTGCCGCGCAGTGAATTCCGCGCGATGCTGCACTTCTGCGAAAACCCGGGCAAAATTCAGTCCCGTGCAGAATTGCTGAAGAAAATGACCGGCCGTGAGCTGAAACCGCACGACCGTACCGTAGACGTAACGATCCGTCGTATTCGTAAACATTTCGAATCTACGCCGGATACCCCGGAAATCATCGCCACGATCCACGGCGAAGGGTACCGTTTCTGCGGCGATCTGCAGGAGTAATCCCGCACGCAACACATAAAAAAACGGCGCTTTGCGCCGTTTTTTTTATTTCCAGATTCGCAGTGTATCGTTATCAGGCTCTGCGGGAGGTTCAGGACGCTTCGGCTGAGGAAGCGAGTACCAGTCAAAATGACGGGTCAGGAACATCACCGCAAACAGCGCCAGCGCGAGCACCGCTGACCCCAGCAATAATGCACAATCCTCTGACCGCAACAGGAACCACATCACCACATCCAGCCCGAGTAGCGCCAGCACAAACAGCCCGCTGCGCTTCCAGCTTTTCAACACGGCCTGCAGGTACATTCCGTTCATCGCTGCGCCAACCAGACTTGCAACAACCCAAGCGGGCGTAAACCCGACGTGTTCAGACAGCGCCAGCAGCACCAGATAGAACAGGACCAGCGACAGCCCCACCAGCAGATACTGCATCGGGTGAAGGCGTAATCCGGTTAAGGTTTCGAAAACAAAGAACGCCATAAACGTCAGTGCAATCAGCAGAATCGCGTACTTAATCGCGCGCTCAGTCAATTGGTACTGGTCGGCAGGCGTCGCTACCGTCACGCTAAAGGCCGGGAGCGCATCCCACTCCGGGGATTCCTTATCGTTGAACCAACTTTCCATGTTATTTGCAAACCAGCTACTCTGCCAGTTCGCCTGGAAACCGGACTCGCCTATCTGATGCTTAACGGGGAGATAATCGCCCATAAAACCCGGATGCGGCCAGTTGCTGGTGAGCGTCATTTCGCTATTACGCCCTACCGGTACCACCGCAAAACTGCCCGTTCCCGCCAGGCTGAGGGACATCTCAAGCGCAAACGTTTTGGCTTCCAGCGCTTTGTCGGTCAGCGGGATGTGGATCCCAGCAAGCGCCCCGTAGACGCCTGAACCGGGTTCCACGCTTAGCGTCTCCCCGTTGATTTTAGAGATACTGACCGTGCCAATGCCCCGCGCGTCGCCAACGCCCGTTACGATAAACGGTTGCCCTGTTGTTATCGTTTCCCCTCTCAGTTGTTTTAGCTCTTCGGTATTAAACTGTGCTTTTATCTTCAGGTCAGCGTTCCAGATTTGCCCGTCGTAGATGCCAATATTTCGGGACTCCACGCGCTGGTTACCTTCCACAACTAGGGATTCCGGCAGAATAAAGTGCATATAGCTTTTCTTGTATTCGACCTTCTTCTCGTCCTCTATCTTGTAAAAGATCTCCGTCATCGGAATCGCAATCAGCGGGCCGACCAGTTTTTGTGGTCCGCTGGTGCTCTGGCGCAGCGTGTTTTCGACATCATTACGGTAGTTTTCACGCTCTGAAATCAGGTTACTGACCATAAAAAGCGGGACTAACAACAGCAGGATGCACCCCAGCAGAGTGCTTACTTTCCAGAACAGGGGGGATTTCATCATTACGTCTCCTTTGTGATGAGGAGAGCGTAACCGGGCTATGTGGGGCCAGTTTGAAGTTATGTGAAGGGACGGTGAAGTATCAGCGTGGCCATCACGCCACCTTCATCACGATTACGCAATGTGACCTCCCCCTGGTGCAGACGCGCCACCTCCTGTACAAAGGCCAGCCCAAGGCCGCTGCTTTTCAATCCATTGTCACGAGGAAGAGAGTAAAAACGTTCGAAAATTCGCGTCAGGGCATAATCCGGGATCCCGCTGCCGCTGTCGGTGACGGTAAAGTGTATCTGCTTGTCCCCTTCATGGGCTGCAAGCTGAACAGCCCCGCCCTCCGGCGTGAAGTCGATGGCGTTATCCAGTAAATTACCCAATGCCTGTTCAAGCAGCTCCGCATCACCTTCCACACACAGCGCGGTGCTTTTACAGGTCAGGGTGATATTTTTAGCGGTCAGTAGCGTCGAGCGGGCGTCAGCCAGCCGCGCAAACAGCGCATCGACATCAACGCTTGTGGGGACAATCTCCACCCGATTTTCAAGCCGGGCCTGGGCAAGCAACTTTTCGACCAACGATTGCATACGCGCGTTTTGCACCAGGATGTTGTCGATAAACCGCCTGGCGACCTGCGGTGAGGGCTGCTCAGCAAGAATTTCCGCCGCGCCCCGGATTGCGGCCAGCGGACTTTTCAGCTCGTGGGTGAGCGAGTGGACATAGTGTTCAATGTAATTTTTCCCTTCCAGGCGAATACGCATATTCTCCAGCGCCTGCGCCAGCTTGCGCAGTTCACTGCTGCCGGGATTCGGTAATGGCAGAGGGGAATCGGTGGTAACCGCGTCAGCGTAGCGCGACAACGTACCGATAGAACGATTGATCCACCACGCCACAACAAGGCCAATCAGCAAAGCAATGCCAAGCAATGCACCACCCGCCCACAGGATCCGTCGCTCGCTGCGATGGATAACCGGGGCCATCGCGCTGTTGGGTTTCCCGACCGACAGCACGCCAATAATCTTACCGTTGTCCACAACCGGAGCCGCAACATACATCACCGTGCTCTCTGGATCGTCAGGATTGCTCTGGGTGCTCCGCGCGCCGTATTCGCCACGAAGGGTCAGCCAGACATCGTTCCAGAGGGAGTAATCTTTCCCCACAGCCAGACTCGCGGAATCAAACACCACTCTGCCCTGCGCATCGGTCATGTAGACGTGGTATTCGTTGCGCACTTTATGAATGCCGCCGATATTGGCGCGGAAAGGCCGCTGATGAAGTTGTGAAAAGGCCTGCGCCAGTTTGCCCTGCTGCGCATTGCCCGAAAGGAGATCCTCGCGCCCGACTTCGGCGAGCAAGGTCGCGGTATCGATCAACGTCCCTTCAGTTGCCCTGCGCACACCGGGTTTCACTTCCTGAACAAAGATCGACAGCACAAACCACGCGGCGATACCCACGATCAGGAAGTACCCCAGCAGCAGCCGCATCCCAATGCGCATTAATAAAGCCCCAGGCTGTAGCCCATACCACGATGGGTGCTGATGGGTGAAAGCTCCTCGTTCACCGCCCGCAGCTTGGCGCGCAGGGTTTTGATATGGGTGTCCACGGTACGATCGAAACTGTCCCCGTCTTCGCCCCACACCTTGTCCATTAGCTGCTGGCGGGAGTACACACGTCCGGGAGCCTGTAACAATGTTTTAAGTAACAAAAACTCGTAGCGCGTGAGGGGTAACACCTCACCGCACCAGCTGATTCGTGCCGCAGGTTCGTTCAGTTCAAACTGGCCGATACGCACAACATCCGAAGGCGCGGCTGATTTTTGCATCCGCCGTAAAATTGTCCGCACCCGGGCACACACTTCGCGCGGTGAGAAAGGTTTAGCGACGTAGTCATCAGCCCCCATCTCCAGACCGAGCAGTTTATCCACCTCGTCGCTTCGCGCCGTCAGAAACAGTACCGGCAACGCCGGATGCAGCGCCAGCAGTTGACGGCACAGCTCAAAGCCGCTGATATCCGGCAACCCGACATCAAGAATTGCCAGCGCGGGCACCTGCCGCCGCGCCTCTTCCAGCACGGGCAGACCGCGTTCAAACGCCTTCACCTCGAATCCTTCCTGCTGAAGCATGTAGATAAGTGTGTCAGCGATGCTGATTTCGTCTTCAACCAGCCAGACCACAGGTAGTTGCATGGTTCGTCCCTGAATTAACGCCACGGCATGATTGGCACCGCGCTAATCGCATTTTTCGGTGAACCTTCCACCACTTTGTCGGAATAGGCCAGGTAAGCCAGGGTGTTGCGTTTCGCATCATAGAAACGTACTACCTGCAGCTTTTTAAACACCAGCGAGGTGCGTTTCTGGAACACCACGTCGCCCTGTGCTTTACCGTTCTTAATTTTATCGCTTAACTCAACCGGGCCCACCTGCTGGCACGAAATAGCCGCATCGGAGGTATCTTCCGCCAGCCCCAGGCCACCTTTGATACCGCCGGTTTTCGCCCGGCTGACATAGCAGGTGACGTTCTTCACGTCCGGATCGTCAAACGCCTCGACCACAATTTTGTGGTCCGGGCCAAACATTTTGAACACGGTATCGACGGAACCAATCTGTTCTGCCTGCGCCACGCGCCCGACCATCAGCATCAACGCGGTGAAGATCAAAGTCTTGTATTTCATATTGTTACCATTCTTTAAAATTACACTGGGCGATTATTCAACACTTTAGACAAAAATGTAGCAAGATCACAGGATTAGAATATATTTGCCCACAATGTGCTCCAAAAAGCATGAATGCGCAAAAAAAAACACTGAATGCTAAAACATCAAAAAATGCTATTATCCGCTAACCTGTTATCAGGCACCTGCTGTTTTAAGGATGAGGATAGTATATGGATCAGGCTGGAATTATTCGCGACCTGCTCACCTGGCTGGAAGGTCATCTCGACCAGCCTTTGTCACTGGATAATGTGGCGGCTAAAGCAGGCTATTCCAAGTGGCATCTGCAAAGGATGTTCAAGGATGTCACCGGTCATGCTATCGGGGCCTATATTCGCGCGCGTCGTCTGTCTAAGTCTGCTGTGGCATTGCGCCTTACGGCACGGCCGATTCTGGATATTGCCCTGCAATATCGTTTCGATTCGCAGCAAACCTTCACCCGAGCCTTTAAAAAACAGTTCTCGTTAACGCCAGCGCTTTATCGTCGCTCGCCTGACTGGAGCTCGTTTGGTATGCGTCCACCGCTGCGTCTGGGCGAGTTCGCGATGCCAAAATACGAAATTGTCACGTTGCCTGAAACCCATCTGATCGGTACGACGCAGAGCTACTCCTGTTCTCTGGAGCAGATTTCTGAGTTCCGTCATCAGATGCGCGTTCAGTTCTGGCGCGACTTCCTGAGCCACGCCCCGGCGATCCCGCCGATTCTGTATGGCCTCAACGAAACGCATCCAAGTCAGGAAAAAGACGACGAGCAGGAGGTGTTCTACACCACCGCGCTGACCCCAGAGATGGCCAATGGCTATATTCAGGGTTCGAAGCCTGTCGTGCTCGAAGGCGGCGAATACGTGATGTTCGCCTATGAAGGGCTGGGAACGGGCGTTCAGGAGTTTATCCTGACCGTTTACGGAACCTGCATGCCTATGCTGAATCTGAATCGCCGTAAAGGTCAGGACATTGAGCGCTACTACCCGGCGCAGGATGCCAAACCGGAAGAAGGCCCAATCAATCTGCGTATGGAATTCTTAATTCCGATTCGTCGTTAACGCTGCAGTTCGTCAAGTGCAGGGGCATCGAGATGCGAAATGTCCCCTGCCATCTCCACCACCCACCCCGACGCCAGCCATGCGCTTTCCTGGTAATCAATCCGGGAAATGGAGCAGTTGCGCAGACGCAAACGGCGTTCAGCGTAAGCCGGTAACCCCAGAATGGTGCTCACCAGGCAACCCAACGCAATCCCGTGACTCACCAGCAGCGGACGGCTTCCCGCCGGAAGCTTCAGGCATTCCGCGAGTGCGGCATGCATACGAACGCTCAGCTCTTGCATGGATTCGCCTTCAGGAATACGGCCATCTTCGGTACCGTTAACCAGCGTACGACGCCAGCCCTCCTCCTTCTCCGTCAGCGTATCAATATGGCGTTTTTCCAGTACGCCCATATCCAGCTCGCGCAGGCGCGGCTCAAGCATGACGTCACAGCCACAGGCGTCCGCGATGATGCGTGCCGTCTGCTGTGTGCGACCGAGATCGCTGGTGATAACGTGGGTGATGCCCAGCGTTCGGGCGCGTTCCGCCACCTGCCACGCTTGCTGTACCCCCTTTTCAGTGAGGGGACTGTCTGACTGGCCTTGAATACGTCGCTCGGCGTTCCACTGCGTTTCACCGTGGCGAACAAGGTATACCTGTAACATGCTTTTTTTCCGTTATACTGCGATGAGTTTTTTTTTCGAATCGAGCTTAATTATGCACCATGTTGTCTCTGCTACCACTAATCCTGCCAAAATTCAGGCAATTCTAAGGGCATTTGAAGAGATCTTCGGCGAAGGATCCTGCCATATTGATGCCATCGGCGTCGAGAGTGGTGTTCCTGAACAGCCGTTTGGCAGCGAGGAAACGCGGGCTGGCGCACGAAATCGCGTGGCAAATGCCAAAATTGCGGTGCCTGAGGCTGACTTCTGGGTGGCGATTGAAGCGGGTATCGACGAAGGCGCAACCTTTAGCTGGGTGGTGATCGAAAGCCGCGAGCAACGTGGTGAAGCGCGCTCGGCTACCCTCCCTCTGCCAGAGATCATTCTGGAAAAAGTCCGTGCGGGTGACGCGCTGGGGCCGGTGATGTCACAGTACACCGGCATTGATGAGATTGGCCGTAAAGAAGGGGCTATTGGCGTCTTTACTGCAGGCGCACTGACGCGTTCAGGCGTTTACCACCAGGCGGTGATCCTGGCCTTAAGCCCGTTCCATAACGCGATTTATCGCTGATCGCCCAACAGCACAGACTCAAGCCACTGACGCAGCTCAACCGGTGCCGATTTCAGGCTGTTCGATCCGCGGGTAATCGTTGCGATACCCGCGCCCAGCTCAGTTTTGAGTTCACGCTGGCTCATTTCGCCGCGCAACAGCTCTTCAATGATCCGCACGCGCGTGCCCAGCGCTTCACGCTCATCTGGCGTGAGCATCAGCTGCATAAGGGGCAAATGCAAATCCTGATCGTAAGACTGGCGGAGCAACTCCACAAAACGAAGCCACTCCTGATGACGTTGTTCGGCCATTGCCGAGGAATACGGGGAATGCTGGGTCATGTTATGCTGCCTCTTGTACTCATTAGCGAGTACAGCATAACACAACCCGCGCCGATCAGTAACGTCTCTGCCACTCGGCATCGCTCATCAGGGTATCTTTCTGCCCCATGAAGTAGCGATAGTATGCGTCATACGCCAGCACGTTCTTCACGTAGCCACGCGTTTCCGAAAACGGAATACTCTCGACAAACGCCACGGCATCGATACGTCCGGCGCTGTTGCCAAGCCAGGTGCGCACGCGACCAGGGCCCGCGTTATACGCCGCAGACGAGAAGATACGGTTGTTACCGAACTGCTGATAAACATACTGCAGGTAGCTGGTACCGATATTGATGTTGGTATCCGGATCGAGAAGCTGTGACGGGCTGCTGTACCCCGGGATATTAAACATCTTCACCGTGTGCGTTGCCGTGCCCGGCATGATCTGCATCAGACCGCTGGCACCCACCGGAGAACGAACTTTCGGGTTCCAGGCACTCTCCTGACGGGCAATCGCCATCGCATAGCTTTGCGGGATATCTTTACCGCTGGTATAGCGATCGAACAGATCTTTGTAAGCCAGCGGGAAACGCTCTTCGAGATGATCCCACAGCTTACCGGCGATCGTGGCCTGCACGCTCAGATCCCACCAGTGGTTATCAAACGCATAGCGGGCAAGCTGAGCTTTCTCGTCAGTACTACGGCTGGTGACCAGATTCGCCCACTCGCTGCGCGCGGTGTTATCCATATTCCAGTACATTAGCTCGCGAACGCGCGCCATTTCAGGCCCCTGCGTCAATGCAGGGTTCGCATTGGCTGGCGCTTTATCAATGCGGAAGGTGTACTCTTCTCCCAGGCGTTGCGCGGCCGCCATCGGGTAGAACCCGCGCTGCTGCATCAGCGTATGGAGGATCTCTTTCGCTTCCTCATCACGTCCTCGCTCCATCAGCAGATCGGCCTGCCAGTAGCGCCATTCGTCTTTCTCTTTCGCTTCCATCGGCAGGCGCGCAAGCCAGGTATTGAGCCCACGACGATCGCCTGAGCCCAGCGCCATTCGCACGCGACGTTCCACCAGCGACATGGAGTTCGAACGCATAATGGCATCGTCTCGCCAGCGCGCCTGTTCGTCAGTCACATCCGTGCCCATCAGTCGCCACGCCACAATATCGCGCAACTCCTGGGTTTGCTCTTCGTTAAGTTGCTGCGCCTGCACCAGCTGCGGGATCATCAGCCGCGCGTTTTCCACATCGTCACGCGCCACGCTGGCAAAGGCTACCGCTGCCATCTGGCGGGTAAAATCGGTCGCGCCTGTGCTGCGGGCAAAGGTCAGCACCGAGTTAGGATCGTTGGCCAGCCCAATCACCGCAGTGGAAATGGTTTGATAATCCGATGGCATCTGCCCTGCCAGCGCGGTGACCAGACGCGTGTTTCCGGCTTTCATCGCCAGGCGAATACGCTCCAGATACGCCAGTGGATCTTGCTTGCCAGAGGCGCGCCAGGCACCAAAGAGAGAGTCGCAGGCATTGGGCTGATTTTTACCGGTCAACCACAGATCTTTGGCACCGTTCCACGCCTCTTCCTGCTGCCCCGTGGCCCATTTTGCGTAGTAATAGTTACACTGCGCTTCCGTGGTGTTCGGTTTTTCAGGGCTGAAAGCCAACAGCCCGCGCCAGTCTTCACGACGAGCCAGTTCATTCACAAAACGAGACTGTAGCGTCCGCGCGGGAGGCAGGGTTGGGTTAGCCTGAATGAAATTATTCACCGCGACGGTCGGTTGATTCATGAGATCGTCAGTTAGCTGGCGATACTCCAGATACGGATACAGAGGGTAATCCTTCAGTGTCGGCATCAGCGCCTGCACGGTATCCATCTGCTTGTTGTCCCACGCCTGTTTGATCT
This sequence comes from Enterobacter adelaidei, assembly GCF_041937165.1. Classification (NCBI taxonomy): domain Bacteria; kingdom Pseudomonadati; phylum Pseudomonadota; class Gammaproteobacteria; order Enterobacterales; family Enterobacteriaceae; genus Enterobacter; species Enterobacter adelaidei. The sequence goes on along the minus strand of NZ_CP154353.1, from coordinate 627,012 downwards.
GGGCGTAGCGATTACGTTGTTCATCCAGTGAATCGGCATGCACCGCCTGGCTTACCGCCATTACGCATACGCTGGCAGCGAGCAGACGCCAGACCACCTGTTTGGCTTTTTCCACAAGCTCTTCCTCTTTGTTTTTCGTCAATTGCAGCGTCTTGCCACGTCAAAGTCTAATCAACTTATGCTAACCAGGCATCCTGCAACGCGCCACGTCATGGACACTTTTTTACCTTTCTTGCGCGTTTTAACACTCCCGACGTTCCTGGCTGGGATTAGGTCGTGAAAAAGGCTACACTTCGAGGCTGAAATTCCTTCTCATTACGATAAAAGAGGCGAAGTCCAACGTGGCTCAATTCGTTTATACCATGCATCGTGTCGGCAAAGTTGTCCCGCCGAAACGTCATATTCTTAAAAATATCTCGCTGAGCTTCTTCCCGGGCGCAAAAATCGGTGTTCTGGGTCTCAACGGTGCCGGTAAGTCCACCCTGCTGCGCATCATGGCCGGCATCGATACAGACATCGAAGGTGAAGCCCGTCCGCAGCCTGGCATCAAGATTGGTTACCTGCCGCAGGAACCTCAGCTGAACCCGGAACACACCGTCCGCGAATCCGTTGAAGAAGCGGTGTCCGAAGTGGTTAACGCCCTGAAAGGTCTGGATGAAGTGTATGCCAAGTATGCCGAGCCGGATGCTGACTTCGATAAACTGGCTGCTCAGCAAGGCAAGTTTGAAGAAATTATCCAGGCGCACGACGGTCATAACCTGAACGTGCAGCTGGAGCGCGCCGCTGACGCCCTGCGTCTGCCGGACTGGGATGCAAAAATCGCTAATCTGTCCGGTGGTGAACGCCGCCGTGTAGCGCTGTGCCGCCTGCTGCTGGAAAAACCAGACATGCTGCTGCTCGACGAACCAACCAACCACCTGGATGCAGAATCCGTGGCGTGGCTGGAGCGCTTCCTGCACGACTTCGAAGGCACCGTTGTGGCGATTACCCACGACCGTTACTTCCTCGACAACGTCGCAGGCTGGATCCTGGAGCTGGACCGTGGTGAAGGTATTCCATGGGAAGGTAACTACTCCTCCTGGCTGGAGCAGAAAGATCAGCGTCTGGCGCAGGAAGCCTCTCAGGAAGCGGCGCGTCGCAAGTCTATTGAGAAAGAGCTGGAGTGGGTTCGTCAGGGCGCGAAAGGCCGTCAGTCTAAGGGCAAAGCCCGTCTGGCACGCTTCGAAGAGCTGAACAACACCGAATACCAGAAACGTAACGAAACCAACGAACTGTTTATTCCACCTGGAGCACGTCTGGGGGATAAAGTGGTTGAAGTCAGCAATCTGCGTAAGTCTTACGGCGATCGCCTGCTGATCGACGATCTGAGCTTCTCTGTGCCGAAGGGCGCGATTGTCGGGATCATCGGTCCGAACGGCGCGGGTAAATCCACCCTGTTCCGCATGATGTCCGGTCAGGAACAACCTGACAGCGGCTCTATCACCCTGGGTGAAACCGTGAAGCTGGCGTCCGTTGACCAGTTCCGTGACGCGATGGATAACAGCAAAACCGTGTGGGAAGAAGTGTCCGGCGGTCTGGATATCATGCGTATCGGCAACACAGAGATGCCAAGCCGCGCCTATGTTGGCCGCTTTAATTTCAAAGGCACCGACCAGGGCAAACGCGTAGGCGAGCTGTCCGGTGGTGAGCGCGGTCGTCTGCACCTGGCGAAACTGCTGCAGGTGGGCGGTAACGTTCTGCTGCTCGATGAACCAACCAACGACCTGGACATCGAAACCCTGCGCGCGCTGGAAAACGCCCTGCTGGAGTTCCCGGGCTGCGCGATGGTGATCTCGCACGACCGTTGGTTCCTGGACCGTATCGCGACCCACATCCTGGACTACCAGGACGAAGGTAAGGTGGAGTTCTTCGAAGGTAACTTCACCGAATACGAAGAGTACAAGAAACGCACGCTGGGCGCAGACGCGCTGGAGCCGAAGCGTATTAAGTACAAGCGTATTGCTAAGTAAGTGTCTAAAAAGCCGGGTGGCGCTCACGCTTACCCGGCTTGTTTATTTGCCCACGTAATACCGCTTCACCTCATCGAACTGCATCGCAAACTCGATATAGCTCATCAGCGCAGGCGAATTCAGCTTGCGGCTCGGATAGGCCAGCCACAGGTCATTCCCCTCGACATTCCACTCAGGCAGCACTTTTACCAACGCGCCCTTCTCCACCTTATCTTCCAGCAGAAAAGCAGGCAGCAACGTAATGCCGGCGCCAGCAATCGCGCACTCACGCGCGTACACCAGGTTATCCGTCATATGGGCGTTATCCGGCAGATAGCGGTAATCCTCACTCTCGCTTCGCAGCAGCCATTCAGACCAGGCTTTGTGGGTAATACAGCGGTGCTCCACCAACTGGCGGGGATGCGTCAGCGGCTCCCGACGCGCGAGATATTCGGGCGAGGCCAGCATAAAGCGCGGACAGTGCCCGATCATCCGGCCAATCAGGGAGGAGTCCTGTGGCTTGCCGGTACGCAGCGCCACGTCAAATCCAGCCTCGACCAGATCCACCACGTCGTCAGAGATCGACACATCCAGCGACACGTCAGGAAAGCTCAACTGGAACTCGGCGTTCATATGCGCCAGCAGCGTCGCGCCAATCCCTGCCGGGCAGGTGATCCTTAGCCGCCCACTCGGGTTTTCGCGCAGCCGCTGAATGGCGTACTCCGCACGCTCGCTGGCTGCCAGCATCTCGCGGCAGTGCACCAGATAGTGCTCGCCCGCAAACGTCAGGTTCAGCCTGCGCGTGGTACGGTTAAGCAGACGGATCCCCACCTGCTGCTCAAGCTGGCTAATGCGCTGGCTGACGCTGGATTTCGGCAGTTCGGCCTTCTGCGCCGCAGCGGTAAAACTTCCCATCTCTGCCACCAGCGCAAACAGCGCCATATCCTGCAGCTGTTTAAACATGATTGTTCACCCTGTACGAACGCTGAGTTCTCGATTGTCCATCTTATCATGCAGCTGTCCACTTAATAGACTAGCCTCAACAAAACGCATTCCATTGAGGAGCACACCATGTCCGTTAAAGCCATTGCCGTTAACCCATCGAACCCTTCAGCCTTTATTGAGATTGCTCAACCGATGCCGCAACCCGGCGAGCACGACCTGCTGGTCGAGGTGAAGGCCGTTTCCATCAACCCGGTCGATACCAAAGTGCATGCCAGTATTGCCAGAAACGGTCTGCAGGAGCCGCGTATTCTCGGCTGGGATGCCAGCGGTATTGTTAAATCCGTTGGCGCTGGCGTTAGCGGATTTAAACCGGGCGATGCGGTGTGGTATGCAGGGGATATCACCCGCCCTGGCAGCAACACTACCCACCAGTTGATCGATGCGCGTATCGTCGGGCACAAACCAGCCAACCTCGGTTGGGCCGCCGCAGCCGCATTGCCACTGACCGCCCTGACAGCCTGGGAAGGATTATTCGAGCGGCTGAACATTCAGAATGCCGACGCGGATAAAACGCTGTTGATTATCGGCGGTGCGGGTGGCGTAGGATCGCTGGCGATCCCGTTTGCGAAGCACAACAGCAAGGTGAAGATCATTGCGACGGCGTCAAGAGAGGATTCCGCCCAGTGGTGCCGCGATCGCGGTGCTGATGCGGTGGTGAACTACCGCGACCTGAAAGGTGAACTGGCAAAACAGGGGATCACCTTTGTGGATTACATTTTCATTCTCAACGACACCGATGGCCACTGGGATGCGGTCAGTGAGCTGATTGCACCACAGGGGCATATCTGCTCCATCGTTGAGAACGCGCATCCGCTGAACCAGGATAAGCTGAAATCAAAATCTGCCGCCCTGCACTGGGAATTTATGTACACCCGCAGCATGTACCAGACTGCCGATATGGCACGTCAGGGGGAGATCCTCAATGAGGTGGCGAAACTGGTAGATAACGGTGTGGTAGAGAGTTCGCTGAGTGAAACATTGCACGGGCTGAGCGTGGAAAGCATTACCGAGGCGCACCGTAAAGTGCTGGACGGGCATATGCGCGGGAAAGTGGTGGTTGAATTCTGAGTGGTCTGATTCCCTCACCCAGGCCCTCTCCCTTCGGGAGAGGGCGGTTAACGCTTACCCCTGCTCCCCCATCATCTCCTTCACCAGCTCGACGCAGCGCAGGAAACGGGAGTCGTAGTCTGACTCTTCAACATGCACAAACTCAATGTTGTTCTCATTGAGCATATCCACCAGCATGGTCTGGAATTCCCGCCTGTCCACGGAGCTGCCGAGGCTGCGCATCCCGTCAGCCACCCACGGGGTGTTGTTTTCCAGCAGGATCACCAGGTCAAAGCGGTATTCATCAATCAGCGCCTGCACGAACGGGTGCTCACGCCCTTCATACTTTTTACAAAACGCCTGGGTGGTGACGAAATCAGTATCAATGAATGCCACTTTATTCGCGTATTTCACCGCGAAATCAATGTACTGGGCATGACCGAGCGCGATTTTGTCGTAGTCGGAATACTGCAGCGCCATCTCGTCGCCGCCGAGGTGCGAGAAGACATAATCGCGGCCATATTCCCACGCGCTGGTGGTGTTGAAGATATTCGCCAGTTTGTTAACCAGCGTTGATTTCCCGCTCGACTCACCGCCCAGAATGGCGACGGTGCGCACAAAGAACGGTTTCACTTCAGTTGGGATGTAATCCCAGTAGCGGAACGGGTTTTCGCGGATTTGCGCCCCGCTGATATTCATAAACGTCCGTTTCGGATCAATCAGCACCGTTTCAATACCCAGATGCTCGCGGAACTGCGGCGCGTCTGACTCTTCAGAGGTGTAGATCCAGTTCGGGGTGATGCCCTTCTCTTCCATGAACGCTTTGACGCCGTTGCTCCACACGTCCCAGCCGTGTGGATACGGTTCCATGCCCTCTTCATTAAAGGCATGGATGCGGATATTTTTCTGATATTTGAAGGTCTGAAGTAGCCAGCGCAGACGGTCCGGCACGGTCGGCTGCTGCGACATGGCACTGTCTTCAAACAGCTGGCGATCGCGGGTTTCGTCATACCCCATGATGATGTGCAGCTCGTCAACCTGGCTACAGGCGCGCTGAATCAGATAGATGTGCCCGGTATGCAGCGGGTAAAATTTGCCGAATACCACGCCGATATTCTTTTGCATACGCGGGAATTCCAGCCCCAGAAAGCGATGTAACGCCTCCAGCTTTTGCGCGCTGGGACTTTTGATTTTGGCGTTCAGCAGTTGGCTAAGGTAGCCTTTGGTCATTCCGCTGGCGTCCGCCACCTGCTGTAACGTGCAGCCCTTCTGGCGGATTGCGGTCTTAATGTAGTCAAATGATGACATAAATTACGGTGCCTCCTGCAAAATCGAATACGTAATTATAAGTCGTCAAAGACATTTAACGCATCTGCGAGTTTCTTAACGCCAAAAACCTGCATCCCTTCCGGGATTTTTTTCGGCACGTTAGCGGCGGGTACAATCGCCCGGCGGAAGCCGTGTTTTGCCGCCTCGGAGATACGCTCCTGGCCGCTTGGCACCGGACGGATCTCTCCAGCCAGACCGACCTCACCAAATACCACCAGATCCTGCGGCAGCGGCCTGTCTCGCAGGCTGGAGACCATCGCCAGCAGCAATGCGAGGTCTGCACTGGTCTCAGTGACTTTAACGCCGCCCACCACGTTAACGAAGACGTCCTGATCCGCCATCTGCAGCCCGCCGTGACGGTGCAGCACCGCCAGCAGGATCGCCAGGCGGTTCTGTTCCAGACCGACCGCCACGCGCCGTGGGTTGCCCATCATCGACACGTCCACCAGCGCCTGAATTTCAACGAGCAGCGGGCGCGTCCCTTCCCACAGCACCATCACCGAGCTGCCGGAGGTTATTTCATCGCCGCGACTCAGGAAGATGGCCGACGGGTTGCTGACTTCGCGCAGCCCCTGCTCGGTCATGGCAAATACGCCCAGTTCGTTCACCGCCCCGAAGCGGTTTTTATGGCTACGCAGGGTACGGAAGCGGGAATCTGCGTCGCCGTCGAGCATCACGGAGCAGTCGATACAGTGTTCGAGCACCTTCGGCCCCGCCAGCGAGCCGTCTTTGGTGACGTGGCCGACCATCACAATCGCCACGCCGCGCGTTTTGGCAAAGCGCGTCAGGTAGGCCGCGGTTTCACGCACCTGCGCAACGCTACCCGGCGAAGACTGAATATCCGCCATGTGCATCACCTGGATGGAGTCGATCACCATCAGCTTCGGCTGCTCTTCTTCGGCGATCATGCAGATCTGCTCGATGCTGGTTTCGGAGAGCATGTTCAGGTTGCCGGTCGGCAGGCCCAGACGGTGCGCGCGCATTGCTACCTGCTGCAGGGACTCTTCCCCCGTGACGTACAGGGTTTTCATCTGCTCGGCGAGCTTACAGAGCGTTTGCAGCAGCAGGGTCGACTTACCCGCGCCCGGGTTACCGCCGATCAGGATGGCGCTGCCCGGCACCACGCCGCCGCCGAGCACGCGGTCAAACTCTTTGAACCCGGTGGAGAAGCGCGGCAGCTCTTCGAGGCTGATATCCGAGAGCTTTTGCACCTTCGCCACGCCCGCGTTACCGGCGTAACCGCTCAGGCGCTCGTTGCGCGCCACGCTCGGCGAAGCCGCCACACCACGCACTTCGGTGATGGTGTTCCAGGCATGACAGGCGCTGCATTGCCCCTGCCAGCGCGGATAATCCGCACCACATTCATTACAGACAAATGCGCGTTTTGGAGCTTTCGCCACGGTTTACCTCGTTATTTCTGATTAAGGCTGCCAGAGAGAATGCAGAACACTCCCATCAAGTCAGCATGACGGATAGTGACTTCCGTCTTTTCGTTCACTTTCGGCTTAGCATGATAGGCAATGCCAAGCCCGGCGGCTTTGATCATCGGCAGGTCGTTCGCGCCATCGCCGATGGCGACAGTCTGGACGTGCGGAATTTCATATTTTTCCGCCAGACGGGTCAGGGTGTTGGCTTTGTACTGAGCATCCACGATATCGCCGATCACCTGGCCGGTCAGCTTGCCATCCATGATCTCCAGCTCGTTGGCCACAACGGTGGTCAGATGCAGTTTTTCCCGCAAATAATCCGCGAAGAAGGTGAAGCCACCGGAGGCGATCGCGACTTTCCAGCCTAACGACTGCAGCTTCAGTACCAGCTGCGTCAGCCCAGGCATCAGCGGCAGCACGTCGCGTACCTGACGCAGAATGTTGGCATCGGCCCCTTTCAGGGTCGCCACGCGCTGTCTCAGGCTGGCGGTGAAGTCCAGTTCTCCGCGCATCGCACGCTCGGTGACTTCCGCCACCAGATCGCCGCTGCCTGCCAGTTTCGCAATCTCGTCAATACACTCGATCTGAATGGCGGTAGAGTCCATATCCATCACCAGCAGGCCCGGCGTTTTCAGGTGAGGAATTTTACCCAGCGGGGCAACGTCCAGCCCGGCGTCATGCGCCAGGCGTGTCGCACGTTGCGTCAGGGAGCCTGCCAGACGAATGACCTGATAATCCTCGACACACCAGGCAGCGACAATGACCATCGCAGCACCCAGTTTGGTTTGATATTGGGTAAGGCGTTGCTTATCCAGGCCGCGTCCGTACAGCAGCCAGCCGCTACGGCCAGCGTGGTAATCCAGAGGCATCACCTCATCGCCACTAAGAGAGAGCGGCAATCCTGGCCATAAAGAGACATCCGTTGGCAGGTCACACCAGGTAATGTTCGGCATTAAAGCTCCTGTAATTTCGTTCGCGCCGGAAGGTTCCAGAGGGAAAATAACGCATGAGGCTACCTTGTAACCATCACTTCTGGCAACATTAAGCCCTAAATTTTCAGCAGGTGGAATATGGCTCGCGCAAAACTGAAATTCCGGCTTCATCGCGCCGTGATTGTCCTTTTCTGTCTCGCACTCCTCGTGGTGCTGATGCAGGGGGCGTCGTGGTTTAGCCAGAATCATCAACGGCAACGTAACCCACAGTTTGAAGAGCTGGCCCGCACGCTGGCGCGTCAGGTGACACTCAACGTCGCACCCTATATGCGTACCGAGACGCCGGACGATAAACGAATCGGTCAGGTCTTACGTCAGCTCACTGAAAACAGTCGTATTCTGGATGCGGGCGTTTATGACGAGCAAGGAGACCTGATTGCCCGCGCAGGCGAACATGTCGACGTGCGCGACAGGCTGGCGCTGGACGGCAAAAAAGCCGGAGGCTATTTCAACCAGCAGATTGTCGAACCTGTCCAGGGCAAAAATGGCCCACTGGGGTATCTGCGTATGACGCTCGACACCCACACCCTGCCAACCGAAGCTAAACAGGTGGATAACACCACCAATATTCTCCGCCTGATGCTGCTGCTCTCTCTGGCAATTGGCGTCGTGCTGGCGCGCACGCTGCTTCAGGGCAAACGCACCCGCTGGCAACAGTCGCCGTTCCTGCTGACCGCAAGCAAGTCTATCCCCGAAGAGGAAGAGAGCGAGAAGAAAGATTAATGATAAAGTAGGCGGACGACCCGGAAAAGGAACTCTGCCATGACGACGTTACGCCTGCTTATCTCTGACTCTTACGATCCCTGGTTTAATCTCGCGGTAGAAGAGTGCATCTTCCGCCAGATGCCCGCCACCCAACGTGTACTGTTTCTCTGGCGCAACGCGGATACGGTGGTCATCGGTCGTGCGCAAAACCCGTGGAAAGAGTGCAATACGCGGCGTATGGAAGAGGACAACGTCCGCCTGGCGCGCAGAAGCAGCGGCGGCGGCGCGGTGTTTCACGATCTGGGCAATACCTGCTTTACCTTTATGGCGGGCAAACCGGAGTACGACAAAACCATCTCAACATCCATCGTCCTGAACGCCCTGAATGCGCTCGGCGTGACGGCAGAGGCCTCCGGGCGTAACGACCTGGTGGTGAAAACCGCTGAAGGCGACCGGAAAGTTTCGGGCTCAGCTTATCGCGAAACGATGGATCGCGGCTTCCACCACGGCACCCTTCTTCTGAATGCCGATCTCAGCCGCCTGGCGAACTACCTGAACCCGGACAAGAAAAAGCTGCAGGCCAAAGGGATTACCTCCGTTCGCGGACGCGTGGCAAATCTGGTGGAACTGCTGCCGGGGATTACTCACGAGCAGATTTGCGATGCGATCCGTGACGCTTTCTTTGAACATTACGGCGAGCGCGTGGAAGCAGAAGTGATCTCCCCAGACAAAACCCCGGATCTGCCCAACTTTGCCGAGACGTTTGCCCGTCAGAGCAGCTGGGAGTGGAACTTCGGTCAGGCTCCTGCATTTTCTCATCTGCTGGATGAGCGTTTTACCTGGGGCGGCGTGGAGCTGCATTTTGACGTGGAGAAAGGCCATATCACCCGCACGCAGGTGTTTACCGATAGCCTGAATCCGGCACCACTGGAAGCACTTGCGGCACGTTTACAGGGCTGTTTGTATCGGGCGGATATGCTGCAACAGGAATGCGAGGTGTTGATCGAGGATTTCCCGGAGCAGGAAAATGAGCTGCGGGAGCTCTCAGCGTGGATTGCACAGGCCGTGCGCTAGGTGCGGTCTGGTACCCTCTCCTAACGGGAGAGGGTCGGAAGAGACAGAATTACTCTTTATCGCCCAGCAGAACGGATTCCAGCGCGATTTTGATCATGTCGTTGAAGGTGGTCTGACGCTCGGCAGCGGTGGTCTGCTCGTGGGTACGGATATGGTCAGACACGGTGCAGATGGTCAGCGCTTTCGCACCAAACTCAGCCGCCACACCGTAGATGCCCGCAGCTTCCATTTCCACACCCAGGATGCCGTATTTTTCCATCACGTCGAACATCTCGCCGCCGTCTGGCGCATAGAACAGGTCAGCAGAGAAGAGGTTACCTACGCGAGCGTCAACGCCCAGCGCTTTTGCTGCGTCAACGGCGTTACGCACCATGCCAAAGTCTGCAATCGCAGCAAAGTCATGATCTTTGAAACGCATGCGGTTGACTTTGGAATCGGTGCAGGCACCCATACCAATGACCACATCACGCAGTTGAACGTCCATGCGCACAGCGCCGCAGGAGCCCACACGGATGATTTTCTTCACGCCGAAATCGGTGATCAGCTCTTTGGTGTAGATGGAGCAGGATGGGATACCCATACCGTGGCCCATAACGGAGATTTTGCGGCCTTTGTAAGTCCCGGTGAAGCCCAGCATGCCGCGAACGTTATTCACTTCACGCACGTCTTCGAGGAAAGTTTCTGCAATGTGCTTCGCGCGCAGCGGGTCACCCGGCATCAATACGACGTCAGCGAAATCACCCATTTCTGCGTTAATGTGAGGAGTTGCCATCTTCAGTTCCTTTTAAATTGTTTATTCTTTTCACCCTCTCCCTGTGGGAGAGGGTTGGGTGAGGGCATCAGACCGCACCCAACATGATTCAGAACATGGCCTTGCCATATTCCATGTCGGACGTACCAAAGTATTTCGCCAGGGTCTGGCCGATATCCGCGAAGCTTTCACGGTGACCAAGGGAGCCTGGTTTCACTTTCGGGCCGTACACCAGCACAGGAATGTGCTCACGGGTGTGATCGGTACCGGTCCAGGTTGGGTCACAGCCGTGGTCCGCAGTCAGGATCAGAATGTCATCTTCACCCACCAGCTCCATCAGCTCCGGCAGGCGGCGGTCGAACAACTCCAGGCCCGCTGCATAACCGGCAACATCACGACGGTGGCCCCAGGAAGAGTCGAAGTCGACGAAGTTGGTGAAAACAATGGTCTTGTCACCCGCCTCTTTCATCTCTTTGATGGTGGCATCAAACAGCGCGTCCAGGCCGGTGGCTTTCACTTTCTTGGTGATGCCGCAGTTGGCGTAGATATCCGCAATTTTACCCACGGACACCACGTGACCGTCTTTCTCTTCAACCAGCTTCTGCAGCACGGTTGGTGCCGGTGGCTCAACGGCCAGATCGTGACGGTTACCGGTACGCTGGAAGTTACCCGCTTTGTCGCCGATAAACGGACGTGCGATAACGCGACCAATGTTGTATCCGCCTTCGGTCAGCTCTTCACGGGCGATTTCGCACAGCTCGTAAAGTTTATCCAGGCCGTAGGTTTCTTCGTGGCAGGCAATCTGGAACACGGAGTCAGCAGAGGTATAGAAAATCGGTTTGCCGGTTTTCATGTGCTCTTCACCGAGCTCATCCAGGATCACGGTACCGGAAGAGTGGCAGTTACCGAGGTAGCCCGGCAGGTTTGCGCGCTTAACCAGCTTGTCCAGCAGTTCCTGCGGGAAGCTGTTCTGATGATCGGAGAAGTAGCCCCAGTCGAACAGAACCGGCACACCGGCGATTTCCCAGTGTCCAGACGGGGTGTCTTTACCGGAAGAAAGCTCGTGAGCCCATGCGTAGGCACCCACCACTTCCGCGTTGCCGTCCATACCTGCTGCAATTTTACCGGTAGAACCTTCATGCGCTTTCACCAGACCCAGGCGGGTCAGGTTGGGTAGAGTCAGAGGGCCTTTACGACCTTTATCCGCTTCGCCTTTGGCACAGGCTTCCGCGATGTGACCCATGGTATCGGAACCCACGTCACCAAAACGTTCTGCATCTTCGGTTGCGCCGATGCCGAATGAGTCCAGCACCATAATAAATGCACGTTTCATAATTGTTCTCCGTACGTAGTGCTTAAAAATGATTGATCAGATCAGTATACCGCTATTCAGTGATACGACGATAGACCGTTGGTGTGCTTTCCGGTGCTTTATCGTCGAGTGTAATGGCCGCTTTAACCGCTTTCGCCGCTTCCTGCCAGCTGGCTTCATCTTTGGCGTGGATCACCGCCAGCGGACGTTGTCCGTCGACGCTGTCGCCCAATCGGGCCATATCGGTAAAGCCGACGCTGTAATCAATCATGTCCGATGCCTGGCGACGACCGCCGCCCATTGAGACAACCGCCATGCCGAGTGCACGGGTATCCATGGCTGAGACAAAGCCTTCGCTATCGGCATAAACCGCTTTACTGAGCGTCGCCGTTGGCAGGTATTTCGCGTAGTTTTCCACGAAATCGGTTGGACCTTTCTGCGCCGCCACCATGCGACCAAAGATCTCCGCCGCTTTGCCGTTATCCAGCACCGCCTGCAGTTTCGCGCGCGCGTCTGCATCATCTTTGGCAAGCTTGCCGGAGATTAACATCTCAACGCACAGTGCCATGGTGACGTCGAACAGACGCGGGTTGCGGTATTCACCGGTCAGGAATTGTACGGCTTCACGCACTTCAACCGCATTACCTGCACTGGAGGCCAGAACCTGGTTCATGTCGGTGAGCAGTGCAGTGGTGCGCACGCCGGCACCGTTGGAGACGCCAACGATCGCTTCGGCAAGCTGGGCAGAAAGTTCATAGGTTGGCATAAACGCGCCGCTACCTACTTTTACATCCATCACCAGCGCGTCCAGCCCTTCGGCCAGTTTCTTCGCCAGAATAGAGGCGGTGATCAGCGGGATGGAGTCAACGGTCGCGGTGATATCGCGGGTGGCATAGAAACGCTTATCTGCCGGAGCAAGAGAGCTGGTCTGGCCGATAATCGCCACACCAACGTCTTTAATAATGTCGCGGAAGCGGTTGTCATCCGGGAAGATATCGAAGCCCGGAATGGCTTCCAGTTTGTCGAGCGTACCACCGGTATGGCCGAGGCCGCGCCCGGAGATCATCGGGATGTAACCCCCACAGGCCGCCACCATTGGGCCGAGCATCAGGGAAGTCACATCACCTACGCCACCTGTGGAGTGCTTGTCCACAATCGGGCCGTTAAGGTTCAGGCTCTTCCAGTCCAGAACGGTTCCTGAATCTCGCATCGCCATCGTCAGCGAGACCCGCTCAGGCATCGACATATCGTGGAAGAAAATGGTCATCGCCAGCGCAGCGATCTGCCCTTCAGAGACGGTGTTATCACGAATGCCGTTGATAAAGAAGCGGATCTCTTCGTCGCTTAATGCATGACCATCACGTTTTTTACGAATAATTTCTTGTGCGAGAAACACGGTAACCTCCCGAAATAAGCCGGGATCGCTTCGCGTCACCCGGCAATTCAAACCTTAGTAGCTGCTTGCGCTCTTACCATCGCCGTGACCCAGCGCTTTCAGCAGGCTGGCCAGCAGGCTGGATGCGCCAAAGCGATAGTGACGGGAATCTGCCCATTCAGCGCCGAACAGTTCATCCGCGATAGCCAGGAACTGCTGTGCATCTTCAGCGGTGCGTACGCCGCCCGCAGGTTTAAAACCAACCGTTTTGGACACGCCCATATCGCGGATAACTTCCATCATGATGCGTGCGCTTTCCGGGGTGGCATTCACTGGCACTTTACCGGTAGAGGTTTTGATGAAATCAGCACCCGCCTTGATGGAGATTTCAGATGCTTTACGAATCAGGGCTTCTTCTTTCAGCTCACCGGTTTCGATGATCACTTTCAGCAGTACGTTTGCCGCAGCACACGCATCTTTACAGGCTTTCACCAGGTCAAAACCGACCTGCTCGTTACCCGCGATCAACGCACGGTATGGGAATACCACGTCAACTTCATCTGCACCGTAAGCAATAGCTGCGCGAGTTTCTGCCAGCGCAATCTCGATATCGTCGTTGCCGTGCGGGAAGTTAGTCACGGTTGCAATACGCACGTCCGGCGTGCCCTGCTCTTTCAGCGTTTTACGGGCAATCGGGATAAAGCGCGGGTAGATACAGATAGCAGCGGTGTTACCGACGGGCGTTTTCGCCTGATGGCACAGGGCGATGACTTTTTCATTGGTGTCGTCATCGTTCAGGGTGGTCAGGTCCATCAGTTTCAACGCGCGCAGGCTGCTTGCAGTTAAATCGGTCATAACATTCTCCAACGGCAGTGCCGTATAAATTTTACCTTGCGGGTCTGTGAGTATTCTAACATTCACCCGCATCCACACTTCGACATTCATCACAGTTAATGAAAACTACGTACAAATTTGCATTACTGTAATGAGATCTTCTTCAAATTTTATCGTGCTAATTGCTGACGAAAGCAGCAATACCCCCTGTCGGATCAAAAGCCCCAACAGATGTGCTTCCTACAATCCGTTCATCATCCGCAGAATAAACAAGGAAGCGATCATGTCCCACTCCAGCCCCGACGCCCTGCAACAACGTTGCCAGCACATTGTGACAAGCCCGGTGTTAACCCCGGAACAAAAACGTCATTTCCTGGCGCTGGAAGCGGAAAACAACCTGCCTTATCCGGAACTCCCTCAGGCAGCGCGCGCCGCGCTGGACGAGGGATTTATCTGCGACATGTTCGAAGGCCATGCGCCTTACAAACCCCGCTATGTTCTGCCGGATTACGCAAAATTTTTGGCTAACGGCTCAGAATGGCTGGAGCTGGAAGGCGCGAAAGACCTGGATGACGCTCTTTCACTACTCACCATTCTTTACCACCATGTGCCATCCGTAACATCCATGCCTGTCTATCTGGGTCATCTCGATGTGTTACTGCAATCGTATGTTAGAATTCTAACACAAGAAGAGATTGATAGCAGAATAAAACGTTTCTGGCGCTATCTCGACCGAACGCTGCCGGATGCGTTTATGCACGCAAACATCGGGCCTGCTGACGGCCCCATCACCCGTGCCATTCTGCGTGCCGATGCAGAACTGAAGCAGGTCGTGCCGAACCTCACCTTTATCTACGACCCAGATATTACCCCGGACGATTTGCTGCTTGAGGTGGCAAAAAACATATGTGAATGCAGTAAACCGCATATTTCTAATGGCCCAATTAATGATAAAATTTTCACAAAAGGCCGTTACGGCGTTGTGAGTTGTTACAACTCCCTGCCGCTTGCGGGCGGTGGCAGCACCCTGGTACGCCTTAACCTCAAAGCCATTGCTGAACGCAGCACTTCCATTGAAGACTTCTTCACCCGCACGCTCCCGCATTACTGCCAGCAGCAAATTGCTATCATCGATGCACGCTGCGATTTCCTGTACGAGCAATCTGGCTTCTTTGAGAATAGCTTCCTGGTAAAAGAGGGACTGATTGATGCCGATCGGTTTGTGCCGATGTTTGGGATGTACGGTCTGGCAGAAGCAGTGAACATACTTTGCGAAAAGGAAAGTATTGCGGGGCGCTACGGTAAAGACGAGCAGGCCAACGCGCTGGGCTACCGCATCAGCGGGCAGCTTGCGGCATTTGTGGAAAACACGCCGGTGAAACACGGCTGGAAGCACCGCGCGATGCTCCACGCGCAGTCGGGGATCAGCTCTGACTCCGGCACGACACCGGGAGCGCGTCTGCCCTATGGGGATGAACCGGATCCGATCAACCATCTGCTGGCCGTAGCGCCGCATCATAAATACTACCACTCAGGGATCAGCGATATTTTGACCCTGGATGAGACGGTAAAACGCAACCCGCAAGCGGTGGTTCAGCTATGTCTTGGTGCGTTCAGAGCCGGTATGCGTGAATTCACCGCGAACGTAGCCGGTAACGATCTGGTACGCGTGACCGGGTATATGGTGCGCTTGTCAGATCTTGAAAAATACCGTGAAGCCGGATCGCGTACTAATACCACGTGGCTTGGAGAAGAAGCCGCGCGTAACACCCGCATCCTCGAACGTCAGCCGCGCGTGATTAGCCATGAACAGCAGATGCGCTTTAGTTAGTCAGGTTATCCCTTTCTCCTGCGTGGACGGGCCGGGCAGCCGCCTGGCTCTTTTCCTGCAGGGATGTAACCTGCGTTGTAAAACCTGCCACAACCCGTGGACCATCGGGCGCTGCAACGACTGCGGTGACTGCGTACCCCACTGTCCGCACGAAGCGCTGACCATTCATGCCGGGCGCGTCTGGTGGCAGGAGAGTGACTGCCAGCAGTGCGACACCTGCCTCCGCCAGTGCCAGCAGCAGGCAACGCCCATGGCGCATCGCTTTAGCGTAGAGGAGATCCTCGCGCAAATCCGCAGAGCTGCGCCCTTTATTGAGGGTATTACGGTGAGTGGCGGTGAGGCTACCACGCAACTTCCTTTTCTGATCGCGCTTTTCACGGCGATCAAAACGGATCCCACACTGGGTCATCTAAGCTGCCTGGTGGACAGCAATGGCCTGTTAAGTGAAACCGGCTGGCAGAAACTCCTGCCGGTGCTGGATGGCGCGATGCTGGATCTAAAAGCATGGGGAAATGAGCATCACCGTTTCCTGACCGGACGCGAAAACCCACAGATTAAACAAAGCATTCGCTGGCTGGCCGATCGTCACCGTTTGACGGAACTGCGCTTACTGGTCATCCCGGATCGGTGCGATTATCTGGAACAGATCAAACCGCTGACGACATTTATCCACGGGCTTGGAAACGTCCCGGTGCGAATCAACGCGTTTCATGCGCAGGGGGTTTATGGCGAAGCGGCGTCATGGCGCAGCGCTACACCGGAAGACGTTGAGCCGCTGGCGCTCGCGCTGGAAAAACAGAAGATAACCGTGATCCGCCCGGCACTTTATCTATAGTGTGATACCAAATACCGAACGCGTATTCTCAAGCAAGGCATCAGCAATCACCTCTTCTGGCTCATCGCGCAGCTCGCACAACGTGGCAAACACGCGCGCCGCCTGTTCCGGGCGATTCGGCTGGCCCTGAAAACCATTCAGCGGCATATCCGGCGCGTCGGTTTCCAGCAGAAGCGCCGACAGCGGCAGCTGTGCCATTACGTCCCGGGTTTTACTGGCGCGCGGATAAGTGATGGTGCCACCCACGCCAATTTTATAGCCCAGTTCGGTAAAACGCTGCGCCTGCTGCAGGCTGCCGGAGAAACCGTGTACGACACCTCTCCGTGGTAGATCGATGCGTTTCAGGTGCATCGCCAGCTTATCGTGCGTGCGTCTTGAGTGGAGGATCACGGGCAGATCGTAACGCTTGGCCAGCCTGAGCTGCGCATCAAGGATCGTCTGCTGACGCTCAAACTGCGGCTCCTCACGGTAAAGATCGAGGCCAATCTCACCGATGGCGACAAGTTTGTCTCCTGCGGTCTGCAGTACCTCATCAAGCCTCTCAATGTGCTCATCAAGATGTCGCTCAATGACAATCGGATGGAGGCCGAGCGCGGCATAGAGCGCGGGATGTCGTGTGGCAAGCTCCAACACACGGGAAAAGTAAGCAGCTTCCACTGACGGCACAATGATGGCCTGAACGCCTGCTTCGGCAGCTTTCGCAATACTTTGCTCTTCATCCCCCGTAAACGGCGGAAAATCAAAGTGGCAGTGGGTATCGACAAAGCAGTGCGTCACGCCAGATCCTCGTTATCCAATAGAGCGTCATTCGCCTGCGGAATATCCACCAGCGGCATCGTCAGAGCATCGTTAGCGACAATCGCAGGCGGCATAATAATACGTTTATGCCGATGTAGCGGTGGTTGCTCCGCCAGCATTTTCCCCACCGTCGCCAGGAAATAACGGCCGCACAGCCGGCCCGTTTTATAATCTGCACGCAATGCCGGGACGCGGCTACCCAGCGCCATACTGACCAGCGGCTTAGGTGGATAGATTTCAAAAATACGCAGTTTTCCCGGCGGTTTTTCAATGAAACGCTGCATCGCGCCGTAGGTAGTTTCATGCTGTTTAGCGATGTTCACCAGCGGTTGCAGGCTGCTGTCGCCTAACCAGCGCTCCATACGTTTAAACCACTGCGGGGTGTAGTACATTTGCGACGGTACGGTACGGATCACCACAATAGTTTTCGCTCCGCGCCGGGCAGCTTCCTGCACTGGCACTGCGTCACTGATCCCCCCATCCAGATAACTGATGCCATCCAGCTGCGCACCGGTACGATAAAAACCGGGAATGGCACTCGAGGCACGAATGATATCCAGCCAGTTCTCCTTCTGCGGAGAGAAATACCCCGGTGAATAATCATCTCCCCGGCTGGCACACATCCAGAATTCTTTCCCGCCATCAAACAGGCGCGCTGCAGTGTCCATAGCCAGCGGCATCTGGCTGGAGGTGGATTCCAGCAGCCAGTCGAGATCGATCAGATTGCCGCCACGCACAAAGCGTACCGGATTAAAAAATTCTTTCGCCGTGGTATAGCGCATTATCACTTTTCGCGCATAACCAGGCTGGTTACAGACATAGGCAGACAGATTCTGCGCCCCGGCTGAGGTGCCGAAGTAAAGGTCAAACGGGTTGAACTGCGCGCGCATAAATTCATCCAGCACACCCGCAGTGAAAATGCCACGCTGCCCGCCCCCCTCACAGACCAGCGCGAGCTGGCCTGCACGAAACGGCTTTAACGTTAGCGGCGCGATATTGCCGAGCGTAACGGGAATTCGTTGCCCCACCTCTGCCTTCCTGTTCTGGTTATTCTGTAACAACACAGTAACGCACACGACCTGCAACGCAAATAAGAAAAAGCCAGTCGCAGTGACTGGCTTTTTTTTGTTGAAGGAATATTGCATTTGCTACGGACGTCGACGTCCGGTAAACAGGCTGACCAGGAACAGAATAATACCGACGACAAAGACAACTTTTGCTGCCCATGCCGCAGTACCCGCCAGTCCACCAAAGCCCAATGCGGCGGCAATTAACGCGATAACCAGAAATATAATGCCCCAACGAAACATAAGCCTCTCCTTTACCATAGTTAATGTCGGCCGCTAAACGTGAGCGCTCAGGTCACTCACCGGCGTTTTCCAGAGTCGTTCTTATTTTCGCCCGCTGGTTTTAGCCAGACGGGCGAATGGTCCAGATTTACTTCGTTTTCAGATCGTTTTTAACGCTTTTCACGCCATCAATCGCTTTCGCGATGGACTCGGCACGTTCACTTTGCGCCTGCGAATCTACCGTACCGGAGAGCTGAACCACACCATCGGTGGTTTCCACTTTCACCTTACGGGACGGCACAATATCATCTGCTAAAAGTTTAGCTTTGATTTCGCTAGTGGTGGCTGCATCACCGGCATAACCTTTCACCGACGCGTTTTTGCTGTCACGTACGTGCAGCTTATCGCTGACGGACGCAACGCCTTCGACGCCTTTCGCCACTTTCACCGCCTGTTCGGCCTGAGCCTGGCTTTCAACAAAGCCGCTCAGCGTGACCACTTTCTTGTCGGTCTTAACGGAAATATCGGTGCTCTTAATGGCTTCATCATCCACCAGTGCGGCTTTCACTTTTGCTGTGATTGAGCTGTCATCCATGAAATTGCCGACTTTATTCATAGAGCTATCGATTTTTTGCCCTGCGGTATCGGCCGTGGACTGTGCTTTATCCATGGTGCTGCTTTCCGCCAGAGCGGAACCGCTCACCAGAACGCTACCCAGGGTTACAGCCAGCAGAGTTTTCGAAATCTTCAGTCTTGTCATATTCATCGATCTATTCCTGTGTTTACCCGTTATTCGGGCTACATACTTCCTTAGTAGTTTTATATATTGCGAATAAACGCACGGGCAAAATGGATAACCTAAAGTCATGCATTGAACAGTTAATTTATCCACGCCCGGCGTTAAACACTGAGTTAAATATAGATCATTCTCACAGAGCCGCTTTCAGAATTGGGTAAAAAACGCGCGAATAGCGTGAAATTGCGTTGAATTAAGAACATTCCGCAAGGGATTAATAAGACAGGAATTAAAGAAGAGCACGGCGGCAGCCGTGCTCTGAGAGGGGATTAGTGTTCGCGGGTTTTGCGGAACTGAACATCAGGATAGCGTTCCTGAGTCAGGTTCAGGTTAACCATGGTTGGGGCGATGTACGTCAGGTTATCGCCACCATCGAGCGCCAGCTGAATTTCGTTCTTACGCTTAAATTCTTCGAATTTCTTCACGTCAGAACACTCAACCCAGCGCGCGGTCGCCACGTTCACCGATTCGTAAATCGCTTCCACGTTGTATTCGCTCTTAAGACGAGCCACCACCACGTCAAACTGCAACACACCCACCGCGCCAACGATCAGATCGTTGTTTGCGATTGGGCGGAACACCTGTACCGCGCCCTCTTCGGAAAGCTGTACCAAGCCTTTCAGCAGCTGTTTCTGCTTCAGCGGATCGCGCAGACGAATACGGCGGAACAGCTCCGGTGCGAAGTTCGGGATACCGGTGAACTTCATCATTTCGCCCTGGGTGAAGGTATCACCGATCTGGATGGTGCCATGGTTGTGGAGACCGATGATGTCGCCCGGGTACGCCTCTTCAACGTGCGAACGGTCGCCCGCCATAAAGGTCAGCGCATCGGAGATCACCACGTCTTTACCGATACGCACCTGGCGCAGCTTCATGCCCTTTTCATACTTACCGGACACCACGCGCATAAAGGCCACGCGGTCGCGGTGTTTCGGGTCCATGTTGGCCTGAATTTTAAATACGAAACCGGTGAATTTCTCTTCCTGCGCTTCCACTTCACGGGTGTCGGTTTTACGTGGCATCGGCTGCGGCGCCCACTCCACCAGACCGTCAAGCATGTGGTCAACGCCGAAGTTACCCAGCGCGGTACCAAAGAATACCGGCGTGATTTCACCGCTCAGGAACAGCTCTTTGTCGAACTCGTGAGACGCGCCTTTCACCAGCTCCAGCTCGTCGCGCAGCTGTGCGGCCAACTCTTCACCTACCGCCGTATCCAGATCCGGGTTATCCAGACCTTTCACGATGCGCACTTCCTGGATAGTGTGGCCTTTACCGGTCTGATACAGGTAAGTTTCGTCTTTATAAAGGTGGTAAACCCCTTTGAACAACTTGCCACAGCCGATTGGCCAGGTGATTGGTGCACAGGCGATTTTCAGCTCGTTTTCCACTTCATCCATCAGCTCCATCGGATCACGGATGTCACGGTCGAGTTTGTTCATGAAGGTGAGGATCGGCGTATCGCGCAGACGGGTCACTTCCATCAGCTTACGGGTCCTGTCTTCTACACCTTTTGCGGCGTCGATCACCATCAGACAGCAGTCAACCGCCGTCAGCGTACGGTAGGTATCTTCGGAGAAGTCTTCGTGCCCCGGGGTGTCCAGCAGGTTCACCAGGCAGTTGTGATACGGGAACTGCATCACGGAGGTGGTAATCGAAATACCACGCTGCTTTTCCATCTCCATCCAGTCGGATTTCGCATGCTGGCTGGAACCACGGCCTTTAACCGTACCGGCAGTCTGAATCGCCTGTCCGAACAGCAGCACCTTTTCGGTGATGGTCGTTTTACCGGCATCCGGGTGCGAGATAATGGCAAAAGTGCGGCGCTTGGCCACCTCTTGCAGATAAGGAGACAACGTCATAATCAAATCTTCTTATATAAGCGCGGCAGCACGCCGCGCATCATGGAATACGAAAAATGCGGCTATTTTACCCATCAATGGGGGGCAGGCAATCATTGTTTACACAGGAGTTGCTCCAGTTCGTTCAACGACGTCACGGTCCAGGTCGGTTCGATACCTTCAGGCTTCACGCGACCGTGCGCATTCAGCCAGACGGTCGATAAGCCCGAGTTCATGCCACCCAGAATATCCGACTCAGCGGTGTCCCCTATCATCAGTACCCGTTCACGGTCAGGATTACCTGCCTGCGCCAGCGCGTAATCAAAAATACGCGGATCGGGTTTTGGTACGCCCACTTCTTCTGAAATCACCAGCGCATCGAAATGATCGCGCAGGCCGGTACGTTCAAGACGGATTTGCTGTAATGCGGTAAACCCGTTGGTAATGATGCCCAGTTTCGCCTTGCCTTTCAGAGAATCAAGCAGGGAAACCGCGCCCGGCAGCGGCGCGCAGATATCGGCCATCGCATTCAGGAAGGCATCGTTCAGCGTCCCCGGACTCACCTTTAAACGTTCCGCCCAGACGTCAAAACGCTGATGCTGAAGTTGTAACGCGGTGATGGCACCGTTCTGGTAATCCACCCACAGCGGTTTATTCACCGCCTGATAGTCCTGAAAATCCTCAGCGGTGAAGGTTACGCTATAGTCGAGAAACATCCGCTGTAGACCACCGAACGCGTCGAACGTAAACAGCGTTTCGTCGGCATCAAAGAAAATCCAGTCCCATTTCATCGTTACAACCTTATTTTCGTTATCCAATCGGCAGAGCCATTATGATGGCGTCTTCACGTCCCTCTGCGGTGGGGTAGTAGTTACGGCGGATTGTCGCCTCATTAAAGCCTAAGCTTTCATAGAGCGCGATGGCGGCGACGTTCGATGCGCGCACTTCCAGCCACAGGGTGAAAACGTCACGGGTTTCGAGCTCACGGATGAGGTGCTCAAGCAGTTCTCTTCCCAGCCCACGACGCTGAAACGCAGGATCAACCGCGATATTAAACAGCGTCGCTTCATCAAGAACAACCTGCGTAATCGCGAAGGCGGCCATGGTACCGTCAACGTCCAGGCGGTAATTCAGATACCGCTCGCCCTGATTGCTGGCGAAGGTTTTTTCGCTCCACGGAAACGCGTGGGCGCGTGTTTCAATCGCAAACGCTGTGGTCAGGTCAGGCGTCGTGAGGGAAGAAATCGTGTTCATATTCGCAGATTTGTTGCCATAGCGCGCAACGCGCTTTTGGGTTGGCTTTCAGTTCGTCCAGCGCTGGCGAGCAGATCTGGCTCCCCTGTAGGGGGATTTCGTTTGTCTCTCCGATACGCCAGCTGTTACAGCGGCTATCAGGAGGAAGCATCGCGACCCGTTCTGGCGTCAGCTGTAAAACCTGGTCGGCCGTCAGCTTCAGGCTGCGAAGGACATCACCGATCAGGGGTTCATTCAGGGCAGGCAGTTCTTCCGCCACCATCACCAGGCGAACGTGCGCCGGGATGGAGATGGCGATTTCGCCCTGCAACGCCGTCGGGCGACGCAAAGCCCACTGGGTGATGCCCAGTTGCTGCAACTGCCAGTCTCGTCGGGATGTCATAGGGAAAACTCCTGTCTCTCAGGCGCGCAAATATAGCAAATGTGTCGAAAGTGCGCCATCTACCTACTATAATCCCCGCCTGAGTTTATTGAGGAACAATTCATGTCTGCATTTACCCCGGCAAGTGAAGTCTTGCTGCGTCACAGTGATGATTTCGAAGAAAGCCGTATTCTGTTTGCCGGAGATATGCAGGATGACCTGCCCGCACGTTTCGAATGTGCTGAAAGCCGAGCCCACACCCAATATTATCACCACTGGCAGGTCCTGAGCCGCCAGATGGGCGAGCGCGCGCGCTTTAGCCTGGTCGCAGAGCAGAGCGATATCGCTGACTGCGATACGCTGATTTACTACTGGCCGAAGAATAAACCGGAAGCCCAGTTCCAGCTGATGAACCTGCTCTCCCTGCTGCCGGTCGGCTGCGATATTTTTGTGGTAGGTGAAAACCGCAGCGGCGTGCGTAGCGCTGAACAGATGCTGGAAGGCTACGCGCCGCTGAATAAAGTCGACAGCGCTCGCCGCTGTGGTCTGTACCATGGCCGTCTGGAAAAACAGACTTCGTTTGATGCACAAGCTTACTGGGACGAGTATCAGCTTGACGGTCTGACCATCAAAACCCTGCCGGGCGTGTTCAGCCGTGACGCGCTGGATACGGGTAGCAAACTGCTGCTCTCCACCCTGACGCCGCACACCAAAGGTAAAGTGCTGGACGTGGGCTGTGGCGCGGGGGTACTTTCAACAGTTCTTGCCAGCCATTCGCCAAAAGTGCGTTTAACCCTGTGTGATGTGAGCGCGCCAGCGGTAGAAGCCAGTCGCGCAACGCTTGCCGCAAACGGAATCGAAGGAGAAGTGATTGCCAGTAACGTCTTCTCCGACATTACGGGTCGTTTCGACATGATTATCTCCAACCCGCCGTTCCATGATGGCATGGAGACCAGCCTTGAAGCCGCGCAAACGCTGATCCGTGGCGCAGTTCGTCACCTTAACAGCGGTGGAGAGCTGCGCATCGTGGCTAACGCCTTCCTGGCGTACCCGAAAGTGCTGGACGAAACCTTCGGCTTCCATGAAGTGATCGCTCAGACCGGTCGCTTTAAGGTTTACCGCACCGTGATGACGCGTCAGGCCAAAAAATAATCTCTAATCCTGTAGGCCGGAGAAGCGCAAGCGCTATCCGGCTCCACATGGCATCACCATCGGCCATTTTTCCAGCAATCAAGGTGTCGCGCGCACTTTTCTGTTGACGTAAAGCTGAAAACATCTAGAATGCGCCTCCGTGGTTACGATACTTTTACAGTATCGATGGTATGCGAAGGTGGCGGAATTGGTAGACGCGCTAGCTTCAGGTGTTAGTGTCCTTACGGATGTGGGGGTTCGAGTCCCCCCCCTCGCACCATAAATCACGTTGATATTGCTCGCACTGGGCGAAGGTGGCGGAATTGGTAGACGCGCTAGCTTCAGGTGTTAGTGTCCTTAGGATGTGGGGGTTCGAGTCCCCCCCCTCGCACCAACGAGGCGATATCAAAAATAGTAAGATGACTGTGCGAAGGTGGCGGAATTGGTAGACGCGCTAGCTTCAGGTGTTAGTGTCCTTACGGATGTGGGGGTTCGAGTCCCCCCCCTCGCACCAATTATCTTACAGCCCTTCTGAAGTTCTTCTTTTTTTCTGTTATTTCAAACTCATCAGTATCACCAGAATTCCACTAACCAGTGCAACGCACGATGGCAGTAGAACAAAGTGGCGTAACTGCTTATGCCATATCATTCCTGACGTGACTAATAATCCTGACACAATGATGGCTTTCCAGACATTGATGGAGAGATCGGCAAACATCAAACCGCCGAGAATCACTCCCGGCAGTAATACACCCCAACCACTTCCCAGCGCTCTGTTCAACATGACTCGCCCTCTCACAGTGATAATGATAACCAATATCATATGAAATAAATTATCATTTGTCAGCATAGCGAATCAAAAACCATCGACCTTTACCTTTCCCATAATGACAGGAATTGCCTAAGGTGATAAATTGCACACCTGTTAACTACACCTAAAGATTTTCTGATAATTATTCTTTGAGTTTTTTACTTTTTTAATTGCGACACCACACCTATTTATTTGTTTTAATTAAATTTTAATAAAAACGTACTACTATGACATCACAATCCTGGCGGTCTTTGGTTCACAGAAAATATCAATTATCGTTACGTTTATTTTTATTCCTGAACGCAACATCAGCCGTGTTCTCGGTAACAAATCCACTTAATTCTGTGCGCGTGTTCTCTTTCCCTCTGATTGCTATTTTCTCCATCAGCACTGGCCTGCTCGCGTGGCACTGGAAGAAGAGGACACGGAAGATCAATATTCCTGTTATTTCAGGGATTTTCGGTATTTTGTGGGCCTGGCAAATTATCTCAAAATTTTCACTAATTACTCACGACCATATGACGTATTTGATAATAGCGCTATTAACGGTGCTTTTTATCGGTACGCTGGCATTTGCCAGTAATATTGTGGCATTCATACTGCACTCATTACCCACCTTTATTGTCTGCCTGTGGTTAGGGAACCACGATATATGGCTGAGAATAGCCTATTCTTTCGCACTTCCTGTGGTGGCAATTGCTATTCATAACATTTTGCAAAGACGTAACGATCGCTTTGCTCAGGAGCTGCTCTCTCGCTTACTGGAAGAACGGGAAACCCTCACCGATCTCAGCATGATGGATCCCCTTACCGGACTCTATAATCGTCGCGGCCTGCAAAGCCGTCTGGAGAACTTGCCAGCGGTTGAAAACGGCGAACACTTTGTCCTGCTGATGGATATCGACCACTTCAAGGCCTATAACGACCACTACGGCCATATGATGGGCGATCAGGCATTGAAACGCGTCTCTGCGGCAATTCGCGACGCCGTGCGTTCTCGCGATATTGTGGCGCGCTTTGGTGGGGAAGAGTTTATGGTGCTGCTGACCAATATTTCACTCGAACATGCCCGCCAGACGGCAGAGCGGATCCGTCAGAAAGTCTACGATTTGAAAATCCCGCATCTGTTCAACGAAAGCGTTGCGACAAATGTCACCATCAGCATTGGTATTGCTATTTTCGAGGATGAAGACGTGGAAGGCGCACTGGAAAAAGCGGACAAAGCTCTCTACGAAGCCAAGCATATGGGACGCAATAATATTCTGCTTAGTGAAGGCCTTCAGTCGGCTTAAGCACGAGGTCGTTTAACCAGGACAAAAGTCTTGCCATTGGTTTGAGCAATAGTTAGGATTGGCAATCATTATCATTTAGATTTCTATCCATACTATGGCCACTCAGACCGCACACATTGCTGAACCACTCCTCTGGCGAGCCCCCCTCGCCAGCGGGAATGCTTCGCTTGCGGATGCCATACGGGATAAGATTGCGAAAACTCGTGCTCATCTGCTGGACTTTATCCGGCTTGATGAAGCGCACCCGCAGCACGCCATGACGCTTGCTGAGTGGCGGCAACCAGCCCAACTGCAATCATTGCTGGCCACCTATTCCGACCATATCTATCGTCATCAACCCACCCTTAAGCGGGAAAATAAACCCCTGCTCTCTCTCTGGGCGCAGTGGTATATCGGGCTGATGGTGCCTCCCCTCATGCTGGCGCTGTTAACGCAAAAGAGCATGCTGGAACTCTCGCCGGATAATTTCCATGTCGAGTTTCACGAAACCGGGCGTGCAGCCTGTTTCTGGATTGATCTCCACGAAGACCAGGCCGCAGAGCCACTTTCTGCTCAGGAGCGTATGGAGCAGCTTATCACTCAGGCTCTGATTCCGGTGGTTAATGCCCTTGAAGAGACGGGTGAGATTAACGGGAAACTTATCTGGAATAATACCGGGTATTTAATCCACTGGTATTTAACGGAAATGAAGCCTCTGCTTGGTGATGAGATCGTTGATGCCCTGCGTCAGTCCTGTTTCTTTGCAAAACAACTTTCTGATGGCAGTGAAAACCCGTTATTCCGTTCCGTAGTTCTCCGTGACGGACTTCTGGTTCGTCGCACCTGCTGCCAGCGCTATCGCCTGCCGGACGTTAAGCAGTGCGGAGATTGCACGCTGAAATAGTGCACTGAATTGCCCGGTGGCGCTTCGCTTACCGGGCCTACAAAAACCTCAACTCGTAGGCCGGGTAAGGCGTAGCCGCCACCCGGCACAACGCTTTTAAGCCACCTGCTGATTTTCCTCTTCCGCGTTACGCTGCGCTTCCTCGGCTTCCTGCTCCAGCAGCTGCTTCTCGTAAACTTTGAAGAATGGGAAGTAAATTATTGCTGATACGCAGGCCAGAACAACGACCAGAATGGCTGCGCGGAAATCCCAGCCAAGGGCCCATGCGGCACCAATCGGAGCGGGTGCCGTCCAGGGCACGACTGAAATGACACGGCCAATCAGATCAAATGACATCGCCGCCCAGGCCAGCACGGCGTTCACCATGGGTGCCAACAGGAACGGAATAAAGAACACTGGGTTCATCACAATCGGCGTACCGAAAATGACAGGTTCGTTAATGTTAAAGAAGCTTGGTACCACGCTTAAACGCCCAATAGAGCGTAAATGTGCTGAACGACTGCGCAGATAGCAAATCACCAGTCCCATTGTGGCTCCCGACCCGCCAATCACGATAAAGAACGTCCAGAATGCTTCCATAAAAATATGCGGCAGAGGCTGACTGGCAGCCAGCGCAGTCTGGTTAGCCCCCAGGTTAGTCAACCAGAACATCTGTAACATCCCGGAGACAATGGCGGCTCCGTGGATCCCGGCGAACCAGAGCAAATGACCAATCAACACAGCTAACAGAATCGCAGGCAGCGAGTCCGCAGCAGAAACCAAAGGCTTAAAGACTGACATAATCGCCTGCGGGATCAGCATGTCAAACTGAGACTGAATAATCAGGCTCAGCGGATAGAGCGTCAACACCACAACCAGCACCGGGATCAGCAGGTCGAAAGAGTTTTTGATCATCGGGGGAACCTGGTCTGGCAGGCGAATACCAATGTTATGCGCTTTAAGGAAACGCATCATCTCAACGCAGTAAATAGCCACCAGAATCGCGGTAAAGATGCCCGTCCCGCCCAGGCTGTCCACAGGAAGTGTGCCTTTGGTTTTAGGTGCTGCGACCAGGAGAAACGCCATCAGCGACAGCATGGCACACATAAATGGGTCTAACTGATGCGATTTGACATAGTGTTTGCCAAGGTTATAGGCAATGGCCGCACAGATATAAATGGACATAATACCCATTGTCATATCAAACGGCGTCAGGATCTGGCCTTCAAATTGCTTCGCCATATCCAACCAGGCGCGCGCAAAACCCCAGGTGGTATCAGGCGAAAACGGTGGGTAAGCGAACACTAACAAAAATGAGCCCACAATCATAAATGGCATCGCGGAGATGAATCCATCACGAATAGCCATGACATGACGCTGGGAAGAGATGCGCCCGGCAATTGGGCTAACGTAATTTTCAACAAAACGGAATATCAGGTTAAACGCAGCATGGTTGGCAGACATGGCAGATCTCCTGTCAGACGTTTGTTACGGGCACATTCGTGCCACACGTTGTTCCATAAATCAGCTTCACAACCTTGCTGGCTTGTGTACCAGCGTTACTGCTCAGACTAAATGGTTTCATAATTTGCTCTTATTATTGGATACAGGGAACGTTACGTACTCAGTATTAATCTACGCACCACGCTCTGCAACCGGTTACTGTAACCGGTTTCTGTGATTGTGAAGATGATCCAGAAATCAGCTATATGGGGTATTTGTTACTTAAGAGATATTTACAGAGCATAAATTCTTATGACAGATTACGCAGGATATTTGTCAGGAGGAAACAATGAGTTTGCAGTCTGTACAGCAGTTTTTTGCCGACAACGCTCCGGATATAGACGTTATTGAATTGAGTCAGAGTACCGCTACCGTTGCACTCGCTGCAGCCGCCCATCGCGTTGAGCCGGGACAAATTGCTAAAACCCTGTCATTGAAGGTGAAAAACGAGGTGATTCTGGTGGTAGCGAAAGGCGATGCGCGCCTGGATAACAAAAAGCTAAAAGACACCTTTGGTGCAAAAGCACGCATGCTCAGCAGTGATGAAGTAGTGACCATAACAGGTCATCCTGTTGGTGGTGTTTGTCCGTTCGGGCTGGAAAACCCGCTTGCGGTTTACTGTGATATTTCCTTAAAGCAGTACGCTGAAGTACTCCCTGCCGCTGGCGCGATCCACAGTGCCGTACGTATTTCACCTGACAGGATGGCAGAGCTAACATCTGCAAAATGGGTTGATGTATGCATCTGATTGATGCGCCAGAGAGTATCTGGCGCACAAGGCAGGTTATAAAAATGTGGGTTTGCTGAGTGCAGGATTAAGCGGTTCTCGTGCCGGGAGATGCGTAAGAATATCCGCTGCATCAAGCAGCCCTACGTCAGAACTCACTCCCAACTTCGCCATCGCATTAAACTTATGTGCCCGGATAGTTTTAATATTGCGTTCAAGCTGTGCGGCGATTTCGGGAATGGAATACCCGCAAGACATATAACGCAAAATGGCCCGCTCCGTGGGGCTTAACATCCTGTTTTGACTCCGATACCAGTGGTTCAGCATATTGTCATTGATGCGCAGCGTTTCACCCAACAACACCACGAGCTCCTTCTGCAAGTGCTCAAGTGTTAATGATTTACTGACCACTCCGTGAAGACGTGAAGGTGATAGATGGCTAATTAACCGTGCTTCCATCTCATCAGACGCCAGAATAATGCGTTGAATATGGCTATGGGTAAATGCGAGATCCCGCACGTGCGCCAGGCAATTACGACGCTCTTCTCGCGCATCGGAAAGTGAATAGATCAGCGAAAAAAAATTGGTCTGATGAAGTGCCTTCTTAAAGCCCTCAAATCCACTAAATAAGTGCAACTGATAATGGTTAAGGGTGGGCATAGCAAAAAGATGCTGTAGCCCAACAGCACTCATTGAACAATTTTCGATAATGGCGATGTGTCTTGTTGAATCGGTTTTTTCCATTCCTCGAACTCTCCATAGGCTGAGATTAAACTCAGCTCTCTCATTCCCTGTGTACTACTGATCCAGGCATACATATCGGCGTTAGACCGCAACGACAGCCGTCGCATCGCACTGTTTTTCTGCGCACTTATCGTTTTATTGCTCTTCTTGAGCAAGGTGGCAATTTGATTAATCCCCCATCCCTTACCTAACAAACGTAATACTTTGCGTTCAGAGTGCGTGAGCGCAATAACGTGTTCATCTTCAACACTCTGAGGTTCTGGTATTAATAACGTCTGGCTTATCCGTTCAGCACGCTCACTCCCGGCCCGGATGGCATTAATCACGCCGTCGATGGGTTCCATATCGGAAAGCAGCGTGCTTTCTGGTCGCATAAGCAACTCAACCGCTATCGGGTACAGCGGTCGGGAGACTAAGAAGATCCAGTGTATTTCACGGTATTGGTTCAATAAGCTGTAGTACTCTTCGAGCGAGCCCCGGGGGTTTCTGTATTCACCTGAAATATCGGCAATAATTACATCTGCACTGCGTAACTGAAGCAGCGTTAGCTCCTGCAGTGAGCGGCAAAAGGTCAATTCAAAATCGGGGAAGTGACGTGCCATAACGCCTGCAAACCCTTTTTGCATCACGGGTATCCGGCTTATGACTACGCAATGTTTACCATGTAATGACAACATAGACCCTCCGTGTCCATTTTTCATTTGATGAGTAACGTTAATACGCATCAACGTAATAAGTATTTTCGTCCCTGAGTGTAAAACAGATTAATACAAGCAGAAGATGAGATATGTTTCTGATTTAAGAAATGCCTAAAACAGAGATAATATCTCATAAAGTGCAAGAAAATTTAATTACGGACTCATTAAAATATCGACAATATAAATTTAGAATAACTAAATACAAATATTTTATGTTACCGCATTAATAATTCACCATTGTTATAAATTAAAGCGAAAACCCTTTCACAATACAGGTTGCAACTGTTTGCATAAATCTTGATCTGACCCACAGCAAGGGGTACCGCACTTTGTGTTAAAAGTAAGCATCACGGGCCAAACCGCTAACATCCATTTTCTCTTCAGGACAATACATGCAGGCAGATCGGTCAACGCAGCGTGCTATCACGCGGCTATGTATTCAGTGCGGTCTTTTTCTGCTCCAGCACGGTGCGGAAAGCGCGCTGGTTGAGGAACTCTCAACACGGCTGGGGCTGGCGTTAGGTATGGATAGCGTTGAAAGCGCGATCTCTTCAAACGCCATTGTGCTGACTACGATCAAAGATGGTCAATGCCTGACCTCCACCCGCAAAAACCACGACCGCGGTATTAACATGCACGTCGTCACCGAAGTGCAGCATATCGTCATTCTTGCTGAGCATAAGCTGCTCGACCACAATGAGATTGAAAAAAAATTCAACCAAATAAAGCCATTGCGTTACCCACGCTGGCTCGTTGTGCTCATGGTTGGGCTGTCGTGCGCCTGTTTTTGTAAGCTCAATAAAGGCGGCTGGGACGGCGCAATCATTACATTTTTCGCCAGCAGCATCGCGATGTATGTCCGCCAGTTACTGACACACCGGCAAATGCACCCACAAATCAATTTCTGTATTACCGCTTTTGTCGCCACCACGGTGTCTGGTTTACTGCTGCGCCTGCCGCAGTTTGTTAACACCCCCACTGTTGCCATGGCCGCCAGTGTGCTTCTGCTGGTCCCGGGGTTCCCGTTGATTAACGCTGTCGCCGATATGTTTAAAGGGCACATCAATACCGGTCTGGCACGTTGGGCTATCGCCAGCCTGCTGACGCTGGCGACCTGTATTGGCGTCGTCATGGCCATGACTCTCTGGGGGTTACGCGGATGGGCGTGATAGATTTTCTGCTGGCACTGGTACAGGACATGCTTCTGGCCGCCATTCCTGCCGTTGGCTTTGCGATGGTCTTTAATGTTCCGCAACGTGCTCTCCCGTGGTGTGCCCTGCTGGGTGCGATTGGTCATGGGTCACGGATGGTCATGATGACGGCAGGTTTTAACATCGAATGGTCGACATTTATGGCGTCTATGCTGGTCGGTAGCATCGGCATTCAGTGGTCGCGCTGGTATCTGGCGCATCCCAAAGTGTTCACCGTTGCCGCCGTTATCCCGATGTTCCCGGGCATATCTGCCTACACGGCAATGATTTCCGCAGTAAAAATCAGCCATTTTGGCTACACCGAGCCACAGATGATCCTCCTTCTGAGCAACTTCCTTAAGGCCTCTTCCATTGTCGGAGCACTCTCTATCGGGCTGTCGATCCCGGGACTGTGGCTGTACCGCAAACGCCCACGCGTTTGATATTTGTGTTATTTCGCTGCCATGGGGATAATCGTCCAGGTCCGTTTGGTGAAAATAAGGAAAGATTGTGGCTAACCCAGGCAGCGAACACCCCGCACACAATGAAGAATCCAGCCTGAAAGAGAAAATTTTTCAGAGCGCGATCGCGCTTTTCGCCGAATATGGTTTGAACGGTGCCCGCATGGAGCAAATTGCGGAGAAAGCAGGCACGACCAAGCGCATGGTGGTTTACCATTTCAAGAACAAAGAAAATCTCTACCTTCTCGTCCTGGAGCATGTTTACACCCAAATCCGCGCCAGTGAGAAAGCGCTGAGCCTGGCGGGAATGCCACCGGTAGAAGCGCTGGTCAACCTGGTTGAAGCTACCTTTGACTATCATGCCGATCACCCGGATTACATCCGCATTATCTGCATGGAAAACATGCAGCGTGGTCGCTTTATGCAGCAGTCGAGCTATCTGCGCCAGGTCAACCGTAGCGCGCTCGATCTGCTGGAAGCGATCCTGGACCGGGGTAAAGAAAAGCAGCTATTCAACCAGACAGTTGACGCCCGCGATCTCCACCGTCTGATAAGCAGTTTCAGCTTTCACTACGTCGCCAACAGCTACACCTTCACATTGCTGTTTGAAGATGGGGCGGATGAACAGGCTCAGCGCCAGCACTACCGCAAAATGGCCGTTCAGGTGGCACTCCGCTATACCTGCCCATAAAATTGCTTGCAATTAAATCGCGCACTATCTATATTCATTCCATGAACACGAAAACGAACGACACCACCGCTGCGCTCCTGCTGGATAACCAGCTCTGCTTTGCTCTCTATTCGGCAAATCTGGCGCTTAACAAGCTGTACCGGCAACTGCTGGCGCCGCTGAACCTGACTTACCCGCAATACCTGGTGATGCTGGTGCTCTGGGAGCAGGACGACATGACGGTGTCGGACATTGGTGAGCGACTGTTCCTTGACTCTGCCACCCTGACACCGCTGTTAAAACGTCTGGAAAGCGCCGGGCTGATAAAACGCCAGCGCTCGCGTAAAGACGAACGTCAGGTGGCCGTCACGCTGAGCGACGAGGGACGTGCACTGCAGCAGCAGGCACTCAATATCCCCCATGCGGTGGGTTGCGCAGCGCAATGTGATACTGACACGATGCTGGCGCTGAAGCAGCAGCTTGAACTTTTGCGACACCAGTTACACCACGCGTAAGGCTATACTTTACGCGTCTTTATTTAAACACATATATCGCACGCTATTTAATAGCACACTTAAATGTAAAATGAGGAACCTGCCATGTCTTTAGAAAAAGTCGTTTATACCGCCAAAGCAAAAGCAACCGGAGGTCGTGACGGTCGTGCCACCTCTTCTGATGGTGTCCTGGACGTGAAACTGGGCGTGCCAAAAGAGATGGGTGGCATGGGGGGAGAAGTGACGAACCCTGAGCAGCTGTTTGCTGCCGGTTACTCTGCCTGCTTCCTGGGCGCGATGAAGTTTGTCGCCGCACGCGACAAATTTACCCTGCCAAAAGAGGCCTTTATTGAAGGCGAAGTGGGTATTGGCCCGCTGCCAACCGGCTTTGGTATCGAAGCAAAACTGAACATCCATGTTGAAGGCATGGATCCTGCGGAAGCCAAAAAGCTGGTCGATGCCGCCCACATCGTTTGCCCGTACTCTAACGCGACCCGCGGCAACATCGACGTGACCCTGAATATCATCGCATGATAAATGCCTGATGGCGCTGCGCTTATCAGGTCTACGGTTGTAGCCCTATAAGCGCATCGCCACCGGGGAAATCCCCTCCATCCCCTCATCCTCTCTGTGCTACCATAAGCTCATATCACGCCCGTAGTCATCAGTAGAGTAAGCGTTATGTCCTCCAGAATTCTGACCACCAGCATTGCTGGCATTGATGCCTTTATGCGCGACCCACGCGGTGTGTTGACCCACGCCGAAGGCGGCACGGTTGCGGTTTTTGCCGACAATGCGCCGGCATTTTACGCAATCACACCGGAACGTCTGGCACAGCTCCTGGAGATCGAAGCGCAATTATCACGCCCGGCGAGCGATATCATGCTGGATAACCAGTTTTTTGATGAGCCGGTTAACGCCCCGATGAGCGTTCCGATGGGAAAATTTGCCCTCTATGCGGGCTGGCAACCTGATGCCGATTTTCAGCGGCAGGCCGCGCTGTGGGGGATTGCGTTAACACAACCCGCCACCGCTGAAGAGCTGGCCGCGTTTACGGCCTGGTGGCAGGCAGAAGGTAAAGTCTTCACCCATATTCAGTGGCAGCAAAAGCTCGCGCGCCATCTTCAAATCACCCGCGCCAGCAATAATGGCCAGCCAAAACGCGATATCAACGCGTTTTCAGAACCGGATAAACAGATCCCTAACGGATTCCGAGGTGCGAAATGAAGAACGTCGGCGACCTGATGAAACGTCTGCAAAAAATGATGCCTGCCAACGTGAAGCCCGCTTTCACCACGGGTGAAGAACTGCTGGCGTGGCAAAAAGAGCAAGGAGAGATCCGCGCCGCCGCGCTCGCCCGTGAAAATCGGGCGATGAAAATGCAGCGCACCTTTAACCGTTCAGGTATTCGTCCCCTGCATCAGAACTGCTCATTTGATAATTATAAAGTTGAGACCAACGGGCAGATGAACGCGCTTGCCGCCGCCCGTCAGTATGTGGATGAATTCGATGGTAATATTGCCAGCTTCATCTTTAGCGGCAAACCTGGCACCGGAAAAAATCACCTCGCCGCCGCTATCTGCAACGAACTGCTCCTGCGCGGAAAATCGGTGCTCATCATCACCGTGGCCGATATCATGTCCGCGATGAAAGACACCTTCAGCAACCGCGAAACCAGCGAAGAACAACTCCTGAACGACCTGAGTAACGTCGATTTACTGGTCATCGACGAGATTGGCGTGCAGACGGAATCCCGTTATGAAAAGGTGATCATTAACCAGATTGTCGACCGCCGTTCCTCGTCCAAACGACCTACCGGTATGCTGACAAACCACAATATCGACGAGATGACCCGCTTACTGGGTGAGCGCGTTATGGATCGCATGAAGCTGGGTAACAGCCTGTATGTTATCTTCGACTGGGAAAGTTACCGTAGCCGCGTCACCGGAAAAGAGTATTAAGATAGTTCCAGGAATCTATGGTGAGAAGGCGGTATATACTGGAATCACTTCCGGCCCAAAACGGACCTTTTTGAGAAATTTACGATGAAAAAACAGATTATTATCAGCACGCTGTTAGGCACCCTGTTGGTTACCGGCGCAGTGCAAGCGGCGTCCTGGCAGGATTCTCTGTCAAGCGCAGCAAACGAACTGACCAAAGAGAGCAGCAGCACTCAGGGCGGGCTGTCCGCATCTTCTCTCACCAGCCTGCTGGGTAACAGCTCCCAGAGCCTGAGTGCGGGTACAATGAACAACGCGGCGGGCATTCTGGAATATTGCGCGAAGCAAAAGCTGGCCTCCGTGACCGACGCGCAAAATGTCAAAAACCAGGTGCTGGGCAAGCTGGGTCTGGATACCCAGGAGCAGAAAGCGGATACCAACTACATGGACGGTATTCAGGGTCTGCTTAACGCGAAAAACGGCCAGCAGCTTAACCTGAGCACCATCGGCAACTCTTCTCTGGCCAAACAGGTGAAAACCAAAGCCTGCGATCTGGTGCTGAAACAAGGCGTTAATTTCATCTCCTGATCCATCCCATTTTCTGCCACAACACGCCGCGTTTAATGCGATAGTCTTGCAACGCGGCGCTAAATGAGCGTTTTCCCTGCCTGCCACCGTCTCAGCGTCCGTTTGTCAGGATGCGAGCACCTTCAAAAAAACGGTTTTCTAAACCAAATCCTAATAACAGCACACTTTCATGACACTAGAATTGCAGCTAAACGACATCGCAATTACATTGTAGTACCTAAAAATAAACAGTTAGCCAGCGAAGCATCTGGCGTCATGAGGATATGCTGTTGTCTGAATTCATGTCTCTTATCCTTTTTCTGGCTTCTGTCGGCGTTTACGCCTGGAAAGCTGGCCGTCACACCTGGTGGTTTATCGCCACGCTGGTGGTGCTCGGCATTTTTATTATTTTAAACATTACCTTATACGCCAGCGATTACTTTACCGGTGACGGGATTAACGATGCGGTGCTCTACACCCTGACGAACAGCCTGACGGGCGCGGGCGTAGGTAAGTATATTCTTCCTGGGCTGGGCTTGGTTGTGGCGCTGGTGGTCGTTTTTGGCGCACTGGCCTGGGTACTGCGGCGACGTCGCCATCATCCGCACCATCATGGTTACAGCCTGCTGGCGCTTTTCCTGGCACTGGCCTCAGTCGACGCCAGTCCCGCATTCCATCAGATCGCCGAGCTGGTAAAGTCCCAGTCGCGCGACGGCGATCCAGATTTCGTGGCCTACTACAAAGAGCCGTCGAAAACGATCGCCAACCCGAAACTCAACCTGGTCTATATCTACGGCGAAAGTCTGGAGCGCACGTACTTTGATAACGACGCGTTCCCGAACCTGACACCAGAGCTGGGCGCGTTGAAAAACGAAGGTCTCGATTTCAGCCACACCATGCAGCTGCCCGGCACGGATTACACTATCGCCGGAATGGTTGCCTCGCAGTGTGGCATCCCGCTGTTTGCACCTTTTGAAGGGAACGCCTCAGCCTCGATGTCGACATTCTTCCCGCAGAATGTTTGCCTGGGCGATATCCTGAAAAACTCTGGCTATGAAAACTATTTTGTCCAGGGGGCGAACCTGCGCTTTGCCGGAAAAGATGTGTTCCTGAAGTCCCACGGTTTTGACCACCTGTATGGCTCAGAGGAGTTAAAAACGACAGTTGCCGATCCGAACTACCGCAACGACTGGGGCTTCTACGACGATACGGTGCTGGACGAAACCTGGAAGAAATTCGAAGAACTTTCCCGCTCGGGTAAACGCTTCTCCCTCTTTGCTCTGACCGTGGATACGCACCACCCAGACGGGTTCGTCTCACGTACCTGTAAACGCAGAAGCTATGATGTCGGCGGCAAAAACAACAAATCTTTCAGCGCCGTCACCTGTAGCCAGGAGCATATCGCCGCACTGGTCGAGAAAATCAAAGCTTCACCGTATTTTAAAAATACCGTCATCGTCGTTTCGTCTGACCATCTGGCGATGAAAAACAGCGCATGGGATCAACTCAACAAGCAGGATCGCAGCAATCTGTTCTTCGTGCTTCGCGGCGACCAGCCGCAACAGGAAGTGATTGCCACCAAACGTAACTCAATGGATAACGGCGCGACCGTGCTGGACATTCTGGGCGGAGACAACTTTATTGGTCTGGGCCGCAGCACGTTGTCGGGGCAATCTCTCTCTGAAGTCTTCCTCAACATGAAGGAAAAAATCCTCGCGTGGAAGCCAGACATCATCCGCCTGTGGAACTTCCCGAAAGAGATGAAAGATTTCACCATCGATCAAAATAAAAACACGATTGCCTTCTCGGGCAGCAGCTTCCGCCTGCCGCTGCTGGTGCGCGTGTCGGACAATCGCGTCGAACCTCTGCCGGAAAGTGAGTATTCCGCCCCACTGCGTTTCCAGCTGGCTGACTTTGCCCCTCGCGATAACTTCGTCTGGGTCGACAAATGTTACAAAATGGGCCAACTCTGGTCACAGCCGTTGGCGCTTTCTACCGACTGGTGTGTTTCTCAGGGCCAGCTTGGCGGGGAGCAAACCGTGCAGCATGTGGATAAAGCCCAGTGGAAAGGCAAAACCGCGTTTAAAGACACGGTGATTGATACCGCACGCTATCAGCACAACGTCGACATGCTGAAAATCGTCGATAACGATATTCGCTACAAGGCGGACAGCTTTATCTTTAACGTGGCCGGCGCGCCGGAAGAGGTGAAACAGTTTAGCGGCATCTCACGTCCGGAGTCCTGGGGACGCTGGTCAAATGCGCAGTTGGGCAACGAGGTGAAAATTGAGTACACCCATCCCCTGCCAGAACAATTTGACCTGGTGATCACGGCCAGGGCGTATGGCTCCAATGCAAATAAGCCCGTGCCCGTGCGCGTGGGCGATCAAGAGCAGACGCTAACGCTTGGAAACGAAGTGACCACTCACACGCTTCATTTTGAGAATCCATCCCGCAGCAATACCCTGGTGATTGTGCCGCCAGACCCGCAGTCCACGAATGACGGGAATATCCTCGGCCATTCACCGCGTCAGCTGGGGGTAGGCATGGTCGAAATTAAAATTGTGAGTAATGCAGGCTAATGACCGTCCCCCTTAACATAACCGTTCGGCCAACTCGCTGTGACGACGTTTACGCCCTGCCCGCCATTGAACGCGCGGCGGGGGAACGTTTTCGACGCTATCCGGAGCTCGCCTGGCTTGCCGAGGGTGAGGTTATTTCCGCTGAGCAGCATCTTGAGTATGCCGAACGCGGGCAAAGTTGGCTGGCGCTGGCGAATGACCGCCCCGTGGGGTTTATCCTCACCGAAGCACACTCTTCATCGCTGTTTATCGTGGAGCTTTCGGTTGATCTGGACTGGCAGGGAAAAGGGATTGGCCGACAGCTCATCGCCTGTGTGGCTGACCATGCCCGTAAGCTAGGGCTGACGTCGCTGACGTTAACGACGTTCCGGGACGTCCCGTGGAATGCGCCGTTCTATGCGCGGTTGGGATTTGAACAAATTGCTGAGCTAACGCCAGAACTGCGTCAGAAAAGAGATGATGAAGCGGCGCATGGCTTAGCGTATGAATCCCGCTGTGCCATGCGCCTGTCACTTAATTAGAACGTTTCCCAGTTATCGCCTGAATCGGCAGTCGCGGTTTTACGCGCCATTACCGGCGTGGAAACCGCTTTAGCCGCAGCGAACTCGCGCGCTTTCATCTGCTCCTGCTGAATGCGGAACACCGCCACAGCCTGAGTCAGACGGCTCGCCTGCTCTTCCAGCGCGGCCGCGGCCGCAGCAGACTCTTCCACCAGCGAGGCGTTCTGCTGGGTCACACGATCCATCTCTGCGACTGCCAGACCCACCTGGTCAATACCGCGGCTCTGCTCGTCTGACGCAGAGGCGATTTCACCCATAATGTCGGTAACGCGAGTGACTGCATTAACGATCTCGCCCATGGTTTCACCTGCGCTTTCTACCAGGGTAGAGCCCACTTCCACACGGCCAACAGAGTCTTCAATCAGGCTCTTAATTTCACGTGCCGCCTGGGCGCTGCGCTGCGCCAGGTTACGAACTTCACCTGCCACCACCGCAAAGCCACGGCCCTGCTCGCCCGCACGCGCCGCTTCTACCGCCGCGTTCAGTGCCAGAATGTTGGTCTGGAAAGCAATGCCGTCAATTACGCTGATAATGTCGGCAATTTTCTGCGAACTTCCAGCGATGTCACGCATGGTTTGCACCACGTTATCCACCACTTTACCGCCTTTCTGCGCCGTTTCAGACGCACTCAGCGCCAGATGGCTTGCCTGACGGGCGTTTTCGGCGTTTTGCTTAACGGTCGCCGTCAGCTGTTCCATACTGGCAGCAGTCTCTTCCAGAGAAGCCGCCTGCTGCTCAGTACGGGAGGAGAGATCGTTGTTGCCCATCGCGATTTCGCTCGCACCGCTGTAAATGGCGTTCGCGCCATTACGCACGTCGCCAACGGTACGCACCAGCTCACCCTGCATATGACGCAGTGAATCGGCCAGTTCGCCCATCTCGTTGGAGCCTTCCACATCAATGCGCTTCACCAGGTCGCCGCTGGCGATATGGCGAATGCTGTCGATGAGACGGTTCAACGGAGAGATCAGCGCCTGTTTGATACCCAGCCAGACGGCGACAATCACCACCAGAACGGCAACCAATACGCTAATCAACACCCAGATAGCCTGAGAGTAAGAGCTGTTGCTGTCCTCAACGGCGGTCTTGTACAGCTTGTCGTTCTGCTGCAGGTAGTTTACGTACTGCTTCTCAAAACCGTCCTGATAGCTCTGAGTCGGCTGGTCGAAGAAGGCGTTGATTTTACCTGCGCCCAGCAGCTGAATCAGCTCCGCCAGCGCACCGTGATAGATATCGTAGTTACGTTTGATTTCCATCGCGTCTGCATCACTTTGACGCGAGTCGCGCGGCAGGGCTTCGTACGCAGCCCAGTTTTTTTCCGCCTGTTTCAGAGACGCAGACGCAATTTGCATCAAATCGTTAACGGTCGCGCCGCTGCCGATATTGCTCTGATCCATCATATAGCGGATGCCCGCACGGTT
Organism: Enterobacter adelaidei; assembly: GCF_041937165.1. Classification (NCBI taxonomy): domain Bacteria; kingdom Pseudomonadati; phylum Pseudomonadota; class Gammaproteobacteria; order Enterobacterales; family Enterobacteriaceae; genus Enterobacter; species Enterobacter adelaidei. Next base: position 586,518 of record NZ_CP154353.1, on the reverse strand, counting down.
CAGGGTATTACGGGTTTGCAGCAACGCCACCCAGCTGGCGTTCAGCGTGGATTGTTGCTGGCGAATGGTTTGCAGGACAGTGAAGTTCTCTTTGTCATTCTTCAGAGCGTTAAAGAAAAGACCACCGGATGTGAGTTGTAAAAGGCCAAATATCGCTAAAACCAGCATTAGGCTGGTGACAATCTTGATACGGTTTAACATGTTTTCTCTTTCCTTCAGACAGATAACAGAATTTTCGGCCTGGAAAGGGAAAACTTTACGAAAAACGTACTGAGAAGAGGGACTATTTCCCTCCTCTTGTGTTGACGATCACGATGATGATTTCAGCAGCTCAGATATGTCATTGAAAAGTGTGAGGGTTATCTCCAGGCCATTACGGTTTGCGCGCTCACGAGATTGATAGCGGCGCTCTCCCGGCAATCGCGCCCCCTGCTGCGTCATCCCGCTGAAGAGTGTCTCGGCACGAGCCAGATGGGCTGCGGCGTCATTCCCCAAAAAACGCGTAGGGTCGAGTGCCAGAATCAGTTCACCGCCGTAAGGCAGGCCGCCTGCGCCCTCATCCCACGCCAGCGATTCCGCGCTGGTCATATCACCGATCAGCGGACCGGCAAGCAGTTCCACCATCGCCGCCAGCGCCGAGCCTTTATGTCCGCCGAAGGTCAACATCGCGCCGTCAAGAATAGCCTGTGCATTGGTCGTCGAATTGCCCTGAGCATCAATCCCCCACCCTTCCGGCACCGCCTTACCCGCACGCTGATGCAGCTGGATTTCACCCCGCGCCGCCGCACTGGTGGCCATATCAAAAATAAACGGCGGCTTATCGCCGCGCGGCCAGCCAAAAGCAATCGGGTTCGTGCCAAACAGCGGCTGCGTGCCGCCCGCAGGGGCGACCCACGCATGGCTCGGCGTGGTCGCCAGCGCCACCAGGCCGGCCTCCGTCAGCGGTTCGACGTCCGCAAACAGGGCAGAAAAGTGCACGCAGCGGTTAATCGCCAGCGCGGCGATACCACCGTGTCGCGCCTTTTCTATCAGCAGCGGCAGCGCACGTTCGAACGCCAGCAGGGAAAATGCCCCACCAGCGTCCGCTTTCACGATGGCGGGTGCGGTATCGGCGATCGCCGGTTCTGCGTCTGGTGACACCTTCCCTTTACGCAGCGTTTCGACAATACCCAGCAACCGCCACAAACCGTGCGAGGCGCAGCCATCGCGCTCGCCGTGGGTGACGTTTTTCGCCACCGCGGCGGCGTGCGCCTCGCTGAATCCGTTCCCGCGCAGCACGTTAAATGCCAGCACATAAGCCTCTGTTAATGAGAGGTTTACCATCTCCATGACTGACTCCTCTACTCTTCTTCGTCTCCGGTAAAGTTAGCCTGCGGCAGACAGGTTCGCTCGCCCCAGTAGTAAATACCCAGCGACATCACCGCCACCACCACCGTATCCCACGGATGACCAATCACCCCTGTGCCGCCAAAACTGCCCAGCCACGAGAACAGCATAATCAGCGCGTAGAAAGCGATGAGCCACAGGGACGATTTCACCTGCTGTGCCAGACTCACGGTGTGGACAGGCACTTTTGCTTTGCACAGCACGTAGACCACGAACATCACAATCTGCAACCCCAGCAGCCATGACAGCGTCCCCCAGCCAGACCAGAAGACAATCAGGGCTGAAATCACAAACGACACCGGGCCGATAATCCCGAAGGCACGCACGCGGAACGGGCGCGGCAGATCGGGCGCATTACGGCGCAGCCCCGCCGCCGTGACCGGGGCAATGGCATAGCTCAACACCAGCGCCGCCGACACCACGCTAATCAACTGCTCCCAGGACGGGAACGGTAGCGTCCAGAAGATAGACATGGCGAAGGTCAGCCACAGCGCCGGGCGCGGAATGCCGGACTCTTTATCAATGTGGGTAAACGCCTTAAAGAACGTCCCCGCTTTCGCCCAGCCGTAAATCACGCGCGGCGTCGCGTTCATATAGATATTGCCGGTGCCGCTCGGGGAGACAATCGCATCGCACACCACCATAAATGCCAGCCAGCCCATACCGAGCGTAATGGCGATATCGCGATAAGGCAGCGAGAACTGTTTGCTGATCTCCGCCCAGCCGCTGCCGAGCATTTCGGTTGGAATACTGCCAAGAAATGCCAGTTGCAACAGCACGTAGATAATGGTCGACAGCACCACAGATAAAATCAGCGCAACCGGGATGGTCCGCTGCGGATTTTGTACTTCGCTCGCCACAGAGATAATCGGTGTCAGCCCCAGGTAGGCAAAAATAATCCCCCCGGCGCTGATCGCCGCCTCAACGCCTGACATGCCAAACGGCGCAATCCCCTGAACGTGCAGGTTTTCAGGTTTGAAAAAGGTAAACAGGGTGACGACAACCGCCAGCGGCACCAGAAACTTCAGAATACTGATGATGTTGTTGGAGCGTGCGAACGTTTTTACGCTGTAGTAGTTCAGGCCAAAGAAGAAACAGAGCAGTAAAAACTGCACCACCCAGCCCAGCAGGGTCGGATCGCTTGAGCCTGGCTGCGTTAGCATCGGGAACCAGGCGGCCGCGTACTGGCGTGCAGCAACAATCTCAATGGAGATCAGGCTTGAGAACGCAATCAGCGTAATAAAGCCCAGCAGATACCCCATCAGCTCGCCGTGGGAAAACACCGGATAACGGATGATCCCCCCGGCGCGCGGCAGTGCCGCCCCCAGTTCACAATAGACAATCCCCAGCAGCAGCACGGCAATCCCGCCGATAACCCACGAGGCAATGCCCGCAGGCCCGGCAATCGAGGCCACATGGCTTGCGGCAAACAGCCAGCCGGAGCCGAAGATAGCCCCAAGACCAATAAACGTCAGGTCGGTTAACGTGAGCTGCTTTTTAAATTTCCCCGACTCAACAACGCGGGACGATGTTTGATGCGTAGAGTGAATCGTCATGGTCATGCCCTTCAGTCAACAGAGGGGGAAATGGCTTCCCGGGTCCACTGCCCGTTAATCAGGCGCAGCAGGTTCAGAGGGTTAGCATCCTGGACAGCAGGCGGCAGCAGTGCAGCGGGCACATTCTGCAGGCACACCGGACGCATAAAACGTTCGATGGAGCGGGTTCCGACGGAGGTCCCGCGTGAATCGGTGGTGGCAGGCCACGGGCCGCCGTGCACCATCGCATCGCACACTTCCACGCCGGTCGGATATCCGTTAAACAGCACGCGCCCGGCCTTTTCGCTCAGGGCTGGCAGCAGGCGTTGTGCCAGCGGGCCGTCATCGGATTCGGCGTGCACCGTTGCCGTCAACTGCCCCTGGATGGCACGCAGAACAGCCTGCATTTCAGCCTCGTCAGCCACCTCAACCAGCACCGCCAGCGGGCCAAACACCTCATGCTGCAACAGAGGCTCCTGCGCCAGCAGCAGCGAAACCGGGGCCTGATACAGGCGAGCCTGCGCGCGTCCGCTAACAGAATCATCAGAGCCTGCCAGCCGCTGAATCGCGGGATGCGCCTCAAACGCACTGACGCCTTCTTCGTAGTGGGCAAGGGTCGGGGCATTGAGCATGGTCTGTGCCGGAGCCTGATCCACCGCCTCCTTCAGCGCCTGCGTGAAGCGGGTCATGCCTTCGCCACGCAAGGCCAGGATCAGCCCGGGCTTGGTACAAAACTGCCCGCTGCCGAGGGTAAAAGAGGCCACCAGTTCCTTCGCCAGCCCCTCTGCCCGGGTGGCTAACGCCTGTGGCAGGATAATCAGCGGGTTAATGGCCGACATCTCCGCAAAGACCGGGATCGGCTGCGGACGCTGCTGCGCAAGCAGCCAGAGCGCCTTACCGCCGCGCAAAGAACCGGTAAACCCGACCGCCTGGATCGCCGGGTGACGCACCAGCTCTGCGCCAATGTCGGTGCCGAAAATCATGTTAAAAACGCCCGCAGGAAGGGCGACTTTCTCCACCGCACGCACAATGGCCTGAGCGGTGAGTTCTGCCGTTGCCATATGCCCCGGATGGGCCTTCACCACCACCGGGCAGCCCGCCGCCAGCGCAGAGGCGGTATCGCCCCCTGCGGTGGAGAAAGCCAGCGGAAAATTGCTGGCACCGAATACTGCCACCGGGCCCAGCGCCGTCAGATACTGGCGCAGGTCCGGGCGCGGCAACGGCTGGCGCGCAGGGAGTGCGGTATCAATGCGCACGCCGAAGGCATCACCCCGACGCAGCACGCCAGCGAACATGCGCAGCTGATTGCTGGTCCGGGTGCGCTCTCCCTGCAAGCGCGGCAGCGGCAGCGCCGTCTCCTGGTGGGCTATAGCGAAAAAGTCCTCGCCGAGTAAATCCAGCTCGTCGGCGAGAGTTTCGAGAAAGCGGGCTCGCACCTCGGGTGACGTCTGTGAGTAGATCGGGAATGCCTGTTCAGCCGCCAGCGCCGCGGCGGCGGCCTCCTCGCGGGAGGCCGGGTAAAAGCGGTATCCGGTGGGTTCACCGTCAGCGGCACGCAGGCCCGGCAGCGTCGCCTCACCGCTTGCCACGCGGCGGCCGGCGATAAACTGCTGGCCTGAAACAGAGAGAGATAAAGTCATCGTCACTCCTGTGCTTAAAGGCCGACGTCAGGCAGCTGTGGGCGAGTCGCCAGCGCCTTCTCGACAATCGCTACCACCTGCGCACGGGTTTCCCCTTCCAGCGCCAGGCGCGGCGGACGGGTAATCGCGCTGCCGCGGCCCAGCAGCTCTTCGCAAAGCTTGATGCACTGCACCAGATCCGGACGCGCATCCAGATGCAGCAGCGGCATAAACCAGCGGTAAAGCGCCATCGCTTCTTCATAGCGCTGCTGTTTTGCCAGGCGGAACAGCGTCTCCCCTTCACGTGGGAACGCGTTCGACATCCCCGAGATCCAGCCTTCCGCCCCCACGGCGATGCTCTCGACCACCACGTCATCCAGCCCGGCAAACAGCACAAAGCGGTCGCCAACGGAATTACGCAGGTCGATAAAGCGGCGGGTATCGCCGGAAGAGTCTTTAAAGCAGACGATGTTGTCGCAGTCAGCGAGCGTCGCCAGGATATCCGGCGTCACGTCGTTTTTGTAGATTGGCGGGTTGTTATACACCATGATTGGCAGGTCAGTGGCGGTTGCCACGCTGCGGAAGTGGGCCGCTGTTTCATGCGGTTTTGAAGAGTACACCAGCGCAGGCATCACCATAATACCGTCAACGCCCACACGCTCGGCCTCTTTCGCCATCTTCTGCGCAAAGGCGGTGGTAAATTCTGCGACACCGGCGATAACCGGGATCTGTCCACCCGCCGCGTCTTTCGCCACTTCGATAATTTGCAGCTTTTCCTGCGTGGTCAGAGAAGTGTTCTCGCCCACGCTGCCGCACACCACCAGGCCGGAAACACCATCCTTGACCAGGTTTTTCATCACCGTATGGGTGGCATCCAGGTCGAGAGAGTAATCGCTGCGAAACTGGGTGCTGACTGCCGGGAATACACCGCTCCAGTGAATGGCTTTCTTGCTCATGTTCGGTTCCTTGTCGTCAATTTGTTAAGTCAAAGTGAATGAATGGTGAATATTCACTGACAGATTGACGTTTCAGGCGTCCGACGGCTTGGTGGTTTTCCTCCTCTTTGATGACGAAATTAGCACAGTGCGTTTGTCTTACCCAGCCAGCGTGACGCGAAAATCACGCGGCGTAGAGCCGGTCATGGCCTTGAACTGGCGGCTAAAGGCGCTGTGATCGGTATAGCCACATTGCAGGGCAATATCGGTAATCGGCGTATCGCCCGCCAGCAGCTCGGTCGCTTTTTCCAGACGGACTTTGTGAATCATCTGACGCGGGGTGAGGTGAAAAATGCGCTTACAGTAGCGTTCAATTTGCGCCACCGACATACCGCTCAACGCGGTCAGTTCCTCCATGGCGATCGGCCGGTGGTAATGCTTGCGGATATGATCGTCGACGATCGCCAGCCGTTGCCACGCCGGGTGTCGCGCCTGCGCTTCCTGTAGGTCATGCGAAATGCCCGCCATGCCGATCACCTGGCCCTGCGCATCCCGCAGCGCCAGTTTCTGGGTCAGACACCAGCCGCGCTCACGGCCGTTATAGAGATGCATCTCCAGCTGATCGCGCAGCGTCACCCCTTCGCGCAGCACCCGCATATCCTGCTCGGTATAACCCTGCCCCAGTGCGGAAGGGAAAACATCGGCAGAGGTTTTCCCCAGCAGCGAAGCCACCGTCTTAAATCCGCAGCGACGCGCCAGGGTCATATTGACCATCAGATAGCGCGCCTGCACGTCTTTGACAAAAAACACCACATTAGGAATGGCATTGAGCAGCGGCGCAATCAACGCCATCGCATGAAGCAAGGTCTGGATATTGTCCGGACGCTGGCGCGCCAGCCCTTCACAAATCTGGCTCAGTTCAGTCACTTCCAGTGCTGGCGAGGGCGCCAGCGCATTATCAATCACACAGGACATAACGCTTCCTCCCGATCGGTGAGCTGGATCTTTATTAACTTTTCGTTAACTCATCAAGCGCCCTTACCGCGTTTTGCGATCCTGCCACAGGTTTATGATTTACCCTTTTCATCCACTGGCGCAGTCACCTTTTTTGGTTTACCACACCAACAACAGAATGATTAATAAGAAATAAATATGAATTTAACTTAAGAATAAAACCGGTTACTGTGCTGATTTCGTCATTTCTGGTGACGAAAGCGATCAAGCAGGAATCCCGGCCTTACGCCAGCATTTAGCAACAAGGTGTTAACTTTCCGGAGATCCCATGACAGCGCAGCACAGCGAACTGAGAGTAATTGACTCCCACACCGGCGGCGAACCGACCCGCCTGGTCATCGACGGTTTTCCGGATCTGGGCGCTGGAAACATGGCCGAGCGCCGGGACCGCTTCGCCCGCGACTACGACGACTGGCGCAAAGCCATCATTCTTGAGCCGCGCGGTAACGATGTCCTGGTCGGGGCTCTGCTCTGTGAACCGGTGTCGCCGAAGGCCACGGCGGGGGTCATCTTCTTCAACAACAGCGGTTTTCTGAACATGTGCGGTCACGGGACGATCGGGCTTGTCGCCTCGCTGGCCTGGCTTGGCCGCATTCAGCCCGGCAAACATCTGATTGAAACCCCGGTGGGTGATGTGACCGCCACGCTGCACGACGATGGCAGCGTTTCGGTAGAAAACGTCCCGGCATATCGCTGGCGCAAACAGGTGCAGGTTGAAACCGCTCACGGCACGGTCACGGGCGATATCGCCTGGGGCGGAAACTGGTTCTTCCTCGTCAACGATCATCCTTTTGCAGTGACGCCGGACAAGATCCCCCAGTTAACGGAGTATGCCTGGGCGATCCGGGAAGGATTAGAACGTGCCGGTATTCGTGGTGAACATGACGGTATCATCGACCATATTGAACTCTTCGCGGAGGAGGACCGCGCGGACAGCCGCAGCTTTGTGCTCTGTCCGGGAAAAGCCTGGGATCGCTCCCCCTGCGGCACCGGCACCAGCGCCAAGCTGGCCTGTCTGGCAGAAGACGGCAAACTCAGGCCGGGAGAAACCTGGCGGCAGGCGAGCATCATCGGCAGCGAATTTACCGCCCATTTCGTGCCGCATGGCAACAAGATCATCCCGACGATCCGTGGTGAGGCATGGGTCTGCGGCGATAACCGGTTGATCCTCAATCCTGACGATCCGTTCCGCTGGGGGATTACGTTGTGACCGACACCGACGTCATTGTCATTGGTGCCGGGATCGTCGGTGCCGCCTGTGCCTGGCAACTGGCAAAGCGCGGGCAGCGGGTCACGCTGATCGACGACGGTAACGCGGGCGCAACGGCGGCAGGGATGGGACATCTGGTGTGCATGGATGACGACCCCGCAGAGCTTACCCTTTCAGCCTGGTCTCTGGCACGCTGGCGGGAACTGACGCCCCGGATGCCGGAAAGCTGCGCCTGGCGCGGATGCGGCACGCTGTGGCTGGCGGAAACGCCGCAGGAGCTTGAACTGGCAGAAGAAAAACAACGGCGGATGGCGCAACACCAGGTCGCCAGCGACATGCAGACCCGCGACCAGCTTGCCGCACGTGAACCCCTGCTCACCTCCCGGCTCAGCGGCGGGCTGTGGGTGCCCGGAGACGGGATTGTCTACGCGCCGAACGTCGCCCGCTGGTTAATTGATGATGCCGATGTCACGCATCTTCGTGACCGCGCCCTCGCAGTCGATGCCCCCTACGTCACCCTGCACAGCGGCAAACGCCTGCGCGCGCGCGCCATCGTCATCGCCTGCGGTCTGGGGGCCAACGCGCTGCTTGGTGAAAACTGGCTACGGGCGAAAAAAGGCCAACTGGCGATCACCGATCGCTACGCTCCGTTGCTCAGCCACCAGCTGGTAGAGCTGGGATACGGTGCCAGCGCCCATGCGGGCGGCACCTCGGTGGCGTTTAACGTCCAGCCGCGTCCCACCGGGCAACTGCTGATTGGCTCTTCCCGCCAGTTCGACAATACCGACCGCGAGCTGGATTTACCGCTTCTGGCCACCATGCTGACACGCGCGCGCCATTTTCTCCCCTCTCTGGATAGCCTCAATATCATTCGCTGCTGGAGCGGCTTTCGCGCCGCGTCGGCAGACGGCAACCCGCTCATCGGCCCGCATCCTGCGCGGCCGGGTATCTGGCTGGCACTGGGGCACGAAGGGCTGGGCGTCACCACCGCCCCCGCAACCGCCGAACTGCTCTGCGCGCAGATCCTCGGCGAGCGTCCACCCGTTTCACCGGATGCCTGGCTCCCGGCACGGCTGCAAAAACAGGAGGCCATTGCATGACGACCCTGAACCTGATTATTGAAGGTAAACCCTGCGACGTTCCTGCTGGCATCAGCATCGCAGCGGCGCTGGCGCTCACGGGTAGCGGCGTGACGCGACGTTCGGTCAGCGGTGAGCTGCGCGCCCCCTTCTGCGGCATGGGCGTTTGCCAGGAGTGTCGCGTCACGGTGAATGGACGACGGGTGCTGGCCTGCCAGACGGAATGCCAGCCCGACATGGTGATTGAAAGGAGCCAACATGCGAACGTTTGAGTGCGAGATCCTTGTCCTCGGTGCCGGGCCAGCCGGGCTGTCGGCGGCACTGGCCGCTGCACGCTGTGGAAAGTCGGTGATGGTGCTTGACGACAACCCGCGCCCTGGGGGGCAAATCTGGCGTGATGGACCACAGGTTTCGCTGCCTCCGCGCGCCTTACGCCTGCGGCAGGCAGTGGCGGAACAGCCGGGCATTACGCTACTGAACGGCGCCCGGTTGATTGCCCGCCCTGAATCGCATTGCGTTGTTTTTGAAACCGCAGACAGTTGCGGCGAGATCCGCTGGCAGCGGTTAATTTTATGCTGCGGCGCACGGGAACTCTCCCTGCCGTTTCCCGGCTGGACGCTTCCCGGCGTAACGGGAGCCGGTGGGCTACAGGCGCAGATTAAACATGGCCTGCCGCTCAACGGCGAGCGGGTCGTCATTGCTGGCAGCGGGCCACTGCTGCTGGCGGTCGCCGGTACGGTGAAACGCGCAGGCGGAAATATCGTCGCCATCATCGAACAGGCGCCGGTGAGCGCGCTGGCCCGGTTCGCGGCGGGGCTCTGGCGCTGGCCAGAAAAACTGCTCCAGCTCGGCGACCTTTTTCCGGCCCACTATCACCCGGCAAGCCAGGTCATCCACGCCAGGGGGGAGAGACACCTTCAGTCTGTCACCGTGCGTCACGGGGGAAAAACCAGTGAGATAGCGTGCGACAGGCTGGCTATCGGCTATGGGCTGGTGCCCAATATTGAACCAGGCCTGCTCTTCGGCTGCACAACCGAAAATCAGGCTATCCGGGTCGATGCTTCTCAACGCACCAGCGTGCAGGATATCTATGCTGCGGGGGAGTGCACCGGTTTTGGCGGCAGCGAACTGGCGCTGGCAGAAGGGGAAATTGCGGGTTATATCGCGGCGGATAACCCCGGGAAAGCAGAAAAGGCCATCGCAACCCGCGCGCGCTGGCAGCGTTTTGCCCGGGCGCTTCATACCACCTTCGCCTTACCGGAATCATTAAAAGACGTCATCACTGCCGACACCCTGCTCTGCCGCTGCGAAGATGTGCGCTGCGGCGATGTGCAAAATGCCGAAAGCTGGCAGGCGGCGAAGCTCGCCTCGCGCTGCGGAATGGGCGCGTGTCAGGGGAAAACCTGCGCCACCAGCGCCCGCTGGCTGTACGGCTGGCCGCTGCCGCAACCGCGCGAGCCGCTTTCTCCCGCGCGTATCGACACGCTGATCCACCTGGCAAAGCCGGAGGGCTGAGTTACTCCTCTTCCCCGCGTTCGGCAATATGGCGATTGCCGAGCGCGATGAACTCTTCCAGTAGCGCCGTTAGCTGTTTCATTTTCTCCGGCGTGTATTCCGCTTCAATCTGCTGATAGGCCTCTTCCACCTGCGCCTGGGCGTGCTCGTACAGCGCGTTGCCCTCTTTAGTCAGCGACACGTACAGCTTGCGCTGGTCGTTCACCGGCTTTAAGCGCAGCACCAGCCCGTCGCGCTCCATCCGCGTCAGAATACCCGTCAGGCTCGGGCGCAAAATACAGGTCCGAAACGCGAGGTCGTGAAAATCCATCGACGGATGTTCAGCCAACACGCGCACAATCCGCCACTGCTGTTCGGTCAGGTTATGCCGCTTCACAATCGGGCGGAAGTAAGACATCGCCGCTTCCCGCGCCTGCAACAGCGCGATGGTTAATGAATCATGCATAGCCTCTCCCCACCAGTCATTAACAAGTAAACAATTACACAAAAGATGTTTTTATAAACAACTCGTTTTACGTCAAAAAGTCTAACAGAAACAACACAATTTTATTAACTACATGATAAATAAATATTTAATTATCTATATGTAAATTTATTGTTATTCATATCACAAATTTTTCACTTCTGATTGCGAAACGAACAGCAAAAGCATAAAACCAGATCATTAACATATTAACGAAATCACAACCCGGACTTTCAGGGTGAGGAGTAGTCAATGAAAGGTACTGTTTTTGCCGTCGCATTGAACCATCAAAGCCAGCGTGATGCCTGGCGCGACGCGTTTGAAAAAGCCCCTTACACCACGCCGCCAAAAACGGCGGTGTGGTTTATCAAACCGCATAACACCGTGATCCGCGCAGGCGAGCCCATTCCGTTCCCACAAGGGGAAACGGTGTTAAGCGGTGCGACGGTAGCACTGGTCGTGGGCAAAACCGCCAGTAAGGTGCGCGTGGAAGACGCGGCGGCATACATCGCGGGATATGCGTTAGCAAATGAAGTGAGCCTGCCGGAAGAGAGTTTTTATCGCCCGGCGATCAAAGCCAAATGCCGTGACGGTTTTTGTCCGCTGAGTGAGCTTGTCGCCGTTGATAACGTCGATAACCTGACCATCATCACCGAGATCAACGGCCGCGAAGCTGACCACTGGAACACGGCCGATTTGCAGCGCAACGCCGCCGAACTGCTCAGCGCCCTGAGCGAATTCGTCACCCTCAATCCCGGTGATGCCATTCTGCTCGGTACTCCGCATTCCCGCGTCTCCCTGCAGCCCGGCGATCGCGTGCGCATTCTGGCGAAAGGTTTTCCCCCGCTGGAAAACCCGGTGGTGGATGAACGCGACGTAGCCATCGCACACGGCCCGCACCCGCATGCCACGCTGTTTGCCCTGGGGCTGAACTACGCCGATCACGCCAGCGAACTGGACTTCAAACCGCCCACCGAGCCGCTGGTGTTTATCAAAGCGCCGAACACCTTTAACGGTGATAACCAGACGTCGGTACGCCCGGACAACGTTGAGTACATGCACTATGAGGCGGAGCTGGTGGTGGTCATCGGCAAAACCGCCCGCAAGGTGAGTGAAGCCGACGCGATGGACTATGTGGCGGGCTATACGGTGTGCAACGACTACGCCATCCGCGACTATCTCGAAAATTACTATCGCCCGAATCTGCGCGTCAAAAGCCGCGACGGGCTGACCCCTATTTCCCCCAACATCGTGCCGAAAGCGGCCATTCCCGACCCGCACAACCTGGCCCTTCGCACCTTTGTTAACGGCGAATTACGCCAGGAAGGCACCACGGCAGACCTGATCTTCAGCATCCCGTTCCTGATTGCGTACCTGAGCGAATTTATGACCCTGCAGCCGGGCGACATGATTGCCACCGGCACGCCGAAAGGGCTTTCCGACGTGGTGCCGGGTGACGAAGTGGTGGTGGAAGTAGAAGGCGTAGGCCGCCTGGTGAACCGAATTGTCAGTGAGGAGACGACAAAATGAAAAAGATAAACCATTGGATCAACGGCAAAAACGTAGCGGGAAGTGACTACTTCCACACCACTAACCCGGCCTCCGGCGAGGTGCTGGCAGAAGTCGCCTCCGGCGGCGAAGCCGAAATACACCAGGCCGTTGCGGCGGCAAAAGAGGCATTCCCGAAATGGGCTAACCTGCCGATGAAAGAGCGCGCGCGCCTGATGCGTCGTCTGGGCGATCTGATCGACCAGAACGTCCCTGAGATCGCCGCCATGGAGACCGCCGACACCGGCCTGCCGATCCACCAGACCAAAAACGTGCTGATCCCGCGCGCCTCGCACAACTTCGAGTTTTTCGCCGAAGTGTGCCAGCAGATGAACGGCAAAACCTACCCGGTCGACGACAAGATGCTGAATTACACCCTGATGCAGCCGGTGGGCGTTTGTGCGCTGGTGTCGCCGTGGAACGTGCCGTTTATGACCGCCACCTGGAAGGTTGCGCCGTGTCTGGCGCTGGGCAATACCGCAGTGCTGAAGATGTCTGAGCTCTCCCCGCTGACGGCCGACCGTCTGGGCGAGCTGGCGCTGGAAGCCGGCATTCCGGCGGGCGTGCTGAACGTGGTGCAGGGCTACGGTGCGACGGCGGGCGATGCGCTGGTGCGTCATCACGACGTGCGCGCCGTGTCATTCACCGGCGGTACGGCTACCGGGCGCAATATCATGAAAAACGCCGGACTGAAGAAATACTCCATGGAGCTGGGCGGTAAATCCCCGGTGCTGATTTTTGAAGATGCCGATATCGAGCGCGCCCTGGATGCCGCCCTGTTCACCATTTTCTCTATCAACGGCGAGCGCTGCACCGCGGGCTCGCGCATCTTCATTCAGCAGAGCATCTACCCGGAATTCGTCAAACGCTTCGCGGAACGCGCCAACCGCCTGCGCGTGGGCGACCCGACCGATCCGAACACCCAGATTGGCGCGCTCATCAGCCAACAACACTGGGAAAAAGTCTCCGGCTACATTCGCCTCGGCATTGAAGAAGGGGCAACCCTGCTGGCGGGCGGCCCGGATAAACCGACCGATCTGCCTGCACACCTGAGAGGCGGCAACTTCCTGCGCCCAACCGTGCTGGCGGATGTCGATAACCGCATGCGCGTGGCGCAGGAGGAGATCTTCGGGCCGGTGGCGTGCCTGCTGCCGTTTAAGGACGAAGCGGAAGGTCTGCGCCTGGCCAACGACGTGGAGTACGGCCTGGCGTCGTACATCTGGACCCAGGACGTGAGCAAAGTGCTGCGCCTGGCGCGCAATATCGAAGCGGGCATGGTGTTTGTAAACACCCAGAACGTGCGCGATCTGCGTCAGCCGTTTGGCGGCGTGAAGGCCTCCGGCACCGGCCGCGAGGGCGGCGAGTACAGCTTCGAAGTGTTTGCGGAGATGAAGAACGTCTGCATCTCTATGGGCGACCATCCGATTCCAAAATGGGGAGTCTGATATGGGCAAGTTAGCGTTAGCGGCAAAAATTACCCACGTTCCGTCGATGTACCTTTCTGAGCTGCCGGGGAAAAACCACGGCTGCCGTCAGTCGGCCATCGACGGACACAAAGAGATCAGCAAGCGCTGCCGCGAGATGGGCGTCGATACCATTATCGTTTTCGACACCCACTGGCTGGTGAACAGCGCGTACCACATTAACTGTGCGGACCATTTTTCCGGCATCTACACCAGCAACGAACTGCCGCACTTTATCCGCGACATGACCTATGACTACGACGGTAACCCGGCGCTCGGCCAGCTTATCGCCGACGAAGCGGTGAAGCTTGGCGTGCGCGCCAAAGCGCACAACATCCCGAGCCTGAAGCTGGAGTACGGCACGCTGGTACCGATGCGCTACATGAACAGCGACAAGCACTTCAAAGTGATCTCCATTTCCGCGTTCTGCACCGTTCACGACTTTGCCGACAGCCGCAGGCTCGGCGAGGCCATCGTCAGCGCGATTGAGAAATACGACGGCACGGTCGCGGTGCTCGCCAGCGGGTCGCTGTCGCACCGCTTTATCGACGACCAGCGCGCGGAAGAAGGGATGAACAGCTACACCCGCGAGTTCGACCGCCAGATGGACGAGCGCGTGGTGAAGCTGTGGCGCGAAGGCCAGTTCAAAGAGTTTTGCAGCATGCTGCCGGAGTACGCCGACTACTGCTACGGCGAGGGCAATATGCACGACACGGTGATGCTGCTGGGGATGCTCGGCTGGGACAACTACGACGGCAAGGTGGAGTTTCTCACCGAGCTGTTTGCCAGCTCCGGCACCGGCCAGGTCAACGCTGTTTTCCCACTGCCCGCTTAAGGAGCCACCATGCCGCATTTTATCGCTGAATGTACCGACAATATCCGCGAGCAGGCCGACCTGCCGGGACTGTTCGCCAAAGTGAACGAGGCGCTGGCCGCCACGGGTATCTTCCCGCTCGGCGGTATCCGCAGCCGCGCGCACTGGCTGGATACCTGGCAGATGGCCGACGGCAAACATGATTACGCCTTTGTACACATGACCTTGAAAATCGGTGCCGGGCGAAGCCTGGAGAGCCGTGAGGCCGTGGGTGAGATGCTGTTTGAGCTTATCAAAACGCATTTCGCGGATCTGATGGCGGCTCGCTATCTGGCGCTGTCGTTTGAGCTCGACGAGCTTCACCCGACGCTCAATTACAAACAAAACAACGTGCACGCGTTGTTTAAGTAGACATCTTTTCGCCCGGTGGCGCTTCGCTTACCGGGCCTACAACGGCTCGAACGTAGGCCGGGTAAGCGAAGCGCCACCCGGCAACAGCCGCACAAAGGATACGCCATGCTCGATAAACACACCCATACCCTGATCGCCCATCGTCTGCACCAGGCGGAGCAATCCCGCGAGCAGATCCGCCAGGTCTCGCTGGACTACCCGACGATCACCATCGACGACGCCTACGCCGTGCAGCGCGAATGGGTCAGCCTGAAAATCGCCGAAGGCCGCGTACTGAAAGGCCACAAGATCGGCCTGACCTCCAAAGCGATGCAGGCCAGCTCGCAGATCAGCGAACCGGATTACGGCGCGCTGCTGGACGACATGTTCTTCCACGACGGCAGCGACATCCCTGTCGATCGCTTTATCGTGCCGCGCATCGAAGTGGAGCTGGCCTTCGTGCTGGCCAAACCGCTGCGCGGCCCGAACTGCACGATCTTCGACGTCTACAACGCTACGGATTACGTGATCCCGGCGCTGGAGCTGATCGACGCCCGCTGCCACAACATCGATCCCGACACCCAACGCCCGCGCAAAGTGTTCGACACCATCTCCGACAACGCCGCCAACGCTGGGGTGATCCTCGGTGGTCGCCCGATTAAACCCGACGAGCTGGATCTGCGCTGGATCTCCGCCCTGCTCTATCGTAACGGCGTGATCGAAGAGACCGGCGTCGCCGCAGGCGTGCTGAACCATCCGGCGAACGGCGTGGCGTGGCTGGCGAACAAACTGGCACCGTACGACGTGCAGCTTGAACCGGGGCAAATCATCCTCGGCGGTTCGTTTACCCGCCCGGTGGCTGCCAGCAAGGGCGATACCTTCCATGTCGACTACGGCAACATGGGCTCCATCAGTTGCCGCTTCGTCTAGGAGACAACCATGCAAAACGCATTCAAAGCGGCGCTGAAATCCGGAACGCCGCAAATTGGGTTATGGCTGGGGCTGACCAGCAGCTACAGCGCCGAACTGCTGGCAGGCGCGGGCTTCGACTGGCTGCTGATCGACGGTGAACACGCACCAAACAATGTGCAAACCATCTTAACGCAGCTACAGGCAATTGCGCCTTACGCCAGCCAGCCGGTCGTGCGCCCGTCGTGGAACGATCCCGTGCAGATCAAACAGCTGCTCGACGTGGGCGCACAAACCCTGCTGGTACCGATGGTGCAAAACGCCGATGAAGCCCGGCTGGCGGTAAGCGCTACCCGTTATCCCCCTGCGGGTATTCGCGGTGTGGGCAGTGCGCTGGCCCGTGCGTCGCGCTGGAACCGTATCCCGGATTACCTGCAACAGGCGAACGATGCCATGTGCGTACTGGTGCAAATCGAAACCCGCGAGGCGCTAAAAAATCTGCCGCAGATCCTGGACGTGGAAGGGGTCGACGGGGTGTTTATCGGCCCGGCGGATCTCAGCGCCGACATGGGTTTTGCGGGTAATCCGCAGCACCCGGACGTACAGGCCGCTATCGAACAGGCCATTGCCCAGATACGCGACGCAGGTAAAGCGCCCGGCATCCTGATGGCGAATGAAGCGCTGGCAAAACGCTACCTCGAACTCGGCGCACTGTTTGTCGCCGTCGGCGTTGATACCACCCTGCTCGCCCGCTGCGCCGAAGCCCTGGCTGCGAGATTTATCGAAAAACCGGTTACGTCAGTTAATAACAATAAATCCGTCTACTAAACGTAAGATCTGGAGCGCACCATGACGACCTCTACCCTGCAAAATAATAAAGCTGTTGAACATCGCGTCATTAACAAACTGTTCCGTCGCCTGATCGTGTTTCTCTTTATCCTGTTTGTCTTCTCGTTTCTCGACCGCATTAACATTGGCTTTGCCGGGCTGACGATGGGCAAAGATCTGGGCCTGACGTCCACCATGTTTGGCCTGGCGGCAACGCTGTTTTACGTCACCTACGTGCTGTGTGGGATCCCGAGCAACATCATGCTGGCAAAGATCGGCGCACGCCGCTGGATCGCCGGGATCATGGTGGTGTGGGGCATTGCCTCGACCTGCACCATGTTCGCCACCAGCCCTGAAACGCTCTACGTCCTACGAATGCTGGTCGGCATTGCCGAAGCCGGTTTTCTGCCGGGGATCCTGGTGTATCTCACCTGGTGGTTCCCGGCGTATCACCGTGCCCGCGCCAACGCGCTGTTTATGATTGCCATGCCGGTGACGATGATGCTCGGCTCGATCCTCTCCGGGTACATTCTGGCGATGGACGGGCTATGGAACCTGAAAGGCTGGCAGTGGCTGTTCCTGCTGGAAGGCCTGCCGTCCGTGGTGCTTGGCGTGGTGACCTGGTTCTTCCTTAACGACACGCCGGATCAGGCCACCTGGCTTGATGATGACGAAAAGCAGGCGCTCAAAACCATGATCGCCCGCGAGCAGGAGCTTGCCGTTGCGCATTCCGTCACGCCGCGCTCGACGCTGCGTGAAGTATTAACCCCTGCGGTGCTGCTCTACACCCTGGCCTATTTCTGTCTGACCAACACGCTGAGTGCAATCAACATCTGGACGCCGCAGATCCTGCAAAGCTTTAACAGCCACAGCAGCAATATCGTGATCGGCCTGCTGGCGGCGATCCCGCAGTTTTGTACCATCCTCGGGATGATCTGGTGGAGCCGCCGCTCCGACAGGCTGAAAGAGCGAAAAAAGCACACCATCCTGCCGTATCTCTTCGCGGCGGCGGGATGGATGCTGGCCTCGGCGACGGATCACAGTCTGATCCAACTACTTGGCATCATCATGGCCTCAACCGGATCGTTTACCGCCATGGCGATATTCTGGACCACGCCGGATCAGGTTATTAGCCTGCAATCCCGCGCGGTGGCACTGGCGGTGATCAATGCCATCGGCAACGTGGGATCTGCCGTCAGCCCGCTGCTGATCGGCATTCTGCGTGATGCGACAGGAAGCTTCAGTTCAGGGCTGTGGTTTGTCGCCGGGCTGCTGGTGGTCGGTGCGCTGGTATTAACACGCATCCCGATGGCGCACCGGGATCATCAGAGGAGCGGCCATGTGCCAGAGCCCCATCGCCAACATTGATATCAGCAAGGAGTACGACGAAAGTCTGGGCACCGACGATGTGCACTACCAGTCGTTCGCGCGCATGGCGGCCTTTTTTGGCCGCGACATGCAGGCGCATCGTCACGACCAGTATTTTCAGATGCACTTTCTTGATACCGGGCAGATTGAGCTTCAGCTCGACGATCACCGCTATTCGGTGCAGGCGCCGCTTTTCGTCCTTACGCCACCGTCGGTGCCGCACGCGTTTATCACCGAATCTGACAGCGACGGGCATGTCCTGACCGTGCGCGAGGATCTGATCTGGCCGCTGCTGGAAGTGCTCTACCCCGGCACGCGTGAAACGTTCGGCCTGCCGGGGATCTGCTTGTCCCTGGCCGACAAACCGGATGAACTGGCTGCGCTGAAACACTACTGGCGGCTGATCGAACGCGAATCCACGGAACAGCTGCCCGGACGTGAACATACGCTGGCACTTTTGGCACAGGCGGTGTTCACCCTACTGCTGCGCAACGCGAAGCTCGACGACCATGCTTCAGGCGGGATGCGCGGCGAGCTCAAACTTTTCCAGCGCTTTACGCAACTGATTGATGCGCACTACCACCAGCACTGGACGGTGCCGGAATATGCCAGCGAACTTCATCTCACCGAATCCCGTCTGACCGACATCTGCCGCCGCTTCGCCAACCGCCCGCCGAAGCGGCTGATCTTCGACCGCCAGCTGCGGGAAGCCAGGCGGTTGCTGCTCTTCTCCGACAGCGCGGTCAGTGAGATTGCCTGGCAGTTGGGGTTTAAAGATCCGGCCTATTTTGCCCGCTTTTTTAACCGGTTAGTGGGGTGCTCACCCAGCGCCTATCGGGCGCAGAAAGTACCGGTTTCCTGAACGCATCACGGTTCGTAGGGCGGGTAAGCGCAGCGCCACCCGCCAAAAAGCCGCACAGATCACAAAACCCCATCCCGCCCGAAAAGTACCCGCCGTTGTCCCAATCGTCCCTTCACGTCTCGCCGCTCTCACGCTTCAATTAAACAACAAAAACAAAACATAAATTTGACAACCCTATTCCGATACGAGGTCCCTATGAAGCCAGAAGATTTCCGCGCTGATGCCAAACGCCCGTTAACCGGCGAAGAGTATTTAAAAAGCCTGCAGGACGGTCGTGAGATTTATATCTACGGCGAGCGCGTCAAAGACGTCACCACCCACCCGGCATTTCGTAATGCGGCAGCCTCCATCGCGCAGATGTACGATGCCCTGCACAAGCCGGACATGCAGGACACGCTGTGCTGGGGTACCGATACGGGCAGTGGCGGCTATACCCATAAGTTCTTCCGCGTGGCGAAAAGTGCCGACGACCTGCGCCAGCAGCGTGATGCCATCGCCGAGTGGTCGCGCCTGAGCTACGGCTGGATGGGTCGCACGCCGGATTACAAAGCGGCATTTGGTTGCGCGCTCGGCGCTAACCCGGCCTTCTACGGTCAGTTCGAACAGAACGCTCGCAACTGGTACACCCGCATTCAGGAAACCGGCCTGTACTTCAACCACGCGATCGTTAACCCCCCGATCGATCGCCATAAACCCGCCGATGAAGTGAAAGATGTCTACATCAAGCTGGAGAAAGAGACCGACGCGGGAATTATCGTCAGCGGTGCGAAAGTGGTGGCAACCAACTCGGCGCTGACTCACTACAACATGATTGGCTTCGGCTCCGCGCAGGTGATGGGCGAAAACCCGGATTTCGCACTGATGTTCGTCGCCCCGATGGATGCCGAAGGCGTGAAGCTGATCTCCCGCGCCTCTTACGAGATGGTGGCAGGCGCAACAGGCTCCCCGTACGACTACCCGCTCTCCAGCCGCTTCGACGAGAACGACGCGATCCTGGTGATGGACAATGTGCTGATCCCGTGGGAAAACGTGCTGATCTACCGCGATTTCGACCGTTGCCGTCGCTGGACAATGGAAGGTGGCTTTGCCCGTATGTACCCGCTGCAGGCCTGCGTACGTCTGGCGGTGAAGCTCGACTTCATCACTGCCCTGCTGAAGAAATCCCTGGAGTGTACCGGTACCCTGGAGTTCCGCGGCGTGCAGGCAGATCTCGGCGAAGTGGTGGCCTGGCGCAACATGTTCTGGGCGCTGAGCGACTCCATGTGCTCTGAAGCCACGCCGTGGGTCAACGGTGCGTATCTGCCGGATCACGCCGCGCTGCAAACCTACCGCGTAATGGCACCGATGGCCTACGCGAAGATCAAGAACATCATCGAACGTAACGTGACGTCCGGTCTGATCTACCTGCCGTCCAGTGCCCGGGATCTGAACAACCCGCAGATCGACCAGTATCTGGCGAAATACGTGCGCGGCTCCAACGGTATGGATCACGTCGAACGCATCAAGATTTTAAAACTGATGTGGGACGCCATCGGCAGCGAATTTGGCGGCCGTCACGAGCTGTACGAAATCAACTACTCCGGTAGCCAGGATGAGATCCGCCTGCAGTGTCTGCGTCAGGCGCAGAGCTCCGGCAACATGGACAAGATGATGGCAATGGTCGACCGCTGCATGTCCGAGTACGACCAACACGGCTGGACGGTGCCGCACCTGCACAACAACAGCGATATCAACATGCTGGATAAGCTGCTGAAATAACGCAGCGGGAGATGACAATGCAATCAGAACAACGTCTGCGTTTTCGCGATGCGATGGCCAGTCTGTCGGCCGCAGTGAATGTTATCACCACCGAGGGTGAAGCTGGTCGCTGCGGGATCACCGCCACCGCCGTCTGCTCGGTAACGGACACGCCACCATCGCTGATGGTGTGCATCAACGCCAATAGCGCCATGAACCCGGTATTTCAGGGCAACGGCAGGCTGTGCGTTAACGTGCTGAACCACGAGCAGGAGATCATGGCTCGCCACTTCGCCGGAATGACCGGTATGGCCATGGAGGAGCGCTTTGCGCTCTCCTGCTGGCAGAACGGTGCGCTGGCACAACCGGTGCTGAAAGGCGCGCTGGCCAGCCTTGAGGGCGAGATAAGCCAGGTGCAAACCATCGGTACGCATCTTGTCTATCTCGTTGAAATTAAAAATATCATTCTGAGTGACGCGGAACATGGCCTGATCTACTTCAAACGCCGTTTTCACCCGGTCATGATGGAGACGGAAGCCGCAGTATAACCCCTATCGCGCTGGCCTTTTTTTCCGGCCAGCGCCGCTTTCCACAAAAATTCCTAAGGTTTCCACTAAATCACGCCGTTATATAACCATAAGATAAATTTTCTGTGCCTGAATACTGACATCTGTTGTCAGTGCCATCCGCATCATTCAGCGCATACACAAATATACAGGATGACCTTATGGCTAAAACGACGCGGAGCCGCTCGGCTGAACGTCTGGTCGATATTCTGGTTGAACTACATTTAAACGGTGTGGTAAACCGCAGTGCGCTAATGGAAAAATTTAAAATTACCGAGCGTACCGTCTACCGGGATTTAAATGCACTCTCTCCGATTGTTGAACATACCGGTAATGGGCTATATCGACTGATCCATTCTTCACAATCTCCCGGCGGACAAGGATTACATCACTCACTGGCTAACTTCCTGAATGCTGATAGCTTTTTCCCTGAAAGAAATACGGAATTCTGGCAGAAACTTGAAACACGCGTTGACGAAAACCATATTCTTATCCTTGGGAATGAAGCAGAACACACGGTACAACGCGATATTCGTCGTCATTTAGCGAAAATCGAGAAATCGATTAAGAACCATAATGTTTGCCAGATCGTTTATAAGAGTAAAACCCGCCTGATTAATCCCTATAAACTGATTAACAAAAAAAATATATGGTATTTACAAGCCACCGAGAATGGCAGACTGAAATCCTTCTCATTGAGTCAGATTAGCTGGCTTGATATTCATACGACCACCTTCACTCCTGAAGAGAATGCCCGCGAGCTGCTGGAAAAAAGCCTCGACCCCTGGGTGTCGGAAGATACTTTCGCAGTGAAAATATTTATTAAAAATAATATTTCACATTACTTCCTGCGCCGCGATCTCCTGCCGGAGCAAGAGTTGCTGGAGGAGCAACACGGCGGCGTCACGCTGCGCTGTCAGGCGGCACACGAAAATCAGATCTTGCCGCTGCTTTTCTACTGGCTGCCAGACATTCAGATCCTGGAGCCGAGCTGGCTTAAGGAGAAACTCATCCGAACACTGGAAAGCTACCTGGCAATGGAGAGCAGCGCGCATAACCAAGTGATCTCAATCACATAATTCCGACCGCTGGCGGCGAACCGGAACCACTCGCCGCCACCTTTGACCGCTTACCTGGCACTTTCAACCACTCATCCATTTACCCTCCTTTACACACGCGACGTTCTGGCAAGATCCCACCAGCATTAATCAACACCTCCTCACAACGAACCCTGACCCTTTTTTCTTTACATAAAAAACCAGGTCTATTATGGATACTAAAAAACTACTGAAGCACGTGCCCTGGGCCTTACTCGGGATCCTCGGCGCTTTTTGTCTGGCGGTTGTCGCATTACGCCGGGGCGAACACGTAAGCGCCCTGTGGATCGTGGTCGCGTCGGTTTCCGTCTATCTTGTTGCTTATCGCTACTACAGCTTGTACATCGCGCAGAAGGTCATGAAGCTCGACCCGACGCGCGCCACTCCGGCGGTCATTAACAATGACGGCCTGAACTATGTGCCAACCAACCGCTACGTGCTGTTTGGTCACCACTTTGCCGCTATCGCTGGCGCAGGCCCCCTGGTCGGCCCGGTACTGGCCGCGCAGATGGGTTACCTGCCTGGCACCCTGTGGCTGCTCGCCGGTGTCGTGCTGGCGGGTGCGGTGCAGGACTTTATGGTGCTGTTTATCTCTTCTCGTCGTAACGGTGCCTCTCTGGGTGAGATGGTCAAAGAAGAGATGGGCCGCGTGCCGGGGACTATCGCCCTGTTCGGCTGCTTCCTGATTATGATCATCATCCTCGCGGTGCTTGCTCTGATCGTGGTGAAAGCCCTGGCTGAGAGTCCGTGGGGTGTCTTCACCGTCTGCTCTACCGTGCCGATTGCGCTGTTCATGGGTATCTACATGCGCTTCCTGCGCCCTGGACGCGTAGGTGAAGTATCGGTGATTGGTATCGTGCTACTGGTGGCCTCCATCTACTTCGGTGGCGTGATTGCTCACGACCCGTACTGGGGCCCGGCGCTGACCTTCAAGGACACCACCATCACCTTCGCGCTGATCGGTTATGCGTTTATCTCCGCTCTGCTGCCGGTATGGCTGATTCTGGCTCCGCGTGACTACCTGGCGACCTTCCTGAAAATCGGCGTGATCGTCGGTCTGGCGATCGGTATCCTGGTGATTAACCCGGATCTGAAAATGCCAGCAGTGACGCAGTACATCGACGGTACTGGCCCACTGTGGAAAGGCGCGCTGTTCCCGTTCCTGTTCATCACCATCGCGTGTGGTGCAGTTTCAGGCTTCCACGCGCTGATCTCTTCAGGTACCACACCTAAGCTGCTGGCGAACGAGAAAGACGCACGTCTGATCGGTTACGGTGCCATGCTGATGGAATCCTTCGTGGCGATCATGGCGCTGGTTGCTGCGTCCATTATCGAACCGGGTCTCTACTTCGCGATGAACACGCCTCCGGCGGGTCTGGGCATTACCATGCCAAACCTGCATGAGATGGGTGGTGACAACGCGGCGCTGATTATGGCGCAGTTGAAAGACGCAAGCGCACATGCTGCAGCGACCGTCAGCTCCTGGGGCTTCGTGATTTCGCCTGAGCAGATCATGCAGACCGCGAAAGACATCGGCGAACCGTCCGTGCTGAACCGTGCAGGTGGTGCTCCAACGCTGGCTGTCGGTATCGCGCACGTGTTCCACAAAGTGCTGCCATGGGCGGACATGGGCTTCTGGTACCACTTCGGTATTCTGTTTGAAGCCCTGTTCATCCTGACCGCGCTGGACGCCGGTACCCGTGCAGGCCGCTTCATGCTGCAGGATCTGCTGGGTAACTTCGTGCCGTTCCTGAAGAAAACCGACTCTCTGGTTGCGGGCGTTCTGGGCACGGCGGGTTGTGTTGGCCTGTGGGGTTACCTGCTGTATCAGGGCGTTGTCGACCCACTGGGCGGCGTGAAGAGCCTGTGGCCGCTGTTCGGTATCTCTAACCAGATGCTCGCAGCCGTTGCTCTGGTGCTCGGCACCGTTGTCCTCGTGAAGATGAAACGCACCAAATACATCTGGGTCACCGTGGTCCCTGCGCTGTGGCTGCTGCTCTGCACCACCTGGGCACTTGGCCTGAAACTGTTCAGTGCCAACCCGCAGCTGGAAGGCTTCTTCTTTATGGCTAACCAGTACAAAGAGAAGATTGCCTCAGGCGGCGCAGACCTGACTGCGCAGCAGATTGCCAACATGAACCATATCGTGGTGAACAACTACACCAACGCGGGCCTGAGCATTCTGTTCCTGGTGGTGGTGTACAGCATCATCTTCTACGGCATCAAAACCTGGCTGAAAGTGCGTAACGCCGAGGGTCGTACGGATAAAGAAACCCCGTATGTGCCGGTGCCGGAAGGCGGCGTGAAGACCTCTTCACACCATTAATCCGCAATCCTCCCCCTCTCCCACAGGGAGAGGGCCGGGGTGAGGGGACACAACGCCCAGCGGTCTTACCTCGCTGGGCTTTTTCTTATCAGGATGCGTTATGTTTGGTAACTTAGGCGAAGCAAAAAAATACCTCGGTCAGGCGGCGAAAATGCTGATTGGCATTCCGGACTATGACAACTACGTTGAGCATATGAAGACCAATCATCCGGATAAGCCGTACATGACCTACACCGAATTCTTCCGCGAGCGTCAGGAAGCGCGCTACGGCGGAAGTGGAGAAGGCGGCGTCCGCTGCTGCTAAAGGAGACACCATGACCCCGATTGCCGTCACCCTGCTGACCGGTTTCCTCGGCGCAGGTAAAACCACCCTGCTGCGCCATATTCTGAACGAGCAGCACGGCTTCAAAATCGCCGTTATCGAAAACGAGTTTGGCGAAGTTTCGGTAGACGATCAGCTGATCGGCGATCGCGCCACGCAGATCAAAACCCTGACCAACGGCTGCATCTGCTGCACCCGCTCTAACGAACTGGAAGACGCTCTGCTGGACCTGCTCGACAGCCGCGATCGTGGTGACATCAATTTCGACCGCCTGGTGATTGAATGCACCGGCATGGCTGACCCCGGCCCAATTATTCAGACCTTTTTCGCCCATGAGATCCTCTGCCAGCGCTACCTGCTGGACGGCGTGATTGCGCTTGTCGATGCCGTCCACGCCGACGAGCAGATGAACCAGTTCACCATTGCTCAGTCTCAGGTGGGTTATGCCGACCGCATTCTGCTGACCAAAACCGACGTGGCGGGCGAGAGCGAAAAACTGCGCGAGCGCCTGACGCGCATCAACTCCCGCGCCCCGATTTACACGGTGACGCACGGTGATATCGACCTGTCTCAGCTGTTCAACACCAACGGCTTTATGCTGGAAGAGAATGTCACCTCGAAGCCGCGCTTCCACTTTATGGGAGATAAGCAAAACGACGTGGCGTCGATTGTGGTGGAGCTGGATTATCCGGTGGACATCGGCGAGGTTTCGCGAGTGATGGAGAACCTGCTGCTGTCGTTTGCCGACAAGCTGCTGCGCTACAAAGGGATGCTGTGGATACACGGTGAACCAAACCGCCTGCTGTTCCAGGGTGTACAGCGTTTATATAGCGCCGACTGGGACAGGCCGTGGGGTGAGGAAACGCCACACAGCGTGATGGTGTTTATTGGCATCCAGCTGCCGGAAGAGGAAATTCGGGCGGCATTTGCGGGACTACAGAAATAAACGCTATGCATCCCCTCTGCCCAGTAATTTATTAACCTGAAGCGATGAGCTTTGTATCAGGAAAATGAATAAATTACAGCGATGTCCTGGTCCGGCTGTAAATCGCCGAGGCGTTTCCGTAAGGCCGGGGCGAGGCGCAGGGATGCGCCGAGAGGGTGTGGCCTGCAGGGATGCAGGCTCATGCCCGACCCGATAGCCTGAAGGAATAAGCTGAGGGCACCGCGAAGCGGCGATTTACCGCCGGGAGCCCGGGTCGCCAGGGTGGTGGCGAGTGAGCCACCCTGGCACGTTCACAGGTCATGCCGTTACAGAGTAGCAAGGAACATAAAGTGAACGGAATAACCTCCACAGCCGTATGTTCCCCCTCACCCCAGCCCTCTCCCTCAAGGGAGAGGGGGCCGTCTGTGCAGGCATTATTTTGTGGGGATACTTATTTCACCGCCTCCGGCAGCGTCACAATCCACAACTCACTGTCTGACTCCGGCTTCTTCAGCGGCTTCACGCTGAGCGTGGTTTCCACCGGTTTATCATCCAGCGTCAGCTTACCTTCTGCGTTCACCCGATAATCCTTGAGCTTCTTGCCCTCGACCGGGTTTTGCATCGCCACCTTTACGCCAAAGTCGTTATCGTTCGCCACTGCCAGCGTTTTGCTGTCGATCAGCGCCAGCCCTTCGGCCTTCTCCTGCTGCCAGCCGAGGGCGCGTAAATCAACGACCTGCGTTTTCACCGCAAGGGTTATGCCGCGCTGCGCCAGGGTCTTCTCATCATCAAACTCCGGGTACTCGCCCGGTTTGTCAAAGGCGGAAAGGTCGCTCGCCTTGCTGAGATCCACCTTGTAGATCAGGTTACGCATCCCGTCGTTTTTATCGCTTCCCTGCTCAATCAGCAGGATGTGCTGGTCATCGAGCGCCACAATGTCGCCAATTTTGGCATCACTGTTTTTACTGTAGGCGGAGCTGTCGATGGGATAGCCGTACATCGCGGTTTTCCCGGTCGCCGGGTCGAAGCTCACCAGACGCGTAAACAGCGCCTGTTTTTTACTTTTACCGTCGATATCCAGCGTGCTTTGCACAGCGGCAATAATGCGTCCGTCAGGCATGCGGGTCAGGCCTTCAAAGCCCCGGTTCGGTTGACGCCATTTGATAATGTTTGGCAGACCGCCCGCGATGGATTTTTCCCCTTCCGCCGCCTGCGGCCCATGAATAGCCAGGATTTTCCCACTACTGTCGACGTTTATCAGGAACGGACCATACTCGTCGCACAGCCAGTATCCGCCTTTGCCGTCCGGCGTGATGCCTTCCGTGTCCAGCCCGCGGTTGTCACCCTTCAGCGTCTTTAACGTGTCGCTGAATGCCACTTCATTGGTGGAGCCAATCACGCCGCTTTGCAGCGGTAGCCCGTTAATCTCGCCTTTATCGTCGTGCAGAGGGCGGGCATCAATGGCCTCGGCTTTACCGTCTTGTACACGGATGGTCATCAGCAGCGGCGCGAAATCCGGCGTAACAAAAATTTTGGCTTCGTTTTTACCCATTTTTGGCGCGTCCGCATTCGGACCGCGATCGGTAACCGTCACGAAGGTCAGCGCATCGCCCTGCTTGCCGGTGAACAACAGGCCAGAACCGATTCCGACAGGAAGTCCATGCGGGAAAGCATCAGCAAACGCCCCGCTGTAGTTCACGTGGGAGCCTTCGGGAAAGCTAACGACATAGTGTTCAGCCGTGGGCTGCGCCGCCAGGCCAGAGAAAGAGAGCGCACAACCGATAAGTACAGGAATAATTTTTCTTTTCATATTGTTAGCATCCATAGAGTGAAGCCAACACCGTAAAGAATCAACGTGTCAGAAAAATGACATTGCGAGGAAACAGGGCCGAGCAGTTGAACGTATAGTCAGCGCCAGAAATGTAATTTTTTGTGGTTTTGTATGACACCTGAAACATTTCTGGAAATTATTAGAAATGCCATTAATGCATTCCGAATGATTATCCCCGCCTCGTTCAGTTTATGTTTAGTCAAAAAATTAAACTGTTCTTAAACAGCAGAAAATCACGCGTTGACACCCCTAAAACAAAACACCTTCATAACAATTTGAGCAATAAAATTAACATTTACAGTATAAAAAGTTGATCCGAACCACATTTGCAGTCATAAACATCGCTTGTTAAGGTGCCGTAAGATTAATTTGATGACGAGGCATAAAACATGAAAAAACTGAATATTCTTCTTCTTTCTGCTCTGACCGCTATCTCGGGTTCCGCACTGGCGATGGGTGGCAGCATTGAGCAGGGTAAAAACTTTACCAACCTCAATCTGGAAATGGGTAAATCCTCGTCTGGCCTGTATGCCGAAAGCAACTGGCTTAAAAACACTGACGACGGCACCCAGACAGGTGGCGTGGGTGCAGGTTACAACCTGGAAGTCGGCCCGGTCATGCTGAATGCGGGCGCGAAGGCGATCTACCTTGGCCCGAAAAAAGGCGATAACGGCGTGGCGTTCCCGATTGGTGGCGGCGTTAACGTTGCCCTGACCGACAGCATTCACGTATTTGGTGAAGGTTATGTCGCGCCAGAAGGTCTGAACAACAGCGTGAAAAACTACGTTGAAGCCAATGGCGGCGTAAGCTGGACGCCAATTACGCCAGTGACCCTGAAAGTGGGTTACCGTCACGTGAGCGTAGATGGCAAAGACGGCCGTCCTGGCCATACGCTGATTGACGGCGCCTATGTGGGCGGCGGCGTGAGCTTCTAAGGCTCCGCACAGATAAAAAACCTGCCGTCTGGCAGGTTTTTTATTACCTCTTACTTACGCACTACTACCAGCTTCTGGTTCACAAACTCTTTGATCCCCAGATCCGACAGCTCGCGTCCGTAGCCGGAGCGCTTCACCCCGCCGAACGGCAGCTCTGGCGCGGTATCGGTGAGCCAGTTGATATACACCATCCCTGTTTCAATCCGCGACGCCATTTTCTTCGCGCGCTCGATATTCTGACTGAATACCGCCCCGCCCAGGCCGTAGTGGGAGTCGTTGGCCAACGCAACCGCCTCGTCATCGTTTTTCACCACGAACATCTGCGCCACCGGGCCGAAGAACTCTTCGAAATACGCCGGGTTGTCGCGCGAGATAGTCGTCAGGATCGTCGGCTCGAAGAAACTCCCGTCTCGCGGCACCGGTTTGCCGCCATAGTGCAGCGTCGCACCGTTTTTCACCGCTTCGTTAACCTGTCTGGTCAGCGTTTCCAGGGCATCTTTAGACGACAGCGGCCCCAGCGTGGTGCTTTCGTCCAGCGGATCGCCAATCTTCACCTGCTTAAACGCCTCGGTGAATTTGCTGAGGAAGGCATCTGCAATTTTCTCGTGCAGGATAAAGCGCTTCGCCGCGGTGCAGACCTGCCCGGCGTTGTTGAGTCGCGCATTCACACCAATCTTCACGGCTTTGTCCAGGTCCGCATCATCAAGCACCACGAAGACGTCGTTACCACCTAGCTCAAGGGTCGATTTCTTAATGTGCTTCGCCGCCTGCGCAGCCACGACGCTACCGGCTTTTTCGGAACCGGTCAGCGCGGCGCCCTGCACGCGATCGTCGGCGATGATGTTCGCCACCTGATCGGACGAGATAAACAGGTTAGTCCACGCCCCTTCCGGTGCCCCCGCTTCGCGCACCAGATGGGCAAACGCCTCGGCGCAGTGCGGCACGATGCTGGCATGTTTTGCCAGCACGGGGTTACCCGCCGCCAGGTTCGGCGCCAGAACGCGCATTAGCTGGTAATACGGGAAGTTCCACGGCTCGACGGCCATCAGCACGCCGATGGGGTGATACTCCACCCACGCTTCCCCGAGTTCAGACTCATACTTCACCGGGGCCAGGAATTGTTTCGCGTTATCAGCATAATAGCGGGCGATTTTCGCACACAGCTTCACCTCACCGCGGCTCTGTTCGATGAGCTTACCCATCTCCTGGCTGGCGATTTTAGCCAGCTCCTCGGTGCGCTGGTCGATCAGGTCGGCAAGCTTATGCAGTACCGGGAGGCGCTGGCTGATGTCGCCTTTCGCCCATTCTGAATGGTAGAGCGCATCGGCCGCCTTCAGTGCTGCTTCGATATCCGCGTCGGTATGAGAGGGGTATTCTTTGATGAGCTGGTTAGTGGCAGGATTTACTGTCTGATAAGCCATGTCGAATCTCCTTGTTTTACCGCTTAGGGTATTAAGGGTAGTCAACGTGACTGGCTATGGACGTAAAGTTGGGTATATCCGGAAGGTTCTTAATGAAGCGCTGCCAGACGGTTGTTTGACGTGGTATAAAAAACCTCCAGAAGGAGTTCCCATGACCAATACCCGACATATCCGCCAGACGTTTCACCGCGCCTCAGGACTTGAGCTGCGAAGCACGTGGCAGAGTACGCAGGCGTACAAACGTCACTGTCATCCTCAGATCTCCATTGGCGCGATAGTAGAAGGCCAGACCTGCTGCATGTGCCATGACAGAGAGTACATCCTCCAGCCCGGGGACCTGATTGTGATCCCAGCTTATATGCCGCACAGCTGCAACCCCGTCGCCGGAAAGCCGCGCAGCTACCACATGCTCTATATCGACACCGGGCTTCCTCTGGAGCTTCAGGTGATTCGCAACCCTGCGCTCTTTAAGTACTACCTTGATATTGTGGAGACGATGTCTCCGGCATCCGTCGACAGGCTGCTTTCTGCCCTTCCCCGCTGTGCGGATAACGCAGACGCGCTTCGCGTAACCAGCCAGCAGGTTCAGGAGGCATTTCTTTCCGATCTCGCCAGCCCGCCTTCCCTAGACGAACTTGCCCAACGATTTTCGCTGCGCAAGGAGACGCTGATCCGCACTTTCAGACAGGATACCGGCCTGACGCCGGGGAGCTTCCTCAATATCTCCCGAGTAGAGTATGCCAAAGCGCGGCTGCGCGCCGGGGATAATATCGCCGACGTCGGCTACCAGAGCGGGTTTGCCGACCAGAGCCATTTTCACAAGACCTTCGTGAGCTATACCGCCGCCACGCCGCGCCAGTACGCCACGGGCCGATCAATATCAGACAATAAATAGGTTCTGCGTTTCCGTAGTCTGTACCCGGTTTTGCATTCTGAGGTCGCTATGGAACTGTTCTTCCCTTCCGCTTTTCTCGCCCTGGCGCTGGCGCATTTTGTTGCCCTGTTAAGCCCGGGCCCGGATTTCTTCCTGCTTGTGGGCTACTCGGCGCGCTATCGGTTACGCGGCAGCGCCGGGCTGTGCGTCGGCATCGCTACGGGCAACGGGTTGTATATCTTACTGGTCATTATCGGCTGGAGCGCGCTGCGCCAGTTTACGTGGCTATTTACGCTTATCGAGCTTTGCGGGGCGCTGTACCTGCTATGGATCGGCTCGCATCTGGTGCGCAGCCGACCGCAGGCACTGGCGCTGAATGAAACTCACCAGCGCTTCCCTTCACTGCGTAAGCAGATTCTTTTGGGGCTCGGTTCCGCGCTGCTTAATCCGAAGAATGCGTTGTTCTATCTGGCGCTGATGACGGCGCTACTGGGACCGGACGTCACGCTGCTTCAGCAGGCGACCTGCGGCGTCTGGATGGTGATGGTGGTTCTGGTGTGGGATCTGGCGCTGGTGTCGCTGATGGGGCTATCGGCGGTGCAACAGAAGCTCAGCCGTTCGCTGTGGTTGATTGAGCGCGCGGCAGGAGTAGTGCTGATGGGGTTTGGTGGGTGGGTGTTGTGGCGGTTGGTGGAAAATACACGCTGAGAGAGCGGGCAGCCCAACGCTGCCCGCTATTTATTTTTTGTTTTGATCGCGCAGCATCGCTTCACGCAAAATAGCATTCAGCCGCGTCTGGTAACCTTTTCCAGGCCGTTTAAGCCACTCCATCACGTCAGCGTCAATGCGTACAGATGCCTGAGTTTTGAGTGGTCGATAAAATTTCCCTCGCACCGCCCCTGACCACTGTTCATCGTCCATAGCAGGGATATCGCTGTAATCAATCTCTGCTTCTGGTTTTCCAGCTAATGCTTTGAGCTCAGCCTCACGACGAGGGCTTACCTCAGGCGCACTACCTCGTTTATGTTTAACGATGCTCATAACGGCTCCTCTCTTTGCGGTCCGCTTTTCGTGCGCTAATAATACGGATGATTTCTCCTCCGCTTTCAAAACGTACCGTATGTGCGACCAGAATAACAAGAAGGCCTTGCACAAGGCCGATGGTTTGCCAGCGAAACTCACCGTTCTCATAGCGATCCTGAATAGACAAATGATAAGGATCGTCGAAAACCATAACCGCATCCTCAAAGCGTATGCCATGTTTTCGCAGGTTACTTTTCGCCTTATTGCTATCCCACTCATACTCCATTGGCATAGTGTACTCTTCCCTGATTGTATATACAAAAAAGCATATACAAATTGCACAAGGATTAAACCCAATATGCAAAAGATGTGTTTACTTCCGGAAGGCAGATTCCAGAAGCGGGAAAGACATAACGCTCCCTGCTTTGCACTTTCCTCCCGTCTCACTCTATCCTTACCCCATGGAAAAAATTACTGAACTCAAACGCGCCAAGCTGTTGGCGCTGTCGCTGCTACTGCTGGCCACTGCGGCGTTTATCATCACCCTGTTCCTGCCGCA
The DNA here is from genome assembly GCF_041937165.1 of Enterobacter adelaidei. Classification (NCBI taxonomy): domain Bacteria; kingdom Pseudomonadati; phylum Pseudomonadota; class Gammaproteobacteria; order Enterobacterales; family Enterobacteriaceae; genus Enterobacter; species Enterobacter adelaidei. The sequence goes on along the minus strand of NZ_CP154353.1, from coordinate 553,964 downwards.
GACCTTCTGGGTGCGCGGTGTTAAGGCCATTGCCGAGGCGGCGATGGTCGGCGCGCTGGCAGACTGGTTTGCCGTTGTCGCGCTATTCCGCAGAGTGCCCATTCCCTTCATCTCGCGCCATACAGCAATTATCCCGCGCAATAAGGACAGGATCGGCGACAATCTTGGCCAGTTCGTGCAGGAAAAATTTCTTGATACCCAGTCGCTGGTGGCGTTGATCCGCCGCTATGAACCCGCACAGATGATCGGTGCCTGGTTCAGTAAACCAGACAACGCCCAGCGCGTCGGGCTGCATCTGATGCAGGTGATGAGCGGTTTTCTCGAACTCACCGACGACGGACGTATCCAGCGTCTGCTCAAGCGCGCGGTGCATAAGGCCATCGACAAAGTAGATTTCACCGAAACCAGCGCCGTGATCCTCGAAAGCATGACCAGAAATAATCGCCACCAGGTGCTGCTGGACGCCATCATCAACCGCCTGATTACCCTGATTCAGCGGGAAAGCACGCGGGACTTTATTGCCGACCAGATTGTCCACTGGCTGAAGACCGAGCACCCGCGCAAGGCGATGGTGCTTCCCACCGAGTGGCTAGGTGACCAGAGTGCGGAGATGGTATCGAACGCGGTAAATACGCTGCTGGACGATATCAGCCACGACCGCACGCACCAGATCCGCCAGGCGTTCGACCGCGCCACGCTGAAGCTTATCGACAACCTGAAAAATGACCCGGAGATGGCGGCGAAAGCCGACAACATCAAGCACTATCTGAAGAACGATGAGGCGTTTAACCGCTATCTGGGGGAAATGTGGGCTGACCTGCGCCAGTGGCTAAAGGCGGATATGCAAAGTGAAGACTCGCGCGTGAAGCAGCGCATCGCCAACGCCGGGTTATGGTTTGGCGAAACGTTAACAAACGACGCCAGCCTGCGGGCGTCGCTGAACGAGCATCTGGAGCAGGCCGCGCACCGCCTCGCACCGGATTTCGCCGCGTTCCTGACCCGGCACATCAGCGACACGGTCAAAAGCTGGGACGCCAAAGATATGTCCCGCCAGATTGAACTGAATATTGGCAAGGATCTGCAGTTCATCCGCGTCAACGGCACGCTGGTGGGCGGGACGATTGGCCTGATCCTGTTTTTACTCTCGCAACTCCCCGTCGTACTGAGTTTCTAATCTTCTTTGGGCGGCGCGATAACGTAGCGCGTCGCCTCGAAGCGATTCAAAACCAGATGTACGAGAAAGACCATCGTCAGCGTTGCTACCAGCGAAAAGGTGACGGAGGTGATGCGATAGAGATCGCTGAACACCAGGTCAGTGTCCGGGTGCATGTTCTGCCCGAACATAATGCCGATGGTGGTAATACTGGAAAACCCCACCCCGGCCCCCACTTTCTCCATCACATGCAGACGCGCACCAAACGCCAGGCCGAGGCCAATAAGTGGCATCATCAGCAGCATATGGCTGCTGTGATCGTAGAGGATAAGCTGGACGACCAGAATATAGAGACAGCCCAACACCACGCCAGCCACGCGCCAGATGGAGCTCATCACCGCGCCGCGATAGTGCATCGGGAACAGAATCAATATCCCCGCCATCAGCGCCGAGAGCGAATCGCTTAAATCGCTAATCTGAAACACCACGAATATCAGCGTCGCGACGGTGCCGGAGAGCAGCGACTCGTGTCGCACCCGGGCGTCATCTTTCTCAATCAGCGGTGGCGGCTTGCGTGGCTCCACATCCGGCAGGAGATAGTTCATCAGCGCGCTCAGGCATACCGCCATGATGCTCGCTTCGATGTTGGAAAACAAAAGCGTGTGCCAGTTGGTGGTGGGGTAACTCATAAAGTTGAGCATCACGCTCTGACACACCACCCCCATCGAACCGAACAGGAACAGTGGCCCCTTGCTCATAAAGCGAAAACGCATCACGTACAGGGCAAACACCACCAGCGTCATAATAAGCGGCAATTGCGACAGATAGCCGATGATAATCACCATTTCAACGCAGTTTAGCGATGCGCTGAAGATAAACTGCTTCGCCACGTGGCGGTTAAACACCGGGACCAGCGACAGAAGCATGATCGGGTAGACCACATAAAACACGCCGTAGCTGGTGTTGTAGAAGCTGGAGATGCTCAGGGCAATCATCCCGGCAAAAACGATGCGCAGGGTCTGACGAAAATCGTTTGCCGTGTAGACGATATTACCGTGCGGGGTAAATACCCGCGCCAGCGTATTAATAGACATAGTGCAGCAGGCTTACCAGGTGGATCTGCATCCCGGAGAAGAAGCGCGCAAACGGGCCTTCACTGTTGTAGAGCTGCACGGTCGCGCGTGCCCCGGTTGGCAGATGCTTCGGCAGCGTTTCATCCAGCGTCACGTGAATGCGCATCCGCTGGGCATCGCGTACCCAGCGGTTAGAGGTTTCCGGCTCTGATAGTTGGCCGTTAACGGCCTCCTGGCCCGCAAGGATCCCCGCATCGCTGCTGGTCACGTGGGCCCGAAAGACGTGCCCCGGAAAGGCGTCAAACACCACGGCCGCGTCGGTGCCCTGATGGGTATGACGCAGGCTTTTTTCACGGAAGTCGGCCACGATATCGGTCTGGTTGTTCACCAGCGCCAGCGCGGCTGAGCCTGACGAGGCATAGAAACCGGGGCTTAACTGCAGGTTACTCACCGTACCGTCCGCCTGCGCGTAGACCTTTGTCCAGCCGAGGTTCAGCTCTGCGTCATCCAGCGCGTTACGGTATTTTTGCAGCGTCACGTTGCGGTGCTCGTCCCGCTCGCCGCGCTGGATGCGCAGGTTCTGGATATTGGCCTGAATCGAACTGACAGACTGTTCGCTGCTCTGCCAGGTGGTGCGGACTTTATCCAGATCCGCCTGCGAAACGTTCTGCAGGGTGCTCAGCTTCTGATAACGATCAAACGTGACTTTGTCGTTACGCGCGGTCAGCACGGCGGTTTTCAGGTTAGCCTGCGCGGCGGCGATTTGCGCATCCAGCTGTTCGTTGGAAAGACGTGCCTGCTCCAGCGCGATTTGCGCCGCTTCCACTTTATTGCGAAACGGCGTGTCATCCAGTTCAAAGAGCAGATCGCCTTTCTTCACCTGGCTGTTGTTATGCACGTGAACTGCCGCCACGTAGCCGGAGACGCGCGGAGAAACCGGCGTCACCACGCGCATCACGGTGGAATCTGGCGTCAGCGGGATCCAGATATCCGCGACGATAAAGTAGACAAACATCAGCAGGAAAGAGGCAATACTCACCCTTACCCAGCGGGCAAACTTTTGTTCAGGCGTCATTATTTTTCGATCTTGTTATCTTCTTCGCGGATTGTCCGCAAATTGCAGGCGAATTGATTCAGGGTGGAGCTGAAAATGTCGATATGTTCCGGCGCGATGTTTTGCGATACACGCGACTGATATGTCTCAATCACCTGAGTAAGCCTTTTTAATATGGTTTTTCCCTCAGGCGTCAGCGTCAGAAGCCGAATGCGCTTGTCATAAGGAGATACGGAGCGCAGCAGGTATCCCTGCTTTTCCAGCTGTGTCAGAGTGCGCATCAGCGGCGGCAGTTCAATCCCCTGCATCTCCGCCAGTTCACTCACCGAGACGTTATCCCCAAGCTGATGAAGCTGCATCATTACTGTCCAGCTCGACTGGGTTAACCCGGTATCGAGAATGGCATCGTCAATGACGGCACGCCACTGACGCACGATCATTGCCATCCGCATGCCCATCGGCCTGCGGCTAAACAGATCTTCTTCACTCATGGGGAAACCTCTCATCACACGCGGTCACGATAATAGTTATCAGGGTAAGTATCAAGAAACGAGAGGTAAAAGCGCAGGAATTGCGAAAACGATATCTCCCTTTGGAGGATGATCTGGCAATGGTAAATTTATTGAAATTAAAAGGATTTTTGATTGTTCGATAAAATTTAGCCCCCAAAATCGCCCCCAACTGGTTTTGTTGTCGCTGAAATGGACTTTTACAACTGGCTGGCGTTTCAGGAGTGGACGCCAGTACAGTATCAAAAATGCGGGACTGTAACGCTTCGTAGGTTGTCGCTAGTGGGTAAATATCATCGAGCTCCGGCACAATGGCGGCGGCCTCGTCAGGGTCTGTCTGAATGGTCTGATATTTCTCCTGCGAATAATCCTGCGTAGCTTTCGGTGAGATGTTGACCAGCCTGCTATCGTCGAACCACGCTGCCGGAATATCGGTGTTTGCTGTTTTTTGTTCGGTGGCGCTCACGTCAATTTTTGCGCCCACCCGCACAAGCTCGCTTTTTTATCTGGTTGTAAACAGTCTGACGGCTTACGCCTTTGTGTCTGGCGTAGGCGGCTTTGGTCATGAGCATGATGAATACCCCATGTCATTATTATGTTATCGTTCAATGTAGTTTAGGTGGAGCTATATTTGGTAGCAAAAAGGAACGATAACATTCCTTTTTGCTATTGTTATTTCTTTTTGAAACGAAGGTGATGCTCAATGACCATAAATAACGTTTTGTTCGGATAATTTACAGCCATTGCTCACTTCATTGAGTGTATCAAAATCTGAACCGTTAAAACGATACGTGATCAAACGACATTCAGGAACTGCAAAATCCCCATTATCACGCTGAAGCGGTGCATTAGCAGCGCGTCCTTGGATGGTTAATTCTTTACTATCTCCTTTAGCGGTATATTTAAATTTTAACCCTGTAGATGTACCATCATCAACAGCTTCAACATAACTGTCCCCCCCTTCTGGAGAGCGGGGGAGTGTAGAGACAACTTTGCCTGTTAACTTGTCAATAACCCATCCGCAGATCCAATAGTCGTGCAAGCACTCACTGCCGTGTCCTCCAGAGGTAACAAATAGTCGGTAATGCCCGGCAAAGTTTACGGGATTATTCAATTGTGTATTTATTTGTTTTTTCCACCAGCTTGAATAATTTTCTTGCTCTGTATTTAGAGATACTGACTGTGCGAATGGCCCTTTGCTAATTTGCACTGGTTTTTCAGCACTTCTAACATCTGTTATAAAGGGACATAGCGAGAAGAGTAGGCTAAAAGCTATATATTTATTTTTCCCATTTTTTGAAACCTCAAGTATTGAAACCATTTCATCTGGCATAATGTGAGATCTATTTAAACCATCACCAGAGTAATAAGACACACCTTCAATGTGTGCTGTACGTCCTTTATTTATTATCTTACCTTTACGCACCCCAGCAGAAGCAAACTCCATTGCCCAAGCGTAAATAGCATCCTCTACGCTTCCATTTCCGTCAAGATAATTAATAATAGACTCACGTTTAATTTTAATAAGATATTCTTCAAAGATCTTATCCTGCATAGCCTCGTCATACTGTGCATTTACATCCAGGTTTAACACTCTCACCGCTTCTTTAAGAGTATCCGGGATTATTTGAAAACGTCCGGTCGCGAACATATCGAATTTTCTTTGGGCCGCCATAACCTCCCCAAGCGTCATTGATGTCAAATTTGTCTTATAGTGCGCCTCAGTGTGTTTGGGATGAGGGTGCGGCCATGTCCGGTTGTACGCAGTGTAATCATTTTTCGATTCAACATTCCCCAGTAAATCCGCAAACGGTGAATGTGCCCACCCCTTCGCCTTCGGTGTGCTTATCGCGTCCAGAAACACCACTGGGTGCATATGCCAGATAGCCTGACCCTTATCAAACGACGGAACCTGACTCATCCATTCGTGCGTGTCGCACCACTGTTTCATGTAATTAATGCGCAGCGGGTCATAGTTCTGGAAAAACGTCTCCCATTTGTGATGGCTGCTGCCGCCGAACCATTCAGAGTCGTGTTTCACCACCAGCCGTGACACTATCTTACGCACGCCCATTTCCGGGTGGTGTATCGCCTGGAAAAGCTCCCGCCCACTCAGTTCGCCGTCCTGGTCAGTATCCAGTTTATCCATCATTCCCCTGTAGTACCGGGATACCATGCCCTGCCGCATTCCCTTTTCCGGGTTTATCCGCTCAGCCAGCCAGCTGTACGTGTCACGCATCCAGCCTTCCCGCAGGGAGTTTTTCATGTCACAGTCGGACTTCCTCCACCAGCGCACAGAACTCTCGCCCGGCAAGGTCGAACTGCTCCACCTCCTCCGCATCATTCTCACTTATCCAGGAGTGCGGGCTTATCTGATACCACGTCAGACCGCCCGCAGTGTACGGATTGCATTTATCCCGCTCCAGCAGTTTTTCGCCATCCTTTTCTGTCATGGCACTTGTCCGGGTAAACGTGTCACCGTTGCGGATATACACGGGTTTATTCAGCCCGACCTGGATAAATTTTTTCCCCGTCGTGACTTTTCCGGGATTGCCGAGAAAGTCGGGCATCCGGGTATCCACACTCAGCACCTCGATATGGCTGAAATGGCTGGTGTCTGTTTTCCCCATTCCCACCGGGTCGGTCTCTTCCTGTAAAAAGCCCACTGCATCCCCGGCTGCAATGGCAACAGGAGCCGACGGTTTCACCACGCTGTCAAAGCGTCCCGCACTGAGGGCGTGCTGCATCCATCCCGGCAGGGCGGCGTACTGCTCCCCGTCCTGCGTCATGTACTCCGGTAACAGCGTTACCAGAAACGCCTCCCCGGTGGCCTCGCCGCCGTCGGTCAGGCATTTTACCAGCCCGAACGGTTGTACCTCGCCATGGTTGCGGAACGGCATTTCTTTCAGAACGATAACCCGGCAGCCCTGATTCAGGCTGCCGTGCGACGGCGGAATATCTGCCACCCCGTCAGCCGGGGCGCTGCTGGCATAGCATCCCGCCGGGTGACGAAGTACCGTGGTGCGTGCAACCATCGTCCTGCGTTTCGGGTAGGCAGAGAGTGGGGCTAACCCCATATACAGGGAGTAAAATTCCATCCAGGTGCTTTCCTGCTGCGGGTCAGGTTTACAGACGGATTTCACCAGCAGAAAGCTGGTGGAGTATTGCAGTGCCTTACCGATATAGTTGCCTTTCAGGTAATCCTGATTCACCCGCCAGGCGGCTATCTCACCGTCAGCCATACACTGGAGAGGCACGGCGGTATCGGCATTGTCTGCGGTCAGTACCGCGCCGGGTGCCGTGACCGGGGTCAGGTGGATACCGCCGTGCCACATGGTGTTGGTGCCTGCCAGCCATGAGCCGTGCGGCTCACGTCCGATACAGTCCATTATCTCGTTGACGCTGGCATACTGCGCCCCGTTCTCTTTACGTGCTGGAAAACAGATATTCATGATACTGCTCCTCAGTAAGCTTTTTATTCAGCGCACCAATACTTAACACATTAAAAAAATAAAGGAAAATTACAAAGAACATTATTACGACTCACCACCATGCCAACAATGCGGTTTATATTTATAACGGCGGTGATTGGTAATCATTTGTAACCAGCGAGGTTTATACAGCGCTGTACCGGATGCGTTATTTTTCTCTGTCCGGCACGACCCGGCGCGGGTCACTTTCTTCGAACATTTCCGTCACTATCCCGCCGGGCCTGCCTGGCTGTATTGTCATTTGCCTACCACCAGCGGTCCGGACAGTTTCCGGCCTCGCGATATCAGCCGTCTGCGCGGCAGTACAGCAGCAACACAGTGGCACCGGAATATGACGAAGGGGTGATGGTCAGGAAAGTGGATATCAGCGGTAAGCTGAGCATCAAAGGAGTCCGCCTGAGTGCAGGAAAGGCGTTCAGGGGAGAACAGGTCGGGCTTAAGGAGACGCAGGTGGATGGCTGCTATGACGTGTGGTGGTACAGCACGAAAGTGGGGGTGATCGACCTGAAGAAACAGTCGATCACCATGGGGAAAGGATGTTAAAAAGTGTTCACCATGTCCCCGAACACCTGTCTACCATGTCCCCGGACTGTACAAGGGTGAGGGGGGAACATACGGCAACGGAATTTAACGGCTAAAATGTTTGGTAATGGCATCCTTCCCCAATGCCGTCACCACCACCTCCCGATACCCCGCCACCCGCTGGATCCAGCCTTTACTTTCCAAATGAGTAAGCAGCGCCGCGCCCGCCTCTCCGCCAAGATGAAACCGCCGTTCGCTCCAGTCGAGGCAGGCGCAGCAGGCCTTCCGGCGCGGATGAGCGCTTAACGAAATGCCGAGCGTCAGGAACTGCTCCCGGCCATACAGGGTCAGCGCTGAACCGTCTGCCTCCAGCCAGCCTTCAGCCTGCATGAAATCGTAGATCTGCACCGCCACCGTACCCGCCAGATGATCGTAGCAGGTCCGGGCTTCCCGCATGGCTTTCGGCGCGGTGGTTTCCGGTGGAGTAATGCGGCTCCACGAAAGCCCCATCATCTGCTCCACCAGCGCCGCTACGTCGTGCCCGGCAAGGCGATAATAGCGATGCCGCCCTTGCGACAGGCAAGTAATCAGTTGCCCTTCAAGCAGCCGGGCGAGATGCCCGCTGGCGGTCGACGGTGCGACATCTGCCGCCGCGCTCAGTTCGGTAGCCGTCCACGCGCGTCCGTCCATTAGCGCGCAGAGCATCTTCACGCGCGACGGATCGGCCATTGCCGCCGCCACCGCTGCAATGGCCTGTTCCAGCACCGCACTGTTATCTGGCGGTAAGCTCGTTTTTAACATGGGTCGCCCAGGGTTCGGTGATCTCTGCGGCCAGCTTATCATCATCCGTCAGCAGAATAAGGTGATTTGCGTGGTCGCTATACTGAGTAAGAATAGACACACCGCGTGCCGCCAGCGCCGCCGCGATATCGCCTAACTCGCCAGGCCGCTCCTGCCTGAGTTTCCTGATAATCGGCTTGCGCACCGCCTGCACGGTAAATCCTGCCGCCATCAGAACACGTTGCGCTTTTTCTCCATCCTCAACGAGAAAATGGGCATCGGTACCAAATACGCCACCGCCCTCCAGCCCCACGCCGTTGCGGCCTAACAGTTGCCCAAAGCGCGCCAGTTCACCGGGCCTGTCGCTGAAAATCACGTGAAGGTCATACATCGGCATGCCCTCCGGTTTCGGAACTATACTCCCGCACCATCTGCGCCACCCGAATGCGGTAGTACGCAAAAATTGACGCCCGTCCTTCGGCCTGCGCCGCCTGGTGAAAAACGTTCTGCTTCCAGTGACGGATAGCCTCTTCGTCACGCCACCAGGAAAGGGACAGAATTTTGCCGTCGGTGGTCATGCTCTGAAAACGTTCGATATCAATAAAGCCGTCGATGTCGGCCAGCAAAGGCTTAAGCTCTGCGGCAAGCTTAAGATAGCGCGCCTGATGGGCTGGCGCGGCTTTGGCTTCGAATATAACTGCGATCATGAGGGTCTCTCCGTGGTGATGTTGAGGAGAGCATGCGGGATGGATAAGCACAATGCTTCGGTAAATAGCGAAGTTTTAGCCCAGAATTGACCTCGGCTCCATAAACGCCCGAATCCCCCACTCGCCCATCTCACGCCCCACGCCAGAGTGCTTAAACCCGCCGAACGGTGCTTTCGGTTCATGAGCAAGCGTGTTTATCAGCACGCGACCGGAGACAATCTGCTGCGCCACGCGACGCGCACGCTCAACATCACCGCCCAGTACCACCGCACTCAGGCCATACTCGGTGTCGTTGGCAATGGCGACAGCCTCCGCCTCGTCCTGATAGGGGATCACGCACAGCACCGGGCCAAAAATCTCGTCGCGGGCAATCGTCATCTGGTTATTCACGTCCGCAAACAGCGTCGGGCGCACAAACCAGCCGTCCTGCGTGCCTTCCGGTCGCCCTTCACCGCCTGCCAGCAGGCGTGCTCCCTCTTCTGTGCCCTTGCGGATATAGCCCTGCACCCGCTGCCACTGCTTTTCGCTGACCATCGGGCCGACATCCGTTTCGCTATCGCGCGGGTCACCGGATTTCACCGCCGCCACTGCCTGCACCAGCGCGGTTTCGATCTCCAACTTACGCGACTGCGGCACCAGAATGCGCGTTCCGGCCACACACGCCTGCCCGCTGTTCATAAACCCGGCCTGAATCACAAGCGGGATCGCCTGAACCAGATCCACATCATCCAGCAGGACCGTCGGCGATTTACCGCCTAACTCCAGGGTCACGCGCTTAAAGCTTTCCGCCGCGTTGCGCAGGATTGCCTTACCGGTATTTGTCGAACCGGTGAACGAAATTTTTGCCACGTCCGGATGGCGGCTGATGGTGTCACCCACCGTCTCGCCGCGCCCGGTGACGATATTAAATACACCCGGCGGCAGCGCGGCATCACGCAGCGCTTCGGTGACAATCTGGGTTTGCAGGGCGCTCATTTCGCTCGGCTTGATAACTGCCGTACAGCCCGCTGCCAACGCGGCTGCCAGCTTACCGCAGATAAAGCCCGCGTCGCTGTTCCACGGCGTAATCAGCCCGGCTACACCCAGCGGGGTCATCTGCACCGTTGCTGCGCCTGCGGGGGTAACGAATTCAAACGCCTCCAGCGCCTCTATCGCCTGAGCAATAACATCTGCCGGATAGCTGGCCATCCACGCCGAGCGCGAGGCCGGCGCGCCGTACTCTTTGATGACGGCTTCCAGCAAATCGTCATGACGGGCCACCACAGCCGCGTGCATACGCTTCAGCGCTGCGATGCGCTCCTGCTTTGTGGTCTGCGACCATGCCGGAAACGCCGCTTTTGCCGCCGCAATGGCGCGCCCGGCGTCAACCTCATCCGCCAGGCGGACCTGCCCTATGACCTGCGCCGTCGCCGGGTTGTACAAATCAAACCGTTCGGTGCCGTGCGGGGTAACAAATTCGCCGTTAATAAAGATTTGTTCGATAGTGTGCATATAACCCTCCTGAGGCTGTGTGAGGACAGTCTGGCACGGCTTCTCCGTTGCGATAATCCACGCTATGCTGCAAGGGTTGTTTCGATTTTCAGGATAATCTATGCATCGTTCAGGTCTGACAGAGCTGGAAGTGGTAATGGCCGTCGTGCGGCGCGGTAGCTTTCGCGGCGCGGCGCAGGAGCTGGGGATGTCCGCCACGGCGGTGAGCAATGCCATCGCCGGGCTGGAGAGTCGCCTTGATATCCGCCTTTTTAACCGCACCACCCGCAGCGTAGCGCTCACCGACGCCGGACAGCGCTACGCGGCACGTATTGGCCCAGCCCTGCAGGAGATCCGTCTCGCCAGTGAGGAGATCCACAGCGATACCGGGGAACCCGCCGGAACGCTGCGTCTGAACGTGCCAAACAATATCGGCACGCTATTCCTGGATCAGTTGCTGATCGACTTTATGATCCGCTACCCGAAAATGCGCGTGGAAACAGTAAGCGAAGCAAAGATGATCGACATCGTTGCTGAAGGCTATGACGCGGGGATCCGCCTTGAAGAGTCCGTGCCTCAGGACATGATCGCCGTGCCGCTGACCGGAGAGATCCGCCAGCTTGTCACCGCTACGCCGGGCTATTTCGCCCAGCACGGCATACCCGAGACGCCGGACGATCTGCTGCAACACCAGGGGATCGGCATGCGTATGGCCCACGGTGGGATCTACCGTTGGGAGCTGGCGCGTCGGGGGGAAACGTACGCGCTTGCCGTGCCACCGCGCTTTGCGACCTCCGATCTTTTTGCTTCGATTCGCGCCGTGAAAGCGGGATTAGGCGTTGGATTTTTGCCGGAACTGTATATTCGGGAAGAGCTTGAGAGTGGAGAACTGGTGAGCGTCCTGAACGACTGGGCGCAGCCGTTTGCCGGGCTGCGCCTGTATTACCCCGGCCACCGCCACGTCCCGCCAGGACTACGGGCGCTGGTGGCGATGATCCGCGAGCGCGGGATTATTCCAGGTTAGCCTTATTCAGCCCGTAAGCCGCGTCCAGCGAGCCAGGTGCCATGCGGGACGTGATCCCCAGGCGGTTCCAGGCGTTGATGGCCACGATGGCGAAGTTCAGCTCTGAAATCTCGACGTCCGAGAAATGCTCCGCCACGCTGCGGTAGAGCGCATCGCTCACGCCATGCAGGCCAATCTGGGTCAGCGCTTCGGTGAAGGCCAGCGCGGCTTTTTCGCGGGCGCTGAACAGCGGGGACTCGCGCCACGCCGCCAGATGATACAGGCGCAGCTCGCGCTCGCCGGCAATTTTGGCCTCTTTCGAGTGCATATCCAGGCAGAAGGTGCAGCCGTTCAGCTGCGACACGCGAATGTCGATCAGGTGTTTCAGCGCCGGGTCGATGGAGGTTTTCGCCACCTCCATACTCAGGGCAGACAGCGCGTTGGCGAGGGCGGGGGTGGCTTTATGGTGGTTAACGCGAGTGCTCATTGTCTTTCCTCTTTATGTGCGGCATGTGTCATGCGATGCGGCAAATCTACGCCGTTCATGACATAGTAAAAAGATACAAAAAGCGTGAAATGAGGTAGGACATGAAGCCGGGCTATCACGAAATTTATTCCAGCTATCGCGACAACATCATCCGCGGCGTGCTGAAGCCGGGCGATAAGGTGCCTGCCATCCGCGTGCTGGCGGAAGAGCTGAAGGTGGCGCGCAAAACCGTCGAAACGGCCTATGCCATCCTGACGGGCGAAGGGTATCTGGTGAGCCAGGGTGCGCGCGGCACGCGGGTCAACCCGGATTTACTGTTACCGGATAAAAATGCCCCTGCGGAACAGCCCACCGGCACGCTTCCGGCATCGCTTATCAGCCAGCGCGAACGGGCCGGTTTTCTGCGACCCGGCATCCCCGCGCTCGACAGCTTCCCGTATAAAAAATGGCTGCTGCTGGCAGGCCAGGCGACGCGCGCCATGCGTCAGGAGGAGATGCTCAACCCGCCGGTGCTGGGCTGGTATCCGCTGCGCCAGGCCATCGCCAGCTATCTGAACATCTCGCGCGGGCTCTCCTGCTCCGCCGAGCAGGTGCTGATCACCAGCGGCTACAGCGGTAGCCTGCGGTTGATCCTCGACACGCTTGCCAGCCGCAGCGACAAGGTGGTGTTTGAAGATCCGGGCTATTTTATGGGCCAGCAGCTGCTCAAGCGGATCGTCCCGCGCCTGCACACGGTGCCGGTCGATCGCTGCGGCCTCGATACAGATTATCTACTTCGTCACCATCGCGATGCGCGTTTTGTCATTGTCACCCCGTCGCACCAGAGCCCACTGGCGGTGACGCTCTCCCTGCCGCGTAAACAGCAGCTTCTCGACTGGGCCAGCCAGCACGAAGCGTGGATTATCGAAGACGATTACGACGGCGAATTTCATTACACCCGCAAGGTACTGCCTTCGCTAAAAAGCCTCGACCAGCATGACCGGGTGATCTTTATGGGTACCTTCAGTAAAACCATTATGCCGTCACTGCGCATGGGTTACGTGGTGATGCCCGCCAGCACCGTCGGGGCGTTTACCGACTGTGCTGACATCACCACCAGCGGCCAACCGGTGCTGACGCAAAAGATCCTCACCGCGTTTCTCAACGAAGGCCATTTTTTCCGTCACCTGAAAAAGATGCGCGCGCTATACCAGACCCGCCGCGACTGGATGATTGCCGCCCTGCGCGAGGTGTATGGCGATCTGTTTTTCACCGAGCAAAACGATGGCGGGATGCATATCGTGGCCTTTCTGGCGAAAGGCAGTTGCGACAGAGAAATCGCCCGTTGCTGGCAGGAACAGCAGTTGCAGGTGAATGCGCTTTCGGAATGGTATCGCGGGTCGGGTAAACGCTATGGGCTGGTGATGGGGTATAACAACGTGCAGACATATCAGGGGGCGATTGAGCTGCTGGAAAAGCCGAAACGGCAGACGCTTGAGCTGTTGCGCTGAAAATCGCCCGGTGGCGCTACGCTTACCGGGCCTACGGGATCGAGTAGGCCGGGTAAGGCGCAGCCGCCACCCGGCGGCGACGTGGATCACACATCATATCGCGACAACCCAACATCCCTGAGCTGCTCGTCGCTCATCTGACTCAGAATGCGGCGGGTACGGTTGATGCGGTACCAGTTGCGTAGCGTTTTCGCGATCCAGACAAACGCAATAAACGGACGTTTTGAACGATTCTCATAGAATTCCATGATGCTCTCCTCGCTGTGCCAGTGGGGATATCATCAGGGAAAACGGTATGCACAATACAGATTCAAAAACAGCTTTTGTTTAACATACAGATCCGCTAAAACAGTATCTGCATGCCGTTTTTTGCGGCAATCTGTACTGGTTTTACAATCTGTATGGTGAAAACAAAGGATACAGCATGACGCGCTACCAACATCTGGCCAACCTTCTGGCAGAACGCATTGAACAAGGGCTGTATCGCAGCGGGGAACGTTTACCGTCGGTACGTGCGCTGAGCCAGGAGCACGGCGTGAGTATCAGCACCATACAGCAGGCGTATCAGATCCTCGAAAATCTCCAGCTGATCACCCCCCAGCCGCGTTCCGGCTATTTTGTCTCACAACGTAAAGCCCAGCCCCCCGTTCCCGCCATGACGCGCCCGGTGCAGCGGCCCGTGGACGTGACACAATGGGATGAGGTGATGATGCTGCTGGATGCCCGCGCCGACAAAGAGATGATCTCCTTCGGTGGCGGCTCACCGGATATTAACCAGCCGAGCCTGAAGCCTCTGTGGCGCGAGATGAGCCGTATTGCGCAGCATAACCCGAGCGAGATGCTGAGCTATGACGTGCTTGACGGCCGTCTTGAGCTGCGCGAGCAGATCGCCCGCCTGATGCTGGATGGCGGCTCGACCGTAGCGGCGAATGAGATTGTGATCACCAACGGCTGCCACGGCGCGCTGTCGATTGCCCTGCTCTCGGTCTGCAAGCCGGGTGATATCGTGGCGGTCGAGTCGCCGTCGTTTCACGGCACCATGCAGATGCTGCGCGGCTTTGACATCAAGGCGATTGAAATTCCCACCGATCCTGAAACCGGGATCAGCATTGAGGCGTTAGAACTGGCGCTGGAACAGTGGCCGATTAAAGCGGTGATCCTGGTGCCAAACTGCAATAACCCGCTGGGATTCATCATGCCGGAAGCGCGTAAAAAGCAGGTGCTGGCTCTGGCCCAGCGGCACGACATCGTGATCGTGGAAGATGATATCTACGGCGAGCTGGCGGCGGAGTACCCGCGCCCGCGCACCATCCATTCGATGGATATCGACGGCCGCGTGATCCTCTGTAGCTCATTTACCAAAACCGTTGCGCCAGGTCTGCGCGTCGGCTGGATTGTCCCGGGACGCTATTATGACCGGGTGATGCACATGAAATACGCCGCAGGTGGCTTTAACGTGCCCGGCACCCAGATGGCGGTGGCGGCGTTTATTCGCGACGGCCATTATCATCGCCACGTGCGCCGTATGCGTCAGATCTATCAGCAGAATATGGAAACCTACACCTGCTGGGTACGGCAGTATTTTCCGGCAGGGATTTGCGTGACGCGTCCGCAGGGAAGTTTCCTGCTGTGGGTTGAGCTGCCAGAGAAAGTGGATATGGTGTGCGTCAGCAAACAACTGTGTCGGCTGAAGATCCAGGCGGCGGCCGGGTCGCTGTTTTCCGCCTCCGGGAAGTATCGCAACTGCCTGCGGATCAACGTGGCGCTGCCCCCAACGGAAAAAAATCGTGATGCACTGAAGAAGATGGGTGAGGCGATCGTGATTGCGATGGAGGAGTAGTGCGGTTTTTTGCCGGGTGGCGGCTTCGCCTTACCCGGCCTACATCTTATCGCCCGTAGGCCCGGTAAGCGAAGCACCACCGGGCGACAGACCGCACTACTCGTCGAAGTACCAGTATCCCTGGTTAATCAGCCCGGTGAGCTCGTCGACAAATGCCGGGTTTTTCAGCGCATCGCCCAGCTCGGCCTGACCGAGTTCGGTGTAGCGGCACAGCGCATCTGCGGCCTTCACATCCACCGTTTCCAGCAGTTCACTGTTGATAAAGAAGCTGCCGTTAATGTTCAGTACGCGCAGTCCGCTCAGGCGAGATAACCTTTCGCCGCCCTGCAGCGCATCAATCACCTCTTCCGCTGAGTATGGCGGTTCCGCAGCAGCAATATCCAGCTCGTGACGCGGCGTAGAAACAAAGCTGCCGAACCATTTCGTAAAATCGTCAGGTTTACTGATCATGTCGATCATCATCTGGCGAATACGATCGAGTTCATACTGCTCCACGCGGCCGGGGTGTTCGCGGCAGGTCAGATCCGGATCGCTGTAATGCTCTCCCCCCAGATCGTTTTCCAGCGCGTAATCGGCAAAACTGCTGATCAGATCGCGGCCATTTGGCCCACGGAAACCGACCGAGTAGTTCAGCGCGGTTTCATGGGTAAAGCCGTCGTGCGGGAATCCTGGTGGAATGTAGAGGATATCGCCCGGAGCCAGATCTTCGTCGATGATCGGCTCGAATGGATCGACATGCAGCAGCGCCGGATGCGGGCAGAACTGACGCATTGGCAGCTTGTCCCCCACGCGCCAGCGGCGGCTGCCCATCCCCTGAATGATAAACACATCGTACTGATCGATATGCGGGCCTACGCCACCACCCGGTACAGAGAAGGAGATCATCAGGTCGTCCAGACGCCAGTCTGGCAATACGCGGAACGGACGCACCAGCTCCGCCGCAGGCATATGCCAGTGGTTCACCGCCTGCGCCAGCAGCGACCAGCCGGTTTCACCCAGACCGTCAAAGTGCTCGAACGGACCATTGCTGGCCTGCCATTTACCGTTGAAATGACTCACCAGACGGCTATCGACTTCCGGTTCCATCGCCAGGCCAGCCAGCTCGTCCGGGGTAATCGGGTCAACAAAATTCGGGAAGGCATTTTTCAGCACAACGGGTTTTTTCTGCCAGTATTTTTCGAGAAATTCCGGCCAGTTCAGGTTCAGTTGATACGCCATGGGTAGCACCAGTGAGAGGGGAAACAGGCGCGATTATAGGGGAGACGGTGGAGGGGGAACTTGTCATGGGTCAAACGAGCTCGCGTAGGTCGAGTAAGGCGAAGCCACTACCCGACACATACACGATTTTAACGCTTAATCGAGCTTCAGCTCGTCATAATGGGTAATCAGTTTACCCACGATACCGTAATCCAGCGCTTCAGCCGGAGACATCCAGAAGTTACGGTCGGTGTCTTTTTTCACTTTTTCCAGCGGCTGACCGGTGGCGTCAGCAATCAGCTTGTTCACGCGATCCAGCATACGGATGATCTCACGCGCTTCGATTTCGATGTCCGTCGCCTGACCGCGTACGCCGCCCAGCGGCTGGTGGATCATGAAGCGGGTATTGGGCAGCGAGTAGCGGTGTTCTTTTTTCGCCGCCAGGAAGATGGTGATCCCGGCGCTCGCGACCCAGCCGGTGCCAATGATGTGCACGTCCGGACGGATGAATTTAATGAAGTCGTGGATGGTATCACCCGCTTCCACGTGGCCGCCCTGGCTGTTGATGTACAGTTTGATCGGATCGTTACTTACGCTTTGCAGCAGGATCATCTGGGTGATAACTTTCTGCGCCAGTTCCTGGTTGATCTCGCCAGAGATGACAATCGAACGGGACTCCAGCAGTTTTTGCTGCAGCGCGCCTGCGCCGTTTGCCCCTTCGGCCTTATCCTTGTCACTTTCTTTCAGTGTGTAGTGCATTGTTATTTCCTCAGCTTATCGCGCTCAAAACCAGAGTGTAGCCTGTTTTACCTGTTGAAGTCCTCACGCGATACAACACTCCGCGTATGATTGGGGTGTTTTGACCCGGATTTAAACCAGATTAAACTTGTGAGTACATAAATACCGAGTCCCGGATATACCATTTCAGCCTTAAGCATGAAAAACGTTAATTATTTCATGCTTTCTTGTTACTGCCGAAAAAATCGCTTCCGATAAGGTTATTAACATCACCTTTTCTGATTAAGGTATGTTGTATGCCTAAAGCATCATTTGGTGTGGTATTTTTTATTATATTTAGCCTGGTTATTTTTGGCCTTGCTCCGTTTTTGTTTTCAGGTTATCCGCGGATAGCCTGGCTTATGACATTACTCATGTTAGTCATTTTTTGCATGGGTATTGGATACACCATCAATGGCCGCTTCAACGGGATATTTATCGATTACCGAAACCGTCTGAGCTTATCTAAATTACAGGCCTTATGTTGGTCTATCCTGGTGTTATCAGCGCTGTATACCGCCGCAATAATCAGAATAAGAAACAACATTCCATCACCTTTGGATATTGTACTGGATAAATACTTGCTTGCTATAATGGGAATATCCCTCACCTCACTCGCTGCCACCCCTGCAATTTTGAATATAAAAGAGGATAATAAATCCTCCGAATTTGCTGCACAGCAAGTTTCTCAAACATTAAATAAACCCGCTGAAGATATTATTTCCTCCGGAAAAATATTCTATTTTTCAAGTGCCAAATTAGCCAGCTGGTTGGATCTTTTTCGTGGAGAAGAGAGTACCAATGCCGGTTCAGCCGATATCGGTAAAATACAACAGTTCATCATTACCTTTATTTTATTAGCCGTCTATAGCGTCATGTTGTTGCAGTACTTCAACCCTGCGATACCCCAGGTAAAAACAGAATGGAGTTGGCTAAGCCACTTCCCCCTTGTTTCTGAAAGTATGTCCTGGCTGTTGGGCATCAGCCACGCGGGGTATCTGGCATATAAAGCCGCACCACATGGCGATTCATCATCGACAGCACCTTCATCAACTAGCAATACAACATCATCCGGCGCAGGTTAACGCAAACCTAAAGTGAGGTAGTTATGAGCAGCTATCCTGAAATCCCCTTAACAGGCAGTGTAACAACCAGTGTGCTGGTGAATATCCGCCAAGGGTCGCCTTCACTACAGGCACCTGTTGCGCAAAAACTGGCCCCCGGGAAAACTGTCACCATTCTTGCAGCAGTGGTTGGAGACAGTGTTGAAGGAAATGCCCACTGGTATCGAATTTCCGCCAACACTTATATCTGGGCCGGTGCCTGTTCTGCTGCCTCCCCTCCCAACATTACCGCATCACCACAAGAAAACAGCATCGACTTACAGCAGATCCCTTTAGTGGTTGATCTTTACCACGGTGATGAAGTAACTAGCTTTCAACAGGCTAAAAATGCCGGACTGGCAGCGGTCATTCATAAAGCCACCACAGGGACATCAGGCAGGGATGACGAATATGACAATCGCAGAATCGACGCTCAAAATGCGGGCCTGCTATGGGGAGCCTATCACTGGGGGACTGCAGCCAATATCACTCAGCAAGTGGATAATTTTTTAAATTACGCACGCCCGGATAAAAATACGCTGATTGCCCTGGATTTTGAAACCACGCCGGGTAATCAAATGACGGCTCAGGGTGTAAAAGATTTTTGTAATGCTATTTATTCTGAGCTGCACCGCCGCCCGGTGATATACGGCAGTAATTTGCTGCGGGAAAAACTCGGTTCCACCCGCGACCCTTTCTATCTTGACCATCGCTTGTGGCTGGCGCAGTACAGCGCGCATCCGACTCTGCCGGTACACTGGGATAGCTACTGGCTGTGGCAATACACTGATGGCCCTCACGGCCCTGCCGGATGTCGCTCAATTCCGGGTATTCCCGGTAACTCGCTTGGTCACCTGGATTGTAATTACTTCCCGGGAACACCGCAGGATCTCAACGCGCAGTGGGCATCGTAAATGCAAGTAAATGCAATAGGAAAGCCCTGGGCGATCATGATGAAGAACATTGGATTAGCGCTCATTTCTTGCCTGAGCCTGTCTGCCTGCGTACCGGACAGTTATTTTTATCGGGGTTATTCCAACCCCAATATTGATACATCAATTACTGTCCCAGCCGACACCATCATGCAGATGTTGATTCATCCAACGAAGGATGAGATCAAAACAGGTAGAGGCCCGATAATCACCACTCAATGCGCTAATGCGGGTACTGCTGTTAATGATCCAGCCCATTGCCGGGCCCAGCGTAATGATGCCATCTACACGCTCATGACCGGTTCTGAGCAAGTTTGTCTGGCCCACCGCCGAAGTATTTATGGGCGGGATGCTTCATTTAACATCGCCACCGGAACACTCACCAGCCTGTTCGCAGGTATTGCCACTGTTGTCACACCAACCATCACCAAGTCTATTTTCTCGGCACTGGCGATGTTCTCTAACTCGGAGCGTTCGTTGGTTAACGAAGTCGTTTACAAGCAGATTCTTGTTCCGGCGGTGGACAGCAAAATTCAGCAAACGCGTGACACCAAAGCACGGGCTATCGCGCAGCATTTAAAAGACGATGACCTGACAACGTACCCTTTGTCCCGTGCTATCAACGACTTTATGGATTACCACAACAGTTGCTCGTTTATGGAAGGTTTACGCCTGGCGCTGGCAGATGGCGTGCAAAACTCAACAGACACGAAAATCAACACCCTGAACAACCGTATGTTGCTGAATAATGCCCAAATGAATATCTATTGCTCCGGTAAACGAGAGACTGACAGGCAAATGTGCGACTCGCTCAAAGCGCGCAATATAGCCATCACTAACGAGCTGAAAACTCTGGAAGTTCAATGAGAAAGACATTGAGAGATTGCAGCATGACGTGCCCTTTTGTTTTTCGCGCCGGACGTGGTACGGTAAAGAGATGAACATAAACCACGCCGTGCTCACCGTAAACCGCTGGTGGCTGCCTTCTTAAAGGCGGCACGGAGTAGTTTTCCCCATTTTCAGATAGCCGCCGAAAGGCGGCTTTCTCACATCTAAGACCCCTTTCGGCATTACAACGTTAAGGAGTCTTTATGAACGCACCCACCATCCTCACCGGCGATCGCCCAACCGGCCCGCTGCACCTCGGCCACTTCGTCGGATCGCTGCGCCAGCGCGTGGCGCTCCAGCAGACGCACAGCCAGTTTGTGCTGATTGCCGACCTGCAGGGGCTGACCGACAACGGCAGCAACCCGCAGAAGATCCGCGACAACATCCCCGAAGTGCTGGCCGACTACCTCGCCGCCGGCATTGACCCGAACCTGACCACGATCTGCCTGCAGTCCGCCTTGCCCGCCCTCGCCGAGCTGACGATGCTGTATATGAACATCGTCACCGTCGCCCGCGTGGAGCGTAACCCGACGGTGAAAAACGAGATTGCGCAGAAGGGCTTTGCCCGCTCGCTGCCGGTCGGGTTTATGGCCTACCCCATCAGCCAGGCGGCGGACATCACCGCGTTCAAGGCCGAGTGCGTGCCCGTCGGCGACGACCAGTTGCCGATGATTGAGCAGACCAACGAGATTGTGCACAAGATGAACAGCCTGCTGCCCGCCCCGGTGCTGCGCCACTGCAAGGCGATGCTGAGCGATACCAGCCGCCTGCCCGGCATCGACGGCAGCGCCAAGATGTCGAAATCGCTGGGCAACACGCTGCACCTTTCGGCCAGCGAAGAGACGATTCACCGTGCGGTGAGCGCCATGTACACCGACCCGAACCACCTGAAGGTAAGCGACCCGGGGCAGATTGAGGGGAACGTGGTGTTTACTTATCTCGACGCGTTTCATCCGGACAAGGACAAAGTGGCGGCAATGAAGGCGCACTATCAGGCAGGCGGGCTGGGTGACCGGGTTTGCAAGAACGAGCTGGAGGGGTGTTTGCAGGAGCTGATTGCGCCGATGCGGGAGCGGAGGGCGATGTATATGCGTGACAGGGGCGAGTTGATGGCGATGCTAAAGCGCGGGACCGAACGGGCGCAGGGGGTGACGCAGGCGACGCTGAGGGAGGTGAAGGTAGGGTTGGGGGTGCCGGTGTTTTGAAAAAACGTCATGCAGCGTATGTATTCAAATATTACATGCGCTGCATAATATTATTTATCGGCAATTCAGCGAATATTACATTTATAATTAACAGGAACCATTACTATCCCTTCTTTAAAAGATAACCAATATCAATCTGGATATTTATTTCGGATTTTAGCCCGACTTATTAACCACTTTATGTATATTCGCCTTACAGGCTAAAACCTAGCATTGCTGCATTTACTCTTCTGCCCCTACAAGGAATTGTCATGCAGCTTTATACCAATGAATTTACCGCTGAGTTGAAAGCGGAAATAGATCGTTCGCCTTTTTCCGATGAACAACTGGCCGCCATGCCTGAGGACGCGCGCGCCATTATTGCTGAACAGGAAGCCTTTCATCGACAACATCCCGTCACCGCCATCTGGCGGATTGCCACTGCTGGCAGCCAGACCCGAATGGGCGGCATGGTACTTCCCGTCGATCGTGAAGCCACAATGCTCATGGACGATGGGAGTTACACCAGCCCGATTGTCGAAGGAGACTGTGTGGCCTATCCGGATGGAACGCTCGCCACGATTATGACCTCATCAGGAACCGCGTTTACGTGGAAAGGACACGGCGTTGCCCTGGTAGGTAGCCTGCTTGATAACGATGACGAGATTATCAGCACACCGCTCGGCAGTACTTATCTGGTCACCCGCGAAGGGATTCCACCTCAAGAGGATTTCTTAACCTGGCCCGGAGAATAGGCCATGGGCTACCGTTCAACGAACTACGGCCGCGGTCAGGCGCTGCATGGCGACAGAACGACCACCGGCGCAATATGTTGTAGCACCCTGCCCAACTGCACCGAGCACGGTCGCGGCGTTATCCGCGTTGGCGATAAAACTACGGCATGCCCTAAATGCGGCAAACAGGGCGTTGTTGCAGAGGGCGAACCTCGCGTTAACTGGATGGGACAAACCTCAGCCGTCGATGGTTCTGTCGTCATTTGTGGCTGCCCGCACGGAACCAACCGCGTGATCGCCCCATCGGGAGAGTGGCTCGGCTCCGGCCCCTCTCCTGAACAGATCGCACAGGAAAAGCATCAGGCCATGCTCGCAGCACGCCGAAAAGAGCAAGAGGCCGAAGCGCAGCGACAAGCAGAAGAACGCGATCGCAACCGGGTCTTTGCGAAATCCTGCCTGCGCGGTGAAGGCTGTAACGATGCAGGCACCGGAAGTGAGCCGCACACCAACTTCGCCGAGATGGCGTTTTACCAGGCCATACCCAACAATGCCCCACAACACGCCCAGGCGGCAAAGCGTAAGGCGCTCCCAAAACCAAAGCAACGCAGCGCGCTTTATCTCTGGTGGAATGGGCATCACGAGGAGATGGACTATCAGGCTGCCGTTGCGGCCGAAGAGAGAGCCTGGACCGCGCGGACCGCGATAGCCGATGCCAGCGAACTCGTACTGGTTGGCGGGCGTACTGTCATTTCCGGCACATGGGCCGTGCGCGGCGCTGCACTTGGCGGGATAGCCACGGGAGGCCTTGGTGCACCTGTCGCAGGGCTGCTGATAGGGATGTATCCCGGCAAGCTGAACGACGGCGAGCAGGATTTTATCGACAGGATGCGCGTCGAACAGATGCGGGAAGCCCCCACCCGCGTTCGCTTCACCTGGGAGAACGACGCCAGCGGCAACCCGACACCGCGTGGCTGGCATACGCCGCCGGGCAAAGACAGCGTGCGCGTTCGCACGATGGAGTGGGATAGCCGACGCCAGGCGTACACCTTTACCACGGAAGAAAACCCTGGCATCACCCTCATCTGGACACCGGACCGCACCGGAGAGAGTAAACCGTGGGATACGGGCAATCACAACCCGGTACGGATACCGAACCCGGTTGTGGTTGATCCGCTGCCGGAGGATACGGGGATTGGTGCGACGACCAGCCCGACACCGGAAGAGAAGACGTTTGCGGATTATATTCTGATTCTCCCGGTGGGCGGAGTGCCGCCGATTTATGTCTATCTCAGTGGGAAACGTCGCAGTGGATTACCTGAAGATGGACATGATTATCATCAAGCACCAAAAACCAGCGAAATTACAGGATTAAGTGGTTTAAGAGAGGTGAAAGCGAAAACGCCCAAACAGGGTGGTAGTGGTAAAAGGGCAAGATGGGTTGATTCGAAAGGACGAAGAATATATGAATGGGATTCTCAGCATGGCGAACTCGAAGAATACAGAGCTAGTGACGGCGAGCATCTCGGCTCTATTGATTATAAAACTGGTGAAATTTTGAAACCTGCCGTAAAAGGTAGAAATATTAAATCTTATTTATGAGGCTTATTATGGGATTAAAATTAAGATTACAGTGGTATGATAAAGAAACTGAGCTAGGTGAAGGAAATGAATTTTCTTTAGATTTTGGCGATGATGCTCAGATCATGACAAAAGATCTTGGCCTACCAACTAAGGGGAACGTTAATAATGGTTTTTTTGATGTTGAACCCGAATGGATACCCATTCTCCAACCCCACTTCTTACATAAAATAACCCCCACTATTTATGACTATCAGGTTTCTTTTGACTATAGGGATAAATGGTGAGAGGCATTGCCCGATAATCGTATCGGGCATACTAAAAATCTCCATCAAGATGAAAAAGATCAATCAAAAAATAAGAGGAGAGCCTCTTCCCTTATCCCTACAATATATAGAGTCGTTAAAAAAACGGTATGAGACACATCGCATTAATCCTATAAAACAGGGCGGCGCTGTATATGATCTAGATAATATGAGCATAAAAACACCTAAACATCATATTGATATACATCGAGGAAATTAGGATGAAAACCATCAGCGATTATACTGAAAGTGAATTTCTATCCTTAGTACAAAAAATATGCTCTGCCAATTGTGAAACAGAGGAAGATGGTAATTGTCAGGTTAGAAAGTTCGAACGGCTTGCAGAGCATCCCTCTGGTGCAGATCTTATTTTTTATCCCGAAGATGGAAAAGATGATAGCCCAGAAGGCGTTGTCCATGAAGTAAAAGAGTGGCGTCAGCGTCGTGATAAACCTTGCTTCAAGTCTGAGTGATTCTTTAGGATTAAAACAATGATCGTTTACTCTATAGATGTATACAGTAAAACAGATGAACTTTTACTTTATGAAATCATAATCTCTCAGCGAAATGTAGCTGCGCTGTATGACATTATGGGTATTTTAGATGAAGATGAAGCCGACTTCACGTATGGCATCGGTGTTTATAATATAAATGAAAAACAGGCACATCTCTTAGAAGAACTCATAGGCAGATCATTCTACTCGGAAGATTTAATTTTTCAGCTTTCAGGGGGAAAGATTTAACAAAACTAAATATCTATGGCTCCTTTTTTCTCGACAGAGCTTAAGGAGACTCATCTGGTCGGTAATTCGTGATTCAAATGCACGGAACGAATGAGCTGATTTACTATTAAACGATAGAGCTGAATTATAAAGATGACTATAAATATTGAGGCAATGATTGGATATTTGGGGAAAAGTAATATCGAACTAACAGATGCAGGTTTTATTTCAAAAAAATCATATCCAAAGGGGCATTCGGGCTCTGTGAACATGCACCTGAACATGGAGAAAGAAGGCATCAATTTAATTTTTTTAAGAGAAACACAAGCCCTTGTTGAGATAAACCTTAAAATTCGCAAAAGGGAGAATACCAAATGGAACTTTCCAAACGTTCTTCCAACTCCACTTCGCCAGTATATGCCTCGCGAATGGATCCACCACACCTTTGGTTACCCGGCAGGATGTGTTCCGCCTAAGACCATAATGAACCGACCTTTCGGTTGGGTCGAAAAATATAATTTGGAAGGTTTTAGGGTACCAGTGAGCATGCAGGTCGATTATGGCATGGATGATGTTGTTGAAGAAGTTGCTTTCATCCTTACTTCTGATATGAATTGGTAAAGGCTGAAGAACGAAGAAGCATAATAATTAATGAGATGAGTATAATGAAAACATTGTGTAATTATACGGAGAGTGATTTCTTAGAATTAGTCAGAAAAATCTGTCATGCAGAAGGTCAAACTGAAGAAGATGAGAATCGATTGGTTAGAGAATTTAAACGGCTTACCGAGCACCCCGCAGGCTCTGACCTGATTTTTTATCCTGAAGAGGGCAAAGATTATAGTCCAGAAGGCATTGTTAGAGAAGTTAAGGAGTGGCGTAAAGAAAATGGTAAATCCGGATTTAAAGAATAACAATCTTTGAGGCTCCCGCACTTTCGGGCGCGGAATGTGTACAATAAAATGCAAAAAAGTTAAAAACAATGAAGGATTTAAGAGATTATACTGAAAGCGAATTTCTAAGTCTGGTGCGAAAAATCTGTACCGCCGCAAGTGAAACAGAGGAAGAAGGAAGTTTATTGGTTTTAGAGTTTGAACGCCTTTCTGAACATCCTAATGGATCTGACGTTATTTTTTATCCTGAGCAAGGTAAAGATTACAGCCCGGAAGGTATTGTACGAGAAATCAAGGAGTGGCGTAGGGCAAATGGTAAACCCGGTTTCAAACCATAGTTTTTATGGGTTAACACAGATAATCATGCTTTCTTGACCAGTGCTCAACTTCATCTATTAACGACAGCGGGCAACCGTTAAGTGCCAGAAAGCCTAATGAAGTCAACGAATATGGAATATTCTATAAATGAAACCTACTCTCGCACAAGTAATTGAGGTCGTTCGTAAGTCCTCTGGGATACATCGTAAACCTATTGATAGCAACACCTGGATTGAGGCCGATTTACATATTTGCGGTATCGACGGCGAAGACCTACTGGAAGACTGCGAAGAAGCGTTTGGCGTTCACCTTGCCACGGAAGAAGATGGCTATATGAAAACGTTCTCTCTTGCTGAGAACGAGTACCTGTTTACGGGTGAGGGTATAGATTTTTTTGGCATCTGTCGGTTTATACGCTGGGTACGTGGCATACCCGAACCTGTGATACGCGATTTAACCGTTGGCGAACTGCATGCTGTATTGGTTAAGGCTGTGAAAGAACAGGTAAAGCACGAGTGATTTCTGATTAATACGGGCATGGGATAACATGCCCGTATCGTTATATTGCTCCAGGAATATAAGGCAGGAAGCCAGAACTACTCAGGCATCGCTTGCCCGATTCCCCGCTTCACAACGGGTATATCGCCGGTATCATTCAGCGCCCCCGGAAACGTTTTTAACCACTGCGCAACTTTCTGCTTATTTATATTCACCACGCTCATCCCTTCAAGGCATCCCCACAATTCTCTTGTATGCTGCGGCGTAATCACAATGCAGTCTTTCATGGCGCGGATTTTTACGGGCATGCCGTTGATAAAGCCCGCACGGGTTAACCAGTCCCCGCCCAGGAGAAGATATTTCATGTCTATGCGTGCATACAGTTCGCAGCAGGCGGCACTGTCCTGCGGCGTTTCCGCGCGGGGATGGACGGGTGCCGCGTTGGTCTGGTTGCCGTGAAGGCGGCGGGTGCTGTTTTTGCGTACCAGCTCGCGGTTTTCAATCATGCCGTTGAAAGCGTCTGATTCTGTTTTGCAAACAGTAAACTCTGGCTTAAAATTCGTCGCAGCCATTTTCAACTCCATATTAGTTGGTTGTGGTTAGCGGTATGAGGGTGTTGCAGCACCTTCATATCGCGAATTCTTCTTTAAATTCTCTTTGAAACTTCCTTTGCCATTCGGCGTAATTTCTGATGCTCATTATACAGGACTGAATATAAATACAGCAGTTTTGGGTGGGGGAAATTTTGAATTTGCGAGGGGGATTCAGGATATAGGATGAATTGCCTGTATAGGATAATTTTTTTTGAGAACGTGGGAATGATTTAGGCGAAGAAGGCGCCTAATGGCGCCCTCGATTAAAGCTCTTCAATATCATTCAATACTCTTATCAAAGAACGACCAATTGCAGCAGCCATATTAACAGGAACTGCATTTCCAATTTGGCGATAGATAGCACCTAAAGATCCCTTAAATTCCCATTCGTCCGGGAATGTTTGAATTCTAGCATACTCTCTTATTTGGAGAGGCCGAGTTTCGAATGGGTGGCATCGCTCCGTTTGTTTCTGCGCAGGGGACGTTGTTAGAGTTAAACTAGGTTCATCAAGTGATAACCGGCGTGCCATACCAGTTTTCCCACCGCCTAAAAAATAACTTCCCTGCATATATTCTCTTTGCAGCTCGTCGCTAAGATCGCGCCAATAACCTCCTGGAGGCACCATTGACATTATCTCTTTTTTTCTGAGAGGATAAACTTGCCCTGCAGATTCAGGTACATCTTGCTCATAAAGGATCCCCGCATAAAATGCATCACGCAGCGTTAGCACTTTATTATAAGCAGAAGGCCAATTAAATTTTACTTTGTCAGCATAATCTTTTCGTATACCAACTAAGATTAAACGCTCACGTTTTTGTGGAACTTTATAAAAAATAGCCTTAAGGACTCGTGGCTCAATTAAAACGTACCCTAATTCTTCTATTACTTCTTTAATAGTTTCTAGGGTTTTACCATTTTCATGAGTTAAAAGCCCACGAACGTTCTCAGCCATGAATACCTTAGGGTTTAGTTCCTTTACAGCTCGAGCAAATTCAAAAAACAATGTTCCTCGAGTATCTTCAAACCCCAATTTTTTACCCGCATATGAAAAAGCCTGGCATGGGAAACCACCGGTCAAAATATCAACAGATTCGGTTATTGACTCAAAATTAATGTTAGCTATATCACCTTCAACGACATTCCAGTGTGGTCGGTTGTGTCTAAGTGTTGCACAAGCTGACTTATCAAGCTCATTGAGAAAAATACTGTTAAAACCAGCCTTTTCGAGCCCAATAGCCAATCCTCCAGCGCCAGCAAAAAGCTCTACTAATTTGTAAGGACGCTTAGGGGTTATAGATTCTTCTTTAGCCCAATCACTCTCTATTAGTTGATTTACCTCAGGAAAATGAGATAAATGCTTTCTATTAAAATAAAGTTTGTTATCATCAGAAATGATATGTGGTACTAAAATACCTTTAGAGACCCATGCATCGAGTGTACGTTTTGACTCAGACAAAACATCAGCGAGAACCTCCAAAGAGAGAAGCTCACAATTAGCATAGGGTGAAATTTCTTGGACATCAGACATTTGACGCTTCCAATTACAGTTAAACACTGGGTTAGTATACAGTAGTAATTCATGTTTGTTTAGTTTTTTTACGTTAAAAACACAGAAAAAAGAGGAAGATATGGAAGATAAAGCATTTATTCTAGAACAAGTTAAACAATGGTTTAGCCAATCGATAGCTGCAAATCATATTAAAAACACCCTAAAATTAAAAAAACCAAAAGAATTTGATATTAATCCTTTTCTTTCGATTTACCTAGCTAAATTTTTAACAGGAGACGCTAGTGCACACAGTATCGCAAAAGCACTAGTATTACCAAGAGTTCTTGGTACTTCTATTACGACATCATTTGGTCAAAATATGCAAAGCTTTATTAGTATATTAAGGCAGTCGTATGGCAGCACAACATCTGGAATAGATATTGAATTCCATGACCATGTAGATGGTAATAAAAAATACTGCCAATTAAAAGCGGGTCCTAACACAATCAATAAAGATGATGTAGAATCAATCGCAGGACATTTCAGAGGTGTCATTAATCTTGCAAAAACAAACAATTTGAGAATACACAGAGATGATATGATTGTTGGAGTTTTATATGGTGAACAATCAGATCTCAGCTCTCATTATAAAAGAATCATGAGTCAATATGACCATCCTGTTATTACAGGAGCAGATTTTTGGTATAGGCTGACAGGTGATGTTGATTTTTATAATGATTTAATTGAAGCTATTACATCCGTTGCAACTGAATCTGATTTTAGTAAGCAACTTGATGAAGTAATCGATGAACTTGCACAAACTGAAACAATTAAATCCTTAGAGAAGCTCTAAACCAGAATTATATAAAACATAATCTATGGGGTCATTTTTTATCATTACGCGAAAATTAAAATGCCCCCTTTCTAACTTCGTGATAGTTAGCACCAATATCGTATGTCATCATATTGATGAAATATCTTATATATGAAAAAATATTTTATATAAAATCAGAATAAACTTTTCAATTTTAAAATGACAATTTATCAAAGTTTATTCCTGAATTTAAAATCAACACGATTACAATTATTTTTTCATTTAATTATGAATAAGTTTTAGTGAAGTTAAAAAAAAAGCCACCCTTAGGTAGCTAATTATTGCATCACTTGGTGCCGAAGGCCGGACTCGAACCTAAGTCTCCATAACCTGCTGTAATCACGTTCCTATTAGCCTTTAAAAGAACAATCGTAGGACCTTTTTGTTCTAGGGGCTATATCTTAAGTTTGATCCGGTGAACGGAATCAAACCTAATATTCGTGACGTCACAAAACACCAACGAGCCATACCTGTCTATAGATGTTTATGGAGGTTTGCTGTGTCGGGAGGGAAGAACGTTTGTCAGTTTTGTGGACGTTAAGTAAACGCCACTGCGTTCGGAATTTGAAACCAGTTAAACCCCGGCAGACTTTGTTTAGAATAACCATTTAACTCAATGTTATTTATATGAATTAAGCCATTTAGCCTCAAAGTGAAACGCCACCGTAACGCATACGTAATGCACCCGTATTTTGCTGTTTTATTTACTCTTATAGAAACAAAGGGCTGATGAAACGTAGGACTATCAGCATCCAATGAATACTGTTCATCCATACAGCATAAAAATTCATAAACTTACACTTGAGCTACTTTCTCAGTTTGTCCCACCGAACCGCTGATACGATACCCCAGTTGCCGCTAGGATTAGGCCTACGCCATTTTGCTGTCTCCATGCTACGAAGATACTCAAGAGCTTCAGCAAACGTGCCAAAACGCTTCTGAGCCGCTTTATCACCTACGGCAAACGAGCCATCACGGGTGCTCGCCAGCCCAGGATGAAAACACGAGCCATCAGCCGCATAGGGAACCAGTAATTCCGGGTCGCTATATTCGAACAAACCAGACACCAACAGTTGCCACGGCTCAACACTCAGAGCGTTAGCCAGCACCTCAATCGCATCCAAAGACGCATTCGAGCCACCACGTTCGATGCGACTCATGTAGCTACGCGCAAACCCACACCGATCGGCAAAGGCTTCCTGACTCAATCCGGTAGCTACGCGGAGCTCTTTTACTCTTTGTCCAAATAGTTTTCTCAGGGTCTTTTTCATGCCCTGAATTTGCGCAAATGTCCACTAAAGAGCCACGCACCAATCGTGACATTTAAAATATAAGGTTTATTATTCTCACAAAACTGTCAGTAACATCTGACCTTTGGGGGAAAATGAAATGGTTAAAAATAAGTCACATATGAAACGTCTTGCTCAAAACCTGTTTGTCCTGTCAGTGGTGGCAGGTTTACCCGCAACCTCCTACGCAGCTGAAAGCCTTGATCAACTGGCGACACGTATCGGTATGGATCACTTCCGGGATGCGATCAAAAAAGGTGACCGCAGCGCTTTCAAAACATTGCCGGCAAAAGGCTACAAAAACGGCCTTACCGGACTACTCATAAAAACTAACACCTATGTTAACCCAGAATACAGCTTTGCGGATTGCGATACGGACACCGTTATTACCTCGGTGCAAGAACACAAAACACTCCCCGGTTGCCGAATATCTCTAAAGCTAGCGACTAAAGATGCTGACGGCAGCTACCACGATAACGGCATTCGCATCGAATATGGTATTACTACCGGCTCTAAAAAGTTTATCGCCAACAATTCAGCATGGGCGCAACATGCTATCAGTGGAGATAAAGTGCTGGAAAGCTCGTTGAAGAGAGATGCTAACGATGATGTCTGCACGGCATGGTCAACGATGGCAAAAAATATTGCCATCGGGCGAGACGAACACAACCCTATTTCCGTTTATCAACAACAAATCGAAAGCCTCAGAGGCAAACCCGGTATCACTGAGAATAATATTATTTTTGCCCATGCCCTTGCTGGCATGGTTTACAAAGATATGGCCGAAAAAAAACCGCAGGAAGTTGAAGTATTAGTTTATCAAACCTGCCAATCAGGTATGTAATCACTGACGATTAATCACGGATAGCGGTAATAGTCGCTCTGGAAACATCGTATTCGCGAGCTAACGCGCTGATACTTATTCCGCTATTCTTTTTCTCAATAATCGCCCTACGGGCTTCAGGGGCGATTTTCGAAGGTCTGCCCAACTTCTTGCCTTCAGCTTTTGCTCGTGACAGTCCCGCTTGAGTTCGCTCAATCAAAAGATCGCGCTCCATCTCCGCAACCGCGGCCAGCATCGACAGCAACAACTTACCTGCTGGGGAGGTGAGATCAGTCGTGCCAAGCTGGTGGACAATAACCTTGATATTGCGCTCTGCCAGCGCCCTGACCGTCTGGAGGACATCAATGGCATCACGCCCCAGTCGGTCGAGTTTCGCAACCACCAGCGTTTCACCGTCGCGAATTTTACTGAGCATTTCGGAGAACGCTTTGCGGTGCGTCGCCGGAACCTTACCGCTGACAACATCGGCATACCAGTAATCAATTTGCCAACCAGCCTGCCCGAGTTCCAGACGCTGGTTTTCAGTATCCTGCTGCGTTGTTGAAACACGCCCGTAGCCAAAAGTTGCCATCGTTTTCTCCTCATCCGGCCCCTGCCAGAAAACGGTGTCAAAATAGGATAGCCTGCCAGAAAAGCCAAGGCTATTTTTCCAACAGTGTGAAAGCGTGTGCTTGGTAAGTGCCGGAAAACGGTCGTTTGTTGGCAGCAACTTTTTGAAGAATCGAAAATACTTACCCTGAGTGCGAGATAATGGCGATATCGCTAACAGTTGAGCTACTTGTCGTCAGGGTATCTACGCTGCCATTCTGATAGCCAAATGGTGCGTTCTCTCATCCAACTAACTAACCTCAGATAAACAAATACCCCGATCCACCATCCAACGAATAGTGCTGTGCCATTGATTACGTAGTAAATAAGGGGCGAAGTTAAAAAGAATGGGTTGAATACGTCAGCAACTGAGACGAACAAAATCGCGAACATGCCAGACAAAATCCAGCCCTTGCCCTCGACGAATAAGGTCAAAGAATACTTAAAGCGAATTGGTCCACGCTTTTCATCGTTCAGATATAATTCCGGGAAGGCATTTTTATGTGAACCAACACCCAAAAGCAGAGAGGCCAGTCCAAGAATAACAAACATCAAGAATCCCCAGACCTGCAAAAGAAAGCAGGAAACCGGGTGTTTCCACTCCCTATCCGTCCAGTCCGCAAACTCGCTGCGAGCCCTATAGAACTTTTTGTGTGTTTCGATGCTTATCCAGTGTTTACGCTTCATGCGCCCCCCAATGCCTGCCTGACATTATGTCACTACGCTGGTGAAGAATACGCGGCTAAGTATGTTCATCTCGACAGACTTATCCAAACGCTCTGAGATAGTGCCACAAATTTCAAACCAATAAATCCACTGCCCCTGATAAAAAACGCGCCACAGGGCTTCCCAGCGCGTTGGATGCGCATGTCACCGCATCTGCAACACTATGTGCTTCGTCTTAAACGCTACAGGTGAGCCGAAACATCCTCTGTATATGAAAAATAGAAGTGTTCTCATACAGTTAGGTTAACATCGATAACTAAGGTTTTTATCGTAAAACTATTGTGCTACGGTGTTCGAAATGTTCTCAAATCTACTCAATTCGAATTACCCTGATGCCGGTTTGAAGTTCCCTTCAATAAGGTCGCACTATGAAGAGTCGAAAATACGTAGCTGCTGAAGCAGACCGCAAATCCTTTAAGGTTTCAGCCGGGATCGATTGGCTGGACTTAAAGATCAGCTTCTCCAGACTGACCCAGCATCGCTACGTTCAGGATGAATTACTTAAAATCACCGGATTAAAACTCTGGGTTAAACCCTGCGGTCTACGTATCTCAAAGTTGTCATCATGCGCCCCCCGTCCCGACAACAACGTTAAAACGTGGGTAAAACCTACGATAAGCAGCACTAACGATACTTTTCGGATTTGCTTCCGTGATCTACTGGCAAACCATGGCGGGAAGCTGGAAGCTGCACTCAAGCAATTGCAAAACCGTTTCCCATTTGCGTGTGAGCCACAAATCGTGGGAGTCGAAGTTTTCTGCGATTTCTGGCATAAACAACGGTCAGTATCAGCGACACGAGCAATGACCTATCGGCTTCAGACAAGCCTGTTTAGTAACGGAACCCGACCAAGGCAATTCAACCCCGCTTCGTGGAAAAATGTCTACCTTTTCCCCGGAACACGTATCACTCCGTATCGAAACTTCAGGACAGGTAACAAGTGGGACAACATCTCGTGGCAGGTCTACCACAAACGCACTGACAACGATCAGAAACTACCTGTAGAAGAGCAACGCGCTCGTGTTGAAGTCACGTTAAAAGGTGCTGCGCTCACTCACTACTC
This sequence comes from Enterobacter adelaidei, assembly GCF_041937165.1. Classification (NCBI taxonomy): domain Bacteria; kingdom Pseudomonadati; phylum Pseudomonadota; class Gammaproteobacteria; order Enterobacterales; family Enterobacteriaceae; genus Enterobacter; species Enterobacter adelaidei. Next base: position 519,789 of record NZ_CP154353.1, on the reverse strand, counting down.
TCTTCACCATCTTAGCGACATGCAGCGCTTTCGATTTGAAACCCTCGCTCACCTGTTCAAATTTCGCAAACCAATTGAGCCTGAAATGATGGCTAACGGTGATATGTTCAGATTTACCGCTATCAACGCAGCTCGTAAGGTGAACGACGCAACAGCCGAGCGCGGATTGCATTCTTTCAATAACATCGGACGAAGGGATAAACGTAGCTGGATGATGGTCAACGGTGACAAGCGCCTGCGGAAAGAAAGCTCTCATCTGGCGGTTGTTAGCGATCTGCAAAACGCCGTCAAGGGTGCGTTACGTCGTCTACACGTTTGAGCCGCAGCCCGTTCCGTTATTCCAAAAAAAAGTGACAATCAGCAGGAAAGAAGCCGCATTCCTGCTGGTCTGGATACAGTTCTCTTAATAACTGTATATATAACAACTCAACTATCAGCTTACACACCTTAGCTATCGGTGTTTGTCGTTTGCTGTTCCCTTCCATCAAACACGAACGGAACGTTTTTTACCTTCTTCATGTTCGCGGTATAAATGCAGCCGGATAAGCTGGGCGAGAGAAAGTGGATCTCCTAGGTTTGGAAGCGACTCTTGCAGGCATAGCGTCCGAAAATTTCCGCGACGGCAAGGCATTCCTTATACTTAACAGTCAGTCATGATTGCATTTTTGACATGGCAGAGTAAGAATATTCTTAATGGTATTTTTTCTCATGACTAAAAACAGCTTAAAGGGTGATATGAACACACGCTTGGTAATAATGTTTTCTGTTAGCGTTATGCTTACAGGATGTGTAAAACACGTCGACCGTTCTCCAAAAGGAGATGTATCCCTTTTGACTTCGAATGAGCTTTGTCGGGCTGCTGGCTATGCTTACGCCACAGGTAATTCTGAACGTTTTTACGCTGCTGTAGCTGAAGGAAAGAAAAGGGATGCAAATCATACAATAGGTATTACCGGACCTGAATGCGGCACGATGAGCAATCTGGGAGCACTTCAGGCTCAACAAGATGCCCAAGAGAATCAATTAGCGCAAGCTCGCTTTGCCTCCGGAATGCAGAACCTTTCAAATACCTTAGCCCAGCAACAGCAGATGCAAATACAGCAACAAGCGGCCTTCGATGCCAATATGCAAGCGACACAAAACAATTATCAATTACAACAACTGAACAACAATATAAGCCAACTTAATAACAACTTAAACAATTGACTTAAGCATATAATTTTGCATCTGGCATCAACACAACATGCCAGCGGAATCGAAAGCATTCAATTTTCAAGGTGATGTATGCCCGTATCCAGTTATTACCAACCCCAACCGGATGGTTATGTGCGCTTTGATTGGCGTGGCAATTCTTTAGAAGGCGAGTTTTTCAGCTATGAGGAGTGTGGTCGAGATATCGATCCAAAATGGGGATACATCCGACCATTTGATAGAGCCATCAGACAACAACTAATCGATAATTTACAAGCAACTCACGGGATTGATCTCCTGACATTCACCTCTCAAGGCAACCTGATCACCTGTGATGCTTTTGTCACCCATAAAGATTTGCAGGCAGCACACCAAGTGATTATAGAGTCATTTGATTTCGTTGATGAATCTGAGCTTACAACTGAGAGGGAACGCATCGGTAACTGCCGGGTAGATTTGATAAGACGCCAATACATTGTCGGCAGCAACCTTAAAGAACCCAAAGAGTCCTTGGACAATCTCAACGCAGAGTTCCTTAAATGGGTAACGCCTTTCTACGAGCCGCTACGGTATAAACGCAAATGGCTAACCAGGCATCGCGAGGGGTTATTTGGTTTTGGCGTGCTCATTGTTTTAGCTGTGCTCGCGTATTTCCATTTTAGCTAAGTAATTAGCGTGCGACTTAGCCAGCTGCGCTATGAGAGCGCCGTATATTCCGCACCATGGATTTCCACAACCTTCTTTAAAAACTCGCCAGAAAGCTTCCCAGCACGTCTGAGTCGCATATTGCAGCTTTGTTTATGGATGGGATGGTCGTTGATTAGTTGTGGCTTCATGGCCCAGCCCGGTTTACTTTATTGCTATCAACAAGTAGCAGCAAAGAGATAGCGCTTTGAGAACCGTCGAGATACTGCAATACACTTTACGCAATGGCAGCGGTGCCGCTTTTCATGCCATCATGCAGGAAATCAGCGTTCCCCTACACTAACGCCACGGGATCCATGTTGTTTCGTTTGGCAACTCGCTTCATGACCCGGATTGCTACTACCTCATTCGCACCTTTGACAGCGCTGAAAAATGGCTGCGGTTCTCAATGCTTTTTACGCAAGCGCTGACTGGCGCAGCGGCCCACGCGAAGGCATTATTCGCAGCATCGAAACCAGCATTAAAGCAGTAATGAATCTACCATCAGAATGTGTAGAAGGGCTGCGGGTGCAATTGTAGGTCATCAAGTCTCACTAAACTCGTTTTGAGCGCCTCCAAATTCAGCACTATAAATCCCCCCCTTAATAAAAAAACGCGCCAGGAAGCGTCCCAGCGCATTCAAGCATCGCTCAACTGAATAGTAACTGACTCAACCTGTTTGTTTGCCACGCTTTCTTCGCAACGCATCTCTGACAGCATCCAGCCCGTCAGGAATGTTGAATTCCGCTATATCAGGTAACGAAAAATCAATTTTCTCCACGACTTCAATCATATGAACTGGTTTGAGGTCTTTGCTATATCGCACTTCCGTTTCAGTTTCGCCGCGCACATGCCCAAGTAGCTGCGCTCGTAATTCTGAGCTAACGCCCTTCTCCTTGAGCAAAGTCGAAACTGAGTGGCGAAAAGAATGGAAAGATTTGCTTCTGTTCCTCTCGAGTTTCAACCGCCCCGCAAGCAACGATTCATTGAACCATGCGGAAACTGGCCTACCATAGCCTTTTGTTTTATGTGGTTTAAGCTCCGGGAAGAGACGAGCATACCCTGCATCTTTTAAGGCGTTCACGTAGTCGATGAAACCGAGACTAATCAGCTTTGAATGGAGCGGAATCTTGCGGCGAGCATTAGCGTTTTTGAGTTTCTTTCCGCTTTCATTATCGCTTTCAAGGTTCAAATAATAGACGCCGTCGTCTGCCAGAACATCACTCAGCAGCAACTGAGCGATTTCATTAACTCGCGCCCCCGTCATCAAGCCCAGCAAAGGTGCCCAATAGTTAAACGGGCAATATTGATGGAATCGCCCTTGCGCATTGCGTTCAACAGTTCCAGCCTCAAACCACGGTAACGAAAAAATCGCTTTAATTTCATGCGGTTCAAATATGTCAGTGTGATCCTGATCTCGCTCATCTTTATCATCGGATGGAAAAAAGTTTTCGCATGGCGATTTCAGTAGCTTACCGTCAGCAACAGCCCACTTCATTGCACCATAAATGCCGTTGATATACTTCCTAACGGATTCCTCAGTCATCAATTTATCGCCGCATTCCGCCGCTTTGGCGATTAACTGATCCAGCGTTTTCACTCCATATTTAGCTTTGACTAAATTACGGTTTGCCGGGATCGTGCGCAGTTTGCTCTCATAAGCCCGGAGGAAATCGCGATCAAAATCTTCCAACTGAATGTCACCCATCGCTTCGATCATAAAGCCGAAATAGTTACGGATATCACTTATAGCCGACTCCGATACCTTGCCCTTGCGCCGATGCTTTAGATATTCAGAACATAACCACGACAGGTTCTTAGTGTAATACTTTCGATTAACATACTCGTTATCGATAGTAGGGGCAGGAGCGGCAAGAGGCACGGTAGGATGAACGCTAGCGACTGGAGGCGTGGTCTTAGCCAGCCAATCAAGCCTTAGGCTTTCTGCATGGACTTTATTGATCAAAAGCGTATCGGGTTTAATTACCGGCCAACCGGAGGTGAAAAACCAACCGCCTTTAGCGTCGCTTCCGGCAGTTTTGAACACCGAAGCTTCTGAATAACCGTCGCTAATAATGTTACGTAAATGCGCTGGTTGCGCAGTGAGTTGCAGATAGCCTTTAGCAACCCCCTCGATACCCTTCTCTTCGCCATAATTAAGAACGTAACTGCCATCAAGCGGGTCTAGCTCAGCCTCAGAGAGCGCTGCAACATAAAAGCCAGCCTGCCCCGTCGCCAGCCAGAATACGGGCAGATTACGGTTCATCACCGCCTGTATTAATTGCGCAACAGGCAACTCAACTGACTGAGCAAAGTTAGAAAGCGAGATCATACCCTCACCAGCAAGCAGCGGGGCGCAGTCACTTAAAGTTCGATAATCCAATTGTTCATACTCTTGTAAGGTCTGATACCAGACCGCCAACAGGAGCGCGGACTTCTGCTTTGCTTCATGAAGATCGTGAGTGCCTGTTGAAGTGTGAATCTCACACTGTCCTGCGTATCGACGAAAACGTTGGGGAACGCTAATGCGGACAACATAAATGCCGCTGGTTCGACGATAGAGTTTATATCGCTGAGACATCGCCTCGTATACCCTTTTGTAAGAGGGGCTACGCGATTTCAAGTAAGATTATGGATTAAATTGTTTTAAAACAATGACTTAGATAAGACTTGGTGCCGAAGGCCGGACTCGAACCGGCACGTATTTCTACGGTTGATTTTGAATCAACTGCGTCTACCGATTTCGCCACTTCGGCACTGAAGGGGATGCGGAAACGTTGTGGATTATACCTGTCGCGCGCCGCCATGCAAGCGGCGACGCGCTAAACCCGCGCTAAGTGCCCAAAAAACCAGCGCCCTTCATCAATCCAGCTCCGAAACCGCCAGCCGAATCACCCTTGCCGCCTTCTGCTCCGGCAGCGCCAGCACCTTCGCCCACATCTCCTGCACCATATCGCAGGAGAGCTTCTCTTTACCCACCGCCTTCTCAGGCATCTCCAGCAGCTGGATGTCCTCGCCGTACTTATCGGCAAGTTCCTTCATAATGGGTCGGACATCCTCGACAGCCGCCTCGCGTTCGGCCGGGGTCACGGTGTGGCTGTTTTTGCCGTAGGCTGCGCGCATCATGTCGGCGTCAGCCTGCATACGGCGGGCCATCATCTGTTGATCCAGCACGCGCATCGGGTTGACGCCGCCTTTCACCGCCGGGTAGAGGAAGCGGAAACAGGCGTCGTCACTCACCTTCTGGATGGCGGCAGTCTGCTCCATGTTGACCTTCATATATTCCACCACGTTGTCGTCCGGGGCATGCTGCAGGCGTGACATCTGCAGGGTCAAAATCTGCGGCTGGATGACGTCGATAATGTGCTGTTCAGACTCGCCCGCTTTCTGCATGGTGAGGATCTGCTCGCGGATGCGTTTCTGGAACGCGGGTTCCTGCTCTTTAATCACCTGCCAGGCGGGCATCGTGTTGAGGGTGGTATCAAGCTGCTGTTCGGGGGTGCGCTGCATACGCTGTTTGTCGAAGTACACCCAGAACGCCACGGCGGCGGCCGCGATGACGACAATGACAATACGGGTCCACGTTTTATTCATCTCGCATCCTTATCCTTTAGCTATGCCGGTTTACACCGGCACGCCACTGTGGAAGCGAAACTCGTTGTCCGGTGTCGAGATAAGTGTGGCTTCAATTTCGCCAAAAAGCTTTATGCGAGGTGAGATATCGTCGTCGCTCACCTGCTGGGCCAGCGTCAGGTAGTCCTGATAATGGCGCGCTTCCGAGCGCAGCAGCGAGAGGTAGAACTTCTGCAAATCATCGTCGAGGAACGGGGCCAGCGCGGCGAAGCGTTCGCAGGAACGGGCTTCGATGTAGGCGCCGCAGATGAGCTTGTCGATCAGCGTCAGCGGTTCATGGGTGCGTACTTCTTTCAGCATTCCTTTGGCGTAGCGGCTGGCGGTGATTTTGACGTACGGAATGTCGCGCGCCAGCATCGCCTCGCGCACCTGCCAGAAGTGGTGCAGCTCTTCTTTAATCAACAGCACCATGCTGTCGATAAGCGCCTGGCCCCAAGGGTCGTCGGTTTTGGGCATCACGCTTTTGCCAATCTGCTTGTGCAGAGCGATGAAGTCCGGCTCCGGGCCGTCGCGGAAGGTGAATTGTTCGTAGGGTTTGAGCCAGTCGAGCAGCGCGTCGGCACCGCTTTCGTCGGCGACGTACTTGCGCACCAGCAGCAGCGCGGTCTGGGCGGCCTTGAGCTCGCACACCATGTGGTCGGTGAGCAGCAGCGGCAGGTTCGCCGGGTCGCGGGCTTGATCAATCCATGCTTGCGGGGTCGGGCACTGGAGGAAGTTGAGTACGGGGGCGAGTATCTGCGGGTAATCCATGTTTAAACCTTGAAAGCGGCAGCATGCACTGCCGCTTGAACGCTATTAGTGACGCACGCCGTCGTCATCTTCGTCGATGTAATCTTCGTCGTCGCCTTCTTCGCCGTCTTCACCGTTTGGATCTTCGAAGTAGGTTCCCCAGCCGTCGTATTCCACGTCGAACTTCTCGGCCAGGTTCATCAGCTGTTCTACCTGCGCGTCGATAAGCTCCGCCTTCAGCGCGCCTTCGCTCAGGATGTCGCAGCAGATGACGGTGTCGCCCTCTTCCACTTCCAGCTCTTCCGGCTCGGTCACTTCGTAACCCAGTTTGAAGGCTTCCACCGCCATTTTTTCCAGCGCGTCGAAATCATCCGCAGAGAAATGGTGCTCGATGGTGTACAGCGCGTCCGGATCGCTACCGTCTTCCAGCAGCTCTTCAATAATCAGACGCGTCTCTTCGCGTTGCTCTTCCAGGTGTTCCGGGTTTGCCATGGCTCAATCCTCTTTAAAGTGCGGCAGATACTTCTATTTTCACACACGGACGTGTTTGCCTCCACCTTTGTGAGAAAGATTTGTTAAACGGGGTTGCAAATGAATAATTACACATATAAAGTGAATTTTAATTCAATAAGTGGCGTTCGCCATGTGAGGATAAAATGTCTGATTTGTACAAGAAACACTTTCTGAAATTGCTCGACTTTACCCCTGCACAGTTCACTTCTCTGCTGACTCTTGCCGCACAACTCAAAGCCGATAAAAAAAATGGCAAGGAAGTACAAAAGCTTACCGGTAAAAACATCGCGCTCATCTTCGAAAAAGACTCAACCCGTACACGATGCTCTTTCGAAGTTGCCGCATTTGACCAGGGCGCTCGCGTCACGTATTTAGGGCCGAGCGGCAGCCAGATTGGGCATAAAGAATCAATTAAAGATACCGCACGCGTGCTTGGCCGCATGTACGATGGCATTCAGTATCGTGGTCACGGTCAGGAAGTGGTTGAAACCCTGGCACAGTATGCGGGCGTGCCGGTGTGGAACGGGCTGACCAACGAGTTCCACCCGACGCAGCTGCTGGCGGACCTGCTGACCATGCAGGAGCACCTGCCGGGCAAAGCGTTTAACGAGATGACGCTGGTTTATGCAGGCGATGCGCGCAACAACATGGGCAACTCGATGCTCGAAGCCGCGGCGCTGACCGGGTTGGATCTGCATCTGGTGGCCCCGAAAGCCTGCTGGCCGGAAGAGAGCCTGGTGGCGGAGTGCAGCGCGCTGGCCGCGAAGAACGGCGGGAAAATAACCCTGACGGAAGATGTGGCGGCGGGCGTGAAGGGCGCGGACTTCATCTACACCGACGTATGGGTGTCGATGGGCGAAGCCAAAGAGAAGTGGGCGGAGCGTATTGCGTTGCTGCGAAGCTATCAGGTGAATAGCCAGATGATGGCGCTTACCGGCAACCCGAACGTGAAGTTCCTGCACTGTCTGCCGGCATTCCATGATGACCAGACCACGCTCGGCAAGCAGATGGCGAAAGAGTTCGACCTGCACGGCGGGATGGAAGTGACGGACGAGGTGTTTGAGTCGGCGGCGAGCATCGTGTTCGACCAGGCAGAAAACCGGATGCATACGATTAAGGCGGTGATGGTGGCGACGCTTGGGGAGTGATCCTCTCTCTCACTTTGAAATGGTGATTATCTGCTGAATTAATTTTCAGCAGATAATCATTTCCAGTCAATTGGCATAAAAAATTCATTTTCCTGACACTTCCCAGAGATACACATCAACCATAATATGTATTTATGATTTTATTAGCCATTATTTATTGGATAGATAATTGTTAATATTAACTCATTATCAATTACAAAACATTGTATATTAAAGGCGTAATATTTCCTTATTGCTGCATTTCGTTAATAAGGATTATTTATGTCATGGAATAAGCACGAAGCTGTGTCATATGCCCGCAGCCACTCACTAACCCATACTGGACACTATTGCGCCCACGCAATCGCCGCCGCTATTCGAGCCGGAGGGCTTAAAATCGAAGGGGCAAACGCTAAGGATTTCTGGCGTTCTCTTGAAAAAGCAGGGTTCACAAAAGTCTATGGCACTCCCATAGAGGGGGATATCGCTGTAATTGATGCTTTGCCCGGCCCGGATCAGTACGGGCATGTCTGTATTTACGATGGCGCTGGAACCTGGTATTCAGATTTTAAACAGAGAACACTGTACCCGGGACCAACGTATCGCCAACTCCAGCCAGCCGTAACCTTATACAGGCATTATTAATATGAATAAGCTCATCTTAATTGTATTATTCAGCACAGCAGCATTGGGGGCCGAAGATTTTCAGATACCGATGCAGCGCGCCCTTGAGTTTAATCGCTGGTACATCAGACAAGTGAACAACGATCATTATCCCATTCAACAGGGAAATGAAATCGATAAGTTCGTTACGGCCAGCACCATGAAAAAATTACGTCATGCAGACGATCCCCGTTATGCCGACGCTGAATTTTACGAGGCTGATTTTTTTATGAAATCACAGTATATCGGCGAGGACTGGGCTGAGAATGTTGCCATTGCTTCGTATGATTATGACCCGGTCTGTGTAAACGTGAATATCACGTTTGGCAAAAAGACTCAGCACACAGTTATTGATTGCATGGTTAAAGAAGATGGGCTCTGGAAAATCCAGTCTGTCGCCGCTCGGGATAATAATTGATGCCCCCCGCTAACAATAATGTTGTCGCCTTTCTTGGCGGGTGGCGCTGTGCTTAGCCGGCCTACAAAACCCGTAGACCCGTGCAAGCGAAGCGCCGCCGGGCGAATCAAGCGGTGATGCGGCCTGATGTCCTCACCCTCTCCCAGGGGTTGACAGTCCCTGGTGAAGGGAAATTACTCAACCAGCATTTTAACGACCACCTTCCGCACCTTAGCAGGTTCCCCAACCGCGCACAGCGGTTTATGCACTTCTCCCGGCCAGAACACCACAAAATCCCCTTCGCTCAGCACCACTGTTTTCTCCTGCCCACCTTCCGGCAGAAACGCGATGTCTTTATCCGCCAGCCAGTCTGTGTCCGGTGTGCCGTGCGGCAGAGTGCTGAAGGTCATCCCTTCTTGCCCCTTCATAATGATCTGGATGTCCAGATAACGTGCGTGGTACTCGGCTCGGCGCTCGGCAAACGGCTGGGTCATGTCTTCCGAGACCAGATAAAACAGGTTGTTGCCGTCAATATCGTGCTTGCCCTGCGGAGTGGCGTCGGTGACGTGGGCTTTAACGTGTTCAATGGCCTGGCGCAATTCGTCAGGGAGCCAGGATTGCAGATGGTGGATGTTGCCGATAATCATAAACCAACCCTCAATATAAAACATCGTTTCATTTTCATCTTTTATACGAGAATTCTCACTGCCATACCACCGCTTTCTCGACAGGTTTTGCGCCAGCGCATGTTTATCGGGAAATATGTTAATTTGCTGTTAAGCCCTCGCAGGCATTTATGCAGTCGTTATGCATAACCTCAGATCTTCATTGTCACGGCATCGCGCTAACTCACTGATCGTATGGCGTTAACAACAAAACTCTCTTCATGCTCACACTTTATCATTTTGATAATTTGCTATTAAATCCCATAATTATTTATTGATTTTCCTTAAGGTAAAAATAGTTAATTGCTAATACTGCATAGTCATTCCGTTAATGATTTTTATTCGTTTAAAATCAACATGATAACAAAATATTTCAAATGATTAAATTCCACAAAATAATAACAACTCCAAATAACCCCAGCGTATCCTGCTTAGCTATTCACCCGGCAATTATATCCAATTAATCATTATCTGATGCGAATCATGCAAATGAAAACAAACCGCTTAATATCCGGTTTCACGTGAGCAACATCACAATACGGATTATTTAACCGCCTAGTATGAACCTCGAAATCAATTGAGCTTAGTCGCCATGAAAATAAACACATCACATGGCACATGCCCTTTTTATTCTGAAAAAAGTTAAAGGAATAATTATGGAAAAGCATTACGTCGGTTCTGAAATTGGTCAATTGCGTAGCGTTATGCTGCACCGTCCAAATTTAAGTCTGAAACGTTTAACGCCGTCGAACTGTCAGGAATTACTCTTCGATGATGTGCTCTCGGTTGAACGGGCGGGTGAAGAGCACGATATTTTCGCAAACACACTGCGCGAGCAGGGTGTGGAAGTCTTGCTGTTGACCGACCTTCTCACTCAAACGCTTGATATTGCAGAAGCAAAAGCCTGGCTCCTCGAAACCCAAATCTCTGACTATCGCCTCGGGCCAACCTTTGCAGGTGATGTGCGCGGCTGGCTGGCGGATATGCCGCACCGTGAACTGGCGCGCCGGTTAAGCGGCGGATTAACCTACGGTGAAATTCCGGCAGCCATTAAAAATATGGTGGTGGATACCCACACGGCGAATGATTTTATTATGAAGCCGCTGCCTAACCATTTATTTACCCGCGATACTTCCTGCTGGATTTATAACGGCGTGTCCATTAACCCAATGGCTAAACCGGCTCGCCAGCGTGAAACCAATAACCTGCGGGCCATATATCGCTGGCATCCTGCGTTTGCCGACGGTGATTTTATTAAATATTTCGGCGACGAGAATATTAATTACGATCACGCGACATTAGAAGGTGGTGACGTATTAGTGATTGGACGCGGCGCGGTATTAATCGGCATGTCAGAGCGCACAACGCCACAGGGTGTGGAATTCCTTGCTAATAGCCTGTTCAAACACCGCCAGGCCGAGCGCGTGATCGCCGTTGAATTGCCAAAACACCGCTCCTGCATGCACCTCGACACCGTGATGACCCACATCGACGTGGACACCTTCTCCGTCTACCCGGAAGTGGTGCGCAAAGATGCCCAGTGCTGGACGCTCACCCCGGACGGACGCGGCGGTCTGCTGCGTACTCAGGAAACCGACCTGCTCCACGCCATCGAAAAAGCCCTCGGCATTAACCAGGTGCGCCTGATCACCACCGGCGGCGATGCCTTTGAGGCCGAACGTGAACAGTGGAACGACGCCAATAACGTTCTGACCATCCGCCCGGGCGTGGTGATTGGCTACGAGCGCAACGTCTGGACCAACGAGAAATACGACAAAGCGGGCATCACCGTGCTGCCGATCCCAGGTGACGAACTCGGACGCGGTCGCGGCGGCGCGCGCTGCATGAGCTGCCCACTGGAACGTGACGGAATTTAAAGGAGTCATCATGGAACGAAAACCCACTCTGGTTGTGGCGCTTGGCGGTAACGCGTTGCTGAAACGCGGCGAACCGCTGGAAGCGGAGATCCAGCGCCAGAACATCGAGCAGGCCGCCCGCACCATCGCCGGGCTGACGGAGCAGTGGCGCGTGGTGCTGGTGCACGGCAACGGCCCGCAGGTCGGACTACTGGCGCTGCAGAACAGCGCCTATGACAAAGTCACGCCCTACCCGCTGGACGTTCTCGGCGCCGAAAGTCAGGGGATGATCGGCTACATGCTCCAGCAGGCGCTGAAAAACAATCTTCCCCAGCGCGAGGTGAGCGTGCTGCTCACCCAGGTAGAGGTGGATGCCGCCGACCCAGCGTTCCGCAACCCGACCAAATATATCGGCCCGGTTTACAGCGAAGCTCAGGCGAAAACGCTGGCCGCGGAAAAAGGCTGGGTGTTTAAGGCCGACGGCAGCTACGTCCGCCGCGTCGTTCCCTCCCCGCAACCCAAACGCATCGTCGAGAGCGACGCGATTACGGCGCTTATCCAGCGCGATCACCTGGTGATCTGCAACGGCGGCGGCGGGGTTCCGGTGGTGGAAAACGCCAACGGCTATCACGGCATTGAGGCGGTGATCGACAAAGACCTCTCTGCCGCGCTGCTGGCGCGCCAGATCGAAGCCGATGCCCTGCTGATCCTTACCGATGCCGACGCGGTGTATCTCGACTGGGGCAAACCGACCCAGCGCCCGCTGGCGCAGGTGACGCCGGAACTGCTCAGAGGCATGCAGTTCGACGCCGGTTCGATGGGACCAAAAGTGGCCGCCTGCCGCGAGTTTGTTGAAACCTGCAACGGGATTGCCGGGATCGGCGCGCTGGCTGACGGCGCGGAGATCCTCGCGGGCGAGAAAGGCACGTTGATTCGTAACTAATTCAAATTTCAAAAAGGATTTACCCATGACCATCAACCTGAAAAACCGCAACTTCCTGAAACTGCTGGACTATACCCCGGCAGAAATCCAGTTCCTGATCGACCTTGCCATCGAACTCAAGGCCGCCAAAAAAGCCGGACGTGAAAAGAAAACCCTGGTCGGGAAAAACATCGCCCTGATTTTTGAAAAAACCTCCACCCGCACCCGCTGCGCCTTTGAAGTCGGCGCATTTGACCAGGGCGCACAGGTCACTTATCTCGGCCCAAGCGGATCGCAGATCGGCCATAAAGAGTCGATGAAAGACACCGCCCGCGTGCTGGGCCGTATGTACGACGGCATTGAGTATCGCGGCTACGGTCAGGCCATCGTTGAAGAGCTGGGCGAGTACGCGGGCGTACCGGTGTGGAACGGTCTGACCGACGAGTTTCACCCGACCCAAATCCTCGCTGACCTGATGACCATGCTGGAGCATGCGCCAGGTAAAACCCTGCCGGAGCTGAGCTTTGCCTATCTGGGTGATGCGCGGAACAACATGGGCAACTCCCTGATGGTCGGTGCAGCCAAGATGGGGATGGGTATCCGCCTCGTGGCACCGAAATCTTTCTGGCCGGAAGCAGGGCTGGTGGAACAGTGCCGCGCCATCGCCAAAGAGACTGGCGCGCGCATCACCCTCACTGATGACGTGGAAGAAGGCGTTCAGGGGACTGACTTCCTCTACACCGACGTGTGGGTCTCCATGGGTGAACCGAAAGAGGCATGGGCCGAGCGCGTCAGCCTGATGAAGCCTTACCAGATTAATGCTCAGGTGATGAAAGCCACTGGCAACCCGAACGTCAAGTTCATGCACTGCCTGCCGGCGTTCCACAACGAGCACACCAAAGTGGGCCGTGAAATTGAGATGGCTTACGGCCTGAAAGGGCTTGAGGTGACGGAAGAGGTCTTTGAATCACCGAACTCTATCGTCTTTGACGAAGCAGAAAACCGCATGCACACCATTAAAGCGGTCATGGTGGCGACACTCGGCGACTAATCACCGCCCGGCGCACCACGGGGTGCGCCGGGTTCAGGAGAACATCATGGGCAAGTTCAAGTTTCCCTCCGCTTACACCATTCTCTTTTTTCTGATTGCCGTTGTGGCGGCGCTGAGCTGGGTTGTTCCGGCCGGTCAGTACCAGATGGCGATGAATGAAACCCTTGGCAAAGAAGTCCCGATTGCCGGAACGTACGCGCACGTGGCGGCACACCCGCAGGGGCTGGTTTCCGTCCTGATGGCCCCCATTGCCGGGCTGTACGATCCCGTTTCCGGTCAGGCCGGGGCAATCGACGTGGCGCTGTTTATCCTGATCATCGGGGGATTTCTCGGGATCGTCACCAAAACCGGGGCGATTGACGCCGGGATCGAACGGGTAACGACCCGCCTGCGCGGACGCGAAGAGTGGATGATCCCGATCCTGATGGCGCTGTTTGCCGCAGGCGGCACGATCTACGGCATGGCCGAAGAGTCACTGCCTTTCTATACCTTGCTGGTGCCCGTCATGCTGGCCGCCCGTTTTGATCCGGTGGTTGCCGCCTCTACCGTGCTGCTCGGGGCGGGGATCGGCACGCTCGGTTCCACCATTAACCCGTTTGCCACGGTGATCGCCGCCAACGCCGCCGGGATCCCCTTCACCCACGGTATTGCCCTGCGCGTGGCGCTGCTGGTGATCGGCTGGATCATCTGCGTGGCATGGGTGATGCGCTACGCCCGTAAAGTTCGTCAGGATCCGTCTCTCTCTATCGTCGCAGACAAACAGGAAGAGAACCGCGCCCATTTCCTCGGCAACAAGGGTGAACAGTCGCTGGAGTTCACCCCGGTGCGCAAAATCATTCTGGTGATCTTCGCCCTCGCCTTCGCGGTGATGATCTACGGCGTGGCGGTGCTGGGGTGGTGGATGGCAGAGATCTCGGCGGTGTTTCTCGCCAGCGCCATCATCGTGGGGCTTATCGCCCGTATGAGTGAAGAGGAGCTTACCTCAACCTTTATCAACGGTGCGCGAGATTTGCTGGGTGTCGCGCTGATTATCGGCATTGCGCGCGGTATCGTAGTCATCATGGATAAGGGCATGATTACCCACACCATTTTGCACAGCGCGGAAGGTCTGGTCAGCGGGTTGTCCACGGTGGCGTTTATCAACGTGATGTACTGGCTGGAAGTTGTTCTGTCGTTTCTTGTGCCTTCTTCATCCGGCCTGGCCGTACTGACGATGCCGATCATGGCACCGCTAGCCGATTTCGCTAACGTCAACCGCGACCTGGTAGTTACGGCTTACCAGTCGGCCTCCGGCATCGTTAACCTGGTCACGCCAACCTCAGCGGTGGTGATGGGCGGGCTGGCTATCGCCCGTGTGCCTTACGTGCGCTACCTGAAATGGGTTGCGCCGCTGCTGGCGATCCTGACGGTGGTGATTATGGTGGCGCTAAGCCTGGGTGCCTTGTTGTGATTTGCCGGATGGCGCTGCGCTTATCCGGCTTACGGATCGGTGCAGTGCCACCGGTTATTTCAGGAACTGATATGGGAAACATGATGGATTACGAAGCGTACTCTCCCAAAGAACAACTGCAGCTAACGGTGTGCCAGCGTCTGATCGCCGAAAAGAGCTATCTTTCACAGGAAGAAATTCGCCGCGATTTGCAGGAGAGAGGGTTTGACAGCATCAGCCAGTCGACCGTTTCGCGTCTGCTGAAATTGCTCGGCGTCATAAAAATTCGAAATGCCAAAGGGCTAAAAATTTATTCGTTGAATCCCCAACTGCGCCCTGCCCCCGATGCCGCGCGTACCGTTTCTGAAATGGTGGTGAGCGTGGAGCACAATAGCGAGTTTATCCTCATTCATACCGTCGCCGGATATGGCCGCGCGGTGGCGCGTATTCTGGATTACCACCAGTTACCGGAAATTTTAGGCGTGGTGGCCGGCAGCAGTATCGTCTGGGTCGCCCCCCGGGTGGTGAAGCGTACTGCGCTGGTGCATAAGCAAATTAATTATTTACTCAGAACGAATTAATATTCACAAAGAACCGTTTGCATTGAGTAAAGCGTGCATTAAATCGCTTGATCCGAAAATCGGGGTGCGTATAATGCCCGACAATTTGCCGGGAGGAAGCATGGTCAAGCGTGTACGACATAACGTCTTACCGCGTCTGAAATCAGACGCTGGCCTGCCGTTTTTCTTCCCGTTGCTAAACCTATTCCCAGAGCCCCTCATTTGAGGGGCTTTTTTTTGCCCGGCGTCAGGAGATAAACATGAATCCGCTTTATCAAAAACACATCATTTCCATAAACGACCTCAGCCGCGAAGAGCTGGAACTGGTTCTGGAAACCGCGGCAAAACTGAAAGCTAATCCGCAACCGGAGCTGCTGAAGCACAAAGTGATTGCGAGCTGCTTCTTCGAAGCCTCTACCCGTACGCGCCTCTCCTTTGAAACGTCCATGCACCGCCTGGGCGCGAGCGTGGTCGGCTTCTCTGACAGCAGCAACACGTCGCTGGGTAAAAAAGGCGAAACGCTGGCGGATACCATTTCAGTTATCAGTACTTACGTAGACGCGATTGTCATGCGCCATCCGCAAGAAGGGGCGGCGCGTCTGGCGACCGAGTTTTCCGGTGGCATTCCGGTGCTGAACGCCGGTGACGGTGCCAACCAGCACCCGACGCAGACCCTGCTGGATCTGTTCACCATTCAGGAAACCCAGGGCACGCTTGAAAACCTGAACATCGCGATGGTCGGCGACCTGAAATATGGCCGTACCGTTCACTCGCTGACCCAGGCGCTGGCGAAATTTAACGGCAACCGTTTCTTCTTCATCGCCCCGGACGCGCTGGCGATGCCGCAGTACATTCTCGACATGCTGGACGAGAAAGGCATTCAGTGGAGCCTGCATGCGAGCATCGAAGAGGTGATGAGCCACGTGGATATTCTGTATATGACCCGCGTGCAGAAAGAGCGTCTGGATCCGTCCGAATACGCCAACGTGAAGGCGCAGTTCGTGCTGCGCGCCAGCGACCTTGAGGGCGCGCGCGACAACATGAAGGTGCTGCACCCGCTGCCGCGTATTGATGAAATCACCACCGACGTGGATAAAACGCCGCACGCCTGGTACTTCCAGCAGGCCGGGAACGGCATTTTCGCCCGCCAGGCGTTACTGGCATTGGTTCTGAATCGCGAATTGGCTCTGTAAGGGGAAACGACAATGACACACGATAACAAACTCCAGGTTGAAGCCATCAAGCGTGGCACCGTGATTGACCACATCCCTGCACAGGTGGGCTTTAAGCTACTGACTCTGTTTAAACTGACCGAAACCGACCAGCGCATCACCATCGGCCTGAACCTGCCGTCGGGCGAAATGGGTCGTAAGGATCTGATCAAGATTGAGAACACCTTCCTGACCGATGAGCAGGTGAACCAACTGTCCCTGTACGCGCCGGACGCCACCGTCAACCGCATCGACGAATATGAAGTGGTCGGCAAATCCCGTCCGAGCCTGCCGGAGCGCATCGAAAGCGTGCTGGTCTGTCCGAACAGCAACTGCATCAGTCATGCTGAGCCGGTTTCTTCCAGTTTTGCAGTGAAAAAACGCGCTGATGACATCGCACTCAAATGCAAATACTGCGAAAAAGAGTTTTCTCATTATGTGGTGCTGGCCAACTAATTGAGGTTGGTAAAGGATCCCGGCCTCCCTATAATGGCCGGGAACATTTAATCAGCTGTTATTCTGGAGAAATCATGACCAAAGTACTCGCGACGGAAAATGCACCAGCGGCTATCGGCCCATACGTTCAGGGCGTTGATCTGGGTAGCATGATTATTACCTCTGGCCAGATCCCGGTGAACCCGAAAACCGGCGCTGTGCCGGAAGACGTGGCGGCACAGGCGCGTCAGTCGCTGGAGAACGTGCAGGCAATTGTGGAATCTGCCGGGCTGAAAGTTGGCGATATCGTGAAAACCACCGTTTTCGTGAAAGATCTTAACGATTTCGCGACCGTTAACGCCACTTACGAAGCCTTCTTCACCGAGCACAACGCGACATTCCCGGCGCGCTCCTGCGTGGAAGTTGCACGTCTGCCAAAAGACGTGAAAATCGAAATTGAAGCGATTGCCGTTCGTCGCTAATTCGCTTTTGCGATAAAAAAGGCAGCCTGGCTGCCTTTTTT
Source organism: Enterobacter adelaidei (assembly GCF_041937165.1). Lineage (NCBI taxonomy): Bacteria > Pseudomonadati > Pseudomonadota > Gammaproteobacteria > Enterobacterales > Enterobacteriaceae > Enterobacter > Enterobacter adelaidei. Next base: position 502,200 of record NZ_CP154353.1, on the reverse strand, counting down.
GTTGCCCGCTATTGATTGCGCGTCGCGCGCAGCAGCGTCTCCAGCGGATAAACCGCCGCAATCACCACTTCATCCTGAACCTTCGCCGCGTTATCCAGCTCGCGTTGAATCGACGCAATCTCTTTATCATCCAGCGTCCCCTGACGGGCCACCAGATCCGTCAACCTCAGACCAATGGAGGCAAGCTTGTCCACCTCCTGGATAACCGGTTTTATCGCCTTCAGCTGGTAGCTATTTTCGCTTAACGCCAGCGCATCGCTGGTGTTGCTCTGCCAGCGGTTAAAGACGTGACGCAGCGCGTCAGCACTTTCCGTGTCTTCGGCATCGCTGACCAGACGGTCAGTCCATTTGTTCATCTGGCGCACGGTGGCACTTTCGGCGTTCAGCGCATCGGCGAACCGGTTAAGCGGCTCAAATTGATGATAGTTTCCGGCCTGGAACTTCAGATGCTGACGCGTGTAATACTGTGCCGGCTCTACCGCCTGGGCGAGGATTTGCAGCGGCAAGGTGTCGGCATTGTTCGCCAGCCGCGTGAACTGCACCTGCTGCTGGGTATGCTGCTGCAACCCGACCGATACCGTCGACCAGCTGTCCATTGCCTGCAGACGGGTATACATGTTGTCGACATCGTTGACGTCCTGCGCGGACCACAGCCGCTCCGCCACTGCAAAAGTACGCGGCCACAGGCGGATATCCAGCACCGGCGCCACCACGTTTTCCGCCCACAGCGCGGCTTCACCGCCGAGCAGGTTGGCTTGATTCGCTACGTCCGGCACGACAGGTGGAATGCCTTTCGGCACGTCGTCCAGACGCGTGCCGCTAATCGGGTAGCGCGTATTCCCCACGAGGAAATAGCCGCTCAGCTTATCGTTTTCAACGGAGACAACCGGCCGCGTTTCGCCCATCCAGGTATCGACGGTGAACGTCACCTGGCTATCATCACGCCATTCAATATCCTGCACCGCGCGGCGGGATTTCCCGGCGAAATCAATAAACCCGCGCCAGCCAGATTCCCCTTTCACCAGGGTGAAACTCCCTTCTACCGGTTTACCTTTCAGACGCGGCATGGAGAAGGCCCAGCTCTGGACGCTGTCGGTGTCGGCAATCACATCCACACCGTTTAATCCCTGTGGGACGATTTCATTGCGATAGTGATAGGCCGTGGACTGAGGCTGGTCGAGATAGAAGCCTGTCGAGAGAATACCTTTGTAGCCGCTTTGTGCCACCTGCCCCAGCGCGTCCTGCCCCTGCCAGGACTGGATCAGAATGCTTTTTGGCAGATCCGGGTGGTAGATCTCGTCCCAGCCGACCATCTGGCGGTGATGTTTTTCAAGGATCGTCTCCAGCTTGCGGTTGAAATACGCCTGCAATGCGTGGCTGTCCGCCAGTTTGTGGTCGCGCATAAACTGTTGAATGGTCGGGTTCGCTTTCCACTGGCTGTCATCCACCTCATCACCACCGATATGCAGATACGGATCGGGGAAGATCGCTGCCAGTTCGCTGACCATCGCATCAGCAAAGGCATAGGTTGCGTCTTTAGTGGGATCCAGTACCGGCTTGAGCACACCCCAGTTACGCTCCATTTTGTATGGCCCCGGCGCACTCATCAGTTCCGGGTAAGCCACGGCAATGGCCGACGCGTGGCCCGGCATGTCGATCTCTGGCACCACGCGAATACCGCGCTCGGTCGCATAGCGAACGACCTCACGCATCTGCTCAGGCGTGTAAAACAGCCCGTCGCTGGCAAGCTGAGTGAGCTTTGGATAGCGCGTCGAGCTGAAGCGCCAGCCCTGATCGTCGGTCAGATGCCAGTGCAATACGTTAAGTTTTGCGGCAGCCATACCGTCGATCTGGCGCTTGATATCCGCCAGCGGAATAAAGTGACGCGCCGAATCGAGCAGCAGCCCGCGCCACGGGAAGCGTGGCGAATCTTCAATGGCAACCCACGGCAGCGAGGTGTTTTCCGCGCCGTTCTGCATCAGCTGGAGCAGGGTTTCCATAGCGCGCAATGCGCCGAAACGGGTGTTGGCGGAGATATCGACACCGCTGGCATCCACCGTCAGCTTATAGCTTTCATCGCTATCCGGCAGCGGCTGGGGCTTGACCTTTCTGGCGATGGCAATGCGGATGGTCGGTTTTTCCGGCTTTTCAGCCTGCGGCTGGAGCGTCCAGCCCGTTTGCAGGGCGATGCGCTGGCGAAGGCGGTTGACGGCGTCACCGAGATCGTCCCCGCTGACGCTAATGGAAACGTTGTGGCTGAGCACCAGCGTGCCCTGGGTTGTCGGGCGTTCGACCTTTGCAGGCAAGGGCATCAGGGGGAGATCGCCTGCCGGGGCGGCAAACGCAGAGAAGCCGAGCATCAGCCCGGCGGTTAAGAGACTGTACCGTAACATGAATGTTCCTTATCTGACGGGCCAAATAAAGGCAAAACATTCTGTTAACATGCGCTCAATTTGTCGTCAAGCGAATGCGCCGACGGAGATCACAGGTTGTTGAATTTGAGAGGAAAGCCAGCTGCCGGGTGGCGGCTTCGCCTTACCCGGCCTACGTTCGGATCGTAGGCCCGGTAAGCGCAGCGCCACCGGGCTTGCCGTTACTGCCATCCATACCGACGGCTGTAGAATCCTTTCACCATCTGCGTCAGTACCATGTAACCCGCAAGGATCGCCACCAGCCATGGGAAGTAGCTCAGCGGCAGCGCCTGCAGCTGCAGGTAGCTCGCCAGCGGCGAGAACGGCAGCGCGATCCCGAGCGCCATCACAATCCCCGTCATCACAATCAGCGGCCACGCGGCACGGCTCTGGATGAACGGAATGCGGCGGGTGCGGATCATATGCACAATCAGCGTCTGCGACAGCAGCCCCACCACAAACCAGCCAGACTGGAACAGCGTCTGGTGTTCCGGCGTGTTGGCATGGAACACAAACCACATCAGGCAGAAGGTCAGGATGTCAAAGATGGAGCTGATCGGGCCAAAGAACAGCATAAAGCGCCCCAGATCGGCCGGGTTCCAGCGCTGTGGCTTCTGGATCTGCTCGTCGTCCACGTTATCAAACGGGATCGCCACCTGAGACACATCGTACATCAGGTTCTGGATCAGCAGATGCAGCGGCAACATTGGCAGGAAGGGCAAAAATGCACTCGCCACCAGCACGCTGAAGACGTTACCGAAGTTGGAGCTGGCGGTCATTTTGATGTACTTGAGCATATTTGCAAAAGTACGACGCCCTTCGATAACCCCTTCCTCCAGCACCATCAGGCTCTTTTCCAGCAGAATGATGTCGGCCGCTTCACGGGCAATATCCACCGCACCATCCACGGAGATGCCAATATCCGCTGCTCGCAGGGCGGGTGCATCGTTGATGCCATCGCCCATAAAGCCTACCACGTGACCTTCACGACGCAGCAGGGTGACAATACGTTCTTTGTGCATCGGCGTCAGGCGGGCAAACAGCGTGGTGTGCTGCGCCAGTTTTGCCAGTTCGTCGTCGGAGAGATGCTCAATATCGCTCCCCACCACCACATCACCCGCATCCAGCCCCACTTCGTGGCACACTTTCGCCGCCACCAGTTCGCTGTCCCCGGTGAGGATTTTCACGGTAATCCCGCTCGCCTTCAGCGCTTTCAGCGCCGGTGCGGTGGTCTCTTTCGGCGGATCGAGGAAGGCGATGTAGCCCTCGAGGATCAGATCGGATTCGTCAATACGCTGATAATCACCCTCGCGGGCTGGCAGGAACTTGCTCGCTACCGCCACCACGCGCAGCCCCTGGCGGTTCAGGTTGTCGGTGACGCGCTTGATGCGGCGCAGCATGGTGTCGTCCAGCGGCACGATGTCACCGTTATAGCGCACCTGCGTTGACACATTCAGGATCTCCTGCAGCGCGCCTTTGCAGATCAGCTGATGGACATCCGCCTGCTCGCTCACCACCACCGACATACGGCGGCGCTCGAAGTCGAACGGGATCTCATCCACCTTCTGCCAGCGGCCAGAGAGCGTGCGGGCAGATTCTTCATCCACCCCTTCCAGCACCGCGACGTCGAGCAGGTTTTTCAGCCCGGTCTGGTAGTGGCTGTTCAGCCACGCGCTGTGCAGGACACACTCGCTGGTTTTACCGGAGATATCGGTGTGGTTCTCCAGCACGATTTTGTCCTGCGTCAGGGTGCCGGTTTTATCGGTGCAGAGAATGTCCATCGCACCAAAGTTTTGAATGGCGTCGAGGTGTTTAACGATCACTTTCTGTTTAGAGAGCTTCACCGCCCCACGCGCCAGCGTAGAGGTCACAATCATCGGCAGCATTTCCGGCGTTAAGCCGACGGCCACGGAGAGCGCAAACAGCGCCGCTTCCCACCAGTCGCCTTTGGTGTAGCCGTTGATCAGCAGTACGATCGGCGTCATCACCATCATAAAGCGGATCAGCAGCATGCTGACGCGGCCAATCCCTTTCTGGAAGGCGTTGGGTTCACTCTCCTGCTCGCTGACGCGCCCGGCAAGCTGACCAAACCAGGTGTTGCCCCCAGTGGCGGTGACAATCGCCTGCGCGGTGCCGCTCACCACCGTGGTGCCCATAAAGCACAGGGTATCGCACTCGAGCGGGTTCATCTGCTGCGGGTCGCGGCTGCGCGCCACCTTTTCCACAGGCAGGGATTCCCCGGTCAGGGAGGCCTGCGCGACGAACAGATCGCGTGCCTGGATGATGCGTAAATCCGCCGGGATCATATCCCCTGCGGCAAGCTTCACCAGATCGCCCGGCACCAGCTGGTCGATGGGCAGTTCCACCCAGGCATTTTCGCCGAGATCGTTAATCACGCGCGAGACTGTCGCAGTGTTGCTGACCATCGCCTTCAGGGCATCCGCCGCTTTGGTGGACCGGGCTTCCTGAATAAAGTTCAGCAGCGTGGAGATCCCCACCATCAGGGCAATCACGCCTGCGGCAAACAGATCTTCCGTGGCATAAGAGATGATGCCGAGCACGGTCAGCAGCAGGTTGAAGGGGTTGCGGTAGCAGAGCCACAGATGCACCCACCACGGAGACGGTTTTTGCGCCGGGATCTGGTTATCGCCATGCACGGCGCGGATTTTTTCCACTTCGGCCGCATTCAGCCCTTCCGGGTGTCCGCCAAAGGCGCGCCAGACTTCGTTTTCATCCATTGCTGCCACATTCAGGCAGCGCTCGGTCAGAGAAGCGGGGATCGCCGCGCCAGCCATGTTTTTGGCATTGGGCAGCGGGTCGCGCTGAACCAGGCGATGTGGCAGGTGGCGGCTTAACAGGGCCTGTAGTTGCCGGGTAATATTTTTCAACATAGTCATTCCTCCACATCCGCAAACGCGGACGCAGCATTTCCTTCAGGCGTGGCAAGGCCGTACCTGGCAGGCACTTAATTTTTTAAGCAGGAACGTTTATGACGTTGCTGCCTCACGCCGGTGAGACAGCAAAAGGCTGGCTTACCGGAAAGAACGTCTTCTCCCGTTCAGGAGAGGTGTGGGATCGGGATCCATGAAGCCTCCGGTAAGTAAAAAACAGGGTGTCGCCGCGCAGTATAAGGATTTAAGCGTACCCTTTGTGATGATTCGGGCGGTATTATACCCCCCTGCAAATAAACCGAACGTAAACCAGACTTTGCCCATAGCGAAATTGTGCTCAGTCATTAGGCTCAATTAACCACTTTGTTGTTGTTACAGGGAATACAGCATGCAGAACCGCCTTACGATTAAAGACATCGCGCGTTTAAGCGGCGTGGGGAAATCCACCGTGTCGCGCGTGCTGAACAACGAAAGTGGCGTCAGCGAGCGTACTCGCGAGCGTGTTGAAGCGGTGATGAATCAGCACGGTTTTTCCCCTTCCCGCTCTGCGCGTGCTATGCGGGGACAGAGTGACAAGGTGGTGGCCATCATTGTTTCGCGTCTGGATTCGCTGTCGGAAAACCTCGCCGTTCAGACCATGCTGCCCGCCTTCTATGAACAAGGCTACGATCCGATCATGATGGAGAGCCAGTTCTCTCCCCAACTGGTTGAAGAGCATCTGGGGATGCTTCAGCGACGCAACATTGACGGCGTGGTGCTGTTTGGTTTTACCGGCATTCAGGAAGAGATACTGAAACCCTGGCAGCCTTCGCTGGTGCTGCTGGCGCGCGATGCCCACGGTTTTGCCTCCGTTTGTTATGACGACGAAGGCGCGATTATCACCCTGATGCAGCGACTATTCGATAAAGGTCATCGCCACATTAGCTTCCTCGGCGTGCCGCACGCGGACGTCACTACCGGCAAGCGTCGCCACGAAGCCTACCTGGCATTTTGCAAAAAGCACAACCTCTCTGCCGTGGCCTCCCTGCCGGGGCTGGGTATGAAGCAGGGCTACGAGCAGGTCGCCAGCGTCCTGACGCCGCAGACCACCGCGCTGGTGTGTGCCACGGATACCCTGGCGCTGGGTGCGAGCAAATATTTGCAGGAACAGGGCATCGACGATCTGCAGGTCGCGAGCGTCGGCAGCACGCCGCTGATGAAGTTCCTGCACCCGGAAATTATTACAGTCGACCCGGGCTACGCCGAGTCCGGCAGACAGGCCGCCACACAGCTGATCGAGCAGATCAACGGGCGAACTGAGCCGCGCCAGATCGTTATTCCTGCCCACCTCTCTTAACCCCCGCTCAACGGTTTATTGTGATCTTCGCCCGATTTCGGGAACGTTCCCATTTTCGCCGTTACGATGAAGGAGTAGGCTTGCGCTCAGGTCATTACACCCCTAACCATCTGTCATGAGGTTTCATGATGAGTAAAGTCAAACAAGCAGATATCGATCGGCTGATCGTCCTGGTCGGCGGGCGCGAAAACATCGCAACCGTCAGCCATTGCATTACCCGCCTGCGTTTCGTGCTGAACGATCCGGCCAAAGCCAACCCGAAAGCCATTGAAGAACTCTCAATGGTTAAAGGCTGCTTCACCAACGCCGGTCAGTTCCAGGTCGTTATAGGTACCGAAGTGGGCGATTACTATCAGGCTCTGCTGGCGACTACCGGGCACTCTTCTGTCGATAAAGAGCAGGCGAAGAAGGCCGCGCGCCAGAACATGAAGTGGCACGAGCAGCTGATTTCCCACTTCGCGGAAATCTTCTTCCCGCTGCTGCCGGCGCTGATCAGCGGAGGCCTGATTTTAGGCTTCCGTAACGTCATCGGCGACGTGCCGATGAGCGACGGCAAAACCCTGGCGCAGATGTACCCGGCGCTGAAAACCGTGTACGACTTCCTGTGGCTGATTGGCGAAGCGATCTTCTTCTACCTGCCGGTCGGGATCTGCTGGTCCGCCGTGCGCAAAATGGGCGGCACGCCAATTCTGGGTATCGTACTGGGCGTCACGCTGGTCTCTCCACAGTTAATGAACGCTTACTTACTTGGTCAGCAGGTGCCTGAGGTATGGAACTTCGGCCTGTTTACCATCGCCAAAGTGGGCTATCAGGCGCAGGTCATTCCGGCGTTGCTGGCGGGCCTGGCGCTGGGCTTTATTGAGACTCGCTTAAAACGCATCGTGCCGGATTATCTTTATCTGGTGGTGGTTCCTGTTTGCTCACTGATTATTGCCGTATTCCTGGCGCATGCCTTTATCGGTCCGTTTGGCCGCATGATTGGCGACGGTGTGGCCTTCGCGGTGCGTCACCTGATGACCGGCAGCTTCGCGCCGATTGGTGCCGCGCTGTTTGGCTTCCTGTACGCCCCGCTGGTGATCACCGGCGTGCACCAGACCACCCTGGCCATTGATATGCAGATGATTCAGAGCCTTGGCGGTACGCCGGTCTGGCCGATTATCGCCCTGTCTAACATCGCACAGGCGTCTGCGGTAACCGGCATTATTCTGGTCAGCCGTAAACATAACGAGCGTGAAATCTCCGTTCCGGCTGCCATCTCCGCCTACCTCGGCGTGACCGAGCCGGCGATGTACGGTATCAACCTGAAATACCGTTTCCCGATGCTCTGCGCGATGATCGGTTCCGGTCTGGCAGGGCTGGTGTGCGGTCTGAACGGCGTAATGGCGAACGGCATCGGTGTTGGCGGTCTGCCGGGCATTCTCTCCATCCAGCCCGCTTTCTGGCAGGTGTTTGCCCTGGCGATGGCTATCGCGATTATCGTCCCAATGGCGCTCACCACCGTGGTTTACCAGCGTAAGTTCCGTCAGGGCTCGCTGCAGATTGTTTAACTTTATCTTTCGGGGCGCAGTTGCGCCCCTTCGCATTTGCAGGAACGCATTATGAATACCCTTCCTCACTGGTGGCAGAACGGCGTCATCTATCAGATCTATCCAAAGAGTTTCCAGGACACCACTGGCAGCGGCACCGGTGATTTACGCGGCGTGACGCAGCGTCTGGACTATCTGAAAACCCTCGGCATTGACGCCATCTGGCTGACGCCGTTTTATATCTCCCCGCAGGTGGATAACGGCTACGACGTGGCGAATTACACCGCCATCGATCCCGCCTACGGCACTCTGGATGATTTTGATGAACTGGTCGCCAGGGCGCATGAGCGCGGCATCCGCATCGTGCTGGATATGGTGTTTAACCATACGTCAACGCAGCATGCCTGGTTCCGCGAATCACTGAATAAAGAGAGCCCGTACCGCCAGTTTTATATCTGGCGCGACGGCACGCCGGAGCAGCTTCCCAACAACTGGCGCTCCAAGTTTGGCGGCAACGCCTGGCGCTGGCACGCCGAGAGCGAACAGTACTACCTGCACCTCTTTGCTCCGGAGCAGGCGGATCTCAACTGGGAAAACCCTGAAGTGCGCGCCGAGCTGAAAAAGGTGTGCGAGTTCTGGGCCGATCGCGGCGTTGACGGCTTACGTCTCGACGTGATTAACCTGATCTCAAAAGATCAGGATTTCCCGAATGACGAGACGGGTGATGGCCGCCGTTTCTACACAGACGGGCCGCGCATTCACGAATATCTGCGGGAGATGAGCCGCGACGTCTTTACGCCGCGCAACCTGATGACGGTGGGCGAGATGTCCTCGACCTCGCTGGAAAACTGCCAGCAGTACGCCTCTCTTGATGGCAGTGAATTGTCGATGACCTTTAACTTCCACCACCTGAAGGTGGATTATCCCGGCGGCGAAAAGTGGACGAAGGCGAAACCGGACTTTGTCACGCTAAAAACCCTCTTCCGCCACTGGCAGCAGGGCATGCACAACAAAGCCTGGAACGCGCTGTTCTGGTGTAACCACGACCAGCCGCGCATCGTGTCGCGCTTTGGTGACGAAGGCGAATACCGCGTTCAGGCTGCGAAGATGCTCGGCATGGTGCTGCACGGCATGCAAGGTACGCCGTATATCTATCAGGGTGAAGAACTTGGTATGACCAACCCGCAATTCAGCCGCATCACCGATTACCGTGACGTGGAAAGCCTGAACATGTTCGCCGAACTGCGGGCTAGCGGGCGCGATCCGGACGAATTACTGGCGATTCTGGCGAGTAAATCCCGCGATAACGGCCGCACGCCAATGCAGTGGGACGCTTCGCACAATGCGGGCTTCACCGAAGGTGAGCCGTGGATTGGCGTTTGCGACAACTATGAGACGGTAAACGCCCGCGCCGCGCTGGACGACCCGGATTCGGTGTTTTACACCTATCAGTCGTTGATTAGCCTGCGTAAAACCCAGCCGGTGCTGACGTGGGGGGATTATGAGGATCTCCTGCCAGAACATCCTTCTCTGTGGTGCTACCGTCGTCAGTGGCAGGGAAAGACGCTGATTGTGGTGGCGAACCTCAGCGGCGAGAGCCAGACATGGCAGAATGACGCCCTCAGTGGCGAATGGCAGCCAGTAATGAGCAACTATGCCGCGCCACAAACCACCAGCCTACGTCCGTTTGAAGCCGTCTGGTGGCTGCAACCGTAATGCGACGCCGGGCACAATACCGTGCCCGGCTTATTTTACTGTTTTTGTTGAATAATTAATCAGATTTTTCCTACCCGTATTTACAATCGCTGAAGCGCCCGTCGTTTGTACTCTCGTCTTTTTACTTTGTTCTGAATCAAATAAAACGCAAACATGTTTGATGCAAATCACTATATGTAGCACTTAAAATGCACGCCGACCCTACATATTGTATTTATCGTCTACTATTCCAACAACAAGACGGCGACTCAGCTCTCCGGAATTGTGGATAACAAATGTCGGGAACGAGGGAAGTCACTCACCTGGCTGACAATACAGCCTCTGAATACTTCTCCACCTCTGTGGATAACCTGTTTTTAAAATGGAGTGATCATGACACCGCATGTGATGAAACGTGATGGCTGTAAAGTGCCGTTTAAATCAGAGCGCATCCAGGAAGCCATTCTGCGTGCAGCTAAAGCAGCGGGAGTCGATGACGCAGATTACTGCGCCACCGTCGCAGAAGTCGTTAGCAGCCAGATGAATGAACGCAACCAGGTGGATATCAACGAGATCCAGACCGCGGTTGAGAACCAGCTGATGGCGGGCCCCTACAAGCAGTTAGCCCGTGCATACATTGAATACCGTCACGATCGTGACGTTGAGCGTGAGAAGCGCGGCCGTCTGAACCAGGAGATCCGTGGCCTGGTAGAGCAGACCAACTCCGCCCTACTGAATGAAAACGCCAACAAAGACAGTAAAGTGATCCCGACCCAGCGCGACCTGCTGGCCGGTATCGTCGCTAAACACTATGCCCGCCAGCACCTGCTGCCGCGCGACGTGGTGTCGGCGCACGAGCGCGGTGAGATCCACTATCACGATCTCGACTACTCGCCATTCTTCCCGATGTTCAACTGCATGCTGATCGACCTGAAAGGCATGCTGACCCACGGTTTTAAAATGGGTAACGCCGAGATTGAACCGCCAAAATCAATCTCCACGGCCACGGCGGTCACGGCGCAGATTATCGCCCAGGTCGCCAGCCACATTTACGGCGGCACCACCATTAACCGCATTGATGAAGTGCTGGCTCCGTTCGTGACGGCAAGCTTCAACAAGCATCGTAAAACGGCCGAAGAGTGGCAGATCCCGGACGCGGACGGCTACGCCCATTCCCGCACCGAGAAAGAGTGCTACGACGCCTTCCAGTCGCTGGAATATGAGGTGAACACGCTGCACACCGCCAACGGCCAGACGCCGTTTGTGACCTTCGGTTTTGGCCTGGGCACCAGCTGGGAATCGCGCCTGATTCAGCAGTCGATCCTGCGCAACCGTATTTCCGGCCTCGGCAAAAACCGCAAAACCGCCGTGTTCCCGAAACTGGTGTTCGCCATCCGCGACGGTCTCAACCATAAGTTTGGCGATCCGAACTACGACATCAAACAGCTGGCGCTGGAGTGCGCGAGCAAACGTATGTATCCGGACATCCTGAACTACGATCAGGTCGTTAAAGTCACCGGTTCGTTTAAAACGCCAATGGGCTGCCGCAGCTTCCTCGGCGTCTACGAAGATGAAAACGGCGAGCAGATCCACGACGGGCGCAACAACCTCGGCGTCATCAGCCTGAACCTGCCGCGCATCGCGCTGGAAGCCAAAGGCAATGAGGCCGAGTTCTGGAAATTGCTGGACGAGCGCCTGCAGCTGGCGCGCAAAGCGTTGATGACCCGTATTGCGCGTCTGGAAGGGGTCAAAGCCCGCGTGGCGCCAATCCTCTACATGGAAGGGGCCTGCGGCGTGCGTCTGAAAGCGGACGATGACGTGTCTGAGATCTTCAAAAATGGTCGTGCGTCGATTTCGCTGGGCTATATCGGTATTCACGAGACCATCAACGCATTGGCTGGCGGCACGCATATGTATGACAGCGAAGCCCTGCGTGAGAAAGGCATCGCCATCGTTCAGCGCCTGCGCGACGCCGTTGATCAGTGGAAAGAGGAAACCGGCTACGGCTTCAGCCTGTACAGTACGCCGAGCGAAAACCTCTGCGACCGTTTCTGCCGTCTGGACACCGCCGAGTTCGGTATTGTGGAAGGGGTAACCGACAAAGGTTACTACACCAACAGCTTCCATCTCGACGTGGAGAAGAAGGTGAACCCGTACGACAAGATCGACTTTGAAGCGTCGTACCCGCCGATCGCTAGCGGCGGCTTCATCTGCTATGGCGAGTACCCAAACATTCAGCATAACCTGAAAGCGCTGGAAGACGTGTGGGATTACAGCTATCAGCACGTGCCGTATTACGGGACCAACACGCCAATCGACGAGTGTTACGAGTGTGGATTTACCGGTGAGTTTGAGTGCACCAGCAAAGGCTTCACCTGCCCGAAATGCGGCAACCACGATGCGGCTCGCGTCTCTGTGACCCGCCGCGTGTGCGGCTATCTCGGCAGCCCGGATGCGCGTCCGTTCAACGCCGGCAAGCAGGAAGAGGTGAAGCGCCGCGTGAAGCATTTGGGGAATGGGCAGATCGGGTAAGTTCTGTGCAGGGTTCTCTCCCTCTCCCAGAGGGAGAGGGCCTAAGGTTAACGCTATGAATTATCATCAATATTATCCCGTCGACATCGTCAACGGTCCCGGCACCCGCTGCACCCTGTTCGTCTCAGGCTGCGTCCACGAATGCCCCGGCTGCTACAACAAAAGCACCTGGCGTTTAAATACTGGTATGCCGTTCACCGCAGAGATGGAAGACCGGATCATTAACGATCTCAACGACACGCGCATCAACCGCCAGGGGATTTCACTCTCCGGTGGCGACCCGCTCCACCCGCAAAACGTGCCGGAAATCCTGAAGCTGGTTAAACGCATTCGCCGCGAATGTACGGGAAAAGATATCTGGGTCTGGACAGGCTACAAGCTGGATGAGCTGAACGCGCAGCAAATGGAAGTGGTGGATCTGATTAACGTGCTGGTCGACGGCAAATTCGTGCAGGATTTAAAAGACCCGGCGCTGATCTGGCGCGGCAGCAGCAATCAGGTTGTGCATCATCTGCGGTGATCGTTAGAGCCGTTTGTTTGCATCATGATAAACGGCTGCTTTCTCTCTCTTACCGATAGCGATAACAAATACCGTTACAACGTTTTCCTGAACCTGATAGACCAAACGATAACCCTGGGATCTGAGTTTTATTTTGTAGCAATCCGGTAGACCATGCAGGCGGGCCGATTCGACCCTTGGGTTCACCAATACGTCCGCTAGTTTCTTCTTAAACTGGTCTTTTACAGTCTCCCCCAGCTTGCTCCATTCCTTTAACGCCCTCGGATCAAATGCCAGTTCATAAGTCATCCAGACTAACCTTAATTCCCTTTTGCGGATTAGCCAGCCGCTCCCGGACTGCCTGTATCAGTTCATCTTCATTGTCGCTAATGGTGACCGTTTTCACCGGCATACGTCCCGTCTCCGCGACGTACTGAAACAGTAATCGCACGGCTTCCGTTGGGGTGATATTGAGTTTTTCCAGCACGGCATAAGCCTCGTTTTTGAGTTTGTCATCCAGACGGACGTTCAGCGTGGCCATTATGCCTCCAGTAAAATCGAATGCGTAATGCAGTTTAGCATTACATTCGCATTACATCGAATTCTGGATAACGCCTCTCAAAACCGGCTCAAACTCTCCATCGCCACTGCCTTAAACTCGGCAAAATCTCCGCAGCTACAGAGCCGCGACATCGCCCGTTCACGCAGGAAGGTGACGAAGATATCGTATATCGCCATCGCCTCTTCGTATTCGCTTTTGCTGATGGCGAGCAGGAAGATGACGTGTGCGGTTTCGTCGCCCCACTGGACGCCGTGCGGGGCGAGCACGGTATAGACTACCGTTTTCTGCGCCAGCAGGCCGAGTGAGTGCGGCAGCGCAATGCCATCGCCGAGCATGGTGCTGACAATGGCTTCACGCTCGACGACCGAATCCAGGAATTCCGCGCCAACAAACCCCTCGCATTCAAGCTGCGCGCACAGTTCACGGAACAGCGTTTGCTGATCAACGGGCGTGTCGATGATGCGGAAATGGGCCGCGTCGAAGTATTTATCCAGCATCCACGGGCGGGTGCGGTCCACCAGCACCAGCTTGCCGATCTGTTCTAACTGATAGTCGGTCGGGAATGGGGCGATCATCACCACCGGTTTCGACTTTTCGCTGACGCGGGCGGTGGCGATCACAAAGTCTTCGCTAATCATTTCCGCCAGCTCGTACTCGCGCAGAGTGAGCGTGCGCGTCACCTCAATCTGCGGGTATTTACGCTGAAGTACCGCCTCAATCATACGCACCATCGCATTCCCGGCGTCGCAAACCAGCAGCACCCGCGGCTGTCGCTGGTAGCCAATGTTGTAGTGGCGTTCCAGCCCAACGCCAATATGTAATACCAGAAAACCAATCTCGTTTTCGCTGATCGCATACGGTGTGTATTTGCCCCAGCTCGATACCGCCGCGAGGGTCATATCCCATGCCATCGGGTAGTGCTGCTTGATGTTTTCCAGCAGCGGATTGGGGATCATGATTTGGTACCGCACCCGGGTGATCATGGTTTTAATGTGTGTGAGCAGATCCGCGTGCAGTTGCTCGTCGCTGAGCAGGTTGTAGTTATAGTGGGTGTTGATGTAACGCAGGATGTAGTTGACCAGCGCTTCGTCGTCGTCAGCGTTGATCGCGCTGGGTGCTATCTCCTGGATCTGCCGCGCGGCAATGTGTACGCAAAGCCAGCTCTCTTCCGACGGCGAAAGCGTTTTGCCCGCCAGATGCTGAATGGACACTGCGATATCTTTCGCGGCTTCACGCACGTTCTCTTCCACATCTTCAGCATGGAATTCCGGCAGTGGATAGCCTTCGCTGATACGACGTACCGATACCGCACAGTACAGGCGCAGGAACAACTCACCTTCGTCGGTCAGGCGGATATGGTGGCGTGTTAGCGCATCGTGCAGTACAGGCACCATCTGTTCTGCCACACCTGCATTGAGCGCCACGTCGGTCACCAACGGGTTCAGACTGTCCTGCTGTGCCAGCTCCCAGAGCAAGTCCGTCAGGCAGGCACGGGTCGACATCTCGCTGCCAAACAGCTTCATACCATGGCGCGGTCGGGTTTCCAGCGTCAGATTATAACGGTGGAACCACTCGCGCACTTCCGCCATGTCGCTTTGCAGCGTGGCGCGGCTGACGAACCACTCGTCAGCCAGATCCTCAAGTTTGAGAGAAAATGCCGAGGTAAGAAAACGCACCACCAGATAATGCACGCGCTCCATCCCGGTTCGGGGAATACGCAGCGCGCGCGGGTGGGAGGCCTGCAATTGTTGATAACGCTCGGCGTCATCAATTTTAAGCTGATAACCATTCCCCCGGCTCAGAATAAACTGCGCGCCGTGGCTCGCCAGCAGCGCGTTCAGGGCCGTGATATCAGCGCGGACGGTTCGCGTGGAAACCGACAGCCGCTGCGCCAGTTCATCCTGCGGCAGCGTCTCGTTTTGCAACAGATCGAAAAGTTGCGCTAAACGTTGATTCGGAAATCGCACGTCGTTGTCCTCTTACGGCTTAGGGTGAAATGACCATCTGAGATGGGCTACCGACCGGCGTATAGTCTGGCTCAAAGCTGAGCTTGCCGTCCTGCGCCACGCGGAAACGGGTAATGTTATCGCTGCGTTGATTCATGACGTACAGCCAACGCCCCTGTTTATCGAGCGTCAGGGTGCGCGGGTAGTCGCCACGGGTCCAGACATCATCCTGATGCGTCAGCGTGCCTTCCGCTGTTACGGTAAAGTGCCCGATGCTGTTATGCAAACGGTTAGCCACATACAGTTGCTTACCATCCGCACTTAACGCCAGACCTGCAGCAAAACTGGTGCCTTTGTAACCTTTCGGCAGGGCGGAGAGCGTTTTGCCCTCTTTCAGGATGCCGTTTGCATCCACAGTATAGTGAGTCAGCGTAGACGCCTCTTCGTTAATCAACCACAGAGCATCGCCTTTTGGCGTAAAGACAAAGTGACGCGGCCCGGCCCCTTTCGAGGAGGCGTTGATAAACGGTGGATCGTTAGGCGTCAGCTTTCCGCTTCGATCGTCAAAGCGATATTGATAGATGCGATCCAGCCCCAGATCGGTTGAAAACACGTATTTTCCGCTCGGATCGGCGGCGATCATGTGTGCATGAGGCCCGTTATGATCGCTGATAGCGAAACTGCCCTCCGCAGCGGCTTCCGGCTTCGCCGCACCCGGTTCGCCCTGATCCTGATGTTTGTCCGTGGCATCACCCAGGCTGCCATCGGCTTTGACCGGCAGAACGGCAATCGATCCGCTGACGTAGTTTGCCACCAGCAGATGGCGACCATTCGGCGTCAGCGAAAGGTAAACCGGCCCTGCGCCACCGGAAGCCACCTGATTGAGCTCACTCAGCTCACCGTTGTCATTCACCCGCAGCGCCTGCACCACACCCTGCTCTACTTCACTCGCCAGATAGAGCGTTTTGCCATCATGCGAGACGGTAAGCTGTGCAGCATTCGGCAACGTGCTGACCAGCGTTTTATCCGCAAGCGCACCGCTTTGCGGATCGACGGTAAAACGGTACAGCCCTTCACCGTTAGGATTATAGGTTCCCACCCAGGCGTAATGAGTCTGGGCAACAGCGGAAGTAGCAAGCAGAGAGAGTGAAGCAACAAGCAGGTTACGGGTGTGCATGGTGGTTCCTGATCATTATCCCCTCTCCCGGTGGGAGAGGGTTAGGGTGAGGGACTACTTAACTAACTTTTTCGTCATCGCTAGCAACGTGCGCACATCTTCCGGGCGCGTATCGCCGCTGGCTTTGTCGATAATCGAGCTGTAGATATGCGGGATGATTTTGCTCACGCCCGCGCCCAGGGCGATCTGCAGGATCTCTTCGTAATTTTCCAGATCGATACCGCCGGTTGGCTCCAGCCAGAAGTCGTGACGCGCGCAGGCTTCCGCCACCGCTTTGTACTCATCACGGCATTTCAGGCCACCCATCGGGAAATATTTAATGGAGCTACCGCCAAAATCTTTCAGCAGAGCAATTGCCGTTTCCACCGGAACGATACCGTCCGGTGCCGCGCTGCTCAGCGGGCCGGTAGAGATTTTCACCATGCCGACGGTTCCGGTTGGAGAAACCAGACCGTTGACCACGGAGTCGTTTTGTCCCAACAGTGCGCGGCTGGTTGCTACGCCGGTAAAGACCTGGTTTACGTGCTGCGGCTGCACCTGGCGGGAAATTTCACTCACCATCGCCGACTGGTTCGGATCGCCCGCCCCCAGGCCAACGGACAGCGCGTTATCAATAAGCTGAGCGTATTCACGCATATCAGCAACGGCGCTTGCCACATCCGGGTAATTTTTGGAGAGCACGCCCACCAGCACATGACCTTCTGCCGCTTCGTAAATGGCACTGGCATTGGCTTTAGAGCCCGCCAGCACGTTCAGGCAGACGCGATCACGGTAAAAGTTGGGGGTCAGTTTCATGCGTTTTTCTCCTGTCCTAATACTTCGCTTATGCGGCGGTAAACAATGTTTAGCTGGTCAGCATTCACGCTGCGCACGTCCGCTTCGATAATCCCTTCGTTGGCCTTGTAGCCACGGAAGTAAATGGCGTAGTCACCCTGCTTGAGTTTCGCTACCAAATCCCCGGTGCCGACGCCGGTTGTCGCTTCATCGAACTTAATTTCGGTGCGGGCGATATCGCGCCCGGCGCTGTCCCAGACCACGCGTGCCGTCACGCCGTTCAGGGTGTTGAGCGCCTCGATAAACGGCGTCATCTTCGCCACCATCTCTTCGCCGCTCTCTTTGGTTGCCGTGAGGTAATGTTCGATGGCGCAGGTCAGGCCCAGAATGCCCTCTTTGCCGACCTTCATCGCACGGCCAATGCCCGCCGTCTGGCGTTTCACCCATTCAACGTACTGGGTTTTGCCGATCACCAGACCACTGGTTGGCCCTTCAATCGCCTTCGCGCCGCTGTAAATGACCAGGTCTGCACCGGAACGGTAGTAAACGTGCAGATCTTCTTCCGCCGCCGCATCGACAATCAGCGGCAGGCCGTGCTTACGTGCCACAACCGCCGCCTGTTCTACGCTGAGCATACTTTTCTGCACACAGTGGTGAGATTTGATGTAGAGGATCGCTGCCGTGCGCGGGGTGATTGCCGCCGCCAGCTGATCGGCTGAACATTCATTGGCGTATCCCGCTTCTACCAGCTTGCCGCCGCCCAATGCGACCATGGTGCCTACCGGCGCGCCAAAATTCACGTTGTGGCCTTTCGGCAGCACGATCTCGTTGTTCTCAATCGGGGTAACGTGCAGGTTTTCCAGCAGCCAGTCGCTGTCTTTTACCAGCACTGCCGCCACGGACTGGGCAATCCCTGCTGACGCGCAGGAAACCACCGTCGCGCCTTCTACTTCCAGCAGTTTCGCGATGTATTCACCGGTTTTGTTGACCAGATCCTTCATCTCGAAATAGTGGTTCATGCCGTCCATCGCCGCCTGCACCACTTCCGGGCGCGGCGTGGAGACACCCAGCGCCGTCATGCGGCCGGAGGTGTTGATGACTTGCTTTAAGTGGTATTTCTCATAAATCGAAGGCATGTTCCGTGCTCCCTTGTTCTGTCATGTAGCCCTTGCCCGCGCGGATCGCGGCAAGCGGCACCAAAATGTGTTCAGCCTGCAGGCTGTCGTTTTCGGCATCGGTTAATACCGTTGGCTGACGCTTAATGGTGAACAACGTCAGGTCAGCGTCGAGACCCGCCTGAATGCGGCCTTTACGCGCCAGGCGCAGGCCGTCGGCGGCGTTCGCGGTCACGCAGTCAATCACCTGCGGCAGCGACATGCCGATGGCGAGGAATTTCGACATCACGCTCGCCAGCGACCCTACCGGGCCATTAATGCGGTTACGGCAGTAGATATCCGAGCTGATGGTGTGCGGCAGAATGCCCATTGCGATGGCGCGTTTTGCCACTTCAAAGCTAAAGCTCGCCGTGCCGTGGCCGACGTCCAGCCGCACGCCGCGTTTTAGCGCAGACGTAATGGACGCTCGCAGTTCGCCGGACGGCGTCAGAATGCGGTTGGGTTTGCCGTTGTAGCAGTGGGTAATGATGTCGCCCGAGCTCAGCAGTTCGGCAATTTCGTCGAGGTTCGGCGGGTTGTTGCCAATGTGCACCATCAGCGGCAGGTCGCCGTTCTCTTTTTGAATTTCTTTGGCGCGCTCCAGCGGCGTAATGCCGTTTTCACCCACCACGCTGCTGCTCATACGCGCTTTCAGGCCGACAATGAAATCCGGGTGGCGTTTTACCGCCTGCTTCACGGCATCTGCATCAATATTCGCCATGTTGGCCAGTTCGTTCTGGGCTATCAGCCCCACGCGGGAGATGTTCAGCAGGGCAAAGACGTCGGTTGAGGCTTTGCGGGTGATTTCGTAAAAATCGTCCACGTCATCCGCGCCGGTACTGCCTGCATCCACCACGGAGGTGACGCCAGTAGCAATACCTACGCTGTCTGGTTCGTCGTGATAAATCGGCGAGTTCGGGTAACAGTGAACGTGGGAGTCAATCCAGCCTGCGCTGACGAACACATCGCCGTTCAATTCAACCGTTTTACGGGCAGGGGCAGTAATCTCGCCCAACGCCGCGATTTTCCCGTCCTGAATGGCGATATCGGTCAGGGTATCGTCGGCAAGGCGCGCACGGCGCAGGAGTAAATCAAACATGAGGATCTCCTGATAAGACGGGCGCCGGAGCGCCCGTGGGTATTAAAGGGCGACCGGGAACAGCCAGCCCAAAATCATTGCGCCGAGGATGGCGCCACCGGTAATCGGTTTCTGCCAGATGTAGAACAGCAGCGCGCCCACCAGTGAACCGACACCGATAGGAATAGAGGCAGTCATGGCGCTGAGGATAATCAACGGCCCGAGGAAGCGACCGGAGGCGTTACCCGCGCCCATCATCACGTCCGCTCCGTAGGTGGAGTTGCTCTGGTTGATGGTGAACTTGCGCGCCAGGATGATGACGTAGCCAATCGCCAGACCAATCACCAGGCCGGTGATCAGCGCGGCAATGAAGTTGGTCACCGGGAACATGATGCCCGCGCCCAGCAGCAGCGCCGGGACACCGAGGCCCACGCCGGTCTGGATCGCCCCGCCGATATCGAGAATACCGACCAGCGAGCCTTCGATAATACGGGCGAACAGGAAGCTCGCACCGAATGCCGCCACCGCGCCGTACACGCCGGTATCAATCCCCGCTTTCAGCATCGCCACGAAGGCCACTTCGTTGAACGCGCCAATGCCGTAGAGGTAGTACATGTGCGTCCCGGCGAACACGCCGGAGGAGAGCAGGCCAACGAAGATCGGGAACGACCAGTCGGCATACCAAAAACCTTTATTCTGTTCCATGTAGAGGCTCCTGTTATTTACCGCTGAGCGAGTTGTGGATCATATCGAGCCAGTTCGGCACGGTCAGATGGAAGGATTCGATCATCTTCATGTCGAAGCCGCGGAAGAAGCCGCTCAGCACGAAGAGCAGGACGATAGCCGCCATCATCACTTTGGTGACGTGGTTCCAGCCGCTCTCTTCAACACCTTTACCAATCAGAATACCCAGTACCAGGCCCGGTACGGCGTTCCCCATAATCAGCTGCGCCGCGCCGCCGAAGATGGTGGCCCAGAAACCCGACTTTTTGCCCGCGTCGATGGCCGCCAGCCAGAAGATCACCGGCATCACGGTATTCACCAGCAGGTTTGCCGCCGGTACCAGTACCTTCACGGCGGTGACCTGCAGCGCAGCCGGAACAGACGAGGCAGTCAAGTTAAGGAAGGTGACGACAATCATGCCGATGATGCCGCAGGCAATCGCCATTTTGCGGGGATCATGCAGCGTTTCGCCGACGTTGCGGTTTTTGATCATCAGTGCAGCAGCACCCCAGTTCGGGATGATGCGGTGGTCTACGTCCTGTGTGAAGGCACCTGCGGCCACGGAAGAGGCCCAGGCGTTAAAGAAGAAGCCTAACCCAAAGGAGAAGTGAGAAGCCGGATCCCCTTCGCAGGAGTTCAGTTCTCCCAACGTACGAAACGCGCCCATACCCTGTGTGGTAGGCGCATGAAACATGCGTGCAGCCCCGGCTCCGACACCGACGCCTACCAGGCCGCCAATGATGAGCGATTTTATTAATATAATTAAGAACATCAGTCTGCCCTTTTATGAATAATCAGCGTTGCGTGACGAAATCCACCCGATCGAGATTGATGGCGGTCACGTTGACGGTCACATCCAGCTCCACGCTGTAGGTCCGTCTTTCCCGGCGCAAAAAGAAGAACAGAAACGCTTCTTTACGCACCGCTTCTTGCGCCTGAACGACCTGCACATCCTGTGGCTCAATACGCAGTAAGATATGCGGTGACGCTTTCATCACCGCGGCCTGAACGTGGTTGAGCGCATCGGCAAAGGCGCGCGCTTTGGCGTCGCCTTTCCCCTTCACTCTCACCGTGGTCGTGAATTGTTCTTTCATGCTTATGCGCCGTATTTCTTCTGCCACGCCTGTACCAGACGCTCGCCCAGCTCTTCTTTATCCATAAAGCCAAAGCCCAGCACGTTGCAGCCTTCGTTGATAGCGGTCACGCCCTCTTCCACTGAACGCATACCGTATTTGGCCTTGTAGCCATATTTGGTTTGTGCAGTGATGGCACCCGCGCCGCCGCTGCCGCAGAAGGAGATGCCGAAGGTGGCGTTTTCCGCTTTCATGACGTCGCCCAGCTTCATGTCTGCCGCCATACCCGGTACGACAACCGCGCGTCCACCGGCTTTTTCCACACCTGCAGCCACTTTCTGACCTTTACCCAGGCGATCGCCAATCACGACTGTAATCTGTTCCATGTATTGCTCCTTAAAGGTTGTCTTTTGCGACTTCAAAGTGAACGGAGAGCAGCCAGGCTTCTTCATCAGGAAGATTGCCAAACTGCGCGACCACTTCACGGGCGAGCCGCATTGAATCCGGTGAAATTTCGTCAAACAGCTCCGCTTCAACCTCCGGCAGCGGCTCGCCGGTCACCGACCGGTGCGCCATTGCGCGAACGTGGGAGGTCAGCATCTGTTCCTGTACTGCGTTGGGGATGATGTTGTGCCGGGCCAGCAGGTCATAAACCTGCTGCAGCATGGTGTTAGCGAGCTGCTCTGTTTGCTTCGCCTGATCCCCAACGTCGTTCATTACCGCTCCGTTAATCACTCGTCTTACCCCGTTAATGGCTCTGGAATAAAACTAACGTTGGGTGGGAAATGTTTGTAGCGAGTTGTTTTCCACTTCGAAGTGGAAAGGCGAGCCGCAGCAGTGATCTGTGCCACATAAATGCGGTGAATAATGACAATTCGCTGGATTTACGTGATGAATATCACGCAATCCATTGGCAAAACGGTAGGGAAGAAAACGAAAACATCTGGCAAGGGAGTCGCAGAAATGTGACAGCGATAGGGTTTACTTATTACGACGCATAAAAAAAGCGAGGGCATTTCGCCCTCGCCTTGCTGTTGTGTCAGATGCAGTCTCTGTTAGCGGTATTTTTGGTGGTAGGTATTGCGGGTGGTCACGAACTGCTCGGCCGCCGCCTTCGCCTCTTTCACTTTACCTTCGTTTGCCAGCTTCAGCGCACCGTCAATCTGGCCGACCAGGATATCAAAACCGTGGCGGTAATCTTTCATTTCCGCGCTGTCTGCCGCTTTGCTTTCCAGCTTCGGCGGTGTCGCTTTCTGGGCGTCCAGCGCCGCTTCACGCATTTTGGTCAGTGCGTCTTTCATTTCCGCCGCATTGTCGGTTTTCTGCACCACCTTCAGGTTTTGACCGAGGGTGCCCATGTCTTCTTCAAGATCGGCAGCAAACGCAGAAGAGCCAATAACCAGCGTTGAAGCCGCGACGATCGCTAACAGATGTTTACGCATTGCTCACTTCCTTTTTTATTATTAAAACGCCTTTACGGGTATTACTGGCCGGCGATTTTCATTTCCGGCAGAAGTACAGAACCACACTGTATATTGCTACGTGTTTCAATATCGTTACCGACCGTAACAATATTGCGCCACATATCTTTCAGGTTTCCGGCGATGGTAATTTCGCTTACCGGATACTGGATTTCGCCGTTTTCCACCCAGAAGCCCGCCGCACCGCGAGAGTAATCCCCGGTAATACCACTTACGCCCTGGCCCATCAGTTCGGTCACCACCAGACCGGTGCCCATCTCTTTGAGCATTTGCGCAAAGTTGAGGCCCTGTCCGGCGATACGCCAGTTATGGATACCACCCGCGTGACCGGTGCTTTTCAGCCCCAGCTTGCGCGCGGAGTAGTTGGTCAACAGCCACTGGGTCAGCACGCCGTCTTTGACGATGTCGCGACGTTCCGTGCGCACGCCTTCGCTGTCGAACGGTGTGGAGGCCAGTCCTTTCAGCAGATGCGGGTGTTCTTCGATGGTCAGCCATTCCGGCAGGATCTGCTTGCCCAGTGAGTCGAGCAGGAAGGTTGATTTACGGTACACAGAGCCACCGGCAATGGCCCCGACCAGGTGACCAAACAGGCCGGTCGCCACTTCATTGGCAAAAATCACCGGGGCTTTCATGGTGGAGAGTTTGCGCGGTGACAGGCGTGACAGCGTGCGTTCGGCACACTCTTTACCCACCCACTCCGGAGACTGCAAATCACCGAGCGCACGGCCAATGGTGTAGGCGTAGTCACGCTCCATATCACCGTTCTCTTCGGCGATGACGCAGCTGGAGAGTGAATGACGGGTTGAGCAGTAGCCCTGCAACATGCCGTGGCTGTTGCCGAACACTTTGATACCGTAGTGGCTGTTGAAGCTGCCGCCTTCGGTATTGGTGATGCGTTTATCCGCCTGCAAAGAAGCCTGTTCGGCACGCGCCGCCAGCTCGATCGCCTCGTCCGGGGTAACTTCTGCCGGGTGGAAAAGATCGAGATCCGGGGCGTCAAACGCCAGCAGATCTTTATCAGCCACGCCGGCGTAAGGGTCCGGAGAGGTATAACGGGCGATATCCAGCGCCGCCTGCACCGTACGAGCAATCGCATCCGGGCTGAGATCGGTCGATGACGCGCTGCCTTTGCGATTCTGGTGGTACACCGTGATGCCAAGCGCGCCATCACTGTTGAATTCTACATTCTCCACTTCGCCATAGCGGGTGCTCACGCTAATGCCGGTGGTTTTGCTGACCGCCACTTCGGCGCCATCTGATTTACCTGAAGCGAGCGTCAGCGCGGTGGAGACGGCTTCTTCCAGAATCTTACGCTGCGCTTCAACTTGTGAGGTTACTTTCATCGCAAATGCCATACTGTAAGAGAGAGTTAACTGAAGTCTAACAGAGAACCGTTTTTCAGTGCGCGTCTTAACTGGTAACATTAGCCTCTTTTTTTAAGGAGCCTGACATGACTAAGCAGCCCGAAGACTGGCTCGACGACGTTCCCGGTGATGACATCGAAGACGAAGATGATGAGATCATCTGGGTCAGTAAAAGTGAAATTAAACGTGACGCCGAAGAGTTAAAACAGCTTGGCGCAGAAATGGTAGAACTGGGTAAAAACGCGCTGGATAAGATCCCGCTCGACCAGGATCTGCGTGATGCCATTGAACTGGCACAGAAAATCAAAAAAGAAGGCCGTCGTCGCCAGCTTCAGCTTATCGGTAAAATGCTGCGTCAGCGCGACGTTGATCCGATCCGCCAGGCGCTGGACAAGCTGAAAAACCGCCATAACCAGCAGGTTGCACTGTTCCATAAGCTGGAGCAGATCCGCGATCGTCTGATTGAACAGGGTGATGACGCGGTACCGGAAGTCTTAAATCTGTGGCCAGACGCCGACCGCCAGCAGTTGCGTTCATTGATCCGCAACGCGAAGAAAGAGAAAGAAGGGAATAAGCCGCCGAAGTCCGCGCGCCTGATTTTCCAGTATCTGCGCGAGCTGTCAGAGAACGAAGAGTAATCCCCTCTCCCCATAGGGGCGAGGGAGAAAAGAATGCAGGCCCGGTAAGCGCTAGCGCCACCGGGCTCTTTTTTACTCTGCGGCCTCGGCTTTCTTCGCCAGACCATCAAGCAGCTTCTGGTGGATGCCACCAAAACCGCCGTTGCTCATCACCAGAATGTGGTCGCCAGGCTGAGCGGCTTTCACCACCATATCCGCGAGCGCATCCACATCCGCACTCCAGTGCGCAGGCTGAATACAGGCATCAGCCACTTCCGCCACCTGCCACGGAATATGCTGCGGCTGCAGCAGGAAGACTTCATCGGCGCGGCCTAACGACGGCGCGAGATCGTCTTTGCAGATGCCCATTTTCATGGTGTTTGAGCGCGGCTCCAGCACCGCCAGAATACGGGCTGTGCCGCCGACCTTGCCACGCAGGGCGGCAAGCGTTGCCAGAATGGCCGTTGGGTGGTGTGCGAAATCGTCATACACCGTGACGCCATTGGCTTCACCACGCAGTTCCAGACGACGACGGGCGTTGATAAACGAACCCAGAGCATTGGCCGCATCCGCAGGCAGAACACCCACATGGCGTGCAGCAGCAATCGCCATCAGGCCGTTGTGCATGTTGTGCTCGCCCACCAGGCCCCACTTCACCTCACCCACTTTTTCCCCGTCGAGCAGGACTTCCCACTCGGAGGCATCGGCGTTGAGTTTTTTCGCCTGCCAGTGGCCCTGCTCACCCACCAGCTCCTGTTCGCTCCAGCATCCCATCGCCATGGTCTGCTTCAGGTTGATGTCGTTTTCCGGCAGGATGATGCGCCCCTGTCCCGGAACGATGCGCACCAGGTGGTGGAACTGTTTCTGAATCGCTTTCAGATCGTCAAAAATATCCGCGTGGTCGAACTCAAGGTTGTTGAGGATCAGCGTGCGCGGGCAGTAGTGAACAAACTTGGAACGCTTGTCGAAGAACGCGCAGTCATATTCGTCGGCCTCGATCACAAAGAACGGGCTGTCACCCAGGCGCGCAGAAACATCGAAATTACCCGGCACACCGCCAATCACGAAACCCGGCTTGTAGCCACAGGCTTCAAGGATCCAGGTCGCCATACCGGCGGTCGTGGTTTTGCCGTGCGTTCCGGCAACAGCAACCACCCAGCGGTCACGCAGGACGAAATCATGCAGCCATTGTGGGCCGGACATGAACGGAATATTGCGTTCCAGCACCGCCTCAACACACGGGTTCCCACGCGTCATGGCGTTACCAATGATCACCAGATCCGGTTCAGGATCCAGCTGGCTGGCATCGTAGCCCTGAATCAAAGAGATGCCCTGTTTCTCCAGAAGTGTGCTCATTGGCGGATACACATTGGCGTCCGAACCTGTCACTTCATGGCCCAGCGAGCGCGCCAGCATTGCCAGTCCGCCCATGAAAGTGCCACAAATCCCCAATATATGAATGCGCATACGTCACTATCCTTCTTCAATGTGGCGCACATTTTACTCACATGTTAGCGGCTGTGAAATGCATTTCAGGTAAATCCGTATACTGCTGGCGCGATTCACCACTGCGCTACTATTTGAATATTTGTTAAGATTGTTGGGCTTTAGTCGTTTTAGTGAACATACAATCGCTCTACTCACAAAGATGCAGGGAAAGTGTTATGAAAACGTTAGGTGAATTTATTGTCGAAAAGCAGCACGAGTTTTCTCATGCTACGGGTGAACTCACTGCTTTGCTGTCGGCAATAAAGCTGGGCGCTAAGATCATCCATCGTGATATCAACAAGGCCGGTCTGGTCGATATCCTGGGTGCCAGCGGTGCCGAGAACGTTCAGGGCGAGGTTCAACAGAAACTCGATCTGTTCGCAAATGAAAAACTGAAAGCTGCACTGCGCGCACGCGACATCGTGGCGGGTATCGCCTCCGAAGAAGAAGATGAAATTGTTGTTTTCGACGGGTGTGAACACGCTAAATACGTTGTTCTGATGGATCCGCTGGACGGCTCCTCTAACATCGACGTTAACGTTTCTGTCGGTACCATTTTCTCCATCTACCGCCGCGTCACGCCTGTTGGCACGCCGGTGACCGAAGAAGATTTCCTGCAGCCGGGCATTAATCAGGTTGCTGCCGGTTACGTCGTGTATGGCTCCTCCACCATGCTGGTGTATACCACCGGGTGTGGGGTTCACGCCTTTACGTACGATCCTTCACTGGGCGTTTTCTGTCTGAGCCAGGAACGTATGCGCTTCCCGGAGAAGGGCAACACCTACTCCATCAACGAAGGCAACTACATCCGATTCCCGAACGGCGTGAAGAAGTACATCAAATTCTGCCAGGAAGAAGATAAAGCCACTCAGCGCCCTTACACCTCCCGCTATATCGGCTCTCTGGTCGCGGATTTCCACCGTAACCTGCTGAAAGGCGGTATCTACCTCTACCCAAGCACCGCTAGCCACCCGGACGGGAAACTGCGCCTGCTGTACGAATGCAACCCGATGGCGTTCCTGGCCGAACAGGCTGGCGGCAAGGCGAGCGACGGTAAAGAGCGTATTCTGGAAATCGTGCCAGAAAGCCTTCACCAGCGCCGTTCGTTCTTCGTCGGCAACAACCATATGGTTGAAGACGTTGAACGTTTTATTCGTGAGTATCCGGACGCGTAATACCTTTCCTCAGGGGAGCCCATCCGGCTCCCCTGGTCATTTATATATTTAACCGTATAAGTGTTTATAAAAAACACGCTTTAATATTCATCACTGCTCCTGCATTATTTCCATAACAGTTTGGCAAATATTTCGTGGAGCAAAGTCGCAATGAAAAATTATTCCCGTGCTAATACCGGCATTGATTTAAATCTTATCCCGGTATTTATTGAAGTTGTCCGCTGCGGCAGCATGGCAAAAGCCTCTTTGCGCCTGGAGATGTCCCGTCCGGCGGTCAGTCTGGCGTTGAAGCGCTTTAATCAACTGTTTGATGAGCCGCTATTTTTCCGCAAAGGTTTATATCTTGAGCCGACGGAAAATGCGTTAGCCTTAACCAGCGCACTGGAAATGTTAGTGGGTAATATTCACGATAATATTGCTGAAGTAAATTCAGGAAAGAATAAAACCCCGGCACATCATACACCGGGGCTGGATAATATTATGCTGCAGTCTGAGCCGACAGCTTGAATGATGACATGGCTTCCATCAGCTGGCGCGACTGCTCCTCAAGGGAGCGAGTCGCGGCGGAGGATTGCTGTACCAGCGCCGCATTCTGCTGCGCAGTCTCATCCATCTGATTCACCGCAATATTCACCTGCTCAATGCCGCGACTCTGCTCCTGGGACGCAGTCGCAATTTCACGCATCAGTTTCGTCATGCGCAGCACTTCGGTTGCGATCTCATCCATGGTTTCGCCAGCCTGCTGGGCCAGTTCACTGCCCTCGCTGACGTGGGTCTGGGAATCACTGATAAGCGCTCGGATCTCTTTTGCTGCATCGGCACTGCGGCTGGCAAGGTTTCGCACTTCGCCCGCGACGACGGCAAACCCGCGTCCTTGCTCACCCGCGCGCGCCGCTTCCACGGAGGCGTTCAACGCGAGGATATTGGTCTGGAAGGCAATACCGTCGATAACACTGAGAATGTCCGCGATACGTGCCGAACTGCCGGAGATATCACGCATTTTTTCAATGACGTAGCAGACCATTTCGCTGCCGTGATCGGCCGTGTCTGACACCGATTTCGCCAGCTGGTGAGCCTGTTCGGCATTATCGGCGTTGAGTTTCACCGTCGCGGTGATCTGTTCCATGCTGGCGGCGGTCTGCTCCAGCGACGTGGCGGTCGATTCCGTACGCTCAGCAAGATCCCTGTTCCCCGCCGTCAGCTCACGGCTGCCGGTATCAATTTGCGAGCTGGCATCACGTACCCGCAGAACCGAGTTCATCAGCGAATGGCGCATCTCTTCGATTGCCGCATTCAGGCGATTAAACTCCTGGCTTGCCGGTGGATTCAGCGTGTGGGTTAAATCGCCTGCTGCCACATTCTCCAGTTGAGCAATAGAGGTCGAGAGCGGTTTGAGCAACATGTGGCGCAGTACCAGCCAGGCCAGCACAATAATGCCCGCCGTCAGCAGAGCCGCCACCACGATCAGGATCAGTACCCGATTTTTGCTGGACTGCACGGCACTCACTTCCGCTTTGCCGCGCGCTTCACTCCATTTCTGGAAGGCCTGCATATCGTTATCAAACCGGGAGGCCACCGGAATCAGCTTGTTTTCCAGTAGGTCGTAATAGCTGTCCGCGCTCTGTTCGTTCAGCGCTTTCAGCATCGGGTTAATCCCCTGCTGGTTGTACGTCGCGAGGCTGGCCGCCACTTTATCAAGCAGTTGTTGGCCTTGCTCATCGGCCACGCCGCCGTCGATCACGCCTTTCAGCGTTTTCTGGGCCAGGACAACTTCCTGATTGATATTTTTTACCGATTTGGCCGCATCATCCAGCATGCCGATTTCCATCATTCGGACAGCCTGACCCGCCTCATTGCGGGCGCGGAGGATCAGCGTATAGCCGGAATTAAGCTGCACCATCTGCTCACCCTGAAGGTGGTTGATGCGCTGTAGTGAAGAAGAACTCTGTGTGAGGGCATAAATGCCAATACCGCTGACAATCAGCAGCAGAAGGGTCATAACGGCCAGTAAAGAGAGCAAGCCGGTACGAATCGATAGCGTTTTAAGCATGATATTATTTCCGGTAGCGAGATATTTCTGGGCATAAAAAAAGTATCGGCCGCTACCGGAAAATGTTTAGACTTTAAGCAAATTCAGCGTGTTATCGCTCTGTTACTGATGTGTTTACGCGTGTAACCGTCGAGCTTTGACGATTCTCCCAGAGCACCGTCAGACCACGCTGCAGGGCGATAAAAATAAACAGCAAAATGCCGATGGCGATCTTGGTCCACCAGGAGCTGAGCGTGCCGTCAAAGTTAATGTAGGTTTGTATCAGGCCCTGGATTGCTACGCCAAACAGC
The DNA here is from genome assembly GCF_041937165.1 of Enterobacter adelaidei. Lineage (NCBI taxonomy): Bacteria > Pseudomonadati > Pseudomonadota > Gammaproteobacteria > Enterobacterales > Enterobacteriaceae > Enterobacter > Enterobacter adelaidei. The sequence goes on along the minus strand of NZ_CP154353.1, from coordinate 472,358 downwards.
GTTCCCAGCACCGTCCCCACGCCACCACTGAGCAGGGTTCCACCGATCACCACCGAGGCAATGGCATCCAGTTCCACCCCTACGCCTGCCAGGGCATAACCCGCCTGGGTATAAACCGAGAAGACAATCCCCGCCAGCGTCGCCAGACCCGTTGAGAGCATATAGATGCGAATAGTTGTACTGCGGGTGGAGATCCCCATCAGGTTTGCCGACGTGGCGTTTCCGCCAATGGCGTAAACCTGATTGCCAAACCGGGTGCGATGCGCAAGGAAAATACCAATCACCACGACGCCGAGCATCAGTAACCCCATCGCGCTCAAACGACCACCGCCGGGTATTTTCCACGCCAGGCTGGAGAGCGTATCGTAAATCGGATGGTTAATCGGAATAGATTCTTCCGACACCAGATAACTCACGCCGCGAAGGAAGAACATCCCGGCGAGGGTAATAATAAAAGCCGGGATTTTCAGCGCATCGATCAGGAGCCCCATAAAGGCACCAAACGCGCACCCCATCACCAGCACCAGCGGAAACGCCACCAGCGGTGAGATCCCCCAGAAACCGATCGCCTTCGCAAGAAACACGCCGGTGAATGCGATCACCGAACCAACGGAGAGATCGATCCCACCGGAAAGGATCACAAAGGTCATCCCGACGGCGATAATGCCTAAAAAAGCGTTATCGGTCAGGATATTGCAAATCACACGCGTGGAGGCAAACCCCGGGAACTGGGTCAGACAGTAGAGATAACCCAGCACAAACACGCCCAGCGTGATCATTAGCGGCAAATTACGTTTTATCATGGCCACGGATCCCCTTAATGATGCTGACAAAGCGCGGCGACTGGACGATCAGCACACAGAGCACGACCACCGCTTTCACCACCTGGTTGAGCTCCGGCTGGAAACCAGAGAGCAGGATCCCGGTGTTCATCCCCTGAATAATCAGCGCGCCAATCACCGAGAGCAGCAGGTTAAAACGCCCGCCCATCAGCGATCCGCCGCCGATCACCACCGCCAGGATCGCATCCAGCTCCAGCCAGAGTCCTGCGTTGTTGGCATCGGCCCCACGAATATCTGCCGCGACGATCGTCCCGGCAATGGCGGCGCATATGCCGCTCAGCACATAGGTCAGCATCACCATCAACCGGGTATTGACCCCGGCGTTGCGCGCGGCACGAATGTTGATCCCGACGGCCTCAATGAACATGCCCAGTGCCGTTTTGCGGGTAAAGAGCCAGAACACCACCAGCGTCACCAGGGCAATGATCACCGGAGTCGGGAAGAACAACAGTTTGCCGCTGCCAAGCCACGCCAGGCCCGGAGAGTTAAAGGTGACGATCTGCCCGGATGTGATCAGCTGCGCCACACCGCGCCCGGCGACCATTAAAATCAGGGTGGCGACAAACGGCTGGATCTTGAGGACTGCCACCAGAATACCGTTCCACAGCCCGGCGAGTACGCCAGTGCCTAAGGCGGCAAGCAGCACCACCGGCAGGCTGTGCCCGGCCACGGTCATTGAGGCTGCCGTAGCCCCGGCGATAGCCATCACCGCGCCGACGGAGAGGTCAATCCCGCCAGTGGCAATGACCAGCGTCATACCAATCGCCAGCAGCGCCACAGGCGCCGCACGGTTCAAAATATCAATCGGGCTGCCAAACAGACGGCCATCCTGGACAATAATCTGGAAGAAATGCGGCGCGACAAGGCTGTCAACCAACAGTACCACCAGCAGTGCCGCGATTTGCGGTGTGCCGGTTGGCCAGTTGAAGCGGCGCTTTGACTCCCCTGTTTGCGAAAGCGAACGAGACATCACAATTCACTCCTTACGCCGCGATGGCATTCATGATCGCCGGAACGGACAGTTTATCCAGCGGGATCTCTGCCACCTGTTTACGATCGCGCATGATGATCACGCGATCGGCATACCCCACCAGTTCCTCCAGCTCAGACGATATGACCAGCAGCGCCAGGCCGTCCGCACACAACGTTTCTATAAGCCGGATGATTTCAGCATGCGCACCGACGTCAATCCCGCGCGTCGGTTCATCGAGGATCAGGAACTGGGGTTTGGTCAGCAGCCAGCGCGACAACAAGACCTTCTGCTGGTTACCCCCTGAGAGGAATTCAATAGGTTGTTCTGCGCTCGGGGTACGAATGCCAAGCTGGCGGATAAAGCGTTCCGCAATGGCGTTTTGCTCTTTGCGTGGGATTGGCCTCAGCCAGCCTCGCTGCGCCTGTAACGCCAGAATGATATTCTCCCGCACCGAGGCGGCGGCAATAATACCGTCCGTTTTTCTGTCTTCCGGACAGAAGCCAACGCCCAGACACGAGGCCTGATGCGGCGATCGCAGCGTTTGCGGTTTGCCTTTGATTAATGCGGTGCCACTGTCTGCTGGCTTAATTCCAAAGATGACTTCGGCGGTTTCTGTTCGTCCGGAGCCTAGCAATCCGGCCAGACCGACAATTTCGCCAGGACGAACCTCCAGGTTAAACGGTGAAATAGTCCCTTTTTTGCCGAAATCACTGAAAGCCGCGACGGGTTTATCACTCAGCAACGTGCGACCGGCGCGCTGGAGCGCGTTGGTCTCCAGCTCGCGCCCGAGCATCATTTTGACCAGTTCAATCTGTGGTAATTCACGGGTTTCCCGACAGCCGACAAAACTGCCGTTACGCAGTACCGTAATGCGATCGCTCACTTCATACACCTGATCGAGGAAATGAGTCACGAAGATCAGGCTCACGCCCTGATCGCGCAGCTGGCGCATCAGGGTAAAGAGCATTTCCACTTCCTGGGTATCGAGACTGGCGGTGGGCTCATCGAGGATCAGTACTTTTGCGGAGAGATCGATAGCGCGACAAATCGCGACAATCTGCTGCATGGCAACGGAAAAGCGGTTCAGCGGTTCGCGAACGTCAAGAGAAAAGCCGTAGGATTCCATCAGCTTTGTCGCCCGCGCCTCCATCTCCTTGCGCCGCAGCAGGCCAAAGCGTCGTGGTTCACGGCCAATAAACAGGTTATCCGCCACCGACATATTCGGCAGCAGGTTCACTTCCTGGTACACCGTCCCGATCCCAAGCTGCTGGGCGTGAGCGGTATTTTTTGGCGAAATGGCATTGCCTTCCAGCCAGATAGTGCCGCGATCGGCATGATAGACACCGGTCAGGGCTTTAATCAGCGTCGACTTCCCTGCTCCGTTCTCACCCAGCAGCGACATAATCTCACCGCGCCGCAGGCTGAAATCAACGTTATCCAGCGCTTTTACGCCAGGAAAGTATTTACTCAAGCCCTCTGTGCGGAGGATTTCCTGATGTTGTTCCGAGTTCATATTTACGCCTCCGGCACAAATCGTAGGCCGGGTAAGCGTAGCGCTACCCGGCAATTACACTGGAATCAGTAACCCATATTTTTCTTCTTCTCTAACTCTTCTTTTGCTGTGTCAGGAAGGTAGAGTGTGGATTTAGTGATGGTCAGTTTTTCAGGCATCGTGCCGTCTTTCTTGAATTTCTCCAGCGCATCGAATGCCGGACCCGCCATGTTCGGCGTGAGCTCCACGCTGGCGTTCGCTTCGCCGTCCATCATCGCCTTGTAGATGTCTGGCACGCCGTCGATTGAGCCGGTGAGGATATCTTTGCCCGGCTTCAGGCCCGCTTCTTTAATGGCCTGAATCGCACCGATCACCATGTCATCGTTGTGGGCGTAAACCATGCAGATGTTCTTGCCGTTGTTTTCAGCCTTGATAAAGCTCTCCATGACCTCTTTGCCTTTACTGCGCGTGAAGTCACCGGACTGAGAGCGGATAATCTTGATGTTTGGTGCTTTAGCGATAGCCTCAGCAAACCCTTTCTTACGGTCGATGGCCACGCTCGCGCCAACGGTGCCCTGCAACTCAACGACGTTACACGGCTTGCCATCCACCTGTTTCACCAGCCAGTCACCAATCAACTGTCCTTCAAGAATGTTGTTGGCAGTGACGGTGGTCATATAGAGCGATTTGTCTTTGACATCAATGGAACGATCGAGCAGGAAAACCGGGATCTCAGCGTCTTTCGCTTCCTTCAGGACAGGTTCCCAGCCTGTCGCAACGACAGGCGCAATAAAGATGGCATCAACGCCCTGGGCGATAAACGAACGCACGGCTTTGATTTGGTTTTCCTGCTTTTGCTGACCATCGGCAATTTTCAGGGTGATACCACGTTTCTGGGCCTCGCTTTTTGCAACGTTGGTTTCTGCTGCTCGCCAGCCGGATTCAGAGCCGACTTGCGAAAAACCTACGGTTAAAGGGGCGGCCATCGCCATAGACGACATGGCTGCCGAAACTGCTGTGACCAGGAGTAAGCGCTTCCACATATGAACGTCCTCGTAGGGGGATTATTGTTGGTGAAAATATGTTCTGCGAAATGACTATAGCCAATGAAATATGTAACGAATTGCGTTACATCACACTTCGGGAAAGTGAATAAAACGTTAATCACAAGTTTGTAATCGCTTTCATTTCGCCATGAAAAATGCAGCTGAGTTTATGGATTTTTCTGTCATGGAATCGGTCTGAAAAGTGGGGTTAGCGGTGAGAGAAGGCGAAAACAGGCGAAGACATTCGGCGCGAGTTGGCTATAATACCTGCCACTTGTTTACCATCCATTTTAAAGGACACCGACATGAGCTTACTCAACGTCCCAGCGGGTAAAGAACTGCCAGAAGATATCTACGTAGTAATCGAAATCCCGGCTAACGCAGATCCTATCAAATACGAAGTGGACAAAGAGAGCGGCGCCCTGTTCGTAGACCGTTTCATGTCTACCGCGATGTTCTATCCGTGCAACTACGGTTACATCAACCACACCCTGTCTCTGGACGGTGACCCGGTTGACGTACTGGTCCCAACGCCATACCCACTGGAGCCAGGCTCCGTCATTCGCTGCCGTCCAGTTGGCGTGCTGAAAATGACCGACGAATCCGGTGAAGATGCGAAGCTGGTTGCGGTACCGCACACCAAGCTGAGCAAAGAATACGATCACATCAAAGATGTGAACGACCTGCCAGAGCTGCTGAAAGCGCAGATCACTCACTTCTTCGAGCACTACAAAGACCTCGAAAAAGGCAAATGGGTTAAAGTTGACGGCTGGGACAACGCAGAAGCGGCGAAAGCAGAAATCATCGCCTCTTTCGAACGCGCTGCTAAGAAGTAATTCTTACTGCTGATATTAAGGCCCCGCAAGTCGGGGCTTTTTTGTCTCTCTAAACTGTCACAAAAACGTCATAAAGAGATTTTGTCTCATAATATTAATTAGATATCGCTTTTTACCTGCCTTATCCCCACTTTTCTTCTTAAAGTCTCCCTGCCGACGGTCGATACCTCCCGTGATATGAACGCAATCGCTTTTTCATATAACAGGAAATCATGAAACTCAACACACTCACAATTGGGCAGCGACTGGGCCTTTTGGCGTCACTTCTGCTGCTTGCAACACTTTTTATTGGTCTGCGTGGCCTGTTGATCAACAGCGACAGCCAGGCGCAAAACGAACAGATTATGGCGATGGAACAAACCATTACCAGCAGCATAGATACTGCACGCAATGCTCAGGTGCAATTCAAGATCCAGGTCCAGGAGTGGAAAAACACCCTGATTCGTGGCGCGCAGGGGCAAGAAGCATTCGATAAATACAAAAAGGCCTTTGTCGCAGAAAGTCAGAACACGCAGACACTGCTGACCCGGCTAAGTGAGCTTCTGCCGAAAATTGGCATGGATAATCAACAAGTGCTGGCAACGCGCGACATCCACGCCAGCCTCGAACAGAAATACCTGGCGGCACTGGCTACCTACCAGGTGGGAGATCCCACCAGCGCCCAGCGCGTGGACAAGCAGGTTACAGGGATTGACCGCGAGCCGACAAAAATGATCGACAACGTCGTGGCCCGTACATTGCAGCATGCCGAGACTATTCACCAGCAGACCATCGCCCGCAATCAGGGGCAGTATCAGAAGACAAAATGGATGCTGTTGCTGGCAATGGCCCTCACGCTGGCGGCCGGGATGCTAGTTACCTGGTGGCTGATTCGCAGCATTACTCTTCCGCTGGCACAAGCCGTCACGATAGCGCGTACCGTAGCCGCCGGTGATTTGCAGTCCCGCTTTACCGTGGCCGGTCGAGATGAAACGGCTGAGCTCATGCGCGCTCTGCAGGAGATGAATGAAAACCTCACGCGTATTGTCTCTGGAGTACGTAAGGGTACCGAAACCATCGCCACCGCATCAGCGCAGATTGCCAGCGGTAGTCATGAGCTTTCTTCCCGCAACGAAGCGCAGGCCAGTGCACTGGAACAGACTGCAGCATCCATGGAGGAGCTGACATCGGTCGTGAAAAGCAACGCAGAACATTCACGCACTGCCAGCGATCTTGCCCGTAATGCCCGTCAGGTAGCCCGCCAGGGCGAAGAGGCCGTTGAACGTGCGATGCACACCATGAGTGAAATTCATAATTTCTCCAGCGAGATCAACTCCATCATCAGCATGATCGACAGTATCGCCTTCCAGACCAATATCCTGGCACTTAACGCTGCTGTTGAAGCGGCGCGCGCGGGAACTGAAGGCCGCGGTTTTGCCGTCGTTGCAGCAGAAGTGCGCGCCCTGGCGCAACGTTCAGCCGCCGCCGCCAAAGATATCCGCGTTCTGATCGACCGCTCCGTTAACCGCATTGACGAGGGGAATGGCCAGGTGCAGCAAGCCGGCGCAGCGATGGCGGATATTCTGCACAGCGTCAGTAAGGTGAGTGAACTGATTGAGGCAATTTCTCATGCCAGCCACGAACAAAGTACCGGGATCGATCAGGTCAACGTGGCCGTCACGCATATGGATACGGCAACACAGCAAAATGCGACCTTGTCGCAAGAATCTTCCGCCGCGGCGCAGGCAATGCATCGCCAGGCGGAACAGCTTCTGGAATCGGTGCAGATATTCAAGCTGCGTCGGGAAGCCGTTTAGCCCACAAAAAACAACGCCACCTTTCGGTGGCGTTGTCGTTTTTCAGTACTGGTCTCTGTCTAACCAGTTACCGCTTACAATCCGCGTTAACCCTTCGACCGGACGCTGGTAGACATACATCCACGCGCTTCCGTACGGAGTCTGGATCAACTGGCGCGCGTATTCACCGCCCCTGGTGCGCAAGGCATCAAGTTCGGCAAGTGTCGCGTTATCAATACGATAGACTTCACCCTGTACTGTTCCTTCGCCGGGAACCGCGCCTGGATAGTGGCCCAGGCTGTACAACTGGTAGTTCTCGATATTGTAATTCCCCAGCAGCAGGGCATTGGTCATCCAGTGACTGTTGCCTTGCTTGGTTCGTAAACTGCCGTAGACAAATATTCGCATTGCTAAAACTCAAACTGATAGAGCAGATCAAGTGCCTGGTCTACGCCGGACACTGCTTCCAGATATAGCTTAGGCATCAGGCGATAGCGTAACGTGAGTGTTGCCAGTGAGTCAAAGATCCCCACACCATATTTTACCTGCAGACCCGGCAGTACATAGCCGCTGACCACCACCTGCGAGGAGTCACCCACGCCCTGGGTGTCCAGCGCCAGATTGCTTACGCCGAACGTCTCGCCGATTTTACCCACAACCTGCCCACTTTGTGCAACCCCCAGACCCACTAACATCGAGGTCATCGCCGCACTGTCGCTCTGACCGCTGTCCAGACCTTGTCCACGCAGCAGGTAAGAGAGGGCCTCCTGTTGCGGCATCGCCGGGTCAGAGAAGATCTCCGCCTTCGGTTCGTCGGCGGAACCGGTGACGCGTACACCAGCAATAACGTTGTTTTCCGTTGCTTCCGGGTTACGAATCGCTTCGATGTTCAACAGGGGCTGATCCGGTGGACCAGAGAACAGCAGCTCGCCTTTGCGGACAATCAGATCCTGACCATAGGCGTGGAAGCGCCCTTCAGGAATATTAATCTGCCCGTTCAGGCCAAGCCCTTGTTTATCCTGCGCCACCTTCAGATCACCCGTGAGCCTTGCCTTCAGCCCAAACGCATCCAACCGCACGTTATTCCCCACGTGCACGATAAGGTTACTATTAATCGGTATGCCAGCGCTCTTCTGTTCGACAGGTTTCAGATTTTCATTGAGCATAACTTCATCACTTGAAACACCCACCGCACTTTCAGGCACGTCGTGAACCACAATGCGTGCCCATGGCACATCGACGCGTCCGTCGAGCGTGAAGAGGCTTGGCGTGGCTTCAAAGACCACATCAGGTGAGACATCCAGGCGAACCATTGGCGGTACGGTGATACGCACTCGGCTGCCTTTTGCGGCAATACGGGCGCGCCAGTTATTGAGCTGGCTCCAGTCTGCGTCGCCGCTCAGGTTGATCTGCCCTTGCTGAGTCAACACCGAGCCGCTAATCGTTGAACTCATGCCGTTGAAGTTCATCGAGATTTGGCTAGGCTGCATATCAAATGGCATGAAGTTACCGTCGATATCCACACCGCTGAGCCGCATCTGACCGAATAGCTGCGGGCTTTGCGCGTTGCCAGCCAGACGCAAATTGGCATTCAGCATGCCTGCCGCTTTTTCCCCGCGGTCGAAAATCGGGTTCACCATCGCCAGGTTGAAGTTACGGATATTGACGTTGCCGCCAAGATTACGCCGTTCTTGCGGATCGGAAATCTCCACTTGTCCATCAAACTGACCGTTGTTGGTCAGACGGATAAGCCATCCCAGCTCTGCACGGTTATTATGTAGATCCGCACTCAGGTTCAGGGTGTCAAAGGCTACCGGCAGCGGCGCATCATTCACCTGTTGCGTCACCTTCACGTTACGACCCGAAAGCGTGACGCTACCCTGTGGCAGCCCTTCTTTAGTGGTGTCCCAGGCGACATCGGCCTTCCCGCTAAAGACGCCGCTGGCCTGCGTGGTATCTGGCATAAACGGCTTCAGCATCGCCAGGTCAAAGCGATTGAGGTTGATCTGCGCGCGCCCTTCCGCGCCCGCATCAATGGTCTGAGGTATACACAGCTCAGCATTTGGGTTGGTCCAGCAGTGTGGTCCGATGCTGATCTTTTGTTCCGCGTTACGGTAGTCCAGCGCAATAGAGCGTGACAACGCCAACGGCCCGACCGGTGTGTTGAAGCGAGTGTTATCAAGCAGACCTTTCCAGCGTTCCTCTTTACGATCAAAGCTTCCTGTCAGGTGAAGCTGCCCGGAGACCGGCTCACCCTGCACACGCAGCTGGAGGTCGTGCTGCTTTTCGTTGCCTTTCGCTTCCAGCGTCACCAGATTAATGTTCACGTCCGGCTGAGCAATGCGCTCCACGCGCAGGTTCAGGTTACCGCCGATCTGATCGGTGGATTTCACATCCCCTTCAACGCGAACGCGGGCGACAGTCAGCTCCTGCCAGCGCAGGTTATTGGCGGTGATATCCGCCAGCAGTTGGGGGGCGTCTACCGTCCCGCGCACTTTCACTAACCCTTTCGCCGTGCCACCCAGGCCCGGCAGAGCATTATCCAGATTCGGCGCGTCAATAGTGGCATCCAGATTGAGATCTTTCACCCCCAGCTCGCCTTTGATATCCGCCGTGTTGCGCCCCAGCGCTACGTGCAGACCCGGGATCGTCCACTGCAGGTAGCTGTTACCTTTGACCGAGCCCTCAACGTTAACCTTGTTCTGCTTCACGTTCCCGGTGAGTTTGATTTCCGGCACGTCCATCTGCCACGTGCCGCCGTACAGGCTGCCGCGGGTTTTGATCAGGCCATCCAGCTTCGACGGCCAGTCCGGCACCTCTTTGGCGGTGTTAATACCCGTCAGCTTCAGCTCGCCGCGCCAGCTGATCGCCTGCTGCCAGTCGAGCAGCGCGGTCAGCTCGGTTTTGCCTTCCAGCGCCGCAACGGTCAGTTTGTCGAGATTAACCTGCTGTTCATTGCCCTTCGCATCCAGCGTGATATTCGCGGGCGGCACGCCCTGCCCCTTCACTGCGGTACGGAACGAGAGCGTGTAATCGGTCATCTTGCCGCTCAGCTTCAGCTTCAGGTCATCGGCCTGGAACTGTTTTTCGCCGGTGAACGGCCAGTAAAGCTGTTTACTGACCATTTCAACATTGAGCGGTAAACCCGCTTCTGCCAGTTGAGTTTGCGCCCGCAGGACCATATCTACCGGGCCGGAGAGATTCACACCGACGTCCAGTTTGTCGCGTAGCGCACCGCCCACTTTGACCTTCACTTTTTCGCCTTTCAGCGGGTCAATATTCAGGGCGCTGTTGAGCGTGATGTCCACCGGCCAGTTGTCGCGCAGCAGGGCGTTGCCAGAGGCATTCACCGAGCCCTGGTTGGTGTCGATATCCAGCGCGTCGAGCTTCATATTGCCGTCAATACTGCTGACTTTAAGCAGCATGTTATAGACCGTCAGATCGGTATCGCCGGTCAGACGCAGCTGCTCGCCTTTGAACTCTTCAATGTTGAGATTCAGCGGCAGATGAACATCGGTCATTTCCGGCAGGACAGGCTTCGAGAAGAGGTCTTTCAGCGTTTCACCCAGCGGCTTCTCTTCCGGCTGCGGGTTCTGGATCTTCGGCTCGACGATCTCTTCCTGCGCCACGTCGGCCACTTTCGGCAGCGCGATCAGTAATCCCTGCAGGGACGTCGGCGTCAGGGTGAGGTTTTTCTCCTGCCAGCGCAGGCCGGAGGTGAAATCCATCACGGAGACGGTGGTGTCGTCGATGTTGATATTGACGTTATCAAGCGCCACCCGATAGAGCGCGATCGGATACGGCGTGGAGAGATTCAGCGGGCCGCTGTCTTCTTCCTCGACCGGCGCAGACTTCGGCATTTTCTTTGAATCTATCGCCACGTTAACATCTTTTAGCGACAGATCGTTGACGCACAGCTTGCTGTCCCGCAGACAGCCCAGCTTCACCGCAAGGTGGAACTCCCCGGCGTTTACGGCCACACCAGGTTGCTCATAGCGAATGTTCTTCAGACGCAGATCGCGCCAGCCGCCCGTCACCTGACCAATTTCAAGTCCTGGCACCCAGCGGTTAGCGGCGTTAAACAGCAGGTGCAGCCCGGTCGTCGTTCCCACCAGAAACGCCACCGTACCGAGCAGCAGTACGATAAAAATCAGCACCCCGAGGCTTATCTTCTTCCATAAACTCATAATTCAGGCCCCAGACCGATGTAAAACTGTAAACCATGCTCTTCTTTGTCGCCCACAGGTACGGCGAAATCGAGCTTGATGGGCCCGACGGGGGACTGCCAGCGCACACCCACGCCCGCGCCGGTTTTGAAATCGCTGCGGCGGATGTCGCTCACCGCTTCGCCGCTGTCGACAAACATCGCCCCCCACCATTTACCGCTGACGTTGTACTGATACTCCAGCGAGCCGGTGGCCAGTTTTGATGCACCGATCAGCTTGCCGCTGTCATCTTTTGGCGCAATGGATTTGTATTTATAGCCGCGAATGCTGCGGTCACCACCGGCGAAGAAGCGCAGATCCGGCGGGACTTTGTCGAAGTCGCCGGTTTCAATCCAGCCGAGGTTACCGCGCACCACAAAGCGGTGTTTGTCATACAACGTACGGATCCAGACGTTTTGTGCCTGAATCACCGAGAAGTCAACATCGGAACCCCACATAGTGTTGGAGTAATCAATGGAATAACGCTGGGAATCGCCCCAGTCAGGCATCAGGCCACCGCGTGAGCGGGTACGGCTGATCATCACCCCCGGATAGAGCAACATCGTGGTGTTTGTGACGTTGGCCTGCGTAAAGTGGTCCAGACTCCATCGCAGGTTAATGGCACGCTGCCAGCCGCTGGAGAGATCCCAGTAGCGTGACAGGGCAAGGGTGGTGGAATCTGACTTGGTATCATTCAGGTCGGTACGCTTAAAGCCCCCCTGAACCAGGTAATATTGCTCCAGCGGGTTTTTCAGCAAGGGCATTTTATAGCTGAAATCGAGCTGCTGTTCCGGGGCGGAGATACTCGCGCTGGTCGTCAGGCTGTGGCCGTACGAGTTCATCCACGGCTTTTTCCATGTGGCCTTCACGCGCGGGCCGACATCCGTCGAATAACCCACACCGGTCTCAATGGTGTTCTCGATCCGTGGCGAGACGACGCCATGCAGTGGCAACACTTTGGTTTTGCGCGACTTATCAAATTCCGGCGCGACAACCACGGAATTAAACCATCCGGTGGCTGAAAGGCGACGGTTCAGTTCCGCCAGATCGCTCGACTGGTAGTAATCCCCTTTTTTGAAGGGCACGAGATTTTGCAGATATTCTTCCCGGATTTGCGATCCTTCAAAGGTTACATCGCCAAAACGATAGCGCTCCCCACTGTCGTAATCGATATCCCAGAAGGCCTGATGTCTGTCCAGCGCGATGCCAAGCTGACTTTTGTTGAACTGGCTGTCAAAGTAGCCCTTCCGAAGGGAAACGCTCGTCAGCTCTTTTTTGAAATGGTCGTAATCACCGTGATTAAGTACCGTGCCGATTTTCGGCCGCGTACTGAGTAGATCCAGATAATCCCGGTCTGTGCGCGCTCCACCGCGCAGGATGACGTTTGTGCCGCCAATCAGTACCGGCTCACCCGGCGAGACGCGGGCAATAAGCACCTGGCGCCCCTTCTTTGGCGGCGGGCGTAGGTCAAAATCAATGGTAGGTTCGTAATAACCCAGCGCTTTTAGCCCTTCGCGAATCGCGTCATCTACGCGCGCGCGAAAACGGCGGTCCGGCGTCACCTCATCACTCTGGATAGTCGACAACTGCGCACGCACGTTTTTTTCCAGCGCCCCGGACAACCCCTCAACCTGCAAACGAACGTTCGCCGCACTGGCAATCCCGCTTGTTAGTAGCAAACTGACCAAACATAACTGGCGGATTTTTATCACGTTTTCTCCTGAATATCCCTGTTTCCACCCTGGAAGCAAATGCACTGCCGCTCCGCGGCAAAATACGGCCTGTTAGCCAAAAACCCACATCGCGGGTTGAAAATGGGTGCAACACCCAAATATTTCTTATGATTAAATCTAGACTCATTTAGCGCATTTATTGTGTTCAATTAAACGCTTCGTGACAACCTTAACCGAAACATCGGCCCCCGGGAGACCCCATCGTGAGTTTATTCGACAAAACGCATCTTGTTTCACAAGCTGATGCATTACCGGGACGCAACACGCCTATGCCTGTGGCGACCTTACACGCCGTAAACAACCATTCAATGACCAACGTTCCTGATGGAATGGAAATCGCCCTGTTTGCGATGGGTTGTTTCTGGGGTGTGGAACGCCTGTTCTGGCAACTGCCCGGCGTTTACAGCACGGCAGCCGGTTATACTGGCGGCTACACGCCAAATCCAACCTACCGCGAAGTATGCTCTGGCGAAACCGGCCATGCGGAAGCCGTTCGTGTGGTGTATGACCCTGCGGTGATTAGCTACGAGCAGCTTCTGCAGGTGTTCTGGGAAAACCACGACCCGGCGCAGGGCATGCGTCAGGGTAACGACCACGGCACACAATATCGTTCGGCCATTTATCCGCTCACACCGGAGCAGGATGCTGCCGCTCATGCCAGCCTTGAGCGCTTCCAGAAAGCCATGCGTGATGCTGGCGATACGCGCGAGGTGACCACGGAAATCACCACCGCGAAACCGTTCTACTATGCCGAGGACGATCACCAGCAGTATCTGTATAAAAACCCGTACGGCTACTGTGGCATTGGTGGCATTGGCGTCTGCCTGCCGCCGCAAACAGAATAGCCGCTTGAATCTGGCAGAAATGGATTTCGCCGGGTTTGAAAATCATCACTTTTTCTGCCAAAACGTGACCTCTGGCAGGTTTACACTCCTTTACGCTATACTACCCGCTGAAATAATCGGCTCAACGCTACGAGCTGACGTTCTACGTGTTTTCACACAAATGGTATCAACTTCCCTTCCGAGGATCTGGCGAGAAGCCGGATAAACTATGTTAAACAGTATTTTAGTAATACTTTGTCTTATTGCCGTCAGTGCATTTTTCTCGATATCTGAGATCTCGCTGGCCGCGTCCCGTAAAATCAAACTCAAACTGCTTGCCGATGAAGGCAACATCAACGCCTCACGCATTCTGAAGATGCAGGAAAACCCCGGTACGTTCTTCACCGTGGTGCAGATTGGCCTGAACGCGGTCGCGATTCTGGGTGGTATCGTGGGTGATGCGGCATTCTCGCCGGCGTTTTATAGCCTCTTTATTCAGTACATGTCTGCCGAACTCGCCGAGCAGTTGAGCTTTATTCTCTCCTTCTCGCTGGTGACAGGCCTGTTCATCCTCTTCGCTGATCTGACCCCGAAACGCATCGGTATGATTGCGCCAGAAGCTGTGGCTTTGCGTATCATCAACCCGATGCGCTTCTGCCTGTTTGTTTTCCGCCCGCTGGTATGGTTCTTCAACGGTCTGGCGAACGTGATTTTCCGCATCTTTAAGCTGCCAATGGTGCGCAAAGACGACATCACCTCCGACGATATCTATGCCGTTGTGGAAGCGGGTGCGCTGGCCGGGGTGCTGCGTAAGCAGGAACACGAGCTGATCGAGAACGTATTCGAACTGGAATCCCGCACCGTGCCGTCTTCCATGACGGGTCGTGAAAGCATTATCTGGTTCGATTTACATGAAGATGAGCAGAGTCTGAAGAACAAAGTGGCGGAGCATCCTCACTCCAAGTTCCTCGTCTGTAATGAAGATATCGACCACATCATCGGTTATGTCGATTCCAAAGATCTGCTCAACCGCGTGCTGGCAAACCAGAGCCTGGCGCTCACCAGCGGCGTGCAAATCCGCAATACCCTGATTGTGCCGGACACCCTGACCCTTTCAGAAGCGCTGGAAAGTTTCAAAACCGCCGGGGAAGACTTCGCGGTGATCATGAACGAATACGCGCTGGTGGTAGGTATTATCACCCTGAACGACGTGATGACCACCCTGATGGGTGACCTGGTTGGCCAGGGCCTGGAAGAGCAGATTGTACAGCGTGACGATAATTCATGGCTGATTGATGGCGGCACACCGATTGAAGACGTGATGCGCGTGCTGGATATTGACGAGTTCCCTCAGTCCGGTAACTACGAGACCATCGGCGGCTTTATGATGTTTATGCTGCGCAAAATCCCGAAGCGTACCGACTCCGTGAAGTTCTCTGGCTACAAGTTTGAGGTGGTGGATATTGATAACTACCGCATCGACCAGTTGCTGGTGACGCGTATCGACAACAAACCGACCGTGCTGGTACCGAAGCTGCCGGATGTGGAAGAGAAGGTGTCAGCGTAAAATTCCTGCCCCCACAAACATCAACGGCTCCCATCGGGAGCCGTTTTTTTAACTACTGCATAGCACGCTGGTTAAGCCATCTCAGTTTGCAGACGCAAAACCTGACGGTTGACTTCGGACATCACAGACAAGTGCTGCTTATCCTTCACTTTTGGGACAAGAATCTTGCCCTTATCAAACTCAAAAGCGCCAACATCCTTGATATACAACCGTCCACGGAACAGGATCTTCACGTACTTCGCCACCTGAAGCGGGTTGTAGCGTTGGAAAATTTTCATTCTTGTATCTCCTGCGAATCATACGCTCTTGCGGCGCCACAATCGGCCCGACTGTCCTGAGCGCAAATTTTAATGCCCATTGACTATAGACCAGAACAACCTTGATACCCAGTATGCATAAGTTTATTTACCGTTTGATTACAATTATTCAGAATAATCTTTGCAAACCGTGACTCAGGGCAGTATAAGCCGTCGTTTTTTCATGGATATGTGCGTTCACCCGCAAACTGGCATCGGGATTGCGGGAAAACCACATTGATCGCACTTATGATTAAAAGCGTAAGACCAAGTGGTCGGATCACCTGCAAACAATAAGGAAACGCCATGACCCTACGTAATATCCTTGCAGCAGCCTGCCTGCTGCTGCCCCTGTGGGCTTGCGCTCACAACATTGAAAAAGGACAACGTGTACCGCCAGTCGGTATTGCTGACCGGGGAGAATTGATTCTCGACAATGATAAGTTTAGCTACAAACCCTGGAATAGCGCGCAGCTCGCAGGCAAAGTGAGAGTTGTACAACATATTGCCGGTCGTACATCCGCAAAAGAGAAAAATGCCAACCTGGTGGAAGCGATCAAGGCGGCAAAATTCCCCCATGACCGCTATCAGACCACCACGATTGTGAATACCGATGACGCCATTCCTGGCTCCGGTATGTTTGTGCGTTCAAGCCTTGAGAGCAATAAAAAGCTCTACCCGTGGTCGCAGTTTATCGTCGACAGTAACGGCGTGACGCGTCAGGCCTGGCAGCTGGAAGAAGAGAGCTCCGCCATTATCGTGCTGGATAAAGACGGCCGGGTACAGTGGGTGAAAGACGGGGCGTTAACCCAGGAAGAGGTGCAGCAGGTGGTTGCCCTACTGCACAAGCTACTGGCTCAATAAATCGTGACGCGGAAGCCGGGGTTGAGGAAGGATTCGCGCGGGGTGTAGTCCAGCGTCTTTCCCTGCCAGTCATGGACATGCGCCCCGGCTGCCGCAGCAACGGCATGTCCGGCGGCAGTATCCCAAACGTTGGTTGGCCCAAAGCGAGGGTACAATTGCGCATGACCTTCCGCTACCAGGCAGAATTTCAGCGATGAGCCAATTGAGGTGGTCTGGTGTTCACCCAACTGTTGCAGATACTCCTGCAATTCGCTGTCGCTGTGAGAGCGACTAATCACCACCAGCGGTGGGCGCGCATCGCGAACCTGAATCTGCTTGCGCACACCGCACTCCTCCTTCCAGGCCTTCCCTTCTGCGGCGCTGTACATCACTTTCATTACCGGCGCATAGACCACACCCAGCACCGCTTTGCCCTTCTCAATCAGGGCGATATTGACGGTGAATTCACCGTTACGCTTGATGAACTCTTTAGTTCCGTCCAGCGGATCGACAAGCCAGTAACGTTGCCAGTGCTGACGTTCATCCCAGCTCTGTGGTGCCTCTTCTGACAATACAGGGATCTCCGGCGTTAAGGCCTGCAATCCTTGCAGGATCACCTTATGCGCCGCGATATCTGCTGCCGTGACCGGAGAGTCGTCTGCTTTACTGACGACCTCCATGGGTTTTACACCGTCATACACCTGCATGATGGCGTCCCCCGCATCCCGTGCGAGCTGACAAATTTTATCTAACATTCTCCACCTCTTTGTTAACGCAGTGAGGTTAACTCTTTGTTTTAGTTATATCGTAATGTGAACAATTCCGCTATCTGTGAAGTAATTCCGGTTTCAGCACACATTTTTCTGTCAGGATTCACATTTCTGTAAGCAACAAGCTATAGATACATACTCTTTTGTGGCCTGGATCGAAAAAAGGACTCCTCTGATGATTAAGTTTAGCGCAACGCTCCTGGCGACGCTGATTGCAGCAAGCGTGCAGGCAGCGACAGTCGATCTGCGTATTCTGGAAACGACAGATCTGCACAGCAACATGATGGACTTCGATTACTACAAAGATACCCCTACGGAAAAATTCGGACTGGTACGCACGGCCAGTTTGATTAACGCCGCCCGCGAAGAAGTGAAAAACAGCGTACTGGTCGACAATGGCGATCTCATTCAGGGGAGTCCGCTTGGCGATTACATGGCGGCAAAGGGACTGAAAAAAGGCGAGATCCATCCTGTTTATAAAGCGATGAACACGCTGGACTATACCGTCGGCAACCTGGGAAACCACGAATTTAACTACGGGTTGAAATACCTGCATGATGCACTGGCAGGAGCCAAATTCCCGTACGTTAATGCCAATATCATCGACGTTAAGACCCAAAAGCCACTGTTTACCCCTTACCTGATTAAGGAGACCGAGGTTGTCGACAAGGACGGTAAAAAACAGACGCTGAAAATCGGCTATATCGGCTTTGTACCGCCGCAAATCATGACGTGGGATAAGGCAAACCTCAGCGGTAAAGTGACCGTTAATGACATCACCGAGACCGCGCGCCACTACGTGCCGGAGATGCGCGAGAAAGGGGCCGATTTAGTGGTCGTTGTTGCTCACTCAGGTCTTTCAGCCGATCCATACCAGGCGATGGCGGAGAACTCGGTTTACTACCTGAGTGAAGTTCCGGGCGTCGACGCGATCCTCTTCGGCCACGCTCACGCGGTCTTCCCCGGTAAAGATTTCGCCAGCATCAAAGGGGCTGACATCGAAAAAGGGACGCTCAATGGCGTACCGTCGGTTATGCCCGGGATGTGGGGTGACCACCTCGGCGTCGTCGATCTGGTTCTGAATAATGACAGCGGCAGTTGGAAGGTTACCCAGTCGAAAGCCGAAGCGCGCCCCATTTATGATGCTGCCGCCAAAAAATCACTGGCCGCTGAAGATAAAAAACTGGTCAACGTACTGAAGCACGATCACGACGCCACGCGCGAATTCGTCAGTAAGCCGATCGGTAAATCCGCTGACAATATGTATAGCTTCCTGGCGCTGGTGCAGGACGATCCGACCGTCCAGGTCGTCAACATGGCGCAGAAAGCCTACGCCGAGCACTTCGTTCAGGGCGATCCGGATCTGGCAAAATTGCCGGTGCTGTCTGCCGCCGCACCGTTCAAAGTGGGTGGACGTAAGAACGACCCAGCCAGCTATGTTGAAGTCGAAAAAGGCAAGCTGACCTTCCGTAACGCCGCCGACCTCTATCTTTACCCGAACACCCTGGTGGTGGTTAAAGCGACGGGCAAAGAGGTGAAAGAGTGGCTGGAGTGTTCCGCCGGGCAGTTCAACCAGATTGATCCACACAGCAGTAAACCGCAATCGTTGATTAACTGGGACGGATTCCGCACCTATAACTTCGACGTGATCGACGGCGTAAATTATCAGATTGATGTCACACAACCTGCAAAATATGACGGCGAATGTCAGGCCATTAACCCGCAGGCGGAGCGCATCAAAAACCTGACCTTCAATGGCAAAGCCATTGATCCGAATGCCACGTTCCTGGTCGTGACCAATAACTATCGCGCCTATGGCGGTAAGTTTGCCGGGACAGGCGACAGCCACATCGCCTTTGCCTCACCGGATGAAAACCGCTCAGTACTGGCCGCATGGATCAGTGCAGAATCGAAAAAAGCAGGCGAAATTCACCCGGCGGTGGATAACAACTGGCGCCTGGCCCCGATTCACAGCGATACGAAGCTGGACATCCGCTTTGAAACATCACCGTCCGATAAGGCGGCAACGTTCATTAAGGATAAGGCGCAGTACCCGATGAAGAAGGTAGCGACGGACGATATCGGGTTCGCGATTTATCAGGTGGATTTGAGCAGGTAAAAACAAACCGGCAACGCACGTTGCCGTTATTAGTGTTTGTTCCCTCTCCCGGCCGGGAGAGGGTGAGGGCATCAGGCCGCCCGATCGTCCCGATTCGCCATCACCTTCGGCGTATTCACCTCAATCCAGTCCGCCAGCGCGGCGACTTTCTCGCTTACCTCAATACCTAACGACGTCAGACTATACTCTACGTGCGGCGGCACAACAGGATACGAAACGCGATCAACGAACCCGTCCTGCTCCAGCGCCTGAAGCGACTGAGCCAGCATCTTCTCGCTCACGCCGCCCATTTTCCGGCGCAGGTCACTGAAACGATGCGTACCCTGGCGCAGGGCGACCAAAATCAGTACCCCCCAGCGGCTGGTGACATGTTTGAGTACCTCCCGGGAGGGGCACTGTTCCGCGAAGAGATTGCCATCGCGCATTTGTTCGCTGAGCGTCGGTATCGTTGTCTTCATACTTACCTTTTTGTGCGTACTTACTAAAAGTTAGTTAAGGTGTTAGTGTGCCACAACACGAGACAAACACGAAGGAGATTCATCATGATCGCAATTACCGGTGCTACCGGCCAGCTTGGCCATCTTGTTATCGAACAACTTTTAAAATCCGTTCCGGCCAACCAGATTGTGGCCATTGTGCGTAATCCGGCAAAAGCCGGGGCACTCAGCCAGCAAGGTATTGTCGTGCGTCAGGCGGATTATACTGACCAGGCAGCGTTTACCACGGCGCTGAACGGCGTGGATAAACTCCTGCTGATCTCCTCCAGCGAAGTGGGTCAACGCGCCACGCAGCATCAGAACGTCATTAACGCCGCTAAAGCGGCGGGCGTGAAATTCATCGCTTACACCAGTCTGTTGCACGCCGATAAATCGCCGCTGGGACTGCACGTTGAGCATATCGCTACCGAAAAAGCACTGGCAGAATCCGGCGTGCCTTACGCTCTGCTGCGCAACGGCTGGTACACCGAAAACTATCTGGCGAGTGCGCCGCCTGCTCTGGAGCACGGCGTATTCATTGGTGCCGCCGGCGAGGGCAAAATTGCCTCCGCGACCCGCGAGGACTATGCCGCCGCCGCTGCAACGGTTATCTCGCAGGATGGCCACGCAGGTAAGGTGTACGAACTGGCAGGCGACAACGCCTGGACGCTGAGCGAACTGGCAGCGGAGTTGAGCAAACAGAGCGGTAAAAACGTGGCGTATCAAAACCTGAGTGAAGCGGACTTTGCCGCCGCATTGAAGGGGGTTGGCCTTCCTGCCGGGCTGGCGGATATGCTGGCGGACTCCGACGTGGGCGCCTCCAAAGGCGGCCTGTTCGATGACAGCCATACCCTGAGCAAACTGATCGGTCACCCAACCACTTCGCTGGCAGACAGCGTCAACGCAATTCTGTAATTGTTACGAACTGGTTATTTTTTGTGGCATCCCCTCGGGTCATCTTTGATAATGGAGAGATGACCCATGAGGAGGTTCAACGTGCAAGGCGTACCGGAACAGTTTATTGATGAGAGAGACAGTGCGCGCTTTCGCCATCTGGCGGAACTGCCGGGCCTTGAACTTTATCACGCGCATATTTCTGAATACGCCTTTGAGCCTCACACCCACGAAGCCTTTGGCATCGGCACCATCGAGACCGGTGCGGAACGCTTTCGCTATCGCGGTACCCAACACCTCGCGTCTGAAAAATCCGTCGTCACCATGAATCCGGACGAGATCCACACCGGCGAGTCCGCCACCGAAGGTGGCTGGCGTTACCGGATGGTCTATATCGACCCCGATCTGCTGGAAGAGGTGACAGGCCTTCGTCACTGGTGGTTTAGCGATGTCACCCGGTATGACCCGCTACGCTCACAGCAAATCGGCAGGCTCATCTATGGTCTGTGGCATACGGACGACCCGCTGGCTCAAAAAGGGCTTTTGTTGGATCTCATTGACACTTTCCAGCCGCTCGCCCATCACGCGCCGCTGATCCGCGAAGGCGCACACCGCTTCGAACGGGTACGCGAATATCTGCACGATAACTATATGCACGCCCTGACGCTGGATGAACTGGCCAACGTTGTCTCGCTGAGCCCGTACCATTTTCTGCGCCAGTTCAAAGCCCATTTTCACGTTACGCCGCATCAGATGTTGATGGCCATCCGCCTGTGGCGGGCCAAAGCGTTCCTCACGCACGGTATGCCTGCAGCCGAAGTCGCCGCCGCAACCGGGCTGACCGATCAGTCACATTTAACCCGCGCGTTTACCCGCCGCTACGGCATTACCCCCGTGCGCTACCAGAAGCAGGTCACCCGACGTTAAAGCGCAATCTCATACAATACGCGCCCCTTTGCCCCTCCTACACTGAGTACAGAGAAAATACCTGTGGATGGAAAAATGATTAGTGGTGTGTTGTATGCCCTGCTGGCAGGGATGATGTGGGGGTTAATCTTTGTCGGCCCGCTGATCGTGCCCGAATATCCGGCAATACTGCAGTCGACCGGACGTTACCTGGCGCTGGGGCTGATTGCCCTGCCTCTGGCGTGGCTGGGACGCGCGCGCTTGCGTCAGCTCAGCCGTCAGGACTGGGGTACCGCGCTGGCGCTGACCATGATGGGCAATCTTATCTATTACGTTTGCCTCGCGAGCGCCATTCAGCGTACCGGAGCGCCAGTTTCTACCATGATTATCGGCACGCTGCCGGTCGTAATCCCCGTTTTTGCTAACCTGCTCTATAGCCAGCGCGATGGCAAACTGGCGTGGTCAAAAATGGTGCCAGCGCTGGGATGCACCGCCGTGGGGCTGGTATGCGTCAATATTGCCGAGTTGCGTCATGGGCAGGCGAATGTTGACCTGTGGCGGTACGGTTCTGGCATTATGCTGGCGTTCATTTCCGTGGCGTGCTGGGCATGGTATGCCCTGCGAAATGCACGCTGGCTGCGGGAGAACCCGGACAAGCATCCGATGATGTGGGCAACGGCGCAGGCGCTGGTGACGCTGCCCGTCTCACTGGTGGGATATGCCGGGGCGTGCATCTGGTTAGGCCATCAACAGCCAGACTTCACCCAGCCCTTCGGGCCAAGACCGTGGGTGTTTATTGGCCTGATGGTTGCGATTGCGGTGCTGTGCTCATGGGTGGGCGCGCTGTGCTGGAATATTGCCAGTCAGAAGCTGCCGACGGTGATCTTAGGGCCGCTGATTGTTTTCGAAACCCTGGCCGGGCTGCTTTACACCTTCCTGATGCGCCAGAGTGTGCCGCCGTTATTCACGGCCTGCGGGATCGCGCTGCTGGTCATCGGGGTGGTGATGGCGGTAAGAGCGAAGCCGGAAAAACCGATGGTTGTTCCGGCGTCGGAGAGTTAGAACGTTTCCCAGTTGGCCTCAGACGCAGCCGCTACGGGCTGCGCCTTTGGTGCATAGGTTTTCACCGGAGCTACTTTGACCGTCTGGTTGCGGATAATTTTAAATACCGCCACCGCTTCGTTCAGACGTGCAGCCTGATCTTCCAACGCTGCTGCCGCTGCCGCAGACTCCTCCACCAGCGAGGCGTTCTGCTGAGTGACGCGATCCATCTCTGCCACGGCCTGGCCAACCTGATCAATACCACGGCTCTGTTCGTCAGACGCAGAGGCAATTTCGCCCATGATGTCGGTGACGCGAGTGACTGCATTGACAATTTCCGCCATCGTCGCGCCCGCTTCATTCACCAACTGAGAACCTGCATTCACGCGCTCACCGGAATCATCGATCAGCGCTTTGATCTCTTTCGCGGCCTGGGCGCTGCGCTGTGCCAGGGTACGCACTTCACCGGCTACCACCGCAAAACCACGTCCCTGCTCGCCTGCACGGGCAGCTTCCACCGCCGCGTTCAGCGCCAGAATATTCGTCTGGAAGGCAATTCCGTCGATCACGTTAGTAATTTGCGCAATTTTGCTGGAACTGGTAGCAATTTCATCCATGGTGCGAACCACTCCTTCCACCACATGACCACCCTTCTTCGCGGTTGAAGAAGCATCCAGTGCCAGACGAGAAGCCTGACGCGCGTTATCGGCGTTCTGTTTCACGGTTGCCGTCAGCTGTTCCATGCTGGCTGCCGTTTCTTCCAGAGAAGCGGCCTGCTGCTCGGTACGGGAAGAGAGATCGTTACTGCCCGCAGAGATTTCGCCCGCCCCGGTGTAAATAGTATCAGCGCCTTGACGCACGACACCCACGGTATTCGCCAGTGAGGCTTGCATCTCCTGGACGTTGTGCGCAAGGATCGCCATCTCGTTCTTACCGTCAGCCTGAATCGGCTGGGTTAAATCGCCTGCCGCAATGGCGCGGATATGGCTGATAATCTCTTCCAGCGGCAGCAACAGCACGCGGCGCATGGCGATCCAGCTGGAAATAATGACCACAATGACCAGCAGCATGACAGCAGAAAGGAT
Source organism: Enterobacter adelaidei (assembly GCF_041937165.1). Lineage (NCBI taxonomy): Bacteria > Pseudomonadati > Pseudomonadota > Gammaproteobacteria > Enterobacterales > Enterobacteriaceae > Enterobacter > Enterobacter adelaidei. The sequence continues at coordinate 448,635 of NZ_CP154353.1, read as the reverse complement.
CCACAGGATGCGTTTGTAGTCGCTTTCATTATCCCTGATGCCTTTATCACTGAGCGCGGCCTGCGCTTCACGCCATTCACGATAAACCGTCTGCATCGCGTTTTGTTTTTGCTCGGCATTCTGCTTGAACATATCTTCCAGATTACCCTGGCTCAGCAACACGTTCATTTGTGCCAGCGTCGCAGAATAATTGCGGTACTGCTCCTCCAGGCGATTCGTCAGGTTCTCATCCAGACCAGGAGTATTCGGCAAGGCATTGTATTTATCATAATGAACCTGTGCTTCAGTCAGCAGATTTTTAGCCGTCGTCACCAGCTCATTCAGCTGACCACCGTTAATTTGAGAGGCCATGCTGCTTTGCAGGCGCAACATCCCACGGTTCAGGGTGACGCGGGCCTGGTTCAGACTGATCCACGCATCGGTGAATTCCGCCACATTCTTGCTGGAAAGCTGCGACACGGTGAAGTTGTCTTTATCGTTGTTCAGCGCGTTGATAAAGATACCAGCGGAGATCAGTTGCATAATGCCGAGTACAAGCAGCACCGAAATCAGAAGGGTAATAACTTTTATACGTTTAAACATGCGTTGCCTTTTATATGCAGGTTTGTTTGACGTGGATATATCGGCAGGCGCGACGGGTTGTTTACTGTTTCTACGCCTTTAAAAACTTTCTAAACCACTTTCTTAAGTCCATTCAGGGAGTTAATAAGAGCGATTTTTTGTGATCCGAATCTCATTCCCCCCCTTCCCTCTAAAGGGTTATAGCGCTTGCTTAAAGATGCATTTAATATGCATCTTATATTATTGATAACGAGGTAACTGCTATGGCCTATCGCGACCAACCCCTCGGCGAGCTGGCGCTCTCCATCCCTCGCGCTTCTGCGCTGTTTCGTAAATACGACATGGATTACTGCTGTGGCGGTAAGCAAACCCTGGCGCGTGCAGCCTCGCGCAAAGAGCTGGATGTTGAGGTGATTGAAGCAGAGCTGGCGCTGCTGGCCGAGCAGCCCGTCGACAAAGACTGGCGAACTGCCCCGCTCGCTGAAATCATCGACCATATCATCGTACGATACCATGACCGTCACCGTGAACAGCTGCCGGAACTGATCCTGCAGGCAACCAAAGTCGAGCGCGTACATGCCGACAAACCTTCCGTACCGCGCGGCCTGGCAAAATACCTGACTATGCTGCACGAAGAACTTTCCAGCCACATGATGAAAGAAGAGCAGATCCTCTTCCCGATGATCAAACAGGGAATGGGCAGTCAGGCAATGGGGCCTATCAGCGTGATGGAAAGCGAACACGATGAAGCAGGTGAACTGCTGGAAGTGATCAAACACACTACCGGCAACGTTACACCGCCGCCAGAAGCATGCACAACGTGGAAAGCGATGTACAACGGCATTAACGAAACGATCGACGACCTGATGGAACACATCAGCCTTGAGAATAACGTTCTGTTCCCGCGTGCATTATCCGGGGAATAAAAAAGCCCGGTGGCGCTAGCGCTTACCGGGCCTACAACGTCCTGGAACGTAGGTCGGGTAAGCGCTAGCGCCACCCGGCAACATGCTTAACGCACGCCTGCCATACGTTTCTTACCGATAAACACCCAACCCAGCCCCAGCGCAATAAACCACAGCGGCGTGACGATCAGTGCCTGACGGGTATCGTCTTCCAGCGTCAGCAGAACCAGCACGAAGACGAAGAACGCCATGCACACCCAGCACATCAACTTGCCCAGTGGCATCTTGTAGATCGATTTTTCATGCAGGTGTGGACGCTGCTTGCGGTACACCAGGTATGAACAAAGGATGATGGTCCAGACGAACATAAACAGGATCGCAGAGACCGTGGTAATCATGGTGAACGCGCCAATCACGCTTGGGTTCACGTAGAGCATCACCACACCACCCAGCAGGCACATGCAGGAGAAGGTCAGCCCTTTTGCCGGTACCGCACGCTTAGAGAGCTTGGCGAACGCGCTCGGCGCCACGCCCTCCTGCGCCAGACCAAACAGCATACGGCTGGTGGAGAATACGCCGCTGTTGGCAGAAGAGGCCGCAGAGGTCAGCACCACGAAGTTAATCAGGCTCGCTGCCGCTGGCAGACCCACCAGGACGAACAGCTCAACGAACGGGCTCTTGGTTGGCACGACAGAGCTCCACGGCGTCACGGACATAATGATGACCAGCGCGAAGACGTAGAACATGATGATACGAACCGGAATGGAGTTAATGGCGCGCGGAAGAGACTTCTCAGGATCTTTGGTCTCTGCAGCCGTGGTCCCCACCAGTTCAATGCCCACGAAAGCAAATACCGCAATCTGGAAGCCCGCAAAGAAGCCGCTAATGCCTTTCGGGAACCAACCACCATCATTCCACAGATGAGTAAACGAGGCCTGAACGCCCGTTGGTGACTGGAAGTGCGTGAGAACCATCACCAGCCCCACCACGATGAGCCCTACGATGGCCACGATTTTGATCATCGCGAACCAGAATTCCATCTCACCGAACATTTTAACGGTGGCGAGGTTAAGGCTCAGCAGCAGAACAATGACCGCCAGCGAAGCCACCCAGTCCGAAAGGCCGGGGAACCAGAACTGCGCGTAAGCCGTAATCGCTACAACATCCGCCATACCGGTGACGACCCAGCAGAACCAGTAGGTCCAGCCAGTGAAATAGCCCGCCCATGGCCCGAGGAGGTCAGAAGCAAAGTCGCTGAAGGATTTGTATTCGAGATTCGAGAGCAGCAATTCACCCATTGCACGCATCACGAAGAAAAGCATAAAACCGATAATCATATAAACGAATATGATCGACGGCCCGGCAAGACTGATAGTTTTGCCTGACCCCATAAACAGCCCGGTACCAATGGCTCCTCCAATGGCAATGAGCTGAATATGACGGTTTGTGAGATTGCGCCGTAGCGACTGTTCAGACGGCGCCTCTTCGTCGGCGACGACTTTGACCTGATCTACCATGTGATATTTTCCTGTTTATGCCTGTCTGTGTTGTTAAGGCTCTTCTGGCCTTTAAATACGTCAAAACAATGACGATCCCTTTGTAAGGGCTTATCGATATTAGGTAAGAATCGGCGGGATGAATACTATGATTTAGATATTATGTTAATAATATGTTGAAAGTGAGTGTCATATCACTCATACAGCGCGAAACAGCTCACAAAAATACACGCAACAGTTTCGTTTGCAAGATAAAATATTGATTACATCGTAACTATAGGTTTTAACACTATTTTCCCCTCCCCAACCGGGGAGAGGAAATAAGAAAAGTCGATTACAGAATTTCCAGCAGCTCGACTTCAAAGACCAGCGTGCTGAATGGCGGGATGGATGCACCAGCACCACGCTCGCCGTAAGCCAGGTTGTGCGGAATAGTCAGTTCCCATTTGGATCCGACTGGCATCAGGGTCAACGCTTCGATCCAGCCCGCGATAACACCATTCACCGGGAATTCAGCCGGTTCGCCACGCGCAACAGAACTGTCGAACACAGTACCGTCGATCAGTTTACCGGTGTAATGCACACGAACGTGGTCAGTGCGAGCCGGGATTGCGCCATCGCCCTGGTTGATCACGCGGAACTGCAGGCCTGACTCCGTGCTGTTCACACCTTCACGCTCGCGGTTCTCTTCCAGGAATTTAACACCTTCTGCTGCCATCTCTTCGAAACGTGCGCGACGTACAGCGTCAGCACGTTCGTGGATTTCACGCAGCGCACGGTGCACAACATCAACCGGAACGGCAGGCTGTTTGCCTTCCAGCGCATCAGCGATACCCGCCACCAGCGCTTCAGGTAACAGACCTTCCAGGCCGGATTCGCTCAGCTGCTGTCCTACCTGCAAGCCGATACCGTAACTTGCCTGCGCTTCGATAGTGTCAAAAGTCGGGGTGGTCATGGGATTTCCTTCCATCACATTTAAAGTAGCGGGCAGCATATCAGCCATGCCCTTATGGGTAAAACTTTGTCTGAAGTTAAGGTGACAAACCGCGACGAAACAGAAACAATAGAGATAACCAGGATTAATCCCGAACTGATGTCACGGATGTCGGGTTTGCTACGCCGTTCAGGCAGTTAGCAAACTATACTTCGGAGCACAGGATAAAAAATACGCGGAGCAGGAGGAGAGCCATGCCCGGGCGATTTGAACTGAAACCTACCCTGGCGAAAATCTGGCAGGCGCCGGACAATTTTCGCATCATGGACCCGCTGCCTCCCCTGCATCGCAGAGGGATCATCATCGGCGCGCTGATGGTGATCGTGGGCTTCCTGCTTCCTTCCGGCGGCGATGATGTCAATACCGCGCCCGTCACCCGCAATGCACAGCTGGACATTCAGTCGCAGACGCGGCCTCAGCCTGATGCACAACCCATGCAGACGCAGCTGGTCACGCCGTCTAACGATCCGGGTCAGGTCGCGCCAGTTGAGCCAGAACCTGTCCAGGATGAACAGCCGCAGGAACAGGCCGCTGCTGAGCCACAGACGCAGCAGCCCACCGGTATCCAGCAGCAGTGGCGCTCTTATCGCGTAGAGCCAGGCAAAACCCTGGCGCAGCTGTTCCGCGACCATAACCTGCCGCCAACGGATGTGTATGCCATGGCGCAGGTGGAGGGTTCAGGTAAGCCGCTCAGCAACCTGCAAAATGGTCAGATGGTGCAGATTCGTCAGAATGCCAGCGGTGTGGTCACCGGGCTAACGATTGATACGGGAAATGGTCAGCAGGTGCTGTTTACCCGTCAGCCAGATGGCAGTTTTATCAGGTCACGTTAAGAACCCGGTTCTTTAAAAAGCAAAACGCCGGCACAAGGCCGGCGTCTCGACGTGAGCAGAGTAAAAAATTACTCAGCTACAACGTTAACAACCAGTTTAGCGAACACTTCGCTGTGAACCTGGAAGTCAACTTCGTGCTCACCAGTGGTACGCAGAACGCCGTTCGGCAGACGAACTTCGCTCTTAGCCACTTTAACGCCTGCTGCAGAAACTGCATCAGCGATATCGCGGGTACCGATGGAACCGAACAGTTTACCTTCGTCGCCAGATTTGGAAGCGATGGTAACGGTGCCCAGTGCGTTGATTGACTCAGCGCGAGCGTTAGCAGCCGCCAGAACGTCAGCCAGTTTGGCTTCCAGTTCAGCGCGACGTGCTTCGAAAAACTCTACGTTTTTCTTGGTAGCTGGAACAGCTTTACCCTGTGGAACCAGGAAGTTACGAGCGTAGCCCGCTTTAACGTTTACCTGATCACCCAGGCTGCCCAGGTTTGCTACTTTATCAAGCAGAATAACTTGCATTACCTTATCCTCTTAAAGTCGTATTAATGGACCGTGCCCGATTACTGATGACGATCAGTGTACGGCAGCAGGGACAGGTAGCGAGCGCGTTTGATAGCGCGAGCCAGCTGACGCTGGTATTTTGCACGAGTACCGGTGATACGGCTTGGGACAATCTTACCGCTTTCGGTGATGTAGTTTTTCAGCGTTGCGATATCTTTATAGTCGATCTCTTGAACGCCTTCCGCGGTGAAACGGCAGAACTTGCGACGACGGAAATAACGTGCCATATGGCTAGTCTCCAGAATCTATCAAATCAATCTGCTCGGCATGCAGAACCATTTTGCTCAGACCGTTCTTTGCCTTGTGGCAAGAGATGAACCCCTGAACGATTACTGCACTACCGACCGTTAAACTGTGAGTAATGGCCTGGTTTTCGTGTCCGCTAATAATAACGGGCATTTGGCACCACGCCTGCCGGTGAAACCCGGCTTCCTCTTGCACAGAACGATGCTCAAGCACGAACTGGCAATGCGGAATTCCTGATGGACTGACCTTTCGAAGGGGAGCCCTGCATACGATGCCGGACAACGCCAGACGGTTGGTCATCAGAAATTACTCTTCAGAATCCCCAGCATCAGAATCATCTGCGGTTTCGTTTGCGAAATCATCGCGACGCTCGCGGCGCTCGTCTTTCGCTTTAACCATCGGAGATGCTTCGGTAACTGCGTGTTTAGTACGCATAACCATGCTGCGGATAACGGCATCGTTGAAGCGGAAGTTAGTTTCCAGCTCATCGATCACTTCCTGCGGCGCTTCAACGTTCAGCAGAACGTAGTGAGCTTTGTGCAGTTTGTTGATCGGGTAAGCCAGCTGACGGCGGCCCCAGTCTTCCAGACGGTGGATCGTGCCCGCTGCTGCAGTGATTGCACCAGTGTAGCGCTCGATCATACCCGGAACCTGTTCGCTCTGGTCAGGATGGACCATAAAAACGATTTCGTAATGACGCATCGAATTGCTCCTTACGGATTATTCAGCCTCCTGTCTGGGTCAGCCGAGGCCCGGGGAGGCAAGGAACGTGTTAAAGGTCGGCTGAAAAATTGACGCGTCATAATACTTGCACACCCCTGGAAACTCAAGCTGATTGCACAAATAATTCGCACAAAGCGCAAAGCTGGTCTAAGTGGATGATTTAAAATTACTCACATCCGAAAGCGTTGTTTTTTTGAACAACAGCATCAGAAATGGTCACGCTTTCCCGCCGAATGAGTGATTACACTTTAATCAGAGGTCATCTGAATTAAAGAAGGAGTATCACACCACTCTCTCACAGCACGCAGTCGTGGAGCGCATATCATGAAAAAAATCGTATTAGCCATAATGGCTGCGCTTTTGCTCAGTGCAAACGCGATGGCAGCCATCAAAATAGACAGCCGACAGGCCAGAAACATGGATGATGTGCAAAGCTTGGGCGTAATCTACATCAATCATAATTTCGCCACTGAAAGTGAAGCAGATCAGTCTCTTAACAAAGAAACCGATGCTCAGGGTGCTACATACTATCACGTCATTCTGATGCGTGAACCCGGTAGCAACGGCAACATGCACGCCAGTGCAGATATATACAGATAACGTTTTAACGCTAGCACCAGGAAGCCCAACAACGAGAACATAGCCATAGTTTAACTTGCCCCCAGCCCGGGGGCTTTTTTTTATGAATGGCTCTGAAATACCACCGGTTACAACTGTTTTTTGGTATTCCAGAGCACTTATTCACTTTTGCCCGTAATATGCGTTTGGGCCGTGCTTACGCTTGAAGTGCTTGTCCATCAGGTAATCATCAATGCCCTGAACCTGTGGGTTAATGTCGCGGGCAATCCACGCCATTCGTGCCACCTCCTCCATGACCACCGCATTATGGACAGCGTCGTGGGCATCTTTACCCCACGAGAACGGACCGTGCTGGTACACCACAATGCCCGGTGTATGCAGCGGCTCACTGTCTCCCAAGGTCTCAATAATCACCTTACCGGTGTTGAGTTCGTACTCACCTTCCACTTCATCCTGCGTAAGTGCCCGTGTACAGGGGATGTCGCCAAAGAAGTAATCTGCATGCGTAGTTCCCAGAGCGGGTATTGCCAGACCCGCCTGTGCCCAGGCCGTAGCATGCGTTGAGTGCGTATGCACAACACCACCCAGTGAAGGATAACGCCGGTAAAGCGCCAGGTGAGTGGCCGTATCGGAAGAAGGTCGCCATTTGCCATCGACAACATTTCCTTCGAGATCCACGAGCACCATATCGTCCACTTTCATGGTTTCATACACCACACCGCTCGGCTTAATCGCGATCACCCCACGATCGCGATCGATAGCACTGACGTTACCCCAGGTGAAGGTCACCAGGCCGTAACGCGGCAGATCCATATTTGCCTCAAAGACCTGCTGTTTGAGCTTAAGCATGTTCAGCCTCCAGCATACCCGCCCGCGCCATTCGCTCACGCACCCAGTCGCGCGCTTTCGCCACTTCCGCGGCCGGGTCATCCGACGTTTCACTCCACATCTCAATCAGGTAAGGCCCGCAATACCCTGTCTGCTTGAGCGTCAGGAAGCACCGTTCGAAATCCACCACCCCGGTGCCGAACGGAACATTTTTGAACACACCAGGCCGCGTATCTTTGACGTGAACCGCCACGATATGACCTATACCTGCCTGCAGTTCCATCTGCACGTCATTATCCCATGCCGACAAGTTGCCAATATCAGGATAGAGCTGGAACCACGGATTATTCAGATAGTGCGCGTAGCCCAGCGCTTTGCTGATCGAGTTCATTAACGGATAATCCATGATCTCCATCGCCAGCGTCACCTGCGCACGGCTTGCCATCTCGACGCTCTCTTTCAGGCCGTCACGGAAACGACGGCGCGTTTCATCGTTGGCTTCCTGATAGTAAACGTCATAACCCGCCAGTTGGATCACCCGGATGCCGACGTCCTGAGCAAAGCGAATGGCTTTCCGCATGATCTCCAGACCCTGAGCACGCACGGCATCATCTTCACTCCCAAGCGGGAACCGCCGATGGGCACTGAGACACATGGAGGGCACGCGCACATCCGTTTCAGCGATAGCGCCCACCAGCGCCAGGCGTTGTTCACGGCTCCAGTCGAGGCGAGAGAGGCGATCGTCTGTCTCATCCACTGACATTTCGACAAAATCGAAACCCAGCTCTTTTGCCAACCGTAACCGCGCCAGCCAGCACTCCCCCGCGGGGAGCGCCTTTTCATAGATGCCAAGCGGGACTTGTTTTGACAACATACCCGCTCCTTAGCCCCAAAGCTGAGCGATGGAGCGTTTGAACTGACGCGCCGCTTCTACCGGGGAGGCAGCATCGCGGATGCTACGACCCGCAATGAAGACGTGAATTGGAATACCCTTGAATAACGGCAGATCTTCCAGCGCCAGGCCGCCCGTAACGGTCACTTTAAAGCCCATATCAGCCAGACGTTTAATCGCACTGATATCTGCGTCACCCCACGCCACGCCTGCAGCCTGTGCATCACGGCTACGGTGGTAAACCACCTGCTGAATGCCCGCGTCGCGCCACTCCTGCGCCTGCTCCCAGGTCCAGAAGCCGGTCAATTCAATCTGCACGTCGCCGTTAAACTCTTTTGCCACGTCCAGCGCGCCTTTGGCGGTGTTGATATCCGCACAGCAGATCACGGTGACCCAGTCGGCGTTGGCTTCAAAACACATACGAGAGAGAATTTTGCCTGCGTCCGCAATCTTGGCATCCGCCAGCACGATTTTGTGCGGATAGAGCGCCTTCAGGTCGCGAACAGCACGGACACCTTCGCCCACGCACAAAATGGTTCCAACTTCGATGATGTCCACTTCTTCTGCAATCAGACGGGTCGTTTCGTAAGCGTGGGACAGCGTTTGGTTATCCAGCGCAACTTGCAACATTGGTAATGACATGTTCAATTCCTCTTAAACTGCCGCCGCAGTGGCGATATCAATTAAATCCAGCACTTCCTGCTCGGTGCGGCAGGCACGTAAACGGTCGAAATTGGCCTCGTCATCAAACAGATTCACAATCTGCATGATGCCCACCTCCTGGTGGGTATTGGCATCAACAGCGGCCATGGTGATAAGAATGTCTACCGGGTCGTTATCTTCATGGTTAAACACCAGCGGCGTTTTCAGCGTCACCATGGCAAAGCCGGTTTTCTTCACCCCCTCTTCCGGCCGGCCATGTGGCATGGCCAGGCCCGGTGCAATGACAAAGTAAGGGCCGTGCTGAGCAACACCATCCAGAATGGCCTGGTAATAACGTGGCTCGACAACATCAGCTTTAACCAGTAAATCCACGCTCAGCTTCACCGCTTCCTGCCAGGTGCTGGCCTCAGCCTGTAAAAGAATGGAATTATTCTCTGCCAGAGAATCACGTAGTTTCATGTGGCGTCCTTACTTCACGTCTTGTGGGAAATGTTCTTTGATCACTTCCAACAGCTTTGGTCCGAAATCCGCAGGTGAAAGCATGTTGCGTACACCCACGACATATTTATTGCCTGACACACTAATTTCGCCGGCGATGTGGGTAGAGGCGATGATGATGTCCGCGCCGTTCAGCTCACTTTTGTATTCACCCACTGCGCAGCTGTTCACCGTGTGATCGATGTTTGACTGGGTTAAAAACTGGTCCACTTTCATCTTCATGATCATGGAGCTACCTTGCCCATTGCCACACACAGCCAGGATACGTACGGTCATAATCGAAACTCCTTAATGAGCAGACACTTCTGCTGTTTGTTTTTCCGCATCTTCTTCAGCGCGCAGAGCGCGGCCCGCGAAGAACATATAAGCCAGAGCAATCAGAATGATGACGGCCATAAAGACCAGTCCGACGGATGCAAAGCCCTGCATCATTGGTGGCGCCAGAATTGACCAGTCCGCCATGCCCATCCAGGCGCTCATGCCGGTGAGCTTGACCGCCCACACACAACCGAAAATTTCCACCATGCCCATCACCAGGCAGATCTTGAGCGCCGCGCGCCAGCCGCCAAAGTGGTTTGCAAAGACGCCGATGGTGGCGTTGGAGAAGAACATAGGGATAAAACCAGGGATAATCAGGATTGAGGAGCCGCAGCCTACCAGGATGCCCACCGCAATCAGCTGGCCGATAGTGCCCCACATAAAGCCCCAGACCACCGCGTTCGGTGCGAAGCTGTAGATAGCCGCACAGTCAATCGCCAGTACTGCGCCAGGAATCAGGCGCTGGGAAATCCCGTTGAAGGCTTCAGACAGCTCGGCAACGAACATACGCACGCCCTGAGTGATGATGAAAATTGCCACTGCGAAGGAGAAGCCGGTCTGCAGGATATAGACCGTCCAGTGGGTTTTCCCTGCCATCGCCTGCACTACATCAATGCCGAAGGAGAGCAGAATGGCGCCGAAGAAGAGAGTCATCACAATCGCCGTAGAAACGATGTTGTCGTGGAAGATATTCAGCCAGCCAGGCAGCTTGAGGTCTTCAACGCTCTCTTCTTTTTTACCCAGGTACGGTGCAACTTTGTAAGCAATCCAGGAGGCAAACTGCTGCTGATGGCCGATGGAAAAACCGCAACCATCAGTCACTTCCTGTGTTGGCTTGTACATCATGTTGGAGGTGATACCCCAGTAGAGCGATACCAGCACTGCGGTGCAGATAATCGTGGTCCACATTGGGTAGCCGAAAATATAGAGAGAAACCGCAATGAGCCCCGCCTGCTGGAACATGATGTGTCCCGTCAGCATGATGGTGCGAATGCCTGTAATGCGGCGCAGAAGAACATAAATAATGTTCAGCGCCAGCGCGAGCAGCACCGCATAACCGACCCAACTATAGGCATCACCCATGCGATCGATAGTGGCCATCATTGATGCATATGTGTCAGAGATCGCACCATTGATGCCATACACTTCCGACATTTTGGCCACGACAGGCTTAAACGTGCTGGTCAGAATGCCTGACCCTGCCTGCAACAGCATGAAACCAATGATGGTCTTAATCGTGCCTTTAATAATAACGCTGACGCTCTTGCGCAGCAGGATATAGCCCAGGCACGTCACGATACCCAGCAGCAGCGGGGCGTTAGTCATTACCTGATTAAAGAACACGGTAAAGACGTTGTAGAGGATCTCCATAACTCTCTCCAGAAATGAGAACACGAGGGGCAATCCCTGTGTGGTTGGTGCCATCACTCTAGTAATCACAAATAATCACCACAAGATTGGATTTGATTATTTGTGACGTATCACGCAAATTATTTCCATGCTGTGAGCAATGATTTTCACCGCCCTCTGAGATAAATAATTTAATCTTTATAATTCATGCAATTAATAATTAATAAGAGATAGTCTAACAAGGTAAAAGCGGATAATCCGTGAAGTCGAACAGATAAAATTCCTCATTTTTACCGTTGCAAAGTACGTCAAATGGTGCCAGCATTAATCACAACAAATCACATTGTGATTACTTTTGATTAAAACCAGGAGTCAAACGATGAGTAAAGTAAACACCATCACCCGCGAATCATGGATTCTGAGCACCTTTCCGGAATGGGGTAGCTGGCTGAACGAAGAGATCGAGCAGGAACGGGTTGCTCCCGGTACCTTTGCAATGTGGTGGCTGGGTTGTACCGGTATCTGGTTGAAATCAGAGGGTGGTGCGAACATTTGCGTCGATTTCTGGTGCGGTACGGGCAAACAGAGCCACGGCAACCCGTTGATGAAAAAAGGCCATCAGATGCAGCGTATGGCGGGTGTGGAAAAACTGCAGCCAAACCTGCGTACGACACCTTTTGTGCTTGATCCATTTGCTATTCGGCAGATCGATGCTGTTCTCTCAACGCACGATCACAACGACCATATCGACGTAAATGTAGCGGCAGCGGTCATGCAAAACTGTGCCGATGACGTCCCGTTTATCGGACCGCAGACCTGCGTGGATCTCTGGATTGGCTGGGGTGTACCGAAAGAGCGCTGCATTGTCATGAAGCCGGGCGATGTGGTGAAAATTAAAGACATTGAAATCCACGCGCTTGATGCCTTTGACCGTACCGCATTGATTACTCTGCCTGCCGATCAGAAAGCCGCTGGGGTACTACCAGATGGCATGGACGAGCGCGCGGTTAACTATCTGTTTAAAACCCCTGGCGGCTCTCTGTACCACAGCGGTGACTCTCACTACTCCAACTACTATGCGAAGCACGGTAATGAACATCAGATTGACGTGGCGCTGGGCTCCTACGGCGAGAACCCACGCGGCATCACTGACAAGATGACCAGCGCTGATATGCTGCGCATGGCGGAAGCATTGAACACCAAAGTGGTGATCCCGTTCCACCATGATATCTGGTCCAATTTCCAGGCCGACCCACAGGAAATCCGCGTACTGTGGGAGATGAAAAAAGATCGTCTGAAATATGGCTTCAAGCCATTCATCTGGCAGGTTGGAGGCAAGTTCACCTGGCCACTGGACAAAGACAATCTCGAGTATCACTACCCGCGTGGCTTTGATGATTGCTTCACCATTGAACCCGACCTGCCGTTCAAGTCCTTCCTCTGATTGTGAAGCCAAATCGCCAGACTTCTGTCTGGCGATTCCATAATTATTTTAGTAATTTCATGCTATTTCAAATATCATCTTTTCAAATCAATTCTTATCGGAATAGCTCATGACGGAAGCGCAACGGCATCAAATTCTCCTGGAACTCCTGGCGCAAACAGGTTTCATCACCGTCGAGAAAGTCATCGAGCATTTAGGGATTTCCCCGGCGACAGCACGGCGGGATATCAACAAGCTGGATGAGAGCGGGAAACTGAAAAAAGTCCGCAACGGCGCAGAAGCGATCAGCCAACAACGCCCGCGCTGGACGCCAATGAACATTCATCAGGCACAAAATCATGATGAAAAAGTGCGTATTGCCAGAGCCGCATCGCAGCTGGTGAATCCCGGCGAAAGCGTGGTGATCAACTGTGGCTCCACGGCGTTTCTTCTGGGCCGGGAGATGTGCGGAAAACCGGTACAAATCATCACCAACTACTTACCGCTCGCCAACTATCTTATCGATCAGGAACATGAAAGCGTCGTTATTATGGGTGGCCAATACAATAAAAGTCAGTCCATCACCCTCAGCCCACAGGATAGCGAAAACAGTCTTTATGCCGGTCACTGGATGTTTACCAGCGGTAAAGGCCTTACCGCTGATGGCCTGTATAAAACCGATATGTTGACTGCGATGGCGGAGCAAAACATGCTCAACGTTGTAGGCAAGCTCGTTGTGCTGGTCGACAGCAGCAAAGTGGGCGAGCGCGCAGGGATGTTATTCAGCCGCGCCGAACAGATCGACATGGTGATCACCGGCAAAGGGGCCAACCCAGAGATCCTCCAGAAACTGGAGGATCAGGGCGTCAAAGTCCTGCGCGTTTAAAAATGCTGGCGGAAGAATGCCACCGTGGCGTCCAGTGCCGTGGGCGTGATGCGGTGGCGGACGCCCGCTTCCCACAGGCAGGTCAGGTTGCTATCCAGTCCCTCGCGCTGCAACGACTGTTGAAGACGGAAGGTTCCATCGGGTGGGACCACGTCATCCGCGTCACCGTGCCACAACAGCAGCGGGCGATCGGCCAGACGCGGCAATGCCCGGGTCACTTCCCACTCTGCCAGCGTCGCGGTCATTTCCGTTAAATCCTGAGGGGGAAAAAGCGTCTTCGCCAGTGAGGTAAAATAGCCCGAGCCCATCAGGCAGGCGACGGATTTCACCTCTGGGTGATGCGTCATAATCCCCAGCGCCGTCATGCCCCCCATTGACGCCCCGGCCACGGCCAGACGATCATCAGCCACCAGCCCTGCCTCATAGAGCGCATCACGCAACCCGGCAAACTCGGTCAGACTGCCGTGCAGAATGTGCCAGAACTGTCCAAGCCGCGCCTGTTCATTACCCGTAAAGCGTGCGCCGTGGTCAGGTGCATCCGGCATTACCACTCGAAAGCCGGCCTGAGCCAGCGCCACCGCAAAATAACTGTAAACCAGCTTCGAAGACGTAAACCCATGATAAAAAACGATAACAGGCAGCGGCACATCACGTTTTCCCGCTGGTATCGCGTGTAAAATTTCATGGCCGCCGAGATGGCGTATTTCAATTTCAATCATTGTCGACCCTGTCCGAATGTATGATTCATAATGTTGAGAACTGGGTTACGCTTTCACGTCATTTTCATTCGAAATATACGTCCCAGATAACACTTCGGGAACATTCCCCCAAAACTAAATTCACAGACAACTACACTATGGCTATCAGGAAACGAGATATGGTTATGCGCAGGTTTGCTGCTTTATTGCTGGTGTCTCTGCTCAGTGGCTGTAACGCACTGCAGGGAACGCCGCAGCCCGCTCCGCCGGTCGCCGATCATCCACAGGAGATTCGTCGTAATCAGACGGAAGGATTACAGCGAATGGGCACGGTCTCCGCGCTGGTTCGCGGCTCTCCGGATGACGCTGAAGAGGCAATAAAAGCACAAGCCGTCGCCGCCAAAGCAGATTATTACGTCATCATTATGATCGATGAAAGCATCATAACGGGACAGTGGTACTCACAGGCAATTTTGTACCATAAGTAATGGTCTTCCTTTGAACGACATTTACACTGCTTTGCGTCCATAGACATTTTCCTGTCCACAATAAACTCCATGCCCGCGACAATGGAAGTGAGTTTATTTGCGAAGGATTGCCCGGCGGATACCGGAAATATGTGAAATGGAGCTGACGATGAAACGAACTCTTGCTTTGACCTCTCTGTTGCTCTCAGCTGGCCTTGTGAGCACAACCGCACAGTCAGCAGAATTCGCCAGTGCTGATTGTGTAACGGGTCTGAATGAAATAGGCCAGATCTCCGTGAATAATATTTCAGGGAGCCCGCAAGACGTTGAACGTGTAGTTGCATTGAAAGCCGATGAGCAGGGCGCTTCCTGGTATCGAATCATCCAGATGCAGGAAGATAACCATGTTGATCATTGGCGCGTACAGGCCATTCTTTATGTTTAACCCCTCCCGATAAAAGCCACTTACTTTTAGTGGCTTTTCGTTTTTGCAAATTTTTCACCTTGCAACAAACACATTAAAAACAATTAAATAACATTTTGTTACATTAAAGGGATAAACGTCATCCCCGCTCTGCCGTTGAAGAACCATACCTTTTCAATGATGAGCAATTTATGATCAATTTTTTTCGCCGTGCAGGACTTGGTACGAAGCTGTCACTGCTTACGGGTGTCAGTGTCGCCATACTGTTTTTGCTTTTCACTTTTCTGCTCAGCCAAAAAGCCAGCCAGCAGCTTGAAGAGCTTGCGGTCGAGGATCTGCATAACCAGTCCACTGGCATGGTCGATATGGTGCAGATGTTTAACACCAGCCTGAGTGAAGAGGTCGAGAGTTATACCCGCCTGTTTTCCACCTTTTTACCGCAGCCTCTGAATATTGATCGTTCCCAACCCCAGACGATAAACGGGCTTAGCGTTCCGCTTCTGAAAGGCGGAGAAACCGGGCTGCATGAAAATAACACCCTTTCGGACGAGTTCCTGAATCGTACGGGAGCCATTTCGACGCTGTTTGTACGCAGTGGTAACGATTTTATTCGTGTAGCCACTTCCCTGCGCAAAGAGAATGGCGAGCGTGCAATGGGTACTGTTCTGGATGTCTCCAGCCCGGCCTTCGCTGCCGTAAGCAAAGGCGAAGTCTACCGTGGACTGGCGCTACTGTTTGGCAAGCGTTACATCACCCAGTACCAGCCCGTTAAAAACGCCGAAGGACAGATCATTGCGATCGTCTTTGTCGGCGTGGACATCACCCGCTCCTGGAACGTCATGCGCGAGAAAATCCTCAACCGCCGTCTGGGTGAGAGCGGCCACTTCTTTGTGCTGGATCGCAGCAACGGCAAAACGCGCGGCCAGTATCTGTTCCATTCCAGCGAGGAGGGTCAGTTACCGAAATGGGACAGTGCAACACAACAGCAGCTGCTGAGTGACAAACCCGGCACACTGGAACGCATCACTGAAGATGGCCGCACGGTGAAAATGGCCTATACCCCGCTGCCAGGCTGGAACTGGACCATCGTCGGCGAAGTGGATAAATCCGTACTGCTCTCAAGCGTGACCACTCTGCGTGACCGTTTCCTCCTGGCTGGTGTGGTGTTGTCTGTACTCTTCGCGGGCCTCTTTGTGATGATTATTCGTCGGATGCTTACCCAACCGCTGAGAAATGTGATTCATCTGGCTCGTCAGTATGCTGCGGGCGATCTGCGTTCCAGCCTTCCCGTAACGCGCCAGGATGAGGTTGGTCAGTTGGTTGATGCCATCAATGGTATCGGTGGCGGATTGCAAAAAATGGTTCTGCAGGTTCGCGAAGCGGCAGGTGAAATCCATATGGGGACAAACGCCCTGGCCTCCGATACCGGCGAGATTTCAGAGCAGATCAACAAACAGGCCAGCAGCGTGGAAGAGACCTCCGCCAGCATGGAGCAACTGGCCGCAACCGTACAGCAAAACGCGGCCAATATGGAGCAAACACAGCAGTTGGTAAGTGAAACCTCGCTCGCGGTACATCAGGGTGGCGAGACGGTAACCCATGCGGTTGCCACCATGGATGACATCCGGGAAGCGTCAAAACGCATCGAAGACATCACGCGCGTGATTGAGTCAATCGCTTTCCAGACCAATATCCTGGCGCTCAATGCGGCAGTAGAGGCGGCTCGTGCTGGTGAACACGGAAAAGGTTTTGCAGTGGTCGCGCAGGAAGTTCGCGCTCTGGCTGGACGTAGCGCTAACGCAGTGAAGGAGATTGAACAGCTGATTGGCGATACGCTCAGGAAAGTCAGTGAAGGACACGCGCTGTCCGAACAGACGCGTCTGGCGATGGACTCCATCATTCTTCATATTGATAACATCAGCCAGCTGGTCATGGAGATTAACCACGCGTCACGCGAGCAATCCGCAGGAATCGGTCAGGTTAATCTTGCTATGACCCATATTGGCGAAGCATCACACATCAACGCCGATCGCGTCTCACGCAGCGAACAAACGGCACAAACGCTGCGTGAGAAAGGTTCACACCTCACCCAACTGGTGAGCTTGTTCCAGCTGAAAAACTAGCCAACCCTGCCGGTGGCACGCAGCAGCAGGTCACTTTGCACCTGCTCGTTCATCAGCGTCCCACCGCGGGTATCAAGCATCATGCGGCACCACGCCTGCGCCACGGGTGGCGATGCGTGCCGCAGCATTTGGCTCCCGGCACCCAGTAAGAAAAGCTGGTGCGCGATCTCCCGCCCCTGTGCCTCCTGAGGTTTACGCAGTTTTTGCTGTAGTTGCCGCCAGCTACGATCGAAGTGTCTGTCCTGCCCTTTCACCTGCGCAAAATCGTCGGCCAGCAGGTCGAAGACAGCGGGCTGCTTAGTTAGTACGCGCAACACATCCAGGCACATAATATTGCCCGATCCTTCCCAGATGCTGTTTACCGGCATCTCACGGTAGAGTCGTGGTAGTTCGCTCTCCTCGCAGTAGCCCATACCACCGAGGACTTCCATTGCTTCTGCCACAAAGGGGATTCCGGCTTTGCACACGCTAAATTTCGCCGCAGGGGTGAACAACCGAGCCCAGGCGGCTTCTTGCGGATCCGCGCGTTTATCCCACGCCCGCGCCAGACGAAATAACAGTGCAGTTTGCCCCTCCAGCACCAGGGCCATACGGCTCAGCACATCGCGCATCAAGGGTTGATCGATAAGATTTTTCCCGAACGTCTGCCGCTGATGGGCGTGGTAAAGCGCCACGGATAACGCCCGACGCATCAGCCCGTAACTGCCCAGCGCGCAGTCAAAGCGCGTCAGCCCGCCCATTCTCAGGATCTGCCGCACGCCTTCGCCCTCTTCCCCAAGCAGCCAGCCGGAGGCATCAAGAAACTCCACCTCGCTGCTGGCATTGGATCGGTTACCGAGCTTGTCTTTCAGCCGCTCCAGACGCACGGCATTCCGTTGCCCGTCAGGCAAAAAACGGGGAACAAAAAAGCAGGAGAGTCCGCCTTTCGCCTGGGCCAGCACCAGATGCGCATCGCTTTGAGGCACCGAGAAAAACCATTTGTGTCCCACCAGCCGGTAGCTACCATCGCTGCATTTTTCTGCTTTGGTGGTGTTGCTGAGAACATCGGATCCGCCCTGCTTTTCCGTCATCCCCATGCCGATCAGCAGACCCCGCTTTTGCGATCCTGGAGCAAGATGAGGATCGTAGCGATCGCTGAGTAGCGGCGTCAGCCAGTCATGAAATATTTTGGGGAGCGTCTGCTGAAGCAAGGGTGTCGCAGCAAAAGTCATGGTTATGGGACAAAGCGTGCCAGCTTCGACCTGCGCATGCAGAACAAACCGTGCGGCTCTGGCGACAAAGGAGCCCTTTCGCGCCTCCTCTTCCCACACCAGGTTGTGTACACGGTTGGCACACAGTCCTTGCATCAGCAAGTGCCATGCGGGATGAAAGCGGACATCATCCAGCCGCTCCCCGGTGGCATCATAGCGTAATAGCTCAGGTGGATTCACGTTCGCCAGCCTGCCCAGCTCCAGTGACTCAGCGGTGCCTAACTGCTGCCCGATGCTGGCGAGCAGCTCACTATCCCACTCGGCACCCTCGCGGGAAACTGCGTCACGCAGGGCGCAGTCAGAGAGGAAAAGGTTACTGTTTGAGAGTGGAGCTGGTTGATTAAAAACGGTATGGGTCTGCCAGTGCATGCTGTCTCCCTCCTTCAGTGGCTCGGTGGCAATGAAGGTAAGTATGGACAGACCGCATACACGCTGCATGGGAGTGAAGTCACACAGTGGCGATCCTGCTGATATCATTCGTGAAATAGCTCACAGAACATAAGAATAAACTATTTCATCACTTCCCTTTTGTTGAATAATTTATTCTTACCCCCTTCAGTGAGGATCGTTATGCAACCGGATGCGCACAAGCGAGCATTAATTGCAGGCTCCATTGGTAACTTTATCGAGTGGTATGAGTTTGCGGTCTACGGTTTTCTGGCGACCGTTATTGCGAAAAACTTCTTCCAGCTTGAGGGGGAAGCGGGGCTAACCAGCCTGATCCTGACCTACGCCTCGTTTGCCATCGCTTTCTTTTTCCGTCCCCTGGGCGCGGTGGTGTTTGGCCGCATTGGCGACAGGATTGGCCGTAAGCCAACGCTAATCATTGTGCTGGTATTGATGACGCTCGCTACCGCCGCTATCGGCGTGGTGCCGGTCTACGCCAGCATCGGGATTGCCGCACCCCTCATTATTACACTGCTTCGCATCCTGCAGGGGCTGTTCGCGGGCGGCGAGTACGGTGGCGCGGTCTCGCTGATGACGGAGTTTGCCCCGCGCGGCAAGCGCGGCCTGTACGGCGCGTGGCAATCCTTCACCGTGGCGCTGGGATTGCTGGCAGGCGCGGGTATTGTCGCGCTGCTCTCCGCCCTCCTCACCCCTGAAGCTTTGCATGACTGGGGCTGGCGCATTCCATTCTTCCTGGCGCTGCCCATGGGCGTCGTCGCACTATGGCTTCGGGTAAGCATGGAAGAGACACCCAACTTTGTGCAGCAGCAGGACAAACCGGTCACCGCTCGGGCGGATACCGCTGCGACCCTCAGAGCTATCATAATGGGGATTGGCAGGGTGATGGTCTGGTCAGCGGCGGGGTATACCTATCTGGTGATTATGCCAACCTACCTGCAGTCAGCGCTGCACACCGGCTTTAACCAGGCGTTATTAATAGCGGTGATTTCGAATATTGGTTTTGCACTCACCATCATTCCCTCTGGGATCCTGAGCGACCGGATCGGGCGTCGCACGGTGATGATTATCGCCACCACGCTGCTGCTGATCCTCGCCCTGCCACTCCTGAAAATCCTGCAGGCCGAATCCAGTACGCTGGCAGTGAAAGCGCTGGTGGTATTGATTGCAGGTGGTCTGGTGGGAATGCTGGCAGGGCCTGGCCCGGCGATGCTCTCTGAGATGTTCCCGACGCGTGTGCGCTATACCGGGCTTGGGTTGGCTTACTCCCTGTCGAACGCTATTTTTTCAGGCTGCGCAGGGTTGATTATTACCGGGCTGATTAAAGAGACGGGCAATCTGGATATTCCAGCGTACTACGTCATGACGACAGCAGTGGTGAGCATTGCGGCGCTGATGACGCTCAGGAAGGATGACCATTTGCGGTCGTTAGAGGAGTGAGGTCAATGCCCGGTGGCGTTGTGCTTACCGGGCACAAAAGGCTAGCCCCGCTGACGCACCGCTTCAAACAGGCAGATGCCCGTCGCAACAGAAACGTTCAGAGACGACACGCTGCCCGCCATCGGAATGCTGATTAGCTCATCGCAGTGCTCGCGCGTCAGACGACGCATCCCTTCACCTTCGGCTCCCATCACCAGCGCCAGACGGCCAGTCATTTTGCTCTGATAGAGGGTATGATCGGCTTCACCGGCGGTACCGACAATCCAGATATTCTCTTCCTGCAGCAGACGCATGGTGCGCGCCAGGTTGGTAACACGGATCAACGGAACGTTCTCTGCCGCGCCGCAGGCCACTTTTTTGGCCGTGGCGTTCAGCTGTGCAGAGCGATCTTTTGGCACGATGACCGCGTGTACACCGGCAGCATCAGCACTACGCAGACATGCACCGAGGTTGTGCGGATCGGTAACGCCATCGAGGATCAGGAAAAATGGGTTATCCAGCTCGGCAATCAGATCCGGCAGATCGTTTTCCTGATACTGACGACCCGGCTTCACGCGGGCAATGATCCCCTGGTGAACCGCGCCGTCACTTTTCTCATCCAGGAACTGGCGGTTTGCCAGTTGGATCACCACACCCTGTGCCTCCAGGGCGTGGATCAGCGGCATCAGACGCTTGTCTTCACGCCCTTTCAGAATGAACACTTCCTGAAAACGCTCCGGTGCGCGCTCCAGCAGGGCTTGCACCGCGTGGATGCCGTAAATCATTTCACTCATTGATGGTTCTCATTATGACGATACTTTTCCCTCTCCCCGATGGGGAGAGGGTCAGGGTAAGGGGCGGAATTACTCCGCCTGCTTTTTCTTCGCCGCGCGCTTCGCTTTGGTAGCGGCGGCAATTTTTTGGGTCTTAGCGGAAGGCTTTTTCGCGGAGCGAGCTTCTTTCTTCGCTGCCTTCGGTTTCTTTTTCTTCTCGCCGCGGAAGGCGCTATCTGGCTCGAAGTTCACTTTCTTACCCGCCTGACGACGTTTGCCGCTGGTATTACCGTTGCCACCCTTTTTCGCCTTCTCACGCGCCGTTTTACCCACATTACGCGGGCCACGCTCGCTGGAGATCAGGCTGAAGTCGATCTTGCGCTCATCCATATTGACCGCTTCGACCTTCACTTCCACACGATCGCCCAGACGATAGGTCTGACCGCCGGATTCGCCAATGAGACGCTGCCCGACCTGGTCAAAACGGTAGTAGTCGTTATCCAGGCTGGAGACATGCACCAGACCGTCGATAAACAGCTCATCGAGACGAACAAAGAAACCAAAACCGGTCACGCTGGCGATCACACCTTTGAAAACGTTACCGACCTGATCCAGCATAAAGTCGCACTTCAGCCAGTCTGAGACTTCACGGGTCGCTTCATCCGCGCGGCGTTCGGTCATGGAACAATGCTGACCCAGTTGCAGCATCTCTTCCATTGAATAGTGGTAGCCTCCGGTTTCAGTCGTGTTCCCTTTATGGCCCTGCTCCTGCGCCAGCAAATACTTGATTGCACGGTGCAGGGAAAGATCCGGGTAACGACGAATTGGCGACGTAAAGTGCGCGTAGGACTGCAACGCCAGACCGAAGTGCCCACGGTTTTCCGGATCGTAAATCGCCTGCTTCATGGAGCGCAGCAGCATGGTCTGCAGCATTTCTGCATCCGGACGGTCGCCAATGGATTCCAGCAGCTCGGCATAATCACGCGGCTCTGGCTTGTTACCACCAGGCAGCTCCAGACCCAGTTCAGCCAGTACTGAACGGAACGCGGTGATGGCTTCCGTCGACGGTTTATCGTGAATACGGAACAGCGCAGGCTCTTTGGCTTTCTCAACAAAACGTGCCGCCGAGATGTTCGCCAGGATCATACACTCTTCAATCAGCTTGTGCGCGTCGTTACGTTGGGTCTGTTCGATACGTTCAATGCGACGTTCCGCGTTGAAGATAAACTTCGCCTCTTCGCTCTCAAAGGAGATCCCGCCGCGCTCTTCACGCGCCTGATCCAGCGTTTTGTAGAGGTTATGCAGCTCTTCAATGTGCTTCACCAGCGGCGCATATTGTTCGCGCAGATCCTGGTCGCCCTGCAGCATATGCCAGACTTTGGTATAGGTCAGGCGCGCATGTGAGCTCATGACTGCTTCGTAGAATTTGTAACCTGTTAAGCGCCCTTTGGTGGAGATGGTCATCTCACAAACCATACAGAGGCGATCAACCTGCGGGTTCAGGGAGCACAGGCCGTTAGAGAGCACTTCCGGCAGCATCGGCACAACCTGTGACGGGAAGTAAACCGAGGTACCGCGGTTGCGCGCTTCGTTATCCAGCGGGGTGTGCGGGCGAACATAGTAGCTCACATCCGCGATGGCAACCCACAGGCGCCAGCCGCCGCCGCGTTTTTTCTCGCAGTACACCGCATCATCGAAGTCGCGGGCGTCTTCGCCATCAATCGTCACCAGTGGCAGATCGCGCAGATCCACGCGGCCAGCTTTAGACTCTTCAGGCACTTCTTCACGAAGGCCTTCAATTTGTTCTTCAACCGCTTTCGGCCAGATGTACGGGATCTCATGGGTACGCAGCGCCATATCAACAGCCATGCCGGTGCCCATGTTATCGCCCAATACTTCCACGATTTTCCCGACCGCTTTAGTGCGACGGGTAGGACGCTGGGTGAGCTCAACCACCACCACAAAGCCCATGCGCGCGCCCATAACCTCTTCAGGTGGGATCAGGATATCAAAACTCAGACGGCTGTCGTCCGGTACCACAAAGCCGACGCCCGCATCGGTAAAGTAGCGGCCAACAATCTGGCTGGTTTTTGGCACCAGCACGCGCACCACGCGAGCTTCGCGGCGACCTTTACGGTCAGCGCCCAGCGGCTGGGCCAGGATCTGGTCACCGTGGATACACATTTTCATCTGTTCAGATGAAAGGTACAGATCGTCTTTACGACCTTCTACGCGCAGGAAGCCATAGCCGTCACGGTGACCAATGACGGTTCCTTTCAGCAGATCAAGGCGTTCTGGCAGCGCATAGCACTGACGGCGGGTAAAGACCAGTTGCCCGTCACGCTCCATGGCGCGCAGGCGACGGCGAAGGGCTTCAATTTGCTCTTCACCTTCAATATTTAATTCAACGGCAAGTTCTTCACGATTGGCGGGTTTTTCGCGTTTTGTTAAGTGTTCAATGATGAACTCGCGGCTGGGGATAGGGTTCGCGTATTTTTCGGCTTCGCGTTCCTGGAATGGATCTTGTGACATGTCGGTTCCTCCGTTGTCAGCTCCGGTGGAAATTTTCTTCATTCCACCAGCAATAATTTATAAAGCGGTTGATTCTCTTCAACCAAATCGGCCAGCGTGTAGTTATCCAGTTCCTTGAGAAAACTTTGCACGGCCTTAGAAAGCGCCTTTTTCAGACGGCAGGCGGGCGTAATGTGGCAGAACTCGCTGCTGCAGTTCACCAGAGACAATGGCTCCAGCTCACGTACCACATCGCCAACACGAATACTCTGCGCCGGTTTACCGAGACGGATCCCCCCATTCTTCCCGCGAACGGCAGCAACATATCCGGCACGACTAAGTTGATTGATTATTTTGACCATATGATTACGAGACACGCCGTAGACCTCTGTCACTTCAGAGATACTGGTCATTTTCCCATCGGGTAACGACGCCATGTAGATCAGCGCGCGTAAGCCGTAATCGGTGAAACTTGTTAACTGCACATCAACCTCAGGAAAAAGGGAAATCGCGGACAAACCGCTGAGATATTCATTAATGATGATAAACCAGCCAGATAGTTAGCGGCTAATTTATTTGACTGACGGGGCGAAAAAGCAGAGATCGAGGAGTGGTCGCCGGATGGCGCTACGCTTATCCGGCCTACGGGTCACCCCCGCAGGCCAGCAGTCACGAAGATTATGCGTCGAACGGGTCGCGCAGGATCATCGTTTCAGTACGATCCGGGCCGGTAGAAATAATATCGATCGGCACTTCGGTCAGTTCTTCAATACGCTTGATGTAATCCAGCGCCGCCTGTGGCAGGCCGCTACGCTCTTTCACACCAAAAGTGGTCTCAGACCAGCCTGGCATGGTTTCGTAGATTGGCTCGATGCCTTCCCAGTCGTCAGCCGCCAGCGGAGTGGTGGTCACTTCGCGGCCATCTGGCATACGGTAGCCTACGCAGATTTTCACTTCTTTCAGGCCGTCCAGTACGTCCAGCTTGGTCAGGCAGAAGCCAGACAGGGAGTTGATCTGCACTGCGCGACGCACTGCAACCGCATCCAGCCAGCCGGTACGACGACGACGACCGGTGGTCGCGCCAAACTCGTTACCTTGCTTGCACAGGAACTCGCCGGTTTCATCAAACAGTTCGGTCGGGAATGGACCTGCACCCACGCGAGTGGAGTAAGCTTTGATGATACCCAGAACGTAATCCACATAACGTGGGCCCAGGCCAGAGCCGGTCGCCACGCCACCCGCGGTGGTGTTAGAAGAGGTTACGTACGGATAGGTACCGTGGTCGATGTCCAGCAGCGTACCCTGCGCACCTTCAAACATGACGAAATCGCCACGCTTGCGCGCCTGGTCCAGCAGATCGGATACATCAACAACCATACCGGTCAGAATGTCAGCAATCGCCATGACGTCATCCAGTACTTTCTGGTAGTCAACAGCGTCAGCTTTGTAGAAGTTCACCAGCTGGAAGTTGTGATATTCCATCACTTCTTTCAGCTTTTCAGCGAAGGTTGCTTTGTCGAAGAGGTCGCCCACGCGCAGACCGCGACGAGCTACTTTGTCTTCGTAAGCCGGGCCGATACCACGGCCGGTGGTACCGATCGCTTTCGCGCCACGCGCTTTCTCACGCGCAACGTCCAGTGCCACGTGATAATCCAGGATCAGCGGGCAAGCTTCGGAGAGCAGCAGACGCTCACGAACAGGGATACCACGGTCTTCCAGACCTTTCATCTCTTTCATCAGCGCAGCAGGAGACAGCACAACGCCGTTACCGATGATGCTGGTGACGTTATCACGAAGAATGCCTGATGGAATAAGATGGAGGACGGTTTTTTCACCGTTGATTACGAGAGTATGGCCTGCGTTGTGACCGCCCTGGTAGCGTACAACATATTTAGCCCGTTCAGTCAGAAGATCAACAATCTTCCCTTTACCTTCGTCACCCCATTGGGTGCCCAGTACGACGACGTTGTTACCCATTTTTTTCAAAATCACCGTTTGCTTAAAAATGGATTCTACCATCGCTTTTTCAGATATACAGCACTTTTTGACCTCAAAATACGCCAAATCCGACCACTTTTTGATCAGCCAATCGTTTTCTTCAACATGTAGTAGATCACGATGCCAGCAACCACAAGACCGCCACCAAAACGACGCAAAATATTATCAGGGAGCTGACTCATCGTCGCAATCATACGACGCCATGCGCGCGGATAAAGCATCGGGCCAAGACCTTCCAGAACTAACACCAGCGCCAGCGCGAGCCAAATGGTTGAATTCATTTTTATTCCTTATAAAAGAAAACCACCGCTCCGTGAAGAGCGGTGGTTTGAATACTCAAACGAGCCTGAGTTTATCGCGTCGCGTTGGTTGGCGTCTTCATATAACGGAAGAAATCGCTGTCCGGGCTGAGGACCATCACATCCTGGTTGCTCTGGAAGCTATTCTCGTAAGCTCGCAGGCTACGGATAAAGGCGTAGAAGTCCGGATCCTGGCTGAAGGCATCTGCAAACAGCTTCGCGGCTTCTGCATCACCTTCACCGCGCAGAATACGTCCCTGACGCTCAGATTCCGCCAGTGTCTTGGTGACTTCGTAGTCCGCTGCCGCGCGCAGCTTCTCAGCCTCTTCCTGACCCTGTGAACGGTGACGACGGGCGACCGCTTCACGCTCGGCACGCATACGGTTGTAGATCGCCTCGGACACTTCCACAGGAAGGTTGATCTGCTTAATACGCACGTCAACGACTTCAATACCCAGGGCCGCCATACTGTTCGGGTTGATCACCGGCACTTTGCCGTTGGTTTCAGCCTGAACACGTTCCGCCGCTTTAGCAATCGCATCATCCGCTGCCGGTGTTGAGACTTCGTCTTCGGTGCCTGCGGTACCGGAGTTCAGCGCATCACGCACTTCCAGCGTCAGACGACCGCGGGAATCGGTCACGATATCTTTCACATCCAGACGTCCAATCTCAGAACGCAGACGGTCAGAGAACTTACGTTTCAGCAGCACTTCTGCCTGAGAAACGTCGCCGCCGCCTGTCGCCAGGAAGTAACGGCTGAAATCACTGATACGCCACTTGATGTAAGAGTCAACGATCAGGTCTTTCTTCTCTTTGGTCACGAAACGGTCAGCCTGGTTATCCATGGTCTGGATACGGGCATCAAGCGTTTTCACCGACTGAATGAACGGCACTTTGAAGTGCAGGCCCGGCTCATAGATCACCGGACGCTTGTCGCTATCACGGACGACGCTGCTGAACTGGAATTTGATCCCGCGTTCACCCTCTTTCACAACGAAAATCGAGGTGTAAAGCACGACCAGCACGATGATGATGATCGCAATAACTGACTTACGCATCCTTATTCCCCCTGACGCTGGTAGTCGTTACGCTGCGCGTTAGCACGGCGTTGGTCCATGATGTCACCATCGTTCGAAGAAGGCGTGGTTGTTGCGCTTGAGCTACTGGACGACGCAGGCGGCAGACGCAGCAGGCTGCTGGAACCGCTGGTGTCAGCTTTCGCCGCCGGAGCCGAACCGCCTTTCAGCATCTGGTCCAGTGGCAGTACCATCAGGTTTCCGCCTTTGTTGTCGTTAACCAGCACTTTACGCGTGTGGCTCAGCACTTTTTCCATGGTCTCGATATAGAGACGTTCACGGGTAATTTCCGGAGCCGCTTTATATTCCGGCAGAATTTTCGCGAAACGCGCCACTTCACCCTGTGCTTCCAGGATGGTCTGGGTTTTATATGCGCGAGCTTCTTCAAGAATACGCTGCGCCTGACCGTTAGCACGTGGCTGCACTTCGTTGGTGTACGCTTCCGCTTCACGGATGTACTGCTGTTCGTTTTCACGGGCAGCAATCGCGTCATCAAACGCCGCTTTCACCTCTTCCGGCGGACGAGCGGCCTGGAAGTTGACGTCCAGCAGGGTAATACCCATGTTGTACGGGCGAATGGTCTCTTCCAGCTCGCGCTGGGTATCGCTACGAATAACGGTACGACCTTCGGTCAGGATGCGATCCATAGTGTATTTACCGATAACACCACGCAGGGCGCTGTCGGTTGCCTGACGCAGGCTGTCATCAGCGCTGGTCACGCTAAACAGATAACGTTCAGGATCGGTTACGCGGTACTGTACGTTCATCTCAACGCGCACCACGTTCTCATCAGAGGTCAGCATCACACCAGATGCCGCCAGTTCACGAACAGACTCCACGTTGACCGCGGTAACGTCGTCAATGAAGGTCGGTTTCCAGTTAAGACCTGGCTCCACCAGATGGCTGAACTTACCGAAACGGGTGACGACACCGCGTTCCGCTTCTTTAATGGTGTAGAACCCGGTGGCAGCCCAGATGATCACCGCCGCAGCGGCAACAATGCCTACCACGCGGCCACCCATTTGCGGGCGCGGCCCCTGGGTAGAATTGCCACCCGAGCCAGAACCTTTACCTCCGCCAAGGCCACCAAGCTTTTTGCTCAGCTTGCGGAAGATATCATCCAGATCCGGCGGCCCCTGCTCGCGACCACCTTTGTTGCCATTTCCCCCAGAGTTGCCGCCTTGATTATTGCTGCTTCCCCACGGGTCGCGGTCTTGTCCGTTGTTACCGGGCTGATTCCACGCCATGTATATGCTCCATATTTGTTATGCAAGGGCGAATTATTCAGGCATCCCCTTTCTGATCAGACGATATAGTCGACCAGCGCAGGTTCTTGTTTACAGAGGCGACGCCAGTCAACGATCGGCATACGCACCTGCATCCCCACGCTGCCGTCATCCTCCATCCACTCTTTTTCTATCGCCTGAAGCTGATAAAACCGGCTGCGCAGCCTGCCTTCCTGTGGCGGCAATCGCAGCGTGTGCTGAGCTACCTCACCGGAAAGACGTTCTGTCAAAGCCTGGAAAAGCAGTGGCACACCAATACCGGACTGGGCAGAAAGCCAGACCCGAATCGGTTTGTTCTCTTCATCTCGATCAATACGCGGCTCGAAATCCTCCAGCATATCGATCTTGTTCATCACCAACAGCGTTGGGATCTCGTGGGCGTCGATCTCTTCGAGCACCACGTTTACCGCGTCGATGTTCTCTTGCACACGAACATCCGCCGCGTCAATCACGTGCACCAGCAGGGTCGCCTGTCGCGTCTCCTGCAGGGTAGCTTTAAACGCCGCCACCAGGTCGTGAGGCAAATGACGGATAAACCCTACGGTATCCGCCAGCACTGTTTCACCCACATCGGCGACGTCAATACGACGTAACGTTGGGTCCAGGGTCGCAAACAACTGGTCTGCGGCATAAACCTGGGCCTCAGTAATCTGGTTAAACAGGGTGGATTTACCGGCGTTGGTATACCCCACCAGCGACACCGTTGGGATGTCGGCTTTTGAGCGTGCACGACGACCTTGCTCACGCTGTTTCTCAACGCGTTCCAGACGTGAGAGGATCTGGGTAATACGGCCACGCAGCAAACGACGGTCGGTTTCGAGCTGGGTTTCCCCCGGACCGCGTAAACCAATCCCGCCTTTCTGTCTCTCAAGGTGGGTCCAGCCACGCACAAGCCGCGTTGCCAGATGGCGCAACTGCGCCAGCTCAACCTGCAACTTACCTTCATGGGTACGCGCACGCTGAGCAAAAATATCTAAAATCAAACCCGTGCGATCGATAACACGGCATTCGCAAAGCGCTTCCAGGTTACGTTCCTGGGCCGGAGACAGCGCATGATCAAACAACACAACTGAAGCGCCAGTTGCTTTTACGGCATCCGCAATTTCAACTGCTTTACCTTCACCAACAAAATACTTTGGGTGCGGCGCTTTACGGCTACCGGTAATCACCTGCATTGCTTCGACACCGGCGGAAGAGACCAGAGATTCAAACTCCTGGAGGTCTTCCATATCTTTGTCTTGCGAAAAATAGATGTGTACCAGCACCGCCTGCTCACCGGCATCATAACGGTCAAACAAGCGTAAACCTCTCTAAAAAGATCAGCGGGGAACGCAGGATCCCTGGCTCCCCGTGTGGATAACAGCAGAGACCTTATTCGGTCTCGTCGCTGTCCTGCGCTGGCGTTGAAGAACCCTGCGCGTTGCTGCCGTGATGGTAGTTACTGCCAGTGCCGCCGCCAGCGTTATTGCTGTGATGAGATACCGGACGAGACGGAACAACAGTAGAAATCGCGTGCTTGTAGACCATCTGACTGACCGTGTTTTTCAACAGGATCACGAACTGATCGAAAGACTCAATCTGACCTTGCAGCTTAATACCATTCACCAAATAAATAGAAACTGGAACACGTTCCCGACGCAATGCGTTCAGGAACGGATCTTGTAAAGATTGCCCCTTAGCCATTCTATCTTTTCCTTATATGCTTGTTTTGTACTTAGAACCTTGCGATTCTGAAAAATTGCGCACGATACGTCTCAATTGTACACATTCAGTGAGCGATATCACCAACAACCTCAATCACTTCGTTTAACGCCTGTTGCGGTTTTTCACTGTCTAACCAGTGAACCCCCTCCCAACCGCGCAACCAGGTGATCTGGCGCTTCGCTAACTGTCTCGTGGCGCAAACACCTCGATAAACCATTTCATCGTATGAAATCTCACCTTCAAGATACGACCACATCTGGCGGTATCCCACACAACGAATGGAAGGCATATCCGTATGCAAATCTCCACGGGCAAATAGCGCCCGCACTTCTGCTTCAAAATCTGAAGCTAACATCTGATGAAAACGCTGCTCAATTCGCTGATGGAGCAGTTCACGGCTCGCCGGGGCGATGGCGAACTGATGCACCTGATACGGCAGAGCCTCTCCTGACGTTTGCGTCAGTTCCGTTAAAGTTTTACCCGAAATGAAAAAAACTTCCAGTGCCCGGGAAAGCCTTTGCGGATCATTTGGATGGATCCGTGCTGCAGCAACCGGATCAATCTCTGCCAGTTGCTTGTGCAAAACGTCCCAGCCCTGCTCTGCCGCCTGCTGCTCAATTTTCGCTCTTACCTCAGGATCCGCTGATGGCAGAGGTGATAGCCCCTCCAGCAACGCCTTGAAATAGAGCATGGTTCCGCCAACCAACAGCGGTATACGTCCCGCCGCTGTTATCTCGGCCATCTCAGCTAAGGCATCCCGGCGGAAATCCGCTGCGGAGTAAGCCTGAGCAGGGTCGAGAATATCCAGCAAACGGTGCGGTGCCGCACGCAACTCTTCTGCGTCAGGCTTCGCCGTGCCGATGTCCATCCCCCGATAGATGAGGGCGGAATCAACGCTAATCAACTCTACGGGCAAAACTTTACGCAACTCAATGGCCAGTGCCGTTTTGCCGGAGGCCGTTGGCCCCATCAAAAAAATCGCCTTAGGCAGGCTCGCCTTGCTTACGTCAATCATGTTTCAGGGCGTTCATCGCCGTTTGTAAATCAACAGGTTGTAATAGACCCCCTGGCGGCGATTTCACCAGTTGCGGACAAAGACGTTCAACCTCTGCCAGCACGCTAATGGCCTGCGCCATACTCCACGGCGTGTGTTCGCTTGCCAGATGACGGGCGATCCACTGCGCGGTGTTGGCGGCATCAAACGATGTTTGCTGCGCCAGGTAGCCTATCAGTTCAGGAATCAAGTTTTGTAAATTTTGTTGGCGTAAGGGTAAAGGCACTGCACGAATTGTCACATGTTGTGGTTCGAGCACAATTTCAATGCCCATCTGCACCAGTTGGGCCTCTGCACGTTGCAATACCCTTGTTTCTTCAGCGGATATTTTCAGACGAACCGGGATCAGCAGCGGCTGCGCGCAGGCCGAATTTTCTCCCGGAGTGAGCTGCACCTGTTTGAGCCAGCGTTCGGCTACCGGCAATGCCAGAAGCATCAATTTGCCGTCACGCTCAAGCAGTGCCATATCCGGTACGACAATCGTCAACACCCGGCCAAAGCTCTGGCTATGAGCGTCCAGGGAAGACGACGCTACCGGGATGTGTTCTTTACGCTCCGCGGCTGGGGTTTCCAGCAGTTTGCGATACAAAGCCCCCTGCTGCTTTTGATAGCCAGGCTGGGCATTCGGGTAGTTTGCTCCCGTTGGGCGCGGAGCGCTCCCTGCAGAGGAGAAACGCGGCGCTTCCGGCTCGCGTACCGCAGCGGGTTCCGCAAAATGGTTCCGGCCCGCAGCAACACGGTTTTCCGGGAACGAACGTGGGGCAGGCTCTTCATTTTCCAGTGGCAACACCGGTTCAACCTGCTGTTGCAATACGCTCAGCACGCCCTGATAGATAAAATCGTGTACCAGTCGTGACTGGTGGAACCTTACTTCATGCTTGGCTGGATGGACGTTCACGTCGACCTGATGCGGGTCGATCTCCAGATAAAGTACAAAAGCAGGTTGCTGGTCGGCTCCGAGCTTGTCTTCGCAGGCCTGACGAATGGCGTGATTAATGAGACGGTCCCGCATCATGCGGCCATTCACGTAGCAATACTGGATCTCCGCGAACGCCGCACTGCTGGCGTTTGGGTCAGCCACCCAGCCGCGTAAAGCCAGATCGCCATGCTGCCACTCAATGGCCAGCGCCTGTTCCAGAAACGGTGTTCCACAGATAGTTCCCAGTCGACGCTCTTTCTGCCCGCCTTCGGCCACCGCTCTGTACTGGCGCATCACTTTGCCATTATGACTGAGGTTAATGGTGACATCGAAACGGGCCAGCGCGATACGACGGATGATTTCGTCGATATGACCGAACTCGGTTTTTTCGGTACGCATGAACTTGCGTCGGGCGGGAGTGTTGTAGAACAGATCCAGGACTTCCAGCGTCGTACCGACAGGATGCGCCGCAGGTTTGACCGTCACATCCATATCGCGCCCTTCAGCATAGGCCTGCCAGGCTTCTGCCTGGTCAGCCGTGCGGGAGGTCAGCGTCAAACGGGAAACCGAGCTGATACTGGCCAGCGCTTCACCGCGAAAACCGAGGCTTATGATGGCTTCCAGATCATCCAGAGAAGCAATTTTGCTGGTAGCGTGACGAGCCAGCGCTAACGCCAGCTCGTCTTTTTTGATACCACAGCCGTTATCACGAATGCGGATTAGCTTCGCGCCACCGCGTTCAATATCAATATCAATGCGGGTCGCGCCCGCATCGAGGCTGTTTTCCACCAGCTCCTTCACCACCGACGCAGGGCGTTCTACCACCTCACCGGCGGCGATTTGGTTCGCAAGCTGCGGCGGTAGAACCTGAATCGGCATGAATTCTCCTTAGTTGGTCGCAGTTATCTCGCCAGGCTGCGCGGCACTGGCCGTCTGAGCTGCCCCGCCCTGTGGCGCGGACTGCAGAGGATGCGCCTCAAAATATTTACGCAAACCGTTATAAATGGCTTCGGCAAGTTGCTGCTGGTAGCTGTCGCTGCCCAGCAGACGCTCTTCACTGTTATTGCTGATAAAGCCTGTCTCCACCAGAATGGATGGAATATCCGGCGAACGCAGAACCCCCAGGCTCGCATGCTCCGGACGACGCTTATGCAATGCTCCGATGCCCTGCAACTGATTCAATACGTTAGTGGCGACATCATAACCGACGCGCTGGGAATGACCGAACTGTAAATCCAGCACTGCCTGGCTGAGATATGGATCTGACTGGCTGTTTGCCAGCACATCACCCGCACCGCCTAACAGTTCAGACTGTTTCTCGTGCTCTTCCAGCCAGTTTGCCATTTCGCTGTTCGCCCTGCGGTTCGAAAGCACCCATACCGATGCGCCAGTCGCGCTACGGTTTGGCGCTGCATCCGCATGAATGGAGACCAGGAAGTTGGCATTTTGTTTACGCGCCACATCTGAGCGGCCCATTACAGAGATAAAATAGTCGCCGTCGCGAGTCAGCACGCCTTTGAACATCGGATCATCGTTTAACAACGTCCGCAGCTTACGGGCTACCGCAATCGTGACGTTTTTCTCCCGCGTGCCGCCTGGACCAATCGCGCCGGGATCCTGACCTCCATGGCCCGCATCAATCGCGATAATCACTTTATCACCGCTGACCGCACGACGTGCGCTGGCCGCAGGGCGTGTAACGCTATTACTGCTGGTGACGCTGGTAATGCGGTCGCTGTCCGATTTAAACGGATTACGTGCAGGTTCAGAAGGACGCGGTGTGTAAACCGGTTCTTCGACGCGTTTTGCCACCACTGGCGGAGGCGGCGGCGGAGGTACATCAGCATTGATGGTAAAAACCACCGTATAGTTCGCGCCGTTTTGTTGTTTGACCGCCTTCGTTTTGCCCTTTTCGGTGAGATCAACCACCAGGCGCAATGACTGGCTATCTTGTGGTGTGCCTGAGCGAATGCTCTTCACCAGATTGTTACCGCTGAACTGCAGCGGTAATCCCTGAATCACTCCGGTTTGTTTGATATCCAGCGCCACGCTGTGGCTGTCTGGCTGTGAAAAAGCGTATTCAGGGTCACCCATAAAACTGAATGTGATCCGGGCCTGGCTTTCACCGTTCGATACCTGAATATCTGAGAGGTTAGCCGCCCCGGCCTGCGCGCACAGCAGCACGGTGGCAGCCAATAACCAACTTTTAACGCGATTAATCATCCCGTTATCCCTAAGCTTAACCGGCTAAACGAGCCAGTAAGGAACACCCTGATGAGGAAACCGCACTGATGCGTGCCTCACGCCCTTGTGCCTGGTAATCTAAGTGAATTTCGACATCCGGGTCAGGCAACACACCCGCACCTTGTTGCGGCCACTCCACCAGGCAAATGGCATCATTGGCAAAATAATCACGGATCCCCATAAATTCCAGCTCCTCAGGATCCGCAAGGCGGTATAAATCGAAGTGGTACACCATGAGATTTTCAAGGGTGTACGGTTCTACCAGCGTGTAGGTTGGGCTTTTCACATTCCCGCTATGCCCTAACGCCTGTAAAAAGCCCCGGCTGAAGGTGGTTTTACCCGCACCTAAATCACCATACAGATAAATGACGGTTGCCCCCTGACAGGCCTGCGCCACGCGCTTGCCGAGATCTAAAGTGGCTTGTTCATCAGGTAAAGGAATCGCTCGATTAGTCATTTTCTACGTCAATCACATCCGGGTTAACAACACGCCGTAGCGTGCAAAAAAGATCGGTGGCCAGCATACCGCGTGTACAGTAACGTGCAGCCAGTTGATCTGCCGCTGCACCATGAGCCACGCAGCCCGCACAGGCTGCATCATAAAGGGGAAGTTTCTGTCCAAGCAATGCGCCAATGATGCCTGAAAGCACATCACCCATTCCGCCACTCGCCATGCCCGCATTTCCGGCATCAATAATGCCCAGCGCCTCTTCACTGGCGACGACGGTTCCTGCCCCTTTCAAAACGGCAACACCTCCGTAACGTTTTACCAGACGCTGAGCAGAAAGTAAGCGATCGCTTTCAATTTCTGCCACGCTGCAGTTAAGCAGACGCGCGGCTTCGCCGGGGTGTGGCGTCAGAATGCGATTGTGACGCTTATCTGGGTTGATTGCCAGAAGGTTCAGCGCGTCAGCATCCCACAGCATCGGTTTACGAAAATTCTCGACCTTTTGCAGGGCCTGTTTACCCCACGCCTGCTGCCCAAGCCCGGGGCCGATAACGACCACATCTGCCCACTCGAGGCTTTCCTCGAGCATCGGGAGCGTAAGCTCATGCACCATCAACTCGGGTCTGGCAGTAACGATCGGCGCAATATTCTCAATGCGCGTGAGGACTCGTACCAGACCAGCACCGCTTCGCAATGCCGCTTCACCCGCCATGCGGATAGCCCCCGCCGTACCGTAATCCCCCCCGACAATCACCAGTTTGCCATGATCGCCTTTATGGGATGTGGGACGTCTCGGAGGCAGCCACTCTGCAAGTTGCGAAGCATCAAAGCGCGAAAGGTGCGTTTCCTGACCGGCTAGCCAGCTGTCCAGCCCCAGCGCATTGTGGTGCAGTACGCCGACCACATCCCGCGCTTTGCCGGTCAGTAAACCCGGCTTCAGGGCGATGAATGTTACCGTATGCGCCGCCTGAATCACCGCCCCCGGCGTCGCGCCGGTTTGTGCTATCAGGCCTGAGGGAATATCCAGCGCCACCACCGGCGCGGAATGGCAATTGGCATGTGTAATCAGCGCGGCAATGTTCTCACGCGGCGCACTGCGTAGACCGGTCCCGAGCAGACCATCAATAATCAGATCCATATCCTCCGGCCAGAGGATATCAGGAGCATGAATCACACCGCCGGCATTCAGCCAGGCATCTCGGGCCGAGCAGGCCTCCTTCGGCAGCGGTTTAGCACTCGCCAGCGCCAGCAACGTGACGCGGATACCCGCAGCAACGGCAAGACGGGCGACAACATAACCGTCACCGCCGTTATTGCCGTGCCCGCACAAAACCAGCCAGTGTCTGGATTGCGGATATGCATTGTGGGCAACGTTAAACGCGGCTTCGCCTGCGCGCTGCATGAGTTCATATAGGGTGATACCGAGGCTGTCTGCTGCCTCTTTTTCGGCGCGCCGGAGGTCGTCCGCATGCCAGATGGAATGTGGTATACTTGCGGGGTTTTTCTTCACTGTATGGTCCGTCATGTCACAGCCCCTCGATCTCAATCAGTTAGCGCAAAAAATTAAACAGTGGGGTGCTGAGCTTGGCTTCCAGAAGGTAGGCATTACCGATACCGACCTCTCCGCCAGCGAGCCGAAACTACAGGCCTGGCTGGACAAACAATACCACGGCGAAATGGAGTGGATGGCGCGTCATGGCATGATGCGCGCCCGTCCGCACGAGCTTTTGCCGGGCACATTGCGTGTCATCAGCGTACGCATGAACTACCTGCCCGCCAACGCGGCTTTTGCGCGCACGCTAAAAAACCCCTCGCTGGGTTACGTCAGCCGGTACGCCCTGGGACGTGATTACCATAAACTTCTGCGTAACCGTTTAAAAAAACTCGGGGAAACTATTCAGCAGCACTGTGTTTCGCTGAATTTTAGACCCTTTGTCGATTCTGCGCCTATTCTTGAGCGCCCGATCGCTGAAAAAGCCGGGCTTGGCTGGACAGGTAAGCACTCACTTATCCTTAGCCGCGACGCCGGATCGTTCTTCTTCCTCGGGGAACTGCTGATTGATTTACCGCTGCCGGTAGACGGCCCGGTAGAGGAAGGCTGTGGCCGCTGCGTGGCCTGTATGACCATCTGCCCCACCGGCGCGATCGTTGAACCCTATACTGTTGATGCTCGCCGCTGCATCTCCTACCTCACTATCGAACTGGAAGGTGCGATCCCTGAGGAGTTCCGGCCGCTTATCGGCAACCGAATCTACGGCTGCGATGACTGTCAGCTGATCTGCCCATGGAACCGCTATTCACAACTCACGGATGAAGAAGATTTCAGTCCGCGTAAAGCTCTGCACGCACCGCAACTCGTTGAGCTGTTCGCCTGGAGCGAAGCCTGGTTCCTGAAAGTGACAGAAGGGTCTGCCATTCGTCGCATTGGCCATCTGCGCTGGCTACGTAATGTTGCCGTTGCACTGGGGAATGCGCCCTGGGATGAAGCCAATATTCAGGCGCTCGAAAGCCGCAGAGGTGAGCACCCACTTCTCGATGAACACATAGAATGGGCGGTTGCACAGCAAATCGAGAAGCGAAATGCCTGCGTAGTCGAGGTGCAATTACCGAAGAAACAACGCCTGGTGAGGGTGATTGAGAAAGGACTTACGCGCGACGCATAATATATTCACAGCCTGTGTATAAAAATACAAACTCAAGCAGCATCGGGACTGGAGAAGAGGTCAAGTGATCTCAATAACATTTTGAAATCAAATTTTATTCATATAATACAGCCAATTACACGAATACTATTCACCCTGCTAAGTTTTTAGCCGATTCCGATTAAACGTAGTTTCTGTGGATAACTCTGTTCACAAGAGTATTTCAGAGACAACAGAAAACGTCC
Organism: Enterobacter adelaidei; assembly: GCF_041937165.1. Classification (NCBI taxonomy): domain Bacteria; kingdom Pseudomonadati; phylum Pseudomonadota; class Gammaproteobacteria; order Enterobacterales; family Enterobacteriaceae; genus Enterobacter; species Enterobacter adelaidei. The sequence goes on along the minus strand of NZ_CP154353.1, from coordinate 410,895 downwards.
CCAACGACTCTTTTCGCTGTGGATATTTTAAAGATGAAGAAGAATTTGGAGCGGGAAACGAGACTCGAACTCGCGACCCCGACCTTGGCAAGGTCGTGCTCTACCAACTGAGCTATTCCCGCTTGGGTGGTGCGTGCTGTGGAAGCACTTTCAAATTTTGGAGCGGGAAACGAGACTCGAACTCGCGACCCCGACCTTGGCAAGGTCGTGCTCTACCAACTGAGCTATTCCCGCTTGGGTGGTGCATGCTTTAAAAGCACTTTCAAATTTTGGAGCGGGAAACGAGACTCGAACTCGCGACCCCGACCTTGGCAAGGTCGTGCTCTACCAACTGAGCTATTCCCGCAAATCTGTACTGCTTTTGTTGCTGTCGTAACGTGTAATTCTCTGTCGTTACGGGAGGCGCATTATACGAGAAATCCTTTTAGCTGCAACCCCCCTGAAAGCGATTTTTTCGAAATTCAGTTCAAATGCTTATTTAATCGGCAAGCTGCACAATTTAACGGCAAAAAACCGGCCACGCAAGGCGCCGGATCTCAAAATCACAGCTTAATGAAGTTTTCGCGGTAATACGCCAGCTCCGCAACAGACTCACGAATATCGTCCATTGCCTGATGCGTCCCCTGTTTTTTAAAGCCATCCAGGATTTCAGGTTTCCAGCGACGAGCCAGCTCTTTCAGGGTGCTCACATCCAGATAGCGGTAGTGGAAGTAAGACTCGAGCTCCGGCATGTACTTAAACAGAAAGCGGCGATCCTGGCCGATGCTATTACCACAGATTGGCGATTTGCCTGCCGGAACCCACTGTTTCAGGAATTCAAGCGTCGCCAGCTCCGCCTCACGGTCACCCTGAGTACTGGCCTTCACGCGATCCACCAGACCGCTGCCGGTATGGGTACGCACGTTCCAGTCATCCATCAATGCAAGCTGTTCATCAGATTGATGAACCGCAATCGTCGGCCCTTCCGCCAGAATATTCAGGTTGGCATCGGTCACCAGGGTTGCAATCTCAATGATGCGATCGCGCTCGGGATCCAGCCCGGTCATTTCAAGATCGATCCAAATCAGGTTGTTTTCATCCGCGCTCATGTTATTTTCCACCCTTCTCGCATAACCGGCAGTAGCAGGTTAACTAGTATTAATTAGAGTGTATCATAGAGGTTTTGCCCCTTACGGGCGACCAGGAGCCAGCGCGATTGAGTAAAAATAAACTCTCCAAAGGGCAGCAGCGCCGCGTGAATGCCAATCACCAGCGCCGTCTTAAAACCACTTCGGAGAAGGTCGATTACGACGACAACCTGTTTGGCGAACCAACGGAAGGCGTAGTCATCAGCCGTTTCGGTATGCATGCCGACGTGGAATCCGCCGATGGTGAGATCCACCGCTGCAACATCCGCCGGACCATTCGTTCTCTGGTGACCGGTGACCGCGTCGTCTGGCGTCCGGGTAAAGAGGCGGCGGAAGGTGTTACGGTAAAAGGTATCGTTGAAGCGGTCCATGAGCGCACGTCTGTGTTAACCCGTCCCGATTTCTACGACGGCGTGAAACCGATTGCCGCCAACATTAACCAAATCGTTATCGTCTCGGCGATTTTGCCTGAACTTTCACTCAATATTATCGACCGATACCTCGTCGCCTGCGAAACACTGCAGGTTGAACCGATTATCGTGCTGAACAAAATCGATCTGCTGGATGACGAAGGAATGGCTTTCGTCAATGAACAGATGGATATCTATCGCAAGATTGGATACCGCGTTCTGATGGTCTCCAGCTACACCAAAGATGGCCTGAAACCGCTGGAAGAGGCGCTCACCGATCGTATCAGCATCTTCGCGGGTCAATCCGGCGTGGGTAAATCGAGCCTGCTGAATAACCTGCTTGGTCTCCAGCAGGAGATCCTCACCAACGATGTGTCTGATGTCTCGGGTCTGGGCCAGCACACGACCACCGCATCACGCCTGTATCACTTCCCACATGGCGGCGATGTGATCGACTCTCCGGGGGTGCGCGAATTCGGTTTATGGCATCTCGAGCCGGAACAAATCTTCAACGGATTTGTCGAATTCCATGATTATTTAGGCGCTTGCAAATACCGCGACTGTAAACACGATAACGACCCAGGTTGCGCTATCCGTGAAGCGGTAGAGAACGGTGAAATCGCGGAGACTCGCTTCGAGAATTACCACCGTATTCTTGAGAGCATGGATCAAGTAAAAACGCGTAAAAACTTTTCTGATTCTGATAACTGACAACTAAGCTAAGCATCGCTAAAATCGTCCCCTTTTTTCAGGTTCCGGTGCTCTGCCACCGGATCAGGAACGACAAAACAATGGCCTGGAGGCTACCTTGTTAAACGCATTTAAACTTTCGCTTCAATACATTCTGCCAAAACTGTGGCTCACTCGCCTGGCGGGCTGGGGCGCAAGCAAACGAGCAGGCTGGCTGACCAAACTGGTCATCGACCTTTTCGTAAAATATTACAAGGTCGACATGAAAGAGGCGCAGAAGCCGGATACCGCCAGCTACCGCACCTTCAACGAATTCTTCGTGCGCCCACTGCGCGACGAGGTTCGTCCGGTTGATACCGATCCTAACGTGCTGGTGATGCCTGCAGATGGCGTGATTAGCCAGTTGGGCAACATCGAAGACGACAAAATCCTGCAGGCGAAGGGCCACAACTACAGCCTGGAGGCCTTACTGGCGGGTAACTACCTGATGGCAGACCTGTTCCGTAACGGTACGTTTGCCACCACGTATCTGTCACCGCGCGACTACCACCGCGTGCACATGCCGTGCAACGGTATTCTGCGTGAAATGATCTACGTTCCGGGCGATCTGTTCTCCGTGAACCATCTGACCGCGCAAAACGTACCAAACCTGTTTGCCCGTAACGAACGCGTCATCTGCCTGTTTGATACTGAATTTGGCCCAATGGCGCAGATTCTGGTGGGTGCCACCATCGTCGGCAGCATCGAAACCGTCTGGGCAGGCACCATCACTCCGCCACGTGAAGGCGTGATCAAGCGCTGGACCTGGCCTGCCGGTGAAGCGGAAGGCTCTGTCGCCCTGCTGAAAGGTCAGGAGATGGGTCGCTTCAAGCTGGGCTCTACCGTGATCAACCTGTTTGCGCCGGGCAAAGTGAAGCTGGCTGAACAGCTCGAAAGCCTGTCGGTCACCAAACTGGGCCAGCCGCTGGCGGTCTCTACCGAAACCTTCGTGACGCCAGATGCACAACCTGCTCCGCTGTCACAGGAAGAGATTAACGCCGAGCACGACGCCAGCCCGCTGGTTGACGACAAAAAAGACGAAGGCTAACAACAGAAGGATCGCTGACGTGCGCCCGATTATCGTTCTACTGATGGCCTGGTGCCTCAGCATGGGGGCGTACGCAGCGACAGCCCCCGACGCCAAACAGATAACGCAGGAACTGGAGCAGGCAAAAGCGGCCAAACCCGCTCAGCCAGAGACCGTCGAGTCGCTCCAGTCTGCCCTGAACGCGCTTGAGGAGCGGAAAGGCTCCCTTGAGCGCGCTCAGCAGTATCAGCAGGTTATCGACAACTTCCCCAAACTCTCGCAGACGCTGCGCGCGCAGCTCAATAATTTGCGTGACGAACCGCGCGACGTGCCCGCAGGCATGACCTCGGACGCCCTGAACCAGGAGATCCTGCAGGTCAGCAGCCAGCTTCTGGAAAAGAGCCGCCTTGCTCAGCAGGAGCAGGAGCGAGCGCGTGAAATTGCCGACTCCCTCAGCCAGCTTCCGCAACAGCAAACCGATGCCCGCCGTCAGCTCAACGAGGTTGAACGCCGCGTCGGCACACAAACCGGCAACACGCCGCAAAACCAGGCACAAAACCTTGGGCTGCAGGCTGAGTCTGCCCGCCTGAAAGCGCTGGTCGATGAACTGGAGCTGGCGCAGCTCTCCGCCAATAACCGCCAGGAGCTATCGCGGATGCGTTCAGAACTGGCGCAAAAACAGAGCGAACAGCTTGATGCTTATCTCCAGGCGCTACGTAACCAGCTGAATAGCCAGCGCCAGCGCGAGGCCGAACGCGCGCTGGAAAGTACCGAGCTACTGGCGGAAAACAGCGCGAACCTGCCCGTCGGCATCGTCGATCAGTTCAAGATCAACCGTGAGCTTTCAGCGGCACTGAACCAGCAGGCACAGCGTATGGACCTGGTCGCTTCACAACAGCGGCAGGCGACGAACCAAACCCTGCAGGTCCGCCAGGCGCTCAACACTCTGCGCGAACAGTCGCAGTGGCTTGGGTCATCAAACCTGCTGGGCGAGGCGTTACGAGCTCAGGTTGCACGCCTGCCGGAAATGCCGAAGCCGCAGCAGTTGGATACCGAGATGGCCCAGCTACGCGTTCAGCGACTGCACTTTGAAGATCTTCTCAATAAACAACCGCAAATTCGCCAGATCCGTCAGGCTGACGGGCAACCTCTGAGCAGTGAGCAAAACCGGATCCTTGAAGCCCAGTTACGCACCCAGCGTGAACTCCTGAACTCACTGCTCCAGGGCGGTGATACGCTGATCCTCGAGCTTACCAAGCTGAAGGTGTCAAACAGTCAGCTGGAAGATGCGCTGAAAGAGGTAAACGAGGCAACGCACCGTTACCTCTTCTGGACCTCTGACGTGCGTCCAATGACTTTCTCGTGGCCAATTGAGATTGTTCAGGATCTGCGCCGCCTGATTTCGCTGGACACCTTCAGCCAGCTGGGACAGGCCAGCGTGATGATGCTCACCAGCAAAGAGACCATTTTCCCACTGCTGGGCGCATTGATTCTGGTGGGCTTTAGCATTTACTCGCGCAGACATTTCACCCGTTTTCTGGAGCGTTCCAGTTCGCGCGTGGGGAAAGTCACCCAGGATCACTTCTGGCTGACGCTCCGCACGGTGTTCTGGTCGATTCTCGTAGCCTCTCCCCTACCGGTATTGTGGATGACGCTGGGGTACGGCCTGCGGGAAGCCTGGCCCTATCCGCTCGCCGTGGCGATAGGCGATGGCGTCACCGCGACGGTTCCACTGCTGTGGGTCGTGATGATTTGTGCCACATTCGCGCGGCCAAATGGCCTGTTCATCGCCCACTTTGGCTGGCCGCGTAATCGTGTTGCACGCGCTATGCGTTACTATCTGATGAGCATCGGACTGATTGTGCCACTCATTATGGCGCTGATTATGTTCGATAATCTTAACGACCGGGAGTTCTCAGGCTCACTGGGTCGCCTCTGCTTTATGCTGATATGCGGGGCGCTGGCCATCGTCACGCTCAGCCTGAAACGCGCCGGTATACCGCTCTATCTTGATAAATCCGGTAGCGGCGACAACATGTTCAACCGCCTGCTCTGGAACCTGCTGCTGAGCGCTCCGCTGATTGCGATGCTGGCAGCGGCGGTGGGTTACCTGGCGACCTCGAAGGCGCTGCTGGCGCGGCTGGAAACCTCGGTGGCGATCTGGTTCCTGCTTCTGGTGGTGTATCACGTCATCCGTCGCTGGATGTTGATTCAGCGCCGCCGTCTGGCCTTCGACCGTGCCAAGCATCGCCGGGCAGAAATCCTCGCTCAGCGTGCGCGGGGTGAGGATGAGCCAAACCACGTCAACAGCACGGAAGGGACGACGGAGGCGGACGATGTCGAACTGGATCTGGATGCCATCAGTACCCAGTCCCTGCGCCTGGTGCGCTCCATCCTGATGCTGATTGCTCTCCTGTCGGTGATCGTGCTGTGGTCGGAAATTCACTCCGCGTTTGGCTTCCTGGAGAACATCTCTCTCTGGGACGTGACATCTACAGTTCAGGGCGTGGAAAGTCTGGAGCCTATAACCTTAGGTTCAGTACTGATTGCCATTCTGGTGTTGATCATTACTACCCAACTGGTACGTAACTTCCCGGCGCTGCTGGAGCTGGCTCTGCTGCAACACCTGGATTTAACCCCCGGCACGGGCTACGCCATTACCACCATCACTAAATACCTGATCCTGCTCTTTGGCGGGATGGTGGGTTTCTCAATGATTGGCATTGAGTGGTCTAAATTACAGTGGCTGGTCGCTGCGCTGACATTTGGACTTGGCTTTGGCATGCAGGAAATTTTCGCTAACTTTGTTTCCGGCCTGATCATCCTGTTTGAAAAACCGATACGTATAGGCGATACGGTGACGATCCGCGATCTGACCGGTAGCGTAACGAAGATCAATACCCGCGCCACAACGATCAGCGACTGGGACCGTAAAGAGATCATCGTGCCGAACAAGGCATTCATCACCGAACAGTTCATCAACTGGTCGCTGTCAGACTCGGTCACGCGTGTGGTGCTGACACTACCGGCACCGTCGGATGCCAACAGTGAAGAGGTGACACAAATTCTCTACACCGCAGCCGAGCGCTGCACGCTGGTGCTCGATAACCCGGCACCGGAAGTGTTCCTGGTCGATTTGCAGCAGGGGATTCAGATTTTCGAGCTGCGTATTTACGCTGCAGAAATGGGACACCGTATGCCGCTGCGCCACGAGATCCACCAGCTGATTCTGGCTGGCTTCCGCGAGCATGGTATTGACATGCCGTTCCCACCGTTCCAGATGCGTCTGGAAAGTCTGGACGGACGTAAAACGGGAAGAACATTGACGTCGGCGGCACGTAAGCGCCCGGCGGGAAGCCTGTAAATCTTCGCCCCTCTCTTTCGGGAGGGGCGCTTTAACCGCTACACCGCTTCCGTGACGTACGCCACTGAGCGTCGGCGGTAATTCTCATAAATCCCCATCGCCAGCAGCGAGAAGAAGATCGGGCCGCCAACCATCCACATCGCGCTGTTCCAGTCATTCGCTTCAATCACCGGCTGAATGACAGTGAAGATATTCGCGAACGCCACCACCAGCACGACCACAGTCGTCGCCAGTAGCGTTGACGTGCGGGTTTTAAAAATCACAAACGGACGTTCAAGACCCTGCTTCGCTTTGAAGAACGGGAACGCCAGCGTCAGGAACAGATACGGCAGCGTCATCGACACGTTCGCCATCAGGGTCAGCTTGTTATAGAACGCTGACGCGGTATCACCGCCAAACGACACCAGCAGAATGAACACGCACACCAACAGGCATTGCATCCACATCGCGTTAGCAGGCATTCCCGCCGTATTCAGTTGCGTCATACGCGCTGGCCACAGCGCTTTTGGCGTGCCCTGGATTATCGCTTTCAACGGCGAGTAGATAAGCGTAAAGAACGCGCCGGTATAGGCGAGGAACATTGACAGGCCGGTAATGCGCGCAAACCAGATGCCCATTGTCACCGCCGCTTCCGGCGTCAGGTTCATCGCCTGTCCCAGCGTCATTCCCAGGCTTTTCATCAACACATAAGTAATGTTGCCAAGGTTAGTGGTGTTGTTGCTCAACACCTGCTGCCAGTTGGTACTGACACCCCAGAGGAAGATTGCCAGCGAATAGCCAATGGAAATGACGATGGCGGCAAATATAATCCCTTTCGCGAAGTTCTTTTCCGGGTTCTCCGTTTTGTCGACCAGACCACCTACCGCCTCGATACCACCGTAGGCGAAAATGGCGAATACCACAAAAGAGAGCATCGCAAGGCCGGACTGATAACTTGGGTTAGGCGAAGCAACAAAGTTCACCTCCTGCGCAAAGTGACCGCCGTTCAGGCACAGAATAGCGATACTGACCAGGAGCAGCACCAGATTCAAACACATCACTGCGATCCCGCCCACGGCGGTAATCCGGGCAATCTTATTGATGCCTTTAGACGCGACCAGCGTCACAACCACCATCCAGCAAACGGCCAGAATCCCGACCACCTGTGTAGAACTGAGGCCCGCCAGAGACCAGACCTGGGTTTTATCGCTACCGAAAACAAACGTCGAGAACGGTACCCAAACTTTGGCCGCAGTACTGACCATCCAGACAACGTAAGAGGAGAACCACATAAACGTGCCAATAAACGCGTAGCGCGGGCCGATACTGTTATTCATCCACGAGTAGATCCCTCCTTCTTCTTTCCGGTATGCCGACCCCATTTCCGCCATCATCAGCGCGAATGGGATGAAGAAGAACAGGGCTGAAACGATATAGAACGGCGTCGCACTGTAACCCATCAGGTAAAAGGCCGACGGACTATTAGCGAAGCCAAAGACGGAGGTAAAAATCATCAGGATGAGCCCGGTGAGGGTCATCTTTTTGAGTGAGTGGGGCATAGAACCATCCAAAGGAAATTAATCTGCGCGGATGGTAGCAGAAGACCAGACAAAAATTGTGCCTATAGGGAGCAAATTAAGAAAAAGACCCGTGTATAGAGAATGTGGCAGTTTTTAATATTGTTATGCGAAATGGAAAGGAAAATTGCCACCGGGGGAGTAGGCCGGGCAAGCGCAGCGCCACCCGGCATTTTTTCAGGCACGATCGACCGTAAACGCAATCACATCGCCCAACTGTTCTGCACCCAGCGCCAGCATCACCAGGCGGTCAACACCCAGCGCCACGCCGGAGCAATCCGGCAAACCTGCTTTTAATGCCTCAAGCAGATTAACATCAATAGGCTGCTGCGGCAGACCGCGCGCGGCACGCTTACGGTTATCCTGCTCGAAGCGCTGCTGCTGTTCACGCGCGTCCGTCAATTCGTGGAAACCGTTCGCCAGCTCGATGCCTTTGTAATAGACCTCAAAACGCTCTGCCACACGATGATCTTCCGTGCTGATCTGCGCCAGAGACGCCTGGCTTGCCGGGAAGTGATAGACAAACGTCGGGCGGTCTTTGCCAATCTGCGGTTCAACGCCAAACGTGAACAGCAACTGCAGAAGCGTATCGCGATCTTCTTCAGTATCTGCCACATTGCTGAGATCCAGTTTTGCCGCCACTTCGCGCAATTGAGTCTTGTCTGCTGACAATGGATCGATTTCCAGATAGCGCTGGAAAGCCTGCTGATAGGAGAGAGTTTCCGCTTCTGAGCAATCCAGCACCTGCTGCAGCAGGTCATCCACCTCATTCATCAGACGGTACATATCATAGTGCGGACGATACCACTCCAGCATGGTGAATTCCGGATTGTGGTGACGCCCCATCTCTTCATTACGGAAGCTTCTGCACAGCTGATACACCGGACCGCATCCTGCCGCCAGCAGGCGTTTCATGTGGTATTCCGGGCTGGTCATCAGATACAAATTCATGCCCTGAGAGTGCCCCGGGCCAACAAAACGGGTTTCAAACGGGACCAGATGAATATCGGTTACCGTTGCCTGACTCATGCACGGCGTTTCCACCTCCAGGACTCCGCGGTCGGCAAAGAAACGGCGGATCGCCGTCATAATTGCAGCGCGTTTTAACAGATTTGGGATGGATGCGCTCGGCTGCCAGGTGGCCGTTTCGCTCATGGGTAATTCTCCGATTTCAGACAAGGGCACGAAGTCTACTCGTTAGCGGGGACAGAGACAAATTTTGCGCAGTAAAAACGTGCATTTCATTTAGGTGCGTAATTACGTGACGCAATTCATCAATCACGATGATAAATCACCCTACAGAACAGCAAAAAAATCGAACACGTCAAATTTCCCTGACATCTACACGGTTATACTGTTTTACCCATAAAGGAGCAGTGGAAACGCTTTCGCAATTGTCCCTTTGGGCAGGTGAACTACCTTTAGTTTGTCGCGTTGCGAAATAACAAAAATCTGGAGGAATGTCGTGCAAACTTTTCAAGCCGATCTTGCCGTAATTGGCGCTGGCGGTGCTGGATTACGTGCTGCGATTGCTGCAGCACAAGCTAATCCCAACGCTAAAATCGCATTGATTTCAAAAGTCTATCCAATGCGCAGCCACACGGTTGCAGCTGAAGGAGGGTCCGCCGCCGTCGCGCAGGATCATGACAGCTTTGAATACCATTTCCACGACACGGTTGCAGGGGGCGACTGGCTTTGCGAACAGGATGTGGTTGACTACTTTGTACACCATTGTCCTACGGAGATGACCCAGCTTGAACAGTGGGGATGTCCGTGGAGTCGCCGTCCGGACGGCAGCGTCAACGTTCGCCGCTTCGGCGGAATGAAAATCGAACGTACCTGGTTCGCCGCCGATAAGACCGGCTTCCACATGCTGCACACTCTGTTCCAGACCTCTCTTCAGTTCCCACAAATTCAGCGCTTTGATGAACATTTCGTCCTCGACATTCTGGTTGATGACGGACAGGCTCGCGGCCTGGTGGCGATGAACATGATGGAAGGCACGCTCGTCCAGATCCGCGCTAATGCGGTGGTGATGGCAACGGGCGGTGCGGGCCGCGTGTATCGCTACAATACCAACGGCGGCATCGTCACCGGTGACGGTATGGGCATGGCGCTCAGCCACGGTGTGCCGCTGCGCGATATGGAGTTCGTACAGTATCACCCGACTGGCCTGCCGGGCTCCGGCATTCTGATGACGGAAGGCTGCCGTGGTGAAGGCGGTATTCTGGTCAACAAAAATGGCTACCGCTATCTGCAGGATTACGGCATGGGCCCGGAAACCCCGCTTGGCGAGCCGAAAAACAAATACATGGAACTCGGTCCGCGCGACAAAGTCTCCCAGGCCTTCTGGCACGAGTGGCGCAAAGGCAACACCATCTCCACACCACGCGGTGATGTGGTCTATCTCGACCTGCGTCACCTGGGTGAGAAGAAGCTGCTGGAACGCCTGCCGTTCATCTGCGAACTGGCAAAAGCCTACGTCGGTGTTGATCCGGTGAAAGAACCGATTCCGGTACGTCCAACCGCGCACTACACCATGGGCGGGATCGAAACCGACCAGCAGTGCGAAACCCGTATCAAAGGCCTGTTTGCGGTCGGCGAGTGTTCTTCTGTGGGCCTGCACGGCGCCAACCGCCTGGGGTCGAACTCGCTGGCAGAGCTGGTCGTCTTTGGCCGCATGGCGGGCGAGCGCGCAATGGAACGCGCGGCTACAGCGGGCGAAGCTAACGGTGCCGCGCTTGATGCTCAGGTTACTGACGTTGAAAAACGCCTGAAAGACCTGGTGAACCAGGAAGGTAACGAGAACTGGTCTAAGATCCGCGATGAAATGGGCCTGTCGATGGAAGAAGGCTGTGGTATCTACCGTACCCCTGAGCTGATGCAAAAAACCGTCGATAAGCTGGCGGAATTGCAGGAGCGTTTCAAACGTGTGCGCATTACCGATACCTCCAGTGTCTTCAATACCGACCTGCTCTATACCATCGAGCTGGGTCACGGCCTGAACGTGGCAGAATGTATGGCGCACTCTGCTCTGGCGCGTAAAGAGTCACGCGGGGCGCATCAGCGTCTTGATGAAGGCTGTACCGAACGTGACGACGTCAATTTCCTGAAACACACTCTCGCCTGGCGCGATGCAGATGGCACCACACGTCTGGACTACAGTGACGTGAAAATTACCACGCTGCCACCGGCTAAACGCGTGTACGGCGCAGAAGCAGAAGCCGCCGAGAAGAAGGAGAAGGCGAATGGCTGAGATGCAAAAACTGAAAGTTGAAGTGGTGCGCTACAATCCGGAAGTGGACACCGCACCACATAGCGCTTTCTATGAAGTCCCCTATGACGAGCAAACCTCTCTGCTGGATGCGCTTGGCTATATCAAAGATAACCTGGCACCAGACCTGAGCTACCGCTGGTCCTGCCGCATGGCCATCTGCGGCTCCTGCGGCATGATGGTTAACAAAGTGCCGAAACTGGCCTGTAAAACCTTCCTGCGTGATTACACCAGGGGCATCAAGGTTGAAGCGCTGGGCAACTTCCCGATTGAGCGCGATCTGGTGGTCGATATGACCCACTTTATCGAAAGTCTGGAAGCCATTAAGCCTTACATCATCGGCAATCCGCGCACGCCGGATCAGGGTCCAAATACCCAGACCCCGGCCCAGATGGCGAAATACCATCAGTTCTCTGGCTGCATCAACTGCGGCCTGTGTTACGCCGCATGTCCACAGTTTGGCCTGAATCCCGAATTCATCGGCCCGGCCGCCATTACGCTAGCGCACCGCTATAACGAAGACAGCCGCGACCACGGTAAAAAAGAACGTATGGCGCAGCTTAACAGCCAGAACGGCGTCTGGAGCTGTACTTTCGTGGGTTACTGCTCCGAAGTCTGTCCGAAGCATGTCGACCCGGCCGCCGCTATTCAGCAGGGTAAAGTGGAAAGCTCGAAAGACTTTCTTATCGCTACCCTGAAACCACGCTAAGGAGTGCATAATGACGACTAAACGCAAAGCCTATGTACGGCCAGTGCCGTCCACCTGGTGGAAAAATCTGCCGTTTTATCGCTTCTATATGCTGCGTGAAGGCACAGCGGTGCCGGCGGTCTGGTTCAGTCTTGAGCTGATGTACGGTGTTTTTGCCCTCAAGCATGGTCCGGAAGCCTGGGCAAGCTTTGTTGGCTTTCTACAAAACCCGATCATTGTGGTCCTGAACCTGATCGTGCTCGCGGCCGCGCTGCTTCATACCAAAACCTGGTTTGAACTGGCGCCAAAAGCGGCGAACATCATCGTAAAAGGCGAGAAAATGGGGCCAGAGCCGGTGATTAAAGGCCTCTGGGCAGTGACGATTCTGGTCACTGTGGTCATTCTGTTTGTCGCACTGTTCTGGTAAGGAGACTACTGTGATCAATCCAAATCCAAAACGTTCTGACGAGCCGGTCTTCTGGGGACTGTTTGGCGCTGGCGGCATGTGGAGTGCCATCATCGCACCTGTGATCATCCTGCTGGTCGGCATTATGCTGCCGCTGGGGCTGTTCCCGGGCGATGCACTGAGCTACGAACGCGTGCTGGCGTTTGCGGGTAGCTTTATCGGCCGCGTATTCATCTTCCTGATGATCGTCCTGCCGCTGTGGTGTGGCCTGCACCGTATTCACCATGCGATGCATGACCTGAAAATCCATGTCCCGAGCGGTAAATGGGTATTCTACGGCCTGGCAACCATTCTGACCGTGGTAACGCTGATTGCCGTGGTCACTATCTGACCCTTCTGGCCCGCCCTCCGGCGGGCCTTTTTAGTTCTGCATTTTGCCCACCAGCCACTGCGCAAACTCACGCATTGCCGGGGTTTCGGCTTTCGACTGTAGTCTTGTTAACCAGTAACTGCCCAGATCAATCTGTGTGGCAAACGGCTGTACAATGCGCTCGCTGTTGAGCAAATGCGTAAACATATCGACCGGAGCGATCGCAATTCCCACGCCGGCCTGCGCGGCTTCCAGCATGGTGACAGACGAATCAAACACCATCACCCGATGCGTGGGTGACGGGGGATGCTCCCCCGCCGCCTGCATCCACGCCGACCACTCATCGCGCCGGTAGGAGCGCAGCAGGGTAAATTTCAGAATGTCGGCCGGAGTATGGAGCCCGGCGGCGATATCGGGTGAACAAAGTGGAGCCAGCGGCGCATCACAAAGGAACTGCGCTTCGGTCCCGTGCCACGCCCCGCCACCGTAGCGGATAGTGTAATCAAGCCCCTCAGCCGCCGGATCGACGCGGTTGTTATGGGTTGAAAGGTGAAGATCGATATGCGGAGAGCAGCGGCGGAAATCAGACAACCGCGAGAATAAAAAACCGGTCGCGAAGGTTCCTACCACACCAATTTTGAGTTTCTCCTGCGCGCGATGGCTGGCAAAGCGATCCAGCATTCCGGCGATACGATCGAACGAATCGTTAAGCACTGGCAGCAAATTCTCACCTTCCGTCGTCAGCATCAGCCCGCGCGAAACACGGACAAAAAGCTGGCAGTTCAGGTGCTGTTCCAGCGTCTTAACATGCTGGCTGATAGCAGAATGGGTAACATTCAGCTCTATCGCGGCATGAGTAAAACTGAGATGCCTTGCGGCTGCTTCGAAAGCACGAAGCGAATTAAGCGGGAGATAGCTGCGAGTCATCGGCCCATCCGTTAGAAAAATTAACAGCTAATGCTAAATTTAACCGTTTGTCAGCGACAGTCAAATCCCACAGACTACAGCTGTCTGACGGGCCCGGACACTCCTTTGACCTGCTATTACGGAAGATAACTGATGATGAAAAAATCCCTTTGCTGCGCCCTGTTACTCAGCACCTCCTGCTCCGTCTTTGCTGCACCGATGTCAGAAAAACAGCTGGCTGCAGTGGTCGAACGTACCGTTACCCCGCTGATGAAAGCGCAGACCATCCCGGGGATGGCGGTCGCCGTAATTTATCAGGGTCAGCCGCACTACTTTACCTTCGGCAAAGCCGATATCGCGGCGAACAAACCTGTTACCCCGCAAACGTTGTTCGAGCTGGGTTCTATAAGTAAAACCTTCACCGGCGTCCTGGGTGGCGATGCCATTGCTCGCGGTGAAATTTCGCTGAGCGATCCGGTAACAAAATACTGGCCTGAGCTGACAGGCAAGCAGTGGCAGGGAATTCGCATGCTGGATCTGGCTACCTATACTGCGGGTGGTCTGCCATTACAGGTACCGGATGAGGTGACCGATAACGCCTCTCTGCTGCGCTTCTATCAGGACTGGCAGCCAGAGTGGAAGCCGGGAACCACGCGTCTTTATGCGAACGCCAGTATTGGTCTTTTTGGCGCCCTTGCGGTCAAACCTTCCGGCATGAACTATGAGCAGGCCATAACGACGCGGGTCTTTAAGCCGCTCAAGCTGGACCATACGTGGATTAACGTTCCGGAATCTGAACAAGAGCATTACGCCTGGGGATACCGTGACGGTAAAGCCGTCCACGTTTCTCCGGGCATGCTGGATGCCGAAGCCTATGGTGTGAAAACCAACGTCAAAGATATGGCGAGCTGGGTGATGGCGAACATGTCTCCCGATACTCTGCAGGATACCTCTCTGAAGCAAGGTATCGCCCTTGCGCAATCCCGATACTGGCGCGTAGGTGCCATGTATCAAGGGTTAGGCTGGGAGATGCTGAACTGGCCGGTAGAGGCCAAAACCGTGGTCGAGGGTAGCGATAATAAGGTTGCCCTGGCACCGTTACCTGCGGTAGAAGTGAATCCCACGGCCCCTCCGGTAAAAGCGTCCTGGGTGCATAAAACGGGCTCTACTGGCGGGTTTGGCAGCTATGTGGCGTTTATTCCAGAAAAGCAGCTTGGCATTGTGATGCTGGCGAATAAAAGCTACCCGAACCCGGCGCGAGTTGAGGCGGCATATCATATCCTCGACGCGCTGAAGTAAAACATTGCCGGGTGGCGACTCTGCTTACCCGGCAAAACACCCCGCATTTTCCTTGCCGTCATCTACACTTAACAAAAAAACAGTAAGGAAACTCCTATGCGCATTCTGCCTGTTATCGCCGCGGTGACAGCCGCGTTTTTAGTGGTTGCCTGTAGTTCCCCTACCCCACCTTCTGGCGTTACCGTTGTCACGCCTTTCGATGCACAACGCTTCCTCGGAACATGGTATGAAATCGCCCGCCTGGACCATCGGTTTGAACGGGGCTTAGAGAAAGTCACTGCGAATTACAGTCCGATGGATGATGGCGGTATTCAGGTGATCAACAGGGGCTATAATCCCGACCGGGAGATGTGGCAGCAGTCGACAGGAAAAGCATACTTCACTGGCGATCCACGGAGGGCCGCGCTCAAAGTCTCCTTCTTTGGCCCCTTCTATGGCGGCTACAACGTAATAGCACTCGACAAAGAGTACCGCCATGCGCTGGTTTGCGGGCCGGATCGCAACTACCTGTGGATACTCTCCCGCACGCCAACCATCTCGTCTGAGATGAAACAGCAGATGCTGGATGTTGCGACCCGGCAGGGGTTTGATGTGTCAAAACTCATCTGGGTAGAACAACCCCATTAATGCGTGCTGAGTTTCAACCCAATGATACCGGCCACGATCAGAGCGAGGCTGGCGATACGTGCCAGGCTCGCTGACTCTCCCAGCAGCAGAATGCCCGTGATGGCAGCGCCTACGGCACCAATGCCAGTCCAGACAGCATAAGCCGTTCCCACAGGCAAAGAACGCATCGCCCACGACAACAGGACGATACTGACTATCATCGCGGTAACGGTAATGACGCTGGGCGTCAGACGGGTAAATCCGTGGGTGTACTTGAGACCAATCGCCCATACCACTTCGAGCAGGCCGGCAATTAAAAGAACGATCCAGGACATTTCAGGCTCCTTAACTTACAGGTAAGTTGGGGCCGTCCCCGGTGAAAGATACGCTTACGGGTCGTCCCGTAAGGCAAAGATTACGCCCTTTATTTTGCTTAGCGTGCGATTTTTTTTCAATCCCTTTCTGCTGAACACGTTAAGGCAAGAAATAGCCGCAGTATGGCGCGGAGTTCAGGCATTTACCACTCATCTGACTTCTCTATGATGATGTGCTTTCTGATGGCAGGAAGCCAAACCACTAGCCGACTGCGAATAAAATATGTTCAAAATTCTATTGATTGACCGTTGTCACTTCACCCGCGCAGGGTTTGAAGCATGGCTCAATCACTCCGGTTTGTTCCCTGGGCACTACGTTGTGACCGGGCTGAATAATCTATTTCTTGCCAGAGAGCACATTCTGCAATGGAAACCCAATCTGGTTATCGCTGACCTGTACGGCTTCAGGCAGGATATTCACCATTTCCAACAGCTCTCTACCCTACTTAACGCCAGTGAAAAATTGCCTTTTATCTTGCTGCAATCGGGAGAAGACAACAGCATGACGGACTGGCTCGGGCAGTTCCCGGTTTGGTCGTCATTGTTGAAAAACGCCAGCCTCGAAGAAGTCGCAACGGTTATCAACGACGCATTAGTCTCGCGCGCAAGCGCTGACAGGCCGACGACGGCGGCCCCCTTGCTGACCCGGCAGGAAGAGAAAGTGCTGACATTGTGGATGGACGGTGCGAGCAATCAGAAAATTGCCGCTCACCTGAGTATCAACGGGAAAACGGTCTATACCTATAAACGAAATATCCGCATGAAACTGCATATGGATACGCGTTTTTCACCGTTTTTATCCTTGCAGGAATCAGAAAGCTGACGGTACGAAACCCATCAGGTCCCGTACCGTTTGTTAATTACTGCTGGGCTTTTGTTGCCGCACCAGAGATTGCGCTACCACCTTCAGAAATATCCTGACCGACGCCACGCGTGGTATTACAGGCCGTTAACACCGAAGAAAGTACCAGGACTGAAAAGATCGCTGCAATTGTCTTCTTAACCATAATATCTTCCTTTTATAGCCAAAGTTGTTTTGTGTATAGCAACTTAAGAATAGACAAGATCCCGTCGGATGACGGAAAAGGAAGCATTTTTAGGAAAATTAGACGAACTTAGCTGGCGGCGTGAGAAATGATATGGCCGAGATCCTGGATATCTTGTCCCATTCCACGCGTGGTGTTACAGCCGGAGAGTAATGCGCTGGAAAGCGCTAACAGAAGCAGAATTTTAACGGTACGTTTCATCATCCCTGCCTGTAAAAATCAGGCGCAGCGGGCGCTGCGCCTTCAATCATCACGTAAATTACTTCACGCGGGATACGTATTCGCCGGAGCGGGTATCCACTTTGATCACTTCGCCAGTCTGTACGAACAGTGGAACTTTAACCACTGCGCCGGTAGACAGTTTGGCTGGCTTACCACCGGTACCTGCGGTGTCGCCTTTCAGACCTGGATCGGTTTCAACGATTTCCAGCTCAACGAAGTTAGGTGGGGTCACAGCGATAGGCTGGCCATTCCACAGGGTCACGATGCACTCGGCCTGATCCAGCAGCCATTTCGCGCTGTCACCTACCGCTTTCTCATCAGCAGACAGCTGTTCGAAAGTAGAGTTGTTCATGAAATGATAGAACTCACCGTCGTTGTACAGATAGGTCAGGTTCATATCAACAACATCAGCGCCTTCAGCGGAGTCAGTAGACTTGAAGGTTTTCTCAACACGGGTACCGGTCAGCAGACGGCGCAGCTTAACGCGTGCGAATGCCTGGCCTTTACCTGGTTTAACGAATTCGCTGGCTTCAACCGCGTACGGTTCGCCGTCCATCATGATTTTAAGACCAGCACGAAAATCGTTGCTATAGTACGTTGCCATAAGGCCCTCTAAATTTGTTAACTGGTAGCTAAGCCACAAAATGGCGCATATTGTAACCCTAAACACCCCGTCCAGAGAAGATTGGTTATCGCAACTTGCCGATGTAATCACCAGTCCTGATGAATTGCTGCGTCTTTTAGACCTCGATCAGCACCCAGAGTTGCTTGCAGGATGCGAGGCAAAGCGCCTTTTCGCCCTGCGCGTTCCCCGTGCGTTTGTGGCACGGATGGAGAAAGGTAACCCCGACGATCCACTTTTAAAACAAACACTTACTTCGCAGAATGAATTTGTCACCGCGCCGGGTTATAGCACCGATCCTCTGGAAGAGCAGAACAGTGTGGTGCCAGGTTTACTGCATAAGTATCTCAACCGAGCCCTGCTGCTGGTAAAAGGTGGCTGCGCGGTAAATTGTCGTTATTGCTTCCGTCGGCACTTCCCGTATGCGGAAAATCAGGGTAATAAACGCAACTGGCAGGTCGCGCTGGACTATATTGCCGCCCATCCGGAGCTGGACGAGATTATTTTTTCCGGTGGAGACCCGCTGATGGCGAAAGATCATGAGCTGGACTGGCTGCTAAACCAGCTTGAAGCCATCCCGCACATCAAGCGTTTGCGTATTCACAGTCGTTTACCGATTGTCATTCCAGCACGTATCACTGACGCTCTGGTTTCACGCCTGGAGCAGTCCAGAATGCAGGTGCTGCTGGTGAACCACATTAACCACGCCAATGAAATTGACGGCGAGTTTCGTGCGGCAATGGTGCGTTTGCGTAAAGCGGGGGTGACACTGCTGAACCAGAGCGTGCTGCTGCGTGGCGTGAATGATAGCGCCCACGTGCTGGCTGACCTGAGCAATGCCCTGTTTGATGCCGGAGTAATGCCCTATTACCTGCACGTGCTGGATCGCGTTCAGGGTGCGGCACATTTCATGGTAACGGATGAAGAAGCCCGGCAGATTATGCGCGAACTGTTAACGCTGGTTTCAGGCTATATGGTGCCGAAACTGGCACGTGAGATTGGCGGTGAGCCAAGCAAGACGCCGTTGGATTTACAGTTGCGGCAGCACTAATTTCCCCTCCTCCTAACCCTCTCCCTGTGGGAGAGGGAAAAAGGCAATCAGTTCGGGCACTTGTAGACCTGGCCATTCATCTGGCTGGCGGTCGGCACGAAGCTGGACAGCATACTCTGCGTTGGGCTGCTTACGCCGTAAATCACGTTCCCACCCATGGCCGCAGCCTGGTTACGCAGGGCATTCGCCGCACCGCGCATAGAACCACCTTCCTCGCCATGCTGACCCGACATCCAGTTGCTTTGCTCACCGGTTGCGGTGCCTAACAGCTGACATTCACTGCCAGGCTTATCTTCCACAAAGCGAACGCCCTGGCCCGCTGCCGACAGTTCATTGCTGGAGCTACAACCCGCCAGCAGCAATGCTGCTCCTACGATCCCTGCACAGACTTTTACGCGCATGTTATTCCTCGTT
This sequence comes from Enterobacter adelaidei, assembly GCF_041937165.1. NCBI lineage: Bacteria > Pseudomonadati > Pseudomonadota > Gammaproteobacteria > Enterobacterales > Enterobacteriaceae > Enterobacter > Enterobacter adelaidei. The sequence goes on along the minus strand of NZ_CP154353.1, from coordinate 391,404 downwards.
TTCAATAAGCTGGACAGTAGTTGTCCGTGTGTAAACCTTATACCTAAAAGATGACCAAAAGAAAAACCCCCGAGCATTTCTGCCCGGGGGTTTTTCACATTCTACGACGTAGAACGCACGATTACATCATGCCGCCCATACCGCCCATGCCGCCCATACCAGCAGCACCTAAGTCAGGTGCGTCGCCTTTAGGCATGTCGGTCACCATGCACTCGGTAGTGATCATCAGGCCAGCAACAGATGCCGCGTACTGCAGAGCAGAACGGGTCACTTTAGTTGGGTCCAGGATACCGAAGTCGATCATGTTGCCGTATTCTTCAGTCGCTGCGTTGTAACCGTAGTTACCTTCACCCGCTTTCACGTTGTTCGCAACAACAGATGGCTCTTCACCGGCGTTGGATACGATCTGACGCAGAGGTGCTTCCATTGCACGCAGTGCAACTTTGATACCCACGTTCTGATCTTCGTTCTGCGCAGTCAGGCCAGCCAGTTTAGCGGCAACGCGCACCAGCGCAACACCACCACCAGCAACCACGCCTTCTTCTACCGCAGCACGGGTCGCGTGCAGAGCATCGTCAACGCGTGCTTTCTTCTCTTTCATTTCAACTTCGGTCGCTGCGCCCACTTTGATTACGGCAACACCGCCTGCCAGTTTCGCTACGCGCTCCTGCAGTTTTTCACGGTCGTAATCAGAGGTGGCTTCTTCGATCTGCTTACGGATCTGACCAACGCGGCCCTGAATAGCGGCTTCTTCACCTACGCCATCAATGATGGTGGTGGTGTCTTTGTTGATCACAACACGTTTAGCCTGGCCGAGGTCTTCCAGGGTCGCTTTTTCCAGCTCCATACCGATCTCTTCAGAGATAACGGTACCGCCAGTCAGAGTAGCGATATCCTGAAGCATCGCTTTACGGCGATCGCCGAAGCCAGGTGCTTTAACCGCAGCCACTTTCACGATACCACGCATGGTGTTAACCACCAGGGTCGCCAGCGCTTCGCCTTCAACGTCTTCAGCGATGATAACCAGCGGTTTGCCTGCTTTCGCAACGGCTTCCAGCACTGGCAGCATTTCGCGGATGTTGGAGATTTTCTTGTCAGCCAGCAGGATGAACGGGCTTTCCAGTTCAACAGCACCAGTCTCTGGCTTGTTGATGAAGTATGGGGACAGGTAACCGCGGTCGAACTGCATACCTTCAACCACGTCCAGTTCGTCTTCCAGACCGGTACCGTCTTCAACGGTGATGACGCCTTCTTTACCGACTTTGTCCATCGCTTCCGCGATCAGTTTACCTACGGTTTCGTCGGAGTTAGCGGAGATGGTACCTACCTGAGCAATCGCTTTAGAGTCAGAGCATGGTACAGACAGCGTTTTCAGTTCTTCAACAGCAGCAGCGACAGCTTTGTCGATACCACGTTTCAGATCCATTGGGTTCATGCCAGCAGCAACGGCTTTCAGACCTTCGGTGATGATAGCCTGCGCCAGTACGGTCGCGGTGGTAGTACCGTCGCCTGCAGCGTCGTTCGCTTTAGAGGCAACTTCTTTCACCATCTGCGCACCCATGTTTTCGAACTTGTCTTCCAGCTCGATTTCACGTGCTACAGAAACACCATCTTTGGTGATGGTCGGCGCGCCGAAGGATTTATCCAGCACTACGTTACGGCCTTTCGGGCCCAGAGTTACTTTAACTGCATCTGCCAGTACGTTTACGCCGCGGAGCATTTTTACACGAGCGTCGTTACCGAATTTTACGTCTTTAGCTGCCATGTTCTTATTTCCTCAAATTCTCGTGCGTAAATTACGCTTCAACAATTGCCAGAATGTCGCTCTCGGACATGATCAACACTTCTTCATTGTCGATCTTCTCGGATTTCACGCCGTAGCCATCGTTGAAAATTACGATGTCACCAACTTTAACGTCCAGTGGCTGCACAGTTCCGTTTTCCAGGATGCGGCCCTTACCGACAGCGATGATTTCGCCACGCGTTGATTTGGCTGCTGCAGAACCGGTCAGAACGATACCGCCAGCAGACTTGGTTTCAACTTCTTTACGTTTGACGATCACACGATCATGTAACGGACGAATACTCATTGATAGCTCTCCTTTGAGAAAGTCATTATCAGTTATGGATGACGCCGGCCCGCATGCGGTTTTCCGACTAGTGCCCTGAGAGATGGGGATAGCTTTTTCCCCCTTCAAGGGGGAGTTGAAAAAAAAATTTGCGAAAGTGTTACCATCGCCTCTCTTTTAGTACTGGCAGGGCGATGTCAATGAGTGGACTCAAGCAGGAGTTGGGACTGGCGCAAGGCGTTGGCCTGCTCTCAACCTCCTTGTTAGGAACGGGCGTATTTGCCGTACCCGCACTGGCGGCGATGGTATCCGGAAATAACAGCCTGTGGGCGTGGCCGGTACTGATTGTGCTGGTTTTCCCAATAGCCATTGTGTTTGCCATCCTGGGGCGGCATTTTCCCAACGCAGGCGGCGTGGCGCATTTTGTCGGGCTGGCCTTTGGCCCGCGGTTGCAGCGTGTTACCGGCTGGCTGTTTCTCTCCGTCATTCCGGTTGGCCTGCCTGCGGCGCTTCATATTGCGACCGGCTTTGGCCAGGCGCTGTTTGGTTGGCATAATGAGCAGTTGCTGTTAGCCGAACTGGGTACGCTGGCGATTGTCTGGTGGGTCGGTTCGCGCGGAGCCAGTTCCAGTGCCAATCTGCAAACGCTGGTCGCAATCCTTATCGTCGCACTGATTGTCGCTATCTGGTGGGCAGGAAATCTCACCGTAGCGGAAATTCCCTTCCCGGCACTCAAGGATGTCGACCATTCGCAGCTTTTCGCTGCGCTTTCCGTCATGTTCTGGTGCTTTGTTGGACTTGAAGCGTTCGCCCATCTGGCTTCCGAGTTTACGCAACCTGAACGCGATTTCCCGCGCGCGCTGATGATTGGTCTGTTGTTGGCGGGAACGGTCTATTGGGCGTGTACCGTGCTTGTGTTGCACTTTAACGCATTCGGGGCGGATAAAGCGGCTGCCGCCTCGCTACCAGGCATTGTGGTGCAATTGTTTGGGGTGAAAGCCCTGTGGGTGGCCTGCGTGATTGGTTATCTCGCCTGTTTTGCCAGCCTCAATATCTACACTCAGAGTTTTTCCCGCCTGGTGTGGTCGCAAGCGTTGTACAAGCCTGAAAGCCGGCTCGCGCGTCTGTCAAAACGCCAGCTTCCATTATCTGCTCTGAATGCCGTGCTGGGTTGTTGCGTGCTGAGTACGCTGTGTATTTACGCCCTGAATATCAATCTGGATGCGCTGATCGTCTACGCCAACGGCATTTTCATTATGATCTATCTGCTGTGCATGCTGGCGGGTTGTCGGCTGCTGAAAGGTCGCTACAAAGTACTGGCGGTCATCGGAGGTGTGCTTTGCCTGTTACTACTGGCGATGGTGGGATGGAAGAGCGTGTACGCTATTGTCATGCTGGTAGGGCTGTGGCTGTTTTTACCAAAACGGCAGAATCCGTAGGCCCGGTAAGCGAAGCGCCACCGGGCAAAAAAATCAATGATCGTCTTTATGGTCTAAACGGTCGTGCTGTTCATCCTTACGCTGATACTCCCCTTCAAACGTATCACCCGGGCCGGTGCTGAACCCACCGCCCGGCATACGGCTAAAGCGCAGATGCGGCAGCAGCTTCATAGTCAGGTGCTTTTGCACCGGTGGCAGAAGCAATAAAAGGCCGAGGAAGTCGGTGAAGAACCCCGGCAGAATCAGCAGCAGACCCGCAATAATCAGCGACACGCTTTTGATCATCTCCGCGGCCGGGCTTTCACCTGCAGCCATCTTCTGCTGCATTATCAGGAAATTTTTGAAACCCTGATTACGCACCAGCGACATGCCGATGACAGAGGTGAAAATCACCAGAATCAGCGTCAGCAGGACGCCCAGCACATGGGCAACCTGGATGAAAATGGAAATCTCAATGTAAACATAGAGAAAGAAAGCAATAAACGGTATCCAGCGCACTGGCATCTCCTGTGTGGCAGGTGCCGTTGGGCCCCTGTCTGAATGTGTTCGCGACGCGCGTTTGTATGAAATGGTGACGGTTAGCGAAATTTCAATCAGTTTGCACGGATATTTTTTTTGGAAATATTAAAGCGGTGACTCATTTCACAGATTAATAATTATCATGGAATCGGCTCGATAATAAGTGATCCAGCTTACGGCAATTCGCTATCATCAGCATATGATCTCGAGCATCTGGCTGATTGAGGGAATAATCGTCGGTCAGAAAATATTCAAAACCACATTAATACTGTGTGTTTAGTACAATCCATCGGCAGCTTGAAAAGAAGGTTCACATGTTAAACAACATTCGTATCGAAGAAGACTTGTTGGGTACCAGGGAAGTTCCAGCGGATGCCTACTACGGTGTCCACACTCTGAGAGCGATTGAAAACTTCTACATCAGCAACAGCAAAATCAGCGACATCCCTGAATTTGTCCGTGGCATGGTGATGGTGAAAAAAGCCGCAGCACTGGCCAACAAAGAGCTGCAAACCATTCCTAAAAGCGCGGCAAATGCGATTATCGCGGCCTGCGATGAAGTGCTGAACAACGGCAAATGCATGGACCAGTTCCCGGTTGACGTCTATCAGGGCGGTGCGGGCACTTCTGTCAACATGAATACCAACGAAGTACTGGCAAACATTGGCCTGGAGCTGATGGGTCACCAGAAAGGTGAATACCAGTACCTGAACCCGAACGACCACGTTAATAAATGCCAGTCCACCAACGACGCCTACCCTACCGGTTTCCGTATCGCGGTGTATGCCTCTGTAGTGAAACTGGTGGACGCGATTAACCAACTGGGCGATGGCTTCCAGCGTAAAGCGGTTGAGTTCCAGGATATCCTGAAAATGGGTCGTACCCAATTACAGGACGCAGTGCCAATGACCCTCGGCCAGGAATTCCACGCGTTTAACGTGCTGCTCAACGAAGAAACGAAAAACCTGCTGCGCACCTCCGAGTTGCTGCTTGAAGTGAACCTGGGCGCAACCGCCATCGGTACACGTCTGAACACCCCGGATGGCTATCAGCAACTGGCGGTACAGAAACTGGCTGAAGTCTCTAACCTGCCGGTTGTCCCTGCAGAAGACCTGATTGAAGCGACCTCCGACTGCGGCGCTTACGTGATGGTACACAGCGCCCTGAAACGTCTGGCGGTGAAACTGTCCAAAATCTGTAACGACCTGCGCCTGCTCTCCTCTGGTCCGCGTGCGGGTCTGAACGAAATCAACCTGCCAGAACTGCAGGCGGGCTCGTCCATCATGCCAGCCAAAGTGAACCCGGTTGTGCCTGAAGTGGTGAACCAGGTCTGCTTCAAAGTCATCGGTAATGACACGACCGTGACCATGGCCTCTGAAGCGGGTCAGTTGCAGCTGAACGTGATGGAGCCAGTGATTGGCCAGGCGATGTTTGAATCCATCCACATCCTGACCAACGCCTGCTACAACCTGCTGGAAAAATGCATTAACGGCATCACAGCGAATAAAGAAGTCTGTGAAGGTTATGTCTATAACTCCATCGGGATCGTCACCTACCTCAACCCGTTCATCGGCCACCACAACGGTGACATCGTCGGTAAGATTTGCGCCGAAACCGGTAAGAGCGTACGTGAAGTGGTTCTGGAACGCGGACTGTTGACCGAAGCCGAGCTGGACGATATTTTCTCGGCCCAAAACCTGATGCACCCGGCATATAAAGCGAAACGATATACCGATGAAAGCGAACAGTAACCGTTCAGGCTAGGCTTCTTAAGGCACGTCACTTGTGACGTGCCTTTTTTCTTTATAAGCGTTACCAAAATACAACAATTCAATATCAACTTGTTAATAAGCAAGGCAGGTCCTTATGTTTGGAGCAGAACTCGTCATCGTCTTGTTGGCGATTTATTTGGGAGCAAGACTCGGGGGTATCGGCATCGGTTTTGCCGGCGGTCTCGGGGTGCTCGTTCTTACCCTTATCTTTCAGATCAAACCCGGTGCAATACCTTTTGACGTTATCGAAATCATCATGGCAGTTATTGCCGCTATCGCAGCGATGCAGGTGGCAGGCGGTATGGACTACCTGGTGAGTCTGGCGGAGCGTATGCTGCGCCGCCATCCAAAATACATCACCTTCCTTGCCCCACTGGTGACCTGGTTTATGACCATTCTCGCGGGAACCGGACACACCGCATTCTCCACGTTGCCGGTGATTACCGAAGTGGCGAAAGAGCAAGGTATTCGTCCTTCTCGTCCGCTCTCCATTGCGGTAGTTGCGTCGCAGATTGCAATCACCGCGTCGCCAATTTCCGCTGCCGTAGTCTTCTTCGCCGGTATTCTTGAACCAATGGGCGTGAGTTACCTGACGCTGCTGGCGATCTGTATTCCGGTGACGCTGATTGCGGTGATGATTACTGCCGTACTGTGTAACTTCCTTGGCGCCGAGCTGAAAGACGATCCGGTGTATCAGGAACGTCTGGCTAAGGGTGAAGTGAAACTGCGTGGTAGCCAGGTCTTCGAACTGAAACCGCATGCAAAACGCTCCGTATTGCTGTTCCTGATCGGTATCGTCGCAGTCATGTTCTACGCGACCGCCATCAGCGACACGGTGGGCTTGATCCAGAACCCGGTGCTGCCGCGTAACGAAGCGATTGTGGTGTTCATGTTGACCATCGCGACGCTGATTAGCATCACCTGTAAAATTGACACCAGCGAAGTGCTGAACGCCAGCACCTTTAAATCCGGTATGAGCGCCTGTGTCTGCGTACTGGGCGTTGCATGGCTCGGTGATACCTTCGTGAAAGCACACATCAGCGACATTCAGACCGTTGCGGGTGACCTGCTGCACAACTACCCATGGCTGTTGGCGGTAGTCCTGTTCTTCGCCGCTACCCTGCTTTACTCTCAGGCGGCGACCACCAAAGCACTGATGCCTGCGGCACTGATGCTGGGCGTAACGCCACTGACGGCAATCGCTTCGTTTGCGGCGGTTTCTGCTCTGTTTGTTCTTCCAACCTATCCAACTCTGCTGGCCGCAGTGGAGATGGACGACACCGGCTCAACCCGTATCGGTAAATACGTGTTTAACCATGCGTTCCTGATCCCGGGTGTGGTCGCCATTACGTTGTGCGTGATCCTCGGATTTATCATCGGCGGCATCGTGCTGTAAACCATACGTTGTTGTAAAAATAGTTAAAATCGGGCCGCTCTGCGGCCCGATTCATTAATGACCAATCGCCTCGCGTGATATAGTGAAGACTTTCGTGATGAGGAGGTCGACTTGTGAACACGCCTGATGCTGTTGTCGTATTGTGCACCGCCCCTGATGAAGCCTCTGCCCAGGATCTCGCCGCCAAAGTGCTGGCCGAAAAACTGGCTGCCTGCGTGACGCTCCTCCCCGGAGCCACCTCCCTTTACTGCTGGGAAGGTAAACTGGAGCAGGAGTACGAAGTCCAGATGCTGTTAAAAACGAATCAGGCGAACCAGCAGGCACTCCTGGACTGCCTCAAATCTCATCATCCTTACCAAACCCCAGAGCTGCTGGTGTTGCCAGTAGTCCACGGCGATAACGACTATCTCTCATGGCTCAACGCTTCCTTACGCTGATCCTGCTGCTGTGCAGCACGTCAGTATTTGCCGGGTTGTTTGACGCACCCGGCCGTTCGAATTTTATCCCTGCCGACCAGGCGTTCATTTTCGATTTTCAGCAAAATCAGCACGACCTGAATCTCAACTGGCAGGTCAAAGAGGGGTATTACCTCTACCGCAAGCAGGTAAGCATCACGCCAGCTCAGGCAAACGTGGGCGCTTTACAGATGCCACCTGGCGAGTGGCATGAGGATGAGTTTTACGGCAAAAGTGAAATCTATCGCCAGCGCCTGAGCGTGCCTGTTACGGTGAATCAGGCCGATAAAGGCGCCACGCTGACGGTGACCTATCAGGGGTGTGCGGATGCCGGGTTCTGTTATCCCCCTGAAACGAAGGTGGTTCCACTCAGTGAAGTGAAAGCGTCAACCACGGTTACCCCTCTTCCTTCGGGCGAGAAGCGTGAAGCTCCCGCTGACCTTCCGTTCTCCGCACTGTGGGCCTTACTGATTGGCATTGGCATTGCTTTTACCCCCTGCGTGCTGCCGATGTATCCGCTCATCTCTGGCATCGTGCTGGGCGGTAAGAAACGCCTTTCCACCGCCCGCGCACTGCTTCTGGCCTTTATTTACGTGCAGGGTATGGCGCTTACCTATACGGCGCTCGGCCTTGTGGTCGCCGCTGCCGGGTTACAGTTCCAGGCAGCACTGCAGCATCCTTACGTTCTTATTGGCTTGTCGGTGATCTTCATCCTGCTGGCACTGTCGATGTTCGGCCTGTTTACTCTGCAGTTACCGTCGGCTTTGCAAACCCGCTTAACGCTGATGAGTAACCGTCAGCAGGGGGGCTCTGCAGGCGGCGTGTTTGCGATGGGGGCGATTGCCGGTCTTATTTGTTCCCCGTGTACTACGGCCCCACTGAGCGCCATCCTGCTCTACATCGCCCAGAGCGGCAATATGTGGCTCGGCGGGGGTACGTTGTACCTTTATGCTTTAGGGATGGGTCTACCGCTCATTCTGGTAACAGTATTTGGTAATCGTCTGCTGCCTAAGAGTGGTCCGTGGATGGAAACGGTGAAAACCGCGTTTGGCTTTGTCATCCTCGCGCTGCCGGTATTCCTCCTTGAGCGTATCATTGGCGACGTCTGGGGCTTGCGCCTATGGGCGATGCTCGGCGTAGCATTCTTTGCCTGGGCATTTCTCGTCAGCCTGGGGGCGAAACAGCCATGGATGCGCCTGGTGCAAATCCTGCTGCTGGCTGCCGCGCTGGTGAGCATACGCCCTCTGCAGGACTGGGCGTTCGGCACACCGGTGGGTCAGACACAAGCGCATCTGAACTTCACCCAAATTAAAAACGTGGATGAACTCAACAGCGCCCTGGCAGAGGCAAAAGGTAAACCGGTGATGCTCGATCTCTATGCTGACTGGTGTGTCGCCTGTAAAGAGTTCGAAAAATACACCTTTAGCGATCCACAGGTGCAAAGTGCCCTGAAAGAGACTGTTCTCCTCCAGGTGAACGTTACAGCCAACAGTGCACAGGACAAGGTCCTGCTGAAACAACTTAATGTTCTCGGTCTGCCAACCATTTTGTTCTTCAATGAACAGGGGAAAGAGCAGCCGGAACAGCGCGTAACCGGGTTTATGGATGCGGCGGCTTTCAGCACACATTTGCGCGATCGCCAACCGTAAACAACACTTTAGACGGGACAAACCGTTGGGAATAGCGGAGGAGAAAACCGTGCAACGTGAAGACGTACTGGGACAAGCCCTGCAATTACTTGAGATTCAAGGGATCGCCAGCACCACGCTTGAGATGGTAGCCGACCGTATCGATTACCCTCTGGATGAGCTTAAGCGCTTCTGGCCGGATAAAGAGGCACTGCTTTATGATGCTCTGCGCTATCTCAGCCAGCAGGTTGATGTCTGGCGCAGGCAACTGATGCTGAACGAAGAACTGACAGCGGAACAAAAGCTGCTGGCGCGCTATACCGCCCTGACCGAATGTGTCAGTAACAACCGTTATCCGGGCTGCCTGTTTATTGCAGCCTGTACGTTCTATCCTGACACTGGCCATCCTATCCATCAGTTGGCGGATCAGCAAAAACGGGCGGCGCATGACTTCACCCACGAACTGCTGACCACACTGGAAGTGGATGACCCGGCAATGGTGGCTAAGCAGATGGAGCTGGTACTGGAGGGTTGTCTGAGCCGCATGCTGGTAAACCGTAGCCAGGCTGATGTCGATACGGCACATCGCCTGGCTGAAGACATTCTGCGCTTTGCTCAATGCCGTATGGGCGGAGCATTGACGTAAACGAATCGGCTAAATTGGGCTGATTCGGCGCGTAAACCGTCAGATTGCCGCAAACTTAAGCAGTTGAACAGCTTTTCCTGAAATAATGTTGACGATAAGGCCTGATTGCGGTTTAATGCGCTCCGTTGCCCGGATAGCTCAGTCGGTAGAGCAGGGGATTGAAAATCCCCGTGTCCTTGGTTCGATTCCGAGTCCGGGCACCACTATTTAAAGAACCCAGCCTATGGCTGGGTTTTTGCTTTTCTGCGTTTATCAAACCTCAAATGTTGTTTCCACCGCTTAAATCATCTTTCAAAGAAACCAAGTGGCTGGCCTTACCATGTTCTATGGGCGCTACTGAAGGCAAGGCAAAGTCACTACCTGACATTTTTCACGCACAAAGCAAAAAACCCCGTACCTTACGGTACGGGGTTCTTCTTGTTTGATGCCTGGCAGTTCCCTACTCTCACATGGGGAGACCCCACACTACCATCGGCGCTACGGCGTTTCACTTCTGAGTTCGGCATGGGGTCAGGTGGGACCACCGCGCTAAAGCCGCCAGGCAAATTCTGTTAATCTGTATCAGAGCTGAAATTTGATTGTCTGTCTCTTCGCCGAAACAGCTTCGGCGTTGTAAGGTTAAGCCTCACGGTTCATTAGTATCGGTTAGCTCAACGCATCGCTGCGCTTACACACCCGACCTATCAACGTCGTAGTCTTCAACGTTCCTTCAGGACCCTTAAAGGGTCAGGGAGAACTCATCTCGGGGCAAGTTTCGTGCTTAGATGCTTTCAGCACTTATCTCTTCCGCATTTAGCTACCGGGCAGTGCCATTGGCATGACAACCCGAACACCAGTGATGCGTCCACTCCGGTCCTCTCGTACTAGGAGCAGCCCCCCTCAATTCTCCAGCGCCCACGGCAGATAGGGACCGAACTGTCTCACGACGTTCTAAACCCAGCTCGCGTACCACTTTAAATGGCGAACAGCCATACCCTTGGGACCTACTTCAGCCCCAGGATGTGATGAGCCGACATCGAGGTGCCAAACACCGCCGTCGATATGAACTCTTGGGCGGTATCAGCCTGTTATCCCCGGAGTACCTTTTATCCGTTGAGCGATGGCCCTTCCATTCAGAACCACCGGATCACTATGACCTGCTTTCGCACCTGCTCGAGCCGTCACTCTCGCAGTCAAGCTAGCTTATGCCATTGCACTAACCTCCTGATGTCCGACCAGGATTAGCTAACCTTCGTGCTCCTCCGTTACTCTTTGGGAGGAGACCGCCCCAGTCAAACTACCCACCAGACACTGTCCGCAACCCGGATTACGGGTCTACGTTAGAACACCAGCCATTAAAGGGTGGTATTTCAAGGTCGGCTCCACGCAGACTGGCGTCCACGCTTCAAAGCCTCCCACCTATCCTACACATCAAGGACCAGTGTTCAGTGTCAAGCTATAGTAAAGGTTCACGGGGTCTTTCCGTCTTGCCGCGGGTACACTGCATCTTCACAGCGAGTTCAATTTCACTGAGTCTCGGGTGGAGACAGCCTGGCCATCATTACGCCATTCGTGCAGGTCGGAACTTACCCGACAAGGAATTTCGCTACCTTAGGACCGTTATAGTTACGGCCGCCGTTTACCGGGGCTTCGATCAAGAGCTTCGCGTTGCCGCTAACCCCATCAATTAACCTTCCGGCACCGGGCAGGCGTCACACCGTATACGTCCACTTTCGTGTTTGCACAGTGCTGTGTTTTTAATAAACAGTTGCAGCCAGCTGGTATCTTCGACTGATTTCAGCTCCACCCGCAGGGGCTTCACCTACATATCAGCGTGCCTTCTCCCGAAGTTACGGCACCATTTTGCCTAGTTCCTTCACCCGAGTTCTCTCAAGCGCCTTGGTATTCTCTACCTGACCACCTGTGTCGGTTTGGGGTACGATTTCGTGTTACCTGATGCTTAGAGGCTTTTCCTGGAAGCAGGGCATTTGTTACTTCAGCACCGTAGTGCCTCGTCATCACACCTCAGCGTTAATAAGGTACCGGATTTACCTGGAACCTCCGCCTACATGCTTAAACCGGGACAACCGTCGCCCGGCTAACATAGCCTTCTCCGTCCCCCCTTCGCAGTAACACCAAGTACAGGAATATTAACCTGTTTCCCATCGACTACGCCTTTCGGCCTCGCCTTAGGGGTCGACTCACCCTGCCCCGATTAACGTTGGACAGGAACCCTTGGTCTTCCGGCGTGCGGGCTTTTCACCCGCATTATCGTTACTTATGTCAGCATTCGCACTTCTGATACCTCCAGCATCCCTCACAGGACACCTTCAACGGCTTACAGAACGCTCCCCTACCCAACAACACATAGTGTCGCTGCCGCAGCTTCGGTGCATGGTTTAGCCCCGTTACATCTTCCGCGCAGGCCGACTCGACCAGTGAGCTATTACGCTTTCTTTAAATGATGGCTGCTTCTAAGCCAACATCCTGGCTGTCTGTGCCTTCCCACATCGTTTCCCACTTAACCATGACTTTGGGACCTTAGCTGGCGGTCTGGGTTGTTTCCCTCTTCACGACGGACGTTAGCACCCGCCGTGTGTCTCCCGTGATAACATTCTTCGGTATTCGTAGTTTGCATCGGGTTGGTAAGCCGGGATGGCCCCCTAGCCGAAACAGTGCTCTACCCCCGAAGATGAGTTCACGAGGCGCTACCTAAATAGCTTTCGGGGAGAACCAGCTATCTCCCGGTTTGATTGGCCTTTCACCCCCAGCCACAAGTCATCCGCTAATTTTTCAACATTAGTCGGTTCGGTCCTCCAGTTAGTGTTACCCAACCTTCAACCTGCCCATGGCTAGATCACCGGGTTTCGGGTCTATACCCTGCAACTTAACGCCCAGTTAAGACTCGGTTTCCCTTCGGCTCCCCTATACGGTTAACCTTGCTACAGAATATAAGTCGCTGACCCATTATACAAAAGGTACGCAGTCACACCACGAAGGTGCTCCCACTGCTTGTACGTACACGGTTTCAGGTTCTTTTTCACTCCCCTCGCCGGGGTTCTTTTCGCCTTTCCCTCACGGTACTGGTTCACTATCGGTCAGTCAGGAGTATTTAGCCTTGGAGGATGGTCCCCCCATATTCAGACAGGATACCACGTGTCCCGCCCTACTCTTCGAGTTCACAACCTGTGCATTTTCGTGTACGGGACTATCACCCTGTATCGTCGGACTTTCCAGACCGTTCCACTAACACACAAGCTGATTCAGACTCTGGGCTGCTCCCCGTTCGCTCGCCGCTACTGGGGGAATCTCGGTTGATTTCTTTTCCTCGGGGTACTTAGATGTTTCAGTTCCCCCGGTTCGCCTCGTTAACCTATGTATTCAGTTAACGATAGTGTGACGAATCACACTGGGTTTCCCCATTCGGACATCGCCGGGTCAAAGGTTCATATCACCTCGCCGGCGCTTTTCGCAGATTAGCACGTCCTTCATCGCCTCTGACTGCCAGGGCATCCACCGTGTACGCTTAGTCGCTTAACCTCACAACCCGAAGATGTTTCTTTCGATTCATCATCGACTTGCGAAAATTTGAGAGACTCGAACACACATAACATGTGTGTCGTTTCAATTTTCAGCTTGATCCAGATTTTTAAAGAGCAAATATCTCAAACATGACTCGTAAGTCAGTTTTGAGATATGACGGCAGGTGACTTTCACTCACGAACCAGCAAGTGGCGTCCCCTAGGGGATTCGAACCCCTGTTACCGCCGTGAAAGGGCGGTGTCCTGGGCCTCTAGACGAAGGGGACGTATAAGTCTCAATCGCAAGACGCCTTGCTATTTACTTTTCATCAGACAATCTGTGTGAGCACTACAAAGGCAGGTTCTTTAAGGTAAGGAGGTGATCCAACCGCAGGTTCCCCTACGGTTACCTTGTTACGACTTCACCCCAGTCATGAATCACAAAGTGGTAAGCGCCCTCCCGAAGGTTAAGCTACCTACTTCTTTTGCAACCCACTCCCATGGTGTGACGGGCGGTGTGTACAAGGCCCGGGAACGTATTCACCGTAGCATTCTGATCTACGATTACTAGCGATTCCGACTTCATGGAGTCGAGTTGCAGACTCCAATCCGGACTACGACGCACTTTATGAGGTCCGCTTGCTCTCGCGAGGTCGCTTCTCTTTGTATGCGCCATTGTAGCACGTGTGTAGCCCTACTCGTAAGGGCCATGATGACTTGACGTCATCCCCACCTTCCTCCAGTTTATCACTGGCAGTCTCCTTTGAGTTCCCGGCCGGACCGCTGGCAACAAAGGATAAGGGTTGCGCTCGTTGCGGGACTTAACCCAACATTTCACAACACGAGCTGACGACAGCCATGCAGCACCTGTCTCAGAGTTCCCGAAGGCACCAATCCATCTCTGGAAAGTTCTCTGGATGTCAAGAGTAGGTAAGGTTCTTCGCGTTGCATCGAATTAAACCACATGCTCCACCGCTTGTGCGGGCCCCCGTCAATTCATTTGAGTTTTAACCTTGCGGCCGTACTCCCCAGGCGGTCGATTTAACGCGTTAGCTCCGGAAGCCACTCCTCAAGGGAACAACCTCCAAATCGACATCGTTTACGGCGTGGACTACCAGGGTATCTAATCCTGTTTGCTCCCCACGCTTTCGCACCTGAGCGTCAGTCTTTGTCCAGGGGGCCGCCTTCGCCACCGGTATTCCTCCAGATCTCTACGCATTTCACCGCTACACCTGGAATTCTACCCCCCTCTACAAGACTCTAGCCTGCCAGTTTCGAATGCAGTTCCCAGGTTGAGCCCGGGGATTTCACATCCGACTTGACAGACCGCCTGCGTGCGCTTTACGCCCAGTAATTCCGATTAACGCTTGCACCCTCCGTATTACCGCGGCTGCTGGCACGGAGTTAGCCGGTGCTTCTTCTGCGGGTAACGTCAATTGCTGAGGTTATTAACCTCAGCACCTTCCTCCCCGCTGAAAGTACTTTACAACCCGAAGGCCTTCTTCATACACGCGGCATGGCTGCATCAGGCTTGCGCCCATTGTGCAATATTCCCCACTGCTGCCTCCCGTAGGAGTCTGGACCGTGTCTCAGTTCCAGTGTGGCTGGTCATCCTCTCAGACCAGCTAGGGATCGTCGCCTAGGTGAGCCGTTACCCCACCTACTAGCTAATCCCATCTGGGCACATCTGATGGCAAGAGGCCCGAAGGTCCCCCTCTTTGGTCTTGCGACGTTATGCGGTATTAGCTACCGTTTCCAGTAGTTATCCCCCTCCATCAGGCAGTTTCCCAGACATTACTCACCCGTCCGCCGCTCGTCACCCGAGAGCAAGCTCTCTGTGCTACCGCTCGACTTGCATGTGTTAGGCCTGCCGCCAGCGTTCAATCTGAGCCATGATCAAACTCTTCAATTTAAAAGTTTGATGCTCAATGTTTCTTTATTTCTAAAGAAAAGAACTTCGTAATGAATTACGTGTTCACTCGTTGAGACTTGGTATTCATTTTTCGTCCGAAGACGTTAAGAATCCATGTCACTTTGAGTGCCCACACAGATTGTCTGATAAATTGTTAAAGAGCAGGTGCAACGCGGCTTTCAGCTCACCGTTGCGAGGTGGCGTATATTACGCTTTCCTCTTTCAGAGTCAACCCGTTATTTCAGGATTTTTTCTCTTCAACCGACCGGGCTGTTTGTGAAGTGATTCACATCCGCCGTGTCGATGGAGGCGCATTATAGGGAGTTCTCCGCAGGCCGCAACCGAAAAGTTGCAAAAAAATGACTGACTGCTGCATTCCCCAGCAAAACCCCGGTTTATACCCATTTACACACAGACTTATCCACATTTGTTCATGGATCCTGGCGTGATCCTGCGAACCGAGGAGGAAGATCAACTATACTAGCGGCAAATATTCTCCTCCGCAGGCCACCTTCATGACCACACAACGCCTCACCCGTGACTGGCGTATCCCCACAGCAGGGCTAATGTTGCTGGCGATCCTCTTTGCCGGTTTTACCCTGCATACGCACTGGAATGCCTTTATCCAGTGGTGCCTGGCCACGCAAATTACGCTGCACCGTTATCTGGTGATGTATTTGCTGCAGCTTAATAACCACCAGTACAGCGGCGGATTATGGCTATTAACGGGGGCTTTCCTTTATGGCGTTCTCCACGCCATTGGCCCCGGGCACGGAAAGTTCATCGTGACGACCTACCTGACTACAAATAAGGAAAGCGAGCTGGCCGCCTGGGTTGTCCCTTTCCTTGGCAGCCTGATGCAAGGCGTCAGCGCCATTCTTTTTGTCTTTATTCTGGCAGTCGGGTTTAACCTCGCGTCAGGGGATATCAGTACCAGCCGCTGGTATGTTGAGAAGATAAGCGCAGTACTCATTGGCGCATTTGGTGCATTTATCATTTACCAGTCGCTAAAGAGCCTGCGTCCGCACAGGATGACTATTTCAGCCATCAAGCCCCTCCATCAGCATGACGAACACTGTGGCTGTAGCCACCATGGTGTGGGAGCAAATCTGACACAAGGTGACTGGAAAACCCGCCTGGGTGTGATTCTGGCAATTGGCGCACGCCCGTGTAGTGGGGCAATCATGATCCTGATGTTCTCGAACGCGCTGGGCATTGTCACCTGGGGGATGGCCGCAGTAATGACCATGTCTCTGGGAACGGCACTCTCTATTATGGGACTTTCACTGGCTGTACGTTACGCCCGTGAGCGCACCGTGGCCTGGTTTGGAGGAAGCGCCTCACTAAAATGGCTGGTACCGGTAGTCAAAATAGCCGGAGGGATAGTCCTGATCCTGTTCGCGACGATCCTATTCCTGACAGTGATCCCCATCAGCGCCAATGGCGACTACATCGCCGCCGGATGCTAGTAAAAGAAAACCCGCCGTTGGCGGGTTTCATTTATTACTCGTTGATGCGTGGATGCTGATCCACGAGTCGGGAGCGTTTTTTCTGCAGTTCTTCAATCTCTGCGTCAATATCCTCAATCTTCTGCTCTACATTATCGTAGTGCTCACGCAGGATCTCTTTCGCTTCCTGAATATCGGATGCGGCAGGCGTCGCCCCTTTCAATGGACGATTTGCCGTCTCCTTCATAGCAATACCGGTAATCAAGCCAATCACCGCAATCACCATCAGGTAATAAGCAGGCATCATCAGGTTCTGCGTACTCTCCACCAGCGAGGCGGCAAGGGTCGGGGTCAGACCGGCAATCAGCACCGAAATGTTAAAAGCTGCGGCCAGCGCACTATAGCGAATGTGTGTCGGGAACATCGCGGGTAATGTGGAGGCCATCACCCCAATAAAGCAGTTGAGGATCACTGCCAGCATCAGCAGACCCGCGAAAATCAGCCCCAGTACATTACTGTTAATCAGAATGAATGCCGGGATTGCCAGAGCAAACAGACCAACACTCCCCAGGATAATAAACGGTCGACGGCCAAAGCGGTCACTTAACAGACCCATAATCGGTTGCACAAACAGCATACCGACCATAATGGCGATAATAATCAGCACACCGTGATCTTCCGAGTAATGCAAGTTATGCGACAAATAGCTCGGCATGTAAGTCAACAGCATGTAGTAGGTGACGTTGGTAGAAATAACCAGACCAATACAGGTCAGCAGGCTGCGCCAGTGCTTGGTGGCAATCTCTTTGAACGACACCTTCGGACCTTCCTGCAGCCCTTCACGGTCACCCTGTTCCAGTTTTTCGACGTGCTGCTGGAATGCTGGGGTCTCTTCAAGCGCATGACGCAGGTACAGACCAATGATCCCCAGCGGCAAGGCCAGGAAGAACGGGATACGCCAGCCCCAGTCGAGGAAATTATCTTCCCCTACCACAGTTGAAATCAGTACTACTACGCCCGCGCCCATGACAAACCCGGCAATAGAGCCAAAGTCCAGCCAGCTCCCCATAAAGCCACGCTTACGGTCTGGGGAATACTCTGCGACGAAGATCGAAGCACCGGTATACTCCCCACCCACGGAGAAGCCCTGGGCCATCTTACATATCAGCAGCAGAATCGGCGCCCAGATCCCGATCGTGGCATACGACGGGATCAAGCCGATACAAAACGTACTGATCGACATAATGACGATGGTGATGGCAAGGATCTTCTGGCGACCATATTTATCGCCGAGCATACCGAAGAACAGGCCGCCCAGCGGGCGAATCAGGAAGGGAACGGAAAACGTACCCAGTGCGGCAATCATCTGCAGGCTGGGGTCAGCCCCGGGGAAGAACACTTTACCTAACGCATAGGCCACAAAGCCGTAGACACCAAAATCGAACCACTCCATCGCATTACCGAGCGAAGCTGCGGTAATGGCTTTACGCAATTTTGCGTCATCAATGATGGTGACGTCGCGAAGTGTGATGGGTTTAATCTTTTTCCTTCTCAGCATAACTATCCTCGTAGACTCGGCCCTGTCTGTTTCACAGTCCAGTTTGCGTTCTGTGAACCATGGGATCCGCTCCATGCGAATCGCCTTATTCAAGCGTAGCAGGTTTACTTACATTGACGTTTTACGTCGATACAACCGAACCTGTTGACGCCTGTCTGGGCAGTTAATGACCTTTTTACCCTACCAGCGTTTATATTTGTGATCAACTTCACGCTAATTTGCGCATAAGGTCAACTGAGTTAAGTTTTTGTCAATTAGCGCCAATAAGACCTTCCTCATTCCCCCTACAAGAATATCCTCACGCGCGTCATTATTTCTTTTGTAACGGAAAAACAAACCGCATTAATTCACATTAGATTTACATAACTCCGCCCATCAAGAACCCATCCGAAAATTTACATTGAATATGTGACAAATATAACTAAAACATCGTTTTGTTTTTGTTGAATCAACATTCCATTTATCGCATGATAAATCCGAATACAACGTTCCATGTTTTTTCAAACATAGATAAACGAGAACACACGTTTATTTCTTGCTGCATGGCTATCGAAATAAATTCACGAATAAAAAATCAAGCAATTGAATTAATTGACTTATTTTTAGCGATCACCACCCGTTTCGCGGGTTCAGATGTGAGGGTTATAGATGAAGATTAAGGCCACGATAGAACGCATACCTGGCGGCATGATGCTGGTTCCGCTGGTACTGGGTGCCATCCTGAATACCCTGGCTCCTGATACCGGGGCTTATTTTGGTGGTTTCACAAAAGGAATGATAACGGGCACGGTTCCCATTCTGGCCGTCTGGTTTTTTTGTATTGGCGCATCCATTAATTTGCGGGCAACGGGTACCGTATTACGGAAATCCGGAACGCTGGTGATAACCAAAATAGCGGTTGCCTGGGCTGTAGCGATGATATGCGCAATGTTCATTCCGGAGAATGGAATTCAGACCGGGTTCTTCGCCGGTTTATCCGTTCTGGCAATTGTCTCTGCGATGGATATGACCAACGGTGGATTGTATGCCAGCCTGATGCACCAGTATGGAACGAAAGAAGAGTCGGGGGCATTTGTATTGATGTCTCTGGAATCCGGCCCGCTGATGACGATGCTGATTCTGGGGTCTGCTGGCCTGGCATCATTTGAACCCCACCACTTTGTCGGCGCGATCCTGCCATTCCTGATTGGTTTTGCCCTGGGTAACCTGGATCACGACTTGCGTGACTTCTTTAGCAAAGCCACTCCAGTACTGATCCCGTTCTTTGGTTTCGCGTTGGGTAACACCATCAATCTGAATGTCATTCTCGATACAGGCCTGCTGGGTATTGTGCTGGGCGTGGCTGTCATCATCATCACCGGTATTCCGCTGATTATTGCCGACCGCGTGATTGGAGGAGGAAACGGAACGGCGGGTGTCGCCGCCTCTTCAGCCGCAGGTGCGGCGGTAGCAAACCCGGTGATCATTGCCCAAATAAATCCGGACTTCGAACCGGTGGCCGCGTCAGCGACGGCACTGGTTGCTGCCAGCGTGATTGTTACCGCGATCCTGGTGCCCATCATCACGGCGCTGTATGCAAAACGTTACGGAAATAGGCAAGAGTCCCAGCCTGAACCGAAACCAATAGAAATGAATCATTAACACATCACATCTGCCCCCCTTTTCCCCGTGGGGAAAGGGGGCAGATGTGTAAGGGATTCACCCAAAAATCTCTTCCATCATCCCATCCACCAACCGTTTTGCCGAACAGAGCCTCGGCATACCCAGCGCGACGGTTTGCCAGTTTTGCGTCACTGACCAGCTCACAGGATGCTTATCCGCCTGGCACCAGTCACCCAACCAGCCCAGCATATCTTTATGATCGATCAATCCAGGAGAAGCAGGCGTCGTTAACCACTGGTGATAAAAATGGCGAGTAGAGGGAGAGGCATTGATGCCTTGCGCCAGATAGTTCGCCGCCATGCTGCGTAAGTTATCCTTGAGCATTGCCGACACATCTTCATTGGCCAGGCGACATGCGTCGCCAAATTCCCCCCAGCGCAGTTCTTCCAGGACGACAAAGCAGCGCCCGGCCAGAGACCAGCCATCATAGAGCCCGGCTCGCCAGCGGGTAAAAATTTGCTCACTGTGCTCACCCGCCTGCACCGTTAATCCGCGTTGGGTCAGCGCCTTTTCTTTATAAGCTGCACGTTGGGTAAAATGAGAGGAGAGTTCAGCGTACTGCTGCATCAGGCCCGGTGATTGCGGAGCCCGCGGGTGAGTCTGCTGACGCAGCGCCATCAGTTTATCGGCCATCAGCGTCAGCGCGAGATGACCGGGGTCAAGCATACCGGCCAGTTTTTCTGCCAGCCCAAGGCGCAACGCCGCATTTTCATTGAGCATTCCAGCCATTGCCCAGGGCCGTAGCCGGGTATGCGTCATGATCTCCTGAGTCAAACGCTCACGAAACTGCAGCTGTTGTGGTCCCTGGTGGGGATGACGCGGCGCATCGACACCCTGCACCAGATCGACCATAAATTTTGGATTAATGCACTCCAGCGTTCTCCCGGGACCGTCCAGTAGTTGTGTTGTCATGGTTGCTCTGCCGCGAATAGAGTTTGAATGTCATCGCGTAACAGTCGGGTATCTTCCTGAATCCACGTCGCAGTAGTAATACTTTGCTTCAACAACTGGCAGAGCGCTCGGGTTGAATGCTCATTTTGTTGACGCACTGCGAGGCTATCACGCAAGCTTTCCTGTAACCCGGTCAGGCATAACGAAAATTCTGCAAAGAACGTTGCCATTCCTGCCGTAACAGAGACATCGACCTGCGCGGATAAAGCTTTACGGATTTGTTCACAAAACTGCTCAATATGTTGCTTAAATTTGTCATGTAGCTGTGCAATATCGATAACATAACGCGTGCGCGTTTCGACGTAATCATCCCAACCCCAGCCGGGGTTATTGAGCCAGCGAGAGACCGTTTCACGCATGCTACTCCCGCCAGATGATTGGCCTGCCGGAGTGTTATCCTGCGCAATTGCATCGTTAAACAGCGCCCGCGTGTTGAAGTTAAGCTGGTTAGCCTGAAACGCCGGGAAGCTAATTCGTGCGCGAAAACCGGCATGGCTCAGATGTTCTTTAATACGCGTTTCAATAGGCCGCATCGCTTCATTCAGTGAACGCGCAAGCGTAGACTCCAGCTGATCAAAACGTAACGCCAACTCCCGACAGATCTTCGTCTGCGCATCCAGCATGACCAGCTCGCAGGAGGAACGGATTTTACTCAGCACAATCTGCGCCTGTCCCTCATCTTCCAGCGTCAGCTGTTTAAGCGCTTCCGGTTCATCGCGACGAAGATTCAGCGGATCATTCCCGGCCAAATCAAGAATATTGGGACGGCTAAAAACATGACCAATCGCCTGCTGAAGCGCACTTTTCTGCAACGCCATAAAGTCATCCGTTGCATTCAGCGCCTCCTCGACTTCATGTTTCACTTCATCGCTGACCACCTGCTGACGCGTCTGCAGCTGCGCCATATCCTCTTCAATTCGCGTAATGTTAAGTTCGAGTTCCTCAAAGGCCACAGTCAGCCCCTGATAACGAAAATCGAGATACTCCCGGGCATTTTGCGCGTAGTTTAGAAGCTTATGCGACGCCGAACGCAGCGCAAATAACGACGCATTGGCATAGGCGGCGTAGATCAGTTTGCGTATCGGTTGTTCAAATAACGAGTCTTCCCACAACAGATCGGCGGCATGACGAATATGGTCGATATCATCCAAATCCGCTGTACGCCAACGACGCCCAAGGGCAGCTTCGGCAAAATCCTGAACCCAGGGCTGCTCCTGGTGATCCGGCAGTTGTCCGTGGGTAATCATCTCGTAGCGGGCGCGGTTCGCCAGATACGCCCACATTGATGAAACAGGATAGATCTGCCCGGGCGAAATATTGCCTTTCATGAGCGTGCCAGAGATCATCGCCCTGATCTGTTCTTCATCGTCGCTATTACGATCTTTCTGATCGAATTTATTGACCAGGGCATACAACGGCACTGATTTTCCCGCGACCGAAATAGCCTGGCGGACCTCTTCATCAGAAATAGATTTAAGCTGGGTGTAATCCATCACTGCCAGCACTGCCGATGCACGGGACAACTGCTCGCTAAGCATTTTTTGCAGATGCGGTTGCCCGGCCTCATTAGGCCCTGGGGTATCGAGCAGCGTCAGCTGACCGAGGTGGGCATCCAGACCCGCAAGATGTACGAACTCTACTTCGATCACCGGAATGTGTTCGATAGCCGCGTACTCAGAGAAGGGAAATTCGACACCCAGCGCCAGGGAGAGTCTGACGAGGTCATTGAGGCTTTTCAGACAATGAAATATCGGCTGCGCGCCCAGGTGATGCTTCTCAAAAGCTTCCCCTTTTTCAATTCGCTCCAGCAGCATATTCATGTCTTTATCAATTTCCAGACGCTGAGCCAGTTTCCCACGATCGTTATCGCAGAGCTTTTTCTGTAGCAGTTGGATCAAATCATCAATCGGCGAGACATGAGAGAAATGCAGTACAGGCTCCTTCTGACCCGGTGTATGACGGATCAATGTCGGTAGCGCTGTCATCGGACGATTGCGGTTCGGCAACACTTCCGTGCCCACAATCGCATTAATAGTGGTCGATTTCCCCGCTTTCATGGTACCAACAATAGCCAGAACCATTTCCAGACGCGTTATTTTCCGTAATTCATTATTCAACATTGCCTGCTGTGCTTCGACACCGCGCGCACTAAAATGCAAAGGCAAGACGTTGTTCTTTTCACCCGTAATCGCCGCCGTGGTGCTCTCCAGCATCGCCGTCGGCACTGATTTCAGCGTATCGAGATTTTGCAGGGCAAGCTGTAACAAACGCTCTGCTTCCTGGCTTAATTCAAAAATGGTCTGTGTGTGCATGATAAAAGCCTTTCCTTAACGCAAATTTATTACTTTTATTAAGCCACTGGTTTTTATTATGTTGTTCAGGCTTATATGATCACGTGTGGAAAACATGTTCGCCGAAATATAACTGATTGATGCTAATCAGAAATAATTCACTATCCTTGCATGGCGTGTGAAGCTCTCCTCCTGGCCTGACGGCCAAAAGAAAAAAGCGTAGCCCATTTTTAAGAAGCTTCAGGATATATCATCGTTATTTACCCACCTAAAAAGAGAGGTAATGCGTCACCACCATAAGATATGAATGGCGGGGAAGTCCGGAGATAAATAACAATGTGTTGCTTCACCTTATCCGAAATGAAGGAGCGTAGCAATTTGCTGCAATAAAATATTCGATATATTTAACGCCATTTCTTCCCACCGTGTTAATGGCATAAGCATCGCTTAACTGACTGACAGGAAATGTCACTCGCTATACACTTTTTGCATTTTTTTAATCAACAATGTCACCGACAACCGTGTGGATTTGCGCTATACTTGCCGCCTTTTTCGGCGCACTGCCGTCATTTAGCTGGCACTTTCCAGCGCGTTAACACTTTTTGAGGATACCGATATGCAACTCCCACACTGCCCAAAATGCAATTCTGAATACACCTATGAAGATAATGGCATGTTTATCTGCCCGGAATGTGCCCATGAATGGAATGATGCCGAGCCATCACACGATGCTGATGCACTTGTCGTAAAAGATGCGAACGGCAATCTGCTGGCGGATGGCGACAGCGTCACCGTGATTAAAGATCTGAAAGTGAAAGGCAGCTCTTCCATGCTGAAGATTGGTACCAAAGTGAAGAATATTCGTCTGGTTGAAGGCGATCATAATATCGACTGCAAAATTGACGGCTTTGGTCCGATGAAACTGAAATCTGAATTCGTGAAAAAGAACTGATTGACCTGCCCGGTGGCGCTTCGCATACCGGGCATTCAGGAACTACACTTAACGAGCTTTTCTTACGTGAGGTAAAGATTATGCCGTTAAGTCCCTACATCTCATTCGCCGGTAACTGCGCAGAGGCCACCGCCTTCTATCAGCAAGCCGTCGGTGCCGAGCTCCTCTATAAAATCACCTTCGGCGAAATGCCAAAAAGCGATAACAGCGAAGAAGGCTGTCCGTCCGGTATGCAATTTCCGGATTCGGCGATCGCTCACTCTAACGTCCGCATTGCGGGCAGCGATATCATGATGAGCGACGGGATGCCGCCAGGCAGCAACGCTCAGTATGCAGGCTTCACGCTGGTTCTCGACACCCAGGACGTCAATGAAGGCAAACGCTGGTTCGACAATCTCGCCGTGGGTGGGAATATCGAAATGGCCTGGCAGGAAACCTTCTGGGCACATGGTTTCGGTAAAGTCATCGATAAATACGGCGTGCCGTGGATGATTAACGTCGTTAAGCAGCAGCACTAATTTTCGGGCGGTGGGCGGTCTGCCTCCGCCTGTCATCAAACTCCGCTCAACTCTTCAAATTCCCGCAACCCAGACTTAACCCAAATGTCATATTGATGCGCCAGCATGAGGCCACATTTATCGTGAGGCCCAGCATATGCAAACTGTCATCCGCGTCGAGAAACTGAGCAAGACCTTTCATCATAACAAGGCCCTGCATGCCGTTGATCTGACCGTCCAGCAGGGCGAAATGGTGGCACTGCTGGGGCCATCTGGTTCAGGTAAGTCCACCCTTCTGCGCCACCTGAGCGGCCTTATTACCTGCGATAAAGCACCGGAAAGTCACGTCGAACTGCTGGGTAACACCGTCCAGCGCGCGGGCCGTCTGGCGAGTGATATCCGTAAAAGCCGCGCGCAAACAGGCTATATCTTCCAGCAGTTCAACCTGGTGAACCGCCTGACGGTGCTGGAGAACGTCCTGATTGGCGCACTCGGCAGCACGCCGTTCTGGCGCACCTGTCTGCGCTGGTTTTCCCCTTCTCAGAAACAACAGGCGTTGCAGGCGCTGACTCGCGTTGGCATGGCGCATTTCGCCCACCAGCGTGTCTCCACCCTGTCCGGTGGTCAGCAGCAGCGCGTGGCGATTGCCCGTGCGCTGATGCAAAAAGCCAAAGTGATCCTGGCCGATGAGCCGATTGCCTCGCTCGACCCGGAATCTGCGCGCATCGTGATGGAAACCCTGCGCGACATTAACCAGAACGACGGCATCACCGTGGTGGTGACGCTGCATCAGGTGGATTACGCCCTGCGCTACTGCGAGCGCATTGTCGCGCTGCGTCAGGGGCTCGTGTTCTTTGATGGCGCAAGCCATCAGTTTGATAACGACCGTTTTGACCATCTCTACCGCAGCATTAACCGCGTCGACGAGAACGCGCAGGCTGCATAACCCAACCCGATCCGAGGAAAGTACATGAGCTACAAAGCCGTTGCCGCACTGGCCTTTACCAGTATGTTCAGCATCAGCACCCTGTTAAGCCCTGCGTACGCGGAAGAACAGGAAAAAGCGCTGAACTTCGGCATTATTTCGACGGAATCACAGCAGAATCTCAAACCTCAGTGGGAACCGTTCCTGAAAGATATGGAAACCAAACTGGGGATCAAGGTGAACGCCTTCTTCGCGCCGGATTACGCCGGCATCATCCAGGGGATGCGCTTTAACAAAGTGGACATCGCCTGGTACGGCAACCTCTCTGCGATGGAAGCAGTCGATCGCGCGAACGGTCAGGTCTTTGCCCAGACCGTTGCGGCAGATGGCTCCCCGGGTTACTGGAGTGTGTTGATCGTTAATAAAGACAGCCCAATCAATAACCTCAACGACATGCTCGCCAAACGCAAAGATCTGACCTTTGGTAACGGCGACCCGAACTCCACCTCTGGCTTCCTGGTCCCTGGCTACTACGTCTTCGCCAAAAACAACGCGTCTGCCAGTGACTTCAAGCGCACCGTCAACGCCAGCCACGAAACTAACGCCCTGGCCGTGGCCAACAAGCAGGTGGATGTTGCCACCAACAACACCGAAAACCTCGACAAGCTGAAGACCTCCGCACCGGACAAACTCAAAGAGCTGAAGGTCATCTGGAAATCACCGCTGATCCCGGGCGACCCGATTGTATGGCGCAAAAATCTCTCTGAGAGCACCAAGGACAAGGTCTACGACTTCTTTATGAACTACGGCAAAACGCCGGAAGAGAAGGCAGTTCTGGCGAAACTTGGCTGGGCGCCGTTCCGCGCATCCAGCGACCTGCAGCTGGTGCCGATTCGCCAGCTGGCGCTGTTTAAAGAGATGCAGGGCGTGAAGGATAACAAAGGTCTGAAGGACGAAGAGAAGACCAGCAAAGTGTCTGAAATTCAGGCCAAGCTGGAAGACCTGGACCGCCTGACTGCGGCGCTGAGCGCGATGACCAGCGTGAATAAAGCGGTTCAGTAGATCTTTTCTCCCTCTCCCTGTGGGAGAGGGGACTAAACCCAAAGGAGCCAACATGCAAACCATCACCGTCCCGCCACCAAAGCGCAGCTGGTTCTCGCTCTTTAGCTGGGCCATTCTGCTGGCGGTGCTCGTTATCTCCTGGAAGGGCGCGGAAATGGATCCGCTGCTGCTCTTCAAAGATTCCGGCAACATGGCAACCTTCGCCGCCGACTTCTTCCCGCCGGATTTCAGCCAGTGGCAGGACTATCTCAGCGAAATGGCGGTCACCCTGCAAATCGCCGTCTGGGGTACCGCCTTGGCCGTCATTCTCTCCATTCCGTTTGGCCTGATGAGTGCCGAAAACATCGTGCCGTGGTGGGTGTACCAGCCGGTGCGTCGCCTGATGGACGCCTGCCGCGCCATCAACGAAATGGTCTTCGCCATGCTGTTCGTGGTGGCCGTTGGACTTGGCCCGTTTGCCGGGGTCATGGCGCTGTTCATTCACACCACCGGCGTGCTCTCCAAGCTGCTTTCGGAAGCGGTTGAAGCCATCGAGCCCGGCCCGGTTGAAGGCATTCGTGCAACCGGTGCCAATAAAATCGAAGAAATTCTTTACGGCGTACTACCCCAGGTGATGCCGCTGCTTATCTCCTACTCCCTGTACCGCTTCGAGTCCAACGTCCGTTCCGCCACCGTCGTGGGTATGGTGGGCGCAGGCGGGATTGGCGTCACCCTGTGGGAAGCGATTCGCGGTTTCCAGTTCCAGCAAACCTGCGCCCTGATGGTGCTTATCATCATCACCGTGAGCCTGCTGGATTTCCTCTCTCAACGTTTGCGTAAGCACTTCATCTGAGAAACGAGGCTTTGATGTATATGCACTTATCCAGACATCCGACCAGTTACCCTACCCGCTGGCAAGAAATTGCGGCAAAGCTCGAGGTGGAGCTTCGCACGCACTACCGCTGCGGAGACTACCTGCCCGCCGAACAACAGCTTGCCGATCGCTACGAAGTGAACCGACACACCCTGCGTCGCGCCATTGACCAGCTGGTCGAGCGCGGCTGGGTCCAGCGCCGTCAGGGAATTGGCGTACTGGTACTGATGCGCCCGTTCGACTACCCGCTCAATGCGCAGGCGCGCTTTAGCCAGAACCTGCTCGATCAGGGCAGCCACCCCACCAGCGAAA
Source organism: Enterobacter adelaidei (assembly GCF_041937165.1). Taxonomy (NCBI): domain Bacteria; kingdom Pseudomonadati; phylum Pseudomonadota; class Gammaproteobacteria; order Enterobacterales; family Enterobacteriaceae; genus Enterobacter; species Enterobacter adelaidei. The sequence goes on along the minus strand of NZ_CP154353.1, from coordinate 363,557 downwards.
AGCTGCTGTCGGTGCTGCGCCCGGCATCGAGCCATGTAGCCGATGCGCTGGGTATTCATGAGGGTGATAACGTGGTGCACCTGCGCACGCTGCGCCGGGTTAACGGCGTGGCGGTCTGCCAGATAGACCACTACTTCGCCGACCTGAGCCTCTGGCCTGTGCTGCAACATTTCACCAGCGGTTCACTACATGACTTCCTGCGTGATGCCACCGGTATTGCACTCAGGCGTACCCAAACTCGCATCAGCGCCCGCCGCGCGCAGGCCAAAGAGAGCAAAGTGCTGGAAATCCCCAACATGGCCCCGCTGCTCTGCGTGCGCACCCTTAACCACCGTGACGGTGAAGTCGACGCGACGGAATACTCCGTCAGCCTGACCCGCGCCGACATGATCGAATTCACCATGGAGCACTGAATGCACTTTGATACCACCACCCGTCAGCGCTGGATGGGCGTGCTGGCCCACTGTCAGCCTGCCGTTCTGCACAGCCGCATGAAGGCGCTTGGCCTGACGCCGGACTACGACACTATTCGCCCGCCGGAAATCGGCCTGGTACAGATCCAGGCGCGCATGGGAGGTACCGGTGAGCGCTTCTTCGCGGGTGATGCCACCCTTACCCGTGCCGTGATCCGCCTGAACAGCGGCACGCTGGGCTACGGCTACGTGCTCGGTCGCGATAAACAGCATGCCGAACATTGCGCAGTGATAGACGCGCTTTTGCAGGAACAACCTTATTTCCAGACGTTAATGGAAACCCTTATCGCCCCTCTGGAAGCCGACCGCGCCGCACGCCTTGCCGCACGTCAGGCCGAAGTGAACACCAGCCGGGTCGACTTCTTTACGCTCGTTCGCGGAGATAACGCATGACGCTTCAACCCGCTTTTACCCTTGCCGTCCAGGATGCCCAACAGAGTTTTCGTCGCCTGCTGAAAGCCATGAGCGAGCCCGGCGTGATTGTCTCGCTGCACCAGCTTTCTCAGGGCTGGCTGCCGCTAAACCTGGCGACCACCAGCGTACTGCTGACCCTTGCCGACAACGATACTCCGGTGTGGCTCTCAGGCGCGCTTTCGAATGATATTGCCAGCCAGAACCTGCGTTTTCACACCAACGCTCCACTGGTTGAACAGCCCCGACAGGCCGTGTTTGCCGTGGCCGATGAACAAATCAGCCACGAGCAGCTCAACGCCCTGAGCGAAGGCAGTGCCGTCGCTCCGGAAACCAGCGCCACGCTGATTTTGCAGGTCTCCAGCCTGAGCGGCGGCCGCATGCTGCGCCTGACCGGTGCTGGCATCGCTGACGAACGAATGGTCGCGCCACAGCTGCCGGATTGCATCATTCATGAGCTGACCGAACGTCCCCACCCGTTCCCGCTGGGTATCGACCTGATCCTGACCTGCGGTGAACGCCTGCTGGCAATACCGCGAACCACTCACGTGGAGGTATGCTGATGTACGTTGCCGTCAAAGGGGGCGAAAAAGCTATCGCCGCCGCCCATGCGCTGCAGGCGCACAGACGACGGGGTGATGAGCAGCTTCCTGAGCTGAGCGTTGCCCAGATAGAGCAGCAGTTAAACCTCGCCGTCGACCGTGTCATGACCGAAGGCGGCATCGCTGACCGCGAGCTGGCGGCGCTGGCGTTAAAACAGGCCAGCGGTGACAACGTCGAAGCCATCTTTCTGTTACGCGCGTATCGCACCACGCTTGCCAGACTGGCGGTGAGTGAGCCCGTTAACACTGCTGAGATGCGCCTGGAACGCCGCATTTCGGCCGTTTATAAAGACATCCCTGGCGGTCAACTGCTCGGCCCCACCTACGACTACACCCATCGCCTGCTGGATTTCACGCTGCTGGCAAACGGTGAAACGCCTTCCCTGAGCACGGCCGAGCCGCAGCAAGATGCCTCCCCGCACGTCTTTAGCCTGCTGGCGCATCAGGGGCTGGCAAAAGCCGAAGAAGACACCGGCAGCACGCCAGACGACATCACCCGCACACCGCCGGTTTATCCGTGCTCACGCTCGTCGCGCCTTCAGCAGTTGATGCGCGGCGACGAAGGTTATCTGCTGGCGCTGGCCTACTCGACACAGCGCGGTTACGGGCGTAACCACCCGTTTGCAGCAGAAATTCGTAGCGGCTTCATTGACGTTGAAATTGTGCCTGAAGAGCTGGGTTTTGCCGTGAACATCGGCGAACTGCTCGTGACGGAATGCGAAATGGTCAACGGCTTTGTCGCTCCGGAAGACGAAGCGCCACACTTTACCCGGGGTTACGGGCTGGCGTTCGGTATGAGTGAGCGTAAAGCGATGGCAATGGCGCTGGTCGACCGCGCGCTGCAGGCCCCGGATTACGGTGAACACATCTCCGGCCCGGCACAGGACGAAGAGTTCGTGCTGGCCCATGCGGATAACGTTGAGGCCGCAGGCTTTGTCTCGCACCTCAAGCTGCCGCACTACGTTGATTTCCAGGCCGAACTGGAACTACTGAAACGCCTGCAACGGGAGCGCGAAAATGACTAACTTAAGCGGCTACAATTTTGCTTATCTGGATGAGCAAACCAAACGTATGATCCGCCGCGCTATCCTGAAAGCGGTGGCAATCCCGGGCTATCAGGTGCCGTTCGGCGGCCGCGAAATGCCGATGCCCTACGGCTGGGGCACCGGCGGTATTCAGCTTACCGCCAGCGTGATTGGGGAAGCGGATGTGCTGAAGGTCATCGACCAGGGGGCGGACGACACCACCAACGCCGTGTCGATTCGTAACTTCTTCAGGCGCGTGACGGGTGTTAACACCACCGAAAAAACCGAAGATGCCACGCTGATCCAGACCCGTCACCGCATTCCAGAAACGCCACTCACCGAAGATCAAATCCTGATTTTTCAGGTCCCTATCCCTGAGCCGCTGCGCTTTATTGAGCCGCGTGAAACCGAAACCCGCACCATGCACGCCCTGGAAGAGTACGGCATCATGCAGGTGAAGCTGTATGAAGATATCGCCCGTTTCGGCCATATCGCCACCACCTACGCCTATCCGGTGAAAGTCAACGGTCGCTACGTGATGGACCCGTCGCCAATCCCGAAATTCGATAACCCGAAGATGGACATGATGCCTGCGCTGCAGCTATTCGGTGCCGGGCGTGAAAAGCGCATCTACGCCGTGCCACCCTACACCCGTGTGGAGAGTCTCGACTTCGATGACCACCCGTTTACGGTGCAGGAGTGGGATGAGCCGTGCGCCATCTGCGGTTCGAAACACAGCTATCTGGATGAAGTGGTGCTGGATGACACGGGCAAACGGATGTTTGTCTGCTCCGACACCGATTACTGCCGCCAACAGAGCGAGGCGAACAGCCTATGAAACCGCTGCTTTCGGTTAACAACCTGACCCACCTTTATGCGCCGGGCAAAGGCTTCAGCGACGTCTCGTTTGAGCTGTGGCCGGGGGAAGTGCTGGGGATCGTCGGCGAGTCCGGTTCAGGCAAAACGACGCTGCTTAAATCCATCTCTGCGCGCCTGACGCCGCAGAATGGCGACATTTTGTATGAAGGAGCATCCCTGTACGGCATGAGTGAAGCCGAGCGCCGCCGACTGCTGCGCACCGAGTGGGGTGTGGTGCATCAGCACCCGATGGACGGTCTGCGCCATCAGGTCTCTGCGGGAGGCAACATCGGCGAACGCTTGATGGCCACCGGCGCGCGCCATTACGGCAATATCCGCACCACGGCGCAACACTGGCTGGAAGAAGTTGAAATCCCTGCCTCGCGTATCGACGACCTGCCGACTACTTTCTCGGGCGGCATGCAGCAACGTCTGCAAATCGCCCGCAACCTGGTCACACACCCGAAGCTGGTGTTTATGGATGAACCCACCGGTGGGCTGGACGTCTCCGTGCAGGCGCGTCTGCTCGATCTACTGCGCGGCCTGGTGGTAGAGCTGAACCTTGCGGTGGTGATTGTCACCCACGATCTGGGGGTGGCGCGCCTGCTGGCAGACCGTTTGCTGGTAATGAAACAGGGTCAGGTGGTGGAAAGTGGGCTTACCGACCGGGTGCTTGACGATCCCCACCATCCGTACACCCAGCTGCTGGTGTCGTCGGTATTGCAGAATTAAGAGGCCAACATGATCCGCGTGCAAAACGTAAGTAAAACCTTTGTGCTCCATCAGCAAAACGGCGTGCGCCTGCCGGTGCTGCAAAATGCTTCACTTGAGGTCAGCAAGGGCGAATGTGTGGTCCTGCACGGCCATTCCGGCAGCGGAAAATCCACCCTGCTGCGCTCCCTGTATGCCAACTATCTGCCGGACGAAGGCCATATTCACATCCGCCACGGCGATGAGTGGGTCGATCTGGTTCAGGCACCCGCACGGAAAGTGCTGGAAGTCCGCCGCTCAACGATCGGCTGGGTGAGCCAGTTTCTGCGGGTGATCCCGCGGATCTCCGCCCTGGACGTGGTGATGCAGCCGCTTCTGGATCTTGGCATGCCGCGCGAAACTTGCGCCGCCAAAGCCGCCAGCCTGCTGACGCGCCTGAACGTCCCTGAGCGCTTGTGGCACCTTGCGCCATCGACCTTTTCCGGCGGCGAGCAACAGCGCGTGAACATTGCGCGCGGGTTTATCGTCGATTACCCGATTTTACTGCTCGATGAACCCACCGCCTCGCTCGACAGCAAAAACAGCGCGGCGGTGGTGGAGCTGATCGAACAGGCTAAAGAACGCGGCGCGGCGATCGTCGGGATCTTCCACGACGATACTGTTCGCACCCATGTCGCAGACAGGCTACATCCAATGGGGACCCACGCATGATTATCAATAACGTCAAGCTGGTGTTGGAAAATGAAGTGGTTGGCGGCTCCATTGAGATCCAGGACGGGGTGATCCGCGCGTTCGCCGAAACCCTGAGTCGCTCCCCAGAAGCCATGGACGGCGAAGGCGGCTGGCTGCTGCCAGGGCTGATCGAGCTGCATACCGATAATCTGGATAAGTTCTTCACCCCGCGCCCGAAAGTGGACTGGCCCGCCCATTCGGCGATGAGCAGCCACGACGCGCTGATGGTCGCCAGCGGCATCACCACCGTACTGGATGCGGTAGCGATTGGTGACGTGCGCGACGGAGGCGATCGTCTGGAAAATCTGGAGAAGATGATTAACGCCGTGGAAGAGACGCAAAAACGTGGTCTCAACCGCGCCGAGCACCGCCTGCATCTACGCTGCGAACTGCCGCATCACACCACCCTGCCGCTGTTTGAAAAGCTGGTCGGTCGTGAGCCGGTCTCGCTGGTGTCACTGATGGACCACTCCCCAGGGCAGCGCCAGTTCGCCAATATTGAGAAATATCGCGAATACTACCAGGGCAAGTATTCTCTCACCGATGCCGAGATGGCCCGCTACGAAGATGAGCAGCTGGCGCTGGCAGCACAGTGGTCGCAGCCGAATCGCCTCTCCATTGCTGCGATGTGCCGGGACCGCAACATCGCGCTGGCCAGCCATGATGACGCCACCCATGAACATGTACTCGAATCTCATCAGCTTGGTAGCGTGATCGCCGAATTTCCCACCACATTTGAAGCAGCTGAAGCCTCCCGTAAGCACGGCATGAACGTGCTAATGGGCGCGCCGAACATTGTGCGCGGCGGCTCGCATTCCGGCAACGTGGCGGCAAGCAAGCTCGCCTCACTTGATCTACTCGATATCCTCTCCTCCGATTACTACCCCGCCAGCCTGCTGGATGCGGCATTCCGGGTGGCGGACGACGAGGGCAACAGATTCACGCTGCCGCAGGCCATTCGTCTGGTGACGAAAAACCCGGCATCGGCGCTGAATCTTCAGGATCGTGGAGAGATCGCCGAAGGTAAACGGGCGGATCTGGTGCTGGCCCACCGTAAAGGTGAGCATATCCATATCGACCACGTCTGGCGTCAGGGAAAACGGGTATTCTGATGGGAAGACTAATCTGGCTAATGGGGCCGTCCGGCTCCGGTAAGGACAGCCTGCTGTCCGCGTTAAGGCAGCGGGAACACCCGCAACTGCTGGTCGCACACCGCTATATTACCCGCGCGGCGAATGCCGGCAGTGAAAATCATATTGCCCTGAGCGAGCAGGAGTTTTTCACCCGCGCGGGGCAAAACTTGCTGGCGCTTAGCTGGCACGCCAACGGTTATTACTACGGGGTTGGTATCGAGATAGACCTGTGGCTACACGCGGGTTTCGACGTGCTGGTCAACGGTTCGCGTGCACACCTTCAACAAGCGCGCGCCCGATATGAAGCCGCCCTGCTGCCGGTCTGCCTGCAGGTTTCCCCCGATGTCCTGCGTAGCCGGTTGCAGAGCCGGGGGCGCGAATCAGCCCGTGAGATAGACCAGCGGCTTGAGCGCGCGGCGCGTTATACCCCGTCGGAATGTCATATCCTCAATAATGACGGAAGTTTGCTACAGTCTGTCGATACCTTTTTATCGCTGATCCGTCAGAAGGAGAAACAGCATGCCTGACAGCCAGCTTCGCCCCGCCACCGCCGACGATGCGGCGATGGTTTACGCTCTCATCTGCGAGCTAAAACAGGCTGAGTTCGATCATATGGCCTTTCACACCGGTTATCTTGCCAATCTACAGGACCACAATATGCGTTATCAGCTTGCCGAGCTGGACGGACAGGTCGTCGGCATGATTGGCCTGCATATGCAGTTTCACCTGCATCACGCACGCTGGATTGGTGAAATCCAGGAGCTGGTGGTGATGCCGCAGGCGCGTGGTCACAAAGTGGGGAGCCAACTCCTGGCGTGGGCAGAAGACGTCGCACGTCAGGCGGGAGCGGAGTTAACCGAGCTTTCCACCAGCGTAAAACGCGTGGATGCACACCGTTTTTATATCCGTGAAGGTTACACACAGAGTCATTTTCGATTCACCAAACCGCTGTTGAGGTATGCGATGAGTCTGACGATCACGTTAACCGGCACCGGCGGTGCCCAGCTGGTTCCGGTATTTGGCTGCGACTGCGCGGCGTGTCGCCGGGCGCGTTTGCAGGATAGCTATCGCCGTCGTCCGTGCAGCGCGGTGGTCAAATTCAATGAAGCCATAACCTTGCTGGATGCGGGTATTCCGCATCTGATGGACGACTGGCCGGCAGGCAGCTTCCAGCAGTTTTTGCTCACGCATTACCATATGGATCACGTTCAGGGGTTATTCCCGCTGCGCTGGGGAGTGGGGGCGACCATTCCTGTCTATGGTCCACCGGACGACGTGGGCTGTGACGACTTGTTCAGGCACCCGGGGCTCCTGGACTTCAGCCATACAGTGGAACCGTTTGTGATGTTTGAGCTACAGGGGATGCGGGTCACGCCGTTGCCGCTCAACCACTCGAAACTAACCTTCGGGTATTTGCTGGAATCGGCCCACAGCCGCGTGGCCTGGCTGTCCGACACCGCCGGGCTGCCGGATAAAACGGTGAAGTTCCTGCTTAACAACCGGCCACAGGCGATGATTATCGACTGCAGCCACGAACCGCGCGATGAAACGCCGCGAAACCATTGCGACTTAAATACCGTAATTGCATTAAACGAGACGGTTGGCTGCCCGCAAGTGATCCTGACGCACATCAGCCATCAGTTTGACGTGTGGATGATGAATAATCCGCTTCCGGAAGGGTTTGAAGCGGGGTATGACGGGATGTTGTTGGCGCTGGATTAGTTTTTCACCTTCTCGCCTGGAGAGGGTGAGGGCAACAGGCCGCACTTACCCTCGGTCGTAATCGTCTTCTAACCTGCGCTCATCCTCTTCTAACCGACGGCGATCGTCATCCAACTGACGCTGACGCTCGTCTAAACGGCGGCGTCTGTCTTCAAGCTGCCGACGACGGTCGTCGTACTGTCGACTGTCGATCTGACGGCTGCGGTCATAACGTTCGTCGTCATCGCTGCTTCGGCTACTGCTGGGGTTATAGGCGTCATTGATCGCCTGCTGAATATTGCCAATGGCATCATCAACAATATCGGCGTGAGCCAGTTGGCTGGTGAGTGACAGCAGACCAAATAACAGAGCAGTTGAGTAACGTTTCATAAGGCCAATCTCGCAGGTGGGCTGGCTTTACAGTAATAAACGGCAAACGAGAGAGGTAGCGGAGGAATCTCAAATTGCCATCACCTTCCGCAGCGCCTGCGCCAGCTGCACCCGCGTAAATGGCTTGCGCAGTAACGCCACGTCCGGCAGCTGTGGATTGTGCGCCGGACGTAAATCCTGGCCGCTAATCAGCAACACCGGCAACTGAGGGAAGTGGCTGCGCACATGGCCGATCACTTCGGCACCGCTCAGGTTGCCTGGCAGCATTAAGTCGCTGATAAGCATGCCAATATCTGGTGAAACTTCCAGCATTCTCAACGCCTGCTCACCGTTCTCCGCCTCCAGCGTCAGATAGCCAAGCTGGTGCAGCTGCTCGCACAGGGTCTGACGAACATCCGCCTCATCTTCCAGCACCAGCACCAGCCGCTCGCTATCACCGGCGGCGGTGGCAGAGAGCACTTCATCCTCAGACATAACGGGCAGCATCGAGCGCGGGAGGTGAAGCCGAACGGTCGTCCCCTGCCCTGGCGCGCTTTCAATCTCCACGCGACCACCTGACTGGCGGACAAAGCCGTAGACCATCGACAGACCTAACCCACTCCCGCTTCCGGTCTGCTTAGTGGTGAAGAACGGTTCAAAGACCCTGGATTTCACCTCCTGCGACATACCACTGCCGCGGTCAATCACCTCCAGCGCCACCATATCCTGCCTGCGCCCGTCGCTACGGGTGACGCGCTGATTCCAGGTACGGATCTTAATCACCCCGCTTTGCCCTTCCATCGCATCGCGGGCATTCATCACCAGATTGATAATGGCGTTCTCCAGCTGGCTGACGTCTATCCATGCGGGCCAGGCGGGGGATTGCGCTTCAATCTCCAGCGTCAGGGTCGCAGGCAAGGAGTGGAGCATGAGTTCCCTGAGGTTTTCCAGCAGCGGTTTCATCTCGACCGCGTGCGGCGTCAGGGATTGCTTACGGGAAAACGCCAGCAGACGCTGGGTGAGGAGTGCACCGCGTTCGGCAGCCTTCAGTGCCCGGGTGATACGCGACGCATCTTTTGATTCCGGATCGGTAAGCTCAAGACTGCCGATGATCACCGCCAGCAGGTTATTAAAATCATGCGCCAGCCCACCCGTCAGTTGTCCAACGGCTTTCATCTTCTGGCTGTGCAGCAGTGCCTCTTCCAGCCCCTGACGCTCAATGCGGTCGATCTCCATCTGCGTGGTTTTCTCTTTCAGCAGACGCGTGGTGTGCTCTAGTGAGGCGGTGTTGCGGGCAAAAACGTTAAACGCACGCGCCAGCTCACCCAGCTCATCACGCCGCTGGAGGGCGGGAACGGACACATCCTGTTCGCCGTGAGCAAGACGCGACATCGCCCGGGAAATGGCCGTCAGGTTTGAGGCCAGATTGCGATAGATATACCAGCAGGCGCATCCGGTGATGATCAGCGCCAGCACGGCGAAAATGCTGATAAATACGCTGATAGATTGCAATTCGTGATGGCTCTGGGCCGTGCGAAGCCGGGAGGCTTGCGCCACCTGTTCGACGTACTGATTAATATCACTGTTGAGGATCGCTACCAGCGCCTTGATGTGGAACATATACCAGCTTATCGCCAGATCGCTTTCTTCCAGTTGCTTCGACAGCGGCGCGAGCTTACGCAGTTCGTCGTTAAAATCGGGCAGGACACCATTCACCACCGGCTGCGCCGCACTCCGCGGCAGCGTTGCCGTCACCGCATCCAGCTGCTGCACCGTGGCGCGCGGCGAGGGGGTGTCGATAGCGGCGATAATCAGCCTGTCCATCTCCATTAGCTGCTGTGCATCCGGGATATTACTGTCGTAACGACGATTGATATCCTGCAAATGCCGTAAGTAGCTCTGACTCTGATACAGCGAGCTCAGCAGCGCATTACGTTCCAGATGGCGTCGCTGCCCGCGTTCAAGCATCTCCGTCACGCTCTGCTGTAATTCATTGCTTCTCTGAATAATTCGCGCCACCAGCGCCGGTTCCTGCTGCGCCAGTGGCGCATCAGCAAGCTGCTCCAGCGAGTGACGCAGTGCCATTTGCGTCTGCTTCAACCGGTCAGCTTCGCCTTTATATTCCAGCGCCCCTACGACTTGCGAAAGCCTCACCGCCGCCGTTGCCACGCTGGCGGTATCCCGTGCGAGATTCATACTGCCGGTCATGTCATCCAGCGTTTGCTGTTGAACCTGCTCCTGAATCTGGCTGGCGTGACGGAAGCCGAGCACCGCCACACCGCTGACCATGAGCGTCACGGCGACCACCAGCAGATTGAAAATCAGCAGGCGACCACGGGCGCTGGCAAAAAACGGGGGGCGGTGTGATGGCATGTTAGCTCCGTAACTGTGATCGACATTAGCTATTCATAACTATGACAAATATGAACGGCTTCTGACATTTTGCATTTACGCACCTGTGATGAAGTGCAGATATCGACATTCACAGGAGATCCGCCATGAGCAGAACCCCGGTATTAGAGATGCGTCACATTGCCAAGACGTTTGGCAATTTCCACGCGCTCAAGGGTGTGGATTTGACGGTCTTCCCCGGTGAGATCCACGCGCTGATGGGTGAAAACGGCGCGGGAAAAAGCACGCTGATGAAGATCCTCGCGGGAGCCTATACCGCCACCAGCGGTGAGATCCTGATCGACGGTCAGCCGTTTCACATCAAGGGGCCAAAAGATGCGCTGGCCGCAGGCATTACCCTGATTTATCAGGAGATGCAGCTGGCACCCAATCTGACCGTCGCCGAAAACATCTTCCTCGGCAGCGAGCTGTCTCGGGGCGGGCTAGTACAGCGTAAAGAGATGGCTGCCCAGGCGCAGGCAGTGATTGAGCGCCTTGGCGCACATTTTAACGCCACCGACCTGGTGATGAAGCTGACCATTGCCGAGCAGCAGCAGGTGGAAATTGCCCGCGCATTGCACCGCAACAGCCGAATTCTGGTGATGGATGAACCCACCGCGGCCCTCTCCTCACGAGAAACCCATCGCCTGTTTGAGCTGATTTTGCGCCTGCGCGATGAAGGAATGGCCATCATCTATATCAGCCATCGGATGGCGGAAGTGTACGAACTTTCAGACCGCGTCAGCGTTCTGCGTGACGGGCAGTACGTCGGCAGCCTGACCCGCGACAAACTGAACGCCTCTGAGCTGGTGAAGATGATGGTCGGTCGTCCCTTAAGCGATCTGTTTAACAAAGAACGGGATATTCCACTCGGCAGCCCGCGTCTCAACGTTCACCACCTCACCGACGGTAAAAAAGTACAGCCTTGCAGCCTGCAGGTACGTTCAGGGGAGATTGTCGGTCTGGCGGGCCTGGTGGGGGCCGGCCGCTCCGAGCTGGCACAGCTCATCTTCGGCGCGCGCAAAGCCACAGGCGGCATGATTGAAGTTGATGGCGAGCCGGTAGTGATCCACTCCCCGCGTGCGGCAATTGAAAACGGGATCGGTTTTCTCACTGAAAACCGCAAGGAACAGGGGTTGTTCCTCGAACTGGCGGCGCAGGAGAACATCACCATGGCCACGCTGGAGCGCGACGCAACCTTCGGCATGCTTAACCGCAAAAAAGCACAGTCCATTTCCGATGACGCCATCGCCCTGCTTAACATCCGCGTGCCCCATTCTCAGGTGCGCGCAGGTGGGCTATCAGGCGGTAACCAGCAAAAACTGCTGATCTCCCGCTGGGTAGCAATCGGCCCGCGCATTCTGATTCTGGACGAACCGACGCGCGGCGTGGACGTCGGCGCGAAAAGTGAGATCTACCGCATCATGAACCAGATGGCGCGCAAGGGCGTGGCGATTTTGATGATCTCCAGCGAACTGCCGGAAGTGGTGGGCATGAGTGACCGGGTGTACGTCATGCGTGAAGGCAGCATTGCGGGTGAACTCCACGGGCGCGACATCTCTCAGGAAAACATTATGACGCTGGCAACCGGCGTGAACGACACTCATCATCAGGCGGTGCAATCATGACAACTCCTACCCATCCGCAGCAGGTGGCGAAATCCGCCTCCGCCAAAAAAATGCTGATGAGCGATCTGATGCAAACGGTCGGTATTTTGCCGATTTTAATCCTGATTGTGGCGGTATTTGGTTTTATCGCCCCTAACTTCTTCACCGAGAGCAATCTGCTCAACATTACCCGTCAGGCCTCGATCAACATTGTGCTGGCGGCAGGGATGACATTCATCATCTTAACCGGCGGTATTGACCTCTCCGTGGGCTCGATTCTGGGCACCACGGCGGTAGCGGCGATGGTGGTCTCGCTTATCCCTGAATTTGCGATGCTCTCCATTCCGGCCGCGCTGATGCTCGGCATGGTGCTGGGCCTGTTCAACGGTGCGCTGGTGGCCTTTGCCGGGTTGCCGCCCTTTATCGTAACGCTCGGGACCTATACCGCGCTGCGCGGCGCGGCCTATCTTCTGGCCGACGGCACAACGGTCATTAACTCAAACATCAATTTTGAGTGGATCGGTAATAACTATCTCGGCCCCATTCCCTGGCTGGTGGTGATCGCCCTGGCAGTGATTGCGGTGTGCTGGTTTATCCTGCGCCGCACCACACTTGGGGTTCACATATATGCGGTCGGCGGCAACATGCAGGCGGCACGACTGACCGGTATTAAAGTCTGGATGGTGCTGCTGTTTGTATACGGCATGAGCGGTCTGCTCTCTGGCCTGGGCGGGATCATGAGCGCATCGCGACTTTACAGCGCCAACGGCAATCTGGGCATGGGTTACGAGCTGGATGCAATTGCGGCAGTGATCCTCGGTGGTACCAGCTTCGTCGGCGGGATCGGCACGATCACCGGCACGCTGGTAGGTGCGCTGATCATCGCCACCCTCAACAACGGCATGACGCTAATGGGCGTCTCCTACTTCTGGCAACTGGTGATCAAAGGGGCGGTGATCATCATTGCGGTGCTGATCGACAAATACCGTACCCGACACCATCAAAGTGCATAACAACAATACCCTACAAGCGAGGAAGAAAAGATGCGTTTGAAACCGTTAGTGACCGCGCTCTGTGCTGGCGCACTGCTTGCCGCAACGCCGTTTGCGCAGGCGAAAGATTTGAAGTCCATCGGTGTGACGGTGGGTGACCTGGCTAACCCGTTCTTCGTGCAGATCACCAAAGGTGCCGAGCTGGAAGCGCGCAAACTGGCGGGGGATAACGTTAAAGTCACGCTGGTCTCCAGCGGTTACGATCTGGGTCAGCAGGTGGCGCAGATCGACAACTTTATTGCCGCCAAAGTAGACATGATCATCCTTAACGCGGCGGACTCCAAAGGTATCGGCCCGGCGGTAAAACGCGCGAAGGACGCCGGGATCGTGGTGGTCGCGGTTGACGTGGCAGCGGAAGGGGCAGATGCCACCATCACCTCCGATAACACCCAGGCAGGCGAAATGGCCTGTAAGTACATAACCGACCGCCTGAAAGGTAAAGGCAATGTGGTGATCATCAACGGGCCACCGGTGTCTGCGGTACAGAACCGCGTGGAAGGTTGTCAGACAGAATTCAAAAAACATCCGGATATCAAGGTGCTCTCAGATAACCAGAACGCCAAAGGCAGCCGTGAGGGTGGGCTGGAAGTGATGACCTCCTTACTGGCCGCCAATCCGAAGATCGACGGCGTGTTCGCGATTAACGATCCCACCGCGATCGGTGCCGATCTGGCAGCCAAACAGGCACAACGCAGCGAGTTCTTTATCGTTGGCGTGGATGGTAGCCCGGACGGTGAAGAAGCGCTGAAGCGGGAAAACTCCCTGTTTGTGGCGACCCCAGCGCAAGATCCGCAGGTGATGGCGGCAAAAGCGGTGGAGATCGGCTATGACATATTACAGGGCAAGCCTGCACCGAAAGCGCCTGTGCTGATCCCGGTGACGATGATCGATAAAAAGAATGTCGGAACCTATAAGGGATGGACGGTTAAGTAACCCTTTTCCCTCTCCCATTGGGAGAGGGAACTGTTTTCAAGGAGTCCCCATGAAACGCTCCGACATCAACGAAATCCTCGGCCACACGCGGCAGTTTTTCTCCATGCACGATGTGCACCTCCCCCCTTTTGCCAGCTTTCCGCCAACAAAATGGCAGCAGCTTGACCAGGCCGCATGGCAGGAAGTGTTCGACCTCAGGCTCGGCTGGGACGTGACGGCATTCGGTGGCAACAATTTTGCCGCCCAGGGCCTGACGCTGTTTACTCTGCGCAATGGCTCCCCCAACGGGGTACCGTATGAAAAATGCTACGCAGAAAAAATCATGCACGTGCGAGACGGCCAGGTCACGCCGATGCATTTCCACTGGCGCAAGCGGGAAGACATCATCAACCGGGGCGGCGGAAATCTGATCATAGAGTTGTGGAATGCCGGAGGGCATGAAGAGACCGAAAATACCGATGTGACGGTCACCGTCGACGGCTGTCGACAGACCCACGCGCCCGGTAGCCAGTTGCGCCTCACACCAGGGGAAAGCATCTGTCTCACGCCCGGCCTGTACCACAGTTTCTGGGGCGAACGCGGGTTTGGCGACGTTCTGGTGGGCGAAGTGTCATCCGTGAACGATGACGAACACGATAACCATTTTCTGCAGCCCATCGCGCGCTACAACAGTATTGAAGAAGACGAACCGGCGGTACTGGTGTTGTGCAACGAGTACAGCCTGTTTCGGATATAAGGAGTGAATGATGCCATTGATTTCTCTTGCCGACGGTCTTGAGCACGCCAGAGAGCACCGCTACGCACTGGGTGCGTTTAACGTACTCGACTCCCATTTCCTGCGTGCGTTGTTTGCCGCCGCCAGGCAGGAACGATCGCCGTTTATTATTAACATCGCCGAAGTGCATTTTAAGTACGTGTCGCTGGATTCGCTTGTCGAAGCGGTGAAGTTCGAGGCCGCTCGCCACGATATTCCCGTGGTCCTCAACCTCGACCACGGTCTGCACTTCGAGGCAGTGGTGCGCGCTCTGCGTTTAGGGTTCAGTTCGGTGATGTTCGACGGCTCCGCGTTGAGTTACGAGGAAAACATTCGCCAGACGCGGGAAGTCGTGAAGATGTGCCACGCGGTGGGGGTGTCGGTGGAGGCTGAGTTGGGCGCGGTTGGCGGTGACGAAGGCGGCGCGTTGTATGGGCATGCGGATGAAGCCTTTTTTACCGATCCGCAACTGGCGCGCGAATTTGTCGATCTGACGGGTATTGATGCCCTGGCCGTCGCCATTGGTAATGCACACGGCAAATACAAAGGCGAGCCGAAACTCGATTTTCCGCGCCTGGATGCAATTCGCCAGCAGACGGGTCTGCCGCTGGTGCTGCATGGAGGTTCCGGGATTAGCGATGCCGATTTTCGTCGCGCCATCGAACTGGGCATTCATAAAATCAATTTCTACACCGGGATGTCGCAAGCGGCTCTGTCCGCCGTTGAGCAGCGTATGGCAAAACGCCAGCCACTTTATGACGAGTTTGCCGAACTGTTGCTGGGTATAGAAGAGGCGATTTCCGATACGGTCGCAGAACAGATGCGCATCTTTGGCAGCGCGGGGCAGGCATAATGGAACGCAAAGGGATTATCGCTGCGGGCAATATGCTGGTGGATCACGTCCATCAGATCGTGCAATGGCCAGAACGCGGCTGGCTGGCAGAAATTACCCACAGCGAACGTTCCACCGGCGGCGCACCGCTCAACGTTCTGCTGACGCTGGCGAAAATGCACGTTGGCCTGCCGCTGCAGGCCGTGGGACTGATTGGTGAAGATAGCGACGGGGACTACATTCTGGCAATGCTCGACCAGTACCACGTCAACCGTCAGCGCGTACAGCGCACCACCTTTGCACCGACCTCCATGTCGCAGGTCATGACCGATCCCAGCGGACAGCGCACCTTTTTCCACTCGCCAGGGGCAAACCGTCTGCTGGATCTTCCAGCCTTCGATCGTTTAGACGGATCGATGAAGATCTTCCATCTCGGTTATTTGCTGTTGCTCGACAGCCTGGACATGCCCGATGACGAGTTTGGCACCCGTAGCGCGCGGCTGCTGGCGCAAATGCGCGAGCAGGGGTATGAAACGTCGCTCGATCTGGTGTCCCGCAAGGGCGACCCGCGCTACCAGCCACTGGTGCTCCCTGCCCTTCGCCATCTCGATTATCTGGTGATTAATGAGCTGGAAGCCGGAGAGTTTAGCGGGCTGGAGATGCGTGACGAGCATGATGCACTGCACATTATCCATATTGCCCAGGCCGCTTCTCAACTGCTGGCATCTGGCGTTCGTCAGCGCGTGGTGATCCACTGCCCGGAAGGCGCATGGGGTGAAGCGCCGGGTGAGCAAGGCCGCTGGATCCCGTCATGGTTGCTGGAACAGGAACAGATCATCGGCAGCGTTGGCGCGGGAGATGCCTTTTGTGCGGGCTTTTTATACGGCTGCCATGAATCGTTGTCGCTAACGGACAGTATTTATCTGGCACACGCCTGCGCGCGGGCAAGCCTGCTGGCCGCCAATGCGATTGACGGCGCGAAAACGCTGGCCGAGCTGCAGCTGTTTATTAAAGAGAATACTTAGGCCGCTTTTTCGCTGTGAGAGACGTCGGTGGCAAAAACGTAGCCCAGTCCACGGATGGTTTTAATGAGTGCAGGCTGGTGCGGATTGGCCTCGATTTTCCGTCGCAGGCGCATGATTAACACATCAATAGTGCGGTCAAAGACCTCGGCGCTTTCGCTGTGGGTCAACTCAAGCAGTTGATCACGGCTCAGTACCCGGCGAGCATTTTGCGTAAGTGCCAGCAGCAAGCCGTACTCGCCCTGCGTTAAGGGCACGGTGTTACGGTTAGGATCGCTCAGTTCACAGCGCGCGGTATCCAGCGTCCAGCCGTTAAAGGTAATCCCCTCTACACTCGGCACGGGAACGTCTGCGGCCAGCACGCCCGTTCGACGCAGCACGGCTTTAACGCGGGCGACTACAACACGCGGGTTAAACGGCTTGCCAATATAATCGTCGGCCCCCATCTCCAGCCCCACCACCACGTCTGACTCACTGCCCAGCCCGGTTAACATGACCACCGGTAGCGCCGGACGCTGCTTTTGCAGCTGCAGCAAAACCTGCAGACCGTTGATATCCGGCAGCATCATATCCAGCAGAACCAGGGCAATATTCGGCTCCTGATGAACACGGTTCAGGGCATCCTGGCCGTTATGGCAGACCAGCACACTAAAGACGTGCTCACTCAGCACATCCTGAAGCAGTTCGCAGACTGCAATATCGTCATCAACCACCAGAATCGCCGGTTTCATCGCATGCTTCCGTCAGGGGATTATGTTAAGTCTGAACCATTCTGCCGTCGGCTCCAGTCAAATAGTTTTTTCAGTCACGAAAATTCAACCCATGTCACATCCGCTGCCCTGTCGACACGTCAATTTTGACGATTGGCTGCTTTTCGTCAGGGTTTTCACTGCAAATGGGCCGTAAAGTCTGGGTACACCCATATAAAAAACATGGCATAGAAGCTGCATAGTGGGTGCGAAAGATTCGATTAACTGGAGCAGACTGATGAAAAAAGTCGTCACGGTTTGCCCTTATTGTGCCTCAGGTTGCAAAATTCACCTGGTGGTCGATAACGGCAAAATCGTCCGGGCGGAGGCCGCGCAGGGGAAAACCAATCAGGGCACGCTATGCCTGAAAGGTTACTACGGCTGGGATTTTATTAACGATACTCAAATCCTGACCCCGCGCCTGAAAACCCCTATGATCCGCCGCGAGCGCGGCGGCAAGCTGGAAGCCGTCTCCTGGAACGAGGCGCTGGATTACGTCGCCTCACGCCTGAGTGCCATTAAGGCCAAATACGGCCCTGATGCCATTCAGACCACCGGTTCCTCACGTGGGACGGGAAATGAAACGAACTATGTAATGCAGAAATTCGCGCGCGCCGTTATTGGTACCAATAACGTCGACTGCTGCGCTCGCGTCTGACACGGCCCATCGGTTGCAGGTCTGCACCAGTCGGTCGGTAACGGCGCAATGAGTAATGCGATCAACGAGATAGATAATACCGATCTCGTGTTTATTTTCGGCTATAACCCAGCGGATTCTCACCCTATCGTCGCGAACCATGTTATTCGCGCCAAACAGAATGGGGCGAAGATCATCGTCTGCGATCCGCGCAAAATTGAAACCGCGCGCATTGCCGATATGCACATTGCATTGAAAAACGGTTCGAACATCGCGCTGTTGAACGCAATGGGGCACGTCATTATTGAGGAGAACCTGTACGACCAGGCGTTTGTCGCCACCCGTACGGAAGGCTTTGACGAGTACCGGAAAATTGTCGAAGGCTATACGCCAGAGTCGGTAGAAGCGATAACCGGCGTTAGCGCGCAGGAGATCCGCCAGGCGGCACGGATGTATGCCGGGGCGAAAACCGCCGCCATCCTGTGGGGCATGGGCGTGACCCAGTTCTACCAGGGGGTGGAAACCGTGCGTTCTCTGACCAGCCTCGCCATGCTGACGGGGAATCTCGGTAAGGCGCACGTTGGCGTCAACCCGGTGCGTGGGCAGAATAACGTGCAGGGCGCGTGTGATATGGGTGCACTGCCGGATACTTATCCGGGCTATCAGTACGTGAAATTCCCGGAGAACCGCGCCAAGTTCGCGAAGGCCTGGGGGGTGGAAAGCCTGCCGGAACATACCGGGTATCGCATCAGCGAACTGCCGCACCGCGCGGCGCACGGCGAAGTGCGTGCGGCCTACATCATGGGCGAAGATCCGCTCCAGACCGACGCCGAGCTGTCTGCGGTGCGCAAAGGGTTTGAGGACCTGGAGCTGGTGATTGTCCAGGATATCTTTATGACCAAAACCGCGGCAGCGGCGGATGTGATTCTACCGTCAACGTCCTGGGGTGAGCATGAAGGTGTCTATACGGCAGCAGACCGTGGCTTCCAGCGCTTCTTTAAAGCGGTAGAGCCGAAGTGGGATCTGAAAACGGACTGGCAGATCATCAGCGAAATCGCCACCCGCATGGGCTACCCGATGCACTACAACAACACACAGGAAATCTGGGACGAGCTGCGTCATCTGTGCCCGGATTTCTTTGGTGCCACTTACGAAAAAATGGGTGAACTGGGGTATATCCAGTGGCCATGCCGGGATGAGTCAGAGGCTGATCAGGGCACGTCGTATCTCTTCAAAGAGAAATTCGACACCCCGAACGGACTGGCACAATTCTTCACGTGTGACTGGGTCGCCCCTATCGACAAACTCACCGATGAGTATCCGATGGTGCTTTCCACCGTGCGTGAAGTTGGCCACTACTCCTGTCGTTCCATGACGGGCAACTGTGCCGCGCTGGCGGCACTGGCGGATGAACCAGGCTATGCGCAGATAAACACCGCCGACGCTGACCGTCTCGGTATTGAGGATGAAGCGCTGGTGTGGGTGAACTCTCGTAAAGGCCGCATCATTACTCGTGCGCAGGTCAGCGACCGTCCTAACAAAGGTGCGGTCTATATGACCTACCAGTGGTGGATTGGCGCCTGTAACGAGCTGGTGACGGAGAACTTAAGCCCGATAACTAAAACGCCGGAGTATAAATACTGCGCCGTCAACGTGGAGCCAATTGCGGATCAGCACGCTGCGGAACAGTATGTCATCGACGAATATAACAAGCTGAAAACCCGCCTGCGCGAAAGCGCAATGGGTTGAAGCTGTTAATTCATCAGTGAATAAAGGGAGTGAGATATTCACTCCCTTTTTATTTCCGCTTAAAGCATTCGAAATATCAATTATTATTCTGGAAAGCCGCTCGCAGAAATAATGTAATTTAGGCAAACAAGAATTACATCTTTGCATTTTAATTCAGAGGGATAAGATGTGCGGCGGGTGCTTAAGACTTTCTGTCTTGAGCATTGTTGAGGGACAGAAAGTGGAAAGCCCCGGGAAATCGTCATTTACCCGAGGCTACCCCTCAACACCAACAGGTTGAGAGTAGCCTCTTATTCTAGTTTTCACAAGGAGTAAAAGGCATGACGCCATTAAAAACTGCGTTAGGCATTGTCTTTATTATTTGCCTGACGATAGTGATATTTACCTTTATTAATCGCGGTAAGTTATGCGAACTCACAATAAAGAGTGAACATCAGGAGGTGGCGGCGAAATTAGCCTGCAACGCAGGCTAACCTCTTCGGGCGGAGCGACGGTTCCGCCCGGCTTGTCGGATGCTGAGGTCTTAATGCACCCATTTTTTTCTTCTGTCACCGCGATTATACTGCGCGGCATGTACCAAGATGATAAGAATCCATGAAACACATTTTCCTGTTGTTGTTAGTTTTTACGTCGCTTGCCCGTGCCGATGAGATTGGCAGCCAGTATAAAAAGCAAGCTGAAGCGGGTGATGCCCGCGCCCAGTATTATCTTGCCGATACGTACTTCAGCTCTGGCGACAGCAAACAGGCGGCGCTGTGGGCAGAGAAAGCGGCAAAAGGGGGCGACGTCGATGCGATGGCGCTGCTGTCGCAAATCCAGTTTACGCAGGGTGATTACGCGCAGGCTAAAGCACTGGCCCAGCAGGCGAACATCGCAGGCAGTAAACGGGGTGCGATCATGCTGGCACGCGTGCTGGTCAACACCCAGGCAGGCAAAACCGACTATCCACAGGCCATCAAACTGCTGCAAACGGCAACCGAAGATATCGACAATGACTCGGCGGTAGATGCGCAACTGCTGCTGGGTTTGATTTATGCCAACGGTGTAGAAGTGGCTCAGGACGATGTTCAGGCGGCATCATGGTTTAAACGCAGTTCAGCACTTTCACGTACGGGCTACGCCGAGTACTGGGCTGGAATGTTGTTCAGACAGGGTGAGAAAGGCTTTATCATCCCCAATAAACAGAAAGCGCTGTACTGGTTGAACCTGAGTTGTACTGAAGGGTTTGATACGGGATGCGAAGAGTTTGACGCGTTGAGCGGGGAGTAAACATTGCCGGGTGGCGCAGGCCACCCGGCTTTTTACATTATTGGTCAGCCGTCTTATCAAAACGACCCAGCACCTCGCGTTCATACGCCAGCGCTTTTTTACGGTCGAATTTGTGTTCCCACTTGGCAATCACCAGCACCGCCAGGGCGTTACCCACCACATTCAGCGCCGTACGCGCCATGTCGAGGATACGGTCAACACCGGCGATGAATGCCAGGCCTTCCAGCGGGATCCCGACGCTACCCAGCGTTGCCAGCAACACCACGAACGAAACGCCCGGTACGCCTGCGATACCTTTTGAGGTCACCATCAGGGTCAGCACCAGCACGATTTCCTGCCACAGCGACAGGTCAATCCCGTACAGCTGAGCGATGAAGATCGCCGCAATACTCTGATACAGCGTTGAGCCATCCAGGTTAAAGGAGTAGCCGGTTGGCACCACGAAGCTGGTGATCGACGCCGGTGCGCCGTAGGCTTCCATCTTCTCAATAATACGCGGCAGCACGCTCTCAGAGCTTGCCGTGGAGTAGGCCAGAATCAACTCATCTTTCAGGATACGAATCAGGATCCAGATGCTCAGCCCGCACAGACGCGCCACGATGCCCAGCACCACCAGCGCAAAGAACAGGATGGCGAAGTGCACCAGAATCACCAGCTTCGCCAGCGGCCACAGGGAGGCGAAACCGAAATTCGCTACGGTCACAGCAATAAGTGCAAACACCCCAACCGGCGCATAGCGCATCACCATGTGAGTCACTTTGAACATGGTTTCAGAGATTGAGCGGAACACCGTCACCAGCGGTTCACGGTGTGTCGCGGGGAGGGAAGAGAGACCCAGACCAAACAGCACCGAGAAGAAGATGATAGGCAGCATCTCACCCTTCGCCATAGACGCCACGATGTTGGTCGGAACCAGCGACAGGATTGTGCCCATCAGGCCATGCGCATGGCTCTGCACATCCGCAGTTGTGCTTTGGTATTTCGAAATATCCACCGTCGCGAGTTGCGACATATCAATCCCGGAGCCCGGCTGGAACACATTCGCCATCGTAATGCCCAGGATAATGGCAATCGTCGTGATCACTTCGAAATAGATAATGGTTTTCGCCCCGATGCGACCTAACTGTTTCGCATCGCCGACGCCCGCAATACCGACTACCAGCGTCGAGATCACAATCGGTACCACAATCATCTTGATCAGATGAATAAAGATATCGCCTGCTGGCGAGAGCAGGTTCGCAATCAGCCATTCGCGGCTGTCACTGTGATAATGGAGATAACTACCCAGCAAGATGCCCAGCACAAGGGCTAGCAAAATTTGCCAGGCCAGGCTGACTTTAACGTTTTTCATAGAAACTGACTTCCTCAATGAAGCTCCCCGATCACTCAAACTGCATGAATATGGAGCCATACTGAAAGGGTATGAATTGTGTTGCGTTGGTTTATGGGATTTTTTAACGCGGCGTATGAGTATCATTTGCGCGGTATGTTGCGCAAGCCTTAAAGAACGATGCATTTCACTACGAAAAATTGCTATGGCACGAGTTTCTGATAATTCCGATAAATAACCTTTTGTTATAAAAACGCTTTTTTAGGTTAATTTGTGAATAATCGGCTCGCTAAATTATTTTTCTTCAAAGTTTCATTCGCTCATTTTTCATACTATTCAAACAATGCGTGATCTGCCGCCCAAATAATAAACAAAGCTTGTAAAGCCCCTACAATTAACGTTTTTGCGACATATTATTAACATCTTACAAGGAGAAAAAAAGCCATGAGCCAAATACACAAACATGACATTCCCGCAAACATTGCGGACCGTTGCCTGATCACCCCGGAGCAGTACCACGAGAAATATCAGCAATCTATCAACAGCCCGGACATCTTCTGGGGTGAACAGGGTCATATCCTTGACTGGATCAAACCTTATCAGAAGGTGAAAAACACCTCCTTTGCGCCAGGCAACGTCTCCATTAAATGGTATGAAGATGGCACGCTGAATCTGGCGGCAAACTGCCTTGACCGTCACCTTGCCGAGCGCGGGAACGAGACGGCCATCATCTGGGAAGGCGATGATGCCTCACAGAGCAAACATATAACGTATAAAGAACTGCACCGCGACGTGTGCCGTTTCGCCAACGTCCTGCTGGAAAAGGGCATTAAAAAAGGCGATGTCGTGGCTATTTATATGCCGATGGTACCCGAAGCGGCGGTGGCCATGCTGGCCTGCGCGCGCATTGGAGCGATCCACTCCGTCATCTTCGGCGGCTTCTCGCCAGAAGCGGTTGCCGGCCGTATTGTCGATTCAAATTCTAAACTGGTGATCACTGCCGATGAAGGCGTGCGCGCTGGCCGCGGTATTCCACTGAAGAAAAACGTCGACGAAGCGCTGAAAAACCCGAACGTGAAAAGCGTCAGCAACGTCATCGTCCTTAAGCGTACCGGCGGTAAGATCGACTGGAAAGAAGGCCGCGACCTGTGGTGGAGCGATCTGATTGAAAAAGCGAGCGACCAGCATCAACCGGAAGAGATGAACGCGGAAGATCCGCTGTTCATTCTTTACACCTCCGGTTCGACCGGCAAGCCGAAAGGTGTGCTGCACACCACTGGCGGCTATCTGGTCTATGCGGCCACCACTTTCAAATACGTCTTCGACTATCACCCGGGTGACATTTACTGGTGTACCGCCGACGTGGGCTGGGTCACCGGACACAGCTACCTGCTGTACGGCCCGCTGGCCTGCGGTGCCACCACGCTGATGTTTGAAGGTGTACCAAACTGGCCGACGCCAGCGCGTATGTGTCAGGTGGTCGACAAACACAAGGTCAACATTCTCTATACTGCGCCAACGGCGATCCGTGCGCTGATGGCAGAAGGCGATAAAGCCATCGAAGGTACTGACCGCTCTTCCCTGCGTATTCTTGGTTCCGTGGGTGAGCCAATTAACCCGGAAGCCTGGGAGTGGTACTGGAAGAAAATCGGTAACGAGAAATGCCCGGTGATGGACACCTGGTGGCAGACCGAGACCGGCGGCTTTATGATCACCCCAATGCCGGGTGCGACTCAACTGAAAGCGGGTTCTGCAACGAACCCATTCTTCGGTGTACAGCCTGCACTGGTGGATAACGAAGGTCATCCGCTTGAAGGGGCAACCGAAGGCAACCTGGTGATCACTGACTCCTGGCCAGGTCAGGCGCGCACGTTATTCGGCGATCACGAACGCTTCGAGCAGACCTATTTCTCCACCTTTAAAAACATGTATTTCAGTGGCGATGGCGCGCGTCGCGATGAAGATGGTTACTACTGGATAACCGGGCGCGTGGACGATGTGCTGAACGTCTCCGGCCACCGTCTGGGCACCGCCGAGATTGAATCTGCACTGGTGTCTCATCCGAAGATTGCTGAAGCCGCCGTGGTAGGTATCCCGCATAACATCAAAGGCCAGGCGATTTACGCCTATGTCACCCTGAACCACGGTGAAGAGCCGTCGCCAGAGCTGTATGCCGAAGTGCGCAACTGGGTACGTAAAGAGATTGGCCCGCTTGCCACACCAGATGTTCTGCACTGGACCGACTCGCTGCCGAAAACCCGTTCAGGCAAAATTATGCGCCGTATTCTGCGCAAAATCGCGGCAGGTGACACCAGTAACCTCGGTGATACATCAACACTCGCCGATCCGGGCGTGGTGGACAAACTGCTCGAAGAGAAGCAGGCCATCGCAATGCCTTCGTAACCCCCTCACCCTAACCCTCTCCCGCAAGGGAGAGGGAACAATAAAACCTCCCCTACCAATACTTCTGGAGACTCTGTGATGAATGACGATATTTGTCAGCAGATAGAGAATAGTGCGCACTACAGGGAGCTCGTCGATAAACGGCAACGGTTTGCCTTCATCCTTTCCATCATCATGCTGATTATCTACGTCGGCTTTATTCTGCTTATCGCCTTTGCCCCACACTGGCTCGGCACCCCGCTGCACGAGGGGACCAGCGTCACGCGCGGGATCCCCATTGGCATTGGCGTGATTGTGATTTCATTTGTGCTGACCGGCGTGTACGTCTGGCGCGCGAACGGTGAATTCGATCGTCTTAATAAAGCGGTACTGCAAGAGGTAAAAGCATCATGAAGCGAGTCCTGACGGCGCTAGCCGCCACACTTCCCATTGCCGCCCACGCGGCGGATGCCATCACCGGTGAGGTACAGCGCCAGCCAACCAACTGGCAGGCGATTGTGATGTTCCTGATTTTCGTCCTGCTGACGCTGTACATCACGTACTGGGCATCGAAACGCGTGCGCTCCCGTAACGATTACTACACAGCGGGCGGCAACATTACCGGCTTCCAGAACGGGCTGGCGATTGCGGGTGACTTTATGTCTGCGGCCTCGTTCCTCGGGATCTCCGCGCTGGTGTATACCTCCGGCTACGATGGTCTGATTTACTCGCTCGGCTTCCTGGTCGGCTGGCCAATCATTCTGTTCCTGATCGCCGAGCGCCTGCGTAACCTGGGACGCTACACCTTCGCAGACGTTGCATCTTATCGCCTGAAACAGGGGCCGATTCGCACCCTCTCAGCCTGTGGCTCGCTGGTGGTGGTTGCGCTGTACCTGATTGCGCAGATGGTCGGCGCGGGTAAGTTGATCGAACTCCTGTTCGGCCTGAACTACCACGTCGCAGTGGTGCTGGTTGGCGTCCTGATGGTGATGTACGTCCTGTTCGGCGGCATGCTCGCAACGACCTGGGTGCAGATCATCAAAGCCGTACTGCTGCTGTTCGGCGCCAGCTTTATGGCCTTCATGGTGATGAAACACGTTGGGTTCAGCTTCAATAACCTGTTTACCGAAGCGATGGCGGTCCACCCGAAAGGTGAAGCCATCATGAGCCCGGGTGGTCTGGTGAAAGACCCGATTTCAGCCCTTTCGCTCGGTCTGGGTCTGATGTTCGGTACTGCAGGGTTGCCGCACATCCTGATGCGTTTCTTCACCGTGAGCGATGCACGCGAAGCACGTAAGAGCGTTTTCTACGCCACCGGTTTCATGGGTTACTTCTATATCCTGACCTTTATCATCGGCTTTGGTGCCATCATGCTGGTGGGGGCAAACCCGGTGTTTAAAGATGCGGCAGGTGCGCTGATTGGTGGTAACAACATGGCGGCGGTGCATCTGGCCGACGCGGTGGGCGGGAATCTGTTCCTCGGCTTTATCTCCGCCGTGGCCTTCGCTACCATTCTTGCGGTGGTTGCAGGGCTGACGCTGGCAGGTGCGTCTGCGGTGTCACACGACCTCTACGCCAACGTCTTCCGTAAAGGCGCGAGCGAACGTGATGAGCTGAAGGTTTCCAAGATCACCGTGCTGGTGCTGGGTGTGGTCGCTATTCTGCTGGGCATTCTCTTTGAGAAGCAGAACATCGCCTTTATGGTGGGGCTGGCCTTCTCGATCGCGGCAAGCTGCAATTTCCCGATCATCCTGCTCTCCATGTACTGGTCAAGACTGACCACCCGTGGGGCGATGATTGGTGGCTGGCTGGGACTGCTGACGGCGGTGATCCTGATGATTCTGGGCCCAACCATTTGGGTGCAGATACTCGGTCATGAGAAAGCTATCTTCCCGTATGAATACCCGGCGCTGTTCTCTATTGCCGTGGCGTTTATCGGTATCTGGTTCTTCTCGGCTACCGACAATTCGCCGGAGGGTAACCTGGAACGCGAGAAATTCCGCGCCCAGTTTATTCGTTCGCAAACCGGTCTTGGCGTTGAGCAGGGTCGCGCGCACTAAGCCTTTCCTCCCCGGTTACTCTGGCCGGGGAATTTAAAACATCACCCACGCCACCAGCGGCGCAATCAGCACCATCACCACGCCTGAGAGCATCATCACCAGGCTCGCCACGACGCCCTCCTGCTGACCCAGCTCATAGGAACGTGCCGTGCCCGCACCGTGCGACGCCGCGCCAAAGCCCGCACCTTTCGCCATCCCTTCCCGAATAGACAGCCGCAGAAACAGCATATCACCCACCGCCATGCCGAAGACGCCGGTGACAACAACAAACAGCGCCACCAGATCCGGCTGTCCGCCAAGCGGTTTGGCCGCGGCCAGCGCAAATGGTGTCGTCACCGAACGTACCGCCAGGCTGCGCTGAATTTCATCGGGCAGCGTAAACAGCCGCGCCAGCCAGACCGAGCTACAGACCGCCACCACCGTGGCGGTGATCACGCCTGCGCTGAGCGACATCCAGTGGCGTTTGATAATCGCCAGGTTGTCATACACCGGGACGGCAAAGGCGATAGTCGCCGGCCCCAGCAGCCACAGCAGCCAGTGGGATTCGCCAATGTAGTTCTGCCAGGAGATATGACCGAAGACCAGCATCAACACCAGCAGGATCGGCGTGAAGACCAGCGGCATCAGCGGCAGGGCGTGAAAACGGCGATACAGCCGCTTGTTAGCAAAGTAGATCGCCAGCGTCGCAATCAGGCACAAGACGCTTATCTGAAAGTTAGTCATGTTTGTGCCTGCTGATTTCAAAGCGATACACTTTATCCACCACCCAGGCGGTCGTCCCCAGCACCATCAGCGTACTCAGCGCGATGACCGCAAAGATGCGCCAGCCATCCACCATCAGCAGTTGCGCATAGTTCACCACCGCTACCACTGCCGGAACAAAGAACAGCAGCATCTCTGCCAGCAGCCAGCGTGCACCAGCCCGTACCCAATTGAGGGGAATGACGCGACAAAGGATGAGCGTCAGCATCATCCCCACAAGGTTGGCTGGCAACGGCAGATGCAGCCAGCCGACAAGATATTCGGCAAAAACAAACAGTCCCGCGTAGAGCAGTACCTGAACCGGTACCTGGAGTCGTTGCACAACGGCAGGCGTAACACGGCTTAACGCCACGGCCATGGGGGTTTCCTCAAAAATGAGACGAGGCGCCAGTATAGTGAGCGCACGGTATGGACAGAAATGAATTAAAATCATCAAAGGTATAGTTTCGAGGAATAATCATGGACATAAGAACGCTGCGCTATTTTGTCGAAGTGGTTCGTCAGCAAAGTTTTACCCGCGCAGCGGAGAAGTTGTTTGTTACCCAACCCACCATCAGCAAGATGCTGAAAAACCTCGAAGATGAACTGAACTGCACCTTGCTGATCCGCGACGGGCGCAAGCTGCTGCTGACCGATACCGGACGCGTCGTCTTTGAGCGTGGGCTGGCAATCCTGGCGGAGTTCCGCCAGCTGGAAGCGGAGCTGGACGATATCAATCATCTGACAAAAGGTGTGCTTCGCCTCGGTATCCCGCCAATGGTGGGGATGATGATGGCCGGGCCAATTAGCCTGTTCCGCCAGCGTTATCCCGGGGTTGAGCTGAAGATTTCTGAGTTTGGCGGATTAACCGTCCAGCAGGCGGTCATTAACGGCGAGCTGGACGTGGCGATGACCGCCCTCCCCGTTGAGGAAGAGAGTGGCCTGGCGACACTGCCGCTTTTTAGCCATCCACTGTGCGTACTGGTTCCACGCTCCGGCGACTGGCTGAAGAGAGACTCGGTGAAACCCGAGCTTCTCGGCGAACATCCGCTGCTGATTTACAACGAAGACTTTGCGCTCAGCCGCCAGTTGATGACGTTATTTAATCAACACAACGTGAAGCCGCGCATTGCGGTTCGCAGTGGTCAGTGGGATTTCCTGGCCGCGATGGTGCAGGCAGGTGTGGGGATTGCCATCCTGCCACAACCGATTTGCGAGCGGCTGGATAAAAACACGCTGCGCTGGATCCCGCTGGAGAGCAATCTTCACTGGCAGTTAGGGATGATATGGCGCGAAGGGGTGTATTTGTCGCACAGCGCACAGGCGTGGCTGCAATGTTGTGAAGGTTTTTGGGTCCCTAACCCCTCCCCCTAGCCCTCTCCCGGTGGGAGAGGGAACCGATCGAGCCCCTATGGGAAGAGGGGAAAAGGTTACTGATTCTCTATCAACAACGCTTCCAGCAGATCCAGATCGTGCAGCAGCTTTTGCAGCGTTTCGTTACTGATCTGGCGCGTGGCGCGCAGATGGTACAATTCAGCACGCTCTGAACGCAGCGCCGCCAGACGGAACCGGCGTTCGAGGTTCTCCTCCTGCAGCGAACTTTCCACATCGTTACGCCCGTCGGCACGGCGGCGCAGGTTACCAATCACGCGGGAACTGACTTCCGTCAGCAGCTGATTGTCGATGTTCTCTTCCGCATCGGCGGCCAGACGTTCTTCCATTTTCTGGATTGCCACAATCGCCACTTCGGCAGTCGCCGCACGGGCAATGCGCTCTTCCTTGTGCTGCTGGGTCGAATCACCGGCGTCAATGTGCTGCAGCAAAATAGGCAACATCACCACGCCAACAAACAGCGAGAACAGAATCACACCTGCCGCCAGGAACACCAGCTCATAGCGCGCCGGGAAGACATCGCCCGTCGGTAGCAGCAATGGAATAGAGAGCACACCGGCGAGGGTAATCGCCCCGCGTACCCCTGCGAAGGAGGCAATCAGCAGTTCACGCGTGGTCCACGAGCCGAACTCCATCGGTTTTTTCGTCAGGAAACGCACGCTGAACTTTTTCATCGTCCACAGCCAACCGAAACGCACCAGCATCAGCGCCAGGTAGATCAGCACGATATCGGTAAACAGCATCCAGACCTCAACGTTCGGATCGGCCTCGGCCGCCACCAGCGAGGACTCCATAATGCCTGGCAATTGCAGGCCCAGGAGCAGGAACACCATGCCGTTAAAGACAAATTCCAGCATTGCCCAGGTGCTGTTCGCACGCAGACGCATAGCCAGCGGTGCGCGACGCATCACGCCGGAGCGGGTGATGGTCATGCCTGCCGCCACCGCCGCCAGAATGCCTGACACGCCGATATGTTCGGCAATCAGATAAGAGGCAAAAGGCAGAAGGAACAGCAGCACGATTTGCGTTGCGGGCTCATCGCCGCCCCAACGGCTGAGGAACCGCAGCGAACGTCCGTACAGCCAGCTCACCACGAAGCCTGCGAGAATACCGCCAATCGCCACCTTGAAGAATTCCAGCGTCGCACCGCCGACGGTAAAGACCATCGTGCCCATCGCGACCGCCACCGCAAACTTCAGGGCGACCAGGCCGGAGGCGTCATTCATCAGCGCCTCACCCTGTAGAATGCCCATAATTTTCTTCGGAATTCGGCCCTCACCCACAATGCCAGAAAGTGCCACAGCATCGGTTGGTGACAGGACGGCGGCCAGCGCAAAAGCGGGAATTAACGGGATACCCGGCACCGCCCAGTAAATCAGAAAACCAATCCCAACCACGGTGACCACCACCAGCGCCAGCGCCAGACCGAAAATCTCTCGCCCGTGCTCAAGGAATTCGCGCGTGGGGGTTTTCCAGCCATCTGCAAACAGCAGTGGTGGGATAAACAGCACGAGGAACAGTTCGGGATCGAACTCCACGTGCAGGCCAAACGTTGGCCACGCCAGCAGCGCGCCGATGGCAATTTGCATTAATGGAAGGGGGACCTGAAAGGGCAGTACGCGTGTAACTACCCCAGATAGCGAGACCACAAGGGTCATGATGAGTATTGTGAAGAAGATTTCCATGCGTTCCCTGTTTGCTGTGTTGCTTATGTACTCCGGAAGGCGTCGTGCCTTTTATTCTATCTTCCCCAGAGTAACGCAAAAGGCAACAGGATGAGTCCTGAAAATAAAAACGGGCGGCCTGAGCCACCCGTTTTCGCATCAAAGGACAACTTAGATTGCCCAACCGCCCGCGTAGAACGCCACCAGCGCAACGGCGATCACCACCGTGCCGATGTTCAGTTTGCGCCACTCGCCAGAGACCAGACGACCAATCACCAGCGATGCAAAACCGATCATAATGCCGGTCACGATGTTACAGGTCAGTACGATAAATACCGCGGTGATGAGGCCGGACATCGCATCCACAAAGTCAGCAAAGTCGATTTTTGCCACGTTGCTCAGCATCAGCAAACCAACGTACATCAGCGCTGGTGCGGTCGCATACGCCGGAACCAGATAGGAGAGCGGAGAAAGGAACAGGATCAGCAGGAACAGCACGCCGACGGTGATCGCCGTCAGGCCGGTTTTACCGCCTGCCGCAGTACCCGCTGCGGACTCGATGTATACTGCAGCCGGCGCCGCACCCACCAGACCAGAGAAAACGCTGCTCAGGGAGTCAGTGGTCAGCGCTTTGCCGCCATCAATAATCTGACCGTCTTTATCCAGCAGGTTCGCTTGTCCCGCTACCGCGCGGATAGTACCGGTTGCATCAAACACGGCAGTCATCACCAGCGCCAGCACGCTTGGCAGGATCACCGGGTTCAGCGCGCCGACGATATCCAGGCTACCAATCAGGGAGTTGCCTTTGTCATCGCTCAGCGACGGCATGGCGAAAATCCCGGAGAAGTGGACGTTTGGATCGAAAATCAGGCCGACAATAGAAACCCCGATAATGGTCAGCAGAATACCGCCCGGGACTTTCAGTTTTTCCAGACCGATAATCACCGCCAGGCCAATCAAAGACATAATCACCGGGAAGCTCGCGAAGTGACCGAGCGCAACCGGCAGACCGTCCAGCGGGTTCTTGATGACCAGACCGACGCCGTTGGCGGCAATCAGCAGCAGGAACAGGCCGATACCGATACCCGTACCGTGCGCTACGCCGTGCGGCAGGTTGCGCAAAATCCAGCTACGGATGCCGGTCGCTGAAATAACGGTAAACAGCACACCCATCAGGAACACGGCACCCAACGCAACCGGTACGCTGATGTGTTGACCCAGCACCAGACTGAATGCGGTAAACGCCGTCAGAGAGATGGCGCAACCAATTGCCAGCGGCAGGTTCGCCCACAGCCCCATCACGATGGAGCCCACACCGGCCACAAGGCAGGTAGCAACAAAGACAGCCGCAGGCGGGAAGCCCGCTTTGCCCAGCATGCCCGGCACAACAATGACGGAGTAAACCATCGCCAGGAACGTTGTCAGACCGGCAACAACTTCCTGGCGCACGGTGCTGCCGCGAGCCGAAATTTTAAACATGGCGTCAAGTGAACCGCCAGTACGCGCAGATGGCGTAGACATAGAAAACATCCCCTGAGAGTTTTTTAGAAAGTCCGTAAGCGTGGTGGAGACGCCACTGCCAGCTAAACGTCAAATCCTTGAGTTGCGTTGGTGACGAAAGGGCGTCACATAAAAAGCAAACGTTTAGCTCCGCGCTTACAAACGGGTGGTCAAATTAAGGCAAACGATTATCTAGCCTAATCACCGCCCTTTTCAACTGAACTTTGTCGTTTTTCGCTAAAATTCACTTATGACGCTGAAGAAATAAACAGAGGATGCGCAAACGTTATCGTTTATGCGCAATTTGTTTACATTTCAATCGTCCCCCGGGATAGATAACGGCCCACCTTGTTCCAGCGTTCTTTTCCACCCGGGGCTGTTCTCAACCTTTTTCTTCCATGCCTGAATATGCGGCAGATTATTGATGCCACCGCGCGCCAGCAGGGCAAAAATCGGGAAACTCATCTGGATGTCGGCCATGCTGAGCGAATCCCCGGCAAACCAGCTGTTTTTAGCAAGATGCGACTCAATAAAGCGCGCATGGGTTTCCAGCTGGCGGTTAAGATAGGCTTTTTGCACTCCCTGTCCCAGCGCTTTGCCCAGCGTTCTGATACCAAACGGGACGGGAGGTTTACCGAGGCTGTTAAACACCAGCCTCATTAACAACAGCGGCATCAGCGACCCTTCGGCATAATGCAGCCAGAAGCGGTATTGCACCTTATGAGCGGGATCAAAGGGTTTTAACCGTGAGTCGGGATCGTACGTTTCCTGCAAATACTCCAGAATGGCGCCTGACTCCGCCAGAATCAGGCCATTATCTTCGACGACCGGCGATTTGCCCAACGGGTGCACTTTTTTGAGGGACTCAGGAGCCAGCATGTTCTTTTCGCGCTGGTAGTGAATGATCTCATAAGGCAGGGCGAGTTCTTCCAGCGCCCAGATCACACGATGTGAGCGCGACTGGTTAAGGTGATGTACCGTAAGCATGGTTGTCTCCTGTTATTCATACTTTTTAACTATAGAAAATCGAACAACACCGCGAAAAAAATTCGGCTAAAAAACAACCGGCGTGGCTGGCGAAATGACGGGGCTTGCATAGAATTAAAGTGTCAGCACAATCCGGAACCTCCCCAACCAGCTCGACATGAGGGGTGCTGATGTCGGGGGAAACCCTCCCGTGAACCAGCGGGATAGAGAGAAAGACAAAGACCGGGAAAAACTAAAGCGCCCTTATGTGGCGCTTTAGTTCTTTATTAATCCTCTTCCAGCAATCGGGCCCCCGTTCCCTGTTCGCCCAGCCTGTCGCCCGGGTTACGCAACGGACAATCGCTCCGGGACAAACAGCCGCAACCAATGCAGCCATCCAGCTCGTCACGCAGCGCGACCAGCGTATGAATACGCCTGTCCAGCTCTTCACGCCATTGGGACGAAAGCTCCTTCCACTCTTTCGGGCTCAGCGTGTGACCTTCCGGCAGCACACCAAATGCCTCGCCAATAGTGGCCAGGGGAATTCCGATTCTCTGCGCGATTTTGATAATCGCCACATAGCGAAGCACGTCGCGGGTATAGCGGCGCTGGTTTCCACCGTTACGGATACTCTTGATTAACCCTTTGCTTTCATAGAAGTGGAGCGCCGATACTGCAACACCGCTTCGCTTTGCCACTTCACCTGGAGTTAACAGCGCTTTAATTCGCGGCAGTCTCTTTTCCATAAAACCTCTTTACCTCAAGTTAACTTGAGGAATTATACTCCCCCGCAGAGAAAACGACGAATCAACCAGGAAAGTTGTATCTACAGAGGGGCAACCGTATGTCACATCAGCAGATTATTCAGACACTTATTGAATGGATTGATGAACATATCGACCAACCGTTGAACATTGATGTGGTCGCTAAAAAGTCGGGCTATTCGAAATGGTATTTACAGAGGATGTTCCGGACGGTTATGCATCAGACGTTGGGTGAGTACATTCGTCAGCGCAGACTGCTGCTGGCAGCCCAGGCGCTACGCTCAACGCAGCGGCCCATTTTTGATATCGCGATGGATCTTGGTTATGTGTCGCAACAAACCTTTTCCCGCGTGTTCCGTCGCGAATTTGACCGCACGCCGAGCGATTATCGCCACCAGTTGAATTAATCACTATCAATGCAAAGGTTGCTGCTGCCAGGTCATAAACTCCTGGGGCGGCATCGCTTTCGCGAAGTGCCATCCCTGACAGAACTGAACACCGCGCTTCAACAACCAGCTCACCTGCTCTGCCGTCTCTACCCCTTCCGCAATGGTTTTCAGGCGCAGGCTTTGTGCCATCTCAATAATATGCTCGGCGATCAAGTGACTGGTGCTGTTGGTCGTTAAGGTGTCGATAAAGGATTTGTCGATTTTGAGGATATCAACGTTCAGCGAATAGAGGTTATGCAGGTTAGAGTAACCCGTCCCGAAATCATCAATTGCGACTTCATAACCTGCCTGACGGAAAGCCTGAATCACCGGTGTGGTTTTTGGCACATCAATAAACCCGCGTTCCGTCACCTCAATCTTGATTTGCTGGGCACGCACGTCATAGTGGCGGGCCTTGTCAGAAATCATGGCGATCAGCCGCGAGGAGTGGAAATCCGTGGCCGACAGGTTAATCGAGATATAGAGGTGCGGATGTGCGGCCAGGAAATGGCCCAGATCGCTGAACACCTCCTCAACAACATAATCCGTTATCCGCTCGCTCATTCCCTCTTTTTCAGCCAGCGGAATAAACTCTGCCGGGCTCATCACCTGTCCGTTAAAACCGGGCCAGCGTAACAACGCCTCTGCCCCCACGCACTGGTTGTTCTTGATATCAATGATCGGCTGATAGTGCAGGCAAAGCTGGCGTTTGTTCAGCGCCCGTTGCAGCAAGCGCCCAGGGGAATTGAGTTCACGATGGGTACGCGACCATACCAGCAAAATAATAATGCTGCAGATCATCCCTAGTGGCAGCGTCAATGTCGCCTGATGATAAAGCGTTTCATAAAAGCGTTTATTCGATGTTGACACAATAGCCGCAATCGGTCTTTTTGGCGATTTTACGACGGTATAAAAACGGTTATCTTTTTGAAATACCGATTCCTTATCCCGAATCATCGAATTTAATAAAGAAACATTGGCTTTTTGGCTAACGGAAAAGAATGCATTGGTTATCGTGTCGTACACTCCCCATGAAAGGGAATGATCGTTTGACATCACTTCGCTGTACGAAAGCGGATTGACCACCACCACATAATTCCCACGCTGCATATATGTCATTTTATAGCCAGTATAAAATGGGGTATCGCGATAATAATAGATAGCGACATCCGGTTTACGCGTGTAATTGGCGACGGAAATTGAGTAGGGGTGTTCCGGTGTAAAAACGGTCGAACAAAGAAAATTCTGACCTTCGGCATAAATTAAATCGGCGACAAACAGACGGCCACGAACAACGTTCAGCATATATTGACGATGTCCCGGCGTACAAAGTTCGCCCTGGTATTTTACCGCCTCGTCCCGGGCCAGTTCAACCTGTTGAATAACCAGTTCTGTTTTGTCTAAAGCCAGTTCTGCAAAGGTACGTAGCTGAGCACTTGTTTCCGATACGGCTCTTAGCTGGGCAAACCATAGCGCAAGCATCACCGGTAGCATAACTACCATGATGATCCCTACCACCCTGAGCATCTTGCGCCGCGCGCTACGATTCATTTCCCGCCCTATATCCCTGCATGTTGTACGCCTGTAGTAATGAAGGCCGGATGCTTTGCTAAACAGGTGATTACGTTGCATGAATCATGCGAAGTTAGCAACTGACTTTTAGTATTAAAAATCTTAAATTTCGTTATGACGATAATATTTTCCCGTAAGCTAAACTGTAAGTATTCGTTCCGTTTCAATTAAGGAAAATATTTACCCATCCCGTAAGGGATGGTGCGAAGATAACACAACAGAGGATCGTTGATTAAGCCAAACTTTGGACAGCATGAAAAAAGCACAACTTCTTAATGAAATTTCATGCTATTTTTTCGGGTGTATTTTGTTCGCTGATTTATAAATAGCCAGCTGCCACTACCGTTTTTCCCCGTCCCGTACGCTTGGCGTCATATAATGCTTTATCCGCTCGTGTCAGCAATGCCGATGTATCAAACTGATCCCCGCACACCTCCACGACTCCTGCACTAAACGACAGCTCCAGTTTTTTCTCTCCAACCCTCAGCGGTTTGGTTTTCAGCGTGGTATGCAGCCTGGCGGACAGTTGCGCCGCGTCATGACAATGAGTTTGCGCCAGCAGAAGCAAAAACTCCTCCCCTCCCACGCGCCCTAATGCAGAATCTGAAGGGGCTAACTCACGGATACAATCACAAAAGTGAAGAAGCGCCGCATCGCCCACCTGGTGCCCCCACTCATCGTTGATTTGTTTGAAAAAATCCAGGTCAAACATCAGAACAGAAAAATGGCTGTTAGGCTCCTGCCTGGCATTTGCGGATTGCGCGAGTTCCAGCTGCTGCAAAATCGCCGAACGGTTAAAACAGCCGGTGAGATCGTCAATAGTGGCTTTCACTTCCAGCTGCTGTTCTGCTTTCTTCCGCTCGGTAATGTCGAGCCCAATATTCAGGATAGAGTTGTCTGGCAACAGAATGTTTGACCACAATACGGTCAACTTCGTACCGTCTTTACGTAGCGGATGCCACTCATACATGTCCTTGAGTGGAGAGACATTTACCGACTCTCTTACCCGACGCCGCTCTTCAGGGTCTGGATAAAACAGCGAGAGTGGATCGGCATGAGCCCCGATCTCCGCCATCGTCCAGCCAAATACTTTTTCGCACTCGGCATTCCACAATACGCAGCGGTTAAATTTGTCGAAAGAGTTCATTAAAACCGGTGCCCGTTCAAACAGGGTCTTATATTGTGTCACGACACGCTGCATTTCCTGTGCAGTTTTCTCGCGGGCAATAATTTCCTCAAAATAGTCTTTTAATTTTTCGACCAGCACCACGACGATATTTTTCAGGATCGGCAGAGAATACAATTTCTCATCGAATGCTAAAAAAAAATATCCCCTGCAATGCCAGTCATGGGTTGAAAGTTTGCATAACACCCCGCTTTGCAATTGCGTATAGCCTGGGTGCTGCGGAGGAAATAAGGCGCGGCCAATATTCTCTTTCCAGTAGATCACCCGCCATGACCGGTGATGCCGCTGGAGCAGGGTACCTGCCAGAAAATCGGCGGCTTCAAAAGAGTGGCAGGCCACCTCACCCGCGCAGACGACACGGTGCAGCCCGTCATTATCATTAACGCTTACCCAGGCCAGGCTCGCCCCCAGCGAGCGATTGATCGTCTCCAGCATTTCTGCCAGTGAGCACTGAGTGTGAAGCTGGGGCATCAACTTAGCCAGCGCATGCAAAGCCTGCATGCTGTCATTAACAATCTCACATCGTTTTTTTTTCATCTTTTTGCCGATTATCACGCGATAAACCGGACGCAACTGTCTTCAGGTTCAAAAACCGGTCAGCCAGAGCTGGAGGCTGAAAATCAGCACAACGAAATGAAACGACTGTTGTGTGTAATTAAAAACGGACAAAGAAATAAAAATAATAATAAAATTCAAAAACCTGAAAGGTTAGCTGCGAGTAAATTAATATGTCCACTCAAGCATAATCTATAGGTTTATTGCTGTAAACGTTGTACAACAGGCGCCGTCTTGCAGAGGTTTTGCTATCTCGATGAATTCATTATGAAGAGTAGGGGAAAAGGGTTTATTAGCCAGCAAAGATATATTTTCTATCTGATACCTATCCATTTCATACAGCTATGAATCCTTCAATTTTCATCATCCTGACACTGGCGAATAAATCATCAAATGTGATATAGTTCACATATCTTATGTAATTAAAAACACTGTTTCATTCAGTGAGTCTGTTTTGTAGAGGATGGGTTTTATGGCAACCATTACTACCAGCATGGTTCTCTTACGCTGGCCGTTGTTGAGTGCGGTATTGATGTTTTTAGCCAGTACGCTGAACATTCAGTTTCGTAAGTCTGATTACGCTGGCCTTGCTATCATCAGCACCCTGCTTGGGCTGGGTGCAGCCTGCTGGTTTGCAACGGGCCTGCTTGGCATCACCCTGCTGGATATCGCTGCCGTCTGGGAAAATATTAAAGTGGTGATGGTTGAAGCGATGAGCCACACGCCACCAGACTGGCCGATGGTGATTACCTGATCCCTTACGGAATAAAAAACCCAGACTATTGTCTGGGTTTTTTGTTTGGATATCAGGGGATCAGAACGGAATATCGTCGTCGAAATCCATTGGTGGCTCGTTAGACGGTGCAGGAGCAGACTGCTGCTGCGGGCGAGACTGTGCGCCACCGCTAAACTGGTTGCCACCCTGCGGCTGCTGAGGCTGACCCCAACCGCCCTGCTGCTGGCCGCCACCTGCTGGTGCGCCACCGCCCTGACGGCCACCCAGCATCTGCATGGTGCCGCCAACGTTTACCACAACTTCAGTAGTGTATTTCTCAGCGCCGGACTGATCGGTCCATTTGCGGGTACGCAGCTGGCCTTCGATATAAACCTGAGAACCTTTACGCAGATACTCACCGGCCACTTCTGCCAGTTTGCCAAACAGCACAACACGGTGCCATTCAGTCTGCTCTTTCATCTCACCGGTCGCTTTATCACGCCAGGATTCGGAAGTAGCCAGCGTAATGTTGGCAACTGCGCCACCACTCGGCATGTAGCGTACTTCCGGGTCCTGGCCCAGATTACCGACGAGAATCACCTTGTTTACGCCTCTGCTGGCCATGTTCGTGTCTCCTGAATACGTTTCTTAATAGTGTAAACGCGCGAGTGTACCATTTCCACGCTGCATTTTGATAGCTGCGAGATGGATTCCAGAGTTCTCGTGCGAACGCTACATTGTTACATAGCCAATCGGAAAATGCATTCCAATACTGTATATTCAAACAGGTTAAATTGTGTCATAATTAGCCGTTTCTGACAGCCGTTTGTCCTTCAAACAAACCAGGCAATCCGTGTTCCAACCGGGAAAGGTGAATGGATAAGATCGAAGTTCGGGGCGCCCGCACCCACAATCTCAAGAATATCAACCTCATAATCCCTCGCGACAAACTCATCGTCGTGACCGGGCTTTCGGGGTCTGGCAAATCCTCACTGGCTTTCGACACTTTATATGCCGAAGGACAGCGTCGTTACGTTGAATCACTCTCTGCGTACGCGCGTCAGTTCCTGTCGCTGATGGAAAAACCGGATGTCGACCACATTGAAGGGTTGTCCCCTGCTATCTCTATTGAGCAGAAGTCCACCTCGCACAACCCGCGTTCAACGGTCGGTACCATTACCGAAATTCACGACTACCTGCGTCTGCTGTATGCCCGTGTGGGTGAGCCGCGCTGCCCGGACCACGACGTCCCGCTGGCGGCCCAGACCGTGAGCCAGATGGTGGATAACGTGCTGTCGCAGCCGGAAGGCAAACGCCTGATGCTGCTGGCCCCCATCATTAAAGAGCGTAAAGGCGAACACACCAAAACGCTGGAAAACCTCGCAAGCCAGGGTTATATCCGCGCCCGTATCGACGGTGAAGTGTGTGATCTGTCAGATCCCCCCAAGCTGGAGCTGCAGAAAAAGCACACCATCGAAGTGGTGATTGACCGCTTCAAAGTACGTGACGATCTCGCGACGCGTCTGGCGGAATCCTTTGAAACGGCGCTGGAACTCTCCGGCGGCACGGCCGTGGTCTCCGACATGGACGATCCGAAAGCAGAAGAGCTGCTCTTCTCCGCTAACTTTGCCTGCCCGATTTGCGGCTACAGCATGCGCGAGCTGGAACCGCGCCTGTTTTCGTTCAACAACCCGGCGGGCGCGTGTCCGACGTGTGACGGCCTGGGCGTTCAGCAGTATTTCGACCCGGATCGTGTGATCCAGAACCCAGAACTGTCCCTGGCAGGCGGGGCCATTCGCGGCTGGGACAAGCGTAACTTCTACTACTTCCAGATGCTGAAATCGCTGGCAGAGCACTATAAGTTCGATGTTGAAGCCCCGTGGGCCAGCCTGAGCCCGAGTGTGCACAAAGTGATCCTGTTCGGTTCCGGCAAAGAGAACATCGAGTTCAAGTACATGAACGATCGCGGTGATACCTCCGTGCGTCGCCACCCGTTTGAAGGTGTGCTGCACAACATGGAGCGCCGTTACAAAGAGACCGAATCCAGCGCGGTACGCGAAGAACTGGCGAAATTCATCAGCAACCGCTCGTGCGCCACCTGCGACGGCACGCGTCTGCGCCGCGAAGCGCGCCACGTCTTTGTCGAAAATACGGCGTTGCCGACGATCTCAGACATGAGCATCGGCCACGCGATGGACTTCTTCAACAACCTGAAACTCTCCGGACAGCGCGCGAAAATCGCCGAGAAAGTGCTGAAAGAGATCGGGGATCGTTTGAAATTCCTGGTGAACGTCGGCCTGAACTACCTGACACTTTCCCGCTCCGCTGAAACGCTCTCCGGCGGTGAAGCCCAGCGTATCCGTCTTGCCAGCCAGATCGGCGCAGGTTTAGTCGGCGTGATGTACGTCCTGGATGAGCCGTCTATAGGCCTGCACCAGCGTGATAACGAACGTCTGCTCGGCACGCTGATCCACTTGCGTAACCTCGGTAACACGGTGATTGTGGTTGAGCACGACGAAGACGCGATCCGCGCTGCTGACCACGTTATCGACATTGGCCCGGGCGCAGGCGTGCATGGCGGCCAGGTGGTCGCGGAAGGGACGCTGAAAGATATCATGGCGGTGCCTGAATCGCTGACCGGCCAGTACATGAGCGGCAAGCGCAAGATCGACGTGCCGAAACAGCGCGTGGCAGCAAACCCGGAAAAAGTCCTGAAGCTGACTGGTGCACGCGGCAACAACCTGAAAGACGTCACCCTGACGCTGCCTGTCGGGCTGTTTACCTGTATTACTGGCGTGTCCGGTTCAGGTAAATCAACGCTTATCAACGATACGCTATTCCCGATTGCACAGACGGCACTGAACGGCGCAACGCTTGCCGAGCCAGCACCGTACCGCGATATTCAAGGTCTGGAGCATTTCGACAAGGTTATCGACATCGACCAGAGCCCGATTGGCCGTACCCCACGTTCTAACCCGGCGACCTATACTGGCGTCTTTACGCCTGTACGTGAACTCTTTGCTGGCGTACCGGAATCTCGTTCACGCGGCTATACACCAGGACGTTTCAGCTTCAACGTGCGTGGTGGGCGCTGTGAAGCGTGCCAGGGCGACGGAGTGATCAAAGTTGAGATGCACTTCCTGCCGGATATCTACGTGCCGTGCGACCAGTGCAAAGGCAAACGCTATAACCGCGAAACGCTGGAAATTAAGTACAAAGGCAAGACTATCCATGAAGTGCTGGATATGACCATTGAAGAAGCACGCGAGTTCTTCGATGCCGTCCCGGCGCTGGCGCGTAAGCTGCAAACGTTAATGGATGTGGGGCTGACCTATATCCGTCTCGGACAGTCAGCAACGACGCTCTCGGGTGGTGAAGCGCAGCGCGTGAAGCTGGCGCGTGAGCTGTCGAAACGCGGCACCGGTCAGACGCTCTACATTCTGGATGAGCCAACCACCGGCCTGCACTTTGCCGATATCCAGCAGTTGCTGGACGTTCTGCATCAGCTCAGAGACCAGGGCAACACCATTGTGGTCATTGAACACAACCTGGACGTGATTAAAACCGCGGACTGGATTGTCGATCTTGGCCCGGAAGGCGGTAGCGGTGGCGGTGAAATCCTCGTCTCCGGTACACCAGAGACCGTTGCAGAGTGCAAAGCCTCGCACACCGCACGCTTCCTTAAACCGTTGCTGTAATTGTCACACGGAAAGCTGCTGTCGGGTCGTTTCCGGCAGCAGTTCAACCGCCTGCTTGTACGATGCATCCACCAGATAGTAAATTTGCGAGCCCGGCAGAGAACCGTCGAGGTAGACAGTGCTCCAGTGAGCCTTGTTGAGATGCTGGCTCGGTCGGACGTCATGGTGCTGCTGGCGTAATAAATCAGCCAGTTCCGGGCTGGTTTTCAGTGCAGCCGCCGGACGGCCTTCAACCTCTTTCACCATCGCAAACAGCACGTCAGCCACTTTGATCTGCGTGGCTTTCCAGTCGCTGTGAACGCTTTGTTCCGCGCCGGGCTTACTCATGCAGTACTGGAGTATCTCCGAAATTGTCATCTTAGCTCCCCTCTAAATGGGTTGGACACGGCCTGAGTTCCTGCCTCTTTAAGTGTGCAGCAAGACGACAAAAGGTAAACCCGGCAGGCGTGATTTGTACAAAAAATCAGCATACCTCAGTATTCGGAATTAACAATCACCTCTTCACCAAATTTCCCGGCCATCGGCAGTGGTCGATAGGTCGAATTAGAGGCGCGTAACACCCTGATCCCTCTTGCCCCTACATCATGCGCAGCGGTGATATCGTTATCAGAATCGCCATAAAACACTTTGATATTTTTCTGCTCCAGCCACTGCGTTTTGCTGTTCTGACCGGGTTTATCTCCCGCAAAAATGACCGGATTCATGTTGCCGGCAGGGATCAGAAAATCGTCCTGCAAGGTTTTAGATACTGTTTCGGTTTTGGTCTGGCTGCGTCCGGTAACAAAGTAAATGCTGTCGCCGCGCTTAACATGCATGGCAATAAGCGATCGGGCGACCTCTTTCGGGATACTGAACTCATCCCAGCCGTTGTTCATTTTTTCCCAGAACTCCGGGTTTTTCAGATAGTCTTCGCTGTCCGGTGAATATGTTTTCTTACCGCGCCAGAAACCCGGGCTTGAGAACAGGACGGTATCGTCAATATCGAAGCCCACGGCCATTGGCGGACGCCCCATCAGACTATTTTCGATTTGTGCCACAGAGACCCAGTGAACAGGCGCCTGCTCGGCAAGGATGGCGGCGGTGGTTCCGGTGTAAAGCGGTGTCGGTGCGGAGGCTCGCGCAACGACTGCGCTATTAAGCGAGAACAATAAGCAGGCGGCGCTGAGCGCCAGTGTGATCTTGCGCATGTTTTCCCCTGAATATTCAGTTTGTTATCGTTTTATTTTGAGCGAATGGTCAAAAAACTATCCGACCATAACCCCAGCGGGAAGCGAAGGAAAGGAGTTTTTGCTTATGGATCAGCGAAAAAGAAGAAAGATCACATTCTCTCTTCTGAAAGAAGAGAGAATGTGATCACTTACTTACATTACAGCGGCAAAGGCCTGCGCCACGCGCTGAACATTGCTGGCATTCAGCCCCGCCACGCACATACGGCCGCTGGCAATCAGATAGACGCCGAACTCTTCGCGCAGACGATCGACCTGAGCGGCACTCAGCCCGGTATAGCTGAACATCCCGCGCTGCTTGAGCAGATAGTCGAAGTTATGGCCCGGCACGGCCTCTTTCAGGACGTTAACCAGCTCCTGACGCATCGCCAGAATGCGCGTACGCATTGATTCCACTTCAGCAAGCCAGGATGCTTTCAGTTGCGCATCACCAAGAACCGTGGCGACGACCTGCGCACCAAAGTTTGGCGGGCTGGAGTAAATGCGGCGCACCGTCGCCTTCAACTGACCCAGCACGCGGCTGGCGGCTTCGGCATCTTCACACACCACGGACAGACCGCCGACGCGTTCGCCGTACAGAGAGAAGATTTTAGAGAAAGAGTTACTCACCAGCGCCGGCAGACCTGCGCTGGCAACGGCGCGAATGGCGTAAGCATCTTCTTCCATGCCTGCGCCAAAGCCCTGATAGGCAATGTCGAGGAACGGGATCAGATTACGCGCTTTCAGTACCTCAATTACTGCATCCCACTGGTCATTAGTGAGGTCCGCGCCGGTCGGGTTATGGCAACATGGATGCAGCAGCACAATACTGCGCTCCGGCAAGGTGTGCAGTTTTTCCAGTAATGCCTCTACACGCACACCGTTGGTTTCGTTGTCGAACCATGGATAAGTCGCGACCTTAAAACCTGCGCCTTCAAAGATAGCCACGTGGTTTTCCCACGTAGGATCACTGACCCACACCCCGGAATCCGGGAAGTATTTTTTCAGGAAGTCTGCGCCGACTTTCAGCGCCCCCGATCCGCCAAGCGTCTGGATGGTGGCGACACGTTTTTG
The DNA here is from genome assembly GCF_041937165.1 of Enterobacter adelaidei. Taxonomy (NCBI): domain Bacteria; kingdom Pseudomonadati; phylum Pseudomonadota; class Gammaproteobacteria; order Enterobacterales; family Enterobacteriaceae; genus Enterobacter; species Enterobacter adelaidei. The sequence goes on along the minus strand of NZ_CP154353.1, from coordinate 319,315 downwards.
CGCGAGCACCGGATGATCGGCACCAAACAGCAGCGGCGCGATAGTGTTACGGTAAGTATTTAACCCTTCCATCGGCAGATAAAGCGATGCGCCATGTGGTACAGCGTTAAGGCGTGCTTCAGCTTCGGCAACGGCTTTTAATTGAGGAATAATGCCATCCTCGTTGTAATACAGACCGATGCTGAGGTTCACTTTGTCGCTGCGAGGATCTTCTTTGAAACGCTCCATTAAGGAGAGAATGGGGTCGCCGGCATAGGCGTCAACTTTCTGAAACACGCGATGATTCTCCGGAATTCGATGAGGCAGGAATTTCAACAATAAACCGGATATGGCAGAAGATCGAGGGGATGTTAATAAACGTGGAGTGAGAGTAACACTCTCACTCCAGCTATAAGTTAATCTATGTACTTCATCGCCACCCGCGATGTCAGGCGTGTAATAAGTTCGTAAGCACTCACTTTCGTGATTTCAGCAATGCGTTCAACGGGCAAGCCTTCACCCCACATCACCACTGCGTCACCCGCTTTCTCCTGCGCTTCCGGCCCCAGATCGACGCAAATCATGTCCATCGCCACGCGACCAACAATCTTCACTTCACGGCCATTGACCAACACTGGCGTACCCGACGGTGCGGCACGTGGATAGCCGTCACCATAGCCCATCGCCACAACGCCTAACCGGGTATCACGCTCGCTGATCCAGGTTCCACCGTAGCCTACGGGTTCACCCGCTTTATGCTCACGCACGGCAATCAGGTTAGACACCAATGACATCACCGGCTGGAAGCCAAAATCCGGTCCCCAGGGTTTGTTCTCCAGCGGCGATACGCCGTAAAGAATAATGCCCGGACGCGCCCAGTCGAAGTGGGATTGTGGCCACAGCAAAATACCGCCAGACGCGGCAATAGAGCGCATTCCCGGCTTACCTTCGCAGAAGGTATTAAAGATATCGAGCTGTTGTTCGGTCGCACCACATTCAGGCTCGTCGGCACGAGCAAAGTGACTGACGATGTTCACTGGCTGGCGCACATTTTTGCACTGGCATAAACGCTGATAAAACGCTTGTGCGTTTTCCGGACGGACGCCCAGTCGGTGCATGCCCGTATCGAGCTTCATCCACACGGTTACCGGCTCGCTTAACTCGGCGGTTTCCAGCGCAGCCAGCTGTTCTTCGTTGTGAACGGCGGTGTGCAGGTGCTGATCAGCGATAGTGGGCAAATCAGTGGCTTCGAAAAAGCCTTCCAGCAGTAAAATGGGTTGTGTGATCCCACCCGCGCGCAGGCGGATGGCCTCTTCAAGACGGGCGACGCCAAAGGCGTCGGCATCGGGGAGCGTTCGCGCGGTCTCAAGAAGACCGTGTCCGTAAGCGTTCGCTTTCACGACTGCAACCAGCTTACTGGCGGGAGCCAGTTCACGCAGACGTTGCAGGTTGTGTCGCAGAGCGCGGCGGTTAATGACTACTGTTGCCGCTTGCATTTGAATTCCTTAGAAATTACTCATCATCATATTGAGGACCGGCATAGTTGTCGAAACGCGACCACTGTCCGTTAAAGGTCAAACGTACCGTACCGATTGGGCCGTTACGTTGCTTACCTATAATAATTTCGGCGATCCCTTTCAGGTCGCTGTTCTCGTGATAAACCTCATCACGGTAGATAAACATGATTAAGTCAGCATCCTGCTCGATGGAGCCAGACTCACGCAGGTCGGAGTTGACCGGGCGTTTGTCGGCGCGTTGTTCCAGGGAGCGGTTAAGCTGTGAGAGTGCCACCACGGGCACGTGCAGCTCTTTGGCTAACGCCTTGAGTGAGCGGGAAATCTCTGCAATTTCCAGCGTACGGTTGTCGGAGAGCGACGGGACGCGCATCAGCTGAAGGTAGTCGATCATGATAAGGCCGATACCGCCGTGTTCACGGGCGATACGACGCGCACGGGAGCGGACTTCCGTCGGCGTCAGGCCGGAGGAGTCATCAATATAGATATTCCGTTTTTCCAGCAGAATGCCCATGGTGCCGGAGATCCGCGCCCAATCTTCGTCATCCAGCTGACCGGTACGAATGCGGGTCTGATCCACGCGCGAGAGTGACGCCAGGGAACGCATCATAATCTGCTCGGAGGGCATCTCAAGACTGAAAATCAGCACCGGCTTATCCTGCAACATCGCCGCATTTTCGACGAGGTTCATCGCAAATGTCGTTTTACCCATCGACGGACGCGCCGCGACGATAATCAGATCCGACGGCTGCAGGCCAGCGGTTTTCTTATTGAGATCGTCATAACCGGTGTTCACACCGGTCACACCGTCATGTGGCTGCTGGAACAGTTGTTCGATACGGGCGACGGTGGCGTCGAGCACATCAGCAATGTTTTTCGGGCCTTCATCTTTATTTGCACGGCTTTCCGCGATTTTAAAGACCCGGGATTCGGCGAGATCGAGCAGATCTTCACTGGTGCGACCCTGCGGATCAAAACCAGCCTCGGCGATCTCATTCGCCACCGAGATCATCTCACGAACTACAGCACGTTCACGCACGATATCGGCGTATGCACTGATATTCGCCGCACTTGGTGTATTTTTCGATAATTCTGCCAGGTAGGCAAACCCACCGACGCTGTCCAGTTGTCCCTGTCGCTCCAGCGATTCCGCAAGTGTGATCAGGTCAATCGGGCTGCCCGACTCCTGCAGACGCGCCATTTCGGTAAAGATATGACGATGCGGTCGGGTGTAGAAATCCTCAGACACCACGCGCTCAGCGACGTCGTCCCAGCGTTCGTTATCCAGCATTAAACCGCCCAACACCGACTGTTCCGCTTCAATCGAGTGCGGCGGGACTTTTAAGCCTGCGACCTGGTAATCACGCTCGCGAGGTTCAGTCTGTTTGTTGAAGGGTTTGTTTCCTGCCATAGTGAATGGAGTTACCGAGATAAAGAGTGGGTCGAAAGATTACCATATTTTTCTTACGGAGGGAGCATGGCAACGCGCATTGAATTCCAGAAACACGGTGGGCCAGAAGTGCTGAAAGCGGTGGAATTTACCCCAGTAGCACCAGGCGAAAACGAAGTTCAGGTTGAAAACAAGGCCATAGGTATCAACTACATTGATACCTATATTCGCGGAGGCCTCTACCCGCCTCCGTCACTGCCGAGCGGTCTGGGTACCGAAGCGGCAGGAGTGGTTATCAAAACTGGCCGCGCCGTTAAGCACCTTAAAGAGGGCGATCGCGTGGTGTACGCCCAATCTGCTCTGGGGGCATACAGTTCCGTCCACAACGTCCCGGCGGATAAAGCCGCCCTGCTGCCCAACGCCATCTCCTTTGAGCAAGCTGCAGCCTCATTTCTGAAAGGGCTTACGGTCTATTACCTGCTGCGTAAAACCTACGAAATTAAACCTGACGAGCAGTTCCTGTTCCATGCTGCTGCGGGTGGTGTGGGGCTGATCGCGTGTCAGTGGGCAAAAGCGCTGGGGGCGAAACTGATCGGTACCGTGGGCAACGCGCAAAAAGCGCAGCGCGCATTGCAGGCGGGAGCCTGGCAGGTAATTAACTATCGTGAAGAGAACATCGTCGAGCGGCTGAAAGAAATCACCAACGGCAAAAAAGTGCGGGTGGTGTATGACTCGGTGGGGAAAGACACCTGGGAAGCGTCTCTCGATTGCCTGCAGCGCCGCGGGCTAATGGTGAGTTTCGGGAATGCATCAGGCGCTGTGACCGGGGTTAACCTTGGTATTCTGAACCAGAAAGGCTCACTGTATGTGACTCGCCCTTCGCTGCAAGGTTACATCACTAACCGGGAAGAGCTTGAGGAAGCCAGTAACGAGCTGTTCTCGCTGATCGCCAGTGGGGTGATTAAAGTGGATGTGGCAGATGCGCAGAAATATCCGCTTGCCGATGCACAGCGCGCGCATGAGGTACTTGAGAGCAGGGTGACGGAGGGTTCAAGTCTGTTAATTCCCTGAATCCAGAAAAGAAATTGGGCTTCCCTGAGGAAGCCCTTTCTTTTTTTAGTTCGGCTGTATGTAGGGTACAGCTCGATGAATTCTTTAGCGGCAGTCATAGTGACAGATTCGATAAGTAAATCCTATTCTGTTCTAAGCAATGCCACCAGAAAAGTTACAAGTATGTGACGAACCCCTCAATACCTTAGTAACGAAAGCGGTTATTGCGCTGATAAGTGGACACTTTTGGCGTTTTGATCGCCCGTATCACCCACACCACCACAATAGCCAGCAGCAGCCACGGCAACAGCTTGATCGTCAGGGCAAATAATCCACCGATAAACATCACCACCGTGGCGACAACGATAGCGGCCAGAATGCCGGGCAGCGAAACGCCCGTGGCTAATAGCATGACGAAAAAGCCAATCACAAAAAGTAGTTCCAGCATGTTTCTCTCCCACGCGCTCCTGAGTAATGCAGTAACCATTACAAAAAGCATGCCAAAACTAACCCATTGTTCTAAAAGCAAAACGCCCCGCAAAGATTTGCAGGGCGTGGTGAATTTGACGATCTTTTAGCGAAATTTATCGCTTATCAGCCACCAGTCTCAGCGCATGTTCCAGCACCTCGATGTCGGCACCGGCTTTATGCGCGTTCTCGCTCAGGTAACGTCGCCACTGACGCGCTCCCGGAATACCCTGGAAAAGGCCAAGCATGTGGCGGGTGATATGGCCAAGATATGTGCCGTTGCTCAGCTCGCGTTCGATGTACGGATACATGGCACGAACCACCGCAACCGGATCGGTATCTGCACCTTCTACACCGTAGATTTCGCGATCGACCGTCGCCAGAATGCCCGGGTTCTGATACGCCTCGCGCCCGACCATCACGCCATCCATATGTTCCAGATGCGCTTTGGCCTCTTCCAGCGACTTGATGCCACCGTTGATTGACATCGTCAGGTGCGGGAAGTCACGCTTCAGCTGATACACGCGCGGGTAGTCCAGCGGCGGGATCTCACGGTTCTCTTTCGGGCTGAGGCCAGAGAGCCAGGCTTTTCGCGCGTGGATGATAAACATCTCGCACTCACCTTTCCCGGATACCGTATTGATAAAGTCGCACAGGAATTCGTAGCTGTCCTGGTCGTCAATGCCGATACGGGTTTTGACCGTGACCGGAATGGAGACGACATCGCGCATCGCCTTAATGCAGTCCGCCACCAGCTGTGCGTTCCCCATCAGGCACGCGCCAAACATACCGTTTTGCACGCGGTCAGACGGGCAGCCAACGTTGAGGTTGATCTCGTCGTAGCCACGCGCTTCTGCCAGCTTCGCGCACTGCGCCAGCGCGGCCGGATCGCTGCCGCCAAGCTGCAGGGCAACCGGGTGCTCCTCTTCGCTGTAAGCCAGATAGTCTCCTTTACCGTGAATAATCGCACCGGTGGTCACCATTTCGGTGTACAGCAGCGTATGGCGGGAGAGCTGACGCAGGAAGTAGCGGCAGTGTCTGTCCGTCCAGTCGAGCATTGGCGCAATGGAGAAACGGTGTGCAGGGAAAGCAGTCTGTAATTCTGACGACATGGCGAAGTTTTAAGCATCTGGTGAAAAGGGGCGCTACTATAGCACAAAGAAAAGCCGGAGGCGCAGCGCCTCCGGTGGACTTTAGAACGTCATGCTCAGTTGCGCCCCCGCACCCCAGGTTTCGTCTTCACCATACAGACCCATCAGGTCGATATGAACCGTGTTAAGCGGTGCAAAGCCCACACCTGCGGTAAAGACATTGCTGTCATTGTCTTTCACATCAGCACGATAACCTGCGCGAACCGCCAGCCAGCTCAATGGCGTCACTTCCGCACCCACGCCAACATATTGGGAGTTCTCTTCGCTTTTAAAACCTTTGGTTTCGGTCAGGTCACCATCCGCCGTCAGTGTCAGGAGATCGGTATGCCAGGCCGCACCCGCCGTAACGACAGGGCTGATTTGGTAAGTATCGCGCACGCCATCCACCTCTTTGGTGTCGATATCACGCGAGAACAGGTTTTTACCGGTCAAACCCACCGTCCAGTTTTCGCCGAAATCAGCAGCAAGGCCGGCATCAACGTTAAACCCAGTATCGTCGTTGCGATAGCGACTGCTGTTGATATCACCACTGTCAAAGTTGTAGATCGAGACCGTGTAGTTGTAGAGCCAGGTCTGTTGCAGCTTAGGAGTGATACCCACGGAAACAGGCACACCGCTGATATCAAACTGACGCGCCACTGCAACGCCATAGTCTGAAACGATTGCCGCACGACCAAAACCTTTTGACTTCAAATCATTCGGATTAATGCGAAGCGCTGCAGCAGGAACATCTTCTACCAGGCGTAACTTTTCAATATCGCCCTGATCGATGTAAGAACTCACGCGCGCGCGCGCATTCGCTTTTGCGACGAATGCTACGGATAACACGTCATTAGGAATACTTACAGCGATCCCACCTCCCGCTTTACCGCTGGCGGTTTTCCCTTTCAGTGAATCCAGTTGATCGGCAAGGTCGCCTGCGGCGGCAGAGACCTGCCGCGATGCAGCACTGGAAGGATTAAGGAGATCGATAAGATTGATATTATCCAGGGTACTGCGATAGGCGCTGACATCATCACTGATGTCATCAATCTTATCGCGCAGGTTGTCTTTATCTGAAATTTGCGCACCGATAGAGGGCAGGATCACTGTAATACCATCGTCAGGTTTCGCCTTTGCAAGCAACGCCGGGTTGATTAACACCCCGTTGCCATAGCTCCCAGCCGCGACCCCCGTCCCCCCCATCGCATCGCTACGTGCTTCTGTCCAGGTATTGGCTGCTCCGGCCTGATTTGCCATAAACATGGAGACGGCGATGCTAACCACCGAAAATTTAAAATGTTTTTTCACAGTATGCTCGTCTTATAGTCTGTTATGAAATAACCCCTGTCTGTTATCACCCAAACAGGTACGAACTATTGCTGTGAATAAGTACAAAAAGACCCGCTATTTCCCTAAGTTAAATTCTAACCAGACCTGTTGTAATTTGTGACGGTCCTCAATATTTATAGAAGAGGAAATTATTTTTTCCCAGGTTTTCCATCATGCGGCCCGAAAAACTGGGGCGGGTGATCGACCCAGCGATCTTCTCGCGTGGCGGCATACACTGGGTTGAGCGGATAGTAGATGCGGTTGTGCTTCTTGTTGGCTTCGCCAACTACCAGGAGTCGAACCTCTTCGTCCGTGTTGTTGATAAAGGTGTGGCAGACGCCGGTTCCGGCGGGAAACCCTACGCTATCGCCGGGTTCAAGCTTCCACAAATAGCCATTAATCCAGGCTTCAGGATATCCTTCAAGCACGTAAATGAACTCTTCTTCGTCGCTTTCCGCATGGGGATAGGATGTCCGACGTCCGGGGGGTAAACGCTCATGATGGATACCAATACGCCCTAGCCCGAGCTTGCGAGCCAGCGGCGCACCGATGGAAAAACGCTCGTCGCTGTCGGGATAGGTTGAGTTATCAGCGCCTTCCACGTCGCGCCAGTGTCGAATACAGTCAGGTCTTTTCATTGTTCGTTTCCCGGTTTGCAATGCGTCAGGTATAGCACAGACAGGCGGATCTCGGTGTTTTTACCAGAACATGATAAAGTGAGGGTTTTCCGTCCTATAACATCCGGGGTGCTAAATGGATAAGTCCACAAAAGAGCTGTTAGCGCAGGCCGAAAAGCTCTGCGCGCAACGCAATGTGCGCCTGACTCCGCAGCGCCTTGAGGTATTACGCCTGATGAGCCTGCAACAGGGAGCCATCAGCGCGTACGATCTGCTCGACCTGCTCCGCGAAAGCGAGCCGCAGGCCAAACCGCCTACGGTGTATCGCGCGCTCGATTTTCTGCTGGAACAAGGGTTCGTGCATAAGGTTGAATCCACAAACAGCTATGTGCTGTGCCACCTGTTTGACCAGCCAACCCATACATCAGCCATGTTTATCTGCGACCGCTGCGGCGTGGTAAAAGAAGAAGGGGCTGAAGGTGTTGAAGACATTATGCATACGCTGGCGGCCAAAATGGGCTTTGCCTTGCGTCATAATGTTATTGAAGCACATGGGCTGTGTTCTGCCTGTGTCGAGGTGGAATCATGCAGCCATCACGATAAGTGCCAGCACGACCACACAATCGTTGTGAAGAAAAAACCTCGCTAGCAATGAAAAAGGCGGCTCATGGCCGCCCTAAAGGTGTACTTCCTTGTACTTTCGGGTATAACCCGGTTACCAGCGGTAGTCGTTGCGTTTTTCCCAGTCGCCAACTTCCTTTTCCGCCTGGTCTTTTGCGTAGCCGTAGCGTTCCTGGATTTTACCGACAAGCTGATCGCGTTTACCTTCAATGACGGTCATATCGTCATCTGTCAGCTTCCCCCACTGCTCTTTCGCTTTACCTTTGAACTGCTTCCAGTTGCCGCTGATTTCGTCTTTATTCATCATCGTGTCCTCTTGTTAAGCGTCGGGTCGCAACGTCCGTTACGTTCTTTTCTGCTGGACGTGATAATAATTGTAGTTAAGGATTCTGCAGCTATTTTGATATTCGGAATCTTTAACCGTCACGATATATCGTGATGGGAAGGAAACCAGGTATTATTTCGCCAGTGACGGCGCCAGATAAAGGCCAGAGACAGGCCCCGCAACGAGAGGAAAACGGCCAACGCCAGCCACAAACCATGATTGCCAAGCCAGGGAAGCGTCAGCAGCGTCAGACCAAACCCTGCAGCTGCCACCGCCATACTGTTACGCATTTCGGCTCCGCGCGTAGCCCCAATGAACATGCCGTCCAGCAGATAACACCAGACACCGACCACCGGTAAGATCACCTGCCAGATGAGATAGTGGCTCGCCAGTTCACGCAGTGTGGGAAGTGAGGTGAGTAATGCAATGATCTGCTCGCCAAAAACGGCATAAACCAGCGCAAATGCCAGTGCCACCAGCCCTGACTGACGACAGGCTGCCCGCCAGACATCCTGAAGCTGCCCGCTTTCGCGCGCGCCGTACGCCTGCCCGGAATGTGCTTCCACAGCATAGGCAAAACCGTCCAGCGCGTAGGCGGTAAAGGTCAGCAGCGTCATCAATACGGCATTGACCGCGACGATGTCTGGCCCCAGCCGAGCCCCGAAAACCGTCAGCGCGCCAAAACAGAGCTGAAGGAGAAGTGAGCGCAGCATGATGTCACGGTTGAGTGCCAGCAGCTTACGGATATTGCCGCGCCATGCGGTTTTGAGTAGCGCAAGAGAGATCCCGCGCATCGCCAGCACGCGCCAGACCATCCACATACCGATGATAAAAGTCCCGTATTCGGCAATTGCCGTCGCCAGTGCAGCCCCCTGCACGTTCATATGCAGACCCATTACCAGCCAGACATCAAGCACAATGTTGAGAAGGTTTCCCACCACCAGCAAAATGACGGGCGCGCGGGCATACTGCACGCCCAGTAACCACCCCAGCAGAACCAGGTTAGCCAGTGATGCCGGCGCACTGAGCCAGCGAATTTCCAGGAAACGTTTCGCCTGCTCCAGCACCGCCTCGTTACCGCCAACGATGTGAAGCGCGAGGTCAATCAGGGGCGAGCGCAATACAACGATTAATACTCCCGCACCAAGCGCCAGAATGAGCGGCTGCACCAGCGCGCGGGCCAGGCGCAGCGGATCTCTGGCACCATACGCCTGTGCCGTGAGCCCGGTGGTACTCATGCGCAAAAAGAGCAGCAGCATAAACAGGAAGCTGGTTGCCGTCGCGCCAATCGCCACGCCGCCAAGATAAACAGGTGAATCCAGATGACCAATAACAGCAGTATCGACCAGACCCAGCAAGGGCACGGTAATATTGGAGAAAATCATCGGCAGTGCAAGACGCCACAATGCCTTATCTGATGCCGTCAGCAGTGACATGAAAAATACCGGGAGAGGTAAAGGAAGCAGGCTACAGCAACGCCGTAGCCTGTCAGGAAGAGATTACAGCCATTCGCCGTTGCGAATCACCCCTACTGCCAGCCCTTCGATAGAGAAGTTCTGTTCGCGAAGATCCACCACAATCGGGGAGAATTCGCTGTTTTCAGGCAGCAGCTGTACGGTATTACCCTGTTTTTTCAGACGCTTAACGGTCACTTCGTCATCAATACGCGCGACCACAACCTGGCCGTTTCGCACATCCTGCGTTTTGTGAACCGCAAGCAGATCACCGTCAAGAATACCGATGTCTTTCATCGACATGCCGCTTACGCGCAGCAGGAAATCAGCGCTCGGTTTAAACATCCCCGGATCGACCTGGTAGTGGCCTTCAATATGCTGCTGTGCCAGTAAAGGCTCACCGGCAGCAACACGCCCCACCAGCGGAATGCCCGTCTCTTCTTCCACCAGCAGGCGGATACCGCGTGACGCGCCCGAAACAATCTCAATCACGCCCTTACGCGCCAGCGCTTTCAGGTGTTCTTCGGCAGCATTCGGAGAACGGAAGCCCAGACGCTGAGCGATTTCCGCACGCGTGGGTGGCATACCCGTCTGGCCGATATGATCCCGGATGAGATCAAACACCTCTTGCTGCCTGGTCGTTAACGCTTTCATTCCGCCCCCTGGGTGTATATACAGTTATGCTGTGAGTATATACAGTCAAAGGCGATTTTGGAACCAAAAACTGCACAAAAAACCAGGGACTTAATTATTCCTCGAGGCTCATCGGAAATGTGACCAAAGCAGCGTGACCCAGGTAATGACCGCAGTAATAATCGCCAGCAACACGGCAGCGGAACCCATGTCTTTTGCCCGGCCAGAGAGCTCGTGGAAATCTGAGCCAATCCGGTCAACAACGGCCTCAATAGCGCTATTGAGAATTTCCACTATCATCACCAACAGTACGGAGCCGATCAGAAGAACGCGTGTTATTGCATCAATATCAAGGAAGCAGGCGATAATCACCGCGATGATAGCGGCGACGCCCTCCTGGCGAAAGGCGGCTTCATTGATCCACGCGGCACGGAAACCTTTCCAGGAATAGCCGGCGGCTTTGATGATTCGGGTTAACCCAGTGGTATTATTGGCCATTAAAAGAACCTTTTATTGGAAATAGCGTCAGTAACTAGAGTGGCAGCGCGTTTCGCTGCCGCCTGAAGTATGACGGGTAACAACAGAAATTTTGCGCGCTTTCTGTTATCCTTGCGCCGCAATTGCATTATTAACCAGAGGCTTTACATCGTTTATGTCCGGCTGGCCACGAATTTACTACAAATTACTTAATTTACCATTAAGCATCCTGGTAAAAAGCAAGTCTATCCCAGCAGAACCCGCGCTGGAATTAGGGCTCGATACGTCGCGCCCCATTATGTACGTTTTGCCTTATAACTCGAAGGCAGACTTACTGACGCTTCGCGCCCAGTGCCTGGCGCATGACTTACCTGACCCGCTTGAACCGCTAGAAGTTGACGGAACTCTGCTGCCGCGCTACGTGTTCATTCACGGTGGACCGCGCGTGTTTACCTATTACACGCCAAAAGAAGAGTCCATCAAGCTGTTCCATGACTATCTCGACCTGCACCGCAGCAATCCTGATCTGGATGTGCAGATGGTGCCAGTTTCGGTGATGTTTGGTCGTCGCCCGGGTCGTGAAAAAGGTGAAGAGAATCCACCGCTGCGCATGCTTAACGGCATCCAGAAGTTCTTCGCGGTCTCCTGGCTGGGACGCGACAGCTTTGTGCGTTTCTCCCCTTCCGTTTCGCTGCGTCGAATGGCGGACGAGCATGGCACCGACAAGATCATCGCGCAAAAACTGGCGCGCGTAGCGCGTATGCACTTCGCCCGTCAGCGCCTCGCTGCCGTTGGGCCGCGTCTCCCGGCGCGTCAGGATCTGTTCAACAAGCTGTTGGCCTCCAAAGCGATTGCCCGTGCCGTCGAAGACGAAGCACGCAGCAAGAAGATTTCACATGAGAAAGCCCAGCAGAACGCCATTGCACTGATGGAAGAGATTGCAGCGAACTTCTCTTACGAGATGATTCGTCTGTCCGATCGTATTCTCAGCTTTACCTGGAACCGTCTCTATCAGGGCATCAACGTCCATAACGCCGAGCGTGTACGCCAACTGGCGCATGATGGCCATGAAATTGTCTATGTCCCCTGCCACCGCAGCCACATGGACTACCTGCTTCTCTCCTATGTGCTTTATCACCAGGGGCTGGTACCGCCGCATATCGCGGCCGGTATTAACCTGAATTTCTGGCCAGCTGGCCCGATTTTCCGTCGACTGGGCGCCTTCTTTATTCGCCGTACCTTCAAGGGCAATAAGCTCTACTCCACGGTGTTCCGCGAGTATCTGGGTGAGTTGTTCAGCCGCGGATATTCCGTTGAGTACTTCGTGGAAGGTGGTCGCTCCCGTACCGGCCGTCTGCTCGATCCGAAGACCGGCACGCTGTCCATGACCATTCAGGCCATGCTGCGCGGAGGAACTCGTCCAATCACGCTGGTGCCAATCTACATCGGCTACGAGCACGTAATGGAGGTGGGGACTTACGCTAAAGAGCTGCGTGGCGCGACTAAAGAGAAAGAGAGCCTGCCGCAAATGCTGCGCGGTTTGAGCAAGCTACGTAATCTCGGACAGGGCTACGTGAACTTTGGCGAGCCGATGCCGCTGATGACGTATCTGAACCATCACGTTCCGGAGTGGCGCGAGTCTATCGACCCTATCGAAGCGGTTCGTCCGGCCTGGCTGACGCCAACGGTCAACGGCATCGCGTCTGAGCTGATGGTGCGCATTAACAATGCTGGTGCGGCTAACGCTATGAACCTGTGTTGTACGGCGCTTCTGGCGTCTCGCCAGCGTTCACTGACTCGCGAACAGCTGACAGAGCAGCTCGATTGTTATCTCGATATGATGCGCAACGTCCCGTACTCGGTTGACTCGACGGTACCTTCTGCGAGCGCCAGTGAGCTTATCGATCACGCTTTGCAGATGAACAAGTTCGAAGTCGAAAAGGACACGATCGGCGACATCATCATTCTGCCGCGCGAGCAGGCCGTGCTGATGACGTACTATCGCAACAATATCGCCCATATGCTGATGCTGCCGTCACTCATGGCAGCTATCATCACCCAGCATCGTCGCATTTCACGTCAGGAGCTATTGCGTCACGTTGACACGCTCTACCCGATGCTGAAAGCGGAGCTGTTCCTGCGCTGGAGCAAGGATGAACTGGCTGGCGAGCTGGATAAACTGACGGAAGAACTGCGTCGTCAGGGGCTGATCACCGTTGTGAACGACGAGCTGCATATCAATCCGTCACGTTCCCGTACCCTGCAACTGCTGGCGGCCGGTGCGCGTGAAACGCTGCAGCGTTATGCCATTACATTCTGGTTGCTCAGTGCGAACCCGTCGATCAACCGTGGAACGCTGGAGAAAGAGAGCCGGACGCTGGCCCAGCGACTGTCTGTATTGCACGGTATTAACGCTCCTGAATTCTTCGACAAAGCGGTCTTCAGTTCACTGGTTCTGACGCTGCGTGATGAAGGCTTTATCAGTGATACTGGCGATGCCGAGCCGGAAGAAACGCTGAAGGTCTATCAGATGCTGGCTGAACTGATTACGTCTGATGTGCGTCTGACGATTGAGAGTTCAACGCAGGGCGAATGACAATAAAAAGCCGGGCGGAGTTTTCACTCTTCCCGGCCTGTCATTCGCAGAATGATGAAGGCCCGGTAAGCGCTAACGCTACCGGGCCTTATTTTTAGCCTTGCCAAATCACCGCATTTAACTCAGCAGCGTAAAGGCAATCATCCCGACAATTGCGCCTGTCGTACCGAGGATGGTTTCCATCAGCGTCCAGGTTTTCAGCGTCTGCGCCTCGGTGGCACCGGTAAATTTACCGAACAGCCAGAAGCCTGCGTCATTCACGTGAGAAACCACGATAGACCCACCTGCAATACAGATAGACAGCGCAGCCATTTGCGCGCCTGAGTAATGCAGCTGTTCAATCACTGGCATCACCAGACCCACGGCGGTTAAACACGCGACGGTCGCAGAACCCTGAATGATACGCACTGCAGCCGCCAGCACGAAGCAGGTCACGGCTATCGGCAAGCCCATTCCGGTCAGCGCTTCACCCAGAGCGGGACCCACGCCGGAATCCACCAGTACCTGCTTGAACACCCCACCCGCACCGATCACCAGCAGAATAATGCCCGCAGGTTGCAGCGCATGACCGCAGATTTCCATTACTTTGTCTTTCGGCATCCCCTGACGCATCGCCAGGCCATAAATCGCCACCAGACACGCCACCAGGATCGCCGTGAACGGATGGCCAATAAACTCAAACCATTCGTACGCGCTGGAACCTACCGGCACAAAGCGCGCGGCAATGGTTTTCAGCCCAACGAGCACCAGCGGGAGCAGGATCAGTGACAGACTGAAGCCGAAGGATGGCATTTTACCTTCGCCGAGGTGCGGCTCGGTGATGTCATCCGGAATGTGCAGTTCAACGTAACGGCTGATGAAGTTGCCCCACAGCGGACCGGCAATAATCATCCCCGGGATCGCCGCACACAGACCAATCAGGATCATCCAGCCGAAATCAGCGTGCATCTGAGATGCCAGCAGCATCGGCGCTGGCCCGGGCAGCAGGAACGCCGCTGCCGCTGCCACGCCCGCAAACAGTGGGATAACCAGCTTCACGAGGTTAGTCCCGGTGTGACGCGCCATAGAGAACGCCACGCTAATCAGCAACACAACCGCCACTTCAAAGAACAGCGGCAGGGCACAAATCAGACCGGCCAGGCCAATCGCATAATGCGCACGGTTATGTCCGAAGGATTTCAGCATCTTGACGGCTATCTGATCAACAGCGCCTGTCTCATGTAAAATCTTGCCAAACATCGCCCCAAGCGCGACGACAATCGCCAGGAAGCCCAGCGTACCGCCCATCCCTTTTTCCATGGTCGCTGCGATTTTGTCGAGCGGCATCCCGGAAAAGAGACCTGCACCAATAGAAACCACCATCAAAGCAACGAAAGCGTGCATACGCGCCTTCATCACTAAAAACAGCAGCAGCAACACGGAACCCACTGCTGTCAAAACAAGCGTTAATGTACTCAAAACTTACTGCCTTTTATTAATGACCTCGATGGTGCTGGCAACAACACCTTCCAGTGACTGATCGATATCAACCACTAAGACATCTTTCTCATCTTCACCCGGTTCCTGCAGCGCTTCGAACTGCGTCACCAGCATCTGAGTCTTGAAGAAGTGACCTTTGCGCGCCTTCAGACGGCTTTCAATCACCTCAAAATCCCCTTTCAGGTAGATGAAAGAGAGGTTCGGGTTGCCGTCACGCAGCAGGTCACGGTAGGTTTTCTTCAGCGCGGAGCAAACGATAAGGGAAACTTTGTTGGTGCGCTGCATCGCGAACGCGGCGTCATTCAGCGCCTGCAACCACGGTTTGCGGTCGTCGTCGTTCAGCGGCTCGCCGGAGGCCATTTTCATGATATTGCTGCGCGGATGGAGGAAGTCACCATCAAGAAACGCAGCCTGGAGTTGATGCGCCACTTCGCTGGCCACGGCTGATTTCCCGCTACCGGAAACGCCCATCAGGACGTAGACGTGGTGATCATGATTAGTCGTGCTCAAAGGGTGTCCCTCAGTCAATTGTTACGGGTAACAGTTATCGGTAACATTGTCCTGCCGGGGCAAAAGAGAAGCAATATCCAAACGTGCGAGAAGTGAATAAGTGTGAGCTAGCTCAAATTTGTCAGCTCAAATAGATCCACCCGGTGACAAGGTGAAACCTAAATCTAACATTTTAGGGGTAACCGTCTCGCCACGAATGCGCGCCAGCAGGCGTTCTGCGCCAATACGCCCCATACGTTCACGCGGTGTCAGAACGCTCGCCAGACGAGGCTCCATGACCTGGCCGATATCGTGGCCGTGGAAACCGGCAATCGCCATATCACGCGGGATGGAAAGTCCCAGACGCTGACATTCGAACGCTGCACCGACAGCAAGGTCATCGTTGGTACAGAAAATACCGTCCAGTTGCGGATACTCGCGCCGCGCCTGACGCATCAGCTCAATACCCGACGTATAGGAAGAGGACTGCTCCACCATCACGCTATACGGGATTAAGTTCGCGTCGAGCATCGCCTGCTCGTATCCCTTCTGTTTGATGATAGTACGTTCATCAAGACGCGCTCCCAGATAGGCAATGTGACGATGACCGCGCGCGATAATCGCCGCCGTCATCTGACGTGCCGCTTCGAAGTTATCAAAACCCACGGCGATATCGAGGCATGGGGACTGGCTGTCCATCAGCTCCACCACCGGAATGCCCGCCACTTCAATCATCTTCAGCGTGCGCGGCGTGTGGGTACGTTCCGTTAAGATCAGGCCGTCGATGTTCCAGGAAAGCATGGACTCAAGACGTTCCTCTTCCAGCTCCGGCTTGTACCCGTAGTGCGCAAGCATGGTCTGATAACCAAACGCATCGGTCACACTTTCAATTCCGCGCAGCACTTCGGCGAAAACCTGGTTGGTTAAAGAGGGAAGCAGGACGCCCACCGCACGACTGGTCGCATTGGAGAGAATATCGGGTGCGCGGTTAGGGATATAACCCAGTTCATCAAGAGCCGCGGCAATCTTGCCACGCAGCGCCACGGAAACCTGCTCCGGGTTACGTAAAAAGCGGCTGACCGTCATTTTGGTCACACCAACGCGGTCGGCGACATCCTGAAGTACGGGGCGTTTCTTTTTCATCGTCCTGAGAAATCTTGAAGTGAGAGATTTGCTCAGTTTATCACGGACAAAGCCCAACCTTCCCCTGTCAGAGGGAAGGTTGGGCATTTATTTATGATTTATTACACCGGAGGCAGGTCAAACAGCAGAATTTCACTTTCGCTGTCAGCGTGTACGGAGATCGCCTGCTCGTCCCAGATGGCCAGGCCATCAGCCGTTGTTGCTTTAGTACCGTTGATGGTGACTTCACCTTTCACCACCTGGATCCAGATGCGGCGGTTAGCCGCAATCTGATGAACAGACTGTTCGTCTTTCGCCAGCGCCCAGCGATACAGTTCCATATCCTGATGCACTTTCAGGGAACCTTCACGCGCGTCCGGGGACAGCACCAGCTGTTTACCCTGTTTCGCGTCGAAGCGGCGCTGCTCATAGCGTGGCGTGATGCCGGTTTCTTCTGGAATAATCCAGATTTGATACAGGTGCAGTTTTTCCGTTTTGCTCGGGTTATACTCAGAGTGACGCACCCCGGTACCCGCGCTCATAATCTGGAATTCGCCCGCAGGAACCTGCTCTTTGTTGCCCATGCTGTCCTGGTGTTCAACCGCGCCTTCCAGCACATAGGTCAGAATTTCCATGTCTTTGTGCGGGTGAGTGCCGAAGCCCTGTCCTGCATCAATCACGTCGTCGTTAATCACGCGCAGTGCGGAGAAGCCCATGAAGTTCGGGTCGTAGTAGTCGGCAAACGAGAATGAATGCCATGAGTCCAGCCAGCCATGATTCGCGTGACCACGTTCGTTTGCTTTGCGTAAGTAGATCATTGTTTTCACCCTCAGTTCGTTTCGATGGAGTAAGTGTGGACGCAAATGGCCTGGGATCATAGAGGGTGAAAATTGACTCCTCTGTTCAAAAATTATGAACAAGCGCAGAGGAGCCATTTTTGCTTATTTCGCGAGGGTTACCGTGGCAGGAGAAGCCTGTTCAAAGGCCCGTTCAAGGATTTCAAGGTTAGTCAGAACGTCAGATTCCTTGACGTAATTCGCCGCACCGCTATGGATAGTCGCAAACAGTGCATCGTACACGCGGCCATAATCACCCACCTCGGGCTTCAGCTCTTCTCTGGCCGTCGTGCCATCCGCCTTCACATATTCCAGCACGCCAACCGAATCATCCGCCGCAAAGCCCGGTTCACCTGGCATGATATTGGCCTTCAGGCTGGTCTCCTGCTGGTCAATACCGTATTTGATAAACGAGCCTTTCGTACCGTGAACGATAAATTTCGGATAGTCGATTTTCACCAGATGGCTGGTTTTGACAATGGCTTTCAGGTCGCCGTAGAACAGCTGCGCTTCAAACGTGTCGTCCGGGTTGGCTTTGTTACGCAAGCTGCGGATGTCATATGCCACGTGGTCCGGACGGCCAAACAGGGAGATGACCTGATCCATGGTGTGTACACCCAGCCCATAGAACGCGCCATCCTGCGGCAGACCAGGTTGGGTTTCTGCCACCGGGCGATAGTAGTCAAAATGACTTTCAATCTCGACGATGTCACCGAGCTTACCGCTCTCAATCGCTTTTTTCGCCGTCAGGAAACAGCTGTCAAAGCGACGGTTTTGATATGGCGTAACGGTCAGCCCTTTGCTTTTCGCCAGTGCGAACAACGCCTTCGCTTCGGCGATGGTCGGTGTGAACGGCTTCTCCACCAGCACGTTTTTGCCTGCTTCCAGGGCGCGTTTCGCGTAGTCAAAATGGCTGTCAGCATGAGTACAGACAACAACCAGTTTCACCTGCGGATCGTTAAGGACGTCGTCCAGATCGCTGGTGAAATGGATGTGGGAATACTGCGGAGACTGCTCCTCTGGCTTCGCGCGGCGGCGGTAGATATGGGCCACATGCCAGGAATCTTTACGGTGAAGGACATACGGAAGGTGATAGCGGGTCGTACTTTTACCAAATCCAATAAATGCGCAATGTAGTGTCATGGCTCAGTCCTTTTGGAAGGTTACTGAGATCTACCATAACAAAAAAAAAGCCAGCTAAAAGCTGGCTAAAGTAATACTGGAAGCAATGTGAGCAATGTCGTGCTTTCAGGTTCCCGTAGCGGTCTTCCTGAATGCAGGACAATAATAATCATTCTCATTCGCAGTTGTCCAATACTTTTTTGCAAAAAATAGCGGTTGACTCAAATTTTAAAGTCACTGATGTTAAAGAGGACATTAACCCACAGAGGACGAAGGAATGAGTGAGATAGTGATACGCCACGCTGAACCGAAAGATTATGACGCCATTCGTCAGATTCACGCCCAGCCGGAGGTGTACCACAACACGCTACAAGTCCCTCATCCTTCTATGGAAATGTGGCAGATGCGGCTAAGCGATCAGCCCGGGATTAAGCAGTTAGTTGCCTGCATTGATGATATCGTCGTCGGGCATCTCACGATTGATGTCGCACAGCGGCCGCGCCGCAGCCACGTCGCTGATTTCGGTATTTGTGTAGGGGCGCAGTGGCACAACCGCGGCGTTGCCAGCACGCTGCTTCGCACCATGATTGATATGTGCGACAACTGGCTGCGGGTTGATCGTATTGAGCTGACGGTGTTTGTCGACAACGAACCGGCCATTGCGGTCTACAAGAAGCACGGATTTGAAATTGAAGGCACCGGCAAACGTTACGGTCTGCGCAACGGTGAGTATGTCGATGCGTATTATATGGCGAGAATGAAGTAGTGTGTTGCCGGGTGGCGGCTTCGCCTTACCCGGCCTACGTTCGTGCAGTTGTAGGCCCGGTAAGGCGAAGCCGCCACCGGGCAATACGTTAATACCCCGCCGTTAAATCATCCACCGAACGCGGGTCCGATGCCCCAAACAGTGCGCCATCCGGCCCGACCATAATGCTCTGGGTGCTCCCCATCGCCTCTTTCACCGCCACCTTCTGTCCGCGCTGCTCCAGCAGTTTGATCGTATCCGGGCTAAAGCCCTTCTCGACACGCAGCTCATCCGGCAGCCACTGATGGTGGAAACGCGGGGCATTGGTCGCTTCGGCAACGTTCATCCCAAAGTCGATACTGTTCACGACCATTTGCAGCACAGTCGTGATAATGCGGCTACCACCAGGACTACCGGTCACCAGCCAGGTTTTACCGTCTTTCACCACGATGGTAGGCGACATGGACGACAATGGACGCTTCTTCGGCCCCACCGCATTCGCATCACCACCGACCAGCCCGTAGACGTTCGGCACGCCCGGTTTGGCAGAGAAATCATCCATCTCGTTATTCAGCAGAATGCCGCTATTGCCCGCCACAATCCCGGTGCCGAAGGTGGTATTCAGCGTATAGGTCACCGCCACCGCGTTACCGTCTTTATCCACCACCGAGAAATGGGTGGTCTGGTTGCTTTCGTACGGTGCCAGCTTGCCGGGGCGGATCTCACTCGACGGCTTAGCCTTGTTGATGTCGATCTGTTCTGCAATCGATTTGGCATAAGCCTTATTGGTCAGCGCCTGCCACGGCACCTTCACGAAGTCCGGATCGCCGAGATATTCCGAACGGTCAGCGTAGGCATGCTTTTCCGCCTCGGCCATCACCTGCATAGCATCGGCACTGCCGAAGCCGAATTTGTGCATATCGAAGTTTTCAAGAATGTTGAGGATCTGCACGATGTGAATGCCACCAGAGGACGGCGGTGGCATGGAGAAGACTTCGTAGCCGCGATAGGTTCCACTGATCGGCGCACGCTCCACCGCCTTGTATTCTGCCAGATCCGCTTTGGTGATGAGCCCGCCGTTCTTTTGCATCTCTTCAGCAATCTGGTCTGCAATCGCGCCTTTGTAGAAGGCGTCCGGGCCGTGCTCCGCAATCAGCTCCAGGCTTTTGGCAAGGTTCTTCTGCACCAGCTTATCGCCCTTCTTCAGCGGCTCACCGTCTTTCCAGAAGATCGCCTTGCTGTTTTCATGGTTCGGAATGACTTCACTACCGTAGGTTTTGAGATCGTCGGCCAGGGCGTCATTCACAATAAAGCCATCCCGCGCCAGCTTGATGGCAGGCTGCACGACTTTGTTCAGCGGCAGAGTGCCGTATTTTTCCAGCGCCAGCGAGAAACCCGCCACAGTGCCCGGCGTGCCGGACGCGAGATGCGAGGTCAGCGATTTTTTGCTGTCCGGATTGCCCTGATCGTCAAGGAACATATCGCGGGAAGCCTTGCCGGGAGCCATTTCACGGAAGTCGATAGCCGTGGTTTTCCCGTCTTTGGTGCGCAGCATCATAAACCCCCCGCCCCCCAGGTTACCCGCCTGCGGATGCGTCACCGCCAGCGCGTACC
Source organism: Enterobacter adelaidei (assembly GCF_041937165.1). NCBI lineage: Bacteria > Pseudomonadati > Pseudomonadota > Gammaproteobacteria > Enterobacterales > Enterobacteriaceae > Enterobacter > Enterobacter adelaidei. The sequence goes on along the minus strand of NZ_CP154353.1, from coordinate 298,322 downwards.
CGACGGCAACAGCCGCATCCACCGCGTTACCGCCCTGCTTGAGAATATCGACGCCCACTTTTGTTGCCAGCGCATCCACCGAAGCCACCATGCCATGTGTCGCCCGCACGGGATGGAAAACATCTTCCTCTACGCCGTAAGAGACTGGCGGTGCCGCTGGCGGGTTGGCCGCCACGCTAAATGTGCCGCCTGCCATCAGCGCGGCGATCGCTACCCAGCGTAAAAATGTTGGTTTCATCATTATTGTTCTCCAGGTGAAGGGATCCATATTCCCCGCTTAAGCCTGGTTCACAACTCCTAAAAAATCATCGTCATGGTGAAATCAGGGTAAACTTAAGAGAGGCCTCAAAAGGAGGAAATGACAATGAAACGCTTACTGATTCTTACCGCGCTGTTACCGTTTACCGCGCTCGCACAGCCACTGAATACCATGAACAATCCGAACCAGCAGGGTTATGTCATTCCGAGCCAGCAGCGTATGCAGACGGAGATGATGAGCCAGCAGCAGCAGCAAAAAGGGATGCTTAACCAGCAGTTGAAAACGCAGACCCAGATGCAACAGCAAAACCTGCAAAATCAGATGAACGCCAACACTCAGCGCGTGCAGCAGGGTCAGGTGCGGGAACAGCCGCTGCCCAACCATAACGGTGGCATGTTAGGCAACGGAACAATGCAGAGCAGCGGCCAGTAGCACATGCTGCCGCCGCAGTCGAATGGCAGTATGCTTAATCCGCAGAACTAAAGTCTGGGCCGATCAGGTCGATTGCATCGGTACAGATGCTGTCCACGCCCCAGCGCAGCAGTTCGGCTGCACGCTGGGGTTTATTGACGGTGTAGACCAGAATATGCAGACCCGCGTCTTTCAACATTTTCACACGCGCCTCATCCAGCAGCTTGTGATTGAGATGGATAGAGACACACGCTAAGCGCTTCGTCAGCTCGCGCCAGTCCTCGCGCCACTCGTCCAGCAGCAGCCCACGCGGCAACTCGGGCACGGCCGCCTGCGCCGCTTCCAGGGCGTCAATTTCAAACGACGAAAGCAACGGCGCGGTCATCCCTTCCCACAGTTCGCGTGCGGCCAGGGCAATCACCTTTCCCGTTAGCGGCCCGGTGCCGGTTGTCGGTTTGATCTCAATGTTGGCCATCATCCCGTGCTGACGGCAGCGGTCCGCCACTTCCGCCAGCAGCGGCAGCGGCTCGCCTTTGAATTCACCGCTGTACCAGCTTCCGGCATCCACTTTCAGCAGATCGCGCCACGGCAATTCACCCGCCACACCCCAGCCGTTGCTGGTGCGTTCGAGGTTATCGTCATGCAGCAGGAAAATTTCGCCGTCTTTCGACAGCTTGGCGTCGAACTCGATCATCGTGTGGCCGTAACGCGCGCCAACATCAATTGCCGCCAGGGTGTTTTCCGGCGCCAGTTTACCGCCGCCACGGTGGGCGACGATGTGGGGATAAGGCCAGTTGCTCATACTCGTTGTCCTGTTTCACCGTCAAATAAGTGCAGGTGATTTTCCGGCAGATGCAGCCACAACGTGCTGCCGGCTTTAGGGCGTTCCTGATGTGCCAGACGCACCACCATTTTTTGCTCGCCCCAACGTCCGTGCGCCAGGTTATCAGCCCCCAGCATCTCCAGCGTATCCATCACCAGCGGTACGCCGCCTTCCGCCTGAGAGGTTAAACCAATATGCTCCGGGCGGATACCGAGCGTCATTTTACGCCCGGCGTAGCCACGATAGTACCAGTTGATTGGCAATGCCATCCCGCTTTCCAGCTCAAAATGGGTTCCCGCGCTGCTGATACGCCCTTCCAGCAGGTTCATTGCCGGGCTGCCGATAAAGCTCGCCACAAAGCGGGTGGCCGGTTTTTCATACACTTCAACCGGGGTGCCGATCTGCTCAGCTATCCCCTTGTTCATCACCATCACGCGCTGGGCGAGCGTCATCGCTTCGACCTGATCGTGGGTCACGTACAAAGAGGTGGTTTTCAGGCGGCGATGCAGCTGCTGTAGCTCCAGGCGCATCTGCACGCGCAGCTTGGCGTCGAGGTTGGAGAGCGGTTCATCAAACAGGAACACCGCCGGGTCACGCACAATCGCGCGCCCCATCGCCACACGCTGACGTTGACCGCCGGAAAGCTCACGCGGTCGGCGCTTCAGCAGGCCATCCAGCTCCAGAATGCGGGCCGCTTCTCTCACGCGCTCCTCGATATGCCCTTTGCCCATCCCGCGGATTTTCAGCCCCCAGGCCATGTTCTCTTCCACACTCATGTGCGGATAGAGCGCGTAGTTCTGGAACACCATCGCGATACCTCTGTCTTTCGGCTCCATTTCGGTGACGCGCTGACGGTCAATCCAGATATCCCCGGAGGTCACGCGCTCAAGCCCCGCCACCATGCGCAACAAGGTTGATTTACCGCAGCCGGACGGCCCGACCATCACGATAAATTCGCCGTCCGCCACGTCGAGCGTTAACGGCTGAATAACCTGGGTTTTGCCATCCCAGCTTTTAGTCACTGCCTGAAGTTTTAAACCTGCCATCTTATTTCTCACTGTCCACTAAACCACGCACAAACGCACGCTGCATGGCTAAAACGATAACGACCGGGGGGATAAGGGTGAGCAGCATCGCCGCCATCACCTGGTTCCAGAGGGTGGTGCCTTCACCAGTGGCGATCATGCCTTTGATGCCCGCCACGGCAGTGCCGAGGTTGACGTCCTGAATAATCAGCAGCGGCCACAGGTACTGGTTCCAGCCGTAAATAAAGGTGATCACAAACAGAGCCGCGAGGTTGGTTTTCGACAGCGGCAGCACGATGTCGCGGAAGAAGCGCATCGGTGAAGCGCCGTCGATACGCGCGGCTTCAATCAGCTCGTCCGGCAGGGTCATAAAGAACTGGCGGAACAGGAAGGTGGCGGTCGCCGAGGCCATCAACGGCAGGGTTAAGCCCGCGTAGCTGTCGAGCATCTTCAGGTTGGCGATGACCTCCACCGTCGGGAAGATACGCACCTCCACCGGCAACATCAGGGTGATGAAGATCATCCAGAAGAACAGGTTGCGCAGCGGAAAGCGGAACCAGACGATGGCAAAGGCCGAGAGCATCGACACCGTAATTTTGCCCACCGTGATACCGAACGCCATGATGAAGCTGTTGAGCATCATCAACCAGAACGGCGCGCTGTTAACGCCCACGCCCTGCGTCCAGATGGTCGACATATTCTCGAAAAGATGACCGCCCGGGATCAGCGTCATCGGCGTATCAAACACCGCTTTGGTGTCCAGCGTGGCGGCGACAAAGGCCACGTACAGCGGGAACAGGATGACAATAATCCCTAAAATCAGCATGGTATGGCTGAAAATCGTCAGCCCGCGACGGTTCTCAATCATTGGTAGCGCACCTTACTTTCGACATAACGGAACTGCACCACCGTGAGGATGATGACAAGGAACATCAGCACGACGGATTGCGCTGCGGAGGCTGAAAGATCCAGGCCAGCAAAACCTTCGCGGTAGATCTTATAGATAAGCGTCGTTGTCGCCTGCACCGGGCCGCCTGCGGTCGCTGCGTCGATCACCGGGAAGGTATCGAAGAAGGCGTACACGAGGTTAACCACCAGCAGGAAGAAACTCACCGGGGCGATCAGCGGTAGCGACAGCCTGAAGAAACGACGAATCGGCCCTGCGCCGTCAATTGCCGCGGCTTCCACCAGCGAGCGCGGAATGGACTGCAGCGCGGCAAAGAAGAACAGGAAGTTATAGCTGATCTGCTTCCACACGGAGGCGAACACCACCAGGAACATCGCCTGGCCGCTGTTCTGCGCGTGGTTCCAGTCGTAGCCGAATTCTGCCAGGAAGTGGGTAATCAGCCCGCGGCCAGGGTTAAACAGGAAGATCCACAGCACGGCAGCAACGGCGGGCGCTACGGCGTAAGGCAGCAGCATCAGCGTTTGATACAGACGGCTGCCGCGCACCACGTAATCCACCAGCGCGGCGAAAAACAGCGAGGCAACAAGGCCGCTGACGGTGACCAGCGCGCTGAACTTCATCGTCGTCCAGAAGGATTCCAGGTAGTAGCTGTCATGGAACAGCGCGGTGAAGTTGTCCAGGCCAACAAACTGGCTGGAAAGCCCGAACGGATCGACGCTTTGCACCGAGTACCACAGCGCTTCGCCCGCAGGCCAGATAAAGAAGATAACGGTGATGACCAGCTGTGGCGCGACCAGCAGATAGGGCAGCCAGCGGGATCGGAACACCGGACGGGATGATGACATTGAGATTTGGTTCCTGAACAATGCCGGGTGGCGGCTACGCCTTACCCGGCCTACATGGGGCACGTCGTAGGCCCGGTAAGCGCAGCGCCACCGGGCATTTTTTTACGATTTGGTCGACTGCTCAAAGCGGCGCAGCAGCTGATTTCCGCGCTCTACCGCTGAATCCAGCGCCTGTTGTGGCGTTTTCTTCCCGGTCCACACGCTTTCCAGCTCTTCATCGACGATGGTGCGGATCTGCGGCATATTGCCCAGACGCAGACCTTTGGTGAACGGCAACGGCGGCTTGTTCAGCATCTGGCGCGTCGCGATGTCCGCGCCCGGGTTCTTGCTGTAGAAGCCCTGCTCGCGGGTCAGGTCATAGGCGGCTTTGGTGATTGGCAGGTAGCCGGTTTTCTGGTGCCATTCGGCGGCATTTTCTGGTTTTGCCAGGAAGTCGAGGAATTCGGCTACGCCTTTGTAGGTCCCTTTGTCTTTGCCCTGCATCACCCACAGGCTTGCCCCGCCGATGATGGCGTTCTGCGGCGCGCCTTTCACGTCAGCGTCGTAAGGCATCATGCCCACGCCGTAGTTGAATTTGGCGTAATGACGGATGTCTGCCAGCGAGCCGGAAGAAGCGGTAGTAATAGCGCAATCGCCGTTGTAGAACTTCTCGGTGGATTCGTCTTTACGGCCGAAGTAGCTGAAATCGCCCTTCTTGTTGAGTTCTTCCAGCAGCGCAATGTGTTTCACCTGTTCTGGCTTATTGAACTCCAGGACCGCGTCAGTGCCGTCGAAACCGTTGTTTTTGGTCGCCACCGGCAGGCCATGCCAGGCGCTGAAGTTTTCAATCTGGATCCAGCCCTGCCAGCCGCTCGCATAACCGCACTTCATCCCTGCCGCTTTCAGCTTCGCGGTGTACTCCGCCAGATCCTGCCAGGTTTTTGGCGGCTGCTCTGGATCTAAACCGGCTTTTTTGAAGGCGTCTTTGTTGTAGTACAGCACAGGGGTGGAGCTGTTAAACGGCTGGGACAGCAGGTGGCCAGTTTTGGAATCGGTGTAGTAACCGGAAACGGTCGGTACGAACTGGGATTCGTCGAAGTTGATACCCGCGTCTTTAAAGACTTCGTACACCGGTTTGATGGCTTTAGAGGCCATCATGGTGGCGGTACCCACTTCATAAACCTGTAACAGCGCAGGCGCGTTGCCGGTACGGAAAGCAGCGATACCTGCGCTCAGGCTCTGCTCGTAGTTACCTTTATACACCGGCACAATTTTGTAATCCGGATGGGTGTCGTTGAAACGCTGCGCCAGGGAGTCAACTTCTTTACCCAACTCCCCTTCCATGGAATGCCAGAACGGAATGGTGGTGACAGCCATTGCGTTCGTGGCAAAAGCCAGACCAATTGCCAGACCCAAAGCTGTGTGTCGTAACGATGTCATTGTCATCTCTCTTATTGTGCCGGATGCGCGATATCACGCGTTTTATGCTCGCGAGGTAACATGACATGCTCGAATGACAGAAAAATAACTGTTTGTTTACAGATAAGTGACAGCCAGGCGTCAGGGGGATGATGGTTGTGTGAAGGGGGTTGGGGGTGAAAAAAAGCCGGGTGGCGGCTACGCCTTACCCGGCCTACTCGATCCTGTAGGCCCGGTAAGCGTAAGCGCCACCGGGCGATGAAGACGGCTCAGCCGCCTAAATAAGCGCTCCGCACCGCCTCGTTCGCGAGCAGCGCGTCTCCGGTATCAGAGAGCACCACGCGGCCGTTCTCCAGCACGTAGCCACGGTCAGCGAGCTTCAGCGCCTGGTTAGCATTCTGCTCAACGAGGAAGATGGTCATTCCCTCTTTACGCAACTGTTCGATAGTGTCGAAAATCTGCTGGATGATGATTGGCGCAAGCCCCAACGACGGTTCATCGAGCAGCAACAATCGCGGCTGGCTCATCAGCGCACGGCCAATCGCCAGCATCTGCTGTTCACCACCGGACATAGTGCCCGCACGCTGAATACGGCGTTCCCACAGGCGCGGGAAGAGTTCATACACCCACTTGATACGGGTCTGGTATTCATCGCGGTGGGCAAAGAAGCCGCCCATCGCCAGGTTCTCTTCCACCGTCATACGCGAAAACACGCGGCGCCCTTCCGGCACAATCGCCACGGCTTCACGCATGATTCTGGCGGTCTGCCAGTCGGTAATGTCTTTGCCATCAAACACAATTCGCCCGCTGGTCGCGCGCGGGTCACCGCACAGGGTGCCGAGCAGTGTGGTTTTGCCCGCGCCGTTGGCCCCAATCAGGGTGACGATTTCACCCTGATTGATATGAAGGCTGACATCGTGCAGCGCCTGAATCTTGCCGTAGTGCGCATTGACCTTGTCGAACGTTAACATCGCTTTTTCCATCTTATGGCTCGCCCCCATTATGCTTCGCCTAAATAGGCGCGGATCACGTCCGGATTGTTGCGGATCTCTTCCGGCGTGCCGTTTGCCAGCGGCGTGCCCTGGTTTACCACGTAGATACGGTCAGAAATGCCCATCACCAGCTTCATATCGTGCTCAATCAGCAGGATGGTGGTGTCGTGATGATCGCGCAGCTCGGCAATCAGCTCGTCCAGCTCTTTGGTCTCTTTCGGGTTGAGGCCAGCAGCAGGCTCGTCGAGCATCAGGATTTCCGGCTGCGTCACCATGCAACGCACAATCTCCAGACGGCGTTGGTCGCCGTAAGCCAGGTTGCTAGCCTGACGGTTAGCGTGCTGCAACAGACCGATGCGGTCGAGCCAGGTGGCAGCGCGATCCAGCGCTTCATCCTGTGCGCGACGGAAGGCCGGGGTTTTCAGCAGGCCGGAGAAAAGCCCGGTTTTCAGCTGCTGATGTTGCGCCACCAGCAGGTTCTCAATGACCGTCATCTCGCGGAACAGACGCACGTGCTGGAAAGTACGCACCACGCCCATACGGGCGATCTGTTGCCCGGGCAGGCCTTCAAGGTGCTGGTCGCGCAGCATAATGGTGCCGCCCGTCGGCTTGTAGAAACCGGTCAAACAGTTGAAGACCGTGGTTTTCCCCGCGCCGTTCGGGCCAATCAGGGAGACGATCTCTTTCTTGTGCAGATCCAGATTCACGTTGTTGACCGCCAGAAGGCCGCCAAAACGCATCATCAGACCGTTAACGGATAATAATGGCTGACTCATGCCTGCTCTCCTTTCGCTTGCCCGTTCTTCAGCTTCAGCTGTGGACGGGTCATCGGCAGCAAGCCCTGCGGACGCCAGATCATCATCAGCACCATCAAACCACCCAGCATCAGCATGCTGTATTCGTTAAAGTCGCGCATCAGCTCACGTGAGACCACCAGCAGGATGGCCGCCAGGATAACGGCGAACTGCGAACCCATCCCGCCGAGCACCACAATCGCCAGCACAAAGGCAGATTCGGCAAAGGTGAAGGATTCCGGGCTGACAAAGCCCTGGCGCGCGGCAAACAGCGTCCCGGCAAAACCGGCAAACGCGGCGCTGATGGTGAACGCTGTCAGCTTGATGCGGGTCGGGTTCAGGCCCAGGGAGCGGCAGGCGATCTCATCTTCACGCAGTGCTTCCCACGCGCGGCCCAGCGGCATGCGCAGCAGACGGTTGATCACGAACAGGGTAATCACCACCAGCAGCAGCGCCACCAGGTAGAGCCAGATGACACGGTCAGACGGGTCGTATTTCACGCCAAAGAAGTTGCTGAAGGTATCCCAGCCGCCTTCACGAGCGGTACGGCTGAATTCCAGACCGAAGAAGGTCGGTTTCGGGATCTGGCTGATACCGTTCGGGCCACCGGTCACTTCGGTGTTGTTGAGCAGCAGGATACGGACGATTTCACCAAAGCCTAAGGTCACAATCGCCAGGTAGTCACCGCGCAAGCGCAGCACCGGGAAGCCCAGCAGGAAGCCCGCAGCAGCAGAAACCAACCCTGCCAGCGGCAGACACGTCCAGAAGCCGAGGCCGTAATAGTGGTTCAGCAGCGCGAAGGTGTAAGCACCGATGGCGTAGAAGCCACCGTAGCCCAGCACCAGCAGGCCAGACAAACCCACTACCACGTTCAGACCGAGACCGAGGATCACGTAGATCATGGTCAGAGTGGCAATATCTACCGTCCCGCGCGACACCACGAACGGCCACGCCACCGCCGCCACCAGCAGGGCGACGAGGAACAGCTTCTGTTTAACAGTTGAACCATCAATCGCAGGCAGCACGAATTTCGGGCCAGAAACGCCTTTCAGCGTCTTCTGGAACAGCGGACGCAGCAGCTGGAACAGGAACACCACGGCAGTGCCGATAAACACCCACTGCCAGCGGATGTCTGCTGCGGTGTCCACCACCAGCTTAGTACCGTTCAGCTCTAACTGAACGCCCATAAAGACGCCCGCCAGCACGAAGAACATGGCGGCAGAGAGCAGCGCCATTGCAAAATGCATCGGTTTCATACTTTCTCTACCTCCGGACGACCCAGAATACCGGTAGGCATTACCAGCAGAACCAGAATCAGCAGGGCAAACGACACCACATCTTTATATTCCGTACTCAGATACGCCGAGGAGAGCGCTTCCGCCACGCCGAGGATAAGACCGCCAATCATCGCGCCCGGAATGCTGCCGATACCGCCCAGCACCGCTGCGGTGAAGGCTTTCATCCCGGCCATAAAGCCGATGTACGGGTTAATCACACCGTAGAACTGACCGAGCAGCACACCTGCGACGGCAGCCATTGCCGCACCAATCACGAAGGTAAGTGCAATCACACGGTCCGTGTTAATGCCAAGCAGGCTCGCCATCTTCAGGTCTTCCGCGCAGGCGCGACAGGCGCGCCCCATGCGGGAATAACGAATGAACAAGGTCAGCGCCAGCATCGCAATGAAGGTCACGATCCAGATAACCAACTGCATGGTGGTAATAGACGCAGAGAAGTTATCACTCGCCCCGACAACCCACTGGCCATTAAACAAGCTTGGCAGCGCCACGTCGCGCGAGCCTTCGGTCAGGCTGACGTAGTTTTGCAGGAAGATTGACATACCGATGGCGGAGATCAGGGCAATCAGGCGCTTGGAGCTGCGCACTGGCCGGTAGGCCACGCGTTCGATGCTCCAGCCGTAGGCACTGGCAATCACGATCGCGCCGACAAACCCGGCAGCGACCAGCAGCCAGCTGCTGTCGATACCCATCATCATCAGCGCGGCGATGATCATAAAGGAGACATAACTACCGATCATGTACACCTCGCCGTGGGCGAAGTTAATCATGCCGATAATACCGTAAACCATCGTATAGCCGATGGCGATCAGCGCGTAGGTGCTTCCCAGCGTGACGCCGTTAAACATCTGCTGCAGGAAATAGAGAAACTGCTCGGACATATGCAAACCTTTTTATACCCGCCCGTCAGTCCGGGCGGTGGGATAATTATTTGGCGGCCGAGGATGAACCGTCGGCGTGCCACTTAAAGACACCAAACTCAAATCCCTTCAGATCGCCTTTCTCATCCCAGTTCAGCGGCCCAATCACGGTGTTCGCCCCGTGTGCTTTTAAATCTTTCACCAGATCCAGCGGTTCTTTGCTGCCGGAGCGATCCAGTGCGGTTGCCAGAGACTGCACAGCCGCGTAGGTGATCCAGACGTATGGACCACTCGGATCCTTCTTCTGCGCCTTGAGCGCATCAACGATAGCCTTGTTGGCCGGATCCTGGTCATAGCGTTTTGGCATCGTAACCAGCATGCCTTCGGCGGCATCACCCGCGATGTTTGACAGGGAGGCGTTACCCACGCCTTCCGGCCCCATAAACTGGGTTTTCAGCCCTACTGACCGCGCCTGGCGCAGCATCTGGCCCATTTCCGGGTAGTAGCCGCCGTAATAAACGAAATCAATATTCTCTTTTTGCAGACGGGCGATCAGCGCGGAGAAATCTTTCTCACCGGCGGTAATTCCATCGAAGAAGACGACATTCGCGCCGCCTTTTTTCAGGCCGTCCTGAACGGAACGCGCCAGGCCTTCGCCGTACTGCTGTTTGTCATGAATAATGGCAATGCGCTGCGGCTTAACGGTGTCGAGGATGTATTTGGCGGCGGTTGGGCCCTGAGAGGAGTCCAGACCCGCGGTACGCATAATGTGCTGATAGCCGCGTTGGGTCAGCTCCGGGTTGGTCGCACCTGGGGTGATCATCAGAATGCCTTCGTCTTCGTAGATATCAGACGCCGGCTGGGTAGAGGATGAGCACAGGTGGCCGATCACATACTGAATACCGTCGTTGACGATTTTGTTGGCGACCGCAACGGCCTGTTTAGGATCGCAGGCATCGTCATATTCCACACCAACCAGTTTGTCGCCTTTGATGCCGCCTTTGGCGTTGATGTCTTTGATGGCCTGGCGCGCACCGTTGAACTCCATATCCCCCCACTGGGCAACAGGACCGGACATCGCACCGACTACAGCAACTTTAATCTCTTCCGCCATGGCCGCATGCGAAATCGACAATGCAACCATCCCCGCGAGTAACGTTTTCGCGTTCCTTCTCATCTCTGAATCCCCATTCGTGATGTCGTGTTTATATTTTGTTTTATTCTGGTTAAAAAGCATTCTGTACTTTTAATGCACAACGCTATTTTTACCAGTGCCTTTAATGGTTTAGCGCAGGTTTTTGTCAAAAACCAGACTAAAATCTCTATTTTTCAGGCTATTAAGCAAAGATAATATTCTGAAATCAGGCAGAGATAAACAAATAAAAGTGCAGTTTGCAGCATAAAATAACGGTACAAAGCGCCGAATAAATCACTACCATTCAGGTTAAAATTCTGCTTATTTTTCGATCCATGTGTTTTCAAACTGCCCATCGCGCTGCCAAAAAACTAATCACCTGGTTAATGAGAATAAAAAGAGGAAGCCGCTGAGTGAATAAATTGAGTACACTGCCCCTACTCAATTTGATTTGGACAACAAGCTAATGAAACTGACAATCGTTCGTCTGGTGACCTTTAGCGACCAGGATCATATCGACCTGGGCAAGATCTGGCCGGAATATTCCCCTTCGTCACTGCGCGTTGACGAGACTCACCGCATTTATGCTGCGCGATTTAATGAACGTTTACTGGCTGCGGTTCGCGTGACTCTGAGCGGCACCGAAGGGGCGCTGGATTCACTGCGCGTGCGTGACGTAACCCGTCGTCGTGGTGTAGGGCAGTATTTGATTGAAGAAGTGATCCGCGAAAACCCGAGCGTGACCTCCTGGTGGATGGCCGACGTGGGCGTGGAAGACCGTGGCGTGATGGCGGCATTTATGCAGGCGTTAGGGTTTACGGCGCAGGAGAATGGGTGGGAGAAGCGCCAGAGATGATCTGTGCGGCCTGATGCCCTCACCCCGGCTCTCTCCCTGTGGGAGAGGGAGAAAACATTAAAAAAGGCAACTTACGTTGCCTTTTTGCGGTTTTTCCCAAGAATTTCGTGTTGCAGGAAGGCGGCAAGTTATGAAATCCCCGGGAGCTTACATAAGTAAGTGACCGGGGTTGAATAACGCAGCCAACGCACCTGCGGCGCGAAAGGCGACGGGAAAATTATTTGGCGTCTGTCGCCGTGCCATTCGCGTGCCAGTCAAACACGCCGAACTCGAAGCCCTTCAGGTCGCCCTTCTCATCCCAGGAAAGTGGCCCCATCACGGTCTCAACAGTATTCGCTTTCAGCCAGGTGGCAATCTCTGCCGGATCGGCTGATTGGTTCAGGCCCGCTTGCAGAGACTGCAGCGCAGCGTAGGTGGTCCACACGAACGCACCGCTTGGATCCTGTTTCTTCGCCTTGATGGCATCTACGATTGGTTTGTTCGCCGGAACCTGGTCGTAGTTCTTCGGTTTGGTCACCAGCAGGCCTTCAGCGGATTCACCCGCGATGTTAGACAGAGAGACGTTCGCCACGCCTTCCGGGCCCATGAACTGGGTTTTCAGGCCTGCAGCACGCGCCTGGCGCAGGATCTGACCCATTTCCGGGTGGTAGCCACCGTAGTAAACGAAATCAATATTCTCTTTCTTCAGACGCGCCACCAGGGTCGAGAAGTCTTTCTCACCGGCAGTAATACCGTCAAAGAACACCACGTCGGCATTCGCTTTCTTGAGGTTGTCCTGGACGGAACGCGCCAGACCTTCACCGTACTGCTGCTTGTCATGAACGATGGCAATGCGCTTCGGCTTCACTTTTTCAACGATGTATTTCGCTGCGGTTGGGCCCTGGTCAGAGTCCAGGCCGGTGGTGCGCAGGGTCAACTTGTAGCCGCGCGAGGTCAGCTCTGGTGCCGTCGCTGCCGGGGTGATCATCAGAATGCCTTCGTCTTCGTAGATGTCAGACGCTGGCTGAGTAGAGGAAGAGCACAGGTGACCGATAACGTATTTGATCCCGTCGTTCACCACTTTGTTCGCAACCGCGACCGCTTGTTTCGGGTCACAGGCATCATCATATTTTACGATCTGCAGTTTTTCGCCCTTAATACCGCCCTTGGCATTAATGTCTGCAACCGCCTGTTCTGCGCCAGTAAATTCCTGGTCACCATACTGTGCTACCGGACCGGACATCGCTCCTACGACAGCCACTTTAATATCTGCCTGTGCCATCGTGCTAAATGCCAACGCGATACATCCTGCCAGTAACGCTTTACCCTTCATGTTCATCCTGAGATTCCCCATTATTATGGTTATTACGATTATTGTGATGTTGTTGTGTAGCGCTTTATTTCAGTTATAGGTATGCCGCTCGCGCTTTTTCAGCATACTCTGCTAAAACATACCCCATTTTTATGATTTTGGAATAGCTAATTTGAAATGAATATATGATAAGCCCGGCAGAGATTTCCGCCGGGCATATGGCTTTAACGTGTCAGCGACGCGGAGATAATGTCCAGCGCTTTACGGAACTGCACTTCAGGGATAGTCAGCGGGTACAGGAAACGAATAACGTTGCCGTAGACGCCGCAGCTCAGAAGAAGTAGCCCTTCCTGCAACGCGCGTTCTTGTACCTGACGGGTGAATTCCGGCGACGGGAGCCCTGATTGCGGGTCGTTAAACTCCACCGCCACCATCGAGCCTTGCGCGCGAATGTCAGCGATATACGGGCAATGTTCCTTCGCTTTGCTCAGCACTTCCACCAGGTGATGACCAAGGTGCGCCGAGCGCGTGCAGAGATCCTCTTCATCAATCACGTCCAGCACGGCATGCGCCGCCGCAATCGCCAGCGGGTTACCGGCGTAGGTGCCGCCCAGCCCGCCCGGCGCGGGTGCGTCCATCACCTCCGCACGGCCAGAAACCGCCGAGAGCGGCATCCCGCCCGCCAGGCTTTTCGCCATGGTGATCAGATCGGGCTTCACGCAGTGGTGTTCCATCGAAAACAGCTTGCCGGTACGGGCGAAGCCGCTTTGCACCTCGTCGGCAATCAGCAAAATGCCGTGGGTATCGCACAGGGCGCGCAGGGCCTGCATAAAATCAGCAGGCACAATGTTGAAACCACCTTCCCCCTGAACCGGCTCAAGAATAATGGCCGCGACCTGGTCGGGTGCGATATCCGCTTTAAAGATGCGTTCCAGGCTTTTTAACGCCTCTGCCGTGCTGACGCCGTGCAATTCATTTGGATATTGCGCGTGGTAAATCGAGCCGGGGAACGGGCCAAAACCCAGTTTGTAGGGTGCCACTTTCCCCGTTAAAGCCATCGTCATAAAGGTGCGGCCGTGGAATGCACCACCGAAGGTGATAAGGCCAGGACGCCTGGTATACGCGCGGGCAATTTTTACGGCGTTTTCGACAGCCTCAGCCCCCGTGGAGAAGAACGCCGTTTTCGCCGGGCCCTCAATGGGCACGCGTTCGTTGAGACGTTCGGCAAGCGCCACGTAGCCTTCGTACGGCACAATCTGGTAGGCCGTGTGGGTAAAGGCATGGAGTTGCTTTTCGATGGCGGCAATGACTTTGGGGTGGCGATGGCCGGTATTCAGTACCGCGATCCCCGCAGCGAAGTCGATGTACTCATTACCCTCCACGTCCCACACCGTGGCGTTTTCAGCTTTATCGGCATAAAAATTACACATCACGCCGATGCCGCGCGGCGTCGCCTGTAAACGCCGGTCGTTCAGTTCGTTATTTTTCACCCTGTCCCCCTGAGAAAGTCGCCTGCTTAGCGCATCAGTAAGTGTTTGCCAGGGGGAGGGAATTCGCCAGAGCGGGCGCTAAAAAAACAAAACCCCCGAATTTGCATTCGAGGGTTCTCGGTGTACTTCGCTTATCTTACGCTTCGATAGCGGCGCGAAGTTTTTTCATGGCGTTCTTCTCAAGCTGACGAACACGTTCAGCGGAAACACCGTAGCGGTCAGCCAGTTCCTGCAGTGTGGACTTGTTGTCTTCGTCCAGCCAGCGGGCGCGGATAATATCCTGGCTACGTTCGTCGAGGCCTTCCATCGCATGGGTCAGCTTGTTCGCGGCCTGATCTTCCCAGTTATCCTCTTCAATGCCGTCAGCAAAGTTAGAGGTTTTATCCTGCAGATACAGTACCGGTGCCATCGGCTGGCTGTCGGATGCGTCGTCGTCGGAGGACATATCAAAGGTCATGTCCTGCGCGGCCATACGGGATTCCATCTCACGCACATCTTTGCTGGATACGCCCAGCTCGCGCGCCACCATTTCAACTTCATCCTGATTGAACCAGCCCAGACGCTGCTTGGTTTTACGCAGGTTGAAGAACAGTTTGCGTTGCGCTTTTGTCGTGGCGACTTTCACAATACGCCAGTTACGCAGAACGTATTCGTGAATCTCTGCTTTGATCCAGTGCACGGCGAAGGAGACCAGTCGCACACCCACTTCCGGGTTGAAGCGACGCACAGCCTTCATCAGACCGATGTTACCTTCCTGAATCAAGTCCGCCTGCGGCAGGCCGTAGCCCGCATAATTACGAGCAACGTGAACAACAAAGCGCAGGTGAGACAGGATCAGCGTCTTAGCTGCTTCCAGATCGCCCTGGTAATGCAGCTTTTCAGCAAGCTCCTTTTCTTCCTCGGCCGTTAACATCGGCCAGGTGTTCGCAGCCCGGATGTAAGACTCCAGGTTACCAACAGGGGCTAAAGCTAAAGTTTGCATTTCTTTGGTCATTCATTCCTCTCAATGTTTCTTCTGGTCCAGGTTATCCCCATCAGGCAACAACCATGCCAAAGCGTTTGAGCAACGAGATTAGCATTCACTCTTGTATCAGACAGTGATTTTATCCACAAGTTCCAGGTGCAACGGTGAATAAATTACGCACAAAATGTGACATGAAGATGATAACAGGGGAAGAGACAACAGGGACACTTTCCCTGCAGAGCGAACATCTCGGTGCAGGGAAAGATTATATCACGCTTTTATTAATCGGGAGTAAAGTGACGTAAATGTTGAACGGTTGCCAGCCAGGCTGCCACCCACCCAATCATCGAACACACCAGCAGCAGCAACAGGCACTCATCGAACCCTAAGCCGCTGATATCAAACTTCGTTCCGAAAACCTGCGCCACTTCTGTGACCGCCGACGACAGACGCATCACCAAAATTTCTGACAATATCAGTGAAAGAAATGCGCCGGAAAAACCGAGCAGTGCGCCGCCATAGAGGAACGGACGCAGGATGAAACCATCCGTCGCACCAATCAGTTTCTGCACGTTGATGGTATCGCGACGGGCGAAGATGCTCAGGCGCACGCTGTTACCGATGACGAGGAAGACCGCCGCCACCATCAGCACGCCAATCATCGCCGCCACGCGGCCTACCAGCCCCGTCAGGGCAGAGAGACGCGCAAACCAGCTATCATCCATGCGCACTTCATCAATGCCCTTAATGCGCGTGATGCGATCGCGCAGGGTGTTAAGCGAATCGGTCCCCTGGAAATCCAGCTTCGGGATCACCACCGCCACGGCAGGCAGCGGGTTCTCTTCAAGCATGTCCAGCGCGCCGCCAAAGCCTGACCAGTTGCGGAACTCGCCCAGCGCGTCTTCACGCGAGAGATAGTTAACCTTCTCCACACCCTGCTCGGCCTGAATTTGCCCGACCACCTGCGCTGCGGCGTTATCGTCGAGCGCTTTATCCAGATAGACCGTGATCTGCGGGGACGGATAGTATTGTGAGGCCGCCTGGTTGACGTTTTTATAGACCATATAGCAGACGCTTGGCAGCGTCAGGGAGATGGCAATCACCATCACCGTCAGGAACGTCGCCAGCGGTTTGCTTTTCAGGTCCTGCAGCGCGCCGTGGAACGCGTAGCGCACCTGCTCGTTAAACACGTTGGTTTTGCGGGAGGCAGGCTTTGGCGCGGCTTTCTGGCGCTTTGGCGCATTACGATTGCCATCACCACCGCCCTGCGACTTACGGAAACGATCAAACCGGTTCCCGAACTGTCGAATCTGGTTTATTGCATCACGCTTATTCACCATGGCCTCCGTGCAAATGACCGTCGCTCAGGGTTAGCATGCGGTACGAACGACGGGAAATAAGCCCGATATCGTGCGTCGCCATCAAAACCGTCACCCCTACGCGGTTAAATTCCTCAAACAGACGCAAAATCCCTTCTGACAGGGCGTCGTCCAGGTTACCGGTCGGTTCATCCGCCAGCAGCACCGCAGGCTTGTTCACCACCGCACGGGCAATGCCCACGCGCTGCTGTTCACCGCCGGAGAGCTGGATCGGGAAGTTCTTCGCTTTGTCCAGCAGCCCGACCTTATCCAGCGCCGCAGAGACGCGACGGCGGATATCATCATAGCTGGCACCGGCAATAATCAGCGGAATCGCCACGTTATCGAAAACGGTGCGATCCATCAGCAGGTGGTGGTCCTGGAAAATCATACCGATCTGACGACGCAGAAACGGCACTTCGCGATTTTTCAGGCGGCTTATCTCATGACCGCCGAAAAAGATTTTCCCGGCACTTGGCCGTTCGATCCCACAGATAAGCTTGAGCAGGGTACTTTTCCCCGCGCCGGAATGGCCGGTCAGGAATGCCATCTCGCCCGGTTGCAGGTGGAATGTCACCCCCTGCAACGCTTGTCTCCCACCGAGATAGGCCTTGCTGACGTGTTCAAAGCGAATCATTGTTAGTCCTCTCGGGCAAATAGTGCCTCAATAAAGTCGTCCGCCTTAAACGGACGTAAATCTTCAATACGCTCGCCCACACCGATGTAACGGATAGGAATGCTGAACTGATCGGCCACGGAGAAGATCACCCCGCCTTTGGCGGTGCCGTCCAGCTTGGTCAGCGTGATCCCCGTCAGTCCTACCGCTTCATGGAACAGTTTTGCCTGACTAATGGCATTCTGTCCGGTGCTGGCATCAATGGTCAGCATAATTTCATGCGGTGCTTCTTCGTCCAGTTTTTTCATCACCCGGACGATTTTCTTCAACTCTTCCATCAGGTGCGATTTGTTCTGCAAACGCCCTGCGGTATCGGCAATCAGTACATCCACGTTGCGCGCCTTCGCCGCCTGGATGGCGTCAAAGATAACGGATGCGGAATCCGCGCCGGTATGCTGGGCAATCACCGGGATGTTATTGCGCTGTCCCCAGACCTGCAGCTGCTCAACCGCTGCTGCACGGAAGGTATCACCTGCCGCCAGCATCACCGATTTACCCTGCTGTTCGAACTGGCGCGCCAGCTTGCCGATGGTGGTGGTTTTACCCACGCCGTTCACGCCAACCATCAGAATAACAAATGGCGTTTTGCCTTCAATATTAAGCGGTTCGTCAACTTTTGCGAGAATTTCACCCATCTCGTCTTTCAGCAGACCGTACAGCGCTTCGGCGTCGCGCAGCTGTTTGCGGCTCGCCCCTTCAGTCAGGTTGGTGATGATCTTACGGGTGGTTTCCACACCGACGTCGGCGATCAGCAGCTGCTCTTCCAGCTCTTCAAACAGATCGTCGTCGATCTTCTTGCCGCGGAAAAGACTGATAAATCCGGAACCTAAGTTTTCTTTGGTTTTAAGCAGGCTGCGTTTCAGGCGGGCGAAGAAACCTTCTTTGGTCGGTTTTTCCTGTTCCTGAACGATCTCCTCTTCGGCCTGCTCTTCCACTGGCACCACGATAACCGCTTCTTCAGCCGCTTCTGCTGCCAGCGCCTGTGCTTCCAGCTCTTCGTCGGTCAGTTCAGGTTCGTTTTCGGCTTCTTCTTCCACCGCCTCAACAATTTCAACGGTTTCCGCTTCGGCCTGCCACTCTTCGGCAGAAACGGCTTCGGTTTTCACCTCTTCCAGCAGCGGCAGTTCTTCGTGTTCGATGACGGCCTGCGGCGCTTCGGGAATCTCTTCGGCGACAACCGGTTCTGGCTTCTCGCTTTCCTGAACCTGTTCAGTGACCTCAACCACCTCTTCAGCGAAAGATTCAATCTCTTCTTTGCTGTGTGCCGTCTCTTCCGCTTCGACAACCGCGGCGGTTTCTACAGGCGTTTCAGGCTGCGACTGCTCTTCAACGGCATGTTGCTCTTCGGTTTTCTGTTCTGTTTCTTGCTCTTTTTCACCGAAGCCCAGCCAGGAAAAGAAGCCACGTTTTTTTTGTTTTGCCATCTGCGACTACACTCCTCGCGGCGCTATATACATGGAAGCTAAAAAAATGATGAAATAGTCTAACACTTTACTTAATTGACATCACCGCCCGCAATCGCAGGCCAATTGTTAACAGAGCTTTCCTGAGATGAAGAAACCCAACCGCGCCCCGGCCGGTCAAATTCGTATTATCGGCGGTCAGTGGCGAGGCCGGAAACTACCGGTGCCGGACAGCCCCGGTTTACGCCCTACTACCGACCGCGTACGCGAGACGCTGTTTAACTGGCTGGCCCCGTCAATGGTAGACGCCCACTGTCTCGACTGTTTCGCCGGAAGCGGCGCACTCGGACTGGAAGCGCTGTCACGCTATGCCGCCAGCGCCACGCTGCTGGAGATGGAACGCGGCGTGTCGCAGACGCTGCAGCAAAATCTGGCGACGCTAAAGGCAACCAACGCTAAAGTCGTGAACACCAACACGCTGAGTTTCCTCGCGCAGAAAGGTACGCCACATAACGTGGTGTTTGTCGACCCACCGTTCCGTAAGGGACTGCTGGAAGAGACGTTATCCCTGCTGGAGCAAAACGGCTGGCTGGCAGATGACGCATTAATTTACGTGGAAAGTGAAGTGGAAAACGGTTTACCACCAGTTCCCGCCCACTGGGATCTGCACCGTGAAAAAGTGGCAGGTCAGGTCGCTTATCGTCTGTATCACCGTCAGGCTCAAGGAGAATCCGATGCCGGTACTGATTAATCTGGGACGTTTGTTGATGCTGGGCGTCTGGGCGTTTTTAATTCTCAACCTGGTGCACCCGTTCCCGCGCCCGATGAATATTTTTGTTAACGTCGCGCTGGTTTTCACATCGTTTATGCACGCCCTGCAGATGGTAATGCTGAAAAATGGTCTGCCAAAAGATGGCCCGCAGATGACCGGCTGGCAGCAGTTGCGCGTCTTTGTTTTCGGCGTGTTTGAACTGCTGGTGTGGATGAAGAAATTTAAGGCGCAGGTGAAGAAGTAAGGTGCGGCCTGATGCTCTCACCCTAACCCTCTCCCACAGGGAGAGGGAACCGATCGAGCATTATTCAGGTGTAAAACCTTCGAATCGGGACGCTTTATAACTCAGCGTCCCTTTCTCCCCCACCGTCAACTGATGGTACTGCTGCGCCTCCAGGCGGAAGGTCATCTCCAGCCCGCCGGTTTCCGGCTTAAAGCTCGCTTCATAGCGCATTGTCGTGCCTGCTGGCGTCACCTGCTGCTGGCGTGAGCGGCGGTCGTTAAGCGTTTTTTCGCGTTTGTTCGTCACTACCACGCGCTTTTGCAGCAGCGGTGCAGCATCGTTATCCGCCTTTTCGCGGCGCTGCTGTACGAAACGGAACGAGGCGGCAATGACGATAATCGCCACCACGATAATGAAAAACAGCGGCATCTTGCTCATTCTAAAATCCCATCAGATTATGCGGAATTCAGGATACCCTGCCTTCCCTGCCATTGCCAAACGCCCGTCCGCATCACTACACTGGATCAGAAACTGATTATTCAGCCTTAACAGATACAGGGAGTTAATATGCTTTGGTCATTTATCGCTGTCTGTTTTTCCGCATGGCTTTATGTCGATGCGTCGTACCGCGGTCCCACCTGGCAGCGCTGGTTGTTTAAACCGGTCACGCTGTTGCTCCTGCTGCTGCTGGCCTGGCAAGCGCCGATGTTTAACGCCGTAAGCTATCTGGTCCTCGCCGGGCTGTGTGCTTCCCTGATTGGCGATGCCTTAACCCTGCTGCCACGTCAGCGTCTGCTGTATGCCGTGGGGGCATTTTTCCTGTCGCATCTGCTGTATACCATCTATTTTGCCAGCCAGATGACGCTGTCATTCTTCTGGCCGCTGCCGCTGGTACTGCTGGTGATTGGCGCACTGCTTATCGCGGTGATCTGGTCGCGTCTGGAAGAGATGCGTTTGCCGGTCTGTACGTTTATCGCCATGACGCTGGTGATGGTATGGCTGGCAGGCGAACTCTGGTTCTTCCGTCCAACGGCGCCGGCGATGTCGGCGTTCTTCGGTGCAGCACTGTTGTTACTCGGGAATATCGTGTGGCTGGGCAGCCACTATCGCCGTCGTTTCCGGGCGGATAACGCGATTGCCGCCGCCTGCTACTTTGCCGGACACTTCCTGATCGTACGCTCGCTGTATATTTAAATAAGCCTTGACTCTGGAGTCGACTCCAGAGTGTATGCTGCGGTTAATGAGAAAATTATCATTGCCGGAGACTGCCATGTCGACTCCAGAAACACCAAAAAAAGCCCCTCAATTCTCAGCATTTAAGCTCAGTCCGGTTCCGCCGAAGGACGACTGCTGCTGCGATGGTGCGTGCGAAACACAAACCGAAATACTCCCTGAAAACGGCAACCGCTACAGTTGGGTCGTCAACGGTATGGACTGCGCCGCCTGCGCCCGTAAAGTTGAAAACGCGGTAAAACAGGTGCCGGGCGTGAGTCATGTACAGGTTCTGTTTGCCACTGAAAAGCTGCTGGTCAGCGCGGATAACGACGTTATCCAACAGGTTGAAGCTGCCGTAAGTCAGGCGGGTTACAGTCTGCGTAGCGAAAATGCACCTGCAGAAAAAACCTCTTCCCTGCGAGAAAATCTACCGCTTATTACCCTCATCATCATGATGGCCCTGAGCTGGGGACTGGAACAGATTAACCATCCGTTCGGCAATCTGGCATTCATCGCCACCACGCTGGTTGGGCTGTTCCCGATTGCTCGTCAGGCATTGCGGCTGATGAAAAGCGGAAGCTGGTTTGCCATCGAAACGCTGATGAGCGTGGCCGCTATTGGCGCGCTGTTTATTGGTGCGACAGCAGAAGCGGCAATGGTGCTGCTGCTGTTCTTAATCGGTGAACGTCTTGAGGGCTGGGCCGCCAGCCGCGCGCGTAAAGGAGTCAGCGCGCTAATGGCGCTGAAACCTGAAACCGCCACACGCGTGATCAACGGCAACCGGGAAATCGTCGCCATCAACACACTGCGCCCGGGCGATGTGATTGAAGTCGCCGCAGGCGGGCGTCTGCCTGCAGACGGTGAGTTGCTCACCGCAACAGCAAGCTTCGACGAAAGCGCCCTCACCGGAGAATCCATTCCGGTTGAACGCACAACCGGTGAAAAAGTGCCTGCGGGTGCCACCAGTGTTGATCGTCTGGTACAACTGACAGTGCTTTCCGAACCCGGTGACAGCGCCATCGACCGTATCCTGAAGCTGATTGAAGAAGCCGGAGAGCGTCGCGCGCCAGTTGAGCGGTTTATCGATCGCTTCAGCAGGATTTACACCCCCGCCATCATGCTGGTTGCCCTGCTGGTCACTGTCGTTCCACCCCTGTTTTTCGGCGCACCGTGGGAAGGCTGGATTTATAAAGGTCTGACGCTGCTGTTGATTGGCTGTCCGTGTGCGCTGGTGATCTCCACCCCGGCGGCCATCACGTCAGGACTGGCGGCGGCGGCACGTCGAGGGGCGCTGATCAAAGGCGGAGCCGCCCTGGAACAGCTAAGCCAGGTTCAGCACATTGCCTTCGATAAAACCGGTACGCTGACCGTAGGTAAGCCGCAGGTGACCGGTGTTTATCCGCAGGAAATCAGTGAAAACGAACTGCTGACATTGGCCGCTGCCGTAGAGCAAGGTTCAACCCACCCGCTGGCGCAGGCGATTGTGCGTGAAGCGAAGGCGCGTGAACTCACCATCCCTGCGGCAACTTCCCAGCGGGCACTGATGGGCTCAGGCATTGAGGCCGTCGTCGACGGCAAAAAGGTGCTGATTGTCGCGGCTGGCAAGTCTTCTACTCCAGAGGTTGAGGCGTTAGAACAGGCTGGGCAAACGGTCGTAGTCGTCATGCAGGACGGCGTGGCGAAAGGAATGCTGGCATTGCGCGATACCCTGCGTGATGACGCAAAAGAAGCCGTGGCGGCGTTACATCAACTGGGGGTACAGGGCGTTATTCTTACAGGCGATAACCCTCGTGCGGCGGCAACAATTGCCGGTGAACTGGGGCTGGAATTTAAAGCCGGATTGTTGCCTGCAGATAAGGTCAGCGCAGTCACAGAGTTGAACGCTCATGCCCCGCTGGCGATGGTTGGTGACGGGATTAACGATGCCCCGGCGATGAAAGCGTCCACCATTGGTATTGCGATGGGCAGCGGTACCGACGTGGCGCTGGAAACGGCCGACGCGGCGCTGACCCACAACCGCCTGACCGGGCTGGCGCAGATGATCGGGCTGGCACGTGCGACGCGTGCCAATATCCGTCAGAACATTGGCATCGCGCTGGGGCTGAAAGGGATATTCCTGGTGACGACCCTGCTCGGCATGACTGGGCTGTGGCTGGCGGTGCTGGCGGATACCGGGGCAACGGTGCTGGTGACGGCGAACGCGCTTCGGCTGCTACGTCGCCGGTAAAAAAAGCCCGGTGGCGCTAACGCTTACCGGGCCTACATGTTCTGCTAACTCGTAGGTCGGGTAAGGCGAAGTCGCCACCCGACTTTTTTATAAGAAATAGCTCATCGCCAGGCCTAAAAACAGCACCAGACCGACGTAGTTATTATTCATAAACGCCTTAAAACAGGCATCACGCTCGCGCTTCGCAATCAACTTTTGCTGGTACGCAAACAGCAAACCCGCCACCAGCACGGACCAGTAAAACTCCCAGTTCAGCCCGTTCAGGCGACCAATCGCGACCATCAGTGCCAGTACCGCGACCTGCAGGATACCGATAATCAGCTTGTCCTGACGACCAAAGAGGATAGCGGTTGATTTGATGCCAATTTTCAGGTCATCGTCGCGGTCTACCATCGCGTATTGCGTGTCATATGCCACGGCCCAGAGAATATTCGCCAGGAACATCAGCCAGCAGCTGAGTGGTAAGGACTCACTAACTGCCGCAAACGCCATCGGAATCGACCAGCCAAATGCCGCCCCCAGCACCACCTGAGGCAGATGGGTATAGCGTTTCATAAACGGATACACCCAGGCCAGGGCCAGCGCCGCAACGGAAAGCAGAATGGTCATGGTGTTAAGGGTTAACACCAGCAGGAAAGAGAGCAGCACCAGAACAATGAACAGCACGCGGGCTTCTTTCCCGGTGACTTGCCCGCTGGGTAACGGACGACCGGCAGTACGTTTTACATGCCCGTCGAATTTACGATCGGCATAGTCATTGACCACGCAGCCTGCCGCGCGCATCAGCCAGACGCCGGCAACGAATACGCCCAGGATCCACAGCGGTGGCACGCCCGGCGTCGCGACCCACAGCGCCCATAAGGTCGGCCACAGCAACAGTAACGCGCCAATCGGTTTATCGGTACGCATTAAGCGGTGATAGGCCAACAGCTTATTCTGCGTCAGGCTCCACTCCATTTTTTCTTCCTCTTAGTACAACGGCGATGCCGGTAAAAAAAGCTCCGTCAGTATTAACGGTTTACCGCTCAGGCGAAGGCGGGAACGACGCCCCCACAGTTCGGCATCACGACCAATCTCAATAAAATCTCGGGTAAGCTCAGACGAGGTGAAAAGGTAACGCCCCAGAGGCGTTTTCCCCAGCCGTTGCAGCGCCAGCTCGGGCCCGGAAAGGGTGGATTCGGGCACCACCGTCCGCCCGGCAAGCCATGGCTCGCCATCAGCGCAGAGTAAAATTTCACGCAGCCAGTAACGTGGCTCTTGCGGCAATAGCGGCAGCTCGGCAGCAATCTCATCGCCAGAGACAAACCCTTCCTGAATCAGGGTCACCGTGACCGTTTTACCCTGCTGCTCAAAACGTTTCGTCATGGAATCTTCCAGCAGCAACCAGTCCAGTTGCTGCGGATCAAGCGCAGGTATTTGGTCGAAATAGCGCAGCGCACGCAGTTGCGTTAGCGCAGGGTGTGACATGCCAGACTCTCCGATACATAACGTGATGGCATTGTATCGCAGAAAAGCAGATTGAGGGCGGCCAAACGTTATTTAACGATCACTATCGCAACAAGAGCGCAACAGCCCGGAGAATATCAAAAAAAGTGCGCCCACTCAGGCGCACCAAACTACTAACAAATCAGCACTGTGGGGAAACGGTTACCCCTTGCCTTTTACACTGCTGATAAAGGTGGAACGGGCAGTGGTTGAACCTAAACGTTCGGCTTCATCAAGCAGTTTCAGCGCTTTATCGACATCGCCGCGCTTCACCGCCTGCTTAATGGCGTTGTTGAAGTACTCTTCGGTGTCGTTCAGAACCGGTTCAGCTTTCTTCGATGGGGCTGGTGCTGCGGCGGCTACCGGTGCGGCAGCGGCTGTGGCGGCTGGAGCGGCATACACAGGCGCGGCTGTATTGCCTACTGTGACAGGGCCAGTACCGGAAGAGCCAAACAGTGGGCCAACCAGCACGCTGGATGCATTGTTTGTTGAGACTTTCAGCTTAAGCAAACCGTCGGTGACGTGACGCGCTAATGGATCCGGAATATCCGGAACCGAGTTGCCGGTGCCTTTCGCATAGGCTTTTGCCGGATCGATAAGCTTAGTGGTCTGCTGCAGATCTTTTTCGGTCGTGAAAACCAGAACATAAATCTTCTGCTGGCCCAGGGCAGGCGTCAGGCGCATTTTGCCTTCCAGACGGTCGGCGCTCATCACGCCTGGTTCCTGGTAACTAAAATATTCGCTTGGGAAGAAAGCAGATGGCGTCAGGTTCTGATCCAGAATCAGTACGTTAGGTGCGAAGACGCTGGTTTGTTTGTTCACTTCGCTGGTCAGCGTCAGGGTTAGCTCACCAATGTTGGCCGGCACGCTGTAGGCGGCAACCGGCCCGGTGATCCCCGGCACGTTCAGTTGCTGGCCGCCCGTAGAAAGCTGTGTCGACTGCGTTTTGGATTGATCAACTGGCGTCCAGGTCAGTTGCTGGAGCGCCGCCGCCGGGATAGCCGGCGCAGCGCTGGTATTTTGTGGTACGAAATTCACGTCTGCAAAGGAGACCGCCGGAACACAGGCCATCAGCCCCGCAGAGAGGCACAGCGCGACGAGACTTTTCTTCATTTTCATTGTTATTACCTCTGATAGCGTGAGCACTGCGGTGGCCAGGCAATAGCGCGCAGCACCCTAAGGATAGAGGGGCTTGCGCCCCTCTTTTAGGTCATTACGTCAGGTCTAACGAATTACCACCAGATTTCCATCTGGGCACCGAAGGTCCACTCATCAGAGTCGCCTCGGCTGAAGGTTTTTGCGGACGTGTCGCTGTACGCAATACCAGAGTCATAGCCTGCACCGGAGTCGCCGTTCGCGTAGCCCCATTTTTCATCCCACTTCGCGTAAGTTGCGAAGACACGGATAGCTGGACGGGACCAGATGCTGTCGCCTGCCTGCCATTGTTGTGCCAGGGTGATTTTGTACTGACTGTTGGTGTCGTCGGTTTTCTGAGACTTAACGTTGTCGTAGCCCACTTCTAACAGGGTGCTCATGATTGGCGTCCATTTGTACATAGGACGCACACCGACGGTCCACCATTTGGTGCCGTTGTTGTTATCCAGGTTGATGTCCTGGTACATACCTACGTACATCAGATCCCAGGAGTCGCCCAGAGAGATCGCACCGTGGTCCAGAACACGCCACATGTCGCCGTTGTTGTTGATGCTACCACCTTCCGGACGGCCCTTGCCGTTGGAGGTCATAGAGTCAGTTGCGTACTGCAGCACAAACTTGTTAAAGCCCTTCAGCATGCTCTGGGTATGTTCAGCGGTGAACATCCAACCGTCTTTAGATGCGCCAGGCTGCAGGTAGTAGTCATCTGGAATATTGGTGTGACCATAATCAACACCGAACTCCAGCGTACCGCCTTCATTGACCTGCATCTGTGCTAAAC
This sequence comes from Enterobacter adelaidei, assembly GCF_041937165.1. Classification (NCBI taxonomy): domain Bacteria; kingdom Pseudomonadati; phylum Pseudomonadota; class Gammaproteobacteria; order Enterobacterales; family Enterobacteriaceae; genus Enterobacter; species Enterobacter adelaidei. Next base: position 271,679 of record NZ_CP154353.1, on the reverse strand, counting down.
GGACGTCGAAGACATCGTTCGGTACCAGGTTGTCATAAATACGGTTACCCAGCGCGTAACGATCGGCAAAGGTCGCTGAGCCGCCCGCTTCAGAAGAACGAGTTGCAGCCAGAGAGAGCTTACCGAAGCCCAGGTCAATGTTTTCGATACCCGCACCAGGACCAGAAATATCCCAGTAGTAGAAGTCGATCATGTGAACGTCATGACGCTGATAGAAGCGCTTACCGGCCCAGATGGTGGAACCTGGCAGTGCGTCAATCAGGTTTTTACCCTGCACGTTAGCTTCACGGAAGGCCGGGCTGGTAGATTCCCAGTCGTTCTGCTGAGAGACGGAATACGCAACGTTGGTGTCGAAATAGAAGCTCTTATCGCCTTCTTTCCACACTTCCTGGCCCAGTTTCAATTCCGCATAGGTTTCACATTCGTTACCGAGACGGTATTTACTTTGTGCACCGGTTGCCTGGAAACACTGTTGCTCACCGCCACTCCCGGTCCAGCCAATGCCGGAACGAGCATAACCTTTAAAGTCCACGGCGCCTGCCTGGGCAGACAGGATGCCTGCCGCAACGGCGATTGCCAGAGGGACTTGTTTGCGCAGAGTAATCATCATTCTATCTCCTGAGATCATTGCTTTTCTTTGAACACTTCACCTGTCGGTTTCGTGTCTTCTTTTGGGATTGCTTAAACGCCTGGCTCTTTGTGCAACCGACGACATGCAGTGCCATCCTCACGGAACAGATGGCAACGCTCTGGCGGCAAGCCGATAGCGAATGTGGCACCCTCTTCTACCAACACCACGTCATTCTGGCGGTAGACCAGGTTCTGACGGATGGCGGGGATCTGGATATGAATCTGTGTTTCGTGACCAAGCTGTTCGACAACCTGAACTTCACCTTCCAGCGTCACATCGGCGATGTGGCTCGGCAGCAGGTGCTCAGGACGAATACCGAGGGACATGTTTGCCCCTACCTGTACATTGGCGCTGTCGACCGGCAGCCAGACCTGCTGGCGGTTTGGCAGCTCCACCTGTACCTGTTCGATCGCAGTTGCCGTCACTTTGACGGGCAGGAAGTTCATCTTTGGCGAGCCAATGAAGCCCGCAACAAAGCGGTCTGCCGGGTAGTGATAAAGCTCCAGCGGTTTGCCCACCTGCGCCACGCGACCGGCGTCCAGCACCACAATTTTGTCGGCCAGCGTCATCGCTTCGACCTGATCGTGGGTGACGTAAATCATCGTGCGGCCAAGACGTTTGTGCAGACGGGAGATTTCAATACGCATCTGGACACGCAGAGCGGCATCCAGGTTGGAAAGGGGTTCATCGAGCAGGAACACGCGCGGTTCCGCCACCAGGGTACGGCCAATCGCCACACGCTGACGCTGACCACCGGAAAGCGCTTTCGGTTTACGCTCAAGCAGGTGCGCCAGCTGTAACACTTCCGCCACCTGCGTGACGCGCTGGTTAATCACGTCCTTCTTCGCACCCGCCAGTTTCAGGCCAAAGGACATGTTTTCGGCAACAGACAGATGGGGGTAAAGCGCATAAGACTGGAACACCATGCCTACGCCACGTTCGGCAGGCGGGATGTCGTTCATACGGGTGTCACCAATAAACAAATCGCCACTGGTGATCGTTTCAAGACCGGCAATCATACGCAGCAGAGTAGATTTACCGCAGCCTGATGGGCCGACAAATACCACGAACTCACCTTCGTGGATGTCCAGATTGATGTCTTTCGACACCACAACGTCACCCCAGGCTTTCGTTACATTACGCAGCTGTACGCTCGCCATGCCCTTCTCCCTTCGTTACAACCTGTCGCCGACAGAAACATTCAAGATAAGTTCACTATGGGGTATCCATTACTTTCCCGAATCCTCCACCCCCCGGCTTTTTTATGGGGGAGGAGGCGGGAGGATGAGGGAGCAGGCTCTGCGACCGCGGCTGGAGGGCTGAGGCAAAATTCGTGAAGCCACCTGCAAAATTCAGTGTGTTTTTATGTGCGCCAGCACTCATAACTTAAATTTATGCAACGAAGATCACACAAACCGGGGGTGGGGCGTAGGGGTTGGGAGGATGGAAAGAGGATGTCAAATAAGGAGACTGAGTCACGTTGAACCACCTCATTGTATCCACGAGCACATCACCAAAAAAGGATGGCAGATATGAAGATCAAGACTGGCGCACGTGTTTTCGCATTGTCCGCCCTTGCAGCAATGATGATTTCCGCACCGGCTCTCGCCAAAATTGAAGAAGGTAAGCTGGTAATCTGGATTAACGGCGATAAAGGCTATAACGGCCTGGCCGAAGTGGGTAAAAAATTCGAGAAAGACACCGGGATCAAAGTGACCGTAGAACACCCGGATAAACTGGAAGAGAAATTCCCACAGGTTGCAGCAACTGGTGACGGCCCGGACATCATCTTCTGGGCGCATGACCGTTTCGGTGGTTACGCGCAGTCGGGTCTGCTGGCAGAAGTCACGCCGGACAAAGCCTTCCAGGACAAACTGTTCCCGTTCACCTGGGACGCCGTTCGCTATAACGGCAAGCTGATTGCTTACCCAATCGCGGTTGAAGCCCTTTCTCTGATTTACAACAAAGACCTGGTACCTAACCCACCGAAAACCTGGGAAGAGATCCCGAAACTGGATAAAGAGCTGAAAGCGAAAGGTAAGAGCGCGCTGATGTTCAACCTGCAAGAACCGTACTTCACCTGGCCGCTGATTGCTGCCGACGGCGGTTACGCGTTCAAGTTTGAAAACGGCAAGTATGACGTGAAAGACGTGGGCGTGGACAACGCTGGCGCGAAAGCGGGTCTGACCTTCCTGGTGGACCTCATCAAGAACAAACATATGAACGCGGATACCGATTACTCCATCGCGGAAGCGGCGTTCAACAAAGGCGAAACCGCGATGACCATCAACGGTCCGTGGGCCTGGACCAACATCGACAAGAGCAAAATCAACTACGGCGTGACGCTGCTGCCAACTTTCAAAGGCAAGCCGTCTAAACCGTTCGTTGGTGTGCTGAGCGCGGGTATCAACGCGGCAAGCCCGAACAAAGAGCTGGCGAAAGAGTTCCTGGAAAACTACCTGCTGACCGATCAGGGTCTGGATGAAGTGAACAAGGACAAACCGCTGGGTGCCGTTGCGCTGAAATCCTTCCAGGATCATCTGGCAAAAGACCCACGTATTGCGGCCACCATGGATAACGCTCAGAAAGGCGAAATTATGCCGAACATCCCGCAAATGGCAGCGTTCTGGTACGCCACCCGTACTGCGGTCATCAATGCGGCAAGCGGTCGTCAGACTGTTGATGCCGCGCTGAAAGATGCGCAGGGTCGTATTACTAAGTAAGTCTGAAAAACGGCGGGTGGCGCATGCGCTTACCCGCCCTACGACTACGGCACGATCCGTAGGTCAGGTAAGCGCAGCGCCACCTGACGATAAGTTTCCACCGTTGTAGAGGAAAAACCCCATGGATGTCATTAAAAAGAAACACTGGTGGCAAAGCGACGCGCTGAAATGGTCAGTGATGGGTCTGCTGTGTCTGCTGGTGGGTTACCTTGTTGTTTTAATGTACGTACAAGGGGAATATCTGTTCGCCATCATGACGCTGATTTTAAGCTCTGCTGGCCTGTATATTTTCTCCAACCGTAAAGCCTATGCCTGGCGCTATGTCTACCCGGGCGTGGCCGGGATGGGGCTGTTTGTTCTCTTCCCGCTGATTTGTACTATTGCCATTGCGTTCACCAACTACAGCAGCACCAACCAGCTGGCGCAAGAACGCGCAACGCAGGTCCTTCTGGATCGCTCTTACCAGGCCGGCAAGACCTTTAACTTCGGCCTGTATCCTGCCGGTAACGAGTGGAAGTTAGCGCTTACTGACGAAGCAAGCAGCAAATACTATGTCTCCGACGCGTTCAAATTTGGCGGCGAGCAGAAGCTGACCTTAAAAGAGGCCGCAGCGCTGCCGGAAGGCGAACGTGCCAACCTGCGCGTCATTACCCAAAACCGTCAGGCGCTGACCCAGCTCACCGCCGTACTGCCAGACGAAAGCAAAGTGACCATGAGCTCACTGCGCCAGTTCTCCGGCACGCAGCCTCTCTACACGCTGGCGGATGACGGCACGCTGACCAACAACCAGAGCGGCGTGAAATATCGTCCGAACAACGACATTGGTTTCTATCAGTCCATTACAGCCGATGGCAAATGGGGTGATGACAAGCTCAGCCCTGGCTATACCGTCACCATTGGCTGGGACAACTTTACCCGCGTGTTTACCGACGAAGGTATTCAGAAACCGTTCTTCGCCATCTTCGTCTGGACGGTGGTCTTCTCGGTTCTGACCGTGATCCTGACTGTGGCTGTGGGCATGGTTCTGGCCTGCCTCGTGCAGTGGGAAGCCTTGAAAGGCAAAGCGATTTATCGCGTACTGCTGATTCTGCCGTATGCCGTACCGTCGTTTATTTCGATTCTGATTTTCAAAGGGCTGTTTAACCAGAGCTTCGGTGAAATCAACATGATGCTGAGCGCGCTGTTTGGTATCAAACCGGCCTGGTTCAGCGACCCGACGACTGCCCGTTCGATGATTATCATCGTCAATACCTGGCTGGGCTATCCGTACATGATGATTCTGTGCATGGGGCTGTTGAAGGCTATCCCGGACGATCTGTACGAAGCCTCGGCGATGGACGGCGCGGGCCCGTTCCAGAACTTCTTTAAAATTACGCTGCCGCTGCTCATTAAGCCGCTGACGCCGCTGATGATTGCCAGCTTCGCCTTCAACTTTAACAACTTCGTGCTGATTCAACTGTTGACCAACGGCGGCCCTGACCGTCTTGGCACTACCACGCCGGCAGGCTATACAGACCTGCTCGTGAGCTACACCTACCGTATTGCTTTCGAAGGCGGCGGTGGTCAGGACTTCGGTCTGGCGGCGGCGATTGCCACCCTGATCTTCCTGCTGGTTGGCGCTCTGGCGATTGTGAACCTGAAAGCCACACGAATGAAATTTGACTAAGGAGGGCATCGATCATGGCTATGGTACAACCCAAATCTCAGAAACTGCGCCTCCTGGCGACGCATTTAGGCCTGCTGATTTTCATCGCGGCGATCATGTTCCCGCTACTGATGGTCATCGCCATCTCCCTGCGTTCGGGTAACTTCGCCACCGGGAGCCTGATCCCGGATGAAATCTCCTGGGAGCACTGGAAGCTCGCGCTGGGCTTCAGCGTAGAGCACGCGGATGGTCGCGTCACACCGCCGCCGTTCCCGGTGCTGTTATGGCTGTGGAACTCGGTGAAAATCGCCGGGATCACCGCGATAGGTATCGTGACGCTCTCCACCACTTGTGCGTACGCTTTCGCCCGTATGAAGTTCCCGGGCAAGGCCTCACTGCTGAAAGGGATGCTGATTTTCCAGATGTTCCCGGCGGTACTGTCGCTGGTCGCGTTGTATGCCTTGTTTGACCGCCTGGGCCAGTACGTGCCGTTTATCGGCCTGAACACCCACGGTGGCGTAATCTTCGCCTATCTTGGCGGTATCGCACTGCATGTGTGGACCATCAAAGGGTATTTCGAAACCATCGACGGCTCGCTGGAAGAAGCTGCGGCACTGGATGGTGCAACCCCGTGGCAGGCGTTCCGTCTGGTGCTGCTGCCGCTGTCGGTGCCTATCCTGGCGGTGGTGTTTATCCTGTCGTTTATCGCCGCCATCACCGAGGTACCCGTCGCCTCTCTGTTATTGCGCGATGTGAACAGCTACACCCTGGCCGTCGGTATGCAGCAATACCTCAACCCGCAAAACTACCTGTGGGGCGACTTTGCCGCGGCGGCCGTGCTCTCCGCCATCCCGATTACCGTGGTGTTCCTGCTGGCGCAGCGCTGGCTGGTGAATGGCCTGACGGCGGGCGGTGTGAAAGGTTAAGTTTCATTTTGTTATGCCACTGCAACCCTCAACTTTAGACGTATTGTATTGACCCAACTTGTGACTGTTATTAGGCGGCCTCCGGGCCGCCATTTTTTTATTCGCGTTTCAGCCGCTTCGAGTTACACAGCCAGAGGGTGATTACCAGCAGCAGGATCGCCGCCGAGTAGATCAGCACGTCGAGCGGGGATTTATGATCGACGATGATCAGCCGCACTATCGCGGTGATCCCAATGTAGACGAAATAACGCAGCGGGAAGTGAAAGCCGGACTGAAAGTACTTCACAATCAGGGCGATAAATTCAAAGTAGAGAAAGTAGACCACCAGTCCTTCCACCAGCGCATATTTGCTGGTTTGTTCAGGGGCAAACAGCACATCCGCCAGATGCACCGTCTCTTTTCCCAAAAAGACGACCAGTATCAGTCCAAGGCTCAACAGACCGAGGTTCAGCACGGTCTGGAGGATAGTTGAGATAAACTCAACACGCGGGCGAGTCAGGGATGTCATACAGCACCTCATTCTCCGGGGCGAGGTTCCTGTATAACGCAAAAATGTGACGGAGATCTATATTTTTTGTTTATATTTCGCGCGATCGCCCGGTGGCGAAGTACCACCGGGCTGGTCAGGCATCAGCGGAAGTTAATGTTTTTATCGCTGGTCATATCATACAGCTGGAACTTACGACCCAACTGCTGACCCCCGTCGCGCGTCAGCGGCGTCCAGCCAATTGCCGCACGGCTGCGGGTTGGGCCTGACGAGAACAGATCCAGCGGAATCGACACGTAAACCCCTTTGGTAAAGTCCCCTTCCCCGTACTCGTCCGGCGAGACGTTGGTGATGGTCGCATAGCCGCCCACCACGACGCCGCTGTCAAAGTGTTTGGATATATCGAGTGTGCCGCCCTTATCGCCCGCCAGGTACTGGCCAACGCTGGCTTTCACCAGCACGTCAGGGGCAAACGACGGCGTCCAGTAGGCGGTCAGATGACCGGTTTTGACGCTGTAGTCAGTGAACTTCATCATGTCCTGGGCGCTGCGCCAGTCACGCTGTTTGACGTAGTTGGCATCAATCCCGAACGCCCAGTTGCTGTCGACAGGACGATAAAGCACTTCTGCCCCAGCGCCGCCGAACATGGTTTCCAGATATCCGCCGTACACCTGGCCGTAGAAGCCGTTGCCGAAGTACTGGAAGTAGTTGGCCTGCAGGTTGTTCACATAAACATTATTCTGCACGTACTCACGCACGCGGGTGCGCACGCGCGGCAGCGTCGAGTCATTTGGCGGATTGGTGTAGTTGAACTTGTCGTAGTTGTTAGCAATGTTGCCAAACAGGCTACCGGTGGTCAGCAGGTGGTCGGTGAGCCACAGATCCGCTGTCGCCATCGCGCCCAGCTGATACATGTAGAAGTTCTCTGGCCCGCCGACGGACTGATTCAGCACCGGATCGATATGGAAATCGAAGCGCGACTTGTCGATATACCAGCCCTGCTCGGTGGTTTCTGGCACGATCGGCTCTACGCGTTTTTGCACCAGCTCGGTTTCATGCCCGAGCGGTTCACCTTCCAGATGGCGCTTGAGGCTGGTGACGTCCGTTTCCGTCGTCACCTGCGGCAGGTTGAGACGGTTCTCCGTGACGCGGATCGTGCGGATCCCATCCGGGAGATCGTTCATGACGATCCGGTTGGCGCGTTCGATCCCTTCACGCGAGTCGCGGTATTTCACCTGCTCGCCGGTAACGTACAGCGTATCGCCTTTTACCTGAATTTTCGGATCCGCCAGACCCGCATTATATTTCAGCAACGTCAGCTGGTTTGCCACCACCGAGTGCTGCAGGATGGCGTCCTGCGGCTCCGGCTGGTATGCAGGCCGTGCGTTATCGTTGTAGTGCGGGCGCATGTCGTTGAAGTTAGTGCGCAGCGTGAAGCCAAACATGAAGGTATTGCCACGCTCGTAGCTGAGGTTAACGTCGGCCCAATCGGTGACGCGATAAATGGCGCCGACGTTAAACTTGCTCTTCTGTTCAATCTTGCCAGCGAAATCCTGCGAGTAGTCATTCCCTTCATACTCCAGCTTCAGGCGCAGCGGCTGCCAGGGTGTCTGGTATTCGACGCCACCAAACAGCGACGCCGGTCCGTGGAACATTTGGTCGCCGTTGATCGAACCCGCTTTCTGGTAGCTATTATCGCGGTAGCAATATTTATCGCTGTACGAGCAAAACGGGTTTTTGACGTTGCCGCTGGTACCGAGATAACCCCAGCCCAGACCGAGTGAGAAATCAAACGGTCCCCAGGCTTTACTGGCAACAATGTATTCCGCATCAAACAGACCGGTACCGCCGATATCTTTGGCGCCGACGGAGACCTGGGGCATCCAGTAACTCTCTTCCCACAGACGTACTTTGAGGTCGAAGGCTTTATCTTTGTAAGTCTGATCGCCGGAGAACGCCTCTACGCTGCTGTACTGTTTCGTACGCACGTCGGTATAGCGCAGCGTGGTTTCAAGCCACGGAAACAGTTGCACCGACGCCGAGTAGTAGCGGTATTGATCGTTATCGCGATAGTTAAGGCTCAACTCACCCTCACGCGCCATACGTGCGGTGGGCGTTTGCAGTAAACCGACGCCACCGAAGTCTGACTGGGACGGGCCAATAGGTGCCGGATACGTTTCTGCATGGCAGGCGGCACTCACACAAAGTGCCAGCATGCTGTAGAGATAGGTTCTTTTCATTATTCCGGAATCCGCTGTATCAGGGAGCGAAGGATATCGGCGTTAAGTCCGTCATACGCCTTCGTCCAGAAATGGTCGGCAAAACCGACAAAAATGATGCTGCCAGGCATAGGTTCGATATGGCGTTTGTTCCAGTAGGCCACTGGCGCTTTTTGTGTGTGCCCGTCAGGGTAAACCACCCAGGCATAGCTGTTATCCGCACCGCTTAACAGGCTCTGCTCGTCGAGATAGCTCACCACGTCACGACCGGGTGTAAAGGGCTTTTTCCCGGGGTGGCTGATAAGACCAAAAACGGTGATGGTTGAGGGTTGTGCAGGCAGCCAGAGCGTATATTCCCCTTCCAGAGCCGGGTTACCGTTCTCCGACACGCGCACGTCATCCGGATCGAGGTTCACTGGTAGCCGACCGGTGATTTTCAGGGCCTGAACCTGCTGGCGAACGCTGTTAATCGCCGCCGCATCGTCACCCTCTTCCTGCTCCGCTAACCCCGTCAGCCTGGCGAGGAGCGCCTTGTATTGTTGTTCCGCTTCAGCGGTTTTCTGGCGTTCAGCGATCACCGCGCCAGGCCACCAGCTGTTCGCCAGTCTGGGCTGGCCGACGAGATCGATCAGATGCCCGGCGTTGGTCAGTGTTTTGGGCTGCGTGCTGTCCGGGATATAGACCTTCACCGTTCCGGCAGACCAGGCAAGCGGCGCGGCAAAACTGGCGATCAGCGCAACGCGAATAAGTGTTTTCATGATTTCGCGGCCTTGATAAGCGTAGTTTTGACCGGGAAGAATCCGGCACCGAGATACTGCAGGGACTGACGGATTTGTCCGTCATCGTCGACCCAGAAACGGTTATGCCACGTGGCCTGGTCGGTGATCACTTCTTCATCGAGCACGCGAACCTGGGTTTTGTCACTTCCCACGCTGACACTGTCCGTCCCCTCCCAACGGAAGGTAGAGCGTGCGGTGGCGTAACGCACCTGTTTATGCTCGGTCCAGCCCATCGTGCGCGTCCAGCTTGCGCCGTCGGTGATCTGGTTGGGTTTGATAAGCGGGTCGGCAGCGATATTGTTCACCTCAAGCAGGTTGTCTCCGCCCAACAGGGTTTTCACGAGACGTCCATGCTGCGTCACGATGGTGGCCTGATCCTGCGTCACCCATTTCTGCTGCCCGTTTTCATCGAAAGCGAGCACCACAAACAGTTGCGGGCCATCGTTTAACTGCATGTACTGGCTGGCATACGGCATGTTCTGAAGTTCATCATCGGTCAGATGTACACCCGGTGTGCCGAACATGCTGTCCCACAGTGAGTTCCCCAGCCCTTTGGTGGTGGCTGAGCACGCCTGCAAGAGCAGGCAAATCATGATGATTGCAGGTCGCTTCACGACTCTTCTCCGAAGGGCGAAATAACCACACCGAAGTGTGGTTATGATTAAAACACCCGGAATTATCGGGTGCTGGTCGTTGTGGTGGTCGTGGTTCCGGTATTGGAGCCATCACCGCCACCGGTTGCCGCCAGCGCGACACCCACGGCTGAACTTACGGTGCTGGCGCTGGCTGCGGTAGAACTTCCCACAGACGCAGACGTCGCAGCCGACCCTGCCGCTTCCCCGACCTGAACCGGAGCTGCATAAACAGATGTCGCCGCAAGCGCAGATATGGCAAAAATGCCATACAGTACTTTCTTCATAACAATTTCCCTTCAATGAATGAATGGAGATTTGCCCGAAAAGAATTTCAGGCGGAATCGAGTATACACAACTACTGCCGTGGGATTGTCGTAAGGGGAAATAGGGGTGGGGTTTTCGGAATAATGGTTAAAATGGAAATAGAATAAAAATAAAATAAATATATAATTAATTAAAATCAATAAGTTATAATATATACATATTAACAAATTAGTGCGTATTTTCTTAAAATAAACCGCAGCAATTAACGGGTTAAGCGTCTTTTTCGGATTAAACTCAGATCCAGAATTTGAGTTAATTAACAGACATCAGGAATTATCCGATAAAAAAATGCCGGCATATCGCCGGCATTTTTCATGACATTTTAATTACGCACGCCATGCTTTATAACGGTTGATCAAACCATTTGTCGAGCTGTCATGGCTGGCAATCGCTTTATCGTCACCCAGCTCTGGCAGGATACGGTTTGCCAGCTGTTTGCCCAGCTCAACGCCCCACTGGTCAAAGGTGAAGATGTTCAGGATCGCGCCCTGCGTGAAGATTTTGTGCTCGTACAGGGCAATCAGCGCCCCCAGGCTGAACGGCGTGATTTCGCGCAGCAGGATGGAGTTGGTTGGACGGTTGCCTTCGAACACTTTGAACGGCACAACGTGGTCCAGGGTTGCCGGATCTTTACCCTGGTCACGGTATTCCTGCTCTACCACCTCGCGGGATTTACCAAATGCCAGCGCTTCAGTCTGGGCGAAGAAGTTAGACAGCAACTTCGGATGGTGGTCGGACAGTGGGTTATGGGTGATAGCCGGGGCGATGAAATCGCACGGTACCATTTTGGTGCCCTGGTGAATCAGCTGGTAGAACGCGTGCTGACCGTTCGTGCCCGGCTCACCCCAGATGATTGGACCGGTCTGGTAATCCACGGCGTTGCCGTTACGGTCAACGTATTTACCGTTGGATTCCATGTTGCCCTGCTGGAAGTAGGCCGCGAAACGGTGCATGTACTGATCGTATGGCAGGATCGCTTCGGTTTCAGCGCCGAAGAAGTTGTTGTACCAGATACCAATCAGCGCCAGCAGCACAGGCAGGTTTTTCTCTGGTGCGGTGCTGGAGAAGTGTTTATCCATCGCGTGTGCGCCTGAGAGCAGCTCAACGAAGTTGTCGAAGCCGACAGACAGGATGATGGACAGACCGATTGCAGACCACAGAGAGTAACGGCCGCCCACCCAGTCCCAGAACTCAAACATGTTCGCGGTATCAATCCCGAACTCGCCAACTGCCTTGCCGTTGGTGGACAGCGCCGCGAAGTGTTTCGCCACGTGCTTGTTGTCGCCTGCAGTCTTCAGGAACCAGTCGCGCGCACTGTGGGCGTTGGTCATGGTTTCCTGAGTGGTGAAGGTTTTAGATGCGACCAGGAACAGAGTGGTTTCCGGGTTCACGTTCTTTAGCACTTCGGCGATGTGGGTACCATCGACGTTAGAGACAAAGTGCATGTTGAGGTGGTTTTTATATGGACGCAGCGCTTCGGTCACCATGAATGGACCGAGGTCAGAACCGCCGATACCGATGTTAACCACGTCGGTGATGGCTTTGCCGGTGTAGCCTTTCCAGCTACCAGAGATGATCGCTTCGGAGAAGGCTTTCATCTTTTCCAGCACCGCGTTCACTTCCGGCATTACATCTTTGCCGTCAACGATGATTGGCGTATTGCTACGGTTACGCAGCGCCACGTGCAGCACGGCACGGTCTTCGGTGCGATTGATCTTCTCACCGGAGAACATGGATTTGATGGCGTCAGCAAGCTGCGTCTCTTTTGCCAGATCCTGCAGTTTCGCCAGCGTCTCTTCGGTAATGCGGTTTTTGGAGAAATCCACCAGCATCAGGTCATCAAAGGTCGCGGAGAATTTGTTGAAACGATCGGCATCTTTCGCGAACAGCTCCGCGATAGTGACGTCTTTCATTTCATCAAAATGTTTTTGTAGTGCCTGCCAGGCAGCGGTCTGCGTTGGGTTGATGTTTTTCATTAGCAATACTCTTCTGATTTGAGAATTGTGACTGCGGTCGATTGTAGCGCCTGCAAATAAAAATTGTGATGGTTTTTATGCCATTGCCCTGGCCTGCATCAAACGCAGGTGAAAAGACCCGAAAAGTATAGCTGCTGGAGAGCGCTCCTGCGGCGGCGAAATGTCGGTCAAAACCGGGTAAAATGAAGCATAAAATATGGCCCTGTTATAAGTCCTGTTTCTCAGGGGTACCCCCCCATGAAAAATCCGCATAATCCCGGCATTGACAGGACCTCCCCCGCATTTTATTTATAGGGCCGTATTTTGCGCCTGCACCTGTTTTCGTTTCATTCTTGTGCCAAGGTCGCTTTATTCATTCCCTGACACGAGGTTGTTATGACGAGTTTTGTGGTCGCCAAATTTGGCGGCACCAGTGTGGCCGATTACGATGCCATGAACCGCAGCGCCGATGTGGTGCTAGCCGATCCGAATACCCGCCTGGTGGTGCTTTCTGCCTCTGCTGGCGTGACGAACCTGCTGGTTTCTCTGTCTGAAGGACTGGAAGCGACCGAGCGTTTCGTTAAGCTGGATGCACTGCGCAAAATTCAGTTCGACATCCTTGAACGTCTGCAGAACCCGAATGTCATCCGCGAAGAAGTGGAACGCCTGCTGGAAAATATCACCACGCTGGCAGAAGCGGCTTCTCTGGCCACCTCCACCGCCCTGACCGATGAGCTGGTCAGTCATGGCGAACTGATGTCGACTCTGCTGTTTGTGGAAATCATGCGCGAGCGTAACATTCAGGCGCAGTGGTTTGACGTGCGTAAAGTGATGCGTACCAGCGATCGCTTTGGCCGCGCCGAGCCGGACGTTGAAGCGCTGGCGGAGCTGACCAACCAGCAGCTGGCTCCCCGTCTGGCAGATGGTATTGTGATCACCCAGGGCTTTATCGGCAGTGAAGCGAAAGGCCGCACCACCACGCTTGGCCGTGGCGGCAGCGACTACACCGCCGCACTGTTGGGCGAAGCACTGCATGCAACGCGCGTGGATATCTGGACTGACGTTCCGGGCATTTACACCACCGACCCGCGCGTTGTTTCTGCGGCTAAACGTATTGATGTGATCGCCTTTGAAGAAGCGGCTGAAATGGCCACCTTCGGTGCGAAGGTGCTGCATCCGGCAACCCTTTTGCCAGCCGTACGTAGCGATATTCCGGTCTTCGTCGGCTCCAGTAAAGATCCGAAAGCGGGCGGGACGCTGGTCTGCAAGAAAACGGAAAATCCACCACTGTTCCGCGCGTTGGCCCTGCGCCGTCGCCAGACGCTGGTCACGCTGCACAGCCACAATATGCTGCACTCCCGTGGCTTCCTGGCGGAAGTGTTTGGCATTCTGGCGCGCCATAACATCTCTGTAGACTTGATCACCACCTCCGAAGTGAGCATCGCGCTGACGCTGGACACCACCGGTTCCACCTCCACTGGTGACACCCTGCTGACGCAGTCACTGCTGATTGAGCTTTCTGAACTGTGCCGCGTGGAAGTAGAAGAAAATCTGGCGCTGGTTGCCATCATCGGAAACAAGCTGTCGCGTGCCTGCGGCGTAGGGAAAGAGGTGTTTGGCGTGCTCGACCCGTTCAACATCCGCATGATTTGCTACGGTGCCTCCAGCTATAACCTCTGCTTCCTGGTCCCTGCCGATCAGGCCGAGCAGGTCGTGCAGAAGCTTCATCAGAATTTGTTTGAATAAAATTCGTTAGCACGATAAACAATAACGATAAGCCGGGCACAGACCCGGCTTTTTCATAACTAAACACAACACAATCGCAAGGAAATACCTATGTTATCCGCCATCACACGGCTGTTCCCGTTATGGGCGCTGCTGCTCTCCGTAGTCGCGTATTACACGCCCACCTCGTTCACCGGCATTGGTCCGTGGGTCACCACCCTGCTGATGCTGATCATGCTCGGTATGGGCGTTCATCTGAAAATCGACGATTTTAAACGCGTGCTGTCGCGCCCGGCCCCCGTCGCTGCAGGCATATTCCTGCACTACCTGGTGATGCCGCTCGCGGCGTGGCTACTGGCGATGGCCTTTAAGATGCCGCCCGACCTTTCCGCCGGGATGGTGCTGGTGGGCAGCGTGGCCAGCGGCACGGCGTCCAACGTCATGATCTATCTTGCGAAAGGCGATGTGGCACTCTCCGTCACTATCTCTTCCGTTTCCACGCTGGTTGGCGTGATTGCTACCCCACTGTTAACGCGCTTATATGTGGACGCACATATTCAGGTGGACGTCATGGGCATGTTACTCAGCATCCTGCAAATCGTGGTGATCCCGATTGCGCTGGGACTAGTCATTCACCATCTTTTCCCGCGCGTGGTGAAAGCCGTTGAGCCGTACCTGCCAGCGTTTTCGATGGTCTGCATTCTGGCGATCATCAGCGCCGTGGTGGCGGGTTCCGCCTCACACATTGCTTCTGTAGGCTTTGTGGTGATCATCGCGGTGGTACTGCATAACACCATTGGATTACTCGGTGGTTACTGGGGCGGGAAGCTGTTTGGCTTTGACGAGTCCACCTGCCGCACGCTGGCAATCGAGGTGGGAATGCAGAACTCCGGTCTGGCAGCAGCACTCGGTAAGATTTACTTCTCACCACTGGCGGCCCTACCTGGCGCACTGTTCTCCGTCTGGCATAACTTCTCCGGTTCGCTGCTGGCGGGTTACTGGTCCGGTAAGCCGATTGATGAACAACCCAAAAAAGATGCGGTGAAGCAGAGTTAATTTACGCGGCTTGCTTTACACTGAAGCCTCCCCATCAGGAGGCTTCAGCAATGGCTACACCACGACTGACCCAGAAAGACATGACGGAAGCCGAGCAGCGCGAACTGAAAACGCTTCTCGACCGCGCCCGTATCGCCCATGGCCGCACGCTGACGAACGCCGAAACGAACCAGGTTAAAAAAGAGTATATCGACAAATTGATGACACAGCGTGAGGCTGAGGCGAAAAAAGCCCGCAAACTGAAAAAGCAGCAGGCTTATAAACCCGATGCGGAGGCGACCTTCTCGTGGTCTGCCAACACATCGACTCGTGGAAGGCGCTGATTAGCGCCCTTTCTTTTTACGGCCAGGCTGGGTAAAGCGTTTCCCGTTGGCCGGTTTGCCGCGTCCTTTCTCTTCCGCCTGCGGCGCCTTCACCACCGGGCGCTTAATCGCCTGGGTTTTAGGTTTGGCTTTGGCCTTCGGCTTTGCTTCGGATGAAGAATTCTCAATAAGTTTGAACAGCTCGATCAGCTCGTCATCCGTTAAATCACGCCATTCACCCAGCGGGATCCCGGACAAGCTGACGTTCATGATGCGCGTGCGTTCCAGCTTCGTCACTTCATAACCGAAGTGCTCACACATACGGCGGATCTGCCGGTTTAAACCCTGGACCAGCGTAATACGAAACGCGAACGGTGCTTCTTTCTTCACCTTACACTTCTTCGTAACGGTGCCCAGAATTGGCACGCCCGCCCCCATCCCACGGATAAACTCATCCGTCACAGGCTTATTCACCGTGACGATGTACTCTTTCTCATGGTCATTTCCGGCGCGCAGAATTTTGTTCACCAGGTCACCGTGGTTGGTGAGAAAAATCAGCCCCTGGGAGTCTTTATCCAGTCGACCAATCGGGAAGACACGGCTGCTGTGGTTAACGAAATCAACGATGTTGTCCCGCTCGCCATCTTCCGTGGTACTGACGATACCAACCGGTTTATTCAACGCGATAAACACCAGGTCTTCAGCATCGCGGGGTTCGATGACCTGACCATTCACTTTAACCACATCGCCAGGGACGACCTGGTCGCCAATGGTGGCGCGTTTGCCGTTCAGGAACACGTTACCCTGTTCAATGTAACGGTCAGCCTCGCGACGTGAGCAGATCCCGCTCTCGCTAATGTATTTGTTTAATCGGGTTGATTGAGTTGGCAGCATAGTTTCTCCTGTGAAGGGCGAAATATACCTTACCTTGCGGCTGACAAAAAAGTGTTAGTAACCGTTGATCAAAAAATCGAGTGCATCCCGCAATGAAGCCCGGTTTTGCGTAAGATCGGCGACACGCTCGCCTAACTCTTTTGGCGATATGCCTGCCATCATGTGCATCATGACCACGCAGGGCTTACCCGCTATCTCAACGACAGGGCACACTTTCGCAGGCGGTTGAATGCCTCCCAGGTGGCTAAGCTCAACTGCGGGGGCGACCAGGACTGCTTCATCAGAACGACCTCTGAAAGTCACTAAAAGAGCCGTTTTCATCAACCCACTGGTTAATGGCCTCAATAGAAGCTTTATTTTCTGCTAACCACTCGGCGCGCTGATGCGCACGAAACTGCTCCTGCAGCGCAGCCGTGAGTACAGCGGATAGATTAAGTTTAAGCCGTCGCGCCTCTTCAAGAATTTCTGGTGCTAACGACACATTAACTGATTTTTTAATGCCTTGAGTAGTGCGCATGAGAACCCCCATCGGAATGCGCATGAATTGGCGAAGAGTAGCGTAATAAACGAGCATTTTCTATTCCCTTAAAAATGTAAGGTCTGAAGAGTAAATGGCGCTTTATAAGGTGTCACGCCTCGCAAAACGGTTTTGCGAGGCGCTTTCAGAGATTAATATTCATCCCGCTCGTCGTCTTCATCCGGCTGTTCCATCACGCTGTACGCCACCGCGCAGAACAACGAGTTGAGACGTTTCATATCCCCCAGCAGCCCCAGGTGCAGCGAACTCGTTTCGATACTCTGCACGTTCTGCTGATGCAGACGCTCAACGTGGGCGTGCGAGTAGCGGCGGTTCAGAATACGGAAACGATGCTTGTTGCGGCGCAGGCGGCGCGCACTCGGCACGTCGCTGGAGAAGAACACCGACATCGCCAGCTTGAGGTTGCTGACAAGCTGTTCGTGCAGCGCCTCCAGCTCCTTCAGGCCTTCACCTGAAAATGCGCGACGCGCGGCAAGGGATTTGTCGGCAATCTCGCTGCCCATGCGCTCAACGATATCTGAGGCCTGCTCCAGGTTAAGCGACATCTCGATAATTTCCGCCCAGCGGCGGGACTCCTCCTCCGCCAGTTCATCCTGCGGAATACGCGCAAGATAGAGCTTGATGGCGGTATAGAGCACGTTGATGTCGTCCGCCAGTCTGCGCAGCTCTTTCTCTTCACGTGGCTCGCCGTGCATCACCTTTTGCAGCCCTTCGAGCATGGTTTCCATCGCATCGCCTATGCGCAGCGTCTCACGGGCCGCATTCGCCAGCGCCAGTGCAGGGGTGTCCAGCGCGGACGTATCCAGATGCTTAGGTTTCAGACGCGCATCCAGCTCCGGTTCATCCTGAATAAGTCGTTCACAGAAACGGGCCATCGGTTCAGCAAAAGGTACCATCGCCAGGCAGCGCACCAGGTTATAGAAAACGTGGAAATAGATCACCAGCTCCGCTTTTGGCAGCGGGAGGTTATCCATCAGGTTCGCCAGCGGGTGGATAAAGGGCAGGATAATCAGACTCCCCACCAGCTTAAACAACAGGCTGCCAAGCGCCACTCGACGGGCGGCAGCATTGGCGGCGCTGTTGTTGAGCATCGCCAGCAGGCCAGAGCCGAGGTTGGCCCCGATCACCAGACATAACGCGACCGGGAAGGAGATCACCCCTGCAGCGGTGAGTGTTGCCGTCAGCAATACTGCGGCCAGGCTCGAGTAACTGACGATGGCAAACACTGCACCGATCAGCGCGTCCAGCATGATGTCGCCGGTCAGCGAAGCGAAGATGACCTGAACACCATTAGCCTCGGTAATGGGAGTAACCGCCTGCACAATCAGTTCCAGCGCCAGCAGGATAAGCCCCAGGCCAATCCCTACGCGTCCGAGCTGTCCGGCCCGCGTTTGTTTGCGGCCAAGGAAGAAGATGACGCCAATGAAAATCAGCAACGGCGACAGCCAGGAGAGATCAAAGGTCAGGATACGCGCCATCAACGCGGTACCCACATCAGCACCCAGTACAATCACCAGCGCCGGGGCCAGCGCCACCAGATCCTGCGCCACAAACGAGGTGACAAGCAGCGTCGTGGCGTTGCTGCTCTGAACCAGTGCCGTTACACCAATACCCGCGCAGAAGGCGAGCGGTTTCTTCTCAACGCTGCTGCTGAGAACGGTGCGTAAACGAGCACCAAATACGCGCATCACGCCGGTACGGACAATATGGGTGCCCCATACCAGCAGTGCGACTGCGGAGAGCAGATGTAACAGAGTCAGCACGGAAGATGTACCTCCTTATCGTTATTCGTTTTCCCTTGGTTCAGTATAAGGGTTTAAACGTAATAAAGAGACAGGGCGCCCAATGAGCGCCCTGTTTGTTGTAAGGAAAAGTGACGTCAGTCCGCGTCGTAGCCTAAATTCGGCGCTAGCCAACGCTCCACTTCAGAGACACTCATACCTTTGCGCAGGGCGTAATCTTCGATTTGATCGCGTTGCAGCTGCGCCACGGCGAAGTACTTGCTGTCAGGATGGCTGAAATACCAGCCGGAAACGGACGCCCCTGGCCACATGGCGAACGACTCGGTGAGTTTCATCCCTGTATGCGCTTCAACATCCAGCAGCTTCCAGATAGTGCCCTTTTCGGTGTGTTCCGGGCAGGCCGGGTAGCCAGGTGCCGGACGAATCCCCTGATAGTTTTCGCGGATCAGTTCCTCGTTGCTGAGGTTCTCATTGGCCGCGTAGCCCCAGAGTACCTTACGTACGCGCTCGTGCAGGTACTCGGCGAAGGCTTCCGCCAGACGGTCGGCAATCGCTTTGACCATGATTTTGTTGTAATCATCGTGCTGCGCTTCGAACGCATCCGCCAGGGCATCTTCTTCCAGACCACCGGTTACGGCAAATGCGCCGATGTAATCGGCTTTACCAGAAAGCTTCGGCGCAACGAAATCGGCCAGGCAGTAGTTCGCGAAACCCACTTTCTCGGTTTGCTGACGCAGATGGCGGCTCACCGCCAGCACGTGAGTGCGGGTTTCATCGCGATAAATTTCAACATCGTCGCCCACGCGGTTCGCCGGGAACAGCCCCACCACGCCACGCGGGTTGAGGGTTTTCTCTGTGCTCAGCTTGTCGAGCATGTCGTTGGCATCTTTAAACAGGCGCTGTGCTTCTTCACCGACAACGTCGTCTTCGAGGATGCGCGGATATTTGCCCGCCAGCGACCAGGTCATAAAGAACGGCGTCCAGTCGATGTAGTTGCGCAGCGTCTCGATGCTGGCAGTCACATCCTGCACGCCCAGACGGTGCGCGACAGGCGGCGTGTAGCTCGACCAGTCAAATGCCAGATCGTTATCGCGCGCCGCCTGCAGCGTGACGGGCGGCGTGCGCGGTTTCTTGCGACCGTGCTGAATACGGACGGTTTCGTACTCTTTGCGGGTGCGCGTAACAAACTCGTCGCGCTGGGTGTCAGAGAGCAGCGCGGACACCACGCCTACCGTTCGCGAGGCATTTTGCACGTAGACCGTCGGGCCACTGTAGTTCTGCTCGATTTTCACCGCCGTGTGCGCTTTTGAGGTGGTCGCCCCGCCAATCAGCAGCGGAATGGTAAAGCCCTGACGCTCCATCTCTTTCGCCACGTTGACCATCTCATCAAGCGACGGGGTGATCAGCCCGGAGAGGCCAATCAGGTCGGCATTCACTTCACGTGCGGTTTTGAGGATTTTGTCCGCGGGTACCATCACGCCAAGATCGATAATCTCGTAGTTATTACACTGCAGCACCACACCAACGATATTCTTGCCGATGTCGTGAACATCGCCCTTCACGGTGGCGATCACCATTTTCCCGTTGCTGGAGCCTTTCTCTTTGCTGGCTTCGATAAACGGTTCAAGGTAGGCCACCGCCTGCTTCATCACGCGGGCGGATTTCACTACCTGCGGCAGGAACATTTTGCCCTCGCCGAACAGGTCACCGACCACGTTCATGCCGTCCATCAGCGGCCCTTCGATCACTTCAATCGGACGTGCGGACTGAAGACGCGCTTCTTCGGTATCCAGTTCGATAAACTCGGTAATCCCTTTCACCAGCGAATATTCCAGGCGCTTTTTCACATCCCAGGAACGCCACTCGGCCTGCTGAACGTTGACTGCTTCATCCGATTTACTGCCACGATATTTCTCCGCCAGATCCAGCATCCGCTCGGTCGCATCGTCACGACGGTTCAGGATCACGTCTTCTACCGCGTCGCGCAGTTCTGCCGGCAGGTCGTCGTAAATCGCCAGTTGTCCGGCGTTTACGATCCCCATATCCATCCCGTTACGGATGGCGTAGTAGAGGAACACGGCGTGGATAGCTTCACGCACCGGGTCGTTACCGCGGAACGAGAACGACACGTTCGACACGCCGCCGGAGATCAGCGCATGCGGCAGCTCGCGTTTGATGTCTTCACACGCGCCGATAAAGTCCTGAGCGTAGTTGTTGTGCTCCTCAATCCCGGTCGCGACGGCGAAGATGTTCGGGTCAAAGATGATGTCTTCCGGCGGGAAGCCTACCTCTTCGGTCAAAATTTTGTACGCGCGGCGGCAAATCTCAATCTTGCGTTCGCGGGTGTCTGCCTGGCCCACTTCATCAAAGGCCATAACCACAACGGCCGCACCGTAACGGCGTACCAGCTTCGCGTGGTGGATAAAGATATCAACGCCCTCTTTCATCGAGATGGAGTTAACGATGCCTTTACCCTGAATGCATTTCAGCCCTTTCTCGATGACTTCCCACTTCGAGGAGTCAATCATGATCGGCACGCGGGCGATGTCCGGCTCGCCGGCAATCAGGTTGAGGAAACGCACCATCGCCGCTTCGGCGTCGAGCATCCCCTCATCCATGTTGATATCAATAATCTGCGCACCGCTTTCCACCTGCTGGCGGGCAACGTCCAGCGCTTCGCTGTACTTCTCTTCCTTGATCAGACGTTTGAACTTTGCTGAACCGGTGACGTTAGTACGCTCACCCACGTTCACAAACAGGCTGTCGTCGCCGATGGTCAACGGCTCAAGGCCGGATAGGCGGCAGGCAACAGGCAGCTCAGGTAATTTTCGCGGCGGCAGCCCGGCCACCGCATTGCTCATGGCCGCGATGTGCTCCGGCGTTGTGCCGCAGCAGCCGCCGACGATGTTCAGGAAGCCAGACTCGGCCCACTCGCGGATTTGCGCCGCCATGGTGTCGGCATCGAGATCGTATTCACCGAACGCGTTCGGCAGACCGGCGTTCGGGTGCGCGGTGACATAACATTCCGCGATACGGGACAGCTCCTGCACGTACTGGCGCAGTTCATCTGGACCCAGCGCGCAGTTCAGGCCGAAGGAGAGCGCTTCGGCGTGGCGCAGGGAGTTATAAAAGGCTTCGGTTGTCTGGCCGGACAGGGTACGACCGGAGGCGTCAGTAATGGTGCCGGAAATCATGATCGGCAGGTCAACGCCCAGCGCCTCGAACTCCTCTTTCACCGCGTAAATCGCGGCTTTGGCATTGAGGGTATCGAATACGGTTTCGATCAGGATCAGATCGGAACCCCCTTCCACCAGCGCTTTGGTTGATTCACGGTAGGCAGCAACCAGCTGATCAAAGGTGATATTACGAAACGCCGGGTCGTTCACGTCCGGTGAAATCGACGCGGTGCGGTTGGTCGGCCCCAGTACCCCGGCAACGTAACGAGGTTTATCCGGCGTGCGGGCGGTCCAGGCGTCGGCACAGGCACGCGCCAGCTTCGCGGCTTCAAGGTTGATTTCCGCCGACAGGGATTCCATCTGGTAATCCGCCATGGCGATGGTTGTCGAGTTGAAGGTGTTGGTTTCAACGATATCTGCACCCGCTTCGAAGTACGCGTTGTGGATATCGGTAATGACTTGCGGCTTGCTCAGCACCAGCAGGTCGTTATTACCCTTCAGATCGCATGGCCAGTCGGCAAAGCGCTCACCGCGGAAATCGTCTTCACTCAGACGATAGCTCTGGATCATGGTGCCCATGCCGCCGTCCAGCACCAGAATTCGTTCATTTAACTGCGCACGCAGTTGCTCTACTTTGCTGCTCACACTTGCTCCCGACAACGCTCAACAAGGCCAAAAGGCTGCATTCCATACTGGCATAATCTCGCAGGGTGGAAAAGTCACACAGGAGTAACATGAGACATGTTCACTATCACTCCTCCGATCAGTCAGGATAACGGTTGCAAATTCACCAAATAAAACGAAAATGATTTCCACGATACAGAAAAAGGAGATCGTCATGGTCGCGACCGTTCCCGCTAAACGCGGCAGAAAACCTGCTGCTACCACCACCGCACAACAGGGCGGACAGGTTCAATCGCTCACGCGCGGTTTGAAGCTGCTGGAGTGGATAGCCGAGTCGCACAATAGCGTGGCCCTGACGGAGCTGGCCCAGCAGGCTGGCCTGCCGAACTCCACAACGCATCGACTGCTGACCACCATGCAGCAGCTGGGCTTTGTCCGTCAGGTCGGTGAGCTGGGACACTGGGCTGTAGGCGCGCATGCGTTTATCGTCGGCAGCAGCTTCCTGCAAAGCCGTAATCTGCTGGCGATTGTGCACCCGATCCTGCGCAAGCTGATGGAAGATTCCGGCGAGACGGTAAACCTGGCGGTACTCGACCAGAGCGACCATCAGGCGATCATCATCGACCAGGTACAGTGTACGCAGCTGATGCGTATGTCGGCCCCCATTGGCGGCAAGCTCCCTATGCACGCCTCCGGGGCGGGGAAAGCGTTTCTGTCGCAACTGAGCGAAGAGCAGGTGACGGGGTTATTGCACCGTAAAGGGTTGCACGCCTACACCCACGCAACGCTGGTTTCGCCGGTGCATCTTAAAGAGGATCTGGCCCTGACCCGCAAACGCGGCTATTCGTTTGATGACGAGGAACATGCTCTGGGCCTGCGTTGCATTGCAGCCTGTATCTTTGACGAACACCGCGAGCCGTTCGCCGCCATCTCCATCTCCGGGCCGATTTCACGCATGACGGATGATCGCGTGACTGAGCTGGGCGCGCTGGTGATTAAGGCGGCGAAAGAGGTTACGCTGGCGTATGGTGGGATTCGTTAAACCGCACGCAAAACCGCTGCTTACGTCGATAGGCATACACATCTTCAACATGCCCATTCTTAATTCGCGTTTGCAATCCACGCCAGTAGCTGGCGTGGAACAGATCGTCGTGCATCTCTGCGAATAATGGCCCAATTCGCGGGTCAGCGCACAGCCAGTGGCGGAACTCCTCAGGAAATACATCGCCCGGCGAGACGCTGTACCACGGCTCACCGGAGAGTTCATCTTCCGGATAGCGGGGCTGCGGGATGTCGCGGAAATTCACCTCGGTCATGTAACAAATTTCATCGTAATCGTAGAACACGACGCGTCCGTGGCGGGTGACGCCGAAGTTTTTAAACAGCATATCCCCCGGGAAGATATTGGCGGCAGCAAGCTGGCGAATCGCATTGCCATACTCTTCAATGGCATCGCGAAGCGCCTGACCTTCGGACTGCTCCAGCCAGATGTTCAGGGGCACCATACGGCGTTCAATGTAGAGATGGCTAATCACAATTTTGTCACCAATATCGGTGATTTTGCCGGGTACTTCCTGCATTAAAAGCGCCATGAGTGCTGGATCGATCTGCTGCTTATCCAGCACAAAGTTTTCGAATTCCTGGGTATCGGCCATGCGTCCAACACGGTCGTGCTCTTTAACCAGCTGGTAGCAGGCGCGGACATGTGCAGCCGTCATCTCTTTCTGCGGCGCGAATTTATCTTTAATCACCTTAAAGACGCGGTCAAAACCCGGCAGGGTGAAGACCAGCATCACCATACCGCGAATGCCCGGTGCTTCGATAAACTGTTCATCCGCCGTGGTGACATAGCGCAAATACTCCCGATAGCTTTCCGTTTTGGCGTGCTTCTGACAGCCAATCGCCATATACAGCTCGGCGGTGGTTTTGCCCGGCAGGATCTCGCGCAACCATTCCACGAGCGCGGCAGGTAACGGCGCGTAGACCATAAAGTAGGAACGGGCGAAGCCAAACACAATGCTGGCCTCGGCGCTGGTGGTCAGGCAGGTATCGACAAACAGTTCGCCGTCGTCGGTGCGGTGGATCGGTAACAGAAACGGCACGATGGCTGTCGGCGTAATCAGTTTTCCCACCAGCCAGGCGGCTTTATTGCGATAGAACAGTTCATTGGCGACCTGCAAATGGCTGTGCCCAAGAACGTCCTCGCCGAAGGTTTCAGTCAGATGCGCATGGATATAACCGATATCCCGGGTTTTATTCTCCCAGGGCAAACGCAGCGGCAAGTCTGTTAATACGCGGTGCAGGAGCTTTTCCCACCCGCGATCGGGGAAGAAATCTTTCGCCAGCGGACGTGGGATGGTGCGAAAGCGTCGCTCGGGCTGGGAGCTAAAGATAAATAACCGCTCAGGAGATAATGAGCGGTGGTCAAATAACCGGCAATAGACGGAGTTAAAAAAGCTCTCCGCAATCTCGAAGCGCGGGTAATCGGGTAACAAGCGGGTGTAGTGCTCTTTCACGCGCAGTAAAAAATCCGCGTCAGGACTTTTACCCTCGGTGATACACCGCAGCTGCTCCACCACCAGACCCACATGGTGGTCGTAGAGATGGATACGCTGCTTCATGGCCTGCTGAACCGCCTGCCAGTCTGCATGTTCAAAGCGCTGCTGCGCGCCGGAGGTCACTTCCAGAAAACGGCCATACTGGGCATCGAAGCCCTGCAGAATAGTTTGGGCAATCAGTAATTCCAGACCACGCGACATATATCCCCCTCACCCCAACCCTCTCCCCGAGGGGGGAGAGGGGGAAAAGATTAGAACTGTGCTTCTTCGGTTGATCCCGTTAAGGCGGTGACGGAGGAGGTGCCGCCCTGAATAATCGTGGTCACATTATCAAAGTAGCCAGTTCCCACCTCCTGCTGGTGAGACACGAAGGTGTAGCCATCTTTACCCGCGGCAAATTCCGGCTGCTGCACCTTCTCAACGTAGTGCTTCATACCCTCACCCTGCGCATAGGCATGTGCCAGGTCGAACATGTTGAACCACATGCTGTGAATGCCTGCCAGGGTAATGAACTGGTATTTGTAGCCCATATCGGACAGCTGCTGCTGGAAGCTGGCGATGGTTTTGTCATCCAGCTTTTTCTGCCAGTTGAAGGAAGGCGAGCAGTTGTAGGCCAGCAGCTTGCCTGGGTATTTCGCGTGAATAGCATCGGCGAAGCGTTTTGCCAGCGCCAGATCCGGCGTGGAGGTTTCACACCAGACCAGGTCCGCATAAGGAGCGTACGCCAGACCACGGCTTATCGCCTGCTCAATACCGGCATGGGTACGATAGAACCCTTCGCTGGTACGTTCACCGGTAATGAACTCGCTGTCGTACGGGTCGCAATCTGAGGTAATCAGGTCAGCTGCATCCGCATCCGTACGGGCAATGACTAATGTCGGCACGCCGAGCACGTCAGCAGCCAGACGCGCCGCAACCAGCTTCTGAATCGCCTCCTGGGTCGGGACCAGCACTTTGCCGCCCATATGTCCGCATTTCTTCACTGACGCCAGCTGGTCTTCGAAGTGAACGGCCGCTGCACCGGCCTCAATCATCGATTTCATCAGCTCGAAGGCGTTCAGCACGCCACCGAAACCCGCTTCTGCATCCGCAACGATCGGCAGGAAGTAATCAACAAAGCGCGGATCGTTTGGCTCAATGCCTGCCGCCCACTGGATCTGATCCGCACGGCGGAAGGTGTTGTTGATCCGATCCACGACCGACGGTACGGAGTTAGCCGGATAGAGCGACTGATCCGGGTACATGCTGGAGGCCAGGTTAGCGTCCGCCGCGACCTGCCAGCCGGACAGGTAAATGGCTTCAATCCCCGCCTTCGCCTGCTGCAGTGCCTGACCGCCCGTCAGCGCGCCAAGGCTGTTGATGTAACCTTTTTTGGAACCACCGTGCAGCAGCTTCCACATTTTCGCCGCGCCATTTTGCGCCAGCGTGCATTCCGGATTGACCGAGCCGCGTAATTTCACCACTTCCTCCGCGCTGTACGGACGGCGGATGCCTTCCCAGCGAGGTTGTGTCCACTCTTTCTTTAATTCTTCGATTTGTTGGGTACGGGTTTTCATGTGCAGATGCTCCATATTGTTATGTGGTGAGTTACGCCAGGAAGCGGTAGCCCGGCAGGGTCAGGAAGTCGATTAAGTCATCTGATGTGGTGATTTGCTCCATCAGGCGCGCAGCGTCGTCAAAACGTCCACTGCTGAAGCGGTGTTCGCCCAGCTCGTCCTGGATCACCCGCATCTCTTCGGCCAGCATCTGGCGGAACAGGGATTTGGTTACCGGCTTACCGTTGCTGAGCGTTTTTTGATGGTGGATCCACTGCCAGATGGAGGTACGTGAGATCTCCGCCGTCGCGGCATCTTCCATCAGGCCGTAGATAGGCACACAGCCGTTGCCGGAGATCCACGCTTCGATGTATTGCACGGCAACGCGGATATTGGCACGCATACCCTCTTCGGTGCGTTCACCCGCACATGGTGCTAGCAGCTGTTCTTCAGCTGTTGGCGCATCGTCTTCACGCGTGACAAACAGCTGGTTTTTATTGTCGCCAAGCACGCGGTTGAATACCTCCATCGCGGTATCGGCCAGGCCCGGATGTGCAATCCACGTCCCGTCATGACCATTGCGTGCTTCAAGTTCTTTATCGGCTTTCACCTTGTTGAGTACCTGGCTATTACGCTCCGCATCTTTGCTTGGAATAAACGCGGCCATGCCGCCCATCGCAAAGGCACCACGCTTGTGGCAGGTTTTGATCAGCAGACGCGAGTAAGCGCTCAGGAACGGTTTATCCATGGTGACAACCTGACGATCCGGCAGTACGCGATCGGGATAATTCTTCAGGGTCTTGATGTAGCTGAAAATGTAGTCCCAGCGCCCGCAGTTCAGGCCGACAATGTGATCGCGCAGGGCATGCAGAATTTCATTCATCTGGAACACGGCAGGCAGCGTTTCAATCAGCAGCGTGGCTTTGATGGTGCCGCGCGGCAGGTTGAATCGATCTTCCGCATAACTAAACACCTCACTCCACCAGGCCGCTTCCTGCCAGGATTGGGTTTTCGGCAGATAGAAGTAAGGGCCGCTACCTTTTGCCAGCAGGTTTTTGTGGTTGTGGAAGAAATAGAGCGCGAAATCAAACAGGCTGCCCGGAATGGCTTCCCCACGCCAGGTGACGTGTTTTTCAGGCAGGTGCAGCCCGCGTACGCGGCATATCAGCACCGCCGGGTTCGGTTTGAGCTGGTAAATTTTGCCGGCTTCGTTGGTATAGCTGATGGTGCCGTTCACGGCGTCGCGCAGATTGATCTGCCCCTCAATGACCTTACGCCAGTCCGGTGCCAGAGAATCTTCAAAATCAGCCATAAAGACTTTAACGTTCGCGTTCATGGCGTTGATCACCATTTTGCGCTCTACCGGCCCCGTGATCTCAACCCGGCGATCCTGTAAATCTTCAGGGATGCCGCGGATTTTCCACTCGCCACGGCGAATGGAAGCGGTTTCCGAAATAAAACCAGGCAACTTGCCATCGTCAATTTCCTGCTGCTGATGAATGCGCGCTGCCAGCAGCTTATTACGCTGTGGCGTAAAGCGTGTTACCAGTTCAGTCAGGAATTCTACCGCTTCCGCCGTCAAAACTTGCTGTTCTTGCTCGCCATACGGCTGGGTAAAGGCCAGTTCATCGACCGTCGTTGCCTGTTGAGTCATCACTCTGCTCCTCATCAAAGATCCAAATTCACATCCCCAATGCGAACGAAAGATCGTTGTGTAGTTTTCGCTCAGCAGAATTAAGACTATCTATATTTTTTCCAAAATCAAAAACAATTTCCATTTTAATTTAATTTTAGATTCAATTTATTGATTTAATTGAAATTAAAGTTTTATTGAGTGGTGAGTGGCATTTCGGAAATAAAAAAGGCACCCGAAGGTGCCTGATCTGAATAGCTGAAACGCTTTAGGATCGTTTAGTGCAGAAGATTACTCCAGCGTCGGATTCATGTGACGCAGATCGTATGGTGTGATTTGGTAGACGTAATAGTTGAGCCAGTTCGTAAACAGCAAATTCCCGTGGCTGCGCCAGGTTGCTCTCGGTTTGTTTTGCGGATCGTTTTTCGGGAAATAGTTGTACGGAACATCCGGATTCAGACCCGCTTCGACGTCACGGAAAAACTCAGCCGCGAGGGTGTTTGGGTCATACTCGGGATGCCCAGTGACAAAAGCAATACGCTTATCTTTGCTGGCAAACAGGTAGGCATCACCATCTTCCGTTTCAGCCAGGATCTCCAGATCGGTATAATCGCGGATCAGTTGTGCCGGGAAATCGGCATAGCGAGAGTGTGGGGCAAGGAAAGTGTCATCAAATCCGCGCGTCAGTAATGCGTGTGGATGCAGAATATGATGTTCATATACGCCAGAGAGCTTTTCAGTGCGGGTTTGCTTTGGAATGCCATACAGGATATTCAGTGCCGCCTGTACCGCCCAACAGACAAAGAGCGTGGAGGTGACGTGATCTTTTGCCCACTCCAACACCTGTTTTATCTGCGGCCAGTAGGCAACATCATTGAATTCAACCAGGCCCAGTGGTGCTCCCGTTACAATCAGTCCATCGAAGTTTTCATCGCGGATGTCATCGAAGTTACAGTAGAAATTGTTCAGATGCTCAGAAGGTGTATTTCGCGACTCACGGGCATCAATTCGTAGCAGCTGGATATCAACCTGAAGCGGGGAGTTCGAAAGCAGACGAAGAAACTGGTTTTCTGTTTCGATCTTTTTTGGCATCAGATTGAGAATAAGCACCTTCAGCGGGCGAATTTCCTGACCTGTAGCGCGTGAAGCCGTCATGACAAAGACATTTTCTTCACGTAAGAAATTGACGGCTGGTAGCTCGTCCTGCACCCGAATCGGCATAACCTTATATCCTCACAGCATACGTATAAACGTTTAGACATCCAGACAGCTAACGATAACCAGAAATGATCTGAATGTCGAGTCTGCAAGTGAAAGGTGAGAAAGTTTCAAGGAGGGAATGTGTAAGATCCAAAGCAAAAAACCCCGTACCTTGTGGTACGGGGTTTTTCTTAATTGATGCCTGGCAGTTCCCTACTCTCACATGGGGAGACCCCACACTACCATCGGCGCTACGGCGTTTCACTTCTGAGTTCGGCATGGGGTCAGGTGGGACCACCGCGCTAAAGCCGCCAGGCAAATTCTGTTAATCTGTATCAGAGCTGAAATTTGATTGTCTGTCTCTTCGCCGAAACAGCTTCGGCGTTGTAAGGTTAAGCCTCACGGTTCATTAGTATCGGTTAGCTCAACGCATCGCTGCGCTTACACACCCGACCTATCAACGTCGTAGTCTTCAACGTTCCTTCAGGACCCTTAAAGGGTCAGGGAGAACTCATCTCGGGGCAAGTTTCGTGCTTAGATGCTTTCAGCACTTATCTCTTCCGCATTTAGCTACCGGGCAATGCCATTGGCATGACAACCCGAACACCAGTGATGCGTCCACTCCGGTCCTCTCGTACTAGGAGCAGCCCCCCTCAATTCTCCAGCGCCCACGGCAGATAGGGACCGAACTGTCTCACGACGTTCTAAACCCAGCTCGCGTACCACTTTAAATGGCGAACAGCCATACCCTTGGGACCTACTTCAGCCCCAGGATGTGATGAGCCGACATCGAGGTGCCAAACACCGCCGTCGATATGAACTCTTGGGCGGTATCAGCCTGTTATCCCCGGAGTACCTTTTATCCGTTGAGCGATGGCCCTTCCATTCAGAACCACCGGATCACTATGACCTGCTTTCGCACCTGCTCGAGCCGTCACTCTCGCAGTCAAGCTAGCTTATGCCATTGCACTAACCTCCTGATGTCCGACCAGGATTAGCTAACCTTCGTGCTCCTCCGTTACTCTTTGGGAGGAGACCGCCCCAGTCAAACTACCCACCAGACACTGTCCGCAACCCGGATTACGGGTCTACGTTAGAACACCAGCCATTAAAGGGTGGTATTTCAAGGTCGGCTCCACGCAGACTGGCGTCCACGCTTCAAAGCCTCCCACCTATCCTACACATCAAGGACCAGTGTTCAGTGTCAAGCTATAGTAAAGGTTCACGGGGTCTTTCCGTCTTGCCGCGGGTACACTGCATCTTCACAGCGAGTTCAATTTCACTGAGTCTCGGGTGGAGACAGCCTGGCCATCATTACGCCATTCGTGCAGGTCGGAACTTACCCGACAAGGAATTTCGCTACCTTAGGACCGTTATAGTTACGGCCGCCGTTTACCGGGGCTTCGATCAAGAGCTTCGCGTTGCCGCTAACCCCATCAATTAACCTTCCGGCACCGGGCAGGCGTCACACCGTATACGTCCACTTTCGTGTTTGCACAGTGCTGTGTTTTTAATAAACAGTTGCAGCCAGCTGGTATCTTCGACTGATTTCAGCTCCACCCGCAGGGGCTTCACCTACATATCAGCGTGCCTTCTCCCGAAGTTACGGCACCATTTTGCCTAGTTCCTTCACCCGAGTTCTCTCAAGCGCCTTGGTATTCTCTACCTGACCACCTGTGTCGGTTTGGGGTACGATTTGATGTTACCTGATGCTTAGAGGCTTTTCCTGGAAGCAGGGCATTTGTTACTTCAGCACCGTAGTGCCTCGTCATCACACCTCAGCGTTAATAAGGTACCGGATTTACCTGGAACCTCCGCCTACATGCTTAAACCGGGACAACCGTCGCCCGGCTAACATAGCCTTCTCCGTCCCCCCTTCGCAGTAACACCAAGTACAGGAATATTAACCTGTTTCCCATCGACTACGCCTTTCGGCCTCGCCTTAGGGGTCGACTCACCCTGCCCCGATTAACGTTGGACAGGAACCCTTGGTCTTCCGGCGTGCGGGCTTTTCACCCGCATTATCGTTACTTATGTCAGCATTCGCACTTCTGATACCTCCAGCACCCCTCACAGGACACCTTCAACGGCTTACAGAACGCTCCCCTACCCAACAACGCATAAGCGTCGCTGCCGCAGCTTCGGTGCATGGTTTAGCCCCGTTACATCTTCCGCGCAGGCCGACTCGACCAGTGAGCTATTACGCTTTCTTTAAATGATGGCTGCTTCTAAGCCAACATCCTGGCTGTCTGTGCCTTCCCACATCGTTTCCCACTTAACCATGACTTTGGGACCTTAGCTGGCGGTCTGGGTTGTTTCCCTCTTCACGACGGACGTTAGCACCCGCCGTGTGTCTCCCGTGATAACATTCTTCGGTATTCGTAGTTTGCATCGGGTTGGTAAGCCGGGATGGCCCCCTAGCCGAAACAGTGCTCTACCCCCGAAGATGAGTTCACGAGGCGCTACCTAAATAGCTTTCGGGGAGAACCAGCTATCTCCCGGTTTGATTGGCCTTTCACCCCCAGCCACAAGTCATCCGCTAATTTTTCAACATTAGTCGGTTCGGTCCTCCAGTTAGTGTTACCCAACCTTCAACCTGCCCATGGCTAGATCACCGGGTTTCGGGTCTATACCCTGCAACTTAACGCCCAGTTAAGACTCGGTTTCCCTTCGGCTCCCCTATACGGTTAACCTTGCTACAGAATATAAGTCGCTGACCCATTATACAAAAGGTACGCAGTCACACCCGAAGGTGCTCCCACTGCTTGTATGTACACGGTTTCAGGTTCTTTTTCACTCCCCTCGCCGGGGTTCTTTTCGCCTTTCCCTCACGGTACTGGTTCACTATCGGTCAGTCAGGAGTATTTAGCCTTGGAGGATGGTCCCCCCATATTCAGACAGGATACCACGTGTCCCGCCCTACTCTTCGAGTTCACAACCTGTGCATTTTCGTGTACGGGACTATCACCCTGTATCGTCGGACTTTCCAGACCGTTCCACTAACACACAAGCTGATTCAGACTCTGGGCTGCTCCCCGTTCGCTCGCCGCTACTGGGGGAATCTCGGTTGATTTCTTTTCCTCGGGGTACTTAGATGTTTCAGTTCCCCCGGTTCGCCTCGTTAACCTATGTATTCAGTTAACGATAGTGTGTCGAAACACACTGGGTTTCCCCATTCGGACATCGCCGGGTCAAAGGTTCATATCACCTCGCCGGCGCTTTTCGCAGATTAGCACGTCCTTCATCGCCTCTGACTGCCAGGGCATCCACCGTGTACGCTTAGTCGCTTAACCTCACAACCCGAAGATGTTTCTTTCGATTCATCATCGACTTGCGAAAATTTGAGAGACTCGAACACACCATTAAGATGTGTCGTTTCAATTTTCAGCTTGATCCAGATTTTTAAAGAGCAAAATTTCACAATGCACTTCGCAGTACATTTTGAAATTTATCATTCATCAGACAATCTGTGTGAGCACTGCAAAGGCAGGTTCTTTAAGGTAAGGAGGTGATCCAACCGCAGGTTCCCCTACGGTTACCTTGTTACGACTTCACCCCAGTCATGAATCACAAAGTGGTAAGCGCCCTCCCGAAGGTTAAGCTACCTACTTCTTTTGCAACCCACTCCCATGGTGTGACGGGCGGTGTGTACAAGGCCCGGGAACGTATTCACCGTAGCATTCTGATCTACGATTACTAGCGATTCCGACTTCATGGAGTCGAGTTGCAGACTCCAATCCGGACTACGACGCACTTTATGAGGTCCGCTTGCTCTCGCGAGGTCGCTTCTCTTTGTATGCGCCATTGTAGCACGTGTGTAGCCCTACTCGTAAGGGCCATGATGACTTGACGTCATCCCCACCTTCCTCCAGTTTATCACTGGCAGTCTCCTTTGAGTTCCCGGCCGGACCGCTGGCAACAAAGGATAAGGGTTGCGCTCGTTGCGGGACTTAACCCAACATTTCACAACACGAGCTGACGACAGCCATGCAGCACCTGTCTCAGAGTTCCCGAAGGCACCAATCCATCTCTGGAAAGTTCTCTGGATGTCAAGAGTAGGTAAGGTTCTTCGCGTTGCATCGAATTAAACCACATGCTCCACCGCTTGTGCGGGCCCCCGTCAATTCATTTGAGTTTTAACCTTGCGGCCGTACTCCCCAGGCGGTCGACTTAACGCGTTAGCTCCGGAAGCCACGCCTCAAGGGCACAACCTCCAAGTCGACATCGTTTACGGCGTGGACTACCAGGGTATCTAATCCTGTTTGCTCCCCACGCTTTCGCACCTGAGCGTCAGTCTTTGTCCAGGGGGCCGCCTTCGCCACCGGTATTCCTCCAGATCTCTACGCATTTCACCGCTACACCTGGAATTCTACCCCCCTCTACAAGACTCTAGCCTGCCAGTTTCGAATGCAGTTCCCAGGTTGAGCCCGGGGATTTCACATCCGACTTGACAGACCGCCTGCGTGCGCTTTACGCCCAGTAATTCCGATTAACGCTTGCACCCTCCGTATTACCGCGGCTGCTGGCACGGAGTTAGCCGGTGCTTCTTCTGCGGGTAACGTCAATTGCTGAGGTTATTAACCTCAGCACCTTCCTCCCCGCTGAAAGTACTTTACAACCCGAAGGCCTTCTTCATACACGCGGCATGGCTGCATCAGGCTTGCGCCCATTGTGCAATATTCCCCACTGCTGCCTCCCGTAGGAGTCTGGACCGTGTCTCAGTTCCAGTGTGGCTGGTCATCCTCTCAGACCAGCTAGGGATCGTCGCCTAGGTGAGCCGTTACCCCACCTACTAGCTAATCCCATCTGGGCACATCTGATGGCAAGAGGCCCGAAGGTCCCCCTCTTTGGTCTTGCGACGTTATGCGGTATTAGCTACCGTTTCCAGTAGTTATCCCCCTCCATCAGGCAGTTTCCCAGACATTACTCACCCGTCCGCCGCTCGTCACCCGAGAGCAAGCTCTCTGTGCTACCGCTCGACTTGCATGTGTTAGGCCTGCCGCCAGCGTTCAATCTGAGCCATGATCAAACTCTTCAATTTAAAAGTTTGATGCTCAATGTTTCTTTATTTCTAAAGAAAAGAACTTCGTAATGAATTACGTGTTCACTCGTTGAGACTTGGTATTCATTTTTCGTCCGAAGACGTTAAGAATCCATGTCACTTTGAGTGCCCACACAGATTGTCTGATAAATTGTTAAAGAGCAGTTGCAACGCGGCTTTCAGCTCACCGTTGCGAGGTGGCGTATATTACGCTTTCCTCTTTCAGAGTCAACCCGTTATTTCAGGATTTTTTCTCTCCAACCGACCGGGTTGTTTGTGAAGTGATTCACATCCGCCGTGTCGATGGAGGCGCATTATAGGGAGTTCTCCGCAGGCCGCAACCGAAAAGTTGCAAAAAAATGACTGACTGCTGCATTCCCCAGCAAAACCCCGCTTTATACCTTTTTACACACAGAGTTATCCACAATGATACGAAAAAGTGAAAATGTGCGAGCGTTGCGCAAACGTTTTCGTTAAAATGCTCGCGCTTAACAAGGATGCCCTGTCAGGTGTGTTAGATGAGTTTTTCGCTGGAAAATTCATCTAACGCTCTCTGTAATCGTGAAATCCAGGGGATTTACCATGCAACAACGTCGTCCAGTCCGCCGCGCTCTGCTCAGTGTTTCTGATAAAGCCGGTATCGTCGAATTCGCTCAGGCACTTTCTGCACGTGGTGTGGAGCTGCTTTCCACAGGCGGTACCGCTCGCCTGTTAGCAGATAAAGGTCTGTCGGTAACCGAAGTGTCCGATTACACCGGTTTCCCGGAAATGATGGATGGACGCGTCAAAACCCTGCATCCGAAAGTCCACGGCGGTATTCTTGGCCGCCGCGGTCAGGACGACGCCATTATGGAAAAACATGATATCGCGCCAATCGACATGGTCGTCGTTAACCTCTATCCGTTCGCTCAGACTGTTGCCCGCGAAGGCTGCTCGCTGGAAGATGCCGTAGAGAATATTGATATCGGCGGCCCGACCATGGTGCGCTCCGCTGCCAAGAACCATAAAGATGTGGCTATCGTGGTGAAGAGCAGCGACTACAACACCATTATTAATGAGATGGATGCCAACGAAGGGTCACTGACTCTGCAAACGCGTTTCGATCTCGCCATCAAAGCATTCGAACACACCGCTGCATACGACAGCATGATCGCCAACTACTTCGGTAGCCTGGTGCCGGCTTACCACGGTGAAAGCAAAGATCCTTCAGGCCGCTTCCCGCGCACCCTGAACCTGAACTTCATTAAGAAGCAGGATATGCGTTATGGTGAGAACAGCCACCAGCAGGCAGCCTTCTATATAGAAGAAGAGGTCAAAGAAGCCTCGGTTGCTACCGCTCAACAGGTTCAGGGCAAAGCGCTTTCCTATAACAACATCGCTGACACCGATGCTGCGCTGGAATGTGTGAAAGAGTTCAGTGAGCCTGCCTGCGTTATCGTCAAGCACGCCAACCCATGCGGCGTCGCGGTAAGTAGTTCTATTCTGGATGCCTACGATCGCGCCTACAAAACCGACCCGACCTCCGCGTTCGGCGGTATTATCGCCTTCAACCGCGAGCTGGATGCTGAAACGGCACAGGCCATCATCTCCCGTCAGTTTGTCGAAGTGATCATCGCGCCATCCGCATCTGAAGAAGCGCTGAAAATCACCTCTGCAAAACAGAACGTGCGCGTGCTGGTTTGCGGCCAGTGGGCTGAGCGTGTACCAGGCCTGGACTTCAAACGCGTGAACGGCGGTCTGCTGGTTCAGGACCGCGACCTGGGTATGGTGACAGAAGCCGACCTGCGCGTGGTGACCAAACGTCAACCAACCGAGCAGGAACTGCGTGACGCGCTGTTCTGCTGGAAAGTGGCGAAATTCGTGAAATCCAACGCCATTGTCTACGCGAAAGAGAACATGACCATCGGGATAGGTGCAGGCCAGATGAGCCGTGTCTACTCTGCAAAAATTGCCGGGATTAAAGCAGGTGATGAAGGTCTGGAAGTGAAAGGCTCCGCCATGGCGTCTGACGCCTTCTTCCCGTTCCGTGACGGTATCGATGCTGCCGCAGCAGTAGGTATCACCTGTGTGATCCAGCCTGGCGGTTCCATTCGTGATGACGAAGTGATTGCCGCTGCCGATGAACACGGTATTGCGATGATCTTCACCGACATGCGTCACTTCCGCCATTAATTCCCGGAGCAGAAAATGAAAGTATTAGTGATTGGTAACGGCGGACGCGAGCACGCGCTGGCGTGGAAAGCGGCACAGTCTCCGCTGGTGAAAACCGTCTTTGTGGCACCGGGCAACGCCGGTACGGCGCTGGAGCCTGCGCTGCAGAACGTGGCTATCGGCGTGACCGATATTCCAGCACTGCTGAGCTTTGCCCAGAACGAGAAAATCGATCTGACCATCGTCGGCCCGGAAGCGCCGCTGGTGATTGGCGTGGTGGATGCGTTCCGCGCAGCCGGCCTTAAAATCTTCGGGCCAACCGAAGGTGCAGCACAGCTCGAAGGCTCCAAAGCCTTCACCAAAGATTTCCTCGCGCGTCACAACATCCCGACGGCGGAATATCAGAACTTCACGGAAGTTGAGCCAGCCCTGGCTTATCTGCGTGAAAAAGGCGCGCCGATTGTCATTAAGGCCGACGGCCTGGCTGCCGGTAAAGGCGTTATCGTGGCGATGACTCTCGAAGAAGCGGAGGCCGCGGTGCAGGACATGCTGGCAGGCAACGCATTCGGCGACGCAGGCCATCGCATCGTGATCGAAGAGTTCCTCGATGGTGAAGAGGCGAGCTTCATTGTAATGGTCGACGGCGAGCACGTTCTGCCGATGGCTACCAGCCAGGATCATAAACGCGTAGGCAATGCGGATACCGGCCCGAACACCGGCGGTATGGGCGCTTACTCGCCCGCTCCGGTCGTGACTGACGAAGTGCATCAGCGCACGATGGATCGCATCATCTGGCCAACCGTAAAAGGTATGGCAGCAGAAGGGAATACTTACACCGGTTTCCTCTATGCGGGTCTGATGATCGATAAACAGGGTAACCCGAAGGTCATCGAGTTCAACTGCCGCTTTGGCGATCCAGAAACTCAGCCAATCATGCTGCGCATGAAATCCGATCTGGTCGATCTGTGCCTGGCAGCCTGTGAAGGTAAGCTGGATGAGAAAACGTCCGAATGGGACGAACGTGCATCTCTGGGCGTGGTGATTGCCGCTGGCGGCTATCCGGGCAATTACAACACCGGAGACGAGATCCACGGTCTGCCGCTGGAAGAGATCGAAGGCAGTAAAGTGTTCCATGCGGGTACGAAACTGTCTGACGACGATCGCGTACTGACCAACGGTGGCCGCGTGCTGTGTGCGACCGCGTTGGGTCATAGCGTTGCAGAAGCACAGAAGCGCGCCTATGCGCTGATGGCGGATATTCACTGGAACGGTAGCTTTAGCCGTCAGGATATCGGCTATCGCGCGATTGCGCGTGAGCAAGGGGAGTAACGGAACCGTCTGTTACACTCACCCAACTCCTCTCCCTCAAGGGAGAGGGGATTTACGTCAGAAACTTTTTTCTGTCGGCTGCCAGGTGCAGAAGTCTTCGTTCGCCACCAGCAGCAGCTGAGAACCTTCCGGTGCTTCAAGCCACGCCACACTCACCTCCATAGATGAATGACGCTGACGGCGTTCAATATGTTCGGTTGCCCAGGATTCAAGCTCAGGCTTCACTGTCTGCCCTTCGCAAGTTGTTACCGTCCCATCGGCGTGCCAGCGCCCCTGGCGCAGTACAACGCGTCCCTGACGCAGCGCATCGCTGGTCTGGCGGATCTGTTCAGCACGATAACGATAGAGAGCAATTTGATCGCTGGAAAGCTGCTGTTTTTGACCACTCACTTCACGCTGCATAAAGCTCAGCTCGCCATGGTCATCAAAACGCACTTTCACATGTTCAGGGGTCTTACTGTAGACGTTCAGTTCGATCAGCGACAGGTCATCGCCCTGCCAGCGATACTCCGCGGTCGAGGTATTGCCGTTATGCCACGGGCTAAAAGCAGAAAGCAGATGGACTTCACCGCCGGAATCTTTGCGCCATATTCTGACTGCCCCCTGGTTGTCAGCGTAGCCGCTGGCGGTAAACGGTGGTAGAGAGGAGTCATGACTACAGGCTGACAGCAACAGCACGCCCGCTAACGTGAGCGCACCACGCCAGACAGACAAAAGGGGCGTTACCGCCCCTTCGTTAAAACTGTTCACTGCCACGCGTCTTACTTAACAGCGTCTTTCAGAGCTTTACCAGAAACGAATGCTGGCACGTTAGCTGCGGCGATTTTGATTTCTTTACCGGTCTGCGGGTTGCGGCCAGTGCGCTCAGCACGGTGGTTCACTTTGAAGGTACCGAAACCAACCAGTTGTACAGCATCGCCTTCTTTCAGAGACTCAGTAATTGCAGCCAGGGTAGATTCCAGAGCAGCTTTAGCCTGCACTTTAGACAGATCAGCCTTGTCCGCAATTACATCAATCAGTTGAGTCTTGTTCATAAGTTATCCTTTCAATGTGTTTATCGCTTGCTAAGCATCGAGTGCGACGAAAATGCCAAAAAAGCACTCTCCTGCATACACGCACCGATAGCCACTTTTTTTCGCCCCCCAAATGTAGACCAGACAAGGGGCGAAAGGGAAGAGTCGAGGAGCGACAAAACGGGCGTTATCTCAAGTTTTATTGTCTCATTGGTTAAAAATTATACCAATATTGCTCTCACCGGCCTCACGTAAGTCCGCGCGCAGCCCTTTTATCAGCTCAATATCGCGCTCTTCACACTCTGCCAGTAGGCGGAAAATTTCCCACTGAATGTCCCATTCTTGTTCTACCGCCGGGTTAGCACGCAGCTCTTCGTCGGTCATTTCACGACCTTCCTGAGTCATTTCCAGCATCGCAACGGTCGTAATCGATGCCTTACTGACTTCGATAGCATGCTCCAGCGTTTCACCACTCAGGCGGGAGTGAATCAACTCGCTTAACGCCACACAGGCATCGATCGCCGGATAGACACCGTACAGGTCAAAATCATCCGCAACCGGAATCGCCTCTTCCAGCTTTTCGAGCTGAGAGTCGAAATTCACCTTCGCGTCTTTCACCGTCAGCGTTTCCCAGATCAGATCCAGAATTCGGCGATAAATATGACCATCACCAAAGCCCGTCTGCTTGCAGAACGCGGCATAGTTGGGATACATGCGCTCGCACAGGCAAGCCATAAAGGTGACGTGCTGCCAGCTTTCCAGCTTCTCAAGGCGCAGGTGAATCGGGTTTTGTAACATGATGATCTCTCGAATCGAAAATTAGGCGCAGTTTACCTGAATCATCGCTGAATTTCCTGCCAACGAACAAAAGCCGGGCGTGAAGAAGCCACCGCATCAGCCCAGCGCGTCGGCTCTGGTAACCGGTAACCCTTCATACAGCGCTGCACCCACCCCAGAGCGCTATCCATGCTCACCCGATGTCCGGTGGCAATAAACAGCGGGTTACAGCGGGCTTTGCTGCGCCATACCCACGCCAGTTGTTCACCTTTATCAATGAGCGGCACCAGCGCGCCAGGCTCGGCAGAAAGCGGTTCAAACGCGCCGCACAAGCGTTTCTTAGCTACGCCGATGGTGGGAACATCCACCAGCAGGCCAAAGTGGCTGGCCACGCCTAAACGGCGCGGATGCGAAATACCGTGCCCATCGACAAACAGCAGGTCAGGTTTTTGCGAGAGCTGTTCCCACGCTGCCAGCAGCGCGGGGTATTCGCGGAAGGAGAGAAAGCCCGGGATGTACGGCATGGTGGTGGCAATACGCGCCACTTTGTACTCCACCAGCTCAAGCGAGGGATATTTCAGTACCACCATCGCCGCTCGCGTCACGTCCCCACCCTGCTCAAACCCGACGTCAGCTCCACCGATAAACTGCGGGGGATCCTTATCCAGACGATCCTCGCGGATCACGGATGAAGCCAGTTCAATTTGTTGGGCGCGTAATGACGCGAGATCCATAGCGATTCCTTACTTGTGGTATTGCGCAGAGAGTCGGTGTACCGCCTCCACAAACGCGCCAGCGTGTTCTGGCGGCACGTCCTGATGAATACCATGCCCGAGGTTAAAGACGTGCCCTTCGCCCTGGCCGAAACCGGCGAGAATGGTTGCCACCTCTTCTTCAATGCGAGCCGGCTGTGCATAAAGCATGGACGGATCCATATTGCCCTGCAGCGCCACCTTGTCACCCACGCGACGGCGCGCATCGGCAATATCGGTTGTCCAGTCGAGACCCAGCGCGTCACATCCCGTTGCAGCCATCGCCTCCAGCCACTGACCGCCGCCTTTGGTGAACAAGGTCACCGGCACGCGGCGGCCTTCGTTTTCACGCAGCAGGCCATCAACGATCTTGTGCATGTAATAGAGCGAAAACTGCTGATAATCGCGTCCGGTGAGTACGCC
Source organism: Enterobacter adelaidei (assembly GCF_041937165.1). Taxonomy (NCBI): domain Bacteria; kingdom Pseudomonadati; phylum Pseudomonadota; class Gammaproteobacteria; order Enterobacterales; family Enterobacteriaceae; genus Enterobacter; species Enterobacter adelaidei. Next base: position 230,886 of record NZ_CP154353.1, on the reverse strand, counting down.
GCCCCAGGTGTCGAAAATCATCACCGACTGTGCGCCCGCTTTAATCTGTGCGTTGAGGTAGAGCGTGACGCTCTTCGCCAGCTTGTCGAGCAGCGCATGCAACGCCAGCGGCTCCGCGTACATCATCTTTTTAATCACGGTGAAAGCCTTGCTGCTGCCACCTTCAACCATGTAAGTCGCCAGCGTCCACGGACTGCCAGAGAAACCGATCAGCGGCACTTCACCTTTCAGCTCATGGCGAATGGTGCGCACGGCATTCATCACATAGCCCAGTTCATCTTCAGGATCGGGAACAGGCAGCTTGTCGACGTCGGCTTTGCTTTTGATTGGGGAGGTGAAACGTGGACCTTCACCGGTTTCAAAATAGAGCCCAAGGCCCATCGCATCCGGGATGGTCAGAATATCCGAGAAGAGGATCGCAGCATCCAGCGGGAAGCGGCGCAGCGGCTGGAGCGTCACTTCACAGGCCAGCTCAGCGTTTTTGCACAGCGACATAAAATCGCCTGCCTGCGCGCGCGTGGCTTTGTACTCTGGCAGATAGCGTCCCGCCTGGCGCATCATCCACACCGGGGTGACATCAACGGGCTGGCGCAGCAGCGCACGCAGATAACGATCGTTCTTCAGTTCGGTCATTTTTGCAGTTCCTTAAGCGTCATGGCCTCAGTGTAACACTACTCATACTCAGCCCGACACATTGCCACAGTATCTTCTATTAGCCGACGCGCCACCGTACCTGGCGGCGGTAACAGAGGTAAATCGTCATACCGATACCAGTTCGCTTCCAGTAACTCTTTCTGGTCGATGACGATATCCCCGCTATCATATTCGGCCATAAATGCCGTCATTAATGACTGCGGGAACGGCCACGGCTGGGAGGTAACATAGCGCAGGTTCTTCACTTTAATCCCGCTCTCCTCCATCACTTCGCGCGCCACCGCCTGCTCCAGCGTTTCGCCCACTTCGACAAACCCGGCCAGCACAGTGTGAATGCCGTTGCGGTGACGGGTATGCTGCGCCAGCAGGATAGAATCCTCGCGACGGATAGCGACGATAATGCACGGCGCAATCTGCGGATAGTAGCGTTCACGGCAGTGGCTGCAGAGCATCGCCCACTCGGTTTTGCTCGGGTGCATGGTATGCCCGCAGTAACCGCAGTATTTATGCGAACGATAAAACTCCGCCAGCTGTACACCACGGCCCGCCAGCTGGAACAGCCCCACATCCAGATCCAGCACCTGACGAACCGATCCCATGTCCTGACGTCGAGCCTGCTGGACCATCCACACGGGATCGCCCTGCCACTCACCGATCCTCAGTGCAGGTTGACCAACAAGATCGAATTTTTCCGCCGTACCATAGGGAATTTCCCCGACGGGGAGCCATAATTTTTGTTCGTGACTGACGATCCACCAACCAAGATCTGATTTTTCAATAATACGATCCATATCTATTGCACTACCTTCGCTTCACTGACATGTTGTTAGCATTGTGGTTACATTTTGGATAAGCAGATTCAATTCTAAACTTTGCGGAGTCGAACATGTTAAACCAGCTAGAAAGCCTGACTGAGCGCGTTAGAGGAAGTAACAAACTGGTGGATCGCTGGCTACATGTGCGCAAGCATCTACTCGTGGCTTATTACAATCTGGTCGGTATTAAGCCTGGCAAAGAATCGTTTATGCGTCTGAATGAAAAAGCGCTGGATGATTTTTGTCAGAGCCTGGTCGACTACCTGTCCGACGGCCATTTCAATATTTATGAACGCATTATCCGCGAAATGGAAGGGACTACGCCGTATTTAGCGGCCAGCAAACTCTATCCGCTGCTGGAAGCCAATACCCAGCAGATTATGGACTACTACGATTCCACGCTTGAGAATGCGATCGATCACGATAACTATCTTGAGTTTCAGCAGGCGCTTTCCGACCTTGGCGAAGCGCTGGAAGAGCGATTCACACTGGAAGATAAGCTGATCGCCCTCGTGCTGGATAGCAATCTCAGTGCCAGCAACGAAGATAACATCGCGCGCCCTGCTTGAGTTCTTAATCGTTAACGAGTAATTTACAAACATTCGCCCCTCTCACGAGGGGGATTTTTCTTGTCGGAGTGCCCAGCGTTTGCAAAAACGCGGGCTGAGACCGTTAATTCGGGATCCGCGGAACCTGATCAGGCTAATACCTGCGAAGGGAACAAGAGTCACACTGCTGTTGAATCGCCTGCGGGCGATCTTCTCTTGCTTCATCCGTCGTCTGACAAGCCATGTCCTTCACTTTTGGAATGAGCTATGTCTACCACTAAACTGACCCGCCGCGAACAGCGCGCACACGCCCAGCAATTCATTGATACCCTGGAAGGCACCGCTTTCCCGAACTCGAAACGCATCTACATCACCGGCTCTCAGGCGGATATCCGCGTGCCGATGCGTGAAATTCAGCTTAGCCCAACGCTTATCGGCGGCAGCAAAGATAACCCACAGTATGAAGACAACGAGGCTGTGCCGGTGTATGACACCTCCGGTCCCTACGGTGACCCTGAAATTGCCATCAACGTTCAGAAAGGCCTGGCTAAGCTGCGCCAACCGTGGATCGACGCCCGCCTGGACAGCGAGGAGCTAAACGAGCAAAGTTCTGCCTATACCAAAGAGCGCCTGGCCGACGACGGTCTGGACGAGCTGCGCTTCACCGGCCTGCTGACACCGAAACGCGCTAAAGCGGGCAAATGCGTGACCCAGTTGCACTACGCGCGTCAGGGGATCGTCACCCCCGAAATGGAGTTCATCGCCATCCGCGAAAACATGGGCCGTGAGCGCATCCGTAGCGAAATTCTGCGCCACCAGCATCCGGGGGAAGGTTTTGGCGCTCGCCTGCCGGAAAACATTACGCCGGAATTTGTGCGTGACGAAGTCGCCGCTGGCCGCGCGATTATCCCTGCCAACATCAATCACCCGGAATCTGAGCCAATGATTATCGGCCGTAATTTCCTGGTGAAGGTCAACGCTAACATCGGTAACTCGGCCGTTACTTCGTCTATCGAAGAAGAGGTGGAAAAACTGGTCTGGTCGACGCGCTGGGGTGCGGACACGGTGATGGACCTCTCCACTGGCCGTTATATTCACGAAACCCGTGAATGGATCCTGCGTAACAGCCCGGTTCCTATCGGGACGGTACCTGTGTATCAGGCGCTGGAGAAGGTCAACGGCATTGCCGAAGATCTTACCTGGGAGGCCTTCCGCGACACGTTACTGGAACAGGCTGAACAGGGCGTAGACTACTTCACTATTCACGCAGGTGTACTGCTGCGCTACGTGCCGATGACGGCGAAACGTCTGACCGGCATCGTCTCGCGCGGCGGTTCGATCATGGCGAAGTGGTGTCTGTCCCATCATCAGGAAAACTTCCTCTACGAACACTTCCGTGAGATTTGCGAAATCTGCGCCGCGTACGATGTCTCTCTGTCGCTGGGCGACGGTCTGCGTCCTGGCTCCATCCGCGATGCCAATGACGAAGCGCAGTTTGCCGAATTGCACACGCTGGGTGAACTCACCAAAATCGCCTGGGAATATGACGTACAGGTGATGATTGAAGGCCCGGGACATGTGCCAATGCAGATGATCCGTCGCAACATGACTGAAGAGCTGGAGCACTGCCACGAAGCGCCGTTCTACACCCTCGGGCCATTGACCACCGATATCGCGCCGGGCTATGACCATTTCACCTCCGGGATTGGTGCGGCAATGATTGGCTGGTTCGGCTGCGCCATGCTCTGCTACGTCACGCCGAAAGAGCACCTCGGCCTGCCAAACAAAGAAGATGTAAAACTGGGTCTGATCACCTACAAGATTGCCGCCCACGCAGCCGATCTGGCGAAAGGCCACCCGGGCGCGCAAATCCGTGATAACGCCATGTCGAAAGCACGCTTCGAATTCCGCTGGGAAGATCAGTTCAACCTGGCGCTCGACCCATTCACTGCTCGCGCCTATCACGACGAAACACTGCCGCAGGAATCAGGCAAAGTGGCACACTTCTGCTCCATGTGCGGGCCGAAATTCTGCTCGATGAAAATCAGCCAGGAGGTACGTGACTACGCTGCCGCACAAACCATTGAAGTGGGCATGGCGGATATGTCAGAAACCTTCCGCGCCAAAGGCGGTGAAATCTACCTCAAAAAAGAGGAGGCGTAATGTACCAGCCCGATTTCCCACCTGTGCCCTTTCGTTTAGGGCTCTATCCGGTGGTGGATAGCGTGGAATGGATAGAGCGCCTGCTTGCGGCGGGCGTTCGTACGCTCCAGCTACGCATTAAAGATAAACACGATGAAGAGGTAGAGGCGGATGTGGTTTCTGCCATCGCGCTAGGGCGTCGCTATGACGCTCGCCTGTTTATCAACGACTACTGGCGACTGGCGATCAAACATCAGGCTTACGGCGTACATCTGGGTCAGGAAGACCTTGAGACAACCGACCTCAATGCGATCCGCGACGCAGGGCTACGTCTGGGGGTGTCAACGCATGACGATATGGAAATCGACGTCGCGCTGACCGCCCGCCCCTCTTACATCGCCCTCGGCCACGTATTCCCGACGCAAACCAAGCAGATGCCCTCCGCACCGCAAGGTCTGGCGCAGCTGGCGAGCCACGTTGAACGCCTTGCCGATTATCCCACCGTTGCCATCGGCGGCATTAGCCTTGAACGTGCCCCGGCGGTGCTGGAGACCGGGGTCGGCAGCATTGCCGTCGTCAGCGCCATTACCCAGGCCGCAGACTGGCAGTCGGCTACCGAGCAGCTGTTACAGCTGGCAGGAGCAGGCGATGAATGATCGTGATTTTATGCGCTACAGCCGTCAGCTTCTGCTGGAGGATATCGCCATTGACGGACAGCAAAAGCTGCTCGCCAGCCGGGTTCTGATTGTGGGTCTGGGCGGGTTAGGAGCCCCTGCCGCGCTCTATCTGGCAGGGGCGGGCGTCGGCACGCTGGTACTGGCCGATGACGACGAGGTTCACCTCAGCAACCTGCAACGGCAAATTCTCTTTACCACCGAGGATATTAACCAGCCTAAAGCGCAAATCACCCGCCAGCGGCTGAACCAGCTTAACCCGGACATCGAACTGATTGCCCTACAGCAACGGCTCAGCGGTGAAAGCCTGCAACGCGAAGTTGCCCTGGCCGACGTGGTGCTGGACTGCACCGACAATATGGCGACGCGTCAGGCGATCGACGCCGCCTGCGTGGCAAATAATACGCCGCTTATCACCGCCAGCGCGGTGGGTTTCGGCGGGCAGATGATGGTCCTGACTCCGCCGTGGTCGCAGGGCTGCTATCGCTGCCTGTGGCCGGATGATGCCGAGCCAACGCGCAATTGCCGGACGGCGGGCATTCTTGGTCCGGTGGTCGGCGTGATGGGCACAATGCAGGCGCTGGAAGCTATCAAGCTGCTTAGCGGCATGGAGACGGAACGCAATACGCTGCGCTTGTTTGATGCCCGCTCCAGCGGCTGGCGACAGCTGGCGCTTCACCGTGCCAGCCACTGCCCGGTATGCGGAGGCCACGATGCGCATTCTGTTTAACGATGAGCCGATGAGCTGCGACGACGGGCTTACCGTTGCCGTTTTGCTCGATAAATTACGTCAGCTTAAACCAGGCACGGCGCTGGCGCTCAATCAACAGATCCTGCCGCGCGAGCAGTGGGAGCTTCAGCAGGTCAATGAAGGTGATCAGATCCTGCTGTTTCAGGTTATCGCAGGGGGCTGAGATGTTACGTATTGCCGATAAAGTCTTTGATTCACATCTGTTTACCGGAACTGGAAAATTCGCCTCCCCACAGCTGATGGTGGATGTCATCCGGGAAAGCGGCAGCCAGCTGGTGACGCTGGCCATGAAGCGCGTGGACCTGCGTCACCACAGCGATGCCATTCTGGCACCTTTACTGGAAGCAGGCGTTACGCTGCTGCCCAATACGTCCGGCGCGAAAACGGCAGAGGAGGCGATTTTTGCCGCACAACTGGCGCGAGAAGCGCTCGGCACCCGCTGGCTGAAGCTGGAAATTCACCCGGATGCCCGCTGGCTGCTACCTGACCCTATCGAAACGCTGAAAGCAGCCGAAAAACTGGTTCAGCAGGGGTTTATCGTTCTGCCTTACTGTGGAGCCGACCCCGTACTGTGCAAGCGTCTGGAAGAGGTCGGCTGTGCCGCCGTCATGCCGCTGGGCGCCCCCATCGGCTCCAATCAGGGGCTGGAAACCCGTGCGATGCTTGAAATCATTATTGAGCAGGCCACCGTGCCAGTCGTTGTGGATGCGGGCATTGGTGTGCCAAGCCATGCTGCGCAGGCGCTGGAGATGGGCGCAGACGCCGTGCTGGTGAACACGGCCATCGCGGTAGCTGATGACCCGGTCATGATGGCGCGCGCGTTCCGCATGGCCGTAGAGGCCGGCGTGCTGGCAAGGGCGTCCGGCCCCGGCTCGCGCAGTTTTCAGGCTCAGGCCACCAGCCCGTTGACCGGTTTTCTGGAGGCAATCTCATGAGTACGTTTACCGAGCGCTGGCGGCAGCTTAACTGGGACGACATTGCCCTGCGCATCAACAGCAAGACGGCTGCTGACGTGGAGCGAGCATTGAACGCCCGTCACCTCACCCGTGAGGATTTGATGGCCCTGCTCTCCCCGGCAGCCAGCGCCTATCTTGAACCGATGGCACAGCGTGCTCAGAGGCTGACACGCCAGCGCTTTGGCAACACAGTGAGTTTTTACGTCCCGCTTTACCTCTCTAACCTGTGCGCCAATGACTGTACCTATTGCGGTTTCTCCATGAGTAACCGCATCAAGCGGAAAACGCTCGATGAGAGTGAAATTGCGCGTGAGTGTGCGGCCATTCGTGAAATGGGCTTTGAGCATCTTCTGCTGGTCACGGGTGAACATCAGGGGAAAGTGGGGATGGACTATTTTCGTCAGCACCTCCCCGCCATTCGTCGTCAGTTTGCCTCTTTGCAAATGGAAGTGCAGCCCCTGTCGCAAGAGGAATACGCGGAGTTAAAAACGCTCGGGCTGGACGGGGTCATGGTCTATCAGGAAACCTACCACGAGGCGACATATGCCCGGCATCACCTCAAGGGAAAGAAACAGGATTTCTTTTTCCGGCTGGAGACACCGGACAGACTGGGACGCGCCGGGATCGACAAAATCGGTCTGGGGGCGCTGATCGGGCTATCGGATAGCTGGCGGGTAGATTGCTTCATGGTGGCAGAACATCTGCTATGGCTCCAGCAACGCTACTGGCAGAGCCGTTACTCTATCTCCTTCCCCCGGCTGCGGCCTTGCACGGGAGGGGTTGAACCGGCTTCTCTGATGGATGAGCGTCAACTCGTGCAAACCATCTGTGCGTTCCGCCTGCTTGCTCCGGAGGTTGAGTTGTCTCTCTCAACGCGCGAGTCCCCGGCGTTTCGCGATCGCGTGATCCCGCTTGCAATCAACAACGTTAGCGCATTTTCCAAAACGCAGCCCGGCGGCTACGCCGACGACCATCCGGAACTGGAGCAGTTTGCGCCACATGACGGGCGACGTCCGGAAGCCGTCGCTGCCGCCCTGACTGAACAGGGTCTACAGCCTGTCTGGAAAGACTGGGACAGCTGGCTGGGAAGAGCCTCGCAATTGCGTTGAAACGCACTGCAACACGTTAAAAAATTGTCGAGACGCGACGAAAAGGCAAAACCGGATGATTGTCAGCAATCGTCCGGTTTTTTATTGTCTCAAGGCCAGCAACGGACGCTGGCCAGGGCGAAAAGCTTCTTCCTCGTTTCGCCCTGCCTCTGCCTGAATCCAGAATGTTCATAAGTAATTTCTTAGTGATTCTTAATATAAATCATCTCGTCTGAAACCGTACATCGTATAATTCACAGCCAATCGCAGGACAGCGACTATGCTGAGAGGATATCGGCAGACAAAAAGCATTCACCATCAGGATCGATGTACAACTCATGGCACTTCACAGCAAAAAACTCTCTTTCACCCGGCCAATTATGCTCAGCTTCGCGGGGATCCTGTGCAGTTTTGTGCTGATCGCGGTCGCGGTGACGCTTTCGCAACGAAAAGATTTTCTTGAGGATTATCACAAGATTAATAGCAATTTCACGCATAACCTGGCGGTGAATTACACCGAATCTATCCTGCGTGAAAATGACTATATCCTTGGCCGTTCCGCGATGTACTTCGCGCGCGACGACAGGCTAAACGAGACGCTAAACGTTAACCCGACGCAGGGGCTGCAGATGATGATGCATTTGCAGAACCTGATGCCGACCGTCTCCTCCATTTCACTGGCAGACACGCAGGGGCATTATCTCCGCGCACCGGAAGTGCTCCCCACGGAGACGAGTAAAACCTTCGATCCCCGGACGAGACCGTGGTTTGTCGCCCAGGCGGAAGCCAGCATCTTCAGCCACTATACCCGCCCTTATATGGATTACTTTACGGGTCACCCCACGGTCACTCTTTATAAGCCCGTGATTTCACCAGAAGGCAGGCTGAAGGGAACGCTCGCTTTTCATCTCGATCTCACGTCAATGGGCTATACTCTGCGCCAGATGGTAGCACCCGTTCAGGGGGAGTTCTTCATCGTCGAACGCGACGGTGCTGTGGTGCTGCACCCTGATACCGGTGCACTCTTCAAGCAGTACGTGAGCGAAGCGCTGATGGACAAAATGACCAGCGGCGAAGGGCATCTTTACGACAAGAAAAGCAACGCCTGGTATTACTATTATTCGTTTACCAACCCGGACTGGTTTGTTATTTACCGGGTATCGGGTGCGACGCTCACTGATATTACTCGCCACGAAACGACGATTGTTGGCTGGGGGTTTGCCCTGGCGGCCATCATCATCATCCTCTTTGGTTTATACCTGCGCCATGCCTCGCGTACCGTGCTGATGCACATTATCAATGCCATCAAAACCGGCGACGTCAGCGAAGCGCCGCGTCTGGAAGCGATGCTGAGCCACACTATCCAGTCCAATAAAGAGCGTGAGATGGCGTATGTCCGCCAGGCAACGCACGATGCGCTGACGGGCTGCAAAAACCGCCGCGCGTTCGATAGCGATGTGGCGGAGCTTCTGGAAGCACACCAGCCTTTTGCAATGGCGCTGGTGGATATTGATAACTTCAAGTCGATTAACGATACGCTGGGCCACTTAACCGGTGACATCGTCCTGCGCAACGTGGCCCGCGAAGGGCTCCAGATAATGCAGCCACATCACGTCTCGGTTTACCGTTACGGAGGGGAAGAGTTCGCGGTAGTCTTCCAGGCTGAGCAGATTGCTTCTGCACTTTCATTACTTGAGGCGTGGCGTACCGCCGTTGAAAAACGCGCCTGGCGGGAAGAAAACCTGCGGGTAACGTTCAGTGGTGGTCTGGGAGAATGGCACCACGAACCGCTGGAACAATTTGTGGGTAGTGTTGATAACGCACTTTACAGCGCGAAGCAGCAGGGAAAAAATCGCATTATCCGCACGTCCATCAGCTAATCCTCACCTTTCAGCCTGCCCGTTCCGGCGGGTAAGCTGCTCACCAATGCAAAATTGTAACCGGTTTCAGAAAATCGTCGGTTTCTTTGTGATGCCTCACACACAATCACGGTAAAGCGGTTGTTGAAGCGTTCTGCACGGGATAATTATCAATAAACACATGTAGATCGAGGCTGATTATGAAGAACATCGTTTTATGCTGTGCAGCGGGAATGTCAACCAGCATGCTGGTTCAACGTATGAAAGATGCCGCACAGAAAAAAGGGGTTGAAGTCACCATTAAAGCCGTTCCGGTTGCGGAGTTTAAAGACAACATCGCGACGGCCGACATCGTATTACTGGGGCCACAGGTTAAATACGAGCAGGCTAAACTACAGGCACAGGCCGACCCACTGGGTAAAAAGGTCGCGGTGATCGACATGATGGATTACGGCATGATGAAAGGCGATGCCGTACTGGAAAAAGCGCTCAAACTGCTGGAGTCATAATGGAAGACTTAGAAACCACAATCATGGAACTGCTGGTCAACGCAGGTGCGGCACGCAGTGCTGCCCTTACGGCGTTGCAGATGGCACGTAAAGGTGACTTTGCCGAAGCCGAAAAGGCGATGGAAGAGTCGCGCGAATATGTGAAGCATGCGCACACGATTCAGACGCAGCTTATTGGTCTTGATGAAGGTACCGGGAAGCTGCCGGTTAATCTGATCACCGTCCATTCTCAGGATCACCTGATGAACGCGATGGTCATTCAGGACCTGGCGGGCGATATGATAGAGCTGTACCGTCGGCTACCGCTGATTAACTGAAAAAAGAGATAAAAAAACCCGCCGAAGCGGGTTTTTTATTAGCTGAATCAACGATTACTCGTTGTCGGAACCACCCAGACCTGCGTTCAGCAGTTCTGCCAGGCTCGCGGATGCATCTTCAGCAGTGACCTGCGGTGCAGCTGGCAGTTCACCCGCAGCACGACGACGCATACGATCCTGATGGTACGCATAGCCGGTACCAGCCGGGATCAGACGACCCACGATAACGTTCTCTTTCAGACCGCGCAGTTCATCACGTTTACCTGCAACAGCCGCTTCGGTCAGGACACGCGTAGTTTCCTGGAACGATGCTGCAGAGATGAAGGACTCGGTTGCCAGAGACGCTTTGGTGATACCCAGCAGATCGCGTGCGAAGGTCGCACCGATTTTGCCGTTCGCTTCCAGATCGCGGTTAGCGATCTTAACGCGAGAGTATTCAACCTGCTCGCCTTCCAGGAACTCAGAGCTACCTGCGTTTTCGATGGTTGCTTTACGCAGCATCTGACGAACGATAACTTCGATGTGTTTATCGTTAATCTTAACGCCCTGCAGACGGTATACGTCCTGTACTTCGTTAACGATGTAACGAGTAACAGCATGCACACCACGCAGACGCAGGATATCGTGCGGCGCTTCTGGACCGTCGGAAACCACGTCACCACGTTCTACACGTTCACCTTCGAACACGTTGAGCTGACGCCACTTAGGAATCATCTCTTCGTACGGCTCGCTGCCATCTACTGGAGTGATAACCAGACGGCGTTTACCTTTGGTCTCTTTACCGAAGGAAATGATACCGCTGATTTCAGCCAGGATTGCCGGCTCTTTCGGACGACGTGCTTCGAACAGGTCCGCAACGCGTGGCAGACCACCGGTGATGTCCTTGGTACCGCCGGATTCCTGAGGAATACGCGCCAGGGTGTCACCAGAGCTGATCTGTACGCCATCTTCCAGCTGAACAATCGCTTTACCTGGCAGGAAGTACTGCGCAGGCATATCGGTACCCGGGATCAGAACGTCGTTACCCTGAGCATCAACGATTTTCAGCGCAGGACGCAGATCTTTACCGCCAGTAGTACGCTCTGCGGAATCCAGAACTACCAGAGAAGACAGACCGGTCAGCTCGTCAGTCTGACGAGTAATGGTCTGGCCGTCGATCATGTCAGTGAAGCGGATGAAACCACTTACTTCGGTGATAACTGGCATGGTGTGTGGATCCCAGTTTGCAACGGTCTCACCGCCGGCAACCTGCTCACCATCACCTTTCGCCATAACCGCACCGTAAGGTACTTTATAGCTCTCTTTGGTACGACCGAATTCGTCGATCAGTTTCAGCTCAGTGTTACGAGAGGTCACAACCAGCTTGCCTGCAGAGTTAACAACAGACTTCGCGTTGCTGAGCTTGATGCTACCTTTGTTTTTCACCTGGATGCTGGATTCAGCAGCCGCACGAGATGCCGCACCACCGATGTGGAACGTACGCATCGTCAGCTGTGTACCCGGCTCACCGATGGACTGTGCCGCGATAACACCGATTGCTTCACCTTTGTTGATGATGTGGCCACGTGCCAGGTCACGACCATAGCAGTGCGCACATACACCAAAGTCGGTGTCACAGGATACAACGGAACGTACTTTCACTGAGTCAACAGAGTTTGCTTCCAGCAGGTCACACCACTGTTCGTGCAGCAGCGTATTGCGTGGAACCAGAATGTCTGCAGTACCCGGCTTCAGAATGTCTTCCGCGGTTACACGACCCAGTACGCGATCGCGCAGTGGCTCTTTAACATCACCACCCTCGATAACCGGGGTCATGGTGATACCTTCGAGGGTGCCACAATCGTCTTCGGTTACAACCAGATCCTGCGCAACGTCAACCAGACGACGCGTCAGATAACCGGAGTTCGCTGTTTTCAGTGCGGTATCCGCCAGACCTTTACGAGCACCGTGAGTAGAGATGAAGTACTGGAGTACGTTCAGACCTTCACGGAAGTTCGCGGTGATTGGCGTTTCGATGATGGAGCCATCTGGCTTCGCCATCAGACCACGCATACCTGCCAGCTGACGAATCTGAGCAGCAGAACCACGCGCACCGGAGTCGGCCATCATGTAGATGCTGTTGAAGGAAACCTGCTGTTCTTCAACGCCGTCACGGTTAATCACGGTTTCGGTCTGCAGGTTATCCATCATCGCCTTGGATACACGATCGTTCGCCGCAGCCCAGATATCGATAACTTTGTTATAGCGTTCGCCCGCGGTTACCAGACCAGACTGGAACTGCTCCTGGATCTCAGCAACTTCGGCTTCCGCTTCAGAGATGATCTCGTGTTTCTTCTCTGGGATGACCATGTCATCAATACCAACAGATGCACCTGAACGCGCTGCATAAGCAAAGCCGGTGTACATTGTCTGGTCAGCGAAGATTACGGTCGGCTTCAGACCCAGAATGCGGTAACAGGTGTTCAGCATTTTGGAGATCGCTTTCTTGCCCAGCGCCTGGTTGACGATGGAGAAAGGCAGACCCTTCGGTACGATCATCCACAGAATGGCACGACCAACAGTCGTGTCTTTCAGGCTGGTTTTCGCAACGAACTCGCCGTTTTCATCTTTTTCGTATTCGGTGATACGCACTTTAACGCGCGCATGCAGAGAGGCCAGGCCAGCGCGATAAATACGCTCAGCTTCTTTCGGGCCAGTCAGCACCATGCCTTCGCCTTTGGCGTTAACACAGTCACGGGTCATGTAGTACAGACCCAATACAACGTCCTGAGAAGGAACGATAATAGGTTCACCGTTCGCTGGAGACAGGATGTTGTTGGTAGACATCATCAGCGCACGCGCTTCCAGCTGGGCTTCCAGCGTCAGCGGTACGTGAACAGCCATCTGGTCACCATCGAAGTCGGCGTTATATGCCGCACAAACCAGCGGGTGCAGCTGGATAGCTTTACCTTCAATCAGGACTGGCTCAAATGCCTGGATACCCAGACGGTGCAGGGTTGGTGCACGGTTCAGCAGTACCGGGTGTTCGCGGATAACTTCGTCCAGGATATCCCAAACGACAGCTTCTTCACGCTCAACCATTTTCTTAGCGGCTTTGATGGTGGTGGCCAGGCCACGCAGCTCCAGCTTGCCGTAGATGAATGGTTTGAACAGCTCCAGTGCCATTTTCTTAGGCAGACCGCACTGATGCAGACGCAGGTATGGACCTACGGTGATTACAGAACGACCGGAGTAGTCAACACGCTTACCGAGCAGGTTCTGACGGAAACGACCCTGCTTACCTTTGATCATGTCGGCCAAAGATTTCAGAGGACGTTTGTTAGAACCGGTGATCGCACGACCGCGACGACCGTTATCCAGCAGGGCATCTACCGCTTCCTGCAGCATACGTTTTTCGTTGCGTACGATGATATCCGGCGCAGCCAGATCCAGCAGACGTTTCAGACGGTTGTTACGGTTAATGACGCGACGATACAGATCGTTCAGGTCAGAAGTCGCGAAACGGCCACCATCCAGCGGAACCAGTGGACGCAGATCTGGCGGCAGAACCGGCAGAACGGTCAGGATCATCCACTCTGGTTTGTTACCAGACTGAACGAACGCTTCCAGCAGTTTGATACGCTTGGTCAGCTTTTTACGCTTGGTTTCGGAGTTGGTTTCGTTCAGCTCTTCACGCAGCTGCTCGCACTCTTGCTCCAGATCCATGCTCTTCAGCAGGGCCTGAATAGCTTCCGCACCCATCTTCGCGTCGAATTCGTCACCGAACTCTTCCAGCGCGTCCAGATACTGCTCTTCAGTCAGGATCTGGTGACGTTCCAGATTCGTCATCCCGCCTTCGATAACCACATAAGATTCGAAGTACAGAACACGTTCGATATCGCGCAGCGGCATATCCAGCAGCAGACCGATACGGGACGGCAGAGATTTCAGGAACCAGATGTGAGCGGTTGGAGATGCCAGCTCGATGTGGCCCATGCGCTCACGGCGCACTTTGGTCTGGGTCACTTCAACGCCGCACTTCTCACAGATCACACCACGGTGTTTCAGGCGCTTGTACTTACCGCACAGGCACTCGTAATCTTTTACTGGCCCGAAAATACGCGCACAGAAAAGGCCGTCACGCTCAGGTTTGAACGTACGGTAGTTGATGGTTTCCGGCTTTTTAACTTCACCGAACGACCATGAACGGATCATGTCTGGCGAAGCCAGAGCAATTTTGATCGCATCAAACTCTTCGGTTTTAGTCTGCGCTTTCAGAAACTTTAATAAATCTTTCACGGATTTGCTCCCGTCGGAGTTAGCACAATCTGGTGCCGGGGGTTAACCCGGCACCAGTGACCTGTTTGAGCGAGAATTACTCGTCTTCCAGTTCGATGTTGATACCCAGCGAACGAATCTCTTTCAACAGTACGTTGAAGGATTCTGGCATGCCCGGTTCCATCTGATGGTTGCCGTCCACGATGTTTTTATACATCTTGGTACGACCGTTCACGTCATCAGACTTAACGGTGAGCATTTCCTGCAGGGTGTATGCCGCGCCGTATGCTTCCAGCGCCCACACTTCCATCTCCCCGAAGCGCTGACCACCGAACTGTGCCTTACCACCCAGCGGCTGCTGAGTAACCAGGCTGTAAGAACCGGTAGAACGAGCGTGCATTTTGTCGTCGACCAGGTGGTTCAGTTTCAGCATGTACATGTAACCTACGGTTACCGGACGCTCGAACTGTTCACCGGTACGGCCGTCAAACAGCGTAATCTGACCAGACGTTGGCAGACCACCCAGTTGCAGCAGCTCTTTAATTTCAGCTTCTTTTGCACCGTCGAATACCGGCGTTGCAATTGGCATACCTTTGCGCAGGTTCTCTGCCAGACGCAGCACTTCTTCATCGCTGAAGGTGTTCAGGTCGACTTTCTGACGCACGTCGGTACCCAGATCGTAGGCACGCTGGATGAATTCGCGCAGTTTCGCGACTTCCTGCTGCTGTTTCAGCATGGCGTTAATCTTGTCGCCAATACCTTTTGCAGCCATACCCAGGTGGGTTTCCAGAATCTGACCGATGTTCATACGAGACGGTACACCCAGTGGGTTCAGTACGATATCTACCGGCGTACCGTTAGCATCGTGCGGCATATCTTCGATCGGGTTGATCTTAGAGATAACACCCTTGTTACCGTGACGACCTGCCATCTTATCACCAGGCTGGATCTGACGTTTAACAGCCAGATATACCTTAACAATCTTCAGCACGCCTGGTGCCAGATCGTCGCCCTGAGTGATTTTACGGCGTTTCGCTTCGAGTTTTTTCTCGAACTCGTGTTTCAGTTCGTCATACTGCTCAGCCAGTTGTTCCAGCTGATTTTGTTTCTCTTCGTCGGTCAGGCCCAGTTCCAGCCAGCGATCGCGTGGCAGTTTGTCGAGCTTCTCAGCTTCAACGCCACCGGCAACCAGCACCGCATAAATACGGCTGAACAGACCTGCTTCGAGGATCTGCAGTTCTTCAGACAAGTCTTTCTTAGCCTGTTTGAGCTGCATCTCTTCGATTTCCAGCGCACGCTTATCTTTTTCAACGCCATCACGAGTGAAGACCTGAACGTCGATAACCGTACCG
Organism: Enterobacter adelaidei; assembly: GCF_041937165.1. NCBI lineage: Bacteria > Pseudomonadati > Pseudomonadota > Gammaproteobacteria > Enterobacterales > Enterobacteriaceae > Enterobacter > Enterobacter adelaidei. Next base: position 214,964 of record NZ_CP154353.1, on the reverse strand, counting down.
GAAACACCGTTTGGTACGCGCAGAGAAGAGTCTTTAACGTCAGACGCTTTCTCACCGAAGATTGCACGCAGCAGTTTCTCTTCTGGCGTCAGCTGGGTTTCACCTTTCGGCGTTACCTTACCAACCAGAATGTCACCGCCGGTCACTTCCGCACCGATGTAAACAATACCGGATTCATCCAGTTTAGAGAGCGCAGCTTCACCCACGTTAGGGATGTCAGCGGTGATCTCTTCTGGCCCCAGCTTGGTGTCACGAGACACACATGCCAGTTCCTGAATGTGGATGGTGGTGAAACGATCTTCCTGAACCACACGCTCGGAGACGAGGATGGAGTCTTCGAAGTTGTAACCGTTCCACGGCATGAACGCTACGCGCATGTTCTGACCGAGCGCCAGTTCACCGAGGTCGGTGGACGGACCGTCTGCCAGCACGTCGCCGCGCTCAACTGGCTCACCCAGAGATACGCAAGGCATCTGGTTGATACAGGTGTTCTGGTTAGAACGGGTGTATTTGGTCAGGTTATAAATGTCGATACCTGCTTCACCCGGGTACATCTCGTCTTCGTTAACTTTGATAACGATACGAGAGGCATCCACGTACTGAACAGTACCGCCACGTTTAGCAACCGCAGTAACACCGGAGTCAACGGCAACAGCACGTTCCATACCGGTACCAACCAGCGGCTTATCAGCGCGCAGAGTCGGAACGGCCTGACGTTGCATGTTCGCACCCATCAATGCACGGTTGGCGTCATCGTGTTCCAGGAACGGGATCAGGGACGCACCGACGGATACCACCTGTTGGGTGGATACGTCCATGTAGTCAACCTGGTCGCGGCTGAACAAGCTGGATTCGCCTTTGCTACGGCAGGTAACCAGATCTTCTACAAAGTGGCCTTCGTCATCCAGGTTGGAGTTCGCCTGAGCGATAACGTAGTTGCCTTCTTCGATAGCAGACAGGTAATGAATTTCGTCGGTTACAACACCGTCGGTCACTTTACGATACGGGGTCTCGAGGAAACCGTATTCGTTTGTCTGTGCGTACACGGACAGGGAGTTGATCAGACCGATGTTTGGACCTTCAGGCGTTTCGATTGGACATACGCGACCATAGTGAGTCGGGTGTACGTCTCGAACTTCGAAGCCTGCGCGTTCACGGGTCAGACCGCCTGGGCCGAGTGCAGAGATACGACGCTTGTGCGTGATCTCAGACAGCGGGTTGTTCTGGTCCATGAACTGAGACAGCTGGCTGGAACCGAAGAACTCTTTCACTGCTGCAGAGATCGGCTTGGCGTTGATCATATCCTGAGGCATCAGTGTATCCAGATCGCCCAGAGACAGACGCTCTTTTACCGCACGCTCTACACGTACCAGGCCAACGCGGAACTGGTTTTCCGCCATTTCGCCAACGGAACGGATACGACGGTTGCCGAGGTGGTCGATATCATCCACTTCGCCTTTACCGTTACGGATATCGATGAGCTTCTTCATCACTTCGATGATGTCGTCTTTGCTCAGGATACCGGAACCTTCGATCTCATCACGCAGCAGAGAACGGTTGAACTTCATACGACCAACCGCGGACAGATCGTAGCGGTCTTCGGAGAAGAACAGGTTCTCGAACAGGCTTTCAGCCGCTTCGCGAGTTGGTGGCTCACCAGGACGCATCATGCGGTAGATTTCAACCAGCGCACTCAGACGATCGGTCGTTGGGTCGACGCGGATAGTCTCAGAAATGTATGGACCATGGTCCAGATCGTTGGTGAACAGCGTTTCGATACGTTTGTGGCCAGACTGGCTCAGCTTAGCCAGCAGATCCAGGCTCAGCTCCATGTTCGCCGGGCAGATCAGCTCGCCAGTTGATTCATCAACGTAATCTTTCGCGGCTACTTTTCCTGCAATGTATTCAACTGGAACTTCGATGTGTTTGATATCATCTTTTTCCAGCTGGCGGATGTGGCGCGCGGTGATACGGCGACCTTTTTCCACATACACTTTGCCGTCGGCTTCGATGTCGAACGACGCGGTCTCACCACGCAGACGTTCCGGCACCAGCTCCATCTGCAGCTTGTTGTCGCGGATTTCAAAGATCACTTTCTCAAAGAACAGGTCCAGGATCTGCTCAGTGGTATATTGCAGCGCACGCAGAATGATGGTTGCAGGCAGTTTACGACGACGGTCGATACGGACAAACAGGTTGTCTTTTGGATCGAACTCGAAGTCCAGCCATGAACCACGGTAAGGAATGATGCGCGCGTTATACAGTACTTTACCGGAAGAGTGTGTTTTACCTTTATCGCTGTCGAAGAAGACGCCCGGGCTACGATGCAGCTGGGAAACGATAACACGCTCAGTACCGTTGATGACGAAAGTACCGTTGTCTGTCATGAGTGGAATTTCACCCATGTAGACTTCTTGTTCTTTAATGTCTTTTACGGTGCCTTCTGGCGCTTCGCGCTCATAGATCACCAGACGCAGTTTTACGCGCAGCGGTGCGGAATAGGTCACGCCACGGATCTGACATTCCTGAACGTCAAACACCGGCTCGCCAAGGCGATAGCTGACGTACTGCAGCTCGGAATTACCGCTGTAGCTCTGAATCGGGAACACGGAACGGAAGGCTGCTTCCAGACCGTACTGCCCTTCAGGATCTTGCTCGATAAACTTCTGGAACGAGTCAAGCTGGATAGAAAGGAGATATGGAATGTCCAGAACTTGTGGACGTTTACCAAAATCCTTACGAATACGTTTTTTCTCGGTATAGGAGTAAACCATAGGGTTCCTCAGCTCGCTGACAAGTCGACCCATCTGTCCGACGAAGGGACAGTTTGTGCAACACCATTTTGTGGACCGGAAAATTGAATACTTTCCGCAATACCTGTTGCTATCACGCTTAAACCATTTCGTTGCGATTTACACAGAGCGAGCACCCTGTCGCAATATATTAAGTCGTCGATAGAAACAAGCATTGTCAGGACAACCAGCAGTCAAACAGTGTGAAATGCTACTGATGCCTTACAGCGCAAAAAGGCTGGTGACTAAAAAGTCACCAGCCATCAGCCTAATTACTTAGGCTGCAACCAGAAAAGTTGGCTTATTTAACTTCAACTTCAGCGCCAGCTTCTTCCAGAGATTTTTTCAGTGCTTCTGCGTCGTCTTTGCTCACGCCTTCTTTCAGCGCAGCTGGAGCAGATTCTACCAGGTCTTTAGCTTCTTTCAGACCCAGGCCAGTTGCGCCACGTACTGCTTTGATAACAGCAACTTTGTTAGCGCCTGCAGCTTTCAGAATTACGTCGAATTCAGTTTTTTCTTCAGCAGCGTCAGCAGCTGGGCCAGCAGCAACAGCTACAGCGGCAGCAGCAGAAACACCGAATTTTTCTTCCATTGCAGAAATCAGTTCTACAACGTCCATTACGGACATAGCTGCAACTGCTTCAATGATTTGATCTTTAGTGATAGACATTTAAATTGTTCCTGAAAATCAGAATAAGTTTATACGTAAGCAAATGCTTTATAAAGACAACTGCGATTAAGCAGCTTCTTTCGCATCGCGAACAGCAGCCAGAGTGCGAACCAGTTTGCCAGCCGAAGCTTCTTTCATGGTTGCCATCAGGCGTGCAATTGCTTCTTCGTAGGTCGGCAGGGTTGCCAGGCGATCGATTTGCGATGCCGGGATCAACTCACCTTCAAAGGCTGCAGCTTTGACCTCAAATTTTGCATTCGCTTTCGCGAACTCTTTGAACAGACGAGCAGCAGCGCCCGGGTGTTCCATAGAGTATGCAATCAGGGTCGGACCAACAAACGTGTCTTTCAGGCACTCGAATGGAGTACCTTCAACTACGCGACGCAGCAGGGTGTTACGAACAACACGCATGTATACGCCAGCTTCACGACCTGCTTTACGCAGTTCAGTCATTTTGTCTACAGTAACGCCACGGGAATCCGCAACTACTGCAGACAGCGCGCCTTTGGCTACTTCGCTGACTTCAGCAACAATCGCTTGTTTGTCTTGAAGATTTAAAGCCATTAGCTTTGCTCCTGGATGTTTGCCGGAACTCATGTTCCGGAACTCACTTCACTCGACCCAACGGGAAGAGCGTCTAAATACGGTGAGCAGAAACAAGCCAGAGTATTCAAAAAATAATCTTAGCGTTCTGTCACCGTCTACGCAGGGGATTAAGTCTCTTACGAAACACCTGCGGTCTTCGACGGAGGCCTGGATAGGCCAAGCTCCAACGAACAAATCTTTTAGCCGCTAACTTTCGTTAGCAAACGTGGGGGTAAGATTGTAGACAAAATCACCGCCCACGTAAAGGCATTAGTTTGCAGCAGCGCTCAGGCCAGCCTGGTCAACTGCAACACCTGCACCCATGGTGGTGGAGATGCTAACTTTCTTGATGTACACGCCTTTCGCCTGAGTTGGTTTTGCTTTTTTCAGCGCAACCAGCAGAGCTTCCAGGTTTTCTTTCAGTTTGTCAGCGTCGAAGTCCACTTTACCGATGGTGGTGTGGATGATGCCGTTTTTGTCGTTACGATAACGAACCTGACCTGCTTTAGCGTTCTTAACCGCTTCAGCAACGTTAGGAGTAACGGTACCCACTTTCGGGTTTGGCATCAGGCCGCGTGGACCCAGAACCTGGCCCAGCTGGCCAACAACGCGCATTGCATCTGGAGATGCAATAACAACGTCAAAGTTCATTTCGCCTTTCTTGATCTGGTCAGCCAGATCTTCCATACCTACCAGTTCAGCGCCAGCAGCTTTAGCAGCTTCTGCGTTTGCACCCTGAGTAAATACAGCTACGCGAACGGAACGGCCAGTACCGTGTGGCAGTACAGTTGCACCACGAACGTTCTGATCAGATTTACGAGCATCGATGCCCAGGTTAACAGCAACGTCAACGCTTTCAACGAACTTAGCGGTAGCCAGTTCTTTCAGCAGAGCGATAGCTTCGTTGATGTCGTACTGTTTGGTCGCATCAACTTTGTCACGGATCACGGACATGCGCTTGGTCAGTTTAGCCATTTCTTAGTCCTCCACTACCAGGCCCATGGAACGTGCAGTACCTTCGATGGAGCGAGTCATCGCTTCAATGTCGGCACCAGTCATGTCGGCAGCTTTGGTCTGCGCGATTTCCTGCAGCTGAGCGCGGGAAATTTTACCCACTTTGTCTTTGTTCGGTTTACCGGAACCAGACTTGATACCAGCCGCTTTCTTCAGCAGAACTGCTGCTGGAGGGGTTTTGGTAACGAAAGTGAAAGAACGGTCAGCGTAAACAGTGATTACGACTGGGATTGGCAGACCTTTTTCCAGGGATTCAGTTTTTGCGTTGAACGCTTTACAGAATTCCATGATGTTCACACCCTGCTGACCCAGAGCTGGACCAACTGGTGGACTTGGGTTCGCCATACCAGCTGCAACCTGCAGCTTGACGTAGGCTTGTACTTTCTTAGCCATTCTAAAATCCTCTGATTGGGTAATAACGCCTCAGTGAGGCTCCCCGTGAATAAAATTCGTTTTACGGGCCGTTGCCCATAAAAACAAAAGGCGCGAAATTGTATTCCAATCTCGCGCCCTGTGCAACAATTAAATCGTCGCTTTTTTGATCGCTGCTTAGGCTTTTTCGACCTGGGCAAAGTCCAGTTCTACCGGGGTCGCACGACCAAAGATAGAAACAGAGACTTTCAGGCGGGACTTCTCGTAGTCCACTTCTTCAACCACACCATTAAAGTCAGCAAATGGACCGTCATTAACACGAACCATTTCACCCGGTTCAAACAGCGTTTTCGGACGCGGCTTATCACCCACCTGCTGCAGGCGGTTCATAATCGCATCAACTTCTTTGTCGCTGATTGGCGCCGGACGGTCAGATGTGCCGCCGATAAAGCCCATCACACGCGGTACGCTGCGCACAAGGTGCCAGCTCGCGTCGTTCATAACCATCTGAACCAGCACGTAACCCGGGAAGAATTTACGCTCGCTTTTGCGACGTTGGCCGCCACGGATCTCGACCACTTCTTCGGTCGGAACCATAACTTCGCCAAATAACTCTTCCATGTTGTGTAATTTGATATGCTCACGCAGCGATGTTGCTACGCGGCCTTCAAAACCGGAAAACGCCTGAACGACGTACCAGCGCTTTTTAGGGGCTTCAGACATCTCAGAACCTCAGGCCAGTGATAAAGGATACCAGGCGAACCAGAATACCATCCAGTCCCCACAGGATCAGTGACATTACAGCGGTAACCGCCGCTACAATCAGCGTGGTGTGCAATGTTTCCTGGCGAGTCGGCCAAATTACCTTGCGGACTTCGGTACGCGCTTCGCGAGCAAAAGCGACAGTCGCTTTGCCTTTCGTCGTCAACAGCGCGACACCACCCGCTGCAGCAATCAGAATTACCACTGCAAGCGCACGTAGCGGCAGCATAATGTCACGATAAAGGTAGTTGCCAACAATCGCTACGATCAGCAAAACGGCTACCACTACCCATTTCATCGCTTCCAGGCCGCGCCCGCTCCCTTGAGCTTCGGTATTCGCACTCATAAACCAACCTGTCAGAAGTATTCTACAAACATTTTCACCCCGCGATCGCGAGGCAAACCAAATCGAAATGCTAATTCGCTTTTCGAATTATACGCTCTCTGCAGAGCCTGTCTCAGCAATGATTATGACAAAAATAATCACTGATGAGCCAGGTTCTGACGTGAAAGCGTGCAAAAAGGGCATCAAATGATGCCCTTTTATTGCGCATTGCGTCAAATGTTATCAGCAATTAGCCGAGAACTTTAGCAACCACGCCCGCGCCAACGGTACGGCCGCCTTCACGGATTGCGAAACGCAGACCGTCGTCCATCGCGATTGGGTGGATCAGAGTCACAACCATCTTGATGTTGTCGCCTGGCATTACCATCTCTACGCCTTCTGGCAGTTCGATGGTACCGGTCACGTCAGTAGTACGGAAGTAGAACTGTGGACGGTAGCCTTTGAAGAACGGAGTATGACGGCCGCCTTCGTCTTTGGACAGAATGTACACTTCAGATTCGAACTTGGTGTGTGGCTTGATTGAGCCTGGCTTCGCCAGAACCTGACCACGTTCGATTTCTTCACGTTTGATACCACGCAGCAGAACACCAACGTTCTCACCAGCACGGCCTTCGTCCAGCAGTTTGCGGAACATTTCAACGCCAGTACAGGTAGACTTCGCAGTCTCTTTGATACCAACGATTTCAACTTCTTCACCAACTTTGATGATACCGCGCTCTACACGACCGGTAACAACGGTACCACGACCGGAGATGGAGAATACGTCTTCGATTGGCAGCAGGAATGGCTTGTCAATCGCACGCTCTGGTTCTGGGATGTAAGAATCCAGGAAGCCAGCCAGTTCGATGATTTTCGCTTCCCACTCTGCGTCGCCTTCCAGCGCTTTCAGAGCAGAACCACGAACGATTGGGGTATCGTCGCCTGGGAAATCGTACTGAGACAGCAGTTCACGAACTTCCATCTCTACCAGTTCCAGCAGCTCTTCGTCATCAACCATGTCGCACTTGTTCAGGAACACGATGATGTAAGGAACGCCTACCTGGCGACCCAGCAGGATGTGCTCACGGGTCTGAGGCATTGGGCCGTCAGTCGCAGCAACAACCAGGATCGCGCCGTCCATCTGCGCAGCACCGGTGATCATGTTTTTAACATAGTCGGCGTGGCCTGGGCAGTCTACGTGTGCGTAGTGGCGAGTCGGGGTGTCGTACTCAACGTGAGAGGTGTTGATGGTGATACCACGAGCTTTTTCTTCTGGTGCGTTATCGATCTGGTCGAATGCGCGAGCAGAACCACCGTAGGTTTTTGCCAGAACGGTAGTGATTGCAGCGGTCAGCGTTGTTTTACCATGGTCAACGTGGCCGATAGTACCGACGTTAACGTGCGGTTTTGTACGTTCAAACTTTTCTTTAGACATCGATTGTCCCTCTAAGACACGGATAAATCGGTGATATCACCACATCAACCAGGCGAAATGCCTGAATTGTTGAATACAGTAAAATTGAAACAGAGAGAAACGGGAAGGAGAAGTGAAGTGGTGCTGATACCCAGAGTCGAACTGGGGACCTCACCCTTACCAAGGGTGCGCTCTACCAACTGAGCCATATCAGCACGTATTGGAGCGGGCAGCGGGAATCGAACCCGCATCATCAGCTTGGAAGGCTGAGGTAATAGCCATTATACGATGCCCGCATCCTGAAACTCGGCTACCCAGTTCTTTCTGTAACAAAAAAAGAGATTTCTCTCTTTTTTGTTTGAGCTGGCTAATTTTTCCAACCAGCTCCGGCGGCATTAACGCTGCCAGAAAGTGGTGGTGGGGGAAGGATTCGAACCTTCGAAGTCTGTGACGGCAGATTTACAGTCTGCTCCCTTTGGCCGCTCGGGAACCCCACCGGACTTGATGGTGCCGACTACCGGAATCGAACTGGTGACCTACTGATTACAAGTCAGTTGCTCTACCTACTGAGCTAAGTCGGCATCAAGTAGCGCGCATTCTATGGATACCTGCGCAGTCATGCAACTAAAAATTTGCATAAAACGTTCTTTCGCTCACATTTTATGCGAACAGCGTGCTGAACGCTGTAAAAGTAGTCATTCGAGGTCAAATATTCAACATATCACGCTGATTTGCACGGTATACACCGTAGCGTGACGGCTTACGCGTAACGCAGCGCTTTCCATCTTTTTTCTTATTATTCCTGTCATCTGGTGTTAACCTCCTGCCCATTGTCCAAAATTAACTGTGTGATGAGCCATGATCCGGCAGTATTGTGCTGGCTCACTGAAGCATGCTTATGAGCAAAAAAGAGCAATCGTTAATGACACCTTATCTTCATTTTAACCGCAGCCAGTGGGCTGCCCTGCGTGATTCCGTCCCTATGACGCTGACGGAAGGTGAAATCGCACGGTTAAAAGGGATAAACGAAGACCTGTCCCTGGAAGAGGTCGCAGAAATATATCTCCCCCTCTCTCGCTTGCTTAACTTCTATATAAGTTCCAACCTGCGCCGTCAGGCGGTGCTGGAACAGTTCCTTGGGACGAATGGTCAACGCATTCCTTATATCATTAGTATTGCGGGTAGCGTGGCCGTAGGTAAAAGCACGACTGCGCGTGTCCTGCAGGCGCTGCTGAGCCGCTGGCCGGAGCACCGCAGCGTGGAGCTGATCACCACCGATGGCTTCCTGCATCCAAACGAAGTACTAAAAGAACGCGGGCTGATGAAGAAGAAAGGCTTCCCGCTCTCTTATGATATGCACCGTCTGGTGAAATTTGTTTCTGACCTGAAATCGGGCGTGCCTCACGTGACTGCGCCGGTGTATTCACACCTGATCTACGATCGCATCCCGGACGGAGATAAAACGGTGGTCCAGCCGGATATCCTGATTCTGGAAGGGCTGAACGTTCTGCAAAGCGGAATGGACTATCCTCACGATCCGCATCATGTGTTTGTCTCCGATTTTGTCGATTTCTCTATTTATGTCGATGCGCCGGAAGATTTACTCCAGAACTGGTATATCAACCGCTTCCTGAAGTTCCGTGAGGGGGCATTCACTGATCCGGACTCCTATTTCCATCACTACGCCCAGCTTTCTGAAGAAGAAGCGGTTAATGTGGCAAGAGGGTTGTGGAATGAGATCAACTACGTGAACCTGAAAGAGAACATCTTACCAACGCGCGAGCGTGCGAGCTTAATCCTCACCAAGAGCGAGAAGCACGCTGTCGACCAGATTCGCTTGCGGAAATAATAGCGCAGAGATAAAAAAACCGGCTTAACGCCGGTTTTTTTGTTTTAAGCATGTGGCTTTTCGCCATTTTCATCCTGGTCGACTGCAAAGCAGGCGACCAGTTGACCACCATAATCCTTCAGCTGTGGCTGGAGCTGGGTGCAAGGACCGAAGCGACGACTGCAGCGGGCGTTGAATGCACACCCCGGAGGCGGATTCAGCGGGCTTGGCAACTCGCCCGTCAGCTTAATACGCTCACGACGATCGTCCGGGTTCAGACGCGGCGTCGCGGAAAGCAGTGCCTGGGTATACGGGTGACGAGGATTATTAAAGATCTGATCTTTCGTCCCCTTCTCCACGCAACGCCCCAGATACATCACCATCACTTCATCAGCAATGTGCTCCACCACTGAAAGGTCGTGCGAGATGAACACGTAAGAGAGCCCCAGCTCCTGCTGCAAGTCCATCATCAGGTTCAGCACCTGCGCGCGGACGGAAACATCGAGTGCCGAAACCGGTTCATCGGCAATCACCACATCCGGGTCGAGCATCAGACCACGTGCAATAGCGATACGCTGACGCTGTCCACCGGAGAACATATGCGGGTAGCGGTCGTAATGTTCAGTTTTCAGGCCAACTTTCGCCATCATCGCCAGCGCTTTTTCCCGACGCTGCTCTTTGCTCAGATTGCTGTTAATCAGCAACGGCTCTTCCAGGATCTGTCCCACTTTTTTACGCGGGTTCAAAGAGCCATACGGGTTCTGGAACACAATCTGGATTTTCTGACGACGCAGTTTCTGTGCCTGCGGATCATGCTTGAGCAGATCTTGCCCCTGATAGTAAAGCTCACCACCGGTTGGCGTTTCAATCATCGTCAGCAGACGGCCCAGCGTCGATTTACCGCAGCCCGACTCCCCGACCACCGCCAACGTTTTACCGCGTTCGAGGGTAAAGGAGACGCCATCCAGCGCTTTCACCAGTCGCTCAGGGGCAAAAATCCCCTTCTTCACCGGGTAGTGTTTTTTCAGGTCGATAGCCTGCAACAGCGGTTGTTGCGTGGTGGCCTGTTGCGTACTCATAGTGTTGGCCTCCCGGCATCATCGAGTGGGTAGTGGCATTTCGACTGACGACCGTCAGCAAGCTGGTTCAGCTCTGGCTCTTCTGCCCGGCATTTGTCCGTCGCATACGGACAACGCGGATTCAGCAGACAGCCCTGTGGTCGGTCGTATTTACCCGGTACCACGCCCGGCAGTGACGCCAGCCGCGCTTTGTCCTGGGCAAACTCCGGCAGCGCACGTAGCAGAGCCTGAGTATACGGATGACGCGGCGCGCGGAAGATATCGTGGGAACTTCCGGTCTCCACCACCTGGCCTGCATACATCACGATGATTTTGTGCGCCGCTTCGGCCACCAGCGCCAGGTCGTGCGTAATCAGCACCAGCGCCATATTCTCTTTCTGCTGCAGTTCCAGCAGCAGCTCGATAATTTGCGCCTGAATGGTCACATCCAGCGCCGTCGTCGGTTCATCCGCAATCAGCAGTTTTGGCCGACAGGCAATGGCCATCGCAATCATCACGCGCTGGCTCATCCCGCCTGAAAGCTGGTGCGGGTAAACGTCCAGACGCGATGCCGGGTCAGGAATCCCGACCTGGTTCAGCAGATCGATCGCGCGCTGACGACGGGTTTTCTTATTCCCGCCCTGATGCACCTTAATCGCTTCCATAATCTGGAAACCGACGGTATAGCACGGGTTCAGGCTGGTCATTGGGTCCTGGAAAATCATCGCTACTTCCGCGCCCACCAGCTGGCGGCGCTGTTTTTCGGAAATACGCTTCAGATCCTGACCGTTGAACTGCAGGTTTTCCGCCATTACGCGGCCTGGGTAATCAATCAGCCCCATAATTGCCAGCGAGCTTACCGACTTACCGGAACCTGACTCCCCTACGATGCCAACCACTTCGCCCTGATTTACGCTGTAGCTGATGCGGTCCACGGCGCGAAACGGGGTGCCTTCATCGCCGAAGTGCACCGATAATTTATCTACATTTAATAACGCCATCTCGTGCCTCTTACTGCTTCAGTTTGGGATCAAGTGCATCACGCAGACCATCACCCATCAGGTTAAATGCCAGCACCGTCAGCAGAATCGCCAGACCCGGGAAGGTGACGACCCACCAGGCGCTTTGTGCGAACTGCAACACGTCGGAGAGCATAGTGCCCCACTCCGGTGTTGGCGGCTGCGCACCCATGCCCAGGAAGCCAAGAGCGGCCATATCAAGAATGGCGTTAGAGAAACCGAGCGACGCCTGAACAATCAGCGGCGCAAGGCAGTTAGGGAAGATATTGACAAACATCTGACGCATAGCGCCTGCACCCGCCACGCGAGACGCCGTGACGTAATCCCGGTTCACTTCCACCAGCACCGCCGCACGCGTTAAACGTACGTAGTGAGGAAGCGCCACGAAGGTCAATGCAAGCGCAGCGTTACCAATCGACGGGCCGAAGATCGCCACCAGCACCAGTGCCAGCAACAGGCTTGGCAGAGCCAGCATAATATCGACGATACGCATGATGATGTTATCAACGATACCACCGAAGTAACCGGCAACCAGACCCAGTACAATCCCCATGATCAGGGAAAGCACCACCACCAGGCAGCCGACCAGCAGCGACAGACGTGCACCGTACATCAGACGCGACAACACGTCACGACCCACATCATCGGTACCTAACAGGTGCGCCAGGCTACCACCGTCCTGCCACGCAGGAGGTGCCAGCAGAGCATCACGGAATTGATCCGCCGGGTTATACGGTGCCAGGACGTTCGCAAACACCGCAATCAGGATCATGATAGAGACATAGACCAGCCCCACTACCGCGCCTTTGTTGCGCTTGAAGTAGTGCCAGAATTCCTGCAGCGGCGTCATTGGAACCGGTGCAGCAACCACTTTATTTTCAGAAACGCGTGACATGATGGCCCCTTACTTCTTATGACGAATACGCGGGTTCACCACGCCGTACAGCAAATCGACCAGCAGGTTAACGAGGATAATCATCGTCGCAACCAGCAGCACACCGCCCTGCACGACCGGATAGTCACGGCGTTGCAGCGCGTCAATCAGCCAACGTCCCAGGCCTGGCCAGGAGAAGATGGTTTCGGTCAGGATCGCACCTGCCAGCAACGTACCCACCTGCAGACCGATAACGGTCACCACCGGCAGCATGGCGTTACGCAGCGCATGAACGATGATGACACGCATACGCGTCAGGCCTTTGGCGCGCGCGGTGCGGATATAATCCTCACCCAGTACTTCCAGCATGGATGAACGGGTCATACGCACAATCACCGCCAGAGGAATCGTACCGAGCACCATTGCAGGCAGGATCATGTGCGCGACAGCATCAATGAAGTTGCCCTCTTCGCCCCAGATAGCCGTATCAATCAGCATAAAGCCGGTCAACGGGTTGGAATCATCGAGGAAGACCATATCGCTGACGCGCCCGGAGACCGGCGTCAGGTTAAGCTGCACCGATACCAGCATAATCAGCATCATGCCCCACCAGAAGATAGGCATGGAATAGCCGGTCAGCGCCAGGCCCACGGCAGTATGGTCAAAAATAGAGCCACGTTTAACCGCAGCCAGGACTCCAACAGGAATACCCACCGCAGTGGCGAAAATCATGGCGCAGACACCAAGTTCGAGTGTCGCTTTGAAACGCGGCACGAACTCATCCCACACCGGAAGACGGCTTTTCAGCGAAATACCCAAATCACCGTGCAACACGCCCCAGATATAGTTGAGGTACTGCTGCCACAGCGGCTTGTTCAGACCAAGCTCAGCCAGCAGCTGTGCATGGCGCTCAGGGGAAATACCACGCTCGCCCGCCATAATCATTACCGGGTCGCCGGGGATCATATGGACGAAGGCAAAAGTGAGAAGGGTGATACCGATAAACGTGGGGATAACAAGTCCCAGACGTCGGAGGATGAACTGCAACATAACCCGGATTCTCTCTGATGACGCACGACCAATGGCGTGACGTCTGTATTGCTCACAAATGTAAATTCCCTCTCCCTCCGGGAGAGGGTTAGGGTGAGGGGATGCATGCACGTCCCTCACCCCTGCCCTCTCCCGGAGGGAGAGGGAGAACACCCTACTTATTATTCAACAGATACGTTTTCGAAGTGGTGTTTGCCCAGTGGATCAACCACGTAGCCCTTCACTTCTTTACGCACTGGCTCGTACACGGTGGAGTGAGCAACAATCAGCGCCGGAGCCTGATCGTGCATAACAACCTGAGCCTGCTTGTACAGTTCAATACGTTTGTTGTGATCGTCGGTCGCACGCGCCGGCTGGATCAGGTCTTCAAACGGCTTGTAGCACCAGCGAGAGTAGTTGGAACCGTCTTTCGCAGCAGCACAGCTGAACAGGGTGGCGAAGAAGTTGTCCGGATCCCCATTATCACCGGTCCAGCCCATCATTACCGCCTGGTGCTCACCCGCTTTGGCGCGCTTCAGGTACTCGCCCCACTCGTAGGTCACAATCTTGGCCTGTACGCCAATCTTCGCCCAGTCAGCCTGAACCATTTCCGCCATACGGCGTGCGTTCGGGTTATACGGACGCTGTACCGGCATCGCCCACAGTTCAACGGTAAAGCCTTTATCCTGGCCTGCTTCTTTCAGCAGTGCTTTCGCTTTCTCAGGATCGTAGCTGTAGTCTTTAACGTCGTCGTTGTAGCCCCACATTGTTGGTGGGATCAGGTTCTTAGCGGCTACGCCAGCGCCCTGGTAAACGGCTTTGATGATCGCTTCTTTGTTCACCGCGTAAGTCAGCGCCTGACGCACTTTCACATCATCAAACGGTTTCTTCTCGGTGTTAAAGGAGAGATAGCCCACGTTCAGACCAGCCTGCTCCAGCAGGTTGATATTCTTATCCTGCTTCATGCGAGCGATATCAGCCGGGTTCGGGTATGGCATAACCTGGCATTCGTTTTTCTGCAGTTTTGCATAACGCACAGACGCATCAGGCGTGATGGAGAACACCAGACGGTCGATCTGAGGTTTCGTACCCCAGTAGCCCGGGAACGCTTTATACAGGATGCGAGAATCTTTCTGGTACTGCAGCAGCTGGAATGGGCCGGTACCGATTGGATCCAGGTCCACTTTTTCCGGCGTACCGGCTTTCAGCATGTTATCTGCATATTCTTTAGACAGAATAGACGCGAAGTCCATCGCCAGGTCAGCCAGGAATGGCGCTTCCGGGCGAGTCAGCACGAACTGCACGGTTTTATCGTCAACTTTTTTCACTTCAGAGATCAGATCTGGCAGCCCCATCCCTTCGAAGTATTCATAGCTGCCGCCAGACACTTTGTGGTACGGGTTCTGAGCGTTTTTCTGACGGTCGAAGGAGAACACCACGTCATCGGCGTTGAAGTCGCGCGTGGGTTTGAATTCTTTGCTGTCCTGCCACTTCACGCCCTGGCGCAGGTGGAAGGTATAGGTTTTACCGTCTTCGCTGACGTCCCACTTCTCAGCCAGACCAGGAATAACTTCCGTGGTACCGGTTTTGAATTCAACCAGACGGTTATAGATCGGTACAGAGCTTGCGTCGTACGTCGTACCAGAGGTAAAGAGCTGTGGGTTAAAGCCTTCCGGCGAGCCTTCAGAACAGTAAACCAGGGTTTTTGCTTGTACGCTTGCTGCCACGGTCATCGCCACCAGGCTCAAACCAAGCTTCAGCATCCCTGACTTCTTCAAGGAAATACTCATTATTCTGCTCCAATGTGATGTTTTGCTTTGTTGTGTTACGCCGCCTGACCTTTATTTATTTTTTACCCGGTCCGGTCGGTGATACCCTAAGGCGTTAAAGGGATGGAGAATCCTTTCAGAAGAGCGTTTGAGTTGCAGCGCAGATCGTCCCTGAAATGCCCCTCATGCCCTACAATCTGTCAACAGAATGTGAAAACGTCAATACAGGTGGCGGGGATTTACGCTGAGTGTGAGAAACCGCAAACAAAGATTAAAAAAACTATGCATGCCAGTTTTCAGCAGGGAAATTTATGCTACTCGCTATCTTGCAGCACAAATATCTTCATATTTCGCAACAATCAGTGATTAACTTTTATTCAGAATGGGTAAATTTTCTTACAGAATGGTGATTATCTGAGCACTAAATTCCACGAACGTTAAAACGCACAGCGAAAAATGCTGAGGTTATCCATAAGCAACGCGAAAAAAGATCAATCTATATATAAAAAAATACAATGGATTATGTCACAAAATCGTTAACAGGCAGGGAGAAGCAGGGATAAGAGGCGTTTTGGGTAATCTGACGGGTTAAGGCTCTAATGCAAAAAGGGCTAACCTTACGGTTAGCCCTTTTTTAGAATGTGGTCGGCGAGAGAGGATTCGAACCTCCGACCCACTGGTCCCAAACCAGTTGCGCTACCAAGCTGCGCTACTCGCCGAATGCGGAGCGCATCTTACTGCTGAGGTGCGCCCCCGTCAATCCCTTATTTTCAAAAAGCCATTCAACTGGCGATATTCTCGCCAGACGAGCTACTGCGCGGCTTTGGAGGTGCGGTCAGGGAGTTTGCACCAGTTGTTATTTTCGTTAATACCGCCATCTGGTGAGGTGTAACCCAGGCAACCTAAAATGGTGTCGTACAGCTCAACATGACGACGCGGTACCTTCATATCAGCTTCTTTCTTCAGTTGAGCAAACATCTTCGCTTTCTCCGGATCTTCCAGATACTTGTCAGACATCCACACAATCATTGGTACGCGGAACTGCTCCGGCGGAGCCATCTTACGTGGCGTACCGTGCAGGTGCTCGAACTCATTGATGGATTCACCGTGGTCCGCCGCATAGAACACAATCGCTTTCTTATCGCGGACCTGGTCAATCACAGTATCAATAAAGTGATCCACATACATCACTGAGTTGTCGTAGGAGTTAATCAGCTGCGCTTTAGAACAGTCTTTATCCACACCAACGCACTCCGGCGTCCATTTGGCAAAGCTACGCGGGTAACGCTGGGTGTAGTTAAAGTGCGACCCTTTAGTATGCAGAATGATCATATGCTTACCATCAGGATTTCCGTTCAGAGACAGTTTCATCTCGTCAATCAGCAGCATGTCATCGACAGGCTTGCCACGGTTACGCGCCTCCGCACCAATCTGCTCGCGATAAGAAATGTTCTGGGCCATGGTGTTGCTGTAGAACCACATCTCGCTCTGCATCGCATAGAGGTCAGACGTAAACCCAAGCTGATGCAGCACCGAGAAGACGTTTTGCTCTTTCAGGGTACGTTGCGGGTTATCGCTCGCCCCACCCTCGCGTACGAACATGCAGCGTAAGGAGAGCTTGGTGGCGGTGTCGCAGGAATAACCGCGATAGGCAATCAGGTTTTTCTCCTGTGCCATTTTTGGTGTGGTATCGCGGTCATAGCCGAGAATACCCATATGATCCCAGCGCGAAGTTTCCCCGATAATAAAGACGACATAGGTATCATCGATATCTTTTGGCGCGACATAAGTGAATTTTTTCGCCGGGTTAATCAACGATTTATTATCAGAAGACTCATCCACCTGCGCCCACGCGTATAACCCCAGCGCGGAGATCCAGTTAGACGGTAAATAAGAGTTGGCGACCACACCACCGTAGCTTGGCAGATCCACGCCAGAGGTACGCTCATCATATTTCTGTTTCACTTCCAGCAGACGAATAGGCCCCCAGACCATCAGACCGGCCAGCAGAACTATCGCCACGCTTCTGAAACGTTTTCCCGGCGTGCGGATCTGGTGAACCAGCGTATACCGGCAACGGTTGCTCCAGATAAGGAGCAGCGGCAGGGCACTCACGGCCACCAGCCAGAGTACAAAATGCAGCCCAACCACTTCTTTAGAGAGATCGATGTCCGTGGTCATCACCGAGGCGATAATGCCGTAGCCAATGACAACGTTCATAAAGGTCATGTAATAGCTGGCCCCTGCCGAGCACAGCACGATAAACGTCGCCAGCACTCGCCAGACGCGACGGCCAAACAGCGTAAGAATACGGAATAAAAAGAAGGTGACCAGTACAGCAGCGACCAATTCGACAACCGCTGCAATTCCTTTCCAGACGGTAAAATCTTGCGCGTAACCGTCGAACCGACGGAAAAACACTGCGCCATTCATAAACAGGCCGATGTACAACGCCAGCAAAAAGCACAGCTTTTGTTGCGCCATCGATTTAATGTATTTCATGCAATCTACCCGGAAAAAGGGACAGTACAGCCGCCCACCTCAATATAAAAAGTGGACAGATTAGACATACGCTCAGGGGATCGTTCAATGAAACGACTACAAGCGTGGTAAGTAGACCACAGGGAAGGGAAAAAGTGGCAGCAGAGAGTGTGATCGGTACAGTTATTTACAAAAAAGCAGACCCAGAATCCGACAAATGCGTCTAAAGGCAGTATTGTTCGATAAGAAAAAGGCCGGATGACCGGCCTTTTTCTTCGCTGTCAGGCATGCGCTTCTTTAAAGACTTCCCGCTGCGGCTGACGAATCGTCGTAGACAGCGCCAGCGAAATGATCAGCAAGGCGAAGATCACGCAGAAGGTCACATAGAACCCACCGAACAGTGAGGCAATCAGCGAACCGCAGATACTGCCGATCCCGAAGCCAAGATAAATAACACCGTAGTTTTTCGCGAGATTGTTAAGACCAAAGAATTCGCTCACCAGTGACGGGAAGACCGTAATGGTGCCACCGAAGTTGAACGCAACGCAGGCAATCGCCGCGAAGAAGGTCGCTTCATTCAGAGGTGCGAAAAGCAGCGCCGCCATGCCCACCAGCGATACCACCTGACCAATGGTGATCACGCGGATACGGGCGATTTTGTCAGACAGAATACCCAGCACCAGACGCCCGGAAAGGTTGGCAATGGAGATCACGGTCACCGCATTCGCAGCCGTTGCCGCATCCAGTTTCACCATTCCCTGAGCGATATCTTTCGCCACACCGATGACGTACAAACCACTCATGCAGGCCGTCAGGAACATCACCGCCAGCATCCAGTACTGCGGTTTACGCATAGATTGCGCCAGGGTGAAATCGTTCTCCACCACACCGTTCACGGATTTAACCTCCTGCTGAGGCGCATCTTTCATCAGCGTAGCACCAAAGAGGATCATGACCAGAACGATAACCCCCCAGATCATGAAGGTTTTTTCGAGACCAACGGAAGCCAGCAGATGAGAATCGATAAATTTAAAACCGAGGCTGCCCAGGCCATAAGAACCGATGGCAAACGCAGAGATAAGGCCTTTACGTTCCGGGAACCACTTCACGCAGTTCGAGAGTGTCAACAGGTAACCTGCACCATCTGCCAGCCCCACCAGTACCCCGGCGCTCAACCACAGCATCATCAGGTTGCTGGAGTGTGCCGTCAGGAAAAAACCCACGCCCAGCAGAATGCCGGACGCCATGGTCACACGCTTCACACCAAAACGCTCCTGCAGCTTGCCCGCAACTGAAGATGAGAGCGCCAACCCGAGACTCAGTAGCCCAAAGGAGAATGCAACCTGGCTGACCGGTGCGCCGAGCTTATCGGAAAGTGCGCTGTTAAACAGGCTCCAGGTATAGACCGAACCCAACGCAAACTGGGTGACGATGGTACCAAAGAGCGTTAGCCAGCGCGTACGGTTATAAGTTGATGTGTTCATGGCAGTTGTCCTGCAAGAGAAATTAAGGAAGTTCGCTGAGGACAACGATAAACAAAACCTTAAAAGACCAGGGGTAAAACGGCATGAAATGCAGGAAGAATGGAATGAAATGCCTGGAATCAGGAATGAATGACCTTGTGGGGGAATGAAGCGATAGCGTGTTAGTACCTGCTATCGCTACAACCCCTATGGCTATTGTATTTGAGATGTTACCGTAACGTTTAAAAAAGTAACAACTCTAGAAATTCGCACTCACGCCCAGGGTATACATAAATTCCTCACCTGTAGTGGCGCGTTCCCCTTGAGCGAGCGACGCATAGGCCGCTACATGCGTGTTAAACGGAATATCCGTACCGACCGTCACATCCATCCAGCTCCCGTTTTGTACCGGGGCTGGGGTTTGCGGCATGCCAAACTGAGATTTCCACTGGTTTTCACCAAACTGCTGGTTATAGCTGATCTGTGCCCACGGACGAAGATCGCCGTACTGGGTATTCACGCGCCAGCCCAGCGTGCTAACACTGGCATGCCAGAGCGGGTCAGTGCCTGACTGTGTCGACGCGCTATCACCAAATTCGTTGATCATCATGGGAGCCGTGCCGTCGTACCGCCACGCCACGACAGGGCCGGTAGTGATATGCGCTGAAACGGGAAAATTCCAGCCCACGCTCATTGCCCCCTCTGTCGTACTGCCAGACGGTACATTCAGGGCAAGACCTGGCGCATTTTGTGAAGTCTGAATACGCTCAGCAAGAATATCCTCATAACGCGGTTGGTGATCCGCGTCCCATGTATAGCGTTCCGCCGTATTATTTTGGGCGTCTGAAACGATATATTCCTGTTGCCAGGCAGACGCTGTATTACAAAAAAACAGGCAGGCTGAAATTCCCACCAGGCCAGAAGCAGCATGGCGACCACTGATTTTTTTTATCATCATCAACGCGACCCCAGAGAGAGCCGAATTCGGCGATATTTGTCGTTATTCAGGAAGAGCTTATAGAGCATATGGCCCTGTATTAACTATTGTCTTTATAGTAAACACGTCAAGCCAGTCTGGATGAAAATTTTGCGAAATCAGTATCATTAAGGGAGATGACGGATGGAACGTTGCGGTTGGGTAAGCCAGGATCAGCTTTATATCGACTATCACGACCAGGAATGGGGCGTGCCGGAGAAGGATGGTAAAAAACTCTTTGAGATGATCTGCCTTGAGGGCCAGCAGGCGGGGTTATCGTGGATTACGGTGCTCAAGAAACGCGAAAACTACCGCAATGCCTTCCACCAGTTTGATCCTGTCGCCGTCGCCGCCATGACCGACGAGGACGTGGAACGACTGGTGCAGGATGCCGGTATCATCCGCCATCGCGGTAAAATTCAGGCCATCATCGGCAATGCACGCGCCTGGCTGGCGATGGAACAAAACGGCGAATCATTCTCAGACTTTGTCTGGTCGTTTGTGAATAACGCTCCGCAAATCACCCACGCCGCCACGCTGGCAGAGATCCCGGCATCGACGCCTGAATCAGATGCACTCTCTAAGGCCCTGAAAAAACGCGGTTTTAAATTTGTCGGCTCCACCATCTGCTACGCCTTTATGCAGGCCTGTGGCCTGGTCAACGACCACGTTACCGGCTGCTTCTGTCATCCGGGAGGCCATCATGATCCGCAAATGGCAAAATGAGAATACCGCGCCACTTCTGAGCCTATGGCTTGAAAGCACCACAGAAGCGCATCCGTTTATCGAGGCGAGTTACTGGAAAGAGAACGAGGCGATGGTACGGGACGTTTACCTGCCTTCGGCTGAAACCTGGGTCTGGGAACAGGATGGCGAACCCTGCGGATTTATCAGCGTGATGCAGTCTAAGTTTGTTGGGGCACTGTTTGTCGCACCGGCATACATCGGGAAAGGCATCGGGCAAGCGCTGCTGAACCATGTTCAACAGCACTTCCCGTATTTAAGCCTGGAGGTGTACCAGAAAAATGTCCGGGCGGTGAATTTCTACCATGCTCAGGGCTTTCGCATCGAAGACAGCGCCTGGCAGGATGACACCCAACATCCGACCTGGATCATGAGCTGGCAGGCGGATCAAACGCCGTTAAGGTAAGCTCGGGTCCCTCATACTTTTCGACCCATGCCAGTGCCGTATTCCCTGCACAACCATTCCCCAGCTTCGAGCTGGGGAGATCTTTGGTCAGCACGTTAACCGCCCCGTTTTTACAGATACCGCCTTCGGCCGGCTCAAGATCTGGCCATGCCCCCTGGTGAATGCACAGAACACCCGGTTTAATCCCGTCACTGACCACCGCACCGGCCAGGACCTGTCCCCGCTGGTTCCAGACGCGCACCACGTCACCGTCTACAATCCCACGGGCTTTGGCATCGAAGGTATTCAACGTGATCGGTTCTCGCCCGGCAACCGCATACTGTTCGCGCAGCGAGGTATAGTTAAGCTGGCTGTGCAGGCGGTGCGCAGGGTGGGCAGACAACACCTGGAGCTGCTCCGGCTTGGCATTGCCGTGCCATTCGTCCGGCTCGAGCCACATAGGGTGCGGCGGGCAGTCGGCATACCCAAAGCTGGCTATGCGCTCGCTGTAGATCACGATCTTCCCGCTCTCGGTTTTCAGCGGGTGGCTCTCCGGGTCACGGCGGAAATCGGCAAAACGAACAAACTGCACGTTCTGTTCACTCTCGGGCATCTCGAATATCTGGTTTGCTTCCCAGAATTCAGTAAACGGTGGGAGTGTCACACCCTGGGCGGCACCGCGCTGGCTGGCTATCTGGTAGAACGTCTCAAGCCACTGCAGATCGGTTTTACCTTCGGTAAAACGCTCGCGGCCACCTGCTTCCCACAGCTCGCTCAGTTCAGCAAACACCTCGAAATCATCCCGCGCTTCATCACGCGGGGACACAACGCGCTTCATTGGCACCATATGCTGGTTGCTGTAGTCACCGGTCATGGTGAGATCGTTACGCTCAAACGAGGTTGTCGCTGGCAGCACGATGTCGGCATGCTTAGCCGAACCTGTCCAGAAGCACTCTGAGATCACCACCAGCTCTGGTTTCTGCCAGGCACGGATCAGGCGATTGGTATCCTGATGGTGCGTGAAGTTCGATCCGCCCGCCCACCAGACAAATTTAATATCCGGGAAGTGACGGTCCAGCCCATTGTGCTGATAAAACCCCTCCGGGTTTTCCAGGGCTTCAACAATACGCGCCACCGGGATTTTATCCACGGCATCCACACCGCCCTGCACTGAGCCTTGCAGAGACGCCAGCACGGCAGCTTTGCGAGTAGGGTTACCACCATTGGCGAAGTGATAAGAGAGACCAAAACCCCCGCCCGGCGTGCCGATCTGCCCAAGCATTGCGGCAAGCGTCACCAGCATCCAGTGCTTCTGCTCGCCAAACTGCTGGCGCTGCATTCCCCAGCCGGACATTAACATCGTGGTGTTTTTATGGAATAACGCCGCCAGTTCGCGGATTGTATCCGCAGTAACGCCGCAAATATTTGCCGCCCACTCTGCCGTTTTCGCTACCCCATCGGATTGGCCCGTCAGATATTCAGCGAATTTATCGAAGCCAGTGGTACAACGCCTCAGGAATTCGCCATCGTGCCAGCCGTTTTCGACCAGCGTATGGGCGATACCCAGCATCATTGCCACGTCGGTGCCCATATGCGGGGCAATCCACTCGGCACTGTCGCCGAAGAAATCCATGGTTTCAGAGCGCATCGGGTCAATGCAGATGATGCGCTTGCCGCTTTTGCGCAGCGCGTCGAAATACCCAATACCCTGTTCGTCGCTGGCATTCCAGGCAATTTTCAGCGTATTTAGGGGGTTAGCGCTCCACAGCACCACCACGTCGGTATGCTCCAGCACCAGCGGCCAGCTGGTCTGTTGCTGATAAACTTCGTTTCCCCCCACCACGTACGGCATGATCGCCTGCGCCGCGCCGGTGGAGTAATCCCCCAGATGACCTGTGTAGCCCCCCGCCAGGCTCATGTAGCGCTGCAGCAGCGTCGAGGCCTTGTGCAGCACGCCGTTAGAACGCCAGCCGTAAGACCCGGCAAAAATGGACGACGGCCCCCAGGTATCGCGAATGCGCTTATGCTGGGCGTGAATCAACGCCAGCGCCTCATCCCAGCTCACGCGAACAAACTCATCCTGACCACGGATTCCCTGCGGTTTGTCCGGCGAGGCCAGAAAACCTTTACGCACCATCGGCCAGCGCACGCGCGTTTTGCTATGCACCTGATCGCGAACGGCGGTCTGTAACGAGTTGGGATGTTGGGTTGGCAATGCCCCGCGGGACGACAGAACATTTTCGCCATCGGTTTCGACCAGCATCGGCCCCCAGTGGGCGGCGGTCAGAATGGTTTTCGTTGAGGTGCTCAAGCGTGCGCTCCTGGTTGCGTGCAGGTTTACCGCCTTCTTGTTGAGGCAGTTTATGGTTTGTCACAAATTTCAGAGTAATACCCGGAATTTTCTCCGTATCTGGACGTCATAATCAACTGCCACGCTCGCCGTGGCAAAGAATAAAAAGGATTAAGGAAAGAAGATGAAAAAACGCGTACTCGTTATTGCCGCTCTGGTGAGCGGTGCACTGGCTGTTTCTGGCTGCACAACTAACCCTTACACCGGTGAAAGCCAGGCGGGTAAATCCGGCATCGGCGCGGGGATCGGCTCGCTGGTTGGGGCTGGCGTTGGCGCTCTCTCCTCCTCCAAGAAAGACCGTGGTAAAGGCGCACTGATTGGTGCAGCGGCGGGAGCAGCATTGGGCGGTGGCGTCGGCTATTACATGGACGTGCAGGAAGCGAAACTGCGCGACAAAATGAAGGGAACCGGCGTGAGTGTGACGCGTAGTGGCGACAACATCATTCTGAACATGCCGAACAATGTTACCTTCGACAGCAGCAGCGCAACGCTGAAACCTGCGGGTGCGAACACCCTGACTGGTGTGGCAATGGTGCTGAAAGAGTATAACAAAACCGCCGTGAACGTGATTGGCTACACCGACAGCACTGGCAGCCAGGATCTCAACATGCGTCTGTCTCAACAGCGCGCCGATTCCGTGGCCAGCTCGCTGATCACTCAGGGCGTTGAAGCGAACCGCATCCGCACCAGCGGAATGGGTCCTGCCAACCCGATCGCCAGCAACAGCACGGCGGAAGGCAAAGCGCAGAACCGCCGCGTTGAGATTACGTTAAGCCCTGTGCAGTAATCGCATTTCCCCCTCTCCCCGCAGGAGAGGGTATGAACCACTTGCCATCGTTGATTTTCCCGCTAAGGTATTCTCACTAAATTCAGGGAAATCAGCGATGAGCAAACCAGCCCGGGCCACCATCAGCGACGTGGCGAAAGCAGCCAAAACCGGTAAAACCAGCATTTCGCGCTATCTCAACGGCGAAAAACACCTGTTGTCCGATGCGCTGCTGGCTCGAATTGAACAGGCCATTGCCGATCTCGATTACCGCCCCAGCATCATGGCGCGCGGGCTCAAGCGAGGGCGTACCCGCCTTATCGGGCTTATCATCGCCGATATCACCAACCCCTACTCCGTAAACGTGCTGAGCGGTATTGAAGCCGCCTGTCGCGAGAAAGGTTTTACGCCGCTGGTCTGTAATACCAACAACGAAGTCGACCAGGAGCTGCATTATCTCGATCTGCTGCGTAGCTACCAGGTGGAAGGGATTGTGGTTAACGCCGTGGGCATGCGTGAAGAGGGGTTAAACCGCCTGCAGCAATCGTCTCTTCCCATGGTCCTTATCGATCGTAAAATCCCTGAATTTGCCTGCGATGTCGTCGGGCTGGATAACACCCAGGCCGCCACTACCGCCACCGAGCATCTGATCGAACAGGGTTTTGAAGCCATTCTGTTTCTAAGCGAACCACTGGGAATGGTTAACACGCGTCGCGAGCGTCTGAGCGCATTTCGCGCCACTCTGGAGCGTTATCCCGGCGTGATCGCCGAAAATGCCGAAACCCCATTACACGAAGCCGATCAACTCGACAACACCCTGCGCCAGTTCCACACCCGGCATCGTGGTATGCGCAAAGCCGTCATCTCCGCCAACGGGGCACTGACGCTGCAAGTCGCCCGCTCGCTCAAGCGGATTGGCCTGCACTGGGGCAGCGATATTGGTCTGCTGGGGTTCGATGAATTGGAGTGGGCAGAACTGGCGGGCGTCGGTATCACCACCCTCAAACAGCCCACCTGGCAGATTGGCTATGCTGCTGTAGAACAAGTGGTTCGTCGTATTGAAGGCACCAGTGATGCCGTTCGCGAGCAGGTCTTCTCCGGCGAGCTGATCGTTCGCGGCTCCACCGCGCGTTAATTTTCCCTTGTGATACCGATCATAATTTCGACATCCTGAACTTTCCTTTGGAACCGGTTCCATCTAGCGTAATAACATTGATATGTTGCGATGGAGTCCGAAGATGGGCAGGAAAATCATGGTGGTCACCGCCGCGTACGGCGCGGAACAGGTGCGACAGGCAGGCGGTCAACGGGCAATGCTTCCCGTGATTGCGGGTGCAGGAGCTGACGGCGTGGAGATCCGCCGCGAGCTGTTCAACAGCGAAGAGTTACTGGCACTGCCTGCGCTGGGTGAATCTATTGAACTGTTGGGCCTGCTGGCGTGTTACTCCGCCCCCGCCGCCCTGTTTATGCCTGACGGTACCCTCAACCCGGACCTGCCCCGCTATCTCTCCGAGGCCAGCACCCTGAATGCGCTGTGGCTGAAAGTTTCACTCGGGTATTTCAGCGACACCCAGCCGCTTGAAGCCCTGCGGAACCTGCTGAATAAAAGCGGCATGGCGCTGGTGGTGGAAAACGACCAGACCGACTGCGGCCAGCTTGCGCCAATGCAGCGCTTTAAAGCTGCCTGCCGGGAGAGGGCACTGCCCGTTACGCTAACCTTCGATATGGGTAACTGGCTATGGGTCGGCGACTCCCCTGAAGAAGCCGCCCGTCATCTGGCCCCTGCTGTGAGCTATATCCACGTTAAAGCCGCCGTTCCGCATAAGGATAATTTCCGCGCCGTGGCACCGGATCGTGCTGATGCGCGCTGGCTGGATCTGCTCGGCCAGCTGCCCGCCGATGCCCCGCGCGGTATCGAGTTCCCGCTGGAAGGGACGGATTTAACCGCCGTTACCCGCCATTACGTCAACCTGCTGCGCGAGGAGTAAACCATGCACAAGACGCTGGATGTCATTACGATCGGCGAGGCCATGGCGATGTTTGTCGCCACCGAAACCGGCGAGCTGAGCGCGGTAGAGCACTTTATCAAGCGCGTGGCAGGCGCAGAGCTGAACGTCGCGACCGGCCTGGCGCGCCTTGGCCTGAACGTGGGCTGGGTCAGCCGCGTAGGGGACGATAGCTTTGGTCATTTCGTTCTCGACTCGTTGAAAAAAGAAGGGATTGATTCGGCAGGCGTGACGCTCGACGGGCGCTTCGCGACCGGCTTTCAGCTTAAATCTAAGGTCGAAAATGGAACCGATCCCATTGTAGAATATTTCCGTAAAGGGTCGGCGGCAAGCCATCTCTCAGTGGAAGATTACCACGCCGACTATTTTGCCTCTGCACGCCATTTGCACCTGAGCGGCGTGGCGGCAGCGCTCTCAGCCAGCTCATACGCATTGCTGGATCATGCTGCATCTACCATGAAGGCACAGGGCAAAACGATCTCTTTCGATCCTAACCTGCGGCCGGTGCTGTGGAAAAGCGAAGCGGAAATGGTGGAGAAACTTAACCATCTGGCATTCCAGGCTGACTGGGTTCTGCCGGGAGTGAAAGAAGGGATGATCCTTACCGGTGAAAGCACGCCAGAAGGCATTGCCGACTTCTACCTGAATAAAGGGGTAAAAGCCGTGGTGCTGAAAACCGGTGCCGATGGCGCATGGTTTAAAACCGCCGAAGGTGAACAAGGTGCGGTCGCTGCGGTAAAAGTTGAAAACGTGGTCGACACCGTCGGCGCGGGCGATGGCTTTGCCGTGGGAGTCATTAGCGCTCTGCTGGAAGGTAAACCACTGCAGCAAGCCGTCGCGCGGGGCAACAGGATAGGCTCGCTGGCTATTCAGGTACAAGGCGATAGCGAAGGATTACCAACCCGAGCAGAGCTTAACGAATAAACATTCCCCTCACCCAACAAAACAAACCACCGTGTACCCTACAGACAACGGCGGTAACAACCTCAACAACAGAGGCAAGCCTATGAACAGTTCGACCAATGCAGTGAAACGCTGGTGGTACATCATGCCAATCGTGTTTATCACGTACAGCCTGGCGTACCTTGATCGTGCCAACTTCAGTTTCGCGTCCGCGGCGGGGATCACCGAAGACCTCGGGATCACCAAAGGTATCTCCTCACTGCTGGGTGCCCTTTTCTTCCTGGGTTATTTCTTCTTCCAGATCCCCGGCGCTATCTACGCCGAACGCCGCAGCGTGCGTAAGCTGATCTTCATCTGTCTGATCCTGTGGGGTGCCTGCGCATCACTGACCGGCGTGGTGAACAATATTCCTGCCCTGGCCGCCATTCGCTTTATCCTCGGCGTCGTTGAGGCGGCCGTCATGCCGGCGATGCTGATCTACATCAGCAACTGGTTTACTAAATCTGAACGCTCCCGCGCGAATACCTTCCTGATCCTCGGTAACCCGGTCACGGTACTGTGGATGTCGGTAGTTTCCGGCTACCTGATCCAGTCCTTCGGCTGGCGCGAAATGTTTATCATCGAAGGGGTACCCGCGGTTATCTGGGCCTTCTGCTGGTGGGTGCTGGTGAAAGATAAGCCAGCTCAGGCGAAATGGCTTTCCGAAGACGAAAAAGCGGCGCTGCAGGCACAGCTGGATAAAGAACAACAAGGTCTGAAGGCCGTACGTAACTATGGTGAAGCCTTCCGCTCGCGTAACGTGATCCTGCTTTGTGCGCAATATTTTACCTGGAGTATTGGCGTGTACGGCTTTGTGCTGTGGCTGCCGTCGATTATCCGCAGCGGTGGCGAAAACCTCGGCATGGTAGAGGTAGGCTGGCTCTCTTCCGTGCCGTATCTGGCGGCAACCATCGCCATGATCGTCGCATCGTGGGCATCGGATAAGCTGCAGAACCGTAAGCTGTTTGTCTGGCCGCTGCTGCTGATCGCTGCCTTTGCTTTCATTGGCTCCTGGGCCGTAGGTGCGAATCACTTCTGGGCCTCTTACGCTCTGCTGGTCATTGCCGGTGCAGCCATGTACGCCCCGTACGGTCCGTTCTTTGCCATCATTCCGGAAATGCTGCCGCGTAACGTGGCAGGTGGCGCGATGGCGCTGATTAACAGTATGGGTGCGCTGGGTTCGTTCTGCGGCTCCTGGTTTGTCGGTTATCTGAACGGTGCTACGGGCAGTCCATCCGCATCATACATCTTTATGGGGGTAGCGCTTTTCGCCTCCGTGTGGCTTACTCTGATTGTTAAGCCTGCTAACAATCAACAACACCCCGTCGGCGCACGCCACGCCTGAATCCTTAGAAATCAACGGAGATTAGCATGAAGCCGTCCGTCATTTTGTATAAAGCCCTGCCGGAAGATCTGCAGAAACGTCTTGAAGAACACTTCAGCGTCACGCAGGTGAAGAACCTGAGCCCGGAGACCGTGGCACAGCACGCTGAAGCGTTCGCCAGCGCCGAAGGCCTGTTGGGTTCAAGCGAAAAAGTGGATATCGCCCTGCTGGAAAAAATGCCGAAGCTTCGTGCTACCTCTACCGTTTCCGTGGGTTACGACAACTTCGATGTGGATGCTCTTAACGCCCGCAAGATCCTGTTGATGCACACGCCACATGCCCTGACGGAAACCGTGGCCGACACGCTGATGGCGCTGGTACTCACCACGGCCCGTCGCGTGGTGGAAGTGGCTGAACGCGTCAAAGCGGGCGAATGGACAAAGAGCATTGGACCGGACTGGTTCGGCGTGGACGTTCACGGTAAAACGCTGGGCATTGTTGGCATGGGACGTATCGGGCTGGCACTGGCGCAGCGCGCACATTTTGGTTTTAACATGCCGATTCTGTATAACGCGCGCCGCCATCACAGTGAAGCTGAAGAGCGCTTTAACGCGCGCTATTGCGAGCTGGATACGTTGCTGCAGGAGGCCGATTATGTTTGCCTGATCCTGCCGCTGTCGGAAGAAACGCATCATCTGATTGGCAAAGAGGAATTCGCGAAGATGAAGAAATCAGCCATTTTCATCAACGCAGGTCGTGGCCCGGTGGTGGATGAGAAGGCGCTGATTGAAGCCCTGCAAAACGGTGAGATCCATGCCGCAGGTCTGGATGTATTTGAACAGGAGCCGCTGCCGGTGGATTCTCCCCTGCTTTCGCTGCCTAACGTGGTTGCACTGCCCCATATCGGCTCAGCCACCCATGAAACGCGCTACAATATGGCGGCCACGGCGGTAGATAACCTGATCGCAGCACTCAGAGGAAAAGTGGAGCTAAACTGCGTCAATCCGCAGATACAACAGTAGAAACGAAAAAACCCGCCAGAAGGCGGGTTTTTAAATTCTTTGCTACTGGGTTGGAAGCTTACAGGCTTACAACGTTACCAGCTGCTGGGCCTTTAGCGCCGCTTTCGATGGTGAAGGAAACTTTCTGACCTTCGTCCAGAGATTTGTAGCCATCGTTCTGGATAGCTGAGAAGTGTACGAACACGTCTTTAGAGCCATCGTCAGGAGTGATGAAGCCGAAACCTTTATCAGCGTTGAACCATTTTACCAGACCAGTCATTTTAGCAGACATAGAAATTACCTTATTAACAAATATATTGTGCCTTCCGGCTTGATGGATTGCGTTACAGATTTTTAAGCGATGAAGGAAGGGTCACTACGAAGGGTATCTATGGATAACAATCTGGACTGCTTTACTAAACTGCTTTAGGTCTGTGTAACAAACCGACGGGAACAGTTATACCGATGTGCCAGAGGAATGACAAGCGTTATTTTAAGCAGGAATAAAAAAACCCCGCCTGAGGCGGGGTTTTTCAGTTTATTCTGTGGCGGTGACCGCTGCAGTCCACGCCTGACTAAAGGCCTGATGCTGGGAGGCCAGCGGCCCAATCAGCGTATTGTACTGACTTGCCTGCTGCGAGGTTGGGAACTGAATACCGTTAGCGACAAAGCTCACCTGCGTATTCTGCTGGGAGATGAAGTCACCCACCTGGACCAACTGCTGCGTGAAAATTTGTGCGGCCGGAATCAACGGCTGCAGCGCTTCAGAAGGTTTCGTCACCACTTTCTCATACACTTTGTCGAAGACCGGTTTGAGATCGTCGCCCTGCTTCAGCGCTGAACGTGACGCATCAGCCTGCATTTTCGCATTCTGCAGCTGCTGGCTCAGCACGCCGAGTGCACCGTTGGACTGGCGCAGCGGTTCACGCTGGGTCATATAATCCTGTGGCACGCGGATGGCGTTCACGCTATCCACCACCGGACGAATACCGGAATCCATCGCCTGGCTCACCTGCTGTGAATAACCATAAAGAATGGCGTAATCGGACACGAAGGGGCCAAACTGTTTTTTCTGATCCGCAGTCAGCGTCGGCAACCGCTCGCCGCTGCGCATCACTGTATTCTGCAGAAAATCGATAAACGCTTTGCGCTGATCGCCTTCTTTATCAAAACACCCACTCAGGCTAACAACCATCAACAACGCCGCAATAGGCGCAAACCAGCGAGAGCAGGACTTTCCTGTCGCCATTTTATTACTCCTTTCACCCAAAAAAGCGCACACCGGCACACGCGTGCCCGACGCTGACAAGGATAGTCCAGGTCAGCCTTGCAAGATACTCTTTTCAATCAAAACGGCTATTGCCGTTTTATTTCTTAGCCTTTACAAAAAATGCCTGACGACGCCGACATATGAGTAATCAGGTAATTAGCATAACTATCCATATCGTTGATACTGGTAAAGCGATCTTTTCCGCACGATTAATCACAACCATGACGATCCCTCGTTTGTATTAGAGACTATCCTTAATTGGCTCTCTGATGTTCTTGATCCCGATGTGTGATTTAAGAGGAGTTCTCAATGGAATATAAAGATCCTGAGTTTGAGCTGCTGAGCAGTCTGGAACAGATTATTTTTAAAGATGTACCGCAGACGATTACCCTGCAACAAAAGTCCAATCCCTTTACAGAATATGAGCAATTGCGCAAAGGGACAGGACTGAAAACCGAAGAATTCGCCAGAGCAATGGGTGTCAGCGTAGCGATGGTACAGGAGTGGGAGTCAAAACGTGAAAAACCCACGCCAACCGAGTTAAAGCTGATGCGCCTGATTCAGGCCAGCCCTGCATTCAGCAAACAGATAGCGTAATAACGTTCGAATGCCCCCGCCTCTGCGGGGGCTTGTGTTTAAAGACTTTCACAGCGCCAACCCTCCTCTTCCCACACCAGCTCATGCGTCAACATTAACCCTTTTAAAAATGCCTCATCGTGTGACACCACCAGCAGCGCACCGGGGAAGCCAGCCAGTGCCGATTCAATCGCCTGGACTGATGCAAGATCCAGATGGTTGGTCGGTTCATCCAGCAGCAGGAGCTGCGTAGCCTCCGCGCGCCACAGTACGCAGGCCAGGGCAGCCTTAAGACGTTCGCCGCCGCTCAACTCTGCCAGCGGGAGCGTGACCTTGTCGGCACCCAGTTGAAGCTGGGCTAAACGGGTTCGTATCACGCCCTCATCCAGCGGTGTATTCCCCAGATTGAGATGCGTCATGACCGACTGCGAAAGATCGAGCTGAGACAGATGCTGGTCGAGATAAGCACAGCTTACAGATACCTTACAGGCACCGGAACGAGGGGTATTTTCACCGAGGATCGCTTTTAACAATGTCGACTTTCCGCAGCCGTTCGGTCCCTTCAACGCCACGCGCATCGGTCCGGCCATTCGCCAGTTGAGCGGTGAGATATTCACATGCGGCAACACAAGATCCTCCAGAACCAGCACCTGTTTCCCTTCGGGAATCTGACTTCCAGGCAAGGTAAACATCACCGGATTATCCGCTTCAACCCGCTCGCGAGCCTTGTTCACCGCGGCGTTCAGGGCTTCATTTTGATCGCTGTGCTGTTTTTTCCAGGAGCCGATCCGCTCCTTTGCCGCGCCTTTATATTTGACCCGCTCGAACGACGCGATATTCAGGGTATCGACGGTGCGCAATGTCTTTGCCGAACGCCGCTGGCTGTCGTCATGCTCTTTTTGCATTCGCGCTCGGGTGCGTTTTCGCTCCGTCGCCGCATGTTCCAGCGCCGCACGGGCCGCCTGCTGTTCGGAATCGCGCTGATGGATATAGTCCGCGTAATTCCCGCCGTAGCTGCGCAGACCCGAGGCGCTCAGTTCAAGGATACGCGGCACCTGCTCCAGAAGTTCGCGGTCATGGGAGGCCACCAGCACGCCACCCTGAAAACAACTGAGCCGGTCGTAAAGCCACGTCCGGCCTTGTCGATCAAGATGGTTGGTGGGTTCGTCCAGCAACAGATAATCTGCTTGTGCAGTGAATGCGCCGCACAGCAGGGCTCGAATGCGCTCACCGCCGCTGAATTCGCTGGCTATTTTATCGGGGTCAAACGGTGGCAATTTCGCATGGATAAACGCCTCGCTCAGGCGTTCTGCTAAATCCCAGTTCCCGTCGAGCATTTCCAGATCTTCAGGCTGATAGTCCCCGCTGTCGATACGCGATCGCGCCGCGAAGATTGCCTCGTATCCGAGCAGCTCAGCCAGCGTAGTGTGCGGCAAAATATCCTGCTGTTGAGCCACATAGACGCGTGTTCCTGTACGTTCGATATGCCCGCTTGCGGGCTCATCAAGCCCTGCAAGCAAGCGCAGCAGACGCGTTTTCCCGCTGCCGTTGCGGCCAACCAGTGCGCACAAAGACGGTTCCAGAGAAAAATTCAGCGGACCAAAAAGGGTATCGCCCGTCGCAAACTGACAGGTGACCTGATGCAAAATAAAAGAAGGGGACTGCGCAAAATGAGCCATAAGCACTCCTGAATGAAATCAAAACATCCCCTGCCGACGCGGTGGCGTTTAGCAAGGATCGAAATTCATCAGTCGTGTTTGTTCATTTTTGGGGGGCGCTCCTGAGGGAGAAATTTAACGGGGACAAGGATAGCGGGAATGCGTTGAACATTTCAAGGTTAAATTTTGGACTATTAATACTCCCTCTCCCTTTGGTCTGAGGGATCCCCACAAAATAATGCCTGCACCAGCGACCCCCTCTCCCTGGAGGGAGAGGGTTGGGGTGAGGGGGAACATACGGCTGTGGAGGTTATTCCGTTCACTTTATGTTCCTTGCTACTCTGTAACGACAATACCTGTGAACGTGCCAGGGTGGCTCAGTCGCCACCACCCTGGCGACCCGGGCTCCCGGCGGTAAATCGCCGCTACGCGGTACCTTCGGCTTATTCCTTCCGGCTTATCGGGGACGGGCGGAGGTAACATCCCTGTAAAGCCCGCCCTCTCGGCGCATCCATGCGCCTCGCCCCGGCCTACAGGAAACGCCTCAGCGATTTACAGCCGAACCATGGCGTCGCTGTAAGACCTCTGCCCGCAGTATGCTTCTCATTGCGGTAATTTTGCGAGCCTCTTTCCAGAAATGGTAATATCCTCAGTGGCATAGCTCAAATCTGTTGCCGCCTGTTTTGATGAGCAGTAAGTTCTCTTTGCACCTGCAAAATCAGGTGCCGGGTTTAGCATCCTGGCTTATCTTATCGGCGGCACATTTTGTGCAGCATGCTTTGCTACATCTCAATGGTGGGCTGAGCAGGGGCATCGAAAGATGCGCCGGTATCCGATAAGGCCGGTAATGCTAACTCTGTTCAGTCCACCACCAGCGAAATTAGCATTTCCGATGGTGGAAGCTTTATCACTTATCGGAGGCTGCCAATATGGCTACTACCCCAACCCAAGTTCATTCTTTAATCACTCTGCCCTTCAACCACGCCACCGAATTCACCGAACTGGCGGATAACTGCGAACGTTTTACCGACGCACTGGTAGATTGCGAAGAACCCACCCCAAAAATGGCGCTTTACGGCAGACTCTATGCCTGCCTGAATCTTCTGCAACCCACGCTTCTGGATCCTGTTCCGGACGCTTTAAAAGCCAGCCTGACCGTGAAGGAACTCCCGTCACGCGTTCCAGCTTTCGAACCCGAGAGCGATCAGCTGGGGCGCTACTGTCAGGAGATTACGCAGTTGCTGATGAACGGCACACTGCCGCGACAATCTGAAATCGTTATGGAAGATTTGCTGTGCGAGCTGGTCAGCTACTTTGCCGATACGCTGAAGGCACCGCGCTGGCTGCAGACAGACGAAGGCACAGTCGCGATCGGCTAAACCTGCCGGATGACGCTACGCTTATCCGGCCTACAAAAGCCCCATAAAAAAACCCGCCGAAGCGGGTTTTTAGCATTTGTAGCAACGGGCACATTACTGCAGCAGCGAAATATCCGCCACGCGCAGGAACAGCTCACGCAGTTTTTCGAGCATAGAGAGACGGTTAATACGCAGTTCTTTATCTTCTACGTTCACCATCACTTTCTCGAAGAAGGCGTCGATAACGTCACGCAGTTCCGCCAGTTCTACCAACGCTTCCTGGTAGCGACCTTCAGCGAAGAACGGCTCGAGCTTGTCACGCAGCACCACAACCTGCATTGCCAGAGCGATCTCTTCCGGCTCTTTCAGGGTCGCGGCGTTCACGCGCTCGTTCAACGTTTCATCAGACTTAGCCAGAATGTTGGATACACGCTTGTTGGCCGCGGCCAGGGCAGATGCCGCTTCCAGCGTACGGAAGTGGGACACCGCCTTCATACGCGCATCAAAATCGGCCGGACGGGTTGGACGACGCGCCAGTACCGCCTGAATGGTATCGACGGTGTAGCCTTCATCCTGATACCACGCGCGGAAACGACCGAGCATAAAGTCGATCACGTCATCCACGACTTTCGCGTTGGTCAGCTTGTCACCATACAGACGCACCGCTTCTTCAGTCAGGGTCTGTAGATCCAGGTTCAGGTTCTTCTCAACGATGATACGCAGCACGCCCAGTGCAGCACGACGCAGCGCGAACGGGTCTTTATCGCCTTTCGGATGCTGACCAATGCCGAAGATACCCGCCAGGGTGTCCATCTTATCGGCAATCGCGACGGCGCAAGCCACCGGGTTAGACGGCAGTTCGTCACCCGCAAAGCGCGGCTGATACTGCTCGTTCAGGGCAACTGCCACATCTTCCGCTTCGCCATCGTGACGCGCGTAGTGCATGCCCATCACACCCTGGGTGTCGGTAAACTCGAACACCATGTTGGTCATCAGGTCACACTTGGACAGCAGGCCAGCACGAGTGGCGTGGTTTACGTCCGCACCAATTTCACGCGCGATCCAGCCAGACAGTTCCGCGATACGGTCAGTTTTGTCACGCAGCGTACCCAGCTGCTGCTGGAACAGCACGGTCTGCAGGCGCGGGAGATGATCTTCCAGACGTTTTTTACGGTCGGTGTTGAAGAAGAACTCCGCATCCGCCAGACGTGGACGAACCACTTTCTCGTTACCCGAGATAATCTGGATCGGATCTTTGGATTCGATATTGGCAACGAAGATGAAGTTTGGCAGCAGTTTGCCGTCGTTGGCATAAACCGGGAAGTACTTCTGGTCACCCTTCATGGTGTACACCAGTGCTTCAGCCGGAACGGCCAGGAATTTCTCTTCGAATTTCGCGGTCAGTACAACCGGCCATTCCACCAGTGAAGTCACTTCTTCCAGCAGGCTGTCGCTCAGATCGGCTTTACCGCCAATCTTGCGCGCCGCGTCTTCCGCGTCCGCTTTGATTTTGGCTTTACGCTGTTCGTAGTCAGCAATGACTTTACCGCGTTCCAGCAGGATCTCTGGGTACTGATCGGCATTGTCGATGGTGAACTCAGGCTCGCCCATAAAGCGGTGGCCACGGATCACGCGATCGGACGCCACGCCCAGAATGGTGGCAGGAACAACGGTATCGCCCAACAGCAGGGTCACGGTGTGAACCGGACGCACGAAGTGCACGTCAGACGCACCCCAGCGCATCAGTTTTGGAATAGGCAGCTTGGCCAGGGAAGTGGCAATCATGTCAGGCAGCAGCGCTTCTGCGCTTTCACCTTTCACATGCGCACGGTACAGCAACCACTCACCTTTGTCGGTGGTCAGACGCTCAGCCTGGTCAACGGTAATACCGCAACCACGCGCCCAACCTTCAGCCGCTTTACTCGGCTTGCCTTCGGCGTCAAACGCCTGGGCAATGGCCGGGCCACGTTTTTCGACTTCGCGATCCGGCTGAGACGCCGCCAGATTTGCCACTTTCAGCGCCAGACGACGCGGTGCAGCAAACCACTCAATTTTACCGTGTGCCAGGCCAGCGTTATCCAGCTCGGCAGTCACGTTCGCAGCAAAAGATTCAGCCAGGCTGCGCAGGGCTTTTGGTGGCAGCTCTTCAGTGCCGATTTCCACCAGGAAAGTTTTCTCAGACATGGCCGCCTCTTATTTGTTTCGATTGCACATCGGGAAGCCAAGGGCTTCACGGGACGCATAGTAAGCTTCTGCAACGGCTTTGGTCAGGGTACGAATACGCAGAATGTAGCGCTGACGTTCAGTCACGGAGATGGCTTTGCGGGCGTCCAGCAGGTTGAAGCTGTGGGCGGCCTTCAGAATACGCTCGTAAGCAGGCAGCGGCAGCGGAGTCTCCAGCGCCAGCAACTGCTGCGCTTCTTTCTCGTACTGCTCGAAGCAGGTGAACAGGAAGTCCACGTCCGCGTATTCGAAGTTATAGGTGGATTGCTCCACTTCGTTCTGATGGAACACGTCGCCGTAGGTGGTTTTACCCAGCGGGCCGTCGCTCCAGACCAGGTCGTAAACGCTGTCTACGCCCTGAATATACATGGCCAGACGTTCCAGACCGTAAGTGATTTCACCGGTAATCGGTTTACATTCCAGACCACCAACCTGCTGGAAGTAGGTGAACTGGGTCACTTCCATACCGTTCAGCCACACTTCCCAACCCAGACCCCAGGCACCCAGCGTTGGGTTTTCCCAGTTGTCTTCCACGAAACGAATGTCGTGAATGGTTGGATCCATACCCAGCTCTTTCAGTGACCCGAGGTACAGTTCCTGAATATTGTCTGGTGATGGCTTAATCACCACCTGGAACTGATAGTAATGCTGCAGACGGTTCGGGTTCTCACCGTAGCGACCATCGGTCGGACGACGGGAAGGCTGCACATACGCGGTCGCCATTGGCTCTGGCCCCAACGCGCGTAAGCTGGTCATCGGGTGTGAAGTGCCTGCGCCGACTTCCATGTCCAAAGGTTGAACAATGGTACAGCCCTGACGAGCCCAGTAATCCTGTAAGGTCAGGATCAGGCCCTGGAAGGTCTTGGTATCAAACTTTTGCATAGTATTTCGTGCTGGATACGTGTGGTTTTAAATGGAAGGGACCAGTATACCCGCTGGCTGCAAGATATACAGTATCAAACGGGTTTGTTTAGGGAAAATTGGGAAATAAGCCGTCCAGCCAGACGCTGATGGCGTCTGGCTGTAGATTATACGAGCAGGCTAACGCATGGAGAGGTGTAAAAACTGGCCGTCCGCATCAAACGAGCAGATAAAGCCCTCTTTGCGGGATGTATACCCCTTCAGCTCATAGCTTCCCTGAAAGCGCTCAAACCCGGTGACATCAATTTTCTGCACGTCCGAGTTATAGCGTCGGGCAGCCTGCCCTTTACAGAGCTGTTCCATATTCAGCGAACGTTCCGGGCTTATTTTCCCCTGCTGCGCTTTTTGCACGGGGGCTTCTTGTGGCGCACTGCACCCTGCCAGCATGAACAGCAGAAAGAGTGACGCCACACGCTTCATCATCATTTTTATCACCGCCCTGGTCAGTGGCTGTTATTTTTAGTATCAAAGCTTTTATAGATTACGGTCCGGCATTCTGCGAATCTCGCGGCCTCCCGACAAGCCTTCTGAATAAAACTCAGATTTTTCCAGAAGAAGACTTCTGGAAAATGACAGTCATACTCAATTTACAAGGAATACGAGGAACTGATGCAGTCAAAAATTAACTGGATTGATAACCTGCGAGGAATAGCGTGTCTGATGGTGGTGATGATCCACACGACGACCTGGTATGTCACGAATCCGCACAGCATCACTCCTGTTAACTGGGATATCGCCAATATTCTCAACGCGGCTTCGCGCGTCAGCGTGCCGCTATTCTTTATGATTTCCGGCTTTCTCTTTTTTGGCGAGCGTAGTGCGCAACCAAAGCACTTTATCCGCATCGCCGCCTGCCTGGGATTTTACAGCGCCGTTGCCTTGCTCTACATCAGCCTGTTTACCTCCATTAATGCCGGGTTATCGCTAAAATACGTGCTGCAAAAACCGGTGTTCTACCACCTGTGGTTCTTCTTCGCCATTATCGTTATCTATCTGGTCTCCCCGCTTATCCAGGTGAAAAACGTCAGCGGCAAAATGCTCCTGGCTCTGATGGTCGTCATTGGCGTCATTGCCAACCCGAATACTGTCTCGCAGAAACTCGACGGTTTTGAATGGTTACCGGTCAACCTCTATATCAGCGGCGATACGTTTTACTACGTGCTGTACGGCATGCTGGGGCGCGCCATTGGGATGATGGATACTCAAAAACGCGGTATGAACTGGCTGTGTGGGGCGTTGTTCATCGCTGGCGTGGCGGTGATTTCACGCGGGACGCTGCACGAGTTGCAGTGGCGTGGCAATTTTGCCGATACCTGGTATCTGTATTGCGGACCAATGGTCTTTATCTGTGCCGCATCGCTCCTCACGCTAGCCAAAAATACCCTGAATACGCGTCCCTTGCCCATGCTGAGCGTTATCTCGCGGCATTCTCTGGGGATTTATGGATTTCACGCGCTGATCATCCACGCGCTACGAACGAGGGGCGTTGAGCTGAAAAGCTGGCCGGTGCTGGATATTATCTGGATTTTTGTCGCCACGCTGGTTGTCAGCCTGCTGCTGTCGATGCTGCTGCAAAAAATAGACACGCGCCGCTTCGTCAGTTAACGCTTCGCTGCCGGGCTCGATGATACTGGCGCGGGGAGGAAAACCCTGCCGCCAGTGAAGACTGCTCCACACCGCGCCCCTGCAACAACCACTGCTCCGCCACCGCCAGACGCAACTGCTCCAGATAATCGCGAACGCTAATCCCTAAATGCGACTGAAAAAGCCGGGTTAGATGACGTGGGCTGACATGCGCCACGGCGGCGATCTCAGGCAAATTCCATGTTTTTTGCGGCTCGGCGGTGAGCGCATCCTGCGCCCGATGGATGGCCGGATGAAGATGATTGCGGTAGCGCAACCACGGAGATAACTGGGGGTCATCGCCGGAGCGGCGGAACCAGACCACCATCTCACGTGCCACGGCCAGCGCTTTTTCGGGGCCGCACAGGCGGTTAATCATATGCAGCGCCAGATCGATGCCAGAGGTGATCCCTGCGCTGGTCCAGATATTCTCATCCTGCACAAATATCCGGTTTTCTTTAATCGTCGCCGTGGGAGCCGCAGTGCGTAAACGGTTAATAACATCATGATGGGTTGTACACTGACGGTGATTCAGCAGGCCTGATTTTGCTGCCAGCAACGCCCCTGAACAGACGCACATCACGGTAATATCCTGGCGTTGGATCTGCGGTTGCAGGCGCATCAGCCAGTGCTGGATCTGCTGCGCCTGTGGCGTTGAGAATTGACAGCGGGAGTCGCTCACCCCCGGCAGGACCAACAGGCTGCCGGGAGGCAGGCTTTCGGGCAGCGGCTTAATGCCGCTCATCGTCAGACCTATCGACGTCGGAACGTCCGGTTGCGGGCCAATGTAATGCAGACGAAACGCGTCGCCGGCCAGCACAAAGGTCTCCGCCGGGCCCGTCATATCTAATGACAGCACCCCGGGCAACATCACGAACCAGACGTCGATGCGCATTACAATGACTCCAGCGTCTCCGCTACCGTTTTAATCTCGGCAAAACGCCCGGACAGCACCGTCTCGGTACGATGACGAATTTCCGCTGCACTAAGGGTAATGCCCTTGTAGGTCATTGGAAATGTAAGCGTTGCCTCGCTAACAAAGGTCACAGCATAACCCAGATCGGATGCCACGCGTGCAGTGGTTTCACAGCATTGTTCAGTGCGAATGCCGCAGATAATAAGCTGATTGATATCACGCTCGCGCAACCAGCGGTCAAGCCCGGTATCCGTGAAGGCATTATGGACGTGTTTTTGGAAAACCACATCCGGCTGATGACGCAAAAAGGCCATGGGTTTGACAAAGCCGCTTTGCAGGGTAAAAGGGCCGTCTTCATCGACATGGAAAATATCCACGACCGGAATACCGCGTGCCTGGCAGCCTTCAATCAGCCCCAGCATCGCCTGCTGAAAGGCAGGAATGTCGTCCTCCCGCCAGTAATAGCGATGATGGAACGACTGCTGCGTATCAATATTGATTAATGCAATGCGTGACATGAGATTTCCTCGCCAGTGGGTGTGACACCATACTGGCAAGGAAAGGAAGGCACGCACAGACCAAAAAAGGACATCCTCGTGCCTATCCAGGACAAGCGTATTTACGACATCAGCGGCAGCAGCTGCTGATAGATTTTGCGGAACACGTCGCGTCTTTCCGCGTACCGCGCATGGCGTGACGCGTCAGGTAAATGCGCCTGTTCAAGCGTAAGCTGCGGCAACAGCTGCGAAAGCGGTTTTTCAGGGTTAATGGCTATCTGTGCCAGACGCGCGGCACCAAGTGCTGGCCCGACATCGCCACCGGTGCGAAAATCCAGCTGCAATCCACTGATATCCGCCAGCATCTGTCGCCAGTAAGGGCTTCGCGCACCACCGCCGATCAGGGTGACGCTTGCCGGTTTCAGACCGCAGTCATGCACCACGTCCATTCCGTCGGCCAGTGCATAGCCCACACCTTCCAGCACCGCACGCGCCAGTTCTGCCGGGCCATGCTGATGGGTTAAACCGAAGAACACCCCTTTCGCTTCCGGGTTGTTGTGCGGCGTACGCTCGCCGGAAAGATACGGTAAAAACCAGACGGTACCCGCAGCGTCATCCGCCTGCTGCGCCGCAGAAATGAGCGCCGGAACGTCGGCCATGCCGGTCAGCTTCGCCGCCCAGTCCAGGCAAGACGCCGCACTGAGCATGACCGACATCAAATGCCATTTCCCCGGAAGGGCATGGCAGAAGCTGTGTACCGCACTTTCAGGATTGCTGCGATACCCGTCGCTGACGGCAAAATAGACGCCAGACGTTCCCAGAGAAAGCATCGCCTGTCCCGCCTCAACCATGCCGACGCCCACGGCACCCGCCGCGTTGTCACCGCCACCGGCCACCACCGGTACGGCAGGCATATTCCAGCGTTCAGCAACGGCCGGCAGCAATATACCGGTAATTTCGCTGCCTTCGAACAGTGCGGGCATATGCTCGCGGGTCAAATGGCAGGCATCCAGCATCGCCTCGCTCCAGTCAC
The DNA here is from genome assembly GCF_041937165.1 of Enterobacter adelaidei. Lineage (NCBI taxonomy): Bacteria > Pseudomonadati > Pseudomonadota > Gammaproteobacteria > Enterobacterales > Enterobacteriaceae > Enterobacter > Enterobacter adelaidei. Next base: position 172,940 of record NZ_CP154353.1, on the reverse strand, counting down.
GTTTCGCCACGTCGAGCCACATGGTGCCGGCAGCATCAGACATGTCGGAAGCAAAATCGCCCGTCATACGAAAGCGCAGATAGTCTTTCGGTAGCAGGACTTTCGCCACCTGACGGAAAATCTCCGGCTCGTGTCGCTGCACCCACAGTAATTTGGGCGCAGTAAAACCGGGCATCATCAGGTTGCCGGTGATGTCACGGGATGTGGGCACGCGCGCCTCAAGAAGCGCACACTCTTCTGCACAGCGGCCATCGTTCCAGAGGATCGCAGGACGAAGCACGCGCTGCTGGCTATCCAGCAACGTAGCGCCGTGCATTTGCCCGGCGATCCCCAGCGCTTTCACGTCACGCAGACTGTGTTGTTCACTTAAGGCCTGTATTGCACGATCCGTCGCCTGCCACCACTGCTCCGGATCCTGTTCCGACCACAGCGGGTGCGGACGTGAAACCTGCAGCTTTTCTGTCTGTGTTGCTACCACATCGCCTTGCTCGCTTAACAGGATGGCTTTCACACCCGATGTGCCAAGATCGATCCCGATATACATTCCGGTGACTCCTTTAACAGAAATGCCCGGTGGCGCTGCGCCGACCGGGCCTGGATGCTGTTATTTATCGAACAGATAGTGATTGACCAGATTTTCCAGCAACTCCTGGTGCCCGCTCTGGTGCTGCGGTGCCAGTTGATGTTGTTCAGCGTACTTCGCGATTTCCGCAAGTGATAACTGACCTTTCAAAATTTGCTGGCCCAGCTCACTGTTCCAGCCGCTGTAACGCTTCGCCACGCGTTTATCCAGTTCACCGTCTTCAATCATACGCGCGGCCACTTTCAGCGCCAGCGCCATCGTGTCCATCGCGCCAATGTGGCCATAGAACAGATCGTATTTATCGGTACTCTGACGACGCACTTTGGCGTCAAAGTTCAGGCCACCCGTGGTGAAACCACCCGCTTTGATGATTTCATACATCACCAGCGCATTCTCTTCCACGCTGTTCGGGAACTGGTCTGTATCCCATCCCAGCTGTGCATCGCCCCGGTTAGCATCGACAGAGCCGAAGATGCCCAGCGCAATCGCAGACGCGATCTCGTGATGGAAAGAGTGACCCGCCAGGGTGGCATGGTTGGCTTCAATGTTAACTTTAATCTCTTTTTCCAGGCCGAACTGCTTCAGGAAGCCGTACACGGTCGCCACATCGTAGTCATACTGATGCTTCGTCGGTTCCTGCGGTTTCGGTTCAATCAGCAGCGTGCCACGGAAACCGATTTTGTGCTTATGCTCGACAACCATTTGCATAAAGCGGCCAATCTGCTCACGTTCCTGGCGCAGATCGGTGTTGAGCAGGGTTTCATAGCCTTCACGACCGCCCCACAGAACATAGTTCTCACCACCCAACTGATGCGTGGCGTTCATTGCCGTCACAACCTGCGTAGCCGCCCAGCTAAACACTTCCGGATCCGGATTGGTTGCCGCGCCCGCACCGTAACGTGGGTTGGTGAAGCAGTTTGCCGTGCCCCACAGCAGCTTCACGCCGCTTTGCTGCTGTTTCGCCGCCAGCACATCCACCATCTGCGCAAAATTGTTCAGGTACTCTTTCAGCGACGCGCCTTCCGGTGACACATCGACATCATGGAAGCAGTAGTACGGCACGTTCAGCTTGTGGAAGAACTCAAACGCCACATCGGCTTTACGCTTCGCCAGCTCGATGGCCTCACCAGGTTGCTGCCACGGGCGGTCAAAGGAACCCACACCAAACATATCGGCACCATTCCAGCAGAAGGTATGCCAGTAACAGGCGGCAAAGCGCAGATGATCTTCCATGCGCTTACCCAGCACCAGCTCATCCGGGTTGTAGTGACGAAATGCTAAAGGATTGGTCGTTTTTGGGCCTTCGTAACGAACACGATCGAGTTGGTCGAAATAAGCTTGCATATTGAGCTCCATAATCAGGGGTATGCGGTGAGTCATAGATACAGGAGTAATAGTGAATAGACATTTTGGGTTGCTCAATTACGTTATTTCACACTGCTATTGAGAGAATGCACAACTGTGCACTGGCTCGCAAAATAATGTGCAAGCAAACTATTTTTCGGTGTACATTCCAGAATCAAATGCAATTAAGACGTTACGTATTTTAAAATCCGATCGCGGTCATAAATTCAGAAATAAACCAAATATCATAATGAGAAGATAAAAATCTGTAATTGCCAGCCCGCCTTTCCCCGTTAAGAATTTGCTGCGTCTCAGTAGTGAATGTTTCTTTTATCTCAGCAACACATACCCCTACAAAAAGGCCTAATAATTATGAAGATAAAGAACCTGACCCTTACTCTATGCACAACTCTCCTCCTGGCAAGCTTTGCCGGACATGCGAAGGAGGTGAAAATCGGTATGGCGATTGACGATCTGCGTCTGGAGCGCTGGCAAAAAGATCGCGATATTTTTGTTAAAAAAGCAGAATCACTCGGCGCAAGCGTGTTTGTTCAGTCGGCTAACGGCAATGAAGAAACGCAAATGTCGCAAATTGAGAATATGATCAACCGTGGCGTCGATGTCCTGGTCATTATCCCCTATAACGGCCAGGTATTAAGTAACGTGGTGAAAGAAGCTAAACAAGAAGGCATAAAAGTCCTGGCCTATGACCGTATGATTAATAATGCGGACATTGATTATTATATTTCGTTCGACAATGAAAAAGTCGGTGAATTACAAGCGCAAAGCCTGATCGACAAGGTGCCTCAGGGTAATTATTTCCTGATGGGCGGTTCTCCGGTGGATAACAACGCCAAACTGTTCCGCGAAGGGCAAATGAAAGTCCTTAAACCTTACATCGACGACGGAAAAATTAAAGTGGTTGGCGATCAATGGGCCGACGGCTGGCTACCAGAAAACGCGCTGAAAATTATGGAAAACGCACTCACTGCCAACAATAACAAAATTGATGCGGTTGTGGCCTCTAACGATGCCACCGCAGGCGGTGCTATCCAGGCACTGAGCGCCCAGGGGCTGGCCGGTAAAGTCGCGATATCGGGTCAGGATGCCGATCTGGCCGGTGTAAAACGCATTATCGCAGGCACCCAAACCATGACGGTCTACAAACCCATTACCCAGCTCGCCAATACGGCTGCGGAAATCGCCGTAGAGCTGGGTAATGGTAAGCAGCCTAAAGCAGACGCGACGCTGAATAACGGGCTGAAGGATGTTCCGGCTCGCCTGCTCACACCGATTGAAGTCAATAAAGAGAACATTGACGCCACTGTCATTAAAGACGGTTTCCACAAGAAGAGCGAACTGTAACCTTACGCAGCCCCTGCTCTGCAGGGGCGCATCACGTTGTACTGTTCTTCCCTCGGGTTACGTGGAGCAGTTATGTCTTATTTACTTGAAATGAAAAGCATCACTAAGCGCTTCGGTACGGTGAAAGCCGTCGACAACGTCAGTCTCCGGCTGAACCCCGGCGAAGTGGTTTCGCTGTGTGGTGAAAACGGTTCGGGCAAATCAACATTGATGAAAGTGCTGTGCGGGATCTACCCGTACGGCAGCTACGAAGGCGAAATCGTCTTTGCCGGTGAAGTCATCCAGGCGACACACATTCGCGATACCGAACGTAAAGGCATCGCCATCATCCACCAGGAGCTGGCACTGGTGAAGCATCTCACCGTGCTGGAGAACATTTTCCTTGGGGCTGAGATTTCCCGCCACGGCGTGCTGGACTACGACACCATGACGCTGCGCTGTGAAAAGCTGCTGGCGCAGGTGAGTCTCAGCATTTCACCGGATACCCGCGTGGGCGATCTTGGTCTGGGGCAGCAGCAGCTGGTCGAAATTGCGAAAGCGCTTAATAAGCAGGTCAGGCTGCTGATCCTTGATGAACCAACGGCGTCGCTCACCGAACAGGAAACCGCGGTACTGCTCAATATCATCCGCGATCTGCAAAACCACGGCATCGCCTGTATCTACATTTCGCACAAGCTGAATGAGGTCAAAGCCATTTCTGACACCATCTGCGTGATCCGCGACGGGCAACACATCGGCACGCGCGAAGCCGCAGGCATGAGTGAAGATGACATCATCACCATGATGGTAGGCCGCGAGCTGACGGCGCTCTACCCGAATGAACCTCATGCAACCGGCGATGAAGTGTTGCGCGTGGAAAACCTGACCGCGTGGCATCCCGTTAACCGCCACATCAAGCGTGTAAATAACGTCTCGTTTTCTCTGCACAGCGGCGAAATTCTCGGTATTGCCGGGTTAGTCGGCGCCGGGCGCACCGAAGCCGTACAGTGTCTGTTTGGCGTGTGGCCGGGGCGCTGGGAGGGCACGATATATATCGACGGTCAGCCGGTGAAAATCGACAACTGCCAACAGGCGATTGCCCGCGGCATTGCCATGGTGCCGGAAGACCGCAAAAAAGACGGCATCGTACCGGTCATGGCAGTGGGTAAAAACATCACCCTTGCAGCTCTTGATCAGTTCTCCGGCACCCTGAGCAGCCTGGATGATGCCGCTGAGCAGCAGTGTATTCTCCAGTCGCTCGCCCGACTGAAGGTAAAAACATCCTCTCCGGAACTGGCCATTGGCCGACTGAGTGGGGGCAACCAGCAGAAGGCCATTCTGGCGCGCTGCCTGCTTCTCAATCCACGCATATTAATCCTTGATGAGCCAACGCGCGGGATTGATATCGGCGCCAAATATGAAATCTACAAACTGATTAATCAGCTTGTACAGCAAGGGATTGCCGTCATTGTCATATCGTCTGAATTACCCGAAGTGCTCGGTCTGAGTGACCGCGTGCTGGTAATGCACGAGGGAAAACTGAAAGCCAACCTGATTAACCAGAACCTGACGCAGGAGCAGGTGATGGAAGCCGCTTTAAGGAGCGAACGTCATGTCGAAAAGCAATCCGTCTGATATCAAAGTCGCGGTTCCGACGCCCGGATCATTTGCGGGGCTAAAAGCGCTGAATCTGCAAGTTTTCGTGATGATCGCGGCGATTATCGTCATCATGCTGTTCTTTACCTGGATGACCGATGGCTCGTACTTAAGTGCGCGTAACGTCTCTAACCTGCTGCGTCAGACGGCCATCACCGGCATTCTGGCTGTGGGCATGGTGTTCGTGATTATCTCAGCGGAGATCGACCTGTCAGTCGGTTCGATGATGGGTTTACTCGGTGGCGTGGCGGCCATTTTTGACGTCTGGCTTGGCTGGCCGCTGCCGTTGACCGTTGCGGTGACGCTGGTGCTGGGACTTGTGCTCGGTGCCTGGAACGGCTGGTGGGTTGCCTACCGTAAAGTCCCGTCGTTCATTGTCACTCTGGCAGGGATGCTGGCCTTCCGCGGGATCTTAATCGGCATTACCAACGGCACCACCGTCTCCCCCACCAGCGCGGCGATGTCGCAGATTGGTCAGAGTTACCTCTCCGATAGCGTGGGCTTTACGATTGGCGTGGTAGGTTTGCTGGCGTTTGTCGCGTGGCAGTGGCGTGGGCGCATGCGCCGTCAGGCGCTGGGGCTGGCTTCTCCTGCATCAACGTCCGTGGTGGGGCGTCAGGCCCTTACGGCGGTTATTGTGCTAGGCGCAATCTGGCTTCTGAACGACTACCGTGGCGTCCCGACGCCTGTATTGCTGCTGGCACTGTTACTGCTGGGTGGCATGTTTATGGCCACGCGCACCGCGTTTGGCCGCCGCATTTACGCCATCGGCGGCAATCTGGAGGCCGCTCGCCTCTCCGGGATCAATGTCGAGCGTACCAAACTCGCGGTGTTCGCCATTAACGGTCTGATGGTGGCTATCGCCGGGTTAATCCTCAGCTCACGTCTGGGGGCGGGTTCTCCCTCCGCCGGTAACATCGCCGAGCTGGATGCCATCGCCGCCTGCGTAATTGGTGGTACCAGCCTCGCGGGTGGTATCGGTAGCGTGGCGGGCGCGGTCATGGGGGCATTTATCATGGCGTCGTTGGATAACGGGATGAGTATGATGGACGTCCCGACGTTTTGGCAGTATATCGTCAAGGGGGCCATTCTTTTACTCGCCGTCTGGATGGACTCGGCCACCAAACGACGGGCCTGATAACAGTATGATGACTTAATTGGGAAGAGAGCCATGTTCGAAAAGCGTCACCGCATTACGTTGTTATTCAATGCCAATAAAGCCTATGACCGTCAGGTTGTTGAAGGGGTTGGTGAATATTTGCAGGCGTCGCAATCCGAATGGGATATCTTTATTGAGGAAGATTTTCGTACCCGTCTGGAGAACATCAAAGACTGGCTGGGTGATGGCGTTATCGCCGACTATGACGATCCCGTCATTGAGCAACTGCTGACAGACGTCGACGTCCCGATTGTGGGCGTCGGCGGCTCTTACCATTCCCCCGAACACTATCCGCCGGTTCACTATATTGCCACCGATAACCATGCCCTGGTGGAGGCAGCCTTTCTCCATTTAAAAGAGAAAGGCGTCCATCGCTTCGCATTTTATGGCTTACCCGCCACCAGCGGCAAGCGCTGGGCCGTTGAGCGTGAACACGCGTTTTGCCAGTTGGTCGCGCAGGAGAAGTACCGCGGCGTAGTGTATCAGGGGCTGGAAACCGCCCCTGAAAACTGGCAGCACGCGCAAAACCGTCTGGCTGACTGGCTGCAAACGCTGCCACCGCAAACCGGGATTATTGCCGTCACGGACGCCCGCGCACGCCACGTTTTGCAGGTCTGCGAACATTTGCACATCCCGGTACCGGAAAAACTGTGCGTGATTGGCATTGATAACGAAGAACTCACCCGCTATCTGTCTCGCGTGGCGCTCTCCTCCGTTGCACAAGGGACTCGTCAGATGGGTTATCAGGCAGCGAAGCTACTGCATCGCCTGCTGGATAAAGAATCCCTGTCGCTTCAGCGGTTGCTTGTGCCTCCTGTCCGCGTCGTTGAACGTCGCTCAACCGACTATCGCTCCTTAAGCGACCCGGCCGTCATTCAGGCCATGCACTTTATTCGCAACCATGCCTGCAAGGGAATTAAGGTCGATCAGGTGCTGGATTCGGTGGGTATTTCGCGTTCGAATCTGGAGAAACGCTTCAAAGAAGAAGTGGGCGAAACCATTCATGCCGTCATCCATGCTGAAAAGCTGGAGAAAGCGCGCAGCTTGCTCATCTCCACGTCACTGTCGATTAACGAAATCTCGCAGATGTGCGGCTACCCATCTCTGCAATATTTCTATTCGGTGTTTCGCAAAGAGTACGACACCACGCCAAAAGAGTACCGGGATCGCTACAGTGAGGTGCTGATATAGAAAAGAAAACGCCTTCCAGTGGAAGGCGTTTTTTTGAGATTACATATGGGCGGCGATTAAGCGCTGGTTATCCTGGTACATGGCGAACAGATAGTTGTTATAGCTCTGTCCCTTCGTCGAATAACCTTTCAGCTTGTGGATCATCGTCGTGGCCGTCACTTCCTGATCCGCTTTACGCAGCTGTGCGCGTGATTTACGGAACGATGAATAGGCCGGATGCGTGTTCAGATTCACCACGTAGGCACTTACGGAATCCTTCACGGATTCAAACTGCGAATAGCCTTTCACCTTACCAGGCGCATTGTTACAACGACCCTTCACACATTTCATGCCGAAAAGGTTGTTGTTGCTACGCGCCAGCTTTGATGTGCCCCAGCCGCTTTCGGCTGCCGCCATGGTCGCAACCATGCTATTCGGGATGATATCCACACGCTCCAGCAGAGAATTCCACGGCACACGACGCGTGTTACCGTTCCAGCTCAGCTTGTAGCGCTTCGTGATATCTTTCAGACGCGCGCGTTCTGACGGCGACCAGCGGCTATCGTACTGTTTGGAAATCAGCCAGTTACGATCCGCAGTAATCGCGGCATTTTGACTCGTGATGTAAGGCATTACCGTCCGGAGAAACGCTTTTTTCCTTGGTGTTCCGGAAGGGTATTTTCGCAAATCAGGAAGTGAACTACTCTTTGCACTATTGCGAGAATACTCTTGTTTACTGCTAACCTTACTACTTGTCGTCTTTATAACGTGGGCTTTCTTACTCGTTGTATCCGTGTGCGTCTTCGCAAGCACCTCACCCGAAAATGCCGTGGTGAGTAACATGAGTATCGCAGCCCCATATCGTCGAATGGGAGTCGATATCATTAGGTCTCCTGGTCGGATGTAATCATCCTAACACCTTATTTTTTTCACAAATTTGAGAGCGGAATCTCAAATCATATCAAAAATAGACTTCAAGAGCACGTATAGAAATAGTCCAATTCCGAAACTATGTCATCTAAAACTTGCTCACAAAAACACCATTCCCGAAAAAATGTGTGCGGTATCGCAGATAACTGCTTAATTTTGCGCGAGATCACTCATCCTCTCGCGTCCTCCTGGCAGAAAGCGATAAGGGATGAGTTTTTACCCTCAGCCTGGTGGCACACTGGTCAAAAATGCCGCGACAGGAAAATGGAATGAAACGCACCGCAATAGCCTTTCTGATGTTACCCGCACTGGCACATGCAGGCTGGTCATCACCGGGGTTTACTGCATTTAACACCGAAGGCACCGGGATTTTCACCAGTCAGACAAAGCTCGCGAAGGGTACGCGTCCTCTTACACTAAGTTTTGACAAGACGTGCTGGCAGCCAACAGATGCGATAAAACTCAACGAGATGCTGTCGCTCAAACCCTGTGACGGCACGCCGCCGCAGTGGCGTCTTTTCCGCGACGGTGAATACCAGATGCGGATTGATACCCGATCCGGCACACCCACCCTGCAGCTGACCATCCGGAGTGCCGCAGAACAGCCGGTTACCAACGTTATCCACCAGTGCCCGAAGTGGGACGGTAAACCGCTGACGCTGGACGTCAGCCATACCTTCCCGGAAGGCTCCGTCGTACGCGACTACTACAGTAAGCAGACGGTGACGGTGCAGAATGGAAAAATCACTCTGCAACCGGCCGCCAACAGCAACGGCCTGCTGCTGCTTGAGCGCGCCGAAACCGACAAGCCTGCGCCGTTTAGCTGGCAGAACGCCACTGTCTATTTTGTGCTGACCGACCGTTTTGTGAATGGTGACCCGAGCAACGACAACAGCTATGGCCGTCACAAAGACGGCATGCAGGAGATTGGTACCTTCCACGGTGGAGATCTCAAGGGGCTCGCCAGCAAGCTCGACTATTTACAACAGCTGGGGGTGAACGCGCTGTGGATTAGCTCGCCGCTGGAGCAGATCCACGGCTGGGTCGGCGGTGGCACCAAAGGTGATTTCCCACACTACGCCTATCATGGCTATTACACTCAGGACTGGACGAAGCTCGACGCTAACATGGGCACCGAAGATGATTTACGTCATCTGGTCGATGAAGCGCATAAACGTGGCATTCGTATCCTGTTCGATATCGTCATGAACCACACGGGTTACGCGACGCTTGCGGACATGCAGGAGTATCAGTTTGGCGCCTTGTATCTGCAAGGTGATGAGCTGAAAAAGACGTTGGGAGAACGCTGGACGGACTGGAAGCCGGGCGCAGGCCAAAGCTGGCACAGCTTTAACGACTACATCAACTTTAGCGACAAAGCCGCATGGGATAAATGGTGGGGGAAAAAGTGGATCCGCACTGATATCGGTGATTACGACAACCCCGGCTTTGATGATTTAACCATGTCGCTGGCATTTTTACCCGACCTGAAAACGGAATCCAACACACCTTCCGGGTTGCCAAACTTCTATCAACACAAGCCTGATACCCATGCGAAAGCCATCTCCGGGTATACCCCGCGCGATTACCTGACCCACTGGCTCAGCCAGTGGGTGCGTGACTACGGTATTGATGGTTTCCGGGTTGATACGGCCAAACACGTTGAGCTTGCGGCCTGGCAACAGCTGAAAGACCAGGCCAGCCAGGCGCTGGCGGCCTGGAAAGGTGCTCACCCGGACAAAAAGCTCGACAATGCACCATTCTGGATGACCGGGGAATCCTGGGGCCACGGCGTCATGCAGAGCGATTATTACCGCCACGGTTTCGATGCGATGATTAACTTTGATTATCAGGAGCAGGCGGCAAAAGCGGTGAACTGTCTGGCGGATATCGACCTCACCTGGCAGCAGATGGCGGAAAAACTGCAAAGTTTCAACGTCCTGAGCTACCTCTCTTCACATGACACGCGCCTGTTCCGTGAAGGGGGTCAACGCGCAGCTGAACTGCTCTTGTTAGCACCGGGTAGCGTACAAATCTATTACGGAGATGAATCTGAACGTCCATTTGGGCCAACAGGTTCAGACCCGTTACAAGGTACCCGTTCGGATATGAACTGGCAGGACGTCACGGGCAAACAGTCCTTAACCGTCGCCCACTGGCAAACGCTGGGTCAGTTCCGCGCGCGCCATCCGGCGATTGGTGAAGGCAAACAAACCACGCTGTCGCTGAAAGAGGGATATAGCTTCGTGCGCGAGCATAATGGCGATAAGGTGATGGTAGTATGGGCAGGTAATTAATAACGGCTCACTCCAGTATCCTCTCCCGTTGGGAGAGGGTTACGGTGAGGGAAAAATCAACAGAACTATTCACTACATAAATCCATTCCTGCCACATAAAACAACAAATCCGACCACGCCACCCGATTTGCACCAGCACGGTGCTAGCGTTATGGTTACCCACTTTCAAAATAAGCTCGATAGATCACCTGCTATGACGTTTTCACTTTTCGGCGACAAATTCACCCGCCATTCAGGCATTACTCGCCTGATGGAGGACCTCAACGACGGGCTGCGCACACCGGGCGCAATCATGCTCGGCGGCGGAAACCCGGCTCAAATCCCGGAGATGAATACCTATTTCCAGACGCTGCTCGCTCAGATGCTGGAAAGCGGCAAAGCAACCGATGCGCTTTGCAACTACGACGGCCCGCAGGGTAAAACCGAACTGCTGGCACTCCTCGCCGAAATGCTGCGTGACGAGCTGGGCTGGGATATCGAACCACAGAATATTGCACTGACAAACGGCAGCCAGAGCGCGTTTTTCTACTTGTTTAACCTGTTCGCAGGGCGTCGCGCCGACGGCACCACCAAAAAGGTGTTGTTCCCGCTGGCACCGGAGTATATCGGCTACGCCGATTCCGGCCTGGAAGAGGATCTGTTCGTCTCCGCGCGCCCGAATATCGAGCTGTTGCCGGAAGGCCAGTTCAAATATCACGTCGATTTTGAACACCTGCATATTGGTGAAGAGACGGGTATGATCTGCGTATCACGTCCGACGAACCCAACGGGCAACGTGATCACCGATGACGAACTGATGAAGCTGGATGCGCTGGCGAATCAACACGGCATTCCGCTGGTGATCGATAACGCCTATGGCGTACCGTTCCCGGGCATTATCTTCAGCGAAGCACGTCCGCTGTGGAACCCGAACATTGTCCTGTGCATGAGCCTCTCTAAGCTGGGCCTGCCGGGTAGCCGCTGCGGGATTATCATCGCGAATGAAAAAATCATCACCGCCATTACCAACATGAACGGCATTATCAGCCTTTCGCCGGGCGGTATCGGCCCGGCGATGATGTGCGAAATGATTAAGCGCAACGACCTGCTGCGTCTGTCCAATGAGGTGATTAAGCCGTTCTATTACCTGCGTGTTCAGGAGACAATTGCGACACTTCGCCGCTATTTACCGGAAGAACGCTGCCTGATCCACAAACCTGAAGGGGCGATTTTCCTGTGGCTGTGGTTTAAGGATCTACCCATCACCACCGAACTGCTCTATCAACGCCTGAAGAAGCGCGGCGTGTTGATGGTACCGGGCGATTACTTCTTCCCAGGCCTGGATAAACCGTGGCCGCATACGCACCAGTGCATGCGTATGAACTACGTGCCCGATCCGGAAAAAATCGAAGCGGGTGTCAAAATTCTGGCCGAAGAAATCGAAAAAGCCTGGCGCGAAGAGGGTTAAGGTTTTACACCAGATGATGCTGTCGTTCCGTACGTAATCTGGCGGTATCAACACAGCGCAACGCGTGGGTTGGACAGGCCTCCACACAGGCCGGTCCGCCTTCGCGATGCAGGCACAAATCACACTTCAGCGCGTGCGCCTTATTTCCCTCCAGCCGAACCTGCATCGCCCCAAACGGGCACGCCAGCACACAGCTTTTGCAACCAATGCAGCGCGTCTGATCAACGAGCCACGCTCCCGCCGTGCGGCGAATGGCATGGGTTGGGCAGACATTGGCGCAGGGTGCGTCTTCACACTGGTGACAGCCAACTGCCGTGGTATATGACCCCCCTTTAACCACACGAATGCGTGGCGTAAAGGCATGTGCGGATACGGAATCCTGATGCGAGACCGCACAGGCCGCTTCGCATGTGCGGCACCCGATGCATTTTTCCGCATCCGCCATGATAAATCGGTTCATCTGTTACGCCTCGCGTACGTTAAAACCCAGTTCTTTTGAAATAGCCTCTGCCGTTTCGCGCAGTGGTTTAAGCAAGTTTTTCTCGCCCACCTGCTTCATGCGTGATGTCGATAGCGATATGGAGATCGCATACGGCACGCGGCCATGAATATCAAACACCGGCACGGCGATACAGGAGACACCCAGCTCGTTCTCTTCTTTGTCCATCGCCATGCTGCGATCGCGAATTTCCGCCAGCTCATCATACATGGCACTCAATTCTGTGATGGTGTTGCGGGTCAAAGGTTGGATCTGTTCCTGATGGCTTTCCCAGTAGCTCGCCACATAGTCCTGGTGACCAAACGCCATGTAGATCTTGCCCATCGCAGAGCAGTAGAGCGGCATATGCTGACCGATATAAGCACGCGTGCGCAGCATACCGGTTGTCGGCTCGAGTTTATAAATCAGGATCGCGTGGTCGTCTTCCCGGCTGGAAAAGTTCACCGTTTCACCCGTAGCAATATTCAGCGCTTCAAGGTGTGGCGCCGCCACGTGGATGATATTGAGCGACGACAGCGCCTTTTGCCCGACGGCGATAAATTTGGTGGTCAGACGGTAACTGCCCGCCGCAGGCGCCGGGGTAACGTACCCGCACGACTGTAATCCCTGGAGTAACCGGTGAACGGTGCTCTTATTCAAACCAGCCAGTTCCGATAAATGCGCGAGCGGGCACCCGTTCGGATAGTTGCTGAGGATCTCAATCAGCATCAGGCCGCGAAACAAGCTCTGGCTACCTGCTGGCCTCTCTTTTTCTTGCGTCATTTCGCTCTCTTTCGTGCTCATTAAATGGCTCCTTTTTATCGCGCTCCTGATGGTAGCGCAAAGTGTGGTTTAGTTCACGATCTCAACAGAAAAAACACAACCAATTGATTTTAATGATTTTTGAAAAACATGAATGTCGTTGATCTGACAAATTTTGATCGCTATATTTGAAATCAGATTTCGCATAGTGAAATTTAACGATAAAAAAGCACTCGCACTGACACCAAAAATGAACAGGAGAACAGGGATGAAAGTGACCTTTGAAGAGTTGAAAGCGGCGTTTAATCGGGTCCTGATCGACCGCGGCGTAAAAGCTGACGCCGCAGATGCCTGTGCGGAGATGTTTGCCCGCACCACAGAATCCGGCGTCTATTCACACGGCGTGAACCGTTTCCCGCGTTTTATTCAGCAACTTGACGCTGGCGACATCATTCCTGACGCTCTGCCAAAACGGGTAACGTCATTAGGTGCCATTGAGCAGTGGGATGCTCAGCGCGCCATCGGCAACCTGACAGCGAAGAAAATGATGGATCGCGCCACGGAGCTGGCATCCGATCATGGGATCGGCCTGGTGGCTCTGCGTAACGCAAACCACTGGATGCGCGGCGGCAGCTACGGCTGGCAGGCGGCGGAGAAGGGTTATATTGGAATTTGCTGGACCAACTCCATTGCCGTGATGCCCGCGTGGGGATCAAAAGAATGCTGCATTGGCACCAACCCGCTAATCGTTGCGATTCCTTCCAACCCAATCACCATGGTCGACATGTCGATGTCGATGTTCTCCTACGGCATGCTGGAAGTAAATCGCCTGGCCGGGCGCGAGTTGCCGGTTGATGGCGGGTTTGACGACGAGGGTAATCTCACCCGTGAACCCGGCGTCATTGAGAAAAACCGTCGCATTTTGCCAATGGGCTACTGGAAAGGGTCCGGCCTGTCTATCGTACTGGATATGATCGCGACACTGCTTTCCAACGGTTCTTCCGTGGCGGAAGTCACTCAGGACAACAGTGACGAGTACGGTGTATCGCAGATCTTTATCGCCATTGAGGTCGATAAACTGATCGACGGCCCAACCCGCGATGCCAAACTTCAGCGCATTATGGATTTCATCACCAACGCTGAGCGCTCAGACGAAAACGTCGCCATCCGTCTGCCGGGTCATGAATTCACCCGCCTGCAGGAAGAGAACCGCCGTAACGGCATCACGGTTGATGACAGCGTGTGGGCGAAAATCCAGGCCCTGTAAGGAGTGGACGATGATATTCGGACATATTTCACAGCCAAATCCGTGCCGTCTCCCACAGGCGATTGAAAAGGCGCTCGATTTTCTGCGCACCACGGACTTCACGGCACTGGAGCCGGGCGTTGTTGAAATTGAGGAACGCAACATCTTTGCCCAGGTGCTCGATCTCACCACCAAAGCGTGGCATGAGAATCGCCCGGAAGTACACCGTCGTTATCTGGATATCCAGTTTCTGGCATGGGGTGAAGAGAAAATTGGTATCGCTATAGATACCGGCACCAACAAAATAAGCGAATCATTACTGGAACAGCGGGATATTATTTTTTATCACGCCAGCGAAAATGAATCATTTATTGAAATGATACCCGGCAGTTATGCCATATTTTTCCCGCAGGACGTCCACCGTCCTGCCTGTATTAAGAGCAAAGAATCCACAATTCGTAAAATTGTGGTGAAAGTGGCAATCAGTGAATTGAATTAATTTTCTGATAAATACAGGAATGCGAAATGACCAACACCGGTTTTATTATTGGTGCGTACCCCTGCGCACCTTCGTTTCACCAGAAAGGGGAACAAGAAGAACAAACCTTCTGGCGGGAACTTTCCGACACGCCCAACATCCGCGGGCTGGAACAACCTTGCCTGGAAAACCTGCATCCGTTTGGTGATGAATGGCTGTTCCGTCATACGCCAGGGGACTGGCAAATCGTGGTGACGGCAGTGATGGAAACCATGCGCCGCCGTGGTACCAACGGCGCGTTCGGTCTGGCCTCCGCCGACGAGCAACAGCGTAAGGCCTGCGTCGAATTCTATCGCCATCTGCACCAGAAAATTGACGCCGTGAATGCCCGTTACCCCGGGAAAGTGATCGCCCTGGAGATGCAGGCAGCACCGCAGGCAGGTAATGCCTCTGTCGAACACGCCACCGAGGCATTCTCTCGCTCCATTCGTGAAATAGCAGACTGGGACTGGTCATGCGATCTGGTTCTTGAGCACTGCGATGCTATGACCGGACTCGCTCCGCGTAAGGGGTTTTTACCCCTGGAGCAGGTACTGGAGGTGGTGAAAGATACGGATATCAGCGTCTGCATCAACTGGGCACGTTCGGCCATCGAAGGTCGTAACACCGCCCTTCCGCTTGAGCATGTTCAGACCGCCCGCAACGCCGGAAAGCTTGGCGCGCTGATGTTCTCCGGGACAACGGCAACCGGTGAATACGGTGACTGGCAGGATCTCCATGCACCATTTTCTTCATTCTGCGCCGACAGTTTAATGACCACTGAACACGCAAAAACACTCTTTACTGCGGCGAGCGCCGCAACATTAAAATTCTCCGGTATTAAATTGCTGGAAATAAATGCTAATGCTGACGTCAGCCATCGCATTGCCATTTTGCGCGACGGCATTAGCGCCATGAAAAAAGCGACACAATAAAAATATAAATCTTATTCCGGTTACATTTACTGAGACATTAAATATGAACACGAATTCTCAAGCTCTACATGCGGATATTCCGCGCCAGCGCTGGCTAAGAATCATCCCCCCTATTCTTATCGCCTGCATTATTTCTTATATGGACCGAGTGAATATTGCATTTGCGATGCCAGGTGGTATGGATGAAGAATTAGGTATATCCGCCACAATGGCTGGCCTGGCGGGCGGTATCTTCTTTATCGGCTATCTGTTCCTGCAGGTTCCCGGTGGCAAAATTGCTGTTCATGGTAGTGGTAAGAAGTTTATCGGCTGGTCGCTGGTCGCCTGGGCGGTGATCTCGGTACTCACGGGTCTCGTGACGAATCAGTATCAGCTTCTGGTGCTGCGATTCTTACTCGGCGTGGCGGAGGGCGGGATGCTGCCCGTTGTGCTCACCATGATCAGTAACTGGTTCCCGGATGCCGAGCGAGGTCGCGCCAACGCGATTGTGATTATGTTTGTGCCCATTGCAGGGATCATCACAGCACCGTTGTCGGGTTGGATCATCACCGCGCTCGACTGGCGCTGGCTGTTCATTATTGAAGGGCTGATGTCCGTTGTTGTGCTGGTGCTCTGGGCATTCACCGTGTATGACCGTCCACAAGAAGCCCGCTGGATATCGGAAGCCGAAAAAAACTACCTGGTGAAAACGCTGGCGGCGGAACAGCTGGCGATTGCCGGTAAAGAGGTGAAAAATGCCTCGCTCAGCGCAGTGCTGTCCGACAAAACCATGTGGCAGCTGATCGCCCTGAACTTCTTCTACCAGACCGGAATTTACGGTTACACCCTCTGGCTGCCAACCATCCTGAAAGAGCTGACGCATACCAGTATCGGCCAGGTAGGGATGCTCGCCATTCTGCCTTACATCGGCGCGATTGCGGGCATGTTCCTGTTCTCGTCTCTTTCTGACCGTACCGGCAAGCGCAAGTTGTTTGTCTCCCTGCCCTTGATAGGTTTCGCGCTCTGCATGTTCCTTTCTGTGGCGCTAAAAGAGAACACCTGGCTGGCCTATGCCGCGCTGGTGGGCTGCGGCTTCTTCCTGCAGTCCGCTGCGGGTGTGTTCTGGACTATTCCGGCGCGTCTGTTTAGCGCCGAAATGGCGGGCGGTGCGCGCGGAGTGATTAACGCCCTGGGTAACCTCGGTGGCTTCTGCGGCCCTTATGCGGTTGGCGTGCTTATCACGCTGTACAGCAAAGACGCAGGGGTTTACTGCCTGGCGGTATCTCTGGCGCTGGCCTCGCTGCTGGCCCTGCTGTTACCGGCGAAATGCGATGCCGGCTCTGAGCCGAATCCCACGGTGAATCCACATAAACGTGCGGCCTGATGTCCTCACCCCAGCCCTCTCCCACCGGGAGAGGGAGCAACACAAGAGAATCAAAGATGAGTGAAAAAGAGCCCTTCTGGCTGGGTATCGATTGTGGCGGTACTTATCTGAAAGCCGGTTTATACACCCGTCAGGGAAAAGAGGTCTGTATTGAGCGCCGTTCGGTTGCCACTCTCAGCCCACGTCCTGGCTATGCTGAGCGGGATATGCACCAGCTCTGGCAGCACTGCCACACGACCGTCGCACTGCTGCTCAAAAATGCCAGGGTCGATGGCGAGCAGATCAAAGGTGTCGGTATTTCGGCTCAGGGCAAAGGGCTGTTTCTGCTTGATAAACAGGATCAACCGCTGGGAAACGCCATGCTCTCTTCTGACCGTCGGGCACTGGAGATTGTGCAGCGTTGGCAGCAGGACGGCATTCCCGAAAAACTGTACCCGCATACTCGCCAGACGCTATGGACCGGGCATCCGACTTCGCTCCTGCGCTGGGTCAAAGAGAACGAACCACAGCGGTATCAGCAGATTGGCTGCGTGATGATGGCGCACGACTACCTGCGCTGGTGTCTGACGGGGGAAAAAGGCTGCGAAGAGAGCAATATCTCGGAGTCCAATCTCTACAACATGAGCACTGCTCAGTACGATCCACAGCTCACACGCTGGCTTGATATCAGCGAAATTGACGGTGCACTACCGCCGATTGTCGGCTCCGCAGAAATTTGCGGGGAAATCACCGCTCAGGCAGCCTCGCTTACCGGTCTGGCGGCGGGTACTCCCGTCGTTGGCGGGCTGTTTGATGTGGTTTCCACCGCGATCTGCGCCGGACTCCATGATGACAACACGCTTAACGCGGTGATGGGAACCTGGGCCGTGACCAGCGGGATCGCCAACGGCATTCGTGATAACGAACTCTTTCCCTATGTGTATGGCCGCTATGTGCACCCGCAGCAGTACATCGTGCACGAAGCCAGCCCGACCTCATCCGGCAACCTGGAGTGGCTGACAGCGCAATGGGGTGACGTCTCGTTCAGTGAGATTAACGATGCCGTTGCCAGCTTACCGAAGGCGGAAAGCGATGTGTTTTTCCTGCCGTTCCTCTATGGCAGCAACGCTGGTCTGGAGATGACCAGCGGCTTTTACGGAATGCAGGCACTCCACTCCCGGGCCCATCTGTTGCAGGCGGTTTACGAGGGCGTGGTCTTTAGCCACATGACCCACCTGAACCGCATGCTGGAACGCTTTACACACGTGACGTCGCTGCGCGTCACGGGTGGCCCCACACATTCAGACGTGTGGATGCAAATGCTGGCAGATGTCAGCGGTCTGGCAATAGAACTACCGCAGGTGGAAGAGACCGGTTGCTCCGGTGCGGCGCTGGCAGCACTTGTCGGTACGGGCATCTATACCGATTTCCACGCCGCTCAGCGTGCCCTGCGACACGACACCAGGGTCATTGAACCCAACATGCGTGCCCATGCTGCCTACCAGCGCAAATATCACCGCTACCAGTTACTGATTACCGCACTACAGGGCTATCACGCCCGTGTTAAGGAGTTCGACCTATGAGCCGTCCATTACTTCAACTGGCGCTCGACCATACCTCACTTCAGGCCGCGCAGCGCGATGTCGCTTTGCTTGCGGATCATGTTGATATCGTCGAGGCGGGCACCATTCTGTGCCTGACCGAGGGTTTACCGGCCGTGCGTGCCCTTCGCGAGCAGTGCCCGGACAAAATCATCGTGGCCGACTGGAAAGTGGCCGACGCTGGAGAAACGCTGGCAGAACAGGCGTTCGGTGCAGGCGCGAACTGGATGACCATCATCTGCGCGGCACCACTGGCGACCGTTAAAAAAGGCCATGAAGTCGCTCAACGCTGCGGCGGCGAAATCCAGATGGAGCTGTTTGGTAACTGGACGCTGGAAGATGCACGCGCATGGCACCACATCGGGGTGAAACAGGCCATCTATCACCGCGGGCGCGACGCGCAGGCGAGTGGTCAGCAGTGGGGCGAAGCGGATCTCGCGAAAATGAAAGCGCTCTCCGACATCGGTTTACAGCTTTCGATTACCGGCGGGATCACTCCTGCCGACCTGCCGCTGTTTAAGCAGATTAACGTCAAAGCCTTTATTGCCGGCCGCGCGCTGGCTGGTGCTGAAAAGCCACCGCAGGTGGCACAGGCATTCCATTCACAAATCCGCGACATCTGGGGAGAGTAACCATGCGTCAGCATCCGTTAGGTATTTACGAAAAAGCGCTGTCGAAAGATCTCACCTGGCCGGAACGTCTGGTGCTGGCGAAAAGCTGCGGGTTTGATTTTGTCGAAATGTCGGTTGATGAAACTGACGAACGTCTGTCACGTCTTGAGTGGAGCACCACGCAGCGTGCATCGCTGGTTGAAGCCATGCTGGAAACCGGCGTGTCGATTCCATCCATGTGCTTATCTGCCCACCGTCGTTTCCCGTTTGGCAGCCGCGATGAAGCCGTGCGTGAGCGCGCCCGCGAAATCATGACCAAAGCCATCAGGCTGGCGCGTGATTTAGGTATCCGCACCATTCAGCTTGCTGGCTATGACGTTTACTACGAAGAACACGACGAGGGCACCCAGCAGCGCTTCGCAGAAGGGCTGGCGTGGGCGGTGGAACAAGCCGCTGCGGCACAGGTGATGCTGGCAGTGGAGATCATGGATACCGCCTTTATGAACTCGATCAGCAAATGGAAAAAGTGGGACGACATGCTCGCTTCACCGTGGTTTAGCGTTTACCCGGATGTCGGCAACCTGAGCGCGTGGGGCAACGATGTCACCGCAGAGCTGACGTTGGGCATTGACCGTATCGCTGCAATACACCTGAAAGATACCCAACCCGTCACTGAAAACAGCCCGGGACAGTTCCGCGATGTGCCGTTTGGCGAAGGCTGCGTTGATTTTGTCGGCGTGTTTAACACGCTGAACCAACTGAACTATCGCGGCGCGTTTCTGATTGAAATGTGGACTGAAAAAGCAAAAGAGCCCGTACTGGAAATCATCCAGGCACGTCGCTGGATTGAAGCACGTATGCAGGAAGGAGGCATGACAT
Organism: Enterobacter adelaidei; assembly: GCF_041937165.1. NCBI lineage: Bacteria > Pseudomonadati > Pseudomonadota > Gammaproteobacteria > Enterobacterales > Enterobacteriaceae > Enterobacter > Enterobacter adelaidei. The sequence goes on along the minus strand of NZ_CP154353.1, from coordinate 152,639 downwards.
GTTAGAACAACTCAAAGCTGAAGTGCTGGCAGCAAACCTGGCGCTTCCCGCCCACCAGCTGGTGACATTTACCTGGGGCAACGTCAGCGCGGTCGATCGCGAAAGCGGGCTAATGGTGATCAAACCCTCCGGCGTAGAGTATGACGTGATGACCGCAAACGACATGGTGGTGGTTGATCTTGCCACGGGTGCGGTAGTCGAAGGCAGCAAAAAGCCCTCCTCCGACACGCCAACGCATCTTGCATTGTATCGCCGTTACCCTGAGATTGGCGGCATCGTCCATACGCATTCCCGCCACGCCACTATCTGGTCGCAAGCGGGGCTGGATTTACCTGCCTGGGGCACCACGCATGCCGACTACTTTTATGGCGCGATCCCCTGCACACGGCTGATGACCACGGCTGAAATAGCCGGGGAATACGAATATCAGACGGGGGAAGTGATCATCAAAACCTTCGAGGAGCGCGACTTAAACCCGATGCAAATTCCGGCAGTGCTGGTCCATTCTCACGGTCCGTTCGCCTGGGGAAAAAATGCGGCCGATGCAGTACACAACGCGGTGGTGCTGGAAGAGTGCGCCTGTATGGGCCTGTTTTCACGTCAGCTGGCACCGCAGCTACCGGTGATGCAACAGGAGTTACTGGATAAGCACTATCTGCGCAAGCACGGGGCGAATGCCTATTACGGGCAGTAATCACCCGGAATTGATGTGCTCCTTACAGTACCGCCGTTTCCAGACGGCGGGTGTTAAGCCCGTGTGTTTGGTAAATATCTGCCGGAAATAGCCCACGTCATTAAACCCGCAGCGGGTTGCCACTTCGGTGAGCGATGCAGAGCCATCCAGCAACAGCTTTTCCGCCGCCCTGACGCGCTGGCGATGTATCGCCTCCGTCAGGGTTAAATGAAAAGTGCGACGAAACACGCGCCCCAGATAATCGGCATTACAGTGCAACTCTCTGGCGAGCTTCGAAGTAGAGAGGGGTAAATGAAATTGTGTGCGAATAAGCTGTTTCGCCTTCCACGCCATTGCGGCTCCAGCCTCATCCATTTTGTCCTCATACCCCGAAGAGAGCGAAACTTGCTGCAAAATCAGGAGTAAAAGGAGCTCCAGCGCCATACTACGCTGTAATTTTTCCTGCTCACTCAGAAACTGACGGAACAGAGAAATGACATATTGCGCATCCCTGACGCTGCAATGCTGTTCTATTGCCAGAGAGGGGGAGCCCTGCCCTGTGTTTTCCACTTCGAAGTGCAGCCAGTAGAATTTGAGATCTGCCGGGAAATCCTCCACCCCCACGTGCCGCCGATCCGGCCAAAGCAATAAACTTTCTCCAGCCTTCACCTCAAAAAGGGTGTTTTCCTCCAGGATCGTTAACGTCCCTTTTTCGACAAAAATTATTTCCCACGACGCCAGCTTTCGCGCCGGATGACGACCCACACCTCGGGAAATAAATAACCCGCCATTTTGTACCTTAATCGGAAGCGCTATGGATAATTCAAGCATCGGTATTCACTATCCCGCTTTTATCGTCATGGAAATTGAGTTTATTCATTGATTATTAATAAATATTAATATCCCTTCCCGATCCAACTCACATTTTTAGCATCAGGTCGGAATTGTCATCTTTTTATACTTTTCCCTTCCCTTGTTGGCCCTGTCGTTCGGTGCAGAATAAATGGGGTACCTTGCATAAATACGATAAAAATCGATTACCGAGGAGTTACCTCATGACTTCCACACCGATTACAGAATCTGACGTTGCACAACCGGCAATAGATGACCGCCTGTCAGTTCGCGAAAAAATAGGCTATGGCCTGGGTGACGCGGGCGGCACGGTCATTACCTGTCTTATCATGAACTTTCTCACCTTTTTCTATACCGATATCTTTGGTCTGACGCCCGCCCTTGTCGGCACGCTGTTTATTGCATTACGCGTGTTTGATGCCATCTCCGACCCGGTAATGGGCGTGATTGCTGACCGCACGCAAAGCCGGTGGGGACGTTTTCGCCCCTGGCAGTTGTGGGTCGCGTTCCCGATTGGGATCATCGGCGTACTGACCTTCACCGTCCCGGAAGCCAGCATGGGAGTAAAAATTACCTGGGCGTTCGGTACCTATTTACTGTTATCCGTAGGCTATACCGCCATCAACGTGCCCTACTGCGCGCTGATCAACACCATGACAACCCGACACAACGAGGTGATCTCCTGCCAGTCATGGCGTTTTGTGCTGTGCGGCGTTGCCGGATTTTTAGTGTCTGTTGGTCTGCCGTGGCTGGTATCCGTATTAGGCCAGGGTAATGCCGCGAAGGGTTATCAGCTTGGCGTGGGCGTGCTGTGCGCCGTCGCCGTGGTGATGTTCCTGTGCTGCTTTTTCTGGGTACGTGAGCGTGTCCCGCTGGCACTGATGGGTAAATTCACTCTGCGCGAGCACCTGGCTGGCCTGCGTAAAAACGATCAACTGCTGTTAATGCTGGTGATGTCCTTCCTGCTGATCAACGTTTTTAACATCCGCGGCAGCGGGTACATGTATTTCATCACCTACGTGCTTCAGGGCAGCACCGCCTACACCTCACTGTTTTTTACCATGGTGACCTTTGCGGCCATTCTTGGGGCGGTGATCGTTAACCCGCTGTCCCACCGTTTTGATACGGTCAAACTTTACTATTACACCAACCTGGTGCTGGCCGTGCTCGCGGCGGGAATGTGGTTCCTGCCCGGCGGACCAAATTACCAGACGCTCTGGCTGATTGTGATCCTGAGCAACGGCGTCATCCTGGGTTTTACGCTGCCGCTGCACTTCTCGTTGATGGCCTTCGCCGACGACTACGGCGAATGGAAAAACGGCGTGCGCTCGTCGGGCATGAACTTCGCCTTTAACCTGTTTTTCATCAAGCTCGCATGGGCTTCCAGCGCCGGGATCATCAGCCTGGTGTTTATCGCCGTAGCCTATCAACCTGGTGCCGGTAACCAGACGCCGGCATCTCTGCAAGGTATCACCGCCATGGAGACATTACTCCCTGCTCTTTTCCACCTGCTGCTGGCTGTCTCAATTCGCTGGTGCAGACTCAACAATCCAATGATGTCGTGCATTGCCACCGACCTGCGCCAGCGTCACATACAGTCCTGAGGAGAACAAGATGTCCATAATGGAAGCCGACCTGCATAAACTGAAAATTAACGACCCGTTTCTCGGGCAATATCAACGGCTGGTACGCGATGTGGTGATCCCCTACCAGTGGGATGCGCTGAACGATCGCGTGACGGAAGCCGAACCCAGCCACGCCATCACCAACTTCCGTATTGCGGCGGGTCTGGAGAAAGGCGAATTCTACGGCATGGTGTTTCAGGACAGTGACGTAGCAAAATGGCTGGAAGCCGTAGCGTGGTCCCTGTGTCAGAAGCCTGACTCAGACCTGGAAAAAACTGCTGATGAGGTAATTGAGCTGGTTGCGGCGGCACAATGCGAAGACGGTTATCTCAACACCTATTTCACGGTGAAAGCCCCTGAAGCGCGCTGGACGAATCTGGCTGAATGCCACGAGCTGTATTGTGCCGGACACATGATTGAGGCTGGCGTGGCATATTTTCAGGGAACCGGAAAACGCCGTCTGCTGGAGGTGGTGTGCAAACTGGCCGATCACATTGACAGCGTGTTTGGCCCCGGCGAGAACCAGCTACACGGTTATCCGGGTCACCCGGAAATAGAGCTGGCGCTGATGCGGTTGTACGACGTCACGCAGGAGCCACGCTACCTGGCACTGGTGAAATATTTCATCGAACAACGCGGTGTACAGCCTCACTTCTATGATATCGAATACGAGAAGCGCGGCAGAACATCATACTGGAACACCTACGGGCCCGCCTGGATGGTCAAGGACAAAGCCTACAGCCAGGCGCATCGGCCGCTTGCTGAACAACAAACGGCCATCGGCCACGCGGTGCGTTTTGTCTACCTGATGGCGGGCATGGCGCATCTGGCGCGCCTGAGTCATGACGAAGGAAAACGCCAGGACTGCCTGCGGCTGTGGAACAACATGGCCCAGCGCCAGCTGTACATTACCGGCGGGATTGGGTCGCAAAGCAGCGGGGAAGCCTTTAGCAGCGATTACGATCTGCCCAACGATACGGTATATGCCGAAAGCTGCGCCTCCATCGGTCTGATGATGTTTGCTCGCCGGATGCTGGAAATGGAGGCCGACGGTCACTACGCCGACGTGATGGAGCGCGCGCTATATAACACGGTACTCGGCGGCATGGCGCTGGACGGTAAGCACTTCTTCTATGTAAACCCGCTGGAAGTACATCCGAAAACCCTGGCGTTCAACCATATCTACGATCACGTGAAACCCGTCCGCCAGCGCTGGTTTGGCTGCGCCTGTTGCCCGCCGAATATCGCCCGCGTGCTGACGTCGCTGGGGCATTACATTTATACCGTTCGCCAGGATGCGCTTTTTATTAATCTCTACGTCGGCAACGATGTCGTCATTCCGGTTGGCGATGAAACCCTGGCGCTGCGGATTAGCGGTAACTACCCGTGGCATGAACAGGTAAAAATCGAAATTACCTCACCTGTTCCCGTCACGCATACGCTAGCCCTGCGGCTGCCGGACTGGTGCGCGGCGCCTGGCGTATCGTTGAACGGTGAAGACACTACAGGTGGAATTTCACGGGGATATCTCTACCTGACCCGAAACTGGCAAGAAGGAGATGTTGTCACGCTGACGCTACCGATGCCCGTTCGCCGGGTGTATGGGAACCCGCAGGTACGCCAGCAGGCAGGGAAAGTCGCGCTACAGCGCGGACCGCTGGTTTACTGCCTGGAAGAAGCGGATAACGGTGCCAATCTGCATAACCTTTCCTTGCCGCAAGACAGCGAGTTCTGGGTCTTTGAAGGGAAAGGGATTTTCGCGCACAAGATGCTGATACAGGCAGAGGGGATTGGCTGTCACGTGAAGGACAAGGATGCGCTGTGGCAGTATGACCGCTCGCCGGTACAACGTCAGCCCCAGACGCTGACCTTTATTCCCTGGTTTAGTTGGGCTAACCGGGGAGAAGGAGAAATGCGGATTTGGGTGGATGAAGGCTGAATTTCTGCGGCCTGTTGCCCTCACCCCAACCCTCTCCCACGGGAGAGGGATGAAAGAGGCTTTACCGCATCAGAAACGCCAGGTCAGGCCGGTCATCAGCGCGAAGCTGTCGTCACGGTCGATCATCGGGCTGTTCTTCACGTCATCAGGTAACACGGTATAAACCGCGCTGGCGTTGAGGAACAGTTTCTGGGTTAACTGATATTTAGCCGCCAGACCAACGTATGGCGTCCAGCTGTCACCCGCGGTGTATTCGTCCAGGCCTGAACGACGAGACTCACTGCCGGATACACCGTAGTAGTAGTCGTTATAGCTCTCATCGCTATAGAAAATACCGACAGATGGCGTCAGGGTCAGGCGTTCCATACGGATTGGACGGAAGTAGGATACCTCACCGATCACGCCGCCGCTTTCATCCGTGGCATCACCAGAGACCGCCACTTTCAGCGAACCCCAGCTTTCATGGCGGTAGTATGCGCCACCGAGGAAGGCAGAGGCTTTTCGCTCATCAAGCTTTTTCATCTGATGGTCGTCGTTGTCATCAGGATCAAAATGGAGCGGCATCCAGGATGCGGTCAGGCTGAATTCATTTTTTTCATCTTTCCACAGGATCCACCCTCCTGTGGTCTGGCGCACATAGAAACGATCGCCTTCGTAGCTAATTAACGGTACTGCCGTTGTATTTTCATTATATCCTTTGTAAGGAGACTCATTAAATACAGCCCCCGCTCCAAGTGAAAAGTCACCGGCCATTGCAGATGATGTTGCAAATAACGTGGCAGCGATGAGTAAATTGTATTTAATAGTCATTACATGTAATCCATTTAAACGCCAAACAAGCGAGGCGAATAATAATGGTTACAAATTTGTCAATGCAACGCTGCGCTTTATATAATATTATATATAAAATCATATAGATTGGTGTGCATGATGAGTAAATTACAACTAAAGCCACGCGAATTAAAAATTATATCCGTCATCGCAGCAACCCACAGTATTGGCGATGCCGCCGCCCTGCTGGGCATGGCGCAGGCCAACGTCAGTAAATATCTCTCTGATTTTGAAACACGGGTTGGACTTAAGGTTTTTGAGCGCACCACGCGCCAGCTGGCCCTGACCCAGTTCGGTGAAGCATTACTCCCTTACATTAACGCCTCGCTGGACAAAAACAGCCAACTTGTTAATTTCATTGCTGATTACAAGCACGAAAAACGTGGAAAAGTGACAATCTATGCCCCTACAGGCATTGTGACCTACCTCGCGCGACACGTGATCCACAAGATAGAGGACATCGGTGATATCCGCATCTCCCTGAAAACGTACAACCTGGATCGGAATGAATATTCAGAAGGTGTTTCCTTTCCTGATGACTGCGATATTTTAATTACCTATGCGCAACCAAAAGACGAAAGTCTGGTTGCGAGTGTTTTAACAAAATATTCGGTTACAGCATTTGCAACCAAAAAGTATTTAAATAAACACCCCTTAACGGGACCTGAAGATTTAATTAACCACTCCTGTATTCTTATAGACTCCATGCTGGTTGATGATGCAAACATCTGGCGTTTCCGCGTGCATGGTAGCGATGAGGTCCATGATTATAGAGTGACCGGGAACTATATTTGCGACAATACCCAGACGGCTCTGGAACTGGCGAGAAATAACCTTGGAATTGTTTTTGCTCCCAAAGAGAGCCTGAAAAAAGAATTAACGCAGGGAATGTTGGTCCCTTGCTTCCCGCATCAGGAGGAGTGGTGGCTCGACCTGACGACCATATTCCGCAAGCGCGAATATCAACCCTGGCGTGTGCAATACGTCCTGGATGGCGTACTAAACTGCCTGCGCCAGCAAATTGCTCAGGCCGTCAATGGACGGCCTGAACGGAGTGATTAGAACAGTCCCAGAGGTTTATCGGAATAACTGACCAGTAGACATTTTGTCTGCTGGTAATGCTCCAGCATCATCTTGTGCGTTTCACGCCCGATGCCCGATTGCTTATAACCACCAAATGCCGCATGCGCCGGATAGGCATGGTAACAGTTAGTCCATACGCGCCCGGCCTGAATGCCTCTTCCCATTTTATAAGCCAGATTACCGTTGCGGCTCCAGACACCCGCCCCCAGGCCATACGGTGTGTCATTCGCAATTTCCAGTGCCTCCTCCATCGTTTTGAAGGTCGTCACTGCCAGCACCGGTCCGAAAATTTCCTCCTGGAAGACTCGCATATTGTTCTTACCGAACAGGATCGTCGGCTCAAGATAATACCCTTCCTGCAGATCCCCACCGAGCACTTTACGGCGGCCACCGGTCAGGATATCTGCCCCTTCTTTCTTGCCGATATCAATATAGTTGAGGATCGTTTCCAGTTGTCCATGAGAAACCTGCGCCCCCATCTGGGTGACACTATCAAGCGGGTTACCGCTGCGGATAGACTCCACACGACGGATCGCGCGCTCCATAAAGCGCTCGTAAATAGACTCCTGAACCAGCGCCCGGCTCGGGCAAGTGCACACTTCCCCCTGATTGAAGGCAAACAGAGCAAACCCTTCCAGGGCTTTATCGAAGAAGGCATCTTCTTCATCCATCACATCGGCAAAGAAAATATTCGGAGACTTACCGCCCAGTTCCAGCGTTACCGGAATGATGTTCTGCGTCGCGTACTGCATGATCTGCTGACCCACTTCCGTCGACCCGGTAAATGCCACTTTGGCGATACGTTTTGAGGTCGCCAGATATTCACCAATTTCACCTCCGGCACCGTTCACCACGTTGACCACCCCCGGTGGCAGCAGATCGCCAATCACTTCCATCAACAACAGGACCGACAGCGGGGTCAGGCGCGCCGGTTTAAGCACAATACAGTTCCCTGCTGCCAGCGCAGGTGCCATTTTCCAGCTCGCCATCAGCAGCGGGAAGTTCCACGGAATGATTTGCCCCACCACGCCCAAAGGCTCGTGGAAGTGATACGCCACGGTATCGCTGTCGACCTCACTGATTCCGCCCTCCTGAGCACGAATACAGGAAGCAAAATAGCGGAAGTGGTCAATGGCCAGCGGCACATCTGCCGCCATTGTTTCCCGGATAGGCTTGCCGTTATCCCAGGTTTCCGCCGTCGCCAGCAGCTCCAGATTTTGCTCCATCCGGTCGGCAATTTTGAACAATATGGCCGCACGGTCCTGGACGGAAGTATGGCCCCATTTATCTTTCGCTTTATGCGCCGCATCCAGCGCCAGATCGATATCACGCTTGCCGGAGCTGGCTATCTCACAAAGCGGCTGACCGGTGACGGGGGTCAGGTTGGAATAGTATTCGCCGTCGACGGGAGCCACCCAGGCACCGCCAATAAAGTTGTCATAACGGGGTTTCAGCTTGAGGGGAAAACCATACTCGCCAGGCTGGATACGCGATGAGGGAGGATTGTTTGTCATGACCGTCTCCTTGCTGTTGGTGTACAACAAGGGTAGTCCCGACTGACGATTTTCTCGCCAGCCGGTGACGGGTTTACGACAAGAGTCACATCGCGGCGCGGTAAATTTCCATTATCTCTTCATGGGTCGCCTGAACCGGGTTGGTGAACCCACAGGCATCCTTCAGCGCATTGGTTGCCAGGACCGGAATATCTTCCTCTTTGACGTTCAGTTCGCGAAGGCCCGCCGGGATATTGACCTTGCGGGCCAGCGCACGGATCTCAACGATGCAGGCCTGGGCTCCCTGCATGTCGGTCATCTCACTCACATTCACGCCCATGGCTTTTGCACAGTCGCGCAGACGCCCCGCCGCAGCCTTGCTGTTAAACACCTGAACGTGTGGAAGCAGTACAGCATTACAGACGCCATGCGGCAGATCGTAGAAGCCACCCAACTGATGCGCCATCGCGTGTACATAGCCTAGTGAAGCATTGTTAAACGCCATTCCAGCGAGGAATTGTGCATAGGCCATCGCTTCACGCGCCTGAGCGTTACTGCCATCTTCAACGGCATGTACCAGGTTTTCACTAATCATCGTCACCGCTTTCAGCGCGCAGGCATCGGTAATAGGTGTGGCCGCCACAGACACATACGCTTCAATCGCATGCGTCAGGGCATCCATACCGGTTGCCGCTGTCAGTGAGGGTGGCATTCCTGACATGAGCGAGGAATCGTTAACGGACAGTACTGGCGTAACGTGCTTATCCACTATCGCCATTTTAATATGACGCGTCTCATCAGTAATAATACAGAAACGCGTCATTTCCGAAGCCGTACCCGCGGTAGTATTAATAGCAATCATCGGCAATTGTGGTTTTGCAGAGCGATCGACACCTTCATAATCACGAATATCACCGCCGTTCACTGCCACCAGCGCAATACCTTTTGCACAATCGTGAGGTGAACCACCACCCAGTGAAATAATACAGTCACACTGATTTGCTTTTAATATTTCCAGACCTGCCGCCACATTTGCTGTCGTCGGATTAGGGTGCGTGCCGTCATACACAACGCTGGAAATATCACGTTCTTTCAGAGCATGTTGAATACTGGCGACCATACCCAGCTTGCTCAGCATGGTATCGGTGACAATCAGCGCGCGGCGCCAGCCGTAGTCGCGCATGGTATCCATTGCGGTGTTTAATGAATCAGAACCAATAATATTCACGGAAGGAATATAAAATACTGATGCAGCCATGATATTTCCTCAAAGAGATAAAAATTGTCTGCAGCATAAGGTAAAGATTACTCAAAAAACATGATCAAAAATATGATTTTGCGAAGACCTTCGCAGGTTGAATAAATTTAACCCTGCGAAGGTGTGAATTAATATTTAAATCTCTTTCTATCTATTCTATTTTTGTATTAATTCCTGTTTTATGTTTGCGGAAATAATAGTGAATCGCGTAATAAATGATCATTTCCGCGACGGCGGGTAAACCCGATACGGTTGAAATATTCCAGGATCTGGATCGCCAGCTTGCGGCCAACATTCAAACGGTCGCGGAAATCGGCTGCACAGGTAGAGCCTCGTTCCTGATCCAGCTCACGGATCAGGTTGGCAAACGCAACAATGCGATCGTTACGGTAATAACGATCTTTCACGATCGCGACGATAAGCCCCTGCTGCGCCGCATGGCGCAATACCTGGCGCATCACTTGCTCGTCAGTATTCGTTTGGCGGGCCAGATCGCGAACCCACCATGGCTCATCGCCAAACAGTGATGCCACTTTTTGCCATACTGCCTCTTGCTCAGCGGTAAACCCGGCTTTGTGATCCGGCAGATGCAGCCAACCGTGGTGACTTTTAATCGCCCCCGTTTCGCGCATATTTTCAATCAACAGCAGCACCAGAGCATCGTCTTCCATCGGCAGCGCCATGCGGCGCAGACGCTCGCGGCCGGGGCCCGGTTCATCCTGATGCTGTTCATGGTAAGTCGCAAGCGTGTTCAATATTTTACGCTGCCAGTGCGCCGCCACCGGGGCATTCAGCAGGCTGTTGCCAGCCTGAATAAAGCCCGGCTCCTGGGTCAGCTGACGTAAACCTTCCTCACTCAACTGGCGAGCCCATGCAAAGTCAGCAAGATTCACCGCACCGCGCTCGAGATGAACCAGCAGCGCTGTTTTATCATCCGTCGCCTGCGCCAGAGCAGACAGCCATTGCAGATACTCAGGTTTACGCTTGCCACGTCGCGGTGAGTGAAGTGTCACCACTCGCGCCCCGGCCAGCGTTTCCCGCGCTGAAATATCGCGCAGAACAAGACGGTCATTATCCGCAAGCCAGAGTGGTGAATCAAAAACCAGCTCGGCAAGGTCGTTTTCCAGCAGCGAGATGCGTCCGGTAATATGGCTGGCCGCGTGATGAATATGCAGCGGTTGCCATTGAGTCAGCGGCATGTGCGTCTGCAGGGAGACGATCACGCGCTCAGACGGTTCTGGAGGGGTATCAGCCAACAGCCAGTCACCACGGTTAAGCTGGTCTTTTTCCGCATCACCGGCAATATTGAGTGCGATTCGCTGCCCGGCATGAGCATGCTCTACGGGCTGGTTTTGCGCATGTAAACCGCGCACGCGCATCGGTTTGTTAACGCCCGTCAGCCATAAACTGTCACCCACTCTCACTTCGCCGCTTAGCGCCGTACCTGTGACGACCAGACCCGCACCTTTAACGGTAAACGCCCGATCAATCGCCAGACGGAAACGATGATGGCTGGCATGCTCGCGCGAAGAGAGATGCTGTAAGTGGTGGCGAATTGCGTCGATACCGCGACCTTCAGTCGCTACAGTGACAAAAAGCGGCGCATCGGCAAAACCATATTCCCGTAGGGTCGCCTGTACCATTTCGCGCACCTCACTGATGCGCGCCTCATCCACGCGGTCAGCTTTGGTCAGCGCCACGGTCAACTGCGGGTTGCCCGTCAGCTGCAGGATCGCCAGATGCTCGCGCGTTTGCGCCATCACGCCATCATCGCAGGCCACCACCAGCAGGGCATGATCGATCCCCCCCACGCCCGCCAGCATGTTGGACAGAAACTTTTCATGCCCCGGAACATCAATAAAGCCCAGCACGCGACCATCAGGCTGCGGCCAGTAGGCATAGCCCAGATCGATGGTCATGCCGCGCTTTTTCTCTTCCGGAAGACGATCGGCATTTACGCCCGTAATCGCCTGCAATAACGTGGTTTTTCCGTGGTCGACGTGACCGGCGGTGGCAATAATCATTTCAACAACATCTCCAGAAATCGCTCTTCATCTTCAAGGCAGCGTAGATCCAGCCACATTCTGCCGTCGTAAATCCGCCCGATAACCGGCGTCGGCAACGCGCGCCAGCGCGACGACAGGGTTTCAAGGTGGCTACCGCGTCCGTCACGCGGGGTGAACGTGAGCGCTTCACTCGGCAGTCTGTCCACTGGCAGTGAACCGCTGCCAATCTGCGACTGGCAGGGTTCAATGCGAACGTCAAAATCAGGGTAATGAGGGGCAACTCGGGGTAGCAGCAATTCACCCTGTGCACGAATTGAAGCGGCATCCCGGGTTAGCAAACGCAGCGTGGGCAGGCGGTCAGCCAGTTTCTCCGGATGCAGATAGAGCCGCAATGTCGCTTCCAGTGCCGCGAGCGTCATTTTATCCGCGCGCAGGGCTCGCTTGAGCGGATGCTGCTGCAACTGCGCAATCAGCTCACGCTTACCCACTATTATCCCCGCCTGCGGCCCCCCCAGCAGTTTGTCGCCGGAAAAGCTCACCAGGCTGACACCCGCCGCAATCATCTCTTGTGGCATCGGCTCTTTTGGCAAACCGTACTGGCTGAGATCGACCAGGGAACCACTACCGAGATCGGCAATCACCGGTATATTCAGCTCGCGTCCAATCGCTGCCAGCTCAGCTTCTTCAACGGTTTTGGTGAAACCTTCAATATGGTAATTGCTGGTATGAACCTTCATCAGCAGGGCGGTATTTTCATTCACCGCCGCGCGATAATCTTTCGCATGAGTGCGGTTAGTGGTGCCCACTTCATGCAGCGAACAGCCCGCCTGACGCATCACGTCCGGAATGCGAAACGCGCCGCCAATCTCAACCAGCTCACCGCGGGAAACCACCACCTCTCTGCCGCTAGCGGTGGCCGCCAGCATCAGCAGCACCGCGGCGGCGTTGTTATTCACAACGCAGGCATCTTCCGCGCCGGTCAGCTGGCAGAGAAGGTCCGCCAGTGCCCGATCACGATGTCCGCGCCCTGCACCGTCCAGATCGTACTCCAGCGTCACAGGCATTCGCATGGCCTGCGCGACCGCAGCAACCGCCTCTTCCGCCTGTTGCGCGCGCCCCAGGTTGGTGTGCAGTACCGTACCCGTCAGGTTAATCACCGGACGAAGTGCACTTTGCGTTTTCTCATCCAGCCGCTTTTCAACTTCTTGCTCCCACGCCGCGCACCAGTCAGGCAGTGTGTTTTCTGCCTGAATGTGGTGTCGGGCTTCATCCTGAAGCAACCGTAACATATCAACCGTCGCGGTATGGCCGAAACGCTCAACAGTAGCATGAATGCGAGGCTCGCGAAGAAGACGGTCGGTAGCGGGAATTTGGCTGTACAGCGAATGATGAGTAGTCATGAAAGCGCCTGGCGAGTAAATATCATCCCCCCTCCCGACGGGAGAGGGAGTTAACATGTGGAGGGATTGTACCGCCTCCGGCAGCGAAGTGTTATAACCCGCATCAAGCCTTTGGCGGTTCGGTGCGGGCAAAACTCTCACGGCTAAACAGCGTTTCGGCAAGTTTTACCAGCAACGGGCGGTCGACGCACCAGCCAGGGGAAACATGACGGAAATTGAGATAACCGATGGCGCAGGCGATCGCAATCGTCGCCAGATCCACTCTGTCGGGCTGGATTTTTCCCTCCCGGATGAGCTGCTCACACATATCCAGGCTGCGGCTGATTTTTTCACGCTGGCGCAGCAGTTCTGTTTCCGACTGTTGGGCGGCGGGTCTTGCCTGCTCGCGTACGGAGGTTAACGCCGCATCCATAATGCCATCGGCCAGGGCCTCAATTTGCTTCACAGCCAGCGCGGCTTTTGGGTCGGCCGGTAGCATTGCCGGGGCGACGCCCAGCAGCTCGATATACTCCGCAATAATCGGGGAATCAAACCAGTATTCGCCCTCGTTCGTCACCAGTGCCGGGACTTTTCCTAGCGGGTTGTACTGCGCGACGCCGTTTTCGGCGTTGTAAGGCTGTTCATTGACGAATTCAAATTCAATCCCTTTCTCCAGCAGGAGAATAGAGATTTTTCGCACGAAGGGACTGGTGTAGCTACCGATGAGTTTCATTGCCTGATCCTTGATGCCGGAAAAAAATCAGTATGGATCAAGCGACGAAAAAAGGGCAGGTATGCATGTCGCATTCCTGCCCTGGAAGGATTAGTGATCGAGGTAGAGGTAGTGCATCCAGCTGGTCATACGCAGCAGTACCTTACGCATCACCGAAACATGGGCGAAATGGTCCGAATAAACCGCCACCTGAGCATAAATACCGTCTGGCAGTGCATCGACATCGGCATTCGGGTCAAGCTCGATAGTCCCCAGCACGCCATCCGTACCCGGAACCACCGTCAGAGACTGCAGCGCACCCTGAGCCTGATATGATCCACCCGGCACCACCGGCAGAATGCTGGTGAGCTTACCGGAGAAGACCTGACCCGGCAGCGCGTTGAACACCACTTCAGCTTCATCGCCCGGTTTCAGACGCAGCAGCGAGTTCTGACGGAACTGCGCCACAATCTGGCGTTTCTGTTCCGGGATAAAGACCATCACCGGGCGCAGAGGCAGCGCGGCGGCATACGTCCCCGGACGAATCAGTACCTGGGTGATATAGCCATTGCTTGGCGCACGCACTACGGTCTGTTCCAGGTTGTATTTGGCTTCGGCAAGCTGGGCGCGCAGAGAGGCAACCTGAGATTGCTCACCGTTAACCATGCTGTCTAACTGAGTCTGAATTTGCGTCTGTTCGGCGACAGAGCCTTTAACCAGCGCGTCTTGTGCCAGATAGTTCTGGCGCGCATTGTCGATATCGCTTTCAGAGAACGGGTTAACCTTTGCCTGGCTGCCTTTCAGGTAGCGCTGATAATCTTTATACAGACGATCGCGTTCCGCAGACACCCGCGTGGTATTGGCGACCGCTTCCGACAGTTGTGCCTTAAGGTTGTCGATATTGTGCGTCGCAGTGACCAGGTCAGCCTGGAGTCTGTCTACACGCGCCTGGTAGCGACCTGGATCAAGTTTAAATAACACTTCACCTTTTTTAATGAGCTGATTATTTTTATCAGTCACTTCACTGACCACCCCGGTGACCTGCGGCGTAATCGGAATAGAAATAACCGCCTTTTGAGCCGTAAAGGTATACGGGTGGTTATAGTTCATTAACAGGATAAGTCCGGCAACAATAAATATCCCGCCTAATGTCGCGGTGGCGAGCGTCCACTGGTTAACGGGAATACGGAATATTTTAAAAATGGCCCAGGCAAATGCCACATAGGTCAGAATAATCAACAGATCCATGATTAGCGCTCCAGCGTGTTCTTATCAGCAGTGGGTTGTGCCGCTGCCAGCTTTTGTTCAAGCTCCGCCACGCGTTTGGTCAGTGCATCCATGCCCGGTACCTCATCAGGCTTCGAGATGTGGTTCTGCATCCCCCAGCCGCGATCTTCACGGTAAAGCGTGGCCCAGATCCACAGGAACGGCCATATAGCATGGAGCGTAAACAGGCTAATCCATCCTGCCGTATGAATCGCATCGGCATGGGGATGGTTACGTTTTTTGGCCATATTATACGGGATGTCATGAATGGCTATGACGCCGTAAAAAAGGACCAGGAATACAAAAATCAATACGCCCAGCGCAAAATAGTTGAGAAACATATTCTCCTCACTTAAACAACGTCAACTCATTAAATTAATAAAACGGTACGCAACCTAATTAATTTTTTATAGGAACAGTAATCACTTGCTATTTCAGCAGCCGGGGAGTATGGATTTTTATAATATCTCCATGCAAGTTTATAAACGTGTCAAAATATAACCTGAATAATAATAGACTTAACCTTACAATATGAGCGTAATCCACGTTTACACTTTTCGCCATACCACATCTGAAAAGTGGTTTTTTAGCTTTCTGTGTCGCCCCATGCCATCCTGACGCTAAATCGCAAGACAGAATTTGTTAAGGATCACAGCCGGAGAATTCTGCATAAAAATATTTTGTGAAATAAGTCACAATACAGAGACAAATCCGCCAGGATCAAATGTGACAAAAATCACAAAAAAGGGTCGTTTCTGCTCTATTTTTCGTCATCGTATTTTTTTTGCCCACTTACTTTGTGATTCAGATCACCACATTGATATCCACACCCCCTACATTTACGTGACACGAATCACACAAATTTTCGTCATCTGGACAGTTGAACGATTCAGTGCCAGATTTCACAGCATGAACAGGGCCCGGCTACCTCTGCCGCCTCACATTAACAATAAACCTCGGGCCGCAAGCCTAAGCGTAAACAGAAGAAGGGGTGTTTTATGTCATCCGATTTCAAGATCAAAGTACAAAGCTTTGGTCGTTTCCTCAGCAACATGGTGATGCCAAATATCGGCGCGTTTATCGCGTGGGGTATCATCACCGCATTATTCATTCCGACAGGGTGGTTGCCTAACGAAACGCTGGCGAAACTTGTTGGCCCAATGATTACTTATCTGCTGCCGCTGCTCATCGGTTTCACCGGTGGTCGTCTGGTGGGCGGTGACCGTGGCGGTGTAGTGGGTGCAATCACAACCATGGGTGTGATTGTCGGTGCGGATATGCCAATGTTCCTGGGCGCAATGATTGCGGGTCCTCTGGGCGGTTGGGCAATCAAACACTTTGATTCCTGGGTAGACGGTAAGATTCGCTCTGGCTTCGAAATGCTGGTGAACAACTTCTCCGCAGGCATCATTGGTATGATCCTGGCGATTCTGGCGTTCCTCGGCATTGGCCCTGCGGTTGAAGTGCTGTCCAAAATTCTGGCAGCAGGCGTTAACTTCATGGTTGCGCACGACATGCTGCCGCTGGCGTCTATCTTTGTTGAACCGGCGAAAATCCTGTTCCTTAACAACGCCATCAACCACGGTATCTTCTCACCGCTGGGTATTCAGCAGTCTCATGAGCTTGGCAAATCCATCTTCTTCCTGATTGAAGCGAACCCGGGCCCGGGTATGGGTGTTCTGCTGGCGTACATGTTCTTTGGTCGCGGTAGCGCGAAGCAGTCTGCGGGCGGTGCGGCTATCATTCACTTCCTGGGTGGTATCCACGAAATTTACTTCCCGTACGTGCTGATGAATCCGCGTCTGATCCTGGCCGTTATCCTCGGCGGTATGACCGGTGTGTTCACACTGAGCGTGCTGGGCGGTGGTCTGGTTTCTCCGGCGTCTCCGGGTTCTATCCTGGCGGTACTGGCGATGACGCCAAAAGGGGCTTACTTCGCAAACATCGCGGCTATCTGTGCAGCAATGGCGGTCTCCTTCGTGGTCTCTTCTATCCTGCTGAAAACCAGCAAATTGAAAGAAGATGATGATATCGAAGCGGCTACCCGTCGTATGCACGACATGAAAGCGGAATCCAAAGGTGCTACACCGCTGGCGGCTGGTGATGTCTCTAACGACCTGAGCCACGTGCGTAAAATCATCGTTGCCTGTGACGCCGGTATGGGTTCCAGCGCAATGGGTGCAGGTGTGCTGCGTAAGAAAGTGCAGGATGCGGGTCTGACTAACATCTCTGTGACCAACAGCGCCATCAACAGTCTGCCACCGGATGTGGACCTGGTTATCACGCACCGCGATCTGACCGAACGCGCCATGCGTCAGGTTCCGCAGGCACAGCATATTTCGCTGACCAACTTCCTCGACAGCGGCCTGTACACCAGCCTGACCGAGCGTCTGGTTGCCGCGCAGCGTCACGAAGACAACGAAGTGAAAGTGCGCTCCAGCCTGCAGGACAGTTTCGACGAGAGCAACGCCCACCTGTTCAAACTGGGTGCGGAGAACATCTTCCTCGGTCGTACTGCTGCTACCAAAGAAGAGGCGATTCGCTTTGCCGGTGAGCAACTGGTGAAAGGTGGCTACGTTCAACCTGAATACGTTGATGCGATGCTGGAACGTGAAAAACTGACGCCAACCTACCTGGGTGAATCCATCGCGGTTCCGCACGGTACGGTTGAAGCGAAAGATCGCGTGCTGAAAACCGGCGTCGTATTCTGTCAGTATCCGCAGGGTGTGCGCTTCGGTGAAGAAGAAGACGACATCGCCCGTCTGGTGATTGGTATCGCCGCTCGTAACAACGAGCACATTCAGGTGATTACCAGCCTGACTAACGCCCTGGATGATGAGTCTGTCATTGAGCGTCTGGCCAGCACCACCAGCGTGGAAGAAGTACTGGCGCTGCTGAACAAGTAAGCCCATTTCCGCCCTCTCCCCACAGGGGAGAGGGCTAGGGTGAGGGGAAAGTTATGCGGTTCCTCACCCCAGCCCTCTCGGGTAAAAAATATTGATGAAGGTTAACACTATGAAAGCATTACATTTTGGCGCAGGTAATATCGGTCGTGGCTTTATCGGCAAACTGCTGGCAGACGCGGGCATTACGCTGACATTCGCCGATGTGAACCAGGTGGTGCTAGACGCCCTGAATGCCCGTCATAGCTACCAGGTACACGTGGTTGGAGAAAACGAGCAGGTTGAGACGGTGTCTGGCGTCAATGCGGTAAGCAGTATCGGCGACGACGTTATCGACCTTATTGCCAGCGTCGATCTGGTGACCACCGCCGTGGGTCCGGTCGTGCTTGAGCGTATCGCTCCTGCAGTGGCGAAAGGCCTCGCAAAACGTAAAGCGCAGAACATTGATACCCCGCTGAACATCATCGCCTGTGAAAACATGGTGCGCGGCACCACGCAGTTGAAAGGCCATGTGCTCGCCGCTGTTGCCGACGAAGATAAAGCCTGGGTTGAAGCGCACGTGGGGTTTGTTGATTCCGCCGTTGACCGTATCGTCCCGCCGTCTGAATCCGCCACCCACGACCCGCTGGAAGTGACCGTTGAAACCTTCAGCGAGTGGATCGTCGATAAAACGCAGTTTAAAGGCGCGCTGCCAACCATCCCGGGGATGGAATTAACTGATAACCTGATGGCATTTGTCGAACGCAAACTCTTCACGCTGAACACCGGGCATGCTATAACCGCGTACCTCGGAAAATTGGCCGGTCATCAGACCATCCGTGACGCGATTCTCGATGAGAACATTCGCGCTGTGGTAAAAGGGGCAATGGAAGAGAGCGGCGCGGTGCTGATCAAACGCTACGGTTTTGATGCTGATAAACACGCAGCATACATCCAGAAAATCCTCGGTCGTTTTGAAAACCCGTATCTGAAAGATGACGTTGAGCGCGTTGGCCGTCAGCCCCTGCGCAAGCTGAGCGCGGGCGATCGCCTGATTAAACCGCTGCTGGGCACGCTGGAATACGGTCTGCCGCACGCCAACCTGGTGAAAGGGATTGCCGCCGCAATGCACTACCGCAGCGAGCAGGATCCGCAGGCGCAGGAACTGGCTCAATTGATTAATGATAAAGGCGCGCAGGCTGCGTTGGCGCAGATTTCAGGTCTGGACGCCAACAGCGACGTGGTTGTGGAGGCGGTTAACGCATATAACGCAACCAAATGATGCAGAGTGTGGCGCAGGTAATCCTGCGCCCTGATTACAGATTGTCAGATATGCAGGCAATAATGGAACAAACCCAGGCCTTTGAAAATCGTGTGCTTGAGCGTCTGAATGCTGGCAAAACCGTACGAAGTTTCCTGATTGCCGCCGTCGAGTTGCTAACCGAGGCGGTGAATATCCTGGTGCTTCAGGTGTTTCGCAAAGACGACTACGCGGTAAAATATGCTGTAGAACCGTTACTGGACGGAGACGGACCGCTGGGCGATCTCTCAGTGCGTCTGAAGCTGATTTATGGCCTTGGTGTGCTGAGCAGGCCAGAGTATGAAGACGCTGAGCTGTTGATGGCGCTGCGCGAAGAGTTAAATCATGACGGTAATGAGTACACCTTTACCGATGATGAGATCCTTGGACCTTTCGGCGAGTTGCATTGCGTCACTGCCCTTCCCCCGGCACCTCAGTTTGATAACAGCGATCCTGAGTTATACGCGATGCAAAAGCTGCGTTATCAACAGGTTGTTCGCTCCACAATGGTCCTCTCCCTGACTGAGCTGATTTCCCGAATCAGCTTAAAAAAAGCGTTTCAGAAGTAAGCCTGCTCACATTGGTGTATCCTTCCCTGTAAATTCCCCGTTTTCAGAGTTATTTGTCATGAAAGAAGTCGAAAAGAACGAAATTAAACGCCTGAGCGACCGTCTGGATCTGATCCGCCACCAGATGGCTGGCCTGTCACTGGTCGATTCCGCCGAGAAGTACGCTGAGCTGGAAAAAGAGGTCGCCACGCTGGAAACCGAAATCGAGCGCCTGCGCGAAGTCAAAGGCCAGAAGCTGAGCAAAGAAGCGCAGAAGCTGATGAACATGCCGCACCGCCGTGCGATCACCAAAAAAGAGCAGGCCGACATGGGCAAGCTGAAGAAAAGCGTTCGTGGTCTGGTGGTGGTTCACCCGATGACCGAGCTGGGCCGCGAAATGGGCCTGAAAGAGATGACGGGTTTTTGTAAGACCGCGTTCTGATCATTCCCCCTCTCCCTGTGGGAGAGCATCGGGGTGAGGGCACCAGGCTCCACCCCGCTTCAAATTGGCCCAACCAATCCCCTGTTTCTTTCTTCCCCGCTTCACAAATCCATCATTTATGCTCACAAAACCATTGCCAGTCCATAACATCTGGTTAACCATTTGTTGTCATTACCCCTACAACACAACATTGGCAGGACCACTTTTACACAACCTGTGACGCAGAGATGAGCGGAGACTCACCCGCTGCGCAGGCTGTCTGGTCCCCAGGAGACCTGCATGAGCCTCTGGCAACAAAACTACGACCCGGCCGGAAATATCTGGCTGTCGAGCCTGATCGCATCGCTTCCGATCCTGTTCTTCTTCTTTGCGCTGATTAAGCTCAAGCTGAAGGGCTACCTCGCCGCGACGTATACCGTTGCTATCGCGCTGATGGTGGCATTGCTGTTCTACAAAATGCCGGTTGACCGTGCGCTGGCCTCTGTGGTCTACGGTTTCTTCTATGGCCTGTGGCCGATTGCGTGGATCATCATCGCCGCGGTCTTTGTCTATAAAATCTCGGTGAAAACCGGGCAGTTCGACATCATTCGCTCGTCAATCCTCTCCATCACGCCGGACCAGCGCCTGCAGATGCTGATTGTCGGCTTCTCCTTTGGGGCGTTCCTGGAAGGGGCAGCAGGTTTTGGGGCACCGGTGGCGATCACCGCCGCGCTGCTGGTCGGTCTGGGCTTTAACCCGCTGTATGCCGCGGGTCTGTGCCTGATTGTGAACACCGCCCCCGTCGCGTTTGGTGCGATGGGCATTCCGATTCTCGTGGCCGGACAGGTGACCGGGCTGGACAGCTTCGAGATTGGCCAGATGGTGGGCCGCCAACTGCCGTTCCTGACCATTATCGTGCTGTTCTGGATCATGGCGATTATGGACGGCTGGCGCGGCGTGAAGGAAACCTGGCCTGCGGTGATGGTGGCGGGTGGTTCGTTCGCCATCGCCCAGTATCTCAGCTCCAACTTCCTCGGCCCTGAACTGCCGGACATTATCTCTTCGCTGGTTTCGCTGGTTTGTCTGACGCTGTTCCTGAAGCGCTGGCAGCCGGTACGTATTTTCCGTTTTGCCGATATGGGCGCCTCTCAGGTCGATCAAACCCTGGCGCGTACAGGCTATACGGCAGGACAGGTGATCCGTGCCTGGTCGCCGTTCCTGTTCCTGACCGCAACGGTGACGCTGTGGAGCATCCCACCGTTTAAAGCCCTCTTCGCACCGGGTGGTGCACTGTACGACATGGTGATTAACATCTCCGTACCGTTCCTCGACAAGATGGTCGCCCGTATGCCGCCGGTGGTCCACGCCGCAACGCCGTATGCCGCGGTATACAAATTCGACTGGTTCTCCGCGACCGGTACGGCGATTCTGTTTGCCGCTATCCTTTCTGTTGTATGGCTGCGCATGAAGCCTGTCGCTGCAGTACAGACCTTTGCGGCGACCATTAAAGAGCTGATGCTGCCGATTTACTCCATCGGCATGGTGCTGGCGTTCGCGTTTATCTCGAACTATTCCGGTTTGTCATCAACGCTGGCGCTGGCGCTGGCGCATACCAGTCACGCATTCACCTTCTTCTCGCCGTTCCTCGGCTGGTTGGGGGTGTTCCTGACCGGTTCAGATACCTCGTCTAACGCCCTGTTTGCTGCTCTGCAGGCAACGGCGGCCCAACAGATTGGTGTGTCAGATGTCCTTCTGGTGGCAGCTAACACCACTGGCGGCGTGACCGGGAAAATGATCTCCCCGCAATCCATCGCCATTGCCTGTGCTGCGGTGGGACTGGTGGGTAGAGAGTCGGACCTGTTCCGCTTTACCGTGAAACACAGCCTGATATTCACCTGCATGGTCGGGGTGATCACCACCCTGCAGGCCTATGTCTTAACCTGGATGATTCCATGATAGTGATGCCCAGACGCCTGTCCGACGAGATCGCCTCTCGCGTGCGGGCGCTGATTGAAGAACAACAGCTGGAAGCGGGCATGAAATTGCCCGCCGAACGCCAACTCGCCGCCCAGCTTGGTGTATCACGTAATTCGCTGCGTGAGGCACTGGCGACACTGGTCAGCGAAGGGGTACTGGTAAGCCGCCGCGGTGGTGGCACGTTTGTCCGCTGGCAGCATGATGACTGGTCTGAGCAAAACATCGTTCAGCCACTGAAAACGCTGATGGAGAACGACCCGGACTACAGCTTCGACATCCTTGAAGCGCGTCATGCCATCGAAACCAGTACCGCCTGGCATGCAGCCATGCGGGCAACCGAGGCCGATAAAGAGAAGCTAAGAGCCTGTTTTGAGGCCACGCAGAGCAGTGACCCGGATATCGCCTCCCAGGCGGACGTGCGCTTTCACCTGGCGATTGCCGAGGCATCACACAACGTGGTTCTGCTGCAGACCATGCGCGGTTTCTTCGACTTGCTGCAATCCTCCGTGAAGCAGAGCCGCCAGCGTATGTATCTGGTTCCACCGGTGTTTGCCCAGTTGACCGAACAACACGAGGCGGTGCTTAACGCCATTCTGGCCGGTGATGCCGAGGCCGCGCGAAAAGCGATGATGGCGCATCTGGGCTTCGTACACACCACCATTAAACGATTCGATGAAGATCAGGCCCGACAGGCGCGTATTACCCGTCTGCCTGGCGACAGTGATATTTCCAGGGAGAACAAAGCATGATTATTTCAGCAGCCAGTGACTATCGCGCCGCGGCGCAGCGCATTTTGCCACCTTTCCTGTTTCACTATATCGACGGCGGGGCCTATGCCGAGCACACCCTGCGTCGCAATGTGGAAGACCTGTCGGAAGTGGCTCTGCGCCAGCGCGTGCTGAAGAATATGTCTGACCTGAGCCTTGAGACGAAATTGTTCAATGAAACGCTCTCCATGCCGGTCGCCCTCGCCCCCGTAGGCCTGTGCGGCATGTACGCCCGTCGTGGCGAAGTACAGGCGGCCGCGGCCGCGGATGCCAAAGGTATTCCGTTTACCCTCTCCACCGTTTCCGTCTGCCCGATTGAAGAAGTCGCTCCAACCATCAAGCGCCCGATGTGGTTCCAGCTGTACGTTCTGCGCGATCGTGGGTTTATGCGTAATGCGCTGGAGCGTGCCAAAGCGGCGGGTTGCTCAACGCTGGTCTTTACCGTCGATATGCCAACCCCCGGCGCACGCTACCGTGATGCTCACTCAGGCATGAGCGGCCCGAATGCCGCCCTGCGCCGTTACTGGCAGGCGGTGACGCATCCGCAATGGGCCTGGGATGTCGGTCTGAACGGCCGTCCACACGATCTGGGCAATATCTCGGCTTACCTTGGTAAACCTACCGGACTGGAGGATTACATCGGCTGGCTGGCAAATAACTTCGACCCGTCCATCTCCTGGAAAGACCTGGAGTGGATCCGCGATTTCTGGGACGGCCCGATGGTGATCAAAGGGATCCTCGACCCCGAAGATGCCCGCGACGCGGTACGCTTTGGCGCTGACGGGATTGTGGTTTCTAACCACGGCGGACGCCAGCTTGACGGTGTGCTCTCTTCCGCACGAGCCCTGCCTGCGATTGCCGATGCAGTGAAAGGCGACATCGCTATCCTGGCCGACAGCGGCATCCGCAGCGGGCTCGACGTGGTGCGTATGATCGCGCTGGGCGCTGACAGCGTACTGCTGGGGCGTGCGTATCTGTATGCGCTGGCGACGGCGGGCCAGGCGGGTGTGGCAAACCTGCTGAACCTGATCGAAAAAGAGATGAAGGTGGCGATGACGTTAACTGGCGCGAAAACGATTAGTGAGATCAGTAAGGATTCCCTGGTGCAGGAGTTAAGCAAATTACCGGCGGCGCTGGCTCCGCTTGCTCAGGGAAACGCAGCCTGAGTCTTCCCCATTAACACCTCTTTTTCACGCGCCCGATTCCCCCTCGGGCGCTTTTTTATGCCAAAAATAACATCCAGATAACATATTGGATAAGAAAATTTGACATCAACCTGCCGCGCGCAATTGTATAGACAAGCAAATACAAGAACACAAAAACAACATCACATCAGAGGGGAGCGTATGACATATTCAGGTAAGGTGGATATTCAGCAGGTGATCGATGAGAGTCCCTTTTCAGGGTTTCACTGGCTTCTTATCGTGCTGGGCTTTCTGGTTCTGGCGATCGATGGTTTTGATACGGCGGCGATGGGTTACATCGCGCCTACGCTGTCGGCAGAATGGGGGATACACAAACAGGATCTGGGGTCGGTGCTGAGCGCAGCGCTGCTGGGGCTGTCGTTGGGGGCACTTATCGCCGGTCCGGTATCGGACCGGATGGGACGCAAGCGCGTACTGGTCTTTTCGTGTCTGTTCTTCGGCCTCGCGAGCCTGGGAACGGCCTGGGCGCAAAGTCTGAATACGCTCACGCTGTGGCGCTTTTTGACGGGTCTGGGCCTCGGCGCTGCAATGCCCAACGCCATCACGCTGATCTCCGAGTTTGCCCCCCAGCGCTGCCGCGCCATGGCGATTAACACCATGTACTGCGGCTTCCCTCTGGGTGCGGCAGGCGGCGGCGCGATCTCTTCCTGGCTTATCCCCCACCACGGCTGGCGAAGCGTGCTGCTGACCGGCGCGATTGCTCCGCTGATTTTAACGCTGCTGCTGGCGCTGCTTTTACCGGAGTCAGTGAAGTTTCTGGTTCAGCGCGGGAAAGACGTCATGCAGATCCGCCGTATCGCCAGCCGATTCGCCCGCAGCACGCTGGAGAGTGCCACGGGCTTTTTCCTGGCGGAGGAGAAAGTCGTGTCTAAAAAAGGGAGCGTGGCGCAGTTGTTTTCTATGCCCTGGCTGCCCGGTACCCTGATGCTGTGGGTGACCTATTTTATGGGGCTGGTTATTTACTACGTCCTGCTGAGCTGGATGCCGACGCTGATGCAGGGGATGGGTTATGCTCTGGCGGAATCCGCCTGGCTCACCTCGCTGTTCACCTTCGGCGGTACCGCAGGCATTCTGCTCGCGGGCTGGATGATGGACCGCTGGGAAGCGCACAAGGTGGTCGCAGGGGGATTTGTCCTGACAATGGTACTGATCCTGTTACTCGGCCTTGAGCATAACCATATCGCCCTGTTTGGCGGACTCATTTTCCTGATGGGGATCGCAATGAACGGTGCGCAATCGGGCATGCAGACCCTGGCCGCGACCTTTTACCCTACCGAGTGCCGCGCGACAGGTATCGCCTGGATGCAGGGCATCGGCCGCTTTGGCGGCGTGGCGGGAACCATGACCAGCGCCCAGCTTCTTTCCATGCAGTGGCAGGCAGACAGTATTTTAATGATCCTCAGCGTACCCGCCCTGGTGGCCGCTGCGGCAACCGTATACAAAATGCTGTATAGCCGCTCGCAGGAACCCGGCGTCGCGTAGTTCCTCTCTTTTCTGCTATTCTGCCCCCGCAATTAAGGGGGCAGCATGCTTAACATCGTTTTATTCGAACCAGAAATCCCGCCGAATACCGGCAACATCATCCGCTTGTGTGCGAACACCGGTTTTCGCCTGCATATCATTGAACCAATGGGTTTTACGTGGGACGACAAACGTCTGCGGCGCGCGGGGCTGGATTATCATGAATTTACTGCCGTGGTGCGTCATCATGATTACGCCGCGTTTCTGGAAAGCGAAAAGCCACAACGTATGTTCGCCCTGACCACGAAAGGGACGCCTGCACACAGCGCAGTGAGCTATCAGGAAGGGGATTATCTGATGTTTGGCCCGGAAACCCGTGGCCTGCCCGCAATCATCCTGGACGCCCTGCCCGCTGAGCAAAAAATCCGTATTCCAATGATGCCGGACAGCCGCAGCATGAACCTGTCAAATGCGGTGTCAGTGGTTGTGTATGAAGCATGGCGCCAGTTGGGATACCCGGGCGCCATTCTCAGAAGTTAAATACCGTCCCCATACTCGAAGGTATGGTGGATACCGTTGAAGTGCTGATCCATATCCATTGACGGTTTATCGCTGTCTGGCTTGCCGACAATACGTGCCGGTACGCCAGCGGCGGTGGTGTGCGGCGGAACTGGCTGAAGCACGACTGAACCCGCACCAATCTTCGCCCCGCGCCCTACTTCGATATTGCCGAGGATCTTGGCACCTGCGCCAATCATCACCCCTTCACGGATCTTCGGGTGACGATCGCCGCTGGTTTTGCCCGTACCGCCCAGCGTGACCGATTGCAGAATAGAGACGTCATCTTCAATCACCGCCGTTTCACCGACAACAATGCCGGTGGCATGGTCGAGCATAATCCCACGGCCAATTTTCGCCGCCGGGTGGATATCAACCTGAAAGGTTACAGACACCTGGTTTTGCAGGAAGATGGCCAGCGCGCGGCGGCCTTCGTTCCACAGCCAGTGACCAATGCGGTAGGCCTGAAGCGCATGGAAGCCTTTCAGGTACAGCAGCGGTGTAGAGTATTTATCGACAGCCGGGTCACGCGTGCGCACAGCCTGGATATCACAGGCGGCAGAGGCGATCATTTCCGGATCTGCGGCGTAGGCCTCTTCTACCACTTCGCGAATGGCGATGGCAGGCATAATTGAGGAGGCCAGTTTGTTGGCAAGCATATAGCTCAGGGCGCTGCCGAGGTTTTCGTGCTTGAGTAGCGTCGCGTGGTAGAAACTGGCCAGCATAGGCTCGCAGTCGGCCAACGCCCGGGCTTCGGCTTTAATATTGTTCCAGACGATATCCAGTTCTTCACACGGCATTGCTTACTCCAGACGTAATAGTACGATCGGCCAGTCTCTGCTGGCCGTATCGTTGGGTGACAACGGTTCCCTGCGACTAGTTGCTGCTGCGCTCGTCCTTGCGCGCACGACCTAATAAGGTCAATGCTGCCTCGCGCGCATTTTTTCCGCAATACAATACCTGATAAATTTCCTCGGTTATTGGCATTTCAACGCCAAACCGATGGGCAAGTTCGCGAACTTCTTTGGTATTGCGGTAACCTTCAACCACCTGACCAATCTTCTCCTGCGCGCCTTTTACATCGCTGCCCTGTCCGAGCATCATGCCAAAGCGGCGGTTACGCGACTGGTTGTCGGTACAGGTCAGCACCAGGTCGCCCAGACCTGCCATCCCCATAAAGGTCGCCGGATCGGCACCCAGTGCCGCTCCCAGACGGGACATTTCTGTCAAACCACGGGTGATCAACGCCGTACGTGCGTTGGCACCAAAACCAATGCCGTCTGACATCCCGGCACCAATCGCAATCACGTTCTTCACCGCACCGCCCAGCTGCACGCCGATAAAATCGGGGTTGCTGTAGACGCGGAAGCTCTTGCCGCAGTGCAGCAGCTGTTGAAGATCGTCAGAGAAGGCCTGATCGGTTGAAGCCAGCGAAATCGCTGTTGGCAGGCCAGCAGCCAGCTCTTTAGCAAAGGTCGGGCCGGAGATGACCGCCAGCGGGATCTCATCACCCAGCGCTTCGCGGGCAACGTCCTGCAGCAGGCGTCCGGTTTCGGCTTCCAGTCCTTTCGTTGCCCATACAATACGTGCATCCGGACGCATCAGCGGCTTGATCTGGCGCAGCACTTCGCCAAAGACATGGCTTGGCACCACAATCAGAATGTTGCGGCTGGCTGCCAGTGCGGTCGCAAGATCGCTTTCCAGGTGCAGGGTGTCTGGGAACGGAACGTCAGGGAGAAACGCCACGTTGCAGCGGTCATGTTGCAACGTCGCGATATGTTTTGGATCGTGGCCCCACAGGACCACATCGTGACCATTTCTTGCCAGTGTGATGGCAAGAGCGGTGCCGTATGAGCCGGCACCGATCACAGTCATTGACGCATTAACAGTGCTCATCAGGCATCCTGATGTTGTTCAGCACCTTCGCCAGCTTGCTGCTGCAGATAGTTCATGAACAGCGCATCAAAGTTTACTGGCGCAAGGTTCAGTTGCGGGAATGTACCGCGAGAAACCAGGCTGGTGATGCATTCACGCGCATACGGGAACAGGATGTTCGGGCAGTATGCACCCAGGCAATGCGCCATCTGGTTGCCTTCAATGCCGCCGATGGAGAAAATGCCGCCCTGCTGTACTTCACACAGGAAAGCCGTTTCTTCGCCCAGAGAAGCGGTAACAGTCACACGCAGTACGACTTCATACACATCATCCGCCAGTTGGGTGGATGCGGTATCCAGATCAAGTTTAACCTCTGGCTGCCAATCTTTCTGGAAAACGTGTGGCGCATTTGGCGCTTCGAAAGAGACATCCTTGGTGTAGATGCGCTGGATCTGGAAAGTCATTTCGGTGTTGTTTTGTTCTGACATGGAAAAACCCTTTTTAATTGTCCTAAAGTCTCTTAGCGCAGCAGGGAATCGAGTCCACCAC
Organism: Enterobacter adelaidei; assembly: GCF_041937165.1. NCBI lineage: Bacteria > Pseudomonadati > Pseudomonadota > Gammaproteobacteria > Enterobacterales > Enterobacteriaceae > Enterobacter > Enterobacter adelaidei. Next base: position 123,979 of record NZ_CP154353.1, on the reverse strand, counting down.
GTGCGTCGAGCGCATACAAGTCATCACAGCCGCCAATGTGCTGCGCATCAATAAAAATCTGCGGAACCGTCGTGCGACCACTACGTTGAATCATCTCTTCGCGTTTTGTCGCGTCACCGTCGATTGGCAATTCCTGGAACGTGACGCCTTTGCTGTTAAGCAGTGCTTTCGCACGATGGCAGAACGGACAGGTTGCTTTGGTGTAGATCTCAATATTGGCCATCACTGAACTCCTTATTTACCGCGAACCAAAGGAAGATTTTCCCCACTCCAGCCGGAAATACCTTCTTTCAGTACCGTTACGTTTTCGAAACCTGCTTTGTGCAGTGCGTTAGCCGATTCCTGCGCCTGCATGCCAGTACCATCCACGACGATAATTGGCTGGGCTTTATGCTTTTCCAGCTCACCAACGTTGTTCGCTTTGATTTCAGCAGGCAGCAGGTTGATAGAACCTGCGATGTGGCCTTTGCGGAAATCATCACGCTGACGGAGATCGACAACCACAGCGTCTTCTTTGTTGATCAGGCGCGTGGCTTCACCACGGGTGATCACCTTAATTTTAGACGTCAGCCCTTTAAAGGTAGTGAACAGCACAGCGGCCAACAGGCCAATCCACGCGATGCTCAGAACCGGGTGGCGGCTAACAAATTGCATAATTTCTTGCATGGGGGGTAACAACTCCCGACTAAGTGATTAAAAAAACCAGGACAGGAGTATACCTGTGCGTTGTGGCAAATACAGCCAGCGACATTAAGCTAATCCATTTTCTGCGGCATGCCACGAAAAAAAAGCCTCAAAATGACCAGAGAAGCGCCTTACCCCTACGCATTCTTTGATCTTCTGCGGCTATTTGATCGATTCAGCTGTAGTAAAATTACGCAAATTTTTCGTCTCTTGAGCATGAGGTTGTCGCAATGTCGGTTTCTAAAAAACCTATGGTACTGGTGATTCTGGATGGCTATGGCTACCGTGAAGATCAACAGGATAACGCCATTTTCAACGCCAAAACCCCGGTCATGGATGCACTGTGGGCAAAACGTCCCCATACCCTGATTGACGCATCCGGCCTGGAAGTCGGTCTGCCGGATCGCCAGATGGGTAACTCCGAAGTGGGTCACGTGAACCTGGGCGCGGGCCGTATCGTGTATCAGGATCTGACCCGCCTGGACGTTGAAATCAAAGAACGTACCTTCTTCTCCAACCCTGTTCTGTCTGGCGCGGTAGATAAAGCCGTGGCTGCAGGCAAAGCCGTTCACATCATGGGCCTGCTCTCTGCTGGCGGCGTTCACAGCCACGAAGATCACATCATGGCGATGGTTGAACTGGCCGCTGAGCGCGGTGCGGAAAAAATCTATCTGCACGCCTTCCTGGACGGTCGCGATACGCCACCACGCAGCGCAAAAGGCTCTCTGCAAGCCTTCGAAGAGAAATTCGCCGCGCTGGGTAAAGGCCGTGTGGCGTCCATTATTGGTCGTTACTACGCGATGGACCGCGACAATCGCTGGGATCGCGTTGAACAGGCCTATGACCTGATGACCCTGGCAAAAGGTGAGTTCCAGTTCGCCACCGCCGTTGAAGCCCTGGAAGCGGCTTATGCACGTGATGAAAACGACGAATTCGTGAAAGCGACCGTCATTCGTGCTGAAGGCCAGGCTGATGCCGCCATGGAAGATGGCGACGCGCTGATCTTCATGAACTTCCGTGCTGACCGCGCGCGTGAAATCACCCGTGCGTTCGTTAACAGCGATTTCGACGGTTTTGCCCGTAAGAAAGTGGTCAACCTCGATTTCATCCAGCTGACTGAATACGCGGCAGACATCAAAGCCCCATGCGCATATCCACCAGCCTCGCTGGCCAATACTTTTGGTGAGTGGATGGCGAAGAACGACAAAACGCAGTTGCGTATTTCCGAAACTGAAAAATACGCACACGTGACCTTCTTCTTCAACGGCGGCGTTGAAGAGCCGTTCAAAGGCGAAGACCGTATTCTGATCAACTCGCCGAAAGTGGCCACCTACGATCTGCAGCCAGAAATGAGCTCTGCGGAACTGACCGAAAAACTGGTTGCGGCCATCGAGAGCGGCAAGTACGACACCATCATCTGTAACTACCCAAATGGCGATATGGTTGGCCATACCGGGGTCATGGAAGCGGCGGTAAAAGCAGTTGAAGCGCTGGATCACTGTGTTGATCAGGTCGCGAAAGCCGTTGAATCTGTTGGCGGTCAGCTCCTGATCACCGCTGACCACGGTAACGCTGAACAGATGCGCGACCCGGCAACCGGCCAGGCACACACTGCCCATACCAACCTGCCTGTTCCACTGATTTATGTCGGTGATAAAGCCCTGAAAGCAGTTGAAGGCGGCAAGCTTTCTGACATCGCGCCAACCATGTTGTCGCTGATGGGTATGCCGATCCCTGAAGAGATGACTGGTAAGCCGCTGTTCATCGTGGAATAATCGCTCCCCATGAGGGGAAAGGCGATTTTTTCAATCACATGGGTCGTGAAGCCGCTTAGGTTATCAGTCAGACCTCTGTTTTACGCCAGCGCACTCAGCGCTGGCGTATTGCTGTGCGCCGCATCCGCCCACGCGGATGACCGCGACCAGCTCAAATCTATTCAGGCCGATATCGCCGCCAAAGAGCGTGCGGTACGTCAGCAACAACAGCAACGCGCGTCGCTGCTTGCTCAGCTTAAACAGCAGGAAGAGGCTATCTCCGCCGCCACGCGTAAACTCCGTGAAACACAAAACACCCTCGCCCAGTTGAATAAACAGATCGACGAGATGAACGCGTCGATTGCCAAACTGGAACGTCAGCGTGATGCGCAGGAACGCAACCTTGCAGCGCAGCTTGATGCCGCATTCCGCCAGGGTGAGCACACCGGCCTTCAGCTAATCCTCAGCGGTGAAGAGAGCCAGCGTGGTCAGCGCCTGCAGGCTTACTTTGGCTACCTGAACCAGGCGCGTCAGGAGACTATCGCGCAGCTGAAACAGACGCGCGAAGAGGTCACCACGCAAAAAGCCGAGCTGGAAGAAAAGCAGAGCCAGCAGCAGACGCTGCTCTACGATCAGCAGGCCCAGCAGGCAAAACTCGAGCAGGCACGTAACGAGCGTAAGAAAACGCTTTCTGGCCTTGAGTCCTCCATTCAGGAAGGGCAGAGCCAGTTGAGCGAAATGCGTGCCAACGAATCAAAACTGCGCAACAGCATCGCTCGGGCGGAAGCCGCGGCGAAAGCTCGCGCCGACAAAGAGGCCCGCGAGGCGCAGGCCGTTCGCGACAAACAGCAGGAAGCATCCCGCAAAGGGACAACCTACAAACCAAGCGAAAGCGAACGTTCCCTGATGTCGCGAACCGGTGGTTTGGGCTCTCCTCGCGGCCAGGCGTACTGGCCCGTACGTGGTTCAATTCTGCATCGTTATGGCGAACAGCTGCAGGGTGAGCTACGTTGGAAAGGGATAGTTATCGGTGCGTCTGAAGGTAGCGAAGTGAAAGCCATTGCCGATGGCCGCGTGATTCTGGCCGACTGGCTACAGGGTTACGGGCTGGTAGTGGTGGTCGAACACGGTAAAGGTGATATGAGTCTTTACGGCTACAACCAGAGCGCACTGGTCAGCGTCGGCACGCAGGTGCGCGCCGGCCAACCCATCGCCCTTGTGGGCAGCAGTGGCGGTCAGGGCCGCCCGTCACTCTATTTCGAAATTCGTCGCCAGGGTCAGGCGGTCAATCCACAGCCGTGGTTGGGAAGATAAGTTTTGCTTCAATTTCGTCGAATTGTTTTCTCCGTCGCCAGCGCACTGGCGCTGGCTGCACCGGTATACGCCGGTAAACTCGCCATTGTGATTGATGACTTCGGTTATCGTCCGCAAACTGAAAACCAGGTGCTGGCCATGCCGTCAGCCATCTCTGTTGCCGTCCTGCCCAATGCGCCGCACGCGCGCGAAATGGCGACCAAAGCCCATAACAGTGGACATCAGGTTCTCATCCATCTGCCGATGGCACCGCTCAGCAAGCAGCCACTGGAAAAAGATACACTGCGCCCGGATATGAGCAGCGATGAGATCGAGCGCATCATCCGCGACGCATACAACAAAGTGCCGTATGCCGTAGGGCTGAACAACCACATGGGCAGCGCGATGACATCGAGCCTGTATGGGATGCTCAAGGTGATGCAGGCGCTGGAGCGCTACAACCTCTACTTCCTCGATAGCATGACGATTGGCAACAGCCAGGCGATGCGCGCCGCTCAGGGAACGGGTGTGAAGGTGATTAAGCGCAAAGTGTTCCTGGATGATACGCAAAACGAAGCGGACATTCGCGTGCAGTTCAATCGTGCCGTGCAGCTGGCCAGACGCAATGGCTCAGCTATTGCTATCGGTCACCCGCATCCGTCTACCGTCCGTGTTCTGCAACAGATGCTGCCGACATTACCATCTGACATCACTCTGGTACGCCCGAGCGACCTGCTGAATGAACCGCAGGTGGACACCTCTACACCGAATTCGGCCCAGCCCGCTCCGACAGCTCCACGTAATCCGTTCCGCGGCGTGAAGAGTTGCAAACCAAAACAGCCGCCAGCGCCGGTCTACGCGACCCGCTTCTTCTCGGTGATTGGCGAAAGCATTGGAGAAAGCACGCTGGTGAAATACGTTCAGCAGCAATGGCAGGGATGGGGTAAGAAATCCTGATAACAAAAAGCCACCTTGCAGAAGGAGGCTTTTCTCTTACTCCAGATGGAAGGTACCATCAAGGATCTTGCTGTACACGGTTGGCTGACCGTTGTCCGAAGTGCGGTAAGATTCTTTATAAGATAATTTATAAATTCCGGTATTATCTTGTTTAAATTTTTCTATTAACTCAATAGAGCATCTATTGTTCATATTATGCTTAAGTAAGAAGCGTCTTTCCCCCAGAACAGGCTGTGCAAAAATAATTTTTTGAGCAATCGAGTCTTTCTCTAAGTAATAGCAAAAAACATAATCCATCAAAAAATAATCAATGGCCACATCATATTTTTGCCAGTATTTTATAAGGGTATTCATTATACAACCGATCAAGTAATCATTTTTTTTGGATGCAAGAAAATAAGTTGTCCAAAAACCATTACTGATGGACAAATAATTTTCTGGATGATTAAAACGCAACGAGCAAAATGACAAATCAAGGAGAGAAGGGGATAATTTTCGAGTCAAGAATATAGTAGCATCAAGCCAAACACCACCGTATTCATGAAGCAAACAACAACGCAATACATCCGAAAAGTGAGCTTTCCCAATTAATCCAGAATTATATTTTTCAATGATATCAGAAGGTAGAGAAAGGTAATTTGAGAAATTTTTATCAGTGATAATGATGACTTTAAACTCATCAGTATGTTTATAAACAGATGCAATACAACGTTTCACTAACTCAGGTGCACTCTCCAGCCCCTGAAACCAGCAAATCCAGATGATACGCGATTGCATCGGTTCCGTTACGTCTAAATCCTCAGACTGAACCTTCAGCTCATCAATAACACTAAAAATCATCTCTTTTTTCTTCTGTTCGAAATGACTTGCCGCACGCTGAAAAAGAGAAAGACCCGTTTTTTTGTGCCAACGATGTGTTTTCTTGATAAGTTTGTTCGTTACATTGATATTCATCATTTCACCTAATCAAATTCAGAACAACTCTTTTAACGTACGGCGGAATAGTTTCATTCTTAGCTTCGCGTCTTTTTTATGTCCACGTAATAAACAGTTCATACGTGTAGATTTAAAACCGCGAAACGACATAAGTTGAAAAAGATTATTACTGCGCGTAATCTCAGACATATGCTCACGATATTTAAAATAGAGCTTCCGGTAAGCATTATATTTTTTAATTTGCGAGGTAATTCGATTACTGCCGTGCTCAGCATCCACCATGGCAGTGCTAAAACTATATTTAATACCAGGACCATATTTCAGGATTAATTTAATCCAGACATCGCGATCCTGCTGTTGTTTAATCTCAGGGGAAAAACCACCCACACCTGACAGTTTCTCTTTTGTTGTCAGTACCTGATTACCCACCACGTTTTCACAGAGGATATCCTGTAAACCAATGATTCTTTTATCGTTGGTATCTGGATAGGTGCGGTGAGTTTTATCCAGTCGGGCAGGCGTATCCGTGACAAAGGCATAGTTTTCATCGTAGCGCGAAACCAGCTTTGATAAACGCTCAGGGAGGAAATAGTCGTCGTCATCCAGACCGGTGACAAACACGCCGTGCGAGAGTGCGTAACCCCGGTTGCGGCTGAAATTGGAACCGCTGTTCTTCTCATTACGTTCGTAGGTGAAATGCACGAAGCGCGCTTCACACTCCGCGCGCATACGCTCAATAAGTTGCGCAGTTTTTTCATTAGAACAGTCATCCACAATAACCAGTTCTACCGCAGGATATGTCTGAGCAATAACTGAACGAATTGCGCGTTCCAGCAACTCCTCTCTGTTGTAAGTAGTGATGATTACTGAAATCAGTTCGTTCATGGCGTGCTCGTCTGGTAAAAGATATTTCTCCATCGGGAGAATACCTTTTTCCCGATGGAGAATCAAAATGATTACTTAATGACCGTTCGATGTTTGTTTTGTTCCAGGAAAACAATCGACATTATAAGTGTTAGCATCCAGGCAACAGGCGTTGTTTTAGAATAGAACATTACGCCGCCCACTCCAAACATAACTATCGAAACGAGGAAAGCGAAAAGAATAATACTTTTACGTTTACGCAGTGCATACCAGCCAAGCGATATCACAAAAAGAATATAAAGAATAATGCCTGAAGGGCCTTTTAAAGAGAGTGTTTCAATGATTTCATTATGAAGATGACCACGGATGTAACCCAATGCGCCTGACAAGCTTGGATCCTTTTTTATTTCTTCCAGGATTATAGTGTTCCGCTCATCTGTAGACTGCCACAAATAATTATTTTTAGATGCTATCAGCCCCGACTTCCACATCGCTAAACGGGCGCCAACCGAAGTGACACTGTTCGCTTTATCATAGGAAACGATGTCGCTATTAAAGTCATGATAACGCTGAATCAGGCTGTCCTTCATCATAAATGCGCCAGCCAACAATGCAATCAGGAAAACAGAAACCCCTTTCCACGGGATATGCTTTTCCTTGTACAGCTTCACCACCAGCAAACCGAAGAAAATAATCGGATAGGTCAGAATGGCGGCACGCGTTTCTGTCGCCACCAGTACCAGGAAGGTAATAAAAAAGTGCCCAAGGATAAACAGCTCTTTCCATCTGCTTGAACTGTGTTGTAGCACCAGAATCGTGTAGAACGAGATAAATGCAATGGTATAAGCAGCCCCTGTCGCATCCGCACCACCAGCAAGGGAGAGCGTTACCCTTTGGTTTTCAAGAAACAGATGTTGGTACCCGGCGTAGGCAACGATCATCAATTGCAATGCGATGACCAGTAACATATGGATCTTATTGCAGCCTACTTTGAGCTGATTACGGTTTACAAACACAAAAATGGAGAAAGCCCCAAACAGGCAGATTTTCCCGACTTCCAGGTAAGCGCGATACGAGTTGATCGCTTCGCTATCAACCTTATACATCCGGTACCAGATCAGATCGCAAACCCCGATGATCAGCAGAACCAGACAAAGCCAGAATGCATCATTCTTTCTGAAGTTTTTAATATCCAACAAGAAAATCACTAATGCGGTTATACCCGCCAGCCCCAAAATTTTCGCGGATAAATTAGGTGAAACCACGACGCAACCAAAAGCAAGCGCGCACAGTCCGAAGAGTAATTGCAACAATGCAAACTGGACCTTATCTCGTTCTACATTAATCATCATCATTCCATTTACTAAAAGTAAAGCAGGCTAGCACACCGCTAAAAACAAGTTTATCGCACCAGTGTTAACGAATATTACGCCAGTCATAGGACTTCCCGGTTGTGTCCAGCACGGTAACATCCTTATTGTAACCCGCAAGCCAGGACTGTACCGTCTGAACAGGCTCTCCCTGACGGTGGATCCCAAGCCACAGTTCAGCAAGCGTATTAACGTCATCAGCAGACCAAACGGTATTGTAATCTCCGGTATACTTTTTATCCGAATCAACCTGTTGTCCATACCAGATAAACGCCGGGATATGCAGAGCTTCTCTCGGAGGATTAACGTTGCCATGAGAGTAAGCCACAGCGCGCTTCGGATCGCGAATCAGGCCATGATCGGAGAAATACATGACCGAAGAGCGCGAGTTTTCCAGCAAGCTAAACACCTTGCCCATCAACTTATCCGTATAGCGCACCGAGTTGTCATAACAATCATCGGCTTCATTATCACCGTGTAGCACCGCCTCACTGGCCGGGAAACGTCGACAGGAAGGCTCATGGCTCCCATATAAATGCAGGACGACCAGTTTTTTGCCCGGTGTTTTAAGCGCATTCTGCAACAGAGGCAGCAGGTCTTCATCGTAGCCGCCGTCAATCCATTCATGCTGTCTGGTGTTCATGGCAATTCCGGTGATGACGTTGTTATGCGCCCCACCCTTGCCCTGACGACTAAACCAGTAAGTATCATATCCCGCCTTATTCGCGATATTGATGACGTTATCGCCATATTTTTTCGGATCGCGCGCATTCACGGCATCAGCGGTCAACGCCAGTGGCACGGCCATAATTGTAACCGGTGCTGGCGTCACAGCATTACGGAACAGTAAAAGCTGCGATTTTTGCTTCTCCAGCTCCGGTGTAGTATCTCGTTGATAACCATAGATACCCATATTTGCCGTACGCTCGGACTCGCCAATGATCAGCACATAATTTTCGATGCCGGTTTCGGTTAGCGCGATCTTATAATCAGGGATGTTGTTACCGATGTTGGCGACTACTGCATTATCTTCAATCGCCTGCATGAAAACTTTTGCCGTGCTAACAGGCGTCGCCTGAACCACACGCTGCGCCAGACTTTCAACACTGCTTTTCCGGAGCTGGTGCTGTAACGCCTGACCATAAAAAGACAGCAGCGTGACGACAAGTACGATGGCTGGCCAGCGACGAAAACGCGGTGCGACAGGCCACATGCCGGTATTGGCGGTATAAATAAATAATGCAGACAGGGCAATAAAGGTCAGACAATCGCGCCAGTACAAGCCGAGCATCGAACTTGCTTCACCTGGTGTCGTGTTGAGTACGCTCAGCGCAAACCCATAGCTAAACGCTGAATTGAAATTATTCCATGCGTATAACTGTAAAGTAATATCTGCCGCAACCGGAATTAATAAAATAATCGCCAGTACATTTCTGATTAATTTATTGTTTATACATTTCAGTGTCAGCAATATCAGGGCAAAAACCAGCGTACGGTTAATCACCGCATTATATTTGGCATTGATAATATTTACGCCAATGACTATTAGCAGAGAAATCACTACCGTTAAAAAAGCGGCAAGCCGTGGAGGGGTATCAACCAACTTTTGCGAAAACAATGTCGACATAATGACCTGATTAGCCTGGCAAAATCTTTCCTGACGTAATCATTATGACTGCAAGAATGAACGTGCGGAGAAGACTAGGTGGAGAAAAATTCGCCAGAAGTTAACAAGTAACCCCTGGAAAGTCAAACCGCTAAAAAGTGTAAGGGCACCCGTAAAAACGGGTGCCTGAGAGCAGGTTAATCCCAGCTCAGGATAACTTTCCCGGACTGGCCTGAACGCATTGCGTCAAAGCCCTGCTGGAATTCATCAATGGAGAAACGATGAGTGATAATTGGCGACAGATCCAGGCCAGACTGGATCAGTGCAGCCATCTTGTACCAGGTCTCAAACATCTCACGGCCATAGATGCCTTTGATGAACAGCCCTTTGAAGATAACCTTGTTCCAGTCGATAGACATATCTGACGGTGGAATACCCAGCATGGCAATACGACCACCGTGGTTCATGGTATCCAGCATGGTGCGAAACGCCGGTGGCGCGCCGGACATCTCCAGGCCTACGTCGAAGCCTTCGGTCATGCCCAGCTCTTCCATTACATCGCTCAGGCTCTCTTTAGAGACATCCACCGCGCGGGTCACGCCCATTTTGCGTGCCAGTGACAGACGGTATTCATTCACGTCGGTAATCACGACATTTCGCGCACCAACGTGCTTCGCCACCGCTGCCGCCATAATCCCGATTGGGCCTGCGCCGGAAACCAGCACATCTTCACCGACCAGGTCAAATGAAAGCGCCGTGTGTACCGCGTTGCCGAACGGGTCGAAGATAGAGGCCAGATCGTCAGAGATATTATCCGGGATTTTGAACGCGTTAAACGCCGGGATCACCAAGTATTCCGCGAAGCAGCCCGGACGGTTTACGCCCACGCCAATGGTATTACGACACAGGTGCGTACGCCCACCGCGGCAGTTACGGCAGTGACCGCAGGTAATATGGCCTTCACCGGAGACGCGGTCGCCAATTTTGAAGCCTTTTACTTCCTGGCCGATACCCACCACTTCGCCGACATATTCGTGACCCACCACCATCGGTACCGGAATGGTTTTCTGCGACCACTGGTCCCAGTTGTAGATGTGAACGTCAGTACCGCAGATAGCCGTTTTACGAATTTTGATCAGCAGATCGTTATGACCGACTTCCGGCTCCGGCACGTCGGTCATCCAAATCCCTTCTTCCGCTTTCAGTTTGGATAACGCTTTCATCACACGTCCTCAGGCAATTACGCCCAGCTGTTTTCCGATGCGGGTAAAGGCTTCCACCGCACGTTCAATTTGTTCAGGCGTATGCGCCGCAGACATCTGGGTGCGGATACGCGCCTGACCTTTTGGCACCACCGGGAAGAAGAACCCGGTGACGTAAATCCCTTCTTTTTGCAGTTCGCGGGCAAAGTTTTGTGCGACTACCGCATCACCCAGCATGACCGGGATGATGGCGTGGTCAGCACCGGCCAGGGTAAAGCCTGCGGCGCTCATTTTTTCACGGAACAGATGGGCGTTGGACCACAGACGGTCACGCAGCGCCGCCCCAGACTCCACCATCTCCAGCACTTTGATAGAGGCAGAAACAATGGCCGGCGCCAGGGAGTTGGAGAACAGGTACGGACGGGAGCGTTGACGCAGCCACTCAACCACCTCTTTACGCGCAGCGGTATAGCCACCAGACGCACCGCCCAGTGCTTTACCGAGCGTACCGGTGATGATGTCCACACGCCCCATCACGTCACAGTATTCGTGGGAACCACGACCATTCTCACCGACAAAACCGACCGCGTGAGAGTCATCAACCATCACCAGCGCATCATATTTATCCGCCAGATCGCACACGCCTTTCAGGTTGGCAATCACGCCGTCCATGGAGAACACGCCGTCGGTGGCGATCAGCACGTGGCGAGCGCCCGCTTCACGCGCTTCTTTCAGGCGCGCTTCCAGCTCAACCATGTCGTTGTTGGCGTAACGGAAACGCTTCGCTTTGCACAGACGAACGCCGTCAATAATGGAAGCATGGTTCAGTGCGTCGGAGATAATCGCATCTTCTGCGCCGAGCAGGGTCTCGAACAGACCGCCGTTGGCGTCGAAGCAGGAGGAGTACAGAATGGCGTCTTCCATTCCGAGGAAGCTCGCCAGCTTTTTCTCAAGCTGCTTATGGCTGTCCTGGGTACCGCAGATAAAGCGGACGGAAGCCATGCCGAAACCGTGGGTGTCCATGCCGTTTTTCGCAGCGGCAATCAGCTCAGGGTGATTCGCAAGACCTAAGTAGTTGTTCGCACAAAAGTTGATCACATGGCTGCCATCGGCAACGGTGATGTCTGCCTGCTGAGCAGACGTGATAATACGCTCTTCCTTGAACAACCCTTCTGCACGTGCAGTTTCGAGGTCGCTATTTAACTGTTTGTAAAAATCACCACGCATTGCAATTCTCCAGACTCGGCAAATTTCGGGACATATTACCCAAAGCTATAGTCCATGACGAGATGACACATTATCTCTTCTCGTTTTTGCAGCATAAATCACGTGTACCCTTGTGCTATGTCGGTGAATGGCTGAAGGGCAGCCATACTAATGATATGATAAGCACATTAGCGTCCGGGATTGTCCCCGGCCCCCACACTTCAAAGGTACAGTTATGATCATCGTTACCGGCGGCGCAGGCTTTATCGGCAGCAATATTGTTAAGGCTCTCAACGACAAAGGCATCACCGACATCCTGGTGGTTGACAACCTGAAAGACGGCACCAAGTTCGTCAACCTGGTGGATCTGAACATCGCTGACTATATGGATAAAGAAGACTTCCTTATCCAGATTATGGCAGGTGAAGAGTTCGGCGAAATCGAAGCTATCTTCCACGAAGGTGCGTGCTCTTCCACCACCGAGTGGGACGGCAAGTACATGATGGACAACAACTATCAGTACTCTAAAGAGATCCTTCACTACTGCCTGGAGCGTGAAATTCCGTTCCTGTATGCCTCTTCTGCAGCAACCTACGGCGGTCGCACGTCAGACTTCATCGAATCCCGCGAATATGAGCAGCCGCTGAACGTCTACGGTTACTCTAAGTTCCTGTTCGACGAATACGTGCGTCAGGTTCTGCCTGAAGCGAACTCCCAGATTGTGGGCTTCCGCTACTTCAACGTCTACGGGCCGCGCGAAGGGCATAAAGGCAGCATGGCAAGCGTCGCGTTTCATCTGAACACCCAACTGAATAATGGTGAAAGTCCGAAACTGTTCGAAGGCAGCGACGGCTTTAAGCGTGACTTCGTCTACGTAGGCGACGTTGCTGCGGTGAACCTTTGGTTCTGGGAAAACGGCGTGTCTGGCATCTTTAACCTGGGTACGGGCCGTGCGGAATCCTTCCAGGCTGTTGCAGACGCGACCCTGGCGTACCACAAAAAAGGCAGCATTGAGTACATTCCGTTCCCGGATAAACTGAAAGGCCGCTATCAGGCGTTCACTCAGGCTGATCTGACCAACCTGCGCGCAGCAGGTTATGACAAGCCGTTCAAGACCGTTGCGGAAGGCGTAACGGAATATATGGTCTGGCTGAACCGCGACGCGTAAGAAACAAGCATGAAGATACTGGTGATCGGCCCGTCATGGGTGGGCGACATGATGATGTCGCAAAGTCTCTATCGCACGCTCAAGGCGCGCTATCCCCAGGCGATAATCGACGTGATGGCACCTGCATGGTGCCGTCCGTTGTTATCGCGTATGCCGGAAGTTAACGAGGCGATCCCAATGCCGCTCGGCCACGGGGCGCTGGAAATCGGCGAACGCCGCAAGCTCGGCCACAGCCTGCGCGAGAAGCGTTACGATCGCGCTTACGTGCTGCCCAACTCCTTCAAATCTGCCCTGGTGCCTTTCTTTGCAGGCGTGCCTCATCGTACAGGCTGGCGCGGTGAAATGCGTTACGGTCTGCTGAACGACGCCCGCGTGCTGGATAAAGAGGCCTGGCCGCTGATGGTAGAGCGCTATGTCGCGCTGGCCTACGACAAAGGCGTGATGCGCAGCGCGAAAGATCTGCCGCAGCCGCTGCTGTGGCCGCAGTTGCAGGTTAACGATGGCGAAAAATCCCAGACCTGCAACGCATTTGGCATTTCGGCCGAACGTCCGATGATCGGCTTCTGCCCTGGCGCAGAGTTCGGCCCGGCAAAACGCTGGCCGCACTATCACTATGCGGAGCTGGCAAAACAGCTGATTGACGAAGGCTACCAGATTGTCCTGTTCGGTTCGGCAAAAGATCACGACGCCGGTAACGAAATCCTTGCCACGCTGAGCACAGAACAGCAGGCCTGGTGCCGCAACCTGGCCGGGGAAACCCAGCTGGAGCAAGCGGTTATTCTGATTGCTGCCTGTAAAGCCGTGGTCACTAATGATTCCGGTCTGATGCACGTCGCCGCGGCGCTAAATCGCCCATTGGTTGCGCTGTATGGCCCAAGCAGCCCGGACTTTACCCCGCCGCTGTCCCACAAAGCGCGTGTCATTCGCCTGATCACCGGCTACCACAAAGTGCGTAAAGGCGATGCGGCGGAAGGCTATCACCAGAGCCTGATCGACATTACGCCAGAGCGCGTGCTGGAAGAGCTTAACGAACTGCTGTTGAGCGAAGAAGGATAACGGATGCGGGTATTGATCGTTAAAACCTCTTCGATGGGCGATGTTCTGCATACGCTGCCGTCGCTGACGGATGCCATGCAGGCCATTCCCGGCATTCGTTTTGACTGGGTGGTGGAAGAAGGCTTCGCGCAGATCCCCACCTGGCATGAAGCGGTCGACCGTGTGATCCCGGTGGCTATCCGCCGCTGGCGTAAGGCGTGGTTCTCGGCACCGATTAAAGCCGAACGCAAAGCGTTTCGTGATGCGGTGCAGGCTCAGCAGTACGATGCCATTATCGACGCGCAAGGGCTGGTCAAAAGCGCTGCGCTGGTAACACGACTGGCACACGGCGTAAAGCACGGCATGGACTGGCACAGCGCCCGTGAACCGCTGGCGAGCCTGTTCTATAACCGCCGCCACGCTATCGCAAAGCAGCAGCACGCGGTGGAACGCACCCGTGAACTGTTTGCCAAAAGCCTGGGCTATACAAAACCTGAAGTGCAGGGTGATTACGCCATTTCACAGCATTTTCTTCACAATTCACGGCAAAATAGCTCCCCTTATCTCATTTTCCTCCATGCCACTACCCGGGATGACAAACACTGGCCGGAAACCCACTGGCGTGAGCTGATTGGTTTACTGGGCACAGCAGGTTTGCGCATCAAACTGCCGTGGGGTGCCCCGCATGAAGAAGCGCGCGCCAGACGCCTGGCGGAAGGGTTTGATTACGTGGACGTCTTGCCACGCATGAAGCTCGACGGCGTGGCACAAGAGCTGGCGGGCGCGACGGCAGTGGTATCGGTAGATACTGGCCTGAGCCACCTGACGGCCGCGCTGGATAGACCTAATATTACGCTTTACGGCCCAACGGATCCGGGTCTTATCGGCGGCTACGGAAAAAATCAATATGTCTGCCGTCCGGAACATTCATCGCAGCTGAGCGACCTCAGCGCCGCTGCGGTATTTGCACAATTAGAGCCTTTGCTGGCAGCAGAGAGAGCCTATGTCTGATTTTTTCTCAGCGGAGCGCCCACCGAAGCGCGTGCTGATCGTTAAGCTGCGTCACCACGGTGACGTGCTGCTTACCTCGCCGGTCTTTACCGTGCTGAAAAAGAACTGGCCGAACGTCGAAGTCGACGCGCTGGTCTACGACGACACGCAGGCGATGCTGACCAGCCATCCGCATATCGATCAGGTGCATACCATTGGTCGAAACTGGCGCAAAAAGGGCTGGCTCGAACAGTTTCGTCTGTATCGCGCCCTGGTCAACACGCTGAAAGGACGTCAGTACGATGTGCTGATTAACCTGACCGAACACTGGCACGGGGCGCGTCTGGCGCGTCGGCTGAAGCCGCGCGTCTCCGTCGGCTTTAAGCCGGATAAACGCAGTGGTCTGGCACGTCGTCGCTGGGTGAAATCCTTCACCACGCTCTACCCGGCAATTCAGGACAACAGCCGTCATATGGTGGAGGTGAACCTGGACGCCCTGCGCCGGATCGGGATCCACCCACAGTCTGCTGAAGACAAAAATACCCTGTTTGTACCGGGCGATGCGGCGGAAACCTCCGTTGCTGAGAAACTGGCCGGGTTTGGCCTGGAGAGTAAATCCTACATTCTGGTGCACCCGACGTCGCGCTGGATGTTTAAAGCCTGGGATATCAAAAAGCTGGCGGCAACCATCGATAACCTGGCGGCTCGCGGCCTGCCGATTATCCTCTCAGCCGCGCCGTCGAAAGAAGAAACCGCGTATATGGATGAGCTGCGTGCGGCGCTGACCCAGCCGGTGTTTGATTTAAGCGGTCAGCTGAACCTGAAAGAGCTGGGCGCCCTGATGAAGCACGCGCGTATCTACTTCGGCGTTGACTCCATGCCGATGCACCTCGCGAGTGCCGTAGGAACCCCGACCGTAGCTATCTTTGGCCCAACCGGGGCAATCAAGTGGGCACCGTGGGGGGTAAACTACCGCGTGATCGCTGCCGGGTTCACCTGCCAGCCTTGCGGCAAGGCGGGCTGCGGTGACGGTGGCGTTTCCGACTGCATCACCGCCATTACCCCGCAACAGGTGCTGAGCGCGATTGATACCCTGCTGCTGGAATATCCTGCATGAAGCTGGCGATCGTCCGACAGACCTACAACCCCAACGGCGGCGCGGAGCGTTTCGTTTCCCGCGCGCTGAACGTGCTGGCTCAGGACACCACCCTGGATGTCACGCTGATCGCCCGCCAGTGGGAAGATGCCTCAGGCTGGAAAACGCTGACGGTAAATCCGCCGTTTCGTAACCGTATCGCCCGTGAATCCGGGTTTGCGGTGGAAGCGGCCTCGCATTTTGCTCAGTTCGATATTGTGCAAAGTCATGAGCGTATTCCCGGGGCCACTATTTTCCGCGCAGGCGACGGCGTACACGCCACCTGGCTTGAGCAGTATGGCCGCATTCTGTCGCCGCTGGCGCGCTGGGCACAGTCATTCAGCCGTTACCACCGCTATATTTTGCAGGCCGAAGCGCAGATGTTTACCCATCCGCAGCTGCGCACCGTTATTTGCAACTCAAAGATGGTGCGCGATGACATCGCCCGCCGCTTTGCCTTGTCGGATGACAAACTGACGGTGATCTACAACGGCGTGGATACGGCGCATTTCAGCCCGGATGTCCGCTCGTTATCGCAGCGCACTGCGCTCGGCATACCGGAGGATGCGCCAGTGCTGGCGTATGTCGGGTCTGGCTTCAGCCGTAAAGGCGTGGCCACCGCGCTACGGGCCATTGTCCCGCATTCTGACGTCTGGCTGCTGGTTGCTGGTCGCGATAAACACGCACGCAAATTTGAAAAGCTGGCACAGGCGCTCGGCGTGGCATCACGCGTGCGTTTCCTGGGGCCGGTTGCGGATGTGCGGGAAGTTTACGGCACGGCGGACGCGCTGATCCTGCCGACGCTCTACGATCCGTTCCCGAACGTCTGCGTGGAAGCGCTGGCCTGCGGTCTGCCGCTGCTCACCAGCCACGGCTGCGGCGCGGCAGAGTGGGTAACTGAAGGTCAAAACGGCTGGGTGCGCGACGCGCTCGACAGTGAAGGCTACCAGCAGGCTATCGCCCACTGGCTGCAAGGCCGTGACCAGGGCGTGGATTATTCAGCGGCGGCGCGCGCAACGGCTGAACCCTACACCCTGGACAGAATGGCAAAAGAGCTACAGGCGCTTTATCGCGATCTGCTGCGCTGAGCCGCTTCAGAGAAGACTTTCTCCATCGCGTCCAGCATACATTCGCGAGTAAAGTGGGTGCTCAGGTAATCATAACCCTGCTGCGCCAGCTTCTCGCGAAGGGATGCATCGTCATACAGCTTAACGATGGCATCGTGCAGCGCGTTTTCATCACGCTGTGCGACCAGAATTCCGGTCTGACCATCAATCACCGCATCTCCCGTCCCGCCTGCATCGGTCGCGATGGTGGCAATGCGAGATGCCAGCGATTGCAGGACGCCCTGAGGGACACCTTCCATATCGTGGGAAGGACTCAGCGCAATATCAAACGCCGGGAACCAGCTCTCCGGATCGCTTTGATGCCCCGCCATCACCACACGCTGCTGTAATCCCAACGAGACAATTTCCTGTTCCAGCGTCGCTTTATGCGGACCTTCACCGACGATCGCCAGCTTAATCTGCGGATTGTCGATTTTCGCCAGAGCGCGCAGCAGCACGCTGTGGCCTTTGTTCGGACGCAGATGCGACACTACGCCCAGCCAGAAATCCTCCTGCGACAAACCACAGTGCGCGCGGGCTTCGTGCTTATCTCCCGGGCGGAAACGCTGCGTATCCACCCCGCTCGGCACCGATGTACTCTGGGACATGGGTACGCCAATATTCGCCACCTGATGGCGCAGCGCTTCACCGGTCGTGACGATATGCGCACAGGCTTTACGGAACAGCCAGCGCGTCGTCCAGTTGTTACGCGGTACACCTGAAGCATGGCGGGTACGGACCAGTGGCACAGGATTAGAGAGCGTCAGATTCGCCAGTGCCACCAGCCAGGTATCCGCCGAGTTATGGCTATTGATGACATCAATAGACTGGCGGTTATCCTTCAGCCAGCGGCGCAGCAACTGCAGGTTTTTAAGGTTCTTACGTTTCAACGGCATCGTGACAACCGTCAACCCAGCATCACGCGCCAGCGTATGCAGCGGTGCAGTTTCCGGGCAAAGAAGGGTCACCTGATGGCCACGCTGAATCATCCCGAGCGATTCGTTAATAATGCGCAGAGGCTGTCCGCCTTTGCCGCCGTCTGCTTCAGTGTGAACAATATGCATACATTTCCTGTTAAGAATCTCGCCAGCATGACGCTAATTTGCCGCCTGAGGGGATCTTTGTCCCTCCAGGCATATGTTTTTAGTATCCACCGGATATAATACAGCACGAATGGTACCACCAACATGGGTGGCCTGCCCTGAACACAACGGAGAAAGCATGTCCGACACACCTTTATTGAGCCTTGTAGTCGCCGTCTATAACGGTGAAAAATTCCTGAGTGCATTTTTCGACAGCATCAAAGCTCAACATCTGGACAGTCTGGAACTGGTCGTTGTGGACGATGGGTCAAGTGATAACTCTGCGGCCATCATTGCGCAATATGCCAGTGAATTCCCGTATTACAAGGTTATCGAACAGGCCAACCAGGGCGTCTCTGCCGCCCGTAACACCGGTCTGGCAGAGGCAACTGGCGAATATGTCGCGTTTCCGGACATCGACGATGTGATCTACCCGGGCATGTACCCACGCCTGCTTGAGATGGCGAAGAAAAACGATCTCGACGTTGCCACCTGTAACGGCACCTATATTTACGATGACGGCAGACCGTCGAAAAAAATCTTCCCGTCCGACAAGCTGCAGTCCACCGACGTGCTGGACGGCCCAACCTGGCTTCAGCGCGCGCTGGCATCGCGTAAATTCCTGCATGTGACCTGGCTGAATATTTACCGCCACGCCTTTATTAAAGCGCAGGGGTTCACGTTTGAGCATGGACTGCGTCACCAGGATATCCCATGGACGACCGAAGTGCTGCTGACCGCCAAACGCGTTCAGTACACCGACGAAACGTTCTACGACTATCTCATCCATTCCGCCTCGGTATCACACACGCCGGGTACGGATGACACGCGGATGCGTAACGCGCGTCACTATATGAAAATCCTTGAGATGCTGGACGTTATCAACCAGCGCTATCCGGATGCCGTGCGCCGCGTGCCGGCCTGCCAGTGGCAAATCGCGAAAGAGGGTCTGGGTATTCTGCACGCGATTAACAACATTGGCGATGTGACCAAAAAGCGTGAAATTATTCAGGAGCTATTCGATCGCGGGATCTGGACGCTTATCTGGAAAAACGCCCGTGGGCTTCGCCAGCACTGGCGACTGGGTCGCCGTTATTTCCGTTTAAAGCGGTATCTGGCATAAGAGATAGCTTTACCTGGCTTAAATGCTTAGAATTTGCCCGCCGAAACTAAAAAAACGGATAATCGCTTGGAATTGTTGTATACCGCCCTGCTCTACATCATTCAGCCACTGGTGTGGCTGAGACTGTTGCTTCGTAGCCGTAAAGCACCTGCGTATCGTAAACGCTGGGCGGAGCGCTATGGCTTCTGCCGCAATAAAGTCGCGCCGGACGGTATTTTGCTGCATTCCGTTTCCGTTGGCGAAACGCTGGCGGCTATTCCGCTGGTACGCGCCCTGCGCCATCGTTATCCCTCTTTGCCGATCACCGTCACCACCATGACCCCAACCGGCTCCGAGCGCGTGATGTCCGCATTTGGTAAAGACGTGCATCACGTCTATCTGCCCTACGACCTGCCCTGCGCCATGAACCGTTTCCTCGATACTGTTCGCCCAAAGCTTGTGATCGTGATGGAAACCGAACTGTGGCCAAACATGATTTCCGCCCTGCACGCCCGTAAAATTCCGCTGGTGATTGCCAACGCGCGCCTGTCAGAACGCTCGGCGAAAGGGTACGGCAAGCTGGGCAAATTTATGCGCCGCCTGCTGAGCCAGATCACGCTGATTGCCGCGCAAAATGAAGAAGATGCCGCACGCTTTGTCTCTCTTGGTCTTAAGCGCAATCAGCTCGCGGTAACCGGCAGTCTGAAATTCGATATTTCGGTCACACCTGAACTCGCTGCCCGAGCGGTGACACTGCGCCGCCAGTGGGCGCCGCGTCGTCAGGTCTGGATTGCGACCAGTACCCACGACGGCGAAGAAGCGATCATCCTGCAAGCACACCGTAAGCTGCTGGAAAAATTCCCGGATTTATTGCTCATTCTGGTGCCTCGTCACCCGGAACGTTTCAAAGACGCCCGCGAGATGGTGCAAAAAGGCGGTTTCAGTTTCACCCTGCGTAGCAGCGGCGAGATCCCGTCCAGCAGCACCCAGGTGGTGATTGGCGATACGATGGGCGAACTGATGCTGCTGTACGGCATTGCCGACCTCGCCTTTGTCGGCGGCAGCCTGGTCGAGCGCGGTGGTCATAACCCGCTGGAGCCAGCGGCGCATGCGATTCCGGTGCTGATGGGGCCGCATACATTTAATTTCAAAGATATCTGCGCTAAATTGCAGCAAGCCGATGGTTTAATTACCGTGACCGATGCGGACTCAGTGGTCAAAGAGGTTTCGACCTTACTGACCGACGAAGATTACCGTCTGTGGTACGGTCGCCATGCCGTCGAAGTGCTGCATCAGAACCAGGGCGCACTGACCCGTCTGCTGCAGCTTCTGCAACCTTATCTGCCTCAGCGGAGCCACTAATGTCTCAGCGTCTGTCGGTCGTGATGATCGCCAAAAACGCCGCCGACCTGCTTCCCGATTGCCTGGCCTCTGTCGCCTGGGCCGACGAAATTGTCGTGCTTGATTCCGGCAGCACGGACAACACGGTGGATGTTGCCCGTGCTGCGGGCGCAAAGGTCTTTATCGACACAGACTGGCAAGGCTATGGCATCCAGCGCCAGCGCGCGCAGGGACACGCCACTGGTGATTATGTCCTGATGCTCGATACCGACGAGCGCATCACGCCAGAACTCCAGCAGGCGATTCAGAGTGTGCTCTCTGCGCCGCAGCCAGGTGCGGTGTACAGCATCGCGCGTCGTAACTACTTTCTCGGCCGGTTTATGCGCCACAGCGGCTGGTATCCTGACCGCGTGATGCGCCTGTACGAGCGCGAGCGTTATCAGTACAACGATAACCTGGTGCATGAGTCCCTGGCCTGCGATACCGCCCCGGTAGTCGCCTTAAACGGTGATTTACTGCACCTGACCTGCCGCGATTTCGCCAGCTTCCAGCGTAAACAGCTCAACTATGCCACCGCATGGGCGCAGGAACGTCATCAGCGCGGCAAGAAGGCCACGTTGACCGGTATCTTCACCCACACGCTGGGCGCGTTTCTGAAAACGCTGCTGCTACGTGGCGGCGTTCTGGATGGTAAACAGGGCTGGTTACTGGCGGTGGTGAATGCCCAGTATACTTTCAACAAATACACCGAGCTGTGGGCGCTTAGCCGCGGCTACTCAGAGAAAACGTGAGCCATGAGCACAAAAGCGATTTATCCGGGTACCTTCGATCCCATCACTAACGGTCATCTTGATATTATCACCCGTGCGGCGAGTATGTTTGACAAGGTGATTCTGGCGATAGCCGCCAGCCCCAGTAAGAAACCGATGTTCGATCTGCCCGAGCGCGTACAGCTCGCCAGCGATGCGATCTCACATCTGTCGAACGTTGAGGTGGTGGGCTTCAGTGACCTGATGGCTAATTTCGCCCGCACCCAGCAGGCTAATATCCTGATCCGCGGCTTACGCGCAGTGGCAGATTTTGAGTACGAGATGCAATTGGCGCACATGAACCGCCACCTGATGCCAGAGCTGGAGAGCGTGTTTCTGATGCCTTCCAAAGAGTGGTCATTTATCTCTTCCACGCTGGTGAAAGAAGTTGCACGGCATCACGGCGATGTGACCCATTTCCTGCCGGTTAACGTCCATCAGGCGTTGATGGAAAAGTTAAAGTAGCCCTATTTCTGGCACTGACGGCAATAAAACGTGGCGCGCTGGGCATGCTTCGTTGCGATAATCGGCGTTCCGCACACGCGGCATGGCTCACCTTTACGGCCATATACCTGTAGCTCCTGAGCAAAATAACCGGGCTTACCGTCACTCTGCAGGAAGTCCTTCAGCGTTGTTCCGCCCTGCTCAATGGAACGCAGCAGCACCGCTTTAATCACCCTCACCAGCAGCTCGCACTCTTGCGCAGACAGCGAAGAGGCCAGCCGATCGGGATGGATCCCGGCAGCAAACAGTGATTCACTGGCATAGATATTCCCCACGCCGACCACCAGCTTGTTATCCATCAGCCATGGCTTAATCGGGCTTTTTTTCTTTGCACACTTCTCTTTCAGGTATTCCGCATTAAACGCGTCTGAGAGCGGCTCTGGCCCCAAATGCGCCAGCACGCTGTGACCTTCAAGTTCTTTAGTCCACAACCATGCGCCAAAGCGTCTTGGGTCGGTGTAACGCAGCACTTTGCCGTTACTCATGACCAGATCGACGTGGTCGTGCTTTTCCGCTGGCAGTTCTTCAGTGAGGATACGCAGGCTCCCGGACATCCCCAGATGGATAATAATCCAGCCGTCGGGCAGCTCCAGCAGCAGATACTTGGCGCGACGCTGAACGCTGAGGATCGGTTTGTCGCTTAACGCATGGATCTCATCGGAAACCGGCCAGCGAAGACGCCCATTACGGACAACCGCATGAAGAATAGTCGCACCGACCAGATGCGGCTCAATACCGCGGCGGCTAGTCTCTACCTCTGGTAATTCTGGCATGGTTCCTCCGTTGAGATACAGAATGCAAAAAACCCCGCAGTTGCGGGGTTTTTCAATACAAGGAAACTAAAATTATTTGATTTTAGCTTCTTTGTACAGTACGTGCTGGCGTACAACTGGATCGAATTTTTTCAGTTCCAGTTTTTCCGGCTTAGTACGTTTGTTCTTCGTGGTGGTGTAGAAGTGACCTGTACCAGCAGAAGAAACCAGCTTGATTTTCTCGCGAATACCTTTAGCCATGATTTATTTCCTCTTTAAGTACTTAGTACTTTTCGCCACGGGCACGCAGTTCAGACAGAACTGTATCGATGCCTTTCTTATCAATTACACGCATACCTTTAGCAGATACACGCAGGGTGACAAAACGCTTCTCGCTCTCAACCCAGAAACGGTGAGAGTGCAGGTTCGGCAGGAAACGGCGTTTAGTCGCGTTCAGTGCGTGGGAACGGTTGTTACCGGTCACCGGACGCTTGCCAGTAACTTGGCAGACTCGGGACATGTCTATTCTCCAAAAATCAAATTAGCTCGAGCTTCGTATGGGGTATCGGCGCCTCGTCAGGCTTTACAGCCCGGTCATCGCATAGTTCTAAGTGAACTCTCGATTGCCAGGCCCAAATGCCAAACCCGAGATTCTCAAAGGTGGCGTAGTATACGCTGACTCGGCGGTGTGCTCAAGTCCCGAACAGACAAAGATCCCGATGGATCGCGAGAAATAGCCTAAATCCAGCCATGTTCTGCAAAAGAAATGTACTCTCCGCGGCCAATTATCAGATGGTCCAGCACACGAATGTCCATGAATTGACAGCATTTGATAATGCGTTCGGTAATTTCTTTGTCAGCTCTGCTCGGTTGTGCACAGCCAGAGGGGTGATTATGCGCGAGGATCACGCCGGCTGCATTCACTTTTATCGCTTCGCGCACAATTTCACGCGGATGTACCTCAACGTGGCTCAACGTGCCCGAAAAGAGGTGGCTATGTTTCAGTATCCGGTTTCTGTTGTCGAGAAAGATCACCATAAAGATCTCGCGCTCCGCATCCGCCAGTTGGCTTTGCAGGAATTCACGTGCGCCTTCTGGCGTCAGAACCGGATCCTCTTCTTCCATACGGACATTGTAAAAACGCCGTGCAAGCTCGGCAATGCCCCTCAACTGGGCATATTTCGCCACGCCGATCCCCTCGACGTGCTTAAACTGGGCCAGATCGGCAGTCAACAAGCCATACAGTGAACCAAAATGCCCTATCAGCTCTTTTGCCAGCGTAAATACCGTTTTTCCGGGCGTGCCGGTACGTAAAAAGAGCGCCAGGAGCTCATCGTCTTTTAACAGGGTTACTCCATAACGCAGCAGTTTTTCGCGCGGCAGCAACTGCTCATCCTCTTCTTCCATGCTCGTTCTCCCTTTTCCTCTCATGCTGCCACAAGCCAGACAGGCGCTCGACGGCGACGTTGCAGTCTTGCGTAACGCCTCGCAAAGTGTCCGAAGGACAAAATCACCCCCTATTAGGGATTGTGATAAAATGCCCGCTCTCTGGTGAACCCCAACAGGAAAGAATCATGATGAGCCTGGCCGGTAAAAAAATCGTTCTTGGCGTGAGCGGCGGTATTGCTGCTTATAAAGCGCCAGAACTGGTGCGTCGTCTGCGTGAGCGTGGAGCCGATGTGCGGGTCGCGATCACCGAAGGCGGTAAAGCCTTTATCACTCCATTGAGCCTGCAGGCCGTTTCAGGATACCCGGTATCTGACAGCCTGCTTGATCCGGCAGCCGAAGCTGCGATGGGCCATATTGAGCTTGGGAAATGGGCTGACCTGGTTATTCTTGCCCCTGCCACGGCAGATTTAATCGCTCGTGTGGCGGCCGGCATGGCAAATGACCTGGTCTCAACCATTTGCCTGGCCACGCCTGCCCCCGTCGCCGTCGTACCCGCGATGAACCAGCAGATGTATCGCAATGCCGCCACCCAGCATAATCTGGAGACGCTGGCCGCTCGTGGCCTGTTAATTTGGGGACCGGATAGCGGCAGTCAGGCCTGTGGCGATATCGGCCCAGGACGTATGCTCGACCCGCTGACTATTGTTGATATGGCTGCAGCCCATTTTTCCCCTGTCAACGATCTGCAACATCTCAACATCATGATTACCGCGGGCCCAACGCGTGAACCGCTGGATCCGGTGCGTTACATCACTAACCACAGCTCCGGTAAAATGGGCTTTGCGATTGCGGCAGCGGCAGCAAAGCGCGGTGCAAACGTTACGCTGGTGAGCGGCCCGGTCTCATTACCTACACCGCCGTTTGTTCAGCGCATTGATGTGACTACCGCGCTGGAAATGGAAGCCGCAGTACAAGCACATGCGCAAAACCAACAGATTTTTATCGGCTGTGCGGCCGTCGCAGATTATCGCGCCGAGACCATCGCCGAGGCTAAAATCAAAAAGCAAGGTGATGAATTAACAATAAAAATGGTGAAAAACCCGGATATCGTTGCCGGTGTCGCCGCACTAAAAAGCCATCGACCTTACGTTGTTGGGTTTGCCGCAGAAACAAATAATGTGGAAGAATATGCCCGGCAAAAACGTACCCGCAAAAACCTCGATTTGATTTGCGCGAACGACGTATCGCTGGCCACGCAAGGATTTAACAGCGACAGCAACGCACTGCACCTTTTCTGGCAGGATGGAGATAAAGTCTTACCGCTTGAGCGCAAGGAACTCCTGGGCCAACAATTACTGGACGAGATCGTTACCCGTTATGATGAAAAAAATCGACGTTAAGATTCTGGACCCGCGTGTTGGCGAGCAATTTCCGCTGCCAACCTATGCCACCTCCGGCTCTGCCGGACTTGACCTGCGAGCCTGTCTCGATGACGCCGTAGAACTGGCTCCGGGTGCCACTACTCTGATCCCGACGGGTCTGGCGATCCACATTGCTGACCCATCACTCGCCGCAGTGATCCTGCCACGTTCTGGCCTGGGCCATAAGCATGGCGTTGTGCTGGGTAACCTGGTTGGCCTGATCGACTCCGACTACCAGGGTCAACTGATGGTCTCCGTCTGGAACCGTGGTCAGGACAGCTTCACCATTGAACCTGGCGAGCGTATTGCGCAGATGGTCTTCGTACCGGTGGTACAGGCAGAATTTAACCTGGTGGCAGACTTTGACGCCACCGACCGTGGCGAAGGCGGCTTCGGCCATTCCGGGCGTAAATAATCGCCCAATAAATACGCGTCCCACAGCGCCATAATGCAATAACAAACCGCAAGCCTCAGTTTGCGGTCGCTGTGTGGATGCCAGCCTGGCAAGTGCTTATTTTCAGGGGTATTTTGTAACATGGCAGAAAAACAAACCGCGAAAAGGAATCGTCGCGAAGAAATACTTCAATCTCTGGCTCTGATGCTTGAATCCAGCGATGGCAGTCAACGCATCACCACCGCGAAACTGGCCGCTTCTGTAGGCGTGTCTGAGGCGGCGCTATATCGTCATTTTCCCAGCAAAACCCGGATGTTCGACAGCCTGATCGAGTTTATCGAAGACAGCCTGATCACGCGCATCAACCTGATTCTGAAAGACGAAAAAGACACCACCGCGCGTCTGCGTCTGATTGTGCTGTTAATCCTTGGCTTTGGTGAACGCAATCCGGGCTTAACCCGTATCCTGACCGGTCACGCACTGATGTTTGAGCAGGACAGACTGCAGGGCCGCATTAACCAGCTTTTCGAGCGTATTGAAGCGCAACTGCGCCAGGTTCTGCGTGAGAAGAAAATGCGTGAAGGGGAAGGTTACAATACTGATGAGACGCTGCTGGCAAGCCAGATTCTGGCGTTTTGCGAAGGGATGCTCTCCCGATTTGTACGTAGCGAATTCAAATACCGTCCAACGGACGATTTTGACGCCCGCTGGCCGTTAGTGGCTACCCAATTGCAGTAACGCCGTAGGCCCGGTAAGCGTAGCGCTTCCGGGCAATAACATTACACGCCAAACTCTTCTCGATATGCGCGTACCGCTGCAAGATGGTCCGCCATCTCAGGCTTCTCTTCCAGATACGCAATCAGATCTTTCAGGGTGATAATCGACGTCACTTTACAGTTGTAATCGCGCTCCACCTCCTGAATGGCAGAGATCTCTCCGCGACCACGTTCCTGACGATCCAGAGAAATCAGCACGCCTGCAAGCGTCGCGCCATTGGCCTGGATAATTTCCATAGATTCACGAATTGCTGTGCCTGCAGTGATTACATCGTCGACCAGCATGACGCGGCCCTGCAACGCGCTGCCGACCAGATTTCCACCTTCACCGTGGGTTTTGGCCTCTTTGCGGTTAAAGCAGTATGGCACGTCGCGGTCGTGATGTTCTGCCAGCGCCACCGCTGTGGTGGTCGCAATCGGAATGCCTTTATAGGCCGGGCCAAACAGCAGGTCAAAATCAATCCCGGAATCCACCAGCGCTTCGGCATAGAAACGGCCTAACAATGCCAGATCGCGCCCGGTATTAAACTGCCCGGCGTTGAAGAAATAGGGGCTCTTACGCCCGGATTTCAGCGTAAATTCGCCAAACTTAAGTACCTGCTTGTTAAGCGCAAACTCAATAAACTGGCGCTGATACGATTTCATGGATTTGCTCCTTTGGTTTTTCTGTCTTACAGGCAAAAAAAAGGCGACTCATTGGTCGCCTTTAAAATCAATTTTCTAACGCCGCTTTCTGCGTCGTTACAATAGATTCGATTCCCCCTCGGGCCAGAGCCAGCAAGGTAAGAAGTTCTTCATGGGTGAATGGCTCACCTTCTGCAGTGCCCTGCACCTCAATGATGCGACCGTCTTCGGTCATCACCACGTTCATGTCCGTCTCGGCAGCGGAATCTTCCACGTATTCCAGATCGCAAAGCGCTTCGCCGTTAACGATACCCACGGAAACGGCTGCAACCATCCCTTTCATTGGATTGGTTTTCAGCTTACCGGCTGCAACCAGTTTATTCAGGGCATCGGCCAGCGCTACGCAGGCACCAGTAATCGACGCCGTACGCGTACCGCCGTCTGCCTGAATCACATCACAGTCAAGGGTAATGGTGTATTCACCGAGCGTTTTCAGATCAACGGCGGCGCGCAGCGCACGCGCGATCAGACGCTGAATCTCCATGGTACGGCCGCCTTGCTTACCCTTTGCCGCTTCGCGGGCATTACGGGTATGGGTCGCACGCGGCAGCATGCCATATTCAGCCGTGATCCAGCCCTGGCCCTGACCTTTCAGAAAGCGCGGAACACCTTCTTCAATAGATGCAGTACACAGTACTTTGGTGTCACCAAACTCAACCAGCACGGAGCCTTCAGCGTGTTTTGTATAGTTACGGGTCAGGGTGACGGGACGCACCTGATTGGCGCTACGACCTGCTGGACGCATGATGAATTCTCCGGCTTGAAACGAATGTGGCTGCGCATTATACGGATAAAGGACGCTTATTCCTATCCTGAGAAGCCCCCGAAAGCTATAATCCCCCCATCTCTCCTTTAAAAACGGGAATATCTATGATCCGCAGTATGACCGCCTACGCCCGGCGTGAAATCAAGGGTAGCTGGGGTAGCGCTACCTGGGAAATGCGCTCGGTAAACCAGCGCTATCTGGAAACCTATTTCCGTATGCCGGAGCAGTTCCGCAGCCTTGAGCCCGTCGTACGTGAGCGTATCCGTACGCGTCTGACGCGCGGTAAAGTGGAATGTAACCTGCGTTTTGAGCCTGATGCCAGTGCGCAGGGCGAACTGATCCTCAACGAAAAACTGGCAAAACAGCTCGTTAATGCAGCGAACTGGGTCAAAATGCAGAGCGATGAAGGCGAAATCAACCCGGTTGATATTCTGCGCTGGCCAGGCGTCATGGCCGCCGGTGAGCAGGACCTGGATGCCATTGCCGCTGAAATTCTCAGTGCCCTTGACAGCACCCTGGATGACTTTATCGTTGCCCGCGAAACCGAAGGTCAGGCACTGAAGGCGATGATTGAGCAGCGTCTTGAAGGCGTTAGCACTGAAGTAGCGAAAGTGCGCACCCATATGCCGGAAGTGCTGCAATGGCAGCGCGAGCGCCTGGTCGCCAAACTGGAAGAAGCCGAAGTTCAGCTGGAAAATAACCGTCTGGAACAAGAGCTGGTGCTGATGGCGCAGCGCGTTGACGTAGCTGAAGAGCTGGATCGTCTGGAAGCGCACGTTAAAGAGACCTACAACATCCTGAAGAAGAAGGAAGCTGTGGGCCGCCGTCTGGACTTTATGATGCAGGAGTTCAACCGCGAGTCGAACACCCTGGCGTCTAAGTCGATCAATGCCGAAGTAACCAACTCAGCGATTGAACTTAAGGTTCTGATTGAGCAAATGCGCGAGCAGATCCAGAATATCGAGTAAATATTTAAGAACTATCACAAAGACGCAAAGAACCAGCAAAGCCCGCATTTAGCCGGGCTTTTTGTTATTATGGGCTATCATAAAGACGCAACAAAGCGCATAGTTAAGGTGTACCCAAAGGTGTACCCAACGAGTTTTGTGTACATCACTTTGGGTACACCCTCTATTCAAAGTTTGGATATTCGCAAAATGCCAAAACTGACAGACATGCAGATCCGTGCGTGGATAAAAGCCGGAGAACGCTTCGAAGGACGCGCTGATGGTGGTGGGCTATACCTCCGATACCGACAGGTAGACCAATCCCCAAGCTGGAGATTTCGCTATAAGTTCGCTGGTAAGCAACGGGCTATGGTTATTGGCTCCTATGCCGAGCTCTCACTATCTAAAGCCAGAGAGACCGCCAAAGAACTAGCCGCCCGCGTTGCGCTTGGCTATGACGTGGCAGGAGAAAAACAGGAACGGAAAGCCAAGGCCTTGGCGAAGATGGAAGCAGAAAAAAACGCCATGCGCGTTTCAGATCTTGCCGCCGAATACTTTGAACGCCAAATACTGCCTCGCTGGAAGCACCCCGACATACTACGCCGCCGAATAGACAAGGATATAAATCCCCACATCGGGCGAATGAAGGTGGAGGACGTAAAGCCGCGCCATATTGATGACATGCTCAAAGCGATAGTAGACCGTGGAGCACCGACCATAGCGACAGACGTTCTACGCTGGACGCGCCGCATATTCGACTACGGAATCAAACGGCACGCTCTGGAGATTAACCCATGTTCCGCATTTGAGGTTTCGGACGCTGGTGGGAAGGAAGTTAGCCGTGACCGCTGGTTAACCCGTGATGAGCTAATCCAGCTATTTAGGGCCATGCGCACCGCAAAGGGATTCAGTCGACAGAATGAGATCACTTTCAAACTATTGTTAGCCCTATGCGTTCGTAAAATGGAGTTATGCGCCGCCCGCTGGGAAGAGTTCGACCTGGACAAAGGCATCTGGCACTTACCAGAAGAACGCAGTAAAAACGGGGACGCTATAGATATTCCGCTGGCACCACCAGCAGTTGAATGGCTAAGAGAGCTTTACACGTTCTCATGCAACAGTTCATGGGTATTGCCAGCCAGAAAGATGCAAAACAGGATGATTCCACACATTCAGGAAAGCACTCTGCCCGTGGCGCTGGCAAAGGTACGTGCAGAAATGCCGGACGTGCCGAACTTCACCATTCACGACTTCCGTCGTACAGCTCGTACACATTTAGCGGCATTGGGTATTGACCCGGTAGTCGCAGAAAGATGTCTAAATCACCGTATCAAAGGCGTAGAGGGTATCTATAACCGGCACCAGTATTTTGATGAACGCAAAGCAGCGCTGGCACAATGGGCCGATCTGCTGGTGGCCTTAGACAGTGGTGAAGATTACAACGTAACACCAATCAGAATAGTGAAGTAAACGGATAGATTGAGCCTAGCCCGACGGGGTGAAAAGCGGAGGCCTTACCGCCTGACTCAATCGCTCATTAAGGCATGGCGCGAAAGGTGACGCGATGACAAGGAAAAACGATAGCCAAAATGATGTAAATGTATGGAAACGTAACAATATTCCTGCATTAGAATTTTGCACTCTGCCAAGAGCCGCAGATCTGCTCAATTGCCATCTAAATGATTTAATTCATTTTATTCAAATTGGCGCTATTGAAATTTGTTTATCACTTCATGATTTTGAAGCGGCGCTATTTACACTTGGCCCTTGGGAAGAATCAAATGAATGGGAGGAAAAGTTTCCTCCTAAACTGATGACAAAATACACAAACAAATCACCTTTAAGCCTGTTTATGCCGAAAGCTGAATTTGATATGAATCCAGCATCAACCGTTCGAGTTAAGCGGTTTTATCAAAACAAAGACATTCCTGGGTTAAGGAAACCAATTTTATATCTTTCCGGACTTTGGGCATTATCAATAGGTTACCTGCCTTCTTCATTTTTCGGCGCCTTAAAAAATAATGAAGAAATCTCATTCACAGCTTTCAACCTCTCATTTAAAGAAGCAGATGTTCCATTAAGCGCTGATGATTTTGACAGTGATGACTACGTGGTTATGGCTCATCCATTAACAGAACACCTTTACTCATCTGGCTTGCTAAATGAAGCAGAAGTCAAACCGATTGCAACCATCACGGCAAACGATATTTTTGTTACCAGGTGTCAGATTGAAAAAGTATACAACTCTATTGGGAGGGATATACCAAATCTCATAAATGGAGGGGTTAGCCAACCTCAATCACCTGAAACAATGATAGAGAAACCAGTCAGAACAACAGCAAAACAGGCAGAGCTTATTGTCGCCTTACTTAAAGGCATTGGCTTAACCGATGATGATCTAGTCGGCAGCGTTTCACAGCTGAGAGCTAAAGCCAACAATAAAGTTAATGGACTACCATTCCCGGATGATGATAAGCCGCTGATTGAATGGTTGCGGAGAGGAGGAATCAGTCGATAACGGAATTATGATAATTCCGGGGAGTTTTCTGATAACTCCGATACATTACAATCAGTTGTGCCTATCGTATCTCGTAACAACTCAACAAGAATCAAAAAGAGGTTACGAGAAGCATGAACATAGAGACCATCCCCACCAAAGGTTATATACGACGCTTTCGCTTAGCTGAATTGCTGGGCGTTAGCGTATCTACTATCGACCGCAAAGTACGTGACGGCTCACTTCCTCGCCCGGTAAAACTAGGTGAAAAGATCACCGCATTTGACGCGGTAGAGATTCATAACTGGCTGGCAGAACGCCGCGGGGAGGTGGCGTAATGGAAAAGAAAAACCGCCCAGTACAGCAGGCGGCTAACTCTGATATTCGCGGATCCGATGTTACGCCACCAGCCCACTCTATTCAACAGATGAAGCGCACGCCGAAAAAGCATCGTGCCCGCGTCTATATGCTGCGCACCGGTGTAGAGGGATGGACAGAGAACGATATTCTTCGCTACTGCCGTCTTTCATCTGGCCGCAACTATGCGTCTGAAATCGAGCGCCGCCTCGATATTCAGCTTGAGCGTATCGATGAGAAAAACCCGGATGGCATTGGCGCACACCTACGCTACCGCTTTGTAAGCCGTGGTGATGTGATGCGAGTGATCCAGTTGGTTAACAACAACGCTGCCGCAGGTGGTTATCAGGGACTTACTCAGCCTGAAATAACCGACATCCTCAACCTCTACCCGGACGCATTCACCGCCGCATAACGGAGTCTGAAATATGAAACTCGAAAAAAGCCGATTCACTTCGGAGGCCGCCCCACAATCTAACGTAGGCCTGGGCGTAATTATCAATAACGACTTTGCCGCCATTGTGCCGGTTAATTCAGGTCTGATTGGCGGGCGTCAAACCAATATTGTGAGCGCCAGAGATCTGCATAAAGCGCTCGGTGTTGGCAAAGATTTCTCAACGTGGATCACCGACCGTATTACTGATTATGGCTTTGCTATTGGCAGTGACTACATCGTTAACAAGGCAATTTCCCCAAAATTGGGGAAAAGCCCTACTGGCGCGGCTTGCAGCCCGGTAACTGTAGGCAGACCGGGTAAGGACTATCTGCTGTCTATCAGTACCGCCAAAGAAATCGCAATGCTCGAGCGCAACGAACAAGGCCGAGCCGTTCGCCGCTACTTCATCCAGTGCGAGGAGGAGTTACAGCGCAGCGTACCGGAGATTGCCTCCCGTTATCGCCAGCATCTTAAAGCCCGCATCAATGCGGCTGGTCGTTTCACCGCTATGTGTGAAGCGCTTGAATTGGCGCGAATGGAGCAAGGTAAAGCCACCCAGCGCCATCACTACACCAATGAGAGCAACATGTTGTCTCGCATTGTTCTTGGTGGCCTGACAGCTAAGCAATGGGCGCAGACAAACGGTGTAGAGGGTGAGCCACGCGACAGCATGAACGCTGAGCAGCTAGAGCACTTCGCTTACCTTGAGAATACCAACATCACGATGATCGATATGGGCATGGAGTTTGATCAGCGCAAAGCGGAATTAACCCGCCTGTCACAGCGCTGGATGGCAAAGCATCTGGAGGTTGCTCATGACTAAGGCCACCAGCATCCCACGCCCGCAGCAGCGCTTTAAGGACGCACACGGCACTATAGTGACGGTTGAGAGTGTCATTTTTAACCGAGTTACATTTTACCGCGACGGATATCACTCACCATGCGTACAGCCGCTGGAACGCTTTACCAAAGAATTCCGGGAGGTAGCGCAATGATGGCTACCGTCCAGAACAAGGGCTTTCCACTGGCTGGCCTGTTAGCAAATGTTAACCCGCAGAACCTTATAAAACCCAATGTCGCGAACGGCTGCCTGTTATCAATTGTTATGGTTAATGGCTTAGCAAAACTTAGCCTGAACCTCACAAAACCTGACATCCACGCACGGGGAATGACGACAAATGATGACATTTTAAACCAAGAAATAATCACCTCTAAAAAGCTGATTGTGGGGAATAAATTCCCCCTGCTGGCTGGTGGTATGAACTGGATTGCTACCGTTGTGAACCGTTCCACATCGACTTTCGCGACAAATACGCGTGCGCTGGAAGATTTATTAGGGGTCGTTACGCGAGAAGGTGAGTATTCGGAGTCCATAAAAAAGGGCAGCCATAAGGCCACCCTTTGCAATGTTGCTGAAAAAAATCAAGCCTTAAGTTTGATTCCTTCTTTCCGCAGCCTATCGCGGCATGAGTCTTTAACCCAAGAACTGAAATTGCCTTGTCCAGCAACAGCGTTGATTTGCTCAAGTAGTTCATCCTCAAAGCGAATGTGCTTCATGGTGCTCCCCTTGCGATCGAACGCTTTTTTCTGCTTATCATCTTGCATTGGTAGTTACCAGTATTATAATGGCAATACAGATGGTAACTACCAGTTTGCGGTAATTCAATACCAATCTGTAAAAACGGCAAAGCCCGAGGGTGCGCTAACACCAATCGGGCTTCTAACCACCACCGATAGTAATAGTATCGAGGTAGCTATGAGCAATCGTACCACACACCCGCAAGGGCGGGATTCTTACACCCTTAAAAAATTCACATGGCGTTTTCTCGCTATCAACCGCCACGACAAAAAGGCCAAACCATGCCGCCTGTCTGTTGAGGCTGAAACTGAGCGCGAAGCACGCAGCATCTTAGCCCCGCATTTCATTCTCTCTTTGGCTGCCCGCCTGCCAGTTGTCGGAGGGAGCCATGCGTAAAAAACCATTGAAAAGCAGCATTGCGATTGCCCTCAGATCCATTGAGCAGGCTTCCGCTGTACTGATTGCTGTCCGCCACGCAGCCGGAGAAATGGAGCCTTGCGATATTTCAGACGCTATTGATGCGTGTTCTGGTTTGGTCAATGAGGCGCGTTGTGAGCTGGCAATTCTGGAGGGTGAAGAATGAATAAGTACCGTGTGTTAGTTAACTGTTTCGACCGTGCGGGCGCACCGATCCCATTGACATGGTATGGCAACGCCACCAGCCCCAGTGACGCAATCCAAAAAATGAACCATGAAGCGCAGAGCAATGGCTGGAGTGTTGGAAAAATCATTTGTGTACAGCAAAGAAAAATAAGTCAGGAAATGGAGGTCGCAGCATGAATATCAACGCAATCTATCGCCACCCGGCGGAACTGAATGCCGAAGAAATGCTAGCTCGTGAACATCCCTACCCCGAATCATTCGCGCTCGCCGAGCGTACCGTGGAACGAATGAACCGCGCCCGTACAGGTCTGGCTCATGTGATGACGGAGTTGCTTCCCGAACTCGACGAAGAACAGGGGGTAGTACTGAATTGCTGGTTAAACAAAATCCTGACGATTATCGATATTGCCCGTATTGATGCGGAGGGGAGAGCATGAGCCAGTTACAACTTATTGATGCTACCCGCCAGGTTGAGCAGGCACAGGCCGTTTTATCTATGTGGGTGGAGAGAACCCCACAATGCCCAAATCCAGAATTAACACGCCTTATCGGTTCAATTCTCACTTTACTGCATGGCGTTCCAGAGGCGATGAGCGAGGCAGAAAGCCAGCTGGCGGACTATGTGATGCGTGATTACCGGGAGAACAAGGCATGAATGAGATTAAAGCGATTCCTGAAGGAATAATTATCAACGGGAAGCTGCAGGCCTACTCGGACGTCATCAGTTTGTTTGAGAACGGCACATATGATTCCTGCCCGATTGATGCTTATCAGGCTTTACAGGAAATAAACGAGGCCCATCAGCGTGGCTGGGTAGATCCCGATATGGACCAGCAGATTGTTATGTGGCGGTGGCTGGTGGCGGGCATGTTCATCCGTGAACTTGCTAAAAACGGTTGTGAGTCAGAAAGCATCACGCCGGGTGAGGATAAATATTACACCTATGCAGGTGGCGGGATCCCTGTGCCTCTGAGGATGAGGAATGTGCGCAATGCGCTTATGTGCCTAGTGGAAACGCAGCTTCTGCAGATTTTGGGAGGTGATGAGGGCAGGGTTGCCTGCACAGAAGCCTACCGGGCAATGGTGACAAATTCCCCTGAGGATGGTGGCTTGATTTTGTCTGCCGAGGGCATGAGACAAATCACCGGCTTTTTGGATGCTTTTGTCACTATGGCTGTTACCGGCGCGTTCCCTGATAACCGGGCTATTCACTGATGGAGAGGACTATGAACTATCGCGCAGAAGCCACTCTGGAAGGAGTGAACATCATGACCCGCAATGATGCCGGGATTTCTGAACATGTTGAGTTGATCAGCTATGAGTGCGCCGTGGCGCGTCTGGTAGTGGGCGAATACGACAAC
Organism: Enterobacter adelaidei; assembly: GCF_041937165.1. Classification (NCBI taxonomy): domain Bacteria; kingdom Pseudomonadati; phylum Pseudomonadota; class Gammaproteobacteria; order Enterobacterales; family Enterobacteriaceae; genus Enterobacter; species Enterobacter adelaidei. The sequence goes on along the minus strand of NZ_CP154353.1, from coordinate 87,873 downwards.
AATCTGGATAAGGGTTTCGCGATACATCTTGCTGTAGCAGAAGGTGGCAACGTTGGATGGTTCGACTACACCGCACAGCACAATCTGGAGATGTGGCGCTGGCTGATTGCTGCCGCATTCATTGCTGAAATGAAGCACGAGAACGGCACAACCATTGTGACTGATTTAGACGGTACAACCTCATGGGCAGCTCTTTATTCCAATGGAGATACAACAATTCCGCTATATCCCTCAGCTGAAAGACTGGCGATGGCAAACAACATCGAGGGAGCCATGCTCGAGCGTTACGGTATTGAGCAAGGGACGGAGAATATAATTATTTTCTATCACTCCATGCTGGATGTTGAGCTGGGCGAGCTAACGCCGTTCGGGCGTGAAGTACTGGCAGAGCTACACGATCACTTTATTAACGATCTGGAAGTAAACGGCTGGCCTGAAACGCCAGTGACGCACTGAGGAGAGAGTATGATTACTAAAAACTTTCGACTGAATGCGCTGGCTAACCAGTATGCGGCGGCGCTGTATGACCATATTACAGCGACCAGCGGCGGTGATTATTTCATGATTGACGCAAATGGTGAGGCTGTTCGCGTGGAGGTTATCGGCGGTATCAAAGGGATACGTGACCTTGTTGATGGTTACGCACTGGAAGCACTCAAAGAGCATTATCCGGCAGCACAATGGGAAAGTATCGGGATCGCGTATCTGTCCCGGTACGTTGATGCTGAGGGAATTACGGATGACGGGATCAGCGCATGGACAAGCATGACTGCCGACATGGGCGCAACGGTAGGGGGAAATAATGCGTAATATCGACCTTATTCGTGAAGTGACCAGCGCCGCAGCGAACAACTGGCCTCATGTGCTGGCTGGCCTGAATATCGATGTTCCCGACTCGCCTCACCGCCACGCAGGATGTCCCGCATGCGGCGGGACGGATCGCTTCCGGTTCGACGACAACGGGCGCGGCGCTCACATCTGCAACCAGTGCGGTGCGGGCGACGGCCTGGACCTGATTAAGAAGGTGAACAACTGCGACACCACAGAAGCGGCGAAGCTTGCCGCTGGTGTGCTGGGTATTGATTCCCGGGCAGAGGAACAGGACGAAGTGAAAGCCAGCCAGAGGCGGAAGCAACTGGAGACTGAGAGCCAACGACGTGAGCAGGAGCGCCAGCAGCGGGCAGAAAATGACGCAACGCAGCGCCGGGCGACATTTACCCGTCTGTTTGATGGGATGCGTCAGAATGCCGCGCAGGGCGAATCTGAGTACCTTATTGCTAAGGGGCTGAGTGGATTCACCCTCCCCATTCTTACCGATGGATCAATCTTATTGCCGCTGGTGGACGAATCCGGCTTTGTAACTGCCGCACAGACCATTACGCCAAAGGGAGAAAAGCGACTCCTGACCGGTTCTGCAAAGCGCGGTGCATATCACGCCGTAAACGCACCAGAATCGCCGCAGAGCGTTTTAATTGCCGAAGGGCTGGCAACGGCATTGTCTGTTCACCTGATGCGACCTGACGCGCTGACAGTGGCAGCAATCGACGCTGGCAACCTACTCCCCGTAGCGGAAGTGATGCGCCGGAAACTCCCGGACGCAGAAATCATTATCGCTGCAGATAACGACCACCACGAAGACGGTCAACCCAATACAGGGAGGGAGGCTGCAGAAAAAGCGGCCTTATCAGTAACGGGATCGGTATCGCTGCCTCCGACAAGCAATAAAGCCGACTGGAATGACTACCATCAGCAAAACGGGCTGGAAGCGTCTGTATTAGCTTTTAAAGAATCTGCATATCAGCCGCAGGCGGAAACTCAGGACAACAAGATCACAACAAGAAATTGTCCCGACAACGGCAAGATTACGGCAATGGATTTACCTGATGACGGTAAGAACACGGTAAGTGAACCGGGTGATAAAGACCCATTAAAACCCCGAATTGAAAGCCGGGATGATGGCGTTTTCTACGTATCTCCAAAGGTGGATAAAGACAGCGGGGAGATTATCAACAATGAAAGCTGGTTGTGCTCACCGCTGGAAGTTATCGGCACCGGGCGAGACGACAAAGATCAGTACCTGATTATTCGCTGGCTGGCCTTTGGCGCAGATATCCCGACTACCGCAGCAATCCCCCTGGCCGATATTGGTGAGCGTGAAGGCTGGCGCACCCTGAAAGCTGGAGGGGTGAACGTCACAACCAAAAGCAGCCTACGGGCGATTCTGGCCGACTGGCTACAGCGCAGTGGTTCCCGTGATTTGTGGCGCGTGACTCACGCTACCGGCTGGCAATGTGGGGCGTACATCATGCCAGACGGGGAAATCATTGGTACGCCAGCGCACCCCGTTTTGTTCAATGGGCGAAGCTCTGCCGCCGCCGGTTATACCGTGCAGGGTACCACTGGTAGTTGGCGGGATGGTGTGGCACATCTGGCCTTCGGCAACTATTCCATGATGACCGGGATCGGCGCAGCTCTCGCAGCTCCGTTAATCGGGCTGGTGGGCGCGGATGGATTCGGGATCCACTTTTATGAACAATCGAGCGCGGGCAAGACCACTACGGCGAACGTGGCAAGCAGCTTATACGGCAATCCAGACTTACTCCGCCTGACGTGGTACGGCACAGCGCTGGGGCTGGCAAACGAAGCAGCCGCCCACAATGACGGGCTGATGCCACTGGATGAAGTTGGACAGGGTTCAGACCCTATAAGCGTGTCACAGTCTGCCTATGCGCTGTTTAACGGCGTGGGTAAATTGCAGGGAGCTAAGGACGGCGGGAACCGGGATCTAAAACGCTGGCGTACTGTTGCCATCAGTACTGGTGAGATGGATTTAGAGACCTTCATCGCCACCGCCGGACGCAAAACCAAAGCAGGCCAACTGGTTCGCCTGCTCAATATTCCGTTGAGTAAGGCGGTGCGCTTTCATGAGCATCAGAACGGCAAGCAGCATGCTGACGCACTGAAAGACGCATATCAACACCACCACGGCGCAGCCGGGAGAGAGTGGATTAAGTGGCTGGCAGACCACCAGCAGCAGGCTATTGATACTGTCCGTGAGTGCGAGGAGCGCTGGCGCAGTCTGATACCTGCCGACTATGGCGAACAGGTACACCGTGTAGGCGCTCGCTTTGCCATTCTGGAGGCCGCTTTATTGCTGGGCGAGGTTGTTACCGGGTGGGACGCTCAGACGTGCCGTGATGCGATACAGCACAGTTATAACGCATGGGTAAGAGAGTTCGGCACAGGTAACAAAGAGCATCAGCAGATAATCGAGCAAACGGAAGCGTTTTTAAATGCGTATGGGTTGAGCCGGTTCGCACCATTCCCATACAGCCCTGCAGACCTGCCTATAAAAGACCTTGCCGGGTATCGACAGAGAGGGGAGCACGAGGAAAGCCCGATGATTTTCTACACTTTCCCCTCGGCTTTTGAGCAGGAAATCGCGAAGGGATTTAATGCTAAACAGTTTGCTGAAGTCCTGAAAAGCTCAGGAATGCTCAACCCGCCCACCAGCGGGCGCGGATACCAAAGGAAATCGCCACGCATTCAGGGACGGCAATTTAACGTGTATGTCTTGAGTTACCAGCCAGAGGAATACAGCCAGCAAGAAGAATAATTTTTCACATACGTAGTTTAGGTGTTGGTTCAGTTAGTTCAGTTGGTTCAATTTGTAATTATCGTTGTTTTATAAGGTTTTTTATTTTCATTTTGAACCAACACTGAACCAACAAATGACCTGATTGAACCAACACTAGCAGGTCGAGACATTCTTCCTGGCTGGGAGTGAACCAACAGATAGCCCCGCTGAACCAACACAAAATCGCCGATGTTGGTTCAGCAAAACCCAGTGTTGGCGCGGGCTGGTGGGCAGTGAACCAACTGAACCAACTGAACCAACACTATTTCTGCTTATTATGCGAAAAAGTTAAGTGTGAACGTTGAGGGAAATATATTGATGGCGGAAGTACGTGATAGCAAAGCCGAGGCTCTGGAGGAAAAAGGACTCTACCGTCGAGCGGCTGCAAGGTGGATGGAAGTTATGCAGCTATGCACTGACGACGACGATCGGGAATGGATAATGCGACACCGTGAAGCGTGTCTCGAAAAGGTAAAGCGACCCCCGGTCAAAGTTGATGACTTTGGCGATCTCCACAAAGCCGCAAAAGAAACACAGCATCGCATGGGGATAGCTCAACCGAACGGAGATGCTTTCAGACTTCCAGCCAGTAAAGGCCGCTCACAAGGGCGTGGGTAGCGTCACATGGAGGGGATTACGTCCCCTACCTCATGAGAGGGTGATAAAACTTCACATTCGGAGATAAAAATGGCTGATGAACATCGTCGTAAGCGCTATCGGGAATGGGCTAAATCGCCATTTGGAACAATGCCATTTCCGGAGGAATGCCGAGGCATGACCTGTGGAGCGAAAACCCGCAAAGGAACGCCGTGCAAGCTGACATCTCTCTACGGATCCGGGCGTTGTAAATTACACGGAGGCATGAGCACTGGAGCAAAAACGCCGGAAGGTAAAGCGAGGCAGTTAGAAGGCTATCGCCGCTGGCAGGAAAAGCGGCGTCAGACCACCAGCAAAACAGAATAACCCTAAGGTTACACTAAGGTTCGCGGTGTCGGTTCGCAGACAGGTTCGCACCTGAACACCTGCAAAATTTGTACTGTTCTTGACGGATTCAGAACCAGAACGACGCAGAAGCCGCGCCAGAAGCAACGCTGGCGCATAAATGTGATTTGAGTCGTCAAAAATTTCAGTCTCTCCATTAAGCACGACTGTTTCCTTATCTGTTAATCAATTCCCCTTCTGGTAATGATCGAATTTACTCTTTCATTAATTGCAATAAATATGGTGATCGTTTCATTTATTGCAACTAAAATAACTGTATAAATATCAGGAGGTGGTAAATGTCTAAACAAAGCGTCAAGCCTGTATTGCTCAGTGATGCGCAGTTGCAGGCCATTCGAAATATTCAGGAGCAACAGCGCAAACAGTCAGGGCTCGGGGTTGCGCCCTCTATTCATGAAATCGCTCGTGGGCTGGTGGATAACGCACTGGCGATGCACGCAAAAATGAAGGTGTCCGCATGATTATTAACGAGTTGGCCTACAAGGTCACAGTAAAAACAGATGAGTTCCTGCATGGAAAGCGAAAGGTACAGGATGAAGTCAGAAAACTAAACCAGGAGTTGTCCCGCTCGGAAAAAGAGCGAGATAAAGAACTAAAAAAACAGCGGGAAGAACTCGAGAAATTCGGTAAATCCGCCGCCTCCGCTACACGCAACGTTATGGCAGCCGCTGCCAGCTTTCTTGGGCTAAGTGCCGGGCTTTACGGCATCAAACAATTATTCACCTCAACATCAAACGAAATTGTCCGAGCCAGCAATCAGGCCAAGTATTTCGGTACTGATGTGAATAAGTTATTCGGTGTCCGCCGTGGATTCCAGCAGGCGGGCCTTAATGCTGACTCGTTCATCGGCGCTTCCGGTAACGCACGTATGGCGCTGGCTAACATCAAAGATCCGACAATCTTTGGTGGGCTCACCGGCGCGGCGCAAAACCTGATGGTGTTGGGTGCGCGTACCGGCCTGAACATCAATAACCTTGGCGACCCTAACAAGGCGCTGGGGGAGTTTACCCGCTACGGCAAATCCCATTCTCAGGAAAACCTGATGCAGGTGATGGCGGCAGCCGGATTCGACCCGACAGACGCAGCCAAGATTAAATCTGGAGAGCTAAAGTCTCTGGTCGATTCTGAAACGAAGAAGTCGAACATCACCGCCCAGCAGGTCAGGGAGCAGGAAAGAGTAGCTGTTACACTTGGGCAACTGGATTCACAGTTCACGCGACTGAAAACAGATTTAGCGATCGCCTTTGCCCCTGATGTCGTTAACGGAATGAAAGCGTTTGGCTCATGGATTGAGAAGAACCACGGCAACATTATCGGTTTCTTTGATGATGCTGGTAAGACCGCTAAGCGATTTACCGAGGCCGTAGGTGGTGCTGAAAATGCTCTCAAGCTTCTGGCTGCTGCTTATGTGGGAAGCAAGGTAACAGGAGCTGGCATTCCTCCTTGGTTGGCTGGTTTGGTTGCGTATGGCACATACCTTTATAACGACCAGGACAACATTAAGGACAGTGCTGAATCATCATTAAGCTATACAAAGCGAAATATCGGTGATGCTGCAAGAGCTATTGGGTTTGATACTGATTATGGTCGTAAGCCCGGCACCGTGATGGGGGATAATATTCAGTGGGATATCCCCGGGGCTACTGAAACACTACTTGATGCCATCAGAAAGGTAGAATCTAGTGATGGAGCGAAACTATATAGTCATAAAGGTGCTGTCGGTGAGTATCAGTTTATGGCTGATACAGGCAGAGAGATGGGCTTGCGTGTTGATGACCAAGTTGACGACCGACTTGATCCTGAAAAATCACGAGCGGCAGCACAAATCTACATGAGTAAGCTATTAAAGAAATATGACGGTAACCTTGATAACGCTTTAATGGCTTATAACTGGGGGATGGGGAATGTTGACAAGTGGATCGCCAACGGAAGCGACCCAGCAAAATTACCAAAAGAAACTAGGGATTATACGGGTAAAATTCGTACAGCAATGGGGCTGAGCGATGCAAATAACTCGATTGGCACAGATAGATATCGTGACTACTATGCTACGCAAGCCAGGCTGGCCAATGGCTCTTCCAACCAATCCTATGCGCAGAGTGTTGTGAACAACTACAACAGCCAAAACATAGGAGAGGTAAAGGTTAGCGCGACCACCGACCAAGCCTCAAAGCTAGCTGAAGGGTTTAAAGAGATGAATCGACGCGCATCAACGAATCAGGCATTTTCAAGCAGCGTCAATTGATAAGCTGGTGGGTTGGGTGGCGTGCTAATAAATCTCATCATTGATAATGAGAGCGAATTATTTTTTATCCAGCGGGACACCCATGCCCCTCTTTGTTACATCAGCTTGCTGTTGTAGATATTTATAGTCACCAGCAGCACGAACCACTTCTGACATAGCTTGCTTGTATTCGTTTAACAGGTTGGTAAAAATGTATCTTTGCGTATCGGTTGTTAATGGGCTGGAGATGTTCTTATTTACCCAGTCTTCATAATGCTTAACTATTTTTTTATACCCATGCGAAGCTAATTTGGGGTCGCCGTTCGCCCCTTCTATCAGCCATTCGCAATCATCCATCACTTTATCGTTGAAAGTGCTTCCCGCGATTCTTTCCACATTTGCGTCAAGCTTATCATGGGCACTTGCTGTAATAGCCGCACAGGCCATCATGATGGTGTCCGCAGTAGGAGCAGAAGCCGCACTTTTACAGAAGCTGAATCCAGCGATTATGGAAACAGCAAAGATTGATAATCTGTTCATTTCATATCCTTGAATGTTTTCCAGAAGCATAACGTTATTGACGCAGAGAAAATAGCCACTCGGATATCAATGTGGCCAATTGCAAAGAAGGCTCATATCGCCTGTCGTGGATCGTGGATACTAGACTGCCTTGACGGATTATAAGCTGGAAAACCTGAGCGTAAAAAGCTGTTATACATCCCCCAGCATTCTGGTTCGCAGTACGCAGTCTGGTACGCAGCAAAAGTACCCATAAGCGGTGCGTACCACTCAGTATTACCTTTGCAAATCTCACCTCCTACACTTCTAGTGATGGCCCACCCTCCACCAGCACAATCGAACAAAATCCTTTAGATGGGGGCAGGCGACAATGCGCTTTAGAGGCGCTGGTGAAACATGTGGCGCTTTCCCGTAAAAAGTGCCACATGTTAGTAGGGACCGTGTCGCACTTTTTTAAGAAAACTGTAACAGGTAACACTTAATGATTTTTCACCGGGTTGAACGAAATGGCGTAGCTGGTGGTAGGTGGAGGTTGCGTGAGAGATTTAGATCCAGTGCTAATTACCAGAGCAGATATTCAGAACATGCTTGGCGGCATTTCCCGCACAACCTTCTATCGCATGCGTCAACGATGGAAACGAGAAGGTACGCCATTCCCGGAACCCGTTAACGACATCATGCCACCAAAGGGCGGAACACTATACCGGCATAAGGAGGTTATGGCGTTTTTCAAAGCTAAGGGGTACCTGTAGCCGGGATTACGCTCACACCACAAAAATAATTTTCTCTATATGCTGTAGTTGGGATAGGTCGATTTTAAAGGCAGATTTATGTCAGATAAAAGCATAATCCAACTAGTTCCCAACAAATGGGTTTCTGAAGAGTTATTGATGGCCATCACCGGCCTGACAAAGAACGCGATCAAATCAGCACGTACACATTCATGGATGGAGGGACGAGAGTATCGGCACTACTCAGGGGACTGCCAACCCAAGGAGAACTCCCCTATTCTTTACAACCGACACGAAGTCGATAATTGGGTTGAACGCCAGCAGCCAGCCAGGCCAAGAGCTAAAAAATAGTAACCCTACACGCTGACCACCAGCGCAGAGAATCAACCTCACGTTTAATGGATGATACATAGGGTCACTTTTCGCCAATAAGTGACCCTATGTTGAAACTGCATAGGGTCACTTTTTTTAAAAGTGGCACTATGAGGCAGAATGCATAGGGTCACTTTTTATAAAAAAGTGGCACTAGATATATGTATAACTATCTTATGAAACCGCACTTGTGGAAAGCGTATTTTTGTTAATTGGCATTAACTAACGATAGGCGCTGGTTAACATTCTTAAGTGGTAAGCATGGGCTTACTGGTCGCCTTAATCCGCCCCATCACCTTTATGACTGTGAGGTTACTTATGCCGATCTTTCGAAGAGGAAATATATGGTATTGCGACTATCAGACTCCTGATGGGAAAAGGAGGAGGAGATCACTAAAAACCTCAGATAAAAAGCTAGCGGAAGAACTCCATGACAAACTGAAATACGAGTCCTGGAGGATTGCTAACTTAGGCGGCTTTCACATAGCCACTTTCGAGGATGCTTGCGCAAGATGGATTAAGGAAAAGGCAGAGAAGAAAACGCTTCGGGACGATAAGAGCCGGATTGCCTTCTGGATGGAGAGCTTTGCAGGTAAAACGCTTGATGAGATTACGGAGGATAAAATCTACAACGCAATTGAAAATATGACTAATCGCCGGCATACAGAAAACATAAAGAACAGTATTGCGGCCATGAAATTGGCAAAGTTACCCACTCCATTGTTTATCCCCCGCAAAGTAGCTACCGCGACTAAAAACACTCATTTGGCATTTCTTAAGGCCATGTTGAGGAAAGCGTTTTTTGAGTGGAAATGGATTACAAATGTACCCTACATCCGCCTGTATCCTGTTAAAAACAACCGCGTTCGTTGGTTGCTACCACATGAAGCACAGAGGTTAATCGAAGTCTGCAATGAGCCCTTAAAATCAGTTGTCGAATTTGCGTTGGCAACTGGGCTAAGGCGTTCGAACATCATCAATATGGAATGGAAGCAAGTCGATCTAGCACGAAGTGTTGCATGGATAACTGCGGAAAACTCCAAAACAGGCAAAGCGATCGGCATAGCTCTAAATAAGACCGCCTGTAGCATTCTTGAGCGTCAAAAAGGCAATCACCCATGCTGGGTCTTTGTACACACGAAAGCAAAGCCAAAACCAAACGGAGAAATGACCCCATCGGTGAGAAGAATGCGTGTTGATGATAACAACGGATGGCGCTTGGCACTGGCCCGGGCGAGAATTGAAGATTTCCGTTTCCACGATCTGAGGCATACATGGGCCAGCTGGTTGGTTCAGGCTGGAGTCCCATTATTTGTTTTGCAGGAAATGGGCGGTTGGGAAAGTCTCGAAATGGTCAAGAGATATGCGCATTTATCACCAACACACTTGGCAGAGTATGCTTGCAGGCTAGATGAGATCTTGCCGCACACTAGGGACTAGCTTGTTAACGCTGGCGCAAACAAAGAGGTATCCACTTAAGCAGTGGTTAATGACAGTAAGCAGCTAGGCCAAAAAAGAGTAACCATGCCAACCGTGAGTTATCTCATGGATGACAATATAATACCGGGCACCACCAGCATGGGGACAATTGATGACGCCACGAGAGATCGGATTGCTGGCTATAGCAAAGCTTGAGCATGACGGCCACCAGCTTACTCCTGCAGATCAGCGGGAAATAGAACGCACTGTTAACGCCGATATAGTCCGGCGCACCAAGTTCCGGGATATGATGAGAGCACCGGCCTACCAGTGGAAGAAGCCCGCGCCACGGCGTTGATTAATCTATTGGGTTTTATGGGATAGCTTCCATTGTTCGTAATCGCTTAGCAACCAGCGCGAGCTTCTGCCGAACTTCATTGGTTGGGGAAGATTGCCTTTTTTGATTTCTGCATACAGAAATGTTTTACCCATTCCAGAGTCTTCCATCATGTAACGCATGTCTATCAAAGATGTTGGTTCTAGTTGTCTGCCCATGCGTGCCTCTACTTAAAGGTTGCTAGCGATGGCCGCTTCTAACTTTTCTGAATTGCTCCCCTGCCGCTTCCACGGGCTGTAGATGTCTTTATCCCGAGCCTTGCCTGCTTTAGTCTGATAACCGGCCTCATTCAGGCGTTCAGCGATGATGAGACCATTATCTAAGCCCTCATGGATAGTATCGGCAACAATAGCGATTACAACCGCTTAATTATATGGGGTGGGCGGGATTCCCTACTTACCTCCAGCCAGCGCTGCTGTTTCCATTCGCTCCACCAGCGCCAGCAAACGCGACTGAAGATTGCTCTCTGGCTGGTTCATAACGGATAACAACTGAATGATAACTGATTAGAAGATTGATAACGGATTATTGCGGATCATAACGGATTGTCGCTACCGTAACAGATGCCCCCCACCTATACCAAACAACTGAATAAACATACAGTTACATAACCATTTTGCACCTCAGTGTAATTTCTTGCGCTTTTTTATCAGGTAAACCAGGGTAAGATGTGGCGAGTTTATACCCACAAAACTCCCATGGAGGAGCAGTGTTTCAAATATCTGATCTAACTGACCTACGCACTTTGTCTGAAACCTCAGAACTTGAATTCAAATTAGCTCAAGGGAAAGACGGGCAAGGAAAGTTGCCAGATGATTTCTGGCCAACATACAGCTCAATGGCCAATTGCCGCGGTGGGTATGTTGTTTTGGGTATTCGAGAGAGAAAAGGCGAGTTTACGGTCGCAGGTATACCAGACATCAATACTGTTAAAAAACAGCTTTTCGACCTCGCCGGCAATAGCAAAAAGGTAAGTGTAAATCTCCTAACCAATCATTCTGTCCAGACAGTAACCCTGGATGGGAAAAATGTGCTTGTCATTGAAATTCCGATAGCAAGACGTGAACAAAAGCCTGTGTATCTTAATAACCAACCTATGACTGAAACGTGGTTCAGAATACATGATGGTGATCACCGTTGCTCGGAAGAGCAAGTTCGTAGAATGATGGCTGAACAGGTTGAAGAAAGCCGGGACAACCGAATTGTTCAGCATTTTGATATGAACGATATAAGTTTGGATAGCCTGCATGCCTATCGAAATCTTCTCTCTGCATCAAATCCTAATCACCCAGCGTTGGAACTAGATAATTTTGCATTCCTACGCAGCATTGGGGGATACAGGAAAGATAGACAAACTGGGCTGGAGGGCATGACCCTAGCTGGCATCTTGATGTTTGGGACGTGGGAAGCAATACAAGATGTAGCACCGAACTATTTCGTTGATTACCAAGAGCGACCAGAGGCAAGAACAGAAAGAAGGTGGGTTGATAGGTTGTGCCCGGACGGAACATGGTCAGGCAATGTTTTTGACTTCTACAGACGAACGTACCGAAAGCTAATTGCAGATCTGAAAGTCCCCTTCGAGCTTAAAGAAGGTATTAGACAAGATGACACTCAGATCCATACGGCTTTGCGTGAAGCGCTTGTAAATACTTTAGTGCATGCGGACTATTCCGGACGCATCTCAATCATGATCGTGAAGCGACCGGATTTGTTTGGATTTCGCAACCCTGGCCTAATGCGGGTGCCACCAGAACAAGCAATCAAAGGGTATGAAAGTGACTGCCGCAACCGCCTTATGCATCAAATGTTTTTGATTATCGGCGCTGGCGAACGTTCAGGTTCAGGAATCCCTAAGATTTTTAGCGGCTGGAAATGGGCCAACTGGCGCATCCCACGGCTATATGAAAAAACAGAACCTGAGCAAACGCTGCTTGAGCTATCAATTGGTAATCTTGTGTCAGAGGAAATTGCCAACCTTCTTCATGCAAAATTTGGAGACAAAGTTGATCACCTGAATGAACTTGAACGCAGCATAGTTATCACTGCCGCTGTCGAAAAGTGGATCGATCATGAACGCGCCTGCCAACTTACTAGTCTCCATTCACGTGAAGTAACGCTAGCCCTTCCTCGCCTTGTCAGTAGTGGTCTATTGGTCTCACACGGAGAGAAGAGAAACAAATCATACACACTGCCTGGGCAAGACCTTCCTTCCCCAGAAGAAGTGTTTGGTGTAAATCCGTTATCAACAGATAACTCAATACTAATTGATGGGCAAATCATCACGGATAGAGGTAATTTGATCACGGATAACGATGATTTGATCACGGATAACGAACTGGAAATAGGTAGCGAGCATGAACGAGATGCCTTTGGTCGATTCATAACGTCAAAACTTCCATATCCCTATGTAGACAATCTTGATTGCCTCTCCCCCATCCTTAGACAGCAGTTGGAGGACGCTTCCGCATTAGCAAGAAAGAAAAAAAGGCTTTCAAACGAAGTGATGGATGAAATGATCTTGACGCTTTGCAACGGTCATTACATGCCACTAAGTGTCATTTCGAAGCTGATGGAGAGGACGCCTCAAAACTTGCGAGAAAAGCAACTTGTCCCATTAGTTAAAGCAGGGAAAATCCGTTTAGCTTTTCCCCATGCAAGAAGACACAAGCGGCAGGGGTACATTTCTGGAAAGTAAATTAATACCGAAGGTTCAGAGAACAAAAAACAACCGGTTATGGCAAGCGCCTCACATTATGGTGTACACAAGGGTGTACCCAAAACAAAAATAGATTATATAAAAACCAGTGATAGCAATGGTTACATGACAGTACTCAACAAACAGATCCAATCGAGTAACACCTTCCGGATGGCGTCGGATGGCGCCATCCATTATTATTTCTAATCCGTTACGTGCCGGGATTTCTCATCACACCACCATTCATAAGCCATTTACGGTAAAGCTTGATAAAATTTCCTAAGTCAAACTGAATCGCCTTAGAAAATCTCAATCGTGATCTTGCGCACAAATCGCTAACCTCCCTACGTTCACTCCGGAGGTTATATGTTGCTTCACATTCTCTATATTATTGGTATCACCGCAGAGGCCATGACTGGCGCACTCGCCGCCGGACGTCGCCGGATGGACACCTTCGGTGTGATCATTATCGCCACTGCTACCGCATTGGGCGGCGGTTCTGTACGCGATATCCTGCTTGGTCATTACCCACTCGGTTGGGTTAAACACCCTGAGTACGTGGTTATCGTGGCGACGGCCGCAGTATTAACCACCATTGTTGCCCCCGTTATGCCTCATCTGCGCCGCTTGTTTCTGGTGCTTGATGCACTGGGGCTGATCGTCTTTTCGATCATCGGAGCACAAATCGCGCTCGATATGGGTGAAGGGCCTGTTATTGCCACCATTGCCGCGGTGATCACGGGCGTATTCGGAGGTGTACTGCGCGATATGTTCTGCAAACGCATTCCTCTGGTCTTTCAAAAAGAGCTGTATGCCGGCATATCCTTCGCAGCAGCAGTGCTGTATATCGCCCTGCAACATTACGTGTCGAACCATGATGTGGTGGTCATCTCCACGCTGCTGTTCGGCTTTACAGCACGCATGCTGGCGCTGCGGCTGAAGCTTGGACTGCCTGTTTTTCACTACAAACACAGCGCTCATTGATGTCAAAATCCCTTGATGTGCTGCTCCGCTAGCCACTTTGCCAGCACATCTACCTGAGGCGCGTGCATCCAGTTAACGATTTGCCGCGCTTTCTCCTCTCCCGTCCCCGGCAAGGACTGCCAGTCCTTTTCATTACGCGCGCTCATCTTCTGCCAGGACATGTCCCCCATCGCCTTCAGCGAGGCCTGTGTCAGCGGCACACCCAACGCCATAAGCCAGCGAATAAAAGGTTGCTCACGCACCAGATTAAAGCGATGCCAGAGCGCTAACCCACGCGCAGCGGAAAACCCCGGCGTAGACTGCAGCTGCGACTGAGTTAATAACAGCCATGAGAAGAGATGTTCAAAATGATGTGCTTGCCAGAGTGCCCGCCATCCTGATTCTCCTAAACCTTCAATGTTGAATACCTGCTTTGAACTGAGCCACGTCAACCGCGCAAAGAATTGTTCCATACACTCCGGTGAAGCATAAAAACAGCTCATTGAATGATAACGCGAGGGCGGAGGGAGTGGTTTTTGTCGATCCGTTCCTCGCCAGACCACCTTATCAAACCGGGGGATACCCTGACCGGCCAGGCTAACCTGTATCTGATCGCCCGGGGCAATATCCAGCCTCTGCCAACGACCGACCGATCCCAGGCTCACTCGCTGCACCTGTTTATCATCCAGTTGCACCGGTTCCAGCGCTGCTACAACGGAAATTTTGCCCGTTCGCCCAACGGTAAAACGGATATCACTGACCTCTGTTACCTGTGTTGCAGGGGAATATTTCCACGCGACAACCCAGTTACCTTCCCCGGGCAACCAGTTTTCACCCTGGGGAGAATCTGCGGATCGCACCACAATGCCATCCGTGGCAAAGGGTAATGCCGTGTTTTGCCACGTTGAACGCTGTTTCTCGACGCCTTCTACAGTCTCAACTGGCAAGGTATAGCGCGCCGTCAGAGGAAACCCTGCACTGGTAAGTTCAGACAACATGCTTTGCATATCGTTGGGTCCATCCGGCCAGGCCCAGATAAATATCCCTGTCTGTTTCAGAAGCGCGTTGTCCTTTTGCCGCATCATCGCACCCGCCACTTTTGCGCGTGCATTCACTCCCCCCATCTGTCGTTGAATGTGGTTTTCGCGCAACCAAAAAAGCTCCCCTTGCAGGACACTGTTTGCCAGCGCACCCGACACGTCTTGAGGGACTGACGGGATCAAACGTACTTGTGCAGTCCAGTCCTCACCTTTAAGGCCATTACCACGACTGATGGCCTGAATTAACTTTCCGTCACGATAGACCAGCGTCACCGCCACGCCGTCGACTTTTGGCTGCATCCAGAGATTGTGCCGGGCATGCATCCACGTGCGAAGCGCCTCTTTACTGGCCACTTTATGGACCCCGGTATGGGCGACAGGATGTTTGATATTTCCCGTCAGGGCAGGAATGGCGGCATCCAGTGATTCACTGCCAAAACAGTGCTGCCACTGTTTTAACCGGCCGCTAAGCTGGTCGTACACCTCATC
This sequence comes from Enterobacter adelaidei, assembly GCF_041937165.1. Lineage (NCBI taxonomy): Bacteria > Pseudomonadati > Pseudomonadota > Gammaproteobacteria > Enterobacterales > Enterobacteriaceae > Enterobacter > Enterobacter adelaidei. The sequence continues at coordinate 72,382 of NZ_CP154353.1, read as the reverse complement.
ATTGACCTCGCTAACGCCCTGTTTCCAGTAGGCATCATCCCAGCGTTTGATTTGCGCACTTAAGGACGCAATTTCTTTGTCTGCTTTTGCCTGCGACCACACCGGACACACAGCAACCCCATAACCACACCACAACAGCATTAACCCGCTTATCCATTGCCACATCGCCACTCCTCCTTTGTGTTGCAGGAGGTATACCCGGATGCCTGAAACAACGCTAACGTCAACGTTTCACAATGCGAGACGCTGTCCGATATTTCTTTTGGTTGCTGAAAACCACAGATAAAACCTGAAAACGGCACGCAAAATTCAATATTCGAGGGGAAAAAGTGTGACAAAGACTACGTCACAGAGCGGCGACGTGTATAATAAGCCCGTATGTAGGACTTCTTCGCTAACACATACAAAAGACTCTCATGGCTCAAGGCACGCTTTATATTGTTTCTGCCCCTAGTGGCGCGGGTAAATCCAGCCTTATTCAGGCACTGTTAAAAACCCAACCGTTGTACGACACACAGGTTTCTGTTTCTCACACCACGCGAGCGCCGCGTCCGGGTGAAGTGCACGGTGAACACTATTTCTTTGTGAATCACGACGAATTCAGAGCGATGATTGGCAGAGACGCGTTTCTTGAACACGCAGAAGTGTTCGGTAACTATTACGGCACCTCGCGTGAAACCATTGAGCAGGTTCTGGCAACTGGCGTAAATGTATTCCTGGATATCGACTGGCAGGGCGCACAGCAGATTCGCAAGAAGATGCCTGACTCACGCAGCATCTTTATTTTACCGCCATCGAAAGATGAGCTGGATCGCCGCCTGCGCGGTCGTGGCCAGGACAGCGAAGAAGTGATCGCAAAGCGTATGGAACAGGCAGTTGCAGAAATGAGCCATTACGCGGAATATGATTACCTTATTGTGAATGATGATTTTGATGCCGCGCTGAGCGATCTCAAAACCATTCTTCGCGCAGAACGTCTGCGTATGAGCCGCCAGAAGCAGCGACATGACGCATTAATCACCAAACTGTTGGCAGACTGAACCCACTTTCAGTATCATGCCCAGTCATTTCTTCACCTGTGGAGCATTTTAAGTATGGCACGCGTAACTGTTCAGGACGCTGTAGAGAAAATTGGTAACCGTTTTGACCTGGTGCTGGTCGCCGCGCGTCGCGCTCGTCAGATGCAGGTAGGCGGTAAAGATCCGCTGGTACCGGAAGAAAACGATAAAACTACCGTTATTGCACTTCGCGAAATCGAAGAAGGTCTGATTAACAACCAGATCCTCGACGTGCGCGAGCGCCAGGAGCAGCAAGAGCAGGAAGCCGCAGAACTGCAGGCCGTAACCGCTATTGCTGAAGGTCGTCGTTAATTAAACCTGCGGGTCGCCCTTGTATCTGTTTGAAAGCCTGAATCAACTGATTCAAACCTACCTGCCTGAAGACCAGATTAAGCGTCTTCAGCAGGCGTATCTCGTTGCACGTGACGCTCACGAGGGCCAGACACGTTCAAGCGGTGAACCCTATATCACGCACCCGGTAGCGGTAGCCTGTATTCTGGCCGAGATGAAACTCGACTACGAAACACTGATGGCCGCTCTGCTGCACGACGTGATTGAAGATACCCCTGCCACTTACCAGGACATGGAACAGCTGTTTGGCAAAAGCGTTGCCGAACTGGTGGAAGGGGTCTCTAAGCTTGATAAGCTGAATTTCCGCGACAAGAAAGAGGCGCAAGCCGAAAACTTCCGCAAGATGATTATGGCGATGGTGCAGGATATCCGCGTCATTCTCATCAAACTCGCTGACCGTACCCACAACATGCGCACGCTGGGCTCACTTCGCCCGGATAAACGTCGCCGCATTGCCCGTGAAACCCTCGAAATCTACAGTCCACTGGCGCATCGTTTAGGTATCCATCACATTAAAACCGAGCTGGAAGAGCTGGGTTTTGAAGCGTTGTACCCGAACCGCTATCGTGTGATTAAAGAGGTGGTGAAAGCCGCACGCGGTAACCGTAAAGAGATGATTCAAAAGATCCTCTCGGAAATTGAAGGGCGTTTACAGGAAGCGGGAATTCCGTGCCGCGTCAGCGGTCGTGAAAAACATTTGTACTCCATCTACTGCAAAATGGTGCTCAAAGAGCAGCGTTTTCACTCGATCATGGATATCTACGCGTTCCGCGTGATCGTCCACGACTCCGATACCTGCTATCGCGTGCTGGGGCAGATGCACAGCCTCTACAAACCGCGCCCGGGGCGCATGAAAGATTACATCGCCATTCCAAAAGCGAACGGCTATCAATCTTTGCATACCTCAATGATTGGTCCGCACGGCGTGCCTGTCGAAGTGCAGATCCGCACCGAAGATATGGACCAGATGGCAGAAATGGGTGTGGCCGCACACTGGGCGTATAAAGAGCACGGCGGTGAAAGCAGCACCACCGCACAAATCCGCGCACAACGCTGGATGCAGAGCCTGCTGGAACTTCAGCAGAGTGCGGGCAGCTCGTTTGAATTTATCGAGAGCGTTAAATCCGATCTCTTCCCGGATGAGATTTACGTTTTCACCCCAGAGGGTCGCATTGTCGAACTGCCTGCTGGGGCAACACCGGTCGACTTCGCTTACGCCGTGCATACCGATATCGGGCACGCCTGCGTGGGTGCACGCGTCGACAGACAGCCTTACCCGCTGTCTCAGCCGCTCTCCAGTGGCCAGACGGTGGAAATTATTACCGCACCGGGCGCACGTCCGAACGCGGCCTGGCTGAACTTTGTCGTGAGTTCTAAAGCACGCGCCAAAATCCGTCAGTTACTGAAAAACCTCAAGCGCGATGATTCGGTCAGTCTGGGACGTCGTCTGCTCAACCACGCGTTGGGCGGCAGCCGTAAGCTGGCTGAGATCCCGCAAGAGAACATTCAGCGTGAGCTGGAGCGCATGAAACTCGCCTCGCTTGATGACCTGCTGGCAGAGATCGGCCTCGGAAACGCCATGAGTGTAGTGGTAGCGAAAAATCTGCAACAGGGGGATGCCTCCGTTGCGCAGCCCGCTACGCAAAGCCACGGTCATTTGCCTATCAAAGGCGCAGACGGCGTGCTTATCACTTTCGCAAAATGTTGCCGTCCAATCCCTGGCGACCCGATTATTGCGCACGTCAGCCCGGGCAAAGGGCTGGTTATCCACCACGAATCCTGTCGTAACATTCGCGGCTACCAGAAAGAAGCCGAGAAGTTTATGGCGGTCGAGTGGGATAAAGAGACCGCACAGGAATTTATCACCGAAATTAAGGTGGATATGTTCAACCACCAGGGTGCCCTGGCGAACCTGACGGCAGCGATCAACACGGCCTCTTCCAACATTCAGAGTCTGAATACGGAAGAAAAAGATGGCCGCGTATACAGCGCCTTTATTCGTCTGACCGCCCGCGACCGCGTGCATCTGGCGAACATTATGCGCAAGATCCGCGTCATGCCGGACGTGATTAAAGTCACCCGAAACAGAAACTAGTTTTATGAATGCACAACGTTATGCACGTATCTGTGAGATGCTCGCCAGGCGTCAACCAGACCTGACGGTCTGCATGGAGCAGGTTCATAAGCCCCATAACGTTTCTGCCATTGTCCGTACTGCAGACGCCGTCGGCGTGCATGAAGTGCACGCTGTCTGGCCGGGCTCCCGCATGCGAACCATGGTATCTGCCGCTGCAGGCAGTAACAGCTGGGTTTCTGTCAAACACCACCAGAGCATAGGCGAAGCCGTAACCCACCTGAAAGGGCGCGGTATGCAGGTACTTGCCACTAACCTGTCCGCTAAAGCCGTAGATTTCCGCGAGATCGACTACACCCGTCCGACCTGTATTTTGATGGGTCAGGAGAAAACCGGGATCACCCAGGAAGCACTGGATCTGGCGGATCAGGACATTATCATTCCGATGATCGGTATGGTTCAGTCCCTCAATGTTTCTGTGGCCTCCGCGCTTATTCTTTATGAAGCGCAGCGCCAGCGTCAGAATGCAGGAATGTACAAACGCAGCAACAGTATGCTGCCGGAAGATGAACAGCAGCGCCTGCTGTTCGAAGGTGGTTATCCGGTGCTGGCTCGCGTTGCGAAGCAGAAAAAATTGCCTTACCCCCACGTCAACGCGCAGGGCGAAATTGAAGCCGATGCCGAGTGGTGGGCCACTATGCAGTACGCCGGGTAACCGATGAAAGGCCGCCTGCTGGATGCCATCCCGCTCAATAGCCTGACGGGCGTGGGCGCGGCGCAAAGCAATAAGCTGGCTAAAATCGGCCTGCACACCGTGCAGGATCTCCTGCTCCACCTCCCTCTGCGTTACGAAGACCGCACCCAGCTGTACAAAATTGGCGATTTGCTGCCTGCCATTTATGCCACCGTTGAAGGCGAAGTCCTGAACTGCAATATCACCTTTGGTGGACGCCGGATGATGACCTGTCAGATCAGCGACGGCACCGGTATTCTCACCATGCGCTTTTTCAACTTCAGCGCGGCAATGAAAAACAGCCTGGCGACAGGTCGCAGAGTGCTGGCCTATGGCGAAGCCAAACGCGGAAAATACGGCGCAGAGATGATCCACCCGGAATACCGCGTACAGGGCGATCTCAGCACACCGGAGCTGCAGGAAACACTCACCCCGGTTTACCCAACTACCGAAGGCATCAAGCAAGCGACGCTGCGTAAGCTCACCGATCAGGCCCTGGAGCTGCTGGATACCTGCGCCATCACCGAGCTGCTGCCGCCAGAGCTGGCGCAGGGCATGATGAGTCTGCCCGAGGCGCTGCGTACTCTTCACCGTCCACCACCATCGCTCCAGCTCAGCGATTTAGAAAGTGGTAAACACCCCGCTCAACGGCGTCTTATCCTTGAGGAATTACTGGCACATAACCTGAGCATGCTGGCGCTTCGTGCGGGTGCGCAACGTTTCCATGCCCAGCCCTTAAGCCCGCATGATGAGCTCAAAGATAAGCTGCTGGCCTCGCTGCCGTTTAAACCCACCGGTGCACAGGCGCGGGTCACCGCCGAGATCGAACGCGATATGGCGCTTGATGTACCGATGATGCGCCTGGTGCAGGGTGATGTAGGCTCCGGAAAAACGCTGGTTGCCGCCCTGGCCGCCCTGCGCGCCATTGCCCACGGCAAACAGGTGGCGCTGATGGCACCGACGGAACTGCTGGCCGAACAACACGCCAACAATTTCCGCGCCTGGTTTGCGCCGCTGGGCATTGAAGTGGGCTGGCTTGCCGGGAAGCAAAAAGGCAAAGCTCGCCTTGCACAACAGGACGCAATTGCCAGCGGTCAGGTACAAATGATTGTTGGCACACATGCCATCTTCCAGGAACAGGTTCAGTTTAACGGCCTGGCGCTGGTGATTATCGACGAGCAGCACCGCTTTGGTGTGCATCAGCGTCTGGCGCTGTGGGAGAAAGGTTTGCAGCAGGGTTTCCACCCGCATCAGCTGATCATGACCGCGACGCCGATCCCCCGCACCCTGGCAATGACCGCCTACGCCGATCTGGATACCTCCACCATCGACGAACTGCCGCCGGGCCGTACCCCGGTCACCACGGTCGCCATTCCTGACACGCGTCGCAGCGATATCATCGACCGCGTGCGCAATGCCTGCACTCACGAAGGGCGTCAGGCGTACTGGGTCTGCACGTTAATTGAGGAGTCTGAACTGCTGGAGGCGCAGGCTGCAGAAGCGACGTGGGAAGAACTGAAACTGGCACTGCCAGAGTTGAAGGTGGGTCTGGTTCACGGACGTATGAAGCCCGCCGAAAAGCAGGCGGTGATGCAGTCGTTTAAACAGGGTGATTTACATCTGCTGATCGCCACCACGGTGATCGAGGTCGGCGTGGACGTCCCGAATTCCAGCCTGATGATCATCGAAAACCCGGAGCGCCTGGGGCTTGCCCAACTCCACCAGCTGCGCGGACGTGTTGGCCGTGGTGCGGTGGCGTCCCACTGCGTACTGCTCTACAAAGCACCGCTCTCGAAAACTGCTCAGATGCGTTTGCAGGTGCTGCGCGACAGCAACGACGGTTTTGTTATTGCGCAAAAAGACCTTGAGATACGTGGCCCGGGAGAACTTTTGGGCACGCGGCAGACGGGGAATGCTGAATTCAAAGTGGCGGATTTGTTGCGCGATCAGGCGATGATCCCCGAAGTTCAACGCCTGGCCCGCCACATTCATGAACGCTACCCCGAACAGGCGGCAGCGTTAATTGAACGCTGGATGCCGGAAACCGAACGTTATTCCAACGCCTGACCTCAGGCAAATATCGGCAGCATCAGGTACAGCTTAATCACCAGCGCGTTGACGATATCAATAAAGAACGCACCGACCATCGGTACCACCAGAAACGCCATATGCGATGGGCCAAAGCGTTCAGTGATCGCCTGCATGTTGGCAATAGCCGTTGGGGTTGCCCCCAGACCAAACCCGCAATGACCCGCTGCCAGCACCGCCGCATCGTAGTTCTTGCCCATCATGCGCCAGGTAACAAACATCGCGTACAACGCCATAAACAGTGCCTGCACCGCCAGAATGGCCACCATCGGCAGCGCCAGCGAGGCCAGCTCCCACAGTTTGAGGCTCATCAGCGCCATTGCGAGGAACAGCGACAGACAAACGTTGCCCAGCACTGAAACCGCACGTTCGAACACACGATAAAAACCCATCAGCGCCAGACCGTTGCTCAGGATCACCCCGATAAACAGCACGCAGACAAACGTCGGCAGTTCGAACGGGGAACCTGCCAGCCATTGCGCAACCACTTTCCCTACCGTCAGGCAGATGGCAATCATCGCGATGGTCTCAATCAGCACCAGTGAAGTAATGCTGCGCCCAACATCCGGTTTTTCGAATGCAGTCGGCACCAGCTCATCGTCCGGTCTGCCGTCCGGCGTGGTGGAGTGCTTCACCAGATAACGCGCCACCGGGCCACCAATCAGTCCACCCAGCACCAGGCCAAAGGTCGCACAGGCCATCGCCACTTCAGTTGCGTTTTCAAAGCCATAGCGCTCGATAAACAGCTTGCTCCACGCCGCGCCGGTACCGTGTCCACCAGACAATGTAATTGACCCGGCCAGCAACCCCATCAGCGGATCCAGCCCCAGCAACGTCGCCATTCCGATGCCGATAGCGTTTTGCATCAGCAACAACCCAACCACCACAATCAGAAATACGCCGAGTACTTTACCCCCTGCCCGCAGGCTCGCGAGGTTGGCATTCAGGCCGATGGTGGCAAAAAAGGCCAGCATCAGCGGGTCTTTAAGGGACATATCAAAATCAATTTCCCAGCCCATGCTCTTTTTCAACACCAGCAGGGCCAGCGCTACCAGCAGGCCACCGGCGACAGGTTCGGGAATGGTGTATTTCTTCAGAAGGGAAACGCTATGCACCAGCTTACGGCCAAGCAGTAAGACCAGCGTTGCGGCAACAAGGGTCGACAACGTATCGAGATGAATCATAGAAGGCTCCTGTATTGCGCGTGTTCCATACACACGCGGCGTTATCCTGGGCCGGTTTTCGCTCTTCATGAGCCACCGGCGCAAAAAGTGTAATTTTTTTTCCCAATACGTTGTAGAAAACCTGCTCAAAGCGGCAGATTTTCTTCCTTTTTTTTGCTGGCAATCGTTTGCTTTTACCAGATGGTCAGATAAAATGCCCGCTTTTCCACCGTGGGATTGCCGCCGATGTCCGTTAACACCATAGAGTCGCCAGATGCGCAACCGATTGCGCAGAAGCAAAATAGCGAACTGATTTACCGCCTTGAAGACCGCCCGCCGCTGCCGCAAACGCTTTTCGCCGCCTGCCAGCATCTTCTGGCGATGTTTGTTGCGGTGATCACCCCGGCGCTGCTGATCTGCCAGGCGCTCGGTTTACCGGCTCAGGACACTCAGCACATCATCAGCATGTCTCTCTTTGCCTCTGGCGTGGCCTCGATTATTCAAATTAAAGCGTGGGGTCCGGTGGGGTCGGGTTTATTGTCGATTCAGGGCACCAGTTTTAACTTCGTGGCGCCACTGATCATGGGTGGTACAGCGCTGAAAACCGGCGGTGCGGATGTGCCGACGATGATGGCAGCACTGTTCGGCACGCTGATGCTGGCAAGCTGCACGGAAATGGTGATCTCCCGCGTGCTGCATCTGGCTCGCCGCGTCATCACCCCGCTGGTGTCTGGCGTCGTCGTGATGATTATCGGCCTGTCGCTGATCCAGGTGGGCCTCACCTCCATCGGCGGCGGCTATGCCGCAATGAGCGACCACACCTTCGGCGCGCCGAAAAACCTGCTGCTGGCGGGTGTCGTGCTGGCGATCATTATTCTGCTTAACCGTCAGCGCAACCCGTATCTGCGCGTCGCCTCGCTGGTGATTGCCATGGCGGCGGGTTATCTGCTGGCGTGGGCGCTGGGCATGCTGCCAGAGAACACCGCGCCGACCAACAGCGCGCTGATCACCGTTCCAACACCACTCTACTACGGCCTCGGTATTGACTGGGGCCTGCTCCTGCCGCTGATGCTGGTCTTTATGATCACCTCTCTGGAGACCATCGGTGATATCACTGCCACGTCAGACGTCTCCGAGCAGCCGGTTTCCGGCCCGCTGTACATGAAGCGCCTGAAAGGCGGCGTGCTGGCGAACGGCCTGAACTCGTTTGTCTCTGCGGTATTCAATACCTTCCCGAACTCCTGCTTCGGCCAGAACAACGGCGTGATCCAGTTGACTGGCGTTGCCAGCCGCTACGTCGGTTTTGTGGTGGCGCTGATGCTGATTGTTCTCGGTCTGTTCCCGGCGGTAAGCGGCTTTGTGCAGCACATTCCTGAGCCGGTACTGGGCGGCGCAACGCTGGTGATGTTTGGCACAATTGCCGCTTCCGGCGTACGTATCGTTTCCCGCGAACCGCTGAACCGCCGTGCAATTATGATTATCGCGCTGTCGCTGGCCGTGGGTCTGGGTGTGTCTCAGCAGCCGCTGATCCTGCAGTTTGCCCCGGACTGGGTGAAAAACCTGCTCTCTTCCGGCATTGCCGCGGGCGGTATCACCGCTATCGTGCTGAACCTCGTATTCCCGCCTGAGAAAAATTGATCTCTCTCACGGCAGGCAGTCAATGCCTGCCGTGACATCTTATTACACCATTCCCACCTTGAGGATTGCGCATAAATCGTGCATAACTCCTTTATGTGCGTTTTGCGGGATGGAAGACCATGAAATTTATTGGAAAGCTACTCGTCTATCTTCTGGTAGCCGTGCTGATTGTGGTGCTGGCGCTCTATATCCTGCTCCAGACCCGCTGGGGTGCGAGTCAGGTCAGCAACTGGGTGACGGTAAATACCGACTACGAACTCAGTTTCGACAAGATGAATCACCGCTTTTCGTCGCCTTCCCACATCATTCTGGAAAACGTCACCTTTGGCCGGGATGGCAAACCCGCCACGCTGGTTGCCAAAAAAGTCGATATTGGCCTCAGTAGCCGACAGGTTACCGATCCGCTGCATATGGACACCATCTCCCTGTTCGATGGCACGCTGAATCTTTCTCCTCAGACTGCGCCGCTGCCTTTCCAGTCAGACCGTCTGCAACTGAACAACATGGCCTTTAACAGCCCCAATACGGAGTGGGATTTAAGTGCCCAGAAAGTCACGGGAGGTGTCAGCCCATGGCAACCAGAAGCAGGCAACGTGCTGGGTAAAAATGCGCAGATCCAGATGAGCGCAGGATCGCTCACCCTGAACGGCGTGCCGGCCACCAACGTGTTGATCGAGGGTCAGTTGAACGGCAAGGAAGTGGTGTTGAACACCATCGGTGCCGATATGGCCCGCGGTTCACTCACCGGCTCCGCCCTGCGTAACGCCGACGGAAGCTGGATCATCGACACCCTGCGTCTGAACGAAATCCGCCTGCAGAGCGATAAAACGCTGATGGATTTCTTCGCACCGCTGACCACCATCCCCTCTCTGCAGATTGGCCGACTGGACGTAACCGACGCCCGCCTGCAGGGCCCGGACTGGGCAGTTACTGACCTTGATTTAAGCCTGCGCAACCTGACGCTGAGTAAAGGCGACTGGCAGAGCCAGGAAGGGCGTTTATCCATGAACGCCAGCGAATTCATCTACGGTTCGCTGCATCTGTTTGACCCAATCCTGAATGCGGAATTCTCTCCGCAGGGCGTGGCGTTGCGCCAGCTAACCTCCCGCTGGGAAGGCGGCATGGTGCGCACCTCTGGCAACTGGCAGCGCGACGGCAAAGCGCTAGTGCTGGACGATGTCGCCATCGCCGGGCTGGAGTATACCCTGCCGCAGAACTGGAAAACGCTGTGGATGGAGCCTCTGCCGGAATGGCTGAACAGCGTGACGCTGCAAAAATTTGGTCTGAGCCGCAACCTGGTGATCGACATCGATCCTGCCTTCCCGTGGCAGATCACCTCTCTTGATGGCTATGGCGCGAACCTGCAACTGGTGAAAGATCGCCAGTGGGGCGTCTGGGGCGGTAGCGCAACCCTGAATGGCGCGGCGGCAACCTTTAACCGCGTGGATGTGCGTCGTCCGTCACTGGCACTGAATGCTAACGCTGCCACAGTGAATATTACTGACCTGAGCGCGTTTACTGAGAAAGGCATTCTGGAAGCCACGGCGACGGTTTCACAACTGCCGCAACGGCAAACCACTGTTAGCCTGAACGGGCGCGGTGTGCCGCTGAACGTGATCGAGCACTGGGGTTGGCCAGCGCTGCCGATTGCGGGTGACGGCAATATTCAGCTCACCGCCAGCGGCAGCGTGCAGGACAAAGCCCCGCTGAAGCCAACCGTTAACGGGAAACTGAATGCAGTGAATATGGATAAGCAGCAGGTCGAGCAGACAATGACGGGCGGTGTGGTTTCAACACCGGTGCAATAACCAAGCCGGGTAGCGGCTGCGAGGTTTTGTTCCCTCTCCCAGTGGGAGAGGGCATCAGACCGCACAATTCCAGATGAATCAAAGATGAACCACTACCTCATTCCCCTCGGCTTTCACCACCACACCCCACTTGTTGCCTGCGTGTGAGCCGCCCTTCACGCCGCTCACCTTCTGCACGTTGCGCAAGCACACCGACCAGTTTTGCGCGTCTCCCGCGCCGGTAAGGGTCACGATTTCGCCCCGACGTGACGCCTTCAGCGTAAACGTCACGGAGCCGTCCGTCGCAGGCACTTCGCTCATCGCCGTTGCGCCATCGTCCAGGTTAAACAACTGGAAGGCTGTGCCCTCGTTCCACGCATAGTCTGGCTTCTGATTATTGTTTTTTGTGATCGCAGTAAATGCTGGCGAGTACGAAGGGCTAACATGAGGATTTTCTTAGGAATTAACTGAAATGACCCGGCACAGGTCAAAAGAGAGGTGAAAAAAGTGGTGTGGGGTATGTGGTAAATGCCTGAAAGTAGCTATAATGCGCCCCGCCTCCATGTAGCAATGCAGGCGCGGAAGATCGTCATCTCCGGTGAGGTGGCTGGACTTCAAATCCAGTTGGGGACGCCAGCGTTCCCGGGCAGGTTCGACTCCTGTGATCTTCCGCCAAAAGTACCTCTAAAGCTACTTTCCGAGTTAATAACTATGTTTAAATACCTTCCCCCAGAAAGAATCGATATACTTGAAAACAACTTAATATGTTTCAATAACCCCTTAAATTTCAACGACCCATTTGAATTCAATGCCTCTTTTAATTTTAGTAGTTTTGAATCCACTTTACATGATTCTTTAATAAATTTAGATCTCCTCAAAGAATTACCAACCGAATGGCTGAATCACATTGAAAAACTGCCTAAAGAAATGGCCAACAATATAATTGTTGAGGCAAAAAATGCAATGCTCTCGATGTATAAGAGAGAAAAAGAAAATATAATAAAAACGACTGAAATCACAATGCAGACTCTCAACAAAAAGTTGATAGAAATAACTAGAATTTTATCACTAACAGAAACACCAACAAATATTCTAATGTGGGGACACTACGCACAGGCCCACAGTGGCTTTGTCATTGAATTTGAAACTAATCATCCATTTTTCTCACAACGTCGTAGTCAAAAAGATGAATTTGGGTATTTACGAAAAGTCATATATCAAAAACAATACCCTTTTCTTGATCCGTTATCAGGCGGTCAAGTAAATCATTTCTTAATAAAAAGTAAAGACTGGGAATATGAACATGAATGGCGAATACTGTTACCTCAATCAAATTCCGACAAAAAAATAAATGTAAATAACAAAGAGTTTGATCTCTATAAAATACCATCCAATGCGATCAAAGCGATAATTTTTGGCTGTAATACCACTGTACATTTTAAAAATAAAGTATTAGATTTAGTAAGTTCACGAACCGATTATGAACATATCAATTTAATGCAAGCAAAGAAGTCAAATTCAAAATTTGAAATTGAATTAACCCCGTTATAGCTCCTTTTTTAATCTATTTAATTCATTTCGACCTAAATTTTTCAGCCAGTTCCCCAAACTCATCCCCTCAGCCTTGGCAGCCTCTTCAAACTGAGTCTTCAACTCCGGCGTAATGCGAATTTGAAAAGTCGGTGCTTTTCCGGATTTTGACTGATTAGGATCGCGTTTAGCTGTTGACATGTACGTACCTACAAGAGCAAGATATCTTCACTGAGGTACGTACCTTAACATACGAAAACCTCAAATTGAAACGCCCTCGCCAGGTACTCGCAATACCGGACGAGAGCTAACCTCACCAACTATCAAGGAGTTGATTATGGCTGATTCGCATTCTACCCCAGACACCGACCAATCCGGAACCGAGCGTTCGTTAATTGTGGGATACCGCCCGAATGTTTTCGACAAATCCACGCCCAATATCATTCTGTCCGGCAAGTGGCTGCGCGCGGCGGGGTTTGAAACCGGGCATCAGGTCACGGTGAAGGTGATGAAGGGTTGCATCGTTCTGGTGGCATATAACGAGCAGGAGCAGCGGTTACAGGATGATTATAAACGGACGAAAGCAAAGCTCGTTGAGATAGAGGACGCCCTCGCAGCGATCCAAACTCCGCGTCCTGGAAAGCGCCTCGCAAAAGTGAATACACACCGCCGAGCTTAACGCTGAGAATATGGAGGTGGCATTACAGACAAAGATGTCATCCAGTCTCCGGCAGGCAAAATTGAGTAACATTCAACTATCCGGAAATTCCGGATAGTTCACCTGAAGAAAAACAGCAGATTTCAGAGAGATAGAGCACCACAACCTCGAAGCAATACTCGACGTCGGGTACCGTCCTCCTCGAGCCGTCCAGTTCCACCAAGGGCCACCCAGACCTTCCAGTAATAGTGGGTAAAAAGGTTATTTATGGACAAACGGCAGCTTTACTCTCCAGCATGAATGAAAAACGCTGGAAAACGCCTCGCAATTTCTTAATTGCACGATCCGTTTGAAATCCCCTCTTTGTCATACTCCTGCCACTAACAGCCTGGCTGTCGATGACAGCCATTGCATTTATTAACTACAGCTTATATTCTTTTTATAAGCTACAGCTTATCATGGACGAAAGCATGTGGACGGTTCGGTTCGGAAAGGTATTCGAACAGTGGTTGTTTGAACAGGAAGAAGGATTACAGGATAAGGTACTGGCAGACCTGCTAAATCTGCAACACTATGGGCCACGTCTTCCTCGTCCTTATGCAGATACGGTTAAAGGCTCACGGTATAAGCATATGAAAGAATTACGTATTCAATATGCTGGTCGTCCTGTTCGTGCTTTCTTCGCATTTGATCCTGTACGTCAGGCCATTGTGCTTTGCGCGGGCGATAAGAGTAACGACAAAACCTTTTATGAAAAAATGATTCGCATCGCAGATACCGAATTTTCCCTTCATCTGACAAGCCTGGAGGCAACCAAGTGAAAACCTTAAATGAAGTGATTGCGTCACGTTCACCGGATAGCCAACAACGAATTAAAGAAATGGCAGAGGAAATGATCCTCGAAACGGGTCTGCAACTTTTACGTGAAGAGCTCAGGCTTTCGCAAAAAAATGTTGCCGAGCTTATGGGGGTAAGCCAGCCCGCAGTAACTCAGATAGAGCAACGTGGAAATGAACTAAAAATTGCCACACTTAAGCGCTACATTGAGGCAATGGGTGGGAAACTTTGTATCGACGTTGAACTTCCCACAGGAAAACGCGTTGCATTTCATATCTAACAAATGTGATTTCTGCGTTAAGTGAATATTCACTTAACCAACCGCAAATGCAGCAACGGAAACGGATTCCCCTGACCGTCCAGTTCCGAGCGCCCAACCTGCTCAAACCCCATATGGCGATAAAACGCGACGCCCTGCGGGTTTTGTTCATTAACATCCACTTCATTCACGCCAGACTCTGCGATGGCGTGTTGCAGCAGTAATTTCCCGACGCCCTTCCCCCGGCTCGCATCATCAACAAACAACATTTCAATGCGATTTTCATCAACGCCTAAAAAGCCGTGAATAGCGCCTGCGTAATCTTCAGCAATCACGACCTTGAGGTTAGGTAAATACGCATTGAGCAATAACGGGCGCAGCGCCGCAATATCGCTTTCCTGTAAAAAGTGGTGGGTGGCGCGGACGGAGGATTCCCAGATCGCGACCAGACATTCGAAGTGTGTGGGGAGTGCAGTTTCTATTTTCATGGGGGGATCATGGCTATCAGCCAACCTAAAATCAAGCCATCAGAAATAGTGAAAAGTCTTAGGCCAAAAGGAAAAAGTTGCAGGGCTAATGCAAAGGCATGAATGTGAAAACACCAACCAAGAACAAAACTATGATCTGAATACGATGGCTACATAAGCGGCTGGAGATCCTGAAATGGCAGATCAAAGCGATGGCTTTCTTAAAGATGAATATTTAAAGCTACAGGACCAATATGAAGACTACGATCGCAGAGCTTTAGTTATAAAAGGATGGATTGGTGCTGGGGCATTGGCGGGGTTCGCATTGGGTACCAATGCAGACAAACATGTAACATTACTCACTCTGTTTGCTATTTCGTTGATCGCCATGTGCTTTTGGTATCTCGAGGCAAAATGGAAAACATTCCAGTATGCCATTGCTGATCGAATCCGGATTATTGAAGCGCACTTTCGCCAGGATCCACATGTGTTATTCAAAGATCCGAAGCCATTACAAATTTATCATTGGTGGTTTAAGTCTTACTCGAAAGATGAACCCATCTACGATTACGAAACCGCCTACAGACCAGCCAATAAATGGCACCGATTCAGAAGCGCTGCATTTCAGGATTTTGTTCACCTACCCTATTCGCTCATTATTGTCCTCTGCATTTTGATAGGGGTAATAGATTCAATAGCTGATAAGCCTTCCTCTGATCCATACAAACCTACATGTGTTCTGTCACAAGTTGTGCCAGGAATTGCAGTACCCTCAACCTCCTATGTCTGTATTTTGAGCAAATAATAACGCTTCTCTGCGGCCTGTTCCCCCTCTCCCACAGGGAGAGGGAACCGACCGTGCTAAACCTTAATTTCCATCACCGCATACACCCCGTCCTTCGGTACCACCACGGTGACGTTTTCCACCGGCACGCCCGCCGCGAGGTGGATATCCTGCAGCTGCTGTAACGACCTCGGGTGAATATCCTCCCAGCCGATGCCCCGCAGCACAAAGTCAATTTGCGGGCTGCTGGTCAGCATGTTCGAGACAATCACCGCGCCGCCGGGCTTTACCATCCGCAGCGCGCGCTGGAGGAAAATCACCGCATCGGCATCATTGAAGTATTCGAAAATCCCCAGCGCGTCGACAAGCTCGGCCTGGTGCTCGCCCAGCTCCAGCAGCAGGTCCTCGTTACGTATCAGCGTATGGAGCAAATTGCGCCTGAGCAGCGTAAGCTGTTCGCCCACAACAATGCCTTCCTGCGCCGCCATGGTTTCAGCCCAACTGAGCGCCACAGGGTCTTTATCCACCAGCGTGAGATAAACCTGCTGACCGTCGAGCTTTGCCTCGCGCAGTGCCTCCAGCACCGGAATAGCGGCCCCACTCGCCAGGCTGACCCAGTTGTTTTCACTTTCGTTATGAATGTACTTTTCCACCAGCGCGGACAGCACTCTGGCACGGGAGCGCACGCCAACCGCATCGTTAGCGTGGATAAACCACTGGCGGCTGTCGCTGTCCATTTTTGTACCGTCAGGCAGGCGATCTTCCAGCGGATTTTGCACCACAAACAGCGCCAGCGCGGAGGGCACCAGCCGGGTTCGCCACGCGGTTAGCGCCGGGCGGTTACGAAAAGCCTGTTCGGAGTAACGGTTCTGAGGGACAAGCACGGCCTGTCCGCCCTCTTCGTATTCAATCAGCGGAGGCCGCAGCGCCGGTTCGGCTTTCAGCGCCCGGTCAAGCGCAGCGATCTCACGGGCAGCATCGTCTTTCATCGGCCACTGGTCGCTGACATCGGGAAATGACGCACTGAAAATCGTCATATTTTCCGGCGCGTCGCCGCGAAAAGGCTGCCAGTTCATATCGTTGTCTCCCGTTACGCTGATAACGAAAGTCTATCCAGGCAGACCAGTAATACCCTACGAAGAAAGCACGATCTTCACTGCTTCACCCACACCAGTTGATCAACCCGGAAGCCCAGACCGCGCGCGGTATTCAGGTAATCCTGTTTCACGGCATCCGGGATTGTCGGGGTGCGCGACAAAATCCACAGGTAATCGCGGTTCGGGCCGCTCACCAGCGCGTACTGGTACTTATCGTCCAGCCTGATCACGTTATAGCCGCCGTAGAATGGGCCGAAGAACGACACCTTCAGCGCCGCCGTGGTTGGTTCACCGGTAAAATACGCTTTGCCTTCACTCTCATTCCACGTCTTCTTCACCGGGTCATAACCCCGGTTAAGCACGCTAATGCCGTCGTCACTGCGCTTGCCGTAGGTAGCGGTTACCTGCTCCAGCCCGCGTTCAAAGCGATTTTCCAGACGAGCGATTTCGTACCATTTTCCGAGATAGCGGCTGGCATCAAAGCCTGAAATCGGCTGTACGCCTTTCGGCGGCGTAGGAGATGTACAGGCGACCAGCGCCAGGGCGATGGCAACACCGGCCACAACAGGCCATACCTTCATGAGAACTCCTTTCATTTGCATGGTTGGACGTTAATTGTAGTGCACCGTTTCGACGCTTCATCACGTCCGGGAAAATTCGTAGTATATTGAGAATATTCCTCCACTCTGGACACGGGCATGGCTTACTCCATCGGCGAATTCGCCAGACTCAGCGGCATCACCGCCACCACGCTGCGGGCGTGGCAGCGTCGCTATGGTTTACTCAAGCCGCAGCGCACGGATGGCGGTCACCGCCAGTACAGCGATGAAGACGTCCAGCAGGCGCTAAAAATCCTCGACTGGGTAAAAAAAGGGGTCCCGATCGGCCAGGTCAAACCCCTGCTGGAACGCCCGACACCGGGTCGGACCAACAACTGGCAAACCCTGCAACAGAACATGCTGCAACGCCTGCAGGACGGCAAAATCGAGTCCCTGCGCCAGATGATTTACGACGCCGGACGCGAATACCCTCGGCCAGAGCTGGTCGCGAACGTACTGCGCCCGATGCGTAGCCAGGTCTCCGCTAACGTCGCCGCAGCCATGACCCTGCGTGAAATCCTCGATGGCATCATCATCGCCTATACCTCGTTCTGCCTCGAGGGGGATAAAAAAGCGCCTGGCGATAATATTCTGCTCAGTGGCTGGCATCTGAATGACCCCTGCGAGATCTGGCTCGAAGCCTTAACGCGCACCGGGCAGGGCCACCGGATCGACATTCTGCCCTCGCCTCCTGCCGCGCTGGCACCGGAAATATTCCCGGATCGTAAATGGCTTCTGGTCACCAGCGGTAAACTCACCGCCGCGCGGAAAAAGCAGGTGGAACAGTGGCAGCAGCAGGTATCGCTTGAAGTGATTATCCTCTGACGATTTTCTCCTGTGGGAATCTTCACGAAAAGTTGAATATTTTTTCGCACCGCAGATGCTAACGTTTTCCTGTGACGAATAACCCAACAGGAAAACACCATGAAAAAAACCGCCCCTTTGCTGATGCTGACCACCCTGGCCTTTGCTCCGGCTGTATTTAGTGCCCCTGTCGGCACGCTGAGTGTACACGTTCTTGACCAGCAAACCGGGATGCCGCCATCCGACGTTACCGTCACGCTGGAAAAACAGCAGCAGGACAAATGGACCCAGGTTGCCAGCGGTAAAACCGACCACGACGGACGTATCAAATCGCTTTATCCGCAGGATCAGGATATGCAGCCTGGCGTGTATAAAGTGACCTTCAAAACCGCAGATTACTTCCACGGCAAAAAACTGGACTCCTTCTTCCCGGAGATCCCGGTGCTGTTTACCGTGACCCGCACCAACGAGAAACTGCACATCCCACTCCTGCTGAGCCAGTACGGTTACTCGACCTACAAGGGCAGTTAAGACTTATTGATTTTAAAGGAATATAAAAAATAATCTTGCTAATACTTGGACAAATTACTCATGTTGTGTAAGTTTTAAAGGGAAGAATGGGAGGACCACACCATGACAAAAAAACCTGTGCTGGGTATTAGCGGATGTTTGACCGGTTCCGCCGTTCGCTTTGACGGCGGGCATAAACGTATGGGTTTTGTCATGGACGAACTGGCCCAGTGGGTCAGCTTCAGGCCGGTCTGCCCTGAAATGGCGATTGGGCTGCCTACGCCACGCCCTGCCATTCGTTTAACGCTGACAGAAAGCGGTGAAACGCAGCTGCGCTTCAGCAAGTCACCTCATGAGAACCTCACGCAGAAAATGGCTGACTTTACGGCAGATTATCTACCGAAAATCGGCGATCTGGCGGGGTTCATTGTCTGTGCAAAATCCCCAAGCTGCGGCATGGAACGCGTGCGGCTGTATGACGAAAACGGCAACCGGGGCCGCAAGGAGGGTGTCGGGCTGTTCACCGCCGCGCTCCTTGAAACCTGGCCGTGGCTGCCCGTGGAAGAGGATGGACGGCTGCACGATCCGGTGCTGCGGGAAAACTTTGTCGAACGTGTTTTTGCCCTGCACGAACTGAACACGCTGCGTAGAAATGGCCTCACGCGCCGCGCGCTGCTGGACTTCCACAGCCGTTACAAACTCCAGCTGCTGGCGCACCATCAGGCGGGTTACCGTGAAATCGGCCCGTTCGTTGCCTCGCTGCACGAGTGGGAAGACCTGGACGCCTTCTTCGTGGCGTACCGGGAAAAGCTGATGACCATCCTGAAAAAACCCGCTTCGCGTAAGAATCACACTAACGTGCTGATGCATATTCAGGGGTATTTTCGTAACCAGCTGAACACCCGCCAGCGAGGCGAGTTGCGCGACGTAATCCTGCACTATCGCAACGGGCAGTTGCCTATTCTCGCCCCGATAACGCTGCTGAAGCATTACCTGGCCGAATACCCCGACCGGTATCTGATGACGCAAAACTACTTTGATCCCTATCCTGATGATTTGGGTCTGCGTCTGGCAGTCAAGTGATCATAAAAATGCGAAGGCCCCATTGACCCTTAGAGGCCCAAAGCAGTACCCCGTTTAGACGACATCCTCACTGTCGTCTCTTTTTTGCATTTCATCTCAAATACTGTGATTATATACAGTCTTATTCTGCGAAAGGGGCCTGCCTGTGATCCACACCCTGCACATTCAAAACTACCGCTCCATCCGCGAGATGTCGCTGGAGCTGGAGCAGCTCAATATCGTCTTCGGGCCGAACGGCACCGGAAAATCGAATATCTACAAGGCGATACACCTGATGCACAGCGCCGCGCAGGGGCAGTTTTCCCAGGCGCTGGCGAATGAAGGTGGAATTTTGAAAGTATTTTGGGCAGGCAAAACCCGCAGCGACCAGCTGCGGCGGATGAATCTGGCGGTGGAAACAGAGACCTACGAATACGAGCTGCAGGTCGGGTTTGTGGAGAAGCTGCCCTATCCCTCGCAGTTTCAGCTCGATCCGGTGATCAAAGAGGAGTCCATCTGGCTGAGCGGCCAGCACCGTCGGCCTTCGTCACAGCTGATGAAGCGTAAGAACCAGGCGGTGTTTCTGAACAACGTGCATCACGAGAAAGTGACCCACAGCGGCACGCTGTACGAGAACGAATCGGTGTTCGGGCAGCTCGGCGAACCGCATCTTTACCCGGAAGTGTCGCAGATGCGCGAGTCCCTGCGTAACTGGCGCTTTTATCATGAGTTTTCTGTATCAATCGGCTCGGCGATGCGCGCCCCACAGGTCGGTTTTCGCTCCCCGGTGCTGGCCAGCGACGGCTCGAATCTGGCCGCAGCGTTTCAGACCATCGTCGAGATTGGCGACGAACTGTTGCTGATGCGTATTCTCGACCAGGCATTTCCTGGCTGCGTGTTTTACAGCGACAACACCGGCGGACGTTTTCGCATGATGATGCAGCGCGAAGGGCTGAGCAGGCCGCTGGAACCGGCAGAGTTCTCCGACGGCACTCTGCGATTTCTGTGCCTGGCAGTGGCGTTGTTAAGCCCGCGCCCACCGGCGTTTATCGCGTTGAACGAACCGGAAAACAGCCTGCACCCGCAGATGCTGCCCGCCCTGGCGAGCTTAATCGCCGAAGCCAGCCGCTACTCGCAGATCTGGCTCACCAGCCACTCGCCGGAGCTGGCAAAGTTGATTGAGAAGCAGCGATCGTTTTCGCTGTATCAACTGTCTATGGTGGAGGGGGAGACGCGGGTGGAGAGGCTGGGGTGAATGCCGGGAGCGCTGGCTTGCCTGGCCTACGGGCGGGTGCGGAAGGTTTTTCGCCATTCCGCCGGGCTGACCCCAAAACGCGCTTTAAACTGCTGGCGATACGTCACCGCCGACACAAATCCCACCTGTTCTGCCACGCGTTCAATCGGTATATTTCCGGCTTCCAGTAATATCTGACTGCGTCGCAACCGTTCCGCAGTTAGCCAGTCGGCGACGCTCATCCCCGTAGCGTTAATAAAATGGCGAGTCAGGGTGCGGCGGCTCATGGAAACCACCTCCGCCAGCGAGTCCAGATTATGCGGCTCGGTAATGTGCTGCTGGAGATAATCGATCAGGCAGTTAATCCGCGCATCGCGGGTGTCTTTTGGCACCGGCTGGGCAATAAACTGCGCCTGTCCGCCTTCACGGTGCGGCGGCACAATCATCCGCCGGGCAATCTGGTTCGCGACCACGCTGCCAAAGCGCTGGCGGATAATGTACAAACAACAATCCAGCGCAGCGGCGGTGCCCGCTGAGGTGATGATGTTGTCGTCATCCACGTAGAGGGCGTTGATATCCAGCTGAACGTTCGGGAAAAGCAACTGGAACTGGTGCTCAAACTCCCAGTGCGTTGCCGCGCGTTTGCAGTCGAGAATGCCCGCATAGGCCAGCACAAATGATCCCAGACACAGCCCGACCATTTCCGCGCCGTTGTCTCTTGCCTGCACCAGGCTGTCGAGCAGCACCTGAGGCGGGCGTTCAAGGACATGCTGCCAGTAGGGAACGACAACAATATCGGCCTGACCAATAGCGGTGTAGTCCTGCGTGGCGTTGAGGGCAAATCCGTCTTTTGAGGTGAGAAAACCCGGCGTTTCGGCGCAGATCGTCACGTTAAAGCGCTTTTCACCGGATACCGTATCACCAAACAGAATGCAGGGAACGGAGTAGTGGAACGGGCTA
Source organism: Enterobacter adelaidei (assembly GCF_041937165.1). Lineage (NCBI taxonomy): Bacteria > Pseudomonadati > Pseudomonadota > Gammaproteobacteria > Enterobacterales > Enterobacteriaceae > Enterobacter > Enterobacter adelaidei. Next base: position 50,689 of record NZ_CP154353.1, on the reverse strand, counting down.
AACCCGTCCACCGCAACAATCGCAACGTTTACTGGCGGCATCTGTCTCTCCCTTCCCCTTTAACACTCAGAATATAACGCTTTCGCCATCCTGTGGAATGCTTAGCGCATCACTGAACTGGTTGGCTTCGGCGTACTCACGCAGTGCGTGGCGGGTTAACAGGCAGTGGTTGATCGCCTCCATATGGACCGCCACAATCTGTGCCTGCGGCAGCAGGAAATGGACGTTCAGCACGTCCTGCTCGCCCATGATAATCGGCCCGAAACCCAGCACATGCGCGTAACCGGCATTCAGTACTACCACATCCGGCTGGTGTTTTTGCAGATCGACTGCCACCTCTTCGCGCCAGATGGTATCGCCTGCGATGTACAGCGTCTTCTCATCAGGATGGCGCAACACCACACCGCAGGCTTCGCCCAGACGTTCTGCCAGCTCTGGCACCGCATAAGCACGATCGGTACCGTGCTGGCCGCCGTGGGTTTTCGTGATGAGGATATCGCCAAAGAGAGTCTCTTCGGTCATCACCGTCAGGTGGGTAAACCCCTGGGTGCGCAGCAACGCGGCGTCGCTGTCGTTTTGCACGTAGACCGGTTTGTCTTTGGCGATCAGCTCAATGGCCGTTTGATCCCAGTGATCGTCATGGGTGTGGGTGACAATCACGGCATCGGCATCCAGCAGCGTTTTTACGTCAACGGGCAGGTCGACCATCGGGTTGCGAATGTCTGCACGCGCCGTGCCCGGAAAACCGGGATACGCGCCTTTTGGTGCCAGCATTGGGTCAATTAATAAACGTTTTCCGGCGTAGGTAATCAGCTGAGTGGCATTGCGAATTTGGGTGATGTTCATAGGGTATCCTCCGGTTGGTGTGATAAGGAGAATAGCCAGAGGGGCAGTTTTGCGATGTGGGCTAAAGGGCGATGTTCGATGGAATCGGGCCAATAGGAAAAGGCGGGTTTCCCCGCCAGCATGCTTACCAGCCTGGTACCGCCCCACCGTTAAAGATCGTCTCCGCCGCTTTCGCCACCTCAGGTGACTGATACGACTGAATAAACTCCTTCACGTTTTCTGCGTCTTTGTTGTCTTCACGCGTCACCACAATGTTCACGTACGGTGAATCTTTGTCTTCGATAAATACGCCGTCATGCACTGGCGACAGCCCGGTTTGCTGGAGATAGGTGGTGCTGATGATGGCAACATCAACTTTCGGGTCATCCAGCACGCGCGGCAGCTGCGCCCCTTCCAGCTCCATAATTTTCAGGTTTTTGGGATTTGCCGTGATATCCAGCGCCGTCGGCAGCAGGCCAACGTCTGGCTTGAGGGTAATCAGCTTCTCTTTTTGCAGCAGCAACAGCGCGCGGCCGAGGTTAGTCGGGTCGTTCGGAATAGCAATGGTCGCGCCATCTTTCAGATCGGACACGGATTTGATCTTGCGGGAATACCCGGCCATCGGGAAAACAAAGGTGTTCGCCACGGCGACCAGTTTGTAGCCGTGCGCCTTGTTATCTTCTTCAAGGAATGGGCGATGCTGGAAGACGTTGGCATCCAGTTCACCGTGGTTGGTGGCATCGTTGGGCAGCAGCGATCCGCTGAAGCCCACCAGCTCCACATCCAGGCCATATTTCTCTTTCGCCACCTTTTTGGCAACTTCCGCCACGTCTTGTTCGGCGCCATTGATGACGCCCACTTTAATGTGCTTAACATCATTGCCACTTTGGTCACAGCCCGCCAGCAGCAGGCCGGTCAGAAGAAGCACACCCAATCGGAGTTTCACGATACAGTTCCTTTTGATAAACGTTTTGATGACTATATCGACAACGCGGCGATGAGCTAAAAACCGAAAAAGAATCAATAAGAAGGATAAGTTATATGCGGTCGATTGCCGGGCTTACCCTGCCTACAGATTCAGGATTTAAAGCGCTTTCGCCAGATAATGTCGCTGCATGCCAGGATAAGGATAATCCTGCAAAGACATCTGTAGCTGGTACCCCTGTTTTTCATAGAACGGGCGCGCCTGGAAGCTGGCGGTGTCGACGAGCGCATGTTTACAGCCGTTGCGTCTGGCTTCCTCTTCGGCCGATTTAATGATCTGGCTACCCACACCGGAACCCCGCACGGTATCGCTGACCCAGAGAAAGTCGATATTCAGCCAGTCGCCTTTACGTACGCCAATTAATCCGCCCAGCATTACGCCATTTTCATCTCGCATGTAAACGCCAATGTCACCGCTAAAATTCGATAGATCGAGAAACTGCCCGTTATAGGCTCTCAGTCCCGTCAGTAACTCCTCTTTCTCTTGCGTGGTGACTGTATCAGTAATGCTCAGGTGCATATTTTTCTCCTTATTTTTCTGTGCCGTTTCACTATCTCACACACTCATCCTGGAGAAAATTCATACTTTCGACTGGAGTCGCTACACTGAATGTAACGATATATTTCATAGGAAGCATGTGACTTCTAAAGGGGGTTTTGATGAAAGCTGCGCACCTGGTCTGCCTGCTGGTTTGTCTGCTCTTCGCCGCGTTTGTCCATGCACAGGAAAAGGACGACCCGGCAAAAGAGGCACAAATAAAGCAGCAGGTCCTTAAAGATATTAAGAAAACCTGTACGCCACAGAAAAAGCAGAGCGATAAAGCCTGGCAGGAGATGATTTTGTCATCCGAGGCCAATCAACTCCTGATCAAAAACGCCATTACCGCCGTGAAGCGCGACAATCTGGACGCCTACTGGGCAGCGATTGGTCAGGTGGATTGTATGGAAGATTATTAAGTACGCCGCTACGTTTCCCATGACGAGTCTGGTTTAGGGCTCCAGGCTGCACGCCACAGGCAATCGACCCATGTTATGCTGGGAAAAAACCAACATAACAGGGGAGAACATGGGTTCCACACGTAAAGGGATGCTAAACGTCCTGATCGCCGCCGTTTTATGGGGAAGCTCAGGAGTTTGCGCGCAGTACATCATGGAGAAAAGCCATATTTCTTCGCCTTATCTGACCATGGTTCGCCTGCTGTTTACCGGCGTGATCCTGCTTACGCTTTCCTTTGTTCACGGCGACAAGATTTTCTCGGTCATCAAAAATCGAAAAGATGCCATCAGCCTGCTGATTTTCTCGCTGGTTGGCGCGCTCACCGTGCAGCTTACTTTCCTGCTGACGATTGAAAAATCCAACGCAGCAACCGCCACCGTGCTGCAATTCCTGTCGCCGACCATCATCGTGGCGTGGTTTGCGCTGGCGCGGAAAAAGCGCCCTGGTGTGTTTGTCTTATCCGCAATAATGACGTCGCTTGTCGGCACGTTCCTGCTGGTGACGCATGGCGACCCGACCTCACTCTCTATTTCGCCTGCGGCGCTGTTCTTCGGGATCGCTTCCGCCTTTGCCGCCGCGTTTTATACCACTTACCCGTCAACGCTGATCGCCCGCTACGGCACGCTGCCGATTGTTGGCTGGAGTATGTTGATTGCCGGGGTAATGCTGACCCCGTTCTACGCCGGGCGCGGGACAACGTTTGTCATTGATGGCAGCCTGCTGCTGGCGTTCTTCTACCTGGTGGTGATCGGTACGGCGCTGACGTTCAGCCTGTACCTGAAAGGTGCGCAGATGATTGGCGGGCCAAAGGCGAGCATTCTGAGCTGCGCCGAGCCGCTGAGCAGCGCGCTATTGTCGGTTATCCTGCTCGGCGTGGCGTTCACCCTGCCGGACTGGCTGGGCACGCTGCTGATTGTGTCGTCGGTAGTGCTGATTTCGATGGATTCGAGAAGACGGGTTCAGACATCGGCGTAGCCAGATTCCCTCTCCCACGGGAGAGGGAGAAAACCACTACTTCGCTTTAACCTTACCCGCCACCAGCAGCGCCGTCAGCAGCATCAGCGTACCGGAAATCACCAGCGGTGACGTCAACCCCAGATGGTCGAGCGCAACACCGCCGATGGCAGCACCGCAGGTGTTCGCCAGCTGGATCACCGCCACCTGAATGGAACCGGCTTTTTCCGCCTGATCGGCCAGCGAGCGGGTGATCCACGTTGACCAGCCCACCGGCACCAGCGCAAAGGCAAAGCCCCAGATAATGGCAATCGCCGACGCAACCCATTTATCGCTACCCCACAGCACCAGAACCGTGGCACTGATAGCCAGCACCAGCGGTGCGCCCGCCAGCGCCACTTTCAGGGAGCGTTTCAGGAACTGGGACGAGAGTGAGGTGCCCACAAAACTGGCGATACCGAAACTCAACAGCACCAGCGTCAGGCCATCCACGTCAAATCCCGCCATGGTCATAAACACCGGGCGGATGTAGGTGAAGAAGGCAAACTGCCCGGCGAAAGACATAAAGATAGCTGTCATCCCCGCCAGCACACCCGGGCGCTTCAGCAGGCTGAACATGTTCTGTTTGTGATGCGCGGCTTCACCAGGCAGGGACGGCAGTGCTTTCCACACCCAGATAATGCACAGAAAACCCATTACCGCCGCCGCATTAAACACGTTTCGCCAGCCGATAATCCCACCCAGGAAACTGCCCAGCGGCGCGGCGATCACCAAAGCAATAGAAACGGCACCAAAGATAACGGACAACGCTTTTGGCACCGTGCGGGCAGGTACAAGCCGCATGGTCAGTGAGGCGGACATTGCCCAGAAGCCGCCCAAGCCTAAACCCAGACAGGCACGGCCGAGCAGCAGCAACGTGAAGCTTTCAGCAAACGAGACCAGCAGGCAGGAGAGCGTCAGCAGCACGCTAAACAGAATAACCACTTTGCGGCGGTCAATGGTGCCAATCACCTGGGTGATAAACAGGCTGGCGAACATCGCCACAAAGGCAGTTACGGTAACAGACTGTCCCGCCACACCTTCGGAAATGCCCAGATCCTGCGCCATGGGCGTCAGCAGGCTGACCGGTAAAAACTCAACGGTAATCAGGCAGGCGACGCAGAATGCCACGGAGAAAACCGCCGACCAGTTCGGGCGTGAAACCTCTTTGGTCTGCGGTCTGGTCGTGGGCTGGATATGTTCTGTCATGGCGTCACCTGAAGATAAAAACGTGCGGAAAAGTCGCGCAGTTTATCATCAAAAGTGTGACGAATTTAACGATTTGACAACTTTTGTCGTTTTTAATTTTCCGGGAGGCAGATCGGCGGGAACTGATACCTTTTCAGCATAACGAAAATGAAAATTCAGTATCCACATTTGAGGTGAAACAATCATAGCGTCTGAAAAGGAGAAACTATGAAAACTCGTAACTTATCTCAAAATCTTACTGTTAGTTCTATTGGCTTTGGTGCGATGGGGTTGAGTGAATTTTACGGGCAGACGAATGACTATGCATCACTTGAGGTGTTGCATAAGCTCATTGAACTGAACGTGACTTTCATTGATACCGCAAATCTGTATGGCCGCGGTCACAATGAAAGGCTGATCGGTCACTTTCTTGCCGGGCTGGATAAAAGCACACGCGAGCAGTTTAAAATTGCCACGAAGTGCGGTATCGATCGCTCTCCCGACGAGTCCTATGCCCGCTCCATTAATAACACACCCGACTATATCATCCGTTGCTGTAACGAATCCCTTAAGCGCCTTGGCGTTGAACGCATCGATCTCTTTTACCTTCACAGAGTTAGCAACGAAACACCGATCGAAGAAAGCATGGATTGCCTGAGTGCGCTCGTTAAAGAAGGTAAAATTAACCATATTGGTCTTTGTGAAGTTTCAGCTTCCACGCTGCGACGAGCCCATGAAGTACATCCTGTCACCGCGCTGCAAACAGAATATTCCCTGTGGACGCGTGATATTGAAGATACCGTTCTGCCGGTCGTGAAAGAGTTGGATATCGGCCTGGTTCCTTACTCGCCTCTCGGTAGAGGCTTCCTTACCGGGAAATACCTGAACAACAGTGATTTTGCAGAGGGTGATTTCCGCAAGAATAACGAGCGTTTTATTCAGTCCAGTCTCGATCATAATCGCCAGTTGCTCGATATCATTACTCCGCTGGCGACAAAATATGGCTGTACCGCAGGTCAGATTGCGCTTGCATGGCTGTTAGCGCAATACGATAAGCTGGTCCCCATTCCGGGCACAAAGCACCTCAATTATCTGACCGAGAATGCGCGCGCTGCCGACATTGTGCTTGAGAATACAGATATTGATTCGTTGAACACTCTTCATCGACAAGTTGACATAAAAGGCGATCGCTATTCTGCAGAGGGTATGAAAGGGGTGAATGCCTGATACGTTATCATAAAAATAAAAAACCGGGTTACCCGGTTTTTTTATGTCTGAAGAACTCATGATATTTTTATTTCTCCGCTGTACCGCCTGCTGCCATTAATTTGGCTCATACGATTTCTCAACGTGAGAGTGTTTAGCAGTAAGACTTGCAGGAACGATCGCAACAAGCAGAACGGAAAGGCCGATGGCTGTACCTGCTACGATATACAGAAGAGGGACCGAGAATGATGACACCATCCAGGCACCCACTGACGCGCCGATACCAATGGCGATATTAAAAAACGAAACATAGAGTGCCGAGGCAGGAAACGTTTTATCTTCCGCCATCCGTAATACCCATGTCTGGAAGCCGACAAAGATGCCTGACACCGCTACACCCCAGATAACCATGGCACTCAAAATGTATGCGGCAGAGAGCGAAGAACCTGACAATCCCAGGGTGATCAACACTGCACAGATAAGGAGAACGGATAAAGCCACCGTCATCTTAAGATATTTATCAATCAATACCCCGGTCAGGAAATTCCCGGCCAGACCCGCGATGCCGTAAACAAAAAGCACAGCCGGAATAAAAGCAGCGGTGAGTAAACTCTGCGTATGTAACCAGGGCTCAATGTAGGTAAATGCGGCAAAGTGGGCGGTAACGGCAAGCAATGTGGCAGAGTAAATTTTCCATAGCGTGGATGATTTCAGCACGCTTTTCAGCGCATCAAGACCAATTGCACTCTTACTGGTGATCTGTGGAACAAGAACAGTAATCCCCACAAAAGCCACGACGCTGAGCGTCGCCATCAGCCAGAATGCCTGTCTCCAGCCGAAATGAATGCCAATATAGTTAGATATCGGTACACCAAACACGCTTGCGGCAGATACGCCGCCAAACACGATTGATGTGGCCGTCCCGATATATCTTGCAGGAACGATGGCTACCGCTGTCACGCCGATCATCGCCCAGAATGCCCCATGCGCAAGTGCACCCAATATGCGTGCACTGAGCAGTACATTGTAAGTGTCTACCGTAGCGGCCAGGACATTGGACATCATAAGAACGACGGTGAGCACCAGTAAAAGACGCTTCTTTGCCACATTCCCCAAAAACACAGAGGCAAACAGTGCACTTAACGCCCCGACCCATGCATAAAGAGAAACGGTCATGCCAATCGCGGATTCTGAAGAATGAAGACCTTCGGCGATAGGCGTTAATAACCCTACAGGTGCCAATTCAGTGGTGACAATGGTGAACGTTGAAATCGCCAGAATAAATAAAGCAAGCCACGACTTTATGGTCATCTTTTGCCTAGGTTTTTCTGAATCCATATTACTTACCTCAATAATTATTTAAATAATTCGAATACTAAAACATTTTAAAGGGCACATTTCTCTTGTAATAAAGAGTAATAATTACAGGGAGAATTTATCAACTCAGCGTCCAAATGGAATTATTAAATCTGTAATATAGTTTTTGTATTACTATTGAATTAGGTTTTTATTTTAAGCATTACCGTGTAAGATCTGAGACGAGAAAATAGACGAAAATACCTTTTCGCTTTTCAGGATCACCGTTATGGCTACAGCAGAACATTTAATCAGCAATAACCTTCCCAGTATCAAACAATTGCAATGCTTTCTCGCTGTTGCACATGAGTTGAACTTCCGCAAGGCTGCTGAACGTCTGCGGATGACGCAACCCCCCCTGACTCGCCAGATAAAATGTCTTGAAGCCGTTTTGCAGCGCCAGCTTTTCAGTCGGAGTACGCACGACGTCAGCCTCACTGAAGCGGGACGTGCACTGGTGGTACAAGCTGAGAAAATCCTACGCGAAATCAGTGAACTAAAATCGAATTCACTCTCTTCTGAAACCAACCTGCGTATCGGACTCACGCGAACGCTTAATTTTGAATATATTGAACCGGTGAATAGCCAGCTGCAAAAACTGAACGCCGGGGATGATGTCGAAACACCGGACCTGACGTCAGCCCAGCTGCTGCAAAGCTTGTCAAAAAATATGCTGGATCTGGTGTTAACCGGGGAAAAAGGGACAGGCCATGAAGATATTGTTCAGTACCGTTGGGTCTGTCAGGAGCCGTTACTCATCGCCATGCCCTCTTTACACCCTGCCAGCCTGAAAGAAAAAGTCTCCCTCGAAGATATCAGTGACTTACCCATTTTCTGGTTTTCCAGAAGTGCAAACCCTTCATTTTACGACAAATGTAAAAACTACTTCGACACGCTGAAAACACCGCTGAAACGAATAAAAGAGCCGGACGATTCACTCGTGATGCTGAGTCGAATAGCGAGAGGGAAAGGATTTGCGCTGCTACCGCAGTCAAAATGCACCTTCAATCAGGAGGGGCTATGCTACCGGGAGCTAACGGACGATGAAGCAAAGAGATTAAATATTGATATCTACGCGGCAACCCGCCTCAATGAAAACAGAGAAGAAATTCTGAACGCGCAGAATATCTTGTGCGGCAAAATGGCTTAATGCAGGTAAAACACGCCCTCTTCCGGCAAGAAAAGTTGGTTGTAGCGTAGCTGGAAGGCATTAAGTTCCTGCAGATCGGGCTCGATCTCGCGCATAAAGCCGAGCGCGAGTCGGACTTGCGCATCGGTGATTGGCGCAGCCAGGCGGGCTTTACGCAGCATGCGGTGCCAGGTGTGCAGGTTCTCTTCGCTACCATCGACGATGCAGACCTGCCAGATCAGCAACACTTGTGCCGCGTTTTGCAGGTGCGCCTCGTCCGGGCGCTCAAGATAACGGATAAACTCATTCCCCGGCGTTTTGCCAAACTGGTCGATCATCGACTCAACGGACATCGGGGTGATCCCCAGACGTTCGCTTAAGCGTTTGATGGCGCGTCGGGAATCCGAGGTCAGGATCCGAAATCCGACCACAAACACCACAGCAAGCGTTGCCAGCATTATCCAGACCATGCGTTCTCCTTAGAATAGCCGCTCATCATAGCGGGAAACACACGGCGTCAAAAGCGGGCAGAACCATAATAGTGAACTGAAAAGCGCTGGAAAAAGGGCAGGAAAGCCACTTTGGTTTTTATTGGGACGATTGTATATCCACGGTGTATGGTCAATGCCTGGCGGTAACAAATAATCACTTCAGGGAAAGAGCGAACATGTCCATAACAATCAGTGTCCTGCTGGAGAATCGGGCTAACCCCGGCGGTAAAAACTTACTGCGGGCCAAAGCAGGACTTAGCCTGTTTATACAGGATGAAAATGATTCCATTCTGTTTGATACCGGTCCTGATGATAGCTTCCTGTATAACGCTGGTCTAATGGGCATCGATTTGACCCGCCTGACCGCAGCGGTACTTTCTCACGGGCACTATGACCATTGCGGCGGCGTTCCGTGGTTACCGGATAATTGCCGGATAGTATGCCATCCCCACGTGGCCTGCGAGCGCTACTCGGCAATACCTTTTTTAGGGTATACCGCCAGACTAAAAAAATTGTCGCTGAATAATGATTATTCACGCTATCGCATGGAATACAGCAGTACCCCGCTTCAGATTGGAAAGCGTTTTATGTGGTCAGGGGAGATTCCTGTCGCCAAACCGCACGCATACGGTGTTATCGGCAGAAAAAACGCGAATGCGGACTATGTAAAAGATGAAGGGGTTCTGATTTATAAATCTGACCTTGGACTGATCATTTTTATCGGCTGCGGTCACCGAGGTCTGATGGATATTGTACGTCACTGCCAGAGCATAACTGGCATCAATCACATCCATGCAATTTTCGGTGGTTTCCATCTTCGCAGTGCATCACCGCGTAAGCTCTGGGCAGTCAGGCAGTTTCTACACGGCCTAAAACCGGACAAAATAATGGGCTGCCACTGTACGGGTAAATGGGGCAATTTGTGGTTGCCCGGCACAGTCACCCCGTCAACAGGGGATATTTTTGTTTTGGGGTAGGTCTTAACTCAGTTAATAAAAAAGCCCGGCGGTCAGCCGGGCAAAGAAGTCACCTGCACACTCAGGCTGCTTTCAATTTCTGCTTCTGCGCGCGGTTTTCGCGGCGAATTTTACGCTCTTCCAGCACCGCGACCATCGCCATCAGGACGATACAGCCGATGGCTGCGGCATCCAGCGCGGCGAAGGTGCCAGCCCAGCCGGTGAGGCCGAAAATTGGCGTGCCGTCGGCGATCATCCCCAGACCGAGCTTGGCGAAGCTGTCGCCAATCAGGTACGCGAAGGTGCCCTTAATCCCATCGGCGGCGCCGATCGCTTTTTTAGGTACGAAACCAACGGCGGCCACGCCGATCAGCAGCTGTGGACCAAACACCAGGAAGCCGAGCGCAAACAGTGACGCCAGGTACACATACTGGTTGCTGGCATGCTGGTAAACGCCCAAGGTGGCGATAATCAGCGCCAGCGCGATGCAGGCCACCAGCGCGCGACGGCCATTGGCGAGATCCGAGAGCCAGCCCCACAGCAGCGTGCCGACCAGCGCGCCCACTTCGAACAGGGTAAAGCCCTGAATCGCGACCTCTTTAGAGAGCTTCAGCTCCTGGAAGGCATACACGGTTGACCACTGGTCGATACCGATACGCACCACGTACAGGAAGATGTTCGAGAAGCAGAGCAGCCAGATCACTTTGTTTTTAAGAACGTATTCAACAAAGATCTGCCACTTGGTCATCTCGTTTTCTTCGGTCTCTTTATCCTCCTCGCTGATCTCCTCGCCAAACAGCTCTTCAGCTTTGCCGAGGCCATAAGATTCCGGGGAATCGCTGCCGAAGCGCAGACCGATAAAACCGACGATCAGGGCGATAATAGACGGGAAGATAAACATGCCGATCACATGGCCGTCGAACAGATAGTTGGCACCGAACAGCGCCACACCTGCCGCACCCGCACCACCGAGGTTGTGGGAAATATTCCACATGCCAAGATACGAACCACGCTTGCGGCGCGGCGTCCATTTGGTGATGGTGGAATAGCTGCACGACCCGCCGGTACTCTGGAAGAAACCGCTCAGGGCGTAGAAGGCGATCATCAGGAACAGGCTAACCGAACCTGCGCCCATGCTGGCGCTAAAGCCGAGCATACAGATGGCGGAGAGGATCAGCATAAACGGCAGGAACTGCTTGGTGTTTTTGCCGTCAGCGTAATAGGAAACCAGCGTTTTACCCACGCCGTAGGTGATGGAGAAGCCCAGGCCAATCATCCCCAGCTGCGTCATGCTCAGCCCGTAGGTGGAGATCATGTCATTCTGCGCGATGTTAAAGTTTTTGCGGATCAGGTACATGGTCAGGTAGCCAATAAAGACCACCAGGTAGGACTGCATGAACGGTTTGAACCACATTTTACGCCGCACGTCGAGCGGCAGATCCAGGGTCGGCTTGCGCACCTGGTTTAAGAAGGCCAGCATGGTTTGCTCCTGAGCTGATTTTTATACCTGCGAATGGCAGGCATTGTAAAAATCAGCCGGGAGAGACGCCTGAGACAGCGTCCAGGTGAAACCGGGAATTTTTCCTAGTTTTGCCCCATTCGGGGCGAAAAGGTGAGACGTATCACGCTTCGCGCGGTACCTGGGCGTGCAAAAACGGCAACAGCAGCAGAGCAGAAACCCCCGCCGCAATGGCAATCACCGCGAAGAAACCGCTCCAGTGCCAGATGTCGATGACCCGCGCCAGCGGCCAGCCGGAGAGCGATGCGCCAAGGTAGGCAAACAGCCCGACAAAGCCCGTCGCCGCACCGGCCGCCTCTTTGTGCGAGCACTCCGCCGCCGCCATGCCGATCAGCATCTGCGGGCCAAACACAAAGAAACCGGTGGTGAAGAAGCACGCCGCCTGCATCACGTAGCTGGCAAACGGCATCAGCCACAGCGAGCCTACCGAGAGCAAAATCCCGGCAGCAAAAATGAGATTCATCGGGCCACGGTTGCCGTTGAACAGCTTGTCCGATCCCCAGCCCGCCACCAGCGCGCCGATAAACCCACCCAGTTCAAACATGGTCACCGCCGAGTTGGCCGTCACCAGATCCACGCCGAGCGTCTCGGACATGTACAAATTACCCCAGTCGTTGATCGCCGCGCGCACCACGTAGACCAGCACGTAACAGAGCGACAGCAGCCAGATATAGGGGTTCTTCAGCACGTATTTGGTGAGGATTTCTTTACGGGTTAACCCCGCCCCTTCCTGCTGCTGGGCAATTTCCATCTCATCATGACGCCAGTCACCCACCGCGGGAAGTCCTACGGTCTGCGGCCTGTCGCGCAAACGCCAGCAGAGGAACAACCCGGCGATAATCGCTAACCCGCCCGCAATCATCATGCCTGCACGCCAGCCGTAATGCAGCGCCGCTGCGCCGACGACGATGGGGATAAGCGCACCACCCACGTTATGCGCGGTGTTCCAGACTGCCCACCAGCCGCCACGCTCGTTGCGCGAGTACCAGGTAGTAAGTAATCGGGCACAAACCGGCGCACCCCAGCCCTGGAAAAAGGCGTTCAGCGCCCACAGCAGCGCAAAAGCCCACAGCGAGGTGGAAAAACCAAACAGGATATTCACCACTCCCGTGGCAATCAGCCCGAAGCCCATAAAATAGCGGGCGTTGGAGCGGTCGCTGACGATGCCGGAGAAGAACTTCGACAGGCCATAAGTAATGTAAAACAGCGTCGCCAGCAGGCCGATATCGGTGCGGGCCATCACGCCGCTGGCGAGGATCTCCGGTGCGGCGGCGTTGAAGCTTTTGCGGGTGAAGTAGAACAGAGCATAGCCGAGCCAGATGGTGATCAGAATATGGCGACGCCAGTAACGATAGCGGGCGTCAATTTCATTTTTATCGCCGATCGGGGTGGCATTAGCCGGGGCTTTAAACATGGTAACTCCTCAGCGGCAAACTGACGCTGACGCGCGTTCCGTGGGTGCAGGAGATATTCAGCGTGCCGCCCAGCGCCTTCACGCGCTCGCGCATCCCCGCCAGACCAAATCCCTGCTGGCCGGAGCCCGGCGGCAGGCCGCAGCCGTCATCTTCAATTACCAGCATCAGACGCTCGTCCTGCTGCCAGGCCTGCAACGTTACCGCGCTGGCATTGGCGTGCTTCACAATATTATTCAGCCCTTCCTGACACACCCGAAACAGCGTCACACGCTGGCCTTCACTCAGCAGCGACTCTTCAATCCGCCAGTTGAGATGGCTGACAATCCCGCGACTTTCCAGCTCCATCTCGCGCATGAGCGATCGCACCGCCTGCTCCAGAGACAAATCATCCAGCTGGCGTGGACGTAACCTTCCGAGCAAACGCCTTACCGAGTCATACACACCCAGCGAGAGCTGTTCGATATGCGCCCCACCCTGCTTCACGCCGGCGTTTTCCGCCGCCAGACGCTGAACGATGCCCGCCTGCGTGCGGATGGCGGTAATGGTCTGGCCGATGTCGTCATGCAGTTCGCGCGCCACCTCCTGCCGTACGCTCTCTTCGGTTTCCAGCAGGCGTTCGGCCAGACGACGGTTGCGCGCCAGCTCGGTTTGCAAAGACTGGTTCAGTTCACGCAGCCGTTGAATGCCCGCCCCGAGCAGCAGCCCGGTCAGGCTTTGCGCCAGCAGGGAGAGGAGTAAATCTACCGGATGATCGTGCCAGGTCTGGCTGGCAATCAGCGCAATGGCGTTCATCAGGGTGGCGATAAGCGCCCCTTGCCAGCCGTAGTGCCACGCAAGCGCAATAATCGGCAGGGCCAGACAAAACGGGGTAAAGCGCGAGAGCTCAGCGGGCAGACCAAGCTGCAGCCACAGGCTTACCACAAACAGCAGCAGATACCAGATGAGGTGCCGTGCACGCCAGTTCACGGGCTGCGAGACCAGTGCCGGACCGAGCGGCTGCCAGACGGTACTGGTGAGGTAATGCCATATCACCAGACAGGTTGGCGCGAGCGTCAGGCCGCCGGTAAGGGTCAGTAGCAGAGCGTTGAGCATCTCTTTCTCGCCGACCCACGGGAGAGATTGCAGCAGCGCGGCGGCAATCAGCGCCGCCCCCTGACGCAACAGCGTGCGCCAGTCGCGCTGGTGGCGGTAGCGGGAAATAAGGGCAACAGGGAGAAGCGTGAGCAGGCTTCCGGTCATCAATAAGGGCAGATGCGCCAGCGCCACTTCCTGCGCCAGCCAGACCAGCATCAGCCATTCTGCGCCCAACAAAACGGGCCAGTAGCCACGCGGGCACTGCAGCATTAACCCCAGACGCAGGCCGAACGGGAACAGCAGTACTGCCAGTTCCGGGCGCTCCACCAGATGCAGGCTGATGCTCCACAGGCAAAACCAGGCTGCAGAGAAGATAAAAAAGCTGGCGACGACGGCGATCAGCCGCGAAAGCACGGGGCTCATTGCCAGCTATCAAACATGCGGCGCGCCAGCTCGACGTCGTTGCTGACGTTGAGTTTTTCCATCAGATTGGCGCGGTGAACGTGAACCGTTTTCGGCGACAGATCCAGCTCAGCGGCAATCTCTTTCACCGACATCCCCTGAGCGAGCTTCTCCGCCACCTGACGCTCGCGTTTGGTTAGCGGATCTTGTCGCCCGGCGGCCAGCTTGATGGCGATATCCGGCGTCAGGTAGCAGCCGCCGGTGGAGACGGTGCGCACGGCGGCGATCAGTTCGTCCGGGCTACAGCGTTTTGAAAGGAACCCGCGCGCCCCCGCATTGAGCGCCTGCTCCACCAGCGCCGGGCTGTCATGGACCGAAAGCATAATGATCGCCATTCCCTTCGGTAACTGACTCAGCAGTTCCAGCCCGGAGAGATCGGGCATTGAGATGTCACAAATACAGACCTGCACGCCACGTCCGGGTAAACCCGCCAGCGCCTCGCGCCCGGAGCCGAACTCTGCGACGACCTGAAAATCAGGTTCAAGGTTCAAAAGCTGAGCAAATCCGGAGCGGACGATAAGGTGGTCGTCGATAAGAGCGATGGTCGTCATGGCGCGTTCCTGGCGAGCAGATAAAAAAACGCGCTTACCTTAACGATAAGCGCGTGGGTGTTCAAGCAATGAGCGATTTATTCGAAGAACACCGCAATTTTATTAAACATGGTGGGATCGGACTGGTTGCGCGCCACTTTGGTGACATCTTCCAGCTTATCGATCTGCGCCATCATCTGTTCCAGGCGCTGATCGTCGTTGACCAGCAGCCAGATGCGGCTGTGCTCGCTGCCCTGAATCGGCAGACAGAGAATGCCTTCAACGTTAAACGCGCGACGGGCGAATAGCCCACAGACGTGCGTCATGACGCCAGGGTGGTTGCGGACGGTGAGTTCCAGAATGACGTTATCATGTTGTTTCTGCATGGCTTATTCCCCCACCATCTCAGTATTTGCCGCACCCGGCGGCACCATCGGATACACTTTTTGTTCAGGGTCGATACGCACGTGGATCAGCGCCGGGCCCGGGCGTGAAATCGCTTCCTGCAATGCCACGTGGGCATCCTCTTCAGCGTTCAAATCGCAGGTATGCAGGCCAAAGCCGGCGGCAATCTGCATAAAGTTGATCATACCGGGATAGGTCGCGGCAAACACGCCCTGCTTATAGAACAGGCTCTGCTGCTGATGCACCAGCCCCAGCGCTTCGTTGTTCATCAGGATGATTTTGACCTCTAACTGGTTTTCGGCCGCGGTCGCCATTTCCTGAATGTTCATCATCAGGCTGCCATCACCGGAGAAACAGATAACCTTGCGGTCCGGATTCGCCAGCGCCGCGCCTACTGCCGCAGGCAGGCCAAAGCCCATGGTCCCGAGGCCGCCAGAGGTCAGCCACTGGCGCGGGCGGTTCAGCGGGTAGGCCTGCGCGGTCCACATCTGGTGCTGGCCCACGTCGGTGGTAATGATCGCGCTGTCGTCCACGCAGGCAGCCACGGCGTTAATCAATCCGTAGTGGCTGAGCGGGTCACCTTCCGTTGGGATTGCACCAGGGAATTCCTGTTGCAGGTCGGCTACCAGCTGACGCCATTCTTCACGCCCGGTCGCTTCTGTCTGCGGGATCAGCTGTGCCAGTACCTCGGCAACGTCACCCTGAATCGCGACGTGCGGCTGTTTAATTTTACCCAGCTCGGCGCGATCGATATCCACGTGAATGATTTTGGCATTCGGACAGAACTGCTCGGTTTTACCAATCGCCCGGTCATCAAAACGCGCGCCAAGAACAATCAGCAAATCAGCCTCTTGCAGAATGTAGTTGGTGCTGCGCGCACCGTGCATCCCCAGCATCCCCAGTGACAGCGGGTGCGCTTTCGGGAGCATACCAAGCGCCATCAGCGTCATGGTGGTGGGCAGGTTGGCTTTCTCTGCCAGCTCACGCACCGCGTCAGAGGCATTAATCGCCCCGCCGCCCAGATAGAGCACCGGGCGTTTGGCGGCGTTAATCATGGCTGCGGCGTCACGTACGCTTTCAGCGCTGAATTCCGGGGCAGGGGCACGGCCGCCCGGCTCAGGCAGTACGTCGATCTCAATCTCTGCGGTCTGGACATCCTTAGGAATGTCTATCCACACCGGGCCTGGACGGCCGGACTGCGCAATGCGGAACGCATCGCTGATAACCTGAGGAAGCTCGGCGATATCGCGAACTAAATAGTTATGTTTGGTGATGGGGATAGAGATGCCGTAGGTATCCACTTCCTGGAACGCATCAGTACCAATCATTGAGGATGGTACCTGGCCGGTAATGCAGATCAGCGGAATGGAGTCGAGACGTGCATCGGCAATGGCGGTCACCAGGTTGGTCGCCCCCGGGCCGCTACAAGCCATACAAACCGCCGGTTTACCCTGCGTACGTGCCATGCCCTGGGCGATAAAACCAGCCCCCTGCTCGTGGCGCGCCAGGACGTGGCGGATCTGCGTGCTTTGGCTTAACGCATCGTACAGCGGCAGCACCGTCCCGCCAGGAATACCCGCAACCGTGGTGATGCCCTGTCGTTCCAGTAAATGAACGATTAACTGCGCGCCAGTAAAACGCGTCTTGGTGGATGTTGTGCCCGAACTTGCCATGCTCCAGTCCTTTTCTTCTGGGCCGACTTTCCGGGGAGGCTCTTAAACGAAAAACCCCGCCCGGTTTGCGCCGGCGGGGTTTTGGATTCGTGTGTTGATCCAGTCCCTACGGCGCATTGCCGACGACCACCACCACACGCACGACGACCACTGCGGCTGGTTGCGCAGTTTTTAGTAGGGTCGAAGTGAAGATGGATGAAGTCATTGGGGACCTGTGTTTGGAATCATTGATGGAATTTATACAAACACAGGTTTTCTGGCATGACAATGGAAATATTTTCATCTGCGCAAAAATGCGTCAGGGATCACGTTTCAGTACGTTGCGCGCTCATTCCAGGAGTCACTATAGATGACATTGCCATCACAATGTTTCCAGGTGATTTTCTCATAACGCATGAGAACCGTTTCAAGGTGTGTCCCGGTGTTTGCACCCGGATACAGGTCTGG
The DNA here is from genome assembly GCF_041937165.1 of Enterobacter adelaidei. Lineage (NCBI taxonomy): Bacteria > Pseudomonadati > Pseudomonadota > Gammaproteobacteria > Enterobacterales > Enterobacteriaceae > Enterobacter > Enterobacter adelaidei. The sequence goes on along the minus strand of NZ_CP154353.1, from coordinate 33,039 downwards.
TGTGATTGAGGTTATTTTCACACTCTCCAGGATGATATTAAAATACTCCTGTTCTACACCAGCCTCATTAATCAGATACATCTTAATGATCGCTGACTGGAGCGTTCTCCCCGTACTCAGAGCCCGAAATAAAAACGGGGTTATACGATCAAATTCCTTCTGAAACATGACGGGCATGTGTATACGCGTGCCCGTCAATTTCCCGGTATTCCCGTCGACTGGAATGTTGACATTATGAGTGAACGATTTGAGTTCAATTGCGCCTTCTCGCCCTGACACAAGGCAAGAACCAACCATCGGAGAACCATTTTCATCTGTTAGAAATAAATAAGCCGGATTTGACATAAAAACTCCTTTTTATAAAACTCAATCGTACTTATCAAAGCGGCCGAAGATTATCGGATGAACAATAATAAATGCAACGATAGAAATGAATGTTAGTAATACCCAGTGGTCAGGCACCAGCCACAGGAACAAAGAGGCGCACGCAAAAATATAAACGGGGAATAAAATATCTGAAAATAGAATTGATAGCAGACTCTTAAACATGCGCCTTGTCCTTTAGGTCGTTATAAATTGCATCGAAATCCTTATAGAATCCCATTTGCATCTTCTTAATGAGTTCCGACAGGAAAGGCTCAAAAAAGTAGTAAAGCATCTCCAGCTGTGCGGTATACAGGGTCGCATAATACTTAGGATCCAACGTTTTCAGGCGACGGGCAGCAAGAGCGCACTTCTGTTCTGTTCCAATTAGCTGAAGCGCCATGACAACGTTTGGTACACGGCGTGCAAGCCGTTCGACGACGATTTCAGAGAGCAGGCCAGATTCAGAAAGGGATTTGGCCAGCCCCCATGCTATCGCTAAACGCGTGGTCTTGCTTATCGGTATGTTGTTAACAAGCCCGGTTACTTTTGAATCCATCTTACGAACGCGATTTTGTTCATTTCCATTTTCAGAATCGGTAATAACACTTTCAAAATAAAGATAGAGCATGTGTGCTATTACATCGCGGTAACGATAAAGAGACACAATTGAGAGGTACATCCTCTTTTCTTCTGAGAGAAGTTCATCGCATACATCATGATAGCTGGGGATTAAGCATGATGAATACCAACTTACACGCTCCATTCCTGAATAAATATCAGAACCGATCCCCTTTAACGCCCTCCATGTCCCTGCTACGCCTTGTTGTCCATAAATAGCCAACTGCCTGTCACTCTGGAACTTCATCTTCAAGTAATCAGATGCCTGCATAATGTATCCATACAATTTACATGGTTGTTGTAATATACGTTGGAAAAGCGTGCAATTCAAATAAATTGGATTAATTTAAATACACATTCACGTTAAAAATAAAAAATCCACAGTTATTAATTGCGGCTATGAGTGACAAAAGTTGAATAGCCTAATGGGGAGAGGTTTTTTGTATCTTATAATTATATTAAATACATAGATGATATATATTTAAGACTTATTAGATGAAACATTAATGTATAACGTGTTCCTGCCACGTACGTCATCATTCATTGCCAATAAGTTAACAGACATCCAATCTTGCGGGCAGCCCAAAAAACAAAAAACCCCGCCTAAGCGAGGTTTTTATCAGGGTTTTGCGGTTGGTCGCCGCAGAACACACTGTGTTACGTCAACGCAAAAAGTATACGCGATCGCAGGAGAACGCGCAATTCCGGCACGGATTTTGACGTTTTTGAGTATGGATCGTCTTCCTAATTTTGTCCATAAAATACTGTTCATGCATACAGTATTTATCTATACTGAGGGTGTTCGCAGTGCGCGAGGGGGCCGCTGTTCTACCGGCGCAACAAAGTCCTGGCTGAAACGGGTGGTGCCGTCAGTGCCTTAACCCCCGAAGTGAGCACACTGTGTTACGTCAATCCAGGTGCTGGCAACAGGCGGCGGAAAGGTACGCCAGCATCGTGCTCCTTTTTACCAAAAGGAGACGCGTATGAGCGTAGTGGATATGGTGATACTTATCCTCAAACTCATTGTTGCTGTACTGCAACTGCTTGATGCTGTCCTGAAATACCTTCGGTGATTCAGGTTCAAGTCGCACCTGAGAGGGGCGGGCAACCGCCCCTCTTTAATAACGAGGGAATGCTATGTCGCGTCTGTTAATTGAGCCCGTCACCCCGGATGAGCCGGGCTACATCGCCCTGAAGGCTGAGAGTATCGCACTGAATTTCAACATGCTGCGCAGGCTGGAAGAGAACTGGCAGCGTGGTGAGAACCGCTTTAACGCGCCGGGTGAAAAGCTACTGGGGGCGTTTCTCAACGGCAAACTGGTAGGCGTGTGCGGCCTCAACCGCGATCCCTTCAGCCAGCAGCCGCGTGCCGGGCGCATTCGCCACCTCTATGTCAGCGAGAAATGCCGTGGGCTGGGCATTGGCAAACAGCTTTTGACCGTGGTGATGGCCGATGCCAGCATCTGGTTTGATTTTCTCAATACCCACGCGCCTGACACCGCTTACGGGTTCTATCGCCGGGCGGGTTTTACGCTGGTCTCGGACGAACCACGGGTGACGCACCGCCTTTTTTGTGCGGTGTAACCGGCTGGCAGCATCAGGGTGTGAATGTTACAGTTGAGTGACAATTCATCAGCCGATACCCCATGACCATCACCGTTTTCTGCATTTTGCTCTTCGCCGCACTGCTGCATGCCAGCTGGAACGCCATCGTCAAAGCCGGAACGGACAAGCTCTATTCCGCGATTAGCGTCAGCGGCTCCGCCACGGTTATCGCTCTGGTCTTACTGCCGTTTTCCCCACAGCCTTCTGCAGAAAGCTGGCCGTTTTTGATTGTCTCCTGTGCCTTACAGGTGGTGTATACCGTACTGGTGGCGAAGACGTATCAGGTCTCAGACATGAGCCAGACCTATCCATTGATGCGCGGGACAGCCCCGTTGCTGGTGGCGCTGATCAGCGTGCTGGTGCTCGGGGATAGCCTCTCATGGCTCGCATGGTCCGGCATCGGCGTGATCTGCCTGTCAATTCTGGCCATGGCGATGAATGGCCGTATGCGGTCGCGCAAAGGGATATGGCTGGCGCTACTCAACGCATGTTTTATCGCCGGGTATACGCTGGTGGACGGCACGGGCGTACGTTTATCCGACACCGCACTGGGTTATACGCTCTGGACCTTCTTTATGAATGGCTTCTGTCTGCTGTGCTGGGCGATGGTCGCGAGACGACGCGAAGCCTCTCGTTACCTGGGTCTGCACTGGAAAAAAGGGCTGCTCGGCGGTGTCGGGACGATGGGATCGTATGGCCTGGCATTATGGGCGATGACTCAGGCTCCGCTTGCGGTTGTCGCCGCGCTACGTGAAACCTCAATTCTCTTCGGTGCGTTAATTGCTTTTGTGCTTTTGAAAGAGAAGGTTGCCGGCCTGCGCATCGCTGCTGCGCTGGGTATTGCCGGCGGGGCTATCTTACTACGCCTGGCGTAATCCACTGGCAACATTAGTTGCCGATCTTGTTTACAAATCCTGCCTTTACCGGTTTTTTCATTCACCACGACAATGCTTAAATTGTCATCTCACTGTGGTAGATTCCTCGCGCATTTATGGGAATGCGCAGTCACTTATTCTTCATTTTTCTCTTTTGGCAAAAGTATTCAGCGACATGAAAAAACAAAGGAACGTTAACTTATTGTTGATGCTGGTGTTACTGGTGGCCGTCGGTCAGATGGCACAAACCATCTACATTCCGGCGATTGCCGACATGGCAAAGGAACTTAACGTCCGTGAGGGCGCAGTACAAAGCGTGATGGCAGCCTACCTGCTGACCTATGGCGTTTCGCAGTTGTTCTATGGGCCGCTCTCTGACCGTATCGGCCGCCGCCCGGTGATTTTAGTCGGTATGTCTATTTTCATGGTCGCCACGACGATCGCGATGACCACCCACAACCTGACCGTGTTGATTGCCGCCAGCGCCCTGCAGGGTGTCGGCACCGGCGTCGGCGGGGTGATGGCGCGTACCTTACCGAGGGATATGTATCAGGGCACTCAGCTTCGCCATGCTAACAGTTTGTTGAACATGGGAATTCTGGTCAGCCCGCTGCTGGCCCCGCTGATTGGCGGCCTGCTGGATACCATGTGGTCCTGGCGGGCCTGTTACGCTTTCCTGCTGGTGCTGTGCATGATCGTCACTTTTAGCATGGCGCGCTGGATGCCGGAAACGCGCCCGCAAGACGCACCGCGTACGAAGCTTATCGCCAGCTATAAAACGCTATTCGGTAACGGAGCGTTTACCTGTTACCTGCTGATGCTGATCGGTGGCCTCGCGGGTATTGCGGTGTTCGAAGCCTGCTCAGGTGTACTCCTGGGCGCAGGGCTTGGCCTGAGCAGCATGGTGGTCAGTATTCTGTTTATTCTGCCTATTCCTGCGGCGTTCTTCGGCGCCTGGTTTGCCGGACGTCCCAACAAACGTTTCTCGACGTTGATGTGGCAATCGGTCATTAGCTGCCTGCTGGCAGGCGTAATGATGTGGGTTCCGGGGCTGTTCGGCGTGATGACCGTCTGGACGTTGCTGATCCCGGCGGCGCTGTTCTTCTTCGGTGCGGGGATGCTGTTCCCGCTCGCCACCAGCGGCGCGATGGAGCCGTTCCCTTTCCTGGCAGGCACTGCGGGGGCACTGGTGGGCGGTTTGCAGAATATCGGTTCCGGTGCGCTGGCCTGGCTCTCCGCCATGATGCCGCAGACCGGGCAGGCTAGTCTGGGCCTGCTGATGACGCTGATGGGGCTGCTGATTTTACTGTGCTGGCTGCCGCTGGCGTCGCGTGTCCCGCATCACGAGCAGCCTGTTTAACCGCATGATGGCCCGGCTTTTCGCTGGGCTTTTCACAGACAGGGGCGATCATCGCCTGCAATAACGGCTCTGGCGCAGGCCGCCAGGCGCCCTCTTCCCCGTCGTAAAACTGGAAATCCGCGTTAAGCGCATACGGGATTTTCGCCTTTTGCAGCTCGCAGGCCATAAAGGTGGCAAAGGCCATTTGCGAAGCGGTTGGGGTGAAACGGCTTGATTCCCCTACGCCCCAACCCCCGACCCAGCTAACGTGCCCGGTTTTTTGCTGCCAGTGCAGCGCGGCATTGATGCGATTACGGATAGCCGCTTTCTCCGCCGCCGTGCCGGACGTCCACGGGTATTTGCCGCCATTCTTCAGCGGCCCCCACGGGAAAATATGCCACTCCGCCAGCAGGTAGTTCTGGCTGTGCGCGGGCAGCTTCAGGTTGGATAAATCCTCCGGCGCGGCACGCAGGCGCGGCGCAATGAAGATCATGCGCTGCGGGTCAATGTCGTGGATCGCTTTAATGGTCTTTTCATAGACGCGGTTTAACGACGCCAGGTTGTGGTTGAGCTTGTCGGCCGGCTCATAGATGAGGTCAAAACCCAGCAGAGGGTAGCTCTGACCGAAATAGTGCGCCACGGCAATCCACCAGTTGACCGTCTCTTTCTCGTTATCGGCTTTCGGATCGTTTTTATATTCATCCGCCTGATACGCGACTATCGGGATCACGCCATACTGCTCGCAGGCTTCCACCAGCTTGCGCAGGTGGATCAGCCGCGCTTCCGTCGGCTCATCGGCGACGCGGATGCGCACGTGGGTAATGCCTTTTGCTCGAAAATCGCGTACCACCAGCGGGTCGAATTCACGTATGCCGCGCTCGGTGCGCGCCCAGTCCACATCCATCCCGACACCCAGCTGCTGCGCATAAAGGGCGGCCGTCAGCGGCGGCTCAGCGGCAATCGCCCAGCCGGAAGAGATCAGTAATGCAGAGGCAATAAAAAGCTTTAACACGGTTTACCCTGGATAAATCGAAAGCATTACCTGTATTTAGCACGCTTTTTCACATTTGGTGTAGAGCGAAAGCGTAATAATTCTTCAACCTGCCAGTTCTCTCAGCCAGCCGATAAAGGCGTCAATTTTCGGCCACTGACGGCCAGAAAGCGTCGAAATATAGTAGTGCTGATGACATTTCAGGGTCTTTTCGCCAAACGGGGCAATCAGCTCGCCTCGTTCCAGCCGTTTCTGCACCAGCCGCTTTCTGCCCATCGCGACGCCGACATGGTTAATGGCCGCGATAATCGCTAAATCGGAACGATCGAAACCAATGCCCGACGATGGCGGCATATTCACCGCAAAGTGCTGCGCCCAGCTAAGCCACTCATCCGTACCGGAATCATTGCTCCAGGCCTGACGGTCGTGCAGCAGCGTGCAGTGGCTGAGGTTATCGGGGTTTTTCAGCAGTTCATGCTCGCGGGCATACTGCGGTGAGCAGACGGGCAAGATCTCTTCGTCCATCAGGAAGTGATGAGAAAGGTGGTTTGGCGGCGTATCGTCAAAATACAGCGCCAGATCGACGCCCGTTCGCTGCATATTGACGTAATCGTTGCCGGTCAGGATGGTGAGAGAAATAGACGGGTAGCGGCGGGTAAAATCCCCCAGCATGGGGACCAGCCAGCACTGGGCAATCGACGGTCGGGAGTAGACCGTCAGCGTACCGGACAGCGCCTGGTTTTTGATATCCAGGATCTCCTGGTTCAGGGTGTCGAGTGAAGATTTTAGCGTCCAGTAAACGCGTTTTCCCTCCTGCGTCAGCTCGACTTTACGGTGCGAGCGGACAAACAGCTGAATGCCCAGCTCCTCTTCCAGCAGGTTGATGCGGTGACTCACCGCGCTGGGGCTGAGCGACAACTCTTCCGCAGCCAGCGCGAAGGACTCGTGCCGGGCAGCCACCTCAAAGGTGTACATTTTCGACAGCTGCCAGCCGTTTAACAGCCGGTTTCGGGCTTCATTCACATCGTTCATCACAATTCCCACGCCTTATTTTCATGTTCAGCATACCGTTCAAAGATGAATTTATGTGAACCTAATACGAATTTAGTGCGCTTTTTAGAGTTTAGTCACTCAGTTGATCCAATCTGGCTCATCTGAAAGCCAATTTATATCGTTTGTCAGCCCAAGCCGTTTTTTCGTCCAATACCCGTAGATGACATAAGGGTGAGGTGAGATATGGGATCTCAGGTCTGGGTTGTGGCAACGCTGCTTGTCAGCATCGTGTTGATTGTTTTAACCATCGTAAAACTGAAGTTTCACCCGTTCCTCGCGCTGCTGCTGGCGAGCTTTTTCGTCGGCGCGATGATGGGGATGAGTCCGCTGGATATGGTGAACGCCATTGAGAGCGGGATTGGCGGTACGCTGGGCTTCCTGGCGGCAGTAATCGGTCTTGGCACTATTCTTGGCAAGATGATGGAAGTCTCCGGGGCGGCAGAGCGCATCGGGATCGCGTTGCAGCGCTGCCGCTGGCTGTCAGCTGACGTGATTATGGTGCTCGTGGGGATGATTTGCGGGATCACGCTGTTTGTGGAAGTGGGCGTGGTGCTGCTGATACCGCTGGCATTTTCCATTGCCAAAAAGACCCACACCTCACTGCTCAAACTTGCCATTCCGCTCTGTACCGCATTGATGGCGGTGCACTGCGTGGTGCCTCCCCATCCTGCGGCGCTGTTTGTCACCAATAAATTAGGTGCGGACGTCGGAACGGTTATCGTCTACGGTCTGCTGGTGGGCCTGATGGCCTCGCTGATCGGCGGCCCGCTGTTCCTGAAACTGCTTGGCAACCGTCTGCCGTTTAAACCGGTTCCGGCTGAATTTTCAGACCTGAAAGTTCGGGAGGAGCACACGCTGCCATCGCTGGGTGCGACGCTGTTCACGGTGCTGCTGCCGATTGCCCTGATGCTGGTGAAGACCATCGCCGAACTGAATATGGCGAAAGAAGGCACGCTGTATACGCTGCTGGAGTTTATCGGTAACCCGATCACCGCGATGTTTATCGCCGTGTTTGTCGCCTACTACCTGCTGGGGATCCGCCAGCATATGAGCATGGGCGCAATGCTGACCCATACCGAGCACGGTTTTGGCTCTATCGCCAACATTTTGCTGATTATCGGCGCGGGCGGGGCGTTTAACGCCATCCTGAAAACCAGCGGGCTGGCGGATACGCTGGCGCATATTCTCTCGAACCTGCACATGCACCCTATCCTGCTCGCCTGGCTGGTGGCGCTGGTTCTGCATGCCGCCGTGGGTTCGGCTACGGTGGCGATGATGGGCGCCACCGCGATTGTTGCACCGATGCTGCCGCTCTATCCGAACGTCAGCCCGGAGATCATTACTATTGCCATCGGTTCCGGCGCCATTGGCTGCACGATCGTCACCGATTCCCTCTTCTGGCTGGTGAAGCAGTACTGCGGCGCGACCCTGAATGAGACCTTCAAATACTATACGACGGCGACGTTTATCGCCTCGGTGCTTGCACTTGGCGGCACATTCCTGCTTTCTTTCATTATCTGAGCGCGAAGAGACGTATTATGGAAAACGCAACTATCACTACTTTAACCGCACAGTTTCCTCTGGTTGAGGATCTGATTGCCCTGAAAGAAACCACCTGGCTTAACCCGCGCACCACCACGCTGGCAGAAGGATTGCCTTACGTCGGGCTGACCAAAGCCGACGTGGACGACGCGCATGCTCGCCTCAACCGCTTCGCACCGTATCTGGCGAAAGCATTCCCGGAAACGGCGGCGACCAATGGCATCATCGAATCTGAACTGGTTGCCATTCCGGCAATGCAAAAACGGCTGGAGAAGGAATTTGCTACAAACATTCCTGGCACCCTGCTGCTGAAAAAAGACAGCCATCTGCCGATCTCTGGCTCCATCAAAGCGCGCGGCGGCATCTATGAAGTACTGACCCACGCCGAAAAACTGGCGCTGGAAGCCGGATTGCTGAGCATTGAAGACGACTACAGCATCCTGCTGGAGCCGCGCTTTAAGGACTTCTTCAGCCAGTACAGCATTGCGGTAGGCTCAACCGGCAACCTGGGGATGTCTATCGGCATTATGAGCGCCCGCATCGGCTTTAAGGTGACGGTGCATATGTCCGCCGACGCCCGCGAGTGGAAGAAAGCCAAACTGCGCAGCCACGGCGTGATCGTCGTGGAGTATGAGCAGGATTATGGCGTGGCGGTGGAACAGGGGCGCAAAGCGGCAGAAAGCGATCCGAACTGCTTCTTCATTGACGATGAAAACTCCCGCACCCTGTTCCTGGGCTATGCGGTAGCAGGCGAGCGCCTTAAGGCACAGTTTGCTGCCCAGGGACGCGTAGTGGATGCAGAACATCAGCTGTATGTTTACCTGCCATGCGGCGTCGGCGGCGGTCCTGGCGGCGTGGCGTTTGGCCTGAAGCTGGCCTTTGGCGATAACGTTCACTGCTTCTTCGCGGAGCCAACGAATTCGCCGTGCATGCTGCTGGGCGTCTACACCGGCCTGCACGATGAAATCGCGGTGCAGGATCTGGGCATTGATAACGTGACGGCGGCGGACGGTCTGGCCGTAGGACGGGCGTCCGGCTTCGTGGGCCGCGCGATGGAACGCCTGCTTGACGGGTTCTATACGCTTTCCGATCAGAGCATGTACAACATGCTCGGCTGGCTGGCGCAGGAGGAAGGGATCCGCCTGGAACCGTCGGCGCTGGCAGGCATGGCCGGACCGGTGCGCGTTGATGCCGGTGCGAACGTCACCCACCTGGTCTGGGCGACCGGCGGCGGAATGGTACCGGAAGACGAGATGGCGAAATATCTGGCTAAAGGGAAAAAATAGCCTGTAGGTGGGTTACCGCAAACAGCAGTGACAGGGACAGTACAGCCAGGGCGATCAGGAATTTATCCCGCACCGCCTTCGGCTGTACAAAATCGTCCTGCGACACATCCATCAGGTTACGGCTGCGGGTATAGCGCCATAAAATGAGTGCCACCAACGCCAGCACAACCAGTGAGATCCAAAATGGCACCCCTGTACGGTGCCAGTTGTGCTTAATCGCCAGGGCAATCAGCGCGCCATACCCCAGCAGCGTGCGCAGCCAGGCGAGTGACGTCCGCTCCGGCTGCAGGCCGGGGTCCGCTTCGCGTCGCGCTTTGCGGCTATCCGCCATAGAACACCAACACCATAATCACCCCCGCCACCGTCAGCAGGATTGTACTGATGATGAGTAACCCGCGCGTATAGGGCAGATCCTGCTTCAGACGCATCGCCTTCTCATTGCGCAACCAGCGCAGGTAGCCGTAAATCGCCAGTACACCCGCGAACAGGCACAGCAGCAACGCCAGCACTTCGCGAATCAACGGTGTGGCAAAATCAGGCGCGAGCTGATCGAGACCCACCCCTGCGGCAAGAAAGCCCAGCGCTGTGCGGATCCACGCCAGAAATGTGCGTTCATTAGCCAGAGAGAAGCGGTAGTCCGGCGCTTCGCCGAGGCGGGAAATTTTCATGAAGGTTCCTTGTCGTGCCAGAGACAGGCTTCAGCATAGCGTAAATCGACAAGGACAAGGAGACCGGCATCGGGCGATGCCGGTCGGAAAGGTTAATGCAGCTCTGGCCAGTAACCCTTATTGGCCTCGATCAGGTCATCCAGAATGGCTTTCGCAACGGAGGCGCTCGGCACGGTTTTCGACAGGGTAATCGCCTGCCAGAGTTTCTGGTATGAGCGTTGTTCCCAGGCATCCACCACCAGTTTTTCCACCGCCACCTGCTGGCTCATCAATCCTTTCTGGAAGTGCGGAATATCGCCCACGGTCAGTGGTTCCGGCCCGTTGTGGCCCACCAGGCACGGAATTTCCACCATCGCGTCGGCATCAAAGTTATGGATAGCCCCGTTGTTTGGCACAATCAGCAACATGCGCTCCTGGGTGTTGAAGGCAATTGCCGTCGCCAGATCGACGATGTACGACGCATGTTCGTCGATTTCCAGCTCACCGGCGGCGGAGTTACCGGCTTCGATAATCGCCCGGCAAGAGCTGAACACGTGCTTCTCGCGGTGATCCATGACTTCATTGGCGCGGGTGCGTTCCGGGTTGGAGTGCGCGACCACGTAGTCCGGGAACAGATAATATTTTAGGTAGGTGTTCGGCATGGTGTCCGGATCCAGCGCCTGCACGTCTTTTGCTTTGGCAAAGGTATCGTTCCAGCTCGCTTCGGTATGCGCATCTTCCGAAGGCGGGACATAGCCGTTTTTCGCAACGTATTCGCGCAGTTTCGGCATCAGATCGTTGCCGTTCAGATCTTCAATCGACGTCCACCAGCCGAAGTGGTTCAACCCGTAGTAGCGAACCCGCATCTCTTTGCGGTCCTTCAGGCCAACAATCTGCGCCATGCGCCCTTCAATGCCGATCGGCATATCGCAGATATTGAGGATTTTGGCATTCGGACGCAGACGGCGGGTAGCTTCCGCCACAATCGCCGCCGGGTTGGAGTAGTTCAGCATCCAGGCGTTCGGGGAGTACTGCTCCATATAATCCACCAGTTCCAGCACGCCGCCGATAGAGCGCATGCCGTAAGAGATCCCACCCGGGCCGCAGGTTTCCTGACCCAGCACGCCGTGACGCAATGGGATTTTCTCGTCTTTTTCACGCATCGGGTATTTGCCCACGCGGATATGCGCCATCACGAAATCGACATCGGTAAAGGCGGCTTTTGGATCGGTGGTGTAGCTAAATTCAATTTCCGGAGCCTGTTCTTTAAGGATGATTTTGCACGCTTCGGCGATAGTCTCCTGACGTGCGCCGTCGTTGTCATAGAACTTCAGCGCGCGCAGCGGGAAACGGTCGCGGTTGGCTAACAGCATCAGGACGATACCAGGCGTAAAGGTGCTGCCGCCGCCTGCAATGACAACTGAGAATTTTTTCATGATATAGCCTCTGTCAGGGTGGTTTGTTCATTCGTTAAAGGGGTTTTCATCAGCGATTCCAGCTGGTCGCGCACCTGAGGAACGTGCAGGCCGACAATCACCTGAATGCCGTTGCCGCGCCGGACGACACCGTGTGCGCCCAGGGCTTTGAAGACGTCATCACTTTGGGTTTTCGCCATATCCACCAGCGCGATACGTAAGCGGGTGGCGCAGTTGTTAATGCTTTCGATATTGGCCGCACCGCCGAGTGCCTGTAAGAATCCGGCAGCTTGTCCAACCTGCTGGCTGGCCGCCGCCGGGGCGGTGGTTTGCTCGCGCGCGGCCTTATAGTCAGCCTTGCTGTAGAGTTTGATTTCACTCTCTTCCCGGCCAGGTGTTTTGAGGTTCAGACGCTCAATCAGCGTTTTGAAGACCACGAAGTAGATCCCGGTAAAGCAGACGCCGATACCGATTTGGGTGAACATCATTGAGGCGTGGTTATGGAACATTGGGATCCAGTTTTGCGGCAGGAACTGGTCCAGCATGCCGCCGCCCATATTCCCTACCACGCCAAAGATGTACATCACCGTTGCCATCGTCGCGGCCAGTACGGCGTGGACGGCAAACAGCAGCGGCGAAATAAACAGGAAGGTGAATTCGAGTGGCTCGGTAATCCCCACCAGTACGGCGGTGAGCGTGGCCGGGATCAGCAACCCCGCTACCTTGACGCGGTTTTCCGGCGACGCGGTGTACCACAGCGCCAGCGCAATCCCGACAGAGCCAAACACTTTGGAGTTACCGTGCAGTGCGAAACCGCCTTCCGGGAACAGGGTTTTCAGCGGCAGCGTGCTCTGGCTGAACTCCTGCAGATGCTGCGCCCAGTAGACCTGAATCCCGCCTTCCACTGCCGCAGGGCCGAAAATAAACGGACCGTAGACAAAGTGATGCAATCCGGTTGGGATCAGAATGCGTTCCAGGAAGGTATAAACCCAGACACCCAATGCACCAGCAGAACGTAAGAAGGCCTGCAGAGACTCAATGCCCATTTGCACTTTCGGCCAACCCAGCAGCGTCAGCCAGGCGCAGGGGATCATAACGAAGAATGCGAGGATAACGACGAACGACGTACCCTGGAAAATCCCCAGAAAAACCGGCAGCGGCTTGTCGAAATAGCGGTTATGGATCGCGGTGACGATGCCCGAAATCACAATCGCCCCAATAATGCTGGTATCCAGCGTTTTGATACCCGCAATCATCGCCAGCCCGCTTCCCGCCGTGGGCTCTGCGGAGAAATCGACGCCAAAGAAATGACCCCAGGTCATCCCCATCGCATTGATGAAGTAGTTCCAGGTCAGGAAGCTAATCAGCACCGCCAGACAGGCACGGCCCTGCGCCTGCTTCGCCAGACCAATCGGCAGGCCGACGGCAAAAATCAGCGGCATATTGCGAAACACCGCCCATCCGCCCTCTTCAATGATGTGAACGATCTGCGCGAAAAGATTATCCGGAGCGGTTAAAGCCTCGCCCACAAACAGCGGGTTGCGAAGCATGATGGCAATTCCCACCACGATCCCGGCGAACGGAAACAGCAACACCGGGGTAAACATGGCACCGCCAAAACGTTGTATTTGACTGAGCATTTTTAAATCCTCACGTAACAACCTGTAGGGGGTAGAGGCCTTTATGGTTTTTTGCTGGCCTGGGGTGAGCATAAGAACTTACTGATGCGCGAACATGGCGTGCCGCTGCGATTCGTGATCGCATTCATGGTTTTATTTTGACCAGTCAGGTCTACTTTTCGTTATAAATATGGACATGTCAGGACGCAATCCACCTCCAGAAAAGGGCAGAGAGGTCTACTGGTGATCTACAAATCTATTGCCGACAGATTACGGCTGCGGCTGAATTCGTCGGACTACAACATCGGCAGCCCGCTTCCTGGTGAAAAGACGTTGGCACAGGAATTTGGCGTGGCGCGGATGACCATTCGAAAGGCACTGGACCTTCTGGTCAGTTGGGGGCTGGTGGAGCGGCGCCACGGCAGCGGGACGTTTGTATCGCGAAAAGATGTCCACCATGAAACCACTAACCTGACCGGGCTGGTGGAGGTGCTGCGTCAGCAGGGGAAAGAGGTGCAGAGCAAGGTGTTGCAGTTCGAAGTCATGCCCGCACCGCCCGCCATCGCCAGCCAGCTGCGGATACAGGTGGATGAACGGATCTACTTTTCGCGTCGCGTGCGTTTCGTTGATGGGAAACCCCTGATGCTGGAGGACAGCTTTATGCCCGTGAAGCTGTTTCGCAATCTGTCGCTGGCGCATCTTGAAGGGTCGAAGTTTGATTACATCGAGAAGGAGTGCGGGATCACCATCAGCGGCAACTACGAGAGCCTGACGCCAGTGCTGGCAGATAAACAGCTGGCCGGTTACCTGAACCTGCCGGAACAAACGCCGCTGCTGCGAATTACGTCTCTCTCATACAGCGACAGCGGCGAGTTCCTCAATTATTCCGTGATGTTCCGAAATACCAGCGATTACCAGGTGGACTACCATCTGCGGCGCATCCACCCGGACGAATTGCTAGCTTATCCCCCAGAACAGCACCGCCAGTAGCTGCGGGGTGATGATGCGCAGGAACATGACCAGCGGGTATACCGTGGCATAGGACAATGCCGCCGCACCGCTGGTGGCGTGCAGGTTATTGGCAAAGGCCAGCGCGGGAGGGTCCGTCATGGAGCCCGCCAGCATACCGCACAGCGTCAGATAGTTCATTTTGGCGAACATCCGCGCCAGAATGCCCACCGTCAGCAGCGGGATCGCCGTGATAAATATCCCGTAGCCGACCCAACTCATCCCTTCGCCCTTGACCAGGGTATCGACAAAATCACCGCCGGATTTCAGGCCGACAACGGCCAGGAACAGCACGATGCCGAGCTCGCGCAGCGCCAGGTTGGCGCTCGGTGGCATAAACCAGTAGAGCTTACCGATGCAGCCGATACGACCAAGGATGAGCGCCATAATCAGCGGCCCGCCCGCCAGGCCCAGCTTCAGCGCCACCGGGAAACCCGGCACGTACAACGGAATGGAGCCCAGAAGCACGCCAAGCCCGATACCAATAAACACGGGCAGCATCTGTACCTGCTGCAGTTTTTGCTGGGCGTTACCCACCATATCCGCCACGGCATCAATCGAGGAAGGCCGCCCGACAAGGTTGAGGATATCCCCGAACTGCAGGCTGGCCTCGGGGCTGGCGACCAGCTCGACACCCGCACGGTTAAGACGGGAGATCACCACGTCATAGCGCTCTTTTACCTGCAGATCGCGTATTTTCTTGCCCAGAACGTGCTCGTTAGTCACCACCACACGTTCCACGCGCATATCGGTGCCACGGGTGGAGAGCGAGGTATCCACTTCCTGACCAATCACCAGCCGCGCGTTGTTTAAATCCCCTGGCTGGCCGACCAGATGCAGCAAATCGCCTTGCTGAATGACGGTGCCGGGCGCGGGCACCATCAGCATATCGTCACGCTTAAGGCGGGAGCAGATGATATTGGCGCTGTTCAGGATCGGCACATCCTGAATCGCCATGTTGTTCAGATTGGGGTTATCAACCCGAATATTGATGGTTTTGATCGGCATATGGCCGTTAGTGAGGGTGGTTTCGTGGTCCTTCGCCTCTTTGTCGACGTTAATCCGGAACAGGACGCGTACCAGCCACATGGAGAGCAGAATGCCACAAATCCCAAACGGATAGGCCATGGCGTAGCTCATCCCCATCTGGTCGACAATACCGGGTTCGATACCCAAATCGCGCAAAATTTGCTGCCCCGCACCGAGTGCCGGCGTGTTGGTCACCGCCCCGGAGAAGATACCCAACACCACAGGCAGCGGGATATCAAAGACTTTATGCAAAATAGCGGTAACCAGCCCGCCCATCACCACAATGCCAAGAGCAAACAGGTTAAGCCGTAATCCGGAAACCCGAAGTGAGGCAAAAAAGCCCGGCCCCACCTGAATACCGATGGTATAAACGAAGAGGATCAGACCGAATTCCTGAATAAAGTGGAGCATTTCGGCGCTGAGGACCAGCCCGAGTTTGTCGGCAAAGTGCCCGACAAAAATTCCGCCAAACAGAACCCCGCCAATCCCAAACCCGACGCCACGGATTTTGATATTACCTATCCACAGTCCAACTACAGCGACCAGGGCCAACACGCTAACCGTTAACGCGATATCACTCATGATCCACTTCCTGTGCATAACCTTAGTTATGACGAGGATTCTCTCAGAGCCAAACGTAGTTGTATGGGCGATGGCGCACAAAAAAGCCCTGCCGGAGCAGGGCTTTGTGCAGTCGGTGAGTATTGTCGGGTGGCGGCTACGCCTTACCCGACCTACAGGATCGGCGGGCTAGTTAACTGTTTAACGCAGGCCGCTCGCTAATGGCGATACGCTGTGGCGCGATAGCTTCCGGCACATTACGGGTCAGGTCGATATGCAACAGCCCGTTGGTGAAAGTCGCACCGGAGACTTCCATATGATCGGCCAGGGTAAAGCTCAGGCTAAACGGCTGAGTGACCAATCCCTGATGTAACCATTTGGTCTCGGTTTCTGGTTTTTCCGGCGTACCCTTCACGGTCAGACGCGTACCTTCAAGCTGGATATCCAAATCGTCCTGACGGAAACCGGCCAGCGCCAGGGTAATGCGATAGTGGTTATCATCGCTCTTTTCGATGTTGTACGGCGGAAATGTCTGTTGCTCGGTGGTGCTTTGCAGGGCGTTAGCCAGTTTGTCAAAACCAATCCACTGACGCAGCAGGGGGGATAAATCGTAGTTACGCATACTAAATCTCCTTCTGAGAAGCGAGTTCGGCACAGTTTAATTTTGTGCGCAGTTATTCCTGCAAATCCCGATGGATTCGCATATGCTCCCATTACGGCAAGCAATTCTGGTTGGGCCGCTTAGGCGACCCGCATAATTAGTTAATTTCGATACGACGCGGTTTTTTCTCTTCCGGGATCACACGTTCCAGTTCGATAAACAGCAGGCCGTTGACCAGGTTCGCGCCTTTAACGTGAATGTTCTCAGCTAACTGGAACTTACGTTCAAAGTTGCGCTCGGCAATGCCCTGGTAAAGGTAGGTACGTTCTTTCTGCTCGGCCGTATGGGAACCTTTCACCACCAGCAGGTTGTCCTGGGCAGTGATCTCCAGTTCGTTTTCTGCAAAACCTGCGACGGCAATCGCGATGCGGTAGTGGTTTTCATCAACCAGCTCAACATTGTATGGAGGGTAGCCGTTGCTCTGGCTTTGGTTATTTTCTAAATGGTTAAACAGGCGGTCAAAACCAATTGCAGAACGGTATAGCGGAGAAAGATCGAAGTTACGCATAAATAAAACTCCTGAAATCAGCGAGAAATTGTAGCCTTCCACCATGGACAGGCCTTCGTACCCCGAACACCCATCAGGCGTGTTCGTTTTCGTGGTTACATTTTTAAAATGGGTCTTGAACCGGGCTTTTCAAGCACGACAGCTGCACTTTTTTTTGCACTTTCTCGCATCTCGCATAGACTGGGACAACAGCACAAAGGGTTAAATTGCGATGGCTGCCACAGTGCGGGGTTATCGGGCTATCCATTTTGGTTAAGGCTCGCTATAAACCTGAGTTGCAGGTCTTTGCAGTGCCATTAATGATGACTGAGTGATGATGAAAAATGTTCTGATAAAGCTGACGACGTTCAGCGGGGTAGTTTTACTTTGCGGGTGTTCGAGCGTGATGTCTCACACCGGCGGTAAAGAAGGAACATATCCGGGGACACGTGCCAGCGCGGCGATGATCTCCGATGACGATACAAACTGGGGCACCAAATCCCTGGTTATCCTGGATATGCCGTTTACGGCTGTGGCGGATACGCTTCTGCTGCCGTGGGATATGTTTCGTAAGGACAATTCTGTGCGCTCACGGGTAGAAAAAAGCGAGCAGGAGAATCTGGCGACAAACGCCGTCATTCCGCCCGCTGAATTGCCTCCACGCTAGTGTTGCGCGGTTTCTGTTAACCAAAGCTGACGGAAACCGCCTGTCTCTTCCATCCACGCAATAAAACGTCCGTCCGGGGAAAACACTACCGCATCTGCTGAAGGTGGGTTGCCGTGATCGGACGTCAAAAACGTCACCGCACCAGTCTGCGCATCGCAACAGGCGATCCGATTTTCAAGCACGAATCCCAGCATGTTCCCGGAAGGGTGCCAGTTAAACGCTGACTGAATACCGCTCTCCGTATGGGTTAACTGGCGCGTCTCGCCACCCTCAGGAGAGATCAGCCACAGCTGCACAATACCGTTATCATCCCGCATCAGAAACGCGATCTGCGTCCCTTGCGGATTACAGCGCACCCAGTGACGCGGCACGTTCACAAGCCCCGGATACGCCCTTTGATGCGTAAAGGTCAGACGACGCTGCTTAACCCCTGCTGGCGGGGCAGGCAGGGTCTCTGTCGTACCCTGCAGAGGCTCATCGCCAGCCTGCTTCCAGCCCTGTTCGTTCTCAGGCAACTCAACAATAAACAGTTCTGGCACTTTCTCGCCCTGCACTGACAGGGTATCGCCAATAAACGCCAGCCGGTCATTACTCACCCAGCCCTCTTCATAGGCGCGGTTGATGTCATCGCTGCCGGGCTGAGGTGTTGGCGTCGTGCGGCTCACCAGCACGCTCCAGTATGCACCGACATATTCTCGCGGATGGTTCCCCTGTGGGTTCACAGGGCCAAACGGTGCGGCAACACCCACGTTACGTAAATCAAGTTTCGGATCGCGCTCGTGCAGAACGTGGTCGTTATAGGTAAAGCTAACGAGCTGCCCGTTCGGGCTGAAGACGTGTACGTGGCTGCCGCCGCGCAACGCGCCTGCGGTGTAAGGCGCGGTGATATCCATCGCATCCAGGTTGCTCACCTGGCCATGATGCGCAATCACCCCCTGACGATGGTGAAAATCATAGTGCCAGTCTGCATCCGGGTGTTTCGGGCCGTGGATAAACACATACTTATCTTCAGCGGGATGAACGGTCACCACGCCGACATGCGCGCCGTCAGTGGCACGATAAATCACCTCAACCTCACCCGTACTGACATTGACTCGCTCAATGGTTTCACCGGTGAACGATGCGCCCGACGGGCGCACATCAAAGACGAGCCACTGGCTGTCCGGCGTCCAGGTATTGATATTGGTCAGCTGGTGATGGCGGGAAGCGAAGGTGATTTGTTTCATGGGGATACCCTGATGCGCAGTTGTCGCATCAGGGTAAAACATCAGCGGGATTTAGCCTACTCGTTTAACATCGCCCACCAGCAGAATGTAGGAGAGCGCACCGATCAGTGCTACCGCGGAGATATAGACCAGCGCCGGGCCAAAGCCGTAATCCTGGGCCAGGTAGCCGATGACCAGCGGTACAGTGATGCCGCCGAGCCCACCGACAAAGTTGAACACGCCACCGGTCAGGCCAATCAGACGCATTGGCGCCAGGGATGAGACCAGTGACCAGGTGATGGAGGCAAAACCGTTGCCGAAGAACGCCACCGCCATCAGGGTCATAATCCATACCGGATCGTTGGTGTAGTTAGCACCCATGATGCAGGTGGAAATCAGCAGGCCGCAGATAATCGGCGTTTTGCGCGCGACACCCAGCGAGACGCCTTTCTTCACCAGTTTATCCGCCAGCCAGCCCGAGAGCAGAACGCCGAAGAACGCCGCAAGGAACGGTACTGTAGTCATAAAGCCAGCTTTCAGCGCGGTGATCCCCTTTTCCTGGGTCAGGTAGTTCGGGAACCAGGTCAGGAAGAACCACAGCGTCGAGGTAACCGCGAACTGGCCCAGGTAAACGCCTACCAGCTTACGATGGAAAACCAGCTTCCAGTCCGCTTTGGTCAGCGGCTGGCGCGCCTCTTTTTTCACCGGCGCATCGCCGTCTACCAGGCCACCGCCGTCGCGGATGTAGTCCAGCTCGGCTTTGGTGATACTTTTGGTCAGACGTGGCGGCTGGTAAACCTTGAACCAGATAAACGACCAGATAATGCCGATCCCGCCGGTGACGATAAATACCCAGTGCCAGCTCAGCAGCTCCTGGATCCAGATCAGCAGCGGCGTCAGGAACGCCAGGCCGACAAACTGCCCGGAAGTGTAAAAACCAACGGCAGAAGCACGCTCATGTTCCGGGAACCAGCTGGTCACCATGCGGTTGTTGGTCGGAAACGCCGGGGCTTCGAAAATCCCGGTGATGGCGCGCAGACCAATTAGCGACATCAGCCCGGTGGCGAACCCCTGGAACAGCGTCGCCACGGACCAGCCGAAAATGGCGATGAAGTAGGTTAAACGAGAACCTACGCGGTCAAGGAACCAGCCACCGGGGATCTGGCACAGCGTATAAAGCCAGGCGAACGCCGAAAAGACGTAGCCCATTTCCGCTTTGGTGATGCCAAACTCTTCCTGAATATGGGCCGATGCCACGGCAAGGTTGGCGCGGTCAACATAACAAATGACCACGGTGATAAAGATCATAATCAGCGTCAGGTAGCGGCGACGCCCGGTTTTTGTAGCAGTAACTGGAATATCCATCGCAATCTGTCTCCAGATTTTGGGCATAGCGAAGCCGCTCACCATGCCCTGTAATTTACAGAGGGTTATATTTTTTGTAGGTAAGGTTTTTGTCCGGTGGCGAAGCGCCATCCGGCGAATTACCACTCGGCTACGGAACCGTCTTCATGACGCCAGAGTGGGTTACGCCAGTCCGGCGCATTTTTGCTGAGCTCAATGACTTTGGCTTCGTCAATATCCACGCCAAGGCCCGGCTTCGTTAACGGTTTAAAGAAACCACCTTCCATGCTGAAGTCTTCTTTGTTTTTCACAAAGTCGAGCAGTTCCGCGCCCTTGTTATAGTGAATGCCCATGCTCTGTTCCTGGAACACAGCATTGCGGGAGACAAAGTCCACGTGCAGACAGGCAGCCAGCGCGATCGGCCCAAGCGGACAGTGCGGTGCCAGCGCCACATCGTAGGCTTCCGCCATTCCGGCAATTTTGTAGCATTCGGTGATGCCGCCTGCGTGGGAGAGATCCGGTTGCAGTATGGCAATGCCGCCCGCTTCCAGCACGCGTTTGAACTCGAAACGCGAGAACATACGTTCACCCGCCGCGATAGGAATATGGGTCTGCTCAGCCAGCTTCGGATAGTACTCCGCCTGCTCGGCCAGCACCGGCTCTTCGATAAACAGCGGACGATAAGGCTCCAGCTCTTTAATCAGCACTTTAGCCATCGGCGCACTGACGCGGCCGTGGAAATCCAGACCAAACTCAATCTCGTTGCCGAAGGCTTCACGGATTTGCGCGACGGTATTTACCGCACGGTCTACCGCACGCGAGTTATCAATAACGCCCATCTCTTCACAGCCGTTGAGCTTGAAGGTGTCAAAACCGATATTGCGCAACTGCTTAATGCCATCGATCACTTCCGCAGGGCGGTCGCCGCCCACCCAGCTGTAGGCTTTGATTTTGTCGCGCACCAGGCCGCCCATTAATTGCCAGACCGGCGCATTCAGGACTTTACCTTTGATATCCCACAGCGCCTGGTCGATACCGGCGATAGCGCTCATCAGGATCGGGCCGCCACGGTAGAAGCCTGCGCGATACATCACCTGCCACAGGTCGTTAATGCGCGCCGGATCCTGGCCAATCAGGTATTCGCCCAGCTCATGCACTGCCGCTTCAACGGTGCGCGCACGCCCTTCAATCACCGGCTCGCCCCAGCCGACAACGCCTTCGTCGGTTTCGATTTTCAGGAACATCCAGCGCGGGGGTAAACGGTACGTGGTGAGTTTGGTAATTTTCATTTCACTGCCTCTCGATACGCTTTCACAAATGCTGTCGCCTGCTGCGCGGTTTGTTCAACTGACTGCCCGGCGCGATAGAGATCGCTGCCCAGACCCGCCCCCACACAACCGGCTTTCATCCACTGCGCCAGGTTTTCTGGCGTGACACCGCCCACGGCAAAGACCGGCACGCTGGTGGGTAATACCGCTTTAAGCGCTTTGATGTAGTCCGGGCCAAAGGCCGATGACGGGAAAATTTTGAGCGCCTGCGCGCCCGCATCGAGGGCAGTAAAGGCTTCCGTAGCTGTCGCACATCCCGGACAGACGGTCATGCCGTAGCTCACCGCGCGGCGGATCACTTCAGGATTAATGTTGGGCGTGACGATAAGCTTGCAGCCCATTTTCGCCAGCTCATCCACCTGCTCCGGGTGTAACACGGTTCCCGCGCCAATCAGTGCCTTATCACCAAAGGCATCCACCACGGCCGGAATACTTTTTTTCCACTCCGGAGAGTTGAGCGGGATTTCCACCGCATCGAACCCGGCGTCAATCACTGCGCCTACGTGCGCGATCGCCTCATCGGGCGTAATGCCGCGCAAAATCGCGATAAGGGGAAGATCAGTTTGCCACTGCATGAGCGATGCTCCTTATTCCTGCCTGAAATGCCGTATCGCCGGAGATCGCCGCCACATCACGCCCAATAGCGTGAAATGCCTGCTGATAGCGCGACGTTAACGCGCTTCCGGCAACAATCGTGATTGCCTGCCCGGTCGGGACAAAATCGCGCATGGTCGCGACTTCTGCGCCAATCAGCAGGCCTGAGAGAAATTCGCTAACCTGCTCGCGCGGGAGATTTCCCAGCACGTGCGAGGCGCGAACTTCGAAGAGTTTCGGCAGAACATCAGGTGATGCGAGACCACGCTCAAGCCCGGCGGTAAACGCTGCGGGCGACGTCTCTTGCGCTGGCAACCCCGCCCCCACCAGCGAATGCATCAGCAGCAAATGGTGCAGTTCGCCGGTCATTACGGTGCGAAAATCATGGATTTGCTCAGCATCGGCCTGCACCCACTTGCAGTGCGTACCGGGCATGACGTAAACAGAAGAAGGAGAAAGCGTGCGCGCGCCAAGCAACTGTGTCTCTTCGCCGCGCATCACGTTGTGGTTATCGTCGCGAGAGACGCACAGGCCGGGAATAATCCAGACATTGTCATCAACGGACGTTAACTGCTCGCCAATGGCAGAGAAATGCGCAGGAACCGGCAGATAAGGGGCGATTTTCCAGCCCACGTTGCTGCCGACCATGCCCGCCATTACCACCGGCGTGGCGCCATCGCGCCAGTTTTGCGTCACCTCTGCTAACACCGCCTCGGGGGATTTACCGTTCAGGCGTGTGATGCCTGCCTCTGATTGCCTGCTCTCCAGGCACTGCCCATCCTGGTAAAGCCAGGCGCGCAGGTTGGTCGATCCCCAGTCAATTGCGATGTAGCGAGATGTCATGTGATTTCCTTCAACCTTCGTGTCGAGCTGGCGATCATCGTGAGGGCCGCCTGCTCTGCCGCATCGCCGTCCTGATGCCTTATCGCATCGAACAACGCTTTATGTTCCTGGAGCGTTTTCGGCATGTTAGCCTCATCACCCATCCAGGTTCGTTCAAATACCGCTCGCTGTAGCGAGCTGATCGCCACGCTAAGCTGCTGTAACACCGGGTTGTGCACCGACTGCAGCACTGCCTCGTGATAGCGAATGTCCGCCTCGTTGAACGCCTCCCGGTTCTGGTTATTGGCGATCATGTCGTTTAAAGCCGACTCAATCTGGGCCAAATCGCCGGAGGTTGCGCGCTCCGCCGCCCAGCGGGCGATGGCCGGTTCCACCAGATTTCGGACTTCACTCATCGCGCCAATCAGCCGTGGGTCGTAGTCGTTTTCCAGAACCCACTGCAATACGTCGGTATCGAGGTAGTTCCACTGGTTGCGAGGAGCAACAAACGCGCCGCGATAGCGTTTCATTTCAATCAGCCGCTTCGCCATCAGCGAGCGGAACACTTCCCGGATGATGTTGCGCGAGGTTTCAAACTCCTCACACAGCTCGGCCTCAGCAGGGAGCGGCGAACCCGGGACGTATTTGCCCCCCACAATTTGAGTGCCCAGCGTGATGACAATGCGATCGGTTTTGTTAAGCGTCATGGAGAGTCCTTGTGCTCTGTATGTCCATCACTACTTTACCGTGCCCGCCGAATTTCGCCTCACTTTTGCAGTACAAACGTGAGGCCTTTCATCTTTGTCGTGATGACAATGTAGTACAATCAATATATGTTGTACTACAATAAAGATCACAAAAAGAACAATCCAATAAATTCAGCGCAAAAAAAAGCCCCGGTTGATAACCGAGGCTGATGATTTTGGTTGCTGTTACCGCAGGACAAATTTCTCAATGGCGTACGCCACACCGTCTTCCAGGTTGGATTTGGTGACAAAATTGGCCACTTCTTTCACCGACGGGATCGCGTTGTCCATTGCCACGCCCATACCCGCGTATTCAATCATCGCGATGTCGTTTTCCTGATCGCCCAGGGCCATAATCTCCTCAGGTTTGATGCCCAGCGCATCGGCCAGTGATTTAACACCGGTACCTTTATTCACGCGTTTATCGAGAATTTCGAGGAAGTACGGCGCGCTTTTCAGCACGGTGTATTTCTCTTTCACCTCGGCAGGGATGCGCGCAATCGCTTTATCCAGGATCTCAGGCTCGTCGATCATCATGACTTTCAGGAACTGAGTCGCCGGGTCCATTTTCTCGGCTTCACAGAACACCAGCGGAATGGTGGCAACGTAGGATTCATGTACCGTGTAGTAGCTGATATCACGGTTGGCGGTATAGAGCGTGTTGCGATCGAGCGCGTGAAAGTGAGAACCTACTTCGCGGGACAGCTTTTCGAGGAACAGGTAGTCATCATAGCTCAGCGCGGTTTGCGCAACCGTTCTGCCATCCGCAGCTTTCTGCACCAGCGCGCCATTATAGGTAATGCAGTAATCGCCCGGCTGATTCATGTGCAGCTCTTTCAGGTAGCTGTGCACACCGGCATACGGACGGCCAGTGGTCAGTACCACATTCACGCCCTTTGCGCGTGCCGCGGCAATTGCGTTTTTAACGGCTGGAGAGATGGTGTGGTCTGGCAGCAGCAGTGTGCCGTCCATATCGATTGCAATGAGTTTGATAGCCATGAGGTCCCCGGAATAAATGAATGCAACCCATGCTAACGCGATTAAGCACACAAAAATAGAGCTAGATTGCGCAACCAGATCACCCCTTTTCAGGCTTATCCCGGGGAACGACAATTCACTCGCGGGTGAGGACTATTTTGCCAAACGCACCGCGATCGAGGTGCTCAAGCGCCTGTTCAAGCTCGTCAAAACGGTAGCGATGCTCAATCACAGGTTTTAATCCGGTTACATCGACAGCCTGAACGAAATCCTCCAGCGCCCGACGATGCCCAACGCCAATCCCCTGAATAACCGGAGATTTCAGCAACAGCTCGCCAGCTGGGAGTGAAATTTCGGTCCCGGCCAGAACGCCGATAACCGAGATACGTCCATGAACGGCAACGGCGCGCAGGGAATGCTTCAGGTTTTCACCCCCTACGGTTTCGATAATATGGTCGATACCTCGATCCTGAGTCAGCGCCAGAATGGCTTCAGCCCAGTCACCTTTCAGCCTGTTGATCCCTTTGTCAGCCCCGAGTTTTTTGGCCAGTGCCAATTTTTCATCACTCCCGGACGTGACAAAAACCTCTGCTCCGTGTGCTTTTGCAATTTGCAGAGCGAATATCGCTACGCCGCCCGTCCCCTGTACCAGCACCGATTGCCCGGCGCGTAACTGGCCGCGTTCCACCAGCGCAAACCATGCGGTAAGCCCTGCGCAGGGTAAGGTGCTGGCCTCTGCGTCATCCAGTGTTTCCGGGGCGGCCACCAGCCAGTCTGCCTTCACAATCACATATTCAGCCAGCATCCCCTGGAAGTATCCACCGGACGTTCTATAGGGCAAATTGCGCGCGTCCGCCTGCGGCTTGCCGTCGATCCACTCAGGGAAGAAGGTTGAGATGACGCGAGCGCCGGGTTTGAAACGCGTCACACCTTCGCCAATGCAGTCCACCACGCCCGCCATGTCAGACGCCGGCGTAAACGGGAAGGAACGTGAAATCGGCATGTTACCTTCAATCACCATTTTATCGCGGTAGTTGAGCGCAACGGCATTCACCCGCACGCGCACTTCACCTGGACCAGGTTGTGGAACAGGTTCCTGAATGAGTCTGAGGTTTTCACGCCCGAGGGCATTCATCGACCAGCGTTGCATTGTCTCTGCCATTGTATTTCTCCAGCCATCAAATGAGTTTCAGGACTCACAGTCTACCGTTGACTCATCATCACCAGTGGCGATAAGTTTTCTCTTTATTGTCGCCACAATGGATACAATTCATGACCGATACACTGAAGGATATTCCTGTTTTTGTGGCCGCCGTTGAGGCGGGGAGTTTTGCTCAGGCCGCAACTCGCCTGCATTTAT
Organism: Enterobacter adelaidei; assembly: GCF_041937165.1. Taxonomy (NCBI): domain Bacteria; kingdom Pseudomonadati; phylum Pseudomonadota; class Gammaproteobacteria; order Enterobacterales; family Enterobacteriaceae; genus Enterobacter; species Enterobacter adelaidei. The sequence continues at coordinate 6,893 of NZ_CP154353.1, read as the reverse complement.
CGCGCTCGGCGGTAGGGAAAAGTATCGCTCGCCTCGAAGAGCGACTGGGCGTTCGTCTATTCCAGCGCACCACCCGCAGCCAGAGCCTGACCGATAACGGCGCGCTTTTTTATGAGCGCTGTCTGCGCGCGCTGGAGGAAATTCGCGGTGCAGAATCACTGCTTGAAACAGGGAAACAGCAGGTCAGTGGCCGCCTGCGTGTTGCCATGCCGGTGCTGTTTGGTCGCCAGTGTGTCGCCCCGCTGTTGATTGAACTGGCGCAGGAACACCCCGGACTTGAACTGGAAATGTCATTCAGTGACCGCGTGGTGGATCTTGTCGAGGAAGGGTTTGATATGGCAGTGCGTAACGGCGTGCTTCAGGACAGCAGCGTGCTGGTTGCCAGAAGGCTGGGGGAACATCGCATGGTGCTGTGCGCCGCGCCGGATTATCTGCTGAAGAAAGGCCAGCCACAAATCGTTGATGATTTACCCCTGCATACGGCCATTAACTATCTGCGCGCAGGCAGAGTGCTCCCCTGGCAACTCATGGACAACGACGGAACGCCGCGCACATTTATTCCCCGGTCATCACTCAATATGGATGATTTGCAGGCGATCTGCGACGCTGCATTGGCCGGACACGGCATTGCATGGCTACCCTGCTGGATGGTCAGCAAAGAAATTCATCAGGGAAAACTCATCCCGCTCTTAAAGCAGGCACCGGATGTGCGTTTCGACGTTCACGCGGTCTGGCAGCAGACGCCGCATCTGCCGCTAAGGGTAAGAATTGCTATAGATACGCTGGTGAGCCGTTTACCGTCAGTGATGTCGCTGGATATGCCTGTGCCCACAAAAAAGCCGCGCTAAAAGCGCGGCCTGTGTTTTGCAGTATTACGGCATTAAATATCGATATTAGCCGCTTTCAGGGCGTTCTCTTCGATGAAGGCACGACGTGGTTCAACCGCATCGCCCATCAGGGTAGTGAACAGCTGGTCAGCAGCAATCGCGTCCTTAACGGTGACGCGCAGCATGCGGCGGCTTTCCGGATCCATAGTGGTTTCCCACAGCTGATCCGGGTTCATTTCACCAAGACCTTTATAACGCTGGATAGACAGACCGCGACGGGACTCTTTCACCAGCCAGTCCAGCGCCTGTTCGAAGCTGGCTACCGGCTGACGACGGTCGCCACGTTCGATAAACGCATCGTCCTCGATCAGACCTCGCAGCTTCTCACCGAGCGTGCAGATACGGCGGTATTCCGGGCCGGTCACAAATTCGTGCTCCAGCGGATAGTCAGTGTCGACACCATGGGTACGCACGCGAACAATCGGCTCGAACTGTTGAGCGGCGTTCTGCTGAACATCGAATTTCCACTGGCTACCGTGCTGTTCTTTCTCGTTCAGCTCGCTTACCAGGGTATTCACCCAGCGGGTCACGGTTTGTTCATCGCTTAGGTCAGCTTCGGTCAGCGTTGGCTGATAAACCAGCTCCTTCAGCAGCGCTTTCGGATAACGACGCTCCATACGCCCAATCATTTTCTGCGTGGCGTTGAACTCAGACACCAGGCGTTCCAGCGGCTCACCTGCCAGCGCTGGTGCGCTGGAGTTCGCGTGCAGAGTCGCACCATCAAGAGCGATGGCGATTTGGTACTGATCCATCGCGTCATCATCTTTAATGTACTGTTCCTGTTTGCCTTTCTTCACTTTGTACAGCGGTGGCTGTGCAATGTAGACGTGGCCACGTTCAACGATTTCCGGCATCTGACGATAGAAGAAGGTCAACAGCAGCGTACGGATGTGCGAGCCGTCGACGTCCGCATCGGTCATGATGATGATGCTGTGATAGCGCAGTTTGTCCGGGTTGTACTCATCACGGCCAATGCCGCAGCCCAGTGCTGTGATAAGCGTCGCCACTTCCTGAGAAGAGAGCATTTTGTCGAAGCGTGCTTTCTCAACGTTGAGGATTTTACCCTTCAGCGGCAGGATAGCCTGGTTCTTACGGTTACGGCCCTGCTTCGCAGAACCGCCCGCGGAGTCCCCTTCCACAAGGTACAGTTCAGACAGCGCCGGGTCACGTTCCTGACAGTCAGCCAGTTTGCCTGGCAGGCCTGCTAAGTCCAGTGCGCCTTTACGACGGGTCATTTCACGGGCTTTACGCGCCGCTTCACGGGCACGCGCCGCATCAATAATTTTGCCGACAACGATTTTCGCGTCAGACGGGTTTTCCTGCAGGTAGTCGCTCAGCAGTTCGTTCATCTGCTGTTCAACCGCCGATTTCACCTCAGAAGAGACCAGTTTGTCTTTGGTCTGTGAGGAGAACTTCGGATCCGGCACCTTCACGGAAACCACAGCAATCAGGCCTTCACGGGCATCGTCACCGGTGGCGCTGACTTTCGCTTTTTTGCTGTAGCCTTCTTTGTCCATGTAGGCGTTCAGGGTACGGGTCATCGCCGCACGGAAGCCTGCCAGGTGAGTACCACCGTCACGCTGTGGAATGTTGTTGGTGAAGCAGTAGATGTTTTCCTGGAAACCATCGTTCCACTGCAGCGCCACTTCTACGCCGATACCGTCTTTTTCGGTGGAGAAGTAGAAGATATTCGGGTGAATTGGCGTTTTGTTCTTGTTCAGATACTCAACGAACGCCTTGATACCGCCTTCGTAATGGAAGTGGTCTTCTTTGTTGTCGCGTTTATCACGCAGACGAATAGAGACGCCAGAGTTCAGGAACGACAGTTCACGCAGGCGTTTCGCCAGGATGTCGTACTCGAATTCAGTGACGTTAGTGAAGGTTTCCAGACTTGGCCAGAAGCGCACCATGGTACCGGTTTTGTCGGTATCGCCAGTGACGGCCAGCGGTGCCTGCGGCACGCCGTGGGTATACAGCTGGCGGTGAATTTTGCCTTCGCGCTGAATAACCAGCTCCAGCTTCTGCGAAAGGGCGTTAACCACGGAGACACCTACGCCGTGCAGACCGCCGGAAACTTTATAGGAGTTATCATCAAACTTACCGCCTGCGTGCAGCACAGTCATGATAACTTCCGCAGCGGACACGCCTTCCTCCGGGTGGATACCGGTTGGGATGCCACGACCATCATCGGTGACGGAGACGGAGTTATCCGCATGGATCGTGACCACGATGTCTTTACAGTGACCCGCGAGCGCTTCGTCGATAGCGTTATCTACCACCTCGAATACCATGTGGTGCAGACCGGTGCCGTCATCCGTGTCGCCGATATACATACCCGGGCGCTTACGCACCGCATCCAGCCCTTTCAGGACTTTGATACTGGAGGAGTCATAAGAATTCGACATCAACGTTTCTCGCTCATTTCAACTTGGGTTAATCCGTTATTTTACCCTTTTCCACGGTAAACATCTTCGAATTTTCGTCCGACATGTCCATAACGTGTTCAGCACTTATCGCGCTGACGAAAACCTGCGACTGCGTGGCTTTTAAGCGGCTGGCAAGCAGCCCGCGCCGCGCGTCGTCAAGTTCCGAGGCAAAATCATCTATCAGGTACAGGCAGCGTCGCCCGCTTTCGCGGGTGAGAAACTCCCCCTGCGCCAGGCGCAGCGCGCACATCAGGAGCTTGAGCTGCCCGCGCGACAGCGTGTCTTCCACCGGCGCACCGTCGGCACGAATGCGGAAATCCGCCTTGTGCGGGCCGTGCGCGGTGTAGGTCAACATGCGATCGCGCTCGAAGTTTCTCTCTAACACCTCGGCATAATCCGTCTCTTTCTCCCAGCCGCGCTGGAAGGAGAAGGTGAGAGAGAATTCGGGTAAAAACTGTTTGCAGGTATCCGCCATATCTTCGGCAATACCCGCGCTGTATTCGGCACGCCAGCGGCTGATTTGTTCCGCGAGAGGGATTAACTCCATGTCCCACGGACGCAGCTGGGCGTAACGGGTGACCTGACGCAACGCGGCGTTACGCTGCTTAAGCAGGCGCTTCAGGTTGCTCCAGGCGTTAAAGAAACCGGCTTCGTTGTGAAAGCATCCCCAGTCGAGGAACGCTCTTCTGTATTTGGGGCCGCCGTTGAGTAAAGTAAACCCCTCAGGCGTAATCAGCTGCATTGGCATCAGCAGCGCCAGCTCCGCCACCTTGTGGCCGTCGGTACCGTCGATGCGCACCTTGCTGTCGCCCTGCTTGTCTTTGGTCAGGCCGATGGCGGTTTCCCGCTCTTCACCCTGTAAGCGCCCGTGCAGAACAAAGGACTCCTGCTCATGGCGAATGACGCGACCAATCTGCAAACTGCGAAACGCCCGGCCATGGCCGAGCGTATAGATGGCTTCCAGCACGCTGGTTTTACCGCTGCCATTCGCGCCAACCAGGAAGTTAAAGCCCGGGGATAAAGCAAGATCCGCGCTTTCAATATTGCGAAAGTCGCGGATCAACAGACGGGTGAGCGACATTACAGTCTCATTGGCATGACAACATAGGCAGCCGACTGTGATGCGGCATCTTCAATCTGTACGCTTGAAACGGAATCGGTCAGCAGGATGCGCACATTCTCGCATTTCAGTGCATTCAGCACATCCAGCACGTAGCTGACGTTAAAGCCGATTTCCATCTCAGCTCCGGCGTAGGTGACGTCCAGAATTTCTTCTGCTTCTTCCTGCTCCGGGTTGTTAGCGGTGATTTTGATCTGGTTTTCGCTCACATACAGGCGCACACCGCGGAATTTCTCGTTAGAGAGAATGGCGGCACGGGCAAACGCCTGCTTGAGGCTATCGCAACCCGCTTCCAGCGTTTTGTCCGGATTCTTCGGCAATACGCGGCGATAATCCGGGAAACGACCGTCAACCAGCTTCGAGGTGAAGACAAAATCGCCGACATGAGCGCGGATGTTGTTGCTGCCGATCTGCACGCGCAGCGGGGTATCACCACCGTCGAGCATACGCATCAGCTCAATCACGCCTTTACGTGGCACGATCACCGAATGGTTTGGCAGTGAGTCGCCAATTGGCATGGAACAGACCGCCAGACGGTGGCCGTCGGTCGCCACGGTACGCAGCTCTTCACCTTCGGTTTCGAACAGCATGCCGTTTAAGTAGTATCGAACGTCCTGATGCGCCATAGAAAACTGCGTGGCTTCAATCAGACGCTTCATCGTCGCCTGTGGCAGGGTGAATTCAACTTCACTTTGCCAGTCGTCCAGGTTCGGGAAGTCCGCAGCAGGCAGCGTGGAAAGCGAGAAACGGCTACGGCCAGAGCGCACCAGCATGCGGTCGCCCTCCAGCTGCACGGCGATTTCAGCGCCTTCCGGCAACCCACGGCAGATATCAAAGAATTTACGTGCCGGAACCGTGGTCGCACCCGCGTCGTGTGGCTGAGTCAGCGTAACGCGCGCGATCATTTCCATTTCCAGGTCTGTGCCAGTCAGCGACAGCGTACCGTCCGCGACCTGAAGCAGCAGGTTTCCGAGAATAGGCAGCGTTGGGCGGCCACCTAATGGGCCACTCACCTGTTGCAGCGGTTTTAATAAATGTTCACGTTCAACAGTAAATTTCATAGCGTCACGATGATAATGTTCTGATTAAATTGGAAAAATCTTCTTTTATGTCGTGGCTTTCTTCACGTAACTGCTCAATCTTGCGACAAGCGTGCAGCACGGTCGTATGGTCACGGCCACCAAACGCATCCCCGATTTCCGGCAGACTGTGGTTGGTTAACTCCTTTGCCAGCGCCATCGCCATCTGACGCGGACGCGCCACTGAGCGGGAACGACGTTTAGACAGTAAATCTGCCACTTTGATCTTGTAGTACTCAGCCACCGTCTTTTGAATATTGTCGATGGTGACTAATTTTTCCTGCAATGCCAGCAAATCGCGCAGCGCTTCACGCACAAAATCGATCGTGATCGCACGGCCGGTAAAGTTGGCATTAGCAATAACACGGTTCAGTGCCCCTTCCAGCTCACGCACGTTGGAGCGCAGACGCTTGGCAATGAAGAACGCCACTTCACCCGGCAAGCGAATGTCGTTTTCATCGGCTTTCTTCATCAGGATCGCAACGCGGGTTTCCAGCTCCGGTGGCTCGATCGCCACAGTCAGGCCCCAGCCGAAGCGGGATTTCAGACGATCTTCAACACCGTTGATCTCTTTTGGATAACGATCCGAGGTCAAAATGATCTGTTGATTGCCTTCCAGCAGCGCATTGAAGGTGTGGAAAAACTCTTCCTGCGATCGTTCTTTATTGGCAAAGAATTGAATGTCATCGATCAGCAGGGCGTCAACGGAACGATAATAGCGTTTAAACTCTTCGATCGCGTTGTTTTGCAGGGCTTTTACCATGTCCTGAACGAAGCGCTCGGAGTGCATATACACCACTTTCGCATTCGGCTTGCGCGCCATAATGCCGTTACCCACTGCATGCAGAAGGTGCGTTTTACCTAAACCCGTGCCGCCATAAAGGAACAGTGGGTTGTAGGCACCTCCGGGGTTATCCGCAACCTGACGAGCCGCCGCGCGCGCTAACTGGTTCGACTTACCTTCAACGAAGTTATCGAACGTGTGTTTAACGTTAACGTTAGAACGGTAGGTTGGCTCAGCAGGTGCAGGAACATTATCCCAGCCCTGACGAGCGGGTGCGACGCGAGGGGCCGGAGCAGGAGCAGCCTGAGCAGGCGCTGCTACGTTCACGGTTTCACGAACGGTTTGGGTGACCGGCTTTGTGCCCACTTCAAAGCGCAGCTGTGGGGCATCTGACCCGCAGAAATCGTTCAGCAGTCCATTGATGTTATTGAGGTACTTGTCCCTTACCCAATCGAGCACAAAACGGTTTGGCGCATACAAAGCCAGCGTGTTATCGCTCAGTTCCGCCTGCAACGGGCGGATCCACATACTGAATTCTGTGGCTGGTAACTCATCCTGCAATCGGGCAAGACACTGCTGCCAAAGCGAAAGTGACAC